>CAWGNX010000009.1:0-20847 GCA_963824065.1 uncultured Chloroflexia bacterium | reverse complement strand
CTTCCTTGGGTGAAGCTGCTGGAGGTAAACACCGATTATGAATTTGGCGATTTATTTCGGGTAGATCAAGCCAGGCTGCAATATCGACTCTACGATGGGCGCATGAGCGATCCGATCACCCGCATGCAACTCGAGCGCGGGCGACTCGGTCGGGGTGCTGTTGTACAATCCAGGAGCGCACGAAGTGATCCTGGTGCGCCAGTTCCGTTACCCCGTCTTTACCACGCTGGATGAGCAGGCGCGCCAGGGGGATGGAGCTCGCCGGGCGTGGTTGTTGGAGATCATCGCCGGTGTGATCGAGGCTGGACGTTCGATTGTGTCGGTGGCTCATAGTGAGCTTATTGAAGAAGCTGGCTACAAGGTGAAAGATGACCTGCACCTTATTGCGACCTTCTTTGTCAGCCCGGGCGGTACTTCCGAGCGCATCCACCTGTTCTTCGGTGAGGTGGATGCCGCCCAACAGGTGGGTCAAGGAGGTGGTCTAAAGGCTGAAGGCGAGGACACGCAGGTGGTCACGCTGCCCTTTGCTAAAGCCTTGCAGATGGTAGAAGATGGTGAAATTCAGGACGCCAAGACCATCATCGCCTTGCAGCATCTTGCGTTAAAAGGAAAAGTCAGCATGGTTGGATCCGGTTGAAAAATTGGGTCAAGGTAAGCGTCAAGGGTGTGGTTCGGTTACAAAAAAGACGAATAATGACTTGGTCTAAACCGTTTCGATAAACGTTTCCTGTAGCTCTAACTAGGTGGGTATTAAGAAATCTAAAATGATATAGGTTAACCCTTTACCGGGACAAGACCCTAAAGGAGGCAGGCAGATGAAAGTTCGAGTTCCCATGATGGTGCAGGATCCGCGCTTTGCAGCGCACGGCACTGAAACCATCGTCGAAGGTTTCGATATCGAGGAGGAGCCATATTTCCTGAATGGTCCGGTGAGTGAGCGCGTGGCGGTGCTGGATTTCGATTCGGTTACAGGGAAACTGGTCCAGGGGGCACGCTTCTGTTCCACCTCCGCCAGGAAGGGTGCTGGGGAAGTATGATGTTGACCAGGGTGAGGTTGAAATCACGCCCCTTAACCAGGTCAGCGCCTTTTCCACCGTGCTCAAGACCATGTACATGTACGAAGAACCAGACGTTCTAGGCAGGCGGCTGCGCTGGGCATTTGACTCCCCGCAGCTGCTGGTCATCCCACGCGCCGGGCTGTGGGAGAATGCCTATTACGAACGAGACTCGCGCAGCCTGCAGTTTTTCTCTTTTAAGAATCCATTCAACCTGCAGGAGATGATCCATACCAGCCTGTCACGCGACATCGTAGCCCACGAGACGGGTCATGCCGTCCTCGACGGCATCTGCCCGCACCTCTACAATGCAATTACTCCCCAATCCCTGGCACTGCATGAAGCCATCGCCGATATCACCGCCCTGCTCATGTCCATCCGCAGCCGCAAGCTGGTGGAATTAGTGCTCAAACAAACTGGCGGTTCAATCGACCAATCTACTCATTTCAGCAGCATCGCAGAACAGTTTGGCATGGCAATGGGTCAAAGTGCATTGCGCAACCTGTTGAACCATAAGACCCTCGACGAAGTCAATCCTGTGGAACCGCACGCACTCAGCGAAGTACTCACCGGGGCTTTCTATAGCATGCTGATGAACATCTTCAACCGGCGAAAGAAGGAAATAGCTGAAAAACAAGGGGTGAGTGAATATTCCGCTTCTGGTAAAGCACTGGTGGACAGCGGTAACCAGTTCAAGCGCATGCTTCTGCGGGCGTTGGATTACCTGCCGCCTGGGGAAGTATCTTTTGCCGATTATGGTCGTGCTTTCATCGCGGCAGACCAGGTATTCCACCCCGAAGACACCGAGGAACGTGATTGGATTCGCCAGGAGTTCGTCCGTCGAAAAATCATCGCTCAAGAAAGCGACCTCCAGGTGCCAGTACAGGATTGTGTCCTGGACAAGGTTGACCTGGTGGACTTGTTGGATAGCAATTGGGCAGCCTACGAGTTCGCCAACCAAAATCGCTCGCTGCTGGGCATCCCAAATGGCATCTCCTTCCAGGTTGACCGCGTTTAAAAGCCAGCAAGCAGTACTGGCACCGGGATGAACAAGAACGTCCGTTTGCGGAGAATGTCCCGGAGCTGATTTTCAAGGTTTATTGGAACCAGGAAGAATCCAGCGGTGCTGGACCGCCGCTTCCCTGCTCGCAGGCAGATCACCGTCGGTACCACCCTGGCGGTGGACTGGATCACCCATCAGGTGCGCGTATTGTTGAGTTGTGCCAGGGCTGCACAAAAAGGCGCTTTGGATGACCAGGAGATGAACCGCAATGAGATGGCGCGCAGCCTTGTAGAACGAGGCCTGGTTCGCTCGAAAAGTACATTGACCGGGCCTCATGGACGGCAGCTGCGTTCATCGCTCAATATTGTCTCTACCGGGGATGTCTTACGTATCCGCGGAGCTTCCCGGCTGCTGCACATCATTCAGGAGGTGTAAGTTGGATAAGCTTACGCGTCCGTATCTACAATGTGCGTTTTGGCGATGCGATCTTGATCTCCATACCGGAAGCGCAGGCGGGTGAGACGACCCGGTTTCGCCATATCTTAATCGACGTGGGCAATTCAACCAGTTCACAGGGAGGGATCAACCAGGTTTTCCTGTCGGTCGTGGAGGACATCTTGAAAGAGCTCGATGGACAACCGTTGGATCTATACGTGATGACCCACGAGCACATGGACCACGTCCAGGGTCTGCCGTTTGCCTCCGACAACCTCGGACTTGATGAACCACTCAAACAAAAGCTGAATGTGCAGCAAGCCTGGTTGACGGTCTCTGCTGACCCAGATTATTCCAGTCAATACCCTGATGCGCAGGAAAAGAAAATTCAGGCCCTTGACATGCTGAATGAAATCGACAAGTTCATGGGAGCAGCACAGGAAGATTCAGGAACACAACCATCTGTTCCCCCTTGGGTGAAAGGACTGCTGGCGATCAATAGCAATAAGACGGAGGAGTGCGTCGAATACCTGCGCAGCCTCGTGCCTGACCCTCGATATGTTCATCGGCAGACGGACTTATCGAGCATGCTTCCTTTCCAGTCAGCGAGGCTCGAATTATGGGCGCCTGAAGCGGATACTTCCATTTATTACGGACGTTTTCAACCGTTGGCATTGGTTGGTTCCAGCCGGAAATCTTCCGCAAAGGACGCCTCCTGGCCAAACCTACTGCCTCCGGCAGGGGTTGATGCCAGCACTTTTTATAATTTGGTTGAGATTCGACAGACGGCCTATGCAGATAACCTGCTGGCGATTGACAAAGCAGCCAACAACACCAGCCTGGTGTTGTGCCTGGAATGGGGCGGTTTTCGCCTGCTGTTTCCGGGTGATGCTGAGTTACGTTCCTGGAAGGAGATGGATAACCGCGGGCTGCTCAAGCCGGTAGATTTCCTCAAGGTCGGTCACCACGGCAGCCATAACGCCACGCCTCCACCTGACCTGCTGGACAAGATCTTGCCTGAGGATGGAAAGAGGCGCTATGCAGCCGTCTCCACGTATCCGGCTGAGGATTCGCCAGTTGAGGATTTTGTCTCATAATGACGTGCCAGACCAGGGAACGTTAGATGAGCTTCGCAAGCGCCTCCAGCTCAACAGCACCTTTGAATTGCCTGATGGCGGTTACCTGGATTTCTGGTTCGACAGCCAGACCGGGCAGGTGAGTCTGTCTCGATCGACTGAATGAATTTAAGAGTAGAAAAGATGAAATTCTAATAGAAAGCATGTACAATCTAAATAACGACTGTTTGGGTTAAGGGAGTTGGGATTATTTTTGGCGGTGAAACCGAAAAAATAATCCCAAAACAACTACCTTTTCGCTTATCCGACACGTAAAATCGTTTGAGAGGTTGTTGTGCAAACCGTTGGCGTTTCAGATAGTGAAACTAGTTTTCCAGGGGGGCAATTGATTATCAATGCGGACGATTTTGGCCGCTCGAAAGATATTTAACGCGGCAGTTATGCGTGCCCACGAGCAGGGCGTGCTGACCAGCACCAGCTTGATGGTCAGTGCCGGGGCAGCAACGGAAGCCATAGCCCTGGCACGGAAGATGCCCTCCCTGGCGGTCGGCTTGCACCTGGTCATGGTTTGTGGGAAATCTTGCCTGCCTCATAAGTTCATCCCACACCTGGTTGATGGCAGGGATCGTTTCCCGGACAGTGGTTTGCTGGCTGGACTGAGGTTAATATCTAATTCGTCTGTGCGTAGAGAACTCAAGATGGAACTGCGTGCCCAGTTCGACGCTTTTCAGGAAAGCGGACTGCCGTTTTCGCATGTGGACAGCCATTTGCATATGCACATGCATCCGCTTATTTTTGGTTGGGTGTGCGAATTGGCGCATGAATATGGTGCCAGCGGATTACGCATTCCCCAGGATGATTTGAGATTATCCATATCCTATGAGACTCGAGGTTTTCTTCGCAAGTCTGTGTGGTATATCATCTATCGACTTCTGGCAGCCTCAGCCCGTCGACGAGTTACCCGACCTCCTTTATTAACAGCCCGGCGTGTTTATGGCTTGCTGCAAAGTGGTCATATGGACGAGATGTATACAATGAAGTTATTACAGTCGTTAAGACATTCCCTGGTAGAAATTTATTTCCATCCTTCTTTGACAGAATCCACGGATGAACTTGGCCCTAACCCGCAAGATTTCCAATCGTTAACCAGCCCTGCCGTTCGGGCGTTGATACAGGAACGAAATTATCGTTTAGTAAATTATCGGGATCTGAAGGCGGTGATGTATCATGATAACTACTGTTCTCGTTCCGGTTAATTATTGCTAGTTGGCTGTATTGGATTGTTTGCACGGTTTTAGTTTACGTTTTTTGGTTCCATTCAAAGAGCGAACTCCCCGGGGTGGTTGGGGGAGGTGATTTCCCGGTGTCCATCCTAAAACCGGTGAGGGGATTGGACCCATATCAATACGAAAACTTTGCCAGCTTCTGCAAACAGGATTACGGGGAATATGAAATCCTGTTTGCGGTTGCTGATGCGCTGGACCCTTCTCTATTCCGGTTATTCGCCGCTTGCAGGCGAATTATGCAGAAAGGAGAATTGTCCTGCTGATTGTACCGGTGGTGGCAGCGAACCAGAAGGTAGGATTGCTGGATGAACTCTGCCAGGTTGCCCGGCATGACCTCCTGGTCATCAGTGACAGTGATATCCCGCGTCTCTCCAAATTATTTGCGCAAGGTCGTGCGACCGCTCTCGGAAGTTGAAACACGGATTGGTTACCTGTTCATATCGGGGCATCCATGTCGATCCCATTCCTTCGTGCCTGGGCGCCTTGCACATGGGGGTGATGTTCTTACCCTCTGTTATGGTTGCCAGGAAATTTCTCGACATGCAATTCGCCATGGGTGCAACCATTGCGTTAAGGCACGCGGCCTCGATCAATGGGCGGTTTTAGCACCATCTCTGATTGCCTGGCGGATGATTTTCAACTGGCGGTTCGGATCATTGAGGGGGGAAAAAAGGTGATACTGTCCGAATATATCGTATCCAGCGTATTGGGGGCTCAATCATTGCGCGAGCAGTCGAGACGTGACGCTGCGCTGGGCGCGCACCAATCGCTCGAACCGTCCCTTTGAATATCCCGGTCTGGCGCCTACTGTACACCATCACCTGGGCATCTTTATACTTGTTGGCGAGTGATTTTTCCTTGTTTGGCTGGCAAGTTTTTTGGGCGACGCTCATGTTCCGCTGGCTGACCGCCTGGTTGATCACTTGGCAAACGGATGACCATAAATCGCGTCACCACCTGATCTGGCTCCCCATCCGCGATTTGATGAGCTCGATAATTTGGATTTTGAGTTGCTTTTCAAACCAAGTGACCTGGCGCGGACAGGAATACAGGATTTCCCTGGTGGGCGCATGGAACCATGTATGGATAATCCCGGTCGATTGGAAAGGATTTACAGGCGTATTCCCTGGCGGTCTTACCATACACGTCGTCGAAGGAATACGCCTTTTAGCACAAGTTCTTGGCGTGATTAGCCGGGAAATTTAGTTTTTACTGGATCCCGAATGGGCCCATTTGCTGCGCAGAACCCAGCCGACGATTGCCAGGGGGAGTATCATATAAAAGACCGACCAAATGCCAATCCCTTAAGATTCCGGCGACCAAAGCCAGCCCGGTGGAGATCAAGTACATCCACAGTGCCCATTTTTGCCAATACCAGATACCCACCGCGGCAACGATATTCATGATTGAATGCCAGATCATCAGCGTGATTAACCCAGGGTCGGTCAATGGTTGCTGTGTCGGTACGGAGAACGCCATAGAGTATGGTTGCAAAGATTCCGTGTAACAGGATCAGGATGACCACAAAAGAAAGTCCGAAACCCCTGACTTTGGTCACTTTGGCTTTTTTCTGTTTTGTTCTTTTTGACATCGTTGCCTCATAAATTCAGGAAAGTACATACAGTTCCTAATTTTAACACAATGCTAAATCTGATGTTCTCTTTTGGCAACTCTCATGAACTCAAAAAAAAGGTCTAAGGGGGTCACTGTGGTGGAGAGATCGATTGGATACTCCAATTGATCTGGTAGCTGCAGTTCTGAGCCAATTTTTATCGAAGCATATTAAATTTCAACGGTTATAATACAACACAATATAATTCATCCTGGTTTTTTAATGCAAAATCATTCCATATTATCTAATTCATAACGAGGTGAAGTATGCATGATTTTTAATTATGTAGCCGCGAAAGAAGTGGATGAGGTAATCCATTTGCTATCCCAAACAGGAAATGACGCTTGCATTATCTTGTGGAGGTACCGACCTGTTGGTACAGATGCGTGAAGGTCGCCGAAGAGCCCGGCTTGTTGGTTGATATTAAAAGGATTCCACAAGTGCTGGAGCTTTCCTGCAATCTCCAAGAAGGTTTGTTTAATTGGGGCGGCAGTTCCCTGCCAGCAAATCTGTTTGGATGAGGTTATTGGCACCCTCTACCCGGGTCTGGTGGATGCTATTTCGCTGATCGGAGGCACTCAAATACAAGGACACGCCAGCCTGGGTGGCAACTTGTGCAATGCCTCACCAGCTGCGGATTCCATCCCAGCCTTGATCGTTCATCATGCTGTATGCCGCATCGCCGGACCGGAAGGGCAGATAGAGGTACTGGTGGAAGATTTTTGTCTGGCTCCTGGGCGCACGGCTTTAGGTCATGGGGAATTCCTGGTGGCCGTTTATGTCCCGCCACCTGCTCCCAGTTCAGCACCATTATCTACGTTTTACACCTCGTAATGAGATGGATATTGCCGTGGTCGGCGCGGGGGCGTCGGTCATCCTTAATCCCAGTGGGGAAATCGATAGATAAGCACGCGCTTAGCATTGGCTGCCGTAGCGCCTGTTCCCTTATTTTTACCCGAAGTCGGGGAATGGTTGTCCGGAAAACCAGCTACTGATGCGGTGAGATATCGGAAGCTGCACAGATGGTGAAAGAGTTAGCACGCCCGATTGATGATTTGCGCGGGACCATATCACAGCGGAAGCACCTTTCAGGGGTGTTGGCAAAACGAGCGCTTCAGCAAGCAGTGATCAGGGCGAAGAGGTACTTTAGATGGCTGAAAAAATTTGGATTAAAACGAAAATAAATGGTGAAGATGTCGAGTTCTTGTGTGAAGCTCGCCAGAGTTTATTGGAGGTGCTGCGAGAGACACTCGGACTGACCGGTACCAAGGAGGGCTGCAGCAACGGTAACTGTGGTGCATGCAGCGTGATCATGGAAAGCCAACCCTGGTTGCAACTCCTGCCTGGTATTGGCGGTTGAAATAGAAGGTCGATTGATCACCACCATCGAAGGGGTCAGTGGTGCGCATGGACTGCATCCATTGCAGCAGAAATTTATCGAACATGCAGCTTTACAATGCGGTTACTGCACACCCGGCATCATTATTGCCGCCAAAGCCTTGTTAGATAGCAATCCTGATCCGTCAGAAATGGAAGTGCGAAAATGGCTGGCTGGCAATCTATGCCGTTGCACAGGCTACGACAAGATTGTGCGCGCGGTGTGGACGCCGCTGAAGTTGTGCGCAATTTGCATTCGGCACAGGAGGTGGTCGATGGATAAGTCAGGAACCAATAAAATAACACGAGCCGACGGGTCACCTTACAAGGTGATTGGCACAAATCCACAGCGCCTTGACGGCGTTGATAAGGTTACCGGCAGGGCAGTTTTTGGTGCCGATATCCGCTTGCCGGGCATGCTTTATGACGTCGCGGTGCTGCGCAGCCCGCATGCGCATGCGCGCCGGTTTCTATCGATACCACTGCAGCCGAGAAATTGCCGGGTGTTAAATCCGTCATCACTTCCCAGGATTTAGCAGAATTTGATCAACAGGCTTTGACGACCGATGATGGTCTGCTGGGACGATATTTTAGCAGTAGTATATCTGCTCGTGAAAAAGTCCTGTACCAGGGGCATCCGATTGCCGCTGTCGCCGCGGTCAACCCTCATGTGGCTGAAGAAGCCATCGGTTTGATTGCCGTGGAATATGAATTGCTCGAACCGGTGTTGGATGTACGATCTGCCATGCAACCAGATGCGCCGGTGCTTTTAGAATTCCTGCGCGGTGACCAATTCGGCATCAAAAAGGAACAACCAGGCAATATCGCCTCACACATGCGCCTGGAACTTGGCGATATCCAAAAAGGTTTTGCGGAAGCAGACGTGATCATCGAGCGGGAATTCGAAACGCAAATGGTACACCAGGGTTATATCGAGCCGCAGACCGCTACCGCCCTTTACTTGGAAGATGGCCAAATTACCCTATGGACCAGCACCCAAGATCCATTTGGCGTACGCGACCAGGTGGCTGATATCCTTGACCTGCCGGTAAAACGCTTACACATCATTCCAATGGAAGTTGGCGGTGGTTTTGGCGGTAAAAACCGGGTATTCCTTGAACCGTTGGTTGTCCTGCTTTCAAAGAAAAGCGGCAGTCGACCGGTGAAGATGACCATGTCCAGGGCGGAAGTATTAGCTGCCACCGGTCCTACATCCGGTTCATTTATGAAGGTCAAGATGGGGGCGAAACACAACGGACAAATCACAGCAGCTCAGGCGACCCTGGTGTATGAAGCCGGGGCATTCCCGGGTTCGTCTGTTGGATCAGGTGCGGGGATCATGTTTTCACCTTACCGCATCGAAAACTTATGCGTGGACGGCTATGATGTTGTGGTGAATAAACCTTTTACTTCAACCTACCGGGCTCCTGGTGCTACCAATGCAAATTTTGCGGCTGAGACCGTGGTGGATGAACTTTGCCAAAAGCTCAACCTGGATCCGATGGGATTTCGGGAAATAAACGCTGCCCAGGAAGGCGACCGGAATATTTACGGATATAAATTGGGAAAAGTGGGGAATGTAGAGACAATCGCGGCTGCAAAGTCCCATCCGCATTACACGGCACCCGATCTAATTGTCCCGGGTAAGTTGATTGGACGCGGGATCGCCAGCGGATTTTGGGGGAATTATGGTGGTAAGTCGAGTGCGTCAGCCAGTGTCAATCCGGATGGTTCGATCAGCCTGGTGACAGGTTCTGTTGATCTCAGTGGTACGCGCACGTCCCTGGGGATGCAGCTTGCGGAAGCGATGGGGATACCATTAGAACAGGTCAATGTCCGCGTAGCGGATACGAATTCGGTGGGATATACCGAAGGCAGCTACGGCAGCCGCACTACCTTCGCTACCGGTTGGGCTACTTATGAAGTGGGTTCGAGGCTCCATTGAAGAATTGGTGAGACGCACAGCGCAGTTATGGGACATGTCACCCGAAGGCATCTCTTATGAAGCAGGTTATTTCTCGAGCTCTTCAGCGGAAGGTGAAGAGCAGAGAATCTCTTTGAGGGAATTGGCTCAACATCTGGATGAGACTGGTGGTCCAGTGGTCGCCAGTTCGGCGGTCCTACCGGAAACTTCAGGTCCTGCGTTCAGTGTCCACATTGCTGATGTCGCCGTTGATCCGGAAACGGGCAAGGTGGATATCCTGCGTTATACAGCTGTTCAGGATGTCGGCACAGCCATCCATCCGGATTACGTTGAAGGTCAGATTCAAGGCGGGGTTGCTCAAGGCATTGGTTGGGGCTTGAGCGAGGCTTTTCTCTATGATCAGGCGGGTCATCTGACCAACAACAGTTTACTGGATTACCGCATGCCCACCAGCCTGGATTTGCCTATGATCGAGACGGTCCTGGTTGAAGTGCCCAATCCTGGGCATCCTTATGGCGTGCGCGGAGTGGGCGAGGCGCCCATCATACCGCCACCAGCTGCGTTAGGAAATGCCATCGCCAGGGCATTGGGTGTGCGCTTAACCAACTTACCTATGTCCCCAGACCAAGTTTTACAGGCAATCCTCACATCCAAGAAGGATGATTAACTTGGCGTTGGTTTTTATCCCCTCATTACTGCGCAGCCTGACCCAGGGGGAAGCGCAGGTTGAGATCCCTGGGAAAACGGTTGGTGAGGTGATTGAAGGGTTGGAGTTGCGCTTTCCAGGTGTCCGCGAGCGGTTGATCCAGGATGACCGCCTCTTGCCTTCACTTTCCCTGGCAGTGGATGGTCGTGTCAGCCGAAAAGGTTTGCGCCAACCGCTTGACGCAGACAGCGAGGTCCATTTCCTGCCGCAGATCAGCGGAGGCTGAACGTCTTTTAGAAAAATCCCTGAAGATCACTAAACTTCAGGGATTTTCATTTTCCGCGGCTTTTCGATGGATTGCCCCGTAGCGTACGGCTTCATCCAGAAACGCCTCGATATTTTCGAAGGGGGTGCCGGAGACAATCCCGTTTCCAGCCGCAATACACATCCCACCATCTGAGCGGTCGAAAGTGTCGATTAACCAGCGCACTTCTTCGCGTACGCCGGCTGGATCGGCTTCCTGCAGCACGTGCTGCACATCAAGACCAGCCAGAAAAGTGAGGCGGTCGCCAAACTTCCTCGCCACGCTGATCTCATCCATGGTGCCTTTCTGAACCGGGTGAAAAACTGTGACCCCGGTTTCGACCAGGTCTTCTAGAATTTCGGTGTTGTTTCCACAGGAATGGAGCCACCAATGCAGATGGTTTGTCTGAAGTACTTCACCGATTTTTTGGTAATAAGGCTTGAGGAATTGGCGGAATGTTTGCGGACGCATAAAAAGCTGGGTTTGATGTCCGAGGTCATCGCTGGTCCAAAATCCATCTGGGCTTAACTCGCGGACAGCCACTCGGATATAACTGCAGTACAGGTCGCATAAGGCAGTATACAGACGGTGAATATTATCCGGTTCGATTTTATAATCTAACAACAGGTTGGTCATCCCACGGATGCCCCAAGGGCGTTCAAAAAACAACCGCCACCAGGCGAACAGGATGTAGCGGTCTTCCGCTCGCGCACGTTCTGCTGTTTGAATCAAATCTTCTATTTGTGCATCGTTCTCAGGATCGGGCAGCTTCTCTATGAATTCATCCAATTTGTCCCAATCATCGAGAACGATGCGAGAGTCGTGGGCACCTGCCTGGTTGATGTCCCAGGATAATTTCATCTTCGAATATTCCAACGGTTCAATCCATAGGAATTCCGCGTCCTGGGGGTAGCGGTCGAGTTCATTTAAACGCTCCCCGTACTGCTCATGCAATCCTTCACCCCACCATTTCGCTTGAATCATCGGGATACGGCTGGGATAGCGTCGTTCTAACGCTTTAATCACTTCCTGGCGCGGCAGAGGTGTCCAGGATTGGTTGGTTGGCTGCATCAATTTAACCTTCGGTACCAGGAAATGTGGTTGGGATGATTCTCCCATCTGCCAGACCCAGGAGAGCAGTTTGACCTGCGTGCATGCCGTCTGGTACGAGCACAACTGCGGCTAATTGATCCTGTGTAATCTCATCCCACAGGCTGTTCCAGTTCTCTCCACCATCCACTGACAGGTGGACTTTACCCCCAGCAACCACGATCAAATATTCATCTTCCGTAAATGCGGGTGATAGGCAGATTGATTGGATGGATTCCTGAAGAGCGCTTGCCCCCAACCTTATCCAACTCTTGCCGCGATCGTTCGATCGGTACAATCCCTGCGTTTCCGTCCCGGCGAAAAGGGTTTCGTCTCTGCCCTCTTCCCACCCCGGCGAAAGAGCCAGACTCATTACCGGGTCAAATCCAGAGGGGACTCTACTTCCCGCCAGGCGCGGCCTCCGTTTGTGCTGCGGAACAAACCGCTTTCTGTTCCTGCAAAAACCGTCTCGTCCTCGTAATACCTGGGTGAAATCGCCAGGCTCATCACCGAAAGATCAAGAAGACCGAAGTTCCAGGTGTGCCAGTTATTCCCCTGGTCTGCTGTTCGCAGAACGCCATCTTCCAGCGTACCTGCCAGCAAGACGCCATCACGCCAGAAATTCGGGGAGATTACCAGGCTGGAAATAACCGGTGGCGGGTTGGGTAAATTGGCTGATTTCCAGGACTTTCCACCATCTTTTGAAAGCAGCAGTCCGCCAGCCAGACCCATAAAAATCGATAATGTTCCCGTGTCCGTAACGATGGCGGCTACTGCGGTCGCGCTGTATGCTTGTTGGAAATCTAAAGTTTCGGTTGCCAGCCTCCAAGATTGCCCATCCGGCGAATAATAAAGACCCGAGGCCCTGGCGGCAAAATAAGTTTTTCCAGCAACCACCAGACCATAGAGGAAATCCTCGTTAGCTGCGTCTGAATAATCCATAATTTTCTAAATAACCTTATCCTGTTTTGTCGATGCTTTCTGGGCGGATGCGGCGGTGCACCAGGACATCGGTGGTTAGAGCGAGTGCTGCCCCGTGGACGGCGCTGAAAATGGCTTCCCGGGTCACTGCGGCTGAGTTGCAGATGCCTGCATCGACCATGTTTACAATTTGATCTGAACTCACATCATATCCCCATCCTGGTGGTTCACGACGCAGATCAGCTAGGATGTCGTGGCTGTCCACGCCGGCATTGTCAATGATCACCCGAGCAGGCTCCTCCAGGGCTTTTATTAATATGCTGTACGCAACCCGCCTTTCGTCCTCTTCAATATTGTCTAACCTTGCCTGTAAAGTAGAACGGCAGGCTAACAAGGCGGAGCCTCCCCCCGGAACCACACCCTCGCGGCAGGGCGCCGCGCATGGCATCCGCGGTGCGTTCTGCGATCTCTTTGCGCCGTTCAACAGCCAGTGGGCTGCTGTCCCCGATCCATAAAGTTGCAGAACCGCCAATCAATTTCCCGATGCGTTCTAAATACTTTTTGCGAATTTGGGGATCTTTGGTGTTGGTATGAGCTTTTCTGAGGTCAGTGATATGCTGTCGCAGCAGTCGTGCATCGCCTCTGCCGCCGATAATGACCAGTGAACGTAAATTTGCCCATACACGCCGTATTTTACCGAGATCATCCGGACGCACATTGGTAAGCTGATCGCCTGCTGCCCGGTGCAGCGGAGAACCGCCCGTTAGCACTGCCAGGTCCTGCAAAGCCCATCGCTGGTCGTCCACAGTGATGCCAGGTGTTTTGACCGCCATCACTTCAATCTTCTTGCGGTTGGTTTCACTCAAGAGTAAACCAAGCACCCGGTCTGAAATGGTTTTTCCCATCAATACCAGGCTGGAAAGGTTGTTTTCTACAGCCATATTCAGCAGCGGCAGGACATCTTGTGGTTCATTGATATCCAGATCCGTGATCAAAATGGGGGCATTTTCCAGGTATGCACGCACATTCACCATGTCGTTGAGCATCTCACGTGAATAAAGCCCCCCGTCCCAATACATTCCTTCGATGTATTCACGTTCCAATTCACGTCTGCGGCTGGTGCGGATTTCTAAACGCCCGTACTCACCGATGACATCGAAAATTTCTCCCATCAATTTGGCTAACTGCGGATCATAACAGATTGTCTCTGCCAGGCGAGACAGGGCGCGCTTGCCTTCTAACTGCCCGGTCATCTGTTTCAATTCGTTGATGGCTGCATTCCCGGCTTCTTCCAGGTATCCCCTGAGCAGCATGGCATTTCCACCAGCTGTAATATAACGGACTCCCTGGTTGTAGATCGAACGAAAAAGGACACCGGCGGTGGCAGTACCGTCGCCAACTTTCTCAAACATTTCCCATAAAACGTGGCGGATGAACATGGCGCCCATATCTTCATCCCGATTCTGGATTTGCACCACCCGGCGCATGATTGTCGCACCGTTGTCCAGTATTTCGGGGCTTCTATTGGCGATGCTTGGGTCGTTTGCCACCATGCGCGGGAGCGGTCCAAGAGTTCGGACTGAGCAGATCAACCATCTTGTTGATCCCCCGCTGCATGTGGCGGAACGTTTTAGGTTGGAAGATTACTTCAGGTCTTTGAGGTTTGGGTTGAATGGGTTTATTCATAAATAATCTTTAACCGTGAAATTTTATCACCGATAAGGGAATTTTTTCGGTACGTGTTTGGGCAAAAATAAATTTCATGAAGGTTCGTTATGCGAGGTTGTTTAAACATCACCAAAACCAAGCGACACAAATGTGATGGATATCTGACATGATGCTCCTGGCGCATTACCAACAAGATGCTTCAGATGGTTTGCGTAGTTGGGTCCAACGGAAGTTTGACCGGTTCACCACCTTCGATTGCGGAAAGACGGAGTGCCAATATTATTTCCTGGTCCAAACGTGCCTGGTAAGGTCCATAAGTTGGCTCCTTACCGCTGCGCACTGCATCTACAAGGCTCAATACACAACCTGCGACGCCGATTTCATCGTCGTGCCATTGGGCGCCATGTCCAGGCTTGCGCGGTACGAAGGGATTTGCCCAGGTGATTAATGGTTGATTTGTGTCTCCCGTGTGGGCGACCATGGCTATCAATGCACCTCCATCTACGCGCTCCCATCTTCGTTCCAAGGTGATAAACTGTGGCGCTTCCCCATCAGGCGAGAGCAGGGTCAGCCATTCTTTTACCTCCAGACCTACACCAACCGTAATGCCCATTCCTTTCTCCGCCAGAAAACGGCTGCTGCGCCACCAGCGGAGGGGAGAATCATAGCCAACATCGGTCCAGTGAAATATTCCCAGCTGCCCTGACTCAAACTCGATCATCCCGTGTTCCTGTGTTTCCGTGCGTTCGCCGTGGGAATTTCCCGGCCGCGACCAGTGGGAAGTTAGTGGATAATCATGAACTGAACCGGTGACCTGGATGGGCTTGCTGTCGAAACCAAGGTAGCTGCGCATCACGCTGACCCCGTGGTACCCATGCCCGGCAAAGTCGCTGAAGGATGAATGCACTTGCCCAAATAAACCACTTTGAATCAGGCTTAACTTAACTTGTTCCAATGGGCGTCGGTGAAACTGTTCAGCGACTTCGATCGCCAGACCGCGCTCTTGAGCCGCAGTGATAATGGCATCAGCTTCACTTAATTTGTGAGCGATTGGGGTTTCCAGCAGCACGTTTAATCCTGCTTCAACAGCCATCAATCCTACTTCACCGTTGGCATTGTAGGCTACAGAAACAATACCGATTTGCGGGGCTGTCTCGCGCACCAGGTGCTCAAGATCGGTGTAGTACGGCACCTCAAGGCTTTCGCCTAATCTCCTGGCGGAATCGAAACTGCGTCCCCACACAGATACCAGGTTAACGTCTCGATCGAGTGATTTTAGAATGGGTCCGTAAAGATAATCTGACCTTTTAGCTGTTCCGATGATGGCAACGCGCACACGATTGTCTGGATTTATTACCTATTCAACCTCCAAAATCGCCGGTCGTTGGTACTGCTTGCCATCCACCATGACCGAAAGCATTGGCCAACCTGCGATTGTGCAGATCACTTCATTCTCACTATTACCAATCAGAATGGTGTCCTCGGATTTGGTGCCGGTGATTGAAGGATTCCAGGCATATGCCTGATTGACCATCGCCAGGTCTTCGGTTGTCGGTGTGACAATAAACTCACGCGGCTCGTAGCCAGCTGGTCCTCCCTGGTGATGCAGTCGCCATTCATCAGCATATCCAGTCTTCCCATAGGCGTCCAGGGCGCGTGCGAACACCTGGTTAAGAACAACGCCTGGGCGAGTGGTTGCTAAGAATGTGGCATCGATTTCAGCCACTGCCTGCTGTTTGCGCTGAAGCTCTTCGGGTAGAGCGCCGTAATGCACCAGGCGGGTGATCGAACAGACCAACCCCCATTTACGCCCACAGAGCACCAGCATGGCATAACGGTCCATTTTCTTGGCTGTGGGTAAAGGATGACGGTAAGCATAAATCCTTTCGTCGGTGGCGATCAGGTTGACGATTGCCTGGACTTCGCGCTTCTCCGACGCTGCTGAAAGCAGGCTGGCGATTTCAAATTCAGTCTGACCGGGTTTTACCTGCCTGATGGCCTCATCCATGGCTTCTGCGCACAACCGACCCAGGATGCGAAATCGTTCAATTTCTTCGGGCAGTAAAACCGAACGAATACGTGAGATCTCGGCGGAGAGATCAAGCGCGCCAGCAACCGCTCCATCCGCAGCCAATCTTAAATTTCCGGTCAGGTCAGCCACAGCGTTGGAATTCCCATGCCAGGGATAATCGCGTAATTCCCATCCTTGATCAACCAGCTTTTCTTCTCCAACCAGACGAGCGGCCTCGATGTTGGTGGTGATCAGGTAACGACCAGTTTTGGTAATTAAGAGTGAAGCCAGGCCGTCAGTGGATGCGGTGTTGATATAAGATGAAGCACCGCAGGTCGCCCAGGCGAAGCTGCTGGCTTTGTTTAACAACAAGGCATCGACCTTTTGATCAACGAGAAAAGATTGAATTGTCGCTTGTTTTTTCTCAAATTCGTTCATGGTTTTTCCTTTCTATTTTTTAAAATTATTTTTACGTGAACTGATGTTGTTTTAGTTAAAATTTCCATAATTAAAAGCTTCGTCGTACATGGCAATGATGTTCTCTACTGGGGTGACCACCTGCAAATTATGACAAGGCGCCAGGATATAACCGGTCTGGTCGCTTGCCAGCGCGTCGATACAATGGCGCACTTCAGCGCGGACCTCGTCGGGGGTGCCAAAGGGAAGCACTTTTTGGTTGTCAATGGCGCCGTGGAAGCATACAGATTGACCAAAATCGCGTTTCAGCTCAATCATATCCATGCCTGGGCAGGTCCATTGAACGGGGTTGAGGATATCAATTCCCATCGCTACCAAATCCGGCAAAAAAGCGCGCATGCTGCCGTCGTCATGGTGGAAGACTTTAATCCCAAAATTATGACACAGGTCAATAAATCGTTTGTGCTGTGGCGCATAAAATTCACGGTATGTTTTAAGGCTGATTAGCGGTCCATTCTGACTGCCCAGGTCATCGGTAACTTGGGCGATATCCACCAATCCATCGCAGGCTTCGAACATGCGGCGATGATATTCGTATTCGAAATCGCAAATCTTCTGGACGAGAAGGTGAGTGAATTCATCATCGTCGTAGGGGTCCATCAGGGAAGTTTCCAGCCCTCGCAGCAGGTTGTGCAGGTAAAATGGGGCCATGTAACCGCATGCCACTGCGTGAGTTTTGTGAATTTCTTGAGCCTGGGCGCGGATATCAGAATAATCGAACCAATCCGCGCGTGGCCAGGGAAAGGCTTCCAGGTCATCAATGGTTTTTGCCTGTGCCAGGGGATAATTGGCTTGTTCCAGGTAAACACCGTCACCATATCCCTGGCGTTTTAAACGCATGCCCCAGATGCCGTAGAAAATGGCTGTGCTTTCATCAGTGCCTTGAGGAAATTCAGGAAACGGCGGTCCAATATACCTGGCGGAAACTCCTGGTAATCCATCGATGTGAAGGGCTTCCAAAGCCCGTTCATAAGACCCAAAATGGGCAATCAACTTCGCATTCACTTCGCCGGTCGCCCAAATATCGGTGGGAACCCGGTCTACTGGTTGGTGATTTATCGCTGCTAAAACTCTTTCACGTGAATTCATGCCTTGTTATCTAACTCCTGTAATCAATATCCATATTCTAAAGATGCAGTCAAATTTCTGAGACCTCGACTTCCAAAATATCCGGATTTGCACCCGCCTGGGTTAATGGCAGGTAGCAGGTCATAATCTCGTGTCGTGGATAATCCCCACCTGCCTGGGAAAAGCGTGTTTGATAACTTCCGAAGTTAAATACCAGGTGGTCGCCATCGCCGGTTAGGCCATCCAGTACTTCCCTCAAGAGTTTATTTGCTGGACCTGCATAGAAGGCTTCGTAATGCAGGCGGTAAAATTCAGGCACGATGACCCATTTTCCTTTGCCATCTGTTATGACCGTTATTTCATCGATCTCATCCAAATGAGAGTCCGGGGGCGCCAATCGTGGAGGCAATATGCAGGTGGCTCCTTCTCGCACACATCGTGATGTACCTTGATAAGTTTGGTCACTGATGGTGACCCCACTTAAGAAAATGAGTTTCAACCCTTTCAAGGTTTCATAACTGGCCAGATGGTCATACACAGCCACGTTGTGCAGCGGGACAAATAACGAACGGCTGCCCAGGCGGCGAGTTTCCCATTGGTGCGATAAAGAGTCGGTACGCACAAATCCATGGGAAAGCAGGCTCCAGATGTTCAACCATTCAGTGTTTGCAGCAGTTGCAGGAATATGACCAAAAAGCGGTCCGGGATATTCGCCCAAATACGCCTGGCGAATGTCAAAACAGGTGTCATCATAGCGCACGATAGCGATTTCGGGTTGAAATACTCGCCAATTGTAAGGTCTTGGGTGCCCGGGAACATATTCGGCTAAAAATCGACGGTAGGTCTCCTCAATTTCAACCCCTAAAAGGTGTCCTTGCGACCATTGGGCTCCGCCCTCTACATAGATGCGATCGGCTCCCGACCAATATGCCAGGAGTAATGCTGAATAAAACCTTTCCCTGGAATGACCCAAAGTATCTATCATCGTTGCACATAATTGTTGCCAGTTAGATGTCACTTCAAGTGTGTCTGTGGAAGAAAAAACATTTTTGAAAGAATATTTAACGAAACTTAAAATAACTGTTTTTTTTATTCTTCTTTGCGAAATCTTTAAGACTATTATCTTTTTTAAATAGATTTTGAGAAGTCAAAGTGTCGGGATAAAGTTGGGCTAAATCATCTAATTGTAATACGCTAACTAATACTATATCAGGCTTTAAAAGCGGAACAGTTTGAGCCATATATTTTTTATATGTACTTGTATATTGATCAGGCCGACCAAAGTTAATAACCTCAATATTTTCCGATACATTTGAATGTAAATATTGCTCAAGTATTTTGGGCCAACTATTTTCAATATTTACTCCCCAACCATACGTCCATGAATCACCAACACAACATATCCTAAACTTGTCACCCTTCTCAATATTGGTTTCTCTATCTCGAAAACCTAAACTATTAATATTTACAATATATTCATACTCAGATGTTTTATATCTTGCAGTAGTATTAGGTTCAAAAAGTTGCCATTCTTGTTTTTTTATTTGCTCAATTTCATTTTTTGTAACTAAGCCAAAAACTCGATCAATTATAACAAATGTAGAATAAATAATACCAATTATAGCGATCGCAAAGGCAATATTCTTAAATTTTTCACCCAACTTATCTTTTTGCATGATAATCACCAACAGAATGCCGCTTAAAAATATTATCCAGTAAAAAATATGGATTACTAATTCGGAGTAGACCAGAGTATTCGAGTAAAATAAATAAAAACTTAGCGGGTTCCAGAAAAGTAATGCCAAGGTAATAAAGAACGAATATATCTTATTATTTGTATTCACGATTATAAACTCCGTGCGATGAAAGGATTAGTCATTTCAACAGGAGTCGGTTGGTGGTGTACACGTGATGACTCACCGAAACCCATGGCGGGTCTCTGTTCGGCGAACATTGATCAGGTGCAATCAGGCCTGAGCACAATTGCTCGTCGGGCACACACAGCAGTTCACCGGA
Source organism: uncultured Chloroflexia bacterium (assembly GCA_963824065.1). Classification (GTDB taxonomy): domain Bacteria; phylum Chloroflexota; class Anaerolineae; order Anaerolineales; family DRKV01; genus JAGUYX01. Next base: position 879 of record CAWGNX010000009.1, on the reverse strand, counting down.
AAACGGGTGTTCACCGGCAAACCCCATGAAAGGAATCGGCGTGCTGTAATCTACACTGCCCTCGAATAGGGTGCTTGCAAGCATGCCGGATGCCGCCACAGTAAAGGCCTGTGGAGCGACGCCCTCATCGTAGGCGAAATCAGAGCGAAACTGGGTGAGCGTCACCGTATCCGTATTCTCGCTGACTGTAAGTGAAGCTCCGGATACCGAGCTTCGCGTAACCGGCGGCATCGTGGTATCGAGGTTCAGTTCCGCGTCGCCAACCAGGGACGTTACGTCCTGTCCTTCCGTGATCTCAAGGCCGTCGAAATTTAGCGTTGCATTGAGATCAACGAGCCCTTGCGCTGAGTCGTCGGAAAAGCGATTGACACCGAACTCGAAGGCCTCGTTCAGAACCTGGCCTTCGCCGTCGTCGCAATCGGAAAACCGGAACATGAGGTTATCCCCGGCGGACAGGGTAGCCGGGTCCGCGACATTACCGCTTACGGTAACTTCGCCGGAGATGTCACACGCAATCGTCGTTGCGGGTATAGGCACACTCGCGGCGTAGCCGCGCGTCTTCTGCAACCCGTCGTCCATCCTGGCTACCTGGAGACCGGTTCTGCCGTCGACCAGGTCGCCGAATCCGTCGCTTGCCAACACAGTGTCGGCCACCTGGCCGGCGATCGGCGCTGCATTTACGTCGTCGATCTTCGCCATGCCCGATGAGGGCGGCAACGGCGAGACCGATCCGCCGTCGCTCCCGGAGCATGCAGCGATGAGAATGGTGCACATGAGTGCAGTAAGACTGTGGATGCCGACTTCATGGGACTCCCCTCCCTGCGCAGACAGGCGCTGTACCCGGTTACCCGCCGAGAGCGCTTGGCGAAATGAGTAATC
>CAWGNX010000008.1:0-805318 GCA_963824065.1 uncultured Chloroflexia bacterium | reverse complement strand
GAGCACGGTCTGGGGATCGTTCCACATCTGGATGCGGACCTGGTCCACCACGACCTGCCCTTTGGTGATGGTGAAATTGCCCGTGCCGCTGCCCCCGGTGTTAGTGTAAAGGGGCGAGCCGTGGGCGGCATAATTGGGCGTCAGCGCGCCATTGGTAAACGGGCGGGCGAAAATTCGCACGCCGCCCTGCTGGCGGGTGATGTAGTCGAAACGTAGGTCGACATTCTGGCTAAACGCCAGGACGTCTGGGGTATCAGGACCCAGGGAGACGTTGAAAACGGCGCTGGATGCATCGGTGAAAAGAAAGTGCACCGGGAGGAAGGCTTCGAAAAGAAGCGTCGTCTGGCTGGTGTTGTACATCTGGATGCGGAGCTGATCGACCACCACCTCCCCGCTTGTGATCGTGAAGTATGTACTGCTCTGCCCGCTGCCGGTCGGGAGGATGCCGGAGGGCTGAGCGGCATAACTGGGGGTCAAAGCCCCATTGGTAAAGGGCCGGATAAAGACCAGCACCCCACCCACCTGGTTCGAGATGTAATTGAAGGTGATGTCAAGGTGCTGGTTGGTGCGCAAGATGTTGGGTGAATCCGGGCTGAGGTTGATATTGGTGATCAGGTGGTCGCCCGGAGCGGCGGGGGCGTACGGTTCATCGACCTGGGTGACCGACCCAGCCAGGGCCGGGCGGCTGATTCCCACGGGGAAAACCAGGGCAAACAGCAATATAAGAATAAAAAGACGCCAAGTAAACCTAGGGATCCTTTGGGACATGCTGCACTCCTTTCGTGTGTGCGATATTCGGTTGGACGTGGATAAGAGGTCGAGGCGGGCTACGGAATTTTTTTGACCAACCCGGTGATACCTGGGGATACGTGGAGATGATTGGCCGGTCCGGGATGGCCGCCAAAGTATTTCGCTGCGACCAATCATCTTAACGATAGTATAGGCTGTATTCCGGTGAAAGCAATAGGAATTTTGTTAGGTGTCCAAGAGGGCGAACACCAGCTGGTTATCAAGAGAGCAGATCAAGGTGCGATTCAAGATGGCGGTTGGCTGGGGAGGTGGGGAAAAACTGCGACAATGCGGATGTATAAGCGCACGAAAGATCGCAAAAAAAATCACCAGGGTATCCCTGCTGACCGACAGGTGCCCTGGTGGTTTTTGCAGTGACTGGTTAAAGCAGGCTTACATCACCGGAAACGTTTCATAAACGGTAATCTGACCGCCAGCCTGCAGATGCGGGCAGCCTTTGGCCTTCTGCACGGCTTCGTCGAGCGAGCCGGCGCTGAGGATTGAGTAACCTGTCGCAAGAGGGCCAGGCGCGCCGTCGCTGACTGCGCCGCTGCTGGCGATCGTTTTCGCAATGGGGGTAATCGGGTTACCCCCATCGACGACCGCTTCGCCCAAAACGGTAAACCAGTCCGTCCAGGCCTTCATGACGGCTGCGCCTTCTTCTTCGCCCTGGGGCTCAGTGCCGCCGGTGTACAGTAATAAGAAATTTGCCATTTCCTGCCTCCTGTGAGAAAAATTAATTTTGCTGGTAGTGCTGATTATAGCACATCTGTTCTGATTTGCAATAACCAGTTTTCCGAACAGTTGATTATTGTAATCTGGATTGACCTGACGTAAAGTATTCATATATCGTTGGTCTGATAACTCGTGTTTCCGAAAGTGAGGGCACGATGGCTGGTTCCTCGAAATCCACGTTTCGCCGGGGTGCACTGGGCTGCCTCGTGATCGTTATCGTCCTTCCGCTGGTTTATTACGGCATTCAAGTGATTCTGCGCAGCTCGCCGCTGACTCCTGACCAGGTCATTGCCCATCGCGGCGGGCCTGCTTATGCACCGGAAAATACAATCGCCGCCTTCCAGAAATCGATTGACCAGGGAGTCGATTGGCTGGAGTTCGATGTGCAAATGACGCAAGACGGAGAATTAGTCGTTATCCACGATGAAACCGTTGACCGCACCACCGAAGGGACCGGGGCGGTGGGTGATCTGAGCTTCGAGCAAATTCGCACCCTGGATGCGGGACAAGGGGAAAAGGTCCCAACTTTCAAAGAAGTGGTGGAGCTGGCAAAAGCCAGCAACGTAAAGATACTGCCGGAGGCCAAATCGGCGCACCTCTATCCGGGCATCGAGCAAGCAATGCTGGGCGTGCTGGCAGATGCCAGCTACATAGACCAGACCGTCATCCAATCCTTCGAGGCAGAGTCGCTCGAAACGCTCCAGCGCCTCAATCCTGACGCCCGGCGCTGTGCGCTCTCTGGTTTGTGGAAGCTCAGCCTCAGCACGCCGCCCGGCGACGCGCAGTTCGTTTGCCCCATGGCGGAAATGGTGCTGCTCAATCCCTATATGATCCGCCAGGCACATTCGGCAGGGCGAGAAGTCTTCGTGTGGTTCGGAATGCTTGAGAACCCCTTTATGTTCAAAGTCATGCGCTTCTTTGGCGTAGATGGGTCGATGAGCGATGATCCGCTTGCCCTTATGGCAGCACTCGGATCCCGTTGATACCCGCCTGTTAGCTGGAATTACCCTGCAGGCTTGATCGCCTGTGCTTTGCTCAGCTCGGATCCATTTGCAGAGCGATGCTAAAGCTTGTCGCCTCTCGTAGTGCAGGCAATTTGCTCCGAGTACGGTCGTGCTCTGCCCATCCAGGGTTAACAAGTCCAGCGAACGCGATTCTAGCCTGGCTGCTTTGAAGGATGTGGACTCTCCCTCCAGCAGCGAGCGGGAAGGACTGGCGCGGATTTCCCCCTGACCAGCAAAATTAGATTAAAAATTACTGCCCTTGCCCTGCACGTTCGAGCAGAGAATGGGGTGGCTGGATTGGACGATACAACCCCAATTCGATCATTAAACAGGGAAATTTGCCCGGCGTGACCACTGGGTGATTGCTGGCGCGGCGAAAAAAACACTACAGTAAGGCTGACAATTCTATCCAAGGCGACCATCTTACCGAAAGGTGAGGATTATGAAAGCACACGACATTCTCAGTCTGCTGGCGGGCCTGGCATGTGCCGGGCTGGCGGGGTGGCTGGTGTATGGGTTTCAACCAGGAAGTGCCCGGGCAGCCGCCGAACCTACACTGCTCTATCAGGATGATTTCCAGGACGGAAGCTTAAGCCAGGCGAGCAGCGCCAGCGAGCTGACCTGGCAGGTCATCGCGGGAGAAGCGGGGATCGATTCTGTGGATGGCAGCCTGCAATTGGGTGTAGACCGGGGCGATTCGCTGGTGGTCACGAACCAGACCATGGGAACGGACGAGTACACCCTGCGCTTCGATGGGCGCATCACCTGGAGCGAACCGGGGCGGATTGTGGTGCTTTATGAGGATGCGCAGAATTATTACTCGGTGGGGCTGGGCAGCGAGGCGGGGATCTTCCGCATGCTGGATGGGGTGGAGGTGCAGCTGCACGAAGACCCGCAGGATCTGGTGCGCTTGCCGCACGGCAGTGGAGAGAGCGGGGCGTTTAAGATCTATGTCCAGCGCAGTGGAACCGCCATCGTGCTGAAAGCCGACCGGGCCGGCGATGGCGTTGATTACGACATCGAAGTTCGCGACACGACACCAGCCGCACTGGCAAAGTTCAGCAATACCGCCATCGGGATGTTAACAACGAGCGATGACCCTAACCCGCCCTGGTTTTATATCGATAACGTGCAGGTGTACGACGGGCTGGTGCTAGACCCGTACACGCCGGTGACGTATTACGTCGACCGCAGCCACCCGCAGGCAAGTGACGGCAACCCGGGCACGGAAAGCGCGCCCTGGCTGACCATCCAGAAAGCCGCTGATACAGTCCTGGCGGGAGACACGGTGCTTGTAAAGCCCGGAACGTACAACGAACGGATCACCTTCGGCAACCGGACCCGCGGCGCTCCCGGGCAGGTGATTACATTTAAAGCGCTGCCCAGGCGCATGGTGACCATGTGGGGCTTTTACACGAAATACGCCCACTACCTGCGCGTGGAGGGTTTCAACATCACTACCGATGACTCGCTGACTGGCTGGACGGAGCAGGATGGGGTGTTTATTGACAGTGACCATGTCGAGATCGTGGACAACTACCTGTATGACCTGGAAGGTACGGCCATTTCCGGGGACTCAGTCGGGGCGTACGTGGCAGGGAACTCGATTTACCACAGCCAGATGGGCATTACGATCTCGGGTGTTGGCTGGCTGGTGGAGGGCAATGAAGTCGAACGGCTGTACAACTATGGGGGTGGGGACAGCGATTATTCCCGCTTCTTTGGGGACGACCACGTGCTGCGCGGCAACTTCTTCCACGGCACGAATTTCAGCGAAATTGGCAGTGCTCACGTGGACTGCTTCCAGACTTTCGATAACAACGGCGAGCATGCCTACAACATCCTGTTCGATGGCAACATTTGCTATGACTTCCACCAGGGATTCATGGGTGAAGCGGCTTATTACGGCAATACCTCGGACCTGACCTTCCAGAACAACATCTTTGCCCACGGCGGCGCCTGGGGCCTGAGCGTGCACCAGATCCGCAATGTGACCGTGGTGCACAACGTGTTCGCGGACATCCAATACCACGGGGCGGGCTTCCGGGATGGGGCGACCGGCATCGTGCGCAATAATATTTTTTACAACGCCGGCTCAAATTATTGGGCTTCAGATGGAGGCGCGGTGGAGGGCAGCTACAACTTGCTGTACGACAGCGGAGGTACGATCGATCCGGCAGATTTCCCAGACGACCTTGTAAACCTTAATCCCATGTTTTTCGACCCCGCCGGGGATGATTATCACATCCTGGGCAGCAGCCCGGCGATCGATGCCGGGATGAACGCAGGCGTGACTAGCGACCTGGAGGGCAACCTGCGCCCGCAGGGCATCGGTTTCGACATCGGGGCCTACGAATTCACCCCTGCGCTGGAGCTGAGCGGGATGCCCGGCGACCGGGCGATTCACCTGGGATGGCGGTTAAATGTCGCACTGCAGGGCAGCATTACCTGGGAAATCACATACGACGGCCCGGCGGGAGACCAACCATCACCGGTCAGCGGCTTGCCGGAAGCAACGCGGGCTTACACGCTCACCGGGATGGCCAATTACACTATTTACACCCTGACGCTGAATGCCTGGGTGGATGGCGCGCTGTACCTGACCGACACGGTCACGGTCATGCCAACCGACCGCACGCTTTACTTTCCGCTTGGGATGCGCGAATAGAAGGGGTGGGGGACCAGCCGGACCTTTCAAGGAACCGGCGAAAACACGCGAAATTCGTCAAACTGCGCCTGGAAACCCAGGTCGTCCAACGCGGCGGCGAGCAGGCCGGGTTTGCCAGCACTCAGCGCGGGGTTGGTGACCTCTTCCAGGAGGACACCATTCACGGTGAAGCTCAGGCGGTCGCCAGCGCAGTCTGCCTGGAGCTGGTTGGGAGAGGCGCCGGTGTGGACGGCTTCATGGAAGGTCCAGCCGCGGGGAGAGATTGCCTGAAATTCGCCATCCATGTAGAGTCCAATGGTGTAATAACCATCCGGGCGGACGACGAAATAATAATAGTCACCGGATTCCTGGAGGCGGCATACGATCCCATAATAACCCTGATCGCCGGCGAGGCGCCGGGCCTGGACCTCGATTTGCTGGTCGGTAAAGCTGGGATCGGGGGCAGCCCAAAATAGAGAACCGTTCTCCTGGACCGAGATGAGATACGAACCATCCTGGTAGCTATAGCCGCCGCCGGGCTGGCTGCCTTGGGGCCAGCCATTTGCGGGGGCGGTAAAATCGTCCGCAAAAGCCGGGGTGGGGGTCGGAGAAGGAGTCGGTGAAGCGCCTGAGCCGAGCAGCATGCGGATTCCCAAGAAAGCCAGGACTGCCAACACAAGCACGCCGCCGATCAGGCCCAACCAGCGCAGGTTCGTGGTTGTTTGTGAAGCTTGCAGCTCCGGCGGCTGTGAGCCGGTTGGAGCGGCCGCGGAATTCGGTGGACTGGCATCGACTTCAGTGACAGCAGCCGGAGTAGTGGAACCACCAGGGCGGGTATCCACTTCGGTGGCGGCGGGAGGAAGCGTGCCGGGCACCTGTGCCTGGGAGGGGGCCGCATCGACCAGGGCGCGCAGGTCGAAAGCCATGTCAGTAGCGCGGGCGTATCGCTGGTCGCGATCCTTGGCAAGAGCCCGCTCCAGCACGGTCTGGAGGGAAGCAGGCAGCTCGGGCCGGGCCAGGCAAATTTGGGGGATAGGATCAGTGAGGTGGCGCATGGCAGCCGACATGGGGGTTGTCGCCTGGTAGGGCTGGCGGCCGGTGAGCAGCTCGAAGAGAATGATGCCGAGTGAGTAAATATCGCTGCGTCCGTCCAGGGTGACGTCGCCGCGCACCTGCTCGGGGCTCATGTAAGCGGGGGTACCGATGATGGCCTCGCCGGTCAGGTCGACCGTAGCTTCGGACAGGTGGGCAATACCGAAATCGGACAGGGCCGGGTTGCCGAAGGCGTCCAGCAGAATGTTGCCGGGTTTGAGGTCACGGTGGACAATATCGCGGGCGTGCACGGCGTCCAGGGCGGGGGCGAGCAACGAGAGGTGCTCGGTGGCCTGGGCCAGGGTGAGGGGACCCTGGCGGATGCGGTCGACGAGCGAGCCGCCGGACATGTAGCGCATGACCAGGTAAAGCTGGTTTTCCTGCTCGCCGAAATCGTACACCGGCACGATTGCGGGGTGCTCGATGGTGGCAATCAGGCGCGCTTCACGTTCGAAACGGGCGCGCAGGAGCGGGTTCTCCAGGTAGTGGGGGGGCAGCACTTTGACCGCTACTTCGCGGCGGAACGCAGGGTCAAACGCCAGGTAGACGTGCGCCATCCCGCCGCGGCCGATCTCCTGGCGAATTTCGTAACGTCCGAACATTGGGGCGGGCATGGGAAGATTTTAGCATAGGGATAAAGTGCGATAGGCTTGCAAGTTTGTTTGGTGGAGAGGGCGGAATGGCGGGGTCTCAGGCGCTCCCAACGATGCGTGATAATCGGGAAAACCACCGCTCCAGGGCGCGATCCATTCGAAAAGAACCCAAGCCTATGTCAGCGCGCGACCCCGCAGGGGCTGGTGCGCTGAGTTTAAGCGCCACAACCTCTGAGCAGGCATTGCCTGCGAATTCAGAGAGGAGAATGTCCGATCGCTACAATACAGTGGTCGCCAAAAAGCGCACTCCTCGCAGTGACAGATGAACCAGTTTCTTTCTGAGGGAAATGCGCCCCGTTGTATTTCGACTGGCCAGTGCGTGGGTGTACTTGGTAAGACAAAAGGAAGTTTCTCAGGTGGGGGTACTCCCGGCTGGGGCAAGCTGAAGCTCACCCTACATGGGTTAGAATGAGGGTGTGATAAATCATTTATTTTCTCGGAGGCAGCCATGAAAGTCTTGTTCATCGGCGGGACAGGGATCATCAGTTCAGCTTGTTCGGAGCTGGCGATTGAACGCGGGATCGAGCTGTACCTGCTGAACCGAGGGCAAAGCCAGCGCCCAGCTCCGGCAGGGGCAAAGTTGATCCAGGCAGACATCCGCCAGCCCGAAACCGTGCAAGCCACGCTTAGAAATATGAAATTTGGAGCGGTGGTGGACTGGATCGCGTTCAGCGAGGAACAGGTGCAGATCGACCTGGAGCTGTTCGGCGGGCGCACGGGGCAGTACGTGTTCATCAGCTCAGCCTCGGCATACCAGAAGCCGCCGGCTTTCCTGCCGATCACGGAGAGCACTCCGCTGGACAACCCTTTCTGGGAGTATTCACGCAACAAGGCGGCCTGCGAAAGGCTGCTGGAGGCGGCCGGGCGGGATACAGGCTTCCCGTTCACGGTTGTGCGCCCGTCACATACCTACGACCGCACCCTCTTCCCATTTCACGGCGGTTATACGACCGCAGGGCGGATGCGGGCAGGCAAGCCGGTGGTCGTGCAAGGGGACGGGACCTCGCTGTGGACGCTGACCCACCACCGGGATTTCGCGGTGGGGCTGGTGGGGCTGCTTGGCAACCCACATGCCCTGGGGCAGAACTTCCACATCACCTCCGATGAGTGGCTGAGCTGGAACCAAATTCACGAGATCGTCGCTCAGGCGGCGGGTGTGGAAGCACGGCTGGTGCATGTACCGTCCGAGCTGATCGCGGAGTACGACCCGAACTGGGGAGCATCGCTGCTGGGGGATAAGGCGCACAGCACGATTTTCGATAACAGCAAGATCCGGCGGCTGGTGCCGGAGTTCCGACCTGTGATCCCGTTCTGGCAGGGGGCGCGCGAGATCCTGGCGTGGTACGACGCCGATCCACGGCGGCAGGTGGTTGAGCCGTACATGGACGCGCTGCACGACCGGCTGGTGGAGGTTATGGCGTCCAAAGGAGATAAAGGTGCTGCGGGATGACGTCTTGCGGCGGGCAGCCCGGTTTACTGCTTGTGTGATATACTGAGTTCTTACGGCACTATTTAGACAAAGTAAGTCCAGATATAGTGCAGAAGGGCTGGGGTTCGCCTTGGCTCAATCTTTGGCCTAAAGGACCTGATGTGAATTTTGAAACTTTTGCTTTACACCCGCAGATTAACGCGGGTATCTCTGCTGCTGGTTATACTTCCCCTACCCCTATCCAACAACGATCAATCCCGGCAATCCTGGAAGGTCGCGATGTGCTTGGCCTGGCCCAAACGGGCACCGGCAAGACGGCGGCCTTTGTGCTGCCAATCTTACAAAAGCTGCTTAAAGGGCCACGCGGCAAACTGCGTGTTCTGATCCTCTCCCAACGCGCGAGCTGGCTGAGCAAACCAACAGTGCTATCCAGGTGCTGGGCCGCCGGACCGGGCTGCGCAGCCTGACAATTTACGGCGGGGTGGGTGCCCAACCCCAGATCGACCGGCTGCGAGCCGGGGCGGAAATCGCCGCGGCCTGCCCAGGGCGGCTGCTCGACCTGATGGACCGCCGGGCGGTTTCCCTGAATTCGATCGACATCCTGGTGCTGGATGAAGCCGACCGCATGTTCGACATGGGTTTTTTACCGGATATCCGGCGCATCTTGAAAGCCCTGCCCGCGGCGCGCCAGACGCTGCTTTTTTCGGCAACTATGCCGCCCGAAATCCGAGGCCTGGCACACGAGATCTTGAAACGTCCGGTGACTGTCGAGATCGGGGATTCGCGACCGGTTGAAACTGTCAGCCACGCCGCCTACCCGGTGGACCAATCCCGGAAGGTGGAATACCTGACGAAGATCCTGCGCCAGTCCGGCAGCGGCAAGGTGCTGGTCTTTACCCGGACCAAACACCGGGCCAAGAAACTGGCCGAGCAGCTGCAAAAAGCCGGATTTTCGGCGACTTCCCTGCAGGGGAACCTCTCACAAAGCCGCCGCCAGGAAGCCATGGACCAGTTCCGCAGTGGGCGGGTGCGGGTGCTGGTGGCGACGGACATCGCGGCGCGCGGGATCGACGTATCAGAGATCTCGCACGTAATCAATTATGACCTGCCGGATACTGCGGATGCATACACCCACCGCATCGGGCGCACCGGGCGAATAACCCGGCGCGGGACAGCGCTCTCGTTGGTTACCCCCGAGGACCAGCCGATGGTGCGCACCATCGAGCGGCTGTTGGGGAAATCGCTGGAACGCCGCAGCCTGGCACCGGTCAAAGCCAGGTAGAAGCGCCAGGCTGTTCCGGTTTTTGAGCCAGGATGAGGATGTGTTCGGCGGGGAAATCCGCGCCGGGCGTTAAGATTTCCACCTCGGCGTGCCATTTTTCGTAATTCACTGTCAATGTACGCAGCTCCCGGATGGCAAGCCCGAGCTGGCTGAGGGCGTCGCGGAACTCGGATTCAGTGAAATACTGGTAACTTTCCAGGCACTCAGTCTCCCACAATTTTTTCTCCAGGAAAATGGATTTGGTGATGTAGCGGGTGAAATCCCGGCTGGTCAGCTCGAGGCTGCCGTCGCCGGTGTCCTGACGCGCCGTTATCTTAAAGGGGCGGTAATCCTGTGCGAATTCGGCAAAACGGCGGCGTGCCTGGGCGTGGCGGAAGCGGAAACGCAAAGGGGCCTGCAAGTCCCCGCCGGGTTCCAGGCCATCAAACAAGACCAGGTAGCCCCCCGGGGCGATGCGCTCAACAGCCAGCGCCAGGGCGCGGGTCACGCTGGCTTTGGCGGCGGGTATATCCACTTCCCCGAGGGCCGCTGAATAACCTGCCGAAAAAACTTCGTGCAGGGCGTTAACCAGCAAGACGATTTCGAACTGGCCGAGAGAGCCCATCAAATCCGGCTCAGTGAAGTCGCCTTCTATAAAAGCCAGGCCCGGATAGGCGCGGCGGCACTTCTTTATCCCCCTGGATGAATAATCGACTCCGCAGGAGGCGCGGATGCCGGGAACCTGGGAGTGTGCTTCAACAAGCGGGCCAAGCACCTGTCCCTCGCCGCAGCCCAGTTCGAGCAGGCGCACCGCCTGCACCGGGCTCTGCGCGAGGGCGCGCACCAGCCGGGAAGCCGCCAGAATGGCTTCGCGTTTACCCAGGTCTGTCATCGCCTGGAGCTGCACCTCCCAGTAAAAATCCCAAAATTCAGCGCTGTCTGGCATGGAGGTATTGTATCGCGATGAAACCCGGCCTGCGTGGGGTTTTGATGCAGCGAGTAAGGAGGGCTAAGGTGACACATGGCGCGTGCACCCGCTGACGGGTCGCTGTGGACAGACACCCTGGTAGTTTTTCTGTGGGAGACTGCGAGTGTGCAGGCGATGCTATTACCACTGCCAGGTCTGGCCGCATAGTGGTTAACGTCTGGCACTAAGGCTGTCAGGTTGGGTGGTAAACCTTGCTTAACATCACCCCCGGATTAATCATAATTTTCCTTGCTTTTTCCATGAATTTTTCGGGATAATTAAACCATCCTGACCACATTTCTATATAACACTCGCGGGAAATTTTTTTGGTGCAGTAGAAATCATGGAACCCAAGCGCAATACTCTCGGCTTATGGCTGTCGATAGCTGTCGGGGCTTTAATCGTGCTCTTTGGGTTTTTACAAAAACATGTCCGTGCCGATGAAACGTTTTGGGCCTATCTTCCCCTCATAGAAAAGCCAGACCTATCCTGGATCGCTTACGTTTCGGTTGGCGTTGGATGCCCAAGCTGTCCAACTGAGATCATCCATCCCGATGGCACAGGGCGCACTCGCCTTACCACAGGATTTTATTCAACATCGTCTCCAGCGTGGTCGCCCGATGGCAGGCAGCTTGTTTTCAATGGGAATAAATACGATCCGGTTGTGTCATTTGCGATTTACCGGATCGATGTTGACGGGATGAATCTCACCAAGCTGATCGATTTGACTTCCCAGGTCTCAGGCATGTCCTGGTCACACAATGGGGAGAAAATCGCCTTTGGTTACCAATCCAATATATATGTGATGAATGCCGATGGAACTGGGCTTTCGCAGCTGACGAGCAACAGCGGCATCAACTCTGATCCTGAATGGTCACCAGATGATCAGCTCATTGCCTTTAACTCCGAGCGAAGCGGCAGACCTGGCATCTATGTGATGGATGCAGACGGTTCCAACCAGCACCTGCTGGGGAGCGCAAGTTTTCACGAGGCCGATCCGACGTGGTCGCCAGATGGAGCTCAAATCGCGTTCGTGCGCGTGGTGGACACCTCAAAATCCGCAATTATTGTTATGGATGTGGATGGAATGGGTGAGTATGAGTTAGTAAGTTCAGAAAGTTCATTTCTCGGTGGTACGTGGGGCGTTGGTGGTCCGTCGTGGTCCCCGGATGGGCAAAAAATTGCATTCTGCTATTTCTCTTTTCATTTTACGTTTATGGGCATCCTCGGCGCGGATGGCAATGATTTCAAGTTTGTTGCTGCTGATGGATGCCCACATTGGTCTCCTTGATTGTGTTCCAATGGACTTTGAGAGGCTCAATCCATTCTCCTGAATGCATAAAACCGAGAGAGGGCAGCCATGCCGATGGTGTGGAATATTGTCCGCTACCCCTGGAAGCTGGCGCGTAAGATGCCGGACCAGTTTCCAGGGGTGCCTGTTTGGTGGGACATCCTGGCGGGATGATTTTCCTTAACCAGCCGCGATTTGTGCCGCGATGTATTCGGCGTCCTCGCCAAAGCCAACCAGCAGTCCGGATTTGCGCGTGTGGAGCCAGGGCAGACCGACGAAATACAGGCCAGGATAGGCGGTTACACCGCGCGTTTGAAGGGGGTAGCCGTCGGTATCGCATACGGGGAGTTTGACCAGTTCGAAATTGAATGTGTAGCCCATCGCCCAGATGACAGTGGTGACTCCGGCATCTTTGAAATTAAGCTCGGTGAGTTGGGGCAGGTCAAAGCCGTCGCGAAGGACAGGCAGGGTCTCGTTGGGGGCGTCCAGGCCGGATTGGGCGATATACCCGTCCACCAGCTGTGTGAGCTGGGATTCAAACTTATCGGCTGCGGCCAGGTTGAGGTGCAGGTTGGGGGCCAGGTAGACTGTGTGCTCGCGAGCCCCCTGCAGGCGCCCCAGGAGGACAACCCCGGCGCGAGCGAATTTGTGCAGGTTGAGACTGTGACCTCCATCGCGTCCGGAGAGGTGCGGGTTGCTGAAGAATTTGGCGCGCGGGGAGGGCAGCTGGTCGACGGTCTGGTCGAGAAAGCCGCTCAGGAGCTGCCACTCATAGATGTCTTTGCCGCGGTAGCGGCGCGGGGCGCGCCCGGCGCTGCAGGTGCATAAATAAACTGTGCGACCGCACTCGTACAGCTCCTCAGCGATCTGGCAGCCGGACTGGGCGCTGCCAACCACCAGCACCGCGCCGGGTGGCAGGGCATCTGGATTGCGGTACTGCCCGGAATGCAGCTGGGTGATCGCTGGCGACAAATCAATGCCATATGCAGGGATTTTGGGTTTCTGGAATAAACCAGTGGCGACGATGACATTGCGGGCCTCAATGTCGTTGTCTGAGGTGCGGACCCGGTAGCCGCGCCCACCAAGCGGCTCGATCGCGGTGGCGCGGGTGTTGTAATGGACGGGCAGCTTGAAGCGAGCGACATAGTTTTCAAAGGAAGCCACGATCTCGGCGCGGGACATGAAGCCGTCTGGGTCGGAATCCTGGTACCAGGCGCCGGGCAGGCGAAATGACCAGTTGGGAGTGAGCAGCGTGAATGAATCCCAGCGCCCATTGCGCCAGGCGTTCCCAGCCCCCGATGCGGCTTCGAGGACGAGGTTTTCACGCCCGAGCTGGTTGAGGTAGTAGCTGGCGGCGAGCCCCGCCTGCCCACCCCCGATAATGATGGTTTCGATTTTGGTGCTCATAGAGTTTTTCCAGGTTGGATGCGCAGACATGTAGCGCATTGAACGGACGTGGGATAGTTTGGGCAGTGGGGGACAGGCGTGCGTTGGGGAAATCTCCGTGAGGGAGCGATTAAATGATAAACAACAGGACGGGCTGCGGACAAGGTTAATCCCACTCGTACAGATTGTATCAGGAGGTGGGGATTATCGCATGGATTTTGTCGTAATTATTTGGAATCGGAAGGAGAAGGAATGGAGGGATGGCTCATGTTTGGCTTTCAATGGCACGTCTCGACTGCGCCCGCCATCTTTTCTCAGGCGGGCGCAGTCGAGACGCAAGGAGACTGAGAGGAAAGTCGGGTACGCTGACGTTTTCCCGACACTTGGGTTTATAATTCGCGGAGGCGGAGTGAAATTGGAACGAATTTGCCCGGGAGGTTTAACCCCTGTCAAACCAAACTGGACCCACCTTAACGGATGTTGAGCGGATCACGGCGGTACCCGACCCACGGCTGCGGAACCTGCAGATCACGCAGTGCTATCACGAGCTGGCACAGGTGCTGGTGGAACGAACAGGCGAGTACGCCAACTGGTGCACATTCGCCACCTGGGCTTCCAAACAGGCGGGGCAGACGATCCGCGAGGAGGATCTGAGCCGCACGTTGGAGGGCCTGCTGGGCAGCGAAGAAACGGCGCGCACTGCTGCACAGGAAATTGCGCTGGCAGCAAAGCGGCTGGGGGTGCGCCTGCACGCCGATGAAATCCTGGCGCTCGGGATGCAAGCATATAACCCGCAGGCCGCGCTCGAACGCTCCAGCGCGGCGGTCGCGCAAGGCAACCTGAAGGTTTTCGCTGAGATTGGGCGGGAGTTCGCCCGGTTCCACGCAACGTGCCTGGAGAGCGAAGCGTACGAGCAGGAAACCATCGCTGCCTTCTGCGCCGGACTGCGTCCGGGTGATCCACCAGATGGGCAGAATTCCCTGCGCGAGGCGTTCGGGCATTACTACCAGGCGCTGCATACAGACGACTCGCAGGAACGGCTGGAACTCCTGCTGCTGGCAAACCTAGAGATCGGCTACCACGAGCAGACCCGCCTGCAGCCCGAGATCAACGCGGCGCTGGAGGCGCCGGTCATCTCACCAAACGAGTTTGCCAGCAACCTGGTGAATGTGTTGGTGCCGCAGGGTGGCTGGCGCATCGGGCTGGCGCGCTGGGCGCTGAGGACTCTGGGCGGGCTGGTGGGGTTCGATGCGGCGGTGGAGGCTTATGTGCAAGGGGCACGGCGCCAGGTGCAGGAGCTGGAAACTGAGACATTAATGACGATCGAGCTGCCGCCGGGGCAGCGGGTGCGTTTAGGGGACGACCTTAAGGTGGGGTTTCCTCCAGAGCTGACGACCCTGACCAACCCCGAGCTGCTGGGGCTGCTGGCGAAGATCGACCCAACCCCCAACAGCCTGGAGGACTCGGGGGCGCGCTATTGGGGCGACCTGCCCGACCGGCTGCACTTCATCGCCGATATGTTCCGCTGCTATGAAACCGACGCCCGGCTGGGGGATGCACCGTTCAGTGCAGAGCAGACGGCGGCGATCAAAGCGGGGATTGTACCGGAGGGGAGGCTATAGAGAGGGGGGCGAAAGGTATTAAGTTCGGGGGTTTAATGACAAACCAAAGCATGCCCTACGAGGCTGTGAAGAACGATTGGCGGGTAGAATTCATCATTATGACGAATGCCATCGAGAATCCGGATGATTCTCATTATTTGTCTAAGTAAATTAAAGCTATATTAATTCATTGTAGGCGCATACATCCAGCACGGTGAGTACAGCAAACCGATCAGGCGGACCCTGACCCTACAACGAGTTCGCGACGGTTTTCGTCCTTTCATTGACCGGCGGTTGGTCGAATCCTTGAACTTGGAAGGT
The DNA here is from genome assembly GCA_963824065.1 of uncultured Chloroflexia bacterium. GTDB lineage: Bacteria > Chloroflexota > Anaerolineae > Anaerolineales > DRKV01 > JAGUYX01. The sequence goes on along the minus strand of CAWGNX010000008.1, from coordinate 790,142 downwards.
AACTCCATGAAATCCAGGCAGACCCTCAATGCGCTCTTGAGCTTAACCATTCTGGCTGGCTTGCTAGCGCTGGTTGCCGCTGGCACGGGCGTGTTCTGGCAGGATGACCGCGGAACTGCTTGAATCGCGCAAAGTTAATTATCAAGACATGCTGCCCGAACTGAAACGGCGGCTCGATCTGGTTAAGCTGCCCTACGAAGTATTGGACATGTACCCAATCGAGCTTTCGGGGGCAAACAAGGCTGGTTAAAATTTGATCTTTCGGAGTGCTGATATATATGGACCCGTGGATGAAGATGCTCCTGATTGGTGCCGGTATCCTGGTCGTCATCCTGCTGCTGGGATGGGTCGGACTGCGCATCCAGCCGCGGCCGTTTGCGGCATATCCGCAGCCTGCGGGTGTGCTGGAAACCATCCCTGTGCCGGAGGACCTGCCTGCCCCGGTGGAGCGCTTTTACCGGGCGCTGTACGGCGACGAGATCCCGGTGGTGGAAACCGCGGTGCTGACAGGGCGGGGTCAAATGCGCCCGTTTGGCCCATTCCATATCCCGGCCCGCTTCCGCTTCACCCACATTGCTGGGCAGGGGTACCGGCATTATATCGAAGCCACGCTGTTCGGCATTCCGGTGTTCAAAGTCAACGAGCGCTACCTGGAGGGCAAGAGCCTATTCGAGCTGCCGTTTGGCGTCGTTGACGATGCCCCGAAACAAAACCAGGGCGCCAACCTGGGATTGTGGGCGGAATCATTGTGGCTGCCGTCGATTTTTCTGACTGACCCACGCGTGCGCTGGGAGGCGGTCGATGAGAACACGGCTTTGCTGCGGGTGCCGTTCGAAGAAGCGCAGGAAACCTACGTGGTGCGCTTCGACCCGGCGACCGGGCTGGTGAGCTATTTTGAATCGATGCGCTACCAGGGTCCGGAGAGCCCGGCAAAAATCCTGTGGCTGAACGAGTCACAAGGTTGGAGCGAGCTGAATGGGGTGCAAATGATGACGACGGCTGCTGCAATCTGGTTGAATGAATACACGCCGTGGGCGAATTTCAACCTGGAAGAGGTGGTGTATAACGCTGATGTGGAGGCGTATATCTGGCAGAAAGGGCCGTGAGGTATGGCAAAGGCGAGCAGGCAAAAGTATGCCTGGTAAGGAGCACCTCGACTGCAATCGTTTGCATCAACACAAGCAGCCCCCGCTCGACGCAAGCGGGCGAGGGAAAATGCTAAGTGGGGATTATGGCTGCTCACCCTTCGGTAAACTGGGCGGTGAGAGGCGCGCATGCTGAGGATCCAAAATCACCAGTTTATCGATGAAGGTGGGCGGGTGGTGCACCTGCGCGGGGTGAACCTGGGCGGCAGCTCGAAGCTGCCGATGAACGGACAGGGTGAGGAAGGAGACAGCTTCGTGGGGCGGCCTTTCCCGCTGGAAGAGGCGGACGAGCATTTCGGGCGGCTGCGAGCATGGGGATTGACGTTCATCCGACTGCTGGTCACGTGGGAGGCGATCGAGCACGCCGCGCCGGAGGTGTATGACGAGGCCTACCTGGACTACCTGCATGCGCTGGTAAAAAAAGCGGGCGAGTACGACTTGCGGCTGTTTATCGACCCGCACCAGGATGTGTGGAGCCGCCTTTCAGGGGGCGATGGCGCACCGGGTTGGACGTTCGAGCTGCTGGGGATGGACACGGCCAAATTTCACCAGACGGGAGCGGCTTTCACTCACCAGGGGCACGGCGACCCGCTGCCAAAGATGATGTGGCCTTCGAACTACGGCAAGTTCGCGTGTGCCACGCTGTTCACACTGTTTTTTGGCGGCAACACGTTTGCGCCGTACACCCGAATTGATGGGAAAGCTGCCCAGGAATTTTTACAGGGTCATTACATTGGGGCAGTCAGACAGGTAGCGCGCCGCCTGCGGGAGTTCCCGCACGTGTTGGGCTACGATACGCTCAACGAACCCTCGCCGGGGATGATCGGATGCCCGGACCTGAACCAGATCGGCGCACGGCTGGCCTCGTACGGGGCCCTGCCCACCTTTTACCAGGGGATGCTGCTGGCGGCTGGATACCCGCAGGAAGTAGCCTACCAACAGAGCCAGTTCCTGCCGCTGACGCGCAAAATTCGGCTCAACGCGGCGGCGGCTAATTTGTGGAGAGCCGGGTGCGAGCCGGTCTGGAAGCAGCACGGTGTGTGGGATGTGAGCCACAACGGGGAGCCGCGCCTTCTGAAGCCGGATTATTTCCACTCAGTGAATGGCGAGCCGGTGAGCTTCATGCAGGACTTTTTTGCACCATTTGTTGATCGCTTTACCCGGGAGGTACGGGAAGAGCACCAGCAGGCGTTCATTTTCGTGTCCCCGCCGCCAACTGAACTCCACAGCGGGCCGCAGGGTTTCCAGCTGGAAACGGAAGAGGGGATTGCCCACGCACCGCACTGGTACGATGGGGTCACCCTGGCAAGCCAGCGCTACCTGCCGTGGTTGGGGATCGACGCGGGGGAAAGACCGCCGCGGTTCGCCCTGGGGCGGGTGAACCGGCGCAAGCTGTTCGCTGACCGGGTGCGCCGCATCGTGCAACGCACCCAGGAGGAGTTCGGCGAAGCGCCGCTGGTGATCGGCGAGGCGGGCATCCCGTTCAATCTCGAGGGGGGACGGGCTTACCGGACGGGTGAATTTACACAGCAGGTGCAGGCGCTGGATGACGTGCTGCAGGCCCTGGAAGCCAGCGGAGCGAATTTCACACTGTGGAATTACACGCCAGACAACAACAACGCTGCCGGTGACGGTTGGAACGGCGAAGATTTTTCGCTTTTCAGCCGGGACCAGCAGATCGGGACGGGCGATTTCTACGACGGCGGGCGCGGCCTGGAGGCCGCCCTGCGGCCGTATACGATGGCTACCCCGGGTATCCCGCTGCGGACAGCCTTTAACCTTGAGGATAAGACCTTCACTTACAGCTTTGAATTCGATCCGGCAAGCCGGGCACCGTTGGTGGTGTTCGTGCCCCGATGGCACTATCCCAACGGCGTGCAGGTCACGGCGCCCGGCGGGAAGTGGGAGCTGGACAGCGGACAGCAGCAGCTGGCGTACTATCCGGAAGGTGAACGGGGTATGCATACCCTGCGGCTCGCTCGTGTGTGAGTGTGGGCGCGCTGTAAAATCGGGTAGAGCCAGCCAATCAAAATAGAAGCGAGGTTGCCAGAATGCAAATCCATTCAGAAATTAAATTAAGAACCCTGGGACAGAGTGGGATCCGGGTTTCACCGGTCGGGCTGGGCGTGATGCAGTTCTCTGGAGGGAAAGGGGTATTTGGGATGATGTTTCCGGACCTGCCGCAAGAAGAGAAAAACGCGATTATCCAGGCGGCCCTGCAGGGGGGTACCAACTGGTTTGATACCGCGGAAATGTACGGGCTGGGCCGATCCGAGCAGACCCTGGCCCAGGCGCTGCAGGCAAACATGATACATAAGGGGGAAGTGGTTGTGGCAACCAAGTGGCAGCCGATGCTGCGCACAGCAGGCAACCTGCGCAAAACGATTGACACCCGGCTGCGCTTCCTGGATGGTTACCCGATCGACCTGTATTACGTGCATATGCCCTGGGGGCTGTCTGGGCCGGAGGCGGAGATGGATGCCATGGCAGACCTGGTGGAGGCCGGGAAAATCCGTGCGGTGGGGGTGAGCAACTTCGACGCCGGACGGATGCAGCGCGCCCACGCGGCGCTGGAGAAACGCGGCCTCCCCCTGGCTGCCAACCAGATGGAGTACAGCCTGCTGAATCGGAAAATCGAAACCAACGGCGTGCTGGAGACTGCTCGAAAGCTGGGAGTGACGATCGTGGCGTATACACCCCTGGCATACGGATTGCTCTCAGGGAAGTACCATCAGAACCCGCAGTTGGTGGAGAAAAAACCGTTCATGCAGCGCCGGCGGGTGCAGCGCCAGGTGGAACGCAGCCGCCCAGTTGTGGAGGCGTTGATGGAAATCGCGGCGCGGCGCGGGGTGACCCCGGCCCAGGCTGCGCTGAACTGGGTCATCACTTCACAGGGAGAAGGCGTGGTGGCGATTCCGGGGGCGACCTCGACCCGACAGGCGGCAGAAAACGCGGCAGCGATGCACTTCCAGCTGGCGGAAGAGGAGCTCGCCCAGCTGGACCGGCTGTCCAGGCCGCTCTCAGGTCTGTGAGCGAGGCAGCGGCGGGCCGGGGTTATTCCAGCAGATATTTGAGATATGCTTGAGGGTTGTTAAGGAAAGAGCGTGTAACCGTGACATGCTCCAGGTCTTCGTAGGCGACCGGTCGCACCAGCCCGCCGTCAAAGGACAGGATCTGCGCCCCGGGGTAAGCCAGCAGGATGGGGGAGTGGGTGGCGATGACAAACTGACCATTCTGGTCCACCATCTGCTTAAGCAGGGCGATGAGAGAAAGCTGGCGGGTTGGGGAAAGGGGTGCTTCGGGCTCATCGAGCAGATACAACCCCTCCCCGGAAAACCGCTCCTGGAAAAGCTTAATAAATGCCTCGCCGTGGGAGTTGCTGTCCAGGCTTGCGCCATAAGTGCGCTGCATTTCGCCGATCTCGCGCAGATAGGGCAGGCGGACCAATCCCTGGGCGGCTGGTGAGCGATCTTGGTATTCCTGATCCAGGCCTGCCAGGTCTGATTCCAGTTCGGCGCGCACCTGCGCCATTTTGCGTGCGTAGCCGAAGAAGTCTTCGGCGCGCATGAAAAAGCCGCGGCGCGTGCGTTTGGACCAGACAAGTTTGAGGTGAGTTGAAAATTCGCGGACGAGGTGCAGGCTTGGATCGGTCTGCACGCTTTCACTACCCACCGTGATCGAGCCGACTGCACAGGCGAGGGATTCCAGGAAGGTGGACTTGCCCGAGCCATTTTCGCCGACCAGGAAAGTGACCTCGGAGGCAAACTCGATCCTGGGAAGCTCACGCAGGAAAGCCAATGTGTAGGGGAATTTTTGGGGCCAATTGGCAGGGGGGCGTAGTTCGAGCGAGCGTAAGATCGGCATCATGTTTTCCTGGTTTGTACGGCGGCGCGCGGCCAGCCTGAGGCAAGATTGTAAGGGGAATGCCGGGATTTATGCAAGGTTGCGGTTGGTTCAACGGGTTTTATTTGTGAATTCGATCGAAATTGTCATAAAATTAGCGATGGAACCATTTGCCATTTCAGGATAGGATCGCTGACAGGAGGCTGGCAGGTTGGATGATCCACTGATCGAAACGAAATTCCAGGCCCCACCGCTGCGCAGGGAAGCCATTGACCGTCCAAGGTTAATGGCGAAATTAGACCAGGCCGAAACCAAACGGCTGGCACTGGTGCGCGCGCCGGCCGGGTTTGGGAAAACAACCTTGTTAAGCGTGTGGGCTCAAAGGAAACGGAAACCACTGGCATGGCTCGCTCTGGACGAAGCGGACCAACATCTGGTGGTGTTTTTGCGCTACCTGATCCAGGCCTTGCAGGGGATTAACCCAGACCTGGGGGCAAGCGCCCTGGCGCTGCTGGCATCCGGGCAAGCAGCTCAACCGCGCGAGGTCCTGGCGCGGCTGGTGAATGACCTGGCATCCTTCCTGCCGGCTTCCCCCGGAGATGCTCGTTCACCCGCTGAGAGACATGTGACGGTAATCCTGGATGATTACCATCTGATCGAAGATGCTGCAATCCACGATGCGCTGGATTTCCTGCTCCGCCACATGCCTGCTGGAATGCACCTGGTGATCGCCAGTCGCGGCCAGCCAGCGCTACCCCTGGCGCGCCTGCGCAGCCAGGGAGAGCTGCTGGAAATTGAAGCTGCAGATTTGCGTTTTACCGCCGCAGAAGTTGAACAATTTTTTCGCGATACGATGCACCTCCAGCTGCAGCCGGATGCTCGCGCTTCCCTGGAAATGCGCACTGAGGGCTGGATCGCTGGGCTGCAGCTGGCGGCCCTTTCCCTGCAATCACAGGCCGACCCGGCGGCGTTTATCGCTGCCTTCAGCGGCAATGACCGCTTCATCGCGGATTACCTGTTTGAAGAAATTTGGCGCCACCAGACGGAAGGTGTACGCCAGTTCCTCCTGCAGACGTCCATCCTGGAGCAGTTAAGTGGTCTGCTGTGTGATGCTGTGCTGGAGGCGGGCGGCGGACAGGCAATGCTGGAGATGTTGGAGGCGCGCCAGCTGTTCACTGCACCGCTCGATCACCAGCGGCACTGGTTCCGCTACCACACGCTCTTTAAGGAAATGCTGTACCAGCGCCTGGCTGAGACCCAGCCAGAGTCTCTGCCACACCTGCACCGGGCTGCCAGCCGCTGGTACGCACAGGAAGGCCAGATGGAGGCTGCTATCCAGCACAGCCTGAAAGCCGGTGATTTCGAGCGTGCCGCGGATACCATCAGGGTCGTTTTTCAGGAGAACAATTGGATCCAGCGCGACATGGGCCGTTATGTTGGTTGGTTTGAAGAGCTGCCGGAATCAGTCACCCGCGCGCGGCCGGAATTGTCCATAACTTATACCTGGCTGCTGCTTGAAATTTTCGCCGACTGGTGGGAACGCTGCGAGGCCCGGTTAGAACAGGTCGAGAACACCCTGATCGCGCCCGGAAAATGGGACGCGTTTCCGGATCAAGAAACCCGGCTCATGCTGGCCCAGGTCAAGTTACTGCGTGCCAATCACGCCCGGCAGGTGGGCAAACCGCTGATGGCAATTACCTGCTGCGAGCAGGCCCTTGAGCTGCTGCCGGAAGATGAAGTGTACATCCGCAGCGGGGTAGCAGCGCACCTGGCCTCTGTATATGAATCCCAGGGAAAAATGGAGGCAGCCCGGCAGGAGTACAGTGAGAGCCTGCGGCTTTGCCAGGCGGCCGGTAATATAGATGGGCTGCTGTTCGCTGCGGGACGCTTGATTTTCGTGCTGACCCAGAGCGGGCAGCTGCGCGCAGCCAACCGTGTGTTTGAGCAGGTAAAACCGGCTGCAGCCTCCAGGAACGGCCCGGATGTGGGGCGGGTCTATATCAGCATTGGGGAAGTGTATCGGGAGCAGAACTTAATCGAGCTGGCGCAGGAATACCTGCAGCGCGGGTTGGAATTATGCCGACCGTTCGGCGCGTGGAGCGAAGCCGTAGCCGCGGGTACAACCAGCCTGGCGAACCTGCTGGCAGCGCAAGGCAAACTTCAGGAGGGGAGCGAACTGGTGGAGCGGGCCCTGGCGGAGCTGCCGGCTGGCAGCGACCAACTGCAGGAAAGCCTGGCTTCCAGCCTGGCCCGCCTCGAACTGGCAGGTGGCAACCTGGAGGCATGTATGAAATGGGTGGCCCGGCGCGCCCTGCCACTGCCGCCCGAGCCAGATTACGCCCTGGAGAACCAGTACATCACCCTGGCGCGGGTGCTGCTCGCCAAGGCCACTCTGGCAGCGCAAGGCATCCAACAGGCAGATTGGCACGCCGAGCCGCTGGAAACGGTCGAATCCCTGCTGCTGGATCTTGAACGCGAGGCCTCTGCGGGCGGCAGGCTGGGCCGGCTGATCGAGATTCACGTGCTAGCAGCGTTGGCTTGTGGGTTGAGAAGGGATATCCAGGCTGCGCTTGTGCGCGTGGATGCCGCGCTCCGGCTTTCCCAGACAGAAGGCAACCTATGGCTGTTTTTGGAGGCTGGAGAATCAATGCAGCAGCTTCTGCGCTTGTTGGCTGCCAAGCCAAGCAGCCTGCTTTTTCGGGATTTCCTGGACGTTTTGCTGCAAGCCTATCCAGCGGGTGGGCAGCCCGCCACGCGGGGCGGGTTCCTGCCGGGGGAGCAGCTGACAGACCGCGAGCTGGCGACCTTGCGCCTGCTGGCATCGGAGAGTTCGATTGAGGAGATTGCCCGGGTGCTGACAGTAACCCCCAGCACAGTGCGCACATACACCAAGCGAATTTACAGCAAGCTGGCAGTCCACAGCCGGGCGGAAGCCGTCTACCGCGCCCAGGCTTTGAAACTTCTGTAACCATCCCAATCCACTGATATTGTCCCAATAACTGTCCCCTTTTGGGGACGACGCAGGCCCTGCCATTTTTGTATTATGGCGGAGTATAGAACGCGCCTGAAAGGAGGCTTTTGGGACACAAACACGTAAAGTGCGCAGCCAATCACAGGAAATTAACCACAATTGCGAAAAGGAGATTTTGACATGGGCAGTAAATTGAATTGGTTCGAAATCCCGGTTGCCAATATGGAACGGGCGGTCAAATTTTATAGTGCGGTTTTCCAAAAGGAAATACAGGTGTTCAGCCCCGACGAGCAGCGTACGGTGGCTCTGCTCCCACCGGGAGCGGGGGTAGAGGAAGATATCCAACCAGCTGGAACACTGCTGCAGGTCGCCGATTTCCAGCCGAGCCTGCAGGGCAGCGTGGTTTACTTTGACCCAGAAGGCGAGCTGGACGCAATCCTGGAGAGGGTTGCTGCCGCAGGAGGCAAGGTCTCCTTTCCACGATTCCGGATCGGGGCGGGCTACCTGGCGAATTTCATCGACAGTGAAGGCAATACCGTCGGCCTGCTGGCTTGGGATGAGGCTTAAAGGCGAGGTGGGTCATGATAAAAGCACTCGCAGCGAAAATAGGGGCAATGTTTTATGCTCTATGGGGCCTGATCCATATCCTGGGTGGGGTCGTGCTCATCCAGCAAGCGCAAAGTGGGGGCGCAGGCGCTGCCCTGGCGACCCTTGGGACAGCCGTGCCACCTGAGCAGCTTCGACAAGTAACTGGCGGTGTGGCGCAGGCGGTCCTGGCGTTTTTTGGCTGGAACTGGGTTTGGATCGGCCTGCTGGTGCTGGTCGTTGCTGTCCGATTAAATTGGCGCGCGAGCCCAGCAGGTTATTGGATCAACCTGTTCGTGGCAGGCGCATCGGATTTGGGGTTGGTCTTGCTGCTGCTGGTCCCCGGCTATATGGCGATTGCCGATGGATGGCCCGGACCGCTTCTGTGGCTGCTGGCGGCAGGATTCAGCACACTGGGATTGCTTTCCCAAGGAGCGCGGCGGGTCCGTGAAGCGGCACCAGCCTGAGCGCTCCGCGCCGCCAATACCAAAACAGAGACAAGAAAGAACCGGCGGTGTTCCTGCCGCCGGTTCTTCGCAGTTTGATGTCAGTAAAGGGCATGTTAGGTGGAGATACGGACCATGTTCGATGCGTAGCCGCCACCCGGATAGACCCAACCTCCTGTACAGCGTTTCCCAGAGTCGTCAAAAGTGCCCCGGTAGTATGCGGGAGAACCCACTTCACCACCCCAAATTGTGAGGGTTTCCCCATCTAGCTCGTACACATAATCCAGCGTATCGCCGAGCGAGTCATAATAACGGGAGTGAATATGCTCGCTGGGTTCGCTACCGAAAGGCCGCAGGCGCCCAATAATTTCGATTCCCTTGACCTTACGCTCAGTACGATCCAGCTCCACGTGCTGGATCAGGAAGAAACCGCCTTCCATCCACTCGTAGGTCACCTGGCCCTGAATGTCGGGCCCGGATATCTCCCATGTACCAACCAGCCTGCTCAGGCTGTGCAAGGCAGGGTCGGCTGCTGTCTGCTGTTGAAGGTTGTCTGCGGTCATGCTGATTTTTCCTTGATGAGCAGCTCCTCAAGCTGATCCCAGGATTCGACCGCGCCTTCTTCCATCCCCGCTTGGAGCATGCCGTCGCGGTCTTCAACCGAGTCGAACTGCGCGGTTGAGGTCAGCAGCGTGCGCCCGCCGAGGTCTTCGAAGACTATCGTCTCCACCTGGATGTGTCCCGGGTAACCTTCGAACTCGAAGGTCTGGACGACTCGTTCAGGCGGCACGACCTCACGAAAAACGCCGTTAAAGGCATACTCGCCTCCATCCGGCGTGTGCTGGACGAAGCGCCACACACCACCGGGCCTGACGTCCATCTGGTCGACAATGGTTGTGTAGTTTTTTCGGCCCCACCAAAGCGGGATCAAAGCCGGATCGGTGTGGGCCTTATACACCAGTTCACGCGGCGCATCAAAGATGCGGGTTATCACAATCTCTTGATCTGACGGCAACGTCAGGGTGGTGGGGTTGCTGCTGGCTGTCATCGTACTTCCTCCTAAATATAAATATGTGAAATTACAGACCCAGGCGAGCGCTGACTCGATCTGGGCTATTCTTTTACCCTGGCTGCTCTGCCGAGTTGTTGTTTTGCTGGCGCTGCAGCTCCTGCAGGACTTCATCCAGACGGTCGAAGCTTTCTTCCCAAAATTGGCGGTATTCTTCGATCCAGTCGGCGGCGTCCTTGAGGGGGGCTGCTTCCAGCCGGCAGGGGCGCCATTGGGCCTCACGGCGGCGCTCGATCAGGCCGGCCCGCTCCAGAACTTTGAGGTGCTTGGAGATGGCGGGCAGGCTCATCGCAAAAGGCTCGGCCAGCTCGGTCACTGACTTCTCGCCCGAGGCGAGGCGGGCCAGGATGGCGCGGCGGGTGGGATCGGCCAGGGCGGCAAAGGTGGTGCTGAGAAAATCGGTGGTTTCAGTCTTGAGCATTTTTATTTTACCATTTGGTTAATTAACCTAATGGTAAAATACACTATTTTGCTGGAAAAGTCAAGGGGCAAAAGCATCGAAACTCAGCATGATCACAGCCTTCCCAGGCAAGCCACTCAACTGCCCCCAATGCGCGCTGACTGTTAAACCCTACGGAGACGCCGGGAGGTCTGGTCAGGGAACAAAACAAAGCAGATACGGAGAGCCTCTCCGCATTTGCTCTGCGAATCCTCACCCTCGCATTGGGGTATTTCGGCTTGTTCGTCCTATCCAGTGGACAGGTCTTTGAATGTGATTGCTGAGTCCCGGCAAAGCGCCAGACGTACTATCAGCCTGGCTGCCAGCCTAGGGTGATGCCGGAAGATCCAGGCAGTTACCGCTGTTCAGCTGGACGGTATGGTCAGGGTTGGCAACCAGGATGCACATCTGGGTGGCGTCGTATGGGCGGTCACTGAGGGTATAACCGGTAAATGGGCGCGGACCTCCGTAGACATACCACGGACCCGCGCCGGGCTGCCCGGCTTGCTCGGGGGGCACGGTGTTGAAAAAGAAGTGGACGTGCTGCCCGGGGAGCTGCTCGGTGTATCCGAGGGTCTCGTAATCGACCACGTACTGCTGGTATTCGTTGATTGAGATGTGGTTGATACGGGCAGAATAGTTCATGGGAGGGGTCGTTGGGGTTGGAACCTGTTCGGCAGTTGGGGACGCATCGAGGGGAGGAGTCGCCAGCGCACTCACGCAGGGTACCTGAGGCCAGCTTTGGACCACCGATCCCAGGTCGATAACGTCTGGTTCTGAACTGCGAAAGCGGAGATACCAATCGGACAGCTCACCCAAATCCGCGCAGATGGCGGGTTGCGGTGCGGATCCAGAAAAGGTGTAGGAAGCTGACCCGCCATCTGCGATTTCCTGCACGCCCTGACCGACGATCTCGATGCGACCTTTGATCACCGGGTGGCAGGTGAGAGCATCCGGGGCATAGCAGACAAAAAATTCGGTGCCGCGCTCGAGGGTTTCAATGGTGACGTCCCCGGTCTCAACGACTGCCTGAACGATGGACTGCGGATTGAGGGTGAGGTGAATATGGCCAAAATTCTGCTGCAAACGCACGAAAAGCGAACCGCCGGTTTCCTCTTTCGCTTCGGACAAAATCACCTCGGTGCCGCGCAGCAGCTCCACCTCGAGGTCGTCGAAGAAGCGGATGATGCTGCGCCCGCTGCTATCCTGGGTGACCAGGTCATTGGCCTGCAGGTTGGCGACTTCGCCCTTCGACAGTGTCCTGACGAGACTGCCGGAGTTAAAGATGGAGACACTGCCTTCGTCAACCGTGATTGCCCCCAGAAAGTCCTGCCCTGCCTGCGGGTTGGTTTGGGAGGTGGGTGTAGGGCTGCCCTGTGAAACCGGGCTGAAGCTGCAGCCCTGCACCAGGAGCAAAATAAACAGAGCTGCCAGTAGCAGAAGCAAGCTGCCTGGTCTGTGCTTTTTCGCCATTACAAGTTTCATCGGTTTGTCCTTATTGCCTGCGGGTAGGCACGAATACCGGTCTGTTGATATCATTAAAATTTGATCAAATTATACCAAATTGGTTGGTCAGGCAGCCTCCGGATAACCCGGACAGGGTTTGTCGACTTTGGTGGGTGGATATGATATAGTTTGAGGCGGGGCAAAACCTCATGGCAATCACGAACACCCGCGCTAATCCCTATGTAGGCCCACGTTCTTTCCAAACCGGTGAAACACTGTATGGAAGAGACCGTGAGCTGCGCCAGCTGCTGGATCTGCTGGTTTCCGAGCGGATTGTGTTACTCCATTCGCCATCTGGGGCCGGTAAAACATCTTTGATCCGGGCGGGATTAATTCCAGCATTACAGGCGCAGGGATTCACGGTGCTGCCGCCTATCCGGGTAAACATGGCGCCGCCAGACAACGACCCTGGGGCAGACACTTCCAATCGATACGTCCAATCTGTGATCCAGTCATTAAGTGTAAACGAGACGACCGCTGAGATTCCGGCAGCCGGTGAGGCTGCTGCCGGGCTGACTTTAGCCGGTTATTTGAATTCCAGAACGCGGCTCAGCGCGGGCACGGACGACTCTCTGTTTATTTACCGGGAAGGCCAGGAGCACGATGAGGTCCTGATTTTCGACCAATTCGAGGAGATCCTGACGACCAATCCCGCCGACCTGGAAGGGAAAGAGGAGTTCTTTGCCCAATTGGGAGAACTGCTGCGCGACCGGAACCGCTGGGCGCTGTTTGCGATCCGGGAGGATTACATGGCAGCCCTGGCACCATACACGCGCCTGGTGCCGACGCGGCTGCGTACGACATACCGGCTCGATTTGTTGGGCACGAACGCGGCCCGCCAGGCGATCCGGACACCCGCACACACCGCCGGGGTTGTGTTTGAGGAAAATGCGGCAGACCGGCTGGTGGATGACCTGCGCAAAATTGTCATTCAACATCCAGATGGTAGTGTGACCGAAAGCCATGGGCCGTACGTCGAGCCAGTGCAGTTGCAGGTGGTTTGCTACCGGCTGTGGCAGCATATCCAGCCCGATGATGGAAATATCGACCTGGAAGACCTGGCGCAGGTTGGGGATGTGGATGCCTCGCTGGCAGAATATTATGCCGACCAGGTTGCCAGGGTGGCGGTCGAGAGCGGAGTGAGCGAGCGGGCGATCCGGGAGTGGTTTCAAAACCGACTGATTACAGCGCAAGGCCTGCGCGGGCAGGTCAGCCTTGAACCAGAAACCAGCGGTGGGCTACCCAACCCCACCATCCAGCGGCTGGAAGACGCGCACCTGGTGCGGGGAGAAAAGCGCGCCGGGGTCACCTGGTTTGAGCTGGCGCATGACCGGTTGGTAAAGCCGGTCCAAATGAACAACAGCGCCTGGTTGGAGCAAAACCTGAGCCTGCTTCAGAAGCAGGCTGCATTGTGGGAACGGCAGGGGCGTCCGGAATTGATGCTGCTGCGCGGCCGTGAGTTGGCGGAGGCGCGCCAGTGGGCTGCAGGACAGCCGGAGGCGCTGCTGCCTGTGGAGGCAGCGTACCTGGCTGACTCGCTGCGCCAGTACCAACGCGAGCGCCGGATGAGCCTGTTGACCGGGCTGATTGCCATCCTCGGACTGGCGGCGATGGTGCTGGCATTTTTTGCCTACCGGGCCAACCTGGAAGCGCAAAGCCAGGCGCGGCGTGCTCACAGCGGTGAGCTGGCAGCATTATCCCAATCGAACCTGGATACAGCCCCACCGCTCAGCTTGCTGCTGGCGGTTGAGGCGGTGAATATCAGCACGCAGGCCGGAGATCCGATCCAACCGGCGGCAGAACAAGCCCTGCGCCAGGCGCTTCAAGCGCCTAACGGCGTGGTGCTTGCCGGGCATCACGGGGCGATCAATGCCCTGGCAGTCAGCCAGGATGGTGAGCGGCTTGCCACAGCCGGTGCGGATGGCACCGTGCGGGTGTGGGATTTGCATGCGGATGACCCGGGGAGGGACCCGTTAGTTCTGCCGGGCGGGGAGGGGGCTTTGCTAACCGTGGATTTTTCAGAGGATGGACGCTGGCTGGCAGCGGGCAGTGAATCCGGTGTGGTGACAATCTATGACCTCGCCGAAACCAACCCTGCAGCAGCGCCGGTGATCCTGCGCGGGCACACGGGCAGTGTGCAGGCGGTGGCCTTCAGCCCGGATGGGCGCTGGCTGGCGAGCGGGGGATTGGATTTGACCGCCCGCCTGTGGCCGTTGGCAGGCAACGATCCCGCCGCTGGCGTGCGGGTGCTGGATCATCCCGGGTTGGTCTGGACGCTGGCATTCAGCCCGGATGGGCGCTGGCTGGCTACGGGAGCCGGGGATGGCGCAGCCCGGGTGTGGGACCTGCACGCGGCAGGTATGCAAGCCGCACCCATTGTGCTGGCAGGTCACAGCCGCCAGATCCAGACTTTGGCGTTCAGCCCGGATGGGCGCTGGTTGGCGACTGGTAGCCAGGACGGGACCGCCCAACTTTGGGATTTCGAGCGGTTGGCGGATCCGCCGATGATTTTAAGCGGCCATACCGATTGGATCACAACGCTGGCATTCAGCCCGGATGGGCGCTGGTTGGCGACCGGCAGCGGAGATAGGACTGCCCGGCTGTGGGATCTTCGCCTGGCGGCATCTGCACACCAGGAGGCTATTAACCGCACCGCTGGCGTTCTGCCCGGGCATGCGGACGCAGTCACCATGCTGGCATTCAGCCCGGATGGAGACCGGCTGGCGACTGCCAGCCAGGACGGCAATACGCGCCTGTGGGATTTGCAGGCAGCCAGCCCGGCGGCGAGCCCGGTCATTTTGAACGGGCATGAAGATTGGGTGACCGGAGTGGCATATACTCCCGACGGGCAGCGGCTGATCACCGTCAGCAGGGATGCAACCGCCCGAATTTGGGATCTGGCAGCTCCCAATCCCGCTGTAAGTCCGCAGGTACTGGGCGGGCATACCAGCCGTGTAAAATCGCTCGCGTTCAGCCCGGATGGGCATTGGCTGGCAACCGGCGGCGGGGATCCCACCCTCCGGGGCTGGAATTTGGACGGGATGAACGCGGAGCGGTTATTTGGCGAGGCGTTGAGACCAGAACTGTTCAGCGGGCATGAGGCGTTTATCGAAACGCTGGCTTACAGCCCGGATGGGCGCTGGCTGGCAAGCGGCAGTGGGGATGGAACCGTGCGGGTGTGGGGGGTGAATCAATTTGGTGCGACCGGGAACGTACTGGTGCTGGACCACGGCGATCGGGTGACCAGCCTGGCGTTCAGCCCGGACAGCCAGTGGTTGAGCGTGGGCACTGAAAACGGCCTGAACTGGCTGTGGTACCTGGAATCGCCTGACCCTGAGAGTGCGCCGATCCCCCTGCCCAACCACGAGGGCGCCGTCCTGGCAACAGCATTCAGCCCGGATGGGCGCTGGCTGGCAACTGGCAGCGCCGATAATACAGCCCGCCTGTGGGATCTGCGCACGAACGAGGCGGGAGGGCCGGCGGGTATGACTGCCAACCTGCCCTACACGCTGGCTGGTGCACGTGATGACGTAAACACCCTGGCGTTCAGCCCAGATGGACGCTGGCTGGCGACAGGCAGCGGCGATGGAGAAATCCGGCTGTGGGACCTACAGGCTGAAGACCCAGCCGCCGCGCCCCAGGTGCTTGCGGGCCATTCCGAGGCAGTCAATGCAGTGGCGTTCAGCCCGGAAGGTCTCTGGTTGGCGAGCGCGAGTGCGGACGGCAGCGCCAGGCTGTGGCGGATGGATTCCCGGTCCCCTGCTGAGAATCCACTCCTGCTGCTGGGACAATCAGATGGGTTGACCAGCCTGGCATTTGCTCCGGATGGATCCCGGCTGGTGACAGGGGGCGCAGATGGCAAAGTGAGCCTGTTGGACATGCCATCCGGCAGCCTGGGTGGGGAAGAAACCACGCCGGTCAGCCTGCCGGGGCAGGACGGGGCGGTGCTGGCGCTGGCATTCAGCCCGGACGGGCGCTGGCTGGCAGCCGGCAGCCAGGGGGTGACCAGCAGCGAAAACGGCGCGGCCCGGATCTGGCTGGTGCCAGTCAACGAACTAGAAAAGCTGGCCTGCCGCAGTGCCGGGCGCAACTTCTCGCAGGCCGAGTGGCGCCTGTATTTTGGATCCGAACCATACCACCAAACCTGCCCGGATTGGCCAGCCGGCGAATAATATTTGCAAAGTCAATATTCCACCCCTTTAAGACTACTTGCTAGACCGGAGAAACCATTCCGGTAGTATAAATAGGAAAGCGGGCCTATGAAAATTGCCTGCCAGCCTGGACGGCACTCCAGCAAGGGCGGCTGGCTGCTCGCTCAACTGGTTTGCAGATATAACTGCCCAGGCAATGAAACTGAAGGAACTCACATGACCGATTTGATCAACTCACCGGCCTGGCTGGCACTGCAGCAGCACAGGCAAGAGATGGAAACTGTGCAGATGCGGGATTTATTTGCCAGCGACCCGCAGCGCTTCGCAAGGTTCTCGCTGCAGCTGGACGACCTGCTGTTCGATTATTCGAAAAACAGGATCACGGAGAAAACGCTGCGCCTGCTGATCAACCTGGCAGAGCAGGCCGGGCTCGCCGGCGCCATCGAGGCGATGTTCCGGGGTGAGAAAATTAACGATACAGAAAAGCGGGCTGTGCTCCACACTGCGCTGCGCAACCGTGCCAACACTCCGGTATGGGTAGATGGACAGGATGTCATGCCAGACGTGAACCGGGTCCTGGTGCAAATGCGTGCTTTCAGCGAGCAGGTGCGTTCGGGTGCCTGGCGTGGCTACAGCGGGCAGGCGATCAGGGACGTGGTGAATATCGGGATTGGGGGCTCCGACCTGGGACCGAAGATGGTCGTCAGGGCTCTGGCTCCCTACCAGCAGGCTGACCTGCGGCTGCATTTTGTATCCAATGTGGACGGCACAGACATCAGCCAGGTGCTAAAAGCGGTTGACCCGCAAACCACTCTATTCCTGGTGGCATCGAAAACCTTCACCACGCAGGAGACGATGACGAATGCACACTCTGCCAGGGACTGGCTGCTGAGCGCAGCACGCGACCAAAGCGCAGTCGCCCGGCATTTTGTTGCCATGTCGACCAACCTGGAGGCGGTCAGCGCATTCGGGATCGACCCTGCCAACATGTTCGAATTTTGGGATTGGGTTGGGGGGCGCTATTCACTCTGGTCTGCGATTGGCCTGGCGATCGTCCTGGCAGTCGGCATGGAGCGCTTCCAGGAGCTGCTGGCAGGCGCGCACCGGGTGGATCTACACTTCCGGAACACGTCGTTTGAGGCTAATATTCCTGTCCTGATGGGTCTGCTGGGGATCTGGTACAACAATTTTTTTGATGCACAGAGCCAGGCTATCCTGCCTTACGACCAGTACCTTGCCGATTTTCCGGCATACCTGCAGCAGGGGGATATGGAGAGCAATGGGAAAAGCGCCCGGAAAGACGGGACATGGGTGGATTATTCTACCGGTCCGGTCATCTGGGGCGCGCCGGGCACGAATGGGCAGCATGCTTTTTACCAGTTGATTCACCAGGGGACGAAAATAATCCCTTGCGATTTTCTGGCACCTGCACAAAGCCAGAACCCGCTGGGCGAGCATCACCCGATCCTGATTTCTAACTTCCTGGCCCAAACCGAAGCCCTGATGCGCGGCAAAACGTCCGAGCAAGCCCGCCAGGAACTGGTGGAGCGGGGTTTTTCTAGTGCGGAGCTGGAAGAACTGGTGGTCGCGCAAACATTCCCCGGTAACCGCCCGACAAACTCGTTTCTGTTCCAGAGGCTGACGCCGGCAACGCTGGGGATGTTGATTGCCCTCTACGAGCACAAAATCTTCACCCAGGGGGTAATTTGGAAGATCAATTCATTCGACCAAATGGGTGTCGAACTGGGAAAACAGCTCGCAAAATCGATCCTGCCGGAGCTGGAAGGAGAAATCCCTGTGACGTCGCATGACAGCTCAACAAATGGCCTGATCAATGCATTCAAGCAAAAACGTACACAAAACAAGGTTACTACGTAGAATTGGGAGAAGGAAAAAGAGGCGTGATTTCGGCATACCGCTCTTTTCCTGAACTCAGGTTAAAATTGGCACGACAGAACTGGCTCAAAGGAGACTCACATGACCAATTTGGAGAAAACGATACCGGTAGGCGTACTCACCGGCGATGAAGTCCAGAATTTATTTGCCTATGCCAAAGAACGCAAGTTCGCGCTGGCGGGTGCGAACTGCGTTGGTACAAACAGCGTGAATGCGGCGCTGGAAACCGCAGCCGAGTTAAATGCACCGGTGATCATCCAGTTTTCAACCGGGGGGGCCGTATTCTTTGCCGGTAAGGGGTTGAGCAATGAAGGGCAGCGCGCCACCATCGCGGGCGGGATTTCGGGTGCAATGCACGTCCACCAACTGGCAGAGCTCTATGGCGCAAGGGTCGTCCTGCATACCGATCACTGCCCGCGCGAAAGCCCTCCCCTGGTTGGATGGGCTGCTGGATGCCGGGGAAGCATTTTATAAAGTCCACGGTAAACCGCTGTACAGCTCGCATATGATCGACCTTTCGGTTGAGCCGCTGAAGCAGAACATCGAAACCTGCAAATCTTACCTGGAGCGGATGAGCCGGCTCGGGATGACCCTGGAGATTGAGGTGGGCATTACCGGCGGGGAAGAGGATGGCGTTGACCATTCGAATGTGGACAGCGCCCGGCTGTACACCCAACCGGCGGAAGTCGCTTATGCCTACGAAGAGCTGAGAAAGGTCAGCCCGCGCTTTACGATCGCAGCGATGTTCGGGAATGTCCACGGTGTTTACAAGCCGGGTAATGTCCACCTGGAACCGAAAATCCTGCGTGATTCCCAGGCCTATGTCCAGGAAAAATTCGGGACGGGGCCGAACCCGGTGGATTTTGTTTTCCACGGTGGTTCCGGCTCGAGCATGGACGAAATCCGGGAGGCAATCGGCTACGGCGTGGTGAAATTCAACATTGATACCGACCTGCAGTGGGCTTTTTGGGATGGAGTGCGCGGCTACTACCAGGCGAACGAAGGTTATCTGCAGGCTCAGATTGGTAATCCAGAGGGCGCGGATTTGCCGAATAAAAGTTATTATGATCCGCGCGTCTGGCTGAGGAAAGGCGAAGATTCCTTTAAGCGGCGATTGAAGTCTGCCTTTGAGGATTTGAACAACGTCAACACGCTCGTTTGAGGGCGCTAGCAACGAAAAAACGGATTAAAATTAATCGTTAGAATATAATCGGACCATCCTGCGGGTGCGAAAGTAGACTGCCGGAAAAACCCGGCTGGAACGCGTAACCAGCCGGAGAGCAGGTAGTAGCCAGCCGGGATGGTCATTGGCCTGGAGATTGGGCTGGCAGCGATCATACAAGGCGCGGCCAGCCAAACGGAGGCAGGGTTTGTTATGATTCTAGCTGGTGATATCGGCGGCACGAAAACACTTCTGGGGCTGTTCGCGCGCGACCGGACAGACAAATTACCCCTGTGCCAGAAATCCTTTCCAAGCCAGCAGTATGACCGGTTGGAAACCATCGTGGCTGAGTTCCTGCAGGAATACCAGCAGGAATACCAGCTGGATGGTCTGCAAGAAACGCCAGTCCGACCCGCTGCAGCCTGCTTTGCTGTGGCAGGACCGGTGCGGGATGGCAAAGCTCTAATTACCAACCTGCCCTGGGTGATTAAGGCGGAATCCATCAGGCAAACCTTCGAGATCCCGGTCGTGCACCTGATGAACGATGTCCAGGCAGCGGCGGCAGCAACACCATTTCTAGACAGCGATGATCTGGCTGTTCTGCGTGCGGGTGACCCCGACCCGCACGGCACGATTGCCGTCATTGCGCCCGGTACCGGGCTTGGCGAGGCTTATCTCACCTGGAACGGGCAGCGTTACCTGGCGTATCCCAGCGAAGGTGGGCACGCCTCCTTTGCCCCGGGCAGCGACCTGGAAGTGGAGCTGCTGAGTTACCTTTACCCGCGCTTTGGGCACCTGAGTTTTGAACGGGTTGGCTCAGGGAGCGGGATACCTAACCTGTATCATTTTTTGCGTGAACTCGGGACGATATCCCGAACCAGACTGGCTTAAGCAGGAACTGGCGGAAGCCAGCGATCCGACCCCTGTCATTATGACTGCGGGCTATAACCGGCGGGCGGAAATTTGTACAGCCACCTTCGACTTATTTCTAAAAATCCTGGGAGGTGAGATTGGCAACATGGCCCTCAAGCTGATGGCAACAGGCGGCATTTACCTGGGAGGTGGCATTTCGCCCCGGATCCTGGACCGCCTGCGCGAGCCGGAATTTCTCGATACGATCAGCCGGAAAGGGCGCTTTAAAAACCTGCTGGATTCGATCCCGGTGTATGTTATTCTCGATCCCGAGGTGACGCTGCACGGTGCGGCATTTGAAGCCCAGGCCTTATTGACAGCCCAGGAAGGGACCTCGTAAGGCCTCAGTCGAGAAACGATCGTTGCTAGAGCGCTGGTGGCGCAGAGGGCATATGATGTCTGCGATGGTGGTTTACTTTATACTGGCGGGCTGCCTCTTAATCGGATTGTCCATCCCAATGATCCGCGGGCGGGTCAAACCCAACGGCTGGTACGGATTTCGCATCCCCCTGACGTTAAACAACCCAGAAATCTGGTTTCCCGTTAACCGGTTTGCCGGCTGGTGGCTCCTGGTGTGTGCCATTGTGCTCGTGATCGCTGCGCTTTGGCTGCCAGGCTTGCCGGGGATGACGCTGGATAGTTATAGTATCTGGATTGCAATCATTGCTCTGGGGGGCCTCGCCCTGGTGTTTGTAAGTGGGTGGATTTACGCCCATCGCCTGGCGCGTGGTCTGGCAAAAGGAGATCTGACGGGTTCTTCTTAATTGCGACAGCTCAAAAGGATAGTGAACTTGGGGATTGCTCCCCTCCACAACGTTCCGAACGGGAGTGACTGTTTTGCCGGGGTCAGGATGGATTTTGAGAACTATTTAGCGGTTAAAATATCGTAGCCCGAGGTGAAGGATGCAGGTTGAACTGCCAGTTTTAGACCGGATGCAGGCCCTTGTCGACCAGTGGAAAGCCGATTCCGATCAACGCTTTATTTTTCTCAGCTGTTACCAGATGATGACAGCGAACATGTTAGCGGCAATCCAGGGGGAGGAGTTTGCAGACTGCGCCTGGGTGGACCACTTGCTAACGCGTTTTGCCGAGTATTATTTTGCGGCCTTGGAGGCTTATGAACAACAACCTGCGACGGCTCCGCGGGCGTGGCAGGTTGCGTTTGAGGCGGCCCGCAGCCCAAATTCGGCTGCCCTCCAGAAACTCCTGCTGGGTGTCAATGCGCATATTAACTACGATCTGGTGCTTACCCTCGGGGAGCTGATGGAGACGGAATGGCAGGGACCGGCAGCCGCGGACAGCCTCGGACGCCACACGGATTTCTGCCATGTCAATGACATCATCGCAGCCACCATCGATGCCGTCCAGGATGAGGTGCTGGAGCCAGTCAGCCCGGTAATGGAATTAATCGACAGGCTATTCGGTCCTGTCGACGAGCTGCTGATCTCCAGGCTCATCACAGACTGGCGGGACGAAGTCTGGTCGAATACCAACCAGCTTCTGGCTGCCCAGGATGCAGAGCAGCGCAGGCAGGTAATCCAGCAGGTGGAAACCCATGCCCTGAGGCGAGCGGCGGCCATCAACCTGAGCGATTTATCGGCGTTGGGGGAGTTGATTTAAACCCGGTGGTAAACGCAATTCATCAGATCGGGTTTGTTGATAAGCAATTTCAAGTGCCGGATGGGGCGCGTGCGAGGGTCACCATGGTGACATCATCCTCCTGCTCCCAATCCGGTCCAGTGAAGCTGGCCAGCTGGTTCATCAATGAATCTAACAGGGCCACACCGTTCAGGGGCGGTTGATCTGGGGGATAAGCCAGCAGCGCTTCAAGGCGCGCATAGTCGAACATTTCTCCGGACGGGTTGTGGGCTTCTGGCAGGCCATCGCTGTAAAGCAGCAGGCTCTCCCCGGGCAGCATAGTAAATTCGTGGTCTTCATAGGTGGAATTTCGAAAAATTCCAAGCGGCACACCCACCGCACGCAGCTCATGAACTTTTTGCGGAGTGCGGTGATAGGGCAGATTGTGCCCGGCATTGGCAAACAAGACCCGCCCGGTGGTAGGATCGACAACTGCCAGCAGACAGGTGACAAACATCCCCAGCGGCATCTCGGCATTCAAAATGCGGTTGACCTTGCCAAGCAGCTTGCCAGGCGACTGCAGCTGGCTGCGGTTGGCAACCTGGACGACGGCGCGCAACACGCTGCGAGTGTTCGCCATGATCAGTGCCGCCGGGACGCCTTTATCGGTCACATCTGCGATCACAATGCCAATTTTGCCATCTCGAAAATGCAGGAAATCGTACAGGTCCCCGCTAACCATCCGTGCTGGCTGCCAGTGAGCAGCGATGTTCCAACCTTCCAAAACCGGCATACTCTGCGGCAGGAGGCCGGCCTGAACCCGCCGGGCAGTGTGCAGGTCGCGCTCCAGGCGCGCCTTTTCCAGTTCGAGCTGGTGGAGTAAGGCAATTTCAATTGCCGGGGCAGTCTGTAAAGCGACTGCGGTGACCAGCTTGAGATCGCCTGCTGTAAATTGGCGGGTGCCCTCGCAAGCCATAAAGACTATTCCCAGCATCCGCTGGTCAGTTTTAAGGGGGGCACACAGCAGGGAAATCTGCCTGGCCTGCTCAGCGTTTTCATCCAGGATGGCGACCAGCTGGGTAGCAAGCTCGGCTATGCCCGTGTGCAGCACGCGGTAAATGAGCTCATCACCATTCTCCAGCCAATATTCATCGTTGCAGGACTTGCCATAACGGGCCACGGTATTCAGGCCGCTGTTATTTCTGTCGAGAGCGACAAATCCGGTGGTCGCCTTAATTAACGGTCCGATCTCGTCCAGGGCAGTCTGAGCGATGACATGTTCCTCTAAAGAAGTCGCCAGTTTTTCCGAAAAGCGGTAGAAGAGATTCAGCTCACGGTAATTGTCCAGGACTTCGGCAGCCAGGTGGCGTTTTTCGCTTTCCGTGGCAAGCCAATATTCCAGGAAAGCCACGATGCGCTGCTGAACCTCAGGACCCAGGCGGCTGCCCAACCAACCAGCCAGTTGATTTTCGTAATAAATTGGCGCAGGTTCACAACCATCCAATGACTGCTGATCAGCAAATCCAAAAATGATCTGATGGCTGCTGTCCTGGAGATAAATCGTGGGATCCAACTCGGAAAGCAGCTTTTCTAAGGCCTCGATGCCGCTGGAGGAGAACAGTTTGCGGAGGGTGCTGGATGCCATGGGCTTAGTTAAACAAGACCGAATTGGCGAGCTCGAGCAGCTCGTCTGGATCGAATGGTTTGGTGATATAGCGATTTGCCCCGGCGTCCAGGCTTTTCTGGCGGTCGTAGGACTGCCCTTTGGCGGTCAGGATGACCACATAAGCTTCCATCATCGCCAGGTCCTGGCGGATGGCCTGGCAGACCTGGAGCCCATCCATATTCGGCATCATCACATCCAGAAAGATAAGCTGCGGTGCAGCCTGCTTTGCCAGCTGGATAGCATCGGTCCCGTTATCGGCGCTGAGGATTTCAACACCTTCATCCTCCAGGTCTTCCAGAGTTTGTTGGATGAGCAGGCGGATATGGGCTTCATCATCAACGATCAGGATTTTTTTGCTTGGCTCGGGCTTCACAGGTATGCCTCCAATCACCACGGCGGATTTCACGAATCCAACTCAATCTTGACCGGGTCGTAAACCGGGATTGCAAAGGAAAACACGCTGCCCCGACCGGGTTCGCTCTCAACCCAGATCCGCCCACCATGGCGGTCGATTATTTCTTTGCTGATTGCCAGGCCCAGCCCGGTGCCTTGTGGTTTGCCGGTCAAGGTATCTCCGACCTGGATGAACTTCTCGAACACCCGGGCCTGATCCATGGGGTCAATCCCGGGCCCGTCATCGCTGACACTGACGATAATTTCGTGGTCGTCGCGCACCGCGTTAATTTTTACAGTGCCCCGGCTAGTAAATTTTGCTGCATTCGAGAGTAGATTGATCACCACCTGGATCAACTTATCCTCGTCGGCATGGACGATCGCGATCTGCGGCGGGACGTCGATAACCAGCCGGAGCGACCCGGTTTGGAATAACGGTGCAGTCGCCGCGGCTGCCTTATGGATCACATCGGCGCATTCAACCGGCTTGATATGCCATTCCATTTTACCTGATTCGATTTTTTCGAGGTCGAGCAGGCTGTTGATCAGGCTGGTCAGGCGTTGGCTCTCAGAGAGGATAATTTCCAAATTATCGTCTATTTGCTCCACAACCCGGTTTGATTTTTGATCAGCTGCAGCAAGCTGGGGGAAGATTTTATCGTCCAGGCGTTTCTTGACCAGGCGGGCGAAACCAAAAATCGATACAAGCGGTGTGCGCAGTTCGTGGCTGACGTTAGCCAGAAAATCACTCTTGGCTGCATTTGCAGCTTCGGCGGCTGTGCGCGCCTCTTCGGCGGTTTGATGGGCAACTTCCATCTGGCGCGCATATTCCACAGTTTGCTTGTAGAGACGGGCGTTATCCATCGCCACACCGATTTGCTGCCCGATCGAGGCCGGGACTGCAAGCTGCTCGGGTGATAGATGGACCTCCTGGTGGCTGACGATGTTCATGGCTCCGAGGACTTTATCTTGAAAGAGCAGCGGAATGCTCACTACAGTCATCCATCCGCCATCTAACAGGGCCTGGCGCAATCGCCCAGGCGGGTAATCTACCGTCAGGCGAGAAACCGGGCGTTTGGTATGGACCACTTCGGATATGATGCTGGATTCAAGTGGGAGATGGGTGGAGATTGCCAGCAGCTGCTCGGAGATGTTGAAGTGACCGACCAGCACCAACTGGCTGCGTTCTTCGTCCAGCCGGAAGACCCCACCGGCATCCATCCCCATCACTTCGATGGTTTTGGCAAGTGCATCCGGGAGGATCTGCTCGAGATCCAACGACTGGCTGACGACTGAAGCTACCGAGTTGAGCGCAGTGAGTTCCTGGGTGCGCTGTACGACGCGTGATTCCAGGGTCTCATACGATTCTTTGAGCTGCCCGGCCATGGTGTTAAACTGGACAGAAAGGTCTTCGAGCTCGTCTTTGGTATTTACCTGGATGGACTGGCTGAAATCTCCACCGGCGATCCGGCGAGCTGCGGCTGTAAAATCGGCGATGGGTCCTGTAATGCGCTGCACACCAAACAGCACAACGATCGTGGGAACCAGCACACCCATCACCAAAAGCACAATCAGAAACTGGCGGTAACCCTGGGTAGGCCGGTTGAGCTCAGCCCAGTCCTGCTGGATCAGCAGCATCCAGCTGGTGCGCGGCACCGGGGCATAACCTGCCAGGACGTCCCTGCCATCCGCTGTTTCGGTACGCGAAGCGCCTACGCCACCAAACTTGATTTGATTGGAAATTTGGGGAAGATCGGCGTTTGAACCTATTCGGGCAGGATCGGACGCATAGATGATATTCTGGTTGCCATCTAATAGATAGGTTTGCCCGGATTGTCCGATGTGGAGCTTTAGCAGGTTGCCATAAAACGAGCTGCCCCGGGCGGCGTCGAGAGAAAACATCCCAACCAGGACGCCTCTGAACTCGCCTTGCTCGCCCAGGACAGGGACGGCGATGGAGATGACATTCTCACCAGCCGGCCCTTCGGGGACTCCATCAGATATATACAAACCCGGGTTGCGCACCATGGTGCTGAAAAAGGACCGGCTCGACCAGTCCTGGTCGATTAAATCCGGGTTAGTGGGGTAAGCAGCCACCACATGGCCCAGGTTGTTCAGCAGGTATCCACCGGCGTCAAACAAAACCAAATGATCCGTTGAGACACGGAACGCTTCGCGCTGCAAAATAGGATTGCCGATATAAATTCCTGGCTGGCGGGATACAGTGTTAAGGCTGGTGATATATTCCTCAAAACTTGCAGAAATTTCAGCCGCTGAAAGACGCACAAGCTCCCGGTCGCGCCCGATCACCAGCTCCTCGGTGACCTGCTGGTAGGCGAGATAATTGGTCACCGCGACCAGCAACAGGATGATCGCCGTGGGGACAAACGACCAGATGATAATTTTATAACGCAGCTTGATGCGGGTATGTGAAACTGGCACGTGTACGGCTACCTCAGTTGGCTAGGCATTGGGGGAACAGCCACATGGGGCAGGCGATCCCGTTGTCGTTTGCTGGATGAGATTGATTTGCTGGCAGACAGCATTCATGGAGGAAACCGGCGCCTGACCGAGGGTGAAAATTTCGTCCCAGGCTTCGGTTGTAATCTTACTGACACCGGTCATGTGGGGGAAAGTTTCCGCGATGACGGAATAGCCTTTGATCTGCCCGTCGGCAAATGCGACAACATTCATGCCGGCGGCTTGCTCAGGGTATTCCTGGCGAACGTAATCGATCCATTCGACCACCAGGGATTTGCGGGCTGGCTGCAGCAGGTGGGCACGCGCCATGGCGCGCCCATACTCCGGGCTGGTGAGAAACTTGATAAATTCCCAGGCGGCATCCGGATTTTTGGTGCCAGCATAGATGGCATATCCATCGGTGGTTGCCAGGGTTGCCCGGCGGGACGGGCCAGATGGCATGGGAGCAACGCCTATCCTAAATCTGGCATTTTCAAGGATGCTTTTTAACGCCCACGAACCGTCTTCGACCATGGCGATTTTTTGATTTATAAAAGCCTGGCTGGGGGATAAATTTTCCACATCCAGGGAGGTTGCCATGATCCGGTCATCCCAGATGCGCGCCCTCAGCCATTCCATGGCTTCCTGCGCCTGAGGGGCAGACATTTCACAGGTGACCTGATCATCCGGGTTGACATAATGCCCGCCCCAGGAGTTGACATGCACCTGAATCCGCTCCCAGGATACATCAAACATGCTGCCCCAGCGAGTTGTGGTACCTTCGTCAATGACGGCTAGCTTCTGCATGGCCTGCAGGTATTCGGCATGTGACCATTTGTCGGTGGGGTAGTCCAGACGGGCCGCATCGAAGAGATCTTTGTTGTAATACAGCGCTAAAGCGCCGTGGTACATGGGCAGGCCGAACTGCAAGCCATCGCGGGTAAACAGGGCCCGGTATTGGGATTCTGACCAGTCGTCGATTACATTTTGAGCAAGGTCGGCCTCCACATAGGGTCGCAGATCGAGCAGGTAGCCAGAGTTCGCCCAGTCCGAGAAGAAGTCACAACAACCGGAGAGAATGTCCGGAGCGATGCCAGAGGCGAAATCGGCATTCATTTTGTCTACTTTATTTTCTGGGTCGGGAATGTAAAAAACCTGGATGTTCGGGTGGTCCTGACTAAAAATCGCCAGCATTTCCTGGGCCATGGCAGGGAACCACTCGGTGCGCCAATCCTGATACACGAGCTGGACCGGGGAACCGTTTGCGGTGGGTGTGGAAACGCGCGGACCGGCGCAGGCAGAAAGCACAAAACCGGCAGCAGCAGCCCCGCCGACTTTGAGGAAATCACGCCGGGAAATTGGTGGAAGATTTTTCATTGGATGATTCTCCAGACAATTGTTTTGCCACCTTTTTACTCTGAAATTATATACCAAACCGCAAGTTCAAGGGTTTGACCATCAGGCGTACAACCCGGCGCAAGATTCCAGGTAAACGGTTAAAATCATAAACAGCATGTCCAGGAAGATTAATGGTAGCACTTCCTAAACCCACTTCGGCTCTGATTCACGTGCCCGCCCGTGCGGGATATTATTATTTTTCAGAGCCAATAACAATCCTGAGCACGTTTGACCACCAGGATATCCCGGCGGTGTTGAAAGAGCTCGATTTCCAGGTCAATTCAAGAGGGCGTTATGCAGCGGGCTTCCTTAGCTATGAGGCTGCCCCAGGATTGGACCCAGCGCTGACCGTGCAGGCGCGGCAGGCGAGTGTACTGCCACTGGCATGGTTCGGTATTTACCCGACGCCTGAATTTGTCCCGGCAGCAAAACTCCACCGGGGTTCAGTGGCACCTAGTGCAAGCTGGCAGGCCGAAATCTCGGCTCACGCTTACAATCAGGCACTGGGAGTGATCCGGGAGCAGATTGCCTGCGGATACACCTACCAGGTGAATTTCACGTACCGGCTGCGAACGCGCTTCGACGCGGCAGCCTACCTGTATTTCGCAGACCTGGCGTATGGGCACCGGCCTCCGTATGCAGCGTATCTGGAAATGGAAGATTGGGCGATTTGCTCTTTTTCCCCGGAGCTGTTCTTCCACCTGCAGGGTGAAACACTGACAAGCAGGCCAATGAAGGGGACGGCACCGCGCGCGCCGCGGCTGCAGGCGGACAGGGATCAGGCTGCCTGGCTGCGGGCCTCCGAAAAAAACCAGGCGGAAAACGTGATGATCGTCGATATGGTGCGCAACGATATGGGGCGGGTTGCGCGCACCGGCACGGTGCGGGTGCCGCAGCTTTTCCAGATCGAAAAATATCCCACCGTCTGGCAAATGACCTCCACCGTCCAGGCGGAGACCACGGCAACCAGCGCAGAAATTTTTAATGCGCTGTTCCCATGTGCTTCGATCACCGGGGCACCAAAAATCAAAACAATGCAGATGATTGCCGGCCTCGAACCCAGCCCGCGCCAGGTTTACTGCGGGGCAATCGGTTATTTGGCCCCCGGCCGCGAGGCGCAATTCAACGTAGCTATCCGCACCCTGCTGGTGGACAAAAAAAATCGCCAGGCGGAATACGGCGTGGGGGGCGGCATTGTGTGGGATTCTGATCCGCAGGATGAATGGGCAGAGACCCAGACCAAAGCCAGGATCCTCTTCGAGCGCCCAATGATGTTCGACCTGCTGGAAACCATGCGCTGGACGGCAAATGAGGGCTGGTTTCTGTTGGAACTGCACCTGGAACGCCTGCGCCAATCGGCCGAGTATTTTGATTTCCCGCTTGATGAAGCCAGCATCCGCCAAAAATTAGCCAGCCTGGCGGCCTCCTTTGGGAGTACGGCCCAGCGCGCCCGGCTGATACTTTCCAGGGATGGGCAGATTAAGATCGAGACTGTCCCATGGGAGGCAGGCCAGAATCCTACCCGCGTGGGGCTTGCCCGCTCGCCAGTTAATTCCAGCGACCGGTTCCTGTACCACAAGACGAGCCGGAGGGAAGTCTACCAGCAGAAGCTGGCCGAAGCTGCGGGTGTGGACGAGGTGCTGCTGTGGAATGAGTACGACGAACTGACCGAAGCGACCATTGCCAACCTGGTGTATGAGTGGGACGGAGAGCTGTATACGCCGCCCGTGGAAGCCGGGCTGCTGCCCGGTACCTACCGGGCATGGCTCCTGGCGCAAGGCAAAGCCAGCGAGCGTACTCTAAAGAAGTACGAGCTGGCGCAGTGCAGCCGGATTTTCCTGGTGAACTCGGTCAGGGGGATGTGGGAGGTCCAGCGCGATTTTCCCGGCATCTCTGGCGCCAGCCTGAGCCAGATTACTGCCTGACTTCAGCGATCCAGATTGCTTCAACTTCGTTCGGGGTAAAGGCGATCAGATGGATGGCCTTGCCAGCCTGGGGAAATGGGGACGGGTAACACCCGTCGATCTCTCCGTTCATGATCGAGAACAGGCTGCCCGGTTTCCCCCTCGGGCGCGTGTTCCGCAGCCGGTTTACCAGTCTTCAGACTGGCGGGAGCGCTTGATGGCGCTGCGCCGTTTTTTTTCCTCCAGGCGGTGCTGGCGAGCGGCTGCAGTGGGACTGGTTGGGCGGCGCGTTTTTGGGCTGATGAGGGCCTTCTGGATGAGATTCACCAGGCGTTGGACCGCATCCTGGCGGTTACGCTCCTGAGAGCGGAAGCGGCGGGCGTCGATCACCAGGATACCCTCAGCCGTGAGGCGCTTGCCGGCCTGCTTCACTAGGCGAGTTTTGACTTCTTCCGGGAGGGCACTGGAATTATTTACGTCAAAGCGAAGCTGGACGGCAGTTGCCACTTTATTGACATTTTGCCCGCCTGGACCGGAGGCGCGCACAAATTCAATCTGCAGTTCTTGCTCAGGAATTTGTAAAGTGGGGGTGATTTTGAGCAT
The DNA here is from genome assembly GCA_963824065.1 of uncultured Chloroflexia bacterium. GTDB lineage: Bacteria > Chloroflexota > Anaerolineae > Anaerolineales > DRKV01 > JAGUYX01. Next base: position 760,015 of record CAWGNX010000008.1, on the reverse strand, counting down.
GGCGCAAAATTTCCATCAATCATGAAGCACTTGAATTATGATGGAATCAAGACGGCTGCCCCTGCGAATCCGCTTCCGGGCTTGTCCAGAAATAGTGATCCACTGTGCAAACTTGCTGGAATCCGAGGCGTTGGTAGACCCGGTAACCCATGTCCGATGACTGCAAGATACCGATGCGGTATCCAAGCTGACGGGCTTTCAGGAGCGGGTCAAGTGTCATGGCGGTTCCCAAACCGCGTCCACGCGCTTCGGGCAGCGTGGCGATATTGTAAATCCCGGCGACGCCAGCGCCCAGGAATACACTGGCGGTAGTGACAGGCGTGCCATCCAGGTAGCCGAGGTAATGACGCGCGGACCGGTCTACCCCTAAACCAACCAGACAGTTAAGAAATTGCTGCGACCAGTCTTCTGGAATGGGATAACCTTGCACGAAAACCGCCACCCAGGTTTTTAAAAGCTCGAGATCGGTTACCTGCTGGATTTTAAAGTGATCGGATACGGGTGCTGGCGCGGGGAGGTCTTCTAAGTCCACGGCCATGCCTGGCGCACCGGTTTCAAAGGAAAAACCAGACTCAAGTAAAAGTTTGTTCCATGAATTGGCAGGCAGGGCCGGGTCATTCCACCAGGTGAACATAGACATTTGGTGAGCATTAAAAAAGCTCAGGGTTTCCCGGACAGCTAAGTGATCCTGCTCTGTGGGAAAACGCCTGGCAATGATCCCGTTAAACCAGGGATGGGGGACACCGGTATACCAGCCCTGAATCCCAGAATCGACCTCCAAGAGTTCACCAGCTCCCTGCGCACAAAGCAATAAAAATTCAGCCAGGTTGTCTTTAACCGCCCGGATAAGCGCTGCCTCGGAAAAATCCTGCAAAATCGATTCCATTCAATCCTCCAATATGTAAATTTATTAACCCGGAACGATCTGATTGTGGTTCGGGGGCTGCCAGCCACGCTATCCGAGGGATCAGGAGACCTGCGGCCCCAACCTCGTCGGTCGGAGGGTGCGAACCGGCGACAGGCACGTTTGAGAGAAAACGCTGGCATCATTGTACAGTAAAGGTCGGATTTTTGTGGGTGCAGGTTGGCGGCAGGTCACGGCTTTCACGAAGTGCACAAGTAATTGATTCTGCCCCTGGTTCGCAAGCGGCAAGGGAGGGGCAGGCGGGCTTTGCCCGGAACGGGATCACACCTGGAGGCTGCCCGGGGTACCTGTGTACACACCAGGCAACCAAAAGCCCGTTCGCTGGCACTCGCCAGGAACGGGCTTTGAAGTTCACAGGGACAACCTCGGGTAAACCGAGCGGTTAGACCCGCATAATGTTTGGCAAAATCACTGGACGGGATTGGGTGCGATCGAAGAAGAAATCCTGCAGGGTGGTGCGCACCGATTCCTGGTGGTCATGGTTGCTGCGGCTGCCCCCACGGCGCATTTCCCGCTTAATTTCTGCCCGAGCAGCTTCCATCAAGTCGCCCGAAGTATCCATATGCAGGAAACCGCGACTGAGGATATTGGGTTCACCAGCCAGCTGATGCTGCCGGTTGAGGGGGACGTTTACAATAACGAACCCATCCTGGGCGAGGCGCTCCCGGTCGCGCAGGACCAGTTCGCCGATTTCACCGACCAGGGAACCATCAACATAAACATCGCCGGCGGGAACAGCTTCTCCGAGCCAGGCTTTTTCCCCATCGGTCGCCCAGACCGAGCCGTTGGCGAGGATAAAAATCTGCTCCGCAGACAAACCATTTTCCTGCGCCAGGCGTGTATGCAGGTGCAGGTGGCGGGTTTCACCATGGACAGGGATGAGGAAACGCGGGTGAGCTGCCTCCAGCATAATGCGCAAGTCCTCGCGATTCCCGTGCCCGGAGACATGGACTGTCGCCAGGGGGCCGTAGATGACGTTCGCGCCGCGGGCAAACAGGTGGTCGAGCATCCGACCCACATCTTCCTCGTTGCCGGGAATCGTACCACCCGAAATGATAATCGTATCACCCTGGTGGACCTGCACCTGGCGGTGCTCGCCGTTTGCCATGCGGTTCAATGCCGACCGCGGCTCCCCCTGGGAACCGGTGGATAAAATCACGAGCCTGGCATCTGGGACACGATCAGACAGTTCTACCAGCAAACCCGCGGGTACTTTTAAGTACCCCAGGTCGCGCGCCAGCTCCACATTTTGCTGCAGGCTGCGCCCGGTGAGAGCGACCTTGCGCCCGTATTTGTGCGCCAGGTGGAGGATCTCCTGCAGGCGGGCCAGCAGGGATGAAAATGTCGCGATGATAATCCGCTGCCCGGTGGCTTCGGCAAACAAACGATCGAGGGTCTCGGCGACCAGCTGCTCCGTGGGTGTGCGCCCGGGATGATCGGCATTGGTGCTGTCGCCCAGCATAGCCAGGATCCCGTTTGGAGTGAGCTGGCGCAGCCGCTCGAGATCGGTTGTGCGCCCACCGCTGGGGGTTTCATCCAATTTGTAATCGCCGGTGTGCACAATGGCTCCCACCGGCGTGTCGATGACCAACCCAACAGCAGCCGGAATCGAGTGGGCGACCGAATAGGGGCTGATCGTGAACGGCCCCAGGTGCAGGGTGGTCTTATCATCAAAAACCTGCAGGTTGGCGCGTGCCTGTACCTGCCGTTCTTCGAGCTTGCGCCTGACCATGCCAATCGTCAGGTCTGTTCCGTAGATTGGAATGCCCTCCGGGGATGCGTCTAACTGCTCCAGGAGGTACGGCAGACCGCCGATGTGATCCTGGTGACCGTGGGTAAGCACGATTCCACGCAGGGTATCCTGATTTTTCAAGATGTAGTCAAACTGGGGCAGCACGAGGTCAATCCCGTACAAATCACTTTCCGGGAACATGACTCCACAATCCACAATAATCTGGTTGCGCCCGTATTCAAGGACGGTCATGTTTTTGCCAATTTCCCCCAGGCCGCCCAGGGGAATAATTTTTAAATTCTTACTCATTTTTACTTCAAGTTCCTTTACTTAATGCATCTTTGCATTCATAAAATTGCGCGTTATCGCGCACGAAAAAACTACGCGCTGGAAAGTTCCAGGCATGTGCCATACCAACGCATGGAACCAGCAAAGCTGGTCTGCTTATCTGAAAATTTCTGAATTCTTTGCGGGGGTAAAACCGGAAGTGATAATCAGAGACTTACAGCGGTGGCACGTGATGTTTTCTTCAAGGATGATCATAACACATAATCATAAGTAAAAGATTAGACATTCGGGAATGAAATTAGTCTGCCGGAGAAGACCCGATGTAAAACGGCGAACGGGAATCTAACTGCGAGGATGGGTAGCAGTAGATCCCGGGCTGGAATGGAGCAGGATGGCAGGATTGCTGACCTGGCTGCCGAACTCAGCCGGCAGCCTAGTTTGGGCAGCCAGATGTGCGGCAGGATGAAAAAACACTCAGCAAAAAAGCCCAGCTTTATGATATAGTTAAAAGGATGTTGCTTGGGATTTGTGGAGCTACCGCCAGTCCTTTTTGGGCTGGCGATTTTTTTTATTCAACCCCCTCAATCAGGAGAATACTGAATGGATACAAAGTTGTATGTAGGAAACCTATCGTACGATACGACCGAAGAAGACCTGAGGACGTTATTTGCAACCGCAGGTACGGTGACATCCGTTGCGCTCATTAAGGACCGCGGAACTGGCAGATCAAAAGGTTTCGCATTTGTGGAAATGGCGTCGCAAAGCGATGCTGAAGAGGCCATTAAAACCCTGGACGGAAAATCTGTGGGTAACCGCGAAATCAAAGTGAATAAAGCCCAACCGCCTAAAGAACGCACCTACGATAATTATGACAACCGATCTGATCGTTATGGATCCAATAAACGCAAGAGCAAGGGCGGAGGAAGTACGCGCCGCTATTAATCTATGCCTGGTGTGGCAAACCAAAACTGCGTTTATCAACACAGCGTATTCTCCGAAAATTATGGATCACAAGGGGCAGGCGAAAGGACTGGTCATTTCTACCAGATGCCGGGCGAATAGAGGAGAGTTTTCGACATCCTCTTATGCGGCATAGTTCACAGAGAAAGAAGGCCGAGTTTCGCAATGGATAATCAAAATATTGTTTACCAGGTCGGTGATCAGGTTGTGCACTGGTCGTATGGTTCTGGTGTAATCGTCCAGCTGGATGAAAAAGAATTATCCGGGCGCACCAATCAGTATTATGTGGTTCAGACGCGGGATTTGATGCTATGGGTACCTATCAATGAAACGGGCGAATGCAGCCTGCGCTCACCTACCCCGCGGACAGACTTCCAGAAAATGTTCCGGATTCTTGGCAGCCCCGGTGAACCCTTGTCGACAGACCGCTTTGCACGGAAAACTCAACTGACACTGCTCCTGAAAGATGGCACCCTGGAGTCGATTTGCCGGGTGATCCGTGACCTCGTCAGTTACAGACGCGAGAAAAAGATGAACGATTACGATGGGGCGATCCTGGAACGGGCCTCGAATTTCCTGGTTGATGAGTGGAGCCTGGCTTTGGACCTGCCGGCCCACCAGGTGGAGCAGGAGCTGAAGGAACTGCTGAACGGGACTTGAGACGGGGATACTGTACAGGCCGCATTCTCCAACGCAGCCTGCAGGAAAATATCGACAGAACCGGTCATTCCAATGCTTGACAGAACACTCTAGATCGATTATTATTATCTTCGAAGGTTACCAGTAAGTTTACGTTGGAAGCGACAACAACAAGCTCATGGGTACGCCCATGAGCGATTTTTTTTGCCCGTTCCGATGAAACAAACCGAGTACCTGAACACAATTTTTTTCTTGCCATAGGAGGCAACTAAAATGTCTGAAAGAATCATCGGTACGGTCAAGTGGTTTAACGGCAGCAAAGGCTACGGCTTTATTGAACGCGAGGGTGGCGAGGACGTCTTCGTTCACTATTCCGCGATCATGGGCGATGGCTTCCGCAACCTGGAAGAGGGCCAGCGCGTAGAATTCAATGTCGAAACCGGCGCCAAAGGCCCGCAGGCCAGCGCTGTTACGCTCGTCAAGTAATTCGACCAACCATAGACTTGAGAACCCTGGTGGGCAACCACCAGGGTTTTTGATTCCCGGTCAGTATTTTCAGTGGACCGGCACAGCGCAGTACCAAACGCCCAAGCACACGCGGCATGAAAGTCTCCCAAGGCTCACTCTGGAAAAAATGCCTCTGGCCTGGGCAGCGGCAGGAGTCCACCTGTATGCCAGCTTTCAGCAAGGATAAATAAATTCTTTCCAATCTTTCGGGGGGTGTCGAGGTCGGGTTTGGTCTGGTAGAATCCGGGCTATCAGGCAGGCGCTCGTGAATAGCGCCAGGGGGAGAAAAATGAGTTTCAGGTGCGAGATTTCATGGGACCAGCTTGAATCAACCTTGTCGTAGACCCGGTATGCACCGGGCTCTCCATGAGACCTGAAGGAGCATTAACACGGTCATCGCTTACCGGGCTCCATTCAAAAGGAAGAGAAACAATGGCTGGATTGCAAAATATCAAGCCAATTGCTTTCCTGGCAGCCAGCCGGGAGGTTAACCTGCGTGCATTTTATGAGGATGCGCTGGGATTGATACTAACCCATGCCGAGCCGGCGCTGCTGGTCTTTGAAGCCGGGCGGGGAGAGGGCATGCTGGGCATCATGCTGCGAATTTCGCTGCTGGCTAACCATACACCCGCCGCGTTTACTGTGCTGGGTTGGGAAGTTGCCGATATCCAGGGGATGGTGGCTGTGCTGGCAGAGCGAGGCGTACAATTTGAGCATTATGACTGGCTGGCGCAGGACGAGAACGGTATTGCCACATTTCCGAATGGCGACCAGGTGGCCTGGTTTAAGGATCCGGCGGGGAATTTGCTGTCCATCACCCAATTCAACTCCCAACAAACCTGAAACTTTCATGCAGCTACGCACAGAACCAGGAGTGGATAAGATGGAAACAAAAAGGTTGGGTTGGCTGGCCTTACTGGTTGCCCTGGCGACCAGCTTGTGGGTCATCTTGCTGATTGTGATGACCGCAACCAGCGGACAGGCGCAAACACTCCTTGAACGGATAGCTATGCTTGAAGCCCAAAAGGGATTGTATCTGCTCAACTATGCCAATGCCGGGTTGATTACGCTGGGAACGGCAGCATTCATGGCGGGTTTATACAGTTTTACTTGCGCCCAGGACCCATTTTGGGCGGTGATTGGCCTCGTGTTCGTCCCGGTGTACGCTGGCTTGAACCTGGTGGTTTATCTGTCCCAGGTCTTTCTGATACCTGGACTGCTGGCAATCTATGACCAGCCGCAAACCAATCTGCTGGGGGAGCTGCTGTTGGGCCTGGCAATCCACGATTGGCCCGGTTCGGCAGCCGGGTTCTTAAATGCGCTGGCTTATGCGGTGTTGGGCGTGCCCTCCACGATCTTTGGAGTCTTGCTGGTGCGCCGGGCGGCATACCTGCGCGCACCCGGGCTGCTGCTGGTCATAAGTGCGGTGCTTTCCTGGTTGGCTCTGGTGGGAGTGGGTGTGGGCAGCGCACTGCTGGCGGGTATGACCCTGGTGAGCGGCCTGGTATTCCTGCTGGCATTAATCTGGCTGGGTATTATCTATTTCAGGTTCGCACCATCGGCACCCTCGAAACCGGGGTTGGCTCCCGAACTACCCGGGTAAGAAGACCAGGTTCTCAGAAAATGGAATGCAAACACTCCAGTAATTCAGCTGCGATTATTCTGAACGATTCGCAGATCAGTGTCAATCAGGTACAATCGGGCGGTAGCCTGGTGAATAGGCGTAAGGGCACCCCAATACAGCCTGGTTTTGAAGCGATGTGTCTGTAACGTCAGCGGTGGGTTTTGACAAAAAAGGCAAGCTCCAAGTAAGATGGGAGTTCTCACACACTCATCTAGCAGGAGCCTGCCATGTCGATTGTCATCCTTCGTCTGCCCGATGTCAAGCGCCAAACCGAAATCCGTCCGCGAACTTGTCCATACTGCCACGGTGCAACGTTTCAACGCTGGGGCAATGTCATCAAGCCAGTCAAAGACCAGCGCCACCGAACGATCTCCGTCTACCGCTACCGCTGCTGCCATTGCCGGCGCACCTTCCGGCACTACCCGGAGGGTGTCGATCGAGCAGATCAGACCCGGCGGCTGCGGAAGCTGGCGGCGTTGATGTGGGTGTTGGGCTTGAGCCTGCGCCACACCTGCACGGTGCTGGCCGCCTTTGGGGTCTCGCTCAGTCACATGTCCGTCTGGCGGGACTTGCAGGAGCAGGCCGGTTTGCAGCGCAAGCGGCGCCAGTGGCTGCAAACGCGGGTGTTGGGATTGGATGGGGCGTATGTGCGTTGCGGGGGGAAGACCCAGCCGGTGCTGGTGGCGGTGGATCTGGGGCGAGGCGAGCCGGTGGCGATCGGGCACGTGGATGAATCCGACCCCCGTGCGGTGGTGCGCTTCCTGCGTCCCCTGGTCAAGCGCCTGGGGGTCAGTGTGGTGGTCAGCGATGATCTGCATAGCTTCCGCACCGTGACCGATCAGCTCCAGGTCGAGCATCAGATCTGCCAGTTCCATCTCCTCCGCTGGGTGCACCGCAAGCTGCGCGAACTGCGGGAGACCGTTCCCATCGAGTGGCAAGGTGTCGTGGAGCAAACCAGGCTCATCGTGGATGAGCTGCCGGTTGATGGCGACCGGCAGCTGCTTGACCTTTACCGCCAGGTCGCTGTCCCTCGCCAGGCTCCCCACCAAAAACTCGATCCGGTCGATCAACTCCGCAGCTTGCTGATCCGCCTGAGCGAAAACTGGCACCGCTACCGGGTCTTTGACTGGCAACCCGAAGTGCCCTGGACCAACAACGGCACCGAGCAGATCATTGGCAAGATGAAAATGCGCTCCCGCACCGTGCGGGGCTACAAATCCACCCGCGGCATGCTGGCCGCACTCTTGCTGGCGGGATTGGGAGTTGCTTGCTAATCCAGAAGTTGGGGAAGGGGAAAGCTTGCTTGTACACCAATTTCCAAATTCGCCAACCGTGTGCGTTACAAACACGAAGCGATTTGATATTTGGGTTTTAGCCTGGATAATGGTAGAATAATTTCATTAACACCCACCTGAAGGAGGATAGAAATGGACTTTGAAGGATATTGTGTAAAGTGCCGCCAGAAACGTTCCATTAAGAATGGCACGGTTGAGACGACCAAAAGTGGTCGAAAAGCCGCCAAGGGTATTTGCCCTGTTTGCGGAACCAAAGTTACGCGCTTCCTTTCTGATAAAGAAGCGGCGAAATAACGCGACCATCAAAGCAGAAATCATGCGCACCCCAACGTGAGAACGTTGGGGTGCGCATGATTTAAAGACTGGCTTAGGGGCAAGCGGAAAGTGGTGAATTTGGGTAAAGATTGATAGTATCTGGTAGGTGCGAACAGGCCGGATGCGGCACACAAAGCCTGGAAAATGATGGGCGGAGGTGAAAAATGCTGACAAGCGCGGAGGCTGCCCGGTACCTGGAGTTAATTAAAAAGGGATAACTGTCCGGGGCAGCACGACCCAAAAAAGTTTTGATCGTGGGTGCGGGCATGGCGGGTTTAGCCGCAGCTGAACTGATGCTGCGGGCCGGGCATGAACCCCAAATCTTTGAAGCGCAGACCCGCGTTGGCGGGCGGCGCGTTTGCCCTGTTCGACCCCGGGCAGCAAACCCTGCTGCACCAGCACCTGATCGCAGCCGAGGGCAGGGTGCATTTTGCGTGCGAGCATGCCTCGCTGGGGCATGCCTCGATCCAGGGGGCGATTGGGTCTGGCCTGCGGGCCGCCTCCGAAATTCACCAGCGCAGCCAGCTCGGATAGGTCATAAATACACCCGGGCAGCTGCGCCGGGTTCAGCGTGCGGGCTGGTGAGGACAATCCCCTTGCCAGCCCACACTTTTTCTACCAACCCGCACGACCAATTTGGGCAGCCGCCGGGATTCCTCGCCAGAGTACCGCCGAAAGGGGACGCCGGGCGAGTAGGTCCTGACAGCAACTCTACACTGGAAAAAACTCGATTAACCCGCTGATTTGCCTTAATTCCAGCCGGTTGTAGCCATTTTGTAAGAAATTTATAACCCACGCTTAAGGTCGGTTAGATACGATGGCTAAAACCAAAAATAGCTGGAGGATTTTATGGCATCCCGAAATAAGCAAATCTTCGTACTGGTGATCCTGGCCGCATTCTTGTTCGCGGCCTGCAGTCCGGCAGCTCCCGCGGCAGTAACTGCCATGCCTGAGGACAATATGGCTGTGATACAAGACACTGGTATGCAGGACGATGCTATGCCGGCAGAACAAGCTGCCGCTAAAGGCAGCGGCGAGCATACCGGTGATGCGATGATGGATGATTCCGAAGGTGGGATGACAGACGCGGCTGGCGAGGACACAATGGCAGCAGAGGCTGGCATGATGGAAGCACCCGCCTGGTTCAGCCTGCCGCTGACCAACGTCCGCAGCGGAGAATCCTTTACACTTCAGGATCTTAAAGGCAAAGTCATCCTGGTGGAGACCATGGCGCAGTGGTGTTCCAACTGCCTGCGGCAGCAAAAAGAGGTCCTGGCACTGCACGGACTGCTGGGCGAGCGGGATGATTTTGTCAGCCTGGGCCTGGACATCGATCCAAACGAGGATGCCGAAACCCTGAAAGAATACACCGAGAGGAATGGATTTACCTGGCGGTACGCGGTTTCCCCGGTCGATGTATCGCGTGATATCAGCCAGCTTTACGGCGATCAGTTCCTCAACCCGCCATCGACCCCGATGCTGATTATCGATCGCAGCGGGCAGGCACACCCCCTACCGTTTGGGATTAAAAGCGCTGATGACCTGCAAAACGCCCTGCAGCCATACCTGGAGGAAGGGATGTAATTCCAGCCTGCTGGCTGGATTCCCGGGAGAATGTTGTGAACCCAGACGCGATACTGACCTCCTTTTCCCTGGGGCTGCTGGCTATGACCAGCCCGTGTGTGCTGCCCCTCTATCCAGGGTTCCTGGCATACCTGAGTGGGAGCGCGCAACAGATGAGCGGCGCGCAACAACTCAGCGGTGGGAACCGCAATATACGCTGGCTGGGGTTCTTCGTCCTGAGCGGGGTGCTGGTGATGATGCTGGCGCTTGGGCTGGTCATCGCTTTGTTATCGATCTCAATCGGTCGGGCACTCTCCATCGTCATCCCGCTGGCCGACCTGGCGATCCTGGTATTGGGAATCTTACTGATGCTGGATATTAACCCGTTCAAGAGCCTGCCCCAGATCCAGGTGCCGATCCTGCGGCACCCATACCTGAACGCGTTTGTGTACGGCCTGCTGTATGGGCCGATCGCCCTGCCCTGTTCGGGACCGCTGGTGGTCAGCATCTTCGCGCTTTCAGTAAGCGCTGATGAGCTGGTTGGCAGGTTGTCGGTATTCCTGTGGTTTGGGTTGGGTTTTGGCCTGCCGTTACTGGTGCTATCGCTACTGTCCGGGGCGGCCCAGACATCGATCACGCGGGTGTTTGCCCGCCATGGGCGAGCCATTAACCTTGCAGGGGGGCTGCTGCTGATCGGGATTGCAATCTACGACCTGGTTCAAAATTGGGAGCTGATCCTGACGTATTTGGGCTGAGGCAGGCAGCATGCGGTCGGCCGAAATCAAGTGCAGATTGTTTTTGCACATTTATCTGTGATGCCGGGTCGGACCACCCTGCATCACGCTGTTTACAGGAAACCCTGGCCTGCCAGTAAACAATCAAAAAAGGGTTTCCAGGAGCTGGTAGTGAACACCAGCAGTGAAGTTAAGATGATTGGATTGACTCTCTGCAAGGACTTCAGCAGTAAAAGACCACCCTGCATTATGGCTCAGGAAGCGAATTTTTCTCCGGACCGTTTGACCAGCCGGAAGGCGATTTCGCGCCCATATTGGCGGGACAGAGCAATCCAAAGCAGCGCCAGAGGCTCTAGAAACCGGGCGACTGCCAGCGGACCGGCATCAACACACTCGAATCCCAGGTCTGTAGACAGGCGGCAGACCACAGCCTTGGCATCTGCATCATCCCCACAGATCAACATGGTCGTAGGACTGCCTGAATAGAACGGGTCGAGCATATTGTTGCTGCCAGTGGTATTGTAGGCTTTAACGACCCGCGCCCCAGGAGCCCAGCCAGCGACGAGCTCCGCGCCCGACGATGTCTGCCCGACGGCGAGCTGCAAACCGGGGGCAATCGGGTTGGTGGCATCCACCAGGATCTTGCCCTGCCAATTGGGAACGGCTGACAGGACGCTTTCGACGGCTGACCAGGGGGTTGCCAGGATGACGACTTCCGCCTGGCTGGTGGCGTCAGCTGAGCGCTCGACCGCAGCTCCGGGGATCTTCTCCAACAGGAGGCGGGCTTTTTCGCTGCCCGGCTCCCGTGAGCCGAATACAATGGTATGACCGTGGCTGGCCCAATTTGTCCCCAAAGCCAGCCCAACACTGCCCGTTCCTAAGATGGCGATTTTCATTTGGTCTCCTTATACTTGTTGCCAGGGAAAACATCAGGGAGCATGTGTGGGGTCCCAGCTGGTGACCAGGTTCCGGCTGAAGGCATCCAGGCGGGCCATGTCCTCGGCGCTGATTTCAAAATCGAACACATCGATATTCTGCCGGATGCGTTCCGGATGGCTCGATTTCGGCAGCACGACCACAGCCTTTTGCAGCAGGTAGCGGATCAATACCTGGGCAGTTGTTTTGCTATAACTGTGCGCAATCTGGACCAGGGCCGGATCACTGAGGCGGCGTCCTTTGGTGAGCGGGCTGTAACCCTGCAGCACGATGCCCCGGGAGCGGCACAGATCGATGACAGGCTGGCGGTTCAGAAAATTATACGGGCTCAACTCGATCTGGTTGGCTGCTGGGATCACCCGGGCATACTCGAACAGTTCCTGCAAATGGTGGACCATGTAATTGCTGACGCCGATAGCGCGGGTTTTCCCCTGGTCCAGCAGGGCTTCCATTGCCCGCCATGTTTCGCGCCGGGCACCTTCTACAGGCCAGTGAACCAGATACAGGTCCACGTAGTCCAACCCCAATCGCTGCAGGCTCTCGTCCAGGGCGCGCAGCGTCTGGTCAAAACCGTGATCGCTGTTCCAAAGCTTGGTTGTGATGAAAACTTCCTGGCGCGGCAGGCCGCTGGTACGCACAGCTTTGCCCAAGGAGGCTTCGTTGCCGTAAAATTTAGCAGTATCAAAATGGCGATAACCGCCGTCTAAAGCTGCCTGCACGATTTGTTCGGTGTTTCTTCCGGACGAGATTTGATACATCCCCAGGCCAACCCAGGGGATAGTTACCCCGTTATTAAAAGCTACCCGGCTGTGAAGATCCATAGCACGCTCCTCAAGGCTGCCACGTTTCCAATACTGGAAAGATTTTAGCCATGGAATCAGAGGTCGTCAAGCGCAGGATGAGTCACCGCTCCACTGCCTGTGATTCCTGGTACATTTAACATACTGCTGCGGGTATGCGGACTGTTATGAAACGAATACACCAACAAGGAGGGAAAAGTGCATCCACTTTGTATTGCCTGGTCGCTAATCACGGCGAATGACAGCCTGGAAAGCCTGCTCTTGCTGCGCAGCCTGCGGTCTTTTGGAGGTGAACTGGCTGAGATGCCAGCCTATATCTTCCTGCCTGACCATGCGGAGGCAATGACACAGGCAACCAATCATTCTCTGGAAGAAATGGGAGCCAGCCTGGTGAAATTTTACCTTCCGCCAGAGGCGCGCGGTTTCCCATTTGCGGTCAAGGTGCACGCTGCGGCTGCCGCTGAAGCTTTGCTCCAGGATGCGGCGGCCCGCTTGGCCTGGTTGGATGCGGATACTGTGGTGCTGAATCCACCACGCGCCTTCCTGCTGCCAATTGAAAAGAAACTCGGCTGCTGCCCGGTTCACCACCGCTTGGTAGGCAGTCCGGCAGCCCAGCCCCCAGATGAATTCTGGCAGTTGATCTTTGCAAACTGCGGCGTGCTGCCAGGCCGCGACTTTGAAGTGACAACGGTGATCGGCAGCGAACGCATCCGCCCCTATTGGAATGCCGGCGCGTTGGTCGTCCGACCTGAGCTCGGCATGCTGCGCCTTTGGGAGGAAACCTTCACCCGGCTGTACCAGGATCCCCGGGTGAGTATGTTTTACGAACGTGATCCGCGCTACCAGATTTTTATCCACCAGGCCATCCTGGCAGGTGTCAGCCTGGCGTGCTTTTCACCAGATGAATTCGAGGTTTTCCCTCCCACGTATAATTACCCGCTGCACCTGGTTCACCAGGCGCAGCCCGGGGAGCTGCCAGCCGCGTTGGAGGCTTTGGTCACCTGCCGTTATGAAGACATCCATTTTCTCAGCGAGGGAAAATGGCAGGATCTCCTCCCGGCCAGGCAAGCCTGGGATATTTGGCTAAATAAGGCGCTTGGGGGGTGATTCTGAGAGTGCTGAGTAAGGCAGAGTGCTGCACATCGGACAATACCCCGGCATCACGACGGGCCATTAAAAAACAAGGAGGCAGGCAACCTCCTTGTTTTATGGGTATTCAAATCACGTATTTAGTTGTAGGGGAGCGCGTATTTGTTGTCAATATAAAGCCGGTCGCCTGTGAGTGGATTCTTTTTCACGCACAGGTAGCCATCCATATTCTTGTCCAGCTGAACAGCCCAGTCTTTGTCAAAACCGACATAGACGAGATGCCAGCGTGCGTTGGGGCAATCGCCAACAGGTTTGGGCGGCTGGTAGCCCGCTAAAACCACGGTGGTGATGACCAGGGTGAGCAAAATCACCAGCACAATCACTGCCATTCCTTTTTTCATGATAGACCTCCCATATGAAACCATTCCCTTCTCCTCCCCGGTGAAGGATCCCTCTTTCTAAGTATAGAACTATTTTTACGGAAATTAGATTAATGTGCAAAAAAAAGACCTGCGCCAATCGGCGCAGGTCCTGTTTTCATAGCTATATCAATTTTCAAATCGTTACCGATTCGGGGAGCATATCCTTAAGGATAATTTCCAGGGCCATTGTATGGCTGCAACGGCCACGCGTCTGGAAAAAGTCACACGTGCAGTGCCATTCTCCATCAATCAAAGAGACAGTATGGGTATTGTTCGAGCCGTCAAAGGCGGCAGTAAAGTTTTGAAACTGGATCCGCTCGCGCTCCTCCGCATAGCGCTTTGCTTTTTCTATTTTGCCAATCATGCCATAGTCCATGCTCCAAAATCTCCTTTCAGATCAGGGGTGAGTTAGCAAAAAGGCACGCGCGCACGTGTGCCTTCTAGAGTTTTCATTCGGTTTTTCGATCTGCTGACGAAACAGGCATTTGGGGGTCTTGCCTCCAAGATGGTCACAGTATAAGCCCATTCCGGAGGAAAGTCAACCCGCCTCCGGGTGAGTTGTGGATGTTAAAATATTTTGCCCCCAGGACAGCAAAATTGCCGCGATTTAGGACGAAATCAATCCCGCTGTCGAGCGCCGAATCCGGACTGAATCAATTCTCTACCCGGCGGCAAGGCAGGTCGCTTCCAGCGCAACCTTCAGGCTTGAAAATTATTTATCACTGCGGTGTTTGTGGAGGCAGGAGCGGATTAAAAGGACTTTAATCCCAGCGGGTGGCGCGCATCCAGATCAGGGTCTGGTGATCGCGGAAGCCATTTTCTTCAAAAACCTGGACTGCCGCGCCTGCAGGATATTCAAGCGCCAGGGCACGACGAGAGCCGTAATTCTGGCGGGCGAAGCGCAGCAGGGCGCTGGTAGCCGCATCCTCGTCTTCCGGTCGCGTACCGAGCCAGAGCGTGTTGTAAAAACCGTAAGTCGCCTGCCAGGTCAGCACGCCAACCAGCTGCCCATGCGTGAAAGCCGCATACTGGCGGACGAACACGCCCGAAAACAGGCGCAGGATGAACCCCAGCAGGTCGGGACGCAGATCTTTCAGGTTGAAGGGCAGGTGCCAGGCCAGTTCAGCCGGGTAAGAGCGTTCCAGCAGGCGCTGTTGGGTTTTGCGATCTCCGGAACGAAGCGGTAAGATGGAAAGTCCACCTGGAGGTGAGGCATCCGGGACGGGCTGTATTTCAGTCTGCCAGGTGGTGCGCCGGTAGCGCTCGTGAAAACCCAGCGATTGGTAGAGCTCGATGGCGCTGGGGTTGTCATCGCGTACCTGCAGCCAGGGCAGCTCAAAACCGGAACGGTGCAGCTGCTGCAAGGCTGCGCGGGTGAGTGCCCGGGCAATGCCGCGCCTGCGTTGATCGGGGTGGACAGCGACATTGGCAATCAGATACACCCGCCTACCGCGCTGGGTAAAGGGGATCAGGCTAAGATTGCCAACCAGCCTGCCGTTCTCCTCCCAGACAAACCCCGCCATTGGAAAAGAGCCCGGATCTCCCAGCCGTCCCGCCAGCCGGGCGAGATTGGGATTGCGGGCAGCGGTGCGCATCTGGCGCAGATAACGATGACCGTCGGCATCCAGGGTGCTGGCAAAACACAATTCCACCAGGTCAGCAACCTGGTCGAGGTCGTGACCGGGCTCGAAGGGTCGCAGGTGCGAATTTCCCGCGGGAAGTGAAGCCGGATTGAGCAAAGTTTCCATGGGACCAGAAATCCTGGAAGCGCTTTGATGCGATTTTACCACCGCCAGGGATTTTCGACCTGCCGATTTCGCAGTGGTACAATATTTTGTTGGGGGATGATTATTTCTAGTTTACAGGAGAAAGAACGATGGCAAAACAAAAAACCACACCGGATGCTTATCAAAGCAAGCCAGTGTATGTCGAGTTCCAAGCGAACGGCGGTGAAAAAGGAAGCAGCAAAGACTGGCAGGACCAATCTCAAAAGGCGCTGGAACAGGCGGTCATTTCGCTGCAGGAGATCGCCCGCCAGGTGATCGTCGGAATGGAAGCCTTGCCAACCGACCAGCGTCCGAGCGAAGTGACGATCAATTTTGGACTGCGGCTGGATGCCGATAAAGGTGCGGTGGTTGCGCAGAAGCTGGAAGAAGCGGCACTGACGGCGCGGTCCGGTCTGGTACCACAAGGATAAACCAGTGGCGACGCTGCGGAGCGTGGCTGGCTTGATCCCGCGTCCCCCGGAAGAAGATGATTAATCTTCCGGATTCATCCGGCAAAGCTGCCTGATTCAATGATCCCGGTCCGGCTGTATCTCAACGGTTTTCTATCCTATCGTGAGCCGGTTGAGCTGGATTTCACAGGCTTTGACCTGGCGTGCATTTCTGGCGCCAACGGCGCCGGGAAATCCAGCTTGTTGGATGCCATCACCTACGCGCTGTTTGGACAGGCACGCAAGCGGGACGAATCCCTGATCCATATGCAGTGCGATGTAGCCGAAGTCCAGTTCACGTTTGATTATGAGAACAATCGCTATAAGATCCTGCGAGCCAACCCTCGCAGCCGTCCGAGTAAGCTGGAATTTCAAATTCAGACACCGGAGGGAAACTGGAAAACGCTGACGGAGCACAACCTGCGCGAAACCCAATCACGAATCGAAAGCACCCTGCGCCTGGATTACGAAACGTTTGTGAATGCCTCGTTTTTCTTGCAGGGTAAAGCAGACCAATTTACCCAGCAGCGTCCGGGGGACCGTAAGCGCATCCTGGCAGGCATCCTGGGTTTAACAATCTGGGAGGATTACCGCAAGCGGGCTGCGGAATCAAGGAAAGGGGTAGAGGCGGAGATTGCTGCGGTAGATGGGCGCCTGGCGGAAATAAACAGCGAGCTGGCTGAAGAAGATGAGCGGCGGCGGGCGCTGGCCCAGATCGAATCAGAGCTGGAGCAGCAGGCCCGGCTGCGCAGCACACAGGAGGCGAACCTGGAGAACATCCGCCGCCTGGCAGCTCAAATCGACGAGCAGAAAAAATATGTGACAAACCTGCAGCGCCAGGCAGATGAGGCCGGCAGCCAGCAGCAGACCCTGCAGGACCGGCTGCAAGCCAGGGTGGAAGAACGCAACCAGCATGCTGCCCTCCTGGCACAGGAGGAGCAGATCCAAGCCGCGTACCTTGCCTGGCAGAACGCCCAAAAAGAGCTCGAACGCTGGGAGGAAATCGCCGGGCGATTCCGTGCCCAGGAGCAGCAGCGCCAGGCACCACTGCTCGAAATTGAAGGCGAGCGCGCCCGTCTGGAGCAGGAGCAGAAGCAGCTGGCGGAACAGGCGGCGCAGTTGGCTGAAGAGGCGTACGACCTGGCAGTTATGAACGAGCAGCTGGCTGAAGCAGCGGCGCAGGTGCAGTTCCTGGAGGGCGAACTGGCCCGGCAGGAAGAGACTGCAAAAACCCTGGCGGCTGCTCAGCAGGCACTGGCAGCCGCGCAGGCTGAAAACCCCCTTCTGAGGGCGGAAATGAACAGCCTGCGCGACCGGATTGACCGGCTCCAGGAGGCGGAAGGAGCAGACTGCCCACTATGTGGTCAGCCGTTGAGCGAAACCGACCGGCTGGCGCTGATCGAAAACCTGGAGGCTGAAGGAACCGGGCGTGGCGACCGCTTTCGCGAAAACCAGGCGTTAATCAAGTCCACGACCGAGCATATTAGAGAGCTCGAACACGATCTGGGTGCATTTGGTCCGTTGGAGGATAAGCTGCGCCAGGCACAGCGTTTGCTGGACCAGCTTCACGAGCGCCAGCGGCTGCAGAAAAAAGCTGCCCAGGAATGGGAAAACATTGGAGCAGCCCGGTTAGCAGCGGTCGATGCGGCGCTGGCAGCGGAAACATTTGCCTTAGAAGCGCGCCAACGCCTGAATGCAATCGATACCGAGCTGATCGAGATTGGCTACGATGGAGCTGCGCATGACCGGGCGCGCCGGGAAGTGGTTGAAGGGCGGACTGTGGAGGATTCGCGGCGCCAACTGGAAGGGGCCAGGGCCGCGGCTGGCCAGCTGGCGCGTGAAATTGGGGAGCTAGAGACCCACCTGGCAGAAAACCAGGAAGTCTTGCTCGCTCGCCAGGCTGAGCTGGCAGCCGCCCAGGAGGCTTTGGAAGAAGCCCAAAGCCAGGCGCCGGATGTGCGCCAGGCCGAGCGTACTCTGCTGGACATCCAGGAGCAGGAAAACCGGCTGCACCAGCAGGTGGGGGCTGCCCAGCAAAAGGTGATGGTACTGGCAGATCTCAAGGGACGAAAGAAAGAGTTCTCCAGCCAGCGCGAGGATCTTACCCACCAGGTTGCGCGTTTCAAACAACTGGAGCGGGCTTTCGGCAAGGATGGGGTGCCGGCTTTGTTGATCGAGCAGGCTTTACCCCAAATCGAGAGCCGGGCCAATGAAATTCTCGACCGGCTGAGCACCGGCGGGATGAGCGTGCGCTTTGTCACCCAGGCCGCATTTAAAGATCACCAGCGAGAGGATTTGCGCGAAACGCTCGATATCCAGATCAGCGACAGTGCGGGAATCCGCGATTACGAGATGTATTCGGGGGGTGAGGCTTTCCGGGTTAATTTTGCTGTGCGGCTGGCGCTCTCGGAGATGCTGGCCCAGCGGGCCGGGGCGCGCCTGCAAACCCTGGTGATTGATGAGGGTTTTGGCAGCCAGGATACCCAGGGGCGCCAACGGCTGATCGAAGCCATCAACCTGATCCGCCCCGATTTTGCTAAAATTTTAGTGATCACCCATATTGACGAACTGAAGGATGCATTCCCGGTGCGGATTGAGGTGACGAAAACAGCCCAGGGCAGCCAGGTAATGGTGGCCTGAGATCTTGCCCAGACCTGTGCCCAGACCTGTGCACAGGTCTGGGCAGGGCAGTAAGCACGGCAGCCAGAGGACGAGCGGGTGCGCAGGCGCTTCCCTTTGACATTCTTTCCTGCACAGACTAAAATTTGATAGGCAGCGGGCTCAGGCGGAATCTCTGCC
Source organism: uncultured Chloroflexia bacterium (assembly GCA_963824065.1). GTDB lineage: Bacteria > Chloroflexota > Anaerolineae > Anaerolineales > DRKV01 > JAGUYX01. The sequence continues at coordinate 741,172 of CAWGNX010000008.1, read as the reverse complement.
ATAAAGGAGCGCGGTATGGAACTCAGTGGTGAGCACAGCCCATTCGGAGTTCCTGACAGGCCCCCACCGCGCCAAGCCGCACAACATTACACTATCTTGGAGGTCGCATGACTGGCTGGCCAGGAAAATATGTAATTGGCCTCACCGGCAACATTGCAACCGGGAAAAGCGTTGTCCGGCGAATGCTGGAGCACCTGGGCGCGTACGGCATCGACGCAGATGCCCTCTCTCACCGGGCGATTGTCCCGGGTTCGCCAGGATTCAAGCCGGTTGTCAGCCTGTTCGGAACGTACCTCCTTGATGAGGAGGGCCAGATCGACCGTTCCCGCCTGGGGCGGATTGTGTTTAACGATCCGGAGGCCCTGGAGCAATTGGAAGCGATTATCCACCCGTTGGTGCGCCAGGCGATCAACTTGCTGGTACAGCGAGCGCCCCAAAAAGTGATTGTCATTGAGGCCATCAAGTTGCTGGAAGGTGAGCTGCGCAGCCTGTGCGATGCCATCTGGGTGACGCACGTTAACCCAGAAGTGCAGCTCAACCGGCTGGTGCAGAAGCGCCATATGAGCGAAGCCGATGCCTGGCAGCGGATTACTGCGCAAGCCTCGCAGCAGGAAAAAATTGCTGCAGCGAAGGTGGTGATTAAAAACAGCGGCAACATCGAAGAGACCTGGCGGCAGGTTAATGAGGCCTGGCAGCGTTATGTGCCGGTCGCCGCTGAACCCGAACCAGTAGAAAAACGGGCGGCGAGTGGTGGGCTGGGCGTGATTAAAGCCCGTCCGCGCCAGGCGGAGAGAATTGCCGCATATATCACCGCTGCCAGCGACGGGCGTCAGGTGATGTCCCGCAGCGATGTGATGGAAGCCTTTGGTGAAAAAGCATTCTTGCTGCTGAATCTGGGTGAAGAAGTAGCCGGCCTCGCCGGCTGGCAGGTGGAAAATCTGGTGGCGCGCATCAATGATTTCTACGTGGACCCACGCGTTCCCCTGGCAGATGCTGCCCGGCTGATGCTGGGTGAAGTAGAACGCGCGTCGCGCGAGCTGCAGTGCGAGGCCGCGCTTTTGTTCCTACCGCCGCACCTGGCGCGCGCCCAGGATGTCTGGACGGGGATCGGCTATGAAAAACGGACCATCGATTCACTTGGAGTGCGCGCCTGGCAGGATGCGGCGCGCGAGTCGATGCCGGAAGGCACCGAACTTTTTTTCCACCAGCTTCGGAAAGACCGCGTTTTAAGGCCAGTCTGACTGGCAGCGGGGGATCACCCAGATGTATGGGGGATGACAGTCAGAGTGGAAATCATGGAGTAGCCTGGTTTGGTAGAGATTCTCAGCAATCTCCTCTCGGATTTATATTTCATCTTCCAGCGCCTGGATTGGATGAGCGTGCTGGACATTGCCCTGGTAACAGCGGTGTTCTTCATCATTCTCAGCTTGCTGCGCGATACCCAGGCGATGGTGCTGCTGCGCGGGGTGCTATTCCTGATCGTGCTGATCAGTATTCTCACCAGCTTGGAGGTGCTGCCGGCGTTTTCATGGTTGATGCGAACAACGCTGCCGGCGCTTTTGCTGGCAATTCCGGTCATCTTTGCGCCAGAAATCCGGCGCGCCCTGGAGCGCCTGGGCCGTGCGAGTGACTTGATTTCCACCAACCGCAGTGAAGACTCCACCCAGGACACGATCTCCTCGGTTGTCACTGCAGTCGCACGCCTTTCCAGCCGACAGCATGGGGCGTTGATTGTGATGCAGCGCCACGATGACCTGGATGATTACATTAAAACCGGTGTACGGATGAATGCTGAAGTGACCGCAGAGATGCTGCTGCAGATTTTTTATCCGAACACACCTCTGCACGATGGCGCAGTCATCATGCACCGAGACCGCATCCTGGCAGCCTCGTGCGTCATGCCGCTGTCTTCCAGCGGTATTCTGACCAGCTCGCCTGAGCGCCAGATGGGTTTGCGCCACCGGGCAGCTCTGGGCACGTCGGAAGTGAGCGATGCCATCGTGGTGGTAGTTTCTGAAGAAACGGGTACGACCACGGTAGTGCACGGCGGGCGGATGATCCGGCGCCTGGATCCCGAACGCCTGGAAAGCATCCTGCGGGCCTTCTTCCACCCGTCAGAAGACCAGGGCGGGCTGCGCGGCCTGGTACGCCGTGTCCAGGGAAGCATCAGCCGCAAACCACGTGAGGTCTCCTGAGATGGTTTGGAGACCGCTGCAATGGTTAGTGCGCAACTTTCGCACGCTTTTCCTGGCATTTGGCCTGGCCCTGGTGGTGTGGGTCTCCGCGGTGATTGCCGCCGACCCGAATGAGACCCGCACATTTAACAACGTGCCGCTGGAGACCGTGGGTAAGGCCTCCGATATGTTGATAACCAGCGATGTCCCCGACACGGTCAGCGTCACCCTGTTCGCCCCACGCTCCTACCTGAATCTGTACCAGGTGCAGCCCGGTTTGCTGCGAGCTGTGCTCGACTTAAGCGGCCTAGAGCAGGGAGAGCACCTCGTGCCCATCCAGGTGTATCCTTCGCTGGACCCCACCCGCGTTGAACAGAAGATCCCCGATGCACTCACTGTGGACCTGGATCGGCTAGTCAACCAGCCCAAGCCCATCCAGCTGGATGTGTCAGGTTCCCCGGCGCGCGGCTACCAGGCCGGAGAGCCGAGCCTGACAAGCACTGAAGCGATGATCAGCGGGGCGGAGAGCCGGGTCTCACGGGTGGAGATGCTGGTTGCGGTGGTGGATATCACCGGGGCCGATGCTCCGATTGAATCGGACCTGGCGCTGAGGCCGGTGGATGCCAACGGCGCGCTGGTGAGTGGTGTCCAGATTTCCCCCGAGCGAGTGCAGGTGTCGATCCCGATAACCCTGTTGGCAGGTTTCCGCAACGTTGTGGTACGGGTTGTGACAGTCGGCCAGGTTGCAAATGGTTACCGCCTGACCAACATCACCGTTTCACCCCCTAATGTCGTGGTATCCTCATCGGACCCTGACCTCGTGAACAACCTGCCGGGATTCGTGGATACCGAGCCGCTCGACCTGACCGGGCTGCAGGATGATATCGAAGTGCGACTGCCTCTCAATCTGCCGGATGGTATTTCGGTGGTTGGCGAGCAAAATGTGCTGGTGCAGGTGAGCATTGCTGCCATCGAAGGCAGCCTGTCCATCAATATTCCGGTCGAGGTTGTCGGACTGGGGAGCGGACTGTCTGCGCTGGTGGCGCCGGATACGGTGGATATCATCCTTTCTGGACCGGTGCTGGAGCTGGATGCATTGAATTGGGCGGACGTCAGGGTGGTAGTGGACGTGACCGGGCTCGAGCCGGGCGTTTACCCGTTGGAACCGCAGGTGAACCTGCTCTCGGATCTAATCCGGGTAGAGGCGGTGCTGCCGGAAACCCTGGAAGTGACGATTGTCAGCGGACCGCTGCCGACACCTACCATTACTCCCTTTGGGACTCCGGGAGCTACTGACACTGCAGAGATCTCCCTGACACCATCTGCGGCAGTTGAGCCAACCCTCACCCCAACCCCATGAAGGCTGCTGGCTGGCTTTCTGCACGGAGCAAACATGCGAAAACCTGTCGTTGCCCTCGTCGGGCGTCCTAATGTAGGCAAGAGCACCCTGTTTAACCGCCTGGTGGGCGAACGCCTGGCGGTGGTGGACAGCGTGCCAGGCACGACCCGTGACCGGATCCTGGCGGAAGCAGAATGGACTGGAGCGGTATTTGACGTCGTCGACACCGGTGGGATCGACCCAACCGAGATCGGCGCGGGCAGCAGCTCACAGCCATTATCAGTTGGCTCGGCGGATTTTATCGAGCAAATCCGCGCCCAGGCAGAAGTTGCCATCCAGGAGGCGGATGCCGTTCTGTTCATCACCGATGTGCACAGCGGGGTGACGCCTGCCGACCAGGAGGTGGCGAATATCTTGCGCCGCCTGCAGACGAAGCGGGATGGCGAGCCCTGGCCCCCAGTGCTGCTGGTCGTCAACAAGTGTGATGATATCCGGCATGAGGATTTTATTTTCCAGTTTTACGAACTGGGAATGGGTGAGCCTTACCCCCTCTCGGCGGTGCACGGCAATGGGACCGGCGACCTGCTGGATGCCCTGGTGGCAATCCTGCCGACGCCGGGCAGCGAAGAAGACGATGACACGGTTAAAATTGCAATCGTCGGTAAACCCAATGCCGGAAAATCGACCCTGCTGAACCGGATCATTGGTTACGAGCGCGCTATCGTCAGCCCTATTCCTGGCACAACGCGGGATGCCGTGGATACGCACCTGGAATATGAAGGCGTGCCGGTTACTCTGATTGACACCGCGGGTATCCGCCGGCGCGGCAAAATCGAGCCGGGTGTCGAAAAATTCAGCGTGATCCGCTCCTTACAGGCCATCGAACGAGCAGATGTGGCCCTGCTGGTGGTGGATGCCACCACCGGGATTACCTCACAGGATGCCCACATTGCGGGTTATATCCTGGATGCCTGGAAAAGCGCAGTGGTGGTGGTCAATAAGTGGGATGCCGTCGAGAAAGATACCAACACCATGAACGAGTACACCAAGGACATCCGCCGCGAGCTGAATTTTATGGACTACGTGCCGCTGGTGTTCATCTCGGCGCAAACCGGGCAGCGTGTGGAGCGGGTGCTGCCACTTGCCTTGCAGGTGCAGGAGGAACGGCTGGTACGCCTATCGACATCTCAAATCAACCAGGTGCTGCAGCGCGCCCAGGATCAGCACCAGGCCCCTTCCAGCAGTGGGCGCCAGTTCAAGATTTATTACGGCACCCAGGTGCGCAGCGACCCGCCCACCTTCCTGCTGTATGTGAACGATCCAAAGCTGGCCCACTTCACCTATATCCGTTTCCTGGAAAATCGGCTGCGGGAAAATTATCCCTTCACGGGCACGCCAATCCGGGTGGTGTTAAAACCGCGCCGGTGATGGCGGACCCAAACCGAATTCCCCAGATTAGGGTCTGCTTAGGGGGAAAGAAGTCCTCTTGTATTGCCCGCACTCTGGTTTTATAATGACCTCACCTGCACACTGCACCAGCAGGATTAAAGGTGATCGGGCAGCGAACAGGTTGGAGCCGGGCCGTGGATGAAATTCAGTCGGAAATCAGTGTAGAAGAACCCCGTACAGGGAAACAAGCCAGGCAGTTCTTCCTGGATGTATTTGAGACGGTCATCATCTCTCTGCTGCTGTTTGTAGCAATTAATGCGATCTCAGCCCGCATCCGGGTGGATGGGCACAGCATGGTGCCTACTTTCCTGGATGGCGAGTTCGTCATTGTTGATAAAATATCATACAATTTCAAAGATCCTGCCCGCGGTGATATTGTCGTCTTTCATTACCCGATTGACCCGGAACAAGAATATATCAAGCGAGTCATTGGGCTGCCGGGTGATCACCTGACCGTACGGGGCGGGGAGGTGTACGTAAACGGTGAGGTGTTGGCTGAACCTTACATTGCCGCGGCCCCCAACTACGAGTTCGATGCGGTGGTGCCGGAGGGTGAATATTTTGTACTGGGCGATAACCGCAATAATTCGTCCGATTCGCACAATTGGGGTGCGGTGCCGGAAAATTATTTGGTGGGCAAGGCGATATTTGTCTACTGGCCATTGAATGAGCTGGGCGTGATTAAAAACGCCAGCGCGGCTGACACGGACCTGGATTCGTGAATTATTGGATGGCGGGGATGATTAAGGAACACAATGCACATCGAGAGTGAAGCCAACGAGAACGGCGAACCCGTATCCGGGTCCTACACGTGCCCGGAATGCCAGGCAGGCGTGCTGCGCCTGCGCTACCTGACTTACTTTACCCAAATGGAAGGGGAGATGATCACCGTGCCCAACTTCCCGGCCTGGGTGTGTGATATGTGCGGCTACCGTGAGGATGATGCCCGCGCCGAAAACTGGCTGCACATCCTGTTGAACCCGCGCACTGGGCGTAAATCCCTGCAGCGCGCACGGCGCTCCCCAGGCCGCCCCAGACCAACACCCCCCACCCCAGAGCTGTAAACACCCACTTGCCTGCCTCGCAGGATCCTTATGTTTTTGTACGCCTTGCCCAAGGTCATTTTCTTGACCGCAGTGGGGCGAGGTGGTAAAATCACGTCCGCTTGATCGCCCCCATCGTCTAGGGGACCAGGACGTGGCCCTTTCAAGGCCAAGACCGGGGTTCGAATCCCCGTGGGGGCATAGAGCTCAGCGAACCGCTCTACCGATGATGTGGAGCGGTTTTTGTCATCTATTCAGTGCGAAAAAGCGAGAAAAACTGGATGAATTGTGCTGGATGCCCGATTTAAACGCACTGAAGTGTTCGAATCGTCTTATGTGGTAACACCACTTGATACAGTTTGAGTCCAATTGTTAAGCATATCTGATCCAATTAAGTTGCTGACGGTGCGAAGCCAAAGTGCCGTTTGTACTCCCGACTGAACTGGGCTGGGCTGGTGTATCCAACCAGATGGCCAGCCTCGTTTGCCTTCTTCCCTTCCAGAATCAATGTCTGTGCCCGGTGCAGTTTCATTGCCTTAGCATACTGGAGCGGAGAGACATGCATCACACTCTTGAAGCTTTCGTAGAACGTAGTGCGGCTCATGTGAACCATATCTGCCAACCCCTCCACAGAGACGGGCTGGTCTATATTTTGGTGGATATAATCGACAGCCTTAGAAATTCGCTGCATCTCCCCTCGCTGTTGGAGCAGGGCGCGCAGCTCGCTGCCACGCTCATCCACCAACACGCGGTAATAGACTTCGTCAATGAGCGACTCGCTTAGCACAGCCTCATCTCGAGGGTTGTCCATGGTCTCCAGCAGTCGTATGAAAGGATCCAGCAGCACATTCGTTAGCGGTACTGAAAAGATACTTGAAGGATTGGCAACCTCCGCCATATAAATCACTTTGTCAGCCTGCTCAATCTTGTGAAGTACATGCACGAGCCTGCCCATATCCACGATGATCGCCATTGCCAAGAAAGGCTTGTTGGGACTGGCCTCGATGATCTCGGACTGCAGCGGAATCGGCAGCACAATCCCAAGCAGGCTCCCAGCACCGTAATCGTAGCGCAGCTTTCCAGCAATGCAGTATTTGCTGCCCTGCCCTACTGCCACAAAAGCGGGGATATGCGCCTCTGGCTGGATCGGATGCGGCTGAGACTGCTTCAATAGACCAAAAGTGCGGGTAGAAGCAAGATTCAGCCCTTCCTGTACAGCGTGTTCTTCCAATAATTGAACAAAAATTTCCATTTGTGTGGGCATTTTTTCTCTCCTTATCAGCGAAGACGTTTTGCCAACATACGCTCATATTCTATGGGGAACTGACATAACGCCACGATATTTCCCAGGATTTCGGACAAATATGCAAGGTATTCGTTAATTTATACCTTCGTTTTATCGTTATTTCGGATTAATATTATAACCCAGTGTGTTATCATCATCCAACACAAGGAGAATGTCATGCCAAAAACACTGATGTGCGATCCAAAACTGCTTGAAAAAGATCTGAGCGGTCGCTTCTATATCGTGACAGGGGCCAATTCAGGTTCCGGTTTCGCGACCACGAAGCAATTGGCAGAACAAGGTGCCCACGTTGTCGGCGCTTGCCGTCGCGTTGATTCAGGCAAAGAAGCCTTCAATGACTTAGAAAAAATACGCGGCTCAGTGGAAATCATGGAACTGGATCTCGCCAGTCTTGCCTCCGTCCGGCGTTTTGCCGAGGCATTTCTCTCCAAATATGGTCGTCTTGACGGTCTTGTCAACAACGCTGGCGTTATGCATACCCCAGAAGGCAGAACGGAAGATGGGTTTGAAACTCAATTCGGGATCAATTACCTAGGTCACTTTCTGCTCACAGAACTCTTGCTCGATACATTGAAAGACAGCGCCCCGTCTCGCATCGTGTGCGTTTCAAGCATGGCGCATGCTGGACTGCGCGGGGTCTACGGCGAGATCGATTTTGATGATCTAAACTTTGATAAACGAGAATATGATGCCTATCAGGCATACGCAAATTCCAAACTGGCAATTGTGCTCCAGGCTCTGGAACTGGCCCGCCGTCTGGAAGGAACAGGCGTATCGGCTTTTTCGGTTCACCCGGGCTGGATCCGTTCGAACCTGATAGCAAGTTCGGGGGGTGCGGCAGGGAAATTTGGGCAAAATGTCCTGCTAAGGCCGTTCAGTGGCATGCTTGGCACGATGTCATGGTTTGAGGGGGCACAGACAACTCTTCACTGCCTATTGGATGATGATGCACCCGATCACAGTGGTGAATATTACAGCCAGAACAGCATCCTCTACCCCAAGAAAGAAAACCGACCGGGAGGATGGCCGATGCCGTCGCCGAACCCGCTCGCACACGACATAGAACTTGCCGAGGAGCTCTATCGCCGGAGCCTGGAATTGGTTGGTCTCGATCGTAATCAGCCGCTTTCGAAAAAATCTGAGCAGTCAAAGGTATGATCGATGTTTTCTACTGCTCTCGTGTTTGGGTGACACTGGTGTTACTTTACGATTTCGTGTGCCAGAATTCGTATTCCCTGACCTGCCCCCAGAATATGTACCAGTCACAATGTTAGACTCAATTCACAAAACTGGGTAGGCTGACCGAGATCGAAGCAGCTCAGCCAGGCATACTTGGGATTTCGCTGTGTTAAACAACCATAATCATTCTTGTAAGGGAGGACATTTCAGATTGTGGGTATTCCCTTCAGTCCACAGCCGATAGTTACCTGACCATGAAAACCAACACCCGGACGATTTGATTGCTATCAATCTCGATTTGCACCGTATGGCTGGCGTGACAATTTTTTCTGGTGTGTGGATCAAACCAGATCCTTGTGGGAGATAAAGCAAGGGAATAGGTTCTTTGCAGAGCTTTGTTCCTGATTGGAGTAAATCCGGATGTCAATGTGGTTGTAGCCAACCCCGATCAACCCAGGAGGCTTCATTCAGAATCGAATGAGATCAGCCGTAGGTAGCTTCTTCAGTTACCTGGGGGCCTTCGAATTGGCTGTTGTACATCTCGGCATAGAAGCCACCGCGCGCCAAGAGCTTCTCGTGTTTGCCTTGCTCCACGATATCGCCATTGTTCATCACCAGGATCCAATCGGCGTCTCGGATGGTGGATAAGCGATGGGCGATGATGAAACTGGTGCGGCCTTTCATCAGTTCGGCCATCGCCATCTGGATGAGCACCTCAGTGCGTGTGTCCACGGAACTGGTAGCCTCATCCAGGATCAAAATTGAGGGATCGGTCAGGATTGCGCGGGCGATCGTCAAAAGCTGCTTTTGACCCTGTGAGATGTTTGAAATTTCCTCGTTGAGCACCGTGTTGTAACCATCTGGGAGGGTGCGAACAAAGTGATCCACATGGGCAGCCTGAGCGGCTGCGATGACTTCTTCGTCTGTAGCATTGTCGCGGCCATAACGGATGTTTTCCATGATGGTGCCATTGAAAAGCCAGGTGTCCTGCAACACCATGCCAAACATGCTGCGCAGGTCCGAGCGGGTAAAGTCCTGGATATTATAGCCATTCACTTCTATCGCACCGCTGTTGACATCATAGAAGCGCATCAATAATTTGACCATGGTGGTCTTGCCGGCACCTGTCGGGCCGACGATGGCGATCTTCTGATCCGGGTTGGCATAGAAGGAAAAATCCTTAATGATGATTTTCTCCGGAATGTACCCGAAGTGAACGTGCTTAAACTCCACATAGCCGTCAACCGCCAATGGATGAACCGGGGTTACAGTGTCGGGTAATTCTTCGGCTTCGCTGAGAAATTCGAAGACACGTTCAGCAGCAGCAGCAGTCTGCTGAAAAATGTTTGAGATGTTGGCAATTTGCGTGAGCGGCTGCGTGAACGAGCGTACATATTGGATGAATGCCTGGATATCTCCAACGGTGATGATGTTCCTGCTTGCCAGGTAACCGCCCAGGACACAGATCGCGACATAGCCCAGGTTACCAACAAATGTCATGATTGGCATCATCAGCCCTGAAAGAAACTGCGATTTCCAGGCCGAGATGTAGAGTGTGTCGTTATATCCATCAAACTGGGCAATGCTATCGGCCTCACCGTTAAACGCTTTGATTACAATGTGGCTGCCATACATTTCTTCGACGTGCCCGTTGACGTGCCCCAGGTAATCTTGCTGCATCTTGAAGTATTTCTGAGACTGGCTGATCACGAGGGCAATCACCCCCATTGAGACTGGAACGATGAGCAGCGCTACCAGAGTCATCAGCCAACTGATTGTCAGCATCATGATTAGCACGCCAAACACAGTTGTTACCGAAGTGACGATTTGTGAAAGGCTCTGATTAAGTGTTTGGCTGACTGTATCTACGTCGTTGGTGATGCGTGAGAGCACCTCGCCCTGGTTGGTACCGTCGAAGTACTTGAGCGGCATGCGGTTGATCTTGGCAGCAATGTCACGGCGGAAGCGGTAGGTAATGTCCATTGAAATATTCGCCATGACCCAGCCCTGAATGTAGCTTAAGATCGCAGACGTCAGGTACAGCCCGAATGTAATCAGGATAATTCGGCCGATATATGCAAAATCAATGCCTGCGTCGCTGCCTGCGATCTGGGCCGTTACGCCTTCGAAGAGTTTGGTTGTTGCCTTGCCTAATATTTTTGGACCAGCTATAGCGAAAATCGTCGAGGCAATGGCGATGAGCATCACGATCAGGATGGAGACTTTGTAAGAGCCAATATAACGGAGCAACTTGACCATGGTGCCCTTGAAATCGCGTGGTTTTTCGCCCTTCACCATCCCCGCTGGACCACCATGCCCCATGGGACCACCACGCATCGGCCTACGTGTACCTCTAGCGCCCATCATGACAGCTCATCCTTGCTCAACTGCGAGAATGCAATTTCGCGGTAGGTCTCGCATTTTTCCAGTAGTTCTTGATGTCTTCCTTTACCGACCACACGTCCCTCGTCGAGGACGATGATCTGCTCGGCGTTTTTAATCGTGGCTACACGTTGGGTCACAACCAGCACCGTACTATGCCCGGTTTTCTCCTTGAGGGCTGTACGCAAGGCAGAGTCAGTCTTGAAATCGAGGGCTGAGAAACTGTCGTCGAAAATGTAGATCTGCGGTTTCTTGAGCAACGCGCGGGCAATCGCCAGGCGCTGCTTCTGACCACCCGATACATTCGCGCCTCCCTGGGCAATCTCTGCGGCCATGCCATCGGGCCTGGATGAGATAAATTCACTGGCCTGGGCGATCTCGACCGCCAGATTCAAATCCTCATCACTGGCGTTTTTATCGGCATAAAGCAGGTTGCTTTCGATTGTGCCCGAGAAAAGGATGCCTTTTTGGGGAATGTAACCGATCTTGTCGCGCAGGTCGCTCTGCTTCACCTGGCGTATATCCACCCCATCCACAAAGATGGTTCCTTCGGTTACATCATAGAACCGCGGGATCAGGTTGATGGCCGTGGACTTACCGCACCCTGTGGAGCCGATAAAGGCTGTTGTCTGGCCGGGTTCAGCGGTGAAGGTGATGTTGTGAAGCACGTCATCCTCGGCACCAGGATAACGAAAGCTGACATTGCGAAATTCAATCCTTCCGGTAAAGGGCTGCTGGAAAGTCCTTGGCTCTAAGGGATCGATGATGACTATCTCGGTTTCCAACACATCGGCAATCCGCCCCCCGGAGACTGATGCGCGCGGCAGGAAAATGAACATCATCGACAGCATCAGGAAGGCAAAGACGATCTGCATGGTGTACTGCATGAATGCCATCATGTCGCCCACCTGCATGTTCGCTTCAGCTACCTGGTGTGAACCAACCCAGATGATCAGCAGCGATAAACAATTCATGATCAGCATCATTACCGGCATCATGGTGACCATGACGCGCGCAATGAAAAGACTCGTATCCGTCAGGTCGCGGTTGGCCTTGTCGAAACGTACGGACTCGAATTCTTGTTTGTTAAAAGCTCGAATGACCATCATGCCAGATAAGTTTTCACGCGTCACCAGGTTGAGACGGTCAATCAAGGTTTGCATGATTTTAAACTTTGGAAGCGCGACCCAGAAGACAATCAGGATCAGGCTGAGCAGCACCATCACGGCCGAAGCGATGATCCACCACATCGATGCACCCTTGCTCATCGCCCGGATCACCCCTCCAATGCCGATGATTGGCGCAAAGAAGACGATGCGCAGGGTCATGAAGATCACCATCTGCACCTGGGTCACGTCGTTGGTCGAACGTGTGATCAATGAGGCCGTCGAGAATTTGTCGAACTCGGAACTGGAGAAGCTCTCCACTTTTTTGAACACATCTCTGCGGATATCGCGCGCCGCCCCGGCTGCAGTCCGGGCTGCCAGAAAGCCCGTGGCTACTGTACATACTCCACCAAGCAGTGAGATCAGCAGCATAATGCCACCGGTACGCAGGATATATGCGGTTTGTATGCGGGCCGTATTCATGCCCAATGCTTCGTATTCAACCTGAACTGCACCAACTGCCATCTGGTTGACCATGCTTTCGCCCAGTGTGGCAAATTTCACGTTGATAGCCTTCGACATCTGGGATAACTGCTCTGCTGGAAGCTGGCCCAACACCGCGAATAGATCCGTGCCAGGCGGCACCTGGGAAAGATCAAAACCTTGACCCAGCATTGCCGCACTGGCTGGATCAACCATGGCCTGTTCGATCGTGCTAACCACCACGAAAGATCGTCCCATTATCGGATTCAGTGCATCTATTTCGGACTGATCCATGTCGTTGCGCACATAAGATTGGTTCAGTGGCAAGGGTGGGGTAGATCTCGACGTACTGGTCATAATCGGGCGAGTTCTGATCCACCAATGTGTAGTAGCTGAGCACGAGCTCTTGTTCTTCAGGAGTCATGAAGACGAGCAGCCGCTCCATTTCGCTCTGGCGAATTGCAACGGCAACAGCATTTTCTATGCCACCTTGCTGGATGCCGATGTTGACAATCTTGGAAAGATAGTCCGGCAGCGCCAGGTCTGCATTGGCCTGCACAAACAGCAGTGCAATCGTTAGCAGGATCAGAACAGAATACGGTTTTAGGTAGCGAAGCAGTCTGAGCATGGATGGAAACTCAAGAATAAGTGGGTGGATTAATTTTTGGATACAGCGGGTGGTTCAAATAGCATAATTTTTTCGATCAAGATGTTCAAGGAGGCGGCCACTTGTTCCTTTTCACTGGCTGATAGGCTCGCTGAAAACTCATCTACCCAACCAAGCCGGGCACTTAGACTTTCATGGAGGAATTGTTTCCCCTTGTCGGTCAAGACAAGCTGTTTGACGCGCCGATCCTGTGAGTCTTCCGTGCGGAAAACTAAATCTTGTTGAACAAGGCGTTCCAACAGCTGGCTGGCAGCGGCGCTGGACACACCCAATTGATCCCCGAGATTACTCACACCAGTGCAACTCTCCTGGTGGATTTGCATCAAAGCGCCAAGCTGGGACATCGATAGGCCGGTTTCGCGTGCATATCGAATAAAGTTGCTGATCGAGCGGCGCATAAAGATTTCGACACAGTCCCGCAAAGTGAGTGCAAATAGATCGGAAGTCCGCATAGTTTACATCTTTAAATAGTTAAGCGACATTAACATTATAGTCTGCTTTAGAATTTGTCAAGGGTAGATACTCAGACTTTCAGTTCTTTCACGGAACGAAAGCTTTGAAAGTAACTCCCACCACTCCCTTTCCTTGCTTCTAAAAACCTTGCATAGATCTGAGGATGCGAAACCGGATAAGATGGCAGGGTAATCGCATCTTTCCTCCCGGCGAGGGATCGTACACAAATGCGATTGTCCTGAACGGGATGGGTTTTTGCTTGACGAAGAAACTTGCTCATGATAAACTTTCATCCGTCTGATTAAAAGATCCTTAGAAAGGAGGCGCGTTTTATGTTTACATCATCAGCATCGGTCGTTGTTGATAACCAATCTGTGTGGGCGCGCCTCGGTGCGGCAGACTAAGCATTATTGCATTCTCGCTTGAGAATTAACTGCCACGGGCGTACCCACGCCCGTGGCTTTTCATTTACTGCGCGGCAGTATCTGTTAAGTTCTGGTTAGGCACGCCTATTGCCGAGGAACTGACAATGCGCCGCCGGTTATCATGTGTGACCTCTACCAACCAGCCACGGGAGTTTGCGTGGCTGGTTTTCGTTTAACCCTGCGCCAGAGTCCGGAACACGTTTAGAAATCACAAGCCATTCAGGACTTCAACCCGTTGAACTGCATTCTGTGAATTTAAACCTTGAAAGGAGACGTTATATGTCGACCTATAGGCTGACTAGTGGCTGGCAAGAGCAAGTGGCTTGCTATCTGCAAAGCGAAAGAATATCCCGTGCCAGTGGCACGCGAATATGTACCGACCAACTGCCAATCTACGTTTCCACATGGATGGCTCTCAAGCTGCCCGTTGGAGCTGCTGTAACAGGATTAATTAGCGATGACTACCGAAAATTCAAACGACCACGGGGTCGTATATCGAAAAAACCTTGGGCGTTACCGCGTCCACGCGGGAGGCCGCGAACTCGACTGCGTCCTTGCCTCCCGCCTGCGTAAACAACTGAGCTACTCGACGGCTGATCCCAGCTCACGAAAAGTCGTGGTGCAGGATGTGCGTGAGATTGAGTACGTCGATCCGGTCGCGATTGGGGATGAAGTTTGCTTCCTGAATGCGGGAGATGGCTCCGGGATGATCGTTGAAGTGCTCCCCCGGCGCAACAAGCTTTCCCGCCCGGCGCCTGTCCCGGGCAGGCGCGTTTTCGAGCAGGTGATCGTTTCGAATGTGGACCAGGTGATCCCTGTGTTTGCCGCGGCCAATCCCGCCCCCAAGTGGGGACTGCTGGACCGTTATCTGGTTTCAGCTGAAGCCGCCGGGCTGCCCTCCCTGATCTGCATCACGAAGCTGGACTTGGCGCGCTCAGATCTGGGGCTGCAAAGCGCGCTTGCAGAGTACGAGCGCATCGGCTACCCTGTGCGGCTTACCAGCGCGGTAACCGGTGAAGGCCTGGACGAACTCCGGCATGCCATGCATGGCAGGATATCGGTGCTGGTGGGCAAATCGGGCGTGGGCAAGACTTCACTGCTCAATGCCATCCAGCCCGGGCTGGGGCTGCGCGTCCAGGCGGTCAGCCGGAGCACCAAAGGCAGGCATACCACTTCGCATCTGGAGATGTTTCCTCTGGACGCTGGCGGCGCGGTTGTGGATACCCCTGGCATCCGCGAGTTCGGCCTGTGGGATATCTACGCAGATGAGCTGGCGGAATTGTTCCCGGAGATGCAGCCCCTGGTGGGGCAGTGCAAATTTGGGCTGGACTGCCGGCACGATGAGGAACCCGGCTGTGCCATCCGCAAGGCTGTGATGGCGGGCGAGATCAGCCCATTACGCTACAAGAGCTACCAGCGCCTGGTGGAGGAACTACGATGAGAACTCTACCTGGATATCAACAGCGACTTTCGCTGTGCGCACTGCGGCAATTTTGTTTCAGCAGTGGTGCTGCTCGCCGGGGTAAACAACCGCAACCACTGCCCGTACTGCCTGTGGTCGCGGCACATGGACCTGTTTGAGGCCGGAGACCGGCTGGCGGCGTGCAAAGCGCCCATGCAGCCGATCGGACTGACGTTCAAGCGCAGGCGTAAAAAATATACATTTTCTACGAACGGTGAATTGATGATTATCCATCAATGCATCGAATGTGAGAGCCTTTCCATCAACCGTGTGGCGGCTGATGACTTCCCCGATGTCATCCTGGATATATTCTGGGATTCGTTATCGCTGCCTGATTTTGTGCAGGAGCGAATCCGGTTGAGCGGGATCAACCTGCTTGGCAGCGATCGGCAAGATGCGATTTATCGGCAGCTTTATGGGCAGCCTGTCCGTACGTGAAGCCTGCTGGCTCCATAACCAACGCCGGGAGCCTGGTTGACCCCGCAGCTCATAAGACAAAAAAACGCTCATTAACAACAAACAAAAAGCTGGCTCTGAGCCAGCTTTTTGTGGATTATTCTCGACCTGCATCCCTGAAGGAAGCGTTATTGAGTATAAATGAGCAGAGTTATCAAAAGAGAAATGCCCTCATGAAGAGGTTGTATGCAAATTATAGGGCTGTCTACTGGAGACCGACGAAACCCAGAACTAGTTATTCTGTCGCGGCCGGGCATGCCAGCAGGTGCAAAAATTTCTGGCATTCCCATGGTGCAAGCGAACGCGTGACACGGGTGTGGGCAAAGACCACCAGTTCATCGATATCCAGCAGAAAAACGCGCACGACCCCATCCGAGCTCCCGACCGCCAGCTGTCTGCCTGAGTGCGGGTCAAATGAGACACTCAGCACCCCACCCTGGTTTCCAGGCAAGGTTTGCAGCTCTGCACCAGTCAGAGCATCCCACACTTTGGCGGTGTTATCTTCGCTGCCGCTGGCGAGCAGGCGGCCATCGGGGCTAAAAGCAACCGACATGATCCCGGCTGTATGGCCAGCCAGGGCCAGGAGCAAATCTCCAGTGGAGGCATCCCAGATTTTAACGGTGCCATCCCCACTCCCGGTAACGAGCCGGAGGCCATCCGGGCTGAAGGTGACATCACGGGCGCCGCCCTGTGGACTGGGGATGGTGAGGAGCAACTGGCCGGTCGCTACTTCCCAAAGTTTGGATGTGCCATCGGTGCTGGAGGTGACCAGCCTGGTTCCATCTGGGCTGAATGCTACCCCCAATACCAGACCTTCGTGACCGGTGAGTCGATGGACTTCCTGACTCGTCTCCGCATCCCATAAGCGTGCAGTCCCGTCAAAACCGCCGGTGGCGATCCATTTCCCATCCGGGCTGTAGGCCACATCGCGGACCGCAATCTGGTGACCGGTGAGGGTGAGCAGCAGCTCCCCCGTGGCGACGTCCCATACTTTTGCTGTTTCATCAAACCCACCCGAGACCAGCCGTTTGCCATCCGGACGAAATGCCACACCCATCACCAGCGCGGAATGACCTTCGAACGTCCTGACCAGTTCGCCGGTGGCGGCATTCCAGAGCTGGACATTGCCGCCGGGGCCTGCGGTGGCGAATTGGCTGCCATCTGGACTGTAAACCGCGCGCGTGCCAGGTCCGGCGAGGTGGGTTTCTTCCTGCCCGAGATCCAGGCTCCAAATTTTCACCGTACCATCAAAGCTGGTAGTCGCCAGGCTTTTTCCGTCCGGGCTGAATGAAAGGCCGCCCAGCCATTCGGTATGACCGGCAAGGGTGAGCAGCTCCTGGCCCGTCCGCGCATCCCAAAGCTTCGCCAGGCTGCTGGTTATGGCCGCCAGGCGGATCCCATCTGGATCGAAATTCAGTCCTCCCCCGACCCCCTCGGGAATGGTGAGCACTGGCTGCCCTTGAAGATCGTTCGTTTCCCACACAGAGATTCCTTCTGCATTGCCTTCTGCCAGGTAGTGACCGTCAGGACTATAGTCAATCCCGTAAATTTCGGACGAGAAATCTGCACGCTCAGCCACCAACTCACCTGACTGCACATCCCAAACCTTGAATGTCAGATCGTCTCCTGCGGTGACGAGGTGCTGCCCGTCGGGGTGAAAAGCCAGGCATTCCACCGCTTCCTGGTGACCCTCGAGGGTATGAAGCAAGGCGCCTGTATCTGCATCCCAGATGCGCACGGTAGCGTCCACGCCGCTGCTCGCCAGCAGCTTGCCATCCGGGCTGAACGCCACCGCCCACACATCTGCCGTGTGGCCAGATAGCTCAAGGAGCAAGCTGCCGGACTCAGGATCCCAGACTTTCACCAGGCTGCCGTCGCCGGTGACCAGGCGGGTACCGTCGGGGCTGAATGCAATCCGCTGTGTGCCGATGGCATCACCTGGCACGGTAATGCCCGGCAGGCGATGCAGCTCCTCGCCGCTGGCTGCATCCCAAACGAGGGTGGTGCCATCATCCTCGATGGAGGCCAGCCTTGTACCATCTGGGCTGTACGCGATGGAGAGCACCCGGCCCTCATGCCCGGTGAGAGTCCTGCGCACCTGGGAAGCCAGGAGTGCTTTGTGCAGCGCTTCCTCGGCTTCGGGGAGCACAGACCCATCAGCAGAGCGGGTGGTGTCGACCGACTGAAGCGCCAGCAAGATGCTGCGCTCCGGATCGATCTCGCGGTTGCTGAGTGAGGCCGCAGCCAGCTCGCGAGAGTAGGAGAGGCGCCGTTCTTCCTGAGCAATCACGGCGCTGCGTCGGGCTAGGCTGCCCTGGAACAATGCCAGCCCACCAAGAACCAGCGCCAGGATGAAAGCGACTACCAGGTAAAGCGCCCGCCGGCGCAAGCGCACGGCAGCCATGCTCTGGGTTTCGGCGAGAGCATGTGCGATTTCCAGCTCATGTTGGCGCTGCGCATCTCGCTCCGCCTCCTCCAGGGCAGCCTGCGCACTGGAAGCTGCGAGAAATTCCTTTTCTAACCCACTGAGATCGGCAGGATGCTCACCTGCCCAGGCTGCCACCTGTGCCAATCGTGCGCCGCGGTACAACTCGCCCGAGTCCTGGTCGCGCCGGTCCCAACTGGAGGCAGCCAGAGTAAGGTGGCGGTGGAGCAGCAGAGCCTCCCGGTTGTTATCCAGCCAACCCTGCATTGTGGGCCACTCGCGAATCAGGGCTTCGTGTGCCAGCTCAACACCTTCCTGGCTGGTGACCACCAGGCGGGCTTCAACCAGGCGGTTTAAAACCTCCTGAGCCGAGTGGTGCTTCTTCTGGGGAGCTGACCAATTCACCTAAGGCCACCCGCCTGCGGGTATCAACCCCACCTTCTTCTTCACCTATTTGTACCATTCGCAGGAGCATGTTCCGGGCAATGAGACGCTGCTGTTCATCCAGCTCATCCTGGTAGATCGCGTCAGCAGTATCGGCGATAGCGCCGCGCACACCACCGGAAGCCAGGTAGCTGGAGATGGTCAGGCTACGCCCGCTGCGGCGCTGCCAGGTTTCAAGCAGGGCATGAGAGAGGAGCGGCAGGGAACCTGGTTCTGGCTGGGAGGCGCCTTCCGCGCCGGCATCCTGCAAGAGCAATTCCAGCAAGCCGGGTTCAAGCTTCCAGCCACCCTGTGCGGCTGGTTCAGTAATGGCCCGGTGAAGCTCATCAGCGTCCATCTGGCCGATATACTCCTGTTGGGCGGAGAGGACCGCGCGCAGTTCGGGATACGGCGCACAATGCGGGTAAAAATCCGCGCGGAGTGTGATCACAACGGTCACATGGCTGCCTGGTTCAGAAGCTGCAGTCAGCAGGTTATCGATAAATGCCTGGCGTTCGGATTCTTCCCGCGCCAGTGTGAAAAGTTCTTCAAACTGGTCGATGATGAGTAAAAGAGGCTGGACATCCAGTTGGTTGTGGGGGATGCGCGCAGCAGCCAGGTGCAGGGTGCGCCGGTCGCGGGCCAGGTCGTCGATCAGGGCAGCCATAGCGCTGAGCGGGGCATCCGGTGGGGTGAGACTGGCGGCGAGCGATTGCAGGGGTCGTGAAGCGGGAGTGATGCACAGGAACTTCCCGCGGGCGAACAGAGCATTTCTACGCAGAGATGGGATCAGCCCAGCCCGCACCAGGGAAGATTTCCCGCTGCCAGACGCGCCGACCACGGCCAGGAAGCGCAGGCCGTTTGGTGCGGTGTGCAGCTCCCGCAAACGCACGATCAGGCGCTCCGTCAGGGCCTCGCGCCCAAAGAACAGGCCGGCATCTGCCTCGTCGAAAAACTGCAGCCCTTTATAGGGGGCGGAACCGGGAGCCGGGGATTCGCGCTCGGGGGTGCTGGCAGCCAGTTCGAGCAGGCGTGCGGCGACCTCGGGCTCATCTTCCAGATCGAGAGCAGGAATGAAGCGGGCGGTGATCGTTGCCAGGTCGGGTGCCCGCTGATTCAGCTCCAGGCGGCTGATCTGGGCATGGCTGTAACCGACGGCAATGGAAATCTCGCGCTGGGTGAGGCCGGTGCGCCGGCGCAGATACTTGAGCAGATCTCCGAAACTTGAAAATTGTTCCAAAGCAAAACTAAATTCCTTGGCGGACATCTTAAACACCCCACTTTTAAATTTAATATAAGAAATAGATGCTGGATTCATACCGATTATATCCCTTCCCTGTCTATCTTGGTGAATTTTGGTAAATTTTGGCGAATTTGGAGCCAGGGCCGGTGCTATTGTGAACTCAGCGACCGGGGCCACCAACCTACTTTCACCCCGGCGAAGGAGAATAATCATGTTGAAGGATCGAGTGTTTTTTATTGTCGTAGCCGTAGCGCTGCTGGTCATGGCGGCGCTGGTCATCAACCAGACTGCCGCAACCGCTAAAGTCACGGCGGAGGTTATGGGCCAATCGGAGAATGCAGCGTGCCCATTTTCCCCAGAGGGTAGGGCGAGCCTGCGCGGGAATTACAGTGCGCAATTCGGTGTCTCGCTGCCGCGCACCGATAGTGGTTACAGCGGGTTGGACGGCGGGGTTTTGGGTCTGCTCGACTGCTCAGGTGCAGATGTGAGGTAAAGAACGAATAAGGAACCTGGCAGCCCGACAATCTGACCTCTAAACGAGCGTTCCCGCCCCCGAAGAATGTGGGGTGGGAATGCTCGGCTTATTAATTCGAAGCTGAAATTAAGAAGTGCCTACTCCTCAAACAGGGGTGATTCGATCTGGTAGACCGTCACAGGTTTAATTTTTTAAGTTACTATAGATTGGTAGAAACGCGGGTGGATCAACCGACCAGGAATTATTGTGGTGGCAATAATTCCTACTCAACGCTCACTGACGAAAGGATCCGCTATGGCGCTCTCTAAAGTCAATTTGCTACTGCCCCGGAAAAGCCTTTCCAGGGGGGCCTGGCCCGGCAGTAGCAGCCGGAAGCCAAAGGTTGGAGCCAGCCTGGCCCAGTTCGGGATGGTGCTGCTGCTGGTCGTCACGACTGGCTGTTCCCAATCTGTTCCAACACCAACTCAAAGCCCCACAAGTTCTCCAACGCTGCCTCCCACGTCCAGCCCAACTCCAACTGGCCCGCGTCCGCTCGACCTGCGCACAATCTCCTCAGCCAGCTCCGAAAACGGCATGGTGGTGGGCACATCGGCACCCGAAGCCGTACAGGCGGGCGTGGAAATCCTGCAGCAGGGAGGCAGTGCGGCCGATGCCGCCCTGGCAACCGCACTGGCCCAGGTGCCGCTAATGCCGGGCAACTTTATTATCTACGCCGGCATCCTGGAGTTCCTGTACTACGAAGCTGAAAGTGGGGAGATCTATTCCTTGAATGCCGGTTGGGATATCCCTCGCGCTGAGACGAATCCGCTTTCAATTCCCGCAACCGAATATCCCTACGCAGGCACCAGCCAGCCAAGCGGGCGGACAGCGCTTGTGCCGGGCTTTATGGCCGGGCTGGAAGCCGCCCACGAGCGTTTCGGCAGCCTACCTTTTCCCAGTTGTTTGAACCAGCGATCGCCTTTGCCCGCGAGGGCGTGGTGCTCGATGAACTCCAGGCGGGTTTTATCGCCGGGTTCGAACCGGTCATCACCCGCCTGTCAGAGACGGCGGTGCTTTTCACCAGAAAGGACAGCAAGCTGTACCAGGCGGGGGACCTGTTCCAGCAGCCGGAGATGGCGGATACGCTGGCACGGGTGGCGCACGCGGGTGCGGCGTACATGTACACCGGCGAGTGGGGAAAGAAATTCGTCGCGACCATCCAGCGCGAGGGAGGGGTGATCAGCCTGGAAGATTTGGCGGCTTACCAGCCGCTCTGGACTGAGCCGGTCAGCACTCGCTATGCCGGGTACGAGATTTACAGCGCCGGACAACCTGGTACCGGCGGGGTTAATCTGGTGGAAGCCTTCAATTTGATCGAAGCTGCCGATCTCCAGCAGTACCATCATTTTTCCGAGGATCCCCAATCCTTGTTCTGGCTGATGCAGATCGCACGGTCTTCTTATTTAAGCTACCTCGGCCCGCAGGAGCGGACAGCACTCTTTCCCTGGACGGGATCTGTCACTGGTAGTCACGGTTGACCAAAGGAACCTCCGCCTGGCTGTGGGAACGCATCCAGGCAGGCCAGCCGCCGCTTTTTGTTCCCATGAATGCTGAAGGAAATACCCACAGCGCGGCCGTGGTGGCAATCGACAGCCAGGGCAACCTCGCGGCCATGACCCACACGTCCAATTCCTACCTGTACGGCGGCAGCGGAATCACAGTCGATGGGGTCTACATTCCCGATCCTGGCTCTTATCTGCAGGTTTCCATCCGGGATGCCGGAGCGGGCAATCGACTGCCCTCCCCAATCAATCCAGCCATCGTGCTGCGTGACGGGCAGCCGGTATGGGCTTCCTCCTGTATTGGGAATGTGCACGATGAGACGCTCCAGCGGCTGGCGAGCGTGCTCACCTTTTACCTGGACCTGCCAGCAGCGCAGCAGGCTCCCACGATGCTTGCCCCGATCAGAGATAATTTATCCCAGCTGCTGAGCGGGCAGTTCTTCCCGGGTGAATTTGAACCGGGGGTGATCCAGGCTGTGCAGGATATGGGGCAACCCATGCAGGAGGTCCCGGTCAATTTTGAGAATTTTGCGTCTAATCGAGGCGTCCTGGCGGCGATCAGCATTGACCCTGAGACAGGCGCAATCACCGGGGCGGTGCCGGTTGTGCTGGGCGGGTGGGCGGAAGGCTACTGAAGCTGGAGCGCAGCATGGAACCAAACCCGGGCGGGTGGCTGGCTACGAGTGAGCGAATGTTTTCACGCGGCGTATTCAATCAGTCCCAATCATAGGTGACGAAGGAGCAGACACCAAATTATGCATTCTCCTCGTAATATCCCTTTACCGGCTCCGTTAGCTGGATTCTTCTGTGTGCTTGCAGTTCTGCTCCTGACCGCGTGTGCAGCAAACCCAGCGGTGGATGCAACTCTATATCCGCTGCCCCCGGAGGAAAGCACTTCTGAGGTTGCTTGCCCACTTTCGATACCTGAGTTGGTCAAACCGCCAGAGGATACCGCAGTGCAGGGCGAACCAGGGTTTAGTTATTATTTTGTCAACGAGGATCACTCGCTGTGGGCATCCGCATGGTGGTTTGGAGCGGATGGTTTTACCTTGCAGGCAGGTGATGATGGCAACAAGGTGGGCTGGTTCCGCCCGGCAGGCGTGGATCTGGAAATCAGCGGTCAGCGCCTGGACGGAGAGGCGCCCCCGCTCGAAGCCCATGTTCCCTGCTGCTATCCAACACGTTTCCAGGCCACGGGTTTGAGCTTTCCCACAGCAGGCTGTTGGGAGGTCAACGCCAGGGCGGCTGACCAGATGTTGACGTTTGTCGTCTGGGTCGAACAGTGATTAAGAAAAAATACCGCAGAAACCGATACAATTTCCGGCCCGCTGCCCAGAAGTGGGTCGTTCGAGGGAGTAAGGTGCAAATCGCGCGGCGGTTCGATATAGCCGCGCCTCACCAGGGCGAAGCCAGGAGGATAGCGCCTGGGGTAGTTTGGTAACGGCAGACGCAGATTTATCGCAGGGAGTATGTTACGAGCATTCAACTCGCCAGAATTTGTGTCCGACGAAAATAAGTGGATATGATCAGCAGGTGATTATTCCTCTATAATGAATTGGATCGAATCTCCAATTCATCCGAGAAGACCTGAACTATAAAAAGCTGCCAATGAGCCCGACTGACCCGCGGAATGGTAGTAGCCAGAATCCCTGGCTGCCCGGCTGCAGCATACCGGTTACCTTATCCCCTGGAACAATTCCACCCATCGTGGATACAATACTCAAAACTTTGAATCGTTCTTTGTTCGCCTGGCGGCAGGATTGGATATTGAAGGTATGCCACATAAATCATATTTCCTTTGGCTGTTCATAGCTACGTTAACGCTTGTACTTTTGCTAACGGCTTGCGGTACCACAACAGTGACCCCAGCTGACAATGCTTCGCCAACCGCGGCTGCAGAGCAGATAAACACAGCTGAGTCGGAGACAGGCGCGGGAGAAGGAAACAACCAAATCCTGAAGACACCGACGCTTGCGCCCACGGCCACACCCGGAATGATCACGGAATTTGTGGAGCAAACTGTGCGCAGAACCAGGTTCAACCGTGCGACCTTTTTGGGCGAACCTGTAGAAAACTGGATCAACCTGGGGATTTCGATAATCATGGTTTTTGCAGGAGGCCTGCTGCTCAGCCGCGTTGTCTTTGCGCTCTTAATGCGCCTGGTCAGCACCACCGCAAGTATTCAAGACGATGCGATCCTGCAAGCAATTCGCCCGCAGGTCATATGGTTTTTCTGGGTCTTTAGTGCTCAATTTGCGACCTCACGCCTGACGTTTCTGAGTGCGGAGACCAAGCAGATTTTTTCCCAGATTTACTTTGTCATGTACGTGCTGCTGATATTCCGAGCCTGCTGGGTGCTGATCGATATGGGTGTGGAGTGGTACCAGCAGAAACGGGCTGCAGAAGCGGGTCACCCGCTCGAATCTGCCGTAATCCTGGTAACGCGTGCCCTGCGCTTTTTGCTCTTCGCGGTCGGGTTGATCGCGGTCCTGAGCAACTTTGGCATTGATGTCGGCGGGTTACTGACAGCTTTGGGTATTGTCGGCCTGGCACTTTCCCTGGCGGCCCAAGATACATTGAACAACATGATCAGCGGGATGATCATCCTGACCGACCAGCCGTTTCGAGTAAAGGATCGGATTGAGATCGAAGGCCTGGGAACGTGGGGGGATGTGGTCGAGATCGGGGTGCGCAGCACACGCATCCGGACGCGCGATAACCGCCTGGTAATCGTGCCGAATTCCAAAATCAGCACGAACCAGATCGTGAATTACACCTATCCCGACCCGCGCTATCGCGAGCAAGTCCAGATCGGGGTAGCGTATGGATCGAACCTTCAAGAAGTCCGCCGGTTGGTGAGTGAGGCTGTCCGCACAGTGGAAGGCGTGATTGACGAACTGCCTGTGGATGTGTTATTTATGGAGTTTGGGGATTCCGCCATAATCTTACGAGTGCGGTGGTGGATTCATTCTTATGAAGACACCCGGCGGATGTTCGACAAGATTAACGAGGCAATCTACCTGACGCTGACCCAGGCGGGCATAGAGATGCCGGGGCAACAGCTGGAGGTAATCCTGCGCTCAACGCCCGGCGAACAAGACAATAAAGGTGAATCCGAATAAATCGATCTTGGAATTCTTGAAATGATAAACTTACTTATTCAAAGACGTTTCTCCCTGTCGGGACTGAGCAGTCAGGAGCCGAATGTTCAGCTCAAAACAGCCGTCCAGCGGGAGGGGCCCTTATCAGACAATCCCATGTGCACCTGTGTGAGGGTAAGTACAATGGAGAGGAAACCTGATGAAATCATTAAACCCTAATCTGCGCAATTTTCTGATCGGCGGAGCCAGTTTTGTCTTAAGCCTGGCGGCAGGCGTGTTGGTGATTTACCTGATGGCCAGGATAGGCGTAGGGCGCTGGATCCTGGATCTGATCGACAGTGCCCAGCTTTTAGAGAAACTACTGGCCCTACCTTTGATCATTGGGCTGATGCTGGCAATTGGGGGTTTCGTGATTGGCGGAGGGGGTGGCTGGGTCTTGGCCAGAATTTTGGGTACCTCGAAGCGGCTGCGGGTTTTGATTGGCAGCGGAGTGTCATTCGGCCTTAGCGTCAGCCTGCTGGTCATCGTGTTTTTGCTGGTGACTGCTTTTCTCGGCCTGTATAACAACCTGACGAAGAATCCCATCAGCCAATACGGCATCCTGTTTGGACTGTATGGATTAATTTTCGGGTTGGTTGCCGGGGTGCTGCTGGCATTGACCACCGTGCACATCCGGCATTCCTGGCGCGTAATCTTGGCATCGATCGTTGGATTCACTTTGGGCGGGCTGATAATGGGCATCCTGCTCAAGCTGGTGAACCCAACGGCGGGATTTCAAACTTACCCAATCCTGACCACGATCGGTCTGCTGCTGGCTCTGGCTGCGCCGATGTTTTTTGGGGGCGGCGCATTGGGGATCGCTTACGGGCAGATTGCGCGGCACGCCCAGGCAGCGGGAAAGGATGTAGAATCCTCCCAGAATCCGAACTGGCAGGCGATCATTGTGGGGGTGGTGGGGGCGATCGCGGCCTTTTGGATCATTGGGCAGTTGGGGACGATCAGCACCTTCTTAAAGATCAACCCGGCAGATTTAAAATCCCAACTGACGCTTGAAACGGTGGGTGTGGCGTGGAGTGAGGCGCAGGAAACAAATCTCACCCCTGGCTCGGTAGATCTGCCTGCGGTTGACTCTGACCCTGTGCAGGTCACTGGCCCTGACCAGCAGGTGCACCAGGCCTGGTGCGAGGCCGGGATCGTCCAATACCAATCAGGTTCCCAACCGGTGGAACAAATCGCTTTCCCGGGCTGCCAGACGGCACCAGTGCTGGCATTCGGGCAGGACGGACAGGCACACCTGGTGTGGTACACAGACGAAATCCAGGATACAAACGGAGTCACCCAGCCTGCCAGCCTGCTAGTGGAGAGCATCCGCCTGGAGGCTGGCTGGAGCGATCCAGCCATTGCTGCTCAAACAGAAGAACCGGAATACCTGGGGATGACTGTGGACGGATCAGGGAATTTGCTCCTGAGCTGGGCGGCCGCGAACCAGCCTCCCCAATCTGCGATCCAGGAAGTGTACCAATGCTCGCCTGAGGATCTTTCTGAGCTGGAGCAGACTATTTTGGAAACCATCGTCTCTGGAAATTATTACCCACCCGAGACGGAGATTCCCTTCTGCCGAAATCAGTACGTACGGATCATTTACACGCCTAATCCGCAACCGGAATACAGCGATGATCTGGCAACACCCAATGGGGGTTTTGATCGCGTTGCGCGGGTGACTGACTTTGCCACTTACGAGGTACTATTTGCCACGATGCAGTACGAGCCAAACACATCCCCGCCCAGCCCGGGGATCGTGCTGGCGGAGGAAGTTGCGGCATTGTACCGGGAAGTGCAGGCCAACCCGCAGAACTACCCACGCGGGATGACAGTCAGGATCCTGCTGGGGAACTACCCGGAGATGTCGGATTTTACCTGGGGAAGCCAGATTGTCGATGTGATCTCCGACCTGCGGGCTGAGGGGGTGGACAAGATGGTCGATGAGGAGATCGGCTGGCGATTAGAAGTGGCCAATTTCGCGGGGACCTATCCCCACAGCCACACCAAATTTTTAGTGGTCGATGGGCGCTATTTAGCCGGGGTGGGCTTTAATTACGGTTATCTGCACCTGCCAAAAGATCATCCTTCCGGTCAAGGTTACGATATGCTCGATCTTGGTCTCCAGATAACCGGCCCCGTGGCGCAGCCCGCGATCAGTGTCTATGATGACATGTGGGAGGGTGCAAACCAGGTTCACTGCGAAAGTCTCAGCCTGGAAGATAATAACTGGATCAATACCTGCCAGGAGCTCAAAGCAACCGCCAGTCACGTGCCGGAGGTATTAAGAACCTTCCTGCCCCCAGAGGGCAATTCCAATTCCTTCTCGCTTTACCGGTCACAGGCGTTCAAAGAGACTGATACAGTCCTGGCAACCGCGCTGGCGTCTGCTCAGGAGACCGTCGACCTACTGCATGTGAACTTCTCGCTGGAATTGATCTGCATGGCAAACCTGGTGTTCCCCGACCTGTGCACGATTGATAATGCGCTTCCTTATATGAATGCGCTGCTGGATGCAATCGAGCAAAACGGCGTCCGGGTGCGTGTGATCATGGAAAACACGAACAGCAACGGCCTGGAAAACCGGGTGGCGGCCGAGGTGTTTATGGAGGAGCTGAAAAAACGCGGCCTGGAAGACCAAGTGGAATTTCGGTTCTACAATGGCAAGCTGCATGCCAAGGCGACCCTGATCGACGACGAATTGTTAGCCATTGGCAGCCACAATATGCACTACAGCTCGTGGGGCGAAAATGGTTTGACCGAATTTGTAGTCACCACGGACGATCCGGCTGCGATTGCGGAGTTCAAGGGGCTTTTCGAGACGAAATGGGCGGAGGCTATCCCGTACGATGAGGCGACGTACACCACATCCCCCTAATGGAAAAAATAACAAAGGATTCTCCGAGGAAAAAGTGTAAGATCCACCGGTAAACCTGGTATGCCATTACTGCTCTAATGGAAGCTTTGATCGCCGGGTTGGCAGGCCGGCTTTGGCGGCGGCTTGTTACGCTCAAAGAGAATTGATTTCGATGTGGGCAGAGCGGAGTTACTAGCATGGCTATTTCTCTTGCGGTTCTATCTGGTCTGATCGTTTTATATACCGTTGTTGCCAAAAAGTTAGACAGGCTGTCCATTACGATGCCGATCGTATTTGTATTAATCGGTGCGGTCGCAGGATCCCAATTTCTTGGGCTCATTGAGTTTCCAATTGGGATCAGCGCCGTAGAATTGTTCATCGAACTGACGCTGGCATTACTGATCTTCGCGGACGCTTCCTCACTAAATTTTAACCAGATACGAAGTTCGATTTCGTTGCCAGGCCGCCTGCTGCTCATCGGATTTCCACTGACGATGGCTCTCGGCGCCCTGATTGCGTTTCTCTTTTTCCCTGGAGAGGGGATCGGTTTTGCACTTCTACTGGGAGCTGTGCTTGCCCCAAGCGATGCCTCGCTGGGATTGCCAATCTTTAACAATCCAAAAGTCCCCGCAATCATCCGGCAGGCATTAAATGTGGAGGGAGGTTTAAATGATGGGCTGGCAGCCCCGCTCGTGACTTTGTTTTTAGCCCTGAACCTGGAGGAGGAAAGCTTCCAATCGGTTCCCTGGCTAAGTGAAGCTGTCATCGAAATTGGCAGCGGCGTGCTGGTGGGTATTTTGGCGGGCATTTTGGGTGGCTGGCTCTTTAATTATTCGGAGCGCCACGGCAATCTTTCTGAACCAGCAAAGCGGATTGGAAATATTGCGCTGGGATTGTTCACTTATTATGGGGCGTTAGCGATTGGGGGGAATGGATTTGTAGCTGCCTTTACCAGCGGGATTCTGTTCGCATTTATCACCCGGGGGAAGATGCACGAAGCCACAGAATATACTGAAATCACAGGATCGGTCCTATCAGTTTTCGTCTGGACCACGATCGGCGCGGGTTTAGTCATCCCGCTATTCCAGCAGTTTGATTTAAAAAGTATGCTGTACGGATTGATCAGCTTAACACTTGTCCGGATGATCCCGGTCGCTCTGGCGATGATTGGCACGAAACTCAGAAAAGATACGATTCTGATCATGGGCTGGCTGGGACCTCGCGGCCTGGCATCGATTGTGTTTATGCTCATAACCAGTGAGCTGGCAAAAGAAGCGGGTGTATCCGCTGAACCGTTGATCACCGTCGTCAGCTGGACGGTGTTAATGAGCGTATTCCTGCATGGCTTAGGCGCAGTTCCCCTGGCGAACTGGTACGCCCGGCGGTTGCAATCCGCGTCTCCAGAGGCGATTGAGCTCCAACCACTTCCCGGAGATCTTGCTCCTCAGCGTATGCCAAGGCTTTCCTACTTCCAGGATGGAAAACCAGATTGATCGGCTGCCGGATTGCACTTGCACAACGAGTACCGTCCTATTTGTGAATGATAGAATGCGTGAGAGCAATTGAATTTTCGCTCACGGGATTATTACTGCCCCCGGATTTGTTTATAAATTTGCTTGTATCTTTCTACCTGGTTTTATGGTAAATACATTGAAATAGGTTAAATTTGATAAACATAGGCAGGTAAATCCGCGTGGATCAAGACAGCCTTACCGCGCCAAACAATATCGAGAAAACCGGCGCGCATACGATGGTGACTGGCAACAGCATGGCGGAGCTGCTGGCAACCAGGGACGATTTTCGCTTCGCAGAAACAGAAGGCGGTCGGCGCACTTTCCTCACCCGTTGGATGCATACCTATCTGGACCGTGTTTTATTCGCTGCGCAGGAACCCCCGGATCTCTTCCAGACATTTTTCGAAGTCACCCACTTGATTAGCCCGGTGATCAGCTTATTCGCGCCGCGCATCATCGCTCAGGCGCTCAAACCGCACGCAATCAGAGCCCCGGTGTGAGGTTCTGTCCGGATCATGCGTGAGACATAGTAGCAGCCTATTCAAACGTTTGCTTTCTCCTATTGGAGGAAAACCTGATGATAAAAGCCGTGCGGATCTTTTTTTTCGTCGTGTGCGCCGTGCAGATCTTGCTTGCCGTCGCCTTCTTCGTGCAGCTGCCCTTCGCAGTCAATCTGTGGCCTTTCCCGGGGACAACTCCGCTGACGTTTATTTTCATTGCCTCAATTTTCGCCGCCGCAGCTGCGTCCACGCTGTGGGCGGTGACTATTGAGCATTACGGCGCCCTGGCAGGCATCGGCCTGGATTACCTCACCATCCTGGCACCGGTGGCCGTCTACTCCTTCATGCTCGGCGCCAGAACAGGCAGCACGCAGCTGACCACCTACGGCTTTGTGTGCGTGGTGGGAGCATTGTTCGGTTTGGGGTTGTTTTTGTGGAGCGCCCGCATACCGATGGATGCCACCATCCCCATGCCGGGGCTAGTGCGCTGGTCGTTTGTGGTCTTCATTATTGCCCTGCTGATTGTCAGCACGCTCTTGATTCTGCAGGTGCCAAACGTGATTCCCTGGACGATCACGCTGGAGCTTTCCGTGGTGATTGGCTGGATGTTCATGGGTGCGGCGGCCTATTTTGCCTACGCCTTGCTGCGGCCTAGCTGGGTGAATTCAGCCGGGCAGCTGTGTGGTTTTCTGGCTTACGACGTGGTCTTGATCGTGCCGTTTCTCACCCGCCTGTCCACCATCTCGCCTAAACTCCGCCCCAACCTGTATATCTATACCGCAGTTGTCATCTACAGCGGCCTGCTGGCGATCTATTACCTGTTTGTGAATAAGACCACCCGCATCTGGGGGTAGCAGATCGTTTTGTTTACCCAAGAGCCGGGCATGCCCATTCGCCAGAGTTGCGCACACCGGCGGGCAGCATGGTCGTGGTATGCTAAATCAGTGTGAGGCAAGTTTACCAATGCGGCCGCGATCACAGCAGCTGGGGCGTGGCCGGTTGAAATTCAGCCTTAACAAGGTGAGGCTTAAGTTGCACACCGGCGAGTAAACCAAGGAAAAGACGATGAATTTAGCACCCTTTGAGCTGGAGCGATACTTCGCCAGGCACGAATTCTCCGCTCGCTATTTATTATCAAGCTCCGACTGTGAAGCCTTAACCATGGCAGAGCTCCTGGCGTTGGCGGACGCCGAAACGAAAACGCTGTGGGACGAGCTCAAACTGTGCTACACCGAGAGCCTGGGGCACCCCCGTCTGCGGGAGGAAGTTGCCGGTCTGTACCATGATATTTCGGAAACAAACGTGCTGCCAGTTGTGCCTGAAGAAGGGATTTACCTTCTAATGCATACCTTACTATCGCCTGGTGACCACGTGGTGTGCACATTCCCTGGCTACCAATCCCTGTATGAGGTAGCCCGCGCGCTGGGCTGTCAGGTATCAACCTGGGAACCGGATGAGGAAGGCGGCTGGAGGTTTGACGTGCGAGACCTGCAGAACCTGATCAGGCCTAACACGCGCCTGGTCGTGGTGAATTTCCCGCATAATCCCACTGGCGCATTGCCCTCATTGCATGATTTCCAGGCGATTATCGAACTGGCCCAGGAGCGAGGCGTTTACCTTCTCTCGGATGAGATGTACCGATTCCTGGAAATGGATGCAGGGGCAGCTCTGCCAGCAGCCTGTGACCTGTACGAGCGGGCTGTGTCACTGGGCGGCTTGTCGAAATCCTTTGGCCTGCCCGGGCTGCGGGTGGGCTGGCTGGCAACACAGGAACGGACCATCCTGCAAAAGGTCAGTTATCTCAAAGACTATACAACCATATGCGGGAGTGCACCAAGCGAGATCCTGGCGATCATGGCGCTGCGGGCCAAAGAGGCGATTATCCACAAGGAGGTAGAGCTTGCGCGCGCAAACCTAGCGGTACTGGATGCGTTCTTTGCCAGATACCCGGATCTCTTTCGATGGGTTCCCCCGCAGGGCGGGTCAATCTGTTTCCCGCGGCTGCTCAAGATTGAAAATACCTATGATTTTTGCGAGACACTGGTGCTGGAAACGGGCATTATGCTGCTGCCGTCGCGGGTCTTTCAATTTGGCGACCACCACGTGCGGGTGGGGTTTGGCCGTGCCAACCTGCCTGAAGTGCTGGAGCGATTTGGTGCCTACCTGGAAGAACACCATCAAATATAGCTCCGCACCGGTTTCCCATTCAGGAACTCCTGACAACGCAAATTATCAGCCAGCCTGGAGGTCAAAGTGAACAAGGCGAGGAAACAATGGATCTCATCTGACCTGGGTGTACTGTTATTGCTGGCGCTGGTGATGCTGGTGCTGCACACGCTCACCAACCACCAGTATGGCTTTCACCGCGATGAGCTGGCGATGCTGGAGGATGCGCGCCACCTGGCATTGGGCTATGTGGCCTATCCCCCGCTGACTGCCTGGATCGTGCGGGTGGCTTATGAACTGTTTGGTCCGGCACTGGCGGGGCTGCGCTTCTTTTCTGCCCTGGCGATTAGCACCAGCATGGTGCTGGCGGGCTTGATGGCGAAAGAGCTGGGTGGATCCCGGCAGGCTCAGGTAGTCACCGCCATTGCAGTGGCCCTGGCGCCAATTACGTTAATTCAGGGGGCGTTATTCCAGTATGTGTCCTTCGATTACCTGTGGTGGGTGCTGGTAGCCTACTGCACCGTGCGCCTGCTCAAGTCGGAAGACCCGCGCTGGTGGCTCGCGATTGGCGCCGGAATTGGTTTGGGGATGATGACCAAGTACACCATGATTTACCTGGTGGCTGGGCTGGCGGGTGGGGTGATCTTTACCCATGCCCGGCGCTTCCTCGCCAGCCCGTGGCTGTGGGGTGGCGCAGCGCTTTCCCTGCTGATTTTTGTGCCCAACATCATCTGGCAGGTGCAGCACCATTTTATCTCGCTGGAGTTTTTGAGCTCTATCCATGCCCGTGATATTGCCATCGGGCGCACCGAGGGGTATTTGATCGAGCAGCTTTTTGTGCCGGCAAACCTGTTTACCATCTCCCTGTGGCTCGCTGGCCTGTATTATTATTTTTTTAAGCCAGACGGGAAGCGCTACCGCACCATGGGCTGGATGTTTGTGATCCCGTTTGTTTTGTTCCTGGTCACGCAGGGGCGCTCGTATTACCTGGCCCCCGCCTACCCGATGCTAATCGCCGCCGGAGCAGTTACCTGGGAAGCATGGCTGGCGGGCAGGCCTGCCCGCCAGGCGCGGGTTGGTTGGGGGGTTATTTGGGGTGGGCTGGTGCTGGGCGGGCTGCTGTTTATCCCGTTGATGACGCCTATTGCGCCGGTCAACAGTGCAGTTTGGGATTTGAGCAGCGAAGTTCATGATAATTTTGTCGAGCAAATCGGCTGGCCTGAACTGGCAGAGACTGTGGCTGGCATCTATACCAGCCTGCCCGCAGATGAGCGGCCTCGCACGGCAGTGCTTGCCGGCAACTATGGGGAAGCCGGTGCAATCAACCTGTACGGCAGCGAGTTTGACCTGCCGCAGGCGATCAGCGGAATTAACTCGTTCTGGCTGCGCGGCTACAGTGATCCGCCTCCCGAGACCCTGATCGTCCTGGGATTCACCCGCGCGGCGGCAGAGCGGTTGTTTCAGGACTGCAAGCAAGCCGGCCGGGTGAAGAACCGTTACGGTGTCGAAAACGAGGAAAGGCGCTTTCACCCGGATATCTACGTCTGCCGCGGCGCGAGGCAGCCCTGGCCTGAATTATGGAAAAATTTGAGAAGTTTTGGTTAGCGCACTTAATAGAAGCAGGAACGTGAATAAAAACGCTGTCGTATCCCCCGATGATCAAAAGGTCACCTTCGTTGAATTGTTTTTCGACCTGGTTTTTGTTTTTGCCGTGACGCAGGTGGTGGGCATCCTGCACGGCGGCATCGACTGGACCCTTGTGGGGCAGGTGATCCTGGTTTTCTGGCTGGTGTGGTGGGCCTGGACGCAGTTTACCTGGGCTTTGAACGCCGCGGATACGACCCACCCGATGGTTGAGATTGCCATCCTGGCTGCGACGGCAGTGGCGTTTTTTATGGCGGTGGCTTTGCCGGCGGCATTCCACGGGGGGGCGTTTGGATTCGCAGTGACCTACGTACTGGTGCGAATCATCGGGCTGGCGATCTATGCCTGGGTGGCCTCGGTCGATCCGCTGCAGCGCGCCGCAGTGCGCACGTTCGGGATGGTGTCGATTGGGGGCATGGTCGCCGTCCTGGTCGGCGGGTACCTGGGCGGCAGCCTGCAGTATGGATTTTGGGGTCTGGCAATCCTGCTGGATGTGTTTGCGGCTGCCATCGGTGGGCGGCGTGAAGGCTGGAACCTGCACCCCGACCATTTTAGCGAAAGACACGGTTTGTTTATCATCATTGCCCTGGGGGAAACGTTGATTATTGCAGCCGGCGGGGTGGCGGGCGGTTCGTGGACGATTCCAGCGATTGCCGCGGCCGTCCTGGCAGTGGCGATTTCCTGCGGGCTGTGGTGGAGCTACTTCCCGCACGCCAAACCGGTGCTGGACCATGCCCTGGAAGCCCGAACACGGGGCAGGGTTAGCCGGCATGGCGCGCGATGTATTCAGCCTGCTCCATTTCCCGATGCTAATCGGGGTGATTGCGTACGCTGTGGCGGTTGAAGGTGCTGTGTCGCATCCCGGCGAGCCGTTTGCCCTACCGGTGCGGGTCGCCCTGGCAGCAGGTCTGGTGCTTTTCGTGGGCGGGATGGCGCTGGCGATCTGGCGGGCGACCGGGCGCCTGCCGTGGGCGCGCCTGTTCCTGGCTGGTCGCTACTTCGCTGGCTATCCGGCAGCCGCCGGTGTAACCCCGCTGGTTTCGCTGGCAGTGGCCCTGGCGGGCTGGTGCTGGTCGCCGTTGTGGAGCAGGTGTGGGGGATCTTCACGGGAGCAGCCCTCAGGCGGGACACGGGCATCCAGAACAAATATCCGGGGCAGCGGATGATAACCCGATAGGTGATGGCGACGATGGAACAACAACCTGCTGATTTTGACCTGCGTGTGCGGTATGAGGTCTACCGATTTTTTACAGAGCAGTGCCGCGCCCCGACGTACCAGGACGATTGCCCAAATCCTTGCGGCAGACCTGGAGCGTGTGTGCGGCCCGTTTCACAGCCTGCACGGACGAAACACATGCTGTTCTTAGAACCCGGCCGCGATGCTATCCGGATGGCGAATCCATTTTCGGCTGTCCCCACTCGGCTTTCCGGGTGCGCGCCGGGGAAAAAGCCTGGTGGGCAAACTGCGCCTGGGACACCCTGGGGATTGCTGCAGCGACCGGGCTGGATGTGGATATTTTCGCCCACTATCCTGACTCAGAACAAGTCGTCACCCTGGCAGTGAAAAACGGACAGGTAGAGGGCGGCGGGCACCAGGTATATTTTCCCTTACCCTGCCGCCAGTGGTATGACGACCTGATCTTCACCTGAGCAAATATCCTCCTCTTTCGGTCGAGAGAGCACGCCGCAAACTGGTGCCAGCGGGAAAACAGGCTCCTAGGAGAAATTTTATCGTTTGAGCAGGTGTGGGCATTGTCCAAACTGTGGTACCGGGATCGCCTGTCCCTGGATTTTCGCGGGCGCACTCCGGTGGAAGCCCATTTGATTTTTGAAGAGCTTGGCCTGACGAGCAGCTTCTGGCGGTTCGATGACCGGGAATAAAGCCCGTTAGTTGGAAGGGAGATTGGATGCAGCTGAAGACCGAACGGCTGCTGATGCGTGAATTTGACGCCAGCGACTGGCAGGCGGTGCACGCCTACCAGAACGACCCACTGTACTTGCGCTATTATACCTGGACGGAGCGGACCCCGGAGGCCGTGCGCGAGTTCATCCAGATGTTCCTCGACCAGCAGCAGGAAGACCAGCGGTATAAATTCCAGCTGGCGGTCGAGCTGAAGGGCAGCGGGCAGCTGATCGGGAACTGCGGCATCCGGCTGAAGCAGGTGGGCGCATTCGAAGCGGATATCGGCTACGAGCTCGCCCCGCGTTTTTGGGGGCAGGGGTACGCCACGGAAGCGGCGCGCGCCATGGTCCGGTATGGTTTTACCCATTTCCAACTGCACCGGATCTCATCCTGGTGCATCGCTGACAATGCTGCATCTGCGCATGTGCTGGAAAAAGTGGGGATGCGCCAGGAAGGCCGGCTGCGTGAGAACGAGTATTTCAAAGGGCGCTGGTGGGATACCCTGCTGTACGCTATTTTGGAGGATGAATGGTTCTCCCTTTCGCCAGAGGCAGGCGGGTGATTCAAAATCAGGTGCAATAGCTGCCGCGAAATGCATATCACAGGAAAATCCGCATGGAAATTGAATTGATCAAAGATTTCGTTTATCGGGAGTGCCAGCGACCACAAAATGCCTTTGGGTTGGCATTCTTCGAGCAGCACATCCTGGTCGCACGGGATTACGGCTTGCTGCTGGCCGACCAGCTTTCCGCTGACCCTGAAATAATCACTCTGGCGGCATATCTGCACGATATTGCCGCCGTACAGGATTGGGAAGCAGTTCCGCAGCACCACCTGCTGGGGGCTGAGACCGCTCGGGGACTGCTGCGCCAGGAAAACTACCCGCCGGAGAGAATAGAGCAGGTAGCTGCCTGCATCCAGTCTCACTCTTCGCCAATACAAACCGGGCAAGGGTCGCTGGAAGAAGTCTGCCTTTCGAATGCGGATGCGCTGGCTCAAATCGCCCGCCCGGTGTACTGGCTCTATTATGCCTTCCGCATCCGAAATTATGATTTTGAAAAGGGCCGGCTTTGGCTGCTGCAGCACTACGAAAAGAATTGGGGTATATTGATCCCACCTGCCAGGGATTTGATTGCCGCGGAATACCAGCAGACGATCGACTCTCTGCAGCAATGAGAGCGGTCTTAAAAGTGGACAAACTGCTGATCAACAGGCTAATCCCATGATGATTTTTGCTCGTTGCGAAACCAATTTGCAAGGTTCATCTCTACTGCGCCTCGTTTTGCTATCGTTATGCCACAGGTGAATCATGAACAACCGGCGTATCAATGTTAAGCGTATATTTGGCTGGATCATCCTGATTGGTGCGGCACCCTAAAACAACAGATTTTCCTGTTTTTGCGGTTCAGGAACATGGATGACGTTTCGCGTCCATCGATTCGTATTCCGTGAGTCCCGGGCAGAGTGCCACCTTGATATCTTGACGTCCTAGAACGATTGTTTTACAATTTCCTGGCTTCAAATCGGACACAATAACTACAAATTCACCAGCAAAGGAGCCGTGATGAAACTCGGACAATTTTCAGTCAGCCTGGCGGTCAAAGATATCCACGCCTCGCGCAAGTTTTACGAGGCGCTGGGTTTTGAAGCCTACGACGATCACGAAGCAGACAACTGGATGATCCTGCGCAACGGGGAGGCGGTGATTGGCCTGTTCCAGGGGATGTTCGAGAGGAATATGCTCACCTTCAACCCAAACCCGGATGTCATGGATGTGCGCGAGATCCAGCGCCGGCTCAAGGCGAGCGGGCTTGCGCCGGGCCATGAAGCCGATGAAACGACCACCGGGCCCGATTACCTGGATCTGGTCGACCCGGACGGCAACCCCATCCTGATCGACCAGCACGACCCTAACTACACGCCCACCAGCAAGATGTAAACTGTATCTTTGTAACCTCAGGATTACCCATGAACATCGGCATTTATATCTATGACGATGTCGAAGTGCTCGATTTTGCCGGGCCTTACGAAGTGTTTTCCACCGCGGCGCGCCTGGTCGCCAGGCAGCAGCCAGAGGCGCCAGCCAGGTTCATGCCGCTGCTGATTGCTGACACGCCCCGCATGGTGCGCGCCCGGGGAGATTTTCAGGTGCAGGCACATTACGGGATTGACGACCACCCTGCGCTGGAGGTGCTGGTGGTTCCGGGCGGGGTGCATACGGCCGAGATGGTGCGCCCTGAGATCATCGAGTGGATACGCGCCACTGCACCCGGGACGCAGATCACGGCCGCGGTGTGTACGGGTGCTTTTTTCCTTGCTCAGGCTGGTCTGTTGGATGGGCTCCCGGCAACCACGCACTGGGAGGATATTCCGGACCTGGGAGCATCGTTTCCCGGTGTGCAGATGCAGGAGAACGTGCGCTGGGTGGACACCGGCCGGCTGGTGACCTCCGCCGGCATCACCGCCGGGATCGATATGAGCCTGCATCTGGTAGAGCGCTTGGTAGACCGCGAACTGGCGCTAAAAACGGCCCGGCAAATGGCATTTGACTGGCATACGGGTGTAGATTAAATGCCAACGCCGGGGGCGAAATCTAAAATATGCCCGGCGGGGCATCTCATTTGCTCAGCAGATATTATAGAAAATACGGGCCATTCGGGGTCATAATAGTCGCAGAGTCATCCGGTAGAAGGAGAATTTTTGATGAACTCGCGAGTGAGATTTATCGGTAGTTGGATACGGTTCGTACTATTGGTAGGCCTGCTGGCAGGTTGCAGTAGCTCAACTCCGGCGCCAGCCGCTGAGGGTGCGGCAGGGGAGGAATTGGTGATCGCCACAGCGGACACCGCACCCGCTCCGAGCGCCACAAATACCAGCCAGCCAGATGCAGAAGCTGCTCCGGCGCTGAGACC
Source organism: uncultured Chloroflexia bacterium (assembly GCA_963824065.1). Taxonomy (GTDB): domain Bacteria; phylum Chloroflexota; class Anaerolineae; order Anaerolineales; family DRKV01; genus JAGUYX01. The sequence goes on along the minus strand of CAWGNX010000008.1, from coordinate 702,505 downwards.
AACGCCGCTGGTAAGCGAAGCACCCCCGGAACCGACCTCCGACCGCGAACGCGCTCTGGCGACGTTCACCGCTGCCCCCCAGGCCGCCGGCGAGGTGATGATCGTGTATGGTAAAGTCCTGGACGGCAACGGAAACCCCATGGCTGGCACAGCCGTAGAAATCTGGCAGACTGACGCCAGCGGCGTGTACGATCACCCAAATGACCCGGGTACAGCAAGCCGCGACCTTTCGTTCCAGTTTTACGGTACCTCGGTGACGGATGAAAGCGGGCTGTACCTGTTCCGCACGGTGCGGCCCGCGGAATACGGATCGCGACCGCCTCACCTTCATGTAAAGGTAAAAGCGGAAAACCGCGAACTGCTGACCACCCAGTTTTATTTCACCGAGGATAAGGCGGGCGTACAGAGCGAGCTTTTGCTGTTGACGAGTGAATCAACCACGGATGCTGCGGGCAGGTCGGTCTTATTGGCCCAAAAGGATATAGTGATTGGCAGCGGGGGCAGCCTGGAGCCAACCCCGGCCCAGACTGAAGGCCCGTATTACCCGGTTGTACAGGTTGCCAATTATGATAATGACCTGACGATCACGAATTAGCCAGCCAACCAGATTGGCTGTCATCTGTCCATCGACCGGTGCCCTGAATTAAGCGGGCGGGGAAATTTCCCCGCCCGCTTGCATTTACTCGCCAGTTGGCACCCAGATGTTTTTCACCTGGATGGCTTCGTGTAGAAATTCGTGACCGCTGCCCTGTTCCGGGCTGAGCCAGTTGCGCGGCAGCCCATAACCAACCCAGGTGCGTTTCATGTTCGCCGCCGATTCATTTTCAACATGGTAGCTGCCCTCGGCTGTCCCGAAATACCAGATCGCATCCACATCTTCATGCTGCACCAGGGTTTTTACCAGGTGATCGCGATCCCCGGTGACGATGTTCACCACGCCGGGCGGTACATCGGAGGTGTCCAGCACCTGGTAAAAATCGGTCGCGCATAATGGGTGGGCTGGGCTGGGAACAATGACCACGGTGTTGCCGCGGGCAATCGCCGGGGCCATCAGGGAAATGAACGCCAGCAGCGGGTAATCATCCGGGCAGGCAATCCCCACCACACCTACCGGCTCATTGACGGCAATGGTGACGCCTCGCAAGGTAGTTTCCTGGACGGTCCCTCCGTATTTATCTGCCCAGGCAGCATATGTAAACAGGCGCTCGACAGCAGCGTCCACTTCCAGCCGAGCGGATTTTTCGCTGCCGCCGGTCATCGCCCGCAGGCGGCTGGTAAATTCATCGGCGCGGGCGTCCAGGTTTTCCGCGGCGAAATACAGAATTTGAGCGCGGTTGTACCCGTGGCGCATCGCCCAGCCGGGTTTGGCAGTGTGGGCGGCATGGGCCGCCTCCACGGAATCGCGGATATCCTTGCGGTTGCCGTCGCCCACCTGCCCGATAAGCTTGCCGCGCGGACCAAGTACGGCGCGCGTGTATTGCCCATCCGGGCGTACCTGTTTGCCGCCAATATACATTTTGGGTGTGCGGTCAACCCGCGGCAGATCCTTGCCGTTGGCTTTGCTTCCATGGGGCAGGGTGGGGCGGGCGGGGATGTAGGACCCCCAGGCTGGTTTCTCTTTCCCATCGGGATCAGGGCTGAAGCCGGGCCGCGGGCGATCCTGCCAGGCAGGGCGCAGGTACTCGAACAGACCTTCGCGGCCCCCTTCGCGCCCAAACCCGCTTTCTCGGTAGCCGCCGAAGCCGGAGGCAGCATCAAACAGGTTTGTGCAGTTCACCCACACCGATCCCGCCTTGATCTTGCTGGCGGCATCCAGCGCCAGGTTGATGTTGTCACTCCACACGCTGGCAGCTAGCCCGTAGCGGGTGTTGTTTGCCAGCTCAATCGCTTCTGCCGGGGTGCGGAAGGTGAGCGAAACCAGAACTGGTCCAAAAATTTCCTCCTGGACGGTGGCAGCAGCCGGGTTCAGGTTGGTGATCAGCGTGGGCGGGTAGAACAACCCTTTCGCAGGCAGGCGGATGTCGGGCTGGAAGAGCTCGCCGCCTTCGCTGACGCCCGTTTTCACCCAGCCGTCCACCGTGTCCCACTGCGATTTGTCGACAATCGCGCCCATATCGATGCTTTTATCGAGCGGATCACCAACCCGCAGGTGACCCATGCGGGTCTTGAGCTTGTGCAGGAACCGCTCGGCAATGTTTTCCTGGACCAGCAGGCGCGACCCGGCGCAGCACACCTGCCCCTGGTTGAACCAGATGGCATCGACCACACCTTCCACGGCGCTGTCCAGGTCGGCGTCTTCGAAGACGACAAACGGGGATTTTCCACCCAGTTCGAGAGAGAGCTTCTTTCCCGAACCAGCCGTCTGGCGGCGCAGGATGCGCCCGACGTCCGTCGAGCCGGTGAATGCAATCTTGTCCACATCTGGATGGGTGACGAGCATGCTGCCCGCTTTGCTGCTGCCGGTGATGATATTGATCACCCCGGGCGGCAATCCGGCCTCAGCAACAACTTCGGCAAACAGCAGGGCGCTCAGCCGGGTATAGGAGGCTGGTTTGAGCACCACCGTGTTGCCCATGGCGATTGCCGGGGCAATTTTCCAGGCCAGCATCAGGAGCGGGAAATTCCAGGGGATGATCTGCCCGACCACGCCCACCGGCTGGTAATCCGGCAGCTCGCTCTCCATCAGCTGCGCCCACCCGGCGTAATAATAAAAGTGGCGCGCCAGCAGGGGCACATCAATGTCGCGCGATTCGCGGATGGGCTTGCCGTTATCCATGGATTCAAGCACTGCCAGCAGGCGGTGGTGCTTCTGGATGTTGCGGGCGATGGCGTACAGGTGGCGGGCGCGCACCACGCCCGGGGTTGTGCTCCAGGAATTGAAAGCACTCCGGGCGGCGCTCACAGCCGCGTCGACCTCTGCCTGCCCGGCCTGGGTAGTTTCGGCCAGTTTTTCCCCGTCAGAGGGGTTATAGCTGGCAAACGTGGCTGCACCATCCGGGTAGACCCATTCATTATTAATGAACAGGCCGAAGCGGCGGTTGTGATCTTCCAGCCAGGCCAGCACAGCTTCCGGCGATTCGGGCGCCGGGCCATATTCCATCGTCTGGAAAAGCTCAGAAACGTTCATGTTTTACTCCCAATCCTGACGTACCACCCGGCTGGGTTATCCCAGCGGCATGTGGTGGCGGGCGGCATAATGACCGGTAAGGTAATGGTACAGCTGGCGCTCCAGGTCGGTCAGCAGGCTGCTGGCGCCAATCCGGAAGAGGTCTGGCATCAGCCAGGCATCACCCAGCTCTTCCTTCATCAACGCCTGCCAGGCCAGGGCCTGCTTGGCCTTGGAAATGCCTCCGGCGGGTTTGAAACCAACCCTGTTGCCGGTCTTATCGGCATAATCGCGAATCGCCCGGGTCATCACCAGGCCAAATTCGAGGGTGGCATTGACCGCTTCTTTGCCGGTAGAGGTTTTAATAAAATCAGAACCCGCCATCATTGCCACCAGGCTGGCCTGGTAAACCTGCTTGAGGGTGCCCAGGTTGCCGGTCGCCAGGATGGTCTTCATGTGGGCGGCTTCTCCACAGGTTTTGCGGAACTGCACGATTTCCTCGTACAGGGCCTGCCAGTCGCCCGTCAAAACGTGGGTGCGGCTGATGACGACATCAATTTCTGCAGCGCCGGCTTCGATGGCCTGTTCGATTTCAGCGATGCGTTGGGGCAGGGGTGTCTGGGCATCCGGAAACCCGGTGGCAACCGACGCAACCGGGACGCCGCTGCCCCGCAGAGCCTCGACGGCATCCCGCACCCGGTTCGGGTATACGCAAACCGCACCAACCGTGAATTTTTGATCGCCCAGGCCCAGAGCGGCCTGCATATCCGGGCGCAGCGGCTGGCGAGCTTTCGCACACAGCCGGCGCACCCGGCCCGGTGTGTCGTCGCCTGCCAGGGTAGTCAGATCGATGCAGGTAATGGCGCGCAGCAGCCAGGCGGCCTGCCATTCTTTTTTAACGGTCCGCCGGGTTGTCAGGGTGGCCGTGCGGCGCTCAACCGCGCTGCGATTGACATGCGCTCGCTCAACCCAGTCAAGATCGAGCGGGGTTCCAGCATTACGGGATTGTTGGGGTACCATCATGGGTTTCTGCCTATCGAATACGGGCTGTTGAGAACAAATAGCACCTCTCATTGTACCAAAAGAGCCGCATGCCTGATTCACAGGAAATTAACTCTTTGCAGGGTTGTGCTGTAAAATTCCGGTAGATTTCACGCCGGTCTTTTCCGTTTCAAAACTGGTTGTTGGGAGGTTAAGATGGACTTTGAATTGTTGGTGCAGCAGATGGCATTAAATGCTGGGCGGATCGAACAATTGGCGGCGGGCGTAAACCAGGAGCAGGCGCGCTGGAAGCCAGATCCGGATTCCTGGTCGATCCTGGAAGTGATCAACCACCTGGTGGATGAGGAACGCGAAGATTTCCGCACCCGCCTGCGCCTGCTGCTGTTCGAGCCGGGGGTTGAATGGCCTAGGATCGATCCGGGCGGTTGGGTGACGGAGCGCCGTTACAACGAGCGGGAGTTGGGAACTTCGCTGCAAGATTACCTGGACGAAAGGCAGGCCTCGCTGGCATGGCTGCGGTCGTTAGGAAACGTGGATTGGGAAACCAGCGTGGAGGCGCCTTTCGGGCGGTTTAGAACGGGTGACCTGCTGGGCGCCTGGACGGCCCACGACCTGCTGCATATGCGCCAGCTGGTCGAGCTGCACTGGGCGCATCTCAACCGGCTGGTGGCGCCTTACGATCCCCAATACGCCGGGAAATGGTGAACCAGAACCGGCGGCGTGATCTGCCTGGGGGATCGTAATTGTTGAAAAAAAACCGCTCCTGGAAACCCAGGAGCGGCAAATTTTCATTCAGTCTCTTTTGATTCAACGGGCATTTTTATCCTGGCAAGGTGCAGGGTGGGCTGTGTTGAAACGAACAGCCCATCGATCGCATCCGCTTCATCAAGAGAGAATAAGCCTTCCACGGATGAAAAGAAGCGTGCATTCTGTTGGGCGGCTTCCCGGGATTCGCCCTCCAATCCCGCCAGTGATTCCTTGTCCTTGCGGTAGTTAAGATTCTCATCAATGCGCTTTTTCATTTCGCTTAACAACACTTGATGAGTATCGGCCTCACTCTGGGCATCGGAGAGGTCGCGGATGCCGGTTACGAGCTTGAGGAACGCTTGTTTGAGGTCCTGACCGCTGACGTCTTCATCGGTCAGGCGCTGCGCTTCCCAAAAATACGCATCCCGGCCGCGCCCCACATCGTAAAACGCCGACAAAAATACCAGAAAGCGCAGGTAGGCCTGCCGGTAGCTTTTATCGTAAAAGCAAAGCATCTCTTCTTCCCTGACTTCGCCGCGCTCTAGGCTGGTGAGCCCGGCAGCCGCGAGCATGGCGCTGAACGTTGCCAGATGCACCCCGCTTGAGAGCAGCGGATCGAGGAAGCAGGCAGCGTCTCCGACCAGGAAATAGCCCGGCCCGCTGAAATTTTCTGAGGCATACGAATAGTCCGCTTCCGTTTGCACATCCGACACCAGCTCGCCAGGGCTCACCAGCTCATTTATTAGGGGAGAATCCTTGATGGATTCAAGCAGGATCTCTTTCAAGTCCATGGTCTCGCGCTTGATCTTGATGGCATCCTTGTGCATGACCACACCGACACTGGTCGTGCCGTCGCTGAGCGGGATACACCACAGCCAGCCGTAGGGGATCGAACCGACAGCGATATCCCCCTCGCGGCCATCAGACATGCGCTGGACATCCTTCCAGTAGCCCCAGATCGCGATATTTTGAAAGATTTTGTGATAGCGGCGGTTGTGCAGGTAATGGTTAGCGAGCACACCATTCCGACCGGAGGCATCAATCAGGTAGCGGAAGCTGGTCTCACCCTGCCGTCCCCGGTCTCCGTTTTCGCTCAACTTCACCTGCCAGCTGGCGGATACCGGGCGATTGCCGTCGAAGGTCACGCCGCGCACTTCAACACCTTCAAAGACTCGGACACCCTGGCTGCGGGCGTGCTCCAGCATCATCAAGTCGAAATCGGCCCGGTTGACCTGGAATGCGTAGGTATGGTTGCCGCCAAGTTCGCCAAAATTCAACGGCCAACGCTCTTGACCCCACTCCAAAAACGCGCCATTCTTACGTTGATGACCGAACTGCTCCATCTTTTCACGGGCACCCATTAAATCCATCATCTGCAGGATGGATGGGAGCAGGGATTCACCAATATGGTAGCGCGGGAAAACTGATGCCTCGAATAAGGTGACATCAAAACCGGCACGCGCCAGCAGAGTTGCTGCCGTGGAACCACCAGGCCCGCCCCCAATGACCAGCACCTGGGTTGTTTCCGGAATAGATAACATCAAAAACCTCCTGGAATATCTTATTTAACGCAGAATGATTTGGCATTAAGGCGCACAGCGAGAAACGAACCACTCGCTGTGCAGGGGATTGCTGTGCTTCCCATGTCTGTCAGCGTGCATATTTGGCTATGTTTCGCCAGGGAGATGAAACGCGCCTACCGCTAAGCATGCACCAACGTCGGAATAAATTTGGAGTAATACCAGCAAATTTCTATCCTATCGCTTTATAACAAAGGGACGGGTCAAAGTCAACCGGAAAAAGGCTACCTTACGAAACTGATAATCCCTGCCGCGACTGGCTGGACGAATCCAAAACCAACCGACCGGCATGGGCCGGAAAATTGTGCTCATAATTTCACAGACCATGGGAAAAGCCGAGTCCTAAACCTGATCCCCGGGATCTACAAGCTGGAACCAATGCCCATCCGGGTCGCAAAAAGCAAGGCAGCCGTCCACGGTCTCGGAAAAAACGACCCCTCTTTCAGCCAGCCTGGCGGCGGTCTCCTCCAGATGGCTGGTGTAAAGGACGATCCCGGCTGGAGCGGTTTCATACGCTGCCGGGTGTGGTCCTGGTTTACCTGGTCTGAGCAGCAGCTCCGTATTTCCCAGTTTGAGCCATATAAACTGCTCTGCCTGGACTGCCACCAGCTGGCAGCCCAATACGACCTCGTAAAAATGCCGGGCACGTCCGACATCCTTCACGAACAGCTCGATATGTCCGATTTTCATACCCGCTCCTCAAACCTCATCACCACAAAATGTGCGCCTGGACGGTTTCCACTCAGATTTTCGAGGTGGGTGCAGCCTGCCAGGCAGCCAGGAGTTCCTGCTCCCGGTCGGCCGCGAGTCCCGGCCCGCCACTGCCAATCGTCCGGGCGGGTAACTGCCCAATCCAGGGTGGCGCGGATGGTCTCACTCAGGGGGCGGAACATTAAACCGGAGGCGCGGGCCGCGCGCGCAGTCCACCCGTGAGAACCCAACCGCATCGGGATCTGATTCCGGGATCCAGAGCGGCAGCTCGGTCCACGGCGCGATGCCGGCGCCCGTCAGGAAGTCACCGGGGATCCACGCCATCTCGCCGCGGCCCTCGCTAACGACCAGGCAGGCTTCCAAGACTTCCTGCATGCTGAGAGGCTCATCCGGGCCGGTGGCGTTGAATACGCCGGCAATCTTTTTTTCTGCCATCTGGATGATCCAGGCTGCCAGATCGCGCCCGTCGACCAGCTGGACCGGGGAGGTGGGTTCGCCGGGTGCCAGGACGGCTCCGCCGCGCTGCGCCCGCATCACCCAATAGGTAAAGCGGTCACTGGGGTCGTACGGCCCCACGATCAAACCGGCGCGCACCAACAGGGCGCGAGCGGGAAAATGGCGTTCGACCGCCTGCTCGCACAAGGCTTTTAACGGCCCGTAGGTCTCGCCGGTGATCTCTTCCACACTCTGGTCTTCCAGGGTGCCCACCGGGGCGCTCTCATCCATCCCGGCTGTCTGGAAATTCTGGTAAACGGAGATGCTGGAAATAAAAGTGTAAAAATCAGCAGCACCCGCCAGCAGACAGGCGGAGGCGTCCACCAGCCGCGGTACGTAACCGCAGGTATCCAGCACGGCATCCCAACGCCGTCCGCGCAGCGGCTCCAAACCGCCGTCCCGGTCGCCAACTAGTTTTTCCAGTTCCGGGTATAACTCTGGATTGGTTTTGCCGCGATTAAACAGGGTGATTTCGTGGCCGCGCGCCAGCGCCGAGTCGATCAAATGACGGCCTAAAAAGCGCGGCCCACCCAACAATAGAAATTTCATCAATCACCTCCGCGTGCAGCCGGCAGCAGCACTGCGATTGCCGTTTCGATCCGTGCGACGGCTGACCCTAAAGTGCCTGCATTGCAGGATAACGCGGCTGGTAACCAGGATGGGGAGAGTTTGGTTTGCAACATGAATGCGGTGATTATCCGGCGGGCAGGTCCAGTTCGTGATCCCCCCATTATACGCAGGGTTAATGCGAGACTGAATTATTCACCTGCTGCCGGCAACCATAAAGTAAACATTGTACTGATTCCAGGGTCTGAAGCGGCGGTGATGCTGCCCCCGTGCGCTTCGACCAGGGCTTTGGTGATTGCCAGCCCCAGGCCCGACTCACCGTTGTCTTGCTGGCGGGAGGGGTCGGCCCGGTACAGGCGTTCGAAGATATGCGGCAAATCTTCAACCGAGATGCCCTCTCCTGTATCGCGAACCTTAATCTGGACACCCTGCCCAGAAGCCTCCGCCGAGAGTTCAATCGAGCCTCCCTCGGGAGTATGCCGCAGGGCGTTGCTTACCAGGTTGTTCATCACCTGCGCCAGGCGTTCTTCGTCGACGGAGACAAACGGTAGGTCACTCCCTGCAGCCACCTGGAGCGCGACGCCTTTGCGCTCTGCTTCAACGCGGAAGGCCGCGGCTGCCCGTTCCAGGATAACAAGCGGGGCGATCTTCTGCGGATAAAGTACCAGGTCACCGGAATCGGCTTTCGAAAGGGTATGCAGGTCGTTCACCAGATGCTGCAGGTGATCCACTTCCTGGGCCAGGATTGCCAGACGCTGCGGCGTACTGTCCAGAACGCCATCCTGCATGGATTCGATATATCCCGAAATAACCGTCAGGGGAGTGCGCAGCTCATGGGCGATATCGGCAGTCATCCGCCGCCGCAGGGCATTGGCATGGGTCAAGTCATGGCTCATCTGGTTGAAAGCTTCTGCCAGCTCACCCAATTCATCTTTACTCGTCACATCCACTTGTTGATCGAGTTTTCCGGCGGCAATCTGGCGGGCGGCAAAGGTCATCCGTCGCAGGGGCTGCGTCAAGGTGCGCGCCAGCAGGATACCCATGATGACCGCCAGCAGCAGAGCGCCGACGGCAGCAACCAGCAGAGCCCGGTTGGTGCGTGTTAAAAAGGCCTGTTCTTCGGGTAGCAGGCTGGGAGGGATGTTGTCGGTCAGGACAAATGCGATCGTTTCACCATCTACTTCGACCGGGTAACTCTTCGCGAGCACCTTTCCAGGAACTGTTTGACCGAGGCTGTAGGATGAGATGGGGACCAGCATGTGCCCATTTTGATCGGCCAGGCCAAACAGCCCGGCTCGGTCGCGCCTCATTTCACCCTGCCCTGGCATGCCTTCGTGCCTTCCAGGAGCATTGCTGTTCCCGGTCATGGTCATGGGCATACCCTGGCGGATATAACTGGTGATCCCATCCAGGCTGCCGTTGGTCGTGTAAAACGTAGCGACCTGATCGGCAAATTGAATCCGGGCCTGCTCAACCACCAATTGATTAAACTGGCCTGCACTGAGGAAACGGATTAATACCGCCACCAGGAAGGTTGCTGTCAGGGCAACCAGCAGAAAGGCCAGAGTCAAGCGGACAGCCAGACTGGTACGCAAATTTACGGCTCCTGCCCGGGTTTGCCAAGGCGGTAGCCAACCCCGAAGACAGTTTGAATATAAACTGGGTGCGCCGGGTCTGTTTCGATTTTCGTGCGCAGGTTGCGGATGTGAACGTTGATTGTGCGCTCCAGGCCAGCGAAACCACCTGCCTCCAGGCGTTCGATTAAGGCCTCGCGCGTAAATACGTGCCCCGGCTCGGACATAAAAATATCCAGCAGGTCGAATTCAGTTGGAGTCAGGTTTACCGTTTGCGCCCCCACCCGCACGCTGTGCATCTGGCGGTCGAGCATCAGCTCGCCAACCCGCAGGGTATTCCTGGCGGGTTGGGGGGCCTGCCCTGCCCGCCGCAGGACGGCGTGAATGCGGGCTGCCAGCTCGCGCATCCGGAACGGCTTGATGATGTAATCATCCGCCCCCAACTCAAGACCCAGCACGGCGTCCGTTTCTTCGTCCCTGGCAGTTATGATGATGACGGGGGTGCTCGCTTCGCGACGGTACAGGGAAAGGAACTGGTAGCCGTCCATTTCAGGCATCATAATGTCCAGGAGGATTACATCCGGTTTATGGTGGCGGGCGGTGTACAGGGCATTGCTGCCGTTATCAGAGGTCAGCACGCGATACCCCTGCTGGGTGAGGTGTTCCTCGAGCAGCAGGCGTACATTCATTTTGTCATCGACGACCAGTATAGTAGCAGACATACAGCGTTCACTCCGGGTTGTGATGCTTCAACTATCCCTTAACCGGGTTCAGATTTGATAAAGTTTTGGTTAAGGTTGCCGGGAAGGGTAGGTGTCAGGCAGCGTTCAGGGCATAGGCTTCACGCACATAGCTTTCTAATACATCCAGGTTAATATCTGCAGTGCTGTTAAAACGGATGTGGCGCAGCTTGCCGCCGCTGCCCTGCAGGATGCCCTCCGGATCGGACAGCAGGGTGCCTTTGTAAAAATGCAGGTTGGCATGTGCTTTGTGCAGAGATAAGGCGCACACTACGCCGTCGTGTTTAAAGTAAATAATGCTCAGCTTTGAAGAGACATCTTCCTCAAGTTCCGGCAGAGCTGTGAGCAAATACCTGCGCACTGTCTGGGCGATTTCCTGGATGGGGGGTGCCTGTTTGCCAATGAGCTGCTCAATTTCCGTTTGGGTATCCATAAATTTCTCCGGTTGGCTCAAGGAGCTTTCGGGTACAGCTTGATGCCAGCATCGGTGATAGCGGGGTCATCTGGCAGTCTGATCTGCACGCTGCCATCTGCACCAGACTGCAGTCTGATGGTGCTAATTTGGGGAATTCCACCGGTTGTGAAGGCATAGAATTCAACGGTGAACTCCTGCCCGGGCGCGAGACCGTTCAGCCTGATTGTACCGGACAAACCCGCAGGAATCTCTTCAATCCTGGCTGCTGCCGCCACCACGGCCTGCCAGGTGTGAGCCGTGTTTTGGACCCATAGGTGGGCGCGGTTATGGCGGGCATCCACCTGACCGACGATCCTCAGACTTTGATTGCCTGATTCGACTTCAGCCGGCTGGTAGAAACCATTATCCAGCGGGATGTCTTGCAAAAACTCGGCCAGATAGCCAAAAATCTCGTAAAGACCGGGTTCACCATCTGGCCCTGGCTGGATGGCGATATTCTCCGGCCACCAGTACAACTCGTGCAGTGCCCCGCCATCCAGGGTGCTCCACAGGAAGTTGTGCAGCCAGACACCGTTCTGATCCAGGGCCAGCCCCGGTTGTTCCTGCTGGCGGTCGGGGAAATCCAGGCCGGCCTCGCCGCGCGTCACAGGGTAGCGGCTGCGGCCTTCAGCCGCCTGCATTCGCAAGGCGATATCGGCGCTGTACGCCAGGTGGTAGGCGGCGGCATCCTCCGCCAGGCCGAATTTATCCAGCCAGCCGGTGCTGACATACGCGTGAACATCGGCGAAGTCCAGGTTCGGGAAATCCGGGTTGGTCCAGAATGGGCGCCCAGGAAATCCCGTCCAGAACGATGTCGTCACCAGGTGGGCATTCGGGTGGCTGGCGGGACAGGCCTGGCCTGCTGCGGCAGGCGTCTCGATCCCAAAAACCGTGCAATGCATGTAACGCCCGAACTCGTCTGCCAACGCATAATGATCCTGGCTGCCCGGATCGCCTTCGTTGAGCAGCTCCCAGGCAAAGACCGCCGTGGAATACCCCCAGCGTGCCTGGGCGTACCGCCACCAGGCCTGCTGCAGCCAGCGCGCTTTGGTAAGCTGACGGCCTGAGCCGTAAAAGCCAGCCGGGTCGGAGCGCTCGCCGTCAAAGGTGCCATCTGCCTGCAGGTGAGTAAACAACCAGTCATCCTTTTCCAGCAGGACCAGCCGCAGAGTAACCCCGTTCGCCTCAGCCGCACGCAGAGCCAGATCAAAAGCATAAGCCTGGCGTTGGTCCACGTATAGGTGGTGGCTCATCCAGGAGCGGGTCAGCAGGTTGGGCGGCTGCCCGGATGGGGAGTCCTCAGCCTCCAACCATACCCGGTCAATTGACGCCCGCCCCTGGTCCAGGTTTTCCATGACCAGATACAGGTATGGCAAAAAATAATTTTCACCCGAATACCAGGAGCCTTCCAGGATCTGCCAGCCATCTGTGCGCGTGGTGTAGGAGGACAGCGCCTCTCCCACGCCCGGTTCTCCGCAGTTCCCACTGTCACCCCACAGCCATCCGCCAGTCTTAATCACCAGCCCGGAAGGCAAGCCGGGGACTGCCGGACCAGATAGATTCTCGAGGTGGTAGCGCACCCGCAGGCGATAGTTTGTATGGGGTCTGACCGCCGCGGCCGGTTTCAACCAGCCAACAAACATGCAGGGATTGCGCCGGGCATTCACGATCATGGCGGTCTCACTGCCACCTGAGGTGTAAACCGGGTCGCCTGACAGCGCGCTCGAAAGGGATCAACCGGCTGCCATCCCCCGGCACGATCGAATTCCAGGGATTCCAGGCCGAACCGAAGATCGTCCATTGGGACAGCCACACGCGCAGCACCTGGACTCCGTTGCTACCTGCCTGCTCGAATAAAGGGGCATTATCCAGGCTGGGGTTGGTCCACGAGACGGAATCAAACGTAGCGTTGTAGCCGATGGCGGGGAAATAGCCGCCCTGGTCAGTGGCAAAATAGCGACCATCGGTCGAGCTGGCGTGCACAAACCCCGCGCTTGTAGAGGCAACGACTTCAAATTGGATGATCTCTGAACGCACCGAACCGGAGGCATCCTGGGCTTCCAGGCGCGCCTGCCAGGGACCGGCTGCGGTGGGTGCGAAGCGCACCTTCCAGCCGGTTGCAGAGGTGGGCAGGAGCCACTCCTGCATGTCCTGACCGCCGGGGACGACCGTGTGCTCGAACTGCTGGTAGAAAAAGGCGGGGACCCGGTAGATCGTCTGCCAGCCATCCGCGGAAAACTCCGCATCAACGCTGATTCCCTGGTATGCAGGGCTGCCAGGATCGATGCCTGGGGGAGGGCTGGGGTCGTACGGCAGGTAAGGATTCCGGTCCTGCGAATCCTGGATCTGGAAATCCAGCTCGAACCTGGCATAGGCAGGAATTTTCCCCGCCGGGAATTCCTGGCGGTTATCCTGAATGGACGTGAAACGCAGCTTGGGAGATGTAGTCTGCTCTGGATACCCGCCTGATGGAGGTTCGATTGTGACAGTTTGGGGGCTGGGGGTCGGGCTGGATAGGGCCGGTTTTGTTTGAGGGGCCTGTAGTGACGGCTGGAGGGTGCCAGCGGCGCGGCAGGCGCTCAGGAGGAAAACCATCCCACACAAAGATCCAGTAAATCGTGTCCGGTTCATTTCCACATTGTACTGGAAGATCGCCGGACTGGCTGCTTTTCACGATGCCACCCAGCAGGGGGACATAAGAAAGTGCTTTGGGGCTGCGCCAGGCGGGGAAGCGGCAAACCACATATTTTATTCTGTCAGCGAACCGAATGGTGAGACGGCCGCGAAGGGCCTGTTTAGTGTGAAAACCGAGATGCATACGTCCGGGTCACGGACGGTGTACAAACGAGGATTGGTATTACCTGCCCGCGACCCGGATATCCCAATAATAGAACAAATGTTTTATCCTGTCAAGAATCTGGCGCTGACCTGCGGATAAAAGTCTTCATGAAGACTTTTGTCTCAACCTCAGTCTGTCGGGCGATTCACTGCAGAAGACCAAAAGCGATGCGTGGACCTGGGGCGACAGCCTGGGGCGACAGCCTGGGGCGACAGCCTGGGGCGACAGCTGAGCGAATTGTGTGCGGAACCCGATTCTGGATTTATTCTTCATCAAACTACCGAATTTGGGCCAAATTTGTATGAGCGATTGATACAATCCTGGCTGATCTCTGGGATAATACAATTAACTGGAACCCCACAGCCAGCAGGAGGTTAAACCCATGGATCAAAACTGGACGCAACAGGAAAAGACGAACCGCGGTGCGGCCGATGCCGGGGCATATTTTCGCTACATGACCCAATTTGTAGGCTTAACAGAGTCGGATGCCAAAGCGATCCGCGCCTCCGCCTTGATCATCGAAAAGCACATTCCGCGCATCGTTGCTGATTTCTACACCAATTTGCTGCGCTACCCACCCACCCGCCGGTCTTTCCTCAAACCCGACGGCACGCTTGACCAGGATTACCTGCACAAGCGCATGCAGCACCTGTCAAATTTCTGGCGGCGGACGGCATCCGGAGAGTATGATGACGATTACGCCCGCTATGTGGATTATGTGGGCCGGGCGCACACCTCGCATGGCGCTGACCCGTCAATTTATATTCAAGAGCGCTATGTGATCGGGCAGGTGGGGTTCATCCAGCATGCCATCCATCGGGCGCTGCATGACGAGCTGCACGAATATGATCCTCATTTAGAGGCCTCTGCCAGCCAGGCCTGGAACAAGCTGATGATGGTCATCCTGGAAATGCTGGCGCGCGCCTACGACGAAGAACACGCGGCTCCCGAACAAGGCGCACCACTGACGGTCGATGGCAGCGCCATGCACAAGATGGCAGTGGATGCGTATGAAAGCGGGCTTGGCCTGATCCCGCCGCGCCACTTTGAAGAGGTGCAGGTGGCGGAGGCCGGGGAAATCCCAGAGGGTGAACGCAAGCTGGTCGAAGCCAACGGGATTTCCATTGGGGTTTTCCATCATAAAGGCGCCTGGTATGCGCTGCGGAACCACTGCCTGCACCGCGGAGGTCCGGTGGCAACCGGAGCCCTGGATGGCGATGAGCTGGTGTGCCCGTGGCATGGCTACCGTTACGATGTCACGAACGGCTGCCTGCTTGCCGACCCGACCGCCAGGCTGGATATGTACCTGGTCAGCCTGCGGGATGGCAAAGTTTTCCTGAGCGTGCCCGTCCAGGCAGGTGTGGCGCAGCATACCCTGCCACCCACTGAAAGCACCCCGCCCCTGACGCCAACGGCCGCGCCAGCACGGCGGCTGGCAGCGGGTGAATTTTTGGTGGCGGATTTACCACCCGGGAAAATAAAGAAGCTGGTACTCGAACAGGACAGCGTGGCCGTCTTCAATCTCGCCGGCCAGTTTTATGCCACCCAGGAAGCCTGCACCCATATGGGCGGCCCGCTCAGCATGGGCCAGCTGCAAGAGCACACCGTGCAGTGCCCATATCATGGAGCGCGGTTTGACGTGCGGGATGGCTCGGTGGTTGGCGGACCTGCTCAAGCCCCCCTGAAAACCTACCAGGTAGTCGTCGACGGGGAGATTGGAAGGGTTGTTTTAAAGTAAGTATGGTGCGGGGCAACCCGGCCTGTCAAAACATTGTTTCTAATTGGCGATAAACAACGACCCATGACGAAAGTCATGGGTTTTTTCTATCCAATCCGCAGTTTTAATCTATCCACCGGTACTGTCGGAGCGCACCGCAAACCGGTACCATGGATTTATCGATTGGAGATAACAATTATGGAGGTTTCAATGACAACGCTTGAAAAATTGGATCTGCCTGTTAAATCCCAACCCCCTGAGGTATATATGGCAGCGATGCCCACGACCGGACCGGTAATCTCGGTCAAAAACCTGAGTGCAGTGTATGGACGCCCGGGACCGAACCAGGTGCAGGCTTTAAAGGGGATCAACCTGGAGGTCGAGCCGGGGGAGGTCTTTGGACTGTTGGGGCCCAACGGAGCCGGTAAAACAACCCTGCTTTCCACCCTGGAGGGGCTGCATCCGCCAGCGGAAGGCGAGCTGCGAGTGGGCGGGTTGGATGTGGCTCGCCAGACGCGGGAAGTCAAACGGCTTTTGGGAATCCAGCTTCAGCACACTGCTGTGCTGGAGGACCTGAAAGTGTATGAGTTAGTCGAGTTCTATGCGGCGCTGTACGATGTTTTCCTCGCGCGGAGTGCCATCGAAGAGCTGCTTGCTCGCTTTGATCTGTCTGAAAAAGCAAATGCCTACCCGCGCCAGCTATCCGGCGGGCAGCGCCAGCGCCTGGCGCTGGCTGTCGCGGTAGCCAACGACCCCCAGGTGGTGCTGCTCGATGAGCCCACTGGGGCTTTGGACCCGCAAGCGCGCCGCTCGATGTGGGCGCTCATTCGCCGCCTGCACGACGAAGGGCGCACCGTCCTTCTGACGACTCATTCAATGGAAGAGGCCGAAGCTTTATGCCGGCGTGTGGCAATCATTGACAGAGGCCAGTTGATTGCCCTGGATACCCCGGCCCGGTTGGTGGCCGCACTCGATGCGGGTTCCATGCTCAAAACTGACCTTGAACTGCCGTTGGAGAGTGTAAAACCGCTGCCTGGTGTGCTAACAGCCCGCTACACTGGCCAGCACCTGGAAGTCGAAACCAGGCAGCCGACCGAGACTTCTGGCAGCGCTCAGCAACCTGGCCGCGGCCCGCGGGCTGCGGCTGGGGGATGTGACGGTACGCCAGCCAAACCTGGAGGATGTTTTCCTGCAGTTGACCGGGCGCCCGTTTGAGGCCTGATTTGTTCTTGCTGATTCACAGCGCAGACGAAAGGAGAATTTATCATGACACGTTTTTTGATCCTGACCAAAGCCATGTTCCAAATCCACATCCGCAATCGCATTGTGATGTTCTGGAACATGGTGTTTCCGGTCTTCTTGATGGTTATCTACGCGTTGATTTTTGGCTCTTCCACGGTGGGCACCTTGAGCTACATGGTGTGGGTGCTGCCGGGTGTGCTCGTGCTGAACATCCTGGCATTTGGCTTGATGAGCAGCTCATCGATGCTGGTAAATTTGCGGGAGCAAGGCGTGCTGCGCCGCCTGCAAGCGACCCCGGTGCCAGCGGTCGAAATTATCGGTTCGTACCTGGTCGTCAATGTGGTAATCGCGGCCATCCAGGCAGGATTAATCCTGACGACAGCAGTGTTGTTCTTTGGCATCGAACTAAGCCTGGCATCCCTGGTGCGAGCGCTGCCGATGATCCTGGCGGCCATCCTGGTGAGCGTGGCGCTGGGAATGATTGTCAGCGGGGTCGCACCCAAAGCCGGGGTGGCCCTGGCAGTTGGCCAAATTCTGTACTTCAGCCAGATGTTTATCGCCGATATGGTGATGCCAATTGATCGCATGCCAGAGTGGCTGCAATCGGCGGCGCGCTTCCTGCCAGGCTATGCGATTACCCAGCTGGTGCGTGCCCCGCTGGTGCTGGGTGAATGGGATCCGGCCATGGTACAAAACCTGCTCCTGATCGCGGCTTATGCGCTCCTGGCGGGTGTCCTGGCAGCGGCCCTCTTCCGCTGGGCGCCGCGCAGCTAGATTTTGACCGCAAATAATGGTAAGCTAAACACCAGCAAATTATCCTGCGGGTAGAATAGCGACCAGTTCTCCACATCCTTCTTGGGATGCCACAGCCCGGCAGACCCCGGCGTAAAACGCCCCCTAGGACGAAAAACTGTAATGGAAATACAACCCTCTCCCCCGAATGAAGATTTCCTGCCGCTGCCCAAGCGCCAGTTCAATGCCTATATTATTTTCTGGAGTTTTGTCACTCTGGCCGGGCTGGCGGCGGCTTTGTTTTTTACACTGCGCGATTTGTCTGGTTGGACCGATTGGGTTGTGTCAGCTGCGATCGTGGGGCAGGCGGCGCTGTATTTAAGTCTGGTTTTCTACTACCGGGACCGGTCCGGGGCAGTCTGGGCGCTGCCGGCTTATTTTATTGGCGCGATTGCCCTGTGGGTACTGGAAATGATCTTACGCCCGGAAACATTCTGGCTGGGATTTATGTACCTGGGCCAAATGTACGGCATGCTGCCCTTGCTGCCTGCTGCCCTGGGCACCCTGGTGATCATGGCGGTGATGTTATTTTTCACTACGTTTATCAACTGGGCGAATTTTACCGCTGCCGAACTGTTCGGGTTCTTTGCCGGCTGGGCTTCGATCCTGGTCCTGCTGGTTTACATCAACCACCTGATGCGCACCAGCCGCGAGCGGGCTGAGTTAATTGCCCGGCTGCAAAAAACACAGCAAGAACTCGAAGCTGCGCGGCAGAAAGAATCCGAGCTGGCGGTCCTCCAGGAGCGCGAACGGCTGGCGCGTGACATGCATGACACGCTCGGGCACAACCTGGTGTCCATCTCTGTGCAGCTGGAGGCGGCCCAGCGCCTATACAAAGTTGACCCTGGGCAGGCAAACGAGATGCTGGAAAACCTCAAGCAGCTGACGCGCAGCAGCATGGAAGAGCTGCGCCGGACGTTATCCGGCCTGCGCTCAGCCGGTTTGGACGGGCAACCTCTGGATATTGCTTTACGTGCGTTGTGTGTGGAGTTCAGCCAGCGTACCGGGGTGGAAGTTACCTGCCAGGTGGATGAAAAAGCAGCCTCCCTGCCGGTCCCTCTGGCAGAAACATTGTGGCGCGTTGTCCAGGAAGCATTCACCAATGTCCAGAAGCACGCCGAGGCCAGGCATGTACGCCTAAACCTGGCGTTCCACTCCGGGCAGGTAGTGCTGGTGGTGGAGGATGACGGGCACGGCTCCGACCCCGACCTGCCAGTAGGCAGCGGTCATTACGGCTTACAGGGGATGCGCGAGCGGTTAGCCGGCCAGGGCGGGGACCTGATTTTCACCACCGGGCCGGGCAGTGGATTTCGGCTGGAGGCTACCATCCCTACTCTGGAGAGAGTGCCATGAACACGATCCGGATAATATTGATCGAAGACCAGACCTTGATGCGCCAGGGGTTAAAGACAATCCTCGACCTGGAGCCGGGTATGCAGGTCATTGGGGAGGCTGCTAACGGGAAAGCCGGGCTGCGCCTGGCCCTGGAGCTGCGTCCGGATGTGATTATGATGGACGTGCAGATGCCGGAGATGGATGGGGTCGAGGCGACGGCCGCGATTTGCGCCGTCTGGCCTGAGGCCCGCGTGATCATCCTGACCACATTCAACCGCGATGACTACGTTTTCCAGGGCATCCGGGCGGGTGCCATGGGCTACCTGCTAAAAGATTCCCCGGCAGAAAACCTGGTGCAGACCATCCGAACGGTTGCCGCGGGTGAACCCTTCATCCAGCCCGAGATTGCCTCGCGTGCCCTGCGCGAGCTGGTGCGCCCGCAGGAAGCTCCGCTTGACCCGCTCACCGAGCGCGAACGGGAAGTGCTGGTGTTGCTAGCACAGGGTGCGTCGAACAAAGAAATCGCTGAAGGTCTCGTGCTGACCGAAGGCACAGTAAAGAATCATGTTTCCAATATCCTGGGGAAGCTGCAGGCAGAAAATCGAACCCAGGCGGCAGATATTGCCCGCCGCCACGGCCTGACCTGACCAATGGCACAGCACGGTCTGCCTGTAACCATGCGCTGAAAGTTCGTTTCCTCAGACCGGAGAAAAACTGCCGATTACGCGAGCTCCAAGCGGTACAAGAATCCCGGACCGCCCAGGTACATCCCGCTGTCAATATTGCAGCACTTGCCATCCTGATAAAAATAAGGCTGGTTTGGATCTGGTGGCAGCTCAGCGGTGATCTTGCTGATCGGCGTATGCCCGTGCACCAGGCGCTGTCCGCCGTAGCGGCGCAGCATGGTGTCCAGGTTTTTACGACCCTCGGGCCCGATGAACGCCCGGCGCTGGCTGAATTCATCCAGCAGGCGGTCAAATGCCTGGGGTGTGCCGAACTGCTGGATCGTCACAAAGGCGCGGTTAACGGTCTCAATTGAATCGCCGTAGTTGCAATAAAACATGGCGTCCGCATGCACCAGCAGAAGATCGCCTATCCGGGTCATCGCGGGCAGGCCGGCAAGCCAGTCGACATGAAACGTTTCGAGTTTATCAAGGTCTTGAATATTGCCGCCATTGCGCAGCCAATCGCTGAAAAAGGACATCCCGGCGGAACCGCTTGGCAGGCTGCCATATCGGTCGGCTGCCAGCAGCATGACATCATGATTTCCACTCAGGGCACCGACCCGGCCCCCTGCTGCGGCTGCCTGGGGCTGCAGTCCCATGATTAATTCAATCACAGCGATGCCGTCTGGGCCGCGGTCAAAATAATCACCCATAAACCACAAAATAGCGTCAGCACCGGTCCAGTTCAGGCTGGTGTTGATCAACCCGGCGGTGTGTAATAGCTGGCGCAGGCGCTCAAATTGACCGTGGACATCCCCCATTAAGAACAACAAGTTGTGCCCGTTCTCTCTCCCGCCCATACAACGCTATGATACCATCGAACGCCAAGCGCCGCACCGACCACCGGTGTCAAGCCTGACTTTTCACAACCCTTTCGCACACTACAAATAACCGGAACCGTACTAGCTGCGCCAATGGAATTCGATTTCTAGGAAAGCCCTGGCGTCCAGGCCAGGTGACGCGCCAGCCGCACTTCCCGCCTGTCAGGCGGGGGCACTTTCCAGGTTTGAGGTACAGTGCGGGCAGCGCACAGCTTTAAGCGGAATATCGGTGGCGCAGTATGGGCAGGGATGCGTGTTTGGGGCTGGCGGCGCTTCTGGCTTTTGGAAGCGGTTGGCGCCGCGCACGACGAAGAACAGCACCAGGGCGATGATCAGGAAATTAATGATCGCCTGGATTAAATTGCCGTAGGCCAGGGTGACATCGCCTACCTGGATCACCAGCGAAGTGAAGTCCACGCCTCCCAGGAGGATGCCTATCAGCGGCATGATCAGGTCATCAACGAGCGAGGCGATAATGGCATTAAATGCTGTGCCCAGGATTACGGCGACTGCCAGATCGATCACATTGCCGCGGTTGATAAATTTTCGAAACTCATTCCACATTGCTTCCTCCTTCTATCTTGGTTAGATTAACGATGGATACATTGCTGATGAGCTGACAGGGATCTGAACAGGTGTGTCTATTGAATGTCCGGTCACGGCTGGGATTCTTGGAGAAGCCAGTTCTCAGGGAGGCACGCCTGCCGCGGCGCAGTATCCGGGGTGACGGCTGCGCGGGTGCCGGCTTTGCCTGGCTGCCCTTTGGTTCAGCGGTTCCTGGCTCAATTAATGGGGCGCTGTCCTCTTTTAGATTACCGCTACAGAAGCGGATCAAAACCCCGCTGGAGCGGGCTTATCACAGGCACTGCCAGGAGAAATTCTAACATGTTGTTGCCAACGACTCGCCCGGACGCTGCTCGGGAGAACGGGGTAAAATGGTAGCGCGGCTGCGAGAACTACGGAAACCTGCGGGTGGAGCTCCGCAGAGAACCGGACTGGCAGCGTGAATTAACTTTCTAAGAGCGCAAAGGAAAATCATGGCAGAACGGATTGGGTTTATTGGCCTGGGTATCATGGGCCAGGGCATGGCACGTAATTTACTGCAGGCTGGTTTTGAGCTGCGGGTTTGGAACCGGACGGCGCAAAAAATGGAGGATCTGGTTGCGGCAGGCGCCTTCCCGGCAGCCAGCCCGGCAGACCTGGCTGCTGCGAGCGATATCATCATTACCTGCGTCAGCGATACCCGGGATGTAGAGGCTGTCATCCTGGGTGAGGGCGGTGTGATCGGCGGGCTGCAGCCTGGCGCGTTGGTGATTGATATGAGCACGATCAGCCCAGAAGTGACGAAATACATCAGCGAACGCCTGGAAGAGTGCGGAGCGCGCATGCTGGATGCACCCGTTAGCGGCGGCAGCGAAGGCGCAGCACGCGGCACCCTGGCGATCATGGTTGGCGGCGCGGCTGAGGACGTGCAGCGGGCGCTGCCTGTATTCCAGGCAATGGGCAAAACCATCACCCACGTAGGGGCAAATGGGCATGGGCAGATGGTCAAGCTGGTCAACCAGATCCTGGTTGTTGGGAACGCGCTGGCGATGAGCGAAGCGTTTGTATTTGCCCAGGCCGGCGGCCTGGACTTGCGCAAAGCCCTGGCGGCGGTCGAACAAGGCGCAGCTGGCAGCTGGATGCTGAGCAACCGCGGTCCCCAAATCCTGGACCGGGACTGGCGACCCGGGTTTATGATTGATCTGCAGCAAAAAGATGTGCGCCTGGTCCTACAGGAAGCGGATGCGCTGGGGGTTCCGATGCTGGTTTCCAGCCTGGTGTTTAATCTGTACCGGACTTTGCAGGCAGATGGCCTGGGAGCCGAGGGAAATCATGCCCTGATTAAGGCCATCGAGCGACTGGCGAATGTGGAGGTAAGCGGCGGATGAGTCAATTCAAGGTTCCAGAAATCACTCCTCAGGAATTGGGGGAAAAACTAACCAACGGGATCGAGCTGGTCATCCTGGATGTGCGTGAGGCTGGGGAAGTGGCACAGGTAAGCCTGTCAGATGAGCGCGTGGTGTATGCGCCCATCAGCCGCCTGGCGTATGATGGCCTGGAAGCGCTGCCGCAAGCGGCGCGCGATCCGGCGGGTGAGCTGGTAATCATCTGTCATCACGGCGTTCGCAGCGCCCAGGTGACAGCCTGGCTCCGTTCCCAGGGCTGGCAGCACGTTGTCAGCCTGAAGGGGGGCCTGGACCAGTATGCGCTCCAGGTCGATCAATCGATAGGGCGCTATTACGGGTGAGCTAAGAGTGAACTGCTTTCGCCCGGCAGGTTTCAATGTCCCGCACAATCCTGCATCTTGACCTGGATGCCTTTTTTTGTGCCGTTGAAGAGCTGCGCACGCCTGCGCTGCGCGGCAAGCCGTTCGCAGTCGGTGGGCGGCCTGACCAGCGCGGCGTGGTTGCTTCGTGTTCTTATGCCGCTCGCCAGTACGGAGTGCGTTCAGCCCTGCCAATGGCGCGCGCCCTGCGCCTGTGCCCGCAGCTGATTATCGTCTCGCCGCATTTCAGCGCTTATTCGGTGGCTTCGCGCCAGGTGATGGAACGCCTGCGGGCGATAACCCCGCTCGTGGAGCAAATTTCCATCGATGAGGCGTTTCTGGATGCCAGCGCGCTCGGGGAGGATGGGGAAAAGCTGGCCCACCGGCTGCAAACCCAGGTGCGCGAGGAACTCGCGCTGCCCTGCTCGCTGGGGGTCGCCACCAGCAAACTGGTTGCAAAAATTGCCACGGATGTTGGTAAATTCCAGGCGCGCGAGGCCGGGGTGACTGGCACACCCAATGCCATTACCGTTGTGCCGCCGGGGACGGAAGCCGAATTCCTGGCACCTCTACCGGTTGACATGCTGTGGGGGGTGGGACCCAAGACCGCGGCTCGCCTGGAAGCTGGAGGTGTGACCACGATCGGCGGTTTGGCTGCCATACCGGTTGGCGAGCTGCGCGCCATGTTTGGCAAAAATGGTGAAGAGCTGTGGGAGCGGGCGCGCGGCATCGACGAGCGGCCGCTGGAAACCGTACATGAAGCCAAATCGATCTCGCAGGAGACAACCTTTGCCCGCGATGTCAGCGACAGAGCCGTACTTTTGGAAACTCTACAACGCCAGGCAGAAAAAGTGGCCCAACGTGTCCATAAAACCGGGGTGCACTTTACCACGGTCAAGATCAAGCTGCGCTGGCCCGACTTCACCACTCTCACCCGCCAGACATCCCTCTCCCAACCTACGGAGGACGCCAGTATTCTGTATTCACTGGCCGAAGGCCTGTTTTTAAGAGAATGGCAGCCCGGCAAAGCCGTGAGGCTGCTGGGGGTGGGCGTGAGCGGCTTGGAGGAAGCGCCGCGCCAGCTCGGCCTGTGGGACGAAGACCTGGACCGGGACCGCCGCCTGCGGGAAGCGGTCGACGAGATCAGGGGGAAATTTGGCGACAAAGTGATCGGCCGCGGGGCCCGGCAGGCGGATGAATAAGCGCTGCTGCAGCTTCCAGGCAGGCTGTCTTATGTGGCAGCAG
Organism: uncultured Chloroflexia bacterium; assembly: GCA_963824065.1. GTDB lineage: Bacteria > Chloroflexota > Anaerolineae > Anaerolineales > DRKV01 > JAGUYX01. Next base: position 678,505 of record CAWGNX010000008.1, on the reverse strand, counting down.
TTCAAGGTGCTGGCGGATTAGTGGCATGAATACCCACGCCGTAGAAATTTATGAGAATTCAGCCGATACCTGGCAAATAACAAGGTGGTTTTTCTTGAGGTTAACTTACCTCTGGCAATTGGATGATTGGACTTCAGGCAGTCCATTGATTCCTTAGATCTCCATCGTCCTGAAGCGCCACACAGCGATGATAAAGAATCCGGACCCGTATGCCAGCAGGATGCCGACCGGCAGCCAGGCCGAAGCAAGACCCAGCCCACGAATCAAGACATTCTGCAAGCCAGTCATTGCCCAGGCGGAAGGCAGGGTCTTTCCAATTGCGGCAAATATCCCCCCGGTATTTTCCAGCGGTATCCATGCCCCGCCCAGCGCAGAGAAGGCAAACATGGCGATCATCGAATACAGGACCACCTGGTCATCCTCCTTGGCCAGCAAACCGATCAGCAGACCCATACTGGAAACCCACAACCCCAATGCTACGGTTATCAGCAGAATACTCCCCGGTTCGCTCAGATAGTCGACTCCCAGGATCAACTGCCCAAAAATTACCAGTACTGTGGTTTGCATAAAGACGATTACGAACATCCCCAGCATGTGTCCAACCAGGATCTCCCAGGATTTCAGCTCGGTCGTCATCAGGCGCTGCAGTGTGCGGCTCTTGCGCTCCCGCACCAGGATCTGCGCCGAAGTCACCAGCCCCATGATTGCAAATTGGACCAGGATACCCGGGGAAGCCTGGTTGTACGGGTTATCGCCGAATCGATTATCGTGATCCTGCGCCACGGCCAGTTCCACGCGCACCTGGCTCCGAGCCCTGTATTCTCCCCACTTCTCCCAGGCCAGTTCAAGCGCCGGTGTAAATTCAGCAGGGTCGCCCAGCCTATCCACGCTTATCTGACCGATTTCCACAGCGCTGAGTAATTGGGCAACGGGAACTCGCAGCAGCTGATACAGGGATTGTCCATTTGTGGAAGCCGGATCGGCGATCAACGTGAGCTGCCGTGACGGGCTCTGGATCGACGGGCCGATCCCGACAACGCCTGCTACCTGCTCGCCAAACCCAGCCGGAATGATCAGCACCCCATCCACTTCGCCCCGTTCCAGAGACTCAAGCGCCGCATCCACTTCCATGCGGACAGGCTTCAGGGTATCTGACTCTTCCAAGCGGGCAAACAGCATCTGGCTCAAATTATCCATCGGCCCGGCCATCACCCATGCGAAGGACATGCGCGGGTCTTTTGGTTCAGCGTCCTCGCTGCTTCGAAATGCAAAGCCCATTAACAGCGTGAATGCAATCGGCATTGCTGCCAGGAACAAGAAAGAGCGCTTATCCCGAAAAATTTGCGCAAGGTCTTTGATGGCTAAATCGATTATTCTCATGATGTATCTCCTGGTGGTCGTCAATCTGCCACAGAGTCATAATCATCGTCGTTCGTCTGCAGTCTTGAGCTTTTAAGCAAAGCGTTTGCGAAATCTCATTGCTCCGCTGGCGAACATCGCGATTCCCATGACCATCAACACAGCAAGCGGGATGATTAACTCAGGCCAAAGCTGCCCACTCAGTACAACTTTCCAGGCCCTGATGACCCAGCCCTGGGGTGTGAAAAATGCCAGCATCGTGAAAGCTTTTGGCATGGTCAATCCTGCGGTGAACAGCCCGCCAAGCATGCCCAGCGCCGTCAATGCTCCGCCCAGCACGGCGCCGGCCTGCTGGGAGGTTTTGACAAAGGAGATCAACAACACGCCCAGCCCAGCGGCGACAGTCACCTGCCCGAAAAGGGCCAGAATTACAGCTAAAGGTTCGCCCCAGATGATTCCAAAGGCAAAATGTGCAGCAACGATCAACACAATACCCTGCAAAAGCACCGACAGAAAAACAGAGATAAACTTGCCTGCCAAGATAGACGTATGTCCGACCGGTGTGGTGAACTGCCGGGCCAGGGTGCCTTCTTCATCTTCCCGCAGGATTGACATCATCGCATAAGCACCGGTAAAGAAAGCGAAGAAGATCATTTGCCCGGCCATTAACTGCCCCTGCACCTCCTGAACCGGGTTCTGCGATGCGCCTTCAGCAGCCGGGCCGACCATGACCAGAGCTGCATTGTCGAGGTTGTGGGACATGTCCCGCTGGAAGTCAGCGTACCATGTGGTGTACCGGTCGATCAGGGCCTGGATTTGTGCCGGTGCCGCGTGCAGGTTAACTGCCGGGTCGCGCTCGATGACCGTCTGGGTGGCAATCTCACCACCGGCAACACCATCCAGTAAGGTAGTGACCAAATTCTGAACTACCTGGGGAGCAACGAATCAGGGTGGGATCACTGATGATAAGAACCTGATTATCTGCCTTGCCAGCCAGGAAGCGCTCGGTGAAATTCTTGGGGATGATGACCGCAACACCGATATCCTGCTGATCCACGGCAGCACGCGCAGCGGCTTCGTCAGCGAAATCGCTGGGGATGAACCCTGACTCCCCGCCTGCGAGGACGAATAAGCTGCGGATGTCATCGCCCAGTGAGTGTACCAGCGGGACGTCAGCGGGCAGCTGATCGGCATTGACCACGCCCACCTTGAACGCGGGCGGGTCCCCGGTGCTGCTGGATACGCCGCCGAAGGCAAAATAGATGAGCCCGATCAGCATGAGCGGGGCGGCAACCGCCATCCCCACCGCAAAAGCGCTGCGAAATGAGCGGGTTAGATCTTTAGATGCGATGTCCCAAATGATCATGTCACTCTCTCAATGCACGCCCGGTAAGATGCAGGAAAACGGTTTCCAGGTTGGGCTCCCTTATTTCTACAGACGTGATCCGCACATTAACCTGGGAAGCCGTTTCGAAAAGATGCGGCAGAACCCGGTTGCTGTCGTCCACAAGCAGGGAGACGGTTCCGTTGGTGGCATCCAGGCGGGAAACACCCTCAATCGATTTCCAGAGATCGCATATCGTTGTCGAATCGGCATTGAGTGCCAGGTCAATGCGAGTCTGCTCGCCGACCAGCTTGATCAATGCGTCGTGTGTGCCGTATGCGATGACCTTGCCCTGATCCATGATGGCGATGTGGTCGGAAAGCTCGGCGGCTTCTTCCATGTAGTGTGTTGTGTACAGGACAGACATGCCCTGGTGGTTAAGTTCTTTAACATTGTCGAGGATGTGGCGGCGGGATTGTGGATCGATGCCAACCGTAGGCTCGTCCATGATGATGACCTCCGGCTTGTGCAGCAGCGCAGCGCCAATGTTGACACGCCGCTTCATGCCGCCGGAAAACTTGCAAATGCGGTCATTCTGGCGGTTGGTCAGGCCAATGATTTCCAGCACCTCATCCACACGAGATTTGAGCGCCGCGCCGCGCAGGCCGTACATCTTGCCCCAAAATACCAGGTTCTCACGTGCCGATAAGTCTGGGTACAGCGCAATTTCCTGCGGCACCACGCCCAGCCTGGCTTTCGCGGCTTCAGGATCTTTCGTGACAGAATGCCCCATGATGGCTGCATCCCCTCCATTGGGAGCCAGCAGCCCTGAGAGTATCGAGATTGTCGTGGACTTGCCCGCTCCATTCGGTCCCAGCAAGCTCAAGATTTCGCCCATTTCAGCGGCAAGGTCCACGCCCTGCACGGCCTGGATTTCACCGAATGTTTTCTTGAGATTTTTGACTTCAATTGCGTTCATTTCTTATCCTTCTACCATGTCCGTGTTTCGGAGAAAGTCTGGGGCGAATGGCCGGTTGCGGCTGTTTCATCTGCTCCCAGTATATGGATGGCCCATTCACAAATCAATTGTCCCTTCTTGTAAAAAGTCCCTGTCTTTCCGTACACCGTCCAGACGGACAATGGGCACGCGCATTCTTCTGGTATACAATTTAGATACGATGCAGTCCAAATCATTGGCTGGAATTTCCAAAGTAGAGCGCGACACCTTCCTTTTCGTGTTGTTTCCGACAGTGGCTGTCGCTATCGTGTATGTTGTAACGCTGATCAACGCAGAATCCGTACGCCAACCGGTTCTTTTCTTCATTTTTACAGGGATTTCCCTCCTTCACATTCTGCTGCACTGGCAGTTGATAAGAATCATCGGCGACTCACGCAAAGTTGCCTTATATGTCCTTGTTCAAGGTGGGCTGGCATTTGTTATTTTGTTGTTTGCCCGAAATCTCGAAATGAGCTTTGTCCTGTTCATGGTTTTGGTCGGCGAAGCCATGGGCGTGTTTGGACTGACGCGCTGGGGCTTTCTGGCAGCAGGGTATTACCTGGCGCTCCTGGCTGTAAATCTGACCATACTCTTTGGCTGGGCTGAATCGGGCTCGCTCATGCTGAGATGGATCCCGATCGTCGTTTTCGTAATTCTCTTCGTTACCCTCTACATGCGTCAGTACGTTGCGCGTGCCCAGGCGCAATCGCTCGCTGCCGAACTTGAATCCGCCAACCGTCAGCTTGCCGATTACGCGACGCAAGTGGAAGAACTCACCCTCGCTGCCGAACGACAGCGCATCGCCCGTGAACTGCACGACACCCTCGCGCAGGGTGTATCTGGTCTGGTGCTGCAGCTCGAGGCGGTCAAAGCCCATCTCGAGGCCGGGCGAGATGAGCGTGCACTAGCAATCATCGAACAATCCCTGGCACGTGCCCGGAGTACGCTCGCCGACTCCCGGGCGACCATTGACGATTTACGTGCGGTCCCTGACAACCTACCCGAAGCCATGTGCGCCAAAACCGAACGCTTTACCCAGGCCACCGGCATCCCCTGCGAGCTGGATCTCGCCCTGGGGGATGAGGTGCCCTCCCCAAATACCGGGGACCACATCCTTCGTGTCCTCAACGAAGCCCTCGCCAACATTACCCGCCATGCACAGGCCAGCCAGGTTTGGGTCAGGTTGGAAACTAAAAACAATCACTTCGAACTTGAAATTCGGGACGACGGGCAGGGTTTTGATCCAGAAATAGTGACCGGGGAAGGACATTACGGCTTGCTGGGTATGCGGGAACGTGCCCGGCTGGTGGGCGGAATCCTGGAGATTGAATCCGGAACCGGGCAGGGGACGCGTATCCGCGTGGTTATCCCCATCGATCCAGGAGAGGCGACCCAATGACCCCCATTCGCATCCTGATCACGGACGATCATTTAATCGTACGCGAAGGCCTGCGCTTGATTTTGGAAACCGCTGATGGCCTTGAAGTTGTGGGTGAAGCGGCAGATGGTGCTGAATGCCTGCGCCTCCTGCCAGATCTGGCCCCCGACGTGGTGCTGATGGACCTACAAATGCCCGGCATGGACGGCATTACAGCCATCGGGCATCTGCGCCGCGAGTATCCCGAAATTGCCATCGTCATCCTGACCACCTTTAACGAAGATGAGATGATGCTGCGAGGACTGCAGGCCGGGGCGCGTGGCTACTTGCTCAAAGACACCGACCGCCAAACCCTGCTCGATACAATTACCGCCGCTGCCAGGGGTGAAACCCTGCTCAAACCGGAAATTCTCAGCCGGGTGCTGGCACTGCAACAGGCCACCGCCGCCGCTGCCGCAGATGAAAGCTCTCCTCTCACTGGCCGCGAACTCGAAGTTTTGCGAGCTGCCTCGCTGGGCGAACGAAATAAGGAAATCGCCTTCAAACTCGGCATCAGCGAACGCACGGTGAAGGCACACCTGACCAGCATCTACACCAAATTTGGCGTAGATTCCCGCGTGGCCGCGGTTGCGATTGCGACTCAAAACGGCTTATTGCCGTGACAAATTCCAGCCTTCACTTCAAGTGCATTGGTAGACCTGGGTCAGCGAGCCAACCGTCGTATTTTTTTCTCATGGGTCAGAAGAACGTATGGCGCAGCGAAGACCAAAACCAGTTACATGATGAGCCAGAAGGTTCGATTATGCCAGGGTGCGCCAGGAAAGGTGTAAGGTAATAAAGAGTCAGCACGGGTCGCCAAAATAGAGAAAAGCGTAATGACTACCATGTTGATGTGGAAGCGCGCCCAGCCGTTTTGAAAGATACCGAAGCCGACCCGAAGCAGGGCATCACTATCCATCACGCCCACCACCCTGGCATTGATCTCAGGCGTGATAATCCAGGCAAAGCGGAGACAGGCCATGCCTGGCAAGCTCAGCAGGACTATGAAGACTGGCAGTCCGTTGCCGAGCAACACAAAAAGACAAACTTTACCACTTCGAAAGATCGTTGAACCATCACTGCCTAAGCCTGCTCATAAAACGTCCGATATTTGTTTAACTCTCAACGAAGTGACGTTTTGTTGCATCAAAACGCGAGTCGTGAACATTCGATGGCAATGGTGTGGGAATGGTGATTTGCATCAACTACTCAGCGTGGCGAGTCCGCTACCAGGGTCTTTTGGACAAAGCTCAGAGCCATTTCTTCAGAAACTCGGTTTGCACTCGAGTGGCCTCATCGAACAGATCACTCGGAAAATAGAGCAGCCCGAAATGCCCCCCGGCAATGTCGTACCACTGCTTGGGACCGGGAATAAGCTCGTAAGCCTGCCTGGCGACCGCGTAATCGGCGTGCGCCATCTCGTCCTCCGGCGCGACCATCAGCAGCGTGGGCGCTTTGACGAAAGGTGCGCACAGCGTTGGGTGGAAGGCCACTGGCATTGCTGGCAGCACCCGCGTGGCACGATTGATCCAGTGAGTGCCGCCACGACCTCCGTAATCAATGAACCAGCGGAACGCCTGGATGGGTTTGACCAGCGACGGCGAACCAACCTGGTCGGAGGAGACAACGGGCATTGGTCCCACGGTCGTCTCGTGTGATCCACGGACATCACCCATCGAAAGCACCTCTTTAAAGATGGAGAAATTTGCCTTGTTTGGCTCGAATTCCGGTGGCTCCGCACCGAACACTGGAACCAGTGCAACGATGACTTTGACGCGCGGCTCAATCGCGCCGACGACGATCACCTGACCGCCGGTATAACTGACCCCCCAAAGCGCGACGCGCTCGGGGTCGACTGCCTCAAGTCTCTCAGCAAACTTCACCGCATCCTGGTAGCCCCGGCACTGAATCCAGGGATTAATCTCCTGCCGTGGTTCGCCTTCACTCCTTCCAAAGTTCCGGTGGTCGTAGAGCAGGACCGCTATGCCAGCACGTGCAAACGCCTCGGCGTATTTGTCCGCGACCATGTGCTTCGTGGCTGCCGTTCCATGCGCCATGATGACAAGCGGCGGCTTCTTGGTCTGCAACTCCGGCAAGAACAGCAGCCCTCGAAGCATCGCTCCTTCAGACGGAAACTCAACTTCCTTGATCATCGATCACCTCTAATTAGATTTGAGTACAACGGAAAGCTTAAGCCCGCAGGTTGGCAGTGTTTATCTTGTACCGCGTTCTTCCTTCCCTCATGCGAATCCTGTATTATTTTTCACTTTCTTGCGCGTGGATGCGCCTATCAGTACACACTACTTAACCAACGCCGGCAATATTGGGAACATCGATCAGGCGGTTGGCTGAGTGGGCAGATTCACGCCCCGTGTGTGAGTCGATGTGCTCTGCCACGTAGGCGGCGTCTTCACCGACGCCAACCAGAAGACCGGATTTAATGGTGTGCAAGAAGGGCAGCCCAACAAAGTAAAGCCCCGGAAATTCGGTGACCCCGCGCATCTGCACTGGGTATCCGTCTTCGTCAAATATGGGAAGTTTCACAAAGCCGAAATCAAACTTGTACCCCGTTGTCCAGATAACGCTGGTAATACCGGCGGTTTTTAGATCCAATTCGAGAATCTCTTCTGCTTCGAAGCCATCATTCAGATCCGGGAGGGTCTCGAGGGGTGCATCCAGGCCAGTTTTCTCGATGTATTCATCAACTTGTTTTATTAAATCAGCCTCGACCTTATCGGCTTTAGCCAGGTTTTCTTTCAAGTCGGGGGCCAAAATGATCCGATCTTCCTGCACGCCTTGGAGGTGGCCTAATAAAACTACGCCATCCTTGGCAAATTGATGCAGGTTAATCGTGTGACCGCCATTTTTTCCTGTACCGTGCACACTTGACGCGAACTTGGCTTTGGGTGATGGAAGTTGGTCTACCGTCATGTTACGGAATCCCATTCCATCTGCCCACCACCACGACACGATGTCTTTTCCACGATAACGGCGTGGGAATCGGCCAGAACTGCTGACAGATAAATACACCTTGCGTCCGCTTTGATGGAGTTCTTCGGCAATCTGGCAGCCAGATTGTGCTGAGCCGATGACAAGAACTGCCCCAGCAGGAAGTGCATCAGGATTACGGTATTCGCTGGAATGAAGTTGATGGATCTCTGCCGGTAGATTGGTGCTGAATGCTGGAATCTTGGGCTGCTGGTACAAGCCCGCGGCAATAACCACGTTGGCAGCTTCGAATTCTCCCGCGTCTGTCCTCACCAGGTATCCAGCTTCATTGGGTTCGACCGATGTCACCCTGATTCCGTATTTAATCGGCAGGTCGAACTGTTCAATATAGCCAACGAAATAATCGATAACCTTATCCCGAGCCATGAAGCCATCTGGATTATCACCCTGGTACTCTGCTCCAGGTAGTTTGATCGTCCAATTGGGCGTGATCAGCGTAAATGAATCCCAGCGCTCACGCCAGGCCTTTGCAGCCTGGTGCGCTTGTTCCAGGATAACGTGTTCGCGACCCTGTTGTTTCAAGTAGTAACTCGTCGAGAGGCCTCCCTGCCCACCGCCAACGATGATCGTATCTATCTTTTCAGACAAGTGAAATACCTCCTTGAATATTGAAGCTGTTCGAAAAATTTTCCCCTTAATCAAGTGGGCCCGAACGAGTTAACTCACTGCAGGCCCCTGGATAGAAGAGAGCCGCGTTTTCGGCGCGGCGCTCGTTTTCTTAGCGTTTTTGAGTAATGATTTCAACTGGTGCAATGTAGCCTGCGGCAATATTAGCAACCATGTTTTTAAGTTTAATGGATGTGCTTTCCTTCATCAAAGTATGCAGCCCGAGTGGGGCGGGACCGCCATTGGCTTCTGTTCTTGCGCGCATCTGTTTGAAGAATTCAAGCGCAAATTCACTCCGATTATTTTCTTTGGAAACTTCAAACCCTGCTTCACTCAAAGCCTGTTTGTACTGCTCAGGGGTAGCTAATTTGCTTGTATTTTTATCTGTTGCCCAAGGAACCGGATAGGATAACTCACCAGTATTTTGTCGCATAATATCGTAGACGCCGAAAGTTGCCCCTGGCCGTAACACTCGATAAATTTCAGTAAACAGCTTAGCCTTGTCTTCAATATTCATGCCGACGTGCAGCATGTAACCCCCATCGAAGAATTCGTCTTCAAAAGGCATTGAAAGGGCGCTCCCCTGCTGCAGGGTAATCTGCTTATCCAGCTTGACCCAGTTACTTAGCGCTTCCCCTGTTTCAGTATATTCTTGTGATAAATCAATTCCAGTGACCCGGCTGCCATAATTGTCTGCAACAAACCGTGTAGCGCCTCCCAGACCGCACCCAACATCAAGAATGTGGTCTTGTTTAGAAAAGTTGAATTGGTCTAGAAAACTCTTGGTGGCTTGCCGCCCACCAATATGGAATTCATCCACTGGCCCAAGGTCTTCAACTGTAACGTTATCAATTGTTTTTCCAAGCCTGCCAACGGATGCTTGAATCGCGTTAAGTAAATTTCCGTGCAAATAGGATTCTGATACCGCTTGATCGTATAACATAATTGTTCTCCTCTGGGGGTAGCTGGGCGCCTCTTACAAAGCGCACAGTTGTGACAATTATGGAGCGGTTGGCATTTGGCACGAAAATCAATTCAGACAACATCCAGTATTGCCTTGGATAAATGACCACACATTGGTTTTTTAGTTCCTGATACCATGTGGCTTAACAGGCGCAAAGTTGAGATCTTGGTTTGTTTCTCCCCCATTGACAATAGCTGGTCCACTAACTATTTCCAAAACACTTGGCACCCCTAAAATGATCATATCACATATTATGATAAGTACGACCTTATTTAGTATATTATTGGAAATCTCAAATTTGTGGGTTTTGAGAACTGTAATCTGGCGGGATAATGCACGCGGCGAAAATGTCTGTGGGACTTACTCGCCGTAGCCAGCGGAATCCTCGCTATTTCTGCTGCAGGCGGGGATCAGGTCGCGTGAACTTGATTTTAACTTGGGTAGTTGATGATTAATTGATTAGTTCAGGATATGCCTGCGCGATCCCTTCATATTCCTTGGCGACCTCTTCCAAACTTAGGCTCCCTGTGGTTATGACTACATCCAGGTACCTGAGTTTACCTAAGCCTTGCTTTCCCTCAGATAGCTGGTCGCTGATCCTTAGCTGCTGACTCAACCCTGTACCGACTGTCGATACCAATCCAAAAATGGCAGCAATAATACACGCGGTTCTCCAGCCTTCTGTTCCGATACTTGCTGCGGGACCTATTGCCGCCGTAACACCCGCGACCAGCGTTGCAGCTGCCGAACTAACTATGGTCATGGTTAGCAGGATGGTGTTTTTCTTCTGGTAGCCAGACACGATTCCTTCGGCCTTCCGAAGACTGGCTTTTACACTTCCTGCCAGATTTCTACGTTCTATGATTGCATCTTCAGACATTTTCTTCTCCTTACCAGGCGGCCCAACATCAGGTGGATGAGCGGCAGGTCGCCGGTGGATCACAGGGTACGGCTCCAGCCAGATTGTCTCCTGGACAATTTCGGTTGGGGGTCGAGCATGGCGATCTTGGTCTAATTGTACTCGCGCCGCCGGGAGGTATCGGCCAGGATCGAGCAGAAAAAATAAGCAAGCGGAAGCATGCCCTATTTGCTCTGCGTGTCCGAACTGCACGGATACCCCATCATTCCCCCGCACAGCGGGAGAGGCTGATGAACCACCAACATCCCGCGCGTCGAGCGGATGGCTGCCGAAAATCGGCATTAAAGTACCTAGCGCCATACATCTTTCGCCTGGCCATCAGTAACCGACGCAACCTGAAATTGGCGGATGAGCGGGTGACCTTCCACTATCGGGCAACGGATACCGGCCAGGAACTGCTGTATTCCGAGGAAATTACCCCTTTCCTGAACGTCGATCCGGATTATTTGCGCTCTGGTATTCAGATTCGCAAACAAAAAACTGCCGGTCAGAGGCCTACAATTCCAATCAATAGTTTAATCGATTGCAAGGATTAAAGACAATCGGGGATGAGAAGCCACGTGAGAAGTGGAAATTGGGAGGCGAGATTTCCCATTCCGAGCCAGGACAGTAGATTGTATAGATGCTCAGGCAAGCCAAGGCGGCGATCTGGGCTGCAGTTTTACCTTTCGTCAGCCTCTGTGGATGTGATGGTGCTTTGTGAGTGAGGCCCACAAAACACCACCACCTCTAGCCTTTATCAAAGAATCTCCAGGGAACCAAAACCTGTTGCGCTTATTTCCAGTTCTATCCTGGTATTATGGCTGCTGCTGCATCAAAGGCAGGAAAAGCTTCAAATCACCAGGAGCAGGCATAGTTAGCCACGTCGTCTCGAAGCGTGCCAGCGCCATGTTGGTGTTGCCAAACACACTCTGGTAACCCGTCGTGAGGATCGTGTTTGGCCCATAGAACCGGACGCCCGAGGCGCATTCATTGCTGCCAATAAAATCTGTTGTGGCTTTTCCGGTCGTATTGAATGCCTGATCCAGCGTACCATTGGGCTGCAGCTGCGCCACTGCGAATAGACCATCGGAGCAGCCGGCTGCGACGATCTCCCCATCGCTGCGCAGGTCAACCGCATACGCAGTGTCATCACCTCCAAAATCGACCGCGGCCGTCCCGCCTGCCCCAAAGGTAGTGTCCAGCACGCCGCTGGCTGTATAGCGCGCCAGGGCAAAGTTGCTGCTGGCGCCGTCATCGCTGCTGCCGGTCGCAATCAGCGCGCCATCGCTTTGCAGTGCCAGGCCAGTAATTGAATCGACGCCACCCATATAGGTGATCACCTTGCCAGCCGCGCCGAAGCTAGCATCCGGGCTGCCGTCCTCGTTCAAACGCATCAGCGAAAAATCATCATTGGCATTTCCAGCCAGCGTAATTTTCCGGTCAGACTGTACCACAACCGCATTGGCGGAATTGATCTTGCCAACCACAATCTGGTACGACCCCTTGCCGTCCTGATCGAAAGTGTTATCCAGGGATCCATTGCTGTTGAAGCGGGCGACACTGATGGTGGTGTCGCGATTCAAGCCTTTATGGGTATATCCCACCATGACGATTTTGTCATCCGGGGTAAGGGAAACCGCCAGCCCATAATCTTCACCGCCGCCGAAATCCACCACGCGGTAGCCGAGGAAGCCAAAGGTGCTGTCTGGTGAGCCGTTGGGGTTAAAGCGCGCCAGCATAAAATTCGGGGCGCTGTCAATGCCGCTTGTCCCGGCCACGACAATCTTGCCGTCTGGCTGGATGGCGACTGCCCTGGCGCTCTCTTTGGCTCCAAAGCCGAAAGAGACACGCCCCTGCTCGCCAAAGGATGTGTCGGGCAGACCATTCTCAAGGAAGCGCGCCAGGGCAAAGTTGCTGTCGTTGGTGCCCTCATCAGCGATCTCGCCAGCCAGGACGATGCTGCCGTCTGGCTGAGTCGCCATGCTGTAGGCCTTCTCCTGGGAATTGGGGCCAAAGAATGGGTCATCAAAGCCGAGGGTTTGCTGACCGCCTGTATCCAGCGTGCCATCCGGCCACAACCGCAGCAGGACCGCGTTGGAGTCGCTATTGCCGTAGGCCAGGATGCGCCCATCTGGTTGCAGGGCAATATCGGTTCCCGTGTCTATAAAGCCGCCGATATCGATGAAATCGATACCGCCGCCGTTGAAGGTGGGGTCGAGGGACGCGTTTGGATTCAGCCGGTAAAAGGCAAATTTCCGATCGGTATCCGGCGATATGTGGACGCCTACCAGCAAGATTTTACCGTCCGGCTGGATGGTCATACCATTGATATGACCGCTGAGCGACCCGATGCTGCGTTTTCCATCCCCATCGAACGAGTTATCCAGCACTCCATTCGGCAGGTAGCGCGCCACCACCACGCGAAACGAGTCATCGCCCGCTACCAGGATCTTGCCATCCGGCTGCACTGCAACAGTCTGTGCTCTCTCCCAGTCTCCAAAACCTGTGGTCAGCTTCCCATCCAGATCGAAGCCGGTATCCAAGGTCCCGTCGCCATTCAGCCGTGCGACCGCAAAATCATAATCGGCAGGAAGACCATGAAAGCTTTCACCAACAATCACCAGATCGCCGTCTTCCAGGAGAGCCATGTCATAACAGTTTTCTTCTCCCCCGAAGGCAACCACAACTTTTCCGTCTCCGCTGAATGTGGGATCGAGACTGCCATTCTGGTTGTAACGCACCACCCCGCAATCCGGATCGCCTTCATAGGCCGACCCTGCAGCCACGATCTTGCCATCCGGCTGGATGAGCACTGCGGATGCGCTGTCAAAATTGCCGGGATCAAAATCGGTGTAAACCAACCCACCCGTGCCAAACGAGATATCGTTCTCACCCGATGAGGTCAGGCGCGCCAGCAGGAAGCTTCCGCCGTTGGCATCGCTTCTTCCCGCCACCACAATTTTTCCGTCCTCCTGAATGGCCACATCCGTGGCTACGCTGGGGTACACGGTCATGATCGTGGCCTTCCCATCCCCGCTGAAGGTCCCATCCAGGGTACCATCCGGCAGGTAGCGCATCACCAGCGGTAGCGGGCCGGTTTGACCGGTGACCAGGATCTTCCCGTCGGGCTGCACCGCCATTTTGGAATTCCAGGTGGAGATCGGGATCCCGCTGGTGACCATCTTGCCCCCCGTTCCAAAGCCGGCAAAGGTCAGGTCGATATCCCCAGGCGCGCTCAACGCCGCCTGGGTCATGACCGCCAAGGCTGCAAATACCATGCTTGCAACTTGTAGTTTACGCAGTAACCTGTTCATTCATAGCTCCTTTCTGAAATCAGTTAACAACTTGAATTTGGATTTGCTTAATATGTTTCACGCCATCGCCAAAGGAGGCGGTCAGCGTGAAGGTATACATGCCCGGGCGGGAAAATATCATCTGGCGGGTCCCCTGGTGTGGGATGGTCTCGATCATCTCCAGGCTGGATTCACTCGCACAGGTCAGCTGTATGTTCACATTGGCCTCGTCCGAACAGGGCACTTCCCAACTCAAAGAGAGGGAGTGTCCGGCGGCTACCCACGCAGTGGATGAGGATAGTTTTACGCCGTGACGGGGTATAGGGTTGGGTGCACTGCGCATATTCCGCCTCCTGAAAGCTTAGATTGACCGGCGATATTCACCAGAGTAGAATAAAGGTCTAAAATAAGTATGAAAAGAAGGTCAATTTAGTCTATTTTCTGGTTGATTGGGATGCAGGGGCTGAATTGAGACAGATTTCGGTTTTCTTATTCGGGTCGCTGGAAGTCCGCATTGACGGGGAAAGTGTCACGGGGTTCAAGTACGCCAAGGTGCGGGCGTTGTTGGCCTACCTGGCGATGGAATCTCATCGCCCTCAGCCGCGTGCCAGCCTGGCAAGCCTGCTGTGGCCCGACCAATCCGAACGAGCCGCGCGCAGCAGCCTGAGCCAGGCGCTGGCAACCCTGCGCAGTGCCCTCGGGGAGAAAACAAGCCACGAAACCGTACTTTTCGCTGATAACGAAAGCGTGCAGCTTAACCCTGACGCGATCCAGGTGGATGTCACCCAATTCCTTACGCTCCTGCGCACCCCAGAGTCACACACCCACCGCAGCTGGCGAACCTGTACTACCTGTGCACGGCAGTTGGAACAGGCCATCGCTTTGTACCGAGGAAATTTCTTAGCCGAATTATCGATCGCCGACAGCTCGATCTTCGAGGAATGGGCGGGCTTGCAGCGCGAATACCTGCTGCAGCGCGCCTTGAGCACTTACCAGCACCTGGCGGAGTGGGCAGAGTGGCGGGGCAGGATCCCCGAAGCTATTGAATATGTACGCAGCCAGGTAGCGTTAGAACCGTTTTTGGAGGTGAACCACCGCCATTTGCTGCGCTTGCTGGCCTTGAATGGCGAGCAGGCCGCTGCACTGGCGCATTTCAAACAGCTGCAGAGCACGCTCGCGAGAGACCTGCAGATTAAGCCCGAGGCGGAGACAACTGCTTTATACAACCAGATACTGCAAAATAATCTCACTGGACTGCACCAGAAGCCGCCTTTTGCAGTACCAGTCCCGCCTACGCAGATGTTGGGCCGTATCCAAGAACTGAAAGCTATCATCTCCAGGCTGCAAGAGGGTGCCTCTGCGCTCACAATCACTGGAACGGCTGGCATTGGAAAAACCCGTCTGGCGATAGAGGTTGCTCACAGCTTACATTTCGATTTCGAGGATGGAGTTTATTTTGTGGAGCTGGCACCGCTGAACGACGCCGCTCAGGTTGTAGCCGCCATCACGCACGCTTTAGGGGTAAACGAGCGCCCCGGCCAGAATTCCCAGGAAGCTCTCATCGCTTATTTGCGCTCCAAACATCTCCTGCTGGTGCTCGATAATTTCGAGCATGTGCACCAGGCTGCTACGCTTGTTTCGGATGTGTTGGCGGTTTGCCCAACCGTGAAATTCCTGGTGACCAGCCGCAAAGCACTCAACCTGCTTGCCGAGCACCAGTTCCCACTCGGTCCTCTTGCAGAAGAGGATGCCCTTCAGCTATTCGAGCAACGCGCCCGGGCGGCAGGCACCCGAACCGGGTATGACATGCTCGCGGATGGCCTGTCGACAGCCAGGCATGAAAGGCAGATGGATCTGAAAATCTGCCAGCGGTTGGACGGATTGCCGCTGGCGATCGAGCTCTGCGCCGCCCAGGCTCGCTTTCTCTCTCCCCGCGAGATGCTGGCCCAGATTGAGAACCCGCTACTAGGTTTGGCGCATGGTCCCCTGGATCTGCCCGAACGCCACCAGACCCTGAGGGCTGCCATCCAATGGAGCTACGATCTGTTGAAACCCCAGGAACAGCTTGTTTTTCGACACACGGGCGTCTTCGCCGGTGGTTTCACGGTCGAAACTGTTCAGGCTGTTGTCGGCGAAATGCCCGTAATATCCAGCCTGAGAGTGCTGGTTGATTCTAGCTTGCTGCAGAACCATTCGGTCGCAGATGAGACACGCTTCACCATGCTTGAAACCCTGCGCGAGTTTGCTTTGGAGCAGCTCTCGGCGAACAGCGAAGCGGATGCCGCCCACCATCGGCATGCAGGTGCTTTCCTTTCCCTGGCTGAGCAGGCCAGACCTGAATTACTCAGCCTTCATCAGAAAGCATGGTTTGACCGGCTGGATCGCGAACACGCCAATCTGCGTGTAGCTCTGCTCTGGAGCCAGTCCAATGACCCGGAGATGAATTTGCGGTTGGCGGCAGTATTGGATCTTTTCTGGGACGTAAGAGGATATGCGATCGAAGGCCGGAAATGGCTGCAGGAAGCCTTGCAGCTTAACCCGCTCGCCTCAGCGGAAATTCGAGCCCCGGCGTTCATGGCGGCAGGTATGCTGGCGTATAAACAGGGCGATTATTCTGAAACCAAAGAATACCTGATCCAGAGCCACCAATTGTTCCTGCAAACCGAAGACCAGGCGGGTCTCAGCCGCGTGCTTTATTATCTCGGCCTGACAGCCGAGAGCCAGGCCGACTATGCCACCGCACAGGCTTATTTTCAAGAGGGCCTGAATGTAGCCCGCAGGGTGCAAGATTGGTCCGGAGAAGCCAGCGCCCTGAATGGGCTGGCGCGCATCGCTGCCAGGCTGGGGGATTACATCTTATCCTGCACTTATGACGAGCAGGCCCTTGCGATCTACCATGAACATCATGCTCTCCGTGATTCAGCCGGTCTATCCCTCAATCTCGGGATCGACGCCTATGAAAGAGGGGACAATAACGCCGCCCAAAGATATATCGAAACTGCACTGACCTACGCACGGGAACTGGGGGATCACTATCTGATCATCCTTTGCCAGCTAAATCTGGGAAACGTACAGATTGCGCAAGGCGATTTTGCAGCAGCTCGCACCAACCTGGAGGAAACCATCGCCGACCAGCGTGCGCGCGGGGAATCCCTGGCCTTGCCGGAGCAGCTGGGCACACTCGGCCGGGCATTGGTTCAGCTGGGCGAATTCCGTGCGGCGCGCGCCTGCCAAGCTGAATCCCTTGCTCTGCGCTTGAATGCCGGCGACCGACTTGGTGTTGCCGTCTCGCTGGGAAACCTGGCGCAGGTCGAACTGAGTGAGAATCAGCCTGGCCGCGCCGCCCGTTTTCTGGGCGCGGCGGACGCGATCCGCGAAGCGATTCGTTCGCCGATTATTCCAGCCCGGCGAGCTGAGTATGAAAGACTCATAGCTGCCATTCGCACTGCACTGGGCGAGAAGGGCTTTGAAGCGGCCTGGGTCGAAGGCCGTGCACTTACCCTAGAACAGGCCGCCACGGTGGCTTTGTCTGGAGAGGATGGAACAGTAAACGCCCACCTTCAAAAATAGGTTGAATTTATGTTTTGTGAACGCACAACATCTCAAGTAGGAGATAGGTTTGTCTGAGCCATGGGCGGCTAGATTTGGGACGATGATTTCAAAGCAGGTAGGATGTGACATCATCAATCAAATGGTCGTCTGGGTAAAACCCAAATTACGGCTTTGAGACCCTATTTTAGCTCGTGGAGGGCCAATAAACCGCCGGTGGTACTCGATTTGGATTTGTTAGATTAGTGGAAATAAGGTAGATAAGGGAGCACTAGTCAAATATTTATCGGTGTCGTCCAACAAGGACTTGACCCCGTCTCTTGAGGAGTGTACTAAGCAGAATAAGATCCACTAAAGTGAAATCGCCCAGCAGCAACTGAGCGATCTTGGGTGTGGAATTCACACCCGTCGCAAGCCATCAGTCTGTTAGCACTACATCATCCAGCGATTGAGGCCGGCTATAATGCGCAGCCATTGTCACTTCGTGACACCGCTGCTACGAGGATCTTTCGACCTGCGGAGAGAGTGGGCCGCGGCACAAACAAGCGGATAACCATATAACCTAAGCAATCACCGCCGGTAGGGAACAAATGCGTTCTCTGGCGGCTGTTTGAGTTTACCCAGACAAACTGACGAAACTGTGTAAAAGCTGGCGATAAAAATTCTGACCAGACAATCTACCCACCTAGGACCGGGTAGTTGAGCTTCTGTAGCACATCTGCCGAGGACAAACTGGCGGGTTGGGGTTATATTGAATTGATTTTCGATCTGCAGAATTAATTGATCACACAATTGACACACAATTGATAGCCCTCACGCAGACAATTATTAATAGAATTGGTTTAGCCAATGTGTCATAAATCTTAGCGCTTGAGGTATCTATGCCTGGAGAACTGCAGATTTAATGGATAAACCTAGGTTTGGGAATCCCTTTCAACCGGTCCTGCCTTCCGAAAGGTTGGTATACCTGGTAACCAGTGATTTCAATTTTGCCGCGGATGTATCTCAACAGATTATCCACTTTGGATACAACGTCCAGCATATTCGTGATTTCAAGAATTTACCGAATGTCATCGCTGACCAGAATTCGATTGCCGTCATGCTGGACATTTCTGCTATCGACGATGAACCGATCCAGCAAGAAATTTTCGAAGAAATTAGCGCGCTGCAGAATTCATACTCGAATTTTATTTTCACCTCGGATCATGATGATCAAATCGTGCGATTAAAATCGATCCGCGCCGGGGGAGCTGCCTTTTTTACCAAACCCATCAATATCGTTACGCTGCTTGATCGCTTAGATTCCCTGAATAAAACCAATTTGTCGCCGCAGCCCTCCAAAGTTTTGATCATCGAAGATCAGCACGCGGTCGCCAGCTACTACCAGATGGTCCTCAAGATGTCTGGATTAGATGCCCAGTTTGTTGTAAACCCGGGCAATGTCCTCGAGCAAATGCGCGACTTTCATCCGGATCTGATCTTAATGAACACATTCTTGACGGACGTCAACGCGGCCGATCTGGCACGTGTGATCCGGCAGATTGATGAGTTTGTCAGTATTCCAATCATTTTTCTTTCCAGTGAGGATGACTTTGGAAAGCGAATCGAGGCCCTGGATTTGGGGGGAGATGATTTTCTCGTCAAGCCGATCAAAGCCTCCCACTTGATGGCAGTCGTACTCAGCAGGCTTGAACGGTCAAAAACTTTGCGTTCTTACATGGTTCGGGATAGCCTGACGAACTTATTGAACCATACTGCATTTCGCAGCGCTCTGTCCCAAGAAGTCATCCGCTGCAAACGGCAAAACCTTGGGATGGCATTGGCAATGATGGATATTGACCACTTTAAATTGGTTAATGATACCTACGGACATGCGGCTGGTGACAGCGCTCTCAAAGGTCTATCGCGATTACTGCAGCAGCGGCTGCGTAGAAGCGACATCGTCGGTCGGTACGGCGGGGATGAATTTGTGGCTTTGTTGGTGGATTGTGATGCGGATCGGGCGTTGAAAATTATGGATGAGATCCGGGTGCATTTCTCCGAAATTGAGTTCAATCTGAGTGTTGGTAGGTCTGTAGCCCTCACTTTTAGCTGTGGGATTTCAACATTTCCTGAGTATCAAAGTGCTGAAGGTTTAAGTGATTCGGCCGATCAGGCGTTATACCTCGCCAAGGCCGGTCAACGAAACCGGGTTATTGTTGCTTTGCCTTAATTTTGTCCATGGAGCCGGTAGCATGAACGATTGTCCACACTGCGGTTTTCGAAATCCGGATGGCATTCATATTTGCTTAAATTGCGCCTCATCGCTCAAGATGAAATGCCAGAAATGTAATGCTGAAGTACCTTTTGAAAACAGCTTTTGCGGGCAGTGTGGTGCACCAGTGGCATCCACAGACGGAATTGCACGCGATCAATCCCCTACGTATTCTCCCAATCTCGATTTGCAAGAGCGCATGTTACGCAATTTGCGTACAAAAATGCCTTCTTCCATGGTCAACAAATTTATGCAGGAACTCAAGAGACCTCTTTGGGCAAAAACGAGAGGTCGCGGTTTTGAGTGTCGAAATTGCTAATTTTCTGACCATTTTCAAGGAATTAGACAGCGAGATGGTCTATTTAGCTGTCGATGAGATTATTCATCTGCTGGCGGACATGATTTATAAGTATGAGGGGACAATCGATAAGTATACGGGCAATGGGGTCATGGCGCTGTTCGGGCTGCCATTTAATCATGAGAATGACGCTGAACGAGCGGTGCGAGCAGCCTTGGACATGCAATTCATCATGGGGCAGATGCATGACAGGTTGGTCGATCAATACCACTACGATTTTCAAATCCAAATTGGCATAAATACCGGCACGATCATCACCGGTTATATCACCGATCAGCAGCACCTTGAATATACCGTCATTGGTGACACGATTCATTTGGCAACCCAATTGCAAAAGGCCTCAGCACCGGGAGAAATCCTGGCGAGTTTTAGCACTTACCAACGATCGCGACCAATATTTGATTACCAGAGCATACCGCCCCTGCAATTAGAAGGAGTTTCAGAGCCAACGCGGGCATTTCAGCCACTCGGAATCCGTCTAACACCTGGGCAGATACGCGGATTGCCAGGATTACAAGTACCAATGATTGGTCGTGGAGAACAGTTAGATAAATTAATCACAGTATTCGATCGGGTCATTAAAACAAATTCCAGTGAGATCGTTCTTTGTAGTGGGGAAGCGGGGATTGGCAAATCGAGATTGGTGGCTGAATTCAGTAACTATTTAGATGCCCAACCGGCATTGATGGTTCAAGGGACATGCGCCCTGTATCGGCGAATCACTTCATATCGGGTGGTCGCCGATATTCTCCGCAATATCCTGAGCATCTCCGAATTGGACCCCATCAAAGAACAACGCAGCATCCTGCAGCGGTATATCGAGCTGCTTGGACTGGATCGCAATGATATTCTTCCCTACTTGATGCATGTGTTGGGGATTTTGCATTCGGACCCCGTACTGGAGGTTCGCATTAAATTACTGGATCCATCCATGCTGCGCAGGCAAACACATTTTGCATTGCGCATGTTTTTCATTGCCGAAGCACGCAGAACACCTCTTGTTCTGGTATTTGACGATTTACACTGGGTCGATCAGCCCTCCGGGCAATTCATCGAATATCTATGTCAATCTCTTGAAGCCTCTCCAATCCTATTGGTGATGGTAGCGCGTGATTTTGATCGGTATTCTTATGCGCAATCAATTCGCATTGAGGCCCATAAACACGGCCGAAAACCGCATGAGATCCATATCCAACCTTTGACCGAAGCGGATGCCCACTTGCTTGTCGATCAATTGGTCCTTGAAGACACGAAGTCGGCTAAAGAGATGAAGTCTTTAATTACGTTTCGGGCAGGGGGGAACCCTTATTACACAGAAGAACTGGTACGCATGCTGATCGATCAAGGGGGGTTGGTCAATCGAGATGGGAGCTGGCATCTGACAGCTAACGCAGCCGATCTCGTGCGGGAAATTCCAGGTACTTTGGGAGACATCATTCTTGCCCGTTTCGATCATCTCCCCGACCCATTAAAAAAGGTGTTACTCCGGGCTTCTGTCCTTGGGGACTCATTCTCAACTCGATTGTTAGAAGCAGTGGTGCCTGACGAAAGTCAAACTATATATGGCAACCTAGCAGACCTGGAAGAGCGAGATTTTCTGATCCACACAAAATTTGGGGTTGAGGATGGTTATGTGTTTAAGCACCCGCTTTTGCGGGAAACCATATACCAGACTCTGCTGAAACGCGATTCCAAAAAAATTCATACTCAGGTTGCACGGGCAATTGAAGCGGGGGATTATTGGCTGTCGGGCGAACGGAACCAGGTGCTTGCTTATCATCTGTCTGAGAGCACCAAGCCTGCCAGCGCAATTCCATTCTTGCTGATTTCTGCCGAGAAGGTCGCTCAGCACTTCGCGAATGATACGGTCGTGCAGCTCTATCGGCAGGCGCTTTCATTGATGGACACGGCGACTGATCTGGATTCAACCCAAAGAGAACAAGCCCTGGTTGGACTGGCTCAAGCGCTAAAATTCACCGGCGAGCTGGAAGAGGCAGCCAAATTACTGATTGACATCGTTGATCGGATTCCAAAAAGTGTAAAAGAGCAGAAGTTTACAGAAAGCAATTCTTTCCAGGTCAAGATTGAAGCGCTACGTGAGCTGGCCGATATTCGCGCTCGCGAGGGAGATCTTGAATATGCCGTCCAGCTTCTGAAACAGGGAATGGAGCTGCTGTCTGAATCTGGAAGGACACAATTCCCGATTATATGGAGACGCCTTGCAGATCGACTTGCCTGGGTATATTTTCGACAGAGAAATCTTGATGAAGCCTACAATTTGGTCGACCTGGCTTTGCTGGACACCGCGATCTGGGAAGCTGAAGATCCGATTACTATGGCTTCCTTGTATAACACGATAGGCGGGATATATTGGACCCGTTCGCGTTTTGTGGATGCAATCGGAAGTGTAGAACACAGCCTGGAGATCTACAAGAGTTTGCATTACCATTGGGGGATGGCAATTTCGTTTGCAAATCTGGGTATCCTGTACTATTCGACAGAAAAGTGGCTGCAGGCCGTCGAGTATTTGGAGCAGGCAGATCAACTGCGCCAGGAGTATGGCGATGACCCTGAACGTCCGGTTAATTTAACCAACCTGGGGGAGGTATTGATTGATCTGGGTGAGTATCAGAATGCACGCTCAAATCTAGAAACCAGTAAGGCGCTCAGCCAACGACTGGGCCTGAACATTGCCCAAGCGTATGCGGAGTTTGGTTTATGCCGATTAGCAATTTTGGAAAACAGGTTATCTGATGCCAGGCTGCATCTGCAAAATGCCAGCACGCTGGTCGAGTCGTTAGACGAAACAAACGAGCGCGTCGCAAATTATTATCTTTTGCAGGCACAAATCGAAATTCAATCTGGAAGTTTCCAGGAGGCTCACACAGCTGCGACACAGGCGCTCTTGATTTCAAAGCGCAGCAGTATTACTGACCTGGAGGTCGATGCGCTCAGAGTGCTGGGCGCCATAGAGGCGCACCTCGCAGAGTTTGAACAGTCAGAAACATTTCTATATGATTCAATTGAGCGCGCCCAGCAATTAAATGACCGTTTTCGTGAGGCAAAGGCTCGCTACGAGCTCGGCTTATTGTTTAAGAACTGGTACGAACATGACCTGCCCCGCCAAAGCCGTTATTTGGAGCAAGCTGATCGATCACTGGATGCGGCTATCCGCATCTTTGAGGAACTCGGCGCCAAAAATGACCTGCAACGAGCGAAAAATACCCACCTGGCGCTGCCGTCCCCGGAAAATTTTGAACAAAATCCCCGTGAAGGTGAAGACGTTGATGCCCGGATGAATTTGCTGCGCGCCAAGCTCCAAATTCCAGATGGTGAGTGGTATCAGGCTGCAATCCTATCTGCTGTCCTGACGCCAAAATCCGGGACAGATGATGAATTGGTATTTGAAACCATTGCTTTTCTGCTGCCAGCCCTGATCGAATTAATTCAAGAACATGGCTGCCAGGTTCTCCATCACCAGGATGGATTCACGGCAATATTTGGGGCGCCAATTACGCACGAAGATGATCCCGAGCGCGCTGTCGAAACGGTTATGCAAATCGTTAATTTTTACAAAGAACTCGACCAGCAAATCGATCTTTCCGTTTCGATTCACTTGGGTGTCGCGATGGGCAAGATCGTAGCCGGCAAGGTTGAATTAGAGCATTCTGAAGAATTTATGGCAGCTGGCGAACCCGTACAGCTTGCCCGTACCGTTGCTAAGGTATGCCCGTCCGGTCGGGTTTGGGTCACGCAGCAAATCCGTAATCACACGGCATTCCGGTTCGAATTCTCGCAAGTGCCACCTAACCTGCTCGAGAAATTACCCGGGAATTCTATCTACCAATTAGAGGGATTGCGAGAACAGATCTTACCTGTGCGAGGTTTGATCGGTATCAAAACGCCATTTATTGGACGTGATAAAGAACTGGATGCGATGAATCGCATGAGCCGATTGTTTGAAGGGGAAACCGGCGGAATTATCTGGATTGAGGGAGATGCGGGAATCGGCAAGAGCCGTTTAATGAGCGAATTTTCAAAACAGGTAATTAGCTATGAAGCGCTCATACTGAATGGTAAATGCACTGCGCGTCATTCAGAACACGCTTTTTCACTCTTCTCAGATTTGCTCATGCAGGTTTTCGAAGTCCAGCACAACAGCACCCCCAACCAAATCAATGAGCTAATCGATCTGAAAATAAATTCCTGGTCATCTGAATTGGAGGAAACACGCCCATTTTTGCAGCTATTGTTGGGTGTTCAGCCAAGCGGAGGCTTAGGAGAAAAGATCACATCGATGGAACCCGAGCAGCTCCGCCGGCAGACCTTCGTGGCAATTCACCGCTTAATCAGCGTTTTAGCAATAAGACAACCACTGGTTTTTATCCTGGACGATTTGCAATGGATCGATTCGATTTCTGCGGATTTGCTTTTATACCTCTCGCACTTGATTGTTTCCCGGCGGATATTGTTTGTCTGCGCTCAACGGCAGAATGAAATCAGCCCGTTTGAGACAATTCTGGCACGTACTCGCAGCATGCATCCCGAGCAATATATCCACCTCTCGATCAATCCATTGACGATCACCGAATGCCAACAGCTCCTGAGCGAATTTCTCGCTTCTTCTGATCTGCCGGAAACATTCTTATCGCTAATTATTAATCAAAGTGGGGGTAATCCATATTTTATCGAAGAGTTCGTGCGCTTGTTAGTAGAGAAAGATTTTCTGCGCCTGGTGCGAGGTAAACTGGTTCCAAGCCGTACGCTGCACGCGGATGCGCTGGTTGTGCCTGCCTCCCTGGAGAGCTTGATCAGAGCACGTGTCGATTCGCTGGAAAGCTCTGCCAGGCAGATGCTGCAGATCGCCTCAATTATTGGACATCGCTTCAATATTATCCTGTTGGGGCAGGTGGCGGAACGCGAAGATATCCATTTGCTTTTATCCCAACTCCACACACGCGGCATGTTAACTCCCACGATGGAGGTAGATTATTGGGAATTCAGCCATCCACTCATTGAAGTCATTGTTTACAACTCAGTATTAAAAGCGCAGCGGCGCATCCTGCATCAGCGCACAGCAATTGCTTTGGAAAAGCAGTGGCGTGGTAGTGAAGACGAACATGTTGAGGACCTGGCGTACCATTTTCGTAATGCAGAAATTTATGATCGGGCGCTTCATTACCTGATATTGGCCGGCGAGCGAGCTGCTGCAAGACACGCAAATGATGTTGCGGTGTCTTTCTTTGAACAAGCATCAGAATTACTGAGTGCTGTCCCCAATGTGGGCGATGAAGCCCGCTGGCGAATTATTCACCAGATGGGAGAGGTGTACCAGTTCATTGGCAATTACGATACCTCCCTGGCGGTGCTTCAGAGCGGCCTGGATCTGATGCACAGCACCAAACTCACTCCGGCCCAAAGGGCTGGTATCTACCGGCGCATGGGTGATACGGCCCATAAAAAAGGAGACCAGGAACAGGCTATTGTTTATCTCCAGCAGGCCCTGGAAGTGATTTGCGAACCAGATGACACCCAATCCAGTGTAGAAGCTGCCCTGGTGTATGCCCGCCTGGGATGGTGCCAATTTGTGCAATCCGATTTTGAATCTGCTAGAGAAGCCGTGATGAAGTCGATGCATTACGCAGGGATTGCCAGAAATTTGACTACGTTAGCGATGGCAGAGAATTACCTGGGCGGGATTCTCTTCCGCCAGGGCGACCTGCAGCAGGCCATGCAGCATACCCGCACAGCAATGGCATACTGGCAGGAGATTGGGTACAGCTGGGGGGTTGCTGCTGCTTTGAGTAATCTTGGGATCCTTGAAAGTGTTTCCGGCAACTGGCAGGCTGCTTACAATTCGATAAAACGGAGTCTGAATCTACGCCAAAAAATGGGTGATGTTGAAGGCGTAGCAATCACCAACCACAACCTGGGCCAGCTCGTTCGTAATTTGGGAGATGCTGCCCAGGCTGAAATTTACTATCGTGATAGTTTGGCTGTTTCCAGGCCGTTTCAAATGAACTGGCATGCCGCAAATTCCTACGTGGGATTGGCACAAACATTACTGTATCAAGGGAAAATTGACGAAGCTTATGAATCGCTCCGGGAAAGCTTCCGCTTGGCAGAAGAAATTAATGCACCGGATGTGACCGTTGAAGCCTTCTGTACACAGGCTGAAATCCAGTTAGCGAAGGATGAGCTGGTAGAAGCAGAGGAAACGCGCGCAAAGTGCTGTCAAGCTGGCTTCCCAAATTGGGGTGAGTCCTTTGATTGCGACCGCCTGGCGGTTAACTTCTGCCAGCTTGCTTCGGCAGGGGAAAATTCAATTGGCGAAACAGGCCCTTGAAAGTTCGCTGCAAGCGCAGAATGCCGGTCCGGATCGGATTGAGTCTGGTCGGTACCATGTACAGGCGATGCTGGTCTCTAAGGCTGAGAATGATCATGAGCAAGCGGTCTGGCATCGAAATAATGCGGAGCAGGTATTCAATGAGCTTGGGGCATCTAGAGACCTGGCTTTGTTGGAATCAATAGAAATGCAATCAAATCGTTGAAATGATCGTTTTTTGCATGTTAACATAACAATTTTGTTAGACGCTTGACTCGACTTTCGATGTTCTATATAGTGAAATCAGATTAACAAATGTGCATCCACCGCCAAACTATCGCAAGATAGTGACGCAAAGCAATGGGTCTGAGCAGAGCTTGCTCTGTGGGTCAGCCTGGCTGCTAAAGCACTTACATATCGCACAGAAACGGCAAATCCATCGAAAGGTGGGGACGCAAAGCTGCGGTCTAAGCGGCAGGAGCAGTATCTACCGTATGACAGTCGAGCTACCTAAGCGGAAAAGTGTGTTTTTTTTATCCCTTCGGTAGCTTAACACCGGAGGGATTTTTTGTGCGTTTTGTCCAAAATGAGTGGATCTTATGCAGGCTACAAGGAGTACTGAGAAACAGGGCAATCGAACGAAGTTCTTCTTGAGCACTCATCAATAATTGGACCGAAAGGAGGGAATTATCGATCGAGTTCAACCAATCAATTATCTTGCGCCGCGAAGCTTTGCTTCGACAGAATTCCGTTGTGTTTGGATTGACACCTGAAAAGGGGAATTGTATGAGTAAAAAACAGAAGCTTATTCTTGTTGTAATCGGACTTATCCTGATCGTCTCAATAGCCACGCCCCTCATGTTTTCTGCCTTTTCCAACCCTCAACCCCAGCGTGCTGCGAGCCTGGTATGGTCCGGCGGCTGGCTGTGGTCCGGCGGCTGGCTGTGGTCCGGCGGTTGGCTGTGGTCTGGTGGCTGGTTATGGTCGGGCGGCTGGTTGTGGTCCGGCGGCTGGCTGTGGTCTGGATAAGCCAGCGCTAAACTTATCTTGTCCAAAATTACCCTCATTGAACCTTGTTCCTGTGAAAATCAGAGAGCCTGGTTCAATGAGGGATCCAAATGGTTAAGCCAGAACAATTGAATCGGGAACACGCACATGTTGAACAGCGGCAAGTTGTCTTTCAGGCTCCCAGAGGGCTGCACCTCAGAAAATAGCTGCCAAATCAACGCGGAACGTGAGCGGGTCCTTGCCATCATGGCCCGCGCGGATGAAATTGCTTGTGAAGCAGATACATCGGTTATGGTTCAGGGCATCATCGAACTGATCATCGAGGTCACCCAGTCTGATTCTGCCAATTTCTTTCAATTGGATACTGCCGCGGATGAATTAGTGATTACCCATGTGCGTGGTGAAATGGAAAGCCAGCACCTGGTTGGTTTACGCCTCAACTGCAAGCAAGGGCTGCCAGGAATCTCGCTGGGCGAAACGAAAATAATGGTGATTGGCGACCTGCCATCTGACCCGGACTGGTTGCGCGCTGCAGACCCTGTCAACGCCGCTCGCAAGAAAAATGTGATCAATTTGCCGATTGTTCACAAGGAGCATACCCTGGGGGTCATCCAGATTTTTAATTTTCAGCAAGGTGAACTCGACATCCTCATGGTTTTAGGCAATCGGCTGGGATTCGAGATCGATCGCCGAAAAGAAATTGACGCCATTCAACGCTCGAACCAACGCCTGCTGGCACTGGTCGATGTTTTGGGAGAGGTGGCTGGAACACTGGATCGCAACCAGTTATTACACCTGGTCACTGAAAACGCGGCGCTTCTGGTGGATGCTGAACGCAGCTCACTCTTCCTGGTAGATCCGAATACGCGCGAGATGATTTTCCAGGTATCTTACCAGCCGCCGGAGGAAGGGCAAGCTGGACAATCCTCCGATAAAAGCCACAGGCAGACCTGGTTTTCCGGCTCAAAGCAGCAAATCCGGGCTGGCTCCAACAGGCAAGCCCGAACGGATTATTTTCACGAGGGAGAATTTTCGTACTTCAACCGCTATGCAATTACTGCCCCGCTGCAAAGTGAGCCCCTGTCCCAGGAACATGCCGGGGAGAGCAAACACTTGCTCGGCGGGTTGATGGTACTGAATAAACCCCATGCTTCGTTTGAAGAGGAGGATGCGCATCTCATGCGCATCTTAGCCAACCAGGCCAGCACCTTTCTTCAAGTTGCTGAAATGTATGAGAGCAGTGGGGAATTGTTCCTGGGTGTGATTAAGTCATTGATCACAGCGATTGATGCCTATGATCCGTATACTCAAGGGCATTCGCTGCGCGTTTCTGAATATTCGGTGCAGATTGCTCGCGAACTTGGCATCGAAGAGCCGTTAGTGAACGATCTCCGCATTGGTAGTTTGCTCCATGATATTGGAAAAATTGGCATTCCGGATTCGATTTTATTAAAGAAGGTCAAGCTCAGCCAAAAAGAGATGGAATTAGTGCGAGAACACCCGCGGATCGGGGTTAATATCCTGAGCCAGGTTAAATTGCTTGAGCCGATGTGCCCGGCGATCCTGGAGCACCATGAGCGCCTGGATGGATCGGGATATCCCGCGAAGCTGGTTGACAAACAGATATCATGGATGGGGCGGATCGTTGCAGTCGCAGACGTTTTCGATGCCATGACCAGTAAGCGACCTTACCGTGATTCCCTGAGTGTTGAGGAAGTGCTGGATCACCTGAACAAAAACGCTGGCATTCTGTTTGATGCCGCCTGCGTTCAAGCCATGCAAATCATTATCACCAGATCCGATCAGGGGAACCTGGAAAATTCTCCTCACCCTCTTGATCAGTAAGAGAGAATGCAGGAGGTCGTCTTTTAATGAGATTAACCATCCACCGCAAGCAATTTTTGAGTGTGTTGGGAATCCTTATTTTGTGTGCTGCGTCATTCGGCGCAGGCTTATGGGTTAACGGAAGACTTAAAAGTGCGGATGAAAAGTTAGTCAGCACGGCTTATCGCATGCTATCTGGTGATTCATTTTTCAACAAACAATCAGACAGCGAGTTATCCTACGCTGCCATACGCGGGATGATTGCAGCGATCGATGATCCGTACGCAGAATTGATTGAACCGGGGGCTGCACGTAATTTCAGCAGTACATTTACGGGACAAACTGGTGTTGTGGGGCTGTATGCAGAGAATAAAAACAACCAGGTCGTCATTTCAATTGTCTTCCCAAACGGGCCTGCCGATATGGCAGGTTTGCAGGTTGGCGATGTCATTCTGGCGATTGACGATGTCACCCTGGATGAGGCGACCGACTCGTCAGAGACCGGGCTGATGATCCGCGGCTCACCAGGTTCGGATGTGCACCTGAAGGTTTTGCGCGAAGGCCAAATCCTCGAATTTGACCTGGTTCGCCAGGTGCGAGATTATGTTACCTATCGTATGCTCCCCGATGGAGCTGGATACATTGCATTAACTGCTTTTAACCGGACAGCCACGGAGCAGATGAAGGGAGCCCTGGATGCGCTCTTGGCGCTCAACCCAAAAGGACTGGTGTGGGATCTCCGGAATAACGAGGGCGGGGATATGCAGGCGGCGCAAGACATCCTCAGCTTCTTCATTAAGGATGGTTTGCTCTTCTCCGCAGAGCTGACTCAAGACCGAAGTGTGCAATTTCTGGCAAAGGGAAATCCGATTGCCGCCGATCTCCCCCTGGTGGTCTTAATGGATCAGACCACCTATTCCGCTGCGGAGACCTGTGCCGCTGCGATTTCGGAATCGGGCCGTGGAAAAACAGTTGGGAGCAGTTCGTTCGGTAAAGGGTTAATCCAGGCGACCGTTTTCTTATCAGATGACACACTGCTGCAAATGACGATTGCCAGGTGGCTCTCGCCCAACGGTGAATGGTATCAAGAGCGCGGGGTCCCAGCGCAGATTGAGGCCAACGACGACCCGGCCACGGAAGCCGATGAGCTCCTGCAGATAGCGACTGAACTATTCGCGGAAAAGTGAGGGGTTTGCAGGAAAAACCTGCTAGAATCTACCGCGTGTGAGTGTCGGGAGGAATCACAGACGATGGATCTGGCAGGTGTGATTTTTGATTTTAACGGCGTATTATTCTGGGATGAAGCCCTGCAGCGGCAGGCCTGGACGGAGTATGCCCGCCGGCTGCGTCCGGCACCCCTGACAGAAGCCGAACTGACCCGCCACTGCCTGGGCGTGCCCAACAAGGATTCGCTTGAATACATCCTCGGGTATTCCCTCAGCAGCCAGGCAGCAGAGCGCCTCACCCAGGAAAAAGAAGCGCTCTACCGCCAGCTCTGCCTGGAGCAGGGAGACCATTTCCAGCTCTCTCCCGGGGCCGTGCCGCTCCTGGAGGAGCTGGCCCGGCGCGGGATTCTCTATACGATTGCCACCTCGTCCGAAAAACAGAATGTCGATTTTTTCATCGAGCACCTGGAGCTGGCACGCTGGTTCGAGGTGGGGAAAATCCTGTACGATGACGGCAGTTTTCCCGGTAAACCCGAGCCCCACATCTACCAGCGGGCGGCTGCAAGACTGGGGTTATCCCCTGGGCAGTGTGCCGTGGTGGAGGACTCCCTGGCAGGCCTGGAAGCTGCCCGCACGGCGGGCAGCGGCTGCGTGATAGCCCTCGGTGCCCGGGACAGTCATTTATCCCTGGCAGCCCTACCCGGAGTGCAGCGGGTAATTACAAACCTGGGTGAGCTGCTGGACTCTGGCCTGTTCAGCGGTTAGCCGCTGGGTCCAGCCTGCCCTGGTCGGGGCGCTCAAACGGATCGTACACCGGCGGGTCAGGAATTGTCGGCGCCTATCCGCCGCAGCAAGGGGCGGATGAGGATCAGCAGCCCGACCGCGATCAATGCCACCGGCCAATAAGTTTCAACCAGCCCGGCGCCGAACAACCCACCGAAGATGATTAATAAAACCAGGCTGATCACAATCAGCCAGATTGCCGCACCCAGGACGGCGCGCACTCTGCCTTCCAGCAAGCCCGTCAGCAGCATGCCTACGCCCACAAATCCGGGGATCAGGGTCCACAGGTAGAGCCAACTTGCAAAATCGCCTGTGACGGTCTGGTACCACAGGATACAGCCAATCCCACCAACGATGGTCGCCGGGACAGCCATGCCCGGCGCGCCTACCAGCAGGCCAAAGACGAACATGCCCACCGCCAGCAGCAGAATCCAGACGGGCCAGGTGATATTGGCTGTCTCCCAGAATTTTAGCTGGGGGTAAAACTGGGCTACCAGCAAATAGCCACCTACCAGGACAAGCAGCAGGCCGAATATCAAGTTACCACGCGTTCTCCTCATCGTTCCCTCTTTTTCTCACGAATGACGGAAGGCCCGGTAGACGCGAGCCCGAACAACCCGTATGGATAGGCTCTAAACAACAAACTGCCCGTTTTGATAGAACAATTCACCGTCCACCCTAATTTCACTATCAGTGCGCATATCGCAGATGAAATCCCAGTGCACGCTGGATTTGTTAACCGAGCCGGTCTCCGGATAACCGGCTCCAACTGCCATATGGAAGGTGCCGCCAATTTTTTCGTCGAACAGAATGCTCTTGGTGAAGCGGTTTATGCCGTAATTGGTGCCGATGGCGAACTCTCCCAGGTAACGCGCACCCGAATCGCTGTCGAGCTGGCTGACCAGGTACTCCTCATTTTTGCTTGCCCGGGCAGCCACCACTTTACCATCCTTAAATTCAAGCCGCACGCCCTCCACTTCGCGCCCGCCGCGAATAGCTGGGTAGGTAAAGTTCACCCAGCCGTTGGCCGAATCCTCCACCGGGCCAGTGAAAATCTCACCGCTGGGCATGTTCTTTTTGCCATCCGAGTTGATGAAAACTCTGCCTTGAATAGACAGGGACAGGTCAGCGTGCGGTCCTTTGAGAGTGACCCGGCTCTTGCCTTCCAGCCAGTCTACCAGGCGCTGCTGCATGGCGTGGATTTCCTGCCAGCGTGCGACCGGGTCGGGCTGGTCGGCGAAAGTGGCTGCGAAGACAAAATTCGCGTAATCCGCCAGGCTCATGTCAGCTTCCTGGGCGTAGGCCGGGCAGGGATATTGGGTTGTGACCCAGCGCAGGCTGCCTTCCGCCGAACGGCGCATATAGGTTTCCGTCAGGCCGCGGCGCGCATTTTGCTGCACGCGCTGTTTGTGCGGGTCGGTGCCGGTCAGCGTGCGCGTATTTTCGACTGCCCGGATCGCGATTAACGCATCCACCTCAGCGAACAGCTTCGTTTCCACCGGTGAGACCCACTCAAGCTGCGTGTCTGAGGATGTGCGCAGGATGGTCTCATCGAGCGCGTCAGCGCTCAGGGTGATGGATGGGTTGCCGCCTGCCTCCAGTACCAGGCGGGTTGTTTCTGTGACCAGCGGCTCCGCCAGGGTACTGCCGCGCACCCACACCCAATCCCCGGGTTTGACGCCGATGGAGTAATTAACCAGAATGTCTGCCAGTTTGGTGAGGCGTGGATCGATCATAAATGCTCCTTCGAAGATGATGTAGGATGGGCTTCACTCGGGCCGGGTTGGGGCGGGCGAAGCTGGACCAGGGCATCCAGGATTTGGATTAAGACGGGGCTGCTCAATGCAGCCTGCACCGAATCATAAAACTCTCCCAGGTCCGGCAGGTCAAACTGCGGCTGGCGCTCGTAGACGGCGGCTTGCAGCGCCATCTCCAGCCGGTCCACCTGGCGCACGAGCCGGGCTTCGCCAGTTTCGCCGGCTTCGAACTCCTCCCACAATGCCAGGTAGGCCTGCCCGTTAGGCAGCCCGCCCAGGATCTGAGCAAAACCGGAGTGCTCACGGCGGTGTTTTTCGTCTGCGCCGATCTCATCCGCCGGGGTGAAATCGCCAGCATACACCTCGCCCAAATCATGGATCAGGGCCATGCGCAGGGCTCGTTCGCCGTCCAACGTGGGGAAGGCCTCGTCACATAACAGTAAAACCAGCAGCGCGGTCGCAAAGCTGTGCTCGGCGACGGTTTCACACTGGCTGGCAGGCAGACCGCGCCGCAGCCAGCCCTGGCGGTAAAGCTGTTTTAGGTGATTGAATTCAAAATAGGCCCGGATCAGGTCTGGTGCGGAGGCTGGCAGCGTTTGGGCGATGTTGGGCGCTTTGGTTTGCATGAAGCTTTTTACTATGCAACTAAATGGTCCGCGAGTACGTATAGGAATAAGGGAATATTGCCGGAGCTGGTTTCATCTGCCATTATAGAATGCAGCCGTGGATCCTATTCCTGATTTGAGCTTATTCAGTATAGTATAATGCCAAACATTGGAGGTAATGATGGCGGAAGATCCTAATCGTAAAATTATCAAAGCCGAGGGCGGTTTTTTTGATGATGTCTGGATGTACATGCGGCTGGTGGTGCGCTTGCTCACCGATAACCGCGTCAATCCCTTTTTAAAGCTTATCCCCATTGGATCGCTGATCTACCTGGTGTTCCCGCTGGATATACCCGGTCCAATCGACGATGCTGCCATTGTTGCCATGGGAATGTTCTTGTTCATTGAGCTGGCTCCCCAAGATGTTGTGGATGAGCACCGCCAGGCCCTGCGCGGCATCATACCCAACAAAGCGGGTCCGGCGGATCCCCAATCGCCGGATTACCAGGAAAGTGATGTCATTGAGGCCGAATTCCGGGAGGAATAAAGCTTGCCAGATCCCCTAAAAACCAGGTGGACAGGCGGAAGTCTGCCCACCTTTCTCTTATTAACAATCTTATTGGTTTTGCTGGCAGGTTGCGCGCCGCGCGTGACCCCCACCGAGGTCGTCCAGCCGCTGCCAGCCACAGCCGTACCGGTGATTGTGACCACCGAAACCCCTATCCCGCAGCCCGCACCCCCAACAGACATCGCAGCACCCGCACCAGAAACGCCTCCCACAACCGTTCCGGTGACCGGTCTTGGATCATCCAGGCCGGGAGTGCGCCTGGCGGTGATCGGAGATTACGGCCTGGCGGGCGAACCTGAGGGGCGGGTGGCGGCCCTGGTTAAAGGCTGGCAGCCGGACTACGTGCTGACCGTTGGGGATAACAATTACCCGGACGGCGCGGCAGCCACGATCGATGAAAATATCGGCCAGTATTACCAGGAATACATCGGCAGTTATCAAGGAGATTACGGCTCGGGAGCGCTTGAAAACCGCTTTTTCCCGGCGCTGGGCAACCACGACCTGGACTCGGCACAGGGCCAGCCCTATTTGGATTACTTCAACCTGCCGGGCAATGAGCGTTATTACGACGTGGTGCTGGGACCGGTGCACGTGTTTGTGCTGAACAGCGATTCGCGCGAGCCGGACGGCGTGGGCCTGTCCTCCACCCAGGCTGCCTGGCTGCGGACGGCTTTATTCGCCTCCTCGGCTCCCTGGAAGCTGGTGATCAGCCACGCACCGCCGTATTCCTCGGGGGTCCACGGCTCGACGGACTACATGCAGTGGCCGTTTGCTGAATGGGGCGCCACGGCGGTCCTGAGCGGGCACGACCATGTATACGAACGGCTGCAGGTCAACGGCATCCCGTACATCATCAACGGCCTGGGGGGCGGGCCGCGCTACGAATTCACCGAACCTCTGGCGGAGAGCGCCAGCCGGTATCGCGAGGATTACGGGGCGCTCCTGGTTGAAGCCGACAATGTGAGCATCATTTTCCGCTTTGTAAATGCCAATGGCGAAGAAATCGACCGCTACAGCCTGGGCAACCCGCAGACCAGCGCCCCCGAGACGGTCACTCCTGAGGCCACTGCGGCCGACCAGGCGTCTCCGAATGCGAGCAGTTTGCCAGATCCTGCGGGCTACACCTGGCAGACGTATGCCACCGGGTTGTTAAGCCCGGTCGGTATGGCGGTCGCGCCCGGCGACAGCAGCCGGCTGTTCGTGCTGGAACAGGCGGGGGTAATCCAGGTGGTGCAGGAGGGTGTCGTGCAGCCGGATGCCTACCTTGACCTGCGCGACCGGGTCGGCGCAAATGCCTCTGAGCAGGGCCTGCTGGGGCTGGCCTTCGATCCGGATTTTATGGAGAACGGCCGCTTTTACGTCGATTATACGGATACGTCCGGGAATACGGTCATCTCGCGCTTCCAGGCGTCCGCCGACCGGTTGAGCGGTGACCCGAGCTCCGAGCAGCGCCTGCTGGCGATTATCCAGCCATACCAAAACCACAACGGCGGGCATATCGCCTTTGGGCCGGATGGCTACCTGTACGTCGGCATGGGCGATGGCGGCAGCGCCGGGGATCCGCAGGGCAACGCCCAGAACCTGCAAACGCTGCTGGGTAAGATCCTGCGCATCGACGTGGACGGCGGCAGCCCGTATGCCATCCCAGCCGGGAATCCGTTCTCGGACAGTCTCGACGGCCTGCCGGAGATTTTCATCAGCGGGGTGCGCAACCCCTGGAAATTCGATTTTGACCCTGCCACCGGCGACCTGTATATCGCCGATGTGGGCCAGAACCAGTGGGAAGAAGTGAACTTCTTGCCAGCCGGCGCAGCCGCCGGGAGCAACCTGGGCTGGAACTACCGGGAAGGGCCGCTGGCATTCGAAGGCAGCCCCGCCGCTGGGATTGGAATTTGTGGACCCGGCTGCCTGGTACGATCACTCCCTGGGCTGTTCGGTGAGCGGCGGGGCAGTGTACCGCGGCACCAGCCTGCCCGAGTTCCAGGGCGTGTACCTGTACGCCGATTACTGCACCGGGCGCGTGTGGGGGCTGCTGAAAGGCGCCGCAGGCGGCTGGCAGACTGCTGAGATGTTCAAGCTGCAGGGCCGGATTGCTGCCATCGGACGCGGACCCACGGGCGAGCTGCTGGCTGTGGACCAGGGCGGGCGCATTCTGGCAGCTCGTCCAGCGCTGAGCAAGCCGGTTGGACGGAATTTATTCGTCGTGTAACGTTTTGCTGCGGGCTGCATCTAACCTATAGAATGAACATGTGGAGGTTTGTGTGGCAACCCAGGTAAAAACCCGAAGAAGACACAGAAAAAACCGCAGTCGAAGAATAACACCTGGATATGGGTGACCGCGATCATCGCCGTCGTGGTGCTGGCGGCCCTGGCGTGGGTGTTTGCCAACCAGGGCAGCGCGACATTGGACGCGGCCAATTTACCCGCCGAGATCAGCGTGGACCAGGCCTACGAGCTGTACCAGGACGGCACGTTCCTGCTCGACGTGCGCACCCAGGCGGAGTGGGACGAATACCATGCCCCCGGAACGACCCTCATCCCGCTGGACCAGCTCGCCAGCCGGGTGAACGAGCTGCCCGCCGGGCAGCCGATCGTGGTGGTATGCCGCTCGGGCAACCGCTGCCAGCAGGGGCGGGATATTTTGCAGCAGGCCGGTTTTGAAAACGTGACCAGCATGGCGGGCGGCCTGAGCGCCTGGCGTTCCGCCGGCTACCCGGTGGAACCGTAGAGATTAATGGTGTTGGGATAAAAGAGCCTGCCCTGGAGCAATCCGGGGCAGGTTTTTTGTGAACCTGGTTTTCACAAGAAGTTCGCAGGTTGGGTCGAGCAGCATGTGAAAACAAGTGCCAAAAAAACTGCACCGCGAGACCCAACAATCCGAAATATAATCTCAACAGGCAGTTTCGCCGCGTATTCACTATGTGGGGAGCCTGCTGGAGTGATGGGTTCGATCAGGGGTGTTGGGTCGCGGGGCACAGGTTGGCAGATTGGATCGTCGATCTGTCGCCCCGCGACCCAACCGGCGAACTATTTGTATGGCGAAGGCGAACGGATTATGCAACAAGGACCTGAAGGACGCCAATATTATTTTACGGATGAACTCGGCACTGTCAGGCAGGTAGCAGACCAGGATGCTAACTTAACCGTATCGCGCGATTATCTGCCGTTTGGAGAAAAATCCCCCTCGCCATTATTCAGGCAAGAACACATAACTACGCATTTTGGCTTCACCGGCGAATGGCTTGATCCAACCAACTTGCTCAATCTGCGCGCCCGCTACTACGCCCCGCACCTGGGGCGCTTCCTCAGCCGGGATGTGTGGGGAGGGGATTACCGGAATCCACTGACGCTCAACCGCTGGAATTACGTCGAGGCAAACCCGGTGAATTACGTGGATCCCTCAGGAAAATTACCTTGTTTCAGTACGAATGTATTCGAATGTCTGAGCTTATTTGGGTTAGTCCCTGATTATTATGGAATATTCATCGTAGAAACATTTCGAAACGAGTTCGAAAATCAGGCATCATATATCACCTCTGCCGGACTTCACCCTACAACGATCGCAGCTGCGATAGCTGTTCAAAGCCAATGGATAAATTCTCCCGGAAACCAGTTACAGCGACTTTATGATTGGCTGAAGAAACATGAATGCATGCCCTACATCCCATTTTTAGAGGATGCTTTAGGGAGTTCCGGGTTAGGATACGCACAGACTTCTGACGAGTTTGGCGATCCCTATATTATGGCAAATTCGATCAAGGCGATGACAGAGAGAATAAAACCAGTGGATGCAATGTGCATCAAATGTAACGCAAAAGATCGCTTAATCGCGGCTGCGATGGCCCAAAATGGTGGTTTTAGTACAAATGACATGAGAAACGCTCGTAACAATTATTTAAAGAAGGATGTTGATTTTGGCATAGAGATCGATTGGGTAAGATATTTTTCGGAACTCTCTCCTCTAGACGATGATTCTCTAGATATTTACAATAACTCTCGTGCACTTTGGCGGACAAATTTTGATACACGCTTTCAACTTCAGCTTTTCACACAGGATTTAATGGTTTTACATGGAGTATTTAATTGGGAATTACCTCCAGAAATTTCTTGGAGTGATTTGATATCTATGATAACCTTGGCAATTTTCAATAAAGAATAAGACCTATTTGGGAAGATTATGCGAAAACGAATACGTAACCGATGGGTCCAATTTTTTCTGGTCGGATTAATTTTTACAATACCTGGTTGTCGTTTCTCCTTTCAGGAAGAGAGAAAAATCCCGACGTTTAGTGAAGTGTATCAAATCGATCCCCAAACTCTGCTAACTGCTTTGGTGGAGGAGGATCCCAATGCCTTTGTCCTGCTGACCGCAACTCCGCCAGTTTACCCAAACTTTGCGATTGAGCCAGTCAAATGGACAGTGGCGGATTATTTTTACATTGCTGATGCCTTTTTTCATTCTGCAACGGATCAATCCCTTAGGGATTTTAGATTGCAGAGGATGTCCTTTCCCAGCTCCTGCTCTAAAATTGACTATGGTTTTCAAGGGGGTAATTTCAGTTTCTTCAAATCTGTCCCTGCGGATACTGGGAATTCTCGTTTAGTTGTTGATATGTATATAAATCCCAACGAAAACCTGGCAATATTAGGTGAGGTCGTTTATACACCAGAATTAAGTGAATGGGAGGCGATCGATCTGCAGAATATCAGAATCAATGCCTGGGAGGCTTTTCAAATTGCTGAACAAAACGGGGGAGAAAATTACAGAGAAACCGTAAATAACGAATGTTCTGTACTTGCAAATTATGACACTCAAGGTAAACATGAAGAGTGGTGGGTCACTTATTTCGCGGAAGGTTCTTCTTTTGAGCTCAATATCGATTCCCAGACCGGAGAATATAAAATCCTACATCAGCCGTAGTTCTCTGGAGTATTAATTTACTGGAATTCTTGTTGTCATTTTCGCATATGGTCTTACGCCTGTTCTGTCGCCTTATTGCATTCCTCTATTAATTCCAATCGCAATTCAGATCGGAATCGACATTGCAGAATATCTTGTATGTGGTCCTTGTGCATTGATTATCCAGCCTTGACTTAATCGACCGCTTGAACGTACTCTCAATTGGGAGAAAATCATGGGTGTCACTCGAAAAATAATTATTAATACTTGTATTGAGTTGATGGGAGAACCATTAAATCATTTAGGGTATTCCCTCAGAGATCAGCCGCCAGTAATGGGTGAAGAATTTTGGTTCGAAAAGCCCGGTAAGACAGAGTTGGACAAGGATAGAGTTATTGAGTTTCAGCCGAGTGGGTTTTCCAGCGAGGATTTATTCGAACTTGCAATCAACTTTATGAAGGGTAACTTGATCAAAGGAATCGATGATCGCTCTGATCCAAGGAAAGTTCTTATTTGGAATAAACTTGACTATGTTGTCAGACTTGCCCCTCGGATTTGGGATGCGAGTAGCTCCCTACCGGATTACTGGTGGCATATTAATACACATGACAAGTTGATAATCGCCTGTCAGGATATTCTTGACAAATTACTATCTTGGGGCATCCCATTTCTTGAAGATGACAACAAAACAATCAATGGTTGGTAGTAACCCTGGAGTGTGTTTTCCGCCTTAGCTTTGAAATGAAAATTCATCACGTAGGACGAAAAGCCTTTCTATGCTATGGCGAGTGGGGCGAGGGCTACGTGCTGGACGGGGTAACCTACGGCAACTGGAACGGGATCGAATTTTTCGACTGCCCCATCACCGGACCTCTGCCTTTATCGTAACGAGTTTCCATCATCGGAACTTGGCTTCTTCGATGTCAAAAAAAAATACTTCCGAGATCCCACCTTCAGCGATTCGGGTGACAGGGCATTGCCTCCATTCCATCGAACCATAGGGAATACTTACGGTGACGTAAGCATGAATTGCGATTTTGTAATAAATTTCTCAGACTCGTTGTAATTGAAAACGTATTGAGTTGATCTGAGCTCTCGTCATAGCTGAAAGTACAGGGTAGATACTAATTGAAAAATAAACGATTATTCACTGTTCTTGTCCTCATTATTGATGTTTTTGCAATCGGAATGGCTCCTCTTTTTATTGTTTTAATTGCTAACTTTGCCAACTTCCTAAACATTTCCTTAGTTGAATCTTGGAGTGCATTTGTCAGTTGGTATATCCCTGCCGATATTTTCCTTGCTAGCACATTAGGAATTATTGGGTTTATTTATTCTCTACTCATTGCTATTTTTATGGTCATTGGTGCTTATTTTACATGGAAAGACAACCAGAGAGGTGCGATTATTCTATTTGTTGCGACATTGATAAATTCCATTGCTCAAGTCATGGGTCTTTTAGCGTATATTTACTACACACAGGCGAATTCAGATATTATTTTGAATAGTAAATTTTTGATAGGAACACGAGTTATATATTCATCCATTTTACTGTTAGGTAATTTGTTGCTTTTTCTCCCGAGGAAATAACCGGTAACAAGCGTCAATCGGATTCGCCTAAGTCTAAAAATGGGAGTAAATGTTAGGGCATTCTTGAGTAGGCTCGTACAAACAAGAGACTTCTAGCCAAATTCTGGTTATGAGCAATTCTTTGAAGGGAATTCATAATAAATTTGTAGTTTCAACGCATAAGATCTACCACTCAGATTGCCGATATAATCCCGCGTGGTTTGAATATTGCCGTAGCGCAGTTGTTGATGGATCTGTGCGATCGACCAATTGTGAATCGCGGCATTCAAGGAAAAAGTTCGCCTGACCTACTGAGATTCCGAGATTGTATACCAAAAGCCGGCACACCATGATTTTCGCTGGCTGCCCCGCAGAGCGTCCAATTCCTGTGGCTTTCCTTACTCCTCCTCATTCC
The DNA here is from genome assembly GCA_963824065.1 of uncultured Chloroflexia bacterium. Taxonomy (GTDB): domain Bacteria; phylum Chloroflexota; class Anaerolineae; order Anaerolineales; family DRKV01; genus JAGUYX01. The sequence continues at coordinate 637,554 of CAWGNX010000008.1, read as the reverse complement.
TGAACTGCAGGCAGTAATGATGGAAGGTGTTGCTCACCCAGGCCGAGCCCAGTCCGAAGGGCGCCAGGCGCTGGTCGTCCTGGCACCAAATCTTCTCGTCTTTTAACGTGTAGGTGTCCCCCAGCAGGCGCGCCAGGTCCCACGCCAGCGGGTAGATGCGCCCGCCTTTTTTGACGTTCTTGACGATGATCGTCAGGTAGGCGTTGGGCTGCAGCAGCGGCTTGAGCCCGCGGTACACCCCTGCCAGCTCCTCTAAAAATTCATCGTAATCGTGCAGGTTGCCCAGGTCGGCGGGGTCGTCCGAGTACACCACGTCCAGGCTGGCGTCCTCCCGGCGCTGCTTCTGGGTGCCGGCGCCGCGGGCGTGCAGCATATCCCAGTAGGGCGGCGAAGTGATCACATAATCCACCGCAGGAACGCCCTGCCCGCCGAGCAGCTCCGCAGCCCGGTTCGCGTCCCCCTCCAGGATGGTTGCAGTGAGACCCTGTGCGGCGCCGTCCAACGCCAGGCGCTCGTCGGCGACCACCTGGCGGGCGAGCGCGGCGTAGTACGGGTTGAGCTCGATGCCGTACGAGTGCCTGCCGCAGCGCAAAGCCGCCACCAGGGCGCTGCCGGTGCCCGCCATCGGGTCCAGTACCACGCCTCCAGCTTTGGTAAAAAATTCGATGAACTCCTGCGCCAGCGATTCCGGGAACTTGGCGGGGTGGCGGACCACGTCCTTGCGGCGCGGCGGCGGGTTGTGCACGAACCAGGATTTCTGGAAGCGCAGCCAGGTCTTGGAGTCCAGGTCGTTCAGGCGGTTGCGGTACGTGCGTTTGGGCATGGGCGTTTGGGTGGCATATTCTCAGGGCTTTGGCTGGTATACTGCCAGGTCCGAGAAACTGATGCTGACCGGCGAGTTGCTGGCGGAGCGGGCGAACACTCCCACCAGCCCGCTCAGCAGGCCGGGTTCGTTGACCGAGAACTGGAAGATATCGTTGATATAAAAGGACAGCGCCTTGCCCTGGGCGTGCACGCCCAGCCGCACTTCGTTGGGCGCGCCGGGCGCAAACGCGCCGCTCAGGGTCCACGGCTGCGGGGAGGAGGCCTCTCCGCTGGTAATCTTGTCCAGGCGCGCCTGCCCGCTGCAGGAGACGGAGTAGCGCAGGAAGTCGGAGGCCGAGGCATAGCGGAAAAGCAGCCCGTATTCATCCTCGCCGCTGCACAGGTTGGCGCGGGCAGTGATCTCCAGGTAATAACTGCCGATCTCCGGGGCGGCGCGCACGCTGGAAAGCAGCAGGCGCGGCTGGTTGATGGCAATGTTCAGGCGGTTGGCCCCCACGGCAATCGTGCCGCTACTGGTTTTGCTCACCTGCCAGAGGCTGCTGTCGCTGAAGTCGTCGCTGAAGATCAGCTCGCCGTAGACCGGGCTCAGGTCAGGCGTGGGGGTGATGCCACGGGTGGGGAACGGGGTATAGGTGGCGGTCGGGGGAAACCAGACGATGGTCGCGGTAGGGGTGAGCGTTTCCGTGGGCCGGGTGGTCGGGGTGATGGTGGCAAGCGGTTGGGCGGCGGCTGGCAAGCCAACTGGTAAGCCGCCAGGACCGCAGGCTGCCAAAACAAAAACACCCAGGCAAAGCAGCAGCGCCAGGCCGGTACGGTTGGTCAACCGCCCCTGGAATTCGCGGTGTATTCTCTTTATGCGATCTCCACCCACTGCTCGCGCTCCGGTCCGACGGAGACCATGCGCACCGGGATACCGGTCAGCTCCTCGATGCGGACGATATAGGCACAGGCTTCGTCAGGCAGATCATCCCAGCTGCGCACCGCGCGGATGTCTTCCTCCCAGCCCGGGAGCTCTTCGTAGACCGGCTCGAAGGGGTGCAGCCCGCCCGGCCCCAGCGGCAGGGTCTGGTAAATATGGTCTTCCAGGTGGTACGCCATGCACAATTTCAATGTCTTGAGACCGCTGAGGATATCCAGCTTGGTCAGCACCAGCTCGGTGAGACCGTTGACGCGCGCCGCGTAACGCAGCAGAACCAGGTCCAGCCAGCCCACACGGCGCGGTCTGCCGGTGGTAGTGCCAAACTCGTCCCATGGGTTTTCACCGGTGCCGCGTAAATGCTCGCCGACCGCGTCGGTCAGCTCGGTGGGGAAAGGTCCCGAACCCACCCGGGTCTGGAAGGATTTAGCCACGCCCACCACGCGCCCGACGCAGCCAACCCCCAGGCCCAGCCCGGTGAGCGCGCCGGCGGCGGTGGTGGTGGAGCTGGTCACGAACGGGTAGGTGCCGTGATCCAGGTCGAGCAGGGTGCCCTGGGCGCCCTCTGCCAGCACGATCTTGCCCTGCTGGAGCGCGTCGTTCAAGGTGGCAGACACATCCCGAATGTAGGGGGCGAGCTGGATGGCATACTCCCGGTATTCATTCAAGATTGGGTCGATTTCGAGCGCCGGAACGCCGTAAAGCCGGGCAGACCGCTGGTTATAGTCTTCGAGATGGCTGCGCAAGGCGTCCATAAAGGCATCCTCGTGCAGCATCCAGCCGATGCGCAGGCCTGTGCGGGCTACTTTTTCGGTGTAAGCCGGGCCGATGCCGCGCAGGGTGGTGCCCAGCTTTTCTGCACCGCGCTGGCTTTCCAGCCAGTGATCCAAAGCGATGTGGCTGGGAGTGATCAGGTGGGCTGCCAGGGAAATCTGCAGCCGCTCTGGGGTGAGATGGATGCCTGCTTCCGCCAGGGTTTGCATTTCTGCCAGCAGGACAGCCGGATTAACCACCACCCCATTGCCGATCACACCGATGGTGTGTGTATGGATGATTCCGGATGGAATCAGGTGCAGTTTGAAGGTCTGGCTGCCGACGGTGACGGTATGCCCGGCGTTATCGCCGCCATTGAAGCGGGCCACCATATCCGCCTGGGCTGCCAGCAAGTCAACCATGCGTCCTTTGCCTTCGTCCCCCCACTGCGCCCCAACCAGAATATCTAAGGGCATACCGGCCTCCTGAATTCTGCCCTTGCGCGGCCGCTGAGACAGCCGGGAGGGGACAGATAACTGATGTAAAATAGGTTGGGCGCAAACCATAAATTGGGTTGGCGTAAATACCAACCACTGCGCCACTTTGATTCTAGCATAATTAACACCGGCTTTTCGCAGGAACCAGCGGTTGACCTGCAGGAACCAGCGGTTCGCCGCAGGCGAACCGGATACGAACCAGGGTGATCGTATGTGAGTATGTTCCCGCGCTGGAAAGAGAGTTGGGGTGGGGCGGTCAGAGTTTAGCCGCGACCAACACCCCCTGACTCCCCAGCTTTGGGATATCGCTGGTCTCAGCAGGGTAGATGCAATTACCCTGACGAGTGAACCAACCAACCGAACGACGAGGAGTATTCAGGTGAACAGTATGCGCAAACAGGTTGTCTTGATTACCGGCGCCTCCGGTGAAGTGGGCCACGCTTTGCTGCTCAAGCTGGCTGAACTGCGCCCGGGCAACGTGCTCAGCATCGACCTTAGACCGCTGCCAGCCGGGCTGGACGGCAGGGTGATCCATTTTCAGGGCGATATCCTGGACAAAGCCCTGTTGGATCGCCTGGTAAGCGAGTACGCAATCGAGGAGGTTTACCACCTGGCGGCGCTGCTTTCCACCCGGGCGGAATTCACGCCGGATGCCGCCCACCGGGTGAACGTGGCTGGCACCATGAACCTGATGGAGATGGCGGCTCAGCAGTCGGAATGGCAAAACCGCCCGGTGCGTTTTATTTTCCCGAGCTCGATTGCTGCCTTTGGAATGCCTGACCTGGACACCAAGGCGCGCTACGAACGTGTGCGGGAGTGGGAGTGGAATTACCCGCGCACGATGTACGGGTGCAACAAGCTGTACTGCGAGCTGCTTGGGACGTATTTCAGCCAGTATTACCGCCAGCTGGCAGCCGAACAGCCGACCATGCTGGACTTTCGCTCGGTGCGCTTCCCGGGCCTGGTGAGCGTGTTTACGGTGCCGAGCGGAGGCACCAGCGATTACGGCCCCGAGATGCTGCACGCGGCTGCCCAGGGCATACCGTATGCCTGCTTTGTGCGCGCAGACGTACGCATCCCTTTTATGGCGATGCCCGATGCTGTTAAAGCCCTGATCAGCCTGGCCCAGGCGCCGCAGGAAAACCTGACACACAAGGTTTATAACGTGACCAGCTTCAGCCTGTCGGCTGGGGAGTTTCGCGATTGGGTGGTGCGCTCTTTTCCCGAGGCGCAGATTTCATTCGTCCCGGATACCAAGCGCCAGGCGATTGTTGACAGCTGGCCCGCCGACCTGGATGACAGCGCAGCCCGCCGGGATTGGGGCTGGAAGCCGGAGTACGGCGTCGAACGGGCATTTAATGAATACTTGGTCCCGAATATCCGCCGGCGCTACCAGGAGGCTTCACCGGTCGCATGAACCGATTACAGCCCAGAGCCACCGTTAAGGATAGATTTCCTTAAAGATCGGCATACCGGGCAATCCCGGGGCTGGAGGTTCGAGTCTCGAAAACCAGGGGCGGACCAAACTGGCTGCCAGGCCGGCACGGCCTCGCCCTTTTTCTGTGTTGAGGTGCTCCATGCGTGGATTTTGGCGGGAAGTATTCACCCAAAAACCGGGCTTCAGCTGGGTGACGGTGCGCGACTTGCTGCTGATCGCGACCGGCGCGCTCGTCCAGGCTCTGGCGCTGCGCCTGTTCCTGGTGCCTGCTCAGCTTGCCAGCGGCGGCATCAGCGGCCTGTCCCAGATCATCAACTATTACACAGGTTGGCCGATCGGCGTGATGGTGCTGGTGGGCAATATCCCCCTGTTTTTGATCGGCTGGCGTTACCTGGGCGGCCCGCGTTTTGCCCTGCGCACCGCATTTGCGGTGGTGGCGTATTCGTTTTTTGTGGATGCCCTGGTGCCGTTCCTGCCAGCGGGTGGGGTGACCGATGACCTGGTGCTGAATGCTCTATTCGGCGGTGTGATCAGCGGGATCGGTTTTGGGTTGGTCTACCGTGGGCGCGGCACCAGCGGCGGCAGCGACATCCTGGCGCGCATCTTGAGCAACCTGCGCGGTATCACCATCTCACAAAGCTACCTGCTCACCGATGCTCTGATCGTTTTCCTGGCCGGGGTCACTTTCAGCTGGGAAAACGCCCTGTATTCGCTGGTGAACCTGTATGTCAGCGGCCTGGCGGCTGAAGCGGTCACTCAGGGCTCCAATGTGGTCCGGACGGCTCTGATCGTTACCAGCCAGCCCGCTGAAGTGGCCCAAAAAATCCTGGTTGAGATGGAGCGGGGTGTGACGCTCATCCAGGCGCGCGGCGGCTACACCGGGGTCGAGCGCACGGTGCTGTACTGCGTGATCAGCCGGGCGGAGGTGATGCAGGTGAAAGCTCTGGTGCGGGAAGCCGATCCGAAAGCATTCATGGTGATTGGCAACGCCCACGAGGCTCTGGGGGAGGGATTTCAGCCGCTGCAAAACTAAATCAGGTGCAACCATCCCCCGGGTCGTGCGTATATGGACATAGAACAATGTGTTCTGGTGAGGAGATTCCTGTGAGTAATGATGAGGCGTTATGGCTTGCTCAGGCTCAACAGGGTGACGAGCAGGCTTTTGCCAAACTGGTGGAGCAATACCAGAGACCTGTGTACAACCTATGCTACCGCATGCTGGGAGATGGCTACGAGGCGGAAGATGCCGCCCAGGAAACCTTTCTGCGCGCCTACCGTGCCATCCACCGCTATGATAACAGCCGTCCATTTGCCACCTGGCTGTTATCGATTGCCTCGCATTACTGCATCGACCTGATCCGGCGCCGCCGGATGCGGCTGGTGCCAATCGATGATCTGCCCGGCGAGGCGATCCCCGATCCCCAGCTGCTCCCCGAGGCTGCCGTCCGCCAGGGCGAAGAACAGAAGCAGGTGCAGGAACTTCTCAAAGAGCTTAATCCCACCGACCGTTCGGCGGTGATTTTGTACTACTGGTACGAATACAGCTACGAAGAAATCGCGGCGGCTCTATCGATTACCGTAAGCGCAGTGAAAAGCCGCCTGCACAGGGCGCGCCGGACGCTGGCTGAGACATGGCAAAAGAAACAAATGTTAACCAAACCCGCGCTGGAGAGAAAACAACATGAATCACCAGCCTTTTGAAACCTGGATTTTCATGCAGTCCGAGCTGGCGGAAGATGAAGCCGCCTACTTACAGGAGCACCTGCTCACCTGTGACCAGTGCCACGGCCTGGCAGCCGCCTGGCGCCAGGTGGAGCCTGTGATCCAGACCGCCGGGGTGGTTGCACCTGCCCCGGGGTTTACCACCCGCTGGCAGCTGCGCCTGGAAAAAGAGCGCCTAGCCCTGCAGCGCCGCCAATCTTTGCTGGTCTTTGGATTTGGCATTGGCGTGGCTTTCTTTTTCCTGATCCTGCTCGCAGCGACGATCCTCCTGACCGTTAATTCGCCAGTCGAGTGGTTTATGGCGATCGCCAGCCGGCTGGCGGCTCTGTTCCTGCTGGCAGATGTGTTCCAGGATGCGTTCGTTATCGTAAGCGGCGCCGTCCCGGTCAGCTGGCTGGCTGCGGGCGGGGTTGCTGTCGCAGGCTTATGCCTGCTGTGGATTTTTTCGCTTCAAAAACTTGCCCACTCCGGGAGGTATACATCATGAACAGAAATATCGTATGGTTCCTGTCTTTTGTCCTGCTGTTGGGGCTGCTGGCGGTTCCCGCAACTGCCCGCGCAGCCGGACTGCTGGATGACGAGGTCATTGCCGGCGGAAATTACACGCTGACAAGCGGCGAGGTGCAGGATGGCAGTCTGGTGGTCTTCGGCGGCAATGCCGACCTCCAGGAGGGTTCAACCGTGAACGGTGATGTCCTGGTGTTCGGAGGGAATCTCGAGCGCGGCTGGGGAGATTAACGGGTCGATCTTCTCGATCGGCGGCTCGACCAACCTCGGCGATACAGCCGTGGTCAGCGGCGATCTGGTCACCGTGGGCGGCTCAATCAACCGCGCTGCGGGGGCCCAGGTTGAGGGCGAAGTGATCACCGGCAACCGCTTCCCGTTCCGCATGGACCTGCCGCGTCTGTCCGAATCGCTCCCGTTTTTTAACCCCGATAACAATTTCCAACAGCCGCGGTTTGATTTTGGTATCAACACGATCTTTAATACCGTGCTGGGTGGTTTCTGGTTCTTATTCCGGGTGTTCATCACGGCGGCCCTGGCGGTGCTGGTCGTGCTGGTCTTCCCGCGCCCCCTGGATCGCACGTCTCGGGCAGTGGCGAAACAGCCGGTGTTAAGCTACGTGGTTGGCTTGCTCACGCTCCTGGTGCTGCCCATTATCCTGGTTGTGATGGCGTTTACCATCCTCCTGATCCCGGTCACGCTGGTGGGTTTCCTGGCCCTGGCAGTGCTGCTCTTTATTGGCTGGGTAGGTTTGGGGTACTTCTTTGGACTGAAGTTTATGGGGATGTTGAAGCAGGATTGGGCCCCGGCAGTTGCCGCCGGTGTAGGCACGTTCACATTGAGCCTGGTAGCCTGGGGCTTCAGCGCCATTGTGCCGTGCGTCGGATGGCTGCTGCCCTGGACTTTGGCTTGCCTCGGCCTCGGTGCAATCTTGATCACGCGCATCGGCACCCAGAATTACCCGGGCACGGAAGCGGTCACCCCCACGGAGGAATACCGGCCGGTGTTCTCTCCTGAAGAGCCTGCAAGCGACTACCTGGAAGCAGGCCAAGAACTAGGTGAAACTGGCGGGCTGGATGATTCGAACGAGCCAGGTGGCGGCGAGCCGCAGTCCTGAGCACGAGGCGCAGCCGCAATTGCATGCTATTTCTCCATCCCCCGGATGTGTATGCCGGGGGATGGTTTGTTTTCCGGATCAGGTCAAATAATTCAAGGCAGCCCCAACGATCAGGGCATACTGCCCGAGGTGATAGGCGATATGCACCAGCACCCGCCCGCCGGGCAGGTCGGTGACGAACTTATTCCAGGCCAAGAGGGTGTCAGATAGAAAAAACAGGAAGGCCCCGACACTGACCAGCAAGGCCGGGCCGGGCCGCCATTCGGCGTCCGGGCGCACCAGGGTCAGCAAGGCGGACATGAGCATGACACTGATCACTACGCTGTAGAGCAGCACAGGCAGGACCAGCTTCTGATGGCCGTTGGTGAGCAGCCCCGCCCGGATGCGCCGGAAAACCTGCACGCCGGGGATCGCAACCATGACCACGACGAGCAAGCTGGCCGATGCCACGGGCGGCGGCGACAGGTTAAAACCGACGATATAAGCAAGGTGCGCCAGCAGAAAGGACACCAGCCCGGGGATAAACTGCTCGCGCGGCAGCATTAAGAATATGTCACCTGCCAGCGAAAAGACCAGCCCGATTGCGAACCACGCCAGGCCTCCCTGGAAACCCGTCGCCAGCCACAGCCACCACAGCAGAATGAGCATCGTGGCGGGCTTGGCGAAATACTCGAGTGGTTTGAACCGGCGTGCAACGGCGATCCAGTCCAGCGCGGCAATTATCAAACCAATTCCAAGCAGATAATTGTTCATGGCTGCGGCAAGGGCTTGACTCTATCCAGGTTGAAGCCGAACTGCTTGAGGGTATTGCGGTCATTGCGCCAATTTTTCCGCACCTTAACGCGCAGCTTCAGGAACACTTTACGCCCGCTCATAGCTTCAATCTCCTGGCGGGCAGCACTGCCGATTTCTTTGAGCATCAACCCACCTTGCCCGATCACGATGCCTTTCTGTGATTCGCGCTCCACGAACAGGGTGGCCGCGATGTAAGCCCCGTGACTTTCGCGCTCGGTGAATTCATCGATCCGCACAGCGATACTGTAAGGCACTTCCTCCCGGAGCAGATCGAGCGCGGCTGCCCGGATCAGGTCGGCGGCGATGTCCCTCTCGTACAGGTCGGTGAGCTGGTCCTCGGGGAAGAAAGGCGGATGGACAGGCAGCATCTCCACCAGTGCCAGGATCAGACCCTCCAGCCCGGTGTTTTGGGTGGCAGAGATCTGCACCTGGCGGGCCAGGGGAGCCAGCTCCTGGTAAGCTGACTGGTGAGCCGCAAGGGTTTCCGCATCGACCTGATCGATCTTGTTGATCGCCAGGATGACCGGTTGGGTCTGCCTGGTCTGTTGGAGCACCTGTGACAGCAGCTGGTCCTCTTCGTTCGGGGGGCGGCTGCCGTCGACTACGAACAGGACCAGGTCCGCTTCTTCGAGGGCGTCGATGGCCTCCTGGTTCATACATTCGCCCAGTTTGTGCTGCGGGCGGTGCAGGCCGGGCGTGTCTTCGAAGATGATCTGGGCGGATTCTGTGGTCAGGATGCCCATCTGCCGCTTGCGGGTCGTTTGTGGTTTGGGGGAGACTGCAGCAACCGGGTGCTGCAGCAGGGCATTAATCAAGGTAGATTTGCCCACATTGGGACGCCCCATCAGCGCAACAAAACCAGCCCGGTAATCCATATTTTCCCCAGCTAGCCCGGCTTCCGTCTGGTATTCGTCCATTCATTCTCCTTGTGGTCGTAGGTGGAGCCGCCTCTAACGAATGCGCATAGGCGACTGGCGGCGTACTCCGCCGGCTAAAAAGATTCTAATGGACTTTCGGCAATCGTGGTATGCTTTAAATCATGCCGGAAGTATTTCTCTTGTCTGCAGTCCGGACTGCGATCGGGTCAGGCAAACCCGAAAAGGGTGCGCTGGCGTCTATTGCGCCGGTTGACCTGGCTGCCCAGGTAATGATAGCTGCAGCCAGGCGCGCGGAAGTCGATCCCGGCCTGATTGAAGATGTAATCTGGGGCTGTGTTACCCCCATCGGCGACCAGGGCGCCAACATGGCGCGGCTGGCAGTATTACAAGCAGGCTTCCCCCCTGCGGTCCCCGCAGTCACCCTCAACCGGATGTGCGGTTCGGGCCAGCAGGCCCTGCACTTTGCTTCCCAGGCTATCCTGGCTGGGGATATGGACCTGGTAATCGCGGGCGGCACAGAAATGATGTCTCATCAACCGCTGGGGGCCGATTGGCCCAAGCACTGGCCAGAAGATTTCCCATACCCCCTGGTGCATCAGGGAATCAGCGCAGAAATGATGGCCGAGAAATGGGGTCTCCGGCGTGCTGAGCTGGATGATTTCAGCTACGAAAGCCACTTGCGCGCCGGGCAGGCCATCCGGGAAGGCCGCTTTGCCAGCCAGATCCTGCCGGTAGCGCTGCCGGACGGGGGGGAATTCACTACTGACCAGGGTGTGCGCGGCTCGCCCGACCGGGAAAAGATCAGTGCGCTCCCGGCCGTTTTTAAGGAAGGAGGGGTCATCACCGCGGGGAACTCGAGCCAGATCAGCGATGGGGCCGCGGCAATCGTCCTGGCATCTGCCCGGATGGTGGGCCGCTACAACCTGAATCCGCTGGCGAGCATCCGCGCCCGGGTTGTCGTCGGTTCCGATCCGGTATTGATGCTGGATGGCCCCATCCCAGCCACTCGCAAGGTATTGGCGCGTGCCGGCCTTTCCCTGGATGACCTGGACGTCATCGAAATTAACGAGGCCTTTGCATCCGTTGTGCTGGCCTGGGCGCACACGTTGCAGCCCGACATGCAGCGTGTCAACCCGAATGGGGGTGCAATTGCCCACGGGCACCCGCTTGGCAGCGACCGGCGCGATCTTGATGACCAAGCTGGTGCACGAGCTGGAGCGCACCCGCGGCCGCTACGGCTTGCAGACCATGTGTATCGGACACGGTATGGCAACCGCAACCATCATCGAGCGGAATTAATATGGCAAACCAAACTGTTTATGTTGCCCTGGGATCCAACCTCGGCGACCGGCTGGCAAACCTGCAGGAGGCCCGCCGCCGGCTGGGGCAAATCCTGGTAGTACAGAAAGTTTCTTCGGTCTACGAGACTGACCCGTGGGGCTACCTTGATCAGCCGGTTTTTTACAACCAGGTAGCTGCCGGGATTACCCGGCTCCCGGCTGAAGAATTCCTGCAAGGATTAAAAAAAATAGAAGCGGACATGGGGCGCGTGCGCACGTTTAAGAACGGGCCACGGCTGATTGACCTGGACCTGCTTTATTACGGCGATGTCGTCTGGCAAACCGGGAACCTGATTATTCCACACCCGCACCTGCATGAACGTGCATTTGTGCTGGTACCCCTGGCGGAAATTGCTCCTGACGTGGAACACCCGCTGCTGCGCCGCACCTCGGCCGAACTTGCCCAGGAGATTGGCAGCCAGGGTGTGCGCCTACTTGATGAAAGCACCGCGCAGGCCGGTGATTCGATTTAACAAGCAATCGATTTGGAGGAAAGCTCATGGATGAAGCGCAGTTAAAGCCGTTTAAGTGGACCCCGGATGCAGATGTTGGGTTTAGCGTGACCCGCCGCCCGGATGGCGGGATGAATTTTGTATTCACCGATGACGACAGCGAAACCCTGGAAGTCTGGCGCCGATTTGCCCTGGACCATCTGTTGGAATCTGATCGCCTGACCCGCAACCGGTACGATTTACGACAGCTGGCAGAGCTGACGGAAGAGGCTGTGGAAGCTGCCATCGAAGCCAACAGCGACCCGTCTTCGCGCAACATCCGCCTGGCGGTAGTCGTTGGAAATGATAAAGTTGAGCGGGCTATCCAGCGGGTTGCCGATCTCACCGTGGTAACGGGTGTTGAGATGCGTATTTTCAGCGACCTGGAATCCGCTGAAGCCTGGCTAAACCGCCCAATCAACCTGCTGGTCTGATCGCCCAGGTGGAACCGACGTCAATGCTGCCGGCGCTGCGCCTCCGGGGGTGGGAGTTTCGCTGGGGAGAGCGCACGTATTTGATGGGCGTCCTGAACATCACCCCCGACAGCTTTTCGGGTGACGGGCTGCTCGCTCACCAAAAGCCGCTGGAAACTGCCCTGGAACAAGCGCGCCGGTTTCTAGCTGCCGGAGCAGCGATCCTGGATATTGGCGGCGAGAGCACCCGCCCTGGCGCCGAACCACTTAATGAGGCCCAGGAACTGGAACGCGTGTTGCCAGTCATCAAGGCCATTTCCAGCGAGCTGGATGTTCTCATTTCCATCGATACCTACAAAGCCGCGGTTGCTGAAGCTGCCCTGGAAAATGGGGCCGACCTGGTCAATGATGTCTGGGGTTTTAAGGCGGACCCTGAGATCGCGCGGGTGGCAGCCCGGCGCGGGGCGGCGGTGGTATTGATGCACAATCGCAGCTCCTGGGCGCATGCTGATATCCGTGAGCGGCTTGGCGGGCGCTACGTGGGCGTGCCGTATGCCAACCTGCTGGATGATATCAAATCCGAGCTGCAGGAAAGCGTCGAAATTGCGCTGCAGGCGGGTGTCGCCCGTGAGAAGATCATCCTCGATCCCGGGATTGGCTTTGGCAAGACGGTGGAACAAAACCTGGAGCTGTTAGATCGCCTGGCTGAAGTGCGTGCGCTGGGTTATCCAGTATTACTGGGACCATCCCGCAAATCGTTCATCGGTTATACCCTCGACCTGCCAACCGACCAGCGCCTGGAAGGTACGGCTGCAGCCGCAGCTGTGGGCATTGTGCGTGGGGCCGACATCCTGAGAGTGCATGATATCGAATTTATCGCCCGGGTGGCGCGTATGACCGACGCGATCGTGCGCCGTTGACGCGCGGACCAACCCTCATCTTCACAATCCCCTAAAAACGTTTACAATTGCGTGGCAAGCCCAGTGGTAAGTGGTGATCCGCAGTTTGTTCCGCCTCCGGATGGAAACGCTTCTCACCGGATTTCAACCCTGCAAATCAGCCCTGGTAGAATTCTTTGGCGATGTTGTTTGCGTACTGAATGAATTGTGTCTGGCGGCTGGAACACTCCGGGTCGTCACCTGCCGCTGGACAGCGAGATTGTCACACCGCAGAAGTGCTGCGGCTTCCGAGAAACTCAGGTTTGTCATTGCGAAACGCAAGCGCTTTTGTTGCGCCGTGGCAATCTCAAACACCAAAGTACGTCCGCCCCGGTATAGAAATTGCGGGTTTCAAAGCTCCATTCGGGACGGAAGGGTTAATCACTGACAGAGTTTCGTTGGGAATGAAATACGTGCCGGACAGTGGAATGCCTGTCGGCACTCTACAATCAATGAAATCGAATTGAATTAAAGGAAGGAGTTAAACCGCCCATGGATGAATTTGGCGTAAAAAGTACATTAGCCGTTTCAGGCACCGAATATACGATCTACCGATTGGACAGGCTTGATGCGAAGAGCCTGACGCCGCTCGACCGACTGCCGTTTTCCATCCGGATCCTGCTGGAAGCGGTGCTTCGGCACCACAACGACATCGAAGTTACTCGCCAGGATGTGCTCCACCTGTCAAACTGGACTCCCCATGGTGAACGTCCCAGCATGCCGTTTCAGCCGGCGCGGGTGGTGATGCAGGATTTCACCGGGGTGCCCGCTGTGGTCGACCTGGCAGCCATGCGCTCGGCAGTAGCCCGCCTGGGCGGCAACCCGCAGAAGATCAACCCGCATGTCCCGGTGGACCTGGTGATTGACCACTCGGTGCAGGTCGACTTTTTTGCCTCCTCCGATGCATTGCAGCGCAACGCCGACCTGGAGTTCCAGCGCAATCGCGAGAGGTACGAGTTCTTGCACTGGGGGCAAAAGGCATTCGACCAGTTCCGGGTCGTCCCGCCTGCGACCGGCATCGTTCACCAGGTAAACCTCGAATACCTGGCCCAGGTGGTAATGGCGGGTTTTGAAGGGAGTGAGCTGCTGGCATACCCGGATACCCTGGTTGGGACTGATTCGCACACCACCATGATCAACGCGTTGGGTGTATTGGGCTGGGGCGTTGGCGGTATTGAAGCGGAAGCTGCTATGCTCGGCCAGCCGATTGATATGCTTATCCCCGATGTGATCGGCTTTAAGTTTCACGGGCGGCTGCGGGAAGGGGTGACCGCGACCGACCTGACCCTGCGCGTGGTGCAAATGCTGCGCCAAAAAGGTGTGGTCGGTAAGTTTGTCGAATTCTTTGGGGAAGGCCTTTCCTCCATATCCCTGACGGACCGGGCCACGATTGCCAACATGGCTCCGGAGTACGGTGCTACGATGGGATTTTTCCCGGTGGATGCTGAAACCCTGCGTTACCTGCGGCTGACTGGACGCCCGGAGGAAGTCATTGAGCGGGTGGATGCTTATACCCGGACCCAGCATCTCTTCCGCACGGATGAAACACCTGACCCGGCATTCACCGATACCCTGGAGCTGGACCTGGAGTCGGTGGAACCCAGCCTGGCAGGCCCCAAACGCCCCCAGGATCGGATCTCCTTAAGCGATATGAAGCGCGCCTTTCGCCAGTCGCTGGCTGCGCCGGTCAAGGAACGTGGTTTTGGGCTGGATGAACAGGCTGCCGGGCGCACATATACCGTTGGCACCAATGGTAGCACGGTCGAGATGAAGCATGGTTCGGTGGTCATTGCCGCCATCACCTCGTGCACCAACACCTCCAATCCTTCAGTCATGATTGGGGCCGGGCTGCTGGCAAAAAAGGCGGTCGCACGCGGTCTAAAAGTCAAGCCGTATGTCAAAACGAGCATGGCGCCTGGCTCACGCGTGGTGACCAGTTATCTGGAGCAGGCCAACCTACTCGAACCGCTGGCGCAGCTGGGTTTCAACGTGGTGGGTTATGGCTGCACCACCTGTATCGGCAACTCTGGACCGCTGCCTACCAAGGTGGTCGAGGCTATTAACGGGGCCGATCTGGTGGCAGCGGCGGTGCTTTCAGGCAACCGCAACTTTGAAGGGCGCATTCACCCCTATGTGAAGGCGAATTATCTGGCTTCGCCTCCGCTGGTGGTGGCGTTTGCCCTGGCGGGAACCGTGGATATTGACCTGGACAGTGAACCGCTGGGAACGGACAAGGACGGTCAGCCGGTGTACCTGCGGGAAATCTGGCCATCCAGCCGTGAGATTATGGAATCGATCCAGCAGAATGTGCAGCCGGAAATGTTTATCCAGCGTTACGCCGATGTGTTCAGCGGCAACGAAACCTGGAACCGCATCACCGGCAGCGAGGGCGACCAGTATGCCTGGGAAGAAGACTCGACTTACATCCAGGAACCCCCTTTCTTCGTCGATTTCTCACTTGAAACCCGGCCCATCCGCCCCATCCAGAAGGCCCGCGTCCTGGCCCTGCTGGGGGACTCCATCACAACGGATCATATTTCTCCAGCAGGTGCGATCCCCCAGGAAAGCCCGGCAGGCCAATACCTGGTGGAGCATGGGGTGGGGGTGCGTGATTTCAACTCGTATGGCTCGCGGCGCGGCAATGATCGGGTGATGACCCGCGGCACATTTGGCAATATTCGTTTAAAAAATCGGCTGTTACCGGGCGTGGAGGGTGGTTATACGCGCTACCTGCCAGATGGTGACAAAATGACCATTTTTGAAGCCGCCGAGCGCTACAAAGATGCCGGCATCCCGCTTGTGATCCTGGCTGGCAAGGAATACGGTACCGGCTCCAGCCGGGACTGGGCTGCCAAGGGCACGCTTTTGCTTGGGGTGCGGGCTGTGATCGCCGAATCCTACGAGCGCATCCATCGCTCAAACCTGGTGGGAATGGGCGTTCTGCCGTTGGAGTTCCAGCCGGGCGAGAACGCGGATACCCTTGGGCTGACCGGTGAAGAAATATACAGCATCCCCGGATTGGATGACAGCGTGCAGCCGCACGATCTCCTGGTCGTCCAGGCCCGCCGCGCGGATGGCAGTGTGGTGACCTTTAAAGCAATCGCACGACTGGATACCCGGTTGGAAGTGGAGTATTACCGCAACGGCGGTATCCTGCATACCGTGATACGCAACATGGTCCGCCGCTGATAGGTAAAGACTTATCGTACCTGAGGCGGGTTTAGAAGCTGCCAGACAGCCTCCTAAACCCGCTTTCTTATAGATTTTTAACAGGAATGCGGTACAACTATAAGCGAATTTGATCCAATTGAATCGAGAAAAAGCGGAGGTTTAGCAATGGCAGATACAACCGACCAGACTCAGGGAGCCCAAACGGTAGCGTTCAAGGCCGAAATTCGGCAGCTGCTGGATATCCTGGTCCACTCACTGTACACAGAGCGCGAAATTTTTCTGCGCGAGCTCATATCGAACGCTTCGGATGCACTCAACCGGCTGCGCTTCGAGATGCTGACTGAGCGAGAAATCCTGGACCCGGAAGCAGAGCTGTGCATCCGCATACAGGTGGATAAAGACCGCCGGACAATGACGATCAGCGATACAGGCATCGGGATGACGCGGGAGGAACTGGCGGAAAACCTGGGCACGATCGCCCAATCCGGGCGCGCGAGTTTGTCGAGGTTGCCCAGGATGCTAAAAACCAGGCCGTGCTGGACGTGATAGGCCGTTTTGGCGTCGGTTTTTACTCCGTATTTATGGTTGCCGACGCGGTGCGGGTGACCTCGCGCTCCTTCCGACCCGATGCAGCCGCTGCCAGCTGGTATGCCACCGGTGAAGATACATTTACCCTGGAGGAGGCTGAAAAAGCGGAGCGCGGTACAACGATTGAAATCCAGCTGCGCGAGGATGCAGCCGAATTTGCCGATGAAGCGCGCGTCAAAGCCATCATTCGCAAGCACTCCGACTTCGTCGCCTTCCCGATTTACGTGGGCGATGAGGAAGAAAAATCCAACCAGCAGAAACCCCTCTGGCGCGAGCAGCCACGCGATGTGACGGAAGAGCAGTACAATGATTTTTTCCGGCAGCTGACTCTCGATTTTGAACCTCCTTTGAGCCAACTGCACCTTGTCACCGATGCACCGGTGCAGCTGTATGCATTGCTGTATTTTCCATCCAAAGCGGCCCGAGGCATATTTTCCCTTCGCAAGGAAGACGGGCTGAAGCTGTACTCGCACAATATACTCATCCAGGAGTATACGCGCGACCTGCTGCCCGATTATTTCCGCTTCCTGCAGGGGGTGGTTGATTCGGAAGACCTGCCTTTGAACGTCTCGCGCGAATCCATCCAGGCCAATCCTGTGATGGCGCGCATCACCAAAGTGCTGACCGGGCGCGTGATCAACGCGCTCAGGGAGATGGCGCTCAAAGAAAGCGAAAAGTACCAGAATTTTTGGGATGAATTTGGGGTGTTCATCAAAGAAGGGGTGGCGACCTCGCGCGAGCAGGCTGACCGGGAAGCATTATTCCCGCTGCTGCGCTTCCGCACCAACCGCTTCCCCGAGCAGTGGAACTCTCTGGGTGAATATGTGGGGCGCATGAAGGCCGGGCAAAAGGTGATTTATTACATCCTGGGGGATGACCCGCACTCGGTTGCCTACAGCCCGCACCTCGATTATTTCCGCCGGGAAGGGTTTGAAGTCCTTATGCTGACCGATCCGGTCGACTCGTTTATGCTTCTGGGGCTGCCGGCTTTTGAAGGCTTTTCTTTGAAGAATATCGCCGCCGCTGACCTGGACCTGCCGGAGGAACCTGAGGCGGAGGCTGCCACTGAGGCGCCGGCCGGCGAAGACATCGACCTGCTGGTGGCGCGCTTCAAAGGGCGCCTGGGTGAGAAAGTGAGCGACGTGCGCACCACCAACCGTTTATCCGGCTCAGTCGCGCGCCTGGTGGATCCGGAGGGCAGCCTGAACCAGGAAATGCAGCGGGTGTACCGCCTGATGGAGCGCGATTACGAAGTGCCCAAGAAGGTTCTGGAACTCAACCCACGCCATCCTATCCTGATAGGCTTACAGGCCTTGCCAGAGGGCGATGAGCTCGGCGATGCCATCATCGACCAGGTCTATGAGAGTGCCCTGCTGGTCGAAGGGCTGCACCCGGAACCGGCAAGCATGATCCAGCGCATCCAGCAAATCATGGAAGCTGCTGTGAGAAAAGAAAGCCAAAAATCGGAGGACTGATGGCCTGATTTTTGGCTTTCTGCTGGAACGCGTTGGACTACCCAGAGTGACTCACGATGCTTCACCACCTTCTTCTGAAGGTAGTTCGCGGTTGTTTTGATAAATTTGCCAGCCCTGCAGCAGCGGGCCAAGCTGGGCAAAGCCAAACCAGACCAGCACGATCGTGATTACCCACGCCGTTGCCCTGATCAGGCCGGGCACGTCTTCTTGCAGGGTCCCCACCTGCAAACGGGCATCTTCGAGCAAGGATTGGTATTCTTCGATCACGCCCTGCATTTTGCTGAGATTGGTTTCGATCTCGCCGAGCTGGTCGGTGAGTTGGCCGAGATTGGTGTCGAAACCGGCGATGGTCTCGCTGCTTGATTGGAGCTGGTCGCCAATATCCCCCAGGGATTCAGGGGTGCCCTCCAGCTGGGTCGCGATTTCGCCGATTGATTCGTTCAGGGGTATCTCAGGATTATAGGTGACGTTGCTGATGAACGGGATGCGTGACAGGATGCGCAGCACGTTGTCAATCACCGCCGCGCCATCCTGGGCGGTCACCAGGGATTCCTGGACTGCCTGGATGGTGTCTGGCACGTCCTGACCAATCACGGTGGAGGTGTTTTCCAACAGAGAGACAGTATTGTCAATCGCCAGGGAGAGCTGCCCGGTGGTGTCTTGCAGCGTTGCCAGGCTGCTGGCTGTGTTTTCCAACGAATTAGCGACGATATCCAGGCCGTCAGCGGTGGTGTTCAGGGTGGAATCGGTCAGAACCAGGGCCTGCCCCACCCGCCCGGCGATGGTGGACTGGAACCGCCAGGTGACGACCAGTCCAAAGACGGCAAGCAGCATGCCAAACACGGCGATGACAACCAGAAACAGCCCGAGCCATTTTTTAACGTTTCTTCTGTCCAATGGAGTATCCTCAAGAAGGGAGTAGGTAGCGGATGGCAGGCGTGGGCTGTATAATAACCATCTGGTTGAAGACTGCCATCGAATAAATATTGTTCAGGCGAATTATAAGTCGTTTCGCAGCAAGAAATCAAGCGAGTATCGCTGTGGAAAGAAACTGCCGGGAGTATTTCTCGCCTGCTCCACCAATCTTGAGTTAAAAACTGCCCTTAGCGGGCGAAAAATGACAAACGATACGATCCACATCCTGGTAACGAATGACGATGGTGTGCAGGCGCCGGGCTTGCTGGCATTGGCCGCGGCTTTGCGCAGCCTGGGGCAGGTCAGCGTGGTAGCGCCAGATCGCAACTGGTCTGCTTCGGGGCATGTGAAGACCTTGCATCGCCCGCTGCGGGTCAGCCAGGTGCGCCTGGCTGATGGCAACGAAGCGCGCGCCACCGACGGGGCGCCTTCCGACTGCGTGGCGCTGGCAATGCTGGGCCTGCTGCCGCAGCCAGTGGATCTCGTTGTTTCGGGCATCAATCCACATGCGAACCTGGGACATGATGTCACCTATTCGGGTACTGTGACAGCCGCGATGGAGGCGGCAATTTGGAAACGCCCTGGCATAGCAGTTTCGCTGGATTCGCCCGATGGCATGTCTGGCGAGCTAGATTACGGGCCGGCGGCCCAGGCAGCCTGTAAGATTGCCGCCCACGTCCTGGAGCACGGCCTGCCAGAAGGTGTGCTGCTAAACGTAAACGTGCCTTACCTGCCCGAAAATGAGCTGGCGGGCGTCAGGATCACCCGCCAGGGGCTGCGCGTGTATCGGGATGAGCTGGTGGAGCGCGCCGACCCGCACGGCCGGGCGTATTACTGGATCGGCGGCCAGTCGCCGACAGGTGTCGTTGAAGATGGCACCGATTTTGGTGCTCTGGCAGCTGGTTGCCTCAGCATTACCCCGCTCCAGCTCGACCTGACAGCTTACCCTGCCCAGCGGGTGTTACAGCAGTGGGCCTGGGGAATTCCCGCGCATGCCCGGGAATCGTGAGAATGTCGCCTTCAATTGCCATGAATCGTCAATGGTATTACATTTGACGCTCATTTTCCTTGATTGTATAATCCAACCAGTATTAGTGATTCGTTTAGAAAAAATTAATTTGAGGCCAACATGGCATTAAGAGGCAACTTGCGTGATTTCACGGTCACGCAGCTGCTGAATCTAATCAACCTTGCGCGAAAAACAGGAACGCTGGTCGTGGAAGGTCCGGGTGACACCGCCTGGATCGCCTTCCGGGATGGCAAACTGGCATTCGCGCAAATGGGCCAGGAGGACAACAGCCTGGCGACCATTTTGTATCGGGCCAACAAAATTACGGCAGCCCAGCACCGCACTTTGAAAAGCAGGGCAGCCAACATGAGTGACAAAGAGCTGGGCCTGCTCCTGATCAATGCCAATTACATTAACCAACAGGATATCCTGACCAGCCTGCAAAATTATTTTGTCAATGTTGTTGAGCGCCTGTATACCTGGGTGGAAGGTTTCTTTCATTTTGAATTGGACGTCCTGCCACCGCAGGATAAAATATTCACCCGCATCGGCCTGGAAAACATCATCATCGAAGGTTCGCGCCAATTACGCGAGTGGGAGCAGCTCCAGGATGAAATTCCCAGCCTGGATATGGCCCTGAAATTTGCTGATCGCCCGGGCGCAAATTTGCGCAACGTCAATTTAAGCGTGGAAGAATGGCGGGTGGTTTCCTATATTAACCCCAAAAACACGATCCGCCAGATCGCGCGTGCCACCAATCTGAACGATTTAGAAATCCGGAGGATTGTTTACGGCCTCATGCAGGCCGGGTTGGTCGAAGTCGTCCGCCCGGAGGGAATGCTCCAGATTCGCACATCGATTCCAGGGGCTTCCCAGGAGGAGCAGAAATCCTTGGTCAACCGCCTTATCAACCGGATTCGCTCCTTATAAATCTATTGCTACGGGATATTACGCATGCAGACTGTCAAGATCGTCGTAACTGGGCCGTTCAGTTCTGGAAAAACAGAGTTTATCCAGGCTGTCAGTGAAATCGACGTTGTCTCGACAGAACGCAAAATTACTTCGGATGCGGAAAAAATCAAAGAAACCACCACGGTGGCGATGGATTTTGGGCGAATTACAGTGGGGGATGATCTGGTGCTGTACCTGTTTGGCACACCGGGCCAAAAGCGGTTTGATTTTATGTGGGAAATCCTTTCGGAAGGGATGCTGGGTTTTATCGTGATGATTGACAGCACACGCCCGGAGACATTCCGGGAAGGTCGCAGTATCCTGGAGACTTTCCGTGCCTACGCGCCGACGCCGTATGTGGTGACTGCGAACAAGCAGGACCTGGAAGAAGCCTGGGATCTGGAAGATATGCGTATCGCTTTGCGTTTGGAGGAGGGTGTCAAACTGCTGCCATGCATTGCCACTGATAAAGAAACTGTAAAAAATGTCTTGCTGGAGCTGTTGTACAACGTTCTGGCAGAAATGGAGGCGGGCAATATTTAAGCGCCATGTGCCCGCGCACTAATGCACTGTGTCTTCAATTACGACCGATCAGGGTATCCTACACTACGAGGTTTACGGGCGTGGCCGTCCGGTCATCCTTCTGCACGGCTGGCTTGGTTCGTGGGGCCTGTGGCAGGAAACCATGGCGTACCTGGGCCGGTTTTACCGCACCTATGCGCTCGATTTTTGGGGGTTTGGCGAATTGGGGAAGAAGCGCACCAGTTTTAACGTGGATGATTATGCCAGTATGGTGATCCAGTTTATGGAGCAGCTGGGGATTGTGCGCGCTCCGCTGGTGGGTCACAGTATGGGCGGAACTGTCAGCCTGAAAGTTGCCATTGACTACCCTGATAAAGTGTCCAAAGTTGCGGTGATCGGCTCGCCCATCAATGGTGAGTCCCTGGCAGTTCTGCTCAAACTGGCAGGCATCCCCTGGATTGCATACCTGGTTTACCATAATCTCTGGGCTCTCAAACTGGGTATACGAGTTGCCGGCCCGTTTATTACCCGGGACGAGCGCTGGCCTGCGATGATTATCCAGGATCTGTCACAGGTTACCCTGGAATCCTTTTTAATGAGCATCACCTCGCTGCGCCGGACCGACCTGTCCCCAAAACTGTCCGATCTCGAGGTGGCGGTGATGGGAATGTATGGAACGCGCGATAATATCGTTAATCCGGACCAATGGAAGCCGGTCTGCTCCCTGGCCCAGCAACCGCACATCGAACGCTTCAGCGGGGCGGGGCATTTCCCGATGCTGGACGCACCGGAACGATTTATGCAAACACTGCACGAATTCCTCGATGGTGGCCAAAATGGCAGGGCATAACCAGCCCAGGCAGGCGACCGCCTTGCCGAACCGCTTTGGCAGGTTCTTTTTGCTGTCACTGGAGGAGATCCTGGGCCGCAGCGGGATGAACGCGGTCTTGAACCAGGCCGGTCTCACCAAATTGATTGATGAGCTGCCTCCGGATGACACCTCCCGCCGGGTGAGTTCCGATTTGTTCAGCCAGGTGAGTGAAGCTCTGGAAGGTGTGTATGGAGTGCGCGGCGGCAGGGGGATAGCCCTGCGAGCCGGCCGGGCCAGCTTTAAACTCAACCTGCGCACCTATGGGACCGCGATGGGGATGGAAGCAGTTGATTTTCGGCTACTGCCGCTGAATCAAAAAATTCGCCAGGGCCTGCAGGCGCTGGCCCGATTGTACAATGAGCAAAACTTCCAGGAAGTTGAGCTCAGTGAAGATGATGAGTTTATTTATTGGAAATCACCCGGCTGCCCGCTGTGTTTCGAACGCAGAAGCAGGGATGTTGTCTGCCATTACACCGTTGGGCTGCTCCAGGAAGCCCTCTACTGGCTGAGCGCAGGAAAATATTATCACGTGGATGAGGTCGAATGCGCTGCCTGCGGCGATCTGGGAGATCTGATCCGGGTGGATAAAAACGCCCTCGATTGAGCAAACCGCTGCCCATTGGGTTGGGCGAGGAAAAGACAGCTGTCTCTGGCAAATTGGTTATGCTGAAAATTATCCGCAACCACACCAGGCAAATCCCACCATTTAACGAACCGGCGCGTGACCTGCGGGTGATGAATAAACCACTCTGGCTCCAGCAGCGTGATACCCTCGCGCCGTACACCAGCCGCGAGATTGAGCTGCCTGAGGATGCGCCTGTTCCGCAGGTGCGCGAGCCGGCGATTGTTTACCGGGACAATTTGTATTTTGATGCCGATTACATCCAGGCTTTTCTGGAAGCGGCCCGCTCCAGCGGGCGCCCCTGCCAGGCTGCGTTTACCATGCAGGATCCTGCCTTTCGTGAGCATGCATACCCGCTTTCCACCTCCTATACCTGCCGCGGGGATACATACCTGGCTGAGCTGTGGTACTACCCCGAGGGGCCAGTTGCGGAGGCAGAGCCGCTGGTGGTTGGGCTGCAATCGCGCGAAATCGGCTATTACCATGTCCCCACCTATATGGCAACCGAGCAGGGCGACCTGGTTTTTCAGGTGCCGCTGCGCAGTTTCCTGGCGATTGACAGCTGGGTACACATTTTTATCGCAGATGTTGTCTTTGGCCTGTTTTCCCGCGGGGCGCGATTTGAAGATCGGATCGACCGGGACCCGTTTTACAAGCTGGGTGTGCTCGCCCATGCAGTTTATGAAGGCTGCCAAGTGCTGGAATGTTCGCGGGTGGTAAAAATCGGCCGGAACTGCATCATCGATCCCAGTGCGGTGATTCACGGCCCAACGACCATTGGCGACAATGTGACCATCAACGCCGGCACGGTCATTGAAAATTGCATCATCGGAGATAACGTTAATATCTCGCAGGACTGCCAGTTAATGCTTTCTGTCATTGGGGATGGGGCGTTTTTACCCTTCCGGGCCTCGCTGTTTATGTCCACCCTGATGGATAACAGCATGGTCGCTCAAAATACCTGCCTGCAAATGTGCGTCATCGGGCGCAATACGTTTATTGGAGCAGGCTCAACCTTCACTGACTATAACCTGCTGCCGATGCCAATCCGGGCATTGGATGGCAGCAGCGACCTGCAAGCTGCCAACCGACCGGTGCTGGGCGGCTGTGTGGGCCACAACTGTCGAATCGGCTCGGGCCTGGTGATCTTCCCGGCGTGTACGATTGAGTCGGATGTTGTCTTGTTTGCTTCCCCGGAGCGGAGGGTGATCGATAAAAACGTCGCCTACGAGGACAGCGACCATCACCGCACCGAGCATGCCCACCTGCACCGCCGTTTGTACCCGCGCATCGGCGAGGCGGGGGGAGATTCCTGGTAAAACGCCATGGATCGATTTGCAATTATCATCCACCCAATCCACCCCAAGCGGGACATATCAGCCGCGGTTACAGCGGCACGCCGGGATGTGCTGGTGATTGATGGGGGTATGGTAACCGTCCTGGGACCGGTAAAGTTCGACTTTGATTTCGGGTTTCCTCCGGGCACGGCCTATGCCTGCATGGCGGAAACCATGGCCCTCGCCCTGGAGGGCCGATTTGAGGATTATACGGTGGGGAAAAACATTTCGGGCAGCCGGGTGGATGAAATCACTGCCATCGCCAACCGGCATGGATTCCGCTTGAGCGGATTCCGCTCGTTTGAGCGGGCAGTGAGCGACCAACAAATTGCCGACGTGAAGGCTCACGTGCGGCGACCGGTGCAGGTTTCCGTCTCTTCTCTATCCCAGGGGAGGTCTTTATGAGCAAGTCCCGTATTTTGGTTGTGGAAGACGATTCCGATATTTCCAACATGCTGCATATCTATTTTTCGGCATTGGGATACGAGGTGGAGGTGGCGCCACGCGGCGCGGATGCCCTCGAAAAAACCCGCCATGGGCTACCGCATTTGATTGTCCTGGACATCATGCTGCCCGATATTGACGGGTACGAAGTGTGTCGCACGCTGCGCACCCACACCCGCACCAGCCATATCCCGATCATATTCCTGACGCAAAAAGACGAGCGCCGGGATCGGATTCAGGGCCTGGAGCTGGGCGCAGATGATTACATCACCAAGCCGTTTGACATCGAAGAGCTCAAATTGCGAGTTCAGAATGCCATCGCCCGCGCCGAGCGCGAGAATTTGCGCGATCCACGCTCCGGCCTGCCATCTGGACGGCTGATTGAAGAACAACTGCGCCGGATCATCCGGGAGCAAGGCTGGTCACTGCTAGATATGCGCCTGATTTATTATCAGGCCTTCAAAGAAGTCTATGGCTTTGTTGCTGGAGACGACGTGATGCGCTTCACTGCTATGCTGCTCGGCGAAGTCGTCGATGAGCTGGGTTCGCAGGATGATTTTATCGGCCATGCGGGCGGCGATAACTTCATCATCCTCACTACCGAAGACTCTGCGCCCCGCCTGCGCCAGCGCATCCGGGAGCGCTTTGCGGAAGAAGTCGGCACTCAATACAACTTTATCGACCGCGAGCAGGGCTACATATTGACCGAGGATGACAGCGGGCAAATGGTGAAAACCCCATTGATGAATTTGGCGATTGGAACCCTGAGTGCCTCTGAGTACGATTTCGCCGATATTCGTGAGATCACCGAGTTGGCTGCGGATGCTCGCCGGAAAGACGCGGCCAGTTTGACTGCCAAAGGCTGACCGCAGCCGGGTAACAGGTATGGATCCAGCAGCTCTGGGCGCGCTCCTGCTCTTACTGGGGGTGATCATCTCACTGATCACCTGGTTTATTCTGCGCGTTCTGGCACGCACCCAGGGAAAGCCCGTCGATACCCCGCTTGCGCTGGGACTGCCGGTTGACCTTGCCCGCCATAGTGATGCGGTTCTGGGCATCGAGCCAGGTGGGCGGATTTTGTATATCAACGCCAGAGCGCGTGATTGGTTCAATCTGAACGAGCGTGAGCCGCATCTGGAACAACTGGCCCGTCAGGCCCGCCCCGGGCATGTATTTTTAAATTTATGCTCCGAAGAAGGCCAGGCGCGGCTGACCCTCAACAACCGCTACCTGGAGGCCACTTCCTACCGGGTGCCCAGCCTGGATTATGGCCGGATTATGGTGGTAATCCTCCGCCACCAATCGATGACCACCCTCACATCTGGTGACGGCTCCCAGGCCGGGCGTGCCCTGGGTATTTTTACAGAATTGACCCAACGCATGGCCTCCAGCCTGGAGCTGGACACAACCATGCAAGCCATCCTGGAAAGTGTTGAGCGCCTGATCCCCTGTGATTTTTCGGAAATTACGATTTGGGAAGCGGGCAGCCAGGAATTGGTGCCTTTCCGGTTTGTCGGGCTGGCTGGTGTAGACCGTCGGATGGAGCGCACCAGCGATCGCTACCGTGCCGGGGAAGGCTATTCGGGTTACCTGATCACGAAGCGCCAGCCGCTGCTGGTGAATGATGTCGATGCGCCGAACGACGTCCACCCGTACCTGGATCGTCAAAAATACCCATTCCGGTCTTATCTGGGTGCGCCCTTGCTGGCCGGGCAGGAACTGGTGGGCACTGTTGAGCTGGCCTCTTTCGATAAAGCCCGATTCAATGATACTGATTTGGAAACCTTGCTGCTGCTGGCAGGTCAGGCGGCTGTGGCGCTGCACAACGCGCTTTTATTCGAGCAGGAGCAGCAGCAGGCTCGTGAGCTGGCGGGGTTGGCGCGCCTGGTGCAGGCAACCAGCTCGATCAGCGACCCAGATTTCCTTTTCAGCCGTTTGGTAGACAGCTTACAGGCCTTGTTCCAGGTTGAACGCTTGGGATTCTTGTTGTATGACGAGCAGCACCGCTTGCTGGTTTGCCAGGCTCCATTTATTGGCATTCCGCCGGAGGTGGTCCAGCTTTACCAGGTAGCTGTGCCGGAGGGCGGCCCGGCGGATCATGTGGTGCGCTCCCAGGATATGGTGATTGCCCAGGCGGCGCCGACGCACCCGGCACTGATCTCCCTGGGAATTAATCAGATTGCCGAAGCGGCCGGGATGCGCGATACCATCCTGGTGCCGCTCACATCCACCGGTAGTTTTCTTGGGTATTTGCAGGTTGCGAACAAATCCAACCGCGGACCTTTCGGGGATGATGACATCCGCTTGCTGGCGATTGTTGCCGGGCAAATCGGTCCACTGCTGGGGAACGCCCGCATGATTCAGGAGACCCGTCGGCGCGCCCAGCGCTCCGAAGCGCTGCGGCGGATTTCAAACCTGGCGGGTTCGGCTGCCACCCTGGACGAAATCCTGCGCTACTCGCTCCAGGAGCTGCAACGGATGTTGGAAGCGCAGATTGCTGCGATATACCTGGTCGATGAACAGGCCGGCGAGCTGCGTGTCCATGCGCCCTCCGTATCCGGGGTGGATGTTTCCGAGTATCCGCAGTGGGCGAGCATGCCGCTCGACTCTCCTGACTTTCCACACATGGTGACCAGTACCCAGCAGAGCTACCTTGCACGCGCGGCCGGACAGGATGAGCGCATCTTGCCATTTTTCCGCGAGCTGGTGGCACGGTTGAACATTACCAGCCTGGTGAGCGTACCGCTGGTAATTCGCGATCGTGGTGTCGGGGAGCTGGTGTTAGCGTCCCACAGCGGGGATGCCTTCGACCAATCTGATCTGGTTTTTGCGGCGACAGCAGCCGGGCAGCTGGCAGGTGCGGTCGAGCGGTCGATCCTGTATTCGCAGACCGATGAGAACCTGCGCCGGCGGGTTGACGAGCTGACCGCCCTGACGGTAATTAACCGCGAGCTGAATGTCACCCGCGATTTGAAACAGTTGATTGCCAGGGTGCACGATGAAGCCTTGCGCGCCACCCAGGCGGACGGCGGGCGCACCGTGCTGCTGGAGCCGGGACACCTGGAGAACCGGGAGCTTTTCCTCGTGCACGGGCAGGCCAATGAGCAGCCACTGCACCCTCTGGAGCGCCAGGTCCTCGAAAATGGGCAGTCGCTGCTGGTTACGGATCTGAGCGGGCAGGCAGACCCACCGCTGGCGCCGCTGGCACATGCGGCAGTGCTGGCACCGGTGCAGTTTGCCGGGCAGGTGGCAGGCGTAATACACTTGTGGGCGAGCCAGCCGGAGACGTTTGATGCGATTTCGCTTGAGATTGTGCAGACCATCAGCGTCCAGGTTTCAATCGGATTTACGAACGCTCTGAATTACCAGCAGCAAAGCCGCCAGAATGAGCTTCTCATCCGACGGGTGGAGACCCTGGGTCGTCTGCTGGAAGTATCACGGTCCCAACAGCTTTCCCAACCGGTGGAAAAATCCCTGGAAGCTATCGCCGAGGCTATCCGTGAAGCAACCCCATTTAACGCAGTCTTGATTTCGGTGTTCGAGGCGGATAAGAAAATCCTGCGCCGTACGGCCGGGGCGGGATTTGCACCCGATCAGGTGCAGGAGATGAGCCGTTTTACCCAACCCTGGCCCTCTGTGCAGGAATACTTCCAGGACCAATATCGTTTTGGACAGTCGTATTTCATTCCAACCGAAAAGAAACCTGTCGATCCACCTGACATTCACACCGTTTACGT
Organism: uncultured Chloroflexia bacterium; assembly: GCA_963824065.1. Taxonomy (GTDB): domain Bacteria; phylum Chloroflexota; class Anaerolineae; order Anaerolineales; family DRKV01; genus JAGUYX01. The sequence continues at coordinate 609,285 of CAWGNX010000008.1, read as the reverse complement.
GCTTCCGCCGGCACCTTCATCCCAGGATGCAACCACCTGGCACCCGGATGATTTGCTGCTCACCCCGCTTTTTAACGCTAGCGGGCAGCCCCTGGGTTTGATCAGCGTTGATGACCCGCGCAACGGGCTACGGCCCGACCGGCCCACCCTGGAAACGCTGGAAATCTTTGCCAGCCAGGCAGTCCTGACTATCGAAAGCCATATGGCCCTGCGAGCGATCGAAAACCAGCTCTTGGATGCCCGCCAGCGCATGGAGCGTGCTGAAAAATCAGCCAAAAAAGCGGTCGAAAACCTGCCCATGCTGCTGCACAAAGATCGCGAGCAAACCTTGCTGCTTCACAGCCTGAGCGGGCGCACGCGCCGCATTGCGGCTGCCCTGGATATTGCCGAATTAGTCCACCAGCAGGTGGACCGCCAGGAAGCGCTTCAGGCGCTGGCAACCGAGCTGCTGCTGCACCTGGAAATGGATGGTGTGCTGGTAGCCGAAGCTGCCGAGGGTGGGCCGCGACTGGTGATCACCGCGGGATCGGTGGCAGATCCCGAAAGCCTGAATTCCTTGCTGGGCCAGCGCAACCCGCTGCGGATGTGCATGCAAAACGGGGAGATTCTGCTGGTTCCGGAGCTCGCGGCAGAGGAAGACTGGCAGGCGACCGCGCTATTACAGGCTGCTGCCGCCCAGGCATTTGTGTGTTTCCCGGTGCAGGGCAGCCAGGGAGTGGATGCCGCTGTGCTCCTCATTCGCCGCACTCCTCTGGCAGCCTTTGAAGCCGAAGATGTTGACCTGTTCCGGATGTTAGGCGCGCAGACAGCATTGGCACTGCGCAACATATCCCTGCTTGCGGAAACCAGTCTGAGGTTGCAGGAAGTGGACCTGCTTCTGCGTTTCAGCCAGGAGCTGGGCAGCCTCGACCCGACCTCGATCCTGGATGCTTTGATTGAAACCTCGCTCAAAGTGGCCCAAAATGCACAGGGCGGGATGGTGCTGCTGTGGGATGCCCTGGCAGGCAGCCTGAACGTCCGGGCAGCCCAGGGATACCCGGATTCCACTGCCTTGACTGGCATGGTGTTCCCGTTGGTAGGCTCGCTGCCGGGTCGAGCGTTTAGCGAGCGACGCACACTGCGGGTGGATGAGGTCAACTTTGTAAATGATTACAACCTGGGGCAGGAGAATTTGCTGCGCTACCAGGAAGCCGTCGCTGGGCGGCTGCCGGTCTCCAGCCTGCTGGTGCCGATCCAATCCGGTGACCAGCCTCTGGGTGTGCTGGTGCTGGATGATTTCCGCAGTGCGGCCGGCTTCAGCCCGGAAGACCAGTCTTTGATCGACTCGCTGGCCCCGCAGACGGCCCTGGCACTGGTGAACGCGCGCCTGTTCCAGGCTTCCGAGCAGCGCGCTATGCAGCTGCAGTCCTTGACTGCCGCAGCGGGTGAGATGAGTGCCAACCTGCAAAGCGACGAGCTGATCGCCGGGCTGCTGGCGCGGCTGCGCTCAGTGACCGCGTTCGAGAATGCCACGCTGTGGCTGCGCTACGGCGACCAGCTAACGGTCATGGCAGTGGAAGGCTTCACCGACCGGGAGGAACGGATTGGCCTGACGGTGGCAGCCGAGGATAGCCTGCTGCTGCAGCAGATGATCACATCGGGCAAGCCGATTGTTGTGGACGATGTGCGGTTGGATGAGCGCTTCCCGGTCTTGGACCAGGCGCCCAATCTGTCCTGGTTGGGGCTGCCGTTGATTGGCAAAGGGGATGTGATTGGGGTGATCGCCCTTGAGAAAGCGGAAGCCGGTTACTACGCGCCCGAGACGATCCAGGTGCTGACGGCCTTTGCCAGCCAGGCCGCAGTCTCCTTGCAGAACGCGATGCTGTTTGATGACAGCCTGCGCCGGGCGCTCGAGCTGGATGAGCAGACCCAGCGCCTGACGGCGGTCAACCGCTTTGCCACAGCCCTCTCCAGTTCGCTGGATATCAGCCAGATCTTGCGCACAATCTTGAGCGAGATCCAGCGCCAGGTGAGCTGTTCGGCGGTTTCCATCCTGCTTTTTAACCGCCTGGGGCAGGCGAATGTTTGGGCCGAAGCACCCCAAAAGGCGGAGCAGCTGCCAATCCTGCTGCCAGAAGCGCAATTTTTCACCAGCATGCACGAGGCCCCCGGGGTGTATAACGGTGAGGCAATTGCTGATGAGCCTGAGCTGGCACCGCTGCTGGCCTATTTCGAGCGCCACGGCACGCTTGCGCTGTTGGCAGTGCCCCTGGTGGCAGGCAGTGAGCTGCAAGGCGTTGTCCTGGTACACGAGGCGCGCCGCCACCGCCGGTTCACAGTGGATGAAATCGATGTCACCCGCACCATTACTACCCAGGCGGCGATCTCAGTCCAGAATGCTCAGCTGTACGAGGAATCCCGACTGCGCCTGAATGAGTTGGCCGCAATTAACCAGATTTCGCAGAATATTTCCGCCACCATCGACCTGCAGGAGTTATTTGTCCGCCTGCCCGAGCAGTTGAAGGCGATTGTGGCGACTGATAACCTGTACCTGGCTCTGTACGATGCCGCTCAGGACCAGGTGAGCTTCCCAATTGTGTACGAAGGTGGTGAGCGGATCGAGCTGGAGCCACGCCCGCCTGCCGGGCTGACCGGGCATATCATCCAGACTGGCAGCCCGCTGCTGCTCGTGGGAGACCAGGTAAGCGCCCAATTAGAGACCCTGGATGCCCAACAATACGGGCAGCTCCAGGCGCGTTCGTACTTGGGGGTGCCGCTGATGGTTGGCGAACGGGTCATCGGGGTGATTGCCGTGCAGTCGCCCGACCGGAGTGACGCCTACACTCCGGACGATGTGCGCCTGGTATCGACCGTCGCAGCCCAAATTGCCGTGGCGATTGAAAACAGCCGCCTGTACACCGAAACCCGCCAGCGCAGCGCCGATCTGGCACTGCTGTTCGATTTCAGCACCGGCATCGCCAACCTGCTGGACGAGGCGCGGTTGGTGGAAGTCACATTTACCCATCTCCAGGAAGCATTCGCCGTAGCGCAGGTGGCGGTCGCGACTCGAGAAGGCGAAAGCAGCTGGAAAGTGTCACTGGCGGAAGGCAGCGACCGCCGTACAGCCACACTGGAGGCTGGAGAGGCCAACCTTGCGCTGCAGGTAGCCGCCAGCGGGCAGGCCTTGCGGGCGCCACTGCCGCCGGACCCGGCAGAATTACAGGCTGCGCTGGGATTCGAATCTGAGCTGCCGCTGGCAATGTGGCTGGGGGTACCCCTTATGGTGCGCGGCGAGATCTTTGGGGTGCTTTCGATTGCGGGAGCGGAAGGTGGGCCGTTCAATGCCGAGCACCTGCCGCTGGTGAGCCAGATTGGCAACCAGCTGGCAACCGCCCTGGACAGCGCCCGCCTTTTTGGCCAGGTGCAGGCCTATGCCACAGAGCTCGAACTGCGCGTGCAGGAACGCACCCAGCAGCTGGAGATGGAGCACAGCCGCACGGAAACGCTGCTGCGCATCATCACCGAGCTTTCTGCCAGCCTGGATATGGATATCGTGCTGAACCGCACCCTGGGTTTAATCAACCAGATCGTCGGTGCAGAGCAGTCTACCATCCTGTTAGTGGAAATCGGCGAGGTGAACCTGCTTCGGCGAGCTTCATTTGGGTATGCCAAACCTGCCCCGGAGGGCGGCGAAACCCTGCCAATGCGCATCGATGAAGGCCTGGCAGGCTGGGTTATCCAGCATCGGGTGGGGACGCTCGTGCCCGATGTGCGCCAGGACGAACGTTGGATTCGGGTTTCTGACGGGCAGTCAGACCACCGCAGCGCGCTGGTGGCGCCCCTGATGGTGGGCGAGGATGTACTGGGGGTCTTGATGCTGTTCCACCGCTCGCCCGATCACTTTTCGACTGATGATATGGACCTGGTGCAGGCGACTGCCAAGCAAATTGCTGTCGCCATCAATAACTCCAAGCTGTACCGCCTGATCCGCGACCAGGCCGAGCGCCTGGGTGATATGCTGCGCACCCAGCACATCGAAATGAGCCGCTCGCAGGCCATCCTGGAAGCTGTGGCAGATGGGGTGCTGGTGACAGACAGCCTGGGCCAGATCACCCTGTTCAACGCCTCGGCGGAGCGCGTCCTGGAGCTCAAGCGCAGCCAGGTGCAGTCTAAACCCCTGGAAAGTTTCACCGGACTGTTTGGCAAAGAGGCGCGCTCGTGGATGAACACCATCCATACCTGGTCACGCAAGCCCGACTCGTACCAGGAGGGCGATGTGTATGCCGAGCAGCTCGAGCTGGACGACGGGCGGGTGGTCTCGGTGCACCTGGCTCCGGTACGGCTGCGCAGCGAATTCCTGGGAACGGTCTCGATTTTCCGCGATATCACCCACGAGGTGGAAGTGGACCGCCTGAAATCCGAGTTCGTGGCTAACGTTAGCCACGAACTGCGCACCCCGATGACCTCAATCAAGGGTTACGTGGATATCCTGCTGATGGGGGCGACGGGCGATTTAAGCGAGCAGCAGCGCGCCTTCCTGAACGTGGTTAAAAGCAACACCGAACGGCTTGTGGTGCTGGTGAACGACCTGCTGGAGGTCTCGCGCCTAGAAGCAGGCAAGATCAACCTGAGCATTCAACCTATCGACCTGCAGCTCATCGCTGCGGATATCACCGCGGAGCTGCATCGGCGGTCCGAACGCGAACGCCGTCCGGTCAAGATCAAGCTGGATGCGCGCGATGCACTGCCCCTGGTGCTGGCGGACGGCGAGCGTGTACGTCAGATTATCGACAACCTGGTGGACAACGCTTACCATTACACCCCCGCTGGCGGTAAGATCGTGATCCGGCTGACCCCCGGGGAAAACGAGGTGCAGGTGGACGTGCAGGACAACGGGATCGGCATCCCGCTTGCTGACCAGGCGCAAATTTTTGACCGCTTTTACCGCGGCGAGGACCCGCTTGTGCTGGAGACGCCCGGCACCGGGCTGGGGCTGGCGGTAGTGAAGAACCTGGTGGAAATGCATCATGGGCGCATCTGGGTGTACAGCACGGGCAGAGCAGGTGATGGCAGCGTTTTTTCATTTACGCTGCCGGCTGCAAACGGTGAGCTGGCTGAGCTGATGGAATCGACCTCTTTCGAAGATCGCTGAGTCACAAAACGCTATTTTGGTGAGGTACACATGGCAAAAATTTTGATCGCAGAAGACGAGCGCGACATCCGGGATTTGATTACTTTTACTTTGCAGTTTGCCGGTCACGAGGTTATTGCCACCTCCAACGGGCAGGAAGCGTATGAAACGACGCTGGAGATGGCAGAGAATCCGCCGGACTTGATCTTGATGGATGTGCGTATGCCGCGCATGACCGGCTACGAGGCCTGCCAGCGCATCAAGGCAGAAGAAAGCATTTCCCAGATCCCGGTTGTCTTCCTGTCGGCCAAAGGCCAGGAATCCGAGGTCCAGACCGGGCTGCGGGTGGGGGCGGTTGAATATATCCTCAAGCCATTCGCACCCGACCAGCTTGCGACGCGTGTCCAGGAGATCCTGGCAACTTACGGGACCGCATAAGGATTAAAGCTGCGGTGTAATTATGAGCGCCGTTATCCTGCAGAACGAAATCGTGCACTACGAGGTGCTGGGCCGCGGCCGCCCGGTGCTGTTTCTGCACGGGTGGGTGGGCTCCTGGCGCTATTGGATCCCTGCCATGCAGGCGGCTTCGATTTCTTACCGCACCTATGCGCTCGATTTTTGGGGATTTGGGGACACCGCCAAGCACGCCGACCACTACCTGCTGCTGGAACAGGTAAACCTGCTGCACGCCTTCCTGGAGCACCTGGGTATCGCTAGGGTGGCGATCATCGGGCATGGGCTGGGGGCGGTGGCGGGGCTGCTGTTCGCGGCGCGTTATCCGGCATTCGTCGACCGGGTGATGGCAGTCAGCCTGCCGGTGGGCACGGCAACAATTAACCCGCGCCTGCTGAGCGACACCCCTCAGGAGCTGGCAGAATGGCTGCTGGCGCGCACCAGCAGCACAGAGGCCGTGCGCAGCGAGGCTCAAAAGACCGATGCCCAGGCGATTGCCACCTCGATTAATGGGCTGGAACCGGACCAGTTATTGAATACCACCGGGCAGGTGCAGACCCCGATGCTGGTGGTGCACGGGCTCGCAGACCTGGCGCTGCCGGTGGGCAACCCGGACGCCCACCTGGCAGACCTGCCGGGGCACATGCATTCGATCTTTTTCGATCAGTCGGGCCATTTTCCCATGCTGGACGACCCGAGTAAGTTCAACCGCTTGATGAGCGACTTCCTGCTGTTGAAATCCGGGGAAAGCCCGACCCAGCTGCAATTGAAAGAGGAGTGGAAACGGCGGGTGCGGTGAGGGGGAGTGGGAGAAGCCGGGGCCATTGATGGTACTTTCTGGCGAACAGCGCCCCGCAATTCAACGCAGTTCGCTTACTGGATCACAGCAGGAGAGGGGAAATCTGGTTTTTTTGGCAGCGCTCGCTCCACCAGCGCCACACCTGCCACGGCAACGAGCACGATAACTCCGAAGACGAGGTAGATCCCCCGCCCGCCTAAGCTTACCAGCAGCAGCCCGCCGATAAAACCACCGACCGCGGTGCCGAAACCGAATACCATCGCACCGAACAACCCCTGTGCCGTTGCACTCTGCCCGGCAGGAGCATTTTGATCGGCGTAGGCAACGCCCGCTATCCACATGGCTGGAAACGTCAGACCGTTGAGGATCTGGACGAAAAGCACCTGGGCTGGTGTGCCGGCGATGGCAAATGCCAGCAGGCGTACGCCGGTGATAATCATTGCCAGGATGAGCAGCCCATACGGCTTGAAGCGCCGGAGGAGATGGTGCCCGTAAAAAAGCACCGGTATCTCAGAGATGGTTCCCAGGGTAAGCGCCAGCCCCATCATGGATTCGCTGGCGCCCAGCTCGTTGAGATAGGGGAAAAGATAGCTGTTTGTTGCGGCAAGCGCCAGCCCGCCGACGAAGGCTAAAACCAGGAACAACAACCAGCGGATGTCGGTGAGCAATGCCCGCATGCCCTGCCTGGGCGAGCCGCCGCTGCTCTGGGGGCTGTAAATGAATTTCTGGCTGATCAAATACGCCAGCACGAGCAGGATTCCACAACCCCAGAACGCCACGCGCAGGTCATAGGTTTGGACCAGCACCCCGGCGATAGAGGCTGCCAGCCCAAAGCCAATCGTCCCGCCCAGGCGGATCCGTCCGTACATTTCTTTCTTGTCGGCGAGCATGAACATGGTCGCGCTGTCGGCGAGAGATGTAACAGGGGCGAGGAATGCGCTGAAAACCAGAGCCACCAGCAAGATAAGCGCGAAGGTAGTAATGAAAGGATAGGCCGAAATGGATAGGGCTCCCACCAGCAGTGCCAGGCTCATCACGAGCCGGTGGCGCTGCTTTGCATCAGCGAAGGCTGTCCAGAGGGGCGCCGCGATCATAGTGATGAGCGGCGTAATCCCGGACAGGAGTCCGATTTGCGCGCCGCTGAACCCGAGGCTCTGTTCATAGAGTACGAAAAACGGGGCTGCAAAGGCAAAGCCTGCGTAGAAAAAGACGTTGAAAGAAAATGGCCAGATTTTTCGCATTGTAACTCCCATGCAGCGCGCGAGCGAATTGTTCAGGAAAGACTACCAGGCGATTAGTGCGGATCCTGGGCTAAGCCAGTAAACCGCGAAACAATTAACTTCCTCCCTTGACCAGAAAATATTAACACAGTCACAGCCGGGTTGGAACGGTCTGAGGGTAAAAGCCAAATGTCACGCTGCGGTTTTCCAACTCAACGGGTTCCAGACAAGCATGTTTTGGAAGGGTGATACAATCTGGTTCATCTCCAGGAAATTGATTGGAACAAAGGCGGTTCGGGAGGAATATGAGCCTGGGTGATCTGGCTTCATGGGCAGCTTGACCGATCTAAAAAAAAGGCAGATCTGAATTGCTGCCTGCAGAAAATGTTAGATAAGATCGTCCGGGTTGCCCAATTGTGAGCAGTCACCAGTGAGAAAAGATGGCACCTGATAAAACTCAATTACTTCCCCACCACGATAAGCTCATCGATCGTTTCACATCCGCCTGCCAATTGGATGACCGCATCCAGGCGGCATTTCTGGGCGGTTCTTATGCCAGGGGTACAGCCGATCGCTACTCTGACGTTGACCTGTACATCATCGTTTCGGATGTTGCTTACGATGAGTTTATTAACGCCCGTGTTGAATTTCTGCAATTCCTGGGTACACCGGTTTTCGTTGAAGACTTCGATCTCTCAACCCACATTTTCTTCATCTTCGCCGATGGCACTGAAGGTGAATTGGGAATTGGGCGGGCGAGCGCATTCGCCCATCTTCACGGCGGGCCGCACCGGGTGCTGGTAGACAAAACCGGGATCCTGGCTGGCGTGGAATTCGCTTATGTGGATCCTGACCCCATGGAACAGGTCGAAAATCTGCGGCGAATGGTCTTTTGGTTCTGGCATGACTTGTCCCATCTCATCACCGCGATCGGGCGCGGACATAAATGGTGGGCGTCAGGCCAGCTTGACGTTCTCCGCCGGGTTTGTTGTAACCTTTTACGGATGCGGCAAAATTACCTGGATCCGGATGCAGGCGACGAGCCTTTTTTCAAAGTAGATCAGGTGGTACCTGCCGGGCAGCTCTCCGAACTGGATGGCACCCTGTGTCCCGTTGAGATCGATGCCATGCTTGCCGCGAGTTTCAAAATAGTTGAGGTTTACAAAGAATTAGCCAAGCCGCTTGCCAACAAGTATGCCATCCCTTATCCGGATGCACTGGAAGCCATCATGGTTCAGCGGTTGGAGGAATTGCAAAAAAGGTTCCGTTGATACGCCGCATTAATTCGTGAGCTGACCAAGGACAGTCGAAAATCCCGGTATCGCCGCGAAACTTGACAATCTTTATGCGGCTACTTTATACTTAATTAGGTAAGCTGGCAACTATACCTGCCAGCTTACGGAACATGACATTCGATCTAGGCACGGGGAGCTCGGAACAGCCGGGCTGAGAGGAAGGCCGCTTGCCTTCGACCCGCGAACCTGAACCGGGTAATACCGGCGGAGGAATCGCTGAACGGACACACACAAAACCCCTCCCCGGAAAACACCGGAGGAGGATTTTTGTTTGAAAGCCCTGATTTTTGCCAACGGTGAGCTGCCCGACCCCGACCAGGCCCGCCGCCTTGCCCGGGCTGCGGATCTGGTGATTGCCGCCGACGGTGGCGGACGGCACTGCTTGAAGCTGGGTATCACCCCCTGGCTGGTGATCGGCGATTTCAACTCGCTGGACGATGCCGAGCTGGGCCGGTTGGAATCCGTCGGGGCACACCTGAGCGCGCACCCGCCTGCCAAGGATGAAACCGACCTAGAGCTGGCGCTGCACGCCGCACTGGAAACCGGCGCGCAGGAGGTCACCATCCTGGGCGCGTTGGGTGCGCGTTGGGATATGAGCCTGGCGAACATCCTGCTGCTGGCGCACCCTGCCTTCCAGGCGCTGCGCATCGAGCTGGTGTCTGGCCCGCAGCGAGTGCTCCTGGCGAGCCCGGACCGCCCGCTGGCGATCGAAGGCCGACCCGGCGACACAATTTCCCTGATCCCGGTGGGGGGCGACGCGGAAGGCGTCAGTACGTCCGGGCTGGAATATCCCCTGCGGAACGAGCGCCTGGACTTTGGCCTGGCACGCGGTGTGAGCAACGTGCTGCTGGGGATTCGGGCGGAAATCACCCTGGCACAGGGCACTCTGGTGTGCATGCACCTGACCGGGCCGAAGCAATTATCCGTAGAACAGGAGGCGTCCTGATGAAAAGGAGTACCTGGCTGATCCTGGCAGGGGTCTTCCTGCTTGCAGCCTGCCAGCCCGCAGCGACCCCAGGTGTTACCTCAGGTGTCACGACTGGAGTCACACCGGAACCGCGCACCTTAACCGTTTTTACCCACGATTCGTTCGATGTTTCCCCTGATGTGGTGGCGGCTTTCGAAGCTGCCAATAATGCTTTTGTGCGCTTTATTTCTGGAGGGGATGCTGGTTCGGCGCTCAACCGCTTGATATTGGCGAAAGATAATCCCCCGGCAGATGTCTTTTACGGCCTGGACAATACCTTTTTGAGCCGGGCGCTGGAAGAGGGCATCTTCACCTCCTACGCCTCGCCGCTGCTGGCATCCATCCCGGACGAATTCAAGCTGGACCCTCAGCAGCGTGCTCTACCGGTGGATTACGGTGATGTATGCATTAATTATGAGCGGCGCTATTTTGAAGAGAATAACCTGACGCTGCCCACCTCGTTTGAAGACCTGCTGAAACCGGAATACAAGGGCCTGCTGGTGGTTGAAAACCCGGCGACCTCCTCGCCCGGGCTGGCGTTCCTGCTGGCGACGATAGCCCATTATGGCGATCCGGGCTACCTGGACTACTGGGAGAAGCTGGCGGTGAACGAAGTCAGGGTGGTAAACGACTGGGAAACCGCCTACTACAGCGAGTTCAGCCAGTGGGACGGGACATACCCGCTGGTGGTATCCTACGGCTCCAGCCCGCCGTTCGAGGTGATCGATTCCAGTGACCCGCTGGGCGAGCCGCCCACCGGGGCGATCGTGGCGGACGGCACCTGCTTCCGGCAGATCGAGTTCGTAGGTATCCTGGGTGGCACCAAGAACCAGGACCTGGCGCAAAAATGGGTGGATTATATGCTCTCCATTCCCTTCCAGGAGGATCTGCCGCTGAAGATGTACGTGTTCCCGGTCAACCCGCAGGCCAAATTAGATGCGACTTTCCAGCGCTACCTGGCGGTGCCGGAGAATCCCGCGCGGTTGGCCCCGGCGGCAATTGCCGCCAACCGGGAAGCCTGGATCCGGGACTGGACGGCGGCGGTCCTGCGGTGAGCGAAACGCTCCTGCCTCCCAACGCGGCGGTCGTCAAACCCGCGCGCCCCCGCCGCCAGGTATGGCTGGCGCTGCTGTTGTGGCTCGGACCGGCGCTTTTCCTGGGGTTGTTTTATTTCTACCCGCTTGCCAGCATCCTGCAGTTGAGCTTCAGCCGGGCGGCGAATCTGAGCGATGTCTGGGCGGACCTGTTTTCTCCTTCCATCCTGCGGGTGATCGGCTTCACCTTTTACCAGGCAGCGCTCTCCACCCTGCTGACCTTGCTGCTGGGCTTGCCCGGAGCTTACTTACTGGCGCGCTACGAATTTCCCGGCAAAAGCCTGCTGCGCGCCCTAACCGGGGTTGCGTTTGTCATGCCGACTCTGGTGGTCGCGGCCGCTTTTAACGCCCTGCTGGGGCCGCGCGGCTGGCTGAACCTGGGCTTGATGAACCTGTTCAACCTGCCGCAGCCGCCAGTTGAGTTTGCCAACACGTTCACTGCGATCATTGTGGCGCACGTGTTTTACAACACCAGCATCGTGCTGCGTCTGGTGGGGGACTTCTGGTCGCGCCTCGACCCGCGCTTGGGCTCAGCTGCGCGCGTCCTGGGGGCCACGCAACTGCACGCCTTTCGGCGGGTGACCCTGCCCCTGCTCTCGCCGGCGATCCTGGCAGCGACCCTGCTGGTGTTCATCTTCAATTTCACCTCTTTTGGCGTGGTGCTGATCCTGGGCGGGCCGCGTTTCTCCACCATCGAGACCGAAATCTACTACCAGTCTACCGCTCTGTTCAACCTGCCCCTGGCGGCGGCGCTGTCGCTCGTCCAGCTGGCTTGCACGCTGGCCCTGACCGTGGTTTATACGCGCCTGTCGGCGCGCGTTGGGCGCTCATTGAGCCTGCGCTCGCAGGCCTACAACCGCCGCACGCTGCGTACCTGGCGCGAGCGCCTGCTGGCGGGGATACTGGTCGTCATCCTGGTGGTGCTGCTGGTCGCGCCGCTAATCTCACTGGCAGTACGCTCAGTCACCCGCCTGGAGCGGGAGCGCGGCCAGCCCGGGGAGGTGCAGCGCGGCTTTACCCTGGATTATTACCGGGCGCTGGTGGAGAATGAGCGCCAGTCGCTGTTCTTTGTCTCGCCCGTCACTTCGGTCGCGATTTCTCTGGGTTATGCCCTGCTGACCGTCCTGCTGGCGTTGATCCTGGGGCTGCCAGCAGCCTGGGCGCTGGCGCGCCCCGCCCTGGGCCCGCTGCGAACTGCCAACCGGGTAATGGACCCGCTGTTGATGCTGCCCATCGGCACATCGGCGGTCACCCTGGGGCTGGGGTTTGTAATCGCCCTCGACCAGCCGCCGTTGGATTTGCGCGCTTCGGTGCTTCTGATTCCCCTGGCGCATACCCTGGTGGCGTTTCCATTCGTGGTGCGCAGCCTGGTGCCTTCCCTGCAAAGCGTCCAGCCGCGCCTGCGGTTCGCGGCGGCTGTGCTGGGAGCCTCACCCATGCAGGTGGTACGCCGGGTGGATCTGCCGCTGGTGGGGCGGGCTGTGCTGGTGGCGGCGACGTTTGCCTTTACGATCTCGCTGGGGGAATTTGGGGCGACTGCCATCCTGGCACGCCCGGAATATCCGACCGTACCGGTTGCTATCTACCGCTTCCTGGGCCGCCCTGGCGCACTGAATTACGGGCAGGCGCTAGCATTGAGCACCATCCTGATGGTGGTGTGCCTAGCGGGGATGCTCGCCATCGAGCGCCTGCGCATTGGCGACGTAGGCGAGTTCTGAGGCAGTGATGGCGGGATTGCGCGTCCAGGATGTAGCGAAACAATACGGCGGAACGTGGGTGCTGCGCGATGTTTCGCTGAATGTCCCGGCGGGGACCGTGGTGGCGCTGCTGGGACCAAGCGGGAGCGGTAAATCCACACTGCTCAATCTCATCGCCGGGCTCGAGCAGCCTGACCGCGGCGATGTGCTGTGGGACGGGCAGTCGGTGCTGGCGGTGCCGGTCCACGCCCGCCAGTTCGGGTTCATGTTCCAGGATTACCTGCTCTTTCCGCACATGGACGTGTTTGCGAACGTGGCCTTTGGCTTGCAGATGGAGGGACAGGAAAAAGCGGTGATCGCACGGCGGGTCGGCGAAGTGTTGGAGCTGGTGGGGCTGCCCGGGTTCGAAAAACGGGATGTCAGCACGCTCTCGGGCGGGGAGCAGCAGCGGGTGGCGCTGGCGCGCTCCCTGGCGCCTGGCCCGCGCCTGCTGCTGCTGGACGAGCCGCTGGGGGCCCTGGACCGCCTGCTGCGCGAGCGCCTGGCGATCGACCTGGGCCGCATCCTGCGCCAGACCCACCAGACGGCGGTATACGTCACCCACGACCAGGAGGAGGCGTTCGTCCTGGCAGACGAGGTGGTGCTGCTGCACCAGGGGCAGGTGGAACAGGTGGGTACGCCCCAGGAACTGTACGCCCGGCCGCGCAGCGAATTTACTGCCCGGTTTTTGGGACTGGAGAACATCCTGCAGGCGCGGCTGGTGGAGCAGGATGGACAGCGCTTCTTGGAGACCAGCCTGGGGCGGTGGCCCGCCCCGCAGGGTGAGCTGACTGCGGGGGCGAGTCCCGGGAGCAGCGTGCTGGTACTGCTGCGCCCTGACGCGGTCCGGCTGGGAGGGGGGCTGGATTGCGAGCTATGCGGCACGCTGCTTGAAAAAAGCTTCCGGGGCAGCCTGCAGGAAGTGCTGGTCGACGTGGACGGCGAAAGGCTTGTATTTGAGCTCCCGTCCCGCCAGGCTCTGCCGGAGCCCGGCGGGACGCTGGAAGTCTGCTTTGACCCCGCCGACGCGTTGCAGATCCTACCGGTAGGAGAGTAAAGGTTGTTTGTCCTTTCTATGCATTGCCACACATCAAAAGAACAGGCAGTCTTAGGACGAGTTGTCATTGCAAAAAAACCACAGAACCAGCCCGGTGAAGTCCGGCGGGGAGCTGTGGAATTAAACGTGATGGTAAATTGAGTAGGTGCTGCTTGACGTAGCACGGGTAATTTTTTATAATATCTTCATAAATATTTAGCTAAGTTGGACGGAGGATTAATAATGCCGAGACGGATATGCGTTTCCGGAATACCTGGTGGAAACCAGCTGGGTCGCCGAGCACCTAGAAGAACCGCAGGTGCGGATTGTCGAGTCCGATGAAGATGCCCTGCTTTATGAGAGCGGGCACATCCCCGGCGCGGTCAAGGTGGACTGGTTTACGGTGCTCCAGCATCCTACCAACCGCGATTTTCTGACCCGGGAGCAGTTCGAAGACCTGTGCGAACGCCTGGGCATCGACAATGACACCACGGTGGTGTTTTACGGCGATAAGAGCAACTGGTTCGCCTGTTATGCCCTCTGGTTGTTCGAGTATTACGGGCATACCAACCTGAAGATCATGAACGGTGGGCGGGTCAAGTGGGAGCAGGAAGGTCGCCCCATGAACCGGGAAGTGCCTGCTTACCCGAGGACTGAGTACACAGCCCGCCCGCGCAATGACAGCATCCGGGCCTTCCGCGATGATGTCTTTGACCAAATCAAGGCCAGCCGACCGCTGGTGGATGTGCGCTCGCCGAAGGAATACACCGGCGAGCTGATTCACATGCCCAACTATCCACAGGAGGGCGCCACGCGCGGCGGGCATATTCCGGGAGCGGTCAATATCCCCTGGAGCCAGGCAGTCAACGAGACCGACAGCACTTTTAAGACCCTGATGAACTGCGGGCCCTGTATCAGGGACAGGGCATCCAGCCTGATGAAGAAGTGGTTGCCTACTGCCGGATCGGCGAGCGCAGCTCCCTGACCTGGTTTGTGCTCAAGTACCTGCTGGGCTACCCGGATGTGAAAAATTACGATGGTTCGTGGACCGAGTGGGGCAACCTGGTAGGTGCGCCAATTGAAAAATAAACCGTCTGCCAATACGGATGGCGTTCAGGCAGGCGGACGCCCGGAAATCCTGGTGCGCAAGCTGGACGAAAACGGCGCCGAAACCTGGCGTTATACCGGCCGCGTGATCGCGCGCGGCCCAGATTTTGTGCGCCTCGAAGCTCGTTTTGACCGTGAAGACCGGCTTTTTCATGGGCTGTCCCTGCTGCACCACGACCGCTTCATAGAGACGTTTTTCAGCCAGCGCTGGTACAACATCTTTGCGATCCACGATCGCCAGGATGACCGCCTGAAGGGCTGGTACTGCAACGTGGGCTGCCCAGCCGAGATCGTCGACGACAGCGTTTCCTACCGGGACCTGGCCCTGGACCTGCTCGTTTTTCCGGATGGGCACCAGCTGGTTCTTGACGAAGATGAGTTCCAGGAGCTGGACCTGGATGAGGAGACGCGCCAGGCTGCGCTTGCGGCTTTAGTGGAGCTCCAAGCGCAATTTGCGGCAAAATTTGCAGCGCAGTCTGCAACGCAGCTCGCCAAGCAATTTACGAAGTAAATTGGGCTGAAGGCTGCAGCCCAATTTTGACCCGCGAATTTCAGCAAATTCCTAAAGAAAACGCCCGCGGGCGCGAAAGCCCGCGGGCGTTTTGATCTGGTTTTAGTGATGTTTGCGTTCAGACCAGCAACAAAACGGACTGGTTCAAGGAGAAGAGCTGGTCGATTAGCCGGTCGCCGTTATTCCACAACCAGACGCCGCTGCTGCCAGCAATCACGCAGCACAGACACAGCACCACCAGGATGATGACGACGATAATCAGGGTGGTGTTGCTTTTTTTGGGGGGTTCGGTATACAGCTCGGGAGCCGGGGGTAGGGGTGGGGGTGTTGAATCGCTCATCCGTTTTCATCCTCTAGACGAACAGGGCACTGACTGCCAGCAGGCTGTAGCTGGTGGAAATTGAGATCGGGATCACGAACAGCAGGATCCCAAGGATAAACAGGCAGAAGCACAGGCCGAGACCGAGGCTCAGGTAGCCCAGGATGAGCCCGGCGGTGGCAAACCCACCGCCATCCACCAAACCGCCGCTCTCATTGATCTCTTTTTTAGCCAGGTGCCCAGTAATGACTGCGACGATGGACCCCAACAGCGGGAAAAAGGTCCAGCCGGCGATTCCGGCAATCAAGCTGACGATTGCCAGAGTGCTAGTGCGCGTCTCGGACACAGTTATGTTCAATTCTTCACTCATATGCGTTTCTCCTCATTCTGTAAACATGCTGGATCAGCTTGAAGTTGGTGTCATCCTCTGCCGGTTGGCACGCCGCCACAACCACCACACAACCAGGGCGGTCAACAGGATCAATACAATTGCAATCAAGACCGGGATCAGGATTGCCAGGATGGATAAAAAGGTGGAAATAATGTCCTCGGCAATGGATACCGGTATGTTGCCGGCCCCGGCCGTTGTCACGGTGACTGCCGGACGCACCGCAGCCGCTTTCACTGCGTGCACCGTGCCTGCCACCAGGATACCCGCCGCCAGCGAGAGCACGGGGTGGATGTTTGTCAGCACCTTGGCGCTCCCGGCAAACAGGATCGCCCCGGCTGCCGGACGGACAAAGGTCTGGATGACATCGTTGACATGGTTGACAGCCGGAACCTTATCGGCAAAAAACTCGATCAGAATTAATACCACCAGCAGCCCGATGACCCACCAGCTGGTGAGCGCATTCCACGGGTTCTCAAGGGTGACCAGGTTGGTGAAACGCGCCAGCAAAGCCACCACCAACAGCGGGATATAGGCATTTAAGCCGGCGCTTGCGGCAAGCCCTAATGCGGAAAAGATGTCCATCAGAAACCTCCATGAATGATATTATCCAAGCTTAAAACCCTCCCATGTGCCGGTGAGGATGTAGCGGCCCAAATCGATAAGGCCAATTTGCAGGATGCCCAGCAGCAGGCCCGCTGCTAATGGCACTGCCAGGTCCGCCAGGCGTTGAAGCCGGTTTTCCAGCCGGAAGACCATCATAAAGACCATCCCGTACACCAATGATAGCAGTAAAAGCACACCTGCGGCGCTGATTAATGCCAGCGGGTAAAGCAGCAGGGAATTTTCGGTCAGCACCAGACCGTCGACGACCAGCCCCAAACCCAGCAGAAGCGCCAGGCTGCGCAGACCTCCTAAAGCCGGTCGGGGCTGCCATTCCCGCCAGGCAGTCTGGTTGAAAGCCGGGTAAACCACTGCGGCGATCGCCAGCCCTACGCCTGTGCCTGTGAGCAGGCGCAGGGTATTGTTTGGCTCGTACAATCCCGGCGCGTTTGGGAAAAAGTGCAGGTACGAATTGATCCCATCCACAGCAAACAGCAGACCCAGCCCGCCTAACGCAGCCAGGACGCGGCGCGGCGGCATGCCGCCAGCTTTGGGAGCGATCACGGCCAGGTAGGCCAGTCCCAGCACTACACCCAGGTACATCCCCGAGCAGCGCGCGCACAGCGGCATCGTGCGCTCGCCCAGGTGAAAGGAGCGGGCATCGATGCGGTGGCAGACGGCATACCCGATTGCGTCGGCTTTGCCAGCCAGACCAGCAGGTGTATTGTTCAGCCAGATGAGAGATACGATGGCCAGCGCCCCAAACAACAGCCATTTCCAGGGGATCTGGCGGCTGGCAGGTGACTCTGCCAGCCTGCCCGGTGGTAGAGTCAGCGGGGTTTCTTCCATATCCCAAAATTATAGGTGCTTTTAGTAAAAAGGCAAGCGACATTTGGCAAAGCTTTCACAACGTAGTATGATTGCCAATTCAGGCAGATTACCCATTCAGGTACGCGCTGATTGGGAACAGCCGCGGCCGAATATGGAACCAGAGCCAATCCATATACGTTATACGCAGGTAACCACGAAAAGTTTCGCCTGTATTTCACCCCTGGGAAATGCCAGGGATAAACCAGGAGCAATCCGTCCATGTTGAAGAAAATGCTGATCGTTGCGCTGTTCAGTTTGCTGCTCAGTATCCTGCTCGCGGCGTGCGCACGCGGCGCCCCTACCCCCCTGGAAACGGAAACAGCAACAGCAGCACCCTCATTAACGACTACCTCAACATATACAGTCACCCCTACCCGTACAGCCACCGCCACTCCCACCGAGACCCCTGTGCCCACCCAGGCGGTCATCGAGGTCGGGCCAACCGGCTTCCCGGCGGGGGTTAATCCACTGACCGGGCTGGAAGTCGCCGACCCAGAACTGCTGGAGCGCAAGCCAGTGGCAGTAAAAATCCAGCTTTTCCCGCGCTATGGCCGCCCGCCGTTTGGCATTAATTCAGCGGATCTGGTGTGGGAGTATTACCATAACGGTGGCATCACCCGCCTGCATGCCATCTTCTACGGGCAGGAAGCGGAGCAAATTGGGCCGATCCGCTCGGCTCGCCTGCCGGATGACAGCCTGATCCAGATGTACAAGAGCATATTTGCCTACGGCAGCGCCGACGCGCGCATCAACCAGCGCCTGTTTAATGCGCCCTATTCACCATACCTGGTGCTGGAAGGTGCCACGAACGTCTGCCCGCCAACCGCCAGCGCCCCGATGTGCCGCTTCGATCCTGCCGGGCAGAGCCTGCTGCTGAGCGGAACGGCCGAGCTGACTGAATATATCCGCGCCAAGAACCTGGCGAACGAGGCCCCCAACCTGGATGGCATGCGCTTTGAATCCCAGGTGCCCTCCGGGGGAGAGATCGGCGAACAGGTCGGCGTGCGCTACTCGCTGGATTCCTACAACCGCTGGGACTATGACCCCGAGACCAACCTGTACGTGCGCTCCCAGGATACGCGCCTGGATGACGGGAACGGCGAAGAGTATGATGTGCTGATCGACCGCACCACGGAAGAGCCAGTGACCGCCGATAATGTGGTGGTGATCCTGGCGGACCACTCGTACTTCTTCCGCGGGGGCGGCGGCAGCGAGATCGTTGAAATTGACCTGCTCGGCACTGGCGACGCATACCTGTTCCGCGACGGGCAGGTGTATGAAGTGACCTGGTCACGGCTCACAGCAGACGCGTTGATGACCCTGCTGGATGCGGACGGCAGCCCGTTTCCGTTTAAGCCGGGTAACACCTGGTACCAGGTGGTGGGGACTTCGTCGGTGCTGACACAGCCTGAGAATGGGGCGTACCGCTTTGAGTTTAAAATCCCGTAGCAGGAACATTTTTAAAGTCTAGTTTTCGTGTTTTCAGCAGGCCTCTTCGATCCCCTTTCACTTTGAGACCCTTCATCCCCTGCCCCAAGCAGAAAACGGAACCGGGTGTACAGATCAATTTCCTATATTCTCTTTATTCGAGGGACTCACTCCAGGCCGCGGACGATCGCGCCCACCAGGCCGGGCCCGGCGTACACCAGCCCGGTGTAGACCTGAATCAGGACAGCCCCGGCGTCTAGCTTACGTTGGGCGCTGGCGGCATCCATCACGCCTCCTACGCCAATCACAGCCAGCTTGCCGGCGGTCAGCCGGACGATCCTGGCAACCACTGCCGTACTGGTCGCTTCGAGCGGGGCGCCGCTCAGGCCTCCACGCTCGGCTCCCAGGGGTGAGCGCAGCCGGTCGCGGCTGGTCGTGGTGTTGGTGGCAATTACCCCGTCCATGCCAGCTGCCAGGATGGCCTCCAGGGCAGCGTCCAGCCCGGCCTCATCCAGGTCGGGGGACAGCTTGACCAGCAGCGGCAGGTTTTTCCGCAGCGATTTCTCAATAGCCCGGCGCTCCGTTTGCAGGATTTCCAGCAGCCTGCTCAGGCTGCTGCCTGCCTGCAGGCTGCGCAGCCCGGCGGTATTTGGCGAGCTGACGTTGACTGCCAGGTAATCGGCGAGCGGGGCGAACGTGCGCAGCAGGGACAAATAATCCTCATGCGCCTGCTCGAGCGGGGTATCCTTGTTCACGCCGATGTTGACCCCCAGCACCAACCCGGGCGGGCGCTTGCCCTGCAGGCGCTGTTTTAAAAAATCAGCCCCGCGACCTGGAAACCCCATGCGGTTGATGACTGCATTTTCCTCGGGGATACGGAATAATCGCGGGCGCGGATTGCCGGGCTGCGGGCGGGGTGTCACCGTGCCCAGCTCGAGGTGCCCAAATCCCAACCGGGCCAGCCCACGCCAGCCCAGACCGTCTTTGTCGTATCCGGCAGCCAGGCCGACCGGGTTCAAAAAGCGCAGTCCAAAGGCCTGCATGGGTTTTGCGGGCGCTTGAAAATAAGCCCCCACGAGCGCTCCCACCGGCGGCAGTGCGCCCGCCATGCGCACCAGCCCCAGGCTGAGGGCATGCGCCCGTTCGGGATCCAGGCGGAAGAGCAGCGGGCGGAGGCGCGCGTAATTCATCGGGTGAAGGGTACAGGCTGCATCGGCTTCAGGGGACTTGCTGCAAGAACAGGCGCGTGGCGTGCAGGTATTTACCCGGGACCTTGCCAGATTCTTCCCACATATCCAGCAGCTGGGTGAGGGTAAACACGGATTTCATCGGGATATTACGTTCTGCCAGAGCCTCGGCCGCGCCTGATTCACGGTTGATGAGCACTACCACCCCAGCAATTTCCAGCCCGGCGGCTTCCAGCTTTTTGATGGCCTCGAATTTGCTCTCGCCGGTGGTTGCCAGGTCGTCAATGATCACCACTTTTTCACCAGGCTCGAATGTGCCTTCGATCTCGACCTGGGTGCCGTAGTCCTTGGCTTCTTTGCGCGGGTAGATCATGGGCCAGCCGGTTTGCAGGCTGATCGCCGTGCCGATCGGCACCCCGGCGTAAGGCAGCGCCGCCAGGCGGTCGAATTCCATCTGGCGCAGCAGCGGAACGTACAGGGCGGCGGCTTGCGCCAGCAAGTCGGGGGAGCTGACGAGCTGGCGCAGGTCAAGATAGATCGGTGATAACATGCCAGATTTGAGGGTGAAGCGCCCAAAGCGTACGCAGCCGGCCTCCAGCAGCCCCTCGGCGGTGCGCCGGTGAAGGGCAGTCGCTGGATTATCCTTCGGCAGCCAGGTGCCTTCGCCCATCGAGATGGCAAAACGCTCGCTGTTGATATCATCGCGGATGATTTGGGCAGACTGGCGCGGGTCCGTGGTGCGGGCAATGCTGCGGGAAACCGAAATCAGCATCCCCAGGCCATCCGCTCGCAGACCGGCGCGCAGCGCAGTACGCAACTCACCACCCTGGGTGCCCACGCCGGGCACCAGGAACCACAGATTGGGTGCGGCAGCGCGCACCTGCGCCAGGGCCTCCGGGTAAGTGGCTCCCACCACCAAGCCCAGGTTATCATTTTCGTTCCAGGTCTGGGCCTGGCGGGCAATGGTTTCGAAAACAGTCACTGGCGGTCCGCCGCGCGGCATACGCACCACCAGATCCTGCAGGTCACCCGAGCCAGAATTGGAGGTTTTGCAGAGCAGGAAGACCCCTTTTTGCGGGTTGGCGAGGAACGGCATGATCGCGTCGTGCCCCAGGTAGGGATTGACTGTGATCGCATCAGTTTCCAGCTGGACGAAAGCCGCTTCCGCATACGCGGCCGAGGTAGTGGCGATATCACCACGTTTGGCATCCAGGATAACCGGGATCTTAGCCGGGATGGCGGTGATCACTTCGATCAGGGCGGTGATGCCCTTGGGACCATACTGCTCAAAAAAGGCCGTGTTGGGTTTGAAGGCGACGGCGAAGGGAGCGGTCAGCTCGATCAACCGCAGGCAGTAATCCTGGGCCGCTTTCGCCATCTGGATCTCGCGCGCCGAGCGCACCAGCAGGCTGGAGTGGTCCGGCAGGTCCTCCGGGTGGGGGTCCAGCCCGATGCAAAGCAAGGAGTCAATTTCTCTGGCGCGTTCTTCCAGGCGGCTGAAAAAGCTCTGCATGGCTGCTCCAATTCGTGTGCGGCGGCATTGTGCGGTGTGCCGCGGCAGGATTTTGCTGCTTATGCTTTCCCGAGGACCATTGCCAGCAACGCCATCCGCACATAGAGCCCGTACTCCATCTGGCGGAAATAGGCTGCCCGGGGATCGTCGTCCACAGCCATCGCTGATCTCACCCACGCGCGGCAGCGGGTGCATGACGATCATTTTTTCCCTGGCGCGGCGCATGGTTTCTGGGGTGATGACGAATGCGCCTTTGACGGCCTCGTAATCGGATAGGTCCTCGAAACGTTCTTTCTGCACCCGGGTGACGTACAGCACGTCTGTCTCGGGCAGCACCTCATCCAGGATATTGTGCTCGACCTGCGGGATGCCCTTTTCATCCAGCTCGGCGATGATCTCGGCGGGCATGCGCAGGATGTCGGGCGAGACATAATTGATATGCACATTATATAGTGAAAGCAGGCGTGCAAGCGAGTGCACAGTCCGCCCATACTTTAGATCGCCGAGCATGGTCACTGTCAAGCCCTCCGCAGTCCCAAGCTCCTCGACGATCGTGAACAAATCCAGCAGGGCCTGGGTGGGATGCTCACCGACCCCATCGCCGGCGTTGATGATCGGCTTGCGGGCATACTTCGCTGCCAGCGCCGAGGCGCCGACCTCCGGGTGGCGCAGCACGATCACATCCGCGTAACATTCCAGACTGCGCACGGTGTCGGGCAGCGACTCGCCCTTGGAGACCGAGGAGTAGCGCACCTCGTTGATCGGGATCACGCTGCCGCCCAACCGCTCCATGGCCGAGGTGAACGACGACGAGGTGCGCGTGGATGGCTCGTAGAACAGGTTCGCCAGGATCTTGCCCTTGAGCAGGTCGAACGTGCCCACCCGGGTGACCATCTCGCTGCATCTCGTGGGCGACACCGAAAATGTAGTCCAGGTCGGCCCGGCTGAACTGCTTGACCGACAGGATATCCTTGCCGTAAAACGGGGCGCCGCGCTGGTCGCCAAACGGCAGGTAAGGGCTGTTGATGCGCGAGGGGGGAATAAATGTGGACATCGGTTTCTCCAATGGGTGGATTGGTGGGTTTCCAGGGTTGCAGCTACAAGCGGCGCACATCCTGACCGCTACCGGGTTCTGTGAGCACCTGCCCATCGCGGCAGGCCTCCCGCCCGCGCAGCACGACAGTGAGCACGCGCCCGCGCACCTGCCAGCCTTCGAACGGTGTCCAGGCGCAGCGGGTGCGCAGATCGGCGGCACGGATTTCCCAGGCGGCGGCGGGGTCTACCTCCACCCAGGTATCGGGCTGTTCCGGCAGGCCGAAAATGCGCCGTGGGTTGGTGTGCATGCGTAAGACCAGGTCATCGACCGTCAACCGCCCTTCGAACACGGCGCTCAGCAGCAGCGGCAGGGCGGTCTCCAGCCCGGGGAAACCGGGAGGCGGGTTTTCGCCGTCTTTCTCGGCCGCGGTGTGCGGGGCGTGGTCGGTGGCGAAGCAGTCAATCACATCCAGATTGGCCCACAGGGCGTCCCGGTCGGAGGGTTCTGCCAGAACCGGACGCACCTCGCTGCGCCCGGGGCCCAGGGACGGCAGATCGGCGGTGCTCAGGAACAGGTGGTGCGGGCAGACCTCGCAGGTCACCCGCACGCCCTGCTCTTTGGCTTTGCGGATGAGCAGGATTTCCTCGCGCCGGGAGACATGGCACAGGTGCAGCGGGCGGTCGTAGAGCGCCGCCAGCAAGATGACTGCTGCCAGGGTGCGCCCCTCAGCATGGGCGGCAATGGGCAGCCCACGCGGCCACAGGGCAAAATGCTCCATCCACAGGGTCATGTCGTCCAGGCGCAGCGGGCCGAAGGTCTGGTCCAGGTACATTTTGAGCCCGGCGGCGCGCGGCGCCAGGGCCGCTGCTTCGAACGCATTGTCCGGGCCGGCTCCAAGGAATTGGGCGTAATCGCAGCGGGCTTTGGCGCGGGCGGCCTGCAGGCTCAGCGCCAGGCTGTGGGAACTGGTGATGGGCGGCTGGGTGTTAGGCATTGCCAGCACCAGGGTGAAGCCGCCCGCCAGGGCAGCCGCAGTGCCGCTGTCCCAGTCTTCCTTGTGGGTCGCGCCGGGCTCACGCAGGTGGACATGCGGGTCGATCAACCCGGGGAGTTTCAGCATGGTGGGGTTCCTCTCGCTGGCGGGTGATAAAAAAAACGCCCACGGGAGCGAATGCTCCGGGGCGTATCAGGGTCTGGGTCTTGTGCAAGGGCCGCAGGTTAATCTCATCTCGGGCATGATTGTACGCCGATTTTCCGGATTGTCAAGGACGAGTGGCGATCGTCTCATCCGGACACATGGGTAACACATTGATGGTCGAGGGGGCCTCCCATCTCCGAGACCGACCCTCCCCCATCCAGCTCCGCAGGCGAATGGAGGGGGATCGAGGGGGTGGTGGAGTGGTCCCGTAAAGGTGGATATGCCTCAAAATAACTGCAGGGCAAAGCCCGCGTAACCGTCTTGTACAGCTCAGCATTATCCATCCCCAACAACCGCTTGAAATTGCCCCTCGTTTTGCGTATCATGGAATTGGTTTGATTCTGGCTTCAGAAACAAAGAAGGGAGGTGCCGCAGGCGGAACGGCTCGTAAGATTGCCTTGATTGACCCGTCCAGCTCGTTTACCTTTGGGGAGGATCAGTTATGCGTCCAGTCTATGCTGTCAGCGGGGGTGTTTCCAAGTTTGCCAAAGCACGGCCCGACAAGACCTTCCAGGCGATCGTCAAAGAAGCCTACGACTACGCCATCGACGATATCGGCCTCGACTTTGCGACCTTCACCCGCCTGGTGGATGGCTCGGTGGCCTCCTATTTCTCCGATCACTTCACCCGCCAGCTGATGGCCGGCATCATGGCCCAGGACTACCTGGGCCTGTGCCCCAAGCCCGGGCACCGGGTGGAAGGCGGCGGCGCCACCGGCGGGCTCTGCTTCCAGGAAGCCTGGAAGTCCGTCGCCAGCGGCCACATGGACATGTGCGTGGCCTACGGCTTCGAGACCATGAGCCACGTGGAGACCTGGAAGGGCAACGAGTTCATCGCCCTGGCCTCCGACGTATCTTTCGACTACCCGGTGGGCGGCTTCTATTCCGGCTACTACGCCATGATGGTCACCCGCCACATGAAGGAGTTCGGCACCACTGTGGAGCAGATGGCCGCGGTCAGCGTCAAGAACCACATCAACGCCTACCACAACCCCTACGCCCAGAAGCGCAACCGCTACACCATCGAGGACGTGCGCAATGCGCCGATGGTGGCCTGGCCGCTGACCCGCCTGGACATCTGCGTGATGTCCGATGGCGCGGCGGCTGACGATCCTGGCTTCGGAAGAAGGGCTGCGCCAGGCTGGAGGCGGCTGGCGGCGCAGGTCCCCCGGCCGCTGGTGCAGGGTGACCGGCATCGGGCGCGGCACGGACGCCATGCGCATGGCCGACCGCCCGCACGTGGATTACGAGACCTTTATGCGCGACTACGCCACCGAGCAGGAGCGCGGCTCGGACGAGACGCGGGCCTACTACCGGCGCCTGTGGGACCACGGCACCCGCTACCCGGGCGTGCACTCCTTCCGCGCCGGGCGCACGGCCGGCAATATGGCCTACAGCATGGCCGGCATCGTCGATCCGCTGCACGAGCTGGACTTCGTCGAGCTGCACGACGCCTACACCTCCAGCGAGATCCAGACCTACGAAGACCTGGGGCTGTGCCGCTACGGCGAGGGCGGGCCGTTTGCCGCCTCGGGCAAGGCCTTCATGCCGGGCATCGACTACGGGCTTGAGCTGGCGGATGAGCCGGTCTGCCCGGTCAACCCCGTCCGGCGGGCTGATCGCCTGCGGGCATCCGGTCGGCGCCACCGGCCTGATGCAGGCCGTCTTTGCCATCTGGCAGCTGCAGGGCAGCATCGGCAGCACTTCGGCGATCGCCACCCTGCAGGTCGAGGATGCCAAGCGTGGGCGCCATCCACTCCACGCCGGCACCGGCACCTACGTCACGGTCAGCATGCTCTGGAGACGGGAAGGAGAGTAGCCATGGCCAAACTACCGCCAAAACGCGAAGAAACCCTGGGCGGCTCCATCGTCCACAATCTGCCCTTCCCCAGCCAGCTCGACCCCGCAGGCGCTGGCCTTCCTGAAGAAGATGGCGCCGATCCAGATCGAGCAGCACTACAGCATCACCTACCTGCACTCGCTACGGCCAGGACAGCCCCTGGTTCGCCGGGCTGACCAACAAGCGCCTGCTGGCCAGCCAGGACCCGGACAGCGGCTACACCTATGCCAACCCGCGCGGCCACGATATGTACTCCGGCGCACGAAACGACTGGGTCGACATCACCGACCGCCCGGCCCACGTGCACGCCTTCACCGTCTGTCACTTCGGTTCGGAGGAGTTCCTGCCGGAGACGCCCTTCGTGCTGGCGCTGATCGAGTTCGAAGGGCGTGAACACCCTGCTGCTGACCCGCCTGATGGGCGTCGACCCCGACGGCCGCCAGCCTGGACTGGATCGGCATGGAGGTGCAGCCGCGCTTCCTGCGCAACAGCAAGCTCAAGCCGACCGATGTGTATTTTGTGCCTGAGGGGGGTGGAGAGGAAGAGTGAGGCGCGAATAGAACCATTGGCTCCACTTTCCAAGCAAATCTCACCTGGCTGGCATTGCGCCTGTCCTGAGCGAATTGGCAGGAAACCCTGGCGTTTCCTGCCGGGGTGAGGGATGGCAGCTGAAATCGCTTTTTTCTGATCCATCTGGCACGCCGGGATATTCGCGGTGACAACCGGCTGTTTTTCAGGGGCCCCGTGAACTAAACCGCCCCGCTGCGGGTAGATACTGTATTGGATCAACTTAATCCAAAATCATGCAGCCTACCCGGAGCGCAGCGCGTATGCCAAAATCCCGTTTGATCGTGTACACCAGCCTGGCCCTGCTCGTGCTGCTGGTGGGTTGTTCCCCGAATGTTGCCGTCCCCTCCCCGGTAAAGACCAGCCCACCAGCGACCCGGGCTGCGCTGTCCGCTTCCCCGGCCCCCTCCGCCAGCGTGCTCCCGCCATCCTCGCGGCCCCCCACTCCGACCGCAAAGCCCAGTCCCCTGCCAGAGCCCACCCTGCCTCCCGGCTGGTGGGTGGGCGAGGCGCGCATGCCTGCCCCGCGCGGCGAGACCGGAGCAGCATTGATCGACGGGCTGATCTACATCCCGGCAGGGATGACCTCCTTCCGCTACCAGGGCGGGCAGATCGTGGGGATGAATGGTACGGCGGTGCTGGCGATTTACGACCCTCAAACGGACACCTGGACGACCGGCGCCCCGCACCCTTTCGAGGGGCTGAACCATATCGGCGTGGCGGCGTATGACGGCAAGCTGTACACCTTCGGCGGGCTGGGGCCGGACGAGCTTTACGATTACCTGGTGACGGTCTACGACCCCGCCACGGACACCTGGACACGGCTGCCCGACATGCCTGCCACCCGCCAGGCGGCTTCAGCCGTGACGCTGGGCGAGCACATCTACGTGTTGGGGGGCTACGGTCACCCGCTGGATGCCGCCCTGCGCTACACTCCCGCCACCGGTGAATGGGCCATCCTGAGCGAAATCCAGCAGGCGCGCGATCACCAGGCGGTGGTGGCGCTGGACGATAAAATTTATGTCATGGGCGGGCGCACCAGCGGCCCCACCGAAGGCAGCGTCGTGGATTTGAAGTCGGTGGAGATTTACGATCCCGCCGTTGATACCTGGACGGACGGCCCGCCCATGAACCAGGCGCGCGCCGGGTTCGCGGCGGCGGTGATCGATGGCAGAATTTACGTGGCGGGCGGCGAGCTGCTGTCTGCCAAACCGCCGGGGGTGACCACCACGGTCGAAATGCTCGACCCGGCGGTGGGGGCGTGGCAGGTGGTGGCAGAGATGCCGTTCCCACTGCACGGCGTGTCCGGCATCGGGCTGGACGGGAAGTTCTGGCTGCTGGCAGGGTCCGACCGCCCCGGCAACGTGGCCCCTTTCAGCCGGGCGGTGAACTTCACCCCGTGAAGGCAGGCTGCGAAGGGGGTGCGCTTTGGCTTGTGCCTCAGGGCGCAATTCTTGACACCCACCCCGGTCTATACTATAATCCGCAAGCCGTATTCCTCGGTAGCTCAATCGGCAGAGCGGGCGGCTGTTAACCGCTAGGTTGTAGGTTCGAGTCCTACCCGAGGAGCTTTTGCCCCTTTTTTTAGGGGCATTATTTTTATGCCCCACCTTTATTCAGGCTGCTCCAGCCGATTGGCCGAGCAGCGGCAGGTACGCCAGTGCGCGTTGGAGGCAGCAGAAAAATGGATTATGATAGGCCGGGTAACCAGACCACCGGATAGAATAGATGCACATCAACGAAAAAGGAGCTAAACCAATGAACCAGGTCTCGCTGGAAGAGGTAAAAAAGATTGCTGAAGAAGCCTATATCTACGCCTTTCCCATGTTAATGGGCTACCGTTATGCATTCGCCACATTTCTGACGCCCGGGCTGCCCTCCTATCGCGGCCCGGCCAATGGTGTCCATGGAAACGCTGCAACCCTGGACCACACCTTCAAGGATGTGATCTCGCCGAATGCCGATACACCTTATTCCTTTGCTCTGCTCGATCTGCGCCTCGAGCCCGTTGTGATCCAGGTGCCGCAAGTAAGCAATCGCTACTATGTCTTCCAGTTTGAAGATTTATATGGCTGCAACACCCACTATATCGGCACCCGCTCCACCGGGACCCAGGCTGGCACCTACCTGGCGGCTGGACCGCGCTGGGACGGGGAAAGCGAAGGAGATTTCGACGGCGTTTTAAACTTCGAGACCGACCTGGTCTTTCTCATCGGGCGCACCCAGCTTTTAGGCGCAGACGATCTCCCCGCGTTAAAAAAGGTTATGGCAGGGTACCAGCATCCAGACCCTTTCGGCATATCGCGGCCAGACCGGCCCGGTTTCACCCCCGGTCCAATGGCCGGTCTGGAACGACGAAGCTTCGCGTGACGAACGATTTATCGGCACATTCAACTTCCTGCTGCAGTTCTGCCAGCCAATCCATCCTTCGGAAGAAGCCTTGATGGCGCGTTTTGCCTGCATAGGCATTGGGCCGGGCGTAAAATTCGATCCTGAGGCATTGGATCGTGAAGTGCGCGCTGCCTTAGGTGCCGGGGTTGCTGCGGCTCGCGAGACGATGGCGGCAAGCGTCGATACCCTCTCGCAGAAAGTCAACAGCTGGATGTCGACGGACGTGTTCGGCCCGCGCGAGTTTTACCACGGCGACTACCTGCTGCGTGCTGTGGGCGCGCTGGTGGGCTGGGGAGGCAACGACAAACTGGAAGCCTACTACCCCATCGTCCGTGAGGAGATTGGAGGTGCCCCCCTGGACGGCGCTTTGCGCTACCAGGTAACCTTCCCCACGCCGCCGCCCGCCCGGGCCTTCTGGTCGCTCACCATGTACGACACCTCCTACGACGGCACAGCCGGCTACCTGGTCGCAAATTCCATCGGCCGGTATCTGATCAACACCCATACCGGTGGTCTGGTCTACGGCAAGGATGGCTCGCTGACGGTCACTATCCAGCACGACTCGCCCCAGGATCCCACTGAGCGCGCCAACTGGCTGCCCGCGCCCGCCGGGCCTTTTTACATGATCCTGCGCATCTACTGGCCCGAAAAGGCTGCCCTCGACGGCACCTGGACCCCGCCACCGGTGGTGAAGGCTTGACGCACCAACTGGTGATCCAACCTGGTAAAAAGGGCTGTGCGGACGACTGTATCCGCCGGGTTGCCAGTTCGTGCGGCGGCTGGCGCAGCCGTGACCTACCCAAAGAGCAAATGCCCCTGATGAAGGGGCATTTTTGTTTTGGAGGAATTGGCGAAAAAATTCGGTTTGCAAACGTAAGAGGCAAAGCGGCAGGTAACGGGCGCACCGCAGAGCAGCACGAGCATAGCAAGGGGCTGGGCTGCGTTCAAACGAAATACCCGCTGATCTTGAGACCGACTCTGAATCCCTGAGCGCCAACCGCGCTGGGAGGGTTCCCGGTCCCGTAAAGCTGATAGATTTGTTTGGAGGAATATGAGTATTTGGGCTAGAATAATAAAGATTGCACCCTTCGTCGGTTGCGCGCAGGCGAAAATAAAATACCCCGACTGCCACCTGACTGTGAAAATCGAAGGGTAAGGAGGATACCATGAGGAAATTAAGCTGGCTTACCATCGGGATCGTTTTCGGGATCATCCTGACGGTAGCCTTCGTCAGGGCGGGTTTCGGCAGCCAGGCGCGCGCCCAATTGGGAGAGGCCACTCCGCAGGGTTCAGGTATGTTTTCTGATGAAGCTTTGCCAGGGTCAATTCTCCCGTCTGCTCCGGATGATGAGACCAATGCAGAGCAGTCCATTTTAAACCCGCAGTCCATAAGCGTGCTTGCCACCCCCATCCCTGGTGAGACCCTGGTCTACTTCATTCCCACCGACAACGACGCCACCGCGACCGTCCTCTACCTCTACAATACGGATAGCGTCGCTCACATCGTTGCCTTACGCGGCTATTCCTATAATGGGGTCCTGGTCTATTCGCTGAACATCAACGTGGGGGCATCAAGTTTTCTGCGCTTAGCCAGTGATTCGATTGCGTCAGCGCCGCCGCCCAGCTGGGCGACTCCTGCCCCGATCATCACGAATTTCACCGATTTTACGTATATTGCCAGCCTATCGCTGCCCAAAGGCGTGAAAGCCGAGGGGTATGTCCTATTCAACCCGGGCACGGGTGTCGTTAATCCGCGCCTCGACCAGGGCGCAATCCCTCTCCGTTTCAGCACAGACCCGGCAACGCTGTTCTTATCAACGGTTCAAAGCCAGCCATAACGATTAACCTGCTGGCGCTCTGCGCCCGGTGATGCTGCCGATCGAGCGCAGGGCGCGCGCCGGGGATGACCTGCTGACGAAGCCGTTCCCCATACTGGCCCGGCTGGTGCTGCTGGGCTTCGTTGCCTGGCTGTGGGGATCGTGGGTGGTCGACCAGCTGCCCTGTTTTCTGGGCGTGATGCTCTGCGATTAGGTGAAACTTCTGCGCGGTGCGCACCGCATCGGAGCAGCGCGAGGTGCTAATGCCCCTTTTTTCAGGAGCTTTTTTTGTTTTGTAGAATTGGTGGTTTTCGGGCTAAAATTTAATTGAGTGACCATGTCCCGTTTCTACCAGTGGTCTCAAATTGAACACCCCTTTAGCCGCAGGATCGCAGCCACCTTCCTGGCTGGTGTCCTCATCGTCATCTTGCTGCCTCTATCTGTGGTCTCTGTAGGGCGGTCCCTCGACCGGCTGCTCGGCCTGGAGCCCTTCACAATCAGGGCTATAAATTACGGCCTCGGCGGATTGCTGATCGGCGTGGGGCTCTCCTTCGGCCTCTGGTCGAACTATGTGCAGATGACGCGCGGCAGGGGCACGCCCCTGCCTATGCTGCCAACCCACGAGCTGCTCACACAAGGCCCATATCAATACTGCCGCAATCCTATGGCGTTTGGGGCCATCCTGGTTTATCTCGGGTTCGCAATCCTGGCGGAAACGTACTCAGGAATAGGCATTGTCCTCGGCCTGAGCGCCCTCCTGCTGCTTTACATTAATCGCGTAGAAGAAAAAGAGTTGGCTGAAAGGTTCGGGGAAGCCTACCTGGATTATAAACGGGAAGTACCGTTCATCATCCCACTGCCCCCGAAGAGGCAGTGACTTGAAATACAGCCCAAGTCGCCGCACACCCGGCTACTGGGATTTGTGCCGCAGAGAGAGGCTTCCAGGACTGGCATTTTTTTAATCCTGAGCGCTGCCCGCACCCGTCCACAGGCAGGTAATGCCGCAAGCCATCCGGCGCGTAAAACTAGAATCACCTGGTTCATGATGTTTTGAAAGGATGCAGCCATGTCACAATTCCCGACGTGCAAGATCTCAGTCCTTAAGACGCTCTATCATCAAGATCTGGCTGAAGAATACCGCCGCTCGGATGTTCCCAAGGGTCCGTGCCCGTTTTTCACGGAAGGGCAGGAATTCGAGGTGAAGTACCTGACCGAGCGACCAGCAGACTTCACCTGTGACTGGGCGTGGGATGACATTCATAAGGTGCTGATGGTTCTGATGCTCAAGGGAGATTACGGCACGTGGATGAAGGATAAGAATACGTTCATCACGTGCTGCACGGATGGGATCAAGCCCGTTGTCTTCAAGATAGAACGAATCGAAACGTGAAAGTTAAATTGAGATCTGAAGAACCTGCCAGTGATTGACAGGCAGCTCCAATCTCTCCGAAATACCACTTACCAGACAGGGATAGCTGCATCGAATGTGATTTCCAGGCATTCATGCTGATTAATTCAGCCAAAATTCCAGATTGCCAGGGATTATATTGGATTTTCCAGATAAACTATGCCATACGTAGCATGGATGCGGATCTTTGCCGGCTCAGGACAGGCATCGAATTCTTGATTGAATTCTGTGCACGAGATACTGTTCCAGCGGTGTCGCACAGTGCGGGTAGCTCTGCATCCGGATTGCCGTTGGCTGGCTGCGACCAGGAAACGCTGAGCATAAGAAGTTCGTTGAATCGTGAGCCCTCTGCTCCGTCTGCAAACTCGCGGTTGTTCGTTCAATCAGGGTTAAAATCGAACCGTTAGCACAAGCTGTAAACCAGAGGATGGATGATTGATGTCAGAACTTGCGGTTGGTTTTCACTCCCTGCCGGACGACTACCAGAATGTCATTCGCCTCGCCCAGGACGAGCACAAGATCACCATCACTCCCCTGCAAATGCTGACGGGGGGCTTCTCGGGCGCAAGCATTTATCTGGTCAGCGTGTCAGGTCCGGGTCCGGAACAGGTAGATCATTACATCCTCAAGTTGGATCGCAAGAGTGAAAAGTCAACCACGGATGAAATCGTGCGCTATCAATCTGCGATCGATCAATCCCCGGCCGAGTTCGCACGCAGCCATATCGCCAGGATGGCATTTGATCGCGTCGAACATGCGGGTGTGATTGCCATTTTTTACTCCATTGCCGGTCAGTCCCTGAACCTGTACCGGACCCTTTCATCCTACGAAAAGCAAAGCCAGCTGGAGATTATTTTCGCCGCTACCTATGCCCACCTATTAAATGATTGGAACGCGCAGCGCACATTTAACCAGGCCCTGCACCCAACGGCGTTGTTGAAGAAGTGGCTGGGATTTCGCCTCAAACCCGGCAATCTGATCGAAAATTTTCTTGAAACGTTCTGCCGCGTACAGCCGGATCTGGCCGGCTTCCTGGTTCAGGGCAGAGTATTCCCAAACCCACTTGCGTACGCCCAGAACGAGCAATTGTGGGGCAATACCCGGCCGATCGATGCCGCCATCGGACTCCAGCATGGTGATCTCAATGCCAATAATATCCTGGTCAAATTTACCAGGGACGATGCCGCTCTGGATGGGTTTTACCTGATCGATTTTGCCATGTTCAAAGCTGAGATGCCGCTTTTCTATGATCTGCGATATGTGGAAATGTCCTATCTGACCCTGCGGCAAGCGCAGGTGGCCTTCGAAAAGGTCCTGGATTTAATGGCCCTGCACGGCGAGGCAGATCAGGTTAATCCCGACCAGGTCCCGATTGACGTGGCTGGGATGTGTGCCGTCATTGGGTCCGCACGCGCGCAGTTTGAGTCCTGGATCACGACCAACCACCCCAGCCTGCACGATGATCTGTGGGGCCAATACTGGCTGGCAGGCACAGCGGCAGGGCTGAGCTACTGCCACAAAGCTGGCCTGGGAAACGAAGAGCGACTGGCCGCGCTCGTCTACGCGGCCGCCAACCTGAAACGATATACAGCCCTGTTTGGCATCCCGGAACCGGCAGATGCGCAGCAGCTTTACGACCCGTCTGGCTTGCGCCGAAAACCCACGGCACGCCCACCCAGGACGCCATCTACCCAAAAACCGCTCCACAACCTTCCTGCCCAGCCAACACCTTTTATCGGGCGGAAAGTGCAAGTTGCGGCGCTCAAAGAATTGATCCTGGGCCCGGATGTACGCCTGGTCACCCTGATCGGACCGGGCGGCACTGGTAAGACGCGGCTCAGTTTACAGGTCGCCCAGGAGGTGCTTGACCACTTCCCGGATGGAGTGGTCTTTGTTCCCCTGGCTGACCATCGGGATACCAATCAATTTATCTCGCGCATTGCCCAGCAGCTCGAAGTTCGCGAAGGCGGGCGCCCACTGCTCGAGAATGTAAAAGACTTCCTGCACGATAAACAGCTGCTGCTGGTGTTGGATAACTTTGAGCAGCTGCTTCCCTCTGCTCCGGTCGTAGCCGAACTCATTGCCGCAAGCCCGCAGTTGAAGATATTCACCAGCAGCAGCATCCCGCTCAAACTTCAGGGCGAACGCGAGTTCCAGGTACCACCGCTGGAACTGCCCGAAAAAGAAAGTGAATTGACGACCAGCAACCTGGCTGGAAACGAAGCTGTGCTCTTGTTTGTTGAACGAGCACGCGCCACCCAATCAAATTTTGTATTGACGGACGATAACGCCCCGGCTGTTGTTGAAATCTGCCGCCGCCTGGATGGTTTACCGCTTGCCATCGAACTTGCCGCCGCACGCGTCAAACTCTTGCCGCCGCAGGCAATTCTCGCACGCCTGGATGATCGTTTCAAACTGCTGACTGGCGGCGCACGCGACCTGCCGGCGCGCCATCAGAACTCTCCGCAGCACGCTCGAATGGAGCTACAGCCTGCTGAACGACGATGAGAAAAAAATGTTTGCACGCTTGAGCGTCTTTGTGGGCGGGTTCACGCTCGAAGCCGCGGAAGCCGTGAGCAACGCGGAAAAGAGTTTCGATATCCTGGAAGGACTGACCGCGCTAGTGGATAAAAGCCTTTTGCGCCAGGAAGAGGTCAACGGCGAACCGCGCTTCGGGATGTTGGAAACCATCCGTGCCTATGCGGTGGAACGCCTCGCTGAGAGCGGCGAAACGCCAGACTTGCAGGCAAGCCACGCGCAATATTTCGGGAACATCATTCTCGACCAAGGGATGGAAATCTATTCGCCAAAATCCCATGATTGGTTGACCTGGTTTGAACGGGAATTAGATAACATTCGCGCTGCACTCAATTGGTGTCTGACCACACCACAAGGTATCCAACTCGGGGTGGGACTCATCTTTATGTTGTTCTGGTACTGGTATCGTCGCGGATACTTCACCGAAGGACAGCAGTGGGCAGAAAAGTTTTGGGCACTGCCGGCTGTCCAGAACACACCACCGCTGCGCGCCATGACTTCTGGCATCCAGCGGCATGATGGCGCTCTGGCAGGGTCAGCAAGAAACCGCGCTGGCAAAATTGAAAGAGACCCTCGCCATCGAGCTACAACTGGAAGATGACCGCATGGTGGCGACGACGCAAATGGCGAATGGGATCGCCTTCATCAACATGGGCAGGGACGGCGACGCAAAGCCATTGCTCGAAGAAGCAAGCCAATTCCTTGAAGCCAATAATCCATATTTTTACGCCCTCACGTTGGTGCATTTGGGGAACGCCGAACTTGGTTTGAGGCATCCCGATAAAGCCCATGCCTATCATTCAAAAGCCGAGGCCGCTGCCCGCCAGATCAATGAACCCTGGCTGTTGAGTTTTGCGTTGAACAATCTTGGAGAAGTGGCGCGCGTACAGGGTCAATATGACCTGGCACGAGACTATTACGAAGAATGTGAGGCGCTGTTGCCTGATTCAGGCGATAAAGGCGACAGGGCGCGCTTCGTCCATAGTTTGGGGTACATCGCCCAGCACGAAGGCAATTATGAACAGGCGGAATCACAGTTCAGAAAAAGCCTGAAGATGTTCCGCCAGTTGGGCAACCGGCGCGGCATGGCGGAGTGTATGGCAGGGCTGGCGGGCTTGAAAGCGCGGCAGGGACAAGTGGAGTGGGGCGCGGTCATGCTCAGCGCGGCGGATTCGGTGTTGAAAGTGACTGGCGGCGCGTGGTGGCCTGCCGACCGTGTGGAAGTGGAAGCGAATCAGGAATTCATCCGTTCAGCACTGAGCGAGGCCGAATGGGCTGCGGCGCAGAAAAAAGGCAGGGCGATGAACCTGGATCAGGCGCTCGCTTTTGCCTCTGAGCAAAGATGAGTGGTTCTGGCGCCACCTATGAAAATAGTTTGCGGGTCAGCGTCGCCACGCTTAACCGGGTAATATTCCCACACCCTCAGAGCGGAGCCCCGATTCTAGCTTTAGAACGTAAAGCGACGATATTGAACCAGGGCCAGGGCGTACGAGTCCGCGCTCAGCCTTTCGGCGGCGGAGTACACATCAAAAATCCAATCCCCTTACAAGAACTCATCGGCGATCTCCAATTCGATAGTGAACGCTCGCAACACGAAGGGGATTTTCGCCTCTTGATTTCGCCTTCTGACTGGGAGCCCGTCAAGCGGTTTTGCCTGCAGCATCTAAAGGATCCGGATGACCCTGATCTCGAAGCTCTTCCGCATCGTGAACTGGCGGAGGAATTCGTGGATGTGCTTGGTGTTCGCCTGATGCCAGATCAATACACGGTTCAACCCGCTGGATTTGTGATCGAAAACGATCCCACACCCACGGATAATGTTTATATGCGTGGGCAATTATCCGTCCGGTGCTACCGGATTTTTGAAGTGTGCCTGGTTGATGAGAACCTGTGCACAACCATGTTGGCTTCCAGCGAGCGCTATTCGGACCAGGACGCCATGAAGCTGGCGTGGGAAGATTTTCGCAGGAGTGGAATGGGTCGCGCGAATATCCTCTTAACAATACCGTTGAGCCTGGTCACTGACGCCTACCGCTCAATCCCGCTTGAAAAGCGGTATACGGCAGTAAAGGTGGACGATCACCTGCTGGATGAAAGCGTGCTGGCAGTTCTGGAAGATATAGAGGTTGCGCAGCATCAACGGTTCTCTGAGTAGACAGTCCCCGGGTTCCTGCCGCTGTTCAGCCTGTGCATGTGCATCACTGAATAGCAGGCCTTGTTTTGTCGGCATGGGGATGCCTGAATCGAAAATTTCAGCGACTACTTAAAGCTTCTTTTTGCACGGATGGGCAGTGTACATCCCCGTACGAACAAAATACACAACAATTACCGGGCTTCGGATGAAGAGCAGTGCTACACCTAGCACAGATATGAAGAACCTGTCAGTAATCGACAGGCATCGCCAATTTCTCCGAATAACCACATACCGGACAGGTAATGGATGAATCGAAAGTGATTTCCAGCTTTTCTCCCTTATTCATCAAATTGAGAGATAATTAGAACCCAGCCCTAATTATACATCGACAGGAATGAAGCCAGCATTGCCGGGTAAACTAAGCAGTATTTATCATGGATGTGGATTTTCCGAGCCCGGCAGGCGCATCGAATTCCGGATTGATCTTTATTCGCGAGACCCTGCTTCTGCGTAGTCTCGCAGCTTCTGACCAGGGCAGATCTAAATGGAGATTGCAGATGACCCAAATCGATTCAGTCCCACCCGAGATCGGACCTGAATTTGGAACGCTTAACAAGCCAGACCCCTCCCTGCAGCGATTGAGCCGGCTGGTTGGCACCTGGGAAATGCGCGGCCGCACGCTTGAGGCACAGGAAGACGATTTTCACGGACGCGTGACGATCGAATGGATGCACGGCGGTTATTTCCTGCTGCAGCATGGTGAAATCGACATACAGGGGTTTAAAATCCACAGCCTGGAAGTCGTGGGGTACGACCCGGCGACCAATACCTTTCCGGCGTATGTTTTTTTGAGCCTGGGAGAGTTGCCGGCGCGCTACAATTGGGACATCCAGGGAGACACGGTCACGCACTGGACGGAGGGTTCAAAGTATACGGGCACCTTCAGCCCGGATGAGAACACCCTGGAGGGTGGCTGGCGCCCGGACGAAGGCGTGGCGAGCACTCCAGGGAATACGTACGACGCCACCATGATCCGCATTAAGTGAAGTGCGTCGCGTTTAGAATTTGCCGCAGCCAGGGGGCTTGCATCCAGAACCGAACGAGTCACTTTTCTGGCGGTGACGTGGGGGACAAGCGGTCAAGCGCAGTGAGGCGGCCGCCGAACAACCAGCTTTGATTTATAATAGAACTGGCCTGAGCATTATTGGTTGGGGCGAATCAGGCAATGAATTTGGATTTTCTTATCCCGCGAAACAGCAACTCAATTTTCAATTCCTGGCTGTCGGTCTGAAGTTCATGGAGAAGGGCAGGACAATATGAGTGTAATGCGGCATCTATGCTCAGTTTTGTTCGTGACTTTCCTGGCCTTGACCGGCCGGTTGGAAGCCACACAGGGAGGAGAACAGGGGATTGAAGTCCAGAGCGCCACAGTGTCTACTGCCTGGCAGGAGGTCACCGACACCGGCGCAGCCCCTGCTCGCTACTGGCACAAGGCGGTGTGGACCGGCACCGAGATGATCGTCTTCGGGGGAATCGGCGATCCATATCGCTTTTTGAACGATGGGGCACGCTACAATCCTTTGAGTGATGAATGGATACCTCTTCCCCCGGATGATGCTCCATCGAATTGGCTGATGCATACCTCAATCTGGACAGGCTCGGAGATGATCGTGTGGGGGGGATTGAATGGGTCAGCCCTCGGCGATGGCGCCAGCTTCAATCCAGCCACAAACACCTGGCAGCCGCTCTCAACGGAGGACGCTCCTTCCGCCCGCTATGATCACACCGCCGTTTGGACAGGCACAGAAATGATCGTTTGGGGAGGCACATTTCTCAACGATGATGTTTTGGATGATGGCGCCCGGTATAACCCTGCCAGCGACAGTTGGACGCCGCTGCCGATGGATGGCGCTCCTTCCGCCCGGCGGGGACACGCTGCGGTTTGGACGGGCTCGGAGATGATCGTCTGGGGAGGGAGCGGTTATTTAACCGATGGGGCGCGTTACAATCCAACCACCAATGTGTGGACACCGCTGCCAACCAGCGGCGCGCCAGCCATGTGGACCCAAGCCACGGCAGTGTGGACTGGGACCGAGGTGTTTGTCTGGGGTGGTGTGGGGGGCAGCGCGGCGAGCTACAACCCGGTCAGCGACAGCTGGACGCCGCTGGCAGCTGCCGGGGCTCCTTCCGACCGTTCCGATTACAGCGCCGTATGGACTGGCAAGGAGATCTTTATCTGGGGAGGCTGGGACGGCTACAGCTTCCACGATGATGGAGTGCGCTACGACCCCACCACAGACAGGTGGGCGGTACTCCCAATGGACGGCGCTCCTTCTGCCCGCAGTCTCCACACGGCGGTCTGGACGGGTACCGAGATGATCGTCTGGGGTGGACGAGATGCTGACTCGACTTTGGGCGATGGTGATCGCTTGCATGGTTACTACGCTTTTTACCTGCCCTGCTGGAGCAAATAACTGACAGAGCCAACATTCCGCACCCATTTTTCGATGAATTTAAAATTCTTCGCTAAATTGACATGATTCATATTTTGCATGGTGAAGATGGTAAGCTAAAAATCAACGGATGTGAACCCTGGGTTATTTTCAGCCAATAGTGCCTCGCTGAAATTCGCAAAGGGAACAAGGAAACAGCACTCGAAATGATGGTTTTGATACCAGTGTTTTACGAAGCATTGGTATTTTTTTATCGATCATCTCCAAGGGCGGGACGGGCGAAATCGGGGCCACCGGCTGCTTGACGAGTGCGATGTTCGTATATTCGTTTTCCCACCGGCTTTTCCCCATGTATATTGATTCATCAATCTCCAAAAAATGGTGCGGAATGCAGGATAAAAAGTAATTTTTGCAGAAATTCGCCACGCAAGAATCCCTGTCCAATAGAATGGCTGCAGAAAATAATTGGCTCAAAGGGACTGCTTGCAGGAATGTTATTTTACCTGGCTGAATTAGCCGCTGCGCGGAAAAAGGTCGGTCTATCAGCCTGGAAAGGGGCTTACAATTGCAGCAGGTATCAAATGAAAGCGAATGCCTGGGTGCCTGCTGCGAATAGAGCAGGTTGGAGGCACATATGCACATGAAAAACCATATCCTGGCGGCGCTGGAGGAAGAGCTCGTGCTATGGGAACAGCTCCTGGCGGGTCTGGAGGAAGGCCTAATCACCGCTCCCCAGGAGCCATCCGAACTGTCTCTCAAGGATGTCGTCGTCCACCTGTGGGCCTGGCAGCAGCGCTCCATCGCCCGGATGGAAGCGGCTTTAGGTGATCGCGAACCCGAATTCCCCGAGTGGCTGCCCGGGGTTGATCCGGAAGACTACGGCAGCACCGACCGGGTTAACGCCTGGATTTATGCGGCTTACCGCACGCTGCCCTGGATTATTGTCCACCAGAATTGGCGGGCGGGATTCCAGCGCTTTCTGGAAGCTGCGCAGGGTATCACGGAACGGGACCTGCTGGACAGCAGTCGATATCTCTGGCTGAATGGGTGCTCCCTGGCGGATGTCCTGCTGGGGGCTTACGATCACCACCAGGAGCATCTTGATACTACCGTGGCCTGGCTGCTGGCACAGGGGCAATCGGGCAGAAGCTGAACCGCCGCAGGTGAGTAAACGACGCCCGTAGAATTATTAAGGAGGCCGTTGTGACAACCCGGGGGCCATCTGTGGGCCACAAGAGAACACGAGGTTGCGATGATTGCCTGGATCAACTTTGCCGTACTCATCTTCGCTTCACTGGGGTTTCTGTATTATTACGTTCTCAGCGTCAGCCCTGCCACGCGCGCGAAGGTGCTTGGCCCAGCTGCTTACTCGATCTGCGGGCGGGACAGGATCGTGGCTGTCATCTTTGAGACGATCACCATCGTCAACTACGTGGTCTATGTCTTCTACCCACTCGAAAGCCCTTTGCCTGCCAGATTCCCGTGGTCGTGGTGGGTTTCAGTGATCCTGGCAGCCAGCATCGGCATTCCATCCGTTACGCTGATGGTGATTGGGATGCGCGACGCCGGCGAGGAAGCCATCCGCCCAAAGAAAGAACACGAGATGTACAGCGGGATCTACACCCGCATCCGCCACCCGCAAGCGGCGGGAGAGGTGTTTGTGTGGCTGGTGATTGCCCTGCTGCTGAATTCGCCGTTCCTCGCCGCATCCTCGTTGATCTACTTCCCCATCTTCCTGCTCATGTGTTTCGCTGAAGAGCAAGACTTGCTATGGCGTTTTGGAGATGCCTATGGAGACTACTATTTGCGGACCGGGGCTTTCTGGCCAAAAAGGGGCTGACCCGCTGGGTTGGGCGCAGCCGCAGATTGCCCTAACTGCTGGAGCGGCAAGGTAAGGAGATGGTAGGATGAATGCGGTAACGAATCAATACATAGTTCTGGCTCGTAATGAGGGGCTGAAACTCAATTCTGGCCCTGGACGGGACC
Organism: uncultured Chloroflexia bacterium; assembly: GCA_963824065.1. Lineage (GTDB taxonomy): Bacteria > Chloroflexota > Anaerolineae > Anaerolineales > DRKV01 > JAGUYX01. The sequence goes on along the minus strand of CAWGNX010000008.1, from coordinate 568,282 downwards.
TCATTTTTAAGGTCACGGGCGAAGATACAGTTGGTGCCTTCGATTATTTTATGGTGGAGGTCGCGCCGAAAGGCGGTCCCCCGCTGCATGTCCACCACCTGCAGGAAGAAACGATCCATAACTTGAAGGGCCGGTATAAAATCCGGATTGGCGATGAGATTTTCTACTGTGATGAAGGAGGCTTTGCCTATCTTCCATCGCAATTCCCCCACGCCTTTCTGAACTTAACCGATGAGCCAGGTGAGATCATTGTTGTCTACACACCCGGTGGCGGCCAAAAGTTTTATGAAGAGTTTGGCCCGCTGAGTTGCAGCGGCCCGCCGGACCCAAAGAAATTGGCCCCGCTTTTCGAAAAATACAATATGTCTCTGCTTGGACCGCCGTTATCACCGGACAATTAGGTCGTTGCCAAGGTTTGCGCTCAGAGACCGCAGCTTGTTGATCTGGAGGCGCCGCTGCAGGTGGGGTCAAAAATCGCTGAATGTGCTATATATACTGGTTAAGGCTGCTCGATCCGGCGGCCGATCCAGATGGCGGAAAACAGGGAACCGTGCGGTGAAATCCATACAATTTAGCGGCCCAATGTGGGCTGCGATTTGTTTTGTGCTCATCCTGTGTATGGGCATCATTGACTACCTGACCGGCTTTGAAATTGGATTTTCCCTCTTCTACTTAATTCCCATTTCCCTGGTTGCCTGGTACAGCGGGCGGCAGGCCGGGATTGCGGCATCGGTGTTCAGCGCAATCGTCTGGCTGGTCTCGGACATCGCCGCCGGGCAGCGCTACTCCCATCCGGCTATCTACATTTGGAACACCTTAATCCGCCTGGGGTTCTTCATAGCCTTCACCTTGCTGCTGGCCACATTGAGAAAAACGCTCGAGCAAGAGCGGGAAATGGCGCGCACCGACTTTTTGACCGGCGTGCTGAATTCACGCTCGTTTTATGACATCCTCCAGATGGAGATTGACCGTCTCCAGCGCTACAACCGTCCATTTTCCATCGCGTATATTGACCTGGATAATTTCAAGACCGTGAACGACCAGTTTGGGCACAGTATTGGCGACGAGGTTTTACGCACGGTTGCCAGCCATGCCCAGAAGAATCTGCGGAGAACCGATGTGGTAGCGCGGCTGGGCGGTGATGAATTTGCGCTGCTGCTGCCGGAATCCACACCGGAATTGGCCCGCATAGCGGTCACCAAACTGCAAAACTGTCTATTGCAGGTCATGCAGGCCAACCGTTGGCCGGTTACATTCAGCCTCGGGGTGGTTTCCTGTACGGCCACGCCGCAGTCCGCTGATGAACTGATTAAGCTGGCCGACACCCTGATGTATACCGCCAAACACGGTGGTAAAAATACGGTTCATTACGACGTATTCACTGGGTGAGCAGGCACGCGGCTAGGAGCGGGCGATCCATCAGACTGCAAGGTGATGGTAAGGGCATCCGGAATAGGGCCGCGCAGGAACATGCGCTGCGGCGAAGAGAAAACAGAGCCTGAGACTATTCCTTTTTCTTGAGCCACAGCCGGCTTGAGGCAGGCTGTACGGTTTCGTCCACAACGTTAAGTAGAGCTCTGGTCAGCAAGTCGATATCCACCTCATCTCGGGCGGCGGTCGAGAATGCTGCCAGGGCCTGTTCGGTAGTGTATTTCTTGCGGTAAAAGAGGCGATCGATGAAAGCCTGCACCCGGCGGCGGAGTGGGTTGAACAGCGCCGCGATCCCCAGCGTGGTAAGCACGATCACCAGGGGTGAATTTGCCTGGCCCGTCAGAGGGCTGAGCAGCCACTGCAGGATTATCACTCCGCCGAAGTACACCAGCACCAGCAGCCCGGTGAGCAGGCCGTACTGCAGTGTGCGGCGGATGACGATGTCAATATCCCACAGGCGGTAGCGCAGGATGGCAAACGCAATACCTCCCGGGATGAATAAATAACTTGCTAGATAGATGGGGAAGAAAACCAAGTAAATGAACACCAGCCGCTCGTAAGAGGGCGACGAGGGCGGGAAAACCACCGCGATGATACTGAACGGGATGAAAATGGCGAACGCGCCCAGGATGCCCGCCACGGCCCACTTGGTCTGCTGCCGTTCGGTGGGGTTGGAGACATAGCGATAGCGGTATAGGGTCGAATATCCAGCCAGCAGGAACCAGATCAAAAAAGGGACCAAGATCAGCAGCGCATAAAGATCGTCTGTAAGTGGGAGACCCAGCTGAGGTGCGAACACCACGAGGGTCGCCAGGATGGCGTTCGGGATCGCGAGCCAACCCATCCAGGACGGCACAAACCGCCCATTAGGAAAGATAAACGGCACGATACAAAATATCAAGGTGCAGCAGGCATACAGTGCGTCTACAACGGGCTGCAGTGGGCCCAGGTTATAAATCCCCTCCAGGCAAAAAAGGATCAGCATCATTGCAAGCAGCTGCGCCACCCAATCCTGGGAGCGCCGCCAGAAGATCAGCAAACCCACCAGGGAAAAAGCGACTTTCGGAAAGACCGAGCTGGCGAAGTAGATGGCCATCATTGCACGGTAAGGCCAACCGGATTGTTGGGCCAGGCTGATATCTTCCTGGCTCACCGTCCAAGGCGCGCAGGCTGCCGTCGGGGTTGAACATGCCGGGAGAGGTTCTCCCCATAATTTTGCCATACCAAGCAAGGTGAGGATGAATGCCAAGACAGTCACCAACATCCAGACGAGACGGGTGATGCCGAGCCAGGGCGGGCGGAGGATGGTGGTTGAAGCGGTGTTGTCTTTTGCCATCAGAGCCGGTCAACCGCTGTCAGAATGAGGTTAAACTCCATACCTGCCTATCGAATATCCCCTCTTAATCTATTAATGAAATATCGTGAAAATATTATACATACTCATTCTAATTAATCAAAATGAGAAAATTCACTGCAGGTGTACGCCGCAGCAGGGGAAGTTTTCCGCGGGCCAGATGACACCGCCCGGTATCTTCGCGTACGTGCTGAATCATTGAGATTAAAATAGAATGGATTTAATCCAACGCCTCACTGATACCAATGGGATTGTGTTCGCTAAGTTATTAAACGATCCCAGTGAGGCTGCCAGGCGTACATACAGAGGGTATCCCGATGAGCGAAACGCGGATAACAGACTTTTATACCAGCCAGGTTCGCAAAGAATGGCGGCGGTTGATTAAGGACGCCTACCACCGGCTTGAGCTCGATACCACGCTGTATTTCCTAGAAAAATACCTACCTCAGCAGGGATCCGTGCTCGATGCCGGCGGCGGGCCGGGCCGCTACACACTCGAGCTCGCCCGGCGGGGTTACCAGGTGACACTGCTGGATATGACCCCTGCCAACCTGGCGTTCGCCACGCGCCAGGTCCAGCGAGCTGGCATGCAGGAGCGGGTCACCGGGACCGTGGAAGGATCGATCATAAACCTGAGCCAGTTTGCAGACGGCACCTTTGATGCCGTGATCTGCCTGGGTGGGCCTCTTTCACATGTTTTGGACGCGGCAGGATAGGGAGCAGGCAGCGCGCGAACTGATCCGGAACACCAAAACCGGTGGGAAGCTGTTTGTCTCGGTGATGGGGCGTTTGAGTACACTGGTCACTGAACTGACGCGCTTCCAGCACGAAATCGAGATGCCGCACTTCAAACTGATTCGCGACACCGGCGATTACGAGGGTGAATACGGCTTCACCGCCTGCCATTTTTTTCTGCCCGAGGAACTGCGTGCACTCTTTGAGCGGCAGGATGTGCGCGTCCTGGATATGGCGGGCCTGGAGGGGTTGAGCTCGAATCACCGCCGGAAGGTTAATCAGCTTGCGAAAAACGAAGTGCGCTGGCAGGCCTGGCGCGAGACACACATCCAGACCTGCACCCACCCGGCCGTGGTGGGTACCAGCGAGCATATGCTGATCATTTGCCAAAAAATGTAAGCCGCACTCAGTGTCTACAGATGGATATCTATGGAGACCAATATGAATCCTGACAAACAGGGCTGCTCGTTTTTTGACCGGGCTCGCGGTAGCCTTTATGCAGCTGGTTATGACCCAGGTAGTCACTTTGATTGCATCTTTCTTTTTTCCGGGAATGGAGGATTTTCCCGAAAGCAATCCGGTTTTGTTTGTTTTCATCCTGGGGATCACATATTCGATCGGAGTTTTCCTGGTAGGTTGGCTGGCGCTGCGATTCCACTGGCTCAAGAGCCAGCCGAGAGCAATTGCCCGGCTGGCGGGTACGATTGGCGGCGCATACATGCCAATGATTGTTACTCTCCTTTGGTTTCCCCCGCTTGAGACCGGGCATCCCGTATTCTTGATCTCTGCTTTGGCGGCAGTGGTTGGCTTTCATCTACCAGGATGGTTTTCGCAACCGCATCCAGCCTGATCGATGAGGTATGTTCCAAAAAATTCGCCAGGGTAAAGAAAGTTGCCCCAGCTAACCGGGGATAATGGCAACTGGGAACACAGGCTATCCTCCTACCCGATATTTGAGGGTACACAGGAATGCCTATCAAGGCTGGATTGGGATCTCACCAGGGTTGATTGAAAGGGTTTTCTGCTTTCCAACAACATCCGTTAACTGGTGTTCTGCACTCGCAGCGAGCTGGTAATGGCCGCGCCGGAGGGACGGCAGGGGCCAGCTCCGTTGACTCGGATACCTACGAGGATCTGCTGGTCAGCCCCACCGTGCTGACGCTCACCCGGCAGCGCGGCAACATCGACTGCGGCGGACTGGAGTACGTGCTGGTGCGCTATGGCAGCTTCTTACATTTCGTGTTCCCGCTGGTGGATGGGCACCTGTCGGTGTGCATCGAGCCGCACGCCGACCCACTGGGGCTGGTGTACGCGGTGATTGAGGTGGATTGAGAAGCCCTGGTACAACCGACGGCAGGGCTTAAGCAACCTCCCGCAGATCAGGTTGGACCTGCGGGAGGATTTTCTTAATCGTGGATAGCTCCCTCCGGCTCAGTGAGATGGCAGGTGGTGCATTTATCCAGGGTTCCGGCGTATCCCTGCAGGTTGATGAACTTAATCGCATCCCGGTCTTCCCGGCTGAGCGCGATGGCGTGAGTGCTGTCGTGGCAGCCCTCGCAGTACACACCGCCGTGTCCTTGCGAGAAGCGGTATAGATCTTGGTTCTGGGCGTACTGGGGCTCCGTGTGGCAGCCATCACAGCGCGGCTCGTTCAGCCAGGGGTTGGGGTTCTGGCTGACCTGCTCCATATTGCCGTGACAATCGATGCAGGTCAGCTCGAACTGCTGGGACATGATATCCCGCAGGCACTGAGTTTGAGGACCGGGGTGGCAGTTGTAACAGCCGGTGAGTGTATCCGGCGATTCCCCGGCGTGCCTCGTATGCATGGCTTTGGATAAGTTCGGTATGCCCGCGACTCCTGGCGACCCCAGGGCATTGGTTGCGTGGCATTCGGCGCACAGGATCGGGCGGCGGGTCATCAGCGGGTTGCGGTTGCCAGGGGGATACTCATCCTGGTTTTCCCGGTCGTGAAGGGTCAGGATGTTGGTCTCCACCCGCCCGGTGGAGATATCTTCCACACCGCCGTCGAAATGGCAGGTGTCGCAGTGCATTTCGGTCGAGACCGGAGCAACGATCATGTTGGTCGCCAGGACGTTTCCCTGGCTGTCCCGGGCTACCAGCTCAGCCAGCTGGTAAGGGTCGGCAACTGCCGGAGCTGAGTCGGAGAACTCAGTGAGCGGGATCCCTTCGGCAACAAAGTGATCGCCCTTTTTATCCATTTCACCTGCCAGGCCGTTGCCGGTTAGGCCGACGTCTGGTGGAAGATCGACTCCGAATAAGGGCACATCGTAATCCCAGAAATTTGACTTGCCAACCGAATAGGTATTATCTGGAAAACTATACTCAACTGTAACGGTCTGAGTGATGATTTGCGGCGGGTCACCGCGCAGGATCACCTGGGCCCACAGAGTATTGTACGGCGGCAAGACAGCTAAATCCTGGAAACTGCGATTGTAGCAGTGCATCCCCAAATCATTCCAGCCCAGGAGAACGTACTGCGGTCCTGACGCAGCACCCTTATTAATCATGGGAAAATACGCTTCTAGCGTATCCGCCACCCATTGAGGCCAGGCAAATCCCCCTGCTGCCAGGGCCGGGATGGCAAGCAATCCCACCAGGATCAATGCCACTGCCATGCAGGCAATCAAAATCCACGTCCGGCTGCGGAGCGTGTGGAGTTGGTTTTTCATGAGGCCCTCCTTGTTATGAACTGACTCACTGGATACACTTATTATGACTCCAGACTTGCTGATTCGATCCGCTCAATTTTCGAGATTTTCCTGATCCGATTGACAGGTAGAATAAGCACAATGGGGCTTGATTTTTGTTCCCACCCCATGCCGCTGAATTGAGAGGGCCAGAATATGATCACACCCGAAGAATACCAGCGCATCGCCAGGGCGCTGCCCCTGCTGCAGCATGCGGATCCGGAGCTTGCGCGCGAGTTCCAGCAGGCCACCTTTTACGCGCGCATACCGCAAGGTAGAGATGTGTTCGTGGAGGGCGACCAGGTCAATGCCATCGCTCTGCTGATTTCTGGGGTGGTGCGTGTGTACAAGATTGGCGAGACAGGCCGCGAGATTACGCTGTACCGCTTCGGCCTGGGGGAATCTTGCATCCTGACTGCCAATGCAATCCTGAGCCAGCAATCTTTCCCGGCGATCGCCACCGTGGAAAGGGAGGCGGAGGCAGTGATGGTTCCTGCCGATATCTTCCGCGCCTGGGTGCAGCGCTACGAACTGTGGCGCGACTTCGTCTTCGAGCTGATGTCGCAGCGCCTGGTGAGCGTGATGGAGATCGTGGACGAGGTGGTTTTCCAACGCATGGATACTCGCCTGGCGGCCTTCATACTGGCGCGCAGTCAGGTTGAAAACCCGCTGCATATCACTCACCAGGAGATTGCCGCGGAGTTGGGGACAGCACGGGAGGTCATCAGCCGCATCCTGGAGGATTTCAGCGCCAGGGGATTGGTCGATTCCGGGCGGGGAGTCATCGCAGTCCTGGACCAGGATTGGCTGAAGAGCCTCAGCGCTGGGTGACATTGTCACAGACAAATGTGCGCCAGTCTCCTATACTGTAGGCATCGTTCCAAACCTTATCAGCATAGGAGATTAGATATGAACCCCTTTGTTACCTTTATGGCTTCCCCTGCCGGTCGCATCCTGCGCATTGCGGCAGGAATCGCTTTGATTGCCTGGGGCCTGCTTGGCCTGAGTGGTGCAGCGGGTATACTCGTAGCAGTCGTCGGCGCTGTGCCGCTGCTGGCCGGCTTATTCGACTTCTGCATCTTCGCCCCTCTATTTGGCGCCCCGCTCAGTGGGCCAAAGATCCGCGCCGGGAAGTAGCCGGATGAGCAGCGGTGTTGTACGGTGTATGCCGTCGTGACCCGCTGCAATCGCCCGTTTTTTCTATCAGCCCCGCAAGCAACATTGTGGGGCTTTTTTTGTTATTATGGAGTGGTGAAATATCCCTGTGGATCCTTGACCTTCACTTGAGGAAATCACCGATGAACACTTGTCTCTACTGCGGCACCAGCCACCCAGAGTTTCGCACGAACTGTAGGAACTGCGGCGCTCCGCTTCCGCCCCCCGAACTTGATCTATACGCAGCCCTGCCAGAAGAGCAGGTGCCTATGGCGCCGCCTGCACCGCGCCCGATTGCCGACAGCTACGCCTGGCGCCTGCTGGGCGGGGACGGGGTGGCCATCGTGGGCGGGGTCCTGCTGCTGCTTGGGGCAATCTTTGCCTTCGTGGGCGTCCCGCTCACCCTGGCGCTGGTCACTGCCCTGGTCGGGCTGCCGTTTATGCTGTTGGGGTTGGCCTTCCTGGGGATTGGGGGTTGGCTGTTTTATACCCGCTACCAGAACGCCCGGCGCACGGTGCTGGTGCTGCGGGAGGGGGATGCGGTCACCGGGCGCATCACGGAAGTTAATCAAAATCTGAGCGTGCAGGTCAACGGGCGCAATCCGTGGAGCATCGCGTATGCGTATGAGGTGAACGGGCATTCTTATGATGGTCAGGTGACGACGCTCAACCACCCCGGAAAGTATTTGCAAGAGGGAAAGCAGGTTTGCGTGTTGTACCTGCCTGGAGAGCCATTGGCCAGCTCGATCTACCCCCATCCGTAATCTGCAATCGTGTAGAGATTCTCTGGCAGACGCTACAGGCAGGATGACAGGGGATGTTTGTGGTTGCTTTCACAATCAGATGACTTCAGGGGTTTTCCGACCTATAATTTTAGAAAGCTGTCCTGCCGGTGACCCTGGTGGTGCTCCCGCAGTGGTTAGTTGCGTGGTCCGGCGTTTCGTTCATTTCTGTTAGCACCGGGAAAGGTGCGCTCGATATGAGGCGTAAAGTGTTGGTTTTTAGTGCCGTCGCGCTGGGGGTGGTGGTGCTGTTGCTGGTTCTTGTGGGGCCAGCAGCACCGCTGCTGGCCAGGCTGGGTGTAGAGCCCTTCTGCATCCAGGGCAGCTGGCCGGACCTGAAAATCGTGTCCTGCGCTTCCCAGGAAGCAGCACCCCCAGCTGGCACACCCGTTGCTCTTCCTACTCAGACCGGGCAATCCCCACAGCCATTGATCGTGGATGATGATGGCAGCCCGGATGGGATGATCGCTCTGCTGTATTTCCTGAACAATCCATTGTTTGATGTGCAGGCGGTCACGATCTCATACGGCGAAGCCCATCCCGAATTGTTTGCGCCCCTCGTCCAGCGGCTCCTGGCCGCTATCGGGAGAGCTGATATCCCGGTTGGAGCCGGGCGATCCACCCCGCTGGAAGGAGAGAATGCCTTTCCCGATACGTGGCGCGAGGGCAGCGATGCATTCTGGGGATTGGATCTGCCAACGATGGAAGGGCTGCCATTGCCTGTGCCAGCGGCCGATTTGATCGTAGAGACCCTACGAGCTTCCTCCGAGCCGGTGATGGTGTTTGTCAGCGGCAGCCACACCAACCTGGCCGAAGCGCTGCGCCAAGACTCGGGCAGCGCAGCCAACATCCACTCTGTGGTCAGTATGGGCGGGAGTTTATACATGCCCGGCAATATTGCCAGCGACTGGCCTGCCATCCCCAATGAAACTGCGGAGTGGAACATCTGGGTGGACCCGCAAGCCGCCAGTGAGGTGTTTAATGCCAAACTGGGACTGCACCTCATACCGCTGGATGCTACCCATCAGGTCACCTGGACGGAGACCGACCAGGCCGCCTGGGCGGCTGGCGGATCGCCTGCAGGTGAATGGGCGGCGGATCTGTTGATGAAGATGCTAATGGATTGGTCCGCGCAAAGCGTGTATATCTGGGACCTGGTGGCCGCGGCTCAGGCTACCGACCCGGCACTCTGCTCGGAATCTACGCTGGCTGTGGAGGTCGTGCTCTCCCCCGGCCCGGAGCAGGGGCGCACGCGAGTCACAGAAGGCTCACCCAACCTGGCGGCCTGCCTGGAACCCGACCCGGTCCGCTTGAAAGCCCTGGTAGCGGCCGTGTTTGACCGATAACCCCGCCTAATCAGGGTGGGAAGCAAGTTCGCGTGAGGAGATTTCTGGATGAAAGTACTGGTGATTTTTGATTCGCAGTACGGCAACACGGCCCAGATCGCCAAAGCAATTGGCGGGGCTTTTGAGCCGCTGGCACAGGTCCAGACGCTGCCGTTTGGTGACGTTCAGCCAGAAAATCTAGAAGGGCATGCGATCCTGGTGATGGGCTCGCCCACCCAGCGCTTCCGGCCCACAGGCGGCCTGTCCGATTTCCTGAAGAAAATCCCACGCAAAAGCCTGGCAGGCGCGGCAGTGGCGGCCTTTGACACCCGCCTGCTCCTGGATGAGATCGATTCATCGGCCCTGCGGTTTGTGGTTAAGACTGGCGGCTACGCGGCCAGCTCGATTGCCGACCGCCTAAAAAAAAGCGGCGGCAAGCTGGTCGTGCCACCGGAAGGGTTTTTTGTACTCGACATGGAAGGGCCTCTCAAGGAAGGCGAGCTCGAACGGGCCGCGGGTTGGGCGCGTCAGATTTATGCAGCGGTCAGCTCGCCGGAGAGTGCCGCGTAAGAGATCAGGCCTGCACCTGGCAGCGGAGATGGCGCCATTTTCGTGGTAGCCGCGTCGGAGATCCAAACTTACCGGCCGTTGCAGCCCTACGATGACGATCTTTCAGTGAGCAAATACGGTGGCTACCGCTTCTCGGCGAAGGGCACTTTGTTTTCGATCGCCGCCCTGGTCACCATAATGAACGGCATTCTTGTGATGATGCTGTGATAATCTTGTCAAATTACTTCTGCCCGCTGGAAACCGGGCAGTTGGTCCCCATTGGTTTCCTGGTTGTTCTTAACATTTTCCTGATGCAAGGTTTTGTCGCCTTCCAGATTGTGCATGGCGAGCTGCATGACGAGTATATGCAAAGCGGCTTTCCGAGCGCTCCTGAAATCGCGGCGCTATTGCATGGAGCCTGATGGCTTGATTGGCGGAGACAAAACGCCAGGGAGTTCGCATGTGTGTATGGCCCCTGGCGGGTTGGAAAACGCCTGAATACCGGAATATACCTGTCCAAGGTGGGAGTTAATTTTCCTGGAACCAACTGGACCATTTTTTACACAGGGTGGCTGTCATGTTAAAACAGCGGCAGCCGGTCAGCGGGCGCGTTTCCCCAAAATTTACCGCTGCCAGAACCTGGAGACGGTTGCGGGTGGCACCAAATTCCGAGCTATTTCATTAACAGCAGCACATTCGGGCGATCCAGTTCGAGCGCACCGGGCTGCTGCGCACTCTCCAGGTGACCTACCCGGTTACGACGGTTTTATATCCAGGTTGTTTCATCCATATCACCCCCTCGTTTTTCTTCCCACACGTTGTGTATGTGGACAATGATCCCTCTGCCGAAACCTTTTTCTCTGGTACTGGCGACCTGATCGAATTTACCAACCGCAATAAAACTTTCGCCCGCTCGGCTTACCTGTCATTTCTGTGCCTGGATTATACAGAACCGCTGCCGCTCCCGGAAGGCAGTTTCGACCTGCTGCTGTCCTTATATGCCCCTGGGTTAGCAGTAGCCTGCCGCCCTTACCTGGCCTATGGCGGCTACTTGCTGACCAACAACCACCAGGATGATGCCGGACAGGCGGCCCAGGCCGGTTATACCCTGATTGCAGTTTTCCACCAAAAAGGTGACCAGGTGACCATCACAACCGATCACCTGGAGATTAACCTGGTGCCAAAAGACACGCCTGCCCTTAAACCCCCTCCGGGCACCCAGATCAGCCGCTGGCCCGCATACACGCAAGAAGCAGACTACTACCTTTTCCACAAGACTGGATAAAACCAGATCTAGTGGCTACGATTCTTCAAAGTAATCCCATTTCGTGCGCAGCACCCACCCCACGACCACCAGTGGCAGGAACATGTAGAACAGCGACCAGATCCCAACCGTGACTAGACCCACCACAATGGCCAGCACCGTGGAAAAAGCGTACAGATACAAAGCCCATTTTTTCCAGTACCAGATGCCAAGCGCGGCAATCACATTGGCAAGTGAGTGGATCACCATGATCGTGAGGATGGCAGGGCGGTTGAGGTCGGCTTCTTGTGTCCGAACCGTGTAATAAAAATAGGTTGCGAAAATCCCGTGCAGTGCCATGATGACCAGCAGAATGGTCAGGGCGGTGCCATGAACTTTTTGTTTTTTGGTCTGCTTTTTTTTATTGCTCATACCTGGTTCCTGTCAGTGAGTGGAATTGTGATGCAGGTCAGCCCTCATCAAGCCTGGGCTTTTTCCGATTGATATAACCCCGCAGCTTTTATAAGGAGGTGGCGCGGCAGTGTGTGCGGGCACAATCATATCATCAGAGCTTATGTCAGGTGATACTAAGTGTGATGAAAAAAGCAAACAGGGCAGCCATTCACTGCTGCCCTGTCGTTTGTCAGGTTGCCAGTCGGCTTAGACAGGCGTTACTTCTTGCGCCTGCAGGCCCTTGCTCCCCTGCGTGACCACGAACTCCACGCGTTGACCTTCTTCAAGGGTGCGGAAGCCGCGGGACACAATGGCGCTGTAGTGGACGAAAACATCTTCACCGGACTCGCGCTGGATGAATCCGAAGCCCTTAGAAGCGTTGAACCACTTCACGGTGCCCTGCTCTTTTTCAGCCATGATTTGGAACTCCTTTCATAAATTTCTGCTTTTGTCATACACGGGTTCCAAATCAAAAGATACGGGTCTTTCTATTTAGAACTGCTGTTGACTAGCGCGCATATATTAGCATTAAATTGGGCCTTGGTCAATGAGTTAAAGGGCGTTGAAACCGTGATTTTCAGGCTGGTATTTTGTGGTTCCTGGCTTCTCTGAATGCAAATTCTGGGGGGGTCTGGGAGTGGGGGCGGTGGTTCGCCCCCACTCCCTTTATATTGGATCCTCGAAGCCTGGGAAAACGCAGGTTGAAACGTCTCCAGATTGATTTCAGGGCACCTGATGGCCGCACCAGGCAACATATTGGCCGTTATTCGAAACCCGCGGGCAGTAATCCCCGATTCCTGGCACACCGCCCAGCCGCATAGGTACGCCGCCTGTAGCGGGCATTGACCACAGGTCGTAATCGCCTCCGGCGTCTGACTGGAAGACAATCGTTTGGGAATTATTCGACCAGGTTGGACCTCCTTCACAGGCAGGCGTGTTTGTGATCTGTATCGGGTCACCGCGGGACGCCGTTTAGATTGACCCGCATTTTCCACAGGTCACAATCCAGCTCATAGGCGATCCACTGCCCGTCTGGCGACCAGGCCGGGGTAAAACCCCAGGGGGCAATGAGGTTTTCAACACCACCTTGAATCGATGTGGTCCACAGCGATCCTTCGGTTTCTTTTTGATAAACCAAATACCGGCTGTTGGGAGCCCAATCTGCATGGACAGCATCAGTCTGGACCATTTCCGGGGTACCCCCTTCCGGGCTAACCAGGTACAGGTTCGGCAATTCACCTTCCATTTCCGGCCAGGCATCGAAAACGATCCACTGTCCGTTGGGAGACCAGGCGGCGTCATTGCCGCCCTCACCGCCAGGCAGCGGGACAGACTCTTTCGTTTTAACATTGGTGATGTAAAGATCCTGGCCAAACGGGAACGGGGGATAGACGACATCATGGACGATGTATTTGCCATCGGGCGACCAGCTTGGATCGTATTCGCCGGTTCCTTCCATGGTCGTGATCCTTTCGACCTGCCCGGTCTTGATATTCATCGTGTAGATATCGTAATTAATACAGCTCAATGCTTTTGGTGTGTCGGGAAGGCTGTACCATCCTTCGGTTTCCAGGTCCCAGGCCTGGACGGTAATCTCGTGCCATTCGATGGGAGTAATCAGCCCCCATAGAATGACATAAAAGATACAGGTGCCTCCCTCGCAGACACCTTGCTCCTCGAGGTAATCATTATAAATATCAGCTGTGGCGGTTGCTACCACGCTCCCGTCCGCCAGGATGCGCACGCTCAAATCTCGGGCAGTGTCATCAGGATCAAAAGCCCACCCCAAAGCTGCGCAGTACGGGGAAGTCTGCTCCCCTTCCGCCCACCAATGATCTCCATCAGGCGGGTAATTTACAGGCACATCCTGCTGAACGGCAGCTCTGGTTTCGTTCAGTGGTGCGCCCAGGGTTAATACGATCGCCAGGCAGACGAGCAGCGAGATGGAGCGAAATAATCGCCGCGTGGTGATCTTGGGAATACCAAAACCTTTGGGATTCATTCGTTCACCTCACAAAAGCGAGTTTACCTGCCATTTCCTGGCAGGTTAGAATGCATGCCATCTCTCCGGCATGCAGCAAGGGGTCGAATTAAATAAAAACCCGACCACTCGGCCGGTTTCGCTTTTAGCTCCCCAAGGAATCTCCCCAGGTGAAGTAATGTTCAGGGTTTGATCAGAGGCAAGCGACCATATAACTCCTTGGTTCGTCGTTTCCAAAAATAATAAATAGATGGGGCAGGATCACTATTGGCTCGGCTTCCATGACCATCCTTTCTCAGGTAGCTTGATCATAACAAAATCAAATCGGATATTCAAGTCCGAATTTCCGTGAAGTTTGTCATCATGCCGATGATGGGTATTTGCCTTCGAGGACAGATCAAAAAAAGCCTGGATCATATTGTCATTCAGAGTGTACTTGAAGTGCAAAGCTATTAAATTGGTGACGCAGCCGAGCTGGCGGTTTGTTTTCTTGGCAAACCTTAACCGAAACTCGTGAGGTGCATTTGTCAATCCGTGATATACTCGTGCTTCGGTCAATCGTCGTGAGGCGTTTGGTCGGGCAAGGGTTTTCCGCAAGGAAGGCCAGTGCTCAGGAAACAGTGCGAAAAGTAGCGCATTGCCAAACAAAATATTTGTTTTGAACCTTCATTTGGTCGCCTGGCCTGGAAAGGTCGGGCGCTTTTCATGCAAGCTGCGGCAGCCCTGGTGGCAGGGCCAGAGCAGGGCTGGGAAGTGCGGGACGGTTAACCCTGGTCTCCGGAACCTGCGAAGTTTTCAAAACACTAACCGGAGATGAATGAATGTCTGACTTTTCCCAGTTCAGCCTGCGCGCCGAGCTCGTGCAGGCCGTAGCCAGCTGCGGCTACACTACCCCCACCCCCATCCAATCGGCCGTGATTCCGGTGATGCTCACCGGCGCGGATGTAACCGGTCAGGCCCAAACCGGGACAGGAAAAACTGCCGCGTTTGCGCTGCCGATCCTCAACAACCTGGTGCCCGGGCAGAGCCTGCCCCAGGCCCTGGTGCTGGCGCCAACCCGAGAGCTGGCTCTGCAGGTATCCAAATCTATGCAGACCTATGCGGGCGAAAGCCCGCTGCAGGTGCTGGCGGTGTATGGGGGGGTGGCTTACGATCGCCAGATCAGGCGTTTGCGCAAAGGCGTGGACGTGGTCGTCGGTACCCCGGGCCGCATCCTGGACCTCATCCGCCAGGGATCGCTCAACCTGAGTCAGGTAAGCTTTGTAGTCCTGGATGAAGCCGACGAAATGCTCAGCATGGGCTTTATTGAGGATATCGAGGCCATCCTATCTGAAACCCCCGCCACCCGCCAGACCGCACTCTTTTCGGCGACACTGCCAGCCGCCGTGCGCCGCCTTGCAGAGCGCTACCTGCGCTCGCCGCAGTCCATTACCATCCAGACTCCCCACATGACCGTCACGGCGACGGAGCAGCGCTATTACCTGGTCAGTGAAAGAGACAAGCTGGCCGCGCTCACCCGACTGTTCGAGGTGGAGCCTCTGACTTCGGCACTGATCTTTGCCCGCACCCGGGCGGGGACCGGCGAGCTGGCGAACGAGCTCAGCCAGCGAGGTTTTCCCGCTGAAGTCCTGAACGGCGACCTGAGCCAGGAGATGCGCGAGCGCGTCCTGGAGCGATTCCGCAACCACCAGATCAAGGTACTGGTTGCTACCGATGTAGCAGCGCGCGGCCTGGATATCGAAGACATCTCGCATGTCATCAATTTTGACATGTCCGAAGACCCAGAAATTTACGTTCATCGCATCGGCCGCACAGGGCGCGCCGGACGGGCCGGTGTGGCTCTGTCCCTGGTCACCCCGCAGCAGAAAGGCCGCCTGCGGCGCATTGAAGCGTTCACTCGCCAGGCCATCACGCGGGCCGAGCTGCCCAGCGAAGCCGAAATCGAAGCGTTTCGCGAGGCGCGCCTGGTGAACCAGGTGAGAGTCTGGCTGAAACGTGGGCGCTCTCGCCGGGAACGTGAGCTGGCGGAGGCGCTGGTTGCTGAAGGGTTTGACCCGCTGGAAATTGCGGCTGCGGCGATCAAAATTACCCGTGCCGAGGAGAAGCAGCGCCCAATTTACCCGGTCAGCCCCGTGGATGAGAAGCCGGCGCATCACAGCGAGCGCGCCCCGTGCCGCCGGAATGCAGCAGCCTCCCATGAACTTGGTATGGTGCGCCTGAGCCTCAGCCGGGGTCGCGCTCACGGCATTCGCCCGGCGGACGTGGTCAGCACGATCGCCTTTTACGGCGATATTCCCGGCTCGTCCATCGGGAAAATTCAGATCGAAAGCCGCCATACCCTGGTGGACGTCCCCGAACAGTTTGCCGGGCAGGTGCTGGCGAAAACCGGGGCGTTGCGCATCCGCAAGCAGCCGGTAACCGTGGAGCGCGCCTGAGCGTTTTCCGACTGTGACAGGCATAAACCTTTGCCATGTAATAAAAAAGCCCCACGCGGGGCTTTTTTATTACCCTCAGCAGCCTCAGCTTTGTTTTGCATACCGCCGGGTGGAAATGATCTCGATGGCTGTCACCAGCCCAAATCCCAGGGCTGCCAGGCCAACTGCCAGCAGGACTTCCAGATTGAGTTCTGGGGGCAGCACGTTGATTTCACCTGCCAGCTCATGACCATCCAGGGTGAAGTGATCGCTTTCCTTCCAGGGCCACAATTTACGTAAGGAGCCCACCATCAGGCCCACCAGGGCTGCCACGGTGAATTCGTGATAGTTTTTCAGAAGCCAGCGCAGCAGGCGGGCAACGCTCAGCAGCCCGACGGCGGCTCCGCTTGCGACCAGCACCAGCACCCCCAGATCCAGGTCCACGACAGCCTGCAGCACGGCGGCATATTTGCCCAGCAGCACGAGGATAAAGGCGCCGGATATGCCGGGCAAGATCATGGCGGATATCGCCAGCGCCCCACTCAAGAAGAAGAACAGTGGGGTGTGGGGGGTTTCCAGCGGTACGCGCCCGATCAGCCAGTAAATCCCCAGCGCAAAGGCGGCGCCCAGCAGCACGTGCTGGATTTTCCAGGTGCGGATGCGGCGCACCACGGTGAACACCGAGGCAAGCACCAGCCCAAAGAAAAAGGACCACACCAGAACCGGCTGGTTTTCCAGCAGCCAACTCACCCCGCGCGCCAGGGAAAAGATAGCCAGGAACAGGCCCACTGCCAGCGGGACCAGGAAGCGCCAGGGGACCAGCATGTGGCCTTCCCGGAACCAGGTGCGCGCCAGGCGCAGCCCGGCTACTCCACAGGCATGCACAGATTCCAGCAGTTCTTCGTAAATTCCCAGCAGGAAGGCCATCGTGCCGCCGGATACGCCCGGGACGACATCGGCTGAGCCCATCAGGAATCCACAGAAAACCAGCCACAGCGGCTGGTTCTTGCTGGTTTCGGGTTCCGGGTGGGGTGTGGGGTTGATTATTTCCATCAATTTGCCTCTCTGTCTGGTGCCCGAGCTCCGGGATTGGCGGAGAGCTTCTAAACAGCAAGCGGCAGAATTATAACAAATAGGACAAAAATATATTAACTTCTACCCTATCAGTTTTATCAGCAGATATTCCCGCACCGGTGGAACCTGCTGAGTTACCTCCACGCGCGCCAGTCAGGCGCGCATCACCCCACTCTGCGTTGAGAGATTTTCCTGGCCTTCCTGGGTAACACGCCAGCCCGGACCGCCAGTCCGATTAAACTTCGTTATACTTAGCGCTATGCAGACAATATCCCCACGCGCAAGAACACTGGCATTGAAAGCAGGGCGGCTGGCACACGCCATCCAGCGCCTGGAGCAAGAAAACGAGCGGTTCGTTTATTACCGCGTGCTGACCTTCCTGGCCGCCGGACTGGCGACCGTTGTGGCTTTCTGGCAGCTTGGATCGCCGGGCGGCTGGCTGGTCATGCTGGCGACCGGGATGATTTTCCTGGGGGTAGTTAACCTGCACCAGCGCCGCCGCGCTGGTTTGGAGCGCCACCGCTTCTGGCTTTCCCTGACGAACGCCCAACTGGCCCGTTTGCAAGTCAATTGGGAGCAGATCCCCCTGCCGCTCTGGATGCCTCCTGAGGCGCGCGGCCCGCTTGCAACGGACCTCGACCTGACAGGCAGCCGCTCCCTGCACCACCTGCTGGATGTCAGCGTCTCCTACCAGGGCAGCCAGCGGTTGGCGGAGTGGCTGACTTCTGACCAGCCCGACCTGCCTACCCTGGGAGAACGCCAGCAGGTAGTGCGCGAGCTGGCCCCGATGGCGCTCTTCCGGCAGCGCCTGCTGCTTTTGGCTCGCCAGGCTGCCCGCGACCCGATCGATGGCGAGAATTTTCTGGCCTGGCTGCGGATCCCGTACCCGGCAGAACGCCTGCGTTGGCTTCTGCCGGTTGCCGCTGCGCTGACCCTGACGAATGTGATCCTGTTTCTGCTCAGCAGCCTGGCAGGTTTTGCCAACGTGTGGGTGGTCACGCTGCTGATTTATGTGGCCTTCTACTTTTTCAACAGCGGCTACTTGAGCGAGTTTTTGGAGGCGGTGATCCGCATGGACGGCGAGCTTGACGGCCTCCAGGCCGTCTTGAAATTTGTGGAAGGTTATCCCCTGGCCCGCCAGCCGCATACAGCGGCGCTGTGTGCCCCGCTGCGTACCCCCGGCAGGCAGCCTGCACGTTTTCTACGCCGCCTGAAATGGATCACGGCGGGTGCAGGCCTGCGCATGAACCCGGTGGTTGGCCTGCTGTTGAATGCGGTCGTGCCGTGGGATTTCGCGGTCGCGGCATACGCAGGGCGGGTCCGCCGGCAGGCAGCTGACCTGCTGCCGGATTGGCTGGAGACCCTGTATTCCCTGGAGTCACTGGCAGGGCTGGCCAACCTGGCCTACCTGAACCCGGGCTATGCCCTGCCGGAATTCAAACCGCAGGCTGCCCCCGTTTTTTCAGTGGTCGCCCTCGGCCATCCACTGATACCTCCGCAGGAAAAAATCACCAACAACCTCAGCCTGTACGCGCTCGGGGAAATCCTGGTCATCACAGGTTCAAATATGGCCGGGAAAAGCACCTTTCTGAAAACGATTGGGATAAACCTGTGCCTGGCTTATGCGGGCGGGCCGGTCAACGCGGCCGCGTTTTCCAGCCGCCCGTTCCGCCTGCACACCTGTATGCGCATCAGTGACTCGCTGGCGGACGGTTTTTCGTATTTTTACGCCGAAGTAAAGTGTTTGAAAGCGCTGCTCCAAAAAGTTATCCTGGATGAAAGCGCCCCGCTCCTGTTTTTGGTTGACGAAATTTTCCGTGGGACAAATAATCGCGAACGCCTGATCGGAAGCCGCTCCTATCTGCGGGCCCTCATTGGCCAGCATGGAACCGGGTTAATTGCCACTCACGACCTGGAGCTGGCGGCTCTGGCGGACGAGCATCCCCAGGTGGGCAATTTCCATTTCCGTGAAGAAGTGGAAGACGGGCGCCTGGTTTTTGATTACCAGCTTCGTCCTGGCCCCAGCCCCACAACCAATGCGCTTAAGATTATGCAGATGGAAGGCCTGCCCGTTGAACCAGAAGACTGAGCCGGGTGTAATTAATCTGTAGCCTGTGCATCTTTTTACCTGGAGAAAAGGGTCTTGGCTTTCGAGTTACCGGAGGCAATAACCGTTGCCCGGCAGATGGAAACGGAGCTGCTGGGAAAAAGGGTGCGTGCCGTGACCCTGGGCGAAAAAAACGCCTGCCTGGTCCAGCAGGGGTTTATCGACCTGGACGGGCAAAACCTGGCTGGCCGCCGGTTTGGTCCGGTGGTCGGACGCGGCAAGTGGATCGCGGCAGACCTGGAGCCCGATCTGTGCATGCTGATTGCGTTGGAGAGCGGCGGGCGGGTGTTGTATCACGCTCCTGGCTGGCAGCCAACACCGCAATCGGGTATCAGGTTCGAGATTGAAGGCCATGGCATTCTGGAAATCCAGCTGATCGGCTGGGGCTTTGTCAGGGTGACCACCCGCGCGGCCTGGCAGCGGGTCAGTCACCCTGTTCAGCTGGGCATCGCACCTCTGGATGGGGTTCACTTCACCCTGCCGGTGATGCGCAGCCTGCTGGCGGCCCATGCCGGCAAAAACCTGAAGGCCTTTTTTATCGATCAGCGTCAGGTAGCCGGTATCGGCAGCGGTTATTTGCAAGACATCCTGTACCGTGCGAGGCTGCACCCCCTGCGCCTGGCAGGCAGCCTGGTGGAGAGCGAGCAGGAGCGCCTGTTCTATGCCATCCTGCACAGCCTGCAAACCGCGCTGGCCCTCGGCGGGCGAGAAAGCGAAGTGAACCTGTATGGGATTCCGGGAGGTTATACACCGGCGATGAGCGGTCAGCTGCGCGGCCGACCCTGCCCGGAATGCGGCAGCCGGATTGAAAAGCTGTTGGTGCAGGGAGGTGCGGTTTACCTGTGCCCGGGCTGCCAGCCACCGGCGCGGGCAGATGTCATCTGCGGTTTCCCCCACATTTTTGTTAGAATCCGGTGAGTATCCATCCAAACTCCTGGCATAAATCTTGACAGGTGCTGGACAGGATGTTTACAATTCTGGGGTTTTGTACCGGGATTGCAAAGCGGGGAGAGCCTGGTGCGGTAATAAAACGGCTTATACCCTGATACGGATGGGTTTCGGAGCAAATAGGACCGGCTTGCAGCAGCAAACCGGCTTTTCTTATCTGCGCGTGGTGGAAATCTGAGCGAGGAACGGTGTGGATGGCGGATATTGTGATCAACATTAATCAACTGCAGTTAGGCGGGCTGCCCCTGCTGTGGTGGCTGGTACCTGCCAGCGCGATCGTGGCGTTAGTCACAGCCTGGTTTTTCTACCGACAGATAATGCAGGTGGAAGAAGGCACGCCGTTGATGATTGAAATTGCCCAGGCAGTGCGGGAAGGTGCCATGGCGTACCTTACCCGCCAGTACCGGGTGGTAGCGCTGGTATTTGGGGTCCTTTTTGTGCTGTTTTTGCTCCTGGCGGCGGTGCGCTTCGTCAACCCGGTGGTGCCATTTTCGTTCCTGGCTGGTGGTTTGTTCTCGGCGGTCAGCGGGTATATTGGAATGCGCACCGCCACCAACGCCAGCGCCCGGACGGCGAATGCCGCTCGCGAAAGCCTCAACCGCGGCCTGCAGGTGGCTTTCCGGGGCGGGGCGGTCATGGGGCTGGCAGTGGTCGGGTTTGCCCTGCTCAACATCAGCCTGATTTTTTTGGTGCTGTACTACCTGATTCCAGCCAATTTTTACCTCACGGAAAACATTCTCAACGAAATTACCACAATCATGGTCAGCGCGGTGTTTGGTGCCAGCACGATGGCCCTTTTCGCCCGCGTGGGCGGCGGGATCTATACCAAGGCAGCCGATGTAGGAGCCGACCTGGTCGGCAAAGTTGAAGCGGGTATCCCGGAAGATGACCCTCGCAACCCGGCGACGATTGCCGATAACGTCGGCGATAACGTGGGGGATGTCGCCGGAATGGGGGCTGACCTGTACGAATCATACATGGGCTCCATCCTGGCGACTGTCTCGCTGGGGGTCTCAGCGGTACTGCTGCGCGGCGGCTCGCCAGCCGAACAGCTCAATTACTTTGCTGCCCCGATGGTGCTGGCGGCGGTGGGCGTCTTCCTGGCAATCCTGGGCACACGCTTTGTGCGTATCACCGGCGAAGCGAGCATCCAGGACCTGATGCATGCACTCCAGCGCGGCATTAATTTTGCGGCTCTGGGTGTGGGCGTGGTTGCGCTGCCGCTGGTGTACCTCTTCCAGCTCAACAACCCGCTGCCGATGTGGGGTGTCATTCTCACCGGCCTGGCGGTCGGCATCATCATCGGCCGGGCGACCGAATACTACACCTCTTCCTCTTACCAGCCCACCCGGTCCATCGCCCGGCAGGGTCAGAGCGGCCCGGCAACGGTCATCATCCAGGGTCTGGCGGTGGGGATGGGATCGACCATGGTGCCGGTCATTACGATCGCGTTCGGGATCGCCCTGAGCTTTTTCCTGGCAGGTGGGGCCCGGGACCCCTTGTTGGGCCTGTATGGGGTTGGGCTGGCGGCGGTTGCCATGCTCTCCACTCTGGGCATTACCCTGGCAACCGATGCCTACGGCCCGATTGCCGATAATGCCGGCGGTAACGCCCAGATGGCGGGTCTGCCGCCCCAGGTGCGCGACCGCACCGATGAGCTGGACGCGGTTGGCAACACCACCGCCGCCACGGGCAAAGGCTTTGCCATCGGCTCCGCAGCGCTGACGGCATTGGCCCTGCTGGCGGCGTATGTCGAGCAGGTGCGGTTTGAGCTGGGGATCTGCTGCAGCTGGTAGAAGTGGACATTGGCGGGCGCACGGTCCAGGTTGCCCACCTGACCATTCGCGATCTATCGGCCTACTACGATGTCACTCCCCTAAACCCGGGCGTGATCATCGGTTTCTTCATCGGGGCGATGCTGGTGTTTTATTTTTCCGCTCTCACGATGTCAGCGGTCGGGCGGGCTGCAAACGACATGGTCCTGGAGGTGCGCCGCCAGTTCGAAGCCAATCCCGGCATCCTGGCGGGCACCGTCCGTCCTGATTACGCCCGCTGTGTTGAAATTTCGACCATCAGCGCCCAGCGCGAAATGATCCTGCCGTCGGTGATTGCCATCGCCACACCGGTCGTTGTGGGGTTGTTATTTGGAGTGGCTGGGGTGCTGGGTTTGCTCTCGGGTGGCCTGGCAACCGGATTTGTCATGGCGGTTATGATGGCGAATTCTGGGGGCGCCTGGGATAACGCCAAGAAATACGTGGAAGAAGGCCACTACGGCGGCAAAGGCTCCGACAGCCATAAGGCGGTGGTGGTGGGCGACACGGTGGGGGACCCATTCAAAGACACCAGCGGGCCGTCGATCAACATCTTGATCAAATTGATGGGCATCGTGGCGATAATTTTTGCCGGGCTGACGGTCACTGCCGGCACAGGCGGGCTGGTGGGCCTGCTGGTCAGCCTGTTTTAACCGGGCAGGCATGTTTTTGAATCCTGCACCCCGCGCGATTGGGCGGGGTGCTGTGCTTTAAGGACGCCTGAATCCGGTTCGATTTATCAGGCAAATGAGGCTGCTGCAAGATAGAGCCGGCGCTGGAACACCCGCCCGGACATTCATTCTACTCATCGCTGGCAAGGTGAAATTTGCGACCGAATCAAGAATCTTAAGGAGGAGATTAAATAGTTTGAAGTAATAATCAATAATATTAAATTAGATGTTGACAAAACAATAAAATTCAAGTAATATTTATTCAGATAATCAAGTTAGTGATTGAAACCTTTGATCGCTGCGGCGCAGCCGCCCAGGAGTAAAACCATGGATACAGGCGCATTTGAAAACATGGTTCAGACCCACCAGCAAGAAATGTTCGAGTTTTACCGCCGGGAGGCCGATTTGGATGACGGGCAGCACCAAACCGGGCACATGCCTTCACCTCTGCGCAAGGCCATCCGGCTGGTATTGAAATCCGGGGAGCACCGGGTCGGGCAGATTAACCTGATGGATTACGAGAGTAATACTTACAAGTGATCCGCCGGTTAGAAAGGGTAAATTACGGGCAGTTTGCCCGATTTAGACAAACCACGTTTTAGCAGCAATTTTCGAACAAATATAGACGTGCTTCAAATCAATAAATTTTAGGAGAAGTCCACATGAACGGCAACGAAAACGAACGGATGATGATCCTCACCATGGTGAGTGAAGGCAAAATTACAGCCGAGGATGGCGCCCGCCTGCTGGCAGCGCTCGGCGGGCAGCCGGCCCGCCCTCCGTCTGCTCAGTCATCCCGCCCGGCCTCTCCCCCGCGGCCGGCGGAGAAACCTGCAGAAACGCCCGCGAGCGGGAGGCAGCTGTGGTCTGGATCCTCGGGCAGCGAATCTGCAGCGGAGCTAGGTGGCGAGCCCGACAATGACCTGCTGCCCCAGGAGCTGACAACCGATGCCAGCGGCAGGCCGCGTTTCTTGCGGGTGCGGGTGACCGATATGCGCTCCGGGCGAGCCAAGGTCACTGTCAACCTGCCGATGGCGATGGTGCGCTGGGGGCTGCGCGTGGGGGCCCATTATGCGCCGGAAGTAAATGATTTCAACATGGAAGAGCTGGCTGATTTGCTCGAACAGGGCTACCAGGGCAAGCTGGTCGACGTGATGGACGATGAAGACGGCGAGCACGTCGAGGTTTTCATGGATTAGGATTAATGTTTTTGGGGTGAACCGGCCGCGATCCGCGGCCGGTTTGCATTAAGGGCGGTGCAGGCTGCCCGGTTTTCTCCAGGCGGGGGTGGATGTTACAACGAAGGAGCCTGATGTTGCAGTTTTATCAGCCCAGCCTGATACGGGCAAATCAAACTTGCGGTTTACCCCCGATCCGGGTACAATCCCGGCTGATCCTGGTAATTCGCCGAGCGAAAATCAGTTAACATTCGGGTTGATTTCGGCGAATTACATAAGCAAACCGCTGATCTGGTCGAGAATTATTCGCGAGTCGTTTTCGGCGGTTTGCCAGACAACTGAATAGCGGGCAGATTTAGCGCAAGGCCCGACCTGGGGAAGCTCAGGTTGGGTGACGAGGTTGGAGGTTCCCCGGTACGCGCCGGGGTTAACCGGTCCCCACCAGGGACCGGGAAAATCGAGTGATCAGCGGATGCCTCCCGGGAGCACCGCCTCCCGTTTTGCCCCTCAAATTAAGCTGTGGGACAAACCCACCAGGTAACCGGTGGACAAACACCCGCCGCGGCGGTCACCGGTAAGTGGTGCTGGCACCAGCTGGTGGTTAGGATGGAGGGGCGTCCCCTGCTGCAGATCAGAATTTAAGGGCACACGCTGGCGTGTGCTTTTTGAATTAATGTTTCAGTTCGAAGATCGACTGCCGAGGGTAAACCATGGTGAATCCAAATGGAAATGGTGCGGGCCAGGGCTACCAGCGCTACCACGTGGAGACGCGTGAAGCGCCGGATTTATTCCCCTGGCCGAACCGATTTAACGTGCAGGTGGGTAAAGTAGGCCTGGCGAAACACCTGCTGACTGAGATGCTGCACACCCGCTTCGATATGGAAGTCGCCACCAGCCGCCCGTGCATGTACGGTGTGTTCTCCGGGCCGGTGGGCGGGTTTGCCCCACGCCCGAAATTCTGTGTGGGCTGCCTGCGCTGCACGACCGAATTCCCGGATTTTGTGGTTGTGCAGCCCAACCCGGAGCGGCGTGCCCTGGGCGATTCTTACTTCACGTTCCGCCACGTGGAAGCAGTAACGTACGAGGCCGAAAGCGGTCGTGTGCCGGTCAAGGGTGCCGGCTACCGCGGCCAGTTCGGCGGGCAGGACTGGGATGGCATGTGGACCGATATGTCCGAGATTGTGCGCCCCACCCGCGACGGCATCCACGGGCGCGAGTTCATCTCAACCTCCGTGGACATCGGCAGCAAGCCGGGGCACCTGCTGTTCGATGACCGCGGGCAGCCCACCGGTCCCCTGCCGCGCACCTTCAGCCTGCCGGTGCCGTTCCTGTTCGACCGGTTGCATGCCAGCCTCGCCACCCCCGATCTGTACAAGCTGCTCGCGCAGGCCGCGCAGGCCGTGCAGACCCTGCAGGTGATCCCCCTGGACTTGATCCTGGATTTCAACCTGCGCGGCGAGTGGATCGTCCCGCTGGTCTCGTCTACCAATGCCGGGCGCCTGAGCCTGCTGCCCTACCCGCCCCTCATCGTGGAGCTGGAAGTGTGGGATGCCGCTTTGCTTGATGAAATCCGCCGGGCCTGGCCAGAAGCCGTTGTGAGCTTGCGCACGCCATTTGTGTCCGTCGAGGAGCTGCTGGGGTATTTTGAACGGGGCGTATCCGTCTTTCACCTGACCGCCGATTATCATGGGCGCAGCCCGCAGGGCGAGTTCATTTTCGACCTGATCCGGGAGGCGCACATGGCTTTTGTCTCCGCGGGGTGCCGTGACCAGGTCACGCTCATCGGCAGCGGCGGAATTGTCGCCGCCGAGCATGTCCCCAAGGCGATCATCGCCGGGCTGGACGTAATCGCGCTGGACCTGCCCCTGCTGGTGGCGTTGCAGGCCCGCCTGGAGGGCGAGTTCACCGGCCGCGAGGGCGGGGCATTGTGGCTGCCGCGGCGCATCCCGGTGGAGTGGGGCGTGCAGCGCATTAAAACCTGGCTGCCGCCTGGCGCGACCAGCTGCTGGAGGTGCTGGGCGCCATGGGCCTGCGCGAAGTGCGCCGCCTGCGCGGCGAGATGGGCCGGGCTTTATTCATGGCTGAGCTGGAGAGCGAGGCGTTCGCGGGAATTCGAGGGTTACGATGGCTGACAGCGGCGTGAACTTAAAGAAGATCGATAAGCACGTGCGCCTGCTGCATGCCGGCTTTGATCACTGGTCGGAATACGAACATGGGGCGCCGCCCGCCCTGGGCGACTACCGCTGGACCGAAGAGCTGATCCTGTCGGCCTGGGCGATGGCAGAGAGCGGCCTGCCGCCGGTAAACGGCCTGGAGTACCGCACCGGGCGTTCCGATGGCGGCTTTGACCGGCTGGATTTCAAATCCCTGCCTGCCGATCAGCAGCTGCTCGCAGGTACCCCGGTGGACCTGTCCATTCCGCTTAACCGGCGCGGGGAGACAGATCCCAGCCGCAGGATCGCCATCCCGGTGCCGTGGTACGGGGCGGGCATGTCATACGGCTCGATCAGCGAGCAGGTGA
Organism: uncultured Chloroflexia bacterium; assembly: GCA_963824065.1. Classification (GTDB taxonomy): domain Bacteria; phylum Chloroflexota; class Anaerolineae; order Anaerolineales; family DRKV01; genus JAGUYX01. Next base: position 541,842 of record CAWGNX010000008.1, on the reverse strand, counting down.
TGCTGGCGCGCGCCATGGCAGCCCAGGAATGGGGTACCTTCACCTGCACCGGCGAGGGCGGCTACCCGCCCTCCCTGGTGGACTACCGCGAGCACGTCATCACCCAGGTAGCGACCGGCATGTTCGGGGTGCGCGAGGAGACCATCCAGTACGCCCCGATCGTGGAATTCAAATATGCCCAGGGTGCCAAGCCCGGATTGGGAGGCCACTTGCTGGGCGATAAAGCCACCATGACTGTCGCCAAAATGCGCGAGAGCGTGCCGTGGGTAAGCCTGTTTTCACCCTTTCCCTTCCACTCGGTGTACTCGGTGGAGGACCACCGCAAGCACGTCGATTGGGTCAAGACAATCAACCCCACCGCCCTGGTCTCGGTCAAGGTGTCCACGCCGGGCGATGTGGACATGGTTGCTGTGGGCAGTTACTACGCCGGGGCGCACATCGTGCACCTGGACGGTTCGTACGGCGGCACCGGGGCGGCCCCCGAGATCGCCAAGAAAAACATCGCCATGCCGATCGAGTTCGCCATCCCCAGGGTGCACAAATACCTGCTGGAGGAGGGTATCCGCGATGAGGTCACCTTGCTGGCAAGCGGGGGCGTGCGCACCGCGTACGATATCGCCAAGGCGATTGCCCTGGGCGCAGACGGCTGCATCCTGGGTACCGGCGAGCTGGTGGCGATGGGCTGCACACGCTGCTCGAACTGCGAACGCGGCCGCGGCTGCCCGTTTGGCCTGACCACCACCGATCCGGAGCTGTCTCTCCTGGTGGACCCGGCCTGGGGCGCCCGGCGCCTGAGTAACTATTACAATGCCCTTAAGGTGCAGCTCGACGAGCTGCTGCCCCGGCTCGGATTGAACAGCATCCGCGAACTGCGCGGCCGAACCGACCTGCTGATTTACACCGGGCCGCAGGCTGGAAAAAATGCACAGGTAGTCAGATGAGCATGAATCACGATACCATCCGCCGGTTGATCGACTCCCGCCTGGCACTGCGCCCGCCGCAGGGCCTGGACCAGGCGCTGGCACGGCAACAGGCCGCCGAAGGCGGCTGCGGGGTGATTGGCATTGCCTGCTCGGAGCAGATCCCCGGCAGGCACCTGCTGCAGTCTCTGGACCAGATGCGCAACCGCGGCAACGGCAAGGGCGGCGGGATTGCCGCTGTGGGGCTGGTCCCGGAGGAGTTCGGCGTCAGCCAGCAAGTGCTGGAAGAAGATTACCTGCTGGCGGTGGCTTACCTGGATACGGCCTGCCGGGAGGAGGTGGAGCGTAAGCACATCACGCCCACTTTCGAGATCGATCACGTCCAAGCAGCCCCCCGGCTGGACGATTACCGCTCGCTGCCGCGCCTGGAGGTGCAGCCGCCGGAAGTGGTGCTGTACTTTGGGCGGGTGAAAGAGCAGGTCTACCACGACTTTGTATCAGCCCACCCATTGGATCTGCCGCGCCGCCGGGTGGAGGATGAGATCGTCTACCAGAACACCTACCGTCTGAACAGCGAGTTTTACAGCTCGACCGGCGAGACGCGGGCCTTCGTGCTCTCGCATGGCAAGAACCTGCTGGTGCTCAAGATGGTGGGCTACGGCGATGACGTGGTGCGCTACTACCGCCTGGAAGATATCCATGCTCACGTGTGGATCGGGCACCACCGCTACCCCACCAAGGGCCGCGTCTGGCACCCGGGTGGTGCGCACCCGTTCGTCGGGCTGAACGAGGCCCTGGTGCACAACGGCGATTTCGCCAACTACGCCTCCATCGCCGAATACCTGGCGCAGCGCAACATCTACCCGCTGTTCCTGACCGATACCGAGGTGTCGGTGCAGGTGTTCGACCTGCTGTACCGCATCTATGGTTACCCGCTGGAGTACGTGATCGAGGCGCTGGCGCCGACCACCGAGCGCGATTTCACCCTGCTGCCAGAGGAGCGCCGCCGTATTTACGAGATGCTCCAGGTGACCCACATGCACTGCTCGCCGGACGGGCCGTGGTTTTTCCTGATCGCCCAGTCCGACCGGCAGGGGGGCAGACCGGCCTACCGCCTGACTGGCATCACCGACACCTCCATGCTGCGCCCGCAGGTGTTCGCCCTGCAGGAAGTGAGGGAGAACGGTCCGGCGATCGGCTTTGCCGCCTCGGAGAAGCAGGCCATCGACGCTGCGCTGTCCTCATTGGCAGAGGAAGACCCGCGCTTCTGGCGGCGCGCCGACCGCTACTGGAATGCGCGCGGCGGCAGCCACACCGACGGCGGGGCGTTCATGTTCACGGTGACGCCGCAGCCCGGAGGCGGTGCGGAGCTTGCCTGCACCGATAAGTTCGGTGAGCGCATCTCCATTGAAACTGCACAGCTGCCTTATACACCCGGTCAAGACGGGCGGCTGGGTGTGGACGCAGCGAGTGAAGAATTAAGCAACCTGCCAGCGACATCAGCCATTGAGTTGTTTACCGAATTCACCCGCCGCCTGCCCGGCTGGGATTACCTCCGGGTGCAGGCTTTCCTGGGCTGGCTGTTAGACAGCGCACTGGAGGACGCCGGGCGGCACCTGGCATTCGAAACCCTGGCCCTCCTTATGGACCGGCACTACCCTGCCGGAGCGATGCGCCGCAGCAGCCTGCTGGGGCTGTACGATAAAACTTTGGAGCAGGTCGTGGAACAGGTCAGGCGGGTGCCCTCCCGCGATTTCGTGTTTACCGGCGCATCCCAGCCCCTGGCGGCTGCGGCCCAGCCCTGCCAGACTGTGATCCTGGACTGCGCCGGTTTTGAGCCAGAAGGACCTGCTTCGGCCGCGCTGGAAATCGTGCGCCTGCACCGGCAGGGCTTCCGCAAGCTGCTGGTGGTCAATGCCGCCGGGCACCGCTTTTTAGGCAACGGCCTGGGCGCTGAACCCGGCGAGCTGCGCATCGAAGTGTTCGGCTCATCCGGCGATTACCTGGCCTCAGGCATCGACCGGGTCGAGATGGTGGTCCATGGCAGCGGGCAGGACCAGCTCGCCCAGATCATGAAGTCGGGCAAGCTGGTGGTGTACGGCGACGTCGGGCAGACTTTCGGCTACGCCGCCAAGGGCGGGCACGCCTACATCCTGGGCAACGCCGCTGGGCGCCCGCTGATCAACGCCGTGGGCAAGCCGCGAGTGGTGATCAACGGCACCTGCCTGGATTACCTGGCAGAATCCTTTATGGCGGGCGACCCGCACGAGAACGGCGGTTTCGTGGTGCTGAACGGGGTGCACCTGGATGACGAAGGGGAGCTGCACGACCTGGCGAGCCCTTACCCGGGCGGCAACCTGTTCTCCCTGGCCTCGGGCGGGGCGATTTTTGTGCGCGACCCGCATCGGCGGCTGTCATCCGACCAGCTCAACGGCGGAGTATTCTCCCCCTTCGAGGAAAGAGACTGGCAGCTCATCCTACCGCACCTGCAGGAGAACGCGCGCCTGTTCGGCATCCCGGTGGAGGCGCTGCTCAGCGTGGAGGGTGTCTCGCGCCCACCCACCGAGGTGTACCGCAAGATCCGCCCGGCGGCGGTGCGTGCCCTGCAGGCGGAGGAGGCCTGGGTAGCGCAGCGCTGAGGAAATTAACGGGAGATGGCGGTACTTTTGTACTTGTGTCCCCCGAGTTCAATCAACTCTAAATAAAACGCGCCGGTCGATCGCCGGCGCGCTGCTCATGAATTGAGTGGGGTGGGTTATTGATATGCCTGGTCCAGGCGCTGGCGGATGGTGCGGGTGAGCTGGTCGAACTCCACCGGCTTGACCAGGATGTCCTCGGCGCCCAGGTCGTCGGCGGAAGCGACTTCGTACTTGACGCTGTAGGCGGTCAGGAAGATGAAGGGGATGGCGATCCACTCCGCCCGCTTGCGTACTTCCCGGTAAAACTCGATCCCGTCCATGACCGGCATAGAGATGTCCGAGAGCACCAGGTCGGGGGACGCCAGCTCCATCACCTGCAAAGCGTGCGCCCCGTTTTCCGCCAGCATGATCTGGTAGCCCTCCAGGCGCAAGATATCTGCCAGGGAATGGCGCAAAATTTCGTTGTCGTCGACGACCAGCAGGGTCTCCTGCACCTCAGGAGTGTGAAATAAGTCAGTCATGGTCGTCGGGTTTCCGGTCGTCATCGGTTCCAGTCCTGCGCCGCGGGCAGGCCGCCGGCGGCGGTGGCAGAGTGTACAGCATTTAAAATTGCCCGGCTGGTGGCTTCGGCGGCGAGCGCCCCCACCAGGCTGGGATTGGCTTCCAGCTCGCCCGTCGCCAGGGCAAACAGGGTGTCGCCATCGTAGAGCGTGTGCGCCGGGCGGATGCAGCGGGCAACCCCATCCTGCGCCATCTGGGCAATCATGGTCGCCTGGGACTTATTCAGGCGGGCGTTGGTCGCCACAACCCCGATCACCGTATTGGCAGAGGTACCCAGCGGACCAGCTGCCCCTCCGGCGAAGCTCGCCAGCACCTGCAGGCTGTCCGCGTACTGCCCAGGTGATTCGCCGCGGGCACCCGCCACGATCTGCCCGCTGGCGGGGTCGAGCACATCGCCCAGGGCGTTGACCACCAGCAGCGCGCCTACCACCAGGCCGTTTGGCAGGCGGACGCTAGCGCTCCCCAGCCCGGCTTTCATCGCCCGCGGCATGCCGAGCAGCTTGCCCACCGTGGCGCCCATCCCGGCGCCCACGTTGCCCGCGGCGGGGTTCTCCGCGGAAGCAGCCTGGCAGGCGGCGTAGCCCATGGCGGCGTCCGGGCGCACATCGGCGCGCCCCAGCGCCAGATCGTAAATGATCGCCGCCGGGACGATGGGCACCACGCCTTCGCCCACCGGGTAGCCCAGGCCGCGCTCTTCCAGGTAGCGCATAACGCCCGCAGCAGCGTCCAACCCGAAGGCCGAGCCGCCCGCCAGGACTAGCGCGTTCACCTTTTCGACCAGGTGGGTGGGGCGCAGCAGGTCGGTCTCGCGCGTCCCGGGGGCGAAGCCGCGCTGGTCAACCCCGCCGGTGGCGCCCTGCGGGCACAGCACGACTGTGCAGCCGGTGAGGGCGTCTGGGTCGTGGGCGTGCCCGACCAGAATGCCGGGGACATCCGTGAAAGAATTGTTGTAAGTCAAAACCATCCTGTGCAGAGCCTCGTTGTGGGTGTACTCTTTATACGATAACCCCAAAGTCGGGTAAATGGGACGGGAGTACCGAAGGCAGTTTACCAGTACTTTTGTACCTGTGATTAATAATATTTGTTTTCCATATATAATATACAATTAATCATGAAAAAGATTCAAGGCGGCGACGTTTAATGACTGCGCTGGTATACTTGGCGCCATGCCAAACCCGGTCATACAGCCCTCGCGGCGCTTCGTCCTGGGCTTACTCCTGCTCATCCTGCTGGCGCTGTACAGCGGCTGGCAGAGCCTGCGCTACTACGACATCACTATCTTTACCCGGCGCTACGCCAAATACGGCACCGTTGCCAGCGACAGCATTTCCCGGCTGGAGCTCCAGCTCGCCTGCCTGCGCGGGGAGCTCGCCCCCGGCGAGCGGGTGGGCTTTCTCTCCCCGCTGGAAGGGGACCCCTGGGGCGAGGTCTACCGCTGGACGCAGTATTCCCTGGCGCCTGCCATCGTGACCGGGGACCTGGTCCCGGAGAAGCTGGTGGCAGTTTACCCGGATGAAGTGGCGCTGCAGCAGGCGATTGGGGACCTGACCGTCCTGCACGACTGCCAGGATGGCATCGCCCTGCTGAGCCAGGCAGGCGGCGAATGACCTACCTGCGGCTGGCTTACGGCCTCATCCTGAGCCTGGCGGCGGGTTACTTTCTGGCAGACCTGCTGCTGCGAAAAATCCATCTATCCACCGGACTGAAAGCCTGCCTGGGGATCGGCCTGGGCTTCGGGTTCACCTCGCTGGTGTATTTCACCTGGCGCCTGCTGGCTGCCCCGGATGGGCTGGCCTACTTCCTGGCGGAGCTGGTGCTGGTCGCCGGGATCGGGCTGGCATGGTTTTTCACCCGGCGCCAGGCTGCTCCAATGCCCGTTATCGCTCCGCCCAAGGACCAGTCGCGCTTGCCCGCCCCCTGGGAGCACCTGCTGACCGGCAGCCTGCTGCTGGCAGCGGTGCTGGCGGGCGCGGCGTTCCTGTCCGGGGCGCTGGTCTTCCCGCACGGCGGCTGGGATGCCTGGGCCATCTGGAACCTGGCGGGGCGCTTCCTGTTCAGCGGTCCGGCGGACTGGCGCCTGATGTTCGACCCGAGCATCTTCCACTCCGATTATCCCCTGCTGCTGGGCAGCAGCGCCGCCCGCCTGTGGATGTACCGCAGCGTGGTGGACTTTTACGCCCCGGCGCTGGTCGGGCTGCTGTACGCGCTGGGGACGTTCGGCCTGCTGCTGAGCCTGGCGAACCTGGCGCGCGGCCGGCTGGCGAGCCGGCTGGCGGGGCTGGCCCTGCTGGGCAGCGGCTCGCTGCTGGTGATTGCCCCCACCCAGTGCGCGGACCTGCCGCTGGGCTACTACCTGCTGGGCGCCCTGGGGATGCTCGGCCTGCACCGGAAGACCACCGGGACGGGCCTGCTGCTTACGGCGGGGATTTTCCTGGGCCTCGGCACGTGGACGAAGAATGAGGGCTGGCTGCTGGCGATTGCCGTTCTGCTCGGCTGGCTGGCGCCCGCGCTGCTACTAAGGGAAGACCGCCCGGCGCTGATCACCCGGCTGCGCCAAACCGGCTGGTTACTGGTTGGGCTGGCGCCCCTGGGATTGTTCTCACTCATCCAGAAATGGTTCCTCGCCCCGGCCAACGACCTGGTTGCCGCCCAGGGCGGGGAGACCCTCGCCCGCCTGGTCGACCCGGCGCGCTGGCTGCAGATCGGCCGCGAGTTCGGGGTCATGCTGTTCTCACTGGAGCCCAAATACTCCGCACCGCTGGGTTTGCTGGCGCTGCTGGTGATCATCTTTGGCGTGCGCCGGAACGCCTTCCGCCAGCCAGAAACGTGGACCAACCTGATTACCCTGGCGCTGGTGCTGGGGGGCTATTTCCTGGTTTACCTGACCACACCCCACAGCCTGGACTGGCACCTGGGAACTTCGCTTTTCCGGTTGTACGCCCAGCTCTGGCCGAGCGCTGTGCTTACCCTGATCCTGTTGATCCGGCTGCCTGGCGAAGAAATCCAGCGCTCCCCAGAAATAGCCGCACCGCTGCCGGCTGCGGCGGGTGATTGACTTACCTTGGGTGGTCAGGGGGGGAATTGAAAAGGCCCGCGACTGTGCGCGGGCCGTTCTGATTAAACCACCGGATGAATTACTCGGCGAAGCGCTGGGGGGTAAGCAGAGCGTGCAGCACCAGCACCAGCACCGGCGAGAGGGTTGCGGCGATGACCAGAAACGCAGCTGCGCCGGATGTACTCGCGGCCAACTCCTGCAAGCCGATCAGCAGCGCTGAGGCGGAAACCGTCAGGGCATAGGCCAGGATGCCGGCGGGCATCAGGGTGTAGCTGTCGTATTTCCGGGCCAGGAACACGAACAGACCGCCCACTGCCCAGGCTGCCAGCAGCGCCAGGGTGACGTTAAGGCTGGTATTGAGGGGGATGGCAGGGCTCGCCAGGCCGAAGTACAGGGCGGAAACGAGTGCGGTCAGGGCCGCACCGAGCAGCAGCGGCAGCCGGTAGGCGCCGAGTACATCCAGGTTGTGGGCAAGGGCTTTGATCATGCGAAAACTCCGTTAAGTTTGCTCTCCTGCGGTAGGCAGAAGAAATTTTTTTGTACTGATATGCGAGCAGGTATTATAACAGGTTGTCTGACAATTGTATAGAGTTTTTTTATCCGGATTGGGTAAATATTGCGTTAAAGACAGAGAACACAGGGAAAATGATGCTTTCCACTGTATTCTCTGGGCTCCCCGGATAGGATATGAAAGAATTGAAACGGGCAACCAGCGGGGGCAATGCCGTACGGGGATGCCGTGCGGGGTTGCCGCGGGCTAATCGATTTCGAAAGCCTGGCGCACCCCCGGCAGCATGCAGTAAATCAAGATTGCGCCGTTGAGGATGAAGGAGATGGACATGGCCGAGAAGGTCGCATCTCCGAGAAGGTACATGGTATTCAGGATCAGGTTGAACGTAGTGATAACCGCCAGGAACAGCCAGGCAGAACGGTCCATATGCCACAACATCCGGGCAAGCCAAATATAGATCCACACCATTAAACCCCACATCAGGGCGTACCACACGTTCGTATAGCTCACCCCGATTGGGCCGACAGGAAAACGGATCAGGCCGAGGAATTGAAAGGCGTGCACGGCGGCTAACACGGCAGCAAGGACAGCCAGGATAGCCAGGATGGCAACGCCAAAGGGACGTTCTTTCATCATAGAGTTCTCCTTGGTACTGCGAATGGTGATTTGTGTGTCTTGAAGTGACCCTCTCGGGCCGCCCGGCAGCAGAACTCGCTATTCCAGACAATCATAAGAACACCTGAAGGAGAAAAAAGATATGCAGTATTGGCCGGCATCCCGGTATTTCGATGTGGGCATGCTGGAACCCAACTTAGGGATGGCAGGCCCGCCCATCATTGCGGGCGAGCGCAGAGAGCGTGGCAATCTCCTCTGATGAGTGCCATGACTGAGATCGCCATGGCCCAAACAACGGACCTCGCAATGACAAAAATCCGGCAGAGCGCGCGGCAATCTCCTCCTTTGGATGCCATGCGGGAAATTGCCAGGACCCAAACAACGGGCATCGCGTTGACATCGATCTGTGAACGAGCGCCAGGGGGTCGTACTGTTCGGGCAGAATTGGCTTGTTACCGCCTGTCAATTTAGCGTACAATTGACATCATACGATCATATCCTGTGAGGAGGAAAACATAATGACGATTGGACCCTTGGAAATCGTGCTGGTGATGCTGCCTGACGAGCAGCGTACGAAGCCCATTGCCCAGGAATTAAAAGCCGTCCGAAGGCAGGGCATTATCCGCCTGGTTGATTTCCTGTATATCACCCGCGACGCAGATGGCACGCTGCGCTCCAAAGAATTGAGCGACCTGAGCGAGATGGAAAAGTCGGATTATGGAATGATCTTGAAGGGTCTGCTGGGGATGCGGGCTGCACATAATACCAACGTGGATGTTGATGAGGTCACCAAGGCGCTTTCGCTCACTCAGAATGATTTTGGCCTCACCAGCAGCGATACCCGCAATATCGCCGAGCAAGTGCCGCCGGGTGGCTCTGCCATGCTGGCGTTATTCGAGCACGTCTGGGCGGTGAAGCTGCGGGAATCTGTGATCAACGCCGGTGGTGTGGTGACAGCCCAGGGAATGCTCAACCCGACTGCGCTGGCGATTGCCGGCACGACTCTGGAGGACGCGCTGAGCGCAGCCGAGCAGATCGAGGCTGAGGCACAGTATAAGGTAGCGGATGAGCTCGCCAGCGCGAATGCCGAGTTGGAACGCGCCAAATCAGAAGCCGAAATAAAACTGGCTGAGGCGCAGAAGGTGCTGGACGAGGCTAATGCCGAAGCTGCCCGCCGGCTGGACCAGGCCCGGGTGATTGCCGCGGCCAACATCGCCGCCAGCGTTCGGATGGCTGCGGGCGAGCTCCAGGAAGCTGACCAGAAGCTGGAGCATAGCGAACAACAGGCCGAAGCCATCGTTGCTGCCGGGGCAGAGATTGCCGAGATCGAAGTTGCCGGAGGACAGGATCTTGCCGGGCTGGAAATCGAGGCCGGGATCCAGACCGCCGAAGAAATCAAGGCTGCGGCTGCAGTCGAGGCCCTGCGGCTGTTGCTGGAAGCCCAGCTGATCAAACAAGAAGCTACCCGCGAGGCGCTGGGGCTGCTGGTTGGGGCCGCAATGATCAAGCAATCCGTCGCCGACGAGGCTGCGGCGCAATTATCGGCTGCGGGGAACGCCTGATCGCAGGGTTAAACCCGCCGGGAACCAGCATAGCTTGAGTTAAACACGCTGCCTGTGGGTGTGGGGCAGGAGAGTGTTTGCGCCCGCGACAGGCTGTGGACATACCCGTAAATTACGGTATAATTGCCGCGCTGTAGACCCTGGTAGGTGAGTGTTAATCTCCCGGCCCCGTAGCTCAATTTGGCAGAGCAAGCGACTCTTAATCGTTAGGTTCTGGGTTCGAGTCCCAGCGGGGTCATAAGTACCCAATATATGGCTGTGTCCATAGTCGCAACCCCCATATCTGGCAGTATCGGGAGGCTGCGATTATGGACACAAAACGTTTAAACCAACAGACTATACCGGATTTTCGTCTGGATGATTACCTGTCAACCTGGATTGAACAATTCCTGCTTGACAAGCGGGTGCAGAACCTCGCACCGGGAACCCTGATTTATTACCGGTCCAGCCTGGCAGTATTCGAGCAATTCTGCTCAACTCAGGCGGTCAATCGCATTTCCCAAATCGATGCCAACTTGATACGCCAGTTTCTGTTATGGCTGGAAAGCAAAGGGCATAACCCCGGTGGGGTGCATGGGCATTACCGCGCGGTCAAAGCCTTTGTCTACTGGTGGGAAAACGAAGAAGAACCGGAAAACTGGCGGAATCCATTCAAGCGGGTGAAAGCTCCCAAAGTCGGGCAGGAACCACTTGAGCCGGCAGACACAGGCGCGATTGATGCCATGCTGCACACCTGCAGCGGTGATAGTCTGGGAATCCGTGACAAGGCGATTCTCCTGGCAATAATGGATACGGGTGCGCGGGCGGCTGAATTTGTCGCCATTAACCTGGATGACTTTGATTTGACTTCTGGGGTGGTCCTGATTCGTAAAGGCAAAGGACGCAAACCCCGGACGGTTTTCATGGGCAAGAAAACGCGGCGCGCGGTGCGCGCCTGGCTGCGGGTGAGGGGCATGGACTCTGGTCCTTTGTGGCTGATCCAATCCCGCGAACGTTTAACCTATTGGGGGCTGCGGCAAATCCTGCGCCGGCGGGCTGAACAGGCAAAGGTGAAACAACCCTCTCTGCACAGCTTCCGGCGCTTGTTTGCTATCTCAATGCTCAGAAATGGGGTGGATATTTACAGCCTGCAAAACCTGATGGGGCATGCCGATTTGCAGGTGCTGCGGAGATACCTGGCGCAAACCACGGAGGACCTGCAAGAAGCACACAGGAGAGGCAGTCCGGTGGATAATTCGGGAATGTAATTGTCGAAAAAACACCACTTCAATTTCGATACTGGGTTGAACGATGGGTATTAGCCACACCCTTGAGAAAACCCGAATAATGCAATCATTTTCGGAAATAAGCGAAAACCGTCCCTCATTGACGTTTTAGAGGCACTTCCACTGGTGGATGTACGAAAAACATCCTATCTCTTAAAGTAGAGAGACAATTGTTATGCAATCGTTTTTTTAAGTTACCTCAAGGGTAGTGTTTATTCGGGAGGCTTTTGCGAAAGACTTCGTGAGTGCATTGTACTCATTTTTTTTATTGGGTTATACGCAGCGTCTAAAATTGACTAATAGACGTCACTCAACCATAGTGTAAAACTCTCGGCTGCCACTTTCCACAAGTAGAATCATCCGCTCAAACCATGCAGCGAAGCGGTCGTCACCGAAGTACTTCTGGGCATCAGCTTCCCAAGCGCTTAAGCTTTCATAGTCAGCCTCAGTAACTACAGTGAAAAACGAACCACTTAGGTCGGTCATCATGCGGTATTTGCGCTCGCTTGGCCAAATGGTATCGCTTTCCTTCATGAGTTCCACCAATTCGTCGCCCTTGCCGTACTTCGCATGAAAAACATTTCGCACAATAATCATGGTGGGTCTCCTTTCGGATGGACAAACGGGAAACCAGAAAAACAGATAGGTATGTGAGCCGACTGGTTTTTTGGTAGGTGGCTTATGATTTGCTCGACCCACAGGATATTTGATATCAATATACTTTCATTTATTGTAATGTCAATCTTAGGAATATTTTCACATTTCTTTAGCACGACATTGAAAACACTTTCATGTACTTTCTACACCGTCCGGCAGTTACGTAGTTACAAATAGGTGTCGCGCGATTCCAAAGTGAACATTGTGGGTGTAACTACAAGTGAATAAAACTATCCTCTGGTGTTGATGTCCCGTGGACATCGTCTTTGCATCTGAGGAGCGATGTACAGTCCAGAGTGAAACCATTTAAAAAACATGGTTTTCCGCGGATGTTCGCTATCTCTATGCTCCGAAACGGGGTCGATATTTACAGCCTGCAAAACCTGATGGGGCATGCCGATTTGCAGGTGCTGCGGAGATACCTGGCGCTGAAACGCTACAATTCTTAGTAGGTAACACCAACGCTCATTGACGATTCTGCCATTACTGACTAAGATTCTGGAAAATGTAACACTTCTTTGACTAAATTCCCTTATTTCAGAGTAGGCCGTGGTTCGGAACTCATCCGCTACAGGTCACTCTTTCCAAAAGAGCCGCTTAATATACATTGAACTAACCCGCTAAAAAGAGACACGAAAAAGAATGCCCCTCCTGTGAGAGAATAAGGGAAAATTGGATAAATTAGGGCTTGGGATCGAGAAAACACTTTATTTTCAAGATTAGAGGTTGAAGTCTGCCAAGAGTTTTCTTTAATTTTTATTCCATATGGTCGAGTCCAATATTGCCCAAAGAAAGCACTCTAGTATTGCTAGGGTGTTTTTTCTTTTTCGGGACAGAATACAATTTCGGCTACATATTTGGCACTATAAAATCTGCTATCTGGACACGGATTCTCATAGAGATCATCAATATGCCCATCTTCATGTAAACATTAACTGATTAAACTTCTCATATTTTTTCGAACCTTGACATTAATTGAGAATACACATATACTTTATATGTATAAACTATTTAGATGCATATATTATATATCTAAATAAATTATTTCCAGAAAGGTATGGTAAGTATGGAATCGCAAACTGAATTTTTAGAGACGGTTGAGAATTGGGCTAAGCTCTATTTTTTCCAGTCGCTGACCGAGTTTTTCAATTACCTGAAACATTCTGAGCTTTCCCTTCTCCAGGGGTATGCGCTTACCTACCTTTTTTTTAAAGGACCCATCAAGATTTCTGAAATATGCGAGCACATGATGGTATCGCTTGGCGCCGCCAGCCAAATGGTGGATCGACTAGAAAAATTAGGAATGGTTGAGCGAATAGCAGACCTCAAAGACCGTAGAGTAAGAAAAGTTCTGGTACTTGATAAAGGGAAAAATTTTGTTCAGGAAAATTTCGTATTTAGTCAAAGCTGGCTAGGCGAGATTCCCACCAATTTAAACCCCGAGCAAGAAGTCCAGATCACTGCTACGTTATCAATGATCATGCAAAGTTTTGGTAAAAGCAATCGATCCAACTTAGAAAAGTAAGGAAAAATATTATGAAATTAGCAATATTTGGCGCAACCGGTAAAACAGGTATCGAACTAGTAAAACAGGCCCTTGAACAAGGACATGTAGTCACCGCCTTTGTTCGCGATTCTACCTGTCTGGGGATTGAAGATGAACGATTAACCTTCGTTACAGGAGATGTTTATGACCCTGTTAGTGTTGCCCAGGTTATACAGGGACAAGATGCGGTCATCTGCGCTTTAGGCGCAGGTAGTTCCCTTAAGAAAACAACCGTTCGCACTACTGGCACCATGAATATCATCAAAGGGATGAAAGAACACAAAGTTGACCGCCTGATAGTTGTAACTGCCATGGGTGTTGGTGAAAGCTGGGATACATTGTCCCCGTTTAACAAATTCTTCTTCGCTACCCTGCTGAAAAGCAGCCGCGCAGACCACGAAACCCAAGAAGCGGCTGTAAAAGAAAGTGGATTGGATTGGACCATCGTCCGCCCCAGTGGATTGACCGATACGCCTCGAACTAGCGTATATGATGTCGGGGAAAATATCCTTGCCAAAACATCCAAGATTGCCCGCGCCGATGTTGCCGACCTGATTCTCAAAGAACTGGGACAAAACACCCTGATCGGTAAAGCCGTCACAATCACAAATTAATAACTAAATCGATAAAGAAATTTCAACATGACCACAAAGCAGCCATCGCAATCACGGATTTGCCGATGATGCCGGTCAGCGAATTTGTCGTGCTCAACGCCATCGATCCTGCCACCCGCATTTTCGCATCAAAATCGATCATCCATGATGGCTGCCCAGGCGGCAGTAAATACAGCGATGTATCAGCTACTGCTGGGGGACGCGTACGGGCGTTGAATACCTTTGCGATCAAGGTTGAACCCATCACTGAGCAGCGCTGCCGGATTCTGAGTATCAATTATGCCGATATGGCTGGCAAAACAGGGGCAGCGATGAACAATCTAATCAACACCAAGTATTTCTTGCCGCCGGTATATAAACGGATTGCCAAAGAAATGCGTAATTTCAAAGAATAGGAATATAGAATGAAGCTTCAACAACAAGATATGACCGGCAAAGTTTGCCTGGTAACTGGTGCGACCGCTGGAATCGGCGAAGCTGCTGCTTTATTACTTGCAAAACGCGGCGCGATGATTGTAGGGGTTGGCCGCAACCCGAAGAAAAATAAAAACTCAACTGAAATGATCAAAACCGAAACAGGGAATCCCAATGTTGAATATTTACTGGCCGACCTGTCATCACAAAAGGATATCCATCATTTAGCACAGCAGTTTAAGAAAAAGTATAACCGGTTGGATGTATTGATCAACAACGCTGGAGCCACCTTTGGCGAACGCATGGAAAGTGTGGATGGGATCGAAATGACATTTGCACTTAACCATCTTGGATATTTTCTGTTGACCAATCTGTTGCAAGATGTATTAGAAAATAGCTCCCCATCCAGAGTCATCAATGTATCTTCTAGTTTGCATAAACTTGGCAAAATTAATTTCGAGGATATTCCCTTCAAGAGTGGCTATACCCGTTCAAAAGCCTACCAACGCTCTAAATTGGCCAATATTGCTTTTACATACGAACTCGCCCGGCGCTTCTCTAATCATAAAGTTACAGTCAATGCGATGAACCCTGGTCTTGTGGCAACCAATGTTGGGCAGACTGCTGGGGGCATCTCTGCGAAAATGAAGGGTCTGGTTGACAGAATTGCGGGACTGACACCTGAAGAAGGTGCCCAAACGATCATTTATCTAGCAACATCTCCAGACGTTATGGGCGTGACCGGAAGATACTTTGTCAAAGAAAAATCAATTCCTTCGTTGAAGATTACTTATGATTTGGAATTCTGCCGTCGCCTTTGGACCCTGAGTGAAAGTTTGACCACCCCAAACGGGCAAAACGATTCTGAAAAGGATTTGAGATGAGACGGCGAATAAAAAAGTCACGAATACTAAAGTGGTCACTCCGAGTTTTAGTGGTTGTTATCATTGGGGCACTAATTTGGGGAATTCAATGGGCAACCTTTGCCCGTCCACCTCTCCCCGAAGCGATTGACGCCCTTGAAAGCGATGATCTGGTCACGGTAATGCAAGAACCCTGGCTTACCTTTTCTCCGACCCAAAATATGTCGAACACCGGCTTTATCTTTTATCCTGGCGGACGAGTTGACCCCCGGGCGTATGCATCCCTGATGAAATCCATTGCATCGGATGGCTACTTGGTGGTTGTCCCCGAAATGCCAATTAATATGGCAGTATTCAATTCAAATATTGCGAATGAAATCATCGCAGATTATCCAGAGATTGGTCGATGGGTAATCGGTGGTCATTCCGTCGGTGGGGTGGCAGCCGCACAATATACGGATAAACACCCAGAGATAATTGATGGGTTGGCGATTTGGGCATCCTATCCAGCGGATAGCACTGATATTTCTGACCTGGAAATCCCTGCAATAGCCATTTACGGCAGCCGGGAAGAAAGGGTCAATGATGCGAGCATTGGGGAGCGCAAACACCTGCTTCCTGAAGATACACTTTATATTCGTATCGAGGGCGGCGACCACCATCAATTTGGGGCCTATGAGATCAATCCCGATGACCATCTGGCTACCATCAGCCGGGCTTCTCAGCATGAACAAATCATACAGGCTACCTTGGATTTACTTATTGCAGTATCGAGTGAAAAATGAGTAATGATTAAAAAATGGGATGGTTATACTCAAAAAAATAGGAGTAAAAAATGGATCAATCAGCAAGCATCATCATAGCAGCAGCTTTAGTGTTTTATTCGATTGGCGTCTGGGGAGAACGAATTGTAGGCCGCCTGAAATGGTGGCATTTGGTTTTTTTATCCTGGGTTTGATCTGTGATACTTGGGGAACCGGAATGATGTTTGAAATGGTTGGGGGAATGACTTTTGATGTTCACGGAATCACCGGGGTCATCGCGATTGTTCTGATGTTCATTCACGCCGTCTGGGCTTTGGTAGTGCTGCTCAGAAAGAATGAGAAAGCAATCGTTAATTTCCACAAATTCAGTGTGGCGGTTTGGGTTATCTGGCTGATCCCGTATTTCAGCCCAATGCTCTTTGGTATGGCAACATGAATATACTCACACTTATTACGATTGGTTTTCTGGTCTTAGAAGCCACCAATGTAATCACTTTATATCTTTTCCCAGCCTCAAAATATGCCAATGGGGTGGGTGTCTTCAAGGCCTGGGAAAAATCCAAGAGTGATCCAGAAATCCACAACTTTGTTAAATATCTGGTCAATTGGGTAGCCGGGACGAAACTGATCTTCATTTTACTGTTGATCGTTATCCTGTTTACAGCCGATGATCAAACCTTAATATTTACCGGTATCGCAATGGTGGTTTCGATAGCATCCTTCTTTTGGCGGCTCTTCCCACTCATTCGAAAGATGGATCGAGATGACCAAATTGATCCCAAAAATTATTCCACTGTTTTGGGGGGGATGATTCTGGCATTTATCCTAATATTTTTTTCGGGCGTTGTTTTTTCGATAGGTGGATGAGTCCATAAAGACAAAGGCCAAACGATTGTGAGCATACACAGCAAAATCATAAAAAACTGAGGATCAGAAAAACAACCTTGAAGGAAATACTATATGATGAAAAAATCTAGTTACCTGACAGTTTTGGATTAGCGGTAAGTACATAACGGAATTTTGAAAGAAAGTGCATTGGTCAAACACCTTTCGATGATGCGTAAATCAATTTGAAAGACACACAAATCTCGCCGGTCCTTGCGATCCACGAGGTGACGATCACCGGAATGGATGGTTTGGGTACCGACAGAAACCATCCAGACATAGAGGATCGCCACCGCTAATGTAAGGCGAGATAAGCGCTGTTAGTGACATAACATGGTTTTCTCCAGGTCAAAACCATGTTTTTTGAAGTCGCCGAACATTTCTTCAATCCAAGGTCTGCGAGCGTAAAAATCGCAAGGTCATGCCGCGGTCGGGCAGGTTGGTCGCCAGGCACCAGGGTTCTTTTTCGCCGACATTCCAATGAGCCAACAAGTTGACCCGATAGACCTGGTTGCGGGTCAGATAGCCTGTTCCGAGCCAAAGGCCTTGACCAGCCTTTTGAATCTGGCTGCAGAAAGTCTGCCAGCCTGTTTGTTTAGAGAACCACAGACAGGTATCGGATTGCTGACGCAGAACATAGAACCAAGACTAGCGGTCCAGCTCTCTCAAGACTGGGACCGAGCCAAATTCACAGTCGCCCACCAGGAAAACGGCCGCTCCAGCAGGGATCAAAGTGCGCACATAGGCCAACAAGGCCAGTTGTTTGCGAGCACGGCTGTGTCCTCGGACATACTTGACCCAGGTCCAGGCGATGGGGATCGACCGTTTGCAGTAGGCCAGACAAATGATCAACAATTGATGTCCGAAACTGATCTTGGTGCCGTCCACAATCAGGCGGATTTCACCCAGATGATGAAACTGCGCTGCTGGCCGCTGCAGATGCTTCGCTGGTCAGCCTTAAGCTGGTGAACGTCTTTGCCACCCTGCGCTGGCTGAGAGTCCATTTCATCACCCTGGGGATCACCACACAGGTTGCCTTCGGTGTCTTACCCGGATTGGGGGCGCGGCTGTCAAACAAGCCGCGCCCACCCATTAAATGGAGCATCTGGTTGACCCTCAAAGCCAGACTGGTGGCTCTGGTGGCACGCTGTATCCTACTCCCCCCTGGAACTGGATATCTGTCCAGTGGTCAACTTGGGCTAGCTGAGTCAGCGCTATTGGAATCTATGCCCATATTTCGCAAACAGGATAATCGCCCGAACTGCGTGAGATTTTCCTGTCACGACTGGATGTGCAACTGATTTTGGAAGCAACATAAATAGAAATTTGTAACACCAGCGTTACTTTACGATTTTAGGGACCAGAATTATTATTTCGAAAATTCAGTTCTTATATGTCTCTTTTTACGGTACCTGGTAGAAGAATTGTCGACCTTTGATTCAGAGTCAAGGTGTTCGAGTCAGGTCTTGTTAGGTCACTGACGAAAAACTCCGCGTCGCGGAGTTTTTCGTTTAATATCTTGTTCTGAAACAGCTGGATTATTCTTTGCTCGCCACCGGATTCCCTTCCCCTTTCCATTCGTACAGCGATCCATCATAAACCGCTACATTTTCATGGCCTACTATCAAATGCGCCATGGCGTTCAGGGTCGCTGCAATCCCGCCGCCGCAGTAGGTGATGATGCGCCCGCGCGCGCCAGTGCCTTGCATGCGCGCAACCAGCTGGTCTGGGGCAAGAAAAGCATCCCAGCCGATCGTCAGGTCGGTGAGGGGCAGGCAGCTCGAGCCGGGAATGTGCTCCTGGTCGTGCCAGTTCTGGGTCAGGGAATTCTCGACCAGCACGCCGTCCATGTTGTTCGCAGCCTGGACTTCTGCCATGCTGGCAAACATCTCAGGGGTGAAATGCGCGTCGAACCGGGCAGCAGGATAGCTGCGCTCACCCTCTTCCAAGGCTCCGCCCGCCTCCTTCCAGGCCGCAAGCCCGCCGTTGAGCACGCGTACGTTTTCCACGCCTGCGTAGCGCAGTATCCACCAGGCGCGCGTTGCGCAGGCGAGGACGCCGGTAGTGTACACGACGACCTCAGAGTCATTGGCGATGCCTATTGCGCCAATCTGTTCCGCCAGGACCTCATCTGCGGCAAGCATGTATTCATAAATGCTGCCGCTATCCGAAAAATTCAGGTGGTCGAAGAAGGCCGCGCCGGAGATGTGGCCCGCCAGGTATACCTTATGAGCGTTCGGCATCTTGGCGGCTTCCTCCGGGGTCATACCCATGTAAAACATGATTGTCGCATCATAGATGCGCAGATTTGGGTTATTAATTTTTGTCAGCAATTCGTCTGCTTCAATGAGGGCATGATCACGTCTCATTCGTTACCTCCAGGGGTAAAATATCCGGGCAATTGAGAACCAACTAAATATAACTTAATATATCTTATTGCGGTAGATTTACACGAGTGGATGTCGATTGATATCCAGCCTCGGCCTCTGCGAGTGAATCACAACAAACCCGACTGAGACGAATTTACGATGTTTGTAGCCAGCGATTCGAGTCACTATTAATGGTCTAAAGTTTGCGAAATTCGCCCTGGATAGCTGTTTGGTAGCGAGTTTCAAAGGGGATTCAATTAAGAGCAATTTGACCGCTCGTACATGAAGCATAACTTGCAGCAGAAGCCAACACCTCGATTGGATACAGACAAGGAGTATGATGCAGCAAATATTTTCAAGCAGCTTGGTGCAGTAAATACAAGGGAGAATTGGGTGATTTAATGCCTGGATTTGCGAGCGACGCTAAAAAAATGGAGGTGGCTGGTTCGAGTCCGGTTTCTGCGCTGGCTGTTTGAAAAACTTGGGGCAGCTAATGTTCCCAAATTCCCCGCTCCTTCAGGAGAGGGTCATTCATGTCTTCAATCCCCAGCGGTCGCAATATCCCGGTAAAACTAAGCAGCATAGCGACCTGGGCCATGTACTCGACAGGATAGGGTTTATCTTGCTCAAGCCACCAAATTCCCAAACCAAGCTGTGCGCTAATCAGATGATAAGCGATGATTTCTTTGGGAATTTCAGGTGGATGGCTGGTTTGAATTGCGTCAAATTCTGCCAGCACGCGTTTTGCCAAAAATTGCTTCATGCGTTCCATCATGCTGTGTGTTCCCAGGCTTGAAAACAAGACACGGTAGAGCTGCTCCTGTTCCTGCAGATGCCCATAAAAAACTCGAATTGGTGAGGAACTGTGGGGGGCGCCTGCAGAGATTTCCTGCTCTGTTTTCGTAACCAACTCTTCATAGAGCACATTTAAGCAATCGTTCAACAGGTCTTCTTTATCACGGTAATGACGGTAGAAAGTGATCCGGGCTGCTTCTGCTTCGTTCGCAATATCCTGAATCGAAACCGAATCATAGCCTTTATCGATGATGAGACGGATAAAAGCTTCCCGCATTGCCCGGCGGGTTTTCTTCACTCGGGGGTCATCAAGGTTGAGAGACACAATGTTACACCTGTTACATAAGTTGCGTCCTTGAAGGGTTGCCTGTTGACAACCCGAAAAAGCGCAGTATTATATTACACATTGTAACATAACTATCGAATTGATACATTTGCCGAGATTCATTATCCCATAATAAAGGACGACAGACTTATGCGTATTGTGGTTATTGCCCTGGGTTCCCGGGGTGACGTCCAACCGTACATCGCCCTGGGTGTAGGTCTGCATGCCGCCGGGAATGTGGTGCGGATCATCACCCACGAGAATTATGAGCGCCTGGTCAATGCCCATGGGCTGGAGTTTTGGCCGGTTCAGGGTAACGTCCAGGAATTTGCCGAATCACCCGAAATGCGAGCGCTGCTGGAAAAAGGGAATTTCATCACCCTCATGAGTTATGCTGCAAAAGCCGCCGAATCTGCCACTCTGAACTGGGCCAAAGTGAGCTTACAAGTAAGCCAGGGGATGGATTTAATTGTGGCCGGCCTGGGTGGGATGTTCATCGGCCTGGCAGTAGCGGAGAAGCTGAACCTGCCACTGCTGCAAGCGCATTATGTGCCCTTCACACCCACGCGCGCGTTTCCGGGCGCGCTCTTCCCACAGTCAATTGCCAGGCTGGGCGGCACGGCAAACAAACTTTCCCACCACCTGACCCGGCAGATGATGTGGCAGCAGATCCGCAGCGCGGATGGGATCGCGCGCCAGCAGGTGTTGGGCTTACCGAAGGCGCCTTTTTTCGGTCCATTCAATTCTAAACAGTTGCAATCCACACCTGTTTTGTACGGCTTCAGCCCAGCGGTGATCGCCAAATCGGCAGATTGGGGCGAGAATATCCACATCACGGGTTATTGGTTTCTCGATTCCGAATCGGTTTGGACACCACCCCCGGCTTTGGAAGAGTTTTTGCACGACGGCCCCCCACCAATCTATGTCGGTTTCGGGAGTATGGGTAGCCGCAAGCCCGAGGAAACGGCCCAACTCATCTTGCAAGCACTGGCGCAATCCGGGCAGCGCGCCATCTTGCTTTCCGGCTGGAAGGGAATGCAGACCGGGAGCCTGCCTGAAAACGTATTCGTAGTCGAACTCGATCCCCCATGATTGGCTCTTTGCCCGCGTGTCAGTGGTTGTCCATCACGGCGGCGCAGGCACGACGGCTGCCGGCCTGCGCGCGGGGGTGCCATCCATTATCATCCCCTTCTTTGCCGACCAGCCCTTCTGGGGTCAGCGCGTGGCAGCCCTGGGGGTTGGGCCTGAGCCGATCCCACGCAAAAAACTGACTGCAGATCAATTATCTCTGGCCATTGAAAGAGCTGTGACAGACGAAAGAATGCGACAGAAAGCAGCAGCTTTGGGAGGTAAAATCCAGGCCGAGGACGGAATAGCTCGTGCCGTAGAGGTTATCCGGGGAATTGGATGAAGTGAAGGACGAAAAATCTGATTTCGTGATGCCAATAGCCCAGGACGGATCGAATGCATTAAACGAAGAATCCGGAATAGGTTACAAAACTTTGCCAAATTTCATCTTCATTTTTAGGGATAGCACTTCGGAATCACATCGGTGCAGGAAACCGATACCTTTAACAGGAATTGTCTACGGCTGTGATCCTGGTTTTCAAGGATTCAAGGTGTGGACACGCGGCTTTTAAAACCGCCAGCGATCACGGTGATTGGAACGGTTGCGGTCTTTAAAAGGCGCCGGAGCCAACCAATGGTGTGCCTGGTTTAGACGCAAGGATGGGCTATTGAACCTGTCAATTGAGACTGAGGACCTGGGGAAAAGCTACGGGGATGTCAAAGCCGTCGAGCACCTTTCTCTGCGAGTCGCCGAGGGAGAAATTTACGCGTTTTTAGGCCTGAACGGCGCCGGAAAAACCACCACCATCCGCATGCTGCTGGGGATGATCAAGCCAACAACCGGCTATGCCAGTGTGCTGCAAACCAAGGTGGGCCTGGGCAGCCGTGAACCATGGAAATCTGTGGGGTATATGGTCGAAGTCCCGCATGCCTACCCAGAGCTGACGGTCTATGAGAACCTGGAAGCCGCTCGCCGCCTGCACCCGGGCATCCCGCCCAAGGAAGTGTGGCAAATTATCGAGCGGTTGGACCTGGGCGCGTATGCCGACCGGCGGGCGAGTACCCTGTCTCATGGCAATTCCCAGCGGCTGGGATTGGCCAAAGCCATGATCCATGCCCCGCGGCTGCTCATCCTGGATGAGCCGGCAAACGGCCTAGACCCGGCGGGCATCGTTGAGATCCGCGAGCTGCTGCGTGAGGTGACCAACAAGCAGGGCGGGACGGTTTTCATGTCGAGCCACATCCTGGCGGAAGTCGCGCGCCTCGCCAACCGGATTGGGATCATCCACAACGGGTACCTGCTCCAGGAATTGACCACTGCCGAGTTGGAGCAGAATCGCAAGAGACGGCTTTTACTGCAGGCGCGGGACAGCGATGCGGCGCAGCGGGCGTTGGTTGCCGCCGGGCATTCTGCCGAAATTCTCCCAGATGGAAGCATCGTGCTCAACACTTCAGCTGCAATTGAGCGCCCGGACGAGGTTAACCGCCTGCTGGTGGATGCCGGGATTTCGCCTACCCGGCTGCTGGTCGAGGAAGAGGATCTGGAGCAGTATTTCCTGCGGCTGGTTGGTATGGAAGCAGGGCTGCCAGATGAATAACCTCGCCGGAATGATTTGGATCGAGCTGCGCAAAGCGTTCCGCTCCGGTATGCCGCTGTGGACCGGCGTGGGGGCCGTGTTGATGCCCATCGGGATCGCCTTCTTGATTTTCGTTTCCAAGAATCCAGGGATTTCCGCAAAGCTCGGCCTGGTGAGCGCCAAGGCCAACCTGATCGAATATTCAGCAACTGATTGGCCAACTTACCTGGCATTTTCTGCTCAGATCGTAGCGGCTGGCGAATTTATTTTGCTTGTCCTGGCGGTGAGCTGGGTGTTTGGGCGTGAGTTTGCCGATGGAACCCTGAAAGATTTGCTGGCGGTGCCGGTTCCACGCGCCAGCATCCTTCTGGCAAAGTTTATTCTGGTGGTGATCTGGTCGGTTGGGCTGACCCTCGTGATTTGGGCTGCTGGCCTGATTATGGGCGCGCTTCTAAAACTTCCGGGAGGCTCGCTCGCGGTTTTGCTCCAGGGCAGCCGCCTCGTACTGCTCACCGCCAGCCTGGTGATTGGGGTAGTGCTGCCGTTCGCGTTCTTCGCGAGCGTGGGGCGGGGGTACCTGCTGCCGATTGGCCTTGCCATTCTGACGCTGATGGCGGCGAACCTGGTGGTGGTCCTGGGGTGGGGGGAATTATTCCCGTGGGCCGTGCCGATGTTATATGCGCAAGGAGAAAGCTCCCTGGCAGTAATCAGCTATGGAATCGTGGTGGTGACCGGCCTGGCAGGCATGTTGATTACGTACCTGTGGTGGATGATGGCTGATCAGAACCGGTAGGGGAGCCGTCAGACCAGCAGAAAAACCACGCCCAAAACGATGGATTGATCGCAGGGATCCCAGTAGCTTACTTCTTGGTCAAAAAGAGAAATTCATGGGCTTGCTGCACAATTAATCCACCGATGTGAAAATCAACGTTCACTTTCAAGGGTATATCCGCGTGAAATTGTCCAGGTTTACTGGTTGCGCCACACACACAATGGATCTGGCGTTCGCTATCCCGATGCATATACCGCACCAGGCGATGGGCGATGGGCTGCAGTGCTCGCAGCGAGAAATTGGACATCTTTCTGGCTTGTATCCAGATAAATTCGGCGAGTTAATCCGCTTACTTTAGGTAATTGATCTAGAAATCAGAATCTTATCAATCTTGATTATGAGCAGAAAATTACCCACCATAAATTCCAGGCATAAAAATCTTGTTTGGACATGGGGGTGTAACGGCGAATGTCTCGCTGCTGTAAGCAGAGTATTGCCCGTCACTATCCCGGAAAGCCCTTACCCGGTAATTGTAACGGGTGGCACACGCCAGTATCGTGTCAGTGTAGCTGGTGCTATCCGCTGGCAGGTCAGCAATTTCAAGCCAGTTTAGATCGCCATATTGCTGCCGTTCGACCCGGTAGGCAAACTCGTCTTCCGCATTATCCAACCAACTCAGGTTCACCTGGCTCAGCGAGACGGCTGTGGCCGTCAGGTTGTTCGGAGTAGCTGGCAGGTCAGGAGAGATCATAAACCAGCGGTTGAGCCACAGCCGATTTGGCATCCCGATCGCGTTGGCGACCAGAGCATCCACATCACCATCCGCATCGACATCCCCGAGCGCTACATCGGCGGCGTGCTCTGTTCCAAATCCCGGGCTGCTTGGGCTTAGCTGCCCGCTGCCATCGTTCAGCCAGACCTGATTCCCGCCCCAGTAACCAGCCACAAAAACATCCAGGCTACTATCGTGATTTAAATCTGCCAGTTCCGCTCCAGAACTTGAAAAATTGCCCAGGCTCTGGCCGCTGTTGCTGAAAAAGCCAGTCCCATTGTTCAACCAGATTTGGTCTGGCTGGCCTGCATCCAGATCCGATCCGCCGTTTGCCACAAAGGCATCCAGATCACCGTCGCCATCCAAATCTCCGAGAACTACCGCCTGGCTGATGGAATTTCCCAGAAGTTGGTCGCTGCTGGTAAAAACCCCGGAGCCGTTGTTCAACCAGACCCGGTTGGGATCGCCCAGCCCCCGCTGGGTATCCCCATTGGCGATGAAGGCATCCAGGTCGCCATCCCCATCCAAATCACCGAGGGCAGCATCCTGGCTCACCTCATTCCCCAGGCGCTGGTTGCTGTCGGAGAATGCCCCACTCCCATCATTCAGCCAGACCGTATTGGGCTCGCCCCCTCCAAACTCAGGATCCCCATTGGCTACGAAAGCATCCAGGTCACCGTCCCCATCCAGGTCACCCAGGGCTACTCCCCGGCTGACCTCGGCCCCCAAACGCTGACCACTGTCAGCGAAGCTGCCACTACCGTCGTTCAGCCAGACCTCATTGGGCTGCGGTTCGCTTACGTCGCTATTGGCAACAAAGGCATCCAGATCACCATCCCCATCCAGGTCCCCCAGGGCAACGGACCAGGTGAAGGAATTACCCAGACGCTGACCGCTGTCAGTAAAATTCCCCGTCCCATCGTTAAACCAAACCGTGTTGGCAGGGTTGTCGTAGTAACTGGTGTTTCCTACGAATGCATCCAGATCGTCGTCCCCATCCAGATCGTGCAGGGCGACCGCATAGCTGGTTTGTAAAGCAAATGGCAGGCTGCGGCTGTCATTAAAAATGGGCGGCATCAGGAAGGCAAAGGGCACTTCCAGTACTGCCTCCTCCTGTTGGATACGGATCAAGCCCTCATTCCGTTCCAGGTCGGGAGAAGTATGCAGCGTATCCACTGTCAGTACGATCGAAATGCTGCGCTTTTCACCTGGCAACAGGATGATGCTGGCAGGTTCAATGCTCAGGTTGACCCAGTCCGGCAGCATTGTCTCTGCACTGAGGCTGTAATTGCGGACGATCTCGGTGACATTTTCCAACCATAACAGACGGGTATCCGACCAGAGCGGCTGGGAAATATTCAGCGTACCAAAACTTACGCTGGCGGGCGTTACCAGGCCCGGTGGGAGAGCAGCCTGGCCCACCTGGAGACGCCCGGCCCCCTGCGTATGGACATTGAGGCCGAGGTCAACAGCTGTATTCATCAGGCTGGCCTGGATCTGGTCGGGTGTCCAGTCTGGGTGGATTTGTTTGACGAGCGCGGCCGCCCCTGCGACGTGCGGGGCAGCCATACTGGTTCCACTGGCGGTGGCATATGTACTGCCCAAATATGTGGAAACGATATCCACACCAGGCGCCAGGAGGTCTGGTTTCAACCAGCTATCATAACCAGGAATCGGTCCGCGCGAGCTGAACGAGGCGATCAGGTCAGATTTATCCGCTGCTCCAACCGCGATAGACCGCCGTGCCAGGCCAGGCGATTCCACGCTGGCATAAGCCGGCCCACTGTTTCCGGCTGAAACTGCAACCAAGATCCCCTGCTCGACCGCAGCATCCACCGCCAAAGGCCAGGGGTCATCCGGCGTGCCGGGAACACCCAGGCTCATACTGATAATATCCACAGCATCTGCCGTCCCTGGGTCCTGGTCCGGGTCAGCTGCCAGTTCGAGCCCGGCAATGATCAGCGAGACGCTGCCGGAGCCATAGGCACTCAGTACTTTGTAAGCGTACAGGCTGGCGCCTGGTGCCACTCCTTTCAGGCTGCCATCAGCCGCGACAATGCCGGCACAGTGCGTGCCATGACCGTTGTCATCCTGCGGGTCGGCGTCATTGTTGTACAGGTCGTAGCCGCCCACCACTTTACAACCTGGGCCAAAGCACCCGCCCAGGTCTGGATGGGTGTAATTAATGCCGGTATCGATCACCGCCACACGCACCCCCTGCCCGGTGATCGCCTGGTTCTTCGTGTCCTGCAGCTGCCAGACCAGGTCGGCGCCGATCAAGGGCACGCTGTCAGCCAGCTCCAGATGCACCGGATGGTCGGGATAAATCGCGAGCACCCCTGGCAGTTCTGTTAATTGCTGCAGCTCGGCTGCTGGCAGCGAAACCGCCAGGCCATTGAGCAAATAGCTGAATGTGCGCCGTACGGTCAGGCTCAACCCCTGCTGCCCGGCAGTCTGGATTAATTGAAGCTGCTCACCCCGCAGCCGGCGGCTGTAGGCCCGCACCGCATTCTTCTGGGTTTCGTCCAGATCCAGCCTGCTGCCCAGCTGGAGGCGGAAGCTGGACACTGGAAGACCTTCCAGCAGTACGATCCAATCGGATCTGATCCTCTTCAGCCAGCCAGGCCTGCTGGCCTGAAATGAGATAAGGTGTCTGCGCGGATGCCGTAATAAAGTCGGCCCGCCCGGACGCACCGCCAGTGATCAGCATCAGCAGGATACACAGCACACCAGCGGCCCGTCCGGGCAGATTCAGGTTTTTCAAACATGCCTCCAGGCCCTTCAACAAGAATCCATCGCTTTAGCAGACTTCAACTGGGCCTTGTGCCCTCCGCAGCCGGTGTCGCCTGTGTCACCGCCACAGCCGGTATCGCCGGTGTCATGACCACCGCAGCCAGTATCCCCGCCCGGATCTTCGCCGCCGTGCCCCCCACCGCCGGTCCACCTGCCTTCCAGGTTGCTGTGCAGATCGATCCCCGGGGTGACCAGCCGGCCAGCTTCTTTATCATCGTTTCCACCGAGCCAGTAGAAGGTGGTCACAGCTGTGCGCTTGAACAGGTAACCGCTGTAAGACGCATCATTAAGGACCAGCCCACACGGCTTATTCGGAACCCCCGTCCAGTGAAAATGGACGAATTCGGGGTCGGAAGGCAGGGCTCCATCAGCAAAACTCCACAGGCGTGGCCCTTTCTGGACCAGTCTTGCCCCCTGAACAGGAATGCCCATGACTTCCCAACCCACGCGGCAGTCCAGCGTCGTGTCGGTACAATCTGCCCGTCGGGCTACCGGAATGCCGTTGATCGTTTCCCCGGTAAATTGGATGTAAATAAAACCATGCAGCCGGCCGTTCTTCAGGAGACGGGTTTGTTGGTGATTGTCAATCAGGTTGTTAAACTTGAACGTAAATGGTGCGGCATGGTTTTGCCATGCGAAACCTATGTCCGGCGCATCTGCTCGAACGGCTATTGTTCCAGTCAGGAGCAGCAGCAAGATCATGAATGTAACTAACAATTTTTTGGGCATGATATCCTCCCCATCACTCCATGAAAGAGCGAATGCATGAAACGAGAGGTTGGATTTTAAAGAACGTAGGGGATGAGAATGGCTCTCATCCCCTGCTGTGGGGTCCAGCCACCCTTTCCTTACAGGTATAGTTCCAATGCGCGTTTGGCAGGTAAGGTTTGGATGTAGATCATAGGTCTATACTGGTCAGCCCCTCTCCAAAATCCTTTATGGAACCTGCTATGGGGCTGGATAAAGCACCTCAGGTACTTTGTAGTTGTGGATGTATTCGATCACCTGCAGGGCATCATCAGCTGCCTGGGCAAAGGCCCGGACATTCGTATCGAATGGGTAATTTGGAGCAGTTGTGTAATCCTCCACCATGTCCGTGAAGCGCACTGCGTTGATCGCTGTGTTGTGGCCGGAGTTCTCGTACCCCAGGATTTCCATGCACTGGGTGACGAAATGGTTTAGGATTTCAGAGCCTGAAGTATCCAGCTCGGGCTGGAGAACCCAAACCCAGCCAGCATCACAATCACCACTGCTCCGACCGCCATAGGTTGGTCCTCGACTGTAGCTGAAAGCACCGAAGTCGAAATAGGTTCTCCCTTCTGTCGTTCCATCGGGCAAAGTGCCATCCTGGTTAATGCCGTAGATGAAGTTGATGTAGATCACCTTGTCCAGGGTGATGGTGCCAGATTTGTCGGCGGCGGCTGCCAACAGCGAGGCAGCCAGAAGCAGCTCTGGATTGTTCAAATCAGCGGCTTCGATTACACCATCGTTGGCTACACCAAGATGCTCGAATCCAAGGTCTGCAAGGTGACCGATGGCACTATCAGAAAGCACAGGTCGTGGTTCAGCAGACGGGCCATCGCCTTCAGGCGGTCCCTTTCCCGTCGGTAAGCCACCTTTTACAATTGGAGTAGTATCTTCGGTGTACCAATCGCCGTCTGTCATCATCGCCTTGTAAAGGGCCAGGTTCTCGGCCGGCGCGTCGATGGTTTTATCTACAAAGTCTCCGGTCACTTCATCGACCAGGGTCAGCACCAGGCGCCCAGCCGGGTCAAGGTACATCTCTGTGGCGGAATTCATCTTATTGATTGCCTCATCAAAGGCGTGGGCGATCACACTATCAGGCGCGCGGCCCAGGTTCAGCCGGCCAAAATCAACCGTCTCGACCCAGGTTGCCATCTCTTCAGTCAGTTCGCATTCGACCAGATCGCCAGCGGTATCGGTATAAAAAGCCAGGGAAAACGGCTCCCCTTCAAAAGCTTGGATCGTTAGTGTTCCGCCTCCGAAAATACCAATGGTAACCAGCCCATCCATCGTGCTGATCGGCTGGAGGCAGCCGTTGCTATCGTAGACTGGAACACCATCCTCATCCCGCAAGATGACATACAGGTCACCGTACAGTTCGCCGGTGTCGGGGATCTCTGGCGGAGTAGTGCCACCGCCGCCGCCTCCGCCCACCCCCCCCGCCACCACCCGGCCCACCTGGACCTTTGCCAGCCATGACCGGAATGGTCAATGACAATATCAGGATCAATACCAAAATATACCTAAGCGCTTTCATTGCAATCCCTCCCTCATTCAGATATATTTCCTTTGGGTATCTGGTTTGCTCAAAGAGCAGGCCCGTACCAGATGCTCAAATTTTCCGAAATTTCCAGTACACTTCTCTTTAGCTGGTGTTTGTTATTCCCATGTTCAATAAGCCCCTCCTTTCGCGTATTACTTTGAACCACCCACGAGCTCGGAGACGATCTGGTATAGTTCGGTCATTGTCCGGGTCTTCCTTGAGAAACTACTGATCACAATCAACCGATTGCAGTTCTGGTCGATACCCAGCAGGTGGACGCCGAGGTGTTCACTGAGCAAATCCAGCAGCAGGTGAGAGCCTGGTGTATCCAATTCGAAAATAATCAAGCCTGGATGGCTCCTTTGCAGGTTTGCAGCGAGGTCGGACGGCAGCGTGTCCCAACGAACCAGATTGGGGACCATCCGTTCTTCCAGGCAGGCTGCAACACCATCCATCAATACACTATTTCCAACAATCCAAATGGTGGCCCCGGATTCCTGCCATGTATTCCTCTCCTTTTTGCGATCCAATTTTTCCTCCTCAGTGCTGTCAAATTGATTGGTCAATTTCAATCCTATAGAAAACAACATGCCCTTTCAATCGCTCACTCGACATCAGCGGAATGAAAATAGAGCGATATTTGAATCGCTCTATTTTCATAAGGGATTAGCCCGAACACAAGTAGAGCTAATCCCGCCTCTCCATGATCGACCCTAAAAGGATACGATTATGGTTCCTGCTCCACGGGTGGGATCAACCCTGTACGCAGTGCGTACGCGGCGGCTTCGTAACGTCGTTCCTGGTGCAGCTTAGCCAGGATCTTGCGCATATGTGTTTTAACCGTGTGAATGCTGACGTGCAGCCTGGCGGCGATCTCCATATTGGTTGCCCCAGCCGCGACCAGGCTGAGTATTTCCTGCTCGCGCACCGTCAGCGTCTCGGTTTGTTCCTGCGTTTGCTGGCTTGTCCTCTGGCTGACTCGGCGGAACTCTTCCAGCATTCGGCTGCCCAATGCTGGCGAGATGGCTGCCTCCCCACGCACCACGCCGCGCAGCATCGCGAGCATTTCTTTCGAGCGAATGCTCTTAAGTAAATATCCCTGGGCGCCATAACAAATTGATTGAAACAATTTTTCATCCTCATCGCGCACGGTCAGCATGACAATTGCTACCTCCGGCAATTCCCGCTTGATGCGCTGAGTAGCCTCCAGGCCGTCGCAGCCCGGCATGCTGACATCCATCAGAATCAAATCCGGGAGCAACGTCCTGGCTTTGACCAAGGCTTCTAAGCCGTCATTCGCTTCTCCAACAACCTCAAAATCAACCTGGTTATTCAGGATGTTCGTCAGGCCTTCCCGGAATAATTGGTGATCATCGACCAGCAATATACGCGTCTTCTTCATGATCTCTCCCCGGAATCAATTCAATTCTGGGCGGCAAGCTCTATGATCCCATCCCTATTTTCATTTTCGCCTTCCGTTGTAAGCGGCAAGCGCAGACTGACGCGGGTACCCTGCCCTGGTTTGGAGTAGACATGCAACTTTCCCCTGATGCGCTCCGCACGGGCTTGCATAATGCTCAAACCAAAATGCCCATTATCCCGGCGCGGCGCATCAACATCGAAACCACACCCATCATCTTCTATTAAAATCTCGACCTCATGACCTGATTGTTCTACTATGACCCGAATGTTCTTTGCCTGAGCATGTCGGCAGATATTAATAAGCGATTCCTGCACGATCGGTAATACCTGGCTCGAAATTTCATTCGGCAAGAATGGTTCCCCCTGTATCTTGTCTACAAATTCCAGGGATATGCTGTTCCCTTTCGAGAACTGGGCAAAGAGACTGCGCAGCGAATCTTGGAGGGGCAGTCGTGGTTGCGGGGGATCATTTAAGTTTGAAATCGAACTGCGCACCTCGGTAAAGGCATGCGCAACAACCTCGCGAATATCATCAAATACTTCAATGGCTTCGAGATTCATGCCGTCGACGACAAGCTCATTCGCCTGGTCGACATGCAATCCCAGCAGACCCAGCGTCTGGGCCAGGCCATCGTGCATATCGGCCGCGATCCGCTGGCGCTCTTTAAGCATGGCTGCCAGTTGAAGTTGTTCATTGAAGCTGGCATTCACCGCGGAGAGCTCAGCAGTTCGTTCGGTAACCAGTTCTTCGAGATGGTCACGATAGGCTTTCAAATCCTGGTCGGCTTGTCTTTTCTCGAGCGATTGCTCGCGTAGATATACATACCCCAACAATGGAATTGCTAGGATGTGAAAGCAATTTCCGATTGGACAAAGAAAGTTGGCGTATGTCCTTTGGGTTGAATAGTTTAGCAAAAACAAAAACTCGCTCATGAAATAAAACCCCAAAGCGACACTGACTGTGTTTCGCAGCCAACCTGATTTTTTCCTCAGCAGGAAAATGGCTACAACGATCATCACTGACAAAGGCAGATGAAAAAGCCAGGCAATCCAGGTCTGATGAAATTTGAATCCGGGGGCTGCAGCCAAC
The DNA here is from genome assembly GCA_963824065.1 of uncultured Chloroflexia bacterium. Lineage (GTDB taxonomy): Bacteria > Chloroflexota > Anaerolineae > Anaerolineales > DRKV01 > JAGUYX01. The sequence goes on along the minus strand of CAWGNX010000008.1, from coordinate 509,701 downwards.
TGGCGCGGCCAGGACCAGGAGGCATAGAGCAAACCCAGAATGGCAATCCCCACACCAATAAGAATATAGCGATGGGAAATTTTTTTATCATCGAGGGTATACCGCAAGAACGCCCCGGCTGTGACGATGATGGCAATCATCGCCAGGGCATGCTCAATTGGCTCAATTACGATACATGTGTTTTCGCTGGCGCTGCCGGAGATAATCTTCCAGCTTGTAAGGCTGAACATGTAAATTTCAGAAAGAAAGGCTAACCCAAACCCCCATACCAATAACTTCTCACGCGGAAGTTCCTGGAAACGTTGTCGTGACCAGGCAATCATGAAAAGGATGGCCCAAAGGATCGCAGCCAAACCAAATCGAACCAGATTGTTTTCAACCGGACCCGGGCCACCCCCAAACTGTCTCAGGAGTAGTAAAACGTAGTCCAGAAACTCACCCATGGTTCCAGCCCTATTTCATTGTGTCACCACAATAACAAATAAATTTCGGGATGTCAATTATTCGTGGCTGGCATTCGGAAAAAAGTTTGGACATCCAAAATAAATGGTAGTGATTGCCACGTCCCCTGCAGGGCCTCCATTAGACTTAAGAAGAGGATAAGATAGAGCTATCCTCGCCAGACAAGGGCTGAATAAGTCTAACGCGGCCGCAAGAACCCAATCTAGATTGCGAAGAAGACCCAGCCCTTGCGTGGATAAAACTAGATCTTATTGCGGTCCATGCTGATCACTACATGGAGGCAGTTCATTCCAGCGTGTCTGGCACAAATGAAAATGCGGAGGTGAAACCATGCAGCGGCCCCGGTATTTTGTTGGGATTGATATCGCATCCGAGACCTTCACGTCAGCCGCCGGGGTGGAACCCTGGCGGCTGACAGTCAAACCGCAGCAGTTTGCCAACGAGCTGGACAGCTTTCCGCGGTTTGTAGGCTGGCTGCAGGAGCATGGCCTGGAGCGAGAGACGACGGTGGTGTGCATGGAAGCAACAGGGGTGTATGGAGAAGCGCTGGCATACTTTCTGCATGCCAACGGGTATCGCCTGGCCGTCGAACCGCCGCTGAAGGTCAAACGGGCGTTCAAGCCGCATGGACCCAAGACGGATCCGGTGGACAGCCAGCAGATCGCCGAGTATGCTTGCCGCCACTGGGATGAATTGAGCCTGTGGCAGCCCAATCGGGAGATCCTGGAGCAGATCAAGGTGCTGCTGAACACCCGGGAGCAGTTTGTCGTCCAATCCACTGCCCATCAGAACGCCCTCAAGACGCTCAAACGCAAGGTGGTGCGCACTCCACTCGCCGAACAGGTGCACGTGGAAGCTCTCCTCCAGATCAAGAAGCACCTGCACACCCTCGAAGCTGAGATCCGGCGTCTGATCGATCAGGACCCCACCTTCGGCCAGATGGTCGGTTTGCTCATGACCGTGCCCGGGGTGGGCTTGCTGCTGGCGGCTCATTTCCTGGTCACGTTCCAATCGACCTCTCCGCACCCCACCTACAAACAGCTCGCTTCCCATGTGGGCATCTGTCCCCATGAACATTCCAGTGGTTCTTCCAAACATCCGCACTCCGTTTCCCGCCGCTTTGGCCCGTCGGCCATGCGCCGCCTGCTCTACCTGGCCTCGCTGTCTTTGCGAACTCATCAACCCGATTTCCGGCGTTATTTCGAACGCAAGGTCGCTCAGGGCAAACCCAAACAGCTCGTCATTAACAACATCGCCAACAAGCTCCTCAAAATCATGTGTGCTGTACTGCGCAACCAGACACCCTATATCCCCGAGTATCGTTCGGTCAGCCCCATTCTCTTAAGGAAAGCCTTGACAATGTCATCTTATTCGCAAGGACCGATAGCTCATCTGCTATTTAGAACTGCAGAAGCGATGCGTCTCACGCCGCCAGGTGCTTTGAAACCTTGCGCAATGACTGCCTGGAGCAACTTTGTCCGAACTTTAATCTCAAACTCAATTCGAGGCTTGTGTTTGTCACATCGGCGGCGGGCGAAATTTGGTAATTGGTTGGACGGCAAGAAGCGCCCTCATCATCTTCTGGTCTAGCAGTTCTCACCCAGGCCTGCCAACAGCAGCCAGCATGCCCTGGCTCGATTTGTAGCCGTGCAACCTCCAGTAGCGCGCGTTAGAAGCGGCAGCAGCGGTAGCATTAGAGGACGCCCTTGCGATAGCAGCTTTCTTTGGCGGGTTTGCTCACCCCACCCCTTCCCACAAAGATGCCACTTTGAAGCCACTTGCAAATTTCGCCTCGCTACGTTGAAAACCCGCCCCAGCCCCGAAGATATTCCCAGGCAGCACCCGTATCTCCTTGGCCGCTTAGACGTCATATTGGGTGCACATTTGCGATGTGTGATGTTCGTTTAGATGCAGGAACCAGGTGTTGATCTTTTATCTGTGCGTTCCCCCTTCTTTAGCCAGCGCCCAGGCCCAGGGCGCTGGCTCTTTAAGGACAGTTCCTGATGCCTGCCTCTAGGCGTGATTGGGCTTGGTTATTAGACAGGCCTCAGCTGGCTGGCCGCCACAGGTTTGCGGCGCCCATTTCGCCATTACCTGCCTACCCTTTCAAATTCCTGTTCGGATGTGCCAGGGGGAGAATTATCCAAAGGAAGGCCGTCTTGACGGTGCATCGCCTGTGGCAGTGTGCTAATCGAATGGGCTGTTCTCAAATCGAGCAGTGCGGGTGATAGGAGAGGAATATCCCATTGGGATTGACCCAGTCCTGGCCAAGCGCAGCATCCGCGGTATGCGCAATTCGACGCTTGAGGGTATAGAACCGCTCTCCTTTCACGGTCCGAACGCCGGGCGTGTGCTTCCAGCAGCAGCCCGACCTGGATTCCCAAAGCCGGGGTGCATGCAGTCCATAAGAATGGTTTTTACAGGTTATTGCGGAAGAACTCTACCGTGCGCAGCATGGCCTGGTCGAAATACGGCGAGACCAGGTTGTGCCCCCCGCCTTCGTAGCTGTAAAACTCGTATGCCTTGCCATTTGCCTGCAGCACTGCCGCCAGACCGATCGAGTAGCCAATATTCACCACCGGGTCATCCTGAGCATGGTGGAGTTGTAGCGGGCTGGTGAGGAATGCGATGTTTTCTGTCAGGGACACCGCTTTCCAATAATCGACCTGGAGGTTGGGCCGCCCATAGGTATCGAAGATCCGCGCCCTGGTTTGGGGGCCTGGGGTCCCCAGAGTGGGGCTAGCCACAGGTGGCCGGAAGGTGTTGTCGTCGATGCCGTACGTTTCGAAATCGGTATAGCTGTAAACCGCGCCTGCCCAAATCACCCCGGCTTTGATGTCCGGCTCGACCAGCATGGCTCGCAGGACCAGGTTGCCCGCCATGCTGTGCCCCCACATCCCGATCCCCTGAGGGTCGACGATATCCAGCGTCTGAAGGCTCTTGAGGGCGCTGATCGCGTCGATGGTGTACCCGGACGAGTAGTAGGATCCGGATGGCTGCCCCTCAGAGCGCCCGTGCCCGCGCATATCAATCTTAAAGACCACGAACCCGCTCCTTGCCAGGTAATCCACATATGCGGTGTAACGTTCTGTGGTTCGGTAAACTGTGGGTGGGATATACCCGTGGTTGAAAACGATCGCCTTAAACCCGCTTTCGGGAACGGCCATGATCGGGATCAGCAGCAGGCCGTAGATCTTGTTGCCTTCCGAGATGTAGCTGACAATATGCTGTTCGTAATACAGCGTATCGGGGAGTTTTTCCTCGAACGTGATCTCGCTCCCGGTAATTTCCAGGTTCCGCAGGTATTCGATCGTGAGCTCTTTGCCGATTTCGAAGGGGGTCGCGGTTGCGGTGGGGGTAGGGGTAGTTATTGGGGAAGGGGTATAGGTTTGCCGGGTAATGACCGGGTTTTTGATGGTCGGCAAGATGGCAGGAGTCGCGGAGGGGAGGCTGGTCGCAACCGCAGAAGGTGCGGTTGCTGCGAATGGGGATAGGACCGTTTCGCGACCTCCCGCGACGCTGCAGCCCGCGATGAACACCAGAGAAATTAATAAAACCAGGAAGATATATTTTTTTGCGACCACACCGATCAATCCTCTGCAGGTGCTGCGGTATTTAGGTGAATACTGATAAAGCGATTGTACCTGCTGTTTCATCCTCCCCACCTGAGTAGTTTTTTAGAAAATCTTCCCGTTTCTCTCCGATTTCAACGAATGTGAATTCCAGGTTGATCTGGGATTCACATCGGCTGTTCGGCTTGGAAGCGATATTTCGGTGCGAGCCCCATGCCTGGATTATGAATGCAAACAATCCGCTTCGTGGGAGATTCTGGGCTGGATTATGTCGCTGTCTTTTGGCTGCGATTGGCCTCAGGCACGAAAAAATCCCTTGTTTGTCCTTTTTCCCAAATCGGGGCAGCTTCGAATGATTTCTATACTTTACAGGCAGCGCGGGTGATTTATGTCATCTTTCACTCCATAAAATCCGAGGATATAATCAATTGTGCTGGAGACTGGCGTGCCCTGGTGGGTCTATGGGTAGCATTTTGCTTGAACGGTACCCGCTGATCACAGGGCATTTCATGACTTTCTGTTAAGGAGTTTACCTATGAGTATCATCGAGGTTTCCAATCTGACCAAGTACTATGGGAAAGCGCGGGGTATCGAAAATGTCTCATTCAGCGTGGATGAAGGCGAAATCTTCGGCTTCATTGGGCCGAACGGCGCTGGAAAATCGACGACTATCCGCCTGCTCCTTTCGCTGATTTACCCGACCAGCGGTAGTGCCAAAGTCTTCGGCAAAGATGCAATCGAAGCTGGACCCGAAATCCGGCGCAATATTGGCTACCTGCCTTCGGAAGTTTTTTACTACGAAGGCATGAAAGTTGGCAATTTGCTCAAATATTCTGCCAGTTTCTACGATTGCGACTGCGACCAGCGCATCCAGGAACTGTCCGAATACATGGAGCTGGACCTGAGCCGGCGCATTGATGACCTGTCGTACGGCAACAAGAAAAAGGTGGGCATTGTCCAGGGATTACTCCATGACCCGAAACTACTCTTCCTCGATGAGCCGACCAGCGGCCTCGATCCGCTCATGCAGCGCAAGTTCTTCGACCTGATTCGCAAAGAGAATGCGCGCGGCGTGACCGTTTTCTTCTCATCGCACATCTTGGGCGAAGTGCAGCGCATGTGCAACCGGGTGGGCATCATCCGCGAGGGCAGCATCGTGGAAATCTCTGACATTCACACTTTGCAGCAGAATAATTATAAAAAGGTGCGCGTGGTAGCCGATGGGTTGACCCAAGCCTCCTTTGATTCGATCGGCGCGACAAACTTACAGGCGGAAAACGGTTCGGTGCGTTTCTTCTTCAAGGGCGATATTAATGCGGTTTTGCACACCATCAGCGGATATCAGGTCGAGGATGTGACCATCGAGGAGCCGACGCTCGAAGAAATCTTCATGCACTACTACGAATAGGCGCAGACCATGAAAGCCAACATCTTCCGACATGAGTTTCAAGCCCGATTGAAATCGGTCATCATCTGGTCGATCGCTTTGACGGCAATTATCCTGATTTTCTTCTCCATCTTCTCGTCCTTTGCCGATCAAGCTGCACTGTTGAGTGAAATGATGGACAGATTCCCGCCGCAGCTTTTAGCTGCTTTCGGTATGACAGGGATCGATTTTGCCACGGTGCTGGGCTACTTCAGTTTAATCTTTCTGTTCGTTCAGATCTGCCTGGCGATTCAGGCCAGCAACTACGGCTTTGGGCTGGTTTCAATTGAAGAAACCGAACTCACCGCGGAATTTCTGTTGACTAAACCGGTCAGCCGCTCGCAGATTTTGACCAGCAAACTCCTGGCAGCTTTCTCCTGCCTGGCGATCACCGATCTGGTGGTGTGGGTGAGCAGCATTTTGGCCATCACCATCTTCCGGGGCGGCCGCGAATACAATATGACTACGCTGTTTTTGCTGCTGCTCAGCGTCGTGATTTTCCAGCTGTTCTTCCTGGGCGTGGGGCTGGTCATTTCCCTGCTGGTCAAGCGGGTGCGCAACGTGACGCCGTATGCCCTCGGGCTGGCCTTTGGGATGTATGTGCTGAGTGCTTTCAGCGGGATCGGGGATGTTTCCGTGCTGGAGCTACTCACGCCTTTCAAGTATTTCGACCCGAATTATATTGTCAAGAATAATGCGTATGATCTACCTTTGGTGCTGCTTACGGTGACAATTGTTGTTGTTTCTCTGGTAGCCAGCTACTTTCTGTATATTCGCCGCAATATTCCTGCTGTGGTGTGAGGAGGTTACCCCATGAACATTTTCATGCGTGAACTGAGAGCCAACCTCAAATCGTTGGTGATTTGGACCGTCGTTATCGCGCTACTGATCATGGTTGCCGTCTCCAAATTTTCTGCCTTCGCGGGCAACCCGGATATGCTGGCTATCATGGATTCGATCCCCCCGTCGTTCCTGGACGCTTTAAACATGCGCGCCTTCAATCTGACAACGTTGAGTGGTTTTTACGGGATCATGTTCCTGTATTTTGGTTTAATGGGCGCGATCGCGGCCGCCATGTGGGGCAGCGATATCATCTCCAAAGAAGAGCGTGATAAGACCGTTGAGTTTTCGCTGGTCCTGCCCGTATCCCGCAACCGGGTCGTCACCGCGAAGGCGCTGGCAGCCCTAGTCAACTGCGTTGCTTTCGTTTTGATCACCTGGGCGATTTCCCTCGTGGCGGTACGGTCGTACAACCCCGACCAGGCTTTTTACAACTTCCTGGCGCTCGAAATGCAGGCGATGTTCGTGATCGAACTGATATTCCTCGCTGTGGGACTGCTGCTGGGCTGTGCAATGAAACGCTACAAACGTTCCAGCGCAGCCGCTGTTTCCATCATCCTGGTGACCTACTTCATCTCGATCATCGCCGGTCTGCAGGCGAACCTGGATTTTCTCAAATACTTCAGCCCATTCAAGTATTTTGACGCCGGGGATCTCTTCCGGACCGGTCAAATAGATACAACCTTCCTGTTGATCTCAGCGGCGATCATCGTGGTTTGCCTGGCTGCGGCCTATTTCACATACAACCGGCGTGATTTGTACATCTAAAGAGACCGGCCATCAAGCGATTCCAGTGAAAATAATCCCTTAAAATTTGATAACCCTGGGAGCATCGCGGACACTCATTGAACACACAAGCCATGGAGGGGAAAATATGCCTGGTCACCGGCGCGACCGCGGGGATTGGCAAAGTCATTGCTCAATCACTGGCGGCGATGGGCGCAGAGGTGTATCCTCGCCGGGCGAAACCAGCAGAAGGCCGAAGATACCGTCCAGACCATCAAAACCGAAACCGGGAACAGTGCGGTTTCCTATCTTCTGGCTGACTTTTCCGACTTGCAGCATGTTCGTGAGTTAGCCGCACAATTCAAAGAAAAGTACGCGCGGCTGGATGTTTTGGTGAACAACGCGGGCAGTGCATTTTTTACCCGCCGCACGACAGCCAATGCGGTCGAAATGACATTCCAGGTCAACCACCTGGCGGCCTTTCTGCTGACAAATTTGCTTTTGGACACCTTGCAAAACAGCGCGCCTGCCAGGATCGTGAATGTTTCCTCCGAATCTCACCGGCAGGGCACGCTGGATTTTGATAACCTGGGGTTCGAGCGAGGTTATTTTGTCTTAAATGCCTATGCCCGCTCCAAACTAGCAAACGTGCTGTTCACCTATGAGCTCACCCGGCGGCTGGCAGAGACGCAGGTGACCGCCAATGCCCTGCATCCAGGTATGGTCACCACCGATATCTGGAAAACAAACTTTTCATGGTTCGGTCCTGCCATCAAGAGGGCGATCGGATTATTTGCGCTGACTCCCGAGCAAGGGGCAGATAATTCGATTTATCTGGCATCTGCGCCGGAGGTAGCCGGGATCAGCGGGAAATATTTCGTCAAGCGCACACCGGTCTCCTCTTCGGTGCTGTCTTATGACGAACAGGTGGCGCAAAAATTGTGGGACATCAGTGCAGACATGGTTGCCCTTAACGGAACGGGGTACAACCCAACCTGAGGAGAATTGCATGGATCCTTCAGCAGCAATCATTATCACTGCAGCATTAATCTTTTACTCCATCGGAGTGTGGGGGGAGCGGATATCAGGACGCCTCAAATGGTGGCATTTTGTATTCTTTGTGTTGGGACTGATCTGCGATACCTTGGGGACGGGTATGATGTTTGAGTACGTGGGCGGGATGGCGTTTGATGTGCATGGAATCACCGGGCTGATCGCCATCTTGCTCATGCTTTTCCATGCGATTTGGGCCCTGGTCGTGCTGCTGAAAAACAATGAGAAGGCCCTCGTGAATTTCCACAAGTTCAGCCTGGTCGTGTGGTTGATCTGGTTAATCCCCTATTTCAGCCCAATGATTTTCGGGATGACGGGCAGCAGCTAGCCAGTTTCAAGTCTATGCAGGTAAATTCCGCCCGGTTATGCCGGGCGGTTGCGATTTAATGTTCACCAATCCCTAGTCCAGGTTTCCGAGTCGCGGCAGTTGTTCAGCACCGAGCCGTAAAAGGCGTGCGCGGTGGGGTCGTAGGCGTTGGCAAAGACGCGCGTGCAGCCCATCTGCTGCAGCCGCTGCAGCCCGGCGAGCATGACGGCCCTGCCCAGGCCGCGGCGCTGGTGCTCGGCTGCCGTCCCCACCAGCACGCAGACCGCACTGCGAGTGAAGTCATCGTAGTAAATCGTGCAGAAGGCAGCAATTTCACCGCTGGGTGTGACCGCCACCAGATCCAGGTCGCGGCGGTAGAGGGGCGCCTGCTGGAGGTTGGCAAACCAGGACCAATCGCCGTCGTAGTTTTCGTCGGGCTCCTCGGGGTGGAAAGCACGCCAGGAGGCCCAGCTGCGCGCCGCGTGCTCGCTGATTTCTCCCATTGCGCGGATGGTGTACCCCGAGGCGACGGGTGCCTCAGGAAGGGCGGCATCCAGGTCGCGCCGCCAATGGTGCACAGGATGGGGAAGCTTTGTATAACCACTGTGCAGAAGTACCTCCTGCCGGAGAGTATCGTCCTGGTAACCCGGGACGTACAACTGTCTGTGGTCCCCTTCGCCCGCCATCGCCCAGCGCTCCTCAGCGCAGGCAATCATTTCCTTTTCCAGCTCGGGACTGCGCAAATGGGGGTGGACGTGGAGGAAGGCTTCCCCTGCATACACCGGGTGCATAACAGCCGCGATCTCACCGGCGCCGGTCTCCCAAAGCTCGATCACCTGCTCGACCGGGCCGCAAGACTGGAGGTTCAAAATCAAATGCCAGCGCCAGTAATCCAGCCGGGCGACATGCCAGCTGTGTTCGTAGCGCCCGTTGAGCAGGAAAACTTCCCGCAGGAAATTACGAATGCGCCAAAAATCATCCTTGCTGCGGTAGGGTCGCCTGGTGAGCTGCATCGCGGCTGCCTTTCACCCGGGGTGAGGCTAGAGAGGAGATTGTTTCGGAATGAATGGACTGGAGCTGCTCATTCAAAGGGAGTTGCAGCTACCAGCTCCTGGCGAAATGGAACTGCCATGTCGCAGTCATAGTGTAGCTGAAATTTCTGGTTTGTGAATAATTTCGCTTGGGCATATTAATAATTCCAGCAGTTTGAATGATCACTCACAGCGGCAAACTCTTTCGAGATGCAGTGCCCCTGTTAATAAGTCTGTCTTCACGTCCAGTTTTGTGCTCAAGCCATTAACTGGCGGATGGCTGCGCAGCGGTGGATCTTCAGATATATCGCCAAAAAAGTAAGCTCGGAACGGGTAAAATTGGTTTGAATTATCCCGATCATCTTCTGCAGGATGTGATGCCATGCCGCCCAAGCCGACTACTTTCCTCTTCACTGACTTAGAAAACAGCACCCCGTTGTGGGAAAAATTTCCGGACGATATGCAGCAGGCTTCTGCCTTGCATGATGCTTTGATGCGCGCTGTCATTGAACAGCACAGAGGGCGGGTAGTGAAGACAACGGGCGATGGCTTTCATGCCGTTTTTGAATTGCCCTCCGATGGAGTTGCCGCTGCGCTGGCGGGGCAGCAGAGGCTTGCCGCAGAAGACTGGCCCGATTTGATCGGCCCGCTTACGGTCCGCATGGGTCTGCATACCGGGATCAGCCAGGAACGAACTGGCGATTGCTACGGCCTGGACGTGAACCTGGCTGCCCGCATTATGGGGCTGGGCTATGGAGGGCAAATCCTGCTGTCGCAGGTCACAGCCAAGCTGGTAGAGAGATCCCTGCCCCCAGACACGACCTTGATCGACCTGGGTGAACACCGCCTCAAAGGCATCGCTCCCCTCGAACGCATCCTCCAACTATGCCACCCGGATCTGGTCGCCGATTTCCCCCCGCTCAAATCGCTGGCTGTTTATAAACACAACCTACCCAGGCAGCCTTCCTCTTTTATTGGACGCACAGACGAGCTGCTGGAAATTAAGCGCTTGATCAAAGGCACCCCTCTGCTGCAAAAGAAACCGCAGATCAGCGTCTCGCTCGTCGCACAGCAGGCGAAAATAGATCTCAACCACGATCAATTTTCCCAAAAAATCGGCGGCTTTCGGGTCGGACAGCGATTCGAACAGCCGCATGAATGGATCGAGCAGGTTATCATTTATGGGGATCGAGAAGATGCTGGATGGATCGCTGGAAATGGGCCTTACCGCAGCACCATCGATCCGGTCAATCCGCAGATAAAAAGGAGTATAAAAATGAACGCAAAAGGTGCTGTCGTGCTCAGACTGGTATAGTAGATGGAAGGAGATTGGCAAAATAGTCAATGTATGAAACGATGTTGTTGAGCCTTTTCTTAGTTCTCATCGTAGTTTTGCTGATTTCGATTTCCTGGACCAATATACGTGGAGCCCCCTGGGTGCCCACATCCATGCGTATGGTCCATAAGATGCTGGAGATGGCAGAGGTCGGACCAGATGATCTGCTCTATGATCTGGGGTGTGGTGACGGCCGGGTGATCATCTCCGCAGCCCGCCGGTATGGTGCCCGGGCGGTGGGGATCGAAATTGATCCCCTGCGCTACGTGTGGTGCCAAATGCTGGTTATCATTTTGGGGCTGCAGGGTCGGGTTAAGATCATCTACGGCGATCTGTTCAGTCAGGATTTGAGTAAAGCCAATGTGGTTACCTGTTATCTGCTTCAGGGGACCAATAAAAAACTCGAAGAGAAACTCAAGCTGGAATTAAACCCCGGCGCGCGCGTGATATCGAATACGTTCACCTTCCCCGGGCTGCACCTGGTTCGTCAGGATGAAAGGGGCGAGCTATTTCTGTATCACCTGGGTGAATAATTCCCCTGAAACTCAATGGTGGCTGCTTCGTAAGACCAAATGTTAAAAAGCACCATTCAATATTCCCTCGCCCAAAATTACTCGAGACATTCAGAATGAGTAATAACTGGACAACTGCCGACATTCCCGACCTGACTGGAAAAGTCATCTTCGTCACTGGGGCCAACATTCGGATTGGATTTGAAGCGGCGAAGGAGTTTGCTCGGAAAGGAGCCTCGCACAACGCAGCCGATGCCCGGCAGCTTTGGCAGATCTCTGAAGAGCCGACCGGAGTACGATTTCTTTAAAGATTCCAGACAATGAGGCCAGCCGATGGCAGTCATGTTACGCAGATTTCAAGATTGGTGGCAGCCCCCCGGAAAGCCGGCGACCGCCTGGAGCACCTCCAGGTATCTTTTCTGGAGCTGTTTTACGACCTGGTCTATGTGGTCCTAATTAGCCAGCTGTCCCATTCCCTGGCTGAACACATCAGCCTGGTTGGCGTGGCTGGCTTTGCCTTTTTACTCGTCATCGTCTGGTGGGCCTGGTTCAACGGCAGCAGCTATCACGATCTGCATGGCAGCAACGATCTGCGCACGCGCGTGCTCACTTTCTTGCAGATGTTTACCGTAATCGCAATGGCGGTCTTTGCCCATGATGCTCTAGGTGATAGTTCGGTGGGATTTTCCTTATCGTATGCCGCCTTCCAATTAATTCTGACCTATCTGTGGTGGCGCACCGGTGTCCACGATCCAGACCCCGCCCGCTGTCCCGCCCCTATGCGGCATCGTTTCTGATTACGACACTGTTGTTTCTGATCTTGGTATTCCTCCCGACACCCTGGCGCTTTTACCTGTGGGGGATCGCCTTGCCGCTTTCTTTGTTGATGCAGGTGTTTACGATTAACCAGGGAAAAATCAATTCCCAGTTTCAGGTGCAAATCGACATCGTCACCACCATAAGCCCTTCGCTGGTGGAGCGCTTCGGCCTTTTCACCATTATCGTCCTGGGAGAGGTTATGGTTAGGGTAGTCTCAGGGATTACTGAACATCATCGTCTCAGTTGGATGGTGGGCGTCACGGCTTTTTTGGGTACGCTGATCGCCATTGGCCTATGGTGGATGTATTTCGACTCCGTTTCACACCACCTGCCCAACCCAGGGGTCGCGATGGTTTCTGCCTGGTTCTACCTGCACCTGCCCCTGACGATGGGGATTGCCTCCGTAGGAGCAGCGGTCTTTAATGTCGTGGCACACGCCGGAGAGCATCTGGCGGCTGAGGTGCGCTGGCTGCTGGTCGCCGCGGTGGGGATTGTGCTGATCATCATCGCCGTTTTAACCCTCACCATCCAGCTCAATCAGTTCCAGCAACAGACACATCGCGTGGGGAGGCGGGTGATGCTCATCTCAGCGCCACTCATACTGCTCCTTGGATTTCTTAATCTGAACACGATCCCGCTGTTAATGATGGTGATCCTGCTGCTGCTTGCCCCCATCTTTTTCGCCATTTGAGTCTGGATCGAGATGCTTGGCAATTCGCCGGAAGTATTTTTACAAACCGACTGATCAAAATCGGCGAATTGCGTAAGTAAAGCGCTGAGAATCACTTGGTTTTTGTAAAGTTATTTCAGCGATTTACCTTGTTCGGGCGGATCAATCCCTGCAAGTATGGATTGCCCAGAATTTGGGCTGCAACGGAACAAATTTAATCCTGCTTTGATTTATGCAGGTAAAGTTGATGATCCTGAATGCTACAGATCGATCGGGAATGCCGGCGTTTTTTGAGATTTACACTCAGGGCATGTCGCAAAGCGGAGCGCTGCCCTGGAGCATGGCTCAGCCTAGGTCATGAAGAATGGGGTGTTCGTCCCCCATTCTCCACCCATTTAAAGACTGATAAACTCCTCGACATGCCTTTTGAGCAGTTTATGTCTATCCTTCGCACCGAAAATAAGTGAAATTTGGATGAATTGGGGTCGATATTAATCAAGACATCCTAAAATCAAGCCAGTAGCGGTTCGCGACTTTGATAACGGAAAAATCACCCGAGATATCGTGCCAAAGTTGTGCCAAGCCATCGAACAGAATCACCATAGTATAATTCGCCCAGGAAAACACAGAATGTCAAACCCGGCCTGGGATAATATACTCATCCATACCAAATTACATCGTCCCACCATTCCTGATGACATGGTGCCGCGCCCGCATCTGACTGACTGGCTTGATCAACACTGGCAGCAGCGGCTATTATTGGTCTCTGCACCCGCTGGGTATGGCAAGAGTACCCTGATAAGCAGTTGGGTGATGGGCTTGGAGATGCCTTCGGCCTGGGTTTCTATGGATGAAAGTGATAACGACCTGGGGGTTTTTTTGGCTTATTTGATCGCCGCAATCCAGAGTATATCTCCCAAAACACTCATAGAAATGCAAGCATTGCTGCAAGCGCCTGAACTACCGCCGCTGCGTTACCTGAGCAGTGTCCTGATCAATGAGTTGAATGCCATCAGCGGAGATTACTTTCTGGTATTGGATGACTACCACCTCATTCACGAAATTACCATCCATAATCTACTCGATGAGCTGCTGCGGTTTCCACCTCGCGGGCTGCACTTGGTGATCGGTACCCGCACAGATCCGCTTTTATCATTGGTTGAATTGCGTGCCAGGGGACAGATGGCGGAAATTCGTGGCCAAGATCTCCGCTTCTCTTTGGAAGAAACAAAGAAGCTCATGCACAACTTGTTGGGGAAGGAGATCGAAGAAGGAACCGCCCTCGCGTTGGAACAGAGGTCCGAAGGTTGGGTGACTGGATTACGATTGGCAGCCCTGGCACTGCGTCACCGCAAAGGACAGTTAAGTATCGATGGGGAGTTATCGGCAAATAACCACTTTGTCAGAGACTATCTGACCTCTGAGATCCTGAAATCCCAGGTTGCGACGTTTTCCGAAAGCCTGATGAAAATATCCATCCTGGATCGGTTTTGCGCGGGGCTATGCCAGGCGATTTGTGTAGCTGAAGTTAAAACAGGGGATGTGCAGTTTGAAGCTGCTGAGTTTATGGAATATTTGTATGCTTCCAATCTCTTTATTATCCTCTTGGACGATGGAAGTCAGTGGGTGCGCTTCCATCACCTGTTTAAAGATTTTCTAAATGAGCAATTAGAACGCCGGTTCACGCAGGAGGAAATTGCGCTCCTTCACACTCGAGCGAGTGCCTGGTTTGCCCAGAATGGCCTGATTGATGAAGCGATAAATCATGCTCTTCATGCCGGGGACCTGCTGGGGGCAGCGCAGGTGGTTGAACAAAATGTGCGCAAAGTGCTGGATAATGATCACTGGCATCTTCTGGAAAATTGGATGAAGCGGTTACCGGAAAATATAATCAACGAGCGCCCCAAGCTGATGTTAGCGAAAGCCTGGGTGTCATTTCATAAATTTACGCTGCAGGATATTCCCCCAATTCTTGAGACCGCTGAGACAATCCTTGACAATGATGCAGCCTCGCAGTCGCTATGGGGTGAGGTTGATTTCTTTTGGGGACATCACTGGTACTGGCAGGGCCAGAGTGCGCGCAGTTTGGAATTACTTGGCCGCGCCCTGGAACGGATTCCGAAAGAGCATTATCTGGCCAGGGGTGAAGCTGAACTTTTCTGGGGCATCTCGAGTCAGATGTCTGGCCAGAAAGAAGAGTCTGTCCTTAAATTGAATCAATGGCTCTTTAATGATCAATCACCGCACCCCGGCCGCCATACTAAGTTGTTGGGATCGCTAATTTTTTGCCATTTACTCTCCGGCGAATTAATGGAAGCGGCTTATGTGACTCAGCGAGTCCAAGATATGGTGAAGGATGATAATAATCTATACCTCAATGCCTGGGCTTCCTATCTTGATGGAAATATCCACTATGCCTGGAATGATCTGGAAAATGCAGCTCGCTGTTTTGATTTTGCGGTAAAAAACCGCTATGTTCTCCATACTGCTGCTGCTGTCGATAGCCTGGCGGGATTAGCACTCACCTGCCAGGCCTTAGGGCAGCCAAATAGCGCTAATGCAGCTATGGCGCAGTTACATGATTTCACCCAGGAAATAAACTCCCCCGCCTATTTCACCGTCGCCTGTTCTTGCCAGGCTCGCCTATCTCTTTTGCAGGGCGATCTGGCTTCTGCACTACGCTGGATTAAGATGGCCGACTTAAATACTGATAGGGGGGTCATGTTTTATTGGTTAGAAATACCACGTCTAACTCAGTGCCGGGTACTTATCGCCGAGGCTACTTCCACCAGCTTAAAAGAAGCCGCGCAAAAATTACAGACATATGAGCAGCAGAATATTGCCGAGCATAATACCCATCAATTAATTGATGTTCTACTGTTGCAGAGTCTGGCTTTGCAGAAACAATCCCAGACGGATTTAGCCCTGGCTGCTTTAGCGCGTGCCATAACTCTGGCCGAAACCGGCGGCTGGATCCGGCCTTTTGTTGAGCCGGGGCCTGAACTTGCCGAATTGCTTGCAAGGCTTGTTGATCGGCAGGGCGCAACAAAATATACCCATAAGATATTGGCGGCATGTAATAGTGAACATTTTAGCGAAGTAAGCCTCTCTTCTGCTCCATCATCTCAGTTAATCGAGCCACTCACAAACCGTGAATTTGAAGTCCTTGAGCTCCTTGAGAAACGTTTAACCAATAAAGAGGTTGCTGCCGAACTGCATATCTCTGTGGGGACTGTGCAGCAGCACCTGAACCACATTTACGCCAAGCTGAATGTTAAAGGGCGGAGACAGGCGATTACAAAAGCCAAAGCGCTAGCCCTGTTTCCAGTGCCTAATTAATCCCTCGTAATTCCCACTATTATTATCTAAAATATAAGGTTTATATAAGCTTTGCTTAGTGTTGCAAGAGCCAACACTTTGTTATGCTTAAAAAGTAACCAACACAAATTCAAGTACCTGGAGAATTTCACCAGCTTTTAATCCCATTCTTTATTCAAAAAGAATAAAAATGATGGAAGAGCTATCCAATAAAGACATCGACAAAATTGTCCGGCATTCATACCAGTACGTCACGATGTACAATGTGATCCATAACTTTGCTACGAACCTTAAAAACCCAATAGCATCTGGAGGCTTGAACAAGGTCTACAGGGCTAAGGAATTCGCAGATCACAACGTGAGAGTAGTTCCACGCCCGAACAATGACAGCCTCTATGTGCACAGCCTGCTGGATCTGTGTAATTAACCGATGATTATTCACTACCCGGTTTGCGATTCAAAGTTTGTCTCACTCGAGACGTCTTCCTCCGATCACTACAATGAGATCCCTCTTTCTACACCCAAAGTTGATTTCAAGAAACCCGTCACCGTGCTTTATTACAGTGAGCACACCCAAGGATATAACGGCGAACCTGTTGAAGGGGTTGATAAAATTGTCAAACTAACAAGCGATTTTGTGATGGCATTGTTGCGTATTATGCCCCATGCATCTGAACCTGAGCGTCTGAAATCGAATTTGGCCGCAATGCAATATGTTACTGTCAAAACTTTATCCCAACACCTGGGCATGCCCGAAAAACCGGCACTAAAAGTGGATTTTCAGGCTTTTGATCAAAATGAGGATATCTACGAGAATAACTATCTTGAAGTGATGCAGCTTGTCTTTAATCACACCATTTTTGACCCGAATGACAAAATGGACCAAGAGGTATTAGCGGTGATGAAACCGCTTGGCGTAGAGCCTGGTAAAATATTTGATCCACTTAAAGTCTCTCAAATTGGCGGCAAGAAATTTCGTGAAGTGGCTGAGAAAGTAGCAAAAGAATCCATAGAAACCTGGAACAGCCCTGAGGGAAATCCCTGCTTCTATGATGCATTCAAACCCAAAGGCCAGATGACATTCGCGGCGATGGTGGCCCAGTCAGTTATTGGCTCCATCGGAAATCCAGCCGCAGAAGCGATGTATCCTAATGTGAATTCAGACGATGGCCAGCCAATGAATTCTCAATATGATTATGTTTTACGCATGATAAAAGAGCAGATGCCGCCCGTAAAAGCTTTCTGGTCTGCTGCACTCTACGATACGAAATATGTATATTTCATCCCTAACGATCACAAAAAATACATCGTGGGCGAAAACGGCGAGATGAAGCATGATGGTAACGTTGGCATTGCCATATACATTGCGGCAGAACAGCCTGAAGGCGTTCCTGAAGAAAATTGGTTGCCCATAAATCGCAAGGATGAACGCATTTTTTGATGTTCCGGTTGTACCAACCCGACCTGGAAAAAATGAAAACCTGGCAGGCTCCATTAATTGAAAAACTACCCTGACGATTGAATCAATCGTAAAATCATAAAAATAGGAGACAAACATGGCTGATTTAAAAAATACCCAACCAACACCGGGCTATAACAATCGAATCCCGGAGAAAATTATGACCCCGGACAAGGTGGAGACAAGAATTGGCACCCTTGAATTCTTTGACGGGATCCCTACCAAAGAGACCGCGGCCCTGGTTTACGACAACCTTGACTTTCTGCGCGGTGTGGAAGCCTTTCTGAACGGGGTGCCTGCCGCTTCGGTCGAGGGGCTTCGGCGCGGGATGGCGGAACTTGGGGCCACGGAATGCCACCAGGCCGTTGTTTTCGATAATCTGATGGACAGCAATTCTCTGTGGCTCACTGGCAATACGGACACAGTCTACGCTTCAATCTTTCTCGACCTGAAGAAAGATGGCCCGACGGTGGTTGAGATCCCGGCAGGGGCAGGCCCGGGGACGGTTGACGACGCCTATTTCCGCTTCGTAATCGACATGGGTGCGCCGGGACCAGATCGCGGCAAAGGGGGCAAGTATCTGCTGCTGCCCCCCGATTACGATGGTGACGTTCCCGAAGGTTACTACACCGCCAAGTCGCCGAGCTGGGTAAACTGGGTCATTCTGCGCGGATTCCTGGTTGATGGCAAGCCAGACGCGGCCTCGAAAATGTGGCGGGAAGGTCTGAAAGCCTATCCCCTAGCCAAGGCTGCCAATCCGCCCGCGATGGAGTTCATCAACGGCACCAAGTCGGTGGCCAACACGATCCATGCCAACGACTACGAGTTCTACGAAGAACTCCACACCGTCATCGATCGGGAGCCAATCGAGCTGCTGGATCCCGAATTACGTGGGCTTTTCGCGGCCATCGGCATCCAGAAGGGCAAACCCTTTGCCCCGGACGCCCGTATGAAGAAGATTCTGACGGAGGCGGTTGCGGTAGCCAACGCCACTGCGCGGGCGATCTTCTGGTACGAACGCGATCAAACGGAATTCCTTTATGAGGGCAGCTACTGGAAAAGAGGTTTCGTCGGCGGGAACTATGAATTCCTCAAAGACGAGGGCAAGGGCGGCCGCCATCTCGATGCACGGGTTCACACCTTTTACATGGCAACCGTCAACACACCGGCGATGGCGATGAAGTTGATCGGCGCAGGGTCGCAATACGCCTGGGGGTACATGGATGCGAACGGCAATACCCTTGACGGTAGCAAGAACTACAAGCTGAACCTTCCCAAGGATCCTCCCGCCTTGAAATTCATTTCAGTGGTGGTCTATGACCCGCAAACTCGCTCCGAACTCCAGACCAGCCAGCCGTACCCCAGCAAGAACAGCAGCCGCGACGCGATGATCAAAAACGACGATGGGTCGATCGATCTGTATTTTGGTCCCGAAGCGCCGGTGGGCAAGGATGCAAACTGGATTCAAACGGTTCCCGGCAAGGGCTGGTTCTGCCTCTTGCGTCTCTATAGCCCAACCGAACCCTGGTTCGACAAAACCTGGCGGCCTGGTGAAATTGAGTTAGTTTAAATATTTACCCTCATCCTATCGCTCAAGCAACGGTGTGATGGCCATTTAGAACTGATTGCGTAGTACATGTGACGAAGAAGTCGAAACACATTCGGTCTTAATAGGTTTTTGGAGAGCTCCATGAAGACACCTCCAAGCAATTTAAGTGTGATTTCGCCAGCTAAATATAAAATCTCGGTTGTGGGCGTTTTGGATGGAAGTTTTTCTGCCCGCTTGGGTGGCTTAACGATCCACAACGTGGAGTCTGACCGAACCACCGGCAAACCGGTGGTTACCTTGACAGGTCAATTAGCAGATCAAGCCGCCTTGTTAGGCGTGCTGAATGCACTTTATAACTTGCATATGCCCCTAATCGCGGTTGAATGCATGAGTATTGATGAATAAAAAGCCAGAAAGAGACGACAAGAACGGCGCCATTAACGCCAGGGCGATCGCCAGCCGCTGGTTTTCGAAGATGCCCACGGCGGCGAGTTGTCCAATGGATTGGAGTAGAGACAGAGATTCTGTCCGCAACGAGGGTGAGCAGTGCAGCCTGTTCTCCCGAGGCGACTAACACAAAATGAAAAACATTCATCTATAAGGAAAGGAGATTTCCAATTATTAAATCAATCAAATCTGTCGATGTCGGATCATTCGTCATATATGGAGCTGTCCTGGCAGCTTTTTGGACCCTGGTATATGGCTTATTCTACTGGGTCCTGGGCTGGATCTTCGGCGCTAGCTCCTGGTGGATTGACATGAATTTGGCTAACTGGACTGCCTACACCCTGACTACCTTTCTGCTGGTTTTTCTGCGCGCCCTGATCGCAGCTGTGGGTGGCGCCCTGGCTGGCCTGGTGGTGGCGATTGTTTACAACGTGGTCGCTGGCATGATGGGTGGAGTCAAAATTAACCTGGACTAGGTAATCGGCTGAAGAAAAAATTTACAAAAACCAGATCCAGTTTTAGCCGATTACAAAAGGAATTCGCCGTTTTCGATCAATATTCTATTTAGATTCTTTCGGCGAATTGCCTGGACATTCTCGTCTCAGATACTTTTAGAACAACAATTAAGGAGAACAATATGGCAACACTAACCGCATTCAAGTTTGCTACCCCAGAAGGGGCCGGGCAAATGCAGGCCAAACTCACCGCGCTGCAGAAGATGGAGCTGATCCAGATCCAGGATGCGGCCATCGTCACCTGGCCGGTGGGCAAAGACAAGCCCAAGACCAAGCAGCTGGTGAGCCTGGCAGGCGTGGGGGCGCTGCAGGGTGCCTTCTGGGGGATGCTCTTTGGACTGATTTTCTTCATCCCGTTCTTCGGCCTGGCAGTCGGGGCGGCGATGGGCGCTCTGGGGGGTAAGATGGCCGACTACGGCATCGATGACAACTTCATCAAGCAGACCCGCACCAAGGTCACCGAAGGCACTTCGGCGCTGTTCCTGCTGAGCGACAAGGCCGTGATGGACAAAATCGTTCCCGAGCTCAAGGGGATGGAGTTCGAGCTGATCGCCTCCAACCTGACCAAAGAGCAGGAAGAGCAGCTCATGGCTGCCTTCGCCGAGGAGTAAATCCAAAGAATGCACCTGGCGGGTCATCTGTGACCTGCCGGGTGAATTGAAAGGAAAAAATGAAAACAACAATCCATAACAAACTAGCGACCCTGTTCGTGGTCGTGGTGGCCCTGAGCCTGGTGCTGAGCGCCTGTGCCTCCCCCACCCCGGCCCCCACCCAGGACCCGGCCGCGATCCAGACGCAATCCGCCCAAACGGTTGTGGCGGACCTGACGCAGAACGCACCCGCCCCGACTCCGGTTCCACCGGCGACGGAAGTCCCCACCGAAGCCGTGCCGCCCGGGCCTACGCCGGACCCGCGCATCCCGGTGGCGGTAATCCCCACCCCGGCGCCGGGCGAGCCGTCGGCGGTGGCCAACTTCAATACCACCATCTACTCTGGCCCCGGGATTGACTACGTGGTGTACGCCTCCTTCCTGGGCGGTTCGACGGCCAAAGTCGTCGGGCAGAGCGAGGACGGCCTGTGGTGGGCGATCAGCGTGCCGGTGGCTCCCGATGGCACCGGCTGGGTGAACGGTGGTTGGGTAACCGTGGCCCAGGTGGACAGTGTGCCTGTGCTACCCACGCCCCCGATACCTCCCACCGTCGGCCTGGTGCCCCCCGGCCCGGATGAGCCGCAGGCCACCGCCCTGACAAATGTGAATGTGCGCACCGGCCCGGCGACCATATTCCCGGCTTACGGGATCGCCAAAACCAATGTCACCGGGCGGGTGCTGGGCGTCAGCGAAGACAACCAGTGGTGGGTAGTGCGGCTTGACCCGTCCGTAGTGGGGGCTGGCTACGGCTGGGTGATGGCGCAGTACACCTACGCCCAGAACGTGGAGGGCATCCAGACCATCAAGTCGCCAGCTTCGCCCACGCTTGAGCTGCCGCCCCCACCGCCAGCAGGCGTCCCGGCTGCCATGGCCACGGATGCGGTCAACATCCGCAGCGGACCGGGCACCAATTACCCGGTGCTGGTGGTGGCGCCGGCGGGCGCCTCGGGAGAGGTGAGCGGCAAAAGTGAGGATGGAGCGTGGTGGCAGGTGAAGATCTCCACCCGCTACTCGCCAATGGGATTGGGCTGGGTATCCGCCAGCTATGTTGTCACACGGGATACCGGCAGTGTGCCGGTGGTGGCAGCTCCGCCTGCTCCGCCGGTTGTGGGGCCAACCCCACCCGAAATCGGTGGGAACCAGTGCACCCTGGTCTCGCAAACGCCTGTTGATGGGACGGTCTATGGGGCTGGGGCACCGTTCGAGACGACCTGGGTGGTCACCAACACTGGGACGAGTAAGTGGGATCTGGGCGAATACGATGTTGTCTTCGTGGGTGCAGCCGGTAACAATTACCTGCATACCGGCTCGGATGTGTATGACCTGAGCTTCACAGTTGAGCCTGGGGCGAGCTATAATTTCACGGTGCCGATGCTGGCTCCCTTTGGAGCGGGTGTTTATGGTGAGTTGTGGCAGATTTCGGCTGGTACACAAGTTGCCTGCCAGTTTTATGTCTACATCGGTGTGCAGTAATCCATATGAAGATCAGATTCGAAAGGAGAAATTAACATGCCAGGCAGACGAGAAGAACGACGAGAAGACCGCCAGCTCGGGCGACCGGGCGGCGGGGGAGGCAATCACTACCAGATGCGCCAGAAGATGGCCGCCATCGGCGATGACTTCTGGATCGAGAACGATCACGGGCAGAAAGTCTTCAAGATCGACGGCAAGGCATTGCGCGTGCGCCAGACCCTGGTCTTCGAAGACGCCCACGGCACGGAGCTGTACAAGATCCAGGAGCGCATGCTGCGGGTGAAAGACAGCATGGAAGTGGAAGACGCTGGCGGGAAGCAGGTGGCCATGGTGAAAAAGGCGCTTATCACGCCGGTGCGTGAGCGCTGGGTGGTAAAAATCAAGGGGGGACCCGATCTGGATGTGCAAGGGAACATATTGGATCACGAGTACACCATTGGGGAAGGCCGCGACAAAGTGGCCGAAGTCTCGAAGAAATGGTTCCGGCTGCGCGACAGCTACGGCGTGGCCATTGACCCCGGGCAGGATGACGCTCTCATCCTGGCGGTTGCCGTGTGCATTGATGAGATGGCGCACGGCGGGCGTTAGGCGCGGAGGTTGTTATCCGCAAGTAAATCGGATTAGTGAACCTGCCTGGCGTTGTCCAGCAGCGCCAGGCAGGACCCAATCGTTGTAACTATACCGACCATGGAGGATTTACAATGCCTTGTTTACTCGCACTCTTTGCAGGATTTTTCCCACGCCTGGCGACGCTGTTCCTCTGGCTGGCTCGACCAGCATTGTACAGTGCTGCCTTCAACGGCAGCTGGCTCTGGCCGGTTCTGGGCATCATTTTTCTGCCCTTGACCACGCTTTTCTATGTGATCCTCTGGTCGCCGGGGGGATTGATGGGCTGGGATTGGTTCTGGCTGATCATGGCGGTTGTGCTGGATGTGATGCACTGGAGCAGCACGATCTACAGCAACCGCAATCAGATCCCTGGCCTTTCATCTGCACCCAGCAGCAGCTCATAAACTGATAGACGTTGTGCCAGAGGATCTCATTTCCTCTGGCCTCATCTGAATGAGAGTGGAAACAGGGGTGTTTGAGCTGGCTTTGCCGCAAAGACACCCCCCATCGTGTTACTAAACTTATTCTTAATATTTTAAGAAAGGAGAATTTCAATGACATACGGTCCAGTTGATTTTCTCGCGCTGGAATTCCAGAGTGGCCAGCTCAAAGGCGAGATCTTGCCGGAACTGTTCGAGTTGGTTGAGAACAAGATTGTGCGGGTGATTGATCTTGTCGTTGTCCAGAAATATGAAGATGGACATCACGAGGCTCTTGAAATGGAGCAGCTGGCACCCGATGTATTACAAATCTTCGATCCGCTGGATGTCAAAATCAGTGGAATTATTCAAGTCGAAGATATCGATGCGATTGCGGAAGCAATGGAAAAGAATACCACGGCAGCAGTATTGTTGTTTGAAAACCTGTGGGCGATCAAGTTCGGGGAAGCTGTTGTCCGAGCCAATGGCCGGGTAGTTGAGCACTATCGCATCCCCTTCGAGGTCATCAATGAAACCCTGGAGATTATTTCCCAGGCTGAAGCCGGCGCTTAAAAAAATAGCTAAAAGATAAGATAGGAGTTCAAAATGATGCGAAGAAGAATGGTCGGAAGACGCGTGGCTCGAGCTGCAGTCGGCACAGCAGTGGTTGTAGGCACAGCTGGGGCCGTTTCCCACCACCAACAGCAAAAGTATGCCAATCAAAATGCGGCTGCTCAGGACCAATACGAGGAAGCCTATCAGCAGGGTGCAGCAGATGCCCAGGCACAGCAGCAGGATTACGCATCGCCGCCTCCCCAGCCCGCCCCCGCGCCCGCCGGGAACGATCTCACTGCCCAGCTTCAGCAGCTCGCTCAGCTTCATAATGCTGGCGTATTGAGTGATGAAGAGTTCGCGGCTGCCAAGCAAAAATTGCTGGCAGGCTGAGCTATCACAGGATCCGAATTATTGTTCCTGACGTAACGTTGCTATTCGCTTCCGTTTGATTATCAGCAGGCTTAGCTGAGACATCCCCTCCGCGCTTGACAGCCTTATCGATCATTGGCGGAGGGGACGACTGGAGATGTGTGCTTGAAAAATTCGCTTGGTTGTCGAACTGAGCGGAGAATCTTATGGCTGTAACTACATCTTCGGATAATCATGCAGATGTCTCCCGATCTGTAGCAGCAGCTTCGGAACCAGCCCGCGACCTGCTGGCTCGCCAGAGTACTCTGGAAAATTTGGTTACCTGTAACTATTCCCTATGTGACAGCGTGCAGCAGGCATGTTTCAGTAAACTGGGTGTGTTTTCTGGCTGGTTCAGTGTCGATGTGTTTGCCTGGATCTGTTACTACCGGCCGCACCCCGCTCAGGCTGGATGCCGCCACCTGCTGGATGAGCTGAACCTGCTGTTACTCGCGCCGATCTTGTTCGCCTTTCGAGTCTATATCGAGATGCTTGGTAATTCGCCGGAAGTATTTTTACAAACTGACTGATCAAAACATGCGAATTGCATAAGTAAATCGCTGAGAATCACTTGGTTTTTGTAAAGTTATTTCAGCGATTTACCAGAAGTGAATCCAACATAGTTATTTAACAATAGGGCATACTTAAGGAATGCCAAAGACAATCGATTTCAAACTAAGCGACACAGAACTTTCACAAATTGAGCAGATCATCAAGACCTCCAAAAGCAGCCGATTAGTAAAGCGAGCGACCGGCATACGGATGTTGCACCATGGTCACAATGCCTACGAAGTTGAGCGAGTTCTTGTCTGTTAGTGCACCGACCGAGTACAGCTGGTTCCATCGCTGGAAAGCAGAAGGCTTGCAAGGGTTGGAGCATCGCCCCAAGAGTGGTCGCCTAGCGATTGCGGAGGAGCTTATCTGCAAGTGGTGGAAGAGACCCTGGATCAGGATCCTGGGGAGTTAGGCTACGATTTCACCCTGTGGACGATCCAGCGTCTGAACCAGCACGTCAGCCTAGTGACCGGCAAGCGGATCAGTGATGAACGGCTGCGCTTGATCGTGGAGGCTCATGGCTGGGTCTATCGACGTCCGAAAGAAGATTTAGGAACTTTGCAGGACAAGGAAGCTCGCCAATGGGCAGCAGAGTTCCTGGAAGCGCTAAAAAAAGCGCCATCCAAGAGCCGTCTTTCGAGCTATTCTTTGTGGACGAAACGACCATAAGCCTGCGTTTTCCGCTGAGAGCTTGTTGGATGCGTCGTGGCCAGCAGAAGTGCATTCGAGCCTTCACGGTCAGCCAGCGCTCTTATCACTTGATTGGCGGCTACAACTTCTGGACAGATCAGGTGTTTTGCCAGGCGGTGGAATGCAAGAACAGCCAGACCTTTTTTCAGTTTTTAGAGTACCTGTTGGTGGAGTGCTGCCCCACCCAGAAAATCGTGCTCGTGATGGATAAGGTTTCTTACCACCGCAGTAAAACTGCGCGAGCAGCGCTCAGCCTTTTAGAGCCTAGAACCAGAGTGTTTTGGCTGCCAAAGTATTGCCCACAACTGAATTTGATCGAACGGTTTTGGCGTCATCTTAAGGACTTGGCCTGTTCCAATAAATTCGACCTTTCCATCGATAGTTTGGCTGATCGCATCCGGATCATTTTGGAAAACCAGAATTCCAGCGATCAAGTTTTGAAAATGTCTTTTTTAAAGAACTTTGTTTGATTCACTCATGTTCGGGCGGATCAATCCCTGTAAGCATGGAAGATTGCCCAGAATTTGGGCTGCAACGGAACAACTTGATGCCTTTGGTGAAATGAGCAGAATGTGTTCATGGTCCTGAATGCCACAGATCGAGGGGAACGCCAGCGTTATTGACGATTATGGGGGCAGAATTAGCATACGTAATCGTTAATTCCTGGGAGACTCAATACCCCCTTTTGTGTTTATTCTCCGTATTGAGTGAGGGAGGCAGTTAGAATTACTGTCACAATGCATCCCCTAGCTGGCGGGAAGAGCGGGAGAGGGAACCATTCTTCGCCGGTCAAGGGAAATTGTAAGAAATCAATTCACTCACGCCTACTCCTTCGATATCCGATTTAACTGGACCGACGCCCTGTGCATACCACAGGGTCTGGAATGAAGCCGGCGATTCATTCAGCGTGGAGCTTTGTTCTATCTTGAGCGTGGTGAAAGTTCCGGCGGGTACCGTGACCACTTCGCTGCCAGGAATGGAATAGTCCATGGTTATCGTATACCGGATCGGGTCGCCATCGCTACTGACGGAAACATCCAGCGTTTGTGACCAGCTGTCACCCACTTTCATATCATTGGGCAGGGTCATGCCCTCGATCGCAGTGGTTGACATCGAAGAGCTGCCGGCTTCGCCTTCATAACTGAGTGAATCACCAGGAGCATCAACCAGGGAGATGCCATCCTGCGAGCACTTACCCTCGATCGTGAAGTTGTTGTTCTGCCCCTGGGCGGTAATGGTGAAGGCCCCGTCTTCACCCACTGATAAGCTGTTAATGAATTCACCCTGCGGCCCGCTGAAATACCACAAGGCTCCATCCACGACCGGATAATATGGATTGCCGCATTGATCATTGGCGGGCAGGATTACAGGCGGTGCTTCCATAGGGGGCGGGGTCGCGGTATCTTGTTGAGCTGCGCTCACCGGAATTGTCCCCGTTGGAGTTGTCTCCGCCGAAGCGGTTATCAATGGCACCGCAATCGCCGGGGTCTGGGCAAGTGTTTCCTGGTTTGCAGCGGGTGATGAACACCCGCTCAGGATTAAACCCAAAATACAGATTGCGAATATTAGCTTTTTCATCGTTCCTCCTGGCTGAAGGAATAACTCCTCAGGCATCTCATCAAATCACATCCCTACATCAAAATCATGGTCAGCAGCATATACAGAACAGCCAGTAAGATCAATCCTGTAGGCCTCGTAAGCTTTTGTTTCATTTGGAACACATTAATAGATAAGGCGGGCTAAGGCAGCGCCTGGAGCAAATATGGCGCCACGCTGAGCATCCCGGGGTCATTTTCTGCGTCGCCGATCGCCACCATCACAGCCTGGTCGCCTGAGCGCACCCACAGCTGGCGGGCATCCGGGCCGTTGTGCAGGAAAGCCGAATCACCGAGTGTGGTGACCGGCTCGGGCTGCACCGCGGAAGCAAGCGCAGCCTCAAACTGCCCCTCACTGGCAAAACTGGCATAGGCAAAGAACGCTGTGTTGCCATCACTCCCGAAATCGAACGCGCAGCCATTACCAAGCTGGTCATCCTGAAATGGAGCAGGCTCGCCGACCAGAGAATGCCCCATCACCGTTTCCCAAATTTCGACTGGCACGGCTTCGCAAATATCGATCACACCATCTCCATTGATGTCCGGAACAGGCAGCAGGATCGACGGATCGCTTACTTCAGACGTATCACCAGCAGACAGCGGTGTGGTTTGTCGGTCTAGCGCTTGTGACGAGACAGGTGTTGTCGCGCTGATCCCAGAGGCCGTGGGCGAGGGTGCTCCGCAGGCTGGCAAACTGATTGCTAACAAGAGAAAAACGAGACTTACGAAAAGCAATTTTCTATTCATCTTTTCTTTCCGAAACCAGGCCATACGCCGGTGGTTCACTAAGAGTAAAATTAAGATAATTCTGACATCATAATGCTTTGAGTGGTGGAATGGGTCACGCCGGGCGTGACAAAAAACGTGACAAAATGAGCGCCTCATCTGATTTTGAGACCTTTGGCCGCTGGCTAAAACGCCGCCGCAAACTGCTCGACCTTACCCAGGACCAGTTGGGCGAGCTGGCAGGTTGTTCGGGCGCTACCATCCGCAAATTCGAGGCAGATGAACGAAAACCTTCCCGCCAGTTAGCCGGGCTCCTGGCACAGGCGCTGCAGATTCTCGATCGCGACCGGGAAGCCTTTCTCCAGCTGGCGCGCGGCATTCATCCTGCTACACTGCCTGCACAGACACCGGTGGCAGCAGGCGTGCCGGAAAAAGTTTTGCCTGCCGATAATTTGCCTGCACCGCTCACCTCCCTGGTGGACCGCGCCAATGACATTACGGCTGTCTCAGCGCTGCTCCGTGACCCCGCCATCCGTTGGGTCACGCTGCTTGGCCCGCCAGGCATCGGAAAGACCCGGTTGAGCATCCAGAGCGGGCGGCAGGTGCTCGTGGATTTCACGGACGGCGTCTGGTTTGTGGATCTGGCCCTGCTCGCCGATCCCGATCTGGTCTTACCTGCTCTCAGCCGCGCGCTTGTGGCATTCGACCTGCCGCCAGTGCCAGATTTCGACCAGCTCGCCACCGCTCTCAAAAACCGCCAGGCTTTGCTGATCCTCGATAACTTCGAGCACGTCTCCGATGCAGCGCTCATGATCGCCGAACTGCTCAAGCGCTCTGCGCGCTTGAAGTTGCTGGCAACCAGCCGCATCCCGCTGCATATCTACGGTGAACATGAATACCGCGTCCCCCCACTGGCGATCCCCCCACCCGAAGCAGTGAAAAACCCCCCGAGGTTAATGAACTACGAAGCCGTGCAGCTCTTTGTTGCCCGCACCCGCCAGCACATGCCTGCATTTGCCGTTTCTCCTGAAACAGCCGCCGCGGTTGTAAGCATCTGCAGCAAACTAGATGGCATCCCCCTGGCGTTGGAGCTCGCGGCAGCCACACTGCAGCGCATGAGCCTCGCCGAATTGGATGGTCTGCTGCATAAGCTGGAAGGTGGAAACTGGCTGCGGCAGGTGGATGCCCCGGCCCGCGACCTGCCGGCCCGCCAGCGCACGCTAGAAAATGTGGTTGCCTGGAGCTATACCCTTTTGGACAGCGGGCAGCAGGCTTTATTCTGCAGCCTTGGCGTGTTTTCTGGCTGGTTCGATGTCGATGCAGCCGCCTCCATCTGTTTCGATGAGCCGCACCCCGCCCAGGCCGAAGTGCGCCGCCTGCTGTATGAGCTGAGCGATCATTCTTTGTTGGAGCGTGGGTACCTGGGTGGTGTTCCCTGCTGGCGCATGCTTGAGATTATTCACGAATATGCCAGCCTGCAGCTCGCTGCTGCCCGGCGCACTGAACTCGAGACACTGCACGCCGGGTATTTACTGCGCCGTATGCAGTTCCTGGCAGATGAACCTGACCTGGAAAGCCAGGCAAATTTTTTTCAGATCCATACCAATAATCTGCACGCCGCGTTGAGCTGGGCAATTGCCGCCAAACAAACCGAGCTGGGATTCGAGCTGGCAGGTTACCTGGGTGATTTCTGGACCAACCAGGGTTATAACAAAGAACTCCTGCTGTTGATGGTGGAGCTTTTTGCCCTGCCAGATGCGGCTCCACCCGAAGTGCGCGCCAACCGCCTGCAGATGGCTTCGGACCTGGCTTGGCAGCAGCATGATTTCGAGACCGCACTACTGTTTGCCCAAGGTGCGGTGGATCTGGGGCGATTGTACGGCCTGAGCGGCAGATATGCCGCGTATGTTAACCGCCTGGGCAGAATCAACATGGAGCGCGGCAATTACATTGAAGCCCGCCAGGCGCTGGAAGAGTGCCTCGCCCTGGCCCGCGCCGATCCGCGCAGCATGAACCCGGGCGCGCCGCTGGCTCAATTGGGCGAATTAGCCATGTTCGAGGGCCGGCTGGAAGAAGCAAAATCTACCCTGCTGGCAGCGCTCGCTGAACTGCCAGATTCCGAGAGTATTTTCCGGGCCATCGCGACCGTGGATTTAGCCGAAATCATGCTGGCGAAAAAAAATTTCACCCAGGCCCGGCATTGGCTGCTGCAGGCTTCGGACCTTGCCCATCTGCCCATCCGCCGCGCGCTTGTCTACCTGTGCGCCGTCACCGGGTACCTGGTTGCGATACCTGCCAGCGGCAAAGAAGCTGCCCGGGAAGCCGCCCGTTTTTATGGAGCGCTGGAGGCCCTCGGAGAGCGTTCCGGGGTCATCTTATCAAATTTTTACAGCCGACTGAACCAACCGCGCATCCAGGCCGCCCGCCGGCGCCTCCCTGAGCAGGAGTGGCAGGCGGAGTTCGCTGCGGGTCAGGGGTGGAGCCGGGATTTTGCTCTGGAGCAAGCCAAACGCGTTTTGGATCATCTGAAGCCATAGAGGAGAGGCATCCAACCCTCAAACAGACCTACCTCCGAAGCTGATGCCTGGATTCCGCCGCTCTGGTTGGCGGGCGGGAGAACTAACAGCCAGAATGTGCTTGAATTTGCCTGATACCATTCCTCCGTTATAATACCCAATACCGATCCAAATTCGCCTGATCAGTGGTAATGCCAGACTTCTCATGCATCCCGAACAACCCTCCACCCTCTCCGGGGAGCGCCTGGCGCTGCTTTACCAGCTCTCCCAGACTTTCAACTCCACCCTGGACCTGGAGCAGGTCTTGGAGTCGGTGATCGACGCGGTGGTCGCGGCCCTGCACGCCGAACGCGGTTTTGTGATGCTGCGCGAAGCTGATGGCTCGCTGGCTTTTAAAACCGCGCGCGGCCTCGAGCAGACCACGATCGCCAGCCCGGAATTCCAGATCTCCTACGGGGTGGTGGAGCAGGTGGTTGCGAACGGGCAGGCGATCCTCACCAGCAATGCCCAGCAAGACGAGCGTTTCAGCGCCCGCGCCAGCGTGATTCACCTGGGGCTGCGCGCCATCCTGTGCGCCCCGCTGCGTGTGAAGGACAGCCTCCTCGGCGCGATTTATGTGGATAACCGGGTGCAGTCCGGGATTTTCCAGGCGGCTGACCTGGAGCTGCTGCAAGCCATTGCCGCCAGCGCGGCGATTGCTATCGAAAACGCCCGCCTTTACCAGATTGCTATCGAAAAGGGGCGCATGGAGCGCGAGCTTGAGATGGCAAGCCGGGTGCAGAGCAGCCTGATCCCGCGCACCCTGCCGCAGATTCCTGGCTGGGATTTCGCCGCCCGCTGGATCCCGGCGCGCCAGGTGGCGGGCGATTTTTACGACTATTTCCCTGTCGCTGGTGGGGCGCTCGGGATGGTGATTGCCGACGTGGTCGATAAGGGCATGGCGGCTTCCCTGTTCATGGCCTACAGCCGCAGCATCATCCGGGCGAGCATGGCATCCGCTGCCTGCCCGCAGGAGGGCCTGCGCACGGTCAACCACCTGATCTGTGCCGACGAGGCTTACGGGATGTTTGTTACCCTGGTGTACGCCCAGATCGACCCAGGGGCCGGGGATATAACCTACGTCAACGCCGGGCACAACCCCCCGCTCTACTACCAGGCGGCCTCCGCTGAGATTTTCGAGCTCATCCGCACCGGTATGCTGGTGGGGGTGGAGCCCGAGGCAGATTACGAGCAGCGCCAGATCGAATTACAGCCGGGTGACTTCATCCTGCTCTACACCGACGGGATCACCGAGGCCATCGATGCCCAGGAGCAGGAATTTGGCCTGGAACGCCTGCGCCGGGTCGTGGAGCAAACCCACCTGGGTACGGCTGGAGAAATAGCCGCTGCGGTGCAGGGGGCGCTGGAAGAATTCACGGCCTCTCTGGACCCGTTTGACGATATTACCCTGCTGGTTATCAAACGCACATGAGTGATTTGTTACCTGGAACCCTGCTTAACCAGCGCTACCGCCTCGATTCTGAAATTGGCCGGGGTGGGATGGGGATTGTGTATCGCGCCCACGACACCCTGCTGGAACGGGATGTGGCGGTCAAAGTCCTGAACGATCCCAGCCTGGGAACGGAAGGGCGCGGCTACCTGCTGCGCGAAGCCCAGGCTGCGGCCCGGCTCAACCATCCCAACATCGTCGCCATGTACGATGCCGGTGAAGAAAATGGGATTCCATACCTGGTGATGGAGCTGGTGCCGGGCGAATCCCTGTACGAGCATAAGCCCGCCTCGCTTGCGGAAATCCTGGCAATTGCCCGCCAGATCTGTGACGCACTCGAACACGCCCACCAGAACGGGATCATCCACCGCGACCTCAAGCCGGAAAACATCATCCTCAGCGACGCTGGCACCGCCGCTCCGGAGGAGAACGCGCGACCGGTGTGTACATCAAGCTGATGGATTTTGGCCTGGCGCGTTCGATCGCCTCGCGCCTGACCAATTCGGGCGCGATCACCGGCACCGTGTTTTACATGGCGCCTGAGCTGGCACTCGGGCAGGATTACGATGGGCGCGCCGATTTGTATGCCCTGGGGGTTGTGCTGTACGAGCTGCTGACCGGGCGCCTGCCGTTCAGCGCCGACGATCCGCTGGCGGTGATTTCGCAGCACCTGTATGCGCCGGTTGTGCCCCCGCAAACTTACAACCGCGATCTGCCTGCTCCCTTGAATGCGTTGATCGTGCAGATGCTTAGCAAACAGGCTGCTGACCGGCCTGCCACGGCACTGGAAATTAACGAAAAGCTGCTCCAGATTGAGCAGGCTGGATCGCTAAGCCCGGTCGACATGCCGGCGGCCTCCCCTCTGGAGCAAATCGTGCGCGGCAGGTTGGTCGGGCGAAGTGCTGAGATCAGCCAACTGCGCCAGCATTGGGAACAGGCCATGCAGGAAGGCGGGCACCTGGTCTTAATCTCCGGCGAACCGGGGGTGGGCAAAACCCGCCTTGCGGATGAACTGATTGCATATGTGCGTCTGCAGGGGGGTGCTGTACTGCAGGGGGGCTGCTATGAATATGAAGCCGCAACGCCCTACCTGCCTCTGATCGAGGCCCTGCGCGATTGGGTCAATGCCCAGAGCGACGCGGTGCTGCGTGCCACCTTGGGGACCACCGCCGCCGAGCTGGCCCGGCTGGCGCCTGAAATCGATGCTCGCCTGGGACCGCTGCCCGCCAGCCCGCCGCTCCCTCCGGAGCAGGAGCGCCTGCGGTTGTTTGACTCACTGGCGCGTTTCCTGCAGGTGCTTGCCGCGGAGAAAGGCCTGTTCCTGTTTCTCGATGACCTGCACTGGTCGGAACATGCAACGCTGGCCCTGCTGCACTACCTGCTGCGCAGGCTGCGGGGTGAAAAGCTGCTGGTCCTGGGGGCTTACCGTGAAGTCGAGCTAGACCGCAGCCACCCGCTGGCAGCTTTGTTGGTGGAGTGGAACCGCGAGCGCCTGGTTACCCGCCTCCAAATCGGACGCCTGACCAGTGCCGACTGCGCCCGGCTGCTGACATCCATGTTCGGGCTGGACGAAGTGAGCGACGAATTTGTGCAGGCCATCTACCGGGAAACCGAAGGTAATCCCTTTTTTATCGAAGAGGTGGTCAAAGCACTGGTTGAGCAGGGACAGATCTACCGTGAAAACGATAGCTGGGGGCGCGCCGAGGTTGCGGAACTGGCGATCCCCCAGAGCATCAAGGAAGCCATCGGGCGGCGCCTGAACAAGCTGGAGACCGGGCAGGTAGAAGCACTGCAGTACGCCGGGGTGCTGGGCAAAACCTTCACCTTTGCCGAGTTTCTGACCGGATTTGATTCTCAGACCAACGGTGGTGCCACCCCGGAGGATCGCCTGCTGGATATCCTCGACCGCGCCCTGGATGCCCAGCTCATCCGCACGACCAAAGACGAAGGTTTCGCCTTTACGCACGACAAAATCCGGGAAGTGCTGTACGAAGAGCTCAACCCGGTCCGCCGCCGGCGCATGCACCAGCGTGCCGGGGAAGGGCTGGAGAGGCTCTACACCGGGCGCCTGCTAGATGCCCACGTGCAGGATATTGCCTATCACTTCCTGCAAAGCAATGACCTGCACCGGGCGCTGGAATACTCCCTCCTGGCAGCGGAAAAGGCCGGGCGCCTCTTCGCGCACGCAGAGGCCCTGCGCTACTACCAGCACGCGGCAGAGTGTGCGGCCGCGTTGGAAAACCCCGCGCAGCTCGCAGAGATCTACGAGCAGTTGGGCGAGGCCTACGCGGCGCAGGGGCTGGCTTACCCTTCTGTTGAGCACTATCTTAAAACACTGGAGCTCGTCAGCGATGCGAAGCAGATCGCCAGCCTGAAAATGCGGATTGGAGCCCAATACATCGGTGTGGGAGACGAGCGTGGGCTGGTATATCTGAACGATGCTCTGGCGGAATTAGACCCGGCAGCCCAATCTACAGAGCTGGCCAGCGTCCAGGCCAACCTGGGGCGTTATCATCACTACCATGCCCGCCATGCCCAGGCTATCGAATCCCTTGAGCGCTCCCGGAAGCTGGCAGAGCCTGTCGATGATCCGGGGACCCTGTACCTGATCTATGCCTACCTGGCAGGTGCATACCAGCACCTCACCAATTTTCCCGAGAGTACCCGTTGGGCCGAAGAGTGCATCGCGCTGGGGAAACGCAAGAATTACCCGCTGGCAACTGCCATTGGGTACGAATTTTTGTCGGAAAATACCACCATCCAGGGAAATTGGCCTGAGGGGTTAAAGAATGCCGACCTGGACCGTGACATTGGCAAGCGTATCGGCGACCAGAGCCGGATTGCCTGGGCGGGGTTTCCGGCGGCAATCTGCTTGCGCGAGCTAGGCAGGCTGGACGAGGCCCTGCAGTCCGCGGAGCAGGCTTTCACGATGGCCGAGCAAATCGGGGAAAACCGCCTGCGGATTTGGGTGAGTTCGATGCTTGCTTTTATCCATGGAGATCTGGGAGAGATTGCAGTCGCAGTGGACTTTGCCGATGAGGCCATTGCCCAGGCTGATGAGATCGGGCAGGTCGCGCTGCAGTGCTGGAGCCGCTACGCCAGGATCAATCTCTACCTGCTGCAGGGAGATTGGCAGCCCGCCAGCGAACTTTGTATACAAAGCCGGAGCCTGTTTGAAGCAGGTGACAACCAGCTTTCCCGGATCTATATCGGCCTGGTCGCTCCAGAAGTTTACATTGGCGCTGGACGCCTGCAAGAAGCAGAGGCATGGCTGGCCGAACACTTAACCCTGACGCGTGCCGCGCAAACGGCCCACTATGAGGGGGTAGGCCTGCGCATGCAGGGGCAGCTCTTTGCCGCACAAAAAATGTGGGCAGAGGCGCAGGAGGCTTTTGGGCAGGCTGTAACGAGATTTGAGAACCTTGGAAGCCAGCTCGAGCTGGGGCGTACCCTGTACCGCACCGGACAAATGCAGTTAGAGCGCGGGCAGCCGGTCGAGGCGCACGCCTCCTGGGGGCACGCCCTCGAGATCTTCGCCTCATCCAACGCCCGGCCCTGGAGCGAGCGCGCCCGGGAGGCTTTGGACGGCCTGGCGCCTGCGAGCTGAACGCTCCTTAAAACTGGCATTGCAAGTCACTCCACAGTACGAGGTACATTTCTTTTTGGCTGAAACAACGCATTTTTCAGCGCGGGACCCCGTAGGAGCCGCGGCGATCTCGGCGCAGGCACGGCCTGCAATTGAAAAATGAGACTGCCACGCATGGCAAAAGACGCCGGGTTAACAGCGACACCGAGAGTTTCTTGGTCTGCTCGGCAGGAGTTGTGGCATTCTCTGACCCTTGGGTGTCAGTCTGATCTCCCGCCGCGAAAATCCAAAGATCGACATCCAGAGTATCGTTTCGAGAGGTCTTGTTCCAGGGGGTTCCTCCGCTGCACTGCGCTCCGGGCCGGAATGGCAACCTGGATCGGCACAACCCTCACCAGGATCGCATGGCAGACTGAGTTATACATCGCTCCAGAGCATAACGGGCTCTGGAGCGATGTGCTTTCAGAACGATTTTAGTCGCGGTAAAACTCTGCCTCGCGGATGACTTCCAACTGCTCTAAAGTAACCTGGCGGCGGCAGGCGGGGCACAATCCAAATTGTTCGCTCCCCATACCGACGTGCCCGGGCAGGAATGCCATCGGTTCGGGTGTGGACGGCTTGCCGCAGCGCGGGCACGGCTGCAGTTTTACAACCGTGTTCCAGGAGTTTAGCAGGCGCTCGCCATCCCGGTCTTCGATGTGGATGGCGCCGGTCGGGCAGACGGCGGCACACGCTCCGCAGCCGATACAGGCCTCGGATTGCAGGTGGAAGGGGGAATTGACCTTGCGCTCCCCACCCCGGTGGGCAAAACCGATTGCCGCTGCGCCAACCGCCTCCCGGCAGATGCGCACACACAGCCCGCACAGCACACACAGCTCATCGGGATTGTCGTACTCTGGAAAACGACTATCCGTTACCCCGACTTCATGCGCCATTTCCTTGATCACTGCCGAGTTTGGACAGCGGGCGAGCAGAAATTCCAGCATCATCCGCCGCACCGCGGCGGCGCTCGCCCCGCGTGTCGATGATCATGCCTTCTTCCACGGGATATGCACAGGAGGCAATCACCTCCTGCCGGGGAGCGCTCATTTCCACCAGGCACAGCCGGCAGGCCCCGTAAGGCGGCAGACCCTCCCAGTAGCACAGCGTGGAAAGCTCGACCCCTGCCTGGCGGACGGCCTGCAGGATGGTCGCTCCTGATTGAACATCGATCGGCTGCTCGTTGATCGTCATCCTGGGCATTTCACACCTCCACCTGCAGGGTGCATTTCCCAGCCGGGCAGGTCTTTCCCTGGATATGGGCCTCGTATTCGTCGCGGAAGTAGCGCAAGGTGGAAAGCACCGGATTAGGCGCGGTTTGTCCAAGCCCGCACAGCGAGCCAGCCTGGACCGCCAGGGCCACTTCTTCTAGCAGCGCCAGATCGCCGGGCCGGCCTTCACCATGTGTGAAGCGGGTAAGAATATCCTTCATGTGGCGGGTGCCTTCGCGGCAGGCCGTACACTTGCCGCACGATTCGATCTGGGTGAAATCCAGGAAGTAGCGTGCCACGTCCACCATGCAGGCGCTTTCATCCAGAACAACCATACCTCCCGAGCCCATGATCGAACCGGTGGCTTTCATGGTTTCGTACGTAATCGGGGTTTCAAACAGGCTGGCTGGCAGGCAGCCTCCCGATGGTCCGCCGGTTTGGACGGCTTTGATGGCTTTGCCGTTGGCGCTTCCCCCACCGATGCCTTCCAGCAGCTCGCCCAGCTTCATTCCCAGGGGTACCTCGACCAGGCCGGTGTTGGCGATCTGTCCGACCAGTGAAAATACTACCGTGCCAGCATTTCCGGGCGCGCCCAGGCTGGCGTACCAGTCTGCGCCGCGGGTCAGGATGACGGGCACTGTCGCCAGGGTTTTAACATTATTGATGACCGTGGGTCTGCCCCACAGGCCCTGCGAAGCGGGGTAGGGCGGTTTGGGCCGCGGCTCTCCCTGCCCGCCCTCGATGGAAGCAATCATGGCGGTCTCTTCTCCGCATACGAAAGCACCCGCGCCGCGGATGATCTCGATCTCGAAGTCAAAGCCGGTGCCGCGAATGTCGCGACCGAGGAAACGATGATCCCGGGCGTTGTGCAGGGCGTTTTCCAGCTGCTCTATCGCCAGGGGGTATTCATCGCGCACGTAGATAAACCCTTGCTGGGCTCCGATGGCATACCCGGCGATGAGCATGCCTTCGATCACACTGTGCGGATCGCTTTCCAGGATCGTGCGGTCCATGTAGGCTCCCGGGTCGCCCTCATCCGCGTTGCAGATTACGTATTTAGACTTACCGGGTGCGTCGCGGGCGATTTGCCACTTGCGCCCGGCAGGGAAACCACCCCCCCCGCGCCCGCGCAGGCCAGACTGCACCACCTCGTCGATCACCTGCTGCGGCTGGAGCTGTTCCAGCGCCCCCAGCAGGCCTTGGTAGCCACCGTTGGCGATATACTCCCGGATTTGCATGGGGTCGATCAGGCCGCAGTTGCGCAGCACGATCTTATGTTGGTGTGTGAAGAAGGGGATTTGCCCGAATTCGGGCAGGTGGTCGCAAATGGGCTCGCGGGGCAGCCGCCGCTGGCGGTTTTCAGCGGGCACTTCTTCGGTCTCCATCACCGCCCAGGCCTGGCTGACTGGCAGATCGCCGTCCATCAACGCGTCGACGATATTGCGTGCCAGTCCCTGGGTGGCCCTGGCATAAAATATTCGTCCAAAGCCGGGCAGGCGCACATCCAGGATGGGTTCCTGGGCGCAGTAACCGATGCACCCGGTGCGGCTGAGATGCGCGCGGAGGCCGCTGCGCAGTTTCAGGCGCTTTTCCAGGGCATCATACACCGCCTGCGCCCCGGCAGCCTGGCCGCAGGTCGCCATCCCCACGCTGATTTTGATGTAGTCGGGGTGCAGGCTGGCTTCTCCGACGCTGTGCAGCCGGTCGAAAGGTACAAATTCATAGGTCATGGTTAATTCCACCTTTCGGCCTTAACCCGTGGCGCGGTACGGCGCCAGCAGTGTATCGAGCTCCGCCACCTGCACCCTGCCGAACGTGTCATCGTCGACCCGCACTACTGGGGCCAGCCCGCAGGAGCCTACACAGCGCACGCGTTTCAACTGGAAAAGCAGATCCTGGGTGGACTGGTCGGGGGCAACCCCCAATGCCTCCGCGAGATACTGCAGGAGCTCGGTAGCGCCTTTGACATAACAGGCGGTACCTTCGCACACCTGCACCTTGTGCTTTCCGCACGGGCGGAAGCTGAAGGAAGCATAAAATGAGGCGGCGCTGTACATCACGCTTTGGGGGATGCCCAGATCCTGCGCCGCGCGGCGCAGCTCGGCCTCTGGCAGGTAGCCCCATTCAGTATTGATAGCGTGCAGCGCCGCCAGCACAGCCCCGGGTTGGGGCTGGCGGTACTTCTCCGCTGGCAGCATGGCTCAGATCCCCAGCCCGGCCCGGCGCTCTTTGAGGGCTGCCACAAGCTTCTCGGCAGCGGCCCGCGGATCCGGCTCCACAATGAAGTAACCACCCAGCAGGTCTTTGGCAGTTTCGGTCAAGACCTTCACGACCAGGGGGCTGCCGGTTACCGGTGGAACCACTCCCACGTGGGTTGGCAGGCCCATAGCCACCGCCCAAGTGCCGATCGAGACGGCTTTCTCCATGGCGGCCTCAGGGGCAGTTGCCACGACCGGCAGCTGGCTGACATCCACGCCCAGCTTGTTCGCAAGGGCAGTGGCAATGCTGGCGGCGCGGGTATTGTCGACGCACGATCCGGTGTGCAGAGCCAGCGGTAACGGACCGCCCAATCCCGCGGCGTTACCCAGGGCCGTCAATACCGCTTTCAGCCCTTCACCGGCGTATTTTTCAGTGGCAACCGGGGTCAGCAGGCCGTGCCGGGCAAAGCTGCCCGCGGCGCAGCCGGTGCACAGGATGAGCACATTTTCCGCTGCCAGGGCTTTGACCAGCTCCACAAAGGTCTTGTCCTGGGTGATCTTGACGTCATTGCAGCCGGCAAACAGGCACACGCCCAGGATATTGCCGTTGACAATGTTATCAATTAGGGGTTTGAGCGGATCATCCGGGTTGACCAGGGCCAGGATTTTCACGATGGCTTCCGCGGAGATCCCGGCGAATGCGTCGTTGACGATCGGGGGTATGTTCACACGCTGCGGGTCGCGTTTCTTGTAGGCTTCGATGGCCACGCGTAAAATTTCACGCGCCTTCTCGCCGGCCTGCTGCTCTGTGAATTCAATGTGCCGGGCTCCCGTGATTTTGGCGATGGGCATGGTGGTGATGATTTCTGTATGGTATTTCCGGGCCACGGAGGGCAAAGAGGGCATGATGCACTGGTAATCGACGACCGCGGCGTCCAGAGCTCCAGTCAGGATGGCCAATTCCTGGGAGAGGGAGTTGGTGGCGGTGGGAATCCCGTGGCGCATCATCACTTCGTGTCCGGTGCAGCAGATCCCCACCAGGTTGAAGCCCTCTGGTGCGCCAGCCGCCACCGCTTCTTCACGTAAAAGCTGCGACTGGGCGACGATCACCTCGCTCAGCACCGGGTTGTGCCCGTGCACAGCGACATTGACAGCATTTTCCTTCAGGCATCCCAGGTTGGCGCGCGCCAGGACCGGTGTGGGAGTGCCAAACAGAATGTCGGAGAGATCCGTCGCCAGGTACATCCCGGCGTAATCGCCCAGCGCGCACTTAATTCCACCCAGCAGGATGTTGACGGCGTCCGCGTCAACCCCATTGGTCGTGCGGTGCATTACCTCCGCTACCGCAGCATCCAACCCCTCCGGGACTAATCCAAGCTGTTCGAATTTTTCCATACGGGCCGGAGTGACGGTGGTTTTGAGCCAGACAGGCGGTGCCTCCCGCTCGGAAAACTCATCCAGGGCAAGGCGGGCCAGCTCCCCAGCCAGATCACTTTCGGACTTGCCGTCGCGGGTGATGCCAACCCGGTCGATGACGGCGAGAAATTTATCCTTATCCTTGACGGCATAATCAGGCGCCTGGCCGCGGCTGAATTTGAGCAGGGTATGCGCCAGGTGTTTGGCATGCGCGGAATGCGAGGCTGTCCCCCCGGCGATGCTGCGCGCCAGCCCGCGGGCGACGATGACGTCCGCGTTCGCTCCGCAGATCCCGTACTTGGGTCCAGTCACCCCGAAGGGATCGATCCGGCAGGGACCCTGGAGGCAGTGGCGGCAGCACAAGCCGGTTTCGCCAAAGCCGCATTGGGGAAGCTGGGTTTCATACCGGTCCCAGGTGGTGTTGATGCCTTCCGCTTTGGCGGAATTCAGCAAGAGAATAGAATCGGGGCTGATCGATCGTTCCATGGCTTATTCCTCCAGCCTTTCTAACAGGGTTGTTTCGCGTATGTTTTTAGCCTGGGAAAGCAGTTGACTTGCCCGTGTCCGGGATTGGTGGGCAAATTCATCACCGCTCAAATACAGGATTGCACCCGTGGGACAGGCCTCGGCGCAGGCCGGGGTTTCCCGCTCAGGACACAGATCGCACTTGAGCGCCATGACCTTCCCATCCGGGGCGGGGGCGCGAGCGATCATGCCAAACGGGCACATCATCACGCACATCCCGCAGGCAATGCAGGCGTGCGATCCCCCCACGTTCGTCACCACACCTTCGGCGGTGCGGTACATGGCTTTGGGGATACAGGCAGCCATGCAGGGCGCTGGATCGCAGTGACGGCATGTCATCGGCATTTTGAAGATTTCAAAATGACCGTTGGCGCTGGCCTCCACGTAGACGCGTGTGTGCGGCGAGATTGGCTCGAGCAGCGCACCAAAAAGGTTTTTGCTGCGGGAGTGCTCCACCGCGCACGCCAGCTCACATGTCTTGCACCCAGTACACAGTTCTGGACGGACAAACAATCGTTTCATGAGCAACCTCCGGAAATAGAAAGGGAACAAAAACAGGTTTTGAGGGACAAACCTCCTGCCCGAGAGGCGGGAACGCGACGAATTTCCGCGATGTGCTGACTATGCAAATTATCTTGTATTACTCGTGGAATTACTATTATTAATGCAAAATCCGCACCCCTAATAACAAACCGCTCTTATTACACTAGCGAATTTGACCAGAGAGAATAAGTGACAAAATTCCCCTGATCAGCGACTATTCATCATATCGTGATTGGGAACAGGATGACTACTGTGAAAGGTTGGCTGGCGACCGGAGATCAGGAAATCGCACCGTGGGGTTGTCGTCATGTGCTCTTGATGACAGCCCCTGGTCCGCTACGGGTACGGGCTCCACAGCAGGCCCAGGATCACCGCCAGGGTGATCAGCAGCGCACCCAGGGCAGCGAACCCCACGCTGATCTCCGTCTGCTCTTTCTGCAGCACGATCTGGGTCGGCAGCTCGCGGAACACTTCATAGAGCTGGTCGGCGTTCTCCGCCCGGTAGTACTCGCCGCCGGTGAGCTCCGCCACTCCCTGCAGAGTCTCCTCATCGATGAACAGGAAGCGCCGGAAGTTGCCGCCCCCGCCGCTGAAACCCCCAAATCCTCGGAAGCCGCCAAACCCTTCTCCGAAGGCCGCGCTGCCAAGCTGCTCGCGGGTGCACACCATCTCGGAATACTCGGTGGTGCCGAAACCGATCGTATACACCCGCACCTGGCGGTCGGCGGCCTGCAGGGCCACGTCCAGCGGGTCCGGGCCGCGCGTGTTGGCCCCGTCGGTCAGCAGGACGATGATATCCGGCTGGTAGAGTTCCGCCGCCGGTTCGGCCTCGCTGCGCTCGCCCCCCAGGTCGACTCCGCTGGGGGCGACCGAATGGTTAACTCCGGCGATGGCGTCAATCGCCTTGAGGGTGGCGCTGCCGATGGCGGTGCCCATGGAGGTCGTCAGGTTGCTGACGGCTGCTTTCAGTACCGCCTTGTCGCTGGTGGGCGGGACGATGATCTCGGCGAAACCGGCAAAAGCCACGATGCTGATCTGCGTGCCGTCGGCCTGGTTTTCAATAAAGGTCAGGGCTGCTTCCTGGGCCACCGACAGGCGGTTGGGTTCCACATCCGTGGCGCACATGCTGCGCGAGACATCCAGCGCCAGGACGATGGTCGTACGGCTGAGCGGCACCTGGACCTCGGCGACCGGGCGCGCCAGGGCCGCGATCAGGCTGGTCAGGGCGAGCAGGAAGAGCGCTACCGGTATATGCCGGCGCCAGCGTGACCGTTTGGGCAGCGCGGCGCGCACCAGGTCCAGGCTGGAATAGGTCACTGCGGCGCGCTGTTTGCGGCGCAGGATCCACAAGTACGCCCCCAGGAGCAGCGGGATGAGCACCAGCAGCAGTAAAAATCCGGGCCAGAGCAGTTTCATATCCCACCACCAACTTTCGAACGGTAAAACAGCATCACGGCATCCGTCCAAACCACAGCAAGGATAAGACCCCGCCGCAAAGAATCAAGAGCAGGCTGATCCCGGCCAATACGGCTGTCATCTCGCTCTGCTCCCCCTGGACGGTGAGCTTCAAATCGATGGTCTTATAGATCTCCTGCAGTGTTTCTGCATCGGCGGCGTGGTAATACTCGCCGTTGGTCAGGCTGGCGATCTCGCGCAGCAGCGTTTCATCCAGCCGGGTGAGGACGTTAAACCCGTCGATTTCCAGAACGGTCCCTTCCGGGAGGCCGATGCCGACCGGGTAGACGCGCACCCCGGCCTCGGCCGCCACCTGGGCGATCTCCAGCGGGTCAGGTGGGCCGGTATTCTCGCCGTCCGTCAGCAGCAGGACGACCGCAGAGGGGTAGTTCTCCGAATTGAAGCGCTTGCGAGCCCGCCGCGAGCGCCTCGGCATCCACGGTCAGCGGCTCGCCGGCGATCGCGTTGAGCGCAGTGTAGATGCCCTGCCCGAGCGAAGTGCCTCCCTGCGGGCTGAGCCGCTCCAGGGTGGACAGGATTGCGGTGCGGTCATCGGTGGGCTGCTGCACCACCAGGCCTCCGCTGCTGAAGGCGACCACCCCGATGTCGATGGTGCTGGGCTGGTTTTCGATGAACGTCTGGGCGGCGGCCTTGGCAGCCGCGATGCGGGTGGGCTCCAGGTCATCAGCAGCCATGCTTTGAGAAACATCAAACGCCAGGATGACCGTTCCTTCGACGCGCGGCAGGCTGACGAACATCTGCGGGCGGGCCAGCCCGAACAGCAGCAGGGTCAGGCCGAGCAAGAAGAACACCGCCGGCAGGTGCCGGCGCAAGCGCAGCGCGCCCCCTGCCTGGGTGGGCAGCAGGCCCAGCGTTCCCAGGCCAGCCCAGGTCTGCTGCCGCCGGTGCAGCAGCCGCAGGTAGAGCCCGGCAACCAGCGGGACGAACAGCAGGGAGGGGAGCATCCAGGGCCAGACGAAGCTCATAGCAGCGTTCAGTGCCTCCGCTTTTTGCGCAGCTCGGCCATGCGCACGATGGCTCCTACCAGATCTTCAGCAGTGGAGAGCGAGTACAGGTCGACGTGCGCCTGGCGCAGGGTGGTGTTGAGGCTGCGCTCGCGCTGCGTGACCACCTCTTGAAAGCGGCGGCGAAATTCGGGGCTGCTGGTATCCACAGACAGCTGCTCGCCGGTCTCGGCATCCTCCATGATGATCACCCCGGCGTCCGGCAGGCTGGTCTCGCGCGGATCCCACAGGCGGATGGCGATCAAT
The DNA here is from genome assembly GCA_963824065.1 of uncultured Chloroflexia bacterium. Taxonomy (GTDB): domain Bacteria; phylum Chloroflexota; class Anaerolineae; order Anaerolineales; family DRKV01; genus JAGUYX01. Next base: position 465,731 of record CAWGNX010000008.1, on the reverse strand, counting down.
TCGTTGCGCCGGCTGAGCAGCGCCAGCGATCGTTCCCAGCCGGGCTGGCTGAAAAAGTCGGAAATCACAAAGACCAGCGAGCGCCGTTTGATGGTGTTGAGCCCCGCCCCGAGCAGTACGTTCAGGTCGGTGGCGGCGCCCTTGCGCCGGGTGGGCTCTTTGAGCAGCTCGCGGATCAGGCGCAGCACCTGGTTGCGGCCCGCACGCGGCGGGATGGTCAGCTCGAGGCGGTTGTTGTACAGCATGGCGCCCACCCGGTTGCCGTTGCGGGTGAGCAGGCGCGCCAGGGTGGCGACGAAATCGATCAGCACGCGCTGCTTGGGGCGCGCCAGCGGGCCAAAATCCATGGAAGGGCTGAGGTCGAGCAAAAACCAGGCGGTGATCTCGCGATCCTCCACGTACTGGCGCACGTACGGGCTGTTCATGCGCGCCGTCACATTCCAGTCGATGTGGCGGATGTCGTCCGGCGGCTGGTATTCGCGCAGATCGGCGAAATCGATCCCGGTGCCGTAGAACAGGGTGCGGTAATCCCCCTGCAGCAGGCCGTCGAGCCGGCGCATCACCTGCCAGTCGAGGCGCTGCAGGATGCGCTCAGGCGTTGCCGCTGCGATAGCTGGGCTGGCTGTTGAGGGCATGTTTGCGCTCGTGCAGGGGCACCTCCGGCAAGGGGATGGCGTTGAGAATGCGGTTCAGCAGTGCGTCGCTGCTGACATTATCCGACAGCGCTTCGTACGAAAGCACCAGGCGGTGGCGGATCACATCCAGGGCCAGGTCGCGCACATCCTGGGGCAGGGCGTAGGTGCGCCCGCGCAGGTAGGCCAGCGCCCGGGCGGTGAGGATCAGGTTGATCGAGGCGCGCGGGCTGGCGCCAAAGGTGATGAACGGCGCCAGGTCGCCCAGGCCGACCAGGCTGCGGGTCGCGGGTCGCCGTAACGAGCTTGACGGCGTACTCGATCAGCGCCGGGTCCACGTACACCTGGGCGGCTGCGCTGCTGGAGCTCCAGCAGCTGGCTGGCGTCGATCACCTTCTGGACGGCCTGGATGGCGCTGGTCATGCGCTCGACGATGACGAATTCCTCGGTGGAGGTGGGGTAGCCGACCAGCACCTTGAGCATGAAGCGGTCGACCTGCGCCTCGGGCAGCGGGTAGGTGCCTTCCGATTCGATCGGGTTCTGGGTGGCCATGACCAGGAACGGATCGGGCACCTTGTAGGTCTCGCGCCCGATGGTCACCTGGCGCTCCTGCATCACCTCGAGCAGGGCGCTCTGCACCTTGGCCGGGGCGCGGTTGATCTCGTCGGCCAGCAGCAGGTTGGTGAAGACCGGGCCGAGCGAGGTGTTGAACTCGCCGGTCTTCTGGTTGTAGATGCGCGTGCCGATCAGGTCGGCGGGCACCAGGTCGGGCGTGAACTGGATGCGCTGGAACTCGCCGCCGATGGCTTCCGCCAGGGTCTTGATCGCCATGGTCTTCGCCAGCCCCGGCACCCCCTCGACCAGGATGTGCCCGCGCGCCAGCAGGGCGACGATCAGCCGTTCCAGCAGGATGTCCTGCCCGACGATGACCTTTTTGACCTCGTACAGCACCCGTTCCATCGGTTTATCGCGGTTGGGGTCTGGAGGTTGGTCCATGGCTTTTCCTTTTGAAAACGATTTTGTTTAGCACAATAGCTGTTGCAACGGCTTTCGCCGTTGACTGAGATCTCAGTTGCTGCAGCCACCCCTACGATTGTCAAGCTCACAGATCATTTTCTAAATCACAGACAATCTGCCAGAAGTGTGATCTCCGTAGGGATTCCTCCCTGCGGTCGGAATGACAACTGTGACCGTATCCTGTCTATCCTCTGTGCGCTTAGGGCAGGTTTGCAAAAACCCACTCATCAATACTCCGGCGCGCCGGCCGCGCCTCCGGCGACCGTGATCGGGACGGCAAAGCCGATGCCCGAAAACGAATTCGATTCGCTGGGGTTGGCGAGGGCAGTCACAATGCCGATCACCTGCCCGGCGCGGTTGAGCAGCGGGCCGCCCGAATTGCCGGGATTGACGGCCGCGTCGAACTGGATCAATCCGTTTAATACCTTACCCGTCTCGGTGACGGTGAACGAGCGGTCGAAACCCGAGATCACGCCTGCGCTCAGAGAGCCCGCCAGTCCAAGCGGGTTGCCGACGGCGAACGCCTCATCACCCACGTTCATCGCACCGGGGCTGCCCAGCACCGCGGGTACGATCAGCTCCGGCGGCTGGTCGGGGTGCAGCACGGCGATGTCGATTGCCGGGTCCGAGGTGCTGACGGTCCCGCTTACTTCACTACCGTCGGCGAAAAAGATCTTGATCTCGGTCGCGCCCTCCACGACGTGCAGGGCGGTCAGGATATCGCCGTCCATGTTGATCACCACGCCGCTGCCGATCCCCACCCGGTCATCTTCCGCAGTGTGCTCATCTTCGGTCTGGATTAACACCAGGGATGGCAGGATCACCTGGTACACCTGGGCAGCAAACGCCGTCGGCGGGGTGGCCGAGGCCATCGCATTGGCGATGCTGGTATTTATTTCATCCTGGGTAAGGGACAGCGGGGCCGGGAGCAGGGCCCGGTAGAACAGCACGGCCAGCAGGGCGGCAAGGATCCCGGCCGCGAACAATGGGATGCGCCCCGCCAGCGCCCGCACGTGCCGCAGCCTGCCGTGCTCATGGCTGGCGTCGGGTGTGGGGATTTCGATGGGCTGGTCGGTGTTCATCGCACCTGCCTGGTGGGAAAGAGGGGCCGCTGTGCTGGTTGTAAACGGCTGCGACTGGTAAGAACAGCCGCGCTGGTTCTATATTAATACGATAAATGCTACCAGGATATGAATATTCTCTAAGAGAATGACTCGTTAATTCATAACACCCTGAAGCCGGGCGCGGCTTATCTCCAGCCAGTTAAAAATGAGAGCCGCTGTTTTCTGCGAACAACGGCTCTCATTTTGGTATACTAGACATAGATTACCGGAAATATCTGGATTATACCCAGCACTCAAAGGAGGCTAGTATGATCGTTGTGCGTTACGTGTTCCAGGCCAAATGGGGAAAAGCTGGTGAAACCGCCAAAAGATTGGCAGAAATGAACGAAAAGATGCGTGATCGTATGCGGGAAGTGATGGGGGCTGATGTACACATGCGCATCCTCACCGACCTGAGCGGGCCTTTTGAAACCGTAGTGCAGGAAATGGTGTTTCCCAGCCTGGCAGAGTGGGAGAAGGGTCGTGCTGCTCTGTTTGCCAGCGAGGAGTTCCAGGAGCGGATGCCAGAAGAAAGCCCATTTGTCTCCGGGAGAGCAGAGCTGTACACCCTGGAGGCTGAGTTTTAAGGGTTCGTTTACCCGGTTCTAACCCGAATCATAGTTGAGAGTGCCTGCCCCTACCGAGCCGCCAGGCCCAACCCGGTGGATTCCACAGACGGCAGGGTTAGGCGCGCCTCCGTTCAAGGGAGAAAAATTTTTCCCCTATTGCTTTTCATTTAATCACTGGATGCTGCCGGATTGGCGCAGCAGCCAACCCGTTGGGTGGTTGTTTTTAGCGAATCCCAGGCCAATCTCTCATCTGAAGCTTTAAGTGCCCCGAACGCGCTTGACCTAGGGCGGTTTTCGTGTATAATTATACTAGAACAATCGTTCTATTTTGTTTCGGATTCCTTCCTCGACCCAAAGAAAAAATTTTTCCTCCAGAGAGACCCGTATGCCCGAACTGACCACTGTCCAGCGTTGGAACTACCGCCTGCTGGCGCGCACCGGCACCGTGCTCAAGCTGCTGAACAGCCTGGGTCGCCCGGCGGGGAGCACCGAGATTGCTGCCGCCCTGGGCATGTCTACGCCCACCATCCGGCGCTACCTGCGGGATCTGGAGGCGCTGCGCTTCGTGCGGCGCCTGCCCGAAAGCCGGCTGTACGCGGCCTGCACCGATTTCGAAGCCCTGTTGGCAGGCCCTCTGGACCCGGAGCCAGCACCTGAAGCTGCGGCGGTTGTGGAGGCTGCCCTGGAAGAGCCCGCCGCCCCCTCTGCAGCTCTCCCCATCCAGGAAGCCGCGCCGGCAGATGGGATCCCCAGCCGGGCGGCAGTCCAAAAAGATCTCCAGGCAGTAGGAAAAAATTTTTTTCCTCACAACCCTGCTGTTGCTGTTGTTAAGTATTTTAATCATCTAGAAAGAGGTTTAACAGCAACAACAGCGCCCCCCGCGGGAAAAATTTTTCCCCATGCCCGCGCCCCAGATGAGCCCGCCGCACCATTTCGCCCACCCGCCGCCGTGCAGCGCGCCCACGCTCTGCCAGGCCGCCGCCGGTGATCGATCGGGCCGCGATCCCCACCGCGCCGGGACGCTCATTTCCGAGCTTGCCCAGATGCAGGCCCTGATCTATAATTTTGCCTGCAACCCGGCCTTGTTGGCGGCGCTCCGGCGGAACTGGCTCAGCCACCAACGGGCAGGGAGTGAGCTTGCGCACCGGATCGGCAGGCTGGCACACAGGCGGCGACCCGGCGAGAGTAAGCCCGGCGGGAGGATACCCGGATGAAAGCGATCGTTTACACCAGGCTCGGACCCCCGGAGGTCCTCGAGCTTCTGGAAGTGCCCGAGCCGGTCCCGGCGGAAAACCAGGTGCTGGTACAGGTCCAGGCTGCCTCTGTAAACGCCCTGGACTCCCGCCGGTTTTCCTCCCAGCTGGAGGGCACCCGGGTTCCCATCATGACACGCTTGATGGATGGCGCAATGATGAAATCCGTGGGCAAAGTGCTCGGCGCGGACCTCGCGGGGCGGGTCGCGGCCGTCGGCGCGGCGGTGACGCAGTTCCAGCCCGGCGATGAAGTCTTCGGGGTGGCTGCGGGGTCGGTAGGTGCGTTTGCCGAGTATGCCTGCGCCTCTGAAGCCGGCCTGGCGCTCAAACCTGCCAATGTATCGTTTGAGGCCGCGGCAGCCACCCCGGTCGCAGGATTGACCGCCCTGGTGGGGCTGCGCGACCATGGGCGAGTCCAACCCGGGCAGCAGGTGCTCATCCAGGGGGCTTCCGGCGGCGTCGGTACGTTTGCGGTGCAGATTGCCAGGGTGCTCGGGGCGGAAGTGACGGCGGTGTGCAGCCCGCACAACCTGGACCAGGCGCGCGCCCTGGGGGCAGAGCACGTTATCGATTACACCAAAGAGGATTTCACCCGCCACGGGCTGAGCTATGACCTGATTTTTGCGGTTAACGGCTACCATTCTCTGCTGGATTACCGCCGGGCCTTGAGCCGGCAGGGTAGGTGCGTCGTAACCGGGGGCTCCATGAGTCAAGTTTTCCAGGGGATGCTCCTGGGTCCGCTGCTGTCGGCGGTGGGCGGCAGGAAGCTGGGTTTCATGGGAATCGCAAAGGTCAGCCAGAAAGACCTGGTTGCCCTGGGAGAGCTGCTGGAAGCCGGTAAAATTGCACCGTACATCGATCAGAGCTACCCGTTGGGCGAGGCGGCGCAAGCTGTGCGCTACCTGGCGGAAGGGCACGCCCGGGGGAAAGTGGTCATCAGGGTGGACCGTAGCAGCGATGTCTGATGAGTGCGGCACCAGCGGGCGTTGTAAAAATACAGCCCGATCTCGCTCTGTTCGCGCTGCCCGGGTTTGTGGTTCAATTATAAGTACGAGAAAACCTTAAGGCCAAAGCGCTTTCGGTGTCTCAATGCAGACCTTGCCCTCAGTAACCAAACTGGAATAAAAATCCTCAACGCTCGTGCCGGTTGCTTCCTGTAAAGGTATGGGCTCGGGCAAATTTTCAGTGTCAAGGAATTTCTCTTTAGCTTCCAGAAAAGTCATCGGATTTTCAGGCGACCACAGGTAAATAAAAGGAAGAATCCACGGTATTGTCCAGGCAATTTTGAAGGCTGTCACCAAGTTCCATCCCATCGCCACCACTGTACTCCATGAGAATCCCTTGCTCTTGATAAAAAATATCGATTGCAAAGGGCTGGCTATTTTGCTCCTCTTCCCGAAACGTGCGGATCCACACGCCATTTGGTTGGCCATAGTTTTTGAGAAAGACGGGTAAAGCATAATTGGGAGCCAGATCAAAGTTAAAGATATCGATGGTTTCAATGATCCCATCCCGGACCAAGAAATCCTGGGTTAGATAAGGAATGTTTTCCCAGCTCGAAGAAACAGCACCTGTCGGTATGTGTATTTGCGCATCTGCTATGAAAGAATTCTCCGTTTCTCCATAGAACGTTCCGATGTATTGTGCTACCTGGGTGAGAAAATGCTTGGCTTCCAACCATGGGGTCTGGCCAGGTATAAAGCCCCACCAGCATGGCAAGCGACAGCCAGAATTTGTCTCTAGCAACTCTTTAACCAATCGTTGAGCGTCATCGATTGCCAAGGTTGGCAGTGGAGTCCAGCTTGGTGATGGTGTTGGAACTGCAGTTTCCGGGGGGATTGTAGAAGTAGATGTTAATTCTTCTTGTGGCGTACTTGTTGATGTGGCAGTGCTGGGTCGTGGGGTAGTGGTATTTTCCAAGATGACCGTTTCTGAGACGGTGGTTAATTGCATTTGATCTGATTTTTCGCATCCAGTAATCAGGAAAAGAACCATCAAACAGAATATCAAATGCAAAAATCTTCTTTCGATCATGTGGTCGCTCCCTATTGCCCTGATGCGAGGTTCACCCAAAGCGGCATATTTAAATTCATCATCGCTGAGCGGGATTGCCCTTCACGAGATAAATCCCATGTGTCATAGGTCCAACCCAAGAATTGATCAGCGAATTCTTCATGATCTCCACCTTCAAGGCTCTGTTGCCATGTAATTTTATTTTGAGGGCTGGCGAAACCAAAATTTGGTCCAAATGTTTTTGGATGGCCGGAGTACGTTGTTCTATCGGGGTACCCAGGATGCCCTGTCCGCCACAGACTCAGCTCGCTGTATACATGAATGCCCGTGAGATTATGTAACGCCCATTTGAAGGCATGCCCAAGTTCATGTACGACATGGTTTCTACGCTTTAAGTCGGACTGGTCAGAAAAGCCAGCAAACCGGATGAGGTGTTCACCATAGGTGTAGCCTGCAACAGCACTGCCCGGTGTGCAGAGATCACAGCTACCGATTTGGAGCGTCATGTAATTGTAGACCGAACGAAAGGCATCCCACGGTAGACCGCCAAGGGTTTCAGCGAATTTCTTTCCCACATCCATTACCGCTGAACGAACAGCCGAAACATCTTCGGGGTTATCAAAACCAATCAAACCAACCCCAAACCTCCACAACCCGGCCCCTTCATCGCTACAATCCCCTTCTGCAACGTTGGGATCGCTGCAAACCAGGTGCCCGCTCGGATCGGTGTAGCGCACCGGGTTGTTGAGCGTGTAAGCAAACCTGTCCCACGCCAGCGGATTCCCCGCGCCGGGAATGATGGTGTCCGGCGAGGTGAACTGTCCCTGCGCCAGGTTTGCAGCTGCAAACCTGGCGTTGCGCTGTCGTACCAGCGGGCCCCGTAAAAATACAGCCCGAGCTCGCTCTGTTCGCGCTGACCGGTGAACCTGAATGTGGTGGGGGTGGTGCCGGTGGGGTTGCGCGATTCACCCCTGGAAATCCCGCCCGAGCGGGATTTCTTAAGCGAATAACGTCGTTCGTTATTCGCCACGGGTTTATAGCGCAGCTCGGCGGAAAATGTTCCACTGCTGTTGGTGGTGATGGTGGTTGAACCCGTGTTTGCGCTTGCGCAAACACGTGGTCACTCAGCATGTAGCTCACCGTGGTTCCTGCTTTCATCCCGATCCGCACCGCGCCTGAGTAGTAGTATTTCTTCATGGTGCTGCCGTGGCAATTGGCGCAGCCGATTGCCCAAGCGAAACGTGTGCGTTTCGCCGTCCATTCGAAGTAATTGCCGATATAGGTGGTGGTCACCCCGCCAGCGGTGCCCTTGATCCGGTTACCGTCGCCATCATAGATGAAGCTAGCGGAAGCCCCGCCGCTCACCGAGACGAGCCGGTTTTCGGCTTATTGTCACCCGTTTGCTGGCCGGTATGGTGGCTCGGGTGATTTTGTTAAAGTGCCGAAGTCGATAGAAAAAGTCAACCGACTGCTAGGTACGATGGCTGAGAGTACTCGTAGATTAGATCACGGTTTTCCGCAGAGGGACAAAACACTTAATGGTTTATTTTCAAGTCCCAAAAATGCCAAATTAGCATAGTCAGGTGATGGTTTAATTGGATCCAGTATCCAAGGATTGTAAATAATGGTTTCCTCCGATGCGGTTAAAATCTCGCCTGAAATAAAATCATAAAAAAAGGCTATCGATTCCGAATTGTCTTTAGATGGCCCTACAACCAACAGAATGTCGCGCCCGGGCAACCACCAAAAATACGATTCTGCAGCAAGATTTATGGCCTTCCGATCGTTTGTCTTGATATTTAGGGCATGAACATTTTTTTCCTCCGCACCAAGGAGATTGTATAAAACCCATTCTCCATCAGGTGAGTACCCCCGGAAATTAACAATATGAGGCTCTTCAGCTCTTAAGAAAATGGGTGAAAGGTTGTTCTCAACCAAATTCATACGCCACATGTAAGCAGGTCCAAGGTCAACCGGCGAAAAATAACCCATATTAAAAATGACTTGTCGTTCATCTTCCGACCAATGGACATCCATTATTTTCCCCTCAATACGACCGATATACTGGTTTTCTGCTATTGATTCGCCAGCCATGAAAACATCTAACAATAGTTTTCTATGCGAGGATTCAACTTCATGACTTGAGGTTGGAATAGGCGTGTTTCCGTTGGCCTCAAGAGTAAATATTACATTCTGCGCACTCGGAGACACGAACAAATCATAATGCTCTTTTGGAATTTTAATATTATTTAAACTTTGATAGCTGCTTGGTATTCCAGGAAAATCCAATTTATCTGCACGTCTGGTGGTACCAGTCCTCACATCATATGACCAATACTCCTCAGTATTTTGAGTCAGTGAATAGTAAAGAGACTGCCCATCATCGGCCCAAAAAAATCGGGAAACTTGTTCTGTTTCGACTTGGATGAGTTTGCTTTCACAAACAACATCTTTTGTAACCGTTGGTTTCTCAATACCAGTAGGTGAAATCGTTATAATCGTTTCTGTATTCCGAGATGTTTCTGTTGCCAGCTCTATGGCAACTTGGGTAATATTCATATTTGTACTCGATAGTTCACCTGCGTCAGAGCAGCTGTATAGGATTACTACTACCAGAATTAGAAAACAATATCTAGAAATGGTAGTAAAACGAGAAAAGGAGTTATTGGGTTTTATTCCCATACTACACCTCCCCCCCGAATGATCGGTGATGGCTGAGCCAAAGGAGAATAGTTAGAAAATGGGTCATGAAATGTGACGTTATTACCTTTTTGCATTTCAGCGATTGCTGTTAAATCTGCAATCATTATTGTGTTCATATACAATAGTGGATTTGAAATCCGATCTTTCCATTGATTCTTTCCAGTGCTACTAAATCTCACTTCTAAGTGGAGATGGATATTACCGCCGGCAGAGAGTCCTGATAGATTACCGACGCCTCCGATTGCCGTTCCAGGCGATATATAATCTCCTTCTGCTACACTAATATTCGATAGATGTAGATATTGGAATTGATAGTCACCAATTTCAATAAGAACCACAAGACCCCCAGTGCCATTGCCAACGTCGACAACGCTTCCATACACTCCTGCATATACTGGTGTGCCCCACTCGGCACCGAAATCTATGCCACAATGAAGTCCCTGGCAATACTCGTCATAGCCGTAGTTATCTTCTCCATTTTTGTAATCGAGATGATCTTGATATGCAGTTTCTGTCCCACCATACCATTGTATCCACGAGATTTCGTCTGTGTCGACCGGCAGGCGAACAAAATTTGGAACTTTTCCACGCCCAACGAGAGTCCGATAAATCTGCTCTTCTGTATTTACACAATCTTCTTCCCAGGGCATTTCACTGCACAACATATGCCCGCTGGGATCTACGTATCTCACTGGGTTGTTTTGGACGTAGCTGAACCTGTCCCCACTAGTGGATTCCCCCGTGCCGGGAACGACGGTGTCCGGCGAGGTGAAGCGTCCCAGCGAGCTGTCGTACCAGCGGGCGTTGTAAAAATACAGCCCGATCTCGCTCTGTTCTTCCGATAATTCGAAACTTTCAGGTGCCTAATAATTTTTCTTCAGTAATATTTTCGGAAATGTTCCTCCCCTAAAGCTTTTTTCAATGCTTGTTGACCCAATCGCGGGATTATGTGATTTTGGATTGAGTGGAGATGGTGAAGTAATGAGCAAAAGACCACCATTAGGCAGATCCATTCTTTCATAGACTGGTGCATCCAACAACTTTTGTTTACCAATCAGATCAACGAAAACCGGGCTAAAAAAATTTGCCCAATAAATGTTTGGAAGACCCTTCTTTAGGTCGATCGGAAGCACAGTTTTTCCAAACTTTACATGTTGCACCGTGGCGAGGTTTATCGCATCATTCGTTTGATGGATACTGCCATAATCAGGAGTCAGAACTTCATAGAGAGATATACTGAATTTCAAGAAATTCTTAATCGAAGTCTCTTGAGTGAAATACTTTTCATTAATCCACATTAAGAAAGTTTGGTAATTTTTTGATCCTGTAAATCCCAAATTAATCGCAATTTCAGACTCTATAGGTTGAATACCTACGTAAATGGATGGTGTTGGATTTTTCCCAAACATTGAGAAATCCTTCAATATTATTCTGATCGATGGCACTCGAATTTCCGTTATCTTCGTAGATTTCAGGCGACAAATTGCCATCAATTTCGAATATTTTGTCAATTAATTTTCGACCGAAATCTCGATAACGATCAATGTGTCGGAAATAAAAAGCTAGATCAACGTTTTTTAACGAATCAGCAAGCATTTTTTATTCACCTTATTCAGGAATTGATGTGTGTACGAAAATTTCATTCGATTGTAACCACCGAATAACTTTCTCCGGAGCCGAATTAAGTAACCAATAATGTAGTTCCACACCTAATGAGTTGGCAATTAATTTATAGCGATTTGCTTGTTCAGTGAAACCTTGAGACAACGATAAATTTGCTACATTTTTGACTTCGTGTATCTCGGAATTGGTTAAAATATCAAATCTCGCAAAATAGTTCCCGCGATTGCCTGCTTGATTAACATAAACCCTCACTTCTTGTTGTAAAGTTGGGTCGTTTAGAAAGTTGACTACTCGACCAACAGCTTCATTTCCAATCTGATAGGATGTGCGAACCCATTATCACATTGCCCATCTGCACATACGGCGGTAGCTGTGGTGGCTCCACCACCCGAGGCCAAAACCGTTGCTCCACCTTGAGCTGCCAAGACTCCAGCCCCAACGACCAGCCCGGCGTGAGCTGCGCCTTCCGCAAGTATATACCCTCCCGCCAGCAGCTTTTGACCGACGCTTGCCTCGTCGCTCTTGACGATATCCAGCGCCATGTCGAGGTTGCCGCAGGTCGTGCCGTAGGATGGGAGTCCGCGATATGAAACTCAGCACGCCCCAGCAGTGACCGCTGGGGTCTACATACTTGACGGGATTATTGGCGGCATATGAGAACCGGTCCCACGCCAGCGGATTCCCCGCACCCGGCACGATGATCCGGGGAGGTGAACCGTCCCAGCGTGCTGTCATACCAGCGGGCCCCGTAGTAGTAGAGCCCGATCTCGCTCTGTCGCGCTGACCGGGTTTGTGGTTTTACAAACCACAACTTGCGGAATGTGGTGGGGGTGGTCCCGGCGGGGTTGCGCGTTTCACCCCGTGGTAAGGGGCGGATTGTTGGGTCACGCTGAATTATTTTTTGCCTCCAGCTTATCAACTGTTGCTCGACCCAATCTACTCATTTCGCTAGAAATTACAGAAATAAGGATACACTTCTGAAGATATTCAGCTTTCTCTCTGTTTTGCTATTTAACCGCAGTATTTAGGTGGGTTATGCCCCCAACGTAATAATACGCTCAATGTGTTCGTTTAGTGCTTGATATAACCCAATTAGAATAAGAAGCTAATGTATCATTTTAAATTGAGAATACTGGGAGTGAATTTTTATTATTCGAATTGTCCAGGCCACAACTCTGCAGGTGTTTCCAAACAACTTGGCGAATCTGTGGTTCTAAAGGTTTCGAAGAATTTTCCGATGTCCAAAGTTGTCGCATTCTCTAGTGAAAGCAGGGGTAAATTATCATCAAACCTGAACCCATCTGTTTGATTAATTGCCTCTTTGAAGGAATAATTACTTTCGGGCGGCCAAAGTGCCAGTTGGTTGAGTGTATCCTCAACAAAACATTTCTGTATATGATCTCCTCGAAGTGTTGCATCACTGCTTTGATACATGGCAACGATTCCTTTATCAGGATAAAACAGAATCAAATAAAATGGTATTGTGCCATTGTATTCCGACCTGAATGTTCGAATATATACTTCACCCGGCGGCCCATTTTCTTTAAGGAAACTAGGCAAATCAAGTATTGGCACACCATTGAACAGTATTTCAATCAACTCAACGACTTCATCATTAATTGAGTAAGTTTGATAAACATCAGCTAATCCGTCATCTGAAGCAGCAAATCGAAACCAACGTCTAAATGATGTTTGACCCGGAGATGAGTCGAGATATGAATGCTTGAGTGCAAAAGAAGTTAGAAAATTGTCAGAATCTTGCCAAGAGGTCTCTCCAGGCGTGATACCCCACCAGCATGGCAGCAAACAACTTGGGTTGTTTTGCAATAATTCCAGCACTAGTGATATAGAGCCACTTGGAGATAATGTGGAAAATGGAGTATAAGTTGGAACTACAACAGTTGTAACACTGGTAAATAAAGCTGTTGGCGATTTAATGATTTCCGGTACAGATGTTATTTCTCCGGATGATGTACTGGTTGGCTGATTGGTGCTAACTCCTGGAGATTTTAGTGGTAGAACTGTACTCGCTCCAGTAGTTGAATCTAACAGGATATCACTTTGACAACCAATAATGAAGAAGAATACTATCGTGATGAATATATAGACATTGAGTTTTTTGGTAAGAAATCTCATATTGACCTCATTAAGGTGATAATTTGAATGTTGACCAAATAAAACCGGGCATCCAAAGTTCCATAAAGTCCATTCTTTCTGGCCCAGCACCAGTTGAACTCCATTCTCCATATGTCCATCCCAAAAACATATCTGCAAAGTTTTCGCTCGTGGTATCTTGCTGGCTTTGTTGCCATGAGCCATAAAGTCCAGCATAACCGCCTGCTGATCGTTCTAAGCCTCCAGTCGCTCTCATGTAGGCCTCGGGTAATCGATCCCTTATCCCGTTAATAGGATTATCGAACCATAGAAGGTTGTTAAAATGCGTGGCCGAATTCGTGTATCATGTTATATACCGCATTGGTATGATTACTCCAGGTCGTCATGAAATTGATCAGATGAGCTGATGAAGTACATCCCCCTAAGGTAATCCCCGCACACTCATCAGTGAGTCCTTGACCCTTGCCATTTCCCCAATAGATCTCTACCTCACCATATACTCGGCTGAAGGCATCCCAAGCTGTTCCACCGAGTACTTCAGCGAATTTTGTGCCTACAACAAGTGCTGCATCTCTTGCCTCATTTTTATGCTCAGTTGACCAACTACCCGAAAGTGTAATGCCAAATCTCCACAGCCCCACGCCTTCATCGCTGCAATCGCCTTCTGCAACATTGGGATCGCTGCAAACCAGGTGCCCGCTCGGATCGGTGTATCTTACCGGGTTGTTTTGGACGTAGCTGAACCTGTCCCACGCCAGCGGATTCCCCGCGCCGGGAATGATGGTGTCCGGCGAGGTGAAGCGTCCCAGCGCACTGTCATACCAGCGGGCGTTGTAAAAATACAGCCCGAGCTCGCTCTGTTCGCGCTGCCCGGTGAACCTGAATGTGGTGGGGGTTGTCCCGGTGGGGTTGCGGGTTTAGCCCCACGGTCTATAACGCAGCTCGGCGGAAAAAGTTCCGCTGCTGTTGGTGGTGATGGTGGTCGAGCCCACGTTTGCGCTTGCGCAAACACGTGATCCGCCAGCAGGTAGCTCACCGTTGTGCCGGCCATCATCCCGATCCGCACCGCGCCGACGTAGTAGTACTTTTTCATGGTGCTGCCGTGGCAATTGGCGCAGCCAATTGCCACGGCGAAACGCACGCGTTTCGCCGTCCACACTTTCATATCGGTGGAAATTTTCTTTGTAATTACCTGGTTTTTGCCCTAACCTTAAGGATGAATCGATTCCCAATCATAACTCTGAAGCACATTTAATTCTTGATTAATCGCAAGGTCTTCAGTATTCAGTATCAATTGAGGGTTTTCGATGTTTGGATCAACAATCCAAACTCCTTCAGCAGAAGAAGGCTTGAAGTCCTGATCATCGTAAAATCCATTAATGCTAAAAAATTCACGATCAAGGCTGTTAGATCCTAATTGGATAAAATCACAGATGGGATCGAATTCTGGACCGGTTGACCACAAGGCTTGCCAGGTTTGTCGATCAAAAATTGTCAGTTGGTTGCGTGCTGTACACACTGCCATCCACTTTTTGGAAAGGACCGGTCTGCCAAATGTGCTCGATGGCAAATCCTGGATCTTTTCCCAACTGTTTTGATCGAGGGCAACATTCCATATCTGATCGGTAGTTTTATTGTGCGCCTCATCGATTGCGTAAATCTCAACCGTGAGATTCTCGTTTTGATCATGATTCATTGGATCTGGAAGGATATGCAGGAACGCATCTTGTGATACTGTATCTGGACTGGATAACACTTCAAAACTTAGCGAACCAGTCTGCCCGATGCGCATAATCGCAAGGTCGTTCTGTTCATTAATATATGCAACCGAATCAACTTCCAACCACATTGGCGATGCATATTTGTTTTGTGAAAAGACTTTGGTTGTTTTGGGCTCATCTAGGTCCGTCAAGTAATAGTTCAACAAATTATTGACAACATCTACCTGCTGGAAAAGGAGGTAACGACCATCCGGCGACCAGAGTGCTGGCTGGCTGATATAGCTTATCGGATCACAGAATCCGGGAGGAGCAGCTAACGCACTGGGCACAGGATCGCTCACTTGAATACTGCTGCCATCTGCAATGGAGTAAACCCATAGACTATCCGATCCCGACTTGGCTGAATATTCATCGATGCTGGTGATTTGACTGGGTTGAGATTTTACATAGGCGATGTACTGTCCATCAGGTGACCAAGCCGGGAAGTTCAAATCGCTAGTGGGGTCGCTGATCCTCAGCTTCAAGGAATTGTCAAGCGAATCAATTAGCCAAACCTCGTTAAACACATCCCGAAAACATGGAAAATAGTCAGTGCCCATTCCAAGCAGGATATCTGGCAGCGAATCAATCGATTGGGAAGGTGTTGCGGGGTTAATACTGGTTGGGGTCGAGGTCAGCATAGGTAAGCTGGTTTCTTCTGGGATTGGCTCAGTTTCTGGTTTTTGGATACTTGGTGTGGGTGTGATCTCTTGGGCAACCGGGTTTTGGGGCGAAACTGTCATGCTCAATTCACCACCTTGAACCAATGGATTGATTGGATTGCATGAGCAAACCATCAAAACGATGAGAAATAATGTCGTCTTATGAAGATGATGTGTAATGAAACGCATCTCTTTTTCCTCAAACTTAATGACATTGTCCAGATGGGACAGTAATCACACAATGAGCAGGCTTATCCGAACCCCAATTGTAAAAATGGGTCCGCTCATAAGGAACAGTTTTGTCATCTATTAAATCACCATCAATATCAACCCCATATGCATCTGCCCAATGTGTAGCTCCTAAGGTGATATCGGATCCAGGATCTGAATTGACAATATCCTGCGAGATTTCGCGCAAATTATTGTAGGTAACAAATAATTCATAGCTACTTTCAAAGTAAGATTGCCAATTATCAGCAGGGTTTTTCGCCAGACGAGTTCCCATACCCCCCACAGTGCTTACAGCCGCATGAAGCCATGCTAGCTCATCTTCTTCACCATCAAGATTCCTGTCAAAGAAGTTCGTATCGTGGCGGTTTCTTACAGCCCAACCAATTCCAATTACGTCGTCCTGTTTCTCAGTGCCATATTTAATCCCCTCTTCAGAAAGCATAGCTCTAGTCATCAATTCAATAGGGTCATCATTGAAACCACTCCAATCAAAAACTTCAATGGGGTGTATCCAATCACTGCAATCCCCCTCTGCTACATGTTCCGCATCACAGGCTAAATGCCCGCTGGGATCGGTGTATCTCACCGAATTGTTGAGCGTGTAAGCGTACCGGTCCCACGCCAGGGAATTCCCCGCCCCCGGCACGATCGTATCCGGCGAGGTGAACCTTCCCAGCGAGCTGTCGTCCCAGCGGGCTCCGTAGTAATACAGCCCGATCTCGCTCTGTTCGCGCTGCCCGGGTTTGTGGTTTTACAAACCACAACTTGCGGTACGTGGTGGGGTGGTGGGGCGAGGTAGAATGTATAATTTCCATCTACAAGAGTATAAGGTAAAGGACTAAATAGAACGACGCCTACACAAACTGTCAGTCTGATTACACTTCACTCACTCCGTGTTCCTTTATTTTTTGAATCAAGGATTTGTACTTAGGCATTTGTGTAGAAATAGCGATTACAGGTATAGATCCGACTCCATAACGTTTCCCGAGGAGGGAATGCCAAATAGAAAGATGCTTAGTGGTTTTCTCGTGAAATAGGTTAAAATTGTTCTCCTGGGAACAGGAGGACAGCATGTCAAAACGGATCAAACTTCGTACATTAACAAGAGAAGAAGAACAGGAAATCAGACGCCTGGCAAAATCGCGTACAGAGCCCGTTCGGCTTGTGCAGCGTGCCCAAATCATTGCGGCTATGCTGGATAATCCTGAATTGGCTGCCTCTCGAGCGGGCGAGCACGCTGGCTTCAAAGGGGCACCCATGGGTATCGAATGGGTAAAGCGCTTCAATGAACAGGGGATTGCCGGATTGGTGGATGAAGAGCGACCCGGGCGACCACCGACCCACAACCAGGAAACCCGCAGTGCTTTGCTAGATCTGGCGTTGCAAAAACCCAGGAGCCTGGGATATCCTTTTGAGCTTTGGACCTTGGAGCGCCTGCAAAGAGCCTTCAAAGAACGCCATGGGATCCATTTATCCGACTCAACCATCTGGACCTGGGTCGAAGGCGAAGGGTTTCGCTGGCGCAAGCAGGAGAGTTGGTTCCATGAACCCGAGAAACACGATCCTGAGTTTGTGGAAAAAAGGGGCTGATTGTCGCTGCGTACGTATCGCCGCCTTCCAGGACTAGAACCATCTGTTTGGATGAGTTGGGACCGCTGGCAGTCAAAACCTACCCAGGAGCAGAATGGGTTGTCAATCGGTCGCGAGCAACCTTCGAGCCGGATTACGGACGCCGAGGTAAGGTCTGGGCGCACGGTGCCTTCGAACCTGCAACAGGTGAAGCAGCTCTGGTCGTGAGTGAGAAAAGGGACAGTGCCAGTCATATCCAACTGCTGGAAAAGGTTATTCACACTTTCCCTGCTGAACGTCTGTTGATCATCGAAGATAATCTGAGTAGCCATCATAGTCGCGATACCCGGATTGCTTTGGCGGCCTGGCCTGAAATCCAAATCCTGTTCTTACCCAAGTATGCCTGCTGGTTGAATTTGATCGAGCCTTGGTGGAAGCAGCTCAAGTCGCTAGCTCTCAGGGGTCGCAAATTCGAAACCCGGGCTGAATTGGAAGCTGCCTTATGGGAGGCGTTGGCGTATTGGAACCAGCATCGTTATCCGTATCAGTGGAAGAAAAAACCGCAAGTACAATTACCTCCTTGGGGCGGGTCTGGCTTTTGTAAAATTACTTAGCGAGAGTACCACTTAGTTCCGACGATCCAACTTTCCTCATATTTAGAAGGGAAATGTTTTATCCACAACATATCTTCCCAAGGTACTTCCTTCCAGTAAAAAATGCCTGCGAATATTTGGATTCTTAAACCGTTTTTCGTACAAATAATGTCCCCATAGCCATTCACCATTGTTAGATACGGACCAATTGTCATATAAATCACGATGCAAGATCCGAGGAAAATTGTGAACCCAACCAAATCCTGAAAAAACTTCCCAGTTAGGATTGAAATTGGCAATGCCAACAAACCAATAATAAAAGCCGGTACGATCAATAGTGTGGTTAAACCTAAATACGCGATTTTAGTTTTGAATGGGTATCCAAATTTTTCAGAATTCACATTATCAATTTCCATGGGAAATTTCCTTATGGGGTATCACCAAACAAAAAATCACTTATATCTCGCCAATTTGCCGTGAAGGTTAGTGGAGATATATAAAACCGCAAGTCTCGCCCAATACCGAGGCCGATATAGGTTATTGATGGGATTGATTTATCCGGATTAGGCGATCCGTAGGCTCGTTCGATTTCTACCGTGATCGGTAGGCTGCCAAGTGTAATATCCAGACCAAATCCAACACTCCCTATTCCTTCATACGAATCAGGTGAGAGGACATTTTCAGCGTGAATGAACCCGATTGTTGAAACCCCCGTTTGCCTTGTTGAAAAAGACTGTGGAGTTTGAATTTGCAAAAAGGAAAATGTTGTAAATAAATTCCTTTCATTAGTTTCATTAAAATACAGATAATCGAGGTTAAGATCGAAACCAATCAATGAGCTAGTTGTAAATTCCGCTCTGACCCCATTGGCAACATTCGATTTTTGGGGAATGAATGACTCTGAATTTTCCAAATCAATGGGGTTGCTGTTGTGAACATAATTTAGGTTTGCGGAATCATCTTGTCGGTTAGGATCTTTGTTATCAACCAGGCAATCGCAACCAGGATCATAATACCATTGCCCACTAGGATCCGTGTATCTTACCGGGTTGTTTTGGACGTAGCTGAACCTGTCCCACGCCAGCGGATTCCCCGCCCCCGGCACGATCGTATCCGGGGAGGTGAACCGCCCCAGCGAGCTGTCATACCAGCGGGCCCCGTAATAATACAGCCCGATCTCGCTCTGTTCGCGCTGGCCCTGGTTTGTGGTTTTACAAACCACAACTTGCGGAATGTCGTGGGGGTGGTCCCGGTGGGGCTGCGCGATACACCAAGAGAATTTACCTATTTCGGACGAAAAAGCCCTTTGAAATCCTGGCAAATCAATCACCTTTCCTCTTAAACGGATAGATCAATTTCAAAATTTCATCAACATCTTTAGTTTGTCCCCTTTGACGGCCACGATGATAAAAAGATAAAAAAGAAATTTGAATCAATGCACCTATGACAATAAAAAACGAAATCCAACAAAAGCTCAAGAGAATGGTAGGCAGTTCCTCTGGAATAAGTAAATATACTATGACCGAGAGGCTGATAACACCAAGAAGTAAGAATAGTGTTGAGAATAAGGTGCCTTTTAGTTGTACAGCGCCCGCCTTTGTAAACCGAAAAACCGAGATGATTCCTATTGACCAAAACAATAGGGATATTATGCTGAAGATTCCAATGAGCAGGGTCTGAATCAAGTTGTCCATAATTGCGTTATTCCTATCTCACCACCAATCAGCAAAAAAGAACTGCTGATATAGGTTTAGAGTATCTTCTGTGATGTCACTCAAGTCGGTCCCAGTTGATATAAAAGAACCACCAGGCTTATTCCCAGAACGACGATCCAGGTCGTATTTCAGTTGTGAAAAACTGACAAGCGCATCAAGGTTTGCTTCAGGTATAAGCCCCGCCAAGAAATTTCTGGTTGATACTAATGTATCATTTCCAATTGACAATCTATCTTGTGAATAAGATGTGTTCCCGACAATAATATCTGTTAATGAAGTAGAAGACATTGCCAGAAAACCAGCTGCGTTTTCCAGCACAGCGAATGGAGATGCAGTGCTAATACCAAAGTCAACCGCCCATGCCATCAATAGAGCTGGTCCACAACCCACCCCAGTTGAGCATCCTTCGGTAATAATCATTCCACCAACTAGATCTGCAACCGATGCCTCAAAACCTGCTAAAACTGCACCAGATACATCTGCATAATACGCTATGTCAGATAAAGTATCGGCTATTTGATTATTCCTGGTCTGGGGTGAACCGGGCTTTACAGGTTGTTTTGAATTGGGTTTAGTTAATGGGTGATAATTCTCCGGCCGATCGCCATCATAATCATGCATCGGGGGAGCGGAAGCATGCCCGCTGGGATCGGTGTAGCGCACCGGGTTGTTGAGCGTATAAGCGAAGCGATCCCACGCCAGCGGATTCCCCGCGCCCGGAATGATCGTATCCGGCGAGGTGAAGCGTCCCAGCGAGCTGTCATACCAGCGGGCGTTGTAAAAATACAGCCCGATCTCGCTCTGTTCGCGCTGCCCGGTGAACCTGAATGTGGTGGGGGTGGTCCCGGTGGGGTTGCGCAATTCACCCCTGGAAATCCCGCCCGAGCGGGATTTCTTAAGCGAATAACGTCGTTCGTTATTCGCCACGGGTTTATAGCGCAGCTCGGCGGAAAAAGCGCCGCTGCTGTTGGTGGTGATGGTCGTTGAGCCAAGGTGGTCACTCAGCAGGTAGCTCAGCGTGGCGCCGGCTTTCATCCCGATCCGCACCGCGCCTACGTAGTAGTACTTCTTCATGGTGGAGGTGGACCCGGTCCATTCGAAGTAGTTGCCGATGTAAGTGGTGGTCACCCCGCCTGCCGTGCCCTTGATGCGGTTGCTGGCGATTGCGCGGCAATCACTTAAACAAATGCTCTGCATTTACCCTCGTCAAGCGCATCAGAAGATTGCGTTTGTTAAATCGGTCAGACATTCTATTCAATCCAAAGTACATACAACTGATCCCAAACACCTCGATTTACAGCAACTAGTTGATTGCCTTCCAAAGACGCAAAGATTGAATAATCTGAAATTATTCCAGTCAATGGAATATTTATCCACTTTCCATCCGGAGAAAAAGTAGCATCACGGTAACCATGAATATATTCAAGTGGTTGGTTGATTAAGTCACTGATCTTAGCATCTGGTTTCCATACGATTTCACCAGTTATCGTGTCAAAAACCAGCCAGCATGGTGCCTCGACTATACTGTCCGTAAGAGTACTTTTGCGTTTGGGACATGAACCTCGTTTGTCGGAGCCAAATATCAATACGTTCCGGTTATCGGGCGACCATTTTGGTTTAACCATAAGATAGCGATCAATAAACATTTCACTATTAATATCCATACTTGTAATCTGTCCTGTTTGATCGACAACATTAACATCGCCATCACTATCAGTGTATAAAATCATTTCCCCGTTATTCGAATACACCCAGTCCACCACATCATTGGAAATTACCTTTTCCTGCTGCTCCAGATTGATAAACCCATCACTCCAAGACATGGCAAAATATTGATTGTTTGGTTCATCAAAACAAATAATTTCATAACGTCCAGTTGTTAGGACCTGAGAAATCGAAGAGCAATTACCGATAAATTGCTTTGCTTCGCCATCAACGAGTGAATAAACCAGAATTCGCTGATCATCTATCCCTGACTCGATAACAATATATTGATCATTCGGACCCCAGTAGAGATCGAATTCACCATAACCCCCAATATCGCCCAACCATTTCGCTTTATCAGTCCATACTAAAGATTGATGATTTAGAGCCAGGTCAGATATCCAGAGTTCAATCCCATCCTCACCTGTTACGATCGCAGCCTGGTTTGATGCTTGAGAATAACCCAGGTGAATCACATCCGCAAGGTCGAAATCTTGAAAATATATTTGATATGGAATATCACCAAGGTTAAGGTATCCAATATTGCGACCATCCCAGAAATAAAGTTTTCCGCCCGGAAAACCATCTAATTGGCCAGTGTGTGACACTTCTAGTGAGAGAAAATAAGGCGATTGAGTGATTATCTCGGTTGGAATTATTAAAGGTGTATTTGTTCGCTCTGCTATCGCTTTTGTAGCAGTAGCGATAGCATTTTCTGTCGGTTTGTTAATGGTACTTGATGGAACTCGTGATAGCCGTTATCATCAAATTGCTATCCGTAGACGGCGGCCTTTGCTCATCGTAGTCGCAGGCTGAAAGTAAAAACATCAGCGCAACGATAAAAAATGAAACCGGGATTTTCATAGAACACCTTTTCTGTTTAAGGGAAAATTTCTATGGTGGGCCAACGATTGAGTTGTTATCGGTGAATAATGCAATCGATAGATGATAAGGATGGGAGATGAAAACTGGTCCGAACATGATTGCGTTATAACCGGATTGTATCTCTTCCCTTTTCTTAAGATCTGCCATCAACGCATCAAAGTTTATATTTTTGGCATGCCAAAAATCTGTACCCCCTTCTGTTATGTCCGGTCCTCTCTCAGACCAATTCGTTATTTCATTACCAATAATTTCTTCGACTCGTCTTAGGATTGAAGGATTGTAGCTATTTTTAATCGTACTTAAATAATCAGTCAATCCAGGTATATCATCAGCAGTGAGGTTGCTATCCATAACTAAATCTGGAGGAGTGAATAAATCAAACCATGTATGGAATGCGGAATTTCTACCAAAGGTTGCTTCCCACATATTGCCCCAACTCGATGATGTGGTAAAGGTAACTCGATTCAAAAATACACGTGCCATCGCACTCATCCAATTATCTGGTACTGTTCCCCGCAAGGAATCTGCGATCACAGCTAAAACTAACAAATCAGTTTCCCAATCCTCCAATTTTCGAAGCTCAATATATCCATCTCCATCGGGATCGTATTGTTCACAAATCTCGCTTTCTGCAACGGATGGATTGGAACAATACCCGTGCCCGCTGGGATCCGTGTAGCGCACCGGGTTGTTGAGCGTGTAAGCAAACCTGTCCCAGGCCAGCGGATTTCCCGCGCCGGGCACGATGGTATCGGGCGAGGTGAACCGTCCCAGAGAGCTGTCATACCAGCGGGCGTTGTAAAAATACAGCCCGATCTCGCTCTGTTCGCGCTGGCCGGTGAACCTGAATGTGGTGGGGGTGGTCCCGGTGGGGCTGCGGGATTCACCAAACGCTTCACTCACCAGAGAGATACCATCTCGCTTCCAACCTGACTAAACCTCCTTCCAAGGCACCCTGCAACATCAATTCTCTTAATTTATTCTCATCCGTACAATTTCGGAGGAATGGTATTACCTCGCTTTCGATAAATTCAGAGAGTTCATCAAGCATTTGCTGGTTGCTTTTATCTAGCGAACAACCAACCAATATGAGCTCACGTTGTTCGGGGAAAAATCTCTCAATTCGATAATATAGATGGCAGTGATTATATTGTGGGAAAGACGTTTCGCCCAAATTTTTAAGCCAAATACCCATGTTAATGAAATAGATTTCGCTCCAATCGCTCTTTTGGAGATTCACTACGATGATTGCATCTTTCCCATCAAGGTACCAGGACTGGCCTTTTTTCTTGAATCCGGCCTTATCCAATGGAGCGGCAATAGCATTTTTGAATGTTCTTTTATCGATCATTTTCGATAGGTATCCACATAACCAGTCCAGACATCGCCAGTTAGTTCAAAAAGCTCATTTTTGTATCTTCGAACTTGATTCCACCCTCTTTGGATCGCTCTTTAATTATCCGGCTTTAGCTCACGAACGAAAAGATTTTGCCAGTCAACAGCGTCTGGTCTCAGTCCGCTGGGTAGTGCTTGATCATAGTTAATGCTACGATAGCCGGTAGATTAGGTGTCGGGGGCGAACCTCTGAGAGGCTTTTCGCTAAATCTATCCCCCGAGACCCAACACCCCTCAATATGATCACCGAATAGTTGGGTCTCGCTATATAGTTTTTGCCTCCAGCTTTTCAACTGTCGCTCGACCCAACCTACTTGCTACTTGCTTATCATTGTGAGTTGACCAGAAACACATCCGACCAACCAATGATAACTGCTTTATTTGCGAGCTGAATAACTTCACCGGAATAGATATCATGGATTAATAAGGGACTCATTGCGCTAAATGTAATTGCCAATTTACTACCATCTGGAGACCAGATGATTAATGAAATTCCTCTATCTTCATCTCCATAAAGAGGGCACTGATAAATATAACTGTTCGTTATCATGTCATAAACATAGATACTTTGTTGACTTACAGTCCCCCCATCATCATAAATTGTCAATGCGAGTTGAAGTCCGTCCGGTGACCGGTTCAAACTCCGTATGCTTGGATCTGATAAAGTCTTAGGAGTTTGGATCATGTTTATTATGGCACCATCACGATTTATAATCAAAATATTTGGATAATTCGGTCCAAAATAGGCAAAATCCTGGCTGTCGGGTGCCCATTGCACCTGAAATCCAGGGAGATCTAGAGATTTATCCTCCCAAATTATTTGACCACTTTCAGTGTCTGCAATCACTAGTGAGTTCGCATTGAAATTCACATACACAGCGCGTGACAGGTCTGGTGAAAACCAAGCAGCTGGAGCATACACAACAAATGGTGATCGGTCTATACCCGGTAAACTTGAGATCAACTCGTCCTTCCATTGACCTTCCTCAATATCTAAAATTGATGATATTTGATTGAAAGTCGATTTTCCGACATCAAACCCTATCGTGGCATATACCAAACTCTCATTGATCCAACCATCTAGCCCAATTCCGATGATCCTGGCATTCGCAGGTAGTATGCTCTCAAATAAAGAATAATCGAGAACATGGTCAATTCTATTGCCGTCAGTATTTATATAACCAACAGTGTTTTCTGCATCCCAATAAGAAAGTTTCTTCCCATCCGGCGAAAATCGATCAAGAAAACCATCAGTCTTGTATTGAAATATTTGAAATTCACCAGTCACTGGTGGGTTTCCTTCGATTGTGTAGTACCTTATTTGGTTGTCTTAATTCAACCCTTTATAGAGTATCGCTCCCTGAACACGCATGTCAGGTGGGGTATGGATCGGTATACCATTGTTCATGCATAATTTTGTTGCAATAGACGTGTCAGGTGTTATGGTTAGCGGAATGTACGGAGCCGTTTCGGAGATTGCAATTTCGGGAGTACCTGTAGGTGCTTGATATGGTTTTGTGGTTTCTTGGACCGAAGGCGATATAGTTATGCTGACTTCTTGTGGGGACACAAAATTTTCTGTACATCCCTGAAGTACTAAAATGGTAATAAACATAAGGATGAATTTTCGTTTGATTTTCATCTTAGTTCACCTAGCTCATCAACATTCGCGAACAAGCTCGCTTACCAACCACGATCTTCCTTAGTTAGCAGAAGATTTTGGGCTGATGTGACTACGAAGAAAACAGAATTGCCGTAAACAATCCCATTTATATAACGGGAGCCTTTGTTTATTGGGGGATCTGCGATTATCCAATTATAAATATTCGATCCTTCTTTGGCATTTCCCCATTCCCAAGAATCATTCCTAGGCCCATACGAGTATCCATTCCTGACTCGCGTTGCATCTGCCAAGAAATTTGGGAAATTCGCAGCTGTATTATTTGAATCTAGGCTTATTCCACGTTTGGCTGTGTCTAGCCATGTGAATTGATCTGCCAATGAACAATTACCCAAACAAGGTGTTTGAGTTGTCCCTTGGGTCGAGTAATACTGATTTGATAAGGCCTCAAGAGCTTCGTTGAATACAGTTTCGGAGATGTGCTTTATATCGGCAAATTCTGCCGAGATAATTAATGAAAGTAATGCAGTATCGTTTATCTGTCCTGTATTTTCATCGACATAGGTGAATCCATAATCTTGGATCAAAGAGCGACGAATATTTCCATATTTAATACCAGTCTCAGAACTAATCCCAAATTTAGATGATGATGACCAGGTAGAACAATCCCCCTCTGCCACATGTTCCGCATCACAGGCTAAATGCCCACTGGGATCAATGTATAACACCGGGTTGTTGAGCGTGTAAGCGAACCGGTCCCACGCCAGCGGATTCCCCGCCCCGGGCACGATGCTGTCCGGGGTGGTGAACCGTCCCAGGGAGCTGTCGTACCAGCGGGCCCCGTAGTAGTAGAGCCCGATCTCGCTCTGTTCGCGCTGCCCGGGTTTGTGGTTCATAGGAGTTTACAGAGAAATAGCTTAAGGCCAAAGCGCTTTCGGTGTCTCAATACACACTCTGCCATCGGTAATCATTGCTGTATAAAAATCTTCAACACTTGTGCCGGTTGCTTCCTGTAAAGGAACGGGTTCGGGCATGTTTTCCGCGTCAAGATACAGAAACCGCTCTTTAGCTTCCAGAAAAGTCATCGGATTTTCAGGCGACCACAGATAAATAAATGGAGAATTCACGGTATCGTCCAGGCAATTTTGAAGGCTGGCACCCAAGTCGATGAGATCACCACCACTGTACTCCATCAAGATTCCCTGCTCTGGATAGAAAATCTCCAGCAGAAATGGCCGGCTATTTCGTTCCTCTTCCCGAAACGTGCGGATCCAAACGCCACTGGGTTGGCCATAATTTTTGAGAAAGACGGGTAATGTATAATTAGGCGCCAGATCAAAGTTGAAGACATCGATCGTTTCAATAATCCCATCCCGCACCAAGTAATCCTGGGTGAGATAAGGAATGTTTTCCCAGCTCGAAGAAACAGCATCTGCCGGTATGTGTATTTGCGCATCGGCAATGTAAGTATTCACCGTTTCTCCATTGAATGTCCCGATGTATTGTGCTACCGGGGTGAGAAAATGGTTGGCTTCCCCCCATGAGGTCTTGCCCGGTGTAATGCCCCACCAGCAAGGTAAACGACAGCCAGCATTTGTCTCTAGCAACTCTTTTACCATCCGTTGAGCGTCATCCATTGTCAAGGTTGGCAGTGGAGTCCAGCTTGGTGATGGTGTAGGCACCGCAGTTACCGGGGGGTTTGTCGGCGTTGATGTGAATTCTACTTGTGGCGTATTCGTTGGGGTTGCGGTACTGGATAGAGGGGTAGTGGATTTTTCCAAGATGACCGTTTCTGACACAGTGGTTAATTGCCCTTGGTCTGAAACCTCGCATCCAGCGATCAGGAAAAGAACCATAAAACAGAAAATCAAATGCACAAATCTTCTTTCGATCATGGGGCTGCTCCTTATTGACCTGAAGCGAGGTTCACCCAAAGCGGCATATTCAAACTCATCATCGATGAGCGGAATTGTCCTTCACGAGAAAGATCCCACGTGTCATAAGTCCACCCCAAGAATTGATCTGCGAATTCTTCATGATCATTACCCTGGAGGCTTTGTTGCCAGCCGTGAGCCGGTAGGTTGGGTCTCGGGGGGAATCTTTGTGAGGTTCGTCGCTGATTCTGCGCCCCGAGACCCAACATCCCAAAATCTACTCAAGCCGCTCATCTGCAACCATCTCCGGCCCTCCACCCCAATCGTGCGGGTACAACCCGGCTTTTACATACCACGCAAAGCTCGAATATTTCCATTCTCCGGGCGAGCCAGCCAATCCATGCTTCACCGGGTTGTAATGGATGTACTCCACGTGCCGCCTCATGTCCAGCTCATCCCGGATGCAGTGCTCCCAATAGCGCCGCTGCCACACCGAACGCTCGCCCTTTTTCTGCCGGGAGGCCGTTACCGGCTCTTCCTCCCTCTCCTCCCAGCGATGACTGAAATACGACTTAATCAGCCTCCACCGGGTCGGGTAATCGCTGTCCCCCTGCGGCAGCCGCCAGATCATATGGAGATGATCGGGGAGGATGACCGCGGCTTCGATCTTGAACGGGTGGCGCGGCATCACGGAGCGCAGCGCCTGGCGCAGGAGGTCGATAGCGGGCTCTTCAAGCAGGATTGCCCTGCGGCGGAAGGTGACCACGGTGAAGAAGAAGGTTCCCCCTGGGGTGATTACGCGGCGGTATTGCATAACGAGATTCTATATCGGTTTGTTGGCTCTCGCTGCACCGTTTTTTGGCCGTCTGGGTTGCGCTGACCACTCGACTTAACCGGATTGTTGGGTCTCGCTGCTTCGTATATTAGCCGCCTCCGTTGCAGATTCCGCTGGACCCAACCTACAGCCCGGTGAAGCGGTAGGTGATGGGGCTGAGGGAATCTTTGCAGGCTCCGCCGTCCCCGCCCACTCCGGGCGGGGCTGAAAGGCGGATAGAGAGCAGGCGCCGGGGGTGGCGGACTGGAAAAGCCTGGAATCAACCCCGCCGCAGGGTTACTGCTTGACCATGATGACCTGCGAGGTCAGCTCGTTGTCGGCGTGCGCCTGTTGATGGCGAGCATGCTGCGATTCAACCGGCTCGTGACAGTTGGTACAAATGAATCATAAAATGAATCCCCGTAAAGTCAACGAACAAATTTTGGCTCATTCCCAGCCCGCCTGCACGGTGAAAAAGGCCTCAATTTTGCCGCGAAAAAAACACTTGACACAGAACGAATGTTCGTGTTATATTCTTAGCACAAATGAACGATTTTCGGCTTTGATTTTAACCAGGAAGCAGCAGGTTGGGAGGTTGGCATGATGATGGCACGCAAACGGCGTAAGGGTCTCAGCGACCGGCAGAAAAAAATCCTGCAGGTGCTGGAAGACTTCCAGAATGAAAACGGCTACCCGCCCTCCATCCGCGAGATCTGCGAGCTGGCGGATATCTCCTCTACCTCGGTGGTGAACTACTACCTGGACCAGCTTCAGGAGATGAACTACATCGAGCGCGACAACCGCGTCTCGCGCGGCATCCGCCTGCTGCTGCCCCTCTCGCAGGCTGCCGACGCCGCCGGCGGGGCGGTCACCCGCGTGCGCCAGGCGGTGGAAGAGCTGCTGCAGATCCCGGTTCTGGGGCGCATCCAGGCCGGTAACCCGCTGCCCGTGCCCGGCTCGGACTTCAGCCTGTTCGACGCCGAGAGCATGGTGGACGTGGCGCGCAGCATGCTCCCCAGCCGCGAGAAGGTGGACGACCTGTTCGCCCTGGAGGTCCAGGGAGACTCGATGATCGACGCCATGATCAACGACGGCGACATCGTCATCATGAAGCCGGCTCGCGAGGCGCGCAACGGCGAGATGGTGGCGGTGTGGCTCAACAACGACAGCGAGACCACGCTCAAGTACTTCTACCGCGAGAACGGGCGCATCCGCCTGCAGCCCGCCAACCCCACGTACCAGGCGATCGTGATCGAGAACCCCAAGGATGTGGAGATCCAGGGCAAGGTGGTGATGGTGATCCGCCAGATTGATACCCTGCGCCCGAATTGACCCCTGTTCTTCAGATAGCAGCAGCCCGGTGCTCCTCGCCGGGCTGTTTTGATTCAGCGTTTTTGTCATCGCTAGGCGCAGCTTTTGCGCCGTGGCGATCTCGCAGCTTGCAGCCAAAAGAGGAGATTGCCACGGTTTGCTTGCAATGACGGCTACGAGTAGAGCGCCTTTTGCCTGGAGAGGCGCAGCAGTATCCGGGGCGATCTACACCAAGGAAGGCAAAAGAGGAGATTGCCGCGTTCGCTGCGCTCGCTCGCACTTACCGGTGGGCCGCGCTTCGCTGCGCCAGCCCTTACGGCGCGGGCACTTCGCCCGGGCTGGGGAAGGTCTGGGCGCGCCAGTCCAGGTAGGTGTTGGTATCCACCTCCGGCGGGTAGCGCTCGAAAGAGGTGCCGTTGCTGACAACGGTGAGCGGCGGGCTGAACGCGAACATGGAAATGCCCCAGCTCACTGCGTCCACCACCTGCGATCCGCTGTCCACGATCAGCAGCTCGTCGTCATTCACATCCAGGTCGAAGCTGCCGCTGCCCCAGCCCGCCACCGCCTGCATGTCGGGCACCTCCGGCCAGGGTGGGCAGGATCTCGAAGTCCGGGTACGACCCGTACACCGTGTGGAAACGCTCCCCGCTCAGGGCGACCACCAGCGCCTGCCCGGATGGCAGCGTGGTTCCAGGCGGGAAGCGGAACAACCCATCCGGGTCAGACGGGACTTTGGCGTTCCCGGCCGCGAAGCTGTCCAGCAGCACAGCCTGACTGGTGGGATTGTAGATTTCAAACCATTCCGTTTGGAAGCTGCCGGAGCTGAGCGCGTACACTTCGCTCACCAGCAGGTGATCCGCGGGGCCCGGGGTGGGGCTGACTACAGTGGGGAACGGCTGGGTGGCGGTGGGCGTGTTGGTGGGGGTAGGGGTGATGGTGCTAGTTGGATTGGGTGTGAAGGTGGGTGTGGGCGTGGACGGGAGCAGGTCAACCGCATGCGGCGCCGGGGAAAGCTGGCTGCGCCAGTCCGCAGCCCGGTCCGTGTCGTGATAGGCGGGCCAGCGCTCCAGGGAGGCGCCTTCCGGCGCCAGGGGCACGGTAGGGTAGAAAGCTCCCAGGGCATTACCCCAGCCCACTTCATCCACGCGCCGCCAGTCCTGGTCCAGCAGCACGACCTCGTCCCCGGCGTTGGTCAGGGCGATCGCTCCGTCCGCATACGCAAGCACCTTCGCCATGTCTGGGACAAGCGGATGGGTGGGGTTGAATTCGTAGTCTGGCAGCCGCCCGTGAGACCGCCTGGTACGCCAGGGCGTGGTTGGCGATCACGATCACCCCCTGCGGCGGGAGCTGCGCCCCGGCCGGGAAAGAATACATCCCCTCATGCTCGCCCGCCTGGGCAGCATCCCCCAGCAGGTACAGGGTCAGGTCCCGCGCCTGGGTGCCGGGGTTGTACAGCTCCACCCATTCTTCTTCCGGTTCCTGGCTGGAGCCGGGCGGGTTGGGGTACACCTCGCTGATCAGCAGCACGGGCGCGCCGCGGTACGTGTACTGGTTATGGATGACAGGGGCATACGCACTGCGCTGGCTGCCCTGAGCGCGGCCGGACCCACCGGCTGCCAGCGCAAGCAGGGTTAACAGGAGCAGGTTGAATACCAGCCGTGGATTTTTGGAGAGGGCTGCGCGTAGCATCGTTGGCTTCCACCCCCGTGGGTGCAGATTTATTGTACAAAACTGGGGGCTGCGGGACAATCCCCAATTCCCCCGAAGAATTGATGGGCCAGTTCTGGTAGAATGTGCGCATGCCCGCCGGGTCCACCCCACCGCCCATTCCCCTGCGCAAGCGCCTGTTCGACCTGCTCCTGACCGTTCCCGGCCTGGTGCTGATCTCACCTGTGCTGCTGGTGCTGGCGATCCTGGGGTTGGTGTATCACGGGCGCCCGGTGCTTTTCCGCCAGCGCCGCCCCGGCTACCTGGGCCGCCCCTTTGACCTGTACAAATTCCGCTCGATGAACGAGCGCCGCGATGCGAACGGGCAGCTCTTGCCCGACAAAGCCCGCCTGACGCACTTCGGACGCTTCATCCGCGCCTACAGCCTGGATGAGCTGCCCGAGTTGTTCAACGTGCTGCGCGGCGAGATGAGCCTGGTGGGACCGCGGCCGCTGCTGATGCAGTACCTGGCGCGCTACTCGCCGGAGCAGGCCCGCCGCCACCTGGTGCTGCCGGGTATGACAGGCTGGGCGCAGGTGAACGGGCGCAATGCCCTCACCTGGGAGGATAAATTTCGCCTGGATGTGTGGTACGTGGACCACTGGTCGCTGCGCCTGGATGTAAAAATCCTGCTGCTCACCATCTGGAAAGTCCTCAGCCGCGAGGGCATCAGCCAGCCCGGGCACGCCACCTCCGAAGAATTTATGGGCACCCCGCCCGGTACGGGAGGCTGACGGATGCTGCTCGGACAGCTGGCCGCGCTGGGGACCTCCCTGTGCTTCAGCGCCGGGTCGACCTTTTTTACGTTCGCCGGGCGGATGGTGAGCGCGATGGTGGTCAACCGCGCCCGTTTGCTCGCAGCGGTGGTTTTCCTGAGCGCCGCCCACCTGCTGCTGGGGCTGCCGCTGCCCACCCACGTGGAGCCGTACCGCCTGTTCTGGCTGGCGCTTTCCGGGGTGATTGGGCTGGTGCTGGGGGATGCGCTCCTGTTCCAGGCGTTCGTATGGATCGGGCCGCGCCTATCGATGCTGATGATGAGCCTGGCGCCCATCCTGGCGGCTGGGCTGGGCTGGATTTTCCTGGGCGAACGGCTGTCCGCCTGGCAGATGGCGGGCATTGCCGCTTCGCTCGGTGGGGTTGCCCTGGTGGCCCTGGATCGCAAACCCGGCTCCCTGCGCACCGTCATCCCCACACGCAGCTACCGGTTGGGCCTGCTGTTTGGAATCGGGGCGGCCCTGGGGCAGGCAGCCGGGCTGGTGACCGCCAAGCCCGCGCTGGTGGGTGATTTCCCGGCGCTTTCTGCCACCCTGATCCGCATGCTGGTGGCCGCGCTGACCCTGTGGGGGTTCACCCTGCTCACTCGCCAGGCCGGGTATACCGTGCGCCGCCTGCGCGCCCAGCCTGCGGCATTGAAATTCATCCTGGCGGGGGCTTTTTTCGGACCCACGCTGGGAGTCACCCTGTCGCTGGTTGCCGTCCAGCGCATCCCGGTGGGAATTGCCGCCACGTTGACCTCGCTGCCGCCGATTTTCCTGCTTCCGGTGGGCTACTTTGTGTTCAACGAACGCTTCGGCTGGCAGTCCATCGCCGGCACCATCCTGGCGATTACCGGGGTGGCGGTGTTGTTCCTAGTGTAATGTATAATCGGAATCCAATGGACCAAAGCAGCCGCTCGCTCCAGCCCACTGCCGCCCTGGCAGCGCAGGACCCCCTCAGCCCAACCGGGCTCTACCGGGCTATGGCGCGCATCCGCCGGTTTGAAGAAACCGTCTTGGAGCAGTTCCCGCGTGGTGTCTTTTACGGCACCACTCACACCTACCTTGGCCAGGAAGCGGATGCGGTGGGCGTACTGCACCATCTGCAGCCTCAGGACGTGGTCTTCAGCAACCACCGCGGGCACGGGCATTTTTTGGCTTACGGCGGGGAGCCGCGCGCCTTGTTCGCCGAGCTGATGGGTAAAGCCAGCGGGGTGTGCGGCGGGCGCGGCGGTTCGCAGCACCTGCACTGGCGTAATTTTTATTCCAACGGCATCCAGGGCGGCATCGTGCCCGCGGCGGTGGGCATGGCCCTGGCGGAAAAACGTCTGGGCAGCAAGGCGGTGACCGTGGTCTTCCTGGGCGACGGGACGCTGGGGGAAGGGGTCGTCTACGAGGCTTTTAACCTGGCTGCGCTGTGGCGTGTGCCCATTTTGTTTGTCCTGGAAAACAATCGCATCGCCCAGACCACCCCCGTGGAGCTGGCCCTCGCGGGCAGCATCCCCGGGCGGTTTGCCGCTTTTGGCATCCCGGCGAGCGAGCTGGACAGCAGCGATGTGGTCGAAATCGCTGGGGTTGCAGCACCCCTGCTGGATGACATACGCCAGGGGGGCGGTCCGCAGGCGCTGATCCTGCACACATACCGCTTTGGACCTCACTCCAAAGGGGACGATACCCGCCCCGAGGCGGAGCTGGCGGCTCTGCGCCAGGCACGTGACCCGCTCCCGATCCAGGCGCAGCGGCTGGAGCCGGGCGAAGGGGAGCAAATCCAAACCGAAGTAGCCCGGGAAATCGAGCAGGCCATTAGCCAGGCGCTGGCTGATCCATTGCCCGATCCGGCTTCACTGGCTGGCGGGCTGCCCCAGGGCGGGGCCTCATGACCACTGTGCTTCAATCGCTCAACCAGGGACTGCACCGGGCATTGGCTGCCGATGAGCGCGTGCTGGTTCTGGGTGAGGACCTGCTTGACCCGTACGGCGGGGCCTTCAAAGTGACCCGCGGCCTGTCGAGCGCCTATCCCGACCGGGTGCTGAGCACACCCATCTCGGAGGCCGCCCTGGTGGGCACCGCAGCCGGCATGGCGCTGCGCGGCCTGCGCCCGGTGGTAGAGATTATGTTCGCCGATTTCCTCACCCTGGCAGCCGACCAGATCATCAATCACACAGCCAAGTACCGCTGGATGTACAACGACCGGGTCAATGTCCCGCTGGTGATCCGCACCCCGGCGGGTGGGCGGCGCGGCTACGGCCCCACCCACAGCCAGACCCTTGAAAAACACTTCCTGGGGGTGCCTGGGCTGGTGGTGCTGGCGCTGACTGCCCTGGGCGACCCGGGCGCGCTGCTGGAGCAGGCCGTCTTGCACACCGGCGACCCGGTGCTGTTCGTTGAGAATAAGCTGCTCTACCTGCAGAAGCTGCACACGCCTGCCAGCCTGGCAGATTTTGACTGGCAGCAGACCGGTGAACCGCCCACGTACACCCTGACGGTCAGAGGCGCGCCGCCTGCCCAGGTGACCGTCGCGGCCTACGGCTACATGGCTGAAGAGGCGCGCCAGGCGGTATTGGAGTTGGCATTTGAGGCCGAGATCTTTTGCGAGCTGGTGGTTCCCACCCGCCTGGCCCCGCCCGATCTGGAGCCTGTGTTTGCGTCGGCGCGGCGCACGGGCAGCCTGGTGACCGTGGAAGAAGGCGCGCTTACCTTGGGCTGGGGGGCCGAGGTCCTGGCGGCAGTCAAAAGCGCGCTGGGACAAGAACTGCGCCAGGCGCGCCGCGTGGCGGCTCAGGACTCGCCGGTGCCGGCCTCTGGCCCGCTCGAAGCGGTGGTGTTGCCCGGACGCGCAGCCCTCACGGCGGCTATCCGCCAGATGACGAGATGAATCGATGAGCGTTGCAATCGCAGTGACGATCCCGCTGGTCAACCCGAACGAATCCGAAGCCCTGCTGGCAGCCCTGCACGTCTCAGAAGGCCAGCCGGTGCAGGTGGGCGACCTGCTGTGTACGTTAGAGACGACCAAGTCTACCCTGGAGGTGCTGGCGGAAACCGAAGGGTATATTTACGATATCCGCCTTTATCCAGGTCAGACCGTGCATGCCGGGGAGGTGCTGCTGTCGATCACCGCTGACCCGGGCCAACCGCGGAGCGCAATTTCCCCGGTTCCGTTGCCAGCGGGTGGTAAGGGTGGCGGTGGGCTTGAAACGGACCTGGGACTTCCGGATATTCCACCGGGCCTCCGCATCACCAAGCCGGCCCTGGATTTTGCCCTCGAACTGAAGATCGACCTTAACAACCTGCCAGCCGGGCCGCTGTTTACCATTGAGCTGCTGCGAAAATGGGCGGCTGACCACACCATGTATGAGGTGGATCGGGTCACCCTCGCTCCGCCGTTCGACCCGGCTGCCATCCTGGTGTATGGGGGCGGTGGGCACGGCAAATCGTTGGTTGAGCTGCTGCGCCTCCTGGGTAGCTACCGGATCGTGGGGATCATCGACGATGTGCTGATGCCTGGCGAGCTCGTCGTGGGTGTGCCGGTGCTGGGCGGCAAGGAGCAGCTGGCAGCGCAGTACGCGCAAGGCGTGCGCCTGGCGGTCAACGCGGTGGGCGGCATCGGCAACCTGGCTGACCGCCTCAATATTTTCAACCTGCTGGCAGAAGCAGGGTTTGCCTGCCCGCCGGTCGTTCACCCAACGGCTTTTGTTGAGCCGAGCGCCAGCCTGTCCCCCGGGGTGCAGGTCTTCCCGCACGCCTACATCGGCAGCGATGTGCGCCTCGGCACCGGCTGTATCGTCAACACCGGAGCGATTGTCTCGCATGACTGCACGGTGGGCGATTACGCCAACCTGTCGCCGGGCGCTACCCTGGCGGGCGGCGTGCGGGTGGGGGCGGAGGTGCTGGTGGGTATGCGCGCCACCATCAACCTATCGGTTGAAATCGGGGCGCGGGCGCGCATCGGCAACGGTGCAACCGTCAAGTCAGCAGTGCCAGCCGGAGGGATCGTGCCGGCGGGCGGGATCTGGCCGCTGAGTTGAACGGAATTCCACGGAAAAGATCGGAGATGCCCCATGACTAACCAGGCAACCCCCACATTACTGTGCTCCGCTGGCTCGCTGGCGCAGGGCGAGCCGCTGTATGCCAGCATCAAACCGGCTCGATTCTGGGTAATGCTCGAAGTGGACGAGGCCTGGGGGGCCAAAGCCTTCCCGCAAAGCTCGCTTTCCGAACCGGTTAAAGGGCATGTGGACGCTCAAATGAAAGCCCTTAAACCGAGCCGCCTGCTGCTCATCCGCCAGCAGCCGCGCCAGGTGAACGGCGGGCTGCGCCTGTTCCTGGCAGAAGCCAGCCTGCAGGATCCGGTCCTTTACGAGTTCCAGTTACCGGACTACATGGCATTGCTTGACCTGGACCTGGTTGGCCTGGCAGCCGAGCCTGCCCGGCTGGAGCCCTTCCGCCGCGCGGCGCCGCTCTTCCTGGTATGCACCAACGGGAAGCGTGACCCGTGCTGCGCGGCCAACGGACTGCCGGTGTACCGCGCCCTGTCAGAATACCTCCCGCTGGATATCTGGCAGACCAGCCACGTGGGCGGGCACCGCTTTTCCGCCAATCTGGCGTGCATGCCGCACGCCCTGTTTTACGGGCGCGTCCCGCCGGAGCGCGCGCCGGGCCTGGCGCGCGCCTACCAGCATAATCAGATGGACCTGGAATACTTGCGAGGGCGGGGCAGCCTTCCGGAGATCGCCCAGGCAGCGGAGTATTTCCTGCGCCGCCATCTACCGCTGAGCGATTTGAACGCACTGGAGCTGCTTGAGCATACCCAGGAAAACGAAAATTTGTGGCGGGTGCGCTTCCGGCAGACGGCCGGTGGTGCGGCAGCTACCGTCCGGATTTCAGTCGACCCGGCAGGTTATCGAGTGCTGAGCAGCTGCCGGGATGCCGAGCCCAGCGACGCCCCGGCTTATCACCTGCTCAGTGTGGAATGAAATTTTTCGCTTTGGAATAAAAAATATCGGGGTGGTGGGGCTTCAGCCCGGCTACTCACAGGGGTCGAGATGATCCGTCGCAGGAATCGGAGAATATCACACCCACTAAAAACAGCGGGTTTGCTATCCCAAGCGAGAGTTCTTACGAGCTGTCAGTCTGCTCCGGATGTGCTTTGCGGTAGCTGTTCTCCATCTCGGCGTTAAGGCGCTTGCGCGCCGGGACGAGCATGTTTTCATCTGGCACTGCCTGCCAGGCATAAATCACGCAGGTTTTCGCCAGCAGGTCCTCCCAGGCCTGGCGCCGGTCACTGCCCAGAACCCACAGGAAACCCAGCCCCAGGCTGAAAATGGATAGAAAATAGCCAATGAAGCGGCGCACACAGCGCATGAACGTCATGCGTTTGCCATCCAGGCGCACGACCCGGATCCCCAGGATCGCTTTGCCGGGAGTCTGACCGCCAAAAATCCAGAAAAATGTGGTGTAGATAAAGGCAAACGTCAGGTTGAAGATGATTAAGAAAATTTGAAACCCGATACAGACGAAATTTGACAGGTTGGGGGCGTCTGCCCAAGGCGGGCAGGCGGTCATATTAAAAAAGAAGGTTTCCAGGATGTTGATGGTGAGCCAGGTGAAAATTACCTGGATCAGGTAGATGATCACGAAATCCACGATAAACGCCGCCGCCCGGGTTGCAAAACCGGCGTACTGGCCAATCATGGTGTTCTTCGCCGCGGCACTCATTGGTTCTCCCTGCCTGGATACTCCTCGGGCAGGCGCCCGGATTCGGCGAGCGCCAGCACGCCTTCCGGCGGCGGGTCAAGATGACTGCGCGGGGCGCGCTTCAACACCCGGCGCACCACCAGCTCCAGCACCTCATCCACCGAGATCAGCCGCTGGCGGATCTCTTCAAAAATGGTCTGGATCAGCCCGACGCTTTGGCCCTGGATGATATCCTGAACTTTTTCTGGCTCTTCATGCAGGTGGTCGATGTATTGGTCCGCGACGCTAACCACCATGCCATCCAGCACGGCGGGGTTGTTCTGTAGGTACTGGATGTAATTGCCCGCCAGGATTTTTACGAGCTGGTCCAGCTCGGGAGTGTACGGGATGCCCTCCACCAGCAGGTTGATCTGGCCGCGCAGCAGCACCTGGATCTGCTCATCCACCGCAAAATAACTGACCACCTCATCGATCGAGTTAGTGACTACTTCCTGGGCCATGCGCCGGCTGCGCAGGTCGGCGCTGCGCCCGCGCTGCGCCCATGTGTCCATTTTTTGCTCGCCGCGCTGCACGAGCCGGTCGAAGCGGCTTTGGAAAGGCCGCATGGGCCAGAGCTGGCCCACCAGGCGGAAAGGGGCCGCAGTTAAGTTGCTCACAGTTTTCCCCAGGCCGCCAGCCCGCGCCACGTTGGACTCAAGCGTATCCGCTGCATTGAGCAGCATACCAATCAGGGCGTAACGTCTCCGGTCGGATGCCGTTTCATCGGCCTGTGCCTCGAGAACGGTTCCGTCCGCGGGATTCAAACGCTCCCATTCTTTCAGGCGCGCCAGCACCATGTCGCTGCCCTGCAGCATGCCGCCCGCCATCAGGCGCGTCAGAGTAGTAGACAGGCCTGCCTCGCCGCCGGGTACGGCGGAATCTGTGTTCTGGATGGGGGCGGTCTCCCCCGGCTCGGCAGAGGAGGTTGTCTGCGAGGTCAGCTGGGGTAGCGCCTGGTCGAAGGGGTAGTCTGGTTGTCCGTCCATGTACTCTTGATTATAGTGGAAAACCGGTGTGTTGGCTTATATGGAATATTTGAACTCATGGATTAATTCCAGGTGCACCTGCCTCACGCAGGCAGGCTGATTGGGATGCGGCGGTGGAGCTCACTCTTTATGCAGGAATTCTAATGCCTCGTAGACCAAAAACGCTGGCCAAACGAGGCCTTTGAAGAACCCGCGAACACGCTCCTGGGGAGTGGTGGCACGACCGATGTAATACACCCACGCGCCGATGAGACCTAATCCATAGACGGCCTCTGAAGAACCGCCCTGGTAGATCACTTTGACTTTCTGATCTTTTTGTTCGGTGGGGTTTAGTTCAGCGGTCATTTTATCTCCTTTGTGTTTTCTCACATGCTGTAAACCGAACCTTTTTCACCTGAAATGATTGCGCAAGCGTTGGATCGGTTGAGGTGGCAAATTGCGACTTGCCCCTGGCCCAAGATATCTTCACCGGTGAAAGCGCAGAATTCATCCAGGTTACTACCGGGTCAGGTGACGCCTGAAATACCTGATTTCCTTCAGGGCTGTTTGAACGAAAAAATGAGCACGCTGCAGGATACTCAAAGTTCAGAACATCCATTAACCCAGAACAGCAGGACGAACTGGATTTGTAAGGTCGTAAACCT
Source organism: uncultured Chloroflexia bacterium (assembly GCA_963824065.1). GTDB lineage: Bacteria > Chloroflexota > Anaerolineae > Anaerolineales > DRKV01 > JAGUYX01. The sequence continues at coordinate 426,744 of CAWGNX010000008.1, read as the reverse complement.
AGCCAGGTTTTCTGAATTTTGATTCCACATCATCAGGTCTGGCAGCAGGAATAAATTATAACTCGATGTGGCAGGCTTGGATTGCCCGTTCATCCCCCCAAAAACGGATCGCTTTGTGATGTTGATAAATAACCAGGGTGGATGCGGGATCGACTTGTCTCACATCCACCCTGATATTCTGCAGCCTTGATCCAGATTCAAGGCAAGTGCCAGATCAAAAGCGGTCAGGAGGCTGCTTTAGCGGAATTTATGCGGTCCCTGCGAAGGGCTTTTCGAGATATCCGCAAACAAACGAGAATGTCCTCGAATTGAAGAGCCCTAACGCAGGCGGAAAGCCATGATGATGGCGGCAATCCCGCCCACAATAGCAAACCCGCCAATGACGAACGGCAGCACTGCAGCGGATATGAGGGTGTTGAACAGCAAAATCAGGCCGATGATGATGCTGAGCACTCCCAGCAAGCCAATCCCCCAGCCGCCTCCCTGAAAAGCCTGGATGATGTTGATGACCCCAATGATGATCCCCTGGATTCCAAAGATCAAGACGATGGTGACACCCACCAGCAAGGTGCTCCACAGGGGGTGCTGGATGATCAAAATACCCGCCAGGATGCCAACGATCCCGGCGAATAATTTCCAGCCCCACATGTGGCTGTCGATGAAGATGCTGACGATCCCGAATATCCCGCTGATGAACCAGTAGATGCCCATCACCTGGACGATGATGACCGAGCTGGAGCCCGGGTTAATCAGCAGCAGGATGCCCAGAATCAGGGCCGCGATCCCCTGGATCAGGACGAGCCACCAGGGAACGACGTGTGGGTTGGAAGTGGTTGCGGTTGCTGTTGCTGTTGCCATGAATTTCTCCTCAGATTGGTTTGAATTCCACCCGAACGGATGGTCATGCTGATTTGCGCGAATCGCCTGAAATGATTTCCAGGCGAATTCAATTGGGTCGTAACCCATGGTTAGAACACTTATCGGCACAAAAAGATACTCGCGCGGAATGAAAAACTGCCCGCCGGGGAGCAGCGGGCAGTGAAGACGGGCGGCAGGCTACCTGCGCACTGCCAGGAGTAAATTCAGTGCCAGCGGCTCGCCATCCGGGGGAAATATAGGCCCCAGGTGCTCTTCCAGGCACTGCTCCGGCCCCAGCCGGTAGGGGCTGGCTTCACGCCAGTGCACCAGCTGCTGCCAGCGTTCGCCAATCACCGCCAGGCTTTCGCAGTGCAGGACGGCGTAGGTTCCCGCAGGGATTTCCTTGATTTGCACTTCGTCATCCCCGCCAACTTCCGGCCCCACGGTCAGCCAGAATTCGTAACCGTAGTTCGGGCTGCCGGGTGTAGGTCCCGGGTTGTTAAAGCCGAAGATGCGCTGGTTCTCCGGGTAGGTAAGAACACCTCGGGCGCGCGCCCAGGTGAGCATTTTGCGATAGGCGTCGTGTTCTGGTGAGCTGCTGTAGGCGCTGAAGCTGGCAACGCGCATGGCGGGCAGCTCGATGAGGGTTACCTCTAGATTTTTGTCCATCAGTCCACTCCTTATTTCGTGGGTTTGTTCCAGTGCCATCTGTGTACATAGGCAGTGCGCATAATCCCTTTCAGTATAGAATTAAATCCTGACATCTAATGTCAGGTATTCGGATATAATCATGATATGCGTGCCGATCGATTGATCTCGCTGGTGCTTTTACTGCAAGAGCAGGGACCGCAAAGTGCAGCGGAACTGGCCCGCCAGCTGGAAGTGTCGGTGCGGACCATTTACCGCGATCTCGATGCATTGAGCACGGCGGGCATTCCCGTTTATGGTGAGCGCGGCCCGGGGGGCGGGGTGCGCCTGCTGGAGCCTTACCGGACGCGCCTGACGGGGCTCTCCCAGCAGGAGGTGCGCGCCCTGTTCATGCTGAGCATTCCGGCGGCGCTGGCGCAGCTGGGGGTGGACCAGGAGCTGCGCACGGCACTGCTCAAACTCTCGGCCTCGCTGCCTGACTCCCAACGGGAAGCCGAGAGCCGCACCCGCCAGCGATTTCACCTGGATCCAGAAATGCCTGTGGGTGGTTTCGAGCCGCTGCCGGCCCTGCAGGTGCTTTCCCGGGCGTTGTGGCAGGAAGAACAGGTGCACATTACCCTGCGGCTGGAATTTGACACCGAAGTGAGCCTGCAGGTGGAGCCTTATGGTTTGGTGGCAAAAGGTACTCACTGGTACCTGGTGTCGGGGCAGCCGGGTGGGGTGCGAGTGGATGCAGTGGACCGGATTGTGGCTGCCAGCCGGGCTGGATTCAAATTTGAATACCCACAGGGATTTAACCTGGCACACTTCTGGCAAAGCTGGCAGCGCACCACGGAAGGTGAATTTCAACCGTATGCCGCTCGACTGCGGTTATCGCCTGCGCTGGTGCAGTTCCTGCGCTATATCCTGGAACCAGCTGCCTGGCAGGCTATATACGATCAGCCGCGCGACTCGGATGGCTGGCGGACCACAACCCTGAAATTTGACTCAATCTACCATGCCCGAGACAAAATCCTTGCGTTCGGAGGCGGTTGTGAAGTGCTGGAACCGCGCCTCCTCCGGCAGAGCGTGTTGGATTTTGCACAGCAGATTTGCGCTGTTTACCAGCCACAAGACGCGGCTGGTTCGTTTGCTGAGCATGGTTAAGTTGGCCGCGGCCGGGCTTAAAATTCCCATTCCGCCAGCAAAGCCGCCAGCAAATGCGGGCGCTCCGCCAGGCTGTTGATTTCCACATATTCGCTGACAGCATGCAAACCACCCCCGACTGCCCCCAGGCCATCCAGCACCGGAACCCCAAGAGCAGAGGCAAAATTGCCATCCGATGCGCCCCCGGTGCTCGCTTCGCTGACTTTGCAGTCCATGGAGCTGTCCGATGGCTTGCGCCTGGGCGAATGTGCGGATCATCTGTTCGTCGCGCGGCATTGGTGGGCGGCCCTCCCCCACCTGCACCTCCAGGCTGGCCCCCGGCAGTTGAGGTTTGAGCTCGCTCAATATCCGGTCCAGGCGCTCCCGTTCTTCCGGCCGGGTGACGCGGAAATCGACGAGGGCGCTGCACTCTGGCGGGACGATGTTGGTCGCCAGGCCGCCTGCGATCTTGCCGACGCTGACGGTCGTACCGAGGGTGTAATCAGTCAGGGCGTGCAGCGCCAGCACCTGGCGAGCCATTTCTTCAATGGCGTTGATCCCGGAAGCGTGATCGGCCCCGGCATGTGCGGCTCGCCCGTGGGCAGTGAACCGCACGGTCATGCCGCCTTTACGGGCAGTCTTCAGCGCGCCGTCGGGGGCACCCGGCTCCATGCAAAGCACGAGCTGGCTCTGGCGGATCAGATCCTCAATCAACCCACGCGAGGTCAGGCTGCCAGTTTCTTCATCGCCGGTCATCAGCACCGCCAGGTTGGCTGCGGGGGCCAGGTCAAGCTGGCGCAGCCCATCCAGGGCTGCCAGGACGACGGCAATTCCGCCCTTCATGTCTGCTGCCCCTGGGGCAACGTAACGGTCGCCTTCCAGGTGCGGCGGCCGTTCCGCGAGAGTGCCCATCGGCCACACGGTGTCCATGTGGCACAGGATCAGGATCTGGGAGCCGGCCGCGCGGCCCGGCAACCGGCCCAGGTACAGGTCACCTGCCTGCTGGCGCGGGTGGTGCTCCACCTGCGCCAGCAGGCCTGCCAGCCGGGCGAAAACAAAAGCGCCCATGCGGTCGACGGCCCCCTTATCGTGGGTGGGTGATTCGATCTGGACCATCTCCTGCAGCAGCGCCAAGGTAGCGGGGCGCTGGTCCTGAAAGAAAGTTCGCATGTCGGGCATCGATTTCTCCTGGGTTTTTTGCTGCGCCTAGCATACCATAGGCCGGAGGATTTTCTGGTTGTCGGGAAGTGCGCTAAGCTGACCTCCCCCAGCGTGGGATTACCTCGCAAACGGCGCTCGCCAAAATCAGCGCTGAAAAACGGCCCGAAATCATCCGCACGCCAGATTGCTGCTTGCCATCCGGCTGCCAATATGCTATTATCTTTCCAAATTAAATACTGGCAGTAATGCTCTTATCGAGAGAGGTGGAGGGATCGGCCCTGTGAAACCTCGGCAACCGGATCGGAATTTTCCCGGTCAAGGTGCCAACTCCGACAGACCCCGGTGGGTACTGGAAGATGAGACTGGTTGTTTTTTGCTCCTCGTCCATAATTGCACCGGCGAGGATTTTTTTATCCCTCGCTCCTCGATGGATCAACGATGCCAGCAACTTGATGAATGATCGAGGAGCCCATGAACGACAAACATTTTTCCACTACTGCGGTCCACAGCGGCGAATCCCGGAATAAAGCCTACGCTGCGCTGACCACCCCCATCGTCCAGACATCCACCTATACGTTTGCCGATACGGACGCCATCCTCGATTTCATGCGCAGCAAACAGTGGGGCGATCTGCCGGAGCGCGATGAGTACGGACGCTACTCCAACCCGACCATCCGCGCCGCCGAAGACAAGCTGGCGGCTCTGGAGGGCGGCGAACGCAGCCTGTTATTTGCCAGCGGTATGAGCGCTATCACCACGACCCTGCTGGCCCTGCTGAGCGCGGGGGAGCATATGATCCTGGTCAGCGATGTGTACCACCGGACGCGCGAGTTCGTCCAGGTGTTTCTTGAGCGCTGGGGGATCAGCTCCACGCTGGTGCCGGTCAACGATCACCAGGCGCTGGCGCAGGCCATCCGTCCTGAGACGCGCCTGGTGTTTGCCGAGACGCCCACCAACCCTTACCTGCCGCGTGCTGGACCTGGAGCAAACTCTACAGATATCCCGCCGGCACAACCTGACCAGCGTGATCGACAGCACCTTTGCCACACCGATTAATCTGCGCCCGCTTGAGCTGGGAGCCGATCTGGTCATCCACTCCGCTTCCAAATACCTGGGGGGGCACAACGACCTGCTGGCAGGTGCGGTGATCGGCCGCGCCGATTGGATTGCATTGATCCAGGGCACGCGCGGGGTGCTGGGCGGGATCAGCAATGCAAATGATGCCTACCTGCTGCTGCGCGGCCTAAAAACGCTGGAGCTGCGCGTGGCTCGTCAGAACGAAAACGGCCTTCTGGCAGCCCGCTACCTGGAGGGCCATCCCGCCATCGCCCGGGTGCACTACCCTGGGTTGGAGAGCCACCCCGACCACGCGATTGCCCTGCGGGAGATGGCAGCTTTCGGTGGTGTGGTCAGCTTTGAAGTCGCGGGAGGTTTTGAGGAAACTGCCGGGGTTATCGACCGCCTGCGGCTGCCGTATATCGGCCCGACCCTGGGGGGTGTTGAAAGCATCGTCCAGCAGCCAGCGGCCCTATTTTCGCTGAATCCATTGGACCGCCAGCATGCGGGGTTGAAGGATAACCTGGTGCGCTATGCCCTGGGGATCGAAAATATCCAGGATATTCTCGACGACCTGGAGCAGGCCCTGGCGGAGCTCAGCCAGCCAGTGGCTGATGTGCTGGCGCTAAAACGGGGTGCAGTATGAGTGCGGGCTATCTGGTGCACAAGTTTGGCGGCACGTCGTTGGGGGATGCACGGCGGTTCAGGCGGGCGGCGGCGATCGTGATCGGGACGGAACCCCTGTTTCCAGCCGCGCAGCGCGAGCCAGCCAGCCCGCAGGTCGTGGTGGTTTCTGCAGTGGCAGGTGTAACGGATTTATTAATCGGGGCCGCCTGGGCAGCGGCTGCCCGGGACCAGGAAACCAGCCGCACGTTGGTCGCGCGCCTGGCTGAAATCCACCAGGATGTAGTTGCGGAGCTGTTTGCTGGCAGTCCTTCTGGCGCGACGCTGGCAGGCTGGATTGCCGCCCAGGTCGAGGAGCTGAGCCACCTGCTGGGTGGCATCTATACGCTGGGAGAGCTCACCCCGCGCACCCGTGACCGGGTGGTAGCCTACGGGGAGACATTGTCTGCCCACATCCTGGCGGCGCTGCTGGGTGAAAACGGCTGCCCGGCAGAGCCGGTTAGCGCCAGCGAGCTGATCGTGACCGACGATCGCTTTGGCCAGGCTCGCCCGCTGTGGGATGAAACCAGCCAGCGGGTGTGCCTCAGGCTGCTGCCGTTGGCGGCTGCCGGGGTTACACCGGTTGTCACCGGCTACATTGCCGCCACCGCAGCCGGGACTCCCACGACCCTGGGCAGGGGCGGCAGCGATTACTCGGCTGCCATCCTGGGAAGCTGCCTGGAGGCTGCTGAGGTCTGGATCTGGAGCGATGTGAACGGCATCCTGACGGCCGATCCCAATCTCGATCCGCAGGCCATCCCCCTGCGCGAGCTCTCGTATGGCGAAGCGGTTTTGCTGGCGGCCTACGGCGCGGACGTGCTGCACCCCAAAACCATCCAGCCTCTGGTAGAGAAGGGCATCCCGCTGCGCCTGTTGAACAGTTTTGTGCCGCGCGATGAGGGCACCCGCATCGTGCGTTCTCCCCGGCCGGGGCGCACGCTGCCGCCGGCGATCATCTCCATGGACGGCCTGAGCCTGCTCACCCTGGACGGAGGGGACACCCGCGAACCGCTGGCCTGGAGCGTGGACATCCTCAGGACCCTGCACGCAGCCGGCCTCGAAGCGCCCATGTTTACGCGCTCTTTTGCCGACCACCGCCTGAACCTGTTCATCCGCAGGACCGACCAGGAGCACTGCTTGCAAATCCTCGCCCAGCACCTGGACGGTGGATTCCAGCTCGAAGTGCTTGAGAATGTTGCCATGATTTCCATTGTGGGGTTCCAGCCCTCCGCCGATGATACGATTGTCAGGCCGGGCTTAAGTGCCCTGAGCCGCAGCGGGGCGCGCCTGATTGCCCTGGCGCAGGCGGGCCATGGGCAGGCAATCTCGGTGTGTATTCCGCAAGATCAATTGGGCAGCACGGTCAGGCATCTGCATCGCGAGCTGAGAGCGGGCATCCACCACGTCCCGGTGGAAATGCTCCATTAGCCCACCGGTCGCTGTCCGGTGTTTCCAGCCCGGCGTGTTACAATTTTTATACATCTATCGAAAACCAAAAATAATGCTTGCCCGCCTGAAAAACCAGCCTGGATCAGGCCGGGGTTTTTGGCTGGGCGCAATTCAGGAGGTGGCAAATGAATTACCGCCAGTTGGGCCAGACAGGTCTGCGCGTCAGTGAATTGTGCCTGGGGGCGATGACATTTGGGCGGGAATCCAGTGAAGATACCAGCTACCAGATTCTCGACCGTTTTTACGAAGCCGGTGGGAATTTTATCGATACCGCCGATGTCTACAGCAGCGGCCTGTCGGAGGAAATTTTGGGGCGCTGGCTGCAGAACCAGCGCCGGGACGAACTCGTGATTGCCACCAAGGTGCGCTTCCGCATGGGCCCAGGAACCAATGACATCGGTTTGAGTCGTAAGCACATCCTGAGCGGTGTGGAAGCCAGTCTGCGCCGCTTGAATACCGATTACCTGGACCTGTACCAGGTGCACATGTGGGACCCGCACACCCCGCTGGAGGAAACTCTGATGACCCTGGATACACTGGTGCGCAGCGGCAAAGTGCGCTACCTGGGTGCCAGTAATTTTTCTGGCTGGATGCTGCAGAAAGCCATCGATCTGAGCCGTTCCCATGGCTGGGAGCCCTTCTCCTGCCTGCAGCCCCTTTACAACCTGCTGGATCGGGTGATCGAATGGGAGCTGCTGCGAGTGTGTGAAAACGAGGGCGTGGGTGTGATCCCCTGGAGCCCGCTGCGCGGCGGCTGGCTGACCGGCAAATACCGGCGCGGGATGCAGGCACCGCTGGCAGGGACGCGCGTCGACACCGCGACCGAACAGGATTGGAGCGAAAAGTGGGATACGTACGCCAATGAACGCACCTGGCAAATTGTGGATGAGCTCCTCTCGGTGGCAGAAGCTGAAGGGAAAACCGCGGCCCAGGTAGCCTTGAACTGGGTGCTGCACCGCCCAGGAGTGACTGCGCCGATCATCGGGGCGCGCACATTGGAGCAGTTGAACGATAACCTTGGCGCCAGCGGTTGGGAGCTGGCGGAGGAGCACCGCCAGCGCCTGGATGAAGCCAGCGAGATCGAGCTGCCGTATCCTTACAACTGGGTGAATTGAGGCTTTGGGATTATTCTCTTTCCACCAGTATCCGGTGGAACGATGTTTTATTTTGCTCCGCAGGGTAATAATTGCTCTTCCAAACGCAGCACGCGCAGCGTTTTGAAAAGACTGCCCCGCAGAGCGGAGCAGCCAGGGAACTGGATGTTTCCCACCAGGGCAAAGCAGCCTGGTGTATTGATTAGCCTAACTGGCGTTCAAACGTCCCGAATAGCTGGTCAACGCCTTCCAGCGCAGCCGAATCATAATACAGGCTGCCCAGCGTGAAACCGATTGGCGGTTCCAGCAGCGGGCCATTCACGATCCCCGCATATGGCTCACCACCCAACAGGCGCAAGGCAAAGGTCAGGTACAGGCGGTTGAGGACACCCCCGCTCGCCAGCATGTGCAGGATTTGCGGACCCGCGGCGGAGTAAACCGCCCGGTAGCCCAAACCTGCCATCTGAGCCGCCATCTCAGCCCCGTCTAGCTTTTCCTGACTGCCTGCGACCACTTTTCCACCGCGGCGTTCAATTTCTGACACGCGCGCAGGGTCTGCCCCGGCCGGGGTAAACACCACAAACTGGCGCCCGCCGGCTGTCAGCACCTCCGGAATGGGGAAACGCAGGCTGGCGCTGATAATCGCCAGATCGGGTTGGGGGGCCAGGCCGTGCGCCTGCCGCCAATGGCGCAAATCTGCAAATTGGGGATCGTCCACCTGCAGAATTTCCTGGGCTTTGCCTGCGGCCCATTCACGCAGGTAGCGCCCGCTGCTGATGACCAGGTCCGCCTGAGCAGCCAGCTCCTGGAAGAGGCGCCAATCACGCGGATTGGCGATTTGTTTGGGAACCACCAGGCCAGCCTCCCCGGAGCGAGGGATGGCGATCCGCCCGTCCAGGCTGGTGATGAAATTGGCATAGATGTAGGGACGCCCGCTGCGAGTGAAGTGCGCGTGGCCGAGCTGGTGCAGGTCGTGCGCCAGGTATGCGCCGCTGAGCGAGATGTACTCGCCGGGCGGGGGGTAAAGCCGCAGCATGGATTCCACGGGGTATCTCCAGGTTACGCCGGAGGCTCAGCCCAGGCAGCACCCAGGATAGGACTGTGCGGGCAAGGAGCTTTCAGGCGGGTGCGCCGGGTTGGTATTTGCCCAGCACCAGGCAGGCATTCTGACCGCCCATGCCGAACGAATTCGATAGGACGATCTCGAGCGGCGCCGGGCGGGGGGCGTTGGGCACGTAGTCCAGGTCGCAGGCCGGGTCGGGAGTTTCGTAGTTCCAGGTGGGCGGGATGAGGCTTTCCTGGATGGCCTTGATGCACAGGATGGCTTCAATCGCCCCGGAGGCACCCAGCGTGTGACCCAGGAGGGACTTGCTGCTGCTGACCGGCAGCTGGTACGCTCGCTCGCCGAAGACACGCTTGATGGCAAATGTTTCCGTGCTGTCATTGAGCGGGGTGGAAGTACCGTGGGCATTGATGTAATCCACCTGGTCGGGATGCACACGGGCATCTTCCAGGGCCCAGCGCATGGCGCGCACCGCTCCGGCGGCTTCCGGGTCGGGGGTGGCAATGTGAAAGGCGTCCGAGGAAGAGGCGTGGCCCAGGATTTCGGCATAAATGGTGGCTCCGCGCTGGATGGCGTGCTCAAGGCGTTCCATCACCAGGATCGCGGCCCCCTCACTGATCACCGTGCCGTCCCGCTCCAGGTCAAACGGGCGCATGGCGCGCTCAGGCTGGTCGTTGCGTGTGGAACAGGCTCCCATGCCGCGCAAAACCAATAACGGCAGTCGGATGGATCAGGCCCTCCACTCCGCCCGCCAGGATGATGTCGGCTTTGTTCCCACGGATCAGCTCAAGGCCATCCCCGACGGCCTGCGTCCCGCTGGCGCAGGCTGCCACCACCGTGCTGATCGGGCCTTTTGCGCCGGACATCAGGCTGACATGGTAAGCGGGCATATTGGGCAGGAATCCCACCATGGCAAACGGGCTGACTTTGTTGTAGCCCTGGCTGCGCAGAACGAGCAGCTCGCGGTCGGCAATTTCCAGGCCGCCTGCCCCGGTCCCCAGCACGACTCCGGCGCGCTCGCCGTTCTCCAGGGGGGCTTCCAGACCAGCATCCGTAAGAGCCATCTGCAGGGCAGCAATCACCAGCTGGGCGCCGCGCGAGATGCGGCGGGCTTCCTTGGGGCTCATGTAATCCCCGGGATTAAAATCACGCACTTCGCCTGCGATGCGGACTGGCAGCCCGCTGGCGTCGAATTGAGTGATGGGGCCGATCCCCGAACAACCTTTAAGGAAATTATCCCAGGTCGCGCTGACCGTCAATCCGAGAGGCGAAACCATACCCATCCCGGTGATGACAACCCGCGTACGTCCGTTGGGGCTGCTAACTGGTGTCTGGCTCATCGATGACCTTTCCATTGGAGTGCTGTCCGTTGTATCTAACTGGAAATTCTACTCGAATTTGGGCAGGATGCGGGGTGTTTTCAGCTTATTAACATCGCAGGCAGGCACAGACATTAACCCCGCACGGGCTGAAAGGTTATTCCCCGGCATCCAGGGGGCTCTGACTGACCGCCATCCCGGTTTTACCCAAAGGGCAGCGCCTGAGCGATATGCATTTTCATAAGCTGGCTCTGCCAGTGTAGCGTTAACCTCCCCGGGCCAGTAACTCCACGTTGACCGGCGAAAGATCGCCAGTCTTGCAAGGATCGTTGTCATGTATAATTCCGCCAACCCAAGATTACCAGGCTTAGGAGGGAAGGATGCCGGTCGAAGCATTGAATTGCCCCAACTGCGGCGCCCCGCTGCGCCAACCTCCTGTTGACGGTCCGTGGTTCTGTATCTACTGCAATTCACTGCTGCAGGTTCAGGACAGGGGCGGCTCGCCCCATCCAGGTCTGGAAAACACGCTGGATGCCGAAGCTATGAATTCGGTCAAGCAGCTCCTGATTTCTGGGAAGCGCACAGAAGCCATCCAGCGGTTCCAACAGCTATCCGGTCTTGACTTCGAGCAGGCTCGCCGAATGATCGACCAGATGGCGGCTGAATTCTCCATCGAAACCATCTTTCACCAACAGCTCACTCCGGGCGGGATCACCCTGGTGGCAATCAGCCTTTTCCTTATCCCGGCCGCGCTGCTGGCCTGGTGGCTTGGTGGATTAAACCCTTGGTTGGCGGTGATCCTGGTTGCGCTGGGTGGTTTCGGGCTGTTTGTTTATGGGCGGGCTGCCCTCACGACGCTGCGCTACCTGAACGCGCCCACAGCGCCTGCCACGACAGTAAATTTTACGCAGATTGGTGGTGTACAGCGCGGCCGTTTGCGTGTGCATACATTCCTGATCCTGCTGGAGGTGCATCCGAAAGATGGTCCTCCGTTCCAGGCGCAGGCGGTCATCCCGGTGCGTGAAGAAAACATCGTCAGGGTGCGCCAGGGAGAAGTCATCCAGGTGAAATACCTGCCCGGCAGGCCGGACAGCGTCATCTTTCACGAGGCGTGATAAACCGGGAATAAATGTTTAAATCCGGGGTTGAACTCAGCCCAGGGTGACGCGGCGCCCATCCTGCAGGTGGGTGTGCCCCTGTTCGAGCAGCTCCTTGAGCCGCTGCCAGGTTTTCCGCCACGGCATTTTTGACCCGCCCGGCGGCAAGCTGCTCGAGCGGGCCGAACCTGCCGAAGCTGAGCTGCCACGAGTCTGCGATGAGCGTCCCTCCGTTTGTGCGGGCAAAGACCATTTCCCGCCGCGCTTCGGGCCGCGAGGGCGGGATCGTTGCGATGACAATTTTCTGGTTGCGGTGATACGCGACCACCCGCAGGTCGCTGCGCATCCTCGCGGCGCACCTGGTGGTATTCGGCGCCCACCCCGCCGTTGCCGGGGCTGGTCCGGGTGACCGACTGCACGTAATAATTCCATTTCGGGAAATTTTCGGGCGCCGTAGCGAAGGGGAAAACATCTTCCACCGGGCGGTCGATCTGGACCTGGTTTTGAAAATGAAGCATGGGTCTCCTTTCAAGTAAATTGGATGTTTGTTGTCTATATTATAAGGGATGGGGAGCGGTTGGCAGGATAATTGTTGTCATGCCGCCTGTCCCGCGCGGAGAGAGGGAGCCGGAGGGAGGCATCCCTGTGGGCATCACCTTCCCAGCAGACCGTCTGTGAGGAAGGTTGGTCGCACTGGGGATTCCTTGCCCCGGCGGTGTACGACGACCGGAAAAGCACCGGGGCGTTCTGCGTTGTCATTCCGAGCGAAGCGAGGAATCCCTATGGGCATGACCTCTCCAGCAGATAATCTGAACGAAAGGTAGCCGCAACCGGGATTCCACCCCTCGGAAATACACCGGGGCAGCGGTTGTTGTTTTTGTTGTCATTCCGAACGAAGAGAGGAATCCCTATGAGCATTACCTTTCCAGCAGATCGTCAGTGAGGAGGATGGTTTCAATAGGGATTCCTTGCCCCGGAAAAGCACCGGGGCGCGGAATGACATCCTGATTGTCATTCCGAACGAAGTGAGGAATCCCTGTGGACATCACCATTCCAGCAGACCGTCTGAATACACGGCAGTCGCATCCGGGATTCCTTGCCCCTGCGGTATACGACGACCGGAACTACACCGGGGCGCGGAACTACACCGGGGCGCGGAATGACAACCATATTGTCATTCCGAACGCAGTGAGGAATCCCTACGGGCGTTACCTTTCCAGCAGACCGTCCGTGAGGAGGATGGTCGCATCGGGAATGACAGCAGCTGCAGCTACCAATCTTCTGACAAATCAATCCAGGTGGGGTTAAACTCTCGGATCAACGCTAACTTTTTGCTTCGCCGCCAGCTTTTAATCTCCTTCTCGCGATCAAGCGCTTTGTAAACATCGGTCGTTTCCTCAAAATACACCAGACGGTTGACCGAGTATTTTGCGGTGAACGCTGAACCAGTTTCGTTTTTGTGCTGGGCAACCCGGCGCATGAGATCATTGGTCACCCCGGTATAGAGGGTTCCGCGCGTGCTGGACAGGATATAGACATAGTATCGGCGGGGCATGTTGCAGAGATTTGAACGAAAGGCGGTTTTCCGTCAGTTGAATCGATTCTGGGCGCAGCAAGCGCAGCCGTCAAGTGGCGAATGTCATTTGATTGTCCGGGGAAATTAATTTGTCATTCCGATCGTAGTGAGGAATCCCTACAAGCATTACCTTTCCAGCAGACCGTCTGGGAGGAGGATGGTCGTATTGGGGATTCCTTGCCCTGGCGGTGTACGACGACCGGGAAAGCACCGGGGCGTTCTTCGTTGTCATTCCGAGCGGAGCGAGGAATCCCTGCGGAGAGCACCTCTCCAGCAGACCGTCTGTGAGGATGTTGGTCGCGATAGGGATTCCTTGCCCCGGAAAAGCACCGGGGCCGCGGAATGACAACATGTTGGATAGTGTTCCGTCCGCGCCGGCGTTCGGCGGGCAAGTAAAGTGCCTTCACGCAATATAATTTACAAGCAAGCGAGATTTCGATGAAATTCAATCAAGATAATTATTTGCCCATCTTGTAAAGAAAGAAGGATTGATCGTTGATAATACGATTTTGTATTCACGAATATTTTCTCCGTTATTAGCTACTGACCAAATTGCCAAACAAATTATTGGTTCTTCTGCTAATATTTTTGAATCATTTTGTCGAAAAGTTACATATGCGTTCTCATCTGGCGGAAAAAATGACTCTGCTAAAAATAATTCACAAGGGTTGTATGCTTGCTCCTGAGATGATTTCCAACCAAGTTCTGATAATTTGTGATCAAAATAATTAAAAACAGAATTCCATGAATCATAAGGACTTCCCAAATCATAGGTTTTGTCGTATACACTCGTTTCTCTGTGCCAAATGTAGTATTTATTTTGGCTATCCTGGAATACCTTTATTGTGTGTTCTGTGGATAACCAATCACCCCTGGGCAAATAAGCAGAAGGAGATTCTATATGCAGCTCGATAAATTGATTTTGAACTATTTCAATAAACGATATAAAAATCAAAATTGGTATTAATAAGATAACAAGAATTAATCCGAAATATGCCAGCCTTCGTTTGTTATTAGCCAACATGCATTGTTCCTCACCTAATTTTGTATCTACTATTTCTAAATAATGGGTATCTAAGGATAATCAGTCTATTCAGAGCGATACGGCGAGCAAATGGAACCAAAGAATTCAAGTTTTCTCTCCTTCGTGAATTTTTTACAACTCCTTTATAGCTGGTTGGATAGAAACAAAGGAATACAACTTAGGGTTGCAGGTGCCTGTTAATCGGAATGCAACTGAATCGTTTCAATAATTTTGTCAGTTCGAATATCAATGACAGATATTGAAAATTCACCTCGATTTGTTATGTAAGCCATGTTATTTGAACCAATACTTATCCTGTCACATTGCTGACCAACGTTTAACCGATTTGATATTGTATCGGTCGAGGTTTCAATAATAGTTAGCAAATTTATTTTGGACTCAGCGTCGCATTGAGTAACATAGATTTTTCCATTTCTCGTATCAGCTATGAATTGGGTGTTTCCCCCATCCAAATTAATAACATCTAATCTCTGCCACGTATTGGGATCAACGACTTTAATACTGTCAAAATGGAGCAGGTAGGCTTTGGAATTGGATAAGATTGTACTGCCATATAAGGTTTCAATAATGTTTGGCGATTGTTTAATTATTTTGTTGTCCAGCGCGTCGATTACACAAATCCCATGCGCATAAGTAGCATAGATGATATTGTCTGTAGTAGAAAGAGATCTATTGTCTCCAAAATCATTGCATACTATTTCACTTATCTCTTTGTCCTGAGTTGGGTCAATGACAAGAATGGTATTGCTTGCACCAGAAACATAAAGCAGATTGTTAGGTGCTAATAGTAGATTGTTTGGAGCTCGAATATTATTAATCTCTTTCACTTCTCCTGATATCCAATCGATTGTGAAAACGCCACTTCCTACCATCGTCTCTGATTGGTCTGAGTAATTACTGATGTACATTTTTTGGCGCTGTGTGGCGACCACATTTCCAGAATAGGTGCCTCGTAATTCCTTAATTCGATCCAATTCAAGGGGATGACCAACAACTTCCTGTTTATCGGCGTCGATCAACCATATCCGATTTGATATTCGGATAGTTAGTGGATTATTCACATGAGGCAAAGTCGAATTAATAATTTGGTTTCTAATTGTACAAGCTGTGATCAATAAAAGACTACTTCCAATACAGATCCAAGTGCAAATATATATCCATTTCCTGGAAAAGTTAGTCACCCATTATTCTCCTGAAGAATAGTGAGAAATGGTTCACGGCGCGCCTGACTCGATTATCCACCACCGGCGCTCGCCGGGCAAGTGCCGAATGTCACCGCACGGAGCGGCGGAGGCGTGGGTCTGCCACAGGGCGGCATGGGTACGGTTAGCTGTCATTCCGATCCTGAGCGCAGCGAAGGGGAGGAATTCCTGTGAAATTCCCCTCTCCAGCAGATCGTCTGTGAGGAAGGTGGTCGCATCCGGAAACCTTGCCATCCGCGGAGCGTTTCAGCTACGCATCAGCCATCCAAAATGGCGCGGGCGGAGATCTCGGCGATTTTATCGACGTAGGTCTGACCATTTTCGAATTTCGCCGAGTGGGAGAAATAATCGCTGCGCCCGAAATGGGTCATCGGGCCGACCGGGATGGTGGTGATGCGCCCGGCGCGGCGCGCCTTGTTCCAGGCGGACTCGGTGAGGATGGGCCAGCGCCCGGGGTAGAGCAGCTTGCCGATCCAGGTGACCGGGTCGCGTGACCCCTGCAAGTGCACCAGGCGGTCCACGCTGGCGATGCCGCGGTCGTCGGTCATCACGCCCCCGATCGAGACGATCCGTACCGGGCAGCGCAGGGCGCGCTGCACGTACGGCGCGCTGCCGACTGCGATCTGACCTCCACCGCTGTAGCACACGATGGTCACCGGCTTGCTGCTGCCCGGCGGGTAGCCCTGTTCGACCAGGCTCTGCACCATTTCGCGGGCGACCCCCACATTGTACAGCGGCCCGTAGCGCGGGTCAGCAGAGACGGCTACCTGGAACAGGTTGCGGGACACAATCAAGTAATTGTAGAAATTGACCAGGGATTTTAGCTTCCGCCGCCGCTGATCCACCCATTTCCAGGTGCCAGCGAATAAACGTTCCCCGCTCAAGGGGTTGTTGCTGACGGAGTAGGGGAACACATCGTGCACAACGACTACATCACCGGGTAATCGGGTGGCAATTGATTCCAATAAACGCAGTTCGCGCCCGCCCGCGGCGCCGCCTTCAAAACCCAGGATGCCGGTAAAAAACAGCAGATAATGGCTGGCGTTTGAGTTGGCATCCGGGCGAGGCTTGAGCCTGCCCTGGGACATTTCTTTCTCCACGCTGCGCTTCGACCAGCCGGACCACCAGCCCAGGGTCTCAAATGGAGCCGTCAGGGCAATCGCCAGCATGAAGAAGATCAGCAGTACCACCAGCAAGCCGATAAATTCACCCAGCCAGCTCATGGCCCTTCCTCCTCTCCTGGCGGCAGGTCTACACCGAGGCGGGTTGCCTCGACCAGGGAATCGACCAGCTCACCAGCCTCCTGCAGGTTGTGATCCGGGTCAACTCTCCGGAAGAGCCTACGCTGCCAGGAGTTGATGTCCAGGATGGGAATCAGGGTCAGCAAACGGTAAAACAGCCAGCCCAGCAGGCAGGTCGCCAGCGCCTGCCAGACTGCGAGCTGGAAGGTCGTGCCAATGCCCACCAGCAGGGCAAAAAAGACCCAGATAGGAAATATTTTTTCCAGGAGATGCCCCAGGTACGGCAGCAGCACCAGGAATCCGAGCCAGTACGGTGCATAGCTGAGTGCGACGATGGGCAGGACCGTCCGGAAAGAAACTCTCTCGCCCAGAAAGACTTCCAGGATCAGCCAGATCGACAGAGCCCAGAAGACGACCGTGGCGAACAAAAATAGGCTGCCGCCCAGCAGGCTGCCCAACCAGCGCCGTTTGGGCACCTGGTTGGCAAATAGGACGATGCTCTGCCCGGCGGTCAGCGAGATCCCGGCGATCAGCAGGACTGCCAGCGCCAGGGTGGTGCCGCCCGGCTGCGAAAGGGCTGTGGCATAGGCTTCTGGGTTGAAGGTGGCTGCGCCCCAGGCCAGCTGCAAAACTTCGACCAGCCAGGCGATCATCTTGATCTGCCACGCTTCGAACGGAAAAGTATCATCCGGTCAATTTTCTCCTCGCGCCCGCTGATAATAAGTGAATTGCAGAACCTTCTGTCTGTATATTTTACACGCGGCAAGTAATTCTGATGCTGCCGGTACAGCATTGGCAAAATCGTCGAGGAATTGGGCAAGGGGATTGGTGCTCAAACATCCAGCATAGTTCATTCGATCGAATTTTTTTCGATAGACCCGGTAATCGCAACGAAGTTAGAGTGATTGTGGTTTAATCGAAGCATGGCAGCAGGCAAACAGGATCTCTATACCCGGCTGGTGTACGCCCGCCGGTCCCGCATTTGGGGACGGGCGGCATACCTGGCTCTCAAAATGCTCGGCCTGGAGATCCCGCTGGGGGTGGAGATCGGGCCGGGGTTGACGGTGGAGCACGGCGGTTTTGGCACAGTCATCCACTCCTCAACGAAAATGGGCGCCAACATCAAGCTCTACCCGGGGGTGACAATCGGGCGGGCCGATATTTACCAGCCCGCCGAACGCTCCAGGTTTGCGGGTGTGGTGGTTGCCGATGAGGTGATCCTGTGCCCGGGCTGCAAGGTGCTGGGCAAAGAGGGGGTGCTGACCGTGGGCAGGGGTACCGTGGTCGGTGCGAACGCCGTGCTGCTTGACTCAACGGGTGAAGATGAAATTTGGGCCGGGGTGCCAGCCCGGCGGGTTGGCCAGCGCCCGCGGCCGCCAGCAGGGTCGCTCCCATGAGCCGCCGGGTCTGCCTGGTACCGCGCCTGCAGGGGGTGGGCGGGATGGTGTCGTTTCAAGCGCGCCTGGCACACGGCCTCCAGCAGCTTGGGGTCGAGGTCACGTATGAGTTAGCCGATTTTCCAGTACGCGGCGGTGCTGGTCGTGGGCGGCACGCGCCATCTGGGCGGCTTGTGGCGCGCGCGCCGGCGGGGTATTCCCATCGTCCAGCGGCTAGACGGGCGCAACTGGCTGCACCGGGTCCGGCGCGCGGGGAGCTCCAGCCCGGTCGGAGCACGCCACTCCCTCCGCTCCGAGTACGGCAACTGGCTGCTGCAGGTGATTCGCACACGGCTGGTCGATCGCATTGTCTACCAGAGCGAGTTCGCCCGCGGCTGGTGGGAGCGTGCCGCGGGTCCGACTCCTGTACCGCACCGGGTGATTCACAACGGGGTTGATTTATCCTTTTATTCACCGGAAGGCCCGAGGCAGCTTCCCGAACGCGGACATGCGGATCTCAGGCGGATGCTGCTGGTGGAGGGCAGCTTGATGGGCGGCTACGAGCTGGGCCTGGAACACGCCCTGACCCTGGCAGATCGCCTGCAGGCAGATCATGAGCTGCCCGTAGAACTGCTGGTTGCCGGGAAGGTCACTCCCGAACTGCAGGCAATCACCAGCCGGGAGGCCCGCGTGCCGGTCCGCTGGCTGGGATTGGTGCCGCGTGAGCAGATTCCGGCAGTGGACCGCTCGGCCGATTTTTTATTTTCCGGTGATCTCAACCCGGCCTGCCCGAATTCGGTGATCGAGGCCCTGGCCTGCGGGCTGCCGGTTGCGGCGTATGCGACCGGGGCGCTCACCGAGCTGGTCGATGCGGCCTCCGGTGCGGTTGTGCCTTACGGCGGCGACCCGTGGCTGCTCGACCCGCCTGACTCGAAAGCTCTGGCGGCGGCAGTGAACGTACTGCTTGCCAACCGGGAAGATTACCGGGCCGGAGCACGCCGCCGGGCTGAAGCCTGTTTCGACCAGACCAGCATGGTAGCGGCTTATGCCAGCGCACTCCTGGAAGGTTAATCCATACCGATGAGCAAACCATTCCTGTCCCTGGCTGCCAGGGCTGCCGGCTGGCTGCCGCAGCCGGTGAAACGCGCCCTTTACCGGCTGGGCCCGCTCAGCTCGGGTTTGCGCACATTGCTCAACCGGGCCGCGCCCGCCGGGATCACCAAGGTCGAGATCTCTGGCGGGGATTTGCGCGGATTACGTATGGCGCTGGATTTGCAATCCGAAAAGGATTGCTGGCTGGGGACGTACGAAATGGATCTGCAGGCTGCCATCCGGGCGTGGGTGCAGCCGGGATGGACGGCTTATGATCTGGGCGCCAACATCGGCTACATCAGCTTGCTGCTGGCGCGGGCGGTCGGCCCGCAGGGGCACGTACTGGCGATTGAAGCCCTGCCTCAGAACGTGGTGCGCCTGCTCGAAAATGTAGCGTTGAATAGGCTGGATGGCGTGGTGGAAGTGCTCCCGGCGGCGGTGAGCGGCCGATCCGGGCCGGTGCAGTTCCTGGTGGGTCCCTCCGATGACACCGGCAAAGCGGCTGGTTCCGCCGGGCGTGATTTTGATTATGCCCAGACCATTGAAGTGCCTGGAATCAGCCTGGATGAAGAAATCTACGTCCGCGGCCGCCCGCTGCCGCAGGCGGTGAAAATGGACCTGGAAGGGGGCGAAGTGCTGGCACTGCCGGGTATGCAGCGGCTGCTGGCGGATGGGCGCCCGTTGCTGTTCGTGGAATTACACGGGCAGTCGGCTGCTGAGGCTGCCTGGGAGGCCCTTACCAGCGCAGGTTACCGGATTTGCCGGATGAGCAGCGGTTACCCGGTCATCGCCAGCCTCACCGAGCTGGATTGGAAAGCTTACCTCGTGGGCATCCCGCAGGAATTCGATCATGGCCGCGGCTGAACAGCCTGCGGAATTCGTGCGCGGCCGGGTGGGGCTGCAGCAGCGCGTGCTGCCGCTCTACCGGGCGCCGTTCGTCGAGCTGCTCGCGGGTCACATTCCGGATGGCATGGCGGTCTTTGCCGGGCAGCCGCTGCCGGTCGAAGAAATCCCGGTTGCTGAGCGCCTGGGGGGAGCCAGCCTGGTGCCGGGCCGCAACCGTCATTTTGCGAACCCGGCTTCGCCCCTGTACCTGTGCTGGCAGCCCGGGCTGCTGGATTGGCTGGCAGGGTATGACCCTCAGGTGCTGGTTGTGGAAGCCAACCCGCGCTACCCGAGCACGCGCCGGGCGGTGGCGTGGATGCACGCCCGCCGGCGCCCGGTGTTAGGCTGGGGGTTAGGCGCGTCGCCGCTCTCCGGCATGCTGGGCCGGCTGCGCACCCGTGAGAGGCAGTCGTTCTTACAGAGGCTGGACGGCGTGATCGCTTATTCGCGGCGCGGCGCGCAGGAGTATATCCAGGCAGGCATGCCCGCCGAGCGGGTGTTCGTGGCGCCCAACGCGGCCGCGCCGCGCCCCACCTGGGATATGCCGGAGCGGCCCATTACCGGAGGCCGGGAATTGAGCGTGCTGTTCGTCGGGCGTTTGCAGGCCCGCAAGCGCCTGGATTTGCTGTTCAGCGCCTGCGCGGCCCTGCCCCAGGAAATGCAGCCGCGCCTGGTCGTGGTCGGGGATGGCCCGGCACGCGAGGAATTCGAACGGGCTGCCGCGGCGGTTTATCCACGGGTGACCTTCAGCGGGGCGCTGCGCGGAGCCCCGCTGGGTGCGGCTTTCCGAGAAGCTGACCTGTTCGTGCTGCCGGGTACGGGCGGGCTGGCGGTCCAGCAAGCGCTTGGCTACGGCCTGCCGGTCATTGTGGCTAAGGGCGACGGCACCCAGGACGACATGGTGCGCCCGGGCAACGGCTGGCTCTTGCCGCCGGGGGATGGGCAGGCGCTGGAAGACGCGCTGCGGCAAGGTCTATCCGACCCTGTCCGTTTGCGGGACATGGGGCGGGAATCCTACCGGATTGCGCTGGAAGAAATCAACCTGGAGCGCATGGCGGAGGAATTCGCCCGCGCCATCCGGGTGGTCCAGGAGCTGGGGCTGCTGGGGGAGTGAGCCAGGGCTCCACGCGATCAGCCGGGCTTTATTAATAAAACCACACGACCACCAGAGCTGGTGATCGCGTGGACTGATCGCACGCTTAAGTCGATATTCCGGCTGATTGATTACAATTCAGGGCAGCAGCCCGGTGACCGCGGCCGGAGGTTGGAAGGCCCAGATGGTAGCCGCGCCGTAAATAAAGGCCACCACCCCGAGCACGACCGCACCCCAGGCTAACACCCGCCGGTAGCGGTTGAAGTTCTGCAGGTCGGTGATGACCATATAGGCCCCGGTCAGGCCGTGGATCAGCACGGAGAACAGGAACAGTATATCAATCACTTTCCACACGGGCTGCGCCATGCGGTCGATGATCCGGCTGAAATCGATGTGAAAAGGCGGGTAGTGCACCACCACCATATGGATGGTGAGAAAGACCAGCAGGGCAATCGCCGTAAAACGCTGCATTTGAAAGATTCGCATTGTGTTCTCCTTGTTTATCCTTCCAGCATGAACATCAAGAGCGGGATGCCCCCGGCGATCACCAGGATGGCGGAAACCACGAACACCGCGTAGAACATGCTCTTGCGGTACTCGGTCACTTTAAAATAATGCACGATCAACAAGCGGATGCCGTCGAAGGCATGGTAGACCACGGCTGCCAGCAGGGCGATTTCCAGCAGCTTAAAGATGGGGGTTTGCACGGCAGCCAGGCGGGTATCGAACACCTCGGGCCCAGACAGGGCCGAGCCGATGACCCACATGTGCATGCCCAGGTACAGCACCAGGGCCACGCCGGATACCCGGCGCAGGACGAAGCTGATAAAACCAGTGCTTGTATACATGTCTGCTCCTTGTTTCCGGGTTGGGCGTCAGTCGCCGGCGACCGGCGCTGGGGTTTCGCTGAGATGCTGCTGGCGCTCACCCCGCTGGGCTTCAAATGACTGCCGTTTCTGGACCAGCTTGCGTAAAGTTTCGATGGCCTCGGTGGGGTTGAGCCCCTTGGGGCAGGCGTCGATGCAGTTGAAGATGGTGTGGCAGCGGTACACGCCGTCGCCCCCGTCCAGGTCTTGCAGGCGCTCCGTAGGGGCCGAGTCGCGTGGGTCCAGCACACGCAGGAAAGCTTTCAACAGTGCATGTGGTCCGATATATTTTTTGTTCATGGCGACTACCTGGCACGAAGAGTAGCAGGCGCCGCACATGATGCAGGTTTCGGCGTTATTCAGGGCTTCCACCTCCTGCGGAGACATGCGGAATTCTTTTTCCGGGATGTCCGCCGGGGGGATCAGCCAGGGTTTGACGCGCTGGTACTGTTCCCAGAATGCGGACCGGTCCACGACCAGGTCCTTGATGATGGGCAGGTAAGGCAGCGGGCGGACGGTCACCCGTCCGTTTCTATCCAGCTGGCTGCGCAGGGAGGTCTTGCACACCAGGATGTTCTTCCCGTTGACATTCATGGCGCAGCTGCCGCAGATGGCATGCCGGCACGAGCGGCGGAATGTCAGGCTGCCGTCCTGCTCGAATTTGACCTGGTGCAGGGCATCCAGGATGGTCGTTTCAGAGGTGACCGGCACCTGGAACTCCTGCAGGTAGGGTTTTTGATCTTTGTCCGGGTTGAAGCGCTGGACCCGGAGGGTTGCGGTTTGTTGTTTACCGTTGGTTGACATGCTCGCTTTCCTTGTTTACCAGGTTTCTTCCGGGGCGGATCAATATTTTCGTTCCTGGGGCGGGTACTTCTCCCAATCGATGTTGACCGGTTTGTAGCTCAGCCGGGGGCCGGTGGGGGTTTTGTATGCCAGAGTGTGCTTGAGCCAGTTCTCGTCATCGCGGCTCGGGAAATCGGTGCGGAAGTGCGCCCCGCGACTTTCGGTGCGCACCAGTGCGCCTGCCACAATCAGCTCGCTGAAGTCCAGCAGGTGCTCGGTTTCCAGGGCACCCAGGACGTCGGTGTTGAAGCGGGTGCTGGTGTCCATCACGCGCGCCTCCCGGTAGCGATCCTGGAGTTCTTTGACTTTCTGCTGGGCTTTTTGCAGGCGCTCCCCATCCCGGAAGATACCCGCCTGGTTGGTCATGACGGTTTTCAGCTCCTGGGCGATCTTTTCGACGGATACCGCGGGCTTGCCGTTGGTTTCCATCAGGCGTGCCACCCGCTGGCGCTGTTTTTCAGCCGGGTCGCCGCTGATCGACTGCAGCTTGGGGCCGCTCGCAATGAATTGGGCCAGAGCAAAACCGGCCCGCCGCCCGAATACGGAGGCTTCCAGCAGGCTGTTCGTGCCCAGGCGGTTGGCGCCGTGCACGCTGACGCAGGCGCACTCCCCGGCGGCAAAAAATCCACTGACCGGCGTTCCATCGGCATCACAAATGACCTGACCAGTGGCTTTGGTAGGGATGCCGCCCATGCTGTAGTGGGCGGTGGGCTGGATCGGCACCAGGTTGTCGATCGGGTCGACGCCCACAAAATCGATCGCCAGCTCGCGCACTTGCGGCAGGCGCTGCCAGGATGCGCTCGCGCCCGAGGTGGCGCAGATCCAGGTAGATGCCTTCGCCATCTTCGCCAATGCCGCGCCCCTGGTCGATCTCCAGCTGTTCGGAGCGGCTGACCAGGTCGCGCGGGGCGAGCTCCATTTTATCGGGGGCGTATTTTTCCATGAAACGCTCGCCCTGCCGGTTGACCAGGTAACCGCCTTCGCCGCGGCAGGCTTCTGACATGAGGATGCCGTGCTTGTACAGCCCGGTGGGGTGGAATTGGACGAATTCCATGTCCATCAGGGGGATGCCGGCGTTATACGCGATGGCGACCCCGTCGCCGGTATTCGCATAGGCATTTGAGGTGATTTTATATGCCCGCCCGTAACCACCGGTGCCGAACATGACCGCCCTGGCGCGCATGGTGTAAATTTTGCCGCTGAGGATATCCATGGCAACAATGCCGCGGCAGACATTGTCTTCGACAATCAGGTCCATGCAGTACCACTCGGAATAAAATTTCACATTGTGTTTGAGGGCCTGTTCGTGGATCGTGTGCAGCAGCACGTGCCCGGTCCAGTCGGCGGCATAGTTTGCCCGGGGGGCGCTGTGACCGCCGAACCGGCGCTGGGCGATGCGCCCATCCGGCGTGCGGCTGAAGACACAGCCCATGTGCTCATACTCATAGACAATATCGATGGCCTCTTTGACCATGATCTCGATCGCATCCTGGTCGCCCAGCCAATCCGAACCCTTAATGGTATCGAACATGTGCAGCTCCCAGTTGTCCACCGGCTCCGCGCCGGGGGAAGCTGTTCCAGGGGGCCGCGCGGCCCGCTGTCCGGGACGGGGCGGATGTTGCCCAACGCGGCGGCGATGCCTCCCTGTGCGGCCCCGCTGTGGGAGCGCAGAGGGTGGATTTTAGACAGGACTGCAACATCCTTCACTCCTTGTTGGGCGGCAATCATGGCTGCCCAGGTGCCTGCCAGACCAGCCCCGACCACGATGACATCGTGGACAATCGTGTTTGGATCCGACATCGTTTTCCCTTCCTTAGAAAATGAATTGATGAAACCAACTACCAACACAAGTAATCGTCACACGGTTGCTGCGCAACGTACTACTGTATTATGCAGGTTCAAATCTCCCTTTTTTAGTGGAATTATTCACATATATAGACGATATTTGTCCTGTTAGGTGATTATTTTCCCGGTGGAGAGCTGTTATTCAGGAAATCCATTGATTTTGATCCGGGGTATTCTCGAAATTCGACAACCGGAATCGCAGCGACCCTGCCGGTCTGCATTGTGTGAAATGTATTTTTCAGGAATGAATTTGTGCCTTTTCTAATGGACATGCCTGTGAAATAGATCTTCAAGGCCTCGCGATGGAGACCCCGGTAAATTTGAAAACGTAGTTTGAGGTACTCCGGTACAATACGAGTGTATGAAACTGCTGTTTGTCGTGGATGGGCGTTCGCCCATTGCCTTGAATTGGATCCGCTATTTTGCCGGAATGGGGGATGAAGTTCACCTGGTATCGCTGTTTCACTGCCAGCCTGCGCTGCAGCTCACTTCGCTGCACATCCTGCCAGTTGCCTTCAGCCGCGCCGCCGAATTGGGAGGGCAGGCAGGCTCTGGGAGCGCACTCAAGCGGTTGGCGCCTCCCGGGCTGCGCACCCGCCTGCGGCAGCTGTTTGTGCCGCGCAGCCTGCCTAAAGCCGCGGCCAGCCTGGACGAGATCATCCGATCCATCCAGCCGGACCTGGTGCATGCCATGCGCATACCGTACGAGGGGATGCTGGCAGCCCAGGCTGTCCCCCCCGGGCTGCCCCTGCTGGTATCGGTGTGGGGCAATGATTTCACTCTGCACGCCGCCAGTTCGCCAACCCTGGGGAAGCTGACCCGCCAGACGTTGGCCCGCGCCAGTGCCCTGCACTGTGACTGCCGCCGTGACCTGCGCCTGGCTCAGGTCTGGGGGTATGCGGAGGAAAAACCGGGGATCGTGCTGCCCGGAGGCGGGGGAATTGACCTGGCGGTCTTTCATCCCGCTGAACCGGAGCTGGAGACCAGCCAGCCGCTCACCCTGATCAACCCGCGCGGGCTGCGTGCGTATGTGCGCAGCGATACGTTTTTCCAGGCGCTGCCAGCGGTGCTGAGGCGCTACCCGCAGGCACGCATCCTGTGCCCTGCCATGTTGGGCGAGGCGGAAGCTGAGCGCTGGCTGCAAAAGTTGAATTTGAGCGGGAATGTAACCCTGCTGCCGCACCTGAACCGGCTGGAAATGGCCGATGCTTTTCGGAAATCCCAAATAGCCCTGTCGATCAGCACCCACGACGGCACCCCCAATACCTTGCTTGAAGCCATGGCGTCTGGCTGCTTCCCGGTGGCGGGCGATATCGAGCCGCTGCGCGAATGGATCGCATCTGGTGAGAACGGGCTGCTGGTAAACCCGGCGGACCCGGCCGCGCTGGCACAGGCAATTCTGCAGGCGGCTGGTGCCTCCGATCTGCGCGCCCGGGCGAGGCTGTTTAATTTAGGATTAGTTCGGGAACGCGCCGAATACCGGCAGGTGATGGAGCAGGCCCGGCAGTTTTACGGGCAGATTGCCGGCAGGCTTTGAGAATCAACCATGCTGCCATTCCGATGTGCAGCGAGGAATCCCTGATTACGCGGTCCGTCCAGCAGATTATCTGCGAGGAGGTTGGTCTCACTAGGAAGAGGATTGCCTCACGGCTGCGGGGCGGCTGCCTGCTCGAGGATTGCTGTGGTAAATGCCAATGAGGGGTCGCTGGGCGGCATGGCGCCGGTTTCCACCAGCATCTCCGCCAGCGCGGACCACTGCTCCTGGGTCTGCCAGCCGATGCCGTGGCTGGCAGTCGCCGGTCCACTGGGCATCCGCCAGCTCGCTCTCCAGCATGAAGCGCATATGCGCCGGGTCGGTCTCCGGACCGGCGTACTGCATGACCGCCTGGACCGCTTCCTCGGGGTTGGCCCTGGGCGTACTCGATGCCGCGCAGGGCTGCCCGTAAGAAGCGTACCAGCCGCTCCGGCTGGGCCTGCAGGGTCGCCTCGCTCGTCACGTATGCCAGACCCAGGGTGGGCACCCCGTAGTCGGCGGCGTCCCACAGGGTGAGGTCGTAGCCCCAGGATTGGATCAAGTAGGGTTCGTTGGATTTGAAGACCGGGTAGACATCCACCTGGCCTTCGGTCAGCACGCGGGGGTCGAAGCCCACATTGACCAGCTCCACCCGGGCGGGATCAGCCCCGGCGGCTGCCAGCAGGGCGAACAGGTCGGGTGGGGGCGTGCCTTTGTAGCCCACCAGGCGGCCTTCCCAATCCTGGGGGGTGACCAGCCCGCTGGAGGCCAGTGCGGCGAAGGCCTGCTGACCGCGCTGCCCGATCAAAGCGATTGATACCAGAGGCAGCCCCGGGTCAGCCCGGCGCTGCAGGAGCACGGCGGCATCCTGGGTCGTTACCTGCACGTCGCCGGAGGTCACCAGCTGCAGGTGCTGCCCGCCGCCAGCCGAGTGTTCGATCGTAACATCAAGATTTTCATCAGCGAAAAACCCCTGCTCCTGGGCAACGTACACCCCCACAAAGGCAGGTTAGCCTGGGGACGGTAGCCAGCCATGAATGTCAGCGGATCCGGCTGAGCGGTCGGGGCAGCCGGCTGGGTAGGTGCGCAGCCGGTAAGCAGTGCGCTGCTTATTATCAGCGCAAGAGCCAATCCAGACAGGAAGAGCGACCAACGCAGATTCAGCGGTTCCAAAAGACCACCCTTTTTTCCAATCCGTGGATGATGGCAAACAGCAGGATGCCGCTGGTCGATAGGATGAATACAGCCCCGAACAAGAACGGCAGATTCAGGTTGGTGTAAGCCAGCCACATAATCCTGCCAAGACCCCCAGATGCTCCGGTCCATTCGGCGACCACCGCCCCGATCAGGGCTAGCGGTCCGCTGACTTTGAGGGCGGCGAAAAAATAGGGCATCGATTTCGGGCAGCCGCACGTACCGTAAGGTTTCCCGCCGGCTGGCGGACAGGGAACGCAGCATGTCCAGGCGGGCCGGGTCGGTGGAATTCAGACCGCTGACCATGTTGACCAGCACCGGGAAAAAAGTCAGCAGGGCGGTGATGATAATCTTTGGGAACATACCGAACCCCAGCCAGATCGTGAGCAGCGGGGCGATTGCCACCAGGGGCGTCGACTTGATAAAAATCGCCAGGGTCATCACGCCTTGCTCAAGGCGCGGCCAGATGCCCAGCAAAAGCGCCGTCCCCACCCCCAGACTGGCCCCCAGCAGCAGCCCCAGGAGCGCCTCCGCCAGGGTGAGCAGGCTGGCGCGGGCGTACATGCCTGGGTTGGCAGCCAGCGTTTGGAAGATCTGGGTCGGGGCGGGCAGGATATAAGGCGGCACCTGCTGCCAGCGGACTCCCAGCTCCCAGGCTGCCAGCAGGATTCCCAGCAGCAGCAGGGCCATTCCCCCGCCGCCCGGACGGGCCAGCTGGCTGGCTGCTTCCACAGAGGAGGAAGTTCGTTCCTGGATGGTGGGCCGCGCGCCGGTGTCAGCTTTTTGCACGCGCGGCCTCACTTGTTTCGGATAGAAGGTCGCCGCGCAGGGCGGCTCTTAACTGGTTGGCGAGCTGCATGAATTCCGCAGAAGTTTCCAGGCGCGGGTGGGGCAGCGGGATGTTGATGCTGGCGGTAATCCGGCCCGGGCGCGGCGAAAGCACCAGGACCCGGTCAGCCAGGCGCACGGCTTCCAGGATGCTGTGCGTAACCCAGATGACCGTTGGTCGCTCGCGCTGCCAAAGCGCCAGCAGCTCGGACCCCAGCGCCTCGCGGGTCAGCTCATCCAGGCTGGCGAAGGGCTCATCCATCAGCCACAGGGAGGCTCCCAGGGCCAGGGTACGTGCCAATGCCAGGCGGTGCTGCATGCCGCCTGACAACGTGAACGGGTAAGCGCTGGCAAATTCGCCTAGGCCTACCAGCTCCAGCAGGGTGTCCGCGGCTGGTGAGTGCCCTCCCGGGCGATGGTTAATTTTCTGCACCATGCTAATGTTCTGGCGGGCATCCATCCACGGCAGCAGGGCCGGGTTTTGCGCCAGCCAGGCGATCTGGCGCGCTTTGATCGCGGCCGGTGGTGCCGCGCCATCCAGGCGAATGCTGCCAGAGGATGGTTCGATCAATCCGGCCAGCAGGCGCAGCAGCGTGGATTTGCCGCAGCCGCTTGGGCCAATCAGGGCGACAAAACTACCTCTGGCAACGGAAAAGTTGATGCCCTCCAGGGCTGGCAGCCCGGTTGCCGGGTTGTCTTTGCCCCCAGGGTATACATGGGATAGTCCCTGGACGACGATATTCACTCAGCAGCCTCCAGGCCGCGCCAGCCGCGCAGGCGCTCGGGTTGGATGCGGAACAGGCTGGCGGGCTGGTTTGTAAACCCGGCTGTGCCCGATCTTCCCAGGTAGCGTTGGCTCAGGCGCTCGAGCAGCCCGGGCAGCAGGTCAACACTTGCCGCCTCAGAGATTAACTCGGCCTGCCCATTGACCGATACCCGGCGCAGCGGGGGCCAGGGTTCATCCACGGTCAGGGAAATCTGGGGGTTCTGGCGCAGATATTCACCCCAGCGAGAACCCTGCCAGGCAATGACAAGAAATCGCGTTCCATCCCATTCGTGCCAGACCGGCACCACGTGCGGCGCCCCGTCCGGGCGCAGGCAGGCCAGGCGGGCAGCCCAAGGACCGCTCAAAAACTCCCTGATTTCAGCCTCGTCCAGGCTGCGGGTGGGACCCAATGGGTTGGTGGGCTTTCCGGAGTAGGGAGCGTAGACCTGGGCACCCAGGCGGTAGGACAACCGTGCCGCGGCCTGGCGCAAATCCGGCAGGCAAGCCAGGATATGTTCTTCGGCGCCTGGGAAGCGCGGCGCGGAGACCAGCAGGGCCGCTTCCGGATGGTAGCCATCCGGGCAGATTGGCAGGGCAAGCTCGACCACGTCCGCCGCGTGCTTGGTGGGCATAACCGCTCTGGCGGACGGTCTCCGGGAGGGGCACCATGACCAGCAGGCCGGCTGTGGAGTTTGCCTGCGGGTAAATCTGCCCGGTGACCAGGGTGCTGCGCACCCGCTGGTTCGGCTGGATCTGAGCCAGCACCAGCCAGCCCTCCGCGACCGGCAGCAGCAGGGCCAGCGTGGCACTTACGGACAGGGCAGTCGCTTCCGAATGGAAGGCGTGCACCAGCTCCAGGGGCTCATTGGGCGATTGGCGGCGCCAGGCTGCCAGGCGCGGCCCGGCGCGGTAGCGGCCGCGCTCGAAGCTCTGCTCCGCGTAGTCCATGTCCTTCAAGGCGCGCAAATCGGCAAACAGGGTGCTGCGCGAAATCCCCAACCGGTCCTGCAGGTCCTGGGCGGTCAGGCCCTCCGGGTTGGATTGGAGCTCCTCGAGCAGGGATAGGATGCGCTTTACAGCAGGATTGCTCATTGGATTGTCCAAAATACTGGATAAGCATCCATTATACTGGACTTTTAATGACCGACCCACACCGATTTGAAAAATCGTTCCATTTTTCCCTGAGAATCGGAAATTTATTGAAAAATTGCGACACTTCTTGTCAAATTTGGGGTTAAACAGGCAAAGGGGAGCAAGAGCTCACCAGTAGATGGCTCCCCGGGTAAGTGCCTGTGGAATGTGGAGGTATATATGGGAAAACCGGAACGCTCACTTCAGGATGTCAGCCACAGCGAGCTGCGGGAAGCGGTTGAAGCGATGTGCCAGAGGCTGGGTATCCACACCGAAATGCCCGAGATGTACAACCTGTACGAGGCGGTCATCTCTGAGCACGAACGCGCCCGCACGTATGTGCATACATTGAATATCGGCGACGATTGATGGGTCGTCCAACAGGTGCGCAACAGGCCGCCCGGAGTATGAGGCGGCCTGTTGCATGTTTGTTACAATCCAAAGGGATTGGTGTTCAAGAATAACCGCTGCTTAAAAATTAATGGAATGGCCTTCAGCGTCGTGAGCGGCTTCCATCAGAGCTTCGCTCAGAGTAGGGTGGGCATGCACGTTGCGGGCGATTTCTTCTGGGGTCAGCTCCATCATCTGGGCCAGTGTCAGCTCGGGCAGCAGCTCGGTCACTTCCGGCCCGACCATGTGAGCGCCTAATATCTCCCCGTATTTTGCATCGACCACCAGCTTGACCCAGCCGGAGTAATCTCCCAGGCCGAGGGCTTTGCCGTTTGCCTGGAATGGGAACCGCCCGATTTTTACATCGAAACCACGCTCTTTGGCTTTCTCTTCCGTCAGCCCAAAAGAGGCAACCTGCGGCTGGCAGTAGACGGCTTTGGGGAGCATTTCATAGTTCAGGGTGGTGGTCTCTACACCGGCGATGTTTTCGGCGCAGATAATGCCCATGGCAGAGGCCACGTGCGCCAGCATCAGCTTGCCGGTGACGTCGCCAATCGCCCAAATCCCGGGGACGTTGGTCGCCATCTTTTCGTCAATTTCCACGAAGCCGCGCTCGGAAATCGATACGCCAATTTCTTCCAATCCCAGGCCGCGGCTGTTGGGCTTAAAGCCGATGGCTACCAGGGCCTGCTCGGCCGCCAGCACCTTTTCGCCCTGCTCGCCAGACACGGTCACTTTCACACCTTCGTCTGTGGTTTCCACGGACTGCACCTTGTGATTGGTGAGGATCTCGATCCCGTTTTTAGCAAAGGCTTTTTCAAGCTCCTTGCTGACTTCTTCGTCTTCCAGAGGCAGCACATGCGGCAGCATTTCCACGATGGTCACTTTCGTCCCGTACGAGCTCCACACCGTGGAGAACTCGACCCCGACGGCTCCGGCGCCGATTACAACGACGGATTCCGGCCGTTTTTCCTGCAGGATTGCTTCCCAATAGGTGACAACCTTGTCGCCGTCCACTTCTACCCCCGGGATGCGTGTTGCCGTGGCTCCGGTCGCGATGATGATGTTCTTGCCTTTCAGTTCAGTCGTTTTGCCGTCACTGTCGGTCACCACCACGGTGTCTTTGGCAGTCAGGCGGGCGCTGCCCATGTGAACATCGATTTCGTTCTTGCGGAATAGAAAACCTACGCCGCGGGTCAGGCGGTTGGAAACCTGCCGGCTGCGTTTGACCGCCACGCTGTAATCGAGCTCCAGGTTTTCGAAACTGAAACCAAATTCCTTGCCGCGCTCGCGCAGCGTGTGGGCGATATCTGCATTTCTCAGCAGCGCTTTGGAGGGGATACAGCCCACATTCAAGCATACCCCGCCGATAAATTCCTTTTCAACCACCGCGGTTTTTTGACCCAGCTGGGCGGCGCGGATGGCGGCGACATACCCGCCTGGCCCGGCGCCGATCACAATGACATCATAATTGCTCATACAGGTTCTCCAATCGTGACGGGCGAGCCAGCGGACCGCCCGGTATGGGATGATGAAGTCGGGTTACGACCAATTTTGGAGCGATTCTACCACTTTGCCCAGGAAGCCATCCGCAGAAGCCCCGTCCATAATACGGTGATCGAACGTGAAAGACAGGTACGCCATCGGGCGGATGGCGATGGCATCCCCGGCGCCTTCATTGATCACCACCACGCGCTTCTGGATGGCTCCCACGCCCAGGATGCCGCACTGGGGCTGGTTGATGATGGGGGTAGCAAACAACGACCCGCTCGTACCGTGATTGGTAATGGTGAATGTGCCGCCGCGCACTTCGTCTGGTTTTAGCTGGCGGCTGCGCGCCCGGTTGGCGAGGTCGTTGACGGTGCGGGCGATGCCCAGCAGCGAGAGTGTATCTGCGTGATGGATGACCGGGACGATCAGCCCCGTATCCAGGGCGGTTGCCATCCCAATATGGATCTCCTTGTGAAGCCGGATGCCCTCGTCCGTCCACGAAGAGTTCGCCAGGGGCTGGGCTTTTAATGCGGCGACCGTGGCAGCGACAAAATAGGCAGTGAAGGTCAGCTTGACACCATCGCGGGCAAAGGTGGCTTTGTTGGCTTCGCGATGAGCTGTCACACGCAGCAGGTCAACTTCCATGATGGTTGAGACGTGCGGGGAAGTGCGCCTGGACATCACCATGTGATCGGCAATCGCCCTGCGCATTGTATCCAGAGTCAGCAGCTCACCCGGCATTACCGCCGGCGCGCTCGCTGCAACCCCGGTTGCCGGTGCAGGTGCGGCTGGCGCCGCGCTGGGAGGCAGCGGTGCGGCTGTGGGGGCAGACTCCAGGTAGCGCTCGAGGTCCTTCTTGGTAATGCGCCCGCCTGTGCCGGTGCCTTCCACCGCCGTGAGATCGATCTGGAATTCAGCCGCCATCTGCGCAACCACCGGGGAGATAAAACCGAGCTGCGGGTGGCGTCCCGGGGAGGTGAGCTCAGCGGCTGCGGGGGCGGAATCTGCTGCGATCGCTTGCGGGCCGACATCCGGCAAAGCAGCCGCGGCAACCGCCGGCGCTTCCAGCCCAGCGGGTTCTGGCAGAGCGCCGCCTGCCAAATCTTCACCCGTCTCGCCAATCCAGGCCAGCACCATGCCCACCTGGGCCAGGGTGCCTTCCTGGGCTTCGATTTTGATTAACGTCCCGCTGACCGGGCTGGGAATTTCGGTGTCAACTTTATCGGTGTTAACTTCAAGCAGGGGCTCTAGTTCTTGAACTGAATCGCCTTCCGCTTTTAACCATTTGGTGATGGTCCCTTCGTCCACCGATTCGCCAAGCCTGGGCATGACGACCTGTACAGGCATGTGACCTCCTTGATCATCCGGATCATGCTGCGAAACCGGGTCTTGCCGGTTGTCGGGCTGTATTTAGAACCGCATCCATCACAGGCCAAAGTGGACAGCCTGCACCCGAATTATACTCGCCAAACGGGTCCTGTCTGGCGAACAGGCAGCATTCTTTTTTGCAAACGTTCAGACCTGGTGCACGAAAGGCTTTACAATTGGGTTGTTATTCCCTCACCACGGAGCACCAACATGCCAGAGGCAACATTTCATTTCCCGCGTGGTTTTTTATGGGGCACAGCCACCGCCGCCCACCAGGTGGAGGGCGGCAACACAAATAATAACTGGTCTGCCTGGGAGCAGCAGCCTGGGCGCATCCAGCTCGGGCACAAAGCCGGCCTGGCCTGTGACTGGTGGGGAGGCCGCTGGCGCGAGGACTTCGACCGCGCGGTTGAAACCGGTCAGAACGCTCATCGTTTGTCGGTGGAATGGAGCCGCATCCAGCCTGCCCCAGATCGTTGGGATGAAGATGCCATTGATCATTACCGCCAGATGCTGCAGGGACTGCACGAACGCGGGCTGACCCCAATGGTGACGCTGCACCATTTCACTGACCCCTTGTGGCTGGCAGAGCAGGGAGGCTGGGAGCGTGAAAAAGTGGTCGAGGTTTTTGCTCGCTATGTAGAAAAAGTCGTCGAAGCCTTGAAAGGCTACAACCATCTGTGGGTTACGATTAATGAGCCCAATGTCTATGCGGTGAGCGGCTACCTGGGTGGTGAATTCCCGCCAGGGCGCAAGAACCTGGATGTGGCGGCGCGGGTGCTGGCAAATATGGTGCGCGGCCATGCTGCCGCATATAAAATCATCCACCAGCTCCAACCGGCTGCGAAGGTGGGGGTGGCGATCAATTTCAGGGATATGCAACCCGCTCGGCCTGGGTCGCCGCTCGACCGCTTCGTCAGCGGGCAGTTCTTTAACACTTTCAACGCCTCGTTCTTGAATGCGCTGACGACTGGCAGCTTTCGCATGGCGGCGACGCGGCTCACACTGCCTGCTGCGCGCGGCACCCAGGATTACATCGGTGTAAACTATTACACCCACGATTACGTTGCGTTTAGTCTGCGGCATTCTCACGAGTTGTTCGCGCGCCGCTTTTTTCGCCCGGAGGCCGAACTAAGCACGAGCGGTTTCCTGGCGAACGAGCCGTTGGGGTTTTACCGCATCCTTGAGTTTGCCGAACGGTACAAGCTGCCCATGTACGTCACCGAAAATGGAGTCGAGGACAGTGATGACCTCCTGCGCCCGCGCTACCTGGTGGAGCACATCCATCAGATGTGGCGGGCGGTCAACTTTAACTACCCGATTAAAGGCTACTTTCACTGGTCGCTGGTGGATAACTTCGAATGGGAGCGCGGCTGGACCCAGCGTTTTGGGTTGTGGGAGCTGGATGTGAACACCCAGGCTCGCCGCCGCCGCCCGAGTGCGGATCTGTACCAGGCGATTTGTGAAGAAAATGGGCTATCTTCGGACATGGTGCGTACATATGCTGCCCGCTCTTTTGAGGGAATTTTCCCAGGCTAGCCTGGGGTCTTGAGAACATTATGCCTGCAGATTTTGAGCTTATCCTGCGCCCGGCGACACCCGCGGATACCCTGGGCATGCTGGTGGTCACCCGCACCATTTGGGACGGTCACGATTATGTGCCCGGGGAATGGGAAAGCTGGCTGGCTGACCCGGTCGGGACGGTTGTGGTTGCCGAACATCAGGATCGGGTGGTTGGCCTGGCCCGGATCACGCGCCTGTGTCCATCCGAATGGTGGCTGCAAGGGCTGCGCGTCGATCCTGAGTTCCAGGGACGCGGCGTTGCCCGCCGCCTGCATCTGTCCATCTTGGCATGGTGGGAGGCGCACGGCGATGGGGTGCTGCGCCTGACCACCTACCAGCCAGCGGTCAAGCATCTGTGCGCCCAGACCGGATTCAGCCTGGCAGGGGAGTATTCTATTTTTATCGCCGCTGCTCTTCCGGACCAGCCTTCAGGAATGCAACGTATCTCCCCAGAGCAGCTGCCGGACCCGCAGAGTGGATTCTACCGGCGTGACCGGCCCGAAACCTACAGCCGCTATATGGACCTGGGCTGGGAGTGGATCTGGCCGAATGAAGAGCGGGTAATCCAGGCCGCCGGGGAGGGCGAAGCCTGGGCTCTGGCTGGGGACAGTCTGCTGGTGTGGTTTGAGGATGATGAGGACGGCACCCTCACGCCGCTGCTGCGTTGGCTGGTGTGCCCGATCGCCCAATTGACAGATTACCTGACCGCTTTCCGCAGGCTTGGCAGCGAGCTGGGATACCGCGAGGTGGGTTGGGCGGCACCCCTGGACGAGGCGGTCCTGGCAGCCCTG
The DNA here is from genome assembly GCA_963824065.1 of uncultured Chloroflexia bacterium. GTDB lineage: Bacteria > Chloroflexota > Anaerolineae > Anaerolineales > DRKV01 > JAGUYX01. Next base: position 391,112 of record CAWGNX010000008.1, on the reverse strand, counting down.
CAAGCAGCGAGATTCCGGCGCGCCTGGGATCATTTTGTGTACCTGTTCGAAAAGCCCCACCCAACACTCGGGAGTGGATAATAGGTTGCCCCCGGTTTTTGGTAATGCCCCTCAACGAGCGCAAAAAGACTTCCCGGCGCAGGGGCCTATGGTATAATTTTCAGCCCGGAAAGCTGGTTCATACCGGCAATTTCATACGGAACACTGGAGAGGTCGCGTAGTCTGGCCTAGCGCGCACGCCTGGAGAGCGTGTTCACCGAAAGGTGACGAGGGTTCGAATCCCTCCCTCTCCGCAGGACTATCCGCCCGGCGACAAGCCGGGCGGTTTTGCATCCAACTGACTTGAAAATTACACAATTTTGTTCGATGCGGCAACCGGATGGACATGGCATCTCCGTAGGAAACCGCGGGTGTCATTGCGACCAGGCACTTTCCCTGGGTGAGCTCAGACCGTTTTCACCACCCGATCTGCCATCCAATCACGGTGGGGTTGCCTTCGGTGGGGCAGGAAAATCCTGTGCAGGGGCGGCTGATAGGCTTTTTAGCACGCCGCTGCACTGGTAACCAGCAAAATCATATTTAGGTGGCAAATTCACGCTGGATGTACCTTTTACCGTATCCGTATTCCAGTAAAACGGCAGGTCGGGATTGGGGCTGAGGGTGAAACTGCCCTGCACTGCGATATGCCCAACGATCGGATTTCCATTGTCGTCCGTTCCCGTTTGGACCTGGTCGTTTGATTCGAAGCTGGCATTAATGATGCCATTCTCGACCGTCCCGCTGCCGCTGGCGTATATGGTATGTTCCGAGGTCGGCCCGTACCACCACGGATCATCTTTGGCGCTGTCATAGGCAATCGTCACCTGGTTCTCAGTGATGCGCATCCAGTACAGCGCCGTTCCCCAAGAAGAATAACTGGCGCATTCTCCGTCACCGGCTGTATCAAAAAACAGGTTAAGGGTATAGAGCGACTCCTTGCTCTCGGTGATCTCGATCTTGAAATCCAGATCGCCTGAACCGGTGGGGTTGATCAACAAGACGTAAGCAGCGTCCTCGGGTCGGAGGGGCATCAGTGACTTTTGATTGGGGTACAGGCGCTGCATATAAGGAGCCCCGCTGCGTTCATCCCCCAGGGAATAGGCCACATACACTTGCCCCTCATTCGCGTTCAACCATTCCACAGAGTAGAAACGGGCGGCATCAGTTTTGATTCCGAATAGCGCCGAAGCATGCTGGATGATCGTGGCATTGATTTCGGCATCCGTACTGATCACGGCGCGGTCACTGGTGGCATTCTCCCAGACCGCACTGCCGATCGGCAATGGACTTTCAGGCTCAAAGATCATATACCCGGCAAATCCCTTGTACATCTCACCCCAGGTCTGGCCCAGGTTCGCCTGGATCTGGTTCTCGAGCTCCACAATGGTTAAATTCTTGGTATTGGTAGAGACCCAAAGATCACGGAACGAAGGAAATGCGTATGCCTGGTTGAGCAGGTAATCCACAAAGAAGGCATTGGCATAGGCGTGCTTGCCGCTCTCTTCTATATCGTGCCGCAAATAATCCTGCTTAATACCCTGTCCCATCTTATTGGTACGGTTCCAGGCTGAATTTTCCCAGGCTACTTTGTCGGCCGCGTAGTCGGCCGTTGCCTCCATCCACCAGGCATCCAGCAGGTATTTTTCCAGTGGCATCTCCTGGTATTGGACCACATGGAAAAGCTCATGCGCGGCAGCGTGGCGCAGTGCATCCAGGTCGTTCCAATCGTCAGTCGGCAGGAGAATTCGCCCGGTTAGCGTATCATACTGCGGATCGTCGCTCCAGTTGGGCAGCGAAGCAACCACCACGCTGATTTTTCCTGCTGGCAGCTTGAATCCTGCCTGGCTGTAAGCCGTGTAGGCCTGCTCCAGGTACGCAGCCGCGGCGCGAATGTAATTCGCATGCCCCGAACAAAACTGCGAGTCATCGAAGCTCTGCATATTGCCCGTAATCTTGAGCACTTCCTCTTCGTCATACCAGATGTCGAAATGCTCGCTGGGGCAGCCGTGAATGTACTTGAACATATAGAACAATCCGAGCAGCGAAAGATGGTCTGTCTGGAAAGCCGCCGTATGGGCAGCTTCGTCTACAGCCACCGGCAGCAGCGTCCAGCGCCGGGTCTCCTCATCGAATAATGCACCGGTGAGCTGGCTCTCGGCAGGGATTTCGGGGTTTAGCAAGGCTGGATCATACTGAAAGGCCACTTTCAGGGGCTGCGCCAGACGATGATACTCGCCCAGCGTCACCTGGTACAGGTCCAGGGTTTCAAAACCATCAAACGGGGCCGGGTTGGAGACATTCGCAACGACCAGGGCGGGCAGCGTGCCATCGACCACCCCGGGTGGCACGCTTATCTGCACACCTTCTGCCACCTGTAGGAGGTTCTCTTGCCCGCCAGCCAGGGAGTACTCCACGGAGGCTTCCACTTTTGGTAGCCATACTGGCGGGGGCGGTGGCTCTATGGGGGCGGGGCTGCTGGTCAGCTGGGCGTTTTGTTCCACGACCGGCAAAGCCCTGTTGTCGGCCGCGGCTCCACTCGTTTCGCTTGCCAGGCTCGCGGGCTGGCCTGCCTGGGTGGCTTGCGGTGTGGCCTCCGACTGGGGAGAGATCCCGCAAGCGGTCAGAAAAAAAATCACGAACAAGGCACAGAACATCCTGAAACTTTTCATATCCACCTCATTAAATTTCAAGTTTTCAATGTCCGATGGAATTCAATAATTGCAGCTGGTCGAAATAAGGAGCCGGTGATCTGTTTATTGAGAACGATCGTCAAGAATGCAAAACGTATTGATAAATTGCCAAGGGATTGGGTTGCTTGCTCAACCAGAGTTGTCACAGTGAGTTGCTCCACAACACTCTGTATTATTTACCTGGAACCAACCGGACAGCAGAAGCTACATCGGCAGGTTAACTTGGATAAAAGTAATCTGCGGAGGGGATTGAACCAGCCCTGGCAGGCGTACTTGCTACGAGCCACAAATGGCTCACTTGTGATGGATGGTGTGCGCCTGGGCGAGGCCTGCGGGTGGCGTATTGCTTGACCAGGGGTAAGCAGGGTGAGAATGCATTTGAATGTATGACGTTGGGAAAAAGACAACCGGATAGTGAGCATGGATCTCAATAAATTGACAGGATGATGTGCGAAGAAATGACGATAGCCCACCTGATTTGTGAATTGCTTCACAACGCATTATATATAGTTTTCGGGTTGCAATAGCCTTTCAATTCTGTGACTTTGGGCTGTCCATGGGCAGAAACTTGGGACTTGAAGTGTTCGAAAAAATCCAGCGGTAAATTGCACAGGAACCTTTCCATTCGGACCTGAAATTTCAAGTATTCCAGCAGTTCGCTTTAATCATCTTATTCTGAGAGCGGATTACGAGGGGGTGCAACGAGTTCTTCGGTCCGCCGTCTTTTTTCGTTTGAAAGGAGAATGAATGAAAAAAAACCACTTTGTCCAGGGTAATTGGCTGGCCTGACGATGCCAATGCCAACAACCAGATCTGCGGGCTGCGGGTGGCGTATTATGCTCTAACGATCATCCGGTCGGTGTACCTGCCCTCCCTGCATAAATAAGCGGGAGATCTGTGCGTTCTGCCAGAGCCTGATCCACTTGGAGGCAACCTGAAATTACGCGCTCAGCATTGATCCCTTTGGTGCGGGCATAGCCAGCCTCTTGGAGGCAAGTGCTCTTTCAGCCAATCCCGCTTCTATCCTAGTGCCTTGGGGGCCAATTTTCTGTCTGGATAAGCATTTGTAAACATTGCCCGGTTCTTACCGGGCTTTTTGATTTGATTGGGAGGTGGCTGCCTCAGACCGCGGTTCTGCTTCCGGCGCCCCGGGGGGCAGCGCGGCTGTGTGGGATTGGCGCCGGTGCCTTAGCCAGCGACGCAGCCATAATAAGGGGCGCAGCAGCCCGTATAAAGGAAACAGGGAATCTGGCAGGGGTACATCCTGCCAGTCGTACGGCACCATCCATAAATTGCGGAAGGTATCCCATTTGTAGCGCCAACCGTGCTTCAGACGCATGGCGTACAGGATAAAGTGTAATCGCTGCTGGCGGCCGAATTCCGTGCCGCGGTAGCTCGGGTCCAGGATTTCTTCGGTTGATTGCTCTGCCAGGCGCTGAACCTTCAGATTTTGGGTGACGGCTGGGGATAGTGCCTCAGGGAGGGGGATTTCAAACAGCTGGTTCGCCAGCAGCACGCCTTGCCCCAGCACGCGCTGCAGGCCGAGTTCACCCATTCGCACTTCTAAGGCCTGCCACTCGAGGGGGCCTGCGCCGCGCATCCACACCGCAAAATCGACCAGCCATTTCAGGCGCACCCAGTTGTGCTTGGAACCGTGGATCAGCAGGTAGGTGGGCAAATCTTCGTCAGCCAGGGCAGCGAGCCGGCTTCCCGATTGGGAAAGCGACCGGGCACGCATGAGCATCTGGTGGACGGCTTCTGGCGCGCACAACTCAGGCGGTGCAATTGTCCAGTGGATTTCAATGAATACCCGCGGCCCTCGGAGGACGTAGGAATAGTGATACCACTCCTGCTGGAATGCCTGCCATTGGCGCGGCGTCAGAGCAACCGCCGGGAACACGCGCTGGTATCCATGCGCGAATAAAAGCGCCTCGGCCTGCCCCAGTGCCGCGGGGTGAACCAACAGGTCGAGGTCGGTGCTGCTGCGCAGGGCGACATCGCCGAACAGGCGCTGGGCCAGCAAGGGACCTTTGAGCGCACATAACGGGATCCCAGCCTGTGCAAACCACCCGGAAATGCGGTTCAACTCCCCCAGGAGCTGCAAAATACGCTGGCGGTTGCGCTCAGCCTGCTCTCTAAGCCCAGCGAGCACGGGCTGTGGGACCAGCCCGGCGGCATGCGTGCTGAGATTACGGTAGGTGGTGGGGATCAGCCCATGCCGTTCGACCAGAACTGCGAAGGACTGCCAGTTGACAGCCTGATGGCAGCATGTCTGTAGGCGTGCAATGTCTGCTTCCTGCAGCGGGTGCAGCGTGCCAGCCAGCAAAAGGTTAAACTCAGGGCTGAATTCGGGCAAAGAAGGACTAGGTAGTGAAACAAGCTTCCGAAGCCGAGGTTGACTTGGTTTCGGAAGCTTCTGGATCAGGTGTGGTGAAAAGCCGATAGCTCAGGATTGTCCATCCAAATCATTGTTGTTTGTACCGCCGAAAGCCGTCTCTTCAATATCCATCTTCTTTAGTTCTGGTGATGTCCAGGGCTGCTTTTCTTCATTTTCGGGCTTATCGGTAGAGGTAGGGGGTGTCACAGGCTCCATAGTTTGTCTCCTTGGGTTAATAAGAACCATTCTGAGGAAAGCATAGGATTTGTAATTTATACGATTGGTAAATTTTATACCTTAAGTAGTCCGAAATTGCAACAAGAAAGCTCCTGCCATCAGGCCGCGCAGCAGGATGGTGCTGCAGTCTGAAACATTGTGAGGCGTCAGCCCGCGCGCCAATGAAGCAAGCACAGCCTCCATGCGGGGCAGGTCGAGCACCTGCCGGGCCAGGGCGTGATTCTTTAGAGCAGCGAGGGCCGCCTCGATCTCACCCCGGCTTGCCAGGACGCGCATGCCCAAATCGGCGGCCTGCAGACCGCGCCGGGTGTTCAGCCGCACTGTATCGGGCAGGTAACCCAGCATCGCGCGGCGAATCAGCCAGCGATCCACGCCAGAGCGCTGGTACTGGTCCTCGGGAATTGCCAGGCAGAGCTCAATCAGCTGCCGGTCCTGGGTGGGATCGCGCACCTCCAGCCCGTAGGCGCCGCCTTTTTCGAGCCACGCAGCTCCCAGGATGCTCTGCCCGGGCTGGATGATCCGCAGGCGCTGCTGGCGGGGATCGAGTGGTGCCATGCCCGGCGTATAACCCTGTTCGCGCATCAACTGATGCAGGTTGATCTGGCGGGCGAAGCCGGGCTGCAGTGCGGAATACGCCTGCCAGGCGCCCGAGCGGGATTGCCAGGTATTATTGACAGGGTGCAACAATGGCAGCAGCAGCGGCTTGAGCACGAAACGCCGCAGGGTGCGCCAGGCTCCCAATCCGGAGCCGGCTTGCACAGCATTGAGGGTGCGCCGAAACCCCGAAATGTTCCCCCGCCACAGCAGCGGCAGCAAATTTTCACCACCACCTGTCCAGGAGATGACCGCGTTGCCCATCTGCCCGGTGAGCAGCGCGCCCAATCCGCGCTGGCTGGCGGCCTCAAGCAGAGCTGCAATCCAGTATTGGTTTGCGGCGGCATGCCCGGGCTCATCATGCACCCACAGCATATGCTCAATCGCTGCCAGGGGAGTGAATTCCCCGGCGGGGATAAGCACATGATCTATATTGCCCGCCTGGCGAGCCGTTTCACCCGCCAGCCTGGTCTCATCGCCGAAGCGGCGCGCGGCGGTGTACTGACTGGGGTCGCTCAATGGCGTGGAAGTGAAAGCTGTCAGGGTCTCAGCGCGCTCTCTCAGCAAGCCTGCTGCCACAGCGCTGACCGCGCCTGAATCCAACCCGCCGCTCAGCGTGACCCCAACCGGATGCAGGCTGCGCAGGCGCACGGACACGGCCCGCGAAAAGCTTTCGAGGAATGCCTCCACATACTCGTCGTCCGTCCTTAGGCTCAGCTCGGGAACATGTTCCGGAAACCAGTAACGCACAAGGTTGGCATGCCCGGCAGTAATCGTCAGGTGGTGAGCCGGCGGCAAGCGCAGGATGTGCTTGTAGCCGGTTTGGGTGCCGTCCCCAGGCCAGGCTGCCAGCACCTGGGCAACCCGCAGGAGGTTTGGCTGCCGGGGAACAGCCTCCAGCGCCAGCAGGGCTTTTTTCGATGAGGCAAAGGCGAAACAACGCGGACCATGAAAGTAATACAAACCCGTGTTGCCGTGATGATCGCGTGCCAGGAAAAGCCGCTGTGCCCGATCATCCCAGATGGCGAAATGCCAGTCGCCTTCCAGGTGCAGCACGCAGTCTGCGCCCCAGCGCTGGTAAGCGTGCAGGATGATCTCGCTGTCAGGTATAGCCGCTTGCGGGCGGCCTGCATTGATTTTTAGCGAGTCGATGAGCTCGCTGCGGTTATCCAACCGGGCTCCGGCCGTCAGCGCCAGGCCGCGAGCCGCATCGTAAACCGGCAGGCGCTCGCCCACGGCTTCGGGTGTGCTCACCAGGTGCTGGCAGCCCAGCCCGGCCTGCCCGGCGCTCCACACCCCGCCCCCATCCAACCCCCAATAGGCCAGCGCGGCCTGCATTTTGTCCAGATCTGCGGCAGCCGGCGCCCCATCCGGATAAAGCAGGCCAAATATGGCGTTCAACGATCGCCCTCGCTGAAAGCCGCGATCACCTTGAAGCGCGTGTGCTGCGGCTCACCGGTCAGAATTTCATCCCCGCAGCTCAGCCAGGCATGCGCTTCCAACCACTGCTCCTGCCCCCGGTCCACACCCAGATAAAGGGTGCTGGGCAGCCCCCTCCGCTTAAGCATCCATTTGCCTGCGATGGCCTGCGCCAGACAGCGAGCATCCCAGGGGAGATAGCGCGCCAGCACGCGCACGGCCCAGCCTACACGCTGTGCTTGCTGTGCCTGTTCGGGTGTGAGCGGTGGATTAATTCCCGGATCGCCCAGGCGGCCCAGGCGGGGTGTCAGCCAGCGGAACGGCAGCAGGCGGACAGCTGCCTGCGCAGCTGCCAGGGTCCAGGCAGCCTCCAGCAGGGTGAAGCGGTGGGCCCAATCCAGCCCACGCCACTTAGCTGCCAGCTTCTGCCACAATCCGGATCAGTCCTTCTTTATTTAACTCGGCCAGGAAAACGCAAACCTCCGCCTCGCAGGTGCTGGGCTCTACGGCGTACTCGTTGATAATCAGCTCGCACAGGTCTGCCACCCGGGACGGGCGGGCGATTAACTTCCAGATGTGCTGCGCGGTGGAATCCAGGCCGTAATAGGCGGCCCTCTCCAGGTTCATCAGCACGGTTTCACCGTCCAGATCGCTGGTGAGCAGCTGGTCGGTTTGAACAACGATGGTGTTTCGATCGATGCCAGCCAATTTGGTCATACGTAGAGATCCTTCTCGATCAGGTCTACCAGCTTTTCCAACTGGAATGGCTGGCTGGGGCGGGCAACCTGCACCACGCGCGCCTGCTGTGCCAATACCGCGGCGTGCTCAAAGAGCTGGCGCTGCAAACGCATGCCGGTCAGGAAGTGCAGCCGGTAGGTGTGCGCAGTCAGCTCCTGCACTTTAGCAAAGCCATTCAGCGGTGTCAAGCTTAAGCCATCCTGGTCAGAAGGGTACAGGGCATAAACTGCCTTGACCGGCGTTGGGTCGCGGAATGTGCCAGACAGCGGGAATTCGTACTTTTCCTGGGCGGTGTGCGTCTGCTGGAGCTGCCCGGGGTCGGCCCCCAGCCTGACGACCGCATCGGGCCACAGGCTGAGGCGCGGATAGGCGGCCCATACCTGGGCGACCCCGCTGTTGCCGGTTGTGATGGCAGAAACGTCATCCGAAAGCGCCAGCATGCCGCGCTGATGAAAAGCGCCTGCCAGGGTAGACTTGCCGCTGCCCGATGCGCCCACAAAAATTACTGCCCCGCTTTCGCTGGCGACCGTGCTGCCGTGTAAAGGCCAGATGCCGCGCTGGTGCAGCAGAGCACCCATCGCCGAGCCCAGTAAAAAAAGGCGCACGTCCTTGAGGTCTGCGCCGGGGTAGGGCTCAACCAGGATCTCGCGGCCTCTGGAAACTAGGTAGCGCGCAACCCCAGTGATGTGCAGCAAAAAACGACCGGCTTCGATCTGGTAGATGGCTCCCCGTTCATGCGCATGTTCCAATGCGCGCGGTACGGCCTCAATATGGATGACCAGGTCAGGGGGAGTATCACTGCGATCAACTGCCAGCAGCTGCGGGCACTCTATTTCAGAACTCGATCTGCAATCCGAAAGCGTTGTACCGGAATGGCACGTTTTTCCTCATCCCGTTGGATTGTGCTGGCTGGCGTCACCGTAAATACGATGTTGTTCGTATGTTACCATACGGGCAATTTCCCTGGTGAGCTGCTGATTAAGCACCCACCCCCAGTGAATATCCTGGGGGTGGGCGAGTCTTAAATCTTTTCGATTAGCTTGCCTGGAGGCAGAATTACATCCCCATGCCTCCCGGCTGCCCGGGTTGTTCCGGCCCGATGCGGTACGGGCGCATCATTTCGTTATCCTCGTGCTCCACGATATGGCAGTGCCACACGAACTGTCCGGGGGTGTTGAACTGCGCCCGGATGCGGGTCACCTGGCCCGGGTAGGAAAGCACGGTGTCTTTGAAGCCAGTTTCCCACGGCTCGGGTGGCGTAGGCACGGACCCTGGAACGACCTGCACTTCCTGGGTCTCCTCGTTCACGAAGATCGGCTGGCGGTTGATAACCTCGAAGGTGACCTCGTGCACGTGCATTGGGTGGGCATCCGCGGTGGCATTGTAGAATTCCCACACTTCGGTGGCTCCTATTGCCGGATTCTCGGTGACTGGTTCCATCCACAGGCGCTTGGCCCACACCCCTGGCGCTACGTTCGGGTCGCCGGACACTGTGCCAAGCAGTGTTTCTGCCGGGGAGTCAGCGAAGAAAGCCGACATTTCTTCCAACAGGGCCAGCGGGCGGGTGACCGTGGCGGCAGGCAGCGGAACGATCGCTGGGAGCTGCAGGAACTGCGGCGGGGTAGTGGGATCGGGAGCAAGTGCCGGGACCACATCGAATCGCATAATCTGGCCAGTAGTGGCAGGATCTGCCAGGTCAGCCGGGTCGATGGGCAGGCCGCCAAACGGGGAGTCGGGGCCGACATTGCCCAGGACGTAACTGCCGGGCAGGACGTTAGTGAAGTCGACGATCACGTCGGCGCGCTCGGCCAGGCCCATCAGCAGCTGGTTGCCGTTGACCGCTGTCAAATTCACCGGCGCAGCCAGGAAACCGCCCTCATTGGCGATTTGCCACACTTCCACGCCGGGGATCTGGTTGAAATCCAGGATCAGGACGCGCGACTGGCAGCCGTTCAGGAAGCGCAGCCGGTAGCGCCGCTGCTCGACAACCTGGAAGGGCCAGGTGTTGCCGTTGACCATTATCATGTTGCCAAAGAACTCGGGGTTCCAAAACGGCGAGAGGTCGGTATCCGGGATGAAGGGTCCGGAGATCTCATCGAAGAAGGCGCGCGTGTCCGGGTAAAAGAGCGAGCCATCCACATCGAAGGAGCGGTCCTGGATGGCGATCGGGATTTCGTAGTAAGTCTTGTTGGGCGGGAATTTGTCGTTTTCCTTGGGTGCGGGGCCGGGCAGCACGGCAGGTGTGCCAAAGCGCGTATCGATCACAGCGCCATCGCCGTCCGGGCCGCCGCGGATGATGTAGAAACCTGCCGGGCCGGCGTATACGTTCAGGCGGGTCATGCCCAGGGTGTGGTCGTGGTACCAGTCTGTCGAAGCGCGGCCCAGGTTCGGGTATTGGAACGTGGCGAAACCGGGTCCCCAGGCAGCGCCGTAGCTGGCAGCCGCTTTTCCGGCAAAGAAATCGTACCAGGTGCCTTCGGTAGCATAACCGGTGGGGATATCCAAGGCGTTTGGCAGGTACCAGGCCTCGGCGTAGCCGTCGCTCTCATCGCCCACGCCAACCGCGCCGTGCACGTGCGTGACGATCGGCACCGGACCGGTGTATGGGTCGGGGGTGGCTGCGAAGGTCGGGCGGGTGTCGCGGTACATCGTCCCGCCGGGCGGATTGGCCCAGTGCAGGGTTTGGTCGACCGTCAGCAGGTGTGGCAGGTGGTTGCCGTTGGCATCCATCAGGTCATTGATCCACTTGATGCGCACCGGCTTATTGTGCTTGACTTCGATGGTCAGCGAGGGGGCGTTGTGCAGCAGCAAGCCGCGCTTGCTGTCCGACGTCACCGCACCGTAGCCCCATACCGTGGTGGCTGGCAAGCCAGCTGGCAGGATCTGCTGCGCGAACTGCTTCATCGAGATCTCATAGTAGTCCACGTTGGGGGCCATTTTAGTCTTAATGGTGCCTGCACGCGGCATCACCGGCGGGATGAGCATCGGGGTTTGGTATTTGGGAACGGAGTGGGGATCCAGCGTACCGCCCGGAATTTGGGCATAGGTCAGGAATGGCTGCAGGCGAGCTGAAACGAAAATTGCAGCGCCAGTCGCGGTCGCAAATTTTAGAAAGCCTCTGCGCGAAACCATTTAAATTCCTCCTCGATAATGGATTAAATCAGAACTTCATCTTGACGTGGTTTCAATTTGTGTGTGGGCAAGCTGAGCAGGGCATGCCTGGATAAGATGGGTCAAAAACCCGTTTACCCTGGTTATGCAAACATCATTCGGTTACTTCATCCACCCTCCTTCCCGATAAGCTCAGTGAATGGGGCAGCTTTCGGAATCCCGCTCGACCGGTTTTTGCTGGATACGAAAAAACCAGCCTGAGAGGGCCGGTTTCGCCACTCGCTCCCCGGCAGGAGCAACCGCAAAATGCGGTAGCAGCGACCAGTTCGCCTGCCGGATCAACGCTTCCCAAATCTGATATATTTTGTTGTAATTGTCAGAATTACTGAGTTATTCTAATGATTAGTGTGGGTATTTGTTGACTACATTTATCATTATAGTGAGATTTTGTTAATGGTCAATACGAAATGAGTACAAAATGAGATATTCGTTAATTCTTTAATCTTTATTAATTTTCTGGTGAGCGCGGAGCTATGATTGGGTAGATATACTGGTTGGTTGGCCTGCCCTACCCCGTATAATTGAGGGGATAAACCTTCCAGCAGGTGAGCTTTGGCATCCCAACCAGCCTTAAGATGCAGAGCGCAAATGCTGAAGCACGGCTGTTGAATGCTGGATGGCTGCTTAGTTTGATTTCAGCCTTCCCGGCACCTAGCCCCCATTGATCTGGTATTTATAGAGCTTGGACTGATTGCTCAGCCTCCACAGACTGCCTGCAAAGTCAAAGGCCAGATCGAAGATATCCCCTTTTATTTTAATCTTGTCCAGGTTGCGCCGATCCTGGCTGAAGACCTGGATGCTATGGATATCGCTGATGTAAATATTGCCCTGCCCATCGATCTCGATCGCGGCGGCCTGGAGGTAGCTGACCGTCACTGAACTGGCCGTTTTATCGAAATTGTCCAAATGTGAACAGCTTCAAAAAATGGGGAATGCAGAACCATAATATGGGGAGCGTCTCCCGATGCTTGTGAATGGGAGTTGTCCTATCCTATTGGTATTCATTCGACGATTAAATGAGCGCTCTGCTGAATACCATGAATGTTGTCCTGCGAAAATGATTGATTGCCACCCACTTTCAAGCAGAGGCTCGACTTTACCGGAGCGAAGCATCTGGATTCTTCACTTGAATTCCGACAAAAGAATGAATAATCCACTGTGGAGTTGAAATTATGATTTCACCTATTTTGGCAAAAAATAACCTGCAAATTGGCCTGGATCCCATGGAAACGGCCTTCAGCGTTTTCCGAAAGGCCTACCCGGCATTTGAGAGCACCACAGTCCTGGATAAGCTGCGCGCTCGCGAATACGCACGCCTGGACCGGCAGGGGCACATTTACCTGGATTTCACGGGTGGGAGCCTGTACGCCGAATCGCAGCTGCGTGAGCACATGGCGCTGCTCAACGATGGGATTTTTGGTAATCCCCATTCCAAGAACCTCACCTCGATGGCGATGACGCAGCTCGTTGAACAGGCCCGCGAGTATGTCCTGCGTTACTTCAATGCCTCGCCAGAGGAATACATGGTGATCTTCACTCAGAATTCCACCGGTGCGCTCAGATTAGTTGGGGAGGCGTACCCCTTTGGGCAGGATGATACGTATTTGTTGACCTTTGACAACCATAATTCGGTAAACGGCATTCGCGAGTTTGCCCGTTCGCGTGGGGCAGCGGTGCGTTATCTCCCGGTTGAACTGCCGGAGCTGCGCGTAGATGAATCACTCCTGATGCAGGCCCTGCAAGACGCCCATCCCGGCCAGAACAATCTGTTCGCCTATCCAGCTCAATCGAATTTCACCGGTGTGCAGCATCCTCTGGAGTGGATCGAGCTGGCGCATACCCATGGTTGGGATGTGCTTCTGGATGCGGCCTCGTTCGCTCCGACGAACCGGTTGGACCTCAGCCGCTGGTACCCTGATTATGTCGATATTTCTTTCTACAAAATTTTTGGCTATCCCACTGGCACGGGCTGCCTGTTGGTGCGCAAGAACGCTGCCCAGAAGCTGCACCGCCCCTGGTATTCAGGTGGCACGATTACCTTTTCATCGGTCGTGGCTGGCGATCATTACCTGACACCCGGCCCGGCTGGATTTGAAGATGGCACCGTTAATTACCTGAGCCTGCCAGCCGTTGAAATCGGGCTGAAATGGATTGAATCGATCGGGATCGATGTGATTCATACACGGGTTATGTGTTTGACCGGCTGGCTGGTGGATCACTTATTGGCACTGCGTCACAGCAATGGCACCCCGCTGATCCGCCTGTATGGTCCTGCCAGCCTGAATATGCGTGGAGCAACCGTGCAGGTCAATTTCTTCGGCCCCGATGGCGGTTTGATCGACTGCAACGTGGTGGAGAGACTGGCGAACCAGGAGCGCATTTCTCTGCGTGCCGGCTGTCACTGCAATCCAGGCGCGCGTGAAGTCGCGCTCGGCTTCTCCCGGCAGGATTTGGAAATTTGTTTCCGCGAAAAAGAGCACCTGACGTTTGAGCAGTTCTTACAGGTAATTGATGGGAAAACCACTGGAGCGCTGCGAGCTTCGCTCGGCCTGGTTACAAATTTCGCAGATGTTTACCGGTATGTTCAGTTTGCGGAAAGCTTTATTGATCACACCTATGCAGGCTAAGTGCTCAGCATTCGTTTTGGGCAGGTGTATCCTTTTGGCTTTACCCATCTATTTTTGGCGTTTTTTTTCTGACCAAGATCGGTAGAGCACGGGTCCCTTTTTGATCCGATGAGAATAATGCACCAGCTCGGCTTCCTCATCAGTCATTGGCTTCCCGAGAATCCGGGACAAATAGGTCAGCAGGCCTGGATCGAACCACGCCCAATCCTACGCTGCCATCCTATCCGGCATTTCCGCTATCCTGTCGAATGTGCGAAATCCGCTCCCAGCAGTCATGGTTTGTAATACCCCAATCGGCAATCAAGTCGTCCAAGAGCTTTCGCATGGATTATTCAACCTGACGACCGCGGGCCAAGGCAGTGCGCAGAAAGTTATGGAAGCCAAAATATGCATCCAATGGTCAATTGCTTGATGAAGTGGCGGTTATAGTCCTGATTTTATGTAAAGAACCAATCCACGGATTCCCTGGCGGAAAGTTGGGTTGCCCATCGTTTGAAATTCTGGAGAATAGCGCCAAGGCGTCCCCAGATTGGCTTATCAGGTCAGCCCAAGGCAAGTTGGATGGCTGGTTCCAATGACATGGCACGTCCATCGGCCCAGAGCGCGTTGAACTCCAATTCGCTCAGCATTGAACGTAATTGATCCATTCCCAGGTTGTATTCTATCCGTTCGCGGTCAGTCATCGGTGATTTGATTTTCTCACGCAAGGCCTCGGCGGCACCAAAGAGTTTAACCGCGCGCTTTGGCTCTGCCTCCACAATGCAGATCAATGCAAAACATTCCAATTGATGGGCGAGAGCTGAACGATTTCCTAAGTCATGCCAGCCTGCAATGGTTTGAGAATAAATATTCTTTGCTTGATCCAGGTCGCCGGTATGGCGGGCGATGTGCCCGAGCTCGCTGGTCATTACCAGCTGAAAATTTCTGTTGCGCAGGCGTCTGAAAATTTCCAGCCCGTCTTCAAATAATTGTTTTGCAGCCTGGTAATTTCCCTGATAGCTTTCGTCCAATCCCATCCCGAGGTAGAACAATCCAGACTGGAATGACACAGGTATGTCCTGATACATTTCCTTGAGTTTTCCAAAATAGGCTTGCTTTACGCTGAGATCACCTTTGCCCGCGGCGATTCTTGACATGTTTAGATACGCCATTCCCAGCCCCCACGTGTCTTGGATCTCTTCCGTAAACAGGATGAACCCTTCTTGGGCGGCTTCTGATCCACCAGGTGCATTGATGAACGTTGAGGCGGTATAGAACGTTTCCAGGCTGTAACCCAGGATGAGTTTGTCACCTGTGGATCGGGAGAGAGCGATTGCTTCCTGCAAGGCAAGAATTACAGCGGGCATATCTCCCCGCCCCAGTCCTACCATGCCGCGCACAAATTGTGCCCTGGCGATTAATTTTTGGCGTCGAATCCGGGCTTTTTCATCCACAGCTGGCAAAGAGCTGGCTCGTTCAAGAGCTGATTTGATGAAATCCAGACCTTCCGTTTGATTGCTCATCCAGCCAGAGATGATGCAGAAGTTCGCGGCTAAGTGGATCGCCTCGTCAGCATAGTTTTCAAGCCCCCATTCTAATGCGGCGCGCAAATTCTCAATCTCGTCATCGGCGCGGTCTCGCCAGATTAAGGAACTCGAAGTGCGGAAGGCATCCCACATAGTTTCTGAGAAAGCATCAAAGTAGAAGAAGTGCCGGTCCCGAATTTCCGCCGCCTGATGGGCGTCAAATAATTTTTCGCGCGGATATTGGCGGATCGTTTCCAGCATAAAATATCGCATTTCGTTTCTACGCTCTTCAGCTATCACCAGCGATTTGTTGACGAGCTGCTCGAGATGCTCCAACAGGTTGGCATCATCTGCCACGGCTTCGATGGCGTCCAACGTCCAGCCGCCCACGAATACGGACGCGGATTGGAAGAGCTGCTGCTCACCTTCTGAAAGCAAATCATAGCTCCAATCAATGAGGGCACGCAAAGTTTGTTGGCGCGGCAATGCGCTCCGGCTCCCCCCAACGAGCAGGCGGAAGCGATCGTCAAGACGAGCCGCAATTTGTTCGGCGGTAAGCAGTTTGGTGCGCGCCGCAGCTAACTCAATTGCCAGCGGGATGCCGTCGAGACGGGAGCAAATTTGGTTGATGGCTGCTGTGTTGGCATCGGTCAAACTGAAGTTTGAATTTGTAGCGCTGGCGCGTTCTTTAAACAACTGCAAAGACTCTGCATCAACAAGCGACGGGAGGTGATAGGCTGTTTCGCCCGCGATGCCCAGGGCTTCACGGCTGCTGGCAAGAATTTTTAGTCCTGCACATTGGTGCAGAAGTTCATCTGTTAACCGCGCACAGGCTTCGATAAGATGTTCACAATTATCCAGGATGAGCAGGATTTTTTTATCACGCAGATAGTCTACAACCAGCGCAGTCAGCGGTGCGGAGGGTAGTTCCTGCAGTCCGAAGACTTGTGCCATGGCGGGAATGATTTGGGAAGGATCAGCCAGCGGCGCAAGTTCGATTAACCAGACACCGTTCGCAAACGACGGAAGCTCGCCAGCGCCGATTTCAATGGAAAGGCGAGTTTTTCCAGTACCCCCGGAACCTGTTAATGTAACGAGCCGCGCAGCTTTGAGCAATGACTTGATTTCTGCAATCTCTTTTTCGCGGCCGATAAATGAGGTCAGTTGAATGGGTAGATTGTTGGGGAACGAGTCCAGTGATTTCAGGGGAGGAAATTCGGATGGTAAATCGGGATGGATTAATTGAAACACATGCTCGGGTCGATCAAGGTCTTTGAGGCGATGCTCACCGAGGTCACGTAAAGCCACGTTGGCAGGCAATTGTTCGCGTACCAGTTCAGCCGTTGCATTTGAGAGCAGGATTTGCCCGCCGTGGGCGATCGACATCAGCCGGGCGGCGCGATTGATCGCTGTGCCGTAGTAATCGCCAGCGCGCAGCTCGGCATCACCCGTGTGCACTCCCATCCTGACTTTAATCGTTAAACCGCCAATCGGGGCTAGCAGCTTTCGTTGGGCGCCGAGGACGGTCTTGATCACATCTACGGATGCGGCAAAACTGGCGTGCACGCCATCCCCCGTTGTTTTGATTACATGACCGTGGTTCGATTCGATGGCCGCGCGCAGAATGGCATCATGATTGGCGAGAGCGGCCTTCATCTTTTCGGGATGCTGCTCCCATAATTGGGTCGAGCCTTCGATATCGGTAAATAGAAATGTGGTCGTGCCGGCGGATTGAGGGGAGTTCATCGGGTTTCTGGTGCTGGGCAGTAGTATGAAAAAACCTGCCGCAAGGACAGGGACAATGCAGCGACTATACCATAATTGCGCGTGCCATTCGCGTGGAGCAATACAATTTTGACTTGATCTGGTCAATTTGAGTCAATTATGTGCATTCGTTGAACCGTTTTTTCAAACCCAAAAACCTTTGGCCGGACCAAGTGCGCAGGTTCGCGTATCTCATAGGTTTGAGAGGCGCGTCCCCCGCCCCAACAGACGGGTGAATTGTGATCGCTTGCATGGAATCTGGTGTTGCCCTGTCTGCTGGAAAAATCATACCATCCGGCAGGCGCCTCCTGCCATCTAAAAAATAGGGAATACGAAAACTTAATATAGGGAGGGTCTCCCGATGCTCATAAATGGGAGTTGTCCTATCCTATTGGTATTCATTCCAGGGTAGCTTGACATTCAAGTTCATCCAGCCGGCTCCGTTTTCTCTTGCTGCCTGAAACCTGGACAAGCGTCTTTCACCAGGATCTGAATTGGATGCGATCAAAATCAGGAGGTTGAGCATGGGCAAGCCAGAATTTCGGACGCGCCGGGAGGTTCGCTGGCAGGCAAAACAATCCTTGCTGCGGTCTGTTCTGCTCAGTGGGACATTTCCGGAAATAGAGGCTGATGCAGCCAGCAGCAACCGCCTCGCCTGGCAGGTGCTCGTCAAGCGGGATGTCAGGGAATTATATAGAAGGGATTGTTAAGCGCAGTATTGCCTGGTCAAGGAGCGAAAAATTGGACCTATTACAAAACGGTGAATTGCTGGGCATGATCGCAAAAGGGACCCCTGGAGGCGAGCCGCGCCTGGATGGCAGTGAAACCGAGGCAGGGATGCACCTGCGCTGGCAAATGGCGCAATTGCTGGGCTTTCCACCCGGTGGTTTCGATCTGTACCGCCGCACTGAAAACTACCGCCAATTCCTGCGCTGCGGATTTTTCCGCGAGGCCGACGTGGTGGGGGTCGTGTGGGTACCCTTCAATCAGGAGCAAGCCGACGCAGGGATAACAACGACTTTTTCCGGGGAGGTAACGTTTGTGATTGGGTGCGGAGCGGCCGGCGGATTTGTGCCGTCTTTCCCTGGCGAGCAAGAGGTGCGCCTGGAATTTGAAAAGCCAGCGCGTTATGTGCGCATCACCTTCGACGAAAGCACCACTCCCAACCCGGTCGCTGAGGCCTACTGGCAGGCAAGCAGCGGTCATGTGCTGGTCGAGCGCGAACGGGCTCGGCTCGAGGGTGGGGTGCGCAGGATCACGCTTTTCGCCGACCGGATCGATGCACTGGTTCTGACCGGCGAGAACATGGTGATCTGCGAAGTGTGTTTTGTACTGGTGAAAGATGGCTACAACCTGTTCTGGCCGCAGATCCCACTGAACGGCGGCACGCCGATCTACCTGCCGGTTACCCACCCCGATTATGTCTCGCCGCCCCCCTGGCTGGATGACCAGCTCGAAGCAGAAGACCGGCTGCCTGATAATCTGACTGAGCAAAAAGAGGTCGCTTACGCCCAGGGTTTCCAGGACGAGCTGCACCAGATCCTGTACGACCTAGTGGGAACAGACCCCCAATATCTCTACAGGCTGAACGAGGGTGATTTGGAAAGCGCGGCTGCCCTGGATTGGCCCGGCCTGAGCCTGCTGCAGTTGATGGCAGTCGATCCCAACATCGCCCGCATCCTTGGGCTTTACTGGCACGATATGCCGCCCTCGGATACCCGTTTTTACGATTACCGCCTCATCGCCCATTACGGGGATAACCTGTTTCCCGGAAAACAATTCAACTTTGCCGAACTGGAGCCTGGAACACGCTGCGGTCCATTGTTTGCACACCAGGGTCTGACCTATTCCTCCCCAAATCCCATCGACGTGGTGCGCGCCAGCTGGGACGCATCAGAACAAACCGCGCTGTTATTTACGCGGGAAATTTTGACAGCGCCCATCGCCTTAACCCTGCCAGAGCCCGTACAGTCTGTAACCCTGCGGTTTATTGCCGCGGCGCCAGTGATCATCAAATACTTCCTGGGCAATAAGGTGCTTCACACCTTGCTCCAACCAGCGGGGGAAATTACCGTGGTTTATGAGGATCCAAACAGCTTCAATAAGATCCTCCTGGTGACCATCGGCGAGCTGACGCTGGTGGAAGTTGCCACCCGGGAAGTGATTGGGATCATCGGAGACCTGATCTACGATGTTTACCATGTGCGCGCCAGCAGCGCGACGTCGGTGCATGTCCCGGACATGGATCCCCCCAAATTAATGGCTGCCGCCACCGGGCTGGATGAGAACGGCGTCTTGATGGGCAGCCAGAGCCGGGTTGATCTGCGCTGGGAGCGGTTGGAAGCCGGTGGGGATTACCTGCGCGCTGGCGCACCGGTCCAATTCCAGGTGCAGCGGGAAGACCTGGCAGAAGATGGCGAAACCGTCCTGCAGACCACGATCCTGAACGAAAATGCTCCAGCGCTGATCTCTGAGCGCAGGGCTGCCGCGGCCGCGATGTATAGCGACCGCTTTGTGCCGGATGGCAGCTACACCTACGCCGTGCGCGGCATAGACATTTTCGGCGTATTAGGGGATTGGAGCGAGCCCCAAATTGTCGAAGTCCAGGATCATCGCGCGCCGCCTCCACCGCAAGCGGTTCAGGCTCAATATCTCGATCCCGCAGATCCCTGGCTTAGCCTGGAAGACCAGGCCTGGGTGGAGGAAAATGGACCAGGTTTGAAATTGTCGTGGACGTGGCCGGGCATTTTCCGGCTGCAGGCGCCGGATGTTGCCTTTCCGGAGGCTGAATTCCGGGTTTATGGAAACCTGGGCGCTTTGAATCGCCTGGATGGAAACGTGACCCAGGTTTTCACGCGGGCTGGAATTTCCGCCCTGTCTACGGATATCCACTGGCAGGGGGCTGCCGATGCGCTGGTGGGTGAAGCGATCCGGGTCAACCAGAATTTCTTCCAGGTGGTGGGCAACACCGTGGGTCCGAACTGTTTGATCTCTGTGCAGGTTTTGACCGATCCGGAGTTCGCTCCCACTCCCGGGCCGTGCAGTCTCACTTTCAGCCGCGGGCGGAATTACTGGCGGGATTACAACACCGCCAGGAACTGGCAGCGACGTGTGCATATTGAGCCGGTGCAGGACACACCCATGATTACGGCAGAGGTAACCGCTGTTGGTGACATCACCGATGAAAACGGGCAGGTGATTTTCCACACGGTTACTTTGGACCGGCCGCTGGAGGATGAGCAGTTTGTCCTGCTTCCAGGGGTGCTGCTGTGTTCGGGAGTTCCCTACCGTGCTTTTGGGCACACCCTGAGTGCGGTGCTTCAGGTTCAGGTGATCCCTGTGCCCACTCCAGGTGACAGCAATGTGCTCATCGTGCCGGCTCCAGGCGCAGCGTGTGTTTACTACCCAGGGCGGCGGTATGAAGTGCGGGTCCCGAACTTTGAGCTGGCACTCTTCCCCGGGCAGGCAATTGCGCTGGCCCAAATTGCTTTATCCGCGGCGGATGGCAAACCATACATTGCGGACGAACCCGTCTGGTCGCGGCCGGGACGCGGTGGCCTGGGAGGCCGGACAGGCAACGAGAGCGTTCTCACACCGATCGCTACCGTGCAGGCTGTGCTGCGCACGCTGCCAGCCGGACTGAGCAGCGTGCCACCGGTTCCGGACGAACCGATCTTCGCCCAACCGGCGAATTATTACGGGCAGGCGCGCTACACCCTGGCATGGGACCCGGTGCCAGGCGTGGCAGGGTATGCGGTTTACCGCTGCAGCGGCGCAGCGCTGCTGGCCCAGGCGGGCAGCCGGGATGTCCAGTACACGGATGTGGAACTCCAGGAATTGGCAAGTCTGGAAAGCAGCCAGCCTGCCTTCCGGCGGTTGAACGTAGAAACCGTGACCGGTACATCCTACGCAGACACCTTCGACGGGCGCGGCCAAGGGGTTTACCTGTACCGGGTGCGCACGGTGGATGCCGCCGGCAACCAGAGCACCTGGAGCCAGGCTTTTCCCCCGGTGCACATTTTCGATGTGACCCCGCCGGCCACGCCGGTGGTGACCAGCGTAACCGGGGGCGAAAAACACGTAGTCCTGAGGTGGCGGGCGAACCGCGAAAAAGACCTGCGCGAAGTACTGGATTTGGAGAGACCTGGCCGCGGAAGCACTGGCAGATGTGCGTAGAATCCCGGCGACCGTCGTCTTCGAACCCAACGACGAACCCGTAGCCGTTTTTGTTGATGAAGGGCTGGAGGGGTTAATGACGTATTATTACCGACTGGCCGCGGTCGACACGAATGGGAATGTGTCGGAGCCGACCAGCACGCGCGCAGGTCGGGCTGTGGATACTTCCGTGCCGGTACCGCCGGATTGGATCGATGCCCAATGGAATGAAGATCAGACTGCCATCGATTTAACGTGGAGCCTCACTGATGTTAGTCAAGAAGTTCTGGTGCAGCGACGAACGCTTCTTGGTGGTGAGATCTGGCTGGCAGCGACAGGATGGCTGCCGCCGGGTGAATCAACTTTTCAGGACGCAAATGCCAGGACTTATGAGACTTATCTATACCGGCTGGCTGTGCGGTCAGCCAGCGGCAATTTGAATACGACTTATAACGAAATTACCGTCCTCCCTTTGACTTAAAATTTCGGGAAAAGAGAAAGATATGACCCTCTCACTTGACAAAAATACCTGGTTCGTTAACCCCTCTGGTTCGACCGACGGCAATCTCGTGACGCCATTGATCGATGGTGTTGTTTGTTTCTCCCATATCGAGGCTCAACTTAATACTGTGATGTTTCTTGGGACAGGTGGCTTTTGTTATTACGCCGCCTGGGAAATGACACCGAATTTTCATCTGAGCGTGGGTGGCAGCGATAGCATATCCGACAAATTTATTCATGCTCGAAGCGCTGGGTTAGGTGTCCGGATTTTACTTTTCCAGAATTGGGGGTCTTCCTGGGACAACCACCTGGAATTGAAGCGCAGGATGGAAAATTCAACCTATCCAATCGAGGTCTTGATGGATCGGAAGCACCAAAGCTTAGGATCGCATCACCAAAAGCTATGCATTATTGGGAGGTTGGACCCTGCTGATAGTAAATATACGCTGGTTGCTTTCTGCGGCGGCATCGATCCAGCCACAGATCGGTTTGACGACATCTTTCATCGTCCGACGGAAAGCATCGACTACCACCTTGGCTGGCATGACGTTCATGCTCGCGTAGAAGGGCCGGCAGCCGAACAGCTGCTGCAAACGTTCATCGATCGCTGGAATGACCACGCTCATCCCCTGACCTCATCCAAATACAACACAGATACAACCGCAATCGGCCCAAGAAGCGTCAAACTTCCCCAATTACAAAACAATACGCAGCAGGTCGAAGTGCTGCATACCTATTCCTGCCTACCGACAAAGCTGGTGGATGGCAATGAAGTTCCGCAGCCGGAATGGGGGTATTCCTTTGCCGGGGATGGGATCCAGACCATCAAACAGGCGTATTTAAAAGCAATCTCCCAGGCGCAGCATTATATCTACATTGAAAACCAGTATTTTGCGGAAATGGAGATCATTAATGCATTAATTGCAAAGCTCAATGCGGGTGTTACGGTCATTGCGGTGACTCCATACTTTATGAATGTCGGCTACGACAACCTGCGCCTTGATGCCTGGCGATTGTTTCAGCAATCTCCCAATAAAGACAATTTTCACCTGTGCGACCTGCGCCACCCGGATGCTGGGTACAGCTCCATCAATCCTTTTTATCCTGACTCCAATTACAGCGAACCAATTTATGTGCATGTAAAGCTCATGATCGTAGATGATGTGTACGCCTTGATCGGATCCGCCAATCTAAACCTTCGCAGCATGGTATCGGATTCGGAGCTGGCGATTGCTGTACTGGATACCCAAACAGAGACCGATGATGTTCTGCAGACGGATGTCTGCAAATTTGCACGGGATCTACGGATTGCCCTTTTTAACGAACATTTGGAGGCGACCATCGGGTCCACGCCATTCGAACGGAGCATCCAGGCTGGATTATCTATGTTTACTGCAAATATCAATGACCCGGTCGGGGTTGTGATGCACTCTCCTTCACGCGTGTTCAAGCACAACCCGGAAAATATATGGTTTTTTGGCGCGAAGCGATTGATGAGTGGCCCAGCCGAGCAGGTGCCAAGATGTTTCTCGGTTGAAATGGAAGAGCCGTTACCAAGATGACAATACCAGAAAACCCCTCCGAAGATTTCCCAGCAATTGGCGACTATCTGAAGCAGTGGGATGGCACGCCTTTTTTCCCAATTCAAATTGCTGCCTACCCAGATGAAGCCTACCTGGAAAAAATGTACCTTTACGAATGGCTCGTTGAGGACACCGATGATGCCACGGTTATCACGGTTGGGTTGGCATGGGAAGCAGGCGATGAATTTAATGTATCACTCTTGTCTGTCGACGGAATTTCGCTGGTGCTGGGTTCTGAGGATGTTGCCAATCTCACTCTAGGGCTGACTCTTCAGGAAGATGGTTT
This sequence comes from uncultured Chloroflexia bacterium, assembly GCA_963824065.1. Lineage (GTDB taxonomy): Bacteria > Chloroflexota > Anaerolineae > Anaerolineales > DRKV01 > JAGUYX01. The sequence goes on along the minus strand of CAWGNX010000008.1, from coordinate 367,426 downwards.
CGATCTGGCAATTTCTACAGCGATCAGGCTGTTGTTTGACTCAACTCTAATTCGACCCGTCAGTCTCCAAAATGGTGTTTATGAGCCCCTACTTGGGGAGAGTTATGAAGTTTCCTTCGGGGAAATTACCCTGACAATCGATCACGAAGGTGAGATTACGCTAGGGATCGGGGAAACGGTTTTGCTGGAACCGTTCCAGATCGGTGACACCGGCATTGTTGTTGATCCGGGAGAGGTGGTCCTATGCTTCAATGCAAACACAGCCGTAGATTTGACTGATAATTTTCCTGCGGCGGACTTGGATGCGAATTTTAGGGGTGTGTTCATCCCTGCTGGGACCCTGTATTTTCCGGAGGGGTTCCCAATTGTATCCGCGGGAATTGAGAATGCCTTCATTGGCACCAACGGATTCACCGGGTCTGTGTCCGTCGTCACTGGCGATCCCAACTTGGTTGAACGCGGGGATTTTTCCGGATTTCCTTTCATCCTGGCTGAATTAGCGCTGAGCTTCGTCCAGAACAGCCTGACTGCGAGCAGCATCAGCGGCTGGCTGACAGTGCCGTTTTTTGACGAACCCGTTGGCGTGATCATCAGCTTCGGGGTCGATGGTAGCCTTGGAATGGCCCTCGAAGATACTGCCGGAGATGGCCTGTTCGTGCTGGACATCCCCTACCTGGGAACATTTACCCTTTCCAGCCTGGGTTTTGCCACCGAGGATGGTGGGGCGGCCCTGCTGCTGAGCGGCATCCTGCAGCTGGAGGTGCTCAACCCGCTGTTAGAGTGGCCTGCGATTGAGCTGTTTGAGCTGCGCATCTCAACCGGCGGCGAGGTCAAGCTTCCGGACGGCTGGCTCGACCTGCAGGAGCCCGCCACGCTGGACCTGTTTGGTTTCCGTCTTGAAATCACGCGCATCGGTTTCGGCAATACGGATGACCACCGGCGCTGGGTGGGGTTCTCTGGAGGTGTGTCTTTGGTCGATTTCCTGCCGACCGGGGCCTCGGTGGAAGGACTGCGGGTGATCTGGGATCCCGCCGGGAACTTTGATCCGGAAATTACCCTGCAGGGTGTGGGCGTTGAATTGACCCTGCCGGGTGTGCTCCAGTTCGATGGTGATGTGGCCTTTTTCAAAGAGGAATCCCAGAGTTACTTCCAGGGCAATGCCAAGCTCAAGCTGCTGCCGCTGGGCATCGAGCTGGACGCATCTCTGAAAATCGGGCGCGATAACGAAGAGGGCTACAAATTCGTTTACACCTTTATGAGCCTGACCCTGCCGATCGGCCTCCCCCTGTGGGCAACCGGCGCGGCATTGTACGGGATTGCCGGGCTGTACGGCATGAACGTCAATCCGACGGCGGAAAACAGCGACTGGTACGGCTGGTACGCCGGCACGCCTGAGGAATTTAATGTCACCAACGCGGGCAAGTGGAAAGGGCTGGACGATGGCAAAGCCCTGGGCGCCGGCATGACGATCGGGACGCTGTTCGATGTGGGCCGGGTTGTTTCGGTCAAAGGCTTGTTTGCCCTCATCCTGCCGGGTCCGGTGATCATCCTGCACGGGATGGCAAACTTTCTCAACGTCCCGCCAGACGCCAGCGAGCCGAGCAGCCAGGGCGTGTTCAATGCCCTGATGGTGATGGATGCCCTGGCTGGCAATTTCCAGCTCAACATCGATGCTGGCTGGAGCAAGGCCCAGGTAATCGATATATCCGCCTCGGCAGAGGCCTATTTCGATTTCGCCAACCCGCGCAAATGGCACTTCTACCTGGGACAGGACACCCCGGAAGACCGCCGCATCCGCGCCGATGTCATCGGCCTGTTCCACGGCGATGCGTACCTGATGGTCGACAACGACGGGATCCGGACCGGAGCCGGCATCAGCTGGGGGTATGACTGGAAGTTCGGCCCCGTGAAAGTCATCCTCGCGCGCCTGGATTGGGGCGGAGGCTGAAATCACCTGGCAGCCTCCCCAACTGGAGGGTGGTTTGGAGGTGGGTGGAGAATTTGAAATCTCGGTCGCTGGTTTTGGGATCGGCCTGAGCGCAGAAGCGGAACTTTCTGGCAAAGCCCCAACGCTCTACTGGGTGAAGGGCGAGCTTTCGGTTGCGGTCAAGCTGCCGGTTCCGCTGAAAGACCTGGAAGAGACGATCACGCTTGAGTGGCGGGAAGACGCCGAACCAGTACCGGAAGATCCACTCAAATCGATCGGATTGGAACATCCTAAGGTAGATGAAACCTGGATCGATGTAGAAAAGCCTTTCCAGGATGATCCTAACAGCGTGGATTACGAGCCTGGACCGCTCGTGCCGCTGGACGCACGCCCTTCGATTGTGTTCGACCGCAGCATGAAGGATGCTACCGGAACCGACAACTTCACCAGTGTAGACGCGTATCCGGGAGGCACCCAGATTGGCGACTATACCTTTGATTATGAGCTGCAGGAGGTGCTCCTGGAGAAATGGTCGCAGGCGGGGAGCACCGGTTGGACGGCCGTGGAGGAGGTATACGGCACCTGGATGGCGATCGAGGATGGCAATGGTGGGCCAGTTAACACCCGCCTGCAGCTGTGGGCCAAATCCCCCTTCGCGTTTACCCGCCAGACCTCACGTACCTACCGGGATGCCTTCCTGATAAATCACATGGATTGGCCGTGTGCCGAGCTGCCGGAATACACCACCTACTGCGTTGATTGGGAAGATGTAGACGTGGGCAAGACTTATGGGCAGATTTTTGAACGCGGCGGTCTGCAGTTTGCGCTCGTGCTCACTGAGAACGTAACCGTCGTACAACCTGATATTCTCAACTGTGACACCCAGAAGGCACTCCAGCTCGATGGCAGCTGGAACTTTATGTGGATCGTGTTTCCTGAGCCGGTGCACACCGTGGAGCTCTGCCTGGGTGGGTATTTCGTTGCCGTCCAGGCATACGCAAACGGTGAGATGGTTGCCCAACAGCTTAATCCCGACCCTGGCCTGCTGGGGTTCCAAAACAGCGGAATTGATGCGATCGGGCTCTGGTCGCTGGATAATGGATTGCTGTCGCGGATTTGCTACCTGACGGAGGCAGAATTCACCGCTTATTCAGCGGCATTTGAGCACAATATGAGTTTGCTCGCAGGCATCAGGCGCTGGGCCAGCCAGGACGAGATCCTGGAACCAGAATCGTTTTACCGGCTGACGGTGCGCCAGGAGACCGTTCGCACCCACAACGGCAGCAGCTCACGCACCTCATACCCGCACTACGCTTATTTCCAGACCGGAGGGCCTCCGGGCCTGGGGATAGATAACGCGCCCGTTCCTAACAGTCTTCCGGATGAGAATGTTCCTGTGCCGTATCCACTGGGCGGCAAGCTCACGGACCTCAAAGAATATATCCAATGGACGATTCCTGCCGATGGTTCTCAGCCTGTGTACCGGGCGTACGACCTGGGCGCTGATTTTAACGAAAATTACGTTGAGCAGATGTACGGCGCCGACATGGCCATCCGGCTGCTGGATGCCAACGCGCAGCCGATCCTGGATGCGGATGGGAATGCAGTTGAATTCCCGAACCAATGGGCGCAGCAGCCTTTGGCTGAGCTCAGTGAGACGGAATACCCCTATACTTCCCGGGTAGAGAACTGCACCCAGCTCCCAGACATCTATTACCTGCCCAATCAAAAGATCCTGTTTGCCAACGGTGTATTGCTGGACGAGGACTTCAGCGGAGACCTCGAGCAGTGGACAGACCCGCACCCAGAGGATGGCGGTCTGTGGACCATTGCTGCAGGCAGGCTGACCTACGACAATAGAATCATCCCGGTGCTCGGCGCGCTGCTGGTTGCTGGAGATAGCAGCTGGGGCGATTACGCTGTGGAGGTAACTCTGGGAGACATGGGCGATAACGTGGGGGTCGCCTGCCGCTATTCGAATGAGGCCGTGGAAGCCTACTACCGGCTGCGGCTGGATGGATCGGGACGGTACCTGGAGAAAGTGGTTGGCGGAGAGGTGATCGTGCTGTGGGAAGATGCCGTAAGCTATGAACTGGGTGAAAGCGAAGTGCTGGCGCTGTACTGCCAGGGCGCCCGGCTGCGGGGCCAGCTGGATGGTGCGCTGCTGTTCGACCTGGAAGACGAGACTGCCCTGCTTACAGGGCAGGTTGGCATCTTTACGAATGCGACAGCCGCATTCGAGCACTTCCTGGTGCGCGTTTGGCCTGCGAGCGTGCTGGCGCCGCAAACGATGTATCAGGCGGACCTGCTGGCGAGTTATGTGCTGTTTACCGGCGGGCTGGAGAGCGGGACGATGGATGTTGTGAATTATGACTGGGTCGTGCTGGATAAAAACCAACGCCCACCTGGCAGCCATTGGGCGCGCAGGATTGGGACAATTACCGGATCGAAGTCAATGCAACCGTCACAGGCCAGCGTGTTGGTTTGATCGCTCGCTTCCAGCAGAATGCAATCAGCGAGACCTTCTCCTGCTACCGCCTGCACCTCAATCCGAATGATGAGAAGGTTGTCCTGGCGCGCCTGCAAGGTACGTATGACGGCAGCACCTTCGACCTGGGCAATTCTGGGACGGAAATCCTGTGGGACTGTGATGGTGAAGCGTGTGCGATTGATTTTGCGCTGGAGACTCACACACTGGCGCTGACCTGCGAAGGCGACCAGCTTGTTGTGGAAATCGATGGGGCTGAGCTGTGGCGAGGGAGTGATGTGGATGGTTTGAGTGCTGGCAAAGCCGGGCTGTATTACATCAGCGTGGGCGACCCCGATTTTTCCGATCTGGTCATCCGCTCGGCTCCACGCCAGCCCGTATTTGGCTGGCAGTATGTAACTTCACGCTACGCAGGTTTTGTCGAGCACCTGGACAGCTTCCAGGGGCTGGCCTATAGGGAAGAACTGAGCGAAGTCAATCCTACACGGCTGGCGAATAAAGTCAGTGCGGCTGATGCAGAGATGTTCGCTGCCAGTCAGACCCTGGCAGACAGCCGGGCTGTGCTGGCGATCGCCGGGCCGGAAGAAGTCACGATCCGGCGATTGGATACCCAAAACGCTGTCGCGGCCTGGCAAACTGCCGCTGCTGATCATTTTGATGTGCTGTATATGGAATTCTTTGGCGGCACCTACCGCCCACTGCCGCCGGTTGTGGAGCTGTCTGTGCTGGGAAGCGGCAGCCACCGCTATGGTCTGCTGCTTGAGAGTCCGGAACCGTTGGACTGGCAGCGCCTCGCTTATGAGCTGCGCCTCATGGACCCGGACACCGGCCTCTATGAGCCGCTGACGGAAATCCTGGTGGTCTGGAGTGATGACGGCGCCCGGGCAATCTTCACCCTTCCGGATGCCTCGGCCCTGGCAGCCGGTGAGTACGAGCTTCAGATGGTCTACAGTCTGGATATCGGATTGGAAGCGCCGCTGCTGCGGCGCGGGGGCAGCACACTGCCCGAAATCGGGCGCCTGAGGTTCACCCTGGAATAACTGGTCTGGGGATTTATTCGTGCGGAACAGTGTTGGAACCGCAGGGTCTGCCCCTGCGGTTTTTTGTTCCCTCAGGGATGCAGGCTCATCATCAAGTCGCGATTTGGGCGGAGAACAAAGATCGCCTGGGGCTGCACAACAATGCCCGGCATCAGGTGGAGCTCGAATTGTTGCGAAACCTGAGCCAGGATCAGGCAGGCCTCCATAATTCCAAAGGAATTACCGATACACTGGCGCGGCCCGCCGCCGAAGGGCAGGTAAGCAAATTTGCGCTGCATGGCAGCATTCTCAGGCGCGAATCGTTCGGGGTCGAAAACTTCCGGATCTTCCCAAAAGTCAGGGTGGCGGTGCAGGGTATAGGTACAGATTGCAAGCACAGTTTCCGGTGCCACATAATACCCACCGAGCACATCCTCCCCAATCGCCCGGCGGCCAATGATCCAGGCTGGCGGGTAGACACGCAGGCTTTCGTGGAAAACTTGCCCCAGGTAAGGCATCTTCTCCAGATCGGCATAAATGGGCTCTCGCCCCTGCAGAACCAGGCGCACCTCTTCCCGCAGGCGCTGGACCACCCTGGAATGCTGGGATAACAGATACCAGGTCCAGGAAAGTGCATTGGCGGTGGTCTCGTAGCCTGCCAGCAATAAAGTGAACAGCTGATCACGGAGCTGATCATCTGTCATCCGCCGACTGCCGTCGGCTTCCTGCGCCAGGATGAGCGAGCTGAGCAAATCGCCTGAATCGTGGAAGTCCTTTTTCCGGGTGGCAATGATTTCATCCACCACCGTGCGAAAATCCTGAGTTGCCTGGTGGACCGCTGGATGGCTGGGCTTTTCGAGCATCGCCGCGGCCCGGTTGACGATCTCGCCTAAATGGTTCACCTTTTCACCTAAATCCACGCCAAACAACGCCCGCGCCGTCACCGTCAGGGTCAGGGCAGACATCTGGCGGGTAATATCCACCGGTTGGCCCTCCAAATAATGCTGCTGCCAGGTACCGAGCATGTCCCGGGTTGCTGCCACGATGAGGCTGTCCAGGCGTGCGATGCGGGTGTGGTGAAAGGCCGGCTGCATCAGGCGCCGCTGCCAGCGCCATTCTTCTCCTTCCGCGGTGATTAACCCATCACCAACCACCTTCTTAAAAGCCTGGTTGGAATGGGTGGCTTTGCTGTAGTTGCGGTTGTTATCTACCAGAACATGCCGGATATCGTCGGGATGGTTGATCAGGTATGCCATATCCGGCGCGGGGCGGTAGCAAACGACATCCCCATACTGGCGGGTGATGGAAGAGAAAAAGTTGAGCGGGTTTCGGACCAGCTCGCGCAGGCTATGTTCGGGGACGGGAGGTAGACGCCTGCCGGACGCAGGCGGGTTGGAGGGTAACTCGTGTTTGGATTCATTCATATGTGTTTCCCGGTTTTTCGTGCAGGAGAAATTTGAATGCAGCGCATTGAAAACAGAATGAATTCCCACACGGCTATGCAAAATTAAACCACGATCCATAAAAAAAACCGCTGAACAAGGTTTTCTACATTGCCAGGATATCCAGCCGGTCTGCCAGGTTTTAACTTTAATCGGTGCAGGCAATAACCTCAAGGCACTTACAGGCAACTGTTATAGTGTATATGGGAAAATACAAAAAATCAATCGAAAATGGATAGGTTTGGTCATAGGGAGTGTGGGAAAATGTTGGAATCGAGCTGGTGCACCTGAAGCGGCGTCCTGGATGTTGCCCTGCCAGGAGTGGACTCTGAAGGATCGTGAGCCGAGGTGAAACTTAGTTTAGAAAGCGGAAAGCTGCTCCTTTTACTGGTCCTTGCGGATCTGGCTTTTCTCATTCTGCATCTACTTTACGTCTATACAGACCTGCTGCCGACCAGCTATTTTTCGCTTGCCCGCGATCGCGGCTATGCAGAGTTTTTCCAATACACCAAGGAGTTTTGGATTGTAATCCTCACCCTGTTGCTGGGGATACGGCGGCGCAAGTTCATGTTCCTGGTTTTTTCCTGTGTTTTTCTTTATTTCCTGATCGATGACTCGTTTGCCCTCCATGAATATTACGGCAGGCTGCTGGCTGAGCATTATGATTTTCCTGCGCTCTTTGGGCTGCGTCCGGTAGATTTGGGAGAGCTGCTGGTGTATGCCTATTTCATCGCCTTCTTCGTAGTCTGGGTTGGTGTTGGCTATTACGTGAGTGATCCGGATACCCGCCGGATCTCGAAAACCGTGATCTTCCTGATCGTTTTCTTTGCGTTTTTCGGCATATTCATCGATATGATTGAGATAATCATCAAGCACCCCGGGGTGTCCGAGGTATTAAAAATGGTCGAAGAGCTGGGAGAGATGTTGGTGATGAGCTTTATAACCTGGTTTGTATTCCGGCTTGATCTTTCCCCTGCGCAGATTCTTCAACCCCGTGTTACCGGCGAAACGGCCCGGTAAAAACGCCAAAAACTAAAAAAAGTCAAGCGGGGTCGAATTGTTTGCTTGCCGCATCCTGTTCCCGCCTGACAGGCGCCTTTCTGGCTGCAATGATATCTCCGATACATCTAAAACAACGTACAATCCGTAAATACACACAGATATGCCAGCGCACTCATGAAATTAAGAACTTCTTGAGAAAATGAGAATCCCCGTCACATTCGAATTTTGAATGCGACATAGTAGATGCAGGTTGTTAACAATCGCCGGGTGGATGAGACTTGTATGACGGAAATTACCGACAAAAACAATCGGATCGAGCACATCCTGGGGCAAGGCACAGTGCCCCGCCTGGGTGGGTTCCTTTATGTACAGGCATTCAGCCAACGCATCTGGAGCGGCCTCCGGGGTATTGCCCGCCAGATGGATAAACGCTCACTGGCGGCCTTTGGCCTGCCGTTTCTCCTTTATCTCAGCACGTTGGCGCCCACCATCTACAACCTGGACAGCGCCGAGCTGACCACCGCGGCTGCCACCGGCGGGATCGTCCGGGCGACTGGTTACCCGCTTTATCTGACTTTGGGGCATCTCTGGTCGAAACTCCCGGTCGGGGATGTCGGTTTTCGGATGAACCTGTTTTCGGCATTTTGCGCAGCTCTGACCATCATGCTGGCCGACCGCATCTTGAGGCGCTGGCAGGTGGGTCCGGTGGCCTCCCTGGGCGCGTTGGGTCTGCTGGCAACCGGCACATATTTTTGGGGTCTGGCATTAATCGCCGAAGTCTATTCACTGCACACCGCTTTGATGGCAGCGTTTATCCTGGCTTTGCTGCGGTGGGGTGAGCAGCCCTCGGCCGGTCGACTTGCCCTGGCTGGCTTTATTGGCGGGATGGGCATGAGCCATCACATGGCAACGGTTTTGCTGATCCCAGGGGGCCTGTTCTATTTGTTAGCAACCGCCCCCCGCCAGGCGTTGGCACCGCGCGCGGTGCTTGGCGGTCTGCTCGGCCTGGCTGCTGGCCTAAGTTTTTACCTGTATCTCCCCCTGCGTTTTCTGGCTGCACCGGCATTCAATTATGCCGGAACTTACGATGCAAATCTGGTTTTTAACCCGATCAACCTGCTGTCGGTCGATGGGCTCATCTGGCTGGTTTCCGGCCGGGCATTCTCCAGCCAGATGTTTGCTTATGGCGGCACAGCGTTATGGGGGGAAGTGCGCCATTTTGGGGTCCTGTTGACCCAGGCGTTTTTTGCATTTGGAATTGCCCCCGGACTGATTGGATTGGTTTATCTCTTCAAGCGCAGCTGGCGCCAGGCCGGGATGCTTGTCCTGATGTTCATTTTCAGCGCTGGTTTTTATATTGAGTACCGGGTCATCGATAAGGATACGATGTTCTTGCCCGTATTTTTGCTTTGGGCACTGTGGGCCGGCATTGGATACCAGGTGCTGTTTTCCTTGTTGGCGAAATACCTGGAAGACCTGCCATGGCGGCGGTGGGTGCTGGTCCTGGCCCAGGGGGGGGTTGTTGCGGCTGTCTTGCTGGCGTTGGCCTGGAACTGGAGCATTACCGATCTTTCGAAGGATCGCAGCACGCGTGAACTCGGTGAGGAAATCCTGGCTGCCGCCCGGCCAGAGGCATTGATCTTTGGCTGGTGGGATACCGTACCCATCATTCAGTATTTGCAGCTGGTGGAAGGCCAGCGACCGGATGTGACCGCGATCAACCGTTTCTTGATTGCTGAAGAGGATATGCAGACAGCCATCCAACAGCAGATAGGCAAAAGACCCGTGTACATCGACAGTGTCTCGGGAAACCTGTCTAATTTCTCGATCCCCAAATCGACCGGGCCGGTATATGAGCTGGCTCCGAAAAACCTAACCTCAGGAGGTGAGGAATGAAAAAACTTTTGATCATATTGTTCGCAATTTCTGTTTTTTTGGTAGGTGCTGCGCTGATTCCATTCGTTGGTTTGCCCCAGGTGGGCTTCAGCTGGCAGCGTTTCGCGGATGTTTACACGCCGATGTCCTTGGTGATCAACTATGACTCCGGCGCGCCAGGCAGTTTCTTCACGGTTACCGGAAACAATTTTCCACAGGACGGTTCGGTGACCATCCTGGCCAACGGGCAGGCCCTTGGCCCGGTTTCAACCGATAGCAATGGTGATATGACCTTTATTATAAACTCCGGGCTGGCAGGTCCTGGTTTGTTCATCATTACAGCGAACGTGGTCGATGGCCCACAAACCAGTTTTGTGCTGGATCTGGCTGCGCCGCTGCGATCGCAGGATGGCACCTGGACGGTTTTGGTGCTGCCCGCGGATATTGCCTCACAGCCGATCCACCTGCCAGTCATCAACAAATAAACGGTTGGCCCGGCCAACATCTATAAAAATCTGGCGGCGGGCGCTACATGATCTCTATCACGATGGCGCCCGTCGTCAGGTTCTTTTTAATGATATAACCCCATTGATATGGCATCTCAGGGAGAAGGCACAGATTTGGCACCCTTCCGCACGCGGTTTGCCAGGGCGCGCTGGTTGTGGGTGCCTGCTCTTGCGTTTACCATAACCCGCGTGGGGATATTTCTGGTTGCATATCTTTCTGTGCCCCTTGTCCAGGATTCGAATGTGCCGCCTTACCACATCCGTCCGGATAATATTCTCCTGGATGTATTCGGCAGCCGCTGGGACACCGGTTTTTACCTGAGCATTGCAGATGATGGCTACCAATATGAGGGAGTAAGCCTGCCGTCCACGGCGTTTTTTCCACTGCTCCCGCTCTCCATCCGCTTGTTCAACATTTTCACGGGCAATTCACTCGTTTCAGGTGTCTTGATTGCTAACCTCGCTCTGCTCCTGGCGATGATGTTCCTGTATTTGCTCGTCCAAATGGATTGGGGTGATGCCATCGCGTCGCGTTCAGTCTGGTATATGCTTATCTTTCCGGCATCGTTCTTTGGTTCCGCCATCTACACCGAATCGTTGTTTTTACTGGGAGCGATTGGCGCGCTGTACCTGGCGCGCCGCGGGTCCTGGTGGGGCGCCGGGCTGATGGGTGTGCTGACCACCCTGACCCGCTTGCTGGGTGTCCTGGTGGGACCGCTGCTGGTGCTCGAATGGTGGACCCAGCGCCGCCAGCGCCCGGCTGAGACGCAGCCACCCCGCGCGGGGGTGCTGGCGGGCCTGCTCGCCCCGCTGGGGACCCTGGCATATATGCTCTATCTCCGGTTAAGCTTTGGGGATCTGTTTGCTTTTGCACGCGCCTCTGCCGCCTGGGGACGCCAGCCGCAGTCACCTTTTGCTACCTTGCTGGAACTGATGCAGCGCCCTGCAGAAGGCTGGATGGCAGGCATCCTGGCAGGTCACATCCAGGTAGACAACTGGATTGATCTAGCAGCAGTCATCTTGTTTACCGCACTGGGGATAGTGCTGCTGGCAAAGCGCAGGTGGGCAGAAGGTGTTTTTGTGCTCCTGGGGGCGCTGCTTCCTTTAAGCTCGGGGCTGTTGATGAGCCAGCGGCGCTATATGTGGGCGCTTTTCCCGGCTTTTATCCTCCTGGCGCAGTGGGGTGAAAACCCGTGGGTAGACCGCCTCCTGAATTTGATTTTTATTATTCTGCTGGGGATTTTTACAGTCTTGTTCGCCAACTGGTATTGGGTGGGTTGAGCCGCCTGCCCTGGCAGGTTCTTTAAACCCAGCGGCACTCCCGGGTTGTTTGCAACGGGAGTGCCGTTTATTATCTGAGAGTTTACCGCAGCAAAATTAACCAGCCTCGGTTTGTGCGCCTCGCGAACGACGGGGGAGCATCCCAGCGATACGCCAGCTGCCTTCGCCGCTCAAGCGGATGTCCCGGCGTATGAAACGCCACCCGGCGAGCAGGATACATACCAGGGAGACTGCCAGCAAGCCGGCCAGCCAGGTCAGGTTCAAGCCATTCAACGCCTCGCTGCCCTGGTAATAGGCATAAGGCAGCAGCCGGGCCGCTGAGTCCAGCTGGCTGGCGATCCCTGCCAGCGAGGAGAGCAGATAGCTGGTAACCAGCACCAGGCCAGACAGCATGGCGGCCTGAGCCCGCGCGGGCAGCAGCAGGCTCAGCAGCAGCGCCAGACTGCCGTAAACCAATCCCTGCGCGAACAGGGGGAGAAATGGGAGGGCCATCTGCGCCGGGGTTATACCCATGGCAGACCCGCCGAGCAAAATGCTGAAGCCAGCCCACCCCAGGACCAGAATCAGGAGCATGGCAGATAAGAATCCGAGCACCCGCCCGCCGAAGAATGCTGCCCGGCCCACCGGGTGGGCGATCATCAGGTCCAAACGGCCGTGTTCTTCATCCGCAGCGATGATCCCGCTGCCTGCCAGTAGCCCAAAAAAGCCAATCACCAGCGGCAGCATGGAGAAACCATACATGCCTACAAAACCCTCTGGCGTGGCAATGCTCACCGCATCGCCGCCGAAAAAGGCCAGGAATTCAGGTGGGTAAGATTTAATCATTTGCAAGAAATCGCCTTGCTGCTCAGCGAACACATTATAAAAAGGAACAATCAGCAAACCCAGGGCGGCTATAGCCAGGCCCCAGCCGAGGATTTGCCCCCGGAAACCTCGCAGGCTGTAGCGAAAAATCGTCCATAAGCGTTTCATAGTGAACACTCCTTTGTTTAATCTTTCATCAGCTGAATTTGTCAGTTGATTGGTTCTTTGTAATAAGCCAGGAAGACTTCTTCTAGGCTGGGGTGCTCGACGTCCAGGTCGTAAACCGGCAGCCTGGCCAGGGCTTTGAGCAAATTTTCCATGTCGCCAGTCACCTGCAGCGTGACGGTATTCCCATCTGTGCGCGCCAGGATTTCTACACCCGGTAAGCTGTCAAGCTGTGTGCCGTTGATGGGTTGTTTAAACCGCACGGTCAGGTTGCGTAGGGCGCGCTGGGTTAAGGTGCTGGTACCGGCTACTTCGACGATCCTGCCTTCACGGATGATGATCACCTTGCGGGCGATCCTTTCAACCTCGCTCATGATATGCGAACTGAAAAAGACAGTCGCTCCCACCTGGTTGGCCTCCCGGATCAGTTTGAGCACTTCCTGCTGCATCAGGGGGTCAAGGCCGCTGGTGGGTTCGTCGAGCAGCAGCAGGCTTGGGTGGTGCATGAAGGCCTGGATCACGCCAACTTTTTGCTTGTTGCCCTTGGAAAGGTTTTTGATGGGCTGTTTCAGGTCCAGCTCGAACCGTTCTGCTAATTCAAGGGCAAATTTCCAATCGACCGACCCGCCGCGCAAATCGCTGAAATAACGCAGTTGTTTGCCCGCCGTCAGGTTGTCGAAAAACTGGGTCTCGCCGGGCAGGTAGCCCGTGCGCTGCTGCACTTCCAGGGGATGTTCTTGGGGATCGAAACCCAACACGCGGGCTGTGCCGCCATCCGGACGAATCATATCCAGCAGGCAGCGGATGGTTGTTGTTTTTCCGGCACCATTTGGTCCCAGGAAACCGACGATTTCGCCCTGCTGTACCACCAGATCGATCCCGTGCAGGGCCTGGACTTTGCCATACGACTTGGTCAGGCCTGTGATCCAGATTGCGGCATTCTGTTGGGTTAAATTTGTTTGAGCTGTCATGTTCGTATTCTCCGTGATACATGGGTCCATCGTATTTACCGTTCCAATGGCAGGCCTGGCAGCTGGATCAGCAGGCAGAAACGGCTTCATCACGCTCAACTGCCAGCAGCATAAGGTTGAGGTCCCACAGTCGGGTGAGCACACTGCGCAGGCGAGGTTGGTCTGCTGCCTGGAGGTGTAAACAAGTCTGGATGGTTCCATCCAGGTCCGCACGCTGTTCGATCACCAAACCATCGAACCAGACCTCCCAGCTGGCATCCAGGGAACCGGCAATCGTGATCCGGTAGTTGGCTGGCAGGTGGGCTGGCGTTTTCTGGATTGGGTAGACCACGTTTCACCTCCCGGCGAGGATGCTTACAGGATACTGCTTTCCAGGAGGCAAAAGACCCGCTAAAAGTATGGGTAAAGTATGGTTTTGGGGAGGGTGGGCTGGTAAAGGATGGCTGTCAGCTCGTTTCGAGCAAGCCCAGGCTGCGCGCCCGGGCAACGGCTTGGCTGCGGCTGCTGACCCCCAGCTTGCCGTAGATATTCGAAGTGTGCCACTTGACCGTGCTCAGGGATAGGTACAGGTGCCGGGCGATTTCGGCATTCGATTCACCGCTTGCCACCAACCTCAGGACATCCAGCTCACGCTCACTCAACGCTTCGACCAGCGGGAGGTCCCCGGTTGGGACCTGGCTGGTCTCTGTGAGAGGGGCGAGTTCGCCGCTCAGCGTGTTGAGCAGCCGGCTGGCATACTCTGGTGCATTTCCGGAGGCGATGGCCTGGTACAGCAGCCTGGCGAGCGGCTCGCCTTCATCCAAAAAGGTGCGCTGGTAGCCCTCCGGCTCTCCCAGGGCAAGTGCCCGGTTTAGGGCCGCTAAAGCTCCGGTGAGATTGTTCTGCTGATGCAGCGCCAGGGCCTTGAGAACCTGCAGCTCGATCATCCTGCGGTTGGGGCCGCGCCTGGCTGTGACTCCGATCATCGTCTCGAGCAAGTCAATGGCACGCCCGGGCAGCATTATTGCCAGGTAATAACGCACCATCCCGAGCAGGTCGACCTCCAGGATTTCGTAAGGCTGGTGCCCGGCCAGGTAATATTCAGTGATTTGCTGGCCCGTTTTTTCCAGGTAGCCGCGCTCGGCTGCCCAGGCCTCGACCCGCGCCAATTTTTTTTCATGTACCCACAGGCGGACCTGCAGGGCTTCCACCAAGCGATCATCCAAAAAGGTGGATGTCGATTCCCGGCTGAGACGGGAGGCTTCCTGGATGATGGTTTCTGCCGCGTGCATTTCTCCACGGCTGATTTTTAGCCGGGCCAGTGAAAGATGCGCAATCGGCGTGCCGATTTCGGTTGAGCTGGCCAGTTTGCGGCGGGCCAGGGAGAGTTCCTCCCAGGCCTGGTCGAGCTCATTCCACTCGCGGTGAATTTCACCCAGCCCCAGAAATGCTTTGCCGTCGATCGGGGAATCTGGACCAAAATGCTCGCCTGTCAGTGTGCATACCTGCTGGTAGGCAGCCTCTGCTTCATGGAGTCTGCCTTGCAGCAGTAACAGGCCCGCCAGATTGGCTTCTGCCAGGATGGCCATCAATGGATTCCCGGCCTGCATGGCTAAAGTTACCACCTGCCTGAAGGCGTGGGTCGCGGCGGGTACTTCCCCTTGCAGGGTGTGCGCCATTCCCAGGCAGTCTGCTGCCAGGCTGCGCAGGAAGCTTTGCTCGCCTGGAAGGTGCTTCAGGGCAAGTTCTGCCTGGGTAACCGCCTCTGCCGAGTCCGCTTTCAAGATGGCAATTAAGCCTCGCGCGACGGCAAACCCTCCCTGCACGGTTGCGGACACGCCTTGCTGCGGAGTGAATTCCGGAGGCGACCAGCCGGGCGGCAGGCTTTTACCAATGAAAAGACAGGCAAGACCAGAATACAGAGTCAGTTCGGGCAGAGCGGACAGGGTTTCGGCTGGAATGGCAGCCAGCCAGCGCGCCACGGTTGCGGCGTCGCCCTGCGCAATTAATCGTTCCGGAAGATCTGCAAGCAGCGTAATCGCAAGCTGGAAATCAGCCGCCTTCAGGGCGTGTTCGATCGCCAGGGCAGGCATCTGGTTGTCTGCATACCAATGGCTGGCGCGTTGGTGCAGAGTTCCTACCAACTGCCCGTAGGTTTCCACTAGGCGTTTCCGCAGCAGATCTGCAAACAAGGTATGGTAGCGGTACCATTGGCTGTCCGTATCCAGGGACTGGATGAACAGGTTTTCCCGGTTGAGCTGGGAAAGCAGTTCGCCCGCCCGCGGGTTCCCGGTCACAGCCGTGCACAGCGGGGCAGCAAGCGGCTCCAGGATGGAGGTTTGCAGTAAAAAATCACGGATTTCCTGATCCAGGTGCGATAGAACCTCACTGACCAGATAATCGGCCACATACTCACTGCTGCCTGAAAATGAGTCCAGGAAGTCCGTCAGATCCGTAAGCTGGCGCAGCGATATCGCGGCCAGCTGCAGGCCGGCAGCCCAGCCTTCAGTGCGCGCCAGCAGGAGCGCCAGGTCCGCTTCTTGAATTCGGCGGCCTGTCCTGGTTTCCAGGAAAGGCTGCGCTTCCGCATGGCTGAAAGCCAGGTCACCCTGGCGCAGTTCAACCAGCTGGTTGCGCGCCAGCATGCGCGCCAGAGGCAGTGGTGGATCGCTGCGGCTGAGGATGACGATACGCAGGTTGGCGGGTTGATGATCGAGGAAGAAAGCCAGAAATTGGTGGATGAATGGATTTGTGATGGTGTGCAGGTCATCCAGCACCAGCACAAGGGTTCCTGAGAACGAGGCCAGGTCATTAATGAGCAGTGTCGCCAGCAGACCGGCCGCGGGCAGGCGGGGGGTGCGGATGGCGATCAGCAAATCAGCGCCAACGCCGGGCAGCACCTGCTGGAGAGCAGCAGTGAAATACACCAGGAAGCGCCCGGGATCATTGTCTTCCTCATCCAGGGTCAGCCAGGCTGTTTGAGTTTGCCCCACGTTTCCCGGAGTGGATTTGTCCAGAAGGGAAGCCCAATCACTCACCAGGGTGGTTTTACCGTAACCTGCGGGAGTGCACACCAGCACCAATCGCCGCCCCTCCAACAAGCCGCTGTCCAGGCTGGCGAGCAGCCGGGGCCGGGCAACGAGGCCGGGACCGCATTGTGGGCGCGCGAACTTGGTGACAAGCAGTGGGAGCGTTGGGTAAGTATCCATGCCAGATAAGGCCTGCAATATCCGCGGATGCGCTAATGTGATTATAGCATCCCGAAATTTTCGCACACTCTCCCAAATTCTGAAATTCATCCGGGCTCAGCCAGGCCTGCTGGAAACAATTTCCAGCGCAAAGCCTGACCCAAAAGGGATGTTGTCTGGGATTTGATTTGACGGCGAAATTTATCTACAATAGCACCAGCAGGGAAATTCCGGATGCGAAAGGTTGGACGATTGCCATGGACGTGCTGCCTACTTCTGAAGAGTTAGCCCGTTTTCACCGTTATTTTGCAGTCGAATGTAATAACGCGGCCTGGGACCTGGCTGCAAAACCAGGGCGGACCCCTCGCGACAACCGGGCCATGCTGTACCGGGCCTATTCTGCCGCATACCATTGGGAAGAAATCGGCAGCCCGCTGAATGATGCCCGCGCGGAAGTTACCCTGGCGCAAGTGCATGCTCTGCTCGGGCAAGGCGACCTGGCGCTTGAATATGCCCAAAGCTGCCTGGAGTATTTCCAGGAGAACCCGGCTGAGGATTGGGACCTGGCATTTGCCCATCTCGTAATGGCGCATGCCGCCGCTGCTGCCAGTGATGCCGTATTGCATACCCGCCACTATGAGGAAGCGCGCCGCCTTGGTGAGGCAATTGCCGACGAAGGTGACCGCACCGTCTTTTATGAAGAATTGGCCAGTATTCCGGACCGCATCTAATCACTTGCCAGCGCCAGGTCAGACCTGGTCGCCTCTCCCGTGCCGCCGCCGGGCATTCATGATTGCCAGCAATTGGCTGCGCGAGGGGTGCTTCCCCCCTGACAGATCGGCTTGCCGTACCGTTCGCGTTTGGGCGTGGGAAAATGGAGATGGACGATGAATGAAACGCAGCCCAGGCTTTACCAGGAACTGGCCGAGTGGTGGCCTCTGCTTTCGGCTCCTGAGGATTATGCGGATGAAGCTGCTTTCATCCGCGAAACCTTTCATGCACTTGGCGTTGGCGACCATCAGAACCTCCTTGAGTTGGGCAGCGGCGGAGGGAACAATGCATCACACCTGAAGCAGTATTTTCGCCTGACGCTGGTCGATCGTTCCCCAAGGATGCTGGGTGTCAGCCAGACGCTCAACCCGGAGTGCGAACATGTTCACGGGGATATGCGCACCATCCACCTGGGGCGGCAGTTTGACGGCGTGCTGGTTCATGACGCGGTGATGTATATGCTCACCGAGGCAGACCTGGCTGCTGCCTTCCGGACTGTCTGGGAGCACTGCCGCCCGGGAGGTGCGGCGCTCTTTCTACCGGACTGCATTCGGGAAACGTTCACCCCACGCACAGATCATGGCGGGCATGATGGTGAAAGCCGCAGCCTGCGCTACCTGGAATGGAGCTATGACCCGGATCCTGCCGATGATACCTTTGTGACGGACTTTGTATACATGCTGCGCAGCGGGTCGGAGGACGTGCAGGTCGTTTATGATCGCCACCTGGAAGGCCTTTTTTCACGCGATTTCTGGCGAAAAACCCTGATGAAAACTGGTTTCAACGTTGGAATGCTGATCGATCCATATGAACGGGAAGTTTTCACTGCCTCTCGCCCCGGTCCTTAAGCTGGGCGGGATAAATGAACCAGGGCTGGTAAAATCCACGGGTATGTCTCAGCAAAGCTCCCCCAGCCGATGGTTGTTCCCGGTTTTGGCAATCCTCGTGATCCTGGTCATAGCGATTTGGTTAATCGACTTCGATGAGGTCATCACGGTATTGCGCAACGCGGATGCGCGCCTGCTGGCTGCGAGTTTCGTTTTCCTGCTGACAGGGAACTTGCTGGGTACCGTGCGCTGGCGATATTTACTGGCGAACCAGTCGACGTATCAGCAGACTCTAAAATCGGATGGGATAAGCTTTTCAGCGAACTACTTATTGCACATTCCTGCCTCCGTCATGCGGGTGATCACCCTGGGACGGATCTCCGATGTTTCTTCGGCGCAAGCAGCCAGCAGCATGGTCGTGGATCGCCTTTTGGAACAGATCCTGCGGATCACCTGCCTGCTTCTGGCCCTGGTGGGATTCGCACGCTTGCTCATTTCCACATCCGCCCTGATTGGAAATATCGTGGGGATCCTGGTGGGGATAGGAATTGTATTCTGGTTGATCCGCAACCCGGAGACTGTGGGAGAGTACCTTACTCGCTGGCTGGCGCGGCTGCCGCGTATGGGACAGCCGCGTTCCCAACGATTGGTCACCAACCTGGTAAAAGGCTTCGTTCTGGCTGGATCCCCGCGGCGGTTTGGCTTCGCGCTGCTGCTTTCTGGGGTCGTGTGGATCTGTTACTTTGGCTTCCAGGCGTTATGCCTGATGGCTCTGGGGTTTGATCTCACCGCCCGTGAAATTGCCGTAATGTCCCTGACGGTGCTGGCAGTTGCGCCACCCTCCGCACCTGCCATGCCGGGAATCTATCATGGGGTGGTCATCGCTGCGCTGGCTGTTTTGGGTTTGCTGGATGTTTCCGACCTGACAGCATATGCGATTGCGTCACATATACTGCAAATCGCGGCCTGGCTGCCGGTGGGAATTTGGGGTTTATTGACGACCGATCTGCGCCTGCGAGATTTGGCGGCAAGCGGCAGGGCATTCGTCTCATCCCCCGGTAGTAATACCCCGGATAATCAGGCCCGCCAGGAAGAGCAACGAGATCGCGTAAATGAAAGTGGCGCGCCGGTCCGCTCCACCGCGGGTGAAGGCGAATACGCCTGGGATAACCAGGGCGCTGGCGATGCCGTACAGGATATGGACTCCTCCACGCATGGGCCGTAGGCCCGCAAACCACATATAGCCTCCGAGCAATCCCTGGATCAGGATAACGATCTCGGCGACCACGAGTGCGCCCCAAAAGCTGCCATCGATTTCCTGCCTGCGGAACGCGCGCCACAGGCCCCATAGTCCCATAACAGTTACATACATCAGGGCAGTTAATGCCAGGCGATCATGCAGCAAGGTAGCTGTCATATGTGCTCCGTTTGTGGGTTAGATTACTGATGATCTTACCATCAATCTTCAATATTCGAATGCATTTTCACACGCCACGAGCTGGCATGCTGGCTGCCGATTGACCTCTGCTGGCCAGGTGGGTGAACGCGCTGAAAGCCCGTAAGTGCACTTAACCGGGGTTAATCAAAAATCACCCCTCTGGGTGAAGAGAAGTAATGCAATCAGGTGTAGCGAATCAAATGACAAAATAGATCGGGTTTGATATATATATAATGTATGACAGGTGGAAAACTGGATAGTATTTATCTTTATTATCTGTTTTGTGATAAAATCCACGATATAAATCAGGCATAGTGCCCTGATGATTTTGTAGCCATTGGCATCTCACCAGGAGGCTGAAGTATGACGGATGCACCAGCAACCAAAACACCGGAGGTGGAAAAAACCAAGGTCAACCGGCGCGAGTTTCTTAATTTGGCCTGGTTGGCTTCCCTGGGTTTTGTTACTCTGAGTTTGGGAGGCGTGACAATCCTATTCGCCATGCCGCGCTTTGCGGAAGGTGAATTTGGTGGCATCACGACCATTGGTACCGTTGCCGACCTGCCTCCCACGGATTCACCCCCGGAAAACAACCCTTCCCTGAAGATATGGCTCTCTCGCCCGGAAGCCGGCATCCTGGCAATCTATAAGGTCTGCACCCATTTGGGCTGCCTGTATGGCTGGAGTGACCAGGAAACCCGATTTATGTGTCCATGCCACGGCTCGCAATTTCAATACGATGGCACATATATCAAAGGTCCGGCACCGCGGTCATTGGATCGTTTCGTCGTCCAGGCAGTCGATCCGAATACGGGGAACGTGATTGAAGAGTCCCTGGACGGTCAACCGCTGCCCGTCCCAACCGATCCCAATATCATCATTCGCGTGGATACCGGCCGCAAAATCAAAGGCCAGCCGCACGGCTAAATCAAACCGGAGTATTTTATGCAAGCTTCTGAGACCTTCAAAAATATCCGGCACAAAGCATACACGGCGCTGGATAATCGCGTGCGGGCAATCACCGCCGGGTTGAGCCTGGAAGAACTGCGGGCTGTCATGCGTGGCGACCCGCCGACAGAACGCCCCAACCCGCGCTACAAGGTGCACGTCACCAGTTTCCTATTCCACATTCGCCCCAAGTTTTATCAGCGTGCCAGCACCTGGTTTACGCACACGTTCCGGTTGGGTTTCTTTACCTCCTTGTTTTTTTTCATAGAGGTTATTACCGGCCTGGTTTTGATGATTTACTACGTGCCATCGGTCGCAGAAGCTTACGGCTCGGTCGTAAAAATTGTCAGCGAGGTGCCTTTTGGTTCCGTGTGGCGAGACCTGCACCGGCTGGGTGCGGAAGCCATGGTGGCGTTTACCGCATTGCACATGCTGCGCACGTATCTAACCGGTTCGTATAAAAAAGAGCGCTCGTTTACCTGGTTGACCGGGGTTGTACTGCTGTTGATAACGCTGGCATTAAGTTTCACTGGCTACCTGCTCCCCTGGGACCAGCTCGCCTATTGGGCGGTCACCATCGGCACAAGCATGTTTGAAGCCGCTCCGCTCGTCGGGACCCAGCTCAACCTGCTGCTGCGCGGCGCCCCTGATATTGGCGCCAATGGTTTGCTGCGGTTTTATTTGGGGCACGTAGTCCTGCTGCCATTATTAGCGATCCTGGTGATCAGCATCCACTACTATAAAGTATCCCGCGAACATGGGATTTCCCTGCCCGCTAAGATTGAAGAAGGCGATGTGCCTCCGCAAATCAAGAAAGAAGCCACCCAGCGGGTCGATTTCCTGCCCGACCTGTTCACCCACGAAATATTCCTGGTGGGTGTTGGGCTTTTCATTATGATGCTGGTGGTCGTCTTCTTTTACAATGCTCCCCTGGAATCGCACGCCAACCCGCTGCGCACCCCCCTGGATACAATGGCGCCCTGGTATTTCTTATGGCTGCAGGGCATGTTGAAATTGGGCGATAAAACCATCATGGGTATCATCATTCCGACCATTATCTTCGGCACGTTATTCCTGGTGCCGTATATTGATCGGAACCCCTACCGCCGTTTTTTCAAGCGCCCCATCGCAATTGGGGTTGGTTTGCTGGTCGTCATGGCATTGGCTGTGCTGACCTACACCGGCCTGCCCCGATTTGGGATTGAAACCCCGGCTGCCACCCGGATTATGCAGGATCTTTCGCCAGAAGAAGGCATTGGGCCGCTGCGCGCCGTACCCTTTGAGGAACTCGTACCAGGCACGTATACTGTGAATGAAACAGACCCTGAAACCTTGCCTCCCCATCTGGCTGATGTTTTCCAGCAGTTCAGCGACGATGTGAACGCGGCTGAGGCCAGGGGCGATTTGCCCAACGCGGAAGCCCTGATGATCATCGAAGAATGGCAGACGGATTTGCAGAAAGTTACCCTGCGCATCCTGTGGGATGACCCCGAATCGGGTGAACGAAAGACTCAAGAACATCTCTATTTTCTGCACCGGGATCGCCCACGCGAGCATTAGGCACGGAGGAGGACCAACCAACCATGCGTATTCAGTTTCAAATTTTCCTCGGTATCCTGCTAACCGTGCTTACCATTGGCATATTTGTTTATTCTGGGTTCAATGAAGAAGCACGGATGCAGGTCTGGACGGATGAGGCGTTAGCCAAATCCATCGAGAAAGGTGCGGATTTATTCACGCAGGCTTGTTCTGGCTGTCATGGGCCGCAAGGACGGGGTATTCCTAACCTGTGCCCGCCGCTCAACGATAAAAACTTTTTCACCAATCGTATGAAAGAGGTAGGCTGGAGCGGCAGTCTGCACGACTACATCATATCTACAGTCTCTTCCGGGCGCCTGACGTCCACCCGACCCGAGTATGTTGGAAACGGTACACCTGCGATGCCCAGTTGGGGAGAAGTTTTCGGCGGCCCGCTGCGCCCGGATGAGATCGAAAACCTGGCGAATTTTATCTTGAATTGGGAAGAAGAAGCACTAGCGCGCCCGGATGTAACCCCCTCCCCCATTGTTGGAGTTGGGACGGATATTACAGTCGAGCTGCCGGCAGGCGACGCTGCACGGGGCGAAGCAATTGCAGTCGCTCAGGGTTGCACCGGCTGCCATGTCAGCCAGCCAGTCGGACCTGCCTGGGCGGCGTCTGCCAGCCAGCCCGGTGTCGGCGACCGCGCCGAAACGCGCTGGCAGCAAGCTGATTACACCGGAACTGCGACTTCGGCTCAGCAATACTTACTTGAATCGGTTGTCCTGCCCAATGCGTATGTGGTGGAAGGTTTTGCGGAAAACCTGATGCCCCAGACCTACGGAAATGCATTGACCGACCAGCAGGCAGCTGACCTGATTACCTATTTGCTGACGATAAAATAAGACCTGGATCGTAGAACAGGGTGAGGAGACCATGCGTATAACCAAATACACCGGCCTGTTCTTTGGTCTGTTCGCAGCTGTCTTCCTGCTGGCGGTTGGTTTGATGAACCAGTCGGCGTCGGCTCAGGAACCAGTGGATCAAGAAAAGTTAAATAACGGAGCCCGATTGTACCAGGCAAACTGCGCCGTCTGTCATGGTGATAATGGAGAAGGGCGGGTCGGCGCTTTACTGACCCAGGCCTGGCCTTCTATTCGTCCGGACCTCACCGTGAAGAATACAATCACTAACGGCATCCCGGGTGGCCCCATGCCTGCCTGGGGTCAGGCGAATGGTGGTCCGCTGACTGCTGAAGAGATCGACGATCTGACTTATTACATCCTCAGCTGGCAGACTGGCGGCCCGCCAGCAGTAGACCTGGGCCCGACAGCCACCACCAGACCACCAATAGAGCCGGTTCCCAATGTTTCTGGTGATCCGAATATCGGGGCGGTATTGTTCGATCAGAACTGCGCGGTCTGTCATGGTGTCAATGGTGAGGGGCGTGTGGGAGCTACGCTGGCTAAAAATTGGCCATCCATCCGGCCCGATCTGACTATTCAAAACACGATCTCGAATGGAATCAATGGCACTGCGATGCCCGCCTGGAGCCAGGCGAACGGCGGTCCTTTGACGGAACAGGAAGTGAATCACATTACTGCTTACGTGGTTTCACTCCAGCCTGGAGCAGGTGCAATCAGCCCTTTGCCAACCACCACACCAGAGCCGCAGGGAAGCAGCTACTCGTGGGTGATCTGGGTTGGCGGCTTCCTGTTGATCGTTGTTGTGATCGTATTGGTTTCCCGCCGCGCTCGCTGATTGCCTTTATCAGCCAATCAATTTTAAGGCTGTGTTGGAGCCTGCGAGTTCTCAAATCCAGCTTTTCCTCCCAGCGAGAGATTGATCCAAATGTGATTGCCTTCAGGCCTGCGCCACGACCGGTGCAGGCCTGATTGATTGTGATACACTAAGAAATTGCCCGGGGTGGTTGTTTGGCAGCCAGCCTCACCACAAAACCGCTCTGAAACGGGTGCAACTGGAGGTCTTGACGGCGTGCGCGAGCGTCTGGGTTACGCATTATTTATATTGGCCATCGCGTTAGGGTTGTTGGCCATATTAATTGCTAGTGCCAACCGGATTGCGTATCTGCGCAGCCGGCTGGTCGTCGTGACACTTCCCCCCGAAGGCGGGCAAATTATCCGGCTGCCAATGACCCTGCACGAAAGCGAGCCTTATCCCTATCCGGTGCCACTGTCCAATGTGGAGCTGCAGGGCGGCAGTGTTAAGCTGATCATCGGTGCGGCGGTAATCGTGCTTATTGTTGTTGGAGGTGTGCTGTACAACCGGGCCAGTGCTAGATCTTTGCGCCGCGCTGAAAGCCAGGAAAGCGCACCCCTGTGATCTATTTGCAGGAACCGCTTCTGGGGATCCCCGTTCGTTGAGGCCACACCTCGGCTTTCACAAGAAGCCAAAACCGTTCGCGGTACCATCGCTGTTCCATACACGACCCCAAACCTTTTTCTTCTAAAAACTGCAGAGGCCACCTTGGTTAAGCTATGCATTCCGGTTTGGGTAAGGTATAATTGCCAACCGTCCGGGTGGGTCCGGCGCGGCAGAAACCTTCGAACCCCGCCAGGTCCGAGAGGAAGCAACGGTAAGAGGGTCCCTCTGGGTGCCGCCGGGTAGCCTGCCCGGATAATTTTTCAAGATATTTTCTGAAAACAAAAAACAGGGTTGTCCATTCGGACAACCCTGTTTTTATTTGGTCTAACCGGGCTATTTACCGCCGCCGCCACCACCGCCGCCACTGCCGCCGCCACCGCCACTGCCACCACCGCTCGACCCCCCGCTTTCACCCCCTGTGCCCGTGGGACCAGCGTCAGGTCCAGCGCTGGGTCCAGCTTCTGGCCCGGGTCCTGCTTCTGGTCCGGGTCCTGCTTCGGGGCCTGGACCTGCCTCGGGGCCGGGTCCGATTTGCGGGTTGGGGCCGGAGTTATCGGATGGTCCCTTCTGATTTTCCGCCGGATGTTTATCGGAATTTGGGCCGAACTGATTCATCGGTGGGGTTACGACAGGCCCACCTGCCCCGGGTGAATTGGGGTTTGGTCCAAGTCCTGGCTCCATATCTGGTGGGTTGGCATTGCCTTTGCCAGATTGCATGAGCCGCAGACGGAGCAGTGCAGGATCTGCCAGACCATCTTCACAATACTGGTTTTGCAGCCGGAGCTGTTCCATGATCCGGGCTCGCTGTTGTGTTTGTATAGGCAGGTCTGTGTCTTCAGGCAGATTTTCGAGGCGTTGAATCTGATTGCGTACCTGGTTCTGGTGCTGGAAAAGGAACCGTTGCATGGCCTCATCCTGCTCCCCGGCTGCCAGCCGGAGCATTGTGCGCAACTGTTCCTGGAGTTGAAGCATGAACTGTTCTGGCAGTTCTTTGTCTTTTTCCAGCAGGCCGAACATTTCGCTAAAACGTCGGTCCAGGAAACGAGACTGCAGGGCTAGCTCTGCCTCGGGTGAGCCAGCTAGCTGGATCTGGATTTGTTCCGTAAGACTTTTGACGGCGTATAACGGTTCATCAGGCATGCTGCCCTGGGCCGCGTAGGCGGTTGCGCCCGCCCCACCAAATAACAGGGTGAAAATCACAACTAGGGTAGTCAGGGTGGTCATCATTCTGGGTCGCTCCTTTAAGATGGGTAACATCCACCCTTTAGGACGTGGTTTTTTCGCCGGAGATACGGCAGGTGTAAGCGCCTTTACCTGGGCCAGAAATGCTGCCCGACCGCGTTCGGCTGCCTGCGGATTCCTCGGGGGAGTTTCGGAAAGCGCTGCCAGTTTAGATTCCAGGCGGGGCTCTATAGGTTCTTCAAATGGATTCATCAACCGATTCCTCCACGAGCAGGATGCGTCGTAATGCTCCCAATCCGCGATGTTGGAGCGATTTTACAGCTCCCAGTGGTTTGTCCAGGGCTGCTGCAACCTGTTCGTTGGTAAAGTTCTCGTAATACTTAAGCACAATAACCTGCCGCTGATCCGGTGTGAGGAGCTGCAAACTCACCCGGACCTGTTCCCTTTCCAGCTCTATCGCTGCAGCCTGAGGTGGGCTGGGCCCATCAGCGGGCAGGATCTCGCTTTCAAGGGGCAGTGGTGGGGGCGGCTGCCGCCGGAACTGGTCTGTAATCCAGTTGTGGGCAATCCGGTAGAGGTAGGCTTGCAAGTGTTCCTGCGGGCCGCCTCCCCCGCTCAGCGCGCTCAGGAAGCGGCTGAATACTTCCGCCACACATTCTTCTGCTTGATCTTCCTGCCCGGTTAGGCGGCATGCATATCGGAACAAGCCAGGGCTGAATGTGTCATAGATCTCAGCCAACGCTTCCTGATCTAATTGCCTGGCACGCTCCAGAAGGTCGCTGTTGTGAGCCACAGGTTTACCTTTGTGACGCTGTATTCCCCCGCAGGATACGCCCGTTTTTACAATTGGGCGGGGTATTGGGATACGAAAACCACCGGAGATGTGGAGATTGGCCCGTGAGTCAGGTAGAATAACACGAACCGAGGTGATGGCCCGCCGGTGGCGGGGATAGCCCTCAATTTGATTATAGCAAATAGGGAATTTTTTGTTGCCATGACTATGGTCCCAGAACTTCCACCTCTCGCTGTGAGAGATCTGATGCACAAATACGGCATAAAACCTGATAAGCGCCTGGGGCAGAATTTTTTAATCGCTGAAACAGCGTTACGCAGAGTGGTTGCTGCGGCCGAAGTGACCCGCACAGAATCTGTTCTGGAAATCGGCCCTGGATTGGGCAACCTGACGCGTTATCTGGCACTGGCAGCTGAACGGGTGGTAGCCGTTGAGCTGGATGGGCGGCTGCTGCCCGCCGCGCGAGAAGTATTGGCGGCATATCCAAACGTCACACTTGTCCAGGGAGATATCCTCGCTCTAAATCCTGCGGAATTGATGGGCGGCAGCGGGTTTTTCGTGGTAGCGAATATCCCTTACTATATTACCTCAGCGGTGATTCGCCACCTGCTAACCGCCGAAGCCCGCCCGGCACGCATTGTGCTGACCGTCCAGCGGGAGGTCGCTGAACGGATTTGCGCTCAATCCGGTGACTTGAGTGTGCTGGCGCTCAGCGTGCAGGTCTTTGGGCGGCCCCAAATCGTCGCCCGTATTCCGGCGGGTGCTTTTCTGCCGGCACCTAAGGTGGATTCAGCCGTTGTCCGGGTGGATATTCTGCCACAGCCGCAGGTTCAAGCGGAATTACTGGATCGTTTCTTTATATTGGTGAAGGCTGGTTTCAGCCAGAAGCGGAAAACCCTGCGCAATGCCCTGGCGGCTGGACTGGGATGGACTTCTCAGCAGGCCGAGGCCTTGCTGGCCGAGGCCCAAATTGACCCGCATCGCCGGGCGGAGACCCTGTCGGTCCCGGAATGGGGATTGTTGGCAGCCTGTCTGCCAGATTAAGCCCAAATTGTCAGAAAAATTGCCCCCAGCAAACGCAGGCCAGCCGCAGCCAGGAGCGCCTCGCGCAGCCCCAATGCGTCGGCCAGAATCGGGCTGCCAAGCGATCCGAGGATGATCCCCAGGTTCAAAACCAGGTTGTGCAGCGCCATGTGGGAGGGTAGCTGGTCCTCTGGGACCCGTTCCATGAGGCGATTAATCAACCCACCGTTGGCGAAAGCCCAGGTGACGCCACCTAGGATCGAGGCAACCAGGTAAAGGCGGATATCTTGGGCGAAAGCATTCAGCACCGGGTAGACGCTGTAAAAGAAAGCTCCTACAAGAAGTACCCCCTTATGACCTAAACGACCTGTGATTTGCGGCAGCCAGAAAGATGTCAACAACATCATCAGGTAGAACAGCGCCGTGCCCAGGCTGATATTGGCATCGCTGAGCTCAAGCACTCGAACCTGGAAGAGGGGAAAAAGCGGGATGGCTGTGTATTGGAAAATGTAAAATGCCAGGTACGCCAGTAAAAAAGTCCCAAAAGGCCCCTGCAGCGGTTTCAGATCGACCAGCTTGCGAGCCTGGTCGCGCGTAATATACCGCAGGCCAGCCGGGCTGCGGGCAGCGTCCAAAAAACGTTGGATACCGGGGCGTGAGAAATCCATCAGCGGGCGGTTGGCGAATACCTGGGGAGTGCGGCTAGATAAACGCAGGCGGCTGAGATGATACGAGCTGAGAACGGCGCCCAGGGCACCCAATAGAAACACCACCATGTAATTCATTGGGAAGGAAATCCTAACCAGGATTTGCCCACACAACAGCGATGTGGTCACCATGCTCAGCGACACCAGGGCATTTCTGCGCCCAACGACCATAGCCCGGTCTGCAGGGGGTACAACTTCGGCAAATGCGGCATTAAAGCTGATTGCCAGCACGGTGCCGGGGATCGACATCAATATACTGACCCATAAAATCGTCCTGATCTGGTATTCGGCATTAACCAAAAACGGGATGGGTACCAGCAATAGATAGCCAACCCGGTACCAGATAGAAGAAAGGAATGTGGTCCGTAAAAAAGGTTGGCCTGCCAGCCAGCGACCTGCCGGAAGCGAGAAGAGCAGGCTGACGATGGCTGGTCCGGCAGTGAGCAAGCTGACCTGCAAGCTGCTGGCACCCTGGCGCGTAATAAAAATGGAAAGGAACGAAATCGAGCTGCCAGCCAGAACGCCCCACCAAAATACATCCCCGTATAAGTGCCAGAAATTCGATCGTTTTTCAAGCGGGTTGGTCAGCTCGGTTGTTGTCATATTCTGGGCATAAAAAAGCCCCCACCAGGGGGTTTGTGGAACGGTGCTGTTGATGGTTTCAGAGGAAGTAAACCAGTTCGAACGATTGCCAAGATCAGGTAGCCTGCGTAACAGGTTGCAAATCGTGATATTCCCACAAGATTTGCCAGGTGCGGATCGCGGCTTCGCGCTGGATGCGGGTGGACATTTTGGACAGTCCCCAGCGCCGGTCGGCAAAATAAATGGGGATTTCTTTCATGCGGAAACCCAAGCGGTGGGTGATGTAGGCGATTTCTACCTGGAACGCGTAACCGTTCGAGCGGACCCGTTCGAGGGGCAGCGCCAGCATGGTTTCGCGCCGGAAGATACGAAATCCACCGGTCACATCGCGGATCGGCAAATTCAAGATCGTGCGGGCGTAAAAATTGCCAAAACCTGAAAGCCATTTGCGCCACAGTGGCCAATGTATATCCAGGCTGCCGCCCGTGACATATCTTGAACCCAGGACCAGGTCGTACTCGTTGAGCGTCTCCAGGAGCAGTGGGATTTTATCGATGGGGTGGGAAAAATCAGCATCCATCTGGCCAACTGCCTGTGCGCCTTCGCGGATTGCCTGGGTGAAGCCTTCGATGTAGGCCGTGCCCAGGCCAAGCTTTCCACTGCGATGGCGGACATTCATCCGCCCGGGATGCTGTTTAGCCAGTTCCTCGGCAAGTTCGCCGGTATCATCGGGGCTGTTGTCATCGACAATCAAAAGTTTGAGATCAGGTATGGGCAGGCTGAAAACTGCATCGATCAGCGGCTGCAAATTTTCGACTTCATTATAGGTGGGGATAACAATTGTCAATTGGCGCATACAGACCTGGATGAGAGTTTATTAACCGCGGGCATGCCCAGATAATGTACCTGTCAATTCAGACAGATTGGCAAATTCCCCGACCGCTTCCACCAGCTTGATTGCGAGCCGTTTCTCACCCCGGTTTTCCGGTCGGCGATCCTTTAAGGGGTAAAAGAAATCCAGGGACTGCTCCAGGCGCGATTTTATCTTTAATTTGATTGGATCGAACGCTGACGCGTGCGTGGCAACGACGAGCACAGTTTGGGTCAGGTGACCGACAAAATCATCGACCTCGCCCAGGTCCCTGACGGTATTGGTGACCATCAGACTGATGGCACGCAGGGCATCATCGGAAGCGACAAACCCGTATTCATCCCGGAAATCGTCCAGGTGTTGGATGCCCACCGCCAGGAATGCCCACCCGCTGCTGCCCAGGCATTCTTTGAGCTTTTCTGCCACCACGCTGCCTTCGGGAAGTCCGGTAACTGGGTTAAGCAGCCCTCCCTGGCTGGCACGCTTGAGCGCATTCCGCACGCGCAGACGCAGCTCCTGGATATCAAAGGGTTTCGTGACGTAATCGTCTGCGCCCAGGGACAGCCCCCGCAGGCGATCCGCGCGGCCGCGCTTGTCGGTCAGAAAGATGATCGGGATCTGATTTGTGCGCCGGTTTTCCCGCAACAGGCGGGCGACCTCATATCCATCAATATCGGGCAGGCGGATATCCAGGATAACCAGGTCTGGTTTGCGGGATTGGCAGGCAGGCAATACATCCCCGCCCCAGTTTACAACCATCACATCATAGCCCTGGATATGAAAGTAAGCATTCAGCATCTCGCAAACGTCCAGGTCGTCTTCGACGATCAGCAGGGTCGGGATTTCGTGGGTCATGGTTCACCACCTTTATACCATCGGGGTCTTGCTGATGACAAATTCACAGACCTCGTCCCCCATGGCCACGCACTTGGTTTCAACGACCCGGAACTCATTTCCACCGGATACCCACTTGAGGGCTTCCTGTAACAGACCAACGGCGATAAAACACACCGGTTTGTCGGATTTTGGACGTCCCCAGCAAACCGGGCAGCGGTGAATTGTGTAGATAAATTCAGTATCTCGCTCATCAACAGAGCTGATCTGGTCGCTCACTGTGCTGAAAATTTTTGCCATGGCGGGCAGACCGTGGCGCATTTTTGCCTGGAGCGGGAGAACCTTGAATGCCAGGTCTCCTGCCCCGGCCAGTGTGCCAAAATTGCGCAAAGCATCATCAAACGTGGCCCGACCGGCGCGTAATGCCAGGCTCCGACCGCCGCGCTGCCCGTACAGCTCTTCCAGAGCCAAGTTGAGCGCACTGAAATCGGCAAAATCAAATTCGCGGCTGAGGTTGTCCGGCGGGTAATTGTTAATAATCTTGCTGAGGTGAGCAAGGTTGAGGATGGCATTGAGCCCATTCCTTCCCATCACATCTTCCAGAGCGTCCAATGCGATTCGGGCGAATTTATTGGAGTAATACAAACCGCTTTTCGGAATGGGTTCCATGTGCGCTCAGCTCAGATCAGGCGGGCCAGGTCTTCGGCTGCCCGGCGCATATCCAGGAAGATCAGGCCCAGCTTAGCCTGCTCACCAGCCAGTGCGGTCAGGACGGCTTCCTCGCCTACCGACATCAGGATCACATAACCACTCTCACCTTTAATATATACCTGTTCGAGGCTGCCGCGTCCCAGCTCGTTTGCAATGCGTTCGCCCAGGGAAAGCATCGCAGCCGACATGGCGGATACGCGATCTTCTTCGACACCCTGCATCAAAGCTGAGGCGATGCTCAGGCCATCCACACTGACCACAGCGGAGGCTTCAATGTCCGGCGAAGAAGCCTGTAAATTACGCAAGCGCTCAACCATAAGTTGGGAACGGGATTTATTCACGGGTTTGCTCCTTCAAGAGGGCGGCAAAGGGTTCGGGGACTGCATTTACCCTACATTCGCTGTATCGTAGAACGATAGCATACGGCAGGGCATAAATCAAGCAAGCAATCGGATTGGGTAGCGATCGATGCAGTGCGGCGCGTCCCCGCTGCTCCTACCTTCTGTTATAATACCAACTCGATTTTTGGAAATTGCAGATAAATAATGGTTGCGATACAGCCTCGAACTGCAGGCGTCGAAGAGATTATCCATAAAAATATGCAGGAGATACACCACAGGTTATGAAACCTTTCGTGTTAGGAATTTGCTTACTGGTAATTGCAGGTGTGGCGGGTTTTCAACCCGCGTCTGCCCAGGAGCCCACCCCAGTATCCGAACCGTATCAGGGTTCTGTCGTTTGCATGCCGCCCAATAGATTTTACCGGCTGCCAACCGGCGATTGTCTGGAATATGGGCCGAGTGATTATATCCGGCGGTTGACTGCGGCCGGGGTTAAATTCCCGATTCGCCCGTTCCGGTACACTGTTTTGGATCCGTCCTATTTCTTGTTAAGCAAACAGTATATGAAGGTTCGCGATGACGTGCGCAACCGGGTGCCGGTTTATGGCACTATGGATGATGTGAATAATCGCTCGGCGGTGATCAACTACCTGGAAACCAATTTTAGCTATATCACTTACCTGGATATCGTGGAGGGCAAATATGTGCTCACCAGCTCCGGGACATGGGTTTCGCGTGGCGATGTCACGCCGGTTGCCGTTCCGATGGCCTATCGGGGATTAATTTTTCCCTACACACCTTCAACAGATTTTGGCTGGATTTTTCTGGAAACGCCGCCGCGCAGCGCGCCCGGCTATGGCAGCCCCGAAGTGACCGGCGAAATGTTGTACACCAATGATGTTGTCCAAATTTTTGAGACTCAGAATGTCGATGGCGCCGATTGGGATCGGATCGGTGATCATCGCTGGGTGGAAAGCCGCCTGGTGAACCGGGTGATGGTAAATTCAACCCCACCAGAAGGCGTGGATAATGGGCGTTGGATTGAAATAAACCTGGGGGAACAAACCCTGTCCGTTTACCAGAACAAGCGTCTCGTTTTTGCCACGATTATCGCGACCGGTGTCGAGCCACTGTATACCCGCCCAGGTTTATTCCCTATCTTCGAAAGACACGAAACTACCCCGATGTACGGTTCGTTTGAAGCCGATCGCTCGGATTATTATTATCTTGATGATGTCCCCTGGACGATGTATTTTGATAAGGCCCGGGCCATTCATGGTGCCTACTGGCGGGCGAAATTGGGGTTTCCGCAATCACATGGCTGTGTAAACCTGTCTGTTGGGGATGCACGGTGGGTCTACGAATGGGCACAGGATGGAGATTGGGTGTATGTCTGGGATCCAACCGGTAAAACCCCGACCGACCCCGCCTATTATGGTGATGGGGGCGCCTGATTTTATGGTGGTCCATGCAAACCGGCAGCTTTCGATAAAGACTGGCTGCCGGTTGTTTTTATTACGCAGTGCATCATAAATTAACGGCTGCCTGGGTGCCGATGGTATAATCGAACTGTGGGGGGAGCTTTACCCGTCTGGCAATATCCATTGAACGGACAAGACACCGGAGGAGACCATGCTTACCTTCATAGAAAAAATCCTCTTCATTCTCCTGGTCGTTGTCTCTCTCAGTCTCACTTTCTTCGGCTTCCGCCGGCTAATTAAAAATCATAGCCCGGGGTCATGGTCGACCCGATTTCGGATTAGCGCCTAAGCGGTTGGGGAACGTGCTGGTAAAAACGGTCACGTTGTCTCCGACATTCCGGCTCAGGCTAGCTACGAGCTTCCTGCATGCTCTGGTTGCCTGGAGCTTTATGTATTATTTGCTGGTAAATCTTGGCGACGTGCTGGCAGCATTCATTCCTGGTTTTCAATTATTAGGGACGACGACCCTGGCCGGGGTGTATCGCCTGATTGCCGACATATTAAGTGTTGGCGCGCTGGTCGGCATGGTCGCGCTGCTGCTGCGCAGGTTTGGGCTGCAACCTGTGGATATGACTACCCGGGCTAACGTGCTCTTACACCCCAAGGCCCGCTTTGGAATCCGGCGCGACTCACTGATTGTGGGCGTTTTTATCCTGGTCCACGTTGGCGCACGGTTTTTTGGCTCATCATTTAAAATTGCGACCAGCGGATCCGCTGATCCCTGGCAACCATTTGCGAGTGGGGTAGCGACCCTATGGTCAGGGTGGAGTGAGAACGGGATTTTAGCCGCCGAACATTTAGCATTCTGGCTGGCGATTGGGACAATCCTCGGTTTTTTACCTTATTTCCCGTACACAAAGCATATCCACCTGTTTTTTGCACCGCTCAACTTCCTTTTAAAACCAGAACAGCGTTCGATGGGTGAGCTGAGCAAAATTAATTTTGATGATGAGAGCATTGAACAATTTGGCGCAACCCGGCTGGAGGATCTGGGCTGGGAGCAGCTGATGGATGGCTACGCCTGTATTATGTGCAACCGCTGCCAGGAAGTTTGCCCGGCCTACAACACGGGCAAGGTGCTCTCACCCGCGGCGCTGGAAATCAATAAACGCTACTTTATTAATTATGAAGGTGCCCGACTGGCTGCCGGTCAGGCATCGGAACAAACGCTGGTTGAGTTTGCTATCCCAGAAGAGGCAGTCTGGGCGTGCACAGCTTGCGGGGCATGTGTGGACATTTGCCCCGTAGGAAATGAGCCCATGCGTGATATTCTGGATATCCGGCGTGCGCTGGTATTAATGGATAACTCATTCCCGAATGAGCTGCAGACCGCATTCCGGGGAATGGAACGAACGGTCAATCCCTGGAACGTGCCCCCCACAGAGCGAATGAAATGGGCCGAAGGGTTGGAAGTCCCCACCATTGAAGCCGTTCCAGAGCTGGAAGTGCTGTGGTGGGTGGGGTGTGCACCGGCAACCGATGCGCGTGCCCAGAAAACCGCCCGGGCGTTCGCCCGCATCCTGGCCGCGGCCGATGTCAAATACGCGGTTCTGGGGGAGCAGGAGCAGTGCACGGGCGACTCCGCGCGGCGAGCCGGAAACGAATACCTGTTTTTCGAGCTTGCCAACGCCAATGTTGAAATGTTGAACGAAGTTGCTCCGCCGCGCATTGTAACAACCTGCCCGCACTGCTTGCATACCCTGAAAAATGAATACCCGGCGTTTGGGGGCAATTATCAAGTCATCCACCACAGCCAGCTGATCAATGAGCTGCTTATCACCAGCAGGCTGCAGCTGCGGACGGATATCACCACCTCTGGCGTGACCTTCCATGACCCATGTTACCTGGGGCGCCAGAATGGAATCCTTGATGATCCGCGCGTCATTCTGGAGCAAGCCGGGACTCAGATTACCGAAATGCCCAGGTATGGGAGGAAGTCTTTTTGCTGTGGTGCTGGTGGGGCGCAGATGTGGAAGGAGGAGGAAGAGGGTGTGGAACGGGTCAGCATGAACCGCTTCCGTGAGGCGGAGGCTACCGGCGCTCCGACCCTGGCAGTGGGCTGCCCCTTCTGCATGATTATGTTGACGGATGCCCAGAAACAGGTCGCCAGCGCTGTCCAGGTGTTGGATATCGCTGAAATCGTGGCAAATGCCTTGCCAGGCGAATAATTAGCAGATCTTAACCCCGCTGAATGATTTTCTGTAGTATCGTTGGGCTATTGCCCGGCACAGAGTAACGGGCTGAAGTGGTATCGTTTCAAAGGAAAACCATCCAGAGTTCCAAAATTTGAGCAGGGCAATCATTCTTCGCTGTCACCTCTTCGTAAGGCAATCCTTACCACAGGGGATAAGCAACTGCCCTGAAAAAATTCCCTCTTGATTTTCGTAAAATGTGCGGTATAATGACAGTTCTGCAAATAGGCATTGCCTAAGAAATCTATTTGAGTGTTCTAAAATCGGTCTTCATGAAATATCAGCAATCTCAATCAAGGTTCTGGTAGAAAATATCAATCAACCAGAACCTTAAATGCTGTCTGGTTCTGGTAAAGGTGCCGTTGGGTTGAGCCGGTACCAGGCGCCTGCGGCAGAACCGGTTTGGTTAATTTGGAATAATCAGGAGTGGTTTGTATGGCGACTTTGCCAAAGAAAACGTACGCACGCATCCCTGTGACCCTGCAGCTTCCCAATCTGATCGAAGTCCAACTGAACTCCTTCGAACGTTTGAAGGCAGAAGGTCTGGCAGATCTGTTTAACGAGATCTCACCTATCGAGTCTTACAACAAGGGGATGAAACTTTATTTTCCCAGCCGCACGCCGGAATCGGAGCAGTGGGGTCTGACTTATTGGTTTGAAGACCCGAAATATACCGTTGAGGAGTGCGTGGAGCGCGACCTCACCTATGCCAGCCCGCTGCATGTGGCAGTGCTGCTGGCGGGCCCGGATGTGCCCGAGCCAATCAAGCAGACACTTTTCCTGGGTGATTTTCCCGAAATGACGGAAAAAGGCACCTTCATTATTAATGGTACAGAACGGGTGGTTGTTTCCCAGCTGATTCGCTCACCGGGCGTTTATTTCGAAGCGCCTATCGACCGTTCTACGGGGCGCCCGCTGGCGATGGCCAAGCTCATCCCCGATCGCGGCGCCTGGATGGAATTCGAGACCCGTAAGAGCGATTACATGACCCTGAAATACAACCGCCGCCGGACGGTTCCAGTGACCATATTCCTGCGTGCTCTGGCGGCGATCGACGACGGGCTACAGGACAGCCCATTGGTTGAAGGCAGCGACGAAGAACTGCTGTCTTTATTTGCGGATGTGGACAACAACCCGGACCGGATGTTCATTGCCTCCACCCTGCAGCAAGAACCGGAATGGGAACCTAAGGAAACGATGCCTCTCGCCGAGCAGGCATTGATCGAATTCTTCAAGCGTATGCGCCCGGGTGACCCGGCGACGCTGGACAACGCTCGCGAATTCCTGGAAGAGCAGCTCTTCGACCAGCGCCATTACGATCTGGAGCGCGTTGGTCGTTACAAACTTAACCAAAAGCTCGAACTTTACGAGCACGTGCCGATCAGCCATCGGATGGTGTCGCGCTGGGATATCGTCAACCTGGTGCGCCGGATGATCGCGATCAACAACAACATTGAAAGCGCCGATGATATCGATCACCTGGGCAACCGTCGGGCCAAGACGGTCGGTGAGCTAATTCAGAATAAGCTGCGCGTCGGCCTGCGCCGTATGGAGCGGGTCATTAAAGAGCGTATGTCCATTCGCGACCAGGAGCAAATCTCACCGGTGACTCTGGTGAATATTCGCCCGGTCGTAGCTGCGCTGCGCGAGTTCTTTGGATCGTCACAGCTTTCCCAGTTCATGGACCAGACAAACCCGCTTTCAGAGCTGCGCCACAAACGCACATTATCTGCGCTTGGACCAGGTGGTTTGCGTCGTGAGCGGGCCGGGTTTGATGTACGCGATGTGCACCACTCGCATTATGGGCGCATTTGTCCAATTGAAACCCCTGAAGGTCCCAACATCGGTTTGATTGGGCGCCTGGCATCATTTGCACGGGTTAACGAATATGGTTTTATCGAAACGCCATACCGGAAAGTGATCCGCCACCTGGCTCCCGATGACCCGCGCCTGATTGGGCGTGTCCTGCGGGAAAATGTTGCCGACCCGGGAAGTGGGGAAGTGGTTGCCGAGTCTGGCAAACGGGTTGATGAAAAGCTGGCGAAAAAGATTGCCAAACTTAATCTGCCGTGGGTGATGATTGTGCCGTTTGTTTCGGATGAGATTGTTTACTTGTCGGCCGATGTGGAAGACAAATTTGTCATCGCCCAGGCAAATACGCCTCTGACGGAAGAATATGAGTTTGTGCGCACGCGCATCTCATCTCGCTTCCATTCGGCATTTCGATTTTTCCCGCCCGAGAGTCTCGACTATATGGACGTCGGCCCACACCAGATTGTCGGTATCAGCGCTGCATTGATTCCGTTCCTGGAGCATGACGATGCCAACCGCGCCTTGATGGGCTCGAACATGCAGGCGCAGGCTGTACCGCTGATCATACCGGACGTCCCGCAGGTATCGACCGGGATGGAATACCACGCGGCCATGGACTCGGGGCAGGTGATCGTCGCCGAAGAAGATGGTGTGGTCACTTCTGTGACCGGGCGGTATGTAAAACTGCGCACCGATACCGGAGCCGAAAAAATTTACAATTTACGCAAATACCAACGTTCCAATCAGAGCACCTGTATCGATCAGCGCCCGGCGGTTGTCAAAGGGCAGCGGGTCCGCAAAGGGGATGTGGTTGCCGATTTATCCTCCACGGAGGGTGGTGAGTTGGCTTTGGGCCAGAACGTGGTTGTGGCTTTTCTCTCGTGGGAAGGCGCCAATTTTGAGGATGCCATCGTAATTTCAGAGCGGCTGGTCCAGGAAGATCGTTACACCTCTGTCCACATCGAAAAATACGAAGTTGAATCGCGCGATACTCGCCTGGGACCGGAGGAAATCACCCGGGATATCCCCAATGTGGGTGAAGACGCGATCAAGGACCTGGATGAAAGCGGGATTATCCGGATTGGAGCCGAGGTCGGCCCGAATGATATTCTGGTTGGCAAAATTTCTCCCAAAGGTGAGAAAGAGCTCACCCCGGAAGAACGCCTTCTGCGGGCAATCTTTGGTGAAAAATCCCGGGATGTAAAAGATACTTCGCTGCGCATGCCGCACGGTGAGCGTGGCAAAGTGGTTGATGTGAAAGTCTTTACCCGTGAAGACAGCGCTGACCTGGCTGCCGGAGTAGATATGATGGTGCGCGTGTCGGTTGCGCAGCGCCGCAAGATTACTGCCGGAGATAAAATGGCAGGCCGCCACGGCAATAAAGGTGTTATTTCGCGCGTTGTCCCGGTCGAGGATATGCCGTTTCTTGAAAATGGCTCCACAGTGGATATCATCCTCAACCCGACCGGCGTCCCCGGACGTATGAACCTGGGCCAGGTTCTGGAAACGCATCTTGGGTGGGCCTCGGAGCGGCTTGGCTTCAGGGCGGTCGTGCCAGTATTTGATGGTGCCACCGAAACTGAAATCGAAGCCGAGCTGGCGCGTGCTTGGTTGGTGGATCAGGCCTGGAAAGAAATGGGTGAAATCGCCTGGCAGTGGCTCACTGAGCAGGGTTACGAGCCGGAGATGATCCAGGACGATACCGAAGTGCTCTTCATCTACTTGGAAAACTGGCTGGGTGAGAAAGAATACGATATTTATCGGTTGACCACAGACCGCACCTACGCCCGCCGTTCTGTGCTGCGCGAATGGCTGCGGGAAAAGGGTTATGATCCCACCAAGATGCTGTTCTTCGAGGATGATGTTGTGCCTATGGATGATCGGCCTGATTTTGATCGCCTGGCAATCGAAGCCTGCTTGCGCCTGTGGCTTGAGGCGGAAGGGGTGAATACGAAGAAAGCTGCTGCCGGTGATTTGAACAAACTGGCTGAACGTCAAATGATTAATACCGGGCACCCCATGCCCACTGTTGGACAATCAGTACTGCGTGATGGTAAGACCGGTGATGCCTACGACCGTCCAGTCACGGTGGGTGTGATGACCATGCTCAAGCTTCACCATCTGGTGGAGGATAAAGTCCACGCCCGCTCCACCGGCCCATACAGCCTTGTCTCGCAGCAGCCTCTGGGTGGAAAAGCCCAGTTTGGAGGCCAGAGATTTGGTGAAATGGAAGTGTGGGCCCTGGAAGCTTATGGGGCTGCCTATACCCTTCAGGAAATGCTCACCGTCAAGTCTGATGACGTCCAGGGGCGCGTGAAAACGTATGAAGCGATTGTGAAAGGTGAGGCGATCGAAGAACCCTCAATCCCGGCTTCCTTCCGGGTTTTGGTGAAGGAGCTGCAGAGCCTAGGCCTGGCCGTTGAAGCAGTCACTGAAAACGGCGACATCATCAAGTTTGGCAAAGACGAGGAACGCGCCAAGCCGCCCAAGCTGACGACCGGTTTGCTCGGACTGGGAGAGGATTTGTAGAAAATCCCTACCAAGCGACCTTGACTCAGGTACGGCGGTATGATAAAATCGCCATTCGTTGCCGCACTGACCAACGGGTGGGCGCGCTCGCCTGCCCGAACTTGACCGTGAAATTTGATTACTGGTGAGGCCATCACACATCGCTGATGATGGCCTCGCTGTTCGAGAATAGGCAGCAGTACAGGATAAGAATCTGGAGGCAAATGTGCCAACGATTAACCAGCTGGTTCGCAAGGGACGCAAATCGAAACGCAGCAAGAGCAAGGCTCCAGCGCTGCTGTATACGCTTAATTCAATGAAGCAGCGCCGCATTCGCCAGCCGAAGGGTGCCCCCCAAAAGCGTGGTGTCTGCACGGTTGTGCGTACCATGACCCCCAAGAAGCCGAACTCCGCGCTCCGCAAGATTGCACGTGTGCGCCTGACCAACGGTATTGAAGTCACAGCGTACATTCCTGGCG
The DNA here is from genome assembly GCA_963824065.1 of uncultured Chloroflexia bacterium. GTDB lineage: Bacteria > Chloroflexota > Anaerolineae > Anaerolineales > DRKV01 > JAGUYX01. Next base: position 327,376 of record CAWGNX010000008.1, on the reverse strand, counting down.
AAGGTCACAGCCTTCAGGAGCACTCAGTCGTAATGGTGCGTGGTGGGCGTGTTAAGGACCTCCCCGGTGTGCGCTACCATATTGTGCGCGGCACACTTGACACGGGTGGGGTGTCCGATCGCCGCCAGGGCCGCTCAAAGTACGGTTCCAAGCGGCCGAAGAGCTAAACAGCCAGGATCGCCGGTTAACCACCGGCGATTCTTTCCGCTAATAAGATTTGTATGACCCTGGTCATGTAAGCATTTTGTACGGAGAATAGTATGCCGAGACGATACCGACCCGAAAAGCGAGAAATCAATCCGGACCCACGCTATAACAGCGTGATGCTGCAGTCTTTCATTAATCGAGTGATGAGAAACGGCAAGAAAAGCACTGCCACCCGGGTTGTATACGATGCTTTCGAATTGATTGAAAATCGCGCCAAGCGCAACCCGCTCGAAATCTTCGAGCAGGCATTCAAGAATGTTTCACCCGTGATGGAAGTTCGCCCGCGCCGGGTTGGCGGTGCTACTTACCAGGTTCCGATGGAAGTTCCGCGTCACCGGCAGTTTGCTCTGGCAACCCGCTGGATCCTGACTTCCACCCGCTCTCGCTCCGGAAAGAGTTTTTCTGAAAAACTTGCCGCCGAACTGATGGACGCTGCGAATAACACGGGCAATGCAATTCGCAAACGCGAAGAAACCCACAAAATGGCGGAAGCCAACCGCGCCTTTTCCCATTACCGGGTCTAATCAGGCTTTGCGAACTCTATTATTACAGGTGTTAAATGGCACGGCAGCACGCACTTAATCTCTACCGCAACATCGGGGTCATCGCCCATATTGACGCTGGGAAAACCACGACAACGGAGCGGATCCTGTTCTACACCGGAAAAACTCACCGGATTGGATCGGTGGATGATGGTACAACCGTCACCGATTGGATGGAACAGGAACGCGAACGTGGCATTACCATCGTTTCAGCGGCGGTGTCTGCAGAGTGGCGCGGTTACCAGATCAACATTATTGATACTCCTGGCCATATCGACTTTACGGCCGAAGTGCAGCGGTCTTTGCGCGTGCTGGACGGTGGGATTGTGATTTTTGATGCGGTCCAGGGTGTTGAACCGCAAAGTGAGACCGTCTGGCGGCAGGCGGATCGTTATCAAGTGCCGCGCATTTGTTTTGTCAATAAGATGGATAGGATTGGCGCCTCTTTTGAGCGGACGATTGAAACCATCCGGCAGAGGTTGGGTGCCAACCCGATTGCTGTCCACTGCCCGATTGGCATTGAGGCGAGCTTCGTTGGTGTCGTTGACCTCATCCACGAGCGAGCGGTGATCTGGGAGGATGACCTGGGGCGTGAACCCCGCGAGACCGAAATCCCGGTGGACATGCGCAACCAGATCAAGGAGATGCGCGAGCAGATGGTGGAAAAGATCGCCGAGACCGATGACGCGCTGACCCTGAAATACCTGGAAGGCGAAGAAATTACGATTGACGAGCTTAAAGCCGCCCTGCGCCGGGCAGTGATTACTGGGGAAGCTACCCCGGTGTTCTGCGGCAGCTCCCTGCGGAACAAAGGCGTCCAGCCGCTTCTGGATGCAGTGATTGATTACCTTCCCTCGCCCGCAGACATCCCGCCGGTGGAGGGGATTTCCCCCAGGGACGAGTCGGTGGTCGCACGCGAGGCGCGTGACGATGCCCCGCTCAGCGCCCTGGTTTTCAAGATTGTGACCGATCCATATGTTGGTCGCCTGGCATACTTCCGGGTCTACTCCGGGAAAGTCAGCCAGAACAGCATGGTTTATAACTCGTCCAAGGGCAAGAAAGAACGGATTGGACGCTTAATCCGCATGTATGCAGATCGCCGTGAGGATATCGAGGAAGTGAATGCCGGTGATATTGCCGCGGTGTTGGGCTTTCGCGAAACCTTTACGGGTGATACCTTGTGTGATCAGGTAAATTCGATCATCCTGGAAAATATTTCCTTCCCCGACCCGGTGATTTCGGTTTCCATCGAGCCGAAGACGACGGCTGACCAGACGAAAATGGCAGAAGCCCTGCGGAAATTATCGGAAGAAGATCCTACCTTTCAGGTGCGATCGGACGAAAATACAGGGCAGACCATTATTGCTGGGATGGGTGAGCTTCACCTGGAAGTGTTGGTTGACCGCATGCTGCGTGAATTCCGGGTTCAGGCTCGGGTTGGTAGACCTCAGGTGGCATACCGCGAGACAATCACCCGTGCCGTACCAAAGATTGATTTCCGCTATGTCAAGCAGTCTGGTGGGCGCGGCCAGTACGGGCATGTCGTCCTGGAGATGACACCGGGAGAACCGGGAAGCGGCGTTACTTTTGAAGACAAAATTGTGGGTGGCTCTATCCCGCGCGAGTACATTCCTGCGGTCGGCAAAGGGGTCATGGAGGCGTCCGACGCCGGTATCCTGGCTGGTTATCCGGTTACAGATATCCATGTTCGCCTGTATGATGGCTCGTACCACGAAGTGGACTCAAGTGAAATGGCTTTCAAGCTGGCGGCCTCGATGGCTTTCAAAGAAGGTATGCAGCGCGGGGGTGCAGTCTTGTTGGAGCCAATTATGAAAGTGGAAGTTGTCATCCCCGAAGAATTTTTGGGAGATGTGATTGGACAGTTGAATGCCCGGCGTGGGGAGATTCTGGGTATGGAAGTCCGCCCGGGGAATGCCCAGGCGGTGCGTGCCACAGTGCCACTGGCAGAAATGTTCGGTTACGCGACCGATTTACGATCTGCCACCCAGGGTCGTGGTGTGTTTACCATGGAGTTTTCGCACTACGCCAAGGTATCTGAAACGGTCGCCAAAGCAGTAGCTGGCATACAGGCATAATTAATCGATTTTCGTTGAGAACATCGCGAGGAGACTTGAATGGGCAAGCAGAAATATGAGCGGACGAAACCGCATCTAAACGTGGGGACGATGGGGCACATCGACCACGGGAAGACGACGCTGACGGCAGCGATCACGAAAGTAGCGGCGATGATGGGTCATGGCGAGTTTCGGGCCTATGATCAAATCGACAATGCGCCGGAAGAGAAAGCGCGCGGGATCACGATCAACATAGCGCACGTGGAATACGAGACGGAGAAGCGGCATTATGCGCACGTGGACATGCCAGGGCACCGGGATTACATCAAGAACATGATCACGGGAGCGGCGCAGGTTGACGGGGCGATCCTGGTGGTAGCGGCGCCGGACGGGCCGATGCCGCAGACGCGGGAGCACGTGCTGCTGGCGCGGCAGGTGGAAGTGCCGAGCATCGTGGTGTACTTGAACAAGATTGACCAGATGGATGATCCGGAGCTATTGGAGTTGGTGGAGTTAGAGCTGCGGGAGTTATTGAGCGAGTACGGATTTCCTGGGGATGAGACGCCGATCGTGCGTGGGAGTGCCTTGCAAGCGCTGGAGAGTGGGAGCAAGGATCCGAATGCGCCGGAATACGAGAGCATCCGGGAGCTGCTGCGCGTGGTGGATGAATACATACCGGAGCCGGTGCGCGATGTGGACAAGCCGTTCATGATGCCGATCGAAGACGTATTCACGATCAAAGGGCGCGGGACGGTGGTGACGGGGCGGATCGACCGTGGGAAGGTGAAAGTAGGGGAACCGATCGACATCGTGGGGCTGCGGGATCAGGTGATGAACTCGGTGGTGACGGGCGTGGAGATGTTCCACAAGTCGCTGGATGAAGGAATGGCCGGGGACAATGCGGGGATCCTGCTGCGAGGCATCGACCGGGAAGACGTGGAGCGGGGGATGGTGCTGGCGAAGCCGAAGAGCATCACACCGCACCGCAAATTCATGAGCGAAGTGTACGTGCTGAGACGGGAAGAAGGTGGACGGCACAAGCCGTTCTTCAGCGGGTACCGGCCGCAGTTCTACATCCGGACGATGGATGTGACGGGCAACATCAAGCTGCCAGAAGGGGTGGAGATGGTGATGCCCGGGGACAACGTGAACATGGAAGTGGAGTTGATTGTGCCGGTGGCGCTGGAGCAGGGCTCTAAATTCGCCATCCGCGAAGGCGGTTTGACCGTCGGCGCCGGTGTGATCACCAAGATCCTGGATTAGGTGAGATTATGGCCAAGCAGAAGATTCGAATTCGCCTTAAAGCGTACGATCATCGGGTTTTGGACCAGTCTGCCAAGCGGATTGTCGAGACTGCCGAGCGTACAGGCGCCCGGGTAATTGGCCCGGTGCCGCTGCCCACGAAAATCGAACGGTTTACAGTCCGTCGCTCGACTTTTATTGATAAGGATTCACACGAGCACTTTGAAATCCGAACTCACAATCGCCTCATTGATGTGCTGGACCCCGATTCTAAAACAATTGATATGCTGATGCGGTTAAATTTACCCGCTGGCGTCGATATTGAAATCAAGATTTAGGTTCCATCCACTGCAGTACAGGTTGTAACAGGCAGTACATTCAAAATTTGGGATTTGCGCTCGTTGCTGAGCGTGCTGGCAGTACAAGAGCCAGTCTGCACGCAGACCATAAACTAAGCTTTGCGTCTGGCCGGTTGACTGTACTGTCTTAGGGATGATGCGACCCAAGCCCAGGTCGACAGTCCCTGACACTAAAGATTAGACAGGAGACAATCGAGATGTTGAAAGGGCTCATTGGAAAGAAAATCGGCATGACCCAGATTTTCGATGAAGGTGGTTCGGCTGTACCGGTCACGATCATTGAGGCTGGGCCTTGCTATGTTACCCAGGTACGGACACAGGGTAACGATGGTTATGTCGCGATCCAGTTGGGTTTTATGGAAGTAAACCCGAAGCGGCTGACTGGCGGTGAGCTTGGGCACTTGAAGCGCAACGAGCTACCTCCGCTGCGCTTTTTGCGCGAATTCAGCGCCAAAAATGCTGAACTGGAACCCGGCTCCAAGGTGACTGTCGATGTATTTGAAATGGGCGATATCGTTGACGTCACTGGTACGAGCAAAGGTAAAGGATTTGCCGGTGCAGTCAAGCGGCATGGTTTTGCTGGGGGCCCCAAAACCCACGGTCAGTCGGACCGCTGGCGTGCTCCTGGCGCTCGCAGCTCAGGCTCCGACCTGGCGCGGGTCTTCAAAGGCTCGCGCAGTCCCGGTCAAATGGGAAACCAGCAGGTGACCGTTCAGGGCTTGCGGGTTGTTTTGATTGATCCTGAGCGAAACTTACTCGCTGTCCGCGGGGCCGTGCCAGGTCCAAAAGGCGGCCTGGTAGTGATTAACGAAGCGCGCAAGGCGCGCAAGTAAGCGGCAAACCTGCAAGGGAGCATAGGAATCATGGAAGTCGATGTCCTGAACATGAATGGTGAAAAGGTGCGCTCGGTTGAGTTGCCCGCGGATATTTTTGAAGCCGCGATCAATGTCGACCTGATGCACCAGGCTTACGTGCGTCAGATGGCGAATGCGCGCCTTGGTACGCACAAAACAAAAACTCGCCACGAGGTGTCTGGCGGCGGTCGCAAACCGTGGCGCCAGAAAGGTACCGGTCGTGCCCGTCAAGGGTCGATCCGTGCCGCTCAGTGGGTGGGTGGTGGCAAGATTCACACGCCCCAACCGCGCGATTACAGCCAGAAAATGCCGCGCAAAATGCGGCGCGCAGCTTTGCGTTCTGCTTTGTCGGTCAAAGCCTCTGAGAACAATATTGTGGTGCTGGATGAGCTGACCCTGCCCGAAACCAAAACCCGCGCCATGGCGACTGCCCTTGGCAAGCTGGTTGGCGAGAGCTCGGCGCTCGTTTTGATCCCCACAAAAAGCGCCTCGTATGACGTAGTGATGCTTTCTACACGCAATCTTCCGGCTGCCAAGACCATCATGGCTGACTACCTGAATATGCGTGATTTATTGAGCTATGACAAAGTTCTCCTGCCACTGGAGGCGCTGGATGTGCTCAAGGAGTATCTGGGCTAAAGGAGGCAAACATGTCGACGATATACGAAGTCTTACGCCGGCCGTACGTAACGGAAAAATCCAACTTCCAAACTGGAAAGTTGAACCAATACGTATTTGAGGTGGCGCAGAATGCTACCAAGGGTATGATCAAAGACGCAGTCGAAACCCTATTCGATGTTAAAGTTGTCCGGGTAAACGTGGTGAATGTGCCGGCTAAGCGCGGCCGGAAGGGCATGAGCCGCCGGATATTAATCCGCCGCTCAGGGTATAAGAAGGCGATTGTCACCCTCGAACCCGGCAATACGATCGATATTTTTGAAGGGGTGCGGTAATGGCTGTCAAGAAGTACAAACCGATAACCCCCGGTCAGCGTGGAATGACCGGATATAGTTTTGAAGAAATCACCCGTGACCGGCCAGAGCAGTCGCTGATTGCACCGCTGCGCAAACACGGCGGGCGAAATGTTTACGGTAGAATTACCGTTCGGCATCGCGGCGGTGGGCACCGGCGACATCTTCGGCTGGTAGATTTCAAGCGCGATAAGCGGGGTATCCCGGCCCGTGTTGCAGCGATCGAATACGATCCCAACCGGACGGCCCGCCTGGCGCTCTTGAATTACGTTGATGGTGAAAAACGGTATATTATTGCACCGCTGGACCTGCGGGTTGGCGATGCAGTCATGGCAGGTCCTACTTCCGAGATCAGACCGGGCAACAGCCTGCCCATCAGTAGTATTCCGGTGGGCACGATGGTTCACAACATCGAGCTGAAGGCCGGTCGCGGTGGTCAGCTTGTACGCTCCGCCGGTGGATCGGCCCAACTGCTTGCCAAAGAGGGTGATTACGCCCAGGTCCGTTTGCCTTCCGGTGAGGTCCGCCTGGTCCGCCAGGAATGCTACGCGACCATAGGGCAAATTGGCAATACTGAGCACAGCAACATCAAACTGGGCAAGGCCGGACGAAAACGCCACAAGGGCATCCGCCCCACGGTGCGCGGCTCGGCGATGTCCCCCCGGGACCATCCCCATGGTGGTGGTGAAGGCCGCCAGCCCATTGGTATGCCGGGTCCGAAAACTCCGTGGGGTAAACCAACCCTGGGCTACAAGAACTCGTCGCAATAAGAAAACGGACAAATATATTGTCCGCCGCCGTGGGAAGAAACGCCGATAAGAATCACTCTTGAGCTGGCCCCGGCAGGCAGGTTTGCACCTGGCAGCCGCTGGTGGGGATGCTCAACTGAGTTTGGAGATAAAGAGTATGGGACGTTCATTAAAGAAAGGGCCATTTGTAGCCCTGAGCCTGTTGAAAAAAGTGGAAACGATGAACGAGCGCGGCGAAAAGAAAGTCATTCGTACCTGGAGCCGTGCCAGCATGATCTTTCCGCAGATGGTCGGGCATACGATCGCCATTCACGATGGTCGCCGGCATGTGCCGATTTATATCACCGAGAATATGGTGGGTCACCGCCTGGGCGAGTTTGCACCAACGCGTACTTTCCGCGGCCATGTCGTGGAAAAGAAAGCGAAGAAAGGTTAGCAGACCATGGAAGCCGTGGATATTCGCGCCTTTGGGCGTAACATTCCGATTTCAGCCCAAAAAGTTCGCCTGGTGATCGACTTAGTGCGCGGCAAAGATGTGCAGGAAGCATTAAGCCTTCTCAAGTTCACCCCTAACCGGGCCTCTCACCCGGTCTCGAAGGTAATCGCCTCTGCCATGGCGAATGCTGAAGAGAATTTCGGAGTCAGCCGGGATGACTTGTACATCCACACCATCTTCGCCGATGAAGCACCTACCCGCCGCTGGCGGCGATTCGGTGCGCGCGGACGTTTCAAACCGATATTGAAACGCTCCTCCCACATCACCGTTATCCTACGGGAGCGGGAAGCGTAAGGATCGGACCGCAAGGACTAGTTACCAGGAGAAATTATGGGTCGCAAAGTACATCCAATAGGTTTTCGCCTCGGAATTAACAAGACCTGGGAAGGCCGCTGGTTTGCTGAAGGCAAAGATTACGTCGAACAGTTGCACCAGGATTTCGATATCCGAGTATTAGTGACGGATACCAATCCGCGTGCTGGTGTTTCACGGGTTGAGATCGAGCGCTTTCCAGGCAAGGTCAAAGTGGTTGTTCACACAGCCAAACCCGGCGTGTTGATCGGACGCAAAGGCGAGAATGTCAAAATCCTGCGCAAAAATTTGGAAGAAGTGGCAGGGAAGAAGATTGAGCTGGAAATAAAGGAAATCAAGTACCCGGACATGGATGCATATCTGGTTGCCAAGAATATCGCCGAACAGCTTACCCGGCGAATCAGTTACCAGCGTGCCATGAAACGCTCGATCCAGCAGACCATGCGCCAGGGCGCACTAGGCATCCGTGTGGAAGTGGCCGGCCGTCTGAGTGGAGCTGAAATGGCTCGCACCGTGGCAATGCGTGAAGGCCAGGTGCCGCGCCAGACGCTCCGGGCAGATATTGACTTTGCCAAGGCTGAAGCGATCACAACCTACGGCCTGATTGGTGTGAAGGTCTGGATCTACAAAGGTGAGGTCCTTCCGGAAGTAGAAGAAAAATTGGAAAAGACCGAGGGCGTTTACGTCAGCGAGTAAATCTACCGGAGTTGGGGTCCTGTCCCAGCCCGGATGGAATGAGAGATAGCCGTTATGTTGATGCCAAAACGTGTAAAGTATCGCAAGACGATGCGTGGCCGGATGCGGGGCAAAGCTTACCGCGGCTCGGATGTGCATTTTGGTGAGTTTGGTCTGCAAGCGCTGGAACCGGGCTGGATTTCTGCTCGCCAGATTGAGGCTGCTCGCCGCGCGATTGTGCGTGCCATTCGCCGCCGGGGCAAGGTTTGGATCCGAATTTTCCCCGACAAACCATTCACAAAGAAAGCAGCCGAAACCCGCATGGGTAAAGGCAAGGGTAACGTTGAATATTGGGTATCGGTTGTAAAGCCGGGACGCATCATGTTCGAAGTTGGTGGCCTGCCCGAGGATATCGCGCGTGAGGCGTTAAAACTGGCCTCGTACAAGCTCTCAATTAAAACTAAAGTTGTTACCCGGCATGACCAGGTAGGAGAGTAGTCGTCATGAAAATGAATACGACTGAAATCCGCAACCTGACAACGCAGGAAATTCAGGAACGTCTGAATGAGGCCCGTGAAGAATTGATGAAGCTGCGGTTCCGCCTGGCGACTGGTGAACTCACCGATCACAGCCAGATCCAGGTCACCCGCCGGACCATCGCACGCCTCTCTACTGTCCTTACCGAGCGTATGCGGTTGCAAGAGTTGGAAGGTGAAAAATGAACAATCGCCGTCGCTTGAGTGGCTTTATCACCAGCAATAAGATGGATAAAACGGTGGTCGTAGAAGTGACCCGCACCTATCAGCACAAGCTTTACAAGAAGGTTGTGCACAGCCGCAAGCGGTTGATGGCTCATGATGAGCTTAACTGCCAGGTGGGTGATGAGGTACGGATCGTCGAAAGCCAGCCGATTTCCCGCAATAAGCGCTGGGTGGTTGAAGAAATCATCAAGCGTAATATTCGCACCGCTGATGCGGGTGTGGAAGGATAATTATGATCCAGCACGAGTCTCGTCTAAAAGTTGCCGATAATACCGGTGCACGCGAGCTGCTGGTCATAAATGTGTTGGGTGGTTCCTCCCGCCGTTATGGCCGGGTGGGCGACGTGATCGTCGGAACGGTGAAATCTGCCACCCCACAGGGTTCGGTGAAAAAAAGTGATGTCGTCAAGGCAGTCATCGTGCGCTGCGCCAAAGAATGGCGGCGTGAAGACGGGTCGTATATCCGCTTCGATGACAATGCTGCCGTCATCCTGGACACCGATGGCCGCAACCCGAAAGGCACTCGCATCTTTGGTCCCGTTGCACGCGAGCTGCGTGAAAAAGGGTTTATGAAAATCGTTTCGCTGGCCCCCGAGGTCCTCTAATGGGTCAGCAGACAGGAGTCCAGACCGTGAAAGTCAAGATACGCAAAGGCGATACGGTTGAAGTGGTGAGCGGCGCAGACAAGCTCAAACGTGGGGAAGTGATCAAAGTCCTCCCCGATGATGGTACGGTCGTGGTGCAAGGCGTGAATCTGCACAAGAAACATGTCAGCCAGGTTCAGGCCCAGGGCCGCAACATATCACCAGGCATTATCGAGTTTGAACTGCCGGTCAACATTTCCAATGTGATGTTGGTGTGCCCAAAGTGTGATGAGCCGACGCGGTTGGGAATCCGCCGTGAGGGCGATGAGATCATCCGGGTATGCAAGCATTGCGGCGCCGAATTTAGCTGAGTATAAGAGTTGGAGCAAGTGGTATGGCTAACTGGTTAAAAGAACGTTACACCGCAGAGATTTCACCTGCATTGATGAAGTCTCTCGGGCTGAAAAATGTCATGCAGGTGCCGCGGATAAGTAAAGTCGTGGTTAACATCGGCATGGGTGAGGCGATGGATAACCCAAAAAGCCTCGATGCTGCTGTGGAAGACTTGCAGAAGATTACCGGGCAGCGACCTGTCGTCACGAAAGCGCGTAAGAGCATCGCGAATTTCAAATTGCGCGAAGGCCGGGCCATTGGTGTCAAGGTGACCCTCCGGGGCGAGCGGATGTGGAACTTTCTCGATCGCATGATGAATATCGCTTTGCCACGGACGCGTGACTTCCGGGGAATTTCACCCAACTCGTTTGACGGTCGGGGCAATTACACGCTCGGTCTGCGCGAACAGCTAGTGTTCCCCGAGATTGATTACGACAAGATTGACAAACTCCGGGGTCTGGAAGTTACGATTGTGACGACTGCTCAGAACGATGATACCGCCAGACAGTTGCTCACTATGCTTGGCATGCCGTTTAAGAAGGAAGGATAACTCATGGCGAAGAAGTGCATGCAGTATCGCGAACTACGGCGTAAATACCCTGTGCAGGTGCGTAATCGCTGCAAGCTCTGCGGCCGCCCGCGCGGGTATATCCGTCGATTTGGATTGTGCCGGATTTGTTTCCGTGAGCTGGCCCTGGAAGGCAAAATTCCCGGTGTGGTGAAATCTTCCTGGTGATGACGCGGAGGGTATACGAATGAGTGTTTCAGATCCTATTGCCGATATGCTGACGCGCATGCGCAATGCGCTGCTCATAGGCCATAACCAAGTATCGATGCCCAGCTCCAAAATGAAAGCTGCTATTGCCCAGATCCTACAGGATGAAGGCTATATCGGTGGTTTTGAAGTTGTGGATGGTGACAACCCGGCTCAGCAAGTGTTGCGCCTGAAGCTGAAGTATGTCGGCGAGCGGCGCAGCCGCAAACCGGTCATAACTGGCTTGACCCGGATCAGTCGCCCCGGTCGCCGGGTTTATACCGGCAAAAAAGACATTCCCTGGGTCCTTTCCGGGATGGGAATTGCCATTATATCCACCCCCAAGGGCGTAATGACGGGTCACCGGGCGCGCCAGTTGGGTGTGGGTGGAGAAATTATTTGTAAAATCTGGTAAGTATTTCGCCAGCCGCTGCCGCAGCCTGCCTGTGGCAGAGTCAGATCGACCCATGCCAGGTGCGCATGGTGGCTGACCACTGGAGGCAAATGTGTCTAGAATTGGTCGTATGCCGGTGACGGTTCCGGCAGGTGTGGATATAACTATCAAAGGATCCTACGTGCAGGTGAAGGGTCCCAAGGGTGAGATGAAGCATGTCTTCCCGCCGAATGTAAACTTCAGACTGGAAGGCGGCGAGATCCTGGTCGCGCGGGCAAGCGATGAACGTGAAGACCGGGCCATGCATGGCACTGCGCGTGCTTTGTTGAGCAACATGGTTGTTGGTGTCAGTGACGGTTTCTCAAAAACATTGGAAGTGAATGGCGTCGGGTATCGCGCCGAGATGGATGGCAACGACCTGATGCTGTACGTGGGTTATTCCCACCCGGTGCGGGTGACACCTCCGGATGGGATGAGCTTTGAAACTGAGGCCCGCACCCGCCAGATCAAGGTGATGGGATTTGATAAACAGATGGTCGGCCAGATCGCGGCCGAAATCCGCCGGGTCCGTCCTCCGGAACCCTACAAGGGGAAGGGGATTAGATACCTGGATGAATTCGTCCGCCGCAAGGCCGGAAAATCTGGTAAGTAAGGTATAGAAGCATGGCCAAAATGAAGACTCGTAACGCTGCACGCAAAATTCGGCAGACGCGCGTGCGCAAAAATATTGAAGGGACAGCAGAACGGCCCCGGCTGAATGTGTTCCGAAGCCTGTCTGAGATTTATGCACAGGTAATTGACGATGCGAGCGGGCATACGCTCGTTTCAGCCTCGACCATCGACGCGGAGCTGCGCTCCAAAATGGATGGGCTGAAGAAGACGGAACAGGCTGCTCTGGTTGGAAAAAGCATCGCCGATCGCGCCAAAGCCAAGGGTGTTACCCGGGTTGTTTTTGATCGCGGTGGATTCCGATACAGCGGGCGCGTTAAGGCCCTGGCAGATGGTGCACGCGAGGGTGGGCTGGAGTTCTAGGGCAGCCTTTACAGGAGATCATTATGACCGACTATCAAACTTCGGAATTTGAACAAGAACTCGACGAGCGTGTCATTGAAATTGCGCGTGTCGCCAAAGTTGTCAAGGGAGGCCGCCGATTTTCCTTCCGGGTGACCGTCGTCACCGGCGATAATCGCGGGCGGGTTGGAGTTGGCATCGGGAAGGCTAATTCGGTCCCGGATGCCATGCGTAAAGCCGGCGAAAAAGCGCGTAAGACCATGCGCAAGATAAACATGTATGAATCGACAATTCCGCATGAAGTAACCGCCAAAGTCGCGGGCGCCCAGGTGCTGCTAAAACCGGCATCTGCTGGCACGGGTGTGATTGCGGGCGGTGGTGTGCGTGCCGTGCTCGAAGCGGCAGGAATTTCCGACATTCTCACCAAGTCGTTGGGCAGCAGTAATATCTTAAACGTTGTCAGCGCGACGATGAAAGCCCTGGATCAGCTGAAATCCCCGGAAGAAGAAGCTGCCCGCCGTGGTAAATCGGTCCAGGAAATGACCCCCTTCTGGTCGCGGAGGAAACATGGCTAAGAAATCCGCACCGGCCCCCAAGCTCCTGCGGATCACACTGGTTCGCAGCCCGATTGGATATCCCAAGCGCCAGAAAGCAACCGTGCCGCGCCTTGGGTTTATCCCGCATGCACCAGACCGTGGAGCATGAAGACGCCCCCAGCATACGCGGCATGGTTTCCAAGATCAGTCACTTGGTCCACGTCGAAGAGTAAGACGAACAGGGATAATGATGAAGTTGCATGATTTGAAACCAAACGATGGATCAAAGAAATCTCGCAAACGGGTTGGACGCGGGATCTCGGCTGGTCAGGGTAAAACAGCTGGACGGGGTACCAAAGGTCAAGGGGCTCGCTCCGGTGGCGGCACACGGCTGTACCATCAGGGCGGCAACCTGCCATTTTATCGCCGGCTGCCCTTTAAACGCGGTTTTACGCCGCTGTTCCGGCAGGAATGGAATGAAGTCAACCTCGATCAGCTGGATGGTTTTCCTGCTAAAAGTGTTGTCACTCCCGAACTGCTGGCAGCAGCCAATCTGCTGCGTGATCCAGAAAATCCGGTTGTATTGTTGGGTCGCGGCGAAATCAACATTCCGCTTAAAATCCGCTTGCATCGTGTCAGTCAGGGCGCTGTAACCAAGATCAAGAAAGCTGGCGGCGATGTTGAGATCATCGAAAGCTAGCATGACAGGAGCAAATTAATGAAGCGTTCTGCGTGGCGCTATTTGTGGACTGCCAAGGATATCAGGCGCAAGCTGTTGATTACCTTAATGATCCTGGTGATCTACCGGTTTGCTGCCCATGTGCCGGTACCAGGGGTAGACCGGGCTGCCTTAGCCTCGCTGCTCACCTCGGGTGGTGCAACGGGTACGCTGGTTGGCTTGCTGAACATGCTTTCTGGTGGTACGGTCTCCCAGTTTTCAGTGCTTGCCATGGGTGTGTATCCCTACATCACGGCCCAAATTATCCTGCAGCTCCTGGTTCCGATTGTGCCTGCTTTGCAGCGGAGGATGGAAGAAGATCCGCGCGAAGGTCAAAAGTGGATGGAGAAATGGACCTATATCCTTGCCATCCCCATGGCGGCTCTCCAGGCAATTGGGCAAATCAACATCTTTTCCTCGTTTGCAGGCGTGCCGATCATCCCCAATTTTGGGTTTACGGCGGGGAATATCCTGCCATCGGTGACGATTATTGCCAGTATGACCGCCGGTACTATGTTTGCCATCTGGCTCGGTGAATTGATTTCTGAATACGGCATTCGCAACCAGGGCCTGTCACTGATCATCTTTGCTGGAATCGTGGCTGGTATTCCTGCCAATTTGGGCAGGCTGCTGTCAGATGCAGCCACGCGCTGGTTTATCCTGGCCTTTATGCTTGTCCTGACCGTGTTGATCATTGCCGCTATCGTTTTCGTCCAACAAGGGCAGCGCAACATCCCGGTGATGTACCCAGGGCGGCGGGTTGGAAACCGGATGTCGATGCCGGTCAAAGGCACTCTGCCGCTGCGAGTTAACATGGCTGGGATGATCCCGCTGATCTTTGGTCAGGCATTTCTATCATTTCCGGCAATCCTGGCGAGCTTTTTTGTCTCCTCGCAGATTCCATGGGTGCAGAATCTGGCAGTCACCTTGCAAAATACGTTCGGTGGCAACAGCAACGCCTACTGGGTCCTTTACTTCCTGGTGGTTGTGTTCTTCACCTTTTTCTATACGGACGTAATATTTGCCCAACAGAATTATGGCGAGAACTTGAAGAAAGCCGGCGCTCAGATCCCTGGGGTCAGCCGGGGAGCTCCAACACAGCGCTACCTGACGAAAGTACTTAGGCGGATTACCTTACCTGGTGCAGTTTTCCTGGGAGTTGTGGCGATCTTGCCCTGGATGATCAGTCTGATCCTGCCGCTGGGTAATAACACTGGCGTGCTCCTCATCTCATCAGCTGGTTTATTGATCGTGGTGGGTGTGGTTCGGGATACATTCTTCACCATTGACGCTGAGCTAAAGCTGCACGGGTACGACGACCGGCTGTTGGTACGTTAATAACTATGGTTTGGGCAAGAAACATCATCGTCAAGTCCGCGGAGGATATCGCCAGTATGCGTGAAGCCGGGCGCATCAATGCTCTGGCGCTGCAGGCAACCCGCGCTCTCATCCGGCCCCGGAATCACGACGAGTGAGCTGGATGCCGCTGCAGCCGAAGTCATTCGCAGTCACGGTGCCAAGCCTGCTTTCCTGGGTGTCCCGGGTGCGTATCCCTACCCGGCGACAATCACTGCCAGTATCAATGATGAATTGGTACACGGCATCCCCGGTAAGCGCAGATTGCAAGAAGGTGATATCGTCTCGATAGACTGTGGAACCATTTTCGATGGATTTGTGGGTGACTCGGCCTATACGGTGGGCGTGGGCGAAATCAGCCCGGAAGCCCAACATCTGATCGACGTGACCGAAAAAGCGCTGCAAATCGCAATTACGAAAATGCGGGATGGGAACCGGATTGGTGATATCGGTTATGCCATCCAGCAGTATGTCGAGAACGAGCAGGGTTATTATCTGACCCGAGAATACACCGGGCATGGTGTTGGTCGGGAGATGTGGGAAGGTCCGCAGGTCCCCAACTATGGTGTTGCTGGGCGCGGCTTGAAACTCCGCCCCGGGCTGACCATTGCCATCGAACCAATGGTTTTGGTTGGAACGATAGCGACGCAGGTCCGCCCTGACCAGTGGACCGTCGCATCTGCAGACGGATCGCTGACTGCTCACTGCGAACACACCATTCTGGTGACCGAAGGCGAACCGGTCATCCTGACGGTGCCCTAGATGCTCGCCTGGATGAAAGTTCGGGAATTAACTGGACGGGACAGGTCAGTTAGCATATAATAGGAACTTTGGCTGGGTACCTGTACCGGCCAGTTGTAAGGAGAATTTGAATCATGAAAGTCTCAGCGTCCATAAGAAAACGCTGCTCCAAGTGCAAAATAGTGAAGCGCAAGGGCAGATTGTATGTGATCTGTGAAAATCCGAAGCATAAGCAGCGACAAGGGTAGAGAATATGGCACGTATTGAAGGTGTTGACCTGCCGCGCGATAAGCGCGTCGAGATTGGACTGACGTACCTTTTTGGCATTGGTGTGTCTCGCTCGCACGAAGTGTTAGCGGCGACCGACGTGAATCCGGATACACGGGTGCGCGACCTGACAGATGCCGAGGTGGGTCGGATCCGCGACTTTATCGTGCAGAACTATAAAATTGAAGGTGATTTGCGGCGCGATGTTCAAATGAACATCAAACGGCTCGTCGAGATAGGCTGCTATCGTGGGCTGCGTCACCGCCGTGGTCTGCCCGTGCGCGGACAGCGCACACGCACGAACTCCCGGACACGGAAAGGCCCGAAGAAGACTGTAGCAGGTCGTGGGCGCCGCCGGGGTGCGAAGAAGAATAGTGCCGGCAGGCCGGCTTTGGTGTGGAGTGGAACCCTCCTTGCTCCGCGCCACAGCAGAGCCGGTTCGCGTGCACAACAGGGTTGTAGAACGAATGATTTACGTGAGGTGTTATGGCTAAGACACAACGAACGGCGCGCCGGCACAGGCGCACGCAAAGCAAAGCGATCTATTGCTAGCGGACAAATTCATATTTTTGCTAGCTTCAACAACACAATTATCACGATCACCGATACTCAGGGAAATACGGTGTGTTGGGGAAGCTCAGGATCTGCCGGATTTAAAGGCTCGCGCAAGAGCACTCCATTTGCTGCCCGCATGGCTGCCGAACAGTCGGTGAAAACGGCCATGGGTTTAGGTTTGCAAGAGGCGGTGTTGTTCGTCAAGGGACCTGGTCCCGGGCGTGAAGCTGCTATTCGGGCGATCCAGTCCATGGGTCTGAAGGTCACTGCAATCACAGACGTTACTCCGGTGCCCCACAACGGCTGCCGGCCCCCCAAGAAACGTCGCGTCTAGCAGTCTAATTTGATATTTGATGTACGAGGGTAAACTATATGGCTAAATATCGTGGGCCAGTCTGTAAATTGTGCCGACGAGAAGGCGAAAAGCTGTTCCTGAAGGGCGCACGCTGCTTCTCACCAAAATGTTCGTTTGAACGCCGCGGGTATCCACCCGGACAGCATGGGCGGTCGGGCCAATTCCGCCGCCGGCGCGAATCCGACTTTGCTCGCCAGCTGCGCGCCAAGCAGAAAGCGCGCCGCATCTACGGTGTGCTGGAACGCCAGTTCCGGCGCTATTATGAAGTTTCTCTCCAGCGGCGCGGCCTCACCGGCTTGAACCTGCTTCAGATCCTTGAGTCGCGCCTGGATAACGTCATCTTCCGCATGGGTTATGCAGATAGCCGGGCTCAGGCCCGTTTGTTAGTAACCCACGGGCACTTCAATGTCAACGGCCGCCGCACCGACATTCCGTCGATGCTGGTATCCACCGGTGATATGATCGAGGTGCGTGAGGGTTCGCGCAAACGCAAGCTTTTCCACGAGCTGCGCGACTTGGCTGAAACCCGTAATGTCCCGATGTGGTTGACCCGTGATCTCACCGAGCCTCTCTGGCAGCGTCGTACGCCTGCCCGAACGGTCTGAGATTGACGGTAACCTGAACGAGCAATTGATTGTTGAATATTACTCGCGGTAACTAATCCTGGATGCTTTCTGGCTGTTGTCCGGGGAGTCAGCCTGCTGGTCGGGGGAAGAGGTGTACTGTGATCATCGGGATAAGTAATATGGTAACGCCGAAAATTGAGCGCGAAGCAGAAGCGCGCAATTACGGCAAGTTTGTAATCAGTCCCCTTGAACGGGGATATGGAATTACCCTGGGCAATGCACTGCGGCGGGTGCTGCTGTCTTCCCTGGAAGGCGCAGCGGTAACCTCGATCCGCATCTCCGATGTGCAGCACGAGTTCACCGATATCCCTGGTGTCCGTGAAGATGTCATCCGGGTGATGCTGCAGATCAAACAGCTGCGGATGAAGCTGTACGACGTGGACAATGCACGTCTGCATCTTGAGGTGCGCGGCAGTGGTGTGATAACTGCGGCGGATATCATCACGCCCCCCGAGGTAGAGATTGTGAACCCGGATCTGTACCTGTTTTCAGTTGACGATGCGAATACCAATCTCGAAATCGAGCTGACGGTTGAAAAAGGGCGCGGTTACTCACCAGCAGATGACCGCAGTGGTCGCCTGCCGATTGGCGAACTGCCGGTGGACGCGATCTACAGTCCGGTCAGGCGTCTGAACTGGGATGTCGGGTCGGCGCGCGTTGGTCAGAGCACCAATTACGACCGCCTGATCATGGAAATTTGGACGGATGGCACGGTTGGTCCGGAAGAAGCTCTCAGCACCGGTGCAAAGGTACTGATCGATCACCTGCGCCATCTGGCAGGTGTGAGTGAAGAGACGTTAATGGCCATCGTGGAAGAAGAATCGAAATCTTCCCGCCTGACGAGTGAAATTATCGAAACCCCGATCGAAAACCTGGACCTTTCGGTGCGTGTCTTCAATTCACTGAAGCGCACCGGCATAACCACCGTGGGTGAAGTTCTGGAGCTGCTTGAAAAGGGCGATGAAGCCGTTATGTCCATCCGCAACTTTGGTGAGAAAAGCCTGGACGAGCTCAGGCAGAAGATGCGTGAGAAGGGCTACCTCCAGGATGAGGAAGAAGAAAACGAAGCGGAGTAGAGAAGATGCGACATAGAGTAGCTGGTTACAGGTTAAGTCGCAGCACAGGGCACCGAACCGCTCTGCGTAAAAATTTGACCAAACAATTATTCCAGCATGAGCGAATCCGCACCACACACGCCAAAGCCGATGCGATTCGCGGCCAGGCTGAGCGGTTGATCACCCTTGCCAAACGCGGCAATGCTGCCGGTGATGAAAAGATGGTTCATGCCCGCCGCCTGGCAGCCGCTCGCCTGGGTGATGCACAGATTGTGAAGAAGTTGTTTGATGATATTGCCCCGCGCTATAAAAACCGCCCCGGTGGTTACACCCGAATGCTTAAGCTGGGTATGCGCAAGGGCGATGCCGCAGAAATGGTGTTGCTCGAGCTTGTTGAAGAATAGCCGTTGGCACCCAGTGGGAGCTATTCCCCAGGCCAACTGCGAACATGGCACGTTACCAGGTAATCCTCGCCTACGACGGCAGTGAGTTTTACGGTTTTCAAAGGCAGGCAAAACGTCCGACGGTTCAGGGTGCTGTCGAAGCCGCCCTGCGCACTTTGGGCTGGGAAGGGAAGTCCCTGCTGTCAGCAGGGCGCACCGACGCAGGTGTGCACGCTGAAGGACAGGTGATCACGTTTGATCTCGCCTGGTCCCACGGCACGCTTGCGCTGCAAAATGCGCTCAATGCTGCCATGCCGGAGGCTGCTGCAGCCCAGCGTGTTGTGGAAGTCCCTGCGGAATTTCACCCCCGTTTTGATGCTGTTGCCCGCTGTTACCGCTACCGGATCTATGCCAGTCCAGTCCGCCTGCCCATCCGGCAGCGCTTTGCCTGGCGGGTGTGGCCTGAGCCAGACGTAAAAATTCTGGGCGAAGCGGCTGGTTTGCTGCTGGGAACCCACAATTTTGCCGCATTTGGCTCGCCGGCGCGCAAAGGTGGTGTAACCCACCGGACGATCTATCAAGCGAGCTGGCAGGCCGGACCGAATGAGCTACTCTTTGAAATCACCGGAAATGCATTCCTCTACCGGATGGTTCGCCGATTGGTTGCCAACCAGGTTGCGGTGGCATCCGGGAAAATGATGTTGGAAGAATTTGCCAATCATCTGCAGGAACCCGGAGACACCTCCCCTGCAGGTACTGCCCCGGCTCATGGATTATGTTTGGTGGCAGTCTATTACGCCGGGCGGACAGGCGCAGAGAATTACCTGGACGATCTGGTAATCGAACAGACAGTGTAAGAATTGTCTGGATGTGGAGAAAACGAAAGTGCAGAAGACTTATTACCCAAAACCAGATGATATCACCCGGGAATGGTACCTTGCCGATGCAAATGGGCAGAACCTGGGCCGTCTTGCGACGCAAATTGCAGGTATATTGCTTGGAAAAAACAAGCCAGACTATACCCCGGGTGTTGATAACGGTGGTTTTGTTGTGGTGATCAATGCCGAACGAGTCACGGTGACCGGTCGCAAGCTGGAAGAGAAAATTTATTACCACCATACCGGATATCCCGGAGGGATTAAGGCGATTTCTTTGCGTGATCAGCTAAAGAAACACCCCGACCGAGTAATCCACTCCGCGGTGTGGGGTATGCTTCCACACAATCGCCACGGCCGAAAGCTGATAAAGAAATTGAAGGTATACACCGGCCCAGAACATCCGCATGAAGCCCAGCAGCCCAAGCCGCTGGTTTAAGGAGCAAACAAGATGTCTGATTATTATGAAGGTATAGGGCGCCGCAAGGAATCTACTGCCCGCGTGCGTGTGATGAGAGGCTCGGGCCAGTTTGTAGTCAATTCCAAACCGGCTGCGGACTATTTCCCCCGCATGGGTGATCTCGAAACCATCCTGGGTGCGATTAAAATTACTGGGGAATCTGAAGGCACGTATGATGTCACCGTGATGGTCCAGGGTGGCGGGGTGACTGGTCAGGTGGACGCCGTCAAGCTCGGGCTTTCGCGAGCGATGGTCAAGCTGAATCCTGAATTTCGCCCGGCTTTGCGGAAAAATGGATTTCTGACCCGCGATCCACGCGAGAAGGAACGGAAAAAACCGGGCCTCAAACGCGCACGCAAAGCGCCTACATACACCAAGCGCTAATCGAAAACATTCCCCAAGCGTAATGCGCTACAGCCGTGGTGGAGGACGACAGCCTGGTTCCCCGGTCTTGTATCCGCATTACGTTTTTATTTAATTGTCTGGCGTAAGCGCGGGAGCGGATTAAATGACGGTCAACAAGGGTATTACTCTACTGGGGCTGGGTCCGGGCAGCCTGGCAGCACTGACCCGTGAAGCCTGGGAGGTCATTCAGGCCAGCCAGGAGATTTATCTGCGCACTCGCCGCCACCCCGTGGTCGTAGAGCTGCAGTCCAGGCTGGTATTACACAGTTTTGACTTTTTGTACGAAGAGCTGGATACATTCGAAGAAGTCTACGAACAGATCACCACCAGGATATTGGAGCTGGGACGGCGCCCGCAGGGAGTGATTTACGCTGTGCCGGGCCACCCGTTGGTTGCGGAGGCCACTGGCCCCGAGATCCTGCGGCGCGCCAGGTTAGAAAATATTCCCGTCCGGATCATCCAGGGGCTCAGTTTTCTGGAACCGGTTGTGACCGCGCTTGGCTTCGACCCGTTTCCCCAGACGACGCTTTTGGATGCCCTCTTGCTGGCTGGTGGGCATTACCCGTCCTTCCCGCCCAGCGCGCCGGTGCTTGTTGTCCAGCTTTATTCGCGCCCTGTGGCCGCGGATGTCAAGTTAACGCTGATGGCAGTTTACCCGGATGAATTCCCGGTCAAATTGGTGCACGATGCCGGTACAGATAAAGAGCTGGTCGAGGAGCTCCCGTTGTATGCGATTGATCGCAGCGAGCATATTGGGCTGCTGAGTTGCCTTTACCTGCCGCCTGCAAGTTCGGCCGCTTCAGTCGAGGCCTTTATGGAAATCGTCGCCCACCTGCGTGCTCCCGATGGCTGTCCATGGGATCAAAAGCAGACGCTGCAATCGCTGCGACCGCATGTGCTGGAGGAGGCGTATGAGGTGCTGGATGCCCTCGACCAATCGAATCACACCGCACTGCTTGAAGAGCTGGGCGATCTGCTCTTGATGATCACTATGCTCGCTCAAATTGCCTGGGAGGAGGGCGAGTTTAACCTGACACAGGTTGTGGAAGGCATCCACACCAAGATTGTACGCCGCCACCCGCACGTGTTTGGCGATCTGGTGCTGACAGATGAAGCCGGCGTACTGGCAAATTGGGAGGAACTGAAGGCAGCCGAGCGAGAGGCGAACGGGGAAAGCTACCCCAACGGCTTGTTGGATGGAGTCTCTCTGGCATTGCCAGCGCTGGCACAGGCCCAGGAAATCCAGGGGCGCGCCTCCAGGGTCGGTTTTGATTGGCAAGACGCCAGCAGTGTTCTGGAAAAAGTTGCTGAAGAGTTGGAAGAGCTGGGTCAGGCAGGCGACCCTGCAGAGCAGGCGGCAGAATTTGGCGATCTGTTCTTTGCGCTTGTGAATTACGCCCGCCATCTGGAGATCGATGCCGAAGCTGCCTTGCGCACAGCCAACGAACGTTTTCGGCGGCGGTTCCACCACATCGAGCAGGCTGCTCGCCAGGCACAGCGTCCGTTAGCTGATATGTCGCTGGCAGAGATGGATGCTCTCTGGGAAGAGGCCAAAGGTCTGGAGTAACCGCCTCTCGCACCGGGCAACGGAAATAAACAGCGCCATGCCTGGGTATGTTAACCTGCATGGGGCTGGATTGCAGCTTGCGCAGTCGTGTCGGGGGACTCAGGCAGGTACCTTGGCCTCCACCGGCTCAAATCTGGCAGTAAAATGACGCAGCAGCTCGGGTGCATAGGTGAAGCGGTAACCGTGCACGCTGCTCGCTCTTTTGACGATCTTACCAAGTGTGTGGGCGACATAGTCCAGGTGGCTTTGCGTGTACATGCGCCGCGGGATCGCAAGGCGCACCAATTCCAGGCGTGCATACTGCATCTCGCCGCTTTGCGGGTCCGGGTGGGCAAACATCACCGATCCTACTTCAACGCCGCGCACCCCGCCCTCCAGGTACAGCTCGACCACCAGCGCCTGCCCCGGAAATTCAGAGCGGGGGATGTGTGGGAATAAGGCTCCGGCATCAATATAGACGGCATGCCCGCCAGCCGGTACAATCACCGGCAGACCTTCTTCCTGCAAGCGCCGGTTCAAGTAAGCTGTCTGCCCGGTGCGGTACGCCAGGTAAGTTTCATCCAGACCTTCGTACAGGCCAACTGCAATAGCTTCCAGGTCACGCCCTGCCAGGCCTCCGTACGTGGGAAAACCCTCCCGCAGAATCAACTCATTGCAAGCGTTCTGGAACAGCTCCGGATCATTCATTGCCAAAAATCCGCCAATATTCACCAGCGCGTCCTTTTTTGCGCTCATTGTTGCGCCATCTGCCAGGGAGAAGATTTCCCTGGCGATTGCCAGGGTGCTCTTGTACTGCTGACCCGGCTCACGCGTTTTAATAAAGAAGGAATTTTCTGCATAGCGGCAGGCATCAATAAAAAACGGGATGCCATTCTGGCGGTAGATGCCCGCGACGGCGTGTAAATTTTCGAGCGATACCGGCTGACCTCCACCGGCATTGTTGGTAATTGTGATCATTCCTAATGGAATGTTTTTGGCACCTTTTTCGGCAATGAAGGCTTGCAGTTTGCTTAGATCCATATTCCCTTTGAACGGGTGTTCGCGGGCCGGGTCATAAGCATCTTCGATGACCAGATTGACCGGAATCCCACCGCGCGCCCGGATATTGGCCTCCGTTGTGTCGAAATGCATGTTTGAGGGGACGTACTGCCCCGGTTTGACGAGCAGTGCTGCCAGGATGTTTTCAGCCGCGCGCCCCTGATGGGTGGGTACAAAATATTTAAAACCGAAAATATCCTGGATGGCTTCCGTCAGGTGGTAAAAGGAACGTGCCCCTGCGTAGGATTCATCGCCTTCCATGATTGCCGCCCACTGCGCCTGGCTCATCGCGCCGGTGCCCGAATCGGTCAGCAGATCGATAAAAATATCATCCGAGCGCAGGGCAAATACGTTGTACCCTGCCTTAAGGAGGGCGGCCTGGCGTTCCTCGGGGTCGATCAGGCGTATCGGTTCAGTAACCTTGATGCGAAATGGTTCTGGCAAATAATCCGGCATGAAAATGCCTCCTGGAATTTGTTGTATGTGGAGAAAACTACTCCATTTTAGAGTGTAGCACAGCCTGTGTCAAAGGTATACATGACTCCAGTCAGGTTTTTTACCTGATACTTATCCCTTTCGGTATAATAACGGCGATGATTGAAATTGTGTCATTCACGCTCGGCCCCGCACAAACGAATGCCTACCTGGTTGGCGACCCCCAGACCGGACAGGCAGTTGTGATTGACCCTGCCTGGGATGGTGACTTGATTGTCGCGGCAGCGCACGATAAAAAATGGCATATCGGCAGCATCTGGTTGACCCACGCTCATTTCGACCACCTGGGCGGTGCGGGTGCCGTTTCGGATGCCTCGAACCCGCCTGTACCGGTTGCGCTCCATCCCGATGATTACTGGCTGTGGCGGAATGAAGGCGGGGCTCCGCTTTTTGGGTTTCGTATCGATCCAGGCCCAGAACCGACCATAAACCTGGCACATGGGCAGACGATGTATCTGGGATCCAACTCTTTCGAAGTGCGGCATGCGCCCGGGCATACCCCCGGCCACGTGTTGTTCTACACCGCGCAGAGTGAGGTGCTGTTTTGTGGAGATGTCATCTTCATGGACAGTATCGGGCGCACTGACCTGCCCGGTGGCGATACCCACACCCTCCTGGAAAGCATCCAACACCAGGTGTTGACCCTTCCGGATGAAACCCGCCTGCTTTCCGGACATGGACCAGAAAGCACAGTCGGGCGTGAGCGCCGGTTGAACCCTTTCCTGACGGTCTGACAACTGCTTTATACACGGATTTCGGAGCACTTCACAGGGTATCCATGCTGGCTTTGCGTGATATTAACCACCTGCCGTTGCTTGACCATGCGCTGGAATGCATCTGGGAGACGAACCGTGGTTTGATCCTGGTGGCAGGCTGGACGCCTACTGCAGTATCTTCCCAGGAGTACGCTCACAGCTTGCTGCCATCCGGTCGGGCGATGATTTTTTGGGTGCTGGTGAACGAATTTCTGGCCGCTCACCCTGATGCCCGGACGGTGATTGTCACCCCTGACAGGGCCGCGGCACGCTTTCCCAGGCGGTATAAATCCCAGGTATCTGTATCCCAGGTCACTCAAGCTCGCTCTTACCCGGTGTTGATTGAAGCAGCAGCCAGTCGTCGGCCGGACTTATTGGTAATCGATGAGCTGCGCGCAGAAAACGCCCTGCCTGCCTTTGAGGCCGCCCGGCGAGGGCAGCGGGTGATCAGCCAGTTGAACAGCTTGCTCAGCGGGGCAGAAGTCGTCCGCCAGCTGCAAACGTTCCGGTTGGATGCAGCCAGCTTGCAGGGACTGGACTGGATTTTTAGCGTGGAAAGACATCCGGGTTTGTGCACACACTGCCGCCAGGTCGACCCCCAGGCAAGTGCGGTTTTGCGGCGTCTGCGTCAGCGTTTCCCGCATTTGCAGATTTCTGAGGCGGAAGAGCAGACCGATGTTTTTTATAAAGCAGAAGGCTGCCCGCAGTGCAAAGGCAGCGGTCACGCCGGTGAAATCAGCGTCTTCGATCTATGCCAGTATTCCCCGGATTGCCTGGACGATCCATCGCTGCCCAGCGAGTACTCGCGCCATGCCTACCTGCTGGAGCTGGCTCGCCAGGGAAGAGTGCCGCTCCAGGATATCCTGAGCCTGGAATTGGAGCACCGCCACCGGCTGTTTACCATGTTGGAAAGCCGGGATGCATCCATCGAGGAATCAAATTCCCTGCTGCGCAGGCGCCTGGTTGAGCTGGAGGCGTCTAACCTGGTTTTGCAGCAGCGCACCGAACAGCTTATCTCACTGGAAAGCATCAGCCAGATGTTGATTGCTGTCGACGATCTGCCATCCCTGGCTCAAAGAGTCTGCCAGCGTCTGGACAGCCTGTGTGGGGCGGACTACACGATTTTCTACCATTACCGCCAGGGCGAATCGGGTCCTGATGCTGCCAAAACATTTATGGAGGTGCTGGCAGTCCAGGGTTGGGATCGCAGCCTGCAGGGGCGCCAGCTCCCCCTCCAGTTATTCCAGAAATACCTGCACACCGCAGAGCCGCGCCCGCTGACCGGGCTGCCCCCAGGGGTCATGCCGGTAGACTTTGCGACAATGGCGACCGATGGCAGGGCACTTAAAGCCGGCCTGATTCTCTCATTGTGGGCGCATGACCAGCCCGTGGGTATGATGGTCGTGCAATCTACTCGCAAAAACGTGTTTACCCCGGGTGAAACGGCTTTGCTCAAAGCGTTCGCGAACCAGGTGGCGGTCGCTGTGCAACGGGCTGGTTTGCTGCAAACCCGCATCGAAAACGAAAAATTGGAACGAGAGCTGGAGCTGGCCCGCCGCCTGCAGCAGTCTTTGCTGCCCAGCGTTTTTCCGGAAGTGCCGGGCTTTCACTTTGACGCACACAACCAGCCTGCACGTTGGGTAGGCGGGGATTTTTATGACTTGTTTCCCCTGGGCGAAGGGCATTATGGTATTGTCATCGGCGATGCGTCCGATAAAGGCATCCCCGCTGCTCTCTATATGGCGCTTACCCGGAGTTTGATCCTGGCAGAGGCCCGCCGTTCATTTTCAACCGAAGAGGTGCTGCGCAGTGTCAACCAGCTTCTCCTGGACCTGGGAGAGCTGCACGGTTTTATCACTGTATTCTTTGGTGTGCTGGATGCAGATAATCTGCGCCTGGTTTATTCCCGGGCCGGTCACGAGCAGCCGTACCTGTACCGTGGCGGGCGTCTGCAGCCCTTGCCAGGGGAGGGAATGCTGCTGGGAATGCTCAACGATGCTGACCTGGTGTTAAACGAGGAGGAGCTGGTGCTGGTTCCCGGGGATCACCTGATATTTTATACGGATGGGGTTAAGGACGTGGTTAACCCAGAAGGCCAGTTGCTCGACCAGCCGTCGTTCGAAGAAATGCTGGCACAGTGTCTGCGGGCTGCCGGTGGCAAATCGTTATGCCAGACTTTTTTCGACCGTTTGCAGGCCTTTCAGGCTGGAGCAGACCAATTTGATGATATGACAATGCTGACTATCCGCGTTGGTAAATAACCCCGAAGCGGGTGAAATCCCGTTCCTTCCCCTTTTTTCGAATTTATGGTTAACCAGTAAGGCGCTCCACTCAGGGAGCGCCTTACTGGTCGGATGGGAATTATTTGGCGTAGTCGACCGAACGGGTTTCGCGGATCACCGTAACCTTGATTTGCCCTGGATACTGCATACTCTCTTCGATCTGCCGGGCGATGTCGCGCGCCAGGCGAGTCGAGGCCAGGTCATCGATCTCTTCGGGGCGTACGAAAATCCGGATTTCACGACCGGCCTGCAGGGCATAACTCTGTGTCACGCCCTTGTGGTTGTTGGCGATTTCTTCCAGCGCCCGCACCCGCTTGATGTACTGCTCCAGGCTTTCGCGCCGTGCGCCGGGCCGCGCCCCGGAGATGGCATCCGCCGTTTCGACAATGATGGCTTCGACAGTTTCCTGTTCGATTTCGTGGTGGTGGGATGCGATTGCGTTGACGACTTTGGGGTTCACACCATATCGGCGGACGAACTCGGCACCGATCATGGCATGCGTACCTTCTACATTGTGATCCATGGCTTTGCCAATATCGTGCAGGAAAGAGGCTGCCTTGGCAACTTCGACATCGGCACCAATTTCGGCCGCGATCAACCCGCCCAATTTGGCAGTCTCGACTGCATGGGAAAGCTGGTTCTGCCCATAGGAGGTGCGAAATTTCAGACGACCCATCATCCTGGTGATTTCGGGATGCAGGCTGGATAGACCGGCTTCAAAGGCGGCCTGTTCGCCGGCTTCGGCGATGATTTTTTCAACTTCCTGCTCTTCTTTCTTAATCACTTTTTCAATATACGCAGGGTGAATGCGTCCATCCAGCACCAATTTTTCCAGCGCTCGCCGGGCGACCTCACGGCGTACCGGGTCAAAGCAGGAAATGGTTACAGCTTCGGGTGTGTCATCGACAATGACATCCACACCAGCCGCCTGTTCGAAAGCCTGGATATTGCGCCCGTTGCGACCAATGATCCGGCCTTTCATTTCATCCGAGGGCAGGTTCACCACTTTTGTCGTGACTTCACTGACGTTATCGGATGCGATGCGTTGGATGGCATCGGCGATGATTTTTCGCGCCCGTTCATCGCCTTCTTCGCGAGCTTCCGCCTCGATCTGCCGGATGATCTTCGCCATGTCGTCCCGAGTTTCTTTTTCCACCTCCGCCAGGAGAACACCCCGCGCCTCGTCGATGGTCATATTGGAGATGCGCTGTAATTCATCTACTTGATCTGAATACAGTTTTTCAATATCGTTGGCACGCTTATCCAGAGCGCTCTGGCGTTTGTTAAGGTTTTCGTTTTGCTTCTCCATGCGCTCGGCCCGGCGGTCGAGTTCCTCCCGGCGGCGCTGCAGCCGGTCGTCCTCGCGAGTAATCTCGGTCCTGCGCCGGGAAACTTCACGTTCCGCATTCCGCCGGGTTTCTAAGGCCTCGTTTTCGGCTTCGAGCTTTATTTCACGGGCTTCTTCACGGGCGCGCGCAATGGTGCTGCTGGCCTCCAACTGTTCTTTTTCCATTGCCGCCTTAACCTGGTAGCGCTTGACCAGGTACCCGATCAAAATCCCGACCGCCAACATCACCAATCCGGTGAAGGCGGCCACGATCAGGGTCGAATTAGGATTCATCAGTTAACCTCGTTTTCATTAGCGTAATCATCCGCAGCCTGGAGCACCTCGCTTTGTTCTTTCCATACCCGCGCCACAACCTGGGAAGTCACTTCATAATCAAACCCGCGCCGGGCTAAAAAGCCACCAAGCTTGCGGCGAAATTCTGCATTTTCCAGCCCGCTCAGCTTGCGGGTATATTTTTGCGCGGCCTCATACGCCAGCATTTCTTCATCATCCAAAGATTCGGCTAAAACCTCTGTAATGACTTTGTCGGCGACACCCCGGCTGCGCAGCTCAAATTCCAAAGCCCGGCGACCGCGCGGGCGGAATTCGGACCGGTTTTCTATCCATAACCGGGCAAACTCACGATCATTGAGCAAGCCATTTCTTTCAAGCCGAGCGATGACTTGCTCGATAACGTCCGCGGAGACTCCGTGCTTTTCCAGGTTCAGGCGGACTTCCCGGGCCGTCCGTGGCCGGAAGCTCAGAAAGCTGACGGCTCGCTGCAGGGCAACTTCGTTTTCATCCTGGGCCTGCAGCTCGCGGATTTTTTCCGCGCTCAGTTCCTGTCCAACGACCAGCCAGGCTGCAACAATTCTTGCTGCTCCAAAGGCAAATTCCCCGTCCAGATATACGTTGATACGCTGGGGGTTGCGTTTTTGGGTGGTCAGAGCAGTAATTGTTGGACTCATCATTATTAACCAAACAGCCGTGGCGCAGAAGAGCGGGCCACAGCTGCAAACTTGCGATTGAGAGATCAACAGTGTCCGGTTAAATTAATAAATCAGGTCTTTCCTGAGGCTAGACTTCGTTAATACCGGGTCTGTCTGGTAATGCAATCTGGCGGTCCGTTCAGGGAATCGAATTCC
This sequence comes from uncultured Chloroflexia bacterium, assembly GCA_963824065.1. Taxonomy (GTDB): domain Bacteria; phylum Chloroflexota; class Anaerolineae; order Anaerolineales; family DRKV01; genus JAGUYX01. The sequence continues at coordinate 298,057 of CAWGNX010000008.1, read as the reverse complement.
CCGCAAGGACCGAAATCACGCGGTCGTTATGTTGGACGATAGTTCGCGGTAATGTTTGTATTCAAAATCTCCAGACCCTGTACGAAGTTCTATCAGTATGCCTAATTCAATTTATGTAAGGCAGAGGTCTGCACCTGTCACTGGCAATCAATGATGATTGCATTTTCTGCCCGGGGTATGGCTTGCCCAGCGGAAAATTCTACCGGTCACAACCACCCAAACTCGTATATGAAAACGAGCCTACAAATTTAATCATTCACTTCGTTCACTCATTTGCAGCGTGGCCGGTCTCGCAGCTGGAACATCCGGTAATCATCCTGCCGGCTGTACATTGCAACGTTTCCCAGTCGACAAGCAGCTGCGGCGCTCCGGTCACTTCCCGCCAAGGGGAGCAGGCTCCCTTCGTTAAGAGAGGGTAAAACTATCTTTATCGTAAAGGTTCCCATCTCCAGATCAAAGCCAGGCTTTGAATTTTAATCAATATCACAAAACCTTAAAACGATATCTGAAGTTTACATTACTCTTAAGAATGTTGCAAGGGATTTTTTCCGGGCCAGGTGCAATTGGGGATCCGCGGCTGCAGTGTGAAGCCTCCAGGAGTGTCTGCGCGGCGCAGAATTAACCAAATACTACATACAAGTAAGGATATGTGTCTGCCCCGGGCATCTGTGTATGACTACGAATATTTTCCGTGTGAATTTTGTATGATTAGAATTTTTCGCTTGCAGTGAAAACGGTTTCTGCTTGATATAATGGTTGCATTCCAGGCCGCGTGCTGAACCTGACGATTAATGACCCAGCTCTCTCCATAATTTATTTGTGCGCTGGGCGGATTGTGGACCTGGGACAAATCATGTTGTTTGCCCGGTTTTACGCACCTCATACCAGCACATTCCACGCAGCAGGAGGACAATATGCGTCAGATTACCAAAGAAGATGCACTTGAATACCACCGTCTCGGCGGGCAGCCAGGCAAAATATCTATCCTGCCCACCAAACCCCTTGCCAGCCAGTACGACCTGTCCCTGGCATACTCACCAGGGGTAGCCTATCCGGTACTGGAAATTGCAGACCATCCTGAGCTCGCTTATGAATACACTTCAAAAGGCAACCTGGTGGCGGTGGTCACCAATGGGACTGCAATCCTGGGTTTGGGCGACCGCGGAGCACTGGCCTCCAAGCCGGTGATGGAAGGCAAAGGAGTGTTGTTCAAACGTTTCGCAGATATCGATGTTTTCGATATCGAGCTCGATGTAACCGATCCTGAAGAGCTGGTGCAGGTGGTAGCTGCCATCGCGCCGACTTTTGGAGGGATCAACCTGGAAGACATCAAGGCCCCAGAGTGTTTTTATATTGAAGAAGAATCTCAAGTCGATGCTGGACATCCCGGTTTTTCACGACGACCAGCATGGGACCGCGATCATTTCCAGCGCAGGCCTGTTAAACGCGCTGGAGATCGTTGGCAAACGGATTGAGGAGATCAAAATCACGATTTCTGGAGCCGGTGCCTCGGCCATCTCGTGCGCAAACCTGGCGATCAGCTGGGTGTGCAGCGTGAGAATGTACTCATGGTTGATTCCCGCGGTGTAGTCTACAAGGGACGCACTGAGGGGATGAACCGTTATAAAGAGCGTTTTGCGGCAGAAACGGATGCCCGCACGCTGGCCGATGCAGTGAACGGTGCGGATGTGTTTTACGGCCTTTCTGCCGCAGACGTGTTGACGCCAGAGATGGTCAAGACTATGGCCCCGGATCCGATTATCTTTGCCATGGCAAACCCCGACCCGGAGATCAAGTATGAGCTTGCCAAGCAAGTGCGCCCGGACGTCATTGTGGCAACCGGTCGGTCCGATTATCCCAACCAGGTCAACAATGTGCTTGGTTTCCCGTTTATTTTCCGAGGCGCTCTGGATGTGCGCGCGAGGGCGATCAATGATGAAATGAAAATTGCGGCAGTGCAGGCACTGGCCGACCTGGCGAAAGAAGATGTGCCCGACAGCGTCCTGCGAGCCTACGGCGTAGAAAGCTTGAAATTCGGCCGGGAATACATCATTCCAACACCACTTGACCCGCGTGTGCTTACCTGGGAGGCGCCGGCAGTTGCTCGGGCTGCCATGGAAAGCGGCGTTGCCCGCCAGAAGATCGACATCGATGAGTACCGTCAGCACCTTGAATTTCGGCTGGGTGCTGGTGAGCGGGTGCGGTACTTCATCCTGAACAAAGCCCGGGCATCCACGCCGAAAAAGCGGATTGTCTTTGCTGAGGGCGATGAACCAAAGATTATCCGTGCGGCCGCGCACGGATCGAGAAGGTATCGGCAGACCGATTCTGATCGGCCACCCTGAAGTGATCCAGGAGCACATCGAGCGGCTTGGCCTGGATATCCAACTCACTATCGTGGACCCGGACAGTTTCCCGCGCCTGGAGGATTACGCACAGGCTTATTACGAAATCCGCCAGCGGAAGGGTGTGTCAATCAACCTTGCCCGCCAGATGGTGCGGCAGCCCAACCTGCTGGGTTCGCTGATGGTGAAGATGGGTGATGCGGATGCCTTCGTTTCCGGACTGACGTACGATTATCCGGAAGTCATCCGGCCCGCTTTGCAGGTCCACCACACCCGCCCGGACGCTGCCCGGGTGTGTGGAGTGTATATCATGATCGTCAACGACCGCGTGTACCTGTTTACCGATGCGACCGTCAAAATCGACCCCACTTCAGAAGACCTGGTTGAGATCGCCTGCCTGGCGGCGAACTTTGCTCGCCAGATCGAGCTCGAACCGCGGGTGGCCTTCCTGTCGTTTTCGAACTTTGGCAGTACCCCGCACCCGCTGTCGGAAAAAGTGCGCAAAGCAGTCGAATTGTTAAACAGCGCCAACCCGACTTCATGGTCGATGGTGAAATGCAGGCAGATACGGCAGTGGTTTCCGAAATGATCGAAAAGCGCTATCCATTTAGCAGCGTCAAGGATGCCAATGTCCTGGTCTTCCCATCGTTGGAGTCCGCCAATATTGCTTACAAGCTGCTCTCCCGCCTGGGAAATGCCCTGGCAATCGGACCGATTCTGCTCGGCATCGGCGCGCCAGTCCACGTTCTTCAATCGGGAGATGAAGTGCGCGATATCGTTAATATGGCCGCGGTTGCGGTGATGGATGCCGTCAGCCGCTCGTAGCCCGATTTGAGTGAACCACAGAGCAGGCCTGCAATTACCGGGGCCTGCTTTTGGTTTCCCAGGGGTTCTGTGGTAGGATTGGCAGCGTTCAGTCACAAATCCGGAGGAATGGTTTGGCAGAGAAAACCAGGGTTTTATTCGTGTGTTTGGGGAATATTGTGCGCAGTCCGCTGGCCGAAAATCTGTTCCGCCATTATGTTCGAGAAGCGGGGCTGCAGGATTCCTACCATATAGACTTAGCGGGGACAGGTTCATGGCACGTAGGGGAAAGTCCGGATGGGCGTATGGTGCGGGTGGCAGCACGGCACGGTTTGCAGTACTCAGGGCAGGCGCGCCAGGTGCGGCGCACCGACCTGGATGAATTTGATTGGCTGGTCGCAATGGATCGCGATAATCGCGCAGTTTTGTACTCGATGGCGCGCAACCCGACCCAACAGGCCAAAATCCGCCTGCTGCGCGAGTTCGACCCCGAAGGGAATCCGCACGCGGAAGTGCCAGACCCGTATTATGGTGGGTCCGATGGATTCGAGGAGACGTACCGCATCGTGGACCGCTCCTGCCGCCAGTTGCTGGCAGCTCTCGAAAATGGTCGCAAAAGTGATTGAAAGATGATCCCAGCAGAAGTCCAGGCCTGGTGCCTGGCAAATGATCTTGGGCCGGTTACTGGCAGCCACCCGGTGGGCGGTGGGTGCATCAATTCTGGGGCAGTACTACACACAGCTTCAGGCACCAGCCTGTTCTTGAAAACCAACCGCAGCACCCCGCCGGACATGTTTATCCGCGAGGCCGAGGGTCTGGCGGCGTTGCGCGTGCCGGGTGGGCCGGTTGTGCCCGATGTTTACCTGGCAGGTGAGGAGTTTATCCTGTTACAAGATCTCCAGCCGGCTGTTCAAAATAAGGAGTATTGGGTGTTGTTTGGCCAACAGCTGGCGATCCTGCACAGCCATACTCATGACCGGTTTGGCTTCGAGCATGATAATTATATTGGCAGTACACCCCAGCCCAATTCATGGGAAGTGGATGGATATTCATTTTTTGCGGAAAAACGGCTGCTTTTTCAGGCGCAGCTGGCCCGTGACCGGCGTTTACTGAACGCCCAGGATTTCCACCGGGTTGAACGATTAGCCATGCGGCTGCCTGAACTGCTGCCGTCCCAGCCTGCCTCACTGATCCATGGGGATTTGTGGAGCGGCAACGCCACCACCGATGCGCTGGGCGCACCGGCGGTGATCGACCCGGCAACCCATTTTGGCTGGGCCGAAGCGGAACTTGGCATGACGGCTTTATTTGGTGGATTTCCAGCGGTATTCTATGCAGCGTACCAGGAAGCGCGACCCACTGCCGGCCGGGCTGCAGCAGCGCCTGCCTCTTTACAACCTGTACCATCTGCTCAACCATCTGAACCTGTTTGGGGCCGGGTACTATGGGCAGGTAACCGCAGTACTGCATCGTTATGGCGTGTAGCGGTCAGACCAGGTCTTTCATACGGGGGAAGAAAACGTAATTTGCACCTGTCAGGATCAAGCAAAGGCAGGCGATCAGGAGAGCGGTGTTTGGCGCTCCAATTTGATCGCCGATCACCCCGATCACCAGCGAGCCAAGTGGGAAAAAGCCCCCCAATGCCCAGGTATAAGCACTGATGACCCGCCCGCGCAGCGTGTCCGGAACGATATTTTGAATCAGGCTGTTAGTCAGAATCAACTGGGTGATAAATGCAAACCCGGCTACTGCCATTGCGAACAGGCTTAACAAAGGTTCGCGGGAAATGGCCAGCCCGGCAATTGCAAAACCGAGCATTCCCCGGCTGATGAGCAGGCCGCGGCCCTTCTTGCGCCGGTCGCCGAAAAATATCAGGCCGAATGCACCTATTAACGCTCCCACCCCCTGAGCTGCCAGAAGCTGCCCAAATCCCTGGGCGCCGGTTTTGAGGACGTCATGGGCGAAGACCGGCAGCAGAACCAAATACGGGGCGACAAAAAAGCTGAACAATGCCACCATGATTACCAGGCCAAAGATCATCTTTTCCTGCACCAGGTAGCGCAGTCCTTGCAGCAAGTCTCCAGCGCCCTTCAGGCGCACAGCGGGCACAGCAGGACGATTAATGTGCATCATCAACAATGCAAAAATGACTGCCAGGAATGAAACCGCGTTGATGGCGAATGCCGGGGCCTCGCCGATGGCGGCTACCACGATTCCAGCGATCGCAGGACCAACGATGCGTGCACCGTTGAACAGAGCTGAGTTAAGCCCGATGGCAGTATTTAAATCTTCCCGGTCGGCGATATCTACGTAGAAGGCCTGGCGGGCGGGCATATCCAGGGCATTGCCGATGCCTACCATGAAAGCCAGCACCAGGATCTGCCCGTATTGAATGACCCCGCTGAAAGTCAACACAGCCAGGATACCAGCCAGGATCATAAACCAGGTCTGGGTGAGCACCAGGATGTTGCGCTTGGAAGCGCGATCCACCAGGACACCCATAGGCAGGGAGAACAGCAGTACCGGCAGGAAGTTGAGGAATGTCACCATCCCCAGGCTGGATTGCGAGCCGGTGATTGTGTACACCAGCCACTGTAGGGCCGTAGACTGCATCCAGGTGCCGATCAGCGATACAAGTTGGCCGAAAAAAAACAGCCGGAAATTTCGGTGGCGGAAAATGCGCAGCGCAGCCGGCGAGCGGTCCCACAGCGTTCGTTTGGGCGGCAGCTCGAGGGTACCGCCTGCGGGTGATGGGGTAGGTGCGGGGGTTTCGGGGGTAATTGAGGTCGTCATGGAGGTCATTCGCCGAGCGCGGCAAAGATTGTTAGATAATTATCTTACACCCTCTCCCAAATTTTTACAATGGAAGTTTGTTATTCACGCGCCCAGATTACATGCAAGGGGTAACTCGGCTGGCAAACCTGGAGATCATTGCGGCACCACAGGCAGCCCTGTTGGTAAATCCACGGTTTCTGCTGTGCCAGACAGAAAGGCGTGGGTTTAACGGTTGGTTTTCTTCGGGACAGGGTGTGTGAGCAGTCTGGCCAGGATGAGAATTTACGGGATTGCTGGAAATTTTAAGGTATGCCGGGGGGTCTGCCGGGGCGGGCGTGCTATAATCAAACCAGGGCGTTAGTTTTCGATCAGGTATAGTAAATTCGATCTTTTTTACAGCAAATCACCTCAATATTTTTTCGCAAACAGGCTGCCAATGTCTTTTGTCCACCTCCATGTGCATTCGGAATACTCCTTGTTGGATGGATTCAGCAAGATAAAAAAGCTGGTCAACCGCGCCAAGGAGATGGGAATGCCGGCGGTGGCGCTCACAGATCATGGCACGATGTTTGGTGCCATTGAGTTTTACAACGCAGCTCTGGCTGCCGAGATCAAGCCGATTATCGGAGTAGAAGCCTACATGGCAGCCCGGCGCATGCACGATAAGGACTCGCAGCTGGACAAACGCTCCTCGCACCTGCTGTTGCTGGCAGAAAATGAAACTGGCTACCGCAACCTGCTGCAAATTGCCAGCGCTTCGCAGTTGGAGGGGTTTTATTATTTTCCGCGCGTCGATCACGAGTTCCTGGCCCAACACGCCGAAGGGCTGATTTGCACCACCGGCTGCATGTCGGCAGAAGTGCCGCGTGCCCTGCAGGATGGCCGCTTGGATGACGCCCGCCGCATGCTGGATTGGTATTACGAGGTTTTTGGTCCGCAGCGTTTCTTTTTCGAGATGCAGGATCACAGCATCAAAACGCTGGACGAGATCAACAAGGTGATGCTCGACCTGGGTAACCGCTACCAGGCCCGTTATGTGGCAACCAATGATGTCCATTATGTGGACCAGTCGGATGCCCGCCTGCAGGATATCCTGCTGGCGATCCAGACCGGCTGCGTGCTGTCGGACCCCAACCGCATGCGGATGAACGACAATTCCTATTACCTGCGCAGCCCGGACGAGATGAGCCGCATCTTTGGACACATTCCAGGAGCCCTGACCAACACGCTTGAAATCGCGGAACGCTGCCAGCTGGACCTGGGACTTTAAGGGTTATAAACTGCCGCAGTTCCAGGTTCCAGACGGGTTAGATGCGGAATCCTACCTGCGGAAAAAATGCGAAGAGGGGCTGTTGCAGCGTTATGGCAGCGCCACCAGCCGGCCCGAAATTCGTGAGCGGCTCGAGTACGAGTTGAGCGTGATCAACAAAATGGGTTTCGCGGCGTACTTTTTGATTGTGTGGGACCTGTGCGAATATGCTAACCAGCGCGGCATCTGGTTTAACGCGCGCGGTTCAGCAGCTGGCTCGATTGTAGCCTATTCCCTCGGAATAACGATCGTGGACCCAATTGAGCACGGCTTGATTTTTGAGCGTTTCCTGAATCCTGGCCGGGTATCTATGCCGGATATCGATCTGGACTTCCGCGATGACCGGCGTTCGGAAATCATGGAGTACTGCGCCCGCCGCTACGGTGAGGACAAGGTTGCCCAGATTATCACCTTTGGCACCCTGAAAGCACGTGCTGCGATCCGGGATGTGGGGCGCGTTCTGGATATCCCCCTGCCAGAAGTGGACCGGGTGGCCAAGCTGGTGCCCAACATTCCCGGTAAGCCAGTCAGCATTCCAGAAGCTCTGGAACAGGTTGAAGAATTCCGTAAAGTTTATGAAGAATCCAGCAGCGATGCCAGCCGCCAATACATCAAGGAGCTGATTGACACAGCTGCCCAGGTGGAAGGTGTGGTGCGCAACGCCGGCACCCACGCCGCTGGGGTAATCATTGCAGACCGCCCGATCACGGAGTACATCCCGCTGCATCGACCTACGAGCAATGCGGAAGATGCACCGGTAAAAGTGGTAACCCAATTTGAGATGTCCATTCTGGATTCTCTGGGACTGCTCAAAGTGGACTTCTTGGGTCTGGCAACCCTTACGGTTATGGCCCGCGCCTGCGATTTGATCTGCCAGCGCACCGGTAAAGAATATACCCTGCAGAATATTCCGGTGGATGACCCGGCCGCGTTCGAACTGATGGGGCGCGGTGACACCGCGGGGGTATTCCAGGTGGAAGGCTCGGGGATGCGGCGTTACCTGATGAACATGAAACCGCAAAACCTGGATAACGTAATTGCCATGATTGCCCTCTACCGCCCGGGACCGCTGGAATTCATTCCCAGCTATATAGCCCGGATGCACGGTGAGGAGCAGGTCCAGTACCGCCACCCATCTTTGCAGCCTATTTTTGAAGAGACCTTTGGCATCCCGGTCTACCAGGAGCAAATCATGCGGGCGGCCGTGGAGCTGGCTGGTTATACAGCCTCGGAAGCTGATGACCTGCGCAAGGCGATTGCCAAGAAGCAAAAAGATAAGCTCGAAAAACACCGTGAGAAATTTGTCAAGGGCACTGTGCGCAAAGGCGTGATGAGCAAAGAAGACGCCAGTGCCATCTTTGCCGACTGGGAAGAGTTTGCCCGCTATGGTTTTAATAAAGCCCATGCCGCAGATTATGGCGTGATCGCTGTCCAGACCGCCTATCTTAAGGCGCATTATCCGGCCGAATACATGACCGCGCTCATGTCGGTGACCAAAAATGACACGGATAAGATTGCGTTGTATGTGGCCGACAGCCGCCGGATTGGCATCCAGGTGCTGCCTCCCGATATCAATTCCAGCGGCTGGGATTTTACAATTGAAGACCGGCCGGATGGTTCAGCCATTCGTTTTGGCCTGGGCGCTGTGAAAAACGTCGGGCAGGGACCGGTGGATGCGATCCTGTTGGCGCGCCCGGAAGGAATTTTCAAGGACTTGAACGATTTTGCCCGCCGGGTGGACTTGCGCAATGTCGGCAAGCGCGCCTTGGAGAGCTTGATCAAGGTTGGGGCGTTAGACGAGTTTGGCAGCCGCCCGGCTGTCCTGGAAGCCCTCGACCGGATCATTGCAATCAGCGGCAGCCATTTTCGGGCGGCAGAAAGCGGGCAGATGTCTTTGTTTGGTGCGGTCACCGGCGTAATCGACGAGCTCGTGCTGCCCGATACCGGTCGCGATATTTCGCGGCGTGAGATTCTGGATTGGGAGCGCGAGCTGATTGGATTGTATGTCTCAGACCACCCCCTCAGCGCGCACATGGAAGTGCTCAATCGGGCAGTCAGCCACTTTTCTGGCGAGCTGCGTGACCTGGCCTCCGGCCATCCGGTACGGGTGGCGGGTTTGATCACACGCATTCGCCCGCACCAGACGAAAACCGGCAAGTCGATGGGCTTCGTAACCATGGAGGATTTACAGGGCAGCCTGGACCTGGTGGTGTTCCCACGCACCTGGGATACCTACCGGGCATTAATTGAACCAGAAAAACTGGTGCTGGTAGAAGGCAAGCTGGATAATGATGGCTCTGAGCCAAAAATACTGGTGGACACGATCACGACCGAGTTTAAGTATGTCATTTCTGCTGAGCCGGAGACCTCGTTCGCATTCCCAGGGCCAGAGGCTGACGAAGACCTGAACGTAAGCAATGAAGAATTCCACGATGAACAGGACAACCCCAAGAGCAATGGGAGTGACCACCCCACCTGGGGTACCGTGAGCCTGCCAGATGGAGATTCGTACAATGACGAGGATGCTGAAGCTGCGACCGGGGATTACCCGTTTGATGAACCACCGCCGCCGGCCTCGTTCCCGCAGGATTGGGATCACTTTACACTGATGCCTCCGCAGGAAAAGACCCGTATCGACCCAGGGGGAACAGGCTCCAACGCCGCATCCCATGAGCCAGAACCAGAATTCTCGCTGGCGGATTCCGGGGAGCCGGAAGAATCACTGCAGGAGGTTGAGATTGTGGATCTGCCGGCAAATGGCTCTGATCAGGTCGTCGTCGAAGGTCCGGCGGAAGGTCCGGCGGAGGGTCCGGCGGAAAGTCCGGCAGAAATTCCGGTAGCAGACAGCCCGCAGGCGGAAATCCCTACCCCTGTGAAGGTCTTTCCAGAGCGCCCCGAAATTCCGGTGCCGCCCTATATTCTAGCGCCAGCCAGAGCCGGTGATGCGGAAACGATACACATGCTGACGGTCATTTTACGCCCAAGTGGAGACAAGGTGCGCGACCAGCTCCGCCTGCGGCAGATTTATGGCACCCTGATCTCTTATCCGGGCAGCGACCGGTTTGCATTCCAGATCTATGAACGCGGGCGGGGTTATCGGATTGAGTTCCCGAACTTCAGCACGCATTTCTGCCCGGAGCTGGTCGACCGGCTCAAGCGGTTTACTAATCCGGATAACCTGAATATCGAACCACTTACTTTCCAGTAACCCCGGAAACCCTGAATTTACCCAACAAAAACAACTGCCCTGGGAGATGTCTCCCAGGGCAGTTAAATTTATGGTCTTCAGCAGTCTTTCACCAGGGATCGGATTAGATCCAGGTCGGTTCTGCGTACGTTCCAAAGGCAGAACGCAGAACGTTGACAATTTCACCCAGGGTTGCGTACACCCGGACTGCATTGAGCAGGTAGGGCATGGTATTGGCGGTTCCCTGGCAGGCAATCCGCAATTGGTCCAGCGCTTGCCCAACCGCGGCCTGATCGTGTTCCCTCCGGACCTGTGCCAATCGTGCGATCTGTCGCCGGTACCCCTGGGGATCCATTTCCAGAATGGGGATAGTGACGGCTTTTTGATCCTGGTATGCGTTGACACCCACAATACGGCGTGTCTTCTCATCAATTTCACGCTGGTAGCGGTAAGCGGCATCGGATATCTCGGACTGGAAAAAGCCTTTGTCAATGGCAGGCAGCACACCGCCCAGCATCTCAATTCGCCGGAAGTATTCATAGGTTTGGGCTTCCAGCTGGTTGGTCAGGGTTTCCAGGAAGAAAGATCCGCCCAGCGGGTCTACTGTGTTGGCGACCCCCGATTCTTCAGCGATGATTTGCTGCGTGCGCAGGGCTACGGTCACGGCATGTTCGGAAGGCAGGGCCAGGGCTTCATCCATACTGTTGGTATGCAGCGATTGGGTGCCGCCCAGCACCGCTGCCAGGGCCTGGATTGCCACACGGACGATGTTGTTTTCTGGCTGCTGGGCGGTCAGGCTGACCCCGGCGGTCTGGGTATGGAATCGCATCAACCAGGAGCGCGGCTGTTTTGCCATAAATGTGTCCCGCATTTCACGCGCCCAGATACGGCGGGCAGCGCGGTATTTGGCAATTTCCTCGAAAAAGTCATTGTGGGCGTTAAAGAAGAAGGACAGGCGCATCGCAAATTCGTCAATATCCAGGCCGCGCGAAAGGCACCAGCGCACGTACTCCAGTCCGTCTGAAAGGGTGAAAGCCAGCTCCTGGGCCGCTGTTGATCCGGCTTCTCGGATGTGATAGCCAGATATGCTGACCGGGTTCCATTGAGGCAGATGCCGGGCGCCGTACTCAATCGTATCGACGACCAGGCGCATGGAGGGTTCGGGCGGGAAGATATACTCTTTTTGGGCGATATACTCTTTAAGAATATCGTTTTGGGTGGTGCCACGCAGCTGGTCTGGGCGCACGCCCTGTTTTTCAGCCACGGCAATGTACATAGCCCAGATAATGGCTGCCGGCGAGTTGATGGTCATGCTAGTGGAGACTCGATCGAGTGGGATGCCATCCAGCAGGTATTCCATATCCTTAAGAGACGAGACTGCCACCCCGCATTTACCAAACTCGCCCAGAGATTCAGGGGCGTCGGTGTCATAGCCCATCAAGGTAGGCAGGTCGAAGGCAATCGACAATCCGGTTTGCCCCTGGTCAAGCAGGTATTTGAAGCGGGCATTGGTCTCTTCGGCGGTGCCAAAACCGGCGAACATCCGCATGGTCCAGACCTTGCCGCGGTGCATGGTGGGGTGGATGCCGCGCGGTAAATGGGTACTCGCCAGGCAGCCCAAGGTCATCAAAATAATCCAGGTCGGGCGTATCCAGGGGAGTGTACAGCCGATTTATGGGTTCGGATGAAGTGGTAATGAACTGGGGCTGACGTTCTGGAAAGCGTGCCAACGTTTTTTGCAGGGTTGTTTCATCCCATTGATCTTTTTTGTCTTGCAGTTCGTCAAGCTTCTTACGATCGTACATGCGGGTTGTCTCCTGAGCTCCAGGCTGCCGGTAAAAATTGAACCTGTGTTGATCCCCTTGCTCTGGAATTATAGCATGGGGGACTTTAAGCAGGAAAAATCCTGGCCCAGTCCTGGAGGGAGTTGAGCTGAGAGAACATGGAAAATAAAAACGGGCGCAGTGAATTGCGCCCGCCTGGGTGTGAAGTCAAAGAGTCTCAATCGTCCGGCTTCGTCGAGGGGCTGGTTTCGCTGCTGGAGTTGCTACTGGAGTCGCTGTTGCTTTTTTGCTCACTGTCAGCGGAAGATGATTTCGAATTGGAGGTCATACCCGAGGGAGAGCGATGATCGGTTGCATAAAACCCCGAGCCTTTAAAAACAATCCCGACCGGTGTGTACACTTTTCGCAGTGTTTTCTGGCTGCACTCCGGGCAAACGGTCAGAGCAGGTTCGCTGAACTTTTGTTGGCGTTCAAATTGGACGCCGCAATTTTCACAACGGTACGTGTAAATCGGCATTTTCTTTACCCTATACGAAAACAACATGCGCTCGCAGGCGACCAGCGCCTGCTTCAGCGCGTCTGTCATTATAGCGCGCTTCCAGGTGCTTGGCAAGGAAACGTCCTGGCGCGGCAGGGCACGCACAGTAGGCGAAGGGTACTGCTGCTTCGACTACTGCCTGGCTCGCAAGCAGCGTAGCAAAGGCAGTAACAGTCATCGAAACCGTATTCAACATCCGGCAGGAGCCCGAAGCGGATTGTGCCAGATTGGGAATCGATGCGCCTTAATTCAGGTGGTTGGCGGTGGGCAGGGTGATTGAAAATGTGCTACCGAACGGCTGGTTGGGTTCGACCCAAATTTTCCCCCCGTGCGCTTCGGCGACCAGGCGGCAGAACGTCAGACCCAGGCCAGTACCCCTCCGCCGCCCGGACTGGTTCGGCACCTGGTTAAACCGTTCGAAGATCTTTTCCCGGTATTCCTCGGGGATGCCCGGCCCGTTATCTGAGACGCGCACGACGAGCTGCCCCTCACCGCTTTTTTCGGCAGAAAAACGTACTTTCCCTCCCGCAGGCGTATATTTCAGCGCATTGTCCAGCAGGTTCGATAAAACTCGCTCGAGCTTGTTGTAATCAGCCGCAGCAGCGGGCAGGTCAGGGTTGATATCGTTGCTGACAAACACACCATATTCGTTCGCCAGGATTGCATAATTTGCGATCACTTGCTCAGCGAGATCGCGCAAATAGAAGGATTTGATCTCCAGCTCAATTTCACCAGACTGCATGCGGGCAATTTCGAGCAGGGAATTCACCATGATGATCACTTTTTCTGTGCTGCGCTGGGCAACATGCAGGGCTTGATTTGCCAGCTCATCCCCCTCACTGCCGACCATCGTCTCTGCAAGGATCTCAAGAGCGCTCATCACCGCGCTGACCGGTGAACGCAGGTCGTGGATGAGCGTCTCGGTGATGGTTTCACGGGTTTGCTGGAGCTGGTGTTCTTCGGTGGTATCGCGCAGAACAATCATTGCGCCGATAGCCCGTCCAATCTGGCTCCAGACAGGGATGACCGCCCGCTCAAGCACGCGTTCTGGCTTGACGTCATCCAGGACGAGCGTGGATTTGGAGCTTTCGATAGCCAAACCGTGCTCTAGTTTCTGCATCATCTCTTTGGCCTGGGGTTTCGTATAGCCGATCACCTGGAGGGCACGTGGGGGAATTTCTGCCAGGCGCGCGCCAATTAATTCATCCATCGCCAGGCCGGTGAATTTCAGCACTGGCTGGTTTGCCAAAACGATCCCTCCCCGCAGGTCGACCACCAGTATGCCTTCCTCAATCGTGTTCAAGATGGCCGACAGCCGCTCGCGGGCGTTCAGTACATCGGCAAACAGCAGTGCGTTCTGCAGGGCAATTGTTGCCTGGGCGATTACGGCCTGTAAAAGCTGGAGCTGGCTGGCCTGCAGCACTCGTTCGCGGGGGATGTAAAGCAGCAGGGCGCCCAATTTTTGCTGCTTGGTTGCCAAAGGAATCACATATGTGCGCAGGTTCTCATCCTGGCCGAAGGTGCGCGAAAGATCAAGATCGCTGCTGGGAACTTTTAATATATCCACATTGATCGAGATGGGAACCAGCATGTTAAAAAGCTGCGGCTGAAGGGCAAGGGGCAGGGTTTCACCTTCGCTTTGGTAAGCGACCTGGTATGTCAGCTCATTTTCATCCCACAAATAGAGACCGACAGATGTGGGTTGAACGGCTGACTGGACGGCTTCGTGGATCACCTGCAGCAAGTTGTTGACATCCATACTGCTTGCAAGGTGCGATGTGACGACATACAGGGTGGATTGATCCCGCAGGCGGCGCTGAAGTTCGCTGTATAGCTGGGCATTGTTGATTGCCAGGGCGGCGTAGTTGGCCAGTTGAACTACCAGCCGTTCTTCGTTTTCGCCAAAGGCCCCCAATGTGGGGCTTTCCAGGGTAATGACACCCTTCACATGGTCCTCATAGATCAGCGGGACGCTGAGCTGGGAATGGGATTGGCCTTCCGTGATGTCTACAAACTGGTCTGAAGCAGAAACATCGGCCAGGTTGTTTACCTGGCGGGTGCGCACCGTTTGCCCGGTGATACTTTCACTGACGGGCCAGGTGGTTTGTTCAAACGTGTAGCCGCGCTTCGCTTTGATTTCAAGGATATCTTCCTGCGGGTGGTACAGGCATAAAAAACCCCACGGCGACTCAGTAAACTCAATCGCGTAATCCAGGATGATGCTGAAAAGTTGGTCAGTATCAAAATTTGCCATCAGGCGCCGCCCGACGGCCTCCAGGATCGCTAACTGGTGGACGCGTACCCCGAGAGCCTCATCCGTCAGCGCGTAAAGCCGGGCATTTTGGATCGCAATGGCAGCCTGGGTAGCGAAGGTTTGGAGCAGCTCCACCTGGTCGAGGGGGATTGTTGTGGGACCATCATAATAGACGGACAGGAAACCGATATTGCCGGTCGGAGTATCGAGCGGAAAACTACCCCATGCTTGAATCCCTTCCAAATCCAACGCAGTCCGGTCGTTCAGGTCTATTTCAAGCGGGGTCGCATCCGTGATCAGGACGGGCTGGTTCTGGCGTTCATGGCTGGCCTCCCGCCAGCGGCGGATAAACACTTGCTCCAATTCAGTCAGGTTGGTTTCGGTGAGCCCGACCGAGTATGCCAGGTAAAGCTCATTTTCCTGTTCGCTGAGAAAAATCGCGGTCCGACTGGCAGATGTCACCTGCTCCACCGAATGGCAAATTAAACCAAGCACTTCCGACAGGTTGAGACTGGCTGTCAGGACATTCGCAAGGTGATTTAACGTTTCCAGCTGAACGCTGCGCTTTTCTGTCTCCTCATACAGGAGCGAGTTTTCCACAGCTACGCTGACCTGCCCGGCGATTGTGACCAGCAGGTCAAGATCTGCAGCCTGGAAACCGACATGCGGGGAATTTGAGAAGACCCCCAGGCAGCCAATTGCCCGGTCGCCGCTGACTAGGGGAGCGCCCATCCAGGCGTACAACCGGTCTTCGACGGTCGGCAGGCCAATGCGGGCGAGCTCTTTCTTGGCGTTGCGGGCAATCAAAATCGGTTCGCGCGTCAAAATCACGCGGTCAGTTAATCGTTCAGCGGTGGGTCTGCGCATCCAGGTACGGCGTTCGCCGTATTTGACGGCAATTGGATACCATAGCTCGTTTTTCTGCTGGTCGTAAAGGGCGATATAAAAGTTATCGACCCCCAATATGCTGGTAACCTGGGTTTTTAAACTTTCCAATAAGCTGTCCAGGTGAATACTGGCGCTTAGAGATTTGCTGATGAGATTAAGGGTCGAGAGTTCCTGCAGGCGCCGCTCGAGCTTCAGGCGAGTGACCCCGATTCGGTTGAGAGCAAGGGCCAGCAGGGTAGCCATGCTGTACAAACCGATCAAAATGGGTGTCTGCAGGGAAGGAAACGCGATGATGGCTGCAGCAACGACTGGCAGGGGCAGAACTTCTACCAACAGCAGTGCAATCCATCTGCGCCAGTTGCCTTCTTTGCGCAGCTCTTGCTGGAAAACTGGGCTGAATGCGTAAATGAGAAAATGCAAGGCGATAAATGTCGCAATCGGCGGCAGCAGCAGGTTTATGTTCAGGGGAAGATCGGTTGAAGACAGTCCTGAATAGAATCCCCAGGCGTATAGTGCCGTTGCCAGCGGAATGATTTGCAGACCAACCTCAAATCCCGCCCGCAGCAGCGAAATTTGCCTGCCCGCATCTGGTTGGCGCAGCAGCGACAGGCGCCGCAGCCCCATTCCCAGAAGTATCCCGGTTGCGATAAAAATCCCAGTCGGGTGAAAACCAAAAAGCATGCCGCCGGTTATTGTGAGGATGGCCGTCAGTGTCACGTCGGCCGTGCCAATATACAGCGGCGTAATGGTCAGCAGCAAGGCGAATGGCGTCAGGAGCAGTGCAGCGTTCACCCATTGAATCCCAAATGGCTGCAGCCAGGCAGTGATGACCAGAATTAAAGCTGCCGCTGTGGTGACTAACAGCCAGTATAGGTTGGATGATCTTCTTCGCATGTGCTCCTGTTTTTATTTTAACCCCCGGGACGAAAGGGCGGTGCGTGAGCGGCGCCCATGTTCCGCCAGGGTCTTTGTTCATGGAGTTGGAGTGGACGTACGCGTGGGTGTCCGGGTTGCGGTGCGGGTTGGGGTTGCGGTGCGCGTTGGGGTCGGCGTGCGCGTGGAGGTCGGCGTGGGAGTGAGGGTTGGGGTGCGTGATGGCGTAGGTGTGGGTGTACGGGTGGGAGTTTGGGTAATCGTGGCGGTCGGGGTTTGGGTTGGCAGACGCAGCACCAGCAAACGTGCTTCTGCAAATTCGCGCCAATCTGAGGGGGCATCGTCAGGATAAATATCCACCAGTGCTTCATAGTCATCCACTGCCCGTTCGCGATTCCCGAGGGCGTCATACGCCTGCCCGCGCCAGTAATAAAGCGCAATCCGCTGAGCAACCTCGCCTGCGAGGGGTTCAATACTATTTAACTGGTTGGCTGAATCGTTAAAACGTCCGGCCACGTACAGAGCCTGCCCGATGGACAAACCGTTTTCGAATGAATTATCGCCCATGTTCCTGACGCGGATGAAATCGTTTACTGCTTCCTGCCCCTGGTCGGTTTGTAAGTACAGCCGGCCGCGCAGTGCATACGCCGCGGGCAGGTCTTCATCCAGGGCGAGTGCCTTATTCAAGGCTTCAATTGCCAACCCAGGATTTGCACCCGCGGCGTTGTAGGCGCTTGCCAGTAAGACCCAGCCGGTCGGGTCTTCCGGTTGGACGCCGGTGTAAATAACCAGCTTTTCCACAGCTTCATTGGAGAAATCATTTAATAGATTTGCCTCACCCAATAGCTTATACACTGCAGGTTGAGTAAGGTCCAGTTCCAGGGATTTTTGGGCGGCGACCAGGGCGGCTTCGTTTTCACCAGTTTCCAGCAGGGCCTGTGCGCGGTATAAGAAAACCAGCGGCGAACCTGGTAGCAGCTGCCTGGCGATTTCTAAATCATCCAGGGCGGCTTCAGGCTCACCTGCTTCCAGGGCATACGCGGCGCGCGCAAGATAAGCCTCACCGTAGGCAGGATCATTACGGATGGCTTCATCCAGATCCGCCCCGATATCAACCTGGGGATTCACAGCGTGTTGGACCCGGGCGCGCCCTAGATAGGCCGGGGCAAAGGCTGCATCGATCTGCAGGGATTGTTCGTATGCTTCTACCGCCAATTCCGGGTTTCCGCGCAGGCGCTGGATCTCACCGATGTAATATGGAATGTCCGCTGACTCCGGCTCAAGCTCGGCAGCCTGTAGCAGCAGGTCAAGTGCCTGCTGCAGATCATTCCGCTCAAAAGCGCGTATAGCAGAGCGGTACGCTTCACTGATGGCATGGGGTGTGGCGACATACAGGGGTGTGGGCGTATAGGTGGCCTGCAGGGCCATGATCAGGGGAGTTGGGCCGGGATAGGTTGGGGTGGCTGAAGGACGCAGGGTTGCGGTTGGTGAAATGTAAATTGTGGGAGTTGGGCTCCAGGCGAGGGGAGTGACCGTCAGGCGCGCCCGGAAAGGCGACCAGCCCCGCGAAGACGCGCCCAAGGCACCAAACGCCATCAAAGCGCATACCAGCACGCTGGCGCCACCCAGGGTAACCACCTGGCGGCGGCTGAGCTGGAGGCGGCTTTTTTCGTTGCGTGGCAAGGTATCTGCTGAATCGAGTGAGACTTCCCATTTGCGCCGGATCAATGGAGCCGGCAGAACCTCATCTCCAGCGGCGAGGGCTCCCAGCAGGATCAACCCCTGGCGGGCATCATTATTGCCGGGATCCAGCCGCAGCACCTGCTGCAAGCAGTAAATTTGTTCTTTCTTGGAGCGGACAACTGCGCTCATCCACATCCAGGCTTCGTGATTTTGGGGATTTTCTTTTAAAACGCGCGTGAGTAAATCGCGGGCGCGATCGTCCTGGCCCGCGTGAATTGCCTGGATGGCTTGTTCAAGGATGATGTTGCTGCTCATGCTTTCTCAGATCAGTTACTGCGAGTTTAGCATATGGGAGACCGCCGGACAAGTAAGACATTGGTATAATCGCCGCCATGCGATATAAGCCGCCCCAGCACTGGGCGAAATTCGCCTCGGGATTGGCAGGCCTGGCGATGTTGGTCGGTGCCTGTTCCAGTCCTACTCCCACTGTAACCGTAACCCCTTCTCCGACTGCAACAGTGTTTCTGATTCCCTACACCTACCCCACCCCGGTCAGGACGGTGACCTTACCGGCACCTGCCA
This sequence comes from uncultured Chloroflexia bacterium, assembly GCA_963824065.1. Classification (GTDB taxonomy): domain Bacteria; phylum Chloroflexota; class Anaerolineae; order Anaerolineales; family DRKV01; genus JAGUYX01. Next base: position 279,035 of record CAWGNX010000008.1, on the reverse strand, counting down.
CACCGGTACCGATCCGCTTGCCGTCTCCGACACCATTCACTCATACGATAACAGCCGGAGACACTTTGTTGGGAATCGCACTTTTTTACGGGATTACCGTCGATGAGCTGCTGGCGGCCAATCCGGGCATTGATCCCGGCTTTCTCAGCATCGGTACTGGACTGGTGATCCCACTTGGCGACCAGGAGGTTCCCGCGCCAACCCCAGTTCCCCTGCCCATAAACCTGCTGCCGCCGGTTTGCTATGCCACAGCTGCAGGCGATCTCACCTGTTTTGCCCAGGTTATCAATGAGCTGGATGGACCTATGGAAGGTGTGACAGCTCAAATTTCTCTGGTTGATGAAACTGGGGAAGTGCTTTTCGATCAACTGGGGGCGCCACCATTAAACCTGATTCCTGAAAACAGCCAGATGCCTGTGGTGGTTACCTTTGCTGGTCCGCTGCCAGACCCTGTTTTTTCGACAGCTGCGCTGCTGACCGCATTTCCGGTCAACGAGGGACAGAACCGGTATTTAAAGCTGCACGGATCCACTCCGCAAATCGAAATTGCCAAAGATGGGCGCTCTGCCCGGCTGGAAGGCGTGCTGCGCCTGGTAAAGGGCAGCCCGGCGGCAGGGCAAATCCGTGCGGCTGCAATCGCGTATGACGCGCAAGAGGTCCCCGTGGGCTTCAGGATATGGGAAGCAAACCAGGTCCTAAACCCAGGGGATGACCTCGAATATCAATTTTCTGTTTACAGCCTGGGATCCGCAGTGGCGCGGGTCGATCTATTCTATGAAGCCCGTCCGGTTCCTGTGGAGGGCACGCCAGCCGTACCTTAGGGCTGGCAGCTATTAAGTATGTTTGTGATCAGGGGGCATTCCAGATCAGGAATGAGTCTGAAATGCAGTAGCGGGTGGCATCCGCAAAAATCACGCACACCTGGTAAGGGATAATCGTCCCATTATCCGCGGAAACCGGAGGTATCTGGATGGAGGTGATGCCCTCCACGCTGGTTGGCGGCATCTGGTAAGTCTGGGGATCCTGGTTTGGAAGGGTCACCTCAAGCAGCGGCTGTAAATTGATGACCGGCAGGTCATTTTGGGTAATTTTGGCGCTGATGACCTGGGCCTGGTTGGGAGGGATGGCGGGCTGAGATTCCCATACATTCAGGCTGAGTGTGAATGGCATCGAAGCATCCGCCAGCTTGGTGTGGTAGCGGCGGTAATAATCGAGACCAAATTTTGTGGGATGGATCTCACCGCTTGCCACATCGTAATCCAGGCACAAAAATTGAAAGCACTGGCGGATGGTATCCTCGCTCCCAGCCGGATAGAATATTTCTGTTATCGGATAGCCGGTTTCGTTGATGTTGGCATTGCTGCGAATAAACTCCCAAAATTCGAGCGGCACGTTGTGTCCCAGGTTGCCGGAAGTCGAAATGAAATAAAAGCGTGCATCAGAGCTGGGGGGGACAGGCGGGTTTACAGGCGTCCCCATCATCTCGGGTAGTTCGAGCAAGCTCACCCGGTCTGGAAAAGCCGGGTCAACTTTCATGACGACATTTTCAAACAAGCGGGTGGGGTGCCCGTTTAAATCAATTGCCAGGGACACCAGCTGACCCCCGGTAATTTCCTGCCCGAGCAGGGCAGCTTTTTCATCGAACAGGGCCAGGATTTTTGGGGAAAGTGGGATGTTCAGAGCAGGCTGCGGTTCAGACCCCAGGGCGCCGAAAACGACGATCATCCCCAGTGGCAGAGGCTTGACCTCCTGCTGGGGATCATCAACCCCAATATACAGGCCGAAATTTTGGAAATACATCTCATACCGCCCGGCTGCAGCGTTTAAGCGGTATTCGGTCACTGCCCTCCCAGCTACGTCGGCGCCGACCTCCTGATAATATTCATAGACCGAATCAGGGACGGGGTACCCGTCAATTGTTTTCGTGGTGGAGGGTGGGGCCGGGGAAGTTGTCGCCGCAGAGGCACCAGCACCCGAGTCACGTAAAATAATTGGAAAATATCCATCCCCTTCAGGTGCCTGGGCAATCGTTTGTAAGGTAAGCATACCGGCTGCCAGCGCCAGCAGACAGGCAGCAGTCAATAACAGAAAGTAAGCGCGGGTAGTTTTTCTTCGCATCGGTTTGATCAAGCCGGGTTATTTCAAATTATCCCGTGACTTCAGTCTCCAGGTGTCGTGGTCCCAGTGCTTCCCGGCCAGATTGGTCTAATCTATACCTGATAAGATCAAAAACCCAGGCACGAATTGGTAAATTTCCCCTGGCATGCAATGATTATAGCAAACACAACAAAAGTGGACAACACCGTCAGAGGCCTGGTTGCCAACAATGACAAGGGGGTGAGGATGGGCTGTTGGCTCTGTCTGGTTGCGCGTGGTAAATCCCCGGTTGTGGAATTCTCCGCGGCCAACCGGCACCCCTGCCACCAGATGGTCTTTTCATTAGGAAGGGAAAACAGGCCCGAGCCGCGCTCGTGCAAGGATCGAACCCAGGAGCAACAGCGGCCTCGCTCGTTCCGGCTGGTTGGTAAGGTTCGAAAACCCGCCCAAACTCAGCCCAAGAAGATCAGTGGAACCGGGATAAAGACCAGGAAAAAGATGATCATGCCGAGCCAGGCGATGCGCCGCCGCCTGGGATCCAGTTCAGTGATCTGATCAAGAGGTTCGGCATACACCCGACCAAGTAAAAAGATGAGGAATGCCCATAACCACCAGCCCGACCAGACAAACCCAAGCAACACCAGAGCAACCAGGATCGGCACAACAAACCAGCGTGCTTTTTTGCCCAGCAGTACATACAGGACATGCCCGCCGTCCAGCTGCCCGGCAGGGATCAGGTTAAGAGCCGTCACCAAGAGGCCTGCCCACCCGGCCCAGGCCATTGGATTCAAAATTACATCCATTCCACCCAGGGGGTAAGGACGGCCGGTAAAGAAATAGCCAATCCAATACACGATCGGATTCAGGCCGTTGAAGTCTGCGGGTACAGGCAGAAGTTTACCAAACGTCAGGTACTTCGCCAGCAGGTAGATCAGGGAATTCCCTTCAATCGAAAGGCCGCTTCCCGGGGGGAGAAAACGCGGAATTTCGCTCACCGTGGAAAGAGACAGCCCAATCAGTAGAACGGGAATCGCGACAACCAGGCCAGCCAGTGGTCCGGCTATGCCAATATCCAACAGGATGCGTTTGTTTTTCGGCGGCTCTTTGAGCTGGATGAAGGCACCCATCGTACCAAAGGCTGAGACTGGCAGGGGGATGAAATATGGCAAGGTGACATGGGTGTGGTGGTATCGCCCGGCCAGATAATGCCCGAACTCATGGGCTCCTAAAATCGCCAACAGGCTCAAAGCGAAGACCAGTCCAGATGTCCATTCGGCAAAAAAAGTGCGCATGAGCTCCTGGAATGATGAAAGCTCAGGGCCGTGATAACTATAGAGGAATCCGGCAAAGATCATGCTCGCAAGTGTCAGAATAAACAAAATCAGGTTGATCCAGGGGTTAGAGGGGCGCGGCTTAATGACAAATGGCAGCAGGGAGATGGTCTGGCGTCCCTCTTCCATGCGGAAGACAGGGGTAATGTCATTCGGTCGCAGGGCTGTGTTCAGCTCATCATACGCCTGGGCTGTGTCTTGCAAAAACGTCCCCCGGTAGCGTACCAGAAAATTCTGCCGGGCATCACCCCAGGTGATCTCATGGATGTTAAAAACTTTGCTGACCAACGCGGTGAGGTTGTTTTGTTGAGTATCGGATGCTATTGTTTCGATTTGTTGTTCCATAGAGTCCAGGCCAACTGCCGGAAAGATTTTGACGAACCGTTAGGTCAATCCGGGGCTGGTAAAGTTAAAGCGAATCGGGGACACGGTTCCTGAAGGGCTGTTCCCAGCCAATTTCAGGCTGTCTTGATTTCTTTCCAGGTTTTGTAATCAGGGATAGACGCGCAATCGTTTCAATAATCATTTTGTCAATGCAATCTGTAATACAGGCGGGAGTGGATGGGAGTCGAACCCACCGCGGCCCGCAACGCGACCCGCCACCGGTTTTGAAGACCGGGGAGCCCACCGGGACCCAACCACCCCCCTGCAGCATTTTTGAAGCCGCCCACCGATTATACCGTAGATACCCAGGCACAGACCGTTGTAGCCAGCCTGCTCAGGAAATTCTCAGCCAACCCCATACAGGCCGGGTCGCCGGTCGGCGAGAACAGGGATTTTGCGGCGAATTTCGGTCACGCTGTTTAGATCGAGTGTGGTTGTTAAAAGCTGCTGCTCATCACCGGCTGCCGCTAACAAATCCCCCCAGGGGCCGATCACCTGGCTGCCTCCACCAAAGACTTCACCTTTGCTGGCCCCGGTGCGGTTGACTGCCGCAAAAAATATTTGGTTTTCGACGGCGCGCGCCTGCACCAGGATCTGCCAGTGTTCCCGACGAGCGGCAGGCCATTCAGCGGGGAGCAGGATCAGCTGGGCGCCATCCATCGCATAGCGGCGGAACAATTCAGGAAAACGCAGATCGTAACAGATCGCCATACCGATGAGAACTGGCTCGCTGTGCCCCAGGATGTGCAGGCGGCTGATAACCGGTCCATCGCCGGCAGCCAGCCAATGATGCTCATCCATCAATTGGAACAGGTGCATTTTGCGGTACCAACCGGCCAGCTTCCCATCCGCACCGTAAAGGACAAAAGTATTGTATGCCCGGCCGTGGTCAGCTTCGAGCAGCGACCCGCCGACTGCGATGCGGTGCTGGCGGGCCAGCTCAGCCATGCGTTCAAAATCGCCCTCGCTGCGCGGGCTGGCATGCTTTGGCCAATTTTTAAGGTCGTAGCCGGTGGAAAAAAGCTCTGGCAGCACTACCAGCTGGCTGCCCACAGCGGCAGCTTGTTGGATCATTGCGGAGGCGACCTGGATGTTAGCTTCTGGCATTCCCAGGCTGATATCCATTTGAGCGAGTGAGATTTGCAGTTGCATTACACACCTCCAGATGAGCGCTATTGTATCCCTCCCCTGGCAAACCTGACAGGTCTATCTTGGATATATTTAAGTTGACACTTACGTAAGTTTGTGCTAAAATATACCCATGCTTGATCCAATCCTGGCCGCGCTGGCTGAACCCCGCCGCAGGCTGATTCTGGAAACATTGCGCAGCGGCGAGCAAACCGCTGGCGCTCTGGCAGCCCTGTTTCCCGATGTCTCCCGCCCCGCGGTTTCCCAACATCTGCGGGTTTTAGAAGACGCTGGCCTGGTGTTGGTGCGTAAAAGCGGTGTCCGGCGGCTGTACTCGTTAGACCCGGCAGGGCTTGATGAGCTGCGTAATTTTCTGGATGGATTTTGGACCGATCGATTGGCCTTGCTCAAGCAGGTGGTGGAAGCCGATCGGAGGAAACCTGATGAAAATTGAATCCTCTGAAGCGAGCGTTGAAACCCAGATCTACGTGGATGCCGCCCCGGATTTTGTTTTTCCATACCTTGTTGAGCCTGAAAAATTGGTGCACTGGATGGGCTCCGAGGTCCAGATTGATCCCGTGCCGGGAGGCATTTACCAGGTCCGGATCAATGCCACGGATGTCATGCTTGGGCAGTATCTGGAGGTCAATTCTCCCCACCGGGTAGTATTCAGCTTTGGTTGGGATGGCGACCAGAGTCCGCTCCCCGCAGGCTCAACGACGGTCGAAGTAACTTTGGAAGCGTTAGGCGGCGGCACGCTGGTCCGCCTGCGCCACACCGGGCTGCCGGTACCCTTGCAGGAACGCCAGGGTTATGGCTGGGAACACTACCTGGGTCGTTTGAAAGTTTACGCTGAGGGCGGCGATCCAGGCGCCGATCCATTCGCTCAAGGGATGTAATCTACCAATTCATGTGGTTCACGGACTGGCGGAAGATGCCGCTGGCCCTTGTGTTTCCTATTCTATTTTTTTGGAGGTATGGAGATGGATGCTGGACAAAATAAAACCACCAACCGCCGGTTTTACGAGGAAGTCCTAAACCGGCAAAACCTGGATGCCATTGAGCAGTTTGTGAATCCAGATTACACTGGGCATTCTTTTCCACCCGGGCTGCCTGCCGGTCCGGCTGGGCTGCGTGCTTTTTTGGGTCTCTTTTTCTCTGCTTTCCCCGATGGTCACGTGGTCGTTGAAGACATGTTCGCCGAAGGCGACCGCACCGCAGCCCGCCTGGTATTTAAGGGCACCCACCAGGGTGAGTTCATGGGAGTTCCGCCAACCGGTAAACAGATTGCCGTGCCTTCCATCGACCTGGCGCGTTTCGAAAATGGCAAGATCAGCGATCATTGGGGTGGTCCCGACCAGATGTTTTTAATGATGCAGCTCGGTGCAATCCCGGCCCCAGGCAGTTAACTGCGGGGCAACATGACCCGCAGCAGTAGGCTTCAAGCAAAGGAGCCCGGAAAAACACCGGGCTCCCGGTCTTATCTCCTGGAATACCCGCCGAACGCGCAAATTTGTTGGGTTTTGCGAGTTGACGAAGCGGCCTGCTTTTGCTACAATGCTGCCTATGGAGTGATCCGGTGGGGTTTCTGCGAAACTTTCGCAAACCGTGCTGGTATAGTAGTTGAAGCTTGACAATTGAATAAGGGAAAGATAGCGGCTGAGCCCCACAAGTGTGGGGTGACGAGGTGGAGGTTTCTCCTCGGGAGAGGAGTACTTACCCGGCAGAAAGACTTGCCGGGGAAAATCGATGGATCAGCGGATGCCTCCAGAGCCTGACCACGGGCTCTTTTTTCCCCTCCGAAAAAGCGACAGGTGAAAAGCACCCGGTAACGGGCGCCACAAACCTGGCGCGGTGGTCTTCCCAACCGGGAAGTTCGTTTGTTTGGAGTGGGCTGCCGCGCGAATTTTGTTTGGTTAAGTTCGGGTATGCCTGCGCATATCCGATTTTTATTTTAATTCCGATGGATGGAGGTAGCAGCATGGATCACCGCGAGTTAATCAAGCAGGTTGAGAATGATGGGGTTAAGTTTATTGCAATGCAGTTTACAGATGTCACCGGGGCAGTCAAAAGTGTGGATATGCCCGCTGGACGCCTTCCGGCTGCTTTGGAGGATGGTGTCTGGTTTGATGGCTCTTCCATTGAAGGATTTGCCCGCATCCAGGAAAGCGACATGCGCCTGATCCCGGATATTGATACGTACGCCGTCCTTCCCTGGAGCCCGACAGAAATGCGCCGGGCACGGATCTTCTGCGACATCTACCAACCGGATGGCAAACCCTTCGCAGGCGACCCGCGGGGTGTGTTAAAACGGATGCTTGCCCGGCTGGACAGCCGCGGCTGGACGTACAACGTGGGACCTGAACCCGAGTTTTTCCTGTTTAAGTCGGAAAATTCGTCCAGCATTCACCCGGTTCCCAATGATGTAGGCGGTTATTTTGATTTTTCAGCCAGCGACCAGGCAGTCCGGGTGCGCACCGAACTGATGGCAGCTATTTCGTCCATGGGCCTGGAAGTGGAAATGGGCCACCACGAGGTCGCCCTGGGCCAGCATGAAATTGATTTCCGCTTTGCCGATGCGCTGCGGACCGCGGATCATGTGCTCACATTGAAATACACCGTCAAAGCGATTGCCGCCCAACACGGGCTGATTGCTTCCTTTATGCCCAAGCCGATCTTCGGCATCAACGGTTCGGGTATGCACTGCCACCAGTCAATGTTCGACCATGCTGGCAATAACCTGTTCTTCGACGCCGCTGACGAATTCAAGCTCTCGGCTACCGCCCGCGCTTTTATTGCGGGGCAGCTGGCACATGCACGCCCGCTTTCTGCGGTTGTCGCACCGACGATTAATTCCTACAAACGCCTGGTCCCCGGATATGAAGCCCCGGTCTATGTCGGGTGGGCGCAGATTAACCGCTCGGCGTTGATCCGTATTCCCCGTTACACAGAAGGCCGGGACAAAGCAACCCGGGCCGAACTGCGTTTCCCGGATCCATCGGCGAACCCGTATTTGGCGTTCGCCGCCATGCTGGCGGCTGCCCTCGATGGCATCGACCGCGGTCTGACCCCACCTGCGCCGCTTAATAATGTCAATGTCTATCACCTGACTGAAGAAGAGCGCAAACAGCGCGGGATTGACTCCCTGCCTGGTTCGCTGGCAGAAGCCCTGCGGGAATTTGAGCAGGATCGGGTATTGCTAGATGCTCTTGGGGAAACAATCAGCGAAGCCTTCCTGCGTGCCAAGTGGGGTGAGGTGGAAGAATACCGGACGCGCGTCACCGATTGGGAAGTGGAACGCTACCTGGAAACTGCGTAAGGATATTTGTTAACCAGACAGCAGCCGCCCTTATTTTGGGCGGCTGCCTGCATCTCAACGACAGGCCATTGCTTTAGCGCAGCCAGGTGGAGACAAACCTCGGAGTGGGTTGAGGTAGAATCGGTCTGCGCGAAGAACCAGGAATTAGCAAAGGAGCAAGGAATGCCGCAGCTGTACGAGATGGACTGCACCCGCCCCAAAAAAGAAGATCAATTGACCAGCGACCAGCTGGCTGCCTATCTGGAGCAAGTGCCTGACTGGGAAATCGTCATCCGGGAGGCGACCCCGCGTCTGGAACGGGCCTACAAATTCAGTAACTTTGCTGCAGCTTTAGACTTTACCAACAAGGTCGGGGCGCTGGCGGAAGCCCAGGACCACCATCCGGCAATCCTGACCGAATGGGGTAAGGTTACCGTCACTTATTGGACCCACTTCACAGGCGGCCTGCACCAGAATGATTTCATCATGGCTGCCAGGACCGACCGATTATAGACTGTGAGTAAAGAAAAACCGCCCGTATCAGGGGCGGTTTTTCATCGTTTTGACATCCCGGATGGCGGGTTGGTTTATTGATCGAAGCCCTGCACAAGGCGCGGATCCAGCGCATCGCGCAGGCCATCACCCAGTAAATTAAATGCCAGCACAGTGAGCATGATCGCAATCCCCGGAAAGAAAACCAGGTGCGGGGCGGTGAAGACCTGGTTTCGCTCGGAGCCGAGCATCGAGCCCCATTCGGCCAGCGGCGGTTGTGCTCCCAGACCCAGAAAGGACAGCGCGGCCGCGTCCAGAATGGCGGTGCCGATGCCCAGCGTCCCGGCGACGATCAATGGCGCCATAGAATTGGGCAGGATGCGGCTGAACAAGATGTTCGATTGGTTGGCACCCAGCGCCCGCGAGGCCGAGACGTAATCCATTCCTTTGACTGCCAGCACGCTGGCGCGTGAGATGCGCGCGTATACCGGTATGCTCACAATTGCAATCGCCAGGAGCGCGTTTTGTAAACCTGGGCCCAGGACGCTCACGATCGCGATTGCCAGCAGCAGTGCCGGGAATGCCAGCAGAACATCCATCACCCGCATAATTACGTTATCGGAACCACCTGACAGGAATCCGGCAGTTGCGCCGAGCAGGGTGCCAACCAGGATCGCAAATCCGATGGTTGTGAACCCGATCAACAGGGAAACGCGTGAGCCGTACACCACCCGGCTGAACTGGTCGCGCACATTGCCATCTGTCCCCATCAGGTGCTGAGGCTGATCTTTCGGGCAGCCCAGCAGGTGGATGCAGGGCGGCTGGCGTTTTTTGACATCCTCCACGCCAATGAGCGATTTGATGGGATCATAGGGGGCGATGACCGGCGCAAAAATTGCCACCAGGACCAGAAATAACAGGATGATCATCCCGATGACTGCATTCCGCTGCCTGAAGATGCGCCGCAAAGTCAGCCGCCAAAGGCTGTTTTTACGGTAGTCTCCGATGGGCACCAGCCCTTCTTTACTCAGATCGGTGATTTCTGCCATTAAGGTTACTCCAGCTTAATCCTGGGATCGATGTATATATACGAAATATCTGTAACCAGGTTCATCAGCACATATCCAACGGCGATGACCAGCGTAAACCCCTGGACGATAGGATAATCGCGTGCGGTGATGGCTTCAAACAGCATGCGCCCGACGCCGGCGAGTCCAAAGATGGACTCGGTCAATACTGCGCCTGAAAAAATAATACCAAGCTGCAAGCCGATGATGGTGACGATGGGCAGGAGCGAGTTGCGAAAAGCATGTTTGATGATCACCGTCCGCTCCCACAGTCCTTTGGCCCGGGCGGTGCGCACGTAATCCTGGCGCAGCACCTCCAGCATGCTGGAGCGGCTCATGCGGGCGATGATTGCCATGGGAATCGTGCTGAGTGCCACCGCCGGCAGGATCAGGTGGCGGGAGGCATCCACCAGTACTTCCCAGTTGAATGTGATCAATGAATTTAAAATATAAAAGTTTGAGATAAATTCGACGACATTATGAGCAGTTGTGCCTGGGGCTACATTGAGATGGTAAACATCATAAAAAGGGATTGCCACCAACCCTGCAGTGAGCCTGCCTGAGGGAGGCAGCCACAGCGGCGTGTCTTTTAATAGCAAGGCAAACACATACGCCAGCATCAAACCCAGCCAATATACAGGCATCGATACCCCGATATTGGCGCCAATCATGGTAGCCACGTCAACCGAGGTGTTGCTGCGTACGGCTGAGATCACCCCCAGGGGGACCCCCACAATAATTGCCAGAGTCAGGGCAAAGAAACCCAGCTCGATTGTCAGCGGCAGGCGCTCGATCATGATCAGAGATACCGGGCGGCTGAAGCGGATCGACTCGCCGAAATTGCCCTGGAGCATGTTACCCATGTAAATGACGAACTGTTTCCAGATCGGATCGTTCAGGCCATTTGCCTCATTGAAACGTTCGCAGGCCGACTCCGTCGCTTTCTCACCGAGCATCGCCCGGCAGGGGTCACCCGGGATCAAACGCGCCAGGAGGAAGGTGACAACCAGGATACCCAGCAGCACCGGGATGGCAGATATTAATCGGCGGGCAGTGTATTGCAGCATGGCGCCTATCCTTTTTAATCTGAGCACCGGTAAAGGGGAACCGGCGAGAAAAGCCGCGCAGGTGTCTGGTTGAGCCTGTAAGGCTCAGCTCTCCACCTGCGCGGCCGGGATTCTGGTAAAGTGGAAGTTCTTCTTCCACTTTACCAGCTAGTCAAAAAGAAATATTACTCGCTTGGAGCGTTCAGCAGTGCGCCCCACAGGAGGGAGAAGTATTCGAAGACACCGGTGTTGCCGGTGTGGTATGGGCTGGCGGCGTCCCACGCGACTCCAAAGGAAAAGACGACATCGTTGGCATCCAGGGCAGAGCCATCGTGGAAGGTGACACCCTCGCGCAGGTTGCAGGTCCACACGGTGAGATCCTCGCTCGGATCGCAGCTGGTCGCCAGAGCGGGTTCCACTGCGGTACCGCCGATTTCATAGCTCAGCAGCGCTTCCACAACCTGCTCGCAGGCTCGCAGGGATTCGCCGTCAGTTTCATCGGGGCAGTACAGGCTGATGGGCTCGGCGTTCTGCATCCACACGAACGTGTCGCGGTCGCCGGGCTGCATCACATAAAAGACCTCATTGGTGAGCGGGCTTGCTTGCCCTCCAACCACATCGGCCCGGTAGGCAGCCCCAGAACCACCATGGGCGATCGGCACCAGCGGTACGAGTTCTTTGACGGCATTGTTGGCAGCTTCATAATACGGAGCGGCTTCGGCGTTATCCGCAATCTGACGGCCTTGTTGGAGCTGTTCATAAATCTCGGGGTAAGGCGTACCAAACTGCCTCTGCGAGGAGCCGAAGTGGTAATCCATGAAGTTGGTGATGTGCGGGTAGTCTGCGCCCCAACCGAGCAGGTGGATCCCATTCAGGTTGCCGGCAGAAGATTCGGCAATAAAGGTGCCGGATTCCATCACTTCGATGGTGGCGTTGATGCCGATCTCAGCCAGCTGCGCCTGCAGGTCCGTTGCCACCAAAGTTGGCTCGGGCAGGTAGCCGCGGAACACATCGCGGTAGTAAATGGTGGTATCAAAGCCATCCGGGTAGCCGGCATCCGCCAGGAGCTGGCGGGCGGCGTCGGGGTCGTACTCGTACCACTCTTCACCGACGCAGGCATTCGGGATCGCGCATGGCGTAAAGTGGCTGGCAACGCTCGACCCGGCCGGGTAGAAGTTATCCACGATGCGCTGACGGTCGATCCCCATGCCGATCGCCTGGCGCACCATCACATTGTCGAACGGCGGGTAGGTGTTGGTCATGCCGACATAGAAGGTGTTCAACGCCTCGCGCTCGATCAGCTGCAGATCGGGGTTGTTGGCGATTGACTCGAAGTCGTCTGGGCTGGGGTTATCGATGCCATCCACGGTGCCCGATTCAAGCTCCAGCTTGCGGGCGGCGCCTTCGGTGGCCCAGCGGAAGACCAGAGTGTCGGTTTTGGCGGGTTCTCCCCAGTAGTTATCGAACTTCTTATAGATAATGCTGTCACCGCGATTCCAGGTGTCCAGCATGTAGGGGCCGGTGCCGATGGGATGCTCAAGAAGCTCACCGGTGCCACCCGTTTCGATGATCCATTCCATGGGCTGGATCGAAAAGGGCGAAAAGGCCGCTTTCGATTCAAAGGATGGGTCGGGCTCGCACATCGTGAACTGGACAGTCAGCTCATCTAGGGCCGCAATTTCCTTGAATAATCCGCCGTAATCGCAGTCCGGGGCGGAAATCACCAGCGGCTCGTAAGATGACGGCTCTTCGGTCATCACCGGCTCTTCGGTCATGACGGGTTCCTCGGTCATAACCGGCTCTTCGGTCATGACGGGTTCTTCGGTCATGACCGCCTCTTCGGTTGCTTCTACAGTGGGTGTTGCAGCCGGGGTACAGGCTGCCAGGATCATGCTCAAAAGGACGAGCACGGTCAGAAAGGCGTAGATTGATTTGTGTTTCATGGTTTCCTCTCTCCTCCAGAATGGAAGGATATCGAATTTGGGTGCAAAACGGGAGCTTATCGAAGCGGTTGGCATACCGCAGCTCCAGCTTTACAGCTTGCCAACGTCGCATAATTGGCGTTAACAGTCTGGCAGTGTCTGAGTGGGGCACCTCCTTCTTTACTTATTATCTATTCTACTATCCAACGGCTGGCTTGGTTCATGGTACAGGTGTGCTGGCACCCCTCGAACCAGGCTGTAAGCAAGATTATACGTACCTGCTGGGGCTTGTCAACTCTCTTTTCAAGCCTGTTAAATAGGATACCACGGCTTTACAAAAACAAGTACGGGCGATTTGTAAGGCGGCCTGGCTGCCAGCCGTGCAGATGGTTTCTTGGATGATTTGCCCATGATGGGGGCGGATAAGTGAGTTTTCTGGTACTCCAGACATTGTGAAAACCTTGGATAGGATACCACATCTATTGACCAGTGCAAAACAACTCGTTATAATTTGTACAAATCAAACAACTGAACCTTCGGGGCAGGGTGTAATTCCCGACCGGCGGTATAGCCCACGAGCAGCAGTTTTGCTGCATGATCCGGTGTAACTCCGGGGCCGACGGTAAAGTCCGGATGAAAGAAGGTGTCGAAGTGTGGATTGGGTATTCTGCTGCGTGGATGCCCGGCCCACAGCGCTGGTATGCCCCGAAAGCCCTGGCTTTCGGGTTTTTTGTCCAGCATGAGATTGCCGGTCGACGCGTCCGGCATCCGTTTTTCGACGACTGCTGCCCCGGGTTATTCGATCCGGGGCACTTTTTTTTGGCGGTGTGAAATGGATTTAACTTTTCCTGGAAAGTGGGCTCGTACGTCGATGCGCCAGATGCGCCGCCGGCAGGTTTATTTGGTGCCGGTATCGATCCTCGTTTTTCTCTTGCTCTGGGAGCTCATCCACCGGTCGTCGGCGCTGCCAGCGTGGATCCTGCCGGGGCCAGAGGAAGTATGGTCGCAATTTCTGGTTTCTGTGGGGGATGGCAGTTTACTGCGCCACAGCCTGGTGACTCTGGTTGAAGTGTTAGCCGGGTTGTTAATTGGAACCCTGGCCGCGGCCGGACTGGGTTATATCCTGGCCAAATCACCTACCGTCGAACGCTGGCTTTCACCGTATATTGTCGCCAGCCAGGCAATTCCGATCGTTGCAATTGCCCCGCTGCTGATTATCTGGCTTGGGCCGGGGATAACGAGCAAAGTGCTGATTTGCGCGTTGATCGTTTTCTTTCCGGTGCTGATCAATACCATCATTGGGCTGCGCTCGGTGCCAGACGACCTGCGTGACTTGATGCGCTCCCTGCATGCCAGCCGCTGGCAGATGTTCAGGCTGCTCGAAGTGCCTGCTGGCATGCCTGTCTTGCTGGGGGGGATGCGCATTGGCGCCACCCTGGCTGTCATCGGGGCAGTCGTGGGCGAGTTTGTGGGTGCGGATCGCGGCCTGGGATTCCTGATCAATATCGGACGATGGCAGTATGATACCCCTTTGGTGTTTGTAGCAATTTTCGCCCTGATCCTGATGGCCCTGGCCCTGTACGGAATCGTGGCGCTCTTAGAAACCAGGCTGCTGGCCTGGCAAAACCGCCAGGAAGAATAATTTAGTTGGGGAGTAAACAATGCGCGTCATCCGCTTAACATCAATTTTACTCGGGCTAGTTTTTATCATTTCTGCCTGCACTCCTGCCGGTCAGCCGGCAGATCCCACTCCCACGGCGCTTACTAAGATTCGCCTGCCAATGGGGTACATCCCGGATGTCCAATTCGCCCCGTTTTACGTCGCTGTTGAGAAAGGGTTTTTTCGTGAAGTGGGCGTGGATATCGAATTTGACTACAGCTTTGAAACCGATGGTGTGGCGTTGGTTGCCAGCGGTGAGCTGCCATTCGCCCTGGTATCCGGAGAGCAGGTGCTGCTGGCACGTGGTCAGGGACTGCCAGTTGTGTATGTAGCTGCCTGGTACCAGGATTACCCGGTTGCCGTTGTCGCCAAACAGGCTGCTGGAATTAACACCCCGGCGGACCTGGATGGCAAGCGGATTGGCTTGCCGGGATTATTTGGTGCCAACTACATAGGATTGCGTGCCCTGCTGGACTATGCAGGGATCCCAGAAGAACAGGTCACCCTCGATTCGATAGGATACAACCAGGTCGAAGCCCTGGCGTTGGACCAGGATCAAGCTGTCGTTGTGTATACAAACAACGAACCAGTCCAGCTCCAGGCGCAGGGTTACCAGATTACAACCCTGCCTGTCAGCGATTACATCCAGCTGGCATCGAACGGGCTCATTACAAACGAAACGCTGCTGGCTTCTAACCCGGATTTGGTGCGGCGCTTTATCAGTGCCATGCTGCGCGGCATCCGCTACGCGAGTACCTACCCCGACGAGGCCTTCGAAATCAGCAAGATCTATGTTGAAAACCTCGATCAGGCTGATCCGGTGGTGCAGCGCGCCATTCTGGATGTTTCAATCGAGCTGTGGCAGGCAGAAGCATTGGGTGCATCCAATCCCCAGGCCTGGGAGAATATGAATGAAGTGCTGGTGAACATGGGCTTGCTTTCCCAACCAATCGAGCTGAGCCAGGCATATACCAATGAATACATCCCCTGATCCCCGAACACCCGTCCTCACAGCGGAAAATGTGTCGATGGTTTTTCCGGGCCAGGACGGCGGTTTGCGTGTTTTAGAGAACGTCTCGTTCCAGGTTGAGGCAGGCCAGTTCATTGCCATGCTGGGCCCGTCTGGCTGCGGAAAATCCACCTTGCTGCGTCTGGCAGCCGGGCTGCTGCAGCCCACCAGTGGTGAGCTGGCTTACCAGGGTGAACCAATCACCGGACCCATCCCGGATACAGGCATTGTTTTTCAGAAATCAAACCTGATGCCCTGGCGCACGGTGCATCAAAACATTATCCTGCCGCTCGAACTGCAAAGAATTTCCAGCCGGCAGGCAGAGGAGCGGGTGCAGGCTTTGATCGAGCTCGTGGGATTGCAGGGTTTTGAAGACACCCTGCCGCGTGACCTTTCCGGGGGTATGGCCCAACGCGTCGCAATCGCCCGGGCGCTGGTTCACGACCCCCGCCTGATGCTGCTGGATGAGCCATTTGGCTCGCTGGATGCGCTGACCCGCGAATATATGGGATCGGAACTGCTGCGCATCTGGCAGGCTCACCGCATCACCGCCATCCTGGTAACCCATTCCATCTCCGAAGCCCTGCTCCTGTCTGACCGTGTGCTGCTGTTTTCGCCGCGCCCCGGGCATATCCAGCTTGAACTGGAAATTGACCTGCCGCGCCCGCGCCACCCGGAACTGCGCTATACAAGCGAATTTGGGCGGCTGGCTCGCCAGCTGCGTGGCATGCTGACCAGCACAAATTTTTTGCCTAACCCGCAGGGGGCGTGGTAAGATTACGGCGTTTGCGTAAGATTATCAAACTAAAACGAGGTCGTCAAATTGCTATGCGGAAGATCCTGTTTCTTTTCATCGCTGGTTTTTTTACGCTGATTTCGCTTTATCCCTCCAGTCCAGGGTTTGCCCAAACCAGCCAACCGGAAGAAGTCAAACTGAGTTCCCTGGAAGTGGATTTTTGGCCAGAATACGACGACCCGCGCATGCTCATCATTTACCGCGCCGAGATTGATCCATCGGTCAATTTACCCGCTGATATTACTTTCCGGATCCCTGCTGGGGTGGGTTCGCCGCATGCCGTTGCCACCGGCCAAACTCAAGATTCTCTGTTTAATGTCACATTCGATCGCCAGGTGGACGGAGATTGGGCCTACATTACCTTTAACACCGCCATGCCCATTATCCGCATCGAATTTTATGATAATGCGCTGGATGTAAGCAGCACCTCGCGGAATTTTGAGTTTAATTGGGACGGGGACTACCCCGTCGACCAGCTGGTATTACAAGTTCAGCAGCCCTGTGAAGCCTCGAACATGCAGACTTCGCCCGCCTTGGGTCCCGGCCAGCCGGGTGCAGATGGGCTTGTATATTATGGGGGGACGTTTGGACCGCTGACGCGCTCCCAAAAATTTGATTTGTCTATCAACTACGAAAAATCTTCCGATTGTCTGAGCATCGATACGCTGCAGATTGGTTCAGCCCTCCCCGAAAACACTCCCGGACGGGTGAGTTTGTTCAGCGTTCTTCCATGGGTATTGGGTTTGTTTGGAATTATCTTGATTACTGGCGGGGTATTTTGGTACTGGCAGTCCGGGCGCCAATCCCCGGCAGCGTCCAACTCCCGGCGCCGCAGCCGCCGGGCAGCGGATACACCCCAGTCTGATTCCCAGGGCTCCCCGGACCAGCCCGCTGCCACAACCGATACTGCGATTTACTGCCATCAATGCGGCAAGCGAGCCAACCCCGGTGATCGATTCTGCCGGACCTGCGGAACACGCCTGCGGAACCCGTAACGCTTTGATTGCATACACGGTTGATTTACGTTGCCCCTCCATATGGGGATTCTTCTGTTTCTTCCGGACCGGTTTCATTCAGCAGCTTGCCGGTACCCTGCCGGTAAACCGCCGGTATCCCAAGATTGTGCACCTGACTAACCGCACCGCTGCCAGCGGCCATCCCGATCTAACCGGCAGAATGCTCCTTCCATCAGCAGGGGTGAATCAGTGTGGTGATAAAAAAGGTGAGATTTGTATGGTCAAATTCATGACAATGTTAGGGTGACACGCCGTGTCTTCCAAAGTAGAATCAACATCGGATATAATTCAGACTAATTTGATAAAGATACCGGATTTATAATTCTCGTGAACGAAATCACACACTCTCATGGTTTTCTTGGAAGAAACTCAGGTTTCATTAATATCGCTGTGTGAGAATCCCTGTAACGCTGCTGGCGATGAAGCCAGCCTGATTTTGTTTTCAATTTGCACTCGTACCGTGGAGGAAATTGCATGGAGTCTAAAACGAATCGCTCTAAATTTATCATCGGCGGTTTGCTGATTGTTGCAGCAGTGATTTATTTGATCGTCTCTTCTACCCAGGCGAATGCCCAATATTTTCTGACTGTTGATGAGTTGGTGTCGCGCACAGAAGAAGTTAAAGATCGCGAACTGCGCGTTTCTGGCGCGGTCGTGGGAGACTCGATTAGTTATGATCCCCAGACTCTGACTTTGCGGTTTACTGTCGTCCATGTTCCTGGTGATAATAAAGAAATCGAGGCGCGCGGTGGTTTGGGTGAAGTACTTCACCAGGCAGTCAACGATCCCAGCCTGGCGCGCATGGAAGTTGTTTACAATGGGGTCAAGCCAGACCTGCTGCGCCATGAAGCCCAGGCAATCATGACTGGACATATTGGGGAAGACGGCGTCTTTGTGGCCGAGGAACTGTTATTAAAGTGCCCGACCAAATATGAAGAGGCAGTCCCCGAGCAATCCCAGGGATAAGCCAGTCTGTTATATCCCCAATCAGGCTCAACGGAGAGTTAGATGCTTGCAAACCTTGGGTATGGCGCGTTATTAATCACTGCGATCATTTCGATTTATGGGATCGCTGCCGCAGTGTATGGTGTGCTGAAAAAAGAGCCACGCTGGGTGGACAGCGCGCGAAACGCGATGCTGTTGACTTTTCCACTCATCACCCTGACAGCACTCACTCTGATCTATCTACTGGTAACCAACAGCTTTGAAATCCAATACGTCACAGCAGTGACCAGCCGCAGCATGCCTCTCTACCTTAAAGTGACTGCTTTATGGGGAGGTCAGGCAGGATCGTTATTGTTCTGGTCCTGGTTGATGTCGGCTTTTACATCCGCGGTTACCCTGCGGAAATGGGATCGCGACCGTGAATTTTTACCATGGGTGATTGTTGTTGGTCTCGTCACCCTGGTGTTTTTCTTATTCCTTATCCTGGCATTTGAGAATCCGTTTGTGCGTTTCTGGTCCAAGCCAACCGGCGAAATTGTCACTGCAATGTTCCGCCCACAAAGTGCCAGTCCGTTCACCCCACCGGATGGAAATGGATTAAACCCGCTCCTGCGCCACCCAGGCATGGTTATCCACCCTCCCATGCTGTACCTGGGTTTTGTCAGTTTTGTCATCCCATTTGCCTTTGCCATTGCCGCTTTGGTAACCGGGCGCACCGATGATCGCTGGATCCGCCTCACCCGGCGTTGGACATTGTGGGCGTGGCTGTTCCTTTCACTGGGACTGATCCTGGGAGGCAGGTGGGCTTACGATGTGCTTGGTTGGGGCGGATATTGGGGTTGGGATCCGGTTGAAATTGCTGCATTCATGCCGTGGTTAGCGGGGACTGCGTTCCTGCATTCTGTCATGATCCAGGAAAAACGCGGCATGTTGAAGCACTGGAATATGGTGTTGATTATTTTGACGTATTCCCTGGTGATTTTTGGTACGTTTTTAACCCGGTCAGGTGTGCTCTCATCCGTGCATGCCTTTGCTCAAAGTGCAATTGGCCCGGCTTTCTTTATTTTTATCGGCGTGACGTTCACGATTTCGATGGCTTTATTGTTCTGGCGCTGGTCCAGTTTGAAATCGGAATCGCAAATGACCTCTCTGTTTTCCCGGGAGGCATTGTTCTTGCTTAATAATTTGCTGTTCATAGGGATTTTGATCGTATGTTTCTGTGGAGTTATCTTCCCCTTGATTTCTGAACTGGTGACGGGTCAGAAGGTAACGGTCGGCCCGCCTTTTTATGAGCAAGCAACCGGTCCTTTGTTTGCCGGCTTGTTACTGTTAATGGGAATTGCTCCGCTTTCTGCCTGGCGCCACTCAACCGCCAAGACTCTTGGGCGGGCGATATGGAAGCCATTTTTGGTTTCAATCGCTGTTGTGGCCCTGACCCTGCTGGCGGGTGTGCGCAGCTGGCCGGCGCTGCTTGGCTTCTGGTTGACTTCCTTTGTGGCAGCAGTCACTCTGTATGAATTCTGGCGCGGTGCCCTGGCCCGCCACCGTAAATCTGGTGAAAATATTTTCCTGGCGTTGGGACGTCTGGCAAGTCGCAACCGGCGCCGGTACGGGGGTTATACTATCCATCTTGGGGTCGTCTTGATGGCAATTGGTATTATTGGCTTGGAACTCTTCCAGGTGGAGACTCAAGGAACAATTCCCCAGGGAGGTGAATTGACCTTGGGCAATTACAGCGTTCGTTACGATCGCCTGGATATTTTTGATACCAACGACAACCGCAGCGTAGCCCGGGCTACTTTGAGTGTCTATAAAAATGGCGAATTTGTCACCGAGCTTCATCCCCGCCGCGATTTCTTTTATGAATCGCAGCAGCCGATGACCATTCCTGGAGTGCGCAGCACGATGGAAGATGATTTATATGTTTTGTTAGTTGAATGGCTGCCGTCTCCCGCCGATGGCGCTACTTTCAAAATCTTCCACAATCCACTGGTAAATTGGCTTTGGCTGGGCGGGCTGGTGTTCATCGCAGGCACATTTATTGCTGCCTGGCCGGACAAAGAGCCCGAATATGTGTCGACCACAACCCAGGCACGCACTCCAAAGGCCCAGGCGTATGGAGATTAAGGGATGAAATTACCCTGGTTTATCCGGACGGTATTGTTTACACTCCTTGTCCTGGTATTACTGGCGCCTGGGTCGGGTTACGCTCAGCAGAATCAGCCTGTGAGTGATGATCAGGTCAATGCGATTGCCAAACAACTGTACTGCCCTGTGTGCGAAAATATCCCCTTGGATGTGTGCGGAACCCAGGCCTGTGCCCAATGGCGCGATTTAATCCGTGAAAAATTAGGGCAGGGTTGGACGGAAACGCAGATAAAACAATATTTCGCCGACCAATATGGCGATCGGGTGCTTGCCCAGCCACCTGCTAAGGGGTTGAACTGGTTGGTTTATCTGGTTCCCCCATTGGCGTTCTTGCTTGGTGTGATTATCCTGATAAAAGCCTTTCGTTCCTGGAAAGGGCCAGCACCCGCGCCGCAGACCGGCTCGGCCCCGCCGCCGCAGCCAAACCAGGATGAATATGTGGCCCGGCTGGAAGAAGAACTCCGCCGCAGCGAATAGTCCTGTTTTTTGTTTTGTTCCATCATTGGAGGAGAGATATGGAAGCCCTCGGCCCTAAGGAAACTGCCAGCACTACGGAAACTGCCAGTACAACGGAGGCTGCCAGCACAACGGAGACTGACAGTCTGGCAGGAACCGAAAGCAAAACAACATCACGTTCCATGACCAGCCGCATTGGTTGGATCATTGCTTTTGCAGTGCTGATTGGCTTGCTGACGCTGGTGGGTATGGGTCTCTCTAAAACTCAGCAAACGACGATTGGCGTGGGCCAGGTTGTACCCGATTTCTCCCTGTCAACGTTTGACGGACAGCAGATAAATTTTTCCGATTTGACTGGCAAAGTGGTGGTTTTGAATTTTTGGGCTTCCTGGTGCAAGCCCTGCGAACAAGAAGCAGCCGATCTGGAGACTGCCTGGTTGAATTACAAAGAACGCGGTGATGTTGTTTTTTTGGGAGTGGATTACGTGGATACCGAGCCAGAGGCATTGGGGTACCTGGAAAAATTTAATATCACTTATCCGAATGCCCCAGATCTGGGTACCCGCATTTCCCAGGCTTTCCGCATCCGCGGGGTTCCCGAAACATACATCATCGGGCGAGATGGCAGGCTGGCTGATTTTCAAATCGGACCATTTAGCTCATTAAATCAGATAAAAAATAAGATCGACCCTTTTCTAGGTCAATAATACCTGCCGGGAAATAAAATAATAACGCTCATGGATATTGGATCAATTTTTCTCGTACTGGCATTGTTTGTGGTTGTGGGTCTATTTCTAGCCCGCCCGTTTTTTGATAACAGGTCCAAGTCAGTCACACAGGAAGAGCGTGACATCTCTTCTTTGATGGCTGAACGTGATCGGATCATTATGGCTTTACAAGAGCTTGATTTTGATTATGCTCTGCAGAAAATCCCAGAGGATGATTACCCGGCCCAGCGTGCCAGCCTATTAGCGCGGGGCAGTGAAATCTTGCGTCAGCTGGATGAGCTCGCACCGGAGCCCACAGCTGGTGACGCGGAAGAGCGCATTGAAATAGCCATTGCCGCCCAGAGAGCGGATTTGAGCCGCTCCTACCAGTCTTCCCAGGCTGCCAATCCCGCCTTCACCGCAGGGGGAGGTGCAGCTGTCGTGGTAGCGGGCAACGGCTTTGATGACGATCTGGAAGCTCAGATAGCCGCCCGGCGGCGCGCCCGCGAAGAAAAAGCATCTGGTTTTTGCCCCCAGTGCGGTGGCCCGGTGCACAAGCCGGACAAGTTTTGTCCGCGCTGTGGTGCAACTTTATAAATTCCTATTGGATCAATGAGCCAATCTATGACTATGATTCGCAAAGTCTTACCATTTACTGCACTTTTGTTTGCGTCACTTCTCCTGGCAGGCTGTGAATTTTCTCTGGCAGCCGATGTCACCCCACCGCCAGGCGCTCGGCTTGCGACTCCCCTCTCCCAACCGGAAACAGTTGCATCTGGCCCAACTTACCCGCTTGTAGCACCCAACCCTGCCAGCGGCGCGCCGATTTATGCAGAAAAATGCTCCCCGTGTCACGGTGATTTGGGGATGGGAGATGGCGCCCAGGGTGCCCAGCTGCCGAATCCAGTTCCTGCGATTGGCCGTGTAGACAAAGCCAGAACTGCTGTCCCTTCGAGCTGGTACAGTATGGTAACTAACGGTAACCTAGAGCGTTTTATGCCCCCATTCGCCAGCCTATCAGAAGGACAGCGTTGGGACGTAATCGCATATGTGCTTTCGCTGAGCACCTCCGAGGAACAGCTTGCCCAGGGTGAAGCACTCTATCAGGATAACTGCGCGGCCTGTCACGGCGCAGAGGGCCGCGGCGATGGACCTGGAGCAGCAAACCTGCCAGCCTCCCCGACGAATTTTTTGAATCAAGAATTGATGGCCTCGCGTTCGGCGAATGATCTATTTGAGTCGGTGCAAACAGGGGTAGGGGATGCGATGCCTGCCTATGGAGACCAGCTTACTGAAGATGAGATCTGGAGCCTGGCAGCGTACATCCGCCAGATGGGGTTCGCTACCAGCCCAGCCACGGAAGTCGGTTCCGTGCCGGAATCCCCATCTGAAGGCAGCACTGTTCCGGAGACGGGGCAAACTGGCGAGCAATCGGTTCCCGAAAACCCCGCTACGGGTGAGAAACCGGCAATCGGAAAGGGCATTGTCAGCGGGCAAGTGATCAACGCCAGCGGAGGTGCGATACCAGGTGACGTAAGCATCATGCTGAATGGCTTCGACCACATGCAGCTCGTTTATACCGCGACCACGAACGCCAATTCGAATGGGACTTATTTGTTCGAAGGTGTCGACTTTACCCCGGAGCGGGTTTATGTGGTGTCCACTGATTTCGGCGGCGCAACCTATGGCTCGGATGTGGCGATTGTCGAACCCGGAAAGGGAGAAATCGATCTGCCGCTCACCATCTATGACGCTACGCAGGACACATCGGAGCTGACAGTAGACCGCCTGCACGTGTTTTTTGATTTTTCCCGGGAGAATGTCGTACAGGTCGTCCAACTATATGTCATATCCAACCCGTCCGAAAAAACAGTTGTTTCATCAACGGAGAACGGCGGTGTAGTCGAATTTACATTGCCTGAAGGTGCTACCAATCTCCAGTTTCAGGATGGTCAGCTGGGCGATCGCTTTTTGCAATCCCCGCAAGGTTTTCTCGATACGGCACCGGTCCGGCCGGGTCAGGGCCAATATCAGGTGATGTATGCCTTTGATATACCCTATGATCGTAAAGCCGACTTGATCCAGGAATTTACTTTGCCGATCGATGCGATGATTGTGATGACCCCGGCGGATGGAGTCAAGCTACGCAGCGATTTTTTGCAGGATACCGGCTCCCGCGACGTCCAGGGAGAAACGTATGAGATGTATACAGGCGACAGCTTGCCGGCTGGTCGTAAATTAGAGTACACACTATCCGGTCTGCCCGGAGATGCGGGGATGTTGGGTTTTATGAGCAGCTCCACCTCTGGCACCAGCCTGGTGGTTGGGCTAGCGGCGCTCGGGCTTGTACTGGTCGGTGCGGGTGTCTGGTTGTACCGGCGGAATGCTCGTGATCTCGAGCCGCTAGGGGCACCCGAGGATTTCGCTGAGCAAGCCGGTGAAGCTGTCGATCAGGTTTATGATGATCCCGAAACCATCATGGATGCGATCATTGCTCTGGATGATTTGTATGCTGCCGGAGAGATTCCCGAGGATGCTTACCTCCAGCGCCGGTCTGTGCTGAAAGAACTTCTTAAAGAATCAAGCGAATCGTGATGTGTACGACTCCAGGTGAGAACACCGACCGATGATCAAGGTAAATAAGCTCGTAAAGCGTTTTGGTCCTAAAACCATCCTGCGCGGTCTATCCTTCGACGTGGAGCAGGGCGAATTTGTTGCCCTGCTTGGGCCAAATGGAGCCGGGAAAACCACATTTTTACGGATTCTTGCGTCACTATCGCGCCCAACATTGGGCGAAGTGCGAGTAGCCGGTTACCGTTTGCCGGGAGACGCCCCGGCGGTGCGCCGGCGGTTGGGGGTGGTGTCCCACCAACCTTTGCTCTACGGCGATCTGACAGCAGAGGAAAATCTACGATTTTTTGGGCGTTTGTATGGTGTGGTTGGTCTGGAAGAGCGCGTCACCGAGGTCCTGGTACTGGTTGGATTGGAGAACCGGCGTAAGGACCTGGTTCGTACTTACTCGCGGGGTATGCAGCAGCGCCTGGCGATTGGTCGATCGGTGATGCACGACCCGGAAGTGATGTTGTTTGATGAGCCTCACACCGGTCTCGATCAGGATGCCTGTGCCATGCTGGATACGGTTTTGAAAGAAGTGGCGGCACGCGGCCGGACGGTTGTGATGACTTCTCACGATCTGGCACGCGCAGCCGACCTGGCCTCTCGTTTTGATATCCTGTCTCGGGGTGTCATTGCAGCGACTGTTAACCGTTCTGAGATCGATCCAAACCAGCTTCTCGGTATCTACCGTGAAGTCACTGCGCAACCGTGAGCCTATCCCCCAACTACATTCCAGGCATCGGATCTGACATTGGCTGACTCTCAAACTGACACACTTTCAAACGATACGGTCCATCCCTTGCCCGATCAAGACAAAAGCAGAGTCACTCTGGCCTCACCCAGCCTGTGGAAAGCCACGCGGGCGATAGTTTGGAAAGACCTGGCGGCAGAGCTCCGCAGTCGCGAGCTGCTGTCAGCGATGTTAGTTTTTGCCCTGCTGGTAATATTGATTTTTAATTTTGCCTTGGATTTACAGCCCCGTCTGCGGGAAACGGTGACACCTGGTGTGATTTGGGTCACGCTTGCATTTGCCGGTACGCTGGGTTTGAACCGTTCTATGGCGATGGAAAAAGACCGTGGCTGCCTGGATGGTTTGCTGCTGGCACCTGTAGATCGCAGCGCAATCTATTTTGGCAAAGCGATCAGCAACCTGGTGTTCATCCTCATAATCGCAGTGATCGTCTTGCCGGTTTACAGCCTGTTGTACAACTTTAACGTGCTGATACCCGGTTTGCTTCTGGTTATCCTGCTGGGATCATTGGGATATGTGGCAGTGGGCACACTGCTTTCATCCATTTCCATTCAAACCCGCAGCCGGGACATGCTTCTGCCGATCCTGCTCTTTCCCCTCGTGATCCCGGTGATCATTTCGGCTGTTAAAGCCAGTACCGGGTTTTTAGAAGGTTGGGCATTTAACGAAATCCAACCCTGGCTGAGCTTGCTGGTAGTTTATGACGTAATCTTTACCGCTGCCGCTTTTATGGTGTTCGATTATATTGTTGAAGAGTAAAACCTTACTAAGGAGGAACACGTCATGGAGGATCGCAAACCCAAAGCGCTTGTTGTCCTGGATATTCTAACGATCGGTCTGATGCTCGTTGCAACAGCAATGGTGTTCATGTACGCCCCGCTGGAAGCTGTGATGGGCAATGTGCAGCGTGTGTTTTACTTTCACGTTTCCACAGCCTGGGTAGGCATGGTGGGCTTTGGTGTCGCAGCTATCGCCGGGATCGCCTATTTACGCACCAAGAATATGAAATGGGACGTTTGGGGATTGGCGGCAGTTGAACTCAGTGTTGTGTTTTTCTTCGTTGCCATCGTAACCGGCTCCATCTGGGCACGCCCGGCCTGGAATACCTGGTGGACCTGGGACGTGCGGCTTACCTCAGCCGCGATTGCAGAACTGATTTTCGCGGCCTATCTATTGTTGCGCCAGGGGATTGAAGACCCAGAGCGTCGTGCCCGGTTTGGAGCTGTGTACGCCATCCTGGGCTTTATTAGTGTTCCTTTGTCATTCCTGTCCATTCGCCTGCTGCAATCGATCCATCCGGTTGTGATTGGTGGTGGAGGCGGTGGTGAAGGTGGATTTAACATGACCCCGCGTATGCTGCAAACCATGCTGTTCAGTATACTCACTTTCACTGTTTTGTTCGTAGACTTGTACTGGCACCGCATTCGCATTGGCACCCTGCAGCAAAAAGTTGAGCAGCTGCGCTTGAAATTAGCAGAGTAAAGGACGGAAAACCATATGGAATTATTGAGCATTTTGCTGCAAGATGGGCCGGCAGAGACTACCAATTATATGTTATTGGGATACGGTGTCATTTTCTTCGTGCTCGGGATTTACATCGTCAGTCTCTATGTTCGTAATCGTAATTTAAAGCGGGATGCCGCTATGTTGGAAGAACTTGAAGCCACTGGGACATGAGTCTCCCTGAATTTGCTGACTTGCTGCCACGTCCGGGCACTCCGGTGGAATTTGCATGCGGAGGTATCGCACCATTCGACGAGAATACCCCGGTGGCACTCCATGTTGGTAAGCCAATTTATTTCTGCCTGCCTGCATGTATGCGTACCTTTGAGCGTGAGCCTGAAAAGTTTTTATCCGGGGCTATCCCTCACTTTGATGAAGTGTAATTTTCGAGTTAATTCGGGATATAGAAAAAGAGACGAGATTGTTTGGGTATTTCAGATGGCTATATTACCTGAAATAATCACAGGCTCCACTGATCCTGAACTGAGGTTAATAGACGAAAACAGGCACGGTCATGCGGACCGTGCCTGTTTGGTTGCAATGCCTGACTTAAGCAGCTAATAATTCTTCCAGCACCTGGCGCGAGTGTTCTTCAACTTCGTCGTGCAGGCTGGAACCATGCGCATCCATTGTCACGACTACCGGGAAATCTTTGACTTCGATCACCCAGATCGCCTCTGGCACCCCGAACTCCAGTTTGTAAACTCCGAGAACTTGGGTAACGGATTGTGCGATCAAAGACGCCGCGCCGCCAATGGCATGGAAATATACCCCGGGGACTTCCTGACAGGCTTGGAGCGTCCTGGCACCCATGCCGCCTTTCCCTATGACCCCTTTGGCATTAAAGTGGCGCATCACATCACCCTGGTAGGGTTCCTCTCGAATACTGGTCGTGGGGCCTGCGGCGACAAAGCGATAATTACCGGTGTCCAAGCCGGCAACCACGGGACCACAATGGTAGATTACACCCCCAGCCAGCAAGGGTTTGATGGCCTCATAAACTGATTCGTCGTCGCCTTGAGGCGCACGTGTTTTTTTGATAAACGTATCCACCAGCCACTTGTGAACAGCGTCCCGCCCGGTTAGCATAATCCCGTTAAGTCCAACAGGATCGCCAACTTTGAGACGGCGGATTTCCTCATTTTGGATAGGTATATTCAAGGAATACATCCTGGGCTCCTTTTCGGTTTCTTAGCTGTAGCTGACTGCGCCGTTTTGAACTGTCATCCTGCGGCGGCGATACGCCCAGCACATGTAAGAGACGGTGACAAAATAGCTGGCGGGCAGCCGGTGCAGTCCGGTGATCTTGGCACCCAATAAAGTGGTGTTGCCACCAAAACCCATCGGACCGATCCCGAGCTGGTTGGCTTCATCGGTGAGCTGTTGCTCCATCTGTGCCAGCTCAGGATTGCTGTTTTCATCTTCCAGGGCGCGGAACAACACTTCTTTTGACGCAGCATAGGATGAGCCGCGATCACCACCGATGGCGATACCCAGGATTCCCGGAGCACAGCCTTTGCCCTGCGCCTGGTGGACTGCATCCAAGACCACTTTGCGGACTCCAGCCAGGTCCCGCCCGGCTCCCAGGCGATTATCAGGGAGCTTATATTGGGCGCCCACGTTCTCGCAGCCTCCCCCTTTTAACATCAAGTCGACGATCAGCGTTTCGCCTTCCACTTCTTCAAAGTGGATTGACGGAAAATGATCGTCGCCGAGATTATCACCACTATTTTTTCCGCTGAGAGAATCGACGGCATTCGGCCGCAGGTAAGCTAAATTTGTGGCCTGGGCAACCGCCGTGCGAATTTGTTCGCGTAGCCTACGCGTGCTCCAGCCTTCTGGGTAATAAACGTAAAAAATCGGTGTACCCGTATCCTGGCAAATCGGTGTGGATTGCTGGCGCGCCAGCTCCACATTTTTAATAATCGATTCAAGCGCGCCGCGTGCTGCGGTTCCTTCGGCTTCGTCATCCACAGAAGCGCGTATTGCCTTTTCGACATCTGGCGGCAGGCTGGTCGCTGCCAGGCGAACGAGTTCCAGTACTGCTTCGGTCATATCTTGCATATCAGCCTCCTGGGTAACCAGGATTGAAACTTATGCCTGTTGCAGGCATCCCTGGTTGCTTCTATCATACCAACTTTCGTTTACCTGGCGAGTGTCTAAAGACTATTTTTCCGGCAATATTCGTCACATTCCTACTGGCACCACGGCTCGGCGAGCAGACCACCAAAGTCACTCTGCAGGATTTTCCAATGCTGCCAGGGTACATTTTGGCGGATGCTGTCTAACAGGATTACTGCGCTGTGCTGTTCGCCGCCAGGACCGCAGGAAATTGTAACGGCCATTTCCCGATGGGCTCGATTCGCTTCGGTAAGGTTCTGTTCCCCAGCCTGAATGTCTTCGACATCGAACGGCGTACCCAGTAACCGCTCTATGCAGATTTCCGAACACCCGCTCTCCAGATCGAAATAAGCCTCATCCCACCAGCAGCGACGCGGTTGCTCGGCATTCCCGGCAGCCACGGCCTCGACAAAGCTCCGAACGACAGCCTCCGGACTGCGGTCAAAACTTTGAGTGCATTCATCCCAAAAGATCCGGTTAATGGAAAATCCGATGCACAGAACCGAGATGATGGCCCCAACCACCAACCAGATGATTCGTGTTCTGCGGGCTGCGCGTTCCCGATAATAGGTATCCGACATATCTCTCCTCCCAGGTTCTTGTTTGGTTACGAACATTTCTCTTCAATATGTGAGGATAATACCAAATTTTTTTCTGAGCAAGAAATTGTTGGCGATCTTCAAGGAATTCACATGCAGGATCTGGGAGCCTTTCTCACTCTACCGGAGGACGCAGCGAACATGGAGTCACCGACCGCGTAGCCATCCTTGGATAGCTCTGATCCTACCCTAAGAGTTCGCGGTGAACGATGATATTGTGTGCTGTGGTACCAAAGCGCCATTGATGCAACTGGACGTTATCCATTATGGTTAGGGTGTTTGATTTATCCAGCAAATTCATGGAAGGCTTACTGTGGATTATCCATTTCAAAAGTTTTCAGGAAAGCGACTTGCGCTTGTTTCGTTGGTGGCAGCCCTGGTTATAGGCAGTACATTTGGTGCCTTTTTGTCAGGGGCGGCTGCCCAGGATGCGCCGCCTGTTCCTCAGCAACCCGAGGAAACAAGTTTTGTGTATCTACCTGCCATCCAGCGCCCCGCACCCCCGCCAGTTCCTGAACCGGCAGGCAATCGCCGGGTAAATGTTCCCTATTTTCAAAATAATGTGCTCTTTAGCCAGGCCGCAATATTCTGGTTTGGTGCAGTTTCCTTGAATGATAATTATACGGATGTCCGAGTTGGTTATACCCAATCAGAAATTGTGGTTCGAATCTCTGTATTCGATCGTCTTCTCTGGTACGATGTAACACCATCCCAGTCAGATTTGCTGAACTGGGACTCTGTCTCGCTCGCATTCGATCTTTCAGGCAGCGGGCTGGGCTTGACCAATAGCACTTACCGGTTGGATGCACAAATTAATGCCTTCGAGGATCGCGCTGCATACCAGGCGGCTTACCGCGGCAATGGCACCACCTGGGCAAATTCCACGCTGAATTTCACGACATCGGATGGCAATCGGTGGGAAAGCAGCACAGTAGGGGGGTTAAATAATAACCAGAATAATCGGGGTTGGATGATTGAATATCACATTCCTTTTGCCAGCCTTGGAATTGCGGGTATGCCTGCTGCCGGAAACACCTGGCGTTTCGGCCTGGCTGTCTATGACCGGGAAGATGCCAATGGCAGTGCATTCTCGGTCAAATCATGGCCAGAATCCTTTAATCCTTCCCAACCGGGCACCTGGGGCGAGCTCCGTTTTGGTCTGCCGGCTTATGTCCCCGCGGCTATCCCAAATACAGGCACAGTCATCCTGCGGAATGGTTTGAATGGGATCATGGTCCGCGATGCCGCGGTGGGTGGTACCACGAGTAACCTATGCCCTGGTGATCCGACATATATTTGGAATGGATGGGGGTTCGATACATTTGGCGGCTCGGTTGATTTTAATGTCCAAAACCAGGGGGACTTGGCTGATTGGCCGTGCTTCTCGAAGTATTACGTGTCATTTCCCCTGCAAAGTATTCCCAGTGGTAAAGTAATTACCAGAGCCACCTTGACGCTGCACTTGTTTGGGAATTCGGACCCAACCCTGGCAGAGAGATCATTAATCCAGGTGTTTTCCCTGGCGGAAGATTTTGATGACGCCAATTTGAGCTGGAACAGTGCGCCCCTGGCACTTGAAAATGTGGCTCAGACCTGGGTAGAGCCCTCTGGCCCACCCTGGCCATATATTCCCTATTCCTGGGACGTTACCCTGGCTGTCGCACAGGCTTATGGCTCAGGCAGCTCAGCTAACCTGGCCGTGTATTCAGCTGATGGCACCTACCATAGCGGGAAATACTTCGTATCCTCAGAATTCGGTGATTGGCCGGAAGGCCGGACGTACCGCCCAACTCTGGAAATCACCTGGGGAGACCCTTAAAATGAAAAGGAGCTGTCTGGGCAAGACAGCTCCTTTTTAGCGTGGCAACTGAGTCTTTTAGGGGGCATCCTTATCGGACGAAGCCTTACCTTTCAACATAGACAGGTACTTTTGCGGGGAGAAAGTCCCCGAACCCTTCGCTTTTGGTGCCGGAGGTTTGGGGGTATATTTTTGGGAGTAACCCTCATAGTAGGTATCAAATTCACCGCCACGGCTCTTGGGGATGCGGTTGATCACCACTCCGATGACATCGGCTCCGATGCGGTTGAGGTTTTCTGCCATCGCTTTCACCGATCCCCGGCGGGAATAGCGGGGACGCACTACAACGATCACCCCATCCACCTTATCAGCCAGGACTGAGGCATCAGGGACTAAGAATGGCGGCCCATCAATAATAATGACGTCCGCGATCTCGCGCAGATTTTCGAGGATTTCGTCCATCTTGGGTGATGCAAGCAGCTCGGTTGGATTGGGCGGCAGAGGCCCGCTTGTGATTAAGGAAATATTCTTATCTGAGGTGGTTGTAATCGCTTCCCACAATGTAATTCTGTTGCGGAAGATATCGCTCAAACCAGTGGGATTAGTTTTTTCCAGCCATTGGTGCAGGCTGGGGCGCCTTAAATCACCATCTAACAGCACGACTTTGCGATCTGCCTGGGAAAAGATTGCGGCCAGGTTACTCGCAACTGTCGTTTTACCTTCCCCCAGATCCGCACTGGATACGAGAATAATCTTGCGCGGTTTGGCTGCGTTGGCAAAATCCAAATTTGTCCGCAATACCCGGAAAGAATCTGCGATGGGTGAGCGGGGGACTTCGGAAACCAATTTCCAGCTGGCTTGATCCTCCGGAAATTCACCAATCCGTCCAATGATAGGAGCGCCAAAAAGGCTGGTAATTTCATCAGGAGTCTTGATTGTATTATCAAGGAATTCGATCAAATAGGCAGCAGCAGCAGCGAGCGCAAAGCCAATCGCTCCCGAAAGCAAGATGGTCATGGGTTTATTTGGGCCAATGGGTTGGCGCGGCAGATTGGCTACATCGATCACAGCCAGGGTGTTAACAGCTCCTTGCTCGGTATTGGCAAGCAGACCATTGTAGTTTGACTGGAGTGTATTCAAAACCGTTTGCAAGGAGCTGATCTGGTTCTGAACGTCATTAATCTCCCGGGCGCTTGTCAAGTTGCCAAGCTGTTCCTGGAGTGTCTCGATATCAGTCTGGGTTTGGTTGATCTGTGACTGCAGGCGATTTAACTGGTCAGTCACAAATTTTCGCCGCTCTTCGTCTTCCGGGTTGGCAGCCGTGGGGCTTTGCAGGATGAGCTGCCTGCCGAGCTCATTCGCCACTGCTTGCGCTCGAACCGGGTTTACATCAGTCACCTGGATTTGGATAATCTGGCTTTGAGGTTGTGCTTGGGCGATATAACTGGGTAATGAGCTTAATCCAAGCGCCTGCATGGTGGCATTCCGTACTGGCTCGCGATTGGCTATATCGGCATAAATAGCGGCAAGCTGTTCTGCCAGGTAGAATTCGCCGGTAGAGGGATTTGGATCGGCAATCGCACGACCGATGATCAATGTTGTTTGAGACTGGTAAATCGGAGGCTGTCGCAGCGTGGCGATAAAACTTGAAATCATAGCTACCAGGGTCGAGGCAAGGATTAGCCACCACCAACGCAGCAAAGGATTTACTAATGTGCGAATTTCCATAAAGTCTCTTTCTTCTCTTATCCGTCTAAACTAAAATTTTAACCGAATTACTGATTCTACATCATTACACTATTGTTATGTTAATCTGGGGGAGTTTGGACAAGATTGGCGGCAGCCTGGCGATATATCGCGGTGAGATCACGAGTGATATTTTTCCAATCGTGAAAATTTTCGACGTACGCCCGTCCGGATTGTCCCAACGCAGCTCGCCGTTTTTCATCTTTCAGCAGGTTTATTACGGCTGACGCGAAACTCTCTGGTGTATCGGCGGTAAGCAGATCTTGACCAACCTGTACCTGCAGGGCAGTAACAGCTTGGGGCGTACATACGACCGGTGTCGCGCAGGCCATTGCTTCCAGGACTTTATTCTGGATTCCGGCGCCATACTGGATGGGTGCTACGGCGACAGCAGCCCGCTGCAAGTAAGACCGTAAATCAGGTACGGTTCCGGTGACTTCAATTTGCGGGTTTTCGGCCAGTTTTTTGATTTGTTTGCCAGGATTTTTGCCAACGATCAGCAGGCGAGCACCAGGAACTTCGCGCCAGATAAGCGGCATCACTTGCATTGCCAGGTAAAGGACCATCGTGACGTTGGCATGATAACTCATTTTGCCGCTGACGATCAGGCTGCCGGATTCGCGCGCCACTGCACTAACTGGTTGAAAATAATCCAGGTCAACCCCATTGGGTAGGACGCTGATGAGGGATGGTTTTTGATCGGCCATATTGGTTTGGTGGGCAGATTGGTCGACGTGGGAAGTAACCAGGACATGATCGAAGCTGCTTGCCAGCATCTGTTCGTATTTTTCTGTCCGGGGTAGCTCCAGCCGAGTTATCAGCCGGCTGCTGATTTTCTTGCTGCTTTTGGAAGCCTGGCGAAAAAGATGGCTGATACTATCGACGCTGTCCCAAATAATGGGTACCTGTTTGAGATAGGCGTAGCCGGGCCGGGTGCGCAGTTGTTTTACGTACAAGCCATATTGTGCTCCCCGTAGGTGTTCGACATGGATGATATCGAAGGGCGCTTTACCGTTGGTTTGCATGAGCAGGCGTTCGAGTGCGGCTGCCAGGGTGGGCTGCCAGCTGTAGACGGCCTGTAACGGTGTTTTGCGGGGCAGGGCAGCGATGGCATTCATTAGAGACCGAGTGACCGGTTGGGAGCGAGAAAATACATCTGCGCCCAGTTTTTCTAAATTCGCAATCGACTCACGATCTGCTTCATTGGACCACAGGGTGGCAACACTTACCTGATGCCCCTGTGCGATCAAACCACGAATCATCTGGAATGGCCGGACATAAATCAGGTTAGGGACGTAGGGTACGATATAAAGTATATGCAAGGATTCCTGATATGCGCTCATGGGGTGGAAAGCGCTCCGGTGAGCCGGCGCAAGGCGGGTATGCGGTTTGTGAGATGGATTATTGCCAACCCGGCAAAAATGATCATCACTGCGTCCACAGGCAGGCGGTAGCGGATAAGTGTCCAGGTCAGCATGTGCATGGCCGTATAACCCAGGCAGTAGGCCAATAACAAGACAACTGGTGAATGCCAGGTAATCTTTCCAATTGGACTGCGGTTTGCCAGGGCAAGCACCACTCCATAAATCATAAATGGTAAAAAGAGCGTAAAACTCAACAATCTGGACAGGTTGCTGATCAGATCGGAATCGGCTGACGGCCAAAAAACAAAATAATCTTTGGCGCGGTTTAAGGAAAGCAAAATATAGCGCAGCGGGTCATCAATCACGAACTGGATCCCATCTCGAAGCAAAACCTGGTCCAGCTGAGCTTCACTCATCCGTTCATCCAGGTAGGAGCGCGGGATGAGCTCCAGGTAATTACCCACCTCGTGTGGCAGTATTGCATAAAAATGTGTGCCGTGGATTGGGTGATTACCCCAAAAAAACGCAAATCCGGCATTGGTGTTAAGGAGCACGAAACGGTCAAAGCGTTGGAAATTGAACAGGGTGAACGGCAGGATCATGCCCGCGACCACTGCAACAGACAGCAGTGCGCCACCAATCCCCAATGTCTGTTTCGTCCGCCAGCGGGCGAACAGAATCCAAACCAGGATAAAGGGAATGATCAAAAGAAATAATTGTCGCAGCAGAATGGCAATCCCGAAGGTAATCCCCAGCAGGAGCCATGTACGTATTTCTGATTTCGGTGTGGAAGCCTGCTCTGGGGTGTGCTGGCCGAGTCGGATGGCAAGCAGAAGGCTGGCGAGAATGGCACAAATGTAAAATGGCTCGGTCATCAACGCGGCGCTGTAATAAATAAAATAGATATAGATCGCTGTGATCGCGGCGCTTGCCAGCCCCACGGCCTCACCGAACACTGTTTTTCCCAGCTTATAAGCCAGATATGGCTGTAAAATTCCGACAAATACCGCCTGAAGAATCCGGGCAATGATCGGATTCGGACCGAAAATCGCGTAAATTGCCGTCAAATAGAAGGTGTAGAGATAACTCCAGTGGGCTGTCTGGGTGCCTGGAAAAGTGGCCGGCCACCAGAACGTATCAAATGTAAAACCATAGCCACCTAGCACGCGGTTGGCGAGTGTATGATACGAAATCTGATCGTAAGTCCCGGCAAGAGTCTCTACGGTATTGCCCAAATACAAAGCCATAGCCACCCGCAGCAGAACGGCGATGGCCAGGATGGCAATCAGGATTTTCTTTGGATTAAGTCGGGTTTCAGTTTGCACGGTCACTTCTTTGTCGATCGGTTTGTTGGTGGTAGATGGAGTTCATTTCTGCAAGCACTACCTGCCAATCATAGCGGTTTTCCGCCAGCCGGCGCCCATTTTCTGCCAGCCTGTTTTGCAATTCAGGATCATTTAGTACAGCAACAACGGCGGCAGCGAAGCCCTCCGGTGTGTCTTCAACCAGAACATCCTGCCCGACGACCGCGTGAATGCCTTCCAGCCCGACGGTCGTGGTAACCACCGGCATTGCCCTGGAGAAAGCCTCCAAAATGCGGACGCGCATCCCGCCCCCGGCTCTGACCGGCACCACTACCAGGCAGGCCTGTTCGAAGTAAGGAGTCAGATCTGGCACATAGCCGGTAACTTCAATTGAGCTCGCTGAGTTCGCGGCCAGTTCGGTAAAATCCGCTGGAGGATTTTTTCCAATAATCGTGAGGTACGCATCTGCCTTTTGAGCCTTAACCAGGGGAAAAACCGCGCGTGCAAACCAGCGAATCCCATCTGCATTCGGGGGATAATGCAGCGTTCCCAGGGTGACAATCCGATGGGAGGCGGGCTGGCGGACAACCGGAGCCTGCAAGGTGGTATCCACGGCGATTGGGACGACTGTGATCTGCCGGGCCGCCCCGTTTTTATCTTTGACCGGGATTGTTTCTAATAATGCCTCTTTGTCCAGGTCGGTTACTGCCAGAGTGTAGTCGAAATTCTGAACGAGCTCGGCTTCGTAACGGCGCACTCTTCCGGCTTCCAAAGCAAGCACGGGCTTGAGGTACCAGGCGGCATTCTCGCGCATGCGCTCCACGATCGTCCAGACTGCATTGTGCGCATCAAATACAAGGCGCGGGGAAACTCCTGGAAAGCGATTGTGCAGGCTGCGCCCGGGAAAGGCAAACTGGGTCATGGTAAGCTGGTCGGCATGGATTACATCGAAATCGCCGTCCGTGACCAATTTGCTGACGAGCCGGCGCATTTCCCCAAGATCGTCGCGTTCGACCAAAAACGGGCGTCCTGTGAGATTGCTGAGCAGAAGGTAATATACGTCCTTGAATCGGGAGCGGCGGATCGGGACTTCGTGTACTTCTGAGCAGTACTGGCGGACTTCGACGAGATAGGGTTCCTCTTCGGGACGCACAAACGTGGCCAAAATGACCTCGTGCCCTGCATTGACAAGATACTTCAACACATGCCAGGTCTTTACTTTTGGACCGGCATCGGGTGGGTAAGGCAGAATTTGGGTCAGCAGTAAGATTTTCATCGCTGTTCGCCCCACCTACGGGGTTTTCCCATCCCACCCGGCAATACGTGCCATCAGGACCCAGAAGGCTTTCGCGATGCGAATCTTCCCCGCCGACACGCTACCAAGATGCCCACCTTCCGTTTCGGTCGTGTAGTCCTGGCAAATTGCTGGTATTTCCAGGCCATCATCCCAATCGCATGATTGGGGCGGATTTTGACCCGTATAGTCTTCACATTGATTTGTATTGCAGTAACAAACGCCATCCCGCGCGTCAAAACAGGCGTTCCCATCCGGATCGTGAGATTCAATATCTGCCAGGTCAAACAACATTAAACCGTTCTCCAGGGCATACTGACGCATGGCCTGGTTGAAGTCGACAGCGCTTTGCGTGCCAATTGCCCTTGCTAGGCTGGTTGTCCAATAAAAAAGGATTGTTTCCGGATGTTCGGCCTGGAAAGATTGCAGATCGGAGATATCCCACCGCTCCGGGTTACCAGGGTCAGGATCCAAAAAGCCACCATGGTAAGTGCCATCGGCGTCCCGTTCGCCAGCGATCGTACCCATCTCTGAAACGTGGGAGTAATTAAATTTTAACGAAACCACATCAAACTGGTTGGTAAGCTCATCCCCATTTTGGATAAAGTCGCGGATCATTTCATCCCACAAGCCCGATGCAAGCTGGAATGCCCACTTGGAGCGATCATACAAGGATGAGTTTGGCTCGAAAAGTATGCGATCTGGTACCCGCCCGGCAGACAGATCTTGCTGGTTGAAAGTTTCAAAGTTAAATGTCTCCCCGGTGTAATCTCGCCGGCAGTACGCCGGAGACGAACTCCATGAGGTTGCAGCCAGGCAGTCCAGTGCTTCATCAATATTCTTTCCAACGGATGCATCAAACCAGGCTGCTTTTAAGTCACGTGCAGCTTCCAGGTATTCGATGGGGATCTGTTCGAAAAGATCGACAGAATTATGATCAATAATTATGGCTCCGGTTTCGTCTGGATTAATCAATGTGGGAGTTTGCTCAATCGGAGGTGGCGTTGGCGAAACAAGCGGAGTTTCAGTCGTCGGGGTGGTTTCGCTGATCTGCGGCACCTGGGTTGGGCTAGCACCCAAAGTCGGTGAAGGCAATGGTTCGCTAGTCGCGGTCTTGTCGTCCGTGGTTGGGCTGGCGGTTTCAACCGGTTGCTCAGTTGTGCCTGGACTGGCCAACTGAGTCGGGTTGCCTGGCGTGCAGGCGGTGATCAGCAGTACAAGTACGCTGATCCATAAGAAAATTCGGTACATCTGGAGATACCACCTTTTCTATTTGAAAACGGATACCGATAAGAATTAACCAAAAACGACCGGCGGCTGGCGCAGGTAGTCCGTGGTTCGATTTTTACGCGTGAAATCGTTGTATGCATTGAGGACTTGCTCTTCGGTCAGATTCATGACTTGCGCAACCTCAGCGGGTGAATATCCCTGCTCTTGGGCATGCCACAGCAGGTCCATCGTTTCAAACGGCAGGCGGAAGAAAAACTCTTCCTGAGTGCTGGGAGCACTGTAGGTATCGGATGTGGGTGGTCGCGAGCGAATCTCCTCGGGGATGCCAAGAAATTCAGCCAGCTGGTACACCTGGGTCTTATACAAATGCAGAATGGGTTTAAGATCTGCCCCACCATCGCCATATTTGACGAAAAATCCCTGTTCGTGCTCGTTTCGGTTTGCCGTGCCAACAACCGCATAATTTCGCAGCTCTGCATGGTAATACATATACATCATGCGCGTGCGCTGTTTAAAGTTGGATGCCGCAACGATCTGGAAGTAATCCTTGGGTGGCAAGCGTTTGGTTAGCTCGGTGCCATCCGGTGCAACTATGGTTAGATAGAAGACGTTCAGGGTTTGGGTTTCCAGGGGACTCTGCGGAAGCACGATTTTGGCTTTATAGCCCGCCTGGGGGTCATATTCTGGAAACACGCGCTGGATTGCTTCATCGTGGCGCGGGTAACAGCCAAATCCATCCAGTGCTGGTGTAATTACTTCGGTGACTGGTTCAACTCCCAACTGGTTGGCCAGACTGCGAGCGATTTGCTCGCTGATTGGGTCCGAATCTTTCTCGGGCAAGATCAGCGGGATAACCCGTTCTGGACTGAAGGCGCGCACGCACAGTGCCAAAACGACCGAAGAATCAACTCCGCCGCTGATCCCCAGCACAACACCGCCTCGCCGCATTTGTTTGTGGACGGTATCTCGCATGAGCTGAATCAACCGGTTTACTTCACCAGCCGCATCAATATCCAAAATGTGTTTGTTAAACTGGCTCAAACTTGCCTCCTGCAATCAGCCGCTCCGGACGAGCCGCCGATCATTGACTTTGATATCATCGTTATCTCCCAATGGGGCAGGCATACGGAAGTCTGCGATGAATTGTTCATAAACCAGCTGGGTAGAGATAATCCCGGCCAGCGCCATTTCGTCTGTCTCACTCAATCGCCCGTTGGAAGCAGCTTTGCTGGCAAGCTGCTGGACCGCATTGGGTTTAAAAAGGCCGGACTTGTTGAGGCGGTCGCTGGAGAGTAAATCGCTAACAAATTCCTCCAGTCGAGGATTAAAAAAGCTGCGTTGGATAGGGGCCCGGTAGGGTCGTTTTGGTCGCTGCCAGATTTCCGGTGGAATCCATTCTTGAGCAACTTTCTTCAAGATGTATTTTTCGGTAAGCCCGTTCAGTTTCAGGGAGGAGGGTAAACGATTGCTGAATTCAATCAGCCGGTAATCCAGGAATGGGAAGCGCCCCTCTACGGAGTGTGCCATTCCCATCCGGTCCCCCTGGGAAGATAACAGATACTGGGAAAGGAAAATTGAAATTTCCAGGTACTGCGCCTGGCTGAGAGGACTCCAGCGGTCAAAATCCGCAGGGTATTTAATGTCAAAAATTGCGGGATTGTCGTCCGCAGCATGCCTGAGTGGGTCTGTAAAGAACCGCCTGGTACGGGCGGTATTGTGCCAGCGGATGGCATGCGAGTAGTCCCGGCGATCTGTATCAGTGAGTGCATAGCTAAAAAAGGAACGGATGTAGCTGCCCCCTTCGGCCAAACTGGAGATATAAGGGTAAAGTTTTTGCAACAGCATGGGCCTGATCTGGGAATCTGGTTGTTGAGCCCAGAAGCGGCGAATTTGGGCTTCTTTAAAAATGTTATAGCCAGCCAGAAATTCGTCGGCTCCTTCACCAGTCAGAACGACTTTGTAGCCGGACTCTCGCACCAGTTTAGAAAGCAGGTAGAGGGGTGCTGGCGATGTACGTAAGATTGGCGTCTCTGTGTGCCAGATCGAGTGGATAAAGGCTTCCCCAATATCCCCGTAATCAGCATGGACTACCTTATGGTCTGTACCCAGGAAATCAGCCATCTGGTACTGATAGGGACTTTCATCATAAGCAGGATCGTTGAAGGCAATCGAAAATGTATCCAGGCGGTTGTTCGTGTAATTGCGAATCACAGCCGATGTGGTCGAAGAATCCAGGCCCCCGCTTAAGTACGCGCCAACCGGTACGTCTGCTCGCAGGCGGATCTGAGTCGCGTCGATCAGCAGGCTTTTAAATTCTTCTAGATAATCCTGGGCCTGCTGTTTATTTGTCCGTGAATAATCCTCCGATTCACCGGCATTGGGAAATTCAACCTGCCAGTAGGGCTCGATATGCAGATTGCCATCCTGGATTAGTAAATAATGGCCGGCTGGAACCTCCCAGATATTCTCAAATACAGTCCGGGGAGATAGGGTACTCCAGTAGGTGAAAATCTGGTTCAGGGACAGGTTGTCCAGCCTGGCCTCAACACGCGGATCAGCCAGGAGGCTTTTGATTTCTGAGCCAAAGAGAAAGGTATTCCCGCTGAGCGTGTAAAAAATCGGGCGGATGCCAACCCGGTCTCGGGCAAGAAACAGTGAATTCCGTTTTTCATCCCAAATGGCAATCGCAAACTGGCCATTGAGTAAAGACAGGCATTGCGGTCCGTAATCTTCGTAAAGGTGCAGGATGATCTCGGTATCCGTGTTGGTCGAGAAGTGATGCCCGCGTGCTTCCAATTCTGGACGCAGCTCGATGTAATTAAAAATCTCGCCGTTAAACACGATCCACAGGGTTTCATCTTCGTTCGAGATGGGCTGCTGGCCACTGCTCAGGTCTATGATACTCAGCCGGGCGCTCCCCAGACCGACCTGATCATTCAGATAAACGCCAAACTGGTCTGGACCGCGATGGCGGATCATTGCCAGCATCTGTCGCAGCTGGAATTCCTCAATTGGCGGACCTGCCTGTAAATTAACGACCCCGACGATTCCACACATTCCCTACCTACCTTAAGCCTGTCTTCTTGATCTTCCCGGAACTTGTTTTTTCTAATTGATCTCGGAATTCAACATACTTAGGAACCATAAAATCTTCAAGGTTTGCCCGGCAGTGGGCGAGGACCTGTTTTTCACTTAACTCAGCTCCCTCCAAAACGAGGAAAGCTTTGACAGCCTGACCCAGGACCGGATCATCAACCCCCACAACCGCTGCCTCAACCACACCTGGCAGCATGTAGAGGATGTTTTCGACTTCCTTTGGGGCAACCTTTTCCCCTCGGGATTTGATGATGTCGTCTTTGCGACCAACGAAATAAAAATACCCATCTTCATCGGTGCGGAATAAATCGCCTGTATAACAGAGCCGTTCTCCAGGCAGTTTGCCGGGGCGAAAACGGGCGGCGCTGGTCACCGGATCATTCCAATAACCACGCATCACATGCCGGCCGCGCACAACCAGCTCACCGGTTTCTCCGTTTGCGAGACGCTGACCATCCCCATCCTCCAACCAGGCTTCCGTTCCTGGAATTGGAATACCAACCGAGGCTGGCCGGACATCTAATTGTTCCGGGGGCAAATAAAGGGTGCGTTTGGTTTCAGTCAACCCGTACATTGAGAAGAGTGTTGCCGAAGGAAACTTATCTCTCAGTTGTAAGATGTGGCTGGGAGGGAGCGCCGCGGCGGTGTTTGTCAGGTAGCGCAGGCTGCCCAGATCATATGGGCTGAGATCTAGCTGTACTAAAATCGAAAAAACCGTCGGTACTCCTGGCAGCCCTGTGACCCGCTCACGGGCCATCGTTTGCAGAATGGCCGCGGGGTAGGTGAAGGATTGTTCCAACACCAAGGTGCCACCGAACTTGAACGCCATTAGTAGCTGGTAAAGCCCGTAATCGAAAGACAGCGGCAGTACATCGATGATGATGTCATCTTCAACATTGCCAACATATTGAATGATCGATCCGGCAGCAAAGACCATATTACTGTGGTCAGACATAACGCCTTTTGGATCCCCGGTGGAACCAGAGGTATAAATGAGGCAGGCTAAATCCAGGTCGATGTTCCCGCAGTCCGGTCGCTCGGCGGGAAATTCACGCTGGATATGCTCAAATTCTGTAAAAAGAACCGAACCGCCCTCTGGAAGCCCTTCGGCGGGTTCGCCATCCAGGATGCACACTTTCAGTGAGGGTGTCTCCAATCCCAACTCGCGCGCCAGACTGGCGCGCCGGCTTTCGGTAATCAGTGCCGATGTGCTGCAGTTATTCAGAATATAGGCCAGTTTATCCTTTTTCGTGGTGTGGTTGATGATAACAAATATCGCGTCCGCCTTCAGGATGGCAAACAAGGAAACGACCACGACCGCCGAATTTGGTATGTAAATGGCCACCCGGTCGCCGCGTTGGATGCCAAAAGAGCGCAGTGCATTTGCCATGCGATTTGCCATCTCATCCAGCTGGGCATAGGTGTAGCGCTCACCCTGGCAAATCAAGGCAACTTTATCCGGCAGCCTGGCCGCACTGTTTTCGAGAAATTCTTGAACGAGCATAAATTGTTTTCTTTAGCCTGCCCTTAGCCGCTCAGGCAGCCGGGCCGGATTTCCGCCGGACATAGGCTGAAAGGCTGGTGACGGAGTCGAAATTCTCGGGGACGATTTCTTCGTCCTTGATCGGAATTTTATAAGTGTCTTCGACAAATGCAACCAGTTCCATGATGCCGACTGAATCTACGATACTTTCCTGCAGGAAAGATGCATCATCGCTATAGGGGAAGCCATCGTCACTGAAAAGCAGGTTTTTAGTGATGTAATCCTTGATTTCTTGTTCGATCATAGTGCAAAACCTCTTATTTTACTTTGAGGACAAAGCCTCGGAATATACTTCTGAGGAGACTCCGCTACTTTTCTTAAGTATTAAAGATAAAGCAACCATACCCCCGAGAAAAATCCAGCTGAAGATGCTCGAGCGGAACCCATTCAGCCCAACATTATAAACAAACGGGATCACCCAGTCGCCAAGAAAGGCAGCGACCAGTGTGCCGCCCAATCCCCCGATCGCTCCAATTGTATACGCCCGTGCAAAGCCTTCCGGTGCAATTTTTAGTGTGTTTATGCTCGTCTTGAACAACTCCCAAGAAAACCACAGGAAAAAAATCAGTCCGAAGACGCCGACTTGAGCGACGATATCGATAAAATTATTATGAGAATTGAACGAGACTGCGTATCCCAGGATTGAGTACAGCGGAGTGTACCAATAATAATTGGCCGGACCCAACCCAAGAAATGGGTTGACTTTGATGATTTCAATCATGATTCGCCAGGCTTCTACTCGCGTCAGGACCGTGTAATCTTCTCCCCCAGAGACAAAATCTGAAATAATTGAGGTGTTGAGCAAGATAAGCACCAGCCCACCGAATAAAGCAATCCCCCGTAATTTTGGAAATCCGAACCAAACCATCAGTAAGATGCTGGCAATAGGTGGAACCCAACCTGATTTCCAATCATATGCGTAAAAGAGTGCGTAATACATTGTCAGAGCTGCAATCCCGAGCAACAAAACTCTGATTTCCCGTGACAACTTGAAATTGAATAAT
Source organism: uncultured Chloroflexia bacterium (assembly GCA_963824065.1). Lineage (GTDB taxonomy): Bacteria > Chloroflexota > Anaerolineae > Anaerolineales > DRKV01 > JAGUYX01. The sequence continues at coordinate 235,564 of CAWGNX010000008.1, read as the reverse complement.
CCCTGGCTGATTGTTAGTGTTGGCAGCCACAGCCAAAACAGACTTACGGTAGAACCAAAGGCAAAATTACGATTTACCAGCCTGGTTAGATATGGGAAGAAGCGAGAAATGATAAAAAACGTACCAATAAAAATGAACACCCAGATTAAACGTTCGAGCCAGATGATTTCCCGAATTTGATATACAACCAAGAGAAAAACAGCAGCCGAAAGCACAAACATCATCAAACCACCAAATTGGGCGGTGAGTGGGGCCGGTCCTGCCAGGTCAAACCAATGCAGCTGGCCATTTAAAAAAGCCAGGAAACTCACAATAACCAGAAGCAGCAGGGGCAACAATGTGCTCGATTCGATGAAGTCGATGCGCCTTTTGACGACGACCATATCGATGATCCACAAACCAGTCAGGAGCAGGATCGCCATGACGGTTGCATTGATAGTTGACTGGGATCCAGTACCGATCGAGAAACTAATCAGGAAGCTGACAGGGATAATCAAAATGACACCGATCTGCAGATTTTTTAACAAATACAAGGCACCGACAGTCCCAAATACAAGGCCAACAACCACAAGAAACAAAGTTAACGAACTGCGGTAAGCCAAAAACGCGCTGATCGGCAAGATGATTAATGCAGCTGCGTAGGGCAGCCAGTCCTGGATTTCCCGGCGCCTGACCCATTGTGATATTTCGGATGACTTTAGCTTACCTTGCATAATTGCCTGCTAGTGTGAAAGAGCACTTTCCGATATTTTTGCTGCATTTGCCACCAAATTAAGATAGCTGGGTATAACTGCCTGCCAATTATAATTCTGCTGCACGAGCGCAAATGCGTTTTTAGCGAGACTCTCGCGTAAGCCGGGGACTCCAGCAGCTGGCAGCATGCGGCCGCGAATTCATCTGGATCCTTGGCGATGAGGAGATGTTTTCCGTGTTCCACTGCCAGCCCTTCGGCGCCCTTCGGAGTGGCGATAACGGGCGTACATAATGCCATGGATTTAAGGATCTTCAACCGCGTTCCACCACCAAAGTGGATCGGGGCCAGACTAAACCATGATGAGACAATGTACGGCCGAATATCCTCAACATAACCGGTCAGTTTTACATTGGTTTGTGATGGAAATGACCGCTGGCCGTGATCGCCAGTTATAACCAGCTCAATGTCAGGATGTTTCTCAAGGACCTTGGGGAAAACCTGGGTAACGAACCAGATCATGGCCTGGTAATTAGGTTCAAACGTCAAGGAACCGATAAAGATCATCCGGTTGGGTACTGCCGGAGGATACCCGGATATCTTATCATAATCATCCAGATTAACGCAGTTTGGAATCACTTCGACGCGTTTATAACCAGGATAAATGTATTTTAATATCTCACGCTCCTGGTCCGAAACAACCGTACAAACTGCAAATTGATCCATAAGCTCCATCAAGTAACGGCTGTGCTTCCACCAGGTAAGACCGTGCCTGAAGCGCTCTCCCGCACCCATGGCATTTTGGTAGCGGTCATGATAGATACCGACTTCCGCTTCCTCAAATACCGCCGGGAGGCCCTGGAAATTTCCTGCGTATAATGCCATATCGAATTGGGAAGCAATCACCAATTCGTAAGACCCGCCACTCAGCTCGGCGTTCAGATGGCTCTCGACCTCTGGGGAGTAAGTATCTGAGACCGAACGCGGCGTGAGGCTGAAAAAGCCAAGACGGGATTTCAGGCTGCCTGGGTTAAAGTCCTTGCGCGCAACGGGAATCACTTTCCGGCAGATTGATTCTAAATTTCGCAGGTCTGGTTCGCCATCACTGGGTGCATAAAAACTGATGAGTGTCACTTCGTGCTCTACAGACAGTCCTTTCAAGAGTGCCAGGATGCGCAGTTTTGACCCATTATTTGCCGGATAAGGATACCAGCGTGAAAGAAATAAAATCCGCATTGGTCTCTACTTAGTCTGTGAAAAAAGTTTCCCAGGGAGTTCCTGCGAAACGCGCTTTTAATTCCCAATAATTTGAAATCGACTCCGGCAATTTTTTGCTGCCTTGTTTGTAGGTTTGCGGTTGGACCGGCTGAGGCTCGACGCCCAGGAAGTTGAAGACAGCCGCCATGCGTTCTTGATAATTCCGAGCCAGGTCTTCATAAATAATTTCCAGGAGCGGGTGGGCCTGAAATATCCGGTCGAACTCCTCTTCCCAGGCGCGGGTCTGTTGGAAATCGGCCAGGCATTCGTCGTAATCCAACTCGACCGCCGGTGTTTGCTCTTTTTCTCCCGTCAGGTTTATCCAGCTATCAGTTACGGCTGCCCGCACTCGCGACAGGTGGGTTTTTAAGATATTCTGGCGCTTGATATGCAGGACGTGGATGTCCTGGTTTTCTTGCAGGTAGTGCCAGACTGGCTCAAGGCTGGTGCCGTATGCGTGGTAATAAAAAATCTTGAAGCCGACAGCACCCACGTAGCTCGGCATTTTCTTGAACACATCTTGCTCGATAAAATCTATCGTTTGGTTTTGAAAGCGATCAAACACCTTGCCACTCTGGGGGTAACCAGGCATGTCCCAACCAATGCTTTGGGGATCCTTAAACATTTCGCTGAAAGTTACCACCTGCGTGTGCGCATTGAGCATACCTCGCAGCATGTTCGAGCCGCTGCGCGAGCGCCCTAATATAATAAATTTGGTGTAGTCCGAATGACCATCTACCAGACCCAGGTCACGGGCGAAATTTTTCAATTGGGGCGTCCAGTGATCTTTCAAAGTCAGAACCTGTTTCTTGAGTGATTTAATTGATTCCATCGTGCCTGACAACTCTTGATTTATGCTTTGTTATTTGCCGGCCGCATGCCCCAGCGCTGCCGGAGGTAATCGTTCATTCCTTGCCACATTGCATCCCGGTGAGGCCGCATCATTCGCCAGCGTGGTTTCACAGACCAGGCAAGCAAGGTTCTCCAGGTTTGCAGCCAGGCATGGAATTTAACTTTTAATGGTGCCTGGTGTTTCTGGAGCATTAATAACCGATTGCGCGTATTGTAATAGGTGACATTGGGTCCGGGACGGTAATCACGCTGGACTCCTTTGTGCCACAACCTGGCAGGTGGGACGTGCCAGATTTCCCATCCCGCCCGTGAGGTTCGCAGGCACCACTCGGTTTCTTCCCAATAATAAAAAAATCGTTCGTCAAGCATACCGATCTGTTCAATGACTTCTCGACGGACCAGGATTGCACAACCCGAGATCCAATCCACCGGGCGGGTTGCATACTGACCGGCATCGGGCTCATTTTGTCCAATGTGGTTTGATTCCCAATATTGGCTCAGGCTCCCACCCGCTGATTGGATGACAGTGGGTTCATCAAAGTGGTAAACCATTGGACCGGCAATTCCTGTCTTTGATCTGCGGGCTGCATTCGAAATCAATTCTGCCAGGCAGTCTTCGGCCAAAATGGTGTCCTCGTTCAGTACAAAAACCCAATCCGCACCCTGAGCGAGTGCAGTCTGGATCCCGACGTTATTGTTGCCGGCATAGCCGAGATTTTGGGTGAGATTAATGATGTGGACCTCTGGAAAGCGCGCCTGGATTGCTGCCACCGATCCATCATGAGAGGCATTATCCAGTACAATAGCCCGGTGGTTGCTGTAAGTGTTCTGTTGCAGAGATTCCAGGCAGGCCAGCGTGTCCTGGCAGCGATTTGTATTCAAAATCACGGTGATGACCAATGGTAGTGAAACCAACGTTGTAACAATCCGTTTCAGCTGTCAATCCAGCCAGGCTTTGGGGAAGTTTTTCTTGACTTCAATGTTTTTAAATTTTTGGCTGCTGCGCGCGCCATGTTGTTTTACCCAGGCTGACATGCGCTGTAATCCATCTTCCAAAGAGCAAGGTTTGCGCTCACCGAAGACAGTATTAATTTTGGCGTGGGAAGAATATGCATCCTGCACCTCGTTGCGTGGTGGCATGTGGACAATGTCTGGTTCGGCTCCCATAGATTTCGCGATAGCTTCGGCAAGTTGATTTACGCTGTACGGCGTATCCGCGCCGATATTAAATACCTGGTTGTAGGCCGCTGGATTAGAAATTGCATCGGCCATTAATGGCGCAATATCACCAATATAACTGAACGCCCGGGTTTGGGTCCCGTCCCCAAAAACGGTCATAGGCTTACCTTGTAGGATCTGATTCATGAAAATCCCAACGACATTCCGGTACTTATCACCAATGTTTTGGCGCTCACCATAGACATTATGTGGGCGAAAAATCATGTAATCCAGACCGAACATCGCCTGGCAAACGGCCAGCTCTTGTTCAACCGCCAGCTTAGCAATCCCGTAAGGGTCTTCGGGGTGGGCGGGTGTGTCTTCCGTCATCGGCAGTTCTGGGCTGCTGCCATAAACCGCAATCGACGATGTAAAAACGAAACACTTTACTCCGTTGTTGATGGCTGCATTGATCAGATTGACACTACCAATCAGGTTATTGTTGTAATTAAATCGTTTTATGAAGTGGCTTAAGCCTTCAGCGGCATAAGCCGCCAGATGATAGACATAATCGAACTTTTCAGTTTCAAATAACGAGTCCACCAGCTCGACATCGTTAATGCTGCCATGTACAAAGCGGGTACCGTCGACCAGATTATCGGTAAATCCACCACTGAGATCATCTAACACAACGACCTGATGGTTGCGCAGGAGAAGCTGTTCGCTCACATGAGAGCCAATAAAACCCGCGCCACCTGTTACTAGAATTTTTGGCATATTATCCTCAAGACGATTAATCTTATCCTTGTCGTTAACCAAAGATGATATTGTAATATCTGCGCAGGGGAGTCCGGTTGACGAACGCCATCATTAACAATGGGATTCCCAGGCCGGCGGCATAGAGAATCGGCTGGAATAATATCTGGTATGCCAGAACCACCGGCACCAGGTGGTAAACTGCACGTGCGGTAAATTCCAGCACGGGCGAATGCGCCAGGTAAATTCCATACGATTTCGTCCCCAGGGTGTTCATTTGTTTTTGGAAAGGCAAGCGGACGTAATCAAAAGCGATAAAGCTGAGTAAAAAGCATAATGCATATAAATTGTCGATCAGCGTTTCCCGCGGTCCTATCCAGCTTTGACCAGATGCGGCCAGTAAAAGTTCCCATTCAATCAGCCCGGCTATGAAAAACACAGCCAAACCACTCAGGAAGACCCAGCGTAAGCGAAAAAGGGTGCCTTTCAAAGTCTCCAGGTGTAACCCGATCACAATTCCCAGTCCAAACCAGAAGATATACCCTGGGAAGAACCAGCTGCGGGTCAGGAACATCAGCGGTGATAACGCTCCCGGGTCAATTCCCAGGATTTGATAATACCTGAGCAGCACAACGACCAGCTGAAGCATCCCGGTCAGCGCCAGCAACAGCTTCCAGCGGCCGCGCGCCATTGGCACTAAAAACGGAGCCAGGAGATACAGCTGGACAAGAACAGGCACAAAGTAATAAGCAGTCGTTGCCTGCCCCAGCACGATACTGCGCAACCAGGCCAGCACAGGCATTCGCTCGCCCTGGAAAAAGCGCAACGCCAGGATTAGCACTGACCACAACAAGAACGGGATGACCAAATTTTTTACACGGTTGATTACGATCGGCCAGCCAACCGTTTTCTGGCTTCGGTTGGTAGAGATGGCGATAAAAAATCCCGATACGAAAATAAAACTTGGAATTCCATAAATTATCAGTTGTTCGATAACCCTTAAAGCATAGTAGGGCAGGCTGCCGAGCATATCAAAATTCGGAACAACGACGGGCCGGTAGCGATCTGCCCAAAAAAACATGGCGATGAAACCCCAGGCCGAAGAATGGTAAAGGATGACGGTTAGGACCGCCAACCCATTTAGGTAAAGCAGGCGTCTGATCATCAAAAAATGATACCCGGGCCGGACTTTATGAATTTGGCTGTTATTATCCAAAGATATATACGTATGATTTTCGTACCGTAGGCAGATGGTCGAAAATATACATAATCAACAGCGGGCCACCCAGACCAACCAGGATGAAAATCGGTTGTAGCAGGATCTGATATCCGAGCAATTGGGGGACGAATCGGTAGATTAATCTTGCTGTAAATTCAATGAAGATAGCATGCGTCAGGTAAATACCGTAAGACTTCAGCCCAATTTCTGATATCCGGCTGAATGAAGGCAGCATTTTGTTCTCGAGACCCAGTAAACCAAACAATAACAATATTGTATACAGGGTATCTGTAAAGGTTTCGCGCTGTGGCAGCCATGCCAATCCGGATTGTCGGAAGAAGATTTCCCATTGAATTAATGCCAGGGGTATCAAGACTACTGCACCCGCGAGAAGTCCAAAGCGCATTTTCTGCAAGCGATTGAGTAGTGCTTCCGAATGAAAACCAGCCAAAATCCCCAGGGGGAACCAGAAAATCCTGGCAATAAACAACCATTTGGGGACCAATGTGGCAAGCTGCTGGCTCCAGGCGGTATCAATACCGAAATAAATGGGGTAAGGCAGCGCGATAACGGCAGCCTGGATTAGTGCGGTGACCACCAGCAGCACCTTCCAATTCCAGCGTGCCAGGCGTACGAATAACGGGGCCAGCAGATAAAACTGGATCAGCAGTGGAACGAAGTAAAGGACTTCGTTCGTTTGTCCAGTAAGAAACATCCCCAGCAGCTCTCCAGGGCCATAACGCTTGCCACCCACCATTGCCAGGATAATTACGATCACCGACCAGAACAGATAAGGAATTAATAGGTTTTTGATGCGAGACCGGATTGCATTCCAGCGCATATTCCCACTCCGCCCGGCCTGAACCGCAACAAAAAAGCCGGAAACGAACAGGAAAAATGGCAGGGCAAAAGACGAAATTTGCTCCAGGATGCGCAGGGCATAATACGGCAGGGTGCCAATTTGCGATGCGGCAGGGACAGCTTCGGGCAGGTAGCGGTGAGACCATGAAAACATAGCCACGAAGCCTTCCCCGGCTGAATGGAACAACACAACCGCGATAATCGCGATCCCGTTGAGATAGAGAAGTCTTCTAACCATCAGAATGCCAATTTCCTCGATCCATGTCTGAGTCAATCAATCGGGATTGCAGTCAATTGATCTTTCAAGATGTGGGAATCCGATGCTTCAACCGTCTGAATATAATCGCGCATCGCTTTTAGAACTGGCGTTTCTTCACGATCGAATACTTCACCCTGGAGCAAGCGCATCACACCCAGACGGTGTTTCGGAGACTGGATAAAGTGCGTGAACAATGGTAAAAGTTTGTAGTACAGGCGGATAAACTCGTACCAGACTTCGACTCCTCGACGCAGGGTGTCTTCATATGGCTTCAGCCCGGCTTCGCTGAAATCGCCAGTATCGAACGCCTTCTGGATTTGCTCCGCAGCAAATTTGGCGCTGTATAAAGCAACGCTGATCCCGGATGAAAAAATTGGATCCACAAAACGGGCTGCATCACCAACCATCATGTAGGCATCGCCGACAAATTTTTCCATGCTGTAGCTGTAATCACCCTCTGTCTCAAAGCCTTTGATTTGGGTGGCATTGGCCAAGGCCTGGGCAAGGCGTGGGTTGGTTTGCAAATTGTTATAAAAATAGGTTTTCAGATCTGTGAAAGCATCGCGAAAGACTGTTTTGTCGGCAACGACGCCGATCGACGTGATTTCTTCTGTAATCGGAATTTGCCAAACCCAACCGCGTTCGACCGGAAGAAAATAGATATGAATATAGTCCTCAGTGGGGCCGCTCCCCCGGTCTACGCCTGTAAACCATGTGTGCACCGCGTATTGATCAAAAATCGGGTCTTTTTTCTTTAGACGGAGTTGATTGCCGATGATTGTATTCCGCCCACTGGCATCAACAACCATTTTGGATGGGACATCAATTTCCTGCCCGGCCACATTAACACGCACACCTACCGCACGCGTCCCATCAAACAAGACTTTCTTGACATGGACACCTTGAATCACTTTTGAGCCCAACTTATCTGCGTGCTTGAGGAGGAGCATGTCAAATTTTGAGCGTTCGACGTGGTAAGTGTAAACCTGATCAATCCCTTCCTGTTCAATCTGGTCGAAGGAAGCTCCGAATTCTTTTCCATTCGGCGCATGCCAGGCAGCGCCGTATTTCCGCACGAAGCTTTCAGATTCCATAACATCCAAAAAGCCTATGTCTTTGAATATCCGGATGGTTGACATCACCAGCAATTCACCCACATGTTGGCGGGGATGAATCGCACCTTCAAAGATGGTATTACTTATGCCTGCCTTCGAAAGGTAAGCTCCCAAAGCAGACCCAGCCGGGCCTCCGCCAATAATAATGACATCGCTCATTTCGATTTCTCCTAATACTCTATTAATTTCGCCGGAATCCGGTCGAGTCAAAATTGCTGCAAGTATGTATCCAGTGACTGGATACTGTGAAAATTCTCGTAAACTACGTCTTTGTCTGGGATTTCAATCCCAAATGTATCATTGATGTAAGCTACCAGCTGCAAGATCCCCAGCGAGTTTAGAATCCCGGCGCTGAGCAAATCTTCATCAGCACTGATAGTTGCTTTGTCATTGCGCATGATTTCTTTTTTAATGTACTCCGTGAGCAAAGATTTGCGGTCCATCATTCTTCTCCTGATTATGGTGTTTTTTTATTTTTTTCTTGCTCAGATATATTTCTGCGTATTAAGTTTGCACGCGTGCTTCTGCCTGAGCTTGTAACTCACGCCGGTTAATTTTTCCTGTGGAAGTGCGCGGGAAGTCTGTCAGGAAATTTATGTGAACAGGTACTGCGTACGGAGGCAGCCGTTTGCCAATGTGCTCAACAAGGTCTGTTTCCGTCAATTCCAGCCCTTCCTTAACAATGATCGCCGCTTCGATTAGATTGCTGCCCTGGCCATCCGGAACGGGGTATGCGGCAGCTTCCAGGACGGCATCATTGGAAAGCAAAGCGACCTCAATCTCATCCAGCTCAACACGGTAGCCGCGTGTCTTAATCTGGCGATCTTTCCGGCCCAGATACCGGTAATTACCATCTCCATCAAGCTGTACCAGGTCACCTGTCCGGTAAAACACATCCTCAAACCGGTCAAAGGCAGGGCGGCGGAAAAACCCCGCCTGGGTTCTCTCTGGCAGTCCCCAATAACCTTTCATGACAACCCCACCGCGGATGAGTAGTTCGCCGACCTCACCCGGTGCAACTGGCTGGTCCGCAGCATCGACCACCAGGTCTTCGATATTTGTGCAGGCTTTACCAATGGGGATCGTCTCGTCGGTATCTTCGGGAATTTGTTCGACGTGATAAAACGTGCAGACATTCGTCTCGGTTGGTCCGTAGAGGTTGCTGAAGCGGACTCCGGGGAGCATGCCCATCAGCTGGCGGAGGTGTTTGGTTGGGAAAACTTCTCCGGCGAACAGGATCCAGCGGAGTGAGCTTGTATCCTGCGCAAGCAGGTCGCCACGCTGCATCAATTGGATGAGTGCAAACGGGACAGAATACCAGACTGAGATTCGCTCTGTGGCAATCAGCTTCGATAGGTTAGCTGGGAATTTTGTCAGAGCCTCTGGAATGACAACCGTCGTTCCGCCGGCGATAGCAGTCGCAAAAAAATCAAACGTTGATAAGTCAAAATGAAGCGGAGCATGGTTGCTTACCCGGTCAGTGTTCGTTAATTCATAGGTTTCAACAGCCCACTCTGCAAAACTTAAACCGCTGCGGTGGGTGTGCATGATGCCTTTCGGGACACCGGTTGAACCCGATGTATACAGGATATATGCCAGATCTTGTTCTGTCAGCCTGGCAGAAATTGGGTGGCCGGGCGCGTTAAATATTTCTTGCCAGGAGATCGTTTCTGCAGGCAGGGCGGGCGAGTTTTCCACACCGATGATTGTGTGCAGTGGAGTTTGCTCACTCAGAATCTCGCTCAGATTGCCGGCTTTGTTATCTTTTGCAATCATGACCCGGATTCCACAGTCTTTGATCACAAACCCGACCCGGTTGACCGGAGCAAATGGATCCAATGGTACATAGGCTCCACCTGCTTTCATAATGCCATACATTGCTATAGCGGACTCAATGCCTTTATTCATATGGATGCCAACCCTGTCACCGCGCCGGATGCCCAATTCGTGCAGTACGTGTGCCAGGGAATTGCTGCGGCTTTCAAGCTCACCGTAGCTCAGGCTTTGACCGGAGAAACGAACAGCTTCGCTGTCTGGGTGGCTTTCAGCTGCCCGGGTAATCCCGTGTGTAAGCAGAAATCTCCACATACTCATGTTCCCATGCAATCCTTACTTATAAACCCAATAACCGTGCAATGATATTGCGCTGGATATCCGAGGTCCCTGAATACAGGATACCCCCAATTGAATCCCGCAGGTCACGTTCGACCTCAAACTCGGTGGTGTAGCCGTATCCGCCAAAGGTGCGAATGGTATCCAACCCGGATTGCACGAAACATTCGCTCAGGTATAGTTTTGCCATTGCAGCTTCCATGACTGCAGACTGGTTGTTTTTCTTTAACCAGGCAACCTTGTACAATAGCAGGCGGGCGGTTTCCAGCCGGATTTTCATGTCGACGATCCTGTTTGCGACAGACTGGTACTTGCCGATGGGTTGACCGTATTGGATGCGCTCACGCGCATATGCGATTGTCTGCTCGAGCTGCCGTTCCATGCTTCCCAGGTTGCTGGCGAGGATGCAGCTGCGTTCCCATTCCATGGATTGATTAAACAACCGGGCGCCAGCACCTTCCGGTCCAAGCCGGCATTCAGCAGGCACAAAACAATCTTGCAGGATCAACTCTCCCATTGGGGAAGTGCGTAATCCCATCTTTTCGATGCTGCGGCTGATGCGAAAACCCGGGGTGCCTGTCTCGATGATGAATGCCGTGATCCCCCACATGCCGCGTGAGGGGTCGACCGTTGCAAAGACCAGGGATAAATCTGACACCGGCGCATTAGAGACAAACGTTTTTGCCCCGTTTAATACGTAGCCACCTTCCACTTTTTCAGCCCGGCTGGTCAGGTTGTAAGCATCTGAGCCCGTATTAGGCTCAGTCATCCCATGTGCGCCGATCAGTTCGCCGCTGCACAAACCGGGTAGGTATTTGCGTTTTTGTTCCTCGCTGCCGAAATGTAGGATCGGCATCATTACCGACCACATCTGAGCATTGATACCAAAGATCAATCCATTATCTTTGCAGCCATACCCCAAGCCTTCCATGGTAATCATCGAAGTCAGAATATCTGCATCGGAGCCACCATATTCCTCAGGAAACGGCATTCCCTGAATACCAAACTGGGCGCACTTGGTCCAGTTTTCGCGCGCCAGCTCAGCCGCAAGATCGCGTTCCAGCAAGCCATCGTTCAACTCTTTTTGGGCGAATTCAATCACCGCTTTTTTATAAGCCAGCTGTTCATCGCTCCACGCAAAATCCATACTTTACTGCCTCCATCCTTTAGTTCGTATGTGACACCTGGTAAAGATAAGATTCGAAACGATTGGCTGCCAGGTCCCAGGTCCAGTTGTGTAAAACGTGGCTGCGGCCGGCGAGACCAAATTGACGCGCTTTGTGAGGATCATCCAACAGCACACACAGTGCTTCGGCAAAACGAACTTCATCCCGATCTACCAAAAACCCTGTTTCACCATCCACAATCGTCTCTGCCATGCCGCCTTCCCGGACTGCAACCACCGGTGTTGCGCATGCCATCGAACTCGAGGGGCACCAGCCCAAATGGCTCGCGAATGGGTGCATAAACAGTCACGGCAGCCTGGTTATAAAGCTGCACCAGCTCATCGTCGCTGATATTCCCCAATAACTTTAGCTGCACATTCAATTCAGCCGCCATTGCTTCCAGAAACCTGCGCTCAGGTGGGTTTTGAAAATTCGATGCAATCCATAATGCAGGTCGCTGCATTTTGGGTATCCGGGCGATGGCTTGAATGAGAAAGTCGAAGTTTTTTAATGGGGTTAATGAACCCACCGATAGAACAAACGACTGTCTTTCAAGATCATCAGGATGAAACTGATCTGTGTCAGTACCCAGGTAACAGACCTCGGCCTCTTTACCATAGACTGACCGAACATTGCTCTGCATGAAACGCGAGTTTACCAGCACAAGATCAGCTGCAAAGAAGTTTTGGCGGTCATTTTCGCGCAGCGTTTTAAAGTACATTCCTGGCAGAGGATCGAACCTATCCAGTTGTTCCCGGCGGGTCGATTTTAAGGTATAGGGTCGATCCGGATAATCCTCATACAAAACCCTGGGTGGTTCCTGGCAGTAATAAATCTTCGGTAGCGATTGCGATTCACTCAAAATCGATGGGCCTGTCTCTATCCTGCATGGATTGGCAAACAACAGGTCATACCCGGCACCCTCAATGTCAGCGGCGATATTTTGATTAATTGCGCGTACTTTTCCCAGGTCTGCTCGGCGGAGAAGCATGTTCAGTCGTCCAAATGGCGATTGAAGCATACGTGTATCGTCAAATTCGTAAATGCGATGTTGGTTAACATACGGTCCCAGGTCGCAAAAATCGTGGTTCGCGGATGATAGGGTGTAGACATCAAATTGATGCCGGTCGCAAAGCCGGCGAACAATTTCATACAAGGCTCGTTTCGCCCCGCCAGATGAGAGGTTATGATAAACGGCAATCCGCACAATTCATCCACTTTGTCGAAGAATTTTTAATTCATTGTCACGCGGGCAGCATCACCAGATTTGGTTTGCGCTATCCCATCGCTGGTTCACCGGACATCTGGCTTTCCAGTTGTTCGGTGAAGAAAGCCAATGCCGGCTTTACATATTCATCGAGATGCCACTCACTTTCCAGATCGTCCTGGATGTGGTGTTCCGCCACTAAGGTATTTCCATTAAACCTGCGGATTATCGGATGTAAATATGCGGCTTCGTGGCCCTTTTCCGGATCCGGGTCGCGCTCGAGGGCAAATGGATTTCCGAGAAAGTGACCATATTCCAAAGAAAGTACGTAGTAATGTTCATTTTCTGCGATAAAGCTGTGAGGGATGTAGTCTTTACGCAGATTGGAATAATAGCGCCCGGTATTCCCGTCGGGAGATACGACCAGAGCTTCTGCCATAAAACCTGGCTGCAGGAAAATGGCGGCGCTATGATTGGCGCGCTCAATAAATTGTGCTGTGACTGCTTCAGGGGTCAAGGCGATTTCTTCAGAAGGCCATGCTTCGCCATGATATTTCATCTCAAAAATCCGGCTTAATGCATCGACATTATGCCGAAAGCCATGAATAAACCCGGACATGGTCTTCTTGAAATCGCAGGCTTGCATCAGGGTGCCCGCAAAATACATTCCAGGCACATTGACAGACTCCCACTCTGTGGTTTGGGCTGGTAATTTGCCATTAAATACAAGTTCGGGTTCGGTTGTCTCATCGAAAATGCTGCTGTCAAATTTAAACCCGGTGCATAGGATAACCCTGTCGTAGGTTACACGACGAGTTTGGCCTTTGGCATGGCTGTAGGCGATATCAACGATGAATTTGTCGCCCGCAGCGTTCGACACCCAGGATATTTGCGTCGATAACCGTGTTTTGAGATTTAAGCTGGTACGTATCGAGGAAGTTATTGTTGACTGCCCGCAGATTACCAACAAAGTGAGTTTCCCACGCAAATTTAACCGAATGCGGGCTCAAAATGTGAATTGCAGCTGCCTTGCCAATCAAGTTATCGGCTGTTTCGAAAGCGGAGTTGCCTTTACCCACAATCAATACCCGCTGGTTAGTATAGTCATCAGGTTCGATGGAGTGGTTGGCGTAAGTATCGCACAGCTCGCTTCCGGGAAAGTCGGGCTCCATGGATTTGAATAGCCCGGTTGCGATGATCAGCCGTGGAGCTGTAAAAACATTACCCTGGTTATCTGTAACCGAGAATACCCCATTTTCTTTATATACCTGCTTAACGGTCGTTTTGTAACGGATGTTCAATTCATAATGCGCCGCGTAATCACCCAGGTAGCGAACAAGATCATCGGGGGACGGGAAATAATTTTCACTGTAATTTTTAAATAACAGCTGGTCGTCATCTGCCAGCAAAGAATTCCAATCCCAGCGGAAATTTACTTCCGGATTATTTTTTCCTGTGTGCACTTTGTTGATCGATATCAACAATCTATGGCGCGGAAATTGTTTGAAGAATGTTCCCGGCTCTTTACCTCGTTCAAGGATCAGGTAATCGCGCCCATTCTTTTTTAAAAAATACCCCAGCTGGAGACCGGCAGGTCCTGCGCCGATAATTAAATAACTGAAATGTGTTTGCATTTGGAGACACTCCTTAATTTGGCCGATGAAGTCAAGCTATACACAAAGAAACCGGGCGCCGGGTATTGTTAAAAGTTCTGTGCGCCCGATTTCAATATTGTATTAGATAGTATTACTCCTATTCCTTTCAATATTATCAGGCCAGCAGTCCTTAATGATCTGTTAACTGGGTTACGTCCCGGTTGCCAGGTCTTCGAAAGGCTGGCGAGTCAGGGGGTTTTCCTGAGAGCTCCGCCGCAGGCGCAAAAATCGGCGGCTGGCTGCAGGGCTGAGGCGATGGATGAATCTTAAGAATGCACCCCGCCGATCAGACGGATTTAACTGGTTAGCCGTATCAAGCCAGGTTTGGATTTCACGGTCGTTCGTCGCGCCAGCAAGGATGGCCTGGCTGGCCATCAAGCGCAAAATTCTCCCTTTTTCAGCAGTTGGCAAAGCCTGAAATTCGGGCCAGGCAAGAATTTCATTCTGTTCCTGCACGTTATTTGCCAGCAGGTTTACTAACAGGTCATAGAATACGTACGTGCGTGTCTCCAGGGAGCAGCGCATAAAATTTTCCAGCTTGATTGCTTTCTTGCGGCACAATGCCAGGTACTCAGCTCGTTTTTTTAGACCGGTCAGGACGGTAATATTGGTTAAATGAACGCGGTATTGGCATGTTTGCTGGTTTATGTAGCCGAAGTTGGCAAACTCGGCATAGCGAGTAAAAAAATCCCAATCCGGGCCAATGACGATGCGTGTATCGTAGGCCAGGCTGTGCTCCTCAATCAGGCTGCGCCGTAGTACTACACAGAGGGGAGGGCCGAAAACATCCGATGCCCGCACCAACTGCTCAAAAATCCATCCTTCGAAGGGGCCCCGCCGCCGGCTGGAAAGACTCTGCAGGAGTTTTCCTTCTGGATCGATATGCCTGCCATCGCTGTAAACCGCATCTTTCTCCGGGTGGTATCTAAGAAAATCGACAGCAAGTGCCAGGTGTTCGGGTAAGAACAGGTCGTCTGCGTCTAAATAAGCCAGCCACCTGCCGCGCGCCAGGCGCAGAGCATGGTTGCGGGCGGCAGCTTCGCCTCCGTTTGCCTGATGCACGAGCCGGATCCGGTCATCCACGTACCGGACTGCAATTTCTGCGGTTTGGTCTGTGGACCCATCATTTACGATGATAAGCTCCCAGTCGGTAAATGTTTGGTTTAAGGCACTTTCAATTGCCAGGGCGATATAGGCCTCGGCATTGTAGGCCGGCATCATGATGCTGATCGCGGGTTCTGGCATGTTCATTTGTTATCGGCTCACAACCGGCTTATCAGGCAGCCGCCCCGATTTTTTCCCGGATGCGTTGGTTGTAATACGCTCGAAAATGATTTCCAGGGCATCTGCGGTATTCCGCCAATCGTGCTTGGCTTCCGCCTCGAACCTGGCAGCGCGGCCCATCGCTTTAAGTCGTTCGCGGTCGGATGCTAATTCCAGGATGGCAGCTTCCAACGCAGCTTCATCGCAAGGCGGAACGATCCAGCCTGTACGGGCATGCTCCAATGTTGAAGGCATCCCGTCTTTGCCGGAAGCAATTGTCGGGAGACCGGCTGCCATGTAATCAAATATTTTTAAGCCTGAATATTCAGGCCATCCGCAGTATGGTGATACGCCAATATCTGCCTGGGAGAGCATGATTGAGTAAGCTGACTGAGGTTGGTGGCCTGCGAATGTTACATACTCGTCGATGTCAAGTTTTTGGGCCTGATCGACAGCCGATTGGTAGCCTTCTCCTGAACCAATGAGCAGCAAACGTATATTTCGTTGCAAACCAACCGCACGCGCAAAGGCATTCAACAGGATTGGAACCCCATGCCAGGTATAAAATCCACCCAGGTAAACGAGCTGTACGGGTGTGTTTGCCTCAGGCGCCAGATTAAAACTGGCCAGATCTGTCCGGCTTAATAGCCGGACGAGCGTGGTGCCATTTTCAACTGTGGTGATTTTGTCGGGCGGGTATTTCCAGCGTTGGATGAAACGCTGGCGCCAACCATCTCCGCTTGATATCGTATAGGTCGATTGCCGGATACCCCACCCCATGACCATTAATGCCAAACTGCGGCGGATGCCCATGGGGGCCTGTGCTTTGGCCTCCAGGTCGTCCAGATGGTCGCCATTATCTTCCAGGATGAGGGGGATGTTTAGCCAGCGCGCGGCAATTGCGCCCCCGTAGCCCATCCAACTGGTCCGCTCGTAAAACAGGTCACAATCCCCAAGGACCTGCCGGCAGGCTCCTGCAAACCGTAAACTCTCGAAAAAATTTATATAGGGCAGGCGCAGGGTGCTTTGCAGCCGGCGCACAAATTTTTCCACCCAACGCAGAGGTCCGGCATCTATCCATGGCACTCGAACACGTTCGAATTGATCTATACCTGTTGCCAGCCATAGCTGACCTTCCAGGCGAAACAACACCTGCACATGGTGCCCCAACGCCGCAAGCTCCTCAACAACATGGCGGACGTGATTGGCAGGACCATTATAGGGCGGGTGACGAATTTCCGCACCGAGCTGCATCAGGTAACCGATTTTCATGGTCGAAGGTTGCCCTGATCTGCTGCGTCAGCCGTGGTGCCCTGGCTGGATCTTTCCCCAGGAGCCCCAAATTCTTCAAGCACAGTTCGGATGCGGTTAACCGTGTTTTGGATGTCAGATTTTCCAGCTACCAGGGCGATCATTTGGTTTTTAATCAGGCTCTGTTCGTTCGGGGATTTTTCCAGATAGTGGTTGATTCGATCCACGAATTCCTTCTCTGAATAGAATAAGTGATCTGCAGGCAAAAGCTCATCAGCGCCTTCCCAGGCATGGGACAGGCTGAATACCCCACAAGCCATGGCTTCCAGCAGAGCGACTTGCAGCCCTTCCGAATAACTGTTCGATACAAAGATGTCAAGATTGCGGTACCAAATTTCGGGTTCGGCAACTCGCCCGTAAAATGTAACCTGCTCAACAAGATCGAGGCGGCGCACCAGGCTGTATAATGCGGATGCGTATTCTCGATAAAAATCATGCTCTGGGCCTGCAATATGAAGGTGCAGATTTGGGTTAACCTTGAGTAGCTCGTAAAATGCCAAAATCAGCTCGTAGACCCGCTTACGTGGGATTAAATTCCACAATGTGCCGATATCCCCACGCGTCGTTTTTTCGAACGGCTGGAAGCGTTCCAGCGAGACAGCTTCCGGAATGACCACCACCTTGGCCATCTGATCAGGAAATTTTTCGATAAACTCGTTTTTTTTCGCATCGGTGACAACGATAATCCGGTCAACGACTTCCCAATTGATCTTATCTACCCAGCGGTACATTTCATATCGGTGCAGGCGCGCGACGATTGCGCAGGTTTTAGGCAGGTGCGTCGCAGCAGCCAGCAGCTCGCTGGCCCACTCAAAAAATACCACTTCGTTATCTCGCAGGAAATTCTGCAGGCCCTGATCGAACAAATAGCGGTTTAATTTTGTATTGAAGACCGGCAGGCTGGATGTCTTGCGCTCATACAGGCTGACCTGATGATGCTGCTGTAAATCCTCGTAAATCTCCTTGAAAAAAGCCCAGGTCTCTTCAATCGCGATCCCAATGCGCATTTAAATAAGCTCGCTTCCTCGGCGTGGTTTGTGAATGTTCAATCCAGGAACTGCTGGTGCCAGAGCTCCAGGGTCAGCAAAGCACCCAGGCGGACAGCATGGTTGGCACCTTTCATATGCTCGCTCACTACATTCCGGAGACTGTCAGGGTTAAGGTAACCACGCTCCAGGGCTGTATCGCTTAAAAGGGTGCTTTCGACCCATTCCCGGAGAATCGTGCGGAACCATTCATGATAGCGGGCGTAAGGTTTCCGCTCGGTATAAGGCCCCTTTAGAATACCGCGGTTGTGTAAGTGCCAGCGGACAAGCCGCTCGGAGCGGATGCGAATATCTCGGGCACAGTTAATCATTGGCAAGCCAGATGGGGTGACGGGCACTTGTGCCATACGCGGGAAAGTTTGGCTGAAGGCATTGCGCATCAAATGTCGTTCGAATCGATATCCAGGTGGTACTCGCAGGGCAAAATCGACCAGGTCATTGTCACAGAATGGCAGCCTCGCCATGGCCTTGGAACGAACGACTTCGACCCCCTTCAGGGTCATGCGCGGCACCCGCTGGAAATAATCGAAATAATTCCGTTGATCCGCGAGGAGAGCCGCCCCAGAATCCTTCATCCCGGCGATGTATTCATCCAGGACTGCGCTTCCGACAACTTTTTTGAACGCCCCTGTAAACAACTGTTCGCGTTCAGCCTCGTCATAGGAGATCACGCCCTGATCCGTGTGCACCTTAAGATGAACATAAGGTAAGGTTGCGTCGTCATAGGTTGCCCAAAACTGCGGTCGGATCGCAAACCCCATCATCGCGTCGCCAAGAAAGCCCTTATAAATCACCTGGGAGTATTTTGTTTCCTCTTGCAGGTTTGCCAGGGCGTGCATATTGACAACATTGCCCATGCCGTCCGTAATCCGCACTGCCTCCTTTGCCTGGGAAAGCAGCCAATCTGGCTTTAGCTCAAAAAAGTGGTGGTCAACTCCCGTCAGGCGAGCAATTTCATGGGCAAAGCGGTAATCATCACAATCCCGGCTGCCCCAGGTGAAGGCTTGCAGCGGGTTCTGGTTGGTATGCTTGATCAGGTAGGGCAGCAGGAAGCGCGAGTCCAATCCGCCGCTGAGCAGGATTCCTAATGGCTGGTGGTGCTGCGATTGGCGCGCCACGGCCTGCTCTAACAGGGCAAGGAACTCTTCGGTATATTCAGCTTCGTCGCGTAAAGGATAAGGATCGGGATATTTAAAAACAAAATATGGCTCGCTGTGAATTTTGCCATCCTGATACTCCAGGACCGAGGCCTGGGGAACCAATTTTACAGACTCCACCAGGGTCCTGACGTTAAGCACGTGATCAAACGTTAAGAACTGGGCAATAGCTATCCGGTCGGGTTCGCGGGGAAGAGCCGGGTCTGCCAGCAAAGCTCGTACCCCGGATGCAAACGCAAAACCTCCGCTCGCCGTGGCATAGTACAGGGGATAGGTTCCCAGACGATCGGTGATCAAGAGCAGTTTTTGTTCCGCTGCATCCCAAATTGCGGTTGCAAAGCTCCCATTCAATGACTTCGCGAACGCGCGGCCGTGGTGCTCATACAACGCAAGGACTAATGCGGCATCGCTGGCAGGTTGCGGTTTGATATCTGATGGCAGCAAGGATCCCCAGAGAGGAGTCGTATTAAAGAGCTCGCCCTCGAAAAACACACACACCGTGCGGGTTGAATTCCAGCATGGTTGCTTCTGGGGGTTAAAAACACCCAGGCTGATCCGCCCCAATCCAACTCCATCATGCGAATAGCTGTCTACCTGGTAGCCTCCCCCTGGCTCCAGGGCTGTGAGCATTGCCTGCAGGCGTGTTCTGCACTCTGCCTCAGGCTGCCCGTTAATGAAACCTACCAGTCCCGGCATGCCAGCATCTCCTTGGATATCAAACCAATACCTCGTCGAACATCTCTGCATAAGGTGTACTGGTATACAGGCTGCGCAGCTGGTCAAAATTTATGACTGCATCGCGCAGGTCATCGCTTGTGTTTTTGAGCGTTTTTTCCTGCACAGGACGGTTAGAAACATTCAGGAACTCAAAAACCTTTCCAAGCACGTTTACTTTGTCAACCAGCAGTTCTTCATAAACGATTTTGAGCGCTGGCAGTCCCAGTTGGTCGACATAAGCCTGAAGCTCGTCATCGGCTGCTTCCCGCTCTGCCAGGTATTCGGCAAAAAGCTGCGGATCAACTTCCATGGGCGGCATCCGATCGGATTTGTCGTACAGATTCCAATTACCGGTACTTTCATACAACCGCCTGGCGTTCATCCGGGAAACCACAGCTTTAATTCGGTTCCGCCGCCGCATTTGAATGATCTTGATGTTCTTCTTATGGAGCAATTCCGTAAAACCATCCAGATCGAGCACATCAACCAGCTTGGTCTTAAAACCGATTGCTTTGCTGTTCCCAAACAGGGGCGGTGTGAGAAACTCATCGGCCCAGGCCAGCTGTTCAGCCGCACTGCCTCCTTTTTGTTTCATGACTGCAAATCTTTCGTAGATCGCTTTGATATCTGGGTGAGAAGTCAGCAGGCTTGTGAGATACGTGCTGCCGTCTCTCTCAATAAACAGGATGATATAAGGTGTGACCTGATTGCGAAAATAATACGGCATAAATTAACACTCCAAAGTGGAAATGAGACCGAAAACTGGTCAGTGCTCAGGAAGTAAATAGATATTCGAGTACCGGGCGAAGATAAGATTTGCTCAAGACAGACAGCACGCCGCGATTTCGGAGCCAGCCCGGTCGATAGAAAAGTGCTTTTTTCGCAGCCTGGCGGGCCTGGAGATAATCTCGCTTATTGTAAGCGCGGAAGGCATATCCAACCGCTGCGGTGCCAAGTTCGTCCCGGCTGCGCTGCTGCAGATCGACCAATTCTGTGGGCAAATGGGCATAGATCCGTTCCAAGAATTCAAGCGGGCTG
Source organism: uncultured Chloroflexia bacterium (assembly GCA_963824065.1). GTDB lineage: Bacteria > Chloroflexota > Anaerolineae > Anaerolineales > DRKV01 > JAGUYX01. The sequence continues at coordinate 214,724 of CAWGNX010000008.1, read as the reverse complement.
CGGTTTTTTGGGGAATCTGCCAGGGCTGCTAACCTTTGGACCAGGAGTTCACTCTGATTCTGGATCAGGGCAGGGTTAAGCCGAACTGCCTCAAGTAAGCGTTTTTGTGCCAGTGCATAATCCTGGGATTGGTAAGCCTGAGCCATCGCACGTAAATTTGCATTGCTATAGGCGAGGTCGTGTTTCTGCAGCCAATCTTCTGGCAGCCCGGGCTGGCTATATATTTTATCCAGGACGGTGAATGTGGCTTGCGTCATCTGGCTTCCGATGCGGGTCATTTGTGCTGAATGAAATCGGTACAGGGATACCGGTTCATCCACCCAGCCCATCTGGCAGCCCAGCTGGACCATGCGCAGCCACATATCCCAATCCTCGTACGAGCGCAGTGATTTATCAAAATCTCCGGCTTGTTTTTGCCAGCCTGTGCGCACCAACACGCTGCCCACGTGGAAGGGGTTCCCTAATAACATCCGCGATAGATCTTCTGGAGGACGGGCATCAAAAACCTGCTCGAGAGGCCGATCATTTTCGTCGATTGGCACAGCCTGACCAGCTGCGAATCCCAATTCCGGGTTTTCCTCCAGAATACTAACCAGCAGCTCCAATTTGCGGGGCAGGAATGCGTCGTCTGAATCGAGATAAGTCAGGTATTCGCCCTTAGCGTAACGTACACCGGTGTTCCTCGCCCCAGACAGGCCGCGATTATCCTGGTAAATATATTGCAGGCGCGGATCATGAAAAGTACGGGCAACTTCAGGAGAGTCGTCTGTGGAGCCGTCATCAACAATAATGACTTCAAAGTTCGGATACGTCTGCTCCAGGACGCTTTGGATGGCCTTGCCTAAGTAGCGACCCTGGTTATAAGCCGGGATGATGACGCTGACCAGACCGCGGACAACCTCGCCGTCAGGGGTTATTGAACGTGAAGATTCTGCCATCGTTTGCCTGGTAGCTGGTGAGGAGCGGCAGACGCTTGTTCAGGTCCAGCTCGCTGGGGTTCGTTTGCCGGCCTTGTTGGTCGAAGAACACAATAACAGCCTGACCGGCTTGCATTTCCTCTCCAATTTCAGCGAGCTCACGATCGAAGTTCTGGTTTGCCTGCTGTGCTGATACTTCAAAAAGACGCGGCAGCCGCGCGGCTGGCTTGCCTGCAATAAAATAGACTGCCTCGGGCGCATTCGAATAGATGTGCGTTTCGGCGGGCAGGGATCTGATCTGTGCCAATAATGGGGATTCCTGCCATACTGGGGTTGAAAAGCCTGAACCAAAATGATATGTCCTGTTTAGTATCGGCAATGTACCCAGGCCAGCCTGGATCAGAAACAGGAGTGCAAAGCCGATTGCAACCCATCGCCAGATCTGTTGCCGTTGGGAAGATGATATCACGGTTGCGATTGCATACACACTTAGAATAATCAATGCCGGGTAAAGCGGTGCGAGGATACGGTCGTCGAAAGGCGTATTGGCGTCGAGAAATGTGACGGATGCCAGTAAAAACAGCCCATAGATTGGCATCCACAGCAAAATCAACCAGATTATTCCAGGGAAACTACCTGTGTTGAGTACGCTTTGCCTCGGAGAAGCCCCACGCCGGCTGGCATATAACAATCCCAGAATTCCTGCCAGTGCAGCCAAGATAAGGAGTAAATGCAGTAGGGTGGGCATTTGATTTGGGATACCCACCCAGCCAGTGAGGGTCGTCAGTCCCTGCCATAGCTGGCTGCGTGATGGAGGGTGAATTCCGATGGAACGATTTGTGGCTGTACCTGCAGTCAGCCAGTTTAACCCCAGCACAAGGAGTAGTGGTGAGAAGCTGATCGCGATGAAAAGGACAGCTTCCTGCAAACGCCGGGCGAGTTTCCGGCGCGAAAAGAATAACAGCCCCAACCCGCCTGTGGCAATGTATGCCAGACCAGCATAACGCGTCAACGTTGCCAGGCCAACCAACAAACCGGCCCCCAACAATTGCCATATTCCAGGTTTCTCTAGATGCGCACCCAGAACGAACATACCACTCAGGCCGAGCAAGATAAACAACGGTTCAGTCCAGGCCATAAGATGCACGCCAACCATGACCGGTGCCAGCAGGATCAGGATGGAACCCGTTATTGCAGCCCAACCCTGTCGAGGCAGTAAACGCAGCAGAATCGCACCAACAAGGAGGATATTGCCGGCAAACACGAGAGCACCCAAAAGACGTGCACTGGTCAGCGGGTCGATGCCGAGAGGTGCCAGCAGAGCCAATACGAGCGGGTAAAAAGGTGGATATTGGGTCAGAGGTGCGCCAGGCGGGTTGCCGAATGGCACCGTCAGGCCTGCGCCAGAAAGTAAACTACGCGCTGCCCCGATATAAATGACCGAATCCGGGGAGGTCCCGATGCCAAACCGGCTGGTGATCAGGACCGCGACAGCACCGCAGACGGCAATCAGCAAAATTGCTAGGATAACAAGCTTGTTTTTAGCCAGCATAAATGGATTAAATCAGGTTGGCTGTCATCCAGATTCGTGACAGGCATTCATCATGACTGAAAAAGCCCATATTTTAAGATTACATAAATTGCCCGAACGCCATCGCGCCAGTTAATTTTTTTTCCTTCTTCATAAGTCCGGCCCGCGTAAGAGATACCGACTTCGTAAATCGTGTAACCATTGCGGGCAATTTTTGCCGTAAATTCTGGTTCAAACCCGAAGCGATCTTCCTCCAGTCGAATTTCGTCCAGGATGTGACGTTTGAAGACCTTGTAACAAACTTCCATATCGGTGAGATTTAGATTGGTAAAAACATTCGACATCAAAGTGAGGAATTTGTTGCCTAGAGAATGCCAAAAATACAACACCCGGTGGGATCCGTTGCCAATAAAGCGCGAGCCATAGACGACATCGGCTTTCCCATCCAGGATGGGTTTGAGGAGTTTGGGGTATTCGTCAGGATCATATTCCAGGTCGGCATCCTGGACGATGATCAGGTCGCCGGTGGCGTGCTGGAATCCGGTGCGTAAGGCGGCACCTTTGCCTTTATTTTGCTCGTGAAAGATGACCTGGATTTGCGGGCTGCTGCGCAGGTTGTCGAGATAGGCCCGGGTGCCGTCGGATGAGCCGTCATCTACGATCACCAGCTCGCGGTCAACGCCAAGAGGGACCTCTAAGACTTTTGCAACGATTTGTTCGATCGTGCTGATCTCGTTGTAGCAGGGCATTACGATGGAGAGTTTCATAAACTGTTTGATTTTACGCTATTTCAAATTTAATAGTGATGCTCATTATTGGAATGGATCACAATTATAAGCATGATCGATTGAGTACTCCGGCAGATTTTTAGGCTTAAATCATTAAATCTAGCTGCGTAGCAGGTTTACCATAGATTTTAATAAGATTGATTGAACCCCTTTCTCATTCAAGTGACTAAAATCCAAGGAGATCGCCTGAATAATATTCTTAATCGACTTCAAATAATTCGAAGAGTAATAAGAAATATAGGCTGAGTCGAGTAGATATTTTGATTTTAACTTTGCATGAATTTTCTTCATTGCCTTGGTTTTTGGGTAATATCCTGAAAATATCAGGTCGAGAATTTGTAACGGATCTTTAGAATTTTCGGCAGCAATGTAGCGCGATATTACTTCATTGACTGGTTCATTAGAATAAAAAATATCTGGTTTGATCGCTATTGCTTTTATAAAACTATTTTGTGCTTCCTGGTATTGCTCGGAAATTACGCCGATCGTACCTGAGCGTATAAAATCTCTGGCAAGTAAATCGATGTAAATATCAGGTGGATTTTCTGGAAAGCGTCTGGCCAATGCTCTCTCAAGAGCAATAGCTTTCCTGTATAGTTGTGTAAATCTTTTTTTGCTACTAACTGAGCCTGAATGTTGTCGATACAAATAATGAGGCTCGTCTAAGTTACCAAAACGACCAAATTCGGAAATTCTCAAGCACAAATCATAATCTTCAGTATAGCTCAAATCATCACTAAAGAAAAACCCTGCTCTCTTAAATGCAGTACTTCTCACCATTACAGTAGGACCACACACACACATTTTGTCAAGAAGCCTTTTTTCGATTTCTTCCCCTGGCAATGAGAAATTTGTCTTAATTCTAATATTTTCTTGATCAATGATAATAGCCGGTGTTGCAACTGCACTATAATCGGAATTGAGTTCCATGAAACGAAATTGGCTTTCTAAGCGTGAAGGTAGTGAAATGTCATCATCATCTTGCCGAGTAATATATTTTCCTCTGGCAATCCCCAGACCAGAATTTAGAGCAGTACTCGTTCCTTGATTGTTTGTATTTCGAATACCGATGACATTAGGATAATTTTCAGTAAATTCGGTAATCACATTCCAGCTCGCATCTGTCGATCCATCATCGATGATTATTAGTTCATAATTTTGAAAAGTTTGATTAAGCACGCTTTCAATAGCTGAACGAAGATATTTTTCTCCATTGTATGTTGCAAGTAATACGGAAATATCTGGAATTGATTTGAAATGTGATGATGGCATTAAATAATACCCACTAGATGAATTATCGTATAAGTAATCTTGCGTCAATGGCAACCGATTTGCGCCAGAATGGATGATCTAATCTGATGAATTTCTTAAGATAAATCAATCTTGGAGGTCATATCAATGATGGCTGATAGGAAATACTACCGAAGAAGAGCCCAAAATCGGGATTTTTTATTTACTATTTCATGCGCCCCAGTGAGTAATGGTATGAAGGCAAGTCATCTGCCCCTGTTGTGTGATCTATTAATGTTTTTGGTGAATTACTTAAGTAATCCAATTGACTCGCTAGTATTTATAAATTCCGTGGACCAGTCCAGCATTGGACGCACGGCTCCGGGCTCTTTACCATACCAGGTTCCTGGACGATCACTCATGTCAATTACATCAAAAACCAGTGCCTCATCCAGCCGGAAAATAATCTTGCTTGTATTCCTCAGGATTAATAGCGTGATACTGTGCTTACCTGAGTTTAATAAGTTTCCTGGAATTCTACAAACACTGCGGATTAGACCGGACGGGTAGCTTCTTCCCTGGGCGTCAAGATCAGTTTCTATTGATGCGGTTGTAAATGCGACGATTTGCTGTTCGTTGTACACATGCAGACAGGTATGTAGCATCGTCTCAGGAATTAAGTTCCAGTACTCTATTTCAACTTCCAAATCAGTTTCCATCGTAATTGTAGGTGATTCCGCGCTTTGGCTTTGTATTGGACTAATTTTTATTTTCTTCAGGCGTATTTTATCGTTCCCAGCTGCATCGGAGGAATCATCCCAGTTCTGCTCCGTCAAATTTGAAAATGATGTTTGCAAATATTTGGAAATCACATGAGCTGTTTCGCCTTCATCAACAATTTCTCCGCTTTTTAATAAGAGTACTCGCTGGCAAAGATTTTGAATGGCAACCATGTTATGGCTGACAAATAATACGGTTCGTCCTTGCGTGGCCACATCTCCCATTTTCCCCAAACATTTTTTCTGGAATTCAGCATCTCCGACTGCCAGGACTTCATCGACAACCAGTACCTCCGGTTCAAGATGGGCAGCAACTGCAAAAGCCAGCCGTACGTACATGCCGCTGGAATAGCGCTTTACAGGCGTATCTAAAAATCTACCGGTCTCAGCAAATGCAACAATCTCATCAAACTTGCGATCAATTTCAGATCGCTGCATGCCTAGTACAGCTCCAGATAAATAGATATTTTCTCTTCCTGTCAGTTCAGGATGAAAGCCGGTTCCAACCTCGAGGAGCGAGCCTACCCTTCCATTGATAACTGCGCGTCCGGAGGTTGGTTCGGTAATCCTGGAAAGAACTTTTAGTAATGTGCTTTTGCCTGCCCCATTTTTCCCGATGATACCTAAAACTTCGCCCCGGTTGACTTCAAACGAAACATCCCTTAGCGCCCAGATCAGTTCATCTTCATCGGGTGCTCGCAAACTTGAGATTAAGTACTCAAATGGAGAATATAATTTCTTGATCAGCCTGCGATTCATTTTTTCCTTCGCAGGTGATTTACCAATTCGATAACTTTTCGAGAGATTTTCTACTTGAATAGCGATATCGTTCATAGGATGTCGACAATCGTTCTTTCTGTGCGGCGGAATATATAAGCTCCGGAGATTACGCCGAGGATAACAATGCCTATCGAAAGATAAAAAGTCAAACCAGGCGCACTCTCACTTCCCAATAATGCCCATCGAAAACCTTGAATAACCCCTGTCATCGGATTCAATTGGTAGATGAACTTGAGCGGATCGGGGACCATGCTGACGGGATAGATAACCGGTGAAAGATACATCAAAGCTAATATCAAGAAATTGACTGCAAAAGATACATCCCGATACTTTACTGACAGGGTTGATAGCCATAAACCCACAGCGAGCGAAAAACCCATCGCAACAAAGATGAATAGTGGGATGGTCAACATTTCAATTCTAAGAGGTGAACTGTAAATGAACATCGTGACAAAATAAACCAAGAAAGAGGCGGCAAGATCCACTAGGCCTGAAAACACAGCAGCCATTGGAATTACCATCCTTGGAAAATATACTTTTGAGATTACTTGCATATTATCGACCAGACTGCGGGATGCACGTAGAACAGAATTTGAGAAGTAACCCCATGGTAATAATGCTGCTAATGAAAATAGTGGATAAGGAACATTATCTGAAGGAACGCCCACGATCCTTCCGAATACAAATGTGAGGAGGAGCATGTTCAGGATTGGTCGTAAAAATAGCCAGGACATCCCAAGTGCTGTTTGGCGATAAGTTCCCTGAATCTCCCGCCAGACAATATAAACCAGGAGTTCGCGGTATTCCCAAATATCTTTAATACCTAATGTCGCCCAGCCCTTGGATGGTTGGATGACGATGCGGGTTGAAGATCCATCAGAATCCGGATTATCAACACCAGGGTAAGCGTTTTGGAATTTTGATGATTTTGCCATCGGGTATGTTCTGTTGTTCCAAAAATCGTCAAGTCTGAGTCTTACCGAAATAGGGGGTTATTTGTTTTGTCGTGTGATGGCAATAAATATCAACATGCCAAGGATGATAAGCGAGGCAGTAACGCCCGCGATGATGCCTACGGCTGTGCGGGAATCTGTTGCACTGCCATCGGTCTCCGAACTAATATTTGTGATTCCAATCGGGGTACTTTCGAGCGCTTCAGTAGCCGTTGGAACTGGCGTAATATTGTCAACCAGAGGTTCAGGTTGTATTTCAGGAGGCCACGATATTGGCTCTGTGTAGGGTGCTTCTGTGATTCGACCTATCATTGTAATTATTTCATAGTCTGGAGGAGCATACCAGGCAGCCACGACTTGATTTCCGTTTATGATTACGACTTTAGGATTAATCATTGCATTGAGACCATTCGAAAGGGTGGGCTCACTCCATCGCTGGGCTCCTTCCCAGACACTGTGCCAAAGTCCTTCCCGATCTGTATCCCCATATTTTTCCATACCTTCACGGACGCGCTGAGCGATAAATAAATGCAATTTATCTGTACTGTCCCTGGCAAATTCGACAGACCCGTTCTCACCAATCAACCATGGGAAAATGTCTACTGGATCCGACCAGGACTCTCCAGCATCATATGAATACATTGCGTTTCGGTATGCTCTCCAGCCACCCTCAAAAATCGTTACAATTTGGCCTGGACCTAGACTAGCCATATTGTTCCAATCACGCTCATATTCATTACCAATTCGCTTTACTAACATGCGAGCCTGTTCCCATGTGATACCACTATCTGTGGACTGTGTAAATACGATTCCCTGTCCATTTCCTGAGATACCCCATTGCGTCCAGGAACTATAAACATTAGCGGGAGGCTCGAGGAGTATACGTACGTCACTCGCTCCACCATTCAAATCTCTTACAGTGTATATATCTTGCGGATCACTCCAGGTCTCCCCATAATCGGAGGATGATATATGGGTAACCGCTCGTTCTTCGGGAGGGTTGTCTCCTTGTTCGACGCGAGCATAGAGAATATGGATGCCTTGCTCAGGATTAAAAGCAATATCAAGTGAATACTTCGTGCCTGTCAAGTCTTCGGCCAAAACTACTTTTGGTTTCCAGGCATGAGCATCACTGGCCCTGGGTGCATAAGCAACACTGTAATTTAAGGAATAGCGCGGGAAATTCGGTTGGGTTAACCAAATTAAGTGAATGTACCCCCGATCATCCATGATAGCCCGGGGATATGCCGCAATCGGTGTGCCGTCAGATATCGGAGAAAAAAATATGTCTATTGGTCTTGCCCAGGTATTTCCATCCCAGGTTGTATACATCAAAGTGTCTGGTTGATTACCAGGGATGTCCGATTTCTTTTCTCCCCAAAAAAGATGAGCTTTTCCACCTGGATCTCCCAATAAAAATACGTCGGTTGAGGTCAAGCCGGGGGAATTCGAAACATTAATTGGCTGACTCCAGATAATATCCGAACTTTGTGCCTGAGCGCTGGGACCTGACGGTAAGATCAATACCAGGATAAAAATGCCGAGAAAAAAAACGAGCAATGGGAAACTGTAAGTTTTAATAGAAACGGTATTCATAATGTTTGATTGGCCCAATCAAAAGCAAAAAACGATTGCCTTTGGAATTATTGTTAGATTACCTGGTTTGAGAAAGTTTAATTGGATCGATCCTATTGTTGAGGTTTTTACTACCAATTGCCAGGCTTAAACACATAATTTTCAAATCGATAAGCATTGGTCTTCTACTGCACCCGACAGCGATCATAAGTTTACCAAATGTCGACCCATAATTAGTCCCCTATCAAAAGTGTGAGAAAACCTTAACGAATGGCGTTTAATCGAACGAGATTCGAAGTACAAAACAACTCCTGATCACTTTGCGCAGCCAGGCACTAGGTCGTGCGAAAAGCCAGGTTTAAGGTACACTCGAGGATTTCTTGTTATCCATGGTGGGGGAAATCCGCATCCGTTGTGTATATCCAAACAAGGTGAGAAATCTCGTCGACAAAAGAGTTTGTGTCCAGAAGTTAACAAATCGAAGGCTAAGTGTGTCATTGACCTGGATTGATCTTATCACTGCCGGGGACGTTCAAAAACCCTATTCATTCACGATATCAATCAAGAAATCAATGGTACCGATACCCCATTGACCATTCGAATGCCTTGCAATATTGTTAGGCAAAACCCGACCTCAGGCATCTCAAGTGAAAAATGCTATCTGGCTTCGGAATGAGGATGAATGTAGGAACCAGCTTCCCGGGTTATAAACTTCGTTGACTTGAATAACTCAACATATAAAGGTAGGTGTTTAATGATTGCATCAAGATTTCGTTGGTTTGGCAGGCTTACAGATGGGAGAGGCCTTCAAGCGAAATTCCGGTTTTTGATCTATTTAATGGTGATTCTTTCCCTGCTTATTCCTTACTTTGCGTCTGATAGCTATCAGACACCAGCGGCTGCTCAACAAAATTCTACCAACACAGTGTATTTACCAGCGGTCCAGAAACCGAACCCTCCACCTACCGGTGGTGGAACCTGTGGGCATGCCGGTGGTGAGTGGCCGACAGTCGCGGCGAATCCACAGCGTACGTCCTGGACAGACGAGGAAGTTTGTGGAAATTTAAATGTAGTCTGGTACAGACCTATTGAAGCTTACATTCCCCAGAACGTTCAGGTTATTGCAGCGCAAGGCTTATTATACATTTCCACATCTGCTGGTCTGTATGCCTTGAGTGCAGATAATGGAGCGGTCGTGTGGCGTTTCGATACTGCAATGCCGCTGGGAAATTCACCAACGATCAAGGACGGCGTGGCTTATGTTGGAGGGCATGATCACAAACTCTATGCTCTCAATGCAACCAATGGCCAATTCCTTTGGGCATTCGATCAGGCCAGTGCCGGGTATGATACAAACCCTCTGGTTGTTGATGGACGGGTTTTTGTTGGGAATCGTGATGGGTATATGTATGCAATTGGCGCTCACAACACGCCTCAACAAGGACAGCTCCTGTGGCGCTTCCAGACGGGCGGTCCGATTCATTTTTCTGCGGCCTACAATAATGGAAATATCTATTTTGCGTCCAATGACAATTACGGATACGCCCTCAATGCGGTCAATGGCAGCCAGGCATGGAAATCAGCGAAGCTTCCCGGGGATGGTTATCATTCCTATTGGCCTGTTGTATATGGAAACACGGTGATCTTTTCGGCATCCCCAGGATATCGAATGGGGGCTGATCCAGGAACAAGATCAATTATCGATCCCATATCGGGAGCTGAATTTGGGGATTACCGTGCGATGGAACGTAGTGGAATTTTGCCGGGTGCGCCGGATGGAACTCTGCTTGGGCCAATTCTAAATCCACAGCCATGGTCAAACGGATATCCTGTACTGGATGCTTCAGCAGTTGCTCAGTATCTAGAAAATAACCCTGCTTCAAATCCATACCAACATAAATATTGGAGACGAACGTATATTGTGCTAAATCAAAATAATGGTTCGGAATTTACTTATGATTCCGATCTGGATGGCTACCCAGAGTACATGCCTTACGCTTTTTGGGGATCAAACTCCGGCAATCGATATCCACCAATTGTCGGACAAGATAATATTTTATATGCAAACAATTTTTATCAGAAATCTGGTGACTCACAAGGCAGGGTGATGGGCTGGAATTTCGGTACGCCATTCGTTAGTGTAATTGGAGGGCAGGGCGCACTCGCAGAACCTCAGGCAATTTCAGGCGGCGGCAGATTGATATATCGCAACCTGTGCTGCGATCGCGTCGGTGACTATTTTGACACAGTTCAAAATGGGATCCGGCCCACTTCATTATGGTCCTATGATCTGTCTGCCAAAGCTCCTGGATATGACGAAACCTGGATAATCGCTCCTGGTTGGCCGCGTTTGAAAGGCTGGTACCAGGGAATTACCGATTCGGTAAACTCAGCTTACCATAACCATGGTGACCAAAACCCGATTATCCCCTATGCTGGTAAGCTTTTTGTTCATCGGAGTAATACGATCGTAGCTTTCGGCATAGGTCCTTCGCTGGGCAAGTTACCTATACTCACAAAACAAGCTCCACCAGATACGAATACAGTCCCGACCTCAATTGAGTTGCGCCAACGATTGGAAAGTGAAGTACAAAAAATCTTGAATGCAGGTCGCTTGAAACCGGGTTATTACAATAGCGGACAGTTTAACATCACCCGTGAACTAATCGATTACTACGAAAATCCTGGTGAGACGATATATACCCTTGCAATGGCATTCCCGTATTTATCCACCAGCATGCAATCGCAGGTACGTACCTACCTGCAAGGTTTTTTTGATGATTATTTTGATCCCGTAATGTATTCATCTATCGGATGGAAAGATGGGATTAGCCGAGAGGCAATGCCTATGCCACCAGATATCGTCTCGGAGTTTCCGAATATGCCTGCCCGCGAAGGTGCTGCTTCCTGGTCCTGGCAGTACCCTCCGCACAATTTCTACGCTTTGTGGAAATATGCGCAAATCATACCAACAGACGCACGGCGAGCCTATGATCTGGCTAAAAGTAAGCTGCAGGTGCCAGTACCACCTCCACCCTTGCAAGGAACATCCGAGTCGGATTGGTTTTTACAGCGGCCCTACGAGCATAATGCCTATATCGTGGGTTACATAGGATTTCTGAATTTGCAAGGAGCAGCAGGTATGTCGCAGACGGACAGCCAGTTGCGCACTCAGGTTCAAAACGAACTTAACCGGCTTTTATCGCTGCGGTGGCAGCTTTTCACAAAGGATTCTTACTGGGGCGTGGATGATTTCCATTATCGGAAACATTTAGATATCGCCCGAAATTTCATTTATATCGTTCCGGAATTAGGAGATGCATACCGCCAGAACATTCTCAATCGAGTATCTGATGCATTGAACGAATACGAAACAATTGCACCTTACTGGTTTGTTACGCGATTTGAATCAGTGATCGGTGAAGGGACAATGTCTAACCTGTATAATTCTTGGGCGATGTTCACGGCGAAAGCTTTAATCCAGGATTTGCCCTACCAGGAATTAGCTCGCTATATTGATGTGCCAGCGTTTGAACGCGGCGACTTATATTACATTCTGAAACTTGTAATGACGTTGGAAGCGCCTGGCAGCACTTCAAGTACTTCACCTGGGCAAAGTATTTCAAGGTCCGCCATACTCAATTGTCGATTTTGACAATATCGCTGATTTGACCAGCGAGTGAGTTCACCCGCCCGGCGCGTTACCTGAAGGAAAGCTACCCGAAAATAATTCGGTACAAGCCGCCCTTCAGGTGACGCGCCGCAAAATTCATAATCGTTAGAGGGATACCTGCAGCGAGGATGAATAAGAACGGCTGAAGTATAAGCTGGCTGCTCAATAATAACGGTAAGTAAGCATAAGCCGTAAGTAATACAATCTCTATTATTATAAAGTGAATCAAATAAACTCCGAATGCCCTCTTACCAACAGATTCGAAAAAACGTAGTCGGGGGATCCACTCACGCTTGATGACTGGTAACACGAATACAAAAGCCAGGGGATAAAAAACATTTGCTACCGGAAACCGGTAGATTGACAGGCTGTGAAGCAAAGCCAATCCAAAAAATGCCAGACTCGTGAGCAGGAAAACGATCTTGTACCGTTCCAGTTTCGGCATGACTACGGAATTATTCAGGGTAAGGAACAATCCGAGAGGAAAATATATTCCCCAATCTGCGAAGGTCCTGGCCAGGACAGGAACAACGAACCAATTTGTCCATCCAGGAAGGGTTATGCCAAACTTATAACCATCCAGGGCAACGATTAAAAAGGCTTGGTACAGGCCAATAAGGATTAAAACAAAGACCCACCCGGTTCGTTGAGCAACCTTCAATAAGATCGGAGAAACTACAAAATAAAACATAATCAGGGGGATAAAGTGATAGGGATACCCAACGAGCAGATTTTTGAGATAACCGAAAGGCGAAAAGGTTTGTGCATAGCCAACGAATAGTAAAATATAAAATGCTCCAGACCAAATCAGGTATGGCCAAAGCAAGTGGATAACATTATTCTGCACAATCTTGCGGGATATTACGGGTGGGTTGCCCTGGGCCACGTAGGCAAAGAAACTTCCTGATATAAACAAAAAAATCGGAACGGCGTACCAGCCAATCAATTTTAAAAATGACAGGACGACCGCCAATAATCCACTGGCAGCAGGGTAGCCCCAGTTAACCGGGATGTCTTGCCCCAGAGTCACCGTATGGTTTAAAACAACCAGCAAAATAGCGAGACCTCGCATCGCGGGATAGTGTCTCTTCATTAAAGTGATCCTGTCGATTTCAAGTGAAATGACAAATTACTTGGGGTGATTACTTACCGCGGAATCGCATATACACAAGCAGCAGTACCATAGCCACGACAGCTGCCCCGACACCAACGATTAAATAAACTACTGAACTGGCTGGGGGGACTATGACATCATTTCCCTGGAACATTATTGGTGTGGGCGTCGCTGGAATGTCAGTCGATCCAGCAGGCGGTATGTTTTGTTGTGTTTCCAGCGGGACGATAGGAGTATCTTGAGGTAATGTCTCGGTTTGCCCAGATGGTGGAGCCACTGGTGTAACCTGAGGAGCCTGATCATCCAACAATCGACTAGTACTCATCAAGTAATTGGTCAATGTGCCGGTATTGGGATCCGATTGTTGCTCCAGGCTCACAGCCGTCAAGCGCCCTTGAGGATTGGCTACAACGGTCAGGCTGGATGCAGACCCGGAGATCGGATCGCCCATATTCAGGTTATCCATAGACTCCCATGAATTCCCTCGCCACTCCCAATGTTGAAGAAATTGAGCTCCTTCAGACTCGCTGTAGCGTTGGACGAGATGAAGGCGGTTCTGCTCATCAAGCGCCATGTCGGATGGACCAGGTATGCCTAACACAGAAATCGGCGCTGATGTGATCCAGGTCAGCCCTGAATCAAGAGACACTTCATGCCAAAGGCGTGAGTCCAGGCCTATATCGGTCTGCCAATATCTGTGGATGGTGAGCTGATCGGCTGCGAGGATGTGCGATTCCACAACCGGTTGGTCGATGACGAGAGTTGGTGCTGACCATGTATTTCCATTGTCGGATGAGCTCATATAGTGGAGGGCAATCGCAAAATTATCATTGGGGAAATTTTTCTGAGATATCAAAATTTGCAAATTGGCGTCCTGTGTCTGGCTCAATTGGGCTTTCCCGACTGCTGACCAACCAGCGGCAACCCCATCGAAAACCAATTTTGGTGCAGACCAGGTGGCCCCCTGGTTTGAAGATTCAGTCAAGTAAATGCCGCGCCCTTCATTGATCGGAATGGCATAGGTTATGTACAAAATTTCATTCAAACCACTGTATATCTCTGGGTCAACTGCACTGTTCGGTGGCCTGGGTATGATCAGTGGATCAGACCATTCAAAAACGCTGTAGGCCTTATCAGATTCTGCCCAGGCAAAGTAAATGTCTCCAGTTTTGGCACCCTGCCAGGTAATATAAATTTTTCCAGATTCATCGAATGTTGCGGATACGTTGGTCGCGTCCTTATCCGGTGATGCCTTGAGGGCAACTGGCTCCAACCACTCCATGCCATCATACTGAGAATAAAAAACCCGCCACTCATGCTGAGGATTGTCAGGATCAACCGATTGCGTCCAGAATAGATGGAACAATCCGCTTGAATCGCTCAGGATGACTGGGTCGTGAAGATCACCAGTTGTTTCGGTAAGAAGTGTCGGTTTTGACCATGCGTTTGGAGGTGGATACCAGGCATTGATGTCGCCTATGTCTCTAGAAATTGCCCAGATGTCTTGATTGCCTACAGTGTCGGATCCTGTGACGTATAATTTGTTATTGGCCCCCATGGCTGTTCTTTTGGCTCCCAGGCGTACATCCGAAAATGTGATCGGATCGGTGAACTGATTTACATCACTCTGTATTTGCGGGTCGCTCCAGGTTTCCCAGTTCCATGCTTGAATATAGGTTTCATCCTGAAGATCTGCCATTATTATTACACTATTGTCAGGACCCCCAAACAATGAAATTCCTTCTGGGCAGCCTACAAGTTCATTAAATGTGGTACTGGTTTCGCTCCATTGTGTGCCTCCATCAGTGGAATATTGATAAAACTGGGTACAATCAAATCCACTTTGCAGGTTGTCTTTCCACATCAGAAGGATGTTTTGCTGATCTGGATAAACAATGATGTCGAAAGGAATAGTCGTAACAGAAATCTTGGTCAGGGCGATCAACTTCGAGTGGTTCATTCCAGGTAGTGCCATTATCTTGAGAGCTTGCCAAAAAAACTCGTTTTAATGGGAAATTGTCAAAAGATATATATACCCGCGTGTTTCCATCTACTTGTGTTGTAGCGGTATATACATGGGCTTCATCGGCAGCAATTGCACGAAAATAAGGTGATGAGTAAATACTCGATCCAAGAGTCCACGATGTTCCAGAAGGATCTGCCCGTCGGTAGTAAACTCCGGTTGGAATGTCATTCTCATTCGGTCCTTGAACATATGCCAGATGCAATCCTCCCTCCAAGTCGGTACTGGCATGGAAATTCAAAACACCACTCGCGAGAACAAGCGGGGGCGCCCAGGCACCGGGATTTCCCATATTATTGCCGGTGGATCGGCTGTAAAGTAAAGCCCCTAATTCTGAGACCCAAAATGCATGCACAAGACCATTTGAGCCTGCTACAAGTGTGGGAATTTCTGGATAAAAAATGTAGCTCTGGCCAACCGGATCACTCCATGTTTCTCCATTGAAGTAGGCATAACCATAATCATTAAAAGCATCCAGCCAAAGAATGTGGACATTCTGATTTGAATCGATAACAATTCTCGGGTCTGAAGTGCTGCCAGACCTGGAAACGTTTGTCGGTGGTGACCAAGTACCCTGCGCAGATTGAGCTTGTGCCGGGGGCAAAAGAAGCGCGAGGGTTAATATCCCCGGTATTAAAAAAGCTGTCGCCAGCAAATAAACTGGGAAAATTTTTCGTATCATCAATCAAATTTCCTTAAAGCTTTATGGAATTTCTTGTTTGTGTAACAAAACAGCAAATGAACTTGCCTTTTCAGCCAGGTCTGGGCGGCCTTGTTCGCCCCACCAGCCCACGTAGCTTTCCATTTCGCGTTCTGCTTCGGGAAGGATGGTGACCAAGGTAAATGCCTTTGAAAACTCTCCCATCCAGACGTAGCTGTATCCCAGCGATTTGCGGATTCCACGGTGAGAAGTATCGATCTGGTGAGCTGTTTCTAGGTAATACACTGCAGCTGCATAATCGCGAGTCAGCATAGCAATCGATCCAATCCGGTAATTGGCTGTGCGGTTGGCTGGATTGTACCAGAGTGCCTGGCGGAATTGGTCCAAAGCTGGCTGCAGCTGGTTGACCTGGCTGCCGTCCTGCCAGTTTTCTGCGGGGAAATCTGCCAGCTCAACCCGGGCCATCTTTACGGCGCCCAGGTTGGCTTCGGCTGCAGCCGCCAGAGGATGAAAACCAACCAGAAATGCGCCTACCAGAAGGACGACCAACGATGAAAGCGCATAGGTCCGCAGGCGGGCTTTACGCCTGCTTTTTCGAACGGGTTGGTTGGTTATTACAACCTGGGGCAGGGCTGATGTCAGCAGCAGCGCCAAACCTGGAACGATAAATAAGAGAGGAGTTGCGGTTTCACCATAAAATGGATCATCAAAGGCTCCGTTTATCAGCAGGACAAGAAAGGCGGCAAACACTGCTGGGTAAAAACGGCGCAGAGTGGATGAACCCTTACCCAGCCGCTTAAAGCCATTCAACAAACTCGCTCCAGCAACCAGATAAACACAGAGCAGTGCGCCTAATCCAAACAGCCCCTGCTCAATCGCGATATCCAGGTACAGGTTGTAACCGTATTTGAAATATAAGAAAGGTATCCCCAATATATACTGGGAATACAGGCCTGCAAAAGACTGCAGCCCACCTCCGGTCAGCCAGAAATCGGGCACCAGTTTAACTGCATTGATGAACAGCCCGGCGCGGGTATTGGCGCTCGCTGCTCCTGGTAAGGATTTCGCGAGCGCGAACAGCTGGGAAGGAAACACAATTACCAGAACCAACCCAACGCCCGCGGCAATCAGCAGACCCCGGCGAAAAATGAGCGAGCGTGACAGCTTCATGCGGAAGCTTAACGATTTGCTGATTTCCCACCACAGCCACACTGCCAATCCGGCTCCCAGAGAGGCCCAGGCTGACCGTGAACTGGTCAGCCACAAGATGCTGGCCTGGACAGCGAAGATCAGACCTGCCAGCAGAGTCTCAGTGATCCGGCGTGATCGCCAGGCAGCAATACCTAAGGCGAGAGTAAAAATGATCAGGACCGCCAGGATGCCGCCAACAAAATTCGATTCGGGTGAATTCCAATTAATTGCTGGCCTTAAGGCCGCCCAGGTCAGCATGATTTGATTAATACTGGCCAGATCAGCTGGATGTTGACCAGGATCATAGGTAAGAACAAAATAGACGGCAATGGCCAGGCCGAGTAAACTCAGCCCCCAAAAAACCGAACGGAGATTGACGATTGGCTGGGCAGCCAGTGCGTAAAAGATGAGGATGGCTCCCAACAAGACCCAAAACTTGTGAATGGCCGCGGTGGGATCGTAGGCTGCCCATACGCTGATGGATGCAGAGAGCAAAAACACAGCCAGCAAGCCAGTGTACAGGGCTGGAAATGCAAGCCGCCGGTTGCCAACGTAAATCAAGATCAGCGGTAATCCGCCGATAAAGAGTGGCAGGAGTTCCGGTCCTCGACCGCTATACCACAAGAAGCCGCTGGCTGCGGTCGAGATCAAGACGATCAGCGCAAACCAGCGGCTGCTAATCCATGCTTGGACCAAATTACTTGCTCGATTCCATCCCTAACCCACTGGCAAGCTCGGATGCGATTGGCGCACCCGTATCGGTGCTTGCCCAGGTCAGATGCTGCAGGCCCACGCTCAGTGCGGACTTGATGGTGGATGTATCTGAGAACAGCATCTTCAAATAGGTAAACATCGGGCCGGGGCGGAATGCCCATTCTCGGAAGGCCCGTTTTTGCCAGTAGAGCAGCCGCTCCGCGGACAGGTTCGGGTAGTCCAGGACGGTGCCTTTATCCATATCGACTTGCTCCCAGCGGGTTCCTGGGCGGAACCAGCCATTTTCGACTACTTCAAAGAAAAATGGTGTGCCGGGATAGGGTGCGGCTACATGAAACAAAGCAATGTCCAGGGGCAGACCTTTGGCAAAATCGATCGTCTGCCGGATGGTTTCTTCTGTCTCGCCGGGCAGGCCGATGATGAAGTAACCCCAGTTCATAATTCCAGCATTTTTTGCCCATTCCAGGGCGCGTTTGGCTTTATCTGGATAAGCGCCTTTACGGGCATGTTTAAGGATCTGTTCATTCCCGCTTTCGATGCCCCAGGAGATCAGGCGGCTGCCGGCACGCGCCATCGTTTGCAGCATTTCTTCATCCACGTAATCCACCCGGCTGTTGCTCGTCCATTTGATGTCCAGCTTTTCCTGGATCATCAATTCGCACAGCTCCATCACCTGGTCGCGATTGACGGTGAACAGGTCGGAATACATGTGAATATTGTTGATCCCCAACCCCTTCAGGATTTTCATTTCTTCTACCAGCAGGCGAGGCGAGCGCAGGCGCACGCCAAATTGGTAGCTGACGTGTTTGATGCAGTACGTGCAGCCTGCCGGGCAGCCCCGACTGGTGACGATAAATGTAAAGGGGCCTTTGATAAGCGGCATGCGGTACAGCTGGAGAGGCAGGAGCTCGTGCATGGGGATCGGCAAGTCATCCAGGCTTTGCAAGAATGGCCGCGGCATGTTCAGCATGATTTCATCCCCGCGCCGCCAGGCAATCCCTTTGATTCCCAGCAGATTGACGCTGCCATCCTCATTAAAGGAGGGTTTGTAAGTCGGGTCATGCTTTTCGATAATCTGGAGCATTTCCGCCGAGCGCTGCTCAATTTTTCCTTCCAGATGGTCAACCAGGTCGCGGATTGTCAGATCAGGCTCGCCCACCAGGACGAAATCCAGGGCTGGAAATGCGCGCAATGTCTCGCGCGGAATCGGTGTGACATGGGTGCCAAAGGCCATCGTTTTCGCCCCACGGGCGCGCGCCAGAAAGACACCGTACATATCATTTTCCAGGGTCGGCGCAGTCACCTGGGTCAGGTAATATTTTGGCTGGTAGCGATCCAAAATTTTGGTAAACTCTGGCCAGCTCATTTTCTCGGCATTGGCATCCACGACCTTCACGGTGTAAACGGGATGCAGCAATGCCGCCATTTGCGCCAGTGATACCTGGGGCCAGACCATGTTTTCGCGCGTGCGGCGACCAACGCGGTGCTGGGTGCGGATCCAGTACCCCCCATCTGGGGTCGGGGGATTTACCAACATCACATCCACAGCTTCCTGTGGCCGTTCGGCCTGGAGCAGGCCATTGCGTACTATTTGATCTGCGTTGGGGAAATCTGCTTCTCGCAAGCGAGGAATACGGCGGGAACCTAAGTTCACCCAGGTAGGGTCTGCTTTATTGTCACTCATGAAAAAACCTCCTAATTATTACCTTCATACCCCTAATAGTCGTTGTCCGGTATTATAACGAGTTTAGATCGTGCTGGGTCAATACTTCGCGAACGCTAAGCTCTTCCAGCACTCTCATCAATATCCAATACAAAACCAGCTGGATCCCGATCAGGGTCAGCATTGCGGCACCCATCAAATAAAGCCACAGGCGGGAAATCTCCCAGCCGTTCAAACCCAAGATCAGGCTGGCGATCCCGACGGCAAACCCTGCCAGCAAGACCAGGCCACCCAGCCAGCCAAAATGCCGTTCGAGAGGCTGCTTGAACAGGGGCCGGCCAAATAAGCCCTGCCGGATGGGTTCTTTATAAAAAAGAGAAACGAGATAATTAAAAGTTGCTCCCAGAGCAAACACACTGATCCCGGCGACCGCCGCGATCAAGGCTGTATAAACACCAGCCACGCCCCACGGCCCCAGCGAGGTCACCCCTGAAAGGCGGGCAATGATAAGACTCAAGCTGATGAGAGCAGAAATTCCAATCCCTGCAAGGCCAAGAAAACCCAGGATGCGCACCGGGTTATACGTCAACACTGTCCAGGTGATCGATTGGACGTACATCGAACCATCCCGGACCACGCTCAGTTTAGATCGACCGATGCGCTCGCTGTACGGGATTGCGACCTCAGCCATCGGGATCCGTTCGTGGATGGCACGGGTGCTCATAATGGGTGTCAGGTTCAAGCCATCCGGCAGGGGGTAAACGCGCTGTAAGACCTCGCGTTTGAAGACCCGCATCCCGCTGGCAGAGTTGGTGATGCGCTGGCCTCCCAAGAGGCTGATCATCCCGGCAAAGAAAATATTGCCAACTCGCCGGGTGATGGGCATTTCACTTTCTGCGCCTGCCATGCGCGAGCCGATGACCAGATCGCTCCCGTTGAGCGCCTTCTGGCATAACGTTGGGAAATACTCAGGTGGGTAGGTGCCGTCTGCATCCAGGAAGCCGATCAATTCGCCGCTGGCGTGGGCGAAACCGGTTTTTAGTGCCGCGCCGTAGCCTTTGTTGGTTTCGTGAGAAATCACGCGCACCCCGGTTTCCTGATCGGCAATCTGCTGGGCAAATTCCGCCGTGCGGTCTTTTGATCCATCATTTACGACCAGCAGCTCCAGCTTATCAACGTCAACTTTGTTGAGGTCCTGGCGCACTGCCAGCACGCGCTGCATGATTTCGGCGATGCCGTTTTCTTCGTTGTAAGCCGGGATGACTACGGAAAGTGTTACCATCAGCTCCTCCAGAGTGTTTCAAAAATAAATCGTACGATTAGATTGCTGGGCTTCTTGCCCGTCTATTTTTTTAAGAATGCGAGCCGGCACGCCGCCCACAACTGTATGTGCGGGCACGTCCTGGGTCACAACCGCGCCCGCTGCCACAACTGCGCCTTTCCCGACCCGGACACCATCGGTAATGACCGCGCCGGCACCCAACCAGACGTCATCTTCAATCAAAATCCCTTGTGCGGTAATCCCCTGTTCGATAAAAGGCTTGGTGGGGTCGTCGAAAACATGGTTTACGGCGATGATCTGGGTGAACGGCGAGGTGTAAACCCGATCACCGATCGTGACACCACCCTGCCCGCGAATGACGCTGTATTCACCCACCAGGCTGTCGCGCCCGATTTTGATCCCCGCGTGCGGAAGGCCGCGGAAATTGTAAACATGCAGCACGGCGCCGTGCATAATAATGGTGTTTTCGCCAATATGAATACCATCTGGGCTGGCATGTAAATAAGCACCCTGATCGATATAAACTCCGCGTGCAAGGTGGATCAGGTTTGGGTACCGAAACCGGACCTGGTTTTCGATGGCAGCCAACCCATCCATTCTCATAATCAAGCGGTAAAAAATTGCCCGAAGTCCAATCCCAACAATTGATGGTATCCAGCCAAACAGCAGGTAGAGAATGTTCTCCACTACATACCGGCTCAGGCTGGATGACTGGCGGCTCAGATAGACCCGCACGCCTCCCGAGGCAGTGGTTTTCGGTGGTAAGCCTCCAGAGTCGCCGGAGTCAGCAGGTGGTGTGGTCATAATCTCGAACAGGTTTTCCAGCCGGGCAGCAGGCAAGCTCCGCGGCGGCGACATCGGGGGGAAAGCATGTCGCATGAATGATTTCGTATCCATTACGCTGGTGGTTTGCCTTGCCAGGCTTTCCAAACCCGCGTAAATTGTCTATCATCGAAAAGCCTGGTTGGCAGCGATGTATAATTCAGGTGTGCGACCAGCCGTTTTTCTTGATCGTGATGGGGTCATCATCCAAAACAGGGAGGCCTATGTGCGCTCCTGGAAGGACGTGGAATTTCTGCCCCGTTCACTCGAAGCAATGTCGCGGTTAGCTCAAAGCCCGTTTGTAATTGTCATCGTCACCAATCAATCGGCTGTTGGCCGCGGTATTATCTCGCTAAGCCAGGCTCAGATGATCAATCAAAGGGTTCTGGAAACCATCGCACGGGCCGGCGGTAGAGTGGACGGAGTGTTTATATGCCCGCATGCTCCAGAAGAAAACTGCGTTTGTCGAAAACCCAAAGCCGGTCTCCTGACCCAGGCCGCAGAAGAACTGGAATTGGATTTGAGCCACTCCATCATGATCGGGGATGCGCTGACAGATCTTGAAGCAGCCCAAGCGGCGGGTGTGCCGCAAAAACTCCTTGTGCTGACTGGCAGAGGTGCCGGTCAGATGCAGCTGCTTAAGGCAGCCAACCATTTGGATTATACAGTTTATGCTTCCCTGAACGAAGCTGTCCAGGCGATCCTGGAAGCATAAACATTTTGATATGTTCTCAAACCGCCTTGCGGTTGAATGAATACGAGACAGTCACTGCAATGGCGGTCAGGAGTGCCAAATCTTCCATCGTGAAGCGACCTGCCTGGGGATGAACCAGGGTAACGACACCCACAACCCGGTCCTGAGTCATGAGCGGCACGCTGAGAGCAGAACGGGATGGGGCGATTTCTTCTTGATCCCATACCCGTTTCAACCAGCGTGGATCATCCCGGGTGCTCTTAACCAGGGCTGCCTGGCGATTTTCAACTACCCAACCGGCTAGGCCATGTTCGATGACTTCGGTCAAATCCTCTTTCTCTCTATTTTGAACTGCACCCGCATATGCCAGGGCACCATCAACAACACTGCCGTTATCGTCGAGGACGACGATACTGCCGCTGGCGGCACCTACGCTCTGGAGGGTGAGTTGCAAGATCCGGCGGAGCAGATTGTGCAGATCAAATTTTTCAGCGAATTCGCGGCTAATGTTTTGCAGGATGTCGAGCGATTCGAGCGCGGGCATCAATTCATCTTCACCATTTACCAGGTAGGCATCTGGGGCTGTGTCCACGATGCTTGCCTGGCTAAAGGTGGGCGTATCCGAATAAATCGGTGCCATCTGTGGCATTACCACCACGGGTTGGGCGAGGTTCCCCAGTGTTCTGCAGATCATGTGCTCCAAAGCCAGGTGGAGATCTTCTACCTGTTCGATGATATTGCTGGGTATATGGACGTGATATTGGACCATACGCCCCAGTTCTCCACCATCAAAGCCGGTAAACCCAATCGTAATGGCTCCTACCCGGTTTGCCAGATCGGTGGCTTTGAGAACGTTTGGCGAGTTGCCGCTTGTTGAAATGCCAATCACCAGGTCTTCCGGCTGGACCATGTTGGCCAGCTGTTCTGAGAACACATTTTCAAACCCTTCATCATTCCCATAAGCGGAAAAAATCGCCATGTTATCCGTGAGACCGATCGTCCGGAAATGAGGCCAACCCGGACGGCGGGTGTTTTTGGCCAGATCACAAACAAAATGGGATGCTGTCGAAGCGCTGCCGCCGTTGCCCATGATAAAGATCTGGCGGTTTTGAATCCGTGCTTTGTGAAGCAGATGAACGACCTGATCAATCATCTCCACGGGTAGAATATCTAATGTGCCTTTGAGCTCACTGATATAGCGATAAATTTGTTCCATCCTCAATCCTCCAGTTTCCCCATTTGTTTAACGACGATAGTTAAAAATTACTTTTGACCCATCAGGTTCCAGGCGGAAAGGAAGCTCGCGCAGGTGGTGTAATGCCCGGCGCACTTTTTCGCGCTTTTCCAAAGGGGCGTAAATCAAGAAAAATCCGCCCCCACCAGCCCCGGTGATTTTTCCTCCCAGGGCCCCCGCCTGCATGGCTGCCTGGTACCAATTGTCAATTTCGCCGTTACTGATTTGGCTGGCAAGTTGTTTTTTTAACTGCCAGCTTTCATGGAGCAAGATACCCAGCGCATCGATGTTACCGGTCATCAGTTCATCGCGGGCTTTGTATGCCAGGGCTTTCATCTCACCAAGTATGTCCAATCGCTGGTTGATATTTTCTTTCTGCTCGGCGAGGATGTTGGCAGCTATGCGAGTTTTACCGGTGAAGAAAAGCAGCAGGCTCTCGTTGAGACGGGTCTTGACCTGGGGTTCCAGGTTGATCGTCTCTGCGACAACCCTACCACTTGGTTTAAACTCCAAAAATCGCAAACCACCATAAGCAGCTATGTATTGGTCCTGTACGCCAATCGGTTTTCCCAGGCAATCTATTTCGATTTCGCAGGCTTCTCGCGCCAATCTTTCCTGCGACACAATCTCGTTCTTAAGGGTATACATTGCATTCAGCGCGCCAACCGTGACCGTACTGGACGAACCCAATCCGGACCCGGCCGGGATATCACCCGTGGTATTTATCTCAATTCCTTTTTGCAAGCCCGTTTTGTTTAATGCTTCCCGGATCAATTCGTGCTCAACCCGGTCGACCCGATCCACCAGTTCGGTACGGGTGTAACCGATGCGGATCAGATCGTCAAAACGATGCTTGATGGTGACAAAAATATATTTGTCGATCGATGTACTCAGCACACAGCCGCCTTCGGCTGTGTAGTACGAAGGGAAATCGGTTCCCCCTCCAAAAAAACTGATTCGTAGGGGGGTTTGTACGATGATCAATGCGGGGTCTCCTTCAATATGCCCCGCGGCGGGTGAGCACAGCAGGAATGGTCTGGAATAAGAGTTGTAAATCCAGCCAGATGCTCCAATTCCGAATGTAGTACATGTCCAGGCGCACGCGCTCTGCATACGTGACATCCGAACGTCCGCTGACCTGCCACAGTCCGGTGATACCGGGCTTGACAGTCAACAAGTTCATACCGAATTGGGCGTACATTTCCATCTCGGGAGGCGAGATCATCCGCGGACCTACCAGGGACATTTCACGGCGCAATACGTTAAACAGCTGGGGCAGCTCGTCCAGGCTGGTTTTCCGCAGAAGTTTACCCACCCGGGTCACACGCGGGTCGATTTTAAGTTTATGCGTGCGCTCGAGCTCATCCAGCAGCTCGGGGCTTTGCGTTAGGATTTCGTCACCATTCACGTACATGGTGCGGAATTTAAACGCATCAAACTGGGTGCCGTTGACTCCCATCACCCGCCGACGGTGCATGACCGGGCCAGGTGAATCGAGCTTAATCGCGATCGAGATCAGCAAGTAAAGTGGACCAGCAACCAGCATTCCAGGTAAAGTGATGGCATAATCGAGTGCCAGCTTAAAGAAGCTGTCGAGCCCGGTTAAGCGCACTTTGTTGATTCCTACCAGGGGGACGTAGGCAAACTCGTTCACTTCCATCCCAGTTGTAATAATCTCATACAGGCCGGAGGACATCCGTACGTTCACATCCTTACTGACCCCATACCGCTGGAAAATGGAAAAAATCTGGTCGCGGGTAAGTGCGCTGCTGGTTAGAATGATTTCTTCGATATCATTCTTTTCAACGATTCTTTCAATTTCCTCGGTGGTGCCCATCACGGAAAGCTGGGAAAGAACATGCGAGCCGATTGGCAGGGTATTATCCACAAATCCAATTACGTACAGTCCAGAAGTCCGCCAGTAGATTAACTGGCTGGCAAGTGAGTGGCCTTCCTGGTTCGCGCCAACGATGATAGCAGGCGAGAGGAAATAGCCCCGCTGGCGCATGGAATACACAAACCTTCTCAGGAAGAAACGTGCAACAGCCAGCAGTACCAATGCAAAAGTCCAGGACATCAGCAGCCATGCCCGGGCAAGGATAAAGTTCGGCACCAAAAAGCCGGCCGCGACCACACTGAACATGCCCAGTGTGGTGGCATTGAATAGTTTTGAATACTCGCGGGTGCCACCAATCAGGTTGTGGCGGTTGTAGAGTCCGAATGCAGCGAAGATGGTTACCCACACCGGGATGAGGATCAGGACCAGATTTTGGTAAAAACTCAGGCTCGGTTCGACTTCGAGCTGAAAAATTGGCAGGTTTAGGTCAAACCGGATCAGGTAGGCAAGCCGGAAAGCAATTGCCATCATGGAGACATCACCGATAACTAATGCTCCGGTGAATAATCGCCACTGCCAGGGTCTTGGAAGGATCGCAGAAGCATTCTGAATCGATTTCCGCAGGGACGGTTCAAGAATGGCTTCTGAAAATAAGCCGGTGTTTTTCATCGGTATTCCTTTTATCTAAAAACTCAAAAAACATCGAACGTTGCGCACTTTAGAATTAGCGCAAATGTGTGGGAGGGACGTTCACAATCATTCTACAACTAATAGGGGGCAAGTCTCCTAACACTTCTTTTAGGATGCCGTTAACAGTTGGTTAAATACTTTAACGAATAAGTTGGGAGAAAGTGCATTGGGTTTGGGGGTGGAAACGGTTTCCTTGCAGGATTGTTAGCAGCCGGAGAAAATTACCTGCTATCCGTAGCTGGGGAGCAGAAAATTGGCCGGTTTATAACAGGCGGCGTACGGAATACGGCGGTTTGTTTTGCGTCTCATAGTAGGTGCGCATGATCATTTCCCCCAGCAGGCCCATCATCAAGAATTGCACGGCCAAAAGCGTCAGCAGGATTGCGAGTAAAAACAATGGGCGGTTGCCAATTTGATAGGCATGGAATGCTGCCCAGCCCCCAACCAGCCCATTGTAGATTTTTGCAAGCGCCAGCCCTCCACCGATAATTACACCAACGCTGCCCGTTACGAATGCGATCGATCCGAAGAATCGCATGGGGCTTGAAAAGAAACTCAACAGGTAAAACACTGTGATCATATCCAGCAGGACGCGCGGGGTGCGGGTGACGGCTCCATATTTTGATTTTCCGGAACGCCGGGAGCGATCTTTCACCGGAACTTCTGCGACCCGGGCGCCGATGGAGCTGGCGATTTCCGGTAGAAACCGGTGAAGCTGCCCGTAGAGGCGCATATTCTTGGCTAAATCCCGGTTAAAAATTTTCAATGAGCATCCCCGGTCATGCACAATGATGTTGGATCCCCGGCTGATCAACCGGTTGGCTGTTTTTGATAGCAGCTTGCGCATGATTGACTCATGTCGGTTGATGCGCCAACCTGTGACGACATCAAAATCTCCAGCCTGCATCTTCTCCAATAATAGCGGGATATCAGCCGGATCATTTTGACCATCAGCATCCATGGTCACAATCAGCTCGCCTTCGGCATAATCAAAACCGGCTGCGAATGCAGCAGTCTGCCCGAAATTCCGCCTGAATTGGATCACGCGCACATGCGCATCCTGGCTGTGTAATTCCTCAAGGACCTGGTAACTTCCGTCGCTGCTGCCATCATCCACGAAGAGGATTTCATAACTACCCTCCATAGATTGCAGCACCACGGTCAGCTCAGCATGCAGCGGTACCAGGTTATCTTTTTCATTAAATACGGGAATGACAACTGAGAGCCAGGTTTTTGGCTCTGATTCTTCCGCTAAAGTGCTTGGTTTTGCTTCGATGGCTTCAACTGGCATGGTATGAATTATATCTGGTTGCGAGCCTCGGCAGCTCCCCGGATGCTTTCAATCATAAAAAGCAGCCCGCCGATCAGCCCGGTTAGAAAGGTGGTCAGCAGGTAAAACAGCAATGACATGGCAACCGCAGTTTCGGCCGATACGTTGACTGCTTGAAAAAGCAGGATGTACGTTTGTTCGCGCACGCCAAGACCTCCCACCGAGATTGGCAGCGTCAATGAAAGCGAGATCAGGGGTGTAAAAATAAAAAATATACCGAGCGGCAGGCTGACTTCCAGGCTGGCTGCGATCAGGTAGGCGACCCAAATCAGCAGCAGATCGAAAACCAAAGAGATCAGGCACGCCAGGGTTAATGCGCGCCAGCCGAGCTGGGAGACAGATCGATAAAAGCGCAGGAAGTACGCCTGACCGGGGAGTTTTATCTTACTGCCCAGCCACGGGAGGAGTGGAGTTCCCATCACCAGCCAACCGCCAATCACACCCGCAATTGTAATGACCGTAATTGGCACGATCCATGCCGCTGGGAGATAGGCACTGCTAAATGGCAGGGCAGCCAGAGCCAGGATGAATAAGACCCACAACCCGGTTGCGCGTTCCACCAGCGTTGTCCCGATGGACTCAGGGACCTGACCGGTTTCCTGTGCCAGCTTAGCCATTTTAACGGCATCACCGCCCATCCCGGATGGCAGGAATAGGTTGAACAAAGAGCCAAAGAAATAAAGGTATGTAAGCCTCCCCAATGGGACGCGGATATCCAGGGCGTTCAGTAACACCTGCCAGCGGTACGAACGTAAAACAACCCCCATTATCATAATCAGCGAGCCCAGCAGCAGCGGTGCAATGTGGACCGCTGTTAGAACAGCCCAGACCTCTGCTAAGTTGACTTGATAAATAAGGATATACAGGATCAGCACAGCGCTGACAAGGATTTTTAGCACGTTGAAAGCGAATTTTTTCATGACGAGCATACTACCAGGACATACTGACGGAAATCCATCCTGCCTGGCTAGCGCTGATTATACTTGAACAGCCCTCTGGGTTAGTAGTCCTGCCCAGGTCAATTGAATCTGGATAGTTTCCTGCGGCGTCTTCTTCCAAAAGCTCCTTGTAAGGAGATGCACTCGCCCTTGTGGGGCTCTTGCGATTCTCGGAAATGGAACACGGTACCCAGATGAGATGGGCAAAGATCCTCATCTCTATGCATGCGAATGGGACAGTGAGTGCTGCGGTCATGGTTGCTGTACTTATTAAATGCCGTGCCAGGGTGGTATGGTAGTTCTGGACTGGAGAATTAAAAATCTGGTAAGATTGCCTGGTTTCGAAAATTCTGACAATGACAAGGGTGGCTGTCCATTTCGCTATGGCTCGATATCTCGTCAAACTGTTTTCCCGTCTCACTGCTTTTCTGACAGCCCGCGTTGAGCTCATTGGGTTGGAAAAAATTCCCAGCACAGGTGGGTGTATTCTGGCATCCAATCACATCGGCCGGCTGGAAGTTTTGCTGGTCTATGCGTTTCTTCCTCGGAATGACGTTATCCTGATCGCAGCCGAAAAATACCACAAATATGCCATTTTCCGTTGGCTGGTTAACGGGCTCAATGCCATCTGGGTCGATCGGTTTAACGCAGACCTGCACGCTGTGCGTGAAGTCTTGAAGCGTTTAAAACAAGGCGATGTGTTTGTCGTTGCCCCGGAGGGTACTCGCAGTAAAACTGAGACCCTTCAACCCGGACGTCCGGGGGCTGCATACCTGGCGAGCAAATCTGGTGTGCCGATTTTTCCTATCGGGGTGATTGGGACAGAAGACCGGATCGTACTCAATAATTTGAAACACCTGCGCCGCAGCCGCGTCCGGACGGTAATTGGGGATCCATTCATTCTCCCGGAGCCGCCGAAGCAAAATCGGGAAGCGGTTCTGGAACAATATACGGATGAAATTATGTGCCGGATTGCTGTCCTGCTGCCGGAATCTTATCGCGGTGTTTATTCCGGGCACCCGCGTCTGCAGGAACTGCTCCTGGAAGCCCAGGGATAAATCGATTTGCCCGATGCTCAGGGCGCAAAGCGGTAACCCCTGCCAGGGACAGTAAGGATATGTTGGGGGTTGGATGGATCAGTCTCAATTTTGACGCGCAGCCGGCGGATTAATTGGGCCAGGCTGTCGTCCCTAAGTCCGGTTGCAAAAAGCACATCCTCCGGCCACACAGCCTCGATCAGATTTTGTTTTTCACAGATTTCGGAGGGATGCGCCCGCAGGTAGGCGAGAAGGGCTTGTTCTTTTGCGGTCAGTTCATCCTGGGGTAGTTCGAATGGTGCGCTGGCAAGCAGCCAGGGGTGGCCCGCGAGACCGCTGGCGCTCAGATGTTCGGGCGTAGGTGCATCTGCCCAAAATTCTTGCAGCAGATGCTTGACCGGGGGATGCTCCAGTAGAGCGGGAACTTCCAGGGCGATCCCATCGTTATAGGCTTCACAGGCGGCGCGCAGGAAAGACGGGTAACCCCAACTCAACTCCACAAGTTTTTCCAGTGCGGCCTGGTCCCAGCTGGCCTGCTTGCGCCGGGCAAAGGTGCTGGCGCTCCACAAGGCATCCTCGTTGGAAAGGGGACCAAGCCATAGTGTATGCGCATAGAAAAGTTCGCCCATTTCAGTGTGCAGGTCCGGGGGGCGCCGAACGGCAACCAGAAATGTGAGCTGGTATTTGAAGGCATCTCGCAGGGCGCGCATATTCTGAGCCACCAGTTCCTGGTGTTCGAGTAATGCATCAAAACGATCGATTACCAGGCAGAGCTGTCCTTGGGCAGCGTTCAGATGGTTGGAAAGCTGTTTTTCTACCACTGTCAGGCTGGGTGAAACACGGGCATCTGGGTCCAGTTTTTCGCTGAGCAGGCTCAGGAATGCGAACGGGCTTAGGGTTGCCAGGCGGTTACAGTCGATCAAGATTTTGGCGGGTGGTTGACCGGTGCGGTTGGTAAAAAACCCCATCAGGTTGCTTTTCCCTGACCCGCTTAAACCGCAAACCGCCGCACAATCCCCGCTCTGGACAATCTGATGCAGGCGCTCCACTTCAAGCTTGCGATAGGTTTTCGGGTAATTGTCCCAGATCGACATAAGCGAGTGTTTCTCCTGAATTCGCTGTATTATATTATCAGGAAATAGGATCTGAACTGCACTCCCTGGAATAATCGGTCATGAACCGGATATTCAACTGCCACCCAAAAGAAATGAACCGCCGGATTGTGTGCCGCAATGCCTGGTGGCTGTTATTCCTGCTGGTTGTGGGGCTGGTTTGGCTGGCTGGCTGCCAGCCCGCGGCAGAGGCGCCGGAAGTAACCCAGGTCACAACGGCTGAATCCGGGGTTGAGGAGCCAGCTCCGATTGGGTCGCCGGATAGCCTGGCGACTCAAACTTCCGCAGAGCAGGAGCAGCCATCCGGTGCCGTAGAATCCCCGGTCCAAACTTCTGAGTTATCGCCAGAACCAACACCGGCTCAGCCAGCTCGGACAGCAGCAGTACCAACGCTGGAATCCTGGCTGGGCGAGGCGGAGTGGCCGGCCGCAATGAAAATGGGTGATTCGGACACCGTCCGGTTGAAAATCCTGCCGGCTGGAGATGGGTATACCGTGGCAGTCGATTTCCCGGAACATAAGATAGAGCTGGAACCCCTGGCTGTACAGCGACCCCAGGGTTACGATTTAACCGCGGTAGCCCGCCTGGAAGGGGTCGGTTTCCAGATTTTGCCTGCGGGTGAACAATCCCTTTCACCCTTGCCGGGTGATCCTGTCGAATGGATCTGGACGGTTTACCCTCACAAATCCGGGCAGCAGCGCCTGTCCCTTTCGGCAATATTTCGTTGGGTCCCCCGAGATCCGACTGCCAACCTGCCGGAGCGCCAATCGATTATTTACGCACGCGGCATCGACGTGCAGGTCGCCCCGCGCCTGGGGTCGACCCAATTGGCGCTGGCGGGGCTGTGCGGGCTGTTTGTCATGGGAGGGGTCCTCGTAATCACGGGCGCGTGGTACCTGCGCCGCTCGACCCGGCCTCGCATTCTCGAGCCGCGGCCGAATCCCGCGCTGGTCATCGAATCAAAATCAGGCATCCACCTGGACTCCGCGGAAGGCAGCCTGTTACGAGCACTCTTTCGCAGCTACCAGCGCTTGATGGTCGAGGAAGAGTTCTTATCGGGTTATTCTGGCGCCCGGACCTTGCTGGTATTGCCGCTCAAACCGGATGGTCGCCGCAGCGCTCGAACGATTGTGAAAATTGGAAGCCGGCGCAGCATCCTGCGGGAGTATGACAATTACCAGGCTTTCGTCAAGCATACCCTCCCGCCAGTAACTGCCCGCATCCAGCAGCCACCTGTGGGCAGGCGCGGTGTGGACCAGGCAGCCCTGCAGTATACCTTCATCGCCACCCCTGACAGCCCTCCGGTCAGCTTACGCCAGGCATTGCTGGCAGATACTGATCCAGGATTGCTCTATCGCCTGTTTGACACGTTTGCACCCGGATGGTGGCTGCAGCGACACCCCTATTCCTTCCATGTGCGTGCTGAATACGACCGGATGCTGCCTTCCCATTATATTGTCCGCCCGACTGCGGGCCGCGGAAAAAGACTGGATGGGAAAACACCGCCGGGACAGGTCGAATTAGAAACCGGTGAGCTGGTCAGCCTCTTACATTTCCCCTATGTTGAGCTCAGACCGGATCGGGAAACATGCTCATTGAGCGGGCAGCCGCCCGCAGGTGAGCCGCCCCTCCGTGTGCGCTGGCTTTCCAACCGCTGGATCGAAGGTGCAACCGGAGAAACAACTGGCAGCCGGATGACCACCCTGGCAGAGCTGACGCGTGGTTTCGAACTCTATCACCACCCGGAGCCGATCAGTTTGCTGGATGGGGTCCTCCAGCGGACAATTCACGGCTCGCGTTCCGTGATCCACGGTGATTTAAATCTCGAAAACGTGCTGGTCGGGCCGGGTGGGGCAGCCTGGTTAATTGACTTCGCCCAGACGCGTGAAGGTCACTGCCTGTTTGATTTCGCCCATCTATATGCCGAGCTGATTGCCCACATCCTCTCGGTTCACATTCCCGAGCTGGAAGACTTTCACAAACGGTTCCAACTGGATGAATTCCCCCTGTTGAACGCCGTTGTTGAATTGGGTTTGCGCTGCCTGTACGACCCGGCTCAACAACTCGAGCTTCATCTGACGCTATTTATTGCCTGTTTAGGGGCTTTGAAGTACGAAAATATTTCCGATTATGCCCGGCAGCAGCTTTACCTGGCTGCCGCAGTTTGGGCTGACCGGTTAAGCCTGGCTGGATAAGTCAGCCCCTGTAAACCGGTCACAGTTGATATCCCCCTTGCCTGAAAAAACCCTTTGATAGATGTTGACAGGAATTGTCAGCGGTCTATCAAAACCATATCAAGACTCTCCCATTGCAATCGGCTATGCTGGATTCACGACAATTGCCTGTTATTTGCAAAGGAGAAGCTGCCATGAATAGCTCAAAAATTTTCGCCCTCATCATTTTGTTAGCCCTGCTGCTCAGCGCCTGCCAGCCTGCCGCAGCCCCGGATGTTTATAGGGAAGGATCCGTTGAGCAGCCGATCACGCCCCCGGACATCCCCGGGCGAGGCGCGGTTGAACTGCCTGCCAACACAGTTGAATCCGAAAGTGGCATGGTGGAAGAGCCATACTATTCGCCTCCTCTGCCGACTTCGGCTCCGGGGTATGCGCCTGGTGAGCTCCCA
Organism: uncultured Chloroflexia bacterium; assembly: GCA_963824065.1. Taxonomy (GTDB): domain Bacteria; phylum Chloroflexota; class Anaerolineae; order Anaerolineales; family DRKV01; genus JAGUYX01. The sequence goes on along the minus strand of CAWGNX010000008.1, from coordinate 181,533 downwards.
CACTATTACCAACCGCCCCTGGATAATACATTCCAGGATTACGGTGTCAACCCGTTCAGCGATGCGCGTGAAGATCATCTCTCAACCTTTGCAGTGGACGTGGACACAGCCTCCTACACGGTCGCCCGGCGTTACTTAAATGATGGTCAGCTGCCGCCCCCGGAGGCAGTGCGGGTTGAGGAATTTGTGAATTACTTCGACCAGTCGTATTCAGATCCCCAAGAAGGTGCCTTCCGCATTGTCGTCGATGGCGCTCCCTCTCCATTTGAGGCTGGCCTCCATCTCGTGCGGGTTGGCATTCAAGGGCGGCGGGTATCAGACTGGGCGCGCAAACCCGCCAACCTCATTTTCGTGATCGATGTTTCAGGTTCGATGGATATTGATAACCGCCTGGAGCTGGTCAAAAGGTCGCTCGAGCTGCTTGTCGATTCACTCAACAACGATGACTCGATCGGGATCGTGGTTTATGGCAGCGAAGCGCGTACTGTTCTCGAACCGATCAGCGCTGGAAACCGCCGCCTGATATTGCGGGCTATTCGCAGCCTGCGCCCTGAGGGCTCGACCAATGCCGAAGCCGGGCTGCGGCTGGGCTACGAACATGCCATGCGGGCTTATATTCCCGGAGGCATTAACCGCATCATCCTGTGCTCGGACGGAGTTGCCAATGTAGGTCTGACCGGGCCAGAATCCATCCTGGGAACCGTGCGTGGCTATGTCGAAGAGGGGATTAACCTGACGACGGTCGGGTTTGGAATGGGGAATTTCAACGATTTGCTGATGGAACAGCTCGCCGACCAGGGCAATGGATTTTATGCCTATGTGGATGATATCGACGCAGCGCGCAAGATCTTCGTTGAAGATCTCACCTCAACGCTGCAGGTAATCGCACTCGATGCGAAGATCCAGGTGGATTTTAACCCCGAGCAGGTGGCATATTACCGGCTTTTGGGTTATGAAAACCGGAATGTCGCCGACCAGGATTTCCGCAATGATGCCGTCGATGCGGGCGAGGTGGGCGCAGGGCATGCGGTTACGGCGCTGTATGCCGTCAGCCTGTACCCTGAAGCAGAAGGCCGTCTTGCGACCATCCAATTACGCTGGCAGGACCCAAACTCTTTCCGTGTTCAAGAAATCAACCAGAATCTTAACACCTGGGACCTCGCCCGGCGTTTTGACCAGGCCGACCCTCACTTCCAGCTGACCGCCCTGGTGGGACAGTTTGCGGAGGTGCTGCGGCAGAGCCCCTGGGCGTTGGAAACTTCCATGTCCACCTTGATGGAATATACCTACAGTCTGCCGCGCTCGCTGCAGCGGGATGCGGAAGTTGCCGAATTTATCTCGCTGGTCAGGCAGGCAGCTGGCTTGATGTGGTAAATTCGCCGGAGTAAAACTAAAAACCCCTGGGTGTTGAACTGAACCCCTAAAAGAAGACACAAAAAAGAAAGCACCTCATGCGAAAATAGTAGCAGGAGGTGCTTTTCTATGTCTGGAACAAAGGGAATGACCCATTACAGCTTGGAGATAAAACTGCAGGCTGTCCATATGCATGAAGAAGAAGGTCTTACGTATGCTGAAGTAGCGGCACACCTGGGACAGCGGAAAGCTGAGCGGATCAAAGTTTGGATGCGCCAGTATCGACACGAGGGTGAGGCGGGCTTAGCCAAGAAAGGGAGCGGACGGCCTCTCAAAGTGTACTCTGAAGAGAAGCGCATCGCTCAGTTGGAGCGGGAGAATGCGCTGCTAAAAAAATTCCATTCCGAATTGCGAAAAGTTATGCTCGCGAGGCGCAATATCGGGTCATCGAACACTACCGAGGAACCTACCTGGTGAACGAAATGTGTAGCTTCTTCGGGATCTCGCGAGCTGCCTACTACGCATGGCGCAAACGCATGGGCCGACCTGAACGGGACCAAGAACGCTTGAAAGAAGTCTTGTACGCCTATGAAGCTTCCAAAAGGACCTATGGCTACCGGCGGATCGAGCTGTGGTTGCGGCAGAAACGCGGGCTGGTCATCAATCACAAGGCGGTTCTCCGGCTGATGAACCGGCTCGGTATCCATTCTGTGGCTCGTCGGCGCAAGCTGTATCGCAAAATGAGCCAGTTGGGCACCTTCCACCGTTACGAGAACGTGCTCAATCGAGATTTTCGAGCGAACCGCCCCAACCAAAAGTGGGTCACCGACATCACCTACGTGGCCACACAGCAAGGGTGGGCTTACCTCTCAACCATCAAGGACTTGTACGATGGCTACATTGTCGCCCACCTGATGAGCCCTTCCCCTTCAGTGGCCCTGGTCACCCGAACCTTGAAGCTGGCCCATGAAAAAGAAGTGGTCACTGATGGACTGATCCTCCACAGTGACCAAGGGCATCAATACACTTCGCAGGCGTATCATGTCCTGACCCAACAATACAACATCACCCCGTCAATGTCAAGACGAGCCAACTGTTGGGATAATGCTCCCATGGAGAACTTCTTCGGTCACTTGAAAGAAGAAGCCCTGCGTCAGATCAAGACACCCACTTTCGAGGAAGTCAAACAAGTGGTGGAGGAATATATTCACTTTTACAACTACGAAAGGATACAATTGAAAACAAGACAGACACCCTACCAGGTAAGGTGCCTGTCCAGTTAGCTGTTTAGCCTGCGAGGCGGCTTTCTTTTTTTGTCAACCCGTAGGGGTTCACTTCATGTTTAGCCAGGGGTTTTTAGTTTTGCGGATCCAACTTAAACGTGTGGAAGATCCACAGAAATGCCCAGGCGGATTTGCATCCAGGCAGCCGCAATGAGTACGAGCGAGCCGAATAAGACGAACAACCAGGGCAGCATGTTACCCAACCCGCCGCCTCCGCTGGGTGCAGGGGCATCAGCTAAACGTCCCCAGCCGGTAAAGACTGCAGTTGTGCGTCCCGGGATAGTGAACGTTTGGGTCTCTGCTGCGAAAGCTGCCGTGCGTACGATCGGATCAGCGGAATTCGCCTGGATGGGGTGGAGGGCCAGCTGCGGCTCTTCCAGCTCTGCCAGGGTAAACGAAACGGGCTCCGGGTTGGCGTTCATTAACACAACGATCAGCTCAGCATTCGGATCCAGATCGCGCCAGCCATGATCTGAAATTGCCATGACGATTAAGCCGGGGATTTGTTCCGGACCGGTGTTATAGAACAGCACCCGGTCCTTAATTTCCTGAGCGGTGCGCAGGCGGAACAATGCTGAGCTGTGGCGGATGGCAAGCATTTCAGTGAAGTGATTCAGGGTGGCTTCAATGTGGGCTGGTGTTGGTTTGAGCTCAGGGCGGCTTAATAGGTCCGTCATGATCGGGTAATTGGCGCTGTTTTTATCTGCTGGCGGTAAGCCTACGCCCCAATTATTCGTCTGGTAAGTATAGTCCAGGCGATTAAACCAGTCGCCCGAGTCGTAGCTATCCCGGTCCAGGGATTTGGAACGCAGCAGCTCGCTGCCGGCATGGAAAAATGGGATTCCCTGGCCCAGCGCCACAATGCTCAGCCCTAAATTCTGCATGCGCACCCGCTCTTCCAGGCTGGTATTCAGCGGGGCTTTATATTGGATGGCATCAAACAAAGTTTCGTTATCGTGAGAAGATATATATTGAATATTTTCCTGGGGGTCGAAGGTGTACCCTGCAGGAATGCCGTTGTACCCCACCTGGGCGCCGCTGACACGCAGCCCTTCAGCGTTAACCAGCTCGTAATCCGCTAGATTTCCAGCCAGCGATAATCGGATCAGGTCCGAAAGCTCCAACAGCTTTGCCAGCCGGCTTTTTTCAGGCAGGTTGTCAGATTCATTTGGATCGGTGTACAACCCGGTAATGAAGCCCTGTTCCTGGATGCCGTTGAATGGGTTTCCGCCGCGAACTGCATCGCGGATTCGATCGTTAAAAGTGCCAATCCCGCTGCCAGCCAGGTTAGCCTGGGTTGCGTTTACCCCCCGATTATTCCCAGCTACTTCGCCATAATCCCAGCCTTCGCCGTAGATGTAAATGGAAGCACCGTCCACGCCATCCCGCTTCATAGAAAGCGAGTCCAACATTTGGCGCACGTGATCCATATTCGCCAGCATGTGGTGACCCATCAGATCGAAGCGGAAACCATCGACTTTATACGCCGTCGCCCAGGTGCGCAGCGAATCTAACATCAGCTTTTCCATCATGGCATGCTCGCTGGCGGTGTTGGCGCAGCATGTACTGCTGGTGACGACCCCGTTGGCATCCAGGCGGTGGTAATAACCGGGAACAATCTTATCCAATACAGATTTCTCGCTTTGCCCGGATGCATTCGTGTGGTTATAAACCACGTCCATAACTACCCGCAGGCCTGTCTGGTTTAGTGCCTGCACCATTTCCCTGAATTCCAGGATGCGCTGCGTCCCCTCTGGGTTGGTGCTGTAGCTGCCCTCCGGGGTGGTGTAGTGGAAGGGATCATAGCCCCAGTTGTAACCATCCTGCCCACGCGCACTGGTCAGAAGCGCCTGCTGCTGGTCTGAGTTGGGCGGCAGGTTTGCATGCTGGTTATAGTCTGGAGTGATCCAGGTGGATTTGTCCTCGTTGATTGTGGCAATGTCAAAAGCGGGCAGCAAGTGGATATGGGTCAATCCGGCGTCTGCCAGTCGCCGCAGGTGGCGCATCCCGTTCGAGCTGGTTTGGGTGAAGGCTTTGTATGTGCCGCGCTGTTCGATCGGAACGCTCTCGTCGAATGCACTGAAGTCACGGATGTGCAGCTCGTAAAGCACGATATCCTCTGGGGCTTCAAGCAATGGTTTGTCCAGGGTTTCCCAGCCGTCAGGGATCAACGCCGGGGCATTCAGATCCACGATCTGCGAGCGGGTACTGTTCATGGATAGACTGATGGAATACGGATCGGTGACAAGGTTATCAACGATCCTGCCCTCCTGGCGGACAAAGACCTGCACCTCATACAAATAATATTTACCCAACCAGCCGGCATCTCCGCGCGCTGTCCAGTTGCCAGTCTGCGGATCAAGGGACATGGGAATCGCCCGGCTGGGGGTATCCGGCTTGGCATCATCAAACAACCGCAGGGTAACATTTTTTGCAGTTGGGGCCCAAAGGCGCAGCACCGGTACACCCGCAGCGATGTCTACGCCCAGTGTTTGGTCATTGGCATACAGGTCATCCAACACCCCGGGTATTTGCAGTGCCGTCGCTCCCAGCACCTTGCCATCGGGTGCCAGAACAGAGACAGCGGTCTGGCCCTTTAACAGTTCGGGCACTTGTGAGAGCAGTTCCACCGGGAGTTTTAACATCACAGCGGATTTTAAATGAGGGAACAATTCTGCCAGGGCGGGGTTCAGATTCTCCCCGGCAAATTCCAGGCGTACAACTTGCCCCCCCTGCAACCCATCCTGGGTGACGTGGATGGAGCCCGTTGGATCGTAATGAAGCTGGAAGATCGCCTTGCTGCCAAAATCGACGGGCCAGGCGATGGTATCACGGGTGATCCAGTGTGCCTGGGCTTTGTTTTTGATGTCACCTACGCCTGCTGCCAAAAGAGCCTCCTTCGCTGATTCCTGATCCAGAAACTGCTCGCCGGAACCCTCGATAAGCCAGGTTTCCTGTCCAGTCCCCGTAATATCCAGAGATTGGTCGGGTCCAGGATCCTTTTCATCGCCTTTGTGGACGATGTAATTTAAGATTTCTGCACCGCTTTCCATCTCCACCAGCCAGTAGATGCCGTAATCATCCTGTCCATCCGGATTCAGCGGAGCTGTCCAGGTGACACCTTGTTCGACTGTCGGACCCCACACATGCAGCCCCCACCCGTCATAATCTTCCGCTGAACGGCGATAATGCAGGAGTACCTGATCCGCGTCTGGTCTGGGCGCAGGGGCAAGTTGCACATCCAGTACAGCCAGCGCTTCTGCTGCTGTCGCAAATTGGGTCTCGCGCCCCTGGACGAGCCAAAATTCACATACTGCCTCGCTGAAGATGACCTGCTGATCGGGTCCGGGGTCTTTTTCATCGCCTTTGTGAACGATGTAGTTCAGGAACTCGGCATCAGTTTCCATGCCAACGACCCAGACAGGGCCGAACTCGTCCTGACCGGTAGGTGTGAGTGGATTTTCCCAGACGACATCGGTTTCGGTGGTTGGCCCCCATACATGCAGTCCCCAACCGTCATAGTCTGCACTGCGGCGGTGATAGTGGATGGTGACCTCCGCGCAGGTGGCGTTTTGAGCAAGGACACGCAGGGGAGCCGCAGCCGGGTACAGGAGGCCCGCCAGCAGGATGGATAAAATGAAAAACTGGTTGACTTTACGGAAATTCAACCGGGGAAATGGTTGGGTGTTCTTCATAGAGTACACAGTTTACCTGCGTGCTGAGGATTTTCCGGGTGACTCAGGCTGCATTGTCGGCATCGCTGGAGACCTGATTGCGCCTGGAGCTTTGGCTGAAATACAGCAGCTTGCCAGCCCGTTTGATGACAAAGTCGTTACCATCCTCCAGACTAGCCAAGCTTGCCCCTATCGATAAGTGGACCATCAGGGATGACTCTGCGATGAGCAGCTCGGCATTTTTGACGAGCGCCACGCTGCTTTCTGCGAGGGGATACGTCGGTCTTCCCCGACGGAAAACCTTGCACACAAATTGGTATGGGTGTCCAAACTCATTCCAGTCGGTCCAACAATTATTAATCAGCTCTGTGTTTTCGAGGAGATCAGTCGATCCGGGTTGGGGTTGATGTGCACCAATTCTAGCGATTGGACGCTCAGTCGTCAAGCATACAGTTAACGCTTCTGCTGGCGAAATTCATCGACAGCCCGAGAAAAATCTTCTGGAAAAGGAGCTGTGATCACCAGGGTTTGTTGGTTTACCGGATGAACCAGGCTGATTTCCAGCGCGTGCAGTCCGAGCCGCGCCAGCCATTTTGATGTCTCTTTATGCGTTGGTCCATACAGCGGGTCTGCCAGGATGGAGCAGTTAATTGCATATAGATGGGCGCGGATTTGGTGGGTACGTCCGGTGAGGGGGCGTGCTTCTACCAAGGCAACTTTCCCATAATTCTCGAGCAGCTCAAACCTGGTGACTGCCGGTTTACCCTGGCGAGGATCAGCAACTGTACGCTTGCGCCTGCCGACCTGGCTCCTGAGAGGCAGGTCAACTACCTTTGCCGCCCAGTTCAGGTCTCCACAAATCAGCGCGTGGTAGCGTTTTGTGATCCTGTGCTCAGTAAACTGTTCCGAAAGGCTGCGGTGCGCGGCTGCCGTGCGCGCCAGAATGAGCACTCCGCTGGTTTCTTTATCCAGGCGGTGTGCGATCCACAGCCGCCCCCAATCAGGTTCCAATACCTGGCGGACGTGGTTCAGGGTTGGATCGTATCCATCCGGGAGGCACAATAATCCGGCTGGTTTATTGATCGCCAGCAGATCATCATCCTGCCATAAGATTACGGGTGGGGTTTGCACAGTCTCGATATCCGTCCTCGCTGACCCGGACTACAATCCGTTCTGGATCCTTCAATTCTTTGGTGAACTTGTTCCCCACCATTCAGCCAATTCAGGCAGATCCAACTCTTGGGTGTGTGGAAAGCCCTCTCAATCGGATCCGGGTGGAGCAGCAGATTAAGGCAGGTCAGCCGTCCTGTTTCTGGCTTATTCCTCACCAAACCGGTTTAGAGCAAGGCAGAAACCAGGGCCAGCAGCACGCCACCCGCGATCACACTTCCCAATTGCCCGGCAGTGTTGGCGCCCATGGCATGCATCAAAATGAAATTTTCAAAGTCTTCGTCCTGCGCAACCTGAGCTGCCAGGCGACCTGCCATTGGAAACGCACTGATGCCGCAGGCGCCAATTAATGGGTTGATCCTCCCGCGGCTGGCAAACGTCATGATTTTACCAAACAAGAGGCCGGCGACCGTATCCAGGATGAACGCGCCCAGGCCCAGTCCCATGATCAGCAACGTTTGCATATTTAAAAAGCTGCTGGCGTTCATTGTGGCCCCAATCGTGAGCCCGAGGAACAGGGTGGCAATGTTCACAATTTCGTTTTGGGCAGAGTTGCTCAACCGCTCAACAACTCCGCTGACGCGCAGTAGATTTCCCAGCATTAAGGCCGCAATCAATGGGGCTGCATCCGGCGCCAGCAGGCCAATGATCACAGTGACCAAAATGGGAAAAAAAATCAATGTGCGTTTCGCCACCGGGCGAGGGGTGTATTCCATCCGGATACGCCGTTCGGCAGGTGTTGTCATCAGCTTCATTAAGGGGGTCTGGATGATCGGAACCAGGCTCATGTAAGAATAGGCTGCCACAGCAATCGGCGCCAGCAGTTCCGGAGCCAGCTTGGAGGAAACAAATATCGCGGTTGGCCCATCGATGGCGCCGATCACGCCGATGGACGCGGCCTGGGCAAGCGGAAATCCAAGCAAAGTCGCCAGAATTAATGTGCCAAAAATGCCGAACTGGCCAGCCGCGCCCAGTAACGCCATCTGGGGCAGTGCCAGCAGCGGGCTGAAATCGATCATTGCCCCCACGCCTACGAAAATCAAGATGGGAAACAGCTCAGTTGCGATGCCGGCATCGTAAATTACCTTTAAGAATCCGCTTCCGGCGCCAATTCCAATATTGGCAAGGATGCAGCCAAAACCGATTGGCAGCAGCAGCACCGGCTCATACTGCTTGACAATCGCCAGGCCAATCAAAATCAGGCCAAAGCCGATCATGACGGCATTCCCCCAGGTAAACGCAGCAAAGCCTTTTAACAGCTCGTTGAGAATCGGTCCAAAATCGGGCATCGTCAGCGATCCTGCTCGGCGTATTCCAGCAGCACTTCTTGATGACGTACATGCTGTCCGAGGGAGACGTGGATTGCGCCAATTGTCCCACTATGGGCTGCGCGGATCGAATTGACCATTTTCATCGCTTCCAGGCTGCATAAAATATCACCCGCCTGGACGGCCTGGCCTGGCTGGACCTGGATGGCTGTAATAACACCGGGGATAGGCGCTTTCACCAACCGGTCATTCCCATTCGTTGTCTTCAAGCTGCCAGGCCTGCTGCCAGATTGCCAGCCGGGTTCGGGAGGGCTGATCGGATAACCGGTGCTCCGGTCAGCTTCGGCAGGTTCACTTTCCACCCACACCTCGATCTCTTCCCCATCGACAGTCACCAGGACGGGATTACTATTTAGATCTGCCACGCAGACGTGATAAACCTGCCCATCAACCCTGATGTAGTAGGTTTTCATGAGCGTAACCCTCGTTTGTTCAACATATTGGCGCGGTTGATGGCCTGCCACGGACTGACGCTTGCTGTGGGTGGAATGGGGAATTCGGCACCCGGCGGCTCGCTCTCGCTGATTGCTAGAGCGACTGCTACCAGCGCAGCGCGTTTCCTGCGATCGACTTCCGGGTCGATGGCGGGTGCGCTGGCAAAACCCACTGCATCCAACCCGGCAGCCTGGGTCTCATCGGCGGTGCGGTCCCTGGAAAGGCGCACCAGAACTTCCATCAGCCACCATAACACGATCAGGGCTGCAAAGACGAGACCCATGCCAATGACTGTGATCTGCAGGCTGATTAAGAGCTCTGAGGACATGTTGTACCCTCTCCTGCTCTCATACCGGAATATTGCCGTGTTTGCGCGGTGGAGCCGGGGCAAATTTGTCGCGCAATGCAGCCAGCGAGGTGATAATTTTCTGTCGAGTTTCGCGCGGCTCGATAATATCGTCCACATACCCTGCTTGAGCTGCATAATATGGGTTGATGAATTTATCCCGGTAGAGATCAGTCAGGCGGTCCCGTTCGGCAGACGGATTTTCGTTTTCCTGGATTTGCTTCCGGTAAAGAATATTGACTGCTCCATCTGGTCCCATCACCGCAATTTCTGCGCTGGGCCAGGCATAGTTCACATCGGTGCCCAGATATTTACTGCTCATGACGACATACGCGCCCCCGTAGGCTTTACGGGTGATTACACTGATTTTGGGAACGGTGGCCTCAGAGTAGGCATACAAAACCTTTGCCCCGTGGCGAATGATTCCGCGGTGCTCCTGGTCAATGCCCGGCAGAAAACCGGGTGAATCGACCAGTGTCACCAGGGGAATATTGAAACAGTCGCACATCCGCACGAAGCGGGCAATCTTGTCTGAAGCATCGATATCGATCACCCCTGCCATGACACTCGGCTCCTGGGCGACAATCCCTACGCTGTGCCCCCCAATCCGGGCGTGCCCGATGATCGCATTGCGAGCCCAGTCGGGCTGCACCTCGATAAATGTACCCCTGTCGGTGATCAACTCGATCACCCGGTGCATGCTGTATGGTACCGTTGGATCGAGCGGCACGATCTGGTTTAGCTCTTCTACAAGGCGTCCCGGGTCATCAATCGGGGTGACATACGGCGGGTTTTCGATGTTGTTTGATGGGAAATACCCCAGGATATTCCGGCAGAGCGCCAGGGCTTCCTGCTCGGTATCGGTCGCCAGATGGGCAGTGCCGCTCACGCCCAGGTGGACGGCAGTGCCTCCCAGGTTTTCATGATCGATTTCCTCTCCGGTGACTGCCCTGATCACCTCGGGTCCAGTGATGAACATAAAGGAGTGTTCCCGCACCATAATGATCAGATCGGTCAGCGCGGGCGAATAAGCCGCGCCTCCTGCGCACGGGCCCAGCATCAGGCTGATTTGTGGGATCACTCCCGAATAGCGCGCGTTGCGGCGGAAAATTTCCGCATAACCGCCCAGGCTCATCACACCTTCCTGGATGCGCGCCCCTCCCGAAGTTGATCAGCCCAATGATCGGAACACCATTACGCAAGGCGAGATCCATTACCCGGCAGATTTTGTGACTTTGCATTTCGCTGAGCGTCCCGCCGTAAACGGTAAAATCCTGTGCATAGACGTAGACGGTGCGCCCATTGATTTGCCCATAACCGGTTACCACTCCATCGCCGGGGATGCGTTCGGTAGCCATGCCCATCTCATCGCCGCGCTGGGTAATGAAAGGTTCCAGTTCATTAAATGTGCCTGCATCGAGGAGAATATCCAGGCGCTCCCGTGCGGTCAGTTTACCTTTTGCATGCTGGGTCTCAATTCGCTTGGGGCCACCACCCTGGCGTGCCTGGGAGCGCATTTCCCTCAGCTTGAGAATTCGAGGATCTTCATTGGTCATACGGTCGAGTTACCTGTTTGTACGGTGTTGGTTCCAATTTTCACATTGTTACTATAATCCAAATCCACTCAGAATGTCTGTGCTGAATGTCACTTCCCAATGTGCCTGTCTGTAATGAATCGGTTCAGGAAGAAGTTTCGAATTTGGGCAACCGGCCTTTCCGCCTAGGCAAGTCCGAGTCATAATTGAATTCAATTGTAGGTGGTGTTGGATAGGAGGAGCCAGAATGGATTTGAACCGCTATCGTGGCTGTCTGCTGGGGCTGGCCGTGGGAGATGCGCTGGGAACAACCCTTGAGTTTCAACCTCCGGGTACTTTTACGCCTGTGATGGATATGGTAGGTGGGGGTCCCTTTGGGTTGCAGCCCGGTCAGTGGACAGATGATACCTCCATGGCTTGCTGCCTGGCTGAAAGCCTGGTCGTGTGCCAAGGTTTCGATCCGCAGGATCAGATGGATCGTTACCTGCGCTGGTATCGGGAGGGTTACTGGAGCAGTACCGGCTCCTGTTTTGACATTGGCACTACAATTCGGGCTGCTTTGCAGCGCTACGAGGCCTCAGGGAACCCGCTGGCCGGCTCACCCGATCCACAAACGGCTGGAAATGGCTCGTTGATGCGGCTGGCACCGGTCATCCTGGTTTATGCCCGCCATCCCGAAGTGGCAATCGAATATGCTGGCGGAAGTTCCCGGACGACCCATGCGGCCCCGGCTGCAATCGATGCCTGCCGATATTTTGGCGGCTTGCTCATCGCTGCGCTGCACGGCATTCCCCGGCGGGAAATATTGGCCGGATCGTATTCCCCGGTCGGTGGTGCCTGGCAAGGCGGCGCGCTGGTTGCGGAGATCGCGGCCGTCGCAGCGGGATCTTTCCGCCGCAAGCCACCGGAGATCCGCGGCACAGGCTATGTTGTCCAATCCCTCGAAGCAGCGCTGTGGGCTTTTTCCCAGTCTGTGGATTTTCGGCAGGGCTGCTTGATGGCAGCGAACCTGGGAGATGACGCCGACACTACCGCAGCCATCTATGGGCAGATTGCTGGTGCATATTATGGTGTTAGCGGAATTCCGAGCGATTGGGTTGAAAAAATTTCCAAAGGTCCGCAAATCCTTGCTCTGGCTGACCAGCTGTTTGAGCTGGCGAACCTTTTACCCGGAAAGAGTGGAACAAGTACATGAAACATCCCCTGGAATTCATCTCCACCGCACACCGCCCGGTTTTGTTCTGGTCCCTGTTTGCCTGTACTTTGCTGGTGATGCTGATCTTTAATGTTATCGGCCAGCCTTTGTCGACTGCCGCGGCTCCGAGTGGGATTGTTTCTCTGGAACTGGCGGGTTCGGCTGAGAAGACTCAGATGATTCTGGACTCGTGGGATGCCCAGGCCCAGCTACTGGCTGCGTTTGGCTTGGGCTTCGATTACCTGTTTATGGTTATTTACGCGGCTACGCTCGGTTTGGCATGTTTGTGGGCACGTGATAGCCTGGAAAAGCACCGCTGGCCGCTCGTACAGCTAGGTGTGCCGCTGGCCTGGGCAGCTCTGGCAGCTGCGCTGTTCGATGCAGCCGAAAATGTAGGCTTGCTGTGGCAGCTGGTCTTTGGCCCGGCTGACAGTTGGGCGCGCATCGCGCAGTTATGCGCCTGGGCTAAATTTGGGATAATCTTTCTGGCGCTGGTCTTTGCGTTTTATGCCATCGCGCTGCAGCTAGTCGGGCGGCTATCGCGCCAGCCAGGCCAATAACCAGTTCGCTGATCTGCTAAAAGGAAATTATGATGATTGATGATTCACGACCATACCGGCAGGGCATGCTCCCGTCAGGGGGTGGATTGGAAATCTTTTACCAGAGCTGGCACCCAGACAGGCCTGCCAGAGCTGCACTGGTGATCTCCCATGGATTGGGTGAGCATGGTGGGCGCTATGCCGGATTAGCTCATTCCTTGACCCAGGCTGGATACGTGGTTTACGCAGGGGATCTTCGCGGGCATGGCCACTCCCAGGGCCAACGCGGGTATATCAATAACTGGGATGAATTTCACCAGGATTTGGGCAGCGTACTGATGATCGCGGGGCAGGATTGGCCGGAGTTGCCAGTCTTTCTCTATGGGCACAGCCTGGGTGGCCTGATCGCTTTGGATTATGCCCTGGATTTCCCCCAAAATTTTCAGGGGATTATCTTATCTGCGGCGGCCGCAGAAGACACGGCGATATCGGCTTCCAGGAGGCTGCTGGTTAAGCTGCTTTCGCGCCTGTGGCCCTCATTTTCAACGTCAACCGGCCTGGATCCGTGCGGCATATCGAGCCAGCCTGATGAAGTTCGTCGTTACATTGAAGATCCGCTTGTTCACGATCGGGGCACACCCCGCCTGGGAAGTGAAACGTTCCGGATCCAGCAACTGGTTTTGGAAAAGGTTTCCAGCCTTCAGCTTCCGACGTTGCTGCTGCACGGCGAGCGCGATCCCCTGATTCCACCCGGGATCAGCAGGACGCTATTTGATAAAATTCCTCATGCAGATAAACAGCTGGTTTATTACCCGGACTGTTATCATGAAATCCATCATGATGTGTTACGCGACCGGGAATTCGAAGATATAACAACCTGGTTAAACTCCAGGCTGTAACCCCCTGAAGGAAATGATCGCACGGAAACGAAAACCGGTCTGGCGGAATTCTCAGGACCGGTTTTCGTTTGTGTTGAATTGAGTGAGGCTACATTTCCAGAGCTTTGTAGCCAGGTCCTTCAGTAAAGTAGCGGTAGTTTTCCTGAATATCCGGGGTCAGGTCGACAACCTCACCGGCCTCAAGCTCACGGACAGTATCGAGGACAACCGCTTCACCATGGTGGTTTGTACCCTCGTAATGCCCGGTCAAACCTACCTTGCTCAGGAATTCGCCGCCGCGTGCTTCGAAGGCAGAAGGGACTTCATCTTCTGTAAAAATTGCTTCGAACGGGCACTCGGGGATGCAGGCGCCGCAATCGATGCAGGTATCTGGGTCGATATAAAACCACGGCCATTCGGCCTCAGGTTTACCAGGAACAATACATTCGACCGGGCAGACATCCACGCAACCACTATCGCGTAGACATAAAGCAGTAATGATGTGGGTCATCGGGACAGCCTCCTCAAAAGGTAGGGTTAGTATGAGCTCTACATATTCGCCTGATACCGGCGGGCAACTTCAGCCCAGTTTACAACATTCCACCAGGCAGCTATGTAATCACCGCGTCGGTTCTGATAATTAAGATAATACGCATGTTCCCAGACGTCAATACCCAGGATTGGGGTAATTCCCGCCATCAGCGGTGCATCCTGGTTTGGCATGGAAATTACGTTCAGTGCGCCGTTTTTTACACCCAACCAGGCCCAACCACTTCCAAAGCGAGTCATCGCTGCTTTGGTAAAGGTCTCTTTAAAGCTATCCAGGCTGCCAAAGGCAGAATTGATTGCTGCAGCAATTGCGCCCTGGGGTGCGCCACCGCCGTTTGGTGCCATCACGGTCCAAAAGATGCTGTGATTATAGTGCCCGCCGCCGTTGTTCCTGACTGCGGTGCGGATATCTTCCGGTAGGCTGTCCGGGTCACTGACTAACTCTTCCAGTGATTTCCCGGCTAGGTTGGGATACTTTCCGATGGCAGCGTTTAAATTGCTGACATACGCCGCGTGGTGTTTGTCATGGTGAATTTCCATGGTTCGCGCGTCAATGTGCGGTTCTAATGCATCAAAAGCATATGGAAGTTGTGGTAGTTCAAATGCCATCTTTCTAACTCTCCTATTCAACTGGTATCGCGGGAACAGACGGTAGGTTCGCTTATGTCAGCATTCAGCCAGCCCATAAGCTTTATGCTGCCTCCGGAACGATTCCGTGTATCACATCCACGGAGTAGTTCAGGATGGTGCATAATATCGATACTTGGTAATTCACCGGAAATTTCTCGATCAGCAGCGGGAACAAACACGGCGAATTCCTTATGGTAACGGCATTGATGCCTAATCTGTGGGTAAAATACCCCAGCCCGTTACCGATTACCAGAATTTTAGTCTGCGGCAGGGGCTTTGTCAAGAAAACCTCCGTGAGGTGTTTTGAGCAGGACGATGCAACCCGACCCACGCCCTCGTGTTTCTCCTTATGCTGCGATCGTTGTTGGCATCCTGGCGGTATCCACGGCATCGATTTTTGTGCGCTATGCACAGGAAGATGTCCCCTCGCTTGTCATCGCCATGTACCGTCTGTCTTTGGCAACTTTGTTCCTCGCGCCTGCCGCTTTGTTTGGCGACCGGCAGGTATTGCGCGCCCTCGGGCGGGATGATCTGAAATTGATCAGTCTCTCAGGTGTGTTTCTTGCGTTCCATTTTGCCGCCTGGATCACTTCACTCCAATTCACGTCTGTTGCCAGCTCGGTTGTGTTGGTTACCACAACTCCCCTGTGGGTTGCCCTGGTTTCACCGCTGGTGTTGGGCGAACGCCTGACCCGCCGGGCAGCCACCGGAATGTTTCTGGCCCTCGCAGGGGGCATAATCATCGGCCTGAGCGATGCCTGCAGGATGGAGGCCGGCGGCCTGGTTTGTTTGAGTACGAACGACCTAGCAAATGGCGGCGCGCTGTGGGGTAATTTTCTGGCATTGGTTGGCGCCTGGATGGCGGCCGGCTATCTGCTAGTAGGGCGTAAGGTGCGTGCGAAACTTCCATTAATTCCGTACGTTTTCCTGGTCTATGGGGTTGCTGCCCTGGTATTGGTTGGACTGGTCCTTGCCAGCTATGCCTGGCTGCATACGCGCGGCCTGGCGGCCGGGATGACGGTGAGGGATGTATTCTTTGGGTATCCTTTGCAGGCTTTTGTTTGGTTGGTTCTGCTGGCAGCTGTGCCTCAATTGTTGGGCCATTCAATTTTTAACTGGGCTTTGGCCTATCTGCCAGCAACATTTGTGGCCGTAACTTTGCTTGGTGAACCGGTTGGATCGACCATCCTGGCGTATTTCTTGCTTGAGGAGGCCCCTACGGCGCCAAAAATGATTGGTGCTATACTTATTTTGGCGGGTATTTTACTGGCTACCCAACCGGTCCGGAGCAGCCCGCCCACAGAACAATTGGACCTTAGTTGAATCGCCGATTCATCCTGAACAGGGATATGGAATCAAAACAAACACAATTTTCCATTAATCAACAATTTCAGGTAATTGTGAATCAGTACACCAGCCTGAGCTTTACCCCGGTTGGTGATTGATGGGCATTCAATGGCACAAAACGTAAAAAGCAGCGGGCCAACAGCCTCCGGAGGAAACGAGCCAAAAGGTATCCTGGCGAATACGCTGGCGTTCGTACTGCGCTTCGAACGATTTGGATGGGACCTGGGCGGAATTTTCCTGCTGACCGTGGGGCTACTGACTTTGTTTGGCCTCGCCGGATGGACAGAAGGCGCCTTGCTGTCTCCCTGGAGCCAATTCTTACGGCGTTGGTTGGGATGGGGCAGCTGGGCTGTGCCACTGACCGCATTGTGGGTGGGTTTTCGGCTTTTGCGCAAGCGTCACTTAAATTTACCACCTGTGCGCTGGGGACGGATTTTTGTGCTCGAAACGGCACTGGTTTGCCTTTTGGTGATGTTTTCTATTGCCGGTGGCACCTCCCTCTCCAGGGCCGAGATGGGGCTTGATGGTGGGTTAGCTGGCTGGGGTCTGGCAGAATTGTTTACCCTTGTGCTTCCCGGCAGCCTTGTGTTTTTGATTTTTGGGGTTCTTTTTCTGCTGCTGCTTTTTGTTGGCCTTGGCGCATGGCAGGCACTCGTTATGCGTGCTCAGCGACCTCCAGATGAAACCCTATCGGGAATGGGTGTATCCAGCAGCGCCCTGATCCTGGCAGACAGCGGCGTAAGCGTTTCTCCAGTCAAAGGGCAGGACGAATTCGCGAACGGAACTGCCCAGCGCAGACGGGATCCACCGCGGCTGCCGATCGAGTATCGTAAGCATCTCAGGGTAGAACAGACTGATGAAAAACCCGTCGATTTGCGCCCCCGGGATGATCGCCTGCCGCCGCTGGATCTTCTGGCTGATGAGCGTGCCTTCCGCCCAGACGAGCGCCATATCAACCTGACCGCGGGATTAATCGAGAAAACCCTGGCTGAGTTCGGCATTCCTGCTAAAGTGATCGGCTTCCAGGTGGGGCCGACCGTGACACAATTTGCAGTAGAGCCGGGTTTCGTCGAACGCACCGGCAATGACGAAGAAGATGCAATCCGCCAGAAAGTGCGCGTTTCACAGATAACCGCCTTGCAGCGTGATCTCGCATTGGCGTTATCCGCCCAGCGGCTGCGCATCGAAGCCCCGGTTCCAGGTCGACCTTATGTTGGCATCGAAGTCCCGAATGCCCGTTCATCCCTTGTACGTCTGCGTCCATTGCTGGAAACCGAAAATTTTCAAAAAGTTGATTCTCCGCTGGCAATTACACTGGGGCGGGATGTCTCAGGTAAAGCTCTGGTTGCTGATTTGGGAAAGATGCCCCACATGCTGATTGCCGGCACAACCGGTTCAGGAAAATCGATTTGTATTGCTGCATTGACAACCTGTCTGGTGATGAACAATACCCCCGAAGACCTGCGGCTTGTGATGGTTGACCCCAAAATGGTGGAGCTGGTGCGATTTAATGGGCTTCCACATTTGATGGGCAAGGTTGAAACGGATTTGGAGCGGATCCTGGGGGTATTACACTGGACGGTTGCTGAAATGGACCGCCGTTACAAACTACTGGAGGAATCTCGCTCGCGCCAAATTGATTCTCACAACCGCAAAATGCGCCAGCGGCGCGATGGCGAGGTTCTCCCACGTATTGTTGTGCTGATTGATGAATTGGCAGATTTGATGATGACCGCTCCCGAACAGACTGAGCCTGCTCTGGTGCGCCTGGCACAGTTGGCCCGCGCCACCGGAATTCATCTGGTGGTCGCCACCCAACGACCCAGCACTGACGTGGTGACCGGTTTGATTAAAGCTAACTTCCCGGCTCGCCTGTCCTTTGCAGTTGCCTCAGGAGTGGATTCGCGCGTGATCCTTGATTCACCAGGAGCCGATGCGCTGCTCGGACGCGGAGATATGCTGTTTTTGCCGCCGGATGCACCAGCTCCCGTGCGCGCCCAGGGCGTCATCGTGACCGACCAGGAAATTGATCGGGTGATTACGTTCTGGCAAAAAGGGCACCCGGAGCTTGTCGGAGAAGACTCACCCTGGGAAGAGCTTTTGAATCAGCAAGAAGCCCTGGCTGATCGAGATGACCTGGTAATCCAGGCAATTGCAGAAGTGAAGAAAACCCAACGGGCCAGCACCTCCTTGCTCCAGCGGCGTTTGAAAATCGGCTACCCGCGCGCCGCGCGCTTGATGGATGAATTGGAAGAATTAGGGGTCGTTGGCCCCAGCCTGGGTGGAGGCCGCGAACGCGAAGTTCTAGTCGATCCAGACGAGACTGTCGAGATCGGCTTCGATGAGAATCCCGAAGATCAATAAATCGCCTGCAGCGCTTGACAGTCCGGCATGCCTGCGATAGCATAATCCGAATTCGCACGCACTTTTCGCGGACCTGCTTGTTGGCTCCTGATCTTGATCCTGGAAGGGTAACAAATACAGTGGAAAAACAGGACAAACGTCCAGTGACTTTTACGGACATGCTCCGTGCCCGGTTTAAAGGGTTTCTTGATCCGGTGGGGGCTTTTTTCAATCGGATTGGCTTGATGCCCAACACTATGACAATTTTGGGTTTTGTGGGCAATATGGTCGGGGCTTATTTCATTTTTCTTGGCAATTTTCCCATGGGGGGTATTTTAATTCTGCTGATGGGTCCGGTGGATGCTTTGGACGGCACCATGGCCCGCCTGCGTGGTGAGGATGGTGCATTCGGGGCATTTGTTGATTCGGTCACCGATCGTTACTCCGAGTTAGTTATCATGGGAGCGCTCTTGCTGCATTACTCCCTGGCAGGTGATTTGGTAGGCGTTGTGCTTTCATATCTCGCTGCTGCGGGTTCGGTGCTCGTTTCTTACACCCGCGCACGAGCACAATCCCTGGGGATTGATACGAAAATTGGTATTCTGACCCGGGTTGAACGGTATCTTGTGATCGCACCCAGTCTGATTTTTTCTTTCATAAGTCCGGCAATTCCGCTGGTGGGAGTTGGCATTATCGCTCTCTTTTCTAACATTACAGCTATTCAACGAATTTATGATGTCCGCAACCAGTTCAAGCAAGGACGCTGACCCGAGTTAGTCTTGATGGATATCTACTGAGGCGCAGTACTTTGATTTATCGATACGTATCGTTCGCTGAGGACGTTCATGCCCGGGATTAATATCGGCCCATTTACGATTGCCTATTATGGCATCATTGTCATGACCGGGGCTATTTCGGCTGCTTTGATGACTGCCTGGATCGCCCGCAGAAAAGGAATGGACCCCGAGTTTGTCTGGGATGGTCTGTTATGGGTGCTGATCGGTGGGATTGTTGGGGCGCGCTTGTGGCACATTTTTACTCCACCAGCCTCGATGGTCGACCAGGGTATTACAACCTATTACTATCTCACCCATCCATTGGACGCCATCGCGATTTGGAACGGCGGGGTAGGGATACCCGGCGCGATTATTGGTGGGGGGCTGGCGCTTTATATCTATACCCGCCGGCGTGGAGAAAATTTTTTACTTTGGGCGGATGCGGTCGCGCCAGGATTGGCGCTCGCACAGGCCATTGGCCGCTGGGGGAACTATGTCAACCAGGAACTATACGGAGCACCCTCAAACCTGCCGTGGGCGATTTCAATTGACCCGCAACACCGTTTGAGCGGTTACGAAAACATCGAATATTACCACCCGCTTTTCCTGTATGAATCCCTGTGGAATCTCGCCAACATGTTCTTTCTGCTTTGGATCGGCAGGCGTTTTGAAAAGAGCTTGCTGCCGGGTGACGTTTTCCTCATCTACCTGGTCACGTATCCGGTGGGGCGCTTCTTCCTGGAATATTTGCGCCTGGATCCTTCCCCCGTCGCCGGGTTGAACGTCAACCAGACCTTGATGTTGGTGGTCGCTGTCACTTCTGCCACTATTTTGATTTTTCGGCATGCCCGCAAACGACCCGCTGCACCAGCTGCCGGGTAGGACGAATTCCGCATTGTGATCCGGCCTCGAAGCCATTAAATTTAACCTATGCTATTCGGGCGAACCAGGTGTGGAGAGCCAGGCTGGAATCCGGCATGATTGTTACCGACAAGCTTAGCAAATCGTTCGATCAATTTCTCGCGGTTGACCAGATAAGTTTAAATGTCCCCGCCGGGCAGGTATTGGCTTTACTCGGGCCAAATGGTGCCGGGAAAACCACAACCATTCGGATGCTGACCTCCATTTTGCGACCCACGCGTGGAACTGCCCGGGTCGCTGGTTTTGATGTTGTCGATCAGGCTCCCCAGGTGCGCGCGCATGTGGGCGTGTTAACCGAAATGCATGGCCTCTATGATCGCATGCCTGCCGGTGCATATCTCGATTTTTTTGGCCAATTGTACAACCTGGATGCCCATACTCGCAGCCAGCGCATTCAGACGCTCCTTAGCCAGTTTGGAATTGCCGGGGATGCCAATCGCCGTATTGGAGAATTTTCAAAGGGCATGCGCCAAAAATTGGCCTTGGCGCGGGCATTACTGCACCAACCCCCCGTTCTTTTATTAGATGAACCGACTTCGGCGATGGATCCGGAGAGCGCTCGCGTGGTGCGAAACGCCATCGTGGATTTGCGCTCTGCGGATCGCGCCGTGGTCATCTGCACCCATAACCTGGCAGAAGCCGAAGAACTTGCTGATCAGATCGCAATCATCCGACGCGGCCGGATTATTGCCCAGGGTACCCCCGAAACGTTAAAACAAGACATGCTCGGTCCGGCTGAATTCGAGGTGCGCCTAGCTGTACAAAGCAATGGGCACCTGCCCCAGCTCATCCAGGGTGTGGAGCTGACGGGTCGCGGTGATTTTTGGCTGCGCTATCGCACCCGCCATCCAGATCAGCACAACCCTCAGGTATTGCGCCAGCTTCTGGAACAACAAATGCCAGTCGTCAGCCTGCAAGAGGTGCCGCGCAATCTGGAACAAGTTTATATGCAGGCTGTTGCCACGCAGCAGAACGAGTTGATTGGTGGAATTGAGGAAACAGACCGTGCTGTCTGATCTGCGGCCCGCGCTGATTATTACCCGCCGGGAGGTGCGCGACCAATTCCGCGACTGGCGCATAATTTTGCCAATTGTTGTCTTGACGGTATTTTTCCCGGCGTTGATGAATTTCACAGCGGCCCAGGCAGTCAATTTTGTGGAGCGCTACGGGGCAGGTATCGTCGGAGAGAGGCTGATTCCTTTTCTCATGATGGTCGTTGGCTTTTTCCCGATCACTATATCGCTTGTGATTGCGTTGGAAAGTTTTGCCGGCGAAAAAGAACGCCGCAGTATTGAGCCTCTGCTTAGCAGTCCCCTCAGTGACATGCAGCTTTATCTTGGTAAGTTGCTGGCAGCCATGGTTCCACCTTTAATCGCCAGCTATTTAGGTATTTTCGT
The DNA here is from genome assembly GCA_963824065.1 of uncultured Chloroflexia bacterium. Taxonomy (GTDB): domain Bacteria; phylum Chloroflexota; class Anaerolineae; order Anaerolineales; family DRKV01; genus JAGUYX01. The sequence continues at coordinate 159,834 of CAWGNX010000008.1, read as the reverse complement.
GTACATGCTTGGTGTGTATCGCCAGGTGGGATATTCACCAGAACCTGAGCTGCTTGTCCAGATCCTGCTCTTGACCGCGGTCCAGGCCGTTCTTATGGTGAGCGGGGCTGTAGTCATCTCCACCCAGACGACTTCGGTCCGGGCAGCCAATTTGCTTGCCTCCTTTATCATCATCCCGGTCGCGCTGTTGATCCAGGGTGAAAGTGTCATCATGTTTTGGGGACAGTACGAGGTTTTATGGTGGGTGATCATCGGTCTGGGACTTATTGCGGGCTTGCTCGTCCGGACCGGGATATCGCACTTCAATCGAGAAGAGCTGTTGGGTCGGGAAATCGATGCGTTAAATTTTCGCTGGATAGGGGGCACCCTATGGAAGAGTTTTTGGACAAAGCAGTCAGGCTCAAGCTCCTGGCTGGTGAATACATACCGCGCTGAGCTGCGTCAGCTGAGAACTCCAGCGGTCATCGTTGGTTTACTGCTTGCCGCAGGCATAGCCATCGGGGTGATCCTGGCAGGCAGGTTTGTCTTGCCGTTGAATGCTATTCAGCTGGATAATCTCGATGCAGGCTCCCTGGAAGGTTTAGAAGCCCTACCGATCTACTCGGTTGGGGGTGTGCTGACAGTCTGGCTGCACAACCTGCGGGCACTGCTGCTCGCCGCAATCCTGAGTACGTTTTCGTTCGGTGTATTGGGCATGTTGGTGATTATGCTGCCCATGGGAATTATTGGTTATATGATGGCCAGCCTCGCCCCCGTTGGTATTTCCCCAATCTTGTTTTTGTCTGCGTTTGTGCTACCCCATGGGATACTTGAGATCCCGGCAATTGTACTTGCCGGTGCTGCAATTTTACGCCTGGGTGCGACATTGGCTGCTCCGGCTCCTGGCGGTACAATTGGAGGGGCATATTTAGAAGCTTTGGCGCACTGGGTGCGCGTCATGATCCTGATCGTGGCCCCGCTGCTGCTTGGAGCCGCTGTTTTAGAAGTCTTCGTCACACCGCAAATTGCAGTCTGGCTAGTTGGCGGACTTCAATAATTTCAGTTTGGGATTAGAGAAATCTATTACAATTTCCTTTATCCCAAATTCACGATCAATCGTTTGGAAGGTAAGGCATGGGAAAACTGATTGTGCTCGGGTCAGCCAGCGCGATACCCGATCTTCACCACGAAAATACCCATATGATCGTTCTGACAAAAACCCGCCGGGTGCTGATCGATTCACCAGGTAATCCTGTGACGCGCTTGGCGGCAGCCGGGATTCGAGCTTTTAAGCCTGACTGACCTGATTATCACCCATTTCCATCCAGATCATGTCGCTGGGGCTCCGTTACTGCTGATGGTGTCCTGGTTGATGGGGCGAAAGGCTCCCCTGCATGTTTACGGGCTTGAGCCAACTTTACAACGGTTGGAAAACCTGATGGATGCCTACGAATGGGCTACCTGGCCCAAGATGTTCCCTTGTATCTTTCACCATCTGCCAGATCATGAGATGACCCCAGTAATTGAATCGCAGGATCTGCGCATTTTTTCTTCTCCCGTCGTCCATCTGATCCCAACAATTGGCTTGCGGGTGGAGTTCATAGACAGTGGGGGAGTGCTGGCGTATTCCGGCGACACGCAGGCTTGCCCGGCAGTCGTCCGCCTGGCTTCCCAGGCGAATGTGCTTATCCATGAATCCAGTGGGAATACGCTCGGGCATACCTCAGCGGAACGGGCAGGCGAGATCGCGACCGAGGCAGGCGCCAAAGAGCTCTATTTGATTCATTACCCGGTGAATAAAGGGGAGTCGCTTCTATCCCTAGCACGAGAGACGTTTGCGGGGACAGTTTGTCTGGCAGAAGATTATTTGGAAATTTCGCTCTGAGTAGATTGTCTCAAGCATAGCCATACAAAATGCTGACTGTGTCTAAGGAAGCCCGGTTCTTCTGGCTGAATCCCTGGCACCAGTCCGCATTTTTTTCGGCTGAAATTGAGCACCAGTCAGCGAGTGGTGCTACATTTGCGCCGCGTCCGCCAGCAAAAAATGCCAGATTGCCCCATGCGCGACTGTGCAGCAGAGGGCACAATACCCCTGGCTGGTGTAAATCGGCAGGGTTCGCAGCTCAGACTAGCGTAAATCTTGAACCGTAAGCAGTTGGGTAGCCGACCGGGCTACCAACCCTCAATAAACGGCAGCCATTCCTGGTTATTTTCCAGGTAACGGCCAAATAAATACAGGGCAGAGGCCGGTGGCTCGATTGCCGGGTGGAGCAGGCGCATGTTGGCCTGGTCGGGCAGGCGGCCGCCTTTTCGCAGGTTGCATGTGGGGCAGGCGGTCACGAGGTTCTCCCAGGTGTGCTGCCCGCCAATGCGGCGTGGAATGATGTGATCCACCGTCAGGCGGAGCGGGCGCTGTCCGCAGTATTGGCAGGTGAAGTTATCCCGGCGAAATATTTCGCGCTTTGTCAGCCGCACCGATTTGCGTGGACGGCGAATCATACGTTCTAACCGGATAATGGAGGGGGCAGGGTAGGCTTTAGATACTGTCTGAATCTCGCCGCGTCCGTTCATGACAAGCGTGGCTTTATTCATCAGGATCAGCCCTACAGCGCGGCGTATATCGCACACATTGATGGGCTCAAAATTAGCATTTAGGACGAGGACTGGTCCATACATATCGAGCCAACCTTGTCCGATTATAGCACGGTTGTCTAGATATGGCGTTAACGCTTGGTTAAGTCCCGCATACAGGCGTCGATGTTTCAAAACGAAACAACTGCCCACTGATCGACCGGGTTGTCTTAATCCGTTCGGTAGACCGCAGATACCGCCGGTTCTAGGCACTCGCAATCTGGTGCTGCCACTCCCCGAGAGCCACCAAAATATCGACCAGCCGGTTTTGCCACTCAGCTTGTTTTTTGTAATCAAACCACAAGCCATTTTTACCGACGCGCACGTCATTCCCCAAAATTGGAAAATTCCGTTGCGAGCGGTCGTCCGGCAGAGGGGGGTAGCGGATCGCAATCAAGCTGCTTTCTGCGCTGACCGAAAATGCACCTGCTTGTTCTGCCAGGAGTTTAATTTTAAGCTGGTACAACAGGTTGCTTACATTTGGGGGGGGTGGCCCAAACCGGTCGGTAAATTCGGTCGACAGCGTGTCGACCTCACTGTTCGAGTGCAGATGGGCAATCCGGCGGTAAAGGCGCAGGCGAACATTTTTATCGCCTACGTAGTCCTCCGGGATGCTGACCGACAGCGGCAGATCCACGTTGATCATCGGGCGCTGAATTTCCTCCAGCAGTTCGGGGAAAGCCCGGATGGTTCTTTGCTGGTCGATTTTGATATCTGAAATCGCCTGCAGCTGCCTGACAGCATCGGCGAGCAAACGGGTATACAGGTGAAATCCAACGGCAGCAATATTGCCATGCTGCCGGGTACCGAGCAAGTCGCCCGCGCCGCGAATCTCCAGGTCGCGCATCGCTATAGAGAATCCCGCACCAAGCTGGGTATTTTCCGCAATCGTTTCCAGGCGCATCCGGCCTTCCAGCGTAGGAGGGATTTTATTGTGACGAAAGAAATAAGCATAGGCACGCTGCGCGCCGCGACCGACGCGCCCGCGGAGCTGGTATAGCTGCGCCAGACCAAAGGTATCGGCCCGATCAATGATGAGGGTGTTGGCATTCGGTATATCCAACCCCGATTCAATAATCGATGTCGACAGTAAGACATCGACTTCACCTGCGCTGAAGCGGCTCATCACGCTGGATAATTCCTGCTCGTTCATCTGACCGTGCCCAACCGCGAGTCGCGCTTCGGGCACCTGCATTTCGAGATGCCGACGCATGGCATTGATCGTCTGGACCCGGTTGTGGACAAAAAATACCTGACCGCCTCGCTCCAGCTCGCGTAGTATTGCCTGGCGAACCAGGCGTGGGTCATAGGCACCCACATACGTGATGACCGGCAGACGTTCTGCTGGTGGGGTATTCAGGGTAGAAATATCACGTACCCCGGTCAGTGCCATATAAAGAGTGCGCGGGATGGGGGTCGCTGTCAGGGTCAATACATCGACTTCGGTCCGCATTTGCTTAAGCGTTTCCTTGTGTGTCACTCCAAAACGCTGCTCTTCATCAATGATCAGCAAGCCTAAGTCTTTGACAGTGACATCCGCCGACAACAGGCGGTGTGTCCCGATGACGATATCCACATTGCCATCAGCCAACCGCTGGAGGATCAGGTTTTGTTCCTGGGGGTTGCGAAAACGCGATAGCATCTCGACTTCTACGGGAAAGGCAGCCAACCGTTCACGGAACGTTTCGTAGTGCTGTTGAGCAAGCACGGTTGTTGGTACCAGCATCAGAACCTGCCTGCCATCCAATACGGCTTTAAACGCCGCCCGCAGCGCAATTTCGGTTTTTCCATACCCTACGTCCCCGCAGATCAGGCGGTCCATCGGGCGCTGGTCTTCCATGTCCCGTTTGACTTCTGACAACACCCGCAGCTGGTCATCGGTCTCAATATAGGGAAAGCTGGCTTCCAGCTCCTGCATCCAGATAGAATCGGGCGCAAATGCATGTCCTTTGACAACCAGTCGGCGAGCATAAAGTTCCAGCAGTTCCTGGGCAACGTCCTCGACTGCTTCTTTAACACGTGATTTTGCGGAGCGCCACTCCGTCCCCCCTAACCGGGTTAGGTTGGGTGACCTGCTGTCCGGACCGATGTAGCGGGTGATTCGGTCAGCCTGGTAGACAGGCACGAATAGCTGGTCACCTTCGGCATATTCAACACACAGATATTCATTGGCGATCCCTTCAATTGTGCGCTGAACCAGCCCGATGAAAATACCAATCCCGTGATCGACGTGTACAACCAGGTCACCAATCTGTAAATCCGCGTAAATTGCCTCGGGCGCTTCTGCAATCGGACGGCTGCGCCGGCGCGGCTGAGGTCTTTGCCAGCCAAAAATCTCGCCATCAGTCAGCAGGTGCAGGCGGCTCTGTGGAGGCAGGTCTTTTATAGAAGGTGGTGCCAGGATCCAGCCTTCCGACAGGCTGGCATGGACGAAGCTCGGGTTCGGGCGTTGTCCTCCATTTTTTACTCCGGCAGTTTCTTGCCAGATCTCTTTCAAGCGGCTCGACTGGCGCGACACCATCACCACGGTGTCTCCCTGGGCCACCAGTTGGCGTACATCCTCAAACAACACCTTCAATCGCCCGCCATACCTTGGACCGGGCGTAAACACTTCGCGGAGCAATCCGACCTGTTCGTCTTCCACCGCAGAATAAGGACCCAATCCGACGATCTGGTGGATATCCATGCTGTCATAGATCTGGTCACGCGTGAGATATGGAATAGGAAGGTCTGCTGAGATCAACCCATTTTGAATGGCGTCCTGGCGCAAGTTCAAGGCCTGTTCTTCCAGCTCATTGATTGTGTCCTCGAATGCCTGGACATCATCGACGAGGATTACCGCGCCGCGCGGCAGGTATTCAAAAACACTCGCTGGATTAGGGTGCAGAAGCGGCAGGTGGAATTCAGAAATCTCTTCTTCTCCAGCCAGGCTTTCAGGCAGCGAGGACGGCAGTAGATATTCACGCGCGGGGGAAATTAATACCCGCTCAATCGTCTGCACGGTTCGCTGGGAGGCAGGGTCAAAGGTTCGCAGGGTATCGACTTCATCACCGAAAAATTCAACCCGCACAGGCTGGGTCTCCGCCGGAGGCCAAAAATCAAGCAAACCACCCCGCCGGGCAAATTGCCCTGGCGCGATAACAATATTGGCAGGTTCATACCCCAGTTGGATCCAATTGCGGACCAACTCGTCTAGCCCTGCGGTCTGGCCGCGTTTGAGATTGCGGGTCGCTTTGACAAAATCACGCCGGGGCAGCGAGCGGGCCATGACAGCCCGAGCCGAGGCCACGATCACCAGCGGGGAAGCAGGCGTTTCGGCTCCAGGAATTTGGTGGGCAGCAAGCGCAGATAAAACCATCAACCGGTCGCGCCTGGTGTTGGGTCCCCAGGGTGAATTTTCGTAGAATAATGGGTTTGGTTCTGGAAAAAATAGGCGCAAGGAATCGGGTAGCCAAAGCGCAAGCTCGTCGAGCAAAGTCAGGGCATGGTCTGCGCGATCGGTCAGCAGTATAAAAGGCTTACGAAAGTCATGTTGGAGAGCTGCCAGAATGGAAAGTCGCGCGGCCCGGGGTAAGGCCAGATTGATGGTCTGAGGGGAGCCAGAAAGCTGCTCAACCAAAGCTGAGAATGCCGGCAGGTGGCGAATCGGTTCTAAGAATTGTTCAGGTTGGAGTGACATCGTTTGATTTCCAGATTCGATCAGGCTTCTTCATCGATCAGCGAGCCATTGAACAGGTTCATCGCTTTATCCAGGCCTTCCCCGATGAAGGTTAAAATCGCCTCGGATCCGCGATTCAGAGTTTCCCCCACTACCTCTTGTTCACTCGGCGAAAAATCTTGCAAAACATGTGCGGCAGCCTCCATGCGCCCGGGTGGACGGTCGACACCGATACGCAAACGCGGAAAATCCTGTGTCCCTAACCGTTCAATGATCGATTTCATGCCTTTATGCCCGGCAGACCCGCCTTTCGGTCGCAAGCGCAGGCTTCCGAGAGGCAAATCCACTTCGTCATATACGACCAGAAAATTTTCCAGAGAGATCTTATAGAACTTGATCAGGGCGCTCACTGCCTGCCCAGACAGGTTCATGAAAGTTTGTGGTTTAGCCAGGATGATGCGCTGCTCCTGGAAATTTGCCCGGGTGACAAGGGCTTTGGATTCCATGCGCGTAAACCGAACCCCGAGCTTCTCGGCAACTGCATCGACCTGCATAAAACCAACATTATGCCGCGTGAAGCGGTATTCGCGACCGGGATTACCCAGACCAATGATTAAATAAAACGAGTTTTCTTCTGCCATTTTGTTCATCTACGCCGTTTAAAGATCGCGCCAATACCAAAGTAAATACCCACAATTATAAATACAGCGACAACAACGATTCCCGCGATTAGCATTGTTTGAAAAACCTGGCCTTCATTCAAACTGGCGGGGTTTTCATCGGGCAAGGATATCACTTGAGGAGTTGGCTGGATTGTTGGTGCGGGTTTCGTTGGAGTGATTGTTTGACCTGGTGACACAGTTTGCGTCGGTTCAGGTGTGTTGGTTTCGACAGGAGTGTAATTCCGCACCCGAATACCGGGATTCAAGCTCTCAGCTCGCTCGCCTCCTGCTAATTGCACCTGCAACACCAGATCATAGGTTCCATCACTGATGGTAGTCGTGTCCCAAACCGTCAGTACACCACTTTTCAGGGGCTCATCGCTCCGCCAGATCGTGAACCCGTTGGCCTCCGGTTGATCGGAATAGCGGAAAGCCAGGCTTCCACCGCTATTTTCTAGGTCTGTGATAACGACCGAGATCTGCACCAGGCCTTGCACGGCTTCACCGGTAGCGGGCGCTTCAATGAGTAGGCGCGTTTCACCAGTGTCCTGCGCAGCTGCCGGCCGACTCGGGTGGAGCAGGAACATGGCAATAACCAGCCAGGAGATGATCTGTGAAAACCGCCGCATGCCAATCGAATAAGTTTAACATGGGCGTAAAGATCGGTCAACGAACGCAACCCCTGGGGTTTGTAACATAAGCGGTTGGTGAATTTTTTCGCCCCACTTTGGGCATGAAATCAGGAGTCACAAAGGCAATTTCGTCCCACGTTGGTGGTTATTTTGGCGGGGAAATGGCACTAATCGTCCCACCATTTTAAAAACCCACCGTGTATGTTACAGTCACAACCCCTGGTGTGATTTCTGCTGGACATGGTTGCCCGGATACTGTTCAATGCAAATATCGCCTGATGAACCATAGAGCAGGGTCACTGGTCCACCTGTAATGAGATCGCCTGCAGAGAAAAATGCATTCTGCAGGAATTCTTGACTTTGATGCCCTGATTGTGCTATGCTTCACGCAATTAAACCCGCAGGATTCGGGTGTGTATTCCTCTGTCCTGCTGCCTGGAACGACTGGAATGGTACAACGCGAACGAGTAGCCGATAATGTTTACTTTTTTCAAAGTGACAGCTATGCTTTGGTGACAGCAGGTGTTATTGCTGGTCCCCAATGGGCGGTCGTTATTGATACCCTGCCCACTCCTGAAGAGACCCTCAGCATCCGTGAATATGTGGAACAAGAGCTTGGCGTCCCTGTCAGGTATGTGATAAACACCCATTACCACGCGGATCATACTTGGGGGAATTTTTTTTTCCCCGGTGCCACGGTCATTTCACACGGTTTGTGCCGTGCGCTGCTCGATGAGCGTGGGCGCCCGTCCCTGGAGAATGCTCGTAAACAGAATATAATTTTTCGGCAGGTGGAAATCGTCCTGCCTCATTTGACGTTTGATACCGGACAGACCAGCCTGAAAGTTGGCAAAAAGACACTCACGATGATGTCCCTGCCTGGACACAGCCGCGATGGGATCGGGGTGTTGATTGATGAAGACCGGGTGTTGTTTTCGGGCGATGCCTTTATGCCCCTGCCTTACATTGTCGATGGGGATATCGAGGATCAGATTAATTCCCTCAAGACAATCAGCAAGATGGGTTTAGAAAATGTTGTCCAGGGGCATGGAGATATTATTTTGCGGGGTGAGATTGAAGGCGCAGTGAAAGATAATTTAAATTACCTTTCAGCGATCCGGAAAGCAGTCCGCAAGGCTGGGCGCCGCAAATACCCCTGGGATAATCTTGAAGAGGTCGATGTGGAGTTGTGTGGAAAAAGCCGGGTGTTAATCGGTGGGTTGGCGCCTGAATTGCATTCCCGCAACTTGAAAGCCCTCTACAAACAGATTTTTGGAGAATTACCTGCTGCTTCGGATTACGGGTATGACGATTGATGCTGCAATCGGGATGAAAAAACCCTGTGCGGGTTAGCACAGGGTTTTTTGATTCAACTTTGTGGGGCAGAGATGCCGTTGTTGTTCCCTTTTTTTGAACGGCGAGCGCGGAACCCGACGATGCGTTCGTTGCCGTTGACCAACCGCCTGAGGTTGGGTCTCAACGCCCAGAGGAGTGCCAGCTCAACCAGGACCCCAAATAAAATGTACTCCCATGGCCCATACCCGAGCCAGGCGCGCACTGCGAACACCACAATTGAAACCAGCCCGGCTGTTAGTGTCGCCAGGGAGGCATACCCGACAAAAAACAGCACAAAGGCACTGATCGGGATGATGATCAGAATTGAACCCCACCACAATCCAAAGGCTGCCCCAACGGTCGTTGCGCCTCCCGCACCACCCCGCAGCCGCAGTCGCCCCTGGTCTGTTCTTTCCATCAGGAAAATGGAATAATTATGTCCCAGAACAGAGGCAACGCCAGCCAGCGCATGGATTGCGAACTGGTCTGGAAGCAGCCAGATTGCGAGCCAGACGGCAATTGTCCCTTTTGCCCCATCGAGGAATGCGGTAGCTATGCCTGCCCATAACCCGGCTACCCGGCCTACATTCGTCCCACCCGTGCGTCCACTTTCAATTTTCCTGATATCCTGCCCAGTGCGCAGCCTGACGATGATCAATCCAAACGGGATGGAACCCAGCAGATACCCTGCGATCAGGACCAAGCCCGAAATCAATAGATCAGCCATACCTTTGCATTCTCCTCAGCACAAGCAAATCTCTACCAATTAAAACACTCAGAATTACATTCAGTTTCATCGGTTCGCCAACCTGTGCCCGTCCAAGCCGTTTGCTTGTCAATTTATTGCCATTTGAGCCCGGTGAGTAGCTTTTCAACCGATTTATGTCTCTCTACCATGGTTCAGTTTTTGGAAACGACCGTCCTGGGCCGGGTTATGCTAATATATCTCCAGCCGGACTGGATCGAAATGATCACCTTTGATTTGATAGACGAAACAATCGTAGCCTGGGGATAAGGGTAGTCCTACCGGGCCCCAAATGATTGCTGGTGTTTCCGGATACAGGTATTCGCGCAGATCAGTCGGGGATGGGTGCAACGGTCCCTCCGGATGGGAATGCATGACGGCAATCAGCTCCAAACCGAGTTCATCCATGGTTTGTAGGGCGACCAACAGTTGCAGAGGTTCCATGTAAAATCGCCTCGGGCTGTGGAGCTGGTTGGTGACTGGGAAAAATTGGCGGCTTTCCCCACCGAGGCCTGCCAACAGCCCACAGGCCTCTTCTGGGAGCAGGTTCACGACGTGATCGTGCATTTGCTGCCAGTGGAGGCGCGCCAGCCGGATAGAAGTCGTGGGATTCATGGAGCAGCCAGCCAGATTGCTGCACCAAATAAAAACCCAGAGATGATCGCCGGTTCCAGTAGCGCTCGGCGCAAGCTCATCTTCTGGGCAATCAGGGCAATAAAATTTATCACCGCGTAGAGTGGTGCCAGCAGTACCAAGCCATAGCTGGCAGAGGAGATCGGCCAATAGTGCATGATGGCGGTGAGCTGTGCGCACAGGATCATTGCGGTGAGTGTTTCCCAGATAGCCCAGCGTCCCGCCATCCGCAGGTTGAGCACCCGCAGGGTTACCAGGCCGGCGGCTGCCGTAATAAATGGCAGCCGTAAAAATAGCCTCACCCCTGCGGTATCCAGGGTGATCGCCAGAGCGAGAAAAAGCCCAAAAGCCAGAGCTGCGAGGCCGGCTGAAGCCAGCGGATATCGCAGATCGGAAGGATCGAGCACGATATATTCGGCTACCAGGACCAGCATCAACACGAGCCCACCGGCGCCCAGCGCCAGCCACCAGAGTGGATTAATGGGATCGTAAATAACACGCTACCGATTACCCAGGCAGTTAATGCCGGCAGCAACCAGTGTTGGATAGTGAGTTGGCCGCGGTATGCCGGATGGCCTCTGATCAGCCAATCCGCTCCAGATGCCGTCAGCAAGGCCACCAATACTGCCACCAGCGTCCGAAAATTCAATTGTAAGGGCAGGGAAATCCCGGGTAGCGGCAGGGTAAAATTGATCACCGGTAAATTTACATACGGGGTTAACAAATATGCCAGGAGGATTGTCCCGGCAAGCACACTGATCCGATCAATATTTGGAAGGTGGCGATTTGCTTGCTCCATGTTTGCATTGTACCCTTGCCGGGAACCGCTGCCAAGTGACGACGGCAGGCTTGGCTTCACAGCCTTCAGTTTAATTGAATACAATTTATTAAGGCACCACCACGATACTAGAATATCATTTTTGTGAAAATCCATCCTGTAGATAAAATTGCTTGACGGAATGCCCGCTTTTGCGTAGCATATCTTCACCAACACGTCTGCAGCCGAGATCAATAAGAAGAGAAAATTATGCGCATAGGTATGATGGTCGATGCATACAAACCTTACATCAGTGGCGTGACGAACGTTATTGAGCTCTCAAAAAAATGCCTGGAGGATTTCGGACACGATGTGTTTGTTTTTACTTTTGGCGATGAGTTGTATTCAGACGATGAGGCAAATGTCATACGCTCACCAGGAATCCCGGTAAATAGTTCGGAAGGATTTTACTTTTCTTTTCGCTTTCCTCGTTCGGCCCAGAAAATGCTGCATTCCATGGATATTGTGCACGTCCATCACCCGTTTATCTCGGGGCGATTAGCTATCCGCTACACGAAGGGTCGCGGCATCCCCGTTGTTTTTACTAACCACACTCGCTATGACCTGTACGCGAAAGCCTATTTACCCATCCTTCCAGAAGAAATCAGCGAAACTGCGATTAAAACGTACCTGCCAGCTTTCTGTCGCTCGGTTGACCTTGTCATTGCCCCTTCCAACGGTCTTCACAATGTATTGTTAAAGCTCGGTGTCGATGCGAACATTGTGGTTGTTCCGAATGGGGTGGATATGAGCCGTATCCAGGCCCCTTATGAACCACTTAACCGGCATGATCTGGGAATTGCTGAAAACGATGTTTTGCTTGTTTATGTCGGCCGGATTGCACCAGAGAAAAACATCCCCTTTCTGGTGAGGGCATTTGCCGGAGTGGCCGAATCATTTCCTGATGTAAAACTTATGATGGTTGGCGATGGCCCTGAATTTGACAACATATCCGATCGGATCAAATATATGAATTTATCGGACCGGGTAATCCTTACTGGACGGGTGCCATACGAAGATGTGCCCCGATACCTGCACCTTGGAGATGCTTTTGTGACGGCTTCGGTCACTGAAGTTCATCCGCTGACAGTGATCGAAGCGATGGGTGCCGGCTTGCCTGTCCTAGGAATTGTTTCGCCTGGCGTAGGTGATACCGTTGAGGATGGTGTTTCTGGCTATCTCGCCCAGCGCGAGGATCTTTCGGCTTTTACCACAAAAATGGTGCTGCTTGTCAGTGACCATACGCGCCGTAAAAAAATGGCTGAGGCTGCGGTCGAAGCCTCCCAACAGTATGATTTTCGACGTACGACGCGCTTGCTTGAGGAGCAGTATATGAGCCTGATCAATAATCGCCACCCAGAACGCAAAGGCGTCCGGGCGCGAATGCTGCGGGTCCTGGACCGGTGGACTGGATGAGCCAGAAACGACAGGAAGTTGGTCGTTGGGGAGAAAAGCTGGCTGCTGCCTATCTCGCACAACAGGGTTATGATATTTTAGAGCAGAATGTGCGGACGGCTTATGGTGAAATCGACCTGGTGGTACAACGCGCCCACGAGTTGGTGTTTGTAGAGGTTAAAACCCGCCGTAGCCTGCAATATGGGTTCCCTGAAGAGGGTGTGCATGCACGCAAGCAGGAACATTTGCGCGCTTCGGCGCTTGCCTATCTGCAGACCCATCCCGATCTTGAAATGAATTGGCGGATAGATGTGATTGCCATCCTCGACCGGCCCGGATCTGAACCCGAGCTCACGCACTTTGAAAATGCCGTCCAATAAACCTTCAAATTCCTCTCCGGGAATAGCTCGCTATCCACTGGTTGTCATCCTTGGCCCGACTGCAAGCGGGAAAACAGAAATTTCACTCCTCCTGGCGCAAAAACTTTCAGGTGAAATCATTTCTGCAGACTCACGCTTGTTCTACCGTGGACTGGATATTGGCACAGCCAAACCGGGCCTGACTGAAAGGCAACAGGTGCCTCACCATCTGGTAGATGTCTCCAACCCGGATGAGACCTGGAGTTTGGCTGATTTCCAGCGGGCCGTCTCCACGCTTGTCGAGCAGATCTCGGCCCGCCATCACCTGCCTTTCCTGGTAGGAGGGACAGGCCAATACGTGCGGGCGATCATTGAAGGTTGGGATCCGCCCCACCGTGAACCCGACCCCGCCTTAAGGTTGCTCCTGGAAACATGGGGGCACGAGATTGGACCGCGCGAGCTGCACCGCCGGCTGCGGCGTGTTGACCCGCGCGCTGCTGCCCGGATTGAGCCAAACAACCTCCGGCGAACCGTTCGGGCGCTTGAAGTGATCTTTACGACTGGTGTATTATTCTCTGAGCAGCGCGGCCGTTCGGAAGTTCCATACGAGCTGCTGATCATTGGCGTCACCCGACCGCGCCAGCAAATCTACCGCCGGGCCGATGCACGCATTGAAAACATGTTAGCGAACGGGTGGCTTGAAGAAGTGCAAGGATTGTTGGAAGCAGGTTACACGGACGATATGCCGGGGATGTCAGCCATTGGCTATCCACAGCTGGCAGCGGTGATCCGAGGGGATATTGATCTGGAGCTTGCCCGCCGGGAAATCATACGACTGACCCACCAATACGTCCGGCGGCAGGCAAACTGGTTCAAATTGGATGATCCGCGCATCCATTGGTTCGATGCTCATTCCCTCCCCGAACCACGGCTTGTAATTGAAATAGAAGACTTGATCCGCACCCGATTTCCAGGCTTTTAGCTATTCTGCAAATACTTTCGATTTCGAAATCAGAGATTAATGATTGACACAAATCAATTTGCTCCCTAAAATTTAATAGAGCACTCTGGAACCGTTTTTGTAGCAATGCTCCATGATTTTGCCTGATAGGGCCAAACGCCCACCTGACCAGGCACCCGGTTTCACGCAGAAAGGCGCCTGTATTTGGTTTTAAGTTGGTCATGCGGGGAATGGCAAATGACAGAATCCTGGTTCAAGTAAAGATTTAGCTGGACAGCTTGTGGGCGATAGGCAAACTTTCAATAGACAAGGGAGAGACAGGATGAACGATCGACCGTGGTTGCAGCATTATGATGAAGGTGTTCCACAGGAAATTTCGTTTCCTGACATCACCATGCACGAAATGTTTGAGGAATCGGTGCGCAAATACCCAGACACAGCCATCACTATTTTCAAAGGTGCCCGGATCAGTTATGCGGAAATGAACCGCCTGACGGATCGACTGGCAGCGGGTCTGGCAGCCCTGGGTGTCAAGAAAGGCGATCGGATTGGAATTTTTATGCCCAACTCTCCACAGTTCGTCATTGCCTACCTCGCAATTAGCAAGCTGGGTGGGGTGGTGGTTGCTACGAATCCTCTATACAGTGATCGCGAAATTGTTCACCAGCTGAATGATGCCGGTGTTGAAACCATGCTCGTAATGAGCAATTTTTACAGCACAATTAAACGCGTCCAATCTGAAACCCGCCTGCGCACCCTGGTTGTGACAAATATTAAGGAAAGGCTGCCGGGACTGCTGCGTTTTTTGTTTACACTTACCAAAGAAAAGAAAGAAGGGCATCGGGTTGAGCAGCTAGCAACCGGTGATGTGTGGCTGGCTGACCTCGTAGAGAAATATCGCTCCAGCGACCGCCCGAAAGTTGACGTCTCCCCGGATGATATTGCCCTATTCCAATACAGCGGTGGTACTACGGGGATTTCCAAGGCAGCGGTAGCGACCCATCGAAACCTCGTCGCAAATGCGATACAGATTCGCAGCTGGTTTGTTGACGCTCAGGATGGCAAAGAAATTGTCCTGATGGCAATTCCACTATTCCATGTGTATGGCATGGTTGCCGGGATGCTCTTCGGCGTGCGTTCTGGGGCTTCTTTGGTAATGGTCCCTAACCCGCGCGACTTGAAGGATGTGCTCAGCAACATCCAGATCTACAAGGTGACGCTCTTCCCAGGCGTTCCAACTCTGTATAATGCAATTAATAACTACCCCGATGTGATCGCCGGGAAATATAATCTGCGCAGCATCCGGGCATGTATTTCGGGTTCAGCGCCTTTACTGCGTGAAACCAAGGAAAAATTCGAATCTCTGAGCGGTGGGGTCGTATTTGAAGGGTTTGGTCTATCCGAAGCGCCGACTGCCACACACTGCAACCCGTTGAAAGGGGTGAACAAGACTGGCTCGATTGGGATGCCGCTCCCCGAAGTTGATGCACGGATCATAAGCCTTGATGATGGGGTCACTGTGATGCCAACCGGTGAATCCGGTGAGCTGGTGGTACAGGGGCCGCAGGTGATGAAAGGCTATCACAATATGCCAACCGAAACGGCTAACGTGCTGCGGGATGGCTGGCTGTATACCGGCGACATCGCTTATATGGATGAGGATGGCTATTTCTTTATCATTGACCGCAAGAAAGAGTTGATCAAACCGGGTGGCTATCAGGTCTGGCCGCGCGAAGTTGAAGAAGTGATTATGGAGAACCCGAAGGTCTTGGAGGTGGGAGTGGCTGGCGTGCCGGATCCATACCGGGGCGAGACGGTTAAAGCCTGGGTCGTGCTCAAACCAGGCGAAACCGCCACAGACGAGGAGATTCGCGACTGGTGCAAAGAGCGGCTGGCTAAATATAAAGTGCCGACCCTGGTTGAATTCCGGAGTGAACTGCCTAAAACTACAGTAGGAAAAATTTTACGCCGTGAGCTGGTGCGTGAACACAAGGAATCCCAACCGGAAACAGCAGCCGCAGAGTAAATAACCTGCTCAAAACTGCCGGGGCGGCTTGTTGCCAGGCTGCCCCGGTTTTATTTAACAAGTGAGCAATTGCCAGCCAGCACATTTTAGATGCGGTCGCGGCAGGCTCAAATCATCCCACAAATCAATGCACCAATCAATGGGGCAGAGTGTCTGTCGGCTGGGTGGCCGGGTCTGCCCCCAACACGCGGAGAATGGCAGGTGTGACCCCGGTTAAATTCGTCAGGTTATCCAGAAATTTTTGCCTGTGCGCGGGTGCCCCAATCAATAAACCGGGCACCGGGTTTACAGTGTGTCGCCGGCTGTCCAGGGCTTCCAGATTACCGTGATCGGAGGTGATTAGTATTAAGCCATCCCGGTCATCCCAATTCGAAAATAAGCCGTCCAGCACCCGGTCGAATTCGGTCAGCAGCGTCTGGGCAGCATCCATATCCTGGCGATGCCCAACCACATCCGAAATCCAGTATTCGAAGATCGAAAAGTCGAACTGCCGGCTGATCTCCCCCAGGCGTTCACCGGCTTCTTCCGGTTCCATGAGCGGTGCGTCTTTAAAACCTAACATAGTCCGCCAGCCAACCCCGGTAAAATCGGCAGAAAATCCGCGTTTGGCAAATAGATCTTCCTGGTCGAACAACCTGACTCCGGCTTGCCGCGCGGCCATGGCAATCGCTCCTGGCAGGCGTTTTCCGCCATTAATACCTGCAAAGTAACCCGGCGGGTAGGCATTCAGCAGGGCGGTGCTCCTGCCTTGTTCGCTGAGAATACTGAAAAGGTTGCCTTGTCTGAGCAGGTTAATAATATCCGGGTTTGGTTTTGGCCCGTAGTGCTCACCCAGCAGTGCCGGGATATTTCGGCCCGTCAGCAGGGTGGCCTGCCCGGAGGCGGATTGGGGCAAGCCTGGAACACCCAGGCAGGCATCCAGCGCGACCAGCGAGGCCCGTCCGTTGACCTGCGGTGGGGTATCTGCCAGCAGTCTATTCCCTTGCAGCATACTTTGCAAGGCAGGCATCGGAGTGGCGGCAAACGGGTTCGTTTGTGCATCATCCGGCCCCAATCCCACACCATCTAAAAATAGGAACAGGACATGCATGGTCAATTCTGACTCGATCGGCGAGTGAATGTGAACCAGGTCGAGGGTCGCCGCCCGCGGTCGCTGCCATCCTGGCGGTTTTTCAGATAGAACATGCGGGACAGTGTTTCCAGGTCAGAATCCAGAAGTCCATTTGTAGATTCAGAGCCGGGTTCGTGCCAGAAAGCATATAATAGATAGGTGCCTTCATTTGCCAAGAGGCGCTCCAGGTTGAGATAATACGCGGGACGGCGGTCCGGCGGTATACCGTGCAAGCAGCCAATGTCGAGGATCAGATTGAACGGGCCATGGATCTTCTCCAGGCGGGTAGCGTCTGCCACTTCCAGATGAGCCTCGATGCGTGCGGCAGCCAATTTCCGCCGGGCCATGTGGATCGCCTGCCTTGAAAAATCTACGCCAGTGACCTGCCAGCCATGCGTGGCTAAAGTGATAACATTGGTTCCAGTACCGCAGCCCAGGTCGAGGGCACTTCCGGGTGGGTGTGCCTCGAGAAAGGCGTACAATTCAGGTGGGCTGATCCCTGTATCCCACGGTGGGTGGCGGAAATAGCGTAATTCAAACGACAAGCGGCGACAGATATGGTTAATTTTTGTGTGCATTGTTTCAACCGGAAAAATTGTACCTGAAAATGGATTTCCCTGGTTTGCCGGATGAGGAACTGCGGGCAACTCAGGTTTATGCTTTGACAAGCAAGCCATCTTCACTTAAAATCGTCCTCGCGCTTATCTGCCTGAGGAATTTTCGCAAGGAAGGGTTTCCAACCAGATGAAAGAGTATACAACCGATTTTATCCGCAACATTGCCCTGGCATCGCACAGCAGCTCCGGGAAAACGATGCTCGCCGAGGCATTCTTACATTTCACCGGGGCAACAACTCGCCTGGGAAAAATTGAAGATGGCACCACCGTGGCTGATTTCGAAGAAGAAGAGGTTCGCCGCGGCATTTCCCTGTCTACCGCTGTAATTCCAATTGAATATAAAGACCATAAGCTGAATCTGTTAGATACACCGGGTTATACAGATTTCGTCGGGGAGATGATCTCTGCCTTGCGGGTAGCCGACGGTGCAGTTGTTATCGTAGACGCTGTGGCAGGTGTTGAAGTTGGGACGGAAGTTGCCTGGAACTATTGCGATGCATTTAACTTGCCGCGCTGTGTGATCATCAACAAAATGAACCGCGACAATGCGAATTTTGACATCGTGCTGGCATCGATCCAGGAAATAAGCGAAGCCAGGCTGCTGCCCATCCAGATCCCGATCGGAGCCGGGCAGGATTTTACCGGTGTCGTGGATTTATTGACCATGAAATCGTATCTGGGCAGCGGTAAAGAAGCCTCTGAGATCCCTGGGGATTTAGTGGATGATGCTGAAACCAGGCGGATGGAATTGATCGAGGCCGCTGCGGAGGGTGCCGACGAGCTGCTCGAGAAATACCTCGAAGGCGAAGAGCTGAGCGCCGATGAAATATTGACCGGATTGAAAAGTGTGGTTGCCAGCGGTAGTTTTATTCCTGTCTTTGCTGCTGCCGGCAGCGCCGAAATGGGGATCGCACCCTTGCTGGATGCATTCATAAAGTTGTTCCCTTCACCTGCCGAGCGTGGTCCCATCAGTGCCCAGGGACAAAAAGAGGAAGAACAGCTCCCTGTGAGCGATTCCGGCCCACTGGCTGCCTATGTATGGAAGACGACCGCAGACCCCTTTGTAGGAAAAATCACCTACTTCCGAGTGTATTCAGGCAGCGTGGGCTCAGATAGCCGGGTTTGGAACCAGACGAAAAGTGTGGAAGAACGACTTGGAACCGTCAGTGTCATCCGTGGGAAAGAACAGATTAACGTAAAGAATGTGCATGCCGGTGACATTGCTGCAGTCCCCAAGCTCAGTGTGACCGCCACCGGGGACACCCTATGTGATAAAAATCACCCGCTGGTATTACCGGTGCCTGATTATCCCAGCGCTTTGTACCGGGTAGCTGTCTCTCCGAAGACCCAGACCGACTCGGCGAAAATTTCCCCCACCCTCACCCGGCTCTGTGAAGAGGATATGACCCTGTCATGGTACCAGGAGCCAGCCACCAATCAGACAATTTTGCAGGGTATGGGCGACCAGCATATTGATGTTGCCATCCGTAAAGCGGAACATAAATTCCAGACCAACCTGCTCACCGATGAGCCTAAAGTCCCTTACCAGGAGACGGTTACCAAACTGGCATCAGCCCAGTATCGGCATAAAAAACAAACGGGTGGAGCCGGGCAGTTTGCAGAGGTGCACTTGCGGGTTGAACCCCTCTCTGAGGAAGATTTTGAGTTCTCGAATGATGTGTTCGGCGGTTCGATTTCGAACTCCTATATGCCAGCCATCGAAAAGGGTGTGCGCAATGTGATGAAAACCGGCGTTGTCGCTGGTTTCCCGGTGATTAACGTCAAAGTGTCCGTCTTTGATGGGAAGGAACACCCGGTCAATTCAAAGCCAATCGCCTTTGAAACCGCCGGACGGGAGGCTTTCAAACTAGCAGTCAAAGATGCCAACCCGGTGCTGCGAGAGCCGATTATGAATGTACGGATTACCGTGCCAGAAAATTACATGGGTGATGTCCTCGGAGATTTGAACACGCGCCGGGCCCGTGTTCAGGGCATGGAAAATGAGCGCGGTCGTACAATTGTTACTGCCCAGGTGCCGCTGGCCGAAATGCTGAACTATACGACTGAGCTCCGTTCAATAACCGGGGGGCGTGGAGTCTTTACCATGGAGTTTTCCCACTACGAAGTCGTGCCAGCGCACATCGCTCAGGATGTCATTGCAGCCCGCCAAAAAGAGCTGGCGGCTGCGCGCGAGGAGTAAGTTCGGCTGGAAATCCAAAGCCCCGGAAGCTGCCGGTGGGCATAAGATTACCTGCTTAATTTTGCCAGGACCCAAAAAGAGACCGTCGAACGGTCTCTTTTTCATTATCTCGAATTCACGCGTTTTCTTTGCCGGCTGTGAGGTCAACTGGTAGCAACCATCGCCGGGTTTTCCTCCGGGCTGGCCAGGTGTAAGCGAATGAAAAGTAGGGGCGCCCACCATGCCGCCCAGGCTCCTACCAGGGCATACCGAAAATAGCGCAGCCCGTACCCTATCAGATTCGCCTGGTGGGAAAAAACTTGGCCCAGACCGTACCATATCAGCAGGATTCCAGTCACACCGATCAGGTATCGCAGCAAGTGCTGTATAAAGCTGCCCGAAGTATCGTAACCCCCTTGTGAATTGAGCATGATATAGCCACTCGCCAATCCAAAGAGTGCCCCGGTTGCGGTGAGTAAACCATCCAATGAGTAGGGGTCGGGCGGTGCCTCCGGAGCGGCCCGACTGGCATTTGCCAGCCATACTAACGGGATGTCATAGGTTTGGGACACAAAAAGTATCAAACCAGTTCCGATCAACAGGATTACCAGGGTTAATCCCAGGGTGAGGATGATCTGCGTACCACGTTCCTTTTGACGGTACCAGTTTTCCACCGGTTGGCGCAGGTTGATAAACAGGTACAACAGGATGCCGCCCACAGCCCAACCTGCCAGCACATCCTGCGGGAAATGAAGGCCCAACACAATCCGCGAAAAGCCGATTAAGAAGATAGCGCCGATCGCAAGTATCCAAACCCACCCCTTGCGATAATAGTAGGCAACCAGGCCCCAAACTGCCACCGCATTTTGGGCATGCCCGGAAGGCACGCCAAACGTGGTTTCGATCGTTGAGATCATCACTTGGGGATCGACCCAAAACGGGCGAGGTGTGTGCAGGGCAACTTTCAAGAAGGAATTCAAACTGGTCGACAGCATCAGGATGACCCCCACCTGGAAACCGAGGCTGCGGTCGACAGACCATAAGAGAAGCGGCATCAGGAGCAGATAAAACTCTTCCCGTCCGAGGAACGAAAAAAACTGCATGACGGGCACCAGCCCCGCCATCAGGCTCTGGATGGCAAGTACCGCCTCTGTGCCAAAGCCATTTAGAAATTCCATGTCTCTTTCCTTTGCTGGCAGGCTGGTTGAGTCATGAAAGTTCCCTTTTACTAATGGGATTAAACACCAGGGTGACCAGAATTGCCACCCCAATCAATCCGATGCTCACCGGGTAGATCAAAGCAGGTTGGATGCTGTAAAGCCGGCCTGCCAGGGGAGGGGCGATGATGATCGCCACAGAGGCAACCGTCTCCAGCCACCCATAAGCCACCCCCATATTTCGTGCCTGAACCAGTGGGCTTCCTTGGGCCACAGACAGCGAACGCGCTGTACGGTAGCTTCCCAACAAAAAGTAGGCCAGGAAAAACGCGGGCATGGATGTTCCTTTCCAAATAAAAATAGAAAACCCTGCCATGGCAGCCTGAGCCAATAGAAAACCGGTGCGGGCGTTTAACTGTCCAAGCAAGAGGTTCAACACAACGATGCCAACGCTGGTGGTAGCCAGCAGTTGTCCGATCTGGTTTAGATCAAGGCCGCGTTCGTTGCTCAGGAAATTTTGGGAGAGCGGCTGCGGCAGGTAGAGCACAAACATGACGAGAAAGATTAGGAACAGGTATCGGACAAAGCGGGGTTTCAGCACGCTTTTGATCTGGGCGCCAGAGGTCTCAGGCTCGGCTGGCTCGACCGGCTGCGCCTTGATAAAAAGGACCAGCAGGCTTGAGAGCATAAACAACAAAGCCGCAACGAAAAACGTGCGCTGCATCCCCAGGCTTGCACCGATCCAACCTCCCAAAAGTGGTCCCAGGACGGCTCCTAGGTTGAAGGCAGCTGAGATTGTAGTCAGCGCGCGCCCAACGGACCATGTGCCGCGCGCGGCTGTGACGTAACTATTAAGAGGCACCAGAACAAAATTTGTCAGTCCGTACAATATGCTGCCAACGACAAAAAACGGCAGTGAATGAGCCGATGCCATCACCCAGGCTGCGGTCGTTCCTAAAAACCAGGCTGAGTAAAGCAGGGGTCGCCGTCCGAACCGATCGGATAAATAACCCGCCGGGATATGAACGATGGTCATCGCCAGTCCGACTCCACCCAGAATGCCGCCAATTTGCTGCGGGTTGGCGCCAAGCTCCTGCAAATACAACGGCTGAAAGTTAAAAAACATGCCTTCACCGGTGCCCCAGGCCAGCAGGGCAAGTGCCAGCAGGATCAGGTCACGGCTCACTCGGATTCCTGATTGAACTGCGCTATAAAGCTGGCGGCTTTTTCCCAGACCACTTGCCGCTCCGCATCACAGGTGAGGATATGTCCGCTGTATTCGACCCAAAATTGTTCTTTTGTGCGGCTTCCCAGGCTGTTATAAATCGCCTCCATGTGCCCATCTGCCCGGCGCACCGCGTGGTCATTGAGCGAACCCATCAACAGTGCAGGCGCATTCACACGCGGCAGCCCCTGGCGCATTTCTTCGAGCAGTTCCTGAAGCTGTAGATAGCTGATCGTTGGTTCGGATGTATAGGCTACCCGCTGCTGCAAAGCCTGTTTATCGAACCACACCGGCTCACCCTTCGGGATTTCAGGTTTAAAGAAGGCGATCAGGCGCAGGAATCGCAGGCGTGGGTCATCCGGCAGGTGGTGCGGAGCTGCCATGGCGATCACGCCGTCCAGCGGCTGTCGGGCTGCCAGGGTCAGTGCCAGGATGCCTCCCATCGATAAACCCAGCACAAAGACTTTGCGTGCGCTTTGCTTCAGCAGCCAGTAGCCACCCATGACATCCGCCAGCCAATCCTGCCAGTGCATGCGGGCCATATCTTTTACTGAAGTGCCGTGCCCGGAAAGACGGATTCCCAGCACAGTGTAACCGGCGGCATGCAGATATTTGCCCAGACCGCGCATTTCTTGTGGAGTGGCGGTAAAACCGTGCACCAGCAGGCATCCCGTTGGGCCTCCAGGGAAATAGAAGGGCTCAGCGCCGGGTAGGATCAAGGTTTCGTTTGCTGGCGACGGCTGTGTGGATTGGGAGCTCATCCCAGGCGCACCAGCGACCGATCCAGGTCGCTCAAACTCTCACTGCTGTCGGCGGTGATGACCACATTATCCTCAATCCGTACGCCGCCGCGTCCGGGCAGATAAATGCCGGGCTCAATCGTGAACGTCATCCCGGCTTTTAATTTGAGTTCGTTTTCTGCATAAATATAGGGCGGTTCGTGCCCTTCCATTCCCAATCCATGCCCGGTGCGGTGGATGAAATATTCGCCATAGCCCGCCGCTTCGATCACCTGGCGAGCGGCAATATCGACCTGCCCGGCAGATAGCCCAGGCCGGGCTGCCAGTCGCCCGGCCTCATTGGCATCAGCGACAATCCCAGCGATTTTTGCCAATTCCGGTTCGACCTCCCCGATGGCAAACGAACGGCTCAGGTCGGAGACATACCCTTTATAGCGCGCCCCCCAATCAATAATCAACAAGTCGCCGGTTTGCAAGGCGCGATCACTGGGGGCGGCATGCGGGTTGGCGCTGTTTGGCCCGGAGGCGACAATTGGCACGAAGGGCATTTCGGGTGAGGACCCCAGCCGGAGCAAGTGGCTGCTCAATTCGGAGGCAATTTGGCGTTCGGTGACACCCGGGCGAATGAACGGGAGGGTAGCCTGGAGCGCCTGCTGGGCAATCTCAACTGCCTTGCGCATCGCGGACAGCTCCTGGACATCTTTGTGCATACGCAGGTCAGCGATCACACTTTCTGCGGACACATATCCGGCATCATGGGCGGCATCTTCGAGCATGCGCAGTTCAAGTACCCGCATCCTCCCCGGTTCGATGCCGACTTTCAAGCCTCCGATGTGAGCTGCCAGTGCACCCTGTCCAAAGACCATGGGCCAGCTGAGCGGATTTTCGCCATATAAAAAGGACTGCAGAGGCAGGGGATAACCGCCCAATTTGGCAGCTTCCAACTCTGGCAAAATCAGGGTGGTGGGCGAATGCGGCCTGAAAATCCCGATCACCGGGCGTTCCATAAGATGGAATTCAAGCCCGGTCAAATAATACAACGTTGGCCCGGGGTTAAGGGCCAGCGCGTCTAACCCGGCATTATGCAGTGCCACTGCCAGGCGTGCATGCCTTTGCAGCAGGGTCGTCTTGAAAGTCGCTTGCTCTGATTGAGTCATTCGCTTGAATCCTTTCTTTACAGGGGCTTTCCTGATTATATATAGAAGCCGGGCTGAATACCAGCCGTACAGCTGACCTGGTGTAAGCCGAACAGAGTAAGAAATTTTGACTTCTCGTCGTCATTAGTTATTAATGAACACACTGATCTATCTTAACTGGTTCTAAGAGATTGTCCAGACGGGTTGACAAGGTTTTTCTGCTCTACTATGATGATTCTGTTCTGATATGAACAATCTAAAGAGGAAATTTTATTTTGCCCGATCCAAAACGAGTACCTCCAGCTATCGGACAGGAATCGGTCTGGGATTATCCGCGCCCGCCTCGCTGTGAAGCGAGCGATCGGCACCTTCAGGTATGGTTTAATGGTTTGCTGATCGCGGATTCCCGGCGTTCATACCGCGTGCTTGAAACCAGCCATCCGCCGGTTTATTACATCCCACCAGAAGATATCCGCATGGACTTATTATTACCCAATTCTGCTAGTTCATATTGTGAATGGAAAGGAAGCGCTGCTTACTATGACATTGTTGTCGGCGACAGGCAGGTGATCCAGGCAGGTTGGTACTATCCTGATCCAACATCCATGTACCGCAGCATTCGGAATTTTGTTGCATTTTACGCTGGAAAAATGGATCGCTGTACGGTTGATGGTGAGGTTGTACAGCCGCAGCCAGGTGGTTTTTATGGCGGCTGGATTACCCAAGATATTGTCGGACCTTTCAAAGGAATGCCAGGTACGATGAGCTGGTAACGGATACTCACCAGCCAAATCATGAATGAAGTGAAAGGAAGAAGGAGAAAAGCCATGATGATCCACAATCCCCGAAACCAGCTAAGGCGGGTAAGTTTGCCTATTTTGCTCTTGATGCTGGTTTCCCTGGTACTGCAGGCGTGCGCACCTGCAGCCACCCCAACACCTGCTGCAAGCGAGCCGCCTACAGTTGCAACGGAAGAGCCGGCCATGACCGAAGAGCCGGCCATGACCGAAGAGGCGGTGATGACCGAAGAGCCTTCCGCTACCGAGCCCGCGATGGCAGACATGGGTACCCTGCGGGTAGCCATGCAGCCAATTGTCCAAATCGATCCCGCATTTATTTCATCAGATTCGGAGGTTCTGGTCGCCAATCATGTTTATGACTATCTCGTTGACGTCAATCCCGAGTCGGGTGTCACCCCGCGCCTGGCACGTGATTGGTCTGTCAGCCCAGATGGGCTGAGCTATGTCTTCCAATTGGAGGCGGGGGTCACATTTCATGATGGATCGCCGTTCACGGCTGCGGATGTGGCCTGGACGTTCAACCGCCTGCGGGACCCGGCTCTCGAGCTGCCGACCGCCGACCTCTACGGAAATATCGCCAGCGTTGAGGCAACCGGCGACCTGGAAGTTACGTTTACTCTTAACCAACCGAACCCATTTTTCCTGTATGACCTGAGTGATAACCATGCCCTGGTGCTCAAAGCCGGGACAGAAGACGCCGATACGAACTTTAATGGTACGGGACCCTTCAAGGTAGTCTCCTACAGCCCTGAAGACCGGATTGTGATGGCAGCCAATGAAAACTATTTCGTCGCCGGTGAGCCGATGCTCTCAGGATTGGAGATCATCTTCTTCAACGATGAGGCTGCCTCAGTCGATGCACTGCGCTCGGGTCAGGTTGATCTGGTGATGCGCATGTCAATCTCGCTCTTCCAGAGTTTGCAGGGTGAGCCAGGGATTACCACGATTGATATCCCCACCAATGGCTTTGATTTGATTCGCCTGCGCTCGGATCGCGAGCCTGGCAGTAATCCACTGGTGATCCAGGCGTTCAAACTGGCAACCGACCGGGAGGCGATTTTCCAGCTTTCTCAGCAGGGTTACGGCGCCGTGGGTGCCGATACTCCCATCGGCCCACTCTATGAAGCCTATTACAACCCTGAATTTCAACCACCAGCACGCGATGTGGATGCAGCTCGCCAGCTTCTGGCAGATGCGGGCTATCCTGACGGCATCGAGCTTGATCTGCACGTGCCCGATAGCGGCGGTCGGCCCGATTTGGCTGTCATTTTACAGAACCAATGGGCTGAAGCTGGCATTAATGTGAATGTCATCGTGGAGCCCGAAAGTGTTTACTACGGCGATAATGGTTGGCTGGAAGTTGATCTTGGCATCACTGGTTGGGGGTCACGCCCCTACCCGCAGTTTTACCTGGATGTTATGCTGAAATGTGATGCCATTTGGAATGAAGCCCATTTCTGTGACGATGAATTTGACCAGCTTGCGACAACCGCCGGCACAACCCTGGACGAAGCAGAGCGTGTCGACGCCTACAATCAAATTCAGAAACTGCTGGTTGAGCGTGGCCCAATTATCATCCCCTATTTCTTCGCACAGGTGGCCGCAATCAACAACCAGTTTGGGAACTTCGAGCTGAAGGCCTTCGCCGGACGTACTGATTTCCGCAAGGTGACCTTTACACCGTAGCCGGAATGGCGCACACTTCTTCTCTGACCGAATCCGATTCTCTTGCCAGCGCTGCCCCCGCCTGGGGGCGGCGCTTCTTTACATTCCTGCGCGGCCTGTTTGCCAAACCTGCCTCCGCGTTAGGAACGACTCTGGTGCTCATCTTTTTGTTTCTGGCTGTTTTTGGACCCTTGATTGTCCCGTATGGGGTGAATGAGCAAATCTACACCGACGCCCGCCAACCGCCATCCTCGGAGCACTGGTTCGGGACGGATAATCTGGGTCGCGATGTCTACAGCCGGGTCGTGCTTGGGGCGCGGGAAGTTCTGTTCCTGGCAGGTGGGGGCACTTTGCTGGCTGTGCTGGTAGGATCTGCGTTGGGTCTGTTGAGCGGCTATCGGGGCGGCTGGTTTGATGAAAGTCTGATGCGCTTTTTTGACAGCCTACTCGCGATTCCGGCGCTGCTCCTGGCGCTGCTTTTGCTGGGGACACTGGGACCCGCCGAATGGAGCGTGATCCTGGTCATTTTTGTCGTCTATACTCCGATTGTGGCCCGGGTGGTCCGTAGTGTAGTCCTGGGTGTCAAAACGAAAGGCTTTGTTGAAGCCTCCCGCCTGCAGGGCGAAGGTCTGGGATGGATTCTTTATCGGGAAATCCTGCCTTCGGTGATGCCGGCTCTGGCAGTGGAAAGTGCGCTGCGTTTCTCTTACGCAATCTTCCTGGTAGCGTCATTGGGTTTCTTAGGCGTTGGTGTGCAGCCTCCCAGCCCGAATTGGGGCCTGATGGTTAAAGAGGCGCGTACTTATGTCAGCCAGATTCCCTGGGCAATGTATTTTCCGGTGGCGGCAATTTCATTGCTGGTGATTGGCGTCAACTTGATGGCGGATGGCATCCGGCGGGTACTGCAGCCCGGCGGCTGAAAAGGAGTTGACTTGGGAGACCGGTCAGACTCAGCAGTTCCGATTTTACAAATTGAGAACCTGAGCATTTCCTATCAGGCGCGCTCAGGATGGTTAAACGTGGTCCGAGATTTTTCCATGGAAGTTTGCGCGGGTCAGACCTACGGCCTGGTGGGTGAAAGTGGATCCGGAAAAACGACAATCATCCTGGCAATAATGCGTTACCTGGGGAAAAAAGGGCGCATTGACAGCGGGCGCATTTTGTTAAATGGGGTCAACCTGTTGGATTTACCCGTTGAGGAAATGCGCAAAATATGGGGCAAATCGATTACCCTGGTTCCCCAGGACCCGCTCTCAGCCTTAAATCCATCGCTCAAAGTGGGTGATCAGTTGGCAGAATCACTGCGCCAGCACAATGGCCTGGATCGATCCCAGGCGTTCGGGCGCACGCTCGAGCTGTTGGACATGGTTCATATCGCCGAACCGGAGCGAATAGTTCAGAGTTATCCCCATCAGATCAGCGGGGGCATGCAGCAGCGGGTGATGATTGCCATGGCTCTGAGCACTGAACCAGACTTATTGGTTCTGGATGAGCCAACAACCAGCCTGGACGTTACTACCCAGGCGATCGTTCTGGATCTCGTCCGCGAGCTGATTCATGGCCGCAGCACGGCAGCATTATATGTTACTCACAACCTGGGGGTTGTGGCCCAGGTGTGTGACCGGGTGGCGGTCTTGTATGCGGGAGAGCTGGTTGAAAATGCCGCCACAGCCGAAATTTTTTCGCAATCAGTTCACCCCTATACCATTGGATTGATGGATAGTGTGCCCCGCCTGGGTGAAAATAAAGCCAGTGTGCGCCTGCGCGCCATCCAAGGGCAAATTCCTCCTCTCGGAGATCGTGCCTCCGGCTGCGTATTTATGCCGCGTTGTCCGATAGCACTTGACATCTGTTCTGAACGTCCAGATCTCACTCCTGTAGGTCAAAATCGGGCAGTGCGCTGTTTCCGTAAGGACGAAATCCTGGCTCAACAGATTGACGCGCGGCAGCCTATACCCGCTATTCCAGCCGCGCAAAACCTGGCGACAGATGCCGAGGTTCTTGTAGTGGATGATTTGAAGGTTTATTTCCCGCTGGGGCGCTCCCTCGGAGAAATGCTGCGACGCTCACCCCGCCGGGCTGTGCGGGCTGTCAATGGCACCAGCCTGTCCATTGACCGTGGTCAGACCGTGGGACTGGTGGGTGAGAGCGGCTCTGGTAAAACCACTTTTTCCCGCGCGGTTGTTGGGTTGGTCGAGAAATCTGGCGGCGATGTGAGCCTCCTTGAAATGCCGCTGCCGCCTGAGCTGTCCGCGCGCAGCCTGGAAACCTTGCGCCACGTGCAAATGGTCTTCCAAAACCCGGATGAAGCCTTGAACCCTTACCTGACCGTTGGCGAATCGTTACGTCGCCCGATAATTACCCTTTTGCAGATGAAGCCCCAACAGGCCAGCCAGCGGGCTGCGGAGCTTTTAGAAGCCGTGCGCTTGCCTGCCAGTTATGTCAGCCGTCGCCCGTCCCAGCTCAGTGGCGGAGAAAAACAGCGGGTTGCCATCGCCAGGGCATTCGCCTCGAATCCAGATCTGCTGATTGCAGATGAACCGGTCTCCTCGCTGGATGTATCGGTACAGGCTTCCATTTTGAACTTGTTGAACGAGATGCAGATCGAGCATGATAGCAGCATGTTGTTTATTTCTCACAATCTTGCCGTCGTGGGGTTCCTGGCGGACGTGATCGCCGTGATCTATCTCGGGCAGCTGATGGAAATTTCCGTGACGGAGGATCTGTTCGCTCCGCCTTACCACCCCTATACCGAAGCCTTGCTGTCCGCAATTCCGCTCGCCGATCCGGGGGCTCAGCAGGATCAAATCCGGTTGACAGGCGAGCTGCCCAGCTTGACCGCAGAGATAAAAGGCTGCCCATTCCACACCCGCTGCCCGCGCTTCCTCGGGGACATCTGTGTTAATCAAAAACCACCTTGGCAGGAGGCTGCCAAGGGTACAAAGATTTACTGTCACATCCCGCTCGCACAATTGGAGGCCGACCAGCATCGGGTATTTGCTCTGCAAACCGACTTGAATGGACCGGGAGCTGGCTGATGGGTCGTTATCTACTGCGCCGCTTGGGGTTTTTAGCCCTGACCATCCTGGTCACTTCGCTCATTGTCTTTATTATTACCCAGTTCTTGCCGGGTGATGTGTGCCGCATCATCCTCGGGCGGGAAGCTGGCGGGGCTGCTTTGGAGAGCTGCCGGGCAGATCTGGGGTTGGATGAACCGCTTGTGCTCCAATACCTGAAATGGCTGGGTAATTTCCTAACCGGCGATTGGGGCATTTCTTACAGCACCAAAACGCCAATTTTCCCGCTGGTCATGGGGCGCTTGCGCAATTCGCTTATGCTGGCTTCCCTGACGCTGGTTTTCGCTGTTCCGCTGTCGATCCTGCTTGGTGTGATTGCCGGTTTGAATGAAAATCGCTGGTTGGATAATACGATTAACATTGGCTCGCTTTCAGTGGTTGGTCTGCCCGAATTTGTGACCGGACTGATCCTGATCCAAATTTTCGCATTTAACCTGGATCTGTTTCCGGCAAATTCATCCATTCCGCCCGAATCGACCTTCCGCGAAGCCCTGCCGATGTTAATTCTGCCTGCCATCACGGCTACCCTAGTGCTGATGGCATATATCGCCCGCCTGACGCGCGCCGGTGTGATCGAGGAATTAAAACGCCCTTATGTCCGGACGGCGACACTGAAAGGCCTTCCGCAGAAGACAGTCATTTTTAAGCACGTACTGCGGAATGCCCTTTTGCCAACCATCACGGTTGTGGCGCTCAGCATCGGCTGGCTGATCAGCGGATTGATTGTGATCGAGAATGTATTTAATTATCCCGGGCTAGGACGTTTGCTCGTGTTTGCGATTGATCGCCGCGATCTGCCTGTCATACAGGCGGTCACCATGGTAACCGTGCTTTGCTTTGCGCTTGCCAATCTAGTTGCCGACCTGCTGTATGCAGCGCTGAATCCGCGCATCCGCCTGACATGACCCACCAATCTGCTGCCGAAATCCTTGCATTGGCTGACTACCGGAGGCAAGTTGCGGAATTATACGCTTCTGTCCGCACGGAGCATGCCTCAGCGCAGGCTGGCTGGCTGGAATGGGTTCGCGGGCGCAACCGGCTTTTCCAGGTTCATTCACAATCACCACTCGATGCTGCTCAGAAAGCGAGCTTCAGCAGGCTGAGGTACTTCCCATTCCAGGCTGACCTGAAGGTGCTCGCAGATCTACAGCCTCTGGCGGATGAATCCATTCTGGAAACCAACCTGGCGGGAGATGGTGTTTTTCGAATTAAACGGGCTGGCAGACTGTCTTTCCTGCTGCGTGGGCAATCACTCAACCTGGTTGTCTATTGGATACTAGGGTATGGAGGCGGGTTATTCCTTCCGTTTCGCGACCTGACCAATGGGGACACAACCTACGGCGGTGGGCGCTACTTGCTGGACACGATCAAGGGCGCTGATCTGGGCACGCAGGCTGGCAGGCTGGTTTTGGATTTCAACTATGCTTACAATCCATCCTGTGCGTATCACCCGCGCTGGGAGTGTCCTCTGGCACAGCCTGAAAACTGGCTGCCGGTTGAGATTCCGGCGGGAGAAATGGATTTCTCTGGGGCACAATGAAGCACTTGCGGCATCAGGTACGTTAGTGCGCTCCTTGACAGGGTATCCTCTCTTGAGTACAATCAACCCCGCCTGAATTCTTGGGCCTGTAGCGCAGTTGGGAGCGCGCTTCAATCGCACTGAAGAGGTCGCGGGTTCGAATCCCGCCAGGTCCACTGGCTTGGGGAACCGTGATCCAGGGTGACACTCGCTGGGTCACACCCGAGACCGCACAATTACAAACATGCAGGGGCCCATAGCGCAGTTGGGAGCGCGTCTCAATGGCATTGAGAAGGTCGTGGGTTCGAATCCCACTGGGTCCACTACAACCAAACTGCCCGGTTATTTATAACCGGGTTTGTGGATAAAGCAACCACAGGAGTAGTAGGCCGTCTGCCAGCGAGCCGGGAGAGCGAGGTGTGAGCCCGGCATGGTGCCTGCAGAGCACGTGAGCCAAAGTGGTCTCACAGGGCCGAACTCGCCTGTTGCCCCATGTGGGGCTGGCTCCACTGGTCAGCGGAAAGCGCCGTAGCCAGTGGCGGTACTGCCCGTTACTGCAGACCTGAGTGATCCGGAAGCATCTGTGCGCCCGGATAAACAGGGTGGTACCACGGAGATCCCTTCGTCCCTGTCTGGCGATGGGATTTTGTTTTTAATCGTTATCAACCATCAAGGAGGCTGCGATGTTTAAAGTGAATTATCCCCGATTTTTCGCAGGCCGAAGTCTCCTCGCGAGGAGAGTATCCGTGTCCAAAGGCCAGATGCCCTGCCTTCTCGCAAGGGAATTACTTGGAGTACTTCCGCGCGTGGACCTCCTTAACCTCCTGGTAATTGAATCGGACAGAGCAGATTCGGAATTTCTAAAAACCAGGAGAATAGATCATGGACATATACCCCGAATACAGACCGGAAGCATTTGAATCGAACTGGCAGCAGACCTGGGAATCTGCGGGTCTGTACCACGCTAGTGAGTCGACTGACGCAGCCAGGTTTTACTGCTTGGATTTTTTCCCATACCCCTCGGGCGAAGGCCTGCATGTGGGTCACTGCCGAAATTACGTGCCCACGGATGTCGTCGCGCGCTATCAACGGATGAACGGGTTCAATGTATTGCATCCTATGGGTTGGGACGCGTTTGGCGAGCCGACTGAGCAGTTTGCCATCAGGCACGGGGTTCACCCGCGGCTGACAACTGATCGCAATACGGCGAACTACAAACGCCAGATGCAGCTGATAGGAACCAGTTATGACTGGTCCCGGGAAATCGATTCGTCTCACCCCGATTTTTATCGCTGGACGCAGTGGTTTTTTCTGCGCATGTACCGCCGAGGGCTGGCTTACCGCGACCAAAACTGGCAGTGGTGGTGTCCGACCTGCGCCACAACCCTGTCCAGTCACGAGATCATTGGCGACCGTTGCTGGCGCGGCCATCAGGGTATCACCAAGCGGCAGATTCCTGCCTGGTATTTCCGGATTACGGCCTACGCTGACCCATTGGTCGATGATCTGGATGCCCTGGATTGGCCTGAACCCATTAAAACCATGCAGCGGAACTGGATCGGACGCTCTACCGGTTATGAGATCGATTTCCCCATGCCGGGTCACCCGGAGCCAATCACTGTTTTTACAACCCGGCCGGACACCCTGTTTGGCGTTTCGTTCCTGGTTCTGGCGCCCGAGCAGCCGCGGGTTGACTGGATAACAACTCCGGAGAAACAGGCTGATATCCAGGCATACCGGGAGCAGGCGCTCCGCAAGAGCGAGATCGAACGCACAGCTGAGAACCGGGCGAAAAGCGGTATGTTCACCGGGGGTTATGCTTACCACCCACTGTCGGGGCAGCCCGTACCGGTTTGGGTGGCTGAATATGTACTGCCTACCTACGGAACCGGCGCAGTGATGGGCGTGCCGGCTCACGACCAGCGCGATTTTGAGTTTGCTGCGGACCATGGGCTGCCGGTAATTCCGGTGGTCATCTCACCTGAGGCATCAGCTCTGGATTTTGCCGCCTATGAAGGCGAGGGCATCCTGGAGAATTCTCCCGGCTTCGATAGTCTGGACAATGTGAATGGCGGCCAGGCCATTGCCGGTACACTCATTGAACGCGGGTTGGCCCGCCCGAAGGTCAATTACCGGATGCGGGATTGGTTGATTTCTCGCCAGCACTATTGGGGCACCCCGATCCCGATTGTTTACTGCGACACTTGCGGCGAGGTCCCGGTGCCCGAAGACCATCTGCCGGTCTTGCTGCCAGATATGGATGATTTTTCCCCGGATGGCAGCGGTCTGTCACCGCTGGCCCGGGTACCAGAATTTGTTAACACAACCTGCCCTCAGTGTGGCAGGCCGGCCCGCCGGGAAACGGACACGATGGGTGGATTCGCCTGTTCATCGTGGTATTTCCTGCGTTTTACCAGCCCCCACTTCTCGCACGGACCTTTCGAGCCGCAGGCCATGCGTGCCTGGATGCCGGTCGATCTATATGTCGGCGGGGCAGAACATGCTGTGCTGCACCTGCTGTATGCCCGTTTTTGGACCAAAGCCCTGGCAGATGAAAACTTGCTGCCGTTTAACGAGCCTTTTACAAAGCTTTTAAACCAGGGCCAG
The DNA here is from genome assembly GCA_963824065.1 of uncultured Chloroflexia bacterium. Classification (GTDB taxonomy): domain Bacteria; phylum Chloroflexota; class Anaerolineae; order Anaerolineales; family DRKV01; genus JAGUYX01. Next base: position 126,168 of record CAWGNX010000008.1, on the reverse strand, counting down.
CTGCATGGGCTGGATGGCTCGCGGATGTCGAAATCGCGTGGCAATGTGATTTCCCCGGATGAAATTGTCGCTCGCTATGGCGCGGATGCGCTGCGTCTGCACGTAATGTTCATGGCGCCTTTTGAAAATGATGTCGACTGGAACGAAAAAGGGCTGCGCGGGGTTGAGCGGTTCTTAAACCGTGTCTGGCAGATATACCATGCCGCTTACGCCGCCAGTGCCGCCGAAAACGCAGAGGATGGCGACTTGGACAGGGCTGTCCACAGGCTGGTCCGGGATGTGACTGAGCGAATTGATGCATTTCGCTTGAACACCATGGTGTCCACCTTGATGGAATTTGTGAACCTGATGTTCGATCGCTGGCGTTCCGGTGCCTGGCGTACACGCAGCTACCATCACGCACTGGAGACTCTGCTGGTCGTGTTGGCTCCAGGCGCGCCATACATCGCTGAAGAGTTGTGGCAGCGCACGGGGCACACTGGATCAGTACACTCCCGCCCCTGGCCCGGCTTCGACGAACAGGCAGCCGCAGAACAGGTGCAGGAGATCCCGGTGCAGGTGGATGGGCGCTTGCGGGCGGTCATCAGCATCCCAGCTGGCTGGCAAGCAGCCCAAATCAAGCACTACACACTCGCTCAAGAAGCTGTCCAAAACGCGCTCGCCGGGCGCCATTTGGTTCGTGTCGTTGTCGTTACTGGTAAAATCGTGAACATTGTGACCCAACCAGACGGGTCAGCAGGCACTGAATTGATTCTGAGCCTGTCTGAGGAGTGAACTTATATGATCAAAGCCTATAACCCCGCTGAAATCGAGCCCATATGGCATGCGCGTTGGGAATCGGATGGTCTCTATCGATCGGTAATCGATTACAACCGTCCCAAGCATTACGCACTGACCATGCTGCCATACCCCAGTGGAAACCTGCATATCGGTCACTGGTATGCCATGACTCCCTCTGACGCGCGTGCCCGCTATAAGCGTATGAATGGTTACAATGTGATGTTTCCGATGGGTTTCGATGCCTTTGGACTTCCAGCTGAAAACGCGGCTATTTCACACAATATCCATCCCAAAGAATGGACATATGCCAATATCGCCAACATGCGCCAGCAGCTAAGGAGCATGGGTGCCATGTTTGACTGGCAGCGTGAAGCCGTCTCGGCTGACCCGGAATATTATCATTGGACTGAATGGTTCTTTCTCCAGTTGTACAAGCACGATCTAGCTTACCGGAAGATGTCACCGGTCGATTGGTGCCCCCACTGCAATACTACCCTGGCGCGTGAGCAGGTCGTCGGGGATGATCGAGTGTGCGAACGCTGCGGCACGCCGGTCATCAAGAAGGATTTGGACCAGTGGTTTTTCAGCATTACGAAGTATGCCGAAGAGCTGCTAAATTTCTCAACCATCGATTGGCCCGAAAAAATTGAGTTGATGCAGACCAACTGGATCGGACGCTCGGAAGGTGCCTCGGTGATTTTTCGCACTGAAACCGGCGATCCGATGGAAATATTCACCACCCGCCCCGATACGCTTTGGGGTGCCACGTTTATGGTGCTCGCTCCCGAACATCCCTTGGTCGAAAAAGTCACGACTGCAGATCGCAGGGTGGAGGTGAATGCCTATATCCAGGAGGCAGTCCGCCAGACTGACATCGAGCGCGAAGCTACAGATAACGAAAAAACAGGTGTGTTTACCGGGGGTTATGCGATTAACCCTGTAAACGGTGAGCGAATTCCCATCTGGGTGGCTGATTACGTACTTATGACTTATGGTACGGGTGCGATCATGGCTGTCCCGGCCCACGACCAGCGAGATTTTGAATTTGCGCGCAAATACAGGCTTGAAATCCGGGTCGTCGTGCAGCCCGAGGGGCTTGACCCGCTGGATAGCGATTTGTTGAGCGAGGCCGTACCGGCTTTTGGTCTCATGATAAATTCTGGTGAACTGAACGGTACACCTGGGGAGCAGGCATTTGACCGCACGATTGCCTACCTGGAAGCGCGCGACCTTGGCCACCGCGCTGTGAATTACCGCCTGCGAGATTGGTTGATCTCACGCCAGCGTTATTGGGGCGCACCCATTCCCATGGTTTATTGCCAGCGCTGCGGCTGGCAGCCTGTTCCGGAGGACCAGCTGCCTGTCCTGCTGCCAGACGATGTAGAATGGCTGCCAACCGGCGAATTGCCGCTGAAGCTGCACCCCACCTGGAAGAAAACCACCTGTCCGTCATGCACCGGGCCTGCTGAACGGGAAACGGATACCATGGACACGTTTATGTGTTCGTCATGGTACCACCTGCGTTATCTGAGCCCTCATTTCAACAGCGGCCCATTAGATCCAAAGGAATACGCCTACTGGATGCCTGTGGATACTTATACCGGCGGTGCAGAACATGCCACCATGCACTTGCTGTATACACGCTTCTTTCACAAGGCGTGCCGGGATATGGGCATCACTCAGGGACCTGAGCCGATGCTCCAGCTTCGCAACCAGGGTCAGATCCTAGGCCCTGATGGACAGCGGATGAGCAAGTCGCGCGGTAATGTGATCGATCCCGATGAACAAGTCGATCATTATGGTGCGGATGTCGTCCGGTGCTACCTGATGTTCGGCTACCGCTGGTCGGAAGGCGGGCCATGGAAAACCGAGAACATCCAGGGTGTGGTGCGCTGGATTAACCGCGTTTGGAATCTGTTTACGGATGAGATGGATACCGGCCATTCGACCGTGGATGAAAAAGATATCCGTGCTCTGCGCCGCAAAGTCCACCAAACTGTGCGCCAGGTGACGCGCGATTTTGAACAATTCGAGTTCAATACCATCATTTCTGGTTTGATGGAACTATTGAATGAAATGTACCGGGCGCGTGAGGCAGGCGTGGCAGGCACCCCCGCCTGGGGTGAAGCCCGTGACATTTATTTGCGCTTGCTCGCGCCGGTTGCCCCGCATATTGCCGAAGAGCTGTGGACCGAGTGCCTTGGAAAACCCTATTCGGTTCATACCCAATCCTGGCCGGAATTCGACGCTGAAGCCGCGCGTGAAGAAGAGATCACCCTGGTTATCCAGGTGAATGGAAAAGTGCGCGATCGCATCAATGTCCCGGCCGATATTTCCAACGAAGATGCCCGCAAAGCGGCCCTCGCCAGTGTGATTGTCCAGCGCCAGTTGGATGGCAAGCCGCCCCGCAAAGTGATTGTGGTCCCCGGAAAATTGGTGAACATCGTTGCCTGACGGTAGAACCAAATAAATCCGCTCTGTAACATACGGAGCGGATTTATTTTTCCAGCAGGTCATTAACCCCCGGTTTTGCGTGTGGATTACAAATTGGTTACAACCAGCAGATATGCATGGTGGGGAATGGAAGCAGGGCATTTACACTTGTAGTAATAACTGCCTCGGACGTGCGTTATCATTTAGAATCGTGGACATGACACTACAATAGGGAGGCTCCGGCATGCGTTTTGAAGATCTGAATTGGTTTGATGTGGAAAATTATCTTAAAGTCGAGGACCGCCTGCTGCTCGTCCTGGGTGCCTGCGAACAGCACGGTTATTTAAGCCTGCTTACGGATGTGCGCATCCCGCTGGCCCTAGCCGATGCTGCCAGCCAGCAGACCGGTATTTTGGTGGCACCCCCATTAAATTTTGGCGCTTCTCCCTACTTCCTGGCCTATCCGGGCACGATCAGCCTGCGCCTGGCGACCCTGTTGGATGTTGTGGAAGACATGCTGCGCTCTTTATATGGATACGGGTTTCGGCGTATCCTGATCCTGAATGGGCACGGAGGGAATGATCCGGTGCGCGGGCGTCTATATGAGCTGGCGGGGCAGCTGCCGGATTTGCGGCTGGCATGGTATGCCTGGTGGACGTCGCATTCGGTCACAGACGTAGCCATGACCAATGAGTTGAAATCCTACCACGCTGCCTGGATTGAAGCATTTTCCTTTACCAGGGTTTGTGAGCTTCCCCCAGGTGAAAAAACACCCCCCAGGGTTCCAGGCCTGTTAGGAGCCGCCGAGGCGCGCCGGGTGTATGGCGATGGGGTATTTGGTGGACCGTATCAGGTAGAAGATGCGATTATGAATTCGATCTGGGAGGCAGCCCTGGCGGATGTGCTCCAGCTGCTGCGTTTTGAAGATTGACGGCTTGCTTCCAGTACAATGGTAGCCTGTTTGAGCATTCCTCATCAGGTCCGTATGAGCGCCGGCAGGTCTCTGGTGAGCCAATCATTGACCCGGTGGCGGCCAGGAAAATCTTTCTTGCACTGCTCCAGCCGCGAACGAAGGCTAATCATCTACGAACAGCGAGGTAAACCATGCAAAATCAAGTCATTAAAACTGACAATGCACCCCGGGCCATCGGTCCGTACTCAGCGGGTATCCGCATTACCGATTTTGTTTATACCGCCGGGCAGCTTGGAATCGACCCGCCCTCTGGCGAGCTTGTTGCGGGCGGCATCGAAGCCGAAACTCGCCAGGCGCTTAACAACCTGCAGGCGATTTTAGAGGCTGCAGGCTTCGGAATGGAAAACGTGGTCAAGACAACCGTTTTCTTGCGCGACATGGCAGATTTCGCCCGTATGAACGCGATTTATGCCGAGTTTTTTCCAGCCGATCCTCCCGCCCGGTCTACCGTCCAGGTCGCGGCGCTGCCGAAAGCCGCCGCTGTGGAAATTGAAGCGATTGCCTACCTCCCGGCTACCTGAACCAGAGCGCGGAACGCAAATTCTTGGCTGGCGAACTCGTTCTGGTTGTGGATGACGAGCCAAACATCCGGGAACTATGCCGGATGTACCTGGAACACGGCGGGCAGCGGGTTGAGACCGCAGGCCTCGGCCTGGCAATTGGGCGCGAAATCGTCGCCGCTCACGGCGGGCAGCTTTCGGTCGAACCTGTCCCTGCGCAGGGCACATGTTTTGTGGTAAAGTTACCCCTCGCTGCAACCGCCGCGCCCGGCAAGGTACCGATTTCAGCCTGACGAGGTCAGCGGCGAGCATTTTATACTTTCCCATGCCAGATCTTCCATTTGTTTCCATCATCGTTCCCTGCTATAACGAGCAGGCGACGATTGCATTGCTCCTCCAGGCTGTGATCGCCCAGGATTACCCCTTAAATTCCCTGGAAGTTGTCATCGCAGACGGCATGTCGACAGATCACACTCGCCAGGAGATCCGGCGCGTGCAGACTGAACAGCCTGAATTGAACATCCAGCTCATAGATAATCGCCGCCGGGATATTCCCTCCGGGCTCAACCGGGCCCTGGACAGCGGCGCGCGGTGAGATCATCGTCCGCCTGGATGCCCACTGTATTCCCAACCCGGATTATGTGCGCTTGAGTGTGGAAGCTTTGCAGTCCGGCAGGTGGGAAAATGTCGGTGGAGTCTGGGAAATCAAGCCGGGCGCTCCAGGCTTGTTGGGGGCGTCAATTGCGGCGGCTGCCGCGCATCGCCTGGGGGTCGGAGATGCACGCTATCGCTATGCAAGCATACCTGCTGTTGTTGATACGGTCCCATTTGGAGCCTACTACCGCGCCCTGGTGGATCGAATTGGCCCCTATGATGAAACCCTCTTGAGTAACGAGGACTATGAGTTTAATGTGAGGATTCGCCAGGCGGGGGGGGTGGTCTGGCTTGACCCGCGCATCCGCTCCCAATATTTTGCCCGTGCCGATCTTCCCGCACTTGCTCGCCAATACTGGCGCTATGGGTATTGGAAGCTGCGTATGCTGCGGCGGTACCCCGAAACGCTCCGCTGGCGCCAGGCGTTGCCCCCCTTGTTTATCCTGACGATTGCCAGCCTGGTCGTGCTTGGGTTTTTCGACCCCATGTTTTGGGGTCTGGGCGGCGCTTTGCTGACCCTTTATATTTTGGTCCTCTTTACTGCAGGAATTGTGAGTGCTGTCCATCGCGGCATACCTCTTCTGGCTTTCGGCCTACCACTGGCAATTGCTGTCATGCACATGGCATGGGGTGTCGGCTTTCTCTGGAGTCTGCTCTCACTACCTTTTGTACGTTCCGGTGGACCATCCCTGGATCGATTAAAATAAGATTTCAAATTGATTATGTCCTCGAAAAATCTGATACCCACATCCCGCCCATGGCGTTTCCGCCCAACCGAAAGGCGCACCCTGCTTTTCCTGGGTGACCTGGTTGCGTCGGTATTGGCCCTGGGAATCTCTGTTTATTTTTGGGCGATTGGTGATCGGTGGTTTGGAATTTCTCAGGAGTTTATCGAGCAGCGCATCCCGGTTTGGTTTTACCTGCTGCCGGCGATCTGGTTGCTCCTGCTGATCGAATTGTATGATGTCCAGCGCGCCGGCAGCTGGCGAGCGACCCTGCGCGGGATTGGGACAGCCGTTTTAATGGGTGTGGGTTTATATCTACTGCTATTTTTCTATTTTACCGATCCGCCTCGCTCGCTTTTACCCCGGAGGGGCGTCGCTGGATTTGTACTCGCCGCGGCGCTGATCACTCTGATCTGGCGCTATTTATACATCCGCCTGTTTACCACCCCACAGTTTATGCGCCGGATGCTGCTGGTAGGTGCCGGGGAAACAGGGCGCGCCATGCTCGAGATTTTCCGCGGATTGTGGCCACCTCCATTTTATCTGGTGGGGCTGATTGATGATGATCAGACCAAGATTGGTATGCAGATCGATGGGAGCCCGGTCCTGGGCTCCAGCCTGGAGCTCGCCCAGATCGTTCAAGAACAAAGAATCTCCGATATTTTAGTAGCGATCTCGGGAGAGATACATGGCCGGATGTTCCAGGCATTGCTCGATGCCCAGGAAATGGGTGTGGAAATCACCCGGATGCCGGTCATGTATGAAGAGCTGTTGGACCGGGTGCCGATCGAACACCTGGATGCCTATTGGATCCTGCGGTCGTTTGTGGATGATGCCCGCGTGAGCGCATTTTACGAAGTCGCCAAACGTGTGCTGGATTTTCTCGGCGGGTTGGTCGGTGTCCTGGTTTTGGCCATAATTTCTCCGTTTGTCATGCTGGCGACCCTGATAGATAGTGGTTGGCCAATTTTTTATTCGCAGACGCGCCTGGGAAAAGGCGGCCGCCCTTATCAGATCATAAAGTTTCGCACGATGCGCCAGGATGCCGAGGCCGATGGGCGGCCCCGATGGGCGAAAGAGGATGATGAACGGGCCACTCGCGTTGGCCGGTTTTACCGCAAGACTCACATTGACGAAATCCCCCAAATAATTAATGTGCTGCGGGGTGAAATGAGCCTGGTTGGCCCGCGCTCGGAACGCCCCGAGCTGGTGGAACATTTCCAGGAGCATGTGCCGTTTTACCGGGCGCGCTTGTTGGTCAAGCCCGGGATCACTGGCTGGGCTCAGGTCAATTTCGGTTATGCCTCTACTATCGCCGAAACAAAGATCAAGCTGGAATACGACCTGTATTATATTAAGCACCGCAATTTATGGATGGATATAGTGATTTTACTGCGTACTCCCTGGACAGTGTTTGGTTTTCGCGGCCGGTAAAGGGCGCGGCAGCCACATTAGTGGCCTTTCGCTCGCTTTGGTACCTCCAAAAATATGTGGATGCACCGATCCGGGATGGGCAGCTGCGGCATGCATGTGGCTGCAGGCTAGGATAAGCGCGATGCGGCTTGTTTTTGATAAAATAGAGACCATAAAATGATTCGCGCGCGTTCCCACCTGCAGTAATCGAATTCAACAAGGTGTCGCCTGAGAAGTTCAGGCATTGGCCTGACTGTTACCCTGGACCAGGATTGTTCTGGCTCGGCGCGGGCGATGGAGAAATTTGGTAAATGAAGAACCGGATCATCATCGGTAACCGATATGTTTTTGTGGGGGATTTACTCATTATTACCATTTCGGTATTTGGTAGTTTTGGGATGCGCCTGGAATTCGGAGGATTATTTTTGTACTACCTGCCCCAGGCGCTATGGATGCTTGCCATCGCGCTGGTCGTCAAACCCATTGTCTTTCGGATGTTTGGGCTTTACCGCCGGATTTGGGCGTATGCCAGCACTCAGGAACTGTTATTAATTCTGGCAGGTGTCACCACTGCTTCAGTATTCGTATCCTTGGGAGTGGTTCTGCTTACGACCCTGCAGCAGGCTTATTCGCCGTTTTATCGTGGTTTTCCACGCAGTGTACTTGCTATTGATTGGCTGCTCTCCCTGGTGTTGATTGGGGGGCTGCGCCTGGCACTGCGGCTGCTGGCTGAAAACCAGGCACCCAGCCGGCCCATACGCGGCCGGGTGCGGAATGCGCTGATCGTTGGGGCGGGTGACGCGGGTGCGCTGGTCGTGCGCGAGCTTCAAAAAAATCCCCAGATGAATATGCGCCCGGTCTGCTTCGTCGATGACGATCCGGCCAAACAAAAACAACATATACATAACATCCCGGTTGCTGGAAAGCTGGGGGACATCCCGCGCCTTGTCGACCAAAAACGGATCGATGAAGTGATTATTGCCATTCCCAGTGCCTCTGGTGATGTAGTGCGCCGGGTGATTGATATTTGCCGCCGGAAAGGTGTGGCCTCCAGGACGATGCCTGGAATTTATGAACTGATCGGTGGTAAGGTCAGTGTTAACCGCTTGCGGGAGGTGGAAATCTCCGACTTGCTGCGGCGCGCGCCAGCGAAGATTGATAGCGAGCGTGTGGGAACGGTGCTGACTGGCAAGCGAGTGATGGTAACCGGCGCAGGCGGGTCGATTGGCCGCGAACTGTGTCGCCAGATCGCCCGCTGGCGGCCAACGGAATTGGTCCTTCTGGGCCATGGGGAAAACAGCATTTTTGAAATTTTGGATGAGCTTCAGGACAGTTTTGCGACTCAATCCATCCATCCGGTGATCGCGGATGTGCGCGATTTGGATCGCATGGAGGCAGTTATTGAGGAACATCGCCCGCAGCTTGTTTTCCATGCTGCCGCGCACAAACACGTTCCTTTGATGGAAGCGAATGTCGAGGAAGCGGTTACCAACAATATTATGGGCACCCGTAATGTGGTCGATTTGGCGCTGAGTTTTGATACCGAGCGGCTGATTATGATCTCTACCGATAAAGCGGTCAGCCCCTCCAGTGTCATGGGTGCCACAAAGAGGATGGCCGAGCTGCTGGTGCTGGATGCTGCACACCGATCGGGGAGAGAGTTTTCGGTGGTGCGTTTTGGAAATGTGCTGGGCAGCCGCGGTTCTGTGATCCCACACTTCAAAAAGCAGATTGCCAGAGGTGGGCCGGTGACAGTGACCCACCCCGAAATGAAACGCTATTTTATGACGATTCCAGAGGCCGTTCACCTGACCCTGCAGGCCATGACCAGCGGAAAGGGTGGGGAAGTGTTCGTTCTGCGCATGGGCGACCAGGTGCGGGTCTCAGACCTGGCAGAAGACTTGATCCGCCTATCTGGGCTGGAACCCGGCAATGATATAAAAATTGTTTACACCGGTATCCGACCCGGTGAAAAGCTCAGCGAGGAGCTGTGGGATAAATGGGCCAGCTATGAGCCAACAGACCACCCCGAAATCGTGCGTTTGGTGGATGAAGATGTGTTGAGTGGGCAGCCGTTATTCAGTGTTGTGGATGATCTGCTCCATCTGGCGCGTGAAGGGGATAACGCGTCCATTATTCGGATTCTGGACGAAATGATCCCGGGCGCTGCCGTTCGAAGCACACCGCCCCCTGATATGACTTCGTTTATTTAACCGGAAAGGTACCGGCGCAACCATGCCTGAAGTTAGCGCTGCAGACTGGGCGGCCTTTATCCAGGACCAGCCCGGCGTTCATTTGTTACAAACCGCTGCCTGGGGCGATTTAAAAGCCGCCTTTGGCTGGGAGGTTGTTCGGATTCTCTGACGGTCATCGCGGAGCTCAACTTTTATTCCGCCGTTTGCCCGGTGGCGTAAGCCTGGCATATCTTCCCAAAGGGCCTGTTGGGACGAATTGGCAGGATTTGATTCCAGAGCTTGACCGGCTCTGCCGCAGCCGGCGAGCTGTTTTCCTGAAAATCGAACCTGATCTCTGGCTGGAAAACGGGGATCCTGCCCCACCCCAGGGGTTTATCCAGGGCAAGCATGCCATCCAGCCGATGCGCACCCTGGTGCTGGACCTGTCGTCTGGTGAGGAATCCCTGCTGGCACAAATGAAACAAAAAACTCGTTACAACATCCGCCTGGCGGCAAAAAAAGGAGTAGTGGTCCGATCGAGTTCGGACATCGAATCCTTCCAATCGATTAATGACCGCGACCGGCAGCCGGGATGGTTTTGGGGTTCATTCGCTGGCATACTACCAGACGGCTTACCGGCTGTTTTTTCCGGCAGAGATGTGCGAGCTGCTGGTTGCTGAATTTGAAGGTCAGTGGCTGGCGGCATTGATGGTTTTTTTCCACGAGGGCCGGGCCTGGTATTTGTACGGCGCCTCGTCCGATGACCACCGCAATTTGATGCCGAGCTATCTTTTGCAGTGGGAGGCCATCCGCCTGGCTTTGCAGCGCGGCTGCCACCAATACGATTTATGGGGCGTACCGGATGCACCGGTAGCTGATCTCGAGGCAGGTTTTCAACAGCGTTCGGATGGGTTGTGGGGTGTCTATCGTTTCAAGCGGGGGTTCGGTGGTACCGTTTGCCGCGGTGCCGGTCCCTGGGACCGTATTTATCAACCGCTTTTGTATAGTGCATACAGCTGGTGGACAGGGCGCAGTGAACGGGATTGATCAGCCACGATTCTGCCTTGTGTGCGGTGCTGACCTTGTTTGGGAGGTGCGCGCAGGACGCCAGCGACCGGTGTGTACAAACTGCGGCTGGATTTTTTACGCGCATCTAAAGGTCAGTGCAGCAGCCCTGGTAGAACAGGATGGGCAGCTGCTGCTGCTCCAGCGGGCAGCTCCCCCCTTTGCCGGCAGCTGGTATCTCCCGGCTGGTTATGTCGAAGTTGATGAGGACCCCTCTGCAGCGGCGGAACGCGAAACGCACGAAGAATGTGGGTTGGAAGTGCGTGCCACCCGGCTGCTGGACGCCATCCTGTACACAGATGACCCGCGCGGTAACGGCTTGTTGTTGGTATACCAGGCGCAGTTGCAGTCCGTCTCCTGGCAAAAAAGCCCCGAAATCGAACAGGCTGGCTTCTTCGCATGTGAAGAATTACCGCTTCCATTATGCGGAGCAGGTCACCAGGTTACCATCCAGCGTTGGTGTGAAGGCGCATACCAACAGACCTCGTTCACCAATCGACCGGCAGCGTAGATCGATCAGGCGATGGACCTAAAACCATTTTCTGGAAATCCCTCAGACTGGAACCAGCTCATCGCTGGTATGCCGGGTGCACATTTCCTACAGACCTGGGAGTGGGGCCAGGTGAAGGCTGCCAATGGCTGGGAGCCGCTTCCCCTGGTCTGGGTGGATGAAAGGGATGACGTCGTAGCCGCGGCCCTGGTGCTGGAACGCACGATGAGTTTTCCAATCGTACCGGTCAGTTTCCGGGTCCAGTATGTGCCGCGCGGCCCCGTTCTGAGGGATTGGGGTGACTCTGCCCTATGGGCGAGTATTCTGCGATCCCTGGTTGACTTTGCTCGCCAAAGGCGAGCGATCTTTGTTAAGGTGGATCCTGACCTGCCATCGGCATATGGCGCGCCTGGCGAGGCGGATGAAGAATTGTATGTTCCCGGACAGCAGCTTGTCCGTGAGATGGAGCAGACTGGCTGGGTTTTTTCAAGCGAGCAGATTCAGTTCCGCAACACGATTCAGATCAACTTGCAGGCAGATGAAGAAGACTTGTTGGCAAGGATGAAACAGAAAACCCGCTATAACATTCGCCTGGCGACTTCGCAAAGGGGTCACAGTCCGCAAGGCTGGCCGCGAAGATTTGCCGCTGCTCTACCGGATGTATGCTGTCACCTCAGTCCGGGACGGTTTTGTTATCCGTGCAGAGTCGTATTATCAGCTTGTCTGGCAAACATTTATGCAGGCGGGTCTGGCAGAAGTGTTGATTGCCGAAGTAGAAGACTCGCCGGTTGGTGGGCTGGTATTATTCCGTTTTGCAGGCCATGCCTGGTATGTTTACGGGATGTCATTGGACGACCACCGCGAGAAAATGCCTGCCTATTTGCTCCAGTGGGAAGCTATCCGGTGCGCCCGATCGGCGAACTGCACTGTGTATGACCTGTGGGGAGCTCCTGATGATTTTGTGGAGACGGATTCCATGTGGGGCGTGTACCGGTTCAAAGCCGGACTGGGAGGCCGAGTCGTGCGGGGTGTTGGAGCCTGGGATTATCCGGTCAATCAATCGCTTTACTGGCTTTACATGCAGCTCCTGCCGCGGGTGCTGGATGTTCTCCGCCGCCGCGGCCGAGCCCAAAACCGGGATGTTGCCGGGATGTAACGGAGGCTGAAAATGAATCAACTGCCGCGAATTAAGCTTGCCCAGCTACCAACGCCAATCGAACCACTTACGCGCCTATCGGCCGAGCTTGGTGGGATTAACTTGTGGATCAAACGGGATGACCAGACCGGGCTGGCTTTTGGAGGCAATAAAACCCGCAAGCTGGAATTTTTAATGGCCGAGGCCCAGGCAAATGGCGCCCGGACAGTGATTACAGCGGGGGCTGTCCAATCAAACCACTGCCGCCAGACGGCCGCGGCCGCTGCATTTTTGGGACTTGACTGCGTTCTGGTACTGGCAGGGGATCATCCAGCACAGCCGGGCGGAAACCTGCTCTTAGATCACCTCCTGGGAGCTCAGGTTATCTACACACCGGGTTCCCAGCGGGATGTTACCCTGCAGCAAGAGTTTGAGCGTTTGTGGTCCGACGGTCGCCGGCCGTACTTGGTGCCTTATGGGGGGTCAAGTCCTGTCGGAGCTGCGGCTTACGCGTTTGCCCTTCAGGAGCTCCTTGAACAGGGTTTTCAGGCGGATTGGATTGTTTTTGCATCATCATCAGGCGGAACTCAGGCTGGGTTGGAAGCCGGAGCCCGATTGTTGGGTTTCCAGGGGCGGCTGCTCGGGATCAGCATTGACGAACCAGCAGGAATTCTGCAGGCCAGGGTCGCCAGCTTGGCGCGGGAAACTGCTGACCGGCTGGGCAGGCGAGTGGTGATTCCGCAAGCCGAAATTTTAGTGAACGATTCTTACCTAGGCGGAGGGTATGGTGTTTTGAACGCCTCCGAAGCGGCAGCCATTCGTTTGTTCGCCCGCCGCACCGGGATTCTTTTGGATCCGGTCTACACCGGGAGAGCTGCTTCTGGCCTGTTAGACCTGGCACGCCAGCAGTTTTTTAATCCCGGCGAAACTGTCCTTTTCTGGCATACCGGCGGTGGCCCGGCTTTGTTCGTCGAGAGGTACCTGGAGCTTCTAACCGGCCAGGAACAGACGTGATGCATTGAAAACCGGCTGCAAATCCTTGCAGCCGGTTCCTAATACCATCAGCTTCCAGGCGCTGGTTTACCGCCGGCGTTTTGACTCTGGCTCTTGCCAACGAGAAAGCAAGCGGTTAAACCATGCCCACACGGAAATGGACCTGATCCGTTTGCCTGCCTCTTTGGCGGTCCGTTCGCCGTTTGCCGGACGCGGACTGTACATCTGGGCGTGGTATTCCTCCAACAGGTAGTTGGCGGGCTCAGCGGCCGCGGGTATCAAACGATTTAAATTGGTAACACGTTCTGCAGGTGTGTCGGCTTGTCCGGGAGATTTGCCCAAACGGCGCAAGGCATGATTTATCTCAAGATACGCTTTGGTTAGGGGGGGCAGTGCCGCCTTGCGCGACCAGCGAACTAGGAACCGGGGGGGTTTTATCCCCAATTTCCTCATCCGGGTTTCTAATTGAACTGGAATGGGTTCTGGCGGCAGCCGCCTGCGGATGCCCCATAAAGCTAGGCCCAATAATCCAACCGCGGCAACTCCGGCGCCGATCCGGATAATATATCCCATGACAACCTGAGCCTGGGTCGGCTCGGTCAGTTCGGGCAGCAGAGCAGAGGTGTCCTGGCTGTTGTCACCCAGGCCCAAGTCATCGTCCGGCTGAGGTGGCTCGTTGGCCCCGGCAACACCATCGGTTGGCAGCGGGTCACCGCTGGGCCGGAAAAGAGGTGCCTGGTTGGAGGTCGGTTCGAATTCCACCCAGCCAATTTCTGGAAAGTACACTTCGGGCCAGGCGTGCAAGTCACGCTGGCGGACGATATACGTGCTGATATCGGACACCAACGGCTCCAGTTGATCCGGGGGAATTCCTTGCTGATCGGGAACTGCGCCGGTATCAATTTCTGTTCGCCGTTCACCCTCTGCATAACCCACGGCCATGCGAGCTGGAATGCCCAGGCTGCGCAATAGGACGATCTCTGCAGTAGCGTAATAGTTGCAGAATCCCTGGCGGTAATCGAAAAGCAGCCAATCTACGATGTCCTGATTGCTGGGAGGTACTTCGATCCGGTCGTTATACTCAATGTTCTCGCGCAAAAAATTTGTGATGGCACTGGTTTGATCATAGGGGTTATCCAGGCCTTCGACGATGCCTCGGGCAAGGTTGCGTGTCCGGTCTGTGATCGTATCTGGCAGTTGCAAATAGCGCTGCACAACCCACTCTGGATATGCTGTGCCGCTTTCCTGTAATTCTTTGATCGAAGCGCTGGTCAGAGCTGCTCGCAGCTCGTACTGCTCTCCCGTGCGGATATATGGCTCAGCTGTGAGGGAGTGGATGTCGATGGAGCCATCAGAATTGACAACCGCTGCAGCTGACCCCGGGCGGCTGACAGCATAGGTTTCGGAAACGGTATGCAGGGTTCGCAGAGGGATATTTGCTGTAAAGGTCACGTTTGCATCCCAGCGGTAAGGGGATGCTGGTGCCAGCTGATTGAAGATTTCGGGCGAGATTTCTTCTGAGCCTGTTACCGATGAGTTCCACCCAATTCCATTAAAAGCATCGTATGTGCGGGCTTTCCAATAGTAACGTGCGCCTGCTGGCAGGACGGTCGGCGCGTCAACTGTCAACACGGTCACATCACTTAGCTCATTACCGCGTCCAAGGGTCAGGGTGTCGCTGTAATAATCTCCAACGATGCCCACGGTTGCCCGCAGGGAAGCAAATAAATGGTCGAATTGGTTGCGGAATGGCTGGCTGATTTCCTGCCAGCCGGTTTGGGCGGAAGGCAGGGACATTGCCAGGGCGGGAGCTGTCCACGCAATCAGAATTAATGGCACCAGGGCAATCAGGGCTGCCCGACTCATATCCATACCGACATAAGTGGGTGTGCGGGTTCGATTCTTGCGCCACGCAGCGCGCAGTTTGAGATAGGTCGTGCGAGCGACTAGCATCAGTCCAAGGACCAGGTAAATTCCCAGGTACCAGGCTCGGAAAGGCCAGAATTTATCATTGATATGAATGATAAACATCGCCGCCCCGATCGGTAGAATAGCAGACCAGGGGTCAGCGTGGCGGAACAGGCTGTAGCCAGCGTGCAGGCTCAATACCCAATAGAGTGAAGCCATCGCGATCAAGAACAGGATCGAGTCATTAACATCCTGCCTGCGGATCAGCTGGATGGTGGTGACTTCCAGTCGCCCGAGGATAGAAAAAATCCGCTCGTTCCATGGAATGACCCGTTCCATTGTCATTCCAAGCTGCCAAAAAATCACAAAAACACCATATACGGCCGCGAATAACAGTACGAATCGGCCAGAAAACCGGCTGTATCCGAGGGCCAGCCCGGCAAGTCCACCCAGAAAGCAGATCACCGGAATCACATTCAAGTCTGGAATCCAGTCGGTTGCCATCAAGCGCGCACCTGCAACCAGCAGCGCCGCCAGAAGTAAGATTCCGGCAGCAGGGTCTCCCCAGCGGATAAGAGCGTTTGGTTCGTTTTTGGAAAGCATTTTATTTCCTTACCATCAATGGAAACTGGGTTGAAAATCCGTACCTATAACAATTACTTCCAGACACCTGCAATTGGTTCAGCTTGCATGTATAGTTTTACCAGAAGTCGGGATGATATTTCCTCAAAAAAGGATGAATCTTTGCAGAAAATTTGTTTGAACGGGTCTGGTTTCTCTAATCCCGGGTGTGAAAAGTTTTACAATGTGAATCAACTATGGTAAAATTCACCCGGCATTTCTCAGAATGGTTTAATCTATTTAACGAAAGGTTAAAGATACAGTATCCCAAACGGGGGGAAATTGGGGTGGAAGGGAGCTATTATGTGGAATGACTGGCTGTTTGTTGGCATTTTTTTCTTGCTCGCCTGGGTTTTTCCGGGTGCTCCAATCTTGATTGCCAGGTTTCTGTCACCAAATAAACCTAACGAGATTAAAAATGATACGTATGAGTGTGGGGTTGAAACGGTTGGTGATACCTGGGTCCAATTTAAAGTCCAGTACTACACTTTTGCTTTAACATTTTTGATTTTCGATGTTGAAATCGTATTTTTATTCCCCTGGGCCATTTCATTTAATCAGCTTCCACTATTTGGAGTGTTTGCGGGTGTGATCTTTATTCTCATCTTGCTCGGGGAACTCTTGGGCGCATGGCGCAAAGGCGTCCTGGAGTGGGCGTAATGCATCAGGGCTTTATTAAACTGAAGGATGGGTATTCCTTCAGTTTTTTGTGCAAGATCCACAGTAAATTTATTGTCGTATAAAGCACCTGGTTTACGGGAGAAGAGTTATGTCCTTCTTATCTGATCCAATTGGATTTCTTGCCGAGTGGCTGCAAAGCCTATTATTGGGGTGGGGTTTAGCGCCTCTGGCTGTGGACACCATCCTGGCGGCAATCGGTGTCATCATAATTTGCTCGTTTGGGCTGGGTCTGACGATTTTCTTGATTTGGATGGAGCGCAAAATTTCCGCTCGTTTCCAGGGACGTATCGGTCCCAACCGGGTTGGTCCTTTTGGATTGTTCCAGACGTTTGCAGACATTATTAAGATTTTCACAAAGGAACATATTACGCCACGTGGGGTGGATGTAATCGTTTATAACATCGCTCCGCTGCTCTCGGTGAGTGCCGTCCTGCTGCTTTGGGCGGTGATCCCGTTTGCTTCGACAGTGGTCGGCACCTCAATCAATATTGGTGTGTTGTATATTGTGGCTGTTGGATCCCTTGGAACCCTGGCAATCCTAATCGCCGGGTGGTCTTCTAACAACAAATTCGCTTTGCTGGGCGCGTTCCGCACAGTCGCCCAGATGGTCTCTTACGAAGTCCCGATGGTGCTGGCGCTGCTGGTCGTGACAATCCTGGCGCGCAGCATG
The DNA here is from genome assembly GCA_963824065.1 of uncultured Chloroflexia bacterium. Classification (GTDB taxonomy): domain Bacteria; phylum Chloroflexota; class Anaerolineae; order Anaerolineales; family DRKV01; genus JAGUYX01. Next base: position 108,953 of record CAWGNX010000008.1, on the reverse strand, counting down.
AGCGTATCGGAAATTGTTCGGCAGCAGGGCATCTGGTTTATTTTTATCTCACCCCTCGCATTTTTGATGTTCTTGATTTCTTCCCAGGCCGAGACCGGGCGCGCGCCATTCGACCTGATGGAAGCCGAATCGGAAATTGTCGCAGGTTATCAGACTGAATACTCTGGCTTGAAATTTGGTATGTTTTTTGTGGGCGAATTTCTACACGCCTTCACAGTAGGTGCCCTGGTGGCTACTTTATTCCTGGGCGGCTGGCGCGGCCCTGGCGCCGAGCAGTACCCCATCCTGGGTATCTTCTGGTTTTTCATGAAGGCTTTTCTGATTTATTTCGTCACCCTGTGGCTGCGCTTCAGCCTGCCGCGTATTCGCATCGATCATATGCTGGATTTCAACTGGAAATACCTGGTGCCGCTTGGCTTGGTCCTCGTGATGCTGACAGCGATCCTGGAAAAGACACTCTTCACCCTTAATCCCGACATAAACGTCTGGGTACGGGCTGGCTCTCATCTGGTGATGAATGTGCTTTTATTAGTGGCCGCGAATGCCATCGTGCAGGCTCGCCACCGGCGGACTCCAAGCCGCCAGCCGGTTGCGGTGCCAAAACCCGTTGCACGTCCACCGGAAGCAGCGCCGGCATCCGAAAACGCCTAGGAGTAGATGGGTTATGACCGTACTGCAAATCATTTTTCTCCTTACCGCAGCTGTCACGCTGGGAGCTGCCTTGATGGTGGTGAGCGCCAGGAATATGGTGCGCGCGGCGCTATTTTTGATTGTGACATTGTTTGGTGTGGCGGTATTGTATGTCCTGCTGAATGCTGGCTTCTTTGCTGTGGTGCAGGTTGTTGTTTACATCGGGGCGATCTCCATTCTGTTTATCTTTGCGGTGATGCTTACCCGCAATATTTCTGCCCCGGAACAACCGGTTATCAACCGGGGATGGCTGCTGGCAGTGTTTTTGGCAGTTGTTTTGTTTGTTGGGGTGTTTCTGGCGCTCCAGGGATGGTCTGGTTTCAGCACGCTGGCAGCCGAGTTGCCGAACGACACCAGTACGATCCAACAGCTGGGTGTCGCGCTGGTCTCCCCGAATGGGTATTTGATCCCGTTTGAAGTTGCTTCGGTCTTGCTCGTGGCAGCCATGGTTGGTGCCATTTACGTGGCCTGGGGCAAAAAATAACACACAGGTAAGTGGAGAGAGCACATGGTCCCATTATCCTGGTATCTACTGGTAGCTGCGGCGCTGTTTTGCATCGGTTTGTATGGTGTGCTGGCTCGCAGGAACGCTGTGGCAATCCTGTTGAGTATCGAATTGATGTTGAATGCTGTGAATATTAACGTGATCGCTTTCTGGCGGTATCTTACACCGGAAAACGTCGCCGGGCAGGCCTTCGCGTTGATTGTATTCGCCGTCGCGGCTGCTGAAGTGGCAGTCGGGCTCGCCATCGTGATTTCCATCTACCGGCGGCGCGATACGATCATTGCTGACGATATCGACCTGTTGAAGTGGTAGACGGAGGGTACATGCAAACGACAACACTCATCTGGCTGCTCCCTGTCCCGCCGCTGTTGGCATTTTTCTTGATCGTTTTATTCACTAACCGCAGCAAATGGTTGAGCCATTCGATTGCCCTGGGAGCCGCGCTGCTATCCTTTATCGGCAGTATGGTTGTTTTCTTCAGGGCGGCTCAGACAGAACATTTCGGTGCGCACCCATTTACCTCCTCCATAAACTGGCTGCCGACCGGCAATACCTGGTTCCAGGTTGGGGTGCTGATCGACCCGCTCTCCGCCGTCACCTTGTTTTTTGTGGCATGGACTGTGTTGATGATCTTCCTTTACAGTGTGGGCTACCATAATTTTGGCCAGCCAAAAGGGGATCACGACCTGCCCGGCCTGCCACCCCATGGCGCAACCACGACGGATGCACAGGGTCACAAACACCGAGTGATGTCCATCGAGCCCATGTACGCCCGATTTTTCGCATTTATCGGCCTGTTTGCGTTTGGCATGTATTTATTGGTTGTGTCAGATAACCTGCTGACGATGTTCGTCGGCTGGGAGATCATGGGTTTGTGCTCGTACTTGCTGATCGGTTTCTGGTATGCCAAACCATCCGCCCGGGCAGCCGCGATCAAGGCGTTTATGACCACGCGGGTTGGCGACGTATTTATGCTGTTGGGGATTGCCTATCTATACACGGCTACTGGTACGCTGAACTTCCAGGCAATCCTGCGCGATCCCGAAGTCCTGGCCCACCTGGCTGAATCACCATCCTTGATAGCAGGTTTTTCAACGGCGGCCTTGATCAGCCTGCTGCTCTTTATCGGTACGGTTGGAAAATCTGCCCAGTTCCCTCTCCATGTGTGGTTGCCAGACGCCATGGAAGGCCCGACGCCAGTCTCTGCCATGATCCATGCTGCGACCATGGTTTCAGCTGGTGTGTATGCCATCCTGCGCATGTTCCCGTTGCTTGCAGCCGGATCTGAACACGGTCTGAACCCCACAATGGTCATCGTTGCGGCTGTTGGTACGTTTACCGCCTTGTTTTCAGCGACGATTGCGATTACGCAAAACGACATCAAACGCGTTCTGGCCTATTCAACAATTTCGCAGCTTGGCTTCATGGTTGCAGCAGTCGGTTTTGGGGCGTATATCGCGGCAGTTTTCCACCTGGTGACCCACGCGTTCTTTAAAGCATTGCTTTTCCTGGGGTCCGGTTCGGTTATTCACGGAGTCGAACACGGCGTACTGCACACCGGTAATCACGATGTAGACCCGCAAAATATGTTTAACATGGGTGGGCTTCGCAAAAAGATGCCCATAACATTCTGGACGTTTCTCATCGGTGGGCTTTCGCTGGCTGGTTTCCCTTTATTGACTGCCGGCTTTTGGTCCAAAGATGAAATCCTGGCAGATGCTTTTGCGCATTACCCCGTTGTTTTTTGGTCACTCGTTGCCGCCGCCGCTCTGACTGCGTTTTATACGATGCGCCAGATCACACTGACCTTCCTGGGGAAACCTCGTACCGAAGAAGCCGAGCACGCCCACGAGTTGCGCTGGACGATGACGGTTCCCTTGATCATCCTGGCGTTTTTTGCAATTGCCGTGGGCTGGGCTGGTATTCCCGAGAAATTCCCCTTATTGGGTGGTGTTTTGCCTGAGTGGTTCCAGGAGTTTATCAATGAAGGGTTGTTGAGACCGATTGAGCTGCCTGCATTTTCCTGGGTGCCCTTACTGGCATCAATTGTTGTTTCCTTGGGCGGCATTTTCCTCGGCTGGCTCGTTTACCGGAATGTCAAAGCCGGCGAAGCCGACCCGCTCCAGAAACCGCTTGGGCCGATCTACCGGATCTTACAAAATAAATACTATGTCGACGAGCTCTACCAAGTTGTTTTTGTCCGGCCCTCAATCTGGATTTCCGAGGTCTTCACCAGTCAGATTATGGACCGGGGCATTATCGATGGCTTCCTGCATTTCCTGGCATATGTCTCTGGGGTTATCGGAACTTTCTTCCGCAATGCGATCGACAACCCCATCATCAATGGGTTTGGTGATTTTGTGGGTGAAACCACTCGCCGGATTGGCGTAGCAATCCGGGTGATCCAGACGGGCAAGGTGCAGCAGTATATGGTTGCCGCCCTGGTGATTATCCTGGGCGTGCTAGTTTACTTTATTTCTGCCGTAGCCCTGCCGTAGGACTGGAGTGAATTATGGAATTCCTGAATAATTACTTGCTCACGCTCATCCTGTTCACCCCGGCAATTGGTGCGCTGTTAATGGTCTTTTTACCGCGCGAGCCGCGAGGGTTGCTCCGGTGGGCCGCATTTATCATCAGCCTAATCCCGTTTGTCCTGTCGCTGTATCTTTGGTCGCAGTTCGATCGCAGCGGGGTTGGGTTCCAATTCCAAGAGCAGTATACCTGGTATGCGGCCATAAATTCGAGCTACCATGTCGGGGTGGATGGTTTATCCCTCACCATGGTGCTTCTGACGACCCTGCTTACGCCTCTAGCGATCCTGGCTTCCTTCAATATCAAGGATCGGGTAAAGGCCTACATGATCCTGTTCCTGTTCCTGGAAACCGGGATGCTGGGCGTATTTCTTTCTCTCGATCTGCTGGTTTTCTTCGTGTTTTACGAGGTCGGTCTTGTCCCGATGTTCTTCTTAATCAACCAGTGGGGCAGCGAATATGGCGAGCGGACGATTTGGGGTGGGATCAAGGTGCAGGCACGCACCTATGCCTCCTTCAAATTCATGATCTATACCATGGGTGCATCCCTTGGTTTGCTGCTTGCCATTCAATTGATTGGTGTCGCTGCAGGGACTTATGATTTGCCGGTGCTTTTTACCACGTGGCCACGAATGACTGAATTTGCCAATGTACCGTTAAGCCTGCCCGTCTCCACGGTCAAGGCGATTGCGTTTTGGGCTTTCGCGATTGCTTTTGCGCTCAAGGTGCCGGTGTGGCCTTTTCACACCTGGCTGCCGGATGCGCACACAGAGGCACCAACTGCAGGTTCGATGATCCTGGCAGGTGTGTTGTTGAAGTTGGGTGCTTATGGTTTCCTGCGCCTGGTATTGCCGCTCTACCCGGCAGAATCCTATCGATTTGCAGGAGTTCTTGGTTTCCTGGCGGTCATGGCGATCATTTTTGGCGCATTTGGTGCGTTCGGGCAAAATGATTTCAAGCGCCTGGTTGCCTATTCCTCCATTAATCACATGGGTTTTGTTGTATTGGGGATTGCAGCCGCGGCTTATGCCAGCGGGGCGCAGGGATTGGATGCCAACATCGCCTTGAACGGGGCTGTGCTGCAGATGTTCAATCATGGCTTGAGCGCTGCAGCCATGTTCTTCCTGGTAGGTGTTATCTATGAACGCACTCACACCCGCAACCTGGACGAATACGGTGGTCTGTTCCCGCTGCTGCCAGCCTATGGCGCAATTCTCATATTCACTTCGATGGCTTCGCTCGGATTACCCGGATTAAATGGATTTATTTCCGAATTCCTGGTAGTCCGGGGCTCCTGGGCAATTTTCCCCTTGTACACCGCGCTGGCGATGCTTGGCTTATTGTTCACTGGCGCATATATTTTGAAAGGGATCAAACAAGTGCTGCACGGTCCGATGAATCAAAAATGGGTGGGGCATCTCAGCGAGATCAATCTGCGCGAAATTTTTGTGGTCGCTCCTTTATTGGTGTTGATGTTGCAGTTGGGCGTCTGGCCGGCCTGGCTGTTGGAGATCATCAACCGGGCAATGGCAGCACTTGCGATCTTGAGGTGAACAATGCAATTTCCGATTCTTAGTGCGATTGTTTTCACACCGCTGATAACGGCGCTGATCCTGTTCCTGATCCCGGGCGAGCGCAAGTCGGAGATCCGCGTAACCGCATTGGCAGCCTCGATCATAACTTTCGCAATGTCAATCTGGGTCTACTTTTCTTATGACACGGCGGTAGCCGGGTACCAGTTCATTGAAAAATATACCTGGCTGCCATCTCTGGGGATTTCTTACCACGTGGGTGTCGATGGCATCAGCGCCCCTCTGGTGTTGTTGACCGGTCTGGTGATGTTCACCGGGGTGTTGATCAGCTGGAAGCTGGATGACCGCCCGCGCGAGTTTTTTGCATTCTTATTCATCCTCGCCACCGGTGTCCTGGGCGTGTTTTCTACATTGGACCTGTTCATGCTGTTTTTCTTTTACGAAATCGCAGTCTTCCCAATGTACCTGCTGATTGCCATTTGGGGTTGGAAACAGACTCGCGAGTATGCGGCCATGAAGCTGACCCTGTACCTGTTTATCGGCTCGGTGGTTGCCTTGGTCGGAGCGCTGGCGATGTATTTCACGGCTGGCCTGCACACCTTTGATATGCTCGAGTTGGAACACGCCGGGTTTTCGACTGCCTTTCAACAGTTCTGGTTCCCGTTTGTCTTTCTCGGGTTTGCGGTCTTAGGAGGCATCTTCCCCTTTCACAACTGGAGCCCCGATGGTCACGTCGCCGCGCCAACAGCGGTTTCGATGTTCCATGCCGGTGTTTTGATGAAACTGGGTGCATTTGCCGCCCTGCGGGTCGGGATCATGCTTCTTCCGGAAGGAGCCCAGGCTCACATGTGGTGGGTGATTCTGCTGGCGCTTGTTAATGTGGTTTACGGGGCATTCATCGCCTCCGTCCAGACTGACTTTAAATATGTTATTGGTTTTTCATCTGTGTCCCACATGGGGCTGGTTATGATGGGGTTCGCCACCCTGAGCCGGGATGGCATGATTGGCGCAGGTGTGCAGATGTTTTCGCACGGTGCCATGACGGCTCTCTTCTTTGCGGTGGTCGGCATGGTCTATGACCAGGCGCATACCCGTGATATTCCTAAATTGGGTGGCTTTGCAAAATATATGCCTATTGCTGCGGTGGCGTTTATCATCGGGGGTATGGTATCCATGGGTATGCCAGGATTTTCGGGGTTTGTGGCTGAATTTCCCATTTTTATGGGGGTCTGGCAAACCTATCCTTGGATTGCGGTGGTTGCGGTGATTTCGATCGTGATTACCGCTTCCTACATCATCCGGATTATTCGCAAAGTGTTTTTCGGTACGATGCCGGAAGAGCTTCAGGGGCACATCACCGATATAACCGCACTCGACAAAATTGCCGTGATCGTGCTCTCGGTGGTATTGCTGGTGTTGGGTATTTACCCGGCAATCATGGTGCCATTAGTTGAGACCGGCGTCGAGAATGTTCTGCGCCTTCTGGGAGGTGCATAAGTGACCATAACACCTTACGAGCCTTCGATGTTTCTCGCGATCGTGCCAGAAATTTCCATTCTGGTGGTGATGGGATTGGTATTATTTTTTGACGCGCTGTGGTCGCAAGAGCAGCGCCGCAACCTGGGCTGGTTGGCATTTGGCGGATTGCTGGTGACACTGGCATTGACCCTCGTTTTTTCCCGTCCTTCCGGCGAGCCCCAGTTGATCTTCGGGGGGATGCTGCGGGTGGACGCCATATCTTACACGTTAAAAATCCTCTTCGTTTTTGGTGCTGCCATTACCGCACTCTTTGCCATGGATATGCCTGCCCTGGGGAACCGGGGTGAATTCTACATCCTGATGCTGGCCTCGGCATTTGGCATGATGCTGATGGCTTCGGCGGCAGACATGATCATGCTTTTCCTGGCGATCGAAACGACCACAATTCCGCTTTTTATTCTGGCGGGTTTTTTCTATCGGGATGACAAATCGACAGAGTCTGGTTTCAAATACTTATTATTCGGCGCGATGACCTCGGCCATCACCATGTATGGCTTTTCCCTTTTGTTTGGCTTTAGTGGTCAGACCAACTTGTACGCAATTGCCGATGGCCTGTCTGCCGGCAGTGTACCGATCTACTCGGTGCTGCTTGCCATGCTGCTGGTTCTGATCGGATTTGGGTTTAAAATTTCGGCGGCTCCTTTGCATTTTTGGGCTCCGGATGTATACGAAGGTGCGCCGACTCCCGTGGCGGGCTTTCTTTCCACTGCCTCGAAAGCTGCCGGTTTTGTGGTCTTGATGCGCTTTTTTGTAGTGGTGTTTCAAGGGCAGTTCGATGGGATCGATCTCCAACAAACCTGGACATTCCTGATCGCGATCCTGGCGGTGGTCACCATGACTGTGGGCAACTTAATTGCCCTGGCACAGCGGAATATCAAGCGCCTGCTGGCATATTCATCCATCGCGCACGCCGGGTATGCGCTGGTGGGTGTTGTTGCGGTGACCGAATTAGGTGTCAATAGTGTCGTTTTTTACCTGGGCGCGTACATGCTTACCAACCTGGCAGCTTTCGGTGTGGCCGCAGCCTTTTATCGCGTCGTAGGCTCGGATGATATCGCTGCTTATGCCGGGCTCAGCCGCCGTAAGCCGGGATTGGCCCTGGCAATGATGGTGGCTTTTCTGTCACTGGCAGGCATGCCGCCGTTAGCGGGTTTTATTTCCAAGTTCCTGGTTTTTGCTGCCGCAGTCGAGGCAGGGTACATTTGGCTTGTTGTCATCGCGGTGCTAAATTCGATCATCGGTCTGTACTACTATTTGAAAGTCCTGAATGTGGTCTATCACTACCGTTCTGAAGATGAAGATAAGCCCTTGCCCATACCGGTTTCGTATGCCATCGCACTCGTCGTTCTGGTGGCCGGCATTATCATTGTGGGCACGTTATTCGGCCCCTTCTTTAACCTGGGGACTTCGGCAGCAGCTTCGTTATTCTGAGCGCGTAGAATTTAGATCTTATGAAACAGCGTTTAAAATTAGACTGTTTGAGTGGTTTTATTGACGCCCAACAATTGCTTGTGATACAATTCTCGAACCATGGAACCCACTGGCCAAGCGCCAAAAACGGATCGTGCTCAGTATGCTGTGAACATGACTCTGGCGGTGGTTGCCGGTCAGGTGGGCTGCATTACACTCTTTTTGATTCTACTGGCGCTCATCGGCGGTTTATGGTTGGACGCCCAGCTCAACACCCGTCCGTTGTTCACAGTAGTTTTGATGATCGCCAGTATTCCGGTAACCGTGATTGGCATGGTTTGGGTAGTCCGGAAAGCAACTTCCCAGATTCAAAATATATCGTCAGGCAAGCCCGCACAAATCCAGGAGGATGGAAATAGTGGAGATCAGTAAATGGCGTTGGGGTAAAAACCGCTGGATAGTGATTGCAGCTGCTGTTCTGGGTTTCTTTGTTGCCCGCGTATACCACCCGGTTTTACCGCATATTCAGCTACCACCGGAGGTCGTGGGTAAAATTGGCTCATTTGCAATAACCAACACGATGGTGGCGATGGTCATTGCCGATATCATCGTGCTGGTCATAGCTTTGATTGTCCGCCGGGTATTTTCTGGTGGGGAGCTGATTCCACGCGGTTTAGCCGGTGCAATCGAAGCTTTTATGGAAATCATTTACAACCTGACCGAATCGACTGCTGGGAAATGGACGAAAACGATCTTCCCGTTCTTCGCGACGATTACCCTGTTTGTCTTAATCGTCAACTGGATGGAGCTCATACCGGGCGTGGATAGCATTGGTATCATTGAACACGCAACCGGGGAAGGCCATGCAATTGAGCAAGTCACAACAGGGATTTCTACACTCGTCGATGCTCCTGGCGAATATACCCTGGTTCCCTTTGTACGCGTGCTGTCTACGGATTTGAACTTCACTTTGGCCCTGGCTCTGATTGCGATGACAATGGTTCAAGTAATTGGGGTGCGGTCTCAGGGGCTCAGGTACTTTACAAAATTCTTCAATGTATCCGGTATCTTCAAGAGGCCGATCTTTGGAGTGATTGATTTCGCGGTCGGCCTTTTGGAACTGATCAGTGAGTTTTCTAAGATTATCTCTTTCTCCTTCCGTTTATTTGGCAATATTTTTGCAGGGTCGGTGCTCCTGTTCGTGATTGGTACGTTGATCCCTACATTTGCCCAATCCGGCTTCTTGTTACTGGAATTCTTTGTGGGGGTTATTCAGGCAGTGGTGTTTGGTATGCTGACCATGGTGTTTATGGCACAGGCTACACAGGGGCATGGTGGGCATGAAGAGGAAGCTTCACACGAATAAATTTGTTGGGAAATTTGGCGAATTACCGCCTAACCTACTTCAATCGTAGTTTCGCAAGGAATTTTAAAAGACTGAACCAATCTAAGGAGGCTAGGTAAAAACAATGGATGTAGCAGCTGCAAGACTAATCGGAGCTGGTTTGGCGATGATCGGCACAATCGGCGCAGGCCTGGGGATCGGCGTGCTGGTGAACGGTGCGGTGCAGGGTATTGCCCGCAACCCAGACGCGGGTGGCGTTGTCCAAACCAATATGATCCTGGGGATTGCCTTTGCCGAGGCAGTCGCGATTTACTGTCTGGTGGTCGCGCTCCTGATCCTGTTCGTCGGCTAAGAGAAGTCTAATCAACAGGAGGAACGTACATTGGAAGCTCTAGGTCTAAACCTGGGATATTTATTTGTCCAAATATTCAACTTCATTATCATGCTCGTTGTTGTACGAGCGTGGATATTAAAGCCCGTCTTGGGTCTGCTGGAACGACGCCGCGAGACCATTGCACAGGGTTTAGAAGATGCTCGGATCGCCAGTGAAGCCCGGGCGAATGCAGAGAAGGAAGCCGAAAAAATAATCGCGGAAGCCCAGTCCAAAGCAGTTGATATGATGCGGGAAGCGACCGAACGAGCCGAAGCTGTTGCCCACGATATCCAAAATGCTTCCGAAGCAGACGCAGCCAAGATTCGGGCCCAGGGTATTGCAGATGCGGAACGTGAAAAAGAGCTTGTTCTGGCAAATTTGCGTCCGCAGATAGTCTCGCTTGCGATGGCAGCAGCCCAAAAATTAGTCGGCGATGCTTTGGATGAGAAACGCCAACACGCTCTCCTGCAGGAGTTTTTCTCGGGTGTGCGTTCAGGCAAAGTTGTCGTCATAGAAGGTACCGGCGCCAGCGGCTCATCTGCCGAAGTTACGAGCGCACTCACGCTCACGGACGATGAACAGGAAGCGATTAAAAAGGATTTGCTTGCTAATGTGGGTAGCCAAATAGTAACATTCCGGGTCGACCCTACGATTCTGGGTGGCCTGGTAGTTAAAGTTGGAGATCGCGTTTTGGATGGGTCGGTGGCAGGTCAGCTGACAAGCATGCGCGCAAGTCTTTCTTAATCCAAGTATTTTGCACACCATCAGACGAAGAAGCCCGGGGATTCCTGGGGCTTCTTTGTTGCTTAAAGGAGTCAAAACTTGTCCAGTGTTCCACAGCCAAAAAAACTGCTTGGAGAGCTTCTGAATGAGGCCGGGCTGCAGCCACTTGGCCCGTTAGATCCAATCTATGTTACTGGAATCACGGCAGACTCGCGTAAGGTCAGACCCGGTGATTTATTCGTTGCCTGGGTGGGTGCTTCCCAAGACGGTCACCGCTATATTGATGATGCCCTGGAACACGGGGCCGTGGCGGTGATCGGTACCCGTGATTTAAGCGGATTGGATAAATTTTACCTGCGCGTCGAAAACAGCCAGATTGCCCTGGCGTCTCTAGCTGCCTCGTTGTATGGTTTTCCCGCCAGAAAAATGACTGTCATTGGAGTCACAGGCACAGATGGTAAAACAACGACTACCAATCTTATTTATCATCTTATGTCTCACAGCGGCTTGCAGGCAGGGATGATTTCAACAGTTAATGCGGTGATTGGCTCGCAGGCCCTTGACACGGGATTCCACGTGACTACACCTGCCGCACCGGATGTTCAGTCTTATCTTGCCCAAATGGTTCATGCTGGGCTTACCCATGTCGTCCTTGAAACGACGTCCCATGGTCTGGATCAGCATCGGGTTGATGCTTGTGAGTTTGATATTGCCGTTGTGACCAATATCACTCACGAGCACCTCGATTATCATGGCAGTTATGCTTCCTACCTCGCTGCCAAGTCACGGTTGTTTACTTATTTGCCCGAAACAAGCCCGAAACCTTTCGGGAACCCGCGCCTGGCAGTTCTCAATCGGGATGACCAATCCTATGCCCAGCTGGCAGCCATGGCGGGTGATAACCAGATCAGTTATGGACTTTCGCCCGAGGCAGACCTGCGGGCCGAAAAGTTCGAATCTCACCCGGATGGCGTGCATTTTGTCGTTGCAGGAAGCGGTTACCGGATTTCCATGTCGACCCGCCTGGTTGGCATATTTAATATTTACAACTGCCTGGCTGCCGTAGCGGTCGGAGTGCGCGGCCTGGGCCTGGATTTGGAGACGGTGCGAGATGGGGTCGCCCATCTGGCAGGAGTTCCGGGACGTATGGAGCGCATCGATCTGAACCAATCATTCACTGCCATTGTTGATTTTGCGCACACACCTAATGCCCTGCGAGGCGCTCTGGAGACCGCCCGGATGATGATGGATGGTCGGGTGATTGCGGTATTCGGTTCTGCCGGCTTACGGGATCGGCAGAAACGCGGATTAATGGCAAAAACTGCTGCGGAGCTGGCTGATTTTACAGTGCTGACTGCGGAAGACCCGCGCACGGAATCTGTAAACCTGATCCTGGGTGAGATGGCAGAGGGGATGCGTGCCCAAGGAGGCCGCGAGGGCGAGACATTTATCCGGGTTGCCGACCGTGGTCAGGCGATCCGTGAAGCGGTTGCATTTGCCCAACCCGGCGATGTCGTGATGGTGTGCGGTAAAGGTCACGAGCAATCGATGTGTTTTGGTGAAATTGAGTACCCTTGGGATGATCGCATCGCGCTGCGAGCGGCTCTAGCGGAACTGTTGGGTGTCCCTGGGCCAGATATGCCTTTTTTACCGACTCAGGAATTCGATGTGCCGCCTGAAAGCTAAACCTTGGTGCGTAACACCTCGTGCACCTGGATTGGTTTGGTTCGGCCTTTGACGGTAACAGCTCCGATGCGCTCTGTGTTAAAGTGACCGATGATCGAAGCCACAGTACCCGGCCCCACCAGCAGCCGGTTGGGTCGGGCCTGTGCCTGCAGGCGGGAGGCGACGTTGACCGTATCCCCAAGAACTGTCAGCTCGACCCGTTGTTTTGTGCCGAGATAGCCTGCCATGACATCCCCGGTATTTACGCTGATACCCACCTGAATAGATAACCCAAAATCGCGGTTGATGATATCCAGAGCGTCCAGCATTTCAAGGCCCGCCTTCACAGCGCGGACTTCTGCCGCGCCAGGAAATTCTGTGATCCCAAACACCGACATAATTCCATCACCCAGGTATTTATCCAGCAGACCGCCATTTTCAAAAATGATGTCGGTCAAATCCTGGTAATAACGTGCCAGCAGCTCGCCAAATCGCTTTGGACCCAGGTCTTCCGCCAGCTCGGTCGAATCGGCAATGTCGGTAAATAAAATGGTTGCTCTACGCTCGCTCAATTCCGGCAGGTGCCCAGTTTTCATGTAATCCTGGAGGATAAATTCGGCTTCAGGCGGCGATAAGAAGCGCTGTAGAAGCTCGCGAACGCGTTGCTCCTGGCGCACCTGGTCCAAGAGCAGCATTCGCTGGATGGTCAGAGCTGCCTGATGGCTGATGGCGACTGCCAGCTGAAGGTCACGCTGGTCGAATGGGCGAGATTCGGGGTCGGTTTTATACATGTAGATCAGCCCGAGTGTATCATCGCCGCTTATGATCGGCACGCACAACGCGGACCGCACACGGTATAACGAAGCGCTTTGACCGAGACGTTCTGCATCAACATCCGGGATAATGATGGTTGCATGTTTGTCAATCGCCATTTTTGCAATTGACGTGGGAAAACCTAATTCGCTCAAATTTCCAAACTGTTCAGCTGTGATCACTTCACAGCGGTCTGCGCCCATCGTTCGGCGGATCAGGCTGGAAACCTGGCGCAACGCAGTTTCCAGGTCGAAAACGGTGTTGAGCTGTCGGGCGACTTCGTACATCAACACCGCATGCTGGTCAAGAGATTCGAGCAGCAGTTCACGTGTTAGCGGGCGGGTGCCGGTTCTTGATTGCCGCTTGGCACTTGGGTCCACATATGTGACATTGATCAGGAAGCCGCCAATCCGGACGATATCATTATTATTTAGCTGAATCTTGGAAGTGAGTTTTTCCCGGTTTACGTACGTGCCATTTGTACTGTTTAGGTCTTCGATCATCAGAAGGTCGGTGCTCTCGATATACTCGAATTCGGCATGCAGCCGCGAGGCAGAGATATCCGAAATCGAAATATCGGCGTCCGAGCGCCTCCCAATTGTGATCTTGCCGGGTGTTACCTTAAATTCTTTTGGCTCGCCATCGGAAGGGCGAATTGTCAGGATCCACATAGTTTATGCTCGTTTCCTCGCACAGTCCCAGCTTTGCATAGTCTAATTGGATGAGAAGTGATCCTGCGATGTTGTTTGCATCAGAATTATTATACATTTATTGTCTGTCTTCCGCTGTCCGGTTCCGTAATACATTTATTACAGAACCAATTCGCTGAGAGTAGCGTTACCTAGTAAAGTGCAGTTAAGCGAACTGCCGGGCAACCTGTCTTCAAGTAAACCAAATCGGATGGAAATAAAATATTAAGGCTTTATTTGGGTTTACTGCATTGCTTGCTGTCCAGCCTCACCAGGACCAAGTGATAACCAGGTTGCACTATAAATGCCCGGTTCTTGAGCATTAGATATTCATCAAATTCCAAGCGCATTGCCTGTAATTTGTGGTATCCTACCAAGGTTATGGATTTAGAACAAAAGGTCAGATTTGCGAATTTATACGCTGGCTTTGAAGCGCCAATTTCCGCTCTAGACTGCGGCAAAAAATGTGCTCCACATAATGAATATGGGGTCCCATTTTGTTGTGATACCCGCCATGCGGTACCGGTTGCTTATGCAGATGAATGGGCATACCTGCAAGCCAACACCGGCTTATGGCATCTCTGGCAGGGCGATAGCGAAGAAGAAACCAACCAACTTGCTGCTGAGACCCCTGATGGTATGGTTTTAATCGCTTGCCTCGGACACCGTCTGTGTGAGCGAGGTTTTCGATCGCTGTCGTGCAGGGCTTTCCCTTTTTTTCCTTATATCGATCCAGACAAAGAGTTCACTGGGCTTTCATATTATTGGGAATATGCCGACCGCTGTTGGGTAATATCCAATTTACAGGTGGTGTCAGCAGAATACCGCCGCCAATTTATTGAGGCATTTGATAAGGTTTTCGCGCAGTTGCCGCAAGAGCGCGAATCGTATGCTCGCCACTCCGCCTACATGCGGCGCGTGTTCATCCGGCGGCGGCGGACGATCCCGCTGCTTCACCGCGATGGATCCACTTACAAGATCAGCCCGCGCACTGGGAAACTGCGCCAGGTCGATGCTGGCAGCCTGCCCAAGTACGGTCCCTATAAAATTATGAGTCAGCTCCCATTCCCCGACGAGCTGTGAGCACGAAACGATCGTAATTAAACGCATCAAGTATCTTTGAATCGCTCCATGGCAACCTCGACAATTCCAGCCGTTACCAATTCAGCAGAATTTACTCTGCCGCAGCGTTATCGCTCCGACCGGCGCAGTCCTGTGCGCTGGATCATCGGGCATGTAACCCGGTATTGGTATCTGGTTCTCCTTGTTATGGTAGGGGCGTTCGGTAATGCCGCCCTGGCAGCCGTCGTTCCGGTCTATACCGGGCAGGCGTTTGATGAGATTCTATCGGCTCAGCCCTCATTGAGTGCATTATCGACGATTGCATGGTTGATTGCGATCTCGCAGATTATCCGCGGGGTGCTCCAGTTGGGCCGTAATTTTGGGGCCGAGCTGATTGGACAGTACATGGAACGCGATATTCGTGATGAGTTGTACATCAGCCTGCTTGGTAAGAGCATGACTTTCCACAGCTTGCAGCCGGTTGGTGACACAATGGCCCGCGCCACGAATGATGTCCGCGAAGTCAATCTGATGTTCAGCCCTGGCTTCAATCTTGTGATCGGTTCGGCAAACTTCTTGATCATGCCGCTTATCTTTGCCCCGCGCTACCACCCCTCGCTGGTCCTGGTCCCGGCCTTATTTATCATTGGCTATTTCCTCGCTCTCTGGCAATATTTGCGCGAGCTGAGCCCCATTACGGCCAATGTGCGCAAGTCTTTTGGCTCTTTGAATATTGGGCTGGCGGAGACTCTGGACGGCATCGAAACGGTCAAAGGTTCAGCGCAGGAAGAGGCTGAGGTTAAGCGCTTCCAGGTCAATGCCCTGCGGTTCCGGGATTACTTTGTGAAGCAAGGGAATGTCGAGGCCCGGTTTATCCCGCTTCTATTGCTGGCTCTGGCTGAAGCCGCCGCGCTGCTGCAAGCCATGCTTTTGTTCAATAAGGGCCTGTTGGATGTCGGTGAAGTGGTCGGGTTTTTTGGTTTGATCCAATTATTTGGGTTTCCGACGTTTGTTTCGTTGTTTGCTTATTCGCAGGTTTCCTCGGGAATGTCAAGCGCCAGGCGAATTCTTGAGCTGATTAATCAGGAAACGGATTTAGACCAAAATGAAGCCGGTTATTCATCCCATTTGCGGGGCGAGATCGAATTTAAGGATGTTTGTTTCTGGTACGAGTCAGGCGAACCTGTGCTTGAAAATATCACCTTCAAAGTGAAACCTGGGCAAACCGTGGCAATTGTCGGTCAAACGGGCTCAGGTAAGACATCGCTTGCCAAGTTAGTTAACCGCACATATGATGTAATTTCTGGACAGGTGCTTCTGGATGGTCGCGATGTGCGCCAGTGGAATCTGGAGTCGCTGCGCAGCCAGGTCTCGGTCATCGAGCAAGATGTTTTTCTGTTTTCGCGGACAGTTGCCGAAAATATTGCATTTGGAAAACGCGCGGCAACTAGGGAAGAGATTATCACCGCCGCGCAGGCAGCCCAGGCGGATGAATTTATTCATGGTTTCGTGGAGGGTTATGAGGCTGAGGTCGGAGAGCGGGGTGTGACGTTATCTGGGGGACAGCGCCAGCGCCTGGCATTGGCACGGGCATTCCTTACAAATCCAGGCATTCTCGTCCTGGACGATTCTACCAGTTCAATTGACAGTGCTACCGAAGACCGTATTCAGCGCGCCATCTATGCCGCGGCAAAAGGTCGCACGACCCTCATCATTACCCACCGCTTATCCCAGATTCGTTGGGCAGACTTGATTCTTGTTTTGCGAAAAGGCCGGTTGGAAGCTGCCGGCAGCCACGACGAATTGATGGAATCCTCAGAAGCCTACCGAAAAATCTTTATCGAGGAGCGCCCGCAAATAACAGATTCGGAACAATCCGAGACGGGTGAGGGCTGAATCGATGGGTTTCTTCTCGAATCTGGACACCGAGGCCTACGATCGCCAGTACAGCGACCGGGATTTGGTGCGCCGGATGGCTGCCTATTTTTACCCCCACCGGCGAAAACTATTTGTCGTCAGCGTGATGTTAATCATCCTGGCTCTGACAGGAGCTGCGCTTCCGGTTGTGGTCGCCCGGGGGGTAGACTTACTGGCATCCAGTCCAAGCGATGTGATCATTGCAGGGCTGTTCCTCGCTGTCTTGTTGACCGGGATCTTAAATTGGCTGGCGAACTGGGTTCGCCGCCGTCTGACTCAGCAAGCCGTTGGGGATGTGGTTCTTACGCTCCGGAATGACGCGTTCAATGCTGCGGCTGAGCATGACCTGTCATTTTATGACAAATATTCTTCAGGACGGATCGTATCGCGCATTACTTCTGATACGACCGAGTTTGGCAATGTTGTTGTCCTGATCACGGATTTAATTGCCCAGATAGTACAGGCAATCCTGTTAGCGATAATTCTAATCCGGACCGAGTGGCGGTTAGCCCTGTTATTGTTCGCCTTCTTACCGGTGGTTTTTTTTCTTGCCATCAGTTTTCGCAGCCTTGCTCGCCGGGTTACCCGGCGGGGAATGCGGGCTATGGCGAACGTCAATGCGGCGATCAAGGAAACGGTCAGTGGTATTTCGGTCGCCAAAAATTTCCGCCAGGAAGCCAGTATTTACCACGAATTTGAAGACGCCAATGATCAATCCCTGCATGTCAACATCCGGCGTGGTTTCGTACTCTCACTTGTCTTCCCCACATTGAACGCTCTGGCAGGTATTGGAGCTGCGATTCTGGTTTATGTCGGTGGGTTGCTGGCTTTTAATGCTGTTATCTCCGTTGGCTCCTGGTATTTATTTGTTATCAGTCTGGACCGGTTCTGGTTTCCTATCCTGAACCTATCTGCATTTTGGGCTCAAATCCAATCAGGTCTTTCATCATCTGAGCGCGTATTCGCCTTGATCGATGCTGAATCGGCTGTCATCCAGCACGACCACCAACCTGTCGTTAAGATTAATGGCGAGATCGAATTTAAATCTGTCTGGTTCCAATATTCAGAGAAAGAACCTGTTCTGCAAAATTTTGATTTGCACATCCAGCCGGGCGAGACCCTGGCTCTGGTTGGGCACACGGGTGCAGGCAAATCCTCGATTGCCAAGCTCATCACGCGCTTCTATGAGTTTCAGCAAGGGCAGATTTTGATAGATGGCAAGGATATTCGGAGTTTCGACCTGCAGCAATACCGGATGAATTTAGGGATAGTGTCGCAAGTACCCTTTCTCTTTTCCGGTACCGTGTCCGATAATATTCGTTATGCCAGCCCGGAGACGCATGACGATCAGATTCTGGAATTAGCCCAACAAATAGGCGGAGGAGAATGGCTGGAAACCCTGCCGGATGGCCTCCAGTCAGAAGTGGGCGAGCGAGGGGGCAGGCTTTCAATGGGCCAGCGGCAGTTGGTTGTGTTGATGCGCGTCCTGGTTCAACGCCCCTCAATTTTTATCCTGGATGAAGCCACAGCCAGTGTTGACCCGTTCACGGAATGGCAAATCCAACAGGCGCTCGATCTCATCTTGCGCAATACAACCAGTATTTTGATTGCTCACCGTCTCTCAACAGTCATGGCAGCCGATCGCATTTTAGTGTTAGATAAGGGCCAGGTCATTGAAGAGGGTAGCCATTTTTCATTAATGGAAACCGGTGGGTATTACGCCACCCTTTATAATACATATTTCCGGCATCAAAGCCTTGCTTATATCGAGCAGGCCCGCTCACTGGCAGAACCGAACTCGTGAACAATCTGACGCCAATTTCATCTCCATCACCTTTGCTCACATTGTCAATCCGCCCGGGGTATCCGGATTTTTTGGATTTACCCTGGGAGTATTCGCTGGCAGAATGGCGCGTTTACTGCGAACGAAAGAGTCGAAGTGCCACGCGGCGTTTCGCGCCATATTGTCGAATTTGTAAATTATGATGGCGACCTGTACGCGCTCAAGGAGCTCCCCCCGGCACTGGCTGAAAAAGAATATGACCTCCTACGGGAAATGAACGAAGTCCGCTTACCTGCTGTCCGCCCGGTGGGTCATCTTGTCATAAAAAATAACGGGCGACATACCAGCGTCTTAATTACCCAATTCCTGGATTACTCGCAGCCATATCGTTCCCTGATCGTAAATGCCGGTCAATCGAAGTTCGTTGAACACCTTTTTGATGCAATGGCAGGGCTTCTCGTCCAGTTGCATCTGGCAGGCGTTTTCTGGGGTGACTGTTCGCTTTCCAATACACTCTTTCGGCGGGATGCAGGTACTTTGCAAGCCTATCTGGTCGATGCCGAGACTGCTGAAATTCACCCGGTTTTGCCGCCATCCCTGCGCCATGATGACCTGAACATCATGGAAGAGAATATCAACGGAGACCTGGCAGATCTGGCAGTCTCTCGCTTGCTGCCGCCCGGGTTTCCAATTTTTACAACAGGCGGCTCCATCCGGCGTCGTTACCAGCGCCTTTGGGACGAAATTACTCGTGAAGAGTTGATTAACCCGAATGAACGTTTTCGGATCCAGGAACGGATCCGTGCCCTGAATGCCCTCGGTTTTTCGGTTGGCGAGCTTGAAATCCGCACGGACGAAGGTGGTGATACCCTGAAAATGCGAGCGATTGTTACCGATCGCAATTTTCACCGCGACCAACTCCATGGATTGACGGGTCTGGAGACGGAGGAAATGCAGGCGCAGAAAATGATGAACGAAATTCAGGAATTGAGCGCTTCCCTGACGAAAGAAAAAAACCGGAGTGTCGCCTTGAGTGTTGCGGCTTACATGTGGCTCGAAGACACCTACCTGCCTGCCATTCGCCGGTTGCAACCCTTGATTGATAAGAATGGCGCTGACCCCGCAGAACTTTACTGCCAGATCCTTGAGCACAAGTGGTATCTATCTGAGCACGCTAAGAGGGATGTTGGGCATGCTGCGACCATTGATGACTACCTGCGCCAATTCTTAAAACCCACTGGTGGGCTTCCTCCCCTGGAGACAGAGTAATTAACCATAGGTATTTTAGGCAGGGTATGGCCAAGTTAGCCATTGGGTTTCCCTTAGCACTTAACTGCAATGGAATTGGGTTGCAGCCTGTGTACTGCTTGCATACAATAGGGATATGCTCGATAGTCGTCCCCTGGTGCGCGTCAAAAACTCCTATTCCGCCGGGCAGATAATTTCGGTAACATTTACGATCTTGCTGCAGGGATTTGCCCTGGTACTGATGGTCATTGCGCCTGTGCTGGCAGTGACTTGGATGCGCATCCCTTTCGTGGGAGTATTGGTTGAACCGAATCTGGTCATCAGCAGCGCATTGCCGACTGGCAGAGTGCCCTGGGAGGGATTTTCACAGGGTTTACGGCATCCGATGGTCCTGTATGCGTTGGATGGGCAGCCCTTGGCCAATTCAGCAGACCTGGTTGGCTTGCTTGGAGAGCAAGGAGTGGGGGCTGAAATTGCCCTGCAGGCTGGGTATATGCCTGAGGGTGCTGGTAATTTCCAAATCCGGCTGCAAGCGTTCCCATTTGCAGATCAGCTTACGTATTTTTGGCTGCCTTATATTATCGGCCTGATTTACTTGGGCAGTGGCATCTGGGTGTTCAATACACGCCGCTACGATCGCGCAGCCCAGGCATTTGCTGTGTTTACATCCGCCGTGGCTATCATCCTGTTTGGCTTTTTTGATCTCTTTACTACCCATGCACTGCTCCCGATATGGATATTTGCACTGGGGATTGCGGCGGGGGGTGTGGTGTCACTGGGCTTGCTGTTCCCGCAGGAAGTCTGGGCTGTTCGGCGGCAGGCCTGGGTAAGAAGTGTGGGGTATGCATCAGGTATGCTTCTGGCGCTGCTCGGAGTATTAGGTCTGCTAAATCCCGTCCTTATCCCGATGGGGATTGGGGTCTGGCAGCTTGTCCTGGCTATTGCCGGAGCATCTTTTCTCTTTTTCAGCCTACTGATGATTTACCGCTGGCGTGCCTCGGCTTCCCCTGTTATCCGCGAACAAGCCCGGCTGGTTTTGTTAGGTGGGTTGCTCTCATTCGGCCCGCTGATGGCAGGTATGCTTTTAATCCGGTTCTCCGTGTTCAGTTTCACGCCGTACCTGGTGTTGCCACTGGTCTTATTCCCGGTCATGACCGGATACGCCATCGTGCGCTACAGGCTGCCCGATGTAGACTATTTATTGTCGCGTGGTCTGGCTTACGTCCTGCTTTCCATCCTGGCAGTAATGGGATATGCTCTGCTGGTGGCAGGTGCCAGCCTGGTTGTAGGGCGTGTCCTCCCAGCCAGCAGCCCTCTATTTGTCGGTGGATTGGTCTTTGTACTGGCTTTGCTCCTCAACCCGTTGCGCTTGCGCCTTCAGGCATTGGTTGACCGTTTGTTTTTTCGCCGTACGACCTCATATCAGGATGTTTCCCAGGCATTTACACGGCAGTTAAGCGAAGCTGTCAGTACCCAGGCTATTCTTGATCTTGTACGGCAGGTTGTTCAAAATGCGGTTAACCCCAGCCTCCTGCATATTTTCCTTTACCAGGCGGCATCAGGGCAGTATGAAGCAGTCCCCGATGATCAGGGACGCCTGACATCCGAGCTGCGTTTTCCAACCACAAGTGCCCTTGTCGAAATATTATCGGCGCGCAGCCGCCTACCCCTCTTTTTACGGTCTGGTGAAACGATCCCTCTGTCACTTACCGGCGACAAAGCCCGCCTGGGACTGCTTAACGCCCAGTTATTCATCCCATTGCCCGGCAGCAACCGGCTGGTTGGCTGGTTGGGATTGGGGCAGCGCCGCTCGGGCGACCCATACAGTCGGGAAGAACTTAATTTCCTTGAAAATCTGGGCGACCAGGTGGCGCTCGCCCTGGAGCGTGCCCAGGTGGTCAGGGATTTGGAGCGGCGGGTTGCAGAGATGGATGTCCTGGCCCGGATTGCAGAGGGCATCAATATCACCTTGAAATTTGATGACATGCTCGAGCTGGTTTACGCCCAGACCATCCGGTTGATCCCTACCCGAGATTTTGCCATTACCCTGCGGGACGCAGCCTCCAATATGGCCTATTATGCCTTTTATTTAGAAAATGACGATCGCCTCAGCGAGAAAGAACACCGCCCGATCCCCGAAGGGATCAGCCTCGAGCAGGTCGTTTTGCGCTCTGGCAGCGCTCTTGTGACCGAAGATTACGAGCAAGAATGCCGGGCGCGTGGTGTGCTGCCGGTTATTGAAGGGCTGTTTGCCTGGATTGGTGTCCCACTGACATCTGGGGCAGAGACGATTGGTGTGCTCAGTATGGGCAGCCGCAATCCGGAATCGATTTTTTCCGAGGAACAGCTCAGGCTGCTCCAGGCAATCGCGGATCAAACTGCCGGTGCAATTGTCAAGACTAGCCTGCTTGAAGAATCTGAGCAGCGCGCTCGCCAGCTGGCAAGCCTGAATGATGTCGCGCGCGTCCTGGGTTCTACGTTGGATATCAATCTGCTTTTAGACCGGCTGCTGAACAGTGCCGTTGAAATTCTGGAATGTGAAGCTGGCACGCTTTTCCTTGTCGATCAAGAAACTGAAGAATTGATATTTTCGGTGACCGTCGGTCCGGTTGCAGCCGATCTGGTAGGTCAACGTCTGCCACCCGGCACGGGCCTCGTTGGTAAAGCGGTTGAATCGCGCAACCCGGTGGTCGCGAACGATGTCCTGCGTGATAAATCCTGGTTTGCCAGGCCCGATGAACAAACCGGATTCCAAACCCGTTCGTTGCTTGTTTTTCCAATGATCGTCAAAGATGTTGTCGTTGGCGTGATTGAAGTGATCAACAAACGCAGCGGCATGCCGTTTACCAATGCCGATCAAGAGCTACTACAAGCGTTTGCTGCCCAGGCTGCGGTGGCCTACGAAAATGCGCGCCTGTACACCCTCACCGACAAGGAATTGGCAGATCGCGTTGAAGAATTATCCGTCATGCAGCGGATCGACCGTGAACTGAATGCCAGCCTGGATGTGGAGCGCGCAATGCGGATCACCCTGGATTGGGCCATGCGCCAGTCGCAAGCAGATGCCGGCTTGATCGCCGTCCTTGAAGAAATGGCCGGGGCGCGCGTCATGGCATTTCAGGGGTATCCAACCGGACACAGCTTTTTATCCGGATACCTGCCTGAACATTTGCCCGCTGTCGAACGGGCAATCGTGAGCGGGCAGCCGCAGTGGAGCACAATCCTGGATACCGGCGCGGATGGCATCTTATTAGAAGGAGGCCAAAGCCAAACTTTGGTGCCGATCCGGCGTGAAACCCAGGTAATCGGTCTCGTACTTCTGGAGAGTCTCCAGCCATCGATCGCGGAAGAAGAGCTGCAAGTTTTCCTGGCTCGTTTGAGTGATCATGCTGCCATCGCAATTTCCAACGCCCAACTGTACACCGCCGTGCAGCAGGCCAACCAGGCAAAAAGCGATTTCGTGTCGATGGTTTCACACGAGTTGAAAACCCCGATGACATCGATCCGGGGTTATGCGGACCTGCTGGTAGCCGGGGCAGTCGGCCCGGTCAATGATGCCCAAGGAAACTTCTTGAACACCATTCGATCCAATGTGGAGAGGATGCAAATTCTTGTTTCAGACCTGGCGGATGTTGCCAGGATCGAAGCCGGGCGACTGCGCCTGGAATACCGGTCCGAGCAGGTCGACGATATCATCGCAGAAGTCGTCCTCTCAACTCAGAATCAGGTGGATGCAAAACATCAAGTATTACAACTGGAAGCTGAAGAAGACCTACCGCGTGTTTGGGGAGATCGCGGCCGTTTGATCCAGGTGCTTACCAATTTGGTTTCTAATGCGAACAAGTACTCACCTGAAGGTGCTACGATTACGATCCGAGCCAGGCAGACTGAGAATCTTTGGGATGCACTGGGTGCCCCAGAAGTGGTTCATATATCGGTGCAGGATAACGGCTACGGGATAAATGAACAAGATCAGAAGAAAATTTTCCAAAAATTCTTCCGTGCCGAGGATCAAGAGGTCCGCAATGTACCAGGGACTGGCCTGGGCTTGAATATTACTCGCCACCTGGTTGAGATTCAAGGAGGCAAAATCTGGTTTGAATCCCAATTTAGGGTCGGTACGACATTTCACTTTACAATTCCTGTCGCTGAAGTCAGTTGAGCAAACCAAGGTAACCTAAGGATGACCTGGAATGCCGCGTTGGGCTTGTCGCAAGATCTGGATGGGCGATTGGCTGGTGCTCAGGCCGCCCGCATGGCTCTCGACCAGTTGGGAGGCAGTCCGGTTCAGTTTGGTTTTGTCTTTGTCTCTTACCAGCAGAATATTCAAGGCGTATTGAGCGGTGTCTCTTCACTGCTTGGCAATACTCCACTATTGGGAATGAGCACAAGTTCGCCTTTATCACCCGGCAGGTCTGTTATCCGTGCTGTCCAGGTTCTGTTATTTGCGGGACAGGATTTCAAAGCACGTGCGGATTGGTGGCCCGGATTTGGCGATACCACCCGCTCCACGATCCGGAAAATGATTACGGATTTTGATCCGGGACTGAACACGAATGACTTTTTATTATTGGTTGCCGATGGTATGCAGGGCGACTCCAGTTTGCTCTGCTCACTCTTAGGAGAGGGAAGTTATTCTCTGGTGGGTGCGCTTGCCTCCGGCGATGTACTCAGGGATACCTCCTACCAGCTGGGGGGTGCTTCTGCCGGCAGTGGTGGCCTGGCAGCTGCCTGGATCACCGGCGATGTGCAGGTGGGGATGGGATTTGGACACGCCTGGCTGCCGGTGGGACCAAATTTCACAATCACCCATATCCGCGATCAGGTACTGCGCACTCTGGACGATCGCCCGGCAGTTGAAATCTATGGGACGTTTTTGGGAGGTCAACCCAGCGACTGGATGCGCCCGCCGCTCAACCGCCTGGCGCGCGTTTATCCGCTGGGCATTGAGCAGGAATCCACCGCAGAAATGACGGTCTTTGCTCCCTTGCGAGTTGAAAATGAGGGTGGTCTGCGCCTGAACCTCACACCACCGGAAGGTAAGCTGGCCTTCCTGATGGCATCCAGCCAGGAGCAAGGTCTTGAAACCGCCCGCCGGGTGACTCGCCAGGCAGTTAAAAGCCTGGGAAGCACACGCCCCCTGGCTGCACTTGTTTTTGCAGACCTGGCGTGGGAGTATATCTTCGAAGGTCGGCAGGGGGTGCTGGCTGAGGCAGTCCAGTACATTATTGGAAATTCGGTGCCACTGGCTGGGGGATACACACTCGGACATCTTGTGCGGCCCACTGAAGGTGCTCTCCCTGAGATCCGCCAGGGAGATATCCTGGTTATTTTGCTTGGTCAGGCAGATTAAAGCCTAATTATTGGGGGTGATTCTTTCCAGGATCGTAAAGGTTGTGGCTGCTTGATTCCTGTCATCGGCCTGTGCCTGGATGGTTTCCAGGATTTGCCAATCATCTGGAATAAACGGCGGAAAAAAAGTATCTCCGTGCGGAGTGGTGGTATGCACTCTGGTCAGGTAAATTCGATCTGCCTGTGGCAGCGCCTGAGCAAAGATTTCTGCTCCGCCAATGATAAAAACCTCATCCTCACCCCGCTGGCTTGCCAATCCCAGGGCCTCAGCTAAAGAGTGAGTCACCAGTCCGCCAGGTGCGGTGTAATCGACCTGGTGGGTAATGATAATACTGGTTCTCCCGGGCAGCGCGTGTCCGATGGATTCCCAGGTTTTTCGCCCCATCACCAGATGGTGACCCATTGTCAGGGATTTGAAGCGTTTGAGATCGCTGGACAGAACCCAGGGAATCTCCTTTCCAACTCCGATGACTCCCATCTCGTCCACCGCAGCGATTAAAACGATTCGCATGTTTGACCCTTAGACCGAGATATCAGCTTTGATATGGGGATGGGCCTGGTAGTTTTCCAG
Organism: uncultured Chloroflexia bacterium; assembly: GCA_963824065.1. Taxonomy (GTDB): domain Bacteria; phylum Chloroflexota; class Anaerolineae; order Anaerolineales; family DRKV01; genus JAGUYX01. The sequence goes on along the minus strand of CAWGNX010000008.1, from coordinate 83,205 downwards.
GTGAAAATCTTGGTATTGGAAATCGAAGATTGACTTCACCGCGGGATTCAGACGCATTTCGGGCAGTGGGAAGGGCTGTCGAGTTAACTGCTCGCGCGCTGCCGCAATGTGATTGAGGTATAAATGGGTATCACCCAGGGTGTGTACAAACTCACCGGCTTGAAGCCCAGTAACCTGAGCCATCATCATGGTCAGCAGAGCATAGGAAGCGATATTAAACGGCACCCCAAGGAAGATATCCGCTGATCGCTGGAAGAGCTGGCAAGATAGCCGGCCTCCGGCGACATAAAACTGGAAAATCATATGGCAGGGAGGCAGCGCCATTTTATCAAGCTCGCCCACGTTCCAGGCATTTACGATTAACCGTCGCGAGTCCGGGTTTTTTTGGATCTGATCGACCACCTGTGAGATCTGGTCGATCACCCGTCCGTCAGCCGCCCGCCACGCGCGCCATTGGACCCCATATACAGGGCCAAGCTCACCGTTTTCATCGGCCCACGGATTCCAGATGCGCACACCATTTTCCTGAAGATAGCGGATATTGCTGTCACCCTGTAAAAACCAGAGCAGTTCGTAAACGATTGATTTTAAGTGTAATTTTTTTGTGGTCAGGATAGGAAAACCATCTTGTAGATTGAACCGCATCTGGTATCCAAAAACGGACAGGGTGCCCGTCCCGGTCCGGTCCCCTTTTTCTGTTCCGTTTTCGAGTACATCTTGGAGCAGCTGCAAATAGGTTCTCATGCTTGCAGAATCCTCCTCGCAAGGTTGATATCTTCCTGGATCTGATTCACCAGCGCCTGGATATTGTTAAATTTTTGCTCGCCACGCAGCCGGCTGACAAACGCCAGGTTAAGCGTTTTCCCATATAGATCAATTTGCGCATCGAGGAGATGTGCCTCGACGTGCACCTGGCTGGAAGCCCCATCAAACGTAGGCCGGATGCCGATATTTACCGCAGCCATATAGGTATGGTTTTCGACGTTCGCCCGGCAGGCATACACCCCATTGGCAGGGATGACCTGACCGTCCCATACTTCCAGATTGGCTGTAGGGATGCCGATTGTTCGCCCACGCCCGTCTCCAGGAATGACCTTCCCTGCGAATTCATACGGGCGGCCCAGGAGCACAGCCGCCTCACTGACGTTTCCTTGCTGCAGCAGCGCTCGAATCAGACTGGAAGAGATCACCTGGTCGCCATTTTTTACTTTACCAATGATTTTCAGGTCGAAGCCAAAATCTCGACTTATCACCTCTAGCGCTTTGGTATCCGTATCCCTGCCCTTGCCCAGAGCGAAATCATCACCAACCCACAACGACTGCGGTTTTAGATGGTCATTCACGAGGCTCAAGAAATCGCGCCCGGTCATTTGGGCCGTAGTTTGATCAAATGGGTACGTAATCACAACATCTATGCCCAGGTTGCCGAGCAGGTGCGCACGCTCGTCAGGGGATGTCAGGTAAATGTGCCCGGAGCGACCGCGCAGTACGCTGGCAGGATGTGGGTGGAATGTGAGCACAACTGCCGGCGCACCTTGGTTATGAGCGCCGGCAGATAAAAGCTGGATAATTTCCTGGTGGCCGCGATGGACACCATCAAAGGCGCCAATGGTCAGCCAGCAGCGCTCCAGGTAAACCGCTTCAAGGGAACGATAATGCTGCATGCGCGATCAAGTTTGAAAAAACACCTTGCGCGGCTGCCACTCACCTACTTCAGGATCGTATTCCAGGAGCGCAACCAGGTCGCCTTGCATACTGACGCCGTGTGCCCAACCTTTCGCGTCACCATCGGCAGGTATCCGATGACCGTGCCTGACAAGTTCCACCTGATCTGGATCAAGTTCAACCATTGGCCAGTCGGCCAGTGCTTCAGCTGCTGGGATCAAGTATTTATACCATTCGCCAGACGCGAAGGCATCTCGCAACCGTCGTAGAGGGACCGCATCCCGTAAAGTAAAACGGCCGCTTTTTGTTCGCCGCAGCCCGACCAGATGCGCGCCGCAGCCAAGTTTTTGACCGAGGTCATGCGCCAGGGAGCGAACATAGGTTCCTGACGAGCAGTAAACGTCGACGACTGCTTCAGGTGGAGCCCATTCGAGCATTTCCAGGCTGTACACATTGATTTTACGTGGTTTTAGGTCTACCTCTTCGCCTTTGCGGCTCATCTCGTAAGCGCGCCGACCTTTGACTTTAACTGCGGAGTAAGGCGGCGGTACCTGTTCAATCTCCCCGACGAACGAGTCGAGGGCCTCATTGAATTGCTCCTCGGTGACATCGACATCCTGGCTCGTCTGGGTGAATTGGCCTTCCGAATCATAGGTGGTCGTGGCAGCGCCTAACCGGATGGTTGCCTGGTAGCGTTTATCAGAGGCGGAAATATATTCACTTAACCTCACCGCAGGACCGATCAAAACGACCAGCACCCCGGATGCGCGCGGATCAAGCGTCCCGGTGTGACCGGCTCGGCGAATATCCGTACCCTTGCGGACAATTTGGACAACATCGTGGGATGTCATCCCGACCGGTTTATCAATGACCAGTACCCCTGATACGACACTCTTTTTGAGATCGTCTTGCGTCGTATGGTTCCCGTTCATATAGTTCTGATATTTTCCTTTCGCTTATTCATCCGTGATTGTGGGCTGTGACCAGCGGATGAGAAGCTGGGGTCTGAAAATGGGCTTTCGTCTCTTCCAGGACCCTTGATTGCGCGCTCGCTTAACGGCCCCTCTACACTGGCGCCTGCGGCATTCGGATGTCCGCCGCCGCCAAAACGCAGTGCTAAATCAGATATATCATATCCTTGTTTTGTGCGCCAGCTAATTTTAACACGTCCATCAGGTTGTTCTAAAAATATGACTGCAACGTTTATTCCGTTAATGTTTGGGAGCATATTCACCAAATCGGCATCGTCATTGCCAGGGTACCCAATAGTCCGGCGATCAGCCAGGCTGATACTCGTCCAACCGAGCTCACCCTCATGCTGCAGTTTGGAGAGGGCTACGCCCCATAACCGGGCAGACTCATAGGAACGTCGGGTGAGGGATTGGTAGTACAACTCCGGCAAATTCGCTCCGGCTTCCATCAGGTTTGCCGCGACCCGCAGTGCGTCTGGAGTCATGCTCGGTGTGCGAAAGCCCAGCGAGTCGGTGACCAATCCAGTCAGCAGGGCGCTGGCTGTTGCCTCTGTAATCATTAAGCCGCAGGCAGGGATCAAATCAGCCAGAATCTCCGTGGTTGAAACTGCCCTCACATCAACAAGGTTTAGGCGCGCAAAACGCAGGTTTGTTGCGTGATGGTCGATATTCAAATCAGGCAAAATATCCGGATTCAGTGCTTCCCCGATCCGATCAAGATCCGAGCAATCGACAACAACCGCCAGATCGTAGGGCTGCCTGACTGAAGTTTTGATGCGGTCGCTACCGGCGAGATGCCGGTAGCTTGCCGGCAGTCCATCCAGCAGCACCATTTGAACAGTTTTTCCAGCTTGCTCCAGGGCTAATCCCAAACCGATGACTGAACCAACTGCGTCACCATCGGGCCGGATATGTGATAGCACAACCACATTCTGGGTGGACTCCACCAGGCTGCGCATCTCTGCCAGCTGCTCATCCGGAAAGGATCTGTGGTTTGAATTACGCATTGCTGTCTGGATCTTCTTCACTATGGCTGCCGGTTTCATCGCGAAGCTGGGAAAACAATTTTTCCATGTGGTCCGCGTGTTCTGGAGTTGGGTCCCAGCGAAAACGAAGCTGGGGTACGATCCTTAAATCGATCCGGCGGGCGAGCTCGCTGCGCAGGTAACCACTGGCGTGGTTGAAACCAGCAAGGATATCCTCGGAGCGTTCACTGCCTTCGACGGCCGAAACATAAATATTGGCAAGAGTCAGTTCGCGATCCACTGTGACATCGGTGATCGAAACACCTGTCAGGCGGGGATCACTCACTTCCCTGACCATCATCTCGGAAAGCTCTTCGCGAATGCGGTCAGCGATCCGTTGGGCACGCAGCTTGGAAACCATACCTTATCGTCTCATTCCGGCTTATTTTTTTTCTTCGAGGATGTAGCACTCGATGATATCACCCTCTTCAAAGTCGTCGAAATTCTTGACAGAAATGCCGCACTCAAATCCCTGGCGCACTTCTTTTACATCGTCCTGGTGATGTTTCAGAGCTGCAAATTCTCCCTCATGGAGCGTTTTCGATTTCCGCAAAACGCGCACGTGTCCGTTTCGACGTAATTCGCCATCTGTGACCAGGCAGCCGGCGATATTACCAATTCGAGAAATGCGGAAGATCGCCCTGACTTCGGCGTGACCAAGGACCTTTTCCTCCATCTCAGGTTCAAGCATGCCTTTGAGCGCTTTTTCGATGTCTTCGGTCATCCGGTAAATGATATCGTATTGGCGGATCGACACGCCTTCAGCTTCCGCCAGGCGGCGGGCAGTATTTTCTGCAGTAACGCTAAAGCCGATGATGATCGCCTTGGAGGCAGACGCCAACATGACATCATTTTCGCCGATATTTCCCGTTTCGGCCTGCAGGATGTTAATCTTTAATGCCATCCGTGCTCATATCATTCAGGGTATTTACGATGGGTTCGATCGAGCCTTGCACATCTGCTTTGATAATCAGGCGCAGCTCTTGAGTCTCACCTGCCTGGATTTGGTCAAACAACTGTTCAAGGGTTACTGGTTTTTTCTGTAATGCACCCTGTTCGTGGGCTTTGATCCGTTCGGAGACAGCTGCCCTGGCATCCCGGTCGGATGAATAAGTTTCGAACAAATCACCTGCTGACGGAACTTCGTTTAAACCCATGACAGAAACCGGCGTAGACGGTTCGGCTGCGCTGACTTTCCGGCCGTGGTAATCAAACATGGCCCGCAATCGTCCATGCGCCTCGCCTGCGACGACAGCGTCACCTGTCTCAAGGGTGCCATTCTGTACCAGCAAGGTGGCGACAACGCCCTTGGCTTTATCGAGTTCGGCTTCAATCACAGTGCCGATCACCCGCCCCTTGGGATTGGCAAGAATTTCCATGTTGTCTGCGACCAGCAGGATGGCTTCTAGCAGATCATCAAGTCCAAGTTTTAGTTTCGCCGAGATAGGCACTACCATGGTATCGCCATCCCAATCATCTGGGATCAGGCCAATTTCGGCCAGCTGCTGCTTTACCCGGTTCGCGTCAGCATTTGCCCGGTCTATTTTATTCATGGCGACGATGATCGGTACCTTGGCTGCTTTGGCATGTGCAACGGCTTCGCGTGTTTGGGGCATGACGCCGTCATCGGCTGCTACGACCAGGACGACGATATCCGCACCCTGAGCGCCGCGGGCCCGCATGGCTGTGAATGCAGCATGACCGGGGGTATCCAGAAACGTAATCAGGTGCCCGTTGTGTTCGATCTGGTAAGCACCAATATGCTGGGTGATCCCACCGGCTTCACCTTCGGCAACGTTGGTGTGCCGGATTGCATCCAGGAGGGTCGTTTTACCATGATCGACATGACCCAGGATGGTGACAACCGGAGGGCGGGGTTTTAATTGCTTAGGATCTTCCGTTGCAATGATTTTTCGCCATTGGGGAATTTCGCCCAGATCTTCATCGCTGGATTCTTCCTGGGCTTCCTGGATCGCCTCGAATCCCATTTCAGCCACTACAATTGCGGCTGTGTCAAAATCAATTTGCTGATTGATGTTTGCCATCACCCCATTGGTCATTAATGTTTTGATGATCTCGATGGGGCTGGCTTGTATCGCCTGGGCAAGTTCCCGGACGGTAATCGATGCGGGTAACTCTATTGTTTTCATACTTACATTATCGCTCATATGGCACCTCCTAGTTTTTATTCCCGTGCCCCATGAGCAGCGCAGCCCGCTGAATTGACTAAATCCGGTGTTTACCAGAGCCTTTGGAGGACGAACATTACATGATCGTGTTCTCCAAATGAGCTTCCCCCTCTTCAAGGGGTTGTTCTTCTGGTAGCTCTAACGCGAAGCTTTGTAATCGCGCCAGATCGCTCTGTGTCAATTCAGTTTTTAGCGCTCGCGCCAGCGAACCGCGCAAGCCGCGCTCCCAACAGGAGCGGCGGTTGTGCAGGTAGGCTCCGCGGCCAGACAGCTTGCCGGTTTGATCGATCTCAACGCCATCGGGACGTCGCACGATGCGAATGAGTTCCCGTTTGGCGAGGGTTTCCCGGCATCCAACGCAAGTGCGCTGGGGCACGTGTTTTTGTCTGGTTCTCTTTTTTGCAGACACCTTCAGTTCTCTCGAACTAAGCTTCGATATCTTCCCAGAGATCGTCGCCGCGTTTGTGTATCTTTTTCACAATGACGACGTCCTGTTCAGGATCGTATTCTACTTCCACAAACTTCTTCTTTTTCTTCTTTTTCCGCTTGGTAGGCTTACCCTTGCGGTCACGATATTCTTCGTCTTCTTCTTCATCGGTTTCGATTTCAAAGTCAAAGATTTCGGGCTTGATTTCAAAAAGTTCATCGAGCGGTCGTTCGGCGATTTCTTCATCCACCGTGACAGCCGGAGCTGTTTCCTCCTGAGCTACGAGCTCCTCGACTTCTGCCCCAGCTTCAGCGCTGACCTCAACCTCAGTAGCTGGCACATGTTCTTCCACGCTAACTGCCTCGGCTGCCAACACCGCTTCGGCTGCTTCTGCGACCATTTCCTCTGCCTCGAGGGGTATAGCCGCTTCGGCGAGTTCAGCCATCTCAACTACAGCCGCTTCCGGTTCAATTTCTGCAGCGACAACTTCAGCTTCAACCTGTTCAGCGACCTCGGTCGTCGGCTCAGCGAAGGTAACGCTGGCCAGCGCAGATTGGATATCTTCCATGGCCTTGGGTCCAATCCCTTGCAGGGCCAGGATGCGATCTGGATCGAGCCGCATTTGCAGCATCAGATCGCCAATGGTATTGATCTCATTTTCTCTCAGCAAAGTACAGATGCGTTGAGAGATATTGAGTTCCTCAATTGGCGCTTCAAATGCTTCATTGGGAATGCTGTCCGCAACTGCCTGCTCCTCGGCCGCGGCAGCCTTGAGTTCTTTCTGGCGAGCCTCGAGCACGGCTCGTTCCACGCGGTCTACAAGCTGGTTGAGCAGCTGGTATTCCTCGGGAGTGACAGGCCGTCCCTGCGACTTTTTGACCATGACATCTTCGATCTGGGGCAGCAGGTCAGCTTCTTTTTCTGCAAACGGCATGTAGAATGGATCGTTGCGCAGCTTGTTTAATAGATCACTGACTGCTTCAGGCAGGCTCTTTATATCAATCCGCCAGGCGGTCAGCTTTGCTGCCAGGCGGGCATTTTGCCCATCTCGGCCGATTGCCAGGCTGAGCTGGTCTTCTGGGACAACGACAGTCGCAGTTTTTGCCCCCCGTGCGAGTTCGTTTAAATCAGACCCCCGAAACACGCGCCGGGCTGAGCGCCTTGGCGATGTACAGTGTTGGGTCCGGATTCCATTCAATCACATCGATTTTTTCATCATGCAATTCGCGTACGATCGCCTGGATCCGTACACCGCGAATGCCAACACAGGCTCCCACTGGGTCCACCCCTGGCTTGAGGGCTGCCACAGCAACTTTGGAACGCTGCCCCGGTTCGCGAGCAATAGAACGGATTTCCACAAATCCGTGGTAGATTTCCGGGACTTCATTTTCCAGCAGGCGGCGCAAGAAATTCCTGTGAGAACGGGACAGAGTAATTTGTGGGCCGCGCGGCGTGAGTTTTACATCCAGTAAAAGAGCGCGAATACGCTCGTGGATCCGAAAGCGTTCACCAGGAATTTGCTCCTTATAAGGCAGGACACCTTCAGCTTTCATATCCAGGCCAACGGTCACATTTCCGTTTGTAACCGCCTGCACTGCGCCGCTGATAATTTCACCTGACTGGGTGTCAAAGTGATCAAATTGGGCTTCCCGTTCAGCTTCCCGGATGCGCTGTTGAATAACCTGGCGTGCAGTTTGCGCGGCAACCCGGCCAAAATCATCTGGAGTAGATTCGACCAGCACCAGGCCGCCGAGTTCGGCGTCCGGATCGTACTTGCGGGCAACATCCAACAGAACCTCTGTCCGATCGTCCTGGACATTGTCCACAACTTCTTTTTCTGCAAAGATTGCTACCTTGCCGGTTTCTGAGTCAACCTTTGCTTCGATGTTTTGTGCATTAGAAGCATTCACCGCCCGTCGGTAGGCCGAAACCATAGCGGCTTCAATGGCCTCCAGGATGACTTCCCGTGGCAGCTGCTTATCTTCGATAACTTCATTGAAGGCAAGCGCAAACTCATTTTTCATGCGAATCACTTCTCCAAATACAAAATGCCGGTGAGTAGGTTACCAGGTTTCGATGATGGTATGCTACCGGATGTGAGTTTACGGTGGTGGGATACGTGAAACCTTCGATAATAGTAAGAAAAGTGGGGGAGGCCCACTTTTCGGTGTCAAGCTATTCCGATGTACTACCACCTGACATTTTAACACGGAACAGATCGGCTGGCAAGCAAATGAGGGCTGTCCTCAAAAACTTTAACCATGGTTTAACGTGGTAGGCTGGATCGAAATGGCTTAGAGGGTTTTTTCCATCCGCCAGGCAGGTTCATTAACCTGTACGCGCTCGCCTAAATGGTTTGTGTACGACCAGCGCCCCGGTTCGGGCGCCACCACTTGGTAACCTTGCCGTTCGTACAACCGGCGAGCATTCGGGTTATCCTGGCCTACGTTTAATGTAACCGACCGATAGCCCCGCCGTCGAAGATCCGCCTCGATGACTTGGAGCATCTTGCTCCCGATCCCCTTGTTGCGGTACCTTTCTCGAACCCGGAATCCATATAGGTAGGCCCGTTGGTCTCCGTCGGCTAGCTCAGACCGCCGGCTGTCTAGCTGTACGAATGCCTGAGCAATAATACCGGTTTCAGGCAGATCTGCTACCCAGAGCACTGCCTCACCGCTGCGATACTGATCATAGGCCTGGGTAAATATTTGCCGTAAGTGAATGAGCTCCCCATCCCACTCCAATCCGGACAGGTCTTCCGCACGCATTTTGCGGATCGTAACTTGATGCATGGTTTTTTTGGTCTGAGTCATACTTCCTGTAGCAGTGCCTGCAGCAGCCGGCTTTCTTCCTCAGCAGAGGAAACTTCACCATCCAACCAGGCAGCCCGCAGCCTGTTTAAAATCCTCTGGTAATGTGGTCCTGGGGGTAGACCGCGCGTGCGCAGATCCAATCCAGTGATGGTTGGTTCCCGCAACCGCCAATCGGTGTAGTATTGGGTTAGCGTTTTCTTTCGGGCCGATTGATCATCGGCGAAGAAACAAGCGTATAGGGCCAGTGGGGGCATCGGATCTAATCGTTTCGCGATCAGGCTCGGCCTTTCGCCATCCAATTCTTGCAACTGCCGCCACAATGCCCCTGCAGATCGGATCTGGTTCCCCACGCTTCTTGGATAGACCAGGATTTCCAGAATTTCCTGAATACTTGTATCTTCCAGACGGAGTAAAAGTAATGTGTAAGCCAGAGCACGTTCCAGCGGGTAGCTGCGCGGTAGAGGGGGCAGCTTCCAGGCTGGCGCTCCTTGCAGGCGGGAAAACTGCCCATCCAGCCATGCATCCCACGTGAAATCGGGATGAATTTGCGATAGCAGCTCCAGCTCATTCAGGCGGGCAAGCATGCCTCGCCGGGCATCTTCCTCGAGAATGTGATCCAACTCATGGCGGATCCGCTCCCCAGAGACCCTCTCCAATAGGGGGCGTGCTTCCATAAGGAGCTGCAGAGTGCGTTCTTCGATCTGGAAATCATAGCGTTGTTCATAGCGGACGGCGCGCAGCATGCGGGTGGGGTCATCGACAAAAGAGATGGAATGCAGCACGCGCACCAGTCCGAGGTTTAAATCGTTTAACCCACCCCAATAATTGAAAAGTTCGCCATAGTGGCTGCCATCCAGGCGCAGTGCCAGGGTGTTAATCGTGAAATCCCGCCGGTGGAGGTCCAGCTTGATGCTGCCTCGCTCGACGGTTGGCAGTGCGGTTGGGTGGGAATAAAACTCTGTGCGCGGCAGAGATCAGATCGATGTTATCGGGCAAATCATCTGCTTGCAGTAGAAGATCGCTGCCCTCGGACAGTTTGTTAATCAGGCGCTTGCGGATTTTTTCGAGATGCCACTTGGCGGTACCAAACCGGCTGTGGCTGGTCAGGCGCCCCCCGTAGGTGCTTTGAAGGCTGCGTGCCAGTAAAATGGCGTCACCTTCGACAACCAGGTCCAAATCGAGCGAAGGTCGATCGAGCAGTAAATCGCGTACAAAACCGCCCACGATATAAACTGCAGCCCGTTGTTCAAAACCCGCCCTGGCTACGGCCTTGAGCAGGGCCAGGCGCGCCGGTGGCAGAGAAGACTCAAGCTTACTGGCTAGATTTAAACGCTTAGCGTGAAAATTCTGGCCTGCCAGTGTGTTGATGAGGTCAGTGCGGGTAACGATGCCAATGATGTCCCCGCTGTCCGGGTGTACAACTGGAATCTGCCCCCATCCGGTTTCAATCATCAGGCTTTGGACGTGTTCGATCGAGTCGCTGGGTAATACAGTAACATTTCCGGCTTGCATCAAGGAGCGTGCCGGCAGGTTCAACTTGTGGGCAATAGCACGATCGACAGCACGGCGGGTCAGCAAGCCAACCAGTTTGCCGTTTTCTACAACTGGATAGCCTTCGTAACCGTAGCGTTGCATCCGCTGTGCAGCAGTTGCGGCTGGAGTTTCAGCAGGAAGTACCTGCGGGCCACGCGACATTAACTCGGCAACCGTTACAGCAGGGCGGATAATTTCATTCAGCTTGCGAATGAGAGTCTCACGCACTTCTGGAAGTTCCCGGTTTTTGATCAGGGCTGCAGCCGCTCTTGGATGGCCCCCTCCGCCATATGAAGTGGCGATTTCGGCCACATCGATATGATCGTTAGTTGACCGGGCGATCATCTGGACACCACTGCGGGTCGTAAACAGCAGTACAAGAGCATCAGGTTCCAAGACATTCCGGAGTTTATGCGCAATTGTTGAAAGTTCCTCATCGATCTCGCTCGCATCGGCGTGGGCGATGATCACATTGTGCCCGTGAATCAGGTGAGTTTCGGCGTTGGCCTGCAGCTCTTGGTAAAGCTGTTCCTGGTGCAGTGAAAGTGGGTGGTTTAGAAAATTGTTGGCAATTTTTATGTTTGCCCCTTGTTCTACTAGGAACGCGGCTGCTCGCAAATCACGCGCCGTTGTCCGGCTGTATGTTAACGAACCTGTATCCTCGTAGATCCCGAGCAGCAGCAGTGTAGCCTGGATCGGTTCGATCAAGCTGGCCCGTTCTTGCAGTTCTTCGACAAACACCGTTGTGTTTGCACCCGTTTCGTCTGTAAGCACCTGCCAGGTTTTTGGCAGATCGCTGCGCGGCGGATGATGGTCGATCACTTTGATTGGAGTATTTGGCTGCACACCGCGTATGCTGACAATCGACTGTGTATCGACTAGGGTAATACTCTCCACGTTGCCTGTGGGTAAATCACGCCGGTCGATGAAAGGCATCATTGTGCCGTAGAGGGATAAGAATGCCCGCAGATTACGATTCAATCGGCTGGGCAGCACTGGCACAGCCTGTTCATCAAGTAAAAATGCCCCCAGCAACGATGCCAGGGCATCAAAATCTGCCTGTTCGTGTGTCAGGATTACATGCATAAAAATTATTGTAATCGAGAATTGAAAATGAGATAGTTGTCTTGATTTTAATTTCCTGTACTTGCACACACAGCTCAAAACGGCCGTATGTCTTTGGTCGCTCTGATCTCATCCATCATCAAAAGCGCTATCGAGGCGGGTGTAGGTGGGTACCATGATGGCAATCCCCCGGTTTGTGAAAACTCGTTTATCTCGGGTTACTCCTGTACAACCAGGGTGCACGCTGCGACCCGGCTAATTGGAGTTTTCCTTGGAGCGGCGGCCGGTCGTTCTATAAGGCATCCCACAAATGCGGTTATAATTCGTCTGACCAATGGACCTGAACCAGTTAACTGCCGAAATGCACAAATTTGTGCAATCAAAAGGGTGGTATGAGACCGGAAGCCGGCGACCCCAGACGCTGCGCAATCTGGCAATTTCCTTGAACATCGAAGCCGCAGAAGTGCTGGAGCATTTTCAATGGAATGACCAGCTTTCCAATCCGCACGAACTTGCTGACGAATTGGCCGATGTCGGACTGTACCTTCTGCAAATGGCGAGTATTGCCGGAATCGATCTTGAAGAAGCGATCCTCACCAAACTTGATACGAATTATTCCCGCACCTGGGATGACGAAGCGTCCCAGGATTGCTGAATCAGCTTCGGCAGGGAGATCGGGACGAGTATGAACACTGCCTCAATCTTGAATACCCCTCGCCCCTGGGCATTCAGCCGGTCCGAGCTGACGGCTGGGCTGCGGCGCCATACAGGTGACCCATCTTTGCGAATCATCGATTTGGAAGAGCAGGACTTACCGGGACTGCGGCCTTCGGTTGGTCGGATACGCGGCATGCGCGTTTCCTGCCAGGGCGCGACAGGCGCCTACACCTTTGATCTGGTTCTTAAAGAAACTTTGCAAATTGGGACGACTCGGGCGGGGACCGCCACTCCTGGCACGCGGGAGATTGGCGTTTATCGCGACCTTGCCGACCAGCTTCCGGTGCGCGTTCCTCAGGTGTTTGCCATGGACCCGATGGGTGGCTGGCTGGTGTTAGCACGCCTGGAGCCAGGTAAATCCCCTGAATTGTGGAGCCGCGCGGATTATCTGCTGGCAACCACCCAATTGGCAATTCTGCACGACCGCTTCTGGAATTTGGGCAATGATTTGAGTTTTTATCCCTGGCTGGCGCGACCGCTTGACTCGGATTTTGATGTCAATATTCGCGTTGCCTCGAATGCAATTGACCGGCTCAACCGGGATCCCAGCAGCCGCTTCTTTGATCTCGCACCGGATATCGAGCCACTGCTGCGCAGGATGGTGCGCCATGCTCCACGGATTGCCCAGGCACTTCAACGCGCTCCCAATACACTGTTGCACGGGGATTACTGGCCTGCTAATATCCATGTCGATGCTCAAGGGCGCCTCACCGTGTACGATTGGCAGCGGGCTGGCATCGGTCCGGGTGTGTTAGATTTGCTTGACTATATCCAGACCAGTCGTTGGTGGTTTGACCCTCTTCCGGTCGAGCCGGCTGCGGTAATTTCTGAGTATCGGCACAATCTATCCGAAAAAACAGGCACAATCTGGGCCAACCAGGAATGGCAGGCATTGTTGGACAATGCGCTAATGTGGCTGTTCCTTGTCAGCTGGCTCGACACCCTCGCCAGCACTCCCGGGCCGCTGCTGGATACCCGTATGCAGCAGCTCGAAGATCTTTGGTTACGCCCCGTGCGTTCCTGTGTGGACCGCCATTTACCCCAGGAATAACCTGTGCCCACGACAAAGATCACTGTGTTTGGAGGCTCTTCCCCCAAGGTTGGTGAGCCTGCTTATGAAGCTGCCCGTTGGTTTGGAAGCCAGTTAGCTGAGCGCGGTTTTACCGTGGTTTCGGGTGGGTATATTGGAATGATGGAAGCCGTTTCGCGGGGGCAAACGAAGCCGGAGGGCATGTCATTGGCATTACCTGTGATGAGATTGAGGCCTGGCGGCCCATCAAAGCCAACCCTTGGGTCCTGGAGGAAATCCGCTTCCCAACGCTGCGCCAAAGGCTGTATGGGTTAATCGATCTGTGCGACGGGGCTGTCGCTTTGCCCGGTGGTATTGGTACGTTGGCGGAAATTTCTGTCTTGTGGTCTCAGCTCCAGACCGGTGCCTCCCAGCCGCGCCCGTTCGTGCTGGTTGGTAGTGGTTGGCGAATTACACTGGCGACCTTCATCCAGGAGTTGGGTGAGTATGTGCCGCAGCATAGCCGCAACTTATTGGCCTGTGTGGATGATGAGGCGGCTGCCGTTCAGTCCATCGAGCAGCTCCTCAACCAGTCAGCAGCGGGCTGAGTTTTTGATTTTGGATTCCCGATCTAAGGAATATGAATGAGTACAGAAAAACTGACCTCCCGCAGTGAAAATTTTTCAGAATGGTACAACCAGATCGTTTTGCGTGCAGAAATGGCCGATTACGCGCCCGTCCGTGGCTGTATGGTCGTCCGACCTTACGGTTGGGCTTTGTGGGAGAATATTCAACACTTGTTGGATACCCGCTTCAAAGCGACCGGGCATTTGAATGCCGCCTTCCCTTTGTTGATCCCGAAATCATTTATTGAAAAAGAAAAAGAGCACGTAGAGGGTTTTTCGCCTGAGCTGGCTGTCGTCACGATCGGCGGAGGTGAAGTCCTTGAAGAGCCGTTAATCATCCGTCCTACATCTGAAACGATCATTGGCTATATGTATTCAAAATGGATCAAATCCTACCGGGATTTGCCACTGTTGATAAACCAATGGGGTAACGTCGTTCGTTGGGAAATGCGTACAAGGTTGTTTCTGCGCACGCTCGAGTTTTATTGGCAGGAGGGCCACACAGCGCATGCGACCTCTGCCGAGGGAGAAGCGGAAACACGCCAGATGCTGGATATCTACGCCGATTTTGCGATCAATGATGCCGCAGTGCCGGTAATTCCGGGCCGTAAGAGCGAAAAAGAAAAATTTGCCGGGGCCGTGCGCTCCTACACCATCGAAGGGATGATGGGAGACCGGCGAGCGCTCCAATCCGGTACGTCGCATAATCTTGGTCAAAATTTTGCACGTGCGTTTGATATCCAATACCTGGATGAAGGTAATCAGCTCCAGTATGTGTGGACGACCTCCTGGGGTCTATCAACCCGGTTTATCGGGGCGATCATTATGACCCATGGTGACGATCAGGGTTTGATTTTGCCTCCCAATGTCGCGCCTACCCAGGTGGTCATCGTCCCGATTTGGAAAAGTGAAGCTGAAAGCCAACAGGTTTTGGATATGGCCGCGGATGTCCAGCGCCGTCTGATTTCTGCAGGGATGCGCGTCGAGATTGATAATGCCGATCAGCGTACACCCGGCTGGAAATTTAACTATTGGGAAATGAAGGGTGTACCGCTGCGCATCGAAATTGGGCCACGTGACGTTGCCCAGGGCACGCTCGTTGTAGCCCGCCGCGATGTACCGGGAAAAGGGGGTAAAACGTTTGGTGTGCCACTTGCAGATTGCGCTGAGCATGTTAAACAGATGTTGGCTGAAATTCAGGCCGCCCTCCTACAGCGCGCCCAGGATTTCCGGGATGCCCACATCCAGGATGTCAGCGATTACACTGAGCTAAAAGAAGTCATCCAGGCTGGCGATTGGGCACGCGGCTGGTGGAATGGAACAACTGCGGATGAACTCCTGGTAAAGGAAGAGACCGGTGCCACGATCCGCTGCTTCCCGTTTGACCAGCCCGGTGGTTCGGGAAAGTGCTTGAAGACAGGTTTACCTGCCAACGAAGTTGCATTGTTCGCGAAAGCATACTGACACCAATACCTCGTATCGGATGCTGGCCCACCCCACCGGGTTGAGAGGTATGCGTTTTGCCATGCCCGCGATTCAATTAACCCGCCTTAAAAAACAGCTTGCAGAACTGCGCCTGCAGTGGCCTGATGCGCAGATGTTTTACCGCGGTGTTTTGAAATTGCTGGAATATTATGCCGACCATTCCTTGCGCCCCGGCCAGGCAGGCGAGCCATCGCCGCTGTTGTTTACATACCAGGTGCCGCCACCGTTAATCCGTGAAATCGTCGTTGAGCTGGATGATCTGGCAGTTTCCCAGCCAATGCACACCTTGCAAATTTGCGACTTGCTTTGGAATGATCCAAGTTATGAAACCCGGCTGCTAGCAATCCGCCTGTTGGGCGTTCTGCCTTTCTTACCCGGAGAGGTAACAACGCGCGCCGTGTGCTGGATGGCGGTCACAACCGATGAGCAGCTGGTGCAAGCGATGTTCACCTTTGGATTAGCACGGTTTGCCGCCATCGATCCAAGCGCGTTTATGCTTTTGGTGGGGGATTGGCTGGGATCGCCAGCAATTGAAACTCAGGCTCTGGGTCTCCGGGCGCTTGGAACCTTGCTGGCGGTACCGGCATTTGAAAACTTTCCGCCCTGTTTCCGACTGCTCTCTCCCCTGGTACGCCAGTCACCTCCAAATTTACGGCCTGAACTGGTGAATGTGTTGCGAATATTAGGGGAAAGATCCCCTCAGGAAACAGTGTATTTTTACCTGGATTTATTGGATGGCAGTGTTTCGCCTCAGGCACCCATCTTGATTTGCCTAGCGCTGGACCCGTTGCCCGCTGAACAGGCAAGACGCGTCCGGCAGAAACTGCGCGAGCGTGAACGCCGGGCAGAATAATCCGAAATTATAAAGTTAGGAACACCTGGGAAAGTTGACTGCAGGTGGCTTCCTGTGCAACCTATGTACTCTCTGGTATAATCTCGTCGCTAAATTCGCAGACTCGTCCTGTCGGTGGCTGCGGCTGCTGGCATGGAGACCTGCCAAATTAAGGAGAAAAGCAGCGTCATGCGTATGGATAAAGATACAAAGAACACCTTGATCCACGAATTTGCCCGTCACGATTCCGACACTGGATCACCGGAAGTGCAAATTGCATTGCTCACCAGCCGGATCACACAGCTGACTGATCATTTGCGCACTCACAAGCACGATGAATCATCCCGCCGTGGGTTGTTAAAACTGGTGGGTCAGCGCCGGCGCTTGTTGAATTACGTCCGGCGGACTGACTACGAGCGCTATATCGCGCTGACTGACCGCCTGAGTATTCGCCGCAAAGCTCAGTAAAACAATCGGGTAGATGGCGGGCAGCACAGCCATCTACCTTTGATTAACCGTCGGAGGTCAAACCAGCGGGGTGCAAAATACCCGGAATGGGTTGATATCAAGTAAAATGGTACGCGGAAAATTCATTTTTTAACCACCCCCGAGGGTTGGGCATTGGAGGGTGTTGGCAATCCAGCCTGCAAATCGCAGTTATTGCCAATAGTTCCCAGTTCCTGACCAGCCGGGGGAAATCTTTGGAGGCAAAATGATTCCAGAAAAACACGAAAAAACGGTGGATGTGGCTGGTCGGACTTTAACGTTCACAACCGGTCAGATCGCCAGCCAGGCTGGCGGGGCAGTGACCGTACGCCTGGGAGATACCATGGTCTTTGCTGCTGTGACCATGAGTTCTGTACCGCGAGAAGGCATTGATTTCTTCCCACTGACCGTCGATTATGAGGAACGGATGTATGCCGGTGGACGCATTCCCGGTTCATTCTTCCGGCGCGAAGGTCGACCGACTGAAGAGGCCATCCTTACAGCAAGGCTGACCGACCGCCCCCTGCGCCCGTTGTTCCCTAAAGATATGCGCAACGATGTCCAGGTCATCCTGTATTCCTTCTCTTCTGATGGGCTCAATCCAATCGATATTCTGAGCATTAATGCCGCCTCGGCAGCCTTGATGATCTCGGATATTCCCTGGGGAGGGCCGGTCGCGGCTGTGCGGATAGGGCAAATTGATGGAGAATTTGTTGTTAATCCCACATATGAAGAACTGGGTAACAGCACTCTTGACTTGCGCCTGGCGGGCACGCGGGACGCCATCCTGATGGTGGAGTGTGGAGCTTACGAGGTTCCTGAAGACGTTATGATCGCTGCTCTTGAGCTCGGCCACTCGTCGCTCAAGCCAATTTTGGATTTACAGGAGGAGCTGGCGGCCAAGGTAGGTAAAGCCAAACGTGAAGTGCCCCGATTTGGGGTAGAAGAAATCCTGGTGCAGCAGGTTGCCGGGCGTTCGAGTTCCGCATTGGTTGAGCTGCTTGAAACCCGTAACAGCTCCAAGCAAGAGCTGGATGATGCCGTCCGGGAATTTCAGGAGCAGCTGGTGAGCGAATTGGCTGTGGAAGGAGGCCCGGATGGCCAGGAAGTCATCGATGCGCTCTCCACGGTGTACAAGCAGGTGGTGCGCCGCCGTATCCTGGATAAAGGGATCCGCCCGGATGGGCGTGGCTTGCGGGATATCCGCCCAATTTGGTGTGATGTAAATTACAGCCCACGCGCGCATGGCTCGGGATTGTTCACCCGTGGCGAGACCCAGGTGCTCACTCTTGCCACTCTGGGAAGCCCGCGGGATGCCCAAGAGTTGGACAACCTTACCCCGGTTGAAAATAAGCGCTATATGCACCACTACAATTTCCCGCCATTTTCGGTTGGCGAAACTCGTCCATTGCGCGGCACCTCGCGGCGTGATGTGGGGCATGGGGCTCTTGCTGAGCGCGCCCTTGTCCCGGTCATTCCCGCAGAAGATGTGTTCCCATACACGCTGCGGCTGGTATCGGAAGTGTTGGCTTCAAATGGTTCCTCCTCGATGGCTTCCGTGTGTGGATCAACTCTGGCGTTGATGGACACTGGTGTCCCGATTAAAGCGCCAGTCGCCGGGGTAGCCATGGGGTTAATTAAGGAAAACGACCAATACGCAGTCCTGACAGATATCCAGGGCATCGAAGATCACCTGGGCGATATGGATTTCAAGGTCGCCGGTACTGCCAAGGGGATTACCGCACTCCAGATGGATATCAAAATCAAAGGGCTTGCGGCAGAAATTATGACCGAAGCTCTAGAACAGGCTCGCCTGGCCCGTCTTTTTATCCTGGGAAAAATGCTTGCTGTAATTCCGGAGCCTCGCCCCGATCTGAAACCGTTTGTGCCGCGTATCACGACTGTCAAGATTCCGGTTGAAAAAATCGGTGCAGTGATTGGCCCAGGCGGCAAGATGATCCGCAGCATCCAGGAAGATACAAAAACCCAGATTGATATAGGCGAAGACGGTACGGTCTTTATCTCTGCAACCGATGGCGATGGAGAACGAATGGCGCGTGAGCGCATCATGGCTTTGACTGAAACCCCACGGGTAGGCCGAATTTATACCGGTAAAGTTGTCCGCGTGACTGATTTCGGCGCCTTTGTTGAGATTCTACCCAACCAGGATGGTCTCGTTCACATCTCCCAGCTGGATTCCCAGCGGGTGAATAAAGTGGAAGATGTCGCCCGGGTGGGCGATGAGATCACCGTGATGGTTACCGCGATTGATAATGATGGCAAGATTCGCCTTTCCCGTCAGGCTGTATTGGAAGGTTGGACGGCGGAAGAAGCCATCGCGAATGATAGTGGTGGCCGCAGCCGCTCTGGGGGTGGATCGCGAGGTGGAGGTCGCCAAGGTGGGCGCTCTGACCGTGGTCCAAACGACCGCCGCCGCTAGTTGACCTTAAGGCGATGCCCGATTTCTGGGCGTCGCCTTTTTATTTTCATGCGGCTGCTGGTCCGCTTGTTGGCCGGCAGATTATAATCATGTTACCTGTACTATTCCAAACTACATCTTGCATCAGGAGCGTGAAATGAAATCTGATTTTGTCTGGATGGATGGCGAGCTGGTCCCCTGGGAACAGGCAACCGTGCATTTTTTAACGCCCACACTCCATTATGGCCCGGGTGTATTTGAAGGCATTCGCTGTTATGAAACTTCCTCCGGTCCGGCGGTTTTCCGGTTGAAAGAACACATGCAGCGTTTCCTGGAGTCCATCCATATTCTGGGCGTTCTCGAATTTCCTTTTTCTCACACGCAGCTTTGCCAGGCAGTCAAAGACACGATTACAGCGAACCAATTGAATGAATGTTATATTCGTCCCTTGATGTTTTTACGCGGCCCAATGGGATTGAATATGGATCGTTCCACGGCTTCGGTTGGGATCGCTGCCTGGGAATGGGGCCCATACCTGGGGCAGGAGGCTCTTGAAAAAGGTGCCAATATGATGGTCTCCTCATTCACGCGGCTGCACCCGAATATTGCTATGACGAAGGCCAAAATTTCTGGCAACTATGTTAACTCCATGCTTGTGAAAACCCTGGCACTTCGCTCGGGTTATGATGAGGCTGTTATCCTGGATCCCCAGGGTTTTGTTGCCGAATGCACCGGTGAAAATTTATTTCTGATCCGCCATGGCAGCGTGATTACTCCCGCACTTCAAAATGTTCTGGAAGGGATCACGCGTGATTCGATCATGGTGATTGCTCGCGACCTGGGCTACCCGGTCGAAGAAAAGATGGTAACCCGGGACAGTCTCTACATCGCCGACGAAGCATTCATCACCGGCACCGCGGCTGAAGTTGTCCCTATCCGGGCGCTGGACACCCGCATAATTGGTACTGGCAAGATCGGTCCAATTACGCGTGCAATCCAGACGGCATTTTATGAAAATGTGCGCGGCCGCGGTAAATTTTCCAATGCCTGGTTAGATCCGGTTGCTGCCTGATTCCATGAGTTTGGTTAACTCATTTCTAATGTAACATTTACAGTCCGTTATGCATCTAATAGTTAGAATATTCAGCAATGAGATATCAACTTTATCAACGGAAAGTGCGAATGAGTGGATTAAGATCCATGAATATATCCCTGCGTATGAATACGTTGATCCCTTCCGTGAAGGGGAGAGGTTGTCCCCAGCGGCAATGATGGTGCTGATATCAAAAATTACCATTGGGCAATCCATACTTTTACCAATGGGTTGCGACAGATTTTGAGCTGAACAAGGTTTACCATCTCGACCTGGATGCCAATAACATCCTTGCGAATGTTGAAAATAAAGAGGCGTTATGACGTTTAATCTCACAAACATGACCGGGCAATCGAAAAATGGTAGTCATGAACACGTCCGGGTGTTGATTTTGGGAACAGGGCCTGCCGGGCTTTCGGCGGCATTGTATGCGGCTCGCGCAAACCTGGAACCCCTGGTCCTGACCGGCATCCAGCACGGCGGTCAGGTCAGTCTGACACACATTGTTGAAAATTATCCCGGATTTCCCGAAGGGATTGGTGGACCCGAGTTGGTTGACCTGTTCCAGCAACAGGCCGAAAGATTTGGTGCACGGGTTGAGTTTGACACGGCAACATCGGTAGATCTATCGGTGCGCCCTTACAAGGTTAATACCTATTCAAAAGAATACCTCGCTGATACCCTGATTATCGCCACAGGTGCGACACCTCGCCATCTGGAGATACCCGGTGAGCAAGAGCTGACTGGCCGCGGTGTTTCCTATTGCGCCACGTGTGATGGCTGGTTTTTTAAGGATAAGAATGTGATTGTGGTAGGTGGTGGCGACAGTGCCCTCGAAGAAGGTTTGTTTCTCACCCGCTATGCGAATGAAGTCAATGTCATCCACCGGCGGGATGAGCTCAGGGCAGGCGCAATCCTGCAAAACCGGGCTTTCACCAATGACAAAATGAGCTTCACCTGGGACACCGAGATTACAGATATTGTTGGCACGGATAAAGTGGAAAAAGTGCGCTTGATCAATAAGAAAACTGGCGAAGAACAGGAATCGCAGGCTGATGGTGTCTTCATTTTTATTGGTCATACACCCAATACCGAGCTTTTTGTCGGGCAGGTGGACATGGATGAGCAAGGTTATATTATCCGCAATGCCAATATGGAAACCAATGTGCCGGGCGTATTCGTTGCAGGAGAAGCTGCCGATCCCCACTTTCGCCAGGTGATTACCTCCGCTGGGATGGGCGCTGCGGCGGCGATTCAGGCTACCCGTTTTCTGGAAGAACATTCATAATGACCCATTTACCCCCTGGTGAGAAATTCGCCAGGGGGTATTTTCTGCGTAGTATAATACGCGCCTGCAGCTATTTCTTCTGGAGAAACAGCTGGAAACGCTTTCAAAAAACTTAACATGATCAAACTGGGTTGGGGTTCACTCCCGATCCGTTAATAAAGGAGCTCTCTATGAAAAACAAGATTTCGATCATCGGTGCCGGTCAAACCGGTGCCACAACGGCCCATTGGCTGGCGGCAATGGAAATCGCAGACATCGTTTTGGTGGATGTTGTTGATGGGTTGCCCCAGGGAAAAGCACTTGACTTGTTGGAAGCTATGCCGGTGATCGGCAGCGATGCCAATGTGATTGGTACCAATGATTATGGGGAAACCGAAAACTCGGATATTGTCGTCATCACAGCCGGACTGCCGCGCAAGCCCGGTATGAGCCGTGATGATCTATTACAGGCCAACGCTGAGATTATCCGCAAGGCCACTGAAGAAACCGTGCGCCGCTCGCCGGATGCCATTTTCATCATTCTTACCAATCCATTGGATGCCATGGCATATCTGGCAATGAAGGTCGGCGACCTCAAGCCCGAACGGGTTATCGGTCAGGCAGGTATCCTCGATTCGACTCGCATGCGTGCCTTTGTTGCCATGGATCTGGGCATCAGCGTTGAGAATGTCCATTGTTACGTTCTTGGTGGGCACGGCGACGACATGGTTCCACTTACCCGGCATTCGAATGTTGCCGGTGTACCGCTGGATCAAATTTTACCTGCCGACCGCCTGGAGGCGATCGTTGACCGGACGCGCAAAGGTGGCGGCGAAATTGTGAAGCTGCTCAAAACTGGCAGCGCATTTTACGCACCTGCCGCGGCCATTGCCCAGATGTGCGAAGCTATCTTAAAGGACAAGCATCTGGTTGTTCCCGCGGCTGCCTATTTGAATGGTGAATATGGGCTGCAAGGTATCTATTTTGGTGTGCCAGTCCAGCTTGGGCGCAGCGGCGTAGAAAAAATTATCGAATATAGTTTATCGGCTTCAGAAAGCGCGATGCTCGAAAAATCTGCTGAATCTGTGCGCAGCCTGATCGAGTTATTGTGAAAAACCGCAACTCGGGGAATGAGAGGATGGTGGATGTTTTGCGAGTTTCAGCCGCTCGATGCTCCCAAAAGTCCCGCCACCACTCCTTCTCCCGAATACACATTAAATAACAAAGGATATCCAGGAGAAAACCAGAATGATTTTGAAAGACAAACTTACAACCTTTGTACCGCAGTGGCGCGATCGCGTGAACAAACTCGTCAAAGAGAATGGCGAGCTGAAGGTTGGCGATGTCACTATTTCTCAGGTTATTGGCGGGATGCGCAGTGTCAAAGGGTTGGTCACCGATATTTCATATGTCGATCCGAATGAGGGCATCCGACTGCGTGGTTTAACAATTCCCGAGCTGTTGGTGGCGCTGCCGCGCCCCGCAGGTGCAGAAATGCCGTACGCAGGTGGGTTGTTCTACCTGCTATTGGTAGGTGAACTGCCGACTGAGTCGCAGGCATTGGAAGTCGAAAATGAGTGGAAAATGCGCGGGGATATCCCTGAGCACGTCTTTGCTACATTGCGCGCGATGCCCGCCGATACCCATCCGATGACCCTGTTCTCGCAGGGTATCCTGGCACTCCAGCCAACTTCCGTCTTCGCCAGTGAGTATTCACAGGGTAATCTCACCAAGGATATGTATTGGGAGCCAACCCTGGAAGATGCGCTCAATTTAACCGCCAAGCTGCCAGCTTTGGCAGCATTCATTTACAACTTCAAGTACAAAGGCGGCCTGGAAATAAAAAACAATCCAGATTTAGATTGGAGTGCCAATTTTGCCCACCTGATTGGTAAAGGGGATGACAAAGAATACCAAGACCTTTCCCGCCTGTACTTTATCATCCATTCTGACCACGAAAGCGGGAATGTCAGCGCCCATGCTACTCACCTGGTTGGTTCTGCCCTTTCTGACGTTTATTACAGCACTTCAGCCGGGATGAACGGTCTGGCTGGTCCTTTGCACGGCCTCGCGAACCAGGAATGCTTAAAATGGCTGATGGATGTGCGTAATAATTTCGATAGTTTCCCGAGCAAGGAGGAGTTGGAAGCGTTTGCCTGGGAAACACTGAATGCAGGTCATGTCATTCCAGGTTATGGGCATGCTGTCCTCCGCAAACCAGATCCGCGTTTTATGGCTCAACTCGAGTTTGGCAAGCAGCATATGTCCAACGACGAATTATTCAGTCTGGTCAACCTGGTTTACGAAGTGGTTCCGGGTGTGCTTGGTGAAC
Source organism: uncultured Chloroflexia bacterium (assembly GCA_963824065.1). Taxonomy (GTDB): domain Bacteria; phylum Chloroflexota; class Anaerolineae; order Anaerolineales; family DRKV01; genus JAGUYX01. Next base: position 59,251 of record CAWGNX010000008.1, on the reverse strand, counting down.
TCGGAAAAGTAAAAAACCCATGGCCGAATGTGGATGCCATCAGCGGCAGTTTGCAGTACCACTATGGGATCACAGAGTTTGACTTTTATACCGTGATGTTTGGTGTCTCCCGCATCCTGGGCGTTAGTGCCAATCTGGTGTGGTCGCGTGCGCTGGGGCTGCCGATCGAACGCCCCAAATCCCTGACCACCGAAATGCTTGAGGCAGTCGCCGCTTAATTAGTGGAAGAATAGAACGGACGAAAAAACCGCAGAGCTGCTTGGCTCTGCGGTTTTTATATTTTCTCCAATCGATCAGGGAGTTGGTGATGGAGCCAACGCCGCGCCTCCCGACCATGAAAACACGCGCGGGTTGCTGGTTGCACCAGCAGGTTCGTAAACCGGGTTGCCACTTTCATCGGTGCCAGTCTGGCGGACGGTGCTGACAGTCCAGCGGAAAATATGGACGGTCCCATCGGTGGGGCGCAGGCTCCGGGGAACCTGGTAGCTTGTGTCTGAGACGTAATCGACAACCCGTACATTATCACCAGAAGTGACGTCCACCACAGCCACCAGGTAGCTTTCGTTTGGATTCAAAGCACCCACGGTTGCCCACTGTAAGCTGATATTATTTTCTGAGGCGCTAAAAACGGCTCCGTCTGACGGCAGCAGCAAATTGGGTGCCGCGTATGGTGGTGGGGGGGTGGGCGTGGGTGAAGGTCCAGGAGTGGGCGCTCGCTCGCAGAGTGGAATCGTAAGCGGCTGGCCTGAAAACACGACGTCGGAAGTCAACCCGTTATAAGAGCGGATAACTGCCATGGGTATATCATAAAAACGGGCGATGCCGCTTAATGTGTCTCCATCCTGGACGACGTAGCTGGCTTTTTCGCAGGCTTGTTCTGTCGCTTCAGCTTCGCTCAGGGTTGCTGAGGGTTGGGGGGTGATCGTTGGGGTAGGTTGTGGGATTAATATTCGCTGCCCAATCGACAATGAGCCGCAGTCCGCGGGTAAATTGTTCAACAAGACAATGCTGTTGACCGATACTCCAAAGTTTAGTGCAATCCCTATACAAGTATCTCCCGAATTGATCTGGTAGGAAAGCGGCGTGGGGGTTGGAATGAGAGTCGCTGTGAGGGTTGGGGTTTGTGGGGTGGGAGTCAGGGTAGAGGTTGCAGTTTGGGTGGCAGTCACAGTCGGAGTCGGTTCAACAACTTGGCCTGTGCTGCGCAGCAGGATAAAGATCAGAGCCGCTCCCAAACCCATCAGCACGGTCAGTATAATCAAAGCAACCGGCAGGCTGAGCGTGATCTCGGGCATCCGGCTGCCCTGGACCCCTTTTTCTGAGCTTTTGCCTTGCTTAACGGTTGCAGTCAGGTCTGTACCGCATACCAGGCATTTTGTTGCCTCTTCGCTAACCCTGGTACCGCAGGTAGGGCATAATTTTCCAGGTGTGGAGGGGGATTCAGAACTCATGAATAGTTGTCTCGTTGTCCGCCGCCGGGCTGCATAAGGGTGATACGCGAATCCCAGCAGGATGATAATTTGATCGTTCCAAACGTGTCGCCAGGCCGGTCAATGTGCTGGAAAATCTTGCTTGATCTGTCGATTAAGTAAAGCAAAGCACCGGCGCTCCCGGCAGCAATTTGGGGTGGTATCGTCCGATCTTGTTTCCAGCTGATTTCCTTTGTGCCAACACTTTGCTTCGGTGTATGGCGGCTTCAGTAAACGACGGCGGCTGCCAGCAACGACTTTCGATATCGATTGTGTTGCTAGGCGACGGCGATTATACCAGCCTTTTAGAAAGTGGTATACTCCCGCAAAATGGAACCCGCCCCATATAGTCTTTACCTGCATATTCCTTTTTGCCGCCATCGGTGCGCCTATTGCGACTTCAATACCTATGCTGGTCTGGATGAACTAATCCCAGATTACTGCCGGGCTTTACGTCTTGAGCTTGAAGGCGTCGCCCAAGCCTCTGGGAGACGTTTGCCCGTGCACACCATTTTTTTCGGGGGTGGCACACCTTCATTGCTGCCGGTACATGAGATCGCGGCAATCTTAAACCAGGTGGCGCGCCATTATGAGATTCTGGATAGTGTGGAAATCAGCCTCGAAGCCAATCCAGGTACGGTCAGTGCAGCTTACTTGCACGACTTGCGGCAGCTGGGTGTGAACCGCCTCAGTTTGGGTGTCCAATCGGCAAATGTGTTTGAGCTGCGCTTGTTGGAGCGCGAGCATAATTATCCGGATGTAATTGCAGCCGTTACTGGTGCCCGCCGAGCCGGATTTGATAACCTGAATTTAGATTTAATTTTTGGCCTGCCGTACCAGGGTTTGGATACCTGGAAGTACACCCTTGAGCTGGCACTAGGTTTGCAGCCCGATCATTTTTCGTTGTACGCCCTGACCCTGGAACATGGTACCCCCATGCAGCAGTGGACTGGTCGGGGACTTTTGGCTGAGCCGGACCCTGATCTGGCTGCGGATATGTACGATTGGGCGTCTGACAGGCTGGATGAAGCTGGCTACTCGCAGTATGAAATTTCGAATTGGGCGCGCTTCAGCCAGGGTAGGTTCCTGGCCTGCCGCCATAACCTGCAGTATTGGCGCGGGTTGCCCTATCTCGGTTTTGGTGCCGGTGCACACGGATATGCGGCAGGGGTTCGCACTGCCAATGTCCTTTCCCCGGCAGCTTATATCCAACGCTGCCAAATTGGCGCGGCACGGCAATTTCCGCGCTCGCCGGCTGCAGTTAATGTCATTGAACTGGACCGCCCCACAGAGATGGGCGAGCTAATGATGATGGGTTTGCGCCTCACCGATGAAGGTGTTTCGGACTTGGATTTTACAAATCGGTTCGAACTTCCCCTGGAGTCCGTATATCCCGACCAGATTCAACGGTTCACTCGTTTGGGGTTGTTGGAATGGGTATCAACAGGTACGCCGGGCGAACGGCGCCTGCGCCTGACGAAACCGGGGCGTCTTTTGGGGAATCAGGTATTTATGGAGTTCATCTGAGATGCTTCGCAGATGCCTTGTTTTGCGAATAAATCCACTCACTTTAAACATCAAACCTGACGGCTCAACAGGCTAATCGCCAGACTCTGCAGCGTTTCGCCAGCTTCTCCAGAGGGGTTTGCCTCCCGCAGTGCCTGCAGCGATGAACCAGTCAGTTTCTCGGCTGCCTGGAGTGCATAATCGTAGCCTCCCTCCTGCTTAAGCACTTTCGCCCAATGCGCTACCTCGTCTTCGCGAATCGGTCCCTCCATCCAGCGCTTTGCAAACTCTCCGTTCTGACTGATACCGTACAATACAGGAAGTGATTTTTTCCCGGCGAGCAGGTCGCTGTTGGACGACTTGCCGGTAATTGCCGCATCCCCCCAAATTCCAAGCAGATCATCCTGGATTTGGAAAGCCAGTCCCAGGTCCATGCCGAATCGACGGTAGGCTGACCGTGTTTGGGATGATGTGCCTGCCACCAACGCGCCCAATTCAGTGCAGGCAGCCAGGAGAGAGCCTGTTTTCCCGCGTACCATCGGCCAGTAGGCTTCCATTGGTAAACTGCGGCTCTCCTCGTAAGAAATATCCAGGAATTGTCCCTGGGTGAGCGCCAGGCAGGTTGTGTGCATGACCCTGCTTGACTCCAGGGCAGTAGCAGCATCCACACTGTTTTCCAGGCGCAACAATGCCAGGTGGGAAAGTGTAAACATCACGTCACCGGTATTGATCGCTTGCGGTACTCCCCAATTTTTCCAGACGGTTGGACGGCCGCGGCGCAGCGGGCTGTTATCTTCAATATCGTCGTGAATCAGTGAGAAATTGTGCACCAGTTCTACCGCCGCTGCGGCCGGAAGCCCCTTGTGCCAGTCTCCTCCCGCTGCCGCGATTACCAGCAGCAGCAGCACCGGCCGGATGCGTTTTCCTCCGGCTTCTGGATCGGTTTCATCCCATCCTAAATGATAAACGAGCATATGGTGCAAAAATTCCCACAGATTCGCTGTCTCACCCGTTGGCGAGCCGAGTGCCGGTTGCCTTACCAAGTCGATTACCCGCTGCATTTCATCTTCGATAGCAGGGAGATACTGGCGTGTAAGAGAAGATAGCGTCATTCGGACGATTTCCTCCATGAATATGGATTGGCTGGTTGGAATTTAATGCTCTTGCAACGGGGTATTCTGCAAAGCATGGATATTCTTTGCTCCACAGGCGAACATAGAGACCTGAATTTCGCGGGTCACTTCGGCGATTGTCTCGATTATTTTTTCGGTTGAGATGTTGGCGGCCTTTAGGAATGGCCCGGCCATCCCTCCCAATGAAGCGCCTAGGGCAATGCACTTGGCGATGTCCAGCCCGCTTCGCAGCCCACCCGAAGCAAAGACCAATACTTCCGGAGCTTCACGGCGGACATTGCGGATCGCCTGGCTGGTTGGAATGCCCCAATTGACGAAAGCGGCTGCCAGGCGGCGCTGGCTTTCGGTTTTTGCCCTGAACATCTCAACCTGGCTCCACGAAGTTCCGCCCGCGCCAGCAACATCGATGGCAGCCACCCCGGTCAAGTGCAGCAGGCGGATATCCTCCTCCGAGAATCCCCAGCCCACTTCTTTGGCGATCACCGGAACAGGCAGTGATTTACATACTGCCTCAACTTTATCTGCCAGCCCGGCAAAATTAACATCGCCTTCGGGTTGGACAGCTTCTTGCAGCGCATTGAAGTGCAGGATAAGCGCATCGGCCTCCAGCATGTCAACCGCCTTCTGGCATTCCGCCAAACCATAACGATAATTCAACTGGACTGCGCCCAGGTTGGCGAACAACAAGGCATGTGGGGCATACTTTCGTACCTGGTAGGTTGAAACGAGCTGCGGGTTTTCGATCGCTGCGCGTTGAGAACCAACGCCCATAGCAATTCCGCTTGATTCCGCCGCTTCTGCCAGCCGGTAGTTGAGCACGGCAGCTTCCTGCGTACCGCCGGTCATTGACGAGATGAGCAAGGGGGACTTGAGCGTCTTTCCAAAGATGGATACATCGAGGCTGACGTCAGGTAAATTAATTTCAGGTAATGCCCGGTGAATAAATTGAAATTTTTCCAAGCCGGTCGTCTGCCACGATTCGACATCCTCTTCGAGGTTAATCCGGATGTGATCGCTCTTACGACTTTCGATCCGCGTAACTTTTTCCATGTTTGGGTGTTCCTGTGAATTGAGGTATCTTACCAGCCTGATTCCTTCCTGTCAATTAGATGACCTTGACAGCCGGATAAGCGAGATTACAATAAACAAACCAATATACCAAGGAGGCTACCCCATGTCGGATACATTCAGTGAAGTGCAGGTGATTATTGTTGAGTTATTGGGTGTTGATGAAGGTAAAGTAACCATGGATGCGCGATTTCGGGAGGAGTTGGAGGCTGATTCGCTTGACCTGGTTGAGTTGATTATGGCATTCGAAGACAAGTTCGGTGGTGAAATTTCTGATGAAGATGCCCAGAAGATCACGACCGTAGGCGAAGCTGTAACATACATTGATGAGCGGATGAAAGTTTAACTACCCGGTGAGCCAGAGCCCCGGGGATTTTAATTGTAGAGTATTTAACAGGCGCGGAATTGTCCGCGCCTGTTTCTTAATCTACTGTGAAAAATACCTTACATATAGTTAAGTAATTGGTCAGTCATATGGTCTGTTAGTTGACAATTCGATAAAATGTAATTATAAGCATTTCAAACTTGTTATCCCACGTCCCAGGAGAAGAAGAAATGAACAAGCGTCCCAGATTATTTTTGATAGGGGGGGTGATCCTGCTGCTGGCTTTGCTCTTCAGTGCCTGCACTCCCGATGTACCGACCCCGCCGCCGTCTGAGCTGACCGAAGGAGGTTTGCCTGAAGAGCAAACCGCTGGTGAGACATCGGAAGTTGGAACTGGTGGAGAAGAGACAGGTAGTGGTGATTCCGAGGCTGCTGCCACGGGTTTGGCTGCCCTGCCAGAAGATATCCCCGTCCCGCGCGGAGCCTATGATGAGAATATTTCAAACGATGGGATCCAGATCAATTACAAAATAGCCGGCACCGCAGAAGCGGTAGTCGCCTATTTCCAGGAAAACCTGCCATCTGCCGGCTGGGAATTTGCAGGTCCGCAGGATACAGCTGTCGGAAATACAGCGCTCATGCTGCGCTCGAAACCGAACGGAGACCGGATTTCCATTAATTTGCAATACAACCCGGCTGGGGAGTTTACGGTTGTAACAATGGTTGTCACGCGCGCCAAATAAAGTTTTCCCCCGGCCAGCCTTGATCTGTACGCATGGCTGACCTGTTTGCTTGAAAAAAAACAGCCTGCCTCGCCTGGCAGGCTGTTTCTGTGCGAATGCTTATCATCCCAGCAGTGACGGGATCTCCTCAGGATGCCGGGCGATCTTTACATTGGCGTCGCTTAATGCCTTAATCTTTTCTTCGGCAGTGCCTGTGCCGCCCTCTACAATGGCACCCGCATGCCCCATCCGTTTTCCTGGTGGTGCGGATTGACCGGCGATAAAACCGGCGACAGGCTTGGTCATATGATTGGAAATAAATTCTGCTGCCTTTTCTTCATCAGTACCTCCAATTTCTCCAATCATAACGACTTGCTCCGTTTGGGGATCGCCTTCGAAGAGTTTCAGTACATCAATAAAATTGGTCCCATTAATGGGGTCACCCCCGATCCCGACGCAGGTGCTGGCACCCATGCCAACCTGTTTGAGTGCATATAAAACTTCATAGGTGAGTGTACCCGAGCGCGAAACCACACCCACATTACCCGGGAAAGCAATATCACCTGGAATGATCCCGACCTTTGCTTCTCCAGGCGTGAGCAGCCCCGGGCAGTTGGGACCAACCAACCGCACATTTTTCTGATCGATATAGTTGCGCACTTTCATCATGTCAACCACCGGAATGCCCTCGGTGATACAGATGATCAGCGCCACACCCGAATCAGCGGCTTCAAACATGGCGTCGGCAGCAAAACGGGCCGGAACGAAAATGATGCTGGTATTTGCTCCGGTGGATTCCACCGCGATACGGACGGAATCGAACACTGGTATTTTGCCTTCCACCCATTCTCCGCCCTTGCCGGGGGTCACACCCGCGACCACATTCGTGCCGTACGCAACCATCTGCTCGGTATGGAACATTCCCTCGCGGCCGGTTATTCCCTGCACAACCAGGCGAGTATCTTTGTCAACCAATACACTCATTGTTTAACCTCCCCGTGCCACAGCAACAGCTTTTTGGGCGGCTTCTGCCAGGGTTGTTGCCGTGATCATATCAGCGTCCGCCAACAATTGGCGCCCTTCTTCGGCATTGGTTCCCACCAGGCGGATGACCATCGGCACATCGGTTTGCACTTCTTCCAGGGCTGTCAGGATACCGCGCGCCACTTCGTCACCGCGGGTAATACCGCCAAAAATATTAAACAGCACTGCTTTAACATTTGGATCAGCCAGTATCAGACGCAGTGCTGCGGATACTTTATCGGCACTTGCGCCTCCACCAATATCCAAAAAATTGGCTGGTTCGCCGCCAAACAGCTTGACGATATCCATGGTGGCCATCGCCAGCCCTGCTCCATTGACCATGCAGCCGATATTGCCATCCAGCTTGATATAGGTCAATCCGTATTTTCGAGCCTCGATCTCGGCCGGAGCTTCCACATCCAGGTCGCGCATTTCGCTTAATTCTGGGTGCCGAAACAGTCCGTTATCATCGATCAGCATTTTGCCGTCGACGGCGAGCAGTTGATTGGCGCCGGTTACCACCAGTGGGTTGATCTCTGCCAGCGTAGCATCGTTTTCCAGGTACGCCCGCCACAATCCACTGCAAATTTGCCCAAACGCTCTCCAGTGCTCGCGCGGCAGGTCAATTCCCGCTGCCAGATCCCGGGTCTGGTAATCGCGCAGTCCCAGCAGGGGATCGACGTGCACTTTGATGATCTTTTCGGGTGTAACACGCGCCACTTCCTCGATTTCTACACCCCCAGCAGAGGATGCCATGAAAACGGGCTTGCGGGCAGCCCGGTCGTTCGTAACGCCCAGGTAAATTTCATGCCGGATGTCGGCGGCTTCATCAACTAAAACTTTGCGGACCGGGAGTCCTTTTAACTCCATGCCCAGGATTTTAGTTGCGAATTCCTCTGCCTCGGACGGGTTTTTCGCCAGTCGGATACCCCCGGCTTTTCCCCGCCCGCCAACCAATACCTGCGATTTAATCACAACGCGGCCACCCAATTCTTCGGCTATTTCTTTGGCCTGCATTGCGGTCGCCGCTACTCTCCCACGCGGGATAGGGATGCCATATTTGGCGAAAATTTGTTTCGACTGGTACTCGTGTAATTTCATGAAATATTGTCTCCCACTTGATTTTGGGGTCGGACGGATGCCGCACAGATTATACCACCGGGTCATGTGGAATCGTTACCATAACAATCCAGCTTCTCACTGCTTTCACAAAAGGCAATCAGCATGGAACATCTTTTGTGCTCCGCTTGAAAACAGAAATGAAATTGAGGTAGTGGTTATCAGCAAAGGTGGTAACCACTACCCCGAAACGCTTCTTTGTGAAAATCGCACACTGCCCTTGCCCGTAAAACAAAACTCCGGGATAACATGGTGTCCAGTGAGGTGTAGGTATGCAAGCAGACCATGAAGGACCCTCATCGGGGTTGATTAAACTCAGCTGCCAGGGTGTGGGGTGCAGATCCAAATTCTTTGATGCGAGTTGCGATCGGAGGCAATGCAGAATATTCCATATCGATCTCTGACAGTCTGGCTTATATGCGCCTTACGGATGATCGTTTTCGCAGCCTGCCGGAGGTGCAAGGTGAATGTGCATTTATCCGGTATCTCGACCAGTCCGGGTTGCCTGTCAGCAGGCCCCTATCTGCCCAAAATGGAGACGCTGCCGTTCTGCTGGATGAGTTTCCACCCGGCGCTGGGTCGCCTGTATGTTTACCGAAGCTCCCGGCGAGCTAATTGGGCGAGACCATCCTGCCGGGGGTCCGGATTTGTGCGTGCATCATTGCCTGGCTGCGATAAAATTCAGCCAGTTAGCCGTATGGAATTCACCCTGATTGGAATGCGGAAAAAATATCAGAATCACCCATCAAGGAGGCGAGAAAATGGATGTTCGAGAAATTAATCGCCGGGCCTGGAACCGCGCGGTGGAACTGGGCAACCGCTGGACGATCCCTGTTAGCGCGCAAGCGATCGCAGCCGCCCGCCGCGGCGAGTGGGCGATCCACCTGACGCCTAATATCCCTGTTCCGCAGGAATGGTACCCCCAGCCGCTGAGAGGTCGGGATGTGTTGTGCCTGGCTTCGGGCGGAGGTCAGCAGGGGCCAATCCTGGCTGCTGCCGGAGCAAAGGTGACTGTATTCGATAACTCGCCTCGCCAGCTGGCGCGTGACCAGGAGGTTGCTGCCCGGGAAGGGCTGCTCATCCGCACGGTCGAGGGTGATATGCGCGACTTATCCTTGCTGGATTCAGCCTGTTTCGATCTGGTGTTCCACCCGGTTTCTAACAATTTTGTTCCTGAGGTGCGTTCTGTCTGGCGCGAAGCATACCGGGTGCTGCGCCAGGGCGGCGTACTATTGGCCGCTTTTGGGAATCCCTGGGTTTATATTTTTGATATTGATGCATTGGAGTACGAAGCTCGCTTTGATGTGCGTTATCCGCTCCCATTTTCGGACCTGGAACTCCGCTCGCCCGATGAGATCGAAGATTTTGTGGCCGAAGGGCGCCCATTGGAATTCAGCCATACGTTAGATGACCAGATCGGTGGGCAAATCGATGCCGGATTCTTAATTGCGGGATTTTATGAGGATCGGAACCCACCGGAAGAGGTGGATCTGCTGGGGAAGTTTGTACCAACGTATATAGCAACCAGGGCGATCAAACCCGGTCCCTGGTAGGACTCTTTAGGTCCCCCATTGATCCGGCTTGAGCCAGTCGGGTATGTTACTCGAGAAATTTACTGCTCAAATGGGGTCCAGGGTGGTTTGTTTGCTCGCAACAACTCACGGCAGCGTAAAATGCATTAATCGCTGATTGCCTGCATCACTGACCCATACACCACCCGCGCCGTCCACAGCCACTCCTGCAGCCAGGCCGAAATTCGTTGGACCTGCTCCTGCGCTTCCCCAATAGCGGATGAACTGGCCTGTCTCATCGAACTCGATCACCCGGGCGCCTTCTGGGTCGGTGATAAAGATATGACCATTGGCATCCACGTTGATATACGGTTTATTATCCAGGGATTGCCCATACCATGCGGCAATATCCCATACCCGATCGACAAAGAATTCACCGTTTGATTCAGCAAAGACCTGGATGCGTTGGTTCCAGGTATCGGCGACGTAAACTCTGCCATTCGAATCCACATCCACACCTACGGGCTCGTCGAAATTCCCCGGTTCCAGGCCAAACTCGCCAAATTGGGTCACAAACTGCCCATCGCTGTTAAAAACGACGATCCGTTTATTGCCCGTGTCGGTTACAAAAATTCGTCCCCGGCTGTCTACAGCCACATCGCGAGGCCCCCAGAAGGCATCCGGCGCTTCAGCCTGGCCAAAATACCCCCACATTGTCTGGAAATCACCTTCCGGGCTGAATTTTTGAATCCGATGATTCCAGGTGTCTGCCACATAGACGCTGCCATCTGGCCCAACTGCCACACCCCAGGGTTGGCTGAAGGTGCCACCAGGCGCATCGCCGGCCGTCGCATCTGCAAATGTGCCCCAAGAGTTGATTAGTTCGCCCTGGGGGCTGAAGTGTTGGATGCGGTTATTATCGGCATCCGCCACATACAGGCTGCTGTCTGGTGCAACGGCGATGCCACGCGGCCCCTGGAATTGACCCGGCGCGCTGCCTGGCATCCCAACGATTTGATCGGCATTGAAGACGACATCACCGCCTTCATAAGGATCCGCGATGACTTCCGCTGACACCGGTCCGCTGGCGTAATCCCATAGCTGGGCGGCAACATCCTTACGGATATATAGCCGCATTCGGTCTGCTGGACTCCACTGCTCGAGCGATATCGACCGGCCGAGGGCATCCCCATATTGGGTGAAATCTCGGTTGAGCCAGATTTGGAATAGTGCGGCGCGCATTTGTGGATTGCGGATGGAATCCCAGATGCGTTGCAGCGTCAGGTTGTAATAATCCTGGTTGGGCCAGACCATGCGAATATATTCAAATTTGTAGAATGCTTGTCCGACGACTGGTTCGATTTTCCCAAAATTATTGTCGCCAACAATGATGGCTGGCAACTCGCGCAGGTCCTTGCCAGGCTGGTTGCCGTAATAGCGGTGGTTGTAATAATTGCGCGTGTACCAGGTCATCGGCCACGAGGTGTCGTCGTCGTAACCGAACTGCAGTGCCATTCCATCTGTCGTACGTCGGGAGAGATCATCGATACGGGCCAGCACATCCTTTACTCCCACGGCGCTGTGGGCATAAACCAGGAATTCGTTTGCCTGGTCATAATTTATATAAGCTGCCTGGAAAGCCGTCCGGGCTGTCAGCAGGGCACCGCCCGATGCTAACACAATCAGCGCCAGTCTGAAAATCTCGCCGCGTGGCCAGTTTTTAGCAAGCCTAACCAGCCCGAAACCGCTCAGGCCAAGGATTACGAGTGTACTTAAAAAGCGAGTTGTGGCCTGCAGGTCGGCGAGCTGGTTAGAACGAAAGGGTGGGTGCATCCCAAGTAACGCGGACACGGCGGCGAATAAGCCCAGCACCACTACGACCAGGGTCAGCAGCGTCAGCCAGCCGCGCCGTTCGCTCCACGCTCGCCAGTCGATCCCCTGAATGACTTGGGCAAAGCCCCAGCCCGCCAGCAGGATCATTGGTAGAGCAATGTGCACGGTCAACCAGGGCATTTTTTCGCCTGCCAGGGTGTATGCCAGCAGGCTTGAGATGGTCCAAAAGATCAGCAGGTATAGCGCTAGAGTTTCGCCGCTTTCTTCAGAGGAATTTTCTATTTCCAATAAATCGTTTCCGGTTGCCTGGGGTTCCGGGAGGTCTGACTGGGTGGAGCTAATGGTCAGACTGGCCTCAGCCATTACGTCGGTGTCTGCAGGTTCATTCAGCTCTGCCAGAATTCCTGCCTGGCGGTTGGCTTCGTTTGACCGCCGCAAGAAGCGCCGCCGGATAAAGATCACAATGCCGGTCAGGCTGCCAAACGCTGCCAGGTATTCGTATACGGGTATCTGGATAAGCAGGTAATAGTACCAGGGCTGGGAGCCGCGCTGAACGCTTTGCTGGGCCATCCAGTAACCCAGGGAGCCAACCAGTCCACTGATGAATCCGCTTGGATTGTTGAAGTTTGTCGTGTACAGAACAATAAATATCCCGTAGAAAAGGGCAGCATTTACCAGCCAGCGGCGAGCATTCCACCACAGCCCGGCGATAACTGCCACCAGAGTCAGCGGGATTAGAAAGATGACAAAATGCATCACCTCGGTCAGGGTCATTGTCTGGATGGCGCCGGGTGTATCGGGCACGGGCCAGCCCATAAACCGCACTGGAATCGGTGAAAGTTGGGGGAGCACCAGGGTGCCTAACAACAGGATCAGCCCGAAGGCACGTTCATTGCGCAGGTAGCTGGTTCCCAGATCGCGAATCAGGAAAAACAATGCCAGCAGCAGGGCAACCACGCCCAGGCTGGCGGGAAGAATCGTCAGGAATGCAGGCATATCCAATAATTGTTCAGCTCCGCTGGCCTGACCCGGCACTGCCGGCTGTGCAACGGTTGGAGCTGTGCTGGCGTCCGCTGGTCCGGCAAACATCACTTCGCGTGCTGCCAGTCCTAGCAGCACGGCTGCCAGGAGCAGCAGAACCAGGAATGCCACTTTATACATACGGTTCGACCAGGTTTTTTGGGTAACTCGATTTAGGAAGAGCAGTCCCAGAAACAGGAGCAGCTGCGCGGTATAGATAAACGCCGTTTCCTTTGTGGAAAAATGCAATGCAGAGGCAGCTGTAAGCCACAGCAAATACCGACCTTTACCGGTTTCAAGGTAGCGCAAGACTGCCCACATGGAAACCAGCCCAAAAAACACGACAAACGATTCATTCCGCACATACCGGGCGTAGTAAAGCATATATGGAGAAATGACCAGCAGGAAAGCTGCCAGTATGACCCCCAAGCGGCCTAGGTAGCGGCGGAAGGCGAGTAAAAATGCAATGCTGGCAATGCCAAACAATACCGCCGGGACACGCGCCGAAAAATCCGAATCGCCCAGTAAAAAGTACGACCAGCTCACCAGGTGGAACTGGAGCGGGCCGTGCATCATCGGGTCGTGCACATACCCTTCTCCCTGGAAGAGCTTCCAAGAAAAGTAAGTGTGCAGGCTCTCGTCATGGCTCATGACCCGCGATTCTAGATCGTAGAAGCGGGTGAACACGGCAAACAACAGGATTGCCGTAAAGAACACTGCCTCCCAGTTGATATTGAGACTTCCGAGCAGCGGGCGTTCAAACCACTTCTGCTTGATTTCTGGAGTCGTTTGCATCGTTCCTCTTAAGGCACCTGGAAAAGCATGACTCGGTGGCCCCCGGTATCGCTTACCCAGACCAGGCCGTTTCCAGAAACCGTTATTCCGGAGGGGAGCTGGAATGCGTTCGCATCACTGCCAAAGACACCCCAGGTGTTTACAAACTCTCCACTTCCTGAAAATTCAATGACTCGGTAACCTTCTGGATCGGTGATAAAGACCCGATTGTTCTCATCGACTGCCAGATATGGCTTGTTATCCAGGGATTGGCTGTACCATCCATCGATCGCCCAGCTGAATTCCGGTGTGAAGATATTGGCCGCGACTTCATTTACGACGACAATCTGCTGGTTCCAGGTATCGGCAATGTAGATCCGCCCATCGGGTCCGGCCGCGATCCCAACCGGCTCGTTGAGTCCGACGTCGATCACACTCAAGGGGAATCCTTCGCTGTCGAATACCACCACGCGCTTATTGCCTGTATCACTGACAAAAACTCTCCCCTGACCATCCACGGCTACAGCACGCGGCCCCCAGAAGGCATCTGGCGCCTCTGCCTGCCCGAAATAACCCCAACTGGTGATATATTCTCCATCCGCTGTGAATTTTTGGATGCGGTTATTCCAAGTGTCGGCAACATACACCATGCCGTCCGGACCAACGGCGACATCCCAGGGCTCATTAAAAGTTCCGGGAGGCGATTGTCCGGATAGGCTCGTTTCTGAGCCGCTGTATGTCCCCCAGGTACCAATGACATCCCCATCTTGCGAAATATGTTGGATACGATGATTAAGGGTGTCGGCAACATAAAGTGTGCCATCCGCCGCTGCAGCAATGCCGCGTTGAGATTGGAACTGCCCGGGCTCGCTACCCTGACTCCCATTGATCTGGCTGGCTTGGAGATCGATCTGCCCATCCACATATGGATCTTCGGGTAGATCGATCTGGACAATCTGGCTGCCGCGCTGCCAGATCTGGCTGCTGACGTCTTTGCGTACATACATGCGGAAGCTGCGCGATGGCTGCCAGTTGGGTAAAGAAAGGTCCTGGTTGGTCGCTCGGGCGTAGGCGCGGTAATCCCGGTTGAGCCAGATATCTATCAGCGCCCGGCGCATCTGTGGGTCCGTCAGTGCCTGTGAGATACGTTCCCAGGTCAGGTTGAAATAATCCTGGACTGGCCACCACATGCGCACATATTGGAAGGAATCATATGCATCTCGCAGCAGCGGCTCGACCTTTTCCCAATTCCGGTCGCTGGCATAAATAATCGGGTACTGCACGAGCTCGCGGGGGATTTCATTCCCGTAGGAGCGGGTATTCGTGAAGTTACGCAGATACCAGGTTAATGGCCACGCGGAAGCTGGGTCATCCGCGCCATCGGAATTGTCGTATGCCACACCCAGGGAAAGGTCCTGGTTGATGCGGTTTGATATTTCTGCGATCTGGTCGGTTGTCATTTTGTTGGCAGGGGCTGCATGCGCATACACCAGCAGCTCGGTGGCCTGATCGTAGTGGATGAAGGCTGCCTGGTAAGCTGTGCGGGCCGTCAGGAATGCCATCACTCCGAAGAAGCCAAGCGTAACCAGCTTGCCGAATTGGGATGGCGACCACGTACGCAGTAAATAGAGCAGCAGGCCGCCTGCCAGCAGCGCGAACAAAACATAGGCAATAAAGCCTGGCCAATCAGGCGGCAGGATCAGCCCTCCTGAAAATAACTTTCCGGTCATCTCAAATGCCGAATTTAAACTGCGAGTGAACAGGTAAAGCAGCAGCAGCACCAGCAGCCCCTTTTGCTTTAGGAATAACTTCCAATCGATGCGGTCTATCAGCTGCCCGATGCCCCATCCGGCAAGCAAGATGAAAGGCAGGGTGATGTGAACCGTCAGCCAGGGCATTTTCTCTCCGGCGATCGTGTAGGCTGCCAGGCTTGTAATCGCCCAGAAGCCCATCATCGGAAGAAAGGGTGCATCCTGGGGATAGGTCTCCGGGAGTTGGGTGGTCTCGTCTGGGTGCACACCAACGTCCGGTTCCAGCTCGGGTTGGATGTCTTCTGCAAACCCGGAAACAACCTGATCATCTGCATCCAACGCGTCTGGTTGCCTGAATCGATTCTTAATACCGCGTATTAAGACAATCCCCCCCGCCAGGATTGTGCCGATGGCGGGCAAATATTCGTACACCGGCACCTGGATTAGCAGGTAATAATACCAGGGTTGGGAGCCGCGCTGCACGCCTTGCTGCTCCAACCAATACCCCAGCGACCCAACCAGCCCGGTGAAAAATCCAGCCCCGTAGGTGAAGAGTGTGGTGTAGAAAACCGTGAAAATTGTGTAAAACACGGCCATATTCACCAGAAACAGGCGCCAGTTCCACCAGACACCCAGGCCAATCGTCAACAAAACAATGGGTGCGAGCACGATGCCTGTGCGCAGCATTCCCTGGTTGCTGTAATCCAACGGGTTCCAGCCCAAATACGTAACCGGAATTGGCGAAAGATGTGGTAGCACCAGCAACCCAATGAGCATCACCAGGTTAAAGGCGCGCTCCCGGCGGATTTCTGTCATCCCTACGCCCCGGATGACAAAAAAGATTGCCAGCCCTAGGCTCAGCAGACCAAGGATTTCTGGGAACATGATCATGAATGATGGGAACAAGCTCGCCTGGCCCTCCGGCGTGGCGGTGTTCATCACTGCAACGACAAACCCTGTTCCTATCAGGAGAAATCCGGCAATCACCGCCAACAGGAATGGGCGGTAAAAAACTGGCTTGCGCCACGGGCGATTGGTGACCCGTTGGATGAGCACCACCGAAAGAAATAATAATGCCTGCGCGGAATAGATGAACGCGGTTTCTTTGGCGGTAAAGTGCAGGGCAGTTGCCGCGGTCATGTAAATCAGGTAGCGATTTTGCCCGCTTTCCAGGTAGCGTAGAATGGCCCAGATCGTGATCAGACCGAAAAGTACGACGAAGGCTTCGTTGCGTGCATAGCGACCGTAATACAGCATGTAGGGGGAGATCAGCATCAGCACGGCTGTCACCAGGGTGCCAGTCCGGCCCAGGTAGCGCCGGAAATTCCAAAGGAAGAGAACCGCGAGCACGCTGGCGAGGGCATGCGGGATGCGCGCTGCGAAATCGGTATCCCCGAAGAGTGCAAAGCTCAGGGCGATGAGATGGAATTGGAGCGGGCCATGGGTCAGCGGGGTATGCGTATAGCCGTTGCCCTTAAAAAACAGCCAGGAAAAATAGGTGTGCTGGGTCTCATCGTGGCTCATCGTCCGCACGCCCAGGTCTGTGAACCGTGTAATGATCGTCAGGAGGACGATCCCGGCGAAAAGCACTTGTTCCCAGGTAATCCTGGCGGCGATTGTTTTTATCCAGGGGGTGGAAGTGGGAGGTAGGGTGGTCTGAATCGCGCTCATAGGAGGGAGAGGAAATATTCACATTAGTTTACTACCAATAATTTACGAAATGATTAACTTTCAGAAAGCATAATAATTCGATCTTTCCGATCGAACGTCACCATATCTTGCTTCACCGGATTAAGGTAAATCCCGTAATTTCGTCCGGCCAAATCGGCCTCCTTGTAAATTCGGTAGCCGATTGCAGTGGCTGCTTGCCGCCGGCAGGCCTCTATGACAGTATAGAAGTTAACAGGTTTGCCCAATTCTACATAATCTGAAGCGTATTTCAAGTAGATCTCTGCGCCTTCCGGGTCGAACAAATCTTGAAATACAAGTGCTAGTTCGCGATTTTCCGAGATTTGGGAAAGAATCAGGCTGATTAATTTTTCTGAGACGATGAAGTCATCTGCTCTGGCGATTTCTGCCAGCGTGCGGTTGCGTAAATCCTGCATTTCGCTGACAATTGAAAAAGTCCGCCCCATTTTTTCCGCCAGATCGCGTAGATGCAGCAGGGTCACCAGGGTCCTGGCATCCGCTTGTTGTGCGTCAAGTAAATCTGAGTAACCAAGCAGAATAATGTGCTGGTAAGTTTCTAAATTTAAGCTGTTGAGCAGCCTTCGGTCGTTGGTGTCACCCGGCAAATAACGCACTGCCTGGTTTTGCATTTGATCTTTCAATTGAGCAACTTGCCGGTCGGCATCTTCCAATTCGGCAACAATCTGAAGTTCTGAGCCAGGTGCGACATACTCATCCAATTCACGAATGATACCTGCCGCCCGGTGGTTCCAACCCAGAAGGATGGTTCTTTCTGGTTTTACTTCGGCAGGCTCAACCGTTCGGATGGCAGTTTCATTAACTTGGAAATCGGTTTTTCCAGATAGGCGCACAGTGTCATCATCCTCTGAGATGGCGATAATCTTGTCGCCGACCTGGATGATTGTCTCCATGGGTGGGTTCAATTTTATGTCGCCGGATGTATACCGGATGCCAATTACGCTGGAATCGTCGTATGCAAACAAGGCTTCCGCATACGAGAGTCCAACCAGCCCTTTCTCCTCCTGGAAATAGATTTCATCACCTTCGAAATCCATTAAGTCTGTATAGATAATTGAGAGCCCCGACTGACGGCAGGTTTGGGCGGTGAGGCGAGTGAGCAGATCGTCAGTGTCCAAATATGTGACCCTGTTTTGCCCAATTAAATATCCCACGTCAAGGTTTTGCGGATTGCGAATTTCTGCCACAACATGGTATTTCTTACCTTCTCCGTATCCTTTACTGCTAAGCGCCAGGATTGTTTTCAACACCAGGGTATCCGGGTTCGGTATATTCTCTGGGGTCAATACGATGATTGATCTTGCGTTGGTCGGGTTGATAATATCCAGATCGCTGGGATCGATCGGGTTGCCGGTCCGGCAGACAATCTTCAGATTTTTAACCCGCCCAATTCGCCCGGTGATCTCATCATCCATTTCGACTTTGTCTTTCTCCGATAGAATTGCCACTGCTGCCTTTTTTTGATTTTCATTGGCAATCGCCAGCTCGGACAGGATCGAAAATATCTGCGCAGACCATCCCAGGATCACAGTGTGGTTGTGTTCCAGGACGACCGATCGTCCTTTCCGCATGCGGTCGATCTGCGCATCCAAACCAGTGGTCAGGATACCAATTAAGGATCCAACCACAAAGATACCCCCAATTGTGAAACCCAGCATAGCTAACAGGAATGGCAGCGAACCTCGGTCACCTCCCATCGTCCCGGGATCCAACGTTCGTAATAATCCCATCCACATCAAACCACCCAGGCCGAACTCACGCCCATCTGGCGTCAACCAGGCGATTAGCGCTATGAATGCCAGCAGTATCAGGGTGCTGATCGCAAGCGTCACGATCAGGCCGATAGTCCCGGTAGACATCATGTTGTCAAACCAGTAGCGTACACGTTG
This sequence comes from uncultured Chloroflexia bacterium, assembly GCA_963824065.1. Lineage (GTDB taxonomy): Bacteria > Chloroflexota > Anaerolineae > Anaerolineales > DRKV01 > JAGUYX01. The sequence continues at coordinate 40,401 of CAWGNX010000008.1, read as the reverse complement.
GGAGATAGTCGCTTTTTGAGCTGGCATATACTTTTTATTAATCTCCGCCCCCGGATAAGGGCCAGGAATGTTGTATGTGTAATTCTTGTTGCAACTTGAAGGTAGCGCAACTCATACGACTAATTTTACACGATCACGGACTTATGGTATCTATGATTAGGATAAAATACCGATATAGGAACAAATTAAGCCCTGCTCCCACACGCCGTTGTTAAAATAAATTTCCTTCTTAGAGATCTGGTGTTATTTGTACGTCCGCCTGACAGTTATACCCTCAAATCATCTTTTCTTCGCGGGCTTTTTGGAGCCCTTGGTTGGTGGACTTGCTCCTGGTTTCCGGCTTTTGCGGGGCGCCGGAGCAGGCTTTTGCAGCGCTTTGACTTCACCTGCCGTCAGGTAGCGCCACTCGCCTGGTTTCAGGTTGCCCAGCTCCAAGCTGCCAATCCGCACCCGCAGGATGCGGGAAACATTCAAACCGATCTGGCTGCCGGTTTCGCGAATCTGGCGCTTGCGGCCTTCGGTTAAGATTATTTTCAGCCAGGTCCCTTTTCTGTTCGCAGACCGGACAAACACCATGGCTGGGGCGGTGCGGTATCCATCCTCCAGGACCACGCCCCGCCGCCAGGCCTCCAGTTGTTCTGAATCGGGCCGGCGATTCACAAGTACGTGGTACTCTTTTTCGTGCCCATAGCGCGGGTGTGTTAAACGGTTCGCCAGCTCACCATCGTTAGTCAGCAGAATCAAACCCTCGCTGTCTACATCCAGCCGCCCCACCGGGAAAACCCGCTCATCGATATCGACCAGGTCGATGACTGTTTTGCGACGATCGGGGGTGGTAACCGCAGAAATAACATAACGCGGTTTATTCAAGGCAATATAAACCAGCTTCTCGGGTGGAGGTATTGGCATCCCGTCTATTTCAATCCGGTCGGTGTGTGGATCGGCCTTGCTGCCTAATTCGGCGACCTGACCATTCACCCTGACACGTCCCGCCTGGATGATTTGCTCACAGCTCCGGCGGGATCCATATCCTGCCTGGGCAAGAATTTTTTGCAATCGATCGGCTGGCATGTTCAGTCCTTGAGAAGGTCTTCCTGTTCAAGCGGGAGGCTGTCTTCGCTTTCAAGTTCCAGCGGCGGCAGTTCATCGAGGCTGCTCAACCCAAAGTGCTGTAGAAAATCACTGGTGGTCGTGTACAAAATTGGCCGCCCCGGTCCTTCGGTCCGTCCAGCTTCCTGAATTAATCCTTTGCTCAGCAGGTTTTTTAACACTCCATCGCTGTTTACTCCCCGGATGCCATCGATCTGCGGCCGGGTGACTGGCTGCTGGTAGGCAATGATCGCCAGCGCCTCCAGAGCGGCTTTACTTAATCGGCTTGTGGCTTCCAGTCCCAGGAATACTTCTACGGTCTCGGCTGTCTCCGGAGCAGTGGTAAGCTGGTAACGCCCCAGGTGGCGCTGCAGGCGCAGGCCACGCTCGCTGAGCTCGCTGCTCAACGTTTCGAGTTCTTTTTCGATTTCACCTGCACTCAGGTTGAGTGCAGTTCCCAATTGGCTGGCAGCCACTGGTCCAGGTGCTACGAACAGCAGCGCCTCGAGCAATGCGGTGGTCGCCATGAGGGGTGTATCTGGTTTATCGGACATGCTATAATCGACCTGTTTCGCTTATTGGTTATAAAGGAGAACGTTGATGATGAAGTTTAACAAAACCCAGGGGTTAATCTTGATCTGGTTGATGACCCTCTTGTTTGTTGGTAGCGCATGTAATCTCTTTACCCGCCGTACAGAAGCTTCCCAGGCGAATGTCCCGGTGACTACCGAAGCAGTCGATCAGCTGGAAACAGAAGCCCGCGAATCATTGAATGATTTTGCCCAAACCGGGCAGTTTGAGCTCACGATTACGGAAAGCGAGTTGACTTCCGTAGTTGCAACTGAGCTGGCGAAATCTGACTTACCTGTGCTGACCAATCCTCAAATCCTGCTGCGGGACGGGGAAATCACGGCGACTGGCCTGGTGCAGCAGGCGGGCTTCTCCTTAGATGCTGAAATGGTTCTCATGCCCAGGATCGATGCCAGTGGAATCCCGTATGTCGAGCTTGTTTCTATCGCTGTGGGCCCGTTTTCGGTTCCCACTTCACTCCGCGACCAGCTTACTTCGAAAATCAACTCCCTGGTTATTCAGCAGCTCACCCAATCCGACGCGAGTGTCCGTATTGATGAGATAACGATTGCCAATGGTCAGATGATCGTCCGTGGCAGCCGGATGCCTTGAGTGAGTCGCGGTCTAATAACTGCAACATGGGATTATACCATTTTCGTCTCCTCGTCTTTCTTTGTCTGGTTTTCCTCCTGGTTACAGCCTGCAGCCCGGTCCAGGCGCCTCAGGTATCCATCCAGATAAATGTCCAGACAGCCAGCGAAAGTGCATCTGTCGAACTTCCTCAAGGGAGTACGGTTGAACAAGCCATCTCTGCCACCGGTCTGGAGCTTGGTGAATTGGATCGCACAGACCCGCCTTTGTTCACAATCCTGACCGATGGTGCACAGGTGCGCGTCACCCGGGTGCGAGAAGAGTTCGATATTGAACAGTTGACAATTCCTTATGAATCCCGTATCCTGCGCAATGAGGCCCTGCCCGAAGGTGAACGGCGGCTTGTCCAGGCAGGTGTCAATGGTTCACAGGAGATAACATACCGGCGGTTGTACGAGGATAACCAGGAAGTTTCACGCAATCCAGTCAAGTCCGTGATTGTCCAAGAGCCAGTGCCTGAAATTGTGATGGTTGGCAGCCAGAGTCCTTTTGCGCCGGTGGCATTGCCGGGTCGCATTGTTTATCTGGCGGGTGGTAATGCCTGGTTGTTAGAAGGCCAGACGGGTGAGCGGAAACCGGTTGTAACAACCAGCGATCTGGATGGCAGGGTGTTTTCTCTTTCACCTGATGGTGAATGGTTGTTATTCACTCGCAAGAGCACCGATGAAAATGAAATTAACAGCCTGTGGGTCGCCAAATTGGACGATTCCGGACTGCTTGTCGATCTTGAGGCGCAGAATATTGTCCATTATGCAGAATGGCTGCCGGATGCCGTCTTGCAAGTTGCCTATTCGACGGTTGAGCCGCGTAGTACTGCCCCCGGTTGGCAGGCGAACAATGACTTGATTCTGGTTAGCTTCAGCCCAACCGGGTGGGTTTCGGACCCGGAGCTGCTTGTGGAATCGAACGCCGGAGGTGTCTATGGTTGGTGGGGCACCTCGTTTGCCTGGGCGCCGGATGGGCAGCAGTTGGCTTTTGTTCGCCCGGATGGTGTTGGACTGGTAAATCTGGCAGACGGCAGCCTGGTGAAAGTTTATGACGTCACCCCCTTTCAGACGTTTGGCGATTGGGCCTGGGTGCCGGGTCTCGGCTGGAGCCCGGATAGTACAGCGGTTTATACTGTCGATCATGTTGCCCAAGAAAATGGCAGCGCTGCTGAGAACTCCCAGGTTTTTGATGTTACTGCGGTGCCAGTCTTGCAGGGTGCACCTGTCGCGCTGGTAACCCAGGCGGGTATGTTTGCATATCCATCCCCTTCACCGGCGCGGGAACTCGCTTCTGGCGAGAATGCTTACCAGGTGGCTTATTTGCAGGCTGTGTTTCCATCTCAGTCTGAAACGAGCCGCTACCAGCTGGTAGTCATGGACCGCGATGGTTCCAACCGTAACGTGTTATTCCCGGAAAACGGCGCGCCAGGCATCGAACCTCAGCGGGTGGTCTGGGCTCCCCAGCTTGACGAAGATCCAGATTTGTTCGACCTGGCATTGATTTACCAGGGGAATTTATGGCTGGTCGATGTTGATTCTGGTGCCGGTCGCCAGCTTACCGGAGATGGCTTGATCAGCCGTTTGGATTGGAAATAACTTTTCATCTGATCTGTTGGATGATTGGCAGGGTGGCCGCGATTTGGTAATATCCCTCACTGGCAAGAAATCCCCATCCCCCAATCCGGGGAATGTGTTTGTTCACATCGGGCACATTGGATTACCACGGGATTATTAGTGATTTGTAAGGTAACATTTCGATTGGTGGGGTATAACTTGGTTTTATCAGAATTACACTTACGGGCTAATTCGAATTTATTCTGGAGGTAGTATGCGCATTTTACTTACAGGGGCGGCAGGGTTCCTCGGTTCTCATCTGAGTGATCGGTTTCTATCGCGTGGGCATGAAGTCATCGGGATGGACAATTTCCTAACCGGAAACCCAGGTAACCTGGCCCATCTGGCTGGTAATCCGGCCTTTTCTTTCATCCGGCACGACGTCTCAAACTTTATATTCGTCCCGCGTAAGGTGGATGCTGTGCTCCACTTTGCATCGCCTGCCAGCCCTAACAGCGATTCCCCCTATGGCTATTTAAATCTTCCCATCCAGACGATGAAGGCGGGTGCTTTGGGCACGCACAACACGCTGGGAGTTCTCGCGCGCACACGAAGCGCGTTTTCTACTCGCCTCTACCAGTGAAATCTACGGTGATCCACTCGAACACCCGCAGCAGGAAGCCTACTGGGGGCACGTCGATCCGATTGGGCCGCGTTCGGTTTACGATGAAGCGAAACGCTTTGCAGAAGCACTCACCATGGCTTATCACCGCACGCATAATATCGATACCCGGATCGTACGCATATTTAACACTTATGGCCCGCGTATGCATGTGGATGATGGGCGTGTCGTCCCTAATTTCCTGCAACAGGCTCTGCTCGGAAAGCCGCTTACTGTATACGGGGATGGTTCGCAAACACGTAGTTTCACCTATGTTGATGACCTTGTCGATGGCATCGAACGCCTGCTGCTCTCCGACTATACCGAGCCGGTGAATATTGGCAACCCGGTGGAAACGAGCATCCTTGAATTCGCAGATATTATCAACCGGATGACCGGGAACACCGCTGGGATTGAATTTAAGCCTGCCAATCGCATTCAGGGAGATCCTCAGCGCCGCCGCCCCGATATCACACGTGCCCAAAATGTACTTGCCTGGCAGCCTGAAATCGACCTCGAACAAGGTCTGTCCAAGACCATCCCTTATTTCAAGGAAAAATTGGGTTTGGGATGATTATTATTAAAAATTCACGCGAGCGCGGTCGGTTTATGCGCTTTGCTGTAGTTGGTATTATTGGGGCAGTGGTTGATTTCGGTGTTATGAATCTGCTGGTCAACCTGTTCGCCATGCCATTTTTGTATGCTGGTATCATTTCATTTATTTGCGCCATCCTGAGCAATTTCACATGGAACCGCTACTGGACCTACCCCAATTTCGCGTACCAAAGAGGTCAGGCGCCAGCTCATCGAGTTTGCAATCGTCAGTGTGATCGGTCTGGCTATCCGGATCCCGATCCTGGCGTTTATGGAGCCCGCCTTAGTCCGAGCCCTGGAGTCCTCGTTTGGCATTTCAATTATGGGCGTGTTTACACCTGAATTTGTCGCCCATAACTTCACCCTGGCATTTGCGGTTCTGGTAGTCATGTTTTGGAATTTCTTTGCCAACCGGTATTGGACATACAGCGATGTGGAAAGCTGAGTAAAGAATGGTTGAACGGCAGGGTAAACCGGTCAGTGTTTCCAGGATTAAGATTTCTCAGTTGATGCAGCCCGAACACGCCAATCACCTCGGAAATGTGCATGGGGGTGTTATCATGAAGCTGGTTGATGAAGCTGGTGCGCTTGCATGTATGCGCCATGCCCAACACCGGGTGGTCACTGTGGCAGTAGACCAGATGACATTTTTGCAGCCGATCCGGTTGGCGGACCTCGTTACCCTGACTGCCGAAGTCAGTTATGTGGGTCGTACATCGATGGAAGCAGAAGTTCACGTGGAAGCAGAAAACCCCATCACGGGAGAACGCACATTTACCAATAATGCCTATCTGGTGTATGTTGCCCTCGGAGACGATGGCAAGCCAGTGGAGGTTCCGCCCCTGGTCGCCGAAAATGAATCTCAGCGCCTCCGGATGGAAGATGGGCGTGCGCGCCAGGCATACCGCCTCGCCCAAAGCCGTAAGGCCCAATCGGCGAACCAGGAAAGCCGTTGAGGGTGTGAGTACGATGGATGATTATTTGCCACCCGAGTCTTCTCTATCGCTAGATCCTGCTCCACCCCGCTCGCTCAGGGAGTTGATTGACCGGGTAACCGGGCGCGGCCTGCCATCGGTCGTGGAGCCCGGTGATGCCGGGCTGGCTGAAGTCCTGCCCTACCCATTTTTGGCGCTGGTCGGTCAAATGGAAATGAAAGTTGCCTTATTGCTTGCCCTGGTCAATCCGGCTATCGGAGGCGTACTGCTACTTGGGCCGCGCGGCACCGGCAAGACGACCGCCGTGCGCAGTTTGGTGGACTTGCTGCCTGAAATACCTCGCAGCCTGTGTCATTATGGGTGCCTGCCAGAAGATATTGAATCGGGTGGGATTGATGCCGTCTGCCCGGACTGTGCTCGTAAATTCGCGATGGGTGAGCCACTTGCTGTGCTTGAACGGGTGCGCCTGGTTGAACTGCCACTTAATGCAGGTCTGACGGATGTCGTGGGTGGTCTGGATGATCTTGTGGTCGCGCACGACCGAATGCGTTTGCGCAGGGGACTCCTGGCGTATGCCGATCAGAACGTACTCTATGTGGATGAAATCAACCTGTTAGAGGATGGAATCATCAATGCTATCCTGGATGCCGCTGCGCAAGGTACATATACTGTCCGCCGCGGGCTGTTGTCTGCCACGTACCGTTCACGATTTATCCTGGTTGGCTCGATGAATCCTGAGGAAGGGCGCCTGCGCCCTCAGATTATGGATCGATTTGGCTTGCGGCTCGTGCTGCGCGGGTTGCAGGATCCTGCCGAGCGGCTCGAGGCTTACCGGAGAGCCCGTTTTTATCTTCGAAATCCTCGCAGCCTTATCGCCCAATACGCCTTGGAGACTTCTGTTGCCCGCGCCGAAGTGCAGCATGCGCGTGAGTTGCTCGATCAGGTTATTTTGCCTGATGAAGTCGCCAGCTTGGGGCTCGCGATGATTAAGAAATTGGAAATCGATTCATTACGCGCGGAAATAACCATGTTCGAGGCTGCCCGAGCATACGCGGCCGCGGACAATCGCCTGGAGGTTATGCCTTCTGACCTGCACCAGGTAGCAGCGATGGCGCTCAGGCTTCGCCGTTCAGTCTTTATGGACTCATTTCTCGCAGAGCAGCAGCAAGAAGAGGCTGCGATCGCGGAGAGCCTCCAGCAAATCGACACTTCCAAGCTTTAACTATCGCGCATCCAACGTCTCGCCAAAGGAGAGAGGACTATGAAGTTTTTCAGGCGCAAAACCGTGGTCACTGAACAAGCCGCGATCGATCCGGATTTTATCCAAGCCAGTTCGATTGAGGAGTACTTCAATCGTGGGATGGTGTATTATTCCCAGGAAAAATTCGAACAGGCCATCCAGGATTTTCAGCAGGCGTCCAGCCTGGATGCCAGCGCCGTTGATCCATATTACGGGCTCGGTCTGGTGTATAAAGCCCAGGAGAAGAATGATGACGCCATCAAAGCCTTTGAGCAGGTGCTCAGGTTGATAAATGAGGAGGGCGTCCTGGATCAAAACTTCGATCGTAAAAATATGCTCCAACGCATCAGTAAAGCCCAAATCCAGGCCCTGTCTGAAACCGAGTAAAGGTTTATTATTGTGAACAAACGCGAAAGATTAATGGCAGTCCTCGCGGGCGAGCTGCCAGATCGAACTCCAGTAGCATTATGGCGCCATTTTCCGGTTGACGATCAGTCTCCCGATAGCCTGGCTGCTGCGGTCGTAAATTTTCAAACTACCTACGATTTTGACCTGGTTAAAGTCACACCGGCATCGTCTTTTTGTATAAAAGATTGGGGCGCCGAGGATCAGTGGGAAGGGAACCCGGAGGGGACCCGCGGTTATACGCGCCGGGTAATTCAAGAACCGCAAGATTGGGAAAAACTGCAACCATTAGACCCTGGGCGCGGCCATCTCAGCGCCCAATTGGAATGTTTACGCTTGATCCGCGCGCAGCTCGGCCCGGATGTGCCTGTCATACAAACAATTTTCAGCCCGCTATCTCAGGCGAAAAACTTAGTAGGTGGCGACCGACTGATCGTCCACCTTCGGCGCTGGCCGGAAGCGCTCAAAGCCGGATTAAATACGATTGCAGCCTCCACCTCCCGATTTGTTGAGGCTGCACTGGCAACCGGCATCGATGGCGTGTTTTATGCCGTTCAGCATGCCCAATTTGGCCTGCTGACTCCGGGCGAATACGCTGAATTCGGACGAGAGTCTCGACCTGGAAGTGATGGCTCCTGCTGAAGATGCCTGGCTGCGCCTGTTACACTTGCATGGCAGCGACGTGATGTTTGACTTGCTCGCTGCCTATCCCGTGAACATTTTGAACTGGCATGATCAGGAGACCCCCCCTGCACTTCGAGACGCCCTGTCTCATTTTGATGGGGTGGTTTGCGGTGGGCTGCGCCAATGGGACACGTTAGTATTGGGCACTCCCGATATTGTCGCCCAGGAAGCCCGCAGCGCTATCCAGGCGACCGGCGGCAGACGATTTATGCTCGGTACCGGCTGCGTGGTGCCGATCACCGCCCCACGGGCAAACCTACTTGCTGCCCGCCGGGCAGTCGATATGTAATCCTCGGGAGAAAGAATGCCAGGTTTGCGTGTAACCCGCGGCAAGGCCCGTGGGATGAAGCTGAAATCGGTGCCCGGGGATACAACCCGGCCGATTACCGATCGAGTCAAAGGGGCTCTATTTAATATTATCGGCCCCGATATATATGGTTCAGCTTTTCTTGATTTATTCGCTGGCACAGGTGGGGTTGGGATCGAAGCATTAAGTACAGGTGCAGATTATGCCCGTTTTATCGATCTTCACCGCAGTGCGATCGACACGATCCAGGCTAACCTGATCCACACTCGCCTGGAGGCGGCTGCAGATGTTCTCCAGGGGGATGCATTTTCTTACCTGCAGCGCCCGGCAGATCGCCAGTTCGACTATGTGTATATCGCACCACCACAGTACAAAGGCTTGTGGAAACGGGCCCTGATGCTCCTGGATACGAACCCGGGATGGCTTGTGGAAGATGCCTGGGTGATCGTCCAAATCCATCCGCGCGAAGAGGAGCCTGTTGCCCTGCTAAACCTGGAACAAATCGACCGGCGGGTGTACGGCAGCACTCTTCTGATTTTTTATGCACCGCTCGAAAGTGATGCAGTTAGCTGATCCCAATTGACTTCACAGGATGGATCAAAAAAAGCGCCGGTGGTGTTTAACCGGCGCTTTGGCATTTCAACCAGGCTGACTTAACCTTTGAGGAAATCTTCTACTGAGGATTTGCTGATCCGGTAAGCCGTGCCCAGTTTGCGAGCCTTAAGGTCTCCCGCTTCAATCGCCGCAACCACATCTTCTTCTGAAACCTTCAGGAACTGCGCGGCCTCACTCGGGGTCATAATATCTGGCATTCCGGCTGCACCCGCTGCTCCGGCAGGCTGCTGGCTGGCGGCGGCTGCCCCGGCACCCACCTGCCCGGAGAGCGTCTGGCTGAGCACGTTGCCAATCCCCATCCCTGCCCCGATGCCGGCAGTCAAACCTGCACCCCCGCTCGGGTTCTGGGCTGCATCCCGCATGGCATCTGCAGCTTGCAGTTGGGTATAAGTCGACAGATCCAGCAAACCACGCGACCGCAGCTCTTCAATCGATCGTTCGGAGGGCTGCAGGCTGCCGATATAAAACGACTTCAGGGTAACGCCCAGCGCCAGGAAATCATCCTGGCCCTTGGCCCGGATGGCGCTGCCCAGTTCTTCCGTCATGCTCAACAGATCCGGGATCGTATTGAATTTAATTTCGGTAATCGTGTCCTGGAGTTTGGAGAGCAGCATGGTTCGCAGGCGATCTTCGATATCGCGGTGCGGTAGACGCCCTGGGTGCCGACCACCTGGGTGACGAATTGCTGGGGATCACTGACCTGAAAACTGTAGGTTCCAAATCCCTGGATCAGTGCCACACCGAGGCCCATGCCGGGAGTCATAATGACAATCGGCTGCGGAGTGCCCCATTTGCGGTCGATGAATTCGCGGACTGAGACAAAATAAACCTCAGCCGTGAATGGCGAGCGGTCATTGAACGCCCTGCCAATAAAATCAATCAGCAGCGGGATGTTGGCGGTCGTAATCGTATGCCGGCCTGGTCCGAAGACATCCAGAGCTTTACCATCGCGCGCAAACACCGCACGTTGGGATTCGCGGACGATTACCTGCGACCCGATGCGGAAATCGCCTGCGCCGGTTTCCGGAAAACGGCGGACGATTTCATCGGCCATCTCGCTCGCGTATTCAATAACGTCAAATATTCTTGCCATGTTGTTAGCCTCCAGCTTTGATTAAATCAGGATTACTCAACCGAAGATTTCCCCAGGATGACTTCTTCACGCAGGTTGTACGTGTCAATCATTTCCTGGGAAATTGTGGTCAGGTTGCGGATCGCCGCGGGCAGTCCATCTGTACCCATCAACTCCTGCACGTGGTCTACCGCCAGGTTCAGCCGGTCGACGAATTCGAACAAGGCCAGGTCATAAGCGTACAGCTGGTCTAATTCGGCAGTATTGACGTTGATCGCATCGAAGATGCCTGCATAGCCATACGCTGCGCTGCGGATTCGGTCGGCAAAAGTCTGCATTTTGATAGCAGCAGCTTCCAAATCATCGATATACTGCAATCCGCTCTGGGAAACCAGTTCACGCTGGAGGGCCGATACGCGCTGGTAAACCTGGCGCACCCGGGTCGCCAGTGTTTCGCGTATTAACTTATCAGCATCGCGCCGGTCCTGCCGCTCGAAATAGCCTTTAAAACCTGGCACGTAGCTTAACAGTTTTTGTAAAGGATCTCGATCTTGCAGAACCTTATCCAATATATCGCTCATGCTTATCCTCCTCAAGATAAATCTGTTGTTGTTTCTTTTGGTTCACATTCAATTATAGCCGAGAAATGGGCGCGGGCAATTATTTTCGGGTTCCTGGAGGCTCGATCTGGCGAGTGATCCATTTATTGTCGCGGCCACGTGCTGCTTTGCTACTCTGCTGGTGTATTATCTCGCCTCACAATCAAGGCCGTTCACCGGTTCGAGTTCTTCCTTGCTCATTGACTTACCCTTGTACTATAATTCTTCTGGCTATTTCATTTTCATTCACCTAGATCTACGAATAAATTGTTAGGGAGTTGCATATGAGTTCGCCTGAGATCCAAACCTTGTTAGCCAAAGCGGATGACAGTGTAATTTACCGCGATGGAAAAATTGAGATTAAGAAGTTTTGAGCGCCTGCGCGCTACCATCCATCAGTGGGTAGAAATTTCATCCCTGGGTGGTAAAAAAGAAGCTGCTCTGGCCCGCTACCTGACTCGCCTGGCAGCATTGGCTGCCGGTATTTTTCCCAGCTCCATCCAAAATCTCTACCTGGCACGTGGTCGCCGCCAGCTTCCACACACCTTTACCACTCCTGCCATGAATCTGCGGGCGCTACCCTATGTTGCTGCGCGAGCAGTGTTCCGCGTGGCAAACCGCATGGATGCCGGTGCATTTATTTTTGAGATTGCTCGTTCCGAAATGGGATACACCGACCAGCGCCCCTCGGAGTATACGACCAACATCCTGGCAGCGGCGATCGCCGAAGGGTTTAGCGGACCGGTATTCATCCAGGGCGATCATTTTCAGGTGTCTGCCAAGCGGTATGCTTCCGATCCCGAGACTGAGCTGCAGGCGGTGCGCGATTTGACCCTTGAAGCCATGACAGCCGGTTTCTTTAATATTGATATCGACACATCCACCCTGGTGGATCTCTCCAAAGCTACCATTCCCGAGCAGCAGGCGTTAAATTCCCACCTGTCTGCCATGTACACCGCCTTTATCCGCGCCAATGAGCCGCAAGGTGTGACTGTTTCTGTGGGCGGCGAAATTGGTGAAGTTGGTGGGCAAAATTCTACAGAAGCCGAGCTGCGCGCTTACATGGATGGTTTTAATGCTGAATTAGCACAGCAATCCGCAGGGGCAGTTGGCCTGAGCAAGATCAGCATCCAGACCGGCACTTCCCATGGCGGCGTTGTGCTGCCTGATGGTTCCATTGCATCGGTGGCGGTTGATTTTGACACCCTCCTGCACCTGAGCCGGGTGGCCCGCCAGGCCTATGGCATGGGTGGGGCTGTACAGCATGGTGCCTCAACCCTGCCCGAGGATGCTTTTGGGAAATTTGTTGAGTCTGAGGCTATCGAAGTCCATCTTGCGACCAATTTCCAGAATATTCTCTACGACCAGCTTCCGGATGATCTGCGTAATGAGATGTATGCTTACCTGGATCGACAGTACGCCAGTGAGCGCAAGCCGGGCCAGACAGAAGAACAGTTTTATTACAAGACCCGCAAGAACGCCATTGGGCCGTTTAAGGCACAGCTGATGCACCTGCCTGAGGATGCTCTTACCAAGATTGGGTCTGCCTGGGAAACTCAGTTCAACAAGCTTTTCACCTTGCTAGGTGTTGCAGGGACGCGCCTTTATGTGGAGAAATCTATTTCCCCAGTGGCGTTTGTACCCGCTCTGCATGATTATCTGGGCGGCGAGTCTATTGAAGAAGACGTCAGCGATCTGGCTGACTGAAAAAGTCTTTCAGGGCGGAAGGCTGCATCTGCGTTCCGCCCTTTGATTCCAGGATAAGCGTATGCTAGTTGATGAGCAAGGGGTAGATTCCCAACGGTATTGTGTAACGCCACGCACCTTGATATTTGCCGTGCAAGGGGGGATGGTATTATTAATCAAGGGTTCGCCCACCAAACGCCTGTGGGCGAACCGCCTGAATGGGATCGGCGGGCACATCCAGCCCGGTGAAGATGTGATCAGCAGTGCCCGGCGAGAGTTCCAGGAAGAAACTGGCCTGGTTCCGCGCACGATGTACCTTTGTGGGGTGCTGCTGGTCGATACTGGCCGGCAGCCAGGAATTGCCATTTATGTAATTCGTGCAGGAGATGTCAGCGGACAGCTTGTATCTTCAATCGAAGGGGATGTTTCCTGGTTTCCGGTGAATGAAGCCCTGTACAGCCTGCCTCTCGTTGAGGATTTACCCCACCTGCTGCCGCGCGTGCTCGTTTACCAGCCGGGTGATGTGCCGTTCAGCGGTCTTTACTGGTATGCTGCGAATGGAGAGCTACACATGACGTTCGCAGATTGACGTGCCGCTGTATTTGAAATTGATCTCTTGAGCGCGCCTTTTTGATCTTTTTTACGTAGATAGATGGTGAAGGAGATTGTACAAAAATGACTGCTGAAATAAAAATGAAAACCCCCTGGTACTTATGGCCGTTTAGCGCCTTATGGAACCTGTTGACTTGGTTAATGACTCTGGTCGGGCGGTTTCTGGCTGCTATCCTGGGCTTCATCCTGATGGTGCTGGGCGCAGTCCTGACCATTACCCTGATTGGTGCGCCGCTGGGTATTCCACTGGTAATCTTCGGTGTCCTGCTGGTAATTCGCAGTATATTTTAGTAACCATTACTAGAACATCCGCAGCTTTCGAGTGGTTTGTAAGAATCGACCGTCACACTAAAAAACCCGTCCAGGCTGTTGTCTTAACCAACCTGGACGGGGTCGCATCTCTCTGCCTGATTCATTCAGTCCAGGGTATCCTGGATTGTTTTAACTTTTACAACGGTCAGTGGTTTGCTTTTGGCACTCTTGCGTATGAAATCTTTAAGTTTCTTAGCGGCAATTGCCGGAGGAGTGGCTGGATCTTCTGGTTCCAGAATATTGGCTGCATCATTGGTAAATACCAGCACAGCCTGAATTTCGGGCAGGTCTTCTTCCTCTGGCAGTTGTTTGTTTAGAAATTTATGCACGGCATCGATTTCCGCAGGAGCTTCCAGTTCTGGGCGCCCAATCCCTTCCTGGGCGAAGAAGCGCAGGTACACCTGCATAATTCCACCCCCTTTCTGTCGCCAGCGTCCCTTTACAAAAGCCATGTTGCCACGCTGGTGGCGGGGCATCAGCACCCAGATACCTGCCGGACCAATCAGCAGGTGCGCCGTCGGTGAGCTGTAATGGTAAAGCGTATAGTTTTGATCGAGCCCTTTTAGAGCGGCATTCAGGTGCTCATCGGGGCGGGGTCTGCGCCCCCAACGGTTGCCAAAATAAATCCCAATTTGCGAAAGTGTAAAACCCAGTAAAAGCGCCAGGAGGGACCACATAAACAAATCAGTCCGGGTAAAGCTGATGATCATGCCGAGAACGAGTACACCCAGCCCGGCGATGCTTAATGCCTGACCGATGCGGGCATTGCGTTTGATCAGAGGTTCGTTGGTAATAATTTGCATGAATAGTTTCCGCTTATTCCTTATATCGGTTCAGAATCAGGCAGGCGTTTTGGCCGCCGAGGCCGAACGAGTTCGAGAGTGTGTAATCAATTTTTAGCTGGCGCGGTTGGTTCGGGGTGTAATCCAGATCACATTCCGGGTCCGGGTTTTCGTAATTGATGGTTGGCGGGATGATTTCGTTGTGGATTGCCATCACGCATGCGATCGCTTCCAGGGCACCCGCGGCGCCCATCGGGTGACCAATCATCGATTTGGTTGAGCTCACGGCCAATTTGTAAGCATGCTTACCAAAAACTACCTTGATTGCGTGGGTCTCATTTGGATCATTTAGTGGGGTTGAGGTGCCATGGGCATTGATATAGTCAATCGCTTCCGCCTCCACGCCCGCATCCTGCAGTGCCCAACGCATCGCCCGGATTGGTCCGGCTGCCTCTGGATGGGGTGCGGCTACATGAAAGCCATCGGAAGAGGCTGCCTGGCCTGATACTTCGGCGAGAATTTGTGCCCCGCGCTGCTGGGCATGCTCAAGGCTTTCCAGGATAAGTGCACCGGATCCTTCCGAAAAAATGAACCCTTCACGCAGGGCATCGAACGGGCGCGATGCTTTTTCCGGGCAATCATTGAAGCTCGTGGGGAGGGCTCGCATTGCGGAAAAACCTGCAATTGCATAGTCCTGGATCAATCCCTCTGTACCCCCGGCGATAACAACATCTGCCGCACCGCGCCGGATCAGTTCAGCAGCTTCGCCGACTGCCTGCGTGCCAGTGGCACAGGCCGTAGCGATTGTGATGCTGGGTCCCAGGCACTGGAACCGTTCTGTGATCAGGAACGCAGGCAAGTTGGGAATTGACGCCGGCAGCATGAACGGGTTGGCCCGGCCAGCTCCGTTGGTGCGTAAAAAATGGATGCCCTCGTCGGCACGGTCGAGCCCACCCATCGCGGTGCCGAAGACAACCGCCGATCGTTCGGGTTCGGGCATTTTTTCTCCCAGACCGGACTGTTGCATGGCCTGGGTCGCAGCAGCCAGGGCGATTTGTGCGCAGCGCGAAGCTCGCCGCACTTCTTTGCGGTCCATATACAACTCTGGATCAAAATCCGGTATTTCTCCCGCAATCTGGCAAGGCATTTCACTCGCATCGAATTGGGTGATGCGCCGAATTCCCGAACGTCCAGCAAGCAGGCTTTCCCAGTATTTCTCAAGCGACGAGCCCAGGGGCGTAATCGCACCCATACCGGTGATGACAACCCGAGTACGGTTCATACAGTCTCCTTTGTGCCAGCAATTTCAAGACGAGATTGAATTCCTTCGCGCAGTGCAGGTAATAATTCAGCCTGGACAGCCTGGCGCGCAACCCGGATACCGTTGATCAGCGCCCGGGCATCCGATCGACCGTGCCCAACGAAGACCAGCCCATTGATGCCCAACAAAGGCGCTGCTCCGACCTCTCCCGGATCCATCAAGCCCCGGATTTTCGTAAAGGCAGGTTTTGCCAGCAAGGCGCCGAGTTTGGTGCGCGTGCTTGCCATCAACTCTTCCCGCAGCATGTCGACGATCAGGCGGGCAACTGCTTCGCTGGATTTAAGCAGAATGTTGCCGGTAAATCCATCCACCACACACACATCCACCTGCCCGCCAAACAATTCTTTTCCTTCGATATTGCCGATAAAATTCAAACCGCTTGCTTGAAGCAGTGGGTAGGTTTCTTTGACGAGGTCGTTACCTTTGCCAGCTTCTTCGCCATTGGAGAGGAGACCTAAGCGCGGGTTCGATTTGTCCAGTACTTTTTCGGCGTAAATCGAGCCCATTACAGCAAACTGCACCAGGTATTCGGGCTTGCATTCCGCGTTTGCTCCAATATCGAGTACCACTGCAAAACCATCCCGGACCGGGAATAATGCCGTCAGGGCGGGGCGTTTGACCCCCCGAATCCGTCCCAGGCGAAGCAGCGCGGTTGCCATTGCCCCACCGGTATTGCCTGCGGTGACAAACGCGTCCGCTTCACCCGCCTTTAGCAGATCGATGCCCACTGCCATCGAAGTGTCTGATTTGCGGCGGGCATTTTCAGCCGGTTTGTCGTCCATTTCCAGCACTTCTGCTGCGTGGACCAGTTGTACTTTTCCGGTATTGCCTGCTGCAGCCTGCAAGCGCGGTCTGATCAAGGTCTCGTTTCCTACCAGATAAATCTCATCGCCAAACAATTCTCCAGCCTGGATGGCAGCCTGGATCTCTGGGTCAGGATGTGTATCGCTGCCCATCGCGTCTAAAACAATTCGCATTCCTTACTCCTGGGGTGTAATTATTGGGCAAATTAATTCGCAATTTCATATTCCGAATCGGGAATTTTCGAAATAAAAATTGACTATCGTGTTTCACCGTGCTCAGGTGGTGTGTTTGGCTGGCTGGGCAGGTCAAGTACAGCCAAACCCCGCCTTCTTGACAGGATAGCGTAGGCGATTATAATACCAAAGATCGTGCGCTGGTGCTGGAATTGGCAGACAGGCATGGTTGAGGGCCATGTGCCGCAAGGCGTGTGGGTTCAACTCCCACCCAGCGCACTCCTGGTATCTGACTGCCGCCTGCCTCGAGGCGGCAGTTAAATTTAATAAATCTTTCATCGTCATAATTAACCCGGTTTTAGCCAGAAGACGCGCCGAGTATTCCACAAGATTCGTTTTTAATCAAAAAAATTAACTTACCTGGCATATAATATTTTCTATATGTCTCCATTCTCCAGGAGGTCATTCCATGGCGGTTTTTCCCAGTGAAGAATGGCTGCAAAACATCACCGATAAGCTGAACACAGATGAACGCTACGCCCAGGTTGCCAAAGACTGGGAAGCTGATTTTATTTTTGTGATCGAACCGGGAAACAGCCTGCCGGATATGGTGCGCATCTACCTCGATCTGTGGCATGGCAAGTGCCGGGAAGCGATTTTTCTCGATGGCACCCTGCCAGCAAAAGAAGCTGTATTTACCTTGCAAGCACCGTATGAAAATTATGTCAGGGTACTTACCGGTGAAATTGATCCCATGCAGGCTATGCTTACCCGCAAGCTAAAAGTAAAAGGCAACATGACGTATCTGTTGAGGAACGTACCGGTTGTGCTCGATTTTATGCGCTGTCTGCGAGAATCAACCGATACATTCGTTTAACCGAATGGTGGCTGGATTCTCTACATCAGCCGGGGGCTCGTGCACGAGCCCCCGGCTGATGTGTTATGGTGTTACTGGAGCAGCAGTTGGCAAGGGTGCCTGTGGCGGGGTGGGGGGTGGCTCCAGAGGGGCTGGGGTCGGCAGATTAATCGGCAGGTTCGGAAAGATGCTTGTACCCGGATCGCCAGGGAGCTGTGTTGGTGTGGGTGTTGGGGTGGGAAGCAGGTACTCCCATCCGCTGGTCGTGTGGCATTTTGAACACTGACCGTGCGGGTGGTTCGCAGGTTTGATATGGCAGGCCTTGCAGTTCGTGTAGTCTGTGTGGTCAAAATGCAGGTTTAGCCAGTCGTCGGTTTCGTGGCAGCTGCTGCATACCCCGGGCCAGTGACCGCTCGGAACTGCGTGGCAGTCTTCACAAGCTGAAATCGTATTGTGGACGAACGTAACTTCATACCAATCATCTGTGGAGTGGCAGGCCTGGCATTCACCTGGATAATGGTTTGCCGATACCGCATGGCAATCCAGGCAGTCCAAGTAGCCGCTGTGCGAAAATGCAATCACAGACCAGCTGAGCGTTGAGTGGCAAGAGGTGCATTCGCCTGGATAGTGCCCTTCCGGCGTTGCGTGGCAGCTTACACAGTCAGTCATCCCGGTATGGTTAAAAATTGCTTGCTGCCAGCTTACTGTGTTATGGCAGTTGGAACACGCGTTCCCAAAGTGAGTTGTGGGGGAAATTTCCGTGTGGCAGATGGCGCAGTTCGGAAACGAGACGTGAGAAAACTCGACTTCATCCCAATCCTGATCATTGTGGCACAAAGAACACTGGCCAGGGAAATGATTCCCTGGGCTCTCGTGGCAGTCAGCACAGTCATCAAAAGCGCTGTGGTTAAAGAACGGCTGGAACCAGTCAGTCTCGTTGTGGCAGCTCGAACATTGCCCATTGAAGTGATTGCTATTTTGGTGGCAGGTTTTACAATCATTGAAGCCGCGGTGGTTGAAGAAAGCAGGCAGCCATCCGCTCGTTGTATGGCAGGCAGAACACTGACCATTGTAATGCCTGTACGGGTCATCTTGCTGGTGGCATTGCGTACAGTTTGTATAACCTGTGTGATCAAAATTAATTTCAATCCAATTTTCCGTGTCGCTATGGCAGCGGACGCATGCCCGATCATAGTGCTGGTCTGGAGTTTCAGTCAGGTGGCATGACTCGCAGTCGCGGATATTCGAATGGTCAAAGGAGGTGACCTGCCAGTCTGTCACATCCGTGTGGCAGCGGATGCAGTCTCCCGGGTAGTGGTCCGACTGGTTAAACGCCAGATCTCCCTGGTAATAAACATAGCCAGTCAGATAACTGGTCAGGAAGTCCCTGACAGCCAGTGCGCTGACCACCTCTGGCAGGTCCTGCATATGGCAGGATTGGCATTCGATGATATCGGCATGGTCAAATTGGAATGGGGTCCAGTTATCCGAGGTATGGCAGTTTTCGCAGTCACCGCTAAAATGCTCAGGGTACGGATTCTTCAAGCTGAAGTTATCCGGTAGCATGGCGCTGATTAAAACGTCGGTAAACGGATTCACCTCTGCACTGATCTTGTGGCACGCCACACAGCTTGTTGACGTGTTCGCGTATATCCCGTACAAGTGACAACTTTCGCATTCCAGTGCGTCATGCCCACCCGTCAGCGGAAAAAGGGTGTGCTCTATTTCTTTGTTGAAAAAAGGCACAGGCTCCGCATTAATTTTAAACTCTAGCAGGGTGATCGGATCAAAGACCGCGTTTATGGCTAAGATGGCGTTCTTTTGGTTTGTTAACTCGGCCAGCATGGCGGCCTGGTTATCTGCTGGTAGAGAGAGTGCCACCACCTCTGCCCGTCCGATCTGGCTGTTGAGGCGTTCCATTTGCTCCGATTTTGCTTCTTGGGGTAACTCCAACAGGAAACCTGCTGCGGTGTTGAGCGCTCCCAGATAACGCTCTACATTCTGGCTGATTTCATCCGAGCTATCGGCTTTCGCAAGGTCAGCCAGTCGCCTTTCAGCCAGATCCGCTGCCCAATTTGCCTGAGCCTCTGCCCCCTGGGTCATCCCGAGACGCCAGGTCTCTGCCTCAAGCTGGAGTTCGTATACCCATGTGCCGGGTGCAAATGGATAGGTTTCAGCGATCAGCGCTAAGGCCAGCAGCCCAAAGAACAGCAGGGCGTTGAGTATTGTCAGGCTGATTATTATTTTCTTCATGGTTCACCAATCCTTTACCATGATCCGGTTGCATTTCCTCAACAACCAGTTGGGAAGGCAGCTCGTGCGGGATGGAAGCCTGTTGTTTCATCAATCGATCGGCTTTTCCTTCCTGACCGGTTGGATGGCATTTCATGCAGTTTTCATCGGCCAGAAAGCCAAATACTGCATGAATTTCGTTTAAATCCTGTTTGTGATGTTTATGGCATCCGCAGCAGGTGTTTTGTGTCTAACTTCCCCTAGTGTTTCAGCCATCTCCTCTTCGCGTGAGCTTCTCATGTTTCACGGCATTGGTCCAAATGGTGTGAATCCACTCCCTGTTTGAGGGATAAGAAGCCGGTCATCGGTTGGCAGACACCGTTCGATCCGGGAGTTTTCAGTGCGTAAATTATTCAGCTCTTCTTGAACGACTGCAGCTGAAGCAATGATTTCATTGACCCG
The DNA here is from genome assembly GCA_963824065.1 of uncultured Chloroflexia bacterium. GTDB lineage: Bacteria > Chloroflexota > Anaerolineae > Anaerolineales > DRKV01 > JAGUYX01. The sequence goes on along the minus strand of CAWGNX010000008.1, from coordinate 20,198 downwards.
GTTTGCATACCCGGCTGAATATTGGCTGCCTTCATTCTCTTCTCCCGTTGGGTGGCAGACTGCACAATATTCATACGCCGCCAGGCCTTCTTTGGTATGGGCCGTCTCCATGTCTGCGGGCTGGTGATCGTGGCAGCCGTAGCAGTTGTGTTCAGCATAAGAAGTGGGGTGGCAAGTGCTGCAGGCTACCTTACCATCACCACCATGCTCAAGTTCAAAGGTGTGGTACGAAAGCAAAGCCGGTCTCCAGGCCTGGACCGAATGGCAGCGTGCGCAGTCTACTCCAAACCGGTCTGCGTGGACACGTGGTTGTTCATGGCATGTGGTGCAGTTATGTGGGTCGGTAAGACTTGCAGAAGCCAGTGAAACCTGTTGGAAATCCAGGTTTTCGATCAGCTCAGGCTCTATTCCTTTGCTCTTGGCTTTGGTGTCCACCTCTTCCCAATCCGCATAGCGAATCAAGGTGATCAAGCCTTCTACCTGGTATTCACTCAGGTTGACGGCTTCATCAAGATGCCAGATTGCCATGGGTGTCCCATGCGGCGGGTGAGCAATCATCTTGAAAAGGTAATCATGTTCTGCTTTCCGCAGACCATCATTATTTAGAACGGGGCTTATTCCCAGGCCTTCACCTTGAGTCCCGTGACAGCTGGCGCAGGATGTTACATACATTTCAGTAGCTTCGACTACTTTTTTCTCCTGCAGTTTCTGCTTGGCTGTTTCCATCCGCAGCACTTCCCGCACGCCGTAAATTGGGAAAACGATCACAAAGAGTGCTGCAGCTGCCAGAGTGATTAAGAGTGGTTTGTTCATAGCCAGGTCCCCATTCCCGTCTAGCCAGGGGAGTAAACCTCAAAACTCCCCACTGTCTGCATATGTGAGCTGCGAGATGTTAAATTGATCCCTCCGGATGATTCGGGAGGTATCCACCAATACCCGGTCATCCTTGATTTCGATTTCAAACAGGTCCAAGGCGCGCGGCACAGGCCGGTCTTCGAAATTGCCAAGTTTGTCAAAGCTCGAACCGTGACACGGGCAGTTAAACACTTCCTGGCTGCCCTCCCATTCCACTGAACAGCCCAGATGTGGGCAGCGCCTGTAAAGGGCTAAAAACCCTCCGTCTGCTGCCCGCACCAGGTAAAAATACGAGTCCGGGTATTCGGTCACCGAATTGGGAACAAACTTACTGGTTTCTCCTGCGACCACCACACCACCAAAACTACCCTCCAGACTCCGTGATCGTATGTAAAGGACTGCCGCGCTGCCCAGCTCAAACGCCGCGACCGCCCCCAGGGCTGTCACGCCGAGCGCCAGGAAATTGCGCCTCGAGAGCACGGATTCTCGATTGATGGACTCATTCTTTTGGATGGCTTCGATTTGATCTGCTTGCATCTCACACCTCCAGCACCATCTATCTGCCTATGAAAACGGTAGAAGCAGGCTCATGTTTGGGCCGCGGAAATACATTCCAACGAAAGTGAGTATGATAAGGGTTGTCACCAGGAAAGAAAACAACCCTACGATTGCCTCGCCGTGACTCGCCTTTAAACCTTTTTTGATGATCAGATAGATTAAAATCAGTGCGCCCAGGGAAAAAATGAGAGGCATCAGGCTGGTAGTGATGTACACCGGCAGCCCAGGCAGCAGGCTTGGCAGGTCCAACCATAATTCGTCTGCCACTACGAGCAGTGGGATGAGGTTTATTCCGATTAGCGCGCCTAATAATGCAGACCGGCGTCCGATTTTTGAGCGAAAATATATCCCAATTTGCCGTGTTTCTCGATCCAGGCCTGGCAGCAGGATCAATCCTAACAGCAGAATTGCGACCAGGATCAGCGCTGCGAGTGCATCCATGTGTAGCAGGAGCTCCTGCAGACCCAGGAAATACCAGGCAGCTTTGGCTGGATTTGGTGACAATGCCGGGTTGGCAATTTCGCCCAACGGTGCTGGAATGACCATCGCAAACAGGGTAACACCCACAAACACCACAACTGCTGCTGCCAGCTCGCGCTGCACCAGGTGAGGAATGGTCGTAACACGTTCGACTGGTCTGTCTTTCCCGCTCTCCGGTTGGGAGATGCCCCCATTTTTACGGATTTTCCAGAAATGGTACGTACTGGTTATCACCATGACGACCGGCAGCACCACGACATGGATCGCGTAAAAATTGCGTAATGCGTTTTGCCCGACTTCTGGAGCACCCAGGAGCAGGCTGCTCAGACTGCTACCAATCACTGGCAGGTAGTCCAGCAAACTGGTGCTGACCGTGATTGCCCAAAATGAAAGCTGATCCCAGGGTAGCAGGTAGCCGGTAAAATTAAAAGCCAGGACAATGAGCAGCAGGCCTACGCCTACGATCCAGTTTATCCAGCGCCCTTTTTTAAATCCGCCGCTAAAAAACACCCGCAGCAGGTGCAAAAACACGGTGATGACCAGCAGGTTAGCCGACCAGTGGTGAATGCCGCGGATCAGCGCCCCGAAAATCACCTGGGATTCGAGAATTTGGATGCTTGAGTACGCTCGCTCGACGCTGGCATCATAACGGAACATGAGCAGGATCCCGCTGAATGCCAGCATGAGGAACAACAGGATCGATATGCCACCCAACCCCCAGGTATAGGTGATCCGTAGGGCCTGTCTGGGTACCAGCGCTGGGTGAATGTGCAAGATCGCGTTGTTCGCGGCTGTCCGCACCTGACCACGGTCATCTGCCCGCTTGTGGGTGTAAAGCAGCCTCTCTTTCCAGGTCAGTTTGTTCTCAGCCATAGATCCATTCCTTTAGGTTTAGGGTTCCCCACTTTGCACAAGATTCAGGTTCACCTTGAATGCCGGCTCACCTGCAACTCTACCCATAAAAACAAATGCCCTACCGACTGGATCGGTCCCAATGCGGTATTCAGGTGCACCGCCAATCAAATCATCACAGCCATCCAGATTAATATCCCCGGCTGTGCCTGTGGCAAATCCAAATTGGGTTTCAGCCTTGTTTCCTTCAGCCATCCAAATAGGGGTGTTTTCCAGGCCAGACGCATTTCCGGCATAAACAAACAGGGCACCTTCTGCAACCTGGTCATTTGTGTATAGATTTGCCCCCACCACCAGATCATTCAGACCATCCCGGTTGATATCACCAGCTGCTGCCACTGACCTTCCATAACCGGTCGCTGCCTGAGGCAGCCCGCCGGTCCAGTTCGCGTACAATCCTGGCCCGCTCGCAGACCCGAGAAACATCAGCACCAGCCCTTCCCCTCCGGCCGAGTTCGGAGCGTTTGGCGCGCCAAGCGCGATATCATCATAGCCATCTCCATTGACATCGCCTAACCCGGTTACGGCTGAGCCCAACCAGGCATTGATGAGATTGCCGTATGCAATCCAGTCCGCTGCGTCTTCCGGCCCATCGGGAGAGCCATAAAACAGGTAAACGGCTCCCTCATCTTCCTGACCTTGGTCAAAATAAGGAGCGCCAATCAGGATATCGGTAAACCCATCACCATTGGCATCAAACCCTCCCGCCAAGGAACTGCCCAGCGATGCGCCTGCCTGACCTCCTGAGAACTCCCAGGCTGGTTCTGTATCCAGGCCATCTGGCCCGCCGTAGTAAAGATAGGCGGCGCCTGTGTTGGCTGCGTCGGTATCAAACCAGCGTGCCCCCACCAGCAAATCATCATAGCCATCCCCATTGACATCACCGGCTCCGCTAACAGAGTATCCATATTGAGCGTTTTTCTGGTTGCTTTCCTGCAGCCATCCCGCGCCGGTCAGCGGGCCGTTTGGGCTGCCGTAGTACACAAAAACAGCGCCTTCATCTGGGGTGCTGTCATCATTCTTGTACCGATAGGCACCAACCGCAAGGTCGGCATATCCGTCTTTGTTTATGTCTCCTGCTCCAGTGACAGAACCGCCATAACTCTCTCCGCTTTGGGTGCCTCCGGTGGCCCAGGCTGGCGTCAGCGCCAGCCCTCCCCGCCCGCCGTAATACAGGTAGGCTGCTCCCGCGCGGTAGTTCACCAGAGTGGCATGGGGTGCCCCAATCAGGACATCGGCAAAGCCATCGCCGTTTACATCGCCACTTCCAGCCACGGCATATCCAAATTCTGCGCCTTGTTCTGCGCCATCGTCCTGCCAGGAAGGCGATAATACTTCCGCTTCGATCCCCGCCTGAGCGGAGAAAACCACGCTTAAATAAAGCAAAAGCGCAAGAGCTGGCAAGAAAAAGAGCCGCGACCTGCGGAAAAGAGCTGTTGTCATGAGCTTCAGATCTCTCATTGTCCCCGCCGGTGGGGGAGCGGATTCACCCGCTCCCCCTGAGGAGAATGCTGCTCTGTCCGTTTTACCTGGACATGACAGGCAGGTGGAGGTAATGCAGTTCTTCCACAACCATGATGACCACGGTCTTGCGTTTCGACCAATTCCCTTCGTTATCTTGGGCTGCAAAGCTAAACGTATGGAAATCGGGTGACAGGTCGGTGGTCAAGAATTGCCAATCCTTGTCGGTGTAGGTTGGGATGGTCGCATCGTCAACAAACCATGCATATTCGACAATTTCGGCACCCTCACCCAAGCGGTCGTTGTCTTTCGCCCCGCCGATCAGGTGCAGTTCGTCGCCGATCTCGACTGCCATGGCACTGACATAAAGGATCTGGCTGGTCGGTTCCAGGTCGATGGTTTCGTTGAAGTAGGTCCGCCTGAAGATGTTATCCGATTCGGTGATCAGATCCTCCTCAGGCTCCATCCACTGGTTCCAGACCGCGTAGAAGAACGTGCCTGCTGGGTTGCTCACTACACTGGCCTCGCCGGATTGCACTTCGTGCTTGTTTTCCAGCCAGTCCCACTCGTACAGAGTTTCGTAGATGCCGTCTCCATCTTTGTCTTTGCTCACTGGAACGATCTCATAATCATCGCCGAAATCGACTGCCCGGCTGAAATACAGATCGAGCGGGGTAGCCTCGCCAAAGGCCACTGTAGTGTTATCCCCGGTTTCGTAAACGATGAAGAACTTGGATGGATCGCGCGTGGCATCATCCCAGTACGGTTCAACGCCCACTTCGAGGGCATCCGTCGCCACCAGTTTTTTCAAGCCTCCGCTGGGCGAGTAGCGTGGGTCGAGCACAGTGACCTTGTTGCCTACCAGCTGTGAAACATTACGCGCCTGTTCGAATGCCCCTGCACTATAATCCGTGCACACTTCATACGGAGCCGTGGTGTCAGTTGTGCGTCCATACCACTCGCAGGTGGTTGTGCCATCACCGTTGTAAATCTCTCCATCAGAGGCTGTAAAGTTGGCTGGGAGTGTGGTCCAGGTCAGACCGCCGTCGAATGAGCGCCTGGTGTATAGATTGTAGTGGTCGTTGCCCACCGTGTTGGCTTTCCAGTTGGGTGCCCACGCGTACATCACCATCACGAAGTCGCCGTCGATAAAGCCGCGGTGGCCCTTGGCGACGTCGTATGGGTTCTCCCAGGACTGGTCATCCAGGTTCTCTTCGGTCTGAACCCATTCAGTGACCTTGGGGTAGGTTTCTCCCTCCAGGATGTTGTCCCACGGGAAGGCGTCTGCGCAGGCTTCGCCGCCGGTCCCATTGTCACACGCCACAATCGTGCTGCCCGAAACGTTGATTCCCGGACCTTCACAGATGCCGCGCACGTAATGGCGATTGGATCCATCAGTATAGCTGTAGCCTTCATTGATTCCATCGCCGTTTGTATCGCAAACAATGTTTTGGTAGTCGTAGGGGTTGTCAGCGAAAATGTCGAAACCATCCGGTAGGATGACGCGCCTCAAGAAGATGTCTGCTGGGCCACCCTGATTGATGATGCCCTGTTTGTAAATCAGGATGGCCGAGGTCTTGGATGTGCTGGCCATCGCCGCTCCGGCCGATTGGGCCATCAATGCAAAGCGCCGGGCGATTTCCGTGTTGTAATAAACGTCGTCGGAAAGAGGATCTGTGATCGGCTCGAATAATTCGCCAGTCTCTGGATCGTAAGCAGGCTGGTTCAGGATTAAGCCCTGGTCGATGGTTTCAGGATGGAACATGTCGAAAGTGTGGTACCAGACGTTTTTCCCGATCTCTATCGGGTCAACCACACCATCACCATCCGTGTCTTCTTCCAGAATGTCCCCCATCGCTTTCAGCTCTTCATATGCCATCACCATCCAGGCACTGTCAGCGACTGTGTCACCATCATCTGCGTAGTATGGCTGCAGAGAAAAGCGGGGACGCGACGCACCGGTTCGCCCCCACATCAACCGGTCATCCGCCGCTACGCATAGATCCAGGGTGCTGCCTCCCGGGCTGAGCCACTGATAGGAAGCAACGCACAGATCTGAGCCTGAGTTTACGCCGGAGCTTCCTGCAGTTAAAGTTGGTAAACTGAAAGTCTGGTTCGTGAAATCGAATGTAGCATAGCAGTACGGATCCTGGATAGCACCGGTACTGTCGGTTTTGACCATCGTTTTGCACATATTGTTATCTGAGATGCGCACCGGTATCGCCATAGGAACGGCGATCTTCGGGAGGGTGGTCCCCTCATAAGTGCTTAACGTGGCTTCAACGGTAAGCGTGGGATCCGTGGTATCGAGCACGACATCAAACGTCTCCCAGCCCACATAGCTGTACCAGATATCGGTTTTCTGGTTGACGATTGCGCCGCTCCAGCCTTCGCCGGGTCCTAGGCCCTGTCCCGGTCGCAGTCCTTCAGGATCTTCCTGCCAAACGATTGCAAAACCAACGTCCTTGACCGCGTCGATTTCAATCTTGTTCGCATCCCTAACCCCGGAGGTCAATCGCTCGGGGGTCGTCCACTGGACATCGTAGAATGTGGCGCCAGTATCGGCATCCTCCATCTCGACCAGCTGGCCGCGGGCCGCCCACACACACCCGTAGGGTACTTCTCCCACTTCCGGAAAACCTTGCAGGGTGAAGTCCACTGATTTTTGCGTACCCTTCACTCCGAATAGATCGGTGTAGTACATGGGTGGCAGGCTGTAGTCGGTAACGTAAGTGGCAATATCATCTTGAATACCATCAAAATCTTCATCTATCATGGCATACAATGGTGTGCCACCGTCGCAGTAGCGGCTGATCCAGGCGGCCAGCACACGATCTCCCGCAACCGCGTGCACCATCTGGAAAACAGCCCCGGGGTATTCTGTCCCGTTTGCCAATGTAAAAGACGAGTTGTCTGCCGAACGCGAAACATTGACCGTCTTCCATGAGGCCCCATCGTCAAGTGAGTGCGCCACGAAGCCGTCAAAGTTGGCCAGGTTCACGCCGCTGGCGATTGCATACGCATTCAGCGGATCAACCGGTTCGCTTTCATGGGGGTGTTCGTCGATATAGGAAGAGATCAGGGGCTTGGCAAAGTAACGGGTTTCAATAGTCTCCGTGACAACACCCCCGCTGTCATCTGGAATTTCCTGGACATAGGTAATTCCTTCTTCTAAAAGGGTGCCATCAGCAGACTGGGCCGGCACATACAGCATCATCATGCTGATGGCGGCTTTCTCCGTTTCTTCATCCGGCGTTTTTGAGATGTTTTTACGAAACATCACGCCGTCATCTGCCAGCGCCATACCAGCTGCAAATGCAGCTAACAGGATGACACTGATCAGGATAAACAACTTACTTCGAGCTCGCATGAGATTATCCTCCTCGGCGTTCGGATGATTTTCGAATAGGGGGCCTCACTGCTGTGTCGCCTGGTTTCTTTCAGGCATGGATAGTTTTCCCCCGCCAGGAACTATTTCCTGGATCAAATAGGTAAAAAGCTCACCCAGGGTCGCAAATGCCGTGCATTCCTTTGTGTGTGTATTTTGCAGTGAGAAGCGCCATTCCCCGTCGGGCTGCTCTTGCCACATCCGCAGGAGGTACGATCGATATGCACTGGGCTGAACTTTCATTTTGGTTAGGTTTGAAAATTGGCTCTTGTAACCTTTGATCAAATTATTACAATTAGAAGTGACAGCAGTGTGATTTTTACGTGAAATTAACGTGAGTTATCATTAAAAATCACAAAAGACAACAGGGGCGAATAAGAATGCTTGTTATCAATTTGCTGGGCACGCTTCAAATTAGCCTGAACGGGAACAATATCCGCGAAATCATTCCGTACGGATAAAGAGCGGGCATTATTGATCTACCTGGCTATTGATGCGGGTAGGACGTTTCGCCGTGAAACACTGGCCGAGCTGCTTTGGCCTGATCGCCCCATTGGCACCGGGCGGACGAATCTGCGCCAGGCGCTGTTAGGTATGCGGCGTGCCCTCGGTTCACGCAACGGTCATGAGTGTTTCCTGGATATTGATGATGAATCCCTCAGTTTTCGGCTGGATGGCGATTATTCGCTTGACTCCCAGAAATTTATGCTGCTCGTGCACGCGGCGCGCGCGCATCAGCATGCTCCGGGTACGTTATGCTCGGACTGCCTGGAAAAGCTGCAAGCTGCTTTCGAAATTTATAAAGGGGATTTCCTGGAAGGGTATTTCCTGGGGGAGAGCATTGCCTTTCAAGAATGGCTCATCCTTCAGCGTGAAAACTTGCTGGAGGATCACCTGTTTGTCTTGAACATGCTCAGCGAACAGGCCATAGCCAGCCGGAATTATGCCCTTGGTATTCAATTTGCTCGCCTGCTGATTGCAAGGGTGCCCCTCGATGAGCGCGCTCATCGCCTGCTCATCCGTTTGCTGGCAGAAGGGGGCCAGCGTTCTGCTGCCATAGAACAATATGAGGCCTGCCAGCGGACTCTGGCTCAGGAGCTTGGCATCGAGCCCAGCTTACAAACGAAAGAATTGTTAGAAAAAGTTCGCCTTGGAGAAGTTACCCAAAAACGCACAACCGGGAACCTACGCCAGCTCTCCAACTTGCCAATCCAGTTGACAACGTTTGCAGGGCGGGTAAACGAGCTGCACTGGTTTGAAAAATGCCTTGTTAATCCAGTATGCCGCCTGATCACCTTATTAGGGATGCCGGGAGTAGGCAAAAGCCGATTGGCGCTCCAGGTAGGTTCGCTCAATGTACATAATTTCCAGGACGGTGTCTGGCTGGTGCTGGGTGAGTCCATTCAAAACACAGACCAGTTAATTTTCAGCCTTGGCAAAGTAATTGGCATTCATTTTGACGACCATCTTCCCCAGCGCAGCCAGTTGTTGAATTACTTGCGCGACAAAGAGATGTTAATCCTGCTGGATGGGTTCGATCACCTGATCGCCTCGACTGATCTGCTGATCGAGATCTTGAAATTTGCACCCGGCATTAAATTCCTGGTAACAACCCAAACCCGTCTGGATTACCAATCGGTATGCATCCAGGAGCTATCTGGTTTGGAGTATCCCAGGTTGGCCTCCGACCCGCATGTTTTGGAATACCCGGCGATTGAGCTATTCCTAGCGCGTGCTGCCAGGGTTCGGCCAGGTTATTTTCCCGAATCAGTCTGCCTGGAGCATATCGTTCGAATCTGCAACCTGGTTGAGGGGCTGCCACTTGCAATTGAGCTGGCTGCTTCTAGTCTGCGAAATTATTCCTGCGTGCAAATCGCGGGCGAGCTTGAAAACAATATCGACAGCCTGCGTACCAACCAGCAAGATGTCCCGGAGCGACACCGCAGCATCCGTGCCGCCCTCGAACAGGCCTGGCTGCGCCTGTCTGGTATGGAAAAGCAGGTCCTCACCGGCCTGGCCGTATTCGAAGGCAGTTTTTCAATGCAGGCGGCCCTGGAGGTTGTTGGAGCGGACATGGCTTTGCTTAGCAGCTTGAGCTCTAAGTCCCTCTTACAGCAGGATAGCCGCATGCGTTTTTGCCTGCAACCATTGATTCGCAGCTATGCCCTGGGTCACCTTCTTCAATCAGACCACGCAGAAATTTCGGTCAGGAAAGCCCACAGCCAGTATTATTTGAATTTCATCACCCACTATGAGGAATATCTGGCGAAAGGTCAGGAACTGTGCCGGGTTCTTAGCGAGATCGGAGACGAACTGGATAATCTCCGGCGTGCCCTGGCAACTGCAGTTGAATATAAGCAATTTGCGTCATTCGCCCAATCTGCAGAAGCGCTCATCCAATACTATGAAATCAGCAGCAATGTCTCTGAAGGCGAACGATTTTTCAGAGGCTTGATACACGCTTTGGAAGATGAAGTTGACAATTTCTCAGAAGAGCTTGTTCTTGCGCAAGCCTACAGGGCGGTAGGCTGGTACCAGGCACGCCGGGGAGTATTTTCTTCTGCCCGCGAGTTTTAACACGCGCATTGGAGATCCTGGAACATTTGCAGAGTGATGCTAGGGCGGTTTTCGAGGGAGCGGTCAGCCGTGAAATTACCAGCACCCTGAATACCCTCGGCTTTGTTGCGGCCGGGCTGGGTGAATACCATGCGGCACGCGCTGATTTTGAGCGTTCCATGGATATTGCCCACCAGGCAAATGATGAAAATGCTTGGGCCTATGGTTTGTTATTCAAAACCGAACTGGAAATTGGCAGTCAAGACCTGGAGACCCTCCTGGCTGAATACCAGGGTTGTATGAAAATTTTTGAAGCCAACCAGGACCGGCGCGGCTTATTGCGCGCCCTCATTGACTTGGGCGATGCTGCCTTTCAAGAGGAAAATTATGCTCGGGCCAGGATTTTTTACGAACAGGCGCAGGAGCAGATCAAGCCTCTCGATACTGGCTGGGCGAGCGCTGCCATCAGCTATAAGCTTGGGGCAGTTGAACAAGCCCGGGGTAATTTGGAAGAAGCCTGGCGTTTAAATAAAAACAGCCTGGAGATTTACGAGCAAATTGGCGATCTGCGCCGGATCAGCGCAGCTCTCAGCCGGCAGGGAGAACTGGCCTGCCTGCAGGGTTGCTGTGATGAAGCTGCAGGTTTTCACGACCAGGCCTTACGGTTGGCTATTGAGACTGGGTCAACTTCCGTCATTTTGAATATCCTGGTAGTCGTTGCCCGTTGTTACGCTTCGGCCGGGGACTTTGACCAGGCGCGCCGTCTCCTGCGCATCATCCAATCCCACCCTGCCTCGCAGCGCAATACCCAGCTCCTGGCAGGGAATCTGCTGGTCGAGTTTGCGGATCTCCAATCCGCACCAAATGATGACGCGCGTGTCTACCACCGCCTGCTGCTCAGCCCATTTGTAAAAGATACAGTTGACGAGTTGATTGGTACCGGGGAAAAGTTTCAGGGTCGGGTGCTTCGCAAGGCCGACCCCTTCGATCTGGAGCTATTTGGGTGCAGGTGAGTGTGGTTTTTCTGGGAATTCACCAGCAGTGAATTCACCTGGTGTTGCTGCCGGATTCATATAGGCTACCTGGCTGCTGCTGTTTGTTGCCCGTTCCGGGAGGATTGCCCACCGTTTGCTCACTGCACCTGGAATTGGCAAATATCCTGCCAGGGATTGGCTGGCGCTTACCCCGGTCCCGGCGGGATCAAATCTGGCATTCTTGATTCCAGCGGGAACATCCGTGCCCGGTTGCGCCCGCTGTGTTTGGACTCATAAAGGGCTTTGTCGGCCCGGTTCAACAGCTCGTCTAACTCTGCCGTTTGGGTGCTTAATTTCGCAATCCCCAGGCTGACGGTCACTTTTATGGGACCGTGGCTGGAAGGGAACGCGCTGAGTTCGGTTTTTTTACGGATGCGCTCGCCCACCTGGACCGCATGAAAAATATCGGTTTCCGGCAGCAAGATGGCAAATTCATCGCCACCCATCCTGCCAACCAGATCCACTTTACGCAGGCTGCGCAGCATCAGCTCGGCAAAGAACTGCAGAGCCAGGTCGCCTGTGTTATGGCCAAACTTATCATTTACTTCCTTAAAATAATCCAGGTCGAGCGCGATGGCAGTCAGTGGGTGGCGGAATCGCCTGGCGCTTTCAAAGAGCCGCTCCCCAATCTCCATGAAGCCGCGCCGATTATAGATTTGGGTGAGCGAATCAGTGATCGCCATCTTTTGGACTGCCGCATGTAGCTGGGCGTTGCGCAAAGCTAGTGTCGCTGTGGTCGCGAAGCTGCTCAAGACCTGCAGGTCATTCTCGTCGAACGAATCTGGCGCCGATGCTGCCAGGGACAGCGCTCCAAGAATTTCTTGATCGGCATTCAATGGAGAGACGATCAACGAGCGGACTGTTTCTGTCTCGAAGGCTTCTGTCACGGGCATGAGCTCCCCAAGATCACGGGTATCGTTGACAAGGATCGAGCGTTTTTCCTGGACAGCTCGAGCGAGCACTCCGCGTTTATCTTGCCCGTATAGCCGCCGGATGCGGGTGTCTGAAAAACCCAGCACAGCTCGCATTTCCAGCTGGCCGGTATCTTTTGCAATCATATGCAGCGTGCCCTTCTCAGCGCTCGGAATCGCACTCATGGCGGCATCCAGGATCCTGCCCAACAATGGTTCCAGTTCGAGGGTTACCAGCAGGGCATTGCTGGCTTCATGCAAGGCGATTAACTGCTGAGCTTTTTTTTCTACGAGTTCTTCAGCCAGCTCCCTTCGCTTGAGCTCCAATTCGAGTCGTGAATTGGTCAGGAGGAGTTCATTGGTGCGTTCTTTAACTTCAGTCTCCGAACGAAGCAGGAGACGGTTTTCCCAGTTGTACGTTTGGAGGGCGGCTCCCAGGTGGTCTGCCGCCGCTTGCAGCAGGTGCTGTTCGCTTTCCGACCGGTGTATTGGTTGTGAGTAATTTTCGAACCCCAGTATCCCCCACCACTCATGGCCGCTGAATACTGGCGCAAGGAGCAAGGTGCGGCAGTTCGCAGCAAGCAGTGTGTCATCGCCAGGAATTTCGCCAGCCACAAATTGCTGCTGGACGGTTTGTCTTTCGCTTAATGGCTTTTCCCAATCGCCAAACCGGCTTAAAACATAGGGGATTCCCTGCATCTTGGATTCCTGGATCCGGGCAGGTATTCCATCTGCACACCATTCTGCAAACAGGCTCATGGTACGGGATCCTGTCGTATTGCGGCCGTTTTCCATCAGGTACACTCTGCTGGCGCGGGTGGTTTTTCCAATTCGCTTCAAACATTGCTCCAGACCATCCTGCAGAGAGGTCGTAGCAGTCAGGATTCCCGGGAGCGTATTGACGTCCTGCAGCAGGTGATCCAGGTCGTCAATTACGCGTTGATGTTCGTAAGATTCGGTACAGTCCAGCAGCTGAATTATCTGGCGTTTTTGGCTGGCTGGATATTCGGCTGGATTAACCTGGAGCTGGTAGTAGCGGTCATGAATTTCCCAGATGTCCAGCTCATTGGCAGTCGCAGAGCTTACCACAGGACGTTTAAGATAATCTGCGCTCACGCTTTGCCACGGTCTTCTGTTAAGTGCTCCCGTCTTGACCTGCAGGATTTTTTCTGCTTGGTTGGAGACAGCTGCAATTCTGTTGTTTTCGTCCAACAAAAAAATCGCCTGCGGGTGGGTGGTCTGGTCTGCGAGTAACGCTGCTAAATATCCAGCCTCCGGGTTGTATATAAAGATCCGCAATGCACTCAGTGCCGCCACGATCACCATCCCTGCACCCTGGATAAGATCCCCCAGTGAGATCGCAAATAGTTCGGCGGTGACCGCCAGTAGACCCGTCAGAGCCATCAGGATTAGCAGGACCTGACCGGCTTCTTTCCAGGCGTTGGACCTGGATGCCAGCAGGATGAGAGCAGCCAAATAAAGCGGCAGTAGGGCGGTCAGGGAGACCCCAAATGGGTAATGTGCCCCGAATTTCTGAGAAATAAACCAGAATAATTGCACTCAGGCCTGCGCATACGGTCAGGGCTGTGTTTCGCTTGCGGTCGGGCAGCCGGTTGGCGCCAGGATAGGCAGTCTGGATGAATCCGACACTGACCAGGGTCAGTGAGATCAAGAAGGGTCCGGCAGTCACGAAAACCTGTCCTATTAAAGCTGTTGCCCCGCTTCTATCCAGGTAGGGGATGCTGACCAGGATCTCGCCCAGGGCCCAGGTGAGGATACCCGCTCCAATGGGCAGCGAAACAGGCGGCAGGTGACGCTTATTGAGTGTTAAAACAGCGGATGGGATGAGAACGATTAACACCGCAAGGATAGGAAGGGCGAAAAGCGGCAGCATTCGGTCAATCATTCATTTCTCCTGGTGGTTGGCCACCAGGTATATAGAAGCGTTGCCTGGATTTGTACCCCTGGCGTGGGGTGCTTATCCCTGGCGTTGGGACGATTACAATCCGTCGGGTTCGTTGCTTACTGTTTCCTTGGGGTAATGAAAATTCTTATCACTTATAACATAAAGTTTCCCCCAGGGCAATCAAAGACCTATGGCGTGTTTGTAACGCACACGGTTGGCGAATTTGGGAATTGGTGTACAAGCAAGCTTTCCCCTTCCCCAACTTCTGGATTAGCAAGCAACTCCCAATCCCGCCAGCAAGAGTGCGGCCAGCATGCCGCGGGTGGATTTGTAGCCCCGCACGGTGCGGGAGCGCATTTTCATCTTGCCAATGATCTGCTCGGTGCCGTTGTTGGTCCAGGGCACTTCGGGTTGCCAGTCAAAGACCCGGTAGCGGTGCCAGTTTTCGCTCAGGCGGATCAGCAAGCTGCGGAGTTGATCGACCGGATCGAGTTTTTGGTGGGGAGCCTGGCGAGGGACAGCGACCTGGCGGTAAAGGTCAAGCAGCTGCCGGTCGCCATCAACCGGCAGCTCATCCACGATGAGCCTGGTTTGCTCCACGACACCTTGCCACTCGATGGGAACGGTCTCCCGCAGTTCGCGCAGCTTGCGGTGCACCCAGCGGAGGAGATGGAACTGGCAGATCTGATGCTCGACCTGGAGCTGATCGGTCACGGTGCGGAAGCTATGCAGATCATCGCTGACCACCACACTGACCCCCAGGCGCTTGACCAGGGGACGCAGGAAGCGCACCACCGCACGGGGGTCGGATTCATCCACGTGCCCGATCGCCACCGGCTCGCCTCGCCCCAGATCCACCGCCACCAGCACCGGCTGGGTCTTCCCCCCGCAACGCACATACGCCCCATCCAATCCCAACACCCGCGTTTGCAGCCACTGGCGCCGCTTGCGCTGCAAACCGGCCTGCTCCTGCAAGTCCCGCCAGACGGACATGTGACTGAGCGAGACCCCAAAGGCGGCCAGCACCGTGCAGGTGTGGCGCAGGCTCAAGCCCAACACCCACATCAACGCCGCCAGCTTCCGCAGCCGCCGGGTCTGATCTGCTCGATCGACACCCTCCGGGTAGTGCCGGAAGGTGCGCCGGCAATGGCAGCAGCGGTAGCGGTAGACGGAGATCGTTCGGTGGCGCTGGTCTTTGACTGGCTTGATGACATTGCCCCAGCGTTGAAACGTTGCACCGTGGCAGTATGGACAAGTTCGCGGACGGATTTCGGTTTGGCGCTTGACATCGGGCAGACTAAGGATGACAATCGACATGGCAGGCTCCTGCTAGATGAGTGTGTGAGAACTCCCATCTTACTTGGAGCTTGCCTTTTTTGTCAAAACCCACCGCTGACGTTACAGACACCCTATGGCGTTTGCACCTCTGCCTTAAAAATTGGGTTTGGATTCATTGAAGTCTATCCATACCTTCCAAGACCCCATCCTGTTCTGCATTCGTACAACGTGGTGCGAGATGATCAAACGGTTTTCGGTCTATGTGATATGCACGGGGTTGCTTATTTCTTGGTCAGGCAGCCCATGCTCGCCACACCGGACAAGTTTTTCCAGGTTGTTTACCCTGAATATTAAATCAAAAACGCCGCTGCAAGCGGCATTTTTTGGCTGGGGGCGAAGGATTCGAACCTCCACATACGGATTCAGAGTCCGCTGTCCTACCGTTAGACGAGCCCCCAGTGATTGGACGGGTATTCTACCATGCTGCCCAGGGGATGTAAAGCTGGTTTTCGCCCGGTCAGGCGCTATTTCATCGCTTCCAGGGTATCAATGGCGTGTTGGATACGCTCCAACACCGTATCATCTCCGATGATCATCATGCTTTCAAACAGCGGTGGGCTCACGCGCTGCCCGGTCACGGCGGCGCGCAGGATGCCGAACAACTGCCCGGGTTTAAGTCCCAGCTCCTCAGCCAGATCGCGCAGCGGCTGTTCCCCAGTGCTTAGGTCGATCTTGAGCAGATCCAGTGCTTTCCGGGCAGCTTCCGCCGATTCAGCCGGAGTCATGTTTTTCCCGACCAAATCTTCAGCCTCGGGTTGAACGTTGTCTCGGAAGAAAAAGCCAGCAATTTCCGGTGCATCTTCCAGGGTTGTGATCCGTTCCTGGATGATCGGTGTAATCTTTTCCAGCGTTGGCAGGTCAGCTGGCAGCCCGGCGCGCTCGAAGAACGGCTGCAGGCGCTTGGCCAGGTCCGGGACGCTGAGATTGCGGATGTGCAGCCCGTTGAAATGGTCTAGCTTGCTGAAATTGATCGCCGCTGGAGCGGGATTCAGCCGTTCCAGGCTAAATTTTTCCACCAGGTCTGCCAGAGTAAAAAATTCGGTGTGGTCATCGTAGCTCCAACCCATCAGGGCGACCCAGTTCACTACACCTTCTGGCAGGTAGCCCAACTGCTTTAATTCGCTCAGGAAGATGGAAAAACCATCCTGCTTGATCTGTTCGCTTTCACGCTTGCTCATTTTCCCTTTGCCTGACGGCTTTAAAAACAGGGAGAGATGCACCCAGACAGGTTGTCTCCAGCCCATGGCCTCATAAATGTGCACATGCAATGGGAAAGTCGGCAGCCATTCCGAACCGCGCAGGACATGGGTAATTTCCATCAAGTGGTCATCTACCAAGGCAGCCAGGTGATAAAGCGCCAAACCATCGGATTTGACCAGGATATAGTCATCCAGGTTCTTGTTCTCGACTGTAATCGGGCCGCGCAGGAGGTCCACCCCGGTCACCGCACCCTCCTGGGGCATCTTAAACCTGATCACGTATGGTTCGCCGCTGGCAACTCGCCGGGAGGCTTCACCTGGATCCAGCCGGCGGCACAATCCGTCATAACGCGGCGGCTCTTTGAGCTTTTGCTGCTCCTGGCGAACCTGGGCCAGACGTTCTGGGCTGCAAAAACATGGATAGGCATGCCCACGATCTACCAGCAGTTGGGCGTATTCCTGATAAATTTCCTTGCGATGCGATTGGATGTATGGAGCAAACGGTCCGCCCACATCGGGGCCTTCATCCCATTCCAATCCCAGCCAGCGCAGGCTGTCCATCAACTCTTGCTCAGCGCCTGGGACAAAGCGCTTCTGGTCAGTATCCTCAATTCGCAGGACAAACTGCCCGCCAGTCTGGCGTGCAATCAGGTAGTTATATAGGGCAGTGCGGCCGCTGCCCAGGTGCGTCCGCCCGGTTGGGGAGGGGGCAAACCGCACACGGGCTGGTCTGGTATCGTTGCTCATCATTCTCCTTGCTTAAAATTCCAGAGATTTGTGGCGCAGCATCACGCTTTGCACCAGGCCAACACCGATCAGCATCGACAGCAGGGCGCTGCCGCCGTAGCTCACAAACGGCAGAGGTAACCCGGTGACGGGCAAAAGGTTGAGATTCATTCCCATGTTGACGATCGCCTGGAAAGACAACCAGGCTCCGACCCCGTAGCAGATCAAGGCACCGAACGTGTCGCGTGCAATGCGCGCGGCCCTGAAAATTCGCCAAATGATAAAAAACAGCAGGCCCATCACCAGGCTGGTGCCGACGAATCCGAATTCCTCCGCCATTGACGCGTAAATGAAGTCGGACCAGCGCACCTTGAGAAAGCGTAGCTGGGTCTGGGTCCCCTGCCCATAACCTTTGCCCAACAGGCCCCCCGATCCGATGGTAATGCGTGCCTGTTCGACATTATATTCTTCACCGAAACGTGCTTCTGGATCTGGGAAGAGGAATTGGGTGATACGCTGTACCTGGTAGGGTTTGATCAAACTTTCTTCATTTACAAAATTCGGATTGAGCAGGAAGGGAATTGTAGCCAGGGCCAGGATGGCGACTGCCCCAGCCGCGGTTAGTAAAAATTTCACCTTGAGGCCACTGGCCCATAACAATGCGAACCAGATGACCATGATGACGATTGATGTGCTCAGGTTCGGCTGCAGCAGAATCCAAATCACAATACCACCGGTCAGAAGCAGGCTGCGCCCAATCCAGGGCAGCTCAGACACCCTTTCCTGGTTGCGGGCGAAAAAGTTGGCCAGCACTAAGATAATCACGATTTTTGCCACTTCGGAAGGCTGAAACAGGATGCCGAAAAAGCCAGTCTCGAACCAGCGTGCCGAGCCAAAAAATGCCGCTCCCACAATAAACAGGATGCCTAAAATGGCAAAGACGATGATATACAATGTGCGGCTCATCGATGCCCACAGATGGTAATCGACCCATGCAATCATCAAGCTGCCAACCAGACCGGCGACAGCGAAAATTAACTGCCTCTGGACGAGATCCAGTTCCACCAGCTCGATATTATCCGCGACGGCTGATCGGATCATCGCCACCCCAAAAATTGTCAGGATGACCACGGCTCCCATCAGCCAAAAATCATAGTTTTTCCAATTTATACGTTCCATCAATTACCTGTAAAAGGAACCTCTGGGTTCCTCAATCCCTTCGCCGACGGTTGGGCCGGATCGGAATATCGGCAACCAGGCGCTGCTCGCGACCATCCTGCGCCATCTCGATGCTAACCGCCTGCGGATCGATCTCAAAATATTTGGATATTACAGCGATCATCTCGTCTTTCAGGTTTTCCAACGAAGCTGGCGATAGATCAGTCCGGTCGTGTATCAAAACCAATTTCAGGCGTTCTTTGGCCCGGTCGGCGCTTTTTGGCTCGCGGCCCAGCAAACGGCTTAACCAATCTGCCATGTTTATGCCCCTCCAGGCCGGAACAAGCGCGTAAACCTGCCGATAAAGCCATCTTTTACTTCCATTTCCAGGAAGGGTACCTGCTCACCTTGCAGCCGCCGGGCGATATTACGAAAGGCCTGCCCGGCTCGATTTTTCCCATCCATGGCAATCGGGTTGCCCCGGTTTGTACTGACAATCACATTTTCATCTTCTGGAACGATCCCGATCAAGTTGATTGCCAGCAGCTCGATCACATCCTCCGTGGAAAGCATTTCGCCCCGTTTGACCATATTTGGCTTGATGCGGTTGATGATGAGTTGGGCAGGTCCTTTTTCCTCGGCTTCCACCAGCCCGATAATCCGGTCGGCGTCGCGCACTGATGAGACTTCGGGGTTGGTAACCACCAGCACACGATCAGCGGGTGCTATGGCATTCCGGAAACCGCGTTCAATCCCAGCCGGCGAGTCAATCAGCACCCAATCTACTTCTGCTCGCAGCTCGTTGCACAGCCGCACCATGTCACTTGGTGAGACCGCACTTTTATCGCGCGTCTGTGCAGCCGGAATCAGGTACAGTTCATTCAGTCGTTTGTCGCGTATCATTGCCTGCCGCAGGCGGCAGCGACCTTCGACAACATCCACCAGGTCGTATACAATCCGGTTTTCCAGGCCCAGCACAACATCCAGGTTACGCAGCCCAATGTCAGCGTCAATGCATACCACCTTGAATCCATCTGCTGCGAGGGCAGCTGCCAGGTTGGCGGTAGTGGTTGTTTTACCAACACCGCCTTTGCCTGAAGTAATCGTTAC
Organism: uncultured Chloroflexia bacterium; assembly: GCA_963824065.1. Classification (GTDB taxonomy): domain Bacteria; phylum Chloroflexota; class Anaerolineae; order Anaerolineales; family DRKV01; genus JAGUYX01. The sequence continues at coordinate 606 of CAWGNX010000008.1, read as the reverse complement.
GACTGTTGCACTCATCCAATCTGCCTTCTATTCATTTATTTTCCCTTAGGATTCCAGAACTCTGCCTGTACTTCTCCGTTTTGCAGGCGGGCGATTTCCGGCTGCGGTTTGCCGCGCCGCTTGGCAGGGAATGCGATTTGCCCGGCGATCCGTAGCTGCGTGGGTGACATATCCAGCGCGCACACAACAGCCTCTTCATTGCCTTCCGCCCCGGCATGCACCATCCCGCGCAGGCGCCCCCACACCACAACATCCCCGCCGGCGATCACTTCGGCGCCCGGGTTGACATCACCAATGATTACGATGTGTCCCGGGTGACTCAGGCTGTAGCCTGAGCGCAGAGTCCGCCGTACGAGGACCGCCTGATCTCCTGAAACAGAGGTCTCCAGGGTTGTGATTGTGCGTTCTGGAACCGGCTTAGAAATGCGCGTTGCCAGGCCAAGCGTCTGGGCGGTTTCTTGTGTTTTGGGGGAATCCGAAATTATGCACCACAGGCTCAAACCACGGTCCGCGACCTGGTCGCGCAGGCGGCCCATCTCCGCCGCTTTCAGAATGTGATTGCCCACGTCCAGCGCCAGGCGCGCGCCGCGCAGAAAATCAGCCTGC
>CAWGNX010000007.1:0-34082 GCA_963824065.1 uncultured Chloroflexia bacterium | reverse complement strand
GTAAATTGATGTTGATGGTTATCTCGCTGTTTGTGCTGCTGGCGCTGCTGCTATCCGCCTGCACACCTGCCAGCACCCCGACAGAGCAGCCGTCCGAACCCGATGTTGCTGAAACCGAGACGGTCGCAGAGCCGGAAGCCACCGAAGAAATGGCTCCAACGGAAGAAGTAGCAACCGAGCCCCCCGCCGAGCCGGTGACGATCACCTACTGGCATACGATGAGTGACCCGGAAACTGCCCAGCTCGAGCAGGTCGTGGCAGCCTTCGAAGCTGCCAACCCGGGTATTACGGTCAGCGCCACCCGGTTTGCCTATGATGATTTTAAACCCGCCTTGCTGACTGGGCTGGCTGGAGGCAAAGGCCCGGACACTGCCCGCATCGATATTGTCTGGGTGCCTGAATTTGCCGACCAGGCCGCGCTGCTCCAGCTGGACGGCAGCCTGCCGGGCTTTGACGCGATCAAGGATGCGGTGTTCCCCGGCCCTCTGGCAACGAATTTCTGGCAGGGTCACTACTATGGGCTGCCCCAAAACACCAACACTCAGGTGCTGCTGTGGAATCAAAGCGACTTTGAAGCAGCAGGGCTGACCGAGCCGCCCGCGACGATGGAAGAATTTGCCGACGTTGTTTGCCAGCTGACCAGCGGCGAGGAGCAGTACGGTTATGCCCTGGGCGGTACCTATTTTTGGGCCCCGGCCCCCATTTTTTACGCGATGGGCGGTAAAGTCGTTGACGAAGGAATTACGACTGCCAGTGGTTATGTCAATGGCGCGGAAAGTGTGGCTGCGTTTACCATGCTGACCGACCTGTACAATCAGGGCTGCATCTCACCCAACGTGCTGGGCGGCGGGATTGGCACAGCGGACGGGCACGCCACCGGCTTGTATGCCAACATCATCGATGGCCCATGGATGGTAGATATCTATAAGGGCAACTATCCGGATTTCCCGGTAAACTTTGCATTGATCCCCACTGGCCCGGATGGCACCACCAGCTCGGTTGTAGGCGGTGAAGATGTGGTTGCATTTTCGACTTCAGAGCATCCGGGTGAAGCCATGTTGTGGATGGCCTACCTGCTGGGTGAAGAAGCTCAAAAGATGATGGCGGAAGTTGGAGTGATGCCCACGCTGGCGAGACTGGCTGGCGATGCAAGCATGCCGGAGTACTTCGGAATCTTTCAAGAGCAGTTGAAGACCGCCCAGGCGCGTGTCCCCCATCCGAAGTGGGGCGACATGGACGGTGCGATCAACAATGCCTTCCAGCGGATGCTGCGCGGCGAGCAGACCCCCCAGGAAGCGCTGGACCAGGCGGCCGAAGAAATTAATGCCCTGCTGCAGTAAACAAGCAAGCACTCAGCCGCAGCCACGCACCGAGATCGACCCGTAGATTGAATTTCTGAATGAGCTGGCTCCCCTCCTGATTTGGAATAGAATCAGGAGGGGGCTCCTCGGAGCACGCCCCGATGGACATGACTTTGAAAACGACCACCCGCGACAGCATCACCCGCTTGCGAAAAAACATGCCGACCACTGCGCCTAAATCGATAAAGAGACTACTTAAGGCCGCGCCGTTCTTACTGCCCGGGCTGCTGCTGTACGGCACATTTATCCTGCTGCCGATGATCTATTCCCTGCGGGTGAGCTTTTATGACTGGAAGGTGTTGAATCCGGTCCTTTCCACGTGGGTGGGAATCGAAAATTACGCCCGCGCCCTTGCCGATCCGGTTTTCCGAGCGCGCTGCTCTGAACACGCTGGTCTATGCCCTGATTACCGTCCCGGCCCAGCTTGTGCTGGGTTTGGGGGTGGCGGTCCTGCTCAATCAGCCGCTCAAGGGGAAGTCTGCCTTCCGGGTGATCTATTACCTGCCAGTCATTACCTCCTGGGTGATCGTCAGCCTGCTGTTTGAATATATGTTCAGCGGGCAGGCTGGCCTGATCAACTACCTGCTGCGAGATGTGCTCGGGGTCATTAATGAGAACATCCGCTGGCTGGCCGACCCGCTGCTGGTGTTTGTGCCCATCAATTTGCTGGGGATCTGGAAGGGAGTGGGTTGGACCGCGGTCATACTGCTGGCTGGCCTGCAGGCGATCCCGGTTGAGCTGGAGGAGGCCGCCGAAGTGGACGGTGCGGGATCGATCCAGCGTTTTCTTCGGATCACGCTGCCCTTGCTGCGCCCAACGCTCATGTTCCTGACCGTGGTGCTTACGATCGGGGCGCTGAACGCGTATATCTCCAACCTGCTCATTACAAATGGGGGCGACCCGCTGGATAAAACCCATTTTGTGCTGACGCTGATGTATGAGACGACATTTGGGCGCCTGGATTTTGGCTATGGAGCGGCCATAAGCTACCTGCTGACGGCAGTCGTTTTCGTGGTCAGCATATTCCAAATCCAGCTGCTGCGCAAAAGGACCGAGGTGTAAGATGGGAATGCAGGGCAGTAAACGCCTGAAAAAACTGCTTGCCTACAGCCTGCTCCTGGCCGGTGTGGTGATAGTCTTCGTTCCCTTCTGGTACATGATCATCACTTCGCTTAAGCCGCAGGCGCTGATCTTTGAATTTCCGCCCCGCCTGTGGCCAGCGGAAGTGTCCCTGACGAATTACATCCGGGCGCTCAGCACGGACCTGTTTGGGCGCTACTTCCTGAACAGCCTGTTCGTGGCAGTTGCCACGACTGTCATCACGGTGCTGGTTTCCACCCTCATGGCCTATGCCTTCGCGCGCCTGGATTTCCCCGGTAAAGAACCTTTGTTTTATGCCATCCTGCTGGGCATGATGATCCCCCCGGTGATGCTGATCATCCCGCAGTTCATGATAGCCAAACAGCTGGACCTGTTGAATAAATTCATGGGATTGATCACGGTTTATGCCACCATGAATATCTCGATCAACACCTTCCTGCTGCGCGGGTATTTTGAGGGCATCCCGCGCGAGCTGGAAGAATCGGCGCTGATCGACGGCGCCGGGCAGTGGACGATCTTTTGGCGCATTGTGATGCCGCTCTCCGGGCCGGGAATTGCCGTGGTGACGATTTTCACCTTCTTATACAGCTGGGATGAATTTCCCTGGGCGCATGTCGCCATGCAGGAAGCCACCCGCCGCACGCTGCCGATTGCCATTGCGCTGTTCCAGGGCCAGCATCTGACGGAGTGGGGCCAGGTCTTTGCGGCCTCGATCGTGGCGGTGATACCGGTTATCGTCGTCTTCATTGTGTTCCAGCGCTACTTTATCCGCGGCATCGCCACCAGCGGTCTGAAAGGCTGAGGGTGGTGCACGCCGGCTGCCTGCACCTGGAGTGATTTGCACGATGACGACGCTGACCCAGATCGACACGCTGTCCCTCCAACCGCACCGGGCTTTTACCCGCCCGGGTGAAACGGCGCGCTGGACGTTGAGCTTCCAGTCTGCCGCAGCCGGGCACGCGCGCCTGCAGGTAGTTATTACCCACCTGGAGCAGGTGTTTTGGACGGAAGAGCTCCGGGTGACAGTGCAGCCGGGGATCAACGCAGTGGAGCTTGCCTGGCAGCCCCAGGCGGATGCCCCGCGCGGCTACGGGCTCGACGCCCGCCTGCTCGCCGCCGATGGAACCCGGGTGGCGGAACTCTCCCGCGCGTTCGACGTGCTGGAGCACTGGACTCAGGCCCCGCGCTACGGCTTCCTGACCGATTTTTCGCCGGGCCGGGCCGATGCAGGCCAGACGATGGATGTGCTGCTGGCCTACCAGATCAATGCGCTCCAGTTTTACGATTGGATGTACCGCCACGATACGCTCCTGGCGGAAAGCGAACCGTACGCAGACCCCTTGGGGCGCTCGCTGGCGCGGCGCAGCGTGGATGCCTTGATCACGGCTGCTCACGAGCGGGGGATAGCCGCCCTACCTTACACAGCGGTGTACGCGGCGTCACTCGAGTTTGCAAAGCAGCACCCGGAATGGGTGCTGTTCGACCCGCATGGCGAGCCAGCTTTATTCTTTGATTTCCTGGCGCTGATGGATCCCCGTCCAGGCAGCCCGTGGGTGCGCCACCTGCTGGACCAGTATACGAGGGTGCTGTCCGCAACGGCGTTTGATGGTATCCACATCGACCAGTACGGCGACCCGAAAACTGGTTACGACGCGGCTGGAAATGCATTCGATCTGTCTATACCGCTGGCTGAGTTTATTAATGCCACCCGCCAGGTGGTAGATGCCCAACACCCGGGTGGTGCGGTGATCTTTAACGCCGTTGGCAACTGGCCGATAGAAGCGGTAGCGCCTGCCCGGCAAGACCTGGTGTACATCGAAGTCTGGCCGCCTGATAACGAGTTCGCTGATCTGCAGCGAATCATCGAAGGTGCCCAGGCGCTGGGAGGCGGCAAGGCGGTCGTATTGGCAGCTTATATCTCGCCGGCACAGCCGGCGAATGTGCGCCTGGCCAATGCTGTTATTTTTGCCAGCGGTGGGGTCCATATTGAACTGGGTGAGCGAACAGGTGCGCTGCCCAATATGCTGGCTGACCCATACTTTCCTAAACACGAAGCCCTTCCCCCAGAGCTGGCGAAAGCATTGTTACGCCAGGTAAACTTTGCCGTACGCTACCAGGAGCTGCTGGGCCCGCGCACCAGTGCCGCCCCGGCGCTGGCCGGGCAGGTGCAGCTGCACGGTGCTGAATCAGACAGGGTCAGCGTCATCGCCCGTCAGGGTGCGTCTGGCTCGGCTCTCAGCCTGGTGAATTTCAGCGGGCTGGCGCACACGTGCTGGAACCAGCCGCTGGGTGGAGCACCTCGCCCTGTGGTTGGCCTGCGCCTGGAGCTGAAGCTCTCGGATCAGGTGTCCGCGGCAGTCTATTATGCCTCCCCCGATTTGGAATCACTGGAACTATTCGCTCTCCCCTTTAGCGTCTCCGCTGGTAAGCTCGCTGCCGACCTGCCGGAGCTGGCTTATTGGGGTACGTTATTCATTCAATGGATGTGACCCATGTCCGACCTTTATCAGCGCTGCCTGCAAATCATCCGGGCGGGGCAGCACCCGTCTGGCGCGTACGTTGCCAGCCCCAGCTTTCCCACCTACCGTTATTCCTGGTTCCGGGACAGTTCCTTCATTGCCTATGCCATGGACCTGGCGGGGGACTTTGAGTCCGCCCGGGGTTTCCATGACTGGGCTGCAAAGGCCATCCTGAGCCACAAAGACCGGGCCGATCGGGCAGTGGCAAAAGGCCTCGCCGGTCAGCCTCTGGATGGCGCCGATATCCTGCATACCCGCTACACGTTCGAGGGGCAGGAGGCCAACAATGTGGAGTGGCCGAATTTCCAGCTCGATGGATTTGGCACCTGGCTGTGGGCCCTGGAGAGACATACGCACCTGGCGGGGACCCCCGCTGCAGGCGAATGGTTGGAGGCAGCCCGGGTCACTGCCAGCTACCTGGCTGCGCTGTGGCAGGCGCCTTGCTTTGACTGTTGGGAGGAATTTCCCGATAAGGTGCACACCCATACCCTGGCGGCGGTGTACGGCGGGTTGGAAGCCCATACCCGCCTGGCGGGGGACGACCATCTGAAGACGCTGGATGAGCTGCGCACCTACACCGCCAGGCACGCAGTTTATGATGGCTATTTCGTGAAATTTGGAGGCTCCTATACGGTAGATGCCAGCCTGCTGGGGGTGAGCACGCCCTACCGTCTGGCGGACCCCGCCGACCCGCATATGCTTGAGACTGCCCGGCGCATCGAGCGTGACCTGCGCCGCGGCGGCGTGCACCGCTACCCCACCGACACTTATTACGGCGGGGGCGAATGGGTGCTGCTGGCTGGCTGGCTGGGCTGGTATTATGTGGAAACTGGTCAGCTTGAACAGGCCCGGCAGCTTAAAACATGGATCGAGGCCCAGGCTGGAGAGAACGGCGAGTTGCCTGAGCAGGTGCCTACCACGTTGATCGATCCGAACTATTACCAGCCATGGGTGCGGCAGTGGGGCCCGGTCGCCAACCCGCTGCTGTGGTCGCAGGCGATGTACGTGATTTTGGTGCACAAGCTGGCTGAAGTCTGAGCTCGGGCGTATATCAATGGGGGAAAAAGAGCCCACCAGTCGTTAAGAGGCCAGATATTGGCTGCGGGTAGTATTTTTCCAGTACAATGGGTGCTTATCACGCGAGCCAGGCCGACACCGCCGATCTCTGCCCCCCAGCCGGTTCCAATCGAATACGAACTTTGAGTTTCTCTGCCAGCCGAGTAGGAACATCCCAGACAGGGATTCTTGAAGCATCTCTTAACCCACCCCGTTCTATCCGGAGTGTCCGAACCAGGAGTGTGAGCCATGCCCGTTCCTATTGAATCCGATTTCCCGCTTTCCATTTCCGCCGCCGACCTGGCCCCGCGCGGGCCGGTCTACCCCTCTCCAACCGACTGGCGCGACCAGGTGCTGTATTTCTTGCTGCCGGACCGCTTCAGCGACGGCCTGGAGGACCAGCGCCCGCCTTTTGAACGCCAGGATCCGGCTGCCAGCCGGGCGCCCGACCTGCCCGCCTGGCGGCGCAGCGGAAAGCAGTTCCAGGGCGGCACGCTGCGCGGCATCGCCAGCAAGCTGGACTACCTGAAAGGCCTGGGCGTCACCACTCTGTGGGTGGGCCCGGTCTGGCGCCAGCGCCCCGACCTGGAGACTTATCACGGCTACGGCATCCAGAATTTCCTGGACGTGGACCCGCGCTTTGGCACCCGCCAGGACCTGCGCGACCTGGTGGACGCCGCCCACGCCCGCGGCTTGTACGTGCTGCTCGACATCATCTACAACCACACCGGCAACAACTGGTTTTACGGCAACGGTGGGCTGCACGAAACGCTCCCCTACCGCTACGCGCCGCCTTACCCGCTGAGCGCCTGGCGCGACCGTGCCGGAAACCCCGCGCCAGATGTGCAGGGGGTAGAAGATGGCGTCTGGCCGGGTGAGTTCCAGGACCCGGCCTGGTACAACCGCGCCGGCTCCATTGGGCGCTGGGATCCCGCGGATTGGGAGGACCCGCTGCATCCCGAGACAGAATTCCGGCGCGGCGATTTTTACGATCTCAAAGACCTGGACCTGGATCACAGCCCGGCGCTTTCGGCCCTGATCCGCACCTACCAGTATTGGATTGCCCTGAGCGACTGCGACGGTTTCCGCATCGATACCGTCAAGCACGTTTCGTTTGAAGCCTCGCGCAATTTTTGCGGCGCCATCCGCGAGTACGCCGAGTCAATTGGCAAGCTCAATTTCTGGCTGCTGGGGGAGGTCACCGGGGGCGGGGATATGACCCGCAACTACCTGGATATTTTCGGGCGCAACATCGACGCTGCCCTGGATATCGGCAGCCCGGCCCAGCTGATTGCCGAGGTGACCAAAGGCCAGGCGCCCGCCCAGGCGTTCTTCAGCCAGTTCGGCGGGCACGATATCCTCGGCAGCCACCGCGAGACCGGGCGCTACCACGTTTCGATCCTGGACGATCACGACATGGTCGGGAGGCCGCGCAAGGCGCGCTTCGCCGCTGGCAACAGCCAGCCGGCGCGTTACGAACAGGTGGCACACGCCGTTGGGCTGCAGCTGACCACGCTGGGGGTGCCGTGTATTTATTACGGCACCGAACAGGCCTTCGCCGGGGACGAGGGGCTCGCTGACCCGCAGAACGACCCGGGTTTTGAGGATCGCTACGTGCGTGAATGTATGTTTGGGGGTGCGTTCGGTGCGTTCGAGACGACCGGCTGTCACTTTTTTGACCCCGACCACCCCACCTACCTGAGGATTGCGGCTCTTTCCGCGGCCCGCAGGCGCAGCGACCTGGCGGGTCTGGCGCTGCGGCGCGGCCGCCAATACTTGCGCCAAACGTCCTTCCTGGGTTTCCCGTTCGGCGACCCGCAGCCGGGGGAGCTGGCGGCCTGGTCACGCATCCTGCACCGCCAGGAGGTGATCGTGGCGCTGAACACCCACGGCGCGGAAGGGCGCGGAGCCGAAGTCACGGTGGATTTTGGCCTGCACTCGCCAGGATCACAGCTGCAGGTGCTGTACCGCAGCGATTGGAACGACGCCGAGCTGCGCCAGGCCGCGGCGGGTAATCCGCCGGTAGAATTTATGGAAGTGCGTGATGTGCAGGGGCGGGCGGCGGTGCGGGTAGACCTGCCGCCCGCGGGGATGGTGGTGCTGGGGTAGGGTAGAGATGCCCTAAATTGGTTGCGCATAGTCATAATATCAGAATAGTATATTCAAAATAATAAAAACCGCAGGACGGCAGCCTGTCACCGTCCTGCGGTTTGATCTTACAGCAGCAGATTCCAACACATCCGTGCCCCGGTCAGGAGCAAGCTCAGCAGGGGGGGTGGATTGGGCACCAGGAGTCGTTGCGCTTCACAGCGAAGTTGGTCGCGGATTAATCGGCATCTTCCTGGAAAAGTATGTGGCCGGCCATCAGGTAAAAATGCTCCAGTCCTGCTGATTTCGATTGGTTTGAATCCGCAACTAGCTAGGAAATATTATCGAAAACGGGCAGTAATCTCCATAGAAGATGGTTAATATTTCCTCTTGCTATTAAATCAAATCAGGATAATAATGAGATTGATTATCTGATTTGTCATTCAAAGGGAGGTGACAGCTACACCGGGATTTCGAATCTTAATTTGTGCGAACCCAATTTTAAACATTTCAAAGGAGACTTTTTTATGAAAGCAAGATCGCTTTCAGTGATTTTAGTTTTTGCCATGCTCATGATCGTATTTGCCCCGGCTGCATCTGCAGCTGGCAATTCGCACAAGTGGAAATTTTCTCCCACAATCAATGCACCCTGGGCTCGGGAGGAAGATCAGAAGGATACTGATTTTTCGATCGCCGCTGCAGGTTTGTGCCGATCAAATCCATTCAGTACACCGAATGGTTATGGACCGCTGGGGTCAAATGTGGATGCGATCGTCAATGACCCGGTTAACACCAGCGGTTTCTCCAATTTTGGTTGTACAACACCGCAGAATGAAACCACAATTGCGGTTAATCCGACCAATCCAAACAACTTGATTGCCGGTGCGAATGACTATCGGGTCTGCTGCGATTTCGATGGACTTAATGATGGCACAGGTTGGGCCTACTATTCAGTCGATGGCGGTGCTACATGGCAAAACGTTCAATTGCCCGGTTTAACCGCCCAGACTGGTGGAGCCGGCACATTCAAGAAATTGGATTCGGCAGGCGACCCTGTGATTGCATTTGGCCCAGATGGAGTGGCTTATTATGCGAATATCGTCTTCAGCCGTGTGAAGCCAGCCTCTGGAGTTGCCGTCAGTGTGTCTCGCGACGGTGGAATGTCCTGGAGCGCTCCTAATATGGTTGCGTTTTCAGATTCAGGTAATTTCTTCCACGATAAAGAGTGGATTGCCGCTGGACCCGATGGAAAAGTAGTCGTCACCTGGACCCGTTTTAATTTGGGACCCAAGGGTTTTGGTTATCGGGAATCACCCATCGTCGGCGCATTCTCGTCCGACCAGGGCAAAACGTGGAACCGCCAAAGCTTTCCGATCTCTGATGCTGCACATCCTTACGATCAGGGATCACAAGTCCAGTATGGCCCAGATGGAGCCCTTTACGTTGCTTATGAAGCTGCCTCACCAGATACTGGCTACGCCACCGATGTCATGGCGCTGGCCCGTTCCACGGATGACGGGCGCTCATTCACGACCCTGGAATTGGCTCGCGTGTATGATGATCTCGACTGTTATCCAGTCTATGCAGGCCGCCAGACGCTAACGGACATGCACTTCCGTTTGAACAGCTATCCGGCGATGAGTGTTGATCCGATTACGGGTGAAATTGCCATTGCATGGGCTGATAACCAAGGTTCTGGCACCTGTGGTGGTGGCGGTTTCAGCTTCTCGGGCACAACCTCCAACCAGGTCAAACTTCTGCGCGGATCCTGGGCAACCATTGGCAGTGCTTCTGTGACTGCTGTTACAACCAGTACCGAAGACAAGGTATTCCCCTCGGTGGCCAGCCGCAACGGCACAGTCGTGGTCAGTTACTACACCCGCGACTATGGCATTGGTTCGATGGCCGCGGTCTGCAATGTGCAGACCAATCCCGCGGCAAGCGGTATTGACCCAGTGCCCTCGTCCCGCTCGGTTTGTATGGATTATGCCTCCAAATCCAGCAGCGACGGCTTTGGTACCCAAACACGCCTGTCCACAGAAAGTTCCAATCCGTTTGTCCAGTTTGCGAATGGCAGCTTTATCGGCGATTACTCGCAGATTGCCTACGGCAGTGATGGCGTTGCGCATGCCGCATGGACGGACTTCCGTGGGAGACCGGGTGTAACCTCTGCGAATCAGGATGTAATGATCCAGTCGGTCGTACCTTAGAAAATACCGGCATCGAATCAAGTTTAGAGTAACAATACAGCCTGAGACATTTCGTCTTAGGCTGTATTGTTTTCTGGGCAAAATCAATCTATCCGGCGCGAAGTGGGCCATTGGAACTCCAATCCACAAGAACAATCCCTTATTAACTTGAGTTTTCCTCCAACCAGATGGAGCGCTGTGTACACCTCGAAGGGGGCAAAGAACAACCCGGCGGTTAGGACGAGTGCCAGGAGCAGGCGGATGAACATTCCAAGGGTAGAAAATAACGAGTGGATCAGCGATAACTCTAGATAATATATCCACAAGCAATTGCCAACCACATTCGTCCAATTTTCCAAAGTCACACAATCCCGGATTGGTTCAAACCTCCCTTAAGCCGTTACCCCGGTTTACACCAGGTGTGTTCGGGGTTCACACCAGGGGGAATACACCAGAATAGAGATAGTGTTTGCAACACGAATGTTGGAGGTGAGCGGCGGCACAAGGCGCCGCCGTCCGCTTGAACAATATGTTAGTGCATTCTCTTTCAGCCTACGAATCAACACCGACAACCTGCCTATCAAGCGCTAGCCTCCGCTTTGGCAGCGAGCGCCGAGGGCGTCTGGCAGCCTACGATCGCCGGTGCCTCGTGAACGAGATTATCATTCTCAAGGGCTGCCACCATGAAGAGGGCAAAGTCCACGCGGCGGGTCATGTTGCTCTCGAGGATGGGGTCGCCTACATGCCTGCTCCACACAGGCAATCCCTGGCTCTCACCCTCTTCAAGATCGCTTCCCCGCACGACCGTCCACCGGGTGTCGCTGGCAAACACCCGCCGGCACGCTTCCACCTGGTCATCGATATCCACAATGCGGGTTAGCCGCCCGATCCACCGTCCGAAATTCTCCTGTCTTTGTAAGGACGGCGGGTACACATCCTTGCCGTCGCGGGTGATATGCCAGCCGCAAGAAAAGATCGAGGCGCGCCCCAGGCTGTGCGTGGTCGAGTACCGCCTGGGCTGTTCCCGAAGCGTAGTGGTTAGCTCCCCAGGGTACCAGCACGGTGAGTACTCCGTCGCAACCTGCAACCGCCTTCTTGATGACCTGGGAGTCGTTCGTTGCTCCGGGAATGACAGTAATGTGCTCCCTGAACGCGTCGAGCTTGCCTACGCTGCGTTCTCGACACACGCCAACTACCTCGTAGCCCCGATCCAGCGCGTGCTGCACCATATACTGCCCGAGCTTCCCGGAAGCCCCCACGATACAAACTCTCTTCATTTCGAACTCCATTAACAGTGGCACTTAATCATTGAATCTACTGCAGTTTGGTATGCTACAAATTAACAGTATTACAAAGAAAAATCGACAGCGTATACAAATTATATGCTGGATAATTGCAATTCATATTCCCCGAAGCTTCTAACTTATGCCTTTCTGCCTGGCCTCTAACCAGATCCAATCCCCTCCTCCACGTTTTCCAGTCTGTAGGTCAGCTAGATTAGTTCGTGAAACAATCTGCGATTTATTCCCCAGGCAGTAATTTATCTGGCTGCGGATTTTACGCATGCCGAAGCGGTTGTCGCAGATAACAAATAACCTACCACAACTGGCATTGGGAAAATAGTGCCAGTTAGCCTGGCGCTGTTCAGGGCCAGCAGGGTATATAAGACGCGCCCGCCCAGGCTAAAGTATGCCCCACGCCCTGTTTGCCAACCGGGCTGGCAGGGGAGGGCGCGGCCAACTTCCACAATACCTCCCGCTGCTCTCCATAGTTCCTCCACAATTGGGCGGTATCTTAAGGATCAGAAATCAACTCAAACCGGGCTCGCGCACAGCGCAGCGTTGCTGCGGGTGCAGCCCGGAAATATAAATGGAGGCAAAGATGTCACGTGGTGGTTGGATCTTTTTACGAATTATTGGAGTAGTGATCCTGTTTGCCCTGGTGCTGGGCGCCGGAGCCGTCGCTTATCAGGCTGGGTACAGCCGCGGGCTGGTGGAGGGGCAGGCTGTGGCGGCGCTTGGCAGCGGGGAAACAGGCGTGCAGCCGCTGCCGCCGGCATTCGGCTATTACCCCGGCTATTGGGGCCGCCCGTTCTACGGCTTTTCGCCGTTTGGGCTGTTTTGCGGCGGGCTGATTTTTATCTTCTTCTTTTTCGCGGCCCTGCGCTTCATCTTCCGCCCGCGTTTTTGGGGCCCGTGGGGCCGGTATCGGGGGTATGGTCCCGGTTATGGACCCGGCTATGGCGTGGGGACGCCACGGGTGGAAGTACCCGGGGCAGCCGGAACAGGGTTCGCCTGCCGGGTCGGATGACGTTGCCTGAGCGATAGATTTACAGCCAGCCGCCCGGCTTTCTAGCGAGCGGCTGGCTGTGGTGCTGGTAGATTAAGCTTGGTAAACTAAGCTTATGAACGAACTGATCCTGGTTGTGGATGACGAACCCAAAGTGGTGGCGCTGGCGCGGGATTACCTGGAGAAAAATGGCTTCCGGGTGACCAGCGCCGGGGATGGGCCGGGGGCCATCGCGGCGGCGCGGCGCTCTCACCCCGACCTGATCGTCCTGGACCTGCTGCTGCCCGGCTTGGATGGGCGCGAAGTCTGCCGCATCCTGCGCAGCGAGAGCGACGTGCCCATTATCATGCTGACTGCCCTGGCGGAGGAGAGCGACCAGGTTGCCGGGCTGGAGCTGGGTGCTGATGATTACATCAGCAAGCCGTTTTCGCCGCGCACCCTGGTGGCCCGTGTGCGCGCTACCCTGCGCCGCGCTCAGGGCAAGGTCAAGCTCCCGGCGATGATCCAAACCGGGCGCCTGGAAATCGACAGCGCCCGCTATCACGCCACGCTGGATGGCGTCCCACTCCAGCTAACCCCCAACGAGTTCAAGCTGCTGGCTTACCTGGCGCGCCATCCCGGGCAAACGCTCACCCGCGAACAGCTGCTGGAGGAACTGCACGGCACGGCAGCTTCCAGCTTTGACCGCAGCATCGACTCGCATATCAAAAATCTGCGCCGTAAGCTCCAGCCAGACCCTGCCGGGCCAGAGCTGATCGAGACGGTCTACGGTGTTGGCTACCGGCTGGTGGACCAGGAGCCGGGATGAGGCACTCAGGCTGGCAGGGTATGCCTCCGGATTGGAAAAATAGACCTGCCCACTGGCGGGAACGGCGCCGTTATATCGGGCGCTGGTTTTTCCTGCTGTTTGGCGGGCTGGCTATTTTATTCCTGGGAGCGATTGTCACCGCCCTGGTGCTGATCTTTGCCTCTGACCAGCCGGGTATGCAGATTTCGGGCGGGATCCTGCTGGGCATGTGCGCCATTCCTGTGGTGTTCTTGTTCCTGGCGGCGGCCTTCGGCGGCTGGGGATTCCGGCGGTACGCGGTGCCCGTTGGTGAAATGATGGCCGCGGTGGACGCAGTCGCGGCCGGCGACCTGAGCGTGCGCCTGCGCGAAAAAACTCCCGGCGATCTGGGCAATCTGGCGCGTCGTTTCAACAACATGGTGGCCGAACTGGAGCGCGCCGAGAAGCAGCGCCGCAATATGACCGCCGACATCGCCCACGAACTGCGCACGCCGCTGCACATCATCCAGGGCAACCTGGAAGGCATGCTGGACGGCGTCTACCAGCCGACGCCGGAGAACATCAACAATTCACTGGACGAGACCCGCTTGCTGGCCCGCCTGGTGGACGACTTGCAAACGCTCTCGCTGGCGGAAGCCGGACAGCTCCCGCTTCATCCGGTCTGGCTCCAGGCGGGTGACCTGCTGGCAGATGTGGTAACCAGCTTTGCGGCCCAGGCAGAGGAGCAGGGGGTGAGCATCAGCCTGGATATTGCGGCGGACCCCGCCGCCCTGGCTTTGCACGCCGATCCCGACCGGCTGGACCAGGTGCTTTCAAACCTGGTGACCAATGCCCTGCGCCACACCCCGCGCGGTGGTACGATCACGCTCGGGGCAGAACCCCTTACAGGTGGCGTACGCCTGACGGTCAGGGATACCGGCTCTGGTATACCGCCGGAAGACCTGCCTTATATATTTGACCGCTTCTGGCGAGGCGACCGCTCCCGGACGCGGGCCGGTGGGGCCGGCAGCGGGCTGGGGCTGGCTATCGCCCGCCAGCTGGTGCGCGCCCACGGGGGTCAGATCCAGGCGGAGAGCCCGCCCGGCGGGGGCACAATCTTCACCATCGAGCTGCCGACCGGGGATGGGGAATAATTTTTTGGTTTACCCCGGGCGCGGGTAGGAAATATTACCCCTACCCAAACTGCCAGTTTCGCTGTAAAAAGGATATTAGAAGACCACGACGTCTTCCCAGCGAAAGGAATCAGTTATGTTTAAGCGAATCATCCGCGCCCCTGCGGCCTGGGTGGTATTCGTGCTGCTGGCTGCGGCGCTTTTCTGGCGCCTGCCGGTGGACGCGCGCGTCCAGAACCCGCAGGTCCCGGCAGACGTTTACATCCCCGGTGTGTTTAACGGCCCCACTCCCACGCCCCACGCAAACCCCACCAGCCCGCCTTTCCCAGGTCCATCGCAGGCTTTTAGCGCCACCTTTGATATGAATCCCACCTCCCCGCTGCCGTTCAGCGACCCAGAGTGGGACACGGCGGTGCATACCCGCAATGAAGAGACGCTCTACAAGCTGGTTCCCATGCAGGCCCAGCACGGGCCGGACTGCTCGGCTCCGCCGGCCACTCATCTTGTGGACGACTATGAAGAGGCCGTGTACCGCTGCCGCAACCACGTGATGACCGCCATCGATGACAACAACTACGCGGCCATCACGCTCACACCTGCCACACTGCTCGATTTTACGAGCGAGGAAGGGATTGTGCGCTTCGATCTCTCCACAGCTCGCACCTCTGGCCGCGACTGGATAGATCTTTGGATCACCCCTTATGAGCTGAACCTGATCCAGCCCCTGCAGGAGTACTATCCGGACCTGTCTGGCCCGCCGTGTAATGCGGTGCTGATCGAGATGGGATCTGGAAATATTTTTGTACTGACCGTCTTTCGGAATTTCCAGCAGACCAGATACAACTACGGTGTAGAGGGCGCTAATTGGTGGACCGGCTACGAAACTTTCCTGGAGCCGTCCGCCATGCGCCGCGATACCTTCGAGCTGCGACTGCGCCAGGACCACGTCCAGTTCTGCATGCCGGACTACAACTTCTGTTGGATCGATATCGACCTCGACACGCCGCTCTCCTGGAGCAGCGGTATCGTACAGTTCAGCCACCATTCTTACACCGCCGCCAAGGCCTGTGACTATGACGGCAGCTGCGGGCCGAATACCTGGCACTGGGACAACGTGGAAATTTACCCGGCGGTGCCGTTCCGCATGCTGCCCGCCGACCGGCGTTACGTGCAGCCGGGCGCCAACCAGGTGACATTTGCCGCCCCCGCGCCCATCGGATCCTACCTGCGGTTTTCGGCCTTCGGAGAAAATATCGAGGTTTCTTTTGACAACGGTCAGATCTGGCAGGCGGCATCTCGCCAGCAGCAAACGATTAATATTCCTGCGAAATGGGGGGCTTATTGGATGCCAGTGCCGGCCGGCACACAAACCATACGCTTCCGCGGCGATTCTTGGGTGGGCGCTAGCTGGCATGCCCGCAGTATCTCCATCTGGGTACCTGAGCCTTAGCTACAGGCCAGCGGCAAATCAGCTTTGACCGAGATCCCCGAGACTTAAACGCAAAAGCACCGGTTGGCCAACCGGTGCTTTTGCTATTTCTGTGACTGACTCAGGCTGTGTAGGCCGCCAGGCGCTCCACGTACTTTTTCAGGCTCATCTCTTGCAGGATGCGCTCACGCCCGCGGCAGCCCATCTGTTGGGCCTTTTCAGGATGATCGAGCAGCTCCTGGATGGCTCGGCGCAGGGCAATTGGGTCGCCGGATGGGACGTACAGGCCGGTTTCGCCCTCCACAACCACGTCCGTCTGCCCGGGCGTGCGGGTGCAGATCACGGCTTTGCCCAGCGCCATTGACTCCAGAATGGCGGTGACGCCGGCCTGGAACTCCACCGGGTAAAGCGGCATGACGGTGAACGCGCTGCGGGCGTAGAGATCGCGCAGCTCGTACTGACTGAAGCGCTGCACCAGTACATTGGCGGGGATTTCCTGCCCGGCGGTGCTGTCGGAACGTTTCGACCAGGGGCTGGCCGCGGCAATGACGACCTGGATATCCAGGCCATCTACTGCTGCCAGAAGGGTGGGGTAGTCACGATACTCCAGGCCCACCGCACAGATCAGCGGGCGCACATCCCGGGGCACGCCGGGGGGCGGCTCACCGGTGGCACGTGCCGGGTCGAAAAAATTGGCGTCCACCATAAACGGCGTCCAGATCACCCGGTCAGTGCCCAACCCCCAGCGCCGGGTGATAAATTCCTGCTGGCGGGTGGAATAGACAAAAATCCGGTCAATGTGCGACTGCACCCGGAACAGGTCGAAAAACATCATTTTTTTGCCAACCGACAGGATGTGCCCGATCATCAGGTGGCGCGGGCGCGAGCTCCATCCGAAGTACTTAAGCAAAAAAGCCAGCGGGATACCCACTTGCTCGCCATCGGTGAAAATCACCCGGTAGCTGCGGCGCTGGCGGAAACAGGCCCAGGCCAGCATCAGGTTCGGGCCGCCAAAACGCTCCAGCAGGCGTCCAAAGCCTCCGGAAACCTGGCGCCCGCGGGGATAATCCAGCAGGTCAGCACCAAATGCTCGCGACATCGCAAAGTAATCCGGTAAGGGCCGCTTCCCGGCGCTGACGAAGTCAGCGAGGTTGGGATCAATGGACCCGGAGACGGTCAGCAGAACCTGGTTCATAAGCCGTTGAGTTATTCCGGGTGGTATCTACCATGTCGGTCAGCAGGCGCGTCAGGCGCATGGTGTTGACCTCTGCGTCGTGGGCCGCGCGGATGGTGGCGTGGGCACGGGCGCCCTGCATGCGCCGCAGCATTGGGTCTTCGGCCAGGCGGTGCAGGGCCGCCACCAGCTGCTCCAGGTCTCCGGGATCAACCAGCAGGCCGTTTTCCTGGTCATGGACAATTTCTGGGATAGCGGCGACGCGGGAGGCAATGATGGGCAGGCCGGCAGCCCCGGCTTCAGCCAGGACCATTGGCAGGCAGTCACCCTGGCTGGGCAGGCAGAAGATATCGCTTTGGTAATACAGCTCGCGCAGCTCCGGCATGTTGGGATTCAAATCATTGTAGATGTACAGGCCGGGCTCGGGTTCCACCCGCGTGCGGGTGACCAGATGCAGCTCAACCTGGATGCGATCACCATTGTATTGATGCACTCCCTGCTGGCGCAGCCGGCGAAAAGCCTCCAGCAGGAACAGGCCGCCCTTCCGCTGCAGGTCGCCACCGACGAACAGGATCTTGACCACCTCCTGGTTTTTGGTCAGCCCTTTCGGATGCGTCCACAGACGCGTGTTCACGCCGGGGGGAATCACAATAACCTTTTCTGGAGGTACGCCGTATTCCGCTACGAGCCCATCCTTGGCCCAGTGCGACCAGGTGACAATCTGGTGCGCGGCCTGGAAAGATGCCCGGTTGAGGTTGAATTTGATCCGCTCCAGCCAGGCGGGGCCCTGTTTATGGTGGTAGTGCTCACCCAGGCTGTCGTATTGCTTAGGCGTAGCATCCATGGAGATGATCGTCGGGTAGCGGCGCACCCAGCGCTGCGCCAGCACTGCCGATACCTGAGTATGGAAAAACAGAGCATCCAGGTGCGTGCTGCGGGATATTGACTGTAGGCCGCGGCGCGCCTGCCAGCCGGCCTGCACGGTCCAGTTGCCCCGCAGGAACGGCAGGCTGCCCAGGCCATTTTGCTGCCAGGTTGGCTCCACCCAGCGAGACTCAATATTGGGGAAACGTTCCAGGATGGTGTGCAGGTTCTGGCCGTGGGTGCGGTGCCCCAGGGACTGCTCGACGACAAAACCGATCTGGTAATCAGCCATGGATGGAAATCTCCGTTGCTTGTTTTTGATCCAATGAGGGGTATATATTTCAGCCAGATAAGGGCGGGTCTGCTCCCAGGTCAGGGAGCTTCTTGCAGCACCAGCATGGTGATTGACTGGGCTGGAAAGCTTTCGGTGAAAGTGCTGCCAACCTGCACTGCGCCCACTGCCTCGATTTCTCCCAAATTTGCATCGCTGTAACGGTAAATCTGGCCTTCCAGGAGCTCCGGCACGCCGCCGAGCTCGATCTGACTTTCCAGAGAAACCGCACCTTTATTGATCACCATCAGAGTCACGGCGTTGTCGGTGCTGCGCCGGGCTGCGAAGATGGATAGATTCTCCGGGTTGGAGCTGCTGGTGGGCAGGCTCAGGTCGCCAAACTGGCCCCCGGCCCCATCGTAGTTGCGGTACATGCGGAAAGCAAACGCTCCGGGCTCCTCAAGGGCGGGCGGCGCCCACAGGGCAGCCAGATCAAGGCCTTCCCGTCCAAAGATACCCAGCACTTCAGCCTGGGCCAGAGCGCCATTGATGTGCTCCAGCCCGCCGAAGTTGTACTCGGTAATGGCGAGCATAGTGCCCGGATAATATTCATCCACCCACTGGCGCATGCGCGGGATCAGCTGCACTACCTCGCCGATCCAGGATTCATCGGGGTAGCCAGGGTCCCACAGGGAGCGAGTGGCACGCAAACGCAGGGCTTGGGCGGCCTCGTCGCCAGCGGGGCTGAGCGCCACGCCCTGCGCCTGGGGGTAGTAGTGCAGGTCGAGGTAGTCCAGCAGCCGCAGGCCGTGCTCTTGCTCATAGCGTTTCATTTCGGCCAGGTACCAGGGGATGAAGTCCAGGCCGTCATGCGCATTCCGGTCAGAGCCCGTGTCAGGCAGGCTGCCTTGCACCACGTCCAGGGCGGAAGTAAAATAGGCAGTCCAGCCCCACACACTGGGACCAAAGGTCTGCGCCCCAGGATCGACAATTTTGAGAGCCGCAGCATACTCGTAAGTGCGATCGCGAATTTCATCGTAGCCCACTGGCTGCGGGTGCACGTCACGGTGCGTCAGGTGCCACAGCATGGGCTCGTTGTCCAGGTTGTAATAACGCACCCCACCTGCATCAGCCGGGCCGTAGGTCTGGGTCAGGTGCCTGAGCCAGAGCTGGAAGAAGCTGGGATCCACCGCCAGGCTGGTGTCGGTCGGTTCGTTCCCAACGAGCGGGTCACCATCCGGTGTGAGGCCGTTGCCGCAGTCCGGATGGTATGGGTCAGTTGCCTGCTGTGCGCCGTATTTGGCAACGCTGAACCCGCAGGTAACCGCCCGGCTTTTCGGCGTCCAGCCAATCAGGGGCAGGGTCAGGATTGTCTCCACCCCGGCCTCCTGGTTCTGCTCCACAAACTGGTCGGAGGCTGAGCCGTCCGGCAGGCTGGCGCCGGGGCTGTTCTCGTTGGGGATGTTTTCGAAGAACGAGTTGGAAGCGCGGTTGCTGGTGTTGTTCTGCCAGTTGTAGCGCGTGGTGGCATTGCCGCCCCAGCGGTTGACGGTTACTCCCAATTCCTGGGCCAGGGTTTCATCGGCCCAGTTCATCCCGTAAATATAAGGACTGATTGGCTGACCGGGAGCCAGCCAATCCACCCGTAGAGCCGGGTCGGCGATTGGCGCGTCCGGCTCAGTAGGGCTGGGAACTGCTGTTGGAGTTGAAACATCTGCCGGAGGCTGGGTAGCAGTACGGGTGGGCACCGGTGTGCTGGTTCGCCCGGTGAACAGCGTAGAAATCGTCGGGGCTGATTGACCGGTCACGGGGATGCCCGCGGCAGGCTGGCACGCCAGCAGGCTGGCGCACAGAATTAGCAGAACGATCCAATTCCCCCGGCGATTTATGTGTGGATCTGTGTGAGGTTAGAGGGTGGAAAAGAGAGAATATTCTTGAGCGTTTATGGGGCAGGCTGCATAATCAGCCGGACATCATCCACCCGAAAAGGTTGGCGAAAATCGGCGTCATTTTTGATGTAAAATCCGGTCACATAGCGGTAAATGGGGTCATAAAGTATGTCATCCAGCCAGATTGTCACCTCCACCCAGGTGTCCGGGGGAATATCGCGGTTGACTCCCAGGTAGTACAGGCGGGTTTCGGAAAAAACCGGGTCGTAATTATTGATCACGGAATTATCATTGCGTACGTAATAGGGGAATGAGTTGCTGCCTAACACGGTTACTGCCAGGTCATCGGTTTTGATAAAATCTTCTCCGCTGTACAATTTAAAACTAACAGCCAGCACCCGGTTGCGGGGGTAGTTTTCCTCAGCGTCGGGACGGACAGCGAACAGCAGGGTGCTGAAATCCCCCTTAGGTACAGCCTCAATGGCATACTGTCCGGAGTAGACCTGTTCGGTGGCTTGCAGGTCATACTCCATGCCAGACGGCTCGGAGATCTGCCAGTTGGGATCCATCTCGTCGGCATAAATCATCACTTCTTCGATGGGATCAACATAAATGGTTGGCAAGGCAGGAGGAAGAGATGTTGATGTGGGGCGGGAGGTGAAGGTGGGCCTGGGGGTCTGGGTAGGTCGGGGTAGAAAAAGGCTTGACAGAGTGGGTGCACGGGTAGCCAAATCCTCCAAATCCACTACATCTGCACTCATCTGCCCGGTAAAGAGAATATGGCTGGTTGGGGTAGGTGCGGTTGGTAGGGGCGCTTCGATGACCCCTGTGCCTTCGGAACAGGCTGTAAATGCAGCTGCGCCGCCGAAGAAAACGATGGTAATGATCATCCAGAATTTTTTCATAAGGTAATCTTTACATCCACCTCACAAAGGATCGTGGCGTTGCGCCGCGCATCGCAAAAAAACAGGCACGCTTTCGCGCGTTGCAGCAACCATTTTCAGGCCTAAAGCCAAGTCTTTATCAACGACCGCAGCCTATTTGACAGCTACACTTGTCAGAATGAGATTCTTCGTTTATTTATAGTCTATTAATACTTTTACATCAGATCAATTAATTTCGTTAAAGAACTTTACAATTTTTTCACCATACACAGATTTATCAAAATGAGTCTCAATTTTATTCCTTCCATTTCCCCCTAACCGGATTGCCAAGTCTTTATTATCAAGTATTTCAATAATCGCTTTCGCCAAAGCACAAGGATCTTGCGGCGATACTAAAATTCCATCAACATGATCATCAACAAATTCAGGGATTCCCCCTGAATGGGTAGCGATTAATGGCTTTTGCATCGCCATAGCTTCAATCGCCACGATTCCAAAAGGTTCTTCGATACTTGGCACAGTGACAATCGTTGATGCCGCCATTAGTGCTGGTAAATCTTCACGGTACCCAATAAAAAATACTGCTTCTGAGATCCTGAGCTGAGTTGCCAGTAAATTTAGGTCAGGTAAATAATCATCCCCTCTTCCCGCAAAGATATATTTCGTATTTGGGTATTTTTCTAATACGTAGGGCGCTGCATGAAGCAGGGTATCTTGTCCTTTGAACGGGTTCAATCGCCCAGGTAACAAAATTAATGGATCGTTATCTGCAATACCGAGCTCATTCCGAACGCAGGCGCCAGTTAGCTGAGGATCGTAATTGTTAAGATCAATTGCATTAAATATCCTAACCACTTTTTCACTGGGATTGACATAGGTCATAAATTTCTGGCGAACAAAATCGGAAGCAACGGATATTTTTACTGCACGATCCAAAAGCAATTTGTGAATCTTACTATTCCCCAGGTAATGAAAGTGATGGGCATTTACTACCAATTTTCTTCCAGTAATAAGGGATGATATGTATGCAACATATATGCTTGAAGTCCTATCAAACGAATAGATATAATCTACAGATTGGCTGAAAATTTCAAAACAGGTTCTGAGAATAGCATAAATCAATGAAATTAAACGATAGAATTTATTTACTTCTCCCTTATAGGCGTTTGTGCTTCCCATTGACAACCTGATTGATTTTTTTAAACCCATTTTTTCTAATTTTTCCGTCGTTTCTCCATTTGGGATCGTAACCGCAATTACATCATAATGATTTCTTAAAAGATACGGTATACCGAGCAAGAACATATAACCATCCCCTCCGAGACCACTCGCAGCGGAGATCACAAGAATAGTTTTTTTTGGCATCATCCACCTCAAAACCTAGTGCTTTGTCCAGGCTGATCATAGCAATCGTAGTAAGCAGTTCACTCCCCAGCACAAGATCGATCGGCTTTATTGTCCAGCTAGGTAAAAGATCATTCGATCTTTCAGTAATAATTGTGCTTGAAAACAAACGCGAAGAAGCTGCCGAAGGACATCCGGGCTTCAAATGCAATCGAAATTCATGTTGCGTTCAGGGCTGTTTTCTATTGCTCCCATTTATCCTCGTTTACTATTCTTCAGCGATTGTCTGTTCGAATGCGCTGATTTCGAGAGCAGGATCAGCAGGGAAAGACATTAAAGAATCTGGGTTCTCAAGAGGGGTGATGGTGTGCACGATCCGGGCAGGGATGCCGACGACAGTTGCTCCAGGAGGAACATCCTTTATCACCACAGCATTCGCGCCAATTACTACTCGATCTCCGATCGTGATGCCCCCCAACACGCGTGCGCCGGCACCGACGAATACATTATCGCCAATAATCGGGAAGGCATGCTCATTACGCATTCCAATGGTAATTGCAGCTATCAAACTGCAGTTTTGTCCAATCCGGGTGGGGCTAATTACCATGCCCACCGGGTGCGGGACGTACAATCCTCCGCCGTAATGTGGCCCGATTGCAATATCCATCCCATAAAAAGTATTCAGCATCCACATCATCAAACTGGGAACGAACCGAATCCGGTACTGGCTGCACCACGACCCGAGCCGGAACCAGAGCATGGCGCGGAGGGGCTTGTAACGCAGCAGCAGACGGAGCGTCCGGCCAATGGTTATCAATCCAGGTGGAGCGATGGAGCCTGGAACGATCCAGCGCCGCACATCTTGCTTAAAATTGTCAAACATCAGGAAAAGTGCACCTCGACAGCAACCTATTATTCTTCATTCGGGAAGTTGCAGCGCCTCGAATGCTGTAAAAAATGTTTCCCGGCCATCAAACTGGTCGGCAACTCCCTGATAATAGCGGATATTAAACAAGGCGCTTAATGCCAGGCACGAAATTGCCCGCAATCGAGCTGTATAGCTGATCTGCGCAGTTTGTTTCAGGAAAAAAAAGCAAATCTGGCTGATGGCTGGCCGGTCGAGACAAACCCGGGTCAGTCTCCGGGTAAGCCGGTTGCGGCTCAGGTATTCGTGCCGAATGGTTTCCAACAACCAGGGATGACCTTTTTCCGTTGCAAAGATAGCCTCGTTTGTGCCATAGTCATACGGAATCGAAAACCACGAGCCGAATGATCGCTCAGCGTAATGGTAGCCAATGGCCTGAGGAGTAAAGACAAATTTCGCCCCGGCGCGCGCCAGACGCAGGGCAAGCTCCAAATCTTCTGCCCGGCGAAAGGCCGGATCGAAACCTTTGCATTGCAGCAGGAGCTGGCGTCCGATCAGCGTATTGCCAGTGTAGAATTGGCGAGGAGAGGCATCCCATTGACCAGAAGACATCGCATCATACTGGCGGGATAACATAACCTGCTCCCAATCCACCCAGGGCGTGTAGTGAGCATCCGGGGGTGTCAGCATCGGGCCCAGGGAAATTGCATTTTCATCGTATTCATCCTGACTGTGCAGGTGTTCAGCAACCAGATCGATAGATGGAACAACATCATCATCAAGAAAGAGGATATTTTTGCCGTGGCTATTCGCAATTCCAAAATTGCGCGCTACTGCAGGCCCGCTGTTTGCCTGTTGGAGGGGTACGAGCTGATAACGGTATTCCGCCTGCTGCAAAAACTCCCAGGTTCCATCCTCAGAGCCATCAGAGACAACCACGACCTCGATCTCTTCCTGCGAGTAGGTTTGCTGAGACAAGGCGTCCAGTACCCGACGCAGTCGTGGTAATCGGTTGTAAGTTGGGATAATAACGCTGACTTGGAACATGAAGTTTTGATTACAAAGTTCGGATCACTCGGGCGGGTACACCTGCTGCAAACGCCATAGGTGGGATGCTGCGGGTGACAACACTGCCGGCGCCAATGACACTACCAGCTCCGATCGTTACACCTGGCAGTACAATGACACGCGCTCCCAACCAGACGTTTTCTTCCAATTCAACCGGGGCTGATGCAGGCATCTCCTGGCGGCGTTCGGGTTCCATGTGGTGAAAATTGTTATCCATAATGATTACATATGTACCGATCGTGCAGCCTGCTCCGATGGTGATGGAGTGTGTAGCTCCGATCGAGCAGCCATAATTAATAAATGTTCTTGGACCAATCACCAGCTGCGCATCAGGCCCACAAACCATCTCCAGCATGGCGACAGTAGAGACCAGGCGGGCACGCTCACCAATCACCATTTCACCCCAATTCTGCACGGATGGGCGTCCCCAGAGTCGAACTTTAGTCCCGATGGTTGTTGCCTGGCGTAAATACCAACGAGCGCGTAATACAGCCAGGCCATTTCTCCAAATTGCCAGAGCAGCATCACTGTTCATACCGGTATGGCTGGCTCAAAATCCAACTTGCGAATCACACGGGCAGGCACACCTGCGCACATGGTATTCGCAGGGAGATCACGCGTTACAACGGCTCCTGCACCCACAATAACTCCCGGGCCAATGGTTACGCCTGGAAGTACCAAGACACGCGCACCAAGCCAGGCCCCTTTACCGATATAGATGTCTTTTTGATCAAGGAAACCAAGGCGATTCGTTTGTGTTCCAATCCTGTGTGTGCCAGTTATCAGCATACACTCTGGGCCAACGCTGACATTCTCTGCAATAATAATCCTACCGGCCAGATCAAACGAGCAACCGTAATTAATGATGCAGTTTTGACCGATCACCAAACGTTTTTCGATCTGGCGCGGGCCTAAAATGCGCGGCATGCCAAAAATATGAGTACTGGGCCCTATTTGAAAACCGAGCAAACGGAGCACGAGAGAGCGAATGGAATTCCCAAAATAAAGTGGTAATAAAGCCAGTAACCCACTGGCCAAAAATAGCCTGACGTGCAAAACACTCAATTGGCCGAGCAAAGCATTGGTTATTCTGTTCATAGGATTTCTAAAAAGGTCTCAACTCAGGTGCTGGCTCTGGTACAGGCTGCCAGTGCCAGCGCCGCTGCGGGAGCGGGACCGGCTGGGAGGCCATGTGTTCGACGCTGTTGATCACCCCCAGCATCACCCCCAGGTAAACCATACTCTGGATATCCCAGGAAATATCCACATAGGCATAGATAAAATGCATCAGCACAAACAATGTGGCAGCCAGGGTAATAACTTTTAGCTCTTTATCTGGCAAACGAAGTAAGGCTCGCGTAGCGGTCAACAGCGCTGTGCCAAGGAGATAGAGCATGGCGATAAACCCGCCCACCCCCGTTTTTAGCCAAATCCAGATGACCGAGTTGTGCGGGAAATACTGCCACCAGGTAAAAAAGCTGATGTCGGCCATGGGGATGATCACATAGAATTTGTTGCCAAAACCAACCCCGGTGAGCGGTTTTTGGTGGATGGTAAATTCCAGATTATAGTTTTCGATCATCCGGTAAACCGTGGAAGAATAATCTGCGGCAGATGCCTGGGATGGCGAAATCACTGACTTTAAAGCCTGGGCTGGCAAGCCGATGGCGCCAGTGCTGTTCCAAAAAGCTACCAGGTAGACCAGTCCCACGCACCCCGCCAAGGGAACCACCACCCAAAAAAGGCGCCGGTTTTCATAATAGAGAAGAATTGCCAGAAGCGCCAGGGCAATGATCAAAGAGACAAAGGCTGCCCGGCGCTGGTTTGCAAGATAGGGAAGGAGAACAAACGGGAGCACCAGTGAGATGGCCAGTTTCCTCGACGTAAAGGCCTTGTACATTAATGCGGCTACTAAAAAGATGAATATTGTATTGATGTGAACAGCTGCGCTGTGCTCTGTGATTTGAGTCACATCATCCAAACTGCCCCCTAAGTCGACGAGAACGTAGTACGTACCTATCAGGCTTTCGATGAGCAGCGCCAGGATTGCAGCCCATAACAGCTGGATATAGTGCTCCTTGCGGGTGAGTACATTACCGGTAAGGATCAATATAGCTACCAGATAGAACAGCGGGCGGGCTTCCCACAGGGCAATGTTCAGGTTGCCGCCTATGGCAAAGCCGTAAATAAATCCCAGGATGATAAACCCCAGAAAAGCGAGGGCCGGCCAAAATAATGGCCCACGATAGAATTCAAGTTTCCGCCCAAGAGCACCGCGGCCGAGCCAGGAAAGATAGGCAGCAATCAGGTACGTTTCCAACGGGTTGATGATTAATGCGTCATGCAGGAAGAGCAGCGATTCCCGGCTGGAAAAATTTTTCGTAAACGGGTACCAGGGCAGCAGATAAGCATCCCCCACCAGGCTGAGAAAAACGATCAGATAAAGGCCCCAACGCGGGGAGGCAATACAGCCTACCAGGCCAACCAGGTACAATATCCAGGCAATCATGGATGGGCTGGGTGCTTGCCGGAAGGAGAAGAATACGATCAGTGCGGCAAGGGAGAGGATCGCCAGGAAATTAAACCCCCACAATGCCCGGCTGCGTAGCAAACGCGCCCGGGTAGTCGTTTCGTTCAGTGGTCCCAGCAGCAGTGTGAGCATTGAATTAAATCTGGCCCAGGAAGAAATAAGCAATCACGACGAACAGGCAGGCCCCCAGCAGCAGCCAGCCGCGCCTTTTTGAGCGGGAGCGCCAGGATACCAACCCAACAAAAAAACAGCCAGAAATAAATAACAGGTACAGTTTCATGTGTTCAGGTTTGCCGGGTCTGCTCAGGAATTCAGCAGCTGCACGATCTGCCGGGGGGTTTTGTAATACACCTGGTTAAGCGCCGTGCCCATCACCGGCAGGTGCTCGATTTCATCCAGAGCCCGCCTGGTGTCTTCGATGAATGTCACTCCGTGCAAGATAACCAAACAGCAGGTAGTCCCCAGGTTGGCCAGGTGCACGGCGTCACTGGTAGCGAGCACGGCAGGAATATCTAGAATCAGATGGTCATACTGCCGTCCCAGATAATCGATTGCACGCTTCAGATCTTTGCTGCGGGCAACTACCGGGCGGCTTTCCGGCGCCAGCGTCCCGGCCGGCAGATAAGCCAGGTTTGGCCAGCCAGTGCTGCACACGGCCTCTTCAATCGTGATCTCCTTGGAGATGACGTCAGCCAACCCCTTGCTATGAGTGTCGCATTCTGGAAATGGAGATGACCACCACCAATTCAGGTCCACCCAGCACACACTGGCGCTAGTATCATAGGCTATAGTGGCTGCCAGGGCGCGTGATAAGTAGGTCACTCCCTCACCGCGTAGCGCGGCTACAAGCGCCAGTCGCCTGGGAAGTTCCCCAGCGCGGCCCAAGCGCGAACCCAGCTGGCGCAGGCTTTCCACCACTTCACCCGGGATTGAAAACAACTCTATGCCATCCACTGTGGGCACGCTCAATGCAAATACAGCATTGGGGTCAAGTTTTTGCTTTTTCTTAAACATGGATTGTCACCTCAGTTGCTTTCCGCCGGCTGGACGGGTAAAAATCGGCTGCGAACCCGGTGGAAAAACTGCCGGCCCAGATTCCCGAGCAGCACCCATTCCTTGCGTGGCAAAACTCGTAGTAATAGCACAAGCCCGATGTAGACGACCATTCCCACTACAATCGGAATGATAATAAATTGATTTCGCACTAACCAGACAGCTCCCAGCATACCGAGGCCAGCCAAAGAAGCACGGATGGCAAACCGCGCCTCCTGCCTGCCCAAAGCGCCGCGCGGCAGGAGACGGATCATAGCAATGAGCATCCCTAATTCGGTGACAGCGAAGGAAAACGCCCCGGCCAAAGCCGGGTTATTAAAGAAACGCAAGCACAATGGGATAAAGATCAGGTCGAGTGGGACCGTCGCCAGGGCGGCTATCGCCGTGATCACCGTCAGGTCCCGCTGGCGATCTAAGCAGACCAGGATCTGGCCGAACAAGATGGTCATGTACGTAAAAATTAAGACAAACCCCAACACTCCCAGGATGGGACCGCTGTTGGTATATTCTGTGCCATATAACAGCAAAGTAATGGGCGTTCCCACCACAATCAGACCCAGCCCAAGCGGTACAGCCACCAGCAGCAACCAATAAAAGCTGCGCCGGACCCACTGCATGAATTCGGGATAATTATCTTGGAACAAGCGTGATAAAGTTGGATAGGCTGCTGCGGCAAACACGGATGGGACGAACAGGAGGGTGCCAAACAGGCGGCTGGCCACGCTGTACAAGCCGATGTTATGCACATCTACCAGCCAGGACATGACGACGATATCCACCTGCTGGTAGAGGATGATAAATATTGACGCCAGCAGATAAGGATAGCTTGCAAAGAGAATCGGCCGAGCAAGTGACCTGTTAATTCGGAAGGCTATTGGTGAATAGTGCCGTATGGCAAAATAGAGAAATACAGCGCTCAGCAGGCCGGATGCAATCGTTAGCGAGGCTATCTCGGCCAAGCCGTAGCCTAAAAGCACCAGCACAAGAATTGCAATTGCTTCCGCGAGCTTGGTAACAATGGTGATGATGGAAATCACCCCCATCCGCTCCAGGCCTCGCAGGCCGGCTTGCAAGCTGAGACTAATCTGCCCAAAGAACTGAGCAAAACCAAAAATCACGACCAGGACGAACACCTGCCTGGAGTAAATAAGGCCTGTATATCCCAGCAAAAAGGCAAAACCAACTACCCAAAATAGTAAGCGCAGGAAGACAATTGTGCCAAACATCTCGGGCAGGCGCTGTGGGGCACGCGCCACTTCCTTGACCAGCATCATGTCCATCCCAAAACCCACCAAGACCGCCAGGATTGCCCACAGGGAAAGCGCCAGGTAGTACTGCCCGATGGCTTCCACGCCCAGGTAGCGCGGTAAAAAGATAGCGATTACCAGTGAGATCCCCCAGGTAATGACCTGGGCGATCAGCATGAAGCTGGCATTTTTAAAAATGGTTTTTCCGGAATGGCTCATTCGTTTTGCTTTAGATGCTCAAGGGGTGGTCTTGGGAATCGTATGATAGTTTTCTGAGGTGGGCAGTTCCTGATCGGCGCCCAAAGTTCGCGACTCTGTCGCAGCAGTTTGTGCCTCTGCCACCGTACTTTGTGGTGCTGGTATTTCTTTAAAAACTTGGGCAGTTTTCCCCTTCTTCACAGGCAGCAGCCTGGGCACCAGGGCCAAAACCGGCAGGTTGAGGTTAGGCTGGATATCGGTTGGAAAACGGAAGGTGCGGTCGAGCAATGCACTCCCAATAATCAGCACCAGGCTGAGCAGCACGCCGCTCGCCAGAAAGATACCCAACTGCAGCGCCAGTTCTTTGCGGGATATTTCCGGGCGGTCTGGCAGGCGGGGGGCATCGATCAGTACATAGGTCTGGCGAGCATCACTCTCAATCTGAGCGAGCGATAACAGGGCGTTTTCATCCTTATCAAGCGCGCCGGCGTAACGCTGGGAGGCAAGATTCAATTGTCCCCGTAGGCGGTCGATCTCCAAAGCCTCTTCCGCAGGCCGTTCACCGCGTAGGGGTTCTGAATGGGCGGCGAGGTAAGTACTCAGCTCTGAACGCGCAGCATCCAGGTCTGCCTGGTACTGTTCAATCAGCCCGGTCAGAAATTCATGGGCAGCTTCGCTCTGAGCGCGCTGACCATTGATGCGCCACTGCAGGTAGGCCTCAATGACTGCGTTTACCAGCTGGTAGGAAAGATTAGGTTCATCCGTTGCTGCGCCAAAGAAAAGCTGGTTGTCCCCCTGGGTTGCTGTCCAGATGCTTTTGCGAACATCTTCAATAATGCTCCCCACAATATCTGGCCCCTTATCCATATCCTGCTCCAGGTCAGTCTGTTGGATTACGGAACGCACAAAAGCATTCGTGCGCAAGAGGTCATTGACTTCCTGGGCAGTTGCCTGGGAAGGGGTTGTCCACCAGGTGCCTTCGATATCCCTCACATCGGTCAGGGAGGCTAGGTAGGATTCCTTCTGGACGTACATGACTCCCCCGGCAACATACTTGGGTTTAGACAGCAGCACGAAGGCGACCCCCGCCGCAGTCAGGATCAGGATGGGCAGCAGGTACAGCCAGCGATGCCGGAAATAACTCTCAAAAATGCGCAGTATGACCACACGAACCATATTGACCTCCAATGAAACAAAGAAACTATTCCTTACCGATATTGTTGGAGTTAATTAATAAATTTGATTTGTTGAATACTGGGTCCAGCGGCTAAGTTCAGCCGCTCATAATCCCAGCTGTAACCTCGCTTCAGGCGTCTTCTATCCCTTGATTTTCGGGCATCGTTGTTCTCAGGAACCTGGCGGGGTTGCCCACCACAACCTGGTTATCATCCACACTTTCAAGAACAACGCTCCCCATTCCAACCAGACAATAATTCCCAATTTTGACATTCCCAATGATTGCAGAATTCGTGCCCAGATAACAGGAATAGCCTACTGTGACGCCGCCGGATATACACACACCACCCGCAATACAGGTGTAATCGCCAATCGCATCGTCGTGGCTGAGGACACTGTTCGGCAATATAATCACATGCTTGCCGATTTTCACATTCGAGGTGATGGTTACGTTTTGAAAAATAACAGTGCCGTGTCCCAGGCGTGCCATTGAGGAAACGGCTGCAGAAGGGTGGATGAGGGTTTCAAACCGCTCATCGGGAATATTCGTCTTCGAAATAATCGTCTTTTTTTTCCAAAAATTTCGATCACTGCCGATGCCATTCACAAAAAAATGATCAGGGTACCTGGGCGCAGAATCGAGCGGCCCCAACACGGGAACTCCATAATATTCCTTGCCCCACTGCTGCGCGTTGTCATCGAGAAACCCGACACAGGTATAACTCTCTGCCTGCATTGACGCTGGTTAATGGTGTTAATCGTGTCAAGGATGTCAATGCAGTTTCCCCCTGTTCCCAGGATGATGATCTTCTTTTGCATGGGTTAATCACTCTTTGAATTGCATTCAGCCGTGAGGATACTCGCTGCTGCGAGTGCGAAGCTCTTCACCAGAGCCAAAAGTCCCGCGCTATGCCCCAAGTGGCAATGAAGAGTTCTAAGGGGATGAGCAGGCGGATTCTCTGATCAACGTAAGGAGCTTGAATAGTTTATTCCTTCGACTTTTTCCTTAGCGAGCAGACCTGCCAGGGTATCGATCACATAATCCTGCTCGGCCTCCGTCATTTGGTGATACAGGGGGAGCAAAATGCTGTTGTCCTGTGCCTGTTCACTCTCAGCGAGGCGAACGCAAACGCCGGGCGGGCAGACACAGTCTCCCGGCCCGCCGCCGCACGACCAGGGTTCTTGGGCGTAGGCCGGCTCGCGATGAGTGCACATAATCCCACGCCGGGTAGAGATCCCCGCGTCGAGCATAGCCTGCATCACGCTGCGCTGGTCGGCTTGTTCGGGCAGGCGCACGCAAAAGCTTTGCCAGTTGCTGCGCGCCCATTCTGCTTCCACAGGCAATTCTAAGCCCGGCAGATGTGCCAGGAACTGGCAGTAGCGCTCGACCAGCTGCCGCCGGCGGGCTACGATATCGGGCAACCGCTTCAGCTGTTCGCGGCCGACTGCAGCCTGGATATCGGTCATACGATAGTTGAAACCTAAGGAGGTGTATGATTCGAAAATAACCTGGCGCGCCCCATGGCGCAGCGTATCGGGCACACTCATGCTGTGCTGCCTCCACAGGCGAAACTGCCGGTCCCATTCGGGCTGGGATGTGGTAATCATCCCGCCGTCGCCGGTGGAAATAAGCTTGCGCGGGTGGAAGGAGAAACAGGCGATATCAGCATGCGGCTTACCAATCTTCTCCCAACTGCCGTTCCAGCGAATTTCGCTGCCGATGGCGCAGGCAGCGTCCTCAATGACTGGCAGTGCGTGGCGCCGGCCGATCTCCAGAATCTGCACCAGATCACAAGGCATGCCCATTTGATGGACGCATAGGATTGCCCTGGTTCGTTCTGTGATCACACTTTCGATGAGCGCTGGATCGAGGTTATAAGTAGCCGGCTGGATATCGACAAAAACTGGCGTAGCGCCACAGTAGCGAATGCTGTTCGCTGTGGCGATAAACGAATGGCTGACTGTAATTACCTCATCACCGGGCTGCACACCAACCGCGAGCAACGCCAGGTGCAGAGCAGTTGTACAGTTGGTGACCGCACAGGCGTACTGCGCGCCCACACACTCGGCGAACTCGCGCTCGAATGCAGCCACTTCAGGTCCCTGAGTTACCCAGCCGGAGAGGATTGGACGGCTGGCGGCTGCGGCTTCGCGCTCGCCCATCCAGGGCCTGGTAATCGGGATGTTAAACAGCTTCTCTCCCATGATCGCCCTCCTTCACAAGTTGTTCCGCGTGCCACCAGCTAACCAAGTTTTGCAGACCTTCTTCAAGGGATATTTGCGCATCAAACCCCAACATTTGGCGCGCTTTTTCGACATCGGAAAGCCGGCGCGGCACCGGGTTCACCTTGCGCTCAGGTCCGTACTCGGGCTTCAGGTCGGATCCCATTACTGTTAGAAGTGTACTGGCAAGCTCGTTCAGACTCGTCTCCTCGCCGCGGGCAACATTAAACACCATATCCGTCACATCGGCCCTGGCAGCCAGAAGGTTTGCTCTGGCGATATCTTCTACGTAAACAAAGTCCATCGTTTGGGTTCCGTCCCCAAAGATGATGGGTGGATTGCCCGCCGCAATGCGCTCCATCCAGCGGATGAAGACCTCTGTATAGGCGCCAGCTACATCCATGCGAGGACCGTAGACATTGAAATAGCGCAGCGCCACATAGTTCAGGCCATACATCTCGTGAAAGCTCCGCAAGAGCAATTCATTGAACGTTTTGGCTGCTCCATAGAGTGTCCGGTTGTTATAGGGATGGTGCTGCTCAGCAGTGGGGAATTCATCCGCCAGCCCGTAAATCGATGCGGAAGAAGCAGCCACCACTTTGCCTACATTGGCATTAACTCGCCGCTTCTAACACATTATAGGTGCCATCGACCAGCACTTCCAGTGCCAAGCGCGGTTCTTCAGCGCATTGGGTGATTTGAATTGCCGCCTGGTGGAAAACCAGGTCGATTTCCTGCATAACCTGGGCCAGATGTGCCCGATCGCGGATATCCCCTTCAATTACCTGGACACGTGGGTCAGCGAGTGCTGAATTCAGATTTTCGCGGTGCCCACGCACAAAATTATCATAAATAACGATCTGGCTGACTGGCAGCTGCAAACACTGATCCGTGATATGGGATCCAATCAAGCCAGCACCACCGGTAATTAATACCTTCTTATTCTGCATTTCCATGAGACCTTGCCACCTTCATGTGGATTATCAATCCTGGGTGCTGTACCCTGCAATCAAAAATTGCAGGGTACAGCTGTTTCGCGAATTGGCCGGGCTGTATTTCCGGACGCAATTGGTCATTTGGCCCCCTGATTGAAACATTTACGATGCATCACTGAGCAACTGGTAATCTCAGTGCTTCCGAGACCTGCTCAGATCTGCTCAGCAGATAACTCTGCGAACATCGGCAGTGAGAGAACTTCGTTTTGCGGCTGCCTCTGTGTGAGGAAAATCACCGGCCTGATATCCCAAATCCGTGTAAGCGGGCAGCAAATGGACAGGGATCGGGTAATGGATTCCGCTCTGAATTCCTTGTGCCTGGAGAGCTTGCTGCACAGCTTCACGCTCGGAGGTGCGGATGGCGTAAACG
>CAWGNX010000006.1:0-135971 GCA_963824065.1 uncultured Chloroflexia bacterium | reverse complement strand
TGGTCCAGGTGTTTGAGCAGCTCGCCTTCCAGCGTATCCCACTCGCCCTCCCCGATTGTTATCAGCAGGCCTTCTTTGATGCCTTTAATTCGAACAGCCGGACCCATTGCTTCTACTGCCTCAATTGTTTCGGATTTCCTGAGGATTATAGCACAGTTGTTCAGGGATTCCCCTGGGCGGTATCGATCGCCCGTAGCTGGAAGTAATACTCAATTACTTGGCGTACGATTGGCCCAGCGATCACGGCTCCCTCACCGCCGTTGTAAACAAATGCGACGACGGCGATTTCGGGATCTTCAAAGGGTGCGTAAGCTACTGTCCAGGCGTGAGTGGGCCAGTTTCCGGGTTGGCACAGGTTTTTCGATTGTGCGATATTGTCACAATATTCCGCTGTGCCGGTTTTCCCCGCGGCTGCAATTGTGACATCGGCAAATTCATTCGCCAGCGTGCCGCGCGTTACTGCCCCGCGCATACCTTCCTGGACTTTTTCGATCACGTACGGGTCAACCGTTTTATAGTTGCCTGTCGGACGGCAGCTGTTACCCACGCTTTCGGTTTGGGCCATTTCCTCCACAACCGGATCGGTGGTGATGTTCCACAGGGAGCGTGCTTCAAAAGGTTTGATGACGTTCCCCTCCCCGTCAAGTACTTCGCGGACAATCGTCGGCTGCATGAGCAGCCCATCATTTGCGATCACGGAGGCCGACATCAAGATTTGCAGGGGTGTTGCCAGCACATAGCCCTGCCCAACCGATGCCAGGTATGTATCGCCAGTGGACCAGTTTTCGCCCTGGTTGATCCGTTTCCAGGTCGGATCGGGAATCAGGCCGTTTACTTCGCCGGGTAATTCGATGCCGGACGGCTCGCCAAATCCCATCGCGCGCGCATACGCGCCCAGTCTGCAGACCCCCAATCCTTCTGGGATTTCATCTTCAAATCCACCACCCAGCTTGTAAAAGCAGACGTTGCTGGAATTTGCGATGCAGTCCACATACGTGATTTTTCCGAAACCACCCACCTTTTCATTCCAGTCGACAAATTTTTTGGCTCTTCCCGGATCGTTGGCGAAATATTTTTCGGTCAGCGAGATGCTGCCCGGGGCGTCGATTACCTGGTCGACGGTCACAACGCCCTCATTTAATGCACCGACAGCCGTCACCAGCTTGAATACCGAACCGGATGGGCGTTCGGCCTGCACGGCATGGTTCAGAAGCGGCTCACGCCCATCATCCTCAAGCTGCTGCAGGTAGTATGCCGGTATCAGGCGGGCGAAACGGTTGTTTTCATAACTGGGCCATGACACCATCGCCAGGATTTCGCCTGTTTTTGGATTAATAGCAATGACCACTCCGGATGTGGCGCGGATTCCAGTGGAAGACAGCCGGTTCAGGGCATCAATTTCCTGGATGAGGACGGTCTGGGCAGCCTTTTGCAGGCGTGTATCAATTGTCAACTCAACATTGTTTCCCGGCACGGCTGCAACGGGAGGCAGCAGGTCGCGCAGGATTTGCCCGGCGACGTCGATCTCTACGGTGCGGGTGCCGTTTGTACCCAAAAGGTATTCTTCTAAGGAAAGCTCTGCGCCTGCATAACCAACCTTGTCCCGGTTCGATACCAATCCCTGGTCCTGGTATAGCTGTTCGAATTCGGCGGGGATCGGTCCCAGGTAGCCGATGACATTGGCAGTCAGATCGCCGGTGGGATAATCACGGGTCGGCTCGATCTGGATGCCAATCCCGGGTAAATCAACCGATTTTTCAAGGATTATTTTAGCCAGCTCTTCGTCGATGTTGCATTTGATGCGCACTTCGCTGAATGGCTCTGATGTTTCCGCGTACTCCGCGATTTGGGTGATGCCCAGGTCGGTTGTGCAGGGTACATAGGGAAAATTTTCCAGCGAGTTTAAATTGAGGGGCATGTCGATCAGGCTCGCCAGCGTCCGGTAAACTTCCTGGATGGCACCATCATCGTCGGGCAGCAGGGAAGCCGTAATGACGACATTATATGAAGCGATGTTGCGCGCCAGGATCGTCCCGTTGCGGTCCAGGATGATACCGCGTGGGGCGGGGATGTTGAGCACCGATGTGCGGTTGTCTTCCGCAGCGATGATGTAATTTCCGCCCTGGATGATTTGCAGGTTGAACAGCTGGATAATAAACAGGAGAAAGACCAGCCCGACGGCACCGGCTGCGAAGAAGACGCGCCAGGATAAGATAGTGTTATGTAATGCGGGGTTGCGTTCAGATTGACTGCTCATCGAATTCGAATCCTATAAATCTACGGTTAAGCATACCCGGGGTCGGGTTAAATCTCAAGGTCCTGGGGGTACAGCCACTTCGCCAGATCTCCTGCCAACGTATAAAATGGTAATGCAAGCAGCAGGTTTAAGAGGATGCTGGGCAGCACCACCAGGTAAAATGACTGGAAAACGGGCAGGGGCACACCCGTGATGCGCAGCGCAGTCCAGGAAATCGTTAAGGAAAGCAGCGTTCCCACCACGGTTGCCACCAGCATCGCCAGCATGGGTACCTGCCACACCCGCTTGCGCAGAACGAGGGCCAGTCCGGTGGCGGTAAGGTATCCTAGCAGGGGGATACCCAATGGTAGTCCGCTGAGAAGATTGACCAGCACGCCGCCAATCAGGGTCCAGCGCCAGGCAGTGTGCACCTGTGGCTGCAGTGCCCAGGCAATCAATGCCAGCAGGACCAGGTCAGCCGTCCCTTGCAGCAGGCTGATGCGGCTGATGACAGCTGATTGGAAAATTACCAGCGCGCCCAGAACGGGAATAGCTAAAAGGGTCGCCAGCATTACGGCCCACCAGGCAGCGGCTCTGGGATCAGCGGTGTGAAATCCACCGGCTGGAAATTAGTGATTACCAGGACAATTTCCAGGTCGCTGAAATCTACTACTGGCTGGACTGAAGCTTGCTGGAATAAGTCAAAATCGCGCTTCCGCACGCCGGTCACCTGACCCACGATGATATTGGGTACGTAGTTGCCGCCTAATCCCGATGTAAGCACCAGGTCGCCGGCATTGACGGATGCTTCCTGGGGAATCAGGTCGAGGGTAATGTCGCCGGTAATCGATCCTTGCAGGACGGCCTCCGCATCGGATGGCTGCAAGTGGACGTTTACCCGGGCTGCAGGGTCGGTAATCAACTGCACCCGAGCAGCATTGGCGGTCACAGCTGCCACGCGCCCCACCAGTCCCTGATCGGTAACAACTGGCATGCCGCGCCGCAACCCATCATCCGATCCCCGGTTAATGATTACGTAATGTAGAAATGGGCTGGGATCGCGGCCGATGACCGTGCCTGCCAGGTATTCGTTCTGCGGGTTAGCACGTGCGAAATCGAGTAGTGCGCTTAATACCAGGGCTTCGCTGTTCTGCTGCTGGAGCTCAAGCAGTTGGGTCTGCAGGCGGGCATTTTCGGCTTCCAACTCCGAGTTCACCTGCCGCAAGCGCGCCGCATTGCGCGGTGCGGTCAAAAAGCTGTTAATCGCCTGGTAGCGCTCCGAGAGCCACGTCTGCATGCTGACGAATGGTCTGAGTGTGATTTGGAAAACCGGGGATAGGAAACCACTCAGTGCCAGCAGGAGCAAGCCGCCAACGATTAATAATAATACGATCGTCTGCAAAGAGCGGGTAGATCTTGAATTCATAAGGTGCGTTCTTTACCGCAGATACCTGATTCCATCCTGGAGGTCGGGTATCCCACCAGGTGTTGCTTACATATGGCGGGTGCTGCCGCGCTCCAGGCCAACCAATAATTCTTTGAGGACATCAAAATCTTCGAGGATCATCCCAGCGCCGCGTGCCACGCAGCTCATCGGTTCCTCGGCAACCCAACAACGGATGTGTAACTCTTCTGTCAGGCGGCGGTCCAGGCCTTGCAGCAGGGCTCCGCCCCCCGCCAGCGCTACGCCGGTTTCCATCAAGTCTGCCACAATTTCTGGGGGTGCCTCATCCATCGCGTCTTTGACCGTGTCGATAATCGTCTGCACCGAGCCGGAGATCGCTTCCCGGATTTCCACCGAAGACACCTCGACCGCTTCTGGCAGGCCTGTCACCAGGTTCCGCCCGCGCAGGGACATCGTTTTCTCCTGGCTGAGGTGGTATGCCGAACCGATCTGGATTTTCGACTGTTCTGCCATTCGCTGCCCGATCAACAGATTGTATTTATTGCGCATATACTGGATGATATCTTCATCCATTTCATCACCGGCAACGCGCAGGGAGCGGGAGACGACAATCCCGCCCATTGACATAACCGCTACTTCCGAAGTTCCACCACCGATATCGACGATCATACTGCCCTTGATCTCGGCGATGGGCAAACCTGCCCCCAGGGCAGCTGCAACGGGTTCTTCGATCAAATATGTTTCGCGTGCCCCAGCCGACATCGAAGCATCATAGACTGCGCGTTTTTCAACCTCTGTTACACCGGAAGGGATCCCGATCACAACCCGTGGGCGTGGCACTGGCACAATACTTTGCTGATGGGCTTTGCCGATAAAATATTCGAGCATCGCCTGGGTGATTTCAAATTCGGAAATCACCCCATCTCGCAGGGGGCGCACGGCAATGATGTTTGCCGGTGTGCGCCCAACCATTTCCTTGGCTTCCGCCCCTATTGCCTTTGGCTGGCGGGTGCGTTTGTCAATGGCTACCCACGATGGCTCATTAATCACAATGCCTTTGCCGCGCACATTTACCAGCGTGTTCGCGGTTCCCAGGTCGATTCCGATGTCGAGCGAAAAGAACCCCAGCAACCAATTGAGGGGGTTGAATGCCAAATGAGTGCTCCTTGAAACGAAGATGTTTCCGGCATTACATGCAGGTAAGCCATAAATCAATTATACCAAATCTGATTTTAGCTGAATCCGCCCCAATTTGCTTAGGAAATACATTAACATTTCGCCTTTCCCCCATATTTTTACCAATAATATTAAAATATTTCACCAAAGCTTGCAGTTCTGGCTGATTTTTCCTATAATAACGTATCAAACTTTCACATAATTCGTGAAAATTGAACAAAGCAGTCGCACGGCACCGGAAGATGGATTGATTTCTGGGTTGTGAAGGCTGCATCCGTATGCCACTTAGGTTGGTAGGAAAGGAGGCAAACTACCGGACAGATATAACCCATGTCCAGCATTAAGCTGAGTCAGGTCTGCTGCTCAGGTCACGTAATCTGCGTTTCAATTAAGGAGAAAGAGGAAATGGAGAAAAGAGGATTAATTTTGGTGGGCTTGCTTGTGATCATGGCAGCCCTTCTGGCAGCTTGTTCTGGGGCCGCGCCCACGCAGAGCACCAGCGGCGAAACGGTTGTAGAGACGGTGATTGTGACGGTAACCGTTGAGGTGCCGGTTGAAGTGCCAGTGGAAGGCACGCCTGTCGCTCCACCGCCGCCGGCTGGTTACGGTGAGACACTGGCGGCGGTGCAAGCTCGCGGCCGCCTGATCTGCGGTGTTAATTCCCAGGTGCCCGGCTTTGGTTTTGTCGATCCGAATGGCGAGTACTCTGGCTTTGATGTCGATTACTGCAAGGCGCTTGCTGCGGCCATTTTTGGCGACCCAACCCTGGTCGAATACCGGCCTGTCACCGCCAGTGAGCGTTTTACGGCTCTGCAGTCTGGTGAAATTGACGTGCTCAGTCGCAATACGACCTGGACCCTAACCCGCGACAGCGAGTTGAACGGCAATTTCGTTGGAACTACATTTTACGACGGGCAGGGCATGATGGTGCCGGTCGACACCGGGATCACGACCCTGGAAGGCCTGGACGGCGGAACGATCTGCGTCCAGACCGGCACGACCACCGAATTGAACCTGGCGGACGTGTTTGCTGCCCAGGGCATTGAATATACCCCGGCGGTATTTGAAGATGCCGATGGCACCTTCGGCGCCTATGCCGAAGGGCGCTGTGACGCGGTCACCACCGACAAATCCGGTCTGGTCTCACGCCGCTCGGCGCTGCCTGATCCTGAAAATCACGTCATTCTGGATGTCACCATGTCCAAAGAACCGTTGGGACCCATGGTGCGCCACGGCGATGACCAGTGGTTTGACATCGCCAAATGGACCGTGTTTACCCTCTTTGCAGGGGAAGAATACGATGTCACTTCCCAGAATGCTGCGGACGTAGCTGCCACCACTGAGAATCCGGAAATCCGCCGCCTGCTGGGCGTGGAGGGCGAGATGGGTGCCAAACTCGGCTTGAGCAACGAGTGGGCCTTGAACATCATCAGCATGGTCGGCAACTATGCCGAAATTTATGCTCGCAATCTGGGTGAGGATACCCCCACCTTCATCCCGCGTGGTCCAAATAGCCTGTATACCGAAGGCGGCCTGCTGTACTCGCCGCCGTTCCGCTAAACCGATCCTCGTTCTGGTGAACTTGGGGCGCAGCTGGCGGCTGGTCGATGCTTAAACCTGGTGTGAAAGTCGGGTTTGGCCTTTATGACCAGGCCGGAATGGATACCTCCAGGCCGGCTCTCCGCCCGGAGAATCGAGCCTGGAGAGAACCCTCCCTGCGCCCCATCCATTGGTTCCAAATCGCCGCGAGAGTAGGCGGGCATGCAAAAAACAACGCGCAGGCGGCAGTGGTACTTTTTCTGGCGAGATGAACGCTTCTTAAACGCGGCTGGGCAGGTGCTGGCAGCTGCCATAATCATCGGCCTGCTTGCATTTTTGTTTACCAATATGGTTGCCAATATGCAGAAGCAGGGCATGAACCTGACCTTTGGTTTCCTCGACCAGACGGCTGGCTTCGACATCGCCGAATCACTGATTGAATACAGCCGCACGTCCACCTATATCCAGGCCTTCCTGGTAGGGTTGCTGAATACTTTGCTCGTCAGCATCCTCGGCATCATTTTTGCTACCATTTTAGGCGTCGCAGTCGGCATTGCACGGCTGTCCCAGAACTTCCTGGTCAACCGCGTCGCCCGGGTTTACATCGAAATTCTGCGTAACATCCCCCTGCTGGTACTGCTCGTATTCTGGTACCGGGCGGTCTTTCTCAAGCTGCCGCGCGTCCAGCAGGCGTTGGTTCTGCCCGGCCCAATCTATTTATCGAACCGCGGACTGGGCATTCCCTGGGGCATCCCTACCGAGACGTTTAATACCTACGTGATTTTCCTGGCGTTGGGGCTGCTGGCGGCGGTCCTGGTCGGGGTGTTTGCTGTCCGGCGCGGCCGCCAAACGGGACGCACACCGCTCTGGCTCCCGTGGAGTTTCCTCGTCTTTGCCGCTTTTTTGATTATCGGCTGGCTTGCCCTGCCTCAGCCTCCCTTAGAACCAACCCTGCCGGAGGTTGGCGGTCTCAACCTGCGCGGCGGTAAGGTGCTTTCCCCTGAATTTATGGCTCTCCTCTCTGGATTGGTGATCTACACCTCCGCCTTTATCGCCGAAGTGGTGCGGGCAGGTATCCAATCTGTCTCCAAAGGGCAGGTAGAGGCTTCCAATGCTCTGGGGCTGAGTGGTTTCCAAACCCTGCGCCTGGTGATCTTCCCCCAGGCATTACGCGTCATCATTCCGCCGCTTACCAGCCAGTATCTCAACCTGGCGAAGAACTCCTCACTGGCGGTCGCCATCGCGTATCCCGATCTGTTTTATGTATCGAACACGGTCCTTAACCAGTCCGGACGGGCAGTGGAAATGATCTTCCTGGTGATGTTGATGTACCTGTCCATCAGCCTGGTTACCGCCTTCTTTATGAACTGGTACAACCGCAGCATCCGATTGGTGGAGCGTTGAGCATGGCTACCGTCCAACCAACCCACAGCGAAATCCTACCTCCCCCCACCGAACGTTTTACGATCCTCGGTTGGCTGCGCAATAACCTGTTCAGCAACTGGTGGAACAGCCTGCTGACCATCATCAGCGCTTTGATTATTTACTGGATTGTTACGGGTTTTATTCGTTGGGCGCTCACCACCGCTCAATGGGAAGTGATAATCGTAAATCTGCGCCTGTTTATCGTCGGGCAGTACCCGGCAGCTCAGGCCTGGCGGATTTGGCTGGCGGTGTATATCATCGTTTTCCTGGGTGGCCTTTCGTGGGCAGTGTGGGTTAAAGCCATCAGTAAATGGGTCGGCATAGGCCTGCTGCTTTTACCGCTGATTTTCGCTATCTTTCCCTTCGTAACCCAAAACCGGCT
This sequence comes from uncultured Chloroflexia bacterium, assembly GCA_963824065.1. GTDB lineage: Bacteria > Chloroflexota > Anaerolineae > Anaerolineales > DRKV01 > JAGUYX01. The sequence goes on along the minus strand of CAWGNX010000006.1, from coordinate 127,808 downwards.
CTATCTGGTAGGTCTCACGCTTATCGCGCTGGCAGGTTGGGCCCTGGGTCGCTGGCAGCCCACTCGCAGCAGGCGAGCCGCTGGTATTGGTTGGGTAGCGGTTTTCCCGGTGTTCATAATCATCATTCGCGGACTTTTGCCGCAGGGCAGTCTGTTCCCGATCGTACCCTCCAGTTTATGGGGAGGTCTGCTGCTCACCAGCCTCTTGACCGTGGTGGGGATTACCTTTTCTTTCCCACTGGGGGTCGTTCTCGCTCTCGGGCGGCGCAGCTCGCTGCCGATCATCCGCTGGATTTGCATCACCTACATCGAGTTTGTGCGCGGCGTGCCGCTGATTACGATCCTCTTTATGGCCCAGTTCATGCTGCCACTGTTCTTGCCGGGCGGTTCTTCAGTTGACCGGGTGCTGCGCGCCATGGTGGGCATCACTCTCTTCAGCGCTGCCTACCTGGCGGAAAATGTGCGCGGCGGCCTGCAGGCAATCCCCAATGGCCAGTACGAAGCTGCCCATGCCCTGGGTCTGAGCGGTTTCAAGACGATGACTCTAATCATCCTGCCTCAGGCGCTGCGGGCTGTGATCCCCATTCTGGTGGGGCAGTTTATTTCCTTGTTCAAGGATACCTCCCTGGTCGCCATTGTCGGCTTATTCGACCTGTTGGGCATCGCCGATGCCGTTTTGGCGCAGCCCGCGTATATCGGTCGCCAGGTCGAGGTCTATCTCTTTATTTCACTTATCTACTTTGTATTCAGCTACAACATGTCCTACGTAAGCCAACGCCTGGAAAAGAACCTCGGCGTGGGTCAACGCTGAATCAGGAGGTCTTGTATGATCGCTCAAACTGAAACCGACAGCAACCCGATCATCATCTGCCGGGACCTCCATAAGTGGTATGGGCAGTTCCATGCCCTGCGCGGGATCGACATGGAGGTCGGGCGCGGCGAAGTGGTCGTCATTTTTGGACCGTCCGGCTCGGGTAAGTCCACCTTCATCCGCACAATCAACCGCCTGGAGACTCACCAGCGCGGCGATATTTTTGTCGACGGCATTGAACTCACCCATGACGTGCACGATATCGAAGCGGTGCGCATGGAGACGGGGATGGTCTTTCAGCAGTTCAACCTCTTCCCTCACCTGACGGTGATTAAGAACATCACCCTGGCGCCCCTCAACGTGCGCCGCTGGCCGCGCAAAAAAGCCGAAGAGATTGCCATGCAGCTTCTTGAGCGGGTGGGCATCCCGGAGCAGGCGCAGAAATATCCAGGGCAGCTCTCCGGCGGGCAGCAGCAGCGCGTGGCAATCGCCCGTGCCCTCGCGATGCAGCCCAAAATCATGCTGTTCGATGAACCCACCTCTGCACTCGATCCAGAGATGATCAAAGAAGTTCTGGATGTTATGATGGAGCTGGCGCGTACTGGCATGACCATGCTGGTCGTTACTCATGAAATGGGTTTTGCACGCAGCGTTGCCGACCGCATGTTCTTTTTCGACAACGGACAAATCGTTGAAAGCGGCCCCCCATCACAGATCTTTGGCGATCCCAAGGAGGAGCGTACCAAGCTGTTCCTCTCACAAATCCTGTCGCATTAACTGCGGTTTAATCGCAGCCGGTTAATTAATATCCAACGCAGGATTACCCTTTCCCATGATCAATCCTCCCGATTGTCGGTTAACACCTTTGTCAGGCCGCTGTACCGCGACCTTGGCTTAAGGTATAATGCGCGCAGACTTATTTTGAGGAGGTGCGCCGGTTAACAAAACAGTATTCTGAGGGAAGGCAAGCGCATGGCCCTGTTCCACCTGGGGGAACCAGGCACAGGGTGACGAGGATGAGGGTTCCCCACCCTGCGGTGGGGTTAACCGGATCATAGGCAGGTTGCCAGCCTGCATGCCGGGAAAATCGACAGATCAGCGGAAGCCCTCCGGGTGTGCCACCACCCGCTACCCTCCCAAAAGCTTAAACTGTACGGAGAAAATCCCACTTCGGCAATTGCTGCTGTCGTCTGGCCTCAAATCCGTACCGGGTGGCTTCAAAATTATCAAACGAAAAACGAAGGGGAACAGGTATGCCTGCGCGCCGGGGTTTGGCTCGCAGCCGGTCTTGCCTGCCCCCTACCCATGGAGGTACTTTGACGATGTGTGGAATCGTCGGTTACATTGGCCCCCAGGATGCGATGCCCATCATCCTGAATGGCCTAAAACGCCTGGAATATCGGGGTTACGACTCCGCCGGGCTGGCAATCTTGCAAAACGGGCATATCGAAGTGCGCCGCGATGCTGGCAAGCTGGATCGCCTGGTGCGCCTGGTCCAGGATGCGCCTGTTTCGGGGCGGTTGGGTATCGGACACACTCGCTGGGCGACCCACGGCGAGCCCAACGCCCGCAACGCTCACCCCCATATGAGTGCCAGTGGTGAGGTGGTGCTCGTCCATAACGGTATCGTGGAGAATTTTTTAGAGCTGCGTGAGGAGCTTGCCGCCGATGGTGTCACGTTCCAGTCGGATACTGACACAGAAACGATCGTCCATTTGGTGGAGCGCTACCTGAATACCGGGCTGGACCTGGTCTCCGCTGCCCGCCAGACCTTTCACCTGCTGCGCGGCCACCAAAGCGTCGTTCTGATCGCTTCACGCGAGCCGGACAAGATTGTTGCTGCGCGCCTTGGCAACGCGGGTGGAGTGGTTGTTGGCTTCGGGGAGGGGGAGATGTTCGTCGCCTCCGACCTGCCCGCTATCCTTGAGCACACCCGCCGCATGGTTTTCCTGGAGAACATGCAAATGGCGGTCGTCACCCGTGACGGCCTGGAGCTGGCTAGCCTTGACGGGCAGCCGCTGGCCTACGAGATCCAGACCGTACAGTGGGATCCGGTCGCAGCCGAGAAAGGCGAATACCGCCACTTTATGCAGAAGGAAATCCACGAACAGGTGCGCTCGCTCACCGATACCATCGCCGGGAGAGTGGATTTTGAAGATGGGCGGATCTACCTGCCCACCCTAAACCTCACGGCTGAAAAAGCCCGTGACATTCAGCGCATCATCCTCACCGCCTGCGGCACTGCCTCGCATGCCGCCATGGTGGGCAAAATCCTCATCGAGCGCATTGCCCGCATCCCGGTCGAGGTGGATATTGCCTCCGAGCTGCGTTACCGTGACCCGCTCATCGACGAACACACCGTCCTGATCGCCATCAGCCAGTCTGGTGAGACCGCAGACACTCTGGCAGCCATGTCGGAAGCGCGGGCGCGCGGTGCAACCCTGTGGGCGGTCGTGAATGTCATCGGCTCGCAGGCGATGCGCATCGCGGACGGATACATTTCCATGCAGGCTGGCCCCGAGATCGGCGTCGCCTCCACCAAGGCCTACACCGCGCCTCTGGTCGACCTGTACATGCTGGCGATTCTGCTGGCAGACCTGCGCGGGTCACTATCCCCTGAACGCCGTTTTGAGCTCGTCCAGGATCTGCGGCTTGTGCCCGACCTGGCGGGGCGCTGCCTGGAGCGCGAGCCGGAGGTCGAAGCCGTGGCGCGCCGCCTGGTAAACACCGCCCACTGCCTGTACCTGGGACGCGGCATCAACATGCCTACCGCTTACGAAGGCGCCCTCAAACTCAAAGAGATCTCCTACATCCACGCTGAGGGTTACCCTGCTGGGGAGATGAAACACGGCCCAATTGCCCTGATCGACCGCAGTATGCCGGTCGTTGTAATTGCTCCGCGCGATCCCTGGTATGAAAAGATGTTTAGCCAGATCGAGCAGACCCGTGCTCGCGGTGGAACGGTCGTGGCAGTGGCGACAGAGGGCGATGAGCGCATCCCACCTGTTGCTGACCATGTCCTGTGGATCCCACCTACGCCCTGGATGCTAAGCCCGGTGACCGCAGTCATCCCCCTTCAGCTGCTTGCCTACCACATCGCCGCTCTGCGCGGCCTGGATGTCGATCAGCCCCGCAACCTGGCCAAAAGCGTGACGGTCGAGTAGTGGTTCTGTTTGGTTGGCTGGTGGTGAAAGAATCAAAATCGTTGCTTGAGTGGTTCAAAATCTGAATTCTACGCGAAAAAAACTGTGCCACTTTTAGGCGCAGTTTTTTCAATTAAGCCAATCTGATGTAGCTGCACCCGCACCATTTTGCGTCGCATGGTCCCACTCATTAATCCACCTACCGGCTTCCCAGCGCATGCAGCGGACCTAAAAATGACAGCATCGACAGGGTCTGTGCCATATCCTGCGGTGTCTCCAGGCAGCCACTTGCTAGCCAGAGCTGGATCACCCCAAGGTGCGCCGAGACCAGGTACGAAATCAAATATTTGCCTGGCACCCGGAAGTTTTCCTGGTTCAAGTCGGCGAAGATGCTTCGGGTGTAAATACTTCTCTCCATCGCCTTGGTGATCCGGTTTTGAAAAGTGATGTCCCCCTTTAGGCCCAGGACCGCGTTCAGCAGGGCGGCGTTGTCTTTGAGATATTCAAACAACTGAACCGTAAGCGGCAGGGACATTTCGTGTGTTCGCAGGTCAGCCAGTGTCAGCGGGGGAGCCTTCTGCAGGATTGTTTCGATATCGTGGATGATTTCTGCTTCGGTCTGTTCAAGTAAATCGTTTTTATCCTGGTAATGGATGTAAAACGTGCCCCGGTTGATCCCTGCCCGGCTGGTGAGATCTGTGACCGTCAGGGTTTCGAACCCCTTTTCTTCAATCAAGCTGATCAAGGCCATCCGAATGGCGGCTTTAGTCCGCTGGGTGCGCCGGTCATTGTGTGCATCGTCCTTCACACCTTACTCTCCCGATGAAATGTTCAACAGTTTTTGACCCTTTGTTGGATAAACAGCGCGGCGTCGTTTTCTGATGGTTGACGCCCTGCCTGAATTTAATTATACTCTAGATAATCAACAGTATGTTGATTATTGTGGTATTGTGCGATCAATTCGCATAAGTCTTACAAAACCGAACGCCTCCCCTGGGAACCAATCTGCCTGGTATAAATTTGATCAACGGTGAAGTTCCCTGCTTACACTAATGAGGGAGTAATAATGCTGTCATCCTCTTACCGTTTGGGAATCGACATCGGCTCGACGACCGCCAAGATTGTGGTTTTGGACCCGCAAGGCGGGCGGATTTTTTCGGCCTACCGTCGCCACAACACCGAGACACTCACCACACTGCGTGCTCTGCTGGCAGAAGCCCTCCCCTTTTTAAATGAACAGCTATTCCATTTCCTTCTCACCGGCTCTGCCGGGCTTGGTGTTTGCGAGCAGTTCGGCCTGCCATTTATTCAGGAAGTGATCGCCTCCGCCGAATTTGTGCGTTCGTTTTTTCCCCAGGTGAACACGTTGCTCGATATCGGCGGTGAAGATGCCAAGTTAATCTTCTTCGATGGAGTCCAGCCCGACATTCGCATGAACGGCGCCTGCGCTGGTGGCACTGGTGCCTTCATCGACCAGATGGCAACCCTGCTCGATGTCCCGATTGACAAGCTGGATGCGCTCGCTCGGGAAAGCACCACCGTACACTCAATCGCCTCTCGCTGTGGGGTTTTCGCCAAAACAGACGTGCAGAACCTACTCAGCCGTGATACTCCACGCGCAGAGATCGCCGCTTCAATTTTTAATGCTGTGGTCTATCAGACGATCGCCACACTGGCGCGCGGCCGCCGCATCCGCCCGGTTGTGCTTTTTGCGGGCGGCCCCCTGGCATTTTTACCCTCTCTGAAGCAGGCTTTCGTCCAGGCCTTCGATCTGCCGCCTGGAGGTTGGTTGGAGATCGACCACCCCGAGCTGATTCCAGCCTTCGGCGCCGCGCTCGCAGCCGGGCGGGAGGCGCAGGGGGAACAATTTACATTCAGCCGGTTGTTCGACTGCCTCGACCGCACCCCCTCCGGTGAAGGCAGCAAGAACCGCCTGGCGCCCCTCTTTACCAACCAGGCTGAACTCCAACAGTGGGAGGCAGGCCGCCTGCGTCATCAAGTTGCGAATGTGGATCCAGCCGCGGTGAAAGGTAACTGTTTCCTGGGTATCGACTCCGGCTCAACGACGACCAAGCTGGTCCTCGTCGACGAAAGTGGGCGCATGTTCTTCGAGCACTACCAGAACAACCACGGCAATGCGATCCAGGCAGCCCAGGATGGACTGGAAAAGTTGCGTGAGTTGTTTGACTGGCTCCCTAATCCGCCGCACATTGCCCGCTCTGCCGTCACAGGTTACGGCGAAGATCTTGTCCGGGCGGCATTCGGCTGCGACCAGGGTCTTGTCGAGACTCTGGCCCACTTCCGCGCCGCCCGCGCCTTTGACCCGCAAGTGTCCTTTATCCTGGATATCGGCGGGCAGGATATGAAAGCTATCTTCGTAAAAGATGGTCACATCCAGCGTATTGAAATCAACGAAGCCTGCTCGTCCGGCTGTGGGACGTTCATCGAGACCTTTGCTCGGTCCCTGGGGTACGGGGTGGCAGATTTTGCCCGCGCAGCCTGCCTGGCGGAGGCTCCCTGCGACCTGGGTACCCGCTGTACGGTATTTATGAACTCGCGTGTCAAGCAGGCCTTGCGCGAGGGCGCGGTTGTGAACGAGATATCCGCCGGCCTGGCATATTCCGTGATAAAGAATGCCCTTTACAAAGTGCTCAAGATCACCGATCCTTCCGTGCTGGGGGATCACATTGTCGTCCAGGGGGGCTCCTTTCGCAACCCTGCCATCCACAAGGCTTTTGAGCAGGTGCTGGGGGCGCCGGTCGTGTGTCCCGATAAGGCGGAATTAATGGGCGCTTTAGGAGCTGCTCTGGAAGCACGTGATACCTACCACCGCATGTCGCGCGGCATGGGCCTGGGTATAGGCCTGGGAAACCTCGCTGCGGCCAGCCAATTCCGTAAACAGTCCTTGCACTGCCGCGGTTGTGAAAATCGCTGCACGGTCACCAAATTGACCTTTGCCAACCAGAATGTCTTTTATACAGGTAATCGCTGCGAACGCACCTACAGCAATCGCGGCCGACGGGTCGCGCGCGGCACCGATCTGTTTGCAGCCAAGCGTGACCTTCTCTTTGATCGCCCGGTATCGCCCCCTGGCACTCCCCGCCAGGTGATCGGCATCCCCCGCGCCCTGAACATGTATGAAAACTATCCTTTCTGGTGCACCCTGTTTGTCGAAAGTGGCTTCCAGGTTCACCTTTCCCAGCCCTCCAGCTCGGCTCTATTCGAGGGCGGGGCACATACAGTGATGTCGGAAAATATCTGTTTTCCTGCCAAGCTCCTCCACGGGCATATTTTTGACCTGATTGAAGCCGGAGTCGACCGCATATTTTATCCAATGGTGTTCTACGAGCAATGCGAGTTTGCCGACGCCATCAACTGCTACAACTGTCCGATTGTATCTGGATATCCGGATGTTGTTCGCAGCGCGATTGACCCTAAGGGTGAATACGGCATCCCTATGGACCAGCCTGCTGTGACCTTCCAGGATGCCAGGCTGCTCAAGAAAGCTTGCGTGATGTATCTCACTGGACTTGGTGTTGAAAAATCCATCATTGAAACTGCTTTTGCCCGTGCGATCGCCGCCCAGCAGTACTTCCAGGCGGCCCTGCGTGAACGAGGCGCAGAATTGATTGCCAGCTCCAGCCAGGACAAACGCACCTTGGTGTTATTGTCGGGTCACCCCTACCATACAGACCCCCTGGTTAATCACAAAATTCCTGAGGCGCTGGCAGACATGGGCGCAGATGTGTTATGCGTGGAGGCTCTGCCTCCTGCGCCGGAGGGTTCGCTGACGAATCCCCAGGTGCTTACCCAGTGGGAGTATCTGAACCGAATGTTTTATGCCGCTCGCTGGACTGGGGAGAACGCGGCAGTCGAGCTGGTGCAGTTGAATTCATTCGGCTGCGGACCGGACGCATTTGCCCTCGATGAAGTCCGCGGCATCCTCTCAGAATACGAAAAAAATTACACCGTTCTGCGCATTGATGAGATTGACAACCTTGGCTCTGCTCGTTTGCGCCTCCGATCGCTGCTTGAAACGACCAGCACCCACCTCGATGCGGCTGACTCTTTCACCTCCCGCCGGCGCGTTGTACGCCCCACTACCCGTCTGTACCGCCAGGCGGACAGCCGCAAGGTCATCATCGTGCCCGAGTTCTCGCGCTTCTGTACGCCAGCCATCATCCGCCCGGTGTTGGATCTTGGTTATAAGGTCGATATTTTACCCACCCCCGATCGCGAGTCTGTTGATGTTGGTTTGAAATACACCAATAATGAAATTTGTTACCCGGGTATCATTGTCATCGGCGATACCATCAAAGCTCTGCAGTCGGGGCGTTACGATCCCAACGAAGTGATCGTTGGTTCCTGGGAGACGGGTGGTCAGTGCCGTGCCTCCAATATTTCCTGCCTGATGAAGAAGGCGCTCGTGTCCGCTGGCTATCAGGATATTCCGGTCATCACTCTCTCCACCCGCTTGAAGTCATTTAATCCCCAGCCTGAGTTGAAATTCAACGCAATGCAGTATATGATCAAAGCCATGCTGGGCATGATCTTTACCGATGGCATTTCTGCTATGTACCATGCCAGCGTGGTGCGAGAGCGTTTCAAAGGCGACTCGCACGCCATCGCAGAGAAGTGGATGGTGCCTTTTGAAAATGGGACCATGCCGCTCACCCGCCGCTCGGTGATGCAGGCTTTGCGCCAGGCGGTGACCGAGTTTAATGGTGTTTCAGTCCACACGGAGCCCCTGCCGAAAGTGGGCATCGTTGGTGAAATTTATGTCAAGTACAACACCTTCGTCAACAGCAACATCGTCCAGTGGTTGATTGACCAGAATCTGGAAGTGATCCTGCCGCCGCTGCTGACTTTTTTCATCGGCTCTTTTGTCGGTTTCAAGGCCGGGGTTCAGGCGCGTATTCGCCGCCCCGATCTCCTGTGGGGTCTGAGCGCGCTTGGGCATAAAATCGTCCAGTCGGTTATCAATGAAGCCGAGGGGGTATTGCATGGATTTTGGAATTATTCCAAACACCAGAAGATTACCGAAGTTGCCGAAACAGCGAGAGCTGCCATTCACCTGACTCACCAGTATGGTGAAGGCTGGCTTCTTTCGGGTGAAGTTGGAGAATTCGTCAAATCGGGGGTGAATAATGTACTCTGTCTGCAGCCGTTTGGCTGCATCGCCAACCACGTCATTGCCAAGGGTGTCGCCCGGCGATTGCAAGCGCTGTACCCGAACCTCAACCTGTTGTTTCTCGACCTGGACGCGGGAGCAAGCGAGGTCAACCTGATCAATCGGGCACATTTTTTTGTGGAGCAAGCTCGCGCCGGGCTTTCGAATCAAAAAGTGAGCCTTGACTGGGAGCCGGTCAGCCTGCTGGCGAGTACCGTGGAGCGTTGATTGATCTGCTGGGGTCGAGGCTGTCTTGTGTTCCTAGCCGTTGTTTGATTTCTCAGTGTGCGATTCTTATCAATAGGTGGAGCAAATCGGCTGGCGGCAGACTTGCCAGTGAAGGTATACTACTTCAGGGCGAGATTGCGTCGGATTGATTGCCACAAGCAGGTCTGCCGTTGTTCCAGGATGGCCTGGCATCGGTTAGCTGCGGCGGTCTGGCGCTTTTTGAATTTGATGTTACGCCCATGCCAAGCCGGGTAGAGACTTCCATAATGACAATCAATCTCCAACCGATCCTCAACAGCCCGCGCAGTGTCCAGCTCATCTCAACCCTTGGGCGGGTCATGCCGCTGGGAATGGGTTATCGCCTTGCGGATCTTGCTGCGGCACGCATTGCTGCTCGCCCGGATTTAAATATTGTCCGGGCTGTGCGCCTCAACCAGTGGGTGGTGCGCGGTGAAAACCTCAGTCGGCAGGAGCTTGATGTGGCTGTCCGCGACACCTTCCGCCAGTCCGCGCGTGCCATCTTCGATCTGCACCATTATCTGAACAATCCGGATGAAGTCGGAGATTTGATCGTGAATTCACCTGAGGTTGCGGAAATTTTGCAACGGGTTGAATTCTCAACGCGCGGATTGTTGATCGTTGGGATCCATCTCACTGGCTTTGATCTTGCCTTGCAGTGGCTGTCGACCCAGGGATTCAGACCGCTCACCTTGACCATACCAGATCCGCAGGGTGCCACCCGCCTGGAATTCGAGATGCGCAAAAAAACCGGGGTCAATCTGGTTCCTGCTTCCCCGGCCGCTTATAAACAGGCGCTCAGATACCTTCAGCGCGGGGGGACTGTGCTGACCGGTATGGATCGCCCCGGACCGGAGCCAGAAATTCGCCCGCGCTTTTTTGGAAGGCCAGCCGCGCTGCCAACTCACCATATTTACCTGGCAATTAGAGCTCGTGTACCGGTAATTGTCATTGCTCCTTTCCATATGCCAGATGGAAAGTACCGTCTGCAAGCTTCGGCTTCAATCGAGATGGAAACCGGGCCAGATCGGGAGCATGAACTTCTGTGTAATGCGGAAAAATTGCTGTCGATTGCTGAGGATTTTATCCGTCCCGCTCCACAGCACTGGACTATGTCGTTACCGGTCTGGCCGCAGATATCGGACGAAGTGCCATTCTAAATTTGGACGCAGAAATTACAAATACGTGATCACGAAGGAGGGATATGCCAGACATTGAGAACCACCAACGGGTGAATGATATTTTATTGGGTCCCCTTGAGAGACCCGCCTTAAAGTGGCTTGCGGCACACATGCCCGCAAAGGTGACCCCGGATCAACTCACAGTTGTGGGTGTACTCGGGGCGTTTATCATTACAACAGGGTATGTGTTAAGTAACCTGGACCGGAACTTCCTCTGGTTGGCATCGATCGGATTTATCATCAACTGGCTGGGTGACAGCCTGGATGGCACGCTGGCGCGTTACCGGCACATTGAGCGCCCGGTATTCGGTTTTTTCATCGATCATACGACGGATGCATTCAGCCAGGTTGTCATTTTTATTGGTTTGGGGCTCTCACCCTACGTCAGCTTTAATGTTGCCATGCTGGCCCTGGTCGCCTACTTGCTGCTCTCCGTGCTTGCCTATGTGCGCACGTGCGTGGTGGGTGAGTTCAAGATTTCGTACGGAAAACTAGGGCCGACAGAAGTCCGGGTACTTGCGATCCTGCTAAATATTGGCATATATTTTGGAGGTGTTCGATCGATGAACCTGGCTTGGGCGGGATACCAATTTACGATAAGTCCCTATGACCTGATCGTTGGATTAATTGCTTTGGTGCTTTTATGGTTTTTTATCGTGACTGCTGTTCGGCAAACCCGGGTGCTGGCAGCCGCCAACCAGTAAGGTCGCCGCGCATGGCCAACAACCGGCTCAGTGATACCAGTTCTGGTCTGTTTTCAAATGTTCGTAAGACCACCAGATAACTTCGCTGCTTCGAGCGGCTGAAGTGCATAAGCGCGCCGGGTTTGGCTGAATTCCTATTCGCCACAAATCAAGCCGATCGGCGTCCCAGCAGGTTTGCACCGTAATATCGCTGTGTTTGTTTATCAGCATGCTGTGAAAGCGGATCGCATACTGAAGTGTGCGCAGTTCCGTCGCAGAAAGCTCTAATTTGTCCTTGAGTGTGCCAGCGAAATCGGCAGCCCTCTCGCCGTGATTTTCATCCCGGTATTCGTCCCATCTCTGGCAGTCATGCAGCGTCGCAAACAGGGCTACCAGTCGCGGGTCTGCTCCTGTCATGCGAGACAGCAGCAGCCCATTTTCCAGCACCCGTGACCAATGCCGCGTGCCGTGGGTGCCCCCCAAATTCATCTGATGTGCGAACTGATCCTTTGCCAATTGGATAATTTCAACCGGTGGCAAAGCTTTCATGATTTCTTCTGCACTCACAAAAATGGTTACTTCGGCAGTTACTAACCGGAGCATGGTTTAAATGTCCTGCTTGGGATTCATTTGATGCGGATTGCAATGATTTATAACATTGCCTGCCTTTCCCCTCAAGCCGTTGTGTTCCGCAGGTAGGAACTTGTTGATATTAATAAGTCTTTCGGTGGTTTTACAAAGTCTTGCGAGCAGCAAATCTAAGATCAGGTCAGGCTGATTGGCGTAGCATTCTGCTTCTTGCAGCTGTGTCCTGACAATTGCCCCGGATTTTGCTTAGTTGTCGATGGCAATTGTCAATCGGTAGCCCCCGATTGGATCTGCGTTTTCATTTGGATCGACCCGGGTGATCACTACGCCAAGTTTAGTGATATTTTCATCCTCCGGGTATGGTGTCGTCGCACGGATAGGTACGCCAGCAGCCGCCTCCCTGCTCAAGCGGCTTGGAACAAGTGCATCTCCAACTTGGATTTGGCTGCTCAAGGTAATCAGTTCGACCTGGTAGGCAGCCACATCGCCAGTCAGGCATATAAAGTCAAGCTGGACAGCTTCTGGATCCACATCTGGAAGGCTGATTTCGTAAAAATCCATCCCATAGCTACTTGAAATCCGATCTTCGATAGTCAGCGGCTCGCCTGTGTAAACCAGCTCGATTGCAGGTGGGGCTGGCGTTGTGGCTTCCTCCAGGCATTCTCCGGCTTCATTCATGCCGCTGCAGTCCTGCTCCTCGTACCGCAGGGCATACAGCGAACGGGCAAACGAGGCCAGGCTTTCTCGATATGTTGTGTATTTGCATAGCTGGCTGTTAGCGAACACACGGTCCATCAATTTCGCGAAGTCTAACGGCACATTATCCAGACTATCATCCAGTATTTCATGATCGGTATACAATGTTTCCAGGGTTTGGCGGATAATTCCCAATCCCTGGTCGAAATTATCTGACTCACCGATTGCAGGCTGGCAGTTGTTATAGAGGAATCGCCAATAAACGACCATCTCATATGGCGAAAGCTGGGTGATCGATGTGTTTAAATTCGAGCTGTTCGGCATGCTGCCAGTTAGATACGTGCGCAGCCTGGCCAGATAGGGATCATTCCCATTGTTGCTCAATGTGCCGAAGTAACTGCGCATTAATGATTCGATCAGCAGAGCCGTCCCCTCGGTTACAACTTTCCAGGCATGCTGGCTGCCTTCTGGTTCTCCGTCACCATTGTTGAGCAAGTTCATGTTGCGCTGAACATTGTGAAAGAGTTCGTGGCTGAAGATTGAATAAATCCAGTCGGTAACGTCAACATAGGTTTGTAGATCGAACTGGTGCACGTTGATTGAGAGGGTGGCAAAGCCACCCTTAGGAGCACGTCCATGAAACCATTCTTTTTGGTCGGTCAGCGCTACGCTGATCCGCTGGTAATCCTCACCCGGGCGATATCCACGCCAGGCAGAGCTCCAGGGAAAGCGCCAGTTAATGGCTTCTTGTTTGATAATTGCCAGCATGCCTGGCGCGACAATTGTCTCGATGTATGAATTTACTGCCTGTCGCGGTAGGCGACCTTCCACTGTGAAGGTGTCCGATTGAAACGGAGTCATATCTGTGTAATAAATTACCAGCTGGCGCGGTCCGGCACCCGCTGGGACCCCGATTTCGAGCGGAAGATCTACCACCCACTGGCTCTCCAGTAGAAATGCATAATCTTGATCGTAGAGCGGAATAGAGCGTTCTTCCCCATTTTTGGTTTCGACTGCCCTGACAGCGACCCGGTAATATCCACTTGGGGTCGATTCTAGATCCGCAGGTTCCTGTTCGCTTTTCGAACCCAAGATGTACGAAAAACTTAATCCTCGCAACTGGTCGCGCGCTTTGTCATTCGCATCGAGATTGATCCGGCTTTTCTTAACCTGGATGCGGTTCATTGCCCCGCCACCCGCATCTGGATCGCCGTTTTGTGTCTCAACGATGATGTCAATCGCCTCGGCTGAACCGGGCAGTTTGAAATCCCGCAGGACAACAGATAAGGATCGTTCGTCTGGGCTGGTCAGTTCCCCGTTTCTCAACAGGACCAGGTGCGGGATCTGGCGAATTTCAACTCGGTGATTTTTGCTTTCCTCACCGTTGTATGTGCGAAATTCAATCAGCTTCCCGCCGGCTGAGGTCATTTCAAGGCTGGCGAAGTATTTGGGTTTAAAAAAACTGCTGATTTGCGATAAATTTAAGTTCCGCACCAATATTGTGCTTAACAAGATGATGATTAAACCTATGAAGAATAGAGCTGCTACACCGAATAGAAAACGTTTATTTTTTATGCGGGGCGGAATGAGATCGCGTTGCATATGCCACTACTCCTGCAGTTATGGCTCGCCCGGTGCAAATCGGCATCAATCAGAAGGCACAGCACCCTTCATTGTATAAAAAATTATCATGAAAATCACCCCCCAGGGGGGGTGATTTTCTATGTTCGGGAATATTAACTGGATGTGGCTCGCGTGGGTTTATGTTTGCATTTTCGGGATGTCAGGGCGCGGTTTGTAACAGTACCAGCGGGTCGAGCAACTGAAAATTCGCACTTACCCGCCACAAGCAGTAATTCCGCAGTTCATCCTGGCTGGCATTTCCGGTGTAATGTGCCATGCTTGGGAAGCGTGCTCCCCCAGGGCCGACTCGGGCTTCCACATGCAGGTGAGGATTTAAAGCGTTGCCGCTTTTACCGACATTTCCAATCGTCTGCCCGCACTCGATTGCTTCCCCGATCTTTACTTCAGGCGGCTGCTGCATGTGGGCGTAGAGTATATAAACAGACCATTGGTTTGATTCCCAGTTAAGAGAATTTTCCGGCGTTGGGCAGGTCAGTACCGGGTGAGACAGGCTCGTAGGGGCAGGGGTAGGGATTGCGAGGGCCTGCTGCCAGCGGGGGGGCAGGGATTCCAGTCGGGTTTCGATCAAGACTGCATTTCCGTATGGGAAACGATCCTGGATCACGGATGCGACCGTGCCCGCCAGGGCTGCCTGCACAGGCCTTCCTTCCAGGCTGATGCGCGTCTGCGGGTCGATATCTGCCAGGTCAACCCCCTGGTGGGGGTCATCCGAACCAGGGTGGCTGGGGGGGGCAAACGGGTTGGAAACGATTCCTGCCAACTCAGAGCTTGGGATCGATTCCAGTGGTGAGCAGATCTTGATTCCAGGGGTGGGTGTGCTCTCCGGCGTGCTGATGCGGGTTTGGGTCGGAGTCGCGGTTGGCGTGGCCGGAGCCTGGGTCTGGCTGGGTGGTAGCAGGCTGGCGGTTGGTGCCGAAGGTGGAGATTGGATGGCAGGTGGGCGGCTGCATGCACCCAAGATCAGTAGCACAAATACCAGGAGGCTAAACCCACGATTGCACCGTGGTTGGTTCGTTGTCATTTTGACGGCAGGCTGGCCGCGAATGCCAATCCCATGTGAATCCATTCGCGCAGGTCCTGTTCGTTAGCGATTCCTTCCGGAGCAACTTTGACCCAACCAGTCATCGGTTTGCCCGTAAAGTCGAACACGCGCGCTCCCAGGCGTTGCATTGCCTCAGGAAAAGCGTCCGGTCCCACCCGGACAATAAGTTCCTCACCGATTACACCACAAGCCATATTGCCGTGCAGCAAAAAGCTGATTCCACCGAACATTACCTTTTCCCCTAAAATGTGATCTTCGGTAATCTGCCGGATGCGCCCTGCGAGTTCCTGGTTGTAAGCCATCCTGCCTCCATCCTGCGAAAAGTAAGGCTGTCCGAATCGGTCCATAAACCCCGATCTCTTGCTTGTGGCAAAACTCCAGGCACCACCAGGATGGCTGGAGTTTTGCCCATACAGTCGTGAATGCCTGATTTTACCTCCCTTAAATAATTTTTCAGAGGCTTCATCTGTAACGTGGATTTCACAATTATGCAATTACCCCAAAGTCTCTCACAGAAGAGAGGGCTCATATCTCAATAAGAGAGGTGGATTTTCCGCTTTGCCCAAACTCGTGGATCTGGGGCAGCCCTTGTATAATCTAGATCGTGAAGATCACAATCCTTGCGTTAGGTTCGCGCGGTGACGTGCAGCCTTTTACGGCATTAGGAGTTGGCCTTGCACAGGCGGGTTTTAAGGTTTGCCTGGCAACTCATTCCCACCTTGAGGATTTAATCCGTTCTCACCACCTCGATTTTTTCCCTGTCGAGGGAAACCCCAAGGCGATTGTCCAGGGGGATCAAGGTCGTACCTGGCTCGAGTTCCAGCGCAACCCGATTAAATTTGTCTCTGGGTTTCGAGATTTGATGGGGCCAATCCTGCAGCGGGCGATGAAAGATGGTCTGGATGCTTGTACAGGTTCGGATGCGTTATTGTTTGGCGGTCCGGGTTATTACATTGGATACAGCATTGCCAAAAAATTGAAGATTCCATATATCCAGGCCTACCTGCAGCCTGTCCACCCAACGCGCGCTTTCCCCAGTGCGCTGTTTCTGGTTTCAGTGAGGGGCGGCGGCATATTTAATTACCTGACCCACGCATTGGGCGGCATGCTCTTTTGGCAGCTGCTCCTACCGGCAGTGAACGAGGCCCGTCGTAAATACCTGGATCTGCCTCCACTTAACCGCATTGGACCTTTTCCAGAGATGAACCGGGAAAAAAGACTGGTGATCCTTGGATACAGCCCTTCTGTTTTGCCCAGGCCGCCCGAATGGGGCAATTGGATCCACGTCACCGGGTATTGGGACCTGGAGCTTGCTCCCTGGCAGCCCCCCAAGAGTTGTTGACTTTCTTGTCTCAGGGACCGCCTCCCGTCTATATTGGCTTCGGCAGCATGGCGAATCGCGACCCTCAGAGGTTGACCGCTCTCACCCTGGACGCCCTGGAGCTGTCCGGGCAGCGTGGAGTGCTTCTCACGGGTTGGGGAGCTCTATCACAATCGGATTTGCCAGACACCGTTTTTAAGGTAGAAGAAGCGCCCCATACCTGGCTTTTTCCACGAATGGCTGCGCTTGTCCATCATGGAGGGGCAGGCACAACGGGTGCAGGTCTGCGTGCTGGACAGCCTACGGTCATCATCCCATTTTTTGGCGACCAGGTATTCTGGGGCGACCGGGTGCATGAGTTGGGTGTTGGCCCACCCCCGCTTTCCCTGAAGACGCTTTCAGCCGGCAAGTTGGCAGCTGCTATAGCGCAGGCAGTTTCCAACGTTGCTTACCGCAACCAGGCGGCTGCGCTTGGGGAGCGAATCAGGGCAGAAAACGGAGTTTTTCAAGCGGTTGCCCTCATCCAGGGCGCTCTTCACAAGGGGTGATATCCGGCTGTGTCACCGGGTGTCTTTTTCCGGCATCCCTCTCATGACCTGATCTGTGAGGTGACGAATGAGAATTCTGCGTCCTGTCCTAAACCAAATAAGTTTGTATCAAGAATTTACAGGATAGGATTCCTGCACAACATTTGTTAGATAAATCGCCCACAGCGATCACCCTCAGGTACCCCGCAAGCTCACCAATATTATTGTAAAGATTCTTTCAATGCAATTGACCAGATTTTCGATTAAAATATAGGATAGCGGCGTTGGGAGACAGGTTTAAACTGTAACAGGGGGATCAATAGCAGGAAAGAGGAAGTCGGTACGAAACTTGGTGGAATAAGCTTTCCAAGGATGAAGACTGGTTTAATGCGTCCGCGCTTGGCCGGCTTCACCGAGTGAGTTGTTTAATCCTGGGACGGGACCGATGGGTTGTTTTCCCCGTCTGCCATTTTGCTTATCTTTTGAATGCACATCGTTGGATGTTTGGACAGGTCATGAGGATTTCCACAGGTTGAAAGGGGTGAAATTATGTTACGTTTGATGGTCAGGTTTCCAGACTCGCGTCTTCTATTTGGGTTGTTAGTGGTCTCACTGGTTTCCTTCAGTATGGTCATGGGTATCGCTTTGCCATTTCATGGTATGGGGCAAGCCGGTCTAACTGGCTTGCCCCTTGATCAATCCCAGGAATATTTAAACCTGGGGCCTTCCTTGGATGCCGCCCGGTATCAATTTACACCAGATACGACCCGCGCTGGCAGCTGGGCGCCCAACCTGGCACATGGCTTTGAAGTCCGGCTGGGTGATTCGGGAGTCAGCATCCAGCAATCTGCCGGTGATTGGGCGTTGGCATTTGAATTAGCTGGCTTTTCCAGAGGTGCCAGTGAGCGGTTGCTCGCAGGTGCTCTCTCGGCGGGAATCAGTCCCAGCGACCCGGCTCGCTTTGAATATATTTACGGGTCCGGGTTGGCTGCTGAATCGTCTTCTGTCAAGGAATGGTTTTATAACAGCGCGAGTGGCCTCGAACATGGTTTGACCATTTATGAAGCACTTCTGCAACCCGGAGACATTCAGGCAGCCCCGCTTGTGCTTCACTTTGCTTACCAGGGTGACCTCAAGCTATTGGCTGCGCCGGATAAGGGCCGGATTCTGTTTCTGGATGCTGCTGGACTGCCCAGGTTGGTTTATGAAAAGCTTCAGGTATATGATTTGACCGGGCGGCGGCTGCCAGCATTCCTGGATGTAGAAGCCACTGGTCTGACGATCGCGTTTGAGGATCAGGATGCTCTCTATCCTGTTTTTATCGATCCATTGTTTACCGAACAGACTGCCAAAGTCACCGCATCAGACGGCGGTACCGACGATTATTTTGGTTATGCCGCTGCCCTGGACCAGGATACTGCTCTGATTGGTGCGCCGGGCAGTTATATTACAGGTACCCTGACCACCAACGATGCGGCTTATATTTATTATCGCAACTCGGGTGGGAGTGAAAACTGGGGTGAAATTGCCCGCCTCGATCCTCCCGATGGGGATGCTACCCAGCGCTTTGGTTTTTCAGTCGATATTTCCGGCGATATTGCTGTCGTTGGTGCGCCGCTTTACGATTTAGGTGGGAATCCAAATGCAGGCGCAGCGTATATTTTTTACCGCAATGAAGGGGGGGGCGACAACTGGGGCTTTGTGACCCGCCTGACTGCCGGTCTGGACGGTGCGCAGGGAGATCGTTATGGTCGCTCAGTTGCTGTTAGCGGGGACACGATCGTTGTTGGTGCGCCATTTTATGATTCGATTGCCGGTGGTGACAATGCTGGAAAAGTATATATCTACCAGCGTAACCAGGGTGGCGCTGACCAGTGGGGTATGGTGACCAGTCTGTACCCGGGCGATCCTTTGCCTGGCGACCGATTTGGTTTTCATGTGGATATTAATGGAGATACGATTGCTATCGGGTCTCCTTATACCCCTGATGAGCCGCCGGAAACTCCTCTCCGCCATGCAGGTGCTGTGTACATTTTCGAACGCAATCAGGGGGGCCCCAATACCTGGGGTCAGGTACGCATGCTGACTGGAAGCGCCCCGGTCAACCTTGAGGAAAGTTATTTCGGTTGGAGCCTGGCATTGGAGCATGACCGTCTGGTTGTTGGAGTTCCCGGCTACAACGACTGGCAGGGCCTGGCATATGTTTTTTCGCGAAATCAGGGAGGGGCTAACCAGTGGGGACAGGTGACTTCGCTCTCAGCGGGAGAACCGGTCACAGGTGGTAGTTACGCCTGGACAGTCGCCATCACCAATGAATTGATCGCAGTGGGGGTTGCGAATGAAGCAAATACGGCAGTCCTAAATGGCTCTGTGTTTTTATATGAACAGAATCTCGGCGGCCCAGATGCCTGGCAGAAAGTGACGAAGCTGGTTGCTTCTGATAGTGGTGCCGGAAATAATTTTGGTCAATCACTTGCGCTCGATAATAGTGGGATCCTGGTCGGAGCTAATGTTCTGGATGTTGCTGGTCAGACGGATCAAGGAGCAGCTTATTTCTTTTATCGCACGGGATCAACCTGGACGCCGGTTGCGAGCCCGGATGCAGTCGATGGAGCCTCCGGCGATCGTTTTGGTGAGGCCACCGACCTGGATGGCGATTTCCTTGTTGTGGGTGCGCCTCTGGATAATGGCCCGGCGGGTGATGATCAGGGGGCAGTTTATGTGTTTTATCGCAATCAATCGGGTATGGATGGTTGGGGTCAGGTCCGGAAAATCACCGCTTCAGATGGCGCTGCAGGCGACCGGTTTGGTGCATCGATCGCGCTTTCCATCGATAAAGTTGTTGTCGGCGCTCCCCGGGCAGATATCTCTGCGCGTGCGGACCAGGGTGCCGCTTATGTATTTTCCCGGAACCAGGGTGGCGCCGATAACTGGGGTTTTGTACGCAAACTTACTGCTTCCGATGGTGCTGCCGGGGATCTGTTCGGCACATCAGTAACTATCGAGATTGATCATATCGCTTCAGGTGCACCGGGCGATTCAGCTGGTTCTGGATCGACATACCTCTTCGAGCGAAACACAGGTGGGGTCGAAAACTGGGGACAGGTACGGAAATTGACCGCTGCCGATGCGCTTGGGCTGGGCAAAGCAGTTGAACTTGCGAATGATCGGTTGCTCGTCGGTGCGCCGCAGTCCACGGTGGGCACTAATCTAACCCAAGGCGCGGCCTACGTCTATGCCCGCAATCAGGGTGGATCGGATGTCTGGGGGCAGGTTTCCCGGTTGGTGGCTCCGGATGGCGCTTCTGGTGATTTGTTCGGCACTTCGGTTGCTTTGTCACCCGGGGTCGCAGCAGTTGGGGCCCCCGTAGATGACAGCAGCCGCGGCGCAGTGTATCTTTTTTACCGTAATCAAGGTGGTCTGGATCATTGGGGTTATACCCTCCGGCGTACTGCTCAAGACAGGGTAACTGGTGGTCTATTCGGTACATCAATAAATATGACTGAGGATTTTCTGGCGTGCGGTGCTCCGGGTCAAAATGCGGTCTATACCTTCCAGCGCAATCGTACTGGACCGGATCAGTGGGGCCAGTTTATCAAGGTCCTTGCAGCCGATATTCTGCCTGGTGACCAATTTGGCCAGGCGGTCGCGCTCTCAGGCAGAGATTTGGTGGCTGGTGCTCCTGCTGCCGGGTTTAATGATCCTGGTGAAGGCTTCATGTACCGGTTGGCAGAATTCTTCGAGGATCTGAGCATCAGTAAAACGGCCACACCCACACGTCTCGCTCCGGGCAATCCAGTTCAGTTTGTAATCGACTTTGCCAACAATGGTGATCGCGAAGCAACGGGTATCGTAATTACAGATACCTTGCCTGCTGTGCTCACCAATCCTGTTTTTACGAGCAGTGGCGTGGGTTTGACTCAGGTGGCTCCAATGGTTTGGCAGGCAGCGGATATGCCACCGGGTGCCAGTGGAACGCTCACAATCACGGCTACTGTCGCCGCAGGCACTGCTTCTGGTGATTTTGCGAATCAGGTTGAAATTGTTGCTGTTGATCCAGACATCAACCCTGGCAATAACTCCGCAGCTGCCAATTTCACCGTCGATGCCGATGCACCGTTACCGCCTGTACTGCGAAGTCCCGCCAATGGTTTTGTGACTACGGTTCGTAACCTCACCCTGGAATGGCAGGCCAGTCCCAGCAGTGATGTCGCAGGTTATTTGCTTTCATTCAATGGCAACCTCGTTGATGTAGGTCTTTTGCAGACCTATCTGGTCACCAATTTAACCAATGGCGTATACCAGTGGCGGGTAGCCGCGTATGATCAAGTTGGCAATATCGGCAATTTTACAAGCACCTGGTCGATTACAGTCCAGACTTCGGTTCAAAATATCCCACCCATCGCAGACCCGGGTTCTTCACAGGTGGTCCTGGTTGGTGAGCAGGTCACTCTGGATGGTTCTGGTAGCAGCGATCCAGATAACCACCTCCCTTTGAGTTTTGTCTGGACTCAAACCGCTGGCATCCCGCTTACCCTGGCAAATCCGAACCAGGCGATAGTCACCTTCACAGCCCCAACCAGTCCGGGAATTTTAACCTTTCAGTTGCAGGTCAGGGATTTTCTGGGTTTGGCTTCCACGGCATCGGTTAACATCACTGTGACCAGCTACAAGCTTTCAATCCCGATTGTTCAGCGCGAGTAATTCCGCGCCGGGTTCGTTGTACATTTGATCATGGTGAACTTCCATGAATGCCAACTTGTGGTGTTGTGGTAGTATTTGCAAGTCTTTATAATTCCAAACACCGGAGGCCCCGTGAGATTTCTGCTAAAAATATTGTTCTATGTGCTCATCCTGATTGGTCTAATTGCCTGTGCTGCCAATGCGCCGGAAGAGCCTCAAATTACGATCGAGGAACCCTGGGTCAGGGCAGCTGTGGCCATGCAAAATGCTGCCGGTGGCCAAATGGAAGGTGGAGAGGAAAGCGGTGCAGGGGGGATGCAAATGGGTGGGGCTACCAGCGCTGCCTACATGCTCATTCGTAATGCCGGTCGGCAGCCAGATCGTCTCATCGAAGCGCATAGCGATGCAGCCGAAGTCGTCGAGACACATATCAGCGAAACCCAGGATGGGGTTACAACGATGTCTCGCGTGGAAAGTATCGATGTTCCTGCAATGGGTTCAGTCGAATTGAAACCAGGTGGGCTGCACATCATGTTGATCAACCTGAATTGAGATTTGAATGATGGCGACTCCATCCAAATTAGCCTGGTATTTGAAAAATCTGGCACAATCGAAGTAACAATGCCCGTCCGCAACCCCTGATTTTTTTATTCGCAACGAAATGCGGGGCCGCCCTTTTGGAGCGGCCCCGATGCATTAACTACTTATTCAGGTGTCAATTTCTCAGGGAGTTGCAAGCCGGAAAGTTGAATACAGTGCCTGGAACCCAGGCGATAGGCGGGTTTTTGCCACCAGCCCTGCAGAACCATTTTGGTGGGTCGTGTCGTTTATCGACAGCATCTCGACATCATTGACAAACAGGGTCAGCCGGCTTCCGACACATTCCGCCGAAACCCGATTGGTTTCATTCGGCCGGATAATATTGCGCGTATCCTGGGTCTCGGTGATGAAAGTAAACTCACCATTTACCATCGAAGCAATGCCAAACCCGCCTGTATCGGAAATCATGAACGCATAGTAATTGTCTTCGTCGAGGTGCCGGCAGATAACGCCATAATAACCGTCAACCGGTCCTGAGAAGCGCCGGGCTGTCGTTTCAACCCGCACATCCCCCAAATCCGTTGGGCCGCGTATACTCCAAATCGCTGCGTTAAGGAGATTGATATAAATTGTGTAGCCGTCGTCCAGGTAGCCAAATCCAAAATCATCACCGGTTTGCGTTGCCCAGGCAGTCTGGTTGCTGAAATTGTCATCGATTAGGGTGATAAATGTGGTCGTTGTTGGTTGAATGGTGGCTGAAGGAGTATTGGTCGCAGTTTCGGTGGGGATTTCCGTTGGTGTTGCTGTATTCGTCGCAGTGGGCACAGATGTGGCGGTTGGGCTGGGGGTAAGCAGCCCCTGTGCGGTAACCTCAGCGATTACAGTTTGCGCAGCCTGAGTTTGCAAGATCTCTACTGGAGTTACCCCCGGAGTGGTGGTTGTTGAGCTACAGGCCGTCAGGAAAACGATTGCTGCCAACATGGTTGCTAAGCTGGTTTGTCGGTGGAGACGATTTCCTGAATGCATAAAGGATCCTTTCGGTGAAATGTGAACTTAAAAATGCCCTGATATTCCTAAATGACTAAGCTGAAGTACAAAGCGAATACCCACGGAACAAGAACTTTTTTGTCAATTGGCGGTCAAGTGATTAACCAACGAAATATTTTGCCGTTGAAAACCATTATTGATATTTTAACCGATGATAACGTTTTAAAAATTTTATGCCTTGAATCAGAAAACCCCGCCGGGTGTAGAAAGCGGGGTTTTATTGAACCACTAAACATTTGTTAGCGGTCGGCTGCTGATCAGAGATGCGCCTGATGGCCAGGTCGTTTTATGCCAAAGCCGAAATTGATGCAATTCTTTTGACAACGATATTTAGTAGTTATTCTGTTACTCACCGGAAATCGCTCTCCGAATCGCGTCCAGAGTCATCAAACCCGTATCTCGCTTAATGGGCCATGCATCGGGTGCCAGGTGCACGCCCCCCAGTCCATCCCAAGGGTTCAAACCGTTGTAGGGTAAATCCTGGATTGCTACCCAAAAATTCGAGAGCGGGATGTCGTAGTCGTAAGCGACCCGTACCATGGCTTCATTTAGTGGGTTGTTTGAACCAGCCGGGTCGCCTTTTGTCACGATGACTGGCAGCACATCCCGTTTGATGGCATACTCCACAATCTTACGCAGGTATTCCTCAAATTCATCGGGGTTGCGCCCACCCCAGTTGGTGCCTAAGGAAATCAATAAGATGCTTGGGTTATTCGTCCGGAACTCACAGTCCAATGGGCTTTCTCCGGACTTGCATACCGGATTTCTTGCCCAGGCCGGGCTGAATGCAGATGCGACGGTCATCCCATTGACGACCGTGACAAAATAGCGGTTCCATGATTCCTGGAAGTACTTCAAAGTCTTCCGAAATTCTTTGTAAGCGGGGTCTTCCAAGTAGCTCGAGTTAGCGAAGCGTTCAAACATGATGTAAGGTTCGCTATGGCAGTCACCGAGCAAAGAAAATGCATGCGCATTTGTCCCATTCTCGATCCCGGCGGAGGTAGATCTGGATGGCATTTTGGCTGATATAAGGTACTACTGGCCAGCTTTTCCATTTTTTTGGATCGCCGCGCCCATCGGGGATGGATTCTGGTTCCGCTATCTCAACGAGAGCGGTTTCATCGTTGGGTGGCGCCGAGAATAATGCTGGCAGGTGCATCAGGTAATCGCTCGGCGACGAACTGCTTGTGACCGATGAGACATCAAGGTCAGCAGGTGTATCATCCTCCGGCACCGCTGGATCAACCTGCTCCTGTTCAACCTCGGGCAGATTTTCGGTTGCCGGCTGGATCTCTGCGACTACACTGCTTGCCCAGGTGGGTAAACTCTGGCGTAAAAAGAAAACCCCGGCTGCCCCCAGGCTGACCAGGAGTACGATTATGCTCAACCAGGCTAACCGCCTGAAGAGCATTGGTTTATTCCGGCGGGGAGCTTTTTGGCTGTCCAGCAGCTCTACTTCATCAAAGGCCGCGTTTCCTCGGACCCGCTCTTTCGCCGCTTTGTTTGTGATCCGTTGGATTTGTACCTCGCAATCCTGGCGCTGACGATCTGTTTCTACACACTCGCTCAATAGCAGCCATGCTTCCAAATCGTCTGGATTTGCGTTGATAATTTGTGCCAGGATTTTGCGCGCTGCTGCTGTATCGCCTTCCTGCACCAGACTTGTTGCCATTTCGAGATCATTGGAGGTAACCATAATTTCGATAAGTTGGCCTTTCTTATCAGAATTGTAGGTGAATTTCAGAGATCCAGCAATGCCGTGCGGATACGCGAGACCAGACAATTAAACCGCGCTGCCGTATCTGACAGCGCGGTTTAATTGCAATAGTTGTGCCAGCAAAATTTCGAAAGTTTTACTTTCCCATCACTTCCAGTGGATTGACATTTTCACCCTGGCCTTTATCGAAGATATTGATGTGGGTGTGGTAGCCACAATCGCGGCCAGCGCACGAATTGCCTTGCATATCGAGAGTGTATCCCAGATTGCTTTCGGTACCAATCGGTTCGCCCTGCTTCACCTTCTGATCCTCAGTGACATTGTAAATTCCATGCAGCAGGGTTACCTGATAATCCTTATTTTCGAGCACCAGGGTGGGATTACCCCACTCATCAACATACAGATCGGATACTTTTCCGGAAATGGGGGCATAGATCGTGGCGCCTTTCCCTGCCGCCAGGTCCACTGCCCGGTGCCCATAGGAAGCCCCGTGTTCGCCTTGGGTAACGACGTAGCTGTCATAAGGTGCAATCACTGCCGGATTATCAACCAATTCTTGTGATTCCCCATCTGTCTCAGCCACCGTCAGTTCGGCAGCTGCAGGATTTGCACCTTCCGGAGCGACTTCAACCTGGCCTCCAGAATTGCCGGACTCGATGTTAATGCTGATTTCTGCCAGTGATTTTGCCTGTGTGCGCTGTGTAAACACTTTGAAACCCATAAAAAATATTAAGAACAGGGCAACGAATGCCAGGGCATCGAATCGAGGTCTGTACATATTTTCCTCACGTGAGTGAAAGGATACATATAGAACTTGTGTTCTAATTATAGCACGAACCAAAACCTTGTCGAGTCCCAATCACTCTCCCCGGAAAACTTTAATCTATTTCTCAGCGCGGTTTTTACATTGCACGCCTCCCTCTTTGCTGGCGGCCAACAAAATGCACAGTGCTGGGTATGTTTTCAGTATAATGTACGGGTAATTCTTTATTCTTTGGCGGGTAGTATCCATATCCGTAGAAATATCTTCAGAGGTGTCCATGAGTATTGCTGCCGCGACGAGAATTGGTTTAGTGAGTTTGTCTGTATCTGACCTGGCACGTTCGGTCGATTATTATTGCCAGGTAATTGGCTTACAGGTAATTAAGCAGCACCCGGGGGAAGTCGTGCTGGGCGCAGGAGGAACCTCCTTGCTTTCCTTGCATGAGATACCGGGTGCGGCGCACGTCCCCAAAACGACCGGCCTTTACCACTTTGCTTTGTTGGTGCCAACCCGCTTCGAGCTGGCGCGGACCTTGCGAAATCTTGTTGAAAACCAGGCTGTGTTTGTTGGCTTTGCCGACCACCATGTAAGCGAAGCGATCTATCTCTCAGATCCGGATGGTCATGGGATCGAGATCTACCGGGATCGCCCCCGCGAGCAGTGGCTTGATTCATCCGGAAATTTTCAATTGACGACCGATCCCCTGGATGTGCGCGGCCTGCTGGAAGAAATTGCCTCGGGTGCACCTGCC
The DNA here is from genome assembly GCA_963824065.1 of uncultured Chloroflexia bacterium. Classification (GTDB taxonomy): domain Bacteria; phylum Chloroflexota; class Anaerolineae; order Anaerolineales; family DRKV01; genus JAGUYX01. The sequence goes on along the minus strand of CAWGNX010000006.1, from coordinate 101,255 downwards.
TGGGACGGAATCCACCCTGCAACGACGATGGGACATATCCACTTGCATGTGGATTATATTCCTCAGGCACGCGTTTTTTACCGGGATGTGCTTGGCTTCGAAGTGATGGCGGATATGCAATCGGCTCTATTTTTAAGTGCGGGTGGCTATCATCATCACATTGGTGTTAATACCTGGAATGGTCTTGGCGCGCCGCCACCTCCCCCGAATAGCCTGCGGTTGCTTTCTTACGAAATCTTGCTGCCGGATGAGCAGACGCTCGCTGAAACTGTGGTCAGCCTGGAAAATAAAGGCCTGCAATTTCAGCGGACTGCCAATTCACTGGAGTTCCAGGATTCTGCTGCCAATACAGTCATCCTGCGCTCCGCGTGATACACCATTCATCACAATCTTAGATTGCAGGATTTCTAAGGTTGTACAGCCAGGTGGAACACGCACTGCAGGGCACCCAATGGATTTGGTTCCAATTTAGCTGTTTGTGTGGCAGGTTGTCCACATAATTCTGCCAGCAAACTGGCATCCATCTGGCACAACTCTGGGTACTCGCCAACGAGGGCAGCATAAGGGCAGTTTCCCAACAGGATGCGTGGAGAGTTGGCGTGTGCCTCCCAACGTGCCTGGTAGTGTAATTCATTCAATTTTTGGATAGCCAGATAAAATCGTCGCGCTGGGAGTTGTCCAGGCTCCCTGGCTGCTGGGCCTGCCAGTAAGCGGGCTGTCTGCACTTAATCCCGAGTCGCTCTCGTTGATCCGGTTTATCTCAAGAAATACCCTTCCTAAGCCAGCCAGGTTATCCGGACGGGCTACTGCTGCCAACCGCCATATTTGTCGGGGTCTGCCGCGTCCATATTTTGCTTGTGCTCCGGCTTGCTCGATCACTCCCTCCTGTTTTAGATTTGCCAGGTGATGACGGATATCAGCCGGGGTTACGCGGAGTGCCCGGCTTAATTGGTCGACCGTGCTGGCGCGTTGGCTTTCTAACATGTCCAGGATTTGGTTGCGGATGTTTATTGCGGTTGCCATAGTCCAACAAGTCTTCTTTGATGCCCTGAGCCGTCTGGAAGGCTGCTCAACATCACCTACGTGCAGGCCTCGGAGTGCTTCCAGGTAAGATCAATATCCACGGCTGCTGACCAGAGGATCTGATTGATAATTTTACCTGAAATCACTGATTTATGCAAAAATATTTTTGCATAAATATTTCATTGACAGTGGATTTTCATGGAGTATAATTTGGAACATATGGTTTCTGAGCACTATTTTTGGCTGGTATGCGATGTCTGATCCACTGTATTGGGAATCGCCCTATGCCATTGCGCTTGCTCTGCGTGAGCATCATCCGCACGTTGATCTGGAGGGGGTCTCTCTGGGGATGATCTATCGCTGGGTGATGGAACTTCGAGAATTTCAAGACGACCCGGCGCTGGCGAATGATGACATCCTTCAGGCAATTTACCAGGACTGGTACGAGGAGGTTTACACAGCATGAGTGAATCGATTAATTCCCCTGGCTATGACATACCCCCCGAAATTCAGGGTCAAGTTGCGATAACTACCCTGGATAAGATCTACAACTGGGGCCGCCGCTCCTCCATCTGGCCGATGATGTTTGGCTTGGCGTGCTGTGCCATTGAAATGATCTGTACCGCGGCCTCCCGCTATGACTTTGCTCGCTTTGGCATGGAAGTAATGCGTCCCAGTCCCCGTCAGACGGATCTTATGATTGTTTCTGGTACGGTGACTAAGAAAATGATCCCGCAAATTGTCCGCCTTTATAACCAGATGGCAGAGCCGCGCTACGTCCTGGCTATGGGGGCTTGCGCTTCTGGAGGCGGCCCATTTAACGAGGGCTACAATGTTGTTTCGGGAGTGGACCAGTATGTGCCGGTGGATGTATACGTGCCGGGCTGTCCGCCTACCCCGCAGGCACTCATCCATGGTTTGATGACTTTTCAGAAAAAAATCGACTCCCAGTCGATTAAATCGGTTTCCTGGTATCAGCGTGGCCAGATGGAAGCAATTCCGATCCCGGTTTTAGGTCCGGATATCATGGATCCCCGCGAATATGAAAAGATCCGCGCCTTCAACAGCCAGCGGCGCGCGGATTTAGAGGCAGCCGCAGCGGCTGCCGCCGAACAGGCGACTGTTGAAACGGTTGCCTCCGCTGAATCCGCCTGATCCGGCTGCAGGAGCAAAATCGATGACGACTGAAGTTATTGAAACCAAGAAGACTGATCTTGAAATTCGTTTCGGCGAGACGATTCAGCGCGACGATCGCAAGGGGTACAGTGGTTATATTGTCGATCCCGCCCGCCTGGTAGAGTTTGCAACTGTTCTTCGAGATGAATTTGGTTACGACTATCTCTCCTCGGTCACCGGGGTGGATTATTTTCCGGAAGATATGCTGGAAGTGGTTTACCATGCTTATCGCAGCACCGGCGGGGAAGCTCTGATTTTCCGCGCCCGCACCGGTCGAACGGATTCTACCCTCCCGACACTTTTTTACGTTTACCCAGGCGCAGATCTTCAAGAGCGCGAGATCTGGGATCTCTACGGCATTAAATTTGAAAACCATCCCGACTTGCGCCGTGTTTTGCTCTGGGAGGGATTTCACGGTCACCCGATGCGCAAAGACTGGCAGGAACCGTACTTTGAGGAAGAAGGCAAGCCCTTCAAGTCTCGCTGGCCGGAGGGCAGTATTTACCGGATTGAGGATCAAAAGCCGTTTGGAAAAAATGTGGACTATCCACTCGACTTCGATCCCGACGATTGGGCGATGGACTCCGAAGAAGCCTTGTATGCCAGCCTCAAGACGGGTGATACCAGCGAGCTGGATACCGATCAGATCACGGTTAACCTGGGCCCCCAGCATCCCTCCACTCACGGGGTCTTCCGCATGGTGGTGACCCTGGATGGTGAAACCATTGTGGATCTTAAACCGGTGATGGGCTACCTGCACCGCAACCATGAGAAGATCGGCGAGCGCAACACCTTTATCATGAATATGCCCTTTACCGATCGCCTGGATTACCTGTCTTCAATGAGCAATAACTTTGGGTATGCCCTCGCAGTCGAAAAATTGATGGGTGCCAAAGTCCCCGAACGGGCCGAGTACATCCGGATCATCATGGCTGAGCTCACCCGTATCAGCAATCACCTATGGGCGATTGGCTTTTTGCTGAACGATCTCGGGGCGTATTTCACACCCGCGTTATATGCCATCGAAGAACGCGAGCTCATCCTGGATGTGTTCGAAGCCACTGCCGGCTCGCGTATGATGTGTAACTATTTCCGCTTTGGGGGCGTCGCTCGCGATTTCCCGGAAGGTGTGCTCGAAAAAATCCGCAGGATCGTGTTTGATCGCCTCACCCGGAAAATTGATGAACTCGATACCTACCTTTCAAAGAACGAAATCGTGCGTACCCGCTGTGAAGGCGTTGGCGTGCTGACCCCGGAACAGGCGATTGCCTTATCTACCTGCGGGCCGGTTTTGCGGGCATCAGGTGTGCCCTATGATGTGCGCCGTGCCGATCCATACAGCATTTACGAGCGTTTTGATTTTGACGTCGCAGTCCGTTATCACGGAGACATTTACGACCGCTACATGATCCGGGTGGACGAAATGCGCGAGAGCGTCCGCATCCTCCAGCAGGCCCTCCAACAAATTCCGGAAGGCGAAATTTATGAGGGCAAAGCCCAATATCAGGTCCGCGTACCGGCGGGTGAGGCCTATGGTCGTGTGGAAGGTCCCAAAGGCGAGTTGGGTTTCTATGTCGTCTCAAACGGCAAGCCTAACCCCTGGCGTTATCACGTCCGGGCCCCATCCTTTATAAATCTGAACGCCCTGGGTGAGATGTGCAAGGGCAACAAAGTGGCCGATGCTGTGGGGATTCTCGGATCCATTGACATCGTTCTCGGTGAGACCGACCGCTAGGCGAAGGGAGTAGCTTAACTATGTATGGTTGGGGAATTGTCAAAGGTCTTGGTGTTACCTTAAAGCGGTTCATCGATACATACCTGGATGATATCAAGTTTGGGCGTAAGCGCTATTTCACCGAAGAAGGGGTGAAACACCGCAGCTCGACGGATACACGCGGCATCTTTACAATCCAATATCCCGAAGAGCGTACCATCACCCCCGAAGAATTCCGGTTCATCCCTTTCCTGCTTTATGAAGAAACAGAAGATGGTACCCAGGAGGATCGCTGTACATCGTGTGGGATTTGTGCCAAAGTCTGTCCTCCCCAATGTATTTGGATCGTGCGCACCAACGACCCGGAGACAGGTCGCCCGATCCCGGCCCCTAAAGAGTTTTATATTGACGTGGATATTTGCATGAACTGCGGCCTGTGTGCCGAGTTCTGCCCGTTCGACGCCATCAAAATGGATCACAACTACGAGCTTTCGGTGTTTGACCGTCACGCCACCAATATTTTCGATAAGGACCGGCTTTCCAAGCCTGTCTCTTATTATGCTTCGATCCGTCCCACCAACTACCAGCGTGAAGAGACGGCCCGCGCCGAGGCTGAAGCCGCCAAGGCAGCGAAGAAACGTGCCTGAAGCAGTCAGCTATCGGGTTAGGATTGTCAGACGAGTGGGCACTGCCTGCCTCGCACCTAGATGCTCATGTTTAACGGAAAAACAGAAGTTCTCTTTCCACCTCGTTTGATCCCTGAGCTGCGCGAGCTGCGGGGTGATGCTGTGCGCGAGCTGGTCGATCGGGTAGCCGACCTGCCGGCAGAAGATCCTCAGCGCCTGGCATTTGTCCTGATGATGGTTAAGCTGGGGGGGTGTACCTCCTGCCACGCCGACTCCTACTGGGCAATGCAGGGTTGTGTGCGCTGTTCTCGGAATACGATCACCCGGTTTCGGGGTTCGGATGCTGAATTATTGGCGAAATACGAAGCCGCTTACACTGAAATTCAAGATTATTTAAACAAGCAGCTTGCCCGTTGAACGGCAGCCTGCTGTGTGCCTGATTTATTGTTGGAGAAAGGAACCGCATGACAAATACCATGATAGATGAAGGTGCCGTTCTGGCTGCCTTGAGCACCGTTCAGGACCCAGATTTACGTAAGGACCTCGTCACCCTGAATATGATCCACGATTTGAAAATAAGCGGAGATGAAGTCAGTTTCCGGATTGTGCTGACCACACCTGCCTGCCCAATGAAAGCAAAAATGGAGCGTGAGGCGCGTGCGGCGGTGCAGGCGCTGCCGGGAGTCTCATCGGTAAATGTCATTATGGATGCCGAAGTGCCTGCGGATGGACGGGCGCGCGGCCTGATGCCGATCCCGGTGCGCAATGCCATTGCGATTGCCTCTGGCAAGGGTGGGGTTGGTAAAAGCACGGTTGCCGTGAATGTGGCGGTAGCTCTAGCCAAAAGTGGGGCCCGCGTCGGATTGCTCGATGCCGATATCTACGGCCCGAATGTGCCCACGATGATGGGTGTCACCAGCATGCCCCCGCCTCAAAACAACAAGATGATTCCCGCCGAAAATTACGGCGTCAAGGTGATGTCGATTGGGTTTTTGGTGAAGCCGGACCAGCCCTTGGTATGGCGCGGGCCGATGCTGCACAGCGCTATTCGCCAGTTTATCGGCGATGTCGACTGGGGCGAGCTGGACTACATGATCATCGACCTGCCCCCGGGCACGGGCGATGCGCCTCTCAGCCTGGCCCAGTCACTGCCGCTCAGCGGCAGCGTGATCGTCACTCTCCCCCAGCAGGTTTCTCTGGATGACGCCCGCCGCGGCCTGGAAATGTTCCGCCAGCTGGATGTGCCTGTCTTCGGTGTGGTTGAAAATATGAGCTACCTGGAAATGCCCGATGGCAGCCGGGTGGATGTGTTTGGAACCGGCGGCGGCGAGCGTCTTGCGGCCGAATCAGGCGTGCCCTTTATCGGTGCCATCCCCATGGATCCAATCGTTCGCCAGGGTGGCGATGCCGGTCTGCCGGTGGTGGTTTCCGATCCTGGATCACCGGTGGCACTGGCCTTGACCGCCGTCGCCGAGGATATCGCCCGTCACGTCAGCGTTGCTGCCCTCGAGCGCGCCAGCATTGTACCGATAAACCTGATTGGATAAAAGCAATCCATACTGTTGTTTTTCAACCGGGTCTGAATGGACCCGGTTTTATATTCACCTACATGCTATCCTGGAAAGTTGCTCCCTGAATCTTGTTAATCCCCCAGATCGTGCAGCACAGCCTGCGCGGCCTGATAACCGCTCATCCCGTGGATCCCGCCGCCCGGTGGGGTGGAAGATGAGCACAGGTAGACGCTTTTTAGAGGTGTGCGGTATGGATTCAGGCTGGGCACCGGGCGGGCAAACTGCTGCCACAGGTCCTGCACCCCGCCGATAATATCCCCCCCGATGTAATTCGGATTGTAAGCTTCCATATCCTGGGTGTTAAGGGTGTGCCGCGCCAGGATCAGATCGCGGAAACCCGGCGCAAACCGTTCAATTTGTTTCTCAATCGAGTTGGTCATATCCACCGTCGAGCCGTTTGGGACGTGGCAGTACGCCCAGCCGGTGTGATTTCCGTCCGGCGCCCGGCTGGGGTCATACAGGCTGGCCTGCACGAACAGCACGTACGGGCGCTCCGGATGTTCCCCCCGCCACATCTGGTCCTCGCTGCGAACGATTTCGTCCAGGCTGCCGCACACATGAACCGTGATCGCCTTGCTTACCTCGGGCGCCTGCCAGGGCACCGGCCCAGAAAGGGCATAATCGATCTTGAATACGCCCGGCCCGTAGCGATATTTTTGCAGTTTTCCCCGGTAGCCGGCTGGCAGCTGCTCACCAGCAATCGCCAGCAGCTGCCTGGGCGTCACATCAAAAAGATATGCCCGGGCAGGTGGAAGTTGTTTCAGATCTTTTACCTCGACTCCGGTTTCTACTTCCCCACCCTCAGCCATAAAAAGTGCTGCCATGCCGTCTGCCAGCTGCTGTGCCCCCCCTGCCACCACCGGCCAGCCCGTGGCATGCGCCAGCATCCCCAGCATCAGGCCCGAAGCTGATGTTCCCGGTTTGGTGATTGGCAGGATCGCGTGGCCTGCCAGCCCTGCCAGAAAAGCCTGGGCCGCATCACTTCGGAAGGTGCGCCTTGCCAGCCCCGCCGCCGATTGTAAGAATCTCACCCCGGCGCGCGCCATCAGGAACGGATGGCGCGGTGGCAGGGGAAAAGGTCCCATGAATTCGTCCAGCAGCGCCTGCCAGTTCGCGACCAGGGGCTCCATGAGTTTCAGGTAGCTTTTGCCGTCCGCCCCCAGGCCATCCGCCGTTGCATGCAGGTCTCGCTCCATGATGACGGCCCGCCCGCCGTCCAGCGGGTGTGCCAGGGGTGCCTGCCCGTGAATCCATTGCACGCCGAATTCTTCCAGGGGCAGCTCTCTAAAAAAGCGCGTGGCCCTGCCCATTGACATGACCGTGGAGCAGACATCATGTCGAAAACCCGGCAGGGTCAGCTCTTTTGTACGCATCCCCCCGCCGACCGTGTCGCTTTTTTCGAGCACGAGAACGCGCCAACCGGCACGCGCCAGCGTGACAGCCGCTGCCAGCCCATTTGGGCCGCTGCCGGTGATGATTGCATCGTAGTCGCGATGATTGCTCATTGATTCACGTGGGTCAGGAGGCTGAGGCAGGCTTATCGATGTGACTGCATCATGGGTTCTCCCGGTTCGGGATTCCTGGATGACGCCTCAAGAGTTTCGTTTACCCCGGCTGCATCTGTTTTAGCGCTTGAATACCTTTTTTGCGAAACGGACCGGGGCAGCCAGGGTTGTGCGGATGACAGAATTATGCCAGATATTTCCCGCTTGTGACCATTGTAATCGGCTGTCAACGCACACTTTTTTCATTTCCACCTGCCCATCCGGGCAGCCAACTTCCTGGCTCAGCCGGGTTAACACGTGGTGCCAGATTTTTTCCTGTTGTTTGGCTCCCCCCAGCAGCCGGAAACCCATCTCAAAAATTGGGTCATTAGCACGCGCCAGCGATTGGATTTGGGCAATCGTTACTCCATCTTCGCTGTAAGCGCTAAACGTGTTGAACCCTGCTTCGGGATGGCCTTCTGGAGTCATCACCGAAAAGGAAACTTCGTCTGCGTACAGGATTAAGACGCCGGTGGAGACCGGCATTCCCCCAGGCAGCCCTGGAAGGGTGGCATTGATCAAGACAATTTCACCGGGTTTCACGCCGCTTATCGACGGGTAAAACCGGCTGTCACTTGGCATCAGCTCAGGCAGCTTCGCTTTCCACAGGCTCACGACTTCTTCAGGGGTGACTGCAACGCCCTCGAGTCTGATCTGGTACGTTTTTTGCCACAGCTGCCCGAAGCCGTTTAATGGGCTGGTCAGGTGACGTCCATTGACGTTGGCATTGATCGCATCTGCTGGCGTGCTGCCAACCACCAGGCGGTCGACCGGGCGCGCCCAGCTATCTTCGGATTTATTGACCGGTTTTGAGGTCGGGTCCATCGTATCCTCCACTTTACTTACTTGCCGCAGCTAACGCCTGGCTTTCACTGTCAAAGATCCCGATTGCCTCGTTCAGGCGGGTGAGCATGAAAATTTGCTGGTAGTGGTCGTTCAGGCCAATGGCAAACAGGCGCTGTTTTTGGCGCTGGATACGGATCAGCAGGGTGACCAGCAGGCCGATTCCCGAGCTGTTCATGTAGTCCAGGTTGGCAAAGTTCAAGATAATCGTACGGGTGCCTCCATTAACTGACTGCGTATAGGCATCCATCAGGATATCCTCCGCAAACCCGGTTACTTCACCGTCAAGGTCCATGATGCTTACCCCGGGTGCCGGTTTGCGAATGGTCGTTCTTAAGTTTGCTTCAGGCATGGTTTCCCTCCAGGTATTGTTCGAAAGGTGTGCTTTTCATGGATCAGGCCGCCAGGGCAGCTTCTTCATCCGGGTAGATTTCCATGAAATCGGACAGGCGCGTAATGGCGAAGATTTCCATATAGTGGTCGCTCAGGCCATAGACACTCAATGTCCTGTGGGTTTTACGTGCTTGCGCCAGCAAACCCACAATCAACGCTATTCCTGTGGAATTGATGTAATCAACTTCTTTGAAATTTAAGACGATAACCTCAGGTTCGGACTCGATTGCCTGTTGGTAGGCTTCCGAAAGTTCCTGTTCGGCCAATCCATCAATTTCCCCTTTTAAGTCGATGACAGCGCGCCCGCCGAGCAGGCGTATATTTGTTACCAGTGCGCGAGTATGCATGGCTGCTCCTTTTCAGGCAGGATCCAAATGTACAATCAACTCGACCATATGGTGTTCTTGATCGGTTTGAAGGTTTATCTCATCCACCATATTGCGGATCAAAAACAGACCCCAGCCGCGCGGCGATTGCAAGCCTGCCAGTTTAGCATCCAGATCGGGCTCCGGGGTTTCTGGGATGGGTAATCCACCGCCATGATCGCGGATGTGCACTGCCAGGGAGTCTGCGTTGCGCAGGACTTCGACCTGCACCGGCAGATCAGCCTGGAAGCGGTTGCCGTGTTCGATGGCGTTTAGAGCGGCCTCTGCCACGGCGGTCTCCAGGCGTTTGCGGCGATTTGCCTCCAAAGGCACATCCTGGATGGCTTCGATTACCTGCAGAGCGACCTGGCGTTCATTACCGGGTTCGCTAGCCATCTCAAAGCTGGCAAGTTTCTCCCATTCGGCAGCTGTTTGGTCCGAATTGGGGACCGCTAAATATTCCAGTGAAACCAGGGTTATGTCGTCCTCCTGTTCGTGGTCAATGCCAGTAAAATTCCGGTAATCATCCATAATCAGCGTTAATATCAGATTCTTCAGCGGGTGCATGGGCTACCAGGTCTTTTAAGCGCGGAAAGCCATACATATCCCCTTCTTTATTATGGGCTTCGATCAACCCGTCGCTGCTCAGCACCAGCCGGTCCCCGGAGGAAAGCTGGACTTCTTTTTCCTCATAGATCATCCCGGGCATCAGGCCCAAGGGCATGCCCGTTGCCCGCGGCTCGACCATACCCTCGGCTGTTTGCTGGTAAGGCAGGTTGTGACCGGCGTTGGAAAACACAAACCGCCCAGCGTCCAGGTCAATCAGGGCATACAGGCAGGTGACGAACATTTTCGGGGGAATATCAGGACACAACAGCTCGTTCGTGCGTTCTAACACCAGTCTGGGGGAAATCAACTGCTCTGCTGTAGCCCGCAGGATGGTGCGGGTGGTTGCCATGACCAATGCAGCAGGAACCCCTTTATCGGTCACATCGGCGATGATAATCGCCATCTTGTTATCGGGCAGCGGGATAAAATCGTAGAAATCACCGCTGACCTCGCGGGCCGGCTGCCAGAAAGCGTCAATTTTCCACCGTTCTAACATAGGAACATGGCTCGGCAGCAGGGTTTCTTGGATGATGCGCGCCACGCGCAGCTCCTGCTCAATGCGCTCCCGCTGGCGCGCCTCCACCTGCTGCTGGCGGGCGAGCTGTGCCACGCGCAGCGCAGGCGCTGCCTGGGTTGCCAGGTTGCTCAGCAGGCGCCGGTCTTCGCTAGAGTAATCCTGCTCGCTCAGCCGCGGGCCCAGGTTAAGCAGGCCAATCAGCTCACCCTGGCTCACCAGCGGCACCGCGATTTTCACGCCTGCTTCTCGAAGCCGCTCCAATGTCGGCGAGCCCAAGGAGAGTTTTTCGAGTTCGACCGGGCTGGCGGCATTGATCAGGTACGGCAGCAGCGGGTCGGTGGGCGGAATATCCAACGGCTCGACCTGCACACTGGCGGGCAAATCAGCCTCAACCTCGATCTCCACCATGGGCTGCTGGGATTGGTTTTTAGATAAACGCTGGCGTAGATTGTTAAAAATATTTGCCATCAGCTGACTTCCTCCGCGATAGTTCTATTGTATGGGTTTACCGTTCCGGAATGGTTACGGTAACCGTTACGAAAATATTGGTTTCCGAATTCACTTCTTCATCCACAACGTAACGTTTTGTGGGTGCATTGATTTCTGTACAGTGCTCACCAGCTCCACTGTCAGCCGCTCGATTTCCACTTCATCCCGCGCTGTATGGGCAAAAGCATCCAGAGCCTGATCGGCATCGTATTTCTGGCGGAAGAAACGCCGGTCGATGAATTCCTGCAGCCGCGCCCGCAGCGGGTTGAACAGCGCTGCGATGACCAAAGTCGAGATCACAATCGCCAGCGGCGAATTCTCTTCCCCGGTGGCCCGTCCAAACAGATCCTGCAGCACGACCACAATTCCGAAGTACACCAGCCCCAGCAGAGCAGTCAGCGCCGCATACAACAGGGTCCGGCGGATAATGACGTCAATATCCCAGAGCCGGTAACGCAGGATGGCGATCGTGATCGTGGTGGGAATTGCCAGCAAAAACAGGAACAGCAAAAGCACGGCGAGATCGCTCGGATCCCCTGCCACCGGCAGGTTGAGTGCATAAAAAAAGGCAAAGATCCCCCCGCTGTAAAACACCCATTTAATCTGTTCCCGCTCCGCCGCGTTTGCCCGCCGGTAGCGAACAAAAAGCGAAACGAAACACAATAGTGTGAAGATCCCTAAACCCAAAACCCATGGGGTCATTAGCGTCTCGGTAAATGTTTCACTGAGGAATCCGATGGGATTTTGGAATGGGCCGAGTGTCGCAGTAAATGTTCCGATAAAGATGAAAAGCCCGCACCAAACCACCCCAAATGGAATTATCCAGCGCCAGCGGGGGGAGGGTAGCCTGCCTGTCGGGAACAAAAGCAAGATGAATAGTATGGGAAAAATGAGCATGATCCATCCCCAACCGGTTACCCAGGCCATCAGCAGGTTGAGCAGGTTGGCGGGCGGGGCTTTGGTGCCAAACGTCCGCAGGTAGATTTCGGCAGGTCCTGCGACTATGATGAAATAGGCCGGGATCATAAACAGCCAGCCAATGATATTGCGCGACTGGTTCGTGATGATCAGCACCGCCAGAAATCCAAAAACAAACGGTGAAAGATCGACGAGTAGTTCCCCTACCAGCTTGACCGGGCTGCCTTCGAATCCCAGGATGATGTACTTGTAGATGATTTGCAGGGCTGTGACAATGCATATCATGCCAAATAGCCCCCAGGCGATCCATGAAACCCGGCGCGATTTCATATATGCCCCCTGGTTTTACCCGTTTGGGTGGTGAAATTCATGGTGATCGTTCGATATGGCTTGCGTGTCATACATCAACCTCGGGATTTTTAGGTTTCTCTGCTTTGCTTGTTTTACCGCTGCTCATATGCAGCCACAATATTGTGTGCCCCGGCTGCAAAGCCTTATAAACTGCCTGGAGCATCTCGCTGTGAATTTGCTCAAGGTCCACCATGTCCCGGGTGCGGGTCGAAAAGTTGTCCAGGATTTCCTGGGCGTCGTAGCGCTGGCGGAAGAAGCGCCGGTCGATGAAATCCTGGATGCGCCTGCGCAGCGGGTTGAACATGGCAGCGATTGCCAGGGTGGATACCACGATCACCAGCGACGATTCCTGCCCTGACTGTCTGCCCACCAGCCCCTGAAGCAGGATGATCGTGACGAAATAAATGGCTCCCAAGCTGACAGTCAGCGTGCCGTAAATCAGGGTGCGGCGGATGATCAGGTCGATGTCGTAGAGATGGTAGCGCAGTACCGAGACCGCCATGGCAGTCGGGATCAGGGCTGCCACCAGCAGGCTGGCATGCAGCTCGAACATGCCGTAGATCGAAGCCGCCTCAAAGCGCAGCGAGGTGCCAGTGCCCAGGGCAATGAACATAAGCCACCCCAGACTTGCCAGGACGGCGAAGACGATCACCTTGGTCTGCTGACGCTGGCTGGGTGTGGACACCCGCAGGTAGCGGTAGATCTGTCCGAAAATGCCCAGGAGCATCAGGATGGAAAACAGCATGAATACCAATAACCAGGTAATCAATGCCCAGGACTCGTCCCAGGATGGCTCATAGGGTTGAGGGATCAGCACCATGAACAGTAAACCAATCAAAAGACCTTTTATGAGCTTTTTGATGCGTGCGGGCTGGATCTGCCCATCCGGGAACAGGAACAGAAGCAGGGGAATGGAAAGGAAACCAAGTACCATTAAAGATCCATCCGCAATCTCAACCCAGGCTGCCTGATTGAGATCTTCAGAAAGTGTATAGAGCGCTCCGCCGAACAGGATGATATAAGGCAGGCAGATCAAGGCAACGGAGGTCAGCATCGCCAGCCAGTCGTCCGACCTGCGCCAGAAAATAAACACGGCGACCAGGAAATAAAAACCAGCTACCAGGTAGCGTAAAAAGATGATGTAGCGCAGGTAGGCGCGGTAGTCTAACAGCTCAGCCACGAGCGGGTAGCTGTCTTGGATTAGCGGGTCGAAGAGCAGCAGCCGCGGATTCCGTGGGGCGATCAGCACCAGCACCAGCACGAAAGTCAGCGCAACCAGCACCCACCCCAGACGCGCCAGCAGCAGGCGCGTTCCGTGCAGGGTTGTGGCCCGGTTATGTAGGGAGAGTGCCGCTGCCTCAGCCATCGGGATCATTCCGTATTCAGCACGCGTACGAATATTTCTTCAAACAGCGGCGCATCCGCCCAGGTCGCCACCTGTACTGGTGTACCGTCCGGTGTTGCCAGGGTGCGCCCAAAATCCGGGCCGCGCTCGGTGATGACCTGCAGGTGATAGTCCTGGTAATTTGCCACATCCGGGTTGGTCACAACGACTGCTGCGAGCGTATCCCACAAGTAATATTGCCCGGTTTGGATCCAGCCCTGGTTGATGTAGAAAACGTTGAAAGTGAAAATCGCCGGTCGGGTGTTCATAACCTTTCCCAGGTTGCGGTAGAGCGGCATATTGACTGCCACATAGTTGGTGGCATCCAGAGGGACCTGGGTGATTGGCACACCCGACTCAAACACAATCCGTGCCGCCAGCGGGTCCGCGTACAGATTCCATTCGGCGGTGCGGTTGTCAATGCCCAGGCTCGGATCGTAGACATTCCCCGGCACCTCCACCGCCCCGCCCATGATGTACAGGTGCTCGATTTTATCAATCACCTCTGGGTGCGCATGGAAAGCTTGCGCCAGGTTGGTGAGCGGGCCAAGGGCCAGCACCGGCAGGGGCTTTTGCGCCTGCATCAGGGTCTCCACCAACAGCTCAGGCGCAGATAGAGGTGAAGCCTGGCGCTTGTTGAGCGGCAGGCCCAGCCCCCAAAGATGGTCTGCGGCTTTGCGCCATGCATCAGGGAAAGCATGCTCGGCATCCAGGGGTTCTTCTGTGCCGCATGCGACCGGAATCTCCCTATATTTCGACAGCTCCAGCAGGCCGAGCACATGCTTGATGCCGGGTTCACAGTGGATGAGCCCGGTTCCCACCACATTCACAGCCTGCAGGTCGACGCCTGGATGCTGCATCAAAAAGAGCAGAGCCAGCACATCATCGTTCCCAAGATCGGTGTCAACGATCAGCTCCATAGGCGGCTGCCCATCCGGCAGCACCCACGGTTGGCTCAGATCTGCCGATGCAGCCCGGGCTTCGGATTGCACCAGGAAGCAGTAACCCACCAGCCCAACAAAGAGGGCTGTGCCAACCCCGGCATAGAAAAGAGGCCTGTGGTGGTTGGGTTCTGCCTCCCAAAGGCCCAGCTTCAGCAGAGCGTGCAGGATCGCCAAAGGGACCAGCATCGGCAGAATTAGCTGCAGGTGCAACTCCAGCATGGCAGAAGCCGCATCTCCGAACAGTGACTGTATCGTTTCGCTTGCGATGGACCCTACCAACCAGAGAGGCAGCACCAGTAAGGCTGTCGTAATCCAGCGCCCCTGAATTTTTTGGGCTGGGGTGAAGTAGCGCCGGTAGCGGAAGACCAGCAGCAGGCTTCCTCCGATAATTCCTACCAGCAGAGTGATCATAACCAGACCCCAGGTAAAGTCACCCCCAATTTCAGCCACCAGCAGCCCGAAAGCCGTGAATATTCCAATCGTGACGAGCAGAGCCACCCAGCGTGTCCAACGCGGCGGTCCGATTCCAAACGGCAGCAGGTAAAAAAGCAACACCACCCCGAGAATTCCCAGGGTAAAGGCGGAAAACGTAAGTCCAAAGAGGATCTTTCCCCACAATTCTGGGCCGAATCGGTCCAGGTCGGCTGCATTCATGTAAATTGTGATCGGGATCAGCAGCAGGATCAGGCTTGTCCAGAAGCCCAGCGATTGATTTGGCTTGCGGGGCAGGATCACTTCGCGAAAGATCACGAAGGCACACAGTAGGAAAATACTCGCTCCTACCAACTGCCACCCAAGCACATATACCAAAAAGGTTGTCTCCGGGATGGTTTCCCCAAATCGCCTCGCTGGCGCGGGCGATGACCCAATCATCTTGAAGGGAATTGAAATGTGCTTGAAGTGTCAGCGCCCACAGTGCCAGGATGAGCCCTGCCAGTAGATACCACAGGATCATGCGGGTTCTGTGTCGGGTTTGGTCGCCTTGTAGAAAATTTGTTGTGGTCATGAGCATCCCCATAACGAACTCACAAAGTCTGGTTCAACCTGATTGCTTACGGCATCCTTACATCGAGATCCGCGATAGGTTGAAATGCGGGTTATTCACGACCCATTTTAGACTTAAGGTGTCCTGAATTCGTTACGAGGGTGTTACGTAAATGGTGGATGCGGATTTCTTGGAGGTGTTTTCGCGGCAGCGTTTGGCATTGTTTGTGTTCGCCGGTATCGATTAGGAATGAATCGTTATTTCGATTTTATTTCAGCCAGATTTGAACATTTTCTGGCTGCACTGAACTTTCCAATGTCTTTACAAGTTCCAGAGTCAGTTCACCCAGATCAGCTTGATTGCGCACTTTTTCGGCAAAAGCATCCATAATTTGTTGGGCGTCGTATTTCTTGCGGAAGAAGCGCCGGTCAATTGTCGTTTAAATCCTGCGGCGCAGCGGGTTGAATAGGGCCGCGATCAGCAGGGTTGAGATCACAATCGCCAGGGGTGAGTTTGCTTGACTGGACACCCGCCCAAAAAGTTCCTGCAGCAGTACCACGGTGCCGAAATACACCAGCCCCAGCAGGGCCGTTAGAGCGGCGTACAGCAGGGTTTTGCGAACGATGACGTCGATATCCCACAGCCGGTAGCGCAGCACAGCCAGCGCGATCGACAGTGGGATGAGACCAATAATCAGGGTAGTAGAACTAGCCACGAAAGCAAAAAACGGGGCTGCGGGCGAAATTGGTTCCGTTAACGCTGGGAAAAATAGCCCCACAAATCCGAATAAAACAAATACAAACACAACTGCCAGGGCCAAAATCACCCATTTCGTCTGCTGGCGCTGGACGGCATTCGCAGCATGATGAAAGCGATAAACCTGGCTGAGGGGCACCACGGCTAAAAAAATGACCATAAGTAGTGCAAGCGGAGGCGGAGGGGTTCCTCCCGCATAAACAATAATGTCGACCGCATACGCGAGGATGAGCAGTACAACCACCCAACGTGTCCAGCGCGGTATAAAGCGACCGTCCGGGAACATGTAGAAAACGATAAAAATGCCCAACCAGGCGAGCACGCTGAGTGGACTTAAGAAGGGCTTCCACCTCGGATAAGTTTCTGCCAAGATGGATGCAGGATACCCGGCGAATGTGCTGAAAAAGACAAACGCAGCCGAAATATACAAACTAAACCAGTCATCTTTTTTCCGGAAAAAGATAAAAAATCCGAGCCCACACACGCCAATGGCGAAGAGGATCTCCGTAACAAAGTTCCAGAAAATCCACCCATTGAAAGTCATGCCAATCTGGTTTAACACGGCCTGTAATTCTGCCTGGCTCCAGCCCCAAATTAAAAACTCTTCGGGATGCGCAGAGGCAAAATCCGAGTAATAATAGATGCCTGCTGAAAATACGACCACACAAAAAACCATAAACACAAATACAATCCAGCGCCCCAGCCGCAGGCCAGATCCCATTTGCAGCGGGTAAGTGCGGTTCGCTCCTGCCATCAATTCTCTCTGGCCTCCAGGATCACCGTCAGCCCGTCCCGCACTCGCAGCGTTGCTGAGGCTTGAGGGCTCACCTGCCATACGTCCTCCAGCCGGAAGCGCCACCGGGCTGCGATCGTTGCCAGGACCAGCGGAGCCTCTGCCAGCGCGAATCCTTTCCCGATGCACAGCCGCGGTCCACCGCCAAATGGCAGGTAAGCATAGGCTGGTCGTCCCTGGCTGGCCTCGGGTGAGAAACGTTCCGGGATAAATTCCTCCGCCTGCTCCCATAAACCTGCCTGGCGGTGGATGGCATACGGGCTGATCGCCGCGAGCGCACCTGCTGGTATTCGGTAACCACACACGACATCGTCCTGCACCACAAACCGGTTCGTAAGCCACGCGGGTGGGTAAAGCCGCAGGGTTTCATCCACAATCATGCGCGTATATGGCAGGTTGGGCAGGTCACTGGCCTGCGGGGGACGCCCACCCAGCACCATATCCAGCTCAGCATGGAATTTGGTTTCGGCCTGCGGGTGGGTCGCCAGCAGGTACCACGCCCAACTCAAAGCGTTGGCGGTCGTTTCATGGCCGGCGATGAACAAAGTGATGACCTCGTCCCTGAGCTGCAGATCGCTCATCCCTTCACCGGTTTCCTCATCGCGCGCCTCCAGCAGTATGGTTAGCAGGTCGCGCGGGGTCTCTTCGGGCCGTTCTATCATTTGCAGCCGCCGGGCCTCGATAATCGCATAGATCATCTTATCCAGGGTTTTCGTGTGCTGCTTGAATGCCCGATTGCGCTCGGTTGGCAGCCAAAGCCTGTAAAATGGCCGTTCAAATCGCCAGGCCGTGTCCTGGAGCAGGTAGGTCAGGCTGCCGGCAATGTCCGGATAAAGATCTCCTGCCAACCGGTCGATGTGCGTGCTGAACAGAGCCTGGTTGGCGATCTTTAAGGTGAGCTCCATCATTTCTGCAGCCAAGTCCAACCGATGCCTGCCTCCGGGCCAGGCGCTGATGGTTTCCTGGGCGGTCTGGACCATCATGTTGCCCCATGCCTGGACTTCTTTCCTGTGAAACATCGGCTGCATCAAACGCCGCTGCCGCAGCCAGAAGTCACCCTCACTGGTGAACAGCCCATTGCCCACCACCCGGTCGATAAAGTCTCGCTGGAAACCTGCTTTGGTGTAGTTATGATGCTGGTCCTGCAGGATGTGTTTGACGCCCTCCGGGTGATTGATTTGAAAGAGATCCATGTTCGCAAGGCGGAAATGGGCAACCTCCCCATATTCCTTTTGCATGGCATGCAGAAACTCCAAGGGATCCCGGCTGAACTCAGTCAGGCTGCCTACCAGGGGTTTGCCTTTCGGCCCAGGAGCCGGTCGAGGGTGTTGGAAACTAGCGGATAGTTCACGTGTTTGTTCGCTCATATTTACCTCTACGATTGATCCACAGCAGCATGGTTTCAGGTTCCAATGTGTCCCCTACGCTGCGTAGGAATACCTGGACCAGCTGCTCCAGGTCAACCTCATCCCGCGCCTGGCGGGTAAACTTGTCCAGCGTTTGTTCCAGGTTGTAACTTCGGCGGTAGAATCGCCGCTCAAGGAATGACTGCAGCCAGCTACGCAGTGGGTTAAACAAAGCCGCAATCGCCAGTGTTGAGATCACGATTACCAGTGGTGACTGCTGGTTGATGACCGCTGCCAGTAAGTTTTGTAATACTGTAACCAGGCCAAAATATATCAGCACCAGAAGGCCGGTCAGCGCTGCGTAAACCACCGTCCGCCGGATGATCAGGTCAATATCCCACAACCGGTACTGTAAAATGGCTATAGCCAGTGCGATTGGTATCCAGATCAGGCCCAACGCGTCATATTCATCCTTCCAGACGAAATCCTTTAGAAACGTATCCAGTGGGATTGTGAGCACAACCAGGAATAGGCCAAATAGAAACCATTTCGTTTGCTGTTTCTCTACCGGGGTGGAATGGTTGCGGTAGCGCAGGAACTGGCAGATCAGTATCAACACGAGAATAATTGGAATTAGCGCCTGCGCATAAGATTCGATCGTGTCAAGGGTTGAATCGATCTGCCCTGGAAAAAAAACAGCGTAATTGAAGCTGGCCATAAAAAGGAAAAATAAAGTGTACAAAAGGAACATCGGCGTGCGCGTCCAGCGTGGTACCGCCCGCCCGTTGGGAAACAAATACATGTATAGCAGCAGAAGCGGCCACAGCAAGGAGCCCATTTCGAGCCATTTCGGCGGGACAAGCTGAGCGGCATAAATCTGGTCGATATATGAATAGCCCGCCAGGAACAACATCAGTGTCGCGGTGTACCACGCGAACCACTGGTGTCTCCCTTTCCACAGGACGATTGTGGCGATCAGCACGTATATTAAAATAAACAAGGTGTTGAAAACGATCTTGAACCCGGCATAAGCTGGCAGCCCCATGCCCCGCTCCTTGGCCGCCTGCTGCACCATCTCATTGCTGAAAAAAGTTGTCCCAGCTAGCTCGACAGTTTCAATGGTCTGGCTGGTAACCCGCTGGTAATAACCCGGGATGCTGGCAAAGCCAATGAGCAGGTGGATGATGTTTAGAAACACCAGGACGCCGAAAAACAGAATTAATAGGCGTTCTTGGAATGAAAGCCTGTTTCCATCTTGCCGGGTCATATTCCTCCGGATCCTCTCACAAGGATGAGTTCCGACTTGTAAAGGCTATCGTCATCTCTAGCTCCGGGTGCAGAACCAGCCTAAAATGGCGCCGAAAATTAAGTGAGCGGAGGCAAACTGCCAGGCCGGCAGTTCAAGCAAGTCTGAACCGGTGGTTGGCAGCAGCAGGCTGGCTGCAAACAGCCACAGAACCAACCCATAGCCAGCACCCCACGCCCAGCCCGGGATCCCCTGGGGTAATTTTGGCTGCACAAAGTGCAGAATCACCGCAAAGATGGCCCCATACACCGCCGAAACTCCCAGGTGCAACAGCACTCCGCTGAGCGGGGTAGAGATCTGGTCTGTCAATCCAAACCGGTTCAGCGTTTCCACCAGACTTTTACTACCCAGCAGCCCAACGACAGTAAGAAAAATCAGCATCCCCAACCCGCCCAGGATGCCCCCGAACAACCCATCGATCAGGGCTTCACTCGTGTTTTTTTTCGAAATTTCTATGCTCATCGAATGCATTACGTCCTCCTTATTTGAGTTTGAAGGCGCGAATGAACTTGTTCTATATTTAGGATACCCTCCGGGCGTGATGAAATCGTTACGCCTGCCGTTACGGAGTGGCAGGAAATCATTTTGTTGGGGAGGTTATGTGGTTTCAGGGTCGGTGGTCACCCTTCTGGCGTTACGAAGTGGAAACCGGGCGGCGTTTTGTCACGCATTGCAGTAAAATAAGTTAATGGAACCTGCCCGACTTTTTCTCCTGGGGGACGTGCGCCTGGAGGTTGCCGGTCAGTCTGCCTCGGTCGATACCCGCAAAGCCCTGGCGCTGGCAGCGTACCTGGCAGTTACCGGGCGCTCACAGAGCCGTGACGTATTGGCAACCATGTTCTGGCCTGAATCCGACCAGGCCAGCAGCCGAGGTGCCTTGCGCCGCACGTTATCTGCTCTGCGCAAAGCGCTCCACGATGCTGGTCTGTATGCTGAGCGCGATCTGGTTTCTCTGGACTATACAGATTCAGTCTGGGTAGATGCAGTTGAATTTCGCCGTAATCTGGCTGAGATTACAGCCGAGCATCACTCACCAGGGCCGCTTTCTCCGGACTGCCGCCAAAAGTTGTTGGCTGCCATCAACCTGTACCGCGGAGATTTTATGGAGGGATTCAGCCTGCGGGACAGCCTCATGTTCGATGATTGGCAGTTCCAGCAGTCAGAAGCGTTTCGCAGCGAGCTGGCATCGGCTCTCAGCCTGCTCATCGATGATTCGATAATAAGCCAGAATTTTGAATCAGCCCTGGAGCCTGCCCGCCGCTGGCTTTCTCTGGACCCGCTCAACGAAGCTGCCCATCGCCGGTTGATCGAGCTTTATGATTGGTCGGGTATGCGGACCGCTGCCATGCGCCAGTACCAGGAGTGTATGCGCGTCCTGGATGCCGAGCTTGGTGTCCCACCACTCGAGGAGACCACGCGTCTCTACGAAGCCATTCGTCATGAAGAACACCCGCCGCCTCTGCCCGGTGTTGGCCTCCCCGATCCGGCTGTTTTACTCTCAGCCCCGTCTGTTGCTGCTGAGCTTATGCCAGCTGGTGTTCGCCTTCCGATGGTGGGGCGCGCGGCCGAGCTGGCAGCTCTTCAGGAACATTATCTCAGTTGCCACAGCAGTGGGCGGATTGTCGTTTTGGCGGGCGAGCCGGGTATCGGGAAAACGCGCCTCGCCGATGAATTTATAACGTGGGTGCATGCCCAGGGCGGGCGTGTCCTGGTTGCCCGCTGTTATGAAGGCGAGAACAATCTGGCTTATGGGGTTGTGGTGGAGGCCTTGCGTTCTGGTTTAGAGCAGCACCCACCTGCCGGTTGGGACGCGGACTTATTCGCCTTCGAGCTGGCTGAAGCCGCCCGACTGCTGCCGGAGTTGGGTGTCTTGCTGCCAGAAATGCCCACCCTTCAGCCGCTGGATGGGCCTGGTGCGCAGGCCCGGCTCTATGAAGGTATCTTCCGGGTGCTGCTGGCCCTTGCTTACAGTCCGCAGGCTTCCCCAAGTGTGATCTTCTTGGATGACCTCCAGTGGGCAGATTCCGCCAGCCTGGATTGGCTGGCTTATGCTGCCCGCCGGCTGGGAGATCGGTCGCTGCTTTTGCTGGCCACCTGGAGTGCGGATAAACCTTCCCAGGACGAAAATTTGCGCTCCTTGCTGTCTGTGCCCACCCGCCAGGGGTCCGGTTATAGCGTTCCCTTGCTGCGCCTGACCTCACCCCAGATTCAAGAACTGTTGGAGACCGCCCGGCAAGCAGGGTGGAAGCTGCCACCGGAATGGTTACCGCGCCTGGAAACGGAGACCGAAGGTGTCCCGTTTTTCCTGGTGGCGTACCTGCATGCCTTGCAGGAGGGCCTGGCAGCCCAGGACCAGGCAGATGGAAATCTGGCGAACCAACCAGAAGCAGGTTGGACACCGGCCGGGGTCCAGGCATTGCTCCAGGCGCGCCTCGCCCGACTGAGTGATACTGCCCGCCAGTTGCTCCAAACCGCGGCCGTTATTGGACGTTCGTTTGAATTTGATATCGTCCAGGATGCTGCTGGTCGCACGGAGCTGGAAACCGTGCTGGCCCTTGAAGAACTCGCCACCCGCGGGCTGGTCCGCGAAACCCGGCTTGCCGGAGGCGCCTTCTCTCAGCCGATCCAATACGACTTTAATCACGAGCTGATGCGTCTGGTCGTCTACACCGGGCTCAGTATGGCCCGCCAGCGCCTGCTACACCGACGTATTGCTGAAAGTTTTATCCGTAAAGTACCTGTCCAGGATCGTCCGGCCTATGCTGGGCAGGTCGCTTTTCATTACCGCCAGGCAGGCGAAACCACCCTCGCAGCCGGGTATTACCGCCAGGCAGGGGTCTTCGCGCGTGGTTTGTTTGCCAACACAGAGGCACAGGCCCACTTTGAGGCGGCGCTCGCACTGGGGGATCCCGACCGGGGTGGTCTGTACCAGGATTTGGGTGACTTGCAGACCTTACAGGGAGATTATTCTTCCGCATTGCAAAGCTACCAGACTGCTGCTGCATTACTGGAAACAAGGCGCCTGCCAGCGATCTATCGCCGGCTTGGGCAGGTTTACGAACGCCTCGGCGAATGGGAGAATGCCAGCGAGTTCTACCAGGCTGGTCTGGCAACGTTGGACGAATCACCTGACCCTCACCTTTATGCCCACTTGCTGGCTGATTGGAGCCTCACCTGCCATCGTAAAGGCGATGCCGCCCGCGCTGGTGAGCTTGCCAACCAGGCATTGACACTTGCCAAGCAGGTTGGCGATCCACAGACCTTAGCCCAGGTTCACAACCTGCTGGGGGTACTGGCCCGCCATCAGGAACGTGCAGCCGATGCGCGCCGCCACCTGGAACAAAGCCTGGCTTTCAGTGAACAATCAGGCAGTCCCACAGCCCGTGTCGCGGCCCTGAACAATCTCGCCCTGGTGCTTGGCGACCAGGGCGAGCTGACAGATGCGATTGCGACGGCGGAGCAGGCACTGGTATTATGTGAGGCGCAAGGCGACCGCCACCGGGAAGCCGCCGTCCGGAATAACCTGGCGGATTTATTCCAGATCGTCGGGCAGCATGAAGTTGCTCTCGCCCAGTTAAAGCAGTCAGTCCGCCTGTTTGCCGAGATTGGGGTCGGTGTCAAGGAATGGCAGCCGGAAATCTGGAAGCTGGTGGAATGGTAAACCCACATGCCATGCCGGGCAATTATTTTTCGAGTCTGATTTCCCTGTGTTTATTACCTCGTTTCTGCATTGATTGAATGTCAGCCATCGTTATCGCAGTCTCCATACGCATGCCATCACCCTGGGATAGGGGTCGCCGCAGATTGGCGAGTATAATAGGACATGTTTCGTATAAATTCGAAAGTTCACAGGTGTTCCGCCGCGTTCCGGTAATGCCGTAATTTTACCGGCAGCGGAGCCATCTGCTATCTTTTAGCAAGTGAGAGATGTATGGATCCATTTATCATTGGCCTTCGTTTTCAAAAAATTGGAAAGTTGTACCATTTTGACGCCAGCGCTTATCGCGATCTGCGTCTGGGTGATTTTGTAGTCGTCGAGACCAGCCGCGGGCGCCAGTTAGGCGAAGTGATCCAGACCTATGACGCGCCTCCTCAACCCCCGCCGGATGGCTCCTGGAAGACGGTTGAGCGCATGGCGACGCCGCGCGACCTGGTTTTGCGCCAGGTCTGGGGGAAGAAAGAGCTGGAAGCCACCATCAATTGCCGCGCCCGATTAAGTGAGATGGGAATTCAGGGGATCAAGATCGTTGCCTCCGAATTCAGCTTTGATGGTTCGCGGCTCGCCTTTCTATACGCGACCGAATCTGGGGACCGCCAGGAGCTTAACCAGGTGCGGAATGCGATGCAGCGGATTTACACCCGCACCCGGGTTGAAATGCGCCAGATAGGTCCGCGTGATGTCGCCAAAATTCTGGGCGGTATGGGTGCTTGTGGTCTGGAAACCCGCTGCTGCTCGATGTTTTTGACCGAGTTCAGTCCGGTCTCGATTAAGATGGCAAAAGAGCAGGGCATTTCCCTGACTCCATCTGAAATTACCGGGATGTGCGGCCGCCTGCGCTGCTGCCTTGTCTACGAATACGAGCAGTACATCGAAGCCCGCAAAATGCTCCCCAAGCGCGGCAAACGGGTTGTTTCTCCTCTTGGAGAAGGCAAAGTGACCGACACCTACCCGCTCCGCCAATCTGTGCTGGTGGATCTGGGTGATGGCTCTCGGCATGAATTTATGAAGCACGAGCTTCAGCCCTGGGATGAGCTGGAAGCCTTGCGCCGCAAATCGGAAGCTCCCTGCGACCGGCACGAAAACGGTGGCTGTGATTGTGGGAAATCGGGTGCGCCTGGTTTCGAGGCAAAGGCAGCCCCCGCTGCTGGCAAGGTCATCGAGGTTGACGCCGAAACCCAGGAGGCTGTCGAAAAGGAGCTGGATGATCTGGTCGGCCTGGCTCCTGAAGATGAGGTTGACGGCCCTGAGGCTCACACGCATGCAGAATCCCCCCGGGACACCGAACCCACCCGGCCTTCTCAGGAAAGGCAGGTCTCGCAACCGCGCCCCACGAATGATCAGGACAGCGGCCAGGGTGGTAAAAAACGCCGCCAGCGCCGTCCTTTCCGCCGGAAGCGTTCCGGTGGTGGTAAATCTGGGGGAGGGAAATCAACCGGAGAAGATCATGGCGGAGCTTGATCCCTCACCACCCCCTCCCGGTATTTGGGAAATCTCTCAGAGGGTGCTCGTTATCCTTGCCCACCCGGATGACCCCGAATTTTTTTGCGGGGGTACAATTGCGCGTTGGGTCGCTGCCGGAAACAAGGTCAGCTACTGCGTTCTGACATGTGGCGATAAGGGATCGGACGATCGCAGCATCTCGCCGGATGAATTGTGTGCGATACGCCACGATGAGCAGCGCGCCGCAGCCCGCAAGCTGGGGGTCGATTCTGTGCGGTTCTTGGAACATCCTGACGGCTACCTTGTGCCTGACTTGGAATTACGCCGTGAAGTCACCCGCGTCATTCGCCAGGAAAAGCCAGACATTCTAGTCACTTGCGACCCCACAAATCTCTACATCCGCCAGACCTACATCAACCATCCGGACCACCGCGCCGCCGGGCAGGTGGTTTTAGATGCCGTATTTCCTGCCGCCGGTAATTTCCGCTATTTCCCCGAGCTCCTCGAAGATGAAGGCTTGGAGCCGCACATGCCGAACGAAGTCTGGATTTCCCTGCCGGTCGAACACCAGGTTGAAATTGATATCACTTCCGTCTGGGAGACAAAAATCGGTGCCTTGCTCGAACACCGCAGTCAGATCGGCGACCCCGAAAAATTCCTGGAGCGCATGCGCACCCGTCACACAGAAGACAGCACCCCCGAAAACCCGCGTTATGTCGAGCGATACCGCGTAATCAAATACGCGTAGGAGCCAACATGAACTCTGCCGCGATTGATTTTGTTGCCGAAGCTGAAGCCTTGTTTGACTATACCCGCGCCCTGCGCCGGGATTTCCATGCCCATCCTGAACTGGGTTTCCAGGAGGTGCGCACCGCCGGGATCGTCGCCCGCGAGTTAAATCAGCTCGGTCTTGAAGTGACCGCCGGGGTAGGCGAAACTGGCGTGATCGGTCTGGTGGAGGGCAGCCTGCCCGGGCCGACCATCCTGGCCCGTTTTGACATGGATGCACTCCCGATCCACGAGGAAACCGGTGCCACCTACACCTCCCAGAACGCGGGCGTTATGCACGCCTGTGGTCATGATGGGCACACCGCCGTGGGGCTGACAGTCGCGCAGATCCTGCACAAACATCGTGCTGATCTTCCGGGTACGGTCAAACTGGTTTTCCAGCCCGCAGAGGAAGGTCTTGGCGGCGCCAAACGGATGGTTGCGGAGGGAGTGCTCTCCAACCCGCGCCCCATACGCTCGCTTGCCCTGCATTTGTGGAACGAGAAGCCTGTTGGCTGGCTGGGAGTTACCCCGGGACCCGCGATGGCTGCCTCTGAAACCTTTCAGGTCACCATCACTGGCTCTGGCGGGCATGGTGCCAGTCCGCACCTGACGGTCGACCCGGTGGTCGCGGCTGCCCACGTCATCACTGCCTTACAAACGATCGTCGCCCGCAATGTCGACCCACTCCAGGGTGCCGTGATCAGCGCCACCGCACTGCATGCTGGCGAAGCCTTTAATGTCATCCCATCCACTGCTGAAATTAAAGGAACCATTCGGTCGTACCTGCCTGAGGTGCGCAGCCTGGTCCTGCGCCGCTTTCATGAAGTGGTTACGGGGGTTGCCCAGGCGCTGGGTTGCCAGGCAGAAGTCACTACCCATGAGATTACCCTCGCTGTCATCAATGACCCGGCCATGACAAATCGTGTCCAATCCGTCGCCCGGGGTATGTTCCCGGATGCGGAGCTCTCCTCCACCGAGCGCACGATGGGCTCAGAAGACATGGCCTATATGATGCAGGACATCCCGGGATGTTATTTTTTCATCGGCTCGAACGATCACTCTACCGGGCTTGATGCCCCTCACCATCATCCCCGCTTTGATTTTAACGAGCGTGCTTTGGTGAATGCCGCTGCACTGATGTCCGGTGCGATTTTCGAAATGTTGGCAGATTGAAATGGGGAGATCATATGAGCGGGGATAACGGTTTTTTCGACTTCGACCCGGGGCGCACCCTGCCGCCTGCGAACCGCATCGTCTCGCTCGTTCCCTCCATTACGGAAAGCCTGTTCGAACTAGGATTGGGGGAGCGTGTGGTCGGAATCACCGATTTTTGTGCCCACCCGGCTGCCCAATTAGAGGGTTTGCCGCGCTTGGGTGGACCCAAAAATCCCAACCTGCCAGCCATTGTTGCCCTCCAACCTGATCTTGTCATAACCAACCAGGAAGAAAATACCCCTCCAGCAGTCAATGCCCTGCGTGAATCCGGACTGCACGTCTGGCTTACATTTCCCAGGACCGTAGCCGAGGCCATGGATATCCTGTGGGCGCTGGCCCGCCTCGATCCGAACGGACCTGCACTAAACCGCCTGCGTGTGCTAGAGGCGACTCTCGAATGGACGGAGGAGGCCCAGGCCCGACAGATCTCGCAGCGCTTCTTTTGTCCGGTCTGGCAGGAAGACACACCTCAGGGTGAGCGCTGGTGGATGGTTTTTAACCACAATACATACTGCCACGACCTGTTGACCCTGCTTGGCGGTGAAAATATTTTCGCCGGGCGCGATCGTCGCTACCCATTAGAGGCGGATATTGGTCAGGCTTCTTCCCAGGATCCCGGGGAGCGGGACACGCGTTACCCCCGCGTCACGCTGGCAGAAATCCTGTCAGCCGATCCGGAAGTAATCATCCTCCCCAGTGAGCCCTACCCGTTCAGCGAGATGGATCTTTTGGAAATCGAGCAGCTTTTTCCGAATACCAGTGCTGTGCGGAATGGGCGGGTGCACCTGGTCGATGGCAGCCTGATCACCTGGCATGGTACCCGTCTGGCACGCGCCCTTCAGGACCTTCCCTGGATTTTTGCCCCCCCATTGGAGGAATAGTTTGCGTGACTTCGGGGAAAGGAAAACGAGCGGCGATTTTGTGGGGATTTGACACTCGCAGCCAACCATTGCTTAGCCAGCATATCGTTTAATTTGGCACCAGCTGCTTATTGCAGGATCCTCGTGTTGCATTGGGCATTGTGTTAATAATTTTTCACGCAAAACATTGTGCAATCATCTGTTGCACTTATGGTTATTGTGTGATTTCGCACATTGTTGACGTATTGAATAAAAAAATGTAAATTAGTTGGGTATCTTCCCCCTTATCCTGAATTTCCGCCTCGGAGTTGCACCTGCCTTGCAGGCAGCCCTGCCCGTCCTGCATGCAGTTTTTTTCATAGGTTAGTGGTTTGCAATCGCAAAGCTGAAGGTTGCATCAACGGCTTCTACTTGATGGATAAATTTTTCCCATCGGATGGTTGGGTCTTGACCAAAAACTCTTCTTGAGGAGAATGCTTCATGCTGCGTAAAGCCCTGTTCGCTGCCCTAATTTTGATTCTGCTGGTTTCGTTTTTCCTGCCCCGCCTGGGGTCAGCCCAGACCCCCCAGCAGCAGGCTTCCCCATCCATTTATTTGAAATCAGCCACCTTCACTCCGGGTGGGGTCGGCTCTGTTGAGCAGGCGCTCGGCCTGCCACCGGAGCTCATCCTGGAAGACTATCCCCCAGGTACTTCCGGCTATTACATTGTCCAGTTCAGCGGACCTGTCATTGATGAATGGAAGGCAGCCTTGCAGCGTATGGGTGCCACAATCCTGGATTACATTCCCGATTACGCCTTCAAGGTGAAAATGTCGCCAGAAGTTGCCGCGCGGATTCAGCGCTACCAGCCGGTAAACTGGGTCGGGCTGTTTCAGCCTGCCTACAAACTCAGTCCGCAGCTCCGCCGCACGGGGACTAACTTCTATAAGGTGGTTGTGGAAAAGAGCGGTGACTTGAGCCTCGTGCTGGCGTCCCTGGATGCCCTGGGAGTATCTGTCACCACCCGTGCCGGCAGGAATCTCGAAGTGATTGCCGAATCGAATCAGCTGGGTGCAATCGCCTCCATCCTGGATGTTGCCTGGGTTGAAAACTTTGCTTTTCACGAAAAGCACAACGAATATGGTGCAGGTGTGATCATGGGTGCCAATGTCGCCAACCTCAGCGGCTATGACGGCTCCACCCAGATCGTCGCCGTAGCCGATACTGGTTTCGGCACCGGTGTGGCAGCCACCGCCTTTGCCGATATCCCAACCAGCCGTATTACCGCCATTTACGACTGGCCCGGTGTCTCTGATCCCACTTGCTACAACATCCTGGGTGACGGAGCGCAAGATGTGGACAGCGGGCACGGCACTCACACGGCGGCCTCCGTTCTCAGCGGCGGGCGACCCGACGGAACCGGGAAAGGCACGGCTCCCGCTGCCAGCCTGGTCTTCCAGGCAGTCGAAAATTACGCCGATATGATCGGTTTGTGTGCAGTTTTCAACCCCGATGGCTATTACCTCCTTGGTCTGCCAGACGATTTGCATAGCCTCTACCAGCAGGCCTATGACGCAGGTGCTCGTATCCATTCCAATTCCTGGGGCTCCAACGCGGCCGGCGATTATACCCAGGACAGCGCTGACACCGACGATTTCATCTGGGATAACCCCGATATGACGATTACCTTTTCGGCGGGCAATGCCGGCACCGATGGTAATTCCAACGGCGTGGTAGATGATGATTCGATTGGCTCTCCAGCGACTGCCAAAAATGTCATCACGGTCGGTGCCAGCGAGAACGACCGCCAGGGGGATTGGGCCTGCGATACCGGCCTGGCGTATACTACCTGTGCCGCGGCCGGTGGTCAAAACACCATCTTCACCTACGGCGCTGCCTGGCCTGCCGATTTCCCGGCCAATCCCCTCGCCAGCGACCCCAGCGCTGGCAACGCCAATCAGATGGCAGCTTTTTCAAGCCGTGGTCCTACCGACGATGGTCGCATCAAACCGGATGTGGTCGCACCGGGCACCTGGGTGCTCTCCGGCTATTCTGACCTGTATCAGCAGGGTTACGACGGCTCTTCCAACCCGCAGAACGGCGCGTACCAGTATGACGGCTGGGGTTTCCCCGCAGACTCTTTTTACAAATACATGGGCGGCACCTCCATGTCAAACCCGCTCACTGCCGGGGCAGCTGCCGTTGTACGCGATTATTACCAGAAGGCTTACAGCCACGCTGCCAGCGCAGCCCTCACTAAGGCAACGCTCATCAATTCGGCCACTGACCTGCTCGACGAGAACAATGATGGTGCCAATGACAATGATTTTCCTATCCCTAACAACCACGAAGGTTGGGGGCTGGTAAACCTTGTGGCTGCTACCGCTGGCACCCAGCAGTATGTCGATGCTTCCCCAGGCCTGGGAACAAGCGGTTCCGCTGTTTACCAGTACGATCTTAATCCAGGTCAGCCATTCAAAGTCACCCTCGTTTGGTCGGATTTTCCCTCCACGGCTGCCGCCGCAGTCAACCTGGTCAATAATCTTGATCTCGTAGTCACCGCGCCCGGTGGCGCCACCTACCGAGGCAATGTCTTCAGCGCAGGCTGGTCTCAGACAGGCGGGAGTGCAGACCAGCGGAACAATGTCGAAAATGTGTATATTCAGTCAGCCGATGCGGGCATCTGGACCGTCCAGGTAAGTGGTACCAATGTGCCTTCTGGGCCTCAGCCGTATGCCCTGGTGGTTGCTGGCAGCTTCGATGGAGCCTTGCCGACCGCGACCTTCACCCCCTCGCCCACCGCCACACAGACGCCGACCGTGACATTTACCCCCTCACCTACAGCAACCACCCCTGGCGATCCTCCTACAGCAACTCCTTCTGCGACCGCGACCATCCCATCGACCACCAACCTGCTCTATCTGTCCTGGACGACGTATGGTTCTGTCGGCAGGTTTCCATAGCCTGTATTTCTGCGGCTTAGATTTTGGGCTGTCGACCAATAGGGAAGAGATCGATGTCATCGATCTCCTTCTGGCCATTGACTGGTGTTATCTATAGTGGGTACTTTCAGTGTGGGTAGTTCCTCGGGCAACGATGAAGACGAGTTGGTTTTCACCCCGGTTACATCGGGACCCAATATCTCCAGTTCCTTCGATTGCTGTTCTGCTCTGCCCAGGTGATCGACGCCTTTACAGGCCTACCACAGCTGCTCATCCCTTTGCTTTTCGTTGCAGTGACAGGGCGGTTCTCACCGCCCTGTCGTGCTAATTTGCATTCTTTCACCTGGCTCGTATCACACAGGATCGGCATAGTCATGCCATTAATCCAATCACAAAACCCTACTCCAGAAGCTTGACAATCCCACCCATTACCCGCATACTACCTGCACATGCAAGACCAGAACACCACCTCTTCGCCTGAGCCCAAACGCGTCGCCCCGCCTCACTGGCTGCGCAGCCTGCTTGTTTTCGGCTTATTCCTGGCGGCAGGCGCTTTCCTCGGTACCGGGATAGGGCGCTTCTTGAACGGCATCGGCTTTCAGCGCGGCTTCCTGGCGCGCCTGGATCTCGTCCTGCTGCCGTTTTGGCTGCTGGCGTTGGTGGCGGTGATTTGTTTTTTCCTGGCAATTACATTCCATGAGCTGGGGCACGCCCTGGGTGGGCGTCTGGTAGGTTTCCGCTTTTACCTGCTGGTCGTTGGCCCCGTACTGCTCATCCGTCAGGGCGAGCGCATTCACCTGCGCCTCAATCGCAGCCTCAGCGGCGCAGGTGGCCTCACTGCCAGCCTGCCGGTCGACCAGCACAAGATCGACCGGCGTTACGGGCTGGTTGTATTATCTGGCCCGCTCACCAGCCTGTTCCTTGGGGCACTGGGCCTGTGGGCTGCGTGCGGGCTGCCCATCCAGAACCCCGGCTCTCCCTGGCTTTCACTGACCTTCTTTGCTTTGTTTTGTTTCGGTTTGATGAACCTGCTGCTGTTCCTGGTCACTGTCATCCCCTACCGCTATGCCGGTCTTGACAGTGACGGCGCCCAGTTGCTCGACCTGCTGTGGGGTGGCACGCGCACCGAGCGCAAGAAACGCCTGCTGGCTTTCACTGCTCAATCCTGGTCAGGGGTACGCCCGCGCGACTGGGACGCAGCCAATCTCCAGTGCCTGCTGGAGCTGCGCTCTGGTTTACCGGAGGATGCCCTGATCGACCTGCTGGTTTATTACCAATCGCTGGATCGCGGTGATATTGCCCTGGCGGGGGAATACCTGTCAGAGGGATTGAAGCTCGCAGAACAGGCCCTTGAGCAGCTCCGCCCTGCCTTCTACCTGGAAACGGCTTTCTTCCAGGCTGCCTATCAGGAGAACCCTGAGCATGCTCGCCAGATGTACGAACAGGCACGCGGTGGTCTGGCTGAGGCGCACACCCGCCTGCGAGCCGAAGCCGCCGTGCTTCTGGCGGAAGGGCGGATAGAAGAAGGCTGTTATAAAGCCCGCGAGGCACTGCGGCTTGCGCCGTTATCCAGCGACCGCGGCAGTGCCCAGGCGGAGATGGATTGGCTCGCTGCCCTGCTCCAGCGCTGTCCCTCAAGGGATACCGGTTTCAGCTCGTCTTAGCTGGCCGCATCAGATGCGGCCTCTCTTCGGCCCATGCCTGCCATCCATTGACATTGTGAAGGACCGGTTTTAGCCTGCTTCCCAACTCCTACCATTTGTCATCCCCCAAATATGACGAATGGGGGCTTTCGCTTTTTTGAAATCGGTTCATAATTAAAGCGAGAGCATTCGCAGTGCGGCGTATGGGGATTCACACAGCCCGCCGATCCTCCATACTGGAAACTCGGCGTCATCTTCGTAACCCGGCCCCTGATCGCCCGGTGTTGTAATGTTTTATTCCATGGATTTTCTCAGGACACACGCTTGAACAGGAATAAGCCATGACCGAACGAATTGAATTCACCCGCAATTACAACGACCTCTCCACCGACCGCGGCTTCCAGTTTGAGTTCTTCTGCGACCGCTGTGGCAACGGAGTCCGCTCATCTTTCAAACAGTCCGTCACAGGCATGGCTTCTGGCGTGGCAGATGCTGCCAGCAGCCTGCTGGGTGGACTTTTTTCATCTGCCTCTGACCTCACCCACCGCGTCCATTCCGCAGCCTGGGAAAAGGGACACGATGATGCCTTCGTCGCGGCGGTCAAAGAGCTCCAGTCCGAGTTCGTCCAGTGCCCGCGCTGCTCGAGTTGGGTCTGCCGTGATAAATGCTGGAACACTCGCCGCGGGCTGTGCAAAGACTGCTCGCCCGACCTGGGTGTAGAAGCCAGCGCCGCTCAGTCCAGCC
Organism: uncultured Chloroflexia bacterium; assembly: GCA_963824065.1. GTDB lineage: Bacteria > Chloroflexota > Anaerolineae > Anaerolineales > DRKV01 > JAGUYX01. Next base: position 68,286 of record CAWGNX010000006.1, on the reverse strand, counting down.
GCACCGTCGAGGAAATCTGGGCGCATTCCAAAATGGCTGAAGAAGATCGCGAGATCCTGCAGGAAAAATCCTGGCGCGAGGGCATTATCGCCTCCTGCCCGGAGTGCGAAGCGCCCCTGCCCACCAATGTCAAATTCTGCCCCGAATGCGGTGCTAAAATCAAGCAGGAATCCGTCTGTCCTGCTTGTGGTGAAAAAGTCCAGGCTGGCGCAAAGTTCTGCCCTGAGTGCGGCGAAAAGCTCAAAAGTTGAATGCCTGAATCCGACCTGTCAAGCAGGCTAGACTGCCGGATTCCAGGATGTTAATTGATTGCTGAAATTCGAATCCAGATCAGCTTGCCAAGTCTGATGCAAGTGTCCGGTGAAGTACTTGGCGTTATCTGGCTAAAGACAGCCCGGGGCAACGCTCAGAAAGGCGAAGGATGATGATCACAATCCAGGGAGCCCGGTTACGTTACCGCTCAATGTGCCAGCTGGCCCTGGCTGTCGGCTTATGTAGCATCGCTTTCCAATTCTTGCCAGGCTGGGAGTTTTTCTCATTCTTTTTGAGCGTGGCTGTGATTGGCGGTTTGGTCGGCGGTAGTCCCGGTTATACAGAGCAGGAGCGCATGCAGCTACAGGTTAGTTTTAAGCCCGCTTTTGAAGGACTGCTCCTGGTCGTTATGTCGGCTTACGCCTTTATTGAGCTTATGCGGTGGGCGTCCCTCGGGGAGAGCGCCGTCAGTTTCCTCAATTCTCACTGGCCCAGCTTGTTGCTGTCCATCATGTGTGCCTTCTTGGGGATGGCGGGACTCAGCCAACGCAGCTCAATCAGATGATTTTGAAACTGAGTTTCTTTCGTTGAGCGCACTACCTCTCCTCCCACCATAGAAAACGGGGCAGCTCCTAAGCCGCCCCGTTTTACTTGCGCATAAAATTTTTATGGAAAACCAGCCTACGGCGCCGCGAACGAGATCATCTCGTAATAGCACTTACCACTCAGGTTGGGCTGCTCGCACAGCATGATCCCTACTCCGATCGTGTGCCCGGTCAAGCCGCTCGCCAATGGGCTGCTCACGAATCCGCTGAAGTCCTGCGGCAGGACGTTGAACCCTCCGCTGCAGTCACGATCTGTGGATGTGAACGGGTTGTTTGAGCTGCTGTCGTCCAGCACCAGCCCGGTCGTCGCATCATAGCTCGTCACCCGCGAAGACTGGAACGACTTGAAGCCGGCGTTCTGCAGGCCGATGAACGCGGTCGGCACGTTGCACGGGTGGATGTTCACACCCCCTACCGAGAAATACCACTGCGAAGATGCTGGCGTGAGCTGTACTGGCACCGGTGGAATCACTGGCAGCAGGTCCGGGTCCACGTCTACCTGGGTGGTGTCCCCCCACACCCAGCAGTATTCGTTGACCTTGCCTCCGGGGCGCTGGATGTACCACCAGGTTTCGGTGGTATCCTTGCCAAAAACCGCCGCTGTCTTACCGGCCCGCAGCCCGCTGATCACCTCCGTGCTGCCCCACGGTCCCTGGCGGCAGTTCGTATCGATCTCCGCCGTGATGGTGGCGACTGCCAGCGTGGGTGTGGCGGTAGGCGTCGCAGGTGTGGAAGTCGCTGTCGGCGGCGCGGAGGTCGCGCTCGGTTGGGCTTGCTCCGGGGTTGCACTGGGTTGGGGGGGCGGTTGGGTGTTGGTGCTTGTTGGGAGCTGGACCTGGGGGGCCGTGGCGCTGGGTAAACCACCGGTTGCTGTTGGGCCTGCTGCCACCTGGGTCTGAGTGGCAGGGATTGCCAGCCCGGCTTGCCCCGTCAGCTCCGCTGCCACAGTTTCTGCGCCCTGGGTCAGCAGCGCTTCCTCGCTCACCGGCGTGGGTGTCTGGCTGGCAGGCAGTTGGCACGCGCTTACCAGCATCGAAAATATTATCAGCACAGCCAGTGTCCATAGAGCTGCGCGCGCGCAGGTTGGGTTCGCTTCATACATCCCTCCCGATCCGGAAGTATCGATTCAGTCGCTCACCGGCCGGCAGAGGGGACATCAAACTACGCTCACCGCACCGGTTGGGCATACTTTATTGTAGCCCGTTTCAAGAAACGTGCCAGCCGGTGAGGCTGCTGCGGCTATCACCGAGGTCTTGTAGGGATCTGCACCTGATTAACGCTCGCTGAAAACCATCTCGTTCCACCCCAGCGCCTGTCTGAGCATTTCAATAATCCGGGGCGGCAGGCCTTCCGCTTTCGCCGCCTGCAGCACTCCGGAGGGCTGGCAGTTGCCACCAAGGAAGGCATTCAGGCGGGCTGCCGTCGTCGAGCTAAACAGGCTGTCATTGCCCTGGAAATGCGCCTGCAGCAATTCCAGCGCGCTGGTCTGGTGTTGTAGGTTGTACTTTTGGTGGTAGTTTTCAGCCGGATAAAACGGCCCCGCCAGCTCGAGGGCAGTGTGCAGCGCCGCTCCCCGTTCTGCTTCCAGGTGAGCTTTCACCGCCAAAGCCTGGTTTTTTTGAGCGTCGTCTGTATAAAACACTGCCGACCGGTACTGCATGCTGTACGCTGGATGGCTGGGCGTGTGCACCTCCCAGAAAGTCTCCAGCAGGTTCCCGTAAGAGATCTTACTCAGGTTGAAATCGACGCGGATCGCTTCGCTGTGGTCGCCCATGTTCCGGTACGTTGGGTCTGGCGTGCTCCCGCCCATATACCCCACCTGGGTGCACTTCACCCCTGAGAGACCCCCGAACTGGGAGTCGGGACCCCAGAATCAGCCTAGAGCGAAATACGCGCTTTGGATCGAAGCTTGATTTTGATCGGTTTTCATTGTCCTGCCTCCAAATTTATCCATTCGGGTGGGTCTGGCGGTAGCGGATCGCCTTGAAAGTCTCAGCCACAACCAGTGCCACCAGGCTCAGGACCAGTGCGATCGTCAGGTCCACTGGCTTTAGCGGCTGTGTGCCGAACAATTCCTGCATGAACGGTACGTAGATTACCACGAGCTGCAGACCGAGTGTCAGCAGCACCGCGCTGATCATCGAGCGGTTAGCAAAGTACCCCAGTTTCCAAAGGGGCACTCGTTCACCCCGCGATCCCACTGCCATTGCCACCTGGGATATGACTAAAGTGGTAAAAATCATCGTTTGCCAGATCTCGGAACCGCGCTGGTAATACACAAAACCGACCGCCAGGGAGACGATCGCCATCAGGATCCCCAGCAGGATGATACCCGTCACCATCGGGCGGTCGAAAATATTCGCGGATGAGGGGTTCGGGGGGCGTTCCATAACGTCCTTTTCGGCGGGTTCCACACCCAGCGCCAACGCCGGCAAGCCGTCTGTGACCAGGTTCATCCACAGGATCTGCAGGGGCAGCAGCGGCAGCGGCATGCCCAAAAAAGGTCCCACCAGCATCACCAGGATCTCGGCCGAGTTGCAGCTAAGCAGGTACTTGATGAACTTGCGGATGTTTTCATAGATCACCCGTCCTTCTTCCACCGCAGACACGATCGTGGCGAAGTTATCATCCAGCAGCACCATGTCGGCCGCTTCCTTGGACACATCAGTTCCGGTAATGCCCATCGCGACCCCGATATCTGCCCGTTTTAATGCCGGGGCATCGTTGACCCCATCTCCGGTCATTGCTACGATAGCTCCCTGTCCTTGCAAGGCACCGACTAGCTTCAACTTGTGCTCGGGAGAAACACGCGCGAACACGTTGATCTCGCGGGCAGCCTGGTTCAGCTCTTCATCCGAAAGCTGATCCAATTCCTGGCCAATCATAAACTTGTCTTCTCGGGTGATCCCCAGCTGCCCGGCAATGTGGCGCGCAGTCAGGGGATGGTCTCCCGTTATCATGACTGTACGGATCCCGGCGGCCTTACACACCTTTACGGCGTCTTCCACCTCCGGGCGCGGTGGATCGATCATCCCGACCAGCCCTACCAGGATCAAGTCTTTCTCGAGGCTGGTTTCATCCGATTTATCTGGCAGGCTGTCGAGCGGTCGCACAGCCACTCCCAGGATGCGCATCCCCTTGGCAGCCAGGCCGTCGTGGGCGCTCATCACCCGCTTCTCCCAGGTTGCGTCCAATTCTTCCTGGCGTCCCTCCACCATCACGTGAGATGAGATCTTCAACAGACCATCGATGGCGCCTTTCGTAAAAGCCACATATTCCGGCAGGCGCTCCAGGTGTCTGCGCTTCCAAATCCCGCTCAGGCTGGGTGGGATTTCTGCCTCATTCGTAGGTGCCTTGTGTACGGTTGTCATCCGTTTGCGGACTGAGTCGAATGGTACTTCTGCCATTCGGGGAAAGGCTTTTTCAAGTTGATCCTTTCTCAAACCCACCTCGGCTGCGGCCAGGATCAGACGCGCCCTCCGTGGGATCACCCACCGCCTGGAAGTGCTGCGGATGCTCCTCGTGCACTATGAGCATGGCATCGTTGCACAACGCGCCGGCTGCCAGGAGCATATCGACCATGGATTGGGTGGGAGGTTCCAGGTTGGCTTCTTGGAGTGGAACAATCTCGAGCCCGTTTCCATCTTCGCTCTGCCGCATGTCGAGGCGGTGATTGGCAATATCCAGCACGGTCACAGTCATCTGGTTTTTGGTCAGCGTGCCTGTTTTGTCGGAACAGATCACGTTGACCGAACCCAGGGTTTCGACCGCGGGTAGTTTACGGATTAGAGCCCGGCGTTTGAGCATCCGCTCCGCGCCCAATGCCAGGGCGATCGTCGCGACGGCAGGCATGGCTTCTGGGACGGCGGCGACAGCCAGGCTGACCGCGGTCAGGAAAATTAATTCAAGGTCCTCTCCGCGCAGCAGGCCAAGCCCAAAAATAATCGCAACGATGACCAGCGCCACAACCGCCAGGGTCTTACCCACCCGGTCCAGGCGCTGCTGTAAGGGAGATGTCTCTTGTTCCACCGACTGGATCATCGTAGCAATGTTGCCCAGCTCGGTCTGCATCCCGGTTTCAGTGACGATAAATTCGCCACGACCGTAGGTCACGACCGTGCCCATGTACACCATGTTTCGCCGGTCGCCAAGTGGTTTATCGGAATCGAAGACCACATCAGCCGATTTGTCGACGGATACAGATTCACCGGTCAGAGCGGCTTCCTCGATTCGCAGGTTGATGCCCACGAGCACCCGTCCATCTGCAGGAATGAAATTACCTGTCTCGATCAATACGATATCCCCTGGGACTAGTTCCCGGGAGGAGATTTCGAGGACTGTCGCGTCGCGGCGAACGCGCACCGTGGGGACAGACATTTGTTTCAACGCCGCCATGGACTGTTCGGCTTTGTACTCCTGCTGGAAACCCAGGGCTGCGTTCAGGACGACGATCAGCAAGATCACCGCTGCGTCCTCGATGTCTCCCAGGAAAAGGGAGATCAAGGCTGCCACGACCAGGATGATCACCATAATGCTGGAGAGCTGCTCCCAGATGATCTTCCATGGGCTGCGCCCCTTCTGTTCGCTGATTTCGTTATACCCATGCTGCTCAAGTCGCTGTGCGGCTTCCGCGCTGGTCAGTCCCTGCTCGGAATCGAGTGAAAAATGTTCGAGTACCGCTTTTACGCTTTTCTGGTACCAGGGCTGCATAGACCTTCCTCCGCTGTCGCTGTTAATTTTTTCAATTACTCGCGCCAGCATCGTCGCCAGCGCGTTATTGAGTTGTTTTCAACTTTTGGTCAAACCGGCTATATTGTACTCGTGTTCCGTTGCATGGGATGGTTTAGTAACCGCAGCTCGTGGACAGAACGCTCTCAACGTCATCAAGGTTAGTGTGATCAGAATCCTAGATGATCAATTAATCCTCTACGATACATTGGAGTAAACTCGGATATGCCTTTAAAAGGCGAAACTACGTTATAGAGTTTACGCAAATGATTTAGCATAACGTCGTTGTTTAAATGGGTTAGGTTTTGTTACGCAAATCAGCTCAAATACTCTGCGTAAACTGCAGATTAGCCAGGCTTCAAACCGCCGAAAATGGCATGTCCAGCCCGCAGCCAGTAAACATCGACATCTTCGAAACCTGCCTCCGCTAGCCAGTTCAGCTGCTCATGGATGCCGGAAGGTTTGTCCACCGGGTCAGGATGGTGGAAATAGTTCCACTGTTTGGCCCGAAACTCGCGAAAAAAACGGTCGTTCCCATCCAGCTCCAACGCGCGGCGTAGGACTTCCTCATCCCATCTCCGTGCAGCCAACCGCGTGCTGCGTTCGCCTGCGGGCCGGATTAAATCGGCAATGACCAGAACGCCTCCATCTGTCAGCATTGCGAACAAATCCCGGTATAAAACGGCCTTTTGGTTGCCATCCAGGTGGTGGACAGCTAATGATGAGACAATTACATCAAATCTAGTTTGGGGTGTTCGCCATTCGTGCGCCTGCAGCTCAAAATGCCGCAGCTGCACGCGCTCTCCAAACGCTTCCAGCCGCATACGGGCTGCCCGGAGCATATTTGGCGAGCCGTCCAGCCCTAACCAGGTGGCTTCCGGGTAGCGGACCAGCAGGGTTTCTGCCAGCAGGCCTTCCCCGCAGGCCAGCTCAAGCACCCGAAAGGGCCGCTGGAATTCGGGCACGAGCTCGCTGAGAAGTTCCATCTGATGTTCGCGTTCCGGGACAAAATAGCGGCCCCATGCGAGAAAATCTTCCGCGTTCTCTTCAGTCCAACTGACACCATTTATGGATTGGAGGTCTAGGTCGCCAAACGCCAGACCGAGCCTACCGCACAAATCTGCCAAAAAATGGCCCTGGCCGGCGATCAGCCATGGCACTTGATCTGGCAGATTCACCCAGCGAAATTCGAATTCAATGGGTGCGGGGTTTCCATCCGATGGGTCATTTTCAAAATGCAGAAAGGTTTCCGGCACCTTCCCTTCGGCAACAAGATGATAAAAGTGTCTCCGCTGAATACCTTCCCCACCCCACGGACGCACATCATACTCGAGTTCCCCAATTTTTGCCGCAACAGTCAAATGTTTAAGTCCTGTTTCCTCATGTGCTTCCCGTAAGGCAGCTTTGGTCAGATCTTCTCCTGGCTGAACAGTACCCCCAGGCACCTGGACTCCGGCCTCAGGAAACTTGACGTGTTGGAATACCAACAGTCGGTTGTTGTGGGTTATGTAAGTCAGTACTTTTTCAGTTGGTGCGGCCATAATTTTTTACCTCTGCAGCAATGAGCAGGAAGGTTCAGGTAGGTACCCCAACTTCCGGCGAGTATTTGTTTTTTCCGGGCTTGAATCCGAGCATTAGGACAGCTGCCAGGAGGGCCATGGCTGCACCAAAGAAAAATGGAGCCGCTGGGCCTAATCCCTGCCATTTGCCTGCTCCTTGCCAGAGTAGGCCGGCAATCAAGGATGCGGGCAGATCCAGCCCTCCGAGTATGGCATTATAAGTACCAAAAGCGGTGCCGCGCAGGTTCTCGGGCACCAGGTCAGCTACCATTGCCTTTGTTGTGCCGTACGCCAGCCCGTAATAAACTCCGTACAGCATGTAAAATACCCAGATGGCAACTCCTGTCTGCGCTAATGCAAATCCAAGGTACACAACGGCGTAAACCAGCCAGCCCGCAATGATCACCGTGCGCCGTCCGATGCGATCGGAAAGCGATCCCATCGGTGTTGATAACAAAGTATAAATGAGGTTGAATACCACTAACATCAGCAGAATGTTGGTCACACTTTGACCACGTTCCTGGGCTCGTAAGACCAGGAACGCATCGGCTGAATTACCCAGGTCGAAAATCCCAACAATCACTATAAATACCAGAAAGGGTTTCCCCAGGCCGCGTACTGAAAGGTGTGGCAGGTCGCGCTGTTTGCTAACAACCACATCCCGCGCTCCAATGGCAAGCACAAGTACAGCAATAAATGCGGGCACCAAGCTTGCCAGCACAATGGTCTGAAAGGTTGTCAGCCCCAGGGTGACCTGGTTGGACTGTGCTAACCATACAACCGCAAGCGCTACTACCAATCCCAGCATCGCACCAGCGGTATCTGCGGCTCTTTGAAAACCAAAAGCCAGGCCGCGGCGGCCCTCGTCGATCGAATCGGCAATCAGCGCATCACGCGGGGCTGTCCGCACTCCTTTGCCAACACGGTCAGCCCATCGGATTGCAGCGACTGCCTGCCAGGATGAGGCCACATAAAAAAACGGTTTGCTGACCGCCGAGATTGCATATCCCGCAACAGCCAGCCATTTACGTGCCCCTAGCCGGTCTGACAGCCATCCAGAAAATATTTTGAGGATGCTGGCAGTGGCTTCCGCAACTCCTTCGATGAGGCCGATCAAGCTGGTTCGAACACCCAGCACGTTCGCCAGGAAGAGCGGTAGGATGTTTATCACCATTTCGCTGGATACGTCCATAAAAAAGGACGTCAGGCTGACCGCCCACACGTTGCGCGGCAGTTTGCGGAGAGTAGTGTCAACGGTTGGTGGAGTGGCATTGCTCACAAGACCTCACATAACAGCTTCCAGAATCGGGATGAGTTAATTGTACACCGCGGAAATTCAATTATCGGGGATTGATTTATTTTCTTGATGGAGGATTGGAAATTGTAAGCCAGCTGGTACCCCATGGGTCGTAGATGGGATGCTGAACCTGATGAGGGGTAGTTGGCAGAGGCAGCTTAACTGGTTCCAGGCAATAAGTGCTTATCTTCTAATATTCCTGAAATAACCCCCACCAGGCGCGTGTCGAATCATATCCCAGCTAGCTTCTCGATCAGTTTCATGGCTTGTGACGCTGCCATGGCGGGCCGGTAGGGTCGTTCATGGGTGAGGGCTTCCCAGGTGTCCAAAATCGCAAAAATCCGGGCAGTCAATGGGATTTCTTCTTCGGAAAGTCCCAATGGATATCCAGAGCCATCCCAGTGTTCATGGTGAGAGTAGGGAATATCAAGCGCCTGCTGGAAAATTGGGATCGGGGACATGAGGCGGTACGCAAAGACGGGGTGCTGGTGGACGAGTTCCCACTCTTGTTTGGTCAATGGCCCAGGTTTGTGCAGTATTATTTCTGGGATGAAAAAGTTGCCAAGGTCATGCAGAAGAGCCCCTCGGCGCACGTGGATGATTTCGAATTCCGGTAGATCCACACGATGGGCAGCCTCAACGGTAAACTCAGTCAGCCAGGGGGTATGTTTTTCGCGTGCCAATTCCCGCTGGTCCATCCCTATGGTGAAAGCCATCAATGTGCAATCGTAGCTTGTGATAAGATCCTTGCTCGATGGCTGGAGCTCTGCATACGAATCAGAAGCCCGGTGTGATCTACTCACCTGATTGGCAAGCTGATCATAGAACTGCAGCCAGTCTAATCTGGCCTCCCCGGATGAACCGGTCTCAGATGCAAATAAATCATCCATATATGTCTTCACTGGGCGTGAAACCTTCAGGCAAGGTCGCCGGGTGTTCTTCATACGCGTCGTCTCTACTGAATATTGCCGTGTACGCTACTTAGTGATCGTGTTAGCCAGCCAGGTTTGTGATCAACCGAGTTACCCAGATTAAAGACCAACGAACTGGCTGAACTCATAATACGTTTTTATTCAATCCGCTGATAACAGTGATTCTGGTCCATGGGTACATTACACGAACAACTACCCTGGCAAAGCAATCCCTAACCTGGGCGTGGTGACGGTGCCACGTGCTTTAAAATCATTGTCGAGGCTGGCGATCGGTGCCAGATCTCCAACAAGCCCCGGCACGCCATCCTTACCCAACAGGATCAGGTTTGAGACGTCATTTCCCTGCGCACCTGTGACGATCAGTTGAAATGGATCGGAGAGGAACGGTTCCTGTTGAGCGATATCTTTAAGGATCGCCAACAATTGATGGATGGTCGCACCATCGTTTCCAGTGATATTGCGATGCGTGCCACTCGTTTGCAAAAGCCCAAAACCACCGCTGCTCGTAACGAATGGCAATAGATGGCTGTAGACCCCTGGCAGAGGATTGATATATAGATGCACCTGGCCGTGGGATTCACGCAGGTGAAAGCGTCCGCGATATCCTTTCTGATTGAGCACCTGGACCAACTCCGCGACCGGGATAACGGCTAACGTTTCGCGTAATGGCAAACACACCCTATCTGACACCTGGCCAGATAGACTTCTTGTAAGCCGCGCCGGATGCAGGCTTTGGGCACGGCTGAGCTCCGGATATAGCAAGACTGCACCATGATATGGACAGTACAAGTAATGGCGCACATCATTGGCGTGAAAACCGGACAAAATCTCTGCGAGAGTCAACCAATTGCTTCCGCCATTATGCGGTAGCAGCAGCGGAGGTGAGGCTGCAAACCCGGCAGATCCTGGTTGGGACTTCAACCAATCAGCTAGCCGGCTTAAACCGTCTGCATAAGATTCATACTGGGTGAAATTAAATATTGACGGGTGGACACGCGCATCATCTCCCTGGACAAAGAAAGGGAGTGGTCGTTTCATCGACTGGCGGCGTATTCCCATCTGGTGTGCCTGGTCTACGGAGAGAGTGCTGCAAAACAACTCAGCCAGGCTCCCATCTGGCTCAAATACCAGCTGGTTGGGCGAAAAAATGGCTGAGCCGCGGTTGAAGTACAATCCATTCCCCTGGAAAGCAAGTACGAGACGCAGGTTTTTTTCTGCCGCTTCCCGGGCAAGTCCATCCCAGCCATAGAGCTCCCTGTCACCGGGGAGAGTAACTCCGCCAAGCGTGAGTGAGGCAATGATTTTAATCGGCGTGAACTCATTCCCGGCAGCCAGCCTGGCTGTGCCGACTGGAGAAATGATGCGCTTGTGCAGTTCGGGCAAAGTTTTGCTTAATTCTGCGAAAAAACGAGCAAATGTTGTCTGGAGGGTTGTAGGGATGACCAGTTGCCCACCTTCGACCAGGACGGCGTTTAGGTGTACGAACTCGCTGGTAAGCGGGTTCTCCAGGTAATGTTGCGGTATTTTACGTTGGTAGGTTGCTTGTAGAATCTGGATGGCAGCATCTATACCCGAGGTATCAACCGGTAAAAGGGGATGAATCCGGCGCACTTCAGCCGTGATGTTCACTCTCATTTACTAACGTGCTGGGTGGTAGCGGGCGATTTTTGTTAGAGCTGCAAGCTGGCGGATGATCAATAGGAGAAAGATGATAAACGCGATGGTGCAAGCCCACCAAAACATTGCCCCCCAAAATGTCAGGTTAAGGGTGCCATCTTCGCCTATGGCTGGAATTATACGCGGACCGAGCAAGAATGTGACCACGGCAGCAACGATATAAATCAGCAGTTTGCGTGTCTCGACGGTTCGCTGCAACGAATTCTCCTGAGAAAGTAGGTAATATTATTGTACCCAAGATTAATGAAATCTGTCACGAATTCCGGATTAATCTCCTGGGCGCCTGTGGGTTTTCTAGATCAGGTCGATCTACTGGTACCCGATAAACCGGTGAGCTCAATCATTCGGTGTTTTCTAAATTTGCCTCCAGGAAAACCAGCATCTGGTTCCAGGCTTCCTGGGCAGATCCTGGCTGTTGAATTGATTCCGTGTTCACAAAGGCATGCCCGACACCAGGGTAAACGGTGACTGTATGCTCGACTGCACGAGCTTCCATGGCGCTGTTGAATGCCTGGACTTCTTCCAGGGGGATGCTCATATCTAGTTCACCATAGATCCCCAGTACAGGTCCTCCCTTGCCCATGACACCAAGTTGCTCCGGATCGGAAATCGGGCCGCTGCCATAAAATATCACTGTTGCCGCGAGCTCAGGTTCACGCGTGGCAAGCCGCATCACCTGCGTACCTCCGAAACAAAAACCTGCTGCCCCAATCCGCTGCGGATCCACGCCCGGTAGCGATACCAGGTAATCATACGCTGCTGTTAGGTCTGCAGAAATCTGATCCACCGGAGTAGTTAACACCAGAAAAATGGCTCTCGGCACCAGGCGGGTCGTTTTTCCACGGTAGGCATCCGCTGCCAGAACGGTGTAACCGCGGGATGCGAGTAAGTCAGCCTTTTTGACCATTTCTTCATTTAAGCCGTAGAATTCGTGCACCAGTAATATTGCCGGGCCAGTCCCGGTCGAGCTCCCAGGGTGTGACAGGTAACCTTGTAAGGTAACGCCTCCCGGACCTGAAAATTCTACATTCGCGAAATCACTCACTTTCTGAGTGGGGAACAGGCTGTCCCACACAAGGATACCGGCAAGCACAAAAATGCCAGCAGCCAATATCAGGGAAATAAACAGGAGAAATCTTTTAAGCATAGCAACAGGTTTCATCTTTCACCTTTATTTTCACATGGATTTTGATATGATTTCCGGTACAGTTAATCTATATCCAGCTTTCACATTGGGAAGTTCCTCGTTTGATCTGCAAAGCAAACTGCATTCCGGCTACCCAATCCTCTGTCCGCGGACAATTTGCTCAGCACTAAAACTGCCCGATTGCATGTTGCTCGATTGGTGAGATTGCGTTATTTCGGATGACATTGCGGTACCACAAACCACTGCCTTTCAGTATCCGGTGCTGGTTTTCAAAATCCACATAGACCAGACCAAAGCGCATCCGGTATCCAAACGACCACTCGAAATTGTCCATAAACGACCAACAAAAATACCCCTTAACTGGCATACCAGCATGGATTGAGCGCCAGACTTGGTCGAGATGGCTCTGCAAGTAGCGGATGCGCCGTTCATCGCGCACATGCCCATCGGAATCAATGCCATCCGGCACGCAAATACCGTTTTCCGTGATCAGGATATCCATTTCGGGGTGGTGTGGATATAGATATTCTTGCCAAACCCGGTCCAAGATTTCGTAAAGCCCTTCTGGATAGATTTCCCACATTTGGGAGTACTCATTGCCTTCTGGGTGTACCTGGTTAAACTTGATCAAAGGTATCGAAGGATCGTGGCCGATTACACTGCGCGTATAATAATTCACCCCGAGAAAATCAATCGGTTGGGCGATTAATGCCAGTTGCTCGGCACTGACACGCGGTGCCAGTAGGCCAAAAAGGCGTCCAATCTCATCCGGATAAGTGCCAAGCAGCACCGGTTCAAGGAAGACCCGGTTGGTAACAAGATCGAAGCGTTGGGCGGCTTCCTGATCTTCGGCCCGATCGGATGCCGGGTGGACAGGTGACAGGTTTAATGTAATTCCGATCTGTGCGTCCGGCCGGACGGTAGCCCGCAGGACCTGGACTGCCAGACCATGCGATCGTAATAGATTCAGCCCAACTTTAAATGCAGCCAATGGGTTCTGGATGCCCGGTGCGTGGATGCCCAAAAAGTGGCCCGCCAGTGTGGCAACCATTGGCTCATTCAGGGTAATCCAGTATTGAATCCGGTCTCCCAATCTCTGTGCAACCACGCGTGTATACTCACCAAAGGCATTAACGGTTTTTTCCGCTGTCCAGCCACCGCGATCTTGCAGCGCCTGGGGCAGGTCCCAATGATAGAGGGTGACAATGGGTTCGATGCTGCGCGCAAGTAAACCATCCACGAGACGATCGTAAAAATCAAGGCCGGCTGGATTGGGAGTGCCATTCCCTAGTGGGATGACTCTGGGCCATGAAATGGAAAAACGATATGCCTTTATGCCCAACTCAACCATGAGGTCGAGATCAGTCTCCCAGCGATGATAATGATCACAGGCAACATCACCATTTTCGTCCCGCTCGATTTTTCCTGGCGTATGCGAGAATGTATCCCAAATGGAGGGCGCGCGCCCATCTTCATTCCAGGCACCTTCGATTTGATAAGCAGCCGTTGCGCTGCCCCACAAAAATTGGGGAGGAAACTGTCTTGTCAGTGCTTTATCCATGGATTTACCATTCCTTGCCATCATTGAAGCTTAACGTGAACGGTGATATCCATATTTTGATCCGTGATGACAATTGATTCGATGAAAACTAATTCTTGTTCGCTGAATGCCTGGCTTATTGCTTGTGTTACTGCATCCTGAATTTGCTGGACACGGTCATCATTAAGTGAAATGCCCTGAGCGTTGACTGCCAGGATTGTTACTTGTAAAGAGCCGTTTGCTGCGCTGATCCCGATCTCTGCATTTCCGGCGACTTCTGTACCATTTGGTTGTACAAGTGTCCCGGTGATGACGATTTTTCCTGGCTGCAGATCTATTTGATAGGCTCCGCTGAACAGGTCGCCCACGTTTAGTCGAAATTCTCCATTGTTTAACTGCTCTTCGGAAATACTCATCGTGACCTGCACACCATCATCACGAAAATTTATTCCGCCGATGCTGCATGCAAGACCTGCAAATAATACAGCTACGACGATTGCAAGACCCGTTTTTCTCATCGTCTTCTCCTGATGGTTTTCTATTGAAATCCACCAATCGGTTGGTCGGTTTTGAGAATTTTATCACCGGTATCCATAGAAATTTAACCTGAGAAGTCATGCGAAAATTGAGCTGGGTTGCAATCCTCTTTTTGAAAACAGTAGATCCATGACCTTTGGAGGATCGTCCCAATCCGGCAAATTGGTAGTATCAAAATGATCCAATTATTAGCCACACACAGGTGATCACTGATGATCCAGATGGTTCCAGAATTTCTGCCCGAGATCATTGCTACCCTTATACATTCTACGAAAATGGCTGTCCTGACAGGGGCGGGTATTTCAGCGGAAAGCGGGGTGCCCACATTTCGTGAGGCTCAAACAGGTCTGTGGGGGCTCTATAATCCGCAAGAGCTGGCAACAGCGAATGCATTCCAGCGGGACCCACGTCTGGTTTGGGAGTGGTACCAATGGCGGCGGGAGATCGTCAGGCAGGCCCTGCCCAACCCAGCTCACTTTACGCTGGTTGATTTTGCCAGACGAGTGCCGAGATTTACCCTGATTACCCAAAATGTCGATGGGTTACACCAGCAAGCGGGTAGCCTAGGGGTTATCGAATTGCACGGAAATATATTTCGGACCATTTGTTTTGAAGCTCGCCATCCTGTAGAAACATGGTTAGAGTCCAGCCAAATTCCACCAGCATGCCCTGTGTGCGGTAGCTTGCTGCGGCCAGATGTGGTCTGGTTTGGTGAAGCACTGCCTGAAGAAGCGTTGAATGCTGCCTGGCAAGCTGTGGGAAGTTGTGATGTCTTCCTGTCTGTCGGAACCTCTATGATGGTTGAACCAGCGGCATTGCTGCCATATTATGCTCGGGAGCGCGGAGCGGTTGTCATCGAAATCAACCCACAGCAAACTCCATTGAGCAAATTTGCAAACTACAGCCTGCATGGGCCAGCCGGAGTGATTTTGCCAGCCCTGTTCCATGCTGCATGGGGTGAATCATGAACAAAATGAGTTTACCAGCGATTTTCTATCTGTTCCTGATCGGAGTAATCCTTTTTGGAACTGCAGGTATAAGTGATCGCAACCTCGCCAGTGCTCATCCGCTGGTTAAGGATGAGATCTCCGAGGATAGTAGTGAATGAAGAGAAGAATAAAAAAATTACCTATCTGTGGAACTTTTCCCGCTATTTTTCGTCTATATAGATGATGGCATCCGCAATGGGTGCCTCAAAAACCTTCCTCCTCACCTTTTTTCTCCTGGTCCTGGCAGCTTTTGCTGCCAGGACCAGCCCCTTTAATTGCTGCCCGATAAAATTGCCTCCCGATTTGAATTGATTTCCCCCCCCCGAAAACTAGAGGAGATGATTTGTATTTAAAATGGTGTTTACGAATAATGCCCTGTGGCGAGGCCTACCGGGGGTTCACAGTTGTTATAATTTACCGGAATACCGGTCAATTCGGTGGTCTCTGGAGCAGATATGGAAGTATGGATGATCAACAAAACTGCTGGAGAAATCCGGTGCTCCTGTCTCGCAATTCCTGATAACGGCAATAGTGCCAGCATATGGAGCATTGATTGGAACATGGTCTGACTGAAGGCATGCTTATTTCTTCAGGTGCGGGACACTGGGATATTGAGAAAAGTCATATAAATTGGTATGCCGAGAAGACATCCGTGCTTGTTTGGTATGCGATGATAAATTCCGTTCACCAACAAATGGGAAGCCAAGTAGTGATCAGCCATCAAAACCTATCCCCCAGGAATACATGGGAAGGGAAATCCTAAGCCAGAGTGGAATGCCACTCCCAAACATGGACCTGATTGTTCACCTGGCAGATACCAGCGGTATCGAATAGCCTTGGACATAAACTATCGACAGGATACAATACCTGCTGCATAGTGATGAAACCATGACTGATGCGACCATTTACCTGATCCGGCATGCTCAATCTGAACACCATCTAAACGATCAGACAGGTGGCTGGACCGATTCGGTCCTGACGGAACTGGGCCATCACCAGGCAGCGAGAGTTGCTGCCCGATTGAGGCAGGATCTCGCGGGGCAGCAAGTCAGCCTGGTTACATCGGATTTACAACGAGCAAGCCAAACGGCGCAGCATATTGCTCGGGCATTGGGTTTGCAGATACACCGTGAACCTTCACTGCGTGAGATTAATAATGGCCAGGGTGCTAACAAAAGCCACTCTGAAGCAGAAATGATCCGCCTGCCAATTGCCGGACCTCGGTTGGACTGGCAGCCCTATCCCGAGGCAGAAACATGGCGTTCGTTTTACGAACGCACGGTCATTGGAATCGAAAATATTATCCATAAATATCAGGATCCCCTGGTCCTCGTAACCCACGGAGGGACTTTAATCAATATTGTAGCCTGGTGGTTATATATCCAACCTGAGCAGCTCGAAAAAATCTCTTTCCAGTTCGATCCGGCTTGCTTGAGTATACTTAAGATCAATCCTTGGGGTGAGCGTGCAATCTACTTGCTCAATGACACCAGTCATCTGATCGGCATGGAATATTCTGGTTCGGTTGCCACTTAACTTTACCGTGGAAATCGACAAGAATCTGAAAATATCAGGTCGCTTGTCCGAATTTGAGTGGAGCTGACCCATGAATAGTAGCGAGTTTGCGGTCTGGTTGGAAGGGTACCGGGAGGCGTGGGAAACCCGCAGCCCTGTAGCGGCTGTTGCATTATTCACTGGTAGTGCTACCTATCAAGAGACGCCATACGATATCCCAATGATGGGGGAAAAGGAAATTTACGAATATTGGGCTGAAGTGCCAAAATCTCAAAATAACATAACCTTCCGCTGGCAAATCCTGGCAGTTAATGGAAGCCTTGGGATCGCACAGTGGCAGGCAAGCTTTAAGCGATTTCCAGAAGGTGTGCAAGTGGCCCTGGACGGAATCTTGACAGCTGATTTTGATGAGGCCGGGCGTTGCCAAATTTTTAAAGAATGGTGGCACCGCCGCGAAGAATAATTGGCGCTGCCGCTTGATATAAACGATTCTATTGAAAACTATCCAAATTTGCAGATACCGCCCGGGAAAACCCAATCAAATTACGTTCGAAAATCTGGTCAGTGAAGATCCACAGCGGTTGCGCACATTTCGCTGGCTGGATATTGCGGTCCTGCCTCGATTCCAGGAAATATGGGTTCAGGCCGGTTTACTTTTGCCAGATAGTAGGATTTCAGCCGTCCGCAAAACCTTGTTTTTCCAGGAGCATTTCCAGATCATGGAGCGGCTTGATTCAAATCGGGCTGTACTCGGCACATACTGTGATATCTCAAGCCCGCTCAGCAAATAAAATGACCAGTATTGCTATTTGGACTGGTTCTTGGATGTGAGGCTTTCAGCGGATGGTTTGCCACAGGTGCTGGATGCCGATGAGTTTGAGCAAGGAGTGCAAGCGGGCTTACTCAAACACGCCGAAATTGAAACTGCAAGGGCAAGCCTGGCTTTCATAATGGATTAAATTGAAACCGGTCGGTTCCCGGAACTATGGCTCGCAGAATAGCTCAATTTAAACGGGCAGGCTGGTCTTGACGGGCGATACTCGCCGCCCAATTGCTTCTGCAATCAGGCGTACCTGGTTGACCATCTCGACAAATCGCTCCGGCTTTAGTGACTGCCCGCCATCTGAGGCAGCCTCAGCAGGGTTAGGATGCACTTCAACGATAAGCCCATCTGCCCCCGCCGCCACACCCGCCCGCGCTATTGCTGAGACAAATTCCCAGTAGCCGGTGCTGTGAGATGGATCAAGGATAACCGGCAGGTGGGTCATTGATTTCAGAACTGGGATTGCATTGATGTCGGTTGTATTGCGGGTAGCGGGTTCGAAAGTGCGGATGCCGCGCTCGCACAGGATGACTCGCCGGTTGCCGTGGGAGAGGATGTATTCAGCCGCCATGAGAAGTTCCTCAACCGTGGCAGCCATACCGCGTTTTAACAGGACAGGCTGCTGGCTTTCACCCGCCGAGTGCAGCAGGGCATAATTTTGCATATTGCGAGCGCCGATCTGGATCACATCAGCATATTTTGCTACCAGGGGCACCTGCTCTGGGGACATGGCTTCTGTGACTATCGGTAGTCCTGTAAGCTCCCGTGCTTCAGCGAGCAGTTCCAAGCCGGCTTCGCCCATTCCCTGAAAAGAATACGGGGAGGTGCGCGGCTTAAACGCTCCACCACGCAAGGCGCGGGCGCCAGCCTCCTTGACCGCCTGAGCGGTTTCTAAAATCTGGCTGCGGCTCTCCACTGAGCATGGACCAGCGATGATCACGACTTCATCTGAGCCCATCAAGACTCCATCCAGGGGAAATACCGTGTCGTCCGGGGAGAACTCGCGCGAGGCCAGTTTATATGGACGGGATATCGGAACCACCTGGGCTACTCCAGGCAGGTGAACAAAGGGATCGGGCTCGACGCGGCGACCATTACCGATGGCTCCGATAACGGTCCGTTCTGTGCCGCGTGATAGATGGGCCCGGCAGTCGCTGCGTTCAACTCGTTCAACTACCGCAGCTATTTGTTCCTGGGTGGCATCACTACGCATAATAATCATCATCAGCTATTCCTCCTGGGCTCATTTCCTGGAAAGGAAAACGCGAGACCGTTGGTCTCGCGCCGGGAAACGGGTTTATGAACCAGCACTCCGGATTAAGCGTTGCCAACGGCGGGGAAGCTTTTCCTGCCGTAATAAAAGAAGCGCCAAAAGGAGTAAATGGTTGCGTAACGAAGCATAGTTTGGGGTAATACTTCCATTTTGAATGAGAATAAAATTCTCTAGATAGTAAAGATTGTAACGTTGAAATTATGTATGTCAAGTAGACATAGGTTAAATTTTGTTTTAATCGGGTTAACAAAACTGTTATGTTCATACGCGTTAACCGTGCGGGAATATGCTCAGTCCTTTTAACAGGCTGCTGACAAACTCTGCGGCTGCGTAAGGGGGGTTGTCAGAGTTGCTGACAGCGCGAATCAATGCCGAGCCTACGATCACCCCATCGGCGAGGAGGGCCACCGCCTCGGCTTGTTCCGGGGTGGATATGCCAAATCCTACAGCAATCGGTGTTTGTGCAATTTGGCGAGCACGCATCGTAAATTCTTCCAGACCAACAGGGAGACCTGAGCGAGCCCCCGTGACTCCAGTTAGTGAAACCAGGTAAAGAAATCCGCTCGTCCGTCTGGCAAGAAGCTGAAGACGGTGAGTGGTAGTGTTTGGGGCTGCGAGATACACCAAACTAATCCCCTGGAGACTACACAAGTTTTCCAATTCAGTTGCTTCTTCCGGGGGAAGGTCAGGCACGATCAATCCAGAGATTCCTGATGCAGCGGCTTGCTTGACGAAGTCTGCCAGCCCATAAGCCAGCATCGGATTGATATATCCCATGAACAACAGCGGCTTCGCGACCCCGCGCCGGCGTAATGCGGCTGCCATCTCCAGACATTGGGCAGGGGTGACCCCGTTTTGAAGGGCAACCTGGGTGGAATGCTGGATTGTTGGCCCGTCTGCAAGCGGATCTGAAAATGGAATGCCCAGCTCGATCAAATCGGCCCCGGCTTCCGCAATCGCAGTCACAATATCGAGCGAAATCTCTGGAGTAGGAAAACCCAGCGTGAAATAAGGAATGAGGGCTGCCCGTTTTTGAGCACACGCCCGGGCAAACGCGGCAGTTATTTGGTCCACGCCGCTGCGTGGGCTAGATTTCTGGTTGTTAATATTTACCTCGAGTCCAGAATTTGTTGGCATCCTCAAGCCTCCAATCCAAGTGCTCTTAATACGCTGTCCAGATCCTTATCCCCTCGTCCTGATAGATTGACGAGCAGCACAGATTTGGCTGGCAGCCTGGGAGCGCGTTTGATCGCCTCGGCAACCGCATGGGCAGATTCTAAAGCAGGCAGGATGCCTTCTGTGCGTGCCAGCTGCTGAAATGCTGCCAGGGCTTCATCATCGCGAGCTGAAGTATATACGGCTCGGCCAATCTGGCGCAGGTAGGCATGCTCTGGGCCAACGGCGGGGTAATCCAGGCCTGCAGAAAGCGAGTGGGTTTCGGCGATTTGCCCCGAGGCATCCTGGAGAACATAAGTGTACGTGCCATGCAATACTCCCGGACGTCCGAGAGCTTCATCCCCAAATCGTGCAGCATGCTTGCCGGTCTCCAGGCCTGTGCCAGCGGCTTCCACGCCGACTAGCTCGACCTGCTCGTCCTCTAAAAATGCACTGAAAAGCCCAATTGCATTTGAACCGCCCCCCACACAGGCGATACATGTCGATGGCAGGCACCCTGCCTGTTCGATGATCTGGCGGCGGGCTTCAGAACCAATCACGGATTGAAAATCACGGACCATTGTTGGGTAAGGATGAGGTCCGAGCGCTGAACCGAGCAAGTAATAAGTGGTGTGAACGTTCGTCACCCAGTCGCGAATAGCTTCGTTGATTGCATCCTTCAATGTGCGGCTTCCTGAATCCACCGGACGGACCTCAGCTCCCAGGAGGCGCATACGGTGTACATTTGCTTGCTGGCGGGCGATGTCTGTTGTACCCATGTAGACGATACATTCCAGGCCAAGCAAAGCCGCCGCGGTAGCTGACGCTACTCCGTGCTGTCCTGCCCCGGTTTCAGCGACAATCCTTTTTTTGCCCATGCGGTGCGCCAGGAGTGCCTGACCAAGCGCATTATTGATCTTATGAGCGCCAGAATGTGCCAGATCCTCGCGCTTGAGGTAAATTTGTGCACCTCCGAGCAAGGTAGAGAGGCGGCGGGCATGGGTCAGGGCAGTAGGTCTGCCAACGTAGGTGTGCAGCAGATCCTTGAATTCAGCCTGAAAGATTCCATCCACGGTGATTTGCGAGTAGGCTTCCTCCAGGGTCGCGAGGGCGGGCATCAGTGTTTCTGGGACGAATTGACCGCCAAACGGGCCAAATTTGGATGGCAGCGGTTGTGGTTTTGAAGCCAGTGCTTGCGTTCCGGGTTCAATAGATAGTGTCATTTGCTTGCTCCGCGCTCGAATTGGTGAGCCGTTTCAATAAAATTGGCCATTTTTCGATAATCTTTTCGGCCAGGAGCCGTCTCTACCCCTGATGCCACGTCCACGCCCCAGGGATTGACAGTGTTCAGTGCCTTGGAAAGGTTATCCGGAGTCAGCCCACCTGCCAACAGGAGTGCATATTTCCCTGCAAGCTGGCGGGCGATTTCCCAATCAGCGGTTTGCCCGCTTCCGCCGTACATTCCGACGACATTCGCATCGAACAGCAGCGCCGGTTCGCCTTCTGGTTGGGCAAATTCTTCAGCCTGGTCCGAAGGCGGACTTGCGATCTGCAGGGCGAAGGGCTTTAAAAGCACGCCCATCAAGAGCCTCCAGGTCTATGACTGGTTCATCCCCCGAAAGCTGGGCCACATCCAGATTACACCCAGACAGCACGCGCTGGATTTGGGGTGCGGGTTCGTTTACGAATACTCCAACCAGCTTCACCTGCGGGTACTTTTCACGCAGCTGGTTGATGATCCGGGCGGCGGCGGTTGGTGCGATGTACCGGGGGCTGGCCCGGAAAAAATTAAACCCAATCATGTCTGCACCCAGTTCAACTGCCGCCAGTGCATCATCAAGATTTGTAATCCCGCATATTTTGACTCTCATGGCTGAACCTGAGGTGTTGAGTGGAATCCCGAGAGCTCGCGGACTTTCGCAGGTAAGTCAGGAGAAGTAATCAATGCTTCTCCAACCAGCACAGCATCCACACCTGCAGCCGCCAGATTTTGTACATCCCGACAGGTATGAATACCAGATTCCGAAACCAGACAAATCCCTGCTGGAATCATTTGCCGCAGTTCAAAAGTCGTCTCCAGGCGAACATCGAACGTATTTAAATCGCGGTTATTAATGCCAAGCAATGTAGGTTTCACGTCCAAAGCCGAGGTGAGCTCAGCCGCAGTATGGACTTCAACCAGGGCTGCCATACCCAGCTCGTTCGCAGTGTCGTACAGCTCGGAAAGCTGCGCAGCAGATAGCATGGCAGCAATTAACAACACCGCGTCGGCACCATACAGGCGAGCTTCGAATATCTGGTAGGGGTGGAAAATAAAATCCTTGCGTAACAGTGGTGGGCGGCCTGGTATCTCAGCGACCAGACGCATTGCCTCCAGGCTGCCACCAAAATATTGTTCGTCGGTGAGTACACTGATCGCCGATGCACCATTTTTGATGTATTGCATTGCGATCTGGACTGGATCGAAGTTCTCCCGCAAGATCCCACGCGAGGGCGAACGATGCTTTACTTCCGCGATCAATGCCGGAAAATCAGGCAAGGTCCTGTGGTTCAGGCTTCCAGCGAAATCCTTTGCTGGCGGGCACGCCTGCGCCGCTGCCTGTATCTGTTCCAATGGCTTGTGAGCCTGATTGTGCGCGACTTCCAAGCGTTTTTGAGCGAAAATCTCGAACAGGATGCTCATGAAGTTGATCCCCCACTGGCATAGGTTGGCAGTGTTGAGGCAAGATCCTGGCTTGCTGCGATCAAACTCTCCAATTTTTGATAGGCTGCCCCCGATTCTATAGAACGGCGAGCTTCTACTAATCCAGCGGGCAGATCTCCTGTCCCGGCAGCTAGGGCTGCTGCCGCATTCAGCAGGACTACATCGACCAGCGGGCTCTTGGTATGCCCCATCAGAAGATCTCGAAATATTTGGGCGTTCTCTTCTGGCTCACCACCCTGCAGGTCTGCAGGGGACGCCGGTCGCAGACCAAGGCCGGTAGGGTCGAGATCATAAGTGCGTACGCTGCCTCCAGACAATTGGCTGACTCGGTTCAAACCACTAGTGGACAGCTCATCCAGCCCGCCGGGTCCGTGGATAACCAGAGCAGCACTCCCTCCCAGCTCCCCCAGCACTTCTGCAATGGGTTGGGTCAGGGCAGGATCGTAAACCCCGATCAACTGGTGGGTGGCTCCAGCTGGATTCGTGAGCGGCCCCAGTAAATTAAAAATTGTGCGTTGGCCCAGCTCGCGGCGAGGGCCGATGGCGTACTTCATAGCAGGGTGAAATCGGGGTGCAAATAAGAAGCCGATTCCCACGGTTTCGATACATCGTGCTACCTGTTGTGGTGTCAGGTCCAGATTGACTCCCAGAGCCGCGAGAACATCTGCGCTGCCACACCGCGAAGAGGCAGCCCGGTTGCCATGCTTAGCAACGC
Source organism: uncultured Chloroflexia bacterium (assembly GCA_963824065.1). Lineage (GTDB taxonomy): Bacteria > Chloroflexota > Anaerolineae > Anaerolineales > DRKV01 > JAGUYX01. The sequence goes on along the minus strand of CAWGNX010000006.1, from coordinate 44,838 downwards.
GGAAACCTGTACCTGCAATAATAAAAGCAGCGGCGGTAGAAATATTAAAAGTGTGGCGACCGTCGCCTCCTGTTCCGGCGGTGTCAAGCAGGGGGCTGCTATTTGAGTTTAAAAGCACCGGGCTGGCATGCCGGCGCATTGAGCGTGCCGAACCAGTTATTTCTGCAACAGTTTCCCCTTTCATGCGCAAGGCAACCAGATAGCCGCCAATCTGAGCCGGGGTGGCTTCCCCTCTCATGATCACATCCATGGCAGCTTCGGCTTCAGGAGCAGTCAGGTCGTTACCCTGAAGCAGTTGGGCAAGGTATGGTTTTAACATTTTGGTCTCCTTTCACCAGCCATATACCAACAGTAATCAATTCGCATTGAGTGACAGGAAATTGCGCAGTATCTGTTTGCCATATTGGGTAAGAATGGATTCGGGGTGAAACTGCAGCCCGTATACAGGCAGTTTCTTGTGGCGCAGGGCCATAACCTCACTGGCGGTGGTGAAGGCTGCCACTTCCAGGTCAGGAGGCAGGGGTTCTTCTACGATTAATGAATGGTAACGGGTAGCAATAAAGGGACTGGGCACACCCAGGAAGAGTCCGTCGCCGTAGTGATGGATATTGGACGTCTTGCCGTGCATCAAGCGTCCGGCACGACTGACCTTACCACCATATACCTCACCGATACATTGGTGGCCCAGGCACACGCCCAGGATGGGTCGCTGAGCCCCAGATGTCCGGATGACATCCTTGGAAATACCAGCATCATCGGGGGTACCTGGCCCAGGGGATATGACGATGTGGCTTGGTTGTAGGGCTTCCAGGGCTGCCGGAGTGATGGCATCGTTGCGAAAGACACATACTTCACCAGCCAACTCACCAAAGTACTGCACCAGGTTATAAGTAAACGAGTTGTAATTATCAATGACTGCGATCATCGATGCTCCTTCAAACCAGCCCCGTTTCGGCATTTTCCACAGCCTGGGCAAGGGCACGGGCTTTGTTGAGTGTTTCTGCATATTCACGAGCGGGGTCTGAGTCTAGCGACTATACCTGCACCAGCCTGGACACTGATGCGGGTTCCAGACATTTGGAGTGTACGGATCGTGATGCAAGTGTCCATTGAACCGTCAAAAGAAAAATAACCCACGGCCCCAGCATATGGGCCGCGTGCATCTTTTTCAAGATCGTTGATAATCTGCATAGCCCTGATTTTGGGTGCACCACTGACAGTGCCCGCTGGGAAAGTGGCGCGAAGCAGGTCGAAGGCATCACAATCCTGTCTTAGTTGGCCTTCTACCTGAGAGACGATATGCATGACATGCGAATATCGTTCGACCGCCATCAGCTCGGGTACCTTGATCGAGCCATATTCACAGACACGCCCCAGATCGTTGCGTCCCAAATCAACGAGCATAATATGCTCGGCGCGCTCCTTGGCATCTGCCAACAAATCTGCCGCGAGGGCGTCATCTTCCTCTGGAGTTGAACCGCGTGGGCGTGTGCCTGCAATTGGGCGCACGGTAGCAATGCCGTCCTTAAGGCGTACATTCATTTCAGGGGATGCTCCGATCAGGTAGAATGGTTCTTCACCTGCCAGGCGATCGAAGTCAAAGAAAAACATATACGGTGAAGGATTAAGGCGCCGCAGTGACCGGTAGATATCAAATGGTGCTGCGGTAGTCTGGCGTTCGAGGCGTTGAGAGAGCACAACCTGGAAGATATCTCCAGCAGCAATGTGCTCACGGGCTGTTTCAACAACTTCTAAAAATGTGGAACGGCTGGTGTTGGAATGCAGGCTGTCTCGGGAAAGTTCGTCATTTGCGACCTTCTCGATTGTTTGGTCAGGGAGAGCGGTTCTTAGGCGTGCTTCTAGATCGTCCAGGCGTTTTTGGGCACCTTCAAGAGCATCTGCCTCTCCAATATCCAGATGGACGCTAGCAATGAGGATTACTTTGCCATAAGCATGGTCAAAAGCAACGAGTGTATCTGCCAACAGGAAAATTGCCTGGGGCAAGCTGCCCGGCAGCGAATTCCCAGGCCCGGCTGGGACATTGGATTCGAAGTATGGGATGACATCGTAGCCAAGATATCCCACCAGGCCACCGATCAGGCGCGGGAGCCCGGCAACAGGCTGAGGCCGGCAGCAGTCGAGCTCCTGGCGCAGCAGGTCGAGTGGGTCGCCGGATGGCGGCAATGGCAGGATACGTGAGGTTTCCTGATCGGCAACACGCATCGCACCATCCTGCAAGATATAGGCACGCCTTGGCTGAACACCAATAAAGGAGTACCGGGCAACCTGTTCACCACCAGTGACACTTTCCAGGAGAAAGGATGGTCCTGTGCCGGCGAGCTTCAAATAGAGTGATACAGGCGTCTCCAGGTCGGCTGGCAGCTCGCGCACAACAGGCATAAGATTAGGCCGCACCGAGGTGTTCTGGCGAGTGGATAATAGGGATTGATCTGATGTAATGCCTAGCATGAATGCCTCCTCGAAACCGCATGGTTCAAAAAAAAGCCTCTCACGTCCTTGGCAGCTGTCCAGCGAACAGGACTGCCCAGGGACGCGAGAGGCTCGCGCGGTGCCACCCTGGTTAGGCCGGCCAGGCCGATTGGGTTGAAGAAACAAAAATCCCGCCGGTGAATTGACGGGGGAAAGAGGCCAGCCTCACTCAGTGGGGTACGGGTAATCGACAAAATTACCCGATTACTGGCATACCCTTTGCCGTGATAACGGTGGCAACTCCGGCACAGGCTACTCTGTTAGATACATTTCACCCTGCGGCTCTGAGGGCCATTCGGCTGCATCGTGCAGGCGGGTTTTCAGCGTATCCCGCTCTCTGGGCTGCCGTTGCGCAGCGTACTCGTCCTCATCGACGCCTTTAGTCGATAAGTTTGGTTAGATTATAGGCGAGGATAGGGATTTGTCAAGTTTTTATGGGAGGCTGGGCAAAAAAACTGTTAAATTCATATCCAGATACCAGCAGTGTGAATAAAATTTGTCAGATCACTGGTCCAGGTCTATTCTCAAATTAACCCAAACGGCTGAGCGTGAATACCTGCAGAAAATAAGAGCGGAAATTCATTACCTGCAGATAATTCGAAAGATGTAAGGTGAGCTTAAGATTTGGAAAGGCATTTTTGCGCTAGGATAATAAAGTAGGGATGGTTTCGATCGGAAGGAGTTCGAATGTTAAAAACCATTGGTAAAGGCGCGCTTATCGGGGCTCTGTTAACAGCTCCGCTCATGGGTTTAATGTACCTGGCAAACCAGCTCGCCGGGCTGCCATTCGTGCCGTTCGACGTATTTAATTGGATGTCAGGTGTGCTCCCAGGCCCGATGATTACCTTCGGGATCGATTTAATGATTAATATGCTGTTGCGGGTTGGGCTAAATGTTGCCAGCACTGCCAAAACCGCCGAGCAGTTGATGGCATTGAGCATGTTTTTTGGTATGGGGATTGTGACGGGAATTATTTTTTATCTGATTTTCAAAGCATTGAAGCTCCGGGGCAGCTGGCTGAATGGCCTGGTGTGCGGAGCATTGTTCGGATTGCCTCTAATCACAATCAGCCTGGGTGCTGAACAAAGCTCGAATCAGCCGCTGATTGGATTGATCTGGCTCCTGGCGCTTTTCCTGGCCTGGGGAATGCTCTTCGCATTTGCCTACCGGCGGCTGGAAGGTCTTGTTGCTGTTAAAGATGAAGGTGATGCAGAAAGCGAGCCTCACGCTGCCGAGACGCTCAGCCGGCGACAATTTCTCATCACCCTTGGAGCCAGCTCGGCGACGATCACGGTTCTGGGGGCTGGCTTAGGGGTGCTGCTTGCCAGCCGCGAAGACACGGGTCCGGATGGTTCATTGGCACATGAGTCAACCAGTACGCAAGGCCAGATTTTCCCCAATGCAAACGACCCGGTGGTGCCTGTACCAGGGACGCGCCCGGAATATACGCCAATCAAGGACCATTACAAAGTATTTATCGAGCTTGAGCCGACGGTGATTGACGGCAGCACGTGGCGCCTTCCGGTGACCGGGCTGGTCGCTAACCCACTCATGCTCACATTGGATGACCTGCGCAACAACTACCCGGCAAGAGACCAGTATGTAACGATATCGTGTATATCAGGTCGGGTGGGTACTACTCTGATTTCAACAACCCAATGGACCGGAGCGAGTGTACAGGCCGTCCTGGCAGATGCAGGCGTCAGGCCGGAAGCCCGATATTTACATATTGGTTCGGGTGACGGGTTTTATGAAACCATCCCGCTGGACCTGATCAATTCCGATGAGCGGATTATGTTCTGCTACAGCTGGGATGGAAACACACTACCGGTGGATCACGGCTTCCCGCTACGTATCTGGATCCCCGATCGTTTTGGAATGAAGCAGCCAAAATGGATCACGGAGGTGCTCGTAACGGACGAATACAGCGAAGGTTTTTGGGTCGAGCGCGGTTGGGATGAAATTGCCCAGATAAAGGCTACCTCCGTGATCGATACTGTCGCGGTGGATATGATCATCGAGGATGGGGAGCAGCGCCGTGTGCCGGTAGGGGGGATTGCCTGGGCGGGGGACCGCGGCATATCCAAAGTTGAAGTCCGCGTGGATGGCGGTTCCTGGCAGGAGGCCCAGCTCCGCGCACCACTTTCCGAAACGACCTGGGTCATCTGGCGATTCGAGTGGCCGTTCGAAGCAGGAGAGCACTTGTTTGAGGTGCGTTGTGCCGAAGGGAATGGTACGCCGCAGATCGAGCAAGTCGAGGACGCTCACCCCAGCGGCGCGACAGGCATCGACTCACGAACTGCGAATTTGTAAAATTACCTGTCAGTTCGATGAATAATTTAATAAAACCACAAGGCAGTGGATAACTTGTACACTGCTTTGTGGTTTTCTTATGATCGTTATATACAACGTAGGAAGATTGTTTAGCTAAATCGAATAATCTTCCGTAAAGAGCGGCTGAGCTTCCATTTCAAGCAAAGCTTGCTTACGTGCTACTCCCCAACGGTACCCTCCCAGGCTGCCGTCCATCCGCACTACCCGGTGGCAGGGCACAATCAAGGCGGCAGGATTAGCGGCACACGCATTAGCCACCGCCCGGACTGCACTGGGGCGACCGATAGCCGCAGCTACCTGGCTGTATGTGCGGGTTTCACCGGAAGGAATCCGGCGCAGGGCATCATAAACCTGCCGTTGGAATGCAGTTACCTGCAAATCGAGGGGCAGGTCAAGGCTTGGCTCCCGCCCTGCGAGGTATGCCAGCACAGATGCTACCTGGTGCTCCAACGCGGCGTCATCGGAGCTGAATTCGGCAGCCGGAAACCGCGAAAGCAAAACACTGACCAGCGAACGATCCTCGTCACCCAGGGCCACCTGGCACACTCCACGCTCCGTGGCGGCAACCATCAGGCGCCCAAGCGGGCACTCTACAATTGTGTACCGGATGAGCAGGCCCTGCCCTCTGCGTCGATAATCTCCGGGAGTCATGCCGGGAACTCCGCCATCTCCCGAGTACACCCGGCTTGAGGAACCGTAGCCAGCTGCATTTTGAGCGTCTGTGACGCTGCTGCCCTGCACAAGTAGTTCAGCAAAGCGTTCGGCCCGGCGTTGGGCAATCCATTGGCGGGGGGTAACGCCCAGGGCGTGTTTAAATAAACGATGCAGGTGCGATGGGGAGACAAAAACTGCAGTGGCGAGATCATTCAGTGTCAGCGTTTCGTCGAGATGATCTGTAATATAGCGGCAAGTTTGGTCCACAACCTGGGCTTCGAATGCCTGTTCATTTGGGCGGCAGCGCAGGCAGGGGCGCAATCCATCTGCAACCGCGGATTCTTCATCGGCATAAAAACGCACATTTTTCCGCAATGGGCGTCGCGCCGGGCAGGAGGGCCGGCAGTAGATCCCGGTGGTGAGTACACCAACCAGGAAAAGGCCATCACTGCTGGAATCTCGCTGGCTAAATAAATCCCATAAACTATCTTCATCCATCATAAACTGGTTCTCAAGCAGTCTAGTATCCATGCTGTGCTCCTTTTCCAACATCATACCAACCTGGAATTAGAGCGTCTATCCGTTTTTGATCTTCAAACTCGATTGTCGGGATCCATCAGGGTGAAACGCGGCTGTATGGGCCTGTGCGACCGATAATAAGCGTATCGGTCTCCGGATCGATTTTGACCTGCATCGTGGTAACCGTATCCCGGTCGATCACCATGGTACCCTGTGTACCCTGCATGTTGTAAAGTTCAAGCAACAGCAGGTTTTCATCACTTTCGAGGATGCGGTAGCTGCCAGTGATGTTAACTTCACCAAAACAACACCCAGAATTCGCAAAGCTGCCCCGGTCAAAGATCCAGCGTTCAATCCAGTGAGGTTGGCCTTCAACTACTTTGAGGTGAGGGTCTTCATAAAACCAGGATCCTTGAATAATCTGGAGATTGGGATCGTTGCTGCAGCCTGCCATTAGAAGGGCGAATAAAATTATCCCGGCGGTCAACAAGTGAATACGGTATCTGTTAGCCATTCATCACCTCACTCAGCGGTAAAAATCAATCCAGGATAGTTCGAACTCGGTCGCGCCGGATTGGAATAACGCATCTGGTAATGATACGGCGAAATACGGTTCCTGGTTCACTGAGCTGATGGCCTGCTGCACATCCATCCAATAGGGGCTGTCCTGCGTAATATCCTGCTGATTGGTAGCGCCTATCTGCATGGATCGGGTGATAAGCTCCGGATCTGCACTGGAGATAGAAAGCGTAAGGATAACCTCATCGTAAACCAGAGTCAGATTTTCCAATCCGGCCAGATACAGGCGCACACCAAGAGGACCATTAATCGGCGTCTGTTTAACGACCACGCGAGCGCTGCCGATCCCGGAAGGGCTGTGTACTTCAAAAAACGGTACATTATCGTTAAACACGATTTCCACTTGATCGGAGCTGGAGCTGATTTCAAACCCCAGGCTGGTGGCATCAGGCATGGTCGTAGCCCCTTCGGTTGGTGAGTAAATTCCAGGTTGGGCGCACCCTGCCAGGACATATGCAATACAGATCAGCATACCTGCCTTTAAGCAATTCATTCGATTATACCGATTGCACAATTGAATGCTGCGGCCCTCGCAGTTTCAGGGGCGAACCTGTCTGCAAGTGTAACCAACGAATACTCGCGCAGGTCTCCGATTACCTCAATATCATTTGTCAAATTAATTGGCTTCCCATCAGGAGCCAGTGATCAAGAATTTGATTCAGACGTTCGCAGGTAATGCGGCTACCAGGAAATCAACGAGCTCACGGCGAATCTTTTGCAAAGAGGGGAGATGGATATACATCATATGCCCGGCCTCGAAATATGACATGCGGATATTCTGTTGCAGAGATGTATCCAGCCCCAGGTGGTTGACTGTGTATTCGGTGGCATGGTATGGAGTTGCTAGATCGAAATACCCATTGGCGATATACACCTTGAGGTGCGGGTTCTGAGACATCGCCTGGCGTAATGTTTCGCTGACATCGACAAAACGATTTTCGTATTCCTTATAGCTCCAGGGCCAAACGCGCCCGGTCAGGATTTCGTATGGCAGGTCGCTGGTAAATTCCAGTTCACCGGTAATATAGTGGTTCAGCATGGCAGTATAACACCCCAGGATATTACTGTAGCTGGGGTCGAACTCGAAAGATTCCCCGGAAGAGTTGCGATCCACCCCGGTGAAGCGGGTATCCAGGCGACCAATAGTGCGTTTACGACTGCGCAGTAATTCCTTTACGAATTTAAATATCTCGATTCTCAGTTCAGTCCGGTCGATGTATTCTGGTGTCAGGCCGGTATAGCGCGACAATTGGTCAATCAGCTCCTGACGTTCATTCGGAGATAAGGACGCGCCTTGCATTAAGGACGGAACATAGCTACGGGCAGTGAATTGTTCAACTTCATCCAGGAATTCACGGAGAGGTTTGGCTTGCAACCCTGGCTCCAGGCACTGGTGATACCAGGCGGTGGCGGCGTAGGTGGGTAGAAATGTGATATATGGCAGGTCGTTCCCAACCTGGAAATCGTGAGTCTGGAAGTTCAGGACTGCAGAAATGAGCATAATTCCATTCAAAAAGAATCCATGTCGTTCCTGTAGATACCCCGAAAGGCCAGCGGCACGTGTGGTGCCATAACTCTCCCCGATCAGGAATTTTGGAGAAGCCCAACGCTTGTAACGGCTGGTATAAAGGCGGATAAAATCCCCGACTGATTCGATATCCTTCTGGAAGCCGTGGAATTCACGATCGTCCTCCCCCGGCACAGCACGGCTGAAGCCTGTGCTGACAGGATCGATGAACACCAGATCGGTTACGTCCAACAAAGAGTACTCGTTTTCAACCAGGCGGTAAGCTGGTGGGAGGGAATTACCCATCTCATCCATTAACACCCGGCGAGGACCCAGCAAGCCCAGGTGGAGCCAAGCTGAGGACGAGCCTGGCCCACCATTAAAAGAAAATGTGAGCGGGCGAGATTCCAGGTCATCCACGCCATCGCGGGTGTAGGCGATAAAAAAGATCGCGGCTTTTGGCTCTTCAAAATCCTTGGGGGTTTCTTTCTGGGTTTCCTTTTTTGTTGAAACCTCGGCTTTGAGGATCAGGGTTCCAGTTGTAACAGTGTATTGGATTTTGCGTCCATCGATAACCACCTGATGGCGGGTCTCGACCAGCCGGTCATGCATCACATCAGTCCGAGATTCTGGTTGAGATTTTTCGTTTTCTTGATCTTCTGCCATGAGCCACCTTCGTTGGTTGAATTACCGCAAGTATAACCCTTTTCCTGGTCAGACCCTCGAAGGGAATTGGCTATCAGTCCGGTGTTGCGTTCCGTTTATTGAAGAACCGTTCCACGGATCGACTATAATAAATGCCACACTTAATGACAGGAGCGAATGCGATCGATGAGCACAAAAAGTGATTACTCGACGGATGAATGGGACCTGCTGCGAGGTACGATCCTGGAGGCAGGCGGGGTCATGGTGGCATTAAAACCAGGTGGGATGATTCGTCAATCTCTGGCGATCTTCAAAACCCTGGACGAGATGGAAGAAGACTTTGATGGTGATCCACTCATTTGGGATCTACTGCAAGTTGAAGAGGTAGAGCCAGATGAGACGCCTGAGGCCGAAAATGAACAATCACCCGCTGACGAACTGCTCGAAAGCCCGGACCAATCCGAAAATTTTGATCAAAATAAGGCAAAAATGCTGGCGATGTGCCGGGAAGCGGTCCGGCTCATCCAGAGCCGCGGCACTGAGTTGCAAGCGGAGGAGTACAGACAGTTGGTGATGAAGGTTGTCGAGGACGTTGCCTCCGCCACTCGCACCGGTGGATTTTTAGGATTTGGTGGGAAGCGCATCGATGACGAAGAAGCAGCCCTCCTGGGTGAAATCCAGGAAGCGCTGTATGGCAACGCCTGAGCCCAATATTGAAGTATGAACGATTCACAAGCGGCTTATGTTGTTAGAAAAGGTGCCCCGAGGCGCGGATTAACAGAGCAGCATAAGATTGTGATCCTGCGGGCTGCAGATGATATCAACCAGCGCGGCGGCCGCGCGATGTTGGTTCAGGTGTTGAAGGGGACAAAAGAACCTCGGCTGCGCAAGCTGGGTTTGGAAAGCTGCCCGGTGTTTGGTATCTACGAATCCCTGGATACAGAGCAAATCCAGTCCTTGGTCAACCTGACCATAGAATCGGGATACTTGCAGCTGGATACTTCCCGCCAGGGAGAGCGTGTTTCCTTAACATCAGCAGGAAAAGAAATTGAGCGCAGCACGCTGGCAGCGGAGCTGTTAGCAGAATTTGATCAGCTGTTAGAGGATGATGCACCAATTGATTTCAGCGAATTCAGCGATATTGACATGGAAGCCCAACTGCGGCTTTTGGAGATGATCGCTGCCAGTGGGAGCCAACATTATCTTGGACTGCTGGCAGCCTGGGAACCATATGCGCCACGCAAACTGCGCCGCCGTATAGAGTCGGTGCAACGCGGCATTTTGGGATTGGAAGGATGAAAATGAACAAGGTAACGCCAGAAGTGATACCCATGGAACGGATCTACCCGGCTGGCCCTTTTGGGCGTTTGGCGTTCAAGTTCCCATTGTTGTTCTGGCGATTGGGTCTGGGTCCTTTGACGGGTAAATTATTCCTACTGCTGACCACACGCGGCCGTATAAGCGGCCAGCCGCGCCCGACGATGGTGGAATATTACCGCAGCAACGGCAAGAAATATGCGATCGCAGCCTTCGGTGAAAAAGCTCAGTGGTACCGCAATCTTGTTGCAGACCCGCATGTCACGATACAGACCAATGAGGGAACCGAGGCGGCAACTGCAGTTCGGGTGGATGATGACCACGAATTGGTGGAGGTGCTGGCGGTGTTTGAGCGCCACGATCCGCCATTGACAAGGTGGTATTTACGTTCGCTGGGAATTGAAAACAACGCGGATGCTATTGCTGCTCACAAGAATCGCATTTACCTGATCCGCTTTGACCCGAGCATCGAAACTGCACCGCGCGGACTCGAAGTCGATCTGGCCTGGATCTGGCCATTAGCTTTGGTGGGGCTGATGCTCCTGAAGCGTAAACGGCATTAATTGGGCAGAAATATACCTTCCAATTAATCAAACCGGTGATGTTTTCCAACCTGGATGACTCCAAACCGGCCTGGGAATGCCAAGCGGAAATTCCGTTTGCCTGGAATTGAGCGTAGTAACGATGTTAGGAGTTCAAACAGATATCACGGATGGGGACGGGCAGCTGGCTGGGGCAGCTCCGGCTGGGGCCAATTGCGAGTCGGGTCACCCCCGGTAAGGAGCTCATCCAATTTTTCCCAGAGCCAATCCTCATATTGATCCCCCAAGATGAAGCTGGCAGCCAGCCCACCCAGGAAGGCAAATGCCCAGCGCGGGCGGGCGAACAAGGATACCAGGATAGCAGGCAAAAAATTTGAAAGCAACAAATTTGCAGCAATAAATGTATTGCCGTAATCATCGGTTTGAACGAATTCGAGCTGATGTCCTGGAGTCTGTGTCACCTGAGCGCGGAGCTTATCACCAACAAAATTCCCTGCTGCAGCTGCAAGGATGATCGATACAGCCTTGAAAGCAGATTTGAAAACGGAGAAAATCACCCTCAAAAACCCAGATTTTGTTTTCCGAAAACCGCGGGCCGCGCGACCCGGTTCTGCTACAGGAGTTTTGGTGCCAAGGATCTTCGTAATGTTGTCCAAACCTGACCTCCTCGAATGTGAGCGAAATGCTGCCGCCCGCTTCAAATTGTCCATGTTCGCGAACCAAGTTTGATGTATTATATCATCCAGGTCCAAACGCCCGCCGCAGCATCACGAAGGGCTGTGGATCGATACCAAAATCATGTGGGAGGCTATTTTGGATAACAATACGATCGCTCAAATTTCGATCTGGACCGGCTTTGTCTTCAGTGTTCTGCAGGTCCTGGTGATTTTCTTTGCATTATGGGTTGCGGGGCGAGCTCTTCTGCGCAATCCAATACTCACCACTGGTGAGGATGCTGATTTTCCTGAGGAAGCGGAGAAAATTGAACCGACGTCTGAACCAGAGGTTGTGGATCTCGAGTCAGAGGCAGATGATGAGGCAAGTCCACCAGATGCGGGCGCCGGTGATGATGAATCTGCACCAGTGGATGCCATGGAGGCAAAACGCGGAGCTTCCTGGATCAATCGTGGACTGACAATCGCAATCTGGTTGGGATTCTCGGGCATGATCACCCTTGTACTGGCAGATCTTTTGGTCTTTTTACGTACGCTGATCGGGATTGGCCTGGGATACTCGGTGCTGGGTGCAGATATATTCCGCTCCAACCCGTTTAGCACCATGTGGGGCACCGTCCCAGGCGGGTTGTATTCGGTCATGTTCCTACTTCTGCAGGTTGTGGTTTACCTGGAGGTGATTTGGGTCGGTAAAAGCTTTGTCGACGGCTCTGGACCACTGAAGCAAGTCACATTAACCCGCGGCGAGCGCTGGTGGCTGGTTTTGGGCACAGCGGCGTTAATTCATGAAGTAATCCAGGGGCTGGTTCTGGCACTTATCCGAATTGAGCTACCTGTTGCCTCACCTTTTGCTGACAGCGGGCTGATGGGATTTTTTGGGATCTTCCTCCTGGCGCTGCTCCTGGTGGGATTAGTTATGATGTGGATGAATTCTCGCTTGCTGAAAGTCGAGATCGAGCGGGAGGAAAACCTTTCATAGCCAAGAATGGACCGGGTACTCTGGATAACAAGCCGGGTCTCGCCTGAATACCGGCGTCTCATGGAACAAGATCGGCAGTTTTCCATGATTGAAGACGAGTATTGGCCTGTGGCCGAAAATGGCGCAGGCCTTTGTTTTCTTGGAGAGATATACACTGAGGATAATAAATGCCTGTGCACGCAGTCCGCAAGCACCATGGGGATTAACCCAATCTGAGAAATTTCCGCATAGCAGTTAGTTCTCTACGCGGGCGGGCGGCCTGGCGATCAGTTTTTGAGTTGGGAGTTGGATGCGGTTAGTCATAAATCAAGGCGGCGAATCTCAATGGATTCGAAATACTTTGGTTAAAATCAGCGAGATTTCTCGTAACGGTGTACTATGGCAACCAACAGGAACGGCTGCAAGGTGGCATGAATGGTCGATTTCCCCGGTAAGTACAAATCCAGGACCCCCGGATAAATCACCTTCACCACATTCCAATGGTTCTGGGTTGCAAGAATCAATCCCCAGATTCAGCCATCTGGGGGATTGATTCTTAGAAAGATTTTGTATAATGATCATTAGGTGAACCTGCATAACCCATTGGTATTGGGTTTGTGCGGGCAATATTTATAATCAGGTGATTCGGACGGTATGGTTCGAAAAATGGAGCGTAACTGTCCGAGCAACACCGTCAACCTGGTTTTTTATGAGGGGGCACTGCCCCTGGTTCAGAAGGAGGTCCGTGGTCGAACAAAATTCCTCAGGCAATCTGCTGGCAAGCAAGCCAGCCAGACGAAAATAACTCAACCAACAATCATTCAGGAGGGAAACGTGAAAAAATTGACCATATTATTAATCCTTGTTCTGCTTATTGCAGGTGCTTTGTTTATCGCTGCCAACACCTGGCCGTCCAGGCTGCGAGTGATCAATAATAGCGAACAGCCAGTCGTGTTAAACATGGGTTTTCCCTACTCGTACCTCTATGTTGCCTCCGGTGGTGATATCACTTACACCATCGAAAAGGATGTTTATTTTGGCAACGTATGGTACTGTGGGGAATTCGTCGATGGCGAGTGGAATTTGAACCACAACCTGCGTTTGAATTTCACTTCTTGCGGCAATGACCCGGTGCGCATGGGCGAGCGCACACAGGAAAAGGTTGACATTGAGGTTGGCCCAAAGCGCGACTTCGAATTCCAATATTAAGCTCAGCATCGATTCAACCTATTTCTCCATTAACTTACTCCCAGGGTTTTGATTTCTCCGAGAACCCTGGGAGTTCCTGTCTTGATGTTTGAGGCTCACTACGCGTGACCCGGATTAGCCTGATGATTTCGAGAAAGACTCGCCTCCGCTCTGATTATTCCTCTGGAGTGGAGGTTTCCCTTCCGGTAAAATTAGGCCATGACTGAACCACTGGCGCGCCGCCACCGCACCTCTGTCTGGGAGCTTGTCTATCTGGCAGTCGTCGCTGAGATCGTTTTGTGGATGGACCTGGGAGCAAAATACCTGGTACGCAACCAGCTTCACGCCGGCCAGGCGGTGGATTACCAGGTTGGCCCACAGGGATTTGTGATGCTGGTGCATTTGCCGAACACAGGCATGGCGCTGGGCATGTTCAAGAATTACAACCTGGCGTTTACGCTGATCGGGCTGGCGGCTGCTGTAATTATCCTGGGGATTGACCTCACTTTCAATCGGCGAATCGACCTGGGACGCTTCGGGCTGGCACTGCTCTTAGGGGGGCTGCTCGGGAATCTGATCGACCGGTTCGCGGTTGGATATGTGACCGATATCTTCATGTTTGCGGGCCTGCCGGTGTTCAATATTGCCGATGTGTGCATTGTCGTCGGTGTGGCGTACATGATCATTGACCTGGTGCGGAAAGAAAGAAGAGCCAACAAATGAATTGGACCGGATTGGCAGCGATGGCCTGGGATCCATCGGGGGGAGATCGTGAACAGCCAGACTACCTGTACTTGCTGGAGCAGTTAAAATCCGAACCGGGTCCCGCTCTGGATATCGGGTGTGGGACAGGACGCATCCTGGTGCGCTTATTGCAGCATGGAATGGATGTGGATGGGATTGATACCTCGGTAGAAATGCTCAACCAGTGCCGGGTGAAGGCGGCTGCCCACGGTTTCCAGCCCACCTTGATAAGCCAGGGGATGCAATCATTGGCGATGCCCCGCCGGTACCAGACGATCTACATCCCCTGTGGGACCTTTGTACTGGTTACAGATCGGGATGAGGCCTGGGAAACCTTAAGACGCTGCCATGCCCATTTGATTCCGGGCGGCAGGCTGTTTATGAATGTGTTCTGGCCATTCGGGAAAGGCGAGCCGCTTTCGGATGATCCAAGCGGCGGTGATAATGAATATGGACCTCTCATGGCTCACACCCTGGCGGATGGACAGCGAATCGTACAGACCTACAAACGCCTGGAGATCAATCGGGTGGAGCAGCTCATCTGTGCAAAAAGGCGCTACCAGCTTTTCGATGAGGACAAGCTAGTGGCTGAGGAAATTTTCGATGCGAATGAGCGCTGGTACTACAAACACGAGCTGCAGCTGATGTTAGAGCGAGTTGGTTTCCAGGTGGAAGGGGTTAAGGGGAATTGGACTGCTGATAATTTTAACGACCAACACCATGACAGCATGGTCATGATCGCCCGCCGGAGTGCATCCGCGGCCTGAGGGCACCCGGCGCACAAATCTCAACAATATGCATTTCTGGGTGCGTTCTTACACCGTACCGACCAGCTACAGGTTAGCCATCCTCCACCAGTGATGGTAGCGGTCGCGCAGCTCATCGTGGTTGGGCATCGGGTAAAAAGCCAGCTCCATCCCGCTGCCAATATAAAAGCCGCTCTGGACCATGCGGTAAGGAAAATCAGCCGAGTGCAGGCGATCGACGAGCTTGTTACGCTTGTTTTTTGTCTCCAGCTCTACCAAGCACTCGCGGATGTGCGGAATGCCAGGATACGGTAGATCACCGATGGCACCGTGCTCTGGATCATGGGCAAGCTCGCCCAAACCAAGCTCAACAAAGGATAGGGCAGGGAAGCGGATCAGCTTGGACGGGTTGGTTGTCACGCTGTGGTAGTAATCCGAGGGCGGCAGCTTGCTGACGACCAGGCTGGTCACCGGAGCAAGGTCCTGGTACATGTAATAGCCGGGGCTGGGAGGGGAAGCTCCGGGCCGCGCTCGATCGCCAGGGTCTGCCCGTATGAGGTCACGAGATACAGACTTGCGACCGCGGAGAGGGGGATATGCTCGAGCACTCGGTAAATGCTGATGTAAACGGAATTCTTGAGGGTACCGTCGGCATGTGGGGTGCAGCGGGTTAAGCCGGATTCGATCTCGAAGAATGGGTGCCGGAAATCCGGGTCGAGCTGGAAGAAAATCGCCTGACCTTTGGTCAGGTATTTGCTGCCTACGGCAAGGTAATGCCCGAATTCATCCGGTGGGAGCATGGAGGCAATCAATGCTTCCGGGATCAGGGAAAGGTAGAGATAAACAGTCATCGGAACACCCTTTCGAGCAGGCGGGAATCAGGTGTAGGGCTGGGGCGTTCAAGCCAGGCACCCGTACCTTAATTATAAGCAATTTTACGCGTTTTATTGCCAGTCTGAGGTGAAAAACCAATTTCCATTGAAGATGGTGAGGCCGCCTAATCCTGGTTGGCGGGCGGGGAAAAAAATACGATAAACCCGGATATTAATCGTTACGGGTGTTACCTATCTCTCCAGTCTATCCACCCCAATTGGGGGAGGGCGATTGACCTATTTCACTATCCCGCGCTGCTCGCAAAGGGAGCTTCGAGCGTTTTTTTACCGGCCTGCTTAAAACATCAGGTCGTTGACGGTTTTGATCGTCTCCGGGGCGGGGCGCAGGCGGTCGGGGGTGAGGCGGTTGAGGGCCTCGTCCGGCAGGTTGTGGATTTCAGCGAGGGTGGGCTGGTCGGTGTCCACGTAGATCAGGCCGGTGATGAGGTAGTGCTTCTGGTAGGCCTCCTCCAGGATGCTGAGGGCCTCGGTACGGTCAGTGGGGTCGTAATCCCGGTCCAGCTTCTTGAGGATAATTGCCGAGCCGTCATGCAGCTCGACTTCACGCACTTCGCCGGGAAGGAATTCTTCTGTAAGCATGATCTCTTCCGCCGGGGGGATGTAGGAGATGTCGTGCAACGGGGCTTCGTGATCCTTGGCCCAACCGTAGGAATGCATGGCATGGTCGTCATTGTTGAAGGTGACACACGGGCTGATGATGTCCAGGACGGCGATGCCTTTGTGGCTGATGGCGGCTTTGATGAGCTCTTTGACCTGCTTGGGATCACCGGCGAAGGAGCGGGCGACAAAGGATGCCCCGCCAAGCATGGCCTCGGCGCAGATGTCTATGGGGCTGTAGGGGTTGGTGCCCTGGTACTTAAGCTTGAGGCCGCGCTCGGATGTTGCGGAAAACTGGCCCTTAGTGAGGCCGTAGACGCCGTTGTTCTCGACAATGTAGACGAAATCGAGGTTGCGGCGCAGAACATGTTTAAACTGTCCAATACCGATACTGGCAGTATCACCATCTCCAGAGATCCCGATACCTTTGAGGGTGACATCACCGAATAAGGCGCCGGTGGCCAGTGAGGGCATACGCCCGTGCAGACTATTGAAGCCAAAGGAGCGGTTCATGAAGTACGCCGGGCTTTTGCTGGAGCAGCCGATACCCGAGAACTTGACCACATCCTCGGGGACGAGGTTCAGCTCGTAGGAGGCAGCAATGATCTGGCTGGCGATTGAATTGTGACCGCAGCCCTGGCAGAGAGTGCTTGGAGCGCCGCGATATTCAGTTTTGGTCAAACCAACAAGGTTAACCTGGGTAGACATGTTATTTTTTCTCCTGGGCCAGGATGGACTCGCGCACCCAGCGGGCGGTCAGGGGTAAGCCGTCCAGGTGGGCGACAGACACAAGCCGGCTGGCGAGGGTGGGATACTCTATGGATAAGATCTGGTTAAGCTGCCCGTCTCGGTTGAGCTCTACTACGTAAATACGTTCGTGATTTTCGAGAAAGCTGCGCACATCGGGTGAAAAGGGCAGGGCGCGGATGCGCATGAAGTCGGTATCGATGGCGTGGCGGTCGCGCAGCTGATCACGCGCTTCGGCAATGGCTGGTTCGGTTGAGCCAAAGGCGACAATGGCAATCGAGGTGGGCACGCTGCTTTTTTCGAACAGCGGGGCCGGGACCAGCGTGCGGGCAGTATCAAATTTATGCTTCACGCGGGCGTTCATGCGCTCCCAGGTTTCGTGATCTTCAGTGTAGCGGGCTCGCTCGTCCTTACCGGTGCCGCGGGTGAAATACGCCGAACGGGGGTGGCGGTTGCCGGGCAAGGTGCGGTAAGGGATGCCATCACCGTCCACGTCCATGTAGCGTGCCCACTCACCACCCAGCTTTTCGATATCCTCCTCCCACAGCACTTTGCCGCGGTCCATGGGCTGGTCTGGGTATTCGAACGGAGCAGTCATCCACTGGTTCATACCCAGGTCCAGATCGGACATGATTGAGATAGGGGTCTGCAGGCGTTCAGCGAGATCGAATGCCTTCCAACCAAATTCGAAACATTCCTGGGGGTTGGATGGCAGCAGGATAACGTTGTTGGTGTCGCCGTGCCCGAGGAAATATAACTGGGTGAGGTCGCCTTGAGACGTACGGGTGGGCAGACCTGTAGAAGGACCCACACGGGTGACATCCCAGATGACAATCGGGATCTCGGCTGCATACGCCAAGCCAAAGAACTCCGTCATCAGACTGATACCTGGGCCAGATGTGGAGGTCATCGAACGCAGCCCAGCCCAGCCACCGCCAATCGCCATACCGATCGCGGCCAGCTCATCCTCCGCCTGGATAACGGCGAACGTATTCTTGCCGGTGACCGGGTCCTTGCGCAGGGTGGGCAGGTAGGTATTGAGGTTCTCAGCGAGGCTGGAGGCGGGGGTGATGGGGTACCAGGTGGCAAGCTGCACACCGCCATAAACTGCGCCCAGGGCGGAGGCGGTGTTGCCATCGGTCATAATGAATCCATTGGTTTTATCCATCGGCTCGACTCGGTAGGGATCGGCCTTAGGGAGATGGTCAGCAGCCCATTCAGCCGAGGTACGGATAACAGTCATGTTAAGGTCGATGGGCTTGGCCTTGCCATCGAAGTGGAAATCGAGCGCCTGGTGGATTTTTTCCATGTCGATGCCGATCATTTCGGCAAGGACGCCAACGTATACCATGTTGGCTATGTAGTTGCGCAGGCGCGGAGCCACTTCCACCGAGCGGGCGAGTTCCTTGACTGGCATGGCGTAAACAGTAATGTCGTCCCGGTTGACAGCCAGGCGGATGCTGTCGTCGTAAAAAAAGACCCCGCCAGGCGAGACGTCTTTGAGATCGCCAGCAAAGCTGTCGGGGTTCATTGCGACCACGACTTCGTGCTCCTCGCGGCGGGCAAGGTAACCATCACGGCTGAGGCGGATGGTGTACCAGGTTGGTAATCCCTGGATGTTGGATGGGAAGAGGTTCTTACCCGCAACCGGGATGCCCATCTTGAATAGGGCGCGCAGCAGGGTGACATTGGACGTCTGCGAGCCAGAGCCGTTGGCAGTGCCGACCGTGATCGAAAAATCGTTGATCACGGGGTCGCGCCCCGCCTGGGGAGAAACAGCAGCAGAGGGTTGGGCTGTTGCCATACAAACTCCTTTATTTATTCGTTATCCGGCAGGGCGGCAGGTGCAGCCGGGTGAAAGCCGTTATCGGGCTCGCGAGCGGGCACGGAAGCCGCCGGGCGGTGGTGGAGCAGGTCCTTGTGTTCGATCAGGGCCTGGTAGCCGGTTTCGTAGTCGCTGGAGACGATTGAAGTGACCATGCGCTGGTGATAATCCCACACTTGCTCCAGGTAGGAGTAGCCAGCGTACAGGTTGAGGCCGAATGCTTCGTAGGCATCCCAGAAGGCTTCAAGAATGCCAAGCACGAAGGGGTTCTCAAGGCGGCGGTAGACAGCAAGGTGCAGCTCGCGGTGCTCGCGGTGAGGGATGCGTATGGGGGAACCGCGCAGTTTTTCCCAGGCCTGGTCGATCAGCTCCTGGAGGTAGCAGTGATCTTCCGGCTGGAGCAGGCGCACGGCGGGCAGCCAATAGGCGGCCTCCACCTGGTTGCGCAGGTCGGCATAGGCGTCAAAGGAGGCCGGGTCGAGGGCAATGGCGTAATTGAGGCTTTGGCGCACGGCGGGTGCGAAGGAATAGGGTAGGCGGCGGATGCCTGTGCGCGGGCGCACTTCGACAAAGCCCAGGGCACGGGCGACTTCCATCTGCTCGCGCAGCTTGGCAACCGACAGGCCGAGCTCCTGGGAAAGTTGGCCAAGAGCAGGCAGGCGGTCGGGATCGTCGGGGTCGGAGTATTCACCCGCCAGATAGCGGATGAACTCGTTTGGCAGTCTACGGCGGAGCATAAGCTGTCTTCAAGAGATTGATGTAAGGGTTAATCATCTGATGATTCAGATTATTCAGATGCATGAATTATAAAAGAAGGTGATGGTCTTGTCAAGGTGAGGTGGAAGAGTGTTCGTTTCCCGTTTGACAATTTGATAAAGAATTGTAAACTAGAGAAGTAAAATCCGAATTTATTTGCAAATCGGCCTGTTTAACCAACCGGCGATCCCCCTCCGGTCCGCTTTTCCAGCTACCCACCGGTTCCCAACCCGTTGTCCCTGAAGGTATTTGCCTGTGACCGATGATGCCGCGCCAACCCGTGACGATTCAATCCCCTCGATGAGCCTGAGCAGCCTGCGCTTCCGCTGCGCGGAGGAGTCGGACCGCTTCTTCCGGCGGCAGGACTACGACCCGCGCTTCTGCTTCGAGCTGTTCCGGCGGGCGATCGTGGAGCAGGAGCAGCGCGCCTGGGAGCTGGTCTACGGCCAGTACAGGCCGCTGGTGACCAACTGGGTCAATCGCAACAGCCTATCACACTCGTTGAGCGAAGATGGAGAATACTTTGTCAACCGGGCCTTTGAGAAATTCTGGTCGGCAGTTACGCCGGAGAAATTTGACAACTTCGAGGATTTGAAGGCCCTGCTGCGCTACCTGCAAATGTGCGTGCACAGCGTGCTTGTGGATACGGCACGCCTGGTGGAACGCTCGCAGCTGCTGGCTGAGGAGTCCGATGAGTCCGGCACTCCGCTTGAGGAAATGGCTCCTGATCCGGAACAGGTGGCGCTGGAACAAGCTCACAACAACGACCTGTGGCGCTGGATCAACGAACGGCTGAAGGACGAGCGCGAGCGCTGCGTGCTGTACGGCAGCTTCGTGCTCGAGATGAAACCGGCCGAAATTTTCCAGGCGTACCGCAAGCAGTTTGATAACGTGCGGGAAGTGTATACGGTCAAAGACAACCTGCTGGCGCGCCTGCGGCGGGACAGCGAGCTGCTCGAACGCCTGCGGCAAGAATGACACTTGCCGGCGGCATGAATAATGCCTGCCTAGGGCTTGGAAGGCATTTGCTTGAGACCGAATGGATATTAATCGGATGAGCAAATCTGTCTGCCGGAATTCCAACCGCCAGGGCGTTAATACAGATAAAGCAAACACTGGTCCAGGATGCTGGTCCAGGAAAGGATCCCATGACTGATCTGGAACGCCAACTAGCACGCAAACTGTACCGGGTGGACTGCCCGCAATCCCAGGAATTGGGGGAATACTACCTGGATTTAACTCGCGGAGACCAGCGCCAGCAAATCCGCCTGCACCTGGAAACCTGCCCGCACTGCCAGGACGAACTAGCCTCGCTTGCCCAATACCTCAAAAACCTGGAACCCGAGCTGCAGCCCAGCGCCATGGAGCGTGCTCGTGTGTGGCTGGCTGAGCGCCTGCCGGATTTCTCGGGCAGCGCATTGGCGCCGGCCTTTGGGACACGCGGCGACAACGGGCCCGAACGGGTCTATGCCTACCAGGCGGGCGACGCCCAGGTTTCGCTGGAAATTCAGGAAGGCCCGGAATCGCGCTGGACTCTGCTGGGTTTGCTGCTGGGCGTGGATCTGCAGGGGTTCCAGGCCCAGCTGTGGCAGGGTGGGGAACCGCTGGGAATAAGCGAAGTGGATGAGCTGGGCAATTTTGTGTTCAGTGTTCCTAATCTGGGGTCGTATGACCTGATCCTGGCGGGACCGGAGGGGGAAATCCACATCCAGAGCCTGGACCTGTAGGCGAAGATGGGCGTCGAATCTATGCAGCCTGTCGCGGTCCAAAACTTCACCGGGCAGGTGCTCCATGAAGTTGAATGGGCGGCTGGCAGGGATGATCCACAGGTGGAGCCCCAGCCGATCCTCCTGGCGCGCCTGGATTTGATTGGGCGCGAATTGGAGCGGATGCAGGCTGGCGAGCAGCAGCAAGCCTTCCTTGAGCTGAAAACGCAGGCGGACAGCTGGATGCGCAGCGATATCCAGCGCTGCCTGAGCCTGTGCCAGGTGATGGTCACCCTGGCTGAACGGGTGGGGGAGTCGCGCCTGCAGGCCATTGCGCTGCGGGCGCGCGGCAACGCGTATGCCATTGGGTTGGCGGATGCGGCACGCGGCGCGGCGGATTACGACACGGCCAGTGAAATCTACGCCGCTTTGGGGGAAGAGGTAAACCAGGCCGAGGCAAAGATCGGCAAAATTTTTGCGTTAATGAGCTTGAGCCAGTACGAACAGGCCTTTGCCGAGGGCGCTTGGGCGCAGGAAGTGCTGGAAAGGCACGCTGCATGGCTGCCCCTGGCGCGCCTGACGACCAATCTGGCGCTGCTGCAGGGGCGGCTCGGGCGGGATGCGAAAGCCCTGGCGCTGCTCGACCGGGCCAAGGAGGCTTACCGGCGCCTGGGGCTGCAGGGTGAAGGCTACTGGCCGCGCGTGGATATCAACCGCAGCGTGGTGCTGCGCAACTTGGGCCGCTTCGATGAAGCTGTCCAGACCGCCGAAGCGGCGCTGGCGCAGTACCAGCGTTTGGGCGAAACGATCTCAGCCGCCCGTGCCCGGCAGAGCCTGGCGGTTACCTATTACGTCATGGGCCGGTTCAACGAGTCGCTCAAGCTGTTCGAAGCGGCCCGCAGCGATTTCTTGACCGATGGGCGCACGCGTAACACCTTGATGCTGGACTTAATGATCAGCGACTGCCTGCTCTCCCTGCGGCGCTTCCCGGAGGTGATCGAAAAGTGCCGGGCGGCGCGGGCCTACCTGGAGGGGCTGGGGGACCTGTATGGCGTCGGAGAAGCGTGGCGGAACGAAGCGCGCGCTTATGCCGGAATGGGCCAGCCAGAGGACGCACTGAGGGCGCTGGCGGAAGCCCGCCGGCTGTTCGAGGCAGAAGGCAACCCGGTGGCGATCGCCGACGTGGACCTGCTCTCAGCCCAGCTCGAGCTCAGCCGAGGTGAAACCCAGGCTGCCCTGGAGAAAGCGCGTGCATGCGCGGAGATCTACGACCAGCGCGGACTGCCCGTGTGGCTGGCGCGTGCCTGTGCAGTTGCCTGCCGAGCCTGCCTCGCGCTGGAAGATCAGGCGCAGGCGGTGGAGTGGCTCGAAAGGCTGCACGAATTGATTGCCCGGCACAATTTGCCCGGGCTGGCGTACCCAAGTTACAAGCTCGACGCGGAAGTGGCGCAGGTACGCGGCGACCTGGAGGGCGCCTTAGCAGCCTACGAGCAGGCAATGGATGCTCTGGAGCGCCTGGCAGGCTCGTTGATGATCGAGTACCGGGCCGGGTTCATTGAAAACAAGACCGGGTTGTACGAGAATGCCGTGGAAATCTGCCTGGAATTGGATAACCCGCAGCGCGGCCTGCAAATTGCCGGTCGGGCAAAATCGCGCGCCTTGCTCGATTTGCTGGCTTACCGGGTAAACCTGGGAATCTCCGCCCGCAGCATCGAGGACCAACCCCTGGTCGATGAGCTAATGAGCCTGCACGCGGAGCGCAACCAGATGCTGCGCCGCTGGGAGGCGGGAGAAGGGTTCGGGCAGCGCGGCGAGGACCAGCAGATCCTGGACAACGACGAAGCCGCCCAACGCCGCCTGCTGGCAGTGGAAAAACGAATCACCGAAGTGTGGCACCAGCTGCTGGTGCGCAATGCGGAGTATGCCCGCGAGGCCTCGCTGTGGCAAGCGGATAACGAGCCCGCCCTGCCAGAGCTGGAACCGGGCAGCCTGCTGATCGAGTATTTCAGCATTCGCGGGCAGGCCTTGGCTTTTGTGGCGGGAAATGATAAGGTGCGGGCCATACGCCTGCCAGCAACCGAAGCCGAACTTCAGCGCCTGCTGCAGCTGCTGTGGCTGAATTTGCGCACAACCGGACGCGCCGGAGAAAAACAAGCCGCGGTGCTGAGCAATAACGCGCGCGGCATCCTGGGCCAGCTGCATCGGGTGTTAATCGCGCCCCTGGAGGTTTGCCTGGCGGGTGCACAGAGCCTGATGATCGTGCCGCATAGCAGCCTGCACTACCTGCCTTTCCACGCTTTATTCGATGGGAATCACTATTTGCTGGAGCACTACATGGTCAGCTACCTGCCAGGCGCCAGCGTCCTGCGCTTCTGCCGGGAGACCCGGGCCGGCACGGGCCAGCCGGTGGTGATGGGCCACTCCTTCCACGGGCGGCTACCTTTCGCCGTCGAGGAAGCCCGGATGGTGGCGGGCAAGTACGCCAGCGAACCACTCCTGGAGGAAAAGGCGACGCTGGACGGCTTCCGCACGCTGGCGCCGGAGGCGAGCTTGCTGCACCTGGCCGCGCACGGCTCGTACCGGGCGGATAACCCGCTCTTTTCAGGGATTGCCTTGCAGGACGGCTGGCTGACCACCCTGGATATTTTCAATACCCGCCTGCAGGCCGATCTGGTAACGTTAAGCGCCTGCCAGACTGGGCGCAGCGTTGTTGGCGGCGGGGATGAGCTGCTGGGCCTGATGCGGGCGTTTCTGGCAGCAGGGGCGGCATCGCTGGTGGCTTCGTATTGGGCGGTCGATGACCGCTCGACCGCTGAGATGATGGCCGCTTTCTATGAGAACCTGTCCGGAGGAAAATCCCGGAGGGATGCTCTGCGGCAGGCGCAGCTTGCGCTGCTGAGGAGCGATCATTTGCCAGAGCGCTACCATCATCCTTATTTCTGGGCACCGTTTTTCCTGGTCGGAAACCCTGATCCACTCGAAAAACCAAGGAGGTCTGTGTGATCGCCACGCTGATTTCGATCCTGTACGTTTTATTTGTATTCTTATGTTTCTGTGGGCTTCCCCTGTTGGTACTGCTTCTCATCTACTGGTTGATTGCTCGCCAGAATGAGTGGTGGCCGTTCGGTTCGCGACGCTACCCGCGGTCTGAGTATTACATCCAGAACCAGGTGGTGCTGTCTGGTCCGGAAGATGTCGTGGAGCAAGTGCTGCGCGAGGTGAGCGGGGTACGCTTGAAACCACTCGAAAGCCTGCCGTTTGCCGAACTGGGCGCGGCAGTACAGGACTGTGCCGGACTGCCCCAAAACCTGGTTGTGAACCTGTACGAGATTGAAGGCTGGTTCCCCAACGTGGAACGGGCGGTCAACCGGTTGAACCGTTCCGCGGCCGGGCAGGGTGGGGCAATCCAGGCCGAGCCCAACTGGCTTTCAGGCTACCCGTGGGATCCGGAAGGCAGCCCATGGGATCCGGAGGGCAGCCCGTGGGACCCGGAAGGCAGTCCCTGGGATCCAGAAGGTAGCCCGGCGGCAGCCAGCGACCCGGGGCCGCGGCGCAAGAATAGTGTGGATGCCCAGCCGGCGTGGTTTGTGGACCAGTGGGGCTTTGAAAAGATCAACCTGGCCGGCCGACCAGCCGGAAGCGACGGAACGGATGTGGTGGTAGGAATTTTCGATACCTCGCCGTTCGCGCTGCCGTTTGGGAGCAAGGAGGTCCCACAGCCGGTGAACTGGGTCAACCTGCCGGCTCCAATGACCGTTTTGGCAAGCCACCCGTTCTTTTCCGCCAAGTTTAAACGGCCGAAAAAATCGTCGGCGGACGTGCGCAACCACGGGCTGTTCGCTGCCGGATTGGTGCACGCCCTTGCGCCAGCCGCGACGCTGCACCTGGTCCGGGTATTGGCGAATGATAACCGCGGCGACCTGTTCACCTTACTGCGAGAGATGTTTTATTTCCTGCGCGATCAAACCAAGCCCGCAGCCGGCTGGCAGGGGGTCGTAATCAACCTCAGCCTGGGGATCCGCATCCCGCCAGCGGAAGCCGGGTTTGCCCTGCCAGCCGAGGTGCGCTCACTGATCCACCTGCTGGCGGTGGCGCGCTGCCTGGACGTGGTGGTCATGGCAGCGGCGGGCAACGAGTCGACGCCCGCCACCCCACTGCCGCCGAATTTGCCGGCCGCGCTGCCGAACGTGGTTGGAGTGGCCGCCAGCAATGACCAGCAGCGGCGGGCCTGCTATTCGAATGTAGGCAACCTGGCCGCACCCGGTGGGGACGGCGGGCCGCGCCTGGACCCGCGCACGCGGCAGGTGGTCCCCGGGCGCTGCGCACCGCAAACGGCTGCCTGCACCGGCCCGGAATGCGGCTTTGGGGTGATCGGCCCGGCGCTGGAAACGCCCCCACACAGCGGGTTCATCTTCTGGGTGGGATCATCATTTGCCACCCCGATGGTGAGCGGCCTGGCGGCGCTGGTGGCCCAGGCAGGGCAGGGTAATTTCAGCGCGGAAGAGATTGCCAGCATCCTGTATTGTGGGGCGGTGCGCCACCACCCGGAGGAGACCGCGTTAGGCAGAGGTGTGATCGATGTCGGCCGCACCCTGACGATTTGCCTGCGGGAAGCCGAAGCCAACCGGGATCCTGAAAAAGGCAGTCAACCGGAATACACACCCGACACTGACCGACCCGACCAGGGGCCGGTGGAGTAAAAAGGAGCTTGAGCCATATGGAAGTAGACCGATCACAGGATTGCCTTCGAGATCGTACAATGGGCAAGTAAACGGGCGTTTCACTCCCGATCCAGAGGCCCCTTCCTCCCTTGACGGCCAGCTATGATAATTTCCGTCATCAGAGGGGAAGGGGTCTTTCATTTCGAGTCCTCCAATGCTTGAGTCCTGAACCTGCTTGGGCAAAAATTGACGAAGAAAGGAACATTTCGTTTGACTTCGAACAAATGTTCTGATATACTCAGCGTGGAGTAGAACAATCATGGAGATAAGCATGCTGCAAACCAAAAAAGTAAAAAAACCTGCTGGGCGTGCATTGGACGTACTCAAGTTCATTCAAGTTTATATCGATCAGCAGGGATACCCACCCACAGTGCGGGAAATCCAGGCCGCGACCGGGATCAAGACCCCGTCGCATGTCAATTTTTGCCTTACCCGGCTGTCAAAAGCGGGCTATATTGAACGCGATAAGGGGGTGTCACGCGGCATCCGGCTGGTGCGCCTGCCCTCGATGGAGGCCAGACCGCAGCAACCCCGCCGCCCATACGGGGGCAGCCAGCCGGTCGTGCCGCTGTATGGTTACATCGCGGCGGGCGAGCCAATCAACATTTTCCCGGTGGATGATCCCGAATCGGTTCTGGAAATTCCAGCGCACCTCATCCCGCCGCGGGCGGAACCCGAAGACTTATTTGCACTGACCGTCAAGGGAGATTCAATGATCGACGCACTGGTCTCCGAAGGCGACCAGGTCATCCTGATGCACGCCGACAAAATTGAAAATGGGGATATGGTAGCCGCTTGGCTGCAAGCGGAAGAAGCAACGACCCTCAAATATTTCTACCGCGAACAAAATGGTATCTGCCTGATGCCCGCCAACCCGAACTATGCCCCCAGGCATTTTAAGAAATCCAATGAGATCCTGGTGCAGGGAAAGGTGGTTGCCATTCTGCGGCGAGTGTAACTTGAACAAACAATCCCGGGGCCGACTCCTCCCCATTTCCTTCCCCGTATTGACCGGTACATCCTCCACAGGCCGGTCTGCGGGGAAGGATCTTTTAATGCGGCAGAACGATGGGTAAGTCGATGGAAGAGAATAAGCCGGGCGAATGGTGAACCAGCCAGGTGGGCGTGCCCGTTTCGGGACAGCGCTGGAAGGTGCCGGCATCGTGACCAGCCAGACCGAGGCGCAGGCGCTGGCCGCGCTTCAGCAGGGCAGACACAGGCAGCATACCGAAGGTAATCTCAGCCGGTTGGCCCGGTTCCAGGGGCAGGGCATCTGCCTGGCGGTAGGTGTGGTATGGGACCGGCAGGTTGTACGGCTGGCTTTCCGTGGACACCTGGCGGTGGATCGAACGCAGCAATCCTTCCGTCAGATAGCGCACCTGCCCATCGGGCTCAACCACTTCGAGGTAGACAAAAAAGCCAGTATCGGCATGGCTGGAGGTAACGTACAGGCAAACCACAGGATATCCGCCGAGCTCAAGGTCTGCATCCAGGGGCAGGCTGGTGTAGGTCAGCATGTGCCGGGCAGCTTCTCGTCGGTGGGGATAATATACGGTGTGCCGGTCCATGGCACCCAATTCCCACCAGCGGTTGTGCACACCGGTCGAGGCAGCAAAATCGACCTGGAAGGTGTCCGCACCAGATACGTCCGGCGTGGGCTCGTCCCGGGTCAATGCCTGGTCAGGCGCCAAGTACCAACGATCGAGGTGGGTGCCCGGTGGAGGGAATATTTCTGATCGCTGCCAGCGCTCGGAGCCCAGGGTGTAATAAAAAACCACGTTTTCACCCAAAACGCCGTTGTCCTCGGATTTCAGATGGGCATCGAAGAAACGCACAATTTCTGCCCATTGACCAGGGCCGGTAGGATCCGGTGGAAGGTTACGGGCCTGAAATGGGCTGGCGTGGTACAACCCACCGTGATCCCAGGCGCCAATCACCGTCCGCCGGGTGTTCGGAAAAGTACGCGCCCGGCGCAATGCAGCATCGCCTGTGCCGCCATCCATCCAGCTACCCCAGCCGAAAATCGCCACGCCCGATTCTGACAGTTGCTGGTTGAAACGCCGCACGCTCATTGCATCCATGCTGACCCGTAGACCTGGCGGGTGCTCATCCCGGTAAGTGATTACAAATCGTTCGTGCTCAAGACTGCCGTTTGCGGCATGTTCTTTGATCGCGGCTGTAATCAGCTGGCGATCATGATCATCATCCACAGGGCGCACCCCGCGAAAGACCAGGCGACCCGCCAGGCCAAATTCAGAGGGGATTTCATTCTGGTCAAGATACGAGTTCGAACTCCCCCCAGGCGTGGATGAAACGCTGGTTGAATAAACCACCTGGATAGGCGATGTCCGTGTAAGGATCCGGGTGGTTGAACATGGGAATGACGGCTTTCAGCGCAGGGTGTCCGGTGATGGCGAACATTTCTGCAGTCGATCCCAGGTAGGATACGCCATAAGCGCCAATACTTCCGCTGCACCAGGCCTGATCTACCACCCAGTCGATCACCGCGCGCATATCCGCTACTGTGCCATCCTGCCAGGGATATTTCCAAATGCCGAAGGAAGCTCCGGTGCCGCGCTCGTCAATGTAAACGAGAGCGTAACCATGGGATGTAAAGAAAGGAAGCAAGCCCCTGGTGCGCGGGTTGAGCATCTCGGGACGCACAAACCACTTGAGCGGCGGAATCAACTCCAGCTCGCGCCAGTACCGTGTTTGAATTAACAGCGCTGGCAAGCCGGCACCAGGTGGAAGTCCTTTGGGTAAGAAGACAGTAACTGCCAGCCGGGTACCATCGCCAGCCGGGACATAAACTGAAAAGCGGCGATAACCGCTGTATAAAGGCGGCGGGAGCTGGGGATCGCCAAATAGTGGCTCTACTCGAGTATCTGATTTCATCTGGACTTCCTGGTAACCCGGATAACTATATGCAGATTTGGTTAATGATTACTGACCGGCTCGCAGCTCTGACGAATAATTAAGATTGTACCGGATGCTGGGTCAGATTTAGAGAACTCGTTTGAATAGATTTGAGGGAGGTTTCCTGTTTAGCATCCAAATCTGTTCAGAGCAGGAATTGAAGAAACCACCAAGGGGTAATTTTCTTGGGATGCAGAAAGTATCCCAGGCAGGTAACAGCCAGAAATGAGATGGATTGTTGGCTCAATTCTTTTGAACTGTCAGAGAAAAATCCCAACTCGACAACAACCCGGTTTCGACCAGCGGCTTACCGGCAGTATCGAATCCAACCCAAGAATAACGCACCTGCTGCAGGACATCACCCAGGTAGCCAGTCAGGCCCGTTAGAGCCTCGTCCGGCTCATCTATTAATACCTGTGCCTGCATTGAGAAGTTATTCTCTTGAAACTTGACTGTTACGGACTGCCCACGCTGCAGGCTGCGTCAACAGGTGCGATTGCGTTGGCTGGTGAACATGAGCAATTCTCTTAAGCGCAAGTAATTAACCAGCACTTGATACGACTTTCCCGATTTTCTCCCCTGGTAGTTGATGACGCGTGTGCTCTCCGAGAGCAAACTGGGAAGCGAGAATTTTATCCACCCAACAACAAACCTATTGTGCTACACCGCGGTCTCCCATATTTCAGCAGCAGATAAATACTTGCGTTCAAAGGAGAGCAGCTAGAGCAGCCTTTTGAGCTCCAAGACTTCATCCCGCCAGCGATAAACATGCCGCAAATTTTCCTCTAACTTCGCAGTATCTTTTTCGTAGCCCTTCGCCAGCTCGGCAAGATGCTCATAATAACTGGCAAGTTTCGCAAGCGGTGGAGGAGTGATGGCATTTTCACCCCCCAGGCTAGTCTCCAGACTTTCGAGGGATACCAACCATTCTTCAACCGGCATGCCCGCAGTCTTCTTGAAGTCACGAATGACCCACTGGCGCTCGAATAATGAGCGACTCTTCCAGCCAGCCGCCTGTTCCTGCAGGGTCACGCGTACGTTCTTACATAAAACCTGGGCTTGATGGCGCGTTTCAATATTCAGGGTACTTAACCCAGAATCTCGGTCATCTGTTCCGAAATGGATATCCGCCGCCTTAAGCGCCTGGATCGACGAGATTTCCTGCCCTCGAAATTTCTCCGCATAGACGACCGATACTGCGAAACCTGTCCCGGCTTCTTCGGCAGACAGCACGATACTTTTGTTCATTTCAAAAAATTCAGATACGGTCAGACCCATTTGGGGCGCGAGCTGGGCAATGGCTCTGGATGCAGTCTCCGTAGGGATCAATCCAGGTCCGATTGTATATGCAATAACATTTGTGCCTTCAAGTTCGGCGTCCAATGTGTTGGAAAGATGGACCTGGGCGGCTTTGAAGGTCTCGTATCCACCGAGGAACGCCGTCCCTGTTGAAGAGACACATACGAAGACACCATGGTCACGCATGATCATGTCTGGCAGAAACTTCTTTGCCATCAATACGGGTCCGCGCAGGTTGACGTGATAACTTTTATCCCAATCTTCAATGGTGAGGTCGACTACCTGACCAAGGACAGCAATCGTCGCATTATTGATGACTGCGTCTACTTTCCCAAAAGCACATATGGAGCGGTCGTATAAATTCTGTACGCTCTCTTCATCGCCAACATCCGTGGGAACGAACAGGACTTGACCACTACTGAACTCTGCCCCCAGTGATTGTTTGGCGTTGAAACCAGTTTGCTGGTTGATTTCGGCAATAACCACATTCGCTCCCAGCCAGAGCAAGGCACGGGCAGCTTCATAACCAATCCCGCCCCCGGCTCCGGTCACAATGACCGTCCAATCAGAAAGCGAGTCAGGTTTGAGTCCGAGTTGGGCGATGAACATATTGTTTGCTGCAAGTGGATTGTTCATGTAGGTCGCTCAAAGTAGAAGGTTCCTCGCGATCATATAGACTGGTGATGTTTTCAATCCTTACGGCCAGTCTTGTCAATGTCCACACAATACATGCCACAAAATCGACGTAGCGGTTGAATTGTGCAAGAGAGTAATACGTATGATTATCAATGGGGAATCGAATTGCCGGCCAAATCGCGGATAAATCATAGTATGAAGAAAAAAAGGCCCGCTGTCATGTGCTGGATGTAATCTCTTTGATTATGATTGTTCCTCTTTAGATTCACTCCGCTGGGACAGGTCCGGCATGATGAGTGGAACGCCGCTTTGGGGGTGAGGAAAACGGTACACCGGGATATGGTAGGCATTAAGAATATTTTCCGGGGTCAGGACTTCGTCCGGCGTGCCAGCAGCCGCCAATCTGCCATCTGACAGGAGGGCAACTCGGGTAGCATATTGGGCGACATGGTTCAGATCGTGAGCGGCGAGCAGGACCGCCATCTGGTGGCTGTGTGCCAGTTCGACCACCAGAGATAGGAACGCGACCTGATGCTGCAAATCCAGGTGATTGGTAGGCTCATCCAATAACAGGACCGGAGTCTGCTGGGCCAGGGCACGGGCGAGCAAGACGCGCTGCTGCTCACCACCCGAAAGTTCAGCGTTCCGTCGATTGCCCAGGTGGTCAACGCTGGTCTGCTGCATGGCCTGGTGGACGGCGGCGTGATCGGCAGCGGAAGGTTTTCCCAGCCAGCCCATGTAGGGAGTGCGACCCAATAGGATGGTCTGTTCGGCTGTAAACGCGCCGCCCAATTGCTCTGCCTGGGGCACGACGGCGATAATCCTGGCTCGCTGGGCCGGTGAAAGGCCATTCAAGGGATCTCCCCGCCAGGTAATTTCTCCAGAACGGGGTACCAGCAGCCCACTGATCGCCCGGATAAGGCTGGATTTCCCGGCGCCGTTGGGACCGATCAGACCTAAAACTTCGCCTGGAGCAATGGACAGACTCAAATCTCGAAAAACGACGTGCTGTTTATAGGCAGCAGTAAGGTGATCGATAATGAGCATGGCTTACCAGAATACTTTGGTTTTGGCACTACGCAGGATCCACAAAAAGAAAGGAGCACCTGCCAGGGCGGTGACAATGCCAACCGGAATGGCCTGAGGTGCAAGCAAGGTGCGCGCCAGGATGTCTGCGAACAACAGGGCGCAAGCCCCCGCGAGGATGGAAAGGGGCATCAGGTTGCGGTAATCGGCACCGGTCAGGATGCGTAACGTGTGAGGCACGATCAGGCCGATAAATCCAATGATCCCCGAAAAAGCCACCGCGGCAGCAGTAGTGAGTGATGCAATTACGATAATGATCACTTTTACCCGTTCCACGTTTAAACCGAGCTGGCGGGCCTGGTCCTCGCCAAACTGAAGGACATTCAGGCTGTAGCCGCTCAGGATCAAACCCGTCATTGAGAAAAGCAGGTATGGAAAAATAGCCAGGACAGGTTTCCAACCGCTGACCGGCGAGCCGCCCAACAGATAAGTTATGGCCCGATAAATCTGATCATCTGATCGCAGGATCAGGAATGATGTGAGTGCAGAGGCAAATGCGCTCAGGGCAACTCCGGCTAAGATTAATGTCGTCAGCGGAACGATCCTGTCCACGCGTGCGAGCCAATAAACCAGAAAGACCGTCAGCAGTGCGCCAGCAAATGCACCCAGCGGGATCAGAAAAAAACCGCCAATGGTCTGGGGCCAACGGAGCGCCATGACTAGGACCGCCCCCAGACCTGCCCCGGAAGCAATGCCGATCAGATAGGGGTCTGCCAGGGGATTGCGGAACAAACCCTGATAGGCGGCCCCGCTGCTGGCAAGCGCTGCACCGGTCAGAGCAATCAACAGGCTGTGCGGCAGGCGAACCTGCAGCAGGATGGCCTGGAAAGCCAAAGGCCAGTCCCCAGTTGGTGCCGCGCCTCGTATGGCATCTCCAAGGATGGCAAGCACCGTTCCAGGCGGGATCCAGATGGCACCCAGAGCGATGCTGAAGATCAGGGTTAAACCCAGCAGGGTGATCATCAGAACATAGAAACGCAGCAGACGATTTTTCTGCATATGATTGTTCAGGGTTGGAACAATGACGGGTGAATCAGGCGCGCCATTTCTTCCAGTCCATCAACCAGGCGTGGACCTGGCACGCTGCCCAGGTTTGGGTCAAAGGCGAACAAACGACCTTCCTGGACTGCCTCGACCGCCTCCCACCCAGGCCGGGCAGCTACCACTTCGGGTGTCATCCCGAAGACTGCATCCGCCAGTAGAATTACCTGTGGGTTTGCCAGGATGACTTGTTCGGAACTAATCTGCGCGTATGCACCTGCCAGTACAGCACCAACATTTTCACCACCTGCTTGATTGATCAGGCTGTCAATGAATGTGCCGGAACCCACAGTATAGGGATTTTCCGGATCAGTTGCATCCAGCTCATAAAAAACGCGCGGCCGGGCCTCGACACCGTCCAGGGTATCGAGCACCTGTGCAACTCGACCCTGGAGGCTGGTGATGAGAAGCTCAGTCTCGCTGATATGGCCACTGATGGCTGCCAGGTCGCGCAGGTTTTGATACAGGCCGTCAAAGGTCAGCGGATTTGCCTGGAAATAAACCTGAAGCCCCAGGTCTTCCAGGGCAGAAATTTGTTCGGGTGAGATGATCTCAGGGGCAATGACGAGGTCTGGTTCGAGGGCCAGAATGGCTTCTGCGGGCAAGCTGCCAAATAAGCTGCCAATACTGGGAATCGCTAATGCCTCCTCCGGGTAAAGTGAAAACTCCTCCCGACCGACAATTTGAGGTCCGGCTCCTATGGCAAACAAGCTTTCTAAGATCGAGGGACCCAGGGTGTAAAAGTTCCGTCCTTATTATTGATATATACATAGTCAGGTTCTACAAAATCGTTGGCCACATATAAGTCCAACCAGCCATCATCGTTTAGATCTACTGCTGTAACGCTCAGGCCAAAGGCTGAGTTAACAAGTCCGGCTTCAGCGGTTACTTCCTTGAAATGACCATTATCATTCCTATACAATTGATTTGATTCAAAAGGTGTTTCCGGCTTTGTAATTCGTACGATGCGGCCATCCTCTTGTTCTTGTAATCGCAACTTCGCTGAATTTTCAAAATCGATCCGGTGATTAAGAATAAAAACATCCAAATCACCATCTCTGTCAAAATCAAAAAAGCTTGCATGATGACTATCACTGTTATCATCCAAACCTAGTTCAACCGCCTTTTCTTCAAAAAAAGGAATTGATTTTCCTTTGATTGGCTTATAACCCATATTGATAAAAAGGTAATTAGTTTTTAGTCCATCATCCGTTTTACTCGTTCGACAGCTATAAATATCCAGTCTTCCATCTCCATTTACATCTGCCATCACAACACCAGTTTTAAACCCATCCAGTGCTGCTACACCGGCTTCATTGGTAATGTCCAAAAAATTAAAATCACCAAGGTTCAAAAATAGCCGATTAGGGCCTGTTACTGGTGTTAAATACAAATCAGGCAAGCCATCCCCATTCACATCCCCGGCGGCAACACCGCACCCATTGTAGATATATTCATAAGTGAATATATTATAGGTATAATCTTCCTTGAATGTATTAGAGACGTTTAAACCTGTTCTCTCCGGAGGCATCAGCGTAAAGCGAGCCGCTACTTCAGGCAAGGGCGCCTCTTCAAGGCTATCTGTTGACCGATCAAACTGAGATTCCTTTGCACATTGCGAAAATGCAAAAAGCAATAGTAAAAGGAAAAAAGAGTATGATAATGAGCTGTATTTTGACATAAATGCTATTAATTAAACGTTAGGCATAATCATGCTTGGGCATAAATTGATCGACAAAATAAAAGCAAATCAATTGATTTGAAAGAATTTACTTAAGAATGAGGTTTAATTCAGCCTGACCCTTATTATTTCCTGTAATGACAGCCTTGCGTCCATCACTAAGTTTTATGGTATTCGAAGTCCTGACTTCACCCTGAGCCCAAAAACCATGATTTCGATTAGGTATATATTTAAATGAACCATCCGCTTGTTGAATTAGTAATGTTCCGGCACCGGCATCCATTTCACCTGTTTCCGTTTCTGCATAATTAAAATTTCCGGCAAGCAATAAATCACTGCGCCCATCGGAATTAAAATCATAAACGAGCATATCATATACAGGATGAGTTTGTACCTCCAGTGGCAGATTTCTTTTAATAAACTTGCCTTTTTCATTCATGTACAATGTTGTTTCAAATGTATGCGTATACAAATACGTACTTGTTTCAAGTTCCTTCTCAGTAAAAATCTCTTCGAGGGGTGCAAACGCATAAGGTCTATATCTTAAAAATCTCTTTTTAATCATCGGAATCTGCGAGATCATTGCATCACGTCCGATAAAAGGATAACGTTTGCCTTCATGATAGAAACACATGATCGGATCTGTAGATCCATTACCATCAAAGTCATTTGAAACCAAAGTAATTGGATATTTTTCAGAAGTCTTTAATCTGTGATTTAAGCCCATATTACCAGCCACTATGTCCACGTCTCCATCACCATCGATATCATTAAGCGCAATGGATTTCCACCAACCATTAATTGTTCCTAAGCCATATTTTTTTGATTCGTTCTGCATCTTCTTGCCATCAAATGAAAAAACGGTTACAGGCATCCAATCCCCGACAATCACGATCTCTTCCTTTCCATCCCCATCTAAATCACCGGCTTTAATGTCAGTAATCATTCCAATCTCATCGATCTCCGGGAAGAATGTCGATGTCATATCGCGAAAGATTCCATTATCATTGATGAGGCAATAACTCTTAGGCGCCTTTGGAAATAAGCCTGGTGTGCTTAATCCACCAATAATGATATCCTTATCTCCATCATGATCTATATCATTGGCTAAGATAGCTCCTGCATTCGTCCTAATAATCGGAAAGTTTGCTGCCCGATTGAAAGTTCCCTGTGCCATCATTAATGTAATATCGAGTCATATATTCCGGAGCATTCAGCTTATAAAAATTTCCACCGGCAACAACCATTAAATCAAGGTCTCCATCACCGTCAAAATCTTCAAAGACGGACCCACAGTCTTCATAAAGGGAATCTGCCTGAATCCCCGGCACATCAGCAGGGAGAAGGTCATTTACACCCTGGAGGAATACCCGGGCAGGAAAGCCGGCGCCATTTCCAGCAAATAAATCTTCCAATTGATCTCCATTGACATCGCCTACAGCCATGCACGGTGCCTTTTGCTGAGAGCATATAGGGCATTATTTTTCCCTTTTAAAATCGTTAAAATCATCATCCTGATGTGTCCATGTTAAAGCATCGTTCATATTTTCAAACAATGGTTTTGAGGCAATAGGTGAGCCAACAGTGTAAGTCTGACCATAACCCTTTTTCCAATGTAAACGCTGATTAGTTTTTACCTGTTTGGCGATTTCTCTTTTTCCGTTGGGCCATTGGACTACGATGGAATCGATTTGACTGACCTCGCCAAGGCCAAAATGAGCTATTGGCTCTGATGCAGAAAGAAATCCTTTATTCACACTGATCATCCCGTATTGATGTAAATCACCTGCATAAATATCGATTCCAGTTCCAATTCCCTGAATATTCCCATTATCGTATTCAAAATCTATTTGCAACCAATTATTGTCCTCAATATCATTACGATATATGAATGCTGGCTCTCCAATATTATTAACGATAATATCCAAATCGCCGTCAAGGTCAAGATCTGCATAAGCGGCACCATTTGAAAAGGAAGGAATATCCATACCGGCCTGTTTAGTAGCATTTATAAAAGTGAGATCACCGGAATTAATGTAGAAATAATTACTCAGTTTCTTCTCAGGAATGTAAACAAGGAAATCATCAAGATTCGGAAAACGTTCTTGTGAAACGCTACCGGCTTTGGTGACAGAATCAATAAGGAAATTAGTATAATCCAGGTTGGTAACATCCCTTCTGTATCCATTCGTAATATATAAATCGCGCCATCCATCATTATCAAAATCGGCGATCAATGGCGCCCAGCTCCAATCGGTAGCAGCCACACCGGCAATCTGCCCAATTTCAGCGAATGTATTATTGCCCATGTTTAACTGAAGCACATTATGCGCCGTTTGTCTTCCATACCCATACTGCACCAATAGATTATACCGATCGATTTTCAATACATGATCCAGTTCTTTGTATCTAAACGGATCCTCGGCCTTCATATCGAGCACCATAATGTCAGGCGACCCATCGTTATTGATATCGGCAATATCTGACCCCATACTGTTTTGAGAAAGTGTTCGAGATATTCAAAATACTTATCTGTAAATGTCCCATCCTGATTATTGATATAAATGTAATCAGGCTCTATATAATCATTGGCGACATATAGATCCATCCATCCATCTTTGTTCAAATCAGCAGCAGTAACACTCAACCCAAACGCCGAATTCACCAAACCTATTTCTTCGGTTATATTCACAAAATGACCCTTGTCATTTCTGTAGAAGAGGTTAGACTCAAATGGAGACATGGGCGTGGTGATCCTCGTGAGATGACCGTCTTCATGTTGCTGAACACGAATTTTAGTGGCTTCAGAAAATCCGATGCGGTGATTTAATAGAAAAACATCCAGTCCCCATCGCGATCATAGTCAAAATAGCAGGCATGATTTGTATTGCTGTTGTCTTCCAATCCAAGTTGTTTAGCCTGATCTTCAAATACAGGGACAGCCAAGCCATCCTTCATGACATTGCCTGTATTGATAAAGACATGATCGTTCTTCTTGTTGTCATCACTTTTACTTGTCCGGCAACAATGTATATCCATACGACCATCCCCATTGATATCCGCTACCGTAACTCCTGTTTTGTATCCTTCTGCCGCTACAAGGCCAGCTATTTCGGATACTTCCACAAACTTAAAATTGCCAGTATTCAAATACAGTTTATTGGCTCCAAATGCTGAAGTGAAATACATATCCGGCAGACCATCATTATTAAAATGACTCGTCGCCACGCCACATCCATTGTATAGGTATTCATAGTTGAATATATTGTAGTCCCAGCTTTCATTAATTAAATTTTCAAAAAAGATCCCCGTTGACTCTGAGGGTAATAAGGTAAAACGAGCTTCCACCTCAGGCAAAGCCTCACTTTGAAAAGACTCATCGCCGCTTGCATTGGCACAGTGTTAATATCATCAGAAGACATATTCCGCCTCTAAACATTGCTTTAAAAATTGACATAACTTTAATTCTATTGGATACGAACATCCAGATAAATAAATTCCAAAAAATAAATTGATTCTGACAAATCCTAATACTTGCTCAGCAATTCTATTACAAAACTATGTAAAGGTGAATTAAAGCATACTCTTGTCAGAATGAAGGCAAATTTAACCCATTATTGTATCAAATCAATTTCCGCTAAGCAAGGATTAAACCATCGGGTAATAACATCCTTATCGATCAGGTCTATAACCCTACTTTAGGGTTCGACCCCCAGTGCTTTTAATTCAACCCTTGATCGCTCGACAATCATCCTTTTGCCTGTCATAAGCACAAGATTTTCAGTGTCTTAGAGTACTTGTGCTTATTAAAGCAGATAACATCCCCTGATTTATTTGGTATCCTTTTTATTCTAAAATGACGTTCTCGTCCCGATATCGCTGAAGAAGTAGAAAATCCCATAATGTATCCATGGCAAAGAATTACCTTTACCACCCATGAATCTCAACTTAGACAGAAATCTGATCTTTTTCGACATCGAATCAACAGGATTAAATGTTCTCCGCGACCGGATTATTCAATTAGCTTTTATCCGGTATCATCAGGATAGCTCCTCACCAATAGAGAAGAGTATCAATCAATCCGGGTATTCCTATCTCGCCTGAAGCCATTGCTGTGCATGGCATAACTGCAGAAGATGTAAAAGACAAGCCCTCTTTTGAGGAGTTGGCTGCCGAAATATTCGAATTGATTGGTGATGCTGATCTCGCCGGTTACAATTCGAATCGTTTTGATGTCCCCTTATTAATGGAAGAATTCGGGCGATCCGGAATCGATTTTGATATTGATCAACGCAGAACCATTGATGTACAGCGGATCTTTTATAAAATGGAACCTCGAACACTATCTGCCGCCTATAAGTTTTATTGTGGCCAAAAGCTGGAAAATGCGCATGATGCCCTTGAAGATGTCAGGGCCACTGTGGCTGTTCTTGATGGTCAGTTGCAAAAATATAAAGGAGAAGATTTCGAGAGCTCCGATGGCGAGGTCGTTAAAGATCCAATTAAAAATAATGTTAAGTCATTGGATGAATTCACGAATGACCTAAATATAGTCGATGTCACACAGCGATTGAAATATGATCATGAAGGCACGATCGTATTTAATTTTGGAAAATATATGGGAAAACCTGTCGCTGAAGTCCTTACTCGAGATAAACAATATTATCAGTGGATGCTCGAAAAAGAGTTTTCGTTTCAGGTTAAAAAAATCATCAAACAGCTTGTTGCAGAATACAAATAAGAAGATTATTAGTTCAGGGCTTTCGGGTTTATTCCTTCTGGCACTTATCCTGATTGGATCTTTAGGTTGTAATACCCGTATAGAAGGCTGCCTCGACATTAATGCAGATAATTTTGATTTTGAGGCTGAGCTCGCCTGTAAGGAGTGCTGTACCTACCCATTCATGAATCTTTCTTTGACTCAACAGTGGGATGAAACTAACTTTAGCAATACCGATACGTTTTATGATATCCATGATCAGCCTTATATAATACATGATTTAAAATACTTCCTTTCATCCTGGTCATGGCAGGATCTTGAAGACATTGTGTATACGATAGATTCTTTAAGTGCTGCCTGTAACGAAGGCATTTTAACATATACTCCGGACATTCTAATGGGCGATACCAGACAGTTTTCTTATACCCTGGGAACTATTCGGAATGCCCCTTTGACGGATTCACTATTTCTCACATTAGGGCTGCTGGAGGATTTCAGTTGTCTTGATCAAAATGATGAAAACACGCCGACCATCCTGACGAACCAAAGCCCGCTTTGGAATGAAGAAACCGGAAAACTGGAGTCTTTGAGACTGGTTCTGCAGCGCAACCTGGATTCCGTAACATTTGATACGATGTTTCTTACCACAAAGGTCGATTTTTGTTTAGCTTATGCGTTACAATTCAAACGGGGTATTTCAGAGAGGTTTGAATTGACTGTAGATTATGCAAAGTGGTTTCAGGATGCGGATACAGGAGATTTGTCTTCGTTTGGAACTTCTATCATAAATCATCTTCCGGGTAGCATCAACCCTACAAATTGACAAAGAAAACGAAACAAAAACACACCATTAGCGTTAATTAAACAGATTAAAATAACACCTATGAAAAACTTTTTTTATTTACTGATCTCCATCAGCCTTTTTGGGTTCTCCTCATGTAAAGATCATAATGAGACCACCTATGGCACTTTAACCCTTAACGTCAAAGCTGTATACGATGGTGAGCCACTACAGACATTTACGACCTTCCCTTTTGATAACGGAGAACAGATACAATTCAGTCTTATTAGTCTCATGTTATCTGATATTGATCTGCTTAACCAATCTGTCGCCACCAGAGTGAGTGACATTGAACTGGCGGATTTGAGTTTTGACAATATGACGGCGGCACAGAATGGGTATATCATTAAATCGATGAACATCAAGACAGGTAGCTACTCCGGTATTCGCTTCGGTATTGGTGTTCAACCGGATATCAATGCCATGAAACCTGCGGACTTTTCTTCAGACAACCCTTTGAGCAATTCCACTTATTATTGGATTCCATGGAGTAGTTACATCTTTTCTAAAACTGAAGGATTGCTCGATACACTTGGCACAGGAGTAATGGATCTTGCATTTGCCTTACATACGGGTTCTGACCCACTTTACAGAGAACTGGAAGGAGGATTACCAATCATCATTGAGGACCAAAAAGATACACAACTTGACATCATTATCGATTATAAGCTATTGCTTTCCGGAATTGACATCAAGACCAATCCTCTGAACCACAATCCGGAAGACTTAGCCACCATTACGGCCTTAGTCAATAATTACCCCACATCAATTTATCTTGCTCAATAAACGGCGATGGCCATATGAATTTGGGATTAAGGAATTCAATATTCAGCTTTGGCATTCTGCTCACCTTAATGACAGGATGCCAGGACACCATTAATATTCCGGTCAATCCGGATGATGACCTGAGTTTCATTCCTTATAATCCCATATTATATATACCCGATTTACCATAGGGTTTTCCAAACTTGGAGCAACCAGCTGACAATCTGATGACCAATGATGGTATCAGGTTGGGTCGCAAGCTGTTTTATGATCCCATTTTGTCAGTAGACAGTACTATTTCTTGTTCTTCGTGCCATTTACCAGAATTGTCTTTTGCCGATGGTCTTGCCTTTAGTGAGGGGGTTGACGGTACGACAGCCAGAAGCTCAATGAGTATCACCAATATTGGTTTTCATAATAATGGATTCTTTTGGGATGGTCGGGCGAGTTCACTTGAAGAACAGGCGCATATGCCTGTTGAGGATCCAATTGAAATGGGGGAGATGTGGTCAAATGTTGAACAGAAGCTGAGATCTCATCCTGAATATCCTGCTGACTTTCGAAGAGCATTTGGGATAGATGCCAAAACAATGATTACTAAAGATCTGGCGACCAAGGCGATTTCACAATTTGAAAGGAGTGTTATTACAGGAGGGAATTCGCGATATGACCGTTTTATCAGGGGTGAAATTTTCCTGGGAGAAGATGAGTTTAACGGATACCTTATGTATTTTGATTTTGATCCCACCATTCCTGATGCCGAATGTGGGCATTGCCATAATGCACCGCTGTTTGGAGGAGAGGATTTTTTTAATAACGGACTTCAGACTTCACCTGACTTAATGAGTTTTGCCGATCCGGGATTGGGGAGGGTTACCGGAAACATAAGTGATAATGGAAAATTTAAGGCTCCGTCGCTTAGAAATATTGAATTTTCTGCTCCATTTATGCATAATGGACAGTTTGCAACGCTGGAAGAAGTAATCGAGCATTATAACAGTGGTGGCTTGAATTCGCCGAATAAAAGCCCGTTAATTAGACAATTGCAGCTCACCGAAAGTCAAAAAGCGGATCTTTTGGCCTTCATTTTAACGCTTTCAGATAGTTCTGCGCTCACTAACCCGGATTATCAGAATCCATTTTAGTGCTTAGACGCTGGGGAATCCATTGGTTTTTTCAAATTCTTTTTGGATTCTTTCAAGTCTCCAGTTGCTTTTGTTTCACAATTATAGGCCTAGTCAAGCTGAATTATGCATATATATAGCTGTATATTAACTATATATGAATTATGTAATTTTATTATTCAATAATTTTATACGTAACAAATAAGTATTTTTGTACTTGTTTTAGGTTTTGGATGTCCCGATAATTGTATCATCAAATAAAGAGAGATAAAGATCGGGTAGAAGTACCGGATTCAAATTTAGATATGTTCATGGGATTATAATTCTGATGGATAGAAGGTTGCCTCCCGGCAACTTTCTGTCCTCTTTTTAAAAGTCTTTTGCTTCCTGTCTAAAATATCAAGATTATGTTCATGGGATTATAATTTGTAAAGCTGGGTAGTTCTGAAGTGAACCTCCCAGCTTTTTTTTGCCCAAAACCCAAATTCTGTGCATTTTGTGCACTTCCTTCGATCTAAATTATTTCAAATACTCAAGCCTCAGATTTATCCTGATTCATAAGTCTTAAGAAGCATTGTGCCGCTTTATATTTGGCAAAATGGCCTAAAAGGAAGATTTTTCTTGGTAAACCAGGTTTAACGCAATTTATTTGATGTAATATGTCAATTATTTGCTATTTTTCCCACTTAATTTAAAACGACAACTATGAAGCACTTTACACTATTACTAGTACTCCTATTTTCCATGCTTACCTCATGGAATCTTTCAGCCCAACTGGCTGATGGCTCAATTGCACCAAACTTTACGCTTGATGACATAAATGGTGTTGAACACACCCT
Source organism: uncultured Chloroflexia bacterium (assembly GCA_963824065.1). GTDB lineage: Bacteria > Chloroflexota > Anaerolineae > Anaerolineales > DRKV01 > JAGUYX01. The sequence continues at coordinate 1,748 of CAWGNX010000006.1, read as the reverse complement.
CTATGATTACCTCGATGACGGCAAGATGGTTGTTCTCAAGTTTTCTGCCACCTGGTGTGGTCCGTGTTGGAATTACATGATGACCGGAGCCTTGGAGCAGGTCTGGAATGAAGAAGGGCCAAACGGTACTAATGAAGGTTTTGCCTTTTATATCGAGTCTGAACCAAAATACCGGTTCAGGCTGACCTTCAGGGACTAACAGCCGGAACACAAGGCAACTGGATTGCGAATATTCCGCATCCAATTATTGACTTACAGGTTGGGGAAAATACAGACAATGATTATCAAATTGGATATTATCCCACTTTATATGCAGTCTGTTCAGATTATAAGGTTTACGAACTTGGTCAGGTTGGTGCATGGATGTGGAGTCAGTTTATTGAAAGTTGTAAGCTAGCGGGAACTGTTGACAATATAGAAGAGGCGGTATGTTTTGGCGATGGCGCTATCGAACTCAATGTATCCGGTGGAATCAGTCCTATCGACTATGAATGGAGCGACGGTTCCTCTGGTCCCTCACTTGAAAATGTCGGTGCCGGCGTATACAGTGTAACCATTACTGAAGCCAATGGCAAAGATGTGGTGATTGAAGATATTGTCATTTCAGGTGCCGAAACACCTATTGAACTTGCCAATGCTGAAGTTCAACCTGCCTTATGTTATGAAGCGGCTTCCGGAGGTGTAAGTGTCAGAGCTTGAAGCAGGTGCAGAACCTTATGAATATAACTGGAGTAATGGTTCCCAAAACCAGAACCTCGAAGATGTGCCTGCCGGTGTTTATACCTTGAACGCAACAGATAGTAATGGATGTTTGTTTGAAGATTCTTTTGAAGTAACTGAACCAGAAGCGCTACTGGTCTTCCGATGAGACCACGTCCTGAATACTGTGATCAAGGAGATGGTTCCGTGATACCTGATATTGCCGGAGGAGTTGGAAACTATACCGTTAGTTCCAGTGAAGGTAATGTCGAAGAAAACTTAATTTACAATCTTTCGGCTGGACTCAATTACAGCCACTGTTGAAGATGAAAATGGCTGTATCTGGGAAGAAAATGTTGACATTGAATTCGTTCCACCACACGTTGTTTTCTTTTCTCCTGATCCAATGCTTTCCTGTGTAGAACTTCAAATAGAAGTCGAAGGATATGTCACTGGAGGTTCTTCTGATTATGAATATGTATGGAGTACAACCAATGGAAACATTATTGGTGCCACTAATCAATCGTCTATTATGGTGGATGAGCCCGGTGATTATAACCTTGAAGTATATGATCTATTTAGTGGTTGTACCACGGACAATACAATCGCTGTAACGACCACAGCAGATCTGCCGGAGGTAGAAGCAGGAGATGACACACCAATTTCATGTGAAAACCTTTTACCGGTTTTACAAGGAGAAGGCGATGTGGCCAATCAAGCTACCTGGACAACCGATGATGGAAATATTGTTTCCGGTGGAGATACATATAATCCTACCGTTGATGCGCCCGGAACTTATGTCATAGAGGTGGTTAATCCGAATAATTCATGTATTAACAGCGATACCGTTGTTGTGTTAAATCAATTAGCCCCTGCAGAGGCTCAATTCCAATATCAATCCAGCGGACTCACCATCATTGGTAATGATGTTTCTCCGGCAGCAACTTGTCAGGATGGTTATGGACCTTTGGTGACGGGAATTCTTCTTCAGATCAAAACCCACAACACACTTATACCGCAGAAGGAAGTTATGAAATCTGTTTAAGTGT
>CAWGNX010000005.1:0-1224492 GCA_963824065.1 uncultured Chloroflexia bacterium | reverse complement strand
AATCCAGGATCTTGAATTGCGTGAAATCCGTTTGCCACATTTCGTTGACCCGTTTGGTTGGTTTCTCGAACTTGTCTTTGACTGGAATGATCTCAAAAGCCGGGTTTTCCAGCAGATCATAGGCTTTCAAGATGCGATACACGCTTGATTCTGAGATGAAATACCCATTTTCATCCGTAAACTGCCAGGCCAGCTGCCTGGAAGACTGGTCTGGATAATCCAGTGCCAGCTCCACCACCTGTTCCCGGACGCTTTCTGGGATGCGGTTCCAGAAGCGCTTTTCTTGGGAAGGTTTGGTCTCCAGACCAGCCATCCCATCTTCTTCAAACCGCTGGTACCAGCGGTAGAAACTGCTGCGCGGCACATTCAATTCTGCCAGGGTCCGTTTGACCGGCAGGTCTGAGTGTTCCACCAGGTGGATGATCTCTCTTTTCTCAGCGGCTGAATAACGCATCAGCTGGCCTACAGGTCTTCCAAACCAGTCAAGCTTTTTTTCAACACCCGGTTCTTCAGCGACAGCTCTGCCACCAATTGCTTGAGCTGCTCATTCTCGCTCTTGAGCTCTTTGACTTCTCCGCTGTCAGCTTCGCGGTTGGTGTTGCCTGCCAGACGCTGTTTTCCTGCTTCCAGAAATTCTTTGCTCCAGCGGTAGTACAGGTTGCTGTTGATCCCTTCTCGCCGGCACAGTTCTGTAATGGTAGTCTCGCCTCGCAGACCTTCCAATACAATCCGGATCTTCTCTTCCGCAGTATATTTCTTGCGCGTTTGTTGACGAATATTTCTGACCGTTTTCTCGACACTTTCTTTCTTTGCCATTAGCTTCTCCTTTCGCATTTGTTCTGCTTTTGGCTCGAAAAGTGTCTCTTATTTTATCCCCCCTTTTTGTCTCACTGGCTCTGACACGCTACAGGCTAGAAGAGATGGTGAAATGCGTTTTGACATAAGGGACATACTGGAGTCTAAAGTCGTAACTGTCTGACAAACACTTGACCGCAGAAAATGGAGATTGCAGAAGGCGAACAGGTGACTTAAAACAAGATCGCCCAGCATATGCTGGGCGATGGAGCGGTCCCGACGGGATTTGAACCCGCGATCTCTGCCTTGACAGGGCAGCATGTTAAGCCAAGCTACACCACGGGACCTCTTTCTCCAGGTTTCCCTGGAGCGCAAGGAGTCTACCATACCCCCCTACCATCGTCAAGGATTGGGCCTAAAAATTGGGCGGGGTAATAACCGGCCCCGCCCAATTTGAATGCGGCTCAGGGATTGGGCGCGGATTTGACTTCGTCCCACATCCGCTGGTATACCAGGTCGAATTCTCCCAATGGTTTGAGGAAATGCAGGCGCTGGAGGATCTCATCCGAGGGGTTGATGATAGGGTTGTTCAGGTAGTCTTCCGAGAGGAATTCCTTGGCGGCCTCATTGGGCGTGCCGTAGTAAATGTATTCCGATAGCAAGGCGCCCATATCGCCGCGCAGCAGGTAATTGATGAACATCTCGGCAGCCAGCTTCTCCTCAGGTGAAACCGAAATGGGGATGCAGACCTCTTCCATATAGATAACTCCACCTTCATCCGGAATGAGATACTCTACATTCGGATTTTCGTCTTTTGCCATCATGAAATCCCCGTTCCAACCATGGGCCATCACGTTTTCGCCGGAGGCGACCAGGTCTTCGTAAGTATCACTGTCAAAGCCAGAAAAGCCGGCTTTGGTTTTGATCAGCAGATCGCGCGCCTGCTGCAGTTGGGCTTCGTCCGTTGTATTGACATCATAACCCAGGTAAATCAATACGGCCGCGAAACCATCGCGCACATCATCCAACATTGTCATGCGGCCGTACTGCGGGGAATCGGGGGGTGCCTCAAGCAACGCGGCCCAGCTGGTAGGAGGGTCAACCAGGTCTGAGCGGTAGCCAATGCCGGTGGTGCCCCACTGGTAGGGGACGCAGTACGTATTGCCGGGATCGACCTCCGGGTTTTTAAACCGGTCGTTTAGATTGCTGGCATTGGGAATGTTGGCTTTGTCCGGCTTAGCCAGCAAGCCGTTTTCAATCAGCAATGCTACGGCGTAATCGGAAGGGATGACGAGTGAGTAGCCGGTTACTCCTCCCTGCAGCTTGGCAATCATTTCTTCGTTGCTGGAAAAGTAGTCTTCGATGATTTTGATGCCGGTTTCCTGTTCGAAGCTGGTCAGGATGTCCGGGTTCATGTAATCGGTCCAGTTGTAGAGCACGATCTCTTTTGCCGGTTCAAGCGCCGCCTGGTTTTCGTCTCCGGATATCTGGCTGGTGGGGGTGGCTGCCGGGGAGCTGCATGCGCTCAGAATCATACTCAACACGAGCATGAGCGCGAACAGCACGAACACGAGGGATTTCTTCATTCGATATACCTCCTTGGGTTGATTTGAAGGGCGTTCTGCAGGATCACTTCGCGCAAAACCGTGGAGTAGAACAGCGATATCCTGAAGCGAGGGGGGCGTATTGCCACCCCGACAGTCATTTTTTCTGGTTAGCGATCGAAATCGCCACGACATTTCATCTTTTGAAGGCTCTAACCGTGGATTAGCGGTAGTTTAAATGATCTACATAAGATCAATTTCAACTGGTGCGCCTTTTTCTCTGCGGCGCATAAAAATCGAGATAAAGACCAGCAGCAGCGATCCCACCAGCATGACGGTCGAAACCGCATTGATCTTGGGGGTAATGCCGCGTTTGATCATGCCGTAAACATAGGTCGGCAGCGTGTTGAAACCGGCCCCACTGGTGAAAAATGTGATGACAAAATCGTCCAACGAAAGGGTGAAAGCCAGCAGAGCGCCGCCCAAAATACCCGGCATCAACATGGGCAGGGTTACTTTGCGGAAGGTCTGCCAGGAATTGGCGTATAGATCCTGGGCGGCCTCTTCTAGTGCGCTGTCCATATGGGCCAGGCGAGCGCGCACAATGACCACGACAAACGAAATATTAAACGCCACATGCCCAATAATCACAGAGTATGGGATGGCGAAGCGCATGCCGAACAGGTTGATCCGCCAGGGCTCGAAACCGATGCCTGAAACGTTGAAGAAGATCAACAGCATGATCGCCATGGCGATATCGGGGATGATGATCGGCAGGTATAACAGGGCATCCATGCCTAATTTGCCCGCAAACCGGTAGCGTTCCATTGCCAGAGCTGCCAGCGTGCCAAATACTGTCGCAATGATCGCCGACAGCAAGGCGATGAACAGGCTGTTCCACAGTGCAACGATCAGCTGGCTGTCCCGGACCATCTCACCATACCAGCGCAGGCTGGTCCCAGTCATCTGAGCGGTGGAGCTCGAGGCATTGAAAGAGAAGATGATCACGATGATGATGGGGGTATACAGGAACAGGAAGCCCAACAGGCCGTAAGCATTCAGCGACCAGGTGCTAAGGCGATCCATCCAATACGGCATACGGTTTGGAGAACGGCGCAGCGTGCGTGTTTTTTGTTTTGCGCCCACCTGGGCAGCCGCGTTTTTCGAGGTGGTCGTCATAAGCTGGTTCCCTTGTTACCGGCGCTGCGGAAGTAGACCAGCGTGGCAACCAGCATTAACAGCATCATAAGGGTGGAAAGCGCGGAGCCAAACGGCCAATCGTGGGCACTCAAGAACTGGTTGTTAATGATATTGCCGATCATCAGCGATTTGCCGCCCCCCAGGATGGCCGGGGTGATAAAAGCTCCTAAGGCAGGGATGAAGACTAGCATGGACCCGGCAATGACGCCCGGCAGCGCCAGGGGCCAGATGACCCGCAGGAACACTCTGGAGCGAGTGGCGTACAGGTCTCCGGCGGCCTCGATCAGGTTCTTGTCCAGGCGTTCGAGTGCGGCATACAACGGCAGTACCATGTCCGGCAGCCAGGCGTAAACCAATCCCAGGATGATGGCAAAGTCATTGCCAAAGATTGGCAGGGGCTCCCGGATGATGCCCAGGTTCATCAAGGTCACATTGATCAGGCCGGTATTGGTGCGCAGGATTGCCAGCCAGGCATACGTGCGGATCAGGAAGTTGGTCCAGAAGGGGATGATCAGGGCGATCAGCAGGGCATTGCGCCAGCGTGGCGGACGCGTGGCGATAAAATACGCCAGCGGGAAACCCAGCACCAGACAAATCACGGTGGTGAAGACCGCAATATAGATCGAACGTAAAAAGGTGTTGAAATACAGGGGATCGAACACTCGCTGGTAGTTCTCCAGCGAAAAGTCCCATACCACACTGCCGAATTCACCTCGCTGTAAAAAGCTGTAAACCAATACGATGAACAGTGGGGCGACGAAAAATACAATCAGCCAGAGTGCCGATGGGGCCAGCAAGAGCCAGGCACGCAGAGCCGGGTGGCGACGTAAGGCGTTTTCCATCAGTCAAGCTCCCAGGATGCGGGCATGGACGGCTTCCCAGCGCGCGGCAACGGGATCGCCCACACCAAAGCGCTGCCCCTGGGTGGTCGTGTTTTGCTGCCGCACCACCAGCGAAGCTTCATTCTCCAGCCCCAGCACATAGCGGGTGTCGGTGCCCACATAAATGACTTGCTCCACCTCGGCCGTAATCGTGGTGTAGTGCTTGCCGTTTGTGGCCTGGCGGGCAGGCATGATCTCGATTTTTTCGGGCCGGATCGACAGGTAGGCCTGGTCACCGATCGACAGCTCATCTTCGATCCAGCCAGCCGTGGTGTAGCCGCCGGTTGGCAGGGTAATAGCCAGGCCAGCCCCATTTTTTGTGATTTTTCCAGGGATCAGGTTAGTTTCCCCGATAAAATCAGCCACAAACAGATTACGTGGGGATTCGTAAATCTCCTGGGGGGTGCCCAGTTGCAGGACTTTGCCGCCGTTCATCACCGCAATACGATCCGACATGGTGAGGGCCTCTTCCTGGTCGTGGGTAACGTAAATGAAGGTAATGCCAACCTGGAGCTGCAGGTTTTTCAGCTCCACCTGCATGGCCTTGCGCAGTTTCATATCCAGGGCGCCCAACGGTTCGTCCAAAAGCAGCACTCTTGGCCGGTTGACGAGGGCGCGTGCCAGGGCCACCCGCTGCTGCTGCCCGCCCGAAAGCTGGCGCGGGCGGCGGTTTTCCAGGCCGGGTAGGTGCACGAGATCGAGCGCTTCCATCACACGACGGCGGGTATCCTGCTTCGAAACCCCTTTCATTTCGAGGCCAAACGCCACATTCTGGTAAACAGACATATGCGGAAATAACGCGTAGTGCTGGAAAACGGTGTTAACCGGACGCTTGTATGCCGGCAGGTAACCCTGAGGTTCCCCGGCGATATAGATTTCACCAGACGTAGGGATTTCGAAACCGGCAATCATGCGCAGCGTGGTGGTTTTTCCACACCCGCTGGGTCCCAGGAGCGAGAAAAATTCTCCCTCTCGAATTATGATCGACACATGGTCTACAGCAGTGACATCATCGAACTGCTTGACGACTTTACGGAGTTCCACCGCAATCGTGTCTGCCATTTCACCTCCGGAAAAGTGACATAAATTTTGCCCGACCGCTGGAAGGTCGAATTGGGCAAAGGTTATGTGAAGGCAAAAAAACAGCCTCGTTGGAGCAGGAATACCCCTGCCGGTTTGAAAGATGTGATCTATCCTGTCAGCTGCGCCCGTAACCGGGGGAGACGCACTCCAAGCGGGAAGACCCTATCTTTCGAAAATTTGCTGCTAAACCCGGCAGCAGCATGCTGCATGCTCGAAAGGTAAACTCTGTCAGGTCGTCTGTTACCTTCTCAGCTCGAGAAAATCCCTCCTTTGGACCTTGACCGTTCTGGTGAAGGTCGCCGGAAAGTGCCTTTTTCGGATTATTAAGGCTGAAAACTGACGCATGCTGGTATACCAGACACCAGAAAACGTCAGTTTCCATCCAAAGCAGATACTGCTCATGGAATTTCGGTGGCAACTATCTATAATTTTAACATACCTTAAGGCTTTGTTCAAGATTTTGAGAATAAATATTCTCAACCATCGTTTGTCATTGGACCAGAAGCCATACGAGGGAAGTTTCATAAGAATACATTTAATAACATCGAATGAGTTGTTCTAATGAAAATCCTGGCGGGCAAATTCGTTTTTAAATAATATTTTGGGTTTACTCCTTGAGTGGGGTACAATTTTTCATATGGGAAGCATTGTGCCTGTTGGTGGGATATTCCAGTGAACAAAACGGCGCCAGTTGCTGCGGCTGTCCTGCTTGGTATAACCGCCTGCCTGTTGACACTGGCAGCTGTAATGGGGCAATCCGTGGCGCGCGCCTCCGAATTGATAAACACCCACAAAGTCGCGGCGGCTGCCGGGGATCAAATCCCAAATCAGAGCGGAGACCAGTCGATAACAATCCCGGAATTTTTCGTGGTCCGGATCGATTATGCCAACCGGATGGAGCTGGACCGGCTGGCTGCCTGGCTGGAACCGTGGGAAGTCCACCCGGAGGAGAATTACCTGATCGTTGGAGTAACCCGTGCAGAGCTGGTGCGCCTGTTAGCCAGCGGGGTGCACACCCGGATTTTGCCCGCACAGACTCGCTCAATGACCGAACTGCCTGCGGCGGATCCGGATCAGATAAGCGGCATTCCCGGCTATGCCTGTTACCGAACGGTCACTGAAACCCTGGCGAGCGCGGCGGCGTTAGTCCAGGGGTATCCCCAATTGGCTGGGTGGGTGGATATTGGCGATACTTGGGAAAAACAACAGGGGCAAGGCGGAGATGATCTGGTCGTCCTGCGGATTACCAACCAGGCAAGCAACGTACTGAAGCCCAGCCTGTTTATTATGAGCAGCATCCATGCCCGCGAACTCACGCCGGCGGAGCTGAACACCCGCTTTGCTGAGCTGCTGGTTACTTCGTATGGGATTGACCCTGACATCACCTGGCTGCTTGATTACACTGAGATCCATTTGCTGCTGCAGGCCAACCCGGATGGGCGCCGCTACGTCGAGTTGGGAAATCCTGCCACGAATCTCTGGCGAAAAAACACCAACAACAATTTTTGCACGGACACCACCTCACGCGGCGTAGATTTAAACCGCAATTTCAGCTTTGCCTGGAACTGCTGCGGAGGCTCAAGTGGTAACGTATGTGATGGAACTTACCATGGCCCCTCGCCCGCTTCCGAGCCGGAAACGCAGGCCATTGAGCAGTACGTCCGGACGCTTTTTCCGGACCAGCGCGGCCCGGACCTGACAGATGCCGCGCCTCCTGATGCCCAGGGTATCTTCCTTGACCTGCACAGTTACAGCCGCCTGGTGTTATGGCCCTGGGGGTATACGGGTGAGGATGCGCCCAACGGAGCCGCCCTGCAGACCCTGGGACGTAAATTCGCGTATTTTAACCAATATACTCCGATCCAGGCCTTCGATCTGTATAAAACCGATGGCACAACCGACGATTTTGCTTATGGGGAGCTGGGGCTGGCAGCTTATACGTTTGAGATGGGGAACAGCTTCTTTGAAAGCTGTGCAGTGTTCGAAAATGAAATTGTGCCGCAAAACATGCCTGCCCTGCTGTATGCTGCCAAAGCCGCCCGCGCTCCGTACCAGATTCCCTCCGGCCCGGATGTCACCGCCCTGGCGCTCAGCTCCACAGCAGTCGCCCAAGGAGAGGTCGTTACGGTGACTGCCGTGCTGGATGACAGCCGCTATAAAAATTACATCACCAATGAGCCTGTACAGGCGATAGCGGCGGGAGAGATTTACCTCGACCTGCCGCCTTGGGCTGTGGGAGCCGGATCCCCGGCGGGTGTGTACGCGCAAGACGGGCAGTTTGATGAACCGCAGGAAGGTGTTTCCTACGCGCTCGATACCGGAGCGTTGGCGCCTGGGCGCCACCTGCTGTTTGTGCGCGGCCAGGATGCCGCGGGTAACTGGGGGGCGTTCAGAGCAATATTCCTGGTGGTTGAAGGTATCCAGGCCGGCTTTACTTCATCCAGCCCGGACCTGCTCGGTGCGACAACCGTGTTTACTGATACCTCTGCCGGTGTGAATCTGGCGTACCTGTGGGATTTTGGGGATGGCTCGACCTGGGTGGGTGGTGAGGTTGTTACGCACACATACCCATCAACTGGAAGCTATCCGGTCACACTGACGGTCAGCAATACGCTGGGGGTCAGGCAGGCATTTGGTACAGTGTACATCCAGGATTTGTGGATGCATTTGCAGCCAATTCTCCAGAATATTCACCCCGCGCCGTAAGATCACCCTGATATCTTTGCACAAGATCATGGACCTCTATGCACATGTGCTTGCGGCTTTCCCCATCCATTTTGGCCAGCAGCCCGAGTATCTGGTGCGCGCGCCGGGTCGGGTAAATTTGATTGGCGAACATACGGATTACAACGACGGTTTCGTGCTGCCCATGGCGATAAACCGGGCGATTTGGGCCGCGATCTGCCCGCGAGGATCGCCGGGTGCGGGTTTATTCGTTGGATTTCCAGGAATCGGTCGAATTCCATCTGGATGATTTAACGCCCGGCGGACCGGGCTGGGGTGAGTATATCAAGGGGGTGGCATGGGCGCTGCAAGAAGATGGCTATGCCCTGGCGGGTTGGGAAGGCTGCCTGGCTGGCGATGTGCCGGTTGGAGCAGGGCTTTCCTCTTCGGCGGCCCTGGAGCTTGCCACCGCGCGGGCTTTTGCGACTGTATCCGACCTGCCTTGGAGCCCGGTCCAGATGGCGCTGCTGGCGCAGAAAGCAGAAAACCAGTGGGTTGGCGTACATTGCGGCATCATGGATCAGATGATTTCGGCAGGGGGAAAAGTGGGGCACGCACTGCTTATCGATTGCCGCAGTCTTGAGCTGTCACCAGCGCCCATTCCGCAGAATACGGTCGTGGTCATTATGGACACTGGAACGCGGCGCGGGTTGGTTGATTCTGCTTACAATGAACGCCGTTCCCAATGTGAATCTGCTGCCCGAGTCCTGGGTGTACGCGCGCTGCGTGATGCCGACCTCGCCGGATTATCCGCACACGCAGGTGTTCTGGATCCGCTGGCATATAAGCGCGCACGGCATGTGATTTCGGAAAACCAACGCACGCTGCGCGCAGTCGAAGCCATGCAGCGAGCGGATGCGGTTGAATTGGGGGTGCTGATGCAGGCAAGCCATGCCAGCCTGCGCGACGATTTTGAGGTTTCTTGCCGGGAGCTGGATGTGATGGTTGAGCTTGCGCAGCGTGCGAGCGGTTGTTTTGGCGCCCGGATGACTGGTGCAGGATTCGGCGGCTGTGCGGTGGCGCTTGTCAGGCAGGCGGTCTCCGAAACCTTCTTTTCGGAGGTCAACCACAACTACCAGCTTGCCACGGGTATCGAAGCCCGGCTGTATATATGCAGCGCAACCGATGGCGCCTCGGTTTCCAGGGTTTAACACCTGAGTCCAGGTTAATATATCTTTCCCTGATTTTCTCGATGATGAAATTACAACCGAATTGGCTCGTTCCTTGTCGACTGCTTTGTTAAAATGACAGGTATCGATCTCAGCTTTTAATGAGGGTAGCAAATTGCGCTGGAATTCTGCGCGGAAATCCTTACTCGTTTTGGTTCTGTATGGTTTCTCTCTTTTGCTGACCAGCCTGGTGCTGGTCTATTTCTCACTGCCTGATAACATCCTGCTCTTCTTTGTTGTGTTGATCGTTGTGGGGGCGTATTTCTTTGGTCGCCCTGTCTATTTGGCGATGATAGCGATCAGCTTCCCATTTTCCGTATTGGTGGTAAACCAGCTGGGGGCCGGAAATTATGGCGATGCCATTATCCGGACGAGCATTACCCTGACCGCAGCCGTCCTGGTGGCAGAAGTTGTTGTCGCCCTGAATAAGCAGCGCCGGAAGGCCGAAGCAGCGCTGCGCCGCTCGCACGAACAATACCGATCGTTATTAGAAAACATCCAGGACGTAGTTTTTGTGATCAATACGGAAATGAAATTTGCGTATATCAGCCCTGCTATTGAGCGTATCAGCCACTACCGGGTGGAGGATGTGCTCGGCAGACCCTTTGCGGACTTTGTTCACCCTGAAGATTTCCCCGAGTTGTTAAAAAGCGTGGAACAGGCATTTGCTGGCGAAAGCACGCTAAAGGTGTTTCGAGTGCGGGACGCGGATGGCACAGTGAAGCATGTACGCACATACAGCAATGCACTCTACGAGGATGGAAAGCTGACCGGTTTGAGCGGCATCATGGTCGATATCACCGATTTTATGCTCGTTCAAGACACGCTCGAGACACGCCAGCATTATTTCAAGCTGTTGAATGAAATTACCCAGGCGGCGCTTGCTGAGCGCAACCTGGAAACCATGCTGCAAGCGCTGGCAGACCGCCTGGGAGAGCTGTTCGATGCCAACGGATGTTTTATCACTTTGTGGGATGAGAGACACCAGCATGCGATCCCGGCGGCGGCCTTCGGCCCGCACCGCGCAACCTACACTCACTTCCAGGTGCAAGCCGGTGAAAAGACCCTGACCGAGGCGGTACTTTCTGCCGGGGTTCCCCTGGTTTTGGGCGATACGAGCAATTCGTCCCTGGTCAGCGGGCGGATTGCGCAGGAATTTCCAACGAAATCCATGCTCGGGTTACCGCTAATTGCCGAAGGACGCTGGCTGGGAGCGGCATTGATTTCTTATGATGAAATGCTCGCGTTTTCGTCCGAGGAGCTTGACTGGGCGCAGGCGGTGGCTGCCCAGGTTGCATTGGCGGTTTACAAAGGTCTGGTGTTGGATGGTGAGCATCGCCAGCGGCAAATTGCCGAAGCCCTGCGCGATGCCGGGGTTAAGTTCAGCGAAATTCTTGACTCACAGGGGATTTTCGATCGCCTGTTTCCGCAGATACTCAAAATTGTCCCGTTTGACTGCGGATTATTAATGCTGGTGGAAGGAAATCTGGCGCGGGCGGTCAGGCAGCACGGTTACGATCAATTTTATCCACCTGAGGTCCAGCAGCGGGTAAGCCAACTGGAGTTTGATATTCAGGCGACACCTAACCTGCGCCAGCTAAATGCCACCCATAAGCCTGTGGCACTGGCTGATGTACGCGCAGAAGAGACCTGGATACCTGTTGAAGGGGTGAATTTGATCCGCTCCTGGGCAGGCGTTCCGATTGTCGCCAGGGATCAAGTGTTGGGTTTTTATTCATTAGAAAAACACGCACCCGATTATTTTACCTATGACCAGTTGAACATTCTGGAAGCATTCGCGGCCCAGGCTGCCCTGGCTTTACAAAATGCATTTTATTATGAACGGGTTGTCAGGCAGAAGAACGAATCCGAAACGCTCAGGCTGGCCAGCCTGGCGGTCCTGTCCAAGTTGGATTTGGAAAAGGTCCTGTCACAGATCCTCGAACAATTGGAAAAAGTTGTCCCATTTGATAGCGCCTCCATTTTTATTATGGAAGGTGAGCAGTTAAAAATTGTTGCCGCGCGCGGATTTCTCAACCAGGAAGGGATCATCGAACTTGTGGTTGATCGTGAAAATCCGCTGTTCGTGGAAATAACAAAATCAAAAAAGCCATTAATCCTGCAGGATGCCAGTCTGGATCCGCGTTTCCAGAAGTGGGCAAACACCGGCTATGTGCGCGGCTGGATGGGCGTCCCGATGTTTGTCCAGGGTGAGATCATCGGGCAGTTAACCGTTGACAGCCGCCGGGTGGGCGCGTACACAGCTCAGGATGCCATGCTCGTTTTGAATTTTGCCACCCATGCCAGCATTGCTGTCCAGCATGCCCGTCTGTACGAGCGGGCTGTCCAAACTGCGCGGCGCCTGTCCATTTTGCACGAAGCAATCCAGCAGGTATCTGCCACGCTGGACCCACTTCAGCTCTATGAAGCCATCCACAACGCAGCCACCCAGCTGATGCCGACTGAGTCGTTTGTCATCTCGTTGCTCGATCCGAGCAAGCAGGAAATAGAAGTGGTATACCTGGTCGATCGCCATGGGCACGCCCCCAACAAGCGCTTGCCGGTGGGCAGCGGGTTGAGTGGTTATATCATCCGCACCGGGCGTTCAGTCCTGGTCAGGGATGTGACCGGTGGAATGGAATTTGAGGTGGTTCAGTTAGGCGACCCCGAGCCAGTGTTGTCGTTCCTGGCTGTACCCATGCGCCGCCAGGATGGCAGCGTGTTCGGTATGGTATCTGCCCAGAGCTACCAGCTAAAGGCTTATACCCAGGAGGACCTAGAGCTGCTCGAGCTGCTCGCGACACATGCCTCCGTCGCCTTGGATAATACCCGCCTGTTCGGCGAGCTCCAGCGGTTAGCGATTATCGACGACTTAACCGGAATCTATAACCGCCGCCATTTCTTTCAAGTGGCACACCTCGAGTTTGAAAGAGCGCGCCGCTATAATCGCACCTTATCCATAATCATGTTGGATATCGACCATTTTAAGGAAGTGAATGATCAATTCGGGCATCTGGTAGGGGATCAAGTTTTGCAGGTAGTAACAGAACGCTGCTCCCAAATCATTCGCGAGACAGATGTCCTGGGCAGGTATGGAGGCGAGGAATTTATTTTGCTCGTTCCGGAAACCGGCCTGGAAGGGGTTAAACAGCTTGCTGAACGGCTGCGGGTCGCGATCAGTGAAACGCCCATCGAGGCACGTGGAAAAACCGTGCAGGTGACTGCCAGCATTGGTCTGGCCGGCCTTACACTGGATTGTATCGATCTGGATCAGCTGGTTTCCATGGCAGATGAAGCCCTCTACCTTGCCAAAAATATCGGGCGCAACGCTGTCGGACAGACCGCGCAGTAAGATTTATTTTCCAGATTTACCTGGATCCCCCTGGAATTTTGCTTCGATCTTGCGAATTTTTTCCACCCGGCGGGCGTAATTACCAGAGTCGAAATAAGTTGCCCCCAGAAAAGCATAGACAAGCTCTTTTGCCAGTGCTGGTCCGATGATGCGGGCTCCCAAGCAAAGCACATTCATTGCATCGTGTTCGACGCCCTGGTGGGCTGAGTAGGTGTCGTGGCACAGGCAAGCAAATATACCGGGAAATTTATTGGCAGCAATGGCGGCGCCGACTCCAGAACCGCATATCAGGATGCCTCTTTCGGCCGTTCCTGCCCGGATAACGGCGGCTGTCTTTTCTGCAAAATCGGGATAGTCCACGCTGGCAGGTCCGAATGTACCGAGGTCGAGAGCTTCGTGACCGCTCTCCTGAACGGCTGCCAGGATCGCCTCTTTCAAGGGGAATCCACCGTGATCACATGCGACTGCAACAATCATGAGCTGCCCTCCTGGGTAGAATAGCACGTCAATTCCATTATTCCACAACCCTTACCTATGCGGCTTGCAACCGAGTGCTGAAAATTGCATCGGCAGCTTGTGCTTAAGATGAAAACTTTGGCTGGCAGATTTGATTTTATCACTCTCATCTGCAAGGCATGATATGATTCCCTTAATTCACACCCTGGTGGTTGTAAATCGATAAAAAAGATTTCTCCGAAAGGACGGATCATGAGCACTCAGCAATTTCCTGATGGTTTTGTTTGGGGAGCGGCCACATCTGCCTATCAAATTGAAGGCGCCTGGAATGAAGATGGCAAAGGAGAATCGATTTGGGATCGATACAGCCACACCCCTGGGCGGATTGAAAATGGCGATACCGGGGATATAGCCTGCGATCATTATCATCGCTGGTTAGAAGATATTGCCTTGATGAAGGAAATTGGCCTGCAGTCTTACCGGTTTTCAACGGCCTGGGCGCGCATCCTCCCTGAAGGGCGAGGACCCGTAAATCAAAAAGGGATCGATTTTTACAGCCGCCTGGTGGACGGCTTGCTGGAGGCTGGCATCCAGCCGTTTATTGCTTTATACCATTGGGATCTGCCCCAGGCACTCCAGGATGAAGGCGGCTGGCCTGTGCGCTCGACAGCGGAGGCATTTGAAACCTATGCCGATGTGATCACCCGCGCGCTCGGCGACCGGGTCAAACACTGGGCAACCCATAATGAACCTACCTGTGCCGGTTTGCTGGGCTACCAGCAGGGGCTGCATGCCCCAGGGATTCAAGATTGGGGGCGGGCACTGCCCGCGGTCCATCACCTTCTCCTATCGCATGGTCTTGGGGTGCAGGCTGTGCGTGCCAATGTGCCGGCAGGGGAAGTGGGTATGATCATTGACCCGATCCCTGCCGAACCGGCAACCACCAGCTCTGCCGATTACGATGCATATCGCTGGTTTGATGGATCCCATAACCGCTGGTTTCTGGACCCGCTGTTCGGTCGCCAATATCCGGCAGATATCCTCGAAGATCACCGCCGGCGTGGGAGACTGCCCCACGGAAAACCGGTTTATCTACAGGATGGCGATTATGAAACCATCGCTGCTCGAACAGATTTTATCGGGTTAAATTACTACCGGCGGGCAGTCATCGATATACAAGAACCGGACACGGCAGCTAACCCACTGCCAACCTCTACCCCGGCAGATGGCTACACGGAGATGGGCTGGGAAATTTATTCCCAGGGCCTTTATGAACTCATCATGAATATCTATACTGAATATCGCCCCACCAAAATCTACATCAGTGAGAATGGGGCCAGTTTTTCGGATGGACCGACCCCGGATGGGCGGGTGCATGACGACCGGCGCATCCGCTATTTACACGATCATATCCACGCCATCCAGCGTGCGATCCAGGGTGGTGCACCCTTGGCGGGGTATTTCGTGTGGTCCCTGCTTGACAATTTTGAGTGGTCGCGCGGCTTCTCCCAGCGGTTTGGGATTGTATATGTAGATTTCGAGTCCCAATTGCGCCTGCCCAAGGATAGCGCTGTCTGGTACAGCCGGGTGATCGCGCAAAACGGACTGCCAGTGGATTAAGCAGGATGGCTTATTTCGATTTCCCGCTGGAGCAGCTGGAAAAGTACCGGCCTGAACGCCAGGAACCGGCTGATTTTGACGTATTCTGGCAGGATACATTGGATGAATCCCGCAGCTACCCGCTGGACGCGCGCTTTGAACGCATCGATTTTGGTTTGGAATTGGTCAATACTTTCGATGTGACTTTCAACGGATTTGGCGGGCAGCCGGTGAAAGCTTGGCTGCTGCTGCCTCGCCGGGAGCATCCCACCGAGCTGCCCTGCATGGTTGAATATATTGGATACGGCGGCGGACGTGGATTCCCGACCGACTGGCTGTTTTGGAGCGCTGCTGGTTTTGCCCATCTGGTAATGGATACGCGCGGCCAGGGGAGTGAATGGCTGCATGGGGATACCCCGGATCTGGATCTGGCAGGCGCGGCCCCACATTATCCTGGCTTTATGACCCTGGGTATCGAGTCGCCCGAGACCTATTATTATCGCCGCTTAATTACCGACGCCGTCCGGGCGGTTGAAGCCGCCCGCGCCAATCCCGCGATCGATCCAGGCCGGACTGCTGTAACCGGTGGGAGCCAGGGCGGCGGGATGGCTTTGGCGGCTGCCGGTCTGATGCCAGATCTGCCGCTGATGCTGGCCGATGTCCCGTTCTTGTGCCACTACCGCCGGGCAGTAGAAATGACCGATCTTTCCCCATACGTTGAGATCACGCGCTACTGCCAGGTACATCGGGCGCGCACCGAACAAGTATTTGCTACGCTGGCGTATTTTGATGGCATGAATTTTGCTGTCCGGGCGCAGGCGCAGGCATTGTTTTCGGTTGGATTAATGGATCAAGTCTGCCCGCCATCGACGGTGTATGCCGCCTTTAATCACTATGCTGGTCGAAAAGATATCCGGGCATACCCGTTCAACCAGCATGATGGAGGTGGCAGCCTGCATGAGCTTGAAAAACTGAGCTTCACCCGAAAAATCTTTCCTCTTTAATAGTACGCCTGCCCGCCCATACCCAGTTCCCATGGCGGGTTTTATGCTTGATGTAAACCAGAACCCAGCCCCGATTCAGCAGCGTTTGAATAACCGGTTACTGCCGGTTGTCGTTCTCTTTTTGTTGCTCTGGCAGATGCTGTTTCCTGCCAGAGTCTGGATGATGCTCCTCGTTAGTCTCGGGTGCGCCTGGCTGGCCAGTTATTTTTGGGCGCGGTCCTTACGAAAGAATTTAATCCTCGCAGCGCGAGATGCGTTATGGGTGGGCGCAAGTCGGTGACCATCTCCAGGAGCGGTTTACCGTCCAAAACCGGGGTATCCTGCCCGCGCTGTGGGTGGAGGTGCGCGACCTCTCCACCCTACCGGGGAAGTCAGCCAACCGCGTCTGCGGCCCGGGCGGTGGGGAAACTGTGCAGTGGATGACAGAACGGATCTGTGAGCGCCGGGGTGTTTACACGCTTGGTCCCAGCCGTTTGATATTTGGAGACCCGCTGGGCCTGTACACCGTCAGCCTCGATTTTCCCCAGCAGGCCGGGATTATGGTGATGCCTCCCACTATTCCGCTGCCAGAAGTTGACATCGCGCCAGGAGGGAGGGCGGAGGAAGGCCGCCAGCTGCGCAGGGATACTATGGAGGTTACCGTCAACGCAGCCGGCGTGCGGGATTACCAACCTGGAGATGCGCTTAAGTACATCCACTGGCCTACTTCTGCGCGTAAAAACCAACTTTTTGTGCGCCAATTTGAAAGCGCACCTTCCAGCGATTGGTGGATAATCCTGGACGTAAATGAACAAGTCCAGTCGGGGAAGGACTTTGACTCAACGGAGGAGCACGGGATCATCCTGGCAGCTTCCCTGATGGACCTGGGATTGCGGAATGGCAAGGCAGTGGGGTGTGTCGCATCTGGCGAATCCCTGGTCTGGCTGCCGCCCCAGGCAACTGCAACTCAACGCATGGAGATATTGCGGGCACTGGCAACATTGAGCGCCGGCCAGGTTCCACTAGCCCGGCTGCTCGCCCACGCGCTGCCGCGCCTCAGCCGCAGGACCAGCCTTATTATCATCACCCCGGATGTGGGCGGGAAATGGGTGGATAGCCTGGTGCACCTGGTGGCACGCGGCGTCCAACCGACGGTGATGCTCTATGATCCGCGTACATTCGGCGCTGACGGTGATCCGGCTCCATTGAGCGGTGTGTTGAAGGGTTTGGGTGTGCAGGTGTACACCCTGAGTGCCGATTTGTTGGACCGGCCTGAAGCCCGGCCAGGCCACCGTGGTCGGTGGCAATGGAAGATCCTGGGTACCGGCCGGGCTGTTGCCATTCAGAAACCGGCTGATATGGAGTGGAAGGAACTGCCCGGATGAGCGATTGGCTGATCGCCTGGCTGGGGCGGGCTGCACGCAGGGTCGGTGTACCCACACTGTTGACCTTAACACTGCTGGCAGCCGCGGCGGGCATCTTCTGGGTGGGCACCGCCGCCATGGTGCGGGAAGCGCGTAACATGCCCGGATGGCTGGTCGTTGGGGTCGGATTAACGCTGGCCTGGGCGCTTGCCCGGAGCAGCCTGCGGCCTGCAGCTGTGCTTGGGATAGGTAGTTTGGCGGGTATTGGTCTCATATTATTTTCGGTGGGTGGGCTTTCCATGCCGCTAGGGACAGCCCTGAGGCGATTCTCAACCGCGATACCCGGCCAATCAGCCTGGGCGAGCGTGCAAGCCGGGTTAGAAGTCCTCGTGCAGGGTTTGCATCAGTTGGTGATGGACAGCTCGGTCTTGTTGGCTCGATTAACGGCCTGGCTTGCGACGCTTTCCCGGCCGGAAACGGCCATCGATCCGGTGGCACAGGTGATGTTTTGGTCCGTGGTCATCTGGGGAGGCTGTTTCTGGGCTGGGTTTGTGATGAGGCGCTGGCACCAGCCCTTGCTGGCCCTGCTGCCGGCTGGCTCTGTTCTGGCAGCTCTGTCCGCGTACACCCAGCAGGCAGTGATTTATCCGCTGCTGTTGGTGGGAATTTATCTGGCTCTCCAGGTGCTTTTATCCTATTTTTTGCGGCTTGAGATCTGGGCCAGGGAAGAAGTGGATGCGCCTGAGCTGCATATCGAAGTTGGCGTGGCAGCCATCGGGGTGCCGTTCCTGTTGACCGCGTTGGCGGTTATGGCGCCATCACTTTCCATCCGGAGCGTGGTGGAGTGGATGCAAGAACGACCTTTATCTCTCCAGCAGGAGGGTGTGGGGCAAAATTTAGGGATCGAGCGCGGGCCAGGCGGCGTTTCAGGTTTCCAGGCGGCGGCAGCGCCAGGACTGGCGCGTGAACACCTGATTGGCTCAGGCCTGGAGCTTTCCGAACAACCCGTCCTGCGCGCCTCCCTGGCTGGCCTGCAGGCGCTTTCTGCCAGCGGGGATGGACTGCCGGAAGACATCCCGCCGATCTATTGGCGCCTGCTGACTTATGACTGGTACACCGGTTACGGCTGGGCTACCAGTGAAATTAATGAAACAGACTTACCAGCCGGGGAAACCTGGAATGGACGGGAAACCGACCAGGATCGGGGGTGGTTGGTCCGCCAGACAATCACGAAAGCTGGAGTGGATGACCCGGGGCTGTATACCGCAGGCGAACTCCGCGCGGTCAGCGAGCCATACCGCGTTGCAGCACGCTCATCTCAGGACCTGTTTGGCGCCCAAACCTATAGCCGCCGCTATACAGCAGAATTCGATGCTCATTTCCGCTTCCGCCGCCGAGCTTAAAGCGGCAGGGTCCGGTTATCCAGAATGGGTGCGCACACGATATTTACAGCTGCCAGAAACAATTTCAGCCAGGGTCACTCGCCTGGCTCTGGAATTGACCGCACGCGAGCCAACTGCTTACGACCGCGCAGCCGCGATCACCCGTTATCTGCGCACGTTTCCATATACTCTGGACGTGCCCAGGCCACCCCGCGGTCGCGAAATCAGTGATTATTTCCTGTTCGAGCTGCAGCGCGGATACTGCGATTATTATGCGACCAGTCTGGTGGTGCTGGCGCGCGCGGCCGGAATACCTGCCCGACTGGTGATTGGCTACGCCAGCGGTGCCTGGGAAGCTGCCAGCCAGCAGTTTGTCGTGACTGAAGCGGAAGCCCATTCCTGGGTAGAGATCTATTTTCCAGGAATCGGGTGGGTGGAATTTGAGCCCACAGCCGGGCGTCCGGATATCCCACGCCAGCCTGCTCCCGGGCTGGAAGAGCAGGCATCAGGTAATGAGCCGCTGCCGCCCCTGGTGGATGTCCAGGAGCAGCGCCAGCCCTGGGCAAGCTTGTTGGGATACCTGGCAGTTGTCATCTTGGTTGTGGCGCTTGGTCTGGCGTTGTGGACAGGGTTAGGATGGCTGCGACTGAGGCGAAAGCCGCCTCAGGCACTTCTGGGATGGCAGTACGGGCGACTAAGGACGTATGGGAAGCGGATCGGTCTAGACTTTCCCCCGGGTGTAACGCCCCTTGAGTTCAGCGCACTGCTTGCCCAGGAAGTGCGATCCCGGGGAGGTCGCAATGCCAGTGAGCTGGATGCAGAAAGCGGTCTACAGGATGTGGAATGGTTAATCCGGGTCTACAACCGGGCCAGCTACAGCCGGGTTCCTGCTTCGCCTGCGGAAAAAACAGATGCACTGCATCACTGGCCCAGGATTGCGCTGCGTTTATGGTGGTTGGGTGTTGTAATGCGCCTGCGCCGCGGTTTCAGCCGGGAATAAGCGCAATCATTTATCCAATTTCAGTTAACCACAAATCTGAATATTATTAGATGAACCGTCTCTTTTCTTTATCCGGACTTCAGATCAAGATACTTTTTCTCGCTGATGCGCATACCGGCATCGAATTTGTAAACCAGCGGCACACCGGTGGGAATATTTAATCCCGGGATTTCTTCGTCTGAAATCTGATCGAGCATCTTGACCAGGGCGCGCAAGCTGTTCCCATGCGCAACAACCAATAGGCGCTCGCCACCCAGCAAGCGCGGCAGCACCTGCTCGTTCCACCAGGGCTGGACGCGCTGGTACGTGTCCTCCAGCGACTCGCTGGCTGGAATTTGATCATCGGACAAGTGCAGATAGCGCGGATCAAAGCGCGGGTGGCGCGGGTCGCTGGCTTCCAATGCAGGAGGGCGGGCCTTGTAGCTGCGCCGCCAGGCATGGACCAGGTCTTTTCCGAGCTGCTCGGCGGTTTCGGCTTTGTTTAATCCCTGGAGGGCGCCGTAATGGCGCTCATTCAGGCGCCAATCGCGCTCGACAGGAATCCACATCAAGTCCATCTTGTCGAGGATGATCCACAGGGTATGGACGGCACGCCGCAGGACAGAAGTGAGGGCGCGGTCAAAGGTGAAGCCGTTTTCTTGCAGCACGCAGGCAGCCAGCTGTGCTTCCTGGATTCCGTTGGGGGTCAAACCAACGTCGGTCCAACCGGTAAACCGGTTTTCCAGGTTCCACTCACTTTCTCCGTGCCGAAGCAATACAATTTCGTAAGAATGCACTTGCTTTCATATCCTGGCTTTGGTATAATTAGCCAAGCCTAAATTCAGATTTAATTTATCTGATATTTACCTACCTTAAGTGTAACATTTATTCGAGGTTACCTGCTACAGCACAGTAATCCCAAATACGTATTCATAACAAGAATCCGTCAGATTGAGATTACTCGGGAACCGATGTTCCAGATTGAACCCGGCCTCTAAGGAATTTGTGTGCCTCCATCACTAACGACTCTGCTGATTGGACTGGCTTTGCTGGCAGGTCTGGCAGTCGTCTTTTGGCCTGAGTATGGTTTGCTCAGCCGCTGGCGGCATTTTCGCCGTCTCAGTCACCGGGTCTTGACTGAAGATGCCCTGAAACAGATTTATAAGCTTGAACTGCGCGACGAGCACCCGACCTTGCCGGGAATTGCCGGTTTGCTGCAAATCCATCCCAACCGGGCTGCTGAGCTGCTGTCAGAAATGGTGAACAGTGGACTGCTGGAATGGCAGGCAGACTGTCTCAAGCTCACCCCCGAGGGATCGCGGGCGGCCTTGCACGTCCTGCGTGCTCATCGTCTGTGGGAACGGTATCTTGCGGAAGAAACTGGTTATTCCGAATCCGATTGGCATACCCAGGCTGAGCGCTGGGAGCATGCGCTTACCCCGCAGGATGCAAATGCCCTGGCGCAGCAGTTGGGCTATCCGACGCACGACCCGCACGGTGACCCGATCCCCACCGCCCTCGGTGAGATACAGACCCATGGAGGGCGACCGCTGCCGGAATTGAAACCAAACGGCATATTGCGGATTGTACATGTAGAAGACGAGCCCGAGGTGGTTTACGCCCAACTACTGGCGGAAGGCCTTTACCCGGGAATGAACGTGCGCCTGATCGAAGTCTCACCTCAGAGGGTGCGCTTCTGGGCAGATGGAGACGAGCATGTCCTGGCGCCCATCGTGGCGGCCAACCTGTCTGTGGTGGCGGTTGGTAACGACGCAGATGGAGTTTTGGCGCGAGTGGAAACGCTGGACCAGCTCAAACAAGGGGAGACTGCCCGGGTGCTGCAGGTTTCCAGGCGCGTCCACGGGCCCGAACGCCGCCGCATGATGGATATGGGGATTCTGCCAGGGACCTCCATCCAGGTGGAATTAAATGGGCCGGCCGGGGACCCCAGGGCATACCGGGTGCGCGGGGCTATGATCGCTTTGCGAGCTGAGCAGGCGCGACAGATCTCCATCCAGCGAGAAGGCACAATCGAATGAGCACCCGCCCGACTACCCCTGTGTCTGGAAATGCTGGTTGTGAAAACTGCCCGGTCCACAACACCGCCAACCTGCAGAAACTGGGCGTTTTGATGGAGGGTTGGGATTATGTCGTGGCACTGGCGGGCAACCCGAACACCGGTAAAAGCACAGTTTTTAATTCACTTACTGGCCTGCATCAGCACACCGGCAACTGGCCCGGGAAAACCGTCGCGCGCGCCGAAGGCGGATTTGAATTTGGTGACCGGCGGTTTAAGCTGGTCGATTTGCCCGGCACATATTCACTGCTGGCAACCAGCCTGGATGAGGAAGTGGCGCGGGATTTTATTCTTTTTGGTCAGCCAGATGTCACAATTGTTGTCGTGGATGCGACCCGCCTGGAACGGAATTTAAACCTGGTGCTCCAGGTAGCTGAAATTACGGACCGGCTGGTGATCTGCCTGAATTTGATCGATGAAGCGCGGCGCCATAACCTGGTGGTCGATGAGCGCCGGTTGGCGCGCGATCTTGGGGTCCCGGTCGTCCCCACCGCAGCGCGGCAAGGCGAAGGGTTACAGGATCTGCTGGCAGCTGTGTACGAAGTCGCCTCCGGGCGTCTTCAGCCGCGGCCTCACCGGGTCCGCAGCCACGCGCCTGAGTTGATGCAGGCAGTGGAAGCCCTCACGCGCCAGGTCGAAAACCTTTTTCCAGGGCTGCCCAATGCGCGTTGGGTTGCGCTGCGACTCCTGGATGGTGACGAGCGGATCATCGAAGCCGTCAAGCGCGGCGAGTTGGGTGATTTGAGCCACGGCCAAAGCGTCGCCACTGCACAGGAAGTCATGAACCTGGATGGGATCAACCAGCATGGCGCTTGAACAAACGCACCCCGAAAAAAGGATCGGTCAGGCCGATCAATCCCCAGAGGACACGGTCAGCGCACTACTGCAATCAGCAGAACACCTTCGCTGGGAGATCGGCCGCGACTACCACGAGCTTCTGATGGACGCGATTTATACGGATGCCGCCAGCATTGCTGACCGCGCAGTCCGACCAGCTGACCAAAAACCGCGGTTCGATGTGGACCGGACGATCGACCGGATTGTCACCCACCGGATATGGGGATTCCCGGTGATGCTGGCATTGTTCGCCTTCGTTTTTTGGCTGACAATCAGCGGGGCAAACATACCATCCCAGTTCTTATCCTACGTGCTGCTGGATAAACTGTATCCTTTGCTTCAAAACATTGCAGCGTGGCTGCATTTTCCCTGGTGGCTCAGCGGCCTGCTGATCAATGGCATGTACCTGTCGACAGCGTGGGTTGTGAGCGTCATGCTGCCTCCCATGGCAATTTTTTTTCCACTCTTCACGATCCTGGAAGATTTCGGCTACCTGCCCCGGGTCGCGTTTAACCTGGATCACCTGTTTAAGAAAGCGGGTGCTCATGGCAAACAGTCCCTGACGATGATGATGGGGTTTGGGTGTAATGCTGCCGGAATGGTTGCGACCCGGATCATTGACAGCCCGCGCGAGCGTTTAATTGCCATGCTAACCAATAATTTTGCCCTGTGCAATGGGCGTTGGCCGACCCAGATCTTGATAGCTACGTTGTTCCTGGGTGCGTTGGCCACGCCTGCACTGGCAGGGGTTATTTCTGCTGCGGCTGTGCTCGGTGTTGCACTGCTGGGGGTTGTCCTGTCTTTGCTGGTTTCGTGGGCACTATCCAGGTCGGTGCTGCGGGGCCAGGTGTCAACTTTCAGCCTGGAGCTGCCTCCGTACCGCCCGCCCAGGTTTTTCCGGACGATTTACACCTCATTGATCGACAGGACTCTGTATGTACTCTGGCGGGCGATAGTGTTTGCTGCGCCTGCTGGGGCAGTTATCTGGCTGGTAGCAAACATCCAGATCGGCCAAATCAGCCTGGCAGAATACCTGGTGAACTTGCTGGACCCGATTGGATGGCTGTTTGGCTTAAATGGCGTGATTTTGCTGGCTTATGTGATTGCGATACCCGCCAATGAACTGGTCATCCCGACCATATTAATGCTCACGGTTTTAACTGCCGGACTGGTAGGGGTAGGCGCAGGCACAGGTGAGCTGTTTGCCTCAGGCCAGGCCGATACCATGGCAACGCTCCAGGCGGGGGGTTGGACGCTGTTGACCGCAGTCAACCTGATGCTTTTCAGCTTGGTGCACAATCCCTGCAGCACAACCTTATTCACCATGTACAAAGAAACAGGCAGTAAAAAATGGACTGTCGTAGCTGCCTTGCTGCCTCTGGGGATGGGATTTGCCCTGACATTTTTCGTCGCCCAGGTCTGGCGCCTGATCGCCGGGTTATGATCGGTGTATTCGTAAGAAGGATTATTGGAATGTAGTAGGGTAAAATCATTTAAGTGACCACCATGCGTGAAAATCTAACCCACGCCGTTGAGGATTACCTCAAGGCAATTTACATGATCCAATCTGCACAGGGTCGGGCGACAACCAATGAGATTGCCGACCGTCTTGGGGTGACGCCGGCTTCGGTCACTGGTATGCTTAAGAAGCTGGCATCTACCCAACCCGCGCTCGTCCAGTATCGCAAACACCAGGGGGTGCTGCTTACCCCGGATGGCGAGCGGGTGGCATTGGAAATTGTGCGCCACCACCGCCTGCTGGAGCTATATCTGCACCAGATTTTGGGGTATGAGTGGGAAGATGTGCACGCGGAAGCTGATCGACTGGAGCATGTAATATCTGAAGAATTTGAGGAACGGATTGCCGCGGTCCTGGGCGATCCAAGTCACGATCCCCATGGCGATCCTATACCGACCCGCGATCTGGAAATCCCCGCCTCACCCAGCACTCGGCTGAGTGATCTGCGCCAGGGAAACTGGGCAGTTGTGCACCGGGTTCAAGATCGTGATCCGGATTTATTAAGATATTTAAGTGAAATCGGTATGATCCCCCAGGCCCGCCTGGAAGTGCTGGAATACTCCCCTTTTGACGAGAATTTGCGCCTGCAAATCTCAGGTCAGGCAAGCCCGGTTGTCTTAGGACCGCGGATAACCCGCCAGATATATGTAGATCCGCATTAGTCAACGCGTTTCTTGATTGGCGTAAACCTCCAGGATGCGGCGGTCGGAGGGATCCAGTCGCCCCAGTAAATCGTGTCCCAGGCGAGAATAAATCCGCTGAGCGAATAATTCCATCCAGATGAACTGCCGGGTAATCAGCACCAGGTTGATGTTGTGGGTAATCGTAGCGGTCACTTCAAGATCACGGTTCGCGATGAGCACCTGCTGATTGTCGACCACCAGGACCAACATGCGGTCCAGCTCCTGAAGCTCGCTTTCCAGCGGCGGATGGCGCACAACCTCACCACAGCCAAGCTCCCCTGTGCCGGTCAGCAGAGCACTGATTGACACACCTCGCTGGCAGGCATTTTCAAGAGGGATTTTGATTTCCGCGAGATCGGTGTCATTGAGCACAACCAGGATCTCTGTTTCTGCTTTGCCGATAATCTGGAGGGCGTAGGAAAGAATAGACCCGCTTCCCTTGATAGTCCAGTAATAATCCTCCTGCTGAGTATCATAGATGGCACTCAACTCCGTCCGGAGGTTTTTGATGAGCAGGTCACGTTCCATCTGAAATCGATCGAGCAGGATTTCAGGCGGCACGGGCCGGTAAAGGGTGGCGCGCCGGTCATCCGTTTTCAGGATTGCACCGCGCACGACCAGCCTGCCAAGCGCTTCATAAACCATCGAGCGAGGCACTCCAGAATTTTTACTGAGCTGGTAACCTGTTGCGGGGCTTTCACGCAGCAAAGCCAGATAGACTTTGGCCTCGTATTCCGTAAAACCGATCGCGATTAATTCCTGAAGCAGGTCCATGGGCGTGATCCTTTAGGTAGTCATCTTACTTTGAACAACTATAAATTGTAGTTGGGCAAAGGGCTCATGTCAAGAAAATTCGGACACAAAATATCGTAATCGGGCCGCCGCGTACCCTGGCGTGGGTTAAGAAACCAACCCCAAAAACTGGCATTTATATCTCAGGATCGCGACGCTCCCATTCTGGCATTGGCAGCGTTCCGAGAGCTCGCCATTGAACCGCACCCGGTTCCTGGCCAAGCTGGCGCATAATCCGGCGCGCCGCCAGACCGACCACCGCAGTGTAGGTCGGGTAGGCGATTTCCAGCCTTGCGAGCGTGGCAACTGGCATGCCGGCAGCCATCACCGCAGCGATCAGGTGCACTATTTCGAGCGCCTGTTCACCGGCGACATGTGCTCCCAGGATGTGCTGGTCTGCTCGGGAGACAATCAGCTTGCAAAAACCATCGGTGTACCCGTCAATCACCGCCCGATCCATCTCGCTGTAGTTGACAATAACAAGTTCATAGTCTCCGGCTGCGCGGGCCTGAGTTTCGGTTAACCCGACACTGCCGTATTCGGGGTCTGTGAACCCTCCATGCGGGACAATCTGGTGCTGGTAAGAGCGGGTGGTGCCCAAAACTGCGTTTTCAGCAGCCACCTGAGCTTCATAGCTGGCGCTTTGCACCAGCATCATCCGGCCAGTGATATCTCCAGCAGCGTAAATATGGCTGGCTGAAGTCTGCAGACAGTCATCTACCTGGATATACCCGCGCTGGGTTTCAACCCCGGCCGCGCTCAAGTTGAGCTCATCCAAATTGCCGGGCCAGCCTACAGACAGCATCACCGCCTCCACCGCCAGGCTGTGTGCCTGATCCTGGCGGTTATAGTGCACAGTATGCAAGTCCCCTGATTTTGTGATTCGTTCGATGCCTGCAATCCCGCATTCGATTTGGATGCCGCGCCGGGCAAAGGCCTCGCTGATAAGAAGAGATGTGGTTTCATCCTCCTGCGGCAATACCTGGGGAGCAATTTCAAGCAGGTGTACCTGGGTGCCAAATGCCGCAAAAATTGACGCAAGCTGGCAGCCTGTTGCAGCCGCCCCAATGATGGCCAGCGAACCTGGTAGTTTTTTCAACGACCAGACATCATTGTGGGTGAGCGTGTATTCTGCTCCCGGAAAGGCCAGCCGGCGAGCGTGACCACCGGCACACAGGATTGCTTTTGCAGCCTGGATGTGGGTCTGTGATCCCACAACGAGCTCGGTTGGGGAAATAAACCTGGCGCTGCCCTGCCCGAAAAACAGACTTACTCCGCTCTCTTGCAGGTGTTTGATGAGCTGCTTTTTTTCCTGAATCCGGTACACCACTTGCTGGGTGCGTGCTAACAGCCGCTCAAATTCCAGGTGCGGTGATGGCCCCATCAGCCCGTAATCATCAAATTGCTCGGCATCACGCGCCAGGCGTGCCGCTTTCGCCAGGACTCGGGTGGGTACGCAGCCATCATTTGTGCAGGTACCTCCCATCCGGGAGCGTTCCACCAGGGCAACGTTAGCACCCAATTGGCGGGCGTGCAGGGCAGCCGTTACACCGGCTGGCCCGCCTCCGATGATCACCAAATCGTAGGTCATATTTCCTCCAAAGGGCTATGAAAAACCCGGACACGCCATTGGACGCATCCGGGTTTGCAGTTCTAACCCGTGTGACAGTGCGTCAGTCTACGGCACATAGCGCACAGAATACTGGCAAAACAAATCATCGGTGCGCTGGTTTTTAAGGCAAATATGTAAAAAGTTCGCGCTCAGCAGGTCATTTGGCAGGACATAAGCAAAAGATGCCGAACCATCTTTTTTTGTTACCAGCCTGCCTGCCTTAACCCACTCGACTGCAGGGGTGGCGAGATTATCCACTTTTACCAGAAAATTGCTTTTTTCCGGGAAGTTGCTCGTCCGGATCACAAACCCCTTTTTATTGTGGGTGACTGTAAAACTCAAAGCGGGTGTTGCCCCGGATGACCCAGTTCCAACCGCGCCGATTTTTGAGGATTTCGGGATACAGAGATCTTGTCCGACGAAGATAGTGTAGGGCTCTTTGAGTTTATTCGCTTGGACCAGATCATTAAACTTAACCGAAAACTTTTTGGCAATTGAGTTTAATGTATCCTTTTGTCCGACGGTGTAGTACTGCACACAGCTGAATTCGCTGCTGGCAGCGGAGACAGGCGCGGCCAGAGGAGCAGATACAAAGATCAGGATCAACAGCACTACCAGCGGGCTGTAAATCAGGTGAGTAATTTGGCGGAAGCGCAAATGGGCTTTCATTTTATTTCTCCAGGTGAGGAAATCAACTTACGAGCTCCATACGCGCATTATACGCCAAAACCTGCCAGTTGACAGATAGAAATTGCAGGCTACTGCAAAACGCCGTGTTTACAGCAGGCCCAGCAAACGCATAATCTGGTCGCTGAAAAAAATCCCGGCTGCCAGCAGCAACCCCGCCAATAGGTGCAGCTGGATGGTCGCCGAGTTCGCTTTTACCAGGGTCCGGCTGCTGTATTCACGCAATATGATGCGCGCGGCGTAAACCGCCAGCGGGAGGCTGCCGAGGAACAAAGCGGCCCCGATTGGCAGTACCTGCTGGAAAACGCCGATGATCACCAGCCCAAATGCCGCCAGCAACATGGCGATATAACCCCAGCGGGCGTGTTCTCTGCCCATGGATGCGACGAGGGTATTTTTACCAGCTGCCCGGTCGGCTTCCACATCGGGAAATTCATTTATCCACAAAATTGCAGCCGTCAGCAGCCCGATCGGCACGCCAACCAGGAAATCGATCCAGGTGACCTGACCGGTGAGCGCATATACCGTGCCTGCAACGGCAAATGGGCCGAAATTCAATCCGGTAAACAATTCTCCCAGGCCACGACGGGCTGCCAGGCGCAAAGGTGGAGCGGTGTAAAAATAAACTGAGAACGCTCCAATCAGCCCAAATAACAAAATGCCGGGACCGCTTAACCACACCAGGACCAAGCCAAGTACACTGGCAAGCAGCAGCGCTGTCAGCGCCACCCGGAAGAGCGTTTTTTCATTGATCAGGCCAAGCTCGATCGAGCGGCTGCCACCAGTATAGGGCAAAAAATATTCATTGTTGGCTTGATCGGCGCCGCTTTTCCAGTCAAAGTAGTCATTGAAAGTATTCGCAGCCACATGCATACTGATGCCTGCGAGCAGAGTGATTATGAAGTTGGTCCATGGGAAGGGCAGCACCAATCCTTGGGCAGCCACCCAGGCTGCTCCCACCAGGATCGGCACGATAATGGCAGTCAGGAACGGCGCACGCGTGATAACTAACCAGGCAAAGATGCGGGTCATCATGCTGATATTCGGAGCCACATCGGCAGGGTCAACTTTTTCCAATTCTTCCGTGATTCCACAATAACCGATCTGCTGCCCGTCTCGGAATGTAGGTGTAATCCGGACTTCAGCAGCAAACGGAGTCCCATCTTTGCGCACAAAGACCGTCTTGCTGCGGAACTCGCCTTCCTCGCTGGCAACTTTCAGCCAGGTGGGAACATGCTCCAGAACGGTCAACCCGGGTGAGAACAGCGAGACCCGTTTTTTTCCAATGACTTCATCTTTCTGGTAGCCGAATAGCTCCTCAGCTCCGTGATTAAAGGTTTCAATCCGCCCTTCTAAATCGCAGGTAATGACACTTTTTTGTTTCGTTTGATCTGTCATGGTTTCCTTCCTCACCTGGACTACCAGCGTGGGAGCGAGCAGTCTATTAAAAGCTTGTGTTAATTTGCACAAGTTATACCATAATTATCTAAAAATAGGTTAAAAAAATTGGTTGAGTTGTATAACCCATTCCCAGCCAGTTCGTATTGGATAACAAAATCACCCAGCCCGCGGGCAGTATCGTTCTAACTAATCTTGAAAGCGGCTCAAATGGCGGTCCCAACCGGAAATGACGCGGCTCTCCGGTCCTGGCTGGTCGAGAACCAGGCCAAATACCTGGCTCAAGGTGCGCAGAGAGGCCTGGGAGGTGCGCACATCCGCGCCCCTCTTGGCGGCGGCACGAATTTCCGCGGCCATCCTTACCAACACATCAATTGCCTGAGGGGTGTTCAGGTCGGCGTCCATGGCAGCGCGAAATTCGGATTCCCAGGTCACCGGGTCGGAAGGGCGCCCATTGCCGCCGGAGACGGTCACAGCATCCTGCAATTGTCCTGCCAGCCAGGCAGCATGGGCAAAATCTGACTGATCGTAAGCCCAGGACTGCTGGTAGTGATGGTTGGCTAAATAAAGCCGCAAAGCATCGGCAGGCCAATCTTTCAGCAAATTGCGGCACATGATCAGGTTGCCGAGGGATTTACTCATTTTTTCGCCCTGATGGTAAACCATCGCAGCATGCAACCAGAAGTGCACGAACGGTTGTACGCCCGTAACAGGTTCCAGCTGCGCGATTTCGCACTCATGGTGCGGGAACACCAGATCCCCGCCTCCGCTATGGATTTCAATTGTTTCGCCCAGCAGGCTGGACGCCATTGCAGAGCACTCAATATGCCAGCCGGGCCGGCCCGGTCCCCAGGGGCTATCCCAGGCGGGCTCGGCCTCTGATTGAGCCTGCCAGAGAACAAAATCCAGCGGGTGGCGCTTGAGGGGGTCATCAGCCCGATTGCCGCGCTGGTTAGCTACTGCCAGCATATCCTCGCGCGGGATCCGGCTGAGCTTGCCAAATTCAGGCCAGGCGTCGACGTGATAATACAGGTTGCCCTGCACTTCGTAGGCCAGTCCAGCACGCAGGAGGGCCTCATTGATGGTGATTATTTCTGCGATAAATTCCGTCGCCCGCGGATAATAGTCTGGTGGGCGGACGTTCAGTGCCTGCATATCCTGGATATAATGGCTGGTCCAGTAATTTCCCAGGGTGCGCCAGTCTTCGCCAACCTCGCGCGCTTTACGGAGAATGTCATCATCAATATCGGTCACATTCTGAGCATAAGTAACCCGGTAGCCTGACATTTCCAGGTAGCGAATCAAGATGTCATTGATTGTGTACGTAAAAGCGTGTCCCAGATGAGTGGTATCGTAGGGCGTGATTCCACAAACATATATTCTTACATCATTCCCAGGCGGTGAGAGGGGAGCAATGGATTGAGTCAGGCTGGAATATAACTTCATAAACGATCCTCAGTGAGTGATGGATTTGCCAGGCTGGGCCGGAACCCAAACCTTACTCATCATTTTAATCGCGTTTATGTATCTTGAGAGGCTTGGGCTGCAAGCCCCCATTTCTGATCTGTCTGGGCGGTTTCAATAAATGCATGGGCGGTTACGATAATGACCTTAAGCAGGATTCCTTGGGATGGTACAGACCAGCGCTGATCGCCAGCTCGGTGGTGATTGCCTGCTCGTCGCTGTGGGTACGCGATTTCCTGGTGTGGGTGCATTCAGTTGTACTTACCCTTTGATAAATCTTCAGGAGGTCGAAACGGCTCATGGTCAGTAACAAACCGCGAGTAAATAATCAATAGGAGTTGAAAGAGAAACATTACGCGAGTGGATTAATCCTCGCGCTCTACCCAGCGTTTCAACCCGGCGGGTGGTTTGTATGCGGCCAGCGTATCCAATAAGACTTGCGGTCGATGGTCATGGGCCAGCAAGAGCCGGTGCTCAGCGTAGATAAACCCCTCATGGAGTGCATGCTCAATTAACTGGAGTAAAGGATCAAAATATCCACGGGTATTCAGGAGACCCACAGGTTTGTTGTGCAGCCCGATTTGGGCCCAGGTGAGGATTTCAAATAATTCATCAAAGGTGCCAAATCCTCCGGGTAGGGCGATAAATGCATCGGCAAGTTCAGCCATGCGCGCCTTGCGCAGGTGCATGGTCTCCACAACCTCCATCTGTGTCAGCCCGGTGTGGGCCAGTTTTGGGGTAAGAAAATTCTTGGGGATCACCCCCACAACCTGACCACCTTTAGCAAGGGCGCCGTCAGCCACCCTGCCCATCAAGCCAGTCCGCCCTGCTCCATACACCAGCGTTTGGTGGCGGGCTGCCAGCTCCTCGCCCATCTGGTATGCTGCCGCTAGATAGTCGGAGTGGATCGAGTCAGATGAACCGCAATAAACGCAGATGGTTGGCATGTTGTGAAATTAATCTCTGAGCCACTTGGTTAAGTTAAAATTATGTTAGGATTCTCCATGGCGACCCATTGGCACGCCATAAAGGCAAATCAGCATTCCGATAATGCACGGGCTGTTGGTGCAGCTTTGACCGCTGCGATTGCATACCCTTCTTGTGAAAACCCTGCCTGAATAAACCTGTCCAGGATGAGCAAACTTCAATTTTCTATCATACCAGCAACCGGTTAAGTGGAAAGGATATTAATGGCTACCGTAGAGATAACAAACATAACAAAATCGTTTGGAAATGTTAGAGCGGTGGATGATGTGACCTTTGAAGTTGAAAAAGGTGAAATGTTTGGATTGTTGGGTCCTAACGGCGCTGGTAAAACGACCACAATTCGCATCATGCTGGATGTTTTCAAAGCTGATTCTGGGAAAGTGAGTATCCTTGGCGGACCAATGACCGAAGCCAAAAAAAATCGGGTGGGTTATATGCCCGAAGAGCGGGGGCTTTACCAGGATGTGCCATTGGAGCGCTGTCTCCTGTACCTGGCCTCGCTCAAAGGACTGGATGTGCAGATTGCGCGCCCCCGCATGGCAGAGTATCTAGATCAATTTGACCTGACGGAACACCGCCGCAAGAAAGTGAAAGAATTGAGCAAGGGGATGCAGCAAAAAGCACAAATTATCGCAACCCTGATTCATGAGCCGGAGCTGGTTATTATTGATGAACCGTTCAGCGGCCTCGATCCGGTCAACACACGCCTGGTCAAGGATTTGCTGCGCACTGTGAACGAACGCGGGACAACGATCATTATGTCCACCCACCAGATGCACCAGGTTGAGGAGCTGTGCGACCGGATCCTTTTGATCCACCAAGGTCGGAATATGCTGTATGGAAATCTTACCGATATCCAGCGAAAATTCTCTGGACACGCAGTCCTGGTACGGACACTGGAACCACTGCCAGAGCTGCCGGGCGTAGTGGCAGTTGAGAATCACAATGCTGCTCAAAAACTGCTGCTCGATGAACAGATGCAGCCCCAAGAATTGCTGCGCATCATGGTCAGGCAGGGCATTGAAGTCGAGCAGTTCGAGATAGCGCTGCCGACTCTGGATGAGATTTTTATCCAGGTGGTCCAGGAGCAGGAGGATGTGCCGGCATGAGCAAGCTCTGGAAAGTGGCTCGCTACGAATACCGACGGTTCGTGTTCCGCAAGGGATTTTTAATCGCTGTGCTCGCCGTGCCTTTCTGGATTTTGATCATGGTAGGAGTCGTATTTTTATTAATCCGGCTCGAATCTTCCAGCAAAGGATTTGGCTACGTTGACCTGGCGGGTATTTTGAGCAGTAATGTCAGCCTTCCCGAGCCTGATTTTCCTGACCGGCTGATTCCGATGCAGGCATTTGCCAGCGAAGATCTGGCACGCTCAGCACTCGACGCAGGAACGATCGATGCCTATTTCGTCATCAGCCCGGATTACAAGACGACAACCGGGGTGCGGTTGGTTTATAACAAACAGCCCCGTTCGGAAGTTAACTCCCAGTTTAGGAGTTTTGTCCGCCTGAACCTACTGGCCCAACAATCACCCGAGGTTGTGAACCGGATCCTGGAAGGTGCAGACCTGCGGGTTCAGACAGTCGGCGAATTTACCCAGGCGAAGGGTGTTGGGGTGCTGGCAAAATTCCTGGCACCGCTGTTCAGCGCGATCGCGTTAATGGTGGCGATTTTTACCAGCTCGGGCTACCTCATGCAGGCGGTGGTTGAGGAAAAAGAAAACCGCACGATGGAAATGATGATTACATCCGGATCGCCTGAGCAAATCATGGCAGGCAAAATTATCGGTTTGATCGCAGTCGGCTTGACCCAGATAATGATCTGGTTGGTGTTTGGATTGCTTGGTTTGTTGTATTTCCGCGAGAGTTTGGATATCCTATCTGGCGTAAATATTGACCTGAATAATTTATGGCTGGCATTGATTGTGACCATTCCAGCTCTGGTTATGATTTCATCCTTAATGGCAGCCGTTGGGGCGACCGTGACTGAAGCGCGCGAGGGGCAGCAGGTAACCGGATTGATAACGATACCGGTCATGCTGCCGTTTATCCTGTTTGCGGTGATCTTAAGCAACCCCAATGGCCCGCTGGCGGTCGGTATGAGCTTTTTTCCATTGACTGCACCCATGACTTTACTGCTGCGCGCCGGTTTCGGTGAAATTCCAACCTGGCAGCTGGTGGTGAGCATCACAATCCTGGTGCTGTCCGCGCTGGGATCGTTATGGCTCGCTGGACGGTTATTCCGGGTGGGGATGCTGCGTTACGGGCAACGCTTACGGATGCGAGAAATTTTTGCATCCCTGCGTGGGGCAAAGGTGTAAGCGGGTAGCCACATGAATAAAACACTCCATGTATTGACTCACGAAATTTATATGCTGGTCTCGCGTTTCTCGTTTTGGTTTGGGGCGGTTGGTGTCCCGGTAATCGCTTTTATGATTTATGCGGCGATCGGCACAATTAACCAGGGCAGTGAAAATACTCAATTCATCGGACAGGCGATTTCTGAAATATTCAGTTCGGCGCAGGATTCCCGGCCTGAAGGATTTGTCGACGAAGGTGGGTTGGTCCAGGCGTTCCCACCAACCTTGAGCCCGGATCGGCTGGTGGAGTACGCCTCCCAGGCGGTTGCCCTCCAGGCACTGAATGATGGCGACATCCAGGCGTACTACGTGATTGCACCCGATTACCTAGAAAGTGGTGAAATGACTTTTGTTGTTTCCACATTTACTGCCAATGCATTGGATAACAGCGATCTGATGGAATATGTCCTGGAGTACAACCTGCTGGGCGGGGATGCTAACCTGCTTAGAAAGGTGACTGCTCCTTTTGAGCTGGAGGAAAATAACCTTTCGCCTGAACCCGTGCGAGATCAAAATAACCCGCTGACATTCTTTTTACCCTATGCGGTTACCCTGCTGTTTTACATCATGATCCTGGGCTCAGCGACCCTGCTGCTGAACAGCATCGGCAAAGAAAAAGAAAACCGAGTGATCGAAATTTTGATGGTTTCCCTCAGCCCTCGCCAGCTATTGACTGGAAAAATGTTGGGCCTGGGGTTGATTGGTCTCTTCCAGATTGTGTTGTGGGGCGGCACGGCATTTGTTATGCTGCGCCTGAGTGGGCGGACTTTCAGCCTGCCTGCTGAGTTTCAACTTTCTGGAGAAATATTGGTCTGGGGCCTCATCTATTTTGTATTGGGCTACGGCCTTTACGGTTCATTGATGTCGGGACTCGGGGCCTTGGTCCCGAATCTGCGGGAGGCTTCGCAGGCAACGTTTATCATCATCATGCCCATGATCATCCCGCTCATGCTGATTTCTGTGCTGATCGAAGACCCCAATGGCTGGCTGGCAGTTGCGCTCAGCCTGTTCCCACTCACATCGCCGATCACGATGATGCTGCGGCTGTCTGCAACCACAGTTCCCCCCTGGCAGAATTTGCTCGCAATTGCTTTGTTGATTGGCTCGGTGATCCTGGCGATGCGGGCCGCAGCGGGTATGTTCCGGGCGCAGTCCTTGCTTTCAGGCCAGTCATTCAAAGCCAAAACTTTTTTCTTGGCCCTCGTGGGGCGGGCTTAATGGTTACCCGATCCCGCCTGGGCCAGCAGGTAGTCGGTGCTGATTACTCCGGAGCTGAACAGGTTAAGTGAGCTCGCCTGCGAAGTTGAAAAATCCCACAGGGTGACTTCCAGCTCCCCGCGGAGATAAACTGGATTTCCCCGAAAGCTGCCCTGGTACTCCAAACCCAGGGCAGTTGTACTTAACCAATAGGCCCAGGGGTGGCGGTCTCCGTACAATTTGCGCAAAACAACCCGCCGGATGCCCAGCTCTGCACAGTGTTTAAGGTATGCCGGGATTTCCTCAGCATTCTCTTGCAAAACCACACAGGAAACTTTTAGAGGCGGGCGCCCGTTTTCCAAAAGGAGTTTCAACGGAGGCACGCCTGCCACTCCCATCACACGCCGGTAGGTAGCTTCCTCGAAGCTGGGCAGCGAAAGGCAGATCCGGTCATAACGGTTGATAAGATCCAACTTCATGAGCACCTGCCGTCCATTGGTGTGGAGGGCGATGGTGGTGTCCCTGGAAAACCGGCTGCGCAGCAGTTCCAGCAAACGCGCTTCATGCTGGTAGCACTGCGGGTCCGTCGTTGTTCCGCTGAGTACGACCTGGCGGATCTGGTGGTGATTGACCAGGTGAATGAAAGTTTCCAGGTTGCGCGGTGGGAATTTGACCAGGTTGCTGGGGCTGAGGTTTGAAGGGATTTGTTTGCCAATACAGAAATTGCAGCGGGCGCTGCACGGCCCTCCAAAAAGCAGGTTGGCAAAATCGAAACTCATCAGATGCTTTCCTGCAGCGGGCGAGGCAGCCCGGGTGGTACCGTTCTTCCTTCGGCAGCCAGCTGGATGAGGTGTTTTTTTACGGCTCCGGCATAAAATAAGGCGATAACGCCGTTGGCATTGTTTGCCCCCAACCGGGTAAGACGCAGCTTATCCGCCTGGATTTCCATCAGATTGTTGCGTTGGACGAATTCCCATTCGGCGGGTAATAACTCCTTGAGTGCCACCCCAAATTTGCGTTTAAAGCTGGCTAAATCGACTTCGCCGAAATAAAAAGAGACCGATACCATTTTGGCAACGGCGGTTTCGAGAGACAGGTGATAGAGATCCTGAATAGGCAGCTCACCAGCCGTGATCTTTTCGGCGTACAGCCGCAGCCGTTTGTCGGCAGCGCCCGAGTTGTAAGCCAGAGTGTGCTGGCTGAGGGATTGGGCGCCCAAACCCAAACCCAGGTAGGGGGTCCCGTGAATCACACGTTGGGTCAAGTATTGGCTTGTCCCCGGATCCCCAGCAACCCGGCTGTATGTGTTTTTACCGGGGTTGGCAAGGTAACCACAGTCCTCCAGCACAGCGTGGATTAAATCTGCCTGGGTGGAGATCTGCTCGCGCGACACCTGGGCAGCCTGATGCGCCAGCCGGGTGCCCTTATAACGCATCCGGTAAAGCGTGATATATTCCGGCTCCAGGCTGGCAGCGTGCAGCAAAGTGGATTCCAGGCTTTTCAGCGGTTGGTTGGCGAAACCATACATCAAATCTACATTGAACTTATTGAATCCGGCGGCCCGGATATGGTCGCGGGCGGCCCGGTTGTAACTCAGGCTGGTGGCGGTTCGACCCACATCCGCCAGGAGCTGCGGGTTGATCGTCTGGATGCCCATGCTGATGCGTTGGATACCCAATTGGTGATACGCACGGATTTTTTCTGGCTCAAGCGCAGCGATGCGGGGCGTCGTCTCAATGCTGATCTCCAGGTCGCCGGGGACATAAAAAGACTGCCTGGCGGCGGCCAGCAACTGAGCAAGGTTGCGCAGACTGATGGCGGATGGGGTACCCCCACCGATATCCAACCCGACGAGTGTTTTCGTGGCGGGACCGAAAACACCCCGCCAGAGGTGAATTTCCTGGAGCAGCAGATCCACGTATAGATCTTCATTTGCATGGTTTTCCTTTGGATCCAGGACCGTGTATTCGCAGAAACCGCAGCGGTGCTCGCAAAAAGGGATATGGATATACAGGCTGATCGGGTTAGACGCTTCCCAGGCCAAAGGCGCCAAATGTTTGACGATGGGTCGCCGTACCCGGTAAGGAGCCATCGTTGTAATGTGGGCGATCGGGTAAGCCGTGTTGGCAATGTGGTGCAGGGCCAACCCGGCCGAAAAAACATCCTGGGGGTCGTACTGATGTTGGTCAGCAGGTGCAGTGGGGTGCCAGTCCATGTTTCGCTCCGGTTAGTGTATTTTACACACTAATAGTATAGTGTCTAAAATACACTATGTCAAGCCTGGGTTGCTCAAGATGTTCACAGATGGCGAAAACCAGGGGTGCATCTCCCCAGGCTCCGTTCGTAACCCATCTACTGAAACTCCCGCCGGGTTTGTGCCAATCCAGGCTTGACAGGGACGGGAAACTGGTTATACTTGACTAGTCAAATTTGATTAGTCAGGATAGACCAATGGATGATCGCAAGTTGCTGCTGCTTGGCCTGTTACGCCAGCGTGATATGCACGGTTATGAGCTTAATGAATTTATCAACCGTGATCTGGCAAGCTGTACTGACTTAAAAAAATCGACGGCTTATTTCTTGCTGAATAAAATGGCTGAGGAGGGTTGGATCAGCCAACAAATCGAGCAAGAAGGCAACCGTCCGCCGCGCCAGGTGTACAGCCTGACAGACAGCGGTGAGGAGGCGTTTTTTGCCCTCCTGCGCAATAACCTGGCAGCTTACCAAACCATCTCTTTTCCCGGAGACACCGGAATCGCTTTTTTAGATGTGCTTGCACCCGACGAGGCGCTGGCGCTGCTCCAACAACGCCGCGCCGCGATGTTAGCCGCATTGGAACTGGTCAATTTGGCTCCCGCACACCGCGGCCCCCAACACTGGCTGATCGAACACCAATCCCTGCATCTTTCAGCCGAGCTGGCCTGGCTGGACGAAATCCTGCTGCGCCTGCAACCCAACCCGCAGGCGGCTGTCAAACCGATTGAGGAATAATTCAATATGTCGCAAATGCCACCTGCCCCATCCAATCCTGAAGACCGCCTGGATTTCAAACGGATCCTGCCGATTTTTGTTGTTGTGCTGATTGACCTACTCGGGCTGACCATCATCATTCCGCTGATGCCTTTGTATGCAACGGCGTTCGGTGCCAATGCACTCGTCATCGGGATGCTGGGCGCGGCCTATCCGCTCATGCAGTTTATTGGTGCTCCCATCCTTGGACGTCTTTCCGACCGATTCGGGCGCAAGCCGGTGCTGATCGCCAGCCAAATCGGAACCCTGGTAGGATTTTTGATCCTTGGCTTTGCAAATTCTCTGTGGATGTTGTTCCTGGCGCGTCTGGTGGATGGCATATCGGGCGCCAATATTTCCACAGCCCAGGCTGCCATTACCGACAGCACCAATGAAAAGACCCGCACGCAGGGTTTGGGACTGTTGGGAGCTGCATTTGGCCTCGGTTTTATTATTGGCCCGGTGATTGCCTTCCTCTCCCTGGCAGCCAGTGGGAACGATTACCGTGTACCTGCCTTTGTTGCGGCTGGATTTTCACTGATTTCGATCTTGCTGACAGCATTCTGGTTCAAGGAAACTCTTACTCCTGAGACGCGCAGCCTGGGTGGGGAAAAGCCGGCATTCACCTTTGGGGCTATGTTCGCCGCAGTCCGCCATCCCGCGGTCGGGCTTCTGCTGGTGCTGATCTTTGCCCAGCAGATCGCCTTTGGTGGATTCGAACAATTCCTGGCGCTTTTTACACTTCAACGTTTGGGATTGAATGCAGCTGGCAATTCCGTAATTTTTGTCTTTGTCGGCGTCATCGTCGTGGCTGTCCAGGGAGGATTTATTGGGCGCTGGAGCCGGAGATGGGGGGACCGGCGCCTGATCTATATCGGCCTGGGGACTTTGGCCATTGGCCTGACTTTGATCGCATTCACGCCACAGATCCCTCCGCCCACGTATTCTCAGGCAGCTCTGGAAACAGAGCTGGCAACCAGTGGAGATTTCCGCACCCATGAGAACCCGACGACCCAGAATCTGGCGGTCGAGCTCCCGCCTGATTCCCGAACTGGCTGGCTGGGGCTCGCCTGGATCCTGGTGGGGATGATACCCGCCGCGATTGGGGGTGGGATCCTCCAGCCGAGCATTAACAGCCTGGTTACTAAGCGGGTCGCCAGGACTGAAGTGGGTGGGATGTTGGGGATTTCGGCAGCTTTTCTGAGCGCGGCGAATGCCATTGCTCCCCTCTTGATGGGGGTAATTTATCAGGCGTTTGGCTCGACTGCGCCCTTTTTATTTGGCGGGTTATTAATGGCGGGTCTGCTGTTTTTATCGATGCGCCTGATCCAGCCTGGACAAGAAGAGCAAGTTCCGGCGGGGTTGGCCCGCAGTGGAGCTGCCCATTAAATGGGGTCTTTAGGCGTGGGAATTGCACCCAGCTGGCTGCCTGCCCGGGGAATTCCAGCTTCCTGATTTGGCTTGAGCTTAAAAGATCGAAAAGATCAGCCTCAGCCCCAGCACAACCAGCAGCACCAAAACCAGGCTGCGGAATGTGTTGGGGTTGATGCGTTTATCAATCAGCAATCCGCTGAGAATCCCCAATCCAAGCACGGGCAGAGATACGAAGAAATCGCGCCAGACTTCTGGGGAGAAGCCTCCACTGATCCCATGGCTGGCTGCTACAACCAGACTGCTGATCAGGAAGAAACCTTGCAAATTCCCCTTAAACTCTGCGGGTTCCCATCCCCGGCAGCTGGCATATATGATTACAGGAGGGCCAGACGTATT
This sequence comes from uncultured Chloroflexia bacterium, assembly GCA_963824065.1. Lineage (GTDB taxonomy): Bacteria > Chloroflexota > Anaerolineae > Anaerolineales > DRKV01 > JAGUYX01. The sequence goes on along the minus strand of CAWGNX010000005.1, from coordinate 1,184,590 downwards.
GTAGGCTCCTCCCAGCAGACCCGCCGTAAACCCAGCCAGGTAGCCCCAGAGGTGGTTCTCGAGGCGCGGCAGCTTGAATTTGAGCAGGCCGTAGACAGCGTAAGCGGTGATCACCACGCCGAGGATCGCCATAGCGATGGTTTCATCCACCTGCTTGAGGTAAAGCACGCCCAGCGGGATACCCACCAGCGCGGCGGCAATGACCCGCCAGATATTGCTGACATTGAGCGCCGCCCGGAAATAGACGATCAAAACAATTTCCAGCACCAATGTCAGGAGGGCAACCAGGGGACTTGCGGTTTGCAGGCCAATCAGCGGGGGCAGGATTGCCATGGCTATCAATGCTGAACCAAACCCTGCCAGGCTTTGTGTGAATGCTGCCAGGAATATTGTGAAAAGGAGCAGGGCGAGTTGCAAGGCTGATTTCTCCAGGAGTCAGGGTGAAGCCCCTACATACTCCAGGGCATAGCGCGCATCTTCATAATTTGGATTGGCCTGCAAAGCCTCGCGCCACAGGGAAATGGACCGGTTTAAGTCCGGCTCTGGCAGGCGGTAGTAGGCCCAGCCGTGCCACAGCAGGGCCTCTTCAGAGTTTGGCGTGCGTTCCAGGGCATATTCGGTCAATGCCATTAACTCCTCACTCCGCATAGAATGAAAGTAAGCAAAAAAGGGACCAAATTGGTAGCGAAGCATGCGCTGCGGCAGCCCTAAAGTGCGGGCCTGGTCATAGGCCAGGGCGGCCTCACCATACTCGCCGAAGTAAACCCGGTTGCTTCCCAGGTTAAACCAGGCGAATGCATCTTCGGGATCGGCATCGATTTCCGCCTGGGCGGTTTCTAATGCGTTGCGCCGGTTGGTATCCACATCCCAATCTTCACCGAGAATCGCCTGCACGGTAGCTGCCTGGCCCGGCAGGTAGATGATGATGTAAACCCGGTTAAAGATTTTCCAGTTTGCATCTAATTTGCCATACGGGATGGTCTGATCGGCACCATAGAAGGAGTCCTGCCCGACGTAAGCCTGGGCTTCATCGTCATATCCCGTGAGCAGCTGGTAATGGGCGGCCCACAGATCATCATTTGGCCAGAAGGGTTCCTCGAATTCAAAGCTTTCTTCGATCATTACCGGGATGCCCGCTGCCAGAAACTGTTTGAGCTTGTCCAGGCTGCCGCCAACTCGAAATTCGGCGTTCAACCAACCGGCCCGCGTGCGCGCGTAATAGACCAGCTCTTCAACGTTAACATTGCGATCCTGGGGCACAGGTTTGATCAAATCGGAAATGGTGAACTGGTCGCCTTCCCAGCCATAATAACGCAAGTACATCGCCAGGGCCGCCGGTCCGCAGTTATTAATATCCTGCTTTTCCCAGGCCGGCGCAGGCAGCGCAACTGACCCCGGCAGGGGCGTTGGCGAAGGCTGCCGGGTGGCAGTCGGACCCGCCGTGGAGGTCGGGGCAGGTGTGGGCTGGTGGGTTGCCGTAGGTGTAGTGCTAATCTGGGTACTACCCGTTTCGAGTATGGCAGCCAGGGGGGTGGGCAGGGGTTGGGCAGGATTTATAACTCCACGCACATAGGTAAAGAAAAAGTCGATCCGCCAGCCCAGGCGCTGTTTGACGGGTGGTAATTGGTAAAAAAGCAGGACCAGGAGCACCAGCCCGATAAGCATTAATAAGATTTTTGATACCGTTAAATGTCGCATGCGGCGTATTCTACCATCACCTCTTTATCAGGTCATTTTGATCACAACCATCCCCAGGACGTGACCGGCCGCGCTCGCCTGGTCAGCCATGTTAGAAACATGCCGGTAGACTTCCCGGCGGCGCAGCATTTCCATCAATTTTTCGAGATTTTTTGCTTTGCTGAACAAATCGGCGATCGCTTCGCGGTAGGTAATTTCGACTTCAAATTCCAGCTTGCGCGCTCGCCGGGCGTGTTCAAGGGCGACCAGAGGGTGTTCCTGCAATCGTAACATGGCAATGGCAAGCTCGTCGGCGGCCTGCCGGTTCTGGGAAATCATCGCATCCAGATAGTCGTCGGTGCCGATTCCCAGCAGTATCATCTCGTGGGCTGTATCGAACGCATAATCCAGCATTTCATCGATATGATGCGAGATATTGTAAATATCCTCGCGATCGAGCGGTGTGACGAAGGTTTTGTGCAGCTCATCAATTAAGATACGCCGCACTTCATCCCCTTCATATTCATGCTCGCGCATTATTTCCAGTACTTGATCGTCCAAATTGTGAATGGCTTTTTCAAGGTAGGTGATCCCGCGGGCGGTGATTTCACTTTGCTGGATCAGCAGCTGGATAAATTTATCCTTTTTTTGTGAGCCGGGAAATGAAGCGATGCCCATGGTATTTCTCCTATGCCAGTAGTTGCCGGATCACCAGGTAAAGACCGGCAGCGAGCAGGCCGGTCGCTGGAATGGTTAAGAACCATGCCAGCAGGATGTCACGCATCACCCCCCAGCGCACCTGCGAAAGACGGTGGGAAGCGCCAACACCGATAATGGTGGAGCTCACCACCTGGGTGGTGCTGACTGGACCGCCGAACAAAGAAGCACCCAGGATGACAGATGCCGAACTGATCTGCGAAGCCAGGCTGTGCAGCGGACGGATGCGGTAGAACTTGCCCCCCAGGGTGCGAATAACCCGCCAGCCTCCAATGGCAGTGCCCAGCGCCAGGGAGCTGGCTGAAGCCAGGATGACCCACTGCGGAACATGAAACTGCTGTTGGAACCCCAGGGTTACCAGGCCCATCGTGATTATCCCCATCGTTTTCTGTGCGTCGTTAGCGCCATGGCTGAGCGCCAGGGCCAGCGTGGTTGGTATTTGACCAAACTTTAAGCCTGTATTGATGCGTGGGGTTGCCTTGCGGACAGCAAAAAGCATCAATCGCAGCAGCACAGCCCCAACCAGGAACCCCACCACAGGGGAGAAAAACAGGGAGATGGTTACTTTCAACACTCCCGCCGGCTCAATCACCCCAACCCCCGAGCCGATGATGACTGCCCCAAGGATACCCCCGATTAACGCATGCGAAGAGCTGGACGGGATGCCCAGCCAATAAGTCAGCAGGCCCCACAGGATGGCGCTTAGCAGCGCGGCCAGCACGACCTCAATGGTCAGCGCATTTGCCGGGGCAATTTCGTTGCCGATGGTTGTGGCAACTGCCACCCCAAAAATCAAGGGTCCTGCCATGACCGCCACTGCGGCCATTAGCAAAGCGCCGCGCGGCTGCATGGCGCGCGATGAGATCATCGTCGCGACAACATTAGCGCTGTCGTGAAATCCGTTGATAAAATCGAATACCAGCGCCAATCCGACCAGCAAGATCAGCAGCGCATCTGAACTCATTCTCTCTCCTACCGGCATTCCCAGGTACCGGAATCCCATCAGGCACAGACACAGCCCTTGCCAATTCACGCAAGCAGGAGGCAAGCTTGCCGTGCAAATTTATCTTAACATATTCGTTGATTATTAAAAAAGCGACTTTCCACCATATTATCGGATTTTCAAAATACGAAAATGGGCCTGCCCCAGCCACTTAAGGCGATTGCTCTGGAATGGGACATGCTTAGCTGAGGTGGAAGTAAACCCAATCCGGAGAATCCTTGGTAAATATACCGGGTTGGGTTTACTTGGTATAATGGGCGTCTATGAAATCGGAGATGAAATATCACATTTGGACTGCAGGCTGCCAGATGAACGTCGCCGACTCGCAGCGGGTGGCATCTGCCCTTGAGCACCTGGGGTACCAGTCTGTGGCGCGGGCTGAAGAGGCCGATATTATTGTGATGAACACCTGTGTCGTACGCCAGAGCGCCGAAGACAAGGCAGTTGGTCGGCTCTCTTCACTGCGGCCCTTAAAAGCAAAAAATCCGAATCTAGTGATTAACCTGATGGGGTGCATGGTCGGTGTCAAAGGCGCCGAAACTCTCCGCAAACGATTTGATTATGTCGATGTTTTTTCGCCGCCTTCCGACCCAGCACCGCTGGTGGAATTCCTGACCCAGGACGACAGCCGCTTTTTGGAAATAACCGAGACCACACGCCGCCACGCGCTGATGGATGGTGATCTAATCCTGCCTCTTGATGAGCGCAACCATCTGGTTTCCGCGCATGTCCCGGTCGTGTATGGCTGCTCGCATGCCTGTACATTCTGTATTATTCCTTACCGGCGCGGGATTGAGCGCAGCCGCCCGGTGGGCGAAATTGTCGCCGAAATTCGCTCTCTGGTCCACCAGGGGGTCAAAGAAGTGACTCTGCTCGGACAAATCGTTGATCGTTACGGGAAAGATGTAGCGGATGGCCCCAATCTGGCTGACTTGCTGCGGGTAGTACATGCTGTGGAAGGCCTCGAACGCATCCGCTTCCTTACATCGCATCCCAATTGGATGGATGATCGCCTGCTGGATACCGTGGCCGCGCTCCCCAAAATCATGCCGCACATCGAGGTCCCGGTCCAGGCGGGGAATGATGAAGTGCTGGCTAACATGCGCCGTGGTTACACTGCGGAGGACTACCGTAAATTGGTCGCCAAAATCAGGGATCGCATCCCTGGGGTTTCGATTGCTACCGATATCATTGTTGGCTTCCCCGGCGAAACAAGTGCTCAGTTCCAAAATACGTTCAATTTGCTGGAAGACCTGCGCCTGGACGTAGCCCACCTGGCACGTTATTCACCCCGTCCTGGCACAGTCGCCGAGCGCAGGCTGCCCGATGATGTTCCGGATGACGAGAAGTGGGCGCGTTTCCGCATGCTGGAGGAACAGCACGAACGGATTTCGGGTGAAATTAATGCCCGTTACCTGCATGATGAGGTTGATGTATTGTTTGAAGAGGAAGTGCGCGGCCGCTGGAAGGGGCGCACTCCCACGAACAAGCTGGTCTTTGTGGAAAGCAGCCGTGATTTGCGCGGTCGGGTTGAGAAAGTGCGAATCACCTGGACCGGTCCATGGTCGCTGCTTGGGCGGTTCCCCGTGACATCCACCCAGCTAATTACCCAGAATATGCTCGGCGAAGCTATTTTGTGAGCACGACAAAATTACCTTGAAGGCCGGTCAAATCCTGACCGGCTTTTTTCTTTCTGGGTGATTGGTTTTGGCGCAGCGGAGAAGTGTTTTCACTTAACTTTCTGAGTTGGGCTTGGTTTCCCATTGTTTGGGGTAGTGGCTTGCCTCAATGAGCTCCAGGCTGTTGTCATCCGGATCACGGAAATAAAGCGAGCGGGTACCCTGGGGCCAGTCCTGCTCGTGTTCGATCACGACATTAAAAGACTGCAGACGCTCCCGCCAGGCATCTAAATCCTCTGGCGGCACAGCCAGAGCCACATGACTGCGACCGTGCGTGCCATGGGCCGGGATGGCGCTTTGCCGCACCAGCAATTTTTCCAGGTCGAACAAAATCAAGGTGGAATCAGGTCCGGTTTGCACAAAGCATGCCTCGTCAAAGCGGGCCATCACGGGGAGCCCCAGTACCTGATGGTAGAAGGCGACCGCAGCGTCCAGGTCGCGGACATAGAGAGCTGCCTCTGCCAGGTTTAAGATCCGGTTCATCCTAGTGCTCGCTTTCTTCTGGGCGGTGACCGCCAGCCGGGCATTTATTCGTCCGTACAGTGAGGCCTTTATTCGCCTTTAGATTTCAGGTCCAGGGAGACCGAATTGATGCAGAAGCGCTGCCCGGTTGGTTGGGGACCATCCTCAAATAAGTGCCCGAGGTGGGACCCACAACGACCGCACATGACTTCGGTGCGAATCATCCCATGACTGTAATCGGGCTTTAGTTCCACGCTTCCCGGTGCTGCTGGCGCCCAGAAGCTGGGCCAACCTGACCCGGATTCATACTTGGTATCCGAGCTAAATAATTCGTTTCCACAGGCTGCACAACGATAAATGCCATCTTGTTTTGACTGGTAATATTTTCCGGTAAAGGGTCGTTCGGTGCCCTTTTCACGCAGGATATGGTACTCAACCGGGCTGAGCTCGGCTTTCCACTCCTCATCACTTTTTTGGATTTTTTCGTTTGCCATGTATCCTTTCTCCAGTTTGCTGTTATCCAATCCGGGTTCCATGTGCCCCTAAAAATTCTTTATAACATATGTTGAATCAAATAATGTGAATCCGGGATAAGGAAAGTATTACGGGATTATTACTCTGATCCAAATTTAGATCAAATCGGTAGCCATTCAAGCATACGACGCGTTGGGTATCATCCAGCAATTCAATCGATTTTGCGTTTGAAGTTGTTTTGAATCTTGCAGCGAATTGCTGGAGCGGATGGTTTGGGGAAATCAACCCCTGGATTTCTTTCTCCAGAGTTAGCGAACGGCTGCGGGTTGCCTTCTGACCCATCCCGTTGTACACTTTGGATTGCGATAAGGAGAAGAAAATTATGGCTCGCAAACTGCTCGCCCGGGCAGCCTTGCTGCTGGCAGGTTTCTCGCTGCTGGCAGCCTGTAACTTCCCGATGTTGAACCCGGCCCAACCAAATCCCGGTATGATCTATACCGCCGCCGCTGAGACAGCCCTGGCGAATGCGACCCTGCTAGCCCAACCGCGCCCGACGATCACCTTCATCATCACACCCCTGCCGTCCCAGACGTCCTCACCTGTGTCGGAATCTTCACCTCTGCCATCCAATACTCCTGCCCAGGCGGTACCATCGACCTCTGCAACAACTCCCGCGGCTGGAACTACTACTTCAAGCTGCGACCAGGCACGTTTTGTCGAGGATGTTACTGTGCCTGATGGCACTCAATTCTCTCCAGGCGAGAAATTTACAAAAACATGGCGCTTGGAAAACACGGGCACCTGTGCCTGGACCCCGGATTACCGCCTGGTGTTCGCGGAAGGCGACCGGCTTGGCGCGCCGACTGAACTGCCTTTAACAGCTACCAATGTCCCACCCGGGTCGGAAGTAGTGGTCTCTGTCGATCTGACCGCACCCGCCAGCAATGGCAGCTACCGTGGAGACTGGAAGCTGCGCAATGCCTCCGGTCAGGTGTTTGGACTGGGCGAGGCAGGCGATAAAACCTTTTGGGTGCGGATCGATGTCGGGGTGCCGGGGGGTATTTCGTATGATTTCCTGGCGCGAGCCTCATCTGCAGATTGGGCGACCGTTTCAGGCAGCCGGACTGCACTGGAATTCAATGGAGACCCAGACAGCCCTGCCGGGTTTGCCGGAATTGTGGATAGCGCTTTGATGGAAGATGGGCGTGAATCAGCCAGAATCCTGGTGACATTTCCGCCCCAGGTGAACAACAGCCTCATCGAAGGGCTGTTCTCACCTTACACGGTCCAGTCCGGAGATCGTTTGCTGGGACGTTTTGGTTTTCTGGCGGATTCTGGTGGAGATTGTGGCCCCGGTGAGGCAATCTTTCGCATCAGCTACCAGGAAGGAACGAACATTCGGCCTCTGGGTGAATGGACAAAACATTGTGATGGGCGCCTGCAGGTGGTCGATCTGGATCTGGCGGCGCTGCGTGGAAAAACAGTCGAATTTTTGATCGCTGTGGATACGGCCGGTGAGTTCAGCGGCGACCGGGCTTTCTGGACTTCGCTGCGTGTGGAGCGTTAACTCTGGCTGACCTCCATGAGCTGACCGGAATCATAAAAAACAAAGCGCTGGCAGTGGGTTTTGACCTGGTGGGGGTAACGACGCCCGCTGCCCCAGAAACCTATCCGGTATACGAGCGCTGGTTGGAACACGGGCGGCACGGCGAGATGGTTTATTTGGAAGATGAACGCGCCCGCCGGTGCCGGGCGGACCCGCGCCAGCTGCTGGCAGGCTGTCGTTCGATCCTGGTTTTGGGCCTGCGTTATGCCAATCCGGAGCGAGAAGCGCCTGCACCCCAACTGGCGGGTCCGACCGGGCGTATAGCAGCTTATGCCTGGGGCGAGGATTACCACACGACGATTAAGCAGCGCCTGGGCGAGCTGCACACTGCGATCGAGGCGGCGGCTGGAAAGTCAGTCGCCAGCCGCAGTTATACCGATACCGGTCCTCTTTTAGAGCGCGACCTTGCCCAGCGCGCCGGGTTGGGGTGGATTGGCAAAAACACCTGCCTGATCCGCCCGGGGTTTGGGTCCTATTTTTTTCTGGCTGAGTTACTGCTTGACCTGGAGCTCGAGCCAGATGCGCCCTTTGTTACTGATCACTGTGGATCGTGTACTCGCTGTATTTACGCCTGCCCGACGAACTGCATTTTGCCAGACCGCACGCTGGATGCCCGCCGCTGCATTTCCTACCTGACGATTGAGCTTAAAAGCCCGCTGCCAGTTGAGCAGCGCTCTGGGTTGGGAGAGTGGGTGTTTGGGTGCGATATTTGCCAGCAGGTCTGCCCCTGGAATGTGCGCTTTGCCCCTCTCACGGGTGATCCGGCGTTTGATCCCCGGAACAACCTGCCGCGCCCGGAATTGGCGAACGAGCTGTTCCTCACTCCCGCGGAATTCGCGAAAAAATTTAAAGGCAGCCCGGTTAAGAGGGCTAAACGGCGCGGCTATTTGCGGAATGCTGCGGTTGCTGCCGGAAATTCCAGCGATAAAAAGGTCATCCCGGCGTTAATCCAGGCTCTTTGCAGTGACCCCGAACCGCTGGTGCGCGGGCATGCCGCCTGGGCACTTGGGAGATTTCGCGATGCTGAGGGTCACCAGGCATTGTTGGCTGCGTATGAGAATGAGCAGGATGATGATGTCAGGGGGGAGATCGGAGCTGCCATACGCTCGCATGCCAGGCATTAAGGGGTTCCCGGTGCGGCTCCTGAAATATACTCGCCGTTGGAATAAACCACAATGTTGCCAATCATTTGTACCTGCCCACTCTGGACGACCATACCGTTACCATCCGGGCAGCCATAGACGGTGGTGTGTTTGCGCGCTGAATACTCCCGAAGGATTCCATGCGGATCGGAGAACCTATTCAAATGCGGCATAAAATGGAATCCTACCAGCCCCATGCCGCGCCAATCATCCAGCCCGCTGACCACCTGGTCACCGCACACCTGTCCGGCATCGATCTCCGGAGTCATCAGAATTGCACCGGCGCTGACACCAACCAGGACCCCACCGTTGGCGGTATACTCGCGCAGCACGGCAAACATGCCGCGCGTCACCAGCCATTTCTGAAAATAAAACGTGTTTCCACCCGATAGATGGATGGCATCGCAGGCAAGCAAATCGGCCAAATTCTCAGGGTGAAAGTGCCGGTCGACTTCGAAATATGGCGATAAATCAGTACCAATCCCGGCATAATAGTCCTGCCGGTCTTTATAATAAATCCGGTGAGGGTCAGAATTTGCCGGGATGTAGCCAATTTTTGGATTTGTTTTACCGATGAGCGCCAGCAGGTAGGGATCAACCTGCCTGTTGGCTGGGATGACCTGGTCGCTGTACATCACCAGGCGGTGAGTTTCATCCGGGTGGAATGTGGCCATGCAGTCGCCTTAGAAACAGATTTCGCAGCCATTATAATGCGGGTTTGCGTTAGAATCAGGCGCGCCTGCCGGGACGGGCATCTCGATGAGACCATACTTCGCAAAATTACCCAAGCCCATCTGGCTTTTCTTCGCCGGATTGCTGCTCGTCATCCTGGTGGGCTGCCAGCCAGCCCAGGTCGTGCGGAACGTGGAGTCAGCGCCCGTACAACCAACCGGGACGCAGCCCCCGCCAGCTTCTGCTGTGCCTGAGTGGACGCCCACAGCCTCCAGCCAACCGCTGCCAACCCACACACCCAGACCCACCACAACACCTACCCTGACTCCTACGCAGGAACCGATCCCGGAGATTACCCTGCTGTTCAGCGGGCAAATTGTCCCGGGCCGCTGTGTGGAAGCGGGTGTGCAGGCGCGCGGTGAAGCCGACAGTATCTATGATGCCGTCCGCCCGCTCATTCAAGGCGCCGACCTGGCGGTTGCGACAGTAAATGGGACGATCAGCGAATATTCTCCGAAAACAGGCTGTGTTGTGACCTTTGTATTGACAGGCAGTCCCGTGCATGCCGATGCGATCCAGCGCGCAGGTTTCGACGCGGTTTCGGTAGCAACCAACCATATCAAGAACTGCAAACTGAGCAACTGCGGCAACCGGGCGTTTTTTGAGACCCTGGAAAATTTGCGGCGGGTTGGTGTTATTCCGATTGGGGCAGGAAAAAACCTGGCAGAGGGCTTGCAGCCTGTGTATTTCGATATAAAAGGAATCCGGTTTGGGATTGTGTCGCTTGGGGAAATCGAACCAATGGCTTTTGCCGGCGAAGATTCTCCAGGGATCGCGATATTAAACGAAGAGAACTTGCGGGCGGCGATCGCTGCTGCCCGCAAGGAAGCCGATGTCGTGATTGTTATGCCGCATTGGGGTCCGGAATACAGCGCTCGCCCGAACTGGAACCAACTGACCCTTGCGGGCATTGCCGTCGAAGCCGGCGCAGACCTCGTCGTGGGCAACCATACGCACGTTGTCCAGGCTGTCCAGGAACTTGGCGGGGTACCTGTCTTCTACGGCCTGGGTAATTTCGTTTTCGACCAGGCCTGGTCGACCGAGACCACCCAATCGGTGCTGCTCGTTGTACATTACCGGGGGGTAAACCTGGAAAGTTACGAACTGATCCCGGTCGGCGCAGCCCGGGATGGTGTCTTACACCTGGCGGAGGCTGGCGAAGCTGAGGAGATTTTAAAACGAATTGAAACTGCCAGTAAGGACCTGCCGGTGCCGTAAAAAGTCTCAATAGATAGAATTCAGCGGGAGTTTGCCTGGCACTGGGCGCATACCCCAAACAACTGTAGCCAATGATCCCTGATCACATAACCACTTTCGTGGCTAACTGAGTCCATCAATCGGTCCATTTGCTCATTGTCTCCGGAAAAATACTGCACCCGGCTGCAGCGTTCACAGATGAGCAGGTGAGTATGCCCGCTGGCCGCGGCGATGAACGCCTGGCAGCCGTCTGGATGATGCACCCTTTGAACCAGGCCGAGCTCCTCCAGCTTTTCCAGGGTGCGGTAGACGGTCACCAACCCGAGTCTGGGATATTGCTGGCGGGCCTGATCGTACAGGGTTTGCGGATCCAGCAGGTACTCGGAATTGGCAATGATCTCGACCACGGCCCGGCGCGGCGAAGTGAGCCGGTAACCTGCCTTCTGCAGGCGTTCCATACAACGTTCGCTGGTATTGGGCTGAAGGGTGTGGGTGTTCTCCATCTGCCGCAGCTAGTCTTGACCGAGTTTGTAACCGATCATCCGCAGAAAATTCTTGCGCCACAGGATGTCTTCTTCCCCTTCGATTCCCTGGGGACGGAAACCATCCACCACTCCCAGAATCCCGCGCCCCTGCTCAGTCTCTGCAACAATTACTTCTACCGGGTTGGCAGTCGCGCAGAAGATGTGGCACACCTCGGGGATGTTTTTGATCTGGTTGAGCACATTGATGGGATAAAAGCCTTCTCCCAGGAACAGAATAAAACAGTGACCGGCAGCCAGGGCCAGTGCGTTGGTTTTAGCCAGCTCGATCATTGCTGCGTCAGTACCGGTGAAACGCACCAGGCATTTGCCGGAGGCTTCATTAAAGGCAAGGCCAAATTTTATGCCCGGTACGGAACCTACCAGGGTTTCATGGATATCTTCAACGGTTTTTATGAAATGGGATTGGCCCAGGATGAAATTAACCGGCTCTGGTTTCTCGATTGTTACGGTCGTCAGGTGCATGGAGAATCTCCTGGATGGCAGGCGGGAAAAGGCAGGCGTGCGGAACCACGGTCCAGGCCGAGTCTGGTTGTGGGCAGACCCGCGGCCTGGTTATTCTTTTTTCGGTTTTTCGATTTTGATAATGCCTTGTTTATCGCCATTGGCGATGCAGGCCGAAGGGCTGACCCTGAAACGGACGCCGTTGCTGGCCCAGGCTGCCGCAGCTTGCAGAACGCCAACCCCCAAATAGCACATGGGTTCGTCGGCTTTTTTCTCCCAGCACATTGGGCAGCGCTCAATCACCCAGTACCAGTAATTTTCGTCTTCTTCGACATGGACTTTCTGGTCGCTGACGGCATTAAAAAACTTGGCAAAAAATTGGATGCCCACCCGGATGCGCGACTCGAGGCTGCCCATTTGCATGGCAGCCTGGGCAGCCTTGGCAACTGCCCCAAACTGATCAAGCCCATAACGCATCGTTTGCTCGCCGGCACGCGTGGCAAAGACGCGGGCGCCGCGCGTGCCGTTCATATCCCACAGCGCCGCCTGGATTTTAGCGAATTTGGTAAAAGGGAATTCCTTATGTGTGTTTTCTGGCGGGTAGTTGCTGATTAATTCTGGAAGACCGGCATAATTAAGAAGTGCTGCCATGCCGTTTTCCCCCAGGATCTCTTCGGCTGAAACCAGCACCATGCGTGCCCACACGTTCGGATAAAAATATTCATCGCTCACACGAGCCCTCCAGTGGCATTTTTGCCAGGCGGCTGCAAGGCAGGGGCCGTTTGCAACCACCGGGTGAATAACTTTATTATACAGCACTGAACGTTGCAGGTATTATGCCGGAAGCATTGCAGCCAGGGGACTGCCGCCACCTACAAGGTCAGGCAGTGCAGCTACGAAACCTCCGGGCCCAGGCTAAAATGGCGTTGGCGAACTGCCTGGATGGCCCAGGTTACGAAAAAAAATGCAGTGCACGCCAATACGATCGCTGCCCCAGAAGCGATACTGAAATAATAGGAAAGATACAGGCCGATGACTCCGGAAAATGCAGCAATTGTGGCTGCAATGACCATCATGAAAGGCAGGCGGCGCGTCATCAGATACGCGGTGGCTGCCGGGGTGACCAGCATTGCCAGCATCAAGGCGACGCCTACGGTCTGCAGGGAGACGACGATGCTGACTGCAATCAGGACGAACAGCAGATATTCGAGCAAGCGCGCAGGCAGGCGCAGGGTGGCTGCCAGCACCGAATCAAAAGACAGCACCAGGAATTCTTTATAGAAACCAAGAATAACGAGCAGCACGAAGCCACCAAAAACAACGGTCAGCAGCAGATCGGCACTGCGCACCCCAAGCACGTCCCCGAACAAAAAATGGGTCAGATCGACGGAATAGTTGCGCACGGTAGAGATCAGTGCAATGCCGAGGGCAAACATCCCGGCAAAGATAATGCCGATGGCGGTATCCTCCCGGATGCGCGTATTGCGCGTGATGGCTCCGATTCCCAGGGCGCTTAAAATGGCAGCCAGCAGGGCCCACCAAAAAAGGGGCTCGCGCGCCCCACCGCCTACCAGGTAACCCACTGCCACGCCGGGCAGGATCGCATGCGCCAGCGCATCGCCAAAAAACGCCATCCCGCGCAGGACGACATAGGTCCCCACCACGGCACAGACGATCCCTACCAGGATTGCCGCTGCCAGCCCGCGGACCATGAACGCATATTGGAGCGGCTCTAACAGCCAGCTAACCATGGAAGTGGGTCCCGTCCTCGCAGCAACCGTCATCCAGGGCCAGCAAGCCATCATCGGTGTGGAGCACGCGCAGCTGGTTTCCATAGGCCTGAAGCAAGCTGCGGGTTTCGAAGACCTCAGCCGGTTTACCCAACCCTAACAAACGGTGGTTAAGCAGCAGCACGCGGTCAAATCGTTCCGAGGCGACTCTGAGGTCATGCAGTGCGACCATCACCGTCACCCCCGTGCCCTGCAGGTTTTCCAGGATCTGGATGATTTCTTCCTGAGAGGTGACATCCAGCCCGCTGAATGGTTCATCCATCAGCATCAGCTCTGCTTCTTGCGCCAGGGCGCGAGCGATAAACATGCGCTGCTGCTGCCCTCCAGACAGTTCGCTGATCTGCCGCTCCGCCAGGTCGGCCAGCCTGACCATATCGAGGGCTTCCTGGACACGCTGCCAGTCCCGCCGGCTGGGCCAACGGAACATGCCCATCTGACCGATGCGCCCCATCATGGCGACTTCTTTCACGGAGACCGGGAAATTCCAATCCACACTGGAGCGCTGGGGGACATAGGCAATACAAATGTGCCCGTCCGGTTCATTTCCGAAGACATGCACCTGACCGCTGCTGGGTTTGATCACCCCGGCAATAATCTTGAATAATGAGCTTTTACCGGCCCCATTGGGACCGACCACAGCCAGGCGCTCGCCGTTTTGAAGCTCGAAGGTGATTTCTTCAAGTGCAGCGCCGGTTTCATAGCGCAGGCTGAGATCTTCAACCCGTAGGATTGGCACGCCCGCCTGGTGGGGCGGGCGATTGCGGCGAACCCAGCTTTTCGTCTGGCGGATTTCGTTGAGTAGGCCCATAAACTGCCTCCTGATGGGCTGGCTCGAGTGAGATTATTTAAGCGCCGTTGTGATGGCATTCACATTATACCGGATGAAGTCCAGGTAGGTGGGTGCATTGCCATCCGGCGCGGTTAGTGAGCCGGTATGGATAGAGACAAGCTGTACTCCCGTGTCTTCTGCCACTCGTTCCGAGATGGAAGGGTTGACCGTGTCTCCTACGAATATGGCTTGTACGCCCTGGCTGCGAATGCTGTCTTCCAGCGCGGCCAGCTCCTGGGCGGAGGGTTCAGCCAGGGTGCTGTAAGATGGGATGACTGCCCCGATTTGCTCAAAACCGTAGCGCGCGGCGAAATAAGCAAAAATGGCGTGGTCGCTTACCAGCTTGCGCTTGGCCTGCGGGACTTCGGCCACCTGGGCGACAATCCAGGCATCCAGCTCGCTGAGTTGACTGCGGTAGGCTTCTGCATTGGCTTCATAGATTCCGGCGTGCTCCGGATCTACATCTGCCAGGGCAGCGGCGATATTTTCAGTCCACACCAGAATGTTATTAGGGTCGGTCCACACATGCGGATCCTGCCCGGCCTGTCCATCATTCGCAGTATTGTTTTCGTTGGGAAGTTCGCCGCCAGCTTGTAATGGTTCAATCCCATCCGATACGGAGACCACCCGCGCTTCTCCACCTGCATTATCAATCAGTGCCTGCATAAACTGTTCCAACCCAAGACCGTTCATGAAGATCAGGTCTGCGTCGGCAACCCTGACTACATCCTGTGGAGTGGGCTGGAAGCTGTGCGGGTCCGCTCCAACCGGGAGCAGAGCCACCAGATTGATCTCGTCTCCTGCAATCTGCCGGACGACATCCTCGACGATATTCGTGGTGGCGACTACATTGATTTTGTCGTTCGGCTGTGTGGATTGCACCGGGGTGCTGGCTGGTGTACAGCCCGCCAGCAGCCAGATGAAGCCGCTTAATACGATCCCAACGAACTGTCTCCGTTTCATTGCATGCCTCATTTATCCCAGGCTAATGAAAAACATTTTCAGTAATATGCGGGATTATATTCTTACTGAAAACCATTGTCAATAGCGCCGGTAGGAGTAGGTTGTCTGGCCAACCAGCGCATGCCGGCACATTCTTCTAATAATAATAATAATGGGGACACACGCCCCATGGAAATCAAGGAAATAAATAGGGTTGGGCCGGCTCGCCTACTGGCTGGACCAGCCCGGCGCGGATCATCGGCGCCACCTGGTTGTCGATCTGGGCGAGATCCAGGGTTCCTGTGACCCGAACCCAGGTGTTCTCTGGATAAACTGATCCTGGGGGCGAATCTACAATCATCCCAATCGCAAAGGCATCTGCAACGCAGCAAGTCAGGGTAAACCTGCCCACCAAAAATTGTCCATCAGCCAGGCGCGGGTCGCGATAAAAAAATCCAATCACATCCACAGGATCGCCAACCAGCCGGGCGGGGTCATTTTCACTGCCAACCAACTGCAGCCAGTCCAGGATTGTGCGATTTTTCGGAGGGCAGCTCGCGGAGAAACGCAGGATCGAATTGATCTGAGCGGATCGGTGCAGTGACACGCAGGCCTTTATTGGCAATCGCGCTGGCGCCAAGTGGGCGGGTTGGGATCAATATCCCCAGCAAAACAGGCAACGCGACAATTATCAGCGCCCATGGGAATTGTTTTGAGCCGTGCTCGTGGTCATGGCTCAAATTTTCGCCCAGGCCATAGGTCTGGTAATCCTGGTCGGAGACGTCTGGGCTGGTATGGGCTTGGTCTCCAGACATCCGACCGGGAAATAGATCAGCGATCAGTATCTGAGCCAATGCCAGGAATCCCAGGGCAGCTAGCAGGGTCAGCACCAAAAAACGTTCATTGATATAAAAATATAAGGTACCTGACCAGATTTTTTGAAGAAAAAATAATCCGGTTGCGCCTAACACTAAAGCCTGGATTTTTCGAACCGTCTTTGATGGCATTCTGTTTACCTGTTACAGGTATAAATTGATAAAGATCCCTGCCAGGAGAGACATGACCAGCGGCACCAGGATCAGGAAAAAGGCGGAGCGTCGTTTGAAGACATCGAAATACATCAGGGTGCTTTTGATATCCACCATCGGGCCGAATACTAGAAACGCAATCACAGCTCCCGGGCTAAACGTCCCGGTGAAAGAAAGAGCGATAAAAGCATCCACAGTTGAACAAACGGACAGCAAAGCTGCCAGAGCCATCAAGAGGATGACAGAAAGCACCGGCCCCTGGCCAACAGTTAACAACCAGGCTGATGGAATCAGGGACTGCATCAGGGCTGCCAGGAATGCGCCGAGCACCAGGAAACGGCCCATTTCAAAAAATTCGTCTGCGCTGATCCTCAGCGCCCGGCGTATGCGGATCCGATGGGGAACTTGTTGTTCAGAAATCGTTCCCGCTGGAAACTGACTCGTTAGCTGAAGAGGAATCGGGCGCAGGATTTGGCGGGAGTCACGCTGCAAAGCAAATAACAGGCCGGTGACAACAGCAATCACCAGGCTGAGGCCCAGCCGCAAATAGAGCACCCGCCCGACGCCGAAGGCTGCGACTGTGCTGGCAAATACAATAGGGTTAACAACCGGGGATGCCAGTAGGAATGAAATTCCGGCCGGAATGGGCAGACCTTTACTGAACAACCGTCTAGTCAGCGGGATTACACCGCATTCGCAGACAGGAAAAAAAAGCCCCAACACGCCCCCAAACAGTGCTGCCGCCAGTGGGTTGCGCGGGGTAATATCTCGAAAGCTATCCTGCTGGACATAAACTTCCACCAGGCCTGAGGCCAGGGTTCCCAGGAGTAGGAAAGGGGCTGCCTCGATGAAAATGCCCAGAAAAATCGTGGTGAAGGTAGCCAGCTGGTTGATTACCCCCTCCAGCGCCGGGCTTTGGATCAAGGCCTGGTATCCAAACACGACCGCCAGGAAAAACACGGAAACGACCAGAACCAGAACGTATTGGAATGGTTTTGCGATCAGCGGGCGAATGCGGGACCAGGTGAAAATTTCTTTCATTACCACTAAGGGAAAATAACAGGGCGGGTTTGTGACCCGCCCTGTGCTGTGCGATTGTTACGGTGTAGGTGTGCTTGTTCGAGTAAGTTCGGCCTGCTGCGTCAGCCGGGTTGCTATACCTGGGGTATTTGTGGGGATAGGTGTGGCAATATTGACCACGATCACCAGCACCTGGCCCGGGAAAATCGCGTCGTTTTCACCAATCAAATCCGCATTTTCCTCCCGGATGCGTTCAGCCGTGGAATTGAACTTGATGGCAATTCCCTCCAGCGAATCCCCTGGGAGTACGATGTATTGGATGCGGGTGCCTGGTGGTAAGTTCTCGGGCAGGGCTGTCGGCGTGGGAGTACTGGAACCTGGTGGTGGGATGAGCAGCTCGTCACCCACCCTGATAATACAGGCATCGGTCAGGTTGTTCAGTTGGATCATGTACAGCAGGTCAACTTCAAACTGCTGTGCGATCGAGAAGCAAGTATCACCTTCCTGAACAACGTAAACAAAGGGCCCTGCCGGAGTTTCGGTAGCTGTTGGCTCCAGGGTATTGGTGGGAGCCAGGGTCTCAGTGGGTGTTGGGGTTGTTGTAATCGTGGGAGTTAAGGTTGGGGTTGATGTCTCTGTGGGAGTGGGTGTGTCTGTGGCAAACAGTGAGCCAGTTGAAATTCCGCCTGTCAGCCAGAGCGCTAATAGGAGGATGCCGATGACCACAAGCGCCACGGCGATCCCACCGACGATAAACGGTGTCCGCTGCTGGCGTTTGCGATAAGAGTCAATAACATTTTGGGCAGAGTCTTTATCACTCATAGGGTTTTCCAGTTTTGGTCCTCTTTTAGAGGATTAAGATTTTACCCTATTTTCAACGTCCGTGGTAAAGCGCCCCCATTGCTGCAACATGTGCAGAAGATTTGGTTAAGCAAAGCCAATTACCCTTCGCGGGCCAGGCACACCGAAAGTACCAAGGTTGATGGGGGTCCCGGTTGACCGGATGCGCACGGCATTCCATAGAAGCGATACGAATACTCTCAGAAGATTCTAAAGCTTTGAAATATTTCCAAAACCGTTTGCGGATCTTGTGACTTTGATCCCAAGCCCTTGCTTGTGATTGCTGAGAAGGAGATCAAAAGGGTTGGTTGATCCAGGCGGATGCGATATACTTTGTTGCTGTTTACACCCTTTGGTTTGAAAGGCTGCTTGTTATGCGACACCCCGCCCGAATGCTGTTCTTTTTTATGGTTTGCACAATCCTGCTGGCTGTTGTGGGTTGTTCCCCACAACCTGCAGTTACACCCCAGGTTGAAACAGTGGTGCACACGGTTGAAGTTGAAGTAACCCGGTTGGTGGAAATTATTTCAACGGTGGAAGTCGATCGCGAGGTAATCGTTACCCAGGTGGTTGAGGTCCCAGTAACGGTAACCCCGACACTCACGCCGGAAGCATCCCCCACACCCGAACCCACCTCCACGCCCGTGTTCGGTCCCACCTATACACCCGGCGCGTTTGTACCCTCGGACTATGATCCAAACGAGAAAAAACCGGGGTTTGCACCCCTCAAAGTGATCAACGAAACATCCGACCGTCTATCGATTGTGTTTGGCGGAGCACGGTCGTTTACAGTTGTTGTCTCCGGCGAAACCAGCACGATTGAAATTGTGCCAGAGGGTGATTTTACTTACATCGTCTGGCGTGATGAACGGTTGGCTTATCAGGGATCCTTCCGGGTAACCAACCCGGACAAACATGAGCTGGTCCTCAGGGAAGATAAAGCTGTGTTTCGCGTGCCCTGACCGGTTTGCAGAGCATTTCGCTCAATCAGCCTGCCGGGATTAGTGATTCCGGCAGGTTTTTTGATCTGTTCTGGCAGCCATTACACCTCCCAGACAAGCGTACAGCCATAGGGTGTGCTGGAGGTGATTGGAGGGTCCTTGCCTTCTAATAGTGCCGTGACGGCTTCCTGCACATACTGCCTGTCAGGTTCGCGTTTGCGAAACGTAACATCGTCAAAAGCGCCCTGGTAACGCAGCAACCCGCGCTCATCAATGATAAAAAAATGAGGCGTGGTAAACGCACCGTACATGCGGGCAACTTGTTGATTGGCATCTTGCAGTACCAAAGGTAAATCCCGCTCCGAAGCTGCTTTTTTTAGTTCGGGCAGACTCTCGTTTGCGTTTGAAGCAATTTGCAGGAGCATTACCTGGGGCTCAAGCCGGGGCAGGAATTCCTGGACTGATTTGTCGGCGCGCAAGGCCCATGGGCATTCTGCAGACCAAAAGTTAAGCAAAATGATGCGGCTTCGATACTGCTCGAGGGTGTGGATTACCCCGGTCAGATCGGGAAGTGTAAAGAGGGGTGCGGGCTCCAGGATATTAATCAGGGGATCCATTGGGGTGCAAAACCTCCGATCACCAGCCTGAGCTGCTGGCTGCCATCCGCTTGCATCAGCCAGATCTCAGGTGGTTGGGTGAGGTCCGTCTGGTTGGACCGGACATAGAGCAGCTGCGAACCATCCGATTTCCAGGCGAACGCCGTATGATTATAAAATGGGTCATCGGTGAGCTGGACTGGTGAAGATCCATCCATACCCATTGCCCATACCTGGCGACCGGGTGTCCAGCGCCCGGGGTCAAGAAATTTCCGGCTAAATACCAGCCTGCTGCCATCCGGGGCGACGGATGGCGTGCTATCCTCGAGCGTATCCTCCCTGGTCAAATCGGTATTCTGGCCTTTTTCCAGGTCGAACATCAGCAAGTGGCTGGTGGGCATTGGCTCCAGGCTGCCACCTGTACCCAGGTAGGCATTCGGGATCAAAAAAATTTCCGGTGCGGTGAAACTGCTTGCGTCTGGACTCCAGGCCCCGGCTTCTCCGGTCTGGTTGCTCACCTGGGCGCGTTCGCCGCTGGCCGAGTTCCAGAAAATGTAGCGCTGGTCGATGGCATCATAATAGGCCAGCCAACCATTGGCGGACCAGACGGGTTGTTCAGTGAAGATTGCATTATCATCAGCGAGGCGCGGCTCGCCTCCTTCCAGCGGCCTGATCCAGACCTGCGGGTAAGCGCGCGGGGCAACCTGGCTGTCAGGAGTGCGGACATACGCGAGGTAGCGCCGGTCTGGGGAGATTTGCGGATCGCTGCAGCTTGCCTGTGCGCAATCATCCAACAAAGAGCTCTCACCACTTTCAGGCTCAAGTTGAAACAGGCTGCCTCCCCGCGTCGCGTAAATAATCATACGCCCATCTGGTGCGGCACTATAACTTAAGATTCCTCCCTGGATATTTGTCAGCCGGGACGTCTCGCCGGTTTCGGTATCCAGCCTGTAGAGGTCAGCCGGCCCGCTGGCTGGAAACAAGTAGGTCACTCGGGGTGCGGCAACCGTATACGTGATTTCTAAAGACTTAAGCGTGGGCAATCCCAGCCCACCTGCTGCCCGTGCGCCACGTGTGAACCGGATGGTCATATTATCACCGGTCGCGAGAGGTCTGTTTGGAGAAAAAATTAACGTTCGATCTTCCCACCGAAACTCCCCTGGGATTTCAGGGTGTGTTGAAAACTGAGCTTCAGCGCTGGCAGCCTGCATCGTCTGAGAAAAGGTTATGCGGATATCGGTTCCCGCGGGAACGCGGGTTCCGTTTTGTGGTGTGATCGCCTCTACCTGTGGGGCGGCCAGAATGACACCCAGCACAGCCAGTGCTGCCAGGATCAGAACAACAAGGATGACCAACAAGATACGACGGCGCACGACTTCCATTATAACTGAGCGCCATGTTACCGATTTCTAGGGTAGTTAACTTTGCAAATTTGCCTGACCCTGGGTTTGAAATTTCCAATCGTTTAGACGCGGTCATGCGCCGAAATAGAAAGTGGTAGAATGGCAGCGATGAAACGCTGGCAATTCTGGTTTGGCGTCCTGATCAGCGTGGTTTTCCTGTATTTTGCCTTGCGCGGGCTGCACCTGACCGATGTCTGGGAACAGGTGAAAAATGCAAATTATTGGTGGCTGATCCCGGGCATTTTGGTGTACTTTCTGGCTGTCTGGGCGCGCGCCTGGCGCTGGCATTACCTGCTCAGGCCGATAAAATCTGTGCCAACCACCACTTTATTCCCGATCACATGTATTGGTTATCTGGGCAATAATATCTACCCAGCTCGGGCAGGTGAAGTCTTACGAGCGGTTATCTTAAAACAAAAAGAAGAGGTCGCTGTCTCTGCCTCCATTGCCACCATTGTGATCGAGCGGATTTTCGACGGGATCACCATGCTGGGGTTTGTTTTTATCAATTTATCCGAGCTAAGCCAGCTCACCCAGGGCGCCGGTGTGATTGCCGGTATCAGCATCCAGAAAATTGCCTTGCTTGGGACCCTTGCGTTTGGGGGGGCGCTCCTGGTTTTTATTGCCACGGCAATCTTTCCGGGGCCAGCCAAGATGTTTGCCGCCCGGACGATTGACATCATTCTTCCTGCTCGTTTCCGCGAGAGTGCCAAAGGCATCGTCGATAAATTTTTAGGTGGTTTGGAGGCACTGCGCTCACCGCGTGATGTAATGATGGTTTTTTTCACTTCCATTGTCATCTGGCTCCTGGAAACCGGAAAATACTGGTTTGTGATGCATGCATTCCCGTTTGAAGTCAGCTTTTTTACATTGATGTTGATGAATGGTGTTGTAAACCTGGCGACAACCATCCCATCTGCCCCTGGCTACATCGGCACATTCGATGCACCCGGCATAGCCGTTCTGTCCGCCTATGGTGTCGATCCAGCAATGGCTGCCGGCTACACGTTGGTCCTGCATGTTGCCTTATGGCTGCCCATTACGGCTGTTGGAGCGTATTATCTGGCGCGCGAGGGAATTCGCCTGGCCGAAGCCCGAGCCCAATTCAAAAGCGAGAGCGTTCAATTGTGAAGCCTAATATCCCGGCAGGAGATAGGAAACTCAGGTTATGAATATCGCCGTGATCGGTGCTGGAATTGGGGGGATGGCAGCTGCTTACGATCTGGTACAGGCCGGTCACAAAGTGACGGTTTATGAAGCTGCAGCCGCACCTGGCGGGCTGGCTTCCGGGTTCAAAGAGCCTCATTGGGATTGGACGGTCGAAAAGTTTTACCACCATTGGTTCCAATCCGACCGGCATATGCTGGACCTGATCCGTGAGCTGGGCTTGGAAGATAAGGTGCTCTTTCCCAGGCCGAAAACCGTGATGTATCACGAAGGCAATTTTTACCCCTTCGACTCGATTCCAGCGGCAATTATGTTCCCGGGCCTGGGATGGGGCATTCATAAAATTCGTTTTGGTCTGGTTGGGCTGTATTTACGCCTGACAAATAACTGGAAATCATTGGAAAAAACGACCGCGGATGCCTGGATGCGGCGATTTGCCGGGGATTTTGTCTATGAAACCATGTGGGAACCCCTGCTTATCGGTAAATTTGGCCCGTACTATAAAGATGTCAATATGGCCTGGATGTGGGCGCGCTTGAAAGCCCGCACCACCCGCCTGGGTACGTTTGAAGGCGGTTTCCAGGCCTTCGCCGATACCCTGGCAGCCATCCTCCAGCAACGGGGCGTGCAGATTCTGTATGATACAGGCGTAGAACGGATCGAGCCGCAGCCTGAAGGCGGACTTAACCTGGTTGTACAGGGTGCGGTACAACCCTTTGACCAGTGCCTGGTGACAGTATCCCCTTCCCTGATGGCAAAAATAACACCCTCCTTACCTGCCACCTATTTGCAGGGCCTGCTTGATCTAAAAAGTATGGGGGCAGTGGTGATGGTGTTGTCCCTGACGCAGCAGCTATCCCAGGCAGGGTATTACTGGTACAACATTCCAAAATCAGCCGGTTACCCTTTCCTGGCCCTGGTTGAGCACACGAACTTTATCGACCCCGAGCATTTTGGGGGTGACCATATCGTGTACTGCGGTGATTACTTGACCACCGACCACGAGTATTTCCAGCTCAGCCAGGCTGAGCTGCTCGAGAGGTTCCTGTCGGTGCTGCCGCGTTTCAACCCGGAATTTAAGTCCTGAGTGGGTGAAAAAAACATGGCTCTTCCGTACAAATTATGCCCAACCTGTTCCGCTGCTGAATCACTCCAAAAATATTCCCCCTATCCTGACTCCGCTGCCCGGCCTGTATTTTGCCAGTATGAGCCAGGTATATCCCTGGGACCGCGGCACCAATTTTGCTGTGGAAATTGGACGGCGCGCTGCCCGAATGATGCTTCAGCAAGCCCGCTGAATCCAGGTCGCCGGATCGTTCTGGCGGCCTTATGATTTTTTATGGACTTCGACTCATTTTCTTTATTACTCACCGAGAAGGGTCAGGCGGCGCTCCGGGCGGCTGAAGCACTCCAGCCTGTCGAAAAAGATTACCTGGTACATTTCCAAAGCCTGTGTCGGACCTATCCGGAGGAATTGGCACAGGCTGCCCTTGAAACGGCGATTTTTCGCCAGGAGGCCGTGGTGAAATTCGACCAGGCTGGCGTGATGTATTTTACCCGCCAGGCCCTGGAACAGGCTTCTTCCAGCGAAGTAGCTCGCCAGCGAGCCGTGCGTTATGCGAGATTGAGCCGGGCTATCGACCTGGGCTGCTCAATCGGCGGGGACGCACTTGCACTTGCTGAAAAAACATTTGTTGTAGGTATTGACCTGGATCCCCTGCGCCTGCAAATGGCGCGCGCCAACCTGGAAAGCCTGGGGCTGGGGTCACAGGCGGAATTTTTGCGAGCGGATCTTAACCAATCCCTTCCGCTGCCTCGCCGGATCGGCGACCAGACCGGTTTGTTTTTTGACCCGGCGCGGCGTGCGGGCGGCCGGCGGATGGTCTCCGTGCAAGATTACCTGCCCCCTTTGCCGCAAATTTTCACCTGGCTGCCCGATTTCCCGGCCCTGGGGGTTAAAATCTCGCCAGGTGTCCGGCAGGATGAGTTGCGCGAGTACCCGGCTGAAATTGAGTTTGTTTCATTGCACGGGGATTTAAAGGAAGCTGCCCTGTGGTTTGGGCCTTTAAAGACTGCCACGCGCCGGGCGACGATTCTACCCGGGGGATTTTCCCTGGCGGAGGAGCACCAGCCGGAGGTCGCCATCAGCGCGCCGCCGCGCCTGGTTTTACGAGCCTGACCCCGCGATTTTGCGGGCCGGTCAGGTCGCCGCGCTGGCTGCCCGGTTGGCAGCGTACCAGGTGGACGAGGATATCGCCTACCTGACCTCCGACCGGCTGGAACACACACCCTTTGCACGCGCCTGGCAGGTGGAGGCCTGGTTTCCTTTCCAGCTCAAAAAGCTGCGTGCCTACCTGCGGGAGCGCAGGGTAGGACAGGCGGTCATTAAGAAGCGCGGCTCACCGCTTGAACCCGAGGCGCTCATCCGGCAGCTTAAACTCAAAGGCGACCAGCACAGGACAGTCTTCCTGACCCACCTACGCGGTCGCCCGATTTGTGTAGTTTGTTTGCCTGAAACCCGTATGCCTGGTGATTAATCGTCTTTGAAAATCGGCAGGTGACCGAGAGAGATGATGGCGTTCCAATCGTCCGGTTCACCCTCGGTGAAAATTGCAGCCTGCCCAACCACATACGCTCCGGCTTTTTCCACCACCCGCTGCATCCCTTTCAGGGTCGAACCGGTGCTGATGACGTCATCCAGCAAGATCACGTGTTTCCCGCGGATCAGGTCGTGGTCTTTTTCGTCCAGGTAAAGCACCTGCGGTTTACCTGTCGTGATTGAGAGGGTTTCCGCATACAGCGTCACCCCCATATAGGGTTTGTAGTTTTTCCGCAGCACGATATAGGGTTTTTTCGAGGCCACCGACAGCGCATGCGCCAGGGGGATGCTTTTCGCTTCAGCGGTGATCAGGGTATCATATTTCACCGGGGCCAGTTTCCTGGCGAGCGCCACCGCGGATGCCTCCACCAGCTCGGTATCGCCCAGGATGTTGAGGACCGCAATTCGTACACCCGGCGCAACTTCAAACATGGGCAGGTCGCGGGTCAGTCCAGCAACCTGAACGGTATACACATCGCGCATTTCAGGCATGGAAGCATCCTTTCCGGCAATTTACAATTGGTGTTTTACCTCTCACCTGAAACCGATTATAGCCCTTTTTGAAGCGGGTTGCTATAATGAACGCCGTGGGATCCGTCCATCCGCCTCGCAAATTATCTGTGTGGATTTGGTTGCTCCTTTGTGTGCAAGTCCTCGCTGGTTGTGCGAATACAGATATACCTCCCAGGCAAACGCAGAAAACTGAGCCTGATGGCATATACAGCATTTACTTTTCGCGCCCCGATGACCCTGCCTCCGCTTCGCTGCGCGGCGGACCAGATGCAGCTCTGGCAGATGCCATCCGGAATGCCCGGATATCGGTAGATGTGGCTGCTCTTGACCTTAACCTGTGGAGCCTGCGCGATGCGCTGATTGATGCCGCCGCGCCGCGGACTGGTCGTGCGCATGGTAGCCGACAGCGATTACCTGGATGGGGAGGAAATCCAGGAACTGGTTGACGCCGGCATTCCCGTCCTGGGAGATCGCCGTGAGAGCCTGCTGCATCACAAATTTATGTTGATTGACCGGCAGGAAGTCTGGACTGGATCGCTAAACTTTACCGTTAATGGGGCGTACCGCAACGATAACAACCTGGTGAGGCTGGTCTCAACGGAGCTTGCTCAGGATTACCTGCCGCGAATTTGAGGAGATGTATATCGATGATCGCTTTGGCGATCACTCCCGTGCGGATACTCCATTCCCACGGGTGGAGCTGGCGGGTGACCCCCTGGATGTACGCTTTTCACCCGATGACGGGGTTGCTGACTTCCTGGTTGAA
This sequence comes from uncultured Chloroflexia bacterium, assembly GCA_963824065.1. Taxonomy (GTDB): domain Bacteria; phylum Chloroflexota; class Anaerolineae; order Anaerolineales; family DRKV01; genus JAGUYX01. Next base: position 1,158,481 of record CAWGNX010000005.1, on the reverse strand, counting down.
CTGCTTTCCCAGGCTCAGGAGCGGATCGATGTGCTGGCATATTCATTCACGAGTGACCCCCTGGCGGAAGCATTAATCGCTGCGGCTGAGCGCGGCGTGGTGGTGCGAGCCGTGTTTGATGAAGAACAGGCCCGTTTCAACACGGGTGGGGATTACGAGCGCCTGCTGGCGGCGGGACTGGATGTGCGCCTGGATGGTAATCCGGGGAAAATGCACCATAAAGTTATGTTAATCGATGGGAAACTGGTTATATTTGGGTCGTATAATTTCAGCAGCAGTGCAGAACTCCGCAATGACGAGAATCTTCTGGCCTGGCGGCATCCCGAGGCAGCAGCAACCTTCCAGGGAGAGTTCGAGCGGATTTATGCGCTTGCCCACCCCTGATGGACAGGCAGGAGCAATACGATGCAGTTGCGATCATCACGGATGACACGCTGGTTGCTGATCATTGGAGCGGGAATTCTGGCGGTATGCCTCTTATTGGTGCTGGCGGTCTATTTTTATTATCGCTCAGGTCGCGGCCTGGGCAGCCCGACCCAATTAACGGATGCACCGGCTCCGACCACCATCCCGCTGGTTGATTTCATCACTGATGAAGGGATCAATCTGCCGCCTGGATTTAACATCACTCGCTTTGCAGATGGGTTGGATGGCCCGCGCATGTTTGCGCTCGGTCCGGATGGGATGTTATACGTGACCGAACGCGGCGCCGGGCGGGTGATTCGCCTTCCCGATCACAATGGGGATGGTCGCTTCGATGGGGTTGAGGTGGCTGCAGATGACCTGGTTGCCCCGAGCGGGCTGGCCTTTTACCAGGACGGTTCTTTGTATGTCGCCGAGCCCGGACGAGTGCTGCGGTTTGCGCCCGCCAACTCACAGGGAAAATTTACCAACCCAGAGGTGATTGTGGACGGTATCCCCACCAGCGGGCACAACACGCGTACGTTGGCCTTCAGCCCGGACTGGCAAACGCTCTACGTTTCGATTGGATCCTCCTGCAATACCTGCTTGGAAGAGGATGACCGGCGGGCTGCTATCATGCGCTACAATCCTGATGGGAGTGGAGGCCAGATTTTTGCCCGCGGTCTGAGGAATGCCGTGGGGCTTGCTTTGGAACCAGGCAGCAACCGGTTGTGGGCCTCTAATAACGGCAGTGATTGGCTGGGGGACGATCTGCCTCCAGAAACAGTCAACCAGGTAAGCGCGGGGGACGATTTTGGCTGGCCGCGCTGCCATGCAGGGCGCATCATAGATCCAGAATTTGGCGGGCAGGAAGGCTGCACCGGAGTTAATCCGCCCGCAGTCGAAATCCAGGCACACTCTGCGCCGTTGGGCTTGGCGTTTTACACAGGTGAAAATTTCCCCGCTGAATATCAAGGCGATTTGTTCGTGGCGTTGCACGGCTCCTGGAATCGCACCGAACCCACCGGATATAAAGTGGTGCGGATTCCATTTCAGGATGGGCAGCCGGGTCCGGCACAGGATTTTGCCTGGGGCTGGCTACAGGACGATGGCGCTCGTTCAGGTCGTCCAGTGGATGTGATTACCGGGCCAGATGGGGCTTTCTATATTTCTGATGACAGCCAGGGCGTGATTTATCGGCTGGTTTACCAGGCCCCTTGATCTGGAATTTGAGAAAGGTAGGTACATTGCATGGAAACGAACGGAAAATTTTATCTCGGACGGATTTTCGATCCTGCTCTGGGGAAGCTTACTGAAAAGCCGCTTCTCTATGAACCAGATGACCTGACCACGCATGGCATCGTCGTGGGTATGACCGGATCTGGAAAAACAGGCCTGTGTATTGGATTGTTGGAGGAAGCCGCTCTTCAGAATGTACCTGCTATGATGATTGATCCAAAGGGGGACATCACCAATATGCTGCTGCATTTCCCCGGATTGCAGCCTGCCGATTTCCAACCCTGGGTCAATGTAGACGAGGCTCGCCGGAATGGCAAAAGCCCGGAACAGGCTGCCGCGGATACCGCTTCCTTGTGGGCCAATGGTCTGGCAGAGTGGGGAATCACCCCGGAACGAATCCAGGCATTGGATGACGCCGTCCAATTCACGGTGTTCACGCCGGGCTCGGACGCAGGCATCCCGGTCAGCATCCTCGCTTCTCTGAAGGCACCGGTCGTGTCCTGGGAGAGCAACCGGGAAATCCTGCGCGAGCAGATTTCCGGCACAGTGACAGGCCTGCTCGGGTTGGTGGGACTGACCGATATCGATCCTGTACGCTCGCGCGAGCACATCCTGCTGGCGAACATTTTTGAGAACGCCTGGAGTCAGGGCAAAGACCTGACGTTGGGCGAGCTGATCCTGCAAACTCAATCGCCGCCATTTGAGAAGCTGGGCGTTTTTGACGTCAACACCTTTTTTCCGGAAAAAGACCGCTTTGGGCTGGCCATGTTGTTAAATAATATCCTGGCGGCTCCCAGTTTTCAGTCCTGGATTGAGGGCCAGCCGCTGGATGTCGAAAGCCTGCTGTACACTCCCCAGGGCAAACCACGCCATTCCATCTTTTATATCGCCCACCTGAATGATGCCGAGCGCATGTTTTTTGTCACCCTTCTGTTTTCAGCCGTGGAAACCTGGATGCGTGCCCAGACGGGCTCGACCACTTTGCGCGCGCTGTTGTATTTTGATGAGATCTTCGGCTACCTGCCCCCGACCAGCAACCCGGCTTCCAAAGCGCCGATGCTGCGCATGCTTAAACAGGCGCGCGCCTTCGGAGTGGGTTTGCTGCTGGCGACCCAAAATCCGGTCGATGTCGATTACAAGGCGCTCTCGAACGCAGGCAGCTGGTTTATCGGTAAGCTGCAAACTGACCAGGACAAACAGCGTTTGTTAGATGGCCTGCAGGGTGCTGCCCCGGGTATTGATCGTGCCGATTACGATCGTTTGTTATCCACCCTGGGCAAACGGGTCTTTTTGCTGCACAACGTGCACGAAAAAATGCCGGCACTCTTTCAAACGCGTTGGGTGATGAATTACCTGGCTGGTCCGCTCACGCGGGCTCAAATTCCCGCCTTGAACGCCCTTGCAGGGGCGCAGATTGCAGGTGTTGCCAGCCAGACCGGGCGGCCAGCTCCCCCTGGACCTGGTAAAGAGGCGGGCAGCTCACCATCCCCCCAACCCAGGGCGGCGGCCGCGAGCGGCAAGCCCTCCGGAGATGAATTGCCCGGTACAAGCACCCGCCCGCCAGTTATAGGGAGGATTGATGAATATTTTCTTCCTAACAACCTGACCGTTTCCGAGTCCTATAAACGCGCTGACAAGCCCATACCCGCTGAGTCAGAAGTGCTTGCCCTGCTGTACCGCCCGGTGCTGCTGGGCCAAGCCAGCATTCGCTTCCTGGACCGGCGCTACAACCTGGACAGCGAGATGGTGCGCACGATTATGGTCGCAGAGCCTGATGAACGCGGTTTTGTGCGCTGGGAGGAATTCATCAGCCGCCCGGTGCACACCAGCAGCCTGGAGCGGGAACCCGACCCGCGCGGCCGGTTTATTGGGTTAGCTGGCGCACTCGCCAGCGAAAAGGTGGTGGCTGGCCTTCAGAAGGATTTTGCCGACTGGGCGTATCGGACCAGTGAAGTGAAAGTTTTGAGCAACTCGCTCCTGAAAGTGTTTGCCGGTCCGGAAGTTTCTGCTGCAGCCTTTCGCCAGCAGTGTGCCGAGGCGGCACGCGCCCGCCGCGATGAAGAGGTACAAAAGACATCCGCGACGTATGATAAAAAGATCGATACCCTTCAGGTAAAACTGGAAGCCGAAGAGCGTGAGCTTGATCAGGACGAATCCGAGCTCTCCAGCCGCAAGATGGATGAGCTTGGCACCCATGCAGAAACAGTCATGAAGTTCTTCAGCAAACGCAGAAAATCGCTTTCTTCCTCGATGAACAAACGCCGCATGACCGATAAGGCCAAGGCAGATGTGAAAGAATCGAAGGACGCCATCGCGAGCCTAAAGCAGCAAATCGCCGAGCTGGAAAAAGAAAAAACAGCGGCTCTGGATGCCATCCAGGATCGCTGGGGTGAAGCCGCTGCAGCGCAAGAAGAAATAGCAGTCAGACCCACAAAAACGAATGTCTACGTGGAATTATTTGGGGTCGCCTGGGTGCCATATCATCTTATCCAATCGGGAGCAGAGCAATATGAGCTGTCCGGGTACGGCGAGTGAGCGAGCCGAGGAGTAGTTGCTGCCGGGTAAATACATCCAATCCCGCTGCGTGGGCGTACTATTCAGTCATATGCTGGCTGCAAACGAGCCAGCCGCGTAATTATCCAGTGGATGCCCGCCTACCGGTTGACCCGGATTTGGACGGAGATGGTTAACGGTGAGTCTCAACAGGTTTCTGGATCATATTAATATCGCTTTTTATCTACGGGGTGCTGCATTCGATCGTGGCTTCATTAACCTTTAAACGCTGGGCACGCGGCCTGTTTGGCCCCGCGGTTGACCACGGATACCGGCTGGGCTTCAGCCTGTTTGCGGTGATCAGCTTTTTACCCGTTGTCGCGCTCTATCTCGTACTTCCCGACCGGGTGCTTTACCAGGTGCCCATGCCCTGGGCGCTGGGTATGCTGCTGGTGCAGGGCGCAGGCGCTTTGTTTTTCCTGTGGTCGCTGGCGGTTACTGACCTGTCCGCATTTCTAGGCCTGCGCCAGCTGGTGGGAGGTGCAGGGGTTGAGCGGTTGACGGTGGGTGGTCCGTACCGCTACGTGCGCCACCCGATGTATACCGGGGCGCTGGCGGTACTCTGGTTTACACCCTGGATGACGGCCAATTTGCTGGCCCTGACCCTTGGAGTGACCCTGTATTTTTGGATTGGTGGCCTGTTTGAGGAGCGTAAGCTCCTGCGCCAGTTCGGCGGCGACTACGCTGCATACCGGCGCCAGACCCCCATGCTGATACCCTGGCCGCGGCGCGCCGACCAGCCGGAGGGCTGAGCGCCAGAAAGGGGGCTGAATGCTGCTTTTTTGGTTCGCGACGTTATTTCTGACCGGCAACTTGCTCGCTGCCTGGTTTGCCCTGCCGCTGGGAGCCTGGCTCGGGTTGGCGGGACTTGCCATTCTCCTGCTTATCCTCCAGCGGATTGCTGCCCGGCGTGGGTTAGGTGTGAGATTCACCCGCCCTGCCTGGTTGGCGGTGCCGGTGTGGCTGCTGATGCTGGCGTTTGCCTTGGGCGGCGCACGCTACCAGGTATCTTTACCTGCCTGGACGCCCGGTTTTATCGGCTGGTACAACGATTCACCCCAGGAATTGGTCGTGAATGGTTTTGTGGCAGCTCCCGCGGAAGTCCGGGATGAGTTTATCCGGCTTCAGATCCACACCACAGGGCTACAGCAGCCGGGTGCCACAATCATCCAGCCCGTCAGTGGTTTGCTGCTGGTCACGATTCGCGATCCGGGGGTATGGGCATATGGAGACCGGCTGCGTCTGACGGGCAGCCTGGAAACCCCGCCCGAATTCGAGACATTTTCTTACCAGGATTACCTGGCGCGCCAGGGAATTTACAGCCAGATGCGTTCGCCTGAAGTCCTGCTGGTGGGAACCGGGGCGGGGAATCCATTCCTGGCGTGGATCTATGCTCTGCGCACCCGCGCCCTGCACGTGGTGTATGCTCTGTGGCCAGATCCGGAAGCCTCCCTGCTGGCAGGCATACTATTGGGAGTTGAGACCGGCATCCCCCGGGATGTGCAGGAGGCCTTTGCCGCGACAGGCACCTCTCACATCATTGTTATTTCAGGATTTAATATCACCATCGTAGCGGGGCTGTTTTCGGCCGGTTTGGGGCGGCTGTTGGGTCCCCGCCGGGGGGCGCTGGCGGGGAGAAACCTGTAAATCCCTGTCATAGCCTGGGACACGCGGAGGCGGATGTTGTAGCAAATCCCTCAAAAACCATAATCATCGGCAGATCAACAATTTACCGACAAAATACAATCGTGTTTATCAACTTTCTTTAGTTATCTGTCGCTATCTCTCTGTCGAGGAAAGCCAACGTTTCAGGGATCAGAACTTTTCGTATCTGCTGAAATTGTTTATAAGGCAGCAACGTGTTCAAATCCTCGTTGATGATTGTCTGAGTTATCTGCTTTTGAATAAATCCGGACAGCTTACGCAAATATTCTTTGGGCTCAAGACCTGTTCTCTCCTGGATGACCTCATCATCATACGAATAACCATGAACAAAAAAGTGGTGGATGTCATAGATGTCCCTGCCGGCAATCGATTCGTGCTGATGATAACGATCGGTAACCGCGACTAATTTATTTGCGAACATGGTCTCGACGGTTTGGCAGTTTATCAGCCTGTCAATCTCCGGCAGATACTGGACCTGGTACTTGTTGGCTTTCACAGCTAAACTGTTTGCGCTGACTTTCAGCGTGCTTCGCTTGCCCGGTTCGCTCGGATATCGAAGTCGAAACATCAGTGCCTTGTCCAATTCTTCCACGACCGTCAAATCAAAATATTCAAATACCTGATGAAACTCCACCCGGAGAGCAGCTTCGTCGGCGTTTTTCAGTACATCGAAATCTAGATCCACCGAAAAGCGGTCCAGATAGCCCACCATCGCTGCGCATGTACCGCCTTTAAAAGCAAGGTTCTGCGATAACGCCGGACGGTCGATAATTTCTATCAAGAGCCGGTTCAAATAGGATTTGTGAATGCTGTCTTCTGGCCGTAAATTTAACATGGATAGCCGATTTCTTTTTGAATACTTTTGACCTTTTCAAAATTTATGCTTTCCGAAAAATCAAAGTGGTATTTGGGATTGAAGTAAAGCATATCCGCCACCGCCCTTTCCGTGGTGGCGACTAAATTCCCATCCTTTTTGATAATGCCGGTTGGATTGAATAAGTATTCGTCTTTGAGCTGCCTGAAGACAAAGTAGAAAGACCCCACAGTGACTTTTTTGGATAAACTGCTGGCGAAAGTATAGGCATAGGTGGCTTGAGAGATAATGCCAGCCTGGGCTAATACCAATTCGGTCGTCAGGTACGTGTAGCGGTGAATGACTGCTCTGCCCAGTTCCAAGGGGTCTAATTCCGATATCGGAACGGTCGCATATAAACCTTTGTAGATTGGAAATAAAGTCCCCCTTTGGACGTATCGTTTGATGGTTGTATAAAGGGTATTTCTATTGGAGATGTCCCACAGGATCGCCAGGTCGTTGCTGTGGTAAATATTCCGATCTGATTGGATTAGTTCATTTATCCTGTACATATGTGTACAGGATAAAGCAACGTGATAGGATTGTCAAGGGTAATTGTTGCCCCGATTGTGGGAGCAATTCTCTAAGTTTTGGCATGACCGACACCATGCTTTTTTAAAATGTCTCATGCTGAAACAGAATTGGGCATTGGTTGTTTGTCGTGTGCAGATTTTACAATTTCTGCTTCGAAATAATCGCCTGTAAGCTGAAAAACAATACCAATATTGGTTTTAAATCTGCGGGGTTATGTAAATTATACGCAGGATTAGGAAGCGAATAGACTGTGGTTTTGTCAATGTTCTTTTCCGCCTTAGCAGGCGCTGTTAGACGAAGACAAACGTGGAGAGCGAAAACTTCTTTCCTTTGCAACTTGAATTGAGTGGATGCAGAGTATCAATATATGGCACTATGTTTCAATTTGGGCCAGTATTAGGTGAACGATTGTCTATCACAGAATCAGAAGGATGTGCTGGCTGCCCTGTGAGCAGAGCCCAAAGAATGTTTCAGCATATTGGCACCTTACCCTTAGTGGGCTGAGTCGTTACAATTGAACATTCCTATGCCAAATATTTATTTCATTACCATTGAGCTACTCATCTACTTTCTTTTCACTGTTTGCCTAGCGCATGCCAGGCGGCAAAGCTGGGTGGCTGTCTGGCAGCTTACTGCCGGTGTTGTTTTCGGTTTGCTGCTTGAGTGGTCCACCATACAGCAGTTCCATCTCTACACCTATGGGCGTTTCTTGCTTATGCTGGGCGAAGTTCCCTTACCCGTCGGCGTGGCCTGGGGCGTGATTATCTACAGCGCACGCCAGTTCTCGGACGCAACCAGCTTGCCCGAGTGGGCGCGACCTGTATTAGATGGACTGCTGGCGCTCAATATTGATCTATCCATGGATGCGATCGCGATCCGGTTAGGATTCTGGCATTGGGGGATTGGCATCAACCAGCAGTATTTCGGTGTTCCGTATGGCAACTTCTGGGCCTGGTTTTGGGTGGTGTTCTTTTTTTCAGCCGGCCTGCGCTTACTTACTCGGGGGAGGTATTTCCTTAGCAGCATTGCCTCCCCGCTGGGGGCCGTCGTTATCGGGGTGGCCGGGATCGTGGGAATGGATTACCTGATGTCTACAAACGGCAGCTATCAGGTTTACCTAATCACGATTGCCTGCGTCTTGATTGGTGCTCTGCTGCTGATTTTGATGTTGCGGCCAAAGCTGCATATGCGGTCTGAACCAGTTCTTACCGCCTGGGTACCGGGGGCGTTTCATGTTTACTTTTTAGCTGCTGGGCTGATCTCTGGGATTGCTCTACAGTTCCCTACCTTGCTGGTAGTCAGCCTGGCGATGATCGTAGTCGCTGCTTTGCTGCACTGGAAAAGACTTGCCAGCCAAAGCGTGCCTGGAAATGAGCCAGTGGAAGTGTAAGGGGCCCAATTGTAGTACCAGTTGAAAGTGGAAAAATCAAGGTTGTTTGAGAGAAAATTGATAGGGCGGACACGTTGCATCAGAAGTTTCCCCAGAAATGTCTTGGCATATTCGAGTTGTACTCAACATCTCATAAGAACGTCTTTTATCGAATAAACTTCCCACTCAGTTGAAAAACAACATTCATTTTGGTTTTTAATCTGCGGACTTAATATTGCCATTGTCGCCGCGCTGTTCGGGACGCTGTTCGGGCGGTTGTTAGGCCGCTGGCGCGGGGCGCTGCTGGCTATCTTTGCCGGTGGACCTGCGGCTGTTGAGCGTGCTGGTCTGGCGGGCCGCCTTTTCCGCCCCAGATGGACGTTTACACGCCACCTTGCTGGACGTGGGCGATGGAGAAGCCCTGCTGATCGAATCACCTACCGGGCGCTTCGTGCTGGTGCAGGGCGGCGGCTCGCCTTCGCGCCTGTCGGACGGTCTCGGGCGGCGACTACCGCTGTTCGACAGACAGCTGGATGCCCTGGTGGTGGCCGCGCCGGGCGACGCGCAAATTGGGGCGCTGGCCGATACCCTGCCGCGCTTTCCACGGGCGATGGTGCTGTGGGCCGGGCCGACGCAGGGCAAGCGTGAGGCGCGTTACTTGCAGGGCGTGCTGGCCGAAGCGGGGATTGCTGAGGTTCAAGCCGAAACCGGGCAGGCGCTTGACCTGGGGGATGGCGCCCGACTGGAAGTGCTGGCGACCAGTGCCCGCGGCGCGGTGCCGCTGCTGAGCCACGGCAACTTCCGCCTGCTACTGCCGCTGGGCATCGATTTCGAGGGGCTGGAGGCGCTGCAGGATGACCCGCGCCTTAAGGACCTGCACCGCCCTGCTGCTGGCGGACAGCGGCTACGGGCCATCCAGCCCGCCGAAGTGGCTGAAGGCGCTCAACCCGCAGCTGGATTTGTTGTCCGTCGCGGCGGATAACTATGAGGGCCGCCCCGACCCGGCGTTGCTGGATGCGCTGGCGGGCCGGAATTTGCTGCGCACGGATCGCAATGGGTGGGTGGAGTTAACGACGGATGGGGAGCAGCTGTGGGTGCAGGTGGAGAAGCGGTAAAGCTTCGTTCACTGACTTTGCCTGGGTCGCGTCGTCGATATTTGTAGTTACCCAATCGAAAACAAAGGTTTGTTTTGTCTTATTTTTCGTAATCGGTTAGAATGTGGAGGATTATACCTCCCCCTGGTTGCATACAAACTCACACTACCACTGACCAGATTAATTAAATTGTAGGGGATGGTTGTTGTTAACTTAGCCATCAACTACACAAAGTCTCCCATGCCGAGAATAAAGGAGGATTGGAATGTTATCTATTAAATCTATCAGCATCGTGCTTCTGGCTGTGCTTCTGGTTGGGTTGACGATCAGTGCCACAGCCTCGGCGAGTCCGCTGGGCGATCCGGGCCAACCGGATTTTGGCCCGAACGTTATCATCTTCGATCCCAGCACGCCGCAGAGCGATATCCAGGCAACAGTCGACGCCATCGCCGCTCAGCAGGTCGACAACGAGATGGGCACGCAGCGTTATGCATTGCTGTTCAAGCCTGGCATCTATGGTAGTGCTGCCAACCCACTTATCATCCAGGTGGGTTATTACACCGAAGTAGCCGGCTTGGGCGCCTCGCCAACCGACGTCACCATCAATGGCCACGTCGATGTTTACAACCGCTGCTTGACCCCCGATAACTGTATCGCACTCAACAATTTCTGGCGCTCTTTGTCGAACCTGACGATTAATGTCATGGGTCTGGCCGACTGTCGTTCGTCAGGCAACTTCTGGGCTGTCTCGCAGGCGGCGCCGATGAGGCGAGTCAATATCACCGGCGGCAACCTCACGCTTATGGATTACTGCACCGCCGGCCCGCAGTACGCGAGCGGCGGCTTCATCGCCGACTCCCAGACCGGCTTCATCATCAACGGGTCGCAGCAGCAGTTCTTGGTGCGAGATAGCAGCATCGGTGGCTGGTCCAACGGCGTTTGGAATCAGGTGTTCTCTGGTGTTGTAGGTGCACCGCCCCAATCCTTCTCCACCACGCCGTATGATCCGCCACCATACACGACCCTGGATACCAGTCCGGTGACCCGGGAGAAGCCCTTCCTGTATTTCGACTCGTCCGGCAACTTCAACGTCTTTGTCCCAGCTCTGCGTTATGACTCGTCAGGTACAACCTGGGGCAGTGGACCGGCCGCCGGTATGTCAATCCCGATCGATCAGTTCTTCATTGCCAAACCCACGGACAGCGCGCAGACAATCAACGTTGCGCTTGCCAAAGGCCAGAATTTGATCTTCACCCCTGGCATCTACCACCTGGATCGCACGATCAAGGTCAAACGACCAGACACCGTGGTGTTGGGTCTGGGCTTGCCCACGCTGGTGCCGGACAACGGAATTGTGGCAATGGCAGTTGCCGACGTGAAAGGTGTGAAGCTCGCCGGTCTGATGTTCGACGCCGGCCTCGTAAAATCGCCGGTGCTGCTGCAGGTTGGAACTCAACATGCAATAAATGGTAAGGCCCGGGAGCACAACCAATGGAGTGATCCGGCCGACCCCACCTTGCTGCAGGATGTGTTCTTTCGCATCGGCGGTGGAACTCCGGGCAAGGTCACGACCAGCCTGATTGTGAACAGCGACAACGTCCTGATGGACGACCTCTGGTCCTGGCGAGCTGACCATGGCAATGGGGTGGGCTGGACCATTAACACTGCCGACACCGGCGTGATCGTCAACGGTGACAACGTCACGGCATACGGCCTATTCGTCGAACATTACCAGAAGTACCAGCTCATCTGGAATGGCGAGCACGGGCGCACGATCATGTTCCAAAACGAGATGCCTTATGATGCGCCGAACCAGGCTGCCTGGACACATGATGGTGTCAATGGCTATGCCGCCTACAAGGTGGCCGACTTCGTCAAGGAACATGAGGCCTGGGGAATGGGTAGTTACTGTTACTTTATCAACCCTTCGATAAACGCCACACGCGGCTTCGAAGTCCCGGTCACGCCCGGTGTAAACCTGCATGACATTTTAACGGTGTTTCTCAACGGGAATGGCGGCATCGAACACGTGGTTAATGACACCGGTGCCGCAGTGAATGCGACAAATCAGGTTACGAACATCGTCAGCTATCCATGAGCTGAGGCGTTACACGGCCAATGACCAGTTTGAGAGCGCCGGCGAGTCAGAGCCAACTTTGACTCGCCGGCGTATTCTTTGCGGCCGGGTCGAACTTTGCTGTGGATGGACGGGGGCAACGGGCCTTCCAACCCGCCCGAGCGGCTGGGAGCGCTGAACCCGCAGTTGGCGTTGCTGTCCGTGGCGGCGGACGGATCGCAATGGGTGGATCGAGGTGACCACTGATGGGGAGTTGATGTGGGTGGAGGTTGAGAGAAGAGTAATTGTCCCCTAGCCGTTATCTCCCGTCAGACGGGCGATTTGCAGCATGGCGCCGCGGAGCACATCCTGCATGTCGGCCGGCAGGGCGCTTTCCTCGATCTGCGCAATGCGCTCCACGTCATTGAGAGCCCGGATGATGCTCACCGGGATCTCGAGGCTCCCCTCTGTCACTGAGCTGAGATACTCGACCGCGCCCACCAGGAATTGGCGCATTTCATCGTCCAACCTGGCTGTGCGGAGATAGCCCGCCAGAGCCGAAGGTAGTTTTGCGCCGCGCACCACCAGCGGCTGTTCGAAGGAGCGCTTCCCAGAGAATGCATACAAGGCTGTGGCCAGCTCAGTGAAGCTTTGCACGCGCTGGTAAACGGATTCTTCGATCACATCCCAGATGATCAAGCGCCAGTAACGGACCTGTTCAGGCAGCCGCAGCAGCTGGCTGATCTGCCTACGCCATTCCTCATCCACCGCGCCGTTCGTATGTGTCATCAGGAGATCTGGGTCGGAATTAAACAGATTTTCCTGCAAAAGCACCCCCAGATCAGGGCGCAGCGTGGGCAGGAGCTCTGGAATGAAAATATCATTGGTGAAGAAATCGCTGACATTCAAGCCGTGCCGGCGGAGCAGCTCCTGTTGGAATAACGGCAAAAACTTCAGCATGGCGTCATGATCTTCGCGCAAAGCGACGAAAGCTGAATTTCCGGCTGGGAATGCGGTTTCAACCCGCTTGATGAATTCACCCTGCCAATCTTGATAGATGCGCAGGGTATGCAAAATCTCATAAACTGGCAAATTCGGCAGGATGCGCTCGGCGATCATGCCTTCGCGTTCGGCTTCAGGGAAGGTCTTTTCAACGTAGAAATCCAGGGCTCGAAACAACCCCGTAGTGAGCTGGTTGATGCCCAGCACGCTCGTTTGCGCCTGGTTGTGGGCAATGGCGCGCAGCAGACTGCCTTGACTGGCGAGCGGGATGATTTCAACCAAATCGGCCAGGATTTGCTGCCCGCGCTCCGCGTCCGTCACGGGCCGGCGCCGGGAGGTCGGGCGGTCGCGCAGCTGGGGCATCGACCTGCCGATGAAATAGGAGATGATATGGATGCCAATGACATCTTCGGGATACCCATAGAGAATGTGGCGAAAGTTTTCCGTCAGCTCTTGAAGAAACCCAGCGTAGATGGCGTCATTCGCGCCCATCGTCAGGCGCTCCAGCTCCTGGATGCTACGGCTTTGCGCACCCAGGCGGCTTTCAGTAATCGTTTCGGCAGCTCGTATCAGATTGCTGCGGTGGACCCTTTGCGCTTCTCGGACGTGAAAAAGCAGGTTCGCAAACTCGCCTACCGGAAGATAGCGGAGCTGTTCGGAGAGGCTGCTCTGGTAGGTTCGCAAATCTCCTCCGAGGAAGACCCCCTGCAGCGGGGTGACCGCATATTTGGTGCTTTCCTTTGCCGCGGCAGGCAGATGTGCAGAAAACCGGCGCCGATTGTTTTTGAAATTGGGGAAAGGCGGGTTGGCCCGCCACTTGAGAATAATAACCCCCCTGGCGCTGCATTGCCTCGCCGCTGCCTAGTTTGATGCGCACCGCTTCTGCCACGCCGTGTTCAGCCAACCAAGTCTGGATATCGTATTTGGCCTTGAGGTACTGGTACGCGCCGTGCGCCTGGCTGACCTGCTGGCTCAGATCGGAGCCGGCGATGAAGATTTCTGCAATCATCTCCGCAAACCGGTTCTGCGGCGACTGCGCGGTGTGGCGGCTTTGGGTGGCGTAATCCCAGATCTGGTCCAGGTACGCCGGGATGTTGCTCACCGATTTCGATATCTTCGAACAGCGGGATCAACCAGATCGAAGGAAGCTCGACGTCAGGATCTTCCCGGCGCACCTGCTCAGCCTGGATGCGCATCCTCCGGTCAAGTGAAATCAGCGCTTCCGGTTGGGTAGAGAGGCTGATTTGCAGCCCCAATGTCATGCCCGGGTTGCCATATTTCCCGGCGATGGTGTTGATCTCCTGCATGTTAAAGACGGTGGTGTTGATTGCAAATGGGTCGCGCGCCGTGATCATCCCCTGGCTAATCCGCGGCGTGATCACAATACGCTGCAATAGATCACGATATCCGACAACTTCTCGCAGCAGAGCCTCCGCATTGCGATTCGCCTGGATTGCCGGGATCAAGGCATATAGCTGCTTGCGCAGTTGTTTATTCAGTGCGAAATAGGTTTCCAGCATGGCCCGGCGCTGCTGTCGGAGCTCCAGCATGTTACGTTCATAGCGGTCATTGTGCTGCCAGAGCACCCGCGCCGGGTCGCGGCGCAGGTGGAAGCGGATGGCAAGGCGCTGAAAAGAGGTTGCCTCGACCGAGTATGGCAGAATACCCCGGTAGCGTTGTTCCAGCTGGTGTGTCAACAGCGTAATATTATTCAGCAGCTGGGTAAAGCGCTTGCTTTTATAAGGCAGCGACTTAAGCTCTGATAATAGCTGGGGGTTGATTTCGATGTGCGGGTCTGTCTGCAGGAGCAGGTTGAGAATGTTCGCCAATCGCCGGACATTTTCCATCACAGCTGAGGCGATCAGGTAGTGTCCCTGACCAGAAGGCCTGTTGCTGCCATCCCAATCGCTCCAAAAAGACAGAAAAGTACGCAACGATGTATCGGTAAATAGTTCAGTGAAGGCTTCGCCAGCGACCAGCGCGTCCAGGTCCAGTAAGATCTCGTTCGTTTCGTGCTGCGAGTTGATGCTCACATTGCGACCGAGATATTCCTGCAGCATTTCCTGCCCAGCTTTTTCGATCAGCGCTGACTTTACCGGCTGAAGTGCAACCAGCTTCATCAAGATAGCATCGAAGGCCATTTCTGCCTGCAGCGAGTACCTCTGGGTAGGATGAACCGTACGATCATAGCTGCGGTATTTGAACGCCTCCTGGCGCTGCTCCAGGGAATCTTTCATGAATTCGCGTTCCAGCTGCCCGCCAAGCCAACCTCCCCCATCCTGCAGTGCTCGCTGCATCAATTCGTCGCTGATTGAGGCGCGATCCAGGAGTCGGGTCCGGAAAACCTCCAGTCGCTCTGGAAGGTAGGTCTTTAAAAATTCCTTTTGCAAGGAATTGCCATCCAGGTAGGGTAGGGTTGCCAGTGAAATGAAAGCCCGTTCGTTTTCAAACTGCTGGCGGACCCCCCTGGCGATATTTCCCCAGCGTGCCAGTCGTTCGGCAGCGCGGCTGGTCAAACTTGCCGGGATATGGAAGGATAGCTGCTTCCGGCTGTAGCGGGCCTCTTCTTCTGCGATCATACGGTTCAGATCAATCAACAAACGTCGGGTTTTTGCCAGCAGCGCCTCGGCATGATCCGAGCCACCCAGGGTCAGGCGGAATGTGCTCCGCCCGGTATCAAATCCCTCTTCGGTGCGGGCAAAAGTTGCCAGCGGCAGCATGCCGATCCCGCGCCGCGCCAGCGACGAAGCCAGCCAGTCCAGCGACAATCCGGCAGGCAAATGCTCAATATGCAGTAACGGGTACATACTCCCGGCTGGCGGGATGATCGTCAGGCCGAATGGATTGCGATCGGGGGGTAAGTTTTCTGTCGCGGTCATGAGAGCCCGAGTACGTTCGTAGAAAAGCCTATTCCGCAAGCGCCAGTAGGTCCGAGCAGCCTGCATCGATCCCCGGTAAAACAAATAGCAAATAAAAATCGCCGCCAGGTTAGGCTGAACCAGGCCGTTGATCGCCTGAAAGCGCTGCCGCAAGTTTTCCTCTCGAATCTCGACCACGGCTAATCTTGCCCCGGCCAGGCTGTCCGTTTTGGACATCGAGTGGACTGTGATGAGTCGATCGGCGTTTGCTGCGCCTAAAATCCCGGAACGCACCTGCTCGGAAACGATTTGGCGGGCAGTTTTAATCTCCGGCAGACCGTCCACCGGGGCCATGTTCTGGTAAGCCAGGTCGTCAATGACATAAATACTATGTTCCAGGCAGTAGATGATCAGTTTTTTAACTTGCTCTTCAGCAAAAATTCGGCCAGTAGCATTATGCGGATTATTGATTGCCACTGCACCGTGCTCCGGCCAGTGTGGATCAGCCTGGCATAGCTCCTCTACTTTACTAATCATCCCCTCAACATCTAACACCAGCGTCTTCGTTAATGGGACGACGTGCACGTTAGGAAAGCACTGCTCATAGGACCAGCTCAGATCGGGGATGACCACATCGGTGATCCCGCAGTGAAAACCCAGGATGCCCAGCGCTGTGCGGGAGGAACCGCTGGCGACCAGGCAGGCTTCGGGCCGGTATTGTGACTGGTGTTTCACAAAAACGCTTAGAAAACTCCGTTCAAGCGCCTGGCACCAGGCTGGTTCGTGGGCATTCTCGATAAATTGCTCAAGGAGTTCCCGGCTGTCCAGGTTCGCAAACTCATCAAAAAGGGGGGTGTTCCACCTGTCCTCAATGATCCTGGAAATCAGGGACGTTTTCTCGCCCAGCGACGCCAAAGCGTGCTCTGCCAGCTGTGCACCGTCATTCACGATTTGTTCGAGATGGGACCCGATTCGGGCAGTCAGCTCCCAAAGCGCAGTTTCGCTGCTGCTGCCTATCCCCGAGCTGTCCAACCAGGGTTTGTCCTGATCGACTTCAATGGGGGTCTCTAGCGGGATCTCGGCCAGGTTCTGCTCCAGGAGGAAGCTCAAGAATTCCACTTCAGAGGCAGATGGCGTGCCCTTCAGCTTGAAATGGACGTTCTCGATCACGCTCAGGAAATCCGCATTGCCAATAATGAATACAGGAGAAAGGGTATCCAGGCGAGGTGCAAAGATTGCCGGCGTTAACAAGCGGATGACCCGCTGCACCAATTTCGCTTCCCGAGCCAGGGAAAGGTGGTTGGGGGCGTTATTTGCCTCGATGAAGAACAGTGGGAACTGGACGCTTAACAGGCGCAGCTTGCGCCGCGTTTCTTCACCCAACAAGCTGCCAATAATCAAAAACGTTGGCCCTTGTGGCTGTTGAGTTAGGAATATTTCCACCTGTTTGCGCGCCGTCTGCTCGTCGTCTGCCAGGCGGACTATTCGCAGGTTGGGAAATGAACTCTCCGGCAGCGGCACATCGCGACGGAAGCACAAGATGTGTACCGGCGTGATCTGCAGGTAATCAGACAATGCGTGCAGGATCACCCGCAGCGTTTCACTGATGCCTCCGGAAGCAAGGATGATCTCCCGCCTGCCGGACTGCTGTCCGGTATCATACTGCAAAGGTTCCTGCTGTTTCTCTAAACGGGTGCAGAAAGCCTGAATGAGCGCATGCGGGGCTTTCTGTGAATAACCGCCGCGTGGAGAGTAGGGATTACTTTTTTGGATCGTGCGGATCAGGAATTCAAGCTTTGGCTTATCCGCGGCCTCCCACCCCAAGGTTTCCAGGATCGCTTCGGGCGCGGTATCCCGCAAATCCTGCCGGTTAACATCGATTCCGAGGGCGATCCGCAAGAAAGCGGAAGAGAGTAGCGGGTCTTCCAGTGGATTCCCAATATGAAAATTGATCCGCTCCTCGTTTGGAACCGGTGCGGCGGCGGTCGTTTCACTAATCTCGGAAACGCGAGCAGCCCGAATTTGTTTCAGATGAAAGAAAGCCAGGGGATCGGGCGAGGTCATCAACCATTCTTTTTGGCTTCCAAAGCCTTCTGTAGAAGGCTCTGGAGAAAGGTAAGCAGTTCTGACCCGGGCGCTAAATCCTGCGAGGTTAGAGAAATGACCGTGCGAGCGTTCTTTAGGCTCTGGCTGGCTTCCGCCAGGCGGGCAGCCTGTGGGGTCAAGATCAGTAGCTCGGGATTATTCTTGAGGATCTCCAATTCTTCCCTTTCAAATGCCAGGCGCAGGCGGCTGCGCTTCAGCTCATCCTCAACTCGCTGCTGCGCCAGGACGGCTTCCTGTTCGAGCAGGGCCTTCTTCAGTTCGGTTTTTTTTAGCTCCAGGGTATGTTCCATTTCAGCGATTTCTTCATCCGCCTGGTATTTTGCTTTGGCGGCTGCCAGCCGTGCCTGGTTGTTTAAGCGCTCTGTTTGTTCGAGCAGGCGCGCCTGTTCCTGTTGGCGAAGCGCATCCGCGATCTCCGCTTCCGACGCTTCCAAGGATTGCACAACCAGCGAGACCAGTTCGAACTCCGAACTTTTCTTTGAATAGATTTGCACGCTCAGATACAAATTCCAGAATCCCCATTGAGGAAAGGTCGTGGATCTCGGAATGTTCTGCATACTCTTTAACCAATGCTTCCAACAAGATGCAAGTCTCATCGGCGGCCCGGGCGACGACTTCGCTGTTCCATCCTCCAATTCGGATCAAGGCTTGTAGATTTTCCGGGGACGGCGCAACAGAGCCAGCCAACTTGATATTTACACCCAGGTTGCCCGCCGCCGTCGCCTGGATGGCCAGTTGGATCGGGCGGGTTGTACGCTTGAGAGGAAGACTGAAATGGCGTGGGTAGAGAAGGCCGCTACGAATAGAGAGCTGGCCTTTCTTTTCATACAGCACCAGCACATCAGGATGGCGAATCCGGTATTCAAAAAGAATCACTAACCCAAAGGCCAAGACCAGGGTTCCGGCGAGTACTCCTAAGAATATATCCATAACTTGCACATCCTAATCAATCTGCTTTGGAAATTTCGCTGGAATTATAATGCCTTTTAGGCCTGACACCTAAATTCCGGCCCGATAAGGCCAAAGGTCGTCGAATGAAGAAATGGGCCGGTGTCTCTGGACGTTCACCCAGCGCACCGCCGCTGCTATTCGTAAGGCCTTTCCATTCTCATAAAAAGCTGCCAGTGGTCGGCTTTCAGCCTGGGGACATACCTTTTGGCAGATTTTTTACGCTTAATTCCCAACTTTGACTACATCTATTGCCCCCTTCTGCTATCCTCAAAGATTCATTGATGATCAAAGAAATCCCATTAGCTCAAAAACAATATCGACTTTGGCTTTACCTCAATCGATTTAATATCACCATCGTGGCCGGGCTGTTATCGGCCGGCTTGGGGCGGCTGCTGGGTCCCCGTCGGGGTGCAGTGGTGGCGCTGAACCCGCAGCTAAACCTGCTGTCGGTCGCGGCGCTCAACTACCAGGGCAGCCCAGACCTAGCGGTACTGAATCTGTTAGAGGGCGCGCATGGTGCTGGCTGACTCCATGAACGTTGTGCATTTGCCGGTGGAACATGGATACCCGCTGGGTATTTACATCCCCAACTAATTTGGGATAAAGCAGCCCGATTGGATTGTGAGCATGGAAGTGATTGACCTTGCCCTGAAGTGATGTTGGGTAGGTTGCGGCTGGATTATAGAAGCTATTCCCCCCCAACGACCTCCGTGATCGATGCTGTAGATGCTGCTGACCGCGAAGCTCAGGGCGGTGCGGTGCCTGTGGCATTTATTCTGTTAGAGAGGATATCTCTGGCAGTTAAACGTTCTTCCATTGGGATGACCTCTGGTCGAAAAAATGGAGTTTGACTTACCAAGTGCCACCTGGATTCATTTCTCTGGGTGACACTTGGTGCCATTTAACAGGTACAAGTGCATCTTTCAGGGCGATACTTGAGGGCTATAATCTATTTTTGAATGAATGACATCCTCAAGCTGAAGCGCTTTTTTGCACCTTATTGGAAACAAAGCCTCGCTGCGCTGATCCTTTTGACTTCGGTCGTCTTCATGGATCTGGCGATTCCACGCTTGATACAACGCATAATTGATCAGGGAGTCGCGAATCACGATCTGAATGTGATTATTAATACCACCCTGATCATGCTGGGGATTACCGTTTTAAGCGCCCTGTTGGCGATTGGCAACAATATCTTATCGGTTCAGGTGGGCGAAGGTGTGGGGCGCGATGTACGCGATTCTTCTTTTCCAGAAAATCCAGGCTTTTTCATTTGGAAACCTGGATCGCCTGCAAACTGGCCAATTGATCGTTCGCCTGACCAGCGATATTTCGATGATTGAGAGAATTGTCCGGGTAGCGATACGGATTGGCACCCGTGCCCCTCTTTTAATGGTCGGGAGTATCGCCCTGATGGTGTTGACCAGCCCACGGCTGGCATTGGCTCTGTTCCCTCTTTAATTGTGATGGGGGTGATCATCGTCTGGTTTATCGCTCATACCCAGCCATTGTTCCTGGGAGTCCAGCGCAAGCTGGATTTGCTGAATACTGTTCTTCAGGAAAACATTGCAGGTGTGCGCGTGGTCAAAGCTTTTAACCGCTTCACCTATGAGATGATGCGCTTCGCTGGATCGAACCAGGAATATACTGACCAATCCATACGCGTCATGCAGTTGATCGCTTTTCTGATGCCGACCCTGACTTTTCTGATCAATATGGGGATTGTGGTTGTCATCTGGGTCGGAGGTTTGCAGGCCATTAACAGCACCCTGACAGTCGGGGAAATCGTGGCATTCACCAATTATTTGCTGACTACCATGACACCTTTGGTGATTATGTCAAATCTGGCCCAGGTATTGTCTGCTGCCAATGTATCTGCAGAACGCGTCAACGAAATCCTTGAAACCAATGCTGACATCATCGACAGCCCTGCAGCCCAGGATCTCCCCAGCTCCGTGAAGGGAGAAATTGTTTTCGAGGATGTGAGTTTCAGTTACAACGGAGATATCAACGAGCCGGTGTTGCAAAATATCAACCTGGTCGCGAATCCCGGTCAAACGGTTGCCATTTTAGGCGCCACCGGCTCTGGAAAAACCAGCCTGGTCAATCTGATCCCGCGCTTTTACGAAGTGACCCATGGCAGAGTATTGATCGATGGGGTCGATGTGAGCCAGTTGAGGCAGGATTCGCTTCTCTCGCATATCGGTATTGCTCCCCAGGAAACCATTCTTTTTTCGGGTACTGTGCTCGAAAATATCCGCTATGGCTGCCCCGAGGCCTCGGATGAAGAGGTGATCCAGGCAGCCCGGGCAGCACAGGCGCATGATTTTATCCTGGAGCTTCCAGATGCTTACGATACGCATGTCAGCCAACGCGGGGTTAAATCTGTCGGGCGGACAGAAGCAGCGCATTGCCATAGCGCGTGCCCTGCTCACAAAGCCTGAAATCCTGATCCTGGATGACAGCACAAGTGCTGTCGATGTGGAAACCGAAGCCAGTATTCAGGATGCACTGGAGATCATCATGCGGGGGCGGACGAGTTTTATCGTGGCACAGCGCATAAGCACTGTGCTGAACGCGGACAAGATTATCGTGCTGGATAAAGGTCGACTAGTAGCGGAAGGCAAGCACGCCGAATTGATGGGAACCAACCAGATTTACCAGGAAATATACGATTCACAGCTTGGTAAGGGTGTATCCCTCAACCAGTTAATGGAGGCGAGCGGCGATGACCGATAAGCCCTCCAAGCAACAGAGCGGGATGCGCCCATCTCTACGGCGAAGCCCAGCCATTCCTTCCCGGATCGAAAAACCCAGGAATGCTCGCCAGACGCTCATGCGGTTTGTTCCTTACTTTAAGCCCTATCTACCTACCCTGAGCATCGTTTTTGTCATGATCGTGCTGAATACAGTGCTGGATCTGATCGGCCCTATATTAATGGGAGTGGCCATCGATCAGTATATCAGCACTAAGGATGCTTTCGGATTGGCCCGGATTGCTCTTCTGATGCTGGTTGTCTATCTGTTCAGCGCTATATTTCAGGCGCTGGGCGATTTTGTCATGGCGCGCATATCCCAAAATGCCCTCCGGCAGGTACGGCAGGATTTATTCGATCATCTGCAAAGTCTTTCGCTCAGCTTCTACGATCGAAATCCGGCTGGCGAGTTGATGAGCCGCCTGACGAATGATATCGACGCGATCAACCAGGCTATTTCTCAAAACGTGACGGCTTTAGCTGCCGGTTTACTCACCCTGGTCGGGATTTTGATTGCGATGTTCATCTTGAATGTCTGGCTGGCGCTGACTTCATTGTTGGTCATTCCCCTGACTTTGTGGTTTACCGGTTTTGTAGCCCGCTATACCCGCAAAGGATACCGGCGTCTGCAAAAAGATCTTGGCATTTTGAATGCAACGATGGAAGAAACGATCAGCGGCCAACGTGTTATAAAAGCTTTCCGGCGCAGCGATCTGGCGCTGGAGGACTTCCGCCGGGCAAATGACGCAGTTTACAGCGCCGGGGTTTATGCCAATTCTTATGCATTGTTGTTGATGCCGATCACCAATATCCTGGGTAATCTGTTTGTAATCGTGTTGGCTGGTGTTGGTGGCTGGCTGACCTTGATGGGGTTGGCAACCGTCGGGCAGATCGCAACATTCATAAGTTACGGCCGGCGCTTTATTCAGCCATTGCGCCAGCTGGCAAATATATTTAATGATATCCAGGCGGCCTTGGCTGGTGCAGAGCGTGTGTTTGAAGTTATTGATACCGAACCAGAGCTAAGCGATTTACCTGGAGCCGCTCCCCTCGAAGTGATTCGCGGGGATGTGTGCTTCGATCACGTTGAATTTAGCTACGTGCCGGGTGTTAAAGTAATCAACGATATGAATATAGATGTCAAGGCTGGGCAAACGATTGCCCTGGTCGGTCCAACTGGAGCGGGGAAAACTACCCTGGTTAACCTGTTATCCCGCTTTTATGATATCGATCGCGGTCAGATCAGCATTGATGGGAAAGACATCCGTGCCGTTCAAAAGGCCAGCCTCCGCCGCCAATTAGGAATTGTGCTCCAGGATTCATTTCTCTTTTCCAATACAATCATAGAGAATATTCGCTATGGTCGCCTGGCTGCCACCGACGAAGAATGTATTCAGGCAGCACAGATGGCCGACGCTGACTATTTTATCCGCCAACTGTCGAAGGGCTACCAGACCAAGCTATCTGAACGCGGCAGCAACCTGAGCCAGGGCCAGCGCCAGCTGCTCACCATTGCCCGAGCGATCCTTGCCAATCCACGCATATTGATTCTGGATGAAGCGACCAGCAGCGTCGACACCCGCACAGAGGCTCGCATCCAGCAAGCCCTGGTACGGTTGATGTCAGGGCGAACCAGCTTTGTGATTGCTCACCGACTGAGTACCATCCGAGATGCGGATGAATTGCTGGTGATCAAAGACGGTGAGATCATTGAGCGGGGCACGCACCAGGAGCTGCTCGACCAGCAGGGGTTTTACCACCATCTGTATAAGAGCCAATTCAAAGGTCACGCAACGTGAGCGTGCAAAGTTTGCTGGTTCTTTCGTTTAATTTCTTAACAAACAAAGAAATGGCTGTATGTTTTGTATGACAAAGCCTGCAACAATGGAAACCAACGCAAGAAAATAAGGGTCATTGCTACCCTATTTTTAACAGAGTGGACTCGAGAAGTGCTAAACTTCTAAAAACTCATTGAGGTTTGTGAATAATTTTGCTATTATGTTAATAGCAGAGAATAGCTGGCGCTCACTCCCAAAGGAAGGAACGGCAGCGAGCATCCGTTATTAGACTATTGTGCCAATCGTGACCATGGGCGGTGGTGCCTAACGATTTTTCTGCCTTGCTAGAGTTGAAACGGGTAAGATCTCCGGCTAACCCAGTCATCTAGGCTGGGCGAATTGCTCGAAGAATACTAAGAACAACACCATCAAAGAGATGCCTGGCTAGATGATGAGCCAGGTGTTTTCATTATTAAGTAAGGATTACAGCTCAGCCCATGCACAGTAATGGCTAGCAAAAGATTTGCGTAAACAAGCGAAGCGAGGCAAAATGGTTCGCCCGATCACTCCAGAAGAACTTTCCCCATTAGATCAAATTCGACAGACCGAGGCAGATGTTACCCGGGCGGTGGCCGCGGCCCGTCTGGCCGCAGAGCAGATGATCGCGCAGGCAAAACGGGAAGCTATCGATATCCAGCAGCATGCCAGAGAGTTGGGTGTGCGTGAAGGGGAAACCCGGTATCGGGAGCTGATGTTGACCGGTGAAGAGGAAGCCCGAGGGATCATCGCCGAGGCCAAGTTGCGGGCTAATGAATTACGCCGCAAAAGCCAGCAGCGCATGGATCTGGGTGTTCAAAATGCGGTCCATATTGTGATTGGGCTGGGAGAGGAGGGGAGAAGCAGATGAATGTCCCTATGCTCCCGGTGGAAATTACTGGCATGAAAGCCGATTTACAAGGCGTGATCCACACCTTGCGTGATCTGGGATGTTTGCATATTGATGAAGTTAGCGACTCACCGCAGGTATCAGCCCGGCAACTTACTCTGGAACGTGAGGCTTTGAACCGGCAAGAAGAACTGACCTTTTTACTCGCCCGAACTGAGGGGCTGCTGAAGATATTGGAGGTCAATGCTGCCCAGCGAGCTGCTTCACTCTCAGATGAGACATTGGCGGAGATTCAATCCAGCCTGGGCACATTAGCCCCCAAAATTCAGGCACTGACGGCCCAACGAGAAGATCTTCAATCCAAGCTGGCTTTGTTGCCGCGCTACGAAGCCACCCTGCGCAAGTTGTTGCCTATTATCCCTGCTGCCGCGCACGAGCCCGGAAACGTTTCGATCGGTGTACTTGTCAGCCGGGTGCATGTGGACGTTCTTGATTCTATCTCAAAGCGTGTCCTCGATATGACTGCGGGTCGTGCTGAAGTGGTGGCGAGTGATGTGGACGCCTCCACGCGTGGCATGTTCATCGTTTTTCCGAGCGTATATACTGAGCAAATCGAAGTGCTGCTTGGTCGGGAAGATGTCACCCGGCTGCGACTACCCACCGAATTGAGCGGAGGACCGCCGGACGTCGCTCTCCAGGTTCTCCAGCGCCAGTTGGCTGCCATTCCAAATGAAATACAGTCAATCAACCAGGAGCTGGTTGGATTGGCTGCAGAATGGGGGGATAAATTAGCCGGTTGGAGAGATGCTTTGCATGATGAGCTGGATGCAAACAGCGTCCTCTCACGTTTCGGCGAAACGGATATGACTTTTGTCATCGTCGGGTGGGTGCCAGTAAATGAATTTAATAAAGTCGAGGCTGCCCTCTATCAGGTAGCTGGTGAGAAAATCCTGGTGCGCCAGCTGCTTCTTACCCCTCAATTGCAATCGCGTGCGCCGATCCAACTGCATAATCCCAAGCCTGCCCAACCATTTGAAAGCCTTGTCAGGCTGCTTGCCCTGCCTCGTTATGGACATATCGATCCAACTCTCCTGATGGCGTTTTTCTTGCCCCTCTTCTTTGGCATGATCCTGGGTGATGTGGGATATGGAGCTATTTTGCTGGCCCTGAGCCTGAGCTTAAGGCGCAAGTATAAAGCCGGGGTTTTTCGCGATGTGTTGACTGTTTTGGCATTCGGTTCAGTTTGGTCGATTGTATTTGGTTTTTTGTATGGAGAAATGTTTGGTAGCCTTGGAGAACAGCTGGGGATGCATGCCTTGTGGTTTGAGCGAGCTTCCCCCGAATATGTCGCGAGCTTGTTAGCGATGACGCTGGCTCTCGGAGCGGTTCACCTCGTTTTAGGGTTAATCCTGGGCCTATGGGAGGGGATTAAGGACCGGAATCGCAACCATCTATTGGAACGAGGCGGGATGTTAATTGGCTTGATGGCGCTGTTTTTGATTGTTGGTGTTTTGGCCCACCAACTGCCTGAAAGCCTGATGACGCCAGGAATTGCCCTTATGATGGTTGGCATTGTCCTGCTCAGTATCCCCCTGGGATGGCTGGGTATCTTGATGGGCCCCATCGAATTTATCGGGCTGATTGGAAATAACCTGTCATACCTGCGGATCGCGGCCATTGGCTTGGCTTCGGTCTACCTAGCAGAAGTTGCCAACCGGGTTGCCGGTGTCGTGGGCAATATCGTGGTTGGAATCATCTTGGCTGTCCTGATTCATGCCTTGAACATCGTCTTGGGTGCATTTAGTCCTACCATTCACAGCCTGCGTTTGCATTATGTGGAGTTCTTTCGTAAGTTTTACGAAGGCGGCGGTAAACCCTATCAGCCTTATCGGCGATACCCCTGATGGAGTAAGGTCAGGAACTTGGTCTATGTGCGCATACATTGGTAAACACAATCAAAGGAGAAAGAGATGGAAACCGGATTAGGTATTGGCTTAGCCGCGATTGGTGCCGGACTGGCGATCGGTTTGGCCGCCATCGGTACCGGCTTGGCTCAGGCACGCATCGGATCTGCGGGAGCAGGCGTAATTGCCGAGAAACCGGAGGCGTTAGGCACCATCATCCTGCTGGTTGCAATTCCGGAGACCATGGTAATTCTTGGTTTCGCCATTGCTGCCATGATTCTGTTGCTGGGTAGCTGAGATGAGCCTGCATGCCATCTTGCAAACGATTCGAGATTCCGGGGACGCCAGGGTTCGTGAAATCGAGTCGCGTGCCTATGCACAGGCGCGCGAGATTATGATGAATGCCCGCCTGGAAGCAGAAAACATACGGGAAAGATCCCGCGCTGAAATAATGGAACCTGCGATTCGGGAACGAGCCCGGCTCATCCAGCGGGCGCGCCTGGAGGCCCTCCAGACCGTGGGCGAGGCTCGCGAGATGCTGGTCGATGCTGCCCTGAACCAGTGTCGTGGGCGGCTGGCAGGCGTGCGGGGGGAAGTAGCTTATCCGGAAGTGCTGCGCCAGCTCCTCCAGGAGATGCTGATCGAGCTTGAACGCTCCCAAATTGCGCCGAGCTCTGTCTCGCCTGCTTGCCTGGAAGCCGACTCCCGCGATCAAAAAATCTTGGAAAAACTGCTGAACGACCTGGGATTAAACCTGCGTGTCGGCTATGATCTCGAATGTTGGGGCGGGTTGATTGCCAAAAGCGAAGATGGTTGTATAGCAGTTATCAACACTCTAGAAGCCAGGTTGGAGCGGGCGACGCCATATCTCCGCCGCTTCCTGGCTGCTTTGTTTGAAGACCAGCAACAGGAAGTTATCGATAACCTGGTTAGTGAAAGGAACCATGTATTTTGAAACGTTGATTTGGTGAGACTACAAGATGGCAGGTTTTGATTACGGAAATGCGCGGCTGCGAGCAATGAGGTCCCGCTTGCTCTCCAGGAAAGAGCTGGAGAGTCTGGCAGAAGCAGGGACACTCAGGGGCATGATTGCTGCCCTCACAAAAACGGCCTATCGTAAACCCGTAGAGGTGGCCATGACCCACACTGACGGTATGGAGTGTATTAACAAAGCCCTGCGTATAGACCTGGGTGATACCTTGGGAGTTGTTCGATACTTTTACAGGGAGGAAGCCCGGGAAATTGTTGATGTCGTGCTCAGGACTTATGATGTCCATAATCTTAAAGCGATCTTGCGCGGCTTAGCCCGACAAGCCACGACCGGCGATATCTTGGCTGCCTTGTTGCCGATAGGGACTCTGGATTACAGCACCCTGGCCGAATTGGCGCGCGCTCAAAGCACCAGGGCAGCGATTGATTTGCTGGCTAGCCAGGGTTCTCCGTTTGCTCGACCGCTCATGGAATTGCGCGCCGAAGCTCCCGGTGCAGACATTGGTCGGATGGAAATAGCTCTAGATCAATGGCAGTTTGGGGAAGCCAGGAAATTCTTGCAGGAGCTATCCCACAAAGAAGATGTTTTATCTTCTGCAATCGATCTTGAGGCAGATCTGACGAACCTGCTCACGACGCTCCGGTTTAGCCACGCACCCGCAGAACGCAAGTTTCTCCGGGATTGGTCAGGTACAGATGATCTTGAGCAAATTTTTGTCGGTCCAGGAAAAATTTCCTTTGCTACTTTGCTCTCTGCAGGGATGCAAGATTCATTAGAGGCCGCGATAAATGTCCTGGTTGGCACTCCTTTTGACCCTTATTTGAAAGCTGGTATGCAGGTGTATGCAAAAACCGGGCATTTGAGTGACATAGAACGACAGCTGCGGCATTACCAACTTGAATGGATGTCACAGCAGATCATTAGGGACCCGCTTGGAGTTGGGGTCTTACTCGGGTATTTTGCCTCAAAGGTTAACGAGGTCAGCAACCTGCGTTGGATTGCACATGGTATCAGCCTGGGTTTGACCCCCAACGCCATTCGGGGAGAATTGGAGCTCTATTTATGAGCCGTTTTCTAGTGATCACTCGTCCGGAATTGCTCGCTGGCTTTCACTTGGCTGGTGTCGATGCCTGCAGTGCTGTGGATGTAGAAACTGCCCAGGAGTATATCGAGGCCTGGTGGGAAATGGGTGAAACAGGCTTATTGGCAATTGATGATGGTTTGCTGGAAAAGATGGATCCAGCTTTCGTGAGACGGATGGATGCAAATGAGAAGATGTTCTATGTCGCATTGCCTAGCGGAGGCCCACTTGGGTCGGAAGCTTCCAGACAATATCGCATTGCTGAAATGCTCCGGCGAGCTATTGGTTTCCACATCACCTTTAGAGAAGAAGTTCAGGATAAGTCGGGATGAATAGCCCTGAACATCAAACAGGAAGTGTAATGCGCATTGCGGGGCCGGTGATAGGTGCCGTTGGATTGCAAGGGATCCGGCTTTTCGATGTCGTTAGGGTCGGTGAGCTGGGTCTGGTTGGGGAGGTGATTCGCTTATCGGAAGGTCTTGCTACAATCCAGGTCTACGAGGATACTTCTGGGATTCGAATTGGTGAGCCGGTTATCAGCACGGGGTCGCCGTTATCGGCGCAGCTTGGACCTGGCTTACTGGGCAAAGTATTCGATGGCCTACAGCGTCCATTGAGGGCTTTGGCGAACCAAGCGGGTGATTTCATCCAGCGCGGTGTAAATGCGCCTGCCCTATCCGAAGATGTAAAATGGCCGTTCAGTCCGCAGGTTCGGGAGGGAGCTTATGTGGCCCCTGGTGACCTGCTTGGCCTCGTTAATGAATCGCGCACGATCGAGCATCGGATTTTGGTCCCACCAGGAATACGGGGTCGGATTCAAGAGATCCAGGTGGGCACATTCCGGGTTGACGAGGTAGTCTCGATCCTGACCGTCGAGGGCAATCGCAGGACTTCAGACTGTTGAGCTCAAACTCAGCCAGCGCTGGCCAGTACGCCATCCTCGGCCTATCTATCATCGCCTGGATCCCAATGAACCGTTGATCACCGGCACCCGTATCATCGACGCTTTTTTCCCCGTGGCGAAAGGCGGATCGGCGATCATCCCGGGAGGCTTTGGTACCGGAAAGACAGTTGCTGAACAAAGCCTGGCGCGCTGGGCGGATGCTGACGTGGTTATCTATGTTGGCTGCGGGGAGCGGGGGAACGAGATGACTGAGGTGCTGGAGGAATTCCCCACCCTGGAGGATCCCCGTACGGGTGCGCCCCTAATGGAACGGACAGTCATGATTGCGAATACATCGAATATGCCGGTCGCGGCCCGCGAAGCCAGCATCTATATGGGTATCACGATGGCCGAGTATTACCGAGATATGGGCTATGATGTGCTTTTGTTAGCCGATTCGACATCCCGCTGGGGAGAGGCTTTACGTGAGATTTCCGGGCGTCTGGAAGAAATGCCCGGTGAGGAAGGTTATCCGGCTTATCTTGCGGCGCGCCTGGCTGAATTTTACGAACGGTCGGGCAGGGTGATATGTTTTGGTGCCAAGGATAAGGCAGAAGGCCGGCAGAGAACGGGTTCTATATCGATCGTTGGCGCGGTTTCACCGCCAGGTGGTGACTTCTCCGAGCCAATGACCCAAAACTCAATGCGCACAGTTGGCACCTTTTGGGCGCTGGATTACGATCTTTCTCGCCGCCGCCATTTTCCAGCAATTAGCTGGACGCGCAGTTTCTCTCTCTACGACCTGGAAAGTTGGTATACGCACCAGGTGGCAAATGAGTTTCCGAAGCTAACTGCTGAGGCGATGGCACTATTGCAGCGCGAGGTCGAATTGCTTGAGATTGTGCAATTGGTTGGGCCAGATGCGCTTGCAGATGCCGAACGGGCCGTTTTGGCCGTGGCTCGTATGCTCCGCGAAGACTTTCTACAGCAGTCTGCTTATCACGAAGTGGATCGCTACTGCCCGATCGAGAAGGCTTATTTGATGTTGAAAGTCATCCTGGATTTCTACCAGCGTTGCCAGGGTGCTATGGGACTGGGCGTCACTTTGGATGAAATCACTGCATTGCCGGTGCTAGCCGAAATCGGGCGTATGAAAGAATTGGGAATTGAAACAATGGAAGATGAAATTCAGGCACTCATGGATCGGGTGAGATACAGTTTTGCAGAATGGGGGGTGAATTAAGATGGTCACGC
The DNA here is from genome assembly GCA_963824065.1 of uncultured Chloroflexia bacterium. Lineage (GTDB taxonomy): Bacteria > Chloroflexota > Anaerolineae > Anaerolineales > DRKV01 > JAGUYX01. Next base: position 1,128,269 of record CAWGNX010000005.1, on the reverse strand, counting down.
GTAGCCTACCCCTTCGCCAGCCTAAGCTGGTTACCAAAGAGTACCGGACGCTCTCCCAAATCAAGGGACCACTCATCTTTCTGGAACGAATAGCGGATGTGGGTTATGGGGAAGTAGTGGAAATCACTGGTCCGGGCGGCGAGATCCGACTGGGCCAGGTAATGGAAGTGGATCAGCATCGCTGCATGGTACGTGTGTTTGTTAGCACAACCGGATTGGATCTCGACAGGACCCGCGTGCGCTTCACAGGCGATGTTGCCCGTTTGGATGTTTCCCTGACCATGCTCGGGCGCGTGCTGGATGGTACTGGCCAACCGATCGATGGTGGCCCGCCAATCATTCCAGAGCACTCTTTGGATATCAATGGCTTGCCGATAAATCCCATCGTTCGCACCCAGCCCAAAGAATTTATCCAAACAGGTGTATCCGCGATTGATGGGCTGAATACCCTGACCCGCGGCCAAAAGCTGCCCATTTTTTCGGGGGCTGGATTGCCCGCCAATGATTTAGCCGCGCAGATCGCCTCCCAGGCCCGCGTTAGGAGTGCGGGTGAGCGAGGCAGAAACCAATTTGCGGTGGTGTTCGCCGCGATTGGTATCACCCACCGTGAAGCCTCTTTTTTCATGGATCAGTTCCGTGCCGGCGATGCTATGGATCGCACCATCTTGTTCGTCAACCGGGCAGATGATCCTTCGGTAGAACGGATTTTTACCCCGCGTGCTGCCTTGACTGCTGCGGAGTTCCTGGCATTCACACATGGCCGGCACGTGCTGGCCATCCTGACCGACATGACCAACTACTGCGAGGCACTGCGTGAAATTGCCGCGGCCAGTGAAGAGGTACCCGGCCGGCGTGGTTACCCGGGATACATGTATTCTGACCTGGCCAGCTTGTATGAACGGGCTGGGCGGATACGCGGGAAATCTGGCTCGGTCACCCAGCTGCCGATCCTTTCAATGCCAGATGACGATATCACTCATCCCATCCCGGACCTGACCGGTTACATTACAGAAGGGCAAATCGTATTGCGGCGTGAGTTGCATCGCAAAGGTGTCTATCCCCCGATTGATGTACTGCCTTCCCTTTCTCGCCTGATGAACGCCGGCATTGGCGAGAATAAAACTCGTTCCGATCACCGCTATCTTGCTGACCAGCTTTATGCCTTGTATGCCGAGGGTAGGGATTTGCGCCGCCTGGTCGCGATCATTGGTGAAGCAGCTTTATCGGCCAACGATCGGCGGGTATTGGATTTTGCCGAGCGGTTTGAAAAGGAATTCATTGGGCAAGGCAAAGTCGACCGCGATATCCGTGAAACGCTTGACGTCGCCTGGAAACTTCTGGCGCCTCTGCCCCATGAACAATTGAAACGAATTCCCCAACAGTTCATCGAGCAGTATCACCATCACCAGGATGCTTAGCAAGGCAGTCATGTTGAATATCAACTGCACCCGTATGGACCTTCTGGCTCGCGAAACTCAGATCGAGTTAGCCAGGCAGGGCCGCGACTTGTTGGAGCAGAAGCGTACCGCTTTAATGAAAGAATTATTGCGGTTAGCAGACACCGTTATCGAGCATTCGGAATCACTCCAACAAGCCGCGAGCGAAGCTCGGCAAGCTTTAGCGCGTGCGGAGAGGATGGCCGGAACGCAAGCTGTGCGCTCAGCTGCCCTGGCTTCCTGGGCCGAACTTCCTTTAGAAGTATCGATGGCCAACGTGATGGGTGTCAAGGTGCCACGCATTGAACAAAAGCGTGTTTTCCGCTCCTTCTTGGGGAGAGGATATTCCATCGTGGGCACATCGACCTCAATTGACGAAGCAGCTGCAGCTTATGAGGCACAGGTCGATGCGCTGATCCGGCTGGCCGAGAGCGAGTTACGGCTCACCCGCCTGGCGAACGAAATTCAGCGCACCTCGCGCAGGTTAAACGCCCTCGATCATCTACTCATACCCCGCCTGAAAGCTGAGCGTGATTACATCCAGGCAGCATTAGATGAACACGAACGCTCGGATCATTTCAGGTTAAAGCTGGTCAAACAAATCTTGGAACGCCGGCGGAAGTCTGTTTCTGCTACTCACCTGGATAAGAGGTAGCCATACTGTGTGGCTTGGTTACTAATAACGAGATGGGTTTCTCTGAGCTGCCGAATGCGGAGAGCCGTGGCATATGTGAGTGTGCGAGAACAACATACGTAGTTTTATGATTGGCAATCAGACGCCACACCTAATTTGCTTAACTGGTACGCGTGTTTTAGTCTTTGACACATTGGAGGTGTGACATGACAGACGAGTACATCCCTATTAAATTCGAAGAATGCGGTGGTGAAGGGCCGCAATCTGCTTTGGAGCGAAATCTGATCCGGGAGTATTTACGTGGGAAAGGATACAGCATGCAAGACCTGCGGAATCTCCCGGAAGACGAAGCGAAGAGACTGATGAGAGAAGCCTGCCAGTACGCAACGTTTAAGCTGGCCGAGGTTAAATCTAGAGCTAAGTTCCGGCGTGATATCCAGCTGCCGCCTTAGCGGGTTTAACCATCACACGCCAGCCTGGTTCTATCACTCACGAATGGGGAGCAGCTGTGGGTGGAGGTTGAGCGATGTGGGGCTGGCCCTTTTTGGGACAGCCCCATCATCAGATCAATGATAAATATTCTAAGAGCCGGGTATCACCATCAGCATCAATTGGCCAGACTCGCGCTTGAAAAGCACACCATTCGGCTGCAATTCTGCGTCCACGTTACGTCCGTGTCCCTGGACATCCAGCAGCCACGCGCCGGGGCCAAACCAATCAGAGGCATTCACAATCCCGCTGGACTCGCCAGCAGGGTCATTGACGCTGGCGACCACGCTCCAGCTGCCGCTGGCGAAGTCATAGCGCCAGATCACGGCATTGCTGGTGTCTTCCTGGACCATGAGGCTGTTGGCGCTGGTCTCGACGTTATCCGGGCTGGTGAAAGCCACGTACTCTGGAGCGCCGGAGGCATCTCCATCCGCTAAGACGGAAAAGCTGTCCACCTTGCGGGGGTTCTTCTCATTCATGACGATCTTAAAGATGCGTCCGTTGTCAGCGCTGCCAATTGTGCCGCTGGGACCCCGCACCAAACGCCCGGTAACGGGATTGGGAACAACCCGGGTTGCGCCGGTATCGGCGAAATAGACGACACGTGGGCTGTTACGATCGTAGGCAATGTCTTCCAGGCGGATAAACTGGAAAACGTTGTTCTCATTGGACCACTGTTCAAGCGCGGTCTGCGGGGACAGGCCTGTGAGACCCCGTGCGATGTCTTTCGGGACGCGGATAAACTCACCCTGCCAATTGTCACCGGGCTGGATGTCGAGATAATCGTTGGCATTGTTAAAGGGATCGGTGGCATCGACTGGACCAGCCTCGGTGCGGGTCACACGGAAAGCCCACAGGTTGCCTTTGTCCTCCCAAATATGGGATTCGTGGTTCGCCAAGTAGAGATAAAGCTGTGAGGATGGTGCGTTGAAGGTATCGTCTCCTGAGAGCATGGCGATCTGGTTCCAGCCACCGGGGACCACAACCGTATTCTCATGATTGTGACGTCCCATGCCAGCGACCTGGGTGAAGGCTCCGGTTTCGGTGTCCAGCACGACTGCATAACCGCCCTGGCGCTGGGGAATGAGGGCAGGATCGGGTCCATAGGGTGCCCCGAGAGGCACACCAACGATGTCATTGGTCTCCTCGCCGGTGAAGAACGTATACCTGGAGAAGCCCTCAGCAGGGCCGGCCATGAAGGCCGAGCAGAAGCGCAGGTAGCCATTATCCGCTGAGATCGCTTCCGAGCCAGCCAGTACGCTGGCAGTGTTCACGTCCAGGGTCCACTTTGTGACGGAGGCATCCTGGAAATCAGCTGTATTTTGGAAGGGCACGGTGCTCTGTTCGTGGTTGACATACACATCAACGGTGCCTTCCTCCGGTCCGGGGGCTAGGCCGAGGCCGTCGGGGATGCCCTCAAAGAGCACGCCATCAACCGACTCGCCGCTGCTGATGATGGCGGTCACAGAAGAGCCAGACGGCAGACCCGGATCCAGGGTGATATAAGGAGCTTCCGGGGTTTGGAAGCCAGGAACCCCGGCGGCTGAAACCAATGCCGGCAGCACCAGGGCTGCCAGCAAGGCAAGGGCTGGCAGGCGAAAACGGGTGGGTAGTTTCATAAATCACTCCTTTGGCTGAAAACTGGGTGGATTGTATTAAACCGGGCCATAATGCCCCAATATAGACAAACCCGGTAATATAAATCTAATTTAACGGCAATGGAAAGAGTTGTCAATGACGAATCTGTTCTGGTGCCTGTTCTTTGAGGATGTGCGAAGACCAACCGTCTTCCCGCATCTGGAACACTACGAGATCACTCAAACCATTCAGTAAATTATTGGAGATCGCCCAATACTGTACTGACGTAAGTTTGCCACCCCCGTGGTATATGTACTATTGTCCATTTTTGGTGCAAAAATAGCAATTCCACTTGAGTGGGCAGACGCTGAGATTGCACGTCGCCGCACCTTTATTGATCTTTCCCCGATTCATTTACGCCAATACCGAACTTGCCCCGGCCTGAAAAATTTCTCTGGTAACACCGGCTGTATTGATCCGAAAATAGCCAAACAGGCGAGAAAAAAGATCCATTTGGGTTTGCTTTTGCGGCTTTTGTATTGCGTATGGTCAGGCTTTGTTCGCTGCGCAGATCGGCATGCGGCAGTTGGAGCCTTGCTGCGGGTGGAACGATACGGATGAGAAGCTGCTGTGGGTGGATGGAAGGTGGGGACAGGGTGCCATGATCCGGATGCTCGGTTTAGTAAAGACACTTACCAGAATAGATACGATCCATCTCGTGATTTATTGATATAAACATAGTAGAACAACATCACAGGCATCCTAGCTTTAACGATTTTTTCTTACCCAGGCGCGCCTTTCAACACCAGTGATGGAATCCAGGATGAAACCCACAATCAATTCAACTCGTTTCGGCTCGATCACGATCGAAGGGGAGATATATGATCATGATGTCCTTATACGGCTGGATGGCAAGGTAAGCAAACGCAAGAAAAAACTATCCAAGGCGATTTACGGCACTTCGCACATGATCTCTTGCGACGAAGCCAAATATATCTTCGAGGAAAAGGCCGAACGATTGATCATTGGGACGGGTCAGACAGGGATGGTCACTCTATCGGATGAGGCTGCCGATTATTTCAGGAAACATCAATGCGAGGTGCAGCTATTGCCAACACCAGAGGCGGTTGGTGTCTGGAATAAATCCGATGGTGAAACCATTGCTTTGTTCCATGTTACCTGTTAGATGTTTGGTAAATGGTATGGAGTAGACAATGAACATTCGGGTTGGCAAAGTCACCCATTATTACAGCCGTATTCGGGTAGCTGTCTTGGAGCTTTCTGGTGAAATAAAAGTCGGAGACATAATCCACATCATTGGGAGATCAACCGACTTCGACCAGCAAGTTAGCTCCATGGAGATTGAGCATCAAAAGGTCCAATCGGCTGGACCAGGCACAGAAGTGGCGCTAAAGGTGGTCGCGATCGTTCGAAAAGGGGATGATGTATTCAAGCTTGTTGAGGATTGAGCGAGGCTTGCTTTAATCCCAATTGAAATTCATCGCTACTGTCCGAACCAGCGCACCTTACGGCGGGATCCAAAGAGCTGTTTTTCGCTGACCAGGGTGCCGGAAGGTTTGCTGAAGCTGCCTGTGGGCGATGGTCCAGAGAGAAAGTCCACGTCCACCCGCCCGACCTGACCTCCTCCAAACTCGACGTAGCACGACCCCCTTCCATCATAAGCCGGCGGCCTTTCGCCGCCCGTGACATCCGCAATGATTGCTGCCGCGACGATGCGTGCAGCTCCCTCAGAGAACACACCTGCTTTTGGTGTACCGACGCTGGTTACATCGCCAATCGCATACACACCGGGGAAACGCGTCTCGAGGTTCTTCGGATTGACGGGGATCCAGCCATCTATAGTCATGCCGCTAGCCGCGACGACTTCTGGGACACAGTGCTTTGGGATGCCAAGGAATAAGTCATATGGCAGCTCGCTCCCATCATCAAGCAGGGCAACGCGCCGTGACGGGTCGAGGGCACGAACAAGGCGGTCGGGAACAAATGTAATTCCCCGCTCGGCAAAGGCAGTCAGCAATGCCTCTGAGGTTGCGGGCGACGGCGGAACGGGAATTCCGAACGGCATGACGAGACTGATTTCGCAGGCGTGGCGCACGCCGCGTGCATGGAGATAGTCATGCAGTAACAACGCCGCTTCGCTCGGCGCGGGCGGGCATTTGAACGGGGTTGAAGTTATACCTACGATTGCGCGGCCTTTTGTAAACGTGGGCAGCACCGAGCGTAGGCGCTCGGCACCGGCAACCGAGTAAAACTCGTTGCCGCCTTCGGTAAGCCCTGGCGTGGCGTCCGGATCGTAATCGGCGCCAAGCGCAACGACCAGCACATCGGCGTCGTAGCTTCCACTCTGGGTTGTGACACGCCGTTTTTCTGGGTCGATTGCGGTGATGATTTCCTGGCGGAATTGCACGCCCGGCTTCACAATCTTTCGGTAAGGGAGGCGCACAGCATCGAGCGTCTTCCGCCCAAACATCACATCGAGCTTCGAATATCCGAGGATAAAAACGTCACTCTTGTCGATCAGGGTGAGATCGAGTTGTTCGCCAATCGCCTCGGACAATATCGAGCTGAGCTCAAGACCGCCAAAACCAGCCCCTAAGACGACCACTCGTAAATTCATGGTTTATCTCCTTCTTGAAATACGCCTTGCATCCGAATTGAATCTATCAGCTGATGGATGGGCTCCGTCATGAGCCCGTAGAATTGTATTGAATTATCGCACCAATTCCTAAAAGTAGGTTGGATCTCAACGGTAGCCACAGGCTGCGCTGAGTCTACCTTTCTGGGTCTTGTGTTTGAATGGCATCATCAAGATACCATCACCCAAATAAAAGACCGAAATCAATAATTATTGAAAGTGCATGTGGTTAGGATATAGGCATGCCGTCCCTATGGTAAATGCGTTAAGCAAAACTGATGGATTGTCACGAATCCTGTATTGTTTTATTGCTAAAATACTAGCATCTACCAGTTTTATCTGCCCCATTTGGTATTGATAATTTCGATCTGTCAACACGTGGATGACCATAGCCGCGTTTAGGAGGGTTTCAATGAACGGTTTCACAGGTTCTGCACGCAGGTGGTTGCATCTGACGATTGCTTTGATAGTTTTTGCAGGAATCGCTCTGATCCTGATTTTCCCCAGGGCAGGTCTTGAAGAAAAAGCCAAGGGCCGCCGCCGGAGTGGCATGGTTTTGTCCGATGTGGTCGGGGCCTCAGTCGCTCAGCCTGCCAGCCGCCCCCAAACCGCAGCCGGCTTTACACCTCAAACCCGGCTCGGCTTCACGGCTGGCGATCAATGGGAACCTGCTATCGCCGCCGATCGGCTGGGTCACGTTTACCTGTTATATCCCCAGTATTTAGGGGTGCCGGGCTGCCAGGAATGCGCCAGCCCGACCATGATCCTGCAGACCAGCCGCGATCGTGGCGCGACCTGGAACTTGCCGCGGGTCATCTACCCCGCCGGGCAGACATCTGGACAGTGGGACCCGCAGATTGTGGTGGACCCAATCGATGGGCGCTCAGTTTATGCCTCCTGGCTGCAGAACGGCAAGAGTGACACGGTGGTGGCCAAGTCAACTGACTTCGGTGAGACATGGTCGGTCACGGTCGCCAATCGAACGAATGCCGGCACCGACAAACCAATTCTGGCTGTCCGCGGCCAGGATGTCTACGTGGCATACAACCATGCCCAAAAAATCTGGGTATCGTCCTCGCACGATGGTGGTGCGACTTTTACATCGGTGAGCATCAAAAAAACTGGTGTTCTGGGATGGGCCCTCGCATTTGGCGGCACGGTAGACCCGGCGGGCAATGTATATATCAGCTGGGCAGGCTTCGAACAAAACGGCGGCGCGAAAGGTCCGGTGAATCTCTTCATCAGCAAGTCTGCCGATGGCGGGAGCACATGGACGAACACGGTGATCGATGTCTCTGGATCTCCACCAGATTGTGCGGACTTCCTGTGCGGTTGGGCTTTCCTGGGGGCGCAGGTCACGGTTGCCTCGGATGCGTCTGGGACGTTGTATGCCCTGTGGAGCGCCAGCGGGAAGGATCAAGACAAAGGTCCTGAGCGCATTTACTTCGCCAGGTCCAGCGATGGAGGACAGAGCTGGTCGGTAAAAGAGGATGTTTCAACGGCGCCTGAGGGAATCAATCACGCCTTCCCGGCGATAGCAGCCAGTTCAGCGGGAGATGTGCGCATTGCGTGGATGGACGTCCGGTTGGGGCCCTGGAATACCTACTACCGCAGCTCCACCGACAGCGGCGGCACCTGGTCAACGGAGGTGGACCTCTCGACCTACGTGCCAGGCTACGATTACATCTTTGAAGATGGCTTCCGCTTCCCCTTCGGGGACTATTTCGAGCTGGACATCGACGATCAGGGCAGCCTGCATGCGGTCTGGGGAGAGGGGTATAACTACGACAGTCCCGGTTCGATCTGGTATACCACGGGAAGATAACTCGCCGAGTTTAAAACCTGGCTGCCCGCATTCATTTGATAGATGCGGGCAGATCAGATGATTAACGCCTGCTGCTGCTGGGCATCAATTTTGAGGGACCAGGTGCTCTGGAGGGCAGTACCTTACTGAGGTCGGACCGAGTGAGGTGGATGAGTTGGTTACGGATGGGGAGCAGTTGTGGGTAATAGTGGAGAGTAAGTAAATTGATAGCTTTGATGTCAATTTACGGATAAGATCGCCTGTGACCTTGCCCCGGACGGGCGACCAAGTCTAGAAGGTAAATCTCCACTTTCCGCGTCTATGTGTCATCGGAAAATTCAAACATATCCGGTCTGTTATCAACCGGTTTGGGGCAGCTAGCAGTCCTGCGTTGGGGTGCGCTGGGGCGGGTGCCGTATGCTGAACTGCCTACCCAGGGTTTCCGGCGGCTAGTTGGGCAGGCAGCTGTCACACCCCACCGCAAATCAACGACTCCATACACCTAAAACATCCGAAATTTTCTCATGTGAGCGTCAGCCTGAGCCGTCGAGGCCCATGATATAATTTGCCCGTAATGATTGCTTTCAGGATCTCAGGGCAGGTCAGTTACACAAAGAGGGCTCTCTCAGGAATTTCCGCAGGGCTCCCTCGAAACGCGCCTGCTGCCCAGAGTCTCTGAACGATTTATTCTGGAATTCTTGATTACACCTTCTCAAGCCGCAGGCCACCCTGCGGCTTTTCTGTACATTACGGGCAGTGGGGTGGTTCCCAAAATCTGGGGCGGTTCTATGGGAAATCCGAACATTGTGGAGTCGCGATGATCACCATCAGTCTTACAAACATCACTCTGATCCTAGGCGCAAAAAGGATCTTTACCAAACTCAGTTGGGAGATCCAACACGACCAAAAGATCGGGTTGATCGGCCCAAACGGCGCCGGTAAATCCTCCCTGCTCAAGCTGATCACAGGCGAGCTGAGCCCCGAGCCGGGCGGAGCTGTTGTGCGGGCGAAAGGGGTATCGGTGGGCTACCTGGCACAGCAGCCGGCCCTGGACCCTGAGCAAACCGCCCTATCAGCAGCCATGGCGGGCAATCCGCGCTTCGCCCAACTGCAAGCAGAGCTTGCACTGGTCGAGACCAGCCTTGGTGATCCGCAGGTTTATAACGACCTGAAAGCCCTGGAGCGAGTCCTGCTGCAGCAAGAACAGTGCCTGGCGGAATACGCTGACCTGGGTGGGGATAGCTACCCGGAACGGGTCAAAGGTATCCTGCAAGGCCTGGGGATGCAGGCGGTTGATTTCGAGACGCTGGTAGGCTCGTTAAGCGGTGGGCAGAAGAAATTGGTCGGCCTGGCGCGTTTACTGCTGGCCCGTCCGGATGTGCTGCTGCTCGATGAGCCGGACAACCACCTGGACCTGGCGGGCAAAGCTTTCCTTGAATCCCTGATCAACGAGTACCCGGGGCCGGTAGTGATCGTCTCGCATGACCGTTACCTGCTCGATGCGGTCGTGACCCATATCGCTGAGCTGGAAGATGGCATCCTTTCAACGTTCGAAGGGGATTACTCTGGTTATGTCGCCGATAAAGAGCTGCGCCTGGCGCGCCAGTCTGAGCTGTACCGTGTCCAGCAGCGCGAGATCACCCGGCTGGAGGTGACGATCAAACGCTATGCGATGTGGGGTAAAGTGTATAACAATGAAAAATTCGCCCAGCGTGCCAAAACGATCCAGGGCCGATTGGACCGCATGGAGAAGATCGAGCGACCTGTGCTGGAGCGCCGGAAAATGGGCCTGCAGCTGAACGGCTGGCGCGGGTCCAATAAGGTGTTGGAGATCCGCGGTTTGAAGAAATCTTTCAGCAGCCGGCTGTTGCAGAACGGGGTGTTGGACGGGCTGGACTTGCTGATCTGGCACGGCGAGCGGGTTGGCCTGATTGGCCCGAACGGCGCAGGCAAATCCGTCCTGTTCCGGCTGATCCTGAGTCTGGAGAACTCCGACGCGGGCGAAATCAGGCTGGGTCCCAGTGTGAAAGTCGGTTACTACGCCCAGGAGCATGATACCCTGAACCCAGAGCAGACCCCTCTGGGGGCGGTCCGCTATGCCGGCGCGATGAGTGAATCCAATGCAGTCGCCTTCCTGATCCGCTACCTGTTTACATACCAGCAAGCCAGCCAGAAGATCGCCGACCTATCTGGTGGAGAGAGAAGCCGCCTGCAGCTGGCATTACTGGTCCTCTCTGGAGCCAACTTCCTGCTGTTAGACGAGCCGACCAATAACCTGGACGTCGCATCTGCTGAAGTGCTTGAAAATGCGCTCGATGATTTTGAAGGCACGATGCTGGTGATCTCTCATGATCGCTATTTCCTCGATCGTACGGTCAGCCGGATTCTGCTCCTGGAACAGGGCCGCTTAACAGAATATCAGGGGGGGTACAGCGATTATGCTGCTGCCAGATCGAAGGAGACCAGATCCAGGTAAGCTGGAAATCCTGCCGGGCAAATTAATGCGGCTGGTTCGGATAATTTCTAAGGTAAACCGGAGATGGCCGCGCGGAATGGCTGGATATTGAACAGGATGGACCAAAATACCAGGTTAGAGCTTTTGTAGGAGGAGCCGCGTGAGGGGCAGGCTGGCGAATACCGTGTCGCCATCAACACTGCTGGTTTTGGTGTATACCGTTTGCATGCAATCCAACTGACCATATCCGCATGCACATCTATGCCGAGGGAAATCGGACGATTGCCCCCAATTGTTATGATTTTACTTCTGCCAAAAAGACAGCATCCAGGGGTAAAATCGTACTCATAAGGTATCTCAATCGATGGGCATGCAAAGAGACCCCGAGCGTAACGAACTTAAGTTCCTGGATCAATATGCGGGCTTTACCGACACACATCGCGTGCTAGAAGTCGGGTGCGGCGATGGACGCCTGACCTGGTGCTATGCGCGCCAAGTGAGCCGTGTTGCTGGCATCGAAATCCAGCGGGACAATTTGCGCATCGCGATCCTCGAACGCCCGCACGATCTTGAGGATAGAGTGGTTTTTGCCAACGCTGACTCGCTTGATTTACCGTTCGCGAAGGAAACCTTCGATCTTGCCATCCTGTCCTGGTCCCTCTGATGAATAGCACAGGAGGGCATGGTTCATGCCCTGAATGAAATCAGGCGGGTGCTTGTCCGCGACGGCAGCTTGATTGACCTGCGCCCGCTTTTAGAACCTGCTCTGCGCGTGCCGCTTGAAATTGTCTCTTCCGCCGAGAGACGCCTCGCCGGGATGGTGGAGCAGCTCCCCGAAGACCGCGCGACCGATGAAGCTGCCAACCGCGCGATTGCACATGCCGAAGAGCAAGGCTGGTTCATCAAGGAACGCGCGAGTTTTTTCCCATTCAATTACTTCTGGGATTCACCGAACGAAGCACAGGAGTACTTCGAACTGAAATGGTCGAATTACCTCACGGTTGACGAGGCGAGCTGGCGCAAGGTGCGCTCGATGTGGGCGACAGCCAATGCTGATGCGCGCGTGCGCTTGCCGATGAGGATGGCAATCGCGAGGCTGAGAAAGAAGGCGTGAAGGGGCGATTTCGTGAATTCGGATTAGGGATGCAGATCATCGAAATCCGCAAATTCCTAATCTGTCACTCAGAAACAACCCTGTATGTGACCGCATTGAGTTCCAATCCAACTTGCTCCACCATCACCGACGAGGCAGGCGCGTCCCGGTCATCAATTCGATGTTATTTTTTCATCATAGGCAGGTACACGCGCGCGTTGCCATCGAAGACCACATATTTGGGCACAGCGACTTCGACCGCCACGCCTCCGATTAATTCATTACCATCATAACCCTCAATGGCTACCCGCGGCCGCGCTTCTTGTGGTAAGGGCGATCCCGTGAGCACGGTCACGGTTACAGTTGTGGTTTCGCCGGGGTCCAGGCTGACCTGGGCCGGCGAGACGGTCACCGCCCAGTCCGCCGGCAGATCGATGCGTCGTGTTCGCAAATCGATGACTGCAGTTTGCGATAGTGGATTCCCCACTTGCACCGTGACGACAGAGTTGTTAATTTGAACGAGGCTGTTGCCATCCGCGGCAGGAGCCAGCAGTCCACCGCCAGCGCCCACACTGAAACCGGGCGCATAATTCAGCTGCTCGATCAAGGCGTAACCTAATTGTCTGCTGATCGCAGCCTCATTGGTGTAGAAATTGAGGATGTTGCCGGCCAGATCGTTTGGATCGGCAGCGATAATTTCCTGGCGATAAGCTTCGATTTGTTCATCCGTCAGGCCGACCAGCCGGGCGTCGGCGATTTCTTGAGCACTGAAGCCTTGGGATGCCAGAGCCTGCTGATAGCTGGTCACGTCGCTGGTTGTAATTTGAAGATTTGATTCACCCTCGTTGACCAATATTTGAATGAAGGCATCCAGGCTGTCTGCGTATGCCAGCAGCGCGGTGCCCATCTGCTGCTCGTAGTACAGCCGGGCGCTGGCTTGCTGGGCGGCCCATGTCATGTCCTGGGCCTCAGAAGCGCCGCCATAACGGTCGAGGGCCAGGGAAGCAGCCGTGCCATACGCGTTTACATCAATTAATGCAGAGCTGGCCGCGTTGATTGCCGCGGCGCGCGCGGCTGAGATGTTCGCGTTGGGCTGAGTCGTTGGCCAGGGATGCCATATAGGCAGCGTGGTCTGGTCGTAGTCCTGGCGCGGCGGGTCACCACCCATGTTTTCTGAGCTGATGCCCGCAAATTCTTTTGCCCAGCTCCACCAACGCCCCAGGATACCGAGCTGGATATTGCTCCCGCGCGGCGCCATCTTTCCGACGATGTTCCAAGAAATGTCAGCTCTTCTGAGGATATCTTTATCATTGGGGGACCCCATTGGCCCGGGCTGGCTGTTGAGATTAAATTGTTTCAAGCCACTACCCCCTTGCACGGGGCTCAGCACAGGGGTGCCTCCAATTGCGGTGATGTTGTAAATGACCCGCACGCAGTAATGCCCGGAGAGGACTGGCAGCCAGGTAGCCGATAACATGACACTGCTGTTCGCCGGGATGACTTGACCGACAACATCTTTGATGGGTCCAAATGCCAGTCCAATGCTGGATTGCGCGAAACCAAAGTTAACATCTACGGTGATGGACTGTGCCAGCGGATTCGTCAGCTTAACTTGGATAGTGGCCGGGACACCGACAATCACCGGGAGTGGTATAACGCTGATGTTGCCGTCAAAGTAGGACGCCGGGGATTCCGGGAAAAGATCAGTGACATCGACAGGCGTGGTGAACGTGACAGTCGAGGTGGGCGACATTGCCCCTTCGCAGGCGGTTGCATCGAGCGCGGCGGTCACTTCCGCGTCGCTTGCCACGCTCGAAACCAGGTAGGCCAACGTGTGGCCGGTGACATCGGTTACCCCACCATCGGTTGGTGTGCCTGACGATGCAACCAGCCGGACCGTCCGACCGGGCAGGGGTGCGCCGTTGCCGTCTCTCAATGAAATATCGAAGTAAACTCGGGTTGTCCCATCCGCGGGTGCGAACCAGCGGCGCGGTGTCAGTGTGAGCATGGGTGCATCGCTGAGCGGGAAAGGCACGGTGGTGTTCGTATCGGTAAGCACCGGCTTGAATAGTACACCGTCTGTTACCCGGTCGCCGGTGCCTGGACTGCAGGCTGCCAGATCGGATTCTGGACCGCTGGCATCACCCCACCAGTTGTTCGTCGCCAGCACCGAGCGCGTCGGATGTGTATTGCGGATTCCGTATATTAAGTTATTTTCTATATGACTGTTCAACAACGAGCCGTGACCTTGTGAATCAAACCGGACCCCGTCATATTGGCTGCTGCGGATCGTTGAATTACGGGCGAGGAGATAGCCGTTGGTCACGCTGATATTGCCGCCGTTGAGATTGCGACCGCCGTATTCGATCGTAACGTGGTCCAACTGCGCGTTCGCCGGAGCCTGCCCACCGTAGACTACCAGACCAATCCAGGATCCCGGCGTTTTGACCTGACCGGTGAGCGTGATCGGCGCACCCGGCAGGCCGATGGCTTTGAAATCGCCCCCGATATTGAGACAACCGCTGGAGGAAAACTGCAGCTCGTTGCCCGGGTCAATCGTCAGCGAGTCGCCGGAGTGATTGCCAATGACGGCATCAACAAAGTAGGGCAAACCAGGGGCAGGCAGGTGCCGCTGACCGCGTAAGATACGATGTGCTGTTGATCGAGACCACATCGCGGCCGTTGCCGGACGCTGCCAGCCCGCTCAGGTTCAGTCCGCCTTCGGCGCTAATTATTCGCACAGCGTCGTTGGCGTTATTGGTAAAGGTGGTGTCGTGAACATCGAGGTCCGCATCGCCTTCGTGGAAAATGCCGCTGCCAGCGCCGTTGCGCATCAGGCTGTGGGTAATCGTGAGGTTGGCGTGATCGGAGTAAACCTGGGCCCCATAATAGCTGCTGATCCCCCCATACTCGAGGATGACATAGTCCAGGGTGACCTGGGAGGGCGTGGCTACGGGACTGTAGCCCAGGATACCCGACCATGAACCAATTGCGGCGGTAACGCCGGTGAAAGTGATCGACTGCGTCGGTGTCCCCTCCGCCACCAGCGCACCACTTACGGTCAGCCGCCCGTTGGATAGGAACTGCACGGTAACGCCTGGCTCGATGGTCAGGGTTGCTCCTTGAGCGACGGTAACCCCTCCGGAACAGACCTCGTATGGGCTATCGGCCGTGGTCCAGGTCGTATTGCTGCTCATGGTGCCGCATGCCGCTGTCACATTGGGAGCTGCCAGAGCTGCAAAGCTGTGTCCAACGATCAGCAAAACGGCAGAAATCACAAAACACATTACACAGATGAGAATGCGCCTCGTAATCATATTTCCTCACCCCATACAACGAAAGAACTGCTCTGGTAGGATGATTTTTTGGGATTACTCGATTTTCATAAACCCAAATAAGTTTTTAACATTGAGCCGCCAAATTGGGTTTGCCTTAATAGCAAGTCGCTCGCTTCTTCCAAAATTTTGTTTCGGTATTTCCGGGGAATTGCTGCTCTTCTTTAGCCCGTAATCCATTCCAACACAAAGATATATAGGGTCAAGATAGTCTTATTATTAAATTATAGTTATATTCAAGAAAAGGTAAATAGTCAAACAAGCCTGGAAATCACTTAATCCAATATGTAGTGCGGTCAGCCGCTCAGCAGATGCATGACTGGTGGTTCGTAATCACAGGCCTACTCATACTCTCGTGGCGAGGTGGTTTTTAGCCAGCCTGTGGAGGCTCCTATGAAACTCCCTCCTGTCGCTGCACTGGTCCAGCGCGCCAACGCAGGATATTCCTGCGCAGGAACAGGGTGTCTTTCGCCAAAAAATGCGTGGCAGCGACCGAGGCAGTTTCGCATTGGATGGTGGCGATCGCCACACCGCAAGAAAAGTACTTGCAGTTCGCGATGACAGCTGGCATTGTTCCTTCCTGAAAGAAATGCGCGCCGCGCTGTGGATTTACTCGCAATGTCAGCTGGCTGAGTTGTTTCCAGCATGGTAAGCGCTCCGCACGGTGGTTACATTTGTGAATTTGATCCTGTTTTTTTACCACCCGATTTCAGAAGCTGCTCCAATCGAATTCCTGGCTGGAAGGGGGGTGGAGGTGAAAATGATCATAAAAAGCTCCCTGGAAGTGAACTTCCAGGGAGTATCCTCAGGAGAGGAATTCAAGCTGGATCGCTGGCTTACGGGCAAGGGAGCGTGAGGACCAGATCGGAACCGGCAATCCAGGTGCCGTCCCGCTGCAATCCACGCAATATTCCCAGCTTGCTGTCGCAGGTGAAATTCGTTCCGGCCAGAGCAAATGTACAAACCAGATCCAGCAATCCATCGCCATTGACGTCGCTCGCCGTGCAAAGTGGTTTTCCATGGACGGAGGAAACCAGGGGTGGGTTTTCCCAACCTGAGGCTCCAAACAAGAGCGAAGCCAGATCAACCATTGCCGGGGCAGAAAAGCCAGGCTCCGAGAGCACAGCCACCGGGATAGTTCCTATGTTTCCCAGGTTAATGGCATTTTGCGTGGATTTTGGCCGGATGTCGATGTTGATGTGGGTCTGCGCTGCTTCGTAGGCACCCAGGTCGCAGGCAAGTCCTGCAGGGCGCGTTATGCTGCGTTGATCAACAGGTGGGCAAACCTCACCGGCAGCAGCATCCAGTGCCGGGCTGCCCCGCTGTAAAGCGTGGGTAAGTGTCGGACCCCCATTGTCCTGAAGCGCGCCAAGCAGCGGATCGGCGATAAGAAACCCGGTGCAAGAACCATCATCAGATAGATTCAAACCGCTCTGGGTCACCGCGCCTGCGCAGTTAACGCCATAGTCTGTGCCGGCAATGATCGAATTGACCATTTCGATTGAGCCGTAGTTCTGAATTGCACCGCTTGCGGGATCATCGGAAAGTGAATTGCCGAACAACGTGCTGTAGGCAATGATTGTCGTGCCGTAATTCTGAATGGCTCCGCCCTCAAAAAAGGCCAGGTTATTGGAGATTGTGCTGTTTTCAATGCGTAGCTGACCGCCGCTCAGGATCGCCCCGCCCGTCCACGAGTCGGAATTGGTGATCAGGCTGCGTTGGATTTCCATCTCGCTGTTTGTGTAAATCGTACCGGCATAGTTCCAGGTGTTATTCCCGCGAAAGGTCGTGTCTTGGATGGTCGCCGTCCCACCAATTTGGAAGATTGCGCCACCCATGTCCAGAGAGCCGTTATTAATAAATTGTGCCAGGCTTGCAGCCAGCGGTCCATAACTGGCAATTGCACCTCCATTGAACCACGCGAAGTTTTCCTCGAAAAGCACCCCGTTGATCGTAACGCTGGCATTTTGCGCATTGTAGATTGCCCCACCCTGATCTGTTATGGGCTGATTGATGCCGCCGTTGTGTAGAAACTGGCTGTCGGCAACATCCATGCTGCCTGTGTTATAAATTCCTCCACCGAAATGTGAAGTCCGGTTTTCGGAGATGGTAGCAGTAGAGACGTGCATCTCGCCAGTATTGTACAATGCGCCCCCGTCGACCGCCTGGTTTTGAGTCAGGGTCACGCCGATCAGGGTAAGATTGGCGCTCGGCCCATTCGATGAAATCCCACCACCAGACATTGAAGCACTGTTGTTTTGAAAGATGCTTTCTGTGATGACGCCGGTACCCCAGTTTTCTACTGCGCCTCCAGAACCATTTCCCACGCTGTTTCCCGTAAATTCACTTGTGCGCACAATCAAATTGCTGCTGTTATGCAGCGCGCCGCTTGAATCCTCACTATGGTTATCTACGAAAATACAATTCTCCAGTTCGAGGGACCGATCATTCAGGATTGCTCCTCCTCTGTGCCCGGCGTAATTATTTTCGAAGGTAACTCCTCGAATCAGTGCTGGTTGGTTGCTCCGATTATAGATCGCGCCGCCCCACTTGGCACCGTTGCCGGAAAAATTGCTTCCGGTGATTTCCAGCTCTCCATAATTGAAGATTGCACCACCACCGTTCGGTACGGTGTTGCCGGTAAAGATGGTATCGGTGATTCGTAAACTTCCTAGCTGGTTATATATGGCGCCTCCAAAATCAAAGTGGGCATGATTCCTTTCCATGCGACCAGCAGTCATCTCCACATCACCCCGGTTGAGCAGCGCGCCTCCATCTGTCCCAGTGTTGGCAGTAAAGTTGACAGCCGATAGGTTCAGCCGGCTCGTGTTATACAACGCCCCACCTTCAGATTTTGACTCGTTATTGTCTAACTGGCTGTCCGCTAGATTCATGTTCCCGGTGTTTTGAATGGCGCCACCCCATTCGGCATGGTTGGTTGCGAAGATAATCCCGGATCCATCAAATTGACCACCATTGAACAGCGCGCCGCCAGCCCTGGCTTCGTTGTCCTCAAGATTTACTGCTGTCAGCGTTACGGTGCCATTCTCGTTATTGTGGAGTCCTCCGCCGTCACCGGTTGCTGTATTCTGCGAAAGATTGGAATTATGAATCTCGAGGCTGCTCTCATTATGGATGGCCCCACCCATTCCCTCGGCGTGGTTGCCGGCCAGGCTGCCCTCTCCTATTACGAGCTGTCCTTCGTTAAAGATGGCGCCGCCAACCTCGCCGGTATTTAGGTCGAATGTTGCTCTATCAATTACTGTCACTGCACCTGCATCCAGGTACAGGGCGCCCCCATGCAAAGCATGATTTTCCGAATACGTTCCTCCTTGGATTTCCAGGATGCTGCTAGTACGAATAGCTCCTCCATTCCTGTCGGCTGTGTTCGCCGTGAAAGTGGTATCCTGCAAGATCAATTCTCCACCAGGGCTGTAGATCCCCGCGCCATCGGATGCATAATTTGCATAAAAATCCCCGGCAGTAATCGTCATTGTCCCGGCATTATAGATCGCTCCGCCTTCGAGTGGTGCACCGTTGCCGCTGAATGTGGTGTCTATGACAATGAATTCACCCAGGTTGTATATCCCGGCGCCTTGATCTGCGTTGCTTTGCGAAATGATCGTGCCTGCGGAAACGTCAGCGTGACCGAGGTCGTAGATCGCTCCACCCAGCTCGGCAAAGTTAGCCAGCAAGAAACAGTCCCGTATTTCCAGGGTGCCTTCATTCCACACCGCGCCACCGGAAAGACCACCGTAACCGCTGTCCAGCTCCAGCCCGTTCAGTTGGAGTATTACCCCAGCAGGTACCTCGAAAATTCGGTATTGGCTCGATCCGTCGATGATAAATTCGTGTTGTGTACCGTCAATCGCGAGATCCTCTGTCACCACCGGTAGCGGTGAACTGAGGAAGTCCGTACCATCAATCTGGATCAAGATGATGTCTGGACCTGGGCTGGCATTAGCTGCCAGGATCATGTCACGCAACGAGCCAGGTCCGTTATCATCAGTGTTTGTGACAGTAAATATGGTCTCGAAACGTGGCGCAGCGGCAACATCTGAAGCCAGGAGAGAATTGGCAAGGAAGACGAGAGTGCCCGCAATCAATAAAAAGTAGATTTGAGATTTCATGAGACCCACCCTTTGCGAAGTCGTAAAGACTGCCTGGGCATCAAGACCAGCTGCGATTAAAAGTCCGTCCCCAATGCCCACAACAGCCTTAATTGACTCTGATATTTTCATCCACCCTTTAATTAGCATACCTTGAAATCTGAAGAAAATGCAAATCAAATAGGAGAAGGCCATTGTATCTTCGTGGCATCACGATCACGATCTAGGTATTCAGTTATTGATTCATTTAATACGTCTACAGGATCCGAGTCCCACTCGATTAGGGCGTAGAATGGCTTATATATATTGATCGGATCGGTTCAAGGATTTAGCATGATCCTGCCAGACGTCTTGCCGCTCCGTCCTCCGTAATAACTCCCCCCATAGAAATACCAGTCGAGATTATCAAAAATCGCCCTGGCGTTTTCTGTTTTCAGTCGCGTAGCTTGCTCCGGATTGATTGCACCCAAATACCACCTGCCGGAAGCGGTAATTGCTTCTAATTCGTAGAAATAGCGCAGCCACCATTGACCGCATACCGCACAGTTCAGGAGCGAGACCTGGGCGAGGTTGCCATCCATTCCAAGCTCCTTATCAACCACGAGTGTGCGGAATGGCACAGCAAAACATCTGCAGGGCGCAGCTGGCTCAGGTTGGGGTTGTGCTTCATCTGCCATGTTACTCACCCCTTAACCAGCAGTGAAACCGTGAAAGAATACGTAGCTGTGGAGGATGGTGCGGACAGCAAGCGATTTGAGTCATTTTATCTTTGCTCGAATTTACCGCATGTCATGTACATTGCCTTCCCAAATATGGTACACATGATAAGTACACGGGTCAATGTACATTAAACATGATTGTTGCCAATCTCACCCAACCCAAAGTCGCAGTTTGGACGAATTCAATATCTATTTATCTTCATGAGGAGTAAATTCGGAGGAATCTGCCATGCTGGACAAACCATCTCTCCCTGGGACCGCGCAACAGCTTGACCTAAGCCATATCACCAGGAGCGAGTTCATCACAGCCATGGTGCATCTTTACCGTGGCGAGTTGAGCGAGGCCACAACTTGGCGCACTCGGATCGATACCACCACCTATTGGGCAGTCGTGTTGAGTGCGACCGCGCTGACCTTCGTCTTCAGCGATCAGAGCAGCGAACGCCACGCGGTGATACCGATCATCACTTTCTTCTGCACCTTCTTGCTGTTTATGGAAGCGCGGCGGTATCGCTTTTTCGACATTTGGCGCTCAAGGGCGCGCATTCTAGAGATCAATTTCTACCGCCCGATGCTCGATGGGTCCACACCAGCCATGCCGGATTGGGCAGAAACCCTGGCCCATGATTTGGAATGGCCTCATTTTCACATCTCCGGTTGGGAAGCGGTTGGCCGGCGCCTCAGGCGCAATTACCAGTGGATTTATGCTATCCTGCTGGCGAGCTGGGTGATTGCTCTGCTGTCACACCCCACACCGACCTCCTCAATAGCCGAAGTAACGGCTCGCGCTGCTATTGGTCCCATCCCGGGCACGATTGTTATTTTGGTGATGTTGATTTTTTATGGTCTTATGGCGGCGCTGGGTTTTTACAGTTACTATGCCAGCCATGTTAAAAAGACATTGCCAGCGGGCCACCCAGGCCGCCTGAGCATGGAATATCACGAGGAACTCTAGTGTCCTGGTGTCTATATGCCCAGAGCCGAGGGTTTGCGGCGTTGAACCCCGCAGCTTATCCTGCTGTCTGGCGCCGTGGATGACTTTCAGAGCTGTCCTGCTGTTGACTGGTCGGGCAGGCTAAGGGGAGGTGTGATGGATCGGAATTGCAATTGGTTGGTGGTGGATTGAAAATAGGGTTCGCATACTTGACATACGGCGGGAAAGACTGTGTCTGGGCTTGCTGTTTTACGCCTCATACACGGCAGGGTCATGGACCGTATCATCAAGAATTTTCCACTGCCTATCTATACGAATTAGGTGATATGAATCCCAGTAGTCAAAGACTACCGCCCCGTCAGCGCGTTTACATACCCATTCCACCGTCACGAGAGCACTGTTGTCACCAAGCGATTTCACTTCACAATGCGGTATCTCAGCTTGGCTCACCCTTTGCTGCTGGTAGGCCTCCAGTAAATTCTGGAAGTAGCGCAGTTTGACTTCCTCCGTCACGTTTGCATAGACCTTGCCGGCTTTAAAAATGAAACACGGCGTGTAATAGTGATCGATGATGGTCTGGAGATCGTAATTGTCCCACGCCTGTCCATAATCAGTGATGAATTTTTTGAAGAACTCGGGGGAGGGTAAATGCTGTGTTTGGTCCATAATTGTTGACCTCCTGCTGCCAGTGGCGTATGCTCGTATCGTAAAAAACGATTGATACAAGGATACTTATAGTGGCAATCACCTGAACGTTAAGGACCAAAGATATGATCGCGCAAAGGTCCTACCCCAAGTGCACGTTTTCCAGGTGATTTTAGATTGGACAGCTTTCGCTTTCGTGCCTGTTCAGGTTGCTTCCGCGATGCGAATTGCCTTCAGCCCTGCGAAACTACTTACACTGGCAGAGATTAAGACACCGGCTGTCTATCCGCTGCTAGGCCTCAGCGATCACGGCGATGGAAATCTTCATACCCTTTGGTTGAATGGGCAGCTTGGCCCCCTGACGAGCCGGAGGGTCTTTGGGAAACCATTTCCCCCACTCCTCATTCATGCCCGCAAAATCGCTTTCTTCTCCCAAGATGAAGGTAGCACTAACCACCTTTTCGAGAGTGCTGCCGGCTGCCTGGAGGATGGCATCGACGTTCTTGAGACACTGCCTCGTCTGTTCTTGGATTGACTGGCCGAGCACATCCCCCGTGACAGGGTCGAATGGTCCCTGTCCGGCTACGAAGACGAACCCGCCTGCCTTCACCGCTTGGCTGTATCCAGCTAAAGACCTTGGTGCTTTGTCGGTGTGGATAATTTCCTTTGGCATAGTTTCTTCCTTTTGTGGAGATTAGGGAGCCTAGCTGAGGCCAGTAATTTGGCTCTGACGAGTTCCAGGGATTCTGTTTTTGCTGCCTATGACATATTTACTAAATGCTGAAATTGCACAAAAGCCTGGCCTCGAAGAAAACAATTGGTTGGAGAGTTGCCTAACGACCGGCTCGCTGTGTTTGATTCGCTTAACTGCTTTTAAGAACCAGCGCGGTCTACCCGGTTCGATAAATGTATGTAAATGGATAACACAGGCCTAAATGGTGTGAATATTTCACCCAGTATAGCACAGCCTGGATAAAAACAGCATGTCGGAACAACCAATAAAATCCTTGATCAAGTCCCGGAAGCGCTCAGGACTGAGCATTCAACGCTAAGCATTTCTTCGGCTTTGAAAGTGGATGGGATCTGTTTCCTCATCAATGGCAACGATATATCTCAGCTCTTATTGGCTGACCAGAATCTCTCTGATTTGTTCGGCGTAGGCCGCGCTGTCCGGGTCGTCTGTGACCAGCTCGATCTTTTCCGGGCTGTCAACCCCCAGGCCCAGCTCCACGGCTCTGGCGATCTGTTCTTGCTGGAAGATCGAGCCGTGGGTTACTTCTGCGGTGGTGCCAAAATATCGTAAAAGTGCCACCCCGACCGCATCGATCGCGATCCGGTCTGTACCGGCCAATACCACTTCGGGCGAAACTTGTTCGCCTGTGGCTGGCCCTCCACGTGTGAAGGCAGTTACCCCATCCAACACTATCAGCGCCGGCGTATAGGCGGTATTGACTTCCGCGATCATGGCGCGTTGGAATCTCGAAGAATGCAGTTCCTGCATATAGTTGTAGTTGTCTCCAGGAACAACCTTGGCGACCATGCCGACTGAGTTCTTGAGCGACATCGTGAAATGACCACCAAATTGATGGGTTTTGAGGCAGCAAACCTGCACCAATGCCTCGGCCTGCAGGCAAGGGCGGGCAAATGAGAAGCCCTTTTGCCAGTGGCTGCCTTGCGGCGTAAAGTTCTGCCAGTTCTCGGCCGCCAAACTATCAAAGTCAATGATGGCAATGCCCAATTCTTCGGCAAGCTCGAACACACCGAGCTTCTGCAGTACTTGCTGGGTAAGCCCCATTCCGCTACGGTCGCCCATCGTGATCTCCTGAGCGTCCAGTTCGCGTAACTTCAGCACCAGGCTGCGTAATGTGTCCGGATGGGTAGAGCCAGGAGCCGGATCAGAGCTGTTGAAGTTTGGTTTGATGAAGACTGTCTTTCCTGCGACGGGATTGATCCCGAGCAAGTCAATTGCCTGCTGCACACCTGCGGAACGATCCTTTGTCTTGATAAAAGCGACCCTGGAATTGACAAGTTCACCCATTCCTTCTGGGGTGGACGGGGCAGAAGTGAGTGTTACGTCAGGTTTGGGAGGGGACGTTGCAATCGGGGTGCTGGTAGAAGCAGGTATTTGCGAAAAAATTGCTGTAGGGGATGTTCCCGCCAAAGGGCGGCATCCGGTCAGTACACCGGCCAGTGCCACTAATTTTAGGAAATCTCGCCTCGAAATTATGCCTGGGAGGATGTTGCGACGATCGTTATATTTTCTTGTCATTTATTTTCCCCTCATTTTGCCATGAAGGGGACGAGCTTTTTCATCGAGCGTCCGGGTTAATGGCATACGCTCATGGACTTCTGCGGCCAGTTCCCTGACATTTAAATCTTAAGAGTATTTCCCAAATTATAGTCCAACCTGTGAAAATGCAAATCGTCAGAATATACCTATCATTGGCTTGATCGGGTTCGGGATATGCCCAAATCGTTCCGCGGACGGGCCGCATTTGTTTTCCATTAAAGGCCCGTTTAAATGAAAAACAGCAACCTTTTGAGCTGTTTTATTGTGGGATGAACAGCTCATCTTCACTGGATAGCTCTCGCGATTGGTCAGGCATTGGGCGAGAATAAGGTTATTGGGTAATCCTCAGCTAATCAGTCCGGATTTATAATTTTTTGATGAATGCTGGATTCGCGCGCCGCTTGATGAGCTGGTTTTCCTGGCTTGGGTGGATTTTGTTGAGCCTGCTTTTGATTGCTGTGGGGGGATGGCTGCCTTTTATGCCTGCAGTGCAGCGCTTCCAGGAAGCTCACCCATCTATTAGCAAGGCCCTGATAGTTGTAAATCTGGCAATGGCAATTCTTGGCACGTTGCTGCTTGTTTTTAGCCAGTTCCTGGTACGCGGATCCGACCCGCAACTTGAGCCATTGGCTCAAACGGATCGAGCGAAAGGCAGTGTGAAAGACAAGGGCGGGTTGTTTACCGGCAAAATGATCTCCGCCAGCTTCGCGGAAGAGGTGCGCTTCTGGCAAATCCGCGAAGCTTTTCGCAATGGGGAGTGGTGGCGCGTGCGGCGCTGGCGGCGGGTGAGCTTAATGCTGATGGGAGCGATCTTGCTCTTCTACGGGTTATTTGGGCTGCTTTTTCTGCTATTTCCCCCGGGAGTAAAATTTATCCTGTTGCTTGCGGTTGCATAGCCAACCGCAAGCAACGTCTACGCGTTCGCGACAGACCAGCCTTCCCTACAGAACAATGACGCCATCGAGTGATGCTGGGTTCTATTTGCCTGTTTGGATGCAAACGGTCATTGCCTGCAGACGGCCATCCAAATAGCAAAATGTCGGCGACAGAACGGGAAACGCTCATAGGCGGCAATTTCCTTTGTACCGCTTGGAAAGAAGTTCTGTCCCGTCGCAATCCGCCTTAACTTTGTTTTTTTATTAATAAACGCTCTTAATTTAGCAATCGAACAACACCAATTTTTAGCAGATTGGTGGTAAACTACTAAAGATCTTCTTCCCCACCGGGCCAGATACGAGCCCAAACCTTCCCTTTTCGTTCCCTTAATTCGAACTTGAATAGGCCTGACCTGAAAGCAAGGTTTTTAATTCTTGATTCAGGTTTTTATGCTGGGATATTCCCGTGCGATGGTCTTGTGGAAGGTGGGGTGACGAGATCAGGAGGAATATGATGGATGACAATTTTGAATTTACAATTGAAGCACCTGCGGTGCTCGTGAGTCCGGATGACCAGCCGGAACTGCCTAAAGGGGATGGGCGCAAGCGGATCGCCCTGGTCGCGCATGATCACGAGAAAAAGGATTTGCTGGAATGGGCGCTCTACAACAAAGCCCTGCTGCTGGAGCATCACCTGTATGCCACCGGCACCACCGGGCGTCTGTTGAGTGAGACGCTCGACACCCCGGTGACTTGCCTGCAAAGCGGCCCGTTAGGTGGCGACCAGCAAATTGGCGCGTTGATCGCCGATGGTGTGCTCGACCTGTTGATCTTCTTCTGGGATCCGCTGGAGCCGCAGCCGCATGACCCGGACGTTAAGGCCCTGATACGGATTGCCGTCGTGTGGAACATCCCGGTCGCCTGTGACCGGGCGACCGCCGATTACGTGATCTCGTCACCTTTGATGACCGGGCCGTATGAGCGCCAGCTGCCAGATTTCGCTGTGCATCTCCAGCGCCTGACGGTCGAGCCCATGCCGGCTCTGGTCATGGCGAATAGCTCGCATGACGAATTGTAGGGAGCACCAATGTAAGTTTGTACAATTAAATAGCCAATTGGCAATTAATGTGGTTCAGTCTGCTGTAATGGACTGAGCCACTTTCCATTTTTAAGCCGGCTGGTTACCCTTGGAAAACTATAGCTGCCCAGGTGGGAAATGATGGGCAAACGTATTTGTTGGATGCCTATCCAGACACCCCGCCTGTATCTACAGCGGGCGGGTTTTGACGCCGTGGCTGTTGAGTGGGAGGGTATCCACCCCGTTTTTGGGCGTCGGAGGCGGCGTGAACATTGCCTGCGTAGGCCGGGACACCCTGGGCTTAGGGCTGTGCTGAAAAGATGGGATCGCTGCCTCGTTCCCATCACGGAACGCCGTGTACCCCGGTGACATGATCTCCACCCCGGCGCCGTGGAAGTGATCCTGGATGTTCTGGTGCAGCTCGGAGTATGTGGCAGCCATCTGCTCGGGCAGCTTCGTATACGCGTTCAATTCGTAGCTGACGTAATAATCGTCCAGGGAGGTCTGGAACACAAACGGCTGTGGTGCTTTCATGATGGCGCGGGTCTCTAAAGCAGCATTGACCAGCAGATCGTGCACCTGCCGCCAGGGCACATCGTAGCCAATCGTGACGGTCGTGTTCAGGATCAAGCCTTCATCGGTTGTGGGGGCGCTGAAATTGATGATCTGGTTATTGAGCACCATGCCGTTGGGGATGGTGATGACCACATTTTTGATGGTGCGCACCCGGGTGACCAGCAGGGTGCGCTCAATGACATCACCCACGGTGTCTCCAATTTTCACCCGATCACCGATCTTCAACCCGCGCGTATAGGTCAGGACTACCCCGGAAATGATGTTGGTCACCAGCGAAGTGGAGCCCAGCGAAAGCAGGAAACCGGTAAAAATCGTAATGCCGCGAAACACCGGTAAGTCGGAGCCTGGGATATACGGATAAGCGGTCACAAGTGCCAATGCCACGGTGAAAAAGCGCAGTAGCTGGTAGGTGGGTTCGGCCAGCTCAGGGTGAAGCCCGGCAAGTTTGATTTTTCCGCGCCTGAGCCCGTCGTAAATGAAGTGCAGTAGTTTTAACGCGTAGCGAGTTGCAACCAGAATGATGAGCAAGGTGAACAGGTTAGGCATAAAATCGAGCAGCGCCTGCCCGAACTCCCTTCAGGATGTTCGCAAACCCATCGACCAGGTTGAACACAATGGCCTGTGTGCCGGGAAAAAAGGAGAACAGGAATGTGGCACCGATGGCGACCAGCAGGATATTCAGGCCGATTTGCAGGTAGCGCACCAGCGAGACGGAGAAATCGGTGATCTGGTCCGGCGTCAGCAGTTCCAGGCTTTTGAGACGAATGATATGAAAACGCGTGTGCCGCCATTCGCCCATAATTTCGTAAACGCGTGGGAAAAACGTATTGATGGCGCCGACGGCCTGGTAAACCATAAAAATACCCAGGAACAGCACCAGGTTGTCCAACAAACCAGACAGAATGGTTTGGGTGAGCTCGAAATCGACGAAGTTCTGGATATAATTTTTCCACAGCGTATGCAGGGGTGTAATCCCCAGCACAGCCGCCAAGGCCAGGTCCAGCGCAATCAAAATCAAGCCAAAAATCAGGCCGCGCAATACTCGCAGGGGATTGGGCCCAGAAAATGGCCGGAACGTGCGCACCACCAGCCGCTCCCCCAGGCGAGTGCGCCGGGTTACGTAAGCGGCGGGTATGGCGAGCAGGTGGGCCGCGCTCCAGCTGAGCAGCAGCACGAGAGCGCTGAGCAGCAAATTCAGCATATGCGATACTCCTTTCATCAGGATCAGACAGGGCTCGCAATAAGATCAGCGGATTTACCGGCGGCAGGTTTGGCTGGATGCCCGGCGCCGGGCGTCCCTGGCAAGCAGGTTCCTGGCAGGGTGCTGGCAGGGTACAGGCAGAGTACTGGGTTTTTACGGCTGCGGGTATGGGGCAATGGTACTATCCCTGTGGTTGCATGGGTATCTGGTTATGGTAGCCGCGGGCATCCGGGCTGAGCGGGAGATCCGCACTGAGACAGGTAGCCGCCAGATTGATTGTGAAGTATCAGCCGTGAATTATGTGTACAAATTCGTTTAGATGGATATATACTTGCCAGGAAGGTTTGCCACCCTCACAGCGAATGGAGGCTGATCAATCATGAAAATGGAAAATCAATTACCACCGGAGAATCAGGGGACCCCGGCTTTTCCCCCTGGATCCTCCGCCGAGCAAACACAGCCGCCTCTCCCGGAGGATACTTCCCGGGCGGCGACCATCATCGCGCCGAAAGCGCTGCTGCACGAAATCAAATCATTGAACAAAGCCGGGCGACCGGTCATGCGCATCCACGAACCGCGCCAGCGCTTTGATACTGGCGCGGTGCTGCAGGTTGCTGCGGACGAGCTCGTCGCGGATGGGGGGGTCATTTACCTGCTGTGCACCGAGCATCCAGACCTGTATGTGAGGAAGGTCGACGTATCCATTGCCGAGGGTTAGGCTTCAGGTGGATGAACCCGGATGGATGGGTTGGTCACCGCCGACCTCATCCATCCGGGTTCTATTTGCGCGGTGGGGTCTGGCTCTTTTATCGCTCATAAAATACCCCCCATTGATTGCTGCGGCTTAGCGCCGGCGGACCGCGATCAAGCCAATCGCCGTTACGATCACCACCACCCCCGATATTGCAGCCCCGATCAAGATCGCCCGGCTCGTGCCCTGCAGCCCGGTGGCGACCGGGGTTTCCTCCAGGTTCGAGGTAGGCTGGATAGGGGGCTGGGTGGCCTCTGCCGGCTGGGCAGGCGTTCTGGCAGGTGTGCTGGTGGGCGTGCCGCCCATGATCATTGGCAGCAGGGTTTTGGTCGCGGTTGGGGGCGGCGGGGTGGGTGTCGGATCCGGCGGGGATGAGGTGCCCAAAAACCAGGGCACGGCCGTTTCGTCCTGGGTGAAAAAATCCATCAGCAGGCCTGCCACTTTCGTTACTCCGCTGAAAGAAGGGTGGGTGCAGTCTTCAGCCAGGTCTTCTTGCAGCCACACAAATCCATCGCTGCGTGGCTCGCTGCCATTGGCCCACAAGTAAGGCCCCCACAGCAGCATAGAAGTAGTAACAGGGCCGGCTGCTGGATCATAGTTTAAGCCAGGATCGCCCTGGATCTGCTTTTCGATCATCCATTTGACAGCAAAGGCAGTTTCATAAGCAACCGGCTCCGGGCTCAGCCCGTTCCAATAGGTGTATGACCGCGTCCGGCTCGAAAAATAGGTGATCTGGATATTGGGATATTTCGCTTTCAGATTGCGGGCGATTTGTTCCAGATGTCCCTGCAGCTCCACGGCTTTCGCCGGAAAATCTCCGCCGCGCGGCAGGACATTTTTGACCCAGGCAACCTGCACCTGGGCAGGGTGTTAATCCAGCCTGAGAGAGGCGGTTATCCAGCTCGCCCCACGGCAGTCCGTCCGGGTCGCTCCACCGTTCTGCGGTCTGATTGGGCAGGGCGCCATTGATGATCACCAGCCGGGGGTTAATCGCGTTGTTATGCCGGGCATCTTCCACAAATTGCCCGAACTCGGCCGATGCATTTGACATGCCCACCGAAATAAAAACTATCTTGCCATTAGCCTGATCGGGTGAACCTCCCTGATTCAGGGGTCTGATCCGTCCCGCGGCAGCCAGGGCGTCCTGGTTGAGGCCTGCCGGTCGCTGGTTGCTGCCACCCGGGTACAACCCGCCCGTAAATCCGGTATGCTGCCCATCCATGCGGATGTACTCTGCACTGCCCAGGTCTGTCAGTGGGGTCGCTACACTCTCAAATGGACCTGCGCATATCGCCGCCTGGGCCAGGGCGCGGCTGGGCTTGTCTGGAGCAAGGACTGTAGCGGTAATGAAAGCTGCCAGCAGCGCCAGGCTGAGGATAACAGTGCGGATTGAGGTTGATGGTATTTTTTTGGGGTACATAGGAGTTCCTTTAGAATCACATTCTGGACCTGGGTACGTCCATAAACTGGTATTAACCCGCCGGTATTATACGGTAATCCGATCTGGTTGGGCATCCGGAGAGAATTTGGCCCGGACTGATGGCGATCATCCTTCCTGGCAACTATACCCTCCACTTATCCTCCCCGATAGGGGCCATCCATATACGATTGCCCTGCAGCCAGCCCTACCGGATCGGGTTGGCTGCTCAGGCAAATTATGCAAAACAAGCCCGGATTCGCCAGCTGGGCCAGGCAGTCCGATGGGCTTGCCACGCTTAATGGGGCAGGTGGATTATGCCCTGCTGACCTGCCATATACCCGTTTAATCTCGAAAATTTAAATTGTTAATTAATAAAATTGATATAATGTTCAATATAATTAATATATATATTGACAAACTTGAAAATATTGATACAATATTTTTATTCCGGTTGGATAGAGAGTGATCTTACGCTGCCCGGGCCTGCATAAATTAGCAAGTGCAAGGAGATTATCCATGGAAGACAAACCCCTACCCGAAGTTGTGCCTGCCTCCGACGCGCGCCGGGGATCGATGTTCAGGCTGCGTGAGTTTCCTCATGATCGCTGGCAGCGACCCTTCTTTACCCTGTGGACCGTCCAGGCACTGTCCTTGTTGGGCAGCCAGTTAGTTCAGTTTGCCCTGATCTGGTATCTAACCGCGGAGACGGGCTCGGCAACCGTCCTGGCGTTGGCCTCGCTGGTTGGCCTGGGACCACAGGTATTTCTTGGGCCTTTTATCGGTGCGCTGGTTGATCGTTGGAATCGGCGGATTGTGATGATGGTAGCGGATGGCCTGGTGGCCCTGGCAACGGTGGTTCTGGCAGTTTTGTTTGCCCTGGGTGTGGTTCAAATCTGGCAAATTTTTGTGTTGATTTTTGTGCGCAACCTTGCTGGCACATTCCACTGGCCGGCGATGACGGCATCCACATCGCTGATGGTCCCCAAAGAGCAGCTGACCCGCATCCAGGGATTGAACCAGCTCCTGCAGGGTGGATTGACCATTGTGGCGGCGCCACTGGGTGCGCTTTTGCTCAGTGTGCTGCCCATGCAGGGGGTGCTGTCGATCGATATCATCACGGCAGCGATCGCAATCCTTCCATTGTTGGTGATCGCCATTCCCCAGCCAAAGGCTCAGCCGGCGGGACCGGATGGCCAGCGGACAAGTGTTTGGGCCGATTTCAAAGCCGGCCTGCGCTACACGGCTGACTGGCCCGGTTTGATGATCTTGATGGTCTGCGCCACGTTGATCAACCTGGTGTTATCAACGGCTTTTACCCTGATTCCAATCCTGGTGACCAAACACTTTGGCGGAGGGGCCATGCAGCTGGGGATCATCGAGTCAGCTTCGGGGGTGGGCATGCTTTTTGGAGGTCTGCTGCTGGGCATCTGGGGCGGTTTCAAACGCCGGATTTATACTTCTCTGGTAGGCCTGCTCGCCGCCGGAGCGGGCGCAATCCTGATCGGGCTGACCCCAGCGGCGATGTTCGGCGTAGGGGTGGCATTGTTCCTCTTTGTTGGCTTTACCATGCCAATCATCAATGGTCCCATCCATGCGGTCATGCAGGCAGTTGTTGCCCCCGAAATGCAAGGCCGGGTTTTTATGCTGCTCGGCAGTGCTGCCACCGCCATGATGCCCATTGGCCTGCTGATTGCCGGTCCTGTGGCGGATCGTTATGGCGTGCAGGTCTGGTTTCTCTTAGGAGGCTTTGTGACAATCGCAGTCGGCCTGACCGGCATATTTTTGCCTGCTCTGCGTGATCTCGAGCTCCACAATGCTGGTCAGACTCAAATTCAAACCGCAAACCCTATCATTGGGACACCTGCTCCCGTACCGGTTTCGGCCGAATTGCCTGGCGCCATCGAAGAAGCATAGGTTTTCAATGGAAGCAAAATACCGGCCTTGGCGAGGGTGCCTGGCCGGTATTTTATTTTCCCAACAAGACTGTAAGGCATTTTAAGCCTTTAGATATTTGACACTGACTAAATCGGTCGTTAAACTTTATATATGGATCTGCAACAGCAAACGCGCCGCCTTGATTTTGACCATCTGCGCTTTGAACAAATCATCAGCACAGGCATTGCTGCAGTTAAAGGTGGAGATATGGACCAGGCGCGGGAGCTGTTGAATTCCGCTGCTTCGATGGATCCGACGGATGCCCGTCCTTGGTTGTGGCTGTCAGCGACTACAAGCTCGCTCGACGAGCAGCGGCACTTTTTGGAATATGCACTGGCAGCCGATCCTAATAACGGCGCCGCCCGGCGTGGGCTGGTTTTACTTTCCGAAAAAATGGATACCCAGCAGGTATTGGATGTTGGTGAAGCGTTGGAGCCCCGCGCGCCGCTTAAACCGGAGCTTGCTGAACCAGTCCAGACGTTTCTTTGCCCGCAGTGCGGGGGAAAAATGACTTTTGAAATGGGGCGCCAGGACCTGGTCTGCCAGTTCTGTGGCTTTATTCAGCAAACGGTGGAAATTCCGAGCAACGGAAAATCAGAACAGGTCTTGGATTTTGTGCTCCCCACCCACCGCGGGCATCGCTGGGCAGAAGCTCAACACCAGATGGCGTGCGAACGGTGTGGGGCGACCTCTCTCCTGGGTGCGGGCGAGACGGTTCACGATTGCCCGTACTGCGGATCCCAGCGGTTATTTGCTTCCACAGAACAACACGAGCTGCTCGATCCCCAGGCAATTGGTCTTGTCCAGATTGACCAATCAAATGCTCAACGCATCCTGCGGAGCTGGATGGGCAGCGGCTTTTTTATTCCCGATGATCTGCGCAAGCTCGCAAGGACTTCGGCTTTACGCCTGGCCTATTATCCGTTTTGGTCAATCAGCGGGACCCTTGAGCTGCAATGGATCTGCGAAGTGAACCTGGGAAGCAGCAAAATGCCGCGCTGGGTGCCTCAAGATGGTTATGAATTTGAAAATTTTGACCAGATTCTGATCCCTGGTGTCGGGTTTTTACAAACAAAACAATTAAATGAAATCCTGCCATTTCTGCTCGATGACGTAGTAGAATTCAAGCCGGAGTACCTGGCTGGTTGGACAGCCATGACTTATGACCAACCGCTGACTACGGCCTCCCTGGCTGCCCGAGAACGGGTTGTTCGTAAAGTTCGCCAGGAAATGTACAACCGAGTGGAAGTGGCGCGCGAAAAACGCAATCTGCGCACCGGAGCGACCAACTGGAGCGGCATGACATACAAGCTGATGCTGCTACCGCTTTGGATAGGGACGTTCCACTACAAGGGGGAGACGTTTCGGATTTTGGTGAACGGGCAGACGGGCAAGATCTCCGGCGAGAAACCGGTGGATCGGATCAAGGTCTGGATGGCGCTGGCGATTGGTGTGCTGGGGCTGTTTGCTGTGACATTGATTCTAATTTTCCTGGCCCTGGTCATCGGTTTCATCTAGTACTCCGCACAATCGAAATTCCAGCAGCACGGGTGACTGGCGGAATGCCTCGCGCTTTGTCAGGCAGATGAGGTATTTCCTTGAATTGGGATCCAGCCCTTGACCAATCACGCGCGCCATCAGGGTAGTGGAGATTGCATGAGCCAATCGAAAGCTGATTTTCAATCGATCATTTTGCGCCTGTTAAATTTCTGGGCAGAAAAAGGCCTCCTCATCTGGCAGCCGTATCACACCGAAGTGGGCGCGGGAACCAACAATCCTGGCACCTACTTGCGAGTCCTGGGACCTGAACCCTGGCAGGTGGCCTATGTTGAGCCTTCCATTCGCCCCGATGATGGGCGTTATGGGGAAAACCCCAACCGTTTTTACCAGCATTACCAGATGCAGGTTATCCTGAAGCCGGACCCCGGCAATCCGCAGGAACTTTACCTCCAATCGTTGGAGGCCATCGGGATCGACCCGCGCGTTCACGATATCCGTTTTGTCGAAGACAACTGGGAATTGCCTGCGCTCGGTGCCTGGGGATTAGGGTGGGAAGTGTGGCTGGATGGTCAGGAAATCACCCAATTCACCTACTTCCAGCAAGCAGGAGGCCAGGTGCTTGACCCCGTTTCGGTCGAGATCACGTATGGGTTAGAACGAATCACGATGGCATTGCAGGGTGTGCGGGATTTTCGCAACCTGCGCTGGAACGATCGCCTTACGTATGGTGATGTAAACCTGCAGAGTGAGCAGGAATTCAGCAAATACGCATTCGAAGTGGCTAATGTGCAGAATTTGCGCGAGGCCTACCGGATTTACGCGGCGGAAGCCCAAACAGCCCTTGACCAGCGGCTGGTCCTGCCCGCCCTGGATTACATTCTCAAATGTTCGCACACGTTTAATTTGCTCGATACGCGCGGGGCAGTGGGCGTCACAGAGCGTCAGGCATTATTTGGACAAATGCGTGATTTATCCCGGCGAGTAGCCCAGGCTTACCTGG
Source organism: uncultured Chloroflexia bacterium (assembly GCA_963824065.1). Taxonomy (GTDB): domain Bacteria; phylum Chloroflexota; class Anaerolineae; order Anaerolineales; family DRKV01; genus JAGUYX01. The sequence goes on along the minus strand of CAWGNX010000005.1, from coordinate 1,093,756 downwards.
ATCAGCGCCAGCACCTGGAATATCCATTGCTGGACTCGTCCTTCCCCCAGGAGAAGCGTGCCCAGGCTCCGGAAAGCCAGCTGCCAGCCCAAGTAGCCCAAAGCGAGGCATCGTTCCTGTTCGAAATCGGAACGGAGGAACTACCGGCGGCTGACCTGGAGGCTGCTCTCGCCCAGCTTCGCCAGAGCCTGCCCGGTTTGTTTGCCAACCTGCGGCTGCAAATCGATGGTTTACAGGTTTTCGGCACACCCCGCCGCCTGGTCGTCATGGCTGCTGCCCTGGCACCCCGCCAGGAAGACCTGGAGCAAGTTGTTAAAGGTCCGCCAGCTGAACGTGCGTTTGATGCCAGTGGACAGCCTACGAAGGCAGCCGAAGGATTTGCACGCAGCCGGGGGGTTCCGGTCGAAGCGCTGCAGGTTCAGGAAATGGATGGTGGCAAATATGTCACTGCGGTTGTACGCCAAACCGGTTTGCCGACCCTGGCTGTGCTTGCTGAGGCACTGCCCCAGGTGATTGCCTCCTTGAAGTTTGAAAAATCCATGCGTTGGAATGACAGCAACGTGTCATTTTCGCGCCCGATCCGCTGGTTGTTGGCACTGTTTGGCTCGCAGGTTGTGCCATTTGAGTATGCGTCTGTGACCTCTGGGAACAGCACGCGTGGCCTCCGGTTTCACGATCCGCTCGAATTCACTGTGACAGGCATGGGTGACTACCTTGCTGCTCTGGCCGGGCAGGGCATCCTGCTCGATCAGGTCCATCGGCGGGATGTGATTGTTGGGCAGGTGAAAAAACTGGCAGGTGAAGTCGCTGGTAACGTGCCAGACGACCCGGCGCTGCTGGACGAGGTAACCAACCTCGTTGAAGCGCCCACAGCTTTACGGGGCGAGTTCGACCCTGGTTATTTGCAGCTTCCCCACGAAGTCTTGATTTCTGTGATGCGCAAGCACCAGCGTTATTTTCCAGTTGAAAAAGACGGTCGCCTGCTGCCCTATTTCATCGCGGTGCGCAACGGTGACAACCAGCACCTGGAAATTGTGACGCAGGGGAACGAGGATGTTATCCTGGCGCGCTTTGCAGACGCCAGTTATTTTGTGCGCGCGGATCAAAAGCAGCCCCTGCAAGACTACCTGCCGCGCCTGGATCTGCTCACTTTCCAGAAAGACCTGGGTTCCATGCTTGAAAAAAGCCAGCGCATTCGAGCCTTGGTGGATGATCTGGCGCCATTGTTGGCTCTGGATGAGAATGAACTGATCATTGCCCAGCGGGCCGCTGAATTATGCAAAGCCGACCTTGCTACGCAGATGGTGGTGGACATGACTTCGTTACAAGGGACGATGGGCCGCTATTATGCTCTGAATTCAGGCGAATCGCCCCAGGTTGCGGAAGCGATCTTCGAACATTACCTGCCGCGTTTTGCAGGCGACTCGCTTCCAAAAACCAGAGCCGGGCTGGTTGTCAGCCTGGCAGACCGGCTGGATACACTGGCTGGCTTGTTTGCAGTGGGTCTGGCGCCCAGCGGCACCAAAGACCCGTTCGCCCAGCGCCGGGCAGCCCTTGGATTAATCCTGGCACTGATAGGCTGGAACCTGCATATCAATTTGCGGGAGGCGATCCGCGCCGCTGCGCTACATCTACCCGTCCGCTGCGATGCTGACGAACAAGACGCTGCGCTGATATTTATCCAGGAGCGGCTGCGAAATGCCCTGCTTGAGCAAGGTTTGCGTTACGATGTGGTGGAGGCGGTATTAATCGCCCAGGGACGCGATCCGGCGGGTGCCGCACAGGCGGCTGCTTCATTAACGGGTTGGGTGATGCGCCCCGAATGGGGTACGATCTTGCCGGCTTATGCGCGCTGTGTGCGTATCACCCGGGACCTAGATGACCGCTACGTGGTGCTGCCCGAAGCGTTTTGCGAACCAGAAGAAGAAGCCCTTTATACAGCCATCCAGGACGCCCAACTGGTTCCACGTCAGAAGGGATCGGTGGATGATTTTATGGCAGCGTTTGTACCGCTGATAAACCCTGATTAACCGGTTTTTCGAGTCCGTACTGGTGATGGCTGATGATCCGATCCTACGCGCCAATCGCCTGGGAATGCTGCAGATGATTTCCGGGTTGGCTGAGGGGGTTGCAGATTTTTCCCGTCTGGAAGGTTTTTAGCGATTTCGGACCCCGCTCGTCTTTGGGAGCACACCGCGGGTCCCAAGCAGGGTCGCGGCGTTCGCTTTCGGTTAGTGGTCTCGATTGTGAGAAAATCTGGGTCTGGGTTGGAAGCGTGCCTCCCAATATCTATCCCTAAAACCTCCAATTCGGGAAAGCACCTTCCCTGGAGGAGCAATTGCAATTGCAGGCTTGCAAGAATCCGGCTCCATCAAGCAGCCCCTGCCTGCTGGTATAATTCTTTAATTGTGTTCCTACCTGTTCCCCCGTTCGTGGTTCCTGCCATACTTTGCGAAAGAGCCTTATAAATGTCCGTGATCGATGAAGTAAAAGCTCGAATTGACATCGTTGATCTGGTTTCCGAAACGGTCACGCTGCGCCGGTCAGGAAAAAATCACACGGGCTTTTGCCCATTTCACCAGAATACCCGCACCCCTTCTTTTGTGGTCTTTGCCGAGACCGGCACATGGCGTTGTTTTGGCCAGTGCAACGAAGGTGGTGACATTTTTCAATTCGTGATGAAGAAAGAAGGTTGGGATTTCAGCGAAGCGCTACGTTATCTGGCGGATAAAGCAGGGATTGAGCTCCGCCCATTTTCCCCGCAGGAAGCCGAACAGGCCGAGCAGAACGACCATCTGCGCAATCTCCTCGAAGAGGCGGCTACATTTTACCGGCACCAGCTGTTGGATACGCCTGCTGGGAAACAGGCCCTGGAGTATTTACGCGGCCGCGGCCTGGATGATGCTGTTCTGGAAGCGTTTGGCATTGGTTATGCACCAAAATCCTGGGATGCTACCTTGATTTATTTTCGGCAGAAGGGCTACCAGGAGGCCGAGCTGTCAGAAACTGGTTTGGTTACCACCCGCGAAGGTGGGGGCGTGTATGATCGTTTTCGCCACCGGGTGATGATCCCGATTCGCGATGAGCGCGGCCGGATGGCCGGTTTTGGGGCGCGCGTTCTGGATCCGGATGATTTGCCCAAGTTTTTAAACTCACCCCAGACTGTGTTGTTTGATAAAGGTAAACTGCTGTATGGGTTGGATCAAGCGCGCCGTTCGATCCGCTCTCAGGAGCAGGCTGTAATCGTAGAAGGGTATTTGGATGTCATTGCATTGCACCAGCACGGGTACACCAATGTGGTCTCTCCAATGGGTACTGCGCTCACTGAGCACCAGCTGCGCCTGCTCAAAAGATTCAGCCGCCGAATCGTGCTGGCTCTGGATTCGGACGCTGCGGGTGAAAAGGCCACCCTGCGCGGCTTGCAGGTAGCCCGGCAGGCGATGGATCGCGAATCCGAGCTGTCCTTTGATGCCTTCGGCCTGGTGCAGCATGAGGGTCGCCTGCAGGCCGATATTCGCGTCACTACCCTACCTGAAGGGCTCGACCCGGATGATGTGGTCACTGCTGATCCAGCAGCCTGGGAACGGATTGTTGCAGAGGCCAGGCCAGTCGTCGTGCATGTTATGGAAACGCTCGCCGCCGCCCAGGATCTTGAAGATCCGAAAGTGAAAAACGAAATCGCTGCTCAGGTGTTACCACTTATTGAGGATGTGCCTTCTGCGATTGAAAGGGAAACCTACCGGCAGCGACTGGCTCATCTTCTGCGAGTAGATGAGCGCAGTCTGGTTGTACGCGGCCCATCCCGGCGGGCAACGCGCGGCCGGACCCGCGCCCCGGATCGCCTGCATCGGCAGGGGAGATACGCTCCCTGGGCGTCGTGTCTCGGCACGACACCAAAAACTTGGAGGCTCACTGCCTGGGGGTGCTCTTGCGCCGCCCGGATTTGATCTTTCAGGTGGACCGCAGTTTATTAAGTGCTAATTTGGGGCGGCTAAGTGTGCAGGATTTCCGCCGGAGCGATCACCAGGCGATTTTTCACCTGCTGGTCGATTCACTGGGCCAGGATGAGGTGGAGCCATTAAACTATGTCTTGAACGGCCTTTCTCAGACACTGATGGACTCGGCTGAAGCGTTGTTGGAACTGACCCGGGAGCTGGATCCGAACGATGATCGGGTTTTAGAGGATCTGCTACGGGTGGTGATCGATCTGCGCCGGCGGGAGCTTAATCAGCAGATCGAACAGCTGCGTTTCTTAATGGAAGACGAGCAGAATGAGGGCGATCTTCGGGCAAGTGTATATGTGGAAACGTTCCGCCAGTATGTGCTCGGTAGAAAGATGTTGGATCGTGCTTTAGGCCAGTATACAAATCGCGCGGTATCTGCACAGAAATGAGGTCTTATTGATGTCTCCTTCCGGAAATTCAAAAAACAGCCATTCTGATAAAGATCCTCGCATGAACCCACTCCAGCCTGCGGCGGAAGATGTCGAAGAAATCGAAGAGCAGGTGGATGCGGATCTGGAAGACGAAGACGAAGAAGACGATGATTTCCCACAGGCAGATGAAAACCTGGATGTCCAGCCCGACCCCGATGAGCTGGTCGGAGAGCAGGTAGAAGAAGATGCGGCGGCAGGCCAGGATATTGACATCTGGAAAGACCCGAAGATTGCGATTGAGCTTGGGGAAGATCCCGTCCGGCTCTACTTAAAAGAGATTGGTGATATTGAACTTCTGACCAGCGACCAGGAGTTTTGGCTGGCTGCCTGCCTGGATGCTGCCCGCAACGTGGATGCACTGGCGATGCAGCATACGGCAACCAAACCAGGAGAAAGCCTTCCCAGGGGAATTTACCAGGGATTATATGAACAGCTGGTCACATCCTGGAAGCGTGTTCAAGAAGACACACTCCGCCTGGGATATGAAGAGCCGGTTCTTCTGCCAATATTAATGGAAGCCCAAGGGCTCCGTGAGACCTGGGCACAGGAGCAGCCATCTTATCTCCGGAATTATCTGGATAACGGCCTATGGGGGCGCGACCGGTTCTGGGATGAAGTTGCCCGGAACGCGTTTGCCGTATTTTTATGCCTTTACAGCATGCCAGATGATCTGGCAGCCAAGCTGCAGCGCGGACTGCAGGAAAAAGGTGCCCTGCCCAGCGAGCGGGTTTTCATGCGTAATCTGCCAGATGAATATCTGCTCCAGCAGGAGATGGATGGGATCAGCCTGCGCGCCAGCGAAGCTCACCATGCGATCATCCGTGCTAACCTGCGGCTGGTCGTGAGTGTCGCCAAGCGTTACATTGGCCGCGGCAGCTCATTTCTTGACCTGATCCAGGAAGGTAACCTGGGTCTTCTGCGGGCAGTTTCCAAGTTCGATCCAACCCGTGGTTATAAATTCAGCACCTATGCAACCTGGTGGATTCGCCAATCAATCAGCCGCTCGATTGCCGACCAGGCGCGTACAATTCGCATACCAGTGCACATATTCGAGACGGTCAATCGCTTGCTGCGTGTGCGCCGGATGCTGACTCAGAAACTGGGCCGTGAGCCAACCGTTGAGGATCTTGCCTTAAGGGCCGGGTTCCTCGACCCAAAGGATGTCCAGACCATTCTCGCTCACCAGGCAGATTCCACCCCAGTTCCGGCCGACCTGCGCAGGCGCCTGCGGCGAGCTTCTGCCAAGGTAAGCCGCATCCTGCGCGCCGCCGAAGAACCCGTCTCCCTGGATAGCCCAGTGGGCAACGAAGATAACAGCCAGCTTGGCGACTTCATTGAGGATGAGGATGCTCTCGAGCCGATGGATGCAGCCGCGCGTGAAATGCTCCGCGAGCAGGTCAAAAATGCACTGGCAGTACTCACGGAACGCGAACGCCAGGTGCTTGAACTACGCTTTGGTTTGATTGACGGCAAAGACCACACTCTTGAGGAAGTTGGGCAGTATTTTAATGTCACGCGCGAGCGCATCCGCCAGATCGAGTCAAAAGCACTGCGCAAGCTGCGCCATCCTACCCGCAGCCGACACCTGCGAGATTACCTTGGCTAGCCAGCACCGGTCGATTAAGCAGAACGAAAAACAACACAAATCATAAAAATTCAGTAAAATTGGGTAACTTGTGAAATTTGACACCCAGGTTCATTTGTGATAAAATGTACATTCTAAATTAGATAAAGTTTGTCCATATATGTGTGGACCTTATTCGCGTCAGGAGCCGTCATGCCGATCGAATACCTTCCTCTTGCGACTTTAATCATCCTGGCAGCAGGTCTCGCCGTCTTTGTCGTAATCCTGGGTCATGCCTTTGGCCCACGCCGCCCAACTACCCGGAAATCCGCAACTTATGAATCGGGGATGACCCCGATTGGACCGGGTTCCCGCAGAATCCGGGTGGCTTTTTACCTGATCGCAGTTGATTTCATCTTATTTGATGTTGAAGTGGTGTTCTTTCTACCCTGGGCAGGATATGCTCGCCAGCTGGGCTATTACGGCTTATTGGTCATGGGATTGTTCACCGTGTTATTACTGGTTGGTTTTGTTTATGCGTGGAAGAAAGGAGCCCTGGAATGGGAGTAGAACAAAAGCTTGGCAATATGGGAGTCGTGACGGTCGGGCTGGAGCAGGCAGTTAATTGGGCCCGGACGAACGCCATGTGGCCGATGTTGTTTGGCCTGGCATGCTGTGCGATTGAAATGATGAGCGCACAGGCATCTACCTATGATATGAGCCGCTTTGGCATGGAGCTCATGCGCGCCAGCCCGCGCCAGTCAGACTTAATGATCGTGGCGGGTCGTGTTTCGCGCAAAATGGCTCCAGTTCTGCGCCGCCTGTACGACCAGATGCCCGATCCAAAGTGGGTGCTTTCGATGGGAGACTGTGCTTCTTGCGGGGGCGTTTTTAACAACTATGCACTCGTCCAGGGGGTGGACGAAGTTGTGCCAGTTGATGTTTATGTGGCTGGCTGCCCGCCGCGCCCGGAAGCATTGATTCACGGCATCATGACCCTTCATGAGAAGGTGAAGGGCGAAAAGATGAAGAATTGGAATTAATATGAACGAGTTTCTCCAATCGGTGGTAGCGAGTCTCACTGCGCGTTATGACGCTGAAGTTTCGGAATTCCGTGATCAGGTTCGTCTTCTTCTAGAAGGTAAACACCTGGTTGAAGCTGCCCGCGCTCTGCACGATGAGTTCGAATTTGAAATGCTGCCGTTTATCACGGCGGTGGACTATTGGCCTGCGGGTGACCCGCGCTTTCATGTCATCTACCAATTGAATTCTTACAAACACAACCAGCAAATTCGCCTGCGAGTCCCCGTCGGAGGTGAAAAACCAACCCTGCCGAGCCTGACCGGGATCTATCCCAGCGCTAACTGGCACGAGCGGGAAACCTACGACCTGTTTGGTATCCATTTTGATGGTCACCCCGATCTGCGCCGGATCCTCATGCCTTTTGATTGGGTGGGCCATCCACTGCGCAAGGACTACCCCCTCGGCTATGAGGAAGTACAGTTTTCCTTTAATTACCAGGAAATCCAGGACCGCAAGAAGCATCCGAAAGATTGACCCCTGATGATGGATGCTGACAGAAACTTTACAAAACCATTCGTGGACTTGGGCAGTTAGCCCGGGCGATAACGTGGGCGTTGAACACCGCGGATTGTAATCAGTAAACCTGATCCGGCGAATTCTTGATAAACCGATTTATTAGGTTTGCTCGGGAGAATTTTATGGCGCAAATTTCTGAAGTTACTGTTGATGAGCTGAAGCATCTGGTCTCTGATCGCGCGCTTGAGGGTGAAACCATGCTGCTCAACATGGGCCCCCAGCACCCGAGTACTCACGGCGTGCTGCGGCTTTTGCTTGAGCTGGATGGCGAGGAAGTCATCAATGTGATCCCAGATATTGGTTTTCTACACACCGGCATCGAGAAAAATATGGAAGCCAAGACCTATGAAAAGGCTGCCGTGATGACCGATCGCCTGGATTACTTGAATACAATCGGCAACAATCTGGTTTATTGCCTGACCGTCGAAAAACTGGTGGACCTGGATGTGCCCGCCCGGGCGCAGGCAATCCGGGTCATCCTGGCAGAACTTCAGCGGATTGCTTCCCACCTGGTCTGGCTGGGCACCCATGCCCTGGACCTGGCGGCAATGTCGGTCTTCCTGTACTGCTTCCGGGAACGCGAGATGATTCTGGATATTCTCGAGATGTGTTCTGGTCAGCGTATGATGACGACCTACAATCGCCCGGGTGGGTTGTGGCGGGATGCACCTGCAGGTTTTGTAGAAGCTGTTCAGGATTTTTTGAAATTGTTCCCGGCTCGCATTGACCAGTACGAAGATCTACTCACGAAAAACCCACTTTTCCTTGACCGCACCCAGGGGATTGGCGTGATAGCGCCGGAAGCTGCCATGGCCATTGGTATGACTGGTTCATCACTGCGCGGTTCCGGCGTCCCGTATGATGTTCGCAAGCTGCGCCCTTACTGCGGCTACGATCAATACGATTTCGAAGTCCCGGTACAGACAGCGGGTGATGTTTATTCTCGTTATATCGTCCGCATGGGAGAGATGCGCCAATCGGTTCGGATCGTTCAACAGGCCCTTGACCGGCTGCCGGATGGCCCGGTGCGAAGTGATAATCGAAAATTCGTACCACCGCCGCGCGCTGAATTGTCGACCAGTATGGAAGCTGTCATCCACCATTTCAAATTGTGGACGGAGGGCTTCCCGGCGCCAGAAGAATCGGTATATGTATCCGTGGAATCCCCGCGTGGTGAGCTGGGTGTTTTCCTGGAAGGTGATGGTGGTCCTAAGCCGTACAGGGTTTATTGGCGCACACCATCCTTTGATAATTTGCAATCACTGCCCCTGCTCTCGAAGGGCCACCTGGTCGCAGACCTGGTTGGGATCATTGGGAGCGTCGATATCGTGCTTGGAGATGTGGACCGGTGAATTCACTATTGACAAAGTACCCTGACGAAATCCAGGGCATCCTGGCAAAATATCCGGCTGATCAGAAACGGGCAGCCGTCATGCCCATGTTATATCTCGCACAGCGAGAACATGGCTATGTGAACCGCACCGACCTGCAGGAGATCGGAGAAATCCTGGATATTTCTTCGACTGATGTCGGGTCCATTGTCGGGTTTTACACCCTGTATCACGACCATCCAGAAGGGCAGCATCGCATCCAGGTGTGCAATGATCTACCCTGCGCGCTGCGCGGTGCCGACCAGTTTCTTGAAAATCTGTGTGAAAATCTGGGGATTCAGGTGGGCGGCACAACGGCAGATGGATTGGTAACGGTTGAGGCGGTTATGTGCCTGGCAGCCTGCGATAAGGCCCCAATGTACCAGGTGCAGGACAGCGCGGGTATCCGTTATTTCGAAAACCAGACGGTCGAGACCACGCTGCAGCTGGTTGAGCACTGGCGTTCGGACGGTGCTACTCCAGCACCATCGCCCGCGGGGAAACAATCTCAGCCGGTAGCAGCACAGCCAGCAGTTGAGCCGCAGGCGAGTGCATCGCCTGATGTTGCCGTGCTGCCGGCATCCCCTGATGATTCTGCGGACATCCTCATTCCCGCGGCGGCTGAACCCGATTTATCGCCGGATCCTGCTCCACCAGGACCTGAATCCACCGCACCGGTTGAGCCGCAGACCCCAATAGATGAAACGAAGGAAGCTGACGCATGAGCGCTTATCTCCTCCTCCGCCATCGCGAAATTCCCGAACTGGACACGCTCGCTGTCTACCGTCAGCACGGCGGATATACGGCTTTTGAAAAAGCAGTAACCACGCTCACCCAGCAGCAAATTGTCGATGAGGTCAAAGCTTCAGGACTGCGCGGTCGTGGCGGGGCTGGTTTCCCCACCGGTTTGAAATGGTCGTTTATTGATAGCAACAGCTGGCCCCATTACGTGGTCGCCAATGCTGATGAATCGGAGCCGGGTACATTTAAAGATCGCGAGATCATGGAAGGTAACCCTTACCAATTCCTGGAAGGGTTAATGATCTGTGCGTATGCCGTCAAGGCCAATGCTGCCTATATCTACCTGCGCGGTGAGTTTTGGGAGCTGGCTGCCGCGCTCGACCGGCGCATTGCTGAGCTCGAACAGGCAGGGCTGCTTGGTGAGCGCCTGTTTGGCAGCGAGTATTCGCTGCGCTTGTACACTCATTTGGGCGCCGGAGCATATATCTGCGGCGAAGAGACCGCGCTGCTTGAATCGCTGGAAGGCAAGCTCGGGCAGCCGCGCTTGCGCCCGCCGTTCCCGCCTTCATTCGGTTTGTTCGGCAAACCCACAATAGTCAACAACGTTGAGACGTTTGCCAACGTGCCCCTGATCATTGAACGTGGCGCAGACTGGTACAAGACAATTGGCACGGAACGCAGCCCCGGACCCAAAATTTTTAGCCTGTCAGGCAGCATCAACCGGCCCGGCAATTATGAACTACCTTTGGGCACCACCTTCCGCGAGCTGATTTTTACCCATGGCGGTGGTATTCCTGGTAATCATGCCGTCAAGGCGATTATGCCTGCGGGGGCATCTTCTGCTCTGATTGTGGCGACCGAGGAGGCCCTGGACACTCCTATGGATTATGAAAATGTCCAGAAGGTGGGTTCCTCGCTGGGTTCGGCATCGGTTATCATCATCGATGATTCGGTGAATTTGGACTGGGTAATAAATAAGGTACTGCACTTTTTCAAGCACGAATCTTGCGGCAAATGTACGCCGTGCCGTGAGGGCACGTACTGGATGATGCATATCTCCGACCGGATTACCGCAGGTGAAGCTGGGGTTGAAGATTTGCAGCTGCTGAATGATGTGGCTCATAATATCCAGGGGAAATGTTTATGTGCCCTGGGTGAATTTTCCACGATGGCAGTGGTCTCTGGATTCGAACGATTCAAATCGGATTTTGAGCTGCGGGTACTGGATGCCAAACCACAACCTGCCGCTGCAGATTGACCGGACCGGCGGGAACGACTTATGTGGAGACATTTATGGCAAAGATGATTTCATTATTGATTGACGATGTCCCGGTTACCGTTCCGGAAGGCACGCTGGTGGTCGATGCTGCCAAAAAAGTTGGCATTGACGTCCCGGTATTTTGCTATCACCCCAAAATGGAACCGGTGGGTATGTGCCGGATGTGTCTGGTGGATATCGGTCGACCTGCCATTGACCGCACCACGCGCGAGCCGCTGCTCAATGAAGATGGCACACCGCAAATCCAGTTTGGACTCAAGCTAGATACGGCCTGCACGACCCCTGTCTCCGAGGGTATGGTTGTGGTCGGGATGAGCGAAAAAGTGGAGGCCGCGCGCCGTGAAATTGTCGAGTTTATCCTGACCTCCCATCCGCTGGATTGCCCTATCTGTGACAAGGGCGGTGAGTGCCCGCTCCAAAACCTGACGATGGAGCATGGACCAGGGGCGAGCCGGTTCTTGTATGATGAGAAGATGCACCTTGCCAAGCATGTTCCCCTGGGTGAGTTGATTTACCTGGACCGCGAGCGCTGCATCCAATGCGCGCGCTGTGTGCGCTTTCAGGATGAAATTGCAGCGGATCCGGTGATTGGCTTCCAGCAGCGCGGCCGTTCCCTGGAGATTGTAACTTTCTCGGAACCTGGTTTTGATTCCTATTTTTCCGGCAATACTACCGATATTTGCCCGGTAGGTGCGCTGACGACGGCTGATTTCCGGTTTGGGGCGCGCCCTTGGGAGCTTAAACCGATTGCTTCGGTCTGCACCCAGTGCCCGGTGGGCTGCAATATTACCTACAATATCCGCCGTGAAGCCCGCTCTAATGGAAAACTTGTGGTAAAGCGGGTACTGCCGCGCCAGAACGAATCGGTGAATGAAATTTGGATCTGTGATAAAGGGCGCTTCGCTGGCTACCAGTATACGGAAAGCCCACGGCGCCTGACGTCCCCCCTTATCCGCCGCAATGGGCAGCTGGAACAAGCCAGCTGGGAAGAAGCCCTGGATTTGGTGGCCTCGCGGTTTAAGGAGGCGCGCGGCAGTTTTGTTTCGCTGGTAGGCGGGCGTCTGGCGAACGAAGATTTGTTTAATATCCGTCAGCTCAATCAGAGTCTCGCCGGGAAAGCCCGGCAGGATACCTTTATGGCTGGCGGTGACCTCATCACCCAAATGGGTGTGAGTGCCGGGACCAACTTTGCAGAACTTGGCCCGGGCGATGCGATTCTAGTTATTGCATCAGACCTGGAAGAGGAAGCCCCAATATGGTGGCTGCGCGTCAAACAGGCGGCTGACCGCGGCGCAAGTTTGATGGTTATGAACCCGCGCCCGACGAAGTTGGACAAATTTGCCACTCACCTGCTGCCGGTCAAATATGGGCGCGAAGCTGCCGCGGTGCTTGCCATGATTGCCGCGTTGGACAGCAAAAAGACGCGCCTGCCGGATTGGCTGGCGGGTTACAAACCCTCCCGCGAACTGGCTGCCGCAGCGAAAATTTTTGCCGAAGCGCGTCATGGGATCATCCTGTTCGGTCAGGATGGCATGACCCTGACGAACTCGCAGGTGCTGGCCCAGGCTTGTGCCAACCTGTTGTTCCTGACGGACCACCTTGGCAAACCGAATAACGGTCTGCTGGGTGTCTGGTCATCTGCCAACACCCAGGGGGCCTGGGAATTGGGATTCACCCCTTCCACTTCTCTGGCAGATGAGCTGGCTGGCGCTCAGGCAGTCTATGTGGCTGCCGCTGACCCGGCTGGTGATGACCCGGTTCTGGCTCAGGCAGTGAGTGAAGCCGGGTTTGTAGTCGTCCAGGAATTATTCCTGACGGAAACTGCCCGGCGAGCGGATGTAGTCCTGCCGGTAACTGCCCAAACGGAGCGCGAAGGCACGTTCACTTCGGGCGAGCGCCGGGTGCAGCGGTTCTTCCCGGCAGTGCCGGCCCTCGACGGGCCTCGGCCTGATTTCGCCATCACGGCTGCCATCGGTGGGCTGCTGGGCTTAAAAATTGAAAGCCGGGCAACCTCGCTGATTTTCGCCCAGATTGCCGCGCAGGTGGCAGATTTTGCCGACCTCAGCTACCGTGCGCTGGCGCACACACACACGCAGTGGCCGATCATCGGGCGCAGCGACCTGTACTATGGCGGCACCACGTACGAAAACAAGCAAGGTCTGGGTGTTCAGTTAGCGCCTGCGGCTCAGCGCCGTAAATTGTTCCAGGTGAATTGGCTGGAGCCAGAGGGTGTGGTTGTCCCCGCCGATGACCGCCTGTGGGTTGTGCCGGTCACCACCCTGTATGACCGGGGCACCACGCTGACCCCATCCAAAGTCCTGCAGCCGCGACTTGCAGAACCCCAGGCAGTCCTGAATGAGGCGACAGCCGAGCGATTCGGGGTGCGGGATGGCAGTACGGTCGCCCTGGAGCTGGCAGGTGAGTTTTATGAAGTTTTGGTCAAAGTCAGGCCCGGCGTTCCAGACGGAATTGCGCTGGTGCCGCGGAGTATGGGAATTCCGGTGAAAGGGCCTGCACCGGCGTCGGTGCGGCTGGCAGTATCGCAGGCCGCTTGAGCGCTGGCGCCTGCCAATCAGTGGGTGGGCATAAGCACTCACCGGCATCGGCCACCGTAAAAACGAGGGTACTCTATGGAAGCTGCCTTAGTCTGGGAATGGATCATTAAGTCGGTCATCATCCTCCTGGTAATGACCATCGGCTTTGCTTACCTCACGTTGTACGAGCGCAAACTGCTGGCTCGCATACAGGTCCGCATTGGCCCTAACCGGGCCGGTCCACGGGGTATTCTGCAGCCGATTGCCGATGCCGTAAAACTTATTTTCAAGGAAGAGCTGATCCCCGCCCGGTCCGACAAATTTTTGTTTATTCTGGCGCCAGTGATCACCGTCATACCCGCTTTGATCATTACCGCCGTAATTCCATGGGGCGACAGCATCAACCTGTTTGGACGCCAGATTCGCTTAGGGATCAGCGACATTGATGTGGGAGTGTTGTATATCCTGGCGGTGGCTTCGATTTCGGTGTACGGGATTGTCCTGGCGGGCTGGGCGTCGAATAACAAATATGCCATGCTCGGTGGGCTGCGTTCTTCCGCCCAGATGATCAGTTATGAGCTGGCCCTGGGTCTGGCGTTTGTTGGCCCGGTGATTATTGCCGGCTCGCTGAGCATGTACGAGATTGTCAACGCGGCAGCGTAATGTCTGGTTTGTGATTTACCAGCCGATCGGTTTTCTAATTTTCCTGATCGCTTCTCTAGCCGAGGTCAACCGGGCACCGTTCGACATGCCTGAAGCGGAGCAGGAGCTCACTGCTGGCTACCACACGGAATATTCGGGGATGAAATTTGCCCTGTTCTTTATGGCGGAATACATCAAAATGATCGCGGTGAGCGCCATCGCAGCCACTCTCTTCCTGGGCGGCTACCGCCTGCCGTTCATCGAGTATCCAGACTGGTTGGCCTGGATTGGCCCATTTGTGCTGCTGGCGAAAATCATCGTACTGCTGGGTGGAATGATCTGGGTGCGGGCAACACTGCCGCGCATCCGTTATGACCGTCTGATGGCATTTGGTTGGAAGTTCTTGTTCCCGGTTGCCCTGGCGAATGTTCTTATTACCGGTGTGGTTGTTGTGTTGATCAGTGCTGGATCGTAGGAGGAGCTGATGATACGTGAACTGTTCCGTGGTCTGTCGACGACCTTCAAGTCGATGTTTGAAAAGCCGGTAACCGTCCAATACCCGGAAGTCAAGCGTCCGGTTCGCACCCGGTTTAAAGGACGGCATGTCCTCCAGCGGTATGAAAACGGTCTGGAGCGCTGTATCGGCTGCTCGTTGTGTTCTGCAGCTTGCCCGGCGGATGCCATCTTTGTGGAAGCCGCGGAAAACAGCGATGAGGTGCGGTTCTCGCCAGGCGAACGTTATGCCAGTACGTACGAAATCAACATGCTGCGCTGCATCTTCTGCGGCTATTGTGAAGATGCCTGCCCGACCGAGGCCATCGTTCTGGGAGATAACTACGAGCTGTCCTTCACCGACCGCCGCCAGTCGATCTATACCAAAGAAATGCTGCTTGCATCTATCCCGGAAGGCGGCAAAACCACCCCCCAGCAGGTAGAACCCGGCATATTCAACCGCTCGATACCTGTGATGGAAAATCCGAAAGACTGAGGGGAGATTTGATGAGCGCTGATCTGTTCCTATTTTTTGCCGTTGCCATCATTTCCGTCGCCAGCGCGGTGGGAATGATCGTCAGCCGTAATACCATCTATTCGGCGCTGTTCCTGGTGCTGAATTTTGTGACCATTGCGTTGTATTATTTGCTCCTGGGAGGGCCATTTATCGCGATGTCGCAAATTACGGTTTATGCTGGGGCGATCATGGTCTTGTTTTTATTCGTGATCATGCTGCTGGGTGTTGAGCGTCTATCCAGCGAGGAAAGCACCCGCTGGCAGCGCCCCATGGCGCTTGTGCTGGGGGTAGCATTGATCGGCGAGACCGCTTACATTCTGTTGTTTCGTGGGACACAGGGCCTCAGTGGAGCGATGCCAGCCTTGACCGAAGGTTTTGGTAGCCCGCAGGCGCTGGCGAATACCCTCTACAATCAATTCGGCCTGCCGGTGCAGCTCATTGCACTTCTGCTGCTGGTGGCAATGGTCGGTGTCATTGTCATGGTCAAAAACGCGAAACCGCACGGCGCGTAGCGACGCGTTGGTGGCAGGCGTTTTCGGGGAGGAATTTGCATGGTTTCAGTGAACTACTACATCGGTCTCTCGGCCATCCTGTTCATTCTGGGGGCGATGGGCGTATTGCTTCGCAAAAACTTGATCGTCATGTTTATGTCGGTCGAGCTGATGCTGAATGCTGCCAATCTGGCGTTTGTCGCCTATGCTCGTCACTACCTGTCCATGGAAGGGCAGGTCTTCGTGTTTTTTGTGATTGCCGTCGCAGCCGCCGAGGTGGCGGTGGGATTATCCATGGTCGTTGCCATCTTTCGTTCCCGCCAGACGATTAACGTGGACGAATTGAGCACCTTGAAAGGGTAGCGGGCGAATCCAGATGATGGAGAGTCAGTCATGATGCTAAGTGAATCTGGCGGTTTGTATAACCTGGTGCCCCTTGTCGTGTTTTTACCGGCGATTGGCCTGCTGATCAATATGATCTTCGGTGGACGGCTTGGGGAGAAGGTGGTCGGTACCATCGCCAGCCTGGCCTCCGGCCTGGCGTTCGTCGTGGCGGTCGTCATGGGCTATGCCCTGTCTACCAACCACTTTGAGCCGGTTGTGGTGCCTTTCCTGGAATGGATCCACATCGGCGATTTTATAGTGGATTGGTCCTTCCGGGTTGACACGCTTTCCACAACAATGATGCTGGTCGTCGCCGGAATCGGCACCCTGATTCACATTTATGCCATTGGGTACATGCACGATGATGTGCGCCATAACGGCGATCCTGGGCGCTTCCGCCGCTTTTTTGTTTACCTCAACCTGTTCATTGCAATGATGATGATCCTGGTAACGGGCAACAATTACCTGATGTTGTTCGTCGGCTGGGAAGGTGTGGGCCTGTGCTCCTACTTGTTGATCGGGTTCTGGTATGAAAAAGGGAAAGATGGAATCGGGAATGCGATCGCCGGGAATAAAGCATTCATCACCAACCGCATTGGCGATGCCGGGCTGCTGCTGGCTATGTTTGCGATCTTTTGGGCTTTCGGTTCGCTGACTTTCGATACTGTCTTCACCCAGGCACCGGAAATCGCTGCCGCCATGCCGAGTGTCGTCCTGGCGATTACGCTTTTCATGCTGGTAGGGGTGACCGGCAAATCGGCCCAAATCCCGCTGTATGTGTGGCTCCCTGATGCCATGGCTGGCCCAACACCAGTTTCGGCCCTGATCCATGCTGCCACCATGGTGACCGCTGGCGTGTATCTGGTGGCTCGTTCTGCGCCGATTTTCGTCCAGGTGCCGCAGGCCCAAAATGTTGTGGCGCTGGTCGGCGGCATCACTGCCCTGTTTGCCGGGACGATTGCCATCGGGCAGTACGATATCAAAAAGGTGTTGGCGTATTCCACGGTCAGCCAGCTGGGTTTCATGGTAGCTGCCGTCGGGATGGGCGCGTTTGTGGCCGGCATGTTCCACCTGGTGACCCACGCCTTCTTCAAAGCGCTTTTGTTCCTCTCTTCTGGTTCCGTCATCCAGGGCATGGAGCGCGGCCAGCATGAGGTGGAACATCACGCCCACGAGGAAGTTGGTTATAAGAAGAAAAAGAAATCCAAGGAGCCTGACTTCGACCCGCAGGATATGCGCTTTATGGGCGGCCTGCGCGGCCGTATGAAAACCACGTTCTGGGTTTACCTGATCGGCTCGCTTGCCCTGGCAGGAATTCCCCCGCTCGCCGGGTTTTTCTCTAAAGATGAGATTCTGCTGGAGGCCAGCCACCTCAACCCGACGGTTTTCATCCTGCTGGCAATTGCTGCATTTTTGACCGCGTTCTACATGGGCCGCCAGGTATTGATGGTGTTTTTTGGCAAGCCGCGCAGTGACGCCGCCGGGAAGGCCACCGAAAGCCCGCTTGTTATGACCATCCCACTTATCATTCTGGCGGTGCTTTCCTTCTTCGGCGGTATGCTCAACTTGCCGGGTTTTTCCACGTTTCACCACTTCCTGGCAGCAGCCTTTGAAGTGTTTGAAATCGAGATGGAGACTGTCGATTTCAGCGTGTTAATTGCCGTGGGTTCCGTTGTCCTGGCGCTGGTGGGGATTTTCCTGGCTTGGCTGCTCTACGGGCGTAAGTACATGGAGAAGGGCGAGGAAGACCCGCTCAGCCGGATGATCAGACCGGTCTTCAACGTCCTGGAGAACAAGTATTGGGTGGATGAAGTCTACTTTACCCTGATCATCAATCCGTACATCCAGCTGTCCCATGTGTTTGCAGATTATGTGGACTGGCGCTTCTGGCATGACTGGTTCCACGACACCGTCCTTGCAGGTGGATTCAAGATCCTTGCTCAATTTCTTTCATTGCGCGTCGATTTGGGCATCATTGATTGGGTTGCCAACGGCCTGGGGAATGTCACTCAGGCGATCGCGGCCAGGATGCGCCGCATGCAGACCGGGTTTGTCAGAAACTACGCACTGAGCCTGTTCCTGGGTGTAGTCATCATCATTGGTTATTTGATCCTGCGCTGAGCCGGACTAGGCTCGAATTTGTAGCTTGAGGGCTGACTATGAACTTTATTCTCCAACCTTTGACGCTGGTCACCTTTTTCCCGCTGGTGGGGGTGTTGATCCTGCTCTTTTTGAAACCCGAGCAGAAGAATGTTATCCGCTGGGTGGCCTTGATAACGTCGCTGATCACCTTTGGCATTTCGATTTGGGTGCTGGTTCAGTTTAATCCGAACAACCCGGATTTGCAGATGGTAGTCCAGCTGCCCTGGATCCAGATCTCCAACTGGACCATCGAATACCACATGGGAGTGGATGGTCTGAGCATCCTGCTGTTGATGCTGACCACGATCCTGACACCGATCGCCATCCTGTCAACCTGGACTGCCGTCGAGGACCGGGTTAAGGATTTTATGGTTTTCTTTCTGCTGCTCGAAGTCGGCATGGTCGGTGTGTTCCTGGCTCAGGACCTGTTCTTGTTTTACATCTTCTGGGAATTCACCCTGGTGCCGATGTATTTCTTGATCGGCATCTGGGGTGGTTCGAACCGCATCTACGCCGCGATCAAGTTCTTCCTGTATACCATGGCAGGCTCGCTCCTCATGCTGCTGGCGATTTTGTGGCTGGGCATCCAGCAGGGCACGTTTAACGTGCCCGACCTGATCGACCTGGGCGGCATCCCGGCCAATATTCAACTGGGGTTGTTCCTGGCGTTTGGGATCGCATTCGCTATTAAAGTGCCGATCTGGCCCCTGCACTCCTGGCTGCCTGATGCCCACGTCGAAGCACCTACCGCCGGCTCGGTCATCCTGGCAGGCGTGCTGTTGAAAATGGGCACGTACGGGTTCGTCCGCTTCAACATCCCCCTCTTCCCGGATGCATCTGTCCAATTGGCCCCGTGGATTGCTGCGCTGGGAGTAATCGGCATTCTGTATGGGGCGATGGTGTCCTTTGCACAGAAGGATGTTAAGAAACTGGTCGCTTATTCCTCTGTCAGCCACCTGGGATTTGTGATGCTGGGCTTGTTTGCCCTGAATTCACAGGGTGTGCAGGGTGCCATCCTGCAAATGGTGAACCACGGTTTGAGCACGGGTGCCCTGTTCCTCCTGGTCGGCATGCTATACGAGCGCCGCCACACGCGTGATATGGACGCCTTCGGTGGTCTGTGGAAGATCTTGCCAGTGTACGCCGTGTTAACTCTGGTGGTAGCCCTGTCTTCCATGGGGCTGCCCGGGCTGAACGGGTTTGTAGGTGAGTTTACAATTATGCTCGGCGCGTGGGGCGCCGGGAGCCCCGGAGGCGTGCTCGGTTCTTACTGGTTTGCCGGGCTGGCGGTGATTGGTGTCATCCTGGCTGCCATTTACATGCTTTACATGTTCCAGAAGCTGTTCCTGGGGCCGGTGACGAAAGACGAGAATAAAGTCCTCAAGGATATCAACTGGCGCGAGATCGCCACCCTCGTCCCGCTGCTGATCTTGATTTTTTGGATTGGTTTGTATCCGAAACCATTTTTTACTTTGATAGCCCCCACAGTGGATAAAGTCGTGGCGATTGTCCAATCGGTGGCTGTCGCCGGTTTGCCGTAAGGGAGCCTGCATATGACCGTGGCTGAATTTCTCAACGACATGCTCGTGCTGCTGCCCTTCATCTTTGTCGCCGGCTGGGCGGTTGTGATGCTGTTCGTCGACATGTTTTTGCAGGATGGTGCCCGCAAAGGGACCATGGCGCTGCTGGCTGCGCTGGGCCTGGTGGTGGGTATTGTGCTTT
This sequence comes from uncultured Chloroflexia bacterium, assembly GCA_963824065.1. Taxonomy (GTDB): domain Bacteria; phylum Chloroflexota; class Anaerolineae; order Anaerolineales; family DRKV01; genus JAGUYX01. The sequence continues at coordinate 1,073,844 of CAWGNX010000005.1, read as the reverse complement.
CCGTTCTGCAAGCTGGGCAGCAGCTTAATGCTTTCGACGATAAAGTGGTGGTGGACGGTTTCGCGGTCTTTATGAACGTGCTCTTTTTGGGGATCGGCCTGGCGGGCATTGCCCTGGCATACGATTACCTGAACCGGATGGGCCTGGAGCGCGGCGAGTACTACATTTTGCTTTTGTTTTCAGTTTCGGGGATGATGCTCATGGGCTCGGCAAACGACCTGATCATCGTTTTCCTGGCGCTCGAGCTGCTTTCTATCCCGCTGTACGTGCTCTCCGGGCTGGCCCGCCCGCAGTTGGCCTCCGAGGAGGCTGGCATCAAGTACTTCCTGATGGGCGCGTTTGCCTCCGGTTTTGTGGTGTACGGCATCGCTCTGCTGTTCGGGATGACTGGTACGACTTCCATCCCCGAAATTGTGGCCGCTGTCACCGGTGGAGATGTCCTCAACCCGCTCATCTTTACCATCGGGGGCGCGCTGCTTTTGATCGGCCTCGGGTTCAAGGTGGCGGCGGTGCCGTTCCACATGTGGACGCCGGATGTGTATGAGGGCGCCCCTAGCGCGGTGACGGCCTTCATGGCGGCGGGCGCCAAGGCTGCTGGATTTGCTGCCCTGCTGCGCGTGTTCGTGCTCGCCATGCCGTCGGTCTCCGTGGATCTCACCCCGGTGATCTGGGTTATCGCCGCCCTGACAATGATCGTGGGCAATATGATTGCCATCGCCCAGACCAATATCAAGCGCATGCTGGCCTATTCGAGCATCGCCCATGCCGGCTACATCATGATGGCGCTTGTTCCTTACGGGCAGGAGCAGATCGCCTCGGATGCGGTGGCTTCGGCCCTGTTCTACCTGGTGGCGTATTCGCTCACCAGCTTTGGGGCGTGGGCAGTGGTCATCGCTCTGGAGCAAAAAGAGGGCAAGGGCCTGCTGCTGAAGGATTACGCCGGACTGGGGCGCAAGCATCCTGGATTGGCGCTTGCCATGACCGTGTTCATGCTCTCCTTCATTGGCATCCCGCCCACCCTGGGTTTTGTTGGCAAGTTTTACCTGTTCAATACGGTCATCGAGGGCGGCTTTATGGGCCTGGCGCTGATCGGCGTGCTGACCTCGCTCGTCTCGGCTTACTACTACCTGCGGGTGGTGGTCTACATGTTCATGCGCGACGGCGACCCGGTCGTGCGCCGAGACCCATGGGTTAACCTGACTGCCGGGGCGACTGCAGTTGGGCTGGTAGCGCTGACCATCTTCGCCGCGCCGCTCTTCAATTGGGTGGCTACAGCTGTCTTTGGCGGTTATTGACGGGGATAAGAGTAAAACCACCTGGCGCCCCTGGGTTTATGAGGCGCCATTTTTTTTACCAACCCTTGTGGCGAAGTTCATATTGTTTTTTTTAAAGGGTTATCAGTAAGATAGAAGGGGGCAGCGATGCCAAATTCACACCTTCGACTGTATCTCAGGTGAACGATGAATATTCACAGACGGCGAATTCTTATCATCCTGGCAGGCGTCTTTCTGCTGGTTTTCATTGCTGGGGTTGGTATATTCATCACGCGCGCCCAGGCTGATTTTGCCGACCAGCTCGCCGCCCGGCTGGCGGAGCAGGGTGTGCCCGTGGAATCGGTCGTAGTCAGCTCACGCCTCCCGTTCGCGGTCGAGATCAACCTGCAGAGCCAGGCGACCGGCGATACGCTGGACATCGCCGACACCCGGCACATGAGCCTGGCGCAGCGCGAAGCTGCCCTGGCGTACCGCGCCGGGACAGCGCCTGGACAGCGTGCGGGTCAATATCCTCAACACCCGGGGCGAGGCGATTTTCGGCGTGCAGGACTTCTTCCACCCCGACGACCCCTCCCAGCAGCTCGATGCGCCCCTCCAGCCGGCGCTGTCCGACCGGGAGATGGAGGCCCTCGTGCGCGACCGGCTCGGCCTGCAGGACCTGCCCGGGATCGAGCTGGAGCGCCTGGAGGTGAGCCCGATGGAGACCCCCGGCGGGCAGGGTCAAAAACTGGAGCTGGTCGTTAGAGGGCTGGACTTTTCGGAAAAGAATGATCCGAGCAGGAAATTGTTCGATTCGTTTTTAGCGCTTCAAGGGATGAGTAAGGAATCCGGAATCTCCCTCCTCATGGGTCACCTGCAGATCTTGAACCAGGATGGGAAAGTTGCCCTGGATCTGGTAATCGATTGGGAGACGGGAGGTCGAACGATCACCTGGGAGACAGGCGATCTCACATGGTTGTACGGGGATGTGATCACCGGGCCTCTCCGCACCGAGAGCCCGGAGCTCCCGCCGGTGGAGGCCTACCCTTAAGCCGCTATTCCCCCTGGTACAGGGCCCGAACTCAATCCCCTGACAGCCTCCGGCAGCAGGCCGATGTGTTCAAGCTGCACGTAGCGCCCCTCCGCCCAGGGGGGCGAGGCGACCACCTCGTGGCTCCAGGTGAGCGCGTTGGGGATGTACACCGCCGCTCCGCCCAGCTCCAGCACCGGCAGGATATCGGACTTCAGCGAGTTGCCCACCATGAGAACCTCTGAAGGCTGGGCGCCGCGGCGCTCGAAAATCGCGGCGTAGATGCCCGGGTTCTTGTCGTGCACCACTTCCACATGCGCGAAGTACCCCGCCAGCCCCGATTTTTCTACCTTGGTCTGCTGGTGGTTAAGGTCGCCCTTGGTGATCAGCATCAGCGGGTAGTCCTGGCTCAGCTCCCTCAGCACCTGGGGGACGTGCTCGTACAGCACCACCTCCGCTCCAAGCATTTCTTTACCCAGATTCAGCAGCTCGCGGATATCCACGGCGGCGATGCGGCTTCCCGTCAGCTCGATGGCGGCCTCGATCAGCGACAGCACGAAGCTCATCGCCCCGTAGCCGTAGTAGGGCAGGTTGCGGATTTCGATGGCATCGATCTGCTCGATGGGCGGGGCATCGATGCCGTATTTCGCCAACAGCGCCTCGAAGCGGCGGCGGCCCATCTGGTACAGGGCTTCGTTCTCCCACAGGGTGTCATCGGCATCGAAGGCAATTAACTTGATCATGGTTGGCGTGCTCCCGCCGCCCAGTTTATCACAGCTTTTCTGGCGGTTCTATCCGTCCGCGCTGTTTCCAGGTGGGTTTTTGGTCGGATTTCAGGTAGAATCAGGAGCATAGGATCCAGGCCAGCGAGCGAGCGGATCTTGATTCGATTGAACTCCAGCTTGCACCGCACATAGAGAAGGAGCGAAATGGACCGTCCCACCCGCTTTATGGGCAAACTCAAGCGCATTGCCCTCGTGGCGCATGACAACCAAAAGCGCGAGCTGCTGGAATGGGCGAAATTCAACCGCGAGAAGCTCAGCCGCCACACCCTGTACGCCACCGGCACGACTGGCGGTGTGCTGGAAGGTGAGCTAGGCGTCTCCATCCATAAATTGATGAGCGGCCCGCTCGGCGGCGACCAGCAGCTTGGTGCAAAAATCGCCGAGGGCGAGATCGATGTGCTGATCTTTTTTTGGGACCCGCTGGAGCCCCTGCCGCACGATCCCGACGTCAAAGCCCTGCTGCGTATAGCCGTAATGTACAATATCCCGATCGCCAATAACCGGGCTACCGCCGATTTTATCTTCTCCTCACACCTGATGGATGAGCCCTACGAGCGCGGTCAGCTCGATTTTGAGGCCTATACCCGGCGGCGGCTGCCCCTGCTCGCGCAAGAGCTGGAAGAACCGGCTGAATCAGCGGAAGGTTGATCTTTTTCCCGAATCAAAAAACGTGCCGCTGGCCAGCGGCACGTTTTTGTTCGTTGGTATCGTTCAGACTGCCGGGCTGCTCATCACCCCGTCACCGTACAGCTTGCGGTGCACAATGCTCAAGGCGCGCACCTGGTCAGCGGCGTGATAGGAAGAACGCACCAGCGGCGCACTCTCCACCCATTTAAAACCAATCTGGCGCCCGAATTCCTTCAGTTCCTTGAACTCGTCCAGTGTGTAATAACGTGCGATCGGCAAGTGTTTTTTGCTGGGCTGCAGGTACTGCCCGATGGTCAGGATGTCCACGCCCCAGGCCCGCAAATCGCGCATGGTTGCTTTGACCTCGTCCAGGGTCTCGCCCAGCCCCAGCATGATGCCGGACTTGGTGAGCACATCCGGGTCGAGCTGTTTGGCATTCGACAGGGTCGCCCGTGCCCACTCGTAGCGGTCCTGCGGCTGCACGGTTTTGAACAGGCGCGGCACTGTTTCAACGTTGTGGTTCAATATTTCAGGGCGAGCATCCAGCACGATCTTGAGCGCTTCAATGCTGCCCTTGAAATCGGGGATCAGTACTTCGATCGAGCAGCCCGGCTGCAGCGCGCGGATGCGCCGGATGACCATCGCGAAGATCGGGGCGCCACCATCTTTACGGTCGTCGCGGTTGACGCTGGTGATGACCGCGTGCTTGAGGCTCATGGATTTAACGGCCTGGGCGATGCGCTCCGGCTCCAGCCAGTCGAGCGGGTTGGGTTGGCCGCGTTTGATGTCGCAAAATGCGCACGTGCGGGTGCAGACGTCACCCATCATTAAGAAGGTGGCCGTGCCCGCCCCCCAGCACTCGCCCATGTTGGGGCAGCGCGCTTCCTCGCACACCGTGTGCAGTTCTTTGCTGCGCATCAGGTCGTGCAGCCACTCGTAAGTTTCACCTGCCGGGGCGCGCACTTTTAATCCAATCTGGCCTGCGCAGCGGAGTGGTGTCAATTGTCTCGGGGTTGATCCGGTCCCGGGTGGGTGTATGCGCCATGCAATCTCCTTACCCCTCAGAGTCTGGGCTAATTTTACCGCAGGTTGTCCGGATCGCGAGTTAGATCTGCGTTAGAAACACCCCCATACAGCCTCAGCGCGTGCGGTCTGCCAGGGCGGCTTTCACCATTTCGCTGGCCCGGAACACACCCAGCACCTGGATGGATTGGATCGCCTGCTGCGCCAGCTCCGGGGTGATGTCCTCCGCCATAGACAGCATCCCCACAACTTTCACTTCCAACTTGCGCCCGCTGGCGACCGCCTTTTCCAGGTCGGTGCGGTTGAAAATCACCGTCCCGACCGCCATAGTCTGGCTGACTACCACCTGCTGCACCTGCTCGGCATGCGTCTGCAGCTGGTTGCGGATGGCAGTGCGGATAAAATCTGTGCGGTTCGAGTAAAAACCCTGGTCCACCAGCAGGTCGATCTGCCCCAGGTCGACGATGCTCATATTGATCGTGATTTTTTCGGTCTCAGCCATAGATGTCCTCGCCGCCGGGGGGCAAGGGGGTGCCTATCTCAGTTTCGTCGATCACGAGCAGCCCGTGCACCTGCAAACGACCGGTCGCTGACCCGTTTTCAAATTCGCCGTTACTTGGGTCGCTCCGGTACTTGATATAGCCCACTGCCAGCAGGCGTCGGGTTTTCACGGCAGGTACAGGTGTGAGAGTAATGTTAAGTTCCATTTCGCCATCTCCTTACCATCCATATGGATGTTTTATGGATGTATATTACCATCCGTTCACCATCCTGTCAACATCCAAGTGGATGGTAAATATTCATTCTGCCCATCCATGCTACAATCAAAGAAATCAAGAATGTGGAGGAGCCGATGCGTGCCGAGCCTTTTTTGGACCAGCTGCTTCACCTGCCTACCGTCCTGGGGGCATATCTTTCACCAGACCAGCGTTGGGTCGCTTTCGAATGGTACCGGGTGCATGAAAATATCGATGTCTTCCTGGTGCCGGTGGATGGGGCTGCCCCACCGCTCGCGCTGACCCGCACGTCACAGGCGACGTATTTTTCCGGCTGGGCGTCGGATTCGCGCTCGCTGCTGGTGGGTGAAGACCATGATGGCAACGAGCGCCGGCGTCTGTTCCAGGTTTACATCGATCATCCCCTGGAAATGCAGCCGCTGACGCCCGACAACCCGCCTTACTTCTTGCGCGGCGGTGAGCTGCACCCGGACGGGCGGACGATCTTTTACGGCGTTAACTACGATTTTGCCAGGGATTGTGCAATCGAATCCAGCTGGGTTTATCGGCATGACCTGTTCAGCGGCGAGCGGGTGCCCATTGCCCGGCCTGTGATTGGCACCTGGCTGCAGCCCGCCCTCAACCGGGCTGGCACCCACCTTCTTTACCCGCGCCGGGACCGCCACCCGGCAGGGCGCCAGATTTACCTGGTGGACGTGGACGGCAGTGATGACCGCGAGATTTTGAATTTTGGCGCTGAGGTGAAAACACTTGCCCGCTGGTTTCCTGACAGCGAATCCATCCTGGTACTTTCCGAGTCCACAGGCGGTCCCAAACAAAACCACCTGAGCCTGGGAATTTACCATTGGCCCAGCGGCAGCCTGCGGTGGCTGGTGGATGACCCGCAGCGGATGATTGAAAGCGCCTGGGTGACCCCGGATAGTCTGGTCGTGGTGGACGAAATCCGCCAGGCAGGGCATCTGTGCAGCCTGATCGATCCGACTGGCGATTTTGAGGTGCTTTTTCCGCGCCTGGCAGGCAACCTGATCCCGCTCGGCCGCGGCCTGGATGGGTGCTGGGTGGGCCTGTATTATGCAGCCCGCGTGCCCGCCGAGCTGGTGCGTTTCGATTTTCAAACCGCCGACCCGACCGAGCTGGAAAGCCTGACTCGCACCTGGGAGCGCACGGACCTGGACCCCGGGCGGTTAACACCCGCCGAAGATTTTACCTGGCAATCAGCGGATGGCACCCCGGTCCACGGCTGGTTATACCGGGCCGGGCCTAACCCCCGGCGGGCAATTATTTATATTCACGGTGGACCCACCTCACACAGCGAGGATAAGCTCAACCCGCAAATCCAGTATTTTGTTTCCCAGAAGTTTAACGTGCTGGACGTTAACTACCGAGGCAGCACTGGTTTTGGCCTTGCCTTCCGCCAGTCAATCAAAGCAGATGGCTGGGGCGGGCGCGAGCAGGTCGATATTGCCAGCGGGGCGCTGGCTCTGATCTCCGCCGGACTGGCTGACCCCGGCAAAGTAGGGGTGACCGGTACCTCTTACGGTGGCTACAGCGCCTGGCATCTGATCACCCACTACCCCCCGGAAACCATCGGCGCGGCCGCACCTGTGTGTGGCATGACCGACCTGGTCCTCGACTACGAAACCACCCGCCCGGATTTACGTCCTTTGAGCGAGGAGATGCTGGGCGGCAAACCTCAGGAGGTTCCTGAGCGCTATTACGAACGCTCTCCGATCAATTTTGTGCAGGATATTCGCGGCCGCCTGTTGATTATCCAGGGCACCCGCGACCCCAATGTGACCCCCGCCAACGTGCACGACGTTGTTGCCCGCCTGGACGCGCACGCCGTGCCCTACGAATTGCTTGTTTTCGATGACGAGGGTCATGGGGTGATCAAACCTGCCAACCAGGAAATCCTGTACGCCCGCCTGGCTGATTTTTTTGAGCGGGCATTCTCCGTCTCGGCTGCCTGAGCTCAGGCGCGCCGCACTCGCAGACGTAGCCCGTCCACTTCCACAACCTGGACGCGTTCGCCGCGCCGGGCGGATTCTTCCCCGGGCAGCATCTCGGCTGTCCACAGCTCCCCGGCGATTTGCACCTGGCCGCGTGGGTCCAGATCTGTGCGCACGATGCCTGTTTGCCCTATAAAGGATTCGTGCCCGGTCTGGATGGGCGTGCGTTGGGAGCGCAGGGCGAATCCCAGGATGACTGCAAATATCAACCCGCTGGAAATCGCCGAAATCACGATCAGTGGGATCGAAACGGGCTGGAATTCGGGGGGGCGCACCGAATTGAACAGGATGAGTGCTCCGGTAATAAATGCCCCGATGCCAGCGGCGGTCAGGGCGCCGTGCGTTGGTGCCTTTAACTCGAGGATAAACAGTGCGAACGCCAGCACGACAAAGATCAGCCCAAACCAGTTGACCGGCAGCACACCCAGCCCGTAGATCGCCAGCACCAGGCAGATTACACCAATAAATCCCGCCAGCCAGCCGCCCGGGCTTGAGATTTCAATCAGCACTGCCAGCACCCCGACGTTCAGCAGCAGAAAGACAATGTTGGGGTTGGTCAGGATGTTTAACAGGAGATCCACAACCGTCTCGGGCACAGCTTCAACTTCGGCCCCGGCGGTATCCAGCGCGCGTGTTTCTCCGTTTACAAGTACTTCAAACCCATCTGCCTGTTCCAATAAGTCGCTGACATCCTGGGCGATAAAATCGACCAGTCCGATCGCCAGCGCCTCGCTGGCGGAGACTGCCCGGGCGCTTTCAATGGTTTCTTCTGCCAGCTGGACGGCAGCCGCGGGCCGGCCTTCTGCCAGCGACCGCACCGTGGCGCGCAGGATTTCAATCTCCTTGCGCAGCGCGGTTTCGGGGATTTCCCCGCCCTGCAGGTCAACCGGACTGGCGGCCCCGATCGCGGTTTCAGGTGCCATAGCGGCTGCGTGTCCCGCCAGCGTAATGAGCGTGCCGGCGCTGCCAGCCATCGCACCCCGCGGAGCGACGTAGACGATCACCGGCACCGGGCTGTTGCGGATACGCTGGACCATATCGTTCATCGTACTGACTGCGCCGCCCGGTGTGTTGAGCATAAAAACAACGGCTTCGGCATCTTCCTCTGCAGCCAGATCCAGGCCGCGCCCCAGGTAATCGGCCATAGCAGAGTTGATCGCACCGCTGGTTTCGAGCAGCAGCACATGGCTGGGTAGGTCATTTTCAGCCGCACTGCGTTCAGCACAGCCAACCAATAGCCACCCGGCGATCATGAATAACAGCAGCAGAACAGGTAATTTCTTCATCGCGTTCTTTCTAACATCATCTGAGCCCGTAAGATTACCATTTTTGTACCTTAATTATAGCCGGGTAATCCACCAAAATTTCAGGTGTAGGCGGAACTCAACCTGGCAAACTGCTTGTACCCTCGGCATCAGCTGGCTTCCCGCCGGCTGTTTATCAAAAAGCCGCCAGGCAAATTGTTTATGTCCTTTCATATCATTTCACTTGCAACGTTTCTCCCAGCCGGGGACCACGCCCTAATGCAATTGCCTTGAATAGACTTGGTTCATAATCTGAGAGTGAAAAATTTTGTTAGAATAAGAGTAATATTCTCCGGTTTCACTGATCTGGAAAATTTTATCGCCAGACTACAGATCAGCTTTTGGCGGGCAAACGCAGCCGGTTGCTGTCCGTCCGGGGTGGACACCCGGGCAAGTTGTAAATCCGTAAATTCACCCAAAGCGAACTCTTTGGATTCCACAGGGATTTTCCAGCACCAAAGGAGGATGTATGGAAACTGCAATAAATAAGCCTTCCGATCCCAACTTGATCGAGCCGCGGGCAGCTGCTCGACTGGCCAAACACCTGGCTGGAACCGTAATTTTACCTGCTGATGAGGCCTATCAAGAGGCTCGTCTGGTGTGGAATGGCATGATCGACCGTCGCCCGGCCCTGATTGTCTGCCCGGAAAACGTGGAGGATGTCGTCCAGGCGGTTAATTTCGCTCGCATGCACGATTTGCAGGTCGCGGTGCGCGGCGGGGGGCACAGTGTCGCCGGGCTGGGAACAAATGACGGCGGGCTGGTGATTGACCTATCCGAGATGAAACAGGTGTATGTAAACCCGCAAACTCGCCGGGTGCGTGCCGGCGGTGGGGCCTCTCTCGGCGATCTTGACCATGCTACCCAGGCACATGGGCTGGCGGTGCCAGCCGGTGTCGTCTCTGAGACCGGCATTGCCGGGCTGGCCCTGGGAGGTGGGTTAGGCTGGCTGCGCGATAAATTCGGGCTGACGGCTGATAACCTGGTAGGCGCTGAGGTCGTTACGGCCGATGGCAAGGTGGTGGTTGCCAACGAAACCGAGAACGCTGATTTGCTGTGGGGTTTGCGCGGCGGCGGCGGGAATTTTGGCATCGTCACGACTTTTGAGTTCCAGGCATATCCGGTTGGGCCGGAGGTGATGTTTGCCTTCGTATTCCACGATGGCGAGCGCATGAAAGATGCGCTGCAGTTTTACCGCCAGTACCTTGCGAATAAAACTGATGAAGTCAGCACGCTGGCTTTTGCAGGGGTTTTCCCGCCGGGGGCCGAGATTTTCCCCGAGCAGCTGCACGGGCGGCATTTCATCGCGTTCGGCGCCATGTATGCGGGTCCTGTTGAAGCAGGACGCCTGGCTCTGCAGCCGCTGCGCGATTTCGCCACGCCGCTGGCAGATTTCAGCGACGTGATGCCGTACGTCCAGGCCCAGACCATGTTCGATGAGGATTACCCCGCTCACGAGATGCGCTACTACTGGAAATCACTCAACTTGATGGCATTGACCGATGAGGCCGTTGATCGGTTCGTTACCTTTGCCCTGCGCCAGCCTTCACCCTACAGCACCACCGACCTGTGGCCGATTGGCGGCGCGGTGAAGTTTTACGGCAGCGAGCACGCTGCCTATTATGGGCGCCAGGCTGCTTTCCTGATGAATCCGGAAGCTAACTGGATCTCTCCCACCGACGATTCGGCCAATATTGCATGGGTGCGTGAGTTCGTCGCGGCGATGGGCGAATTTTCGGATGGCAGCCGCTATCTGAACTTTGCCGGCTTCCAGGAAGAAGGCGAACAAATGATGCAGGCAGCCTTTGGAACCCATTACCAGCGCCTGGCCCAGTTAAAAGCCAAATACGATCCTGATAATTTCTTTCACCTCAACCAGAACATCCAGCCTGCTGCTTGAACTTACAGCTTAGCCAGCGGGTGGAGAGGAACTTGCATGGAAAATGACTTACGGCTTCTGGCGGTCTTTGCCCATCCCGACGACGAAACCCTGGGTGTGGGCGGCTTGCTGGCAAAATACGCTGCTGAAGGTGCCCGCGTCCAGCTAGTCACAGCAACCCGCGGCCAGCGGGGCTGGCCCTGGAGTGACCGCCCGTACCCCGGTCCGGAGGCCCTGGGTCGTTTGCGTGAAGCGGAGCTTTTCGCGGCCGCGCGTGAGCTGGGAATCCAGGAGGTGCACCTGTTGGATTATGAGGATGGTTCCCTGCATCTGGCGGACCCGGTTCAGGCGGCGCACCAGGTAAGTGCCAAAATCCGCCAGTTTCGCCCGCAGGTCGTCGTAACCTTCGATCCGCATGGCGTTTACGGGCATCCGGATCACATCGCCATCTGCCAGATCACCAGTGCTGCGATCGTGATGGCTGCTGCGGAACAGGAGCCGCACGACCTGCCTCCCCATGCGGTTTCCAAGCTGTATTACCTGGCAGACACCCCAGTCATGTTTGATCGCTACCAGGCGATCTTTGGTGAGATCATGATGGAAATCGATGGGGTTGTGCGGGCGGGCAAACCCTGGGAGGAATGGGAGATAACTACCCGCATCGACTGCTCTGCTCAGTGGGCTGCCATCTGGCGGGCGGTTGCCTGCCACCAAACCCAACTGCCCGAGCTGCAAGGCATGCTCGCCCTGCCTCTGGCTGAAAAGAAATCCCTGTGGTCTGAGCAAACCCTGTACCGGGTTTTTAGCCGGGTGCCGGTGGTAAACGGGGTCGAGCGCGACATTTTTGCCGGTTTGCGCCAGGTAAGCGAACTCTGATTCTTCGATGAATTCCCGGCAGTTCCCTTACCCCCGATCTGCGAACCTAACAGCCAGACCGGAGTCTTGATTCCATACGGCGCTGCCGCCGGATGAGCTTCTGGAATATGCCTTCTGGGCTGGTTTTAACCTGCTCTGTAAGTGTGACCCGTCTTATGGCCTGCGCTTACGGTCGCTTCAGCACGGCTACCGCCGCGGATGGCTGGAATACTGCTAGCTGGTGATTGAAAAAAAGTGAACGCAGTTGGGGTTGACACAGTACTTTTGACCGGGTTCTCGACAGGGAATCTCCGGTCTATAATCTATGAACCGATGAAAAAACAACTGCATACACAACTATTCCTGATCGTAATAGCGCTGGCGTTTTGGGCCGCGGCCAGACCGGCTTTGGCCCAACAGGGCGGGGTCTCCGCCCCTGCCGAGAGTGGTTCGGTCTATCTGCCGATGGTGTCTGGTGGGGCTGGCACCGGCACCGGCAGCTCCTATTTTGGCACCTTGCCGGTTGGATCGGCACTCCCCAGCGGATCGAACTGCGCGGCCCGTGTCAAAGCGCGCCCGGAAAACAAGGGTGACAATCAGGTCTACAATGCCACTGAGGGGAACCAGACCCTCCCACCTGACATGTTCCCGAGCAGCGACGACCCGCGTGCCAACACCCAGATCGGGGTGCGCGTGGACGGGGAGTTCACCGGCACGACCGATGAAATCCTGCAGTGGGCAGCCTGCAAATGGGGCATCGACGAAGACATGGTGCGCGCCCAGGCCGCGATTGAATCCTGGTGGCACCAGGACGCCATGGGCGACTGGACCAGCGACTCCAGCCGCTGCGCTCCCGGGCATGGGATCGGCGTTGACGGGCGGCCCGGCTTATGTCCCGAGAGCTTCGGCATCTTGCAGAACCGCTACCCCTACGAGCAGGACGCCTGGCCCGGCTTCGCCATTTCCACCGCCTTCAACGCCGACCTGACTTACGCCATCTGGAGGGCTTGCTTTGAGGGCTACGAATGGTGGCTGAATGACGTCGAGCAGGGCGAGCCCTACGCTGCCGGGGATGCCTGGGGCTGCTTCGGGCGCTGGTTCTCCGGGCGCTGGCACACTGCCGCCGCTGAATATTATATCGACGCCGTGCAGGACTACCTCAACCAGCGCATCTGGGAGACGCCCAACTTCCAGGAACCCTGAGCTTGACCGTTCCCCGCGCTGAGGGTAAAATCGGTGCGCGTGCGGGAGTCGCCAAGTGGTAAGGCATCAGCCTTCCAAGCTGACATTCGCGGGTTCGAATCCCGTCTCCCGCTCTGAATTAATAGGTTTTTAGGAAAACAACTTGGGAAAAATCGGGTTGTTCCCGGTCGATAGATCGCTGAGAAAACCCGGTTTTGCTATTTATTGCGAAATCTCAGGAAGTATGAGTCCAAAATTGAATTGATACCCACCTTCAGAGTTCCCTTATTACGGAACCGGGATGGACGTAATAATGCTAACTCGATGCAGCAATATCGGGCATATGTTGGGTGATGGTTCTTAGAATGAAGAAACAGTAAATGAGTGTATATTTCAGTTAAAACATCTGCTTTCCATCTAGGGGGGAATGGCAAGTCTTGTGGCCAATTCTCGAAGATCGTGGATATATTTTGGATATTTGGATTTTCCACTCCAGCATCAATACCATTTCCGATAAAAACGTTATGCAATCGCCTCCAATGTTCGGATAGAGCAGGTTGGATGATTGAATTGTATTGATAATTAAGGTAGCTGTTCATCTGAGTGTAAAACCTGAGCCCCATTTCCAATTTGTCTTCGAATTGGAGTCTGCTCCATATTCCTTGTGGATTAAACCTGTAGGCTGCCATAATCTCGGGGATATAGCCGATATCGCCGTGTTGGGCATGGAAGATATGGAGTGTCCAATCAGCACTTAATATGTTATGCCACCAATCTGGAAAGCTATGAACCAGACCATTCCGATACATCACTGTACAACTGACAATGAAATTCCGCTGAATGATGTCTTCGAGGGTTGAAATCGGCTTTTGATCAGGTTTTGCACTCTCTCTCAACACATTTCCTTCTTTGCTGACTATCAGTGCATTGTGAAAACAAACAGTGAGTTCTTGGTGATTATCCAGATAATCTACCTGTACTTGTAGTTTATGGGGCGATAACCAGTAATCATCCCCATCCAAAATTGCCAGATATTGGCCTGTACAGGCTTGTAGGGTGCGTGCAATATTCTTGTTTACGCCCAAATTTCTCTCTGATTGCAGCAGCTTGATCTTATTGGGGTTTTTGGTCTGAAGATCGAGCAGAATCTCACGGGTGTGATCCGTCGAGCAATCATCGCCAATAACCAGTTCGACTTCGAAATCAGTCTCTTGCATCAGGACGCTTTCGATTGCCTGAGCAATATACTCCGCCTGGTTATAAGTTACCATTAACACACTGACTTTCACGGTCGCCCCTAGAAACCAAAGCCTGGTCAATAACTTCTTATGATGGCATAGGATTCTGCGAAATCACTGGATCCAACTTGGATAGCGGTTGTGCCAGAATGAATCGGATGATTTCGCAGATTGTGTAAATATCTGCTTCATTGACCGCGGTCCCGGTTGGCAGCGAAATCACTCGGCGGACTAACTTTTCAGTTTGCGGTAAATATTTACCCGCGTCTGGGTCCAAAGTACGATATGGCTCCTGCTGGTGGCAGCCTGGATAAAAGTACTTGCGAGCCAAGATGTTTTCAGCATGGAGCATGTCGACCAGACTGTCGCGGCTGATTCTTATGCTCTGATTCATCTAATTCCACAATAATGTACTGATAATTATTTTTTTCGGTTTCATCGTAGGAAATCATATGAAGGCCGGGTATATCTGCCAGCATCTTTAGATAGCACCTGTAATTCCTGTAATTAACCTCAATAAATTCATCCAGAAACTCGAGGCCAGTTAACCCCATGGCAGCAGAAATTTCGCTCATCTTTCCGTTTGTTCCAATATGGATCACATTATCATAGCCAGCAAAACCGAAATTTTTCATTAAGCGAATCTTTTCGGCAAGGTCGTCATCGTTCGTGATGACAGCACCGCCCTCAAAAGTGTTGAAAAATTTCGTTGCGTGAAAGCTGAAGACTTCTGCTAATCCAAAATTTCCAATCATCCGATTTTTATACGAACAGCCAAATGCATGTGCGGCATCAAAGAGTAGAGTCAGTGAATTGCGCCTGGCGAGTTCCTGTAGACCATCGACATCACACGGGCGTCCCCATACATGCACCCCGATGATGGCGCTTGTGCGCGGGGTGATCTTTTGGGCGATCTGATGAGGGTCGATATTATGGGTATTTGGATCGATATCACAGAAAACGGGTTTAATTTCTTGCCATTGGAGGGCATGGGCAGTTGCAATAAATGTAAAGGAAGGAACAATGACTTCCCCTTTCAAGCCGGCTGCCCGGATAAGAATCTCAAGCGCAATGGTAGCGTTACATACAGCAATACAATGTTTTGCTCCGACTAGCTTCGCAACCTGCATCTCAAATTCCTGGACGTAAGGACCGTGGTTCGTCAGCCAGCAACTATCGAGAATACGCTGGATGCGTTCCATTAGATGGTCCTGCTGTCCAATGTTTGGACGCCCAACGTGAAGCTTTCTTTTGAAAGCAGGTTCTCCACTAAATATGGCTAAATCTTTGATCTCCCGTTTCATAGAATTAACGCCAGGAATTGAATTCGTCCAAGAAAATCGCACCATTCGTGCCAGACACCACACCAGCCGGCAGACCTAACGATACACGATCCAGATTTCGGGTGTCATTATCAATATTATCCAAAGTTGTAACCTGGCTGTCATTGACACGAAGTATAAGATGACCGTCTGATGCAGAGGGTGAGGATGCTGACCAAAATTCCACTTCAATATGGTTGGGGGCATCATTGAGGTTGAGGTAGCTGGTATTCGCCCAGCTGGTGCCATCGAGACGGACGCGAGTTCTTAGTGTGAAATTTCCATTGGAATAGCGGATTTCTATCCGTAGGATCATCGTCGAGTTGCTTGAATAGCCGACGAAAACTGGGAAGAAACTTGATTCTGGCATAGAGATCGAGTTTGGATCAAAGAAAAAGCTCGCCCGATAATGTGTCACTGCATTAGGGCTGTTGTCGGTAACAAAGATTGGAGAATTGTCATCAATGACCGCAATCAATCCATAGCTGCCAACGATCGCCGCACTCGGGCTTGCGCTAAGATCGCCCCCATCTATGGAATTGGATGACCATGACGATAAATTGCCTGTTTCGAAACTATCGGCAAAAATGAGGTCTGCGGGAAACGTGGCCGTCGCTGTTGGGGTAGCCGTTGGACCACTCGTGGGCGCAGGGGTATTTGTTCTCGTCGGGGTAGGTGAATTCGTTGGCGTTGCTGTTGGCAGAGGTAGTGTGGTTGCAGTGCGTGTCGGAGTACTGGTTGCCACACTCGTTTGCGTCGCTGTACCCTGGGAGGTTGGCGTTGCCGTGGTCCCAGTCGATGAGTAATTTGCTGTGTAGGCTCCAGCTAATCCGTCGAATCCGGCATATTCGATTCCTTTCAGCACTTCCTGCTTGAAGGCAATAGGAATTCCATCCCTAAATATTTGACTAATGTGGCCACCTGTACTATTTGCAGGGAGCATAGCTTGTATCCCATGTGCCCCCGGGGCGAGCCTGATCTGAAAACTCAAGTTGGAGCCATCGAACGTGATGGAATTGAAGCTTGATGCGTTTCTGGCATCCAGCCACTCGACCATTTGTCGTCCAGAGACCACGGGTACGCCTCTGTTTATGGCCGCGCCAATGATCTGGTCCGCCATCCGATATGAATCACCGTAATAATTATCAGAATGGGCAAGCACGGTAAAAACTCCATAATAACCTTCTGGACCCCTGGCCCAATCAATGAGGGAGTTTATAAAGACATCGATATCTCGAATTCTCCGGGTTGTATCATCAGAGATGATAGTGCTTGATAAGTAAACATCAATAAGATTGCCGCTACTATCTACAAAACGCATGGGCATCGCTGAACCGATCATAAATCCCGGTCGTCGCTGGAACCACTGGTATGGCCAGTAAGGAATATTTGTATCCAGACGGATCCCATGATATGCCTGGACGTTGGCTTGTTCCGAATATAAATACCAGGAGTAGCAGTGAGACCGTTCGCTCGCCTGCATCATAAGACTGGAATACTTTGCGTAGAAATTATCCAATTGGCTCTGGTATTCGTTGGAAAGGGAGGTTGCATTCCAAGAATTGCACCATGAAGAGGTGTTTTTGGCTGCATTTACATGCAATCCGATTTCAAAACCTTGTCGGGTGTAATTCGCTGCTTGAGCATCCGTCATGGGATTTTCAATATACATGTAAGACGTACTCCGGATGCATTCCCAGTCATCCACTGAGCACCCCACTGCGCTTTTCGCAATCTGGTTCTCGAAAAAAGTAACAGTATTCCCGCTGTATGTGAGATTCAAATAACCAGTGTGATCATCTCCCGTTAAAATAACCACTGCCTTTTCACCCCTGGGAAGGTACCAGAATCGGGGCAGCGGCTTTTTTGAAAGGTTCATCGTCGTGATCAAGTTTGCCAAGAAACGCTGCTGCTCGTCTGCCTGTGGTATTGTAATTTTATTAAAATCGATCCAGTCAGGATAGAACAAATCAAGCGGTACGTAATAATTGACCCATGGATTACGTACCTGGCCTGCCCATTCAGGATTGCCTTGGCGTGTGTAAATGACTGAGCGGGCGAGATCATATGTGAAGGCAGCTGCTTTCCCGTTATTCGCACCCACTGAATTAATCGTTATTGCTGGCGAGTTCGTGGAAGTCGAACCATCGCTGAAGAGCGTTGCCAGGCTGGTCGCACCACTCAACGAATATAAGTCCGCAGTTCCATGAAATTGGATTGTTTGGTTTACAATGCCAACTCCCGGACCGGAGTCATTAATTTGGAGGTAGGCATCCTTAAGAGTTGTAGACACTGTGGTCAAACCAAGTAAATCGGCGAGCTGTCGATCCGGTCGCATTGCGATTAAATTACCCCCGGCGTTGACCCAATCTTCAAGCATCACTGCTTGACCACTGGTTAATGGCATCTCACCGAGTACGATGAGATCGTAATTAGATAAGACCGGGCCAGACACTTGAGATAAATCCAAGTTATCGAACTCGTTAAAACCTTCGTTGTGCAAGATTTCCGCATAATATTGGCTGAAGGGATACGATGTATTCGTAATTATCAATATTGGATGATCTGCTCCATTGACTTGCAGAACAGGGTTGTCCCATGGGCTGTTTAAACGTATGGCCATTGTCAGGCCAGTTATAACAGTCAGGGATAATATGAAAAGAAATGAAAAGAGATTGAAGTTCTTCATCGTCCACCGTCTATTACAGCTATAAAAGTCAATTCATTCTTACCCTGTTCCAAAAATTCAACCGGTTGAGAGAGAAACAAGATCTAATCAGCATGTGTTTTCTCGACAATTACCTTTACGTAAATCTGATCGCCACTGCCATCTCAAAGGGTTTCTTGTTGTAGGCGTAACTGCTCATTCCGGGGTGTCTTACATAAATTAATCAAAACCCTCTTTGTCGAGTAATAGGTACACTCTTTATGTTTTGGGAAGCAACCTGGTGCGTTTCCCCAGGATCATTTCTTCTTATTTATGGTATCCAGATTGCCCGACAACTTTTAGGCCGATTGAAGTCCAGCCATCAATTGGCTGAAGCGTTGTTACCAGAGTAATTGTTTAAAGTTTGTGAAATCTGTTTTCGATAACAGTGGCTCGAAAACAGACCGTGTGAGAATGCCAGCCTCGTTTAAGCTGCTATTTCAAAGGTGTCTACGAATATTTCAAATATTACCCACTTTGATTCTATAACAACCCTTCTGAAATTTGCTGTCAAATGTGAAAGGAGATCGGTTTTACAACATGCCCTATACAAATAGTTTGGGACCAGCATGGCGGTTAAATTCCTCGATATTAGAAACGTTGCTACAACCATTGCATGCCAGCCATCCAATTCGAGACTGGGAGGTCTGGTCTGGAGCGGCACCAACCTGCATACTGTGCGGAGGCGCGTTCTTTCCAAAATTATGTACAGGTTTTTACACGGATCAATTTGGTCCTGTTAGCGGTTTGGAACGCCTCCAGTAATTATTTGCAGGTTTCACTGATATTCCGGTTGTCACTCAGGTGAGCGAGCAATTGTGAACGAAATCTATCGAGATGGATTTCGGTAGCTGCCGCAATCCGCCTCCATAAGAACGACAAGGATTATGCTGGTTTGAAGTCCCCGATGGAAGTTATGGAAGTGTTGAAACTCCCCCCGATTTTTGATAAGACCCGTAACTCAGAAGTTAGGGTGGACAGCTCAAAACCGTTTGGTCGCGGGTTCGAATCCCGTCTCCCGCTCTACCTGCTCCCATCCTGTTCGGGTGGGAGTTTATTTATGCACCAAACTGCCCGGATTCTGGCTCAGGTAAAAGCTCCCAACGCTGTGGCGTCGCGAGCACGCCTTTGCCGCCCCCGGTTCCGAGCACGTCCAGCGGATAAACCTGCCAGTGATAATCATACGCATACGCCCAGTCGTGCTGGAAAACGCCGACTTCGACGTTGTAGCGCCCCGGGGTTAATGCCAGCCGCTCCAGGTGCAGGATGATCCGGCCGCGGCCCTCCAGATCGGGCAGCGTGACCCCCGCGCCCTGGGTGCTGCTGTCCAGGCAGACCACACCGTCGTCCCGGACCACGCTACCAGTGAAGATTGGGGATGCCACGCGCTTTGGCGCCAGGTACGCCAGTTCGATCCTCAGGGCACCGCCAGATTCTAGGGCGCCTGTCGCCTGGAAATGCTCGTCTAATAGCCGGACCGCCGTAATTTCCAACTCCAAAGAGCCAATACGGTTTTCGTGCAGGCGCAGCCTCGAATCCTCAGTTGCCCGGGCTCGCTTGAATGTAGGGGTGCGTTTGATGGTTTCCGTCCGGATGTCCGCCTGGTACAGCTGGGTGACTTCTTCGGCAGGTCCCTGGGCTGCCATCTCACCCGCATTCAACCACACGGCTTCGTCGCACAGCCGGTTGACCAGGGATGTATCGTGGCTGACCAGCAAGATCGCGCAGCCCTGCTCCTTGATCTGGTCGATGCGTTCAAGGCACTTTTCTTGGAAAGCAGCGTCGCCTACTGCCAGGACCTCATCCACCAGCAGCACTTGCGGGTCGGTATGGATGGCAATGGAAAAACCCAGCCGCATTTGCATGCCGGTGCTGTAGGTGCGCAGTGGGCTGTCAACGAACGCCTCTAGTTCCGCAAATTGGATGATTTCATCCAGCCGGCGAGAGGCTTCCTGGCGCGTTAGCCCGGAAATGACGGCATTGATTTTCAAGTTTTCGCGCCCGGTCAGCTCGGGGTGAAATCCAGCCCCCAAATCGATTAAAGCACCAATCTTACCATCCACCATGACCCGTCCGGCATCTGGCTGGCCCACACCTCCAACCAGGCGCAGAAGCGTGGATTTCCCCGATCCATTCCTGCCGATTACGCCGGTGATCTTGCCCGGCAGCACGTCAAAACTGATCTCGTGCAAAGCCCAAAAATAGGTGTGCTGGCGCAGATCGCGGAACGCGCGCACAAATGCCTCTTGGAGCGTATACGGCCGGTCGGCCGGGTATTTTCGAAAGCGTTTGCCCAACCCCTCTGCCTTGATCGCCGGGTTCATTTAGAGTTCCTCCGCAAACCGGTAGCTCGCCCTGGTAAAAACAGAATGCCCGAGCCACAACAGCCCGGCAGAAACGAACCCCAGCACCAGCATGCTGCCCAAGTTGAATAGCTGCCCTTCGAGGAGGATGCTGCGGTAGGCCTCAAGCAGGATGGTCATCGGATTGAGCTGGTAGACGGCCTGGATTTTAGGTGGCAGTGAGCTGATATCGTAAAAAACAGGGGTCAGGTAGAAGCCGAGCAACAGCAAGATGCCGAGCAGGTATTGGGTGTCCCGAAAGGTTACATAGACGGCTGCTGCGATGTAACCCAGCCCCAGGATGAGCGTAAATTGGACCGTAAAAACGACCGGCAGAGAGAGCAGTGCGGTGGTTAGCGGGATTTGATCCAACCGCAGGAAAACCAGCAGGATGGGGAGCGCCAGGAGGAAATGGATGAAGTTGCTGGCGATGGGGACTACTGGCAGGATTGGCGCGGGAAATCCGGGACGCCGGATTAAGTCGCGGTAGTCGACGACGACACTGCTGGCGGCTAGCAGCGCGGTCTGCAGCCAGATCCAGGGCAGCAAGCCGGAGAATAAATAGGCCGTATAGTGGGGTATGTCCAGCGGAAGCACCAAGCTGAACACGATGCTCAGGACCACCAGCTGGGCCAGTGGATTCAGCAGCGCCCAGGCGATTCCCAATACCGACCGTTTGTAACGCAATTTCAAGTCGCGTTCGACCAGGACATAAAAAAGATCAAACCGCTGACGCAGGCGTAGTATAAAAGGGTTCGCGCGCCAAGCTGCATCGTTGTGGCTCATGGTTCACCTCCGCTGCGGGAGGAGAATCTCAGCCGGTTTTCCTCGGAGGAGGCTGCCCGGCGCGACTGCAGGTAGGCAACCGGAGCGCTCAGCGCGCCGCGGATTTCACTGAGAACCAGGCGGCGCGGCCATTTCCCCGGGCGTATGAGCCGCTTGAGCAGCCACTTGCCAAACCACTCGAATATTGCAAAGCTGATCAGACTGCCGCGTCTCACGCTGTGATGGCGCCAGCATGTCAGCAGGTAAACCCCGAAGGAGCGCCCATTGTTATAAATTTGCTGCTGGAGTTCTTCCCAGCTCCGCCGATGCAGGTGCCAGACAAAAGGCGCGGGTGTGTAAACCAGGCTGTAGCCGGCCGCGACCAGGCGGTGGAACAGCTCCACGTCACCGCCTCCGGCTGCGGGAGTACCCACGTCCAGTCCGGGGTCGAACCCGCCCAGCTCCGCCAGAACGGCGCGCCGGAAAGCCATGTTCGCCCCCACCCCAAATCCCGACGCCCACAGCAGCTGCCGGTCGCTGAGCTGCCCCCGCCGGAAACAGTGGTATTCGAATCCATGGCTCATGCCCCCATAGCTGTCTTCAAAAGCGATTTGGGCAGGCGTGACCAGCTCGCAGGGCAGCACCGGACCAGTGGCTGCCATCACATGCGGCTGGCTTAAAACTGCCGCCATCTCATCCAGCCACCCTGGATCCGGGCGTGCGTCATCGTCGGTATATGCCACCAGGCTGCCGTTTGCCAGCTGCCAGCCAGTATTGCGTGCAAGATCAAGCCCGGGCCGATCTTCGCGCGCATACCTGACCGGGTACTGCTGGCACAGTTGCTCGGTTGCCGGCGAGGTAGGTGCATTGTCAATGACCAGGATTTCCAGGTTGGGGTAAGTGAGAGCCGCCAGGGCCTGCAGGCAGCCCTCCAGCAGGTGGGGCCGGTCGCGCGTGCAAATGACAATACTGAACAGGGGAATATTTTCTGGTCGCAGCGGCAGCCTGGCGTCCAAGCCTAGTAATATTGGCAGGAGTGGATCGAAAATTTGCTCCGCCTCCGCGCGGCGTGGAGAGCCAGATGCTCTGAGGTCTGCCCTCCTGACCCATTTCAATGGGTGCCCCTGGAAGCGCAGCAAGCTCCGGCTGCTATCTTCAGAGGTGATTGCGGTTATGCTGCCAGGGGAGACCCCAGCCAACTCCACCAATTGGAAGCCCTCACCCGGGCAGCTCGCAGCCTGGGCAGCAACTGGCGCGGGCAGTCTGCTGAGATGTTCACGCAGAACGACCCGGGCCAGGCCAAGGGAGAGGTTATTTACGATGAACGGGCGCAGATGGGGGCCGCGCAGCCGCTCGGCTCCCGCTCGGGGCGGGATCACGCCTAACGGCATGCTGTGGTACACCAGCCTCACACTGTTGGGGTGGGCTTTCTCCAGGGCGAGTTCGGCGGCTTCTACCCCAGCGAACAGGTCAAGCACCAGCTCTGGTTCCATTTGTTCAACAGCCTCGAATTCATTCAGGTACATACGCACGGCGCTCAAATTAGGCAGGCGGCTCGCGACCCCGCACCAGTAATGATAGAAGCTAAGCCCAAGCTGCAATCGCCGCCACAAATACCTGAGGTTGAGAGCCTCCGCTGCGGGGAGCAGGCTGCGGATCAGGCCTGCTAGCAAATCACCGAGGCCGGGCATGTGGAAGGCCAGGGTTCGTAAAAAAGCGCCTGCTGGCTGCGCCTGGTCCAGCAGACTCGTCATCAGCAACTGTGGGCGCAGCTGTGGGTGAGCCAACCCAAGCTGGACCTCGGCTGCGCCTTCTTCCTGCTTGCGCCGCAGGGCATGCTCGATTTCGGTGTGATCCCGGTGGATGCAGCGTGCTGCTTCACAGTAGACAAATTGGGCGCCGGCATCCAGCAGGCGTTTCCCAAGCTCGTAATCCTCGCGGCACACAAAGTCGACCTGGAATCCTCCGGTTTGTTCGAACAGTCCCCGGCGCAGCGAGAAATTTCCGGCAGACAGGTCCTGGTAGGTGAAGCGATGACCCGGCTCACGCAGATTGTAAAAATTCGTTTCCCACCAGTCACGCAGCTCGAGTTGCAAGAAACCCACCCTGCCGGTGGGGGCCGGGGGAAAATATCCGATGACGACCCGATTTTCCGCCTGCCCATGCGCGTCTGCATGGGCGCTCACGAACTGCGGTCCAGCACTCATATCATCATCGATGAAAATCAACAGCTCGCCGCGCGCCAGCGCCGCGCCGTGGTTGCGCCGGATGGCTGCACCTTGACCTGCCTGCTCCACGATTTGATACATGAAGGGGAATTCCATCATGCTGATGGCCTCGGAGAGATTGGCTTCCAGCCGATCCGTTACGACGATCAACTCCAGGCGCTCTGCAGGGTAATCCATCCAGCGCAGGTAGCTCAGTGTTTCGATGAGCATTCCGCTGCGCTGGTACGTCGGGATGATCAGGCTGGTAAAAGGCCGCATATCCATGCTGTCGTTATCCGGATTTATCCTTCAGGCGCGCCAGCCGGCGGCGGGAATTTAAATACGCTAATGGGCCGCGGATACAGCCCGCCAGTAATGCGAACTGCAAATATAGCGGTGCAGCACCGGGGCGCCGCAGCAGGCCGCGCGCCAGGTCTGGCAGCTGGTTGTGCCACAACCAGCCCAGGGCGAGCAAGGGCACCGCTGGTTCCCTATCATATAGGAATCGCCGGGTCCAGAATGCATATACTCCCACACCATACCCCTGGATTGTATACAGCAGCTCTCTGGTCGTCCGGCGGTGGCGGTGCCAGTTCAGGGCTGCCGGGTCATAAACAATCCGGTAGCCCGCGCTGAGCAACCTGGAGAACATATCGCTTTCACCTCCCGATTGGGTGGGCGTACCGGCGTCCAGGGCTTCATCAAAGAACCCAACGATCTGTGGCGCCAAACGGCGCAGGGCCATATTTGTCCCTGCGCCGACCTGCCCTACCGCCAGGGGATGCTGGTTTTTCCGGTCGAAAATCCGCCGCCGGAAGCCCCTGTTGAAGCTGTAATAAGTTTCGAAAAGCTCCTGGGCCTCAGTTTCAAGCTCCAGGGGCATGGTCAGCCCGGTGACAGACATCACCAGCGGGTCGGTAAAATTTTTCAACAGCGCCCGCAGCCAGCCGGGGTCTGGCACGGCATCGTCATCGATAAAAGCTACGATTTCGTTGCGGGCTGCGCGGCAGGGCGTGGTTGCGCGCCCGGTCAAGACCAGGCAGATTGACTCGCAGGTAGCGCACATGCGGGAAACGCTCGGCAACCTGGCGCGTTTCCTCCGTAGCCGAAGCGCTGTCCACCACCAGGATTTCCTGCCCATCATCCGGCATAAGGCTGAGCCCTTCCAAACAGCGCGCCAGGTCGTCTGGTCGATCCTGCGTGCACACGGCAATAGTTGCCTGGGGTACCGGGTGTCCAAACGAAGATGCTGTGTCCATTTCCAGGTAGTCAGCAGCCCACTGCTGCCAGAAATAGCCATCCAGGCAGCGCGCGGCAGCCTGGGCAAGCGCCATACCTGGAAGCATACCCTCCGCGACTGGCAGCCGGACGCGGGCCACGGGCAGGTTCCCCAGGCGCAGCAAAATCAGGGCATTTTGGTAGGCCCCCAGGTTGCTGATTTGAGCTGGCAGCGAGCGAATTTCCAGGTCCAGAACGATGGTCGCCATGCTGGTTTTATCCAGAAAAGTTTTTCTTGTACTGGTGATTATACAGTTCGCTGATCGGGATCGGTGAGACTCGTTGGAGTGGTCTCACGCCAGCGCAGGATGAGGAATAGCTGGAGCGCGGCTTGCAGGATGGCGATGACCAACAGGATGGAAAGCGGATGTTCCAGAGCGGTGATCGTGTACAATGTGCCGCCGAGCAGCAGTGCGATCGCCGCGATCTGCGGTGCCAGCCAAAGCGGGTGCATGGTTTTGTCCGCGCTTTTGGGTGTGGGCATAAAGGGCAGCGGGATGCGCAGCAGCGCCATCCCCCAGGCCAAGGTATAAACCGGCCAGGTCGCATAAACCAGGGTAACCGCCCTTAACAATGAACTCTCGGGGGAGGCAGCGTGCCGGTAAATCCGGAAAGCAGTGAAGCGGATGAGGATATCCAGAATGACCAGCGGGGCCAATAAGTGCAAGTATTGGTGGAACGCCGCCCGCTGGCTGGGGTTGGCGAACATTAATACCGCGATGGTGGCGAACAAATGGGCTGCGACGACAGGACCGATCCAATAGCGGGTCATCCGCACAATATAAGCCAGCCGCTGCCCCCATGTCAGGCGTGAAAAAAGGCGCGGGTATGCCGTCAGCAGGAGCTCGAACACCCCCCGCGCCCATTTCAGCTGCTGCGTAAACCATGCTGTGTAGCTGGGTGGGGCAATTCCGGGCGCCAGCGGTTCTGCCAGGTAGGCGCTCTGCCAGCCGGCCGCGTGTAGCGCCAGTGAAGTCGCCAGGTCTTCAGCCAGGCCTGGCTGGTAGCCTCCAATCGAATCCAGCGCCGCGCGCCGCAGCAGAGCATTGCTGCCCATCAAGGATGCCCCCCCAATCTCGGCTGCCCCGATCGAAGTGGGGTTGTAATATTCCAGGCTGGTTTCGATGGCAGCTTTGGCGATCCAGTTGTCTTGTTCATTGGAAAATGTCAGCATCACCTGGACAAAACCCAGCTTTGGATCGTTGAAGAAACCCAGGGAGCGTTCCAGGAAATCTGGTTCAGGGGCGTGGTCACTGTCGAAGATCACCACGATCTCCCCGCTCGTTTGGGCGAGTGCGGTATTCAGGTTGCCGGCTTTGGCGTTCTCGTTCCCTTCCCGGTTGAGGTAACCCGCCCCCATCTGGTTCGCCATCGATTGGAAGTGCTGGTTGCTGCCATCATCCAGCAGCCAGGTGTGGTGGTCGCCGCGCAAGGCGCAGGCCGCTGCCAGGGTGCGTTTTACCACTTCTGGTGGTTCCTGGTAGGCGGTGACGAAGACGTCCACCGTTGTCCCAATTTCCTGGATGGGGGGAGGCTCCGGAAAATTGGCGATCAGGTAAAGGTACCAGTTGGCGACCAGCTGGGTGCCAGCGTAAAACAGCGCGAACAGAAGCCAGATGAGAGCGACGATTGGCGCCAGTTGGTTATCCGTAAGCCACCAGCTGAAAAAAACCAGCAGGGCGATCCCGCCAGCCGCGATTTCAACGCGCAAAACCCAGACCCAGATCGTTTTACCTGGCGGGTTCATACAGGTAAACTCGCATTTTGTAGTCGCACGCGTACACGTTGACGTCATAAACTGCCATTAGGCGCGCCTGCGCTTGCATCCAGGCCTGGATCTCGGGGTACAACTCCTGCGTGGTGAAGTCCTCCACCAGCCACAGCCGCTCATTCCCACCCAGGAGGACAGCCGCCTGCTCCCATTCATAGGCGGTCGTCCTAGTGCCCAGGTAATAATCGCCGATCTCGCGGTTCGCCGTGAGAACCCGGTCACCCGGCTGCTGGTGGGCTTTGATGTAGGCAAAAGCCGCCTTCCAATCATCGCGATTGCCGTTCTGATATTGGAAATAGGCAAGGTTATCACTGGCTGCCGAGACGAACACGAGCACCACCACTCCAACTGCGAGGATCCGGGCCTGCCCGTGGGTATTCGCCAGCAAATCGAACAAAGCCATGCTTGCCAGGAGAATCCAGCTCGTCAGCGAGATAAAGACATAACGGTTGGCTGTGTACTGGAACAAGGAAAGCGCCATCAAGAGCAACAGCGGGAGCGCCGCACCCAGGCCGAGCAGCAGGGCGGAGCGATCTTTTTGGCGCAGGCGGAAGATCGCTCCAACCGCGGCCAGGCAAACGACCGGCAGCCCCACGTAGTAAAACGTCCCGGCTGCCAGCCAGCCGGGGGTATTGTTGATCCGCGCGAATCCGCTGAACCAGCCGGGCAGGTCAGCCAGGTAGGGGCGCGCGAACAACAGCCCTGCCACCATACCCGGCCCAAAAAAGATCGCCAGGTTGCGCAGCCGCCAGCCGGGTGGCTTTTCAAACCGTAGCAGCCACAGGCTCGCCAGGTAAGCTACCACGACTGGCAGGAAAAACAGCGCCAGCAGGCGCTCGCGCGCCGCTAGCCCGAAAAATACCAGCGCCAGCACCAGCAGCCAAGGGCGGTCGAATTCGAAGCCCATATGGAAAGCCAGCATACCCAGGGTGTAAAACAACAGCAGCAGGATGTAAAAACGCGCGTTTTGGGACCAGTACAGGTGCCAGGTGGAAACGCAAATCAGGGCGCTGGCAAACAGGGCCACGCCTCGTCCCCACAACCGCCGGATTGGAAAATACAGGATCGGGATGGTCAGCGCTCCGATGGCAGCCGGCGCCAGCCGGGCGGACCACTCACTGGTGCCGAGCAGGCGGGTGGACAGCCGGATCAGGTCGCTTGCTAGAGACTGGCGCATGAAATTGAAGGTAAAGCCGTCCTCTTGTGAAGTCAGCACGAAAACTTCATCGATCCAGAAGCTCCACTGGCCTAATCGGAAGAAGCGCAGCAGCACTGCCAGCAGGGTGATCCCTGCCAGAGGCAGCCAATCAAGGCGGACGTCGATCTTTGATCTGTCTAAACCGGTTTGGTTTTCCACAGGTAGACCACACTTGAAAATTGGATAAGATTGTGACAGGATCAGGGAAAGGAAAAGTTCGATCCGTTGTTGACAATAATGATGAAAAACTTCACGTCTTCCCCCTCATCGTGATGACCGAGGTGATGGTAAGGTTAGTTTAGCATAATTTGTGGAATTGCACGTTACCTAAAGTTCAGAAAGGTCGAGTGTCGAGTGTTGAGCTTGTGGTGAGTTACTGAGCTTGACCACCTGCCCCCCTCACGGTAGAATCGACTCACCGGGGCCCGTAGCTCAGGGGTTAGAGCGGACGGCTCATAACCGTTTGGTCGCTGGTTCGAATCCAGCCGGGCCCACCAAAACATTACCTATCACAGCACGGATTGATCTCCGGAGCATCGTACCTTTCACCCCATTTTTCCATACCATTTTCTTTCTATCGCTTCCGTGATATTCCTGCTCAGCGCGGCGGCAGCCCAAACTGCTGGCGCTCCTCGGGGGTCAGCGTATGCTGCATGCAGCAGCCTTTGGCGTATGTCACCAGCTCATCCAGAGTCTGCCAGACCGGGGAAACGGCGATTTCCCCGGTGGTGGGGCCAATCAGCAGTTGGCTGCCATCTGGCGAAAGGCCGCCATGTACACCAGCAGCGCCTCCGCTTTGCGCGTCCCCAAATCTTCGACTGGTTGGTCTTCAAGCTGAATGCTCAGGCCTCACAAGGAACGGATGCATAGGCGATTATCCATATTTCCCCAGCCTTTCCCACTCTGCCCATGCTGTCCCCCATAAATACTTTTTGATGGTAGTAAATTTTATCTCGCGATTCAATCAATGTTTGGCAGGGCTCATCACACAATATCTCAACCGGGCTCGATCTGCTCCGTGGGGTGCGTTCGGCGCGGATCACGCCATCCGCCGGGTGCGTTAAGGCTATTGAGCCTTCCACTCGAAGGTTCACGGTTGGTTTTCAAAGATTGTGTCCAGGACTTTTTCCGCCATTTCGCGGGGGTCGGCACGTTCATTGTTGGCGAGGATCACAACCGCCGTGGATTCGGCGGGCAGCATCACCAGCATGCTCCGGAAACCCACATCGGCGCCGCCGTGGAAAATCCGCAGGCCTTCCTCGCTGGTTTCGATAAACCATCCCAGGCCAATCGCTCGTTCAGCGCTGATTTGTTTGTGCGGTTGCCACATCAGGTCATAGCTGGCTGCGCTCAAGATCTGCCTCCCGTGAAACGTGCCCCGGTTCATATTGGCGATGGCCCAATTCGCCATTTCGAGTACATTGGAATGCAGAGTCGAGCTGGGGGCATGGGCGCGGTTGTACGGGTACACGTTGGTGGGCGAGCCGCTGCCGTAGTGGGGGGTTGTCGCCAGGTCGGGCGGCACTTCTTCTTTCAAGAACGTGCTGTGAACCATTTCGAGCGGGGTGAAGATATGCTCTTTCATGTAGTCTTCAAACAACTGGCCCGATACTTTGGCAATCACATCCCCGAGAACTTCGTACGCCATATTGCTGTAGGAAAATTCTTCACCCGGTGCGAACAACATGGCCTGGTCGGCCAGGCTGCGCACATAGCGTTCCAGCGCCTGGTCGTCATATTCAGGCTGGTCCCAGTGATAATCCATCACGTCTGGCATCCCTGAAACGTGGCTCAAGATGTGCTGGATGGTGATCTGTGAATAGCGCTCATCATTTAGTTTGAAATAGGGCAGGTAGGTGGCAACCGGCTCATCAAGCTCAATTTTGCCTAGCTCAACCAGCTGCATGATCCCCGTGGCGACAAACGGTTTCGAGACTGAGGCCATGTGGAATAAGGATTGCGGTGTGACGGGTTCTTCCGTCTTTGAATTGCGCACACCAAACCCCTTGGCGTACGCAAGCTCGTTGTGCCTGACAACCCCCACTTCCAGACCCGTGAGGCGGAATCTATCGATGTATTCGTTAAAGATGGCGTCCAGCGCGGCTTCTAACTGGGCATCCAGCGTACTGATCTCCCCGGCAGGCTGGGCTGTGGGCGTGCTGCTCGCTTCTGGCGTATGCGCGTTGGTCGCTTCCGCCGTATGCGTTGGCACGCTGGTCGTGGTTTCGCCAACCGCAGTTCTCGGGGGTGCAGCGCAGGCTACCAATAGCAGGGCAGCCAGCATCAGGCCGATCATGGGTGCAAATCGTTTGCTGTGTTTCATTTGATTTCTCGCTTCGGAAATGCGGTTATCCATATCTACATCATAGCTCTCAATTTTATGATTTCCACTCCATTCGGAAAGCAGAAGTTCAAAGCAGGCAACCGGAGGTGCGCTCGACCTCGCTGATGGTCCTACAGCACATTGCCCTTTGCACCCCTCCTCCTCGCCAGGCACCCGCTGTGCCGGAATTGGTTGATTAAGGCATTTCCTGGGTATTGCCCGGCGCAAAGGCGGCTGAAACACCCGCCGTGTACAAGCAGCAGCAGGGGGGTGAGCACCGGCTTGGATCGCATGCTGATGCCCTACTGCACCGCCAGGCCGCTGGCGAAGAATACCAGGCCTGGCGCACCCCACAATCCCCAGACCCAGGGGTCGAGCAGCCGGCTGAAAAAGGCTCGCATCAGGTAGGAAATCGTGTCCAGGTTGGGGCCGCTGGCGAACATCGCCTGCAAGGCGGTCTGTACCAAGGGCGTGGATTCTAGCTTCCCGGTATACCCCTGCTGGTTTACCAGCAGCCAGAACCCGCTGTACATCACCAGGGGGATGACCAATCCTGCCAAAGGTCTTTGGGGCAGGATTCCCACATGGCGCAGGATCAGGGTGTCTGGCAGATCAAGAATGGGCTGCTATACAGGCGCAGGCATCTTGGGTACCAGCGAATGGTTATCGATTTCCCCTGACATCTCAGGCGCTGAAGGTGTGTATCCCATTTCAGCAGGGGGTGTGCACTTCCCGGCAGTGCACACCCCTTGCTTCATTACTCCTACTGTTCAGGCTGTCGCTCTTAGAGCAACCAACCCTCCTTAATCATTCAAGCCAGCACTGGTAAATCCCAATTTTGCTTGTCCTGAATGGCAAAGTCCATACCCAGTTCCTTTAGGCGGGCATCGCTTGGAATGGATGTGGTCTTATCCCAATCAAACATATCCAGCATCTCGTTGACCAGTGTCTTCAGATCGAGGGTCACATCTTTTACGTTGCCCTCAGTCAGCGGCGGATCGCCGATCATGCGGCCCGGCACCTGGCGGGTAAGCGGGTTGTGGCCTTCGCGCAGGTTGAAAAGGTGGCGCATGGTGAAGATACGTTCACCAGTCTTGAAAATTTCCTGGTCATCGAATTCCCAACCGGTGACAGCACTAAGCTGGTCGTGCAAGGCATGAAATGGGAAGCTCAGGTAGCCGAACATGCACAACCCGGCAGCTTGAGAGACGTCCATGCTGGTCACCAGCTTGTAGTGATTATTGGCTTGCCCACTGTAGTTGTACTTGTCGATCGCGTCGAGCTCCAGGCCGGCAGGCGGCCCGAGCAGCTCTCCGCCCTGGGTGTGTCGCCCGGGAGTGGCGGCCAGGAAATAAGTGGAGGCCAGGCCGGGTGTGAAGCGTGGGTCATGGGCCGGAAGCTCCTCTCCCTGCAAATGGATGGCGTACTCACTGCCGATCTTGCCAAAACGTTCCCAGGCTTTCCACACACCGTCGGCCAGGACATCGCCGACACCATCACGGGCCACAATCTTTTTGGTCATCGCCACAATAGCGTCGGCGTTGCCCCAGGTCATCTCCAGACCATCCAAATCTTCCTTGCTCAGCAGGCCGTTCTCATAGCATTCGATGACATAGCCGAGCGTGCCTCCCAACGAGATGGTGTCGATACCTTCCGCATTGCAAATCTCGTTGACTTTAATAATGGATTCCAGGTCGTCGTTGAGCAGGTTGGTGCCCAGCATGCACAGCGTTTCGTACTCGGGCTTGTGGCCGACACTATCGTTCAGTTCCAGAGCAAAGCGACCGGAGTCCAGGCGCATACGCCCACCACAGCCGATAATACAGCTTGAGCAGGCGTAGGGTTTATAGTCTTTGACACCGATCACCGTATCATCACTGATCTTCTTGGCCTTCCCCATGGGAAAGTCGGTCGTGCCAGCGCCGCCCCAGTTCTTGACTGGCGAGTCGCCGCTCAATGCGGAATCGGCGGTTATGCCGGCTGTGCCCCAAGTATGCAAGATATCGTAAAAGCCCATCTTTTGGCGAATATAATCGCGGCGGATGGAATTGATTTTCTTGGTGTCATACAGCGGGATGGTCATCCCGCCGCGCACCACGATGGCCTTAAGGCGTTTGCTGCCCATTACTGCGCCCAACCCAGAGCGACCAGCGGCGCGCTCTTTGTCGTTCATGATTGCGGCCAGCAGGCTGACTTTCTCACCTGACGGACCGATAGAGACGACCTGGGCGTCCGTGCCATGCCGCGCCAGCAGGGTGTCTTCGAGATCGCTGACGTTCATGCCCCACAGGTCGCTGGCGTCCAGCAAGGAATACTCGCCTTCATCGATATATAAATAGACAGGCTTTTCAGAGATACCTTTAAAAAGGATGCCGTCGTAGCCTGCCATTTTAAGAGCAGAACCCCAGTACCCGCCGCAGTTGGCATCACCCCAGGTGTGGGTCTTGGGTGACTTGCCGACCACGACGAAGCGCGAGCCGATCAGCGCAGGCGTTCCGGTCAGAGGGCCGGTAATGAAGCCCAGGATCGCCTCCGGCCCGAGCGGATCGACACCGGCGGGCATACGATCATAGAGCAGTTTAGCTCCCAAACCATAGCCACCGATATAGTCCTGACAAAGTTGTTCATCGAGATCTTCCACTTCAATCGAGCCTGAAGTGAGATCGATATTGAGTAGTTCACCCATGTATCCGCGCGCCATCATATACTCCTTTTGTGTAGATCAATTAAAAATGTTGGACACCCAGGTCGGATGATCGTCAGGCTCTTACCCTTTCCTGGCTGCCTCCGGTAATCATCGGGACAATATAGATTTCGTCGCCATCCTGAACGGAAGCCTGCAGCCCGCCCAAGTAGCGGACGTGTTCCTGGTTGATGAAAAAATTTAAGGCCGGTTGCACCTCCCCCGCAGGCATAAATATGCAGTCACTCAGTGCAGGGTGCAACTCCACAGCAGCCTGCAGCACTTGCAGCAGGCTGCCGGGTGGAACCTGCACAATCGCCTCGCTGTGGCAAACTGAACGCCAGATCGACGGGATTTTGATCTTCACCATTTGAAAGGGTCTGCCTTCCAAAGAGGGCGGAGCCAGGGCTGCATCAGTTCTGGCCAAAGACAAGGGCAGCCAGGCTAAGGTTAGCGTGCATTGGTTGATCCAGCAGGACACTGCCTTGCTCGCCGAAAGCCAAAAACCCGATCAAGGGGACAGGGCCAACGGCTTTTTCAACCTGGCCAGTAACCTCACTGATACGATCGCCTAACGCCAGGGCACGTCCGGCGCAGTGGGACAAAAATACTGCCGACGGCAGGCTTACTTTCTCGGCAGCCGTGCTAACCACCTCCGCCACATCGGCGATCATTCCATCCAAACTGTTCTCTCTCAGCTCGATTGTGGCGCCCACAGGCTGGGTGACGGCAGTGTCGATCGAGCCATCTTCGTTACCGCTTACCGGGTGGCAGGAGATTTCCTGGCCCTCAAGCAGGAGCACCAGAGGTAGACGTGTGCTGGATACCAGGATATTGCCGCCGGAAATCTGCTCTTTGGGCAATCCGGTCCATTCCTGGTAGACGTCCATGGCCGGACGATTGTCGAGGGTAATCAGGCGACGACCGGTGGCAGCGGTGATGACAGCCTTCTTGCCGGTTGGTAGATAGCCGTTCAAGAAGGCAAAACCGGCTTCCTTGCCGCCGATGGCTGCCACGCTGTAGCCACTTTCAAGGACTTTGCCGTTGGCGAACTGGCGCATCGAGCCTGCCGGACCACTCTCACCCGAAGCGCCGCCGACCACCGGTGTATTGGGAGCTTGCTGTCGAATGGCTTCCAGCAGGGCATCCTCCTGCCCTGCAGCGGGCATGGTCAAGAAGGCGACAGCCTTACCACCTGCCTGAGCGAGGGCCTGGCTGACAGCCGCTTGTGCAGCAGCAGCTGGATCGCTGCCCACGGTTGCATAACCTACCCCTGCCGGAAAACCGGTCAGGAGCATCAAGGCAGCGGCGCCTTTTTCGCCGGTAATCCAGCCAGAGCTGGTGAACACACCACTTGAAGATGTGCCTCCCCACAGCGGCGTGTCGCCCAAGCAATCCTGCACCATGCCGACCAGTATATTCAGGTCATAACCGACGGTGGAGAGCAAAATTGCCAGGGATGGCTTGACCCCCAGATCAAGCTGAGCCTGATCCGTGATTTGCGACGCGGCAGCACGCGGGTCAGGCAGTGTGGTGTAACCTAATCCAACGGAAACCATGGGAACCTCCTCTGCATATTGAACTTGGAAAAGGGTCGCTATTCTTACTCCGGAAGATATATCCGGAAATTCACTTTTGTCTCCGCGTTTTTGGCTACACTAAAGAGAATTAATAATGGTTGGAACGCTAAAACCCCCTATGTTGTTTGTATAATACATCTGAGCAAGAGTCGATTAATATTTATCACCTGCACCGGGTTACATAGCTCACCAACACGGTCGATAGCGACCGTAATCTGGTCGCCTGCCTGCAGCGTGAAGTCATCTGGGGGCACGATGCCCGTGCCGGTCAGTAAAAAAGCGCCGCTTGGAAATGATTTACAGCGGCCCAGGAATTCCACCAAATCCGGCAGCGTGCGGTGCATATTTTGTGGAGAAGTCGTGCCCGTGAAGATCGTCGTGCTGCCGCGCTGGACTGCCAGCGCGATGGTTATTGCCGGCCACTCTGCCGCATTGGGCTGTAACCAAATGCGCGGTCCGACTGCGCAGGAGCGATCGTAGATTTTGGCCTGCGGCAGGTAGAGCGGGTTCTCGCCCTCGATATCGCGCGAGCACATATCGTTGCCAGCACTAAATCCCACGACTTCCAGGCTGCAGTTCAACACCACTACCAGTTCAGGCTCCGGCACTGACCATATCGCGTCACCCCTAATCCCCACTGGCTCGCCGGGTCCCATCACATTCTGTCCAAGAGCTTTGAAAAAAAGTTCGGGTCGGTGAGCCCTGTAAACTTTGCTGTAAATCGTGCTGCCGCCCGATTCGGCCTCGCGTGCTTCTTCGCTGCGCTGGTAGGTTACACCTGCAGCCCAAATCTCCTGGTGGCCAACCGGAGCCTGGGGTTGAAAAGAGCTCAAATCCAGCTGGCTGTCGCGCTGATCTAATAATAATTGGACCAGATCGCCAGCCGGCACATTCTGTAAAAGCCAGTCCAACGAAGGGATCGTATCCGCGAGCGAGTAAATCGCTTCCCCTTCTTGCATAAATACCTGACCATTTCCGACGAGAAGATAAAGATCTTGCATGACTGCCTCCCGCCTTACTCAATCGTGTTTTCTAAACCGCCTATCAGACGGCTCCCTGCTCAGGATCACCAGGGTAGTGCAATTCACCTTTTGGCCGCAGCATATGAAGGCATGCAGGTGAGCCATAGAGGACTCCTGGATGTTCTGAACGGAATGACCAAATTCTGTCTGTACAGTTTTAAGCATATGTATTTTTCCGCGGAATCTCCCTCATGGTTTTGGGCTTCGAAGACGCCATCGGTATAAAGTTGCAGAAATCCCCCAGCGGTAATCTGGATGTTTGCAACCATCCTGGCGGCATCGGTCATGTTCCATAATGCAACACGCCGCGCCGGTCAGGGTCAACCACCAGGGCTATACGCTGCAGTTCATATTCCACGTTAAACTTGCGATTGGAGAAGCAAATATTGGCCTGGGCTAACAAGACTGGTGTTAAAGTATGCCAATGTACCCTTCCGGGGTAGGACCCATAGAAAAGGTGATTTTGGATCTGACGCCTCCTATTAGAAATTTTTTTGTGCCGATGGTAGATCTGAACTTGCCCGAAGGTTGCTGAAAGATAACTATGGTGACCTGTATGGGACTTGATCGCGCAAAATGTAGCGAGTGTTTTAAAAAATGGCTGATTAGCGTATACACTCTAGCCTTGCAAGATATTTATTTCAAATTATACACAAATATTATTGGATATTCTCCAGGACAATATCCAGGATCCCATCCTGGCGAGGCAGAGTCATTGGTTGGCGTTTTCGCTCCCCTTTCTGGCAAATGACCTGCCCAAGGGCGGGGCAGCGAAAGCTGCTGTGGGATGCATAACCGTTTGGTCGCTGGTTCGAATCCAGCCAGGCCCACCTCCTCAGCCGCGCCGAATGCGCTGTTTTTTTGCCATGCTTGCCTTCCCGAAATTTGCCCTATAATACAAATATAGGCCCTATCCCAGGTCCCCTCCTGGTCCAGTGAAAGTCAGGTATACCATGCGACGCAGTCTGGTTTCCCTCCTGGTGCTTGTCCTGCTCCTGGCTCCTGCGCTGCTCCCCGCGGCACGCGCCAGCGAACATACCACCTTCCCGCTTGAAATCCGCAACCGCTCCGCCCTGCCGGTCAGCCTGGCACTGGTGCGCAGCGACGGCCCGGGCGTGTACTGGCTGGCTGTTGCCGCCAACACAGACCGGGTGTTCGCGGTTGAGGCCGGCACCTACACCCACAATACTTATGCCTGCGGCACCTCCGCGACCGGCACCCTGCAGGTGGCACGCCGGCTGCGTCTGGTGTTTACCTCCTGCGCCGGGCTGGCGCGCAATTCCGGCGCACCAGCTGTCGAAAAAGTGCACCTGACCGATGCTCCATCTGGCGTGCTCTGGTTCTACCAGTACGGTCCCGCTGGCTTTGGCGCGGCGGGCGTAGGCGGCGCCCCGAGCGGCCCGTGCACCTACACGGCTGACGCCGATGTCACCATCTACACCCGCCCGGATACCGCCGCAGATATTTTTTCGGAGCAGGGCGCCGGCTTTTCGACCCAGGTGTCTGCCCGCGCCGCGGGCGGCTGGCTCGGGTTCGAACCGGGAACAGCCCAGGCCGCCAACATCGGGCCATTCCGCCTGCGCTGGCTGCCGCCTCATTCGGGTACACTGGCAGGCAGCTGCAGCCTGCCGCTTGTTTGGGCTCCCCGGGCCGGGATCTGCTATGACATGCCGATGGACACGACCAATGTATATGCCAGCCCGGACAGCAGCTCGACTGTCCTTTTCGTGCTGGAATTGGGAGAATTCGCGGCCGTGCTGGGCACTTCTACGGATGGCAATTGGGTGCGGGTGGACCTGGGGCCGGGCAACACCGGATCGAATGCAGTTGGCTGGGTCGCCGCCAGCTCGATGAACGTCAATGGACCGTGCGGGAGTCTGCCAACCATCAGCCCCTGAGGGAGGCCGCCTGGGTCTGACCGTGATTTCACAGAGTCCCAGGGCGAGGAGTGATCCAATGCGCACAAGCCAATGTGTCGCCTGCCGGGATTTTCCCTGTCAGGATGTCCGGCATGCTTGCTATCAGGTTCCGGATGTAGAGCTCGATCCGCAGCGTACCCGGATGGTCATGATCTCGGAGGCTGCGGCACGGGACCCCGCCGATGATTATTACGCTCCAGGGACCCCGCTCTTTGCACACACGACACTGCTGGCTTTCCAGGATGCCGGTGTGAAGGTCTCCACCCTGCAGGAGCTCCTCGACCTGGGCGTGTATTTCACCTCCGCGGTCAAATGTGCCAAAATCGGCTATGGTCTGAAAACCGCGACGATCAGGGAATGCGCGCGGATCCTGGAACAGGAGCTGGGCCTGTTCCCCAACGTTCAGGTATATTTGTTGATGGGCGACGTTGCCATCCAGGCGGTTAATTCCATTGCTAGACGAACCGGTGAGCTAGCCGTCATCCCGGCGGGCGCGACCTACAAAATCCGCGGGCAGATCTATTCTTTTCGCGGCACGCGTGCGCTGCCGTCCTATCTGCAGGCGGGTCCCAGCTTTTTTATCGAAAAAAGCAAACGTAAGATGATTGCGGAAGATATCCGCACTGCTGTCGATCTGCTGGAGTAGCCCTGTTTGTATGCATAAGGGGCGGGCCCGTGCGGCTGTCCTGGACAAAGCCTGCGCAGGGGGGCAGCCGGTTCATCAGTCTATGCTCATGGGAGTTCCGAAGGATTTGTAGCTGCTTCTGGCTGATCCTGGAAACGGCTTTTGAGTTGATAAAAAACAGGTTTTCATTTCTTTGGTGAGGAAAAAATAATGTCCCTCAGATTTGCATACGAAAAATTCAATACAGCTTTGCTGGCCCTGGTTAGCCTTGATGAGTCGCTGTCCGCGCGGCTGGAAATCGCGATTTCAGAAGTGACTTTAATCGTGCCAGATCGAGATTTGCCCCCCGATTTTAGGAAAGCGTTTCGCCAGCTCGCAGCGAAGATCCAGATCTATCGCCAGGATGGAAATTCCCCGGACCTGCCTAGCGAGATTGCATTATCCATTCTGGATATCTTCAAGCAATTAGTCGGATTTAGCGGCATGGTTTAATGAAATGGCTCTGCTGGGTCTTTCGTACCAGATGCATGTACCGGTCATTTAGCTATAATTAATTGACTCATAACTCGAACTGCTGCCTATCTCGGGCAGTTCTTAATGAATTCATATCTCGGGGGTACTGCCATGCGTGCAAAATCTGTCCTGAATCTTGCGATTGTACTTTTGTTAGCGGTGGGAGTTACAATAACCGCGCTGGCAGATGGGAAAGAGCCACCTGATCCAGTCCCTTCCGAAACTGGCAGCCTTCAAAT
The DNA here is from genome assembly GCA_963824065.1 of uncultured Chloroflexia bacterium. Lineage (GTDB taxonomy): Bacteria > Chloroflexota > Anaerolineae > Anaerolineales > DRKV01 > JAGUYX01. The sequence goes on along the minus strand of CAWGNX010000005.1, from coordinate 1,035,428 downwards.
ATCTGAATTTAATACCCTTGAGGTTAACGTCCCCGGGGAACTACCCGGGGACTTGCCCTATGCTCCTTTTATGACCCTCGGACAAGGTTTTGTGGAAGAGGTCGAACCCAACAATACTTTTGATACCGCAACACCTTTAGGGGGGAGCAATGTGGTTGCCCTCGGGAATGTTTTCCCGAATGCCGACCAGGATTTTTACTCGTTTAGCGCCAACGCGGGTGATCGGGTCTATGCCGCGGTTATGACCGCTTTATCCTCGAACGGCAGCACCGACAGTCAATTAACCCTCCTTGACACCGACGGCAGCACCGTGCTGGAGTTCGATGATGATAATGGCAGTATCGGTGGGCTTTCTTCATCAATCGCTGGAACAGTGCTTCTCACCACCGGCACCTACTATCTGAAAGTAAACCATTTCAGCATCACCAGCCAGCTGCGGCCTTACCATCTGCATGTGCGCATCCAAAGTGGTTCGCCGGCAGCGGAAGTGGAGCCCAATGACGTAACTCCACAGCCCCTGCCTGCCTCCGGCTGGGTTGCCGGCTCAACCTCTTCCGAAGCCGATTTCGATTTTTATTCGATTGATCTTAATGCCGGGGATACTCTCTTCCTCAGCCTTGACCTCGACCCGGAACGTGACAATGTGGAATGGAACGGGCAACTCGGAGCCGGAATTTTTAATGGCTCCATCCTGGTCGTTAATGATGCCGGTGCGACCGGACCCGACTCGGAAGCGTTTTTCGTCACTGTCAAAGAAACGGGCACATATCGTGTGCTGGTCAATGTACCCGTCGGGGGGACCACGTTTGGCACTTACCAACTGAGTACCAGTGTCCATCCATCCGCGCCTCAAACCTGTACAACCTACACCAGCGCTGACGTTCCAGTGGCGATTCCGGATCTTGGGGTGATAACCACGACGCTCACGGTGCCTGGCGCTCCCCGCGTTGGTGATTTAAATCTCACCCTGAACATTACCCATGCCAATATGCCTGACCTGGATGTGGTTTTGACTTCGCCCGCAGGCAATATTGTGGGTTTATTCTCTGATATCGGCTCGAACAGCCAGACCGGCATGGATATGAGCCTGGATGATGAGGCTGCCTCACCGGTTGGTCTGTTCACGGTGTTGACCGGTATGGTCAACGCGCCGGAGTTAAGCTACAGCCTCGGCTGGTTTGATGGTGTGGATGCTGGCGGTACCTGGACTCTCGGTTTGTATGATGATGCCGCGTCCAATGGAGGCACGCTGAATAGTTGGAGCATTTCCATCTGCGAGCCTCCGCCTCCCCCGGCTTGCCCAATTGGGATGGTCCCCAGCACCGTTTACAGCAGTGATTTTGAAGCCAGTGACGGTGGTTTCACCCACTCTGGCACTGCGGATGAGTGGGAGTGGGGCTCGCCGACCTTTGCCCCGCTTACTTCATGCAACAGCGGGACAAACTGTTGGAAAACAGACCTGGACAATACCTATAACGCCAGCAGCAGCCAGAACCTGTTCTCCCCGAATATCGATCTGGCTGGCTACAGCGGGGCTGCCTGGGTGACCTGGGCGCAAGCCAGCCAGGTGGAATCCGCCAGCTTCGATCATGCCTCCATCACGGTGCAGGAGGTGGGTGGGCTCAACCAGCGCCAGTTCTGGCAGTGGCTAGGTGCCACCCAAACCAATGCAGTTGGCAGTCCTGCTGTCACCCTGCAGGAGAGCAGCGGCTGGGGGGTGTTCACCCACGACATCAGCGAATACCTGGGGAAAAACATCGAGCTGAACTATCACCTCGATACGGATACTTCGATCCAGCTGGCGGGCCTGGCAGTGGATGATGTGACTGTGACCGCCTGCCTGCCGGGTACACCGTCGATTACGCTCGATAAGACCGTTGGAACCGAACCCATGGTTTGCGCGGCCACAGACACCATCGCCGTCGCGCCGGGCACGGATGTCACCTATTGTTATCAGGTGACCAACACTGGCGATATCAGCCTGGGCCTGCACAGCCTGGTAGACAGTGAGCTCGGGACAATTTTAAATGACTTCCCATACACCCTGCTGCCCGGGGCCAGTGTTTTCCTCACTCAAACTGCCACCATCATTGATACGACCGTCAACACCGCTACCTGGACGGCCTCCAATCCGGGACCGATGAATGTGGTGAGCGCAGATGATACCGCCACTGTAACGATGGTCGCCGGGATCGAGGTCGCACCAGCCGGCCTGACCAGTCTGCAGGGTCCCGATATGAGCGTTCTCGCCCGCCTGGCGATCCGCAATACCGGGGATACCGATCTGGCATGGTCGCTGGTCGAGATGCCGTCTTTTGTCCCCTTCTTTGTAAGCAGCGGCCCTGCCCTGGATGAGGCGCCCGCGCAGCCGGGTGAAAGCCTGTCTTCGGTTGCGGATCTCCACCTGCCTCGCCCCCAGGTGCTGCCTCCGGCTGCACCGCGTACGCCTGCCAGCCCATCCGACGGGGATCTCGCCTTTTACTCTGACCGGGTTGCCTTTGATGCCTATTTCCCGGGCCTGCCGGTGGAGGGTTTCGAACAAGGGAATGTCGACCCTGGCGGCGTATTGGGCTGTCCGGCGCCACTTGACGAGACATCGAATAACGCCTGTTTCACCCCAGGGCAGATTCTCCCGGGGGTGCGCTTCGATATCACCCCGGGCCCTCACCCTGACGATGGCCTGGTCCTGGTTGGAGCGGGCTTTAATTCCAATCCCTCGATCATCTTGCTGGCGAATTTTTTTGTCGATACCTTCGACATCTACTTCACCAGACCGGATGTATTCGTCGCCGGGATGGATTTGCACAGCCATTACGCGGCTGATAACGTGGCGATCACGGTTTACGGCCTGGATGGCGTCACGGTCATCGGTTCGACGACCGCCCTGGCGACCCCAACCGGGAGCTTCTGGGGTGTAGCCGCGGGCCAACCCATCGGGCGGATTAACATCGACTCTCCGACCGATCAGGCCGAAGGCGTGGACAACCTCGCCTTTGGCAACAGCTGCCCGGGCATGGCTGACCTGCCCTGGGTGAGCACCAACCCAATCACTGGCACCGTCACAGGACGCAGCAGCACCAATGTTGATGTAATCTATGACTCAACCGGATTGGGAGCCGGTGCCTACACCGGTAGTTTGTGCCTGTTCAGCAATGCTGCGGCAAATCCATTCATCAGCATACCCCTCACCCTGACAGTCAGCCTGGAAGCTGACCTATCGGTCACCAAGACCGCCCCGGCGGAAGTGGCTTTGGACGGCATGATTACCTACACGCTGGAAGTGGAAAATTTAGGCCCGGCAATTGCTCATGATGTCACATTGACCGATGAGCTGCCCGTTGGAATGGTTTTTGCCAGCGCTTCGCCTGGTTGCACCGAGAGCAGTGGAGTGGTCACCTGCAACCTCGGCAGTGTGGCGCCTGGAACCATGACCGTCGAGATTGCAGTCACCGCGCCGGTCCTTGGTCATTTTACAAACACCGCATCGGCGGCAGCATCCAGCCCCGACCCGGACGAAAGTAATAACAATAGCGCAGCCGCCACGCAGGTCGGCAAGCTGGTCTACCTGCCGTTCATGGTCTTATACAGCCCGTGAGCGCGGGTACTGCTTATGCCCCAATTTCCAAGTATTTTGCCAGAAACGGCGTGTTAGAATAAAATTCATACCAGGAAATCCATAAGCATGATCACTGGTATCGAAAGGAAACCACCATGCACGAAAAAAGTATCGAACTTCTGAATAAAGCCGCCGCAGACGAGCTGTTCGCTGTCCACCAGTATATGTACTTCCACTTTCACTGTGATGACCAGGGTTACGATTTGCTGGCGAGCCTGTTCAAGCGCACCGCAATCGAAGAAATGGGCCATATCGAAGCGCTCGCTGAGCGGATTATCTTCCTTGGGGGGGATGTGGAGATGGTTGTGGCTGCAGAAGTGGAGAAAATCAGGGACGTCAAGAACATGCTGGTTAAAGCGCGCCAGATGGAGCAGGAAAGCGCCCTGGACTACAATCGCTGGGCCAACGAATGCGCTGCCAATAACGACGCCATTTCCAAGCAGGTGTTCGAAAGCCTAGTTGGGGATGAGGAACGGCATTACGACCAGTACGATACCGAAGTCGCCAACATCGAAAAATTTGGCCAGCAGTACCTGGCGCTGCAATCGATGGAGCGCAGTCGCGGCACAGCCGCAGGCGCACCCGCCGAATAGGCAGCCTGGTTTTCCCAGGGACCCAGCATTTCAATCGGACCACTGACCACCGTCCCATTTGCAAGGCAAATGGGACGGTGCGGTTAAGCCGCTGGACAGTTTAGTAGTGGATAACCAGCCAGGCACATTGGAGTACAATTTAAACAGTCAGCATACCTACAGTACTCCTCTTTTTTTTAACGAATATTCCTGAGTCCGGCTCGATAAAGGTAAGCGCATGTTTCACCGAATGTGGGTGTTTCTGGTTGGCTCGCCGCTCCCGACGCAGGAGCTCGCCCACCGCCGCTTGAGCAAGTTCCGCGCCCTGGCCGCGTTTTCCCCGGATGCGCTCTCCTCTATTACCTACGCCAACCAGGAAATTTTCCTGGGGTTGGCGCTGGCAGGCAGCGCTGGCCTGGCCTTATCCATGCCGGTTGGCCTCGTGATCGTTGGCCTGCTCTTACTGGTTGCGCTCTCTTACTACCAGACAATCGCTGGTTATCCCTCTGGTGGCGGCTCGTATGTGGTGGCCCGCGACAACCTCGGTGCCCTTCCGGGGCAGGTAGCCGGGGCGGCTTTGATGATCGATTACGTACTGACGGCTGCCGTCAGCCTGACCGCAGGGGTGGAGGCCCTCGCCTCAGCTTTCCCAGTTCTTTGGCCTTACCGGACGGTCGCCGCGCTGCTCCTTCTACTGGTCATTACCCTGATCAACCTGCGCGGCGCAGAAGAATCTGGCCTGGTGATGTCTGGGCCGGTTTACCTGTTCGTTGTGACCTACCTGGGTCTGATCGGGTATGGCCTCTTCCGGGCGGTGCTCGATGGTCCCGGGCAGTATCCGGCAAATTTACCCGTGGTGGAGCCGCTGAGTTTGCTCCTGATTATGCGCGCCTTTTCAGCTGGCAGTACGGCGCTTACCGGCATCGAATTTATCAGCAACGGTGTGCCTGCTTTCCGACCGCCCGAAGCAAAAAACGCCGGGAAAACGCTGCTCGTTATGGCTGTGTTAATGGGGATCCTGTTTGCCGGTAGCCTGGGGTTGATTCATTATTTTGCCGTCCTGCCCGGTGGCGATGAAACCATCCTGTCTGCGCTGGCGCGCCGGATTGTGGGCTCAGGTCCGGTCTATTACCTGGTGCAGATCAGCACCCTATTGGTGCTGGTCGTCGCTGCCAACACCAGTTTTGCCGGATTCCCACGCATCGTTTCCATTCTGGCGCGGGATAAATACCTGCCCCGCCAGCTCTCCAACATTGGTGATCGGCTGGTCTATTCCAACGGCATGGTACTGCTGCTCGTACTAACGGGAGGGTTGATCGTCCTGTTTGGCGGCGATTTACACGCCCTGGTGCCTTTGTTTGCCATCGGCGCTTTCCTGGCATTCACCCTTTCTCAGGCTGGTATGGTTGTCCATTGGCGCCGTGTCAAAGGGCGCAGCTGGCGGTTAAAAAGCCTCCTGAATGGTTTGGGTGCAGTCGGAACCGGGATTGCCCTGATTGTGATTGGCATCAGCAAGTTTATGCACGGCGCCTGGATTACCATGTTGCTGATCCCCTTGATCGTGTTTGTTTTTTACAAAATCCAGGAACACTACCAGGAAGTCCGGCGCGAGCTTACCTTGCGTGGCCTGCCGCCGTCGCTGAAGCCGGCACCGCGCTTGCGGCTGGTGATACCGATTTCCGGCGTACACCGCGGTACTATCGAGGCCGTCAGCTATGCGCGCACGATCTCAGACAAGATTAATGCAGTATATATCGAGTTAGAACCGGGGCGTGGTGAGGAAGTGCGCAGGGAGTGGCAGCTCTGGTTTCCGGACCTGTCCCTGGATGTTTTGCCGTCACCGTACCGTTCTATCATCAGCCCGCTGCTCGAATACCTGGATCAGATGGATGCGATGTACCACGATGGGCAGCTCGCAGCCCTGGTACTGCCCGAAATTGTACCTGCCCGTGGCTGGCAAACCTTACTGCATAATCAAGTCGCCTGGCTGATTAAAGCCACCTTGCTTTACCGCCGCCGCCATCTTGGCTTCCAGCGCCTGATCATCGAAGTCCCATACCATTTAAAACGTTGAGTTATCCAGGCGTACCATTCACCCGCGGCAGGTACCAAGGGTACAATCACTGTGTACCCACCAGCCATATCGGTCGAGCGCTGGTGCGGATTTACCCGAAGAGAACGTACATGCAGCCAATGAATCATTGTCATTGGGTCCGGGTCACCCGGTGGTTGTTTGCCTTGAATGCTCTGATCTGGCTTGCATTTGGCCGAATCAGCCTGTATCGCCTGGCAAATGCTGGTTACGCACAGACGGCCTGGGTAGTTGCTGTCCTCATGTTCGGCAATGTGGCTGCGCTGGCTCTGTGCGCTATCGGGCTGGCAAAGCCCTGCCGGATTTTTTATATTTTTGCACTGGCAGTTCTGGCTGGAAACATCCTCTTGACCTTCACCGATCAATTTGGCCTGTTCGCCATGCTGACTTTGCTCCTCGATCTGGTCCTGCTGGTGTTATTGATCCGGCTTCGCGCCTGCTACCTGCAGCCGGGTGCTCCCGCGCTGACATAAATCTTTGTGGATGGTTGCTGGACTGGGATACACAAGCCTGTGGCGCAGTTTTCCCACTTGCTTTCCTGAAAGGGGCTCGTATGGCCTACACCCTCGCGGCAGACCCGCAAATCGAAAAATTTATCCGCTGGGGCGAAGCCAGGGCGGATATCCGCGCCCTCATTCTGACCAGCACGCGCGCCCGCCCTGGATTTGAGCCTGACCGTTTTTCCGACTACGATCTGGTCATTGTCACCGACCATCCCCGTCTTTATCTGGAGGATGATTCATTCCTGGGTGATTTTGGCCCGGTGCTGGTAATGTGGCGCGATCCTCCCCATCTCCAATTTAGTTATGAGCGCTTTGCGTACATAACCCAGTATGAAGATGGTTTGAAGGTCGATGCCATCGTGACACCGGTCGATTTTATTCAGGCAATGAAATCCCTGGGAACTCTGCCTGATGAATTCGATGTGGGCTATGCTGTATTGCTTGATAAGGATGGTCTCTCAGCGGGTCTGCCGCAGCCAACATACCGCGCGCACATCCCCAGCCCGCCATCGGAGATTCAGTATTTACACCTGGTCGAAGAATTTTTCCACGAAGGCACCTATGTGGTCAAGCACCTCTGGCGGGACGACTTGCTGCCTGCTAAATACAACCTCGATCACGCCATGAAACAGCACTGCCTGCGCCAGATGCTGGAATGGTGGATTGCCAGCGAACAAAACTGGTCCTGGAAACCCGGCGCGTACGGCAAAGGGTTAAAAAAGATAGTGGGAGCTGAATTGTGGGCCGACCTTGAGAGCACTTATACCGGTGCGAGCCTGGAGGAGAACCGCCGCGCGTTTTACCGCACGGTTGCACTCTTCCGTAAAGTAGCCGTTTCTGTCAGCGAGCGCTTAGGTTTTGCTTACCCGCATGAAATGGACCGGCGCTGCGTGGCCTATTTTAAGCGGGTCGAGCAACTGCCGCCGGCCGCACGCTCCTGGAATGGTTCGCCTCGGCCGTGAAATAATATAATGACGGCGGCCTGGCGGGTTATCGATCCGTTGTAATCAGACTAAAATAATCCGATATAATGGTTGTAGTGAAACTCGCCCCAGGGGCACAGGCCGCAACATACGGGCAAACGGTTCCGTCTCCCGAGTTGTTGCGAACAGGTTGATATGGTCGATTTTGACGCACGGAATTCGGACCTGCATTTATCACAGCTTTCAGGTGATCGGCTGCAGGCGATGGAGTTTGCTATTCTGTCTGGTGAGTACCAGGCAATCACCAGTGTTTTGCTTGCCAGGGGTAACCGGCTGGTTTACGAAGCCTATTTCCAGGAAGCGGGGACAGAGACACTTCACAACACCCGCTCCGCGACCAAGACCGTGACGAGCATACTGGTGGGTATCGCGGTCGATGTAGGCCTGCTCCCCGGTGTTCAGGCCCCAGTGCTGCGATTTTTTCCCGATAAGCAGCCCGTCCGTTATCCCGATCTGCGTAAATCCCAAATAACCATTGCAGACCTACTCACCATGAGCTCGCTGCTGGAATGTGACGACTGGAATTCGTTCTCGCGGGGCAATGAAGAGCGCATGTACCTGATTGAAGATTGGGTCCAGTTTGCGCTGGATCTACCGATCCGCGGCTTTCCAGCCTGGGTGGAAAAACCACAGGACTCTCCCCATGGACGCTCGTTTAGCTACTGCACCGCAGGAATCGTTTTGCTTGGTGAGCTGCTAGCAAGGGCTGCGGAGATGCCTGTGGATGAGTTTGCCCGCCAACACCTGTTTTCCCCGCTTGATATTCGGCGAGTTGAATGGCAGTATACACCCCTGGGAGGGGCTATGACTGGCGGCGGGTTAAGTATGTGCAGCCGTGACTTGTTGAAGCTTGGCTTGCTGGCTTTACAAACTGGCCAATGGAATGGGGTGCAGGTGGTTTCCAGGGACTGGATGCTGGCATCCACCCGGCCTCACGTCCGGATCGATGCCCAAACAGAATATGGTTATTTATGGTGGCTGCGGGAGTTTCCAATCGGCGAACTGAGTTATCCCGCAATTTTTATGACCGGTACCGGCGGCAATAAGGTACTGGTATTCCCTACCCTCGATCTGGTCGCGGTGCTGACCAGCCAAAATTATGGCTTGCGCAATGCGCACCATTTGACCGATCGCTTGGTGTGCGAATACATTCTGGCTGCTAGCACAGGCTGAGATGGCCCCTGATCACGTATATATTACACCCAAAGGAGCAGCAGTGAAACCGGTCAATGAGGGATTAAGCAAGCGATACCGGGGGATTCTGTGAACTGAAAGATTTATCCTGTATGCTTGATGAAGTTGTGTTTGGGTCAATAGTGCCCAGCGAAGCCGGAAAAAACGTTGTGAACAGCCTGGGGATAATCACACTTTCTGCAATCGGGGACGTAGTCTGGAAAGACGAAGATTTTGCCCGTAATCCGAGCATCTTGCGCGCCGGTGCCGGGTTACCTGCGACAATCTTTTGGAGACTACTCGTATCTAAACGCGCAGAATTTTTTGGGTTTAGTGCCACGATCATGGGTCTGGGGGGGTAATGCTGCCCGGCGGATCACTGAACGCTCCCCGCGTCTGGTAGAAGGATTCCGGTTGTGGGGCGAGACTGAGAACGAAAAAGGAGGCCATGATGGTAATCGAGTTTGAATTGTCGGCTGTAATTGCCGCCTCACCACAGGTGATCTATACCGCCTGGTTGGATTCGCAGGGTCACACAGCAATGACCGGCAGTGGTGCGCAGGTGAGTGCACAGCTGGGTGGCGAGTTCACCGCTTTTGATGGCTATATCCAGGGTCGCAACCTGGTCCTGGAGCCTTACCGGCGGATTGTCCAGGCCTGGCGGACGGTGGAGTTTGTCGGTGAGGAGGACGACTCACGGGTCGAGATTACCCTGGTGCCGGTGGAGGGGGGTACACGCCTCACCCTACACCACACAAATCTACCGGCTCACGGCGCTCAATACGAACAGGGTTGGGTGGATAACTATTTTGGGCCGATGGCAGCTTATTTTTCCAGCTCTAATACTCAGGGATAATCACATGGACCACGAAGCATACCGGAAGAAATATTTTGTTGAGCCACCCCCTGAACAGAAGTTTGCATATCAGGGTTTACTTGGAGTTACCCTATATTTCGAGGCCTATGAAGAAGCGGAGGCTTATTATACTCAGGTCCTCGGATCGCCAGCGTATGTGGAGGGTGACAGCACCCGCGGTTGGCAGATCGGCACTACCTGGTTTACTTTGCTGCGTGGCAGGCAGGGGTCCCCTAAGAATGTGGAAGTCGGGTTTCTCATGGATAGTCCGGCAGATGCCGACCGCCTTCAGCAAGCCTTCCTGGCGGCAGGGGGGACAGGTCCTGCCCCTGTTGATGACCTGATGTACGAACCGGTCCACCTCTGCCCAGTTACCGACCCTTTCGGAACGGAAATATTAGTTTACAGCCGTAGATAACTGTTGTTCTGCTGATTGACTGACAAAATTAACAAAAGAGAGGCTTGCCGACAAGCCCAAATCGTGGCAAAGTTAGGTTACCACGCCAAAACAAGCCAGGAGAAGAACGATGTCGGACAGCCTCACACTTTATCGTACCATAATTGAGATGATTTTGAACACCCGAGTCCACTTTCACGATATTCGTTGCCTGGTCACGTTTGCCTGGGCAATCGTGGGCGTGCTGATGGAGAAAAGTGTCCACTTGAGCAAATGGGGTGATGCATCGAACAGGTGGGGCGAAGGCCGCCAGCAAGCAAAGACAGTTTGTGCGCTGGTTGAAAAACGCCAAAATCGAGCCCGCCACGATTTATCCCAAGTCTGGTCAAGGCTGTCTTTGCTGACTGGGGAGGCCACAAGATTTACCTTGCGCTGGACAGCAGCAGTCTGTGGGATGAATTTGTGATTGTGCGCATTGCGCTGGTCTATCGCGGGCGAGCGCTGCCGCTGAGTTGGATTGTTCTGAAAAAGCAGAGTACGATGGTGGCCTTTGAGAAATACAAGCCGATCCTGAAAGATGCCGCGGGCATGCTTCCCAAAGGCTGTCCGGTGATCTTGCTGGCAGATCGCGGCTTTGATGATAACGATCTGTTTTGTGCCGCTCGCGACCTGGGCTGGGGGTTTCGTGTCCGCCTGAAGAAATCGTTGCGGATATACCGAGTCAGTAAACCCTGCCTGAGCGTCGGGCGCTTGATGCCCGCCAAAGGCAAAGCCTTGTTTCTGCACAAGGTTTGGATCACGGATCGGCGCTTTGGGCCGGTTTACCTGGCTTTGGCGCAGGTTCAAACGCGTAACGGATTTGAAGAATGGGCGATTCTCAGTGATGACCCCACCGATTTGCGCACCTTTGACGAATATGGGCTGCGTTTTGACCTGGAAGAAAACTTCTTGGACGACAAATCGGCCGGTTTTCAACTCGAATCCGGCGAAATTCGTGATGCCGACGCACTGGCTCGTCTCGGTTTGATCCTGGCGACAGCTACGCTTTATCTCGTTAGCACGGGAACGACCGTTGTTGCATTGGGTTTGCGGCATCGCGGTTGACACCCACTGGCAGCGTGGCTTGAGTTATTTTCAAATCGGCTGGCGCTGGATCCGTCATGCGCTTGCTCATTCTGAGATCTTGTTACCCTTTCTCTGCCTGGAGCCTGGGCCTGATCCTTATCCGGCTATGGCCTCAAAGTCTCAGGCGGCCAGACCCATTGCGATGATCTTTGAACAGAACCTTGAAGTTACATAAGATTTGTCAGTCAATCAGCAGCAGTTAATTAATCTTGACAAACTCTAACTCATGCTATATACTCGTTATATATATAACGAGTATATAACATGAAATATCTCTTCCTCGCCCTGCTCTCGGAAGCGCCGACCCACGGCTACGACCTGCTGCAAACCTACGAAAACCTGTTTGCGGTCGTCTTGCCCTCTCTCAACGCCGGGCAGATCTACACCACCCTGTCCCGTCTGGAGCGCGATGGGCTGGTGCAGAAGAAGCGCGGTCGAGCAGGAAGGCAAGCCTGACAAACGGGTTTACGAGCTGACCGAGGCCGGCCGCCAGGCTCTGCGGGCACTGGTTCGCCGAGCCGCTCTCTGGGCCGCGGATCAAAGATAATTTCTACCTGAAGCTGATCAGCGCCCAGGTATCGGGCATGGTCGAGCCGCGGCAGCTGATCCAAAGCCAGCGCAGCCAGCTACCTGCAATCGCTGCACGATCTCAACGGCCTGGCGCTCCAGCCTGAGGTCAGCAGCGACCAGGCCAAATTGCTGCTCATCCAGGGCGCGATCCTGCACCTCAAAGCCGACCTGGAGTGGCTGGATCTGTGCGAGGAGACGTTCAAGTTAGAAACGCAATGAATTTGCCCGTACGCAGAGTATCAGCAACCATAGGAGTAGACCGATGGAAGCCTATATCTTGCAAACCAAACAACTCACCAAAATCTACCGCAGCAACGGCAGCGAAGTGCATGCCCTGCGCGGCGTTGACCTGGCCGTCAAACCTGGCGAACTGGTCGCCGTGATGGGACCCGAGCGGCAGCGGAAAATCCACCCTGCTGCACCTCCTGGGCGGCCTGGACAGCCCAACCACGCGGCGAGGTCTATCTCGACGGGCAGCGCATCGACACGATGAGCGAGGCCGCAGCGGCCGTGCTGCGCCGCAAACAGGTGGGCTTTGTCTTCCAGGCCTTCAACCTGATCGGCAACCTGAGCGTCGGCGACAACGTCGAACTGCCCGCCCTGGTGGCGGGCCATCCAGCGCACCAGGCACGTCAGCGCCGCGCAGGGCTTGCTGTCCGAGCTGGGCGTGGCCGACAAATCCCGCAACATCCCGGCCCAGCTTTCGGGCGGCGAGAAACAGCGCGTGGCGCTGGCGCGCGCCCTCGTCAACCAGCCGGCCATTCTGCTGGCTGATGAACCGACCGGCAACCTGGATAGCAAGACCACCTTCGACGTGCTGCGCCTGCTGCGCCAGACCCACGACCAGGGCCAGACCATCCTGATGGTCACCCACGACCCCAACGTCGCCAGCATTGCCCAGCGGGTGATCTTCATGCGCGATGGGCAGATCAGCCATGAGATCCAGGCCTCGGAGACCAGCACGACCCCAAGAGCTTGCTGACCGAAATGGTCGCTATGGAGGCCTGAGATGAGTGCGGCTTTGTGGCGCAAACTGCGCGCCGACCTCAAAACCAACAAACTTGCAGTTCCTGCTGATCGCAGGGGTGCTGGCCCTCTCGACCATGCTGCTGACCGTCTCATTACTGGTGATGGGCAGCGCCAACGAGCCCTGGGACCGCACCTTCGAGGCCACCAACGGCCCGCATGTCTGGCTGGTCAGCCACCAGTACGACCTGGATCTCTCAGTCGCTGACCCAGGACCCGACAGTCACCGAAGATCACCGGGGCGATCATGGCTCTGTCCGACAACCCGCTGGTGCTGGGCGACGAAAAGGTTCAGGTGTACCTGTATGCCATGGATGACGCCGCCCCCGGTGGCACATCCGCTGGTGGCCGAGGGCCGCTGGCTGGAGCCTGCCAACCCGGATGAAATCGTGCTGGATTTCAGCCTGGCTAAGTTCTACGACTTCCAGGTCGGTGATACGGTCACCATTCTGGGAGTGGATGGCACGCGCAGCCTGCAGATCGTCGGGCTGGCGGTGACGGCGCACTGGTTCCCCTATAACGAGATCACCAAAGACATCTCTCCTGGCGTGGGCTACATCAGCCAGGCAACGCTGGAAGCCCTGCAGCCCGACCCCCAGGCTTGGTTCTCGGTCATGGGCGTGCGCCTGAAGCGACCCGAAACCAGCAAAGAGATGGTGGAACTGGACCTTTGCCATGTTCCCCGGGAAGCTTGCTGTCGGTGATCGAATGGCAGTACGTCAAAGAAAACGCCTCCCTGGCAAACACGCTCAACGCCATGTTCATGGGCCTGTTCAGCATTCTGGGCCTGGCTGCGGTGGGGATGATCATCTTCAATACCATCGGCGGGCAGGTGCTCAGCCAGTACCGCGAGATCGGCCTGCTCAAAGCGGTGGGCTTCAGCCCGCGCCAGGTGACCCTGCTCTTCCTGGGTGAGCACCTGGCCATTGGATTGGTCGCCGCGCTGCTGGGGATCCTGCTCGGTTTAGGGGTGGCGCCAGGTCTGGTCGAGCGCATGGCCAGAAAACCTGAACACCACCCGCCAGATATCTATACCGCCCGGGCCGCTGATAGTGGTGCTGATCCTGGTAGAGATGGCCGTTGCGCTGGCGACCCTGCTCCCGGCCTGGCAAGGTGGGCGCATCGACACGGTGCAGGCCATCAGCGTGGGCTACCGCAGCCAGCCTGGCCGCGCCCGTCACGCCTGGGGCGGCTGGCCGGCTGGCTGCGCCTGCCGCCCGTGGTGGTGCTGGGCGTCAAGGATACCTTCTCGCGGCCGCTGCGCAGCCGTGCTGGCGATTGCCAGTATGCTGCTGACCGTCCTGGTCGCCATCACCGCCGTCGGCGCGCAGACCACCACCGACCAGTTGGCCCGCAACCGTTTCTACTTCAACGGTACTACCGCCGACATGAAGGTGGTGCGTAACTTTGTCCCGCAGGCGCTCATCGAAGCGAGATCCTAGCCCAGCCCGAGATCGTGGACGGTTACGAGGAGCTGATGCGTGTTCGGGCAGGTGCCAGGGCACGGCGACCAGCCGATCGCCGTGCGCATGCTGCAGGGCAACTATCGCTGACTTCGACTTCCAGATCAAGGAAGGGCGCATGATCGCCGCCCCGGGCGAGGCCGTGATGGGCTATGCCGTGTTCGAGCTGCTGGGCGTCAAGATTGGCGATACGGTCGAAATCCAGGTCGAAGGCTGAGCCACTGCGGCTGACGATCGTCGGCCGCCACACCGAGAACCTGATGCTGAACGTGGTGATCATCACCAGCCTGGAGACCTACCAGCAGCAGGTCCACCCCGCCGCCCAGGCGAACACCTATTACCTGCGCCTGGCCAACCCGGCCCAGGCAGAGGCGCTGCGCCGGGAATGGCTGGACCGCTCGCAGGGGGCGCTGACCATCAAAGTCAGCAGCCTGGAGCCGGTGGCCTCGGTGGTGCAGCTGACCACCTTGATCACCAGCCTGGCGGTGATCCTGATGATCGTGGCGGCGGCCAACCTGATGAGCGCCAGCCTGTTGAGCGTCCGCGAGCAGGTGCGCGACTTCGGCATCCAGAAAACCCTGGGGCTGACCCCGGCCCAGATGGCGACCAGCGTGGTGGTGGGGGCGGTGACGATCGCGGTGATCGCCCTGCTGATCGGGACCACCTTGGGGACGCTGGTGATGGACCGCTTCATCCAGCAAGTGGGCATCGCCATCGGCGCCGGGCCGGATTTCTACCGCATCGATTGGGGCGGCATCAGCCTGCTGCTGCCGATCCTGGTAGTCGTCGCGATGCTCAGCAGCCTACTGCCCGCGCTGCGCGTGGCCCAACTGGAGGTGACGGAGGCGCTGCGCTACGAGTGAGCGGGGCGCTCACTCGCTAAAATCCAAATTAACCGGGAAATACTCGGCGATCTCGTCTAGCAGGTCGGTGGTCGGCACATCCCGGCTGACCGGTTCCAGGCGCACATCGGCCATCCAGACCTGGCCCTGCTGCGATAAGAGGAGGCCGAAGAGGATGTTTTCGGCCTCTGCGGCTATATCCAGCACGATGGCGTGCTGGGTCCAATCGCTGGCGCCGGTGATCGGGCGGTTGCGCATGTTGTCAAAGGCCAGCAGCTTGCCGTTCGCGGCGCTGACGCGGATGAACAAGGCGGCCCGGTTTTCCAGCTCTGTTGCGCGGACGACGGTCGAATAGCGCAGGCGCTTGCCGCGGTAGGCATCGGCTTTAACTTGCTGGCCAACCCGGCAAATTCGGCCAGCTGTGGGCCGGTCTGGATGGTGACACAGGGCCGCTCTTGATAGGTGACGGCCGGGTCCACACCCATCTCATAGGTGCCGGGGGCGTCGCCGGTGATGAATCAACCTTTGGGGATACGCATCAAGCCTTGTATGGGAACCTCCTGCATGGCGAACAAGCCAGCGCGCGCCGAGACGCAGACCGCCAGATGCTGTAGCAGCCTGACCTTGTCCTCGGCCAGGTTGAGCGCGGCGCCCAGGCGCTGCAAGTACTCAGGCAGGGCGGCGTGCCAACGCGGCTGGGCGCCTTTCAGCCAGTTGAAGAGCGTCTGGTGAGGGATGCCCGACAGGCTGGCGGTCTGCCGCAACGTCAGGCTGGCCTGGCGCAGATATGCATCGAACTGCCCTGAAAATTTCTGCTCCATCACACACCGCGCCGTTGGTTGATTGACGGATATAATCTTGTGGAGAGCAATTTAACACAGGTGAACACAGATAAACCTGAATGGAAGCTGAGCAAGTATTCTGTTGGTAAAAAATGGTCATGATAAACCGACCTATCTGTATTCATCTGTGTACCATCTGTGTTTATCTGGGTTAGATTAGATTTGTCAGTCAATCAGGTTGTTCTGTCAAATATGATTAATTAATTTATGTTTTGGAAGACAGGACAATTTACAATTTGTCCAGGCATCTGAGCGTCGATATCAAACAAATCTTTGAGCCTGAACTAAGCGCTGGGCCGACTAACGGGCACCACAGCATAATTGGCTGTCGTCCTCAGCTGCAGGCTGCCAGAAGCTGGGCAGGACTTTCCGAACTACTGGTCAGCCCATTCGCCCGGTGATATAGATTTCGGTGAGTTCTTCTTGCGGGGTCGTAAATAATGTCGAAGTGGGCGAAAACTCAACCATTTCGCCCAGCCAGAAAAAGCCTGTCATATCTGAAACGCGTGCTGCTTGCTGCATATTGTGAGTAACGATCACAATCGTATAGCGGTGTTTTAGTTCAACGACCAGATTTTCAATATGCTCGGTCGCGATCGGGTCCAGCGCTGAAGCGGGTTCATCCATCAGGATAACTTCTGGTTCAACAGCCAGTACGCGTGCGATGCAAAGACGCTGCTGCTGCCCCAAAGACAGCTCAAGCGCATCCCCTTTGAGCTTGTCTTTAACTTCGGACCACAAGGCTGCCTGTCGTAAGCTGCGCTCAACGATTTCATCCAGTTTGGCCTGGTTGCTGGTTAGTTGTAAAACTCGCGGTCCAAAGGCCACATTATCGTAAACTGATTGTGGAAATGGATTGGGCTTTTGAAAAACCATCCCAACCCGCTGTCTTAAAATGGTTAGATCGACATCCTGGTCGTAAATATTTTCCCCGTCCAGGAGTATCGTGCCAATGATCCTGGTCTTGGGGATGGTGTCATTCATACGATTCAAACACCGTAAAAACGTTGACTTGCCGCAGCCCGAAGGGCCAATTAATGCAGTTACTTTCTGGGCCTGAATCGTGATGTTAATCTGGCTCAGGGCTTTGAATGTTCCGTAATAAAAATCCACATTCTGGGCGCTGATGATCGTTCCGTTGTCAACCATCGGACCAATTGTACCTGATATCCGGCCTTACCTTAATATTTTTTCCGAATGTGTCGCAATTCACTTGTTAATCTTCGTTATTCGCAATATAATCTTTTCATGCGACCCCGCACCGTCGGCCCTCTGCTGTTGCTGGTTTTCATTCTGACTGGATGTTTCTCTTCACAAGGCTCGCAAGAGGCAGGGGCTCCTCAGGAAATCACCACAATCCAAAATAAAGGCTCGGATACCATGGTGAACCTCGCCCTTGCCTGGGCAGAGGCCTACCAAAGCATCCATCCAGATATCAACATCTCTGTGACGGGAGGTGGGTCAGGTACGGGGATTACAGCACTTGCCAATGGTACGGTAGATATTGCGAATGCTTCCCGCGCAATTAAACCCGAAGAAATCGAGAGCATGAGGGCTGATGGGATTGACCCGGTTGAAACGATTGTGGCGAGGGACGCGATCGCTGTAATCGTCAACCCCAGCAACCCTGTCCAGCGCCTGACGCTCGAACAAATTTCGGCAATCTACAGCGGCATCATTAATAATTGGAGTGAAGTTGGCGGTGAAGATCGCCCAATTGTGCGCCTATCGCGAGAAACGAATTCTGGGACCCATGTGTATTTTCTGGAAGAAGTGCTGCGGCTGGGTGATCCTGATAACAATACATTGTTTTCTCCAAATACTTTGTTATTGCCTTCTTCGGAAGGGATAACATCCGAGGTTCGCGATAACCCCAATGCGATCGGTTATGATGGCTTGGGTTACGTAACTCCCGAGGTCAAAGTCCTTGAAGTCGCTGTAAGTAAGGGAAGTAATTATTATTTACCATCTGCCCAAACGGTGAACGATAAAACGTACCCGATTGCGCGTGATTTGTATATGTATACAGCCGGTCAGCCGTCCGGTTTAAAAAAGGACTACCTGGATTGGATCTTTTCACCTCAGGCACAGGCGCTTGTTGAGGAATTGGGGTTCGTCCCAATTCTTGAGCCATGAATAGTCGGGTACAAGCCAGATGAAAAAAATGTGGCAGTTTTGGATGGAATCCGGTATCACCGTGTTGATTAAGGTCTCCGGTTATTCGGCGATTATCTTTGTTGCCTTAATTTTCTTATTCTTAATGATTGAAGGCTTGCCCACCTTAAGAGAAGTCTCCCCCAGCAACTTGCTTGGGACCCGCTGGTATCCAATTGAAAATTATTTCGGCTTGATACCACTTATCGGGGGGACATTCATAGTCACCCTCGGGGCGGCGCTCATTGCCATACCTTTTGGTTTGGGTACTGCAATTTTTATCGCTGAGGTTTCCCCGCGTTGGGCGCGCGAGATTTTGAAACCTTTCGTTGAGATAATGGCTGGCATCCCTTCTGTGGTCCTGGGATTTATCGGAATTCTGGTTCTGGCGCCAAATTTGCGAATTGTAATGAACCTGCCAACCGGCCTTTCGGCTTTTGCAGGTTCTTTGCTGCTGGGAGGGATTGCGATACCGACAATCGTATCGGTCGCCGAAGATGCCCTCGATGCCGTGCCGCGTTCCTTTCGCGATGCTGCTCTGGCTTTGGGTGCCACCCGGTGGCAAACAATCTGGCGTGTTACGCTGCCCGCCGCGCGCTCTGGCGTTATCACGGCAGTCATGTTGGGGTTAGGGCGCGCCATTGGCGAAACCATGACTGTCATGATGGTGACGGGCAATGCACCGGTGGTACCGACCAGTGTTATGAATCTGTTTGCGCCTGTGCGAACGATGACTGCCACAATTGCCGCGGAAATGGGTGAAGTTGCAAACGGCAGTGTTCATTACCACGTTTTATTTTTTATTGGGATAACTTTGTTTCTGATTTCCCTTGTTGTAAACATGATTGCTTCGGCTGTCGTTTTTCGCCAGCGGAAACGTACGGAACGGATTTTATCTTGAGAAACGGCTGATGGATTCTCCACTAACCAGAACTAGCCTCAAATTGGCATCCTCCAGGCGGAATTCAAGCCAGCAGATAGGTTTTTTTGTGCTGACTATGCTGGCGTTTTTTACCGTTTTACCCATATTGCTGGTGGTGGTTTTGATTTTTGCAAGAGGGTTTTCAGCATTATCCCTTGAGTTTATTTTTGGTTTTCCCAGCAATGGGATGCGTTCAGGTGGTATTTACCCTGCTATTCTAGGCACCATTTACCTGACCTTTTTCGCGACTTTGTTCGCCGTCCCGCTGGGAGTGGCTGCAGCAGTCTATTTGTCAGAATACGCAGCGGATAACCGTTGGACTCGCATCATCCGGATTGCTATCATCAACCTGGCGGGAATCCCGTCGATTGTTTATGGTTTGTTCGGCCTGGGAGTGTTTGTATTGTTCTTTAAATTGGGCACCAGCATCATCGCGGCCTCGCTGACGTTGGCAATCATGACTTTGCCGGTAATTATCAGCACCGCCGAAGAGGCGCTGCGGGCAGTTCCACAATCCTTCCGCGTCGTCAGTATTTCGTTAGGGGCCACGAAATGGCAAACCATCCGGCGGATTGTGCTGCCCCAATCACTGCCGGGCATCATCACCGGGGTCATCCTTGGGTTGGAGCGCGCCGCCGGAGAGACGGCTCCAATTCTGTTTACCGGTGCTGCATTTTACTTGCCAACCCTGCCAGCTTCACCACTGGACGCAACCATGGCACTGCCCTATCACCTGTATGTCATCTCGACCCAGGTTCCTGGCATGCCGGTTGAAGTCCAATATGGCACTGCCTTGGTGCTGCTCATCCTGGTCTTGGGTTTAAATTTGATTGCTACAATCATTCGTGCCAGTGCTCGTGCTCGCCGGCAGTGGTGATGGTTTTCGAGGACCAGGTGGAAAAATTTCTCATCCAAAACCTGTCGCTGTTTTATTCGGATGGCACGGAGTTCTTAAGAACATCAGCCTTGCAATCCCGGAGAATTCGATTACCGTGCTGTTTGGTCCAGCCGGGGGGGGGAAGTCATCCATCCTGCGTGTGCTGAACCGCTTGAATGATCTGGCCGATGTCGTTGAAATCAAGGGCAAGGTCCAGATGTTTTCTCGGGATGGCTCCGTGGTGGATATCCTCGACCCTCAAACGGATGTGATTGCACTGCGCAGGCAGGTTGCCATGGTGTTTGCCAGGCCAATTGTGCTTCCCATGTCCATCCGCGAGAATTTAACCTACGGATTAAAACTTGCTGGTGAACGCAGTAAGGTGCGGCTTACTCAGGCTGTCGAAAAAAGCCTGCAACAAGCAGCTTTGTGGGACGAGGTCAAAGATCGCCTAGATTCCCCGGCGGCAGCCTTATCGGGTGGCCAACAGCAGCGCCTATGCCTGGCTCGCAGCCTTGCCCTGGAGCCTGACGTGATCCTGCTGGATGAACCAACCTCCGGTCTTGACCCGATTTCAACCGGCAAAGTGGAAGCATCTTTGCAGGAAATAAAACAACAATATACCATTATCCTCGTTCCCCACTCAGTGCAGCAGGCTGCCCGGGCAGCCGACCAGGCGGGTTTTTTCTTACAGGGTGAGTTGATTGAGTTTTCAGCCGGTAAAGAGATCTTTATTAATCCAGTTGACCGGCGCACCAGAGATTATGTGGAAGGCCGGTTTGGATAGTTGCTATCCATGTGAAACGAGTTGGGACAATCGCGGTATTTAAATTCATTCAAGGCCGCCGGCAATCAGGAATTTTGCCAGAAATTTCTGACACTGCGATAAGCAAAGCAGACAACGAATAAAAAGAGTGCTGCAATTTGATCCGCTAGAGATGATTTTTCTTTCGGCCGAATATTTGCACTACCACTCCGGTATCTTTTATAGAACTTTTGCTGAATTCCGGGGTGGAAAGGAGTAAATCGATGGGCAGAGAAACGCTGGATCTCAATATTCGCCAGCTGCGGGATGATGTTCTTCTATTGGACAGCATGGTGGAAAAAGCGACCCTCGACGCGATTCAGGCGCTCAAGCAGCAAGACCTTGAACTGGCGCGGGCTGTGTATCACGGCGACTCTTTAATCAACGCTAAACGCTTTGAGCTTGAAAATCATTGCATTCTCACAATAGCCACCCAACAGCCCATCATGGCGACTGATCTGCGTGTTGTTGCTTCAATTCTCGAGGTGGTAGCCGAACTTGAGCGCATGGGTGATTATGCCAAAGGTATTGCCCGAATTTGCCTCAAAATAGGCACCCAGCCACATATCAAACCCATCGTTGACCTGCCGCGCATGGCGGACATAGTAGTCAGTATGCTGCACAGGGCAGTCACTGCGTTTGTCTCCCAGGATGTGGATCTGGCCCGGCAGATCCCTGCGGATGATGATTCTGTCGACAACCTTTATAAGCAGATTTATCGCGATCTAATCGCAATCATTATCAGCGACCCTGCTACCATCGACCAGGCTAATTTGTTGATGTGGGCCGCTCATAACCTAGAGCGAATGGCGGATCGCGTTACCAATATTTGTGAGCGAACGATTTACATCGTAACCGGCGAAATGAAAGAAATTGACGTTTCCCACGATGAGGATCTGAAAATCTAGCCGCGTGGCTGTTACTTGGCAATTTTACAAAACCGCCCGGGGAGGGTTCACTCCGGGCGGTTTAGGGTGATCAGGGCGATGTCGTCCTGTAAGGGTGCGCCGTTGGTAAAGCGCTTAACCGAGTTCAGCACCGCTTGTTGTATCTTCTTGGCAGGGTGACCTTTCTGGCCGCGCACCAGGTTAAGCAGGCGCTGCTCACCAAAAAAATCGCCGCTTGGGTTTGTAGCCTCTGTCACACCATCTGTGTACATCAGCAAGATGTCACCGGGAGAAAACTTAACCAGTTTTTGCTGCCAGGACGTATTTTCCAGGATGCCCAGGGCTGGGCCGGTTGTCCCCAGTAAATCGACCGGTTTGCCCTTATTATTGCTTACCAGGATCGGCGGGTTGTGCCCCGCATTGACATAAATCAGCCGGTTGAGCTTGGGGTCGAGCACACCGTAAAACACAGTCACGAACATCCCGCTGCGCGTATCAGCGTTCAGGCGCTCATTGACTGCATGCACCATCATGCCCGGCATGATCGGGAAATGGGTGGCGTAAGTCCGGATCAGGCTGCAGCACAGGGACATAAAGATGGCTGCCCCCAGGCCTTTATTGGCTACATCCCCGATTACAATCCCGATTTTTCCATAGGCTAGCGGAATAAAATCATAAAAATCGCCTGAGGTTTCGTAGGCTGGCTGGATGGTTGCCGAGATATCCCAACCTTCCACCCAGGGCGCATTCTCCGGAAGAATCGTTGCCTGGATTTTGCCAGCCATTTCGAGCTCAATCGTTGTGCGTTGCTCAGTCAGGCCAGGGCCAAAGATAGTTGTCCGGGGTCTGGTCTCCTCCCGCTTACCATGTTTCCCGTCTTGCCTGGTGCCAGGTGCCGGCGTGTGTTTCGCAGCCTTTCCCACAGTTTTGCCAGCCTTTTGGTCCAACGCAGAAACCAGCTCCTCGGCTCGGATATTCTTTGAGAGACACCCATCGGCACCACTTTCTAACGCGGTCCGCACGGCGGTTTCATCCAACGTGTCGATAAGCAGTAAGATGGTGATCTGTGGCAAGCGTTGGTGAATCACCCGGGCCGCGAAGAACCCATCGACACCTGGCATGTGCCCATCCAGGATGATCACGTCCGGGTTAAGCATTTCGCACAACTGGATGGCATCATCACCTGTTTCGGCTTCCCCTACCAGCCTGAACTGGCTGTGCCCGTGGAGATAGCTCTTCAAACCGGCACGTACCAACGCCTGGTCATCGGCAATGATTAATCGGATGGGCTGTTTTTCAGGCATACAAATTCCGGGGCCGCCGGATACAATCAGGAGAGTTGCTGGGAAGTACAGCAACTTCATTGTATCAAAGAAAGACCCGGACGTGCGCCGCCCGATACCGCAAGTTAGAAGATCACTGTGACCAGCGGGTGGGTGTGCGCACCCAGCGGTGCGCAGTTAGCTCCTGGTGCAGCGCCTCTGGCAAGGGTCCCGCCGCGCTGCATGCCAGGTTGCTCTCCACATGCTGCCGCTTGCGCATGCCGGGAATGATCGTGCTCACTATCGGGTTGTTCAAGATAAAGCGCAGGGCCATCTCCGCGATTGTCATTCTGTTGGGTAACAGCGGCTTTAACCGCTCCGCGCGTTCCACGCTCTGGCGCAGGTTTTCGGGCACGAAATAGCTGTTGCGCCAGTCGCCTTCTGGCCAGCGGCTCTCCAGGGTAAGGTTGCCTGTCAGGGTGCCTTCATCGAACGGGACGCGGGCAATGACTGCCACATCCATTTCCTCACAGGCTGGAAAAAGTTCATCCTCGGGGTTTTGATCGAATATGTTGTAAATCACCTGCACGGCGTCGACCAGCCCGCTGCGGACGGTTTTAACGCCGTTCCATGGTTCCCAACGATTCAGGCTGATGCCGGTGGAGGCGATTACCCCCTCCCGTTTGAGATCGTCGAGGGCTTGCGCCCAGCGCTGATCCTCCAGCCACCCATCCTCCCAGGTGTGAAGTTGGATCAGGTCCAGCTGGTCGAGGCCTGTGTTTTCCAGGCTGCGGTAAACATACGTGCGGATATGACTGGGTGGAAAACAATCTTCCAGGGTAAATTCGCGGCGGCTGGGCCACTTAAGATTTTTGGGAGGGATTTTCGTGGCGGTGTACAGCTTCTTGCCCGGGTTGGCGCGCACCAGCTTACCCAGCAGGCCTTCACTGTGCCCTTCTCCGTAAGCCCAGGCAGTGTCGAAAAAATTGCAGCCCAGGTCCACCGCATGCTGCAGCGAGGCAAGTGATTCTTCATCTTCTGAGCCGGTCCATTCCCCTATCCCCCACATGCCGTAACCGATGTCACTGACCAACCAGCCCAAGCGTCCAAACTTGCGGTAGTTCATGTCGCCTCCTTGATTTTCTCTACCCGTTTATAATGCCTGATAGCTTGTTTGGGAAGATTGTTCGCGCAGGTTTTTCGCCTGATTTGACGGACAGGAGGGCAGCCCGGATGTTTACTCTCAGGTATAAGTAAATATTCCAAATTTAACAGCTCTTGCTGGAAAATCAAGTAAGATAGGCTTATTCATCGGTTGTCGAAGTCCACGCGTTTAGCCGGAGAGGCAAATAGGATCAAAGTTCCACAGCGAGCGAGGTAAATGGAGGTAAGTATGGCAGCAGACTGGCCTGATTTTAATGATCTTTGGGATTACAACGATCCAGCTGGGACGGAGGTTACGTTTCGAAACTTGCTCTCTGATTCAACCTATCCAGGCGATAGCTCCTACGTTCTGCAGTTAAAAACCCAGGTCGCCCGAACATTGGGGCTGCAGCGAAAATTTGCGGAAGCCCATGAATTGCTGGATGAAGTGGAACTCGTAGTGGCTCCAGACGATGTGGCGAGTGCGCGCCTCTTCCTGGAGCGCGGCCGTCTGTTCAACTCGGCCGGGCAGCCGACCGAGGCAGTCCCCCTGTTTGAGCAGGCGTTGGCACAGGCGCAGCGCCTCGAAGCGGCTTTTTATGAAGTGGATGCGCTGCATATGCTTGCCATTGCGGATGCCGCAAACAGCCTCGAGTGGAATACCCGAGCAATCCAGCAGGCTGAGATGACATCTGATGCGCGAGCGCACGGCTGGTTGGGTTCCCTGTATAACAATATGGGCTGGTCATTGTTCGATGCAGGTCGCCTTTCGGAAGCGCTGGATATGTTCGAGAAGGCACTTGGGTTTCGCCAGGAGCAGGGGCGCCCGCGCGAAATACAAATCGCCCGCTGGTGTATTGCCCGCACTCTGCGCCAGATGGGCCGTATCGAGGCCGCGCTGGAAATCCTGCCGCGAACTGGAGGCTGCCGGTGAATCGGACGGTTTCGTTGAAGAAGAAATTGCCGAATGCCTGCTACTGCTGGATCAACAATCTGAGGCGCAAATCTATTTTCAGCGGGCTTACGCCAGCCTGGTGCAAATCGATTGGGTTGCAGAGGATACCGCCCGCATGGAGCGACTTAAGGTATTAGGTGGTCTTTGATCTGCCCACCGGGCTCCCGGGAAGCAAGTCGACCTCACCCGCTGGTGACCGCCCGCTTTTGGATTGCAGCCGTACGGCGGCTAGTGTACACACTTTCTACACTGAACAGGATCAACGCTGACCAGATGATGCTGAAACCAATCAGGCGCGTCTGGTCGAAGGATTCCCCGTACAGGAATACGCCCAGTAAAAACTGGCAGGTCGGTGCAATGTACTGCAGCAGCCCGATTGCCCACAGCGGGACGCTGAGTGCTGCCTGTGCGAACAAAAGCAGCGGGATGACTGTGACTACACCCGATAGCACAAGGAGAAAGGTCGTCTCCGGGGTGCTGTTGCCAAGCGAGCCGGTTCCCTGAAAGCCGACGACCGCCAGATAAAACGCGGCCGGAAAGAATATTGCCAGGGTTTCTGCGCTGAGACCATGCAAAGATCCAAGCGGAGAGATCTTTTTCAGCAGACCGTAAAATCCGAATGAAAATGCCAGAGCCAGGGCAATCCAGGGAACTGTCCCGACCTGCAGCGTTAGATACGCCACGCCTACAGCCGCCAGCCCGATTGGCACCCACTGCAAGGGGCGCAGCCGCTCCCTCAGGAAGATGACCCCCAGGGCGACGCTCACCAGCGGATTGATGAAATATCCCAGGCTCGTTTCGAGCACTCGGCCTGTGTTGACACCGTAAATGTATATCAGCCAGTTGGTGGCTAACAGCACCCCTGCCAGGGTGTAGAGCGCCAGGGTGCGCCGAGACCGCAGTTCGACGCGCAGCACTGGCCATTCGCGCCGCGCCAGCAGGATTCCGGCCAGGAAAACGAACGACCAAACCACGCGGTTGAGCATGATTTGCAGCGGCGAAACGTCCTGCAGCGCTTTGAAATAGATCGGGAAAAAGCCCCACATCAAGTAGGCTGCGGCACCAGATAACAAACCTTTACGATTTAACAATTTGACTCCACCAACCGGGCCATTCGTGTTGGACTGCCATCACCCGCTGATCTTTTATCCGGAAGGCAGCTGCTTCAGAGATTCCTCAACCTGGAAAAAACGCCCGCGGGCGGGATGGCAGCAGAAGATTTCTAAGGAGAATCTGCGCAGTTAAACAGCCGCAATCATACCAGACTTCCTTTTTAGGGGTAAATCAAAACCGCTGGTTGCAAATTCCCGCCCGCTTAAGAATCTGTAAGGCGCGGGGCGCTGAAAATTCGCTACAATGAATATGTCGTCCGGCGACATATCAAGGAGGTACCATGCGTGATTTGTTTTCAACCAGTGCTTCTCCTACCGGGCTTCCGCTTTCCGAACCCGTGTTCTTAATCCTGGCCAGCCTGGCGCCGGAACCCAAACATGGTTATGCTATTCTTAAGGAAGTCAGTGAGTTAAGCCGCGGCCGGGTGGTCCTGAGCACCGGCACCCTGTATGGAGCGATCAAACGCCTTCTGGCGGATGGTTGGATTCGCCGGGTGGATGAGCCCGAAGTCCGGACTGACCAGCGCGAGCGTAAGACATACTTGCTCACCGGGCGCGGCCGGGAGGTGCTGGCTCTCGAAACAGAGCGCCTGGAACACCTGACTCAAATCGCGGCTCATCGCTTAGCCGTGGAGGTGCGCGATGACCGCACCTGAACGTCAGCAAGAAAATCTAGTCGTGCAGTTTTTTGGGCTGTTGCTGCACCTGTATCCAGCCAGTTTTTACCAGGAGTTTGGCGAGGAGATGTGCCAGGTGTTCTACGACGCACTCGAGGCCGCGCAGCTCCGCGGGCCGCTTGCCTGGCTGGCGGTTTTAATCACCGAGCTGGTTGATTTACCGGCGAGTCTGGTGCGAGAATACGGCCGTACGTTGTTTCGTAGGGAGGGATTGATGGAAACACGAGCCGATAAAAAACCACTTGAGAAGCAGCCAGACCCCGGCTGGGGGAGACCAGCCTCCACCTGGGGTGAAGCCTTCCTGGCAGGGCTGCCCTATTTGTTGATCCTGTTGGTTACTAGCATTCCGAGGCTGCCGCAATTTTTGGGTATCGCTGTGGATTCACCCAGCCTGCAAGGCATCCTCGATACTGTTGCGGTTGTGCTGCTGATCGGGACATCTGTGCTGGTCTTTGGTTTTGCCTGGCGGTGCAAATGGCCGCTGTGGTCAGCCAGCTGGCTGGCGGTGGGTGTCCTGGCGGTCTTATACCCATTGATGCTGGTATTCAGTTTTCTTGTTGATCGTTATGGTCTGTATGATGGGAACAATTTTATCATTTTCTTGGTGTTGCCCCTGGCGCTGGCTTACCTGCTTTACCGGTTTACGCGGGTAGATCGCCTGCGGGGTTTGCTGGCTGCCCAGCTGCCGTTGATTGCGATTTGGGCGATGAATCTTGAATTTGTGCCCGATCAGATTGAGCTGGTTATTATGGTAACCAGCCTGTTGATGATGGCTGTCTCGGCCATGTTGGCGGCGCGGATCGGCGACTGGAAGATGGCTTTATGGTTGTTCCTGGCGACCAACTTTGCGGTCGGATTTGAGTTCGCGTATGTCGGCATCTACCACGGAGGCGCGCTGCCCTTTTCAGCGAATGGCCCAAGCATTGCGGAAGTCACCAAAAATTTTATTCCCCTCTATTTGGCGACCTCCAGTATTTTCCTTGGGCCCTTGCTGGCGCGCATGTTTCGCGAGATCGGCCTGCGCAGCGGGAAACCAGGCAAGACCAGCTACCGGCTTGCTCTGGCGGGACTGCTGTTGATGATGACTGTCAATTTACTTGGGGTTTATTTCGGCACGAACCATACCAGCCTGCCCTGGCCTCTGACCTTTTCTGGGGTTCTGAATGGGTTTCTGTTGGTGAGTATAGTCCTTTATCTGGTCGGGGTATTCTTCCTGTACCGGGCGGCACGCCAGCACGGCGCCCTGCCGGATTGGATCGGGGCCTCCCTGCTGGCTGTCCTGCCGCTAGGCCTGCCTTTAGTTCTGGTAATGCCGATTGTGTTAGGTTCAACCCGGCCTATCAACCAAGTCTATGGCATTCCCACGCTGTTTAACATGCCGCTGTTGGTGTCACTCAGTGCAGGGCTTGCCTGGGTATTTCTCACTGCCTGGCTGATTTCCCGCCCGGAAAGGCCGCGCCGGATGGCACCCGCGCTGCTTCCCCAACCGGGTTCACCGGAGATCTAACGCAAACAGCCGCCCGCAGCAAGGGCGGCTGTTTTTTTGTAGGCTGCACCAACTGTTTAACCTGGGATTCTTCCTGACTGGGACTGGACAAAGCCAGGACGGCTTCACAATCTTGCAAGGTAGGTAGATTCGTGCTTCTCGCCTTCCTGTGGCCTGTGCTACAATGCCGCTACTCCACTAAACAGGGTCCCACGCGACTGATATGAGTGCAGCTCCTCCTGAAACGACATCTGCCGCTATAGGCGCTGTGCCGCCCAAGCCGCAAATCGCGATTCCTGCCAATCCGATCGGGCCGCAAGCCCGGCCATTAATCCGCCCGCGCCGCTGGTTATACCCGCTGGCCCTGTTAGTATTATTATGCGGATGGCTGCTGTACATGTCCTTCACCGACAGCTGGTTGCTGTACCGGGCGCATTGGGAAATGGCCCTGACCATGCTGGCTGGTTCATTTGTCGCCGGTGCTACCCCGATGGGCGGCGCCTCGGTGGCTTTCCCGGTGTTTACGAAAATCTTAGCCATACCCGCCGCTGACTCGCGCACCTTTGGCTTAATGATTCAGTCGGTTGGAATGACGATGGCTGCCCTGTTCATTATGACCCGCGGCATCCGGGTGATCCCCGAAGCAGTTCTATGGGGTGTGCTCGGTGGTTATGCGGGCATGCTGGTGGGGACTTACCTGATCGTCCTGCCAGATCCATACCCGCGTGTTTTGTTTTCCCTTGGCGTCGCCTCGTACGCGGTTGCCCAGGCGATTTCGCGCTGGGTCTTAAAATCACCGCCGCGCGCCGGGCTGCCTCCCAGGCCGCAGATGGTGCGGCTGGCGCTTCTGGCGGTTGGTTTCGGGGGCGGGTTCTTTTCCGCTCACACCGGCTCAGGGGTGGATATGATGGTTTTCATCCTGCTGACCCTGGCATTTGCCGTTGATGAAAAAATTGGCACGCCGACCTCCGTCGTGATCATGGCGCTGACCTCGCTGTTCGGGTTTTTCCTGCACGGCGCCATCTCGAACGACATTGGAATTGTCTGGGAATACTGGTTGGTTGCCGCGCCGGTGGTGGCTTTCGGCGCGCCGCTGGGGGCCTTGTTTGCTGCGCGTGTTTCGCGGGATGTGCTGATCACCTTCACGCTCGCTTTGATCCTGATCGAATTTGTGACTACGTTAATTCTGATCCACTTTACACCTCCCATGCTGGTCGCGGCTGGCCTGGTGGTAGCCGTCTGCGCAGCCAGCTTCCTGGGCATGCTTTATTACCGGACGCGCTTCCTCGACCGACCTTAAACTTAATCCTGCCGGTTGTGGTTTCAATCCATACGCTGGTTGCCTGGTGAGAGCTGGATGCTCCGAACCAAATTCCCGCGCCTGGAAAATCATGGTAGCATAGTCCGTTGTCTCGCATAATCATTCTCCCTCCCGGCGGGATCATGGCAGGTGGACGATGGCTTACATTGTGATAACCGGCAGCACGCGCGGCATTGGATTTGGACTGGCAGAGGCCTTCCTGGCAAGAGATCAGGCTGTGGTGATCAGCGGGCGCAGCCAGCAGGCTGTGGAGCAGGCGGCTGCCCGGCTTGAAGAGCGCTTTCCTCAGGAACGGATACTGGGTTTCCCGTGTGATGTGACCGATATCGGCGCCCTCCAGGCACTGTGGGCTGCCGCGGTTGCCCGCTTTGGGCGGGTGGATATCTGGATTAATAATGCTGGTATCACCAATCCCCGGGTCCCGCTCTGGCAGCAGTCCCCAGAGATGATTGCGGCAGTCGTTGATACCAACCTGAAAGGCACGATGTATGGCTGCCGGGTAGCCGCCGCCGGGATGCTGGCGCAAGGCGGTGGTTTCATCTATAACATGGAAGGCCTGGGCAGCGATGGGCGCATGGTGCCCGGCCTGGCGCTCTACGGCAGCACCAAGTCGGGACTTGCTTATTTCACCAAAGCGCTGGTCGCCGAGACCCGGGATACATCCGTCGGGGTGGGTTCACTCAGCCCGGGCATGGTGGTGACAGATTTGTTGTTGGAAGAAGATGGCAGCAACCGCCCGGATTGGGAGCGTTCGCAGCGAGCCCTGAACATCCTGGCCGACCGGGTGGAAACCGTCACACCGTGGCTGGCGGATAAAATCCTCGCCAACCAGCAGCACGGAGCCCGGATTCGCTGGCTGACGACCGCCAAAATTTTCGGTCGGTTTTTGACCGCGCCTTTCGTCCGCCGGCAGGTGCTTCCGTGACCAATGCAGCCGCCTGTGAGCCGTCTTCCGGCTCGAAATGGCGAATAGAACAGTAGGAGGAACAGCTTGTCAAACTCACAACCAACCTCAAATGAAAAACCACAGCCACCCGACCCGCAGCAGACAGATGGTTCCAGTGGGAACCGGACCGGTTGGCTGATCGCTGCCCTGCTGGGCGGTGGTCTGCTGGTCGTGCTGATCCTGGCGCTGCTGGGTGTATTTACGCCTGGTGACCAGCCCACGCCGGCTGAGACCGCGCTGCCCACCACCCCAACCGGAGCCTTTATTATCATCAGCGAGCCGCTGGAAGGTCAAGCCCTGGACACCACCCGGCCCGTGGTTATCCGCGGGCAGGCAGGCCAGCTGTTTGAAGGCGGCTTGGTCGTAGAAGTGTTGGATGAGGCGGGCAACCTGCTTGCGCTCGAACCAACGATTGTTGACTCGCCTGAAGCGGGCACCGGTGGTCAGGGTCCCTGGGAGGTCACCGTGGACCTGCAGGGTCAGCCGGAGGGAGCAGCCATGGTAGTGGCGTATGCGACCTCGCCCAAGGACGGCAGCCGGGTGGCCCAGGCCACGGCTAATGTGGTCCTGGCAGGCACCGGTGGAGTGCCCGCACTCGTGAGAATCGAGCAGCCCGCCTCCGGTGCGGAATTGGATACCAGCCAGCCGGTCCTGGTGAGCGGGATGGGTCAGGGGCTTATTGAGGGCAACGTGGTCGTCCAGGCCCTCGATTCGCAGGGGCGCGTGGTTGCCGAGCAGATCACAACCGCGGTGGGAGAGGACGTTGGCACCGGTGGCCCGGGCGCCTGGGAAGTCTCGCTGGCAGTGCCAGCGGAAACCAGCGGGTCGGGCAGCCTGCGAGCCATTTCTCCGGGCGCAACAGGGGCAGTCGTGGCAGAAGACAGCATCCCGGTGATTTACGTGGTCGAGGGTGCACCTCCTGGAGACAGCGGTGTGAGTGTCGAGGACCACCTGTGGCTGCTGCTTGAGCTGGACGGCCAGCCGGTTCTGGCGGGCACCCGCCTGACGGCGGAATTCACCTCCGATCGCGTCGCCGGTTTGAGCGGCTGCAACAGCTTTAATGCCCCATTCGAAGGCACACTCTCGAATTTCAGCGTGGGAGAAGCCTCCACGACCCGCCGCACTTGCGAAGATCCCGAGGGGATCATGGCGCAGGAAAACGCTTACCTGGCAGCCATGGCGGCCGCCAGCCAGGGTGAGATTGCGGATGGGCAGCTGGCACTGGCTGGCCCGGATGGGCAGGTGCGGCTGCGCTTTGCCGCGGCCGTGGTGGGTGAAGTGGTCAGTGCAGACCAGACCCTGGACCCTGCTGCGGTGGTGATCGCCCAGCTTCGTGATGTTTCCCTGGCAGACACCCCCGCGCAGATCATCGCCGAGCAGCGCCCGGCGCATACTGGGGAGTTTCCAATCTCCTTCGATGTGACCTATGACCCGGCTCTCATCCAGCCCGAACGCAGCTACAGCCTGTACGTGCGCATCGAGAGCCCGGCAGGCGACCTGCTGTACGCCACGACCACCAACTATCCGGTGATCACGGGTGGGGCTGCGCGTATGCTCACTGTGGAAGTGGGCGCCGCCCAGTAGCCCAATCTCGCCTGGCTTGCCAGTCTTCAGAGTGTGATCCCCTGCCGTGCGGTCCCGGATGCGGCAGGGGATTTTGGTTTGCCTGCCGGGCAGCAGGCGCAGGGCCGCGGCAATGTGATATGATCCCAGGGCACAATTAAAAACCGAAGGAAACGGATGTTTACCCCGAAAGAGCTTGCATACCTAGAATCCCAACCGCTGGCCCGCCTGGCAACGGTATCCCTACAGGAACAGCCGGATGTCGCCGCAGTGGCATTTGAAGTGCAAGATGGCGCGCTGTACATCACCGGCAACAACCTGCCGGGCTCGCGCAAGTACAAAAATATTGCTGCGGGAAATAACCGGGTGGCGGTCATCGTGGATGACCTGGCCTCCGTCCAGCCGTGGCGGCCGCGCGGCATCCGCATCTACGGCACGGCTGCGCCCATCGAGCGTAAAGGCCGCCCGTACCTTCAGATCACGCCGGAAATCTCGTGGAGCTGGAATCTGGAAGGTACGGCATTTGTGGACGGGCGCTTTGTCCCTCACCGCACCGTGCACCGCGCGGCAGGTGGATCAAAGCACCAAAAGGGCCGGATTCGCCCAATTGCCCTGGCGGTGGTGGTGGACACCGGCCGCCTTCTGGTGGCTGAATTCCACCGCCCCCAAACCGGGGGTGTGTTTTACCGCTCCCTGGGCGGCACCATCGAGTTCGGCGAAACCGGCGACCAGGCCCTGCGCCGTGAGCTGCGCGAAGAACTGGGGGCCGAGGTGACCGAGCCCGAGTTCCTGTTCGTCCTGGACAACATCTTCAGCAACCAGGGCGTGGACGCTCACGAGCTGGTGCTGTTCTACCGGGTGGATTTTGTTGACCCTCGCTTCGCCCAGCAGGATGAGTGGCTCGCTTACGAGGACAACGGGGAGACCCTGCTTGTGCGCTGGGCCAAGCCGGACCTCTTCCACCCGCAGCGCAGCCCGCTCTACCCGGTGGGGCTGCTGGAGCGCCTGCAGGAACGAGGCATCCTGCAGGAACGAGGCATCCTGCAGGAACAAGGCATCCTGTAAGAGCGGGGCATCCTGCAGGCGCGGGACATTCTGTAAGGAGGCGACCGCTGCCGCTTTATGAATCGGCGGGCTGACCAATAAGCAGGGTCACAATTTACAAACTTACATTTCTTCCTGAGTGAGGAGCAACCAGGCATTCCGGCTGGCCGTTGCGAGCAGGGTAGCGATGACAAATACTAACCCGTAAATCGCCAGCATATCTCCTCGAACGACCTCTACCCCGACAACTAACAACCCCACAGAGGCAATTGAAGGCAATGCAACTTCCCGTAAAGTTTGTCCTGCTTTAATCTCCTGGGACCTATCATTTGCAGTGCGAAGCGCCCGCCGCACCAAGCCCACGCCGCGCGCCAAACCCAGCACAAATAGAGCCACTGCCAAACCAATTGGCACTTGATGTGGGACAAGAAAAACCAATCCAATCATCAAGACGTACAGGAAATCCCCGAAGCCTTCGCGAGCCAACCGAAGCGAGAGCCCTTGTCCGCCGCCTCTGACGGCCTCCCTATTGATGGATAGCGAAACAAAGAGCAGGCCGGCAATGGTTACAGAAGTCAATGCAACGGTGGAGTAAAAGACTTGCCACTCTGCAAGTTGATCAGTGAAAGCGTTCATGTTGGTCAATCCTTTGTTCGGCAGATGTCTTTTGCAATCGACTTGAATGGACTTCAGCGTTACACATTCAAACTGATTGATAAGCAAATTTTAGAATGCGTAATACTTACCTTGCAGATAACCTGCGAACTAATACTGATAAAGTTCATGGATATATTCACCGATAGGGAAATGTACGGGGCAAGATTTCTGTCGTCACTCTTTATCCATAAATATAAACCCAAAACCAGAAAACCTTCTCAAATTTAATCTCGCTGCCTGGGAGGAGATAATCCTCCACTGGTAATGAGGACGCGGCCGCGACTCTGCGGATCGCTGTCCGGTTTGCCCGGATCTGGGAAGATCACTGCGCCCGCTGAATCCACTTCTGGACCACTGGCATTGATCCCCAAATTGCCGGCAGACGAGGCTGCTGTTGGCTGTCTGCCTGTGCAGATGTTTTGCCGCGTCCTGGCCTTCAGGCACGCTGCGCGTGTGGCTTTCAACCGCGAACATTGGACCCGCAGGCCCCGAGCGGATGGCGAAACCTGTCACGGCTCAACCCACGGTACAAAAGAATTCTATTCCATTACGATTTGTGATAAGTTTTGTGACGAAAGTACTACTAAGTTGATTTGACCCGCTCCCTGCTTTTCGTTAAACTGGTGAGTGCAGCAGGAACCTAGTGGGATCCTGCGGTCTTGTGCGCGCTGTACCCGAACTGGCATCCTTATTGCTACAGGATTCGTCATGCTGTTTGGATTGATTTTCTGCCTGTCTCAACCATTTGCGGCGGCCCATTTGGCGGCGCAGACCGGGCTGGTATTGGATAACAGCGGGCTGCTGGTAGCGGCGTATCTCCTGGCGCTCACGGCCCTGGCAGCCGCGCTGCTGGCGCTGGTGCTGGCGTGGCGCGGCCAGAAAGCAGGCCCGGCGCCCTCCATTACGGCTGCGCCGGGTGTGCGCGAGACAGCCACGCGCCTCGACTGCCCGGTGACGACCGAAGTTGGCGGCTTTTTGGAAGTCGTCAGCGGCGATGAAACCCTGGTGGGTAAATTGATCCCACTCTACAGGTACACGCCCACCCTGGCAGGGCGCAGCCTGGAGCACGCCGAGCTGGTGTTCAACCTGCACAACCCGCACAGCGTCGTCAGCCGGCTGCACTGCGAGTTTAATGAAACCAACGGCATTTTTCGAGTGCGCGACCTGGGCTCTACCCAGGGCACCTTCGTGAACGGCATGCGGCTGATGGATGGCGGCGAAGGGCAGGTGCTGCTGGAAGGCGACCGGGTTGAGCTCGGTCCGGCGGAACGCGGCGGCGTGGTCCTGCGCTACCGCAGCGCGGCCATCCGGCTCGTGCGCCAGCCCGCGCTGTGAAGAGTGCCGCAGGAGTGATAGAATCAGGCGCGGCCTGGAAAGCGCATTTGCGCAGTCTGTACACAGTAACGTACAACAACCTCCAGCTGCCAGCGCGAGCCGGCCCGCAGTGCTGTGTGCACTGCTTTCTGGAGAAAACAAGGCAGGCTGTCATCGCGAACCCGGCGTATTGTGCCGGGTGTGGCGATCTCACGCTCAATGAGGAGACTGCCACGTCGGACAAAAGGCGTCCTCCTCGCAGTGACAGAATGGCGTAAGAAAATACGACGGTTGTATAATGGAATAAATCACAAGCAGGATGCCAGCAGGACTGGAAACGGGTAGCGAGCAGGGAAAACGTGCATATTATCGGGCGGTATAAAATCATTCGCGAGCTGCGCCGGGGCGGGATGGCGACCGTCTTCCGGGCGTATGACCCGCGTTTTGAACGCGAAGTGGCGGTCAAAGTCTTGCCGCGCGAGCTGCTCTTCGACTCCCAGTTCCGGGCGCGCTTCGACACCGAAGCCAAGGCGTTGGCCTCGCTCGAACACCCGGCGATCGTGCCTGTGTATGATTTTGGCGAGCAGGACGGTCAGCCTTACCTGGTAATGCGCTACATGCCTGGCGGCTCTTTGGAAGACCGCCTAAAACAAGGCAACCTGACCCTGGTGGAGGCCGCGCGTGTCCTATCGCGGCTGGCGCCGGCGCTCGACGAAGCCCACGCCCGCGGCATGGTGCACCGCGACCTCAAGCCTGCCAATATCCTGTTCGACCAGCGCAGCGAACCGTATATAACCGACTTTGGAGTGGTCAAGATCACCGGCGTGCGCATGACCGATACCGGCAACCGCTCGATTGGCACCCCCGCTTACATGAGCCCCGAGCAGGCGCGCGGCGAGCCCGACATCGACGGGCGCAGCGATATTTTCGCCCTGGGTGCCGTGCTGTATGAAATGCTGACCGGCAAAATCCCGTACGACGCCGAAACCCCCGCCGGGCAGCTCGTTCGCCGGATCACTGACCCGACCCCGAACGTGCTCGAGCTGCGCCCCGACCTGCCAACCGGCGTACAGGAAGTGATTGCCCGTGCCCTCGCCAAGCGCCGTTACGTGCGCTTTGCGACCGCCAGCGATATGGCTACTGCCCTGGATGCGGTTGCCCTGGGTAAAACGCCCACCGATACCCTGGTGATCGACAAGACCGGCACGCCGCCCTCTGGCAATGTGCCCGTCAGCCGGCGCGCCGGGCAGGTTCGCCCGCGCCTGGCGCCGAAAAACCCGCCTCAAAAACGCCAGGCCAGCCTCTTCCAGCGCCTGCTGGTGATGGGGACGGCAGCAATCGTCCTGGCGGGCTTATTGTTCTTTGGCTACCAGATTTTCAACCTGCTGGGGATCGGCACAGGCGGCATCCCGCCGGTTGAAACCCAGCCCTTCGTTGTGCCCGTCTCGGCTTCGGATTATTCGCCTACCCCGTTCGCGCCTGTGCTGGGTACGGTGATCCAGATTGAAGGCACTGCCCAATACCAGCTTCCTGAGGGACCTCCCCTGCCCCTGAGCATGAACGGCGAAGTGCCCGACCTGCCGGGTGTGCGGGTATGGACCTCCAGCGGGAGCGTGAAGCTGCGCCTGATCGAAGGCCCCGTGGTATGGCTGGGGAATGATACCGCCCTGATTGTGCCCGCACCCCCTGAGGAAGGCGACCCCCAGGCCCTGCAGCTCGAGCGCGGCAGCCTGCTGGTGAAGGCTCAGAGCCTGCTGGTGACCACTAACCAGCCGGAGTACCGCGTCCTGGCCGATTTTGCCACACTCGGGGTGCGCTATGAGCCAGCCCTGGATCGTTTTGTGGTCGACTGCCTGGAAGGAAGCTGCCGGGTGGGCGACACGAACGTGTTCGCGCTGGCAGGCGGCACACACGGCGGTTACGAGCGCGGCGCCCTGCTGGCGCAGGAACCTGCCCAATACGATTACTGGGCCGGGATTGCCCGGGAGGACGTCCCCACGACCACCCCCACGCCTACATCCACCACCACCAGCACCAGCACCAGCACCAGCACCCCCGAGCCGACTGCCACACCCACGGCGACCCTCGAGCCGACTTTCACCTCGGCCCCGGTGTACGTGCAGCCGACCCAGCCGGTGTACATCCCGCCGCAGCCCACCAGCGCGCCTCAGCCGCGCCCGACCAGCGCCCCGGCGCCCACCAACCCGCCCGCGCCCCCGCCGACCAATCCGCCCGCACCGACCAATGATCCCAACCAGGGCTGACGCAGCCCATCATTTTTTGACCCCAGGATACGACCATGGATCGACCCGCTAAATTCCCAGACCCTCGCACCCCCACGCGCCGCTTCGGGCGCACCTGGCTGCCGGTCCTGCTGGCGCTGGGTTTGTTCGCTGCCCTGTGGCTGGCGCTCGCCTGGCAGCGCGGTGTCCATGCCGAGGTTGATGCAGTAACAGTCTCTTTCATCAACTATTTTCCAGAAGGAAGTGAAACCGACTGCGGGGTGGGGAAAGAGCTTGTATTACAGGTTGGAGCAATGCGGCCAAGGTGACTTATCCTGCCACCGTCGATTATGAAGTAATCGCCGGTGGTGATGGGACCGCCACCCCTAATGTTGATTTTGTAGCATGCAACCGGGTCGGTGGAAGTTTATCAATCCCCTGCGATCAATGAAATCAAGGTACAGATCGTGTGCGACGGACTCGACGAACCGGACGAACAGTTTGAAGTCCGACTTGCTGCCCACTGGACTTGTAGGAGTCGGTTGATGGCACCGCCATCGCGACCATCCAGGATGACGATGTCCCGCAGGTTGCCATCAACACCCTCACCCTGAATGAAGGGGGCGAAGGGCAGTCCACGTCGGGCAGCCTGACGCTTTCCATCAACCCGGTGCCATTCAAGAACGTGGAGCTTTCTTACCGCACCGTTGCCGACACGGCCTCTCCGGAGGAGTTTTTGGCCGTCGATAACCAGGCAATCACTGTGCCTGCCGGGACGACCAGCCTGCCGCTGCCGGTCACCATTTACGGCGACTGGATTGACGAAGTCGATGACCTGGAGCGCTTTTATGTCGAGCTTTCGTCCCCGGTGCCGGGTGATATTTATGTCTCCCCCAATTTATCCGGGACGGTCTACACCCAGGATGACGATATCGCCGGGTTTACCGTCGAGCCTGCCAGCCTGTTGATCAACGAGGCTAAGTCCACCACGTTTACCGTCAGCCTGGATACAGACCCGGAGCACCTGGTAATCTTCGATATCTCCCAGAGCCTGGGCGCGAACGAGCGCCTGCAGATCCTGACGGACACAGTATCTGTTCGACCAGGCCACCTCCCCGCTCTCCCTGCCGGTCGACCTGCGTGGTCAGGACAACGAAATTGTCGATCCGCCGGAACGGTTCAAGGTGTATGTGAGCCCGTCCACGTCCGTGGACCTGCCGTATAAGAACCTGGCAATCAAGGAAGTGAACGTCGAAGTACGCGACGCCACCACCAACTTCCTGTTCGTCCCCAACATGCTGTCCGATTACCGCATCCCGTTTGATTACCTGGAAACCTTCGATACGTCGGCCTCGCTCGCCTACTGGCAGCTGCTCAACGGCGAGCACGAATGGCAGAACGGGGCCTATGTGCTCAAGCAGCTGACCAGCGGTTTTAACACCCGCTCGATCGCACCCGTGCCTAACATCACCGTTGATTACTCAGTGGAAGTGGATGTGCTCGTACCGGAGAGCGCCGACCCGTATACGCGCGTCGGTGTGCTGTTCGATTTCAAATCCAACGTTGAGTTTTACCGCTTCGTCATCCGCCCGGCAGTCAGCGAATACCGGCTGGAACGGTTCAGCCTGAACCAGGGTTACACGACCCTTGCTTATGGAACGTCGACTGCTATCAACGGTGGGCATGGCCTCAACCGGCTGCGGATTGAGCGCCGCGGTGGGCAAATCTGGCTGTATATCAACGACTTGCAGATGAACACCAGTGCAATCGTAGACACTACCTACCAGTACGGGCGGGTGGGCCTGATTATTATTGCTCCAGATGCCTTCGTGAACACCCCCCTGGCAGCCGGTAGGTTCGATGATTTTACTGTATTGGAGCTGAATGATTGAACAAACCCTGATCGGGCGCTACCGCGTGCAGGAGTATCTCGGTAACGGCACCTATGCGGTCGTTTACCGGGCCGAGGATACGCTGTTAAAACGCCCTGTGGCGCTGAAAGTGCTCAAGCCGATCTGGGCGCGCGACCGCGAAATCTCGGCGCGCTTCCTGCGCGAAGCCCAGGCAGCAGCCAACCTGATCCACCCGCACATCGCCTGGGTGTACGATATGGGCGAGTCCGAAGGCCGCCACTATCTCGCCGCCCGGTACATCAAGTGCGATTCGCTCGATAAAATCCTGGCGACGCGCGGCGCCCTGGTGTGGGACCAGGCCGTGCATATTGTGGCGGATATTGGCGCGGGCCTGGATTACGCTCACAGCCGGGGCATTGTCCACCGCGACGTTAAGCCCCAAAACATCCTCATCAGCGCCAACGATGGAGCCGTGCTGACCGATTTCGGCCTGACACGCGCCCTGGAGGATACCGCCCGACTGACCGCCGCCGGATCGATCGTCGGCACCCCTCAATATATCCCCCCCGAAGTGTGGAACGGGGAGCCTGCCGGACCGGCCTCGGACCAGTACGCTCTGGGCTGCATCTTTTTCGAGATGCTGACTGGCACCACCCTGTTTGAAGGGCAGGTGATCGACACGATCATCCGCGGCCACATGGACCCGGCCCGGCTGCTTGGGCGCAAGGTGGGCGGCCTGCCGCCCGGAGCGTTCGAAGTCCTGCGCCAGGCGCTGGCGCCGCGCCCGATCGACCGCTTCGACACAATCGGCGAGTTTGCAACTGCCCTGCAGGCCCTGGATGGGTCACGCCAGTCTTCCGGCAGCCTGCCGTCAGTTTCCCTGCCCGGAGCGCACTCGCCCGAGTTCCTGCCTGCCAACCCGCCGCTGGGAAGCGAAGCTCCGGCAGCGCAGCCTCAGCCGGAGCCAGATCCACCCAAGGCAGTGCCTTCCGCAGTAGAAGCGCAATTGGAACGCGATACCCAAAGCATCGCGCCGCCGCGAGCATGCCAAAACCGCCTCCCTGGACTCGGGAACCGAGTGGCGCAACCGCCTGGAGCGCGTCTACCGCCGGGTCAGCTCGCTGGGCAGCGGGCGGCTGCGCGGCCCTGCCAGCTACCGGCTGCTGTTCCAGTTGTCTGGTCGCGGGGGACTCTGGGCGAAGCCGGCGAAACCCTGCAGATTGACCGCGACCAGATTGTACTCGGCCGGGCGTCTTCGAATGATGTCGTGGTTGATTACCCGGATGTTTCCCGCCAGCATGCCAGCATCATCAAAACCGACGATGGCTACCTGCTGAAGGACCTGCGTTCCACCAACGGCACTTACCTGAACAGCGAGCGGGTGCTGGCGGAGGTCCTGCTGCATCCAGGGGACGAGATCCGCCTGGGCAGCACGGTTCGTTTTGTGTTTGAGGCCGACGCTTAGCCCGCTCCGGATGGTCGCGCCCACTCCCTCACCAGCGCTCTCCCTGGCCTGGTTTTCCCTCCCCGAAGAATTCGACCCGCTGTTAGCTGGTCCACAGCGCTCCACGTTACGCCACGGGCCGCTGGCGTATGCCTTTAAAGGCCAGCCAGCGGCGAAACATGCCCTGGAAGCGCTCGGCATCCCCCACACCGAAGTGGGCGCGCTGCGTGCCCATGGCGTTTGGCTGGGGTTGGATTACCACCTGGCAGATGGCGACCGCCTGGAGGTGATCCCAATCGCCAGCCGCCCGGCGGGGGTGCCCCTGCATCCTGGCCCGGAAGCGTCTTTTGTGCTCGACAACCACCTGGGTAAGCTGGCGACCTACCTGCGCATGCTCGGTATCGACTGCCTGTACGAGCCGGATCTTGACGATCCGCAGCTGGTCGAGCTGGCAGGGGCTATGGCGCGGGTGCTGGTCACCCGCGATCGCCAGCTGCTGATGAGGCGTGCAGTGGCATTCGGCTGCTGGGTGAAGGACCGGGATCCGCTTGCCCAGGTGCGCCAGGTGCTGGAGCGTTACGCACTGTATGGGGCCATCCAGCCCTTCCGCCGCTGTCTGCGCTGCAATCATCCGCTCGAGCCGGTTGCCAGATCAACCGTGCTTGAGCGCCTGGAGCCGCTCACCCGCCGTTATTATGATAAGTTCGCGCTCTGCCCAAGCTGTGACCAGGTGTATTGGGAGGGCTCACACTACGAGCACATGCAGCAAATTGTGGCGGAAATTCTGGATCGCCCGGTCCCGGGTGGTTAATACAAAAAAGGACCGGCTGTAAGCTGCCGGTCCTTTTTTGAATATCGCTCGACTTACGCTTCGCGGAATTCACCTTCCACGACTTCGCCGTTCTCATCGGGTCTGGCTGCCGGCCCTGCCGTGGGTCCTTGACCGTTGCTGCCTGGCTGGTCCTGGGCATACATCTGCTGGCTCAGGGCGTGGAGCGTGTTCTGCAGTTCTTCTGTCTGGCGCTTAATCTGAGAGGTATCCTCGCTGGTGAGCGACTTCGCGCAAGGCGCTGACTTTGGCATCGATATCCTGCCGTTCGCCTGAGGGGACCTTGTCGCCCAATTCGCGCAGCGTCTTTTCCGTCTGGTAGACAAGCGTGTCGGCCTGGTTGCGGGCGTCGATCAGGTCTTTGCGGTGCCGGTCGGCTTCGGCCTTCGTGCTCGCGCTTCGCTGCACCATGCGCTCGATCTCGCTCTCGTTCAGGTTGGTGGTGGCGGTAATCGTGATCTTCTGCTCCTTGCCGGTGGCCTTGTCCTTGGCGCCCACGTTCAGGATGCCGTTGGCGTCGATATCAAAGGTCACCTCGACCTGCGGGATACCGCGCGGCGCAGGCGGAATGCCTTCCAGCCGGAAGCGGCCCAGGCTCATGTTGTCGGCAGCCATCGGGCGCTCGCCCTGCAGCACATGGATGTCCACCGCGGTCTGGCTGTCATCGGCGGTGGAAAACATCTCGGTCTTCTTGACCGGGATGGTGGTGTTGCGCTCGATCAGTACAGTCATCACGCCGCCCAGGGTTTCGACACCCAGGGAGAGCGGTGTCACATCGAGCAGCAGCACATCCTTGACCTCGCCGCCCAACACGCCGGCCTGGATGGCCGCGCCGATTGCCACGACCTCATCCGGGTTGACGCCTTTGTGGGGCTCTTTGCCGTTGGTCAGCGAGCGGACCAATTCCTGGACCATGGGCATGCGGGTTGCGCCGCCCACCAGCACGACCTCATCAATGCTGCTGGCTTCCAGATCGGCATCCTTCAGGGCATGCGAAGAACGGCTTGCGCAGTCGTTTGACCAGATCCTCAGTCAGCTGCTCGAATTTCGTGCGGGTCAGCTTGAACTGCAGGTGCTTGGGGCCGCTGGCATCGGCGGTGACGTAGGGCAGGTTGATTTCGGTCTCCATCACGATCGAAAGCTCGATTTTGGCTTTTTCGGC
This sequence comes from uncultured Chloroflexia bacterium, assembly GCA_963824065.1. Lineage (GTDB taxonomy): Bacteria > Chloroflexota > Anaerolineae > Anaerolineales > DRKV01 > JAGUYX01. Next base: position 992,733 of record CAWGNX010000005.1, on the reverse strand, counting down.
GGCTTCGCTGCAGCCGCTGCAATGCCTGCCGGTCCTGGCGCAGGTCGATGCCCTGCTCCTTCTTGAAATCATCCGCGATCCAATCGACCACGCGCTCATCCCAGTCGTCGCCGCCCAGGTGGGTATCGCCGTTGGTCGATTTGACCTCGATCACGCCGTCGCCGACTTCCAGGACGCTCACATCGAAGGTGCCGCCGCCCAGGTCAAAAACCAGGATGGTCTCGTTCTCTTTCTTATCCAGGCCGTAAGCCAGGGCTGCCGCCGTCGGCTCGTTGATGATGCGCAGCACTTCCAGCCCGGCGATCTTGCCAGCGTCTTTGGTAGCCTGGCGCTGGCTGTCGTTAAAATAGGCCGGCACGGTGATAACGGCTTGAGTTACCGTTTCACCCAGGTAGGCTTCGGCATCGGTCTTGAGCTTCTGCCAGGATCATGGCCGAAATTTCCTGCGGGCTGTACGTCCGGTTGGTCTGGGGAATCAGTACCCGGGCATCATGGCTGGGCCTTTCGATACTTTGTAGGAAACCATGTTGCGCTCGACGGTCGTTTCATCGTACTTCCGGCCGATGAAGCGTTTGACGAATAGATGGTGTTATCGGGGTTGATCACAGCCTGGCGTTTGGCCGTCTGGCCGACCAGGCGCTCTCCGTTCTTATTGAAAGCCACCACAGATGGGCACAGGTGCGATCCTTCCGCAGTTGGAAATAACGGTCGGGCTCTCCGCCTTCCATCACGGCGACGACACTGTTGGTGGTTCCTAAGTCAATACCGATAATCTTTGCCATAATTCGCACTCCTTTTTATGCGTGTTTTTATAATTGCATCCATAATGATGTCTATTTTAGGATACTTGATAAACGCAAGAATCCCGTTAACAAATCGTTGGAAGCTTATCAACTTTGAGGCAAACCATGTGGGCGCAGGTGACAAAAGATTTTGCTCATCTTAGGGTTGTAAGCGGTTCCCGCGCAATACCTCATGAAACGCATATCGAAAAACTCGGGCAATATTTTAACATTTGATTTACGGCACCGTTCCGGTGGCGGAATTCGGAAGGCGACCCCCCATATATGGGGGTTGTCCCGCCTGGATTTACAAGGACAGCACAACAAGAAAAAATTTCCCGGTGGCGCTGGTTTTCTGGAATACGTGACACTTCTTTAACATAAGCCTTTCTTAAAGACTTGCAAATTTTTAGACTCCCGTAGGGTTATCGTATTGCCTTTGGGGGGAGTCTTCTGTTAGAATTCTGGAACCAGATGAAGTGAAGAAATCTATCACACCCGACCTTCCGGACAAGTTATTGGTCGGTTTGTGCAACGTAGAGGGGCGTATTCTGCACTTCAGCTATGGGACTGCACCGGGGTCACCAGGACCTGACGGGCCGGGCAGATGCACCGAAACGGTATCGGATTGCGGACACAATTCCATACTTTTGTACGCGGAGGATGCTAATGAAAGCCGAGCAAGCCTGGCAGGCCGCGTTGGGCCAGTTACAAATGGATATGCAGAAAGCCGCTTTCGATACGTGGGTTCGGGATGCCGAACTGGTTGCGTATGAAGATGGTGTATTCATCATCGGGGTTAAGAATGCCTACGCGCGCGATTGGCTGGCAGACCGGCTTGCCAGCACCGTTGCCCGCATATTGACGGGAGTCATGGGGCGCTCGATCGAAGTGCGGTTCATCGTGTGGCAGATGGCGCACGATGGGTTTGAGGCTGCAGAAGACGACCCGCAGCCAGCAGATACCATTTCTGACCTGGAAGAGCAGGTCTCGTTTGTAGCTGGCGGAAACAACGGTCACCCAGGCAACAACACCCTTAATTGCCGGTATGCCTTCGGTAATTTTGTGGTTGGCGCCAGCAACCGCCTGGCGCATGCCGCCTGCCTGGCAGTTGCCGAAAATCCAGCCGAAGCCTACAACCCACTTTTCCTGTATGGGGGTGTTGGGCTGGGCAAGACCCACTTGCTGCACGCGATTGGCAATCACAATACCCAGCGTGGGCTGTCGGTTTTATATGTATCCTCTGAAGAGTTTACCAATGACCTGATCAATGCCATCCGCAGCCATACCACGCAGGCTTTCCGTGAAAAATACCGCCGCATTGACGTGTTGCTGATCGATGACATCCAGTTCATTGCCGGAAAAGAATCCACCCAGGAAGAGTTTTTCCACACCTTTAATACGCTGCACGGGCAAAACAAGCAGATCGTCATGTCCTCGGACCGTCCCCCCAAGGCCATGCTGACTCTGGAAGAGCGCCTGCGGTCACGCTTCGAATGGGGTCTGACAGCGGACATCCAGCCGCCAGATTTTGAAACCAGGGTGGCCGTTCTGCGCTACAAGCGCGAACGCGGTGGCTACCAGCTGCCAGATACGATCCTGGAACTGATTGCCCGACGGGTGCAGTCGAACATCCGCGAGCTCGAAGGCGCTCTGACCCGGGTGGCGGCATTTGCCAGCCTGAGCGGGCAACCCGTGACCCCCCAACTGGTTGATTCAGCCCTGGCAGATCTGCTGCCGCGCCGCAGCGAAGTCGAGCCGGAAGAGGTGGTGCGCACCGTGGCGGAAGCCTTTGGCCTGGACCTCGACCGGATGGTGGGACGCGATCGCTCCAAGCAGGTGGCTGTCCCGCGGCAGATTGCCATGTACCTGCTGCGCGAGGAAGCCAATATGTCCCTGCCGCAGATCGGGGAAGTGCTCGGCGGGCGCGATCACACGACCGTGATGTACGGCTGCGATAAGGTTGCCGATCTGCTGGAGCGGGATGACCGTTTGCGCCGCCAGCTGGTGGAAATCCGGGAGCAGCTTTACGGGCAGGCACATTTTTCGGTTTGATCAATGAATTACTGGAAAAATAACGGCAGGAACCTGACTCCTGCCGTTTGTTTTTTTTAATCAGCCGGATTCCTCGCCGCTTCCATCGGTCGGTTCCGACGGCGGCTTGACTTGCAAGGAGGGGGAATCAGTTTTCCCGGTGCGAGTTTCCAGCCAGCGTGAAAAGCGCTGCCAGGGGTAGACGATTGCTGGCTTGGTCTCCTCTGGCTCGGGCCATGGATCGAGGTCGAACATTTTACGACCCATGTAGCGAATCAGCAACCGCAGCGAGGCCAGCACCGGGGCTGCCAGCACCAGCCCGACGAAGCCAATCGATTGGGCCAGGATCAACGCCGCGATCAGCACGGCTGCCGGGTGAACTCCCAGGGACTCTCCCAGGATGCGCGGGGTGATCACATTGTCATAGATTTGATCGAAGACAATCGCCAATCCTACCACAAGCAGCGCATAATAAAGCGGCTCCAGATTGAAGTAGTTGCTGGATTGAAAAATGGCCACCACGAACGTGATGATATTGGTAGTAATTGGACCGATATAAGGAATAAACCGCGCCACCCCGGTGAGCAGGGCGATTGCCAGAGAGTAGCGCAGGCCCAAAATGCTGAACAGTGCCCAGGCTGAGATGATAACCATCAGGATGATGAAAAATTGGCCGCGGAGATAAATGTTCCAGGTTCGCCCCAGCTCGCGGCTCAACCGTCGGATATCATAGTCGTAGCCGGGGATGGTGATAAAACGCAGGGCATCCGGAACGCGCCCGGCGTCAGCCAGCACGAAATATGAAACCAACACCACAAAAGCAGTCCATCCAACGATCCCAACCGCGCTGGTGAAGACCACATTGATCACACCGGTTGCCTGCCCGATGACCGACTGCAGGTTGTTCAGGCCTTGCTGGATTAGGCTGGAAACTTCGAACTGGCTGAAATCGAATGACCAGGGACCTAACGCAAAATTTGTATTTGCCAGGTTTTCCAGCGTCTGGGGCAGCATGTTGTTGACAAAGTTTTGCACCAGGTTGATCAGGCTTTCAATCTGCCCGACTACGGCGACTCCCAGGGCGGTGAACAGACCGGCGATGACGACCAGCAGCAGTAGAAAAATAAAGGAAACGGAGGCGCGCCAATTCAGGCGGGTGAATGTGCTCAGCCGCACGGCGAGCGGGTGGAGAAAATAGGCCAGGATCACTGCCAGTAGCAGGGGACCAATGATGGAGCGAAATGTCACCACCAGCGCCCCAATGCCGATTGCGAAGCTCAACCCGACGACGATTTTAAGCGTCACCCCCCAGCGTGGGGACGCTTTGGGGGTTGCGTCAGCCATTTTCATCCAGGTCCTGGGGAGGCGATGTGCGCCGCCGCCACCACTGCGGATCAGGCGGTGGCAGGGGTGTGGCTGTGCTTTCCACCAGCGGAAATGGGTCCATGTCCAGCAACTCGCAGTAGATATAGCGCCCAAACACCCGGGCGGAGGCGATCGTCGGCGCTGCCAGTGGGATGCCGAGCACCCCGACCGAAACCGCTGCCGCTACGATTCCCAGGATGACTACCAGCGGCGGCAGGTGCACACTGCGCCCGATAATGCGCGGAATCAGGTAGTTCAGGTCGAACTGCTGGAAGATGATGTGCAGACCTACCACGATGAGGGCGAATACCCAATTGGGGACCGGTATCCAGGACGAGCCCAGGAGCAGGCTGGCGATCACCGCCACGATGAGCCAGATGCCGTGCCCGATGCTGGGCAAAAATTCAAGCAGCCCTGCCAGCACCGCCATGCCCAATGCAAACGGCAGCCCGATGGCCACACCGACAACGGCGAAGATGCTGGCGACGATCACAGCCAATAACAGCTGCCCCCGGAAGAAGGAGCTCCAAATTTCATTAATTTCGGTGACCAGCAAACGGTAATCATTCTGGTAGTCCGTGGGCAGGACATGTTCCACCCACTGGCCCAGACGGCTGGCATCTTTAACTGAGGTAAAACGAGACCACGAAAATAAAGACGATCCACACCAGGGAGGTCACCACCTGCATCGCCAGGCTGATCGTCTGCCCGATGATCGGCTGGATCACCTGCTGCAGCGTGACTACAAGCTGCTCCAGGACCGCGGCCGGGTCAATCGTGTAACCGGCGATTTGGATACTGTTTGCCACCTGGGACTCAAGTGTCGTAATCAGCAGCTGGCTGTCGAAGTTGATGCTGCCAAATTCGCTGGTCAGGTAGGGGACAACCAGCATCACCAGGGCGACAACTAAGGCGATAAAGGTGATGTAAGCTAAAAATATGGCCAGGGTTTTGGGCAGGTGCAGCTGCAACTGGAAACGACGCGCCAGCGGGGACAGAATGTACGCCAGGATCACAGCCAGGATAAACGGCGGCAGAACCTGGCTGAATTCTGACAGCAGGAAGATCCCAAAAGCCAGCAGAAGCAGGCTGACAACCAGTTTGGTTAAAGAGGACCAGCGTGGCCGGGTCGTTGTTCCCATTATGTACTGATTTTAGCCACTTTCAACATTAATGGCAATACAATTGGCAAATTGCAAGAAGGCATTCGTTCCCAGGGTATCAGGAACGCATCAGGCGAGCAGGACAGCTGGCGAATCAGGGCGGCAATCCTGCCAGGGACAGCAGGACCGGGGAATAAAAAATCTGGCGGGAAAGTGCACCCCGCCAGATTTTGAATGCTTACATGTCCGGATGTCAAATAATAAACGACAGAATGATCAGAAACGTCAGGAAAATTCCTGCCAGGGTGGCAATGCGCTTGAGATCCTTGATGACATCACTGTAATCGGGGTTGAAGCCGCTGCTGTCATAGGCTTGCATATCGGCCTGGGCTGCATTTGCACGCACGGTTTCTGTCAGGCTGGCCTGGGATTTACTTTTCTTTTTCTTTGCCATAAAAATCTCCGGTTAGCGGTCGGTCACCAGCCGGGCGGTGACAACAATCCGCTGATCATCCACCAGGTAAGGATAACACGAGATCAGGGTTACCGTGGCCTCTTTGGTCTGGGCCATCGCTTCGACCTGGTTGGGTTCCACGATTCTACTACCAGTTACCACGTATGTATAGGCGCGCTGGCTGGTGAAGATCGTGATCTGGTCGCCATTTTCCAGTTGATCCAGGTGGCGGAAGATCTCTCCAAAGATGTCGTTGTGGGCCGAGACGACCAGGTTGCCTTTTTGCCCCGGGTTGGCCGTGCCGATGTGCTGGCCGACGCCTTTTTTGAGCTGCTCCCAACCATCGCCCTGGACAACCGGCGCATCGACGCTGATGGCCGGGATCTGGATTTGGATGGCGTGTTCAGGGCCAGGTGTAGGGATGGGAATATTGGCCAGAGACTGCACCAGCGGGCGCAGGTGCTCCGGGATTTCAGCTTCATTTGGACGGGCACCGCCCTCCGCATTCGGCGGGATGTGCCCGGATGGTAGCACCACCGCGCTGATCAGGGGCGTAGGGGTCATGGTTGGCTGCTCGATGGCTGCCAGCACTTCCTGGTTAAGCTCCCGGACGACATTCATCCCATTGAATAAGATAAACACCAGCCCAACGACCGCTCCCAATTCGACCAACAGCAGCAGGGCATCCACCAACTTGCGCCGGCGGGAGCGAGGCGCGCGGCGGTGCAGGCTGGTTTCATCTTCCTGGGGGCCGACCCGCAAAGTGCCCAGCCCGCCTTCATCATCGTAGGAAATGGCCACGACTCGCCCGGTTTTGCGGTAGCGCTCCAGGCGCGCCTGGCGGTCGCTGCGTCGTTTCTCGACCAGCATCCGCCGCAGCTCTTCCACCGATAATTTTTCTGGATCCCTGTCTTCTGCCATAAATACATTATACCCGGACGGGCTTAATCACCGATCTCCCAGAGCGTCAGGTCGCTCACGTACGCGGTAAAGTTGGGTGTAGCACCAGCTGCAACAAACAGGCCAAACTGTCCATCGCTGAAGGTCTTGTCTTCCAGCTCGGTGAGCAGATTGCCGTTGGCGTATAGCTTGATGGTGTCGCCCACCATGTAAATGCCGATCACATTGGTCTGGTCTGGGCCACTCTTGATGCTGCTGCTGGCCGTCCATTCCTGCAGACCGATGTAATTGGAGCCATCCCAGGCATACAGTCGGTAGCGCCCATCGCACGAGAACCCGTACACATAACCCTGATTCGGGTCGGAGGAGCGCAGCAGCAGGCCGTAGCGATCCAGACCGCTGCAGTTATCACCGGTTCGCACGGTGGCTTCCATGTAAAAATCGGAAATCGACTGGTAATTGGAAAGCCCCCACTCATCGAAACTGCCGGGGCTGGCGCTTTGCATCACCATCTCGCCATCTTCAATGTTGAATTGGGTGTTATTTGAACTGACCAGGAACCAGCGCGCCGAGTTATCAAAGGTTTCGCGCCAGGTTGGTTCGCCCAGGTTCAGATCGGCGGCGGATTCTACGACCTGCACCTGTACCCAGAAGGGTGTTGTGTTATCGCGCCCGGTGCCAAATTCCTGGCCGAATGCACTGCGGATCAACCACTCGCTGCGGTGAGTTCCGGCAGAGGTCGGTGCGGTGAAGGCGATGCTGATCTGGACGGTTTCATCCGGCGCGACTGCCTGCTTCAAGCTGATCGGGCTGGCGGCACCCATCTGCTCGCCATCGGCGAACACCAGGGAGTAGCCGGTCGTCCAGGTGCAGGTACCGCTGTTACGCAGCTCCCAGATCTTTTCGAAGGGCTGACCACCGGGCACGAGGCTGTCATCCGGCAGCGTGATATCGTCGACGAATGCGACCTTGTTGGTGCAGCTGCCTTCATCCTGGACATCTTCCGGTTCGGGCAGCAGCTCGAAATCCCAGCCAAAGAACAGGCCGGGTTTTTCCTGGCCCGCCTCCAGATCCACTTCGAATTGGGCGGTCCCCTGCGGGGCAGACCACTCGCCGGGGATCAAAATCGGCCCGTTGTTCAGGCTTTCGGCGTTGACCGACACGCAGTATTTCCCTGCGCTCAGGCTGATGAAGGTGAATTCGCCCTGCTGGTTGGTTTTGGTTGTTGCATACCCAGTTGCCGGGCAGGCGCCCTGACCCAGGGTTACTTCAATACCTGCCAGACGCGGTTCATTCTCTTCCAGGATGCCATTCGCGCGGTAGGTGCCGTCTTCTAGCTTGGTGCAGCCAGCGGATGGAATCAGCGGGACATCCCCTTCGCCGCCGGACAGAGCGCATAAGTCGTGCCACACCACTCCGCTGATGGAGGCGTCCCCGACCGATGGGGTGGGAGCTTCCGGTGTTGGGGCGATGTTGTCCACTGCCAGCTCGAAGCTGCTGGTGATGCCGTTTACATCCACCGTGTACGTTCCGGCGGGCAGGTTAAGCACGTTCAGCGGCACTGCTTCTTCAAACGGGACGAGTGCCTCGGTGCAGATGGCGTCTGCCGGGCGCACAGTGGTTATCGTCACTCGGAACTGGCTGCCATCCCGCTCGGAAATGGCCTGGTCAATGGTTGTGCAGCCATCTGGCAGTGTGCCGTGGGCGATGACCTGCACCTGAACTGGGAATGACTCCATCATCAATATGTCGATAGTCTCAACGATGGCCAGACCGCTGACTGTGTTGCCAGTTGGTGTGCCTGGAGTGGGGGCCTCCGGCGAGCCAATCGGCTGGGTAACGGTGCCAGCGCCCTGGGGACCGTTGGCCGGCATTGTACAGGCAGCCAGGACCAGCATCAGGAAAAGGGTTAGCGACAAGAATTTTGCGAAGGGTTTTTTCTGCATAGGGATACTCCGTTCTGTCACACCTGAGTGATTGGCCGGGAAGGAATTTGACTTGCAAGCAACCGAGCGACCAATCCCCTGCATCTGTATTATAGATGCAGTTTAACATTAACGCATGCGGGCGGCGCGGAGTTCCCTTGGCTTGCAGATCTGGTGCAAGCCGTTGGAGCCGATTGGTTCATTCGGTTCGCAAGCAAAGGAGCCCCCTCATGAAAACCCTGCGAGAGTTCTGAGAGCCAGCCGGAAGCAGGCGCCCGGTTGCATCGCCCAGGCTCACGGGGTGTGCGAGGCAGCCCGCGATCCCGCGGTTTGCAGCAGGATTTTTTCCAGCCGAGCCGCGAGTGCTTCCCGGTCGAAATGCGTAACCACGTATGCCCGCCCCCGCACGCCCATTTGGGCCCCCAGGTCAGGGTGATCGGCCAGGTCCACGAGTGCGAGCGCAACGGCCTTTGGCGAGCCAGGTGTGATGCAAATACCAGCCCCGGCGGTCTCCACAACCTGTTGGATTACGCCTTCGATGGCCAGGATCACCGGACGGCCAGCGGACATATAATCGAAAACTTTATTCGGGTACACGGTGCGGTATTCTGGGATGGGCTTGAGAATGGCAATGCATGCATCCGCTGCGGCCAGGGCCTGCGGCATTTCCAGCTTGGGGATGGGTGGCAAAAATTGGACATTTTCCAAACCCAGCTCGGCTGCCTGGCGGACCAGGTTTGGTTTTTCCTTGCCGTCCCCCAACAGAACTAGTCTAATCTCAGGGCGATCCTGCAGCAGGCGAGCTGCCTCCAGCAGCACCGGAAGGTCGTTGGATAAGCCGTGCGCGCCGGCATATAAGGCGATAAACTTCCCCTCCAGGTGGTACGCAACCCGGAAAGCAGCCCCATCGCCTGCCGGATCGAACATGCCCGTATCTGCCCCGTTGGGCACCAGCTCCACCTGGCGAGCGCCGCGGTCGCGGATGTGGTTAATGAAACCCGGTGAATTTGCGATCACCTGGTCGGCATGCCTGTACAGGAAGCGTTCGAAAATTTCTGCCAGCCAGATCAGGGTCCGATTGTGCAGCACCCCCACGCCTACTGCAAATGCTGGCCAAAGGTCGCGCACTTCGAACACAAAAGCCGCTCGCTTCAGCCGCGCTACGGCCCAGGCGGTCCCTCCCTGGAAGATCGGCGGCGATGTGCCCCACACCACGTCGACATTTCGCACCCGCAGCCCGGCGAAAAAAGACGACAGCATAAAGCTCAGGAAACTCAGCACACGGTGAGGAAAGCTGCGGTGCCAGGCCGGGTAGGTGTAAGTGCGCAGGATGGTAATCCCATCCACAGCAATGCTGGGAGCATGTTCGGTGTTGTCGGCAGCAGTGTCGGTGGCATTGCTGCCAGTCAGATAGCTGACCTTGCTGGTAATCACAGTAACTTTGTGCCCACGCCCGGCCAGAAAACGTGCCAATTCGTGATGGCGGGTACCTCCGGGTTCGTCGAGGGCCGCAAATGCCTGGTGGATGAGCAGGATGTGCATGCTGGAAATCGCTTTATCTGCTCTCGAAAACAGCCGGTGGAAGCTGCCAGTGCGTGATAAATTCTACAGGCGGCCGCGCCATGGTCGCCAGGCTCACCGATAAAGCCGCTTGTTTTTCATTATAGGTGGGGGAGATCCACCCCCAGGCGGGTTGGGGCGGCCCGCCGCCAACCAGATTCTCACCGGCCCGGTAGATCTGCAGGTCACTATTTGCGGCAGATCCATTGATGCCCAGTGTGCGCAGGCTGAAATTGAGCGTAATTGTGGCGCCTGCCACTTCAATTGCGATGGCGTGCTGTGCCTGCGGGTCCGGGTCGACCAGCACCCAGGGGGCATCCGGCAGCAGCCAGTGCAAGCGGGTATGTACAGGCAGCTGCGGCTGCCGAGGGCCGTTTTCCAGCAGCTGGTCCTGCACTTCCCAGATGCCCCCAGCCCGGGCAATCAGGGTCCGGCGGTGAGTGAGGCCCATCCTCTGGTAACCCGTCTGACGGGCCACGATCCGGCTGGCATGATCGGGATTGCCCCACCCATATTGTTCCACTTCCGCTTGTGACCAATCCAGGAACAAGAAGCGCCCGGCAGGTGTCATTTGGTCCCGGTTGTTGATGGTGATGGTGTTATGGATGGCAGTGTGAACGAAGGCATTATCCCACGGAGGCGGGTCGTTATAGCGGTATGTACCCGCATCCATTGCCAGATTAATCCCCTGCCACCACAGGTCGATGTGCAGCTGGTCAGCGTGCCCCGGGCGCGAAATAAAACGCGCGGCGCGCAGATAGGCCCACGAGGACCGATCGGGATGCTCCAGGTGCAGTGAGGCCGGCGGCGCGCTTGGAAGCGCGGCTGGCGTGGGGGCCATGCCAGCGCGATTTTTTTCCTCCAATCCCAACCACAGGGCCAGGGCAGCATTGACCGGAATGGGGAAAAGCTCAGCACCCAGGAATGTCGTCCCGGCTGCGTTCAAAACAGGTCGAAAATCAGTAAAGGAAAGGTGTGCCAGAGGCAGAAGCTGGGCTCCATCATTTGGCCCCAGGTTGGGCACCCTTCCACTGGCGGGGTCGGTGAGCGCCAGCAGCCAGCGGGTGGCAGCCCCCAGGCGCTGGAGCACGCTGTCTGGAAACTGCTGCCCCTGCTGGGAGGCGAGGGCGCTCACCCACAGGGCCAACTGCAGCATCAGCCGGTGATAATTTGTGCTGTGCTGGCTATAGGTGCCATCTGCCTGAATTTGAGCCAGCAGGCCGCGGTTGAACCAGCTCCAGCCGCGGGCGCGCCAGGCTTTTGCTGCGGGGTGAGCAGGTAAAAAACAGCCGGCGGTGTAAAGTCCGGCGGCTTCTGAAAGCAAGTGGTTGTTGTTTTGGGCGCGGCTGTAGGCCATGGTCGGCCAAATGCGTCCGGCATGGGTGGCGATCCAACGGCTGACCTGCGCCTGCCGGTCGGGCGGTACGGGGACAACACTCGCAATCCACTGCCAACTGGCTGCCACTGCGATTAATCGGAACGCCGCTTCCTGGGCCGAGGTCCAATTCCAACCCAGATAGGGTGGATTGGCCTGCTCGAACCGGTCGAGGGTATCCCAAAGGCTGATGGCATATCCCGTGTCCCCGGTCAGCGCGACAGCCTGACCAAGTGTCATGGCCCACATGAATCTTGCTGGCTCCCAGATAAGCCTGATATCCCGGTCCAACAGGTCAGCGGAGCGCCCTTCCAGCTCTGTCCAATGCAGCTGAGGCGGAGGAGGTTCCAGGCAGTCCCATTCCACCTCGCTGCCAAAGACGGGTACGCGACCGGCCTGGATCGCGTCGGCCTGTCCAACCAGCGCCCCCCGTCCCTGCGATCCAAGCAGTTCGGCAATACGGGCGAGGTCCGGCTGCGGCAGCGCAGCCTGGAGCTGCTGCCCACCTGGGACTGCTGGTGGTTTGCGAGTTTGGAGCTGATACCAGCCGGATGCCAATCCGATTTTATAGCGCACAAACTGGATGGTTTGGCCAGGTGGCAGCTGGATAAGCGCTTTGAGGAATAACCGGGGGCGTTCCGGGGTAACCATCTGATCAGGCAATCACGCTCTGGTCGAGGAAACTGGCGATCCCAGCCATGACTTGCTTGAGGATATCGATTGATCGTTCCTGGTCACCAGGGATCTCAAGGCTGTGATCGGCGGCTTCGTAAACCAGCGCTTCGGCCGGGAAATGGGCCTGCAAATAGGCCAGACGCTCTGCGTCGAACGTGTTATCGCCGCTGCCAGCCAGATAGAGGGCCGGCCCACCGAGCTGCTGGGTGGCCTGCTCGACGAGGGGCAGGCGGAACAGCGGGGTGAGCCAAATCGTCGGTTGGGAACGCAGCTCAGGATGTTTAAGCAGCAGGACGCTCATTGCCAGAGTGCCGATCGATTTCCCAACCAGTACCAGATGGTCGTAGCTGCGCTGTTTGCTGGCGGCATGAACGCTGCCCCAGGCATCTGCTCCCATCCAATCGATCTGGCGATCGGGAGATAACCCGCCGAAGGCAGGCGTGGAATAATCGGTCTGCAGCTGCAGTACATCAAAACCGCGCTGCAAGAATAGTTTTGTTGGGTAGTAAAGCAGGGGCATATCGCAGGTATAGCGCAGGCCTGGTAAAAGCACTGCCAGACCACAGGCGGGTCCAACGTTGCGAAACAGCCGGTTTTCAACCGCTTTACCGTTATAGCCCTGGATCTCTAGCGGGCCGATTGTATACTCTGCCATCGTGGTTTTCCTGAGTGATTAAATTTGTACGGGCTTGCCGCTCAGCAGGCTCTCAACGGCGGCGAAAGCTGCCCGGCTGACCCCGAACAATTCCGGGTACGCGATGGTAGGCGAGCCGCCCGCCAGGATGATCTGAACGAACCTCTCCCAGATTGCTCGGTGGCCTTTGTCCTGCCGCAGGCGAGCCCGATGGGTGTGCCGCTGTCCATTCTGCACCAGCTCCAGGCTGCGGTAGTCATCCAGGACAGCTACTTTTCCTCCGCAGAACACTTCCACACGTTCTTTGGCGAACGATTTATCACCGTTCGCCAGGTATGCCACCGTACCCAGCGAGCCATCCGGGAAGGTAAACGTGAGCAGCACGTTATCCTGGTGGTAACGCCCGCCGTCCGGGAGGGCGCGGGCGTAAACTTCGACTGGCAGACTGCCCGTTAGGAACACCAGGAAATCAATGAAGTGGCAGCCTTCTCCGATGATTCGCCCGCCACCTACTTCCGGGTTGTGCAACCAGTGGTCGGGCGGGAGATAGCCGGCATTTACCCGGTAGAAAGCCGCCAATGGCTCCTGTCGGCCGGATAAAAAGGCCTTCAACTGGACTGCCAGAGGTGCAAAGCGCCGGTTAAAACCCACCGCCAGGCAGGGCTGTGGTTGGCATTCATCGAGCGCGGCCTGGATTTCCTCGAGCTCCCCCGGCCGGATGGTGAGCGGTTTTTCGCAAAAGACGTGTTTGCGCGCCTGCAGGGCTGCGATCACCTGAGGGCCGTGCAGGTTGTGCCGGGTGAGCACAGCCACTGTGTTGATTGCAGGGTCTCCCAGGATCTCCTCAGCGTCCGCTGCGGTGCGGGCAAAGCCAAATTTGCGCGCAGCATGTTGCGCGCTTACTCCCGATCCAGATGTGATGGCAACCAGGTTCATCCCGGCAATATTCCGGATGGCAGGCAGCATCACGGCTGTGGCGAAGTTGCCTGCTCCCAGAACGCCCAGGCGCACCTGATCGGATGCCTGGGTTTCCGCAACAGGCAGGTGAATACTTTCCGGAATGCGGATGGTCTGCAGCTCAATGACTGGCTGTTGTGGGTACGTCAGCAGCACTCCCAAGAAAGGTTCAGATTGTTTCCCAGTGATCAGGCGGTATGCTTGCGGAGCATCTTCAATTGGAAAACGATGACTGATCAAGGGGGTTACATCCACCCTGCCGCTCCCCATCAGGTTGACGACAGCCTCCAGGTTGCGGCCTTCCGTCCAACGCACGTAACCTAGCGGGTAATCCTGCCCATTCAACTCGTAGGCCGGGTCATAACGACCAGGTCCATATGAGCGCGAATTGATAAAGGACAGCTCTTTTTCGTAATAAATTTTGCGCGGCAAGGATAGTCCGACAGCTCCCACGGCGACGATATGACCCCTATCCCTGGCGATGCGCCCTGCAAGCTCGACCGGATCGTTTGCAGACGTATCCGCACAAATCAAGACGGCATCCACACCGCGATCCTGCGTGAAAGCTGCAGCGGCTGCCTCGGCCAACGGTCGTTCCACGCAGGCCTCCAATCCCATCCGCTCGCCTAATTTGACCCGCTCCGGATTAGTGTCAATCCCCAACACCTGGCAGCCAGCTGCCCGGGCGATCGCCGCCGCCAGGAGACCGAGCAGCCCCAGGCCGATGACAGCTACCTGTTCGCCTATCTTGGTGTCTGCCAGCCGGAACCCGTGCAGAGCGATCGCACCCAGCGTCCCAAAGGCTCCATGTTCGAACGGAACCTGGTCAGGCAAATGGGCGAGTAGGTTTTGAGGGACAGAGGCGAATTCGGCATGGACGGCAAACCCTCCGCCAGCGCAGGCGACCCGATCGCCTGGCTGAAATCCCTCCAGACCAACCCCGCAGGCAACAATTGTTCCGGCGCTGGAATAACCAAGCACCATCGGCTGGTCCAGACGGTTCATCGCTGTCTCCAGCGTGGTGATGACCCCCTCCCGCCGGGCTTTGTCAACCACCTGGCGGACCAGATCGGGCCGCGAACGGGCTTTGCCAACCAGGGATTTTTCGGCAAATTCGACCACCATCCGCTCCGTTCCGGCCGATACCAACGAAGCGGCTGTTTGTACAAGTGCGGTTCCTGGATGGGCGACTGGCGCGGGAACATCAGCGACATATGTCTCGCCGCTGCGTAAATTTTGTAATAACTGCTTCATAGACGCAGGCTATGCCTCCCAGAAATACGCTCCCAGTATACCGCAATCCGGCATGCCTACAGTTTGCCAGTCGTTCGCCAACCGGGCAAGTGCATTCAGATAGCGTCTCTTTGTGAGAATCTCCCAAAATGGGCCTGCCCTAGAAGGCACATGCGATTACCCGATGGTCTTATGGGCTTAAGATTAAGTGGAAGGTGTCGGTACAGCTCTTACTGCTGTATTCGCAATCAGGGTTGCGACCGTGCGTGATACAATTCACAGATAACACCCACGGAGAAAACTTGAAATGGACCAACGAATTTATAATTTTGCCCGGATTCTGGTTGAATATTCCACCCAGGTCAAGCCGGGGGATAAAGTTGGCATTACATCATCGACAGCAGCTGAGCCTCTGATGCGCGCATTGCTGTCCCTGGTTCTTGCCAATGGCGGTTACCCGCACTTGCTGCTGGATGTCGCCGACCAGGAAGAAATCTACTACCAGTTTGCCCAAGATATGCAGCTTGAGTTCACGCCACTCCTGCACCAAAAAGTATTTGAAGAATTCGATGTCCTGATTAAAGTGCGCGCAGAGACGAATACGCGCGCGTTGAGCGCGATCGACCCCGCCCGCCAGGCACTACGCCAGAAAGCGACCGCCCGCCTGATCGCGGCCCAGATGCGGCGCGGTGGCGCTGAAGAGCTGCGCTGGATGAGCACCCAGTACCCCACCCCCGCCTACGCCATGGAAGCGGGTATGGGCTACCAGGCGTACCAGGAGTTTTTCTATGACGCCTGCCATGCCAGTGGTTCTGGGGATCCCGTTGATTACTGGCTGCAGGTTAAAGCTCGCCAAGAAGAAATCATAAACCGCATTCAAGGCCATGAGCGCGTCACGCTGCGTGGACCGAATGTAGATCTGAGCCTTTCAATCAAGGACCGAATTTTTAAGAATGCCTGCGGGATCAATAATATGCCTGACGGAGAAATATACACTGGACCCGTGGAAGACTCGGCTCAGGGCTGGGTGCGTTACACTTACCCGGCGATGACTCAGGGCAAAATTGTCGAGGGAATCGAGCTATCCTTTGAAAATGGGCGGGTTGTAAAAGCCAGCGCCCGCGAGAACGAAGCCTTGTTGCTGACCATGTTGGAAATGGACTCAGGCGCCCGCTACCTGGGCGAGTTTGCCATTGGGACCAATTATGAAATCGACCGGTTTACCAAAAGTATTCTCTTCGACGAAAAGATTGGCGGATCTTTCCACATGGCGCTAGGCGCCAGCTATCCCGAAACAGGCGGTCGCAACAAGAGTATGATCCACTGGGACATGATCTGTGACTTGCGCCAGGATTCGGAGATCCGCGTCGATGGGGAGCTGGTTTACCGGAACGGCGAATTCACGATTTAAGCATTCACGTGTTTGACCAGAAAACGGCCCAAAACGGGTCGTTTTTTTGATTGCTGGTAATGATGAACGAAAGCTATACAATATTGATACAAATAATTGACAAATAGCGGGAAACAGGGTAAACTCGACAGGTATCAAGAAATTATTTTTGGGAGATAAGAATAACCATGCCGCTTTACCTCGGTTTTAAAGAAATTTGGCGCAACAAAGGGCGCTTTTTCCTGTTCAGCCTGGTGATTGCATTAATTACCATCCTGGTTTTATTCATTGCAGCCCTGGCAGAGGGGCTGGCAACCGCCAATAAAGAATACCTGGAAAAAATGAACGCGGATTTGCTGGTGTTCCAGGAGAATACCGACCTGTCAACTACTGGAAGCCGCCTTGCCAGCTCGAAAATCAATGATATCCGCCGGGTGGAGGGGGTTACCGCCACCGGTCCGGTGGGTTTCAGCAACGCGAAGATCGTTTTCCCGGGAGAGACTGAAAATATCGATGTGGCTCTGATTGGGGTGGAAGCCGGGCAGCCGGGCGCGCCGCCGGTGTTCAGCGGGCGTGAACTGCACAGCAACCGCGGGGATGAGGTCGTCCTGGATGGTGTCCTAGCCTCCCAAAACAACCTCCAGGTGGGTGATGAGATCACCATTCGTTCCATCCAGGGCACCGATGAAGAATTTTTCACACTGACCGTGGTGGGCATCACCGATGGGCGCCAGTACTTTTTCCTGCCTTCCATCTTCGTGCCGTTCCGCACCTGGGACAAAATTCGACCGCAAGCCGTGGCGGGTGAAGGCGGGGCGTCCATTTCCAATCTCATCGCCGTCCAGATCGCCAACCCGGATGAGTGGGCAGCCATGGCTGAGCGCATTGAAGCGCGCGTCGATGGGGTTGAAGCCGTCGATAAAGTGACTGCTTATGAGGCCGCGCCGGGTTATTCGGCCCAGCAGTCCACCCTGAACACCCAGCGCGCATTTTCGCTCTTGATTGGCGTGCTGGTAATCGGTGGATTTTTCCAGATCCAGACCCTGCAAAAAGTACCCCAGATCGGGATGTTGAAAGCCATTGGCACATCGAACCCGACCGTTGCCAGCTCAGTCATATTGCAGATCATCCTGGTGACCCTGTTCGGTGTGTCCCTGGGCACGCTGGTATCTCTTGCCCTGGCTGTTGGAATACCCTCCAATGTGCCGATTATTTTCACGGGTACGTCGGTGTTGGTGGCGATCGTATCGCTTTTACTGATCGGCCCGCTGGGGGGAATTGTGTCGGTCCGCCTCGCGCTGAGGGTTGAGCCGCTGCGCGCCCTTGGTATGTAAGTGAAAAATCTTAGAGAGAATGGTAAATCGAAATGAGCTTAATTCTAGAAACACGCCAGGTAAGTAAAACATACACCAGCGGCAGTCTGGTCGTAAAAGCGGTTGACGAAGTATCCATTGCGGTTGCAGCGGGCGAATTTGCAGCCCTGGTTGGGCCAAGCGGCTCCGGCAAAACCACCATGCTGGCGATGCTGGCCGGATTGCTGCGCTCATCATCCGGAGAGTTGTTGATCGACGGCCAGGAAATTGGCGGTATGAGCGACCGCCAGCGAACACAGTTCCGCCGCGAAAAAATCGGTTTTACTTTTCAGGCCAACAACCTGCTGCCATATCTGACAGCCCTGGAAAATGTCGAGTTAATGCTGCGTCTGAACCACCAGTCGAACAAATCGGCCCGGTCCCAGGCGGGTGAGCTCCTCGAGCGCCTCGGTCTGGGTGACCGATTGAACAGCCTGCCTGGCCAGCTTTCTGGCGGGCAGCAGCAGCGGGTCGCCATCGCCCGTTCCCTGATCCATAACCCCAGCGTCGTGTTGGCCGATGAGCCGACTGCCAGTTTGGACACAGAACGAGCGTTTCAGGTAGTGCAGATTTTTGCAGATCTCATTCACGAAAAAAACAAAGCCGGGATCATGGTGACCCACGATTTGCGCATGTGCCGTTACGTCGACAAAGTCATCCGCATGCTGGATGGGAAAGTGGTCCAGGTCATCACCGATCCTGTGGAGATCAGCCTGCTCTCCGGACAGGGTGAGTATGCACTCCCGGTTGAAATTCCCCAGGGATTGCCTGCCCTGCCTGTCTCGGTCTTACAAACCGCCATGCAGGGTGCTGCCGGGATGGATTGAGCACCACCGGTCACTCGTCTTCAAGGAGCTGGCTCTGTAAGCTCAGCATATGGGCATAAAACCCCCCGGCCTGCATCAGGGCCGGGTGGGTCCCTTTTTCCACGATTTTTCCTGCGCGCAAAACATAAATCTGGTCCATGTCTTCCAGGTCAGCGAGCCGGTGGCTGATTACCAGCAGGCTGCGCCCAGGGACAAACTCATACAATGATTGCCAGATGTCTTGGGCGGTCAGGGCGTCCAGATGGGCAGAGGCTTCGTCAAGGATCAATATTCGCGCCTCACGCAACAATGCTCGGGCGAGGGATAACCTCTGGCGCTCGCCAGCGCTAAGCCGTGTACCTTGCTCACCCAGATAAGTATCGTAACCCTGCGGCAAGCTGTTAAGGCGTGTATGAATTTGGGCTGCCTGGCAGGCGGCTTGCAGCATTTCTTCGCTGGCGTCCGGGCGGGCAATCCGTAAATTTTCGCGCACCGTGGCGTTAAAAATATCAGTCCTTTGGGATACCACCGTCAGGAATTTGCGCACGTCCTCCTGGCGGTAAGTCTCAATTGGCTTTCCACCCAGGAGGATGCATGCGGGTGGTGTTTCCCAAAAACGCAACAATAAATTAACCAGGGTAGACTTTCCGGCTCCACTGGGACCCACCAGGGCGACACACCCGCCCTCGGGTATTTCCAGGGAAATATCTTGTAGGGCTGGGGTGTGCGTGCCGGGGTAGCTGAACGTGAGCTCCCGGATGGCAAGATCGGCGTCGGTGGGTGGTTCGGAGGGTTGAGGTGGATCGATAACCGTCGGCTCAGTCCGAATGATTTCCTCCAGGCGGCTGGTAGACTCCAGGCTGCTTTCCAGGGTGCTGGCAGCGTTGGCCAGCGGCTGGACAGCTTCAAAGCTCGACAAGGCGGCCAGAACCAGCACCGCCAGGGCCACACCGTCGAAATTGCCCGCTCTCACCAGGGGAATGCCCACCACCAGCACTCCCCACATACACAGGTTGCTCATAATTAGCAGCCCTGCATTGTTAAGCGACTGGATGCGCGCCAGAGCACTTTGGGCTGCGCTGTAAGACTCGCCCAACCTGCTGGCTCGTTCTGCCTGAGCAACGGCTTGTTGATAAACCAGCTGATCCGGCAAACCCTGGATGCCTTCCACCAGGCAGGCAGTTAACGCCGCCCGCCGTTCGGCGAGGTCCCGGTCTGGTGACCGGCTGAGCTGGTGCCCAAGCAATGGGAGTACAGCGCCTGCAGCACCAAAAAATAGCACAAATACCCAGCTCAGGATGGGTGCAAAACTTGCCATGAAAAAAAACATGGCTAGGCCAACCAAACTTGCCACCAGGGGCGGGGCTACCGCGCGGATATAAAAGTTTTCCAACTGATTGATATCGGCTGTAATCCGGCTGAACAGATCGCCGCTCTGGTAGTGCATCAAACGGGCGGGCGCCAGCGGCTCGAGTGAGCGGTAAAACCAAACCCGCAGGTGTGCCAGCACCCGAAAAGTTGTCTCGTGGGATGTGAGCCGTTCCAGGTAGCGAAACACCCCGCGGCTGATGCCGAAAAAGCGTACACCGACAATAGGCACCTGCAGGACGGCGATTGATGGTTGGAGAGCCGCGCTAGCAATGATGAAAGCCGAGGTTGCCATCAACCCGATGCCGCTGGCAATCGTAGCAAAACCGAGCAGCACCGAGGCGATTATCCAAATCGGGTAGGGCTTAAGAAAGCTAAACAGCAGCCGTAACAGGCGCAAGTTGTCTCTTCCAGACGAATTTCGACCAGTTCTTTTTTGAACAACCGCTTGTTGCGACTGGCCCTGTAAACCCGTTTTGACTGCAGGGGCTTGTTCATTAGGCGATGAAAATATTTGTTTTTCGCGTTCGAAATCTCTTGGTAGATTGCGCGTATCAGCCGCAACCAAATTGTGGTACAACCCGGGCTGTGCGAGCAGCTCGGCGTGGGTGCCGGTTTGAACAATTCTTCCGGCCTCCATTACCACCACCAGATCGGCTGAACGGATAGAAGTGAGCCGGTGAGCAACCAGCAGAACTGTTCGCCCGGCTAACAACTGCTCCAGCGTGATTCGCAGCCGGGCTTCCAGGTCGGGATCCAGATTGGCAGTCGCTTCATCCATAACCAGAAAAGGGGCATCTTTTAGGAAGGCACGCGCCAGTGCAATCCGCTGCGCCTGTCCCCCGCTCAAACGAGCTCCGCGTTCACCGATCCGGGTCGCGTAGCCCTCCGGCAAGGTCTGGATAAATTCATCTGCCTGTGCCTGGTGGGCGGCGCGCAGCAGCGCGTCCTCGCCAGCCGAAGGGTCGGATAAGTGGATATTCTCAGCGACGCTGGACTGGAACAAAAACGGGTTCTGCGGCACCCACGCGATTTGCGATCTCCAGTCCGAATGGGCAAGCGAACCGGCAGCCTGCCCGTTGATCGTTATCCGACCGCTGTCCGGCTTCACCAGGCCCAGTAAAACGGCTGCCAGGGTGCTTTTCCCCGCGCCGCTCGGCCCAACGAGAGCGATCCTTTTGCTAGCAGGGATAAATAGTGAAACCCCGGCCAGGGCCGGGCTGCTTTCGCCGGGATAGGTGTAAGAAATATTTTCCAAAAGGATCTCAGGTGGTGCTCCGGACCCACCTGCAAATTCACCTGGCAAGTCTGGTGTCTCACAGGCGAGGATTTGGAAAATCCGTTCGGCTGCACTGGATCCCGCCATACCCGCATGGAAGCGCGTTCCTAACAGGCGCAACGGCAGGTAAAATTCTGGGGCCAGCAGCAAAATGAAAAAAGCATCGCCAAAGTCGATCTCACCGTAGAGCAGGCGCAGACCGATGCCGACAGCAATCAGGGCCGTGCTGAGCGTGGATAGCAGCTCGAGCACCAGTGCCGAGAGAAATGCTACCCGCAGCACCTCCATCGTCCGCAGCCGGAACTGCGTGCTGATTTGTTGAATTACAGAAATCTGGGCGCGGCTACGCCCCAGGATTTTGAGCGTCGTTAGTCCCTGCAGAATATCCAAAAAATAGGCGCTCATCCGGCTCAGCGTTTGCCATTGCCTGCGGGTGAGGCTTTCTGCTAGGCTGCCAATCAAAACCATAAAAATCGGGATCAGCGGGGCGGTCAGTAGCAGGATGAGGCCTGTAATCCAATCCAGCGGGAAGATGACAATCAGGAACGTGGTGGGAATGATCGCGGCCAGTGCCATCTGCGGCAGATACTCGCGGAAATAAGCATCCAGCGCCTCGATCCCTTCGGTCAGCGTGCTGGTTATCTCTCCAGCCCGCTCGCCGCGCACATAGGCCGGTCCCAGCGCCTGAATGTGGCAAAAAAGCTCGGCGCGCAGTTCATTTTTCACCTGCACCGCGGCCCGGTTCGCTGCCAGCTCTCCACTCCAGGTGACCATGCCTCGCAGTAAGATAATCCCCAATAGCCAAATCAACAGAGGTGTCACGGAATCAAGGTTTGCGCCACCCAGAAATACCCGATCAATCGCTTGGCTGAGCAGGCGCGCCTGGAAGAATGCCAGGATGCCAGCAATGAATCCCAGGCTCAGGGTGAACAGCAGTGCGACAGGTGCTCTCAGGGCGCGGCGGAATAAGCGGCGGTTGAACATGGCAGGAAAACAGATGTGGGATCTGGTGCGTACGTGCGTATGCACCAGATCCCACCGGCAATTGTTGTTGTATCCAGGATTATCTCAATACACCAAATGCTGTGGATCGGCAGCAATCCGTTTGCGGAATACCCAGTAGCTCCAACCCTGGTAGATCAGGACGATTGGCACGAAGATCAGCGCCACGATGGTCATGACTGTCAGCGTGCGTTGGGTAGACGCTGCATTATAAATTGTCAGGCTCCACTCGGGGTTGAGGCTTGAGATCATCACCCGTGGGTACATGATCATGAACAACGTGAGCACGGAAGTCGCAATCCCAAGGGCGGTCATGGTGAAAGCCCAGCCCTCCTTACCGCGCCGGATAAAAATGCCAGCCAAAAAGACTGCTATCCCGGCAGAGATTGGGATCACACCGGGGTTAACGCCCAGCCGTGTGAGCATATCGGTAGCGATGTACGTGCCTGCCACGAAGAACAGCAGGATGACCAGAGTTGGGATGAACAAGCGTTGGGCGGTCTTGACCGCGCGCTCGTGCAGCCCTTCCATTGTTTTCATACTGAGGAAAATGGCGCCATAGAAGGCGCAGGCAACCACCAATGCCAACCCTCCCAACAAACCGTACCAGTTCAGCAAGTTGAAAAACCCACCAGCATACTGGAAATTCGCATCGATCGGCACGCCGCGTGCCAGGTTCGCAAAAGCTACTCCCAATAAAAGCGCCGAAATCAGGCTGCCGATGAAGATGCACCAATCCCATAGTGCCCGCCAGCGGGGGTTGTCATCCTTGCTGCGAAATTCGAAAGCAACACCCCGGATGATCAGCGCAACCAGCAGAAAAAACAACGGCAGGTAAAATCCGCTGAACAGGGTCGCGTACCACATCGGGAAAGCGGCAAAGGTTGCCCCGCCGGCAGTCAGCAGCCAGACTTCGTTACCATCCCAGTGTGGTCCAATGGTATTGATGATTGCCCGCCGCTCGACGTCGTCTTTTCCTAGAAATGGCAGCAGGATACCGACCCCAAAATCAAAGCCTTCCAGGATGAAAAACCCAATATACAGGACTGCGATCAGGATAAACCACAAAATGTTGAGGTCCATTTTTTACTCCCTCATTCAGGCATAATGCCACATAGCGTCCGCATTTAAAATTTCCATCCAGGTATTGCTTCAATCCTGGGCGCCAACCAACGACGGCGTACTGTCAGCAGGTGTAACTCCGGAGGACACCACCGGTGCAGGCCCTCCTTGGGCATATTTGCGCAGCAAATAGAGCGTCGCCAGGATCAGTAAGGTGTAAACCAGGATGTAACCAACCAGCGACACCAGCACCATTCCGGCTGAGACTACGACCGAGACACCTTCCGACAACCTCACCAAACCATAAACTACCCAAGGGAAGCGCCCTACTTCTGTCAGGATCCACCCGGAGCTGTTGGCCAGATAGGGCAGAATGATTAGGTATGGGAACAGGCGCAGCACTTTGGAACGCGAACTCAACCAGGCCTGAGAGCGAAAGAAAAACCGCATACAGGGAGATAATTACCATCAGGAACCCTGACCCCACCATAATACGGAATGTCCAATAAGGAATTGCCACCGGAGGCACATAATTGCCTGGACCGTAAAGCTGTTCGTACTCGCTCTGAAGATCATTCAAGCCACGCACTTCACCGCTCAGCTGGTTGTAGGAAAGCAGGCTTAAGAGAGCGGGCAGCCGGATCGAAAACACTTCCTTTCGCAGGGATAGATCGCCAACTGTCAGAATCGAAAACGAAGCCGGGTCTTCTGTTTCCCACAAGGCCTCTGCCGCGGCGGTTTTCATGGGCTGGATTTCCACCATGTGCTGGGCCTGGCTGTGCCCGGTAAAGACAATCATGATAGAGGCAATTGCGCCGATGATCGCGGCTAACTGAAAGGAGACCGTGAAAATTTGTGGGTCTTTTTTCCTCACCAGGTGATAGGCACTGATGCCCATGATAAAGAAAGCGGCTGTGACAAACCCGGACAGGACTGTGTGGGGAAATTGGTAAAACACATTCGGGTTGAAAATAACCTCCAGGAAGCTGGTCAGCTCGGCGCGGCCGTTAGCAACCTGGTAGCCGACCGGCTGCTGCATGAATGAGTTGGCAATCAGAATCCAAAGTGCAGAAACAATTGATCCGATTGCAACCAGCCACATCGTCGCGGCATGGGCACCCTTGGAGAGTTTGTTCCAACCAAAAATCCAGATGCCCAGGAAGGTTGACTCGAGGAAAAATGCCAGCAGGGCTTCGATCGCCAACGGAGCGCCAAAAATGTCACCCACGAACCGGGAATACTCCGACCAGTTCATGCCGAACTGGAACTCCTGGACGATCCCTGTGACCACCCCCATTGCAAAATTGATCAGGAATAGTTTTCCCCAAAATTTTGTCATCCGTTTATAGTCTTCATTGCCAGTACGCACATACATGGTTTCCATGATGGCAACGATGACCGAGAGCCCAAGCGTCAGCGGGACAAAGAAAAAGTGATAGACAGTTGTCAGGGCAAACTGCCAGCGGGCAAGCATTAATGCATCCATCGGTTATGCCTCCACAAATCAGTTAGTGGGTTTGGTGCAGACTTGGGCATCCATTCCTGCAAATTGAGAAGAGTACAATGCGCCAGTGCTGTCGCCCGTACGGATGCCGCTGCCCATGGCCTCCTGGGCGAGATCAAGCAAGCTGGTTCTGGCAAGCTCGTTTAAGAGGGCGGTCTGCAGGCGACCCCAGCGCTTGCGCACAGGACAGGCGCTGCCCAGTGGGCAGTCGCCTGGGATTGAGATGCAGTCCGAAATACAAAGTGGACCATCCATTGCCGCAACGATGTCCTGCAGTGTTATTTGATTGGCAGGCCGAGCCAGTTGGATCCCACCACTTGGACCCGGATAGGTCAACAGCAGCCCGGCCTGGCAGAGCTCCGCAATGATTCGTTGTAAAAATGGGCGCGGGATAAGCATTTCAGCCTGGATGGTTCGGGTAGCTAGCCTGGTGCCGGCAGGCCGTTTCGCTAAGGCAACTCCCACCCGGATGGCATAATCGGTGCGGCGGTTAATCTTAAACATAACCCGGACTCGAATCGTTTACCAAAAAAGTAATGGATTATGTTTATCGTAAAAAACTCGGACAAGATGGTCAATTTTCAGATGTCATCTCTGCCTGTGACAAATGTCACAAATTCAACATCTTTTAACAAAATAGGGTTTGCACCTTTCGAAAGGTGCAAACCCTATTTTGTTTCAATTTGCTCGCTCAAGCCCGCCAGAAGCCGCGCCGGACCGCGCGCACTTCTTCGCGGGTGACAAAGGCTTCCGGGTCGGTTTGTTGGACCAGGTCGCTGACTTTATCGATATTTTTCCGCAGGATACTGACGCTCAGGATGTTAACCGTCCCGTCTTTACCGCGCCCAGGGATCTCCGTTACAGCATAACCCTCATTCCTTAACACCTGCGCCAGGGCGTCGCCGCGCCGAGGACTGACAATGCTCATGTGGGTATAGCCAATGGCAAGTTTTTCTTCCAGCATAATCCCAACTACACTGCCAGTTGCAAATCCCGATGCGTAGGCGACGACATTCAAGGGATTATCAAGGTTGCGCAAAACGGATGAGATTGCCATGACGAACAATGCCGATTGGAAAAAACCGCAGATCCACGCGCTGGACTTGCGACCGCGCATGACGAATAAAACACGCAGCGTATCCAGACTCATATCCGTTACGCGTAAAAAGAAAATTGCGACCGTCACGAGGAGAGCCGGTCCAGTAAACCAAGCAGCCATGATGGGTTACTCCTGTGTATCAGAAAACTGCATCCCACTCAGGTACAACCGCTCGGTATATTCCTTTACCATGCGGCTGGCGCTGAACTGCGGTGCAAGTGTACGGATCGCCTCTTTAATTCTTGCGATCCATTCGCGCGGTAGCCCATCTGGTGACCGTTCCTGGTAGTACATGGGTATGATCTCTTTTTCCAGGGTGTCGTAGAGGTCGAACGCGTCATGAACGTCCTGGATTTCGGAGTTTACCGGGTCGGCATCTTCTCCGATGGCCCAGCCGTTGCGCCCATTGAAACCTTCACGCCACCATCCATCCAGGACTGAGAAGTTGAGCACCCCGTTGAGGGCAGCTTTTTGTCCCGAAGTGCCGGAAGCCTCCATTGGACGGCGCGGGGTGTTCAACCACACATCAACGCCCTGCACCAGGTAACGGGCCAGGTTCATATCGTATTCTTCCAGGAAAACGAGACGGCCCCCATTTTCGGCTTTTTTAACTGCCCGGTAAACTTCCTGGATCAACAGCTTGCCTGGCTCGTTATCCGGATGAGATTTTCCGGCAAAGATAATTTGGACCGGCATGTTTGGCCGGTTGATTAGCTTGAGCAGGCGGTCCATATCGCGCAGGATCAAGTTGGCCCGTTTATACGGTGCGAAGCGGCGGGCAAACCCAAGGGTGAGCACGTACGGATCCAGCAGCACGCCGCTGGCAATCACCTGGACCGGGTGCATCCCGCCCAAGACCCACTGCTGACGGGCGCGCTCCTTGATATGCAGCACCAATTTGCGTTTCAAGTGTAGGCGCACTGCCCACAGCATTTCGTCCGGGATGTCATTGATATACTCCCAAACGGTCGGGTCATCAATCCGTTCCGACCAATCTGGGGGCAGATATTCGTCAAACAGGTTGCGCAGGCGGCGGGCAAGCCACGTGCCGGTGTGAATCCCATTGGTGACGTACGTGATGGGTAAATCCTCTTCCTCCACACCTGACCAAAGGAACTGCCACATTTGCTGGGTAACCCGGCTGTGCAGCTCGGAAACGGCATTGGTGTGTGCGGAGAGGGTGATCGCCAGAACAGGCATACTGAACGCCTCACCCCATGATCGCTGGGCGCTGGCCAGCTTGATAAAACCATCTCGATCCAGGCCAAGATCGGGCCAGTAACTGGCAAAGTATTTCTCTACCAAGTATGTAGGGAATTCATCATTACCGGCGGCTACAGGGGTGTGGGTGGTAAAAACATTCGTTGAGTTGACGCGCCTCTGGCTGTCCTCGAATGTAAGCCCGCTGCTCACCAGCTCCCGGATGCGCTCTAATGCAAGGAAAGCTGAATGCCCTTCGTTCATGTGCCAGACGGTTGGATCATAACCCAGGCGGCGCAAGGCGCGCACACCGCCAATTCCTAACAGCATTTCTTGCTGGATGCGCGTTTCCGGGTTGCCGCTGTACAGGTTGCTCGTCAACTGACGGTCCGCGGCAGTGTTCGCATCTAGGTCACTGTCGAGCAGGAATAATGGCACCCGTCCAACCTGAACTTGCCAAACCTGGAGGGTGACCGACCTTTCAGGCAGGTCAACGCTAATGGTGATCCGCTTTCCGTCCGTGTCAATAACCGGCATGACAGTCAATTCTTTGACCTTCATGCTGTATTCGCGCGTTTCTTGCCATCCGTCCTCAGTAATCCGCTGGGAAAAATAGCCCCGAGTGTATAAAAATCCGATTGCTGCCATGGGCAAGCCGAGATCACTAGCCTCCTTCAAGTGATCGCCAGAAAGCACTCCCAATCCGCCCGCATAGAGCGCCAGAGTTTCATGCAGGCCAAATTCCATGGAAAAATAGGCGATGGTTTTTCCAGTAAGGCCCGGATAGGTCTCATTGAACCAGGTTTTTTCTGCCTGCATATATTCGTCAAAATATTCAAAGACCTGGTCATAACGTTCCAGAAAGCTCCGGTCTTGAGTTACAGCGTTCAGACGTGCCCGCTCGACGGTATAGAGGAACGCAATCGGGTTGTGACCGGTTCGATCCCACAGGTCACGGTCGATCGTTACAAAAAGCCGCATTGCTTCAGGTCGCCAGGTCCACCAAAGATTATATGCCAGCTGCCCCAGGCGCTTGATGCGGCGGGGAATATCAAAATTATTCGGCATGATTGTCCGAAAATGAATGTCATTCAGAATTGTTTCCATGCTTTCTCTCTTCCATTGGCCCGAAGGCCGAGCAATCATACCATGTATGGTATACCCAGTCGATTAAAACACGGTCACATGGAAATGGTTTCAAGCCGAAATATTGGGGTAAGGAAGTTTTGTAAATCTGCCATTGGGATCCGCAGTCAGATCGGTGACAGCCAGAATGGCATCCAGGTTCAACGGTCCAAACACATGCGGAAACACATCTCCGTCGGAACTCTCCCAGCGCAGATCCGATGTCAAGCGTTCTTTTTCGACCCATAAGATCACCAGATCATCTTGCCCGGGATAATAGCGGTTGGCGACGGAAAGCACCTGGTCTGGTTTGGATAAGTGAATAAAGCCCTCCGTAGCGAGCGTATCTGCCGCGTACACTCCCGCACCCAGAGCCGCGTGCCAGGTCTTGCGAGCACAAATGTGGACGATCATGCCTGTAGGAGCATGCATATTCTCAACGCCACCTTTCAACGAATCCGGCAATTCAGACAGGTTCAGAACGATTACTGGTGAGCAAGGCCGCGGCGCGCTGCATGACCGCCTGGGCGACGTCCCCCTTGTCCAATAAAGGCAGACGTTCCTGGGTGCCGTCAGCGAACAGCAGCGTGACCCGGTTCGTATCCGTTCCAAAACCAGCATCCACTGCGGTAATGTCGTTAGCAACGATCATATCCAGTTTCTTTGCCTTTAGTTTACGGCTGGCGTTTTCAAGTAAGTCCTGGCTCTCGGCCGCAAATCCAACGGTGATCTGCGGGTGTTGTGCGGCAATTTTTTGGTTTGCAACCGCTGCCAGGATATCGTTTGTTTTTTCCAGCTCGATATGGGAGAGCCCCTGATCTTTTTTAATCTTATTGCGGGATGTGTTTACAGGTCGAAAATCGGCCACGGCTGCCGCCATGACGAGGATTTGTGCATTTGCTGCTTCAGCGAGGACTACTTTTTCCATCTCAGCGGCTGAACGTACATCTATGCGTCTAGCACCGATCGGAGTGGGCAGACTGGTGGGGGCGCTAACCAACAGGACAGTCGCGCCCAGGTCCAGGGCAGCCTGTGCAAGGGCAAAACCTTGCTTGCCGGAGGAAAGATTTGTGATCATGCGGACCGGGTCAATCGCTTCCTGGGTTCCTCCTGCAGTGACAACCACCCGGCAGCCTGCCAGGGAGCCGGCGCGGCCCAGAACTGCGCGAATATGTCCGAGGAGCTCGGGAGTTTCGAGCATGCGTCCTACACCGTGCAGCCCAGAGGCCAGATGCCCGCTTTCTGGTCCGGCGATGATAGCACCGTGGCTGCGCAGGATGTCCAGATTTGCCTGGGTGGCGGGATGCTCAAACATACCCCCGTCCATGGCAGGGGCGATGAGAAGCGGGCAGTTTGCGGCCAGGCAGGTAACACACAACAGGTTGTCTGCCAGCCCGTGCGCAAGACGGGCAATTGTGTTCGCCGTTGCCGGAGCGATTACAACCAGGTCTGCGCCATGCCCCAGTTCGATATGGGTAACATGTCCACTGCTGCCCCATAAATCAGCGTCGGTGTATGCCCGTTGCCCGGTTACAGATTGGAACGTCAGCGGGCTGACAAACTGCAAAGCACTTGCGGTCAGGATAGCTTCCACCCTGGCTCCCCCCTGGCTCAGCTTTGATGCCAGGTCGGCTGCTTTGTAACAGGCGATTGATCCCGTTACCCCTAAGATGATACGTTTGTCTGCCAGAATGCCCATGCAGTTCCCTTTCTGGTGACCCTGAATGTTGCTTTTACCTGAACCCTACTATTTTAACGCGGCCGGACATATCTGGCGATGGATTTCGGGATTAGATTTCGCAGCATCCGGGTGGCGCCTACATCCGAGTCGGATCAGTTGCTTATTACCTGGCTGGGTTTTCTGGCAGCTGAATGATCACCAGCCGGTCGTGCCCTGCCAGGTCTTGCCGGGCAGTAACCTGGGCATCCGGAAATATCTGGCATGCAGCAGCCGGGACCCGGTCGCCTTGACCGGCTTCGATTTCCAGCAGGATACAGGCGCCGGGAAGCATGCTGGTTGGCGCGACCTTGAGCAGGCGCAGGATAACCTCTGCCCCAGACGGACCGCCATCCAACGCAAGCTGCGGCTCGTGACGGCTGACCGGTAGTGTGGTCAGGGTTTGACTGGGGATGTAGGGCAGGTTGGCGCAAACCAGATCGAATTGCCGGCATGCAGGGGGGAGCAAATCGGCCTGAACGAGTAAAACCCGTTCTTCGAGCTGGTGCCGGGCGATATTTTGGCGGGCAACATGCAGCGCTGTTGGGGAAAGATCACAAGCTATGACCTTTAAATCTGGCACCTGGTTCGCCAGGCTGATGGCAATACAACCGGATCCAGTACCGGCATCAACAGCCCATCTGCGCCCGGGTCGCGCGTTTAGCCATGCCAGCGCATGTTCAACCAACAATTCGGTTTCCGGGCGGGGGATGAGAACCTCCGGCGAAACTAAAAATTCAAGGCCAAAAAATTCCCACTTACCTAAAAGGTGCGCCAGAGGCGTTCCGGCAGCCATCTGTTTTACGGCGGATTGGAATTGGTTGAGTTCTTCAGGTGTGAGGGGCCGTTCGGGATGCGCAATAACCCAGGAGCGAGTCTGATTTAGAATAAACCCCAGGCTAACCTGGGAATCCAGGAGCGGGGTTTCGCTGGTTGGTTGGAGCTGTTGGAAGGCGTCGCGCAGTACGCTCCCAACCGTAGCCTGGGGGCTATTCACTGGCTTTAAATTCCGGCTGCTGCCAGTCTTTCAGCTTCTGCCCGGGTAGACAGCTCATCAATGAATTCGTCGATTTCTCCATCCATGACTGCCGGCAGGTTGTAGATCGAGAAATTGATCCGGTGATCCGTCACGCGTGACTGGGGATAGTTATAAGTCCGGATTTTTTCAGAGCGGTCACCACTTCCCACCTGAGAGCGGCGGGTTGCGTCGATTTTAGCCTGGCGTTTTTCCACTTCAATTTCATATAGGCGGGCGCGTAAAATACTCATCGCCCGCATCCGGTTCTGCAATTGTGAGCGTTCATCCTGGCAGCTGACCACGATACCGGTCGGTATGTGGGTGATCCGCACGGCAGTGGCATTTTTTTGCACATTTTGTCCCCCGGCGCCAGCTGATTTAAATACATCCATGCGGATATCGTTTTCAGGAATGTCGATTTCTACGTCATCGACTTCGGCCAGCACCGCAACCGTTGCCGTGGAGGTATGAATTCGCCCCTGTGACTCAGTTGCGGGAATACGCTGCACCCGGTGCACGCCGGATTCATATTTCAAGACGCGAATATGCGCCGCGACCCTTTATCAAAGAAGTAATTTCTTTATAACCGCCAATACCGATGCTGTTTTCGGAGAGGATTTCTACTTTCCAGTTATTTCGCTCGGCATAGCGGATGTACATGCGGTAAAGATCCGCTGCGAACAGCGCCGCTTCATCCCCTCCGGCTCCAGCCCGGACTTCAATAATGACATTTTTCTTGTCGCGTGGATCTCCTGGCAGGAGCATCGATTTGATTTCATCTTCAAGCCCGGCAAGCTTCGGTTCCAGCTCGTCAATTTCCATCTGAGCCAGCTCCATCATTTCGGGATCAGTTTCTTCGTCCTTCAGCCTGATTGCACCCGCATAACGCTCCTGCGTACGGCGATATTCCTGGATTCTTTGTACAAGGGGTTCCAAATCTGAGCGTTCTTTCCCAAGCTCCGCCGCGCGTTGGTAATCATCACCAACCAGGACCAGTTCGCGGTAAAGTTCTTCATATCGTTCTTCGATTCCGGCAAGTTTCTCCAGCATACGTACCTTTTCTACCTGTGATCACTGAAAGTTCGTTAACATGGGGATTATACCATCGCCACCTGGTTCACCATTGCCTTTGGGGGATGGCCATGCTTTCCCTTTCCAGGCGGGCTGTGCCCATCCAAAAGGAAGTTGTTTGTATTGTGCAAAAACCCCGAATTTGCTCCTTTCCCCCATTGGTCATAATCTGCCTCAGAGCGGGTTGAATATTCCCAAATTCATTCAATTGTGTCTTGCAGGATAGAATTTGGCATGCTATAATCTTTTCAAATCCCCCAGGCAGGTGAATCTGAGAAAATCAGACTGGCTTATAAGGGTGAGGGCCACCACTGAGTTTTGATGCTCTTACACAGGCATCGGGGGGATCACAGTTAAACCCGGTTTCTCACCAACCGATCCCATTGTACAATCCAATCGATATCGTGATTCCTATAGAGTAGGTCTAATGAACGTACTAGAGTTGGAAAACACGCCTTTGCCTAAGCTGCGGCAAATGGCAAAAGATCTTTCAGTTCCCAATGCCCATCGTTTGAAAAAAGAAGATTTAATCCTGCGCATCCGTCGTGCTGAAGCAGAACGCCAGGGCCTCGAGATGCGCGGCGGCATCCTGGAAATTATGAGCGAGGGTGTTGGCTTCCTGCGCTCGGAGTCATATTCCGTTGGCCCGGACGACATTTATGTCTCACAAGCCCAGATCCGGCGTTACTCGCTGCGTAATGGCGACTTGATCATCGGGCATGTCAGGCCGCCGCGCAAATCAGAACGGCATTACGGCCTCTTAAAGGTGGAAAGTATTAACGGCCTTGACCCAGAAGCTGCTAAACGCCGGATCACTTTCGAGTTCGCGCACTCCCATCTTTCCGGATGTCCGGTTCGATCTTGAGACCGATCGCCATATTCTCTCCACCCGTTTGATCAACCTGCTGGCGCCGATTGGCCGCGGCCAGCGTGGTTTGATTGTCTCCCCGCCCAAAGCTGGTAAAACGACGATCCTCAAGGAAATCGCCAACGCGATCTCCACCAAATACCCGGATGTGCACCTCATGGTCGCCCTGATCGGCGAACGTCCTGAAGAGGTAACAGACATGGATCGTTCGGTAGACGCAGAAGTCATTTCTTCAACGTTTGACGAGCCGGTAACTTCGCATGTGCGGGTCGCTGAAATGGTCTTGGAGCGTGCCAAACGTATTGTAGAAATAGGCCGCCATGTTGTCATCTTACTTGACTCGATTACCCGACTCACGCGGGCCTATAACCTGGTAGTGAACCCCTCCGGGCGCACCCTATCCGGTGGGATCGACCCATCAGCGCTTTACCCCCCCAAACGATTTTTTGGAGCGGCACGGAACATCGAAGAAGGCGGCTCGCTCACCATCATTGCGACCTGCCTGGTTGACACCGGTTCGCGGATGGATGATGTGGTTTATGAAGAGTTTAAGGGCACCGGCAACATGGAATTGCACCTTTCTCGCCGCTTGCAGGAACGGCGCGTCTTTCCGGCGATTGATTTTGAGCGCTCTTCGACGCGACGTGAAGAGCTGCTGCTCGGGCCGGACCTGACCCCACGCGTCTGGTTGATGCGCCGGATGTATGACCAGATGGTGACCTCGCCACCTCAGGGAGCTGGGTTTGATGCTGCGACGGCTACTGAGGCGATCCTGCAGCGCCTGTCGCGCACACCGGATAATGTCACCTTCCTCGAGACGTTGCACGAAAATGTTTAGCAGAAAAAGGAAAAGATAATGGCCTCTAATCCGATGGAGCCCAAAACCGATACGATTGCAGAAACCGAAATTTACATGGCCTGGCGCGCCGCTGAACCCGATGGTGAAGTGACCTACCATCTGGAACTTAACAATGTCACCTTACATTTCTTTCAAGAAGAATGGGACGAATTTCTCAAACTCGTCGGTGAATTAGTGAGTTGATCAACTCTAACGAAAAACCGCCCCGAACTCGGGGCGGTTTTGATTTAAGGTGTTGGCGGTGGGTAATCTGTTGGGAACGGAGGGACAGTCGCTGTTGCGATTGGGTAGGGTTCTGCAGTGCGATCCACAGTTGCGGTTGGTGTAGGTGTTGGCAAGCCCGGTGTGGGGGTTGGTGGTGGGGTAGTCGCAGTGGGAGTTGGTGTGCTGGGTGGTAAGGTTGGTACAGGTGTCGGCCCGAGAGCGCCTGGACCGGTAATATTATCAACAAACAGCCGGGCAGTATCGCAACCAGGTTCCAGGTTCGAGGAAACATTAAACCAGTTCATGCCCTGGTTGGAATTAAATGTGATCTGTACGGCGTTGCTCAGGCAGCCTGGACCGGAATGGTAGTTTACCAGGGTAAATCGCCACAGGTCTTCATAGGTCGAAATTCCGCCCGGGATGACGCCGGTCGCATTTTCCACGATTTTGCCTGCCTGATTGCAGTTAGCTTTAAGCGTTTCGGCGAACAGGTTGATACTGAAACCGCTGTACCTGAGATCGATCCCGGTTTCGCATTCCAGGCAATCCGCATCTGCACTGAGTGCCAATGCACCTCGCAGCATAGCCTGAGCATCTTCGTCCAGCAGGGAATACGGCGTCTGGCAAACCGATTTATCGAGCACCAGCGGGCAGAATTGAGCGTAAAACTCTGGATTCCACAGCAGAACTGTGTCGGCTCCCAGCTCAGTCATGCGACCAAACCCAAACTCGTCAATTTCCGGATCGCGGACGGCACCAGGCCAGAACTGGCTTTCCTGGGCAAACACATTTTTGACAAGCTGGGATGGGATCCGTGCCTGGTGAGCAGCCGCGATGATTTCCTCGTCAAAATTGTTCTGCCATTGTTCCACTTCATCTAGACTTGTTTCCAACCCACAGGTATTGGCCCACCCGTTTTCCAGCAGCCCCCCGGAAGGACATTGGCTGGCATTCACGACACCAGAGGCAATCAACCGTCCTGCCAGGAAAGCATATGGCTCCGTAGAAACCAGATCAGCAGGGTCATCTGGGTTCGCCAACCAGCCTGGCACCCCGCCGATCGGTGGGAATGCCTGCCAGGCCTGGGCACAGCTGGCAACAACTCCGTTGCCCAACCACTGGGTGCTCAGGACGTCCACATACCAGCCAGCGTCTGCCGGGTTCTGGGTAACACCGGTATCGATCACCCGTACCAACGCCTGATATTGCGGGCTGGAGTCACCATAACTAGAATCTGCCCAGAAATCAATTTGCACTCCCTGAGTGGTAGTTGGTTTCAGCGGAATCTGGCAGACCTCACTTGGGCAGGAAAACGGCTCGTTGTCGATAGTGCCGTTAATTGCCGTGATGTATTCGTTGGGCAGGGGCTCGCGGGCGCTGAACGTCAGGTAGGGCAGCTGCATACAGCGATTCTCCAGGGGCACCGGGTCGCAGCCGGTGAGGGTCAAATATACCTCTGGCTCCGGCAGGGTGACGTACAGAGTCCGTTCGGCTGGCTCGCTGACAATAAAATGCAAGTAAAGTCCCGAGCATTCAGCCAGCTCAGGGTCTTTGGCGTCCAGCTCTGTACAAGGGCGGGTCGCTTGCCACTGGTTAAGAATGGTATCCCCGCAGTAAACTTGAACCTCGTTGGGTGTTGGCTGTCCTTCATGATCTGTCAGGACGCGGCAAACCGGACGGTTATCCGACCAGCGGATTAACCACCACTCGTTCTGGATGAATGCAACCAGAATCTCTGTGCTTCTTCGGGAGTTTTCAGCCGCCTGGCTTTCGATCCCCCAAGTGGGCATTCCCAGCAACAGGAAAAGGATGATGCTGGCGCGGAGGATTGCCCGTGCGGATTGGCGCATTAACTTACGATAACACGGACAAAATGGGTTGTCAACAAAATTTGAAGCGGATTTCGACGGCCTAAACAAACTGTCTGGACGCCCTGTAAAAAGCGTGAAATCTGCCCGATAAACATTCAAAAACCCGAATAACAGAATTTACCGAAGGGAAGTCGCAAAGCAGTTCATCATTGCTATCGAGTTACTCTTGCGAATGGATTGAGCAGAGAAGCGATCTCAAATGAGAAACCAACACAGTTAACGAATGTCGAAGAGGATACTATCTTGATACTCGTCTTCTAACTGCACCAGACGTTGCAAGAATTCCTCAATATCAGCAAAGGTGCAGCATATAGACTTGATTTCAGTTGCATCAAATCCCAAGCATTCGAAGTACAATCGGAGTGTGAGAGTAAGACCAGACGATCTAGATGAGTTTATCTCTCAGAATTGAGGATAAACGAATCAGATA
This sequence comes from uncultured Chloroflexia bacterium, assembly GCA_963824065.1. Classification (GTDB taxonomy): domain Bacteria; phylum Chloroflexota; class Anaerolineae; order Anaerolineales; family DRKV01; genus JAGUYX01. The sequence continues at coordinate 956,511 of CAWGNX010000005.1, read as the reverse complement.
AATGTACTTCGTGCTATCCCTTACCCACCCTTGCGCAGGCTCTGACCTCCCGAGCCTGCGCTTAGGACACCGCGCCTATTCTCGTCAAGGGTCTTCGATGAACTTGCTAACGCCTCGCTCTATGACTTCGCTTCGGCGGGTGTGCACGATGTACATTCTACGAAGGTAAGGTTACTAGAATAATCGCACAATTTCCCGTGATAGAGGAATGCCTGCCCGGCATTCCATCACTTATTTAAAATAACGCTGGTATATTTCTGGAAACCTGGCTGATGAGTGTGAGTTCGGACAATTTCCCGTGGTAGCCGTGGTGAGCACGGGCGAAAAGGTCCTGACGCTTAACAGAATTTTCAACCATGGCGGGCAATCAAGGTTTGCACCACCACCCCCATCCTGGCGCAGTCGGATGTGAAGTGGCTTTTTTCCAAACCTACGGAGGCAAGAGATGCGCAGATTCCCCTCTATCATAACCGCGTGAGCTAGGAAAACTGAAGTATAGACAATCGTTTGCCCGAAAAACTGCTTAAACCGTCATCGTGGGCGGTTAATACGTCATACCCTCCTGGACACTTTGTAGTAGTATCTAAACTACAAACAGGAGGATTGTATGCACAAAGAAGCCAGAGAAGAATTGAGGGTAAGGTTCAAGCTTGCAGTACTTGAATATGCAAATCATTTCGGTGTTACAAAGACCTGCAGGGAATTCAACGTCCCTCGTTCAACATTTTACCGTTGGAAACAGAAATACGATAACGAAGGACGATCTGGATTGTATAGAAAAAAGCCCATCGCATATAGCCATCCACGCAAGACATCTCCTGAGGTTGTTGAGAAAATCCTGGAACTCCGGAGAGAGTATCAAATAGGAGCCTTACGGATTACGTATTACCTGGACCGCTACCACGGGATCAAGATTTCAGAATCCACAGTGACCAGAGTGTTGAGAGCCCATGGGGTAAGCCGGCTGCCAAAGACAGCTCCCAGACGTGCGCTTCACACCAAACGGTATGCCAAAAAGGTTCCAGGACACCACGTTCAGGTAGATGTGAAGTTCTTGCAGTTGAAAGATAAAGATGGAAAGGCGGTGAAACGGTACCAATATACAGCCATCGATGATGCGACGCGTATTCGGGCGTTACAGATCTATCCGAAACATAACCAGGATTGTGCGATCAAGTTCATGGACTACGTGATCGAAAAGTTTCCTTTCCGGATCAGCACGGTCAGAACCGATCGGGGCCATGAGTTTCAAGCCCGTTTTCACTGGCATGTCGAAGACCAGGGAATACAGCATGTGTACATAAAACCGCGAACACCACAGCTCAACGGCAAAGTAGAACGTTCACACAGAACGGATCAGACAGAGTTTTATCAACTGCTGACCTACACGGATGATGTTGATCTAAATGTCAAAGCTTGAGGCTTGGGAAAACTTCTATAATTATGATAGACCTCATATATCCCTTGACGGAAAAACACCTTATGAAGTTATGAGGTCTCTACTAAAATAATGGAAATATGTCCCGCAGGGTATGACGTAAAATACAAGTGGGATAAAAAGCCCATCGAAAAAGCACTTTCCATGAGGCGCGTGCTGAGGGGTAGTCAGGTGAGAATTAGCTGATTGACCTGCTGGTATACGAAAAACTGGAGTTCGTTTACAGCTTAGGACAAATCTCGAATTCGATAAACGTTACCAGCCCCGCAGGGGCGCAGCAATCCTTGATTGGGTTTGAGACCGCTTCGCTGATACTCAAGTGACAATCGGTGAGAACTGTACGTAATCAGGATTGAGGTCCGGTCTAGGTTTCCCCGACTCCTTTCCTCTCCACCTGCGAAAGGAATGTGAGTGGGACACTCAGGGTCTTTGTTTATTGTTAACCCCTGGGAAGCCAGAAAAATCCTTGACAAAAACGAACAAACATTCTATAATCTTATGCCCAAACGCTGCTCCATTGGGTTTATCTGGATTTTATGCCGCCCAACAACTTCAAGTTCCTCACCTTAAAATGAATCCCTCCACCCCCGATTCGGGGTAAAATATTCTTAACAACCGGTGAGTGCCCCCGGACACTCTGTTACGGGTGGCATCCCCCCCGGAACCTAACCTTTTTCACTCACCGAACAGGAGGTCTCCCCATGTATCACACCATCATAATCGTTGGTAATCTTGGCCGCGATCCGGAGATGCGTTACACTCCCACCGGCCAGGCAGTCACGAATTTTCCAGTCGCAACGAATCGCCAATACACCGCATCCAGCGGCGAGTCGGTCAAAGAGACGATCTGGTTTCGCATCTCAGTCTGGGGTAAACAGGCTGAAACTTGCAACCAGTACCTGCGCAAGGGCGGTAAGGTCCTGGTTGAAGGCCGGCTTAATCCAGATCCCAATACCGGCGGCCCGCGCATCTGGCAAGGACAAAGTGGGCCGGGCGCTTCGTTTGAAGTGACTGCCAACACAGTTCGCTTCCTTTCCAGCCGCGGCGAAACCGAGATGATGGGCGCTGGTGGCGAGGATTACAATCCGGAATCCGACGACGACATCCCCTTCTAAACAATCGAATAGTCCGCCTGAACAGCCCGGGTGTCCCCATTCGGGCTGTTCACTGGTCATTACTACGGAGCCGACGATGTCTCAAACAAACCAACCGGACGGGCCGCAGCCCGCCCCGCCTAACTTGGAACTGCCGCATAACCTCGAACCGGTCTACGCCAATATCGTTCGCATTACCCATTCGCCTTCCGAAATGGTGATCGATTTTGCTCAACTTCTGCCCGGGGCCCGGACTGCGCCGATAAAAACCCGCGTCCTGATGTCCCCACTCAGTGTGAAGCTGTTTTATAGGGCACTGGGCGAAAACCTGGCTAAATTTGAGGCCAATTTTGGTGAAATTCGGCTGCCCGGGGAAAACTCACTGGCCGCGCGCCTCTTCCGGCCACCTCAATCCCCTTCAGATGACAATACTTGAGGTTGGTATGCAAAAACTTGAAGAAATTGCAGATCGTATTCGCCTGGCATTTGACGTCCGCACAGCAGCCCGCGACCATGCACTCTCGCAGTCACGCACTCTGACCCGCCATTGTGCCCAGGCTATCCGGGCAATCCATCGCGACGAGCGTCAGAATGCCTATCAGGAGCTGGCTGCTGCGCGCCAAATTGCCCAAACGACCTTGGCAGATTTAAGCGAATACCCGGATCTTTACCATGCCGGATACACTCAGGATGCCCTTAAGGAATATGTCGAGGCTGCAATTGTGGTTGCCTTGCTGACGGACCAACCTTTACCAGAGCCTGAAGAATTAAATGTGGAGTATGCTACGTATTTGCGTGGGCTCGCGGAAGCCAATGGCGAGCTTCGGCGGCGCTGTCTGGACATCCTTCGGAACGGGTACTCACGGGATGCGGAGCGATTGCTGGGCTATATGGATGACATATTTGCAGTGTTGGTGACGATGGATTACCCCGATGCGATTACAGGTGGGCTGCGCCGTCTGACAGACATCGCCCGGAGCATCAATGAAAGAACTCGTGGTGACCTGACCCTCAATATCAACCAGGCTCACCTTGAACAAAGCCTGCGCAGCCTGCAGGAGCGTTTGGATCAGGTAGACTTGGACTGACCTGGCCGGCTTTTCCCTGTGGGTAAGGTTTAACGAACAGCATGCGCACCATTCGGGCTTCAGAGATTGGCTCTTATACTTACTGCCGGCGTGCCTGGTGGTACCAGCGGCAGGGAATTCCCTCAGAAAACCAGGCAGAATTCGCCAGCGGCAGTCAGATGCACTACCAACATGGGCGCTCGGTGTTGGTTACGGGTCTTATACGCCTGGGAGCTTTTGGCCTGCTGCTCGTTTCGGTTGTGCTGCTCGTGATTGCTGTTCTGCAGGCTGTGATCTGACCTGGGTAAATGATGCTGTTCTGGCTCAGTTTCCTCCTGGCAGCGGTGGCTATCGTCCTGCTCAGCCTGGCAAATCGCCGCCGTAAGGACAGCGGTCTGCCTTACGGGAGGCTGATCGCAAGTGATACCGGTACCTGGGGTCCAGTTTCAGACCCTTTGTACAACCGCCAATTAGGCCTCACTGGCAAACCGGATTATCTGGTCGAATCCGGTTCAGATCTGATCCCGGTAGAAGTTAAATCTTCCCGTGCTCCATCTGCACCTTATGATGCGCATATTTTCCAGCTGGCGGCTTACTGCTTGCTGGTGGAAAGTCATTTTGGACGCCGCCCGCCGCATGGAATTCTGCGGTACGCAGATCGCACCTTTGCCATTGACTACACCAATGAGCTTGAAGCAGCTTTGCTCGAGCTGATAGAGGAAATGCGCAATGACGAACGCCGCAGGTCGGTAAACCGCTCGCATGACCAACCGGGCCGCTGTATCCGCTGTGGGTACCGTTCAAACTGCGATCAGCACCTGTGATACACCAGGGTTGGCTTCAATATTGGCGTTTGAAGCCGATTTCATCCCGGGTGGTGATTCCATATTCGGAGATCATTCACACCAGGCGAAAGCGGTTTGTGCAGCTTGCACAGCTTCGTTTTGCAGCAGATTGGAAGGGTTGTGGATGGCTGTTTTGCCACTTTTAACAACCCAAAACCCCGTAACTGTAAATTCCTTGAGTGATATGCAGCCTCCGTTCACCAACCGACCTCATAAGCTATAATTAGGAATCATGTTTACACCCCACCATCTCGCGGTGATGTATCATCCCCAGGTTGCCAATGCCGGTGAAGAGGCCCAACTCTTGGCAGACGCATTGCAGGAGCAAGGTCTGCAGGTTTTGGTCGCTTCGTTGTACGATGCAAACCTGCGCGAGCAAGTCCTTACCAATGGTTTCGATCTGCTCATTGCCCTGGGTGGTGATGGGACCTTGCTGCGTGCTGGCCACCTATGTGCCCCACTCGGAATCCCTATCCTTGGCATAAACCTTGGACGGTTTGGTTTCCTGACTGAGATCCATTCCCGCGAATGGGAGCAGATGCTGCCCCGCCTGATCGCAGGTGATTTTTGGTTAGAAAATCGAATGATGCTGCAGTGTGAGCACGTACATTCCGGCAGCGTATTTGGGAACTGGGAGGTATTGAATGAGGTGTTCGTTGGTCGAGGGGAAAGCGTCCGCCCTGTACACTTGCAAACCCATGTGGACGGTCGCCATTTGACTACCTATGTGGCTGATGGCTTAATTGCTGCCACGCCTACCGGTTCGACGGCATATGCCTTGGCTGCTGGCGGCCCCATCCTGCCACCCGAACTGCGGAATATTTTGCTGGTAGCTGTCGCCCCGCATCTTTCGATAGACCGGGCGATTGTCCTGGCAGAAGGCTCTTCGGTCACGATTACCGTCCAGGCTGACCACCAACCGGTGCTTTCCGTCGACGGGCAGCCTCCAATACGCCTTGATAATGGCGATGCAGTCAATGTACATGCCAGCGATCACACGTGCAACTTTATCCGTTTTCAAGACCCCGGTTATTTTTATCGAAATCTTACTCCGCATATGAGTCAAAATCCTGTTACTGGAAATAGTCGATGAGCGATATTTCACCCATCCAACCGGCCACCGTGGAAGAGGGAGTGCTTTACTGCGCCAACCACCCTGATGTGCAAACGATGCTGCGCTGTAAACGCTGTGATAAACCAATTTGCGTTAAATGTGCTGTCTCAACACCAACCGGTTATATTTGCAGGGAATGCGCGCGCAACCAGCAGAAGATTTTTGAAACCGCCCAATGGTATGACTACCCCGTCGCATTTTTAGTGTCTGCTGTACTGGCAGGATTAGGTAGTTTCATTGGAAGTTTCATCTGGTTTTTTATTATTTTGCTGGCACCTGCAGCAGGTTTTGTAATTGCTGAAGCTGTGCGGGCCGCGGTACAAAAACGCCGGTCACGGCGTCTCTGGCAGGTGATGACCGCCGGTATCATCGTGGGCTGCCTGCCGATACTTTTGAGTGCCATCCTCAGCCTGAACCTGTGGTCGATTGTTTTCCAGGGAATTTTTCTTTTCTCAGCGGCGACAGCTGCCATTGCCCGCCTGAGGGGAATTAATATTCGCTGAATCACCCGTTATGCTGACCGAGCTGCGTATCCAGGATTTTGCCATTATTGATAACCTGTCCCTTGTTTTGGGACAGGGATTGGTCGTGTTTACTGGTGAAACCGGCGCCGGAAAGTCGATTATTTTTGACGGCGTAGAAGTGCTAATGGGTGGTCGCGTCGATGCAACACTGGTGCGGGCGGGTGCAGGGCAGGCGCTTCTGGAAGGCACATTCCGCATTCCGGCATCCGTGCGCCCGGAAGTCCACGCGATTCTGGCGCGCGAAGAGCTGCTGGATGAACAAGAATATGTAACTCTTGGACGTGAGATCAAAGCTGCTGGTCGCAGCATCGCCCGCATCAACGGTCGCACGGTAAATGTCAGCCTGTTAAAGGAACTGGGCGAACTTCTGGTTGATCTGCACGGGCAATCGGAACATCTGTCTTTGCTCCGCGTTCGCGAGCACCTGGGTTTGCTGGATCGCTATGCTAACATCCAGCCTCAGCTTGAGACCTATACCTGGGTCTATAAACGCTTGCAATCCATGCGCAGCGCCCTGGTTGAACTGCGTAAGTCGGAACGGGATGCCGCCCGGCGGATTGAGATGCTCACTTTCCAGATCAACGAGATCGACTCTGCCGGTTTGAAAGTCGACGAAGAGGAAAACTTGCGTGCTGAGCGCAACCGCCTGGCAAATGCAGAAGGATTGGCGAAACTCGCCACAGAAGCCTTGCAGGTGCTCGATGAGGGTTCGCCGGAAGCACCTGCTGCAACCGACATGATCGGTCAGGTGGTTCATGCCCTGGGCGGCCTTGTGCGGCTGGATGCGAGCCAGAATAATTTGTACGAACAGGGGCAGAGCCTGGCTGAGCTGCTTGGTGACCTGTCGCGGGAGTTGCGGCTTTATCTTGAAGGGATTGAGTTTAATCCGCGCCGGCTGGATTTTGTCGAAGAACGCCTGAATCTGCTGCAGATCCTGAAGCGGAAATATGGCAGCACGCTTTCGGAAGTACTATCCTTCGCTGAGCAGGCCCGCCAGGAGCTGGATAATATTCAGCAGGCCGGCGAGAAACTCACAGGACTTGAAAAAGAAGAAGCCGATTTGTTAAAACAGCTAGCCGCAGCTGGCCTGGTCCTGTCTGGCTTGCGCCAAGAGGCCGCAGAACGTCTATCCGCTGCCATCCAACACGAGCTGGCTGACCTGCGGATGGAGGGGGCCCAGTTCGATGTATCATTTTCCCGCCGTCCTGATCCGCATGGATTGCCGCTTCCGGATGGAGAGCGGGTTGCCTTTGATGCTACTGGCCTGGAGCAGGTGGAATTTTTAATCGCGCCCAATCCGGGTGAAGGTTTTAAGCCCCTGGTGCGGATTGCATCGGGTGGAGAAACTTCCCGCCTGATGCTCGCATTAAAAAACGTACTTGCTATGGCTGATAGTATCCCTACTTTGATTTTCGATGAAATTGATCAGGGAATTGGTGGGCGGGTCGGATTGATTGTCGGGCAGAAGCTCTGGCAACTTGCCCGCCGCCACCAGACTCTGTGCATCACTCACCTGCCACAATTAGCGGCCTTTGGTGACCAGCACTATCATGTCGAAAAGCAGATTGAGGCCGGTCGGACAACCACCCAGAACTCGCCAGCTGGATGGCGAACCGCGTGTGGTAGAGCTTGCCCAGATGTACGGTGAAGTCAGCGAGGGAACCTTGCGTTCAGCAAGAGAAATATTACAGGCAGCCCGGAAAACGGTCGTCTCATGAATTTCAATGTGAGGGAATTCGTTTGTCTCATCTGAAAATTCAGATCCTTGGCCCGCCTAACATTTATCACGATGACCAGATCGTCCAAGTCAACCGCCAGATTCCACGCGCCATTTTGTATTATTTGGCGGCCGAACCCGGGGTTACAGCACGAGAGAAACTGCTTGACCTATTCTGGCCAGATCAAGACCCGGAACGTGCCCGGACGCGCTTGCGCGAAGCACTCAGCCGCCTGCGCAGCAGCATTCCAGACCCAGCGCTCATCCAAGCTACGCCTGAAGTACTCTGGCTGGATAAAAATCGCAGCCAGGTGGACCTTGACCATTATTGGCGACTGTTGGAAAGTGCCGGTACGGCTTCCTGGTCAATTCCCGATCGTACGCCAATCCCGCATCCGATCGCCACGGCGCTTGAACAAGCTGCCTATTTGTGGCATGGACATTACCTTCTGGAGGGAGCCCGACTGCCCAGCACTCCAGCGTTCGACGAATGGCTTACAACTTCCAACGCCCAATTGATCGAGCAGCAGGTGAGGGTGTTGGGGCGCCTGGCCACACATGCTATAGCTTCTGGCAATTTAATGCAGGCGGTTGAATATATCCAGTTTGCCCTTGAATTTGATCCGCTGGATGAGGAACTGGTTTTTCAATTCATCAGCTTGCGGCTGGAATTAGGGCAGGTGCAGCAGGCGCGAAAAGCCTACGAGGATTTCTCAGCCCTGTTGTTGCGGGAAATGGGCATGCCTCCCGGACCGCAGCTTGTTGCTCTCAGCCAGCGGATAAACAAACCGGTCCGATGGCGCGATTCACACCTAGAAACGACCCTAAATTTACACCCGACGCTGGAACTACCCTACATTGGTCGTGCCGATGTATTCTTAAACATGGAACAGGCTTTACAGCGCGGCGGGTTATTCTACTTGCAGGGGCCAGCTGGCTCAGGAAAGAGCCGCCTGCTACAGGAATTTACTCGCCGCAGGAAAGGGGGGTATCGCATTCTGGTCGCGCGCTGCCGACCCAATGACAGCCTGCTTCCCCTGCAGTCGCTGATTGACACATTACGATTGCAGATCCGACCAGACGAATGGGGGTCTTTGCCTGCACCATGGCTCGAATACCTGTCGATTTGGATACCGGAGCTCCAGGAACAACTCACAGAACGCGTTATGCTACCACAGGCCAACCAGCAGCGTGCTGCCCAGGAAGCGATGCGTCGACTCATGTTCAGCCTGCAACAAGACCGAAAGCTGATATTAATCGTCGATGATATTCAATGGGCTGACGAAGCGACCATCCAAACCCTGGCTTACTTACTTGACCGACCCCCGTTTGAAACCGGAGCGTTGCTGATACTAAGCGGGAGAGGTGATTACCCAAACCCGTATCTGGAAAGTTGGCTCTCCGTTCTGATAAAAGATTTGCAAATTACTACGGCTGAGCTGCCCGGGTTATCCCTCGCTGAAACACACGAACTATGCCAGGCTGCGTTCCGAAAAAACATTTCGGAGGCATTTGCCAACCAGATGTATGCCAAAACCGCTGGAAATCCCTATTTTATTCTTGAGACAATCCGGAGCATGCTGGAGAATAATCTCCAAACCGCGATTTCATTTCCTGCAATCCCAACCCCGGCGACGATCAGCTCGCTGTTACATACTCGCCTGAGACAAGTCTCCCTGTTGGGTGGAAAATTCCTGACGATTGCTGCAGTCTTTGGGCGCGAATTCATCGCTGCCGATGTCAGCAAGGTGTGCGAATTTACAGCCATCCAGACTGCCAGGGTCTTGGAAGAGCTCGAAAAGCGCGCGCTCATTGAACCGCACCCCGTTAAAAAAGATCACTACCAGTTTGTCCACGATTATATTGTGGAGACGGCCCTTGACAGCCTATATCCAGCACGCCGCGCGGCTTTGCATGAGCAAGTCTTAAGTATGCTGGAAACCAGATACGCCGACGATTTAGGTCCCATTGCCGCCTTGTTAGCCGAGCATGCTGAGCTGGCAGGAGACGGACCACAGGCGTTCGATTATTGGCTGCTCGCAGGAAAGAATGCCTGGCGGATGTTCTTCCTCGAAAAAACCTTTATGGCATTCGAACGTGCTGATCAATTAATTGATCAGTATCACGCCCAAATAAAGGTTGATCAGATCTATCAGTTGTACTCTGAGTGGAACGATGCTGCGTTTGAATCGAATGCTCCCGAGAAGCTGCTGGTGATTAACCAGCGCTTGCTCGATCTTGGCGAACAATTCCAGGCACCCCTGCTCACTGGCACGGCATTGGATGGGTTGAGTGATGCCTACATGGCGTTAAATCGTTTTGAAGAGGGGCTGGAGTACGCTGAACAGGCCGTCCGAGTCCTTGAATACAGCACCAGCCAGTTTGAGTATTGCGAAGCCCAGCAGCATCGCGGGGTGATTTGTTATATGCTCAACCGTTTGTATGAGTCAGACGCAATTTTTGACTCCCTTTTGAAGAAACATCCCTGGGAGGATGGTAGTGTAAAATCACTTCAATCCCGATCAAATTTGCATTACCAGACGGCATTGGTTAAAACACTGCGCGGCAAGCCGGCTCTGGGAAGGCTGCATGGATTTTTGGCTTTAGAATTTTCGAAGCGCTCAAAGCATCCCCACAATCAAGTTGCGGCCCATAACGTACTGGCATTTGCCTCACATTTTTCTGGCAACTTTGCATTTGCCATCCAACAAGCCGAAGCCGGTATTAACCTGGCAGAAAAATTGCACGCCAGCCGGATGCAAGGCTATTTGTACAGCTCTTATGCAATGACGCAGCTCCTGTACGGGCGGATTGACGCTTCGTTTGCAGCGGCAGCAGCAGCTCGCAGGCTCGGGGAAGATTTTGGCCAGTATGAGACAATTTCGATCAGCCATCGTTTGGAGGGTGATGTTTATGCATTCCTCCAGCTTTGGGATAAAGCTGTCGAGGCGTATCAGCGTGGGCTTGAATCCGGCCGAGAAGGATTTTGGGCGTTGGATAACATGTATCACCTGGGCGCGGCGACTGCCATGCAGGGTCGGGCTGAGGCGGGCCTGGAGCTCATGCAGCAAGCGATCCACATTGCCCGGCAGAGCGGTTTGGGCCTGATTGAACATATGGCCTCTGGCGTCCTTTCTTACGTTTTGCTTTCCGTGGGCCAATTGGAGAATGCCGAAAGATATGCCACCCAGGTGCTTCAAGATACAGAGGGTATTTGCATACCAGCTGTCAAAATCGGTTCTCTGGCCAGTCTTGCTTTTTGTGCGGGTGTGCGCGGTGATTCACAGAATGCGGTTACAAATTTCCAACAGGCTTACCAGTTTGCCAGCCGGCTGGGTGATTTCTGGCTTGAAAGATTGGTCCTCGCACTCATCCAGGGTGCAGCAGAGTTTATGGATCGCATGCCGTTTCCGGCTGAGTTCGTGGCAGACCGTCTCAGTATTCTGCAAAGCCAGCTGCTTTCATCGACAACCAATCCGGAGCTGCATCGTGCTATTCAATCACAGATTGCTTAATAGGTCTGCCTGGCAACATTTTGGCAATGCCCGCCTGTTATGCTGGATTTGTCGAAACAGCATGATTGGCGCAGTGATTCAGGGGTTCTGCGCAATTGTTCAACCGGCCTGTTTGCTCATGGGACATCAGGCCGGTTGGTATTTAACCGGATTGCCAGGGCAGTGCGGGCAGTATTTCCGATTCCAAGTACAATTCGAACATGCCTAGTGTGACGCATATCCTGCACATGCGCCAGCGGCGCTATCTGGAGCATGAGCGCCGCTCAGGAGCCCGTTGGGGAGGGCTGGTCGCTTTAGCGTTTACCCTTGGCATCGCCATAAGCGGGGTTGCTTTTACCCTGGCATACACTGCGCTCACGCGTGACCTGCCCTCTCCGAAAATCCTGGAAACGCTGATCTCGCCACCGTCCGGACAGCTTCTCCAGCCGACTCGGATTTATGACCGCACTGGCGAACATTTACTGTTGACGCTTGAAAATCCCGCCGCAGCCGGCAGCCGGTATGTTCCATTGGCTGAGCTGCCAGCGGAGGTCCTATCTGCAACCCTGACCGCGATGGACCCGGCCTTTTATGAGCATCCTGGCTTTTCGATCAGCGGTTTGTTCCAGAGCGAGCCGAATACACTTGCTGAAGGGCTTGTTGCCGATCTTCTCCTGGACCAGGAAGCAACAGGAATCCGCCGGGATATTCGCAAGCGCTTTTTGGCGGCACAAATTACTAGTACCTTTGGCAGAGATCAGATTTTGGAATGGTATTTGAATACAGCAAATTACGGGCGCCTAGCGTATGGAATAGATGCCGCGGCTCGCGTTTACTTTGGGAAGCCCGCGGTAACCCTTAATCTGGCAGAAGCCGCATTGTTAGCCTCCATCCCGGCTTCACCTACAATCAACCCGCTGGATACCCGCCAGGCCAGCCTAGAGCGCCAGCAGGAAGTGCTGGAACAAATGGCAGCGGCCGGGTGGATCAGCGCCCAGAAGGCTAAAGACGCCGTGGCAGGTTCATTGATTTTTCAAGCGCCGGCCAGCTATACCAGGCAGGTAGCACCGGATTTTGTCCAGTTGGCTTTACGTCGACTGGCGGCACAGTTCGGTTGGGATCGCCTGGAGCGGGGTGGTTTACGGATCCTGACTACCCTTGATTACAATCTCCAGGAGCAGACGGAATGCACGGCGGCAGCTCATTTGAGGCAGCTCCAGCCTGGCGAAACGCCAAATCTTGAGCAGGAAGGCACTCCCGCCTGTGACGGCGCCCTCCTGCTACCCACGCAGAGTTCAACGGAGCTTTCAGAGCCGATTGACTTATCTGCCAATGTTGTTATCTCCGACCCGCTATCCGGACAGGTGCTTGCCCTGGTCGTGGATGCTCCTCCTGGCACGGACACAGCCATTTATCCCGGTCGCCCTCCGGGCACTCTGCTGACCCCATTCGTATATCTCACCAGCTTTACACGCGGCCAGAGCCCTGGCTCGTTGGTGTGGGATATACCTGCGGAGGAACCAGGACCACTTGCCGGAACACCGAACCTGGATGGTATGTACAGCGGTCCATTACGCCTGCGCAGCGCCCTGGCCAACGATGATCTGGTCCCTGCTGTCCAGACCTTCTTTCAGGTTGGCGCTCAAAACACCTGGCGGATAGCTCGCCAGATGGGATTGGATACGTTAGCATTGACAGATGAGCAACAGAGCCAGCAAACGTTGTGGGGGGGTGGGCAGGTCAGCCTCGTAGATATGGTCCAAGCCTTCGGTACTTTGGCGAATAACGGGGTGATGGCGGGTGAAGTTGGGCCTGGGGAGGACGGCGATACCCAACAATCACTGCAGCCGACCTATGTCTTGCAAGTGGAGGATTCTGCAGGCAAGATGCTGGTAAACGCAACGTCTCCAAATTACAAGACGATAGTCAGCCCCCAGCTTGCATACCTGTTGACAGAATCCCTGAGCGATGAAGCAATCCGCTGGCGGAGTTTGGGCCATCCCAACGCCCTGGAAATTGGCCGCCCAGCTGCGGCCAAGCTGGGGCAGACGTTGGATGGCCAGGACGGCTGGGCGGTCGGTTATACTCCCCAAGTAGTCGTTGGGGTGTGGGTAGGCAGCCAAGGAGAAAACATTGGTGCGCCTCTGCCGCAGGCTGCCGCAGGCTTGTGGCATGCGATCATCCAATACGCGAGCCGCAGCTTTCCGCAAACCGCCTGGACGGAGCCACCGGGTATCAGCGAGATTGATGTATGCGATCCTTCTGGTTTGCTGCCAACGGCTATCTGTCCAAACATTGTGAGTGAAATTTATGCCAGTGGAAACGAACCCACTCAGGTGGATAATCTCTACCAGGCAATAAAAATTAATCGGGAAACCGGTTTACTGGCAACGGTCAGCACACCTCCTGAGCTGGTCGACGAACGGATCTATTTGATCGTCCCCCCAGAGGCCCAACCCTGGGCGGAACAGGCTGGATTGCAAGTCCCGCCGGTAGACTACGATCTGCTCTTACCTCCTGCAAACGTATCTTCCGATTTAGCCATTAACAACCCCGAACCGTTTGCCTATTTGCGCGGGGTTGTCGAAATTCGCGGCAGTGCAGCCGGACCAGACTTTGATTTTTACAGGCTGCAGGCTGGCCAAGGGCTTATCCCCCAATCCTGGGTACAGATTGGCAGTGATCAAGATCGGCCAGTGCGGAACGGCTTACTTGGCACCTGGGATACGACTGGCTTGAATGGGTTATATGTGATCCAGCTCGTGCAGGTCGGAAATGACCAGCGGATTGCAACCACAACGGTTCAGGTTACCCTGGATAACCTGTCTCCGACGGGACAAATCCTATCACCTGGCCCGGGTGAAATTATCGATTTACCCGTGCCCCGTCCAATCCTGCTCCAGGTGGAAGCCTCCGACGAGCTGCGCGTCGAACAAGTTACCTTTAAGCTGAATGGGCAAACGGTTGGAACGGTCCTGCAGGCACCATACATGATTGCCTGGGATGCAATTCCAGGCGAATACCAGTTTACTGCGCTGATCATCGATGCTGCCGGAAACGTCAGCGAATTGGTATCCAATTTTATCGTCCAACGCTGAGCAATTATGGCAATTTGTAGGAACTGATCATGAAATTCAGCAGGCCCTCAAAGATTTGGCGGTCTTCTTCGACATAACTGCTGCTTAACAGGATTACGTTGCTTCCCCTGATATCAGCAAATGTAGTGCCCGTCGATTGAGTGCTGGGGGAAACCCAGGTCAATCGCAAACTTCCACTGGCTTGCAATTGGGTATCGGCAAGCTGGAGATCTGGCTGAACATGCTGTTTTAAGAGCTGAAGAGCGACATCTTTGAGATCATCAACGCCGACCTGGCGACCAGCAGAGAAAACCAAAACCTGGATGTTTGCTTGTCCGTCTGGTGACGTGAAAAGATCTATCCGCACGTCTGCCTCCTGGCGGGAATCATATACCCACGATGTCGGCAAATTCAACGAATACATTTTGCTCGGTGCCTGGAATTCAAACACCCATGCATAAGGCTCCAATGCGGCTGCGGAGCTGCTGTCCACAGTGATTTGATTGAACAGGTCATCGTACATTGCAGAGTAAGCTTGCGCAGTACTTGAGTCAACCCAAAAATCTAGCGCATACATGGCCTGTCCTTTTTGATCGTAAAAGGTGACGACTGATTGGGGGACACCTTCAAATACCAGGGATTTCGAAACCGAGCCAATCCGCTCGTCTTGATTAATCTGGCGATCAAGCTCAGTGTATTGCTCATACATGCCAAAGAAATTCTGCTCACGCGCATCGATGAATTTCTCAAAACTTGCTTCATCCAGCTCGCGCCCTGTATTTGTGACCTGTAAATAAATGAACCCATTTCCTTGCGGGTCGTTAAAAGAGACCGACGAATCATCCTCCTCAATATCCCAGTCCTGTGGTGGGTAAAGCTCGAATAGATCGTTAGCATGATGGTAGAGCGTATCATTCAGCAGGAGATTGGGAAAAGGTGTTTGTCCGGTTGGCAATGGTGCAGGGGTATCTGTGATCGCGGGCGGCAGTGCAGGCGTTGAGGTGGGCGTAATTGGGTCGATTTGGGTAGGAATGACAATCGGAGATGCCGTAATTTCCTGACTGATGAGACTGCACCCATACAGACCGCCCGCCAAACCTACGAGCGCGACAATTCGAACGCACTGCTTCCAAATAACTGTCATGGTTGTGGTCTCCTGCATTTATCAAACATGGCCAAATTTTAACCCGTCTGGTGTGGTTTTGCTACGGTCGAATAGATAAAACCGCCATGTTTGCCACAAGAGATGTTGATTGGGGTTGTTTTCCCTTGCTACCAGGCATTACTGCAGGCTGTATATTACGAGGGTTTGGGGAGATTCGAACGCTAATTCGGGCAGCTGGTCCGGTCTAAAAAAGTCAACGGCATCCGCGTCGTCCCCAGCAGCCAAACTGCCACCAAGGATTTGGGCGGCATAATAAATGATGAGGTGCGCGCCGATCGAGTCTACTGGGCGGGCAACCAGATCCAGTAGCTTGTCGATTTTAATCTGCAGTCCGGTCTCTTCCAGGCATTCTCGCTTCGCAGCATCCTGGGGATCTTCGCCAGCATCCATAAATCCGCCAGGCAGAGTCCACTTACCCCTTTGAGGATCATTCGCCCGGCGAACCAACAGCAATTTATCATTTTTTTTGACGAGAACAACCACGGCAACTTTTGGGTCCGGAAAATAGACCCAGCCGCAGTTTTTACAGACGGGCCGTTCTTTGCCAAACTTTTGAACCCGATTTAGGCTGGCTCCACAGCGGACGCAGTGTCGGATTTCAGCGTCGTTCATGCCCTTCTGCGGTACAGCGACCAGGCTGCCATTGCCGCGCTGCCAGCGATGATAGCCAGGAAAATTTCAATTGTCCTTACTACGAGCAGGGCATCGCTGCGCGGGATTAGAGGCTCCTGGGGTGGTTGGATGCCTTCTGCGCCTCCGCCGCCTCCGCCGCCTCCTAACCCACGGAAGGGGGGCTGCTGAGGTATGGGTTGCCCACCCTGTTCGGTTTCGGTGATTACTTCTGGGATGGTGAGTAACTCCATTGGGGTTGGGGCAGGCGTATCTCCTACCGGAGTTTTCAATTCGAGTTGAGGTACAACCTGGATGCGCATTTCACCTTCTGCTTGAAGTGAGCCAGAATCCTCTGCCGGGCTTTCTGGGGCCAGAAATGCTTCTGCTGCTGCGGCGGGCTCACTAGCCTCTTCCACCTGGGTGTTGGCGGTAGTCTGGCTCAGCATTGCGGGCAGCGGCGTCAGGCCAGTCAGAAAGTCGCCCAGTAAAACAAACACCAGTAAAATCCCTGCCAGAGCTGAGCTCAAACGCAAGGTAGAAAACCAACGCAGCCAGATTCCTTCCCTCTGGCGGATACCAGCTGTGTTCGGAGAGATGGTGAAGTTGCGAGGGGCGCGCACTATCGGCAGGCTGCGCAGCACCAGGCGCGTCCGGCGTAGATCACGCAGGGCGGCGTTCAGTTCGGGCTCATTTATCAGCCTGACTTCCAGGCGAGCGCTTTCTCCGGCTTCCAACTCCTGGTCCAGGTAGGCGGAAAGTTGTTCAATGTCTTGGGGAGTAAGTTGCGTGTTCATCATGTGCTTTCATCACCAAGACGAAAGACGTCTGGCAAAAGTTCCCAGAATCCCTGGAGGCACTCCCGCAGGCGCAGGCGGGCGCGCGCCAGGCGGCTCTTAATCGTACCTAGAGGGATCTCCATGAGGGTTGATGCTTCCTGGTAATCCATACCCTGGACATCAACCATCACCACTACCACACGGAAGTCATCCGGTAATCCATTTAAGCAGTCCTGGATTGCATCACCCAACTGGCTACGTTCGGCTGTTTCTTCTGGGAGCTCTCCCGGATCAGCAATCCAGTACGGTGATTCAATCTCTTCATCCTCCGCGTCAACCGGTTCGAGAGGGGTTGTTGGACGGCGCTTCCGCCGCCGGAGCTCATCGTAGCAGGCGTTCGTGACGATGCGCAGCAGCCAGGCTTTGAACGAACCACCCCGGAACGAGTGGATATTTTTATAAGCGGATATCATTGCTTCCTGGGTAGCATCTTCGGCGGCGGCATGCTCACCAAGGACGCGGTAAGCCTGTGTATAAGCCAGGTCTTGATAGGCAAGCACCAACCGGTTAAAAGCGGTTAAATCCCCCTGCGCGGCGGCCTGAATTAATCCTGCTTCATCCATATCCAGCACTCCTGCGGGAAATGAGAAACCAGTAGATCAGGCGCCATGCCAGGATTGCCAGGGCCGCGATGCCCCCCAGGACGATAACAAAAACTGGCACAATCGTCGTACCTAAGATTAGAGCTCTGAGCAGGGCTGCCATCGGTCCCGCCAGCACCATTGCCCAAAATGGGCGCCATAAATTGCGCCAGTCCCGCAGGTTGTTGTTCGAATAGACGCCAAGAACAGGACCAACCATTAACCATGCTGCGACCAGTGGAACATAAGTAGTCAGCATCCGAGCACCGGCGCTCAACAGTTCATTGTGTGTGGCAAACCCGGTTAATGTCACCAGGCCAAGTGTTAAAAAATCCCCCAGGAAGAGTATCCAGCGTGATCCAGGGGAGATAGGCGCGTTCATCGATCCTATACTAACCGAAAGCCAGCGTTGCGGCAAGGGAGTAGGAAAGACTGTAAATATCGGTTACAATCGGTCAACAGCCTTCCTAATGCAGCCAGGCACGAGCGAAATTGGACTATGGCTTCCCCAATAATTAACCCATCGGTGAAAAAAAACAGGCCGTTTTTGCAGCGATATCTTATCCTGATGGCTGTAGATAGCCTGGTGGTCTTTGGGCTGGCAGCCGTGCTGCTGTTACTGGGTGGTTCGAACCAGGTGTCGAATTTCTTTTTCCTGAGTTCAGGAGTGTTTTTTATCGCCGCCGTAATCCCGATTTTTAGCGAAGTGGGAGGTAACCTGCGCGTGGCTGGCAAAGCGCTCAAAGGGGAAGAAGCTGAAAAACTTGTTAAAGCTCAAGCGGAAAAATCCAAGTCTGGCACGCGTACGACTTATCTCTTCGGTCTTGCCGGGCTGACTACCTTCATCCTTGCATTGGTGTTCATCTGATATGTCTAATTCAAACCGTGGACTGCTAATTTCTATTGTCGTTCTTCTCATTGTTGTTTGCCTGTGTACGGCTGCCATTGTATGCGTGGGTTCTTTGGTATATCTGAGAAATGCCGCGCGTCCAGCCAGTGGGGTGGAAATACCAACCGCAGTGGTTGAACTCCCTGAACGGCTCTCAACACCCACAGCCTTGCCTACTCTGGCACCGCAGGCGACTTTCACACCATCCGGGCAGGTGTCTCCCACGCTACAGGTGCAGGTCACCTTAGAACCCTCACCGGTGAGCGGCCTGGCGATCCCGGCAGAGGTAATGCAATCCATGCGTGACATCGAGGCCGATGTTTACGAAATTCGTGGCCTCCAACCGGATAATAGCGCTTACGAACGGGTCTTACTTTCCCCTTCCCAGCTTCGCCAGCGAGTGACGGATGATTTTCTCCAAGATTACACCCCGGAAGAAGCAGAACAAGACGGCATCGTCTTAGCCGCGCTGGGCTTGCTTACCCCCGGGTATGATATAGAAGGTTTGTATCGCGAGCTGCTCAGTGAGCAGATTGCAGGTTTTTACGACGATCAAACGAAAGAGATGGTTGTCGTCCAGGGGCAGCAGTTCGGCGGGCCAGAACGCGCCACCTACGCCCACGAATACACCCATGCTTTGCAGGATCAAAACTTTGGTCTCCGGGATGGGCTGGGTTTTGATGACAACCTCTGCGAAGAAGATACAGAACGCTGTGCTGCCATCCAGGCATTATTAGAAGGGGATGCAACTCTCACGGAAGAAAACTGGCTGCTTTATTACTCCACGATGCAGGACAAGCAGGAGCTCATCGAGTTTTATTCCACTTATGAGAGCCCGATCTTCGACAGCGCTCCTGCATTTCTGCAGGATGATTTTCTTTTTCCCTACACACAGGGACGCACATTCGTCCAAACATTTTATGACCAGGGAGGTTGGGCAGGTGTGGATGAGCTTTATGCTGATCCACCGGTTAGCACCGAACAAATTCTCCATCCTGAAAAGTATCCAGATGATAAGCCCGTCCCAGTCACTTTGCCAGATCTGATTGGCGTGCTTGGTGATGGTTGGGAAATGGTTGATGACAATGTTTTAGGTGAATGGTACACCTACCTGATGCTCTCTCGCAGTATTAATCCTGGCGCACGCATTGATGATTCTGATGCAGCCACAGCCGCTGATGGCTGGGGCGGTGACCGTTACCAGGTTTACCACCAGCCGGATACGGGAGAGGCCGTCCTGGTATATTCATCAACCTGGGATACACAACGCGATGCTCGCGAGTTCGCCGATCGTTTTATGAATTATGCAGATGCCCGCTTTGGGAATGGTGTCACGAGCGGCAGCAGCACAAATTGGCAAAGCTCTGAGGGTTACAGCCTGTTCACCCTCGATGAAAATGCCGCAACCGCACTTTGGATTCTGGCGCCAAATGAGGCGACCGCCCGCGCTCTTTCTGCTGCTGTGTCTCAAGAATAAAATTGCCTATGCCGCTGGATGTTACCAGGATTCACGCGCTGTGCTTCGATCTTGACGGTACTATCAGCGATACGGATGATCTCTACGTCCAGCGGGCAACGCGTTGGCTGGCACCGCTTGCGCGGCTATTCCCTGGATTTTCTGCCCAACGTGCGGCCCGGCGGCTGGTGATGGGGCTGGAAACACCGGGGAATATGATTTATCGGGCATTAGACAGGTTAAACCTGGACAATCTCATGTATACGGTGCGAGACCATATTCGGCCGCGTGTGGATCCAAAATCCAGGAAGGAGTACTTGCTTATACCAGGAATTGTCGACATGCTGGAACTCCTTCACCAGCAATTTCCCTTGGCGTTGGTCAGTGCGCGAGACAGCAGGAGTGCCGTAGAATTCATTACCCATTTCCGGCTGGAGCGGTACTTTGAAGTAATCGTTGGTGGAGATACGACCCGCCGTTCCAAACCGAACCCGGATCCACTTTTGTATGTCTCTGAAAAAATAAATATTCCTGCCAGTCACTTATTAATGGTCGGTGATACGGTTGTGGATATCCTGACGGGAAAATCGGCCGGTGCCCAGACGGTTGGGGTTCTGTGCGGGTTTGGGACCGAGGCTGAATTGTGGCGAGCAGGGGCAGATTTAATTCTCGCTAATACAACTCATCTCCCCGTTGCACTGGCGTAAAGATCTGCTATAACTATACGTAGTGTGGGATTTCAAAATCGTTTGCCATGCAACCGATCCTGCCTTTGTTGATTGCAAAGACTTCTTAAGTTGGCTATAATGAAACACGTGAGCAAGATTATTCAACGTGGGGTTATCCTTCTTGCGCTCTCGATGGTTGCTGCATTGTCGGTTTGGGCGGGTACACGTGCCCAACGTGATCAACCGGAGTACATCAGTGATTCAGGGTTTTCGGTAACTGGAAAGTTTTACGAAAAATACTACAGTGTTGAAAATCCACAAATCATATTTGGTTTTCCGATCACTGACCAGATCACGAATAAGGATGATATTGTTGTCCAGTACTTCGACAAGGCGCGCTTCGAGCAGGGCACAGATGGTGAAATCAGCCTGACACCGCTTGGCGAGGAATTTTTGAAGTTGGATGGTCCGCTTCAAGAATCCAATCGCGGGGCCGGTTCATGCAAACGGTTTGAAGGCTCCGATTTTCCAGTCTGTTTTGAATTTCTAGACTACTATGAACAGTACGGTGGTGTGGCGCAGTTTGGACTGCCAATCTCAAACTATGGCTTCTCAGGCGACCAATTGGTTCAATATTTTGAATATGCCGTGCTGCAATATTCGCATAACACGCCGAATGGGGCAAAAGTATCGATTGCCATGCTCGGTCGCCAATATTTCAGCCATTTGGGTGAAAATCCTAAATTCCTGATCCCAACCCCGCGACCCAACGCAATTGGTGATGGGATCCTCCGCCTGGATGTGCATGCATTTATCGATCGCGATCCGGCGAAGAGCAATTACGAACCCACTTTGTACGTGATCGTTAAAGACCAAAAGCGCCTATCCGTTCCGGGCGCATCTGTTGGATTTATTGTCCATTATCCCGACGGTCACGAAGAACGCTATATTATGGTTCCAACAAACGAGCATGGTTTTTCACGCTATCAGTTTCCGGTCAATGATCAAATCCCCGGTATGGTGGAAGTATTTGTTACTGCTACATACCGGGATCTGGATCAGGGGACGCGTACATCTTTCCGCATCTGGTATTGATCTGGGAGCCTTAAATCATAAAGGCGTTACCGGTTCAGGTAACGCCTTTATTTTATTTCTATGCAGGTTTATTGAGAAGCTGTTCCAATACCTGCTGGTATTCGTTGGCGTTCGGGGGGTTGAGTTTCAGGATCGTGTTCAACACTTTAACCGCACCGGCATGGTCGCCGGAGACGAGCAGTTTTTCGACAATAATATCGTACTGGGCTACCGATTGCTCCATTTTACCTGCCTGGCGATACAGCTCTGCCAGACGGTAACGGATGGGGACAACTTCTGGTTGCTCCTCCACCAGTAATTCCAAGAAGGAAAAGGCATTCCCAATCTGGCGTTTTTCAATCAAGTATCCCAGATAGTTATCCAACTCCTCAAGCGCTTGTGGGTACTGCGCCAGGCGCAGGTGAAGGTTGGTCAGGTTAACCCGGGCTTTTTCATCATCTGGTTTCAACGTGCGGATCTGCTCATAGACCCTTAACGCCTGCCGCCAATCGAGACTCTGCAGGTCAATATCCGCCATCTTGTGGAGAATATCAACCTTCATGTCTGGGTCAATCCCCGGATATTGGGTGTAACGCAGTGCTTCGGCATAGGTCTGGCGCGCCTTATCAAGCTCAGCGCGGCTGTAATACACATTGGCGAGCTGCAGGTATTCCTGGA
This sequence comes from uncultured Chloroflexia bacterium, assembly GCA_963824065.1. Lineage (GTDB taxonomy): Bacteria > Chloroflexota > Anaerolineae > Anaerolineales > DRKV01 > JAGUYX01. Next base: position 934,182 of record CAWGNX010000005.1, on the reverse strand, counting down.
TGGCAGTCCCGTAGTCACTCATGTTGATCAGCGATTCAATCAGCCGGGTGCGTGAGGATAGATCCATCGGTGACAGGTCCACGATCCTGCGCATCATTTTTACAGCCTGTTGGGGTTCACCTCGGACGCTGTAAGTCCGTCCGACGACTGCAAGCTTCTCGACCGCCTCTTGTTGGTAGCCCAACTGGACGAGCATATCGGCAACATAGATATGGAGGGGGAGATAGGTGGGTGCATGTTGGATCGCCCAATAAGCCTCGTCAAGCGCAGAACGCCAACGACCTTCCTTGGCTAACTGGTTGATGCTTGCGAGGGATTCGACCACGTGGCTGCTGGTCGAGGCGGTCAGAATTTCTGCCAGCGGAAGAGGCGGACCACCCGCTGCTGGCTGCGGGAGCTGCTGGCGGGCCTGGCTGATCCTTGCTTTCCAGCCCGGTTTAAGGAGCAAATCTTCAACGTTTTCACAAATCCGTTTTTGAATTTCGGGGGTGGACGTATAGTTTTGAGCCTCGATCAGGGGCTCGTATAACTGGCGCAGTGACTCGGCTTCGTCTGCGGGTACCACGGAGGCATCCGCCAGCCGAAGGGCGCGCAGGTAATCGACCGAGGCTTCTGCCATTTTACCCACGCGGTGGTGGGTCTTTCCCATAAGCAGATATGCACCCAGGGCGTAGTCGGGGTCAGCCGCGGCTTTTTTCAGGTTGCGGATGGCGCTTTCCAGACGGTCACCCTCTGCCTGAAGCAAACCAAGGTCAAAATAGGCGGCAGGGTGTTCCAGGCCAAGCGAAACGGCTTTATCCAGCTCCTTGGCGGCATCTTCCGTTAAATTACGGGTTTGGAAATCAACCACCTGGCTGAGATGCAGAATGATTCGATCGTGATCGTATTGCGGGTTGTTGGCAACCGAACCCATCCCCTGGACAATGGCCTGGAATCCCTTGCGCGAGACTCGATCTGGGCCTTCGACTTCTTCCGATTCAAACAACATTCCGGCCAAAACGGTTAGCGCTTTTTGGCACGCCTCGGCAATCGGCTCCAGGTCTGGTGGCTGGCTTTCCACTGCATCCGTACTGTCCAACTGGCGGACCTGGGCCATGCGCAGCGGCCCGGTGGCACCCTTAGGGCGGGTTGGTTTTGGCAGCAATCGATTTGCCCGTAACATTGCGGTAACCTGGGTGATCTGATTGTTCTCGGGCATCAGCTGCTCTGCGCGCAGCATCATTTGAAGAGCCTTATCGATTTGACCGGCATGCTGCAGCAAACTTGCTGTGGCGATGTATTCCGTGACTGCCAGGCGTTTATTCCCCAGGCGGTCGTGAACCAGAGCCAGGCGCGAGTGCGCCGGGAGATGCTCAGGATCCAGGCGCACAACCCGGTTCCAGCAGTCAATGGCTTTGTCTACGTCTTTTGAGCGAGCGTATAGTTCTGCGGCAATAAAGGAGGTTTCGCTCGCGCGTTCAATGGAACCAAGGCGCTCATAAATTTCCGAGGCTTTTTGCGCGGGACAGGGTCGTTGCTGGCAATTTGTGCAGCTCTTAAATAAAAATTTAAGGCTTTTTCGTATTGTTGGGTCTGATAAAAGGCCAACGCCAGGCTGGTGAGTGCCTGGGAATTCTCGGGAAATTCCTGCAAGGCCTGTTCGTAATAATTTGCGGCGCGGTCCCATTCCTGGTCCCAGGCTGCGGAGTGACCCCGATTCATTGCATTTTGGAATACGTCTTTGCGTCCCGCCATATTTTTTCCAACCAATCCAGGTCGATTTTTGCCAGCAAGCTGCTAGCTACGCCTACTATTGCCAATGAATTACCTGTCTAATCGGTTTAGCCTAAATCTAACGTTTGCATCTCCCCCCAACTGGTACCAAACCGGGCTTCTGTCAGCAGGGGTACTGCCAGATCAAATGCTGCGCTCATAGTTTTCGTGACTATTTGCGCAGTCGCAGTGAGTTCGTCTAGTGAGCATTCGAATACAAGTTCATCATGGACTTGCAGCAGCATTCGGGCCGAAAGTCTGGCATCACGCAAGGCACCCGGGACGCGAAGCATCGCAATTTTTATGATATCTGCTGCAGTACCCTGGATTGGAGCATTAATCGCCTCGCGCTCTTCCCGGTTGCGAATGTTTATATTTGCTGCAGATTTGAGTCCGGGGAAATACCGGCGCCGACCAAGCAATGTCTCCACATAACCGATTTCGTGGGCCATTTTTTTGACCCGGTCCAGATAGCCCTGAATACCTGGAAAACGTTCGTAATATTTTTTTACAAAATCCTCGGCTTCTGCCAGGGTCAGGTCGGTCGTCCGAGTCAGGCCGAACGGGCTCATTCCATATAACAGGCCAAAGTTGATCGCTTTGGCATGGCGCCGCTGGTCTTTGCGTACCTCGCCAATCGGCACATTATAGATCGCGGCTGCGGTCGCGGAGTGAATATCCTGCCCGGCCTGGAAAGCCGCGATCATCGCATCATCGTTTGCCATGTGGGCGGCGATCCGCAGCTCCACCTGGGAGTAATCGACGGAGAGTAGCACCGCAGGCGGCGCTGCGACAAACGCTTTGCGTACTTCGCGCCCCAGCTCGGTGCGGATGGGGATATTTTGCAAGTTCGGGTCCGAGGATGCGATCCGGCCTGTGACCGAGCCTGTCTGATTGTATGAAGTATGGATGCGACCTGTATGGGGATTAATTTGCAGCGGCAGCGTGTCAACATAGGTTGATTTGAGCTTGGCGAGTTCGCGGTATTCCAACACCCAATCCACAACTGGATGCTGGCCGTGCATGCTCTCCAATACCTCGGCTGAAGTCGAATAATAACCACTGGAAGTTTTACGGGTGCGGTCAGGAGGGTCCAGGCCCAGGCGGTCAAATAAGGCGACAGACAACTGTTGGGTGGAGTTCAGGTTGAATTCTTCGCCGACGGATTGGTAGATCTGCTCACTCAATTCTCCCAGGCGCTTTTCTAGTTCGATTGACATGCCATGCAGGAATGTTTTATCGACCAAAATACCCGCCATCTCCATATCCGCCAGAACTCGGACCAATGGCATTTCTATTTCTGTAAACAATTTAAGGGCATTGGTTTGTTCCAGCTCCACCCGCAGCTGGCTCACCAGGCGCAGGGTCATGTCCGCATCGGCAGCAGCGTAGGCGGCAGCCGCTTTGATCGGAACTTCGGCCATCGTACGCTGGTTTTTGCCCTTGCCAATCAAAACATCAATGTCTGTCATTTGGATCCCCAACCGGACCCACGCCAGGTTTTTTAAACCCAGATTACGGGAAGTTGGGTTGATCAGCCACTCTGCGATCATCGTATCAAAGGCCAGCGGAGTTGACAGCAACCCGTGACGAGCCAGCACGATAAAATCGTATTTGAGATTATGACCAATTTTCGGGATGTCAGGGTCAGTCATTGGTCCCTGGAGCGCTTCAATAACCACGGTTAATGGTAGTTGTGTCCCGAGGCCGGGTGCATGCCCAACCGGTATGTAATATCCCATTCCTTCCTGAACGGATAGCGATATACCAACCAGATCAGCCGACATCTGGTCGGTGGATGTGGTTTCGGTATCAAAGGCGATCACTTCGGCATGGTTCAGGCGGTTCACCAGCGTATCAAGTTTTTCCAGCGTATCGACAATATCATAAATTGTGGGTGCATCTTCCTGGATATCCATACTGGGCGGGGGCTGCTCAGCAAATAAGGACAGCTGTTGGCTGCCAGGTGTGGTTGGTGGCAGATGGCCGTACCGCGCTTCCAGGTCTTGCAGGCGCTTCATCAAGGAGCGGAATTCCAGCTCGCGAAACAAAGCTTCCACATCCTGGGGATTAAACTTGTCCGGGCGTGCTTTTTCCAGGTCCAGGGGAATGAGCAGGTCGGTCACAATCGTAGCCAGATTGCGGCTTAAGTAAGCATTGTCTCGGCCTGCCTCCAGCTTGGTGCGCGTGCCTGTTGGCAGCTCCTCCAGATGCTGGTAAACAGCATCCAGGGTATCGTAGGTTGCCAGCAGAGACTGGGCAGTTTTTTGACCGATTCCACTGACCCCAGGGATATTATCAGAGGTATCGCCGACCAGGGCCTTGTAGTCGATAACCTGATCCGGGCGCACACCAAGCACTTCCCGGACATCGTCTGGGAAGTAATCGCGCGCGTCTGAGAGAGTTTTCCCCGGTAAATTGACGATCACCCGGCTATCGACCAGCTGCAGCAAATCCCGATCGCCAGTAAAAATTTTCACCCCTAAACCCAGCCTCACTGCCTGCCTGGCAGCACTGCCGAGCACATCATCGGCTTCATACCCTTCCATCTCAAGACGCGGGATGTTGAATGAGTCGACCAGCTGGCGCATGCGTTCGATCTGGGGTATTAAATCATCGGGCATTTTTTCACGGGTACCTTTGTAATCGGCAAACATCTCGTCGCGAAACGTTTTACCGGTGTCAAATGCCACGGCGAGGTAATCCGGGTTTTCCTGCTCAAGGATGCGCAAAAGTACGCTGGTGAATCCAAAAACACCGGCTGTTGGCTCGCCGGAATTGGTGCGCCAGCGACTTGTATCAGCCCCGCGCGTCAGGGCAAAATAAGCCCTGTAGGCCAGCGCATGGCCGTCAATAAGGATTAGTGTTTGTGGCATCCTTCCTTAATTCTAAAGGAAAATAGCGAATGTTGGATGGATTTCATCCAATTTACACAAAATTGACCATTTTTTGGTGGCTAGATTGCACCTGCTGGCATTTCAAGCTCTCCTGCCAGGTCGGGTGGCTGTTTTACATTCCGTGCTAGTGTACTGGCCTGTTTACGGATCATACTGAAAGGCGTTTCGGCATCGAAAATCAGGGTCAAAATATACTCGCTGCCCAGGCTGGTTGCATACAGCATGCAGTCGCCGTCCAATTCATCCAGATGCACGAAACGAGCCAGGTCAGTGCCATTATCCTGGGACCACTGCTGGATAATTGCCATGGCAAGCGCACCGGCAGTTAGCTCTGTCAGCTGACCGGTGGCAGCCCAAACTTGATCATAACGCAGGATAAAGGCTCCATAAGCGGCAGTTTCTGAAAATTGCCGGTTGAGTACGCCGCGCACCGTGCCCAAATCCTGGAACCAGGCTGGTGCAGCCAGGCGTTGGTGCGAGTTTTTTGCCCGGGTCGTTGCCAGGCGCGGCCAACTCTCCGTTAATTTCTGAGGACGCGTTGGAGTATGCTCATTTTTTACATCAGCTTCTGGTTGGGTATGGGCTTGATTGGGCGGGATGCCTAATAAAGCGTGGACCGTCTCGAGCAAATCCGGGAGATAAAACGGCTTAGAAAGGAAACCATCCACACCCACATCGTCCAGTATGCTGCCCGCAGTTTCATCATCGGGGGGAATGACCAGCAGGCGGGCCGCCGGTGCCAGTTCTCTAAGCTGCTTTGCCAATCTGGCTAAGGATTCCATTCCAAGGTCCGAGTCCAGCACGACCAGGGCTGGTGTTTGCTGGGCGATCATTTGCAGTGCGGTTTCTTCGCCGGAGGCAATCCCGACTTTACAACTGCCGGCTTCCTCTAAGGATTGGCAAATCAGCTCCCCAAAGCCAATTGATGGCGTAGCAACAAAAATCTGGTGCATCACTGCTACAGTGTAACATGGGGTAAGCCCATTAACAAGTACAGGGACGTTTCAAGGAAATAACAGGAAACAACTTTTTGGAGCGTGATTTCTGCAAAGAATATGATAAAAAGAACGGCGAACACCTGGATTCATCCAGGTACGGATCGCAAACTGCAGGCTTGCATCCCAGCTGATAAGCGCCTAAAGCGTGGAATATCTGTTTCGGGGAACCGGGACGCCTTACCCGGCGTTTTAACTTCGGCGGTTGGCGCCGTTCCATATGGTGCCTGGATGCAGAAAATGACAGATAGCCCCCGCCCTAAGGGAGATAAAATGACAATGCCTCGGATATTATTCGCCTGGACGGTTTTATTGGTACTGGTGGCATGCAGCCCTTCCCAGCCAGGGGGAAGCGACCCGCTCAGTGACAAAGGAGATGTGAGCGTGGATGGAAATGGACAAGGCAGCGACCTGCCAGTTGATTTGCCCTGGAATCCTTTCCCGGAAGCGGTTGTCGTTTCAGCCGAGACTTCAGGAGGATTCGTGCCGGCCTTGTATGTTACGAATGGACTGGCAGATGCCCGTATTTGGGGAGATGGACGCTATATCTGGGTCGTAAATAACGATGACGGGTCGCGCAGTGTGTATGAAGGATATTTATCTCAGGAACAGCTGCTTGCCATAACGAACCAATTTGAAAATGCGGATTTTTTTGGCATGCAAGACCAATATGCGAATGACATGGTTGCTGATGCCCCGGATCGCTGCTTACGTGTGCAACTCATAGACCGGGTGAAGCAGGTTTGTGAATATGTAGAGGGAGCTCCACCTGCATTTCACACACTGTACGAGCTGGTCGTATCCGGCGCCGGGGTGGATGGAGAGCTCTACGTCCCTTCCCGGGGATATGTCGTAACATACGTACTCGGCCAGGCGGCCGGGCAGGCCAGCCAGGCTGATGTGCAGCTTAGCGAAGACGCCGTGATTACGATGGCAGATTACCTGCAAGGCGCCTGGGCGGATGGCCCGATCCTGGCGGCTGCCTGGGACCAGGTGAACCTGCGTCCCTTCGGTATGGTCGTTCAGCAGGGGCAAACCTATTACCAGGTCAGCGTGCAGGTGCCCGGCTTAAGCCTGGTGCCCCCGCCGGATACCCAGTAGCGGATAAATGCAGAACAGGCTGCCATCAAAGGCAGCCTGTTTTCTTGTCACGGGACGGGGCGGAGCATGAGCGGATCGACAGGTAGGCCGTGCTCTGTGAAAACCGCTGGCACGGATTCGGCGACCAGAGCAGGTTGATTGAATGCCACCAGGTTTACACCCAGCGACCAACCCCAGCCCAAATCGGGGAGCCCACCGTTGGGCGGGACGACATAAATGTCCCATGAATAATAGTGGTTGAAAACAAATCCGGGCGGCAGGCTACCGAGAGTGATCTGCCCAGTATAACCCAGGGGTGCAGACGTGTATTCTGGGAGGCCGTCAGAAGGCTCATACAGGTGAAAGCGATAGCTATCGGAAGTGGTAGCTGGGCGGCGGGTCCAGGTGAATGTAACCGGCATACCGGTTGCTGAACCATTCCCGGGCGCGGTTAATGCTACATCAGCAATATCAAATGTACCGATATTCAGAGTGCCTCCAGCTGTAAAACTGCGCTGGTAAGCGCTTGCCCAAAACCATAACAGGCCGGGCTGCTGGGTGGAGTTGCTGTAAGCAACATAATAAATGTCCCCGGTATCGAGAGAAGGGGTCCCATAGAATGTGAACCCACCATCGCTACGGGTGGTGGTGGTGGCTGCCGTTGACCAAGTGCCGATGGATGCATCGTACCTGCGCAACAGGACGGTGCGGGAGGCTGCCGGGCTGCCATTTAATGTGACTGAACCGTATATTCCTGGAAACGCCAAATTTTTCAAGGTAAGTGAGGCATAATTGCGCGAGGCGGGAGATGCAATCGGCGTAATCGTGGGTGTCAGGGTTGGTTGCGCGGTAGGCGGGACGCTCTGTGTGCCCCAGCCCAGATCGGTGAACAGGCCCAGCGTGACTGGACCCGGGGAATGGTAGAACTCGCCGTTCAACAGGCTCCACGTCATCAAGCCGTTCACATCATCGTCAAAGATGTTATCCAGGTGCACATAGCTGGAGCCCGGGGACCAGGTATAAGGAGCATAGAGCTTCACCCGCTGCCCGCTGTTGGCAGCGTTGGCGTGTGCTCCATCAAAGTAAATATTGTTGCTGGTGAGAGCGGTAGCCAGGGAGGTGGAACCGCTGCTGTAGGAAAGCAGCGATGTGCCGGTGCCGGTCTCCGTAAACCGGTCGTAAATAATGGGCAGCCCGAGCCCGCCATATCCCCAGTAACCCAAGTCGCCAGTGACCCGCATGGAGCCGATAAATCCCAGGCCGTGGCCAATTTCGTGCAGCGCTACGCTGACAAAATCCCACTGATTGAGGCCGGGTTGGCCGTTCGTGCCAAAATACCAGCTGCTGAAGCTGCTGTTAAACGTGGCGATAATGTCGGGTGAAGAAGGACTTATATCCGTGCCTGCCAGTTTGTTGGCCAGGGCATACGGGTAATAGGTGTTCGGGTAAGGTGCATTGGTAAAATTGACGGAAAAATCAGTAGGTGCGGACGACCCGAGCACACCCGGGCCCAGTGGCGACCAGTGCGCATCAATTGCAATGGGCACGTTGGAAACCAACAGGCTTTCCCAGATATCAACGGCATAATTGAAAGCCGCCTGGGCTTCTGCGGGCCAGGTGCCCAAATAGTTAACCTGGATGGTAGCAGTCTGGGCTGCAGGCTGCAGGCTGCGCGGCTCCACAAAATAGCGTGGCGTGGTATTCCCGCTTTCCGCGATGTAGACAACCTGCAGAGTGGATTCGAGTTCCAGTTCTGCATCGGCACTGCCAGCAGCCGGGTCGGGCAGCAGGCTGAATAACATGGCAAGCAGCAACAGAGCGGACAGGATCAGTCCGGGGAACAGTTTACGGCGGTTTGGCATGGAAAAGGTTCTCCTCAGCTGCCAGATAAGATGTGCCCGTCATATCCTCTATCCATAGGACGGGAAATTATGCTCTCAGGTATGTTATGGAACCAAATTCCCAGGAATACCGTGCGGGAATTGATTTACTCGTCGCTATCTTCACCTGTCCCCTGGACTTGCTGGATTACACGAGCGGCCATGGCATTCAGAGCGGCGGCTTCTTCAGTCTCGGTGTGCAGGCTGCGCCAGTAGATGTCAAGCAGCTCCACGGGGGTCAGACTGCCAATTGACTGGTCTTCCGGAAGACGCACGCGGGACTCCATTTGGGGTCGTTTGACAAGGTGGAACTCAAAGGCCTGCTCTGCGGTTTTGCGCAGGGCGGCTTCATCGATCAGGTTTTCCCACTCACGCGGGTAATCCACAACCAGGCGTAAAACTGCGCCGTTCATTTTTTCGGCACTGGGGAGGGCTGCAAGCAGTCTGTCTGTCACGGCGTCCGCAGAGTCGAGCTGGACGTACAGGCTGATGAATGGACGGATTTCCGTGAGCTGGCGCCACTCGACCCTGGTTGTGCCTTTACTGATATGGGCGACAATAAAAAATTTGTCTTCAGAAGCCTCGCCAAAATCGACGCGCTCGATCGAGCCAGGATAGATTACCGGCGGATGGCTGCCCTCATTCAGGTTTTGGGGTTTATGGATGTGCCCCAATGCGACATAATCAAGGCGCGAATCTTTCACCAGTGCACCAGAAAGCACCAGGTCATTGCCCAGCATGACAGTGCGCTCGCCGCCGTAGCTGGCACCTTGAACAGTGGCATGCGCCAGCAGGATGACCGGTAAAGATGGGTCCGCACTCTCCAAAAACCTGTTAATCAGGGTTGAAACCCGGTCTTCCAGGGTTTCAAGGATTTGATCCTGGTCACCGGCTTCAAGCTCGAGCTGAGCAATCAGGCCAGAGCGATTGATCCAGGGCAGGGCCAATACCTGGACCGGCAGACCGTTGAGATCCACTGGGCCCAGAAAGACAGGCCGGTCCAGGACGCGCACATAGGGAACCTCCAACGTTTGGAAAGCATCCAGGGCATTGGCACGGTAGGCAGCCGGCGAGAGGTCATGGTTGCCGATTAACAGCAGGGTGGGGATGCCAGCCCGAGCCAGACGCATGATCCGGCGGCCCCATTCGCGCTGGAAAGTGGGCGCCGGGCTGCGGTCCTTATATGCGTCCCCGGCAAACAGCACGAGGTCAACTTTTTCGGAAATTGCCGTGTCGACAATGGTGTCCAGGGATTTAAGAAAATCCATCACCCGCAGCGGAAGACCAGATTGGGGATCGTGGCGACCGTAATTCGCCATATCGATATGGGCGTCTGCGAAATGCAGCACCGTCAGGGGTTTAACCATCAGCCGCCTCCTTGCAGCCGGTCCAATTGAGCCTGCCCGGCAGAAAAATTGGGATTAAGGCGAACTGCCTCCCGCAGGTCGGATATGGCTCCAGTCACGTCTCCCAGTGCTTCTCGTGCGAGGGCACGCCAGTAAAAGCTTTCTTCCAGCACCGGCTTGCTCATCGAATCGAGGGTGGTGTCAGCGAGATTTATCACATCATAATATCGCCCGGCATAAAAATAAGCGCGGTAGGGTCCGGTCTGGTACCACATCATCCGCCACGGGCGCTCTGCCTGGGCAATGTCTGGATACACGTTCGCGAAGGCTTCATCATACGCTGCGGAAGCCCCACCATAATCCTGCAGCATAGCCAGGCTGGTGCCGCGGTTGAACCAGGCGAAAAAGCGTGACGGTTCGTCCTCCGCCGAGAAAATTTCATCGGACGCCAGCTGGGCAGCCAGTTGGGCGCTGTAGGTTTCATCGACGCGCGGCCCAAGCAGGTGAAATACCTCTGCTTCTCGCTGGGGCGGGTATGCCACCAGATAGAGATAATTAAACGCCCGCCAGCCTTTGAGAATTTCAGCATAACCCATTTCGAAGTTCTCACCTAAGTAGGTATCCTGGACGATTAATACCTCGTGCGCCTCATCATAACCTGTCGCCAGCTGGAAATGCCCCATCCAGGAGAATTCCCCCGCCAGATCAGTGAGAAACGTCCCTTTTTCGAGCAACACCGGAAAGCCGGCCGCGATCAGACTTTTAACCAGCTCCAGGTCGCCGCCAACACGCACGATCGAATGCAGATCGGTCTCTGCGCCGATGAATTCTTCCATCTCGTACGGCATGACATTTTTATCATCCGCATACGGCTTGATCGCCTGCCCAACGATATCGCGGTTGCCGTCCCAACCCCAAAACGTCAGTGCCATGGATAGATTCGAAGGACCGCAGTAATTTAGACGCCCGTGTTGGTCTTCGTAGTGCACACCTGGCAGCACGATTTCCTCCGGCAGCGGAGTGGAGGTCGGTTCTGATGTTGGTGAAGGCTGGGGGCTGCCGGTTGGCTGCGGGGTGGGGCTCGGCTTAGCCGTAGCGGTGGGCGTAACCGGGGTGACAGCAAGTGTACCAGCGGTTTCCCCGCCTGGGACGAAGACCACTTCCTCTGGAGGATTGAGCGCATACTTGATGTTTGTGCGCAGATTATCCACCCGCCAGGACAGGCGGTCGTGAACCGGGGGCAGATTATAGATAACTGCTGCTAGCAGCAGGAAACCAAACAACGCCAAAAATACCGTTAAAAACTTCTTCATGTCGGGCATTATAAAACAGAATTTCGAATTGGTCTTTGCAGCTCCCGTGAGTGGAGTCCTCGCACGGGTGGAACGGCGGACTTAATCTTCACTTGCGGGCGGCGCTGCGCCGCCATAATCCAACACTTCACGCGCTCCAGTTGCCCCCTCTGGTGGCCCGACAATACCGCGCGCTTCCATGTCTTCCACCAGACGAGCAGCCCGGGTGTAACCGATGCGCAGTCGGCGCTGCAGCATAGAAATAGATGCGCGTCCCTGGCGGCGAACCAGGTCGACAGCCTCGCCCATCAGCGGATCCTTATTCTCCTCGGCTTCCATCTCATCCCACATGGGGATTTGTTTGAGCGGGATGCCGACCGGCAGGCTGTCAACTGGACCGCTGCTGGCAGTCGAAACGGGTTGGGTCACTCCCAATTGTGCCCGCCAATGAGTGACTACTCGCTGGATTTCATAATCGGAAACATACACACCCTGCAACCGCACAGGCGCCGGGGCATCGGGAGCCTGGAAAAGCATGTCACCACTGCCCAGCAGCCGTTCTGCCCCGGGTTGGTCCAATATCACCCGGCTGTCGGTGCCAGAAGCCACTGCGAATGCCACCCGGGCAGGGAAATTGGCCTTGATCAAGCCGGTGACGACATCGACTGAAGGACGCTGGGTGGCAATAATCAGGTGGATGCCCGTGGCGCGCGCCAACTGTGCCAACCGGGTGATGTTACGCTCCGTTTCGTCCGGAGCGAGCATCATCAGGTCAGCCAGCTCGTCAATGATGACCACGACATAAGGGATTTTTTTCTCGCCGCGTGCTTCCAGACGGGCATTGTAATCGACAATATTGCGTGCCCCGGCCTGTGAAAATTTGTGATAGCGCTGGTCCATCTCCCGGGCAATCCACTGCAGCGCGCTCGACGACGCGCTCCAGTTCGACAACCACTGGGGCGAGCAGGTGGGGGATGTAGTTGTAGCCTGTCAGCTCAACCCGCTTTGGGTCAACCATCAGGATGCGTAGATCATCCGGAGTGTTATGGACCAGCAGGCAGGAAATAATGGAATTCACGCAAACTGATTTACCTGACCCGGTTGCTCCGGCAATGAGCAGATGCGGCATGGCGGAAAGATCAGCTGCCACCGCGTTGCCTGCCACATCTTGCCCAAGGGCAAACCGAAGGGGCGATTTCAGGCGGCGGAATGCTTCTGACTCGGCCACATCCCGCAGCGTTACCAGATTGGGTTGTTCGTTCGGCACTTCCAGCCCGATGAATCCTTTGCCGGGCACCGGCGCCTGGATCCGTATCCGGCGCGCTGCCAGGGCCAGAGCCAGGTCATCAGCCAATGAGGCGATTTTTCCTACCCGGACGCGCATCCGTCCCGAGCGAGTCTCAAGATAATCCGGTTCAACACCATACTGCGTGATGGTCGGGCCACGGTTGATCTCGACCACATGCCCGGGAGCCCCGAAAGAGGCCAGGGTTTCTTCAATGAGTTTGACCCGCTGGCGGTCAATCTCGTCATCCTGGACAGCCTCGGATCCGGCATCCAGCACATCAGCAACGGATGGCAGCACCCAGGTGTGGGGACCCGCATCGGTGACAGCGAAATCGGCCCGGGGCAGCGCCGTAGCGGTGCGCGGACCAACCTGTCCGCTTATTTCTGGTGGAGTATGTAACGCTGAGATAACTTCTACGGGTTGGTCCTGGTCGGGGGTGGCACTTGGCACACGCAAACCACCCTGCCGAGCGGCGAGCGCCACGCTGACACGCTGACCAAGGCGCTTTACACCATCTGTGATGGGACGCATCCAACGGAAAAGATCCACAATGGAGCGGTCCAGGGTCAGAGCCAGGCCAATCATTGTCCCGGCGAGTAAGACGATGCCGGCTCCCCACCAACCCAGGGTGGCGAGCAAAACTTCCAGCAACACAGCACCCACATATCCACCGCCCTGCCTGGCCTCGGCGGTAGCAAAACTCGCTTCCCGGGTGAGCGGGCGGGTCATAAATTGAAGCCAGACTAAGGCGATAAAAAAGAGCAGCACGGCCCCCAAGACTCGCTCCGGTGAAGGCCATGGAATCCGCTCAAAGTCGCGCAGCACAAGCCATAAGCCAATGCTGATGAAGGCCAGCGGCAGCAAGTAAACGCCCCAACCGAAAGCCGTGCTGAGCCATGCGATCAGCGTTCCAGTTAGTGGACTGCGGGTCGCAGAAACTAAGATCAATACTGTCAGGCCGCCTACCAGGGCCATGATCATACCCGCAATATCCAGCTTGCGGTCCAAGGACATTCCCGGACGGGTTATTTTTGGTTTTGGTGGGCTGGATCGAGCCGGCGCGTGATTTTTCCCCCGGCGTTGGGCTTCGCTTCTGGAAGGGGTTGGTTTATTGGAAGCGCTGCTTCGCCGGCGCGGAGGAGGTTTTTTTTTCGCCTTTCCGGCGTTAGCCTGGCGGGTGTCCTTTTTGCTCATTTAAGAACCTGGTTTTGATTATAGCACGTATGGTCGAATTGAGATTGCGGTACAATAATGTGCTCGGGGTGATCGCATACGCTTCTTGAGCAAGTACATCCCCCTATTTGATTTGGGGGTAGGGTGTGCACTGGCTCAAAAAAGCTTATGCAACTGCCCAGATAATTTGCACCTTTTATGCCACATACCCCCGCGACGAAAGTGGAAAAGGACAGCCAGCTTGTTTGAAATTGTTTTCTTAGGCACTTCAGCCTCAGCGCCATCGATCCGGCGCGGCTTGTCTGCTCAGGTGATCAAACACGATGAGCATCGATTTTTAATCGATTGTGGAGAGGGCACGCAGCGCCAAATATTGCAATCAGGCCTCGGCTTTAAACGCCTTAACCGCATTTTGATCACCCACGGGCACCTGGATCACATCCTGGGACTGGCGGGTTTGCTGTCCACATTTTTGCGCTGGGAAGCAATTGACGAGCTGGAAATTCTCGGCGGGCGCTGGGCACTGGACCGCATCAATGACTTGCTGTATGGGGTGGTGCTGCGTGGGGTACGACCACCGATGGACGTGCGATTGACAGAGATCAAACCCGGCATCATTTTTTCAACGGATGATTTTTCGGTAACCGCATTTACTGTCATGCACCGCGGACCGGATTGTTTTGGATTTGCATTTGAGGAAAAATCGCGCCGACCGTTCTTGCCGGAAAAGGCAGATGCATTGGCGGTTCCGGTTGGCCCGCTTCGCAAACGGTTGGTCTGTGGAGAAGCGGTAACCCTACCGGATGGGCGCACTATCCGTCCAGATGAGGTGCTTGGCCCCGAGCGCCCGGGAACACGCATGGTGCATGTGGGGGACACCGGCGACACAGACAGCCTGCGAGAGGTTTGCCAGGGCGTGGATACCCTCGTCATTGAAGCCACTTACCTCGAACAAGAAGCAGATATGGCTCACCGGTTTGCCCACCTGACAGCCCGGCAAGCCGCCTGGCTTGCACTCGATGCCGGTGTGCAGCACCTGATCCTGACCCATATCTCGCGCCGCTACCGTGAACGAGACGTGATTACGGAAGCAAGGTCAGTTTTCCCCAATACCACCGTCGCCCGCGATTTTGATGTTTTCCAGGTCAAGCGTGGTGAGATGTTAAAAGTGAGCGAGCCCGAACACGAATAAATGCCCGGGCATCAAGATCGGTTAATTCAAATGCTCCTGATGGGCTTGGTTCATCAGGAGCATATTTTTATCAGCCAAATCGTTCTTCTTTCCAGACATCAGCCCGGTTGTGATAACCTGCCCTTTCCCAAAACCCAGGGCGATCGGATGGCAGGAACTCCAGCCCACGCAGCCATTTAGCACCTTTCCAGAAATACGGATCCTGCAAATCACTTCGCCCGGGAATATGCCCAACAATGCCGCGCAGCGGGTACCCGTGGTCTGGTGTGATTGGTTCACCATCAAAATGAGTGGCCATTAAAAAATTATCTTGCAAAGCAACTTCCAAAGGCAGGTTGGTGGTGTAACCATATTCGGCATGTTCGACAACAAATTTCGCAGTGGATTTGAGGCGAATAATACCTTCCTTCACCAGGGTTTGCAGCGAGACACCCTCCCATTCGGTGTCGAATTTACTCCAGCGGGTGACACAATGGATGTCCATCACCAACTGCGTGCGCGGCAGCTGGTTAAGTTCCTCCCAACCCCACCGTTTTTCTTCTTCTACCTCCCCCCACACCCTGAAATCCCAGGTGGCGGGAGCGAATTTTGGTATAGGCCCGTAGTGAAGTACGGGAAATTTTTGAGTAAGAGATTGTCCAGGTGGCAAGCGCCCCTCTTTACGGACTTGTTCTTCTTCTTCTCGGCGTCCAAAAATTCCTTTTAACATTTTTGCCTCCCAACCTGGTGCAACGGCAACCCAATTGCCAGCCACTGACAAGCTGTATTAGCGGGGATTATAACAAATGAGACGCAGGAAAGCAGTTTTTCTTACCCCGGTCAGCACGTAAGGGGAGGGCGTCTGGTTCCACTGAACGATTGGGCAAGGGTTTAATGTCTGCGTTGCTCGGGTTATTGAGATCAAAAAGGGGAATTCTGCTTTGCAGGCTAGTGGGCGTGTTAGAATTTAGCGGCACTATTTCACAGAGATGGGGAGCGTATGATAGGGACAGTTTACGATGAATTAAGTTGGCGCGATCTGATCTACTCGACCACGGAAGGGGTTGAAGACCTGCTGCGGCGCGAAAAAATCACGATCTACAATGGTTTCGACGCAACAGCAGACAGCCTGCATGTAGGGCATATGGTACCGCTCATTGCATTGGCGCGCCTGCAGCGCGCCGGGCACAACCCGATTGCCCTGGCAGGCGGTGGGACAAGTATGATCGGTGATCCCAGTGGAAAAGCATCTGAACGCCAGCTGCTTAACCGCCAGCAGGTGGAACAAAATGTTGAATCCATCAAGCTGCAGTTGGCGAAGTTTTTGGATTTTGACAGCCGCACCAATCCAGCGCGAGTGCTTAATAATGCCGACTGGCTGATGAACCTCAATCTGATTGAATTTTTGCGTGATGTAGGAAAACATTTCACCGTCAATTATATGATTGCTAAAGACTCAGTCAGTGTACGGCTGGAACGCGAATCCGGGATTTCGTTTACTGAATTCAGTTATATGCTGCTCCAGTCGTATGATTTTGTGTACCTGCATGACCACTTTGGCTGCCGGATGCAGACTGGGGGCAGCGACCAGTGGGGTAATATCACTGCGGGCGTGGAGTTGGTGCGCCGGATGCGCGGCCAGACAGCTTATGGCATGGTGTATCCTTTGATCACCAAATCAGACGGCACCAAATTCGGGAAAACTGAGTCGGGAGCCGTGTGGCTGTCAGCAGAACGCACCTCCCCTTACCGCTTTTACCAGTTCTGGTTAAATACTGACGACCGCGAAGTCGTTCTGTACCTGAAGTTTTTTACCTTCCTTTCGCAGGCTGAAATTGCTGAACTGGAGGAATCGATACAATCTCGGCCCGAACAGCGCGAAGCCCAGCGCCGCCTGGCTCAGGTTATGACGGAAACCGTCCATGGGACGACTGGTCTGGCACGCGCCGAGCAGGCCTCGCATGCCCTGTTTGGGGGGGATGTGACTGGCCTTTCTGGCGATGAAATCCAGGAAATTTTTTCTGAAGTTCCATCCAGCGAGATGCCGCGCAGCAGGCTGTCCGGTGAGGGCCTGAATATTATCGAATTGCTGTCAGAAAGCGGTGTTACCGGCTCCAGGGGTGAAGCGCGGCGCCTGATTGACGAGGGTGGCGCTTATCTGAACAACCGCCGGGTTGCCAGCATGGATGAGTTTGTGGGCAGCGAGGCGCTCCTTGAAGGGCGGTTCCTTGTGCTGCGCAAAGGTCGCAAAACCTATCACCTGATTAAAGTTTTGGATTAACCCAGACGGGTTGATGAAACAAAAAGGGACGGCCTGATACTAAATTCAGGCCGTCCGCTCGTTTTTTATCGCTTGATTTACAGGGAAAAGCTCTCACCGGGTTGGATCACATGGACGGGTGTACCGGTTTCGGTTGTTACTCGTTTGGCCCAGGCTACTGCATCCTGGTCGATGGGCGGCCATGTGCTGTAATGCACGGGGATCACCTGTTTCGGACGCAGCAGTTTGACAGCCCGCAGCGCATCATCTGGACCCATGGTGAAATTGTCGCCAATCGGCAGTACAGCCTGGTCGAGTCCTTCATCGCCGTAGAGGGCCATATCGCCGAACAGTCCGGTGTCGCAGGCAAAATACAGCTTTTTTCCGGATCCGGTTGTGAGGAGGAAACCAGCAGGCATGCCACCATAGCTGCCGTCAGGCAGTCCAGAACCATGAAATGCCTGGGTGAACTTCAAGTAGCCAAATGGATGCTGAAATCCGCCACCGATTTGTTGGGCGTGGGTTGATTCGATTCCCTGCCTGCCCAGCCAGCCGGCAATTTCCAGGGTAGTGATGACCATAGCGCCGGTGCGTTTGGCAATTGTGATTACGTCGCCGATATGGTCAAAATGGCCGTGGCTGATCAAGATGTAGTCAGGAAAAACCTGATCGGCACTGGTGGATGCTGTCGGGTTGCCGGTAAAATAAGGATCAATCAAGATCTTATACCCCTCGGTTTCTACGCCAAGGGTGGCATGTCCATACCAGGTAGTTTTCACACTCATCTTATTCCTCCTCAGATCGTTTGGAACCGATTAAAGTATAAACTCGGCGGGGACGGGTGTCAATTCACCAGGCAGGAGCAGCACAGGGTAGACATGAAATTCAGCGCCTGATGCCTGTTTTCCAGGGATGTGACTGCAGTGCATGCTGTCTTTCACAGCAATAATAAGCAGGAAGGCATCTCACTATCCTTTTTTTGAGAACGCTGCAAGAGCAGCAAAAGCCAATAAAAAGCAGGGTCAGGAGCGCGGCAGAATTGGAATAGGGGGAAATGTACATGGATGGGGGCGGCTCACAGGAAAAATTAATATTTTCAAATTGGACCTACGCCTCTAATTTTAATGCTTGACTCATCAATTTTCGTCTGGTAAACTCTTAGCGTCTGAAATAGTTCAGATAATCATTTTTGGAGGCAAAGTTTAATGTTCGATAACTGCACTCAAATTCGAAAGCGAATCAGCTCCGCGGTTGGCGGGGGTAATCTGATTCCTTTTCGGAGTGCGCCTCTGGGTGGTGAACGGGTGTTCTAGAACACCGCTTCCTTTGTAAGGAATAAGCCACGGGTGCGCTCTGCCCCGTGGCTTTTTTTATCCTGGGACGATTTTCTGAACAGGCCGCGGGGACCGCCGTGGCCTGTTTTCTGTTTCCGAAAGAATAATCGCGGCGAAATACTGGAAGATAAGAGGCAAAAAATGGACGATGCAATTGTTGTTACCAATGCTTATAAAAAGTTTGAAAAACCCGGTGAATCCTACTTGCGCCAGCTCTTGAAAAAGAGCAAGAACGGGAAAGCTAGTACAAGCAGCAGCGGGAACCTTAACAAGCCAGACCATGAAAATGGAAATGGAAACGGAAACGGAAACAATCCTAACTCCCGCAAAAAAGTGATTGTCGCAGTCAACCGGGTGTCCTTCGTTGTGAAGCAGGGCGAAATCTTTGGTGTACTTGGCCCAAATGGCTCGGGCAAGTCAACTCTGATCCGCTTGATTGCAACCCTGCTATTACCGGATGAAGGCGATGTGAAAGTTTTCGGTTATGACGTCGTCAGGCAGGCCCGGCAGGTGCAAACTTTGATCAACCGGGTATCCGTAGAAGCCAGTTTCTTTAAGAAACTCTCGCCCATGGAAAACCTGCTTTACGGCGCCCGCCTGTATGGCTTGAGCGGCAGCGAGACCCGCAAACAGGTCGTACTCATCCTGCATCGCCTGGGGTTGGATGACCGGTCGATTTATAACCCGATGGAAGAGATGTCGCGTGGGATGCAGCAAAAAGTAGCCATTGCCCGGGCACTGCTTTCCAAGCCCAAACTCCTTTTGCTGGATGAACCGACGACGGGTCTTGACCCACGCTCCAAACGTGAAGTCCAGGCTGTAGTGCGCGAACTGCGTGAAGACTTTGGGACGACGATCTTGCTGACAACTCACGACATGCTTGAGGCCGATGGACTCTGCGACCGAGTGGCGATCATTGATGGTGGAGATATTGTGGCTCTCGACACACCCCTTGGTCTGAAACAGCTGATTGGGAAGAATGGGCACGAATCTACTCTGGAAGATGTATTCCTCGAGCTGACCGGCAAGCAGCTAATTAAGGAAGATGATGAGGTACCGGCATGAATTGGGACTTCTTAATCGGTGAAAATGTGCGCCTGGGAGCGGTGGACAGAAAAAAAGATGCGGCCATTGAATCTGGCTGGACGCATGAAGCTGCTTACATGCAGATGGTTTCCTGCCAGCTACCGCGTCCGCTCTCTATCAGCCAGATGGAAAAGCATTACGAGCACCTTGAAAAACGAATGGGCGAAAAAAACGAAATGATCTACTTTGCTGTGCGCGCGCTCGATGACAACCGCCTGCTGGGTTTTTTGCAGTATGACTGGATCGGCTGGTCGCTGGGGATGTGCACCTTGCGCCTGGCAATCGGCGCCCCCGAGCGCGGCAAAGGATATGGCCGTGAGGCACTGCAGCTGGCGCTGGCATACGCCTTTGATGAGATCAACCAACACAAAGTAGCCGCCTGGGTTATCTCTGCTGACGATCGGGCCGTCCGGTTTCTGACTCAGGCGGGCTTTCAGGAAGAAGTTCGCCGGCGTGAAGCCCGGATGTGGCAAGGACAACGCGCTGATGAGTTGATATTCGGCCTCCAACGCGCCGAGTGGCTGGCGGTCCGCCAGGAGACGAAATGAGCGCATCCGGCGAACTGTTGATGGGAGAAAAGGTCCGCCTAGTCGTCGAAGATCCAGAGGCGATTAGTGAGCTGCTTTCGCGCTGGGGTCATCACGGCGAATACATGCGAAATTTGGATGCAGATGCAATCCGGATATGGTCCCCAAAGGGTGTGCAGGAGTGGCTGGATGAAGAGTATAAGTCTGAACATCCCAACATGGTCCTGTTTGCCATCCGAACCCTGGATGGAGACAAGCCAATTGGTTTTGTGGACCTAAATGGTTTTCAGGGCATGCACGGGGATGCTTTTATCGGCATTGGGCTTGGCGAGCCGGATTTCTGGGGCCAGGGTTATGGCACTGACGCAATGCGAGTTGTCGTGAGATATGCATTTATCGTGTTGAACCTGCACCGGGTCTCTTTGAATGTCTTTGAGTACAACTTGCGGGCAATACGCTCTTACGAAAAGGCAGGATTTAAGATCGAAGGCCGCCTGAAGAGTGCCATGCAGCGGGATGGTAAGCGGTGGGATTGGTTTTACATGGGTCTCTTGCGCAGCGATTGGGTATTGCTGAACGAAAACAGGTTGGAGCCAAATCTATAAGTGTGGAGTGAACAATGAGCACACTGATTACGGAATTTCGGGCGTCTTACGCCTTCATGGAACGGAACCTTAACTTAGTAAAACGCTACTGGTCCTGGGAAATTGTCTGGCTGGTCTATTCCATCGCCAACAGCCTCTCGGTTAGTTATATCGGGATGGGTATGGAATATATCGGCGGCAGCGAGAATGTTGATGGGACATTCCTGGTTCTATACCTGGTGATTGGCACTCTGGTGTGGCGTTACCTTTCCAGCATTTTTTACTGGATCACAGATCTGATCAGTATCGAGCGCTGGGAAGGTACCATCGAATACACCCTGATGGCGCCCATCCGCCGCATCACGCATGTTGCCGGACAGACAATTTTTGCGGTCATCTACAGCATGCTTTTCACAGGCGTAATCCTGGCAGTAACGGTCGTGCTTTTTGACATCGACATGACCACTGCTAACCTGTGGGGCGGAGTAGTTATGCTGCTGGCAGGGAGTCTCTCCTTCGTTGGTGTGGGTGTCATGGGATCGATTTTGCCCTTGCTCTTTCCAGAGCGCGGTTCACAAATGACCCATGTCATCATCGCCGTCCTGCTGCTGGTGTCGGGTGTTTATTACCCGATTGAGGTGCTCCCGCAGGCCCTGCAGACTTTATCGAAGTTTAGCCCGGCTACGTATGTATTGGATGGTACCCGGCAGGCTTTATTGGAGGGCTATTCCACCAGCCAGCTCTGGCCATATATCTGGCCAACGATCCTGATGGGATTGTTAGCAATCCCGCTTGGCTTATGGACCTTCAACCAGGCCGAGCGTTACGCAAAGAGGACAGGAAAACTTCACCGCAACGGATAAACACGGGAAATCGCACAGTGCGGTTTCCCGGGAAATGCAACAAGGATAAAACATTATGATTACGATCGACCTTGTGCACGAGGATGAAAGAAATACCGAGAAACCGCAGAACCGCGCAACCACAGGTGGTAACGCCTGGAGCGGCCGGCCTTTGGACCCGATTTTCGTCCTGGCAGGTGATCGCCATGCTGAATTGTTGCATGCCGCCCACCAGACCCGCCTCGCCCGGGCAGCTCGCGCTCGAAAACCCCGAGGTGGTACCTGTGGATGTGCAGCGGTACACCGAGAAGACGATTAATTCAGTCTCTATGGTGGAACGATACGTCCGCCGGATTTTCAGGCTGGCAGAATAAAAATCGATTCATTGATGATGCAGGAGAGAAAAATGCTTTCAGAAACCACACAAACCAACAGCATGGATTGGAAAAATATTCCAGCCGCTCGCCAGGCAGTTGCAGCGGTGCCGGGACTGACTTTCCGCGGCTTTGCGGATGAAACCGATTTCCCTAAAATGCTGGCTGTCATCATGGACAGCCGGGAAGAAGATGAGGTTGAACGAGTAGAGGCGCTTGAGGACATCGTTCGCACGTATACTCACCTGACGAACTGCGATCCGGCTACCGATATGGTTTTCGCTGAAGTTTATGGAGAAGTTGTCGGTTATGGACGCCTGACCTGGTGGACCGAGAATACCGGATTGTGGGTCTACACCCACTTTGGATTTCTCAAACCTGCCTGGCGGCGGCGTGGCATCGGGCGGGCCATGCTTTATATCCTGCAGAGGCGGGTGCGTGAAATTGCCGCCGGGCACATGGTCAGCGGCGAACGGGCAGCCGAAGCGCCGGCAGTTTTCCGTTCCTTTGCCAGCGAAAGTGAAAAGAATCATTGTGCGCTGCTCGCCAGTGAAGGTTTCCAGCCGGTCCGTTATGGCTACACCATGCTGCGACCCGATCTGGAAAATATCCCAGACCTGCCGCTGCCGCCCGGAATCGAGGTCCGCCCGGTTAACTGGGTGGACCATCGGCGGCAGATATTCGACGCTGAGCAGGAAGCCTTCCGCGACCACTGGGGCTTTTCGGAGCCGACCGAGGAAAGTTATCACGCGTGGGTCGGCGAGATCGAGGATGATCCAGACCTGAATCCCAGCCTTTGGCGGGTGGCGTGGCAGGGCAACCAGGTGGTCGGAATGGTGCGCAGCTTCATCCTGGCGGATGAAAATCGGGAGTACAGCCGCCACCGCGGCTACACCGAGCACATCAGCGTGCGGCGCCCCTGGCGCCGGCAAGGAGTAGCCAGGGCATTGATTGCCCTCAGCTTGCAGGCGCTTAAGGAGCGCGGTATGACTGAAGCCGCCCTAGGTGTGGATACGGAAAATACCAGCGGGGCCCTGCGAATCTACGAATTCATGGGCTTTCGACCGGTAAAAGTGCATATAACCTACGATAAACCCCTGGATTGAGCCCTGGCATATTGAGGACTGGCGGCTCGCCGTCAACCAGCAAGTTGTCTCGCCTGGGGTGGATAAATCAGGAGTAAACAACATGAGTGCCAACGCTGCAGCGGGAACAGCACCACATAAAGCCCCGCTGCTGAATAACACCTTGAAGTTGTTTATGGTTGCGATGGTATTAGCGAATATTGCCGGGAATATGTACGGCTCGCTGCTGCCGCTCTATCTGAAGGACCTGAATGCCAGCATTGTCCAGGTGGGCCTGTTTTTTACCATCTCGCGAATCATCCCGCTCGCTTTGCAAATTTTGGGCGGCTGGATTTCGGATTCGCTTGGTCGACTGCGTAGTATTGCTTTTGGCAGTGTCGCCGGGGTACTTTCGTATGTTGGCTTGATCCTGGCACCCACCTGGCAGTGGGTTCTGATTGGGGAGGGCCTGGCAGCCACAACCCGTGCGCTGGTTGGACCAAGCTTTGGTGCGTTCATTGCAGAACAATCCAGTGAGGCAAACCGGGCTCGGGTTTACGGCATCACAGAGTCGATCTTTATGATTGTGGCAGTCGTCGGTCCGCCCCTCGGAGGATTCCTGGCAGGCATGTATGGGTTTAAGATCATGCTACTGTGCGCGGGTATTTTATACACATTTGCCACCTTGATTCGGATCGGTATGGCGCGCAAAGCAGCGCAGAGTTATGAAGCCAATCCCACCCGGCTGACCTTTTCTGGATTGCGTTCCAACCTGAGTGCGATCACCCTCATGATTCTGGGGGGAGGCTTGCTCACCTGGATCCTGATAACCGACGGGGTGCGTGACATTGCGTTTTCAATGTCCTTTACGCTTGAATCACTTTATCTCGAGGAGATCGGCGGGTTGAACCTGCAGCAGATTGGCTTGCTCAGTGCGATTTTTGGGATTACCAATATGATTATTACTATTCCGGCGGGTTGGCTGGCAGACCGGAAAGGAGACCGGATCGCCATTGTGTTGGGTTTCGCACTCGATTTCAGCGGTCTCATGCTTTTCTTGCGCGCCGCCAGCTTCTGGCAGTTTGGGGTTGCCTGGGCGGTGTTTGGCCTGGGTGTCGGCATAATGGCTCCGGCATACCAATCGCTGACCAGCAAAGCTGTCCCTGATCGGCTGCGCGGGACCGCATTCGGCCTGATTGGCAGCAGCCTGGGTTTGTTCTCTTTGCCTGCACCCTGGGTAGGCGCCGAGTTATGGGAGCGGGTGAGCCCGCGCTTCCCCTTCCAGATTACGGCAGGAGTCGTCCTTTTGTCGATGATCCCGGTATGGTACAAGTTTAAGCTGCCCGCTGCGCAAGCGGGGGCAGATCTGCCTGAATCGATGGCAGGTGGAGGAGTGATCGATGCCCTGCCTGAGCCGGCTCCACAAGAATCTTAGGTGGTGCCAAAGGATGCAGGTGGTGATGGAGCATGAATTCTACCTGGGAAGCTACGGTGTGGTGCTATTGCCCGCCCTGGTTGTGAATAGCCTGTTGATCGATGAAATTATATTTGTGCCTTGGAAAGGAGTTTTGCGATGATTGCGACGGTTTCTCAACCAATTGCGACTAAATATCCACCGTTCACGTGGAGGTCTGCCTCCCGTGCGGACGCAGGGCAACTGCATGCCTTGCTGCTGGAACGTGACCGGATCGAAGGAGTACAGCTTGCTGGAACCCTGACTGATTTCGAAAAGGAATTTGAAGATGCCTGGCTGAAAGATCTTGATCAACAAACTCTAATCGCGGTGACCAGTGATGGGGCAGCTGCAGCCATGGGTTTTATCTTTATCAACCCCGAGCCATTCGATAAGCGCCAGGCCTATTTATGGCTTGAAATCCACCCGGATCACAGCTTACCCGGTTTGCGATACGCGCTGGCGGAATGGGCCAAGGAACGCGCCAGTATTCTGCTGCGTGCTCTCCCGGGTGACTTGCCGCGTGTCATAGGGGTGAGCACCCAGGATGTACTTAAAGACAGGTTGGAAGTCTACGATGCACTGGGTTTCGAGCGGGTGCGCAATTTTTATCACATGCGCCGAGATCTTGTTCAGCCGATCGACATACCAGTTCTTTACGATGGCCTGGAGTTGGTCACATACCAGTCTGAACAGTCGGATGCACTGCGAGATACTTTTAATGAAGCGTTTGCAGATCATTGGAATTTCACCCCGGTGACCGAAGAAGACTGGCAAATGTGGTTCGTCGGTGGTGAAGATTTTCGTCCTGACCTGACCTACCTGGTTATGGATGAAGGCGAGATTGCCGCCTTCAGTGTGAACGGCGTCAACCCGCAGCGCAACCAGCAGCGTGGCATACAGGAAGGCTGGGTCCATCAGCTTGGTACGCGCCGGCCCTGGCGCAAGCGCGGCCTGGCGACAGCGCTGCTGAATGCTTCCATGCAAGCTTTTAAGCTAGAAGGCCTGGATTACGCTACGCTGGGTGTGGATACTGCCAATCCAACTGGCGCGTTAAGAGTTTACGAGCGAGTCGCTTTTTCACCGGTTAAAACGTTCGTCGTTCATGAGTTCAGGCTAGATGGTAATCAGCTAGGAGACTGAAATCTCGTTTGCATAATAATTATGCATGCTGGAGATTTAAGGTAAGAGGCTGGATTCCCAAGAGACCCAGCCTATTATGGATTTTGTGTATTCCCACTAATCGATCGCTGGCTCAGGTCCGCCAGAACGGGTATCTCCGTGTGCCGGTTCATCCTGGCTGTCCGGTGAGGGAGATCTATCCGGTCGTTGGCCGGGCTGTTTTTTACGCCCATTCAAAAAAGCTTCACCAAGACTGGCTGGAGACAGGCGTTCGATGACAGAATCAATCTGGTAGGGTACATCAATAATCACGATATCCTTGTACAGCCTGAGACGGGAACGCAGGCGGTTGGCGGTCTGGTTGTGAAGCAGGTGTTCCAAACGGTTGGTGGGTATAAACTCTGGCACCACAACCGTGGTAACCAGCTCGGGAAATTCTTCGTTATTCACCGCGACGATGTAATTCACCAGCGGAGTCAGGATATCTCGGAAATCATAATCGATTGTGATTAATGTGATATCTGATGTGATTTCCGGAAAACGTTCCCAGCGGCTGAGCAGGCGCTCCTTCATTTCCGGGGAGGTAGTAATGCACACAGCGCGCACGTCATCCGAAATCCTTTTCGCGTAGATCAAAGCCCGGAGCACCCCACGATGGATGTCCGCGATTGGGACGACGACTACGTTCGCCACATCCACAATATCATCCATCGTGAGCATTTTCGTGCTGAGTGCTTGCGAGACATTTTTATAATGCCGGTCGATGAGCAAGAACATCCCAATCAGAAGCGGGATGACAATCGCCACGATCCAGGCACCTTCCAAGAACTTGGTTGTCAGCAGGATCAGAAACACGATAAACGTCACAGCAGACCCCATTGCATTGATGGTGCGTTTCCATGTGGTCCCTTTTTCGTAGTGGATTTCGGTAACTTTCGTATGAACCGATTCACCTGGCTTAAGCTGGGCGATCTTGCCCATGAGGATAAACATCCCTGCCTGCGAGAGGCAGAAGGTCAGCATGACTCCAATTGCATACAGCGGGAGCATGGCGATTTCATTCGCTTGAAAGATGATCATGACGACCGAAGCCAGGACTGCCAGCACCAAGATGCCTGAACTGAAAACTAGGCGATCGCCGCGGTTTGTCATCCAGCGCGGCATAAAATTATCTTTGGCGAGGTAGGAGCTGAGGCGGGGAAAGTCCTGGTAGGCTGTGTTGGCTGCCAGGAACAGGATCATGGCTGTGAAAAACTGCACCCAATAATAGATGATCCCGGTCCCGGTAACCGCGCGAGTCATCTGGGAAAGAATGCTTTCCGCTTCTTCAGGAATGAGGTAAATATGGGTTGAGATAAAAGTGATGCCGATGAACAAAGTCATGGCGATAATCCCCATGGAAACCATGGTGCGAGCTGCGTTTTTTGTTTCGGGTGGTTTAAATGCCATGACTCCGTCACTGATTGCTTCAATACCGGTCAATGCGGTACAGCCACCGGCAAATGCGCGCAAAATCAGCCAGAGAAATGCAAACCCGGTAACAGCATCCTGCGCCGGAACGGCATGCACATCGACCGGGATTGGTGCTGCCCCAAACAAACCAGTGTAGCGCACTAACCCGACCAGGATGACTAGAAAAACGCCAGCGACGAATGCGTAGGTTGGGATGGCAAAGATTGTTCCACTCTCACGCGCACCGCGCAAATTGATCCAGGTGATGATCACAATCGCTAATAGTGCCAGGGGAACCCGGTAAGGATACATCTCAGGGAAGGCAGATGTCACCGCGCGTACACCTGCGGATATCGATACCGAGACCGTTAATATGTAATCTGTCGAAAGCGCTGCAGCTGTGACCAGGGATGGAATTTTCCCGAGGTTATCCTTGGTTACCATGTACCCGCCACCCCCCAAGGGGTAATGCATGATCGTCTGGACATAACTGAAGACGACCATCAGGACCAGCGCGGCGACTGCTAGTCCAATCGGCCAGGTGAGCGCCAGAGCCTGGCTGCCTAAAACGATGAGCACACTCATGATTGCTTCGGTCGCATAGGCGTTCGAACTGATCGGGTCTGATGCAAAGACAGCCAGCCCGCGGATTTTATCCAGGCGTTCGTGGATTTCCATACTGGTGGGGAACGGCTTACCGATTAAGAACTCTTTGATGGAAAAATGCTGCATGAAAACTCCCAAATAGGCGATGTAAATACAACAGGTTTAAATTTACCATGAAAAAACGGTGCTTTTCCTTAAATCGGGCCGGTCGACCGGTGCCAGCCAGCGATCAAAGATCCAGGTAGCTGCGCCCCAGGAATAGGCCTACCAGGGATTTTGCATCCCGCAACGAACCTTCTGCCACCAGATTGTGGATTTGTGAGACAGGGATTTTTTCGATGGAAAGGAATTCATCCTCGTCCTGCTGTAGGGGATCAGGACGCAGACCTGTTGCCAGGTAAATGTACATATACTCCGTCGAATAGCCAGGTGCCAGGAAGAACTCGCCAAGCAAGGTTAAGGTTTCGGCAGCCATGCCGATCTCCTCGCGAATTTCGCGTTGAGCTGCCTCCAGGGGCAGCTCTCCTGGTTCGAGGGTGCCAGCTGGAAGCTCTAACAGGATTTCTCCGGTAGCATGCCGATACTGGCGCACAAACCAGATATTGTTGGCTGAGTCTAATGGTAAGATCGTGATGGCGCCGCTGTGTTCGACGATATCCAGCCGGGTTGAACCACCTCCGGGCAGGCGAACTTCGTCCTGACGGACTTTGAACGCGCGACCCAGGTACATAATCTGCGAATGAATGGTTTCGAATTTCATGGCGGCTCCTGTCCGATATTAATGGATAAATAAGGATAGAGCAGCCGTTTTGGGGCTGCTCTATTTTGATCAATGGTGCCAGGCTATATAAAATTATGGGATTTGTAGAGTTTGGCCTGCAGTGAGGGAGTAGGGCGATTTCAAGCCATTAACTTCTGCCATGTATACTGGATCCACATCCCCAAAATAACAGGCAATTTTATAAATGGTGTCGCCCGATTGCACTGTGTAGGTGGTCGGGTGGCTGACCAGCGCGCGCGTACCGGGCCATGGGTTACCAGTTTGGGGCATTTTAAGCGATGTGCCAACCAGGACGGTGCTGAAGCGGCTTAATCCATTTACTGCCAGAAGCTCGTTGGGGTTGACGTTGTAGCGCCGGGCGATGCAGTATGGGAACTCACCGGCCTGGATGATATGCGTCGCTGGTACTCCCGGGGTGGGAGATGGAACGCTGCTATCGACTTCTGGCGGAGGGGCAGAGGGCTGAACCTGTGGTTGATCTGGAGGCTGGGTTGGCTGCACCTGTGGTTGATCCGGAGGCTGGGTAGGTTGCTCTCCAGTCCCGGGTTCCTGAGTTGGCTGAGTGCCTGGGGTGATGCCGGCTTCTGCCATGGCGGTTTGAGTTGCCATTAATTCCAGGCCTTCAAAAGGATTAGTGGCATCTTCAGGCCGGGGAAAACCTGTATCTGTGGATGATGTACTCCCATCCTGGGTTGGGGGCGGCGTGGATGCGGGCATCTGGCAGGCAGCCAGCAGCAAAACCAGGATGATCGCAGCAGCCGAAAGAATTAGGAAGCGTTTATTCTTCATGTGCAACACTCCACTTTCAGATATCCACCCTCGGTGGCCTCGACATAGGGCAACCGGTGGTTTTCGATCCGGTAAATGTGTAAAGTTTCTCAATGATACTAGCATAATGCATTTAAAGCGTCAAGCGGCATAGCACTTTTGCGTGATTCTATATTAAGTATCCGGATTCTGCACAGATTGTTGCATGAAGTGTGCCAAATGAAGGGAAGAGGGTGCAGGCAGGGGAAGGATGAATTTGTTGACAAGATAATAAAAATAATTATACTTTGAATTGTAAGGTCAATGGACTAACAAAGATATCCCCTTGATCAAAAATGAAAAAAGCGACCCGCCAACACACGAAAGAACATAACCGCATCCTGGTACTTAAAACGATATTTGATCACAACCAGATCAGCCGGGCAGAAATTGCACGCGCCACCAGCCTGACTCGCACGACAGTCTCTGAAATTATCACTGCCCTGCTTGAGGAGGGATTGGTCAGCGAAGTCGGAGTCGGCGAATCTCAGGGAGGGAAATCGCCCATTCTGTTGAGCCTTGCGGAAGATTCGCGCTACCTGATCGGACTTGATCTGGCGCACTCTGAATTTCGGGGCGCCATAATTAACCTGCGGGGAAAAATTTGCGCAACTGTCACCACTCCAGTTGATGAGCGCGGGGGTGAAGAAGCCCTGGCTTTGGTATTTCAAACCCTGGATCAATTGTTAGCGAGCAACCACCGCCCCCTGGTCGGGATTGGCGTTGGCACACCCGGCCTCGTCAACACGCGCGATGGGATTGTTATCAATGCTGTCAATCTTGATTGGAACAATCTACCGCTGGCAGACATGCTTGAAGAGCGTTACGACCTGCCAGTGTATGTATTGAACGACAGCCATGCGGCGGCAATGGGTGAGTATACCTATGGCGAAGGCCACCTTTCCGAAAGCAATCTGGTTGTGATCAACGCCCGCCAGGGGTTGGGAGCCGGGATCGTTATCAATGGAAATTTGTTTCAGGGAGATGGCGGTGGTGCGGGCGAAATTGGCCACATTGTTGCTGTGAGGGATGGCGGTTTGTTGTGCCGCTGCGGAAATTACGGCTGCCTGGAAACTGTCGCCAGTGTCCAGGCGCTGGTCAAACAGGTGAAGTTGCTTGCAGCTCAAAAAACAGTGAGGGAACTGCCCGCCATTTCTTCTGAGATCAATCTGAAATCGATCTGCAGAGCGTTTGAGGCCGGTGATCCCGCGATCCGCCAGATCGTTCTCGAGTCTGCATATTACATGGGAATTGCCATTTCAGCCCTGGTCGGAACGTTGAACATCCAGAAAATTGTCCTCTCTGGCGATATGACCTGTTTTGGCGAGCCCTGGCTGGAGGTCGTATGCGAGACGATCAATCAGAAGACGCTTACCAGGCTTGCCCAGGATACCAGAGTTGAGCTCGGACAGCTGGGCCGGGACAGCGTATTGCTGGGTGCCTCAGCTGTGCTGGCAAACAATTATGCGCTGTTGTTTTTGAGCCAACCCTGGATAGATTAGCCCTCTTTGAGGTCTGAATGGCAGATTTATTCACTCTCAAAAAGCCTCTCATTACGCCGCCGCTGGACGCGGATTTTCGACCAGCCGTGCTGGCAAACCGGATGTATGCACAGGCGCTTGGTGGTGGAGGTGCGCCGCTGGTATTTGGAATAGAGCGCGATAACGGTAAGGTATCGCGCTTCGAAACCTGGGTTTTTCCGGAAGACCATCCCAATGCGGGCGAGAACCTGCCTTTTGCCGAACGCCTGCTTAAATTTCTGTTGTGGCAGCGCGGCGGATTTAAGATCTTTGTTGGGGGACCACCCTCGATTGGGGATTATCTACAACGCTGTTATTCTCCGGATGGCCCGCGCCACTTCGATGCCCAGTTCATGGGGGTCCAGGTGTATGAGCAGCCTTTCCAGATCACAGCATGTGCCCCAACCGATGTTCCTGCAGCCTGTGAGGGAGGTGTGCCCCTTGGACGGCATCTGGATGGCTGCCGGATAGGCTTCGATCTGGGCGCCTCAGACCGTAAGGTCAGCGCGCTGATTGATGGTCAGGCGGTCTACAGCGAAGAAGTCATCTGGGAACCCCGCAGCAACACTGATCCTGAATATCACTACCACCAAATCATGGCTGCATTGCAAAGCGCGGCCGCGCACCTGCCGCGGGTGGATGCCATCGGAGGCAGCTCTGCCGGAATTTACATCAACAACCGGCCGATGGTGGCTTCTTTGTTCCGCGCAGTTCCGCCCGAACAATTCCACAAGGTCCGTAACCTGTTCCTGCGCATTCAGTCTGAGCTGGGTGTGCCCCTGGAGGTGATTAATGATGGGGATGTCACCGCCCTGGCGGGTTCCATGTCCCTGGAAGACAATGGTGTGCTTGGGATTGCCATGGGATCCAGCGAAGCCGCAGGGTACGTTGATTTAAATGGCCATATCCTGGGCTGGCTGAACGAGATGAGTTTTGCGCCGGTGGATTATAGCCAGACGGCGCCTGTCGATGAGTGGTCGCATGACATTGGCTGCGGTTCGACTTATTTTTCCCAGCAGTGTGTTTTTCGCCTGGCGCCAATGGCAGGCATCGAAATACCTGCAGGTCTGACGGATGCCGTATGCCTGGAGTTTGTCCAGGAAAAGTTAAGGGGTGGACATCCAGGTGCAGTTCAAATCTGGCAGACGATGGGAGTTTACCTGGGATATGCCCTGGCCCATTATGCTGATTATTACGATTTCAAACACGCCCTGATTCTGGGACGATGCACCTCTGGGCGGGGAGGTGAATTGATCCTCGACGGAGCCCGGCAGGTGCTGCAAGCCGAGTTTCCCGAGCTGGCAGAGCGGATCAACGTCCAGCTGCCGGATGAGAAAAGCCGGCGGGTAGGGCAGTCCATTGCTGCGGCAAGCCTGCCAATCGTGAAGAAATAGGAGCCCGAATGCGATTTTCTCTGGACACAGCAGAAATTTTTGTCCCCGATGGTCTGGACCCAGTGCTGGCTCTCGAGCGCACAACGCATATGGCAATCAGCGCCCACCAGGACGATATTGAAATAATGGCTGCCGCGCCTATCCTGGAATGCTTCCAGCGCCAGAACCGCTGGTTTACCGGTGTGGTAGTCACCGACGGGAGTGGATCGCCGCGCAACGGGATTTATGCTCACTATTCAGATGATGAGATGCGCCAGGTGCGAGTCAAAGAACAATACAAAGCTGCTCAAATCGGCGAATACGCCGCCCAGGTGATGCTCGATTACCCCAGTAAAACGATCAAAAATGCTGCCAATCGCCAACCGGTCGATGACCTGGCGGCACTCCTTACGCTGACCCGACCCCAGGTCGTATATACGCACAACCTGGCAGACAAGCACGATACTCATGTCGCGGTCGCCCTACGGGCAATAACTGCAATCCGCTGCCTGCCGGAAGCCGACCGCCCCCAGCAGCTCTTTGGCTGCGAAGTCTGGCGTGATCTGGATTGGATGCTGGATCAGGACAAAGTAGCGTTTGATTTATCAGCCCAAGAAGGCCTCCAGTCTGCTTTATTAGGCGTCTTTGATTCACAAATTTCCGGTGGAAAACGATATGACCTTGCCAGCATGGGCCGCCGCCGGGCCAACGCGACCTATTTCGAATCGCATGGTGTTGACAGCACCACGGGCTTGTCTTTTGCAATGGATCTCACCCCGCTCATCACCGATCCGGAGCGAGATACTTTGACCTTTGTACAGGAATTTATCCAGCGCTTTGCCAAGGATGTCGCAGACCGACTGGCAGGCGTAAATTGAATACCAATCGGGTACAGGTAAACCCACATCAGTACCTGAGGAGAACATCTATGAAAGGAGTAAGACACGATCGAAACTGCTGCTTGATTACTAAGTGGACCTCTGATCAAATCATCCAATTACGCACCATGGGAGAAGACAGACATGCGTACTAAACTATTCGCTCTAATTTTGGCGTTGAGCATTCTGCTGAGTGCCTGCGCCACAGCAACACCTACTTCGGTCAGCGAACCGGAAACGGTCTTTGAAACTGTAGTCGTTGAATCGACCCGCCTGGTTGAGGTGGAAAAAACTGTCCAGGTAGAAGTGATGGTGACCCCCACACCCGGACCGAATCCCGAAGCCGTTATCCCGAATGTTGAAGAAGGAGCTGAGATCGGCCTATGGACTTTCTGGCTCTCACCCACATTCGACCAGTTTATCCAGGATACCATTGCCCGCTTCCAGGAAGCCTATCCAGGTGTTACCGTCAACTGGGAAGATCACCAGGCGACATTCCAGGATGACCTTCGTAATGCTTTTGCTGCCGGAAATGCTCCCGATGTAATCAACCTGTCAATCTCGGAAGGGTGGGTTTCGGATTATGCCTCCCAGGGTCTGCTTCTGCCCCTGGACGATCTGGTTCCGCAGGAAGTGGTGGACACATATTTCCCCAATTTGTGGGACCAGCAGTTAGTTGAAGGTATGCACTACCAGTTCCCGTGGTATCAGGGGATTCAGGTGGACCTTGTTAACCGGGAGATTTACGATCAAACGGGCCTGGCGATCGAGGACTTTCCGAAGACAGTACAAGAGCTTCCTGAATTATGCCAGACGATCAAAGACACCACCGGCACCCTGTGCGCGATCCGGCTGACCGTAAACGATCTGCTCGCCCAGATGACCTACGAAGGTGGTGTCGATGTCATCAACGCGGATGGCACTGCCTTTACCTTCGACTCACCAGATGCTGTTGAATGGCTGCAAATGTATGCCGACATGGTTGCGGCAGGCACGGTAGACAGGACCGTACTTGTAACCGATCAGGACCGGGTAGGGTTGGACTTGTTTACCTCCGGTCAGGCGGCGTTTTACAACACAGGCCCGAACCTCATTCGTGAAGTGCGCGCCAATAACCCGGGCCTGTATGGATATCTGGCCGTAGTGCCCGCGCCAGTGGGCAAGTCGGGTGTGGTGGGCAAAGGTTTGATGGCGCTCTCTGTGAAGAGTGATACACAGTACCCCAATGCGGCCATTGCCCTGGCACAGTTTTTCTCCAATCCGCGCAGTATGCTTGAGTTCGCCAAGATCGTTTCGATTTACCCCTCCACCCCGGCTTCTTATGACGACCCGTTCTTCGCAGCTGCCCCAGTTGCGATCGAGGACAGTGCCAAGCCGTATGCTAAGGATGCAGTTTCCAAGCTGGCAGACATCGTCCCCACGATTCCTCACAAAGCCGACGTAAACAACATTGTCCTGCAGGCAGTCCAGCAGGCCCTGTTCAATAACGTGGATCCTCAGCAGGCGCTTTCAGACGCCGTTGCTCAGGCTAACGCCTTGCTGCCATAAGCATTTTCTTTCCCAACATCGAGCCAGCCCTCCCCATAAAGGAGGGCTGGCCCAGGTAGGGTTCCATGACGAGAAAGACTTCTCTTACGCCGTATCTTTTCCTGACACCGGCGCTGATTGTGATCGCGGTGTTCCTGTTGTACCCAATCTTTGCCGTGGTGTACTACAGTTTCACAGATTACAACATCGTCACTCCCCCGGTTTGGATCGGCGTGGAAAATTACCAACGGCTGGCAAGCGATCCAATTTTTTGGCTGGCGTTAAAAAATTCATTTATTTACCTGCTGGTTACTCCCGCATTAATTGTTCTTTCGATCTTGCTTGCCATTGCAGTCAATCGCCGTCTTCCGGGGATTAACGCCTTCCGGGCGCTGTTTTTTATCCCGGTGATCAGCGGCAGCATCGCCGTTGGCATTGCCTGGCGGATGATGCTGGATACAAATGGAATTATCAACAGTCTTCTCATATCGCTGGGATTTCTCAAAGAGCCAATTCAGTGGCTGGCTGAACCTGCGTTCACCCTGCCGATTGCCATGCTGCTGACCACCTGGTTGGGCATGGGGTATTACATGATGATATTCCTCGCAGGGCTGCAAAATATCCAGGAAGAGCTTTACGATGCTGCTTTGATTGACGGCTGCAATTCCTGGCAAAAACACTGGCATATCAGCATTCCCGGACTGCGTCCCCAGATAACGTTCGTGGCGGTGATCTCAAGCCTGGCTGCCCTGCAGGTATTCAATGAAATTTATATCCTGACCGGTGGCCTGGGCGGCATTTTGAACAGTGGAGTGACCGTCGTATTTTATTTGTGGCGCCAGGCATTTCGGTTAAACCACGCAGGGATGGCCTCGGCGATAGCCATAGTGCTGCTGGTGATTACCTTGATTTTTTCCATTGGAAACATCCGTCTGCTTGAGCGCGGCACGGAGGCAGAATGACGGAGCCTACCCAGACTAAACCCCTTGCGGAGCCAAGGCTTTCCCGCCACAAACGGCATTTTTTCGAAAATATTTTTTGGTACATCATCCTTGGCCTGGTTGCCGTTATTACCGTGTTCCCGTTTGTCTGGGTCCTGTTTACATCTTTCAAAGGACCATTGGATCCAATTTATTCTGTCCCGCCCCAACTGATACCGCAGGACCCCACAGTGGATAACTACACCCGGGTGTGGAATTTGCTGCCGGTCGGGCGTTTTTATCTCAACAGCGTTTTTGTGACGTTCACCATTGTGATCGTGAATACCCTGTTCACTGCGCTTGCCGCCTATCCGCTGGCGAAAATGAGATTTAAAGGACGGGATCTTATTTTTTACCTGCTCCTGGCGACGTATATTGTGCCGCCTGTGCTCACCTCCATCCCGAGTTTTGTCCTGGCTGTAAAAGTCTTTAATTATTATGATAAGCTGCCTTCAGTAATCTTCCCCTACCTGGCTGGTGTGCTTAATATTTTCTTGCTGCGCCAGGCATTTAAAGCAGTCCCAGATGATTTAATCGATGCCGGGCGGATCGATGGAGCGAATGAATTTCGTATTTGGTGGGAGATCTTGCTGCCGGTCGTACGACCGTCGCTGGCGACGGTCGCGATCATCACCTTTGTCGAGCAGTGGAATAATTTCTTCTGGCCCTCCCTCATGCTGCACGCACGTGAAAACATGACCCTCCAGGTCGGGCTGGTCGCGCTGCAGGGGGCGTTTGCCAACGATGCGCGCGGTATTGCCGCGGGCGTAGTGATGACGATCGTTCCAATCATCATCTTCTTTACCCTGCTTCAAAAACAGTTCGTGCAAGGCCTGACAGGTGCCGTCAAAGGTTAACTGTGGGGAAACGGGCATGATCCCTGGAAAATCGCCGCTCACACCAGCTGATGCTGCTGGTCAAATGATCCTGCTGGCCTTTGAGGGCAAAGCAGCTCTGCCCCCACAGATGCAATCTGTGCTGGCCCGCATCCGGCCGGCCGGATTTACATTGTTTCGGGCGTTCAACATCGAAACCCCGGCCCAGGTCCGCGGCCTGACGGAACAACTGCAGCAGGCTGGAGATGCAGCCGGGCTGCCGAGATTTTTGATTGCCGCAGACCAGGAAGGGGGACAGTTGGTGGCGATGGGCAGCGGGACAACTCCGCTGCCAGGTAATATGGCCATGGGAGCGGCAGATTCGGCCGAGCTGGCGCACCGGGCTGGTGAGGTTTGTGGGCGCGAGCTGGCTGCCATGGGGATCAATGTTAATTATGCGCCGGTCTGCGATGTTAATAAAAACCCCAAAAATCCGGTCATTGGGGTCCGATCCTTTGGCGAGGACCCTGCCAGGGTAGCAGAGCTGGCCTCAGCCGTTATTATTGGCATGCAGTCGACCGGCGTGGCTGCCACTGCCAAACATTTTCCGGGTCATGGTGATACCAGCAGCGATTCACATTACGGCCTCCCGTCTGTACCGCATTCGCTCGAGCGGCTGGAGCAGGTGGAGCTGATGCCATTTGCTGCCGCCATTCAGGTGGGGGTCAGACTGGTGATGTCTGCCCATCTGGCTTTGCCTGCCATCACTGGACGCTCTGATTTACCAGCCACACTTTCCCAACAGGTGTTGACCGGCTTGCTGCGCCAGAAGTTGGGCTTCGAAGGGGTGATCGTTACGGATGCCATGGATATGCACGCAATCCGGCAGGAAGATGAATTGGGCGAGGAGGCGGCCCAGGCGGCGATTGCTGGAGCCGATTTGCTCCTGCTGACGCGGGACCCTGCTGACCACCAGCGTGTCTACAAACGCCTGCTGAACGCCGCGGAGCAAAAGACGCCTGCCGGACAACTATCTGAAACAGCGGGTTTAACCGCCGAGATTGTCCAGGCTTCTGCCGCGCGGGTCCTGGAGCTCAAGCAGTGGTTGGAATCGTTTGGCCCGCCGCCTGACCTGGAGGTTGTGGGCTGCGCAGCGCACCGCGCCGTAGCAGCCGAAATTGCCGTCGGGTCCGTCACCTTGGTGCGAGATCGGAAGCCACTGCTGCCACTCCATGGGGGCGACCGGAAGCATCTGGCGGTCCTGCTTCCCCGGCTGGTGGATCTGACTCCTGCCGATACCTCATCCTACCTCACGCACACCCTACCTCAGGCGCTGCGCGCCTACACAGCACATGTCGATGAAATTTATTACGCGCACAACCCGGACGATGCAGAGATAGCTGCGCTTGTGGAGCATCTTCAGCACAACCGGGTCAGCTATCAGGCTGTCATCCTGGGAACGGTGAATGCATCCATGCAGCCCGGGCAAGCTGCCCTGGCGAACATTCTGCAGCAAAGCGGAATTCCAACTGTTGTGGTTGCCTTGCGATTGCCGTATGACCTGGCAGTGATCCCTGAGGCAGAAACTTACTTGTGCACCTACAGCCTTTGTGAGCCGTCCATGCAGGCCCTGGCGGCTGTGTTGTTTGGGGCGGTGCTGCCCCGGGGACGCCTGCCGGTCTCGATCCCTGGTCTATATCCAATTGGGTTTGGCATCACCCAATAATACCCAGAGCGAACGCATGCGAATTGTCGGCTACTTCACTTCATGGGGCGCGCAGTCAGGGTACACTCCCAAACGGGTACCAGCCGCGAAATTGACGCACCTCAATTATGCCTTTGCAGCGATTTCCCCGTCCTCCAATCGTTGTGTTTTGGGGAATCCGCAGGCAGATATCAAGCGCCGGTTTCAGGCGCAAGACAGTGTTGATGGGCAGCCGGATGGTGAGCTTGGTCAGCACGGCAACTTCAACCAGTTTCGCAAGCTCAAACAAGAACACCCTCATTTAAAAACGCTCATCTCCATTGGCGGGTGGACTGGCTCCGATCGATTTTCTGATATTGCGCTTACCGCAAGCTCTCGCCAGGAATTCGTCTCTTCCTGTATCGAGCTGTTCTTCGAGCAATCTGCGGGCGTGTTTGATGGTATTGACCTGGATTGGGAGTTCCCGGTCGCGGGTGGTTTACAGACTGGACGGGAGGTTGACCGCCGCAACTTCACGCTGCTGCTGGAGGAATTTCGCGGCCAGCTGGATGGCTTGAGCCGCCCACCTGGCATACACCCGCTGCTGACGATCGCCACCTCGGCCCGCCCTGCGGAATATGCTAACCTCGAGCTCGCGCTGATCCATTCTTACCTGGATTGGATCAATTTAATGACGTATGATTTTCACATTCTTGCGGAACCGGTGACAAATTTTAATGCACCCTTATACGCACCCTCTGATGATCCTGAACCAGACTCTGTCATCAGAGAATTTTACAATCTGGATGCAGCCGTCCGCGGCTATTTACAAGCAGGCGTACCACCCGATAAGCTGGTTGTCGGGGTGCCATTTTACGGGCGCGGCTGGCAAGGAGTGCCAGACATAAATCATGGTTTGTACCAGGCCGCTCCTCACCCCGCCGCCGGCACCCGCGAACCAGGCACGTTTGATTATGCTGATCTGGTCGCCAATTATCTGCCCGTATACGAACGCTTCTGGCATCCCGAGGCAAACGTCCCGTGGTTATACAATCCGGCAGATGGCACGTTTATAACTTATGATGACCCCATTTCGATCGCTCGAAAAGTTGACTACGTGGAAGACAACCAGTTAGGCGGGCTGATGTGTTGGGAACTCAGTTGTGATGATTCTGCTGGCACGCTGATCCATACTCTTTCTGCCGGTCTGACAAGAAACAGGTAACGACCATGACTCTGCATTCTGAAATTTTGGAACAACCGGCTGTCCTGCAGAACTTGCTGGCTGCGCAGTGGCAGACAATTCAGGAAATTGCCCGGGCGATCCAGACCCGCGAGTTTCGCTACATCTTCCTGGCTGCACGCGGGACATCCGACCATGCCGGCCTGTATGCCAAGTATCTGTGGGGTGCGGCAAATGGCCTGCCAGTTGCCCTGGCGGCACCCTCGCTGTTCACCCTGTATGAGCAGCCGCCGCGCCTGGATGGGGCGCTGGTGGTGGGCATCTCGCAGTCCGGGCAGTCGCCGGACATCGTAGGTGTGCTGGCGGAAGGCCGGCGGCAGGGCTGCGCCACGCTGGCAATCACCGCATTCCCGGATTTGCCGCTGGCGCATACCGCCGAGTTTGTCCTGGATATCCAGTCCGGCCCAGAAAAAGCCGTGGCTGCTACAAAAACCTATACGGCTGAGCTGATGGCGGTGGCGATGTTATCCCTGGCACTCGACACGGATGCAGGACGGCAGGCGGCGCTGGCGCGGGTGCCTGGTTGGATCAAGCAGGTCCTGGCGCTGGATGAAGACATTGCCGCGCTGGCTGAGCGCTACCGGTTTATGCACACCTGCGTGGTGCTTGGGCGCGGCTATAACTATGCTACGGCGTTTGAGTGGTCTTTAAAGCTGAAAGAGCTGACCTACGTGCTGGCGGAACCTTATTCGTCGGCTGATTTTTTACATGGTCCTGTCGCGGTCGTCGAGCGTGGTTTTCCGGTAATGGCGGTCGCTCCCGAGGGCCGCGTGCTGGAGGGCATGCTGGATTTGCTGCGCCGCCTGCATGATCGGGCGCGCGCTGAGCTTTTAATCATCTCTGATGTCCCGGCTGTACTCGCGCTGGCGCAGGCCAGAATTGAGCTGCCTCCCGGAATTCCAGAATGGCTGACGCCCTTGGTGGCGATTGTCCCGGCCCAGCTGTTTTGCTACCACCTGACGGGGGTCAAGGGCTATGACACAGACGCGCCGCGTGGTCTGACCAAGGTAACCGAAACTATCTGAGGGATGCCGCTACTGCACCTGGCAAGCCAGTTCATTTCCCTGTTAAATTGGTGCGCGCTGCCCGTATCTCATGCTGCACCCCGGCGTCATAACTGGTGATGGTTGGCAATCCTCCCGCCAATCGCCATTCCCCAATCCCCTTTCCTTGATTGTGCACGCCTTTCCCTCTAGGCCGGGAGAGGCGTGCCGCGTTACTCCCGTCGGCTGGCACACCTGCCAGCAGGGGGTAACGGCGCGCGGCGGGTGCCGGCAGAATGCCGGGCCGGGCGCCGTAGGCCGCATTGGCAAATAACCAGTGCTGCAAGGTGACCTCATCCACACCAAATGGCTGCAAAATGGTGGCCGCGGTGCGGACCAGCAGCACGCTGTAGTA
Source organism: uncultured Chloroflexia bacterium (assembly GCA_963824065.1). Classification (GTDB taxonomy): domain Bacteria; phylum Chloroflexota; class Anaerolineae; order Anaerolineales; family DRKV01; genus JAGUYX01. The sequence goes on along the minus strand of CAWGNX010000005.1, from coordinate 893,598 downwards.
GGCAACATCGACCGAGGCCGGGTCGGGAGGCTCAGCCAGGTCCCAGGCATGTACGCCCGGTTCGCCGCGGAGGTAAAGAAACCGGACGTGCTGGCCCGGTTTGAGCACCTTGCCAATGGTCTGGAGCTGGTGCAGGGCACGCGCGGCTGGAGAAGGGCTGCGAAATTCCTCCAGGGTGCGGCTGACTTTGTGGGTAACCAGCAGGTCGGGTAGGGGGATGCGGCCCGCGCGCGAAATCCTGCAGCCTGCGACGCAGCAACTCCAGCAGGGAGGTCAGGTTGATTCCTTGCATCCCCGGCACACCGGGGGCGCGTCGAGATTCAGTCCGGTCAGCGCAGCCAGCATTTCAAGCTGTAGCTTCTTAAGAAAGGGCGGCGTATCGCGGCGGCGGGTTTCGATGCCGCGCATTTTCAAGGAGCCGTCCTGGAAGACACCAAAGTAGCGGTTCGGCACCGGTACGCGCGGGTTAACGCGCGATGGCAGGAAGGCAACCCAGCGGTAAACCCCATCCAGCGCCACCGGCAGGCCTGTCCGGTCCAGGATTTCGTTCAGCAGGGGCTGAAAATCGGGCACAAGGCGGCAGCCCGGTTTATGCACCCACATCCCGTCCACATACAAATGCAGAACGGTGAACCCCAGGTCTTCGGCGGCTTCCTTGGCGCGCAGCAGGGCTTCGCGCCCGTAAGCCGTGACGGCTTCGTGGGCCTCAATGCGTCCGAAGCGGGCATTTTTATAACCCAGATAACCGAAACAGGTCACCAGCAGCCACTTGTGGGCCGAGGCGCGCGCCTTATAAGCTTCCCGGCGTGGATCCCAGGCGGGCGCCAGAGCCAGCTGTTCCTTAAGGTTGATCCGTTTTTCCAGCAAGGGGGCCAGCGTCTCAGGGATCAGCCCGCGGTGTTCCTGGTCGATCCACAGATTCAGCTCGGGCACATTGCGCGCCGCCGGAGCATTTTGATCCACCGTTTCGGGCGAAATGTTGAAATGCACCATGATGCTAGGGTACATCGAGATGAAATCGATCTCCGCCACGTCGCGGTGCAGCCCGGTGGTAGGCTGGTACACCAGCCCACCCTGGTCGGCGTGCATCAGGTCGCGCGCCGATCTTAAGGTCCTCCGGGCGCTGTTTATGCCAGGGCACCAGCACTCCCCGGCGCAGGGCAGTCAGGATTTGCATTGAAGAGATGCCGGTGCCCGGGGAGGCGCGCGCCACGGTTTGCAGCGGCAGGGAGCTCACCCTGCCCAGCTCAAAGATGCCTTCTAACCCGTAATCATGGAAGAGCATGGCGTTGTAAATATCCACATGGCTGCGCCCAAAGAGCAGCACCTGGGGTCCCAGGTAGATCACCTGCCCGTACGAAAAATAGGAACGGCCCTCCCGCCGGGCAGGCGGGCGAGAAGCGTCCCGGTTGAGCGGCAGGGGCAGCGCGTGCTGCTGGGCCAGATCCAGCAGGTGCGGCAGCAGCCAGGTGTCGCCCCAGGCGGTCAGGATCAGGTCGGGATCGTGCCGGCGCAGGATGGCAGCCAGGTTCACCAGCAGGGGGCGGGCAGGCTGCAGGTCCAGGGTGTAATGGGCGCGCCCGCACTGCAGGCGCAGGGCGCGCGGCGGGCTGTGCTGGGGGTCGCTATCCAGCTCAATCGACAGGATGCGCAGCGGGGGTGTGGAGGGTGCCAGGGTCCAGGGGGTTTCGCGCGCGCTGAGCGAATGCAGCCGGTTTTCGGCGTCAAAAACAACCGTGCAGTACACCAGCGGGAACGTCGCATTCCACGCTGCATAACGCAGGGTTATCTGCAAGTCGGCATCATAATAGGTGAGGTCGGGGAAGGCCTGGCTGAAACGGTTGAAGAGGCCCGGCTGCAGGGCGGGGTCGGCGACCTGGACGGAGAGCACCGTCTGGGGCTGGGCCTGGAACAGGTCCTGGCGTTCGGTGCGCCCCAGCTGGAGACTCTCTGGCTGCCGTTCCAGCCAGCGCCAGGCTGAGCGCAGGTCCTGGGGGGGGGCGGCGGCATAAAAAGTCACCGGAAAAGGCTGGTGCAGGCAGCGGCGTTCGCCGTCTTCGTCCAGGAACCACACTGCCAGCCCACCCTGCCCGTCGGGGTAAACGTCTAGCAGCCAGCCGTCTGCTTCCAGGTACATAATGTCTGCCGCAGCTTACAGCTGGACCACAATTGTCCGGGCAACGATATCGAAGGCGCGCTGGCGTTTTTCGGTGAAGAAAATGAACAGCGCGTCGATGGGCAGGATGTTAAAAGTAAAACGACAGCCGCCGCAGGACGGCTTCCTTGTAACCGATTGGCAGGCCGTTTTCTGCCAGGACGTGCAGACCGAACAGACGTTTGCCGGGCGTGCTCCCAAAGCGGCCCTCCAGCACTGGGAAATAGGCCAGGATCAGTGCCACAATCCCGATCAGGCAACTGATGATCGCGGTGATGAGCAGCGCGCTCAGGATTGTTTCCAGGGGAGTGGGATCTCGGGGAGTGACCAGGTTGCTGAAAAAGACTGCCGCGGCTGCCAGAACCGTGCACGCGGCAATAATAAGGAAAATGTCGACTGCAAAGGCCAGCAGGCGCCGCCCAAAACTGGCGGGCTGCAGACTGACCTGGGCCATGAACTCGGCGGCTACAGCGCGCGGGCTGCCCATCCGTTCCAGCACTACCGCTGGCGATTCACCAGCTGCAGCGGCTTCCTGGAGGTGGGCGCGCAAATCCGTTTCGATCCGCAGGCGCTCAGCTTGCGGGGCATGGATGTTTTGCAGGACTTCCTGGACGTATTTTTCAGGGGTGGATTTGGTATTGGATTTCATACGGACTGCTCCGGGGTTAACAATTGATCGACAGCAGCAGAAAACTGGCGCCAGTCTGCGACCAGGGTATCCAGCCGGTGCAGACCATCCTGGGTCAGGCGGTAGTATTTTCGCGGCACGCCGCGTTCGGCGGTCTCCCAGTAGGACGTGATATAACCGGCGTTTTCCAGGCGGTAGAGCACAGGATAGAGTGTGCCTTCCTTAAGCTGAAACAGCTCGCCGCCGCGCGCCTCCAGGGTGGCAATCAGCTCGTAGCCATACATTGGCTGCTCTGCGATCAGCTTAAGGAGGACCATTTCCAGCGTACCGCGCTTAAGTTCAGATGTGTTTTCCGCCATACGATACCTACTGATGATAAATACTTTGTTACACTAAGTATATTATGTAGCAAAGTATCATGGCTGTCAAGAGGGCTTTCCTGCCCCGGTTCACTCATCATCGCTGGCGGTCAGCCGCCGCAGCCGGAGCACCAGTTTGTGTTCTTCCAGCAGCATTGCCAGCAAGAAGATTTCAAACGGCAGGGCGTGGGCGGCATACGCGGCCGCGGCCAGGTGCTGTTGGGCAGCCGAAAACAAATCGTCCAGCACGAGCTGATCGCTGCGGCGCAGGGCGCGCCGGAAGCGGGCGAAGGATTCTTGTTCCTGTAGAAAAGCCTGGGTAATGGAAGGAAGGGTGCGTCCCATGGATTTTTTTCCTAAAACAACGGCAGCTGGCTGGATAGTGGGCGTGGGTCTTCGAAATGAACAATCCGGTCGGAAACTTCCAGCAGCATTTCCAGCAAATCCCGAGGCTGGTCGGGTGACAGCAGCTGGCTGCTGACTGCCACCGGCGCCTGGCGGCTCAGGCGCAGCAGGTGGTCGATTGCCTGGCGCAGCAGGTAGCGGCGCTCGATCAGCGCCACGTTTTCATCCAGAAAAGTGGCGATCAGGTCGAGTACCAAAGTAGGAGCCGGCAGTTCGGCCGATTCGGCCAGCAGGCCCAGCATCTGGTAGCAGGTGAAGGCGCGCGGCGATGCGCACCCGTTCCAGCACGACATCCAGGTCGGGTGTCTGGCTGCGCAGCAAGCGCGCCAGCGGGTAGGCGGCAAAGCTGTTGCCGCCGTCCAGCACGCGCACCGCGCCGCCCAGGGCCAGCTCGGCAGTGAAAAACGTCATCACCTGGCGGCTGAGCTGAGAAGGCGCCAGCACCAGCACCAGGCTGCCGCGGTTGAGTTGGGGCAGGTTGTCCATACACCCAGCTTAATGGAGGAGCCGGTGCGAGACAATCCCGTAAGGGGGTGAGAAGCAAGGGAAAGCGCGGGTTAACCCGCCGGGGGGAGGCAGGGGTGGGATGCGCAGCGGGCAGCGGCCCAGCCCTGGTGGGCGGTGCTGCCAGGGTCTTTACAAGAAGGGTTTTGGGGGGTCTGCGGGTGAAAAATCCACCCGCAGACCCCCCAATTCATCTTTTTTCAACCAGGAGGCGGCATAAGTTTGTCCAGGCTCTCAACTTTGTGAAAGCCCTGGGGCGGCCCGGGCTTAGCGGCGCTGGTTTTCCCAGGCGCTGAAGTCCCAGTCCGCGAGCTGGCGGCGCAGCTCGGACTTGCTGCGCACGCTGTATTTGCGCAGCACGCTGCGCATATGCGTCTTGACGGTTTCCGGCGAGATATACAGGTGCGCCGCGATCTGGCGGTTGGTGTATCCCATGCAGGTGAAGGCGGCGATGTCGCGCTCGCGCGGCGACAGCTCCTGCCAGCGGCGCAGGTTTTCATCCGCCTGGCGGCGCTGGGCGATGGCGTAGGACAGCAAATCGGAGGTGACTTCTTTTTCAGTGCGCTCGTCGCGCTCCGCCAGCTGCTGGATTTCCTGAACGAGCTGTGTGCTGGCTTCAAACGTGATCGTGTTGGGGCGCGGCAGGCCGAGGGCACGCTTTAAGCGCTCCCAGATGATCAGCAGCGGGAAAACGCGATCGGAATCGTCCACTCTGAAAAAATTGTAGCAGAACAAACGTTCGAATGTCAAGGAAATGCACTGGCCTTCGGACAAAAGTTCGGACATCCATAACGTGAGATTGTCATTGCGAGCTGCAAGTGCTTTTCTTGCGGCGTGGCAATCTCGCTTTTCAATAAAACAAGATTGCCACGGCCCCTGCGGAGCCTCGCAATGAAAGCCTGGAGAAACATTGTCCGAACTTTTGTCTCAACTTCCGAATGCAGTGTCAGCGCGGGTATCCAGGCACCCGGTGTAGGCAGATTGGGGCAGCGTGTATAATCGATAGGCCTATGCAGCCTAAACGATCGGGGATGGTTAGCTGGTATTTGCTGTTCTTCGGTTTATCCTGTTTTTCCGGCGGCTGTATGCAGATGAATCAGACTTGTTTGATTACCTGCCAGTGGACTGAGGACTACCTGCGGAGGATTGAAAAATGACGACGATTACAACCCCAGTAACCGAACAGGATCGGGTGATCGATCTCCCGGACGGGCGCAAGCTGGGATATGCCCGCTATGGACTGCCGGGCGGCAGTCCCGTATTTTATTTTCATGGGGGCAACAGCTCGCGGCTGGAAGGGTTATGGTTTGACGAAGCCGCCCGGTTGTTAGGTGTGGATTTAATCGCCCCCGACCGGCCCGGATTCGGCCTGTCAGACTTCCAACCCGGGCGCCGCATCCTGGATTGGCCGGGAGACCTGGCCTATCTGATTGACAGCCTGGGAATCAAGACCTGCGCGGCCATCGGGTTGTCCGGCGGGGCGCCGTTTGCCCTGGCGGCGGCTCTCAAGCTGCCGGAGCGAATTCAGCGGTTGGCGGTGGTCAGCGGGGTGGCTCCACCGGAAATGCCGGGACTCGGCCGCGGCATGTGGCTGCCTGGGCGGATGATTTTCTGGATGGCGCGCTACCTGCCGCCCGCTAACAAACTGTTTTTGAGCCAGATGAGTAAGTTTTATGCCAACCGGGAGCAAATGGTAACCCGCATGGCCCAAACCCTGCCGGAACCGGATGTGGCTTTGCTGAAGGCCCGCCCGGAAGTGTTTGAGATCTTTTCCGCCTCGGCCCAGGAGGCGCACCGCAACGGCGTGCAGGGGGATGCCTGGGAATGGGGGTTGTATGTGCGCCCGTGGGGTTTCGACCTGGAGGCTATCCAGGCGCCGGTCAGCCTGTGGTATGGGCAGTATGACCAGACCGCGCCGCTGGGCATGGGACAGTACTATGCCAGCCGCCTGCGGTCCAGCCGGCTGGAGATTGTCCCGGACGGCGGCCATTTTTCGACCATCAACAACCACATTAAATCCATCCTGCGAGAATTGCTAGATGCACCGGCTTGAGCCCGGGATGTTTCTTGCTTCTTTAATGGTGGCTCTCGCGAGCTTGTAGACAGGCCAGCTTTTTGCTACACTCAACCCATGTTCAAAATCCAGATCAGCCAGCAAACAGCCCGCCGCTATGTGCTGGGCAAGCAGGGGCTGTGGCCCGGACGGCGCTGGCTTTCATCCCAATTCACACCGCGCCTACGTAGTAGAATTTCTTCGCCCGGTTTCGACCTCTGGCGAATCGTACGCCAGCCTGCAGGTCTATGCTGTGCGGCGGACACGCACACCGCGCGGTGTCACGACGGTGATCGTCCCGGATAGGATCGATAAATCATAGTGTTTGATGACCGATTCCAGCAGCATGATGATTGGTCCGATCCCATCCTGATCCGGGCGAAGGAGCATCACGCCCGCGTGGGTGCCGGGCGGATAGGTGCGCAGGTTGGCAAATCCCTTATCAGCGGTGATGAGAAAGCGATTCTCTGCCTGGATCCTTTGCCACAGCGCGCCATCTTTCCAGCCTGCCATGCCCTTGTCCCAGACGGAGTCAGCCTGGTAGCCGTTTGCGCGCAGCAGGGCTGTCACGCGCCGGGGAAGGTCTTCATCGACTTTGATCAGCATGCTGGTTGGGCTGGCGGGGTACGGATCAGTCAGACAGCGGAAGCAAAATTTCCTGGCGTAGAACTTCAGCCGCATACGCCAGGGCGGCATAGATATCAGGCCGGGTTAGCTGCGGATATTCCCCCTGGATTTCCTCAAACGCCATGCCATCGGCGAGGCTGGCGATGATGGTAGCCACCGGGATGCGCGTCCCTTTGACGCATGGGTCTCCATGATGGATTTCGGGATCAATCACAACTCGCTCTTGCCAGCGCTGGTTCATGCGCGCCTCCGATCTGTCATTCGTGAAACAATTGTACTCCAGTTTGCCTGGAACCGATGTGCAGTGAAGCAAACCCATATTGTGCACCCGGTTTTTTCGAAACTTTATCTGGTTTGCTTCGAGCGAAGGAATCGAAAACAGGCAATTTTCAGCGCTGTCATACCAGCGGGTCCCGTAGGAATACGGCCCGATCTCGCTCTGATCGCGGTGCCTCTTTACCCGGCGTTGTACACTTACGTTGGCATCTATCCGGATAGCTATATCGCCAGGCATACTCAACCGGATCCATCCATCCCCAAGAACATCAGTTGGTCCGATGCACCCGACGCCTGGTGGCGGCTGGTTGAGGACGTCTCCTGGGAAGCCTGGGTAACTCAACACTTGCCAACCGTCATGCCCGAGTGTAATTTGCAAGAACCATCCGTATCTGCCGCAGGAAAACCCTAAACAAGGGTGTCAATGCAAAACAGAAATGTCCCTTTTGCCAGGGGTGGATGGATTGATATGGTAGACTGAAGGCACTCGTTCGGAGGATATGGCAACGCTGGCGCTCACCTCCCGCACCGCCAGCCGGGTCGTCCCGGCGTAATAAGTATACCGCCAGGTGTGTCTCTCGCTGGGAGTAGCAAGTTCCACTTAGGAGTAGTAGAGCCCAGGTACGGAGGTAGCTTTATTTGTTAACATGGATTTTATTTCTTTGAGTTTCAAATAACTATAACATCGAGAAGAATTAGGGTGATGATTCATTCTCCCATCGCATCGAAATCGGAGAAATTGGCCAGCCAGATGAAATAATTTGTCCTGTTTGTATATCTGCCACGAATAGGTTTCGGAATCCTCCACTGGAGTAACTTACCGCGATCAGGTTTCCATCTGGCGAGATCGAAGCTGAATCGTAGGTGAATGTAGGGAAAATTTCGGCTACCTTATTTTCAATCAACTCAATGGACTTGCTGATTTGCCAAACAATATCTCCAGACTGGCTGTTGACAATTTGCCAGCAAGGAACATTGGTGTAGGTATTCCCAGACCCAAACTCATCTTTCCATTTGGGACACGCCTGGTTTTCAGGGTCTCGTCCATAGATCAATAGTAAATCTCCACTTTCAGACCATTGAATCGGATCTAGCTGTGTATATTGAAGTGCATCTGCGAATTCAAAGGTTGAACCTGGCAAGATATGATTTATTCTTGTTTTTTCGGCAATATGGAGTGAACCAGTCGTATCGTCTGGATCAAAAAACGCTATCTTTTGTCGATCAGGACTCCACCTCCAAATATTTTGTCGAAGGTCGTCTTTATTAACGAGAATTTCGGTCGGTGATTCGGTACTAATCCATAAAGTGTCATCGCTTTCGATAACAGCATAGGCTTCCTCGGAAGGCTTCGTTGATACACACCATAGAGCCCAATTTTTCGTTCTTGGCGATCGCGCAATCCTATTACAATCATAGTTCCAATTTTGGATAATTTGTGTTTCTCGATCAAATATCATGTTCTCAAGATCATCGCTGTTAAAGTCAAGAATCAGGTATCTCTCCGAAGGCGACCAATAAAAGTTTAATTCGCTATAAGGGAAATAGTCAAATTCAAGTTGATAATTCTCATCTCTATCTGTGTAGATCAATGTGTTTTCTTCTAAGGTCAAATTGGATATCCATATTTCTTCTGGATCGCTATCTTTCCAATAAACAATCAAATCTTCATAATTAGCAAATGCGAAGTAAAGTGCACCACCTGGAGCCGGTAAATTCGATGGGGGAGAGATATCAGGCTCAGAAAGGGTAACTAAATTACTTTCTCCATTATCGAATTCCAAACTCAGGTAACCACTCGTTGGGTGGAAGAAAAATAAGTTCGCTTTTTAATTCATTCCTGATTTTGTTACCACTGAAATAACTGTTGGTGTAACTGTAGTTTCAATAACTATCACTGTCTGGCTGACTGTAATTGTCAATCCAGGTTGTGCTGTGGCTTCTGGGGACATAGTCGGTGCATTGCTTGCCGCCAGATTTTCTAATCCGTTATCAGTAGCTATACCGACTTCGTTTAATGGATCAGCTGGAAAACAAGAGCATATTAAGATCATCATGAATACGCACAATAACGTAATCATAGATTTTTGTGTTTTCATTTGCATTCTCCAACTATCTCATTTTGGTGGGGGTTGGAAACGATTGCAAGTTACAGCTGAAATACAATAATGATTCCCCCAAGTGAAGAAAATAGATTTACCGAAATATGGAATATAGACGACTTCGGAAAAATGATAAACGAATGTATAATTACCCTTTTTCTTCCATTCCGCATTCATACTTGCAGCAAAATTATTTAGGTCATTTTTAGCTTGTTGAGCATCAAGAGCCCCAGGTCTGGCATTTTTGTCTAAGTGCGCAAATTCGTAAGAACCACGGACTGGATCAGGATAACCTGATTTATAAGCACCATAGATTGGTACAAAAACACGGAAATAAAAATCATCAAATTTCGCTGAATAATATGTACTAGACGAATTTAGATATGTTTTTCCTGCAAAAACTACCCATTCACTTCTATTCAAATCCAATTCTGGAAATAACCGTCTAAAATATTCTATAATCCTTGCTTCTGCGCCAGTTAAATGTGATGCGTTAGGATGATTATAACGATTGATAAGTAGCCAAATTGTCTCTATTACCCAACTCTCTGGATATCCATTGGGTATTTGACTACATTCTGACCAAGCTACAATAGCGATTGCTAATTGATCATTTTCTGGTATGGGATTTCTAAAAGGAACTTCCCCATTACCGTCTGTATCAATAACATCACATTCTGGGACTCTATTGGGACCGCTGCAGGCTCCATGCCCGCTCGGATCGATATACTTGACAGGATTATTGAGCACATACGCATACCTGTCCCACGCCAGCGGGTTGCCCGGCTCGGGCACGATCGAGTCCGCCTGGATGAACCGCCCCAAAGAAGGGTCGAAAAAACGAGACTGGTAGAACAGCAGCCCGAGCTCCTGCATCTCAGATTTCTGCCCAGTGAACGTGTAATCGGTGATCCCTGTCCCGCTGCTGTAGCGCACCTCGCCCCACGGCCTGTAGCGCAGCTCCATCACCACGGTGTTCGTGTTTGCCTCCACAGCCTTGGCCGTCGAGCCCAGGTGGTCCGTCAGCAAGTAATACAGCTTATTCTCGCTGGCGCTCACCTCCCGCACCGCCAGCCGGGTCGTCCCGGCGTAGTAAGTATACCGCCAGATGTGCCCGTCGCTGGGTGCTGCCAGTCCGTCAAAATGGGACCATTGAATACTTGGTCGTGTCAAACTAAGGCCAAACCTCTCTGGGTGTATCGAAACAGAAACGTTGATCAATTTTCTCCAGGGCTTGTTGATAAAATTCTGAAACGTTTATACCCGTGGCATCTTCAATTGGCTTAACGCCTTTAGCATCACCGCCAAATCGCCAGTAGGTATCTTCCAGTGTTTCGGAAATCGAATTCGATAGAATCAATATACCTACATCACCAAAATCATCAGAATATACGAGCGATTGTTCATTTGGATGCGATGGACAAATTCTATACCCATCACCATATTTTTGAGCTGTTCCTGAATATTTAAACATTACTCCCAGATCATCGTAGAAAAGCCAGAGTGTATATCCCGTATTCAATGGTGTCTCGATTTCGAGTCCCACAGCTAAACTGAGTGCAATTCTGTCAGGTTGGCCGAATGTTTCGAGAATATTTTTCAAACCAAAATATCCAACCCGATGATTAAACTGATTACTCCCAATCCCAATGGATAATGAACTTAAGCTATCCAGATTATTTTCAAGAGTGATCGATATACCTAAAAACTGATCTAAGTCCTGAAAATAGGTGTCAATAAAATTTCCAAATTGGTTTCGATATGATGTGTCTCTCCAGCCCATTTGTTGGAAAAACTGAATAGCTGTTATAGTGTCAGTCTCTCCGGGGGTTATCCCCCAAAAACAGGGCAGTTCACAGCCGCCATTGTCTTGCAATAGTTTAAATACTTCACCCTTGCTTGTCTCTTCATCCATGGTTGGAGCAAGGGTCGGTGTAACGGTATTTGTCGATGTTGGCGTTTGAGTTGGCTGATTCGTTGCTATCGCTGCCAACGTAAACGTGGGCAGAAGTGAAGGTGAGGCAGATATCATAGGTGGGGTGGCAGGAGCAAGAAGCGTTGGTGAAGATGTGACTGTGATGTTCGAGTTCGACGATTGAATATCGAAATCACATCCAGATAGCATCAATAAAAAGAACAAAATCCAACATGCTAATGAAAATCTTGATCGTATTTGTGCAGACATTTTATCGTCTCGCTGAGCAAATTGATACCCATTCCACCATGTTCGCTGAAACCCAACCATTCAACGCCATCCCGGCTGGGTTTGTTGCAAAAGTATTAAATGTCCAATTCAGGAACATATCAGCGAATTGTTCATCAGGGGTATTTCCATCAGGGTTCATGCTTAAAGGATGTATTTGCCATTGATGGAACTCGTTTTGATCATCACCACGGAATCCGTTTTGATCTGCGACAGATGGGCCATACCTTGAAAATGACCCATTCAATAATCCCGTCACAAAGCGGCCGTTCTCTGTGTATATCGTAGAAAGACTCAGCATGCTGACCGGAGAACGGTTTCCAGTACCTTCGTACAGCACAAAATTCAGTGTATCCATTACCCTTGATTGGAATACATGCCCTAATTCGTGTGCGATCACCCGTGGCGTTATCTTTCCGGTTTGCAGGTGAAGTTTCCCGCCAGTCCACTGGCCATATAAGCCGCCCAATGATGCATCTGCCACAACCGTTAGTGCACCAAATCCTCCAAATACCGTTTTGAATGCGGAATACCAGCTGCCACCAACATATTTCGCCAGTTCGTCGCCTATCACACCAGCCGTATAGAGTAATTTGTAAATATCGGATTCTTGCCAATCCCCTTCAAGTTGTAGACCAAATAGATCAAGGCGATCACCCAGGGTAAGGTCGCTGCAGTCACCCTCAGCGACATGTGCGCTATTACATGACAGATGCCCGCTCGGATCGGTGTAGCGCGTGGGCCGCGTTCATAACATACGCGTACCTGTCCCACGCCAGCGGATTCCCCGGCTCCGGCACGATCGAGTCCGCCTGGATGAACCGTCCCAAAGCAGGGTCCAGCCAGCGGGCGTTGTAGAACAGAAGCCCGAGCTCCTGCATCTCACTCTTTTGACCTGTAAACGTGTTGTCGGTGCTCAAGGCGCCGCTCGTATACCTCGTCTCCCCCCACGGCTTATAGCGGTTTTCGGTCAGTACGTTGGGCTTGTTGGTGTAGGTGTTGCTCAGTGGGTCCACCGTTTTGCTGGCGCTCCCCAGGGTGAACGACCCATCATTCGCTCCCGCCCCGCTGGCGGCCTGCCAGTCGATCTCGATGGCATGCGGACCGTCGCTCAATGAGTAAAAACCCGTGCCCGTATCGCTGGAATCGGTGCGCACAATCCCCTGGATCTGGTAACCGCTGGAATATTTGAAGTTCAGGCGCACGTTTTCTGTGGAAGCTCCGCTGTAGGCGACAAAAATGAAGTGGGCGTTGTTGCTTCCCATGCTGGTCGAGTTCGGGTCGAAGTAGAACCGCGCCCGGTAATGCGTCTCCGCAGTGGGTGTATCATCGATGGTGTAAATCGCCGTGTTATCGTCCAGCACTGCCTTCAGGCCATAAGAGCCTTGCATGGCAGCCGATTCGTCGACAGCCAGGTCGCCGCTGTCATCCGCATATCCGCTCCAGCCTGAAAGATCGCCGCTCTCGAAGCCATCGCTGAAGATCAGGTCAGCTGCCTGGGTTGGCGTGGAAGTGGGCGTTGGCATGCTGGTTGGGCTGCTCGTAGGGGTCGGCGTGGGAGTTGACGTAGACGTGCTGGTTGGAGTAGGTGTATGAGTATTCGTCGAAATAGGCGTCTGGGTTGGGGAAGCCGTTGCGGTTGGGGTGCTGGTAGTGGTTGGCGTGGGGGTTGGGGTCTGTGCGGGTGCGAAATCCTCAAAATAATTTCCGATGTAGGTCGTGATCCCAGACGTATCTATGGATTTAATTCAATTCCCATCCCCGTCATAGATGAAGCGGGCGGGTGCCCCCCCCGCTCACCGAGACCAGCCGGTTTTCGGCGTCGCAGCCGTAGCTGCGGCTGGTGGCAATCCTGGTGCTTTTCTCCATTCCAGAAAACTTCTCCATTGTGAATAAGATAACATATTCCCGTTCACAAATCGATCCCCCACCCGGCAAGAAATGTAGCCAGGCCATCACGCCCCTGTTCAGCTTTTTCAGCGCCTCAGTGATTTCCTCTTGACAAAATCAGCACATATGTTCTATAATATCCTCGGCGGCAGCGTTCCGCTCCTCTACGCGTTCCTCCACCGCCCGGCACCTTAACAAAATACACCTCCGCTTCCCAGGCCTGCTCACGGAATTGTTCCTCAATGGTTTATCTAATTCAATTCGCCCGGTACTCCCGGGGCGAGGCATACCTGCACTGCAGGCTCGTTGCCTGAACCCTTTGCCGGAAAGGTTTGACCTGGTGGAATTGTTCCTCCATTGATCCTCGCCAAAACAACCCAACCTCGTAGGGGCAAAGCACCCGCAGGATGTTGTCATTCCGAACCGGAGCGCAGCGATGGTGAGGAATCCCCATGGACACTCCCTCCCAAACTGGCCCTCTGCTTGAATTGCCATCACCACCAGGGATTCCTCACCCGGCACAATCCGCCGGGGTTCGGAATGACAGCTCGATAGAGCGAAAGGAATTGATCCTCCATTGTTCCTCATAAAATCAATTCCCCCATCGCCTCATTTACGCTCAAATTCTGCCCATGCCTGACCAGGCAGGAAATTGATCCTCAGCTTCAATCCCTGGCTCGCGTCCCCTTTCCTCCAGGAGAGGGGAAAGCCGGGCGCAGCCCGGCAGGGGAGAGGTCACCGAAAGGAATTGTTCCTCCATTGTTCCTCTTTGAGAACAATTCTCTGCTTGCCTCTTTTTACGCTCAAATCCCGCCTGTGCTGGTATCGGGCGCCTCATCGAGGCGGGGTGAAGTATCGGTGAAAACCCAACAACCTGAGTTTTGCTTGCCGGACGCGCCGCCGCGATCCCTTGACGCCGCCCTGGTTTCCAACTACAGTAAGCGCATGCGGCAGGCAGGACGCTTTTTCCATAAATTCCGGCGGGGATGGAAATCCCATGCCCCGTAAGCGCTAGCGGAACAGGTGGGCGTGTGCGCGGTGGGACCAATCAGCCTGCGCCGCTGGCTTGAGATGCTCGTCCAGCTGTAAACAGTTTCAGCGTGTGATATCAGGAGAAAAAATGGCAGATTACCCCAACCACCCATATTCCGGAATGATATTGGATGACCTGTCCTGGCTTATTGGGCGCTGGACAGGAATGAACGGGGCTGATCTGGTGGAAGAAGTGTGGAGTGAGCCTGCAGGGGGCGCCATGCTGGGCATGTTTCGCTGGATCCGAGATGGTGCATCCTGGTTTTATGAAATCATTACAATTGCCCAGGAAGAAAATACCCTGGTTATGCGCCTGAAGCATTTTTCCCCCGACTTGAAAGGCTGGGAGGAAAAGGATGCCGTGACCCAATTCGTCCTGGTCGCTGCAGGGCCGCAGGAGGCAGTTTTCTTGCAGCAGGCGGTTGAAAACCCGCCCTGGCTGGTCTATCGCAGAGCTGCTGAAAGTCTGGTGTGTTATTTCGTACGAGCTGGCAGCCTGCCGCCGGTGGAAGAATGGTTCGTTTATACTCTGCAAGAATTGTAATTAGGTGGAATAATGCTCACAAAGGGACAGGAGGATTATGGCTGGCAATAACCAATCCATGCACCGGGTACATTATTTCTCGGGGCAGTTACTTAGCGCGCAGGATTTTCAAACTGAGCAAGATTATTTCCGGGGGCGTCTGCGCCGTCACAACCGGCTCCTGCACGGCAGGGGGGTGGTATTTGGCCTGCAGGTTGAATTATCGCCCGATGGTCTGGTTACCGTCCATCCGGGAGTTGCCCTGGATTGCCAGGGCAACGAGTTGGTCGTGGATGAGCCCATTATGTGCCCCCTGCCGCAGCAAGGCAGCCGCCTGTATGTCGCTCTGTCTTATACCGAATGGTTAGACGAAGCGCTGCCCCGGCTGGATCCTCCTGGGGAGGGCGATGAGATTGCATACAGCCGGGTGATGGAAGGTGTTCAGGTAAATTTGTTGGACGAAAACCCTGCTGACCAGCACACGGCTGTCACGTTTTGGGCAGGCTGCGAACAGCCGCACGCCCAGGTGCTGGCGCGGTTAGTGCGCAAGGGGGAACGTTGGAAGCTGGATAAACGCTTTCTGCCGCAGCAGGCCCGGCCGCCCCGCCGCATTCTACAGACCACCCGGATTCGTAAAAAGAAATCGGCATGAAACCCTGGTTGGTATTTGCCTTACTTTTGGGATTATTGAGCGGCTGCCGCCAGGTCCAGGCCCCCGAAAACCCGCCCAATGAGCGCCCGCCGGAGCCGCGCCCGCCGGATTTCAGCCTGGTATACGAGTGGTCGGAGGGCAGCCTGCCGCCGCCTTATCACTACGAGTACAGCATCCGGATTGGGGAGGATGGCGCGGGTGAAGTGCGCATGTTGCCGGATTATGAGTATTCCAATCCGCCAGAATGGGTGGAAGCGTTCCATGTAACTCCAGAACAACTGGATGAGTTTTACCAATCTGCATGGTCTGCCGGTTTGTTCGCTACCCGCTGGGAAACTGAGGAGGATCCGCCAGTCGGCGGCAGCAGTGAATCGCTGTTGGTTACTGCTGCAGGAAAGAAATACCAGATTCCCTGGTACGTGCCGCCCGAGCAGCAGGCAGCGGTCGAAACGATAATACATGCAGTCAACGATCTGGTGCCAGCGGACCTGTGGCAGACCCTGGAAGCCCGCCGCCAGGCGTACATGCAAAGCCATCCGGATGATTGATTTTTGCCGAGCAGGAGCACGCTGCTGGAATCACAGCCCCACACCCCATCCGTTTACCCTGAGAACTATAAAACCCAGGTTGGTATTTCTTTCTGGAGATTTTCAATGAACGAAGAAAACAGCACGCAACGGGCCGAAGTGGATACATTGCTGAGCTCCAATCTCCCCAATGTGCGTTACCTGGTTGAGCAGCTCAGGACCTTAATTCTAGGCGAAGTGCCTGACGCTCGCGAGAGTGTTAATCCCGGCTGGCACAGCCTTAATTACAGTCATCCCAGGAGCGGGTATTTCTGCGGGATTTTTCCAGAGGAAGCAGGTGCAAAGCTGGTATACGAATTTGGCATCTTGCTCCCGGATCCTGATCACTTGCTCCAGGGAGATGGCAAGCAGGTGCGTTTTATCGCGCTTGAAGTGGAACAGCCCATCCCAGAAGAGGGGATAAAACAGCTCATCCAGGCGGCTCTGGACCTTCCGGATAAGACGCCAAGAGCGCCTGGCGCTCGTGCAGGCCGGGGCGCGACCGACGAAGAAAACCCCTGATGGCACCTGAGCCGCCACGCCATCCACCCGAAGTTATCACCACACCGGCTGATGGGCTGCCGCATTTTTCGGAGCTAAAGACGGCCCGCCTGCGCCTGCGGCGCTTCACCCACGCGGACCTGCCAACATTCCTGGCCTACCGCAACGATTTAGAGACCGGATATTTCGAGGGCCGCGCGCCGATCACTCCAGAAGCTGCCACAAAATTTATGGATGAGATGCGCACCCTCGAGCCGGGTACGCCTGGAGAATGGTTTCAAATTGCCATTGAATTGGAAAGTACCGGCAGCCACATCGGCGATATCGGCTTTCGCGCTCGATCATCAGCGCCGCGAACAGGCAGAAATTGGTTATCGGCTGGCACGGGCCTTTCACAGGCAGGGGTACGCTCAGGAGGCTGTCAGCGCCGTGTTGGACTATGCTTTCACTGTATTGGGGATGCACCGTATTACGGCGACCGTCGATACACAAAACCTGCCATCCATCCGCCTGTTAGAAAGGCTTGGTTTCCGGCGTGAAGGCCATTTCCGGCAGAGTTACTGGCTTTACGACCATTGGACCGACGATTTTCTTTATGCGCTGCTGTCCAACGAGTGGGAGATAAAACAAACGACTAAAAATGCAGAAGGAGCCAAATGACAGCTCAAATCCCGGACAATTTTGTGTTAGATGGTAAAAATTATGCGCTGGCGGAGGGGGGGAGATTATTTTCCCCGTTAGAATTTGGTTTGGAACCCGTGATGACGGTTACCTCTTGCTGGCGCGGCTATGTCTGCACCTACACAATTTTAGAGCAGCAGCTTGTGCTGGATACATTGGATATTTCCTTAGCCAATTTTGGAAACCAAGACTCTCAGGCAGTGGACGCACCTCTTCTCAGCGGAGTGGCCGCACAGCGGAAAACCTCAATTTTCACGCATAGTTACAGCGGGCTTGCAATGCCTTTATCCTACAGTGGCTTGCTCCTGATTGCCAGTGAATTCATACGTGAGCTCTATGTTCACATGGGCTTTCAACCGGCCTGGAAATACCAGACGGTGATTGAGCTGTCCTTTAGCGACGGCATCCCGACAGGCAGGCGGGATGTGAGCGACGAAATGCGTTTGGTTCGCGAAAAATTATCCGGTAAGTCGTTTTCGGACAATAAGTAAGCAAAAACCCCCACCGGAACACAGTGGGGGCCTGCCATTCATTCCTGCTACTCTGGCTTAATCGGGTGCCTGGCTTTGCAGCAGGCGCAGCAATGAGCGGCGGGCCAGCAGGTCGGCACTGATGACTCCCAGCACACGACTGCCACTCACCACCGGCATCGCCGAAATTCCGTGGTGCTCCAGCTTGCGCACCATTCCAAGAATGTTTTCGTCGGGAGCAACGGTGATCACCTGGCGGGTCATAATCTCATCCAGCGGCTGGTGATCTGGCGAGCCTGAGGCAGTAGCCTGGGTAATGTCCCAATCGGTGACAACCCCCACCAGCTCATCATTGCTGGAGACAACAGCCAGGATCGACCAGCCTGTTTCGATCAGCCTGGCAGCAGCTTCCTGAACTGTGCAGCCAGCGTGGATGGTGGGCAAAGGCTCCATCAATTCGGCAGCGGTCTTGTCCCGCTCCCGGGCAGCAATCCGGCGTACGCTGATCCGTTCGGCGGCCTCTGCTGGCAGCATATCGGCATCTGAGACCAGCAGGTCGACCAGCTCGCGCATGTTGCGGCGGATGACATCTTCCCGGTAGTGCTCCGCAGCCTGCAGGCGCTGCTCAGCCAGCATGCCCAATTCCAGGGAGTGATCGGCAAGCCAGCGTTCTACTGCCGGGGGATTGCCCAGCATTGCCTCCGGGATGCGCAGGTGGGCAGGGGTTTTAATCAGGTGTTCCTGGGCCGCAAAAATCACCCCGCCCGAATTTACCAGATAGTCTGTTGCGATCAAAACCCCGCCCTGCCGGTAAACCGCGCGCTCCATGCGGGCACGCGCTGCCCGGCGAGCCGGCAGCGGTGAATAGGTATTGGCACCTTCAATGATTACCGCCCATTTCCCCATCCGGTCGACGGTCATCGATGGGCGGGTAGAGGCGTCTGTATCCAGGTAGTTGGCAACTGGGGCAGCCGGGATTAAACAGAATCCAGATTCACGCAGCAGGTCATCCGGAGAGGAGGAGAACTTAACCGGGTTGGGGACCGGCGGCTGGTTGTTGAACTCCTCCATATAATAACGGCGGGTGACCAACCCGTGCCTTTCCCACATCTGGAACAAGGTATCAACGGGCAGCCCGGTTTCGTTGTAGAGGTAGCCGAGCATATCGCTGACCCCAACCACACGCGTTCCCGGCAGCCGGGTTTGCAGGATACGGGAAGCGTGGGCACCCACGGCGCCATAACCCTGGATCAGGACGGTGATCTGTTCAGCCGCGGGGATTTCCAGCCCGGCAAACTGGGGCAGGCTGCGCAGGCGTGGCATTTCTTCCAATAAAGCCTGCAGGGCAATGATGCAGCCTCCAGCTGCCGCACCGAGTTCGTCGATGCGGTTTCCGCCCATATCGACGGGTTTGGAGAGGGCATTATCCAGGCCATTTTCGATCGCGATGGTCTTCATATCGGCATCGTTGGTGCCGACATCCGGACCGGGCAGGTAAATATCGTGATAGCGGTACAGCAAGCGGGCGAATCCGCGCACGACTTCCGTATGTTCCATTTGGGTTAACTCGGCGCGCCACAATGCCCGATTTCCCACCCCCATAGGGGAGAGCTGCGGCTGCATTTTTCAGTGTCATGCCGCGGGCCAGGTTGTGGATGGCGGCGGGGGTCACCGTTGGCAGCATCCGGATGCCGCCCATCGAGGGACGGCCCATCGCCAGGTTATCGACAACCAGATAGCCCCCGATTTCAAACGGGGAATCTTCATCCCACAAACACACAACCAGCCGCGGGCCCAGATCGTCCACACTGATATCCAGGCGCGCCAAGCGGTCAACGTCCAAAGTGCTCAGCTCAAGATATCGGCGGCTGCCGTCGATCACCAGCCGGTCCCGAAAGGTCTGCCGCGGCAGGCGTTCTTCGAGGAATGATTTCATTTGTTCAGGAATCATGCGTTTCCCTAAATTCCTTTTCCGGATTTTCTCCAGGCCCGGTTCTGTAAGCAGCTATCGTCTTTATTTGTGCAGCTTTTGGGCAGCCACAAAGGATAGGCCGCATTCCGTCAACGCCCAGGCGGTTTTCGCACAGGCATCAAATTTATCCAGGAAGTTCTCGCGCAATGCATCCCAATCACCGGCTGCGATAATTTCGGACTTGTCGCGGAAGTAATCCAGGATATCGGATGAATGCGCCCGGGTCGCGTCGATCTCAGGATCGCCGCCTTCATGCTTGGCGGAGATGTTGGCGACATGCCCGGCGATTTGCAGCAGCTCCGCGCGCCGGTTGTAAGGCTGGCGGACGATGCTGCGGTATGTTTCGGTGATATGGTGCTCGAAGCGCACCACGTCCTCGAACCCCAGCGCTTTACGGAATTGGGCCGTGATTTCAATACTTTCATTGTTAACCGAATTTGACCAGTTGAATCCGATCAAAGGGCTCGTGCCATCCTCACGGCTGAAAAGTTTGGCCCCAATCAGGGTCCAAAAGGCTGCGTATGGGTTATCGTTGCCCATGAATACCGAGATTTTAAACTCGATATCAACCCCTAACCTGTAAAGCAGGTAGCCCAACAAAACTGTTCCAGGGTTGATATTCAACACCTGGCGCACACCATAGTTGGTGTAGTAATACAGGTATTCATCCAACCACATTAATGCGTGGGTGTTGGGCTGGCCTACTCCGCCGAAGTAGCCCGTGATGGTAGCTGGCCCGCCCAGGTGGATGTTTGAGCCGTCAGTCCCTTTGGTATCCAGCGTTTCCACGTAGCTTGCGCCAATGATATCCATGGCGGCGGCAAACGCGGGCAGATCACCATCGTTTTCCTGCTCTTTCATTTTGCGCACGCGGATAAACCGCCCAGGCATCACCGTTTCTTCGGCAATGGCGCGTTCGGCAGCCAGGCGCACCCAGGGGAAATATTGGGCTGCGCTGACTTCAAGGGTCACTGCATAATCATCGGCAAACTGCATCTGGTCGGCGCGGGCTCCCAGCACTCGGCGGCGAAAGTCTGCAATCGGGATAAATGCGCCACAGTCGCGCTGCTCTCGCAGCCATTCCAGATCCTTTAAATACTCGGGTTTTACAGCCTGTACTTTCGCCAGCAGGTTTTCCAGGCGGCGGGCTTCAGCCGCCTGCCGGTTGATCTCTTCCGGGGTGCCGTATTTCGCCACGATAGACAGAAAATCATTGACCACCCGGGTGTCAGGATCCAGCAGAATGGCATTAATATCATCCAAGCGGTCGTATGGAATTTCCAGGCGCCGACGGAGTTCTGCGGTTGTCTCGGCCAGATTGGTGGGGATTCCAGAGGTCATTTGTTTCTCTCCAATTTAATCCAGCAGTTTGAGAAGCTCATCATATTCCTCATCCTTCATGCTGAAATAATTCTCGGGCTGAGGGAACTGGCGAGTATCGACTTCGTGGGCATATTGTTTGAGCCCGTTCAAGATAACTTCCCCGGCATTGCCAAATACTTTCGCCATGCGAGGTTTAAATTTCGGGTACAGGCCAAACATATCGTGATAAATCAAGAGCTGCCCGTGGGCATCTGGTCCAGAGCCCAGGCTGATGATGAAACAATTCTCAGCCCGTTCAGTAATTAACTTTGCCAGGCGATCGGGCACCATTTCAAGCAGGATGGCAAAGGCGCCGGCTTCCTCTAACGCTTTGGCGTCGTCTACAATCTTCCTGGCGCGGGCGGCATCCTTACCCTGCACGCGGAAGCCTCCCAGCGCGCTGACACTTTGCGGGGTCAATCCCAGGTGCCCCATCGCCGGAATGCCGGCGTTAACGATGCCGCGCATCCGGTCAGCCATCTCTGCACCGCCTTCCAGCTTAATCGCGTCACAGCGTGCCTCTGCCATAAACCGACCAGCGCAGCGAATGGCGGTTTCCACACTGGGCTGGTAGCTCATATACGGCATATCACCGATCAGCCAGGCATTCGGTGATCCTCGCCGCACAGCCTGGGAATGGCGGATCATGTCCTCCATGGTGACCGGCAGGGTGCTGTCGTAACCCAACATTGTCATCCCCAGACTGTCGCCCACCAGGATCATATCGATGCCTGCTTGCTCTTGAAAATAAGCGGTGGGGTAATCGTAGCAGGTCAGCATGGTGATCGGTTGACCTTTGGCTACCTTTTCGAACAAACCCGGCAGGGTGACTCTTTTCCGTTCGGTGCTCATAGGGGTGCGCTCTCCATTATTCAAGTTAGGTTTGGAACCGCTTTCAAATGCAACGGTATATGGCATTATATTTTTATTGTAGGAGAAAAGAAATCCCAAGGCAACTGGAAGAAGTCATCAATTTGGCTGCAGGTTGGCGTGCCTTGTGAACTGACCGGGTACCAAAGCGCGGATGGCTTGCCATGAGGAAGCCATCCGCGCAAATTGGACGCAGGAAATAGAAATGCTGTTGCTCAGGCGCCGGACTGCTTTTCCCAGCTCAACTGCCAGGAGTCGTAGAAGTCTGGCCAGTTGTGCTGGTCGACAACCAGGGTCTTGACACTGCCATCCCGATCCTGGACGTAAAACGTACGGGCATCGCGAAAATCTTCCTGGATGTCAACCAGGCAGTAATTCGGGCGGATTTCATCCACCAGATAATTGGTGCTGAAACAAGTCTCACACGAGCCAATCCAGCAGTTGCAGCCCCGACGGTCAAGATAAACTTTCATAGAGCACCTCGCCATAATCACTTGAGCATAATTTGAATCAGATCGCAGTTATTTCTAGCTTAGCGATTTCGCAGTGCTCTGTCAAATGCCTTTTGTCACGATTTTGGCTGGTAGGCGGCTAAATTGGCATGCCGGGGTGGGTAGCAGCTGGGTCTGAATAGAGCATGCTTTGTGAGCACTTTCCTATAGACGTTGCCCTGAGTGTTTTGTTATTCTGTAAAAAAAAGGTGGAGTATGCTCGCGAATCGTTTTTTCATGGTGTTCATCATCGTTTTTCTAACGGCACTTGCGCCGGTTCAAAAAACTCAGGGGGCAGCCCAGGCAACCATCTACTGCCCCGCTCTGCCGGCACCAACGGGAGAGGTGACGTTGGTGACCTCCGAAGCCGACCTGCGCTACCAGGTCCAAAACGCCGCCGCGGGCAGCACGCTGCTGGTGAGTCCCGGCGTGTATTTGATGGAGGGTTTCGTGCACATCACGGTGCCCGGCCTGGTGGTGCGCGGCGCAACCGGTGCCCGGGAGGATGTGACCCTGGATTTTGGGGGGATGGTGGGCGGATATTTTGGAATCCTGGTGGAGGCCGATGATGTGACCCTGGCCAACCTGACCATTCAAAATGCCAATGATCACGGCGTTTCCATCAACTACCGTGACCGGATAACTTTGTATAACCTGCACATCCTGGATACCGGCGACCAGCTTGTAAAAGTTAACCCTGGTGGGAACGGCAGCGAAGATGGATTGTTGGCTTGCTCGCGCCTGGAATACACCACCAGCGCACCGGATGATTACACTAACGGCATCAGCGCGCACCAGGCCTCCCGCTGGGTTGTGCGTGATAACGAATGGGTGCGCATCCGCGGCAGCGGTGGTGTCACCGGCCCCACAATCCTGTTTTGGAGCGGCTCAGTAGATACGGTCGTCGAGCGCAACTTGCTGCTCGATTGCTACCGCGGTATTGCATTTGGCAACGCCGGTCACGACGGTGTGGATCACAGCGGCGGGGTGGTGCGCAACAATATGCTGTCATTTAACCTGCCGCATGATACTGGGATCGAAATGGTGCATGCAGAGAACTGGCTGGTTGCCTTTAACACCGTCTTGCTGTTGAACCCGGCCAGCGGGCTCACCTGGGGCATGGAGGCCAGGTACACAGAAAGCCAGGGCACCTTTGCCTACAATTTAACCAATATGTCTATCTGGGAGGACCGCGATGGTGCCAGTGCCACCGCCTACGGAAACCTGGAGACTGCCTCAGCCGGCTGGTTTTTAAATCCAGCCAGCGGCAATCTGCACCTGTACCCCACTGTAACCCAGGCCATCGACCAGGCAGGTGCCCTCGCCCAGGTGACCGGAGATTTCGACGGTCAGCCCCGCCCGGTCGGGAACGCCGCGGACCTCGGGGCTGACGAAGTGCTGGCAGTAGAGTTATACCCTCAGACTTATCTGCCATTGGCGCGTAAATAATGCCCGGGCAAATGTAACTAAACGGACTTTGGATCTCAGGTACCCAAGCAGGCTGAAATAAGGTTTCTTATTCTCCCAGCGCGGCGAGCGCCTCTGGAAGCAGCAGCTCTACCCAGGCCGCGTACATTATTCCGGAGGGGTGCAGCCCATCGGGGGCAACCAGCGCGCGGTCATCGGCTGCCATGCGTGAGATGGGGGTCACATCAATGTAGCGCACTCCAGCCTCGATAGCTGTCTCCCGGTTAACTGCATTAAAAGAGTCAATCTCGGCCGCGATGCGGGCAGCTTCGCGCCCCACAGCATAGGGTGTTACACCCCAATCTGGGATGGAAAGCACCAGGACTTGGGCTGGGTGACCGCCTGCCAGGGTAATTGCCTGCTCCAACAGTTCGCTGAACTGCTGGCTGTACTCATCCAGGGAGCGGCCGCGGTACTGGTTGTTCACGCCAATCTGCAGCGTAACCAGATCATAACTGCCTTGCAGATTGGCTTGTGCCAGGGCGGATGCCAGCTCATCCGTTGTCCAACCGGTGTGTGCAATAATTTCAGGCTCGCCCATATGTTTGCCTGCTTCCACCAGTCGGTTTGCCAGCTGCATGGGCCACCGCGCCTCAGCCGGGACGCCCTCACCGATTGTGTACGAATCACCCAGCGCCAAAAAGCGCAGCAGGCTCTGCCCAAGGTCCGGGTTTGGTGTGGTCGCCGCCATGCAGCCTCCCAGGATGAACCCTATCAGTATGAAAAATATGCCCGTCCGATATTTAGTTCGCTTTCTACCGCACACTTCGCAGGACATGCCCATCCCACTTATCCTCAGATGCCAATTACCAAAATTGTACCTGCTGTATCGATAATTGATCCACCTGATTTGACAATTTTCCCCAATGGATCCCGGCGACTTTCACCTGGCATATCTCTTGTATCCCAACAGATACTCGACCATGGACGGACCTGCGCTGTGACTTCGCTGTAGCCTGTGGACTTTACGGAAAGGGAATCTCTTCATGTGTGCTTACCGTATTCTTACTATCGATGGAGGCGGCATCCGCGGTATGCTGGCAGCAGTCCTGCTGGAGCGCTTGATGGACAGCGATCCCGGTTTGCTTGGAAAAGTTGACCTGTTTGCCGGCACCTCGACCGGCGGGCTGATGGCATTGGGTTTTGCTGCTGGCTGGACACCTGCTCAGGCCCGGGCGTTGTATGCGGAAAAAGGGGCGCTTGTATTTGCCGACTCCACCCAGGATAACCTGCACGACCTGGGCAATGCGGTTGGCGCACAGTATGGAGGAGGAAATCTCAGGTCCGTCCTGGTCGAACTGTTTGGGGACCTGCGCCTGGGTGATCTGCCGAAAAAAGTATTGGTATCGGCTTTCGACCTGGATAACGCCCCCCGCTCTCCGGATATCCGCCGCACTTGGAAGCCTAAATTTTTCCACAATTTCCCTGGGCTGGATTCCGATGCGCACGAACGGGTGGTTGATGTTGCCATGCGCACGAGCGCCGCACCCAGTTATTTCCCGATCTACCAGGGTTATATCGATGGGGGCTTGGTAGCCAGCAATCCAGCCATGTGTGCTCTGGCTCAGGCGCTGGACCCGGCAACCGGGGGCCAGAGCCTGGTGAATATTGCCTTGCTGTCGGTGGGTACGGGCCGTTACCCGCGCTATATCAGCAGCCAGGACGGCGATTGGGGCTGGGTGCAGTGGGCGCGCCCGTTAATTGATATTGTCATGGAGGGCATGGAGGATGTGACCGATTACCAGTGCAGCCGCGTACTTAAACGCCGCTATCACCGCCTGGACCCCGACCTGTCCGAACCGATCAGCCTGGACCGCGTGGAATGCCTGCCCGAGTTAATCCGGCTGGCACAGGCTGCCAGCCTGCATAAGACGATCGAATGGCTGGGACGGTATTACCGCTGACCCCATCTTGCAGGGATTTTCCGGGGTGGGTATCCCACACCGGCTTCAGGTGAGCTGGGCGGCAGTTGTTTCCAGCGGGCGATCATTTGCCAGAACAAATGCTTCGGCCGGGTCAGCCTCCACAATCAGATCCACCCCATTCAACGCGAAGCGGTGCGCTGCCAGGAGCGGGCGAGCATCCTGGTGATTGTCCAGTGACCATTGAGCGTGCTCGGCAAGTAAGGCCAGTGCCAGCGAACGCCCAAGGGTCAGCGCAAAACGACGCCCTCCTGCTTCGACGGCAATCCTACCCAGCCCCTGGGTCTGCTCCAGCCAGACAGAGGCATGTTCGCAAGCCCGCCTGGCTGTGTGGACCAGGCCTGCAAGGCCAGTGTGCTGGACGTGGTCCGCGCATTTTGCCAAAAGTTGTTGGTAAGCTGCCAATCCGCCAGCTTCCGAAATGGCCCGTAACACATCCAGGGCCAATACGTTGGTTGTTCCCTCCCAGATGGGCAGCACCTGGCTGTCGCGCAGCAACACCGGCAACCCGGTATCTTCCACATACCCGGCCCCCCCAAACGCTTCAAGCACCTCGCTGCTTGTCTGAACGGCTTGGCGTCCGGTTGTCAGTTTGACAACCGATGTCAGCAAACGCAGCAGGGTTTTTTCTTTGGCATCGGTCTCGCCGGCTTCATCTTTACCCATTAAAGCTACCAGGAAAAAGGTCAGGTGAAATGCCGCTTCCATCTCTGCCTGTAAGCCAGCCAGGGTATCGGCATGCAGGGCTTTTTGGGCCAGAGGCGCGCCAAAGGCCACCCGGCGGGCTGCAAAATCACGCGCCAATACCAGCCCGCGCCGCATGAATGCCACAGCGGTGACGCTGTTCCAGGTGCGGGTCAGGTGCAGCATCGGCACCATGTTGCGTACACCATCCCTTAGTACGAAAACAGGGACAGCCGGTGTGCCTTCTAACAACAGCTCGGCAGTGGGTACTTTGCGAGTACCGAGCTTGTCCTTTAATCGCAGCACCTGGATAGAATTTGGACGCCCGTCTGCTGTGCGGGTTTCCAGGTAAAACAAGGCGAGCCCCTTGCCGCCGAGCGGGTTGCCAGCCGGGCGCGCCAGAGCCAGAGCGACCTGCGACGTGGTAGCCGAAGTGAACCATTTCCGACCGCTCAGCCGCCAGACCCCCTCAGAATCCTGGCTGGCAGTTGTTTCGGACAGGCCAACATCCGAACCGCCCGTAGATTCTGTCATCCACTGACCGCTGGTCCAAAACTGCTGCGGATCGCGGCTGGTGAGATGAGCAAAGGCGCGACCGATCAAGGCTGCATTGCCGGAAAGCTGCAGGGTGCGGGCCGCGCCATCGGTCATTGCCAGCGGGCAAGTATAGACATCCGTGGAGGGGTGGAACAGGTACGCCAGAGCAAACTGCACCTGCCGGGCAAACCTGCCGAACGGCGTGTCATAGGCAGCGGCAACAACACCGTAGTGCGCCGCCAGTTTTTCCGCTTCCTGCCAGAGCGGGCTCAACTCGATCTGATCAATGCGGTTGCCCCACGCATCCCATTGGGTCAGTATGGGCTCGTTGTGGCGGTCGGCCAATTGTTTTTGGTACAGGTCCCTACCCGAAAGCTCCCCCAGCTCATCAAACGCGGGTTCGATCTCAGCCAGGATTTCCGGAGGTAAATTCCTCTGGAGGTAGGCGCGGAGCACACGGTCCTCCCGGTATTGGTTGCCTAACTCGGGGGGTGGCTGGTTAAAGAATTCCATAGCAAATCCTTTCGGTGAAGAAGGTTTGCCTGCAAGGGGGGTAAAAGGAAATTTTCGCTGCTGTTATTGTATAAAATTGCGGCCCGGGTGGCAATCAACCCAGCGAAAATCACCCATGGTAAGACCAAGGTGATTTGGGTGAAGGCTAAACCCTGCGGCGGTAAATTATCAGCATACCAACCAGTCCGGCTGGAAGCAATAAGGCCGAACCGCACAATCCTCCCGAGCGATCGTTTTGCGCTGCCTGGGGTGTCACCGGCAGTATTTCGCTGGGGGAGGTGTTTTCCGATGCGGCGGCGGTCATGCTCGGCAGTGGAGTGGGCGTGGCAGGCGCGGCGGTAAGGGTAGCGGTAGCGCTTGGTACGGCAGAGGGGGTCTGCGTGGGTGATTCCGTCGCTGTGCTGGTAGGGATAGTGGTGGGTGTTGCTGTCAACAACAGCAAGTCGAAACCGCTGCCTGAGGCCTGCACAGCTTCCGGTAAGGCGTAGCTGATGGATTGCAGCAGTTCGATGGCACGCTGGTTGCCGGGATCCAGGTCCAGAGTGCGCTGAAGCAGCAAGAGGATGCGCTGCAGCTGTTCGTAGTCCTGTTCTTCTCCAAAATAATTCCGGTAATAGTAATGAACCCACAGCAGGTCGGCATAGCCATAATGCCAGAGTGCGTCGTTGGGCAGCAGGCGGATTGCATTTGCATAGGCAGTTTTGCTGAGTTGGAACAGCGCCTCACCTCCTGCGTCAAGGCGCACGCCTTTACGAAACAGGGTGATCTCCTTGGCTGCTTTTCCCAGCCGCCCCCAGGCTTCACCGTCTTGCGGATTGTTGTCTACGTTTTGCTGCTCAGCCAGTACCTTTTGCCAGGCTTCCGGCATCACCAGTGTTACTTCCAAATTGTTCTCACGCGATGGCTCCAGGTTCTCATATGACCAGCGTATTTCGCGGCCTGAAAAGCGTGATTCCGGAGTGGTGCCTGACCAACCGGTATAATCCTCCAGGAGGACATTTTCCTGGTTGGCGTCATAGGGAAGGCGTACGATCAGGTCTACATTTCCAATCGTATCCGCCCAACCCGCGCCGGTTTCTAGAATATATTTGAATGAAACATAGGGGTATTCCCCCACACCCTGGGTGGTGTAACTCAGGCTGATATCCACCGGCTCGCCGGGAGGGAAATTCACTTCAAAGGCTGCCCAGGGAACTGCCGGGCCACTTTCACTATAGAAGTTCGGCGTGGTTACCCGCCGTGTGGACCGGCTGCTGCCGTTGACGCGCACCTGAAAATCGGTGATCTCCGGGTATCTGGAGAAGCCATCCGAGGCACCATCCCAAAAAGTAAGGGGAAATCGAACCAGTAACGTTTCCGCCTCGCTGCTGAGGTTCTCCATGGAAAAATCGGCCTGAACGCGCGCTGTCCCAGGGCTCTCCCCGCTTGGCCGGGCGAGGACATTGATTAACACAGTTTCCGCCAGCATGCGCACATCCGTAAGCTCGTCATCGGGTGCGGGATTCGCGCCCGGCGGCTTGTCCGGTGGCGCGATATCAGCCCGAGCCGGGGCTGCGAGGACCAATAAACCAAACAAGATTACAAGAATAAACAGCCGCGTGGGTTTGACCAGGTTATGTCTGTCCATTCGATTTCTCAAACGTGGGATGAACTGCGTTAATCGGATTGTAGCCGGACAGAGTATTTTTAGCCATGGAGTGTCTGCCGGGAGATGGCAAATTTGTCCATAGGTTCAGGCGCGCCGGGTCGCCCCCGCTGCTGATGTCCAAACCAGTTTGCAGTTGGGCCTCCCGGATGGTAATTCTCAGGGAGGCGATTTGCGGACGTAATCAGTGACGAAAAATCCGCGCAGCGGCTCACCCGTCGATTGAGACAATTTCAGGCCGCGACCTGGGGACGTTAAATCCATCGTCAGCTCAGGGATTTTGCCCGGATGGTTGGGGTCATATAACTGGATGGTAAGCTTTTTCGTGGCAGGTTCATAGGAATATGCAGTCGCCAGGACCTGATGATTCTGGGTGAGGCTTAACAAGCCGCGTGCGCGCATCAGAACCAGCACCACCGGTTTTCCTGAGTTCGATCTGGCTCATCAGGCGCGGCACTTCGTCCCGAGCGATAATCTTTGCCAGGATACGCGTATCCAGGACCGCCCAGGTAAATAATCTCTCCAAAACGGGCATGGTGAGCGTATCCATCTGGCGTGTCCACAGGTAGCGGAACAGGTTTAATGGAATCTTGTCAGTGTCTTTATCCACAGGGACAGGGCGGTTTGCATCGAAATAATCCACCGCGGCACAGCACATGCCGCCGCACAGACCGATAACCACATCACCAATGCTGCGCGTGCCCAGGAAAGGCACGCTGGCATTAAACAAATACGGAAAATCAAATGAGTTGATAAATCGGAAGCCATGCGTGGTTGGTTTAAATGCGGTTGATACAAGTGCCATCGGACTACCCTCCTTTTATTGTGCAGCAATCGCTGCGTACCATCAAAGTCTACCTTAATAAACCGACCTGAGGAGTGGAAATTTTTAATCTCAGGATTTGCCTGGTTTTCGCCGGGATGAAAGGTGTACAGTACCAAAAAAAGTTGAGAATTGCAGAAACTGAAATTTCGGATGAGCCGTAGCACCAACTATGTAGAAGGAATTAACTCAAAAGAGAGGTCACCGAATTCTACTGATAAAAAGGTTTTGTGCAAATCTATTCATTAAATCAAACCTGGCGCAAACAATTAAATTCTACCGGTGGGGAGGCAGGCGATTCGCCGCCGGTAGTTCATAAACAAGAGGGTTATTTGGCGTAACTCGCAGCCGATTCCGATGGAATTGGATGATAAACCGCAGTGCGAATCAGAACCACGCCGGGGATTAATCAGCGTTGTTAATCAAAGCCGCGGGAGGTCTAACGGTGCTCATTGGATTGGCAGGCAGGTCACCAGGCTGTTCAGGATTTGTTCCGGCCGCGCGCCAGGGCTGCACCGATCAGACCTAAAATCAGGCCTCCCATCGATGTGGCATAAGACAAAAAGCTTAGAAAAAAACTGGCCTGGATCACGCGCAAGGTCATCAGCAGTGGCAGTAAAAAGCCGACCAATACCAGCAAAAACCCTGCTGCAATCATTCCGGAAGGTTGGGTGAGTTTCATTCGTACAACCAGCAGGCGACCAAATGCCCGGGGTCGGGTTCAAATTCCGGGGGTTCTTTAACCTCGCACAGACCGGCAATTGCCTGGGAACAGCGGGGGTGAAATCTGCAGCCGGTGGGCGGGTTTACCAGGCTGGGCGGTTCGCCAGGCGGCACTTCTTTCATCACTTTAGCGTTTTCAGCGTCCGGATCCGAGGTCGCCGCGAGCAGGGCCAGGGTGTAGGGGTGCAGCGGCGTGCGCAGCATCTGTCTGACGCGTGCTTTTTCGATGACCTTTCCGGCATACATGACGAAGATCCGTTCTGAAAAGTAGCGAACCGTGGACAAATCGTGCGTGATGTAAATTACTGCCAGATTGTGCGAACTCTTGGAGCCCGCGCAGCAGCTTGAGGATTTCCACCCGCACCGAAGCATCCAACATGGAGACGGGTTCGTCCGCCACGATCATTTTTGGTTCTAAGATCATCGCCCTGGCGATGACAACCCGCTGCTGCTGGCCTCCACTGAGCATGTGAGGGTATTTGTTCAAAAAATCGTCGACCGGACTGAGCTTGACTTCTTCCATGACCTTACGAATGCGTTCCAGTCGTTTTTCCTCGTCTCGAATGCCGTTAATAATTAAGGGTTCCTCCAGGATGCGTTCCACATTCATAAATGGTGGCAGCGCTCCGAAAGGGTCCTGCTGGACGTAACCGACGTGTGAGCGGTAGCTCTGGAGCGCGTTACCCTGCAGGTCGCTTACTTTTTCGTCGTCGAACAGGATCTCACCACCAGTTGGGCGGTTCAGCCCCAGGATTGTTTTCATTAAACTGGATTTCCCACAGCCGCTTTCGCCGACCACGGCAATGGCTTCACCGTAGTCCAGGGTAAAATTTATATCGTCCACTGCCCGGACAGAGCCCGCGTGACCAAACCCCCAACGCCGCAGTTCGAACCAAACTCTCAGATCCTTGACCTCAAGTAGAGCACCATTGGAATGGATGGAGTGATCTGCATCCGCCAGATCGGTTTGTTCGATGTCTTCATTCATGATTACACCAACCGCCATGAGATTTTCCTTCCATCAATCGTAAAGCCAGCATTTAACCAAGCGCCCATCGACCTTGATGACCGGAGGATCAACAACACATTTCTCAAATCGCAGCGGGCAGCGATCCGCAAACCGACAACCGGTGGGTATATCCTGCAAGCTGGGAGGTTGCCCAGTGATGAAGTCTGGCTCCTGGTCGCCGCGCAGCTTTGGGACGCTGGCCATCAGCTTTTGGGAGTAGGGATGGAGCGGGGCCAAGAAAAACCGGGTTGCATCACTTACTTCAACAATCTGCCCGGCATACATCACCGCCACTCGGTCGGCCAGCTCGCTGGAGGTAGCAATATCATGCGTAATCAGGATATAACTGATTTCCAACTCGTTTTTGATGCGCTTGAGTACATTCATGATGTTAGCCTGGGTGAGCACATCCAGGGCAGAGGTGGGTTCGTCCAGGATGATCAGGCTGGGGGCTGTCACCAGGGCCATGGCAATCGCCACACGCTGGCGCATGCCGCCGCTTAATTCAAAGGCATAGCGGTAAAGGAAATCGGCCGGCACACCAACGTTTTGGAACATTTTTCGAGCTTCTTCCAGGGCGCTTTCTTTTTTCATGCCATGATGAATGATCAATGGTTCAGCGACCTGGTCGCCCACCCGCAGGACCGGGTTGAGGGAGTTCAATGCGGCTTGAGGCACTAACGACATGCGCGACCAGCGAATCCGGCGGCGAAACTCATCATCGCCCAGCTCCATCAGGTCTGTGGCGTCCAACACGACGCTGCCATCATAAAGCTGAACATTGCGCGGCAGCAGCCGCAGGATCGCTTTGGCGAGGGAGCTCTTACCGCAGCCAGATTCGCCCAAGATCACTATGGCTTCGTTGAACTGGATATCCAGCGATACTTTATCAACTGCCCGGACTACACCGCGCTCTGCCCGGAAGTGAAGCTGCAAGTTCTCAATTTGGAGCAGTGCCTCGTCGGTTTTTAGCATCACAGGTCCCTCAATTTTGGATTGAAGATGCGATCCAGGGCAAAGCCAACCATGGCGAATGCCAGGCCAGTAATCATCAGCAGGACAGAGGGCTGTAAAACCCAATAATAAAGACCCTGAAAAACTGCGCCATTGGCGCGGGCATCATCGATGATTTTGCCCCAGGTGGGTAAAACGGGATCACCCAGACCCAGCACTGCCAGCGAGGCCTCCAGGAATACGAAGGTCGGGATAACAATCACCAGCTGTGGGATCAGGATCGGGATGATGCGCGGCACCAGGTAGAAGAAGATGATCCGCCCGTTGCTGGCACCGTAGGCGCGGGCTGCGTCGATATAAGCAGACTCTTTCACCTGGAGAAAAATGGCCCGGTAGCTTTTTATCGCACCGCCGAAAATGGTCAACAAAATACTGATCCCCAGCATCAGCCAGATGCTGCGATTGTAGAGGGTGCCTACCATGATCAAGATGGGCAAAAAAGGCAGGATCAAGTTCACTTCCGTGACGCGCTGGATCAGGCTGTCCACGGCGCCCCCGTACCAGACTCCAATCGCAGCGATGAACATGGTCAACACGGTGGTGCCGAAAGCGGCCAGCAGACCAAATGCTAACGCAACCGGGATGCCCCACAGCAGGGCGATGGTCAGGTCTCTGCGCCGGTGGTCGGTACCAGCCAGCCCGTGAACCTGGCCGTAGCTGATAAATTTCGCATCGATCGTTGCATCTTCCTCGAAAACCAGGCCAGACACACGCAGCTCGTACCTGCCTTTCAACGGTTTTGGCGGATCCGAGCCAGGTTCCGCAAACAGCCCGATTTGAGGCTGCAGGCCATCCAGGCGCCGGATGAGGCGATTGTCCTGGGAAAATCTGTACACCTGGGTTGACTTGATTGAAAAATCGCTGATGCGGATCTCCCGCCCGTCCGGGGTGATCCATTCTAAGGAAACATAAGGATCTTTTTCATCATAGCTGGCAGAAAAATACACCGCCATTTCTTGAGGAAACCCATCATATGGGAAGTCGAATTGGAAGGGAATGGTGATATCTGTCATGTCCTCGCTCACCGGAGAAACAGTTTTTTCGGCCGTTCCTGCAGCGGAATTTTGGACCAGTGTCACGGGTAAATCGTCGCGAGTGAAGTAGTTAATCCAGCTCGGCGGCACCAACTTTGGATTTTCTTGCCAGATCTCTTCACCTCCACGCCACAACGTGATGGCTTCCTGGTAGGGGATTGCAATCACAGTATAAACAGCCAATAACATCAAAATCCCAATGATGATCAGCCCGGCAAAGGCAGATGGATAACGCAGCAGCTCACGAAACGTGCGCGATAGCATGTTCATGGCTAACCCCCATCACCAATCTTGACCCGCGGGTCGACGATGGCATAAATAAAATCCAGCAGGAGCACGGTGATTGCCAGGAGGTAGGCATAAATGACGGTGGATGCCACGATCACCGGTGTATCGAACAGGCCGATCGCCCGAAAGAACAACCGCCCAAGACCAGGCCAGTTGAAGATGGTTTCCAGGATGATCGCTCCCTGCCACAGAGTAATGAGCGTCAGGGCGAATGTAGTGATGATATTTGGCAAAGTTGGCTTCAGGATATAACTGCGTTCGATTTGCCCGGAAGACAGTCCTTTTGCTTTGGCAAGCTCGACATAGTCCTCACTAGAGTAAATGAGAAAAAATGTCCGCCAGGCGTAGACTGCTCCAAAAAAAGTACTTAAGAACAATGCAGTGACCGGCAGGATCATGTGCTTCAGCAGGCTGAGAGCATATGCCCAGGGGTTTTCTGGGGGTGGGGCAGCGACCATGCCGCCGAAAGGAAGCAGCCGGAGTTGGGCAGCAAAAATCAGGATTAAGAAAATGCCAAAAAACCAGCCAGGTGCGGAAGAGATGGGTGACATTGTTATGATCGCTTTGTCGATCAGGCTGCCGTACCGCCGAGAGAGGGTTAAGGCAAACGTCACACTCGCGATGAAAGTGAAGATATTTGCGGTAGCAAACAACAACAACGTGGGGGGGAGGCGTTCGAGGATGATCAGGCGGACCTGTTTTGAACCGCTGTCGCTGGTCAGGTTCTCTGCCCGGCCCAGGTTCAGAGTCAGGGCGTCAGACAGGTAGCGAAAACTGCGAAGGATAAAAGGCTGGTCGAGTCCCAGCCGTTTTTCGCGCAAGGCAATCATTTCATCAACCTGCTGCTGGCGTACAGCAGCGTCAAGGCGCTGCATCTCAGGGTTGGCTAAGACAATGCCAAACACTTCTTCCTGGATTTGGCCGCGCCGGATGTCATCAACAAAACCACCCATATTGGCAATCAGGACTGTTAGGTAGACGCCAGTGATGACGGTTAGCGCCAGGGCACCGATTTTAAAGACAGTATATTTTGCAATGCGAGAGAAGGTGCTGGGTGGGCGTTTTGTTTCCACCCCGACATCGGCTTCAGGCTGGAGGGGATACGATGCTTCGGTCATGGAGTCGCTCACTTTCTGACTTGGGCAGCAGGGAGAACAGGGGTGGGAATGCCCCACCCCTGTTGGGCTACTGTTAAATACTGCCTGAAAAATACCCGGTTATGGTGCTGAGACGAACTCGAAGCGTCCAAGCCCTGGACTGCTGATCAGGTTTGAGATAACGGCTACTTCCAGGGTGTTCGATCCTGCTTCAAGGATCGCCGTTTGTTCGGGGGTCAGTGTGATCTTCCACAAGCCGTTTTCGGCTGCTTCGGCTTCTCCGGTAAACGCCAGTTCACCGGTTGCCCCAAAAACGAGGTATTTGACGAGCGAGACATCTGCCATGCCGTAAGGATCACCGGCTGGATTCGTCACGAAAATATCGTAGGCGGCTTCTTCGCCGGTTGTAACCCGGCCCGGGCCGTCGATCTCAACGGTGGCAAACTGGGCTTCACCAAAGCGGGACCACTTATCGGCAGAGTCAGGGTAGTTGGGGTTGCGCTGCATAATGACAGTACCCTCCACCGGGAAAACTTTGTCGATATAGAAGGCACCGGTACCGACCCATAAGTGATCGTGGCGGCGGTACCACTCTGCTAGGTTTTCCCAACGGGCAGCAGCTTCCTCTGGGCTAATGAACTGGCTCAAGGTTGGTGCATAGGGAATATAACCTTCGGTCTGGGCCTGCTGCAAGTAGTTATTGAGAATTTCAAGGCTGGGCCCACCGATGTAGCTCATCCATTCCACCTCGAGCTGGTCGGCCTTGTCGGCTGAGAAAGCCAGTTCCTGGTTGCTTTCTGCCAGAACGCCCAATCCCAGGTTATGCCAGGCACCGGGGCCCTGGGGGTAGTAGGGGAAGAAGATTGGGAAAGGCAGGAAGGTATAGTCCACATTTGACTCGGCATCCAGGAAGTACTGGTCACTGTAGTATTCGATGACCAGGGGGTCTTCCTGGACAATCCGCAGACCGCGGAACAGCGTCTGGGTCGAAGCAAGGGCTGGCGCCTGGGCTTCATCATAAATGGCGCTGGCTTCTTTGCCGGTATCGAATGTCAGGATCCAGGCCATCACGATATCTGCAAGCGACATTTTGCTGCCATCGTGCCACTGGATGTCGTAGAAATCTTCAGGGTAGTAGGCGACCACTTTGGCAACTGAAGACAGACCTTCTGGGTGTTTTTCACCGACGGTGATGAACTGCTGGGTTTCCGCGTCCCAATCGATCCAGGCATCTGCGGGTACTTCATTGGTGGGTACAAACTGCAGGTCAACCCAATCCAAAGTCTTGGATACAGGCAGACCTTCCTGGATGAAGACCTCGGCTCGATCGATCCGCTGCGGCCAGGCTAACCCGGTAAACGGATCAGGCATGGTTTCCCGGTCACCTGTGCCACGTTCTAACATGGCGTCGTATACCCAGTTGCTGCCGGCGATTGGGTTCCATGGATCGGTCAGGATGCTGGCATTGGCGATCGTCATGGATCCGCCAATTTCACCTTCCCGGCGCAGGGTGAACGGCCACAACCAGGCACCCTGAATGCCACCCGCCAGATCGGCAGCTACCTCCACATCTGTCAAGGTTGGCGAAAAGCTCAGCTCATCGACGACCCAGATGCGCTGCGAATCCTCCAGTGCCAGCGCCAGCGCCTGGCGGAACAGTTCATCACGCTCCTCCAGGCTGGAAAAGTCATTACGGAACAGCCTATCGGAAACTGCGTCAAATTCGGAAGAAGGTGTGTAGGCTTGCCACAAGGGGGAAGTACGGCCGCGTGGGGTGAAGTAAAAGTCGAAGTTACCGCCCTGGTCGCGGCTCACCGAAGTGGTAATCCAGCCCCCGGTGTAATAGTGCCATTCGCCATCCGCTGGATTACCGCGCAGCCAAATCGGGGAGGCTTCTGCCGAAGATTTGTAATCACGGCGGGTGGCAAAACCCAGGCTCTCAAGCTGGTTAGCCACGTAGTCCCCGATCTCCCGCCGCTCATCTTCGGTGCGGATCAGACCGATGATTTCCACCTGTTCGCCGTTATACATCCATTTGCTATCAACCAGCTCAGCACCCAGGGCTTCCATTTCTTGAGTAATGATTTCACGTGCTTTTTCAGGATTGTAGCGGTACTTGGCTTCCAGCTCACGAGCGGTATCAATATAACGGGCGTAATCCGGGAAACCACCAACAATAGGCAGGTAGCGCGGTAATCCAAGCCCGCCCATAATTTCCTGGCCGATATATTCGCGGTCGATTAACCAGTTCATGGCCTCGCGAATGGCTGGGACAGAGAATGGGTTAAGCTTGCCTGTGCCTTCGAACTCAGGCCCCGAGGGGTTGAAAGAGATTTCGTCATTTGCGCCTATCGCAGAGGAGTATGTCAAATTGGGGTTGCTGTTGACAGTCTGGTAGATTTCGGGATCAGACACTGCGAAGGCATAAATATCCAATTCGCCAACATCCAGGCGTGAAACGGCTGCTTCAGTGGATGGCTCTTCCACCACTACAATGGTGTCCAGCCAGGCCCCCATGCGATCAACCGGTTCAGGCGTAGGGGTAGCTTCCGGTTGAACAGGGACGGGCACCTCTACCGTCCGTTCAACAATCTGAGTTGCGCCAGGGACTTCTACCAGCTGGGTTACCGTAACAGTTTCCACGGCGGCTGGCTGGCAAGCAGCCAGGAGCATACTTGTCAGCACAAGCAGAGGAATCAGGCGCTTCCAAAATTTTGATTTCATCATCTTCTCCTTATCAGAAGGTAACTGTGGAGTTGTGAGGCGTACATCGGGGAGCAATTACGTGATTGCCGGCTCTACACCTCCTTTCAGGCAGTCAGGTAAAGTTCTTGAATACCAACAGCCGCCAGGCGCACTCCTGGATAGTGGCATGGCGGCCGTTGTGGAGGAGAACAACTGCACAAGGCTTGTTTTCCTGGCAGCAAATATCTGGGGCATCAGATACTGCCGACTCAGGCTAAGCATTCTTCGTTGGCAAATCGCACACAATCTCAGCAGAGAACTGTTCTGGATGGCTCCCTGCAGCGGCTAATACCCGGTTTTTCAGGCCGTCCCAACCTGACCCCGGTGGTTCAAGCGCTGCAAACTTGTCTTTGAAGAGCCTGAAAATCCGCTGGTCCAGATCCTCCAGCCCTTCCATGTTTTGAGCCTCGGATTCCATCACTGCTCCTGCTCGAGAAACCCATCAGCCTGTGCACCTTGTTTATATAAATTTGAGCCTCGAAAATCACGAGCCTGCGTTACGGTTTTACCCCCCTCTCCAGTAGGGTATTAAAAAACCCTCCAGAGGGGTATTTTTTCAGCGCCAGGATGGTTTCGAATAAAAGGAAAACCATCCCTGCGGAGGAGAATAAATCCTTCCTACGGCTCAAAAAGGATGATTGGTTTTTTTCTATACTTGGATGAACGCAAACTGATGTTAAAGTGTATTTAGTTAAGGAAAATTGGGTACGGATTGTGATGAACAGGCTCCGGAATTTTCGCGCCCTGCACTGGCTGAGGAGTTATTTAATCCCGGTTGTGGTGCTGGGTATGCTTACAGCCTGCTCCCAGGCTGTGCCTGCAGTCCAGTACCAGACTGAACTGCAGCCGGTTGAATCCCTGGCACAGGCCCCTCTGGTGATTGCCGACCAGCTCCCGGTCGAGGCTTCCAATTTACGTTTTAGCCAGCTCACGGTCGAAGATGGACTATCGGAAAGTGTGGTAAATGCTATCTGGCAGGACCAGCTTGGCTTGCTGTGGTTTGGCACACAAGATGGTTTGAATAAATTCGATGGCAATAACTTCACCATCTTTAAGCACGATCCCTCCGATCCTGGCAGCCTGAGCCGCAGCTACATTACCACCCTGTATGAAGACCTGTCTGGAATGATCTGGGTGGGGACCGATACCGGGGGTATAAATCGTTATGACAGGCTCAGCGGGTTGTTTACCAGCTTCCGCCATGACCGAGGTAGCCCGGAAACGGTCGGCAGCAACCGCATCAATGCCATTTTCCAGGATCGTGCTGGCAATCTGTGGGTCGGCACTGGAGATGCAGGGATCGACCTTTATCTGCCTGAAACGCGCACTTTCGCACACTTTCGCCTCAGTGATAGCACCCCTGATAACCCGGGGAGTGATAATGTAAACACCATTCTGGAAGATGGCGCGGGTCGCTTTTGGGTAGGCACGGCGCGCGGCTTGTATCTTTTTGACCCTGCCAGCGGGCGGTTCACCCACATGTTTACCGGCGATGACGGCATCCACACTGCCAGTGTCCAGGTAATCTATGAGGATAGTTTTGGAGTGGTATGGGTGGGAACAGGCAATGGGTTATATCGCCTGTATCCAGCGACCGGCGATTTTATCCTATATCGCAATGAGCCATCCGATCCCAACAGCCTGAGCAGCAACCGTGTGAGCGCACTCTGGGAAGATTTTGGCGGGCGCTTGTGGGTTGGCACGGTGGGAGGCGGATTGAACCGCCTCAATCGTGAAACCGGTCGGTTCACGGTGTTTTCTCACAACTCGCTCGACCCGCGCAGTCTGAGCAACAACTGGGTTCAAACGGTCTACCAGGACCGTTCGGGGATCCTCTGGATTGGTACGTACGGCGGCGGGGTGAATAAGCTAGAGCAAAGCTACAAGCAGTTTACCCATTATCAACACAACCCACTTGAGCCGAACACATTAAACCTTGGCTTAATCAATGCAATTACTGCCACCTCAGATGGCTTTGTTTGGGTAGGTTACAGCGAGGGCGGGTTGAACCGCCTGGATCCGCAAACCGGCAAGATCGTCCAGTACATTAACAAACCGGGAGACCGGCGCAGCCTGGCGAGCAATTCGGTGGGTGCTCTTCATACTGACCAGCAAGGTACCGTTTGGATTGGGACGCAGGCGGGCTTGCACAGCCTGGACCCCGGCGAGGATCGTTTCAACCGTTATGCAACCGGGGTTAATGAATTCAGTGAACTAACCTACAGCTCGATCAGTGGGATTGCCGAAGACCAGGGCGGGTATTTGTGGGTCAGTACCCGCGGTGACGGCCTGATGATGTTCAATCCGCAAAGCCGCCGATTTGTTCAGTATTACTTCAATGTCCTCACCGATGCCACCAGCCTGAATACAAATGATGTATGGACAGTTTATGTTGACTCACAAAACCGGGTCTGGGCGGGGACATCCCTGGGTTTGAACTTACTGGATCGGGCGACTGGAGAGTTTATTCATTATGTCAATAATAGTGCTGATCCAGGCAGCTTAAGTGATAACTACGTGATGGCAATTACGGAGGACAGCCGCGGCGACATCTGGGTAGGAACCACCAGCGGGTTGAACCTGTTCCTCCCAGAGAGC
Source organism: uncultured Chloroflexia bacterium (assembly GCA_963824065.1). GTDB lineage: Bacteria > Chloroflexota > Anaerolineae > Anaerolineales > DRKV01 > JAGUYX01. The sequence goes on along the minus strand of CAWGNX010000005.1, from coordinate 853,177 downwards.
GGGGCTTTCCGCAGGTTTTATCAGAAGGATGGCCTACCCGATGATTATATATATGCCATCGTGGAAGATGAGCAGGGCGACCTGTGGATGAGCTCAAACAACGGGATTGCGCGCTTCAATCGAGCTACCGAGACGTTTAAAAATTTTGATGCGCATGATGGCCTGCAAAGCAACGAGTTTAATAAAGGCGCAGCGTTTAAAAACACCAGCGGGCAGTTGTGGTTTGGCGGGATCAGCGGTTTGACTGCCTTTTACCCGCAAGATATTCGCCAGAACCCTTATGTGCCGCCCATTATCATCACGGCAATCACCCAGCGCGGCAATGCGATTGCTCCCTTGGAGACCACCGAGCATGTGCAGGCGATCACTCTGCAGTGGCCCAACAACCATTTTGAATTTGAATTTGCCGCACTGAGCTACTCACGACCTGAGCGCAACCAGTATGCATATATGCTGGAGGGGTTTGACGAAGGGTGGAATTTTGTTGGCAACCGCCATAATGGGCAGTACACTAACTTGCCGGGACGCACTTATACCCTGCACGTAATTGGTTCGAACAACGACGGCGTGTGGAATAATGTTGGCACCAAAATTTTAGTCCAGGTCATCCCACCGTTTTGGGCGACGTGGTGGTTCCGCATCCTGGCAGCGGCAACAGTGGTCATCGTAGTTGCCGGTGGGTACCGCTTCCGGGTACAGAGCATGGAATCACGCAACCGCGAACTTGAGCGCCAGGTTCTTGAAAGGACCCGGGAGATCGAGCACCTGTTTGAGCAAACAAAAGAGCTGGCGGTGGTTGAAGAGCGGAACCGACTGGCGCGGGACCTGCATGACAGCGCCAAGCAAAAGGCATTTGCAGCCCTCGCCCAGTTAGGCGCAGCACGTGGGATGAGCCGGTATGATCCCCAGGGTGCCCAGGCACACCTCGAAGAGGCCGAAAACCTGGTTTATGAAGTTATCCAGGAATTAACATTCCTGATCCAGGAAATGTATCCAATTGCTCTAAAGGATAAAGGCCTGGTGACGGCTCTGCGAGAATACATTTATGAGTGGGAAGGCCGCACCGATATCCAGGTAAACTTTAAAGTGAAAGGCAAACGCCGGTTACCCTTGCAAACTGAACAAGCGGTTTATCGAATTTGCCAGGAATCGCTTGCAAACATCGCCCGTCACAGCCAGGCCAGCCAGGTGGAAATCAGCCTGGATTACAGCAGCAGTAATATCATTGTAACGATAAAGGATAATGGCTGCGGATTCAGCCTGGCACAAAGACCCGCTGGGGTAGGTCTGCAGTCGATGAAAGAACGGGCTGCGATGATCATGGGCAGCCTGGAAATCGAGACTGCACCTGAGAAAGGAACGATGGTCCGCTTGATGGTGCCAGCGGTCCCAGACCGCACGGGAACAGCTGCCTTTCATGCAGCAGGAGACTAATATGACCACACCCATTACAGTGCTGCTTGTTGACGATCATGAAGTTGTGCGCCGCGGAGTCGGCGCCTACCTGGAAACCCTGCCCGACATTGAGGTGGTTGGGGAAGCTACCTCGGGTGATGAAGCTGTCGAAATGGTTAAGGAATTAATTCCGGACGTTGTATTGATGGATTTAATTATGCCCGGGATGGACGGCGTGGAGTCCACTCGCCGGGTGAAGGCAGTCAGCCCGCGCACCCAGGTGGTGGTGCTGACCTCCTACCACGAGGATGTACACATCTTTCCGGCACTCAAAGCCGGTGCGATTTCGTATATTCTGAAAGACATGAAAATGGAAAAACTGGTGGAAGCCATCCACCGGGCTGTGCAGGGGGAAGTAACCCTGCACCCGCGCGTTGCTTCCAGGGTACTGCAAAATATTCGCGGCGAGAGTGTTGAAGATCAGCAGCTTTTCAGCGAGCTGACTGAACGCGAGTTGTCCGTTTTGAAGCTGATTGCAAATGGACTGTCCAACAGCCAGATCGCCGAAAAGCTGATTATCAGTGAAAACACGGTCAAGGGCCATGTCAGCAATATCCTGAGTAAACTTCATCTGGTTGACCGCACCCAGGTGGCAGTTTATGCCTGGCAGCAGGGAATTGTCCGCCGCGATATGACCCCTTGAAATAACCTGCCCGCCTTAACCAGAAGTCGCGACAAAATCGATGTAAAGTTCAACCACTTCCTCAACATTGGCGACGTCCCGCACGCTGGGTATATTCAGACCAAAATCCGCGCGTTGGATCGTGGTGCTGGCCGAACCGACGATTTCCGAACCTGAAACTGCCTGGGCGGTGATCGTAAAAGTCACCGGTTGGGTGATATCGCGGATCGTAAGATCACCTGTGATGGTAAAGGTGGTCTCGGCCCCTGCCTGGGCGCTGGCTGGTAAACCGTCGATTGCGGTGGGGGTAAAGGTTATAAATTCAAAACTGCCAGTTTCCAGGATTTCGTTCTGGATGGCCCGATTGCGGAAATTATTGTCCGTGAGTAAGGTGCGGGCATTGATCTGGATGGTTCCCACCTGAGTGCCAGCGAGGTTATTTAAATCCACTGCCAGCTCACCAGCTACCTGGTCGGTGGTGCCCACCACCGTGGTCCTGATGCCGCGCAAGTCTTCATCCAGCTCGAATCGAACCTGAGAACTGCCTGGCAGGATCTGGTAAATGACTGGCCCGTTTTCAGCGCTCGCAGGGGGGGATTGGGTAGGCGATTCGGCTGCAGAATCTGTTGTGGGTGTTGCAGATGGCGCTTCCGCTGAAGAAAAATTATCTGCCTGCGGGGTGCTGGTTGCCAGATCAAGCGGGATAACTTCGAGGGTACCGCTGGCTGTTTCAGGAGCGCGGAGCAGGCCGCAGCCCGCTAGAGCGAGAACCAGGAAAGCACTGGCAAAGATTAACGTTAATTTAGGGCGCATGTGTGCTACCTCCAAAACGCATTGCTTGCGTCTTTCAAAGCGAATTATGGATAAACTTGGGTGAGTATAACGAATATGACCCGGGAAGTGGTTAATTTATAGCGAAGGTTCAGCAATTCTTAATCAAAGCCGGGCGTCCGGCACACTTAGGGGTTCAGGTTTGACAGGCGCACGGCCAAGAATCCGTTTATAAAATCACAGAACGCTGCATAGGGCCTTTTCCGTCCGCGCATAGACTCTTTCGGCTGGAGACCAGGGATTTTTAGACAAGTTTTTCGGAAATCTTCTGGTGAAAATTGTTAATTCGCTGGATAATAAGGGGGAGCTCGCTGCAAACAACATCCACAGAACTTTGGTGAAATCGGAGGAGCTGCTTTAGCATGAACCTCAATCTGGCTTTTCGCCATTTGGATACTTTTGGTGCCAGCGTAAAATGGGTTGAATGCTGACCAGGCAGGCGAAAGCCGGGCAATGCCCGAAACACCCAGGTTGAATGGACCGAAAAAAATTTTGCTGCTGCAACTGAGGCTGAAAGGCTGGTGTAAATTGCTTAATATATCCCAGGTGGGCCCTGGCAGGCTGGTACTGGCAAGTGTCTGAGGGTTCTATGAGCACGCAACTGCAGCCGAAATTTCAGCCGCGCCAGATCATGCCTATCGTGACTGCGGCGCTCATTTCTGGCCTGGTAGTCATCACGTACCAGATTTCCTTCGGGTCATTAATTTTTAGCGGTGACCTTTCGCCGTATGCATCCAACGGGATTGGTTTCTGCCTGATGGGAGTCGTGCTGATTGGAGTCATTGAGGCTCTGCTCAGCGGCAGTCCGGGATTGGTTGCCAACCCCACTGCTGGATCGGCAGCCATTGTTGCAGCAATCACCGCGGCTATTGCCGCAGAGCTCAGCAGCACACCACAGGCGGTCTTCCCAACTGTCACAGCAGCCATTACCGGCTCAACCTTGCTGACCGGCGGTGCGCTCTTGGTGCTGGGGAGATTCCAGTTGGGAAATTTTATCCGTTTCTTCCCTTACCCTGTGATCGGCGGTTTTCTGGCCGGGACAGGCTGGCTGGTGCTTAGCGGAGCTATGAAAACCATGAGCGGTCTGGCCTTTCGATGGGTAAATCTGAAAACTTATCTTACCCCCGAAGTTTTAATCCGCTGGCTGCCAGGTGTGATCTTTGGTGTGACCCTGCTTCTCCTAGTGCGCCGATTCCGCCACTACCTTGTCACACCTCTGATGATCCTGGGGGCAATTGGTATGTTTTATGTAGTATTGGCATTAGCGGGTGTTTCCATCACCCAGGCCGCTGATCTGGGATTGTTGTTCCAGCCTTTCCAACCGGGTGCGCTGTGGCGACCTCCGCCGATAAATGACCTCGCGATTGTAGATTGGAGTGCAATTTTTCGCCAGGCAGGTGAAGTTGCTTCGCTCATTTTGATCAGCAGCATAACTTTACTTTTGTACGCGAGCGGGATCGAGGTTTCCACAGGCCGTGAAATTGATTTGAACCGCGAACTGCGCGCCTGCGGCACTGGAAACCTGGCTGCAGCATTCAGTGCCAGCCCCCCTGGATACATTATTGTCACCATGTCGGTCCTCAGCAACCGCTTAGGCGCTAACCACCGCCTGGTGGGTTTGCTCGTCGCGGGTATGTCAGCCCTGGTGATGTTTTTCGGGGCAGGGTTGATTTCTCTGTTTCCCAAACCTGTATTGGGAGGCGTATTGGTTTATCTTGGCCTGACATTCCTCGTGGAGTGGTTGTATGAAGGCTGGCGAAAACTTTCCCGTCCAGATTACGCAATCGTTGTGGCGATCCTGCTGGCAATGAGCCTGTTTGGGCTACTGGCGGGTCTTGGGGTTGGCCTGGGATTGGCTGCCGTATTATTTATAGTGCAGTACAGCCAGGTGCCGGTTGTGCGCCATGTATATAGCGGGCGCACTCACCGCAGCCGGGTGGCCCGGTCACAACCACACGCCGACCTTTTAAGGATGGAGGGTGAAAACCTGGTCATTCTGGAGCTCCAGGGATATATCTTTTTTGGGACTGCCAACCGGATCTACACCCAAATCAAGGAGCATTTAACCGAGCGAGCGCAGCCGCCGCGAGTAGTGATGCTCGATTTTCGCCGGGTAACAGGACTGGATGCCTCTGCGGCAAGCAGTTTTATTCGTTTGAAGCGCTTTCTGCGCCAACGAAATATTATTTTTTGTTTTGTACAACTCCAACCAGACATCCAACGTGTCCTGCAGCGCGATGTGCTTACACCCGCCGACCAGGATACCTGGCAGGTATTTTCTGATCTTGACCGCGGGGTTGAGTGGTATGAAGAGCTGGTGCTTACAGGGGGAGTCGGGCCAACAGGCAGCCGTCAGGGCTCAGCCCGGCGTTGTGCAAAGCGGTCAAGAGCAGGGCGGGTTGGCGCTTTTATTTGCCGCTCTCTGGGAGGATTCAGAACAGGAAGGCCAGATTGACAACCAGGGTCTATTGGGGTTAATGAACCTGCTGGAACGGGTAGAGCTGCAGGCCGGGGATGTGTTGATCCAACAGGGTGAATTCCAGGAGTACATCTATTTTCTCGATGCCGGTGAGCTGACGTTGGAACACCAGGCCCGGGAAACGCTTTTGCTGCGCCTGGAGACCAGCGGGCCGGGCTCGATCACCGGAGAGACGAGTTTTTACCTGAAAGTGCCCGCAGTGGCATCGGTCCGGGCACTGGTTCCCAGCGTGGCTTATGGTCTTTCTGCCAAAAATCTCCGGCGGCTTGAGGAGGAAAGTCCACAAACGGCAGCCTTGCTGCACCGTTTTTTGCTCAAGCGCGCTGGTAGGCGCTTGCTCACCTTGCTGGAAACCGTGGAAATCCTGGCAGACTGATCGCTTACCAGCCAGATCGGGTCCCAGGATTCGGCGTAAAGCTTATCCAGCCTAGACGGTAGTTTGCGGTTGGGCAGATGGCTGGTTGCGTTTGGGCTGGAGCAGGGCCCACGCCGCTATCCCAAGCTGCAGAAGCAACCCGGCGACAAACATCCAGCTTTGCCAGCGATCCCAGAAAATATCCCCGCGGGCAAAAACCAGCGCAACCAGGAACAACAAGACAGCCACCACCTGCGACTGGAGCAAGATCCGCGCTGAACTTAAATAACCATCGACCGCCACTCCAATCCCAACCAAACCGGACAGCGCGAACATAGCAGCCATAGCGCGCGCGGTCAGCGGGGTCATTGTCCAGGGCCAGGACGGAATCATCAACACTGGGAAAACCAGCAGTACCAGGCTGGCGCCCGTCAGAACTGCTCCCAAGCCGCCCTCCGCCAGCCGGAGAGCGCGGGGGAGAAAGGCTTCACCCGTGATCTTGAATCCGGGGTTGGCCCGCTGGTTGATATACCAGACCACAGGGATGACGAAAGGCAGTGTGAAATACAGGAATGCCCACAGGATAAATGAAATGTGCCCTGGAGTAAACTTGTCCCAGTGCAGCACGGTGGCGATGCCCATGACAGCGGCAAAGGTTGTCACAGGCCAGAATCCGAGCCGGACGGTGTGCCACTGGCGAGAGGCCGCGACCATGGCAAAGAAATACACCCCGCCCAGGTAGGTCGCTCCGAGCATCATAGCGCTCATCTGGGGCTTGATGGGCCAGGCAAACAACACCCCACTGTGATTGGGGAACAAGTACAGCATCAGGAATGCTGCTGCCAGGATCGGAACAATAATGACTGCCAGGATGCGGGTGACGGGAAGCACCCGGTCCGTTAATGTTTGGGTATTCTGGTTAGCTGCCATTCTTTACCTTCCTCAAAGCATTCAAATTCTTCGGTGGGTTTGAAATGCGGCAATATGGCAATAAATGATTTCAGATGCCGAAATTAAATTGTATCAGCGCATGCTGATAACCAATCCTCTACCGGCTTGAACGCGCGACATCTCTGGAGAGTGTAAGTTTTTGATCAATTCTTTACGACAATGATCTTGTTTGAATTACTGGAGAATATAAATTCGTGCGTACTGACAGGGTTTTGCCCCACAAAATTTGTCCATGTACAAAAATCATTGAATTTGATTGTACATCGATTTAGCAGCGGATCAGAGAGTCAATTCCCATGAACTTTCCGTCCAGAAACTGGTCTTTATGCCTGAGGGTATTATCCCAGGTGGACAGCACAATTCTGAGAAAACAAATTTGGTACGCCCTGCTGAACGGCGGTGATATCGTCGTTAAACACTAAACCGTCCACTTTCGAGCGGTTGCATGATTGTCTGCACTTATTTTCAGGGCGAGCTGCCAGCTCTTGCATCTCACAGCGGGTCGGATCAGCCGACCCGAAGGTATGGCATCGTAAATAGCCGGGGACTGGTTCTGGCACTCCGTGTGACCAATAGGCTCAGACGCATAGTTCTGGCAAATCGAAGTTGGGTACGTTGATCGATGTGACTGCCGCGCGAACGGTTTCTACAACGACGGACTGCGAACATCATATAAACGTGGGCGTGCGGTGCCCCATCTTATTTTCTCCTTGGCTAATGTAGTAAGCTCGCCTGGTTAAATTTCTGCGACATGATATAAGCGATCGGATGGCTGTGACCAACAGACACGGTGTGCATGCCAGCCACTCGGAAACCCCAGCGTTTGTAAAACGGTATCGCCAGTCTGTTGCTTGTCCACACGGTCAGCCATAGGTTATCCACACCCTCACTACAGGCCTGGTCGATTGCACGTCTCATTAAGGCTGATCCTACCCCAGTGCCGATCGAATCCGGTGCCAGATACATCCAGGTCAATTCCACCGGGCGGCTGGCTGGCAGGTTGATTGGAGATATGCCCGGGCGCAGGCGGACAATACCGACAATCTGCTTGCCAATTTCAGCGACAAACAGCCTGGTCTGGTTGTCGATAATTTCCTGGTATACATTTTCTGGACTGAACGTGTTATCCAGGATATATGCCAGATCCTCAGGTCGAAACGCGTCCCGGTGGGCCAGAGCGAAACCCTCTCGGCCGATGCGAGCTATTTCAGCAGCGTCTTTAAGTTTTGCCTCCCGTACAAAAACAGACGGGTGCGGCGGCGGGGTAACGATTCCAGCCGGGGTGGGTGTGCTGTTGGTACTGTGCGTGCCGGATTCCATGTCCTATTACTCCTTGATCTTGCTCGGGAAGCGATCACTCGCGCAGGCGTTGGCCTTACATTTACCAGTTTAGGGGCAACACGTCCCTTTGGCATCCCCGCCAGCGTCCCACAATTCGAGATTGCGGAGCGGAAAAATCAAAATATGTGCAGGAGTTTGCTTGCTGCTGAAATGAAATTTAAATGTTTCCTGAAAAAGCCAGGAATAATTGATAATTGCAGTCTAAATACTCTATAATCGGATTGCAAAGTTCAGTAGTTCTACTCTTTGATGGAGCAATTCGCTGAATGGAACATAAATACGTTCGCGATCATTCGGAACGTCTGGAGATGTTGCCGCGGCATTCACGGCAGCGAATTGTGCAAAAAAACCCAATCCGGCGAATCCCTGACGAACCTTCCTGATTGGGTTGAAGATGGGAAAGGAGATAGTTGTGTTTTTCGTTAATCGTACAAAAAAATTGATTGTCTTTGTGCTGATCGTACTGCTTTTGAGCACCTCCTTGATTGCAGCGCGCCCGGCAGAGACCTTCCCGGAAGTGATTCCGCTGCCAAATGGTTTCCAGCCGGAAGGCATCGCCAGCGGTCGTGGAACGACTTTTTATGTTGGCTCGATCCCAACGGGAGCGGTGTACCGTGGAGATTATGCAACCGGAGCGGGTGAGGTACTCATTCCTGGAGCGGAAGGCCGCCAGGCGATTGGGCTTAAGTATGACGGGCGCAGTGATCTCTTGTTTGTTGCCGGAGGTCCTACCGGAAAAGCCTTTGTCTACGCTGCTGATTCCGGTGAGCTCGTGGCAGAGGTTGCCCTGACAGGCGAGCCTGCCACGTTCGTTAATGATGTGGTTGTTACTCCAACAGGCGCCTATTTCACCGATTCTTTCCGCCCCGTTCTTTACCGCCTGCCATTGGAGGAAGATGGATCGCTGCCTGCCAACCCAATGGCGGAGGAGATCCTGTTGGGCGGTGACTTTGCTTTCGTGCCCGGTGGATTTAATACTAACGGCATCACCGCCACACCCAACGGCAAGGCATTGTTTATTGTAAACAGCACCCTGGGAACCCTTTACCGTGTGAACCCTCACAGCGGCGAAGCCTTGCTGCTTGACCTGGAGGGCGCCTCCGTACCCAGCGGGGACGGGATCCTGCTGGTTGGGAAATATCTGTACGTCGTGCAGAATTTCCTGAACCAGATTGCTGTCGTACGCCTGAACCCCGGGTTGGACTCGGGCGTAGTGGAGCGCAGCATCACCAGCCCCAATTTCCGCATCCCCACCACCATTGCCCAATTTGGTAATTCGCTGTATGCGGTCAATGCCCGCTTTGACACCCCTCCGACGCCGGACACGGAGTATGAAGTGGTGCGAGTGCCGCGCCGCTAGCCGGCAGCAAGCATATCGATCGAACGAAAACGGAGCTCAAAGGGCTCCGTTTTTTATTGGCAGCGACCACGCCAGCTCTGGAGGGAACGCAATCCAGGGAGGCGGTATCCAGACTACCCGTTCATGAATACATAGCCATTCAGCACCTGGTACCAAACGGCGCCAAACGAAAACACGATAAGCAGATGCAGCAGGATAAGCTCCCAGCGGTGGTAGGGCTTTATAAACAGCACACGGATCAGCAGCAGGAGTATACCGGGATAAATAACGAGAAGGAAAATATTCCCCAGGGCGCGCAAACCGCTTTGCAGCAGAAGGTTGAGGATTAAGCCCGGGAGAGCAATAGGCCAGCCAATCATCCCGATTCCCTGCCACAGAAGCACCTCACCGAGTTCAAGTAAAGAATAGTTGCGAAAAGGTGGAAGCAAAAATGGCAGTATGGTCAGGCAAAACAAGACATTGATAACCAGCGTAACGAGGACTGTTCTTCTTTTGATCTCTCACCGTTCCTGAGCTAGAAAGATGCCCATCTGACAGATTTTGGTAGAAATGCTGCCCGCGACTTGAAATTCATGCCCCTGTTATTCACGCCTTGGCTGCACTCGTTTCTGAGATGATCACGGGTCGGTTATGGAATTTGCCATAACGCCGGGCTTCAGTGATGACAGCCTGTTCTTCATCGCCAGACAGCTGTCTGAAACGATCAATTTCGATGAACACCTCGCCCTTCCTGATAGTGCGCCTCCAGGTGCCAGCGACCTGACCATTGAGCACGATAATATAACTGAGTGTATTGCCCTGCGCTAATAATTTTTCGCGGTAACGCTCATCCGTTGTAATGCGGTGATCTTTGTAACCAGAAATGTATTCGTCGTAAATCGAAAGTAAATGTGCGGTTGGCACTTCGCTTTTTGTTGGCAGCTCAGCGGTTGAGAACCAGTACATCTGCCCATCAATCTTCACATTTTGATCGGATGCTTGAACAGCTTCCAACCCATTCCGGGCATCTGTGATCGTTAATCCGGACCACTTGGAGAAATCCTGTACTGTGGCTGGCCCGCGGCTCCGGAGGTAACGGCGGGTCAACTCTTCCAGGGCATTTTCACGGTCGAAGGTCCGGGCAGACGGAGCCCGCTCATCTAGCAATCCATAGGTAAATTGATTACCCCGCGGGGGGCCGCTGCAAATCAGCCCCTCCAGCTCGGCATGCATCATAAGGTAAGCCAAACGTTGCGTTCCATCCGCAGCAATGCCTGCTTTGTGGAGTACGTCGCGCAGTTCAGTGCGCGTCAGGTATTGATTGTCTTGCAATGCCCTCTGGAGCGCGGCGCTGCTGCGCTTAAAGGTAGCCTCATCCAGGCCCAGCCTGCGGTACATGGTGGCATTGACCGCATGGACGCGCAGCGCGGTCAGCGCCAGCATCCAGCGTATATCGTCCGGAGCAACAAAATGCCAGGTAGGTCGCAGCAGGTGCGTGCGCAGAATCGCGCCCTCATTGAAGGCTCGTTCAATCTCAGCATCCGTGGCTGCCTGCATCCGCATTCCAACCGACCATTTCGCGCCGACATAGTCCTGCGCCTGCAGCGCGCCGAGCCAAGCAACGACCTCTTCAGGCTTATAAAAAGCTGGCCTGGAAATCAGCTGGTTAGACAAACGCAGGTGGATTAGGTCAGAGGGCTGCATGATCGATTGAGATCTCGAGTGGTGCCTTGAATTAAGTTACATCGTTGAAAAAAACGAACCATCGTCGTCAGACTTTCGGAGAAAAAGTAGATGGGCAAGGGGATAACCTGCCAGTCGAGACCAGTTATGCCTGGTTCGTAACCATGCGATCCTCAATCTCCCAGGTGTGATCCAGGCAGTGCCAGGCGACACGGCGAACGAAATAACGCGGGGTCCAGCGTTTACCCCCGCGGGGACCGTAAGGTGGAATATCACCTTGGACAGATGCGTTAAGCCCGTCCAAAATAGCCTGGCGTGAAACCAATAATGACGCCTGTAAATTTTGAGTTTTGCTTATCTCCGGTTTCCAACCCAGCGCTGAAAGGTAGCCCAAATCGCTGCCCAAAACATGCTGGATCATCCCCTCCAGGTCCCGGCCCCCTCCCCGGGGTCCTTTGCGCAGCTCGCGCCTCTGTGCCAACTGCTGGATCTCATCGAATGCGTGCCAGCAGGCCTCGAGCAGCGTTTGAAAGCGCCGAAGCTCAGCATCTGGCACAGGAAGGGCATCTTGAGATGGAGACGCATCCGGCGCGCCGAAATCGGTGCTTGCATTCCCTTCCAGTCGCTCGACTACGACAAATGCAGACTCATTCTTCGGCGCGTGGAAGCCAAGGCCAGCCGGCAGGATCGCCCGTTGATACCGTGGGCCGGTTTCAAAAAGAGCCTGCAAGGCAGAGGTTTCATCGCGCCCGGCACGGCACCAGCCGGGCCAATCGATGGCACCGGCGAAGACCCGTTTCTGACCTGTTTCCAGGTAAACAATAATTCGATCCGATTCTACATCCATTATCGCTCGTTTCTAACCGACAGATGTTCCAGTGTGTTGGAGGTTGGGCGGCAATTCTGGGGCGGTTTGTTCCATATCATCCGCTTTGCCAGATCGTTTTACGCCTGCTTGCCTGCTTCGAGTACTGGTCGCAACTGCTGCGGCAGATAATGGCCCGCGGTGCGAAATTTTCGAGAGAATGAAGATAGACCTGCCAGACTTTTGCCAGAAGGATCGCGTCCGGAAGGTCCACGGACTTTTCTTCGCTGCATTCAACTTTAGGCAGCATGCACCTGGTAAATTTGGATGAGGTTATCACAGGTGTCATCGAAAACTGCTACGCTTGTCATGCCCATGTTGGCAGGCTCCATGGTAAATACGACGCCTAGATTTTTTTAAGCGCTCATACTCGGAATGGATGTCGTCAACCTGGAAAGCGATGAACGGAATCCCGTCGCTGACCAGCGCTTCCTTCAGCGTCTTCATGGCAGGGTACTCTAAGTTAGGCTCGAGCAGAAGCTCGGTGCCTTCCGGTTCTTCGGGCGACACAACCGTGATCCAGCGGTCGCCTGCACCCAGGGGAATATCTCGCTTTTTTTCAAACCCTAAAACGTCGGTATAAAATGCCAATGCCTTGTCATAGTCTGCGATAGGTACACTGGCTAATTTTATTTTCATTTTGATTTATCCTATTCTCAATATTTGGGTGGCTGAACGGCAGTCGAGCCGGCGAAATTCACTTGGGCTGAGACCAAAGTGTTGTTTGAACGCCTTGCTGAAGGCGGCATGGGTGTCATAGCCTGCTGCCAGGGCAACTTCTGTGATGTCAACGGCGCCCATTCGTAATTTGTGCCCGGCGCGTTCCATCCGCACCCGGCGGACATAGCTGGCGATATTCTCCCCTGTGCCTCCGGTGAAAATACGGTGAAAATGGGGTACAGAAAAACCAGCCACAGCCGCCCATACTTCCCGGTGCAATGGTTCGTCCAAGTGCTCGCGGATGTACAGCTTGACATCGTTGATTCGTTCGGAATAAATGTGGGGAATTTCGAAATCAACCACCATACCAGAATTTTAATAGATCAGAACGTCTGTTCGCTAGTCCAAGTGTATCATAATATCGATTTGCAATTTATTAACTGTAATGCAGGGTTTCCGAATTGATTTTCGAGGATAGCCTGTTGACAGAAGGCAAGAAATCTGATCGCGAGTGATGCCCGCTATGGAGTGGATGTTCAGTGGGTGAGCACTGTTACTTTCCAGGGGCGTAAACTAGTCTCGTTATTGCGGCACCTTTCCACGAAACAACGAGTAGGTGAAGAAGGCATAGTAGTCACTATTATCCAGGATAAAATCTGGGGATTCTGGCAGGCACAAGCGCTGGTATTCCTTCCAATCCTCTGGCAGTACTTCGGGCTGCGGATCCCCCCAGAGCATTTCAAACAATGAAATCAGGGCGGTTCGCTCATCCATGTGCAGCGGAGCCTGAATATCACTCACAAAAGTCTGGGCTTTCACATCGTCCAGGCCTGCATTATTGAAACTGCGGATTGCCCGAAGAAAATTTTCCTCCGGGTTTTTCGCTTTTAAGAAGGGGATAAAGCCGGAGCAGGTTGCATTGAGCCGGGCCTCAAGCAGGGGATAGCCGGGGAGCAGCTGTTGGGAGGACCATCCCAGAAGGAACACGCTGCCTCCGGGCCTGACGACACGGACAAGCTCTGCCAGGATGGGTGCCAGGTCGCCGGCAGGATACCCGACACAATCAGCGCTCCAAACCCAATCAAAACTGTGGTCAGCGAACGGAATGTGACTGACGTCTCCTGCGCAAAACATGACTGGTTGTTTTAGATCGGTTTTGCGCTCAAGCTCATACCCATAAGCCAGCAGCTCAGGAACCAGATCGACTCCGGTGATATGCCCGGCTGGCCCGACAGCCTCCGCTAACAGCCGCGCCTGGAGGCCAATCCCGCATCCGGCATCGAAACCGCGGCTGCCCCGCGGCAGCTTTAATGATTGGATCAAAGACTGCAGAAGAGGCTCGCGCAGGGGATTGGCTTCTAATGCTCTTTGGATACAGAATTCGATGGCGTTCATTCCTATTAAACCAGATCAAATTGATAGCGTGCGGTGAAACGCGGGTTGTGCTTGGCCACCTTATCAAAGCTTCAAACAGTAATTCTGCATATTCCGATTGCCTTTGAAGCTGCCAAAGAGCATACCTTTTTGAGTAATAAATAATATGGTTGTGTCTGGCAAGTTACCACGAATGCTTTCCGCACGCATATACAAGGGGATCACTTATACCGACATACGGTTCGGGGCGCACGGAACAAAATAGGCCCGGGACTAAATTTCGTGTGAGGCAATGATTGGGTTGTTTCATGAGCCATCCTGATAATTGGTGTGTGGCTCGGAGGTAAAACGGCCGTTGCCTGCCCCGCGCCATACCCGATACGCATCCACTCCAGCCTCAAATATGTCAACCATTCCATCTCCCGTCACGTCACCCAGGGCAATGGCTTTGTCCCGGCCGTACCGGACGCGCTGGCCTGCCTGGAACTGCCCGGCACCGTCATTTAGCCAAACTCGTCCGGACGTCTCGCCAGCTGCAAACAAGTCAAGGTCGTTGTCCCCATCCAGGTCAACGAGGAACAAGGAATGGGTCAGACCGCTGCCTAAACGCTGACCACTATTTTTGAAGATGCCCTGCCCATTATTCAGCCACACTTCATCCGGACCCCGATTGCCCACCATGGCGTCCGGGGAGCCGTCGCCATTGACGTCGCCAACCGCAACCGCCAGGCTTTCCGCTTGCCCCAGCCGCTGCCCGCTATCCAAAAAATTTCCCTGCCCATCGTTAAACCAGACTTCATTGGGCGTGCTGCGCTGTGTCCCCCCATCGGTGTTAATTATCCGGCCTTTCGCCAGGAAAGCGTCAAGGGCACCGCTGCCGTTCAAATCTGCTAAAGCAACGGCGTTAGTGCGTTCATCGCTGAGGCATGGCGAACTGTCTGTAAAAGTTTCGTAGTTATACACAACTGTTCCATCTTTGCAGCAGCCCGCCAAAAACGATTCCGGAACGGCGTCGTTATCGACATCTCGCGTGGCAAAAGGCTGGCCTGATCCACCATCTGCCGGAGGATTCAGGCTATAGCTGGATGGAGCTTTTGCACAAAGCAGTCCCGTTTCTTCCCCATCAAAGTTATTTAAGATCGCGTCCAGCTGCCCATCACCATTAGTGTCACCAAAAGCTAATGCATAGCTGTGCATTACCAGTTCCTCTGCAGTGGTAAAACGGCCGTTTCCGTCATTGAGCTCTACAAGGTTGACCTCGTTTAAGTAGACTAAAAAGGCATCCAGGTGGTCATCCCCATTCAGGTCGGCCAGATAGGCCTGATAAATGTGGGGCTTCGTTTCATCATCGAGGAGGGTAAGGACTACGATTACTCCAATTAACAGCACAGAAACCAGACTGAGCAAAAGTAAGAGACCAATCAAGTACTGGACAAATGACCTTTTAGAACTTTTCGAAATTTGGCTCTCTTCAGAATCACTCTGTTTCATAGCACATCTCCGAAATCTGGGCAGAGCAGCGCCACAATAGTAAGTGAAATGAAATTTGTGAGCTGCCTTCAATTTGCGCGCTTCAGTGAAGAACTTTCTTGGCAGGCAATGAGCGCAGTTTATAGGATCTCGAACGGGAGCGCCCGCACGATTAACTTATCTTGCTCAAACGCTTGCCGAAGCTGCTCACGGTAGCCCGACCACCAGGCGCGATCCAGATTATCCAGCATCACTTCAAAAACAACAATATCGTCACGAATGATAACCACATCGCTCTGTTTCCAGTGACCAAGAGCTGGTGAACGTTGGTAGGCAGTTACGCCACCAAAACGCTCGGTCAATGTCTCGCGGACGTTTACATAGTCCTCGTCAGGAAAAAGTTGTCGTTTATTCGTGTACAAGGGCAACAGGATTTGCACAAGATACATGATGGCTATCGCTTTCTTGGTTTGGGGATATCGTTGAAAAATAAATCGAAGCCTGCTCGAAGGTCTGGAAGTAAAAGGATGATTGACTGTATAAAAATTGTTTTTGACAGTAGTGCTGATCTGCCGATGTAATCATTTTAAGCGAATTCCCCTGTAGGGCAAATAAAAAGCGCCCTCCATCTCTGGAGAGCGCTCCAACGAGGCTCGATTGCTCAGGCCCGCAGCACTGGCCGAAATTTATAACCATAGACGATCAAACCTCGCTCGTCGCCATCGTTGCGCAGCTTGCGTGTCACCATTTCGACGGGCATGCCGATTTCCACAGCCTTGTTTTCCAGGTCGGTCAGCTGAGCGGTGATCACCGGACCTTCCACCAGCTTGACCAGCGCCACCGTATAGGGGGCCTGCTCTTCATAGCCGGCGGGGGCATCATACACGGTGGTGTAAGAATACACTTCACCACGCCCGCTGAATTGGTACTCGGTTTTTGCTTCCCGGCTGCATTCCGGGCAGACATCGCGCGGCGGGAAGATTTTTGTTTCGCAATGCGGGCAAACCTCACCCACGAGTGCATATCGTTGTTTCTTTAGGCGCCAGTGGCGGGGGATTTCCATGTTCAAAAACTCCTTTTTTCCGGTAAATAGATTGCAATCAATGATGATCGCTAAAATTTCACAAACCAGCGTAAGTGTAGCGGGATGGACCTATCAGGAACTATCAGGATAGGCAAAATCCTCTCAAAATATGCCAGGTCCCCAGGTTTTCCGGCCTCGCGGGTGGAGCTTAGTTCAGGCCTTCCAGGATATGGGTCACCGCACTGGCTGCCGGGCCACCCAGGGCCTGCACCATGGCCCGCCGCGCGCCTGGCACCTGGTTGGCGCCAGCCTGCTCACGCAGCTGTAGGACGGCTTCCACAACCTGGTAAACTCCGGTTGCCCCACCTGGATTGCCGCGCGCCTTCAACCCGCCAAAGGTTGCCACTGGCAGCTTGCCATGGAGCTGGATTATCCCATCCTGAGCCAGCTTCCAGCCATTTCCGGGGGCAGCAAAACCGGCGGCTTCCAAAGAGAGGACTGCCAGGATGCTCGATCCGTCATACAGCTCAAACAGGTCTACATCGTCGGGCATGATGCCCGCCTGGCGGCAGGCACGCTCAGTTGACAGCCGGACCGCGTTCAGGACCAGCGGGTTGCTCCGGTCGTGTAATGCCAATGTATCGGTTGCCAGGCTGGAGCCGGATACCCGCACCTGCAGATTAGGGAAACTGGGCGGCAGCAGCTCAGGCCGGGTCAGCACGACTGCTGCGGCTCCATCCGCATAGGGCGCAACATCAAACAGGTTCAGCGGGTCGCTGACTACCCCGGCGCGTGTGTACGTCTCCAGAGTGATGGCTTTGCGAAACATTGCGTGCGGGTTGGTGGCCCCGTTTGCATGGGCGGTGATCGGGAAACCTGAAAACACAGCGTGATCGACCTCAAATTCGTGCATATAACGCCGCATCAGGATGGCAGATTGGGCTGTAGGAGTCAGGCCTTGCACGGCTTCATAGTCGCTGTCTGTGGTGACTGCCAGGGCGGCCTCGGTTGCGGCGCCAATCTGGTCGGTGAACTTTTCTACCCCCACGACCAGGGCAGCGTCCACGTGCCCTGCCAAAACCGCCATGTATGCCTGGCGCAAGGCTGCCCCTCCCGAAGCACCCGCGGCTTCAATGACGCTCGCCTCGATGCCCGTCAGCCCAGCAAAATCAGCCAGCAGTGCTCCCAGATGAGTTTGCCCTGATAAATTCGGGGCCAACATGTTCGCCACAAATAAGGCCTGTGGGCGCAACCCGCCAGCATCCTGTAGGGCTGCTTCGATGGCATAAAATGCCAGCTCGCGCAGCGATACATCCCAGTGCTCGCCGACAGTCGTTTGTCCAATTCCAGCAATGATTACATCGGTCATCGTTTCTACCTTGCCACCTATTTCATCGTCAGTTTGCCGCGCATGCGGGCGTATGTGGCGTAATCGATTTCGGTCCGCCGGTTGATATACTCTTGCGTCATGGGGGCCCGGTCGCGTCGATCCAGTATGGCCTCTGTTACGACGATATCGAAGGTATCCGAGCCTGCCCCCGAGCCAAATGAAGACATGAGGATACGGTCCCCCGGTTCGGCAATATCCAGCACTGCGGTCAGCCCGATCAGGGCGGCGCCAGCATAGGTATTGCCGATCACCGGCACCAGCAGACCTGGAGCAATTTGTTCCTTACTGAAACCGAGCATTCCGGCGACCCGCTGAGGGAACTTGGTGTTCGGCTGGTGGAAAACAGCATATTTGTAGTCGGATGGCTGGGTGCCCGAGGCTTTCATCAGGGCACTGGCGGATTGAGTGATGTGTTCAAAATAAGCCGGTTCGCCGGTAAAACGCTGCCCGTGTTCGGGGTATTTCTGGTATGCCCGCCGCCAGAAATCCGGCGTATCAGTTACATACGAGTAAGCCGCCTCGATCACTGCCAGAGATTCTGCGGCTGGGCCGATAATATAGGCAGCCCCACCTGCACCAGCGGTGTATTCCAGGGCATCTCCAGGGCGTCCCTGGGCGGTATCCATGCCAATTGCCAGGGCGTAATTCGCCATTCTGGAGCCTACAAAACCCATGGCAGCCACCAGCGCTTCGGTGCCGGCTTTGCAGGCAAACTCCCAATCTCCAGCCTGCGTGCTGGGAGATACGCCAATCGACTCGGCGACGATTGTGGAAGTCGGCTTGACCGCGTAGGGGTGCGATTCTGAACCGACCCACACTGCGCGCAGTTTGTTGGCCGGAATGCCGGCCCGGGCCAATGCGTTGCGAGAGGCTTCAATCGACATTGTGATGACATCTTCATCAATGCCGGGCACTGATTTTTCTTTGATTGGCGTGGCGCCTTCGCCTTCCGTCCAGACGCGTGCGACTTCGCTGGCGGGAAGGCGGTAGCGGGGGACATACGATCCATATCCCATCACACCAACCTTGTGCACAGGTTTCAAAAGCAGGGACGAGTCGGGGGTTTGGTCGGGATCGTGGCTATGGGTGTGTTCGTCGCTCATCGTAATCGTATTCCTTGTGTATCAAATTTGACTGCGGTTTTTTAACTCCGCCGTCTGCGGTTATTGCCAGCTGTTCAGAATCTCTTCGGCGCGATCGATGCGCACGGTTTTTTCTGCGACCAGCTGTTGGGCCAGACGGTTGATCTGCTCGCCTTGAGCCCCAGCCGCAACCGCCACCTGGCGGGCGTGCAGGCTCATATGGCCACGCTGGATACCTTCGGTTGCCAGGGCGCGTAACGCTGCCAGGTTTTGCGCCAGCCCGACCGAAGTAATAATTTCTGCCAGCTCGGCTGCGCTGCGGATGCCCATCAGCTTTAGGTTCGCACGCGCCGTCGGGTGGACTTTCGTGGCTCCACCCACAATACCGACCGCCATTGGCATTTCCAATGTGCCGATCAGGTTGCCTGCGGAGTCTTGCCCCCAGGTGCTGAGCGATGTGTAACGTCCTTCACGGGCTGCGTATGCATGCGCACCTGCTTCAATGGCTCGCCAGTCATTGCCAGTTGCTACCACAACCGCATCCACCCCGTTCATGATCCCTTTGTTATGGGTTGCAGCCCGGTATGGATCCACTGCGGCGAATGCCCAGGCAGCAATAATCCCGTCACGCACTGCCTCAGCACTGAAATCGCCGAAAGCCAGCTCGCTAAGGGGGATGGTGCAGCGGGCACGCGCCAGGCGGTGGTCAGCCAGGTTGGAGAGTATGCGCAGGTGCACTCGCCCTCCCGTCAGCGCTTCAACTTCGGGTGCCAGGCGTTCACAGGCGGTATTGACGGCGTTTGCCCCCATGGCATCGCGCACGTCGTAAATAAGATGCGCAACCAAAAATGGGCCAACCGGGGAGTCGTTGATCAAGCGTACTTCCAGATCGCGCGGCCCACCGCCCAGCCGCTTAAGGACTGGATCGATTTCTGCTGTCAATTCTAAAAGGTGGGTTTTATTTTCTAACAACACGAACCGCGCCGTATCTGGGTCAGCGAGGTCCAAAATTTGCAGCTGCCCGATCATTTCGGCCGGGGTGGTATGAGCTATGAAACCACCACCGGCACGGGCAAGCTTGGCCATATAGGAGGCTCCCGCTACGATCGAAGGCTCCTCCACGGCCATTGGAACGAGAACATCCCGGCCATTGACCGTAAAATTCAGAGCAATTCCCAAGGGCAGGGAGTGTAGCCCGATGACATTTTCGATCATATGATCGGCCTGTTCGGCGTTTAGGCCCTGCACGCCGCTAAGCGCGACCTGATCATCCGGCGTCAGGTCTGCCCTCCGGGCCAGTTCAGCCAGCCGTTCGTCCATGCTCAGGTTATAAAATCCAGTGATGCGTGATCCTTCCCCGGATCCAGTCACAGCCCACTTCGCCTTTCTGTCTATATTTTGTCTAACTTGCGTTAATATAGGTCGGAAAACCTTTCAAAACCTATCAACTTCCAGCCATTCATGTGGATAGTTTTCTGGGCAGCATCACCGCCCCATCGACGAAGGGGATTCAACCCTGATAGTGTAATAAAACATGAGAAATCCACAAATTGGACAAAATTCAGGGTAGAATCAAGCCTGGATGAGGTTCTTAAATTTATGGTTATTTTAACCCGTGAACAACTTGAAGATCGGTTGGCTGCCCTCCACAAGGCTTCCCTGGAGCTTGTCAGCAATCTGTCTTCTGATGCTGTCCTGGAACATATTGTCGAGCTGGCGCGTGACCAGGTAGATGCAAGTTATGCTTTGTTGGGGGTGTTGGACGAAAATGGCAAGCTGATTAAGTTCGTCCACCGGGGCATGTCCGATGAGCAAGTTAATCTCATGCCTCACCCTCCGCGTGGGCGCGGTCTGATTGGTGCGCTGCAAAAAGAAAGACGCACCATTCGCTTGCCAGATATCCCTCGTGACCCACGCAGTGCAGGTTTCCCGGCGCACCACCCGGCTATGCGCTCATTCCTTGGGGTGCCCATCCAGCAGGCGGACCAACTCCTGGGGCAGTTATACCTTACGGATAAACGTTCGGCATCCGAATTTACGAAGGATGATGAGCGCGTTATTGAAATGCTGGCGGCTTATGCTGCTGCAGCAATCACGAATGCCCGCCTATACGAAGGGATTGTGGAGCGTGACGAGACGCTCACCCAGCGTAACGAAGATCTGGGACTGCTTAACGACATCGCTGCGGCGCTCACGAATTCGTTGGATATCGATGAAATCCTCGAGCAGACCTTAAATCGCGTCATAAACTACCTGGATGTGGAAGCGGGGGAAATATTACTGCGCGAAGAAGACAGTGATGTGCTGCGCCTGGCACTTCACCGTGGGGATGCCCCGGATGCGTTTTGGGCCAGGGAAAATTTCCACGTGGGGGAAAGTTTGATCGGCACTGTAGCTCAAAATGGCAAGCCGCTGGTCAGCACCTCGCTTGAGACCGATCTCCATTACAAGCGCAGGTCTGTGGTTCAGGCTGGATTTACCTGCCTGGCATGCATTCCTCTCACATCCGCACGGAAAAAAGTGGTTGGCGTAATGAGCGTCCTGACCCGTTCCAAGCGCGATTTCGAAGAACGCGAAATCAATCTTTTAAGCGCAATCGGCGCCTGGGCGGGCACTGCGATCGAAAATGCCCAGCTCCACCGCCAGGCACGCCGAATTGCCGTCCTGGAAGAGCGCGAGCGCATCGGGATGGACCTGCACGATGGCATCATCCAGTCGATTTACGCTGTCGGACTTAATCTGGACTACGCCCGCGTATCAATGCATGACACCCCGGCAAAGGCCCAGGAAAAAATTGAACAGGCAATTGAAGGATTGAACAGCGCCATCCGGGACATCCGTTCTTATATTCTCGATTTACGCCCACGCCAGTTCAATGAAGCAGAAAATTTGCTGCGGGGTGTCCAGCACCTGGTAGATGAATTTCGAGCAAATTCGACCGTAGAAACAAGCCTAACCGGCAGCGATACGAATCCGGTTGACCTGCCTGTTGCCCATTCGACAGCCTTGTTTCATATTTGCCAGGAAGCCCTGGCCAATGTAGCCAAACATTCTAAGGCCGGGCGGGTGGATATTAACCTGTGGTCAACGGACGAACGTGTCTTGCTGGAAATTATCGACGATGGCAAAGGTTTTGATCTGACCCGCATGAGCACCACGCTGGGACACGGGCTGTCGAACATGCACCGCCGGGCCAGGAAAGTTGGGGGTGATGTGGAAATTTCTTCAGTCCCTGGTGAGGGGACGACTATCCTGGCGTGGGTGCCACGCCGCCTGCCTTAAATGGATCCGATCTCAAGCCGCAGCAATCCCCGCCTGAAATTCCTCCGGTCGCTCCGTCAACGAAAAGGACGTGAAGCGGCCGGTTCTTTCCTGGTGGAAGGGATCCGCCATGTGGGCGAAGCGGTTGAATCCGGTGTGGAGCTGGAGGCGCTGTATTATGCCCCCGAACTTCTGACCAGTGAATTTGGAGCCAGCCTGGTAACAGCGCAGGCAGAGGCGGGGGTTCCATGTTTTGCGCTGACTCGCGCAGCATTTGAGTCGGTTGCCGATAAGGATAATCCCCAGGGATTGCTGGGAGTAGCTCGCCTGCCGCAGCGGCGGCTGGCGGAAGTCAACGAGCGCAATTTTCGATGGGGAGTTGCGCTTGTTGCCCCGCAGGATCCTGGTAACGTGGGCACCATCCTGCGCACGCTCGATGCCGTAGGCGCCAGCGGTTTACTTCTGCTGGAAAGCAGCGTGGATATTGGTCACCCAACCCTGGTGCGCGCCAGCATGGGGGCGTTGTTTTGGATTCCAGTTGTCCAGGCCAGCTTTGATGACTTCCATGATTGGTCACAGGAGCATGGTTATACTGTTATTGGCACATCGGCGCATGCCGAGCGGGACTACCGGGATATGAAGGATTACCAACTACCCCTCATCTTGCTGCTTGGCAGCGAGCGCGCCGGCCTGACTCCCAAGCAGGTGGCTGCGTGCAGCACCCTGGTAAGGCTGCCTATGTACGGGCGAACTACTTCGCTAAATCTGGCAGTGGCAGCTGGCGTCCTGCTGTATGCATTGCAGGCTGTGCTGCCGGAATAACCAGACAACCGGACAGGTACTTCTCCAGGCCAGTTCTTCTAAATCAAAAAAAGCTTAAAGGCTTTGCTGGTTGATTGGCGATGATGCTCACCGCTATCCATTTCCGCCCCATATGGGTCCAAATGATGACAGATTGTGCCGAGCTAGCAGCCAGGCAAATAAAACCGGCGCATTTTTGTGCGCCGGCTCAGTAATTAAGAGATCAGCCTGACACGGGTTCGTTTACATAAATGGGTGTATTCCAATGACGGTACGCGGGATGCTGGCCGTGTACGACCTGGGCGAACACTTCCCTCAGCCGGGCCGTATATGGACCCATGCTGCCGCTGCCTACGGGCCGGAAGTCAACCCGGGTGACGGCGGTAACCTGCGCAGCCGTGCCCGTCATAAAAAATTCTTCACAAATAAACACCTCAGTCCGGTCAATTGGGCGTTCAACGACAGGCAGCCTGATTTCATTTTTAACGAGTTCGATGACCGTGCGCCGGGTGATGCCTTCCAGGATGTTGTCGGTTGTGGGTGGGGTAATCAGGCTCCCATCCCGAATCATGAACACGTTCATAGCGCTGCCTTCCGAGATATGCCCATCCTGGGTCAGCACCAGCGCTTCGTCGAAGCCAGCTCGCACCGCATCGGTTTTGACCAGAGCGGAATTAACATAAGCTCCGCTGATTTTTCCTCGGGCGGGGATCATGTTGTCATCCACACGCCGCCAGGAAGAAAATGTGACATGAGCGTCCGTATCGTTGCTGACATAGCGGTCAAATGGGACCGCGAACATGGTGAGCTGATCGATCAGGTCATGCAGCTTAACTCCTATAATTTCATCCGCTTTATAGATGATCGGCCGGATATAAATGTCTCGGCGGTAGCCCTCGGTGCGGACAAGATTCAGCAAGATATCCGTCAGGCTGTCGGGTGTGTAGTCCAGCTCCATGCAGAGCATACGCGCCGAATGCAGCAGGCGTTGGAAGTGTTCCCTTGGGCGGAAAACGAAGAGCTGTGCTTCACCTTCATTCCAATACCCGCGGATCCCACCGAAGGCAGCCGTGCCATAATTAAAGGCATGCGTCATGACACCAACGCGGGCTTCGCCGTAGGGAACAATTTTTCCTTCGAAATAGGCGTAATTGGGGAGCGGCACGTTAACACCTCCTGGTAATTCCTAATAATAAAACAACAGTTGCTGGCAGCCGCAACCGGGCTGATATGACCCCTTTTGACCTGGCGCTGGCTTATTATTGTTCAAACAAAAACATTATACTCGTATTGTTTTTATTTCGAAAATCACGGTTAAAATTTTAACGAGTTTGTCATGCGGCTGCCACGTAGACCAAAAATGATTTTGAGCGCCCGCACGGTCAAAATTTTTCGCTGCCCAATAACCCTGTTGCTTGGTCTTAATTCCACTCCAGACATACTCGGGTTACTGTGGGGATTCGCTTTTTGGTTGGCGCCTGGCACTTTTTTTTGGCGGTGATCGCAGGTCAAGGTGTGCCACAAGCAGCGAAAACCGTTGTTTATTTTGACCGATCGGTTCGAATGTAAAATTGAGAAGAAGTTGTATTAGGCTTGTGAATGAGTTTATTAAATTTCGAGGTATACTGAGCGGTCAGAAAGGGTTAACACCAACGGGAGGGAGTGCGTGTGAAACGAGCAGTCAGCATCAGCATCGGGTCTTCAAAGCGTGACAAAGCCGTCGAAGTCAACTTATTGGGGGAGACCGTACAAATTGAGCGTATCGGGACGGATGGCGATATGCAAAAGGCCGCCGAGAAGTATCGCGAGCTGGATGGGGTAGTGGATGCCTTCGGGGTGGGAGGCGCTGACTTGGGCTTGATGGTCGACGAAAAATGGTATCCTTTGTACTCTGTCCAACCCATGGTGCGGTATATCAAAAAAACCCCGGTCGTGGATGGCACTGGCTTAAAAAATACGCTTGAGAAGCGAATTGTGCCTGTGATGGAAGAGCGCATCAAACCATATCTGGATCAGGTAGGCCGGCGAGCTTTGATTACCCTGGGAGCCGATCGATGGGGTATGACTGCGGGCTTCGCCTCTGCCGGATATGAATGCGTCTTTGGTGACTTGATGTTTGGCCTTGGGGTTGGCATTCCACTGCACTCCCCGCTCCAGGTCAAAAGGCTGGCTGCCCTGGTGATGCCGGTGGTAGGCCGCCTGCCTTTTGAATGGGTTTATCCAACCGGTGAAAAGCAGGAAAAACGTGAACCCAAATGGCAGAAATACTACGATTGGGCCAGCGTCATTGCCGGGGACTGTCACTACATCAAACGGCATATGCCTGAACAGATGCCAGGAAAAATCATTGCCACCAATACGACCACCTCAGCGGATGTGGAATTATTTCGCAGTGCCGGGATAAAATATTTGTTGACCAGCACCCCGGTGCTGGATGGCCGTTCCTTTGGCACCAACATGATGGAGGCTGCGTTGATTGCTGTTTCCGGCAAAGGGAGGGTGCTCTCCCACGCGGAATTAGATGACATGCTGGATCGCCTTGGCTTCGAGCCCCAACTGCAGGAGTTGAATTGAAATGGATGCAATCGTAACAGCAGGCGGCATTCCTCAGCCAGATGAGCCGCTCTATCCATTTACTCAGGGAGGACCAAAGGCGATGCTGGATGTGGCTGGTAAACCAATGGTCCAGTGGGTTATGGATGCACTGAGTGGTTCACAATATATTGAGCATGTTGTTCTGATCGGCCTGGAACCGACCAGCGGCGTAACTTGCTCTAAGCCTCTCTCATTTATACCCAATCAAGGCAGTATGGTGGATAACCTGATTGCCGGGGTGCGCAAACTGCCGCGAAATTAACCCGGATGTTGATAAATTGCTGGCAGTCTCTTCGGATATTCCGGCGATCACCTCCGAAATGGCAGATTGGCTGGTAGAAACGGTCGGTACAATTGATGCAGAGATTTATTACAGTGTTGTGACCCGGCAAACAATGGAAGCGCGGTATCCGGAATCAAAACGTTCGTTCACCAAATTGAAGGATGTTGAAATATGCGGTGGGGATATGAATGCGCTTGCCGCGCATCTGGTAGATCGCGACCCAGCGATTTGGGAGCGGCTGGCCGAATCGCGGAAAAGTGTATTTAAGCAGGCAGCGCTGATCGGTTACAGCACACTGTTGCTTTTTGTATTGCGCCAGTTGACCGTGGATGATGCAGTTCGCCGGGTTATCCGTAAATTAGGGGTCAGTGGGCGAGCAGTCATCTGCCCGTACGCGGAAATTGCGATGGATGTTGATAAACCGCATCAATTGGAAATGATCCGCCAGGACCTTGCCAGCCGGGTGAACCAACCACAGGATGGATCATAGTTGGCCTGCAGCCAGACTGAGCCGTGAATTTCGCCCGCTTATTGGAGCTGGATGATAACCTTTCAAAACGCCTGCGCATCGCAGAGCGGCCTGGGCCGCTGCGCCAGGCGGCAGCCTTGTTGGCCCATTCGGGTGACTCGTGGTTTTGGCTGCTGGGGCTGGGGCTGTTGGCGTTGTTGGGAGGCCCGTATTGGCGCACCCGGGCCCTGGTAATGTTGGTTTCGATCCTGGTTGGGGCAGTGCTGGTGCTGCTGATCAAATTTATTGTTCGCCGCGAGCGCCCGGAAGGTGAGTGGGGTGGGATCTACCGGATGACGGACCCACATTCGTTTCCTTCGGGGCATGCTGTCCGGGCGGTCATGCTGGCTGTTTTAGCGCTTGGAATGGGGCCCCTCTGGTTCGGATTGCTGCTGGCTGTTTGGGCGCCCCTGGTTATCCTGGCGCGTGTCGCGATGGGAGTGCATTACTTATCAGACGTGTTGGCTGGCGCGATTCTGGGAGCCGTCCTTGGCGGGCTGTTTTTGTGGATCAGTGCTCAGCTGCTTGCCTGACATACTCTAAATCTGATCCGAATCGATTTCTGCAGGCTGAGCTAGGCTGTGCAGTTCGCGACGCATTTGGCGAAGAAAAGTGGGTGAATTCAGGCTGCGCTCCAGCAGGTAAGTCAGGTAGTGATTCATCAGGGTGTCCAGCTCGTTGTGCACACCGGGTCCGGGGGTTGCGACCCTGGCTTGTTCAAAATTACTGCGCTGGAAATGGCGCAGGTATTTTAGCGCACGGACAGAGATGATGCGTGTGCCAGGTGCATCTCTCCCGCAGCGTGGGCAAAGGATGCCCCCTTTTTCGGCTGAAAAATACTGGTCAACTGCCTGGATTTCATCCTCACAGTTCATGCAGTATTGTAATTCCGGGCGAAACCCCAGCAGGTCAAGGATGCGCATTTCGTAGTAGCGGAGAACCAGCGAACGGTCAGGCTCTTCTAACAGCCTATCCAATGTACGCACCGCCAGTCGGAAAAGCGCTGGATTCTCTTCCTCTTCATAAGTGAAACGGTCCAGCAGCTCCAGCACATAAACTGCCTGCCCCAAGCTGATCAAATCGTCGCGCAATGTCAGATAGGCATTTTTTGTCTCGGCCTGTGTGACGATGAACAAGTCCCGCCCTTTGGCGAGCTGCAGGGTAACAAGGGTGAATGGCTCAAGGTGCCCGGCTTTGCGCGAACGAGGTTTGCGGGCTCCTTTTGCGAGAGCGCGCACTTTTCCCAGCCGGTCGGTAAATACAACCAGCAGCCGGTCAGCTTCTCCCCAGTCTGAATGGCGCAGCACCAACGCCTCACTGCGGATGGATCGTTCACGGATGGGCATGCGGCGATTATATCAGCAGTTGACTCGCACTCTGTCTTCTGATAAAATCCGCTCGCCCAGGCGTTGTACCCTTCGCCGGGCCTGCCATGTGCAGATCCTCAAGGAGTGAAAGGGCTTGAAACAATGAAAGTAATGCTGCTCAAGGATGTATACAAACTTGGCCGTGCCGGTGATGTAAAACGCGTCGCAGATGGGTACGGTCGCAATTATTTAATTCCCCAGGGGTTGGCTGTCCTGGCGACCCCAGAAGCGTTAAGAATGTCGGAGCGCATCCGTGTTTCCGCTTCCAAACAGCGCGAAGTACTGAACCAGGAGTTGGGTGGCGTAGCCGGCCAAATTAATGGTATGCTGCTCACCTTTCCAGCCCGTGCCAGTGAGACCGGGCGCCTGTATGGTTCTGTCTCCCTGGCGATGATTGCCGATGCGATCCAGGGAAAGACCGGAATCGAAATCAGCCGCCGCCAGGTGGATACACAGCCGCTGCGTGAATTGGGTGAATATACGGTCCCGATTCGGTTGACGGTGGATCTGATTCCCGAAGTAACGGTAGTCGTTTATCGGGAAGGCGAAGTGGCTCCGACTGCTGCCAGCCTTGCTGAAGAAGCTGAGCGGGAAGAAGCAGAGCAAGAAGCTGAGCGAGAAGCCGAACGAGAAGCTGAGCTTGAATCAGAACAAGAAGCCGAGCTAGAAACAGAAGAAGAATCTGAGGCAGAGGCTGAAATCGTCGCAGTTTCTATATCTGAAGCTGAAGAGCTGCTGGAAGACGAGGCGGAAGCCTGATCAAGACACACCGCCGACCAGCGTACAACACCGGCGCCCAGTCGCTCTAAAGGACATAACTGACCCCGGGTTGGATTTGACATAAGCCGAGGCCGGTTATGTTAGTATCATAACCACGGGCCTGTTGCGTAGTCGCTGCGTTAATAAGCAGGTCAGCTAACTGCATTGTGATCTTTGACAAAGTAGTGGCGTTCTGACGGGCCGGTTTTGATCAT
This sequence comes from uncultured Chloroflexia bacterium, assembly GCA_963824065.1. Classification (GTDB taxonomy): domain Bacteria; phylum Chloroflexota; class Anaerolineae; order Anaerolineales; family DRKV01; genus JAGUYX01. The sequence continues at coordinate 824,467 of CAWGNX010000005.1, read as the reverse complement.
ACCATGTCTAGATATGTAGGTCAGGAGTTACGCCGGGCTCGCCTGGAGCAGGGATTTTCTGTGGAACAGGTTGCGGCTGCGACACACATTCGCCAGCGCTACCTGGAAGCCATTGAAGATGGAAATCTGGATATCCTGCCATCCTATACTCAGGCGCGTGGATTTTTGCGCGTCTATGCTGATTATTTAAAGCTCGATCCACAGGCAATCCTTGATCTTCTCGATGGTCCTGAATCGAGCGAAGATAGCGCACCCTATATCCCATATCAGGCTGAACCGTCTGAGCCGCAAGGACCCAGTGATGATGAAATTGCCCGACAGGAGTTGACGCGCAAAGGCGAGAGCATGATTATTGCGCTGGGGCAGCGTTTGCGAAGTCAACGCGAAACGTTGGGAATCAGCCTTGAGGATGTTGAGCGACATACGCACCTGCGCGCGCACTATTTGCGTGCCCTCGAGGAGGGCGATCTCAATTCCCTTCCTTCACCCGTGCAGGGGCGGGGAATGTTAAAAAACTACGCCGATTTCCTGGGCATGGATACTGAACCATTGCTTTTAAGCTTTGCCGATGCTATCCAGGCTCAACATGCGGCTCGCCAACCTGAACGAACCCGGCCGCGTTTACCAGAAAAGAAACCTGCTCCAGCTTCGCCTCTGCGGCGCTTATTCAGCGGGGATTTACTGCTGACGGGCGCCATCATCGTGGTTTTAGTCGTTTTTGTTAGTTGGGGAGTTTTTCAAATCGCATCGGCGCGTTCGGCGGTGACCCCTACGTCTGAGGCTCCCTCGATTGTAGATGTTTTGGCCCCTTCACCATCCGCGACGACTGTTTTGACGGAAACCCCTTCACCCCTGCAGGTTGGTGCTGGTAGCGACCTGACCGCTTTGCCCGCTGGCTCCGAAACTCCAGCCAACGCAACGGAATTTGTGGAACTACCGTTAATCGATCCTGGCCAGGGTAACCTTCAGGTCTATATTTCTGTTCGCCAGCGCGCTTGGATGCGGGTCACAGTGGATGGCGAGATGCAGTTTCAAGGTCTGGTCTTGATCGGCACGGTTTATCCATTTTCTGGTTTCGATCAGATTGAAGTTCTCACTGGCAATGGTGGGGGGCTGATCATCTATTACAACGGACAGAACTTGGGACCCTTGGGCGCGTTTGGAGAGGTCGTAAACCGGATTTATACAGCAGAGGGCGTATTTACTCCGACCCCTACCATTACCCCGACGCCTACCGAAACACCCCTTGTTTCACCAACCCCGCCGCCAACCCGGATATTCGACCAGCCGTAGGCAATCTGGAATTTTTGTGAAGTTTCCTGGGCAAGCGGGGCAATCTCATCTTGGTGTGTTCCCTCGTTGGGAGAAAAGTTGAAAATCCACCTGATCCAGATCAGTATTTCCGATTACCATGTTACAACCCCTTGCAAACCAGCTGCCTGGCATTGGGTCTGGTAAGATAGGCGGGTTGGGAATTTGCTGTTGTCCGTTTTTTGCCATAAAATCCTATTAACTTTGTTGGTGCAATTCGATTGATTTAAGATTGGGAAAAAATTATGATGAAGTCGAAAACATTTCACCTCGTTTCGCTTGGCTGTTCTAAGAATACGGTCGATTCAGAATCGATGGCCCGCCTCCTGCTTGGAGAAGGTTTCCGTTCGCTGGAACAGGCTTCTCAGGCGGAGGTATTGATTGTTAACACCTGTGGTTTTATTGGACCTGCGAAAGAAGAGTCTTACCGGGTTCTCAATGAGCTGGCTGCAAATAAGCGCAAAGGGCAGTACCTGATCGCTGCTGGCTGCCTGACCCAGCGGTATGGATTGGAAGTTGCTCAGAAAGTGCCTGGCCTGGATGGAATCCTGGGTACCCGGCGTTGGATGGACATCGTGGATGTTGTCACACGGCTGCGCCGCCAGAAGCATCCGGCGCCCTTCTACCATCTGCCTGAGGCGCCAACGGTTGGGACGGACGAACATGACGTAATGCGTACTGCGGTGCAAGGTTCCAGCGCCTACATTAAAATCGCTGATGGCTGCCGGCGCCCATGTGCTTTCTGCGCGATCCCGTTGATCAAGGGGACCGCGGTCAGCCGCCCGCTTGCTTCAATCCTGGATGAAGCCCGCCGGCTGCGCGATGGTGGTGCGCGTGAGTTAATCTTGATTGCCCAGGACAGCACGGATTACGGCCATGACCTGGGGATTAAAAATGGCCTGGCAGAATTACTTTCCAGCCTAGTGCACATAGTGCCAGATATGGACTGGATTCGCATCATGTACGCGTACCCGGGCTATGTCACAGAGCGCTTGATCGAGGTAATGGCTTCTAATTCGCAAATTGTCCCTTACCTGGATATGCCCCTCCAGCATGCGCACCCACAGGTGCTGCGCAGGATGCGCCGACCAGCAAATACGGAATGGGTGTACCACACTCTGGATTTGATGCGTGCCGCGATGCCAGACCTGGCGCTTCGGACCACCTTCATCGTGGGCTATCCGGGGGAGACCGAAGAAGAATTTTCAACCTTGCTCCAATTTGTGCGTGATATCCGTTTTGACCGGGTGGGAGCTTTCCAATTCTCATTCGAGCCTGGGACATCCAGCGCCTCCCTGGGGGATCCTATTCCTGCGGAAATAAAGCAAAACCGGTATGAACGCTTGATGGAACTTCAACAGCCGATTTCACTGGAGAAGAACCAGACGTTCGTTGGCAAAACATTGCCGGTGCTCGTGGAAGGTATGGGTGAGGTAGAAGGAGGCGGGAGGGTATCCATCGGGCGTAGTTATCGGGATGCACCCGAAATTGACGGGCTGGTATTGATCGAAGGGGATGTTCCTGCGGGTGAGATGGTGCCCGTCAACATTACCGGGGCAATGGCCTATGACCTGGTGGGGACCGTGCGTCTGGAAGTGCCTTCCTTGATCAGCCTGGACCAATTAACCCCTCGCCCCAAATGAGCCAACTTTGAGACGCCAATCCTGAGGTAGGAATCATCTATGCTCGATCTGACAGATGCGGAAGTAGGCTTTGCAGTACAAACGGTGCGCCAGGCCAGCAGCCTGGTGAAACTTGTCCAGGCGGAAATGGTGTCGCCAGCCCTGACAAAAGAAGACCGTTCACCGGTAACTGTGGCGGATTATGCTTCACAGGCGCTGGTGGGGAAATTGCTTGCGACAAATTTCCCGGCGGATGTGCTTGTCGGAGAAGAAGAAGCTGGACTTCTGAGTACTCCTGAGGGGCATTCGACTCTGGCACAAGTGACTGAATTTGTCCGGCGTTTGGCACCAGAGGCTACCCCGCAATTGGTTAGCGATTGGATCCAGCGCGGGACGGGTGCACCCGGTCGCCGGTTCTGGACTCTTGATCCAATTGATGGAACAAAGGGCTTCTTGCGCGGCGATCAATATGCCGTGGCTTTTGCCCTGATCGTGGATGGGCAGGTACAAATCGGCGTGCTGGGTTGCCCAAAACTGCGAGGCGGTTGGCAGCCTGATTTTGATGGCCCCGGATCGCTGCTGGTTGCAGTGCGTGAGGCTGGAACCTGGATGCTGCCATTGGATGGCGTGACAGAACCTCAACGCATTTCGGTTTCACCGCGCTCTGATCCAGGGCAGGCGCGCCTGCTGCGCTCATTTGAATCCGGGCATACCAATGTCAGCCAAATTGATGAGTTTGCGACCGTGCTGGGTGTGCATGCTGATCCGGTACTCATGGATTCCCAGGCCAAATATGCTGTGCTGGCGGCTGGCAAAGGTGACTTAATGCTGCGGCTGCTGTCACCTAGTGCCAGCGAATACAAAGAAAAAATATGGGATCAGGCAGCCGGCTCGCTCGTGGTGGAAGAGGCAGGCGGATTGGTAACAGACCTGGATGGCAGCCCGCTTGATTTTTCGGCCGGGCGTACTTTAGCGAATAATCGCGGCATTTTGGCATCCAATCAACTCTTGCACCCAACTGCCCTGAACGGATTGCGCCGTATCAGGGCCTGAGTTTGTGGGCTGTGTCTTTCATGACCCGCGCCGATCGGTTTGCCCTGTTATTGGTTGCCCTGGCAATAACGCTGTCCGCGGTGGTGACCACCCGTATCTACGAGGGCGTCCCCCACCTTGAAGATGAAATTGCCTATGTGTGGCAGGCTACCCTGTACGCAGAAGGCCGTTTGACCCTGCCCACCCCACCTCAGAAGGCCAGTTTTTTAGTCCCTTTTGTCGTTGATTATGAAGGCCAGCGTTTTGGTAAATACCCGCTTGGTTGGCCGGCACTATTGTCGCTTGGTGTGCGCCTCGGTCTGCGCAGCTGGGTGAATCCTCTGCTGGCAGGATTGGCTGCCTGGTTGGTTTACCGGCTGGGGAAAAAAGTCTTTGGTGAAACGGTGGGGCTGCTCGGGGCAGGCTTGCTCACCCTTTCTCCCTTTTTCCTGCTAAATACAGGCTCACTCCTCTCACACCCCTTTGGCCTGGTGCTGGCAACTGCTTTTGCCTTATTCTGGCTGGATATTTTTGCCTTTCAGCAGGAGAATCAGAATAACCGCGTCGTCTGGTTTAAAGTGATAACAACGGGGCTGGTATTCGGCCTGCTGGTGCTAAGCCGCCCATACTCTGCCCTGGGTGTGGCGCTGCCATTTGCTGTGCATGGAATTTATCTGCTGCTGCGCGGTACCAGGCTTGTTCGCCTCCAGCTGCTCGCTTTCGGCGTTACCGTACTGCTAGTGAGCAGTCTGCACTTTGTATGGCAGTATGTTGTTACCGGGGACCCGCTGCTTAATCCCTATACCTTGTGGTGGGAATACGACAAAGTGGGCTTTGGACCGGGCGTCGGGCGAACGGCAAGCGGGCACACCCTGCGCCTGGGGTGGTTAAATACCCGCTTCAGCTTGCGTTCGGGTTACAGTGATTTGTTCGGCTGGGGGACTTTTTCGTGGATATTCATCCCATTCGGACTTTTGGGTTTACGGCGGAATTGGCGCGGCTGGCTGGTGGCGGGAATTTTCCCGGCCCTGCTGCTGGTTTATCTTGCCTATTGGGTGGGATCGTGGTTGTTTGGGCCGCGTTATTATTATGAAGGCTTGCAGAGCCTGGTGTTGATTTCCACGCTGGGGATTGCATGGCTGGCTGGTTGGCCCATGTTGCCAGAGGAAAAGTTCCCGAAATTTGAAGGCCGGCAGCGTTTTCGCCCATTAGCGGTCACAGCCCTGGTTGGTTTGCTGGTTGCAATGAATCTGGTTTTTTACCTTCCCCCTCGCTTGGCGATGATGCATGAGTTATACGGGATCAGCCGCTCCGACTTGGCGCCCTTTCAAACTGCGGAGGCAGCCGAGCTGACTCCTGCGCTGGTGATTGTGCATACGCCGCACTGGATGCCCTATGGGGCGTTACTCGAGCTGGCGAGCCCAGACCTTTCCTCGCCTTTCATATTTGCTATCGCAATCGGTCCCAAGACAGACGCCGCTCTGGCAGCCGAATTTCCCCAACGGCAAATTCTGCATTATTACCCTGACGAACCATGGAAGTTTTATACCGGGCGGCGAACGCCCTGAGATGATTTTTCGGTTGGCATGTGGCTGGAATCATCTTGTAGCTCGGTGCCTGGTGACTGGTTTGTTCCGTGCTCACTGGGTTGGTCGCCAGGCATGTCCCGTTGGATAAGAAGGTTTTTACTTTCCAGGTCTATGGGACTCACCCGGCTGCGCTGCCAGGCGAGCAGGGCAGCCAAAGCTGCCCAAGGCACGATCATCAATTTGGCGGGTGTAATTTCACCGCTCAGCGCCCACAACAGGATCAATACCAGCGTCAGGCTTAAGTAGCGGAAGGCCAGGGCGGTTTTCCAGATCCATTGCGGTCGGCGAATCGGGCGCAGGCTAAACAACAGGATAACACCATAAAAAATTAGAAATTGGATCCGCAGCAAGGGAGTGTCCCACGGAGGCAACATGCTGATTCCGAGGAATACCAGGATCGTGGCGGCGAGCATCATTGACTGCAGCAGCCATCCCAGACGCTGCCGTCCCAGGCGCTGGCGAGCACGAAACAGCAGACTTCCCAGGAATCCTGCGAAACCCAGGTAAATGCACACCAAAGCTGCCAGTAATAACAGATCGGAAATCAACCAGGTCGTTAATGACATCGCACACCTCGCTGCATTGAAGTGTGCAACAACTGTGCCGGGTCAGGGTGTTTTTCAGGAGATGCGCGCCAGGGCGGTCATTCCAAGGATCAAGACTCCCAGTAGAAAATTAACCCGCAGCAGCAGGATTTCCCGGCGGCGCAGGCTATCATCCCCAGGAGCCTCCAGGCCTTTCTTACGGCGGAGAGCTGCATTCTTTAATCCTGGCAAAACCCCCCAGGACAGAACGCCGTTCACTATAACCATCACGACAAATAGCAGGTGCTTGATAAGAATTGCGACTGCCCAACGATTGTTAATGGTGAGAAAGCCATTGTAATTGGGACTGGCGCTCATCTGGAACAGGCCTGTCGCTACGAGCAGAATGAGGCACAGCCAGCTGATAGGATCGAACCTGCGCTGCAGGTGCTCAAAAAAGACCACCTGTTCATCAACAGCCAAAGTACGGATTGTGATTGGGATCACCAGGAACAGCAGGATGGTAAGCCCGCCGATCCAGACTACTGTGGCGATCATGTGGGTCCAGTAGATCAGTGTCAGGGCCCAATCCGGTGTCATGGACTTGGTAGAGGTGTGATCTGGGGTTCCGGAGAAGGTTCGCCCGTTGGAAGCGTTTCGGGCGGGGGCGGGCTTTCATTTCCCGGCTCCTGGTTGCCGCCATCACCACCATCCCCGCCGCGGTTGCACAGCCGGGCGGCTTCTTCGGCTAACTGCTGGATATTTGGATCTGCGCCGGCAGCCAGGGCTGTTTCGTACAGCTCCTGGGCCTGGCACCAATCTTCACTCGCTGCCACGGCATTCGCGTACTCGGTTAAGGCGATGGCATACCTTTCGGCTGCGGTCCATCCGGAAGCGTCACGCAGGCCAGGCGCGGCGGATGCAAGCTGGCTAAAATAATACACAGCCTGTCCCCAATCGATTTGCCAGAAGCTCGCACCGGTGACATACAGGTTTACCCAAATGCGGTAGTTGCGCGCTTCCGTATCCAGCGGGCCGAAGCGCTCCGCCAGGGCCAGATCATACGTGCCACCCTCAAGGTCTGTGGAACGTAAAATTTTATCAACACCCCGGTTGCGTAGCGCCATATATATCATGCCGTCTACTTTAATACTCTGGAAAGCCGGGTCGGCTTTGCGCAACGAGAGCAGTGCATCGATAGCAGCCGACCAATCCTGGGCTGCCATGGCTTGTTGGGCTTGTTCGTACAGTGTATCGATACCACGCGTGTCTGGTGTGGCAGTGAAAGTTGGCGTTGGCATCACTGTCGGTGTTGCGGTGATGTTCATCGCCAGCTCGGCGACGGTGATGGCGTCGATCACTCCTGGATAGGAGGGATTGATTTGTAAAATGTAATTTAATCGCTGGCGGGCGATTGAATATCGTTCGGCGTCTAAATCTTGCATTGCCAGAATATATTGTTCTTCCAGACTCGAAGAAACCTGGGTCTGTTCAGCGTACTGCCGGTCAGCAATACCCGATTGGTAACCGCTGTAGATGCTGCCGGCCGCGACCAGGATTAACACCAGCATGCCTCCCAAAAACAGCCAGACAAACCCGCGACCGCGCTTTTTGCCTGTCGGTTTTTGGGGGTCTTCAATCGGTGTTATTGGCGGTGGGCTGGCTGGTGTTTCCACGGGGACGGGCGAGCCTCCAGCAGGTACAGCTGCCTGCTGCCGGGTTTCTTCAGCGCTTGCTGGCTGGCTGCCGGGTAACTCGGCCCGCACTGCTTGTGAGAGCTGCGTTACATCCGGGTCATATCCGGATCCTGCCTGATTTTGCATTGGTTGGGCTGCGCCCAGTGTCATCTCAGGCGCGGGTGTTACTGCCGGGAGGGGTAGTGTATCTCCCTCATCGGATGGTTTTGAATTTGGTTGTGTTTGCTCGAGTTGGTCATCTGTCATACGGCGCATTATACCGCGACTGCCTTGTTTCGTTTCTTGCTGGCAGACCTGCTCAGCATCTTCTAAGCTACCTAGGCATACGCCGAGTTATTATTATTCAGAAATTCAGGCAAAACAAGCGAAGTTTCTAAAGTAAACCTGCTCTGGTGCATTATCTACCGAAAATCTTGTTTGAATTTACTTCAGGATACACCCATCAAGAGAAAGCCATTGGCACGGCATGCACTTGTTCGCATGCAAAGTGGGGAGGGGGTGTGAGTGCCCTGAATACTATGATGGCTGGCTGATTTCTGCGAACGCGGGCGGGTATAATTCTGGTATGGAACCATTCCGGTTTTGTCACCCGGTGAGTGTGCGCTACGCCGACCTCGATCCACAGGGACATGTGAACAACGCTAATTATCTCACCTACCTGGAACAAGGCCGTGCCGCGTACTTGCTCCAACTTGGATTGTGGGATGGGCAATCCTTTCTTGATCTTGGTATCGTCCTGGCGACAGCCGAGATCACCTTCCGTTCCCCAATCCGCCTGGGCCAAAGTGTAAATGTTTGGGCGCGGGTAGCGCGGATCGGCCAAAAAAGCATGGATATGCTGTACGTCCTTGAGGATGCGCAGGGTGGACAGACCCTCGCCCAGGCCAGCACCGTCCTGGTTACCTATGATTACCGCCTGGGACAATCGATTCCGGTTCCGGAAAGCTGGCGTGCAATCATAGCCGAGTATGAAAACCTGGCTGAGTGAGGCAAGATAATCCAAGGAGAAGAAATGACATTACCCGCCATCGATAAAGATTACTTGCTTACTTTTCTGGTCAATTTACTGAACACCCCCAGCCCGACCGGCATGGCACACCGTGCGGTTGAACGGACCGCTGAAGCGTTGGGCGTATTTCCGGAACTGGAATTATCCCTGACCCGCAAGGGAGCCCTGGTGGCACGCTGGCAGGGTGAAGCCGGGGATGCCCCAGTCGCTCTCACCGGGCATGTGGATACATTGGGAGCCATGGTTAAGGAGATCAAAGCGAACGGGCGTTTGAAGTTATCCAAAATTGGCGGCTTTGCATGGAACACAGTGGAAGGCGAAGGTTGTACGGTTTATCTGGATAACGGCGAAGAGGTGCGTGGCAGTTTGCTGCTTGCCAAAGCATCCAGCCATGTATTTGGCAGCCAGGTCAATGACACCAAACGGGATGATGAGAACATGGAAGTGCGCCTCGATGTGCGGACTGAAGATGAAGACGAGACCAGGGCGCTCGGGATCGAGGTGGGTGATTTTATCGTTTTTGATCCACGTGTTGAAATCACGAATGGCTTTATTCGCTCGCGGCACCTGGATGACAAGGCCTGTGTTGCCTGCATGGTGGCGGCTGTCCAGGCGCTGCATGTGGCAGGTCTTAAACCTCGCCAAACAACCTACCTGCATGTCAGCAACTATGAAGAAGTGGGGCATGGCGCAGCGGCTGGTATCCCGGATGAAGTCCATGAGCTGGTTACGGTCGATATGGCCGCGGTGGGTGAAGGTCAGACCTCGGATGAATTTCACGCCACACTGTGTGTGAAAGATTCTGGGGGGCCGTATCATTTTGGCTTGAACCAGAAGCTGCGCCGGCTCGCCGACCAGCATGGGGTCCCCTACAAGGTAGACATTTACCCATTCTATGGCTCCGATGGTGAAGCATTCTGGCGTGCCGGGGCAGATGTATCGGTTGCCCTCATCGGGCCCGGTGTGGATGCTTCGCACAATTATGAGCGTACACACATGGAAGCCCTCCTGGCAACCACGCGCTGGATTATTGCCTATCTGTTGACTTGATACCAGGGAGAGGATTGAGCCGTACCCGCAACCTGCACAGGCTGAAAGCCGCACGGACCGCAAAGCGGACCTGATTGTACAATAGAGATGCACACCGGTTTACCCGCCGGAAGCTTGAGACATGCGGAAAAATCTTGGATTAGAGGACCATCCGGGTTTTAAATGTTGTGAGGCAGTCTACCAGCCAAACAGCTCATTTTGTTGAAGTTGTTTTTTGCTCAGCGAACCGCGCACCTTTTCAGAACAGGCATTGAGAAACCTCGAGGCGGCGAGACAATGCTCACTAATCGAACGTCTGCGGGGGAGGTCACCATGGAATTTGATGCAAACCTAACACTGCGCACGCTAAAGGACATCCCTACCCTGGCTCGGGCAGCGGAGGGAACTCGGATTTTCCGCGATATGGACTTCAGAAACCCAACACGATCCCTTCTTACCAGGGCCATTAATTGCGGAGCACACTCAAACCATCCGGTTCGGTACCGCGATCAGCGGTCGGGTTTGCCCGCAGCCCTGGCGCAATGGCCTACACAGCCTGGGATCTCGCACAGGCATCCGGAGGGCGGTTTATCCTCGGTTTGGGCACCCAAGTTAAAGCCCACATTGAAAGGCGCTTTGGAATGGATTGGCCTGCCTCGCCGGTTGGCAAGCTGCGCGAGCAAATCCTGGCGCTCCGGACATACTGGTCGGCCTGGCAAAACAAGGAACGCTTAAATTTCCGGGGGGAGTATTACAAATTAACCCTGATGTCGCCGTTTTTTGATCCGGGACCGATTGAATTTCCTGAAATTCCCATATACATTGCCGGAGTAAACACCGGCCTTGCCCAGCTGGCAGGCGAGGTCGCCGATGGGTTTCATGTCCACCCATTCCATACCGCTTCCTACCTGGCACAGGTACTGCTCCCGGCAGTCGTTCAGGGTTTAGAGCGGTCAGGTCGCAAGCGAACAGCGGTAAAAATGAATGTCACCGCTTTGTTTGCCACCAATGATCGAGAGCGCGAGTTCACTCGCCAGCAAATTTCATTCTATGCTTCAACGCCTTCTTACCGCCCGGTTATGGCATACCATGGCTGGGAAGCCGAAGCCAACCAGCTTTCCGAGCTGGCTGCGCGCGGGCGGTGGGCTGAAATGCCAGCATTCGTCACTGATGAGATGCTGGAAACATTCGCGATTACCGGCAGTGAAGCTGAGCTGCCTGTTCGTTTGCTGGAGCGCTACCACGGACTGGCAAACCGTCTTTCTTTGTATACTCCCTTTATCCCAGGGCAGCGTGATTCCTTCTGGAGGGCGCTCATCAGCACTGCTGCTCAAGTCTGAGATCACTATGGAGTTTCAAGAAAGCCCCGAATTTGTTGCCGAGCGCGAGCAAATGGTGCAAAACCAGCTGGTTGACCGCGGCCTGCGAAATGAGCGGCTGTTGCAGGCCATGCGCACCGTTCCTCGCCATCGTTTTGTGCCAAAAGCTTATCAGCATCTGGCATATACGGATGGACCACTGCCAATTGGCAGCGGACAGACGATTTCCCAGCCGTACATCGTCGCACTGATGAGCGATTTGCTGGCGCTCAATGGTGCTAAAGCTGTGTTGGAGGTTGGGACAGGGTCTGGATACCAGGCTGCAGTATTGGCTGCCCTGGCAGGTCAGGTGTATACTGTCGAACGCCACCCATCCCTGGCAGAACGCGCCCGTAAAATTTTCAAAGAGCTCGGAATTTTAAATGTCACCGTGGTAATTGGCGATGGCTCATGCGGTTTGCCAGATTATGCTCCGTACGATGGCATTATCGTCACAGCAGCGGCTCCCAGGGTGCCCCGCCCTCTTTTTGAGCAGTTAAAACCGGGCGGGCGCCTGGTACTGCCGGTTGGTGGAGAGTTCGGTCAGCATCTCCAGGTATGGGAGCGAGAAGGTGAAGCATTCCGGTCGCGCGTGGTGACCCCGGTTGCTTTTGTGCCCCTGCGCGGGCAGTTTGGATGGAGCAGTCGTGAATGGGGTGAAAAAGAACAGCGCCTGTAGAATCAGGCGCTGTTAAAATTTCCTCAATGGGTGTGCTCAGGCGCGGGTGAGCGTCACAAACACATAGGGGCGGCGTTTGGTCTCGTTATAAAGAAAGGTTTTTACAGATTGCTCCAGGTCTTTCTGTAAATTCCCATTCTGGTAGCGCACGCTTTCGGAAATGTGTTTACTGGCCGCAGACATTAATGCCCCGGCTTCCTGTTCGTAAATAAAACCTCGGGTGATAATTTCTGGCTGCTCACGCAGGCGCCCAGTCTGGCGATCCAGGGTGAGATTTACCAGGACAACGCCATCGCGGGCCAGCATCTCGCGCTCGCGCATGACGCTGTAATCCACATCTCCCACTCCAGAGCCATCTACAAATACGTAACCACCCGGGACACGCTCGCCGAGGCTCATTTCGCCGTCGGAAAATTCAATTACCTGTCCATTTTCGACTACAGCAATCCGGTCTGAGGGGATGCCGAGCTCGCGCGCGATCGACGCATGCTGGTTCAGGTGGCGCAGCTCGCCATGGATCGGGATAAAGTATTTGGGTTGGACCAGCTGCAGCAGTAGTTTCATTTCTTCCTGGCTAGCATGCCCGGATACATGTACCGATGCAATTGGATCGTAGATCACATTTGCACCGCGTTTGAAAAGGCGGTTGATGGTTTTGTAAACCGTCTCTTCATTGCCCGGGATGGGATGCGAAGAGAGGATGACCGTATCCCCAGATTGCAGGTCAAACTGCCGGTTTTGACCGGTGGATAGGCGCCCCAGGATGGATGAAGGCTCGCCTTGTGACCCAGTGCACATCAGGACGATTTTGCTGGGAGGAAGTTTCAGAGCCTGATCGAGGGGGACAACCAGATCGTCCGGTAGTTCGAGGTAACCCAGCTTGCGCGCCATACGGGCGTTTTCGTTCATGCTGGTGCCTACAAATGCCATCTTGCGGTTGGTATTGGCGGCTGCTTTGGCTACCTGCTCCATGCGGGAAATCAAGGAGGCAAACGTTGCTACCAGCACGCGCCCTTTGGCTGCGCGGAACGCAAGGTCAAATGCCGGGTCGATGACTCGCTCGGAGGGTGTCCATCCGGGTTTGTCGGCGTTGGTCGAATTGGCCATCAGTGCCAGTACACCCCGCCCCGCCAGTTCACCGAGTTTGGCGTAATCGGTTGGCCAACTGTCCACCGGGGTATGATCAAACTTGTAGTCACCCGAATGGACGATCAAACCCTCGGGGGTATCGATTCCCGATCCGACTCCATCAGGGATGGAATGGCAGACATGGAAAAACTCAATCTCAAAGGAGCCGATTGTAATCTCGCCACCCGCCCGGACAGTTTGCAGCCGGGCTTTATCCAGCAAGCGGCCGCGCGCCAGTTTTACTTCCAGCAAGCCGCGGGTGAGCGGGGTTGCGTAGATGGGCGCATTGATTTGCTCCAAGACGTGGTTGATAGCCCCGGTGTGGTCTTCGTGACCGTGAGTTACGATGATAGCGCGTACTTTTTCGCGCTTATCCAGTATGTATTGAAAATCCGGGATGATATAGTCAATCCCCAGCATATCATTTTCAGGGAACATGATGCCAGTATCGATGAGGATAATTTCATCCTCATATTCAATGACCATCATATTCTTCCCCACTTCCCCCAGACCCCCCAAGGGGACAATTCTTAACTTTTGGTTATTCATCAATCCAAATCCTGTTCTCAATCACCCCAATGGAAGGGATGTCCATGTGTACTTGTTATGAATATAAAAAGCCCCGACGATCGTATTCGGCCGGGGCTTGATCATTAAAATATCCTTCTGGCAGCCTGACTCTGCGCAAGACGATGATACTTCCTGTTTATCAAACTCTGGCCTCACTGCGGCCGTTAATTCGTTAACCTGCCGCGTGAATTCTAGCACAGGCGTTTTGCTTTGTAAAGGAAACCAGCCCAGGAGGCGTCTGCTTGTTCAAATCAGCGAACAGGCCGGTTCTATCACGATTACAAACCACAATATATAAAAGAAAAAAATAGGGTTCTTGCAGGCCTGCAAGCACCCTATTTTTATATCTAGCGTTTGATAATCTGGTTGTCGGCTTAGTATTCCGGCATCGGGGGCGCTTGAGGGGCGTCCTTTTCGGGCATGTCAGTAATGAGCGCCTCGGTGGTCAGGATCATAGCAGCGATGGAGGCTGCGTTTTCGAGCGCGCCACGGGTAACCTTGGCGGGGTCGATCACGCCATCTTTGATCATGTCAACGTACTCATCGGTGAGCACGTCGTAGCCGATATTCGTGTTTTTCTGCTCAACGCTGGGCACGGCGGACGTTTTCTACGATGACAGACCCTTCTTTACCGGCATTTTCGGAAATCTTGCGCATGGGGACTTCCAAGGCCTTACGGACAATGTTGACACCGATCTTAGCATCGTCATCATCCATTTTGACGGAGTCGATTGCACTCATGGCGTTGATCAAGGCGACACCACCACCTGGCACGATGCCGTCTTCAACAGCGGCGCGGGTCGCAGACAGGGCATCTTCCACACGGTGTTTCTTTTCCTTCAGCTCAGTCTCGGTGGCAGCACCAACTCGGATGATAGCAACACCACCGGAGAGTTTCGCTAACCGTTCCTGGAGTTTTTCACGATCGTAATCGCTGGTGCTCTTTTCAATCTCGATTTTGATCTGCTCGACGCGACCTTTGATTTCCTTGGAATCGCCTTTGCCGCCCACAATTGTGGTGTCTTCCTTGGTGGAGACGACCTTCTCGGCCTGACCAAGATCGGCGATGGTGACATTGTCCAGCTTGCGACCCGTCTCTTCGGAGATGACATTTGCGCCGGTCAGGATAGCGATATCCTGCATCATTGCTTTACGCCGGTCACCAAAGCCGGGAGCTTTGATAGCCAACACATTGAGCATGCCGCGCAATTTATTCAATACCAGGGTTGCCAGCGCTTCGCCGTCAACATCTTCGGCAATCAGCACCAACTCGCGGCGCCCGATCTGGACCAGTTTTTCAAGCAAAGGCACAATATCGGCCGCGGCAGAAATTTTCTTGTCATAGATCAGCAGGTAAGGAGTTTCAATACTGGCTTCCATGTTCTCCGCATCGGTGACGAAGTAAGGAGAACTGTAGCCGCGATCGAACTGCATGCCTTCGACATACTCGGTCTCAAATTCGAGCCCGCGTGATTCTTCGACGGTGATAACGCCGTCTTTCCCAACCCTGTCCATCACTTCGGCGATCAACTCACCGATGGCGCGGTCCTGGGCGGAAATCGAGGCGACATTGGCGATTTCGTCCTTGGTAGTAACTTCAATAGCCTGCTTGCTGATCGCTTCCGAAACGGCCTTTGTGGCGGCTTCGATCCCACGCTTGAGCAGCATTGGGTTGGCGCCAGCAGCCAGACCTTTCATTCCATCGGTCACGATTGCGTGCGCCAGCACCGTGGAGGTGGTGGTGCCGTCACCGGCGATGTCATTCGTTTTGGTTGCGGCTTCTTTCAACAACTGGGCACCCATATTTTCGAAAGGATCTTCCAGTTCAATTTCTTTAGCAACGGTCACACCGTCGTGGGTGATGGTAGGTGACCCGAATTTGCGATCGATCGCCACGTTGCGACCCTTGGGACCCAGAGTGGTCACAACCGCACTGGCGAGTAAATCCATGCCGCGTTGCAGGCCGCGGCGGGCGTCTTCAGAAAAACGTAGCTGCTTAGCTGCCATAGGTGTATGCTCCTTGTATATTTACTTGGGGTTGTTATCGATTAATCTTCAATAATTGCGAGCAGGTCGCTTTCGCGCATGATCAGCAATTTTTTGCCGTCCATCTTGAATTCAGTACCGGCATATTTTGCAAACAGGACCGTATCCCCCGCCTTAACATCCAAAGGAATGCGTTTCCCATCTTCATCGCGGTCGCCAGGACCCGTGGAAAGGACAGTGCCTTTTTGCGGTTTTTCCTTGGCATTTTCGGGCAGATAAATCCCCGCGGCTGTCTTATCTTCTTCTTCGATGGGTTCAATGACAACGCGGCTTCCTAATGGTTTCAGGGAAATAGACATATATACCTCCTCAAGGTAAAATTTGGTAGCTTTTCCTGAAAATTTCTTTCTTGACAATGTTAGCACTCAGGGGTTGTGAGTGCTAAAAGCGTTGCCAATGATAACGTTTTTTGAAATCCAAGTCAAGAGGCAAGCCAGGGATTCTTATAAATCTCTGACAATCTTCCCCCCGGCTCACTCGCACCGAAATAGATCAGAATGATTTCGAGATTCTTGAGATTACCATTCCCCTTGGGGGATTTCCAACACAGCCTGCGGCGCGTAGTGGTTGCCCTTTCGTGGGCATCAGATGGCTGTACCAGCCAGATGTTGGACGGGGTATAAGCCGCAGCGAAAAATATCTCTGGCGCAGGCTGGGGGCAACTGAACAAAATTCTGAACCTGCAGGGTCTTGTTCGCGCTGATGAACTGGCTGCGCGTTTTACAAGCCAAGACTGCCGATCCACTTACGCCTGCGGTCAACGACCGCAAATCGCGTAGTTTTCCTGGATAATGCTGTTGATTACCGTATCATCGGGATATTTCTGGGAGACCTGGGAAAGCACCGGGATGGCTTCGTCGCACATGTTGAGGGCGGCTAATACCGACCCATAGCGGATGTAATAATACGCGACGGTTAGGGAAGACAACGGCAAGCCACTAACCTGGATGGGAACGGTTCCCGTTTGACCATCGGGCAAGCTACAGCCACTGATTGGGCAGGTCATCAGGGTCGTCCCGTCTGGCAGCATCACTTCATCCGTGGATAAGTTGAGGGTGCAGCCTGCAACTGCGCACTGCAGCACCGGTAGTGCACCTTCATAGTTGCGCGCCTGAACATAGATGCTCCCTAACTGCCCGTATGTATTGGGGTTGGTGGGGTCAAAAGATAATGCTTTTTCTGCATTGCGCGAGGCGATAAAGAATTCACCTTGCTGGGCATAAGTTTTCGCAATTTCAATATAAGGCAGCGGGTCCTGGATACCCAATGATTCATTGATTGTGGCGGCTTTTTCGAAAAATTCAAGCGCCCGGTTGTACACTTTTAAGCTGCGATAATTCAGTCCGATCGAGATATACAGGAATGTCAGGTTCGGGTTGATATCGGCTGCTTTTAAGTATTCTTCAATCGCAGAGTTGTAAAAACCCAGTGATTCGAGCACATAGCCGTACACCCGGTGGGCATCCATTAAGTTTGGGTCACGTTCGACGGCCTGCTTGACATATTCCTCCGCCTGGGTCCATTCCTGCTGGTCAACCAATACTTCGGCATAATATGCCAGGGCCTGGGCGTTATTTGGGTCCAGCTGTAAAGCGCGCGCAGCAGCATTGCGGGCTTCTTGCAGGTAATCCTGGGAGAGATCACCAGAAATCAAGGGATTCGCCGCCCAATCGTAGACAAATGAGCGGACGGCATACACGGTACTGTCGTCGGGAGCCAGCTCGGTGGCGCGATCAATGGTCAGGCGTGCTTCCTCCAGGAAGCTGCGGCGTTCTTCCACGGTTGGGAGCAGGCTGGAGGAATAAGTCATAATGCGCGCGAGCTCTGCCTGAACCAGGGGGTTGTCAGGGTCCATCTCAAGAGCAAGCTGATAGGCTTCAATCGCATCCAGGCGGTTCGGGTCGGGGTCGTTAATTCGCCCTGCGGCGAAATGAGCGCGCGCTTCCAACAGATAGGAATCGGCAGTCCGGGTTGGCACCGGAGTGGGCATGAACATCGGTTCCACGCTGCCGCGCTGCCACTGGGAAATGATCAGTGCCCCGACAGCGATCAGCAGCAGCAGTACCAGGATCCGGTATGAAGCGCCGCTGTTTTTTTCCTGGCGGAACGTGGGCCGTTTACCCACCAGGTTGCGGCTGAGTTTGGTGTCTCTGCGCATCGGTTGGTCTACCCGGAATCCGAATTCGGGGCAGGCGTGGCATCCCCTTCAGGTGTGCCTTCGCCCTCGGGTGCCGGAGTTCCAAGGCTCTCACGGCATATATTCAGGCCTTCATTGGCGTTGAAGACAGCAAATTCGTCGTCCGGCACAACCGACAATAGGGACTGAAATATGGGCAGTGCCTCTGTACAGCGGTTCTGGCGGGCCAGCGCCAACCCATAGGTGTAATAATATTGGGCGATAAAACCATAGTCCAGGGGCAGGCCCTGAATTTGCTGTCCGCCCTCAGCCGTCCCACCGTGGATCGCCAGGGCCAGATTGGTAATGGAAGGGTCATAATCCCCGTTTTTATACAGCATCAATCCCAGGTTGCCGTAGCGGTGAGGATTATCCGGGGCATCCTTGAGAGCCTGTTCAGCAGCCTGGATTGCTTTACCATACTCACCAATCTGGGCATATGTGCGCGACATTTCCAGATCTGGAATGTCATCATTGGGGTTTAATGCATTCGCATCCAAGAACGACTGGATGGCATTTGGGTAATCTCCGGTTGCCCGATAGCAAACACCCAGATTCAGGTGGATTTCAGCAATTTTGCTGTTGATTGCCAGGGCAGCTTTAAATTCGCTGATGGCTTCTTCGTAATTCCCGGTATTCAGCAGCACATAGCCGCGGGCATTGTGGGTTTCCAGGATATTTGGCCCCCTGTCGACAGCCGTACGGGAGGCCGAGATGGCTTTATCCAAATCACCGAAGTCACCTTTGTCGATCAATATTTCTGCATAGTATGCATTGAAGAGTGGATTATCGGGCTCAAGTTCCAGTGCCCTGCGGATGCCGGCCTCTGCCTCCAGGTAATTGCCCTGCTCGTTCAATGCCTTTGCCCGAATTGCATGTGCCAGGGCGTAATTGTCATTTCCGACCAGGGCCAGTTCGGCATTTTTTTGCGCTTCTTCATAATCACCAGCGAAGTTCTGCACGCGTGCCAGGTTAACATAATTCGCTCGATTTTCCGGGTTAACCCGGATCGCTGCCTGGTAGGAGGCGGCTGCTTGAAGCAATTTCCCGCTTTCAAAGGCCAATTCGGCCTCGTTGACGTAGGATTCGGGTGCCCGGGTCGCGGTCGCGGTTGGAATAAATAACGGAGGGGTCGCCGGGACGACAATCTGGTTGATATATAAAGCTGCACCAATAAGCACTACCAATAAAATAATTCGGAAAGGGCTGTTCCGCTTACGGCGTTGGCGCATATTCCAATTACTGCCACGTAAATACATAATTTGATCTTACCATCTCGCGGGTTTAAGCGTCAAGAATACCAGGGGTCGGATGGCGCTTCCTAATTTGCGGTTAACCCTGGCGCAATGCTTGCGCTCCGTTCGGCTTACAGCTAGAATGAGTGCATGCGTTTTGATGTGTTTACGCTGCTTCCCGAAGTAATCGAGCCGTATTTGCAGTCCAGTATTCTGAAGCGAGCCCAGCAAGCCGGTTTGTTGGACGTCGGTATATTTAATATCCGAGATTGGGCCACCGACCGCCACCACATTTGTGATGATACACCCTATGGGGGTGGCGGGGGCATGGTGATGAAACCCGAGCCGGTTTTTGCCGCCGTGGAAGGGATCCTCGGTTCGCCACCGACCTGCCCCGTCATCCTGCTGACACCCCAGGGGCGCAAATTTAATCAGGGGATTGCCTTAGAGTTAGCTGAACTGCCACATCTGGCTTTGCTGTGTGGGCGGTATGAGGGGATTGATGAACGGGTGCGAGAACACCTGGTCAGTGATGAAATATCGATTGGGGATTATGTGTTAACGGGTGGTGAGCTGCCAGCCCTGGTCTTGATCGATGCAGTCAGCCGCTTACTGCCCGGGGTCTTAGGCGATCCAGAAGGTGCTTTGAATGATTCGCACGCCTCCGGTCTGCTGGAATACCCGCACTTTACGCGCCCGCCGGACTTTCGCGGCTGGAGCGTGCCAGAGGTTTTGCTGTCTGGAGATCATGCTCGAATCAGCCGCTGGCGGCGCGAGCAGTCTTTACGGCGCACATGGCTGCGACGTCCGGATATGCTCGCGCGGGTAAATCTAAGCGCAGCCGACTGGGATTACCTGCACTCACTGCAAGCCGGAGAAGATCAATCCGAACCGGGTTGACCATTCACCTGATCGGAGGTAGCCTTGAAATTTAACTATTCCAGAATATTTCTTCTTGGTTTTGGCTTTTTCGGGGTCAGTGTGATTTGGGGGGTGTATAACGCGTTCGTGCCGATCTTCCTTTCGGAAAAATTCGGTCTGGCCCCTGCCTTGATAGGCTTCTTTATGACACTGGACAACATTGCTGCTCTGTTGATCCAGCCGCCTGTGGGAGCGTGGTCGGATCGTTTGAGAACACCCATCGGGCGGCGAATGCCGTTCATCTTGATTGGAGCGCCGCTTGCTGCCTTGGCGTTTGGGTTGATTCCGGTTGTGGCAGTGCTGCCGCTCTTTGTAGCCTGCACCAGCACGTTGTTAATCAGCATGGCGCTCTGGCGCACTCCGGTAGTGGCACTCATGCCGGATATTACTCCCTCCCGTTTCCGCTCACAGGCAAATGGGATTATCAATTTCATGGGAGGGGTTGGGGCAATAATCTCATTCCTCGTTGGCTCACGCCTTTATCGGATCAATGTCAATTATCCATTCTGGATGGGATCGATCCTGGTGATTGCTGCGGCATTAATGGTCCTTATTTTCATCCGGGAGCCGAAAAATTATGAGGAAAAGGAAAAACAACCGGGCATGTTCGCCAGTTTGGGAGAGGTCTGGCGCGATCAAGAACGCAGCGCCCTGCGTATTTTGCTGGCAATTTTTTTCTGGTTCCTGGGATACAACGCGATCGAGGCGTTTTTTACGTTATATGCTGTCAACCAACTGGGGATGAATGAGGCCGACGGCGCCCTGCTGTTGGGGCAGCTGTCGTTTGTTTTTGTGTTGTTCGCGTTGCCGGCGGGTTACATCGGAGGGGCAGCCGGGCGCAAGCCTACCATCGTCACCGGGATTGCCATCCTGACGATGACCACCCTGATGGTTTTCTTCCTGCCGCAGGCACTGTTAACGCAGGAATTAACCATTCTGCCGCTGTTGGGAGTTGTTCCGGTCCTGGGGGCCTTGCTGATGATCTCCGGCGCGGCCTGGGCATTAATTAACATTAACTCACTGCCCATGGTGGTCGATATGACCACCGCAGCCCGGTTAGGTACATTCACAGGGCTGTATTATCTGTTCTCAACCCTTTCCGCGATTGCGGGTCCAATTGTTAACGGCATTGCGATCCAGCTGACCGGGGAGAACTATAATATCGTCTGGATTTTGGCGCCGGTGTTTATGGCCGTTGCCCTGGTATTAATGCTTGGTGTGCGGCGCGGGGAGGCAGTATATCCCGACGAAGCGCCCTCTGCACAATTACCGGTAGATTTTTCTCCGTCTGATTAACGTGCATCCAGTCGAGGCGGTAAATCCGCTGCCTGGCTGGCGAAGCTTACCAGCCAGATTTCGTCTGTCTCATCTAAAGTTATTAATTTCTTATAAGAACAGGTCTCGCTGAGCCTGCTGCGCTTGACGCTGTCCCCTGCACATGGTATCATTTATCCTTGATTTTTAGCACTCGCGAGTCGCGAGTGCTAATTCGAGGTAAACTTAGTGTCTGAATTATCTGAACGCCAACGCCTGATCCTTGCCCTCATTGTGAAGGACTATATCGAGAATGCCCAACCGGTAGGCTCAAATAAGCTGGTCGATGATTACAACCTCGACTTTAGCTCGGCGACGGTGCGCAACGAGATGATGGCGCTCAGCGAGCTGGGCTATCTGCGCCAGCCACATACCTCAGCTGGACGAGTACCCACCGAGCAGGGCTATCGTTATTTTGTCCGCCAGTTAATGGTGCAAACCGACCCACCCCAACAGGTTCAGCGGCTGATCCAGCACCAGTTTTACCAGGCAGGAAGCGACCAGGAGCAGTGGATGCGACTGGCAGCCTCAGTCCTGGCAAAGCAATCTCAAGCCGCCTCCCTGGTTACCAGCCCTCAGCCTACCAGGGTTTCGTTTAAACATCTGGAGCTGATTGCTACCCGCGGCCGGCAAGTGCTGATGATCCTCGTATCAGCGACTGGTGAAGTTCACCAACAGATGCTTTTCCTCGCCGAACCCGTTGCTCAGGACCGTCTGAGTAAAACTGCAAATTTGCTAAACGAATTGTGCCGGGGACTGGATACTGAATCGATCGCCCGCCTGCCTGGCCCTTTTGATGCACTGGAGCAGGACGTAATTCGCTTAATTCTAGATGAGATGCGCCAGGCTGGCGAGTTGATCAGTGGCGAGGTATATCGCGATGGGCTGGCAAACGTATTAAGTGAGCCTGAATTTGCCGAGGTGGAAGTCGCCCGGCGAGCCCTACGTATTATGGAAGAACGTTCTCTCCTGCAGGATCTGATCAATCGCACCATGGTCACCACCAAGGTGGGCGGTGTACAGGTGCTGATTGGTGGAGAGGGGAACTGGGAAGAGCTGCGTGAATGTGCGGTCGTTTTCGCGCGGTATGGTGTGCCAGGAATTATCACCGGGACTCTGGGGGTGTTGGGACCCATCCGCATGTCTTACGGACGCACCATTTCCACTGTGCGTTTTGTCGCGGGTGTACTCAGCGATATGCTGGGAGATGTGATGGTGGAGTAACAGCCACCCCGAGATTCCCAAAATCAAGAATGATTTATCGAGAGTGGTCCTGGACCTCGCTCGGAATTAAGGAGCTTAGTTAACTATGGTAGCTGCACGAAAAAAAGGAACCCCGGCTGATCTTGAACAAGAACAACCCCCTCAGGCACCGGCTGACATGGAATCCATCCAGGGAGAGCTGGTTGACATCCCCGGTTTGGAGGCGGAAATCGCAGAGCTAAAAACAGCAAATGAAGCTCTCCAACAAGAGCTTGACGAAGTCAGAGCAAAAGGGCAGGAATACCTGGATGGCTGGCAGCGTGCGCTGGCGGATTTTTCAAACTACAAACGCCGGATTGAACGAGATCAATCCCTGACGTATCAAAATACGATCGGTAGCGTGGCGAAGCGTTACCTGCCTGTCCTGGATGATCTGGAGCGCGCGCTGGCGAACCGCCCGGCGGAAGGTGATGGCGCTGCCTGGGCCAATGGGATCGAACTGATCTACCGTAAGCTGGTGATGGCGTTGGAGGCTGACGGGGTGAGTGAAATGCAGGTTGAAGGTCAGCAGTTTGACCCGAACCTGCACGAAGCGATCTCGGAAGAGCCCAGTGAAAACCACAAAAGTGGTGAGGTCATTGATGTACTGCAGAAGGGCTACCTGATTGGTGATCGTGTGCTGCGCCCGGCAATTGTGCGGGTTGCTGAATAAAATCAATTCCTTGCCGAAGGTCAAGATGATCCTGCGGCAGATACCACATTATCTACGAACAAGTTCTGGAGGGCGCGTTTATGGCTAAAATCATTGGCATTGACCTTGGAACGACCAATTCTGTCGTCGCAGTTATGGAGGGTGGTGAGCCAGTCGTCATCCCCTCGGCAGAAGGCGAACGCCTGGTTCCTTCCGTTGTAGCAATCAATAAAAATGGCGAGCGTCTGGTTGGCAGGCCTGCCCGCAATCAGGCAGTTGTGAACCCCGAAAACACAATCTTTTCGATCAAGCGGTTCATGGGGCGCAAGTTTGATGATAAAGAAGTGCAGCGCGCCATTTCCCGCGTGCCTTACAAAGTCACCAAAGCCCCCAATGGGGATGTGCGCGTCGTTCTGGGTGGGCGAGAGTACTCACCGCCAGAGATTTCTGCCATGATCCTGGCAAAAATTAAAGCGGATGCGGAAGCTTATTTAGGCGAGGCAGTGACGCAGGCTGTGATTACTGTACCAGCCTATTTTAACGACGCCCAGCGCAACGCAACCAAGGATGCCGGGCGGATTGCCGGATTAGAAGTGATGCGGATTATCAACGAACCAACCGCATCCTCCTTGGCGTACGGCCTCGATAAAAAGACCAATGAAAATATTGCCGTTTATGACCTGGGTGGTGGCACATTTGATATTTCTATCCTGGATGTTGGCGATGGTGTCTTCCAGGTTCGCTCAACAAGCGGGGATACGTTCCTGGGTGGGGATGATTTTGACCAGCGCTTGATTGATTACCTGGCAGAAGAATTTATGAAAACCAATACCATCGACCTGCGCCGTGACCGCCAGGCACTGCAGCGCTTGAAAGAAGCCGCTGAAAAAGCCAAGATCGAGTTGTCAACCCTGATGCAGACAGAAATTAATCTGCCGTACGTCACTGCAGATGCTACCGGTCCCAAGCACCTGGTGCTGACCCTATCCCGCGCCAAGCTCGAACAGCTTACTGGCGATTTGATCGAGCGATCGCTCGACCCTGTGCGCCAGGCGCTGAGCGACGCGTCCTTGAAGCCAGCTGAGGTTAATGAGGCGGTCATGGTGGGTGGTATGACTCGCATGCCTGCGGTTCAGGATGCAGTCCGGAAATTGTTTGGAAAAGAACCCCACCGCGGCGTAAACCCCGATGAAGTGGTCGCTATCGGAGCCGCGATCCAGGCCGGGGTTTTAGGCGGCGATGTCAAGGATATTTTGTTGCTTGATGTAACCCCTCTCACGCTCTCTATCGAGACCCTCGGCGGAGTTTCGACCGCACTCATCGAACGTAACACCACGATTCCAACTCGCAAGAGCCAGGTGTTTTCCACAGCCAGTGACAGCCAGTCACAGGTGGAAATTCACGTTGTCCAGGGTGAACGCCCATTCGCGAAAGATAACAAATCCCTTGGAAAATTTATCCTGGATGGTATCCCACCGGCACCGCGTGGGGTGCCTCAGATCGAGGTGACTTTTGACATCGATGCCAATGGGATCCTCAAAGTGACTGCATTGGATAAGGCTACTGGACGCAGCCAAAATATTACCATTACCGCTTCTTCTGGCCTGAGTGATACAGAGGTCGATCGCATGCGGCAGGAAGCCGAAAAACATGCGGATGAAGACCGCCTATACAAGGAGCTGATCGAAGCCCGCAATGCTGCTGACAATGCGACCTATACGGCCGAAAAAGCCATGCGCGATCTCGGCGATCGCGTCCCTGCGGAGATGAAACAGCAGGTGGACGAAAAGGTGCAAAATGTCCGCCAGGTCATGAATAGTGATAATTCCCAGGAAATCAAGTCTGCTACTGAGGATCTTATGCAAACTGTCAGCCAGCTGGGCGAGGCAGCATACCAGCAGGCCGGCCCGCAGGCCCCCAGCGACGAGTCTGCACCTCCACCCCCAGGAGACCCAGACCAGGGTAGGGAAGATGTCGTCGATGGAGAATTTAAAGAGGCCTGAAAGGAACGCGAAGCCGGCCTAATTGCCAGCTAACCGAATTGGAATCACTGCCCCATGTCTCAACGTGATTATTATGAAGTTTTAGGTGTGCCGCGCGGCGCAACCGGCGAAGAGATCAAGTCCGCTTTTCGCCGGTTGGCGCGCAAGTATCACCCGGATGTCAGCACTGAGCCGGATGCTGAAGAGCGGTTCAAAGAAATCAATGAAGCTTATGCCATCCTTTCGGATGACGAGAAACGCTCGGCATACGATCGCTTTGGGCATGCAGGTGTGCGTGGCGCGGGTGGAGCGCCTGACTTTACCACGGTTGATTTTTCCGACCTGGCTGATTTGTTCGGCTTCGGGGATTTATTCGGATTTGGAAACCGCGGCCGGCGGACACGCCAGCGCATGCAGCGCGGCGCGGACCTGACTTACCGGATTGACCTGACTTTTGAAGAGTCGGTTTTTGGGGTCGAAAGAGAAGTCGAAATTACCCGCGATGAAGTTTGTGAGACCTGCAGTGGAAGCGGGGCTGAGCCAGGCACAAGCCCGGTACGTTGCAGCACCTGCAATGGCACAGGTGAAGTGCGCCAGGTGCGCCAGACGATCCTGGGCTCAATGGTTCAGGTCGCGACCTGCTCAACCTGCAATGGGAGCGGTGAAACCATAGCAACCCCATGCCGCACGTGCAGCGGGCGCGGCCTGGTGCGCAAATCCCTGAAAAAAGTCGTCAAAATCCCGGCTGGGATCGATTCCGGCAACCAGATTCGCCTGGCAGGCGAAGGCCAGCCCGGCATCAACGGCGGCCCGAATGGGAATCTATACCTGGTCATCAATGTCTCCTCCCATAAATTTTTCCGGCGGAAAGATAACGATATCCTGTTAGATTTGGATATCAATATCGCCCAGGCAACCCTGGGCGCAGATGTGGAAATCCCGACGGTGGATGGACCGGCGATGCTGAAAATCCCAATCGGCATCCAGCCTGGTAAAGTGCTGCGCATGCGCGGCAAGGGAATTCCTCATTTACGAGGCAGCGGGCGCGGCGACCAGCTCGTAATTGTTAATGTCCAGGTGCCTACCAAACTCACTGGAGAGCAGCGCGAACTCTTTGAAAAACTGGCGAAATCGCTTGGCAGTGAAGTTCATCCTGCTGAGCGCAGTTTCCTGGATTGGCTCAAGGAAACATTAGGTGGCTGATTCTTCTCCAGATGTCAGCAGCCCCCTCAAAGATGAGCCTGCCTGGCTGGAGGTTTCCCTCACTGTAGATGGCGAGCTTGCTGAAGCGGTCGCCGACGTCCTGGCGCGATATGTCCCTAACGGTGTGGTCGTCCAGGCCACCCAGATCAAACAAGATGAAGATGGCGAAGGTGTCGGCACCGGTCCGCTTAAGGTGAGTGGATATCTTCCGGTTGACCCGGAGCTTGTTGAAACCAGGCGCAGGCTCGAAGAAGCACTCTGGTATCTGGGACGTATCCAGCCATTGCCCGAGCCCGTATTTACGCTTCTTCAGCAAACGAATTGGGCAGAAGCCTGGAAGGAACGCTACCAACCTATCCTGGTGGGAGAGCGGCTGGTTGTCCAACCAGCCTGGATTGATGAGATCCCACCCGGGCGTTTGCCCATCCGGATTGACCCGGGAATGGCGTTTGGCACGGGGACGCATCCCACCACCCAGCTGTGCCTCGAAATTCTTGAGAACTACACCTTGCCAGGCAGCGCTACCATCGATGTCGGCTGCGGCTCTGGGATTCTTTCAATCGCTGCCTTGCAGCTTGGGGCTGTGCGTGCTCTGGCAGTGGATATCGATCAGGATGCGCTGGAAGCCACCTATGCCAACGCCCGTTTGAATGGCGTGCTGGATCGCATGGAGATTGGGCTGGGCTCGGTGGCTGAAATCCGTGCTGGGAAATTTGGGATGGTGAACGCCCGACTGGTTTTAGCCAACATCCTCGCTCCGGTAATTATCCGTCTCCTGGAAAATGGTCTGGCAGGTCTGGTTGCGCCGGGTGGCTGGCTTGTCCTGTCTGGAATTCTGGAAGACCAATTGGAAGGGCGCCAGAATCATGTAGACCTGCTTGAAGTCCTGAAAAAACACAGCCTCCCAGTCATTGAACAACGCCAGATCCAGGATTGGGTCGCCCTGGTTATTCAAAACAACCTCTGACGGAGACCGGCCAGCCGTTCTCCATTTTGATCTACTGCAGCAGGGCGGTCTGCGCGTGCTGCCGCCCTGTATCCGTCAGTTCCAGGTGACCGTTATTACGTTTGATGAACTGGCTGTTCACCGAGCGGTCGACAACCTGAGCCGCAAAAGGCCCCTGCCAGCGCAGGTGTTCCTGCAAGTGGACTACCTGTGCTTCTTGTTCGGCTTCCGGCAGACCCTCATGATTGTAGAGATGGATGGTGAGCATGGTTTGAGCGAAGCGATAACGCTGCTCTCGTCTCCGGCGGGCAGCCGCAACCAGGCCGCGCTCCGGTGCAAACAAGCTCACTAAAACGAAGATCATGCCCCCCATGCTTGCCATTGCGCCGGCTATCGAGGCATCCAAAGCAATGGCAAGCCAATAGCCTGAGATGGCACTGAACGCGCCCAGCAGGGCACTGATCCCGAGCATGCGCGGCAGATCATCGGTTAATAAGTATGCCGAAGCCGGTGGTGCAACCATCAAAGCCACCACGAGCACCGAGCCAACAATATCAAATGCACCCACAACCGTCACAGAAACCAGGGTCATAAGCGCGTAGTGCAGGATTGTCGGCGCAAATCCGAGGGCAGCTGCCAGGCCTGCATCGAATGTTGTCAGCTTAAGCTCTTTGTAAAACATCACGATAAAAAGGATATTAATCAGCAGGATCCCACCCATCAGGTACACCCCAAGGGGTCCAATATCATATCCAGCCACATACAGCCGGTCAAATGGCACAAAGGCAATTTCTCCGGTCAGGACCGCATCCGTATCCAGGTGCACATCTCCGGCAAACCGTGAGATCAGGATGACCGCGATGCTGAATAGGGCCGGAAAGACCAGGCCCATGGCGGCGTCCTCCTTCACCAGGTGGGTACGTTCCAGAACTGCCACAAGGCTGACTGTCAGGACCCCCATTAAGGCCGCACCGACTACCAGCAGGGGTGATGAAAGATTCCCCACCAGAAAAAACCCAATGACGATGCCCAGGAGTACGGTATGGCTGATCGCATCACTCATCATTGCATTGCGGCGCAAGACCAGGAATACACCTGGCAGCGCACAAGCAACTGCAGTTAAAACAGCCACCAGTTGGATTTCAATATCAGGCTGAGTCATTCAGTGTCTCCCTGTGGTAGCTGGCGCGCGTTCGCGCCCTGGTGGGGCAGACATGGGGTGGACATGTTCGTAAGACTGCCGCGCCTGGAACAGGCCTTTTTCCGTCAAAGCCCATTCATCATCGTGTACCTGAACGACCAGGCCGCGTTGGGCCAAGGCTTCCAGGGATCGCTTAACCCCTCCTTGCCCCGCGTTCATGGCACGCAGCACGTCAATTGAATGAGGATGGGTAAGGTTGTCATGCTGGCGCGATAAGCTGTAAAGATCAGCGAGGACGGCATCCAGCTGCAGCGTGCGCCTTTGCTGCTGGTGACGGGCATAATTCCACGCCAATCCCCGATTGGGGGCGAACAATAACGAAACGAACACGATCAGGCTGGCACATAAAACGATGGTGGGACCGGTGGAGATGCCTGCAGCCAGGCTGCTGATCATTGCGCCGCTGACACCCGCCAACGCGCCGAATAGTGCCGATAGAACGACCATCACACTTAAACGATCCGTCCACTGGCGAGCAGCTGCAGCAGGCGCAACGACCATGGCGCTCATTAAGACCACACCTACTGCCTGCAGGCCAATGACAATTGCAACGACCAGCAACGATGTCAGTAAAATATCGAGCAGCCCCATGTTAAAACCCTGGCTGGCGCCAAATTCGCGGTCAAAACTCAATAGCTTGAATTCCTTCCAAAAAATTGCCATGGTCAGCAGGGCGCAACCGCCCATTATGCCCATCGCGACGATGTCTTTAACCAGGAATGTGGCTGCCTGCCCGAAGAGGAATTTGTCCAGGCCAGCCTGTGAGGCATCTGGCAGGCGCTGGGTGAAGGTAAGCAGCACGAGTCCAAGACCGAAAAACACTGACAGGACCAGCCCCAGGGCGCTGTCTTCTTTTATCCGGCTGGACTTGACAATACCCAGCATCCATAACGTTCCCAGCCAGCCGGCGGCCAGTGCGCCCAGGATCATGACCAGGGGCTCTTTGCTGCGGGTCAGCAGAAAAGCGATCACTACCCCGGGTAGGGCGGCATGTGAGATCGCATCGCCGAGCAAGGCCTGCCTGCGCAGCACTGCAAACGCCCCAAGCGCGCCGCTGACAATTCCCAGGGTTGCTGAACCCAGGGCAACGGTTCGGAGGGTGTAGTCAAAAAACAGGTTGTAAAATAGCTGTTGAAGATCCATTTGCCTGCCTTTAGTCCGCCTGGGTCGCGGAAACGGTCTCGCCCCGATCGGCCCGAGGGGATGAATGACCTGCGCTCGCGGCAGCCATCAACGATCCGTTTTCGGTGCGCAGAAAGCCCACTCGCCCGCCGTATGCCAGGCGCAGGTTTTCTTCCGTGAAAACTTCCTTGACCGGCCCGCTTGCGATGCGGCGCACATTCAGCAGGGTCACCCAATCAAAATACTCGGGTACGGTTTGCAGGTCGTGGTGAACTACCACCACGGTTTTCCCGGCTGTACGCAGGTCTTGCAGCAGGGTGACGATTGCCCGTTCGGTGACGGCATCCACACCTTGAAAGGGTTCGTCCATAAAGTAGACGCGGGCGTCCTGAACCAGGGCGCGTGCCAGAAATACCCGCTGCTGCTGACCTCCGGATAGTTGGCTGATCTGCCGCTCTGCGAATGCCTGCATATCCACTTTTGAGAGAGCTTCCAGGGCCTCCTGGCGTTCTCGGGCGCCTGGGCGTTTCAACCAACCCAAGGCACCGTAGCGGCCCATCATGACCACATCGAGTACTGTTGTGGGGAAATCCCAATCAACGCTGCCGCGTTGAGGCACATACCCCACCAGCCGCCGCTGCTGGAGGTAGGGTTTTCCGTAGATGAGCACCTGCCCAGCAGCCGGCTTGACGAGGCCAAGAATGGCCTTGATCAAGGTGGTTTTGCCTGCCCCATTCGGGCCAACAATTGCCATTAACAGGCCTTCCGGGACGTTCAAGTCTACATCCCATAAGACGGGTTTATCCCGGTATGCAACGGTCAGGTCGGTAACCTGGATTGCGTCTTGAGGTGTCGGCATGCTGTTTATCTCCATTTCGCTGAATAATCGTAAGGGGTAGTTTTAGTGTCCGAGCAGCGCTGACACGATCGTATCGATATTATGGCGTACCATGCCGATATACGTGCCTTCCGGGGTCCCGGGATTGCCCATGGCATCGGAGAACAATGATCCACCGATGCTCAAATCGAAGCCGCGATCCTGGACGGCAGCCTGCACGGCCTCAATATTGCGCAACGGTACCGAAGTTTCGATAAAAACTGCTGGAATCTGGCGCTCGGTAATCAAATCTGCCAGGGCTGAGACATCCGCAGTGCCGGCTTCGGTAGCTGTACTGATGCCCTGCAGCCCGCGCACTTCAAAACCATACGCTCTCCCAAAATAATTAAAGGCATCGTGTGCCGTGATGATGACCCTTTTATCAGCTGGTAAGCGCTTGGATTGCTCAGTAACATACATGTTTAGCTGGCGGAGTTCGTCAAGATACGCCTCGGCGTTTTGCGCGTACAGGGCTGCGCTGCCTGGGTCCAGCTTGCTCAAAGCCTGGTGCACAACCTCCACGGTCTGCATCCACATGGAGACATCGAACCATACATGTGGATCGTATTGGCCTTTGAATTCAGGCGGTGCCAACAGGATTTCCCGGTCTATGAGATCAGTTACTGCCACGGTTTGAATGCGAGTATCAGCTACCCGCTCAAAAACTTTGGCCATCCCGGCCTCGAGGTGCAGCCCGTTATAAAAAACAATGTCCGAATTAGCAATCGTGCGCACATCCCCGGCACTGGCTTTATACAGGTGCGGGTCGACCCCAGGACCCATCAAGCCGGTGACCTGGACGCGGTCCCCCCCGATATTTTTCACCAGATCTGCGATCATCCCTGTGGTTGCCACTGCGCGCACCGGGCGGTCTGCGACATCTGCCTGTTGGGCGGCGGCTGGGCTGCAGGCGGATATCAGCAGAGCGGAAGCAGCGAGCAGCATGAGGCTCCAAACAAAACGGTTGTGCATAAGCGTTAAAGTCCATCCATAAAATTTAGGATAACCTAAATTCTAATTATAAATTCCCTAATGTCAAGGGTTGCAGTCAAATCCGCCCCCGACAGATCCGATGGGTTTTCAATTTGGACGTTCACCGATGGGTATTCTCGCATGTAAGCCGAGGGCGGCGGGAAAGACCTCCGATAGGAGAAAGATCCCGCAGATGATACATCTGGCAGTTGATACATCTGGCAGGCGCGATTATTCCCCAGTTTTAGATGCTAAAATTCCCGCCCAGGCGGGCGGGAATTCAGGGTTTTACGTGCTGTGTGCGCCTGCTGTCAGGCGGAGCGTTTAAGGATAATCATCGCCAGATCATCCAGGCGTGGTTGATCTTCCATAAATTGCTGGATATCCGCCAGCAAATCTTCCTGCAAATCGTGTGCCGATTTGCCCGTCAGCGCGCCTTCCCGACGCAAGACGGCTTGCAAGCGTTCGTCACCGTAATATTCATCCAGGCTGTTTTGAGTCTCGGTGGCACCATCCGTATACATCACCAGCGTGTCACCGGGATCCAGCCGGGTTTGAACCGGTGCCCAGGCAGCATCGCTAAAAACTCCCAGCGGAACACCGGTGCGGGTGAGCTCAGAGAGCCCACTGCCGGGTGTGCTCCGCAGCAGATAAGGCGGGTTGTGCCCGGCGTTGACGTAATTAAGGTCCCCGCTGCCTAAATCGAGTACCCCGTAAAAGGAGGTGACAAACAGCCCCAGCGTGGAATCTTCCAGCATACGCCGGTTGACAGCCGCAAACACATCTTCCGGCCGCCCAGGAAACTCTCCAGCATAGGTTCGGATGAGGGTGCGGCTGAGTGTCATGAATAAAGCTGCGCCCACCCCTTTATCAGCGACATCTCCAATCAAGATTCCCAACTGGTTACCCGGCAAAGGGATAAAATCGTAAAAGTCCCCGGATGTCTGGCGAGCTGGTTTTAAGGTAGCTGAGATTTCCCAGTTTCCAGGGAGCTGCGGGGCCTGCGGCAGGAAACTCTCTTGGATCCGCCCTGCCATAGCCAGCTCGCGGCTCACCTGGCGGTGGGCAGCCGCTTCAGCCAGCGAATCCTGAGTAATTGCCTGGATCCTGCTCGCAACCCGGTGGGCGTATTCGGGAGCGCCCAGTTGTTTGAACAGTTCCTCACTCTGGCGCAGCAGGAGCTGGGCTTGCTCGTAATCATCCAATTCGCCGCGCAGGATGTGCGTTTCAGCCCAATCCTTGAGAAGACGCGCCCAATGCCAGCGTAGACCAACCGGGATCACCTGTCCAACGGCGGTTTGGAAGGCATTCATGGAGCTTGCCCACCGCTCCAGGTGGCTGTCCAGAACGGCCTGAGCCCAGAAAATCCAGGATGCTTCCAGAGGGATCGGCTCGGGACCAGCCTTTTGGCGTGCAGTTTCCAGGTGCTGCCGGGCGAGCTCAATCTCATCCCGTTCGATATGCAGAAAGACAAGCAAACAGTGCAGGCTGACAGTGGGCTTCACACTGCGAGTAAACACATCAATCGCTTCGTTAAACAGCATCAGGGCTTCGTCTGTATCGGTCGCGATTCGCCACTGGACCATTTCCAAAAGTGCCCAACCCAGCGCGCGATTTATGTCCCCCAGGTGAGCCAGGTCTTGCAGCTGCCGGGCTTCCTCCCGGTAAATTCTCAGCAAAGGGACTGCCTGATGCCAATCACCTCGCGAGGCCATCAACTGCGCTTCGAATATCTGGAGCCAGCGTTTCGGTTGGTCTGGATCAGGAGCCAATTGCCGCAAGATCTCCATTGAATGCAAAACTTCTTCAACAGAAGTAAGCTCACCGAGGCTGAACGAAACATCGGCAATACTCAGGCGCGCGTACAATTCGTCTGAAACCGAGCCGCGCAGATGATGGATTTCAGCAGAACGGTAATAATGCTTGCGGGCTTTGCGCAGGTCACCTTTCAGCCTTACCAGGGTCGTACCAAGGTTGATGTGGGCGCGCGCGGCAATCGTCAATAAATTGTTCGCCTCGGACAGATCGACTGCACGTTGGAGGGCATTAATCGCAAAATCCGCAGGTTGGTTGGGGAGCAGTCCCAGGGTTGCCAGGGTATCGGCCTGCACATGGACGTCCTGAGCCTGTTCGGCGATCTTTAATGCTTGCTGGCACATTTCACTGACCTGTTCAAACTGACCGTTAAAATAGCGTGCCCGGGCGGCCTCATGCAGCAGCGCAGCTACTCCCACGGTTTCTGCCTGGAGATCGATTTTCTGCAAGGCGGACTCGCACAGAGCCAACCCTGCCTGCGCATCTCCGGCATGCCAGGCGGCCCGCGCTGCGCGGGCTGCCAACCGGGCTTGAGCATCCTGGTTGCCAAGGGATTCGTAAATCTGCCGGCTTTGCTGCCATTCTGTGATGGCTGCGGAGTAACGACCCTGGTTAAAAAGCACTTCGCCTAACCTGGCTTGCAGGTTGGCCTGTAATTCCGGATGTTCGCAGAGGGCCAGGGCAGTGCGAAAATGACCTTCCGCCTCCTGGTTGGCAAATGCCGCCATCGCGGCTTCGCCGGCCTGAATGTAATACTGTACCGACCGCTGGGGGTCACCGGCGGCATTAAAATGAACCGCCAGGCGCGGTGATAATTCGCGGCGCTGCTGTGGGTAAAGGTTTTCAAGTGCTTCGCCGACCGCCAGGTGCAGCTGGCGCCTGTCTCCAGGCAGCAGAGAAGCGTAAACCGCCTCGTGCACCAGGGCATGCCTGAAACTATACGCCAATTCAGGCTTCACCTGGGTTACACGCAGCAATCCGGCTGTTTCCAGGGAACTCATCTTGCCCAACAACGTCCCGTTCCCCACAACCTGTTCCAAGAGGTTAAGCGGGAAACTACGCCCGATGACCGATGCAACTCGCAGCATATAGCGCGAATCAGGCGGCAGCCGGTCGACACGTGCTAGCAGTAACCCTTGCAAGCTGCTGGGAACCTGCAGTTCCGCTCCACTTTCCCGCAGCTGCCAGGTGCCCCCTTCCTGGGTAAGGATTTCTTGGCCGATTAACATCCGGATGATTTCTTCGACGAACAGGGGGTTGCCTTCGGAGCTCCTAAGGATCACCTGGCGCAGCGCTTCTGGCAAACTGTCGCCGGGTAGCAGATTTTCCAGCAGCTCCCGGCTTTCTCCATCCGTGAGTGGGGAGAGTGTAAATACCGTCAGGCCATCCCCCAGCACGTCTCTGGCAGAATTGACGAGCTCCCATCCCGGTGATTCGCTATCTGAACGTGTAGACAGGCAGAATAATAAAGGCACCACTCTTGCCAGGGACAGCAGGCGTGCCAGGATTGCCACGGAGGATGGGTCTGCCCAATGCAAGTCTTCCAGTACCAGCACCACCGGGGATTGGCTGGAAAGCGTGCGCAGCAGGGTTTCCATGGCTCCCAGGTACTGCGATTGGAGAGCCTGGGGGTCCAGATGGCGAACTTTATCGTAATCATTGAGATCCGAATCGTGCCGGGCTGGCGGATGTTCGCTGGATGTTTGTATATCCAGGGGTAAAGATAACAAATGCGCCAAGTAGGGAAATGCCTCGCTGGCTTGCGGAAAGCGGACTGCCAATGCGGTTTGCAGCGCTGCCAGGGTTTCCGCATCCCCTGAGGTGGATGGCAAACCCAAAATGGCAAATAACAATTCGGTCAATAGGTGATAGGCTGAATTACGGTCGTACGACTGGCTGCGCGCCCGGTACCACTGTACCGGGTGGTCACTCCCTGCCTGGATAGCAGCTGCGCGCCACTCATCGATCAGGCGGGTTTTTCCAATTCCAGGTTCACCGATGACCAGCGCTGCCCGGCCTAGACCAGCTCGCACCATCTCCAGCACGTGCAGCAGCATCCCCAATTCATGCGTCCGTCCGACAAGCGGGCTTTCCAATCCATGCAAGCCACGAATTTGGTCCGTGTAGTTGGTAATCCGCAGCAGCCGATAAACGCAAACCGGGTCCTGTAGACCTTCCATGTTGACCATACAGTACACCGAGCTTTCTACCAACCGGGCAATTGAGCTGTGGGTTAGTTCGGCTGCTGCAATCCCGTTCGGCGGTACGAGGGTCTGGATGCGGGATGCCAAATTCACCAGGTTGCCAACTGGCTCGTAATCGAATTTCAGGTCGCTGTCGATCGATTTAATAATCAGAGGCCCGGTGCTGAGCCCGATCCGAATGGCGAAAGTCACCCCACGGGACTCGGCGACCTCGGCCGCGAAGGTCTCGGTTGCGTCCACCAGATCGAATGCGGCGTTGAGCGCCCGGATTGGATCATCTTCGTGTGCCAACGGAGCGCCAAAAAATGCCAGCAGGGTGTCGTATTGAACCCGGACTATGGTCCCCTCGTAATGGTAAATAACCGGGTAGAAACGGTTGAATGCCTCGTTGATTAACGCCGACCAGCCATCTTGACCGAGAGCCTGGATGATAGCGGTTGAATCGGCGACGTCAACAAACAGGGCCGTGACAATACGCTGTTCTCCAGCAGTAGCTTCGATGGCACGTACTTTCGCGGCCAGGGGGGCCGGGGTAGCTGCCGCCAGGCGTTCCAAACGGTCGGCGTCCAGTTTCGTTGCTGCGCCGACTGGCTGTCCGCAGCGCATGCAAAAGTGCGCGTTAGGAGGCAGACCGGCACCGCACTGGGTGCAGATCAGGGTCATCGCCGCACCGCAGTTCCAGCAGAAGCGGGCATCAGGGGGATTATGAGTCTGGCAAGACGGGCAATTCATCGCTTAATTGTAAACCGTTTATTCGTAATTGGTGATTGGGCCAGTTTGTATTTCACCAGGCGCAGGCGACGAGTGCCAGTCACATCCTCCGCCCGATCGAAATTTATTCGTTACTCTGCTGTCAGCGGATTGCCTCAAGCAAAGCAAAACTTCTCCTGAATTCATGGTCCGATCGTTTTGGGTATGCAGGAAATCCAATTTTCGGGCAATCCGCCGGTAAGGATCGTGAACTTGGTGGGAACCGGCAACCGATAAATAACCACGGAATAGAGAGGTTGAATAATACCCGAATTTACCATACCTTTCAGTTCTCGTCTAATCTTTACGCCCGGTGGATATGGGTATTCTTAAGAGTGGTAATTTTCATTGATTGCCTGACGATAGCATCCGGCGGGCAGGGCGTAGCGGATTTCCAAGTTCCGTGTTTAATATCAATAGGGCAGCATGGGTTTTCCCATTAAGGCCTTATTTTGATAACCGGCTGAAAAACATCTACTGATTAATGAGGAGGATCGACTTATGTTGATGAATCGGATTATCGGAGCATTTACCTTTCGCAAAGGTGTCTATGCCGAAGTGGAGAACGATGTTACCTTCACAAACACTGCATGGATGATCGTTGCCATCGTCGCCGTGCTGAATTCACTGGGCGCCAATGCCGGCTCGTTAATGGATAATTTCTTTGGCTTCTTGCTGGGTGCAATCGGATCGGCGATATTTGCTGTGGCCGGGTTTGCCGTCGCTGCCTGGGTGGTTAGCTGGATTGGGCAAGGCATGTTTGGGGCAGATACCAATTTCGGAGAAATCGTCCGCACCCTTGGTCTGGCCTATGTCTGGAATGTGGTCGGGGCACTGGGGATATGCGGAGCAATTTTAGGTCCTCTGAGTATTTTAATTACTCCCCTCACCTGCATTGCTTTCCTGCTGACCCTGGCGGCGTGGTTCGTTGCCTTACGCGAGGCCCTTGACCTGGACATGGGACGCACGATTGTGGTTGCGATTGCCGGCTGGATTGCTATCTTCATGATGTTCGTGATCGGTGCATTTATTCTTGGGTCACTCGGAATTGTCGCCGGGACGATAGCCAGCATTTTTTAGTTCTTCAACTGTTACTGAAAAGACCAGCTCGCCCCGGAGGACATACGGAGCGAGCTGGTGTGTTTTCTGCAGGATCTGCCTGCAACAATAAATTGATGTTTTAGCCGGCCAAAATTTTTTCACTGCTTTGAATCGCGATGCGCCGTGGTTTGGCTTCTTCTGCTTTGGGCAGGTGCAGCGTGAGCACCCCGGCCTCGTAGCTGGCTTGAATTTGATCCGCATTGATGCTGGTGGGCAGGCTCAGGCTGCGTGAGAAGCTTCCAAAGCGGCGCTCCCGCAGATGGTAGCGCGTCTCATCCACTTCATGATCTTCCTGTACTTCGCCCTTAATGGTGAGCTGCCGGTCGTTGCAGGTGATTTCCAGATCATCTGGATTGATGCCAGGGACCGAGGCCTTAAGAATAAACTCGTCTCCATTCTCTGCAACGTCCAGCGCCAGATTCCAATCCGGCGTCCAGCTGGATGCGGCAGTAAGCGATCGGTCAAACAGCCGGTCCATCAAGTCCCGCATCGTCACCAGCTCACGATAAGGATCCCATCGAATCATGTCGGACATAAAACACCTCCTTTGATTGATCAGGTAACTTGAACTGAACCTGTGAAAGCCTGTGCTTTCAATCCAAATTCTAGGTCAGGTTTATTAAAATCGGGTTTAAGGGGGGTTAAAAAATTGTATAAATTGAGCGGCTTCAAATTAATACCCGACCAAGACTTTGTGCGTAACCGGTTCCAGGGTCAATTTATCAGTAATCTAGGGAGGCAGAGCACCTGGTAGTTAACCAGGATCGTTTTTTTGCGTGTTCTACCAAATGTGATTTTTGAGTCAGAACTTGCGGAAGGAGGAAAACTCTAAGCTTTGTCCAGGCGTTTGACAGTCAAATGCACAATCTGACTTGGGTATGGATAAATTCCTAGGTTAAAAATAAGAATTCGCGGTGAAGCGGGAACACATCCAGCATGACCAGCACCAGGAATCGCCGCGGCAGTTTAAGCCCGCGGGGCAAACGCAGGCGCAGGCCTGCCAGGTTGCCATCGGAATCATCAATGACCCTCAGCCCGGATTGGATATCCAGCGGGATAGCGGTTACGTTCTGCGGGTCAATCAACACAAATCCGGGCTGGTGCTGCAGCACCGGGTAGCTAACTCCCGGGTCAAGTGCAAATTGCGCTTCAAGCCACCCATCCCGAAGGAGCCCGGGGGGTTGAAATCTTAGCTGTCTAACCCGGACACCTTGTGGAGCTCGGTGGGCAGTGTTGAATTCGGCATAGGGCTCCGTTTGAAACGTGCCCACGACAATCAGCTTCTTAAACCAATCATTAGCCAGCCCGGCCAAAACCATCTTCGGACCGAAATTTGGGATGGAGAGCACGTTCGTTTCTGCATAGACAACAGCCCCTGGTCGGACGCTGAGATCGGGATTCAGGCGACCACGCAACTCGAACCGTTTAAAAGGCACCATGATTCCCGTTATGGGAAGTTTGAAATTCTGGCTGCGAACTAAGAACGCATCTCCCTGGTAGCTGCCGCCGAGCGCCAGCGCGACGCCCGCGGTGGGGTCAGGGCTTAAAAGGCCGCTGCTCTCCGGTCGCCCAGAAATTGCCCAGAGAATGCACCGCCCCGCTCCATTCTGATCAGGCGGAGAAACCAGGGCAGTGCCTACAATCCACTCCAGGGCATCGAAACCGATCTGGTTCAGGCTTGGCAGCATCACCGGCAGGGCAGCGGTCATCCGCTTCCAGACAAATGCGCTCACCGCATGGGGAGTGGTGGCAAGGGGTAGCCAGGTATCCTCGATGCTCTCAGTTTGGAAGTGAAACTGGCTGTTAAATTGTCCGGCTCGGCGACCGCCCAGTGTCAAGTTGCCAATGCGCAATCCTCCGGTATAGTAATTTCCCCGGATTG
The DNA here is from genome assembly GCA_963824065.1 of uncultured Chloroflexia bacterium. Classification (GTDB taxonomy): domain Bacteria; phylum Chloroflexota; class Anaerolineae; order Anaerolineales; family DRKV01; genus JAGUYX01. Next base: position 785,278 of record CAWGNX010000005.1, on the reverse strand, counting down.
TAAGCTCGAACGTGGTATGAGGCGGCAGCAGCTGCTGAGGAATAATGTAGATCAGGCGCCCATCGGCGGAGTGTTCGATCTTGTGAGCGATGGGCGGGTTGAGGGTAACTTCGAGCGCTTCAGGCGGACAGTAAACTGGATTGTTACAAACCCGGGCCGCGATCGTCTCGCCATCCTGACGAACCACCAGCCTCAAGATCAGGATGCTGGCAGGTGAAATATGTTCCGGGAATTTTGGTAGAAGGACTGCACCCGGGGTGACTGGTAGCACACCATTATAAAAAGTGGGCAGGGGGTTGGCCTCCGTTTCTACGCGTGGGTCCTCGGGATGGTGAAGCGGGTAATCGTAAGGCACATACGAGACGTGCCCATGCTCACCCCCGATAACCAGCCCGTGTTTACCCAGGGCAGGTGATCCGTTTAGATCATTCCGGTCGAAAAAATGAGGGTCATCTGGAGTGGTGTTGTAGGCCCAGCGCAGGCTGCCATCTGCGTTTAATGCGTAGAGCCGGCCGTTACCACTCCCAAAATAGATGATTTCGTTCCCATCTGCATCCAGGCCGATAACAGGTGAAGAGCGCACAGGCGCGCCGCTGTCAAAGCGCCAGTGCACCTTCCCGCCAGGATCAAGCGCATACAAACAGCCATCGGCAGAGCCGAAATAAATCCTGCTGGTAGTGCCATCCGGGTTTTCTCCCAGCGCGGCGCTGCTGTAAATGTGCTCACCGGTCGCGAATTTCCACTTAATCCGCCCGGTGTGTGGATCGAGTGCGTAAAAATTACTGTCAAAAGAGCCTATATAGACGCTGCCATCCGTGCCAACGGCGGCTGAGGCTGCAATAAATCCAAGTGTGCGCCGCTTCCAGCGGCGGCGCCCGTGCGGATCGACGGCATGGACAAAGGTGTCATTGGAACCCCAGAAAATAGTCCCATCTGCCCCAAACGCGGCCATAGACCAGCTGTTTGAGCCAGTCGGGTACACCCAGCGTTTTTGCCCTGCCGGCGTGATGGCGTAATAATTAAAGTTGGTATTACCTGCGTATAACGTGCCGTCGAAACCGACCGCGACATTACCTTCCCACCAGTTGTTAAAACTTACTCCGGGGCGCAGCTCTGCTTCGAAGGCCCAAAGCAGGCGGTCAAGGGGCTGGGGCGGATCCTCATCCAACCTCAGGCGGAGCATACGTCCATCTCCGCTCAAGAATGTAACCGCGGCGGGCTGGGCGAAATCAGGGTCGGGGGCGGTCAGAGCCGCCGCCGAGTTGATGATGCCCCGGGTCGGGAATTTCCAGGCCAGGCTGCCATCTGCTTCCAGGCAGTAAAAATTAAAATCGGCCGAACCCACATACACGCGGCCCAGCTCATCGATAACCGGTGTGGAGAAGATCCCTTTGGCGGTTTTGAAACACCATGGCGATCCGCCAGTATAAACCCCGGGCTGGGCCAGCCGCCCGGTGTTACGTGAATCATGCCGGAACAATGGCCAGGGCGCGCCCGTCAGGACCGGCAGGCGTTCATCGGCGGGTTTGTGGCGGCGATCATTAAAGGGTGGGGTATCCATTCCTCGGGGCGAGTCCATTCTTATTGATGCTTGTTTCGAGAAAGGTGATTTTACCATCCAGGATGAATGTATACCTTACAGCCTCCTGACGATCAGCGCCAGGATGGTTTCGTAGCCGGTGGCTGGGCGCAGCATTTCATTGGCGCTGCGCAAAGCTGACCAGCCTTGGTAGCGCTGCAAACCGGTTATATGGACTGCCATCTGCCTGTCAGTGGATGGAAAGATGGTTCTAAAAACCAGCCATTCTACCTACACACAGCTCGAGCGCCTTGTTGGCTGGAGGATGATCTGGATTTCGGGGAGGCTAAACTGCTGAGCGAAGCCATGGATGACCATTTCACGAAATACACGGTCAACGAAATCCAGCGTTATAGATTGAGATGGGGAAAACCGGTCCCAAAAAAAGACCTGCCTGAGGTGCCATCCTCCGGGCAGGTCTTTTGGAATTGAATTTTGACTTTACAGGATCGCCGCCATCATCTTGGCGATGGCCTGGTACACCGGCGACTCATCCCCCAGCTCGATCAGAGGCCGCCCGCTGAACTCGAACTCTGCCAGCTCTAAATCACCGGGCACGGTTCCAATCAGGGGAAAATCCAGCCGGCTGATGTGCTCATCCAGTGCAGGGGGCATCTCCCTTGGCAGGCGGTTGATGACCAGGTAAGTGTTTTCGATGTGGATATCCATTTCTTTGCGAAAATCGGCGATGCGCTCGGCGGCGACAATCCCGCGCAGGGTCGGATCGCTGACCACGAGCAGGTGCTGGACGTCGCGCGTGGTGCGCCGGGAAAGATGCTCCATGCCGGCTTCGTTGTCGATCACCACGTACTGATAGCTGCGGCTGATCGCATCGATCACTTCGCGCAGATTGTGGTTGACTGCACAATAACAGCCCTGACCTTCGCCGCGTCCCATCGCAATCAGGTCAAAGCGGCTGCCTTCTGAAACGGACGAACGCACCTGCAGGTCCAGGTAATCCCGCTTGGTCATCCCGCCCGCCAGGGTGCCCATAGCGGCTCCACCCGCCAGCAAGGATTCGCGCACCTGCCCGAGCAGGTCCTCGCGGATTTCACCGACCGTCCATTCCAGGTCCAGGCCGAGCACCATGTTCAAGTTGCTGCTGGGGTCGGCGTCAATTGCCAGCACGGAGCCAGGATGGTTTTGCACCAGGTATTTGATAATCATGGCGGTGATGGTGGTTTTGCCCACCCCGCCTTTGCCTGCCAGGGCAATCGTCACGGTCATGCGAGCACCTCCTCCAGCCGCCCGGCGATTTCCAAAGCGGCCGCGCGCAGGGCGGGCACGTGCTCGTAGACCGGGTATCCCAGGCGGTCGGCTTCCTGCACCGCCATATCCGCTGGCAGCCAGCCCAGCAAGGGCATGCCATCCGGTGCAGCGGCCGCCAGGAATTCGGCTTCTTCGCCTCCCCGCACCTTATTGCCAACTAGCCATAAACGTTTGAGGCCGATATCTCCCGCCAGTTTGTGGATTTGTTCGGCCGTCCCCAGGCTGCGCCGGGTGGGCTCGACGACCACCAGCATGGCGTCCACAAAATCCACGGTCGCCCGCCCCAGGTGCTCCACGCCAGCATACATATCCAGCATCAGGACGTCGTCCTGGCGGAATAGCAGGTGGGTCATGAGGGTTTTAAGCATGGCGCTTTCCGGGCAGATGCAGCCGGAGCCGCCCAGGTCCACGGCGCCCATTTCCAGCAGGCGCACCCCGCGGTACTGGATGCTGAAGCGCTCGGGGAGGTCATCAACGCGCGGGTTGATGGTAAAAAAGCCGCCCACGGTGCCGGGTCTGGCGCCGGTGCGCTCGAAAATCAGCTCGTCCATCTCGGCGATGGGTTTGAGCTCCTGGCGCATTTCCGCCGGGAAACCCAGCGCCCCCGCCAGGCAGGGAGACGGGTCAGCATCGACCGCCAGCACATCCCGCCCCGCATCGGCGTAAACCTGGGCGAGCAGGGCGGTGAGGGTGGTTTTGCCTACCCCGCCTTTACCGCTAATAGCCAGTTTCATCGGTATTGTCCTTGTTGGGTGGTAAATTTCACAGAAAACATCATCAGACTCAGATTATAGTATCTCCTGGCGGGTGGGGGGAGTGAGAAATGTCCTCTTTCCAGGCGGCAATTTATAACTCAATCGGATTGTATTGCTCGAAATTATTTCCTGGAAATTCAGGCGAGAGTTAGACTGTGGAATTTTGGCATCATGGATATGTAAACCAGAATAGGGTCTCGAAAAGTATGTGGTGTACGAAATTCGTTTTTTCTCTCAGAAGCAACAATTTGTCGCCAATGTGATATTTATCACTTGCAAAAAAAAATGCTATAAACGAATTAACTTGGGGGAAATCGGAAACCTACCAAGCCCCATTGCAGAAGAGAAGACGAAGTATTACTTTCTTGCCATGTTTTCAGCATCGTAAGCCCGGTAAACGTGAGAACAAAGGTCTACAGTTCACAGTCGGAGAAAAAATGATGACGAAACGATCGATCTATTGGGTCTTCGTTACTGCGGGCATGATCCTGGGGTTACTCCTTGTTGGGCTCTTGGTAAATAAACCACAATCAATTTCCGCTGCCACGACGATTTACAATGTAACCGATAGCGCCCTCGTTTGGGGTGGCAATTGGGCTCAACCTACATACGATCCAATGGCAATTGGTTATTATCGACGATACACACAAAATAATGGGGATTATGTACAGCTCACGTTTACTGGAACTACGATTTCCTACGTGTATATGATGGCTTATAACCGGGGAGCCGTTGAGGTAAAGCTTGATAATAATGTTATCGATATTTTGGATAGTTTTTCCAGAGATGTGCAACAGGATCTGGTTACACCCTCCCACCGCCGTCAGGTTATTAAGACATATAAAACCAATCCAGGGCAACACACGATTCGCCTCACATTACGCAGGGGAGACAGCGGCAGCGAGCGTTACTTCATGGATCTGGATGCATTTATCGTCGATATTGGATATGGCGGTTATGGCACTTATGACCAAACGAATCCTTATGCAACTTTTTTTGGTCCCTGGTATCGATGGGACGCGGCTGATGCGTATAATGACTGGTTTTTATACAGCGTCGATCCCGGGGCTGGTGGGCGCTTTACTTTCGAAGGCGACAATATCACGTGGTATTTCACAAGGGCAAACAACCGCGGGAAAGCGATGATCACGATCGATGGGGGTATCGAACGTTATTATGTAGATTTGTGGTCGCAAGATACTAAACGAAATGAATATGTGGTGAATAGTGGACTAGGCGCTGGCATTCACACCATCGAGATTGTCAATTTAGGGGCAAAGAGACCGGAATCAACGGGGTATTTCATTGATGTCGATGCCTTCATTGTATATTATGGCCCAACCGGAAATGGTTATAATCGATTAAAAGCTGGAAACTACGCCGATAGTTTTACCCATACCTATAATTCCAATTATGTGTCTTATGCTGGATATGGAGCCGATTGCACCAATTTTTCTTCTCAAGTATTATTGTCGGGTGGTTTCACCAACAATCCTAATGATTTTTTACAACAGGTCGCCACTGATCATCACCAATGGTGGTACAACGCAGCATGGGGTTTTTATAGCTCGGAAACATGGCGTATCACACCTTATTTTGTCGACTACGCGCTGATTTCGAACGACGGAATATCAAGTAATCGAAGATCATCTCGGTCTTCCGAAGAAGGGAGACATTATCGCCCTGGATGCTCAAGACGAACAAGGGGAAGATGGTCAAGATGGTGAACCGGATCACATGCGAATAATCTTGGGTTGGGGATATACAAGCCCGTTTAATCTGGATTATTCTGGGGTCGGAGAAAATTACGTGACAGCCCCAGTATTTCAATTGCTCACGGACCAACATACAACCAACCGGTGGCATGTTCCTTGGAATTATAATTTGATAATCGTCGGTGGAGATCTTCACTCACATATCCGTGTCATAAAAAATTAAGCGAAAAGCATTTTCCAGAAATATGGGAAGGAACGACCCTGATGAACCGTAAACTTGTTTTGACCGTTCTATTTGGGTTGGTTGCGCTGACCATCGGCCTGTTTGCCTGGGCGCAGTCGGCCCGCAGCCTGGATGTCAACCCATCGGAGGAGGCCGATGCGGTGCGGGAGGTCATCCAGCGCGCCCAGCGGGTGAAAGCCGAAGCCCTTTACAATTTCGACGCCGCCATCCTGGCCTCCGTCTATACCAACGACCCGCGGGGCGGGCAAATGAAACCCGGCGCCGTCGCCGCCGTGCGGGAGGCGCGCCAGGACCCGGGGCTGCGCGCGGACGAGGTCGGTTACCTGGACTACAAACAGGCGATCGTGGTGAACATGGAACGCGAATACGAGGCCTACCTCGCGGAGCTGGCGCGCAAGGAAGCCGCAGGGACCCTCACCAACCACGAAAAAGAAGTCCTCATTTACATCCGGACGGGCGTCTTCACCCATATCCCTGAACCCACGCCGGATATGCGCGCATTCCTCCTGACGCCGCCGGCGGAAGGCTGGGGAAGCAGCCCGCCCACGGCGTACCCGCTGCCCGCGGCGCCGGCTTACGTCCCCCCGACCCCCACCCTGCCGCCTTACCCCGTGCCGGAGCGCACCCAGGTCATGGTCATCCGCCCCACGCAAACCGCCAGCCTCTGGGATGGGTACCTCGATGGAACATTTTTTGGCGTCCCCCATCGTGGCACCGATCCGGCGCTGCTGACAGACGAAATGCTAGCCATCGATGTGCTCTCCGTAAAGATCGATGGCGACGTCGCCAAAGCAATCACCTCCACGCCGGCGACCATGACGGAGCTCACGCTGGTCAAGGTGGATGGGCAGTGGTATATCGCCGGCGCGAAGCTTTTGAAGGATTTTTTTAACGACCGCCAGAATGTCTAACGACCGAAAAGACCTCAAAGGTTTCCGAAACCTTTGAGGTCTTAATCGTCATCGAGCGGGCGTCACCCGAGCTTGAGGCGCTGGCGGTTTTCAACCAGGCGCAAGACGTCCTCCTGGGCGACCATGCCGACCACCTGGCCCTCTGCCACGACGGGCAGGAGCTCAAGCTGCTGGCGGGTCATCAGGCTGATCGCCTCGCTCAAGGACGACTTAGGTGAGACCGCAGGCAGCTCGCGCAGCGGGGTCATCGCCTGGGCGGTGGTGGTCACGCCCCAGCGGGCGCGGCCGACCTGGCTGATCTGATTGAGGGTGATGACCCCCACGGGCACCGCGCCATCCCCCACGACCATGACGCGCTGCCCCAGGCCCAGCACGTACTGCTGGACCAGGCTCTGGAGGGACAGGAAAGACGGCACCTGGGGCATACCCCGGCGCATCACCTGGCTGACCGGGATGCCGCTCAGGCGGTTCTGCATGGAGGCATATGCCAGGCTGCCGGATGCGGCGTTCAACAAGAATAAGCCGATGAAGGCAATCCACAACCCGTTTACCGGGTTGGAGGTAAAAGCGCTGAAAACGCCCAACCCGATCATGGCAAAGGCAACGACCTGCCCGGTGACCGCGGCGATTTTTGTCGAGCGGTAGGCGCTGCCGGTCAGCTTCCAGACCAGGGCGCGGAAAACACGCCCGCCGTCCAGCGGGTAGCCTGGGATCAGGTTGAACAAGCCCAATATCAGGTTGACGCGAGCCAGCCAGCTGGCAGGGAAGGCGAGAAATTCGAGCGGGAGCTGGGCGAGGGCAAAGAACAGACCCGCCAGCAGGAAGCTCACCAGCGGACCGGCAGCCGCGATGCGGAATTCGGCGCCGGCGCTGTCGGGCTCTTTTTCGATCTGGGCAACCCCACCGAAGATAAACAGCGAAACGCCCCGCACCGGGATGCTGTTGCGCAGGGCCACGTACACATGCCCGAGCTCGTGCGCCAGTACCGACCCGAAGAAGAACAGCGTGGTCGCCAGAGCGACCAAAGTGATGACGAACAGCGGCAGGGTGGGCAGCGCGCCAGGCAGCATCCCGGTCGCCAGCGAGAACATCAGCAGGGCAAAGATGATCAGCCAGCTGAAGTGGATCCCGATGGGGACTCCCCAGATTTTTGCGAGAACGAAGTTTATTTTCATTTTATTACCTGTAAGTAGATCCAAAACCCAATACCGGTTTGCGGGACATGCACTCCCAAACCTCAACCGAGCGATCCGCAGTGGATCGACCTTTCTGTGAAGGTTTTGTATAATTTTATTATAAATATGAATCTGGCGGGGTCAAGGGGTGGCGGGCTCCATCGGGGCCGAATTTATGAAACTCTTATATTCCACAGGGGAAAGAAACATGAAAAGTGAACTCGGGCGTGAATTTTGGGGCGGACTCGCTGCTATTGGTTCAGGCTGATTGGGACGGCAATTCGATATACGAGCGCTCAGTCCTTTAACAGCCTGCGCACCAGCGTGCTGCCCAGGATAGCGCAGCCATCGGTAGGCAGGTGGTGTGAAATGCTGGCATCAAACAAGACCTGATAGCGGGTTGGAAAATCCTCATCCCCCAGCCAGGCAACGACCAGGACCGGCACATGGGGCAGGGCGAAGAAGGAAAAGGCGGCATCACCCAGGGCGAAAGGCTCGCCGCTGCAGGCAAGGGCACGCTCTTTAAATACCGCCAACTGATCACCAAGTGACCGCCCCAGGATGTCCCCGGTATAACCCTGGAACGCCTGGTTGTAAAAACGCCCGTCGGGCAGCTCACTGAAGCTGATCCAGCGCCCGGCAGGAAGCGTCCCGTCGCATCGCGCCAGGTAATAGGCGAGCAACCCCTGTTCCAGCAGCCCGAGGGGCGTATTCTCTGGCTGCCAGAAGGCTTCGAAGGCCGGGTAGCTCACCTGGACAGTCCGGCCCCACATGGGCAAGGAGAACACCCCGCGCGCCTCCATTTTTGCCGCATGTGATGGGATCGGACCGCAATAAGCCGCTCCGCAGCGTTCAGCCAGGGCGTATGGTTCTTCGTATGCCAGCTCCCGGCGCAGCGCGTTGAGGCGGGCCGGCAGGCCGCGTTCGGGATCATTTACCGGTGGGGGTGGCTGCCTGAATGCGTGCACCGGGCTACACTTCCAATCCCTTTGAGGTGAAAAGTGGGCGCGGGTCGACCAGATTCATCTTCAATGATATAGCCTTTTTAGGCAGGCCAAACGCCAGGGCCATCACCTGGGTGAAATACAGGATGGGCATTGGCTCTTCCAGTTCCATCTGGAACTGGCGCGCGTCCAGGTTGGTATGGCACAACGGGCATGCCACCACAATCAGGTCGGCTCCGGTTTCCCGCGCGGCGTTAATCAACCGGCTGCTGAGGTCAAGCACGATGTCCGGACGGGTGAGCGAGTGGGCTGCGCCGCAGCAGGTCGTTTTATACGACCAATCCAGCACCTGCAGGCCAAGCGCAGCCATAGCTTTATCCAGGAAAACCGGGTTTTCGGGATGGGCCGCACCTGTCACCTGGGGCGGCCTGGTAAGCAGGCAGCCGTAATAACACACGGCGGAAAGCCCGGCAAGAGGTTTTTGAACATGCTGGCGGATGGTTTCCTCCCCAGAGAAATTCAACATGGTCTCAGCCAGGGAAGTGACTTTGACCCGGTCCTGGTACTGGTAATCCATTTGCTGGTCGAGCGCATCTTTGTGGCTGGCAGCGTGCCGGATTTCATATAAGGCAGCTTGGTGGCGGTTGTAGCAGGCCGCGCAGGGCATAGTGACCTCTGAATAACCGCTCTGTTCAATCAGGGCCATATTTTGCATAGGCAGGCTAACTGCCGCGGCGGGGTCCGCCCTGTGAGCGGCGCTGCTGCCGCAGCATACCCAGCCCTCCGGTTCCTCGATTGGGATTGCCAGCTCTGCGCACACTGCCCGGGCCGACTCGTCAAATTCTTTGGCGGTGGAGTGCAGCGAACAGCCGGGGTAATAAGCAATCCTTTCGCTGGCCCCGGAAACCGGGCTCACATTGCGTTTGTGATGGGCGGGCTCTGGCAAAAAGGGGAATTTGCCTTTTGAGATCATCTTGATGCCCAAATCCATGTCACCCATCAAGTTCATGGTGCGCAGCTTCATCTCGGCCATCATACCAAGCTCATACGAACGACCCCAGATCCCAATCTGGCGCATGAAGGCTTCGTTGAATATTTTTCCTTCGGGGATTTTGGGCTTGACGCCCTGGCTGACGGCCTCGCGTGTCAGGAAATCCATGATACCGGCAATGTCCAAAGACTGTGGGCAGCGCGTGGTACAGGCCTGGCAAGAAGCGCACAGCCAGGGTGTTTCTGCATTCAAGGCAATGTCCGTCTGGCCTAATTGCAGGGCGCGCATGATCTGATTTGGCTGCCAATCGAAGTACTCGGCTACCGGGCAGCCGCTTGTGCATTTCACGCACTGGTAGCACAGGTAGACATTCTGCCCGATTTCAGCCTGGATGCGGCGTGCCAGGTCGCTGCTGATCTGCATAGCACCCTGAGATTGTTGTTCATCGCTCATAAAATTACTCCAATCACCCAATAATTTGCCAACGTCCGTTGGATCTGCCACCCGTTTTGCCCTGACTCAACCTGCGGCTGGGGCAGCTTCCGCAATCACGGGCCGCGGGTATAACCCGGCGCCTTCCACGATTGGTTTGACGGCCTCTTCCCATTCAATTGCCATGATGTGAACGCCGGCCACACCTTCAATCTGGCGCAGCTGCTGGATCAATTCGATACAAATGCGGATGCCTTCCTCTTTCCAGGCCGCGGCGCGCGCTTTTTTATCCTCTTTACTGAGCTCTTCCTGCCCGGCCCAGGGAGCGCCGGCGGCTGTCATGCGCTCGATTAATTCTTCGGGAACCAGGATACCGGGTACGTTATTTTTCATATATTTCGCCATCCCTGGGCTTTTAAGAGGTCCCACGCCAGCCAGGATGGAGGTGTGCTCGTGCAGACCGAGCTGGCGCACTTTCGCCATGTAGGTTTCAAAGGCCGGGATGTCGTAGATTAGCTGGGTCTGGATGAAATTTGCGCCTGCATTCACCTTCTTTCCCAGGCGGTAAGGGCGGTATTCCACCGGTCCGGCAAACGGAGCCGCGGCTGCGCCGACGAAAAAGCGCGGCGCTTCACCTTTGAGGGCTTCGCCGCATTGAAAAATGCACTCATCACGCAGCTGAGTAACCATCTGCACCAATTGGATCGAATCGACATCGAACACATTCTTAGCATCCGGATGATTGCCAAACGTCTGGTGATCACCGGTCAGGCACAGGATGTTGCGGATCCCAAGCGCATAGGCACCCAGGATATCGCTCTGGATGGCGAGCCGGTTGCGATCCCGGCAGGTCATCTGGATGACCGGTTCAAGCCCCAGTTGGACCAGGATCGCGCCGGCGCTGATGCTGGACATGCGCACGATTGCGGTCTGATTGTCGGTTAGATTGACGGCATCGACATAACCACGCAGGAGCTCGGCTTTTTCCAGGATGACTTTGCGATCCGCGTTCTGCGGCGGACCCAATTCCCCGGTGACTGCGAAGTGACCGGCGCGCAAGACCCGCTCCAGGTTGGATCCCGCCAGGTAACCATTGCTTTGGATGTGATCGGTCATGTTATTCCTCCTGGGATGCCAGGCGCAGGTCTTCACGGATAATCCGGCGCGGGCCACCGTCACGTGCAGAGCGCCATTTTTTCGGGGACTGGACGTTCATCAGTACTTCCAACCTGCCCATTTTGCTCAGCCGATCGTAGATTAACTGCCAGGCGCAGGGGACTTCCGCATTGATCTCGCAGTGCCCATCTTCCGAACCTCCGCAGGGACCGTTCAGTAAGGATTTGGAACAGCGGGCAATGGGACAGATGCCGCCGGTCAATCCCAGGATGCAGTCTCCGCAAGCGGCACAGCGTTCTTCCCACACCCCCTGTTCGGTTGGCAGGCCGAGGAAAGTGGTATTCAGGCCGGGAACCACCCAGGCATCCGGAAAGTGCTCTGCCAATGCCTGCACGCCGATCCCGCAGCCGAGCGATAAAACCACATCCACATCTTTAACCTGCTCGCTGATCGGATCCAGGTATTCCCATTCACACTGGCGCTGCACCGTCACATCACTGACCTGCTGGCTGTGACCGTTAAGTTTAGAAGCCATACGCAGGGAGCTTGCCAGGATGGACGCTTCGCGGGCCCCACCGGCGAAACAGACCGTCACGCAGGTGCCGCAGCCGACGACCAGCAGCTTTTCGGCATCCTGGATCAGCACTTTGATTTCATCGAGAGATTTTTGTTCAGCAATAATCATAGACGCTTCTCCTCATTAACTTGCTCGCAGCGGATTGGGCCCCAGCTGCTGGATTTTTTCTGTCATTGCCTGTGTTTCTGTGACGAAGGTGGTTGCCATCGCCGAGGAAAGCTGGACCATCTTGATGCGTTCCGGCTCGAGGCCAATCTCCTCCAATAAGTGTTTGATTCGTTTTACCCGCCGGCTGGCGTTTACATTACCTTCCAGGTAATGGCAGTCGCCGGGCAGTCAACCAGCTACCAGAATCCCGTCAGCACCTGCCTCAAAGGCATTCAGCACATTCAATATGTCCATTTTTCCTGTACAAGGCAGGAGCACAATCTTAATTTCCGGAGGGTACTGCATGCGCAAACCACCTGCCAAATCAGCTGCGGCATACGCACAGTGCTGGCAGCACAGGGTCAGGATTTGATTCCGTTCAATCGTTTCCATAAATGGACCCTCCGGGGATCACTTCACAATCGGCTGCCGGTGGCAGTGGGTGGAGCAGGGCGTTAAATTTCGCCATGATCTGAACATCGGTATAGTGCTTGAGCTCGATGGCGCGTGCCGGGCATTCGGCGGCGCAGGTGCCGCAGCCCTGGCAAACGGCAGGTTCGATGAATGCAGCCCCTTGGATATTCCCGGCGCCGGTCAGGGCAGCTTGAATCTGGGGCACCCCGAATGGGCAAATCCGCACACAGGTCAAACAGGCCGTGCATTTTGACTCATCGACCACAGCCACCTGACCACCAGCGGTCATGTGTTCCTGGCTCAGGACCCGCGCCGCACGGGCAGCCGCAGCCTGGGCCTGGACGAGGGTCTCGTCCAGCAGTTTTGGATAATGTGCTGCACCAGCCATAAAAACACCATTGGTGGCAAAATCAACCGGGCGCAATTTAACGTGCGCCTCCAGGAAAAAGCCATCCGCGTCGAGCGGGACTTTGAAGAGCGCGGCGACCTTCTTGATGCCCTCCGGTGGCACCACAGGCATGCTCAATACCAGCAGGTCTGGGGTGACAACCAGATTTTTACGCAGCACCGGGTCCCAGGCGTGGATCTTCAATGGTTGGGAGGTTACTTCCGGCTCGTGTTCAGCATCATAACGGACGAAAAGGATGCCCTTCTCCCGCGCCTGGGTATAAATCTCTTCTTTGAAGCCGTAAACCCGGATGTCCTTATAAAAAATTGTGATTTGCAGGTCTGGGTTGAGGGACTTCAAGGCGAGGGCGTTTTTAATTGCCACTGTGCAGCAAATCCGGCTGCAGTACTGCTCTGCTGGCCCGATACACAATATCATCGCCACCGACTTTAATGCCCGGACAGTCTCTGGCTGCTGGTGAACTAATTCTTCCAGCTGCTGTTGGGTCATGGTGTCCGGACTGCTGCCCAGGCCGTATTCTGTCCCCCGGTATTCCTGCCCGCCAGTTGCCAGGATGGTAATCCCGTGATCGATCAGGCTGCGCTCACCGTTTTGTTGAATCTGGCTGGTGAAGTTTCCCATAAAGCCCTGGGTGGCGGTAATTGTGCTCTCCAGGTGGATAGTAATGTTCACCTGGGCGGTTACTCGCTGGATTAACTCCTGCAATACCTGCTGGGGTTGGCGCCCTGAAAGGTGGGTACTTGCCAGAGATGTGTGTACATGGCGCAGGCTGCCGCCTAATTCGGATTCCTTTTCAACAAGGTGGACAGGAAATCCCTGCTCTGCCAGAGAAAGGGCGGCTGCCATGCCTGCCGCACCGCCCCCAACGACCAGTGCCTGTTGTTTGACCGGAACCTGCAGTGTGGTTTCTGGCTGAAGCTGGGCAGCCCGGGCTGCGGCCATGCTGACAAGCTCCTTGGCTTTTTGAGTCGCGGCCTGGTAATCCTGGGAATGGACCCAAGAACACTGGTTGCGAATATTGGCCATTTCAAACAGGAAGGGATTGAGGCCGGCCTGGCGCAGGCTGTCCTTGAATAGCGGGGCGTGGGTGAGCGGTGTGCAGCTTGCCACCACGACCCGGTTGAGACCCAAATCCTTAACCGTTTGGGTGATATGCCGGATGCTGTCTTGAGAACAGGTGTAGAGATTTGCTTCGGCGTGGGCGACAGATGGCAGCTGGGCCGCCTGGGCCGTAACGGCGGCAACATCGACGAATCCTGCGATATTTGAACCGCAGTGGCAGACAAAAACGCCAACCCGGGGCGCCTCCCCACGCACATCCCGCTCGGGTGCGTATTCCGGGGTGGTGGTAAGGGTAAAGCGAGATGGACTCAACCGGGCAGCCACCGCCGCGGCCGCGCTGCTGGCTTCGACCACCGATTCGGGGATGTCCTTGGGTTCCCGGAAGGGTCCGATGGCATAAATCCCTGGGCGGGAGGTTTCAATCGGATTAAATTGGACCGTGTGGCAGAAGCCGTACTCGTCGAGCTCGATGCCCAGATCGTGCCCTAATTTTTTCACCTCCGCTGAAATTTCCATCCCAACCGAAAGGACCACCAGGTCGAAACGTTCCTGTTTTAAGGCCTCTGTCTCATTGAAATAATTCAGCAGCAGATCGTTGGATAGCGGATCTTCGTATAAGCTGCTCACCCGGCTGCGGTGGTATTGGATGCCATATTGGTTTTGAGCGCGCTGGAAATACTGCCAGTAGCCCTTGGAAAATGCGCGCATATCCATCATAAAGACATGGATATCCAGCTCCGGGTGGTGCTCTTTGGCGATGACCGCCTCTTTGGAGGCGTACATGCAGCAGACCGCCGAGCAGTAGTCGTGGGAGGCATCACGTGAGCCGACGCACTGCAGAAAAGCGATCCGGCGGGGAGTATGCCCATCCGAAGGCCGCTGGACATGTCCAAAGGTGGGGCCGGAGGCCGAAAGCAGACGCTCGAACTGCAGGGAAGTAATCACATTTGGATAACGACCAAAACCAAATTCTTCGGCAAGTTCTGCCCGGTAGGTCTGGTAACCGGGAGCCAGGATGACGGCGCCAACCTGGATGTTTTCTTCCAGGGCGACCATGTCGTGATTGATGGCCTGCACGCCGCACGCGAATACGCAGCTCATACACTCGGAGCAAATGCCGCACGCCAGGCAGCGGGCAGCTTCCGCCTGGGCCAGGGCGTCGCTGTACCCGCCTTCCACTTCCTGGAAACTGCCGATGCGGCTCGCAACATCCAGCTCAGGTAACGGCACTCTGGGCTGGCGCGTAATTTCGCCAATTGCCAGTTTTTGCTCAATTTCTTGCTGGTCAAGCCGCACGACCGGCAGGGTGGTCTTGGCGGGGGGCTCGAGGGGCTCCCCTCGCAAATACCGGCTGATGGAGTGGGCAGCCAGGTGACCGCGTTCCACGGCCTCGATGACGAAAGCTGTTCCAGAAATACAATCACCGGCAGCAAAAACACCCGGGCGGGATGTCGCCAGGGTATTCGGATTGACTGCAATTGTCTGGTTGTTTGTCAGACCGACATTGGCATCTTCGGGGATGAACGCCAGACCCGCTCGTTGCCCAACCGAGAAGATCACCGTATCGCAATCGATCATATGCTGGCTGCCGGGAGTCTTTTCCAGCTGCAGGCGGCCGCGATCATCGAACTGGAACGACTTTACCTGCATACACTCCACGCCGATTACCTGACCGGCTTCATTTCCCAGGATGCGCTCAAAACTACGTCCGGGGAAAATTTGTACGCCTTCTTCCTCAGCGGCAGCGATTTCCCAGGAGTGAGCCGGCATGGTCTCCCGGGATTCAAGGCAAGCAAGCTGAACCTCGCAACCCAGGCGGACCGCGGAACGGGCGCAGTCGATGGCGACGTTGCCGCCACCCAGTACGAGGACGCGTTTTCCAAGCCCACTGGTCGGGTTTGCATCCCCGGTAAATTTTCCAAGGCGTACATCCCGCAGGAAATGTGTGTTCACCAGCACGCCCGCGAGGTCCGCGCCCGGGATGGGGAGTCGGATTCCTTCATGGGCGCCAACGGCAATCAGGACAGCCTCAAAGCCCTGTTCAAACAGCTCATCCAGGTCTTGAACCCGGTGATTCAATTGGATTTCAACGCCCAGATCGACGATATCTTGAATCTCTCGCTCAATAATCTCCGCTGGAAGGCGGTATTCCGGAACCCCCAGCCGCAGCATGCCACCGGCGACTGGCATGGCCTCGAAAACGGTGACGCCGAAACCGGCTTGCACCAGGTCCTGGGCTGCGGCCAACCCGCAGGGTCCGCCTCCAATGACCGCAATCTTTTGGTCATAAAGCCGCTCCGCTCGTTCGAGCGGTTGGCGATCTTGCGCATATACTTTGTCGGTGACGAATCTTTTTAGTGCACGGATGTTAATCGGTTCATCCACCAGGCCGCGGTTGCAGGCTGTTTCGCAGCGATGGTTGCAGATCCTGCCGCAAATCCCTGGGAAGGGATTATCCATCTTAATCACCCGCAGGGCATCTTCCCAACGGCCTTCCCGGATCAAGGCAATATAACCCTGGGCGCGCTGACCCGCGGGGCAGGCATCCCGGCAGGGTGCTATGCCCCGTTTTTCGATTGCGTATGCATTGGGAACTGCCTGGGGATAGAGTTTATAGATCGCCCGCCCATCCTGCAAGCCTTCGTTAAATTTATTGGGTACGATGACCGGGCAGACTTTTACACAATCGCCGCAGGCAATGCATTTATCAGTGATGACGTAGCGCGGCCGGTGCCGCAGGCGGATATTGAAATCCCCCACCTGGCCGCGCAGCTCCAGAATATCCGTATCAGTCATGATCTGGATGTTTGGATGGCGGCCTGTTTCCACCAATTTCGGGGAGATTGTGCACATCGCGCAATCGTTGGTTGGGAAGGTCTTATCCAACTGGGCCATTTTGCCGCCGATTGCAGATTTTTGTTCCACCAGGTAAACCTTGAAACCCTGGTCTGCCAGGTCTAAGGCGGCCTGCATCCCCGCGATTCCACCTCCAACAACCAGTGCGGCACCATTCGGGTTAGTAGTTGGATATTCAGCTGGTGGGTAAACTGCGGGTTGCATGTGCTATTCCTCGCTGTTCCGGTTCAAAAACATGAATCAAGATGCCGGTTGGTACGATTTTCTGCCCCGGAAGCCAGCCTCATCTTCCAGATCTTCAGCAGAGAGCTGTTCTTTTGATCCGTTTCCATTTCCGAGCTTCAAGGGGTTTGGGCCTAACTTCCTAATCCGCTCGGTCATTTCTTGTGCGGCGGCGGCGAAGCTGTGCGCCTGGCTGCCAGACATGAAGAACATGTCCAGCCGCTCGCCACCTAAACCGATGTCGTCCAGGATCTTTTGAGCGCGTCGGACGCGCGCCAGCCCGCGTTCGTTGCCCCGTACGTGGTGACAGTTTCCAATCGGGCAGGCCACCAGGTAAACGCCATCCGCACCCTGCTCAAAGGCTTCCAGCAAATAGCGGATATCCGTTTTCCCGGTGCAGGGCATGCGTAAAAATTTAACGTTTGCAGGATATTCAATTTTCAGCAGACCGGCGGTATCTGCAGCCATATATCCGCAGTAAACGCAGTAAAAGGCGGTGATTTCAGGCTCAAAGTTGGGTGTGGTTGTCATTTGAAATTACGCTCAGGGAGGGGTTGTGGGAGCCAGGCACCCAGCCCCCCGATTTCTTTCAAGAACATTTGATCATCTTTGTAGTTGATTAAATCTATGGCGTTGGCAGGGCATTCGGCAGTGCAGGTCCCACAGCCCTGGCATTGGGCGGGGTCGATAAATGCTGCCCCACCCAGGCCGCCTACTCCTACCCGGTGACTGTCTTGAATAATCTGCGGGATCTGGAATGGGCAGGTGCGAGTGCAGGTGAGACAGCCAACGCACTTTTCTGGATTGACCTGGGCGATGACTCCGCCCATGTACATGGATTCGTTCGAGAGCAGGGTGACCGCGCGGGCAGCCGCCGCCAATGCGTGACTGATGCTTTCTTCAGTAAACTTTGGGTAATGGGCCATGCCTGCCAGGAAAATCCCGTCGCGCATGAAGTCCATTGGACGCAGCTTCATCTGGGCTTCGGCGAAGAATCCCTCGCTGGAGAGCGGCAGACGCAGCATGTGCGCTAACTGACGGGTGCTCCTGGCGGGGGCAATCGCCATGCTCAGGGTGATTAAATCAGGCTTAAGGGTGAGCCAGCGATCCAGCGCCAGATCGCGAACACGGACCTGCAGCCGGCCGTTGACAGAATTTACCTGAGGAGGATCGTCATCGGTGTAGCGGATAAAGATCACACCCATGCGCCGGGCCTCCTCATAATATTCTTCACGGAAACCGTACGTGACGATATTTTTATAAAGGATGAAGATCTGACTGCCGGGATTGTAAAGCTTAAGCCGCATGGCATTTTTCATGGTGTTGGTACAACACACCCGCGAACAGTATTCTGGGAGACCTTCCGGGCGCATGCACTGGATCATGACAACATCTTTCAGCGCGGCAATCTCCTGCGGGTGGTGTACGATTTTTGACTCCAGATCCGTCTGTGTGATGACCCCCGGCAGTGCGAGGAGCGGGTGTTCCTGAGTTTCAAACCCACCGGTAGCAAGAATTGTGACCCCGTGCTCGACACGAAACGTTTCGCAGGATCCATCGTTATGCATGGTTTTCATTTCGGCCCAGAACTGACCGGCATGCCCACCGTGGTTGGTCATCTCGGTGCGGGTATAGACATGAATGCGTTGGTGCGCGCGGACGCGGTTGACGAGATCCCGGTGCAGGCGGCGCGGGTCATCCCCTTCGGCGAAATAATACAGATTCAGCAGGCTGCCGCCCAGCATCTCGGTTTTTTCAACCAGGTTAACGTCATAACCGCTGTCTGCGATTGCCAGTGCGGCGGTCATCCCGGCAACCCCGCCACCTACAACCAGAGCATTGGCATAGCATGAGCTGGCCTGCTTATAGACAGGCTGGTTGAGGCTGGCTCGCCCAACGGCTACCCGAACTAATTCCTTGGCCTTACGAGTTCGCGAGCAGCGGTTGGTTAGTATGAACACGGCTGCACTGCTCACGCAGGTTAACTACCTCCAGCAGGTAGGGATTCAGGCCGGCTTTGCGCACGGTGCGCTGGAATAATGATTCATGGGTGCGGTTACTGCACGCTGCAACCACCACCCGGTTCAGGCGGTAATCGTGAATAGCCTGCTGGATGTGCTCCTGGGCCTCTGGAAAACAGGCGAACTCCACGGCTTCAGACAAGACAACATGCTGCCAAGACGCTGCATTGTGTACCAGGTCGTGTAAATCGACCACACCACCAATTTCCTCTCCGCAGGCACAAGTGAAGACCCCCACCCGGGGCTCCTCTCCCTGTACATCACGTTCGGGTGGCAGGCCGTTCGTGGATAAGAAGGGTGATTCACGCGTGAAGGAATGGGAATTCAAGCGATCGTTCAGCAGCCGCATCACCTCGGCAGCAGCACCACTGGCATCGATGATCGTTTCTGAAATCTCTTTCGGTGAAGAGAAGGCCCCACATACAAACACGCCGGGCCGGCTGGTTTGCAGAGGTGTGAATTTATCTGTTCTACAAAATCCGTGCTCGTTTAATTCAATGCCCAGTAGATCTGCCATGACCCCGGCACTGTCAGGGGGCTGCAGGCCGGTTGCCAGCACGACCATTTCAAAGCGCTGCTGCGCTAAAGTGCCATCGGGCTGTGCGTAGTGAAGAATTAAATCTTTGCTGCTCGGGTCTTCGATAATGCTGGAGATCCGGCAGCGAATATACTCAATTTCATACGTTTCTCGGGCCTCGGCAAAATAACGGCTGTACTCCTTGTTGAAGGCCCTTTCATCCATGATGAACACCGAGCAGTTAATATCGTCGCCCAGACGTTGTTTCGCGAGGATCGCTTCTTTGGTGGCGTACATGCAGCAGATGGACGAACAATAGGTATGATCTTGATCACGCGAGCCAATACACTGCAACCACGCAATCGAGCCCGGATGTTTCCCGTCGCTGGGGCGCTGGATGATCCCTTCAGTGGGTCCCGACCGGCTGGCGAGCCGCTCGTACTGCATTGCCGGGAGCACGTTTGGGTAACGCCCGTAACCCAGCTCACCCAGCCCATTCGGCTCGTACACTTTGAATCCAAGCGCCAAAATAATGGCGCCCACCTCAACGGACATCAACCGCGGCTGTTCGATCAAGTTAATCGCGTGGGTCGGACAAACTTCGAGACATTGCTGGCAGCTGTCGCAGTAAGGACCGTGGTCGATGACAAAGGCATCGGGCGCAGCACGGGATGCGACTTTGTACGCTGCTTTACGAATGGACATGCCACCCTGGTAAGGATCGGGCAGCTCAACCGGGCACACATCGGCACATTTTCCACAGCCGATACAGCGGTTTACATCGACGTAACGTGGCTCCTGGCGCAGCGATACGGTAAAGTCTCCTGCCTGGCCCTGCACATCCAGGACGCGCGTGTTGGTTAAGATTTCGATATTCGGGTGCTGGTTGTGCTGGCTGTATGCCGGAGAGATTGAAGGGCGTGTGCACCCGTAGCCATGATCCGGAGTGCCCCGGCATAAAACACAGTCGTGTTGGGGGAACATGTAGCCTAACTGAGCCACACGCCCGCCGAGGCAGGCAGTTTGTTCAATCAAATAAACTTTAAGACCTGCGTCTGCCAGATCGAGGGCGGAGCGCATGCCTCCAATTCCGCCGCCGATGACCATGGCAGAGGCTGGTTGAAATAATGTTACTGGGACGACGTTTGGTGACATACTTGAATGTTTGGGCGGACTGCCTGGTTGTCAGGCAGTCCGCTTTCCTTTTTGGGATTAAAGTGTTGGCAGTAGATACTCGTAGGCACTTAAGGCAGCTTTGGCCCCTTCACCGATGGCAACAAGCACCTGTTCGGTGGTGTTGGTGATATCCCCGGCAGCAAAAATGCCCGGCTGGCTGGTCCGGTTGTGGTTGTCGACGATAATCCGTCCATAGATATCCAGGTTAACCAGGCCTTCTACCATCTCGGTATTTGGGTTCAGGCGCATTTCGATGAAGGCGCCGTCACTAAATATTTCCATCTGTTCGCCACCAGGGCTGCGGATGACCACGCTTTCCGCAAATTGATCGCCATTGACCTGAACCAGATCATAATCTTCATAAATGGTTACATTATTGGCGTTGCGCAGTTTTTTTCCAAGCCCGGCCTGGAGCTGGGCGCCAGACGGACCAACAACGTTTACCTGGCGGGCGACAATAGCCAGTTCGGCCGCTGAGCGTAAAGCAAGCTCCGCATTGCCGATAACGGTTGCCGTCCGGTCAATAAACAGGGGCGCGTAGCTGACGGCAGAATAGCAAAGACCACGCATCATAAATTTATCTTCACCGGGCACTCTGATGCGGCTTTGGCGGGCACCGGTTGCGATGATTACAGCCTTGGCAGAGAGCGCGTCGCCTTCTTTTGTTTGCACTGTGAAATGCGAATTTTCTCGGTTCACCTTTTCCACTTTGGTCATATTGCGGGCGAAATCCAGGTATTCCAACTCATTGCGAAACCGGACGACATTTTCCAGGCCGCGGATGATCTGGTAATCCTCGATCCACGGGAGTGCCAGGCGATAGTTCGTTTTTCCACCCAGATCCCGCGAAATCACCAGCACATCCAGGCGTTTACGGATGGCGTAAATTGCAGCCGTAAGTCCTGCAGGCCCACCTCCGACAATGATCAGGTCGTACATCTCAGACCTCCTTTGCGATCCGGTGCGTTTTCGGCACCAGCGCAACAAAAACGAAGTTGTTCAGCAGCGGGTACGAAGCCTCACTCAGAAGGGGCTTCAGCGATAAATCCCTTTTCCATCATCATGCGGGTTTGTTCACGTGAACGGTTGATCACAACGCGGGCGTGATCATACAATTCAGCGTAGGATTTGGTGACCCGGGCAACCCCCTGCTCCTGGGCTTTCATGCCAACTGCCGCCGCTTCCAGTGGATAAATTTCCCAGTCATCCATGGTTGGCAGGATGTGTTCTTCATCCAACTGGTCCCCGATTTGTTCTGCCAGGGCGTTTGCTGCAGCAAAGCACATTTCATCGGTGATGGTGGTCGCGCGCACATCCAGGGTGCCACGAAAGATTCCGGGGAAGCCCAACGAGTTGTTGACCTGGTTGGGAAAGTCCGAACGCCCGGTCGCGATGATCCGCGCCCCGGCTTCCCGGGCGACCCAGGGCCAGACTTCGGGTACCGGATTGGCACAGGCAAACACGATGGCATCCTTATTCATTTGTTTGATCCATTCCGGCAGCAAGACATCTGGACCGGACTTAGACAAGGCGATTACCACGTCGACATTCGCCATGGCCTCGGGAATGCCGCCCTGCCGGTTTTCAGCATTGGTGACCTGGCAGTAGCGCCATTTGTCAACAAATTCGGCCTTGCGGAGCTCGACATCTTTACGATCCTTGCCCAGGATGCCCCGGCTGTCGACCATGTAGCAGTGCGCCGGATTGACGCCCCAGCTGAAAATCAGGCGCGCGCAGGCGACATTCGATGCGCCGCTGCCGACAAACGCGATGCTGACTTCTTCTTTGGCCTTTCCGACGATTTTCAAGGCATTCATCAACGCAGCCAGCGTCACTGTGGCGGTTCCTTGCTGATCATCGTGCCAGATCGGGATTTCAGCCTTCTCCCGCAGGGTATCCAATATGCGGAAGCATTTGGGTTGGGAGATATCTTCCAGATTGATGCCGCCGTAACCGGGCTGCAGCATCAATACAGTTTCGATGATCTTGTCCGGATCCTTCGTGTCGAGCATGATGGGGACGCCATCGACACCCCCCAAATATTTAAACAACAGCGCCTTGCCTTCCATGACTGGCAGACCTGCTTTGGGACCGATATCACCCAGCCCAAGCACCCGGGTCCCATCACTGACAATCCCCACTGTGTTCCACTTGTTTGTGTAGTCGTAGACCTTTTCCGGGTCTTCTGCAATGGCGCGGCACGGAGCTGCCACACCGGGCGTATACCAGATAGCAAAATCCGCAAAACTTCGCACCGCGCATTTCAAGGTCGTTTCGATCTTGCCCTGGTAGAAAGGATGCAGAAGCATCGCATCTGCCGAGGGTTTTTTTGCTTTGGCGAGGAGTTCTTCGATATTCATGGCTGGTTCTTTGGTAACCATGTTGGACCTCCCTTAAGCCCAGACATCGAAAAAAATTCAGGCGACGGTTTCCTGTTCAAGGTATGAATCAGCGTAAATAATGTTGTTGAGCAGGATTTGAGTGGTTTTCCAGATCGCAACTTGTTCAGGATCGGATAGATCCACGTCTTCGAACATCGGATGCTCCATGGCAGCCACACGGTCTGCAATCTTGATGTACAAACCACCGACCGGTGTGCTGGCATCACGCTCCTCGATGGTTCGGATGACCTCTCGCAGATCGTGTTCGAGCGGATTGGCAATCATCATTTGCAGGCCGGAACCCATCAACATGGCACAATATACCCGGTTGATGAGCGGGCGGTTTTCAGCCGGCACAGCATTGGAGACATTCGATAGTCCAACCGAGATCATCGGCGGCGGATCCCATGCGAATTGCAGGGTGCGTACGGCTTCAATCAACTCCGGGCAGTATTCCTGGCAGCCGGAAACAGTCAGCACCAGCGGGTCGATGATCAGGTCGCTGATCGGGAAGTCGATCTCAAGCATGCGTGGAATCAAGGTTTCCAGGGCTATATTTACCCGCTCATCAGCTTTGACCGGGATACCGCTTTTACCCATCGTCAGAGCAATCAGGCGCGTGTTGTATTTCTTCGCGATCAGCGGAACCTGCTCCAGTCTTTCGGGCTCTGCGGAAGTGGAATTGATGATTGGTTGGGCTTTGGTCACTTTTTTTAGCCCGGCTTCGATCCCGAGAATGTTTGTGCTATCGAAGCATAACGGCACATCGACCACGGCC
Source organism: uncultured Chloroflexia bacterium (assembly GCA_963824065.1). Classification (GTDB taxonomy): domain Bacteria; phylum Chloroflexota; class Anaerolineae; order Anaerolineales; family DRKV01; genus JAGUYX01. Next base: position 761,587 of record CAWGNX010000005.1, on the reverse strand, counting down.
TCGACCGTTTCCACCAACCAGGGAAATACCTCTTCCCAATCTTTTTTGCGGGGGCCAAGGTTCAAGTCAAGCGCTTGAGCGCCTGCCTCTACCTGGCGCACAGCCATTTCCTGAAAAAATCCGGCGTCCTTAGCCGCCAGGGCTTCCTTCACTTTCGGGGAAATGATGTGAATATTTTCTCCAATTATGTACATATTTTTTCCTTTCAAAGGCAGTTATGCGATCAGGCGTACACTCCGTACATCTGATCAGGAGCGAGGATTGATGGGAAACGCGGCCGCAGGTGTTCGCGCGCCTGATAACAAAGGTGGCAGGCGTCCACATACCCGGCTTCAGGCTGAAGATCGTAGCCTTTTACCAGGGCAGCTGGTCCACCTGCTAACAAAGATGCGACAACCGGGTTGTGTGCGGGATCATATTCCGCCAATATTGTTTTCAATGGCTGGTGAAATAGATTGCCGATCACCAAGCCCTGGCATAGGTGTAGGTTGCCGAACGGATCCAAATGTAAGCGTCCCGGGTTCACCAGGTTTTCGTACGGGCAGGTTGTGAAGCTGTCCCATGGACTGCGGGTGAGACCATTGACAAGCTTGTGGGCAGCCCGGCCGCGATACATGACATCCCCACCGGTTACTGGTTCTCCAGGCAGCGCCGCCTGAGGATCTCGGAAGGTGGCAGGTGGCTCAATCTGGATTTTTCCGCTCGCCAATCCCAGGCGTGTGGCCACGGCTTGCGCTCGAGTGGCTTCAGGATTTTCCATTTCCTGGCCGTGGAAGAGGTCTGAGGAGACGTCCAGGCGGTCCAGACCAGCTTCGACCAGAGGCTCAAGCCAGAGCAGGGCATCTTCGGGTGAAGTGGCCCAATAGGCGTTGCTGACGATGCCGGTAGAAAAGCCCATCTGGTGTGCTGCGCTCACCCCCGCGCGCAGCACCGGATAATACAGGAATGCCTCACCACCTTCAAAATAAATCCCGGAAATGGATTCACATTCTGCAGCCTGTTGCAGCACCTCTAGAATGTCTTGGATCGTAAACGTCCCACTCTGGAATGGGCTGCCCCAAACAAAACAATGGTCGCACTCATAGGTACACTGGTAGGTTAGCAAAAAGTGCAGTCCGGTAAGCTTCATCGGATTTACTCTCATCTCAGCCTGCCTGGACGGATTGTCCAGCAGGCAGGTGCATGGTTTCGATCTCAGCCGCAACACTTGGGAAGCGCTTCAAATCTGTATGGGGTAGAAAGAGCGCAGATGTAAAGGCGTCATAAAATGTATTGTCAGCTGATAGCTCGATATAGGTCATACGCGCCGCGATCCCTTTGATGCGGGCGCGCGCTTTGCGATCGAGCAGTGCCAGGTAGGCTCCCCGTACGGCGGTGTTTCCCAGGAATTGGAACTGCTCCCAGGGGAAATCAGGCAGCAGGCCAATTTGCACAGCTTTTTCGACATTGATGTATTTGCCGAACGAGCCTCCGATCAGTACCTGTTCTACGGTATCGAGAGGCACACCCACGCTGTCTGCGAGTACACTGAAGCCGGCATAGATTGCGGCTTTAGCGCGCAGAAGATTATCCACATCGACGCGGGTGATCACAATATCGTGGTTGTGCTGGGTTTCGGCTGCCCAGGCGATAACATATTCGGCACCATGTTCGCCACTCCGCACGCGCGGGGTTGCCAGGTTCTGGTTAAAGTTGCCGCCTTTATCGATCACGCCGGTCAGGAACAGTTCCGCCAGCAGGGAAATCAAACCACTGCCGCATAAGCCGCGCGGCTTACTGCCGCCGATAACCCGGAAACTGGGTTCGTAGCTTGTCGTATTGATCCATACTTCTTCAATTGCGCCTTTGGTGGCGCGCATCCCATCCTGGACGCCAGCACCCTCGAACGCGGGGCCCGCCGAACAGGCACAGGTAACCAGCCACTCGCGCGAGCCAAAAACGATCTCCCCGTTGGTGCCCACGTCCATGAACAGGCTGATTTGCCCGGTATCATCCATGCCAGATGACAGCACTCCGGCAGTGATGTCGGCGCCAACATAGCTGGCAACTCCCGGCAGGCAGTCCACGGAGGCCTCCGGATGAATCATTAAGCCCACTTCTTCAGCCCTCAGCAGCGGGATCTGATTAACCGTGGTGATGAATGGGGACAGCCGGATGCTTTCAGCTGGAATACCGAGCAGGAGGTGCATCATCGTGCTGTTACCCGCGATAGTCGCTTTGACGATCGCGTCGGGTGCGGCTTTTAACCGTTTGCATGCCTGTTCGATGAGGCCATTGATCGTATCCAGGACCAACTTACGCAAAACGGCTTCCCCGCCGTTTTTACTCGCATAGATGATGCGCGAGATCACGTCCTCACCGCGGGTGATTTGCTGATTGTATTCGGCGGTTTGGGCTGAAACTTTCCCGCTCAGCAAGTCTACCAACCATAGGCTGACCGTCGTGGTGCCGATATCAACCGCAATCCCCCACAGAGGCGCATCCTCAGGGGTAAGCCCAGGGAGCAGGTTCACCAGGCGGGGAGGGTCGCTGGGGGCATCCCAGGCGTGTGTTTCCAGGATCGCGGTCACCTGCCATTCGCTCGCGCGTAACAACCTGCCCATCTGACGTAGCAGCGGTAGCGAGACTTCTGAGATCCTGCAAGCCGCTGCTGACCCGAAGCGCAGTTTTCAAGCGGCTCAAGTCATCAGTTTGGTCGTCCATCGTCGGTGCCGACAGCTCCAGATTGATCCGCCGGATGCTCTGGTCGACCAATGGGTTATAGCCGGGGGGAATCGTTACCTCATGGGCAGTGCGGTCGGTCGTCAGCCGCCGTTCGATCTTTTCCTGGGGCGGAATCAGGGCAATCACGTCACCTTCTACAATGGATTGGCAGGCCAGGGTAAACCCAGCCTGCTGATCCTCTGTTGAAAGGCGCAGGGTACTGCGGCGACGGATGCCGCCGTTCGTTACCTGGACGATACAACGTCCGCAGCGTCCTTGGCCTCCACACGGTTGGCCGATCTCGATACCCGCAAGTTGGGCAGCCTCGGACAGCAGTGTGCCGGTAGGGACTTTGACCGGATCTTTGGCCTGGTCAAACCGGACAGTGTGTTCTGCCATGATCCTATTACGCCTGTAATGCCTGTTTCATAAAGGCTGGCAGATCGACTGCTTCGCGTGGTCCTACCCGCACTTCCCAACCGGGCAGCTCTTCTTCCAACTCGCCCGAAAGCACGGCGACATGCCCCGGAATAACAATCCGTTTGTGGTTAATTTTTTCCGGGACGTTGAAGCGTTTGACATCCTTGGCGATCCGCTCGGAGTCGAACTTGCCGGCTGCCCATGCAGTCAGCACGCTCATGCCTTCCGCGTCTGCAACCAGCAACCAGGCTGCCATGCCAGAGCTTTCGACTTCATTGGCAACACTGAAATATGTGATGCTGAAATTGGTTGTCACCAGCAAGGGTGAATCCGGACCGGGGTTATTAATTTCATACAATCCGGGCTGCACCTGGATCGGTTTTTGCGGATCGGTAAAGATATTCTCACGCAGCACCAGGAGCGGGTAAAGCAGCTCAGGCGCAAATCGGCTGAGTACAATAAACCCGGCATACTTCGCCACGGATTGAGCGGCAAGAACAGGTTCCATTTCAGGATTGGATGCCTCGCATGGGAAGGTAATCAGTGGGTAACCCAATGGGCGGAAATTTTTCTTTAATGCCAGGCGGCGGATTTGGGTATTACGCACCAAGCTGCCTGCCAGGTCACGGGTACCTGGATCGAGTACAAGGTCTTCTACACCCAGGGCAGTGATCTTTTGAGTCAGGTCAGCCAGCTCATCCAGGGTCGGACCGGTTACCGCCAGCGCGGCCTGGTGTTGTTTGGCCAATTCAGCCATCGCTTCCCAATTCGTGCTATCCGCCCCGCATATCAGCGGATATTCGCCATCCACCGCCCGCAGCCCAGCCGCCATGACTTCTGGGTCAGGGCTGATCAGGATCAACGGTCGTTTGCTGACACTTCGCAGAGCACTGATCGCGTTGGCAAACTTTGCTGCATCACCGGAGACCGACTCGATTGCAAACCCATCCAGCACCAGGGAAATGCCCACATAATTCACTTTAAAGGCATCAGCCCTGGCACCCTGGGATTTTATATCTGCATCATCCTGGTCGTCCCGGAATTTGACGAAGAGCCCCGGGTGGTTAACGAATGTTTTTTCGTGCCTGAATAGCACAGTTTCATTCCCAGTTTTTATTTCATAACCGTTCGATTTCAAACCAACCAGGCGGACGGGTGGCGCAGCCAACTCAGCCAGCTCGGCTTTGGCTTCTTCGTTGACATGTGGGCAGGCCGTCAATTCCTCCTGTTTGGCAGCCAGTTTCATGGCGAATGCCAGGCAGGTGGGATACCCGCAGTCCTTGCAGTTGGTTTTTGGCAGAAGTTTGTAGATTTGGATACCGGTCAGAGCCATACTGTTTTCTCCATGTTTCTTGGGCTGCCCGCTTGTCTTAGGCAGGTTCGGGCAGGGTCATCAGTTCATCAATGGCGGTCCGGATACGGCGGACGTTTTCCGAGTGCCGCAAGACCAGGATATCCGCACCTGATTCAAGCAGGGCGGTGGCAGTCAGGAGTTCCCAATTCAGGGCGCGCTGTTCCCAGTTACCCCACTCCTCAGGTACACCTTCCCCGACCTTTGATTCCTTGGTCTTCCAGGCTTCAAATCCCGGGGTGACGATCATTGGCAGCTGTGTCATCCCATCCCCTTGCAGGGCTGCCAGGCGTAGGCGTTCCATGACCGAATACCCATATTCGATTCCATAGCCGAGAGCACCAGTGGTCGGGTCCATCAGGATCCGGTTTAGCGGCATCCCCATATCCTTGATCAGGATGTTGAGCTGTTTGGACAGGTTCACATCCATCGGGGTGCGCGCACTTACCAAATGATCATTTGCCAGAGCCGCGGCCACAATCGTCCGGTAATTTTTGTCTTCGCAGATTCCCAGCACCAGGCGCTCACCTTTGGTCGCCTCGGCGACCGCTACAAGCAGTTCATTATCAATTTCTGCCTGACCGGTACCAAAAACCAACAGAGGCAGACCAGTGGCATCCAGCGCTTGCTTAACCGCCTTTACCGCGGCAGCCGGTGTGGTAGGCGCGCCATCCGCCCTCGTAGGACTGAGGGTAAGTTGGATCAGATCAGCTCCCAACGCTTCTCCGGCTTGCGCCCACGCACCAGGGTCATCAATGACTGCCTCCCAGGTTTTCAGCAGCAGCGGAGACCAGTCATCCGGTTTGCGATCGCGGATTTCAAGAGCAATGACAGGCCGATTTGGCATGGCTGCTTCAAAGTGCATATAGGGGAGTGTTTTTTGCCCTCCAACAGTGACCGTGCGGCTACGGGTGCCGCCATTAGCAGCAGTCGCCCCGAGGGTCACGATCTGAACGGAGCCGGGCCAGCTATCTTTCGGGATTTCAATGGGCATTGGGTCCTCCAATAGTGTAAAAACGTTGTGATCCAAACCTAAAGGCAGATGTTTCTGCTGGTTGGTTATTTATTCGGGTCAGCCTGACGGCGGGCGGCGTCGCGACGCGCGAAAAATTGCTGCAGTGGTGCGGAGCGTGATGCTTTGATGCCCAGGTCGCTGATTTCATCCTGGTCGCGCATGGCGACCAGGCGCAATAGGTGGCGGTAGGTGATATAGGCAGCCGGATATTCGATGCCCCCGGCGTGGTGCATCATAAAGAATGCCCTCACACCCCGATCTAACATCAATTGGGCGGCCGCAGCCAACGGGATATCAGGCGGTAGTTGGGGTACCCCCGGCTCCATGACCATTTCGGCAGTTGCGTTCGAATAGGTATCCCTAGAGAATGCCTGCACAATCTCTTGTTGGCTGACAACTCCGGCGCCATGCCCGTTTTCGTCCAGAACAACCGCTGCTTCCAGGTCTTTGTCAAGAAAGGCGCGCGCGAGTTCGGTTATGGGGGTGTCGAGTGAGCAGGTAAACACGCCAACCGACATGAGATCCCGCACCAGTTTAGGTACAGATGGGTTGTTCTCTTCCACACGCGCCTCCTGTCGATACCCTTAGAAGATCGGGTCCATCAACATGGCCGGGTGATTATGCTCCTCCAACCAGGCGAGCAGATCATCCACCGTGCCGACAGATCGCTCATCAGCGATTTTGGCGATCAGGTCAGGATCCCCTTCGCGTTCAGCAACGGCGCTAAGTTCGTCCGACATACTCTCTTTAAGGAAAGAGCTCATCCAGACGATGCGTTTGAAACCGCCGTCCGCAGAGATAAATTTGGGACTGATCAGGTAGTATTTTCCGACGCCCATCACACCTGGGGTTTGCAGCCCTCCTCCTGCGATGCCCGCCAGCGTGCTGAACGTCATCCCGGCTGGGGTCATGCTGGGATCCTCACGGCTGACGACCATGACCCCGTTGGCCTCAGGTATCAGCATCACGATACATTCGAAGCAGCCACAGGCGGTCATGGGATTTTCCATGATCGAGTACATGGCTACTTCTTCGATTGCACCGTGTGAACCGATCTTGGCGTAATTGTTGGTTCCTTCCCAATAACCCTTGCCGCCGTCGATACTGCGGCTGAGCTTGATTGGTTGGTTGGGACCGGTGGGGTTAATGCTGAAAGATGCTTTGCAGTCGAGCCAGTTGTAGGCACCGCACAGCCCGAGTCGTTCGGGACTTACAATGCAGACATGATTCGGCGCAAAGGACTGGCACAGGGTGCATGAATAAAACTCATCGACCGCGTTATCCGTGAGGTCTGCCAGGCGTTTATTGCGGAAATCGTACGCTTCGCGCGCCACTGCCAGCCAGTTCTGGACATTTTCGGGTTCAGTGTAGATTGTGATCTGGACTTTGTCCACGATAGCCCCGAAATCAGCGTGATACCGGGCGTGCAAGATTTTGCCAAAATGCTCAAGGTTGAAGCCTTTATCGGCAGCTGCATCTGAGATCCGAATCCAGGCAATATCCCGCTGCCCAATATGCTGTATCCCGGAGGCCCCATTGATGAAATAATGGATCTGGCGTTCCAGCACAGGTTCAAAGTCCTTCTGCATCTGGCGCCCAGCGACATCCACCACGATGCCCAAATCCATAGCCCCCTGGGCAGGGATCGCGGAAAAGTCCGGCCCGATCACTTCGATCTTGCCATCCACCACGTCTTCCATATCCACCATACGCAGGTATTCGAAGGCACGTGAGTGTTTGCCCCCGAATTCAACCCGCATGTTAGTCTTCCGTACGACTTCGCCTTCAAATGCGGAACCGTATGGTACTGGCACTGGCACATTGGAAACTTTGACCTTGACGCCGCGCACTTCGATGCACTTTTGCACCAGCCGTTCGGCACGTTCAAGATCGTCCTTGCCTTCAATTTCGTTAAAGGGCACGCTGACGACGTGTTCGTAGGTCGTAACACCGGTTGGCAGGATTTCTGGGATAACGGTATCGGCAATCACCGGGAAGCCAAAGTTGATTGCCCCGGCAGCCGCAGCGTATTTCAAGTCATCCACTTCACCCAATGCCAGGACGAAAGCGAATACCCGTTCTTTGTTGTAAAGCAGGATATCACGCGCCTGTCCACCCTTCATCCCGCCGAACGTGAGTGCTGAACGGACAGCAAAACCGAGTGCATAGATTGCACTGAGGGTGTCGGTCCCGAAGGGAACGGTGTAAGTGTCGTAGCCCAGCTCAACTCCTTCTTCCTGGAGCTGGTGGATGATGCTGCGCCCATTGACGTTACCTGCCAGGAAGGTCAGGATATTGCGGCGCTGGAGCTCGCGTACGATTTTGACGGCAACTTCGTTCGATTTGGCCGCGCCAACAATGGCAGCAAATCCCGGCATGCGCCCGTCCACCAAGGCAATTCCCCATGATCGCAGCTGAATATCATCGATTGGGCCATTCAGGTGTCCATCCAGGGCGCTGTCTGTGCCACCATTGTCAGGGCTGGTGAAAGCTGTGCCGCCAGCCAGATTGAATCCCGGGAATGGTTCAGGCTGTTGTCCGTAAATGAACCGCACTGCCTCGATGGTTTCGGCTGCCAGCAGGGTAGCCATCCCACTATCGAGCGTTTCACCCAGGTAAGGAGTCCAGTGCCTGTTGGCAGGAACCGGGTGAAGCAAGGAGCGTGCGTGCTCGATTACAGGCTCCAGCTGACCCAGATTTTCAACTGCTAATCCGGTCATCCCATAAATTGTTGGTAGAAAATAAGCCGTGTTTGGAAAAGCAACCGGCGTATCAGGTCCTTTTTCCCGCAGAGCTTTTTTCAACATCAACTCTGCTTCGTGGACGAGGGCGTTGGAGCCGCGAATGGCCCGCGTAGCAATATAACGTGACATCAGTACCCTCCTCAGTTAATCGCGCTGCCGTAGATTGCCTGACGGCGTTCCGCCAGGGGCAGCGATTCAAATTCGACCATCCGGGCATCCCCACTTCGCCCGAAATGGGTGGGATCATACGCGACCAGCCCCAGCTCAGCCCGTTTCAGATCAATATGTTCCAGGGTGCGCCGTATCATTTCATCAGGATCAGGAATAAATTCCAGCTTCCCACCGTATTGCTCTTCCCAACCGCTGCTAATCAACTGGGCAACCAGGTCGCTGTCTGCGACCCGGTCAGGCATACCGCTGACTGGCGAGGAGCCGCCGAAAATCACGTACACTCCCGATGCCACGCAGTAGGTAGCAATAGAGAGAGCTTTTTCGCTCATCCATTCCGGTGCCAGGCCAACGCCAGGTATTTGGTCAATGTCGTCTCCCAGACCGCCTTCGGCAACCATCTGGGTCAACACTGTAAGAATGCGGCTATTGTCTACACAGGAGCCCATGTGCAGAACAGGCGGGATGCCCACCGTCTCGCAGATTTCTCTCAAACCCGGACCGACTTTGTCCAAGCCGGCTTCGCCGAGCAGCAATCCCAGCTTGGCGCTGGCAATCGCACCGCAGCCGGTTTCGACGACCAGTACATCCTGTTTGAGCAGCTCTTGGGTTACGTAGGTGTGCAGGTAATCCTGTTTGCTGCGGGGGTTATTGCAGCCTACCACGGCTGCCACACCCCGCACTCGCCCGGAAATAATGGCGTCATTCAGAGGACGGAAGGATGCCCGGTAAGTGCCCCCAAGCATGTAATTAATATATTCATGTGAAAAACCTGGAACCAGGTCTTCGCGTACATCCGGGATTTGAGTGCTCCCCCGGTTCTTATAATTGTCGATGGCGACCTTGAGGATTTGTTTGGCAATAGAGAAGGCCTTATGATCGTCAAATTCAATGTGAGTTGCCCCTTTGATCTTTACCTTGGGTGAGGTGGTGATTACCTGGGTGTGGAAGTTCTGGGCCAGACTGACCAATGCCTGCATGATACACTGCACGTCTACTACCATGGCTTCAACGGCGCCTGTCATGATCGCCAATTCCTGGTGCAGGAAGTTGCCTGCCGCTGGAATGCCTTGCCGCATCAAGATTTCATTCGCCGTACAACAAATCCCTGACAGATTTACTCCCTTGGCACCTGCAGCCCTGGCGTATTCGATAATCTCAGGGTCCTGCGAGGCAGCCACGATCATTTCACTCAAGGTTGGCTCGTGCCCATGCACGACAACATTGACCATATCCGCTTTGAGCACACCAAGGTTGGCCTGCCCAAGCAGAGGTGCCGGTGTTCCGAACAGGATGTCAGAGACATCCGTGGCAATCAGGCTGCCACCCCAGCCATCTCCTAACGCGGTGCGCACCGCGTGCGAGAGGATGTGTTCCGGGTCCTGGTCATCACCGATATGCGTGCGGTGAAGGGCCTCGACAACTTCGCGGTCGATGCCGCGCGGCACAACCCCAAGCTCTTTCCACAATTGCTGGCGTTTTTGTGGGGCGCGGACCACAGGGGCAATGCTGCCACGCTGTTGACCGAACTGGGCGATGTAAAGATCTGCCAGGTCGTTGGCGATTTCCTGGGGTGAACGCCCTTCGATCGGGATGTCGTACTCGGCCGCAACAGTACGCAGCTTGGCGATGTCGCGCAAGGTATAGCCTTCTGCCTCCCCATTGGCCACAGCCTTGAGGATGAAAGCCATGTCTCGCCCGTGGTCTGAATGGGCGGCTGCACCGGCCGAAATTGCCCGGATCAAGTTGCGAGCCTGGATGGTGTCAATTGTCGCGCCGCACACACCGGTTTGCCCGTCTTTGGTGAGCCGGCAGGGGCCCATACCGCAGATTTTACAGCACATACCTGCCGAACCGATATTGCAGGGTACCATGTCCGCGGCGCGGGTAAAGGCAGTGGAAATTCCCATTTCTTCTGCCCGGATCAACATACTTTGGGCAGCGGGATCGGCGCTAAATTCTTCGGGTGTGGGTCTTATCTTAGGCATTGGTTTGCTCCTTTTCCCTGTTCTCCAGGATTCCCATCCCCGGGCACGGCCACAACGGGCGACCACTGAAGGGCACCTGCTGGGCAAAGCTGACCGTATCGCGGGTCTGGGCATAAGCTTCGGTGTGACGTTGGTAAACCGCCTGACCCTCCGGGTCCGCGAAGCGAGCACCAGTTTCAACGGCTACTTCAAGCTCGCCCAGGTAGCCCGCTGTTTCGAGTGTCTGGCGGATGTCCCCCACAGCTGTCGCTGCCGGGTCAAACTCGACTTCCACAATCTGGAATGCGCTGCTTGCATACACACTGGTAACACCGGGCAACGCAAGCAATGTTTTGCGTACTTCGACCACGTGATGGTCTCCATACATCGTTGGGATACGAAAACTGGTTGTTTCCACGCTTGCAATCTCCTTTACAACAAGTTGGCAGCCAATTCAGGCAATTAACTAATTGTGTGTCCTCGGCAAACCAAGCCTTCTGGCTGCCGTCAAATCCATGGTAGTTTTTGACCCGGATCACCGGGTTGATAACTCAGCTCCCGGCATATCTGCCGGTTCATCTGTAAGACAATTTCTAGCAGCGGGATTTCCTGGCTGCATGCCGCCTGGCAAACACCACAGCCAGAGCACGAAGCCAGCCAGCGGCTGATTCCAACCAAGTTCACCAACAATGGCGCAGGCGTGCTGGTAGATCCAGGTATACCAAGCATACTTGCCAGCTCGCCATCATACAAAGGGCAGGCATCCAGGCAGTCTGTGCACATACTGCAACGGGCAAATGCTGACAGCAGACCGTGAGGGCTGGTGAACCCGTTTGCACCCGAAAATCGTGAATCGAGCCGCGTTTTTACCTGGTCAAGAACTGTTGCCCGCCGTTCCCAAAACTTGTCGGGAACGGAACCAGCAGTTGTTGGTGAGGCTGCGATATATTTTTCAAACAACTGGTTTGCAACCAGCACCATTTGTTCGTTAGTTGCCTGTCCCAGGAGCAGAATTCCCAGGTCGGCACCCAGCGGGTAGGGGCGATCGCAGCAGCGGCAGGCAGGCCGCATGTGCGTACTTGCGGGAATTTCACCGGCTGTCTGCTGAAACACTTCCTGAACCAAAGCCGGTATCCCCTCGCGAGCAACCCTTTCCGCAAACGTTACGGGGTCGTAGGTGCCAGTACAGTCGATCGAAATGATTGCCAGACGATCGGGTTTGGAAACAGTTTCGTCACCGGGATGAATAGCTTCCCGCCGTTTGCTCATCTCCACCCAGGTTCGTAACTCGCATGGGCGAAGAATCACCGCCAGTTTTCCTTGCAGATGGGTTTCCAGGAATTCGTCAATCAGGCTGGCTGTATTGACAGGCATGACTGGTGCGAACGGGTTGACCCTCTGCAGATGCTCGGGTTCGGTGATCACTTGTGGATAAACCGCACGATTGTCTGGTGTTTCAACGGGCGCAAGCATTGCGCGCAGGTTAGCGGACTGCCACCATTCCATAAGAAAAAGACGCAGCCTGCCCAGCGCTTCACCGCCGGTATGCAGAATGCGTCCGATGGACGTGGAAGTTGGCATTGGCAGGGTCGTCCCTGAATCGTTGATCACGTTTAACCGGATGCCCTTTCGAGCAGTAACTAAAAAAGCCCAGGTGTGCCTGAGGCGTTATGCTTTTACTTTACCGGAAATCATGTCCGAGCACATTGGCAAAACCCTTAATCCGGTTAGGGTTAATACCCTAAGTTATTCTGATAAACACCTTAATTTTTCATGGGAACTTAGCCCGCATGCCGCGAAATCGCCAGCTTCAGGCTGGACTGTTTTTCGCCGGAGGCGCAAATGCGTTATTCGAGACGAAGAGATTGACGAATAGGATGTACCTGAAATTAGGCCGCCTGGAAAACGCCGATTGGCAGCGCACATTGGCAGGATTGGTCAATGGGGAGAGGGTGAGTTGCTATCTGGTTTTACAGCTCGATAATCTTTTTCTGGATCGCGTATTTTATCAATTCCCCCCGATCATGCAGGTCCAGCTTCTGCATCAGGCTGTTGCGGTGCGCCTGAACGGTTTTAACAGCCAGATTGAGCAGCTTGGCAATTTCACGGCTCGTGTGACCTTCGGCAATCAACTGCAGTACTTCGCGTTCGCGCGGGGTCAGCCGGTCCGGTTCATCATCTACCTGGGTCTTTTCACCGCGCAGATAATCATCGATCACCAGCTTGGTGACCGCCGGTGAAAGGGCTGCCTCCCCACGTGCCACTGCCCGGATGGCTGCAACCAGCTCTCCGGCTGCGGCGCGCTTTAAAACGTATCCGGATGCGCCTGTCGCCAGTACCTGGCGCACGTATTCCTCGTGGTCGTACATGGTCAAAACGAGTATATGAATTTCCGGGTGATCACGCTTAATGTGCCGGGTTGCTTCCAGGCCGTTCAGCAGCGGCATGGCAATATCCATCAGTACCACATCCGGGCGCAGCTGGTGGGCCAGCTCGACCGCTGCACGGCCATCCTCAGCCTCACCAATGACCTCGATGTCTGGTTCCGATGAGACCAGGGCGCGGATGCCATCCCGCATGATGGTGTGATCATCGGCAACCAGTACCCGGATGGGCGAGCTGCTGCCGCCGTATTTGTCCATGCCCCCTATTATAGCGGAGGTTGGACGCAGCAGGGTCAGGGGGTTGGACTCAGGGTGACTTCGTCGAGGTCGAAACTGCTCACCGCATAAAAAGTCCCTCTGCCGATGCGCAGTGAGCCTTCATCCCGGTTGATCTTGATCGCCAGTTGGGTGGTGTCTTCGAGCGGATCACCCAGATCTGTATCGTAGAGTTCGAGAGTGATCAAATCACCATCGCTGGCAACGATCCGGTAACTTCCGGTTTTTTCCGATGTATAACCATGGATATCGATGGTAGAAAAAAATGAAAAATATCCCCGGTCAAAATACCACTCCGACCAATAATGAACATTTCCGTTTGCCCAGCGCCCCTGAATGTAACTCGTATTGGGGTCCGAACAGCCAGCTAATATGAGGCAAAGCAGCACCAGCAGACAGGTAAGCCATAGTTTGGCCGGGATTCGCTTCATTTAAAAGTTACTGCGCGCCAACTAAAACGGTTCACCGGAAATTTCCGGGGATGCATACCCGCAGCAAAGTTCCGTGATCAGGTTCGGAAAGAATATCCACCTGACCTCCTAACAGGGCGGCACGTTCCTGGATCCCGAGCAGTCCGAGGTGTTTCTTCGATAAAGCAGACGATTCGGTTTCTGCAACATCAAAGCCACCGCCGTTGTCATCCAGCTCAAGACAAAGGGAATCGTCTTCAACGAACATGCGCACAACCACCCGCCGGGCATTTGAATGGCGGGCAATATTATTAACACCTTCCTGAGTGATGCGGAATAACTCGGTTTCCAAATGGCGCGGTAGGCGCAAATTTTCATCGCTTATTTCAAACTGGACACGCATGCCAGCTTCCTCAAGTGTTGTACGGGCATACCAGCGCACGGCTGGAATCAGGCCAAGATCATCCAGCATGGTTGGTCGCAAATCATAGATGATTTTGCGCAGGTCCTCCACGGTGCGAGTTGCGATCTGGCGTGCCTGCTGGATGCGGTTATTGAGATCTTTTGCCTCTCGCGGCAGATCCTTTTCGATCCGCTCCAGACTGATGATCAGGCTCGACAACGTTTGGGAGGTTTCGTCGTGTAGATTGCGAGCAATCCGCTGGCGTTCATCCTCCTGGGCATGTGTTACGCGTTCGGTCAAGGCGCGCAACTGCCGGTTGTGGGCCTCCAGACGACCCAGCATGGCATTAATCGCTTCTGCCAGGGGTTGCAGATCTGGATCTCTGTCAAGCTGAATTGCCTCGGGGGGGCTGGCAGGCTCATGCCCGACCTGATCGATCGTCTGGCGCAGATCATCCAATGAGCGCAGAGAAATCCGGATTGTGGCATAGTTCATGATAAATACCAGGCAAATCCCCAGGGCACTGAAGGTAAATATTAGGACGCCTGTCGATACCTGGGTAAATTCCCTGGACAACAGTGTCCCGGCTGCTACCAATAAAAAGATGATCAGGGAGTTCCCGATCAGGAGTCGGTAGACAATCGGGACCCGCAGCAGTAATCTGCGAATTTTGTTCAACGTATACATAAGTGGTCAGTAATGTGAATATATCATAGCGTTGGAAGGCATTCAAGCTGTCTCACGCTCTCTGCTGTATGAGCCCGGCTTGGAAACCATTGTCGGTGATGTAAGGTTGGATGAAGTTAAACCCTGATAGGGGCGCAAAAATGGAGCTGAACCTCGGGCTGTCGACCTTGGGAGCCAAAGGCAGCGTGGTAAGAACTGGTTGCCAGCCAACGTCACACTTTCTGATACCGACAATACGACGCTGAGAGCAAACAAATGAGAATAGGGATAACAGGGTTGTGATTCTTGGGTGCTAGCAAAGCGCACCGACTGAGCAGGTCGGGTGCGAGTTCTTTGTTTATGATTTGAATCCAGGGCCAGTGCCTGCCGTACGGCAGGAGGGTGCTGTCGGTTGTATTGCAATTGATGACCCGGTCAGCTGCAATCCAGACACGTTCGTTCAGCCGCCAGGACGACATTTTTTAACTGCATGCCGTGTAAGCAGGACAAGGGTTTCGGTGATCAAGCCTTCCTACTATTATTCACATGAAGTGATTTTCAAGCTGGTATGTGGGTAGAGTATCTGTCAGTGACCCTGTACTCAGGGAATAGCGACGGTAAATTGATCAAACAGAATTTCGGTGCCAGCTTCGGCATAAGCACCCGCCAACAAGCCTACATCTCCACGGCTGATATCACTGTCCTGCCGCTCGGCGATCCGTTCACCGTTCACCCACAGCGCAAGCCGGTCGTCCTGGCAGGTAATTTTCAACAACAAGCTGTCCTCGGATTCCTGGAGATGCACCGCAGGCAGCATGCTCGGCATGTCAAGCAGGGTTATTTCTCCGGTGACAGATTTGTAGATGGCGTAGTAACCGTCGCTGCTAACAACAAATGCATAATAGTTTTGATCATCCTGGTAGCGGCAGAGCAGGCCAAAGCGATTGTCCTCAGGTCCGCCGATCCGGCTAGCCTGCACTTCGACAACCACATCCACCAAATTAATTCCCGGACCCACCAGGCGTTCGGAATTTGGCTCCAGAATTTGGATGCGGTAGGCTTCACCCAGGTAGTCGCTGATCCCTCCGGGGTCAATAAGGGTTGGCCAGCCCCCATCCCGGCGGCTAAAATTATCCTGGAACACGATTGTACCGGGAGTTGGGTCGGGAGACAGCCGGGCGCATCCGCTCAACAGGAGCAAGTAAAAGAGTGCCAGGCATGTTAGAAATGCAATTTTTGAGGCAAAGATAGAGTGCTGGAAGATAAGCGGACTTTGGGTTTGCATAGGAGCCTGAGCACTAAACAGGGTTAGTGGCTGCCGTTATGTTATCATGTGCAGCGATTGATTGTCATCCAGGTGCTGTCTCTCCCGAAGGATGAGAGAGCCCGGCAGGAGATAGTAGGATGTTCGATTTTTCCAATCAGGTTGTTGTGGTTACTGGCGCCTCGGGAAACCTGGGGAGCGTGGTTGCCCGTCGCTTTTACGAGGCAGGTGCATTGGTTATGCTGGGAGCCCGCCGGATTCCCAAAAGCGAAAATGATTATGCCAACTCTGAACGGGCCATCCATTTTGAGGTGGATTTGACCAACCCAGATTCGGTGTCGGCGTTCATCGCGGCGGTAATAGCCCGGTTGGGCCGGATCGATGTGCTCGCTAATACGGTGGGTGGATTTCGAGCCGGGAAAGTACTGGATACCAGTCCAGAGCAGTGGGATTTACTGCACAATTTGAACACCCGCAGCGCTTTTTTGATCACGCGGGCCGTTCTCCCAACGATGCTCCAGCAAAGTGCCGGTAAAATTGTGCATACGGCCGCGCGCAGTGCCCTGGCAGGACGAGCTAATCAGGCAGCCTACAGCGCCGCTAAAAGCAGCGTTGTCCGGCTGGTAGAAAGCGTATCTGCTGAAGTGCGTGCCAGCGGCATTAATATTAACTGCGTCCTGCCGGGAACCATCGATACCCATCAGAACCGGACGGAAATGCCAAATGCGGATTTCACCCGGTGGGTTGCCCCACAGGCCATCGCAGATGTCATTCTTTTTCTGGCATCGGACGCGGCCCGAGCGATACATGGCGCTGCCTTACCGGTCTATGGCTTGAGTTAAGGTTCGAAAATTATGCAAAACGAAAAACCAATTGCCCCGACCATTGTAATTTTTGGTGCTTCAGGAGACCTGACTCACCGCAAGCTTGTCCCCGCGTTGTACAACCTGTTCCGGAAAAACAGGTTGTCGAAAAATACGCGCATTGTTGGGTTTGCGCGGCGCCCATGGGATGATGAGCAGTTCCGCCTGGGTCTCCTGGAAACGACCCGCCAATTCACTCCTGAAACGTACACGGATGAAACCTGGCAGGCATTTGCTCCTTTGCTTTCCTACTTCCGGGGAGACTTGAAGCAAGACGGGGATTACGTGCGCCTCTCCGGGCACCTGGAACAGCTTGAACAAGAGCCCACTGACCGGTTGTATTACCTGGCGACCGATCCTGAATACTACGAGCAGATCGTCCGTGCTCTGGGGGAGTGTGGGATCGCTGGCGAGACAGGAATGCAACGGAATATTGTCATCGAAAAACCTTTTGGCCGCGACCTGGTTTCTGCTCACCGCCTGAATGAAGTCGTGCACAGTGTTTTCCGAGAAGACCAGATTTACCGGATCGATCACTACCTTGGGAAAGAAACTGCCCAGAACATCTTGTTTTTTCGGTTCGCCAATACGATCTTTGAACCCATCTGGAATCGCCGGTATGTTGATCATGTCCAAATCACGGTCGCAGAAACGGTCGATGTGGGTCACCGGGCGGGCTTTTACGATAATACTGGCATCCTGCGCGATATGTTCCAGAACCACTTGCTCCAGTTGTTTACCCTCATCACCATGGAACCTCCGGCCTCCTTTGATGCGAATTCCCTGCGCAACGAAAAGGTAAAAATATTAAGTGCCACGCGGCCTATCAACATCAGCGAAACTGTTCTGGGGCAGTATGACGGTTACAGGACAACGCCCGGGGTAGTGGAGGGCTCGCGTACGCCAACATTTGGCGCGCTCAAGCTGTTCGTTGACAACTGGCGCTGGCAGGGTGTGCCATTTTATCTGCGCTCTGGAAAAGCATTGATGAAAAAAACCAGCGAGATTGTGGTTGTTTTCCAGCGACCACCCCATATCATGTTCAACCTACCGGGAGATAAGACCCTGACGCCCAACATCCTGTCGATCTGCATCCAGCCGGATGAAGGGATTCACCTGCAGTTTGAAACCAAGCAGCCGGATTCTTACCAGGAGACCCGCTCAGTGGATATGGAATTCCACTACCGCTCTTCATTCGGTGATGGCCCACTGCCAGAGGCGTACGAACGCCTTTTGCTGGATGCCCTGCACGGTGATGCGGCATTATTTGCCCGCAGTGATGAAATCGAACAGGCCTGGAAGCTGATCGATCCATTGGTTGAAGCCTGGGAATCTCGCCGAGACGTCGAGCCCTGCCAATACATGCCAGCCAGCTGGGGGCCGGTGGAATCTGATGAACTGCTGAGCGGCAGCAGCCGCACCTGGCGGATGGGCTGCAGCGAGCATGATGTTTTGGTGTAAACTGCAAAGATGACCGAAATTCGGGTATACCCCACTCCAGTTGAATTGTCGCGAGCAGCAGCTGCCTTAATTATCAAGCAGAGCACTGTTTCCGTGGCCCGGCAGGGAGCCTTTCGCTTAGCGCTTTCCGGGGGTTCCACACCCCAGCAGACATTTGCCGAGCTGGCACGTCCGGAGGCGGTCTCACAGGTCCCCTGGCTCCAAACTGAAGTGTATTGGAGCGATGAGCGGTGTGTGCCCCCGGATCATCCGCAGAGCAATTATCGGATGGCCCAGAGCACCTTACTGGACCACGTGCCAATCCCAGCCAGCCAGATTCACCGCATGCAGGGTGAAATCAGCCCGCAGAATGCCGCTCGTGCGTATGAGCAGATTTTGCGCACTCGTTTTTCTGAAAGCCCCGAACTAACCAGGACATTTGACCTTGTGATGTTAGGCCTGGGCAGCGACGGACATACCGCCTCGTTGTTTCCCGGAACCGAGGCACTTCAGACGGGCGAGCGCTGGGTGGCAGCGAATTATGTTCCCATCCTGGATACATGGCGGATCACGCTCACAGCAGCCTGTCTCAATACAGCAGCCGTGGTTCTGTTCCTGGTTTCAGGAGAGGGCAAAGCCGCCATCTTGCGGCAAGTGATCCGAGATGAGGCCGAACTGCTGCCCGCCCAATCGATCCGGCCTACAAACGGCAAGCTGGTATGGCTGGTTGATGAAGCGGCAGCGAGCCTGCTTTAGGCCGAGAACCCCAATCCATTGACAGGAAGTTGAGCATGCCCAAAGTAAAGCGAATTGATCATATTGCGCTGTTGGTTGACGATATGGATGCAACCCTGGCTTTCTGGAGGGATGCCCTCGGGCTCGAGCTGGCAGGCATCCAGGATGTGCCCGCCGAGCAGGCGGCGATCGCATTTTTGCCGGCGGGTGAAAGCGAAGTGGAGCTTGTCCGGCCCACCACAGACGACTCGGGGCTGGGTCGTTACCTCGCCAAGCGCGGCCCTGGCATGCACCATATCTGCCTGGAGGTTGACGACTTGGCGGGGATGCTGGAACAGCTTAAAGGGCGCGGCGTCGAGTTAATCAATGAAGAACCTCGACTCGGGCAAGGGGGGCGCAAATACGCGTTTATCCATCCACGCAGTGCGTTTGGGGTGATGGTTGAACTTTACGAATACCCACAGGCGGCATGAACCTGTAAAATTCTTGAATTCGATGTACGGATAAAGAAAGGGGATTATTTCCGATCGCGAACACAGGAAAAAAATTAGCCCCGGGTTTAGCGGGGCCTGGGTGGTCTCAACTCGCACGCTCAGCGCGCGGGATTTTTAGCTTCGCGTCGATAAATACTTTGTGGGGCAGCTTAAGCCCCATAGATAGAGCCCGGATTTCTTCAATTTCAGCGTTACTGACGAATCCGTCTGCTCCGGCAACCGTAAACAGGACATCAAGAAAACTAATTCGCTCGTCTTCGGTTGTGGTTTCAAAAAAAGTGCGCGTCAGGCGGTAATAATCCATTTCTGGGCTGACTTCGGCGAGGGCTACATCCGCAACCAGGTCAGCGGTCTCAGGATCGAGGCTCCAATTTTGGACCAAAGCCTGGATAATCGTCTCTTTTTCGATGGTGGTGACCGCCTCGTCTACCTGGGCGACGCGCGCCATCAATCCCGCGCCCAGGCTCAGCTTACGCAGAAGCTGTTCAGAAATACCCGGGCTGGCGCTGCCGCCCTCCAACTGCATCTGGACACCATAATAAACCCGATTCTTGATGAAATCATCGAAATACTGCTCCCGGTTCGGCGCTGCAGAAACGGCGGTGGAGCGCCGTTCGACCGGACCTTTCATCAAACGCCCGATCTGATGGAAAATCCCGCTGTCGGCGTCTTCGATCGACTCGCGAATTTCCTGCGCCACCAGCTTTTCGCGTTCGGTGACCGTGCCATCCGCCCGGATCATGTTATCCAGAGCTTTCAAGGCCATATCGCGCTCGTTGGATTTGGTCAGTTCCTCATTGAGCTCATCGACGAGACGCTTGCGTTCGGCTTCACCGACCGGGGTGCTGATATACATTTCGAGCATTGCCCATTCACGCCCAGTCATGTCTGGCAGGTGAAACAACAGGTCTTTCAGGCTGTTGATTTCGTCGTTAGAAATGTCTCCGTCAGCCCAGGCAGCCGCAATGACTACCTTGCCAATCGTCAAAATTAAACTTGATTTGCTCATGCTTCCTTGCCACTTGTTTGATGGAGCCCGCACTATCGGGTCCCATGGATAATTTTCTACCCTAATTATTCCAGAAATCCAGACACTTTAAGCTAATAAGTTCATGAGACGAACCGCAGGAGCATTTCTATTTAAGACCCCACTCTTCATAATATGGGTCCAGCTCGCAGCTGCAAGTGGTTTCAAAAGCAAGGAAAATATCCGCGGGGTGCGCGATCTGGAAGCGGCTGCGGGCATAATACTGCTGAAGACCTGCGAAAAATGCCTGGTCACCGATCTTTTCCCGCAGGCTTTCAAAGAAGAGACCGCCTTTCTGGTAGACAAACCGGCTGTACAGGCCTGGCTCAACGATAAAATCTTTCACCGGCATGCCGGTATCCAGGCCGCTGTTTTGAGCCTCGGCATCGGCGACGTTCTGGGCATAATAGTCCGAGGTACCCGCGTAAACCAGGGGCTGAAATTGCTGCTGGTAAAGCATGGAACTGTAGGTTGCCAGGGCCTCATCCAGCCAGGGGTGGGCCAATACATCATTCCCGACCAGACCATACCACCACTGGTGGGCAGCCTCGTGAGCGACGACCAGACCCAACAGAAACGGCTGATCTTCGTCAGGCGAGTACAGGCCCTGTTGGATCAGGAACAAACCCGGATATTCCACACCCAGGGCGAGCTCCAGGTTGGCCGCGACGATATCCAGCTCATTGTAGGGATATTCCCCGAAGCGAGCTTCGAACAACTTTGCTGAGTCAGCGGTCGCCTGGAGAGATTCCTGCCAGCGCGAGTCCCCGCCTGGCAAACCCCAATGGCGCAGGTTAATCCCATCCAACTCCATCTCCGATAGGCTGTACTCCGGGCTGGCGGTGACCATAAATTCGCGCACCGGGCCGGAAACAACCAGCCATTGGCTTGAGTTTGCGGCTGCCTGCACTTCGATTCCCGTACCGGTAGAGACCACCTGCCAACCGGCAGGGGCTGTGATCTCGACTTCGTAAAGCGCTACGTCGCTTACAACTGCATCTCCAATCGCAATCACTGGTTCTGCCTGCCAGTGCCCGTTTTCCCGGACCGACAGAATGGGGTACCAATTTGCCAGGATCATCGCAGCCGGCGTGGTGGTGGTGTTAAAAACACCGTATGCCAGGGTAGTGCCCTGCAGGTTGCGCGGGGTCTTGCCTTCAAATTCCAGCTCAACAAGGGTGACTGCGGCAGGCTGGAGAGGCTGTTTCAACTCCAGGCGCAGGCCGGTCTGGTCGTTGAGAAAGATTTCCGGCTCGACTTCAATCCCGTCGATGAGGGCGTTGAGGACAGCGAGCTCACCCCCATAGATGGAGGGGGAATTGGGATAGAGGCGCAAGACGATGTCGGGCCAGGCAGCGTCGGTGAGGTTCTGGATAGTGATTTGGGCGCGGCCGCGGTAGCTGGCGGCACCAGGCAGGAGCTCAAGCGCGAGCTGGTAGCAGGCGTTGATTGGCAGTGCCTCCCAATCCAGGGTCACATCCGGTTGGAGGGCGGCTGCCTGGCGTTCTGGGCTGCAGGCGTCCAAAGGAGAGCGGGCGCTAGCGGCTGGCAGGGCGCCAGGATCTGACGGAGCGGCTGATGCTGCGGGTGGGGCCGCCTGGACAGCCGCATCCGTGCCTGCGAGCGTAGGGGCAGGCAGGCGGGAGGTGCAGCCTGGCAGTAAAAGCAAGGTGAGGAGAAGGAGGCTGAACCAGCGAATTTTCATGGATAGGACTCC
Source organism: uncultured Chloroflexia bacterium (assembly GCA_963824065.1). Lineage (GTDB taxonomy): Bacteria > Chloroflexota > Anaerolineae > Anaerolineales > DRKV01 > JAGUYX01. Next base: position 739,540 of record CAWGNX010000005.1, on the reverse strand, counting down.
GGCTTCGAGGGTATGTATTAGGTACCACTTCGAACAAGCGTAGGTTCACCGTTGGCTGCCAAGGGCAAGGTGCGGCTGGATGTGTCGAGTATTAGGATGAACAATTGAGGTACGGATCTTTTTGCAAAAGGCGTGCGGCCTGCTAGATGCTCTACATGGCTCCGCCAGGAGGCTCACGTCTCGACTGCGCCAAAAAAAGGCTCCGCTCGACGCGAGGTAGTGATTACGCCGAAAGACGGCTCCGCTCGACGTGGGCAAGCCGGTGGCTCATTTCCTCCCTGCAGCAGGAAGGAGGATTCAGTTGCCGGACTGAAGAATGATGGCGGTGACCGTGTATGGGGCGAAGGTGTCCGTCAGGCTGCTCCCCTGGACGGCCACGGGCGTGCCCTGGATTTGATTGACCACATTCGTGATGCTCGCTGCCGAAAGGGTGACACCGTTGATCGTCGTACCGTGATTCTGGCCGTTGCTGGCTTCGGTCATATCCAGGGGGTGCGGGTTCGAAAGCACAAATTTTGACCCCGAAACCGGGGAGAAACCCTCAAGATTGATGCTGGCCGTGATGGCACTGCCGGAGATGTTGGTAACGATCAACTTCAACTTACCGGGGTCACTGCTGTCGGTAGAAGCCCAAATGGAAATGTCATCTTCCTGGCTGGAGGAGGAAGCGACCAACTGGTCGCCAAAATAATTGGCGTATAGGAAGAAGGTGTAGTACGACGGACGCAGGTAGACCGTCGTCGGGTAGAAATCCTCCGTGCTGAAGACCATCGGGTAGCCCTGCCCCTGGGTGCCGTAGCCGGTGTACCAGGTGGCAAAATCCAGGCCATTGTACGCCAGGCGGCCCAGCACGTCAGACATCCAGAGGGCGTTGAGGAAGTTGCCGTTCTGCGGGGCGACGCCAAAATCACAGGAATTGATGTTCAATTCCGTAATACCCTGGGGCAGCGAGCTGCCGGCGGGGATTACTTCGTTCTGGACGCGCTCCGGGGCGATCCGGCTCCAGATGCGGGAATACGAATGGCGCCAGTTCTCATACGGGTCGGCGATGCCGTCGTCACCCGGGGCGAGGTCCCATTCCCAGACGGTGATCGCATCCCGGTCACTGCCCGAGTTGCAGGTCTGATACCAGTGGTAGCTGAGGGCGTCCGCGCCGGCATTTACGGCGGCATACAGGTAGCGGGACATATCCGCTTCGCCCCAGGCCCAGTTGCTGGCGACGATGTCATGGGCGGAGGCCGAGACCCCGCCGACAATCTCGATCGATGGATCCACCGAGCGCAGGGCCGCGGCATAGTTATTCACACGCTGCTGGTAGGTGGCAGCGCTCATCCCGGCCTCGCTGCCCTGCGTCGTCTCGAGGTCGATCTCGTTGCCCAGCTCCCAATATTTGAAGCCGTAGTCGTGTTCCACATTGGCGTAGCGCAGCAGGTCAGCCCACATGTACGGGTCGTTATTGGAAATATTGACCTGGATGATGATCTCCGCGCCGGTCTGCTGGGAGAATAGCGCCAGGTTGTCGATTTCATCCTGCCCGTAGTGGAAGGAATAGGTGAGGCTGGTGTTCACCAGGCTGCCAAACTGGGCCGAATAATAGCTGGGATTGGGATTCCAGTCCGTGTAGGGCGTGCGCTGGGGACGCCGCTCCCAACCCACCCAGTTGGCCCACAGGCCGCCCGCATAGCGGATCACACCAACATGGGCCGCCTTAGAATACATCCGCCAGGCGCGGCACATCGGCCGGGAAATATTTGCCCCAGCTGTGCTCCCAGTTGACCAGGGCGACCCCCAGCATCTCGTTCGAGAAGGGGTGGATGGGCTGGCTGGCATCGACGGAAAGCTGGATGCCGCCCACCGGGGGGGGCGAGGGCGTGACTGAAGGCGATGGGGTGGGGGAGGCGGTGGGAGCCGGTGTGGTGCTGACTGGTTTCGAGATGGCGGGCAGGTAGATGCGCTCGTCCTGGGTTGGGGCTTGCCCGCTGACGTTCTGCAGCCCGGTGTGGAGGAAAATACTGCCTGCGAGCCCGGCGACCAACAACCAACGAAATATTTTATGCATGCTGTTAGTGTAATAAGGAGCAAACGGAATCCAGGTAGTTCTAAAGTACTAAGAGCCCGCTGCGCGGCAATTTCTAATCCTATCGATGGCGTTGATTAACTCTACCCCACGTAAGGTTAAAAGCGCAACCAACGCGCTGACCCCGGGCTGGTTGGCAGGTCCACCTGGCGGTGGTCGCCTGCGTTTGCGGTTTTTGTGATTTGCAGCAAGGATGAGAATTATTGCTATAATGGCCCAGGTTTGGGAGAATGGGCTCGGGAAGCCATACCACTATGATATTGTCCAACCAAGAAAGCATACCGGAGCGCATGGATAGAAAGCAGGCTGCCTGGCACGTGGTGGTATTGGCCGCGATCTTTTTGGTACTGCTGGCTGAGTTTGTGTATATGAGCAGTGCGCCTGAGCTGGTGGATGAGGGGGCGAACTGGAAGCAAATCGTCATTTTTTTGAACCGGGAAATCAGGCTGACACCCGGGTTGAATGTGGTGCCGGGCTACCACGCCCTGATCGCGGCGGTGATGCTGGTCTTTCACAAGGCGGGCATCTTTTCGGCGCGGTTCCTGACGACCCTACTTTCCTTTACCTCGGTGATTGTGTTCTACCTGCTGACCTGGAAGGTGTGCGGGCGCCCTTCGCTGGTAAAGACGCTGCAGTACACTTTTTTTCCGCTGTTTTTTCCTTTCTTTCCGCTGGTGTACACCGATATCCTGGCGATGGAGCTGGTGCTGCTGGCGTTTTACCTGGTTTTATGGGAGCGATATACCCTGTCTGGATTGGTCGGGTTTTTAAGCATCCTGGCGCGGACGAATAACATCATCTGGTTCGCGTATTTATATGCGTACATCTACATCGAAAATTTCGGATTGAACCTGCGGGCGTTTGCAAAGTCGTTAAAAAAGACCTGGATCTACCTGCTCGGCTTTGGGTTCATCGCGGCATTCTTGATCTTAAACCGGGGGATTGCCCTGATGGATAAAGACATGCAGCCGCTGGGGAGCCTGTATTCCGGTAATATTTTTTACCTTTTATTCCTGTTCGCATTCCTCTTCCTGCCTTTGAACGTGGTGAACCTGCCGAAGATCGTGGGGTTGGTTAGGCAGAAGCCCTCGATCCTCTTAATCGGACTGGTCACTTTCATTGGTTACCTGCTGACTTTCCAGAGCACCCACCCTTACAACCAGTCGTACCCCGATTATTTCCTCCGCAACCAACTGCTGATGACCGTCACGGGCAGCCTGGCTTTGAAAAGCGCGTTTTTTATCCCGGCGGCGTGGTCGATGCTGTCGATTGCCGTGACAAAGCTGCGCACGAAGAATTTTTATTGGCTGTACCCATTTACGGTTTTGAGCCTGCTGCCGTTCTGGTTAATTGAACCCAGGTATTCCTTCGTTCCACTGAGCCTGTTCCTGCTGTTTAAGGAAGAGCAGTCGCCGGTGGTGGAGGGTTTGACGATTATTATGTACATTGCTGTCTGTATTTTGCTGTTATCTCCGCTGCGCAGCGAAACGTTTTTCATTTAGGGATGACTGCTCACGATGGGGGACGAGATGGAGAGGCGGGTGAAGCCGCCTGCCGACCAGGAGGCTGAGCTTGATCCGGTGCCGCGAATGCCTCCGCGCGACTGGTATAATTGAGGTTTGGTGTCCGGCGGGAAAAATTGTCCGGCGGGTAGCCCTTCATTAATAAAACAATTGTGCTATAATTGGTGAGCAGCGCATCCAGCGACGTTCCCAGATCACGAAAACCGAAAGTTTAGCAGGTTGAATATGTCCCCTAATGTCATTCGCGTGGTTGGCGCCCGTGTGCACAACCTTAAAAATATTACCGTGGAGATTCCCCGCGATCAATTTGTCGTTATCACAGGCCTGTCCGGTTCCGGGAAATCCTCCCTGGCATTCGATACGATCTTCGCTGAAGGGCAGCGGCGGTACGTTGAATCGCTGTCTGCTTATGCGCGCCAGTTCCTGGGACAGATGGATAAGCCCGATGTGGACACGATCGAAGGATTGTCCCCGGCAGTGTCCATCGACCAGAAAGGCGCCTCGCACAACCCGCGCTCAACGGTGGGCACGGTGACCGAAATCTACGATTATTTGCGGCTGCTCTTCGCGCGGGCTGGCATCCCGCACTGCCCAAACTGCGGGCGCGAAGTGAGTCGCCAATCGGCGCAGGAAATTGTGGATGCGGTGGAATCCATGCCGGACGGAACGCGCCTGCTGGTGCTCTCACCCGTGGTGCGCGGGCGCAAAGGCACCTACCAGGCGGTCTTCGATGAAATCCGCAAGTCCGGTTTTGTGCGGGTGCGGGTAGACGGCGAGGTCCTTGACCTGGACCAGGAAATCAGCCTCGACCGCTATAAAATTCACACGATCGAAGCGGTGGTAGACCGGGTGGTCTTACGCGCTCCGGCGGACGATGAAGATGCCCGCAACTTCCGCACGCGCCTGACCGATTCAGTGGAAACCGCGCTCAAATTTGGCGACGGCTACCTGACCCTGCAGGATGTCAGCGATCCAGAAAACCCACGCGACGTACACTTTTCGGAGCACCTCTCCTGCCCGGTGTGCGGCATCAGCCTGCCCGAGATCGAGCCGCGCACGTTTTCTTTCAACACCCCGCACGGCGCGTGCCCGGACTGCCAGGGGTTGGGGGGCAAACTTGAAATCGACCCCGACCTGCTCATCCCGGACACGGATGTTTCGCTCAACGAAGGGGCGATCGTCGCGATGGAATGGAACGGGACGCGCGAGGACAGCGGGTATTACTGGCAAACCCTGGAAGGGGCGGCACGTGAGCACGGCATTGACCTAGACGCGCCTGTCAGCAACTTGACCCCCGAGCAGCTGCAGGTGGTGCTGTACGGAACGCGCGGCCGGGATGTGACGGTGGAATACACCAAGAGCAACGGCCGGAAAATTACCTTTGAGACGCCGTACGAAGGGGTGGTGACGAACCTCGAACGCCGGTATAACGAGACAAACTCGGAATTCACCCGTGAAAAAATCTCGGAATACATGAGCCAGCGCAGCTGCCCCACCTGTGAAGGCAAACGCCTACGCCCCGAAGCCCTGGGCGTGACCGTGGATGAGCAAAACATCGTCGCAGTGACCGACTGGCCGGTCAAGCGTACCGCGACCTGGGTGGAGCACCTGCTGGGGGACGCCAGCCCATTGGACGAGCGCCAGAAGATCATCGGCGAGCGCATCTTGAAAGAATTGATCGCCCGGTTGGGTTTCCTGGTGGATGTAGGCCTGGATTACCTGACGCTGTCACGCTCGGCGGTGTCACTGTCTGGCGGGGAAGCCCAGCGCATCCGGCTTGCGACCCAGGTTGGCTCGCGGCTGATGGGCGTATTGTACGTACTGGATGAGCCTTCGATTGGCCTGCACCCGCGCGACAACGGGCGCTTACTGCGCACCCTTAAAGGTCTGCGCGACCTGGGCAACACGGTGCTGGTAGTGGAGCACGATGAGGAAACGATCCGGGAAGCGGACTGGGTGGTGGACCTGGGCCCGGCAGCCGGGGAACACGGCGGCGAGGTGGTGTGCCAGGGGCCGCTGGAACAAATTTTGCTTTGCCCGGATTCGGAAACCGGAGCGTACATCTCCGGACGCAAACGTATACCCATCCCGGAAAAACGACGGACCGGGAATGGCAAATCCCTGGTCGTGCGCGGGGCGCGCGAGCATAACTTGAAAAATGTGGATGTCCGCATCCCACTGGGCAAACTGGTGTGCATCACGGGCGTCTCTGGGTCGGGAAAATCGACCCTGATGGTGGAAATCCTGTACAAAGCGCTTGCCCGAGAGATCAACCGGGCCCGGACGGTGCCCGGCGCACACGACAATATTGAGGGCCTCCAGCATATTGACAAAGTGATCAACATCGACCAGTCGCCGATTGGACGGACGCCGCGCTCTAACCCCGGAACGTATACGGGTTTATTTGACCACATCCGCAAGCTGTTCGCCGAGCTGCCAGAGAGCAAAGTGCGCGGTTATAAGGCAGGGCGATTTTCCTTCAACGTGCGCGGCGGGCGCTGCGAGGCCTGCCAGGGCCAGGGCCAGCTGCGGATCGAGATGCAGTTCCTGCCGGATGTGTACGTGCCATGCGAAGTGTGCCACGGCACCCGCTACAACCGCGAGACGCTCCAGGTGCAGTTCAAAGAGTTTAATATTGCGGAAGTGCTTGACATGACCGTTGATCATGCGCTGGAAGTTTTCGAAGCGTTCCCTGCGATGACCAGCCGCCTACAAACTCTGCAGGACGTTGGCCTAGGATACGTCCGGGTGGGCCAACCTGCTCCTACACTTTCAGGGGGGGAGGCCCAACGGGTCAAGCTGGCGCGCGAGCTTTCCAAACGCTCAACTGGGAGCACTTTATATGTCCTGGATGAGCCTTCGGTGGGCCTGCACGCGGCGGATGTCCATAAGCTGATCGAGGTGCTCCAGCGCCTGGTGGATGCCGGCAATTCTGTGCTGATCATCGAGCACAACCTCGATATTATCAAAACCGCCGATTATTTGATCGACCTCGGACCCGAAGGAGGGGATGGGGGTGGGTTGGTGATTGCGGAGGGCACCCCGGAAGAGGTGGCAGAAGTAGGAGATTCCTACACCGGGCAGTATCTGAAACCCTACCTGGCTGTAAACGTACCGGCCTGAACCAGGCGGCGCACTGATGGAACCAAAGCCACCGGCGATGAAAAACCCGGTGGCTGTTTTGTATTCCCTGACAAGGAGGCTGCCCGGCGCGGGTCAAGGTTGAGTATGAAAACGGAGCTTACCTGCCAAGCCAATGAAGTGGAATTGTGCGCAAAGGCACAAATTGGATCTTGACGTATCTGCAAACGGCTGTATAATTAATTCGATGATCATCGAATTAATTTCATCGAGAGGTAAAAATGGATACCGAAACCAACTTACAAACATTCTTCAAGCTGCTGGTCGATGTGGAGCGCCTGCGGATCGCCGGGCTGCTCGCCGGAAAACCCCTGACGGCTTCCGAGACAGCCCAGCAGCTGGGGCTCCAGCTTCCGGCGGCTCAAAAGCAAATCGACCGCCTGGTGGCGGGAGAAATCCTGGTGGTGTTTGACCAGGCAGGAAACCAGGTGTTCCGGTTGAACCGCAAATACTTCAAAGAGCTGGCCCGCAACCAGCTGACCCGCGGCGAGCGCCCCAGCTTGAAAGCCTTCCCGGATCTGCCTGAAGACCAGCTGCGGTTGATCTCAGGGTACCTGATGGAAGATGGACGTTTAACCCACATCCCACAGCAGCCGAAAAAGCTGCGCGTGGTATTGGATGCCGCGATCACCCTTTTCGACCAGGAGCAGGTTTACAAGGAAAAAGAGGTGAACCAGGCGCTGGTAAGCGTCGCCGATGATACGGCTGCGCTGCGCCGGTACCTGATCGATTACAACTATATGGTGCGCTCGCGGGATGGTTCAGAATACCGCCGGGTGGCAGATGCCAGTCACTAAGAACGTGCCAGAGAGTGAGATGATGCTGGCGTTTTTCAGAGCGCTGGCGGATGCCAGCCGCCTGCGCATCGTCGGACTGCTCGCGCAGGAGAGCCTGAGCGTCGAACAACTGGCCGAAATGCTCGACCTGAGCCCGTCTACCATTTCGCATCACCTGGCCAGGCTGGCTGAGGCAGGTTTGGTGACAGCTCGGGCAGAAAGCTACTACAACATTTACCAGCTGGAGCCTGCTGCTCTGGAAGAAATGGCCCACCGGCTGCTGTCCGTGGACAGTTTAGCTGCGGCGGCAGCCGGTGTGGATATGAATGCCTATGACCAAAAGATCTGGCGCGACTACCAGGGGGCCGATGGGCGCCTGAAAAGTATTCCCACCCAGCGCAAAAAGCTCGAAGCGATCCTGAACCGGGTGGTGGGTGATTTCGAAACAGGGAAAACCTATTCAGAGCAAGAGGTCAACCGCATCCTGGGACACTACCACGCCGACACAGCCCTGCTGCGCCGCGAGCTGGTGGGGTACGATTTGCTGCGCCGCGACCGACGGGGAACAGAATATTGGCGGCCGGTCAATCCAGATGAGCTGCCAGCCAGTCAATAATTTGCTGGGACAGCCCTGGCTCGCGCGCGAACATATTGGTGCCGTGCCCGGCTCCTTGATACATCACCAGCAGGTGATCACCAAGCGCAGCTTCGTCCAGAACCCGGGCTGAATCGGCGGCGTAGGTGTCCTCTTCGCTGGCAAAGATCAGGATAGGCCGCGCGCCGAAACGCTCCAGGGCGTCTTCCGTGGTTACACCGGCATAATCCAGGCCCGGAGATAACAGCACCACCGTCCGCACGGCCTCTTTGTCAGCGCCGGCGTTCAGTGCCAGATTCGAGCCGATGCTGGCCCCGATGATTGCGATTTTTTCAGCACGGACTTCCGGACGGTTTGCCAGGTAATCCACTTCTTGCTGCAGGTCCTGCCGGGCTTTGACCCAATCGTTCTGACCGCTGGTCTCCCCATGACCGCGTAAATCGATTGCCAGGACGGCATAACATGCCCCCACCAGGGTTTGTGGAAAATCCAACCAGCTGCGCCGGTTGCTGCCGAGCATGTGCAGCAGAATGACGCCCGGGACGCGCTCGCCGCCAGCCGCGGGCAGGTACAGGTCGCCCATAATCTGCACGCCGTCGGCTGCTGGCAGGGCAACTGCTTCGACGACCATGTCTGCGAGGCAGCTCGATCCAGCTGCTGCGGGGGCAGCTGTGTCTGCGGCAACCAGCTCGCCGGACTCAGGGGAGGGGTAAGCCTGCGCGGTCACTCCGCCAAGCGGCAGGGGTGATGGATAAGCCTGGGCAAACGTGCCCTCCGGCTGCGGCTCTGCTTGAGTAGCATCTTCAGGAGGTGGATAAACGGGAGATGTGGATGAAGCGGGAGTGCAGGCACTCAGACCCACGACGCCCACCAGCGCCAATAAGAGAGACAGCCGGGCGATCTTGAACACCGTTTTTCGAGGCACGCGCATTCCTTTCCTGTAACTCAGTCCCGCGATTTTGGACGGGGCTGGAGCTCAAATGAGGTCTCTCCTGCCAGCAAACCCACCAGCGGCTGCGCAGCAAGGGCCATGACCCGGCTGTTGGCAAAAAAAGGAAAATCAAAGCCAGTCTGGTCACCGGCATTTTTTCCGGGTACGGGCATCAAACGCGCAGTCAGGGGTTTAGCCAGACGCTGCGACAGCGCCGCGAGATCGAGCAGCAGTGCAGAGAGCGCCTCGGGCGGGGTATTACCGGGCAGGGGAATGGTATCCAGGCCGGTGCCGCACACCGCCGAGGCCATCAACAAATCCCTGACCGTCAGGGAGCCATCCGCAGCGGCAGCTGCCAGCGCGGCATCTTCCAATACGGGCAGCATCAAACCATTAAACCCGGTGCGCGGGTAGCTGGCCCGGTCGAGGGCATCGGCCAGAAAGGCGGCAGCCGCCAGCGTCCCATGCAGCCCCAGCGCCGGCACCCCGAGGGCAACCAGGGCAGTACCCAGCGAACGTTCTGGCGAGGGGAAGGGGGCCAGGGTAAAGTCGAGACCCAGAAATTTAACCGCGTGACCTGATTCCAGCCGCCGGGAGGCCGCTACCAGCGCCGCAGCATGGGTTTCAACCGCCTGGACCAGGTTTTGGCGCGCTTCTGCCAGGGATCCAGCCTGGGCGAAGGCCTCCGCGGCCAGATCTGCGGCTTCCAGTGCCAGGGCAAAGGCTGGCTGGTCCCCCATGTGGTATGCTGCCGGGAAAAATGGCGCTCCGGGGGGTACGTTTGCCAGGGCGGCAAAGTACAGGTTGCCGAAGCCATGCGGGTCGTGCGTGGACAGCCGGGTGATGATCTCACCGCACTGGCGCACAGCCGGGAGGCTGATGCCGGTTGATGGACTGGCGATGACCGCGGGGACGAACACACTGCTGGAATTTTCGAGGATATTCACCACCAGCGGGTAGCTTTCAGGATGATCTGGAAGGGCGGGCCCGAGCGAAACATAAGCGATTTCTTGTTCGGAGGCGGCAGATTCCAGGCGCCGGGCATACTCCACAACTGCCCTGCGTTCCAGGCCGGGAAATAACTCTGGAAAAGGGGGTGCAGCCAGGCGGGTTGTCTGGATCTTCGAACCCCTGATCTTCAAAGGCCGCCCGGGCTGCCCGGGTAAACCTGCCAGCGGCCTGCAGGATCTGCGGGGAAACGGCAGGCAAGGGGTTGACAAAATACGTGATCGAGCGGATTTTCATGCCGGATCCGAGGTGCTTTCGTTGGGTTTTGCTGGCATGTCCAGGCTCATCAGGTAGGTTGTTTCGTCCATGGTGTGGAAAAAATGGAGCAAGCGCGCCACCAGTCCGGTCCAACCGGTCTGGTGACTGGCACCCAACCCGGCGCCGTTGTCCCCGTGAAAGTATTCATAGAAGAGGATATGGTCCTGCCAGAGCGGGTCCTCCTGGAATTTGGCTGCTCTGCCGAAAACGGGCCGCCGGCCGGCTTCGTCCCTGCGGAAGATATTCGCCAGGCGCACGGCAATTTGTTTCGCGACCTGGAACAGGTTGAGCAGGTTTCCGGAGCCGGTTGGAAATTCCACCAGGAACTCATCACCATAATACAGATAATACTGCAGCAAGGCGCTGACGATGAGAGCATTCACCGGCATCCAGATCGGGCCGCGCCAGTTGGAATTGCCGCCAAACAACCCCGAATCGGATTCAGCAGGCAGGTACTGCACCCGGTACTCCTGGTCATGCACAGCGAGCAGGAAGGGGTGCTCCAAATGGTAGCGTGATAAGGAGCGGATGCCATACTGGCTGAGAAATTCATTTTCAGAGAGCAGATAGGCCAACACCCGCCGCAGCTTGGTCTCGTTTAAAACGCTGAACAACCGCCGGTCGGCAAATCCTGATTCGCGCGGGTCGTGGATGTTCGCTACAAGCGTGGGCAAAAGATCAAAGCGCCTGGTAGCCTGGGCTGCCAGGCCTGGAAAGCGCACAACGACTTCTCCAGGTACGGTGGTGGCGGCACAGAGCGGCAGCAGCCCAACTATTGAGCGCACTTTCAGGCGTTGGGCATCGCCATCCGGCAGGCGCAGAACGTCGTAGAAAAATCCATCCTGCTCGTCCCAAAGCTCGTCATTGTTATCCCCAATGCGGTCCATAGCGGCGGCGATGAACAAAAAATGGTCAAAAAATTTGCTCGCCATTTTCTCATAACTGGCGTCGTGGAATGCCAGGCGCAGGGCAATCGACAGCATATTCTGGCTGAAAAGGGCCATCCAGGCTGTTCCGTCGGCCTGTTCCAGGCGACCACCAGTGGGCAGAGGCGCGCTGCGGTCGAAAACGCCAATATTATCCAATCCCAAGAATCCACCTGAAAAGACATTCTCTCCATAAGGATCCTTGCGGTTTACCCACCAGGTAAAGTTCAAAAGTAACTTTTGGAAGGCCGATTTCAAAAATTCGAAGTCGCGCGCCCTGCTAAAGCGGTGGCTGACTGTGTAATTAAACAGGGTTGCCCAGGCATGTACCGGCGGATTGACGTCGCTGAAGTTCCATTCATAGGCCGGGATTTGCCCACTGGGGTGCAGGTAGAGCTCATTCAGCATCAGCTCGAGCTGCCCACGGGCGAAGCTTTGATCCACCATGTTCAGGGCTGCAGTATGGAAAGCCAGATCCCAGGCGGCAAACCACGGGTACTCCCACTTGTCTGGCATGGAGATGACATCGTCGTTGAGCATGTGGAACCAGTCGCGGTTACGCACCTGCTTGAGACTCTTTCCCATCAAGGGATGGGCATCGTGCTCTTCCAGCCAGATATCCAGATTAAAATGATAATACTGCTTGGACCACAGCATACCCGCCAGCGCCTGGCGCAGGATGCGCCGTTCATCCTCATCCGCCGTGAGCGGGTACAGCGCCGCGTAAAATTCGTCGGCTTCCTGCTGGCGAGTGGAGAAAATATTTTCAGGGTCATTGCCAAACGGGTTTTGGCTATTTTCCAGCAAGTCGGTATCAACCAACCGCAGGTATACCTGGCGCTGTTCGCCAGCCGGAATTACCAAGCGATACCAGGCGCAGGCCTTGGTGCCGGTGCCAGCCGGGTTGACTGAATCTACCTGCCCGGCAATCACCCGCTGGTGGAACCCATCCTTTACATAAGGGGTCGCATTCGGGGTGTTGAACAGGCGCTCGGTGTTGGTTTCATTATTCGTGAACAGCAGCTCGGGCTGGCTGTTCAGCGGCCGGCAGGCGAACACATAACTTCCCAACTGCGGGTGCAAAGCCGCAACACAGGGAGTGTCTTTGATAGAAATCCTGGACATGTTCGGCTGGCCGGATGACTGGGAGCCGCTCCAGGTATTACGGAACCACGCGCTTGGCAGGAGGTGCAGCTCGGCTTCGTCCGGGCCGCGATTATAGGCACTGATGCGGATGTAGATATCTTCCGGGGCAGCTTTGGCGTATTCCACGAATACGTCGAAATAGCGGTTTTCATTAAAGATACCGGTATCGAGGAGCTCGTATTCCTGCTCGCTGCGGCTGCGGTCCTTGTTGGCGTTCACCAGGTCTGCGTACGGGAAAGCTTGCTGGGGATATTTATATAAGTACTTCATATAAGAATGGGTGGGTGTGCTGTCGAGGTAAAAGTAATATTCCTTGACATCTTCGCCATGGTTGCCTTCGACGTTTGAAAGCCCAAACAAGCGCTCCTTCAAGATTGAATCGGCCCCGTTCCACAGCGCCAGGGCAAAACAGAGCTGCTGGTGATCATCAGAAATACCTGCCAGACCATCCTCGCCCCAACGGTAGGCGCGCGAACGCGCCTGGTCGTGCGGGAAGTAACTCCAGGCGTCACCGTTCGGGCTGTAATCCTCGCGGACCGTGCCCCATTGGCGTTCGCTCAGATAAGGCCCCCATTTTTTCCAGGGAATATGCTGGTCGACTGCTTCACTTAAACGAGAATCTTCTGCGGCACCTGCCATTTCAGCCTCGCTATCCATTTTTAATTTATGCTATCAATAGATCCTGTAATTTGGGCACAGCGGATTGTAAATGAAGCGGGTGGAATTGGACAAGGGAAAACCGGAAATCAGGCCTGATTCCGCTGACGCAGTGCTTCAAACAGCAGGATGGCGGCCGCGGCGGCGGCATTGATGGATTCCATCTGGCCCGGCAGCGGGATGCGAACCTGTTGGTGGGCGAGCCGGCTGGCCTGTGGTCCAGCCCCATGAGCTTCACCGCCGATCACCAGTGCCAGGGGGCGCCTCAGATCCAGCTCCGTGTAGGTAGAATCACCTGCGGCTGCCGCCAACAGGACCTGCAGCCCGTGCTGCTGGCAGGTGAGGCCGATTTGATCCCAATCCGAGGTTGTAATGACCAGGCGGAAATGAGCACCCATCGCGGCGCGAATCACTTTTGGCGCGTATGGATCGGTGCTGCCAGGCGGGATGAACACTGCCTGCGCCCCGGCCGCGGCGGCTGTGCGCAAGATCGTCCCCAGATTGCCCGGGTCGCGCACCTGGTCCAGGATCAGAACCAAATTCAGCGGCAGCGGCAGGGGTTTTTCCTGCAGCTCGACGACGGCCAGCAAACCCTGAGGCGCACGGGTATCACTGGCGGCTTTCATCACATGCGGGGCCACTTCCTCCAGGTGCGCACCGGCAGCCTGGAAAACAGGCAGCAGGGCAGCCCCCCGCTCATCGATGTCAGCCGTATAAAAGACCAACCGGCAGGGCCAGCCCGAGGCCGCGGCTTCCTCAACGAGGCGCACCCCTTCTACTACGAATGCACCCTCGGCGCGCCGGTGGCGCGCCTGGCTTTGCAAGGCGCGGACATTCTTTACCTGGCTGTTGCTGGTGGAGGTGATCATGAGGTCAAGCCAACTTTCTGCAGGCCCAGCTCCTGCCAGGCCTGCAGAAAGGCCTGCGCGGCGAGTTGGTCGTATAACACCACCCGCACCAGCACGAGGCTGGTTTGCGGGAACTCAACCAGGGTGGTGATGATCGTATTTAAAATGATGCGGGCGGCGCGCGGCAGCGGAAAGCCGAAAATGCCGGTCGAAATCGCCGGCAGAGAAAGCGAGCGTAGCTCAAGCTGGTTTGCCAATCCAAGCGCGCCAGAGACGGCCGCAGCCAGCTTGCGATCTTCATCGCCACTACCCCAGATTGGCCCGACGGCATGAATGACATAACGCGCCGGCATGTCTCCGCCCGAGGTGACCGCCGGGCTGGTGTGACTCACCGGTCCGTGCTCCCGCACCCAGGCGCGGCTTTGCTCCTGTATGGCAGGCCCGCCTTTGCGGGAGATCAGCCCCGCCACGCCGCCGCCGTGAGCTAACTGAGCGTTGGCAGGGTTGACGATGGCATCCACAACTTCAGTGGTCAGGTCACCCTTAACAAGCTGCAGGGTGGTCCGAGAGTCAAGTCTGGTTTCCTGGATTACGCGATTCATGAGCCGATTCTAGCACACGCGCGGAAAGAGGGTCAACGGAAATAAAAAAAGCAGGCCATGCGGCCTGCCCTGGGATGTCCCAATCCGGAATTTCAAAGTAGAACGACGAATTTCAGGCGGCTGCCTGAGCTTTTTCGACGACAGCCGTAAACGCCTGCGGGTCGCGCACGGCGATATCAGCCAGCATCTTGCGATTGATGCCGATATCGGCCTTCTTCATACTGTTGATCAGTCGGCTGTAGGTAGTACCGTTCAACCGGGCAGCAGCATTGATGCGGACGATCCACAAACGGCGCAAGTCGCGTTTGCGGACGCGCCGGTCGCGGTATGCGTACCAAAGGCTTTTGAGCATTGCCTCGTTGGCCCGCCGGTAAAGGCGGTGCTTGGTCCCCCACTGACCGCTGGTCAGTTTTAAGATTTTTTTATGTCTGCGACGGCGGGTAAAGCCAGTCTTAACACGAGCCATGAATCACCTCCTGCGAACCCCTGGGCGCCGGCAGCTCTGGTCGATGGCTCGACCCATCTGCCCGTTGCGTACACCCAGCAGCCGCAATCTAAGAAAATTAACGCGGCGGATTTGCCTTGTATTTGTTCATATACGGGGCCAGGCGCTTTACGCGCTTTATGTAACTGCGACTTTTCACCGGGATCATCTCGGTGAAAAGTCGTTTGGTGCGTTTGGGCGTGTTACGGCGCAGGTGGCCCTTGCCGATTTTGGTGCGCACGACTTTGCCAGTACCCGTCAGGCGGAAACGCTTGGCGGTGGCTTTGTGCGTCTTCAGTTTGAATCTACCAGTTCGTGGTTTACGAGGCACAGTTCTTACTCCTGTCGTAAAAATACCGCGGAGGGTGCTGCTTTCTCCGCGGGCACTACCTTGAAATTCCGGGGATCCAGCTGGGGATTACTTTTTGACTGCTTTTTTTGTCGGCGCCAGGATCATCAACATACTGCGGCCTTCGAGACTGGGCGCCTGTTCCACCTCGGCGATGTCGGCGAGCTCTTCGGCGATTTCTTTGAGGTCGTTGAGCGCAATCTCCGGGTAGGCGATTTCCCGACCGCGAAAGTGGATGCGGACTTTGACCTTCATCCCTGAGTTCAGCCAGCGACGAGCATCCCGCACTTTGAAACCGCGATGGTGCTCCGTTGTTTTGGGTCGCAGGCGAATCTCTTTGACCTCGATTTTCACCTGGGCCTTGCGGGCTTCGCGTTCCTTTTTGGTGCGTTCGTACAGGAACTTGCCAAAGTCCATGATACGGCAGACAGGCGGTTCGGCATTGGCAGCTACCTCAACCAGGTCCAGATTGGCTTCGAGGGCCATGGTGCGAGCCTGGTCGGTGGGGACGACGCCAACGTTGCTCCCATCGGCGTCGATCAGGCGGACTTCTCTGGCGCGGATGGCTTCATTGATCCGATACTCGTTTGCGCTTATAAGGTGTTCCCTTTCTGCTCTGTTTTGGCTTCTATCCCGAGCCAATTGCGGGACGCATCATACCATGAAAGGGGATGAATCGTCAACTAAATAGTAGCTTGGGGAGTGTCCAATCAATATGAGGTGGCAAATTGAAAGACATGAGCTAGAAACCTGGGGAAAGATTGCTTGTGATTCTGGCGGCGATTGAAGGCAAACACGAGCAATTTGACGGCACTGCGCAAGGCCTTGATGCAGTCGATGCTCTTCAGGCTTACCAATCGGGTAGAATTAAGCCACGTAACCAACACATTCGGGTGAAGCATGCCAAAACCACAAATCTTACTGACCAATGATGATGGGATCAACTCGCCGGGGCTGTGGGCCGCGGCAGAGGCGCTCTCCGAGCTGGGCTTCGTGCATGTCACTGCCCCGCGCCAGCAGTACTCGGGGGCGGGGCGCAGCCTGCCCTCCACCTCCGACGGGATTATCGAAGCACGCCAGGTGAACGTGCACGGCAAGGAGTGGACGGTGTATTCGGTGGGGGGCAGCCCGGCCCAGGCCGTGCAGCACGCGATCATCGAAATCCTGCCCGAAAAGCCGCAGCTGGTGGTCTCGGGGATCAACTTTGGGGAAAATGTGGGCTCTGGTATCACGATTTCCGGGACGGTGGGGGCGGCGCTGGAAGCCGCCTCGCAGGGCATCCCGGCAATTGCGGCCTCGCTCGAAACCGATCCGATCCACCACTACAACGAGTCCAAGCACACCGAGGTCGATTTTACAGCAGCAGCTTATTTCACCTGCTTTTTTGCCAGCTTGATGCTGAGGAACGCCCTGCCCTTTGACGTGGATGTGCTCAAAATCGATGTGCCAGCGGATGCCACTCCGGATACCGCCTGGGTGGTGACGCGCCTGCTACGCTCTCGCTATTACGAACTCGTGCCACCGCGCCGCAAAGCCTGGGACCAACCTGGGCTGGTGGGCTACCGCAACCTGCCAGACGAATTCTACCTGCCGGGCACGGACGCGTACACGGTTCGCATCGGGCGCAAGGTGTCGGTGACGCCGATCAGCCTTGACCTGACTTCGCGGGTGGACCTGGATGGTTTCGAGGATCTGCTGCGCCGCCAGGCGGGCAGCCCGTAAGGTCAAGCCAACAAGACGGCTTTAATGAGAGCGTGAATTGGGTGGCTGGCAGCCAGGATGGTTAGGGGAGGCGTTAGGGTGAACGGCTGCCCGTCGTAGCGCGTGACAAGCGCGCCGGCTTCCTCAGCGATCAGCCAGCCAGCGGCGACGTCCCAGGGGGCGATATCCATTTCCCAATAGCCTTCGAAGCGCCCGGCAGCCACATAACATAAATCCAGGGCGGCTGAACCCAGCCGGCGCACTCCCTGGCAGAGCAGCGCCAGCCGCCGGTAGTATTCCAGATTAGTGGGGTGGGTGCGCACGTTGTAGGGGAAACCGGTCACCAGCAGGCTGTTATCCAGGTCATGAGTATTCGAAACCGAGAGGCGCTTGCCGTTCAGCCATGCCCCGCGGCCGCGTTCGGCTGTGAAACACTCATCCAAGGCGGGAGCAAACACCACCGCGAGCTGCACCAGCCCATTCTGGGCATATGCCAGGGAGACCGCATAGATCGGGATACCGTGGGCATAGTTCACCGTCCCATCCAGGGGATCGACGTACCAGGTGTGTTCGTGTCCCCTGCTTTGGGCACCGCTTTCTTCCGCTAGGATGGAATGCTCGGGATAATGCGCCCGGATTTGTTCCAAAATAAACGCCTCCGAGCGGCGGTCGACATCGGTGACCAGGTCGATCAAGCCTTTATGGGCGATTTCGTTATCGCGCCAGGAACCCTGCACAAGGATTTCGCCCGCCTGGCGGGCTAAAATTTCGAGCTCGTAAAGCGAAGGGTTCTCGCGGCTGTGAGTTGGCGCTGAGGATTCTTTCAGGGGTGGGGTTACCATCCAGCCTCCAAGAAATGGCCGGCTCTGGATTCCATGGGAAGCCCAGCCGGGCCAGAACAGGTTTGTTGGTTTTTTCCAGACACTACAGTGATTCCTTTTAGACGAAGGGGTTTTCTCTGCCTGTAAAACTCCGAAGCAGTGAATGAGATTGCCACAGCCCAAAAAACGGGCTTCTCGATGACAACCGCACTATGATTCAGGATTGGTACTGATCTAAGATCCGGTACAGATCATCCAGCTCTTCCTGGATGGCATCCCGGTGGCGGCGCGCCTCTATGAGCAAGGCATCAAATACCGGGCGCTGCTCTTTAGGCAGGTTATCCATCAGCCGTTCGGTGCGGGCGATCTGTGAATTTTTGTATCGCAGCTTGGTCTCCAGGCGCTTGCGGTAACCTTGGTAAAAGGATTTTTCGTCCGGGGGAGGCCCCATCACGGGTGGGCCCTGGGTGAGCACCTCTGCAACAGTCAGCAGCAGCTCTTCTGTATCGATTGGCTTTTCGAGAAAGCGCATCGCTCCCAGGCTCATGGCAAACTGCTGGTCTTCGGGAGTGACATAAGTGGCTGAGAGGAAGATGATGGGTATGCGGCTGGTGCACGGGTCGGTGCGCAGCCTGTATACCATGGCATACCCGTCCATCAGCGGCATGAGGATATCGGTTATGACCAGGGAAGGGAGTTCGCGGGCGACATGATCCAGCGCCTCCTTCCCGTTGTTGGCCAGGACGACCGGGTAACCTTTAAAGCGCAGCGTCACTTCCAGGAATTCCAGGATATTGGGTACGTCTTCGACGATGAGTATGGGGCCGTAAGGAATGGTCATGTGTTTCCTCGAAAGGTTTCTTGATCTATGGGCAAATCAGCGCTGCTGGTGCTCTTCAGCAACCAGCTGCTCGTAAAATGACTCCAGGAATTGGTGGCGGCTGCCTGCCAGCTGGCGCCCGGCCTCGGTTTGCAGGCGAGTGTGGACATGGCGCAGCTTAAACAGGTATTCGTGATACGAACTATGGGCCTCGCCGGGTTCGGGTTGACCGGTGGCGAGGAACTGCTCTGAGACCGGCGCGTAAATCGGCTGCCCAGCCTGGACGGCATACGCGATCGTGCGGGCGGCACCGTAGGCGCCCAATACGTCCAGCTTATCGGCGTCGAATAACACCCGGGCTTCCAGGCTCTGGGGGGCTTCCGTTGAACGGTAGCGATGCGCCCGGATGCAGTGCTGTACGGCTTCGATCCTATCTGCGGGCCAGCCTTCAGCAGCCAGTATCTGGCGGGCAAATTCTGCCGATGCTTCGTGGTGCGCGCTGCGTTCGGAGTTTTCGCCTGGTTCGGCGCCTACGGCGTCGTGCAGCAGCGCGGCTGCGCGCACGATTTCCAGGTCGGCGCCTTCAGCTTTGGCCAGGCGGTCGGCCATGGCGAGGACTCGCAGTACATGGTCAAAACCATGGACAGGGTCATGAGCCGGGTACCAGCGGCGGGCGGACTCGATATCGGGCATATCTTTCTCTAAAATTTAACCACATTCAGCGTAGTTAATAAAAACAAAACGCCGCCACCAACCAACAGCAGGGCACAGCCGCAGGCAAACACCCGCCGGGCCATTTGTAGCAGCAGCCGCAGCAGGGTGAAAACTCCCACCAAAATGATGAGCACCACAACAATTTGCAGCAGCAAAGGCAACAAATAGAACTCTTCCAGCATGAATCAACTCACCACGACCGGGAAAACCTGGCCCTTTTTAATCACTGTATGTACCAGATTCGTGCCAAAGCGGTAACCAAGATGGCGGTAATCCGGGACATCCAGCAGCAGCAGGTCGGCCTGCTTGCCTGGCTCCAATGAGCCGATCCGGTCGGCCCGGTTAATGGCCGCGGCGGCGTTTATTGTCGCGGCTGCAATTGCCTCCGCCGGGGTCAATTTGAGGTAACGGCAGGCCAAGGCAAGGGTAAACTGCATGGATTCGCACCAGGCTGTTCCGGGGTTGATATCGGATGCCAGGGCAAGCAATCCTCCAGCAGCCAGGATTTCCCTTGCCGGGGTATAGTGGCTGTGCGCCAGCCCAAAAGGTGTGCACGGCAAAGCCACGGCAACGGTATTGGATTCCGCCAGAGTGCGGATGTCCTCCGGGGAGGTGGCGACCAAATGGTCGGCAGAGACCGCGCCAAACCTGGCTGCCAGTGCTGCGCCGCCCAGGTTATCGAATTCATCCGCATGGACCTTTAACGGGAATCCAAGCATTTGAGCGGCCTCGAAGATCTGTTGGGTCTGAGCGAGCGAAAAAGCGCCCGTCTCACAAAATACATCCACAAACGGCAGAGGCTGCCCGGCAGCGTGGAGCTGCCACCAATCTTTGATGGCAGGCAGCATATCCCTGCTCAAGTGCAGGGTGTAACCATCCGCATTATCTTTAAATTCAGGCGGAATGGCATGGGCGCCTAAAAACGTGATCGCCAGCTCGGATGGGCCGGCTTTGTCCAGCGTGTGCAACGCTTCCAGCATTTTGAGCTCAGCGGGCAAATCGAGGCCATACCCAGTTTTGGCTTCCACTGTGGTTGTGCCGTGGGCCAACATTCGCTGCAGGCGCTGGCGGGTCTCTGCCATCAAGGAGGCAACGGACGACTGGCGGGTGCTGTGCATCGTTGCCAGGATCCCACCGCCGGCCTGGAGAATTTCCAGGTAGGATTTGCCCTGCAGCCGCATTTCAAATTCAGCAGCCCTGTCCCCAGCCCACATCACATGGGTGTGCGGGTCCACAAATCCAGGCAGGACCACTTTGCCAGAAGCATCCAGGCGCGGTTCATGCGGATAGCGGGTCATTAAATCCACACTGGTCCCAACTGCTGTGACCAACCCTTCATTAACGAGAAGCGCGCCGTCCGGGATCAATCCCAAATTTCCCAGGCGATCCCCACGCTGGGGTGGTCCGGAAAGTGTCAGCAGCTGGCTGGCGGAATGGATCAACATCGTACTATTTGGCTCCCATTCTCCTGGGGAATGGCTAACAAATCCCAGGCGCATCCCCCGTCAGGATGAATAACCGGATTAAACCATGATTGGTTGCGAAAGGCAATTCTCTGGACAGATCTGCTCGGAGCTTTCATATGAATCTCGCATCTGGGAGGCAACGCGCAGGATTTCTTGAACGTGAACCCCCGCTGTGTTTTGGATACAAATTAGCTGCGGTATAATCGGGTCACCCGGTCATTCGAAGGGTTGGATAGATGCTATGCTCGGATCGAGCGACGAAATCATTAGCGCACTGCGAAAAATTAACCAGTCTGGCCAGGAAGTACGCATGATCAATGTGTACAAAGGGTTTCCCATCTCGTACGATGCCCGCATCTTAAGCATCGGGATTGATGCCGTCACCTTTAAAGTTCACCGCTACCAGGCCCTGTGCCTGTGGTTAGAAAATCAAACGTTCATTCAAAGCGACGAGTTCCCGGAAATCGTGCGTGCGCTCGCCATCACAGTCGACCTGGAAACCGAAATCGCGGCGCTGTCGAATTTTGAATACGTCAGCGGCGCTCCGGGGAAACGAGAGGACGCCCGCGTCCTGCTGCGCAGCGCGATCGATGTCTATCTCACTCTGCGCAACCGAAAGCTGCGCACCGAACTGCGAGATTTATCGACGAAAGGCATGGCAGTGTTTATTAATGCTGCCTATTACGACCCTGAGCTATTCCAGGCAAACGAACCTCTGCAGATAACGTTCCAGCTGCCGGGTGGGGCAGGTCTCCAACCCCGCGATATCGAACTGCACGGGATGATCCGTTCGGTAACACGCGATCAAGTCAATCGCTACCGGATTGGAATCCAGATCGTCCAGGCCGATCAGGAAGATCCACGCTTGCTTGGATACGTGGTACAGCGCCAGTCAGAAGTCATGGATGAAATCAAGATGCTGCATGAATCCATTCTGAGCCTGTCTGTTGGGGAAGAGGAAGGCCAGGAAGATTTTTCTGAGTGAGCGCCTGATTCATACCTTTTTTCACATCTAATTTTTAGCTGGGACAAAATTTGTTCGGGTATGATAAACCAACAACCCGTTAGTTCGATTCCAGTATATTAATACACTTGGAGCTTGAGAATGGCAGCGAACAGCATACGAATTGAGCGTGACTCACTGGGTGAGGTTGAAGTTCCAGCAGAAGCGCTGTACGGCGCCCAGACCAAACGGGCTGTTATCAATTTCCCTGTGTCGGGTATGCGCCCTTGGCGAGCATTCATCTGGTCGATGGCAAGCATTAAGCTCGCAGCAGCACAGGTGAACGAAGAACTGGGATTGTTGGATGAAGCAGTCGCGGCTGCGATCATCCAGGCCGCGCAGGAGGTGGTTTCTGGCGAGTGGGACAACCAGTTTGTTGTTGATCCCTTCCAGGCCGGGGCAGGGACAAGCCACAATATGAATACCAACGAGGTGATTGCCAACCGCGCTAACCAGATCCTGGGATATGGACTGGATGACCCCAAGAAACCGGTCAATCCCAACGATCATGTGAATATGGCTCAATCCACCAACGATACCATCCCCACCTCCATCCGCCTGGGAGTGTTGTGGCGGCTGGATGAGCTGCTACAAGCCCTGGACAACCTCGCGGCGGCACTGCAGGAAAAGTCCATCGAATTCGATGGCATTGTTAAAAGTGGGCGCACCCATCTCCAAGATGCGGTTCCGGTGCGCTTAGGGCAGGAGTTCGGGGCGTATGCCAAAGCAGTAAGCCGTGACCGCGACCGGGTCTCCCGGTCAGCCGAGGGGCTGCGGCGGTTAGGCATCGGGGGCACAGCCACTGGCACGGGTTTGAATGCCCACCCTGAATACCATCGTCGCATGGTGCGCCAGCTCAGCACGAATACCGGCTTGCGCCTGGAGGAATCGGATAATTTGTTTGAAAGTATGCAATCGCTGGCGGATGCCGCCGATTTTTCTGCTTCGCTGCGCACGCTGGCGATCACCCTGACACGCATTGCCAACGACTTGCGCCTGCTCTCCTCCGGACCATCCACCGGCCTGGATGAAATCCGGCTGCCGGCTGTACAGCCCGGTTCGAGCATTATGCCGGGCAAGGTTAATCCCGTCCTGGCTGAGATGCTCAACATGGCAATGTTCCACGTGCAGGGCAATGACCTGGCGGTGTCCCTGGCATCACAAGCAGGCCAGCTTGAATTGAATGTGATGATGCCCATTGTCGCCCACAACCTGTTTGAAATGATGCAGGTGGTGATTGGTTCAGTGAATGCATTCACTGAAAAATGCGTCCGCGGGCTGCAGGCCAACCGTGCCCGCGCCGAAAGCTGGCTGGCGAAGAACGCCATCGTGGTGACTGCCCTGAACCCGATGATCGGATATGCCGCCGGGGCTGCCCTTGTCAAGGAAGCACTTGCCCGAGACGTGACGATCCGGGAAGTAGCGCTGGAAAAAGCACGGGGTGGTGAATTGATCCACACCCAGGATGGGCACCTGGTCAGCCCGGAGGAAATCAGCAGTGCGCTGGATGATTTACGCGGGCTGACAGAGGGTGGGATTGCCGGTTAGATTTTTGGCAGCCGGGATGATTGCATTCCACCGGCATCGACATGGCGAGTACATCCAGCGCGGAGCGCATTTTATTCTGAAAGAGACCTCGCCCTGCTCTCATGAGATTCAATATCTGCGCCGGGAAAGTCAGGGCATAAGAGGAGATTGCCACGCTCGCTGGCGCTCGCTTGCAATGGCAGCTTGCGAAGGCACATGCTAAAGGAAGACCTGGGGGACGAATCTGTGCTCGCGGGCGATGGCTGCATTAGGGCTGCCGCTGCCAATGCTGGCTGAGACGCAAGCTGATCCGCAACTCGACCAGCAGCCTGAGCAGAGTTTTGCCGCAGTTGTGCCAAGCAAGGATTATGGCGTGCCGCCGCTCTTTTTTACCAGCAGTGAAAACCCGTTTTATGGACCCCGGATGGACGTGGTTTAACCGGCTTCAAGGCTGCCTCCTTGTGGGAGCACACTACTGGTCTGGCAGTCCTACCTTATTGTTACGAGATGAAACACGGGTGTTGAACGAAGTTATTGCCAAACAAGCCGCCAGTAATTTGATGGCGGTCCTTCGTGCGACGTTTTATGGTTATCGGAGGGGCGTTCTGGTGGTGGATTAACGGGGTACTGACTAGATTAGTTGAATTTCATCAGAGATACAACCATGGAGAGGATGATTAAAATTGCCAGCACAGAGAAAATGATCTGCTGGGTGCGGAGGGTCCGGCGCTGATTGTCGGACATTTTTTTCTTTTTTGCCATGCGTTTACTTCCCTTATAAACCCAAACCCATTTTTTTATTCCAGGATCTTCTGGTTTGGGTTTGCCTGCTTCAGACCCTGCAATCCACCTGGAAAACTGGTCGCTTTACTGAGATGCGGCCAATCATCATCGGCAGATTTGATGGCGTTATTATAACGCATCTCGAACAACTTTCTTGGGGAGCAAGCCTTTCGCCAGGGAAATTGTATCCAGGAATCATCTTTCACCGGGAGGAAAAGGGAGGGTGCGGCTCAAAACGCCCAGCAGTATTTATTCTGCTTGCGCTCAGTTTTCGTCAGGTGGAGGATAAGCATCCTGAGGATGGCGCGACTGGCGGTTTTGGACTGCCGTGTGGATTGCTTGTTCCAGGTCTTCGATGGAAGCAGGTTTGAACACGTACCCATCCGCACCCAGGTCCAGCGCCTGGTCAACCTGGATATCTGTGGCTTCGGTAGAGAGCATGATTACAGGCAAGTGATCCCATTGGGAGCGGCGGCGAATGAATTCTAATAAATCGATCCCGCTTACTTCCGGCATGTTGATGTCCAGAAAGAGAATATCCGGGACCTCACCTGCCAGCAGGGCACGGGCAGTGGAGCGAGCCGTAAAAAAAGAGCGCATTTCATACCCAAGCATGTGCAGCATCAGGCGCACCGCGCGGGTCATTTCTTCATCATCGTCGGTAAACCAGGCTACCGGCATACCTTACTCCAGGTGTGACTTAACCGAATGAGCCAATTTGTCGGTAAAACCCGGCAGCGCGGCGAGCTGCTCAACCGAAGCAGTCCGGATTCCGTCCAGAGAGCCGAACGTTTGGAGGAGCGCTTTACGGCGGTGCGGGCCGATACCGGGGATGGAATCCAGGATCGAAGCCAGACCCTGGCGGGTGCGCCGGTTGCGGTGAGCCGTGATTGCAAAGCGATGCGCTTCGTCGCGGATGCGCTGAACCAAATACAGACCCTGCGAATGGCGCGGCAGAACAATCGGATTCCTTGCGCCCCGGCATAAAGATTTCTTCCTCCTGTTTTGCCAGGCCAACCACCGGCACCTTGCCACGTAAGCCGAATTTTTCCAGAACTTCCACGCCCGCGTGAAAGCTGGCCTTTTCCGCCATCGACGATCAGCAAATCTGGCAGGCGGGCAAACGAGGGGTCCGGTTTTTTCCCGGGAGTGTTCGCCTGTTCGACAGCAGCCTGCCAGCGGTTGAAGCGCCGGGTGAGCACTTCCTCCATGCTGGCAAAATCGTCCGGACCGATTACGCTGCGGATGTTAAAACGCCGGTAGAGCGCTTTTTTGGGGACGCCTTGCTCGAAAACCACCATACTGCCCACAGCATACGTTCCCTGCGTATTAGAAATATCGTAACACTCGATCCGATTGGGCGGCTCGGACAAACTCAGTGCCGCTTGCAGCTCTGCCAGGGCCTCCGTCTGGCGGTGTTTTTCCATCTCCCACTGGGCCTTCAAGGCCGACAGGGTATCGGCAGCATTCTCGGCAGCCATCTGGATCAGCTCGTGCTGTTTGCCCTCGTTGGGCAGCACGATCTCCACTTTTTCACCAGGTGGCGGGCATTTAACCACTGCTTGATGATCTGGGCTTCTTCAACTTCGTATGGCAGCAGCACCTGGTCGGGGACGCTGGGCGTCTGGTCGTAGAACTGTTTGATGAACTGGGCGATGACGTCGGCATCGGCAGTGTCCTCGGTGCCTTCCAGGAGGAAGTAATCGCGCCCGATCATCTTGCCGCCGCGGATGAAGAAGACCTGCACGCAGGCATCGCCGTTAGAGCGCGCCATGGCAATGACATCCGAATCTGACATACTCTGAGACGATGACTTTCTGGCGCTCGACAATCTTTTCGAATTGCCTGGAGCTGGTCGCGGAGTGCCGCCGCCCGCTCGAAGCGCAGCTCCTCGGCGGCTGCCTCCATCTCAGCCTGCAGGCGAGTAACGATCTGTTCGGTGCGACCGTTCAGAAATTCGCACAGGTCGTCAATCATCTGAGCGGTAATCCTGCTGGTCTGATCACCCCGATGCAGGGCGCGGTGCACAGCTTGATATCGTAGTACAGGCAGGCGCGGCTATCCTGCCCGGTGATCTCCCGGTCGCAGGTCAGGTAAGGGAAAATCCGCCGCAGCACGTCCAGAGTCTGGTGCACTGCCCAGACGCTGGTGTAAGGGCCGAAATAGCGCGAGCCATCCTTTTCCATCTGGCGTGTGACCAGTCACTTTCGGAAATGGCTCCGCCCAGTGTACCTTGATATAAGGGTAACGTTTGTCGTCTTTCAAGCGCACGTTGTAGCGCGGGCGGTGTTTCTTGATCAGGTTCATTTCCAGGATCAGGGCTTCCAGCTCCGATCCCACGGTAATCCATTCGATATCCTGGATGCGGTGGACGAGCTGGCGCGTTTTGCGATCCTGCTGTGCGCTGGCGTGAAAATAGGAACGCACCCGGCTGCGCAGGTTGACAGCCTTGCCGACGTAAATCACCTGCGCCTCGCCGTCTTTCATCAGGTAGCAGCCCGGCTTGGTGGGAAGTGTGTCCAGGATTGCTTGCAAATGCTCAGAAACTGCCATATTATTTGGATTCTATCATGCTGTTTACACTTAATCTGCCTCTTGCCCAGATTTTCCAGAATTTTATAAGCCCGTATTTTGGGTTGGGCTCTGATTGGGAACAGGGCAATTATTAACGCACCAACACCATTCGCCGACCGAGAATACCCCGCAGCTCATTGATTTCTTTTGAAGCGGGCCGGGCAACGGCAGGTATAATATCGGCATGGGGTCCCAGCAACTGGAAGTGATGGTTGGCGAGCTGTTAAGAGACAGCGGGCAGCGCCTGGCAGCTGCTGAATCCTGCACTGGTGGACTGATCAGCCACCGGCTGACCAACGTGCCGGGATCGTCCACGTATTTTCTGGGCGGTGTCGTCGCATACGCATACGAGGCCAAAGTGCGCTTGCTGGGGGTGCGTTGGGAAACCCTGGAAACTTTTGGCGCTGTCAGCCGTGAAATTGTGCTCGAAATGGCGCATGGGGTGCGCGACGTGCTGGCAGCGGATTTCGGGCTGGCGGTCAGCGGAATCGCAGGCCCTGGAGGTGGGCTGCCTGATAAACCTGTCGGTCTGGCATGGATCGGTTTGAGCACCCCCGACCAAGCGTATGCCTGGAAGTGCCTCGCCTCTGGCGACAGGCTGACCAATAAAGAGCAATTCGCCAACCAGGCGCTTGCGTACCTACTGGAAGTCCTCCAATCCCGGCGGAAAAACGCCTGATCTGGATGTCAGAAAAGTAATTTACATTCGGCGGAGTACGACTTGAAAGAGATCATTGAAGTGACGGCTAAATTTGACGGGCGGGGACGCATCTCCCCGGTACGTTTTATCTGGCGTGACCACCATTACCGGATCGATGGGACCGGGAGGCGTTGGGTGGACGATGGCGGGCAGCATATCCTGGTGATGGATCCGCGACGGCGTGTCTTTCACCTGCTTTTTGATCCCCAGGAGAGTTTATGGTATCTGGTGCGCGGCAGTGTTATGCCCGGCAAAGAAGCGGCTTAACTGCCTGCATATTAAATACCTAAGTGCCTATCAAAAACGCCGGAGAGATTTTCGATTCTCCGGCGTTTTTCGTCAGGTCAGGCAGGGGGCTTTCCCAGCCGGGCGCGTTCTTCGGCAACGATGCTCTCATCCAGCTTGCGGAAAAGGGGCTCTGGTTTGCGCAGGGTCTGCCCAGCCTGAATTGCAGACGGCACCCACAAACCGCTGGCATCCGATGGGATGTAGTGCAGCACGGTGTGCTCCGCCAGGGTATCCTCAACTGACACCGTAGACTGCTCGCCAAACAAGGGCTGGTCATAGCCGAGGTAAGCATGCAGCCGCTCACTAGTGAATGGTAGAAATGGGGCCAGCAGGATTTTCAGCGAGTTGATGGCACGTATGGCTGTATAGATCGTTTTTGCGGCTGCGGCCTTATCTTGTTTGACTTCGAACCAGGGTCCCGCGGTATCCAGGTATTTGTTGACCTCGCTGGCAAGGCTGATGGCTTCCACCAGGGCGGCGCGCAAATGGACGGCAGAAAGCTGTTCGCCAACCGTGGTAAATCCCTGCTCAACTTTGGCAAGAATGGCTTGATCTGGCGCGCGCAGCTCGCCGGGATCGGGCACGCGGCCTTCCCAATGTTTGTAGGCAAAGGACAAGACCCGGTTGACCAGGTTGCCCCAAGTGCCAACCAGCTCGTCATTATTGCGGTGCAGAAAACCATCCCAATCCCAATCGGTGTCTTTCGTCTCGGGCATATTACTCGTCAGGTAGTACCGCAGAGGATCCGGATCATAACGTTCCAAGAAATCCAACCCGTCGACAACCCAGTTGCGGCTGCCGGAAATTTTTTGTCCTTCAAGATTCAAAAACTCGTTGGCGGGCACGTCGAACGGCAGCACCAGGGAAGTACCCGGGGTATCTTCATAGATGATGCCAAAGGTTTCCCCGCAACCGATGAGCTGACCAGGCCAGATGACTGCATGAAAGGGAATGTTGTCTTTGCCGATGAAGTAATAGGTTTTTGCCACCTGGTCATACCACCAATCCTTCCAGGCTTCGGGCTGGTCGTGAAGCGCAGCCCACTCGATACTTGCTGAAAGGTAGCCAATCACGGCCTCAAACCAAACGTACAGGCATTTACCGTGCCAGCCCTCGACCGGGACCGGAATCCCCCAATCCAGGTCACGCGTGATCGCGCGGCCGTGCAGCCCATCTGCCAGGATTTGCCCCAGTGACTGGCGCAGCACATTCGGGCGCAGGTAGCTCTCGCGCTCGCGCAGGAATGCAAGGATCTCCGGCTGGAGCTGGCCCAGGTCGAGGTAAAAGTGTTTGGTCTCACGCAGCTCGGGGAGCGAGCCATCGGTTTTGGCGCGCGGGTTGATCAACTGCGTTGAATCCAGCAGGGTGCCGCAGCGATCGCACTGGTCGCCGCGGGCATTCTCATACCCACAGATATAACACGTACCTTCCACATACCGGTCTGGCAGGAAGCGTCCTTGCGAGGGCGCATACCACTGCTGCTGGGTTTCGGTGTAAAGGTAACCATTTTGCTTGAGAGCCAAGAAAATAGCCTGCGAGACATTGAAGTGGTTCTGCGTATGGGTGCTGGTAAACAAATCGTACGTCAGTCCGAGTTTTTGAAATAAGTCCAGGAAGGATGCGTGATAGCGCTGATAGACCTGGACTGGGGTTGTCGCTTCGGCGTCTGCTCGCACGGTGACCGGCGTACCATGGGCATCCGAGCCGGAGACCATGAGGACGCGGTTGCCCAACAGGCGGTGGTAGCGAGCAAAGATATCCGCTGGCAAGTAAGAGCCCGTGATATTACCGACATGAATGTAGGCATTGGCATAAGGCCAGGCAACAGCTACTAAAATGTTCTCCGGCATGATCGCCTCCAAAAATGAATTCATTATCAAGCAAAAAGGCTGCCCATTGCTGGACAGCCTCACTATTAGAACACAAAGGACGCGGGGTTACAGCCCTGTGCGGTGGGGTACTGTCCTGGGGCTGGCGTGCGCGCACATCAGCGGAACGGGCCGGGACATGACAACCGAAGTGATGCGGGACTGGAACTGGATCATCGTACTTTCACCCTGAGTAAGGTAAGTAGAGTTTACGGCTTGCAGGGGCTTTTGTCAAGCCTAAAAATATTCACGCAGCTGGCGTGAACGGCAGGGATGGCGCAGGCGTTTGAGCGCCCGGCTTTCGATCTGGCGAATGCGCTCGCGGGAAAGGCCAAAACGACGACCTACTTCTTCTAAAGTCAGCGAGTGACCGTTATCCAATCCAAAGCGCAGTCGCAGAATGCGGGCTTCGCGCGGGGACAGCGTGGAAAGCACTTCTTCAATTTTCTCCCTGAGCAGGTTTTGCTGGGTAAGTTGATTGGGGGCTGGAGAAAATGTGTCTTCGATGAACATCCCCAGCTCCGAGTCCTCTTCGTCCCCCACCGGGGTTTCGAGCGATAACGGCGACCAGGACAACCGGCGCATCCACTGCACCTTGGAGGCCTCGACCCCCATGGCATCTGCGAGCTCGTTGTTGTTCGGCGGGCGCCCCAGGTCCTGCTCCAGCTCGCGGGCCGCGCGATACATCTGATGGATCCGGTCGAGCATGTGCACTGGCACGCGGATGGTGCGGCCCTGGTTTGCCAGGGCGCGGGTAATTGTCTGGCGGATCCACCAAGTGGCATAGGTAGAAAAGCGAAAGCCGCGGTGATAATCATATTTTTCCACGGCCTTCATTAATCCCAGGTTGCCTTCCTGAATTAGGTCCAAAAGGGGGAGGCCGCGCCCAACATGGCGTTTGGCGACGCTGACCACCAGGCGAGTATTCGCCCGGATGAGATGGTCACGGGCTGCCAGCCCGTCTTCCATCAGGGTTTCAAATTTTGATTTCTGCTCTGGATCGATGGAGCCCACGAAACGCTCCAGCTTGCGGCGCGCCTGGTTTCCTTTTTCGATGCGGCGGGCCAGATCCAGCTCTTGTTCGACGCTCAAGAGCGGTACGCGCGCCATTTCCTTTAAATACAGGCCGACAGTATCGTTGGCAGCGATATGCTCCAGGTTGATTTCTGGCGGATTTAAGTCATCGCCGTCATCCAGGATACCAATTGGATCGCCATCTTCATCAACGATATCAATGCCCCGATTCTGGAGCTGGAGTAGGACGCTTTGGAGTTTGTCATCAGACACCGACGGGCACAGGTCAAGGACATCCTGCATGCTCAGATGACCCTGGTCATTCGCCCGGTCTAACAACTGCATCAATTCACGCCTGTTGATCCGGTCTGCTTCTGCCATTTATGACCCTCCTGGTGAATGTGCGGGTGATATTGATCGACCCTGAATTGGAGAGGCAGCAAGACTTTCCCCCCAAGTGAATCTTCATTTTCGAATCCGTAGAAAGCTGCACGGCAGCACCTGCATTCGCATGAGTTTCCGGTACCCTGGACCGGTGGTCACAGCGAGTTAGATTGTCTTCTTAGAGTCCAACAGGGTTCGCAGCACTGCAAGCCGCGGGTCCACCAGATCTTCTTCGTGCTGGCATGTTATTTCATTCTGATTTTCCCCACACACCGGGCACAACCCCTTGCAGTCCGGCTTACAGAGTGGTTTGATCGGGATCTCCAGCAGCATATATTCGCGAATCAAAGGTCCCAGGTCGACTTGACCGCTCTCCGGTAAGATCAGACCTGAGTCGGTAACCGTTTTTTTCGAAAAGGCGTACAATTCTGTAAATTTGGGAGACAACGTGAGTGCAACGGGCTCTAAACAGCGCATGCATTCGGTCGTTGTATGGGCGTCTAACTCCACCTGGGTCAGGAGACCCTGAGCCGTACGGGTGATTGTAATGCTGCCAGTGACATTCTGCAGTTCCAGATCCTGCAGACGAACTTCGGGGAACTCAACCGGGAACTTCCTGGTGTAGCCATTTTGCTCGGCTACAATAAAGCCGACGTTCAGCCGGAAAGGATACTTTGGAGCGGGCATGATTGCACGGGCAATAAATTATTTTGATTAAATCCAAAAGAGAATAACATATCTTGCAATAAATGTCAAGAATCCTTATCCATTTTGACGGTATTTTTCAGGTGAAAGAACAAACTATTTTGCATGCCTACCTGATATCTGGCCTAAAAACCGCTATGGATGGGCATCCTGGAAGAGAATCGTCCACATATAGGGAAAATGCAACGATGAAAACACTGCTCATTGCGACAACCAATCCGGGTAAAATCAAAGAGTTTTGCGATTTGCTCGCTGATTTGCCGATTGAAATTGTCACCCCGAATGAAATAAATCTTACATTGGCTGTCAACGAGACCGGGCACACCTATCAGGAAAACGCTCATTTGAAAGCGCGGGCGTATGCCGACCAGAGTGGTCTGGTGGCGATTGCTGACGACTCTGGACTCGAAGTGGAGGCGCTGCAGGGAGCTCCGGGGATCTATTCAGCCCGCTATACCAACACCCCCGGCGCGACCGATGCTGACCGCAGGCGTTTCCTTCTCGAGCAGCTGCGGGGCTGCGCGCGTCCGTGGGCGGCACGCTTTTTTTGCCTGGTGGCGGTGGCAGAACCCAACGGCCCGCTGCATTTTGCTGAGGGCGCCTGTCCGGGCGAAATCATTCCAGAGGAGCGCGGCGAAGGGGGCTTTGGTTACGATCCAATTTTCTGGCTGCCCGAGCTAGGTCTGACGATGGCTGAGCTAGACCGGTCGGTAAAAAATAGTCTCAGCCACCGTGGGCGGGCCGTGCGGGCTGCTGTACCCATTTTAAGGCTGGCGTTGGGACTGCCGGACGGCAACTAAACTTTCATTCAAAATAATTTCGCATTATACTTTGCGTTTTAGGGGTTTTCGGTTATGATTGAAACAACGGGCCTCCGGGCTGGAACGGCACGCGCACAATCCGACTAAATCACGCCTCTTCCACAACTGCGATTGGAACGCCCGGGAGCATCATCCATGGAAGACCCCTTCAGAACGCTCCTCATCACCCTGTTGGTGCTGGCTGCCGGTATATTGCTTGGATTTATGGGCCAGCGCCTCCTGTGGTCAGACCGTCTCCGCCGGAGTCGGGATAAGTCCGGGCTAAAGGGCGAGCGTGAGCGCGCGCTGGCAATTTACAGGCTGATGTCTGCACTCAGCGCGACCCTAAATTATCAAAAAGTACTGGAAACCGCCCTGGATATGAGCGGTGCGGTATTAAACGAAGCAAATGATGAGCCGGACCGCATCGTGAGTGCGGTATTTTTATTCACCCCGGATGACAACGATCCCAAACGCATGTTGTTGAAGGTCGGTTCCGCCCGCCGTTTTACTGCGGCCGATATGCGCATCACCCTGGACGGCTCGTCTGGCATTCTGGCTGCAGCAATCGAACATGGGGACCCGCAAACGGCGAAAGACGCTGCGCAAGACCCCGAACTGAGCCGGTTTATTGCCCTCCGCCAGTGCAAGTCGCTGTTCAGCATGCCGCTCCGCACCGGTCTGGATACGTACGGCGTTTTGCTGTATGCCCACCCGCAGGCGGGCTACTTCACCAACCAGCGCCGCGAACTATTGGAAATCATCGGAAAGCAGGTGATGATTGCCCTGCAGAATGCCCGCCTGTACAACGACCTGGAACAAGAAAAAGAACGCATGATGGAAATCCAGGAGGAGGCACGAAAAAAACTAGCCCGCGATTTGCATGACGGGCCTACCCAATCGGTGGCTGCTATTGCCATGCGCGTCAATTATGCCCGGCGCCTGCTTACGCGGGATCAAAACTCTGCTTCCGATGAGCTCGCCAAGATCGAAGACCTGGCTCGGCGGACGACCAAGGAAATCCGCCATATGCTATTTACCCTGCGCCCCCTGGTCCTGGAATCGAAAGGCCTGGCGGCTGCCCTGGAAGCCATGGCAGAAAAAATGCACGACACCTACGGGCAAAACGTGCTGATCGAAGCCAACCAGCAGGTCGTTGAAATGCTGGAAATGGGGAAGCAGTCGGTGATTTTTTATATCGCCGAGGAAGCGGTTAACAATGCCCGCAAGCATGCTGAGGCGGCGCATATCTGGGTGCGCCTGAAGATGATGCGGCCCGATTTAGCCCTGCTGGCGATTGAAGACGATGGGGTGGGGTTTAACGTCGGGGCGGTCGATGCCACCTATGAAAACCGCGGCAGCCTGGGTATGATCAACATGCGTGAGCGCGCCGAGCTGGTTAATGGCATCCTGAACATCGATTCCGCCGAAGGAAAAGGCACCCGCATTCACGTAGCAATCCCACTCACTGAAGAAGCCTACGACCGGTTGCGCAACCGGCGCCTGGCGTGATTATTTCTCCCCCTCACAATCCATCCCACACTTGCGAGTAAACTTATGCCCATCACTTCTGATCTTTATTATGCTGCACATCTTCAAGACACCGGGCGGTTTCCAGTCGTCTTACTGCATGGCGCGGGAGGCACCCACCTGCACTGGCCTCCTGAAGTCCGCCGCTTGCCAGGACAGCCTGTCTATGCCCTGGACCTGCCCGGTCATGGAAAATCAGAAGGGCTGGGCCAGCAGTCGATCCCAGATTACGCGTCTGCTGTCTTGCGCTGGCTGGACGAAATGCAGATCGATCAAGCGGTCGTTACCGGGCATTCCATGGGAGGCGGCATTACCCAATGGCTGGCATTGAACTATCCAGGCCGGATTGCCGGTTTGGGGCTGGTTGGCACGGGGGCGCGCCTGCGGGTGCTGCCCGAAATCCTGGAAAACTCAAGCAACTCGCTGACCTTGCCGGCTTGCATTGAGATGATTACGGCGCGTTCCTATGCTGCTACGACAGACCCGCGGCTGGTTGAGCTGGCGGCGGCCCGTATGGCTGAAACGCGCGCCACTGTGCTGCATGGCGATTTCCTGGCCTGTGACCGGTTTGACGTGATGGAAGATATCGAGCGGATACAGGCACCGGCCCTGGTGGTGACAGGAATGGAAGACCAGATGACCCCGCCGCGTTATGCCCAATACCTGGCGAATAAATTGCCGCACGCCAGCCTGGTCCTGGTGCCCGATGCCGGACACATGGTGATGCTCGAGCAGCCCCAGGTGGTGGCGCGCGAGCTGCTGAACTTCTTGATGCGGCTTTCCTGAAGGTGTGCCCGGTAGGCTGGATAATTTACCCGGCGGAACCATTAAACTGCGTAAAAACAGACCTGGTGGCGAGCATTTGCTCCCCTTCACAAGGTTGAGCGGGATGGTTTAACGCCGGTTTCAGACTTAGTCCACGCTGAAAATTGTAGTATAATCAGCGCACTCGGGCGGTTAGCTCAGTTGGTTAGAGCGTTGCGTTGACATCGCAAAGGTCGTAGGTTCGAGTCCTATACCGCCCACACAACTGAGAGCAC
This sequence comes from uncultured Chloroflexia bacterium, assembly GCA_963824065.1. Taxonomy (GTDB): domain Bacteria; phylum Chloroflexota; class Anaerolineae; order Anaerolineales; family DRKV01; genus JAGUYX01. The sequence goes on along the minus strand of CAWGNX010000005.1, from coordinate 704,481 downwards.
AAACGTTTTGAACGGGACGAGTACCCGGATGGGCCCTCCCAGGAAGAGGAGACTATTGACTGGAAATCTCCTCGAGCGGCAGCCGGTGAAAACCTCCCGTGAACGTTAACCGGAACAGCCTGTCTGGCTCAGTATGGAAAACGGTTTGGCCCCGTTAGCAGCCTCTGGAGCTAAGACCAGCCCGCGAGTTTTGTTAAGCAGCTGGCTTAAATCTGGGTGGAACCACGTGAGTTTGCTCTCGTCCCAGGGCGAGAGTTTTTTTGTTAATGGACCAATCAAGAGGTGTGCCATGCCTGCAGTGCAATTACCACCCACCAAAAACGGTATTCCCAGCCACGAAGAGGTTACGGAGCGCTACGAAGAGAGCGAGCTGTACAAGATCCGGCACTCGGCTGCGCACATCATGGCGCAGGCGGTGAAGGAGATGTTCCCGAAGGGGAAGCCAAAATTGCGATCGGACCGCCGATTGAAAACGGATTTTATTACGACTTCGATCTGCCGCGCACCTTGACCCCGGAGGACCTGGAGGCAATCGAAAAACGGATGCGCCAGATCATTGCCGGCAAACATGCCTACCAGAAGCAGGTGATCAGTGCGGAGCAGGCCCGGGAGATGTTTGCAGACCAGCCGTACAAACTGGAGCTGATTGACGGACTGGAGCAGGGCGGGTTTGACGAGTACGGCAACCCGCTGGAAGAAAAGCCCGAGATCTCGATCTACACCCAGGACAGCTTCACAGACCTGTGCCGCGGACCGCACGTTGAAAACACCGCCCAGATTAACCCTTCGGCTGTCAAACTCCTCAGCAGCGCCGGAGCCTACTGGCGCGGCGATGAAAATAAGCCCATGTTACAGCGCATTTACGGCACTGCCTGGAAGACGAAAGAGGAACTGGAGCACTACCTGTGGAAGCTGGAGGAGGCGCGCAAACGCGACCACCGCAAGCTGGGTAAAGAGCTGGATTTATTCAGCATCAATGATGAAGTAGGCGCCGGGTTGATCCTGTGGCATCCGAAGGGCGGGTTGGTGCGCAAGCTTGCCGAAGATTATGTGCGTGCAGAGCACGCCCGCGGCGGTTATGATTTCGTCTATTCTCCACACATCGGCAAAGCCCACCTGTGGGAAACCAGCGGGCATCTGGACTGGTACAAAGAGAACATGTATTCGCCGCTGGATATCGAAGGGCAGGAGTACTACCTGAAGCCGATGAACTGCCCCTTCCATGCCCACATCTATAAAAGCCAGACCCGCTCTTATCGCGATCTGCCACTGCGCTACGCCGAATGGGGGACGGTCTACCGCTACGAACGCAGCGGCGTACTGCATGGTTTGCTGCGCGTGCGCGGTTTCACCCAGGATGATGCGCACCTGTTCTGCCGCCCCGATCAAATGCCAGCCGAGATTGACCGGGTGCTGGATTTCAGCCTGGGAGTTTTGCGCGCGTTTGGTTTTTCCGAATTTCAGGCATACCTGTCCACTCGCAATCCTAAGAAATTCGCCGGTGAGCCAGCGGCCTGGGAGGCACCGACCGAAGCCCTGCAGCAAGCCCTGGAGCGCGCCGGGTTGAGCTACCGGGTGGACGAAGGAGAGGCCACCTTTTACGGACCCAAGATCGATATCAAGGTCAAGGATGCGCTTGACCGAGAATGGCAGCTCTCGACAATCCAGTTCGATTTTATTCTGCCTGAACGGTTCGACCTGACTTATGTAGGGGCGGACGGCAAGGAACACCGCCCCTACATGATCCACCGTGCCTTGATGGGCTCGCTGGAGCGATTTATGGGCGTGCTGATCGAGCATTTTGGCGGCGCGTTCCCGGTCTGGTTGGCACCCGTCCAGGCTGTGATCATCCCGATCGCCGACCGGCACCTGCCGTATGCCCAGCAGGTGGCTGGCGAGCTGGGTGAGGCCGGTTTGCGCTACCGGATCGATGACCGCAATGAGCGTATGAATGCCAAAATCCGGGACGCGCAGAATGAAAAAATTCCGTATATGCTGGTGGTTGGGGACCGGGAAGCTGAAGCCGGTACAGTCTCTCTGCGCCAGCGCAGCGGGGAAAACCCCGGCACAATCTCAATCCCTGTCTTTCTCGAGCAGGCTGCCCAGGATATCCAGAACCACCACTAGGAGGTGTTATGTCTGCCCAGATCAATCCCAATACAATCACGGAGCGCTACGAAGAGAGCGAGCTGTACAAGATCCGGCACTCGGCTGCGCACATCATGGCGCAGGCGGTGATGGAGATGTTCCCCGAAGGGGAAGCCAAAATTGCGATCGGACCGCCGATTGAAAACGGATTTTATTACGACTTCGACCTGCCGCGCACCCTGACCCCGGAGGACCTGGAGGCCATCGAAAAACGGATGCGCCAGATCATTGCCGGCAAACATGCTTACCAGAAGCAGGTGATCAGTGCGGAGGAGGCCCGGGAGATGTTTGCGGACCAGCCCTACAAGCTGGAACTGATCGACGGACTGGAGCAGGGCGGGTTTGACGAGTACGGCAACCCGCTGGAAGAAAAGCCCGAGATCTCGATCTACACCCAGGACAGCTTCACGGACCTGTGCCGCGGACCGCACGTTGAAAACACCGCCCGGATCAACCCATCAGCGGTGAAGTTGATGTCGGTAGCAGGAGCTTACTGGCGCGGTGATGAAAAGAACAAAATGCTGCAGCGGATTTACGGCACTGCCTGGAAGACCAAGGATGAGTTGAAGGCCTACCTGGAGATGCTGGAGGAGGCGCGCAAGCGCGACCACCGCAAGCTGGGCAAAGACCTGGAAATCTTCACCTTTGACGACGAGGTAGGCCCGGGGCTACCGCTGTGGCTGCCGACGCGGCGGGGTGATGATTGAAGAGATCGAGAAGCTCGCCAAGGAAATGGAAGAAAAACATGGTTACGTGCGTGTGCGCACGCCGCACCTGGCAAAGGAAGACCTTTTCTAGCACAGCGGTCACCTGCCGTATTACAAAGAGAGCATGTACCCGCCGATGGAGCTGGAGGGCGTGCGCTATTACGTCAAGCCGATGAACTGCCCCATGCACCATAAGATTTATGCCAGCAAGCCGCGCAGCTACCGCGACCTGCCCCTGCGCCTGGCGGAATACGGCACCTGCTACCGCTACGAAAAAAGCGGCGAGCTGTTTGGCCTGCTGCGCGTGCGTTCCCTGCAAATGAATGACGCCCACATCTACTGCGCCGAAGAGCAGTTCGAGGCGGAATTCCTGGATGTGATCGAGATGTACCTGGAGTACTTCCAGCTGTTCGGCATTGAGAATTATATTATGCGTTTGAGCACCCATCACAAGCAGGGCCTGGGCAAGAAATATGTGGATAACGAACGCCTGTGGCTGAAGACCGAGGACATGGTGCGCCAGGCGATGCAGAACGGCAACATCCCCTATGTGGAAGCGCCTGATGAAGCCGCTTTTTACGGACCCAAAATCGATGTGCAGATCTGGAGCGCCATCGGCCGCGAATTCACCCTGGCGACCAACCAAGTAGATTTCGCGCAGCCCGGGCGCTTCGAGCTGAGCTTCATCAACAACGAGGGCCAGGCGGAGACGCCCCTGTGCATCCACCGCGCCCCGCTCAGCACCCACGAGCGCCTGATCGGCTTCTTGATCGAACATTATGCCGGGAATTTCCCGGTGTGGCTGGCGCCCGACCAGGTGCGGGTCATCCCCATCACCGATACGCATAACGAATACGCCGGGCAGATCGTGCAGCAGCTGCGCCAGGTGGGTGTGCGGGCAGCTGCCGATCAAAGCGCAGAACGCATGAATGCCAAAATCCGCCAGGCCCAACTCTTTAAAATCCCGTATATGCTGGTGGTTGGGGACCGCGAGGTAGAGCAGTATACGGTTGCCCTGCGTATGCGGGACGGGGCACGGCAGGACGACCTGCCGGTTCCGGAGTTCATCGCACGGGTGAGTGATCGGATCGCGTCGCGGGCGGCTGAGCTGTAGGGGAGGGACAGAAAAAAAACGGGTGAAGCACCTGGTTGATTTCCACCGGGTGCTTCACCCGTTACGCGTGCGCCCTCGGGGCAACTCGAACGCCCGACCCTTTGCTCCGCAATTAGAAGTTCCAGCGATCAATACCCCAAATCTTTCCAAACAGTACGAATATCACGAGTTTTTCCCACATTTACCCCCATTTACTCAAATATTTCCAATGATTTAATTGTGACTTTATCAGGCATACTTTAATAAAATAAATTTTTTATGCCCATCAATGTATAGTTTTGCCGCCTGGTGATCCAGTCTTCTCTCGCAGAAAACCCACCATGCGTTACCGAACTGCACAGTTATTACAACAAATTTGGCAGGGATGATTCCCTTGTATTTCGATAATATCAATAATAAGTTGAATCGAAAATCCTGCATCTGTGCTGATTCGAACTAACACAGGTGGTTAAAAGGTTCTTAAGAACTTTAAATGGCAAACACGCATGTATTAATCATCGAAGATAACCAGGATTTAGCTCAAAGCATCCAACTCATCTTAGAGGCCGCTGGCTACCAAACAGAGGCAGGGATCCTAAGTGGGGAAGATGCGCTGCGGCGATTGAAAGATAAACAACCTGATCTTATATTAATTGACTTAAAGCTTGCAGGCAGGCTTGACGGTGTGGATACGGCTCTTGGAATTCAGCAGAGCTATGACATACCACTGGTCTTTCTGACAGGGCATAGTGACCCGGAATCCTGGAAACGGGCGCGAGAAGTGAACCCTTATGGTTTTTTGTTGAAACCGTTCAATAAGACCGATTTGCAACACGTCGTTGAGCTAGCACTTCACACGCACAGTGTTGAAAGAAATCTGCGCTTGCGCAAATCATACTACCGAGGCCTATTTGAAAATGCCCATGATGCGATCATCATTTATTCTGTTGACGGTCACATCGTCCTGGACGTAAATCAGCGTGCATGCCAGATTTATGGATATGAGCGTGAGGAATTCATTGGGATGCCGCTTGCCAGCATCTCATTGGATTGTTCATCGGAAGATGAACGTATTCTTAATTTAGTCCAAGAGAACAACTCTGAAAACGAATTCTTAGCACATCATATTTGCAAAGATGGTCGGCATATCACATTAGAACTACCGCGCCTCACTTATCCATTATCAAGAGGAAAAGGCTGTTTTGAGTATCAATCGCGATGTAACTACCCGCATCCAGGAAGAAATGGAATTAGAACGGCACCGACGTCAACTTGAAGTAATGGTCCAGGAGCGTACAGCGGAATTAAAACTTGCCAATGAACAACAGCGCGTTCAGATTGCTGCACTGGCCTCGGCAGCCAACGGGATTATCATCACTGATCGAGATGCAAACATCGTCTGGAGTAATCCTGCTTTCAGTCAACTAACCGGCTATGAATCTAATGAGCTTTTGGGAAAACGGCCGTCCGTCGTAAAATCTGGGAGCCACTGTGATGAAGATTCTGCGGGTATGTGGCAAACAATCCTATCAGGGGCAACCTGGAAAGGAGAACTGACCAACCAGCGAAAAGATGGCAGCTTATATGTGGCGGAAGTATGTGTAACCCCAGTGCGTGACGACGCGGGACAGATTTGCAGTTTCATTGCGATCAATCACGATATTACAGAACGCATCCAGGTGGAACGAGCCCTCCGCGATAGTGAATTCCGTTACCGCCAAATGCTGGAATTATCGCCATTATTAATTGCATTGTTTGACTCGGAGAAAATTACATATATAAATCAGGCTGGGGCACAGCTTTTGGGTTACAAACAACCCGAACCGTTGATTGGAAAGTCAATCGCGAGCCTCATGGATCAGGAAAACTTCCAGGATCTGGCAGAATTATTTGTCCGATTAATTCAGGATCCAAACACAGCAACATCTAATCAGATTACTCGCTTTGTCAAGCTTGATGGTGAAGTTCTATTCCTGGATCTATCGATCGCCATTATTCGCGAAATTGACCCTTTCCAAGTCCAGGTAATTGCTCAAGATATTACCGAACGCAGAAAGGCTCAGGAATATCTGCGGAAGCAGGCAGCCCTGGCAGAAATTGAGCTGGCGGTTAACCAACCACATGAGCTGGCTAAAGTTCTGGACCAGGTGGTTGAAATCACTACCATTATGCTGGCAGCTAGTGTAGGTGCGAGCGTGCTGTTCGTTGATGACCGTACTGGCAACCTGCTGATCGGCAGCAGTAACCTCAGTTCAGTTGAGCGCAACCAGCTTACCGGTGGGCATATTAAACAAAACAAGATCAGCTCCTGGATCCTGGAACACAAGCGACCGATGATCATTTCGGATACGCGGCAGAAGCAGCTAGGCACGGATATGCTCGTTGACAACAATCAGATCAGGGCTTATGCCGGAGTACCCTTGATCATCGAGGATCAGGCTGTTGGTGTCCTCTATATTATGGATAACAAGCCCCGGGATTATGGAAAGGAAGACATAGAATTTTTGACCGCCCTGGCAAACCGGGCTTCCCTCGCTATCGCCAAGGTCGAAATTTTTCAAACTTTACGAGAAGCCAAAGACACAGCTGAAGCGGCAGCCCGGGCCAAGTCGTCTTTCCTGGCAAATATGAGCCACGAACTGCGCACCCCGCTTGCCGCCATTACCAGTTTGACCGAGCTGCTGGAAGACAGCCAATTAGACCGGCAGCAGAGAGAGTTTGTAGAAACAATCCAGTCAAGTGCGGACCGGCTTTTACAATTAATCGGCGATGTGCTTGATTTTTCTAGATTAGAGGCGTCACGTTTGACTCTGGAAAAACAGGTTTTTAATATTCGCCAGATGATCAATGACGTGTTGGATATGCTGGCACTGCGAGCTTCACAGAAGCATGTGCGCCTTTTGATCTCGATCGCAAACGATGTGCCGGCATATATGCTAGGGGATGATGGGCGTATAGCCCAAGTATTGATCAACCTGGTGAGCAATGCAGTCAAGTTCACTGAACGTGGTTATGTCTTGCTACGCGTCAGAGTTCAGCCCCCCAAAGCGGAAGATAATCCTCAACCTTCCCACGAGAATGAGGTTTTGCTGCATTTTTCGATTGAAGATACTGGTTTGGGCATTCCCCCCGATCAGCAGGGAGCTCTGTTCCAGGCTTTCAGCCAGGTGGATTCGTCGTCCTCACGCAGGTATGGCGGTACAGGTTTGGGATTGGCGATCAGCAAACAACTGGTTGAGTTAATGGGTGGAGATATCCATATTTCAAGCACTGGGATTCCCGAGGAAGGAAGTATCTTTACTTTTACGGTTCGAGTACATGCACTACAAGATCGATCGCTTCCATATCTTGAAGCTGATCAAGCGCTGCTTAAAGGAAAACAACTTTTATTGATGGATAGTTTGCCTATCAGCCGCTCTATTCTTGAAGAACAGCTATCTTTTTGGGGGATACAGGTTGAAGCCGTGAGTGACACACATTCAGCAGCAGCCTGGCTGGCTGTTGGGGGCGAGCCAGAGCTGGCAGTTCTATCCTACTCCGACCTGGATTGTTCCATTGTAGCCCAGTCTGAGGCGTTATTGCAAGCCCTTTCCTGGCATGAAAGCAGCATAATCCTGCTTCATGAAGCTGGGAAGATCATTCCTGAGCATCTGGCGAACCACAGCAGGCTCAAACTGCCCGCCAGTAATGAACGTTTGTATGATGTCCTTTGTCAGGCTGTACAAATACCAAAGGACGCAGAGACCAGGCTGCCGAACAAAGAAATAATACATCCAACAACTCCTGGCAATGGCGAATCCATCTTGCTGGTGGAAAATGATCCGGTAAACCAGAAGGTGTTGAGACTGATATTGAATAATTTAGGGTATGACGTGGATTTGGCAAATAATGGGTTTATGGCCTTACAAGTGCTGGAAAAAAGGAATTACCCAGTCGTAATCATGGACCAGCAGATGCCGGAGATGGATGGGGTGACTGCCATCCGCATCATTCGCCTGGTTTCAGAGCACGAATTTCAACCCTTCATCATTGCACTGACTGCTGATGCACGTAATGAGATACACCAGTCAATGCTCGAGGCGGGCGCTCAAGTTACCCTTACTAAACCAGTATCCAGGGACACCCTGGCGAGCACTTTAGAACAAGCATTTGGCCCGGTTCGCAAGGCACAGGTGCCAACCCAGATAGATCCTCCCGCGGATGAAACAATTAATGCCGATGTACTAAGTGATCTGTTTAAAACCCTCGGTTCAGAATCAGTGGAATTGCACATCCAAGTGCTGGATTCGTTTCTACAGAATAACCCCTCCTTAATGGAAAAGATTGAACAACAAGCAGTTCACTTCGATATAGACGCGCTCCTGATGAGTCTGCACGCTATGAAGGGCAATTGTGAGTTATATGGCGCGAATCGGTTAGGGAATCTTTGCAAGGGGCTTGAACAGGATCTTCGCAGCAAGCAGGCAATTGAGTTGAACGTTCGGATTCAAGAGATAGGCCAAGAATTCAACGCTGTCTGTACCTATTTAGCATCAATTTACCCACACCAAGTGACGATAGCCGAGGCCGAAGTGGAACAGTCGAAACATACTGCTGGCGCATCATACTGGCATCATGTTGATTAGGAGTAATCGAATTGACAAACCTAATTCCTTCCACAACCTACTTCCAGCAGTTCAGGCCGGTTGACAGATTGGTCTATCTGGTTACCGATGACGACCAGTTTGGTGCGTTTTTGGCCTATCAGGTAAGCCATTTCGGTTATTTTGTTCAGGTCGTCAAAGACTTGCACGGGCTACAGAATGCGATTGCCGAGCATGCATCCCTGGCTGTCGTGGTTGATATTCCTTCGATAAAGCCGGATCATGCTGGTGAAGAAATTTTTCAAGGGCTGAGTGCTACCAGGCAAAGCAATATACCTTTGATTTTCGTGTCCGACTATGATGACCAGGTTTCGCGCTTAAGCGCCATTCGCTCCAGTGGCATTGCGTTCCTTGTAAAGCCCATCGATATCATCAGCCTAATTGATATCCTGGATGGTATGCAAAATTCTTCCTTACCGGATCCGCCACGCGTGCTGATCGTCGAGGATCAACTACCGATTGCCAGCTTCTATCAAATGGTATTGAAACTTGCCAACATGGATGCAGAAGTGATTACCGACCCGGAGTTTTTCCTGCAGAAAACAATTGAATACCATCCGGACTTGATCCTGATGGATCTTTACATGCCAACGACCAACGGCTTTGAGCTGGCAAAAATGCTGAGGCAGATGAAGGAATTCGTCAGCATCCCGATCGTTTTCCTCTCCAGCGAAGACGATTTCGATCGCCGGATGGAAGCGATGCATCTGGGAGGGGATGATTTCTTGACCAAACCGATTAAAGCGCCTCATCTGGTTGAATCGGTAAAAAGCCGGTTGGAGCGCTTACGTATTTTAAGGTCGTATATGTTACGGGATAGCCTGACCGGATTATTTAATCACACAACCTTTCGTAGCATGCTGGCCCAAGAGGTTAGTCGCTGCCGGAGGCAGGACAGCCGCTTAGCCCTGGCAATGTTCGACATAGATTACTTTAAGAAGATCAATGACACATATGGGCATAGTGTTGGCGACAACGTCCTGACAAGTATGTCTCGACTGCTCAGACAGCGACTCCGCTCATCCGACATCCTCGGGCGTTATGGAGGGGATGAATTCGTTGCCCTCTTACTAGATGCCGATGAAAACCAGGCTTTTCGTGTGATGGAAGAGTTCCGCAATCACATTTCAGAGGTTGAGCACCACCATATCTTAAAAGGTGCCATCCAAGTGACAATTAGTTGCGGGATTGCCACTTTCCCGGATTTCGCCACAGCGAAAATTTTAAGCGATGCGGCTGATCAGGCGCTCTACGACGCGAAAGCCGCTGGTCGCAATCAGATTATGATCGCGAAATAGTAAACAAAAACTGTGATGGAATATAAACGCTTGAAGATTTTGTTGATCGAAGATTTACCCGTATATAAGCTGCTGCTCAACCGGATTTTGCAGCAAAATCAAATCGATTCCGAGAGCGCCGCAAGCCTGGAAGAAGGATTGCAGCTTGCAAATCAGAATGATTTCGACGCTGTGTTGCTTGATCTGGGGCTTCCTGACTCAGAAGGTCTAAATACATTCACAAAATTCCAGTCAATGCATGCCTCTTTGCCGGTGATTATCCTCTCTGGTCTGGATGATGAATCTCTAGCAGCTAAAGCTGTTCAACTCGGCGCTCAAGATTATCTAACCAAAGGCAACCACCTGACACAAAATGAGACAGGGAGTAAGCTTTTGGTTCGTTCCATCCACTATGCAATTGAACGGCACCACATCCAGGCTTCGCTTGTACATGAACGCAGTTTACTTGAAATGCGCGTGAACGAACGCAGCAGTGAATTGAGACAGGCGAACCAACGATTGCGTATCCTGGCTGCGCACCTGGTATCAGCTCAGGAGGATGAGCGGCGCAGGCTTTCAATGGAGCTCCATGATGAAGCCGGCCAAGCATTGATGGCTTTGAGTATGAGCCTATCGCTCCTACGTGATGACTTATCCGGCGATGCATCCTGGCTAGACAAACAACTCCAAGACGCCATCCAACTTACAGGTACAACGATGGAACACTTACGTGCGCTGGCGCACAACCTACGACCTCCTTCGCTAGACAATGTTGGGTTGAATCAAAGCCTGCGCGATTATTGCCAACGCACGGCCTTCCGGGCTCATATTGATGTAGATTATCGCTCCGATAATGCAAATCTTCTGCCAGGATATGTGCAAATTAGTTTGTACCGGGTGATTCAAGAATCCTTGACTAATGTCGTCAAACATGCCAAGGCTTCGCATGCCAGTGTGCAACTTGAAATAGATGCCGAAGCTATCCATCTGTCGGTAAGGGACGATGGGGTTGGTATTTCCCCTACTTTGTACTCTGGCATAGGTGAGGCAACCGGAATTGGACTTGCAGGGATGCGTGAGCGAGTGGAAGCATTGGGTGGCTCATTTGAGATCTTTTCTGAATTGGGGAAAGGCACGAGCGTGCAAGTGTGGATTCCAATGCAGGAAGCTTTATGATTCACATATTGATTGCGGACGATCATCACCTGGTCCGTCAGGGCATCCGGGCTTTGCTCGAGCGACAGCCAGAAATTTTGGTGATCGGGGAAGCGCAGGATGGTCGGCAAGCCTTGGACCTTGTGCGCGCTACCCACCCCGACGTGTTGCTGTTAGATATCAATATGCCACTTCTCAACGGTATTGAGGTGACCAGGCGCATGAGAGAGGCGAGTTCGGACACCAAGGTTATCATTTTATCAATGTACTCGGATGAGTCCCTGGTAAAAAAGGCCTTCCAAAGTGGTGCGTGCGGTTACTTACTCAAAAAATCGATTACGGAAGACCTGATTAAAGCTGTGCATACTGCCAGTCGGCGTCAGGTGTATCTAAGCCCAGAGCTTCAAAAACTGATCCCAAATGGAATTTATGACCAGGTAATCGAGGTTGAGCCTGGTGATAAGTTTGATCGCTTGACAAGCAGGGAGCGCGAGGTTTGCCAATTGATCACCCACGGCTTCACCAATGCAGCCATCGCTCACCAGTTGGATATCAGTATAAAAACTGTCGAAAAACATCGCGCCAACCTCATGGAAAAGTTGGGAATTCAAGATGTAGCCAGCTTGATCCGCGAAGCTATCCGGCATGGAGTGGCATTTCTTGAGACATAGAATTCTATGAAAACCTGCCCGAATTGCGACTTCCAGAATCCAGAAGATATTCGTATCTGCCTGCGTTGTGCTGCGTCATTGAATTTGCATTGTACAAACTGTGGCTCAGAACTGCCTCCGAATAACCGTTTTTGCGGGCAATGCGGAACGGAGATTGAATCCACCACATACATATCGGCCAATGTGTCGCCCCAACCATTGACATCTATGGCCCATGCCAATCTATTGAACAGTTTGCGTGCAAAGATGCCCACCAACCTGGCGACAAAAATCATCCAGAAATCGACGGAGTTGGTTGGCCAGCGCAGAGAAGTGACCGTCGTTTTGGTGGAGATTGCGAATTACAAGCAGGCTTCTCAGGTTCTCAACAGTGAGGAGATGTATCTGGCGATTGATGAGATCATGAGCTTGTTGGCAGAAATTATTTATAAATATGAAGGGACAATCGAAAAATTTACTGGCAGTGGCTTAATGGCTTTGTTTGGCATCCCATTAAATCACGAAAACGATCCCGAACGGGCAGTGCGCACAGCGCTCGAAATTCAAAACTCTTTCCCTCAAGTTCAGGCGCGCTTGCGGGAACATTATCATTTCGATTTTCACACTAGGGTTGGGATAAATACCGGCACCATACTTGTTGGCGAGCTAAATATCCACCAACACCTGGAATACACGGTGGCGGGTGATACTGTAAAGCATGCGGCTGAGTTGACAGAGCGCTGTTTGCCCGGCTCCATCCTGGTGAGTTTCAGTACTTACCAGCGCACACGTCCGACTATCAACTACCTGAGGATGGAGTCCGAGTTGGCTGAAGGAGAAGTAGCGCCGTCGCAACACTTTCGGCCGCTTGAAGTGCGCTTGAAACCAGGCCAGGCGAGAGGTCTGCCCGATTTGCAGGTACCGATGGTGGGACGCAGTGAACACCTGCGGATATTGAGAGATGCCATTAAGCAGGTGGTTTACCTGGATAACAGCCAGATCATCTTGATCAGCGGTGAAGCAGGGATTGGAAAAACACGCCTGGTTGACGAGTGCAGGAATGCATTACAGGGGCATTCGATCAGCATCTTACAAGGTACTTGCGCGGCTTACATGCGTATCACGCCTTATCGAGTGGTGGCGGACATCATACGAAACTTTCTGGGTATCTCGGAGCTCGATCCAGATATTCTCCAACGGGAGGCCCTCCGCCACCATTTAGCCAGGTTAGAGCTGGATTTAGAAGAGTCCCTGCCCTACCTGCTGCAAGTGTTAGGTTTGCTGCAATCAGACCCGATACTAGATTTGCGTTTTAGGCTGCTGGAGCCATCCATGCTGCAACGCCAAATCCACGTGACTCTGCGTGGGTTACTGCTAAGTGAAGCGCGCTGGAACCCGCTGGTGCTAGTTTTTGATGATCTGCATTGGGTGGACCAGGCCTCCCAACAATTTCTCGAATACCTGTGCCAGTCGATAGAGAATGTGCCTATTCTATTGGTGCTGCTTGCGCGCGACTTTGAGCAATTTGACCATGCACGCGAGATTCGGGCTGCAGTTCAGAAACGTGCCATAAAACCTTTGGAGATTAAATTACATCCCCTTCTCAGGGAGGATTCGGAACTTCTGGTTAACCAGCTTATTCAGGACTCCAGCTACCGTGCTGAGCAGCTAAAATCCATGATTGTCCAACGTGCTGACGGTAACCCCTACTATACCGAAGAGTTGGTAAGGGTTATGATTGATCATGGCGCATTAGTTCAGTATGGGGGCAATTGGCACGTGAATGCTCGTACTATCCAGTTGATCAGCCAAGTTCCGGCGACATTACAGGATATCATCCTGGCGCGTTATGACCTGCTGACTAACGAACAGCAAAGCATACTGCAGGTTGCCGCAGTGCTGGGGAACGCATTTGGGGTCAATCTCTTCCAGCAGGTCATTGGACGCGATGACTACAGCCTGGAAAAAAGGCTGAGGGAGCTGGAAGATCACAGCTTCCTGTTGCAAACTCAGTTCGGAGCTGAAGACGGATATATTTTCAAACACCCGATGATACGGGATGCGATATATGGGACCATGCTAAAAAGCAACCTGAAGCGAAACCATTCATTGATTGCGGAATGCATCGAAGATGGAGAGCATTGGTTACCTGGCGAGCGTTCCGAGGTACTGGCCTACCATTATGCCGGTAGCATGGAGCCAAAGAGGGCAATCCCATATCTGCTAACTGCAAGTAAAAAAGCTGCCAAGAATTTTGCCCATGAAGCTGTGATCCATCTTTCCCACCAAGCTCTGGAATTAATGAACGGCGATCCGGCCTACAGCAATCTGATGCAAGATAGTGTGCGAGTACAACTGGCATCGGCCATGAAATTCACTGGGGAATTCAGCGAATCCGCGAGTCAATTACTTCTGGTTATCGGCGAACATGAGCCAGCGCTCCAAAACCAGATGAGTTTCGACCAGGAAAAACTACTGCTTCTGGTAGAGGCCTTGCGTGAGTTGGGTGATATTCGCGCGCGTGAAGGCAACATCGAAATGGCGGAAGAGTTATTATCCCAGGGTATGGAGCTGCTGGGATCTAAGGGCAGGCACGAATTCGCTTTACCATGGCGCCGCCTGGCAGACCGGTTGGCCTGGATCTATTTCCGGAAATCCAGTCTGGACGAAGCCTACAACCTGGCTGATCTAGTGCTCCTGGATCACGAATCTTTGGAGTTGGATGACCCGATCACCCTGGCATCTCTTTACAACACCATTGGTGGAATTTATTGGAGTCGTTCACGCTATCAAGAAGCAATTGAAAGTGTAGAGAGAAGCCTAGAAATTTACCGCAGCCTGAACTATTACTGGGGAATGGCTATCGCACAGACCAATCTGGGAGTTCTATGTTTCTCCACTTACAAATGGCAAAAAGCATTGCACTATATGGAGCAAACTGACCAGCTGCAGAGTGAATGTGGTTATGATCCCGAACGAGCCACGAACCTGAAGAATATGGGTGAGGTGCTGATCGCAATGGGGGAACTTTCAAGTGCCCGGAGCCCGCTTGAAACTAGCCGTGAAATTTCTGAACGCCTGGGCATGGAGCTTACTCAAGTACATGCCGAGTTGGGCTTGGGACGGCTGTCTCTGTTGGAAGGTAAATCTGCAAATGCTTCGATCTATCTTAGCAACGCCCGTAGAATCCTCAGCACCAATTCGGATTCGGAAGACCTGGAAGTGCAAGTGGCCTTGCTGGAAGCCCTGGTAGAGGATGCTCATGGCAACTATACCAGTGCACTCGATGCGATACGCAGGGCGCAAATGATCAATGCAGCTTTGGAAGAGGTAGAGAACGAGCTTGAAATACTTCGAATTTTGGGTATTATTCACACACATCTTAAAGATTATGAACAGGCCGAAGCCGACTTATTGAAAATGCTTGATCTGGCCATCCAACGGGGGGATCGCTGGTCACAAGGGCGTGCTCTGGCAGAATTAGGACGAATGTACAACACATGGAATTTAGATTCGCCACGTTCAGTGCGCGAGTTCAGCCGGCAGGCTGGCAAAGCTCTGGACCAGGCAATCCAGATTTTTGATGATTTGGGTGCCTACCACGATCTAATCCAGGCGCAAATTACGCGAGCTCAGATCGCGGCACAGGATATAGGTATCACTCATGCGACTGGCAGCTTGAAAATCCAAAATGAGGTGAACCAGGTACGCGCCCAATTGGGGATACCCCAAGGCGAATGGTATCAGGCAGTTGTGCTCACGATCTTGCTTGCCTCACGCCAGGAGGTTGATGAAGAGCTGGTTTTCGAAACCATTCATCTGGTTTTGCCGAATCTGATTGAAATCATCCTTGAAAACGGTGGGCAGGTTCAGTCACAGAAAGATTGTTAATTGCGATCTTTGGGGCACCCACTGCGCATGAAGATGACCCGGAAAGGGCTGTCGAGACTGCCATGCATGTCTTGAATTTTTATAATGAGCTTTATACACAGACCTATTTGCCAGTCACCCTACGTCTTGGTATCAGTATGGGAAAGATCGTTGCAGGTCAATTGCAGGCCGATGTCTCAAAGGAGCTGATGGTGGCTGGAGAGCCACTGATGGAATCGCAGGGGCTGGCAGTAGCCTGTACCCCAGCCAAAGCCTGGGTGACACAATCTGTGAGAAATGCAACTATATTCCGGTTTGAGTACATTCCAATCTCGACCCCGGTTTCGACCCAGATACCGGAGTTTGCTGTTTTTGAGCTGGCTGGTGTGCGCGAACAAATCGTGCCTGTGCGTGGTCTCATTGGACTGAAGGCACCTTTTGTCGGTCGGCAGGCTGAGATGGAAAAAATGGAGCAAATGTGCCAATCGCTGGCATCTGGTAAAGGCGGCATGATCTGGCTGTTAGGGGACGCCGGGATTGGTAAAAGCCGTTTGATGCGCGAATTTACACAGCACATTTATGGTCAAGAGGTTCGTATTTGGCGCGGGAATTGCACTATGCGCACAAGGGATGTAGCGTTCTCTCTTTTTTCAGACATGCTTTCACAGGCTTTTGACATCCAGCCCAACCTGGCTATTGAGCAAATTCATGAGCGTATGAGCCTGGAATTGGCTACCTGGCCTGCCGAGCTGGCCGAGGTCCGTCCATTTGTGGAAATGCTTATTGGAATCCAGCCCAGTCTCAAGTCTTATGAAAGGATCTTGTCCCTAGAACCAGAACAGTTACGCCGTCAGACATTCGTTGCTTTACACCGTGTGATCAGCCACCTGACGCTTGATCAACCTCTACTGTTAATCCTGGATGATTTACAGTGGATCGATTCGATTTCTGCTGATTTATTGCTCTATCTGTCTGCCCTTGTTATTTCAAGTCCGGTACTGATTATTTGTGCCGAACGTTCTGGAGAATTCAGCCCATATGATAAAACGCTCCAGCGCATCCGGAGCATAAATCCCGAAATGCAACTATCTTTGCAAATTCATCCGCTTAGCCTCGATGAACGCCGCGAGTTATTGGATGAATTTCTCTCAGCGGCTGCTCTGCCGGAGTCTATTCACGCATTAATTATCCAACAAAGCGGCGGCAATCCGTACTACATTGAAGAATTTATCCGCATGCTGGTAGAGCAGGATTATCTGCGAGTAGCGCGTGGCCATCTGGAGATAAACCAGGACTTCGTGATTGACTCGCTTGCCGTGCCTTCGTCATTGGAAACCTTGATTCGCGCCCGGGTTGATTCACTTCCGCCTTCATCGCGCAACCTGCTTCAGGTTGCCTCTGTATTGGGCATGCGGTTTCACAACAGTTTGTTGAGCCAGGTGACCGGACGATCCGATTCCGAAGCAGATCTAATTCTCTTGCAAAGCCGGGGGATGCTCAACCCAGCTGATGAGTCTGGTTATTTTGAGTTCAGTCATCCGATGATTGAAGCAATCGTCTATAACACAGTGCTGCGCGCTCAACGCAAGATCTTGCACGCTCGTACCGGTGAAGCTTTGGAAGCATTGTGGGAAGGGAATGCCTGGGAGCATGCCGAAGAGCTTTCCTATCACTTTGGGCAGGCAAACCTCTACGAGAAGGCACTCAACTACCTGATCCTAGCAGGAGAGCGTGCTGCAGCTCGTCATGCCAATGATGCGGCTCTCAGATATTACGAACGCGCTTCTGAAATGTTGACAGCGGTGTCGCAAGTGAGTCTCCAGCTGCGTTGGCGTATCATTACTGGGCTGGGGCAGGTATATCAATTCATAGGAAATTTTGTAGCTTCGCTGTCTGCCCTGCGAGCTGGCGAGGATATGGTTACTCAACCAGAATTAAGCCCTGCCCAGCGAGCGGCGATTATCCGCTTGCAGGCTGATACGGCTTTCAAACGAGGTGACCCAGAGAGCGCACTTTTGTACGCTAACCGGGCACTTGATACCCTGGGTCAGCCCCAGGATGCGGATGCAGAAGCCGAGGCGGCTCGTATTTTTGCCCGTATGGGATGGAGTCACTTTATTCAATCCAACCTGGAACTAGCCGAACGAACTGTGCTTCAATCCTTAGAATATAGCGAACATGCGGGGGACCGGAATACACAAGCTGCAGCTGAAAACCTGTTGGGAGGCATTTACTGGCGACAGCGTGATCTGGATCAGGCATTGAAGTATACCGGGCTGGCGATGGACTTTTGGCAAGAAATTGGCTATTCCTGGGGTGTTGCGGTCACATTGAGCAATCTGGGTATCCTTGAAGTCCTTACTGGGCGCTGGGCAGATGCCAATGAGTTGATCACCAAGAGCCTGAAGATGCGCCAGGAAATGGGCGATGTCGAAGGGGTTGCCGTAAATAATCTAAACTTGGGCTTCCTGTCGCTTGATATGGGGTCATTTGAAGTGGCTGAAAACTATTTCCAATGCAGCCTGTCGATTTCTAGGCCATTCAGGATCAATTTCCCAGCGGCAAATTCCTGCCTGGGGCTGGCGCGCTGTTTGATTGCACAGGGCAGGCTGGACGATGTCGAAAGCGTATTGCAGGAGGGCATGCGCCTGGCGAGTGAGATTAACGCCCGGGATGTGCTGTCTGAGCTGCATCGCGCCCAAGCTGAATATTACCTGACGCAGGGTGACCTTCAGAAAGGCTTAGATAAGGCCCATCTGGCAGCAGATATGGCGCAGGAGTCGGGCAGCGAGCTCCTTCCAGGCCAGCGCTCTGCGCATTGCTGCCCGTATTCTCCTGCTGCAAGGCCAGAACGAAACAGCTCTACAAGTTCTTACTACAGCTCGCCAGGCATTGGATAAAGCGCCAGACGTGCTTAAGTTGGCGCGTTTGCACGCCCAGAGCGCTCAAGTGCTACTGGCGTGCGGCCAACCGGGAGCGGCACAGGAGCACCTGCAGGAGGCGCGCGAGGTTTTTGAGCGTCTGGGCGCTGCGTACGATCTGCAGCTGCTCTACCAACCTGACTAAGCGCTCCATGCTTTCAGCCAGGGATCGAGGCGTGGTTCAATACGCCTCGATCCCTGGTTCTGCTTAAGGGGTTGAGCCTACAGGACTGCAAGCTTTTGAGGGCTGCAAGGTAGGGTTTTCCCCCATAGGAATGCGCCCAGCTCTTTGATAGGATGGATGCAAGAGATCTATTGCAGTATCCGATTCTAGAACAGGGGAAATAGCAATGCAGAATAATATCACCATTCTCACCCATACAAGCCGTCTGATGCTGGTTCGCACCCTGGTTGTGGCCTTGCTGGCGTTAGCGCTGATCATGCCAGCGCCACTTCAGGTAGCACCGCAGCCGGCAGCCTCCTCAGCGGCGACCGCCTCGTCTTATATTGTCCAGGCGGAGGATGCCACTCACGCAGAAGAGGCAGTGATTAGAGTGGGTGGGCAGGTTTTGCGCGAGTTAAGCGTGATTCAGGCCGTTTCGGCCAACCTGACCGTTGAGCAGCAGGCTGCATTGTCTCATTTCACAGGCGTGCAGCGCGTGTGGCCAGACGCAGTCGTGCAGGCCAACGATAGCGCCGATCCTGGCACGGTATATCCACCTGTCTCTGGTGGCGAGGCCAAGCAGGGCAGCCTGGATCCTGCCAAAGTCAGCTCCTGCGATGGTTCACGGGATAACTTCGACAAAATTCCACTGAATACCCTGGATGAAAACCTCTTCCAGAGCTACAACTTTGCCGCAACGATCAACCCATCTTACCCACCCACAAAAGTCACTTTGCGCATCGCGTTCAAAGAGAAAAGCCTCAACCAAGCCCAATTACAAGTTTACCAGAGCTCGACAGCTACCTGGTTCAACTTTGATATTGATACCTTCCAGACGAACGACACAGTCATTGATAAAACCTTCGATGTGAGTTTTCTGCTGAATAACCCTACAGATTTGTCCAACCTGCAGGTACGATTCTACGTCTCCCGCAATGACGGCGGTGAGAAAGCTGAAGTCGACTGTGCCAACCTGAGCTTCTACAAATCATACAATCGACTGTTGGCTACCTATCAACCCTCGAATAGTTGGGAGACAACCAGCAGTACGTTCGAACTTGACCGCGTCATAGAATTGGACAATGATTTGGAAAACCTGGATCCTATTCCATTGAACGAACTGTCTTCGTCCGGGTATCAGTTCTATTCTTTTACACCTGTGATTGACCCAGACAATTTGCCGGGGCTGGTCGATCTGCGATTTATTTTCAAGGAGAAGAGCCTGAATCATGCCCAGGTGCAAGTGTTCCAGAACTCAACCCAGAAATGGATTGCCTTCGATCTCAATACGCTGAATACCAATGACGCGTTTATCGATACAACTCTGGATCTGAGCGAAGTACTGGCTACGCCTGAAGATTTTTCGAATGTAAAAGTAGCCTTTTATGCCTCCCGGAATGATGGCGGCGAAAAAGCCCAGGTTGATATGGTCAACCTGCGCCTGGCTCAGCTGGTTGGAGATCTGTATAGCGCAGACGCCTCGCAGGCTTTTGTCGCCACCAACGCCGAAACGATATGGGCGCAGAACTATCGGGGCGCTGGGGTGGGCATAGCGGTTGTAGATACGGGCGTTAGGAGTTACAAAGAGATTAAGAAGAATTCGCAGGATCAGGACACCGGCTTGCAGGCAGGTTGGAGCGCTCTGACGAGTAAAAATGATGGAAAACACGATAGGAATGGTCACGGAACGATCGTGGCCTCGCTTATCAAGAACTCCAATCAAAACGCCAACGGCAAATTTTTTGGTGTCGCGCCGGATGCGACCATAATTCCTGTACAAGTACTGGGTGAGGACGGAACTGGAACCTATTCCAATGTCATCGCAGGTGTCCAATGGGTAATCGATCACCAAGCTCAGTTCAACATCCGGGTGATGAATCTATCGCTCTCGGCTCCCCCGCAGTCTTATTATTGGGATGATCCGCTCAACCAAGCCTTGATGAGGGCCTGGCAGGCGGGTATTGTCGTAGTTGCGGCAGCCGGCAACAACGGACCGAATCCGATGAGCATTGGCGTGCCGGGCAACAACCCGTACGTGATCACGGTCGGGGCGATCACCGATGCATATACGCCGCAGCAGTGGTCGGATGACTATGTGCCCTCCTTCTCAGCGGTCGGGCCGACCGTGGAAGGTTTTGTCAAACCAGACCTGGTGGCGCCCGGTGGGCACACGATAGGCGTGATGTCGGATAAGAGCAAGCTGGCAGAAGATCACCCTGAATTTAGGTTGGACAAAGACTACTACCAGTTCAGTGGCACCTCCATGAGCGCTGCCCAAGTGTCGGGCGTCGTGGCGCTGATGCTTTCTAAGAAACCCAACCTGACGCCGGATCAGGTCAAATTCCGCCTGATGGCATCTGCCAAACCCGCTTTGGACGCCAACGGCAACCTGGCCTTCAGTATATTTCAGCAGGGTGCAGGCAAAGTCGATGCCTATGCAGCGGTTAACAGCACCCAATCTGGGAGCGCCAATCAAGGGCTGAACCTAGCCGCAGACCTGGCGGGCACCACCCATTACGGTGGCTACGCAAACCGGGATGCCAACGGCAACTACTACCTGATGGACATCAACGGTTATGTCTGGTCGGGCGGCTACGTCTGGAGCGGTGGTTATGTTTGGTCAGGTAGCTACGTCTGGAGCGGCGGATATGTCTGGTCAGGAGGCTATGTGTGGAGCGGGGGCTATGTCTGGAGCGGCAGTTACGTCTGGTCGGGCAGCTATGTCTGGTCGGGCTCGTACGTCTGGTCCGGGGCCAATATCTCCACCAACACTTGGGTCCCGCAGGAATAGTGACCCTGGTACTAAATCGGTTTATCTACCGCTTACGAGACTAATAAATGACGATCATGTCTATTGTTATTTGGAGTAAAACCATGCTGAACACTAAACTTGCTTTCCGTTTAGTTTCCCTATTCCTAGTACTTCCCATGCTGTTGGCGCCCTGGCAAGGTACACCTTCCCACGCCTTAGAGCAGCCAGCGAGCATTTATATCGACCCAGAGTTGTTAGCCCTGCAGACCGGGCAGGTCTCGATCATTCTGACTGCCGACAGCGTGCAGACTGCGGCAAGGGCAGTGCAGCGGGCTGGCGGGCGTGTGACCAGTGAGCTTTGGCTGATCAATGCTGCAGCGGCGATCGTTCCTGCTGAAGTGCTTGAGCAACTGGCGCACCTACCAGGCGTGCGCTCAATGGTTATAAATAAATCTATTCGGACCGCGGGAAAACCAACACCCACAGAAACCTCTTCCGATCCGGTTAGCAGCGCCTCCAATGATTGGTTAAGCAACGGCTCAACTTTAGGAACGAATGATGGCTGGGTGACCTCCTTCAGGTTCCCAGTTCCGTGGGATGGTACTCCGGATGTGCAACCTACCTCGAGTTGGAATTCAAGGAAATTGGTTTACCCGGTAAATATTGATATCGGCGCCGATCAAGTGTATTGGACCGGATCTGGCGTAACAGTTGCAATTGTCGATAGCGGTGTGTATTTCGATGACCAAGTGAAAATTGAGATGGGCAGCTACCTGCGCAAGTTGTTCTACGGGCAAGCTGATTTCTTTCAAGCCAGTTGCGAGACGATACAGGTGAACAACCAAATTGTAGTGAAAGGCCAACAGTATCCAGATTATTGTTTCACCGGAAGAAATGATAGCAGGGATGGGTATGGACACGGCACGCATGTGGCTGGAATCATCTGGAATCGGATTTCGGATTATATAACAGGAGTTGATTTTGGTGTAGCCCGGGAAGCAAAAATCCTGGGGATCCGTGTCCTCGGGGATGATGGCGTTGGCACCTACGAAACAGTCATTAAGGGTGTGCAATTTGCCGTGGCAAATAAGGCAAAATACAACATCCGAGTGCTCAACTTGAGCCTGTCTTCGCCGCAAAGTGTGCCTTACTTTATAGACCCGTTAAACCGGGCAGTAGAGCAAGCCTGGCAGTCTGGCATCGTGGTCGTAGCCGCCGCTGGGAACGAAGGTCCCGAGGTGGAGTCAATCACCGTGCCGGGCAACGACCCCTACGTGATCACCGTGGGGGCGGTGGACGGGCGCCGTACGCCAGGTTACTGGCAGGACGATATCATCCCCTCCTGGTCAGCCAGTGGGCCAACTCTGGATGGCTTCCTGAAACCGGACCTGGTCGCTCCAGGGACACAGATTGTTTCTTTCATGCACAACAATCACACGGATTCCCAAAGCTCGGCCTACTTGGTACAGCAGCACCCCGATTATTCACTGACCAGCAGCTTATTTCGCATGAGCGGAACCAGCATGGCAACCGCAGTGACTTCGGGTGTGGTGGCATTGATGCTGCAGAAGAATCCGGGCCTCACCCCAGACCAAGTGAAATACCGGTTGATGGCAACCGCCCGGCAGGTGAGCGCACCCGATGGGCAGCCGGCCTTTAACTTGCTACAGCAAGGAGCGGGTCGTATCTGGGCGCCGGATGCTGTTGATGGCATTCTGCCGGATGGGCGTGCCAACGCAAGCATGGACCTTGCGGAAGACCTGGCAGCCGGATGGGGGTACCTGGATGGCGAAGGTGGAGCAGTGCTGGATCAAACGGAGCTAGCCAAACACTACCTGGGGCAGGTGCGCAATCTCAGCTCAGTGGATGGGCAGTATCGGCTGTACTATGTGCAGAATGCAGGTGGGATCCGGGTGGTGCTGGGTATCAGCGATGCGAACAGCAAGCAGTGGATGCTGCTGGATCAGCTGCCAGAGGGAACAGCCTGGACGGTTGGGCGCCTGACCTGGAGCGGGGGCAGCGAACTGAACTGGGCGGAAAGCGGGCTGAGCTGGTACAGCGATGCATTATACGATGGAGCAGGCAAGCTGATCTGGTCAGGCGGAGTGCTGGTGTGGAGCGGGGACGAGCTTTACGACGCCTTTGGAAGCCTGGTGTGGTCGGAGGGTGACTTGTTTGATGCAGCCGGTAAGCTGATCTGGTCGGGCGGCAAGCTGATTTGGTCAGGGGGATACGATTTGACCTGGTCGGAGCAGGGCTGGGAGTGGAACAGCACCGAGCTGTTCGACGGCTCTGGAAGGCTGATCTGGTCGGGTGGAAGGCTGATCTGGTCGGGCGGGCAGCTATTTGATACGGCCGGCAAAATGATTTGGTCGGGCGGTGAGCTGTTCGACGCGGCTGGCAAAATGATCTGGTCAGGGGGCAAGCTAATCTGGTCGGGTGCACAGCTGGCAGACTCGGCGGGAGCGCTGATTTGGGCTGGCGGCAAGCTGATCTGGTCTGGCAGTGTACTACAGAGTTCGTCTGGCAGTAGTTACAGTCCCGAAATCTATGATACCAGCCTGGCAGGAGAGAATCTGAGCTGGAGCAGTAGCAAAATGATCTGGTCAGGCGGGTTGATGGTGTGGTCTGGAAACACGGATAGTTGGGCAGCCTCCAAATTGATCTTATCGGGTGGTAGGTTGATCTGGTCGGGTAACCTGGACTGGACGAATTCATCTGGTGCCAGTATGCAAGCCAGCCGCTGGGTGGATTGGTAGGCGGAAACACTACCACTATAGGCAATGGGAGAATCTCGTGGACACAAAACTATTCTTCTATAGGATGAAAGGCGGTTGCCCGGCTGTTCGTCTGAATTATCCTGATCTTTCCCTTGCTGGCGTCGGTTGCATATGCCTCAGCCCAAGTCACAGCAGGCAAGGCCTATATCATGCAAGCGGAGGAAGCCAGCCAGGGCTTCGATATCTCCAGATACCTGACTGGAATCGAATATTATGGCACCAATGGCAACCATGATGTCAATGGGAACTACTTCTTGATGGACATCAACAGCTATGTCTGATCGGGTGGCTATGTGTGGAGCGGTGGCTGGTAATGGTCGGGCAGCCAAATGTAGTCAAGCTTATATGTTTAGTCGGGGCTAACATCTCTACGAATGGTTGGGGGTCCGCAAGAATAAGCGAGAAACGTTAGGATAAATGAAAAAAGGTAGCAGATTCCTTTTCTAGGTAATCGGCTGAAATAAATTTCACAAAAACAAGATCCTGTTTCAGCCGAATACAAAAGTAATTCGCCGTTTTCGATCTTTAGTTAATTAAGATACTTTCGGCGAATTACCTAAATAATTTTTGGTGATGATATGAATGATACTACAATGACTCAGCGCAAATTCTCCATTTCGATCGAGCGGTTCTACCTGTGGATCGTGATCCTGAGTCTGGTGCTGCCAATTGCAGCGCCTTATACAGTCTGGAGTGAGAGCACCGGGGGAACTGCTTTACGGTCTGCAAGCTACATCGTACAGGCAGGGGATGCCACTCATGCAGCAGAGGCAGTGATTAGAGTGGGTGGAAAAGTGACGCACAAGTTGGGGATCATCCAGGCTGTCGGGGCGCAACTTACCCAGCACCAGTTGAAACTGGTTCAGAGTATGCCTGGAGTACGCACCTACGAAGATCGCGCGGTTGAAACACAGAGCGTCAGCTCTGAAACCGTACGGGATGACTTCAATGTTGTATCCTATGGTAATAATAACGGCACTCAGCCTTGGGTATCTGATTGGATAGAGGTTGGCGATGATGGCAACCCCAGTACAAGTAGTATCACTATTACCAACGGTGTACTGCAACTCATGGATAAAAATCGAAGTATCCGCCGGACTGTAAATTTGGGTACGGCGGGTACGGCTACTCTGACTTTCGATTATCGCCGGGTAGATAACTTCAAAAATTCAGGCAACTACGTCGCTCTGGAAATCTCCAAAGATTCTGGCGGAACCTGGAAGGAGCTGGCACGCTTTTCAGGAGGGGGCAACGATACGGCGATGCTGTCAGCTAGCTATGATATTACCAGTTATCGGAATGCAAGTACTATGATTCGTTTCTCTACATCGAAAAAATTCCCGTCCGTACGCTTTTATGTCGACAACCTTCAAATCGAATATTCGCCTCCGGCGGCTCCTCCTATTCCCTTTCAAGCGAACTATTCCCAATACCCGGCTCTCGTCGGGGCTGATCTCCTACACACGCAGTGGATAACTGGCGACGGCGTGACGGTAGCAGTATTGGACACTGGTTGGGATAACTTTGGGGCTTTCAGCCTGGACACCAATCGCCAATGGCGAGTCTTGGAAAGCTACGATTCTATCCGGGATATGATCATCCCCTTGCCATGGCGCGGCCCGGTTTACTACCCGGCCGGGTACGGTGTGAACGATGATAGCGGGCACGCCACACATATCACCTCGATCATGCTCAGCAGTACGAATACCAATCCATCCCTGCCTGCCGAAGGCTTGTATAACGGGATTGCACCTGATGCAAACCTGGTCGTCGTCAAAGCCTTTGACGCCAATGGATCTGGCAATTATTTGGATGTCATTCGGGGGCTGGATTGGATCGTAGCCAATAAAAACACCTATAACATTCGAGTGCTCAATCTGTCCTTCAGCGCATCTCCACAGTCATACTATTGGGATGATCCGCTCAACCAGGCAGTGATGCGGGCTTGGCAGGCGGGCATTGTAGTGGTAGCGGCAGCTGGTAACAACGGACCTGACCCGATGACTGTCGGCGTACCCGGTAATGTGCCTTACATCATCACCGTTGGCGCAATGACAGATAACTATACACCGGCGGATGGCAGCGACGATATCCTGGCGTCCTTCTCCTCAGCAGGTCCTACCGTAGAAGGCTTCGTGAAGCCAGATCTGGTCGCTCCCGGTGGGCATATGCTTGGTTTAATGACAAGTTATAAACAAATAGCAATACAACACCCAGAATTTTGGGCGGATGGGGGCTACTTTACAATGTCAGGCACTTCCCAGGCAACAGCCTTGGTTTCCGGCATCGTAGCGCTGATGCTACAGCAGAACCCGAACCTGACGCCAGACCAGGTAAAGTACCGTTTGATGGCGAGCGCTAAACCGGCCCAAAATCCCGATGGTAGCCTGGCGTACAGTATCTTCCAGCAAGGAGCAGGGCGGGTAGATGCCTATGGGGCGGTCAACTCGAATGTTACCGACAGCGCCAACCAGGGCCTCAATATTGCCAACGATCTTTCAGGCGCCCAGCATTACGGCGGCTACGCCAACCTGGATGCCAACGGCAATTATTACCTGATGGACGCCAATGGCTATGTCTGGTCCGGCGGTTACGTCTGGAGCGGCGGCTATGTCTGGAGCGGCGGCTACGTCTGGAGTGGCGGATATGTCTGGTCAGGCGGCTATGTGTGGAGCGGGGGCTATGTCTGGAGCGGCAGTTACGTCTGGTCGGGCAGCTATGTCTGGTCGGGCTCGTACGTCTGGTCCGGGGCCAATATCTCCACCAACACTTGGGTCCCGCAGGAATAACTCGCAGCAGTAAATACAGGGGAATAAATATATGACTAATATGATTTTGCAACCAACGGCGGTTTACACTGGTATAAAGATTGTCAATGGGCGAGAAGAGAACATAAACCTGCTGGCGGGATTGAGTTCCGTTTTTGCCCTAAGTGATAAGTGTGCCTTTTTAGATGGAATGCTTGACCTAATCATCCATGCGGCTCAAGCAGGGTCAGCAACATATTTCTGTTTTGATCTTGAGACCTCGGATGCCGTGATCACAGCCATGCGTGGGGATCTAAAGAACCTACATTTACTGGGTCTGCGGGTAAATTCAAGCCTGGAGTACACAAACCCGGTTGCGACAGGCACTCAGTGTTTTACGGTGGGTGAGCTGTATAACGACCCTCCCTGGCTGCTCGCAGCTGATCCGGGGGAAGCCAGCCGCATGCACAACCTAATTGTCCTGCCTGTGCGCCTCCCTGAACGCAGCCTAGGTATTATCCATTTGTTTAACTTCCAATCCGCCGACTTGACCACTCTGCAGTTGTTGGCAGATCACCTTGCATTTGGGCTGGATCAACGCGAACAACTATTGCAGAGTCAGCTACAAAACCGGCGTTTAATAGGATTGCTCCAAGCGATCAGTCAAATGACCGGAATACTTGACCGCAATCAATTACTTCAAACTGTGACTGAGAAAGCAAGCGAGTTGTTGGAGGCGGAACGTAGTTCGGTTTTCATTGTTGATCCAGAAACGCATGAAACCATTTACAACGTATCTTTCAAGGCTCCCAAGCAATCCGATTTACAGACGCCGAATTTCAACCATAACCCAGATGATAAAACAACAAGGCAGGCGCGTTCACAAAACTATACGACCAACACTGCGATCTCTGCCCAACTGACGAGTTGGGAGGAGTTAGAGAATCCCAGGCAAGATGGCGCTAATGTGGGTGGGTTATTGGTGCTCAATAAGCGCTCAGGTAATTTTAAGGAACAGGATGCGCATGTATTGGAAATTCTTGCCGAGCAAACCAGCGCGCTTTTGCAGGTTGCTGAGCTTTATGAAAGCTCAGAGAGGTTATTCTTGGATGCGATCCGGGCGCTGGTGTCGGCCATTGAAGCGAAAGATCCCGGAACTCAGGGTCACACTAGTCGTGTGTCAGATTACTCAGTGATGATTGCACAGGAAATGGGCCTGAGTGCCTCTCAGATTAATGAGATCCGGATCAGCAGTTTGCTGCACGATCTGGGGAAAATCGGTATTCATGATACTGTCTTGAATAAACAGGGCAGCCTGACACCAGATGAACGCAAACAAATCGAGTGCCACCCGGTCATTGGGGCAAAAATATTAGGACAGATGGACGCGCTGTCTGGCATCGTCCCTGGAATCCTGGAGCACCATGAGAGGCTAGACGGTTCTGGGTATCCATTTGGTTTGAAAGGTGAACAAATTTCCCTGCTTGCGAGGATTATTATGGTGGCAGATGTGTTTGATGCCATGACTAGCTCACGACCATATCGGTCAGCCCTGAGTGTAAAAGAGACCCTTACCTATATACAAACGAATAGGGAGAAACTCTTCGATTCCCGGTGCGTACAGGCTTTGCAGACAATCCTTGAACGCTCGACCAGCCCTACCAGCGAATAAATAATTTGGTTCGTAAGGTTTTCTCACTAGCTTTGGGTTTCGATAAACCCTCCCTGGGTCTAGTAGAGCCCAAACCGCGGCCATATTCCCATGGTCTTGTCGAAATCGTGCCTAGGGGACGTGCCAGAAAAATCGTTGGGATCCACCAAGGTATATTTGGTTAATAAGGATGTATTCTGATGTCTTATTACATCCAAAGTGCAAATAGAGCAACATTTTATGCATTTAAAGGACTTCGGATCACATTTAGGACCGGAACGCATGTCTCGGACATAGGAGAACAAAGGTCTCGATTTGCCAAAAATCGCTTGACAAATAAAATCTCGCTGGTAATATTTGATTAACGATAACCAACGCGCTGGTCTCAGCGCCAAATATCAGTGATACAGAAACCATACGTTGGTGGGTCATTTTCCCACTGGATGTGTGGTTTCTTTTTTAACTTTGCCTTGTGGCAATCGGTTCTCTCATCTAAACGTTGGCCGGTATGCCAGAATGAACGTTCGAAGGAGAACTCGAAACAAAACGATTTGACAAAGAAAAGGAGGTTACCCGCAAAAATATTTCTCCGTTTCCCCATCCCCAGCCGCACTTTCGCCGGGCGGTTGGGCAGCGCACTGTAGCTGTTGGGTTGCTCATCTGCAGCGTGGGCCTCACTCAAGCGATCAACCTGCGAAATATGCAGGCTCTCTCCAAAAAGGGAGTTGCAACTCAAGGCGATGAGCCGGCGTTGTCTTTCCGAGGTTGGCGAAGCAGAAAGCCATAATAGGAAACTAAGGGAAAAGCGTTTCCCGGTCGGTCATCATTAATTTTGGATTTATGCAGGTGAGTGACAAGCAAAAACAATCAAGGCAGCGTGGGCTACCAGTTGATGAAAGCCCTGCAAGGCATCTTTCAACCCGTCGCCAGCCGGCATAAAGCCAAGCAACGCCACCGAGATGCAGAGCTGATCACTGGCATCGTCACCATGCGTTGCATGTCGGCGGATGAACACCAGTTTGCACGATTTATCCGAATAAATTGGACCGATGTAAAACATCTCTCTGAGGTCAGGCAAGAGATGGCGCTAGCTTATATCGATGAGTTGGAACAGAGAGAGCGTTCAGGCGGGAGGATCGCACGCGTCTGCGCCTCACTGCGCAAGCTGGACATCGCCTGCCGCAAGACAGGCATCTTCTCATCGGACATACTCCCGCTGCTGCCCAACAAAAACCAGGGTGGACCCGGCGGTTTCCATTCAAAACCAAAGCCCATCCCCTACACTGAAGAAGAAGCTCAGGCGATTATCGCGTACATCGCTCCACAGGATATCATCGTAGCCAGGTTGCTCACGCAGATGTGGGCAGGCGGGTTGCGCATCGCCGAAGCTACCTATCTACGCGGTCAGGACATCGACTTGGAAAACGGGACGATCTCTCTGAACCTAGAAGGGAACGTAAACCATACTAAAGGCGGCCGGCCGCGCACTTTCAATTATTCACCCAAAGCTCAGGAATTTATGTCTGCCCTCAAGAATTTGTCGGACATCCAGCCAACCGGTCACCTTTTCGCTGACCGATTGAAGTTGCCGGATCGGGCAAGAAAGCTTGTACGGAAAGCCTGCAGGGAATTAGGTATTCGGCCACTGGGAACCCATGGCTATCGCAAGACATTCAGCGTCGAAGATTACCATCGAGCCAGAGCACTCGGCGCTGATGACAGCCAAGCCTTGTTGGAGGCATCCCTCAAGCTGGGCCATAACCGGATCGATGTGACCAGACAAAGCTATGTCTCGCGAGAGGAGCGTGAGAAATGATTGACACGTCAAGCTGCGTTCGATACATCTTGCCCGAAGACATCAATTCGGTCAACGAGAAACTCATCACCTGGCTGAGTGACAATTACCCAGATATTTTTCTGATCCACCAGGAATCTTACAGTGAACATAACTGGATTTTAACAAAGCAAACGCTCATCCATCGCCATTGGGGAGCAACTATGATGATGGAGATCTTTCCAATTGATTCAAACCAAACACTGATTTTGATCCCCGCACCCCCTGATCCTGACCTGGAAGATGTGAGTCACTATGAAGACAGAATCCTGGAACACCAGTCAGGCTCATTTGCATCGATCCGCCTGGCACTTGTGGATGGGAATGATGAGAAGGCTTCGTCGTTGATTAGGAACGTACTCCGTGAGCAACGCCATCACAGTTGGATGCAAGTACAAGCCGGATTGAGACGATCCTTACGGCTTGAATTCATTGAAGGCAATCACGAAGACCTCATTCGGGATATCACGAACGACAACCGTGACATGAAAAGTGTGAATTCTTCACCTTCCCGTGATGAAAGTATGGTATTGGAGCTGTGGGTGAAAGGCCACACTGCAAAGCAGATCGCGTTACGCATGGGTCGAACGGAAAAAACCATCTTGAACCGATTGACGTTGATGCGCAAGGCATACGGGGAACAGCTTGTGCCCCGACGCAGGATGGCATAAAGGTTTACAACTGCTTTATCTGCTGGTTTTCAACATAATCTGGATATCCAGATCCGGTAGTGAAGCAAGTGGTTCGAAGATCGGGATAAATTGGGAGATGGGCAGTGGGATATCCTTACGGCGATAAAGTAATCAACTGCCGTTCACATTGCTGTTTATAAGTTATCACACCAGTGTCATGATGCAAGTGCAAACGCCTGAAACTGTCCGCATACCCGAACACATCTGCTTGCTCGGTGAGGGGCACGAGCGCAGGTATTCGGTGCCGGGTGTGCGGAAGCACCATGGAGCAGGCGCAAACACACTAGGCGTACCAATTCCCATTTGCAATTCGGGTGGTAACTTCCAGATACAACCTGCCTCAAAGCATAGTACAGAGGTATCTATGCCCGGAGAAGCATACCCAAGCTTGGAATGTACCAAACCTGGGCGACTTGAAGTTTGACTTGCTCGTCACAAAGGACTTCTCGTATGGTTTATCCCAAATGGCCAGGGCCTTGATCTCATTCTGGTATTGGCCGTAGAAGTGGATTGGATTTTACATGATGAAGGAAATGGAACGCAAGACCTCACGTGTTGCCTTACCCCCATACTCATCCTGTACACAATGCAAAAACAGGCTGAGTGATCTGTGCGTGGAAGACTGCGCTCCAAGTGTCGACTATCGTTGGTTTGTGTTGCGGGCGGGAGTGAGCCTGGAGGATAGGCCATCGTTCCCGCTGGACGAGTTATTATTACAGATGCCCCTAAAGTGAGACAGATAGTGGCGACGGTTTATTTAGCAAAAATTATGGACCGACTCCAAGGAAGATACGAGTATGAACGACCCCGTATTAACCATCCCCGAGGTAGCAGAATACCTGAGAATCTCCAAGTCCAAGATTTATTACCTGGTGTCGCGCAATCAGATTCCGCACCTGAAGATTGGGCGGAACGTGAGAATTCGGGAATCAGATCTGCAGGCATGGATGGAGAGCCAGATAATAGTTGAAAGGCCTTCTCAGCTGCCTCTAGCTATTTATTTGGATTCGAGAAATGCTGTCCCCAAAAATGAATAAGCTTGCGGTTTATTGTCTGGGGCATCCTCCGCTATACATGATAGTTCCAGCGCAACTCAATTTCGCGCGTCGGCAACAAATATGCTGCAACATCTGTCTACCTACAGGTAATGGGGTAATTCGGTTAAAAGGTGATGTTCTTTATCTGACAGTGCCTAATTAACCAGAACTAAGTGGTTTTCTCGTGAAATAGGTTAAAATTGTTCTCCTGGGAACAGGAGGACAGCATGTCAAAACGGATCAAACTTCGTACATTAACAAGAGAAGAAGAACAGGAAATCAGACGCCTGGCAAAATCGCGTACAGAGCCCGTTCGGCTTGTGCAGCGTGCCCAAATCATTGCGGCTATGCTGGATAATCCTGAATTGGCTGCCTCTCGAGCGGGCGAGCGCGCTGGCTTCAAAGGGGCACCCATGGGTATCGAATGGGTAAAGCGCTTCAATGAACAGGGGATTGCCGGATTGGTGGATGAAGAGCGACCCGGGCGACCACCGACCCACAACCAGGAAACCCGCAGTGCTTTGCTAGATCTGGCGTTGCAAAAACCCAGGAGCCTGGGATATCCTTTTGAGCTTTGGACCTTGGAGCGCCTGCAAAGAGCCTTCAAAGAACGCCATGGGATCCATTTATCCGACTCAACCATCTGGACCTGGGTCGAAGGCGAAGGGTTTCGCTGGCGCAAGCAGGAGAGTTGGTTCCATGAACCCGAGAAACACGATCCTGAGTTTGTGGAAAAAAGGGGCTGATTGTCGCTGCGTACGTATCGCCGCCTTCCAGGACTAGAACCATCTGTTTGGATGAGTTGGGACCGCTGGCAGTCAAAACCTACCCAGGAGCAGAATGGGTTGTCAATCGGTCGCGAGCAACCTTCGAGCCGGATTACGGACGCCGAGGTAAGGTCTGGGCGCACGGTGCCTTCGAACCTGCAACAGGTGAAGCAGCTCTGGTCGTGAGTGAGAAAAGGGACAGTGCCAGTCATATCCAACTGCTGGAAAAGGTTATTCACACTTTCCCTGCTGAACGTCTGTTGATCATCGAAGATAATCTGAGTAGCCATCATAGTCGCGATACCCGGATTGCTTTGGCGGCCTGGCCTGAAATCCAAATCCTGTTCTTACCCAAGTATGCCTGCTGGTTGAATTTGATCGAGCCTTGGTGGAAGCAGCTCAAGTCGCTAGCTCTCAGGGGTCGCAAATTCGAAACCCGGGCTGAATTGGAAGCTGCCTTATGGGAGGCGTTGGCGTATTGGAACCAGCAT
Source organism: uncultured Chloroflexia bacterium (assembly GCA_963824065.1). Classification (GTDB taxonomy): domain Bacteria; phylum Chloroflexota; class Anaerolineae; order Anaerolineales; family DRKV01; genus JAGUYX01. The sequence goes on along the minus strand of CAWGNX010000005.1, from coordinate 671,103 downwards.
CGTTATCCGTATCAGTGGAAGAAAAAACCGCAAGTACAATTACCTCCTTGGGGCGGGTCTGGCTTTTGTAAAATTACTTAGCGAGAGTACCACTAAGCTAAGGCTCAACCGTCAACAGCAGCTTGACTGAGGGCGGCCCGATCCATACGCATTAAATAAGCAGTAATGAAATTAAAAGAAAAGACCCCTACCGGCATATGTAGGGGTCTTCCTTGTTTTTGCCGCCACATCTAGGCGCCCTCGGGGCGACTCGAACGCCCGACCCTTTGCTCCGCAAGCAAATGCTCTATCCACTGAGCTACGAGGGCAGAATACTCATCAAAGCGGTTGGATTCTACCAGACTTCAAACGCTTTGCAAAGGGAGCGCCTGTCGCTTAATGTCGGCTCCTGCTGCATTCAGGCCGCAGCGAGGATCGCGGCAGGCAGCAGATCGCGGGCGACGACCCGGTATGCGGGACGGTAGTGCGCCGCAAAGGGTAGGGAATGATGGACAGCGGGATAACCTGCTGCCTGCATCCCGGCAAAAAACGTGGTAACCTGCCCGGGGCTAAAGGGTAAGATGTTCTCCTCGGCAAGCCGGACGGCAACGATGGTATATTCCCGGAAGCTGATCGCGGATGACGTAAACTCCCGGGCGGTGCGGATGAAGGCAGCCAACAAGTCTTCTGGATCGAGTTGGCGGCTGGCAAAAGGGCGCAGGTGGATGCGGACGATCCGCCCATCTGGCGAAATGGGATCGATCAGCGGATCGGCGGGCCCCGGCCCAAGCTGACCAAGCTCGCGCGCGAGCCAGGCGCGCACACGCGCTTCGTCGCTCAGCGCGTGCTCGCTGCCCATAGCTGCCTGGTGAACTAGCTTGTACAGATCTTCGACGGCCCAGAGGGGATAGCGCAGGTTGTGATCGAGAATAATGTCTTGCAATTGTTGCCCCAAAACTGCCGGGCTTAGCCGGACCGGCCCAATTTATGCGCGAGGTCGTCCAGGTGTTCGGCTTCGTGCAGGGCAAGGGCGCGTGCCCGCCAGTAGACGGATTCCTGGCGCTGCTTGCCCGCCTCCCGGACGGTACGGACCCACTGGTTTTCAACCAACCCAGCCAAGACGCGCAGCAAAATGGCCCGGCGCAGCCGGAAATAAGCCAGCAAATCGACAAACGGCAGCAGGTCGAAGCGCAGCAGCTTGCCAAACTGCCGTTCGGAATGGACATCCGCCAGGAGCGGCTCATTTACGAGCAGCGCAAGGTAAATGGCTTCGGATGAGCGCGCTTCGGAATTAATCAGGTGCGCCATGTCTTCCGCGAAGGAACGCTCGCCGGTGCCCAGCGGCTGTTGAAGCTGTTCTCCAGGCAAACCAGCGCTGAGGCGTTTCAGCTCCGCAGGCGCAACAGCGAGCAAGTCCAGGACCCTGGCAATATTGGCTCCTGTCAGCTCGGTCGAGATCGATTTTTTCACCAATATTTCCCCACTGTCGAAGGAGGATTGTTTCGCGGATATGCGGCAGGGGTCTCAGGCAGCCTGCTCGTGCTCGGCGAAGTCTTTTTCTCCGGCACGGATCGGGACCTTGAGCCGGTTTTCAAACGGCGTCAGTGGGCAGGACCAGTGCGGGTTATAGGCGCAGTAAGGGTTGTATGCCAGGTTAAAATCGATCAGGAAGCGACCATCCGGCAGCACTTCGGGCTCGAGGTAACGCCCGGCACCGTAGGTTTCCTTGCCAGCCTGGGCATCCACGAAAGGCAGGAAATAGCCATGCTGGTTGGCGTAGATGGTCAGCCGCGCCGGCTGCCCATCGACTTCAAAGCCGAACGTGCCGAAGCGAGTGTATACCTGCTCGTCGCCGGTGGATGTCTCAATGGCGATGCGCTCGCTGCCAGGGCTGCGCTCCACCTGAACTTCGAAGCGCAGATCCGGGTTGTCCGGGAAGTATTCCAGGGCGGAAAAGCTGGTGCGCTGCGCCGGTGTGAGCGGGCTGTGACGATCGTATTTAAAGAAATGATCTTTGGCTGCACGTAATTCCGTGTAGGTTTCCATAATTTTTCCTCAGCGGCAAAATAGCTGCCTGGTGTTAGGAATTAGACGCGTTTCACCCGGCAGGTATTACTCCCAACGGGCGATTTGCTTTCGGAAACCTGAGGTTACCAGCCGTCCTCGTCTTCATCGTCATCGCCTAAATCTTCGTATTCAGCCTCCGGCCAATCGAGCTCAAGTGGATCCAGCCAGACGACCTCCAAACGCGAGCTGCAGTCAAAACAGCGTACTTTTTGACCCATGCGAGGCTTACGCCCCAGCTCAATCAGCTTACCACAGGCAGGGCACTTCGCTGCACCCATATGAATTTCCTCCCATAAAGAACAGCGGGTTGTATACGCATAAGAACACAAGCAAGAACATACATGGTGTTGCCAGCAAATTAGTGTGATTTGCCAGGGGGCGGCAGTGTTAGTGCACCTGCCTGGCAGATAGAGATTGGTCTGGTTTTAGGGAAATGAAACCGGGGAAGAACGCGCATCGAAAGTAGCTCTAAAAAAATTTGTGCAATCTTAGCACGCCTGCTCGGCTAGCGCAAGCGGTATTTTTCACCCAGGGTGATTGGATCAGCCTGCCAGGGGCATTGGCGATTTGGTGATACCGGTTCCATTTGCTTCTTGACCACTCGAATAGTGGATTGTTATACTCTTATTGATCGGAAATCAGGCCACCCAGCAGCCATAATGGCTGTCAGGTGGTCCTGGCGGAGGCCATATGGATGTCATGCAGATCAACACGGGGGAAGGTGGAGGATTTGCGGTGGAGAAATACACCGGACAAGGGCAGACGATGCTCTTGCCAGCATTGTTGGAGGCGCAAAAACAATTTGGCTGGATTCCCAAGGATGCTGCCGCGGCGATTGGAGAAGCCCTCAACGTACCGCTGGCGGAAGTTTATGGGGTGATCGAGTTTTATGACCTGCTTTCCCTCGAGCCGACTGCCAAAACGCACATCCGCTTCTGCACCAGCACGATCTGCGAGAACGCCGGCGGGCGGGAGGTGATGGCAGCGGTCTGCCAGCGCCTGCAGGTACAACCCGGCACGCCCAGCCCGGATGGGAAGTACCTGGTCAGTGAAATTGCCTGCCTGGGGTTGTGCGACCACGCGCCAAACGGGCTGGTGGGGGAGCACCTGGTTGGGGGCATCGCGGCAGAGGAGCTGGATACCTGGCTGACTGCGCCGGGCGGTTCGCCGGGATACCGGCTGTACGGCGAAGGGCGCTGGCTGACCGGGCGGGTGGGAACGATCGACCCGCTCAGCCTGGATGATTACCTTGCCCAGGGAGGCTTCGTTGGGCTGCGCCAAGCGCTCCAAATGACCCCGGAAGAGGTGATTGCCCAGGTGAAAGCCGCCGGATTGGTTGGACGAGGCGGCGCAGCCTTCCCGAGCGGTATTAAATGGGAGGGCGCGGCCCGGGCGAGCGGTGAGCCAAAATATGTCGTTATCAATGCCGATGAATTTGAAGTTGGGACGTTCAAAGACCGGGTCTTGATGGAATACGACCCCTTTTCCATGCTGGAAGGGCTGTTGATCACCGCCTATGCAATTGGGTCCACCCGGGGAGTGATTTACGTGCGCGGCGAGTACACCCATTCCCAGAAGGTAATCGCCCAATGCCTGGATACAGCCCGGGCAGCAGGATACCTGGGTGAAAACATTCTTGGTTCGCCGCTGACGTTAGAAGTCGAGCTGCGTTCAGGAGGGGGGGCGTACATTTGCGGGGAAGAGACGGCCCTGTTTGAGTCCATTGAAGGCAAACGCGGTTTCCCGCGCATGAAGCCACCCTTTCCGACGACCTATGGTTTGTATGGAAAACCAACCGTCATCAACAACGTCGAGACTACCTGCAACCTGCCAATGATCTTCAGCCAGGGGGTCGCGCATTACCGGAGCCTGGGAACAGAAAAATCACCCGGCCCCAAATTATTCTGCCTGTCTGGAGATGTGCGCCGACCGGGCCTGGTGGAAGCCCCGTTCGGGCTGACGCTACGCGAGCTGATTGATGGTTTCGGGGGTGGGGTAAGTGCCGGGCGTTCCCTGCAGGCGGTTTTATTGGGAGGAGCGGCAGGCATGCTCGTGCCTCCGGATCTATTGGACGTCCGGCTGACGTTTGAAGACCTGCGCGCGGCCGGGCTGGCTTTGGGCTCGGGGGCGGTAATGGTTTTCGATGACCGCCGGGATTTGCGGCGCGTGCTCGTTAGCCTGGCCCATTTTTTTGCCCATGAAAGCTGCGGCAAGTGCTATCCCTGCCAGTTGGGAACCCAACGCCAGCTTGAAATCCTGGAACGTTTTGCACATGGACACCCCCTGCCGGGTGATTTAGAGCGACTGCAGGATGTTGGCTGGACGATGACTGACGCTTCTCTATGTGGTCTGGGACAGACTGCAGCGATGGCTGTTCTCAGTGCCCACACCCACTGGCCTGAATTATTCAAGTCCTAGAGCCATCCGCTGAACATGGCGCAAGTATAAACCTTGCATTAATCGAGCGAATTGTAAAAGTAAACCAATCTGATGGGCTAATCATTTGAAAACTTATGCGGGTTTACTCAGAGGAAATGGGCCGAAAGCCTCAGCATTCATTTCAGCAGGCTGCACAGGGCTGAAAATGACGGAGATCAATCTGCTGCAGGCGATTATTTCGAGCCAGGTTTTTAAAATGAGCTGTTGGAACGCTTCATCGCACTGCCCCGAGGACCGGAGCAACGAATAGGAGAAACTTATGCCTGAAGTCCAGCTAAAAATCGATGGGGTCGCAGTGTCTGTCCCCAGGGGCAGCACCTTGATGGAGGCGGCGCGCGAGGCAGGGGTCGAAGTGCCCGTGATTTGTTATCACGACTTGACGACGCCCAACGGTCTTTGCCGGCAGTGCGTCGTAGAGGTCGAAGGACGCCGCTTATTGGCCCCGGCTTGCGTGACTGAAGCTCTGGACGAGATGGAGGTGAGCACGACGAGCCCGCGTGTCCAGCGCGCCCGGCGTACGATCCTGGAAATGCTGGCTGCCAGTGTTGATTTAAGCGAATCTCCTGAACTCCAACGCCAGATGGAAGTGTTTGGTGCGGATGGGAACAGGTTCCCGGAGGCCGTAAAACGCGGGCAGCCGGTGCTGGATGACAACCCATTTTATGTGCGTGATTACCAAAAATGTGTCCAATGCTGGCGCTGCGTTCAGGCCTGTGCGGACGATCTGCAATTTACGTATGCCCTCGGCATTGGCGGGCGCGGTTTTGAAAGCCGGATTGTGACATTTTTCGAAGCACCCATGCCCGAAACGACCTGTGTTTTTTGCGGGAACTGTGTCGCCGTTTGCCCAACCGGCGCTCTGAAAGGGAAAGCGGAATTCCTGCTCGAGCAGGGATTAAGTTTTGATGAAATTCGCCGGGTAACTCGCCGCAGCCGCCGCAAACAGCCGGCTGCAGATGAAATCTTAAAATGTGTGATGGCTGCTTTATGGAGGCAGAATGATTAAGGCAAATACCGTTGTGCGCAGCACGTGCCCATACTGCGGAGTGGGATGCCAGGTCGATTTACACGTGCACCAGGATCACATTTTGCGCGTGACTGCGCCCCCGAGCGAGGCTCCCAATTTTGGACGGCTGTGCGTCAAAGGCCGCTTTGGCATGGATTTTGTGAACCACCCTTCGCGCCTGACGCACCCCTTGATCCGGAAAGATTTGGACCAACGACCACGCCAGCCCGTTGGTCTGGATGGTTTCCGCCCGGCAACCTGGGAAGAAGCCCTGGACCTGGCGGCTGACCGACTGTCTGGCTTTGTGAAGCAGCACGGCGGAGATGCGGTGGGCACTTTCTGCTCCGCTAAAGCCACCAACGAAGACAATTATGTGTTCCAAAAATTTGTGCGCGGCGTGTTGGGAACGAACAACGTGGACCACTGCGCGCGCTTGTGCCACGCGGCCTCGGTAACGGCCTTGCAGATTGCAATCGGGTCATCGGCCATGTCGAACTCGATTGCTGAGATGAAAGATCTGGATGTCTTTATTGTGACCGGCTCCAATACGAGCGAGACCCATCCGGTCATCAGCACTTTCATGCGGGAAGCAGTGGTCAAACACGGGGCAAAGCTGATTGTGGTGGACCCACGGGCGATTGAAATGACTGAGTTTGCAACGCTGTGGCTGCGCCAAAATCCGGGCAGCGATGTGGCGGTCTTTCAGGCAATGGCGCATGTGATTGTGATGGAAGAGCTTTACAACCAGGAATTCATCGACCAGCGAACTGAAGGCCTGGAAGCCTATGCAGAGACTATCCGAACCTGCACCCCGGAATGGGCGGAAGCGATTTCTGGGGTACCAGCCGAACACATTCGCCAGGCAGCCCGGCTGTACGCCAAGGCGCGGGCGGCAGCAATCTACTGGGGCATGGGTATCAGCCAGAGTGTGCACGGCACCGATAACGCCCTGGCCCTGGCAAACCTGGCGCTGCTCACCGGGCATATTGGTCGCCCAGGCACGGGGCTCAACCCGCTGCGTGGTCAGAATAACGTCCAGGGCTGCTCCGATTCAGGCGGCCTGCCAAATGTGTTTCCGGGCTACCAGCGGGTAGATGACCCCGCGGTGCGCAGCAAGTTCGAATCGTTTTGGGGTGTGGCGCTGAATCCGGAGGCCGGCCTGACCACCATGGAAATGGTGGATGCCGCCGACCGGGGACTGATTCGGGCCTACTATGTGATGGGGGAGAACCCGCTTATGAGCGAGCCAAACCTGCACCATGCCCGGCACGTTATGGAAAACCTGGAGTTTGTGCTGGTACAGGACATATTTTTGAATGAAACGGGCGAATACGCGGATGTGCTGCTGCCAGCAGCGAGCTTCGCTGAAAAAGATGGGACGTTCACCAACAGCGACCGGCGCGTCCAGCGCATCAGGGCTGCGCTGCCTCTGCCCGGCGAGGCCCTGCCCGATTGGCAGATCCTGGCAGACCTGGCGCAGCGGGTGGAAGCGCGCCTGGGCCGCAGGCAGAGCGCCGGCTTCGATTTCCGTGATCCCGGCGAAATCTGGGATGAAATGGCCGCGCTGACACCGCCTTTCCAGGGCATTCATTATGCGCGCCTCGAAGCCGAGTTGGGCGTACATTGGCCGTGCAGCTCGGAGGAGGACCCCGGCACTCCGTATTTATTCAGCGAAAGCTTCCCGCGTGGTCGCGGCCAGTTTACCGGATTGGATTTCAACCCGGGAGCCGAACTACCGGATGATGATTACCCATATATACTTTCCACCGGGCGGGTTTTGTACCACTGGCACGGCGGCACACTCACCCGCCGCTCTCGCCTGAACGAAATCTATCCAGAACCCACCGTTGAGATCCACCCGGGAGACGCGCTCCGGGAGGGTATCCAGGATGCGAGCTGGGTGAACGTGCGCTCACGCCGCGGCCAGATCAAAGTCAAAGCCATTGTGACCGAACGCTCACCCAAGGGTGTGGTGTTCATCCCGTTCCACTTTGCCGAAGCGGCGGCGAATGAGCTGACGCTGGATGCCCGTGACCCGCTGGCGAAAATCCCGGATTACAAAGTCTGTGCTGTGGCTGTGGAGCCCACGACGAATTAACTATATTTTTACGTCTGGCAGTGTATACTGGTGCGCGAAATACAGGTGGGCAGGAATATCCATGAAAAGCAAGTTAAAACAGGAAAGCATCGCTGAATCCGTGCCAGGCGCAGCGGCAGAGGGCTACTTTGTGCTGCAGGAAAACCAGCTCACACCCATTCCAGATGGCCAGGTCATCGAGGAACGGGAGTGCTGCCTGTATGTGAACGGGCACGAGCTGGTCACCATGGCAGCCACGCCCATCCAGCTGGAACAACTGGCGGTGGGCTTCCTGGCGAACGAAGGCCTGGTTAAATCGATCGACGAGTTTGTCGATATCAGCATCAAGGGGAATACCTGCGTGGATGTATGGCTGGATCACCCGATCGACATGCCGGAACGGAAAATCCTGACCTCAGGCTGCACTGGCGGGGTGACTTTCGGCGAGCTGGCGGCCCGCCTGACTTCCTCTGCAAATCAATACCCGCGTGCAGGTGGATGAGCTGCGCAAAGCAGCGCGTGCCCTGTATGATTCTGCGGGATTGTACGCGGTGACGCGCGGGGTCCATACCAGTATTCTCTGGCGGGAGGGTCAGGTTTTGGCCGCGGCCGAAGATGTGGGGCGGCATAATACGCTGGACAAGCTACGGGGTACCTGCATGCAACAACATGTCGCGACCCGGGGCAGCATCCTGGTCTCGACGGGGCGCATCAGCAGCGAGATGATCACCAAAGCCGCGCGGATGGAATGCCCGGTGGTCGTTTCTAGGACATCGGCTACCAGCCTGTCTGTCCGGCTGGCACGCAAGTGGAACGTCACGTTAATTGGTTACATACGCGGCAATGCAACTGGCAGCCGCGCCTGGCAGATGATCGTTTACAGCCACCCGGAGCGTCTGGAGATGAAGGAAGGATGAAAGTCAATTTTTACGCCACCCTGCGGCAAATTGTTGGGCAAAAAACCATCGAGATCAGCCTGGAAAATGAAGCAACCGTCCAGGATCTACTGGACGAGGTTGTTAACCGCTATCCCTTGATGCGGCGTGAGCTGTTGAATGACGACGGGGTGCTTTACCCGCATGTCCATCTCTTCGTCAATGGGCGTGATGCGCCATACCTTGAGGATGAGATGGAATCCATCCTGCAGCCAGAGGATAAAATCGATATCTTTCCGGCAGTGGGTGGGGGAGAAGCCAACCTAGTGCGTGTTGAGCGGGAGGTACGCGGGATTCCCTTGTGGCTGATTGAAACCTACCTGGAGGACCTGGGGGGCAAGAAATCCGCACCGGGTGAGGTGGTTGGTGAAAATTGGCAGGCCTGGTTGACGCAACTAGAGGACTTCCAGCTGGGCTCGCTGGCGGTTGGGCAGGTGCGGATCGTGGTCGAGGCCACCCACGATGCCATGGAAAAACTGCAGCCTGGTTTGGAGAAGAAGCTACTGAGAGCTGGCGGCTGAGAGGCCGATTTCCCGGGCGAGGTCCTGGATGCCTGGGACTGAGGATCACCCGGTTGATCGAACAGACAAAAAAACGGGGCGGTCAGGGGACCGCCCCGTTTGCATTCTCCCCTGCAATTAGATAATCTGCAGCTCTTTAAGTTTGCCTTCTGGAACAACACCAGCAACCCAGCCGCGCACCCGATAATACTCTTCCAGCATCAAATCCAACTCGCAGACGTGACCTTCGGAGCCGGGCATCGTGGAGGGCTCTTCCAGGAAGCGTTTGGGCAGGGTGTCGCTGCCTTCCCTGAAGCCGTTCAGGTTGTTGTAATAGCGCTCGAGGTTGTAAATGCGCTCGCCGGCCTGCAAGACATCATCCATGCTGAAATCGCGGCCAGTCATGGCGGCGTACTGCAGGGCAAATTCTTCTGCGCCTTCGGCAAAAGTGCTGAATTTGCACAGATCCAGGCTATCGGAAAATGCCATCAGGTCCTGCAGAAGCTTGAGCAGCTCGCCTTTGCCCTTCCAGGCCAGCGGATCGGTCTTGAGTGGGATCAACCCCAGCTCGCTGGCGGGTGAGTAGCCGCGCAGGTGGCAGGCGCCGCGGTTGCTGGTAGCGTAACCCAGGCCCATCCCCTTCAGACCGCGCGGATCATAGGCCGGGATGCCCTGACCTTTGACCGTCATGGCTATTTCTGGGACGCCAAAGTGCCTGGCGACGGCATCCGTGCCATCTGCCAGGACGTCCCCGATGCCCTTGCGGTAGGCGACCTTTTCAGTCAAGGCAACCATGCCCATATAATCGCCCCATTTCAATCCACCATCGCCGTTGGTCAGGCCGCGCTGCGAGGCTTCCATGTAGGCGGACAACACATCGCCGATTTCAATGGCATCGAAGCCGTAGGTGTTGGAAAGGTAAATCATCTGGGCGACAGATGCGATGTTGTCATTGCCGCAGTTGGCGCCGACCGACCAGGCAGGCTCGTACTCCACGCTTTCCATGTGCAGCCCGGCGAACGGCCCTTCTGTGATTTCAACTTCTTTTTTGCAGGCGACCGGGCAGGCGTGGCAGGTGGGGTCGTTGACCAGGATGTGTTCCTTGACGTATTCGCCGCTGATCAATTCACCCTTTTCTTCGAACGAGGTAAACTGGCTGTTATTTGCCGGAAGAGCACCCATGTTATTGGTAATATTCATGAGTACATTGGTGCCGTACACAGACAGGCCGCCTTTGCGCGGGCTGGTGACGTTTTTCTCATCCATGATCGTTGCCAGGGCGCGGTCATGGGCGGGTTTCCAGGCCTCTTTGTTTTTGGGCTGGGGGAAGTTCTTCACGGCTTTGACAACGATCGCCTTGAGCAGCTTGCTGCCCCCCACACAACCGGTACCGCCGCGGCCGCTGGCGCGGTCATCTTCGTTCACCCAGCAAGCATACTTGACCAGATTTTCCCCGGCAGGACCGATGGTAATCACGGTCAGGTCTTTTTCGCCGTACAGATCCTGAAAATACTTCTTCGTTTCATGTACGGTTTTGCCCCACACAGCAGAGGCGTCTTTCAGCTCCAGCTTGCCATCTTCTACGTAGGCATAGACGGGTGAAGCCGATTTGCCCGAAAAGATCAGGCCGTCAAACCCAGCCCAGCGCAGGCGGGCGGCTGACCAGCCGCCGTGATGGCTGTCGGTAATGGTGCCGGTGAGAGGGGATTTGGTGACCACCGCCATGCGGCCGCTCATATTGGCAGCGGTACCGGTCAGAGGGCCGTTCATAAAGCACAGGATATTGTCCGGCGAGAGGGCGTCGACGGATGGGCCGTTTTCGAAAACATACTTGACACCCAGGCCGCGCCCGCCGATATAGTTAAGAGCCCATTCTTCCGGAATGGGTTTGTACTCAACCTTGCCGGCAGTCAGATCGACATGCCCGATTCGATTTGCATAACCACCAAGTTCCATGAAGATTCTCCTTTGTGATTTGAATTGGTCGGGGACTGCGGATATGCCTTGTTTTTTTAAAATGCGGGTTAAATGCCAGGCATGAAGTTCAGCACCTGGAAAAAAAAATGTGTGTCTGCTAAGACTTGAGCTGGAAAACTGGTCCAGCTTATCTAGTATAGCAAGGTCAACCCGGCGATCCGTGTGACAAACATCCTGTTGATTGTCACCGGAAAAGCCCCAATATTAAGATTTAGTTTTATCATTAAGTTCTCTTATAATAATAAGATATCCCAAGAGGGTCTGGCACCATGCTCCCCGATCCAATTTATCCCATCCACTCCCTGGAACTCTTTCAACTGCTCGGCGACCCGTCCCGGCTGGCGATTTTGCGGCACCTGATGGATACGCCGGCGACGTTGAGCCAGCTGGCAGATCACCTGGATTCCTATCCAGCCAAAATCCGGCACCACCTGGTGAAGCTGGAAAAAGCCGGTCTTGTAAAGCTGGCGGAGACGCGCCAGGTGCGCGGATTTATCGAAAAATACTACAAAGCGACCGCACGGGCATACCATATTAACCTGGTGATCATCCCTGAGGTCCACCAGGCAAAGACGTTGCTGGCTTTTACGAGCCATGATTTGGCACTGGAGCTGCTGGCAGAGATAATGCGAGCGCGGGACGCGCCTGTGCAGTTCATTCCGGTGGCAGTCGGCAGCCTGGACAGCCTGATCGCCCTGAGGCAGGGGGTCTGTCATATGGCAGGCTGCCACCTGCTCGATCTTGAGTCCGGCACATACAATCTTCCATATGTCCAGCGCATCTTCCCGGGGCAGCCGATGCAGATTATCCACCTGGCCCGCCGGCTGCAGGGATTGATCATCCAACCGGGTAACCCACTGCAAATTCGCGGGATCGAAGACCTGGCACGCCCGGATGTGCGCCTCGCCAACCGCAAGCGCGGCACGGGCACCCGCCTGTGGTTGGACCATAAACTGCAGTCACTAGGATTGGCTCCGAGTGCGATCAATGGATACGACCAGGTTGCGGATACCCATCTCCAGGTAGCGATGATGGTTGCGGAGGGGCGTGCGGATGCCGGATTGGGGTTATTTGCGGCTGCACTGCAGAACGAAATGGGATTCATCCCCGTCTTTGAAGAGGCGTTTGATCTGGTTGTCCCGGCGGAATTCGCATCTCTCGATATATTTCAGCCTGTTTGGGACCTGTTAACGTCAGCTGAATTCAGGATCGGGGTGCAGGCCCTGGGGGGCTATTACCCGCGCCACATGGGGGATGTAATGCTCATTTGAGTAGGCTCGCTGCCTGGCATGGAACGGTATAATGGCTGTCATGGGCAGCGAGAACCTTTCGGATGCCGAGATCCTGCGGCAGCGCAACCGCGAGCTTTCCATTCTGAACGAAATCGCCCAGGCGTTAAACCGGGAGGTTGACCTGAGCCAGGCCCTGCATGCGACTCTGGTCAAAGTCGCGGACTTGCTGGACCTGCACACCGGCTGGGTCTGGCTGATCCATCCCGGAGCTGGCGAGCCGTACCTGGCGGCTGCGAAAGACCTGCCGCCCGGACTGGCAAATTACCCGCGCGGCATGGAAGGCTGGTGTTACTGCCTGGAAACGTACGCGGCGGAAGATCTTGCAGGCGCGGCGAATGTGAATGTGGTCACGTGCAGCCGGTTGAAAAACCTGGTGGACGGCACGGACGGGCTGCGCAATCATGCCAGCATCCCGCTGTTTGCACAAAACAGAACGCTGGGGGTGCTGAATGTGTCCAGCCCCGACTGGCGGGAGCTCTCGGCGGAGGATTTACGCCTGCTGCACACGATTGGCGATTTGTTAAGCATCGCCGTTGAGCGTGCGCTGTTGTTCGAACGCAGCCTCGAACTCGGTCCGGCGGATGAACGCAACCGGCTGGCGCGTGAAATTCACGACACCCTGGCCCAGGGACTGGCAGCAATTACGCTCAAGCTGGAAACCGCAGAAGCCCTGCTTGAAAACACTTCCCAATCTGAGAATGCGCGCTCAATCCTCAACGAGGCCCTGCTCCTGGAGCGTGCCAGCCTGGATGAGGCGCGCCGTTCGGTGCTGGATTTACGGGCAGCACCGTTAGAGGGGCGCAGCCTGGCGGAGGCATTAACCACTCTTGCAGCCTCCCAGGATGATGCGCAGCTGGAAATCACCTGCGAAATGCCAGAAAGCCTGCCGCCATTGCCTGGACGGGTCGAAGCTGGGCTTTTCCGGATCGCGCAGGAGGCGCTGACCAATATTCGCAGCCACGCGCAGGCAAGCCGGGATAACGCTGATCGTACAGCCGGACGAATTAACCCTGACAATTATTGATGACGGGCGTGGTTTTGATCCGGAAACCGTGCCAGGGGGGTGGTTTGGCTTAATTGGGCTGAATGAGCGCGCCAAGCTGCTGGGCGGCAGTCTGCGAATCAGCAGTGCGCCTGGCCAAGGCACCCAGATTCAAGTAAGAATCCCACTGTGAGAGCAAGCGCGCACTTCCCGACGAACGGATCGGAATGCTGCCAATTTCGACGGACAAGATTGGTGTAACAAACTGGCAGGGCTCAGGAATCGTGCGAGTTTACGAACGCCTCTGTTATACTGGCATACCTGCCTCAGAGTGCAGGTTGTATGGATGGAAAAGCGAGTGGTTAGGATCGATCTGACGTGAGCAGCGAAAAAATCCAGATCCTGGTTGTCGATGATCACCCGGTAGTGCGGGAGGGCCTGGCTGCCATCCTCGGCACGCAGGCCGATTTTGTGGTCGCTGGCACGGCAGGCAGCGGGGCGGATGCACTGCGGATGGCTGCCGAACTTCAGCCGGATGTGATCTGCCTGGACCTGGAAATGCCTGGGATAGATGGGGTGCAGGTGTTGGAAGCGCTGCGGGAAATCAAAGCCACTGCCAGAGTGATCGAATTTACGGCGTATGATACCGATGAACGCATCCTGACCGCGGTCAGATCTGGGGGGCGCGGTTACCTATTAAAGGGTACGCCGCGTGATGAATTGTTCAAGGCAGTGCGGGTGGTGAACCAGGGCGGATCGCTGCTCGAGCCGGTGGTTGCTTCCCGCCTGATCGAACAATTCCAGCGCGGGGGACGGACGCACCCCTGGAGCGGGGGGAAACCTTGACCGGGCGCGAGCGAGAGGTGTTAGGCCTGATGGCCCAGGGGAAACCCAATAAAGAGATCGCCCAGGCGCTGGTGGTGACCGAACGCACGGTCAAGTTCCACGTCAGCGCGATTTTACGCAAGCTGGGTGCAAGCAACCGCACGGAAGCGGTGTCGATCGCGGCCCAACATGGCCTGGTGGAGCTGTAATTATGGCAACTACGGATACGCTAAGCGTAACGCAATCCAGCGAGTCGGATTTTCAAACAGCCCAGGTCCTGACTATCTCGGGCGGGCACCTCATCCACGATACTTATTTTGCTTTTTTGCCGGTTCTGCTGCCGCTGCTGATCGAGAAATTATCCCTCACCCTTACGATGGCTGGCGCAATCTCGGCCCTGGCCCAGCTGCCCGCCCTGCTCAACCCATTGATCGGGTATGTTTCCGACCGCTTAAGCCTGCGCTATTTCGTTATCTTCGCCCCAGCGTTAACCGCGACGATGATGAGCTGCCTGGGGCTCGCACCGAATGCCCTGGTGCTGGCGGTGATGTTAATTCTCTGCGGCGTAGGCTCGGCGGCTTTCCACGCGCCGGCGCCGGCGATGATCACCCGGGTCAGCGGCAACTCCATCGGGCGTGGGATGAGCCTGTTCATGGCGGCAGGCGAACTGGGCCGCACCCTGGGGCCGTTAATGGTCGTATGGGCTGTATCGCTCTGGTCGCTGGATGGTTACTGGCGGATTGTGATCCCCGGTTGGGCTGCCACCTTGATCCTGTACTGGCGCCTGCGTTCGATTCCGGCGCGCAGCGAACGTACTTCCGGACTGGCGGGCATGCTGCCGGCAGTCCGCCGTGTGGGAATCCCGTTGGCAGCAGTAACGCTGCTGAGAGGCTTCGTGGTGGTGTGTATTTCGATTTATCTACCTACCTATATGAACCAGGCAGGAGCGACCCTGTGGATCGCCGGCGGTGCGTTGGCCCTGGCCCAGGCGGCAGGTGTGGTTGGGGCGCTGGCCAGTGGACCATTGAGCGACCGGTTGGGGAGAAAACCCGTGCTGCTGGTCACAGTGACGGGCTCGGCAATCTTCATGCTGCTGTTTATCAGGGTTGATGGCTGGGTGCTCGTGCCGGTCCTGCTCCTGCTGGGTCTGCTGGCGTTATCCACTCAGCCGGTTTTGATGTCGATCGTTCAAGAGCAGTTCCCCGACCACCGTGCGGTTGCCAATGGATTTTACATGGGGATATCTTTTATTGTGTTGAGCTTTACAACGTTCACCATTGGCTTCGTTGGGGATCATTTCGGCCTGGAAACGGCTTATTTGGGCAGCGCACTGCTTGCGCTGGCGGCACTGCCGATCATCCTGATGCTTCCCGGGCAACTGCCAGCCAAAACATCACCTCCTGACTGAGCTCCCCAGGATACCGAACCCATGACTGACTGGCGAAAGCCTGTACTATAGAACAGGCTGTTTTCTGTACTTCCTCCAGATGCGCATTAGCAGGAGTTTTTTATCATTGATGCTGACTGCCAGGGACACGGGAGCATGCATTGAAATCGGAAGAGAATATTATTTCTGACCTGGAGATCTGCTACGTCCCTAGATGGTAAGTTATGGCACCAACAGCTGCGGAGGAAGCGCTTATGGTTAACCAAACCTGGGATGTAACGGGCATCAAGGAATTTGTGGTGGCGGCGTGGATGCTGGCGAACGGTGCAGATACGGATGTAAAGGACATTGCGAGGCGGACACCGCGGGAAGTCGCCGAACAACGCGGCGACAAGGCTCTGGTCGAGCTTCTCGAGCAGGCGGCCCGTGGAGTAGCCTGATGGATAATGGAGCGGTCATTCACGAAGCCATCAGCCACTGGCCCGGAGTAAGCGCTCACCCGCATCGTTTCGGTGGGCGGGAGTACCGCCTGGGGAATCGCGAGATCGGGCATGTACACGGCGGTTGGTTGGTGGATATCCCGTTTCCCAAAAAAGTGCGCGACGAGATTGTATTGCACGGCGAGGCCGAGGCCCATCACATCTTGCCGGAAAGCGGCTGGGTGAGCATTTACCTGCGCAGTGAAACGGATGTGGACCGGGCAATTGTATTGCTGCGCGGCTCGTACCTGCTGGCGGTCCAGCAGCGAGAAAAACGACAATAAATATATTGCTGTCCAAAAGGACAGCTGCAGCCTCACCAATGTCTAGTAGAACAACTGACCCGGCGAACATTCCGCCGGGTTGGTTGTTCAATTACGATAGTTTCGAACCAGCCAGCGGGTAATTAGAGTGATGCGTGCTTGCAACGGCTGAAACGGCTTCTACACTGAAATCAAGCAGCTTAACCGTTACAACTGTGGGAGGAATAATGAAACATAAAAAGACAGGCTTGATCACCGGGGCGTCACGCGGTTTGGGGCGGGCGCTGGCACGCGGGCTGGCTGAGCGGGGCTGGCAGCTGATAATCGATGCACGTGGGGCGGTGGAGCTGGAAAAAATCCGGCAGGAGCTGGAGCCGGCAACCCGCATCTGGGCGCTGGCGGGGGACGTTACCCTGCCCGCCCACCGCAGGTCGCTGGCGGAGCTGGCAGAAGACGCGGGTGGGTTGGATTTGGTCGTAAATAACGCTGGCATGTTTGGCCCAAGCCCACTGCCATTGCTGCTGGACTACCCGCTGGAGGTGCTCGACGAGGTATACCGGGCGAACGTCATTGCCCCGCTCGGCCTGCTGCAGGCATTGCAAAACGCAATCAAACCCGCGGCGGTGATCATCAACATCACCAGCGATGCCGGGGTCGAACCTTACCCCGGTTGGGGCGGCTACGGGTCGAGCAAGGCCGCCCTAGAACAGCTCTCAGCAGTGCTGGCGGAAGAAAACCCGGGCTGGAAGGTGTACTAGGTGGACCCCGGGGATATGCGCACCCGCATGCAGCAGGATGCCTTCCCCGGCGAGGATATCAGCGACCGGCCTCTGCTGGAGGTCAACGCGCCGGGTATCCTGCGGCTGATCGCGGGCGACCTGGCCAGCGGCAGGTACCAGGTGAGCCGGCTGCTAGCGGCGGCGGCGATTCAAGGATGAGTATCAGCCGCCCGGATATTATCCAGACCTCGATAGGTTGGTTTTTGCCGTGCGAGCCCGATCAAGTGGGGTTCGAATTCGAACTGCCGGCTGAACTTGAAGTGGGAGAGCCGCCGGAAGCACGCGGCCTCAGCCGGGATGAAGTGTGCCTGATGGTGCAGCACCTGGGTGATGGCACCATCGAACATGCCCGTTTCCGAGACCTGGAAAAGTACCTGGCTCCGGGCGACCTGCAGGTGGTTAACACGAGCGGGACGCTGAACGCCGCCCTGCCTGCGCGGCGAGCTGATGGGAGGAAGCTTGAGCTGCACCTTTCGACGCAACTGCCGGGGCAATTGTGGGTGGTTGAGCTGCGCCTGCCGGGTGAAGCGGGCACGGTGCCCTTTTTTGATGGGCGAGCGGGGGAAACCCTGCAGCTTCCCGGGGGAGGCAATGTATCCCTGGTGACCGCCTACCAGCCCGATCTGCGCACGTTGGCATTGGGCGAGACCCAGCCGGTGAGGCTGTGGGTGGGTGCCCTCAACCTGCCCCAGGCGCTTGAGCCATATCTACAACAGCACGGTTTTCCGATCCGCTACAAGTACGTGCGGGAGGCAAGGCCCGCGGCCTATTACCAGACTGTGATTGCCAGCGAGATGGGCAGCGCAGAAATGCCCTCAGCCGGCAGGGCCTTTACGGCCGAAATGGTCACCCGGTTAGCAGCGCGCGGAGTGACGTTTGAGCCGGTGCTGCTGCATACCGGTATTGCCAGCCTGGAAGCCGATGACCCGCCGTATGAGGAATATTTTCGCGTTCAGGTGAAGACGGCGGAGGCGGTCAATGCCGCCCGTTCGGAGGGGAGGCGGGTGATTGCAGTGGGCACAACGGTCGTGCGGGCGCTGGAGAGTGCGGTCCAGGCGGACGGGCGCGTGCACCCGGCAGAGGGTTGGACAGGTCTTATGATTGGGCCAGACCACAGATTGGTGAGTGTAAATGGATTGTTGACCGGCTTCCACGAGCCGCGCGCTTCGCATTTGCACATGCTGGCAGCGCTGACTGGGTGCGAGTCCATGGCGCAAGCGTACCAGGAGGCTCTGGAGCAAGGCTACCTGTGGCACGAATTTGGCGACCTGCACTTGATCCTGCCGGGAGACACTCTGGAAAGTATGCCGGTCCCTATTGGTGATCGAGATTTGATCTAAAAATCAATGCAAGGTGATCCCACAGATCGTGACAGCAGAGGTATCGGCCTGGTCGGCGGGACAGCTGGCATAAGCCTGGCGCACACCGCGAGTGGGATCCAGCGCCTGGAGGGTCAGGCAAATAGGGACAGTACCGCAAACGTTAAAACGGTCAGCGGACAGGCGAATCTCATCCCAAAAAGCGGCAGGGGTCCCGGCCTGCAGCATGTCTAACAGGCGCTCGTCGGCGGCCTGGACGAGCTCGCGTTCGGGGTCATCGAGCGGTGCGCCGCCAAAAGCCGGGCCTACATGGGCCAGATCACCAGCGGCTACTACGAGCGTTTTCTGGTCGCGCATGATTGCCTCGAGCGCGAGCAGGAATTTCTCAACTCCACTGCCCTGCGGGGCGGGTTTGTGAGTGGAGCTGGCGGCGGGTAGGCCGTCCAGTTGCCCACATAACACCGGTATGAGCTCCACCGGCTGCCCGGCGCGCATATGGTGGAGCCAGACGGCTGCCAGCTCGACCGAATGTTCCTGGCGGTGGCGGAGCTCGCCTTTAAAGGCGGCTTCCTCGCCGAGAGCATTGGCAAGATGATCGACGGCAGCATGTGCGGTTGGAAGCACGCCATACGGCGTGGCATAGTGCTGGCGGGTGAGGGTAATGGGATCGGCGCCGTTGTGATCAGTCCCGAAGATCACAACCAGGTCGGCTTCCCGGGCTGCCTGGGCGGCAGCCTCCCAGACCCGAGCATAGACCTGACCGCCGCGGGCGTAATCAATATGGGGGGAGACCAGACCGCGCACGTCTGCAAGCGGGGAAATGGACAGATCCCCATTGCCCGCGAGGTAGCCATCCAGCTGGTCTCGCAGCGCGGCGGGCTCGTCCGGGTATACATGCGGGGCGCAAGAAGGGTTGCGAAAGGGGGCACTACGATAGACAGCCAGTAGATTCTGTTCTGCGACGCGGAAACGGGGGGTATCCAATAAATAGGCATCTTCCAAAGCAGCCACCAACTTGTTAATTTCCGCTTCCGGAACCTGGGTGCCAAACTGGATGGCGAGGGTGGCACGCAGCCAGTCGAGGTCGCGCGTCCCGTCCATCAGAGGCAGAAGCGGTGCGAGTGATTGCGGGACGAGGATATAGCCGTTGGAGAGCTCGAGCAAGTCGCGCAGCAAGATGTAACGCCCGCCGGCGTATTCGATAGGTTGGGCGTTGAGCATGCCGCGCAGACGAGGATAAGCGGGGAGTTGATTAGCGAGTAGCATCAGAAGGGCAGCACCTCGGGGCTTATCAAATCTTACCAGAGGGAAACTTTTTTGCAAGCCTCGATTTCCAGCGGGCCCGCATATATCCTATTCTGCGGATAAAGGTGTAACCGCAGGGAGAAAGCTTGCGTAGAGAATGGTAGAATCAGAAACAGGAGCCTGCGTGATCATTCAGGGCGCTATCGATGTCCGACACAAACGATAATTTTCCGTTCAACGTGCCTGCTCCCGGCAGCAGCCTGCCGAAAGCAGCTCCCAACCGGGGGATGAAACCCGACCTGGCGCTAACTCGTCTGGTAACGGGAGGTATCCTGTGGGGGATGGACCAGGTAATGAACCGGCTGCTGGCATACGAAGAAGAGCAGTTTGATGCGGCAGGTCTGGTTGAACCAATGCCCACGGGCGAAAGCACTGGGGGTGCCCAGGATGCACAGGCCCAAAGGCAGCTCCCAGTGTACGAGTACAGCGCCAGCTTCCAGAAAACACGCTATGCTTTGATCGGGATGCTGTTTGTGACGCGTGACCAGTTCGCAAGCGGTGCGCGGCGGATGGATGCCGTGCAGAAAGCAGCCGGCGAACGCCTGGCTCGGATCACACAGCCGTTGGGTGATAACCTGCTGGTCAGACCGGTTACCCGCCGCTACAACAGCCTCGTAGAGCGGGGGGAAGGTATCGTCAACCGCTGGATCCACATCGGGCAGCGGGAGGCCGAAACCAGCGTCCAATTGTTTGACCAGACCCTGCACGGAAGTGTGGAAGATTTGATCGAATACCTGGCCGAAAACCCCGAAGTAAAGGAACTGGTGCAGATGCAGAGCACCGGCCTGGCGGATGAGGCCATCGAAGAGATTCGCGAAAGGTCAGTGAGCGCGGATAACTTCGTCGAGAGCCTGGTACGCTACTTTTTGCGGCGCTCACCGCGCCAGGAAATCCCACCGCCGCCGGACGAGGTGCGGAAGCGGGCCGAACGCCTGCACCCGGAGCGTGTGAATTGTCCATGAGCACGCCAAGCGAGCATGGCTACCTGGGGTATTACGCGGGATTTATCAGCCGGTTGGTGGCGTTTACCATCGACCTGGTGATCACGATGTTTTCGATCGTGGCGGTTTCCTGGTTCATTTCCGTTACAGCAACGGTTTTCCAGCTCAGCGCTACCTGGGATTTTTTGGTCAGCAAAGTGCCGCAGCTCGCAAACGTGGTGCCAATGATCATCAACCCGGTGGTGGGAAGCGTGCTGGCAATCGGGTATATCTTCCTATACAATGCCCTTTTCGTCACGATCCTGGGGCAGACCCCGGGCAAACTGCTGATGGGGGTGCGGGTGCTCACGGTAAATGGACGCAGTGTGCCGTTCTGGCGGTCAAGCCTGCGGGTGGCGGCTTATTTGATTTCCGCGATCGTATTTTTCATGGGATTTTTGTGGGTGCTGGTGGACGACCGGCGCCAGGCCTGGCACGATAAAATTGCGGGCACATATGTGGTGTATGCCTGGGAAGCTCGCCCTGATGAGCGCTTCCTGGTAGAATTTTTTGAACGGATGCGCAGCATGGTTGCATCGCGGTCGCTGCGCTCGAAGTAACTTCCCAACCTACCTCAAAATGTGATTGATCAATAACGGGAGGCGAAAACTGCCTGCTGCAAACCGCCGCGTCCGAGCCAACCACGTCGGCTCAACTTTGTGGCGCCTGGGGGGTACTGCCGCCGGAAACAGATTTGTATTCGAGGCAAGAGAGAACTGGCAAGAGGGGATATTTTGAGAGGGACGGATTCCAGCTGTGAGCGGTGCAGAAGACAAACCGGCTGCCGTGCGAGCTGGTTATCAGGCGCATATTGGTACAGCGGGCGCACAAACCGGCATCGAGCGGAGAAATCATTCAGCTTCGAGATCCCCGGCGGGCGAAGGGCATACCGGCCGCGACCAAAAACATGACGCTTTGACCGGCGGCGGCAGGGGAGAAAAATTGGATGACTTCATCATCGTAAAAGGTCAGACCGGTTGCGCCTAAACCGAGGTTGTACGCCTGCAAATAAATGCGCCCGGCCCGGATGGCAGCCTCCATTTGGGCAGCGCGGTAACCCCGCCCTACAAAACGCTCCAGTAAGGGGGTGAGTGGGGCCAGGAAATAAATGCACACCGCTGCATCGGCTGCTAACGATTGGCCGAGTGCAAGGTAACCTGCCAGAGGGCGGTTTTCACCCAGGCGGAGGAGCTCCAGTGCATGGCGGTGAGCGTTGTAACGATAGCCGCCGGCGGGAAGATCTTCCACGGCGTTAACAACCAGGTGAGCCTGAGTGAGAGCCGGCGTACCAGCTCCGAGGAAGTCTGCCTGGATTGGCTGGCCAGCGGCGGCGAGCAGCTCCGCCAGGGCACTGAACGGGATGGGCTGATGTGTGAAGCGGCGCGAGGAACCACGCCGCTTGATTATCTTTGCAAGGGAAGGCAACCAGGCAGGCGTACCAGCAGCCGGCAATTGAAGCAGCTCTGCGGCGGGCGAGCCAGCAGGCAGGAGCGTTTCGTTGGATGCGAGACGCCAGGCAGGCACCTGATCAGCGTCCAGCGATGTGGCGTGGTGGATATCTTGGATCACATCCAGGCCGCGGGTGGGGCGGTAAGGGGTGTCTAACGGATACTCCAGGGGATCAGTTCTAACAGATGTAGGGGATGGGACCGCGTCCTGCCCCAGTGCGAGCAAGGCAAGCGCAAATTCGTTCTGCCCATCCAGACCAAGCAGAATATTGATCGGCTCATCAGCAAACCCCAAGAATAATGAGGCTGCGATGTGCGCATCGGCGGCGAGGGCCAGGCTGTTAGCGAGGATGGTGCCGCAGTCCCAGAAGGCGTGCCGGTAGGCGCGGGCCTGATATTTCACTGCGTTGCGGAAGGGAACATCGGTGTACACCACGTAAGCCTGGGCGGTGCCAGGCAGGGCCGCGGCAGTGACCAGGGATGAGCGGTATTCGCCGGAACGCAGCAAGGTGAGGGTGTTCTCCAACGGCTCGTAGTGGTACACCCCGGCAGGCAAACCGGGCAGATCTTCACAGACCAGATACAACTCGATGTGGTAAAGGGCACCAGTACAGGCAGCAGCGCGGAAGGGGATTGTCCCCCAACTGGGGTAGGTGATCCGTTTCGTGACCCCCGCAGAATAGTGGAGCAGATACGCGATGCGTGCCATGGTGAGGGTAGAACCCGGCGCGGGGTCCTCTTTCAGGGCAGGCAGGGCGATTTGAGCCAGACCGTGGTACATTTTTTCGAGCGGAGGATCCATACCCGGCAGGTAACGGTGATGAGGATCCAGGAGTCGCCCGCCGGGATGTTTGGTGCCGTCATGGTAAAGCAGAGCTGCCATGGCGGAGGTCTGCGGTACACTAGAATCGTAAGATTTGTTCATGCCAATCTCTTGTAGTAGCGTGTGCGAAATACCCCGGCAACTCCGACGAGAACCAGGGCCGCACCAGCAATTGTCCAAACGGTGATCGGCTCCTGCAAGATGACGCGCCCCAGCAGGACCGCAATGACCGGGTTGACGAAGGGGTAAGTCATGACGATGTTAATCGGCAGCAAATTGACCGCTTGAATGAAGGAAGTAAATGCCAGGACGGAGCCGAAAATTACCAGATAACTCCATGCCAGCCAGGCGGATGGGGTAGGTGTTGGGCGGGGCTCGCTAATAGCCAGCGCAATCAAGACCTGGCCAGCGCCGCCAATCAGCTGCTGGTAGCCAGAGCTGGTCGCAGGCGGCAGCAGGATAGGGCGACGGCTTTGCAGCAGAGTACCACCTCCCCAGGATAACGCTGCAATCAGGACCGCGCTGACCGAAACAATATCGGCGTTGATCCCGGATAGCAGGGTGGGCAAAGTGAGGAGAGTGATGCCGGCAAACCCGACCAGCAAAGAACCCATCAAAAGAGGGGAGGGCAAACGGCGGTCGAGTAACGCCTCCATCACGGCGACCCAGATCGGGGTAGCGCCAAGGATGAGGGCTGTCAGGCCAGAGTTGACCCGCTGTTCAGCCCAAGCGACAAGGCCGTTGCCGCCAACCCACAGCAGCAGTGCGGAAGCTATCAGGACCGGCAGGTCGCGCCGGCTGACCTTGAGGTCTTTACGGGAAAGGGCTGCCCACACCCACAGAATCAATCCGCCAGCCAGCAGGCGCATAGCACCCAGCCAGAAAGGGGGGAACCCGGCGCCGGGCCGCACGGCGACCCGAATTGCCAGGTACGTGGAGCCCCAGACGATATAAATCACCAGCAGGTGAAACAGGCCGGTGTACGAAATGGATCTGGCGGATGAGCTGGCGGTGGTCATAACCAGGGGGTATTGTACTCGATGCGTGGGCGCAGCGGCTTGCTTTCAAAACCGCTTCCCACCTGGCTTGCTTACAGAGTGCTGAAAGAAGAAACTCCAGCATTCGCTTTCCATCAAACCCAGGGGGTGGTTGCAGAGGGGCATAGACCGGCAAGGGGTTTTCAAGTATGATTTGCATTCATAATCAGTTCCCCGCGAATCAATAAGCAGGCTGGTGGGAACTTTATCTTGAGATTGACCGTCCTGTGAATCGAGTGAACATCCGCTGATGGCACCGTTAACGTGCGGCATAGCACTGGAGCAGAACGTAGTGAAACGATCTGGAATTTTCAACCTTTGGATAACCTTGCTGCTTGTGGGGTTGGCGGTTGGACTGGCTTATCCAGCCGCGGCGCAAACAACGGCAGAAAATATCGAAATGCAGGCCCAGGCGGCCTTTGGGGGGGCAGTAAAAAACGGGGAATGGCTGCCTATCTGGGTGACGCTGGAAAACCGGGGCGCCGACCTGGAGGCTGAGCTGCAGGTGCGGATCACGAGCGGGAGCGGGGCGACGAATTATGCGGTACCCGTTCCGCTGCCGGCAGGGGCACGTAAGCGTGTGCCACTTTATGTGGTACCGAACAGCTTTTCGCGCCAGATCGAAGTGCAGCTATTGGCAGGAGGGGAGCTGCTGAAAAACGCCACTGTGGATGTTCAGCCGCAGATGAACATTTCGTACCTGGTGGGGGTGCTGGCTCCCGAGCGTGGGGCAATTGGTTTGATCTCGGGAATCGAGCTGCCAGGCCAGAACCGCCCGGTGATGCTGGTTGATTTGACGGCAGAAGAAATGCCCGAACGCGCCGAAGGGCTGGTTTCGTTCGACACGATTGTCATTAATGATTTTGATACGAGCGAGCTCAGCGAGGGACAAACACAGGCGCTGGCGCAGTGGGTGCAGTCCGGCGGGCGGCTGGTATTGGGCGGGGGAGCCGGGGCGCAAAAGACGCTGGCAGGTTTGCCGGATGACCTGGCTCTGATGGTCGATGAAAACTTGCAGGAAGTGGAAGACATTTCAGCGCTTACGGCTTTTGCGGGAGCAGACCCGGTGGAAGTACCAGGACCTTTCCTGGTGGCTGCGCCAGAGGGAGCCGGGGCCAACGCCGCAGTGACCCAGGACGGGATGGTCCTGCTTAGTGAAATGAATGTGGGCAGCGGGGTAGTCAATTACAGCGCCCTCGATCTGGCGGGTTCGCCGTTCAGCGCCTGGACAGGCACGACACCATTTTGGGAGCGATTGCTCTCACCCGGCTCGGCATACCCGAACTGGCTGCCTCCTGATGTTTCGGCACGTCAAATGGTAAGCGACCAGATGAACTACGCGCTCTCATCACTGCCCGCGCTGGATTTGCCCTCAGTGCGTGGGCTTGCGCTGCTATTGTTCGTCTATGTACTCCTGGTTGGCCCGCTCAATTATGTCGTATTACGCTGGAGGAACCGGTTGCAGTGGGCCTGGGTCACGATCCCCGTGATCACGCTGGTGTTTTCTGGCGTGACTTTTGCGCTGGGATTCGCGCTGCGCGGCAACGATGTGATCCTGAACAAAATAACAGTGTTGGAAATGCAGGCTGATGGCAGCGGGCGCACGACCAGTTTTTACGGCCTGTTTTCCCCGGCTCAGCGGGCGTATGAGGTGGAAGTGGCAGGCAGCGGTTTGCTGAGCGCCATGAACCAATATTATGATCCATGGACGGGAGCCCCGGTGACAGGCAGCGAGCTCACGTTTGTGCAAAGTGATCCGGGAGTTCGTACGGGGACTGTCGATCAATCAATGGTCGATGCAGTCCTTCCAGGGTGAGGGTGAGTGGCCTGGAATTGGGCAGATTACTTCTGGCCTGCAATTGAGCCAGGATGGGCTCACAGGCACGATCCAAAATAACACCCCATTTACAATTGAAGATGCCCGTTTGGTGATGGGTACTCGTTTTACAAAGCTGGACGACCTGGCACCCGGGGAACAGCGAGACGTATCTCTGGCGATGCCCGAAGAAACCGGATTCCAGTACAGTGGAGAAATTGGCTGGCTGCTATATGAGCAAGAATATGCCCAGGCGATCACCCCACCGCGTGAGCTGGATGTGCGCCGGACGCTGATCACCTCCGTCTTCCAGAACGGAGTGGGTGGCGGCAAACCGGTGAGCAATCAGGCGGGCAGCGGACCCTTGAACGACCAGCCCATATTTTTGGGATGGATCAAAGAATCCCCAGCGGATGTCAAAGTAAATGACCGGACCGTTGAAGAGCAGGCAACCACGCTGCTGTACCAACCTCTGACCTACGAACTGCAGCCTGGGGAGCAGGTCTGGCTGCCAGTCGGGACGATCCCCGGCGGGCTGGTGGCATACCCACTGGAAGGCGGCGCATGCGGCGCCGATAACCGCTCGGTGTGGCTGGGACGCGGCGAAGCGTTATTTGAATTCCAAATGCCAGAACAGACCCGGGCTATCCAACCGGAAGAGCTGAGGCTGTCCATCCGCAGTGATGGAGGCTGGTTTGAACTGCCGCAGGTGGCGGTTTACGACTGGCAAGCCGACGCATGGGCGCGGCTGCAAGGCGCGGCAACCGGCATCAATGTGCTGACAGATGCCAGCCGCTACGTGGATGAGAGCGGCAAGATCCAGGTGCGCCTGGCGAGTGAAATTAATACCGGCGGAGGCTGCCTGTACGTGGAAATGGGAATGCAGGGCACCCACCAGTAGGTTCAAGCTGGATGCTGCTGGATGGAAGGACACGTTATGAATGCGGTTGAAACCATTGGACTTACCCGCTGGTTTGGCGAAGTGCTGGCGGTCGACGAGCTGAACTTGCAAGTGCAGGCCGGGACCATCTACGGGCTGATCGGGCCAAATGGGGCTGGCAAGACCACGACCCTGCGCATGCTGGCAGGCCTGTTGGAGCCGAGCGGCGGTGAAATCCTGGTGAACGGCGAGCCAGTGCAGGGCAACTGGCATGAGCTGCACTACAAAATTGGGTACATGCCCGATTTCTTCGGTGTCTACGAGGATATGCTGGTGTGGGAGTACCTGGATTTTTTTGCTCGCTGCTATAAATTACCTGCCGAAAAACGCAGTAAAGTGGTTCCCGAACTGTTGGAGCTGGTAGACCTTGCGAACAAACGCGAGGCTTACGTGCAAACCCTGTCCAGAGGCATGCGCCAGCGCTTGTGCCTGGCGCATGCGCTGGTGCAGGACCCACAGGTTCTGCTGTTGGATGAGCCGGCCTCGGGGCTGGACCCGCGCGCCCGGGTGGAGATGCGTGAACTGCTGCGGGAGCTGGGCGCAATGGGCAAAACGATCCTGCTGAGCTCACACATCCTGTCCGAGCTGGCGGAGATGTGCGATGCCATCGCGATTATCGAGCACGGGCGAATCGTGACAAGCGGCACGCTGCCGGAGATCAGCCGTGGTGCAGGGGGCGGAAAGCTGCTGCGCATGCGAGTGCTTTCCAACATGGATACTGCCGGAGTTGTGCTGCGCAACCAACCAGGGATTGGGCAGGTTTATGTTCACGACGGCAGCCTGGAGGCGGAGTACAACGGGAGCGAAGAGCAGGCAGCCGATATCCTGCAGACCCTTATCCAGGCAGGTGTGCGCGTTGCGGCGTACAGCGAAACAACCGGAAACCTGGAAGAAGTTTTCCTGCGCCTGACGCGCGGTGAGGTGGCGTAATGTTGGCGAGACGATTTCTAAGTCCGAACCCGATCTTGATCAAGGAGCTCCGCTCGCGGATGCGTGGGGCACGGGCATTTGTTACCATGACCCTGGTGCTGCTGGCATTGGGTGGGATCAGCTATCTGCTGTTCCGGATCGTCCTGGCGCAGCTGCAGTATTCGACCGCGCCCGCCAGTCCGCAGATTGGGCAGGCGTTGTTCAGCGGGCTGGCCCTCCTGGAACTGATGATTGTGTGTGCGGTTACCCCGGCGGTGACCGCCAGCGCTATCAGCGGAGAAAAGGAAAAATTGACCTATGAAATGCTGGCAGCTACGCCGCTCCGCCCGGCGAGCATCCTCTCGGGGAAGCTGATTTCTGCCCTGAGCTTTGTGTTGATCCTGATCTTCGCGGCAGTGCCAATGTTCAGCCTGGTATTCACTTTCGGCGGGGTGACAATCCGGGAAATGGTCAAAGCGCTGCTCGTGATTGGCAGCGTGGCGCTGATGCTGGGTGTGATGGGCATGTTTTTCTCGGCATTGTTTGGGCGGACAGGGCGGGCGACTGTAGCAAGCTATCTGGTGCTGGTCTTTCTGCTCGTGGTCCCTTACATGATTTACCTGGGCCGTGGGATCCTGATCCAGGCGCCTGCGCCGCGCGAAGTGCTGGTGCTGAGCCCGATCACTGCCTTATTCTCTGCCTTGCAGCCTTCATTAAATGGGCAGTACCCCATGTCCTTTATGTGGATGCTGGGCGGCGGGTTTGGACCGGACTTGTGGTTTGGAACTCCGCAGATGAGCATCGTGGGAATCCCGCGTCCAATTTATCACTACAGCCTGCCGTTGTACGGCGGGATGACGGTGGTGCTCTACCTGGTGACCACACGGTTGGTTCAGCCGGCCCACCGCTGGCGCATGCGGGTGCGCGATCTTTTGGTTGGGGCAGGTGTCCTTTTGGTGTATGCGGGTTGTGTGGCGCTGTTTTTTTATCTGACCGCCAACCGATATGAAAATGTGCAAAATTTGACCGGTCCGGTGGACATCGTTCCACCCCCACCGGCTCAAATTATGGCTGCAATCGAGCCTGCGATTCCTGTGCCCGCAGATGTGCAGGACAGTGCGGCAAACGGGAGCGGGACCCAAGAATTCGAAGTGGAGGCAAGCAACCTGAGCCTGCTCCCGGAGGATCAAGCCGATTTGTACGCCGAGGTCATTCGCAGGATGTACACAATCGATCACACCTTTGATGATGCGCCGAATTTTGCTACGGTCTACGTGCTGACAGTGGCAGATGAACTCGATCGGGGATCCCAACCTGGAGAGCCTGCCTGCATCAGCCATTGCCCCAGAAGTTCAGGCCATGGTTGCCAAACAACTGGATGACCTGCCAGCAGTTTTGCAGTGGGTG
This sequence comes from uncultured Chloroflexia bacterium, assembly GCA_963824065.1. Classification (GTDB taxonomy): domain Bacteria; phylum Chloroflexota; class Anaerolineae; order Anaerolineales; family DRKV01; genus JAGUYX01. Next base: position 642,132 of record CAWGNX010000005.1, on the reverse strand, counting down.
GATGATCCCATCGTTGTCCCCTGGGATAAACAAACCATGCGGATCGCCGAAAACGGTGTTTTGCTGCGCCTGGGAAATATCCACCAGCATGGCCAGCAGGTGCTGGTCTCTGGAAACCTGGAGGCGGGCGCGTTGATAGCCGGAGGACGCACGTATATCCTGGAAAACCAGGACGACGTATGGCAAATTACCGGGACAACTGGCTGGGAATCCCTGCGGTAACCGGTATGGTCGAGGTACAAATGTTGGCATTGGATAACGAATGAGTGCAAATACAAGGGAACTGGCAGGCTATTTACGGCGGCTTGGGCGCTGGATGAAAGCGCGCGATGCTGGTGTTCTCGCCCAGCGCAGTTTATGGCTGGCAGCGCTTGGTGCGCTGCTGGTGCAGCTGGCCGGGAGGGTCTGGCCGATTGAAATGCTAACCTTGTGGTCGCTGCTGCCGTTCCTGGGATGGCTGCTGGTTGTCCTGGGATGGGCAGTCTTCGCACCAGCCTCACCCACGCGCATTGCCCGGCGGACCGATCTTGAGCTGAGCCTGAAAGAGAGGCTGTCAACAGCGCTCGCCTTTGGCGGCCAGGTAAACGGCAGCGAACCCCGCGGGGAAGCGCAGCAGTTGCTGCGCCTGCAGCAGGAGGATGCGCTGGCCGTGGCGCGCGCAATCAATCCGAGGCACGCATTCCAGCTGGCTTGGTATCGGCGACCGTTGTTCGCGGCGCTGGCTCTGGCGGTGCTGGCAGTGACTGTGGCGTTTTTGCCAAACCAGATGGACGCCGTCCTGGCGGAACGCGAACAGGTGCGCGCCGAGCTTGAAGAACAAAGCCGCCGGATGGCGGAAATGGCTCAGGAATTAGAGCAAAATGAATCATTATCTCCGGAGGAACGCGATGAACTGCTGCGCCAGCTCGAAGAATTGGCCCGCCAACTGAGCGAAAACCCCGGAGACCGCGAGAAAGCCCTGGCAGATTTCGCCCGGCTGGAAGAAAATTTACGCCGCCAGATTCAACCGGATGCAGCCAGCCGGCAAACGGCGTTGGAATCCCTGGCGGCCCAATTAGAAGCGCTGGCACGCGAACAGGGCGAAACGGCGGAGGCCGCGACTAGCCCTGGGGAGGCCCTCGAACAACTCGCCAGCGAGCTGGCTGGGATGGAAATGAGCGAGCAGCAGGCACTGGCGCAGTCCCTGGCAGACCTGGCGGCGCAGGCGGCCCAAAATGGGGAACAGGCCCTGGCGACAGCCTTAAGTGCGATGGCTCAGGCTGCACTGAACGGCGATTCGCAGGCTGCCAATCAGTCTGCTCAGCAGGCAAGTGAAGCCCTGGATCAGGCCAACCAGAACGCGGCTGCCCAGCAAGCTCTGGCACAGGCACTCAGCCAGCTACAGGCCAGCCGGCAGGCCGTCGCCCAGGCCGGGCAAGGCCGCCAAACAGCGCAGAACCAGAGTGGTAACCAGCCTGGCCAGAATCCGGGTCAGAATCCTGGGCAGGGCCAGGGACAGAACCAGGGACAAAACCCCGGGCAAGGCCAGGCGACAACCGGCGGAGGCACGCGCGCCAACACCCTCCCCCCAAGTCAGGGGCGGGGCCAGGCAGGCCAGCCGCAGGGCCCGGGCCAGCAAGCCAATGCAGGACGCCTGGATGACCAGGTCTACGTACCGTTTGCTAACCCGGAAACGAATGGTGAAGATGTATTTATCCCCGGGCAAGACAGCGGTCAGGGTGAAACGGAAGTACGCGAAGGCCAGGATCCATTAGCAGGCGCGGCTAATCCAGCCCTTGTGCCCTACCAGCAGGTGTTTGGCCAGTACCTGCAGGCGGCAAACCAGGCTGTGGACAGCGGTACGATCCCGCCTTCTCTACGCGATTACATCAAAGCATATTTCACCCAGCTTGAACCTTAGCGTATTAACAGAGCTTATTGTGGTGCTGAGCGTAAAATTTACTACCCTTGGATTGTGAGCGAGTGAATTGCCAGTGTTCTCATCAAACTTTCTGCTTAGAATCGGTGGAATCGCTGGCAGCGGATTAAATAAACAAACGTATCAGAACGAACTGACCGGGGCGAAGCCAAGCTGCCGGTGGATGAACAAGGAGCCAGATTAATGAGCGAGCCAGCAATGGATGCAGATGTATTTCGCCAGACCGCCGCGGCGATTGAAGCACAGGTCGGTCGGGTAATTGTAGGCCAGGAAAGGCTGGTGCGGCATACCCTGACAACCCTGTTGGCAGGTGGGAATGCGCTCCTGGAAGGAGTGCCGGGACTGGGTAAAACCATGCTGGTGCGCACACTGGCGCAGGCGGTGGACTGCTCGTTTTCACGCATCCAGTTCACCCCAGATCTGATGCCAGCGGATATTGTTGGCACTAACCTGATCGTTGAAGATGAAAGCGGGCGGCGCATTTTCCAATTTGAACCAGGACCCATCTTTGCAAGCCTGGTGCTGGCAGATGAAATCAACCGGGCCACACCCAAGACCCAATCGGCGATGCTGGAGGCCATGCAAGAACGCAGCGTAACCGTGGCAAAACAGACCCGCCGCCTACCGGAGCCTTTTTTTGTGCTGGCGACGCAGAACCCACTGGAAATGGAAGGGACGTACCCGCTACCAGAAGCGCAGCTTGACCGGTTTTTCTTCAAGGTAGACGTTCCGTTTCCCAGCACAGCCGAACTGGTGGAAATTGCGAATCGCACAACCAGCCAGCAGCAACCCCAGGCTGAGCAGGTAGCCGATGGGAGCACGCTGGTCGCCATGCAAAACCTGGTACGGGGAGTGCCGGTCGCGGAGCATGTTACTGAGTTCAGTGCACGGTTGCTGCGCGCAACCCATCCGGATGATTCTGGCGCACCGGCGGTGACCCGCCAATTCATCCGCTATGGCGCCAGCCCGCGCGGTATGCAGGCGATGATCCTGGCAGGCAAAATCATGGCGCTGTTGGATGGACGTTACAACGTGGCATTCGACGACATCCGGGCGGCTGCAAAACCTGCCTTGCGCCATCGGATCATATTAAATTTTGAGGCCCAGGCTGAAGGGGTTTCACCGGACACCGTCATCGAAGAGATCCTGGCGGGAGTGATGGTGGAAGCCTGAAATCCTATTACTGGTAGGAAACGAATCTTCTGTGACTGAACTCCCTGATCTGACCTCATTGCCAGCACAAAAAACGGGCGGACGAGATTCTCGCCTGTTTGACGAGGCCTTCCTGCGCAAGTTGGAACGCCTGGCAATACTTTCGCGCCGGTCGCTGGCAGGACAGATGCAAGGGGAACGCCGCAGCCCGAAACGAGGCCAGTCGGTAGAGTTCGCTGATTTTCGCCCATATACGCTGGGCGATGATATCCGGCGGATTGATTGGAATGCTTATGCCCGCCTGGAGCGATTTTTTATCAAGCTGTTCATCGAAGAAGAAGACCTGACGGTACACATCCTGATCGATGCCAGCCGCTCGATGCAATGGGGCGATCCTGATAAATTCTATTATGCGCAGCGCAGTGCCGGAGCTCTGGCATACATAGCCCTGACAGGGCTGGATCGGGTGACGTTAAGCGCTTTAGGCGGCAACCAGGGAGCCCAGGATAGTTATTTGTCGCCGCGGCGCGGCAAAGGCCAGGCCCTGGCACTCTTCCAATTCTTACAAAACCTGCGCCCCGGGGGGCGAACCGACCTGGCACCGCGCCTGAGGACCTACGCGGCCGGCTCCCTTCCTCCCGGCCCCCTGGTGTTATTTTCGGATTTGATGGATGATGGCTGGGCAGATGGGCTGCGAGCGCTGGCAAGCCGCGGTTATGAAATCACCATTCTGCACACCCTGTCGCCGGACGAAGTCAACCCGCAGCTCAGCGGGGACCTCAAGCTGCATGACCTGGAAACCCAGGCAGAAGTTGAAATTACGGCAGATTATGACCTGCTCCAGCGCTACAAGGCCGGATTGGAAGCCTGGCAGCGCGAGCTGGCGGGCTTTTGCACCGCACGCGGGATGCATTATGTGCCCGTGACCACATCCATCCCACTGGACGAGTTATTATTCGCCATTCTGCGCCAGCGGGGCGTACTGCGGTAACTGAGATGGCATTCATCCAACCACTGGCTTTACTGCTGCTGGGGCTGATCCCAATTGTGATCGCCATGTACCTGCTCAAGCTGCGCCGGACTCAGCAAGATGTGGCGAGCGTGTATCTATGGCGGCGCATGGTGCGCGACCTGGAAGCCAATGCACCCTGGCAGCGCCTGCGGCGCAACCTGCTTTTGCTGCTCCAGGTGCTGTTCCTGTTGATCTTAATCCTGGCCCTGGCGCGGCCGTTCAACTGGGCCGCTGGGAGCGGCAGCGGCGCGCTGATCCTGATTCTGGACGTGTCGGCCAGCATGGCGGCGACTGATGCCTCCCCCAACCGGCTGGAAGCAGCCAAAATCCAGGCGCGCCGGGTGGTGGATGACATGCCCGATGAAACACGGGTCACCGTCATCACGGCAGGTACCGGCGCACAAGTGCTGGCGGCTTCGAGCCAGGACAGGCGGGCAGTATACCAGGCCCTGGATGGGATAACCAACCAGCCTGGAGGCAGCAGCCTGACAGATGCTCTGGAGCTTGCTTCGGCAATTGCAGCCCGCCAGCCTGATACAGAAATTGTCGTGCTGTCGGATGGGAAGGTAAATCTCCCGGAGCGGATCGCGCTGCAGGGCACATTCCGCTACCTGCCAGTTGGCACCGCAGGGAACAACCAGGCGATTTCACTGCTGACTGTAGAAAAAGCACCCGGCGGGCAGGGACTGACCGCCTTTGCCCAGGTCAGCGATTACGGACCGCCGGGAGGGGAACCGGTCATACGCAGGTTGGTGTTTTCAGCGGATGGGCAAACCGTCCAGGCGTTCGACCTTGAGATTCCAGCCGGGGGCCAAACTGCAGTCCTGGCAGAAGGGATTCTGAACAGCACCCAGGTTGTTGAGGCCCAATTGAGTGGTAGCGACCTGCTGGCGTTGGATGACCGGGCCTGGGCAGTCTACCGCCCGGCTGAGCCAGTGCAGGTGGATGTGGTGACCGAAGGCAACCGCTTCCTTGAGACCGCCCTGGGGCTGCTGCCCGGGGTCGAGCCTGTGTCGATCCTACCAGCCGATTGGGAAGCATCGGGCACCCAAACTGCTCCGGATTTAACTATCTTCGATACCTATGTGCCGCTGACGCGCACGCTGCCATCCAGCAGCATGCTGTTTATCGGGCCGCTGCGCAGCAGCGAGGTCTTTACGGTAACTGGCGTGGTACCCGCGCCGCAGCTGAATGTGGAAAATCCGGATGATCCTTTGCTGGAAAATCTCACCGGGCTGGAGGCGATCAACATCCTGGATACCGCGCAGTATGTGGCACCCGAATGGAGTCGGGTTGTGCTTACCGATGTGACCAGCGGCGAGGCGGTGCTGGTGCGCGGGGAAACAAACGGACAGCGCACCGCAGTCCTGGGATTTGACCTGCGGCGTTCCGACTTACCTTTGCAAGTGGCGTTCCCCGTGTTATTAGCAGAATCTGATGCGCTGGCTGGCGCCGCCAGCTCTGGACCTGCCGGTCCAGGTGCTGCCCGGGCAAGCCGCCAGTTTTAGCCGTCCGGAATCCGGCACCCAGGTGTTCCTGGAGAAACCAGATGGGGTGGTGGTACCTTTGGAGGGCCAGGACGGGCGGCTGCTGATCCCCGAGCCGGACCAACTGGGAGTTTATCACGTGCGTTGGGGGGAGGGGGAAGCGGCGAGTTACGCAGTCAACCTGTTCTCTCCCCAGGAATCAAACATCGAGCCCGCCGGGCAGCTGGCGGTCTCCGGGCTGGGCCCCAACGGAACGGGAGAAAATACACAGCAGGCACAGCGAGAATGGTGGCGGCCGCTGGCATGGCTGGCCTTACTGCTGATTGTTCTGGAATGGCTGGTATACCAACGCGCCAATGTGAGACGGTTATGGGACCGGCTGACCAGGCAGAAAACGCCCGAGCCGAATAACCAACTTCGTCCGAACCGGCGCACACCTTACAGGTAAATGATGACAATTACGTTTCTTTATCCTTACGCTCTTTGGCTGCTGTTGCTCGTCCCGGCTGACGATTGGACTGGCGCTGGCTGGCCCGGCACGCCCGACCCGCCTGAGGTTTTGGAGTGGGCTAGGGCTGCGGGTAACGCTGTTGACATTGATAGTGCTCGCATTGGCGGGTATCCAGGTGCGGCTCAACTCTGACTTGCTGACCGTTGTTTTCGTTCTGGATGCGTCTGATAGCCTGCCTGCTGAACAGCAAGCTTATGGGGAAGGATTCGTGGCACAGGCCATCCAGGAGATGCCGGCAGACAACCAGGCAGCCGTGGTTTTGTTCGGTAAAGATGCCCTGGTTGAAAGGCTAGCCAGTGAAGAAAACCGCCTGGCACCGTTCAGCTCTGTGCCGGTCACAGTTGGAACGAATATTGAGAGCGCGCTGCAGCTGGCACTGGCGTTGTTCCCGGATGAAGGCGCCCGGAGACTGGTTTTGCTTTCAGATGGGCGCGAAAACCTGGGAGAGGCGCTGGACCAGGCCGAATTTGCTGCGGCTCATGCGGTGGAATTAACTTATGTGCCGCTCGGTGGTCCGCAAGGGGAGGCCGAGGTGCTGGTCGAAGCGCTGGAGGCACCGACCTCGGTGCGCCAGGGCCAGGAATACGAACTCAAGATTACGATCGCAAGCACGGCTGCGACCAATGCCACGCTGAGAGTGTTTGCAGACGAGAAATTAATACAAACTCGCAACGTGAGCCTGCAAACCGGACAAAATAGGTTTCAGGTGCCGGTGGAGGCAAGCGAAACCGGGTTTAACCGCTTCCGGGTGCAGATCGTGCCGGATGTGGATACCCGGCTGCAGAATAACGAGGCCGGAGCATTTACCGTCGTGTACGGACCCCCGGCAATTTTGATTGTCGAGGGGCAAAGCGGGGAGGCAGAAAATCTTGAGCGCGCCCTCCAGGCAGCCCAAATGAGCGTGACGCGCATCCCCCCGCAAGGTGTGCCGGCCAGCTTGCCTGAACTGGCGGTGTACGACGCGGTCGTGCTGGCAAATGTGGCTGCGGAAACTCTGCCGGCGGGTTCGCAGGAGCTGCTGCAGGTTTACGTGCGCGACCTGGGACGCGGCCTGCTGATGCTAGGCGGTGATGAGTCCTTTGGGGCAGGTGGTTACCTGCGGTCTGCGCTGGAAGCGACGCTGCCGGTGGATATGGACGTACGGTCCACCGAACAGACTCCCAACACCGCGGTGGTATTGGCAGTGGATAAATCGGGCAGTATGGGGCGCTGCCACTGCGACGATCCTGACCTAAACCAGACTTACAGCCGGGTCGAAGCGGGACAACCAAAGGTTGATATTGCCAAGGCAGCCATCCTGTCGGCAGCCTCAGCTCTGGGCCGCGAGGATTACTTGGGAGTGATTGCGTTCGACTCGCAGCCCAAGTGGGCAGTGGACGTACAGAAGTTGGTTGATGCCGTGGCGTTGGAAAGCTCGATCGGCGGCATCCATGCGGAAGGTCAAACCAACCTGGAGGCCGGGGTGCGGGAGGCATATGCTTCGCTGGAAGGGTCAGAGGCGCGCGTTAAGCACGTCATCTTGCTGACCGATGGTTGGGTGCGCGGTGGTGACCTGATCGCCCTAGCGCAAGCGATGCGCGAAAAAGGCATTACCCTGAGCGTGGTAGCAGCAGGAGGCGGCTCAGCCGAGTACCTGGAGCAGCTGGCTGCCACGGGTGGGGGACGTTATTACGCCTCAGAAGATATATTTCAAGTCCCCGATTTTTTCTTGAAAGAAACCGTCCGGACGGTGGGCCGGTATATCAACGAAACACCTTTCTACCCTCTACCCACGGATTCCGGGCATCCGATTCTGCGCGGCCTGGACGCGGCCGCCCTGCCGGCCTTGTACGGTTACAACGGAGTGACTCCTAAGGGAACCGCCAGCATCTCGTTGAGCACGCCAGCAGGGGATCCCCTGTTGGCGACCTGGCAGTACGGGCTGGGGAAAGCGGCTGTCTGGACGTCGGACCTGAAGGGTCAGTGGGCGATGGATTGGGTTGAATGGGATGGATTTGCCCGATTCGCAGCCCAACTTGTGGGCTGGACTTTGCCAACCCCGCAGGTGGAAGGCATCCATGCGCAAGCTGCTTACCGCAATGGAGAAGCTCTGGTGAGCCTGGAGGCGGAAGATGAAAATGGCCTGCCGCGCAACTTTTTAAACGTAGAGGCGGCGCTCATCGCGCCGGACCTGACATCGACCCCATTCAGGCTGCCCCAGGTAGGGCCGGGGCGGTACGAAGCCCTGGTTCCCGTCGACCAGACCGGGGCTTACCTGACCCAGGTCAATGTGAAGGAAGATGGTCAGGTGCTGGGCCAACAGGTGATCGGGATGGTTGTGCCGTATTCAGCGGAATACCGAGAAACTGGCATGGACCTGGCGCTGCTCAACGAGCTGGCAGGAATTACAGGCGGCGGATCGCTCAGCGAGCCGCTGGCAGCGTTTATCCACAACCTGCCATCTGCAGCCCGAGCAAGGGAAATTTGGGCGCCGTTGCTACTGGTAGTAGCCCTGCTCTTCCCACTGGATATTGCCATCCGGCGGGTGATGCTCAACCCGACGGATTTCGGTAAGGCCCGGGTCTGGGTGGCAGGAAAGCTGCCCTGGGTTAAGTCAGCGGCTGCTCAAGGGCAGGGAGAGCGGGTTTTCGATCCATTATTTGCGGCGCGTGAGCGCGCCCGCAGGCGCCAGGATCGCCGCCCAGAGCCAGCTGGCAAGGAAACCGTAAAACCAGCGTCGGCGAGCGCGCCACCCATCCAGACATCCAGCAACTCGCAGCCAACGGACTCAGTGCAGACTGAGCCGCCCGGTGCGCCGGCAGGCGAAGCTGGTGAGGATGATACACTCAGCCGGCTGCGTTCAGCGAAAGAACGCTCGCGCCGCTCACGGGATGAGCCCTGATCAGATTAGCGTGCAAATTGGACTACCACCAGGGGGGCGGGTGGGCGCGCTCCAGTAAGAATCGGGGGGTGGAGAACTGCTCATTCCTCCAGACACCCCGACATCACGGCTGCACCGATGTGGCATGAATTCGGGACGAGGAAAAAGATTTGGGATTTGGTGGGTATTTCAAGAGACGACGCGCCCGATAGACCTGCAATCTTCATCTATACCGAACGAATAGTTCTGAGCGATTTCAAAAAAATTGATTTTGCCTGTGATGGATGACAGTTCAACGGGTGACGAGATCGGCAAGCTGTAATTCACCAAATGTTTCGGTCAGAGCCTGCTGGAGCGCCGCGGAAGTGAGTATCACGGTGGTGCTGCGCAAACCGGAACCGATCGATACGTCGGTGTGGTCGAAAACATGCCGGTCAACAAGGAGTTTTAATGGAGCGGGCAGACCAAAAGGCGAAACTGCCCCGGTTTCGTAGCCGCTGACTTCTTTTACTTCAGCAGGGGAAGCCATGGTCAGCCGGGAGATACCCAAATGCTGGCGCAGAGCGGGCCAGGAAATCTGGTGCGGGCCAGCAGCCAATACCATCAGATATTCCCCCTCATTCAAACGGAAAACTATCGAACGGATCACCTGGTCGGGCTGCTGGTCGCGTTCAGCGGCTGCCTGTTCGAGTGAATAAACGGGGCCTGGATGGCGAAAGGTACGGTAAGGAATTCCCAGTGCATCCAGCGCCTGAGTGACAGGGGTAACCAAAGCGGATGGGTTGGCGGTGTTCATGATCTGTGAATTGTACTTGATTCAGTTACATCAGCCGGTTGGGATGAGTCTAAAACGACTATAGTTTGGTACCCAGACCGACGTCAAGATCGGGCAGACTGCTGCCATGTGCGCGGTGCAAAAGCAGTCTGCCCGGTTGGATCTATCAGAGAGGGACGATTAGCGGTGGTCTCCATAACCGTTTGGATGGGATTGGTGCCAGGCCCAGGCAGTCTCAATGATCTGACGCAGGTGAGGGTATTGAGGGTTCCACCCCAACTCTTTGCGAATTGTCTCGCTGCTGGCGATTAATTCGGCGGGGTCGCCCGGACGGCGCGGCCCAACCTCAGCCGGGATTGGGTGACCAGTGACAGAGCGGGCCACTTCCAGTACTTCCTGGATGGAAAACCCCTGGCCGTTACCCAGGTTGTAGGTACGGCTACCGCGATCGAGGGCCTGCAATGCCAGGATATGGGCCTGGGCAAGATCGAGAATATGGATGTAATCGCGGACGCAGGTGCCATCGCGGGTAGGGTAATCATCCCCAAAAATGACCACTTTTTCGCGTTTGCCCATGGCAACGCTTAAGACGATGGGAATCAGGTGCAGCTCGGGGTGGTGGTCTTCGCCGCGTTCTGGGGATGCTCCCGCGGCGTTAAAATAGCGCAAGGCGGCATAGCGCATGGAGTGGATGCGGTCCATCCAATACAGCATCCGCTCGAGGATAAATTTCGACTCGCCATACGGGCTGCCGGGGACGATGCGCTCGGTCTCTGAAATCGGGATTTTTAAAGGATCATCGAACAGGTTGGCAGTCGAAGAAAGAATAAACCGGCGGACGCCATGTGCGGCAGCGCTTTCCAGCAGGTTCACACCGCAGAGCACATTTTCACCCAGATAGAGAAAGGGTTTTTCCATTGATTCGCCAACAAGCGTCTTGGATGCGAAATGCATGATAGCATCCGGGTGGTGCTTTGACAGAACCTCGTCCACAGCCGGGCGATCGATTAAATCTGCCTCAACGAAGGTTGCTGCCGGGTGGACGGCGGCGCGATGCCCCTGGGATAAATTATCAAGCACGATGACCGAGTCACCCCCCTGGATAAGCTGCTCGACAACGATACTGCCTATATAACCGGCTCCACCGGTGACTAAGATTTTCATACTGCGGTTCTCCTCCACTCGATTGGATTGATTGTCATTCTTCCAGGTAGGCCACATAATCTGCACGGCCCAGTCCCTGCTCGAAAGCCTTACGAGCCACATCGCGGGCGACCGCCATGTGGACATTTTTATTTAATGGGTTGGGCATCAGCTCACCCGGTGGTGTCAGTTTTGCGAGTGTCTCAGCTGCCGCCAGGTACATTTCATAGCTGATCCGTGGGGCCTGTGCGTCAATGACACCGCGCAGGATGCCAGGAAATCCAAGAACATTGTTAACCGATTTGCCATCGGCGGCAAAGGCAGCCCCGGCTGCCAACGCATCATCGGGTTCGATTTCCGGGTTGGGGTTAGAAAGAGCGAGAATGATCTGGCCTTTGCGGACCATGGATGGTTTGATTAAGCCGTGGACGCCGGTGGTTGCAATGACCAGATCGGCATGGGCCATAATCTCAGTCAGCGTGGCAGGCTCACCACCTGCCAGCTGGAAGCGGGACAGCGCGTCGGGGGCCAGGTCAGTTCCGAGCAGCGGCTGACCGGTCAGCTTCATCAGCATTTTACTGATCGCCATACCAGCCGCACCCAGCCCAATCTGACCGATCGTGATGGTGTGCAGGTCCACATTCGCCAGGCGGCAGGCGACCGTCACGGCCGCAGTTGAAACCACAGCGGTGCCGTGCTGGTCATCGTGCATGACCGGAATTGGCAGGCGGTTCTGCAAGCGTTCCTCGATTTCAAAGCAGCGCGGGGCGGAGATATCTTCGAGCTGGATCGCGGCAAATGTTGGTGCGATGGTGGTGATTGTTTCCACGATGCGGTCGGTGTCTTTGCTGTCCAATAAGATGGGTACTCCGGAGAGACCAACCAGCGTTTCCATCAACATGGCTTTGCCTTCCATCACGGGCATACCAGCCAATGGACCGATGTCCCCCAGGCCGAGGACTGCCGTGCCATCGGTCACAATTGCAACCAGGTGGCTTGTGATGGTGTACCGGCGAGCCAGGGAGGGATCCGCGGCGATTTTTAGGCAAACCTCTGCGACACCTGGGGTATATACCCGCCGTAGGGTTGCCAGCGAATCGATCGCATAGCGGCTCCGGATTGCGATCTTGCCTTTTTGGTGCAGCTCTAAGACTTCATCGCGCACCTCCAGGATGCGAGTACCCGGGTTGGCTTCAATCGCTGCGAGGACTGCCTCCAGCTGCTGTTGGTCGTCGGCAAAGATCGTAATATCGCGGACGACTTTGCGCAGACCTTCCTTGATTACATGAATTTCGCCCACCATGCCACCTGTCTCAGCGATCGCGGTTAACAGGCGCGCCAGCACACCACTGACGAGATCATTCTGGATACGGACGGTGCGGGTAATTTTTCTTTCCCAGGCCATGAAAACGTTCCTGTAAATCAGATAAATAATTTTGAGGATACCAGGTCCGACTGAAGGTCGCGAGCGGCTGGTTATATCAACCGTTCAGGCTCGTTTGCGTCCCACCACAACCAGACCTTCAATTCTCCAGGATGTGGGTGCTGGCGCTTGTTGCGAGAAGGTCATCAACAATAGAGTAAAGAGCGTAACTCGAGCCAGGTAATGAAGCTGGATTTATGGGAGATGTGTGACCAGGATCGAGGCGTTCAATCAGCATGATGGCGCGCTGTTTTTCGTCGTATGGGCACGCGGGATGTTCGGCGGCCGTTCGCAGTAATGGTAGTGCAGCAGCAGTCCGGTCAACCTCGGTCCATAAGCTAGCAATGCTGACAAGAACCTCAAGAATCAATGTCTGAGCGTGGAGCTCGCGGGCGAGCTGCAAGGCCTCCCGGAAATTTAATGCAGATTGATGGTAATCACCCAGTTTGTATTCCAACTTTCCGAGGCTGTCAAGAATACTCGCAGTGAGCAGGGGAGCGTCCAGGTTTCGTGCCAGTTGGAGGCTCTCGGTCAGATAGACGCGGGCGGAATCGAGATCATCCTCATAGTAAGCCAGCAATGCCAGGTTATTAAGGCTGCGGGCAACGTATGCCTGGTCTTCGAGTGAGACTGCGGTTTGCCGCACCGTTTCGAAATAATTCCGGGCTTCCGTTGGGTGCCCCGAATTGGCTGCCAGGACTCCCAGGCGATTCTCTACCCTGCAAAACCCGTTTTCATCGTCCAACTGCTGGTAAAGTTGGAGACTCTTCTGGAGGGCAGCCTGCTGTTTCTGGCGATCGCCGGATATTTTATGGATATCTGCTAGGCTAAGAAGCGCTTCGGCAAGAAAGGCCTGATTGGGCACCGATTCAAGGTGTTCAACACCTTCCTGGAAGAATTCGAGACCGCGCTGCCGGTCGCCGGATAGGAAGGCAAACTCACCAGCCAGGCTGAGTAAAATCCCGACCGAAGTGCGGACAGGAACGAAGTCTAGCTCTGGGAGTGATGGGACAACCTTTAGTTTCTGTACGGCAGCAATAAACGTATCATATCCCCTCTGGTAGGCTCCCAGAAACCGATAGAAGATTCCCAAAGCACGGGCCAAAATGTGAATCGATGGGTGCAGCTGGTTTTCTACAGCCCAATGCCAGGCTGCCTGGATATTCGCGTGTTCATCTTGCAGCTGGTTAAAAGTCTTCCGCTGACCGGTACCTTCGAGGTTTTCCTGCAGATCTGCGATTTCCCGGGCGTAGACTTCGACAAAGCGGGTATGGGTGTGGGCGATTTCAGCCGCAAACGGGCGGGATTTTTCACGCAAATATTCAACCAGAATATGGGGCATCAGATAGGCACCCGTGGCAGTTTTCACCAGGTAAGCTTTCGCTGTCAAAGCATCCAGAAAAAATGGCGAAGCACCGCTGACCTGTTGGGCAATATCCCGCCGGAAACTGGCAGGGAAGACCGTTAGTCGGCAGAGGATAAGCTGGTCGGCTGCAGAAAATAAATCCCAGAAAGCATCCAGGACGATCTCAACCGTGCTCTCTGCAAGGGATGTTCTCGGTGGAAGCTGGCTACGAGTTGCCTGGCTGCTGGCAACGCGCGCGGCGATGTCCTCGCACTCAATGGTTTGCGACCAGGCTGCTGCGATTTCGACTGACAGCGGCAGTCCCTGTACAAGGCCGCAGATTTGCACCATCCAGGGTGAGTTTCGCTCGGTAAATTGAAAGTCGTTTTTGACTCGCCGGGCAGCCTGGAGAAACAGAGCCGCAGCTGGCCATTTTTCAGCGAGATCATCACCTACAGCCGGCGGGACGGCGAGACCCTTAAGCGTTAACGAAATTTCACCTTGAAATTCTAATGGTTGATGAGCGAGAAATAAAAAGTGAATGGAAGGCGCCAGCTTGCTCAATTTGAGCAAGGGTTCTGGTGCGGCGAAAGAGGCAGGATAATCGTCCAGAACAAAGAGGATTTTTTTAGCGCCTAAATATGTACCCAGCTCTTCGACAGGGATAGCTGGTCGATCCACTGGCAGGCCAATGGGGATTAATAAGGCGCCAAGCAAACCCGCGGGGTCCTCTAATTGCTGCAAACTGACCTGGAATACGCCATCCAGGAAGGAATCAAGCAGTTCGGTAGCAGCCTGGCAGGCGAGGGTCGTTTTCCCACTACCGCCAGGACCACACAAAGTAACCAGCTGGTGCTCGATGACCAGGTTCTTCAACTCAAATATTTCCTGGGTACGGTCGATCATCTCAATCAGAGGCGCAGGAATGTTGGTGGGTGGGCTATCAAGATGGATTGGCACGTATTCGGCGGTGGACATCCTGGTCAGAGCATCACGATATTCCCAGGCATCTCCTTTGCGATTAATGACGTGTTGTTTAATGAGAAACTGCAGCACCTGGGCAATCCGCCGCGGCAATCCGCCTGACTCGATGTGCAGCCAGTTGACAAATTCGGGCGGAGCCTCCCACTGCAGGCTCTGGCGGAGCCAGATCCGCACTCCTGCAGGAGTAAGCGGATCCAGGTGGATAACTTCTTGAAGGGAAATGTTGTATGGAAAATTTCGTAAATTGGCAGTTGTGCCGTTGGCGTAAATGATTCCGAGCTCATTCAAATCGGCAGAGTAAAAAAGCTCTCGGATCCAGGCGAACGTACTGCGATCGATATTGGTCAGATCATCCACCGTAATTACCAGGCCAGCCTGACCTTTTTCGGCTAGATAATTCTGGAGCGCAGCTGCGGGATTTTCTTGTTCAAAATTGAATTGGAAATCTGGGAGTTGGGCCTGGCTGTCAAAAAGGGCAGCAAAAGTCCGGTTCTTGAGAGGCGGACGACCGGTAATTGCCAGAACAGCAAAGCCACGCAAACGAGCAATTTTCCGAAATGTATCCAGGAGTCTGGATTTTCCAACACCCTCACGCCCGGTGACCCGCATGACCGAACGGTGCTGTTCCGCAAGCGACTCAAAAAACTGGTTCAATGTGACCAAAGCCATATCGCGTTCGATCAGCCGAGAAGGGGAAGCCATTGCGGGCTTGACAAGTAAAGCATCCGGCTGGCTGACGATCTGGTTGCGCCCACGACGTTTTGCAAGCTGGTGGCGCAAATCAGCAACTTCGAAAAGCCCTTCGGCTGTGCTGGCATCCTGCGGGTAGGTTGAGAGACCAATGCTGATGCTTATATACAAGGGTGGTTTGGAGCTGAATGGAACAGCCCGGATCTGTTCGAGCAGCCGCTGGGCGCTCGTGCTGGCATTGTCTTTATCGGTGTTGGGCAGCAGGATTACAAATTCATCTCCGCCAAAACGGAAGACACTGTCCGCGCTGCGGATTTTCGCGCTGACCAGACGTGCAAACTCGACCAAAACCTGATCGCCGCGGGTATGACCAAAGGCATCATTTACGTTTTTAAAGTGGTCTATGTCTATCAACAGCAGCGAAAAGGGCTCTACATAACGGTTGGCGCGTTCGAGCTCCTCCGCCAGCCGAACATTCAGCATCGCGCGGGAATAAACGCCGGTCAATGGATCGTGCAAATAAGCCTGGGTTTGCATCCGTTTCTACCCGTGTTTATCTTAACCCCAAATCAAGTTTTAGGGGTGTTTTCAAGAATCGTTGTGCGCTCATTTAGTTCAGCCCAGACTTGCTCGAACCAGGCGAGGGCGCGCTGGCGTTTTGCAGCCATATCCGGCAAGTTTGCGGGAAACACCAGCTCCTCGAGCTGGCGTGATACAGGCTCAGGCAGATCAAAATACAGGTAGCGCATCGAAAACTGGTAGCGGGGCGGGTCATATTTCATCCGCAGGACTTCCACCAGCGGCTGGATGGTAAAACGCTGGTAGAATGCCTGGGCGTCCAGGGGATTTCCGCGCAAGATTTCCTTCTCAGCGAGTGGTTCAAACAGGTCGAATAAGACCCGGAGCCGGGCGAGGCGCGCCCGCAGTGTGACCTCCAATCCTTCCCAATCAAACACAGGTGCGCTCACCAGACCGGACTTATCGAATAATACCCTGGCCTGCCCGTGCATTTCACGTTCCAAGAAACGGTTCGAATTCGATCGTTTCATAACCGCGAGATCGATTATCAAGAATTTGCTCGTATCTCGCAAGCGGTAAAAAGTCTGGCTGTGACCGTGCCAGGTTGGTTCTGGAACCTGATATTTGATGATAATCGGCGAAATAGCAGTAAGTGTTTCTTCCGTCACCATAAACAGTTCACCTACTTGTTCATCGTCAACAATGGCGTGCAGGTCAATATCGGAATACTCATCCACCCGGCCGAAGGCTGCTGAGCCGCCCTCCCAGAGAGAATGAACGTATGGGATGGGTAGAAAGGCATCCATTATCGCCTTGAGAATTTCTTTCCGCCCGACCTGTGGGTTGTTTTGCTTCATACTTCCCTCCATATGGTTGCCCCCTGGGACAGCTCCGGAAGCTGCAGCCCACCAGACCGGGTGACAGCCAGCCGACCGCTGAAAACTTCCTCAAAATGAATGCCATCCGCAATGCCAGCCGTCCGGACCGGCAGGCTGTAAGCCGGGCGCATTTCCGGAGAGCGCTGGGCAACCACGATCAGGCGATCGTTTTTTGCCTCGCGCTGGTAAGCGAAGGTGTCGGTGTCCACAAGCAGCATCTGGAAACCTCCCACCTGCAACGCCGCGGAGCTGCGCCGGAGCTGGACCAGGCGGCGATAAAACTCCAGCGTAACAAGGTCCCATTTTCCCTCATCCCAGGGCATGCAGCCACGCGCAGCCAGAACGGGGTCATCCTGCAGTCCAATTTCATCCCCATAATAGATACAGGGTACGCCGGGGTAGGTAAACTGGACGGTGGCAGCCAGGTGGTGCAGGCTGCGGTTCCCAGCGGTGATGCTGCGGATGCGCTGGGTATCATGGCTGTCCAGAAGATTAAATTGCTGCAAGAGAATCCCCCAGGGGATCACAGACCGGCGGGCGTGGAGGGTGGCTGCAAAGGCAGTGGTAGGCCAGGCTTGTTCGCCGGAAATTACACCGTGCATACCCCAGGCGCCCTGACGGTAACCGCGCAACCAATGCCAGAGCGGCATGCTCAACCCCATATAATTCATTACCCCGTCCCATTGATCTCCCTGGAGCTGAGGGGTGGCGTCAAAAAAATTTTCACCAATCAGATAAGTATCCGGGCGCGTTTCTTTGACGGCTTGGCGAATTTCACGGGCAATCTCGTCACCCATTTGGTTGGGACCCTGACGGGCAAGCATGTTGGCTACATCAATTCGCCAGCCATCCGCGGAATAGGGAGGTCGCAGCCAGCGCCGGAAAACCGCATCTTCTCCCCGATAAATCCGGTGGCGCAGTTCCATGCTATTGTAATTGAGCTTGGGAAGTGACCCCACGCCCAGCCAGGATGCATAACGGTCAGGATGCTGATCGAAGCTAAAAAAACCTGCCTCCAGCGAGTGGGGATCCTGGCGGGCTGTCTGGAACCAGGGATGCCAATAGCCGCAGTGATTGGGGACAATATCCAGGATATAGTGCATGTTTCGGGCGGCCAGCCCGGCGTGCAATTGGACGAGGGCGGAATCGCCTCCCAGGTGGGGATCGACGTGATCGTAATCCACGACATCGTATTTGTGATTTGAGAAGGATGTGAAAATTGGATTCAGATAGAGGCCATTCACACCCAGGCTGTGCAGATAATCCAGGCGCTGCTGAATACCCGGCAGATCGCCTCCGTAGAATACGAGCGGGAAAGGTTGACCTGGATCAGGGGGTTTTCCCCAGGCATATGTTTGCGGACTGTGGCCGCGGAACTCGAAATCACCCGGTTGGGGATCGTTTTCCGGAACGCCGTTGGCAAACCGGTCTGGGAATATCTGATAAAAAACAGCGGATTTTAACCAGGAAGGCGTCCGATACCCAGCCAGCAGGCGGAAGTCACTGCTATCCAGCGGATCGAAGATGGAAGGACCAGCCGCTGAAAAAAACCAGATGCCATCGCGGGCTTCCAGGACAAAGCGATAATGGATGACAGGCTGCTGGATGGCCAGCTGGCACTCCCACCAGGCAGCGCCTGAGCCACTGCCGCTTGCACTGAGCGGGATAAATGCCTGTTCGCCATCGGGCGCATGGCGCAGAAAAACCCGTTTTAGCGGGGCGTCGGGCGTGGCCCTCAGGCGGATCTGGATTTCAGCACCGAGCTGTGGGTAGGGATCTGAAACGTATTTTTCGGACCCGTCGTGATGAACGGACTGCAGCCATTCCGGAAAGTGGTTGGAAGAGAACATGTTAATCCTGGCAGGGATGCAACCTGGATGAAAACCCGGCAGCATGAAAAGGATACTTGAATAGATGGGTCTGTGCAGTAGTGCTCAAGATGGATCTGGTTGGGGCGGCAAAACCGTGGCTTCGGGTGAACCGGGTTGGTGGCGCGGAGCCGCGGGGAGCAGCAGCCCCAGAAAACCGAAACAAATTACCGCAAGCAGCATATCAACGAACAGGACAGGCATAACCCAGCCGGGGCCGGTGGTGGCAAATAGAATTCCAGTCAACCAGGGAACGGTCATACCGCCGGCGTTGGACGCGATAAAAAACCAGCTGGTGACTTTTCCGGTTAATGTCATCCTGCGACCCGCCAGCGCCAACATGGTGGGGAAAATAGGCGCCATGCTGAAGCCCAGCCCGAGGGTGCCGATCCAAATAACGGCCGGGGTCACGGGTCCAAACGTTAAAATGACCAGGCTCACGATACAACCAGCAAATGCAATGGTGAGCAATCGGCTTGGACGAACCAGGAGTGCAGCCGGAATCGAAAGCAAACGCCCGACAGTCAACATCCCCCAAAAGGCCGAGTTTAACAAACCAGCTGTAGCTGGATCGCCCAGCCCACGCTCCAGAGTGTAGGTGTAAATCCAACCACCGAAGCTGACCTCAGCACCAACGTACAGGAAGAAAATCGCGCAAATCACCAGGGCGGCACGGTTGAAGCGGGCGATTGGCTGGTCTTTTTCGGATTCGCGGGGGGAACTGGGCGATGGCAGCAAAAAAACCCCGATCATCGCCGGGATCATCAACGCAGCCAGGAGCCAGTAAGCGGGTCCAAAGCCACCCGTCTGCTGCAGTGACTGGACATACAGCAGCGGCGCAAGCAAGGCACCCACCCCGAAGAAAAAATGTAAACCGTTTAAATACGGTGCAGCCCGCGTTCCAAACGTCCAGATCAACTGGGTGTTTACACCAACATCCAGGAAACTCTCACCCAACCCCCAAAAAAAGACAAAAATCCAGACGACCCACAACGAGCGCAGGAAAGGGATGGTGCTGATTGAAACAGCCAGGCCAATCAGGGTGAAACCCAGGACGACATGCCCTGCAAAGCGGTCGTAAAGACCGCCGGAGATGGTCGAACCAACCAGCCCACCCAGGGAGCGGATGGTGAATAGAACCCCGAGGTATCCAACCAGGGTGCCCGTGTTTTCCGCCAGGACCGGCAATGACGGCCCCAGGATGGCCGCGATCAGCCCGACGATGATAATGATCAGGTAATAGATGGCGGTCCGCATGCCTGCCAGGGGGATTTTTCCCCTCCAGGGGGAGGAGGAAGTGCTTACTGGAGGGGCAGACCGGGTTGAAGGGGGGGGGTGATTGGACATGCTGCGCCGTTATATCATCGAACGATTGAAAAATCAAACTATTGGCACAAAGGAAGACACTCATGTGGTGATTGCAGTGCAGGGCAGAGCCTATTCAGCCTGACGAATGAACAATTACTTAAGCCGTATCCGGATTGGTGCTCCGGCGACTTAAAGAAGGATAACTACCCAATCTAAAAACGTATGCACAAATTCCAAACCTTGCCCGCGGTTGGTTTTGCAGATCGATCAGAGCGGCAGCTGCCGCTAATGGCATTTATCGTTGTGCCGGTTCACAACCAGGCCGGAGAGCTCCCCGGCCTGGTTGCTAATCTATTTCAACGTTGCTGCCAATGTTGCCACGTCGTTCTTGTCGATGACCACTCCAATGATGGCACCCTGCTTGTAGCTTATGCGTTAAGCAAGATGTATGCACCCAGGCTGCATATTGCCAGGCAATCCACAAATTAACCCATGCGGATTATGGGTACTCCTTCCCTTGCTGTATAACAGCCTGTAACGGTTCCCAGAAAGCATTCTGTTGGAACGGCGATTAAATCGCCAGCGCGAAGCGTATTTCATTCTGATAAAAAGAGAGCCGCTTTCATTGTACAGTGCAGCTTTTGTGCTGTGGCAATCACCCCCTCAAATGCACGACTGCCATACGCGGCTCAAATTGCGAGCTCGTCGAAATACGCGGGGATTCGCAGGGCAAACAAAGTGTTTTCCAGGGGAATGCGTGAAATACAAGGCGGTCAGTTGCTTTGGAGTAAATCGCCAGCGAATCACGCTGGCGATTTACTCGCAAGGAAATAATCGGCGAAAACTCTATGGGAAAGGCAGATCCTGAATAATGGTCGGGTAAAACAACGGCGGCCCGACAACGCTGATCAAGGTGGCCATGTTATTGGCAGGGTTGTCATCCGGAGATGTGCTGCCAACTGTAGATTGGGCGGTTAATGCCCCATTGAAACCAACTGGCAGGCTGAGGTCGATGTTCAACGTCAGCGAAGCGCCCGGATTTAATGCCGAGGCGGGTGTACAGTTGATCGCGCTGGCAACCTGAACACAGTTGGGACCGGCAAAGCCGGTAACCGTTGCCAGGGCAGGAAGAACCGTAGTAAACGTCACCCCAGTCCCGGGCATACTGCCAAGATTGGAGACCGTGACCACGTAACGGAACGTTGTAGTGCCAGGGTATAAGACATACGGTTGGGTAACCAGGGTGATGCCCAAATCGTCTGATGCGAAGCTCAGAGTGACACCCCAAAACGCAGTGTTAATCGAGCGTACGCAGGTATTCAAATAGTAGTTATAGTTCGTGTTGTCAACCTGGGATTGGCTGATCGCCGAGTTATTTAGATTGAGGATGCCCGGGGTTGCCCCGGCGATTGAGGTCCCGACCGAGCCCATAGTTTCTTGAACACCTGTATTCTTATTGACCCTATAAAGTGAAATCACGATCTGCTGGTTGGGGTCATTGTCATATACATAAGCGCTCAGCTCGTGGATGTTGGCGCTTAGCGGCAGGTAGACCGGCGCCTGCATGCAGCCGTACGAGTTGGCTGTCCCGACCATATAACCACCACCGCCAGCCATAATCGGCCCACTGGCGAAGACAAACCGGGATGACGTTGGGTTGACACCATCCGGGCCGAACGCGGCTGCGGGTACGTAGACTGCCGTATCATTGGCAAATACAGGCACAGCGGGTTCGGGGTCCGGGGAGGATTGAATGGTTGGTGCGGCGGCAGGTGCGTGAAAATTGGTGTTGGCCAAGACCGGCCAGAGGCCGAAGACCAGCAGCAGTGCCAGTAAAGCCCCCGCCGAAAAACCGGGGAGGATCTTTCTGAGTCTCATTGCGGTCTCCTTTACGGGTTATAAAATACGCGGGCAGAATAGAGCTGGATCGTGGCAGCCGGCAAACAGGTCGTCACATAGTACGAATAGTTAAGATTATCGACGACCCCGTTTGAAATTGTGTTCGTCGCAAAATCCTGTGGGTTGCTGCTGGCGAAAGAATTCGTGGTGGAGGTGCTGGCAACCACGGTGGCCCCGCCGGTGTTTTTATTCGCCCGATATAGTGCAACAATGATCCGGTTAATGGTGTCATTATCGATGACGGTCATTACCAGGGAGGTGATGGTGGCCCCATTGGGCAAATAGGCCGGGGCCATGAGACAGGTGCTTTGCGAGTTCGTGCCGCGCACCGCACCGCGAGTCGCGTCAAATACATAGGTATTGGGGGCAATTCCATCACTGACAAAATCCGCAGCCGGAATTACCAGGGGCGAACCGTACTGGTCGGGGGCCAGGCTGAGAAGTGCGCGGACATCTGCCCCAGAGATCGTATCCGGATTTGCGGCGGCTTCTAAGGCCTCCCAATTGGCGGTCGGTTCTTCAGAAGCGGCATCTTGCGCCCTTCCTAAAGGTACCTGGGATACGGCCAGGAAACCCAGGGCCAGGACTGCAGTTAAAGCAAATCCCAGCCAGAACCACTTTCTCTGATTCTGAATCGACATTACGGCCTCCTTGGATCATGACCCTGGGGGATTGCACCTCCAGGGCAAAGGAATTGGGTAAGAATGGATTGCGATGGTTTACACCAGGCTCACCTGTGCTGGTTCAGGACGGTCAGCTGGTACACTATTATTCTAACGTAATCCACAGGAACAGGTAAATAGGAAAGTGGAGCGAGCAGCGGGGACTTCTCAACAAGCGAAAGCCGTTGGTGATTAATTTGTGCGCCCTGTTGAAGTGAAAACCCTGGAGCAAACTGCCAGGATCTGCCCGTTAGACCGGCTTGATTGGAAGCTGTTTGCTTTTTGACAAACACCTCGTCGGGTAAACCGAAGAAAAAAACATTAAATCCAGGTGGCAGGGTGGTATTCACCCCAGGTAGCGCGCAGCACCCGGCAGATCTCGCCTAACGTAACCTGGTTTTCCACGCAGGTGATAAAAAGGGGCATCAAGGGCTCATCTGTTCGAGCGGCTTGTTCCAGTCGAGTCAGGAGCTCGGATGTGCGGATGGCGTCCCGCCCCAGCCGCAATTGGGCCAGACGGTCGCGCTGGTTGGCTTCGATGACAGGATCGACCTTCAGCCGTTCCAGCTCGATTTGCTCGTCAATAGTGAAGGCGTTCACCCCCACAACGATCTCCTTCGTATGTTCGATTGCGCGCAATGTTCGGTATGCCGATTCCTGGATTTCGCTTTGCATATAGCCCTGCTCGATGGCTTTCAAGGCTCCACCGCGCTCATCAATTTTGCGGATATAGTCCAGGGCCCGGGATTCAATTTCATCGGTGAGGTATTCAATCAAATATGATCCTGCCAGAGGATCGATGCTGTCCGCCACGCCGGATTCGTTCGCAATAATTTGCTGGGTGCGCAGAGCAACCCGTACGGATTTTTCGGTAGGCAGCCAGAGGGCCTCATCCATGCTGTTGGTATGCAGCGATTGGGTGCCGCCAAAAACCGCTGCCAGGGCCTGCAGAGCGACGCGGGCGATATTATTCTCCGGCTGTTGGGCGGTAAGGGTGGAACCTCCGGTCTGAGTATGGAAACGGAGCATCCAAGAGCGTGGATTTTGAGCGTTGAATCGATGGCGCAGGAGGTGAGCCCACAACCGCCGGGCAGCCCGAAATTTCGCAACCTCCTCCAAAAAATTGTTATGGGCGTTAAAAAAGAAAGAAACCTGATCTGCGAAACTATCGATATCCAATCCGGCGTCCATTGCCGCCTGGACGTAGGCGAGCGCATTTGCCAAGGTGAAAGCAACTTCCTGTACTGCGGTCGAACCGGCTTCACGGATGTGATATCCTGAAATACTGATCGTATTCCAGCGCGGCACTTCCTGCTGGCAGTAGCGGAAAACATCGGTGATGAGGCGCATAGAAGGCCCGGGTGGGAAGATGTATGTGCCGCGGGCAATATATTCTTTGAGGATGTCGTTCTGGATCGTGCCGCGCAGACTGGCGATCTCGACCCCCTGGCGCTTCGCGACGGCAATATACATTGCCAGCAAGATCGAAGCCGGGGCATTGATGGTCATTGAGGTCGAGACCTGGGCCAGTGGAATTTGGTCGAAAAGCTCCGCCATGTCATCCAGAGATGAAATGCTGACACCTACCCGGCCTACTTCCCCTTCTGACATCGGGTCATCTGCATCGTAGCCAATTTGGGTGGGCAGGTCGAATGCGACAGAAAGACCGGTCTGACCTTGGGTGAGCAGGTAACGATAACGGCGGTTTGACTCCTCAGCCGATGCATAACCGGCATACTGGCGCATCGTCCATAAACGGCCGCGGTACATGGTAGGCTGGACCCCGCGTGTATACGGGTAGTCACCCGGGAAACCGAGTTTTCCCAGGTAATCAAATTCCTCATCAGCGGCGAGCAGCGGAGGCAAGGGAATCCCTGATGGTGTAGTGAAGGCGGGTTTACGTTCAGGAAACCGCTCGATACTTTTCAGGTAGCCCGTGTTTTTCCACTGCTGGTAGCTGGATTGGATGGAAATTTTACGCGTATCAGGCATGAGGTCCTCGGAATTTTGGGGTTGGCCTGTAAAGTATACAACAACAAACCAGGGACCGGGTCTGCGGTTAACCGCAGAAATGCGGGAGTTTTTTTGAAAAATTTGCCTGCCGACGAATAATGTCATGTGCTGGGGGACCATCGGTAGACTGCCAAAACATAAAATTTAGCCTGTCTGGTGGGACAATTAAGATTACATTAGCGGGGTTTCGCTGTGGTTTGACAAGCCTAACTGCGTATGGTAAACTCTCGCCAACCGAAAATCAAACCAAGGTAAAATTTCGCTCATCCAGAGAGGTGGAGGGACCGGCCCTGTGAAGCCTCGGCAACCAACGCAAATGCGGTAAGGTGCCAATTCCGGCAGAAGTCCAGCCACAGGCTGGCGAATTCTGGAAGATGAGAAGGATTGCAGCTGAATGCAAAAACCTCTCTCCAGGAGAGGTTTTTATGTTGACCAGTGAAACCGGGCTTCAACGTGGGAGCGAAAACAAGAAGGAGCAAACTATTGAGCGAGACAAGAACCTATACAAACCATGCCTATCTGGATGCGCTTGAAAAACGAGTCCTCGTCTATGATGGAGCAATGGGAACCAGCTTGCAGATTCAGGGCCTGACGGCCGAACACTTTGGGGGGGAACGCTACGAAGGCTGCAATGATTACCTGGTCATCAGCTACCCGAAGGCTGTTGAAAAAGTCCACCGGTCTTTCCTGGAAGTTGGTGTCGACGTTATTGAAACGGACACGTTTCGCGCCAACCGCCTTACATTGGGCGAATACGGCCTGGGAGACCGGGTGGACGAGATCAATGTGGCTGCAGCCCGCCTGGCGCGGCGACTGGCAGATGAATACAGTACGCCAGAAAAACCACGCTTTGTCGCTGGATCGATTGGCCCATCGGGCAAACTACCGTCTGCCGATGATCCAACCTTATCCGATTTAGGCTATCCTGAGCTGGCGGAGTTATTCCGCGAGCAAGCCAACGGGTTAATTGCGGGTGGCGTGGATGTATTGTTACTCGAAACATCGCAAGACATCCTGGAAGTAAAAGCTGCCATCGAGGGCATCCAGCTGGCGTTTGCAGAGTCTGGCAAGGTGCTGCCGCTGCAGGTACAGGTCACATTGGACACAACGGGAAGAATGCTGCTGGGCACCGATATCGCCGCCGCACTTGCGATACTGGAAGGGCTGCCAATTGATGTGATTGGTTTGAATTGTTCTACCGGGCCGGAGCACATGCGCGCGCCGATCCAATTTTTAGGCGAGGAAGCGCGCCTGCCAGTGTCGTGCATTCCAAATGCGGGTCTGCCTTTAAATGTGGATGGGGAAGCGGTGTACCCACTCGAGCCTGAACCGTTTGCCAACGCGATGGTGGAATTTGTTACCAAAAACAAAATTAGCGTCGTGGGGGGATGCTGCGGGACAACCCCTGCGCACTTGAAACTGCTGGTCGATAAACTGGGTGAACAACCACATCCCGCACGACCGCATACCCACAAACCGCGCCTGGCGTCCGCTATCCAGGCGATGAACATGCAGCAGGAGCCGCCCCCACTTTTGATTGGCGAGCGCTGCAACGCGCAGGGCAGCCGTAAGTTTAAACGGCTGCTGCTTGCGGATGATTATGAGAGCATCCTGGAGATTGCACGAGAACAGGTGGATAACGGCGCCCACGCGCTGGATATTTCCGTTGCGGTCACAGAAAGAGGTGACGAGATTAACCAGATGCGGCGCGTTGTGCGCAAGCTGGTCGTTGCCGGGATCAACGTGCCGCTGGTGATTGATTCGACGGAACCCGAGGTGATGGAAGCTGCCCTGGAAGTGGCGCCTGGGCGCTGCCTGCTCAATTCAACGCACCTGGAAGCCGGGCAGGCAAAAGCCGACCGGGTATTCGAGCTGGCAAAACGGTTCAATGCAGCAGTGCTGGTGCTGACGATCGATGAGCAAGGGATGGCAAAATCGGTGGAGCGTAAAGTTGAAGTTGCCCGGCGGATTTACAAGATCGCCGTTGAGGAGCATGGACTGGCAGCGGAAGATCTGGTATTTGACGACCTGACTTTTACACTCGCAACCGGTGACCCGGAATTCGGTGATGCAGGGATACATACGATTGAGGGCATCCGGGCAATTAAATCCTCCCTGCCGGGCGTATTCACATCCCTGGGAGTCAGCAATATTTCATTCGGCTTAAGCGCAAAAGCGCGCCCTGTGCTGAACAGCGTGTTTCTTTACCATTGTGTCCAGGCAGGCCTCGATATGGCAATTGTCAACCCGGTCCACATCACTCCCTATGCCGAAATCCCGCAAAACGAACGCCAACTGGCGGAGGACCTGATCTTCAACCGCCGGGCGGATGCACTACAGCAGTATATCGAATACTTTGAGAACAGCACAGCCACAACAGGCGAGCGGCAGCAAACAGATCCGTTCCTGGATAAAACTCCCGAGGAACGGCTGCACTACCGCATCCTGCATCGTTACAAGGAGGGGGTCGAAGCGGATATCGACGAAATTATCAATCGCAAGAATTACCCCAGCGACCATGAGTGTGCCGTGGTGGTCCTTAACAACGTGCTGCTGCCAGCCATGAAGGAAGTCGGCGATCGGTTTGGGGCAGGTGAGCTGATCCTGCCTTTTGTGCTGCAGTCGGCAGAAGTCATGAAAAAGTCGGTTTCGCACCTGGAAAACTATCTCGAGAAACAGGAGGGCGTTTCCAAGGGCCTGGTAGTGCTGGCAACTGTGTACGGAGACGTGCACGATATTGGCAAGAACCTGGTGAAAACCATCCTGAGCAACAATGGCTATGAAGTTGTCGATTTAGGTAAACAAGTGCCGGCAGAAACGATCATAACGACCGCGGTCGAGAAAAACGCGCATGCGATCGGGTTGAGTGCGCTGCTGGTCAGCACCAGCAAGCAAATGCCGCTGATTGTTAACGAGCTGCAGCGGCGCGGCCTGCAAATTCCGGTATTAATCGGTGGCGCGGCGATCAACCGCCGGTTCGGGCGGCGCATCCTGTTTACTGAAGATGGTAATCCGTATGCCGCGGGGGTTTTCTACTGCAAGGATGCGTTTGAAGGGCTGGACACGATTGACCAGTTGATGAACTCTGAACGCAGGCCGGACCTGCTGGCAAGGATCCAGCGCGAGGCGGTCCAGGAGCGCGCCAGGGAAGCAGGTGGGAGGGATAAAACCAGCCGGAGGCGCCCAACCAACATCCAGCCGGCAGGATTCGTTCCCGAGGTTTCCCAATGGGGGCCGCGCGTCGTGCAAAGCATGCCGCTGGAATTTGTCTTCCAGGATCTGTCCATTAACGAGTTGTACCGGCTTTCCTGGGGCGCAAAAAACGCGCATGGCGACGAGTGGGCCAAATTGGAAGCGGAATTTGACGCACGCCTGGCAAAGATGAAACGGGCAGCCCTCAAAGATGCCTGGCTGCAGCCGCAGGGAGTTTATGGTTACTGGCCCTGCCAGTCGGGTGGGGATGACCTGATCCTGTACGACCCGGAACGGTATACGGCGGGTGAGCGGCACGAAATCCAACGCTTTTCATTCCCACGCCAACCAGATGGTGAGTATCTGTGCCTGGCGGACTATTTTGCTCCTGCTGCGGGTGAAATCGTTGACGTGGTCGCCTTGCAGGTAGTCACGGTGGGGGCAGATGCCACCAAACGTTTCGAAACCCTACAGGAGTTTGGCGATTATTCGGAGGCGTATTTCTTCCACGGACTGGCAGTCCAAACTGCAGAAGCGACCGCGGAATATCTGCACCGCCACATCCGTAAAGAATTAGGATTGGCTGATGGGCAGGGGAAGCGATATTCCTGGGGTTACCCCTCCATCCCGGATTTGATGGATCATGCCAAAGTCTTTGCGCTGCTCCCCGCCCAGGAAGCCCTGGGAATGAGCCTGACGGCAGCCTACCAGCTTGTCCCGGAGCAGTCCACGGCAGCGATCATCGTCCACCACCCGGCCGCACGGTACTTTACAGTGGGCGAAAGCCGGGTCGAGCAGCTGGTGAAGGCTTAAGACAGGCTGAGAGATGCAGGGAGGTGGGTATGCAGAATACGAAATTTTTGGATTTGCTGGAGCGCAGCAATCTGCCGGTACTCGCGGATGGGGCGATGGGAACGATGCTGCACAGCCGCGGGGTGCACTTCGACCGCTGTTTTGATGAGCTGAACCTGACCGAACCCGGGCAGGTGGGTGAAATCCACCGCGAATACATCGAGGCGGGCTCGCAAATCCTTTATGCCAACACTTTCGGCGCGTAATCGCTACAAGCTGGCAGCGCACGGGCTGGATGACAAAGTTGCGGAAATCAACCGGGCTGGTGTGGAGCTGGCACAGCAGGTGGTGAAGGCAACTATTAAGGATGTGCTGGTTGCCGGGGACGTCGGCCCGCTTGGCGTGCGCATCGCACCTTATGGGCGTGTCCAGCCTGCTCAAGCCCGCCAGGTATTCGGCGAGCAAATTTCCGCCTTGGTGCAAGCTGATGTGGATTTACTTGTCCTTGAGACAATGAGCGATATCCACGAGCTGCGCGAGGCAATTGCTGCTGCCAAAGAAATCTGCGACCTGCCGATCGTTGCCACGATGACGTTTACGCGGGATGATACTACTTTGCTGGGCGACTCACCAGCCCGGGTAGCCGTGGAGTTGTGGAAGGCGGGTGCCAATCTGATCGGGGTTAACTGTTCGGGTGGACCAGCCCAGGCGCTGCGCATTTACCGCCAGATGCGGCAGGTTGTGCCGGAGGCGCGCTATACGATCAAGCCGAATGCGGGCTGGCCCGAGCAAGTAGGTGGGCGGATCATGTATCCTGCCGGGCCGGAGTATTTCCGAGAGTACGCTGAAGCCTTTTGTGAGGCTGGGGTCAGCCTGATTGGGGGCTGCTGCGGTACAACACCGCAGCATATCCAGGCGATGCGTGCTGCTTTGGATACAGCATGTCCGAAGATGATCCCCACCGATGGCTTTCCCATTAGTGCCCGGGAAGATGAGCTGCTGGAACCGGCGGTTCAACCGACCGGGCTGGCGCAAAAGCTCAACTCCGGGAAGTTTGTGATTGCCGTTGAGATGGACCCGCCGCGCGGGTTGTCCACCCATAAAATGCTGTTGGGTGCAAGCCTTCTGAAAGAGTTCGGGGCGGATGTAATTGATGTGGCCGATAGCCCGATGGCGCGCATGCGGATGAGCCCGTGGGCGGTGTGTGATTTGATCCAGCGTAAGGTTGGGATCGAAACAACCCTGCATTTTCCTACCCGTGGCCGAAACCTGCTGCGCGTACAGGGAGACTTACTGGCGGCACATGCGCTGGACATCCGGAATGTATTCGTCGTGATGGGGGATCCGACAGCTATTGGGGATTACCCGGATGCAATGGATGACTATGACCTGGTGCCGTCTGGTTTGATTAAGCTCATCAAGCAGGGATTTAATGTTGGATTGGACCACGCCGGTGCGACAATCGGTTCGCCAACCACGTTTTTTGTCGGCTGCGCTTTGGATTTAACCGCCCAAAACCTGGAGCGCGAGGTCCGCAATCTGCACCGTAAACTGGACGCGGGGGTGGATTTTATCTTGACGCAACCTGTTTATGACACACAGAAGGTGGCCCGGTTCTTTGAACACTATAAACAGAAGCATGGCAAGCTGCCTGTTCCTGTGCTGGTTGGGGTATTGCCACTCTACAATGTGCGTCATGCGGCCTTTTTGCACAATGAAGTTCCAGGAATTTCAATTCCAGAAGACTTGCTGGAGCGGATGGAGCAAGCAGGAGAGCAGGCGCCTCGAGAAGGGGTCCGGATTGCAGTGGAGATCGTTGAACGTTTGCAACCATACGCAAGCGGGCTGTATATCATGCCTGCGTTCGGCAGGTACGATTTAGTGGCAGAGCTGATCGAGGCCGTGCGCCAGCAAGCACCGGGATAATTGCAACGATAAGCGCGGTTTTGCCTTATTGTACCCATCCGCCCGCGAAGCACCGCTGCTCCGACAGCTGTCCTGGCAACCAGACCAACCGAAAACATTCCAGAAAACTGCCTCGAAAAGCAGTTGTTTTACAGGCAGTTTTTTTATATGATCATATATAGAGTTCGTGCCCAAGGCCCGCTGCCTGCTGGTTGTCAGCGAAGAAATGGGTACAACGGCGGTTGAGCGAATCAAGCGGGCACACTCAAATCCGCTGTCGTGACGGCTGGGAAATCCCCAATCAGGAGAAATGCCATGCATTACAGACGACTCGGAAAATCTGGCATTAAAGTCAGCGAAATATCGTTCGGTGCCTGGGTTACGTTTGGCAACCAGCTGGACGAAAGCGCGGCGGCACGCATAGTGCATGCCGCCTACGATCAGGGGGTAAATTACTTCGACAATGCCGATGTTTATGCGGAAGGCCAGGCAGAATTATTCATGCACAAGGCGTTGAAAGGTATCCCACGCACGAGTGTTGTTTTATCCAGCAAAGTATTCTGGCCTACAATGGAAGGCCCAAATGGGCGCGGCTTATCCCGCAAGCACATCTTTGAGTCGCTGCATGCCTCCTTACGCCGGATGGAAACCGACTACCTGGACCTGTATTTTTGCCATCGTTACGATCCGGATACGCCCATTGAGGAAGTTGTCCGGATCATGTCCGATCTTGTACAGCAGGGGAAAATCCTCTATTGGGGTACATCCGAGTGGCGGTCCTGGCAAATTGCTCTGGCGACAGGGGTCGCTTACCAATATGGGTTGGTGCCTCCCAGCGTCGAACAACCCCAATACAACATGTTCCACCGGCGGCGGTTCGAAGCGCAATTGGTGCCAATGAGCAAAGAGGTCGGGATTGGA
The DNA here is from genome assembly GCA_963824065.1 of uncultured Chloroflexia bacterium. Classification (GTDB taxonomy): domain Bacteria; phylum Chloroflexota; class Anaerolineae; order Anaerolineales; family DRKV01; genus JAGUYX01. The sequence continues at coordinate 610,875 of CAWGNX010000005.1, read as the reverse complement.
CTGGTCACCTGGAGTCCACTGGATTTTGGCTTGCTGACGGGTAAGTATAACCAGGGCATTCCGGATGGCAGCCGTGCCTCCCTCGAAAATATGGGATGGCTACGTGATCACCTGACGCCAGAGAGGATAGGGATTGTACAAGAGCTGGGAGAAATTGCCACCCAGCTGGGGTTGAGCACTGCGCAGCTGGCAATCGCCTGGCTGCTGCGCTTGAAGGAAGTAAGCTGTGTGATCACGGGAGCCTCGCGAGTCGAACAACTGGATGAAAATCTTCTCGCCGGAGAAGCAGTTGACCAATTAAATGAGGATGTTCTGGAGGCGATCGAAATTGTGCTTGGCAATGCGCCTGAAGATGACTAGCTGATAGTCAATCATTAGGAGCCACCCACGGGTGGCTTTTTTTATTTAAAGTGCCTCCGAGGTGGATTTGGAACAACGGGCGTCCCGGGGGGACGTTGGTGGTCCGCCAGGTGGGACAGGTTTGGGATTGATACGAAACGCGCAGCGGCATGATCGTGGGACGCCAATCTCCTAAAGTTAAGCCAGGAAAACGAGATCGGAGACGCAACCATGCAGAATCACTCTCACTTGGCTGTTTCACCCATACCCACCCGGCTTAAAAATTTCCCTCTGTCCGCAGCGCTGGTCTTGCTGGCATTTGTCCTGGCTGCGATGGTTTTGAGCATGAGTTTCACAACACCAGCGATCCTGGTGACTGTATCCAGCGCGATTGGGATTCGGGATTGGCAACAAAACAGTCAGGACGAACAACCTGGAATCCAGGTGCGGGCAGAAACCGGTCGCGCCATTTTATTCAAGCAAGGCAACGATCGGGAAACAAATGGCGAGGGTGCAGAAAGCCAGATGATTCCTCACCTGGTTCTGTATGCCAACGAAGCATTGGCAGATGAGGCCAGCCGCACGATCCAGCTGGAAATCAGCGGGATGCAGGTGCCGGCGGGCGGTGGAAACTTGGCGGTCTGGGTTGAGACGCAGCACGGAGACCCGGACCACAACAGCTCGGAAGCCTACCGGATCCGGGTTTTTGAGACAAGCATCGAGCTTGAAAACAACAGCCAAAAGTCGCAAGTAGAACAGGATGTACGGATCGAGCACACATTCTTAGCTAAAACCACGACAGGCGAAGTTACCCCAACCGGTTATTACCGGGTGGAGGCAGTGTTCACACCTGCAGCCTCGGCGGACATGACTGAGCAGAAATTTAGCCTGGATTTTGCTTTTCTTCTGGAGAACCAGTGGGTTGCACCGCTCGTTGGGCTGCAGTCGCAAGCAAGTGGGGAAGGCCCGTCAGAGCTGGTCATCTACTACATGGATATGATTTCATTCCAGACCAGTGCCTACCGGACGGAAGCACGCCTGGCGCGTACCCAGGTGCGGCCTTTCGTACAGAATGTGCTGGTACCAGGGATGGTCGCAGCGATCCAGCAGCAAACCCTGGAGTGGGGCTTCCACTGGTCTGAAGCCTGGACCAGCTTCCGCGGTGGGGAAGATGCTGAGCGCATCTCTGTGGCGCTGACCCAGACAGGCTTGTGGTACCACGGGCAGGCACCAGCAGGTGGGTATGCCACGCTTACGATCAATGTCAAACAGATGGATTTGGAAACCTACGATTCGCTGGAAGATTGGGTCCTGACGATGTTCAGTCATGAGCTTTTCCATAACCAGCAGCGAAGCATCAACCAGGAGCAGGGCGGCAGTGGTGTCATCGATGGTGAGTTTGAAGCCTGGGAATTCGTGACCGAGGGCACCGCGGTTGTGGCAGCTTCTGTCTATAATCCGCAGCTCGGCTTCGAACCCGGCACGGCAGATGGACCTTACTTCTCACGCGCGAAAAAGTTCATTGCAGGTGGGCAAAACACCGGCAGTGACCTCAACGCGAGCTTCACCGATATTTCACCCTACGAAGCGGCGATTTACTGGCGATTTTTATACGAACAGTTCAGCGGTCTGCAGAATGGCCGGGAAAACCCGGCTGCAGGTATGGCTGTGATCTTCAAGACCCTAGAGACGCTGTATGCGGACAAGAATTTACTGGCAATCCAGCTGGAAGAATTACCGACCGGGTTGGCTGAACTGATGGACCGGGTTTTTTCGGAGCTGGATGACAGCCCATTCACTGACTTCCGCAGCAGCCTGCTCGCTTTTCACGGGGCAGTGTACGGCCTGGGCTCAGACCAACCCGATCTGCAGTCTTCAACCACCGCTGCCGGTTTTTACGACCCGCAGGACCGCTTACCAGGGCCTGAGGCCGCCAGTATTTTGGCCGACAGCTCAGCACAGGTCCTGGCAGATTGGATTAGGGGAGGCTTTGGGGTTGATTACATTGAAATTGAAACCGTGGGCATATTCCAGGAAAACGGCTTCACAATCCAGATTACAAATACTGACGATGGAGAGGCAGTCTTCGCGGTTCAGTTGTTGGTCGTAAAAGAGCAAGCATCAGGCGACGGGCAAGTATCCATAAACCGGCTGGTGGAACTGGGTGAAATCCAGGCGGGCCAACAGCTCACAGGTGAGTTATCCGCCAGCCCGGATGAGGCGGGGATGATTGCTGCCGTAGTGGTATCACGGGTAGATGGCAACGAATCGACCCACACGAGTGGGAGCTACCAAATTGTGGTTACCCCCCGCTGATGGGTACCTGGTCAGGGGTAGAGACTTTCCGAATCGATGCGGGACGCAGAGCGGGACGCTGGCGCGACGGGATCCCATCAGGATAATGGAAAGCAACTTCATTGAACTGGGTTTTGTAATCGGAGGCAGGGATGATCAACCGAATTAATTCACGTCCGGCATTAAATGAATTCACCAACCGGCTGCATGAAGGTAAACGCCGGGTAGAAAACAGCGTTATTGAGCGATCGTGATCGGTGGGAGCATTGCAGGCTTAACCGTGGCCAAGGTGCTGTCACAATACGTAAGGCAGGTGATCATAGTGGACCGGGATCATGTTGAGGGCAGCTTGGATTTTCGCCAGGGAGTGCCCCAGGCGCGCCACGCACATACGTTGCTGCCGCACGGCCAGGTGATGTTGGAAAAACTCTTCCCGGGTTTGGTGGATGAACTGGTAAACCGGGGCGCGGTGTCTATCGATACCAGCCGCGAGAAACCGTACTACCAGGGTGGCAAATGGCGAATGGCAAATCGCACAGGGACGAGCATGCTGGTCTCCAGCAAACGCCCGCTCCTGGAGCAGGTGATCCGAGAACGAGTTACCCGCTTGAAGAACGTCCATATTGTGGTTGACCAGGAAGTAGTAGCGCTGCAGGTAGATGAAACGGGCAAGCACGTTGCCGGTATACGCCTGCGCAGCCGCGGCAGCGGTACACCACAGTCGGGCCAGGAAAGTGCCAGTCTGGTTGTTGATGCCAGCGGACGCAATTCCCAGGCTCCTGCCTGGCTGGCCGCACTTGGATTTACGCCTCCGGAAGAATGGCGAGTCAATTCATTTGTTGGTTATATAAGCCGGATGTACCGTAAACCTGTTGGCTTTGAAGCTGCCTGGAAAGCATTGTACATCAACCTGGAGCCGCCCTCCGGGACGCGGGGCGCGGTCCTGCTGCCGATGGAAGAAGACCTGTGGTGCGTGACCCTGAAGGGTATTGGACAGGATTACCCGCCAATAACCGAAGCCGGATTTGATGATTTTGCGCACAGCCTGCCGACACGGGTCCTGTTTGAGGCCCTCACCAAGGCCGAACCCCTGACGCAGCCAGTCGGTTTCAGGCAGACTAAAAACCGGGTACGCCGTTACGACCAGCTCCCCAACTATCTGGAAGGTTTTCTGGTGGTGGGTGATGCAGTGTTTGCCATGGATCCGATGTATGCCCAGGGAATGCTGGCTGCCGCGACCGGGAGCGTGGTCATAGACCATTTGTTAAGTCAGCTAGTAAACGGGCCTGATTGAAACGGACTAGCAAGCACCTATCAAAAGCTACTGGCAAAGGATGTAGGGCGAATTTGGAAGCGAACAGTCAGCAAGGAGTGGGAATGACAGCTTATCCAGCTATCCGACAATACGGATGCACTCTATCCCAGCACTCTACCGCTGCCGCTGCCGGCCTGAAGACGCGGCGGTAAAACAGAATCTACCAGCGAAAGGGAAAAATTATGTTGTTAAAGACACATCATCACAATCGAGGCGCGGTCTGGAAATGCAACCGCTGCCAGATCTGGTGGGGCAGCCAGGTGGGCGATCAAAAGGAATCTCGATTCCTGATGCAGCTGCCGGGCAAAGTTTCAATAAGGCTTCCGTGAGACGAGTACCGTGGCTGGCGGGAGTCGGCGCGCAATGCTGACCTGTGCCCCAACTGCGGTGCACACAGCCAGCTAGTTTACCGGGTAAATTAAGCTGCCAGGCGGGGTTATAACAATGCGGGTAAGCACGAACTAAATAGGGGGAGGCAGGTCTTCTTCTAAATCGGCCTGGGAAAGTGGAGCCTGTTTGGGTCCGGGAAGGCGCAGTGCCACCACAGCGATAATCACCGGAACAACAGCAATACCCAACCCGGAAATGATGGCGAACCAGCCGGCGAGTGCCAAAAAGGGTTCACCCAGGGTCGGGTCGCTGGAATTTCCAATAACGACCAGACCGCCGGTGAGACAGATCGCCAGGCCCGGACAGGTACACAGAAAAACGGCGAGCAGGACCAATATCAAGGCGGTGCTGCGTTGCATAGCAGGTCTCCTTAATCGTCAGCCGGGTGCAGCCCGATGGCGGCCAACGGGTTTGGATATTTATTAAAAACATCGAACAACAGGTCGCTGGCCTGAATGCCGAGCACTGGTTTCAAGGCATCAAACAGCCCGGTATAACTATCAAGGATACGCGCTTCCCAATTCAACCCCAGCTGCTGGCTGACTTGTTGGATCTCGATTGGATCGGGACCTTCCAGCTCAACAAAGATTCCATATGGCATTTCGTCCAAGGTTACCAGGATGTTGCCAAGCTGATAGGTAGTGCGGTATTTTTCATAGGCCATATGCACGTCAAAACCCAGGGCTTCAATAAAGTGGCGTGCGGTTTCAAAATCATCCACTGTCAGCTCAATCTCTTGGCGTGCATGTACGCCGCTCTGGAGGTTTCCCGGACCTTTGTAAGTGAGACGGATGGTATGATCCTGGCGCAGACGCAATACCTGGCGCGCCGATTTGAGCGATCCATCCGGCCGGTCAAATCGCAGGTTCAGCTCATGAGTGCGCGGCTGGACAAGAATCGCCTGCGCGGCCAGTTGGTCGACCAATTTGTCCGGCTGGCGGATCCAGTATTTGACTTCAAGCTCTTGTTCGTTTTGTGACATCCAGACCTCTCACTTAGGATTGCCAACGTAACACAACAATTGGTGGCGCTCAACACTCTGGCCTGATTCTACTTTCAGGCGCGAAATTACCCCATCCCGGGGAGCTCGCAGCTCATTTTGCATTTTCATTGATTCAAGGATAACCAGGGTATCCCCTTTTGCGACCGGCTGTCCTTCGGTCACTGCCACCCCAATCACCAATCCTGGCATGGGAGACTTTACCGGAGTGTCGCCAGTCAGGACGACATTGCCTCCGGCTGTGAGCGCGCAAGCGTTTTTCGCGCTCGTCTTCGACCAGTATGGGATACAGGGTGCCGCGCAGCAAGACCTGGAGGAGCTGCTCTTCCGGGACAACATAACCTTCATAAGAACTGCCGTTTACCAGGATGGAATAAACGGGCTGGTCGCTGATCGAGAGAAAGTCCACATCATAAACTATGCCGTCTACACTGACGTGTAAATCGTCAATGATTTCCACCAGGTATTCGTGTTCGTTAATGGTTGCGATATATTTTGTCATTGGGAACACCAATTTGCCTGCCAGCCCGTCAACGCTGCAGCCGTTCCCAGCGTCCCACCCATTTCCAATTGCTGGTGTCGCGTTTCATTCCGGCGCATCACCTGGGCGGACTGCTGGACCTGATTGTGGGTGACAAGGGTGGCTAAAATTGCGGCTATTTCTGGGATATTATCCTTTTCTTCATCAAAACTTGCAGAAAATCGTTCTTCCACAAAACGAGTGTCAAACTGTCCTGCCATAAAACGATGTGAATCCATCAATTTTTGGTGAAATGGGATGTTGGTGCTGACTCCAACAATCCGGTATTCTTCAAGCGCCCGGCGCATGCGCAGCACAGCCTCGGCGCGAGTGTCTCCCCAGACAATCAGCTTTGAGATCAACGAATCGTAGTAAGGCGTGATTTCAAAACCCGTAAAGACGCCGGTATCGATGCGCACACCGGGTCCTGTGGGCGGGTTCATGTGAGTGATCGTTCCCGTAGAAGGTAAAAATCCATTTTGGGGATCTTCGGCATTTATCCGGCATTCGATAGCCCAACCTTTCATGTGGATATCTGCCTGGCTCAGGCGTAACTGGCGGCCGCGGGCAATCCGGATTTGCTCACGGACGATATCCACCCCCGTGACAAGCTCTGTAACAGGGTGCTCGACCTGCAGGCGAGTATTCATTTCTAGAAAATAAAAATTTTTATCGTTGTCCACCAGGAATTCAATCGTGCCTGCATTGACGTAATTAACAGCCTGGGCAGCCCTTACGGCGACAGCCCCGAGGTCTGGCGCAAATCATCATCATCCCCGACAAATGGTGAAGGCGCTTCTTCAAGTAGCTTCTGATGGCGGCGTTGGAGGGAGCACTCACGCTCACCCAGATGGATGACATTACCCTGCTGGTCAGCAAGAATCTGGATTTCAATATGGCGGGCGCCTTCGATCAGTTTTTCAAGGTAAACATTCCCGTCACCGAAGGCGGCTTCTGCTTCGCGCCGGGCAGCTGTCAATAGGGCAGGCATTTCGGCGCTGGTGCGCACCTCACGCATCCCTTTGCCGCCGCCTCCCGCAGTGGCTTTGATTAAAACCGGAAAGCCAATGGTTTCAGCCGCCTGTAACAGATCATCATTGCGCAGGTTGCCCTCGCCTTCAGTGCCTGGCACAACAGGCACACCTGCTTTCGCAACCATGGCCCGGGCGACGGCTTTATCCCCCATGGCGGCAATGGAAGACGGTTTGGGTCCAATAAAACCCAGTCCGGCATCGACGACTGCCTGGGCAAAATCTGCTCGTTCAGCCAGGAATCCGTACCCTGGATGGATAGCGCCGGCTCCAGTTTTTAATGCAATGTCGATGATTTTATCGGCCCGAAGGTAGGAATCGCGCGAGATCGCCGGACCCAGCCGGTACGCTTCATCCGCATAGCGGACATGAAGTGCTTCACGGTCAGCGTCTGAAAAAACTGCCACCGTTTGCACGCCCAGCTCGCGGCAGGCGCGAATGATGCGGACGGCGATTTCGCCGCGGTTGGCTACCAATACTTTTGTAAACATACGCGTCCCTTTTTTCTCATAAATCGCAGAAACCGGCTACAAGGGCATACAGCCGTGTTTTTTGGGTGGGTTCGTGTCTCGTTTGTTGGAGAGCATTTCAAGGCTGTTAATCAGGCGGGGGCGGGTTTCGCGGGGTTCGATGACAGCATCAATAAAGCCGCGGGAAGCCGCCACATATGGATTGGCAAATTTGTGGCGGTAATCATCAACCAATTCCGTTTTACGGCTGGCAGGATCTTCGGAATCAGAGAGTTCTTTGCGAAAGATGATATTCACCGCGCCGTCTGGACCCATAACTGCAATCTCAGCGGATGGCCAGGCAAAATTCACGTCACCGCGAATGTGCTTGCTGCTCATCACATCATAGGCGCCACCATATGCTTTGCGTGTGATCACGGTTAGCTTGGGAACGGTTGCCTCACAATAAGCAAAAAGCAGCTTGGCACCTGCGCGAATGATGCCGCCATGTTCCTGTTCCCTGCCGGGCAGAAATCCAGGTACATCGACAAATGTGATGATCGGGATGTTAAACGCATCACAGAAACGCACAAATCGAGCGGCTTTTTCCGAGGAATTGATATCCAGCACCCCGGCATAAACGGCGGGCTGGTTGGCAACGATGCCCACCGTATGGCCTCCCAGGCGCGCAAACCCAATGACCATATTCGCCGCAAAATCTTCATGGATTTCAAAAAAATTTCCCTGGTCAACAATCAAGTGGATGACCTCTTTCATGTCGTACGGTTTGCTGGGATCTTCCGGGATGATCCCGTTGAGGGCATCTTCCATGCGCAGCGGATCATCCCCGCTGGGGAGAAACGGTGGATCTTCCATATTGTTCTGCGGTAGATAGGCCAGCATTTTGCGAATCAGGTAGAGTACATCGGCTTCACTATCAGCGGCAAGATGGCAGACTCCAGAGATTTCGGAGTGCACGCTCGCTCCGCCCAGATTCTTCGAAGGTTATTTCTTCATGGGTGACCGCTTTGACCACCTCTGGACCAGTGACAAACATGTAGGATGAATTGCGCACCATAAAAATAAAATCCGTCAGGGCAGGTGAATAGACTGCGCCGCCCGCGCAGGGACCCATGATGGCGCTAATCTGAGGGACAACCCCGGAAGCCAGGGTGTTGCGCAAGAAAATATCCGCATAACCCCCCAGGGAAATAACCCCTTCCTGGATGCGGGCGCCGCCCGAGTCGTTAAGTCCGATGACCGGAGCACCGTTTTTAATCGCCATATCCATGATCTTGCAGATTTTTTCGGCGTGCACCTCACCCAGCGAACCGCCAAATACGGTGAAATCCTGGGAGAAGACATACACCAGACGACCTTCAATGGTTCCCCAGCCAGTGACCACACTATCACCCAGGTAGACCTGGCTATCCAGGCCGAAATCATTCGTGCGATGGGTGGCGAACTGGTCTACCTCCCGAAAGGAACCTTTATCGAGGAGTAAATCCAATCGCTCGCGGGCTGTGAGCCGGCCGCGTTTGTGCTGGGCATCGATGCGTTCCAGACCACCACCCAAGGAGGCTTCCTGGCGCAGCTGGTTCAGTTGTTCCATCTTCGAGTTACTGCTCATTGGTTTTTTCTCCCACATAACGTGATACTGCTGGTCGCGAAAGAAGCCAGAAAACCAGTAGCAATCCAGCCAGGGTGACCACCAGCACAAACAACCAGTTTGAACCGCCGGATGATAGCCGCTCTATGAAAATTCGTTCGATCCAATAAAATGCTATGTAAAGCAGCATAACAATTTTTAGCAGCCTGCCTGACCAGGACCTGCCGAACCAAAGGCCAGCTGCCAGGCCAAAAAATAAAATGCCCCACACCAGGCCGGTTACGAGCAGGTAAACATTGGTATAAGGGAGAAATTGTGACTCCCAGAAAGACCAGCTACGCAGCACAACATAGAAGCGGGTGAGATAAAATCCCGAAAAGAATAACACAACCAGACTCAAAATGGTTACGCTGCCGCGGACGGCGAAGCCGGGTCTGCTGTGTAAGGTTTTGATCAGCCATCAGTGGGTGTGCATCGAACTCATTCGATGGCGAGTGTGATTTTTCCAAGCTGGCTGCCTTCCTCGAGGAACAGTTGGGCGGCAGCGGCCTCTGCCAGGGGGAAAGCCCGGTCCAATACAGGTTGCAATTTGCCACTGAAAACGAAATCCATGACCGTCCGGAAATCACTCTGAGTGCCCATGGTTGAGCCGAGCAGCGAGAGATGTTTGGCAAACAGATAACGATTGTCAATTTCCACCAGGGGACCCCCCGTATTCCCGACGGTCAAAATCCTCCCGCCCTTGCGTGCCGCGCGCATACTCAGGGGAAAGGTGCTGCCGACATTATCGACCACAACATCCATACCGCGTTTACCGCTCTGGAGGTAGACCTCGCGCGACCAATCATTGGTTTTATGGCGATTGATCAGGACATCGGCACCCAGGGACTTTGCAAGGTCAAGCTTTTCAGCGCTGGAGCCAATCACGTACACACGCGCCTGAAGCAGGTGAGCGACCTGGATGCAGGCTGTATTTACACCCCCGGAGGCTCCCACGACCAGGAGATGTTCCCCGGGACGCAAGTTGCCGCGGGTGACCAGGGAATGCCAGGCAGTATGGAATACCAGGGCTGCTGCCGCGGCGGCGCGCAGGTCGAATCCATCGGGGACCTTGTACAGGTTGCGAGCGGGGACGACGATTTGTTGGGCGTAGGTGCCGGCACGGGTTTCACCGAGTAATCCCCAATGCAGACAGCGATTATCTGCACCGCTCAGACAGAAATCGCATTCCCCACATCCGATGTTGGAATTGAGTACGACCCGATCGCCAACAGACCAACCGGAGACACCTGCGCCTAAAGCGGCAATTTCACCGGCACCATCGGCACCCGGAATGTGGGGATACTCCAGGCGGATGCCAGGCCAGCCGGCACGCACCCATAAATCCAAGCGATTAAGCGCAGCCACGCGCAGGCGAACCAACACCTCCCCGCGCCCTGGGGCAGGATCAGGCAGGTCGACCCACTTCAGTACTTCTGGTCCGCCGTGCTCGTTCAGAATGATCGCTTTCATCTCACCTCAGTGTGTTCCCCTATTGTACTGGATGCCTGCCTAAAACCGCGCAACTGGATTTAACATCCGGGTCGGGTCATTCATCAAACCGGATTTCCCAGTAGTGCACATTCCCCGGCTCAGACTGGTGCAAATCCTGGATCTCCAGGCGCACCCGGTCACCCTCCAAACGAGATGGAAAGGCATAACTCACCTCGGGGTTTTCGACAGTCCCCTGCCGGGAGAATTCGATGGTTTCGGAATTATCCCCAAGGGTTGCCGTAAACGATATGCGCGCTTCGGTACTACCAATTACGATGGCTATACCGCTGAAAGTGCGCGGTTCCTTAAACTCGAACTCAAGTACTGCCGGGTTTGCCTCGAGAGTGCGGCACATACTGCGCAGGTCACCATCGAATGCATTTTGGATTGGGCCAATATCCAGGCGGGAGAAGCGGACGGCAACTTCCTCGCCGTCAATGATAACAATATCTTCTAGGGGCTGGCGGCGGAATTCGGATTCGGCGTCGAGGATGGCATCAATCTCGGGAGAATAATCAAAGCGTACGAAATAAAACCCAGGTTCACCATCCGGGTAATCCAACCGCTTTTCAATCTGAATTTGCTGGAATTTTCCGCTGTCGATGGCACGCTGGTATTCGTAAAACGGCAGAACAGCCAGAATCCGGTCGATGTTTGCTACTTTTTGGTTGATGAAATAATCAACTGAAGCAAACTGAATTGGGAGCGGGTCCTGGTTGATGAAAAATCGGGCCAGCGTATCGGTTCCGTTCGCCCACGTCGAAGACAGGGTAACCTGCAGATCGGGATCCCGGCGCAGGAAATCCTGGATTTCGGCAAACACCTGGCTCGATCCCCACTGCATACCGGTCAGTCCGTAATCCAGCGACCAGGTAGGCGCGCGGCTGCGCGCGACGGCTAACAGCCAGGCATTTGCACCGACCAAAATGGCAAACACGACGGCAGCCGCCCTGCGATACCTGATTTTATGGGAGGCAAGCCAATCCAACATCCAGGCAATTCCTAATCCAGTGTAAATGGAAAATGGAATCACCAATGCCAGCAGGCGCGTAATCCCAACTTCGATCAATGCCGAGCCAGCCGGGACCGCCAGGACTGCCAGCAAGAGGGTGCGGTGCTCTGGCTTGCGCAGGCGGAGCAAGGAGTAAACCAATCCCGCTGCCAGGAAAGGCGCCAGCGGCAGCGGCAAATGACCGTAAGGGCCAAAACGGTGACGGGCAATATCCTGCTGGCCGGGAGCATACCAATAGATGGGATTGAGTCCCTTGAGATACTCGGTGGAAAAAGTTACGAGCTTGCTGGTGAGGCTGCCCTCACGCAGCCAGTAAGATCCCTGAAAATATAGCTGGTCTGCAGCAGCCTGCGGGTGCGTGAGCTCAAAGCGCAGGTAGGGCAGGGCACAGATAAGCACCAGCACCCCGGCAAGCATAACTGTGCGGCGATTTGCGAGGTGGTAGCGCAAATCAAAAATCAAAAACAGGAGGGCTGTCAGCGGAATGATCACACGCGCGGGGCTGTAAGTGTAAAACGCAAGGCTGGCAAAAAACACCGCAGCGTACAAGGCGCGCCCGGACCCACCGCAGTAACGCAGATAAAAATATAAAAACGGCGCATAAAAGGCAACCATCAGGGCTGTCTCGAAAGCCGTCCGCGAGTGCAAAAACCAGGCAGGTGTAACCGACAATACCAAGACCCCGCTCCACCAGGCGCGGCTGGCAAAAACCTGGTGCAAAATCAAGCCAACCGAAATCGCTGCCAACAGCGTGACCAGCAACGCAACGCCGCGCGTGATATCGACCGAACGATCAAACAACAGTGCGGGAATGACCTGCAGGTAAACACTCGTACTCAAATTGTATTTGTCGTAGTTCTTAAAGAAGGTAGGGAAAAGCTGGCCCTCGAAATCTCGAAAACCATCCCGCACAAAATCGGAGGCCAGGGTAGTATTGATGGCCTCATCGGTGAAAAAGTAGATTGGGTATTCATTCAGCCAGAGCAAGCGCGTGAGCAAATAAACGATAAGGGCCAACAAAAACAAGGTCTGGTCGAAAGAAAACCGGAAATTCAGGCGGGGGTGGGGCAGGCTGGCCGGTGAAACTGCCGTGTCGATAACATCTGGGGGGCCTGTTTGGGCAGTCAGCCCAGCCGGGCGAGGAGGTTGTTCCTCCGTGGTTTGCTGATTATCGGGTCGAATGCCGGGCAAGATGGCTGCACCTGCCGGAGGGGAGGCAGGCAGAACCTCCTGCTCAGCGGCGGGAGTGACCTCTGTAAGCGAATTTCTATCTGGTAGCTGCGGCAGCGAGCCTGGCGGATGCCGGCGCTCAGAAAGGAGGCCGGCAATGACCAGGAGGCCGCCAATCAAAACGAGCAGGAGCCAGATCGAATCCACCGCTGGAGTTCCCCCAGCGATTTAACGCAGACCGGTTTCGAGGCGCGAGATAACGAGGCGCTGAATTTCGCTCGTGCCCTCGTAAATTTCTGTGATTTTCGCATCCCGGAAATAACGCTCGACTGGAAGCTCTTTGGAGTAACCCATGCCTCCGTGGATTTGGACGGCTTGATGGGCACAAAACATGGCTGTTTCGGAGGCAAACAGCTTGGCGATGGAGGCATCCAGCGTAAATCGCTCGCCAGTTTTTTTGGATTGTTCTTTCGCCATGGCAGCCCGGTAAATCAGGAGGCGGGAGGCCTCGATGCGGGTTTTCATATCTGCCAGCTTGAACGCAATTCCCTGGAATTGGCCAATTTTCTGGTTGAAGGCTTCCCGCTCGCGCGCATATTCAAGGCTGGCTTCGTAAGCGGCTTCGGAAATTCCCAGGGCTTGCGACGCGATCCCGATCCGCCCGGCGTCCAGGACGCTCATTGCGATTTTGAAATCCTTCACCTTCTTCACCCAGGCGATTCTCTGCCGGAACATGGAAATCCTCAAATACGATCTCGCTGGTTGCGGAGGCGCGGATACCGAGCTTCGGCTCCTTTTTGCCCTGGCTAAAACCAGGTTGGTCGGTCTCAATCAGGAAGGCCGTGATGCCGTTGTGTTTTTTCTCCGGGTGGGTCATGATGAAAACGAGGATAATATTGGCAACCGGGGCACTTGTAACCCAGGATTTTCGACCGCTAATCACATAATCAGCCCCATCCCTCACTGCCCGGCTGCGCATGGTACCGGCATCCGATCCGGACATCGGTTCAGTAAGCGAGTAGGCGGCGATTTTTTCGCCTGAGGCGACAGGTGCCAGGAATTTTTGTTTTTGGGCTTCGGTGCCGTATTTGAGCAGACCGTAACAGAACAGGGAGTTATTGACCGACATGATGGTGCCGTGGGAAGCATCCACCCGGCTGATTTCTTCCAAAGCAAGGCAGTAAGCCAGGGTGTCCATCCCCGCACCGCCATACTCTTCTGGGACCTCAATGCCCATAAAACCCATCGCCCCCATTTTTTTGATCGTTTCGTAAGGAAACTCACCGCTTTCATCGAATTCTGCGGCGATTGGGGCGATTTCTTTTTGAGCGAAATCACGCGCTGCCTGGCGGATCATCTCGTGTTCGGGAGTGACCAATCCTAAAGGATCTTTGCTCATAGCTGCCTCCGCTGAAAGTGGTTAATAAATTGTCTTCAGATCGGGAGCAGAGAGACAAAAATCCCCTTTTTTTACCCTTACTCCCGAAGCTACGTTAAATTATAGCATGCAGCCTGGCTTCTTCCTTTGACCTGTCTTTCGAACCAGAGTACAATTCCCTCAACTGACAACCTGGAGACCTGCATGCGTGAACCTATCACCCCGGATATCTTCGCCCATATGGCTGAACTGGCGGCCCTGGAATTGACTCCTGAAGAAGCCGAATACCTGCGCCGCCAGCTCAATAACCAGCTCAAAGCCATCGACGAGCTGGCATTAATCCCCCTGGATGACTCCACCCCGGTCACCTCTCATGGAGTGCCTTATACGAACGAAATCCGGCAGGAAACCCGCCCGGATGAATGGCAGCCGGATCCGCACCCGGAGGATATCCTGGCCCAAGCCCCGGCTGTGGAAGAGGGGTATATTGTTGTTCCCGACATTCCCCACACAGAGCTGAGCTGAGCGATGGAATTAACCGACCAACCGGCCTTAAAAATTGCAGAAATGGTTCGCCGCCGGGAAGTATCGGCGGTTGAGGTTTTGGAATCTGCCTTAGTGCGCATCCAGCAGGTGGATGGGCGGCCTGGAAGTCTGGATCCCGGGGTGCTCACACCCGAAGATGAAACCCGGGTACATGCTTTCCTCACCGTGACCGCAGCGCGCGCCCGCCAAAAAGCAGCGGAAATCGACCACCAGATTGCTGAGGGAGAGAACCCTGGTTTGCTGGCTGGTGTACCCTTTACGGCGAAAGATATTTTTACGGTGCGCGGAACCCCCTCCACGGCGGGCTCACGGATCCTGGCAAACTTCGTTGCGCCATACACTGCGACCCCGGTGCTTCGGATGGAACAGGCAGGTGGAGTGCTGCTTGGGAAAGTTAACTTGGATGAGTTTACCTACGGGTCGTCGAATAAATCATCGGCGTTCCAACCCAGCCCGCGCAACCCCTGGAACACGGCGCGGGTGCCGGGTGGTTCATCGGGCGGCAGCGCAGCCGCGGTGGCGGCAGGCGAAGGCGCTCTTTCCCTGGGCACCGATACAGCCGGTTCGATCCGACAACCAGCCGCGTTCTGCGGTGTGGTGGGGATGAAACCCACCTACGGGCGAGTATCGCGCTACGGGCTGATAGCTTTCGGTTCTTCACTGGACTGCCCTGGCCCTCTGGCGCGTTCGATTGCTGATGCAGCTTTGATGCTGAACGTAATTGCCGGTGTAGATCCACATGACAGCACTTCGGTAACCGTCGCCAGACCGGATTACCTGGCTTTGCTTGAGGCCGGCGTGCGCGGAATGAGGATCGGTTTATCCCCCGATTACTTCCGGATCACTTTTTTTGATGCCGAAACCGGAGAGCTGCAGGAACGACCGATTACCGGCATAATCCGGGCAGCCGTGGAACGGGCGGCGGAATTGTACCGTTCGATGGGTGCAGAAATTATCGAAGATGTGCCCATGCCGCACACCAAGTATGGCGTCCCAGCTTATTTTGTGATATCGCGCGTCGAAGCAGCTTCCAACCTGCACCGTTATGACGGGGTGAAATATGGCTACCGGACACCCGCCAGGGTAACGGACCTGCGAGCCATGTATCGTAAGACGCGGGCAGAGGGGTTTGGCCTGCAGCCGAAGCTGCGCATCCTAATGGGAATGTATGTCAGTGCGGCCCAATACAGCGAGCAGTATTACTTGAGAGCGTTACGAGTGCGCAGCCTGATCCGGAGAGACTTCGATAACGTATTTGACCCTGCCGGTCCGTACCGGTTGGATGCCTTGCTGACACCCACAACGCCAACGACAGCCTTTGCCATGCGGGAAGTTTACGGCAATTCGGTGTTGATGCAGTATGCGGACCAGCTCACCGTGCCCGCGAACCACGCTGGGATGCCAGGGATCTCATTACCGGCTGGCCTGGATGCGGATGGTCTTCCGGTGGGCATCCAGCTACTCGGACCTGATTTTTCGGAGGCCAAGTTACTGCGGATCGGGCGATCTTTCGAGCTGGCGACTGGAGAAGACCCATGGCGGGCAGTCAGGCCGAAGGTCTTAAGTGAGCTTGCATGACTGACTACAGCGAAACCGTTTTGGCTGAGCTGCAAAGCATGGCGAATCTGGAAAATGTCGCCGGGATGGCAAGGTTTGGAATCAACCCGGAAGGGACTTTGGGAATCTCTGTAAAAGATCTGCGGAAGATAGCAAAAAGCCTGGGAAAAGATCAGGCTCTGGCAAATGCATTGTATGCAAGCAACATTCACGAGGCAAAAATCCTGGCTTGTTTTGTCGCAGAACCCCACGCAGTAACGCCGGAGCTCATGGACCAGTGGGCGCTTGGGTTTGATTCATGGGATGTGACCGACCAGGCGTGCACCAGTCTGTTTGATCAAAGCGAACATGCCTGGGGGAAGGCTGAAGAATGGAGCACCCGTTCAGAAGAATTCATCAAGCGGGGTGCTTTTGCACTGATGGCAGGGCTGGCCTGGCACCACAAGACTGCTGGAAATGAACGCTTTGAGCCCTTTTTTGTGATTATTCTGCGCGAATCATCAGATGAACGCAATTATGTAAAAAAAGCGATCAGCTGGGCGCTGCGCAACATTGGGAAACGCAACTCAACCCTTAACCGCGAAGCGATAACAACGGCAGAAGCAATCTTAGAAACAGGCGGTAAAGCCGGGCGGTGGATCGCCAGTGATGCCATCCGGGAGTTGACCAATCCGAAAACCCTGAGCAGAATCAAGGATTAAATCGTCTATGACGAATTATGAAGTGATCATTGGCCTGGAAACCCATATCCAACTCAATACCCAATCGAAAATATTTTGCGCGTGTAAAGCCGACTCTTGGGGTGACCCGCCCAACAGCAATATTTGTCCGGTGTGCACTGGTCTGCCGGGGGTGCTGCCTGTTACGAATCAGGCGGTGGTTGAAAAAGCTGCCTTGCTGGCGGCTGCCATGCATGCCGAGATTCAGCCGGTTTCTTATTTCGATCGGAAAAACTATTTCTACCCCGATCTGCCAAAGGGCTACCAGATTTCGCAGTATGATCGCCCCCTGGGGCGCGGCGGATACCTGGATGTGCCCCTGCCAGGTGGGCAGATGCGGCGGGTGAGCATCCATAAACTGCACATCGAAGAGGATGCCGGAAAAACCAAAAATGAAAACAACAAGCGGTTAATCGACTTCAACCGCTGTGGTGTACCCTTGATTGAAATGGTAACCGGGCCAGACCTGCGCAGCGCGGATGAAGCCGCCCAATATTTGATTCGCCTGCGCCAGCTGCTGCGCTGGCTGGGTATTTCAGAAGCGGACATGGAAAAAGCCCACCTGCGCTGCGATGCGAATGTATCCATCCGGCCGATCGGCGCCGAGTACCTGAACCCGAAAACAGAAATCAAGAATGTCAATTCGATCGTAGCTGTGCGCGAGGCGATCGAAACCGAGATCGCGCGCCAGATTCGAGAAGTGGAAGCTGGCAACCGCATTGAAGCCTGGACCCTGGAATGGGATGAAGATGCGAGTGTCTTGCGCAAAATGCGCTCAAAAGAGACTGAAGCTGATTACCGTTATTTTCGTGAGCCAGATTTGCTACCGGTCATTATTGATAAAACCTGGCAAGCTGAACTTCTGGCCGGGTTGCCTGAACTGCCCCTGGAACGGCGGCAGCGGTTTATGGAGCAATATGATTTGCCTGAGTACGATGCAGATATTCTGACTGGCGAGCGCAGCCTGTCGGAATACTTCGAAACCGCAGCCGGTCTCTATGGGGGAGATTCCAAACGAATTTCCAACTGGCTGCTGAATGATGTCATGCGCATCCTGAACGAAGGCGGCCAGACGGCGGGTGAACTGCGCCTTACGCCGGCTCATCTGGCTGAAATTATCAAGCTGGTGGATGCGGGGACAGTGAACACGACCACCGGAAAAACGCTGCTGGATAAAGTTCAAACCAGCGGCAGGGCACCAGGCGAAATTGTCCAGCAGGAAGGCCTGGGGCAGGTCAGCGACGCCGCGGCAATCCGGAGTCTGTGTACGGAGATAATCGCAGAAAATCCGGACCAAGTGGCTTCTTACCGGGAGGGTAAAACCACGCTGATTGGCTGGTTTGTTGGGCAAGTGATGAAAAAATCACGCGGCAAGGCCGACCCGCAGCTGGTCCGCAGCCAGCTCGAAGAGCTGCTTGAAGGATAATTCGATGCCAGACGAAAGCGCCGTCGATGCCAACCGGGGCAGGGCGTCGTACAGCCTGTTGAACGGTCTGAGGGTTCGTTACTTAACCTGGGAGCCAGAAGGAAACGGGCAGCCGCTTTTCCTGTTACACGGCCTGGCCTCCAACGCCCGCATTTGGGAAAAAGTTGCGCCTTACCTGGCAGCCGCCGGGCTGCGGGTGCTGGCGCCCGACCTGCGCGGGCACGGGCAGACCGATAAACCCGATGACGGGTATGATTTTGAAAGTCTTACCCGTGACCTGATGTCAGCGGTGGATGGATGGAATGCACCCAGTCCGGTGTTGGTGGGGCATTCTTGGGGCGCCAGCCTGGCGCTAGCCTATGCCGCCCGATTCCCAATGGGGCCATTGGCGCCGCGCGGTGTGGTGCTGGTTGATGGGGCACTTGCCCGGCTGGCGGAAGGACAAGATTCGTCGTGGGAAGAAGTCAGGGAGCGGTTAAAGCCCCCGCAACTGGCCGGGATGCCTGTTGAAGATTTCCTCAAGCGTGTGCAAAGGGGCCAGTTGGGGTGGCAGCCCGATGAACAGGATTTGCAGATCATCCTGGCCAATTTTGCGGTCAGCGACGACGAGACGATTTCCCCGCAGCTAACCCTGGCTAACCACCTGAACATCCTGCACGCAATGTGGGAAATGGACACGTGGAGCCACTTGGCGCGCATCAACTGCCCACTGTTGGCGGTACTGGCCCAACCTGCCGAGCCAGATGGGGATGAATGGTACCGGCGCAAACTTGACGGCGCCGAAAAAGCCCGCCAGGCAAACCCCAACCTGGAAGTGCTCTGGCTAAAGAACACTATCCATGATATCCCCCTCCAGCGCCCGGTGGAGCTGGCTGGCATCATCGAATCTTTTGTACACTCCTTCCCATAACGGAAGCTATATACCCTCGGGAAAAATGATTCACCTCAGGCAGGCAACCGCGGGCGATGCCAGCTGGATCAAACAGATGGTCCGGCGAGAGCGCTTGAATCCACTCGGGATCAAATGGCAGCGTTTCTGGGTGGCTGTCGATACTGCGGGTGAGATTACCGGGTGCGCCCAGGTGAAGCGCCACCGGGACGGCTCGCACGAACTGGCTTCCCTGGTGGTTACCAGAGAGTGGCGGGGAAAAGGTGTGGCGCGTGGGTTGATCGAGAAGCTCGTGGGTATTTATTCCGGCGAGGTGTTCCTCATGTGCCGGGCAGGATTGGGAGATTTTTACCGTCGTTTCGGATTCGAAGTGGTGGAATTCGCACGAATGCCGCCTTATTTCCAGCGAATCTGGCGGCTGGCAGCGGTATTCGAGGCGGTCGGTCCTGGCGATGAGAAATTACTGGTTATGCGCCGCAATCCGGCTGCCAGGTCCATTTCGAGCTAACTCCTGAGTACAGGTGGGTCAGACTTCGGCAGTTTTAAACTCGGCATGTTGAACTGGAATTGGCTGCTGCGATCCGATTAGTGGGCGAACCTTCGCACCGGGCCTGGGAGGGATACAGCTGGCAGCATACTCCGCCAAGGCGGTGATTGTCAGGCTGGGGTTAACCCCGGGGTTGGCGGGAACAACGGAGCCATCGATAATATACATTCCTGGGTAATTAAACACCTGGAAATTTGCATCCACCACACCTTCTTGATCATCTTCGCCGAGCGGCACACCCCCCAGGATGTGGGCAGTCATTGGAATGTTAAACATACCTTCATTGAAGGAACCCAGCGGGATGCCGTTGGTTTGTCTTGCAAACTCACGCGTCACCTGATGCCCGATCTGGATCTGAGTGGGAATGGGTTTTTCCTGGTCGCGCTGTGAGACCAATCCTTTGCGGAAACCAGTCAATAGATGGCGCCCCAGGCGCATCTTCACCCGGTTGTCCTCAGTTTGCATGACCAGCAGGATGGTGGAGCGAATGGCCCAGCCCGGCAAAATGTGAACTTTGAAGAAATCCCGCGGGTGAGTCGCGATTTCCCAGATGGAGCGCGAAATTCGAGCTGGTATGCTCCCGAAACTGATCAACGGACCTGCCAGCAGGCGCATGAAATCCGAACGAGCCGGGTAACGGACGGGTTCGATCGTGGTCACCGGGTCGGCATGGAAGATGGATGTGATGGCGATCCCCCGGGAGTAATCGGTGTCGAGACTGCGGTTCGTGGATCCGAGGATGGCCTCGCTGTTGGTGCGGACCATGTCACCCAGGCGGGACGAAAGTGCGGGCAGCGAGCCGGTAACATCCCGGCAGCGCAGCAGCAGGCGCAGGGTGCCAAGCGCACCTGCTGAGACAATCACATTCCGGGCGCGGATGGTATGCGCCGGTTTATACAGCCAGGCAGTCGAGCTGCGATATTCGATTTCATAACGGGCGCCGTCTGGCTCCCCCTGCGGCAGGGGGCGGATGTCCCGTACGTCTGCTTCAGGCTGGACGGCAGCGCCCCATTTTTCGGCGAGGTAAAGGTAATTTTTAACTAGCGTGTTCTTGGCATTATGGCGGCATCCGACCATACAACCACCGCAATAGATACATCCGTTACGGGCCGGGCCTTCACCATCAAAGAACGGATCGGGCAGTTCCTGCCCTTCGCGGCCGCGTTTGGCAAAGAAGATCCCGACGTCGGTAGCATGGAACGAACTTTCCATGCCAATGTCTTGGGCGATGCCTTGCAGGATTTCATCCGCCTTCCAAAGGCGAGGATTTCGGCTGACGCCGAGCATATACCGGGCTGTGGCGTAATGGGGTGCTAGGGCAGCTTTCCAGTCGATGGGTTTGCGCCAGCCCGGATCGTTAAACGCGGCCTTGTCTGGCTCCATCAGGACAGTGGCATAACCCAGGCTGCCCCCGCCAACCCCGCTGCCGTGCAAAACGAAGACATCCTTAAACGGGCTGATTTGCAAAATGCCGAATGAACGCAAAACGGGTGCCCACAAATATTTCCAGAATTTCCAGTTTGTGGTGGCAAAATCTTCGTCTCGATAACGCTTGCCGCGCTCCAGGACCAGTACCCGGTAGCCTTTTTCGGTCAGCCGGAGAGCCGACACGCTCCCGCCGAAGCCAGAGCCGATAATAACAAAATCATAAATGTTTTCCATTATCCCCATCTCTGAACGAATTACTTATTGCGCTGTATCAGTCATACGAATAAAAACCGCGCCCGGATTTGCGGCCCAGGTAGCCGGCAGCTACCATCCGGCGCAGCAAAGGTGCAGGCCGGTATTTGTCCTCACCCAGGTCGCGGTGCAGCACTTCCATGACATAAAGCACGACATCCAGGCCAATCAGGTCGCACAGCTCGAGGGGGCCCATGGGATGGTTCATACCGAGCTTCATGACCGTGTCAATCGCCTCCCGGGTGCCAACACCCTCCTGGAGGGCAAAAATGGCTTCGTTAATCATGGGGCACAGGATGCGGTTAGAGATAAAGCCAGGGGAGTCGTTCGCTTCAACCGGTTCCTTGCCCATCTGGCGGCAGACCTGCAAGGTGGTTTCCAGAGTCTCAGCGCTGGTTGCCAATCCGCGAATGATTTCCACCAGGCGCATTACCGGAACAGGATTCATAAAATGCATCCCAATGACCCGGTCGGGGCGGTGGGTGGCAGCCGCAATGCGGGTGAGACTGATGGATGAGGTATTGGTGGCGAGGATGGCACCGGTACGGGCAATCTGGTCGACATCCGCAAAGATTTTCAGCTTCAGCTCGGGGTTTTCCGTGGCCGCTTCAATAACCAGGTCAGCATTGGCTGCACCTGACAGGTCTGAGGTTGCCGGCAGATTGAGAACCCGCAGCTTTTGTTCTTCTGTTAGGAGCCCCTTCGCAGAAAGCCGGTCAACTGAACGGCTCATTGTGACGCGGGCGCGCTCAAGCTGTTCAGCAGAAACATCCATCATGGTAACCTGGTAACCAGCTGCTGCAGCCGTCTGAGCAATACCTGCTCCCATCGTACCTGCGCCAATGACAAAAATTGAATGGATATCCATAACTCTCCTCTGCAGCGTAAATCAGGCCATTTCAATGGCCAAGGCAACCGCTTCGGCGCCTCCCAGGCACAAAGAGGCGATACCGCGCTGCAGGCGGCGTGCCTGCAGCGCATAAATCAGGGTGGTAAGTACGCGGGCGCCGCTGGCGCCGATCGGATGCCCGAGGGCAATTGCGCCGCCGTTGACATTAACCTTGTCCCAATCCCAACCCAGGTCAGCTAAAGCCAACCCGTCAGCCAGGACCTGGGCTGCGAAAGCCTCATTCAGTTCGATAAGGTCTACATCAGCCAGGGACCAGCCGATTTTTTTAAGAAGGAGGGGGATAGCGCGGGCGGGAGCGATAAAGAGGTGTTTGGGGTCGACAGCAGCTTGCGCATAGCCAATGATATGAGCAAGCGGAGCCAACCCAAGGGCGGAAGCTTTTTCCTGGCTGGCAACCACAAGCGCCGCGGCTCCATCATTAAGCCCAGGGGCATTACCAGCAGTGACTTTCCCATCCTGCTTAAAAGCTGGCTTCAACGCTCCCAGGGCTTCCAGGGATGTATCCCGCCGGGGGCCTTCATCGGTGGCGACGATGGTGATACGCCCTTTGCGGTCACGCAGCTCGACCGGAACAATCTCAGCTACAAACTGGCCCGCATCGATAGCTGCCAGGGCCTTCTGGTGTGATTCGTATGCGTAATGATCCATGGCAGCACGGCTGACCTCGTATTCATCGGCTATAAACTCTGCCGCGTCGCCCATGCCCCAATCTTCGAATGGGTCCCACAGCCCGTCCAGGACCAAGGCGTCGGTTAGCTGGGCATGCCCATAACGCAGGCTGCCGGTGCGCCCGTCCACGAGGTAGGGAACGCGGCTCATACTTTCCATCCCGCCGGCAACAAACAACTCGCCATCACCTGCCCGGATCGATTGGGCTGCCAGCATGACCGACTTTAACCCAGAGCCGCAGACCTTGTTGATCGTGGTCGCTCCCACCGAGGTGGGCAGCCCACCGAAGATGGCTGCTTGCCTGGCAGGGGCCTGGCCTTCACCGGCGTTTACCACATTGCCCATCAAAACTTCGTCGATCTCCGCAAGGTTTACCAGGCCCGCGCGTTCGACTGCCGCTGCAACGACGATCGCGCCGAGGCGGGGAGCCGGGAGGCTGCTGAGTCCGCCCTGGAAACGCCCGATTGGCGTGCGGACAGCACTCAAAATGACGGCAGAATGGTTCGGATGCATGGGCCTCTCCTGTGGTGAATCTGGTCAGGTTGAATTTTCCCAGGCTGAGCGCACGCGCCGGTAGCTTTCTTCCAGTGTTTCTGGTAAAACGCGCGTATTTCCCAGACTGGACATAAAATTGGTATCACCACCCCAGCGGGGTACAACGTGCAGGTGGACATGTTCGATAATCCCGGCCCCGGCTGCTTCTCCAATATTCATACCCAGGTTGAAGCCTTCCGGCTGGTAGACAGCCTGCAGGACCTCCAGGCAGCGGTTCGTCAGCTCGATCACTTCTGACCGGGTTGCTGGATCGAGGTTGACCAAAGAAGATTCATGCTGGTTGGGAACCACCATCAGATGACCGCTGGTGTAGGGGAATCGATTCAGAATGACATAAGAACGCACGCCGAGCCCAATCACAAGGCTTTGCGGGTCATCCGGATTCGCAAGGGCGCGGCAGAAAACGCAGCCAGGATCATTTTTTCTTTCTTGGATATAACTCATGCGCCAGGGGGACCAGAGATAATTCATGCGTATGGGATGGGTTGGTGAATCCTGAATCTGATCGGTGTGAAAACGATACCAGCAAATTGTGTGTGAGAAATTTCCCAACCTTATTCTAATGGCCTATTGCCTGTCTGGCAAGCACAAATTTACTTGTTGAATGGGAATTCTAGCCGCTTGCCGGATTTCTGCAGACGGGCTGGCATACCGAGAGATCGGGAAAAGTAACCTTGATGGCCCGTTTTGTTGACAGGCACATGCAACCGGAGTATGCTATCGTCGATGAGCCAGATGCCAATGTTCGAGCCGCCGGTGTGGGGGGTGAGTGAAATTACCCAGCACATCCGGGGCCTGTTTGAAAGAGACCCGGTGCTGCAAGATGTGTGGGTGAGCGGTGAGGTATCCAATACGTCACGCCCCGCCTCCGGACACCTCTATTTTACGATCAAGGACCGGAATGCTTCCTTACGCTGCGTAATGTGGCGCAGCCAGGCTGTCCGGCAGGTGTACCAGCTGCGAGATGGGGATGCCATCGAAGTACATGGTTCGGTGAGCGTATATGACGCGGGCGGCAACTACCAGTTCTATGCGGATTTGATCCGTCCAGCGGGTGAGGGCGTTTTATACCAGGAGTTCCTGCGGCTTAAAGCTCGCCTGGAAGGGGAAGGATTGTTTGACCCTGAACGTAAACGACCGATCCCGGTATGGCCGCGTTTGGTTGGGATCGTCACGTCCCCCAGCGGAGCCGCGCTGCGAGACATGTTAAACACGCTCCGCCGCCGCTACCCGCTGGTGGAGGTGGTCCTGGCGCCATCGGCAGTCCAGGGTGATGAGGCACCCGCTGCGCTGGGGGCAGCGCTGCAGGCTCTGCAGGACCTGCAGCCCGCACCTGACGTTATTCTAATCGGTCGGGGCGGCGGGTCGATAGAGGATTTATGGGCATTCAACGATGAGCGCGTTGTCCGGGGGGTTGCCAGGTCTCGCATTCCGGTGATCAGCGGAGTTGGACATGAAACTGATTTCACCATTGTGGATTTTGTAGCCGACCTGCGGGCAGCAACACCCACCGCGGCGGCAGAGTTGGCTGTGCCAGATATGGCAGTCATTGCCCAGGATTTACTGGAGTCTCGCAGGCTGCTGGATCGCAGCCTGATGGGGACCCTTGAGCAGCAGCGCCAACGCTTGATCAACCAGACTTCACAACTTGAGCGGCGCAGCCCGCTCCTATTTGTGCGCATTCAGAGGCAGCGGGTGGATGACCTGCAGCGCCGCCTGGTTATTCAAACCCGGCACGGGATGGTGATAAAGCAAAAATCGGTCGATAATTTAGTCCAGAAACTTGCGTCGCTCGCTCCGGCTTCGATTTTGAGGCGCGGCTATGCGATTGTACACACCTCGGGTGGTGAAGTTGTGCATAATACCAGCCAGGTCCAACCTGGTGACCCGGTCCGAATCCAGGTTGCACACGGCAGCTTTGGGGCGCAAGTTACCGAAATTCTAAATGAACAACAATCTGGCGGGGACGCGCCGGGAGAAACAGAACTCTGTGCAAAGCCAGACTGATGATCTCCCAACGGAGAAGCACAAATGAACGAAGAAAATTCAGTTGAAGTTCTGCCCTTTGAAATCGCTTTCCAGGAACTGGAAGAAATCGTCGCGCTGCTGGAGGCAGACCACACCCTGGATGATGCCCTCCGGCTGTACGAACGCGGCCAGGCGCTTGCCCGGTGGTGTGTTCAATTGCTGGATCAAGCTGAACTCAAGGTGCAACAAATCAGCGGCGACTCCCTCGAAGTTTATGATTCACAGCCCTGAACCGAAATGTTCGATCAACTCCTGCATAATTATGTATTGATTGCCGCACTGACTGCCTGGGGATTTGCGCAAGCAGTCAAAGTTCCATATGAATACATCACAACAGGCCACTGGAATTGGGCCTTATTGTTGCAAGCTGGAGGTATGCCGAGTTCGCACTCATCGCTGGTAACCGCAGCTGCTCACGCGATCGGGTTGTTCATTGGGTTTAATTCTGCCATGTTTGGTCTGGCTGTCGTGTTGGCAATGGTTGTGATCTACGATGCCACCGGCATCCGCCGCCAGGCTGGCATACATGCAGAAATGATTAACACCATGGTGCGTGACTTGATGTCCGGACATCCGATCCATGAAAACCAACTGCGTGAAGTTTTGGGCCATACACCTTTGCAGGTGGGGGCAGGCATCATATTGGGATTGGTGGTAGCTCAGGTGATTTACTCGCTTGCCATGTAATGTTTCAGCGTCCGTCTCCATGCGACGTGCGGAATACCAACCGCTGCCGCAGGAAAGTGACCGCATTTTGAACTTCAGGAACACGCAGCGCCAGCATCATCAATCCATACAGCAAGCCGCCAATTAAAATCCCACCCAGGGCAACCAGCCAAACCGGTCGATCGGCAGACCACTGCAGCCAGAAAAATAGCCCAAGCGACATGACTAACCCGGCAGCGGCGGCCTGCAACAAACCATTTACCACCGAACGCCCCTGCAGACCATCCAGCCGGCGGTGCATAATGACGAGCAGGCCAACCATTTCCAGACTGGTCGCAACGGTATTTGCCAGGGCCAGGCCTCCATGCGGATACCAACCCAGGCGATTAAATAAATTCGTAAAGGCGAAGCTCAGGAATACATTCAAACTCATCGCGGCGATACCGATAAAAACTGGGGTCTTGGTATCGTGAAGCGCATAAAACGCCCGGGCGACAATCTCTACCACCGAATGGCTGACCAGCCCGGCAGTGTACCAGAACAAAGCCCAGACGACCAGATCGGTCGAGGTGGCGGTAAACTGACCGCGTTCGAACAACATGCTCACGAGCGGTGTGCGCAGCAAGATCAATCCGAGGGCAGCTGGTAAAGACAGCAGCAGCACCCCACGCAGGGTCCCGGCAAGAGACTGACGCATATCTGCCGGCTGACCCGCGGCAACTTGTGCCGAAAATGTGGGCAAGGCCGCGATCGCAATTGCCTGGGCAATCACTACCTGGGGCATGGTCATGACCTGCCAGGCGACCGTCAGGGCGGTGATTGGACCGGTACCCAGGCCTTGGGCAATAAAAATGTTGATCCAGAAGTTCAGCTGAACAACGGCTACCCCAAGCAAGCGTGGACCCATTAGCCGCGCAACTTCGCGTACATCCGGCGAACTGAGACCCAGGCCGGGTGTGTAATGTCGATCAGGCAGCCTGCGTAAAGCAGGCAGCTGGATCAGGAAGTGCAGGAATGCACCCAAGACTGCCCCCCAGGCAAGGCCATAAATTCCCATGCTGGGTGCCAGGACCAAGACGCCGAAAATCATCCCCAACCAGTACATGGTTGGAGCGAGAGCGGGCAGTAAAAAAATCTGATGGGCGTTCAATACGCCCATCAGCAGGCCGCTCAACCCAAAAATTGCTGGTGTGAGCAGCAAAATTTGCATCAATGTGGTAGTCAGGTCCTGTTTCCAGGCAGGGAAATCGGGGGTGAGGAGCGTCTTAACGATGGGCTCAGCCAGGAAAACCGCAGCCAGGCTGCCGATGACCAGCATCAGGAAAATAATATTTGCGATGTAGGATGCCAGGCGCCAGGCCGCCTTGCGGCGATCGGTTGAGAGCAAGCCCGTGAAGGTTGGGATAAAAGCGGATGCCAGTGCACCCCCTGCGACCAATACGAAAATTAAATCTGGCAGCCGTGAAGCAGCATAAAAAGCGTCAATTTCATCCCCGGTACCGAATGCATTGCTTACCAAGATCTGGCGTGCCAGACCGACCAGATTGCTGAGGACAAAAGCTGCCATGATCGTACCGGCCACGCGGGCGATCTGGCGATTGGCTTGCAGGGGACGGGTTGTCACAGGCGGATTATAACAGCAGGCACCTCGGGATCAGAATGGGGGGCATCTTCTGGATGGTTGGTGTGACTGTAACATACAAGGTGGGAATTGACATAAAAAAGGCAAGCTCCAATTAAGATGGGAGTTCTCACGCAACCATCAGATAGGAGCCTGCCATGTCGATTGTCACCTTACGTCTGCCCGATGTCAAGCGCAAAAGCGAAATTCGTCCGTACAGCTGCCCGTTCTGCCGTGGAGTGATGTTCCAACGCTGGGGCCAAGTGAGCAAACCGGTCAAGGACAGCCCCAATCGGAGGGTCGTAATCTACCGCTACCGTTGCTGACAATATCACCGCATGTTCCGGCATTATCCAGACGGAGTGGATCGAGCGGATCAAACCCGGCGGTTGCGAAAGCTGGTGGTGTTGATGTGGGTGTTGGGTTTGAGCCTGCGCAGCACCTGCACGGTGCTGCGCAGGCATTTCGGGTTTCACTCAGCCACAGGTCGGTTTGGCGGGATCTGCAGGAGCAAGCTGACCTGAGCGCAAATAGCGCCAGTGGCTGCCGATCTGGGTCGTGGGCGTGGATGGGGCGTATGTGCGCTGCAGGGGGAAGACCCAGCCGGTGCTGGTCGTCGTGGATCTGAGGCAAGGTGAGCCGGTGGCGATCGGGTATGTCGATTAGGATGACCCCCGTGCCGTGATGCACTTCTTGCGCCGCCTGGTTGAGCGCTTGGGAGTGAGTGTGGTGGGCACTGATGACCTGGTGAGCTTCCGTACCGTGACCGGCCAGCTTCAGTTGAAACATCAGATCGCCAGTTCCATCTCCGCCGCTGGGTGCACCGCAAGCTGCGCGATCTACAGGATACCGTCCCAAGTGAGTGGCAGGGAGTGGAGGAGCAAACCAATCCCATTGTGGATGAGCTGCCCATCGATGGCGACCGGCAGCTGCTTGACCTATTTCGCCAGGTCGCCGTATCCCACCAGGCTGCCGAACCCCGCCAGGCTGCCGTACCCCGCCAGGCCCCCAACCAGAAACTCGAGCCTGTCGACCAACTCCGAGGGTTGCTTATTCGTTTGAGTGAAAATTGGCACCGCTACCGGGTGTTTGATTGACAGCCGAAGGTGCCTTGGACCAACAATGATACCGAGCAGTTCACTCGCCGGATGAAAATGCGCTCCCGGACGGTGAGGGGGTACAAATCCATCTAGGGTATGCTTGCAGGGTTGCTGTTGGCTGGCCTGGGAGCGGCCTCCTGATCATGGGAATGGGTTGGGATAGACTGCCTCTGGACCAATTTCAGATTTCGCCCACCGCCAATGTGACAAACACTAAAAATACCAGCATTTGACCATTACTTTCTTTTATGAGAAGATGAGTGTCTAGGTGATGCCTATGCGGATCTTTGTATCACCGGTCGAATGAACAAGCGCGTTATGGGATAAGATTGTCATATAACGACGATTTCAGCTCTTTTTGTGTTCCATGTATGATCATATTGTTTAGCCTTCTCTAGAATTCGCTCATGGTGTATGGGAAACAAGGACAAAACGACAATGATTCGCAACCAATGGTATGTTGTTTTGGAAACCAACGAAGTTGGAAACCACCCCGTAGGCGTTACCCGTTTAGGCGAGAAAATGGTGTTCTGGCGTGATCAAGCTGGTACGGTCCGCGCCGCTGTGGATCGCTGCCCGCACCGGGGAGTAGCCCTCAGCGTCGGGAAAATGAAAGACGGCCACTTGCAGTGCCCATTCCATGGTTTTGAGTTTGACTCCTCCGGCAAATGTGCGCTGATCCCAGCCAATGGCCGTAACGGTGTTATCCCCTATGCTGTACGGCTAAGTATGTGCCCGACTTATGAAGCACATGGCTTCATCTGGCTTTGGTGGGGCGCGCCTGCACCCAATGAATTGCCACTGCCAGAATTCTTTGACAACTTGGGCGGAGATTTCTATTATAGTTCAGCCCATGACCCCTGGGATGCACACTACTCGCGTGTCATCGAAAACCAATTGGATGTGGTTCACCTGCCATTTATTCATCGCAGGACCATCGGGCGGGGAAATCGCACTCTTGTGGATGGCCCATTGGTGGAATGGCGCGGTGACAAAATGTTCTATACCTATGTATTCAATCGCATGGATGATGGAACTCCCCCGCGCAAACCGAGTGAACTCTCACCCAAATCTTCCAACACCGTGCACCTGGAATTTATCTTCCCGAACTTGTGGCAGAACTACATCAGCGAAGAAGTGCGCATCCTGGCTGCCTTTGTTCCGGTGGACGAAGAACACACCCTGCTTTACTTGCGTTTCTATCAGAGTTTTATGCGTTTGCCTGTCATAGGTAAACTGGTCGCACGTCTGGCGATGCCGAGTAATATTTACATTGCTCATGAAGATCGGAGAGTCGTAATCACCCAACAACCGAAAGCCAGTGGGCTTAAGATCGGCGAAATCCTAATCCAGGGTGACCTGCCGATTATCGAATATCGCAAAAAACGTGCAGCCCTCCAGGATTTAAGTGAACAGCCATGAATGGAGCTACCAGGGTGCTTTCATGGCCGGGTTGTTCGCGAAGCGTTGGTCTACGTGACCAAATCAGCCCTGGTGCAGATAGTTTTACGCATGATGGACTGCCAGGATGTTTGTGTCTTCAAGAGGATGAATGACTTTCGTTTCTATCTACTTCGTGTTAGGTTTTATCATTCTTGGAATTATGTTCCTGCTTTGGCTGATCAGTTTAGCATTAAAGAATTCCAGCATCGTGGATATTTTCTGGGGGATGGGATTTGTCATCATTGCATGGGTGACATTTATTCTCACTTCTGATGGTTTCATGCTGCGCAAGTTACTAATATGTATAATGGTGACCATTTGGGGGCTACGTTTATCGATCCACCTTCTTGTAAGAAATTGGGGTAAACCGGAAGACTTCCGTTATCAAGCCTGGCGTAGAAAAGCCGGTCCAATATGGTGGTGGCACAGTTACTTCAAGGTATTTTTCTTGCAAGGCGTGATTCTGTTGATCGTTTCTGTCCCTTTGATCACTTCTCAGATAAGTCCTCAGCCTGAATACTTGACCTGGCTAGATATTCTTGCCTTGCTTATCTGGTTGATCGGCTTTTTCTTCGAAACTGTTGGCGATTGGAGACTGGCACGTTTTAAAGGCAATTTGACTAATAGAGGTAAGGTGCTCAATACGGGCGTCTGGCGCTATACGCGTCATCCCAATTACTTCGGTGATGCCGTGCAGTGGTGGGCGTATTACCTTGTTGCAGTTGCAGCAGGTGATTGGTGGACGATTTTTAGCCCGATCCTCATGACAACATTGCTGCTTCGTGTATCTGGGGTGCCCCTCATCGAACAATCCCAAAAGGAGAAGAAACCTGGGTATAAAGAATACATAGAAACCACCAGCGAATTTATCCCCTGGTTCACGCGCAAGCAAAAGTGATCCTTCAATGGATGAAATCTTCCATAAAGTTAACCAAGGGTATCTACCTGTCTTATCTGCTGACCAAGAAATATTTCCTGATCTTTCGCATTATCTATGGTGATTTTCGCCCACGGCACCAGTCTGGTGGCCAAGCATATTGGGGGAGTGCCTTACTGAAAAAACTGAATTAATGAATTGCATTTTAAAGTCATTGATGTTATTTCTTGAAGAAGCCGTATATTTTTACCAGCGACCGTAACATGCAAGGTGGGAATTGACACAAAAAAGCAAGCTCCAAGTAGGAAGGGACTTCTCACGCAATCATCAGACAGGAGCCTGCTATTTCGATTGTCACCCTGCGCCTGTCTGATTTCAATTGTAAAAAGTGAAATTCGGCTGCAAGCCTGCCCGAATTGTTAGGGGGAGACTTTTCAGCGCTGGGGCCAGCTGAGCACACCGATCAAGGACAGCCGCTATCGTCGGGTCGTAATCTACTGCTACCGCTGCTGCCACTGTCACCGGACGTTCCGGCACTATCCGGACGGGGTGGATCGAGCGGATCAGACCTGGCTGATGTGCAAGCTGGTGGCCTTGATATGGGTGCTGGGGTTGAGCCTGCGCAGCACCTGCACAGTGCTGGGAGCCTTTGGGGTCTCGTTTTTGCATATGAGTGTCTGGCGGGACCTGCAGGAACAGGCAGGCTTGCAGCGCCAGCGGCGGCAGTGGCTGCCAACCCGTGTGCTGGGCGTGGATAGGGCGTATGTGCGCTGCCTGGACAAGAACCAGTCGGTGCTGGTGGCGGTGGACCTGGGACAGCGAGAGCCGGAAGCGATCGGGTATGTCGATGAGGATGACCCCCGGGCGGTGCAGCGATTTCTTCGTCCCCTGGATGAGCGATTGGGAGTGAGTGTCTTTGTGACCGATGACCTGTTGAGCTTCCGGACCGTGACCGACCAACTCTGCGGGTTGCTTATTCGTTTGAGTGAAAATTGGCACCGCTACCGGGTGTTTGATTGCCAGCCGAAGGTGCCTTGGACCAACAATGATACCGAGCAGATCATTGGCAAACTGAAGATGAGATCCCGTACCGTGCGAGGCTACAAATCGATCCGGTGTAAGTTGACAGCACTTCTCTTGTCAGGGTTGGGATGCGCTTGGTAACCCGGAAATTGGGGAAGGGGAAAGCATGCGAGTGGACAAATTTCCAGGTTCGCCAACCGTGTGCGTTACAAATACCGGTTGGAAAATGACTTGACATAGAACACTTGTTCGATTATAGTTTAACCGCGAGAAAATTTGCCAAAGACCGATCTAAATTACAGGATGGTGTAAGATGGCCAGCCAAGTCCATGTTAATCCTCGTTTCCGGGCCTACGGTAAAGCACGCCTGGATATTGCCCGCAGGGCACGCACCCGCGCCGAATGGGAGGATCTGTGGAAACCAGCCCGGTTTGATTTTCCGTTTGCATGGGGGCGATACTGGAAACAATGCATTGAATATCGGGTTGACGATTTTGCCGCTGAGGTCGGGTTTTTTATTGACGTGCTGGGGTTTCCGGTCAATGCATTTGACCCTGATTACGCCCAATTTACCAGCCCAGACGGCGAGTTTTTTATCGCGGTTGTGCCCACCTATGGGGAACTTGCTGTGACACCCCCAGAAGCGATTACCCTGCAGTTCATGATCACCAACCTTTCTGAAACGGTCGAGGAGCTTGAAAAACGAGGAGTCAACTTTGCCCAAGAACCGGGGCCGCTCCAGCCCGGTTCACGGATGATGCTGGCTTTGTTTTACACCCCACATGGGATCCGGATTGAGCTGTGGGGCGAGCAGACCGCTTCTGTGGTGAGCCCAAAGCCAGTTCAAAAACCAGTCCGGCCGGTCGAAAATTCCCCAACTGCCCGCCAAGAGCCCGAAGTTGAAACTTATGAAGCGCCAGGGAAACTGGATGCCGGGCCAACAAAAGGTGAGTCGTCTGAAGTAAGTTCAGCCAGCAGAACCCAACTTCCACACTCTCCGGTAAGCGGCCGGCGCGGGGATGCGGCGGCACCAACGACTGGTAGAAATATTCCACCGGTCGGCCGCCCACAAAACACGGGCAGCCAGTCGCAAGACAGCAAAATCTCCCAGCCGCTGCGGTTTTTTCCCACCACAGCAATTAACAACCCTGCAAATATTCAAACATCCCCGGTAACTGACCCGCGGGAAAAGCCCTCAGAGTCACTGGGAAGTGATCCAAACTTATCGAATGAGATAACCAGCGAGAGCCGACCCACAACCGGACTACAGAGCCAACCTGGAGAAAATCAACAGCCAGACCAGCAACAGGATCTAGAAAATATTCCCAAGCCCGATTACAATCCAAATTCACCGGGCATCGGCAATTTCCTGGCTGGGAAAAAGAGGTCCTTCAAAGTGGCTGAAATAAAACCCTTACTAATGAGAAATACGAATTGAAAGGCGGTTTGCTCATACGCTGTGAATGGGCCGGTGACGAGCCCAGCTACGTGGCTTATCATGACCAGGAATGGGGGGTTCCGATCTCTGACGACCGGCAGTTCTTCGAATTGTTAATCCTGGAGGGTGCCCAGGCCGGGTTGTCCTGGCTTACGATTTTACGCAAACGCGCGGCCTATCGGGAGGCATTTGAGGATTTTTCCCCAGAAAAGGTAGCTGCTTTTGATGAAACCCGCCTGGAGGCGTTGCTGCACAACCCCGGCATCGTTCGAAACCGGCTGAAACTTCGTTCTGCTGTCGAAAATGCGCGCGCTTTCCTGGTTGTCCAGGATGAATTCGGTAGCTTCGCCAGGTATGCATGGGCA
This sequence comes from uncultured Chloroflexia bacterium, assembly GCA_963824065.1. Taxonomy (GTDB): domain Bacteria; phylum Chloroflexota; class Anaerolineae; order Anaerolineales; family DRKV01; genus JAGUYX01. The sequence continues at coordinate 576,775 of CAWGNX010000005.1, read as the reverse complement.
TTTGTGGGAGGGAGACCAGTTCAGAATGAATGGGAATCCCTTGGGGAAATCCCGACCCAGACTCCAGAATCCATTGCATTCAGCAAAGATTTACGACGGCGCGGATTCCGTTTTGTCGGGCCAACCATTATGTATGCTTTTATGCAGTCTGCCGGATTGGTCAATGACCATATCCGTTCTTGTTATCGCTATCAGGCCGTACGGGATTTTGGCCAATCCAGGTCACTGCCTGAAGGCTAATCTGGACTCAGCAGCAGGATTAAAAATATCCATCATTCCAGCACTCAATTAACAATTGCTACTGCAAAACTGGGGTTCGAAATATGCTCGCAGATGCACTTTTTTTGCGGAATAGCCTCAGAATCCCGCGTGCGTCAGAGCCAATATGGGAAACAAATTCGGAGTCGAAAGGTCTGAAATAAAAAACACGGGTACAGTGACCCGTGTTAGAATCGGCGAGAGCCGGGACGCCACCCCCGGCTCTCTCTAAGGAGGAGAAGAAGAGAAATCGCCCTTCGATTTTTAGTCTAGCACTATTCTCTCTGCCATACTTGACGCTTAACCTACGGAAACCCTACGCCTGCCCGACAATTTTGCTAAGAATAGAAAATTAACCATGGATTTTGCAATTCAGACCAAAAACCTGGGGCGAGTATACAAACTGCGCAGCACCAAAAAGACCGAAACTCGCCAGCTTGAAGCGCTCAAAGATATCAATCTCGAGGTAAATACCGGCGAGGTATTCGGCTTGCTGGGACCTAACGGTGCGGGTAAAACGACCCTGATTAAAATATTGACGACCCTGCTGGCGCCTTCCAGCGGCTCTGCCTGGGTTGCTGGTTACGATGTTGGAAAGGATCCTGAGCAGGTGCGCACCCGGATAAACATGGTCTCGGGTGGTGAATCTTCGGGGTACGGCCTGCTGACGGTGCGTGAAAACCTGTGGATGTTTGCCCAATTTTATGGAATTCCATCTCACGTTGCCAACGAACGGATCAAGGAGCTGTTGTCTGTTGTCGGATTGGCGGACCGGATGAATACCAAGTCCAGCGAACTCTCTACCGGCCTGCGCCAGAAGATGAATATCGTGCGCGGCTTCCTGACCGACCCCGATGTATTATTCCTGGATGAACCCACTCTGGGCCTGGATGTAGGCGCTTCACGGGAGGTGCGTAAGTATGTGCGCCAGTGGGTAGATGAGGATCGGCGGCGCACCCTGTTGCTGACAACCCATTATATGGTCGAGGCGGATGAGCTGTGCGACCATGTGGCAATTATCAATAAAGGGCAGGTGCTGGCCAGTGATACTCCAGGCCAGTTGAAGCGCCGGCTGCAGAAAGATGCCATCTTTGCTTTGGAGGTCAGCCCATTAAACGGCATGCCTCTCGGAAAGCTTGAGGACGTCCAAGGCGTACGCAATATCAGCCATTCTATCCAGGATAACAGCACCACCTTGCAGTTTGTATTGGAAGACGACTCTGTGCTGGGGGGGGTTGTTACGACATTAACCACCCATAACATTCGCATATTGAACCTGCAGAAACGGGAGCCGACCCTGGAAGATGTGTTTGTAGATCTTGTTGGGCGCAGTATGGAGGAAGTGGAACTTGGCCAGCATACCCCGGATTAAAAAGAATACGGGTGCCAGGTTGTTCTTCCAGACTGTGCTTGGACGGGCGTACCCGCGCGTCGTCGGGCAGCAGCGCGAAAAATCCTGGATCTTTTTTGATGTGTTTATGCCGCTCCTGGCTGTTTCAGCCTATGTCTTTGTTTACAAAGCAATTGACGCTCCCCAGGAATATATTGGGTTTGTCGTAATGGGTGGAGCGATGACGGCTTTCTGGCTGAATGTCCTCTGGAGCATGTCCAGCCAGCTCTATTGGGAAAAAGAGCAGGGGAACTTGGCGCTTTACATCATGGCGCCAAATTCACTGATGGCGGTGCTGTTAGGTATGGCATTGGGTGGTCTGACAGCGACTACTTTGCGGGCGGTAGCAATAACTTTGCTTGGCAGCTGGATGTTCCAGGTGCAGTATGAGGTGGCTTCCTACTGGCAGCTGCTGGTGGTTTTTCTGCTGGCAATGATCGCCTTGTACGGCATGGGGATGATGCTGTCTTCGCTGTTCTTACTGTTAAACCGCGAGGCCTGGCACATCACCAACCTGGCGCAAGAGCCGGTTTACCTGGTTTCGGGATTCTACTTTCCCATCAAAAACCTAAATTTTTGGGTCGCAGCTGGTGCTTCTATCATCCCACTGACTCTTGGTCTGGATGCCATGCGCCAGCTGGTATTCCCGGCTGGCCCGACCCTGGGTTTCTTAAGCGTGCAAGTGGAGATCATCCTGCTGATATTTTTGTCAGTGATCTTCCTGATTGCTGCGAAATATTTACTGGAATACATGGAAAAGCTGGCGATCCGCGAAGGACGCATCACGGACAGTCGCAACTGAAAGAATGGATCGGGCATGCAAATTGTGGAAACCGCCCCAATTGACGCTCCAAACAGGATGGAAGTATTCCTGCGATCCTTCCGTACGGCTACCTGGCTCGGATGGCAGATCGAATCGAACTGGACAGACCCTTTCCTATTCGCTGTCTATTCAATCGTCAAACCGCTAGCGAGCGCGGGCATCCTGGTCGTCATGTACAGTGTAATCACCCAGGGAAACTTTGCTTCACCGGTTTTTCCATACATTTACGTTGGGAATGCATTTTATATTTATGTCGGAGCGGTGATGACCGGGGTCTCGTGGGCAGTCATCGATGACCGCGAGCATTATAAAACCCTGAAATATATGTATATCGCCCCGATTTACATCCCCTTCTACCTGATGGGGCGCGGGTGGCGCGCATGATTATCGGGACAATTTCTGTAACAGTCACCCTGCTGTTTGGGGTGATTTTCCTCAGTCTGCCGCTCAGCCTGGCGGCGGTCAATTGGCCATTATTCCTGGTGTCACTATTGATTGGGGTTGTTATGCTGGCGATGATGGGCTTAATGCTGGCAGGTGTGACCCTGCTGCTGGCGAACCACGTGTGGTTTTTGGGAGAAGCGGTTGCTGGGGCGTTGTATGTATTCAGTGGAGCCATCTTCCCCCTGACGGTGCTGCCCACCTGGCTGCAGCCGATCGGGTATCTGATACCGGTTACCTACTGGTTAGAACTTATCCGACGGTCGCTGATCGGTCCCGTTGCGGATGCTTTTCCAACCCTGGCGAACCTGTCCAATGGACAGCTGCTGGTCATCTTATCGACCCTGACGCTGGCCTTTACTGTTGCTGGCTTACTCCTGTTCCGCTGGTGTGAACACCGGGCGCGTGAGCGGGGCATGATTGATATGGTGACCAACTACTAACGGGAGAACGAAAATGACCGTTAAGGACAAAATTGATGCATTCTGGTATGACTGCATCGAACAGACAGCCATTGGACCGGTGTGGATTGCAGTCTCACGGCGCGGCCTGGTTGCGCTCGAAATCACTCCCAGCCCTGAGCGCTTCTTAAGTTCCCTCGAAGCGCATTATGGTGTCCCGCTGCTGCGCGAAGAGGGGAAAACCGAAGCGGTTGTCCAGCAGATTCGAGATTACCTGGAAGGCAGACGCCAATCCTTCGATTTCGCCCTCGATTGGTCTGTGTTGACGGACTTCCAGGTGCAGGTACTCAAAGCAACTGCGGCAATCCCCTATGGGGAGACAAAGACTTATACGCAAATTGCGGTGGAGGTTGGGAAACCAAAAGCCGCACGCGCAGTAGGCCGGGCAGAAGCGACCAATCCAATCCCGCTTGTCCTGCCTTGCCACCGGGTGGTGGGCAAAGATGGTTCGTTGCGAGGTTACGGATCTGGAGAGGGGCTTAAGACCAAGGCCTGGCTGATCAATTTTGAAAAGGGAAACAAATTGGGCTGAATGGTACCCATTGGCTTCCGGAGCTTACTGCGCCCCCTGTTTTGAGCGCGTCATTGGACAGCCTGAGATGGATTGGGTGGAAAAAAATAAACGTCAGGGGAGGCCTTCAGTGCATCAATTAATGCCTCCCCTTTATACAGAGTAAAATCTCCCTGCGCTGACCATAAGACTGAACCTGCACGATCTACCAACAACACTTGGATTGCATCTTCGTCGCTGATCTCCAAAGAGCGCCGGAACTCATCTTTTTCCAAATACAAAGTGATCGTGCGCCCACGGGAGTCGTGATTGGGGATGCCCGCGCGCATACCGGCATCAATAAATGCCTGCGCAAAAATATTCATTCGCCGGATGACCGGGAGCTCGTAATAACGCAGTACAGGAGTGATCTGCTCAAGCTGTTCGGCAAGCGGGAGCCAGGTATTCACACTGTTTTGCTGCCATTGTTGGAAAGCAATAAACAGTAAGTTTAACGTACCTTCGAAGTCCCCTGGAAGCTCGAAAGAACTTCCGGACAAATTCGAAGCGTGTGTATTGGGGAATTTTGCCATTGACTTGTCCTTCTCTAGTTATTGTATCTGAGAAATCCCCAGGCGTCAATATATTGTATATATATTGTACAGATATTGATAGTTTTCTGAGAGTTCAACTCGACTTGAGAATTCGTGTAAACCAGCCGACCGACAAATGACGTAATTCCGGCGCGCAGGTTATTGAAACCTGCCATGTGCGGAGTGCGTACTTTATAATAACGAAGCGCGCGGCTGCGAAGCACCTGGACTTGCAGCAGGAAAGCTGGAACACGCAGCTCACCGCTTCAAAAGCAGGATCGCTGTTTGCAGCTCCCAAATAATTGCAAAGGATATTCCAACGGGCCATGGGGTGGCAGAGACCTTGCACCCGGAAAGCATGGTATATTTGAGCCGTTTAACCAACAATGAGCATTTCTGAGATGGTCGCCGGCCGCTCGACGGCCTGGAAATTAATTAAAAAACTGGGAGAGGGGGATGCAGGTGAAGTGTACCTGGTGGAATCGTTGCTCGAAGGCAGGATAGCAATCCTTAAACGCCCGCATCGCAGCACGTTCCAAGGAGAAGTTACCCGTCAGGCATCCCAGATCGATACAGAAGGCAAGATTCTACGCGCTTTAGAGAATGTGAGCCTTGAAAGCCGCGCCGGGCATGTGCGCGCCCCGGCCCTGTTGGATTCCAGTAAACCCGGGACGGAGTTCAGCGAGCGGTTTTTTATAGTGATCGAAAAAGCAGAGGGATTTGATCTAAATTCCCTGGCGCGCGAGGTCACGATGGGGGTGCCGGATAACAAGCCAGACGAAGCTTCTGAGGGAGAGATTGGAGACAGCCTTTTCCAGCAGCTGGTTGCGCGCGGCGAAGTCCCCCGGCTGCTGCTGCTGAGGGTGCTGGCGTTGATGCTGGCATACATCCTTGAAGTTCACAAACGATTACTCAATGATAACGGGCTCATGCATCATGGAGCCATTTGGAATGATATCAAACCCGATCATTTATTCTGGAATTCGGCCAATAATACCTTGATCCTGATTGATTGGGGCAACGGAAAGTTCCTCCAGCCAGATGGGACGACAAAAGATCGCCAATTTTCCACCCTGGACGATGCCCGCCAATTCATCCAAGAGATGGGCCGCTTTCTGACGAATTTTCGCCCGGACCTGCACCAGGAGTTGGGCTGGCCGGCCGACCCAACCGGAGGCGAGGCTCACCAGGCGAAGCTGGAGGGGCTGTATGAAAACCTTGAGTTACTGGGCAGCCAGGCGCTCGATGCCCTGGGACAGCGGCGTTCGGAAGAACGCGAGCTGATCGGAAGCGCCCAGCTGCACAACCCGCAGCAGCTGCCGAAACTCGAGGAACTGCAGGATGAAATCCTGTCAAGCGGAGAGCTGCCGGACTATGAAGGTCTGGAGGCCGTAGTACTAGGCTTGAGCACCAGCCTCGCGTCGCGCGGAAACCTGGCGGAATTTGAGAAGGTGTGCGAACTGGCTGCCAGGCTGCCCATCACGGGTGCCAGGAAGTGGCAGTTGCTGGGGCGCTTGAGCCAGGTGGGGCAAGAAGCATATGCAGAGATTGGAGGGGCGGTAACGCAGGCCCTGGTAGCCGGGCTGGTGGATGATTGGCCGGCCGCGATTTGGGAGCTTGCGGTGGCATTGCAAAAGCAAAACCAACCGGCTTGGTGGAGTGAAGTCAGCGAATCTATGCGCAGGCTGCATTACGAAATCGATGCAGACTTGCTGCCACCTTACCAGGCGCTCAGCCGGGTTTTGTACATCTTGCAGTCGAATACTGGAAAACTTGAAGACCAGGGCAGTGGGCGCGAGCTCCAGGCGAACGATCCGATAAAACTTTACCAGCAGCTTATCGATGTATTACGAAGTGAAATCTTACCCAAATGGTGTCTGGTCGAGCCTGACCCACCCGATGCAGGCCTGGAATACAGGGATATTGAACGGATATTGGTAGACCTGGGCAGTCTAATACCGAATGCACGCCTGGCGGTGATTAAAACACTCGACCAGCCATCGGCACAAGTTCGCATTCTGCTGGAAGCCTGGGATCGAAAAGAATTTGATCAGGTACGCAAGGGACTGCGACGCGTCCTGCTGTGGGACCCGCATCGTTGGCGCGTCCTTTCGGCCGAGCGGGCGATCCTGGCGACCCCGGCATGGCTGGAGGCCGTATTACGCGGTCCCCAACCCGGCGAACCGCTGGCTGATTTTATGGCACGCCTCGAGCTTCAAGGGCGCGAATTACGCAATCGGGTCGGGCCGGCCCGCTGGCTCGATATGATCCTGGCAACCTTGCAGCGCATTCGCAAAGGAGGCCGGGCCAGCGAGCTGGTGGCAAGCACGCCGGAGATTGGTGCTGAGATGCCATGGGTTACCAGGGTGGGATGGGTGCAGCCGAATATCGCTCCTAAAACGAGCGCCATCCAGCTGGAGCGTGAACCAGCAGACATCCAGACAGCCAGTACCATCCAGGGTCTCGAAGAAACAAGAATTAGCCAGGAACAGGGTTTTGTATTGGGTGAACCACTGGACACCTGGGCTCCGGAGGCGCGCGGTTCCTCGGCGCGGGTTTTCCAAGGTTTCTTAAAAAATGGCAACGGGCATTTGAAACAAGCAGCGATCAAAATTATGCGCCGGGATCGCGCTGATTATTCATTACCCCTTTTCCAGGAAGAAATCGAGATTTTGCAGATGATGGCCGATGTACCCGGAGTGACCGGCATCCTCGAGTGTGGATATATCAAGCTGGACCGAGGTGTGCAGCTACCCCCAGAAAGCACACCGGTGTCCGGGCGCGACCTGCGTGGAGAGGTTCAACGTTACGGCATGGACCAGGTTGAGGCATTCCAGGAGGAGTTAAGCGCCAAGATTGCAAAAGGCTGGCTGCCGTATCTGGCGTTGGAGAAGCGCAATTCTGATGAAAACCTGATGCTGTTATGTGATGCGGGTTACACGCGCGGCCGGTTTTTGCCTCTGGCGGAAGGCCTGCGGATGTCGATCCAAATTTGCGATATCCTGGATGAAGCCCACCGGCGTTTTATCGTATACCGGGACCATAAAATCCTGCACTATTACTGGCAGGATTTGTTTAACGGGGTTTTCCTGATCGACTGGAATGTGGCAAAACACCATCCACAAGGATTGAGCGACGAGGAGAAACAATTCGATCTGGTTCAATTAGGCGCCCGCACGCTGCATCATATCTTTACCGGAAGGACAGCACCGGGAGCGCTGCCGATGGGCCCCACGCGCCCCGAAGAAATCGAAGCAGCCGCGCATTCATACAAAGTACAATGGACGTATGACGACCAGCGGCTGCCGTTTGAGATGAAAGATCTACTTGAACGTGTCCTGGCGGGGGATTATTCCGAGGTCGCCGATCTACGCAATGACCTGCTGCACGCATTCCAACAGGTGCAGGGTACCTCCGCTAACAACGTACCGGGTACCCCTGCACCAGATGATTAAAGGTTAGCAACTATGACGGATATTGATGCATTAGAGAACCAGATAAACGACCTGCTCAGCCAGGAAATGGCGGAACTAACGGAGCTGCGGCAGGCGCTGCTTGAGCTCGACGATTACATCGGGGCAGCAGATTACCAGGAATTGAACCTGGAAGGCCGGAGCAGATTACAGTCGCTGCGACGTGATCTGCGCGGCCGGATTCGCGCCCAGGAAGATGATTCGGATGGTGGGAGGACAGCTGAGGGAAATGAGCTGCAGGATTTTCCTCCACCCGCAACCATGGAATTACTGGACGCCGCACCGGCCCGCCCCCAGATGGATGTTCGCCAGCATAATCCGATCGCTGAAGAGATGATGGAAGACGCTGAGAAACTCTTCTACAGCGGCAGGTATGCGGAGGCGATGAAGCTCTTTGACCGGATTCTCCAGATCGAGCCGGAATGGGAGCGAGCCCGGCAGCACAGGGTAGAGTCTGAAAACTACCTGCGAACAGGATATATCCCTTCGGTTGCGCTGCCGGCTGAGGCAGCCTCGGCATTTGGCAAGGCCCAGTCAGCGGCGCGCGTTGGTCGCTACCAGGATGCTTTGAATTTGCTCACGAAAGCCCAGGGAATTTTGAGGGAAATGGGCATTCCCCGTTGGCAGGATGGCCTGGAATTTGAGCAAAAACTGCAGGAAAGCCTGGACGCCGAAAATGTATACCTGGAGGGCATTGCCCTCTTCGAGCAAGGGCGGATCGATGAGGCGATTGATAAGGTCGAGACTGCCTCGCGGGCAACTGGTCTGCCGAAATATGGTGATAAAGCCCAGGAACTGCGACGGATGAAAGAGAGCCTGCGGGGGATCGTGGAAGTACTCAATTCCGCGACGACCGAACCCAAGGTAATTGCCCAGGTCAAGGCCGAGCTGGACAACCTGTCAGCCGAATATGGCGATAACCCGGCATTAAACCGGCTGCGGGGACGCTTCGAGGAAGCGATGCCGCGCATTGTGGGTCCGTTAAAGAGAACAGGCGCGCGCATTAAAAACACAGGCAGAACGATCGCGCACGCTCGAAGGAGCGCTGTACCTGGCGAAGCAGGCTAAATCGCAGCTCGAACAAATCCGCAACCTGGAAGGTGTGGATGAATCCCTGGACCGGCTGCAGCACGATCTGGACAAACTCATCCGCGATGTTCAGAAGTATGAAGATGAACTGCAGGCTGCTAATGTGGCCTTTGAGAGCAACCCGGGCTGGCCGGCTGAAGCGGTCAAACTCAGCGCAGACGTGCGCCGCCGGTATCCGAATGATCCGGGGGTTGTCGATTTAAACCGATCCCTGTCGCGTTACCGGGCAATCCAAACCGGATTGCGGGCTGCCGGTGTGGTGGTCGTGCTCATTTTATTGGGCATTGCCGGGTTGTTTGCCTCCAACCGGGTGCGAGCGTATATGATATCTCTAACGCCAACTCCGACAGCGACTGCAACCGCGACGGCAACTGCCACTGCCACACCCACGGCGACCGGAACGATGACACCAACTGTCACTGCCACATTTACACCCTCGCTGACGCCGACACCCCTCTCTGGATTGGCGCTGCGCACGATCTGGGCACGGACTGATTGTTATGAGGGGTTTAACGCAATCGGGCGTGTGCCTGAAGGCGGCGCGGTACGCTTCTTACCATCCGAGCGGCGTTTTGATGGTTTTAACCGGGAATGTGTGCTGATTGAATATCGAGAAGAAGGACGTTCAATTATTGGGTGGATCCTGATCGCCGATGTTGTGGGTGTGCGTTAGCCAGCGTCAGTCGCCAGGCAATAAAAATCAGGGAGATAAAGAAAACAATTTATCCGCAGCCAATCCAGAAGACTTCATCAAACTATAAACTATCAGGGTAAGCGTTCTTGCTTGCCCTGTTTTTGTTTGGCGGGCCAATCTGCGTTTCGCTCCTCTACTTGGGACTATAATCGATGTAATATGGTTGGGACAACAGCCGATTATCCATTACCCATGCAAACCGTGATAAAAACCTGGTGGCCTCTGGCAGCTAGCTGGCTGCTGATGGGGATCGAGCTTCCAGCTCTGAGTGCCGTGGTTGCGCGCCTGCCAAATCCGGAAATCAACCTGGCAGCCTACGGCGGGATTGTGTTCCCCCTGGCGTTAATCATTGAAGCGCCGATTATTATGCTGTTGGCAGCTTCGACAGCTTTGAGCAAGGATTGGGCGTCTTACCAGCGCATCCGGCGATTCATGATGACTAGCGGTTTCCTGCTGACTCTGCTGCACATACTTGTGGCATTCACACCGCTGTACTATGTTATTGTCGAAACGATCCTGGGAGTTCCGCAAGAAATCGTTGAGCCGGGGAGAATTGGCTTGATGATCATGACGCCCTGGACATGGGCGATTGCCTACCGACGTTTTAACCAGGGGGTGATGATTCGCTTTGAACATTCCAATGCGGTTGGAGCAGGCACGCTTGTGCGCCTTACAGCGGACCTGATAATGTTGACGATCGGTTATGTCAGCGGGAGCGTGGCAGGAATCGTAGTTGCGACCAGTGCGGTCATTGCCGGGGTGATTTGTGAAGCGGTTTATACCGGTATCAGGGTACGCCCAATCCTGCGAGATGAGCTCCGCCCAGCGCGAACAGTCGAGCTGCTGACCTGGAAAGCATTTTATAATTTTTATGTACCCCTGGCTTTGACATCCCTCATGTTATTGATCTGGCAACCCATCGGCAGCGCGGCCTTAAGCCGCATGCCAGATGCCTTGCAGTCATTGGCGGTCTGGCCGGTCGTGTCGGGTTTAATTTTCATGCTGCGGAGTTTCGGAGTCGCATACAATGAAGTGGTGGTTGCACTGCTCGATAGACCCCGTTCGTATATGAATTTGCGGCTGTTCACCCTGATCCTGGCAATCACTACAACCTGTGTGCACCTATTGATTGCGCTGACCCCGCTGGCAAGTGTGTGGTTCCGCCAAATTTCGGCGCTTGCGCCCGAACTGGCAGACCTGGCCCAGGTTGCATTCTTGCTGGCTTTCCCGATGGGGGCGATATCCGTCTACCAGAGCTGGTACCAGGGGACGATCCTGCACGGGAGGTACACTCGTGGCATTCCGGAATCGGTGGTGGTGTTTTTGGTTGCGATTTTGATCGTGCTGGGAAGCGGAATCGTATTGGGAACAATTACCGGGTTGTTTGTAGCAATGTCAGGGTTTATCCTGGCAAGCCTGGCGCAGACAGCCTGGTTGTGGTTCCGCAGCCGACCGGTCAGGGAAGCTGTGCGCAGGCGGGACTTAATTACGATGGATGCCTCGCTCGCCAGCCACGCAGCCGAGTAACCCGGAACTATGGAAAATGCCTGCCCCAAAAGAGCTCAACCTGGATCGGATTGCTCCAGTTCGGGAGAGTGCGGCTCATCAGGAAATAAGCCGCAGTGTGCAGATTGGCGGGGTCCCGCCATGATCGTTACACACACCGATTGGCAGATCCCCGTTTGATTGGAGAACCAACCTCGAAGTTTGATCGTGTAGTTCAGGAGATCATTCGGCTCCCAGTTCAGCCATCGGGACAACTTTGGCACGCCGGTTATAGCGCTGAACAATTTCGAAAATTGGGGAGGCCATCAAGGTGGTCACGATGGCCATGATGACCATGATAGAAAACATAGTGGGGGTAATGACACCGCGCTGCAGCCCAATGTTTAATAAAATTAATTCCATCAAGCCGCGGGCGTTCATTAATGCGCCGATTGACAGAGAATCCTGGGGGCTTTCGCCGCTCAGGCGCGCAGCCGCCCAGCAGGCGACGCCTTTTCCCACCACTGCGGCAATGATCACCAAAAGTGTGATCCCCCAAAGTGCCGGGGTCACAACCAGCCCCAGACTGGTATTCAGGCCAGAATAGATAAAGAACAATGGCAGAAGAAAATTGGTGGTGATCGGTTCAACGATGCGGTGGAGCTCGTGGGTAACCAGGCCGCGCGGCATGGCGATCCCCAAGATAAACGCGCCAAAAACCGCATAAATACCCACCATATCAGTGAACCAGGCAGCAAGCATCAGGAGCATCAGGATGAAGGCCAGCAGCTGCCCGGTCAGGCCTTTCGTTCGTTGGGCCGCAGAATCCAGGTGCTGGAGCATCGGGCGACCCAAGAACAACATGATGCTTCCATAGGCTATGCCACCACCAATTGCCCGCAAGGCAATGACAGGCTCACCGCTGAAACTTGCGAGCACCACCGCGAGCAAACACCAGGCAGCAGCGTCATCAATTGAGCCGGCGGCCAGCGCCAGCGTGCCCAAAGATGTCCCAGAAAGTCCTCGCTCATAAATAATGCGCGCCAGCATCGGGAAGGCGGTGATTGACATGGCTGCGCCTGTAAACAGCATGGCCTCCCAAATGCTGACATCTGCCGAAAACAGGGACTTATTGTGTAACATTAAGATGGCCACACCACCACCCAATACGAAGGGGGTGACGATTCCAGCCACCGAAACCGAAATGGCGCTCCTCATGCGGTTGCGCACCAATTCGACATCAAATTCCGTACCGATTAAGAACATATAGATGACCAGCCCAACCTGGCTGATGGCATAAATAATCGGCACGGATTGCGAAGGAAAGATGGCCGCCTGCACTTGAGGGGCGAGGAGCCCGAAGAGTGAAGGTCCCAGGATTACGCCGGCAATCATTTCACCGACGACCTGGGGTTGGCCGATTTTTTTTGCTGCCATTCCTACCAGGCGTACGAAAATCAGGATGACACCCAGTTGTAGAAACAGGAGGATCGATAGTTCATGATTAGACATCGTAATATCCTTAGTGAGTCTGGATCGATATCGAACAACCCTCTCCTGGCAAGGAGAAGTCAACGATTAATATTCAGACAGAGTATTGGGGGGTCAGGGGAGAGATGTGGGGGTCGCAGCCATCGTAACCAGGTTGATAAAAACCGTCACGGTTGGAAAAACAACTGAATAGATCTTGGTAGCTGCAATTTTTCGCCGGATTGGCTGCTGCTCCTTCTGCAATGTTGTGCAGAACGGAAAGAAGAATAAAATCGATCGTATTTATAGAATTATCTTCTAGATTATACGCGGGGTGTAGAAAATTAATTCCACTAATTTTGCCAGTTTTAGGGATCTTAAGAATCTGTAAGGTCAGTTTGTAAATAAAAAGAGGTCATCCATTGGTCCTTGGATGACCTCTGCTAAACCTGAGAGTGGTTTGCGGTCAGAGTAGTCTGGAATTGCAGGCCGATTAAGCGCTCGGGATGATTATCCAGGCAATCAGGTAAGCCAACAGGCCAGGGACGCCGCCTGGGATTAAGGCCACCAGGAAGGCCAGCCGGAACCAAATTGGGCTGATGCCGAAAAATTCACCGAATCCGCCGCACACACCGGCCAAAATCCTGCGGTCCTTCGAACGGCGCAGTACTTTACGGGGTTGGTCACTCATTTTTAGCCTCCAAAATATACTAATTTACTTGCTTCATGTAGATATACGGAGGGTGGTCGTACTGGTTGCATGACTCAACCGATTTTTACGGCGACCAGAGTACCATCACCGGCCGGGTAAATTGAGCTGATGACCCACGCGTCTGCCGCGACCATCCGGTTAAATGCCTTGATCTGGTCTATCGCTTCGCCGGAGTGTTCAGCGGCGACTGAACCTCCCCAGAGAGCATTATGAGCGGCTACCATGCCGCCTTGGCGCACGTTGCTGATCGCCCAGTTGTAATACGCAGGATAACCGGATTTTTCTGCATCAATGAAGACCATATCGAAGGGTGCCAGGTCATTTAACCCTTCCAGCAGCCGGGAGGCTTCGCCCTGGCGAATTTCAACCCGGTCGTCCAGGCGGAGGCGCAGCATGTTGGCGCGGGCAACTGCCGCATGTTTAGCCGATTTGTCCAAGGAGATCAACCGCCCGCCGGGCTGCAGGGCACGCGCCATCCAGGCAGTACTATACCCCGCGAGCGTACCGATTTCGATTACCAGCTTTGCCTGAATGGCCTGTACCAGGAGGGCTAGAAACCGCCCCTCTTCAGGGCTGATGCCGATATCTGGAAGACCTAGCTCAAGGGCGGTCGTTCGAATGGCCATTAACTCAGGATCCTCCTGAGCGAATAATTCGATTATATAGCTGCTGATACGGTCATCATAAACAGTCATCGCGGCAGCAATCCGGTTACCGCCAGCGCGGCCTTAATGGTCTGAACGTGAATATCAACTGTGTCCAGGACATCCCGGGCATATCCGCCAGCCAAAACTACCGCCACGGGAAACGAGCGGCTGGCGCACCAATCAAAAACCCGCCGATCGCGCTGCTGCAGCCCCCCCTTTGTCACACCCATACGCCCCAACCGGTCGCCCTCAAACGGATCGGAACCAGCCAAATAGATTACAAGGTCGGGTACAAATTGCGAGGAAGACTGGAACAGGGCAGTATCAACAGCCTGTAAGTAGGCAAGATCGGTCGTGCCATCTGGAAGCGCAATATCCAGGTCGCCGGTTTCCTTGTGAAATGGAAAGTTTTTTTCACCGTGCACGGAGAGCGTAAAAATGGTTGGATCTTCCTGGAAAATGGCGGCTGTCCCGTTACCCTGGTGCACATCCAGGTCCAGGATGAGGATCGAACGGGCTCGGTCTTCCGCCTGCATCGCGCGGGCAGCAATTGCGGCATCATTAAACACACAAAATCCTTCGCCGTGGTCTGGGTAAGCATGGTGTGTCCCCCCCGCCAGGTTGAAGGCGATCCCATCCCGCAGGGCGCTGCGACAGGCGGCAATGGTGCCACCAACCGAACGGCGGGAGCGCTCAACCAGACCCTGCGACCATGGGAAGCCAATCCGGCGGATCTCCTGGGGTGTCAGGGTGCCGTGTTTAATCTTGTCCAGGTATCCGGTGGTGTGGACTCGCAGGATCTCGGCATCAGAGGCGGGGTCGGGAATGACCAAGCCTGAGCCATTCACCAATCCCTCCGCAATGAGGCGTTCCCGGACCAGGGAATATTTGACAATCGGAAATCGATGGCCTTCCGGCAGCGGTAAAACAAATTGATCACAATAGAAAAATCGCATGGCGCCTGAACCGTATTTTACCAATAAGATCGAATAAGCCCGGGGGTTGCCCGGGCTTATTGGCAAATTAATTGAGCTCGAGGGCCTTATAAAGACGGCGGAAATCTGCGTGCTCGACGAGGAGCTGCTCGTATTGCTGGAGCTTCGCAGCCTGCCCGAGGCGGGTTTTGCCAAAAATCCGGTCGAGCATCTCAATGGTTTCCATCGTGTTTTCTCGCACCAATAATACTGGTACACCAAACTGGTCAGCTTGTTTGATTATCAATGGGCTGGGACGCATATTTCCGGTCAAGATGAGGCAGGTCGTCGAAGTTTCCAATGCGGCAAGCTGGATATCGGTGCGATCACCACCGGTGATGACCGCTTTATTAACCTGACGGCGGAACCGGCTCAAGGCTGCTTCAGCGGTCATGGCCCCAACGGTGAGATTTTCCACCAAACCCTGGGGGTTCACCAGGTTGGTCAACACCTCAGCATTCAGAACGTCGATTATTTCCTGCACCATGAGGGATTCCAGGCCACGCACTTCGGGCAGCACCCCGAAGATGGCGACACCTTTTTCTTCCAGGAAAGGGCGCGCCATTTCATCAATAAAATTGAGGGCCTCTCCGGGGACGCGATTCATGATTACCCCGATAAACAAATCGCCCAGACGGGTCTTGGCTGCCAGGGCATCATCCAGCAGCTGGACCTCGGAATGATATCGGACGATTGCCAGAACTTTGCTGCCTAATTCGCGCGCCACCTGGACGGTTGGCAGCCCGATCACATAACCTTCACGTAAGCTGCCGCCACCCTCCAGCAGCAGGATCTCGCAGCCGGTAATGAGCTGTTCGCATTCTGTCTTAATCTTGGTGATCAGATCTTCCGCTCGGTCACCGCTGATGTAGCGGCGCAACGAATCGGAAGTAACGATGACTGGTGAAAGCTGCCAGGGCTCTTCCTCCAATTTGAGGATTTCTTTGGCGAAGGCTGCATCCTCATCTGCCAGCTTGCCACTCACGCGGAAAGGCTGCAGGCTGAGAGGTTTCATATATTTGACACAATGTCCTTCGGACTGCAGCTGGCGCCCAATTGCCAGGCAGGCGGCAGTTTTTCCAGAGTGGGGTTCTACGGAAGTAATATATAAAGACTTCATGCGCTTTCTCCTGTTCCTGGTTCCCGCGAGAGCACCAGGCGCATGTCAATCGAGATTGCGCCCTGGCCTTGTGGGTATACAATCAATGGGTTGATATCAAGTTCGACAATTTCGGGGAAATCTTGAACGAGCTGTCCGATGCGCAGCAGGGTATCGATGATGGCTTCTTTGTCGACGGCTGGCTGCCCGCGCACGCCATCCAGCAGTGCATGCGTGCGAATTTCCTTAAGCATGTTTTCCGCATCCTGCCGCGAGAAGGGTGCGATGCGGAATGTGACATCCTTGAGCGTTTCTACATAAATACCGCCGAGCCCAAAGGTGACCAGCGGGCCAAACTGCGGGTCCCGGTTCATCCCAACCAGGATTTCAATGCCACCTGCGGGAACCATTTCCTGAACCAGGCAGCCCCACAGGCGAGCTTCGGGTACATAGCGCTGCGCCCGGTATGTCATCAGCTCAAACGCATCCCGGACTTCTCCGGCACGATTAAGCCCAACTTTGACACCGCCAACATCCGTCTTGTGTAGAATGTCGGGAGAAGCAATTTTCAAAACCACTGGATAGCCAATCTCGGATGCAATGATTACAGCTTCTTCAGGGGTAGGGGCGAGCTGTGAATCTGGCAAACGCAATCCGTATGCCCGTTGGATATCACGGGCTTCGGCGTCGCCTATGCTTACCCTTCCTTCAGAGCGCACCCGATCAAATACAGCCTGCACGGCAGGACGATCGGCCTCGAATGTGGAGTACTCTGGCTCGGGTCGCTCGCGAATTGCCCGGTAGTCGGACATGGCTCGAAATGCACCAGCGGCTCGTTCTGGAAAGCCGAAATTCGGAACCCCGCCGTGTTCCAGGATGTTTATGCCCGCTCTGACCCGGGCTTCGCCCATGAAACAGGCCAACAGGGGTTTGGTAATTTTCCTGGTCAATTCCACAACAGCCCGGGCGGTATCTTCAATTTCAGTCATCGCCTGAGGGGTGAGAACAATCAGGAGACCATCAACATTTGGATCTGCGGCGACCAGCTCCATTGCCTGCCGGTAGCGGTCGCTGCGGGCGTCTCCCAGGACATCGACCGGGTTGGCTGCGCTGGCTGCATCAGGTAGATACTCCTGTAGAGCGAGAATGGTTTCAGGTTTAAATCTTGCCAGGCTCATGCCAGAACGTTCCAGGGCATCCGTCGCCAGGATGCCCGGTCCTCCGGCATTTGTGACGATTGCGATGCGGTCATTCTCTAAAACAGGCTGGTAACCTAATGCCAGAGCAATGTCGAACATGGTCTGCATGGAATCAGCCCGCAGGACACCCGCCTGGTTGAAGGCTGCCTGGTAAGCCTGTTCAGAGCCAGCCAGGGATCCAGTGTGCGAGGAAACTGCGCGCGAGCCAGACTGGGTAACCCCGGATTTTACGGCAACAATCGGCTTTTTACGGCTTACCTGGCGGGCGGTACGGATGAATTCCTGCCCGTTTGGGAGTCCTTCAACATAGATCATGATTATTTTACTGTTCTCATCATCTGCCCAGGCTTTGAGCAGCTCGGTTTCATCAACATCGGCTTTATTGCCAAGACTGACGAATTTTGACAGTCCTAAACGTCCAGCCAGTGCCCAGTCCAGGACGGCCGTGCCAAGCGCACCCGATTGGGACATAAACGCCATTGGTCCGGACGGCGGCGTACCCGCTGAAAATGAGGCATTCAAAGGGGTATATGTATCAATAATCCCAAGGCAATTGGGTCCAACAATACGAATGTTGAATTTTTTGGCGATTTCGAGCAGCTCGCGTCGCGTTCCAGGCCCTCCATGCCAGCCTCACGGAAGCCTGCAGTAATGATGACTGCGGCAAAAATCCCTTTTTTACCGCACTCAAGCAGCGCTTCCGGAACGTGCTGATAGGGGATGACGATGACTGCGAGGTCGATTTTTTCAGGCACATCCAGGACGCTTGGATAAGCTTTTTGTCCCAAAATAAAATCTGCTTTGGGGTTGATCGGAAAAACTTTGCCTATGTTGACATACCCACCCTGAATAAGGTTTTCCACGACCGTGTAGCCAAGCTTGCTGGGGCTTGTCGAAGCACCAATGACAGCAACGGATTGTGGTGAGAAAAACGATTTCAGCATTGACTTTCCTTTCGGAACGATTGATTGCACTGATAAGTAAGGCTTGTTTCAGGAATCGGCTTTCAGCTCTGGCTATCTTCTGGGCTGCTGGAGATCAACTGGAAATCGGCTGAATTTGCGGAAACATCCGCTGGGGGACCTCCGGAAGCGTTTTGTGCAACGGATGTAATTATACTCAAAGGGAATGGCCGGTGTCTTGTGACATAAATCACAAATATTGCCTTAGGATTGTTTCCCACTAATTTTAAACAGAATTTCGTAGAGTGGCTGTAGGCGGTCGTACATGCGCCGGTAGACGTGCTCGAAAAGTTCATCATAGATTGCGCTGGCACTCGGGTTGGGTTCAAAGGCATCCCCGATGTGGGTCATTTCTCGGATGGCAGTATCAAAATCAGGGTGGACACCGGATCCAACTGCGGCGTCAATCGCGGCGCCCAATCCGGATGCTTCATAAACATGTGGGCGCGCAGTGGGCAGTCCAAATACGTCGGCCGTAATTTGCATCGCCATATTACTCTGACTGCCACCACCCGCGATGCGCAGCTCAGTGATTGGGATGCCCGATCGTTTGGCAGTTCGTGCGGCGCCTTCGCGCAGGGCGTAGGCCAGCCCTTCGAGAATGGCGCGGTATAAATGGGCGCGGGTGTGCACATCGCTGAAACCGACCACTGCCCCGCGCGCCTCTGGGCCAGGATAACGCAAACCAGGTGACCAGAAAGGCTGCAGAATCAAGCCATCCGAGCCGGGCGGGATATCCTTGACGAGCTCGTCAAACAGCTGTTCTGGCTCCAGATTTCGTTCCTCAGCCAGGCGCTGCTCGTGCAGGCCAAACTCCTGCTTGAACCAGCTCACCATCCAAAAACCGCGGAATATTTGAGCTTCAAGGCTGTAATGTCCAGGAACAGCGGATGGGTAGGGTGGGATTAATGGAACGATTTCAATATATTTGCGGTGAGTGGTATTGATGGTTGCGGTAGTGCCGTAACTTAAACAACCAATGCTAGGCTCAAGGCAGCCTGCGCCAATGACTTCGCAGGCTTTATCGGCTGCCGCAGCGATCAGCGGTAGCCCCGCGGGCAGACCGGTCTCAATGCTGGCCTGGCGGGTGATTTCACCGAGCGGGCTGGCAGGCGGCACAAGGTCGGGCAGCAGGGAAGGATCCATGGGGACAGCCTGCCACTTCCAATCACTGGGTTTTGACCAGGCCTGGCGTTTGTAATCAAAGGGGACATACCCCACCTGGCAGCCAATCGAATCGCTATACTGACCGATTAATTTATGGGTCAGGTAGCCAGACAAAAAGAGATATTTCGAGGTCTGCTGCCATAGATCTGGCTGGTTGGTGCGAATCCAGTTTGCTTCCGCTTCGGCCTGCAGGTAAGCGACCGTGCGGGTGGCACCTGCCAGCCGGAAGGCCAGCCCCCACAGCCCTCCCACCGGAGGCAATCCCGGGGTGCGGCGCTGGTCCAACCAGACGACAGCCGGTCGCAGAGGTTCGCCGTGCTGGTCTAAATTCACCACAGTTGAACGTTGGGTGGTAAGAGCTACCGCGGCAATGCTCTGGATTTGGACTCCGGGTAGAGCCAGCAGCTCGCGGCAGGCTCTGCAGACCGCATCCCAGAATACAAGCGGGTCTTGCTCGGCGTAGCCAGGACGGGTGGAATAATAGGGTTGGATTGGAACGCGGGCTTTGGCGAGCAGCACGCCCTGCGGGTCGAAAAGCAAGGCGCGCACGCTTTGCGTGCCGTTATCGATCGCGAGTAAGTTTTCAGGTGCCATGGATGCCTTCCAGTTTTCGATCAGGGATAACGGAAAATCCGGTAGGCAATCACCGCAGCAGATTCGGCGATTGGTAGCCGGGTCCCAGGGTCAAGTTCGGTATGGAGTTTTACCCGGGCCAGCTCGTTTTCCAAATCCAGGCCGCGCTCGATTACGACCAACGCACTTTCGAAAGGAACCGGGTCTTGTTTATTATAAAAGACTGCTTGGGGAACACCCAGCCCAAGCAGATAAAAACGAAGCGGCGCCTGGATGGGTGAGTTGGCAACGATCACCTCCCCCGGCTCGAGCTGGCTGGCGAGCTGGACAGCGATCTGTTCCGTTTCACGGACGGGACCGTAATATTCGTCCTTACTCTCCGGGTTTGCCTTCAGGGTGCCGATGATTAAACTTCCGGAAAGCAGGAGAATGGCACTCAGATATACAGGTGCCTGCCAGCGCCGAATCCCAGGGGGGGTCAATAGAATACGCACTCCGCCGATCCATCCAGCAGCAGCCAGCAGCAGGCAGATCGGCAGCAAAAATGACCAGATGCGGGCCAGGGGGGAAACGCGCTGCAGCACCAGCACTCCGCCAATACCGAGCACAGCGGGCAGCAGCAGGTGGACGCGAAAGCGGGAAAATCTGGAATGCCCAACCACAGATAGCAGCAGTCCGGCGGCAAAACAAAATACCAGCCCCAGCGGCCACGAATTTGTCCAGGTAGCCCAGGTGTCGGCGGCACGCA
The DNA here is from genome assembly GCA_963824065.1 of uncultured Chloroflexia bacterium. GTDB lineage: Bacteria > Chloroflexota > Anaerolineae > Anaerolineales > DRKV01 > JAGUYX01. The sequence continues at coordinate 556,027 of CAWGNX010000005.1, read as the reverse complement.
CAGGGAGGTTGCCGGTGAAATTTAGCCAGCTGAGCGATTGGACAAACCGGTTACCCAGCAAGGCAGCCGGACCAGAGACGAGCAGGATTGGCAGGTAGAAAAGTAGGGTAAGCAATCCTGCTCCGGCGGCGCTCAGCACGATGGCAAACAGGAATTTGGGACGCCGTCCAGCAGGTGCGTCCCCCAACAGCCAGGAAAGAGCGAGCCAAATATAGACCCATACGAACGGATAGAGCATTGTTGGCAGGGTGAAAAATCCCAAGGCGGCCGTAATGGAAAGCAGGCCCCATGCCAGCAGGCTGGAATGCCGAAGAACATACGCAGCCAGCAAGAACAGCAGTAAGGTAAACATGGCTACCATCACGTATCCACGTGCATTGGTTGACGCGTCGATTAAGAGCGGTGAAAATGCAACCCAGGCTGCTGCCAGGAGACCGGTGGGGCGATTGTACAATGCCGTACCCACTAGATAAATAAGCGGTACACATAAAACCCCGGCGATCAGTGCAGGCAGCCGGACGGCCCATTCGTGAAAACCGAATACTTGCAACATCCCGTGAACGAGCAATGTATGGAAAACATGGTTGTTTGGCAGATGATAATCGGAGATGGCATTCCAAAGCGGGCGGGCTGCGAACCCAACCACGGTGTACGATTCATCGTAGCGCATGGGCTGGTTGACAAAGACCCAGCGCATGCCCGCGGCGAGCACAATCAGCAGCAGCAAACCTGCACTAAAAACCCGGCTAGCCAACGCACTGCGAAGGGAATCCCAGATCTGGAATAAATCCACGCGAAAAGAATAAACGCGCAATGCTTGAGCAAATTGGCTGGTCAGCAGCCGGGTTTTTCTTCTTGCCAGCCACCAGAGAAGACTGCCAGCCAAAAAGGCGAGACCAACCAGGCTCAAGGGCAGGCTGAGCGCATGGTGCAGTTCGACGGTGAATGCTTCCAGGCTGCCATCGCGCGCCAATAAATTCGCCAGTTGTTGGAGTAATTGGAAAGGAAGCAGCGCGATCAAAAGCAAACTGAGCCCAAGAACCAGCCCAAGGACAAAAAAGCTCCACCAGAGTACACGGGGGAGTCTTTCGTCATTGGTAGATTGCGAAGTTTGGATTGGGCTGGTTTTCATTGGGGTTAATCTGGCAAATTATAGCATTTCTGCCAGAGCTCCAAGTAACGGCGGGCTTCCAACTCCCACAACTCATCTTCCCAACCAAGCTCACCCTGGATGACCCGGCGTATTTCCGGCAAGCAGTCTTTGCCGCCCTCAGGAAGTAATAAGCCCAGACGAACCCGGCGGAGGAGTAAATCATCCAGGTGGACAACGGCTTCGGAACGGGCTGCCCAGCGCAGCTCTGACCATAGGACGGGGGTACCACCCAAATTAACCAGCTCCTGGGAGCGAGCTGACCGTAAAAATTCAGGCGTATCGCCCCCAAACCGCCCTGTGAGACGAAGTTTTTCCGCGGGGCCAAGGTAAGAAATAGGAATGTCGCGGCTGTCGAAATCCGGTGGCGGCATTAACACAGGTTGGGACCGGTCCAAAACAGGCAGATCCGGGAACACGCGTCGCAATTCACGGAAGGCCTGTCGGGCCATGAGCCTGAACGTGGTCAGCTTGCCGCCTGTCACCGTCAGCAAACCATTTTCAAACCAGACAGCATGCTCCCGGGATTCCTTGGACGGATCAGATTTACCGGTCGAAATGACTGGACGCAATCCGGAAAAAGTTGCCTGAATATCACCAGCATCGAGGCGGCTTTCTGGAAAGACGTGCTGCACGGCTTCTAGCAAAAATTCCAACTCCTGCCGGCTGATGCATGGCTCGTGCTGCAGATCAGTGTGATCCACATCAGTTGTCCCGACCAGAGTGACCCCTTCCCAGGGGATCAAAAATACCGGGCGCCCATTGCGCGGGTGCATGAGGCTGACAGCGCGCGTCAGCGGCAGGCACTCACCGGGAAAAACCAAGTGGCTGCCTCGCACTGGCCGCAGGCGAGGACGGTGAGTGCTGCCCGCCCGCAGAGAATCCGCCCAGGCGCCGGTGGCATTGATGACCGCCCTGGCTTTGAGCTCGATATTCGGCCGGTCCAGGGTGGCCTGGTCTTCAAGGACAACCCCGCGCACCTGGTCGTTTCGATCACGCAGCAGGCTGGTTACACGGGCATAATTTAAGGCTGTGCCACCCTGCTGAACAGCCTCTTGCAGCAGCCGCAGAACCAGCCGGGCATCGTCAGTTTGGGCGTCAAAATAGCGATAGCCACCGCGCAGCAACGGGGTTGATAAAGGCGGACAGAGCTCGCACATATCCAGGGCGTCGTATGAACGGTGGGTCCACTGGTGGGCCATCATGTCATAGGCGGTTAAACCCAGCCCGAACAACCAGGGCGGCATCCGGTCGCCCTCCAGGTTGACAAACAGGAAGCCCAGGCGGTTTACCAGACCTTTCCCCTGGCGCAGTAAATATTCGCGTTCGGAGACTGATTCGAGGGTGGTCTTTATCTGACCAGTTTTAAGATAACGCAGGCCCCCATGTACCAGTTTTGACGACTTGCTCGAAGTACCCTGAGCAAAATCGCCCGCATCGACCAGCAGGGCTCTTAATCTCATGCGAGCGGCCTCGCGCAAGATGCCAGCACCGGTAATCCCGCCGCCAATGATGACTAAGTCCCAGGGCTGGTCCAGTTGGGACCAGATTGTGGTTCGCCAGTTACGCTTCCAGACCATGTCAGGCTCCTGAATCGGGAGGCGGTATGGGACGTAGTTTCCCCGGGTTGCACAGGCCGTCTGGATCCAACGCGGCAAACGCCGCGCTGATAACCGCCAGACCGGCTGAACTTTTTTCATGGGCCAGATAAGAGGCATGGTCGATCCCCACACCATGCTGGTGTGTGATCGTCCCGCGATAACGAACGATTTCATGGCTGGCGGCAGCTTTCATGGCAGCCCAGTTTGCCAGGGTGATCTCCGGGTCGGGATTTCAGGCGAAACAGGTATGTTACATAAATGCTGGCGCCGTCTGGATAAAAGTGGGACAGGTGGGCGAAAACCAAGACCAGCTCGCCAGACTGCTTGGCAGCCCTTCGAATGGCTAACTGGATCGATGCAGCAGCTTCAGGTACTTGCGCCCAGGGCAAGGCGGTTTCGAGCGTATCAATACCGATCCCATACTCCCATAATGTGTTACGCAAGTAAGGGGTTCGGAAGCGGCTTTTTTCCCAGGTCTTACCAACCAGCGAGCCAACTGGCAGGCCAGCATATCGGCGGCAGAGGGACTCGACTGCCCGGCGGTTGCGGGCGACTTCGCCCGGTGACCCGGTTACCCCGAAAATTAACAAGGAACGTTCATCCTGATACCCCAGTAAACTCAGCCCGCGAATGGCATAGTTAACCAGGCGGTCTTTGCCGGATAGAATCAGGGTAGTTTCCGTTTCCTGAGGATTGCTGAGGCGCAGCATTGATAAGGAAAGATCGGATTGGGCCAGGGCACGGACAGCCTCAACCCCTGCGTGCCAATCCTTAAAAAACACCCCGAAAAACCCTTCTGCTTCCGGGCGCGGATGCACCCGCAGAACAGCACGCGCAATGACCCCCAAGCGCCCTTCCGAACCGAGCACCACCTGGCGCACATCCGGACCGGCCGCGCTGGCAGGCAGGGGCGGCAGCTCCAGCAGGCCGGCGGGAGTGATGACCGTCCCTCCGGCGAATAGATCTTCAATACGCCCGTAATAATAGGACTGCTGTCCGCTGGAACGGGTAGCGATCCAACCGCCCAGTGTCGAAAACTCAAAGGACTGCGGGAAATGCCCGAGTGTATAACCGTGTTCGGCGAGCTGGCTTTCTAGCAGCGGGCCAGGGACCCCAGCTTCAAATTCTGCCAGGCGGCTGGTCTCGTCCAGGCTGACCAGCTGGTTGAGATTTTCCATACTTATGGTCAGCACTGGCTGAGAGCCAGGCAAGGGATTGATGTGCCCGACGACACTTGTGCCGCCTCCATATGGGATGATCTGCCAGCCTTGGCTGCCTGCCAACCCAACCAGCGTTTGGAGTTGGAACTGGTCCTCAGGTAAAGCGACCCCATCCGGAAATGAGTCAATACGTCCGGAGCGCAAGGCGATCCAATCTGGCAAACTCTGGCCGCGCGCATGGCGCAGGCGCAGCTCGGGGTCTTTGCTGATCAAGGGATGGTCGGGTAGGCGGCTGGTCGGAACGGCTTTCAGCAGGCCTGTAAGCGGAGCGTCTGGTTGTGGCTGCAGTGAACCCAGACGCTCGGTGATATACGTCCGGGCGGATTTCGGCAGGGGATACTCCGTACCGGCAGTCCCCCAGCCATTCCAGCGCCGGGTGTTCATCCGTCGGCCTCCCCGGTGGGGGATTTTCCGGCCGCGGTATCGATCCAGAGTTTGATGCTGGTTTCCATCACTTGGCGGGTCAAGGATTCGGCCTCAACGGCGTTGCCAGCCTGCGCGGCGGCACCCAGATTGGAGTAAAATGCCTGGGACACCCGGCGGGCGCGCTCTGGCGCAAAATATTTGAGTCCCATGATCGGATAGAGCGATGAAAAACCATTTAAGATCAGGGTAAATACCGGGTTGCCAGAACAACGTGTGAGGGTGCAGTGCAGCTGCCAATCGAATTCGCTGTAGGCTTCCGGCGTATCAGGTAAATCACCTGCTGCCGCAAGGAAAGCTGCCAGGGTGGTGCCCTGCTGGGCTACCGCCATGAAGGTGTAGGTTGGTGCCATGAGGCTGCGGATTTGCAGCAAGTTGGGGATAAAATTCTCGGGAAGCCGGTGTGGATAACGGGCAAGGGCAGCCAACACTCCCAAATTACCTTCCTGCCAGTAGTCGCGCACACGGGTGGGCTTGCCATGCTGAATTTCCACCCATCCATCACGGGCCAAACGCTGGAGCGCCTCGCGCAAGGTGGGGCGGGTGACTCCCAGCAAGGCTGCCAGATCACGTTCGCCAGGTAAGGTGCTTTGGATCGGAAAACGGCCTGCAAGGATCGCTACGATCAGGCGCGATTCTGCAGCTTCAGCCGGTTTGAGAGGGGGATCCCAATTAAGGAGCTCGGCGGGCATGTCGTTCATTTGAGGTGGCTTCTGGTAAGTGGTCATACCAGTTTAATTCTTAGTATAGCGAAATTTTGGACGTTTGTCTATCCGTAGGTAGAAAATTTATCCAAAAAAAGTACCATGACCAGCGGCTGACAGCGCCAGCCTGCTCCAGGTAGCAACCAAGCACTAAATACATATTGCTCCAACAGAAAGCAGCAGACCGAGGCGCCACTCTATCCCCATGAAAGCATCCGCCCTGCTAGCGTACGTAAAGCAAATGGGCTTTGTTTATAGTAAAAGCCGTGGCTGTGACGTTTGGATGGTTTGTCGGATGGGAAAAGGGATTGACTTATCCTTCGCCGGTTGCAGAATCGGTAAGTGTGATCTGGCTGCCAAGCAAACCCAGGAAAGCAGTGCCCGCATGTTGGATTTCCAGAAAACCAGCATTCTGCGGGGCAGGCTTGTAAACCCGGAAGGTCTGCAGGATACCGAGTGTGGCTGCGCTCTCGAGTGGGCCGATGAAGGACGTGCGGCGATCCCAGAACTGCGGCTGCTGGCTCCAGGTGTGCATCTGCCGGGCATTCAGAAAGAAACAGCCCGCATGCGGGTTGAGAGGGCGTTGAAATTGGACAGACGTACCCAGTATCATTGCAGACAGGGATTTACGATCCTCAGGGTGCATATACGGGGCGGTCACATGGGTCGGTATATCGCCATCGATATAAACCTTGGCTGCCAGGGCAGAAGGTCCCAACTCATAACGATTGGGCTGTAAAATGCTTACGTCCCCCATCTGCTGGTTAAACCAGGTCAGCTTGTGAAAGAACCAGCTATCATGCAGGATCAGGTCATCTTCCAGGTAACAGTAATAATCATAGCTGCCCAGGTTCTCCCGCAGCAGCGTATGGCATTCGAAACCCAGCAAAGGGGGGTCGGCCTGGGTCGGATAGTGGTGGTAAAAATCCTGCGGCACAGGCACCGAATCCAGCAGGTGAGCATCCCCGGTTGTGCAGATGTAGATATCCAATTCCATAACCGAATCCTGATTGGCAGGCACAGCTTCCCGGCTGGCGATCTGGATCAGGCGCTGGTGGGGGCTAAAATGCCCGTGGAGCGCAATCAGGCTGGCGCCTAAGGCTCGGGCACGCAATTCAGGCCGGGCATTGAGTGAACCGTGCACGCCGTGAGTGCCTTCATCAAAATAATGGGGGATGCAAACCAGGATGCGCATGCGCGGGAAGCTATCAGCGGCGGATGATTGCCATAAACAACTGCCAGGGATCCTGGAAGAATTCCCTGGTCGCGATGCCGGTATAGTTGACGTCCTTATAACCGCTGGTCACCACTTTGTTGGCTGATTCTTCGTCCGTGAAAAAATCACTGGAAAACTGGCTGGGCGGTGCGTAAAAATCCATATGGTCGCTGTCAAATGGCAACCCGGCGTTCAGATCAAACGTGATCCCCAGCGAGGGGTGAACTTCAAAGGTATCTTCTCCTTCCATTGATGAAATTGTAAAAAAGTCCAGGTTTGGCGAAAGCGTGATGCGGTCGTACATACAGTTTGCGATGCTGGTGCGGAAAAGCGTGTTCAGGAGAATCCGGATGTTATCAATTTCCTGACCCGCAAAATAATTGGCATGATCGATTTCAGCCGGGTTGGCAGGTTCCAGGATTGTAATGTACCGCGAGGTGACTACATTACCGGCCCCGCAGGTGTTGAGATAGTAGGGGATTTCATAGGTGTCGGAACCAGCTTCACCGCTGAGCAGCTTGCTGCCGCTATCACGCATGATGAGCAGGTCGTCCCCATCACCACCATACAAGGAATCATTGCCGCGTGCGGCATCCAGGGTATCAATACCGCCATCCCCATACAGCCGGTCGTCGCCTTCGCCGCCGAAGAGGGTATCGGCGTCATTGCCTCCTCGCAGCACATCGTTCCCACTGCCACCATCCAGATCGTCAGTACCCCAGCCCCCCTGCAGTGTATCCGCACCGGGACCAGCCCAAATCACATCGTTGCCAGGACTGCCAGTGATCAGATTGTTGCCAAGGGTCGAAAACAGCAGGTCATCGCCAAAACCTCCGGTCAGGGTGTCGTCGCCTGCGCCGCCGTTCAGGGTGACCTGCCCTTCAAACGTGCTGCAGTCGATAAAGTCGTGACCGCCGCTGCCCGTGATCTCGATGACCTCCATTTCAGCCATAAAATTTACGACCGCCCCAGCCTGTTCGCGGTATTCGTTCGCGGAGCTTGAAAAGATCAATGATGCTGGGTTGGCAAGCGTATCCAGGAAAGTGTCGATGCCTTCGCCCCCCATGATCGAGTCTTCGTATCCATCCTGACCATCCGAGATGATATCGTCCTGGGCACCACCTAACATTGTATCCGTGCCTTTACCGCCTGCAAGCGTATCGAAGCCTGTATCCCCATCCAGCCAGTCATTGCCATCATTGCCAACCAGGGAATCATCGCCATCCCCCCCCAAGAGGGAGTCGGACTGGGACGTGCCGGTCAATATGTCATCCTGTCCGAGGCCATCCAAAACAACGCGCCCGATGAAGCTGCTCGCGGTGATCCTATTCTGGTTGTCATCACCGATCAGGTGGACACCTTCCAGCTCGAGGACGGTGACGTCATCGATGACGGGTGAGGTATCCACTGTCCCAACGATCAGGGTGTTAATGCCCATCACCATGTTCTGGGCGGATTGGTGAATGAGCCAGTCGTCACCCGGGCCACCCGTGATGGTATCCCCACCCTGATCGGAATATACGGTATCGTTACCAAGATTTTCTAACAACGGATAGGTGCTTTGAGTGACATCATTGCCAGGACCGGTGTGAATGAGATCATTGCCTTCCCACGGGTAAATATAATCTCGGCAGGCACTTGGATCCGGGTCACATACAAACGTAGGCAGGATCCTGGGTATCGCCGTAGATCTGGTCGTCAAACTGGCTTCCGTAAATCGTATCGGCGCCACCGCCTGCAATGAGAACGACATCCCAAAGATTTGGAAAATCAACCAGCCTTACACCGACTAGATCGAATCTGTATCCCCATTCACACCCGGATTTTCCTCGAAGATAATCTTTTCAACAGATAAACAAGGAACAGTGTCTATGTCGTTTAGATAACCATTTTCACATTTAATGTACAACGATTGGTTTTCGGGTTGTTGATTAAATCTGGGTGACAGACAAGACTTTGGTTACATCATCAAAACAAGCGATGTAATAGTCGCTGATCGTGTTACAGATAAATCGCTGGGGCCAGCAGCTCGGGTCACTCTCCCGGCCATATTGAGGCTGTCTAAATCGCTGAAATTGTCCGGCTGTTTTACTCCGAAAGATTGACTGACGCGCTGGCGTGCGGAGTATGTGGTTAATTGAGCGGCTGGATCCAGGGATAAGCTGGAGACTGGCTGAGGTGGTTTGCGGATGAGGCTTCCACGGCGGGCAGCATCGAGGTCGGCGGCTTCAACCGGGCGGGGATGCAGTAAGGCAAGGGTATGACCAGCCAGGAGCAGCGCTGCAACCATGGCTTTAACCCACTTGGTATAACCGGATGGCAAAACCCGTGATCGGGAGCAGAGCAGGAAGTTTTGATTTCGGTGAGCAGTCATGCGGCACTTGCCCTGTTTAAATTCAAATTGCACGTCTTGTAAGCCGGTTGGCTTCCGAAAACGTGCCCGCGAATGGGACCGGCAAATTCAGTTTAGCATGGGGGTGATGGCTATACTCTTGCAGAAACGTGGCGATTGTATAATTGCAGCAGCCGTGGAAATACGACCTGAAGGCTGTAAATATCTTCGATGAGCTGCCGGGCTGGCTGAGCGAGTGCCTTGCGGTAATCCGGTAAATTTTGCAGCACGTCGCTGGCTGAATTCACAAAACCATCCACATCAAAAAAATTAGATAGCAGGCCGTTCTGCTGGTGGGTGATGATCTCCTGTACAGGTGCCGTATCTGATGCAAGGACGATACATTCACAGGCCATGGCATCCAGGAGGGACCAACTCAGCACAAAAGGCACCGTCAGGTAAATATGCAGGTCCGAGAGGCTGAAAACTTGGCGCAGGGTTTCTGGGGGAACATATCCCAGGAAATGGAAGCGGGAGAGATCATAATCATCCTGGGCCAGGACATGGGCCTTAAAACTGGGGGCATTGATATGTTTTAGATCACCGCCGTAAGCAATTTCTTCGGACCCAACCACCAGGAAATGCACATCTGGAAAACGATCAGCCAGGATACGGGCGGACTTCATAAAAATGTCGAAGCCGCGCATGGCTTCCAGGCCGCGCGCCACGTAGGTTACAACACGGCAACCCTCAGGCAAGGTGAAACCATCCACCGTGCGGCTCGGATCGGGATCTCGCTGCCAGAAAGTTACATCGATTCCATCGTGGATGACTTCGATTTTCTGTGTGTACGCTGCGGGAAACAAGCTTTTCTGGTACAGGGTAGGTGTGTACCCGGCGATTGAGGTTTCCAAATCCAGCAAGACCATGGCATTCCGCGCCCGGCTGCGCAGCCGGTCGTACTCCAGCGGGGGCCACTCCGGACGAAAATCCAAATCGCTATTGTGGGCATGGTAAAAATACTCAAAATAATTTACTATCGGAATCCCAGGATACAACTCAGGCAGGAACAATGTTGAGCCGAAACCGGAATGACCAACGATTAAATCAGGTTCAAGGGCGGGGCGGAGAGCTTTAAGCGCTTCGTAGACCCCGGCAGCATGCCAGGTGGCGTTTTCGAAGGTGCGCGAACAGTAATGCGTCTGGCGATTGGCTCCCCCGGCGATCCGGTATTGGATTTTTTGGATGCCGCGCTCGTTTCCGGGAGGTTTTTCGGAAATGAACGTACACTGGTAGCCATGATGCTCTACCAGGTGGGCTGCGATATGCCCGAATTGGGCCGGGAAATTTCGGTGCACAAAGAGAATGTGCATATCAACTTATCTGAGCCAGCACCCGGGCGGCGAACGATTCAATGCCGTCCAGGTCGTCTAAATCCAGCCACTGTAGCATGACGCGCTGGACTCCAGCCTCGGCAAGCAAGCCTAACTGGTCAATCACTTCCCCGGGCGTTCCAACCACCAACCCACGCTGGAGCAAATCGGATGCGGTCTGGTTACCGCGTGTGCGTGCGTGGATATTTTGCTGTAATTGCTGGCTGTCGCCAGCATAGACCAGGCCGGTCATCATTGACCGGCGTACATCGTGGGGGGAGCGTCCGGCAGAGACAACCAATTCATCGAGAACTGCATTGAGCTCACGGAACAGGTTTGCCGGCAGGAACATTGCATTCCATTCACGGGCATAACGGGCGACCAGGGGCAGCGTACGCTTGCGCCCATTTCCACCGATCAGGATCGGCGGGCCACCCGGTCGCTGGGGACGGGGCAGCAGAACGGCGTCGTTGAGGTTAAAAAATTGACCCTGGAAGTCAACAGGTTGATCGGAGTGGAGCAGATTCTGGATGACCTGCAGGCCTTCCTCAAAACGCCGGAACCTTCCGGCGAGATCCAACAAGTCAAAACCAAATTTCGTATGCTCGCGCGCCTGCCAGCCTGCACCCAATCCAAGCCACAGCCGCCCTCCTGAGAGATCATCAACTGCGGAAGCAAATCGGGCTGTAAGTGCTGGATGGCGGAAGGAAAGCGGGCTGACGAGGGGGCCGAACTCGATCCGGCTGGTGTGGGAAGCCAGCCAGGTAAGCGAAACCCACAATTCGAGGGAAGCGATGTCTGGTGGATTGGCATTGGTAAAGTGATCGGAACGGTACAACCCCGCGAAACCCAAATCTTCCACTACCCGAGCGATGCGCTGCCAGCGCGCCCAAGTTAGCCCATTTTGGCCTTCGATCATGATAGCGACTTCAAGCATAAGGTTTCCTTTCTAGGGCTGTGATCAACCGTACTGCTGAATGAATTCTTCGGCCTTTTCGACGAGCATCCGGTTTCCGATGTAGAGAGGTGTACGCTGGTGGAGCATCTCCGGTTTGATATCCAGGATGGGGCCGTTTCCATCAGAGGCATACCCCCCTGCGTGTTTTGCGATAAACGCCAGGGGATTGGCTTCATAAGCCAGCCGCAACTTACCATGGGGCCGATTATTGTAAGCCGGGTAATAAAAGACTCCGCCAGCGAGCAGGTTGCGGTGGAAATCGGCAACCAGTGAACCAATATACCGCAGGGACATTCCTTTAGGACCGTCCCATTCACCCTGGATCCAGCGCGTAAATCGTTGGATGCCTGCACTCCAATCAAGCTGGTAGCCCTGGTTAGCACTGTAGTACTTTGGCTTATCAGGGATGCGGATATCCGGGTGCGAAAGCAGGAATTCTCCAACGGATGGGTCCAGGGTAAACCCGGCGACACCATGCCCAGTGGTGTACACCAACATGGTGCTCGAACCGTAGATCAGGTAGCCAGCGGCAATCAGCTTATTGCCTGGCTGCAGGCAGTCTTCCAACGTGCCAGGGCCCGTTAACGACTGACGCTCGTAGATCCCAAAAATAGTCCCCACCGGAATGGTGTAATCAATGTTGGATGAGCCGTCCAGTGGATCAAAAAGCAAGACATATTTTCCGTATGGGTATCCCTCTGGAATCGACAGAATGTCTTTGTGCTCTTCGGAGGCCATGACAGCCAGCCGCCCGGTGTGATCATTCAAACGAAATATCGTGCGGTCAGCAAGGATGTCGAGCTTCATCTGCTCTTCACCCTGCACGTTGACTTCGCCGGCTTTGCCCAGTACCTGCACGAGGCCAGCCCGGGTGGTCTGGCTGGCAATGACCTTGCCCGCCAGGGCAAGGTCATAGAGGATGCTGGTGAGGCTTCCGGTAGCATCTGGATGGGCAAGCTGACCATCGAGAATGTGGCGCTCGATTGTGATGATTTGGGGTGCTGAAATTACTTGAACTGGGTTAAGCATAATTTGGCTCCTGGGATTCGATCAATGGTTTATTGAACATGTTTATTGAGAGAAAGGGGGCATTTCGAAGTTTAATTAACAAGCTGCAAAGTGTCAAATTTCTGGTTTTGAAGTATGCGACCGGGCATTCCTGGCTAGTTAGGCCTTGTGCCCGACTTTTCTTGATTGGGCAAATATATTGTATACCTGGACAAAATTCACATCGGGATACAGTGCTCATGAATTTGTTTTCACCGGTTTTCCACCAGTTCAGGCACGGCGTACCATTCGCCAGGCTGGCCCGGCATGGCTACGCCCACGACCAGATGTTCCTTCTCCACGAGCATTTGGATTACTTTTTGCGTGAGGGGCGCACGCCAGCCGAACAGTCGCGCCAACATGGAAACAGAGGCGGCTCCAACTGAATTAAAGATAAATTTGTCCAAGAGAAGAACGGGCCTCCAGATCACTGAGGTAACGCGCCTGGTCAAGCACCTGTGGATGGTGGCGGACGACGATTTCATAGATAAACGCATACCGCCAAGCGCCGGCTTCGGCAACTCCGATTGGCATGATTTTAAAATCCGACTGCAGCTCGGTCAATGCCCGGTTGAAGCGGTTATCACTTTCTTTACTGGTCATCCGGGATGACCTGCGCAGGGCAACCGCATCCAGCGGACCTTCGTCCAGGATCGCTTCATAAATGGCTTTGGCTTCAGCACTCAGCCGACCCTGCTCGTAAAGAATCAGATGATCTTCTTCAGGATCGCCATAATTTTCAGAAAGTGCATAAAAATACGGCAGGGTGTCCAGGCTGATTATCGTGGCTTTTTTTCTCAGAACTTTGGCATAATACCAGCGCCGCTTCCCCAAGAGGCTGTCTTTCCAACCCCAGGTGACGTGCCCGGGGTCATCATGATTGTTGGGCACAGGCCGATCCCCGGCAGCAGCAACCCACAGGCTGGGCAGCAGGACGTCCTTGATCGGCCAAAAGTAAACGAATCCGCGCCGGTTCACGAAATCAACAGCCTGGTCAGGATCTTTCACCTGCTGCCTGGATCCGATCTGGAAAGTTTCAGCGCGGAAAGCTGCAAGCCGATCAGGATGGATTTCCAGCATAAAAAACCTTTCAAGGAGCAGCCGGGCGCATCACCGGCATTGGTTTCTCGCGTGGGTCGGCAAAAAACTCACCCGGCAGCGGGATGGGCTGGTAGGTGACCCCGGTTCCGAGGGTGCCAGCTGGTATCAGGTATAACTGGGTGCGGCTTTCTGGGCCCTGGCGGATATCCTGGAAGGCAAACAGCAGCTGGCTGCCATCCGGGCTCCAGACCGGATCTCGGTAACAACATACACCATCCACCGGAGCCAGCCCCAGATCTGCGCGATACAGGTCGGAATTGTAAATATAGATACGACCAAATCCGGCATTCCGCTCACTGCTGGTCAGTGAGAACAGAAATTCACCATCCCAATCGAAGTTTTGAATTTCGGGATTACTCTGGTAGCCATCGATCGTGAAGCGGGTCGCTGGAAACTGGTCAACTCGTGGAGGTGCACCCAGGCATTGGCTGATATCGAGGATATCGATCAGATCTGCCTGCTGCCCGTCAGCGACCCCGATCACTTTGACGGCAAGCTGGCGACCATCATTCGACCAGCGTACCTGTTTGACAGCATTTCTCTGGTAGGGATTGAGCGATTCGCAGGTGCCCATGGCGCGGATGTCTGTGCGCAGGCGCACTTCCACAAGGCGGCTCAAGTCATAAGGCACGACATACAACTCACGGTCGATGGATATCGCCACCTGGCTCCCATCCGGGGAGATCTCAAAAGCATCCAGGAATTCTATGGCCTGAAGGCAGAAGACTTCATTGATTCGCCCGGTTTCTAACTCCACCGAGCGAATACACTTCCCAGATATATAGTTAACTGCCTGACCATCGGGCGTAAACTGCAAATTGGTTTTGGCTGCCCGGTCATTGGTGAGCTGCTGCAAACCGGTGCCATCCACATTCATCACCCACACATCACTGCCATTAATAAAAGCAATTTTGTCAGCCCCCCCCAGGATAGGCAAGGGAGGTGGAAGAACGGCGGTTTCTGTCGGGACCGGACTCGGTTCAAGCGTTGGCGTGGGAGGTTCCAGGGTCGGGCTGGGAGCCAGCGTGGCAGTCTCGGTAGGCGAAGGGGTGGCTGTGGGTTCCGGGGTAAATGTGGAGGTGGCAGTAGAAGGTACCACCAGGGCCGCCAGCGTGGTCGGAGAACCGGCGGATATACCGGCGGGGGCACCGGCAGAATTTCCCCCAGCACGGCCCTTCAGCATCCCAGTCAGTAAGGCTCCCCCGACGATTCCAGCCACCAGAATCACCAGCAGAAGACCGCCGCCAATAATGATCCATCGCTGGCGGGAATTAACACCGGGTGCGGTTGCACTTTGAGCGGAACCGACCGCAGGCCGGCTGTGAATGCGAGTGGGCGCATTGACAACCTCATCTGGCCTGGCGAGCTGGGTCGGCATTTCCGCCATTGAGGCCGTCTTTAACTCTGCGGCAAACTCGGAGGCTTTGCTGTAACGCTCGTCCGGGTCTTTTGCGAGCACTTTTTGAAGGACAGCCGGAATACCAGCCGGCAGGCCAGAGCGGAGATTGTTTACATCTGGGATCGGCTCCAGTACATGAGCCATCATCATCCGCCCGGCAGTGTCTGCCGGGTAAGGGACCTGCCCTGTCAGCATCTGGTAAGCCAGCACTCCCAGTGCGTACGTATCACTGCGCCCATCGATGGCGCGGTTCCCCTGAACCTGCTCAGGACTTATGTACGCCGGAGTCCCAATCACACCTTCGATGGTGAGAGTTGCCCCGGCAGAAGGGTTGCGGGCGATTCCAAAGTCGGAAAGAAATGCGTTATCGTAGCGATCGAACAGGATATTTCCGGGCTTCAAATCCCGGTGAATAATACCGCGCGCATGGGCAGCATCCAGAGCAGGGGCCAAACGGCTGATGATTTCGATAACGGTCGGGAGTGGCAGCGGACCGCTGCGCAGCCGGTCTGAGAGGGTTCCACCCGACATAAGGCGCATCACAATGAACGGCTGTCCCTGTTCATCGCCAAAGTCATATACGGGGACAATCGCCGGGTGCTCCAGGGAGGCAATTGCTTTTGCTTCCCGCTCAAACCGGGTGCGAAACTGGGGATCGTGTAAAAATTCGCTGGGTAAAACCTTAATGGCGACTTCACGCTCAAAACGAGGGTCATAGGCCTGGTAAACGGTAGCCATGCCTCCGCGCCCCAGCTCGTGCAGGATTTTATAACGGTCGATGTTTTCGGGTGTATGCGGTGTGTTCATTATTTTTCCCGCCCGACCGGATATGAGGTTGGGTAAACCGTTTTAGGCCGTGCCGAATTGGCGGTCTCCGGCATCCCCCAGGCCTGGCAAGATATACCCATGTTCATTCAGTCCCCGGTCCAGGGCTGCCAGGTGAATGTCGACATCAGGATGGGATGACTGCATGGCATTCACCCCCTCTGGCGCACCAATGATGCCAACAAACTTAACGCGCCGGACCCCCCAGCGCTTCAAGATGGTTGTCGTCGCGACTGCCGATCCGCCAGTCGCCAACATTGGATCGAGAATGAGGCAGACTGAAACTGTGGGCTCAACAGGCAGCTTGTTGTAATATTCCACCGGCTTGAGCGTCTGTTCGTCCCTGTAAAGGCCAATATGCCAGACTTCGGCATTCGGCATGAGTTCCCAGACGCCCTCCACCATGCCTAAACCCGCCCGCAGGATGGGTACCAGTCCAATCTTGTCCTGTAATTCGCCACCATGGGTGGTTTCCATAGGCGTCACAACGTCACGTGGGCGAGTTTTGAGATCGAAAGTAGCTTCATAAGCCAAAAGAGCGGCAATCTCGCGAATCAATTCCCGGAATTTCTTCGGATTGGTATTGACATCGCGCAGCCGGGTCAGCTTATGGGCAACCAGTGGGTGCGAGGAGGCATAAACATTCGGCATAAGAAATCCTCAGCCAGGAGAAGGGTCGGAAGCAGTCAGGCCTAATTATAGCCTGATGTCGGGCCAGTGAGCAAAAAAGATTGCGTTTCAATTGTGTGACGCAGCGGTCACCCAACGCTAAGAACCTGTTTCAGGTATAATCGCCTCCATGAGCGATGAAAATGACCGCCTGGTCAGTCCGGAATCAAAGCCGGATGACCGCCTGGATTATGCCCTGCGACCCCAAAGACTGCAAGACCTGATTGGACAGGACCTGGTAAAAGAAAACCTGGCGATTTTCATTGAAGCGGCCCGCCTGCGCAGCGATCCGCTGGACCATGTCTTATTCTATGGGCCTCCCGGTTTGGGGAAGACCACCCTGGCGCACGTTCTGGCAAACGAGATGGGTGTGAATATCAAGGTTACTGCCGGGCCAGCCATCGAACGAGCGGGGGATCTGGCTGCGATTCTCACCAATCTGCGGGCCGGGGATATCCTGTTTGTCGACGAAATTCACCGCCTTGGGCGGGCGGTCGAGGAAGTACTTTACCCGGCAATGGAGGATTTTGCCCTGGACATCGTCATTGGCAAAGGGCCTGCTGCGCGGTCAATCCGGTTGAAGCTGCCACGTTTCACAGTGATTGGAGCAACGACCCGGCTGGCACTGGTGACCGCACCACTGCGGGCGCGGTTTGGGGCAGTGTACCGCCTGGATTATTATGACCCAGATGCGATTTTGGCGATCGTTGCGCGGGCTGCCGGCAAACTTGCGATCCCGTATGAGGAAGACGGCATTGCTGAAATTGCACGGCGGGCGCGCGGCACTCCGCGGGTTTCCTTGCGGCTGCTGCGACGGGTGCGCGATTATGCCCAGGTGCGCGCGGATGGGTTATTAAATCGGGAGGTCGCCGAACAAGCGCTGGATTTGCTTAATGTGGATCCGTTAGGTCTGGATGACCTGGACCGCAGGGTGCTGAGCACGATTATCGAAAAGTACAGCGGTGGACCGGTTGGCTTAAACACAATTGCGGCTTCCATCAGCGAGGAGCCAGACACGATTATGGATGTGGTAGAGCCGTATCTGCTCCAACTGGGATTCCTCGAACGGACCTCTCAGGGACGGGTAGCCACCGCACGGGCGTTTGAACACCTCGGCCTGACAAACAATCGCAGCGAGCAGGGCCGGCTATTTTAAACCGCGGGTACGATCCCAATGTCTGCAGTAACGATTGCTCGAATTTTGATCCTGGTGGGTGTTGGCTTGATCGTCATCGGTGGGCTGGTTTACCTGGCGGCCCGGATTGGATTACCGATCGGCCGGCTGCCCGGCGATATTCGCATCGTGCGCGGGAATGCCATCATCATCATTCCCCTGGCGAGTATGCTCCTGCTCTCGCTGGTGCTGTCGGTAATCCTGAATGTGATCCTGCGCATCTTTAAGCGATAAGCCCGCCTGGGTATTGATTCCTTGGCTCCTGGGTTATGTGTTGAAAACAAGCGACTTTGATTACAGGCTTCCCCCAGAACTGATTGCCCAACATCCTGTCGAACCGCGCGATAGTGCCCGCCTGCTGGTTTACCAACGGGCTACTGGCCAGGTGGAACATACCTTTTTTAAGGAAATCGGTCGGTTCCTGAAGCGTGGGGATGTGCTGGTAATCAACCAAACCCGGGTGATCCCAGCCCGCCTGTACGGGCGCAAACAGCCGGGAGGCGGCAGGGTTGAGCTGCTGCTGCTTAACCAAAGGGAGGAAAATACCTGGGAGGTGCTGGTAGGCGGCAAAGGATTGCAAACCGGACGCCGCCTGCACATTGAACACGGTCCAGACGCTGAAATCGTACAGGTTTTGAACGGACCACGGCGGTTGGTAGAGTTTGCTGAGCCGGTTGAGCCATTTTTACATGGGGCCGGGCACATCCCATTGCCTCCATATATCACCGAACCACTGGCGGATCCAGAGCGCTACCAGACAGTCTTTGCCAAGGAGAAGGGTTCGGCCGCGGCACCCACCGCCGGCCTGCATTTCACGAGTGGTCTGTTGGAAAGCCTGCAAGAAAAAGGGATTTCGGTGGTCCCGGTGACACTGCATATTGGGTTGGATACCTTTGCACCCGTCACAGAAGAAAATCCTACCCAGCACGATATCCACACCGAGTGGTGCCAGATCAGTGCCGAATCAGCCCGGGTGATCAACAAAACTCGCCAGGAAGGGGGGCGCATTATCGCTGTGGGGACGACCAGCATCCGCACCCTGGAAACTGCCGGATCGCAGACGTCCGATGGGATGGCAGTGGCTGCTTTTGAAGGCCCGACTTCCCTATATATATTGCCTGGTTATCAGTTCAAAGTGGTGGATGCCGTCATCACCAATTTTCACCTGCCCAAATCTACCCTGATCATGCTGGTGAGCGCATTCACCGGTCGCGAACAAATTCTGAGCGTGTACGAAACAGCCATTGCAGAGCAATACCGGTTTTATTCCTTTGGGGACGCGATGCTGATCCTTTGAAAGAGACCGAGTTCTCAGGAAAACAAACGGAGGTGGTGAAACAAAAGATACAAACACATCCGTTGGAAACGGGCCGGGATGCAAATGCAACTCAAATGGAGACCGACCTCCTGGTTAAAGTTCGAAAGACTCTGGATAATATCGATGCCAGCAGAGCCGAGATACAGCGGCGAAAAATATGACGGACGCGGGACCTGGCAGGACGGGGGCGCGGCTGATGTGGATTATAATGCGTATAGAAATCGATTTTGTCCCCTAAAGGGGTGTGGACAACCGGAGCCGGTAGCATGGCAGAAAGGATTGCGATGCGCGCAGTAGATATCATCATCAAAAAGCGGGATCGGGGCGAACTTTCCAATGAGGAAATCACCTTTTTTGTGGAGGGATTGACGCGCGGTGGTATTCCAGATTACCAGGTGGCTGCCTGGGCAATGGCAGTCCTGTTGAACGGAATGAGCCCGCGCGAGACAACCGACCTGACCCTGGCAATGGCGAACAGCGGTGAAATCCTGGATCTGTCGCAGGTCGTCACGCAGGCGGTTGACAAACATTCTACCGGTGGGGTGGGCGATAAAACCACATTGGTGGTGGAACCGGTTGTGGCGGCGTGTGGGCTGCCGGTGGGCAAAATGTCGGGGCGGGGGCTGGGATTCAGCGGGGGCACACTGGACAAGTTGGAGTCCATTCCTGGTTTTCGAACTGATCTGACAACGGAAGAGTTTTTACGCCAATTGGCGGAAATTGGGCTGGTCTTAAGCGGCCAATCTGCCGATCTGGCTCCGGCGGATGGCAAGTTATATGCCTTACGGGATGTGACTGGGACGGTCCAATCCATCCCGTTAATTGCCTCATCGGTGATGAGTAAGAAAATTGCGGCTGGAGCGCAGGCAATCCTGCTGGATGTTAAAAGCGGGCTTGGCGCTTTTATGCTTACTTTGCAGGAGGCGCGCCAGCTGGCAGAATTAATGGTGAAGATTGGGCATCTGGCTGGTCGGAGAACAGTCGCTGTACTATCGGATATGAACCAGCCTCTGGGGAGCGCTGTCGGAAATGCCCTCGAAGTCAAGGAAGCTATTCAAACACTGCAGGGAGGCGGACCGGAAGATTTCCGGGAACACTGCCTGGAAATTGCGGCCTACATGCTTATGCTAGGAGAAAAAGCAGCGAACTTGGAAAATGCCCGCATGCAAGCCAATAAAGCTTTGAATAACGGGTCGGCGTGGGAACGGTTTGTCCAACTGGTTAGCGCCCAGGGAGGCGATGTGCGCTGTATCGAAAACCCGGAGCTGCTGCCTGCTGCCGCATACCAGGAGGCCATGCTGTCACCCGCCAGCGGCTACTTGCTCGGCGTTCATGCCCGGATCGTGGGAGAGACAGCGGTCACTCTGGGTGCGGGCCGCGCCCAAAAAGGCGATCCGATCGACTATGCGGTTGGCATCGAAGTGCATAAAAATGTTGGCGACCAGGTGGAAAAAGGTGAGCGGCTGTTTACGATCCACGCCAACCAGCTGGACAGGTTAGCAGAAGCTCGCCAGGAATTACAAATGGCAGTAACGTTGAGCGAACAGCCGGTTGAGAAACTGCCCTTGTTTTACGGCGTGATCGAGTAGATCCCGATCGCCGACCCTGCCCGACATCCCTCTCAAAACCTAACACACCTGGCTTACCAGGCCGCCAGGCAGCTAGTGCTGTTCACGGGGCGTATCTGCGAGACGATCCTGATATTGCTTGAGCAGTCTCGCCGGCTGGTGGCGAAAGAAATCCAAGGGCAGCATTTCGTTAGTGAGCGCCAGCAAACTATCGGTCAACAGCTGATTGGCAGGTGTTGCAAGCCCAAACTGGGCGCCAAAACGCACAACCGCACCATTCAGGTATTCCACTTCGCTACGCCGGCGACCCTGATGCAGATCGATGTGAAAAGAGGGCATTTTAGCACCGCGGCCTCCACCCACGGCCCGGGCCAGGACAAGACGCGCCACGGAGGCAGGTAGATTTTCCAGGGCAAAAACCAGGGCTTTTACCGGGGTTGCCGGCAGGTTAACCGCCCGGATGCCCTGGGCGCGGATAACCGCCAGCGCTTCCAGGAACTGGTCTTTTTCCAACTGAAAGAGACCGGGATCGGAATAAATTTCTGCGGGGGTCATGTCCAGGATTGCAGAGGTGGCATTTGCCAGCAGGTTCGTCAGCATTTTGGACCACTTCATATCAGCCGGACGAGTGTAAAGAACGGCGTTCAGACCGGCCTGTGAAAGAGCCTGGACGAGGGTAGCTGACAGCGGATGGTCTGCGGCAACTCCCATACCGCGCAGCTTCTCCAGTGCGACATCACCGATATCGATGCGGGTAATCGCACTCGTGACCGTGCCTGCAATGACTTTCTCCTGCCCAATCACAGCGGCGAATACTGCCTCGTTTTCAACCCCGTTTTGTAAGCAGAGCAGAGGAGGAATGCCATCCTTATATGGGGTGATTTCCTGTGCCGCCCGGCCGGTATCAAAGGATTTCATTGCAACCAGACCAAAATCAAAAGGACCCAATGCGAGGGCCTCCTGCAAGGATGCCGTAACAGCCGGGGATTCGAGCAAGTATTTCTGGTCAGCAATGCGAAGCGATACGCCTTGCTGGCGCAGCCGGTCGGCTACATCTGGGCGTTCCAAAAAAACCACCTGGTGCCCTTGCCTGGCCATACTCCCGCCGATATAGGTGCCAATGGCACCGGCTCCAAAAGAAAGGATTTTCACCCGGCGCTATTCCTGGAGTGCAAGATGTGCTTGGTCGTTCAAGCCCAGCATACGCCAGCGGTGCCTGTTCGGGCTATATGCTAGCGTGGCAAAACCCGTATTCCCGAAATCAAAGCGCGGCCCCTGGAAATTTGCCTGGACAGGGATATTTAACAGGGCATACAGGACCATATTTAGAATCCCACCATGTGAGATCACAAGGTACCTGCCGGGTGGCCTGCGTAGCATACTTTGGACTGCCTGCCCGGCGCGCACATATAAATCCCACTGGCTTTCCCCATGTTCGCCGACCGGCAGATAAGGATGATAAAACGGGTTTTCGGGCAGCAATGCCTGGACTGCGGAATTTTTCAAGCCTGATAAAGCACCAAAATCGCGTTCCATCCAGACAGGATCCAGCTCAAGCGGCGTTTGGATGGCTTCGCAAACCACAACTGCCGTCTGGTGGGCTCGCTGCAGGGGGCTTGCAACGGCTGCATCAAACCGGACGTTTTCGCGTTCCCAACGATTGGCCAGGGCCGATGCCTGCGAGCGCCCGCGGGGGGTTAAAGGGTAATCAGTTTGTCCCTGCCAGGTTCCTTCCGCGTTGCCAGTGGATTCAGCATGCCGCAAAAGGACGAAGAAATAGAGATCATCTTGATGGATCTGAGCGAGCAAGGGTAGCCTCACGTTTCTGGGATTATCAGCAACGGATTTTACCATGCGCGCCGGGCGGTTATTTGGAAGGCGAATCATTTGAGCCTTCCAGGCAAAGAATTCAATGGTTTGTGGATGGGGAGACCTTGCGATGTGCTTACATAAGCTGAACAGACCCGCAATGAACTCTGCGAACAGCGGGCGAAAGCACAATGTCCTTCTTGCAGCGACCCGTGCCTGCCGGCAGTTATACGGGATGATTGGCTAAGAATTCCTGCGCCAGGGCGCGTACTTCTGTGGTGGTGGTGCAGAACAGGGCACGGTGAGCGAAACTCTGTGCTTCTGCCAGGGTGAAGGTCCGCAGAAGGGCTTTGACGCGCGGGATGCTGCCCGCATTCATGCTCAGTTCTTTAATTCCAAGTCCGACCAGGATTGGGACCGCGGCGGGGTCACCTCCCAGTTCGCCGCAGATGCCTGCCCACTTGCCGTTTGCGTCAGCTGCCTGGGCAACCTGGTGAACCAGATGCAAAACAGCCGGGTGCAGCCCATCCGCATAGTTAGCCAGGTTGGCATTGCCGCGCTCGGCCGCGAGCGTATATTGGGTCAGGTCGTTGGTGCCGATTGAAAAGAAGTCTACTGCCGGGGCAAGTTGGTGAGCCAACACCGCGGCAGAGGGTACTTCGATCATGATGCCGGTTTCTATGGGCCACTGGTGGGGGATATTTTCAGCCTCCAGAGCGAGGTGGCATTCTGAAAGGATTTCGCGGGCGGCCAGGATTTCTTCGGCCCCGGAGATCATCGGGAACATGATGCGCACCTGCCCGGCGGCGCTGGCGCGTAAGATGGCGCGCAGCTGGGTCTTGAACAAGTCGGGACGCTGGAGAGACAGCCGGATGGCTCGTACACCTAAAAATGGATTTGCTTCTACTGGCAACGAGATGTAAGGCAGCGGCTTGTCTCCGCCGACATCCAGAGTGCGGACTATCACCGGTTTGCCTTCCAGGGCAGACACAATTTCGTGCAAAGCTTCGTACTGCTCCAACTCTCCTGGGGGGGTGGTGCGCGTAAGGAAAAGGAACTCAGTCCTCAGCAAACCGATCCCTTCGGCGCCGTTTTTTACACTGGCCCGAGCATCGGCTAAGTTGCCAACATTAGCCGCGACTTCGATGCGGTGTCCATCCTGGGTGCTGCCTGAGAGGCTGCTTTGCTGGAGCAAGGCTGCCCGGCGCGCGAGCCAGACTGCGCGGCGCTCAAGCAATAAAGTACTCACCTCCGGGTCTGGGTTAACCCACAACGCGCCCTGGCTTCCATCCAGACCGCCGATGGTCTCTGGCGGCAAACGCAAGGTCGATTCAGGGATACCGCTGATGGCAGGAATCCCGAAAGAACGCGCCAGGATTGCGCTGTGCGAGGTCGGCCCGCCCAAGACTGTGGCGATCCCATGAATTTTTTCAAGGTCAAGACCTGCGGTTTGGGTTGGAGTTAAATCTTCGGCAACCAGGATGACGGGTTCTTCAAATTTAATTCCCGCGAAGGCAGGTTTACCAGCAAGTGCATATAAAACCTGGTTGCCCACATCGCGCACATCCGAGGCCCGTTGTTTTAAATAGGGATCATCCAGGGCATCATATTGGGCGACTGCCTGGACAATTGCCGCGTGCCAGGCTGCGGCTGGATTCACATGCTCATCAAAAATCGCCGACCGGGTGGCCTCCAGGATGTCAGGGTCATCCAGGATCAGCTGGTGGGCGTCAAAAATCGCAGCCTGTTCTTCGCCTGTTGAAGCCGCCACACTTTGCCGCTGGGCAGCGATCGTGTTGTGGACCGTAACGCGGGCTTTCTCGAGCGCCTCCCAGCCCTCAGCAGGATTCACAACGGGTTCCTGCGGGATTGGCGGTGGGGGCGTTGTGTAGCGCGCCAAAGGCGCGAGAGCAAACCCCTCTGCGATGGGTATGGCAGCCAGAGCACCATCCGCCGCTGCCTCTACAGGGCGGGGAACAGCCGCAGGTGATGCAGGGGGAGGGCGCGGTGCTCTCACCAAAATTGGCTGTGACCATCGCAGATAGCGCATCCAGGGCCTGCCGTGCCTGAGATCCTTGAGCAGAAATCTCTATTTTGTGGTTTTGGACAGCACCCAGGGTTGCCAGAGCGT
This sequence comes from uncultured Chloroflexia bacterium, assembly GCA_963824065.1. GTDB lineage: Bacteria > Chloroflexota > Anaerolineae > Anaerolineales > DRKV01 > JAGUYX01. The sequence continues at coordinate 532,009 of CAWGNX010000005.1, read as the reverse complement.
TCAGGCTCCTGGCTGAGACCGGACCTTTTTGATTGGTCAGATTGCGAACCTGGATGTTAGCATCGAATTTTGCAGCTGCCTGTACAAACCGTGCGGCAGGTCGGGCGTGCAGCCCATAGGTATTATGGAGGGTTAATTCAACCCGCTCGCCATCCCCAGCTGCCACTGGTAATTCGACGGGAGCAGTAAAAAGATCTGCTGCGCTTTCGCCAAGCTGTTCTTTTTTTGGCAGTAATGCTGATTGGGCTTCACGGCAGGTCACATCCAGGCTGCTCCCAAGGCTGGCCTGAACAGCAGCAGCAATGGCACCTTCAACCAGCGGAGCAGAACAGAAGAGTATTTTCTCCTGCATTTCCACCGGGAGCAGCTCGATCGCGACCTGGGCGCTCAAGACAGCGCTGCCCAGATCCATCAGGATTAATACACCGTCTGGTGAGTAAACTGTTTGGATCGCTTCCGATATTTCGACAGCGTCCGTGCCAAATTCAGTCTTATCCGGCCCCGTGCCGGCGGCAATTGCGATCTGGGCTCCACCGGATGTGACCTGCTGGACAAGATCCCTTAATGCCCGGGCCAACGCCCTGCTGTGCGAGACGAGAACAAGGCCGATCATGCCTGTGTCTGCACTCTATTAAGCCGCTGGGGCCTGTGCCAGGATTGCTGTCAGCAGCCAGATACCGTAAACTACGGAAACTACGCCAATGCCGACCAGGATGACATCCACAATTTGAGAGGCTCTTTTACTTGGATTTAGATCCAGCACGATTGAGCGGACGCCAAGCAGGGAGTGGGACACAACAAACACCAAGAAAAAACCCTCCATGATCGGCACAATGGGGAAATTCTTGTAGTAGGCAAGGATTTCTTCAAAGGACAATAAACCTTCTGGAGCAAGAAAATGATTGACCAGAAAGTGAATAATCAAAATGACCAGGATCAGCAAACCGCTGAATATTTTCAGCATCCACAGCCAGGACGTCTCTCCCGGTTTGGGGGTAGATCTCGTGTTCATCATGGTTATATTGCTCCCTTCCGTCGCATGTCTTTAAATTTGGGACAGGCAAATCAAGCTGTAAACATGCGGATGCCAAAAATAATGGTCGCGATGATAGCGATTGCCATCAGGCCGTAAAACAACTTTTTCTGAGTGGGAATTCCATACCCAAAGCTGTTATAAATGATCCGCAAGCCGTTCAGGCCGTGAATCAGACCGGCAGCTACGACCAGCAATTCGCCAAAAATGAACAAAGGGGACTTAATCGTGGCGAGGAAATTTTCATAAGCTGCAGGTCCCTGAGCCAGCCTTGAGAGCATGATCAAATGCAGATATAAGTAAAAGGTCAGGCCGATTGCAGTCACCCGGTTCAAAATGAACCCCCAAAAACCGGGCTTGGTATAACGAGGATCGAACCAACGAAACAAATCTTTCCATGTCACTTTACGAGATTGGGTTTGCATGGTTAGCTCCTCATTTCATCCCAAAAAGGTTTTTGACACGCCTTCCCATGACCTGCTTGCGTAAATCCATGATACGCCAGGCCGGCTCGACATTGGATGGGCAGGCTTCTGTGCATTCGAAAGCACTGTGGCAGCGCCACAATCCTTCGGCATTATCGACCAAAGACAGCAGGTGTGGGACCTGGTCCAAGCCGCGCAGCTGGACTGCTGCCAGAACTGCCGGCCCGAGGTAATCGGGGTTGGTAGCAGCCACCGGGCAGGCGCTGATGCACAGACCGCATTCGATACAATCCCCAAGGCGAAAAATATCTTCTGCGCCGTTTTTATCCCGGCTAATTCCGGGGCGGGTGGGGGCATCCTGCAGTGAAACAATTTGCTTCGCATCTGCCTGCTCCATGCGGGAATACAACGGCGTCATATCCACCACCAGATCGCTGATCACGGTGAAGTTGCGCATGGGGTCTACGCGCAGCGTACCGCCATTTTGAGTCACATCCTTGATTTTGGTGATGCAGGTTAATTTCTCAACGCCGTTCACCACCATACCGCAGGCGCCACACACCGAATGGTGGCAGGCATGTTGGAAGGTAAAAGTTCGATCATGGAACGCCCAAATTTTTTCGATCCCATCCAGGACATACTCTTCCGGGCTCATCTCGAGGGTAAAATCCTGGTAGGTAGGTTGCCGGCCTTCTTTCTGGCGATAAACTGTGTATTTGATCGTCCAGGTTTCGCTCATTGTCGCACGCTCCTGTATTTACTCCCGGACAGTGCCGCAGTATCAAACGACTTGTTCAAGGGTTTATTTTCAGCAGTTTGGTGAAATCCCGAATCTAACCACCGCAAACTTCAATTTGGCAGGCGGTAATATTCGCGGTAAGACAACAGTGGAGTGTCCATCGTCTCACAGGCTGCGTCGATATTGAGCTTGGCACAGGCCATGTCAACAACTTTTTCAGCCATCGCTCGCAGGGTTGTTGCTTTCCCACCGGTGATCGTGATCAGCCCTTCCACATTATCGGTGACTTTGTGATCGTAAGTCTTAAACGTTCGCGAAATGCTTCTGCCCGGACCACTCTCTTTAATCAGCGGGCGGGTTGCCATATAGGCCCCGCGCTCTTTGGTGTTCAGAATGCCTGGCACCAATTCCGCACCGCGTTTCAGCATTAATTCGACCTGATCTTCTTCCATTGCCACATAGTCTATATTTTCCACTGAGAATGAGGTTGTGCCGACAACCATCATGCGGCGCTGAGGGACGATAATATCGCCATCGGATGGTTTGCACAGGCGGTTAATGACGCGCTGGACCATCCGCTGGTTGTATGCTACCATCACACCCGGGGTGGGTGTTACCGATACATCTGAGTGGACTTTTTCAGTCATCTGACCTGCCCAGGCTCCTGTCGCATTGATGACAATATCGCCCATCAGCTCATACCGCTTATCGCTGGTGCGATCCCAAACCTTGACACCGGCAACATTGCCTTGCCCATCGAAAACCATGTCTTCGACTTCGGTATAAAGCTTAAAACGGGCTCCATTCGATTTGGCTGAGGCGGCGAAGGACAGCGCCAGGCGCAGCGGTTCAAAGGTTCCATCCGGCACCTGGAGTGCAATCAGGACGCCAGGATTCAAGTTTGGCTCCAATTCTAAAGCTTGTTTTGGGGAGAGTTCCTCAATGTCGATTCCACACTGCTGGCAGCCATCGATGAATGATTCGCCATAGGCCAGGTCCTCGTCGTTGAGGGCGACAAAAAGACCTCCGTTCGGCTCAATTACCTGAGGAACGATTTTGCGCAAGATGGTGTTTTCTTCAATACATTCGATGGCCGATTCCTGGTCTTTGGCTGCATAGCGGCCACCAGAGTGCAGAAGTCCGTGCGTGCGCCCCGAAGTTCCATTGACAAATGAACCTCTTTCAACCACAGTAACATCAAAACCACGCATTGCCAGGTCGTGAGCAGTTGCGACACCTGTAAATCCAGCTCCTATGACGATTGCATGTGGTTTGCTCATTACATACTTTCCTTTCTGCCCAATCCGTACTGAACTCTGGACGAATGGGAATTATCTTTTTCTACGGATTGTACGGTTGAAAAGCATAAAACCCAGAAATACGATCCAGGTGCTGCCTCCAAAAATTACCCCCCACATAATGCTGTTAAGCAGAGTTTCCGTCGCAGAAACCTGGTAGGCAGTCCAGATGCCGAGCGCGATGCTGACGATGGTCATCAGGATGATTGCGGTGCGCATTTTGATCCAAGGGCGGAAAAGTTCATCCTCGATTTGCGCATCAGCTTCCCGCGCTTCGTTTTTTTTCCTCGCTTTTTTTCCCACAATAAATCTCCTCCGATCCCGTCTCGGTTACCAGTTTTGTTCAGACAACTTTATTATGATAATCCATGTGTAAACCTGGTAGTGTAAAAAATCACAAGAAAAAGGTGATAAAAAAATTATTCCATTCCCAGCGCCGTGTTACATCACAAGCAAAATGATGAAAAACGACGCACCCGCACTCGGGCGCGGGTGCGTCGTGTGTAAGCCAAGATCCTGGATGCGGTGAAACCGCAGGCAGGATTTGGAGGATTATTCGACCCAGTCGAATGTGCGGGTGACGGCTTTCTTCCAGCCTTTGTAGAGTTCGGCACGGGTGGCAGCATCCATCATCGGATGCCATTCGTGATCCTTGCCCCAGTTGGCGCGCAGCTCATCGAAGTTGCTCCAGAAACCAACTGCCATACCAGCCGCGTAAGCAGCGCCCAGGGCAGTCGTTTCAGCAACGACAGGCCGGATGACCGGCACGCCCAGGATGTCTGACTGGAACTGCATCAGCAGGTTGTTGTAAACCATGCCGCCATCCACTTTCAAGGCGGTCAGATCTACGCCGGAGTCAGCGTTCATGGCATCGAGCACTTCGCGGGTCTGGTAAGCGGTGGCTTCCAGGGCCGCGCGGGCAATGTGGTTGCGGGTGATGAAGCGCGTCAGGCCGACGATCACACCGCGGGCATCACTGCGCCAGTAAGGTGCAAACAGGCCAGAAAAGGCGGGGACGAAGTAAATTCCGCCGCTGTCTGGAACGGCCGCGGCGTAGTCCTCAATGTGCTTCGAGTAGTTGAAGAAGCCCAGGTTGTCACGCAGCCACTGCACCAGGGCGCCGGTGATGGCAATCGAGCCTTCCAGGCAGTAAACAGCCTTCTGGTCGCCGATCTTGTAACCAAGCGTGGTGAGCAGACCGTTCTTGGACTGGACCGGTGTATTGCCGGTGTTGAGGAGCATGAAGCAGCCGGTGCCGTAGGTGTTCTTGGCTTCGCCGGGGGTGAAGCATGCCTGCCCAAAGAGGGCAGCCTGCTGGTCACCCAGGTCGCCGGCAACAGGAATACCTGCCAAAGCGCCAACGGCTTTGCCATAAACCTCGCTGGAGGCGCGGACTGCCGGCAGCATGGCCCTGGGAACGCCCATAATGCCCAGGATTTCGCTATCCCAATCCAGGGTGTTCAGATTCATCAGCATCGTGCGGGAGGCGTTGGAAACGTCGGTAACGTGCACACCGCCGTTAGGGCCACCCGTCAGATTCCAGATCACCCAGGTATCGATGTTGCCGAAAAGAACCTCACCTTTTTCGGCCTTGGCGCGCACGCCTTCCACGTTGTCGAGAATCCACTTGATTTTCGGGCCAGAGAAGTAAGTTGCCAGGGGCAAACCGACTTTCATGCGGAAGCGGTCCTGTCCGCCGTCTTTGGCCAGCATATTGCAGATCTGATCGGTGCGGGTATCTTGCCATACGATCGCGTTGTATACAGGTTTGCCGGTTGCTTTATCCCAAACAACGGTGGTTTCGCGCTGGTTGGTAACACCAACCGCGGCGATATCCTTGGGGTCAACACCAGATTTTGCCAGACAGCCTGCGATGACCGATTTGCACGCGGCCCAAATTTCAACTGGGTCGTGTTCCACCCAACCGGGCTTGGGGTAAATCTGCTCATGTTCCTTCTGATCGATCCCGACGACGCGGCCGGCATGATCGAAGATCATGAAACGCGTGCTGGTGGTACCCTGATCAACTGCTGCAGAATATTTCGCCATTTTTAGCTCTCCTAGATACTGAATCTATTTGGTCCAATAACATCATTTTCCGGCATTCAACCAGTTATCAGCAGCGGTTTTAAGCAGCAGGTAAGATGACGTTGCCCCCGGGTCCTGGTGGCCAGCGCTGCGCTCGCCAAGATAACTAGCGCGCCCTTTTCTCGCTACTAAAGGAATGGTGGATTCCATTCCTTTTTTCCCTGCATCTGCCGATCGCTGCAGGGCTTCCCCTAGAGGTATCTCTTCCTGCGAGGCCTGTTTGATGGCTTCCAGAGCAGGGCTGAGCGCGTCAATCATTGTTTTATCGCCCACCTCCGCTTTACCCCGCATGACCACGCCATTTACTGCCGCTTCGAGCGTCACCTGCCAATCTTCGAGGTTCAGCTCCATTTTACCGGCGGTTTTCATTCCCGCCTGCAAGAAAAGCGTCCCGTAGAGCGGGCCACCAGCTCCGCCAACGGTAGAAAGGAGGGTCATTCCAACTGTCTTAAAAATGGTGCCGATATCTTTATCTGCAAGCTCTGGCAATTTTCCCAAGACAGCCTGGAAGCCACGGTCCATATTTGCACCGTGGTCTGCATCCCCGATCGCAGCATCGAGCTGGGTGAGGTAATCCCGGTTCTCGCGCACGACCCCTGCATAGGCTTCGATCCACGCAAGCACATCATCACGACTAATGGTCATAACAGGCTCCGAGTGAAGAGGGGCTAGCAAACCTGACTAGCCCCTCTGAGTGTAAGCTTGACCGGTTAAACGCCCCAGCGCATGCCAGTGGTTTTTACCGGTGCATCCCACAACTTGGTCAAATCATCATCCATCTTCAACATCGTGATGGAGCAGCCAGCCATCTCAAGGCTGGTAATGTACGGGCCGATCAAATTGCGGACGACCTTCAAGTGGTGCTTGGATGCAATTTCATAGGCCTTGCGGTAGATGATATACAGCTCAATCAGCGGAGTGCCGCCCATGCCGTTGACGAACAACAGGACCTCATCACCATGCTTAAACGGCAGGTCTTTGATAATGGGATCCATCAGCATTTCTGCAATTTCATCGGCGGGTTTAACCTTCATGCGCGTTCGCCCCGGTTCGCCGTGGATGCCGATGCCGATCTCCATCTCATCTTCTGGCAATTCGAAGGTGGGCTTGCCCACATGCGGTACCGTGCAGGAAGTAAGGGCCATCCCCATGCTTAGGCCCTGCTCCTTGACCTTGTTGCAGATATCAACGACTTGGCTGAGGGAGCGACGCTGCTCAGCGGCAGCGCCACACACTTTTTCTGCCAGCACTGTGCTGCCGACACCGCGCCGCCCAGCTGTCCACAGGCTGTCCTCGACGGCAACATCGTCGTCGATCACAACGCTTGCGACTTCAATGCCTTCCGCGCGGGCCAGGTCGGCTGCCATTTCAAAGTTCATGATGTCGCCGGTGTAGTTCTTGACGATATGCAGAACGCCGGCTCCGCCATTGACGGCCTTGGTTGCTTCGAGCATCTGGTCTGGTGTGGGGGAGGTGAACACCGCGCCAGGGCAGGCGGCATCAAGCATGCCCATACCAACGAAACCACCATGCATGGGTTCATGCCCAGATCCGCCCCCTGAGACGAGTCCCACTTTTCCCTGGACAGGAGCATCCGCACGGACAACAAAGTTCGGATCGTAGTGGACTTTCACCAGGTCGGAATGGGCGTAAGCTACGCCTTCCAGTGATTCCTTTACGACGTCTTCTGGTTTATTAATAAGCTTCTTCATTTGGATTTGGACTCCTTCTTTCGATCCGTTACGTAAAATCTCCTCAGGTATCTGCCCAGATCCCTGCAGCTAACCGGATTGTTATCCAGTTTGGATTTACTTCTCCGGCAGGTTCGGGGTGACCAGCAGGTCGTACAGCAAGATGCCGATAGGACCGAAAATGGCTGGTACAAGTACAGGTGCTATTAGCCAGTACCAGCCTGTGAACAATCCTGTCGTGCCCACCAGGGTGCCAAAGATACGCGGGCCCAGGTCACGAGCGGGGTTGATCGAGTAACCACTGGGGCCGCCCAATGAGAGACCGACTGCCAGGACGGTGAAACCGACCAGGAATGGACCGAGGTTGTGCATCAGGCCGAGGTTCTTGGCATCGCCCGATGCGGCAATACCCCACATCAGCATCATGGTGCCAAAAGCTTCTGCGATGCAGGCAGTAAGCAGCGAGTAACTGCCGGTTGCAGTACCTGCGGCACCTCCCCAGAAAGCCTGACCAAACGTCGAGCCGGGGCCGGTGCTCCAAACATTGGGCATGCCAGCTGAAACCAGGCCGTCGCGGTAGATCAGGTACACGCCCAGGGCGCCCAGGAAGGCACCAACGAATTGGGCGATGATATAAGGGAGCGTTTTGCCCCACGGGAAACCGCGCCGGAAAGCCAGGCCGAGGGTTACCGCAGGGTTGAGGTGTGCGCCGGATACGCCGCCGGAAACGTAAACGGCAATGATGACTGCGAAGGCCCAGCCGATGGTTATGGTATTCCAGTTGTAAGCCGGGGCTGCCAGGCGAGGCGCCAGACCAACGTTGGCCACGACGCCGTCTCCCAACAGGATCAGGATGAAGGTCCCGAAAACCTCACCGATGAACTCGGCAACTATGCCTTTAGACTTCATCTCGCATCTCCTTGTTCGAACAGAATGGGATTAGAAATAGATGGAACCGTTTTCATGGGAAAAAGCAGAAATCAATATTTGCGCCAGAAAACCTCCTTTAAAACAGTGTCTGTGATTGATGAAAGGTGAAAATGAATTTGCCGGATCTTCTGTCGAAAATAAAACCGCCTGCAGCCGTTCAGGGGTCTAAGGCGGTTTTACGATTCGTCAGAAGAGATCTCCCACACTCCAAGCCAGCTCCGGGTGCATAGCCAACTAACACCCCAGATGCTGTTATTCACCTGAATTTGCAGCCAGATCGGATTTCGTGGGGACATACATAACTTATTTTAAAGAACCATTAATCTATGTCAAGAATCTCCTTGTCATTGTTCCATTTTGGAACATTAAAACCGGAGTGATTGTTTCAATATGAAACGGTTGTCAGCTGCGGCGATACTGCTCTAAGGAAATATCCATTTCTTTCAAACGCCGCCATACTGTCGTCCGGCCAATTCCCAGGGCACGCGCCATGTGGGTAAGGTTGCCATGACAGGCCTGGGCCGCATGGAGCAGCGCCTGGCGTTCCACCTCCTCCAGGGAGGTGATGTTATAGGTCTTGGAACTTGAGCGTTTGGGGTGGCGAAACATTTCTGGAAGATGGTGGGGGAGCAGGACGGCGGTATTATCTGCCCCTGCAACAGCGCGTTCCAGGACACCTTCCAGCTCCCGAATGTTACCGGGCCAATCATAACCACGCAGCAAGGCGATTGTTTCTGGTGCGGCGGTAATCGGGGTGAACTGGTAGCGGTTAATTCGCTCGAGGATATTTTGAACCAGGATCGGCAGATCTTCCAACCGTTCGCGCAGTGGTGGGATGAGGATTTCAAACGGGCTGAGGCGGTAGTACAGATCAGGACGGAAATTGCCCGCTTCGACCAGGGCTTCTAAATTCAAAGAGCTCGAGGCGATGACGCGCACCGATACGTTGACTGGTATCCGGCTTCCCAGGCGCTGGACGATGCCTAATTCCAACATATTCACCAGGATGGTTTGCGCCTCCAGAGGCAGCGCTTCGACGTCTTTAAAAATATTGTGCCGCCGTCCGCCAGCTCGATCTTTCCGGGACGGGACAAGGTGTTGAGATGGATGTAACCCTCCTCAATGCCCACCAGTTCGGAAACAACCAGCTCGCCCGGGATCGCATTACAGGCGAAAACGATAAACGGCCCTTCCCGCTGGGGTCCATGGCTGTGGATGGCGCGCGCCATCAAGTTTTTGCCCGAGCCGCTTTCCCCGCGCACAAGGATCGAAGCGCGTGCCGCGGCCGCGGTTTCGGCGGTCCGTCGCAGCCGGCGCATTTGGGGGGAATTGCCAACCAAATTTTCCAGGCTGAAAGAGGCCTGCGCGCCGAGCTGGCGATAAACGAGTTGTCTGACTTCTTGCGGGCTGCGCAGGATGGCAATGGCACCCGCTTTCCCTTTCCCGGCCGGAATATAACGGAGGCTGATGATGCAGCTGATGGATTGCTCCCCATTGTGCAAAGTCGCTTCTACATTGGTTAGCGTCCGGTTTTGGAGCAGGGCTTCCTGCAGCCACACCGGAAACTGGATGATCTCATCGATGTTCTGCCCCATCAGGCGATCGAATGAACGATACAGGATTTCGGTTGCCGCCGGATTGGCATGGATAATGGTCTTCTCACTATTCCAAACCAAAATGCCCTCGCCAATCGAGGCGAGAATCGCATTCAAACTGGCCAGCTGGCGATTTTGTTCATCTAATAAGTGATCCGCCTGGCGTTGGCTTTCGATGGCACGCGCCCCGGCAGTTACCAGACCAAGGCTGTGGGCGTGATGGTGCTGCTGGAAATTGATAATCCCCACGGCACCCAGGGGGTTTCCGGTCAGGTCAAAAACTGGGGCAGCCGAACTCGCATAATGATGAAAACGCTCAAGGTAATGTTCCGGCCCATTGACCTGAATCGACATTCTTTCAAGCAAAGCCAGGGCGAAGGAATTTGTCCCAACCTGGTTTTCAGCCAGGCTGATGCCGCGGTTGATGCCTTCCGCGTTGAGCTGGGCAAGGATGGTGGTGTCGCCGAGGATATCCAGGATATAACCGGCGCTGTTGGTAATCATCACGGCTGAGCTCGAGCCCTCGATGTATTGGAACAGGTCTTCCATGATCGGCCTGGCAATCAGCAGCAGTTCGAAACTTGCGACTTGAGTCGACAATAAGTGCTCGGAGCCAAGCCGGCTGCTGGTGAGGCGCTGGTGCGGGTCGAGCAGGGAATAACAACGCATCCACGACCGGGCTATCGGAGGTGGCACGCTCGCGTCAATCACATGCCGGTTGACAAATGCCTGCCAGGCCCGGCGCTGAGTTGGTAGATCCGCTTTCTTAAAAATAGGCTGCTGGTCCCTCTGGTTGGCGAGGTTGCTCACCATGTGCGTGCTCCTCGTAGAAAGACATCGCCCGGCATTGACTGTTTTCCAGCTGGTTGGATAGTATCCAACACCAACAGCCCGTCGGCTGTTGTGACTGCCGGTAAGCCGTTGAACTCTACAGTAACTCCCGGTTTTGCTGTCTCGCTGCCGGCTGTGTGCGCTTGGAGAACCTTCAACCTCTGTTCCTGCCATAGCATGTAGGCACCCGGCCAGGGATTGAAGGCACGTACCTGGCGGGCGAGCTGCCCAGCAGGCTGTTGAAAATCCAGGAGGCCGGCAGTTTTTTCGAGGCGAGGCGCATATGTGGCACGCCCATCATCCTGGGGCGAAGGTGCTAGGCTGCCATCGAGGTACCCTGGCAGAGTTTCAAGCAGCAAGTCAGCGCCCAATTGTGCCAGGCGGTCGCTCAGCGACCCGGCAGTATCATGACCAGCGATGGACAGGCTGCGTTGGCTGAGGATAGGCCCGGTATCGAGACCGGCATCCATTTTCATGATGGTTATTCCGGTTTCCTGGTCACCGTGCAGAATGGCTGCCTGAATCGGAGCTGCGCCGCGCCAGCGCGGCAGCAGGGAGGCGTGGACATTTACGCAGCCATAGCGCGGCAGATCCAGCACATCGGGGCGCAAGATCTGCCCAAAGGCCGCCACAACGATCAGTTCTGGGGCCCAGGCAAGCAGCTGGTCCTGGGCAGCGGTTTCTTTGAGGCGGTTGGGCTGGAGCACCGGCAAGCCAAGGCGTTCTGCCAGGATCTTGACAGGTGGAGGTGTCAGCTGGCGGCCGCGCCCGGCCGGGCGATCGGGCTGGGTGACCACACCCACCACCGGATACTGACCTGCCAGAGCCTCCAGGGATGGCAGCGCAAATTCGGGGGAACCCATAAAAACGATCCGCGGGGGCATATGTTCATTCTAGCATAGAGGCTTTTGGTATTAACCCACAAATCCGGTTTTTGGCGCGCATTGCACTTTCGGTCGAGCCCGCCGCGATTTACATTGAGGATTAAGCTGCCCAGGAGATTCGCGGAGCCAAACCTTTCATTATATTGAAAGCCGAAACGGCAGGTCGTTTTATATTGACATATCGGGTGGGATATGCTATCTTTCTGCCATCCTAACCGGAGTTCATGCCTTGTCAATCTTTGGAATTCGCCGCTCCCGTCCTGCCAGCCAGACTTCACTCAGAGGTCCGGCCTAGCGGTGTATTGGTGAGGCGCAGAATCGATCTGCTATTTCACAACCCGCCCGGATCGTCCGGGCGGGTTTTCTTTTGAATGGAGCAAAACGAGCATGCAGATTAAAGCAGGAGTTTACGGAGGCACCGGGTACACCGGGTTGGAGCTGATCCGGCTTCTTTACGGGCATCCGGCTGTTGACCTCCAGTTTGCCACCTCCGAGACGAATGCGGGGAAAAGCCTGCGCTTAAGCTGGCCGCAGGCACCGGAGCTGACCCTGGTCTCGGCAGCCGATGCTCCGCTGGAATCGGTCGACCAGGTATTTTTGTGCCTGCCGCATAACGAGTCTGGCGCGCTGGCTGCCCGCGCGGTTGCCGCCGGGGTGCGGGTGGTGGACCTGTCTGCAGACTTACGCCTGGATGATGCGGCTGAGTACCGCGCCTGGTACAAACAGGAGCACCCCGCTCCCGAGCTGCTGCCCGTGCCTTACGGCCTGCCTGAGTTGGGGCGTGAAAAATTAATTCAGGCGCGAGTGGTTGCAAACCCTGGTTGTTATGCCACTTCGATTTTGCTGGGCTTGGCGCCCCTGGTTAAATCAGGGTGGCTGGCAGCCGCGCAGCCGATCGTGGTGGATGCGAAATCGGGAGTGACAGGCGCAGGACGCGCCGCCAAGCAAAACTTTCTCTTTGCGGAGGTGGCTGGCAACCTGTCACCTTATAACATTGGGCGTTCCCACAGGCATCTGCCTGAAATCGAACAAGAACTGGCTCGCCTGGGCTATGTGCCGGGAAGTCTGGTGTTTTCCCCGCACCTGCTGCCCGTCGAGCGCGGTATTTTGAGCGCAATCTATGTACAGGGAGACAAAACCGCCAAAACGCGCCAGTACTTCGAGGAATGGTACGGGGCTGAGCCGTTTGTGGAGGTGCTGCCAGACGGCGAGCTGGCCACGCTGGCGCATGCTGTTCGCACCCCGCGGGCGGTGATCTCCCTCACACCGGTTTCAGAATCCATGCTAATTGTGATGGTTGCTATCGATAACCTGCTTAAAGGCGCGGCCTCTCAGGCGATTCAAAATTTCAACCTGATGTGGGATTTGACGGAAGCCTGCGGCTTGCTGGTGGACAAGGCTGGCTGAGCGATGGAGACCGGGCTGTTGGTCATAAAAGTCGGCGGCAACGAGCTGGACCAGGAAGGCTTTGTAACCGGTCTGGCCCAGGCAGTCGCTGCGCTGCGCGGCAGCCAGCCATGTATCGTTGTTCACGGCGGGGGGCGGGTCATCAATGATCTGTTAAGCCGGTTGGAAATTGTACCCAGTTTTTATGAAGGCCAGCGGGTCACCGACCAGGCAACCCTGGATGTGGTGGAGATGGTGCTCTCGGGGCGGGTCAATAAAAACCTGGTGTTGGCGCTGACGGACGCAGGGGTAGATGCCCTGGGTGTCAGCGGCGTGGACCTGAGCCTGCTGCAAGTGGAGCCATGGGCCGCGGAGCTGGGGTCCGTCGGGCGCATCACCCAGGTGAAGACGGCTGTTCTGCGGGCATGGCTGGAGGAGGGGATTGTACCGGTGATTTCACCGATCGCGCGCGGTCCGGGTGGGCGGTACAACGTGAATGCAGACCATGCCGCTGGAGCTATTGCCGCGGCCATGTCGGCCAGCCAGCTGGTGTTTGTCAGCAATGTTCCGGGGGTGATGGTTGATGGGAGAGTATTGTCCAATCTGACTCCCACGGAGGTCCGGCAGCATATTGAAACCGGAAAAATTAACGGGGGGATGATTCCAAAAACAGGTGCTGCGCTGGATGCCCTGGCACAGGGCGTTTCCGAAGTGCTGATTACGAACCTGGCTGGCTTGAAGAGTCTGTCAGGAACGCACCTGATCAATTCACCCACACAGGAGAGCGCATGGAAACAATAACAGACCACACCGACATTCAGGAGCTGGATGTGGATTATATTCTCGGAACTTACCCGCGCGCGCCCCTGGTTTTTGTGCGCGGCGAAGGGATGTGGTTGTACGATGAAGCCGGTCAGCGTTACCTTGATTTTACGAGCGGGATTTCGGTCAATAACCTGGGTCACGCCCATCCTGCCATCGTCCAGGCAATCAGCGCTCAAGCCGCGCTGCTCGGGCATGTTTCGAACCTGTACCTGACTCACCCTCAGGTGCAGCTGGCTCAAAAACTGTGCGAGACAAGTTTTGCAGACAAGGTTTTTTTCTGCAATTCCGGCACAGAAGCGATCGAAGGGGCCATCAAGTTTGCCCGTAAATATGCCCGCCGGATGTATGGAGAGGGCAAGACCCGCTTGCTTGCCTTTACGGGGGGATTCCATGGGAGGACGATGGGTGCACTGGCATTAACTGCCCGGGAAAAATACCAGGCTCCCTTTCGACCATTGATGCCAGATGTGGACTACGCACCTCTGAATGACCTGGAGGCGGCTGCCCTGCTGATTACCCCTGCGACGTGCGCGGTTGTGGTTGAGCCTCTGCAGGGCGAAGGTGGGGTGAATCCAGCGGAGCACGGATTCCTGCGCGGGCTGCGCAGCCTGTGCGATGAGGCTGGCGCGCTGCTCATCGTGGACGAGATCCAGTGCGGTATGGGTCGCACCGGCCGGTTGTGGGCCTACGAAGCGGCGGGAATCACACCAGACATGCTGACGACGGCGAAAGCGCTGGGAGGTGGGCTGCCGATTGGGGCGGTATTGTTGAGCGCCAAGGTTGCTGCGGTCATGGAAGTGGGTGATCACGGATCGACATTTGCCGGAGGGCCGATTGTCTGCCAGGCAGCAAACGTTGTCCTGGAGGCTGTGAGCGCTCCGAACATGCTGGCCCATGTTTCCCGGATGGGCGTTTACCTGAAGGACAGCCTGGAGGCTGCCGGGCTGCCGGGGGTGCGCCAGGTGCGCGGCCAGGGCTTGATGGTGGGTGTGCAGTTCGAGGGCGAGGTAAAGCCAGTGCTGGAGGCAGGTTATGAAATGGGCGTGCTGATGTTAAACGCAGGCCCGGATGTGCTGCGTTTGCTGCCGCCCTTTATCGTCACGGAAGCTGAAATTGACCAGCTGCTAGCTGTGCTCGGAAAAATATTGAAATAGCGGGTGAGCAGGAGCGTATGGACACTGGATTGGATTTAAAGGTAGAAGTAAACCAGCCAGGGGCTGCCGATCTCTGCCTGCGCCCGGCGGAGACCGGGGATATTGAAGTCATCCTGGCGGTGTTTGAAGACGAAGTGCGCGCCGGGCGCATGCTGCCGCGCAGCCCAGGAGAAATCCGCGCTCACCTGGCCGATTGGATCGTGCTGGTACAGGGTGAAAATGTCATCGGGTGCGTTTCCCTGGTGTTTTTTACGCCCGGTCTGTGTGAAATCCGATCTCTGGCGGTGCTGCCAGAGCAGCGCGGCAACGGCAAAGGCGCCCGGCTTGTGAGGGCTGCGCTCGATCTGGCCCGTGAGCGAGAGGCCGACCGGGTGCTGACCTTAACCAGGGCGGTCGATTTTTTTGAGCGCCTGGGTTTCTCCTACAACGAAGTGGTCAATTTTCCAGAAAAGGTCTGGCGCGACTGCCGGCCCTGCCCGCTGCGCCACCGTTGTGACGAGACTGCCTTGATTTATGAAATCGTACCTGGGGTGAACTCCAGCCGCCGGGAGGTGAACTTATGACGAAAAAATTGCCAGCCGGATTTCAGGCCGCCGGCGTAAGCTGCGGCCTGAAAAAAATCAGGGATCTGGATCTGGCCCTCTTTGCCAGCGAACAGCCGTGCACGGCGGCGGGCGTCTTCACGACGAACCGGGTCAAGGCAGCGCCGGTTATTTACGACCAGGCTCTGCTGGGCGCCGGGGGGTCGTTCCGAGCGGTGGTAGCGAATGCCGGGAATGCGAATGCCTGCACCGGTCCCAGCGGGGAGGCGAATACGCGCCAGACAGCCGCCTGGGTCGCAGCCGGGCTTGAATGCGCTCCGGAAGAAATACTGGTGCTTTCCACAGGGGTGATTGGCGTCCCGCTGCCCATGCAAAAGCTTGCACCGGGTATCAGCCAGGTGATTGCTGAATTAGATCCCGGCAGTTGGGAAACGGCTGCCAATGCCATCCTGACCACCGACACACGCCCAAAGACCGCCTGGGCGCAATCTGAGGCCGGGTACTGCGTGGCAGGATTTGCCAAGGGGGCCGGAATGATTGCGCCGACCATGGCAACCATGCTGGCGGTCATCCTGACAGATGCAGCGATGTCTCAGGCAGACCTGCAGCGTGCCCTGCACGACGCAAACCGGGTGTCCTTTAACCGGATTGTCGTGGATGGTGATATGAGCACCAATGATACGGTTTTACTGCTGGCGAATGGAGCATCCGGGGTCGCCCCCGTTGGCCCTGAGCTGGATGTCTTTCAGGAGCTGCTCGCAGGCGTGTGCCGGGAGCTCGCCCAGGCCATCGTCCGGGATGGTGAAGGGGCAACGCGCTTCGTGACCGTGCAGGTGCACGGCGCCAGGACAGAAAGCGACGCCCGGCAAGTGGGACTGGCTATCGCGACCTCACCCCTGTGCAAAACCGCTTTTTATGGCGCAGACCCGAATTGGGGCAGGTTTCTGTGTGCGGCAGGATACTCAGGCGCCGACCTGCAGCCTGAAAAACTCACTCTCTGGCTGGCAAGCTCGCCGGGGCCGCCGCTGCGACTGGTAGAAGGAGGCGTCCCGGTCGCCTATGACGAAGGCGCGGCCTCCCGCCTGATGCAGTTGCCGGAATGGGAGCTGCACCTGGACCTGGGGTTGGGGAACGCCGGGATCGAGCTGTGGACCTGTGATTTGAGCGAGGAATATATCCGGATTAACGGTCACTACCGGACGTGAAGCCGGTCTCAAAAGAATCCCACCGGCGCAGGCCGGCTGAAATCAAAAGGAGTAGAAAATTATGGCTACAAAACCCACGGTAAACAAAGTCGTCCTGGCGTATTCCGGGGGGTTAGATACCTCGATCATCGTACCCTGGCTGAAAGAGAATTATGGCTGCGAAGTGATCTGCTTCACCGCTGATATCGGCCAGGAGCAGGAGCTGGAAGGCCTGGAAGAGAAAGCCTACCAGAGCGGGGCAAGCAAAATATACATCGAAGACCTGCGTGAAGAGTTCCTCACGGAATACGTTTTCCCCACGCTGCAGGCCGGGGCGATCTACGAACACAAGTACCTACTGGGGACTTCCTTTGCGCGCCCTTTGATTGCCAAACGCCAGGTGGAGATCGCCGAAGCCGAAGGGGCGGATGCGCTGGCGCACGGCTGTACCGGCAAAGGCAACGACCAGGTGCGCTTCGAGCTGACCGCCATGGCTTTGAACCCGACTCTGAAATTGATTGCCCCGTGGCGCGAATGGGACATTCGCAGCCGGGAGGATGCCCTGGTTTATGCCCGTAAATATGGGGTGCCGGTCGCTCAGACTGAAAAATCGATCTACAGCCGTGACCGCAATATCTGGCATATGAGCCATGAAGGCGGCTTGCTGGAGGATCCCTGGCTGGAGCCTGAAGATGCTGTCTACCACCTCACCTGCGGCCCGGAAGAAGCCCCCGACCAGCCGGAAGAGGTGGAACTCGAGTTCGAGAGCGGCGTGCCGGTCGGGCTCAATGGTGAGCGGCTGGGTCCGGTGGAGCTCATGCAGCGCCTGAACGCCCTGGGCAGCAAACACGCCGTCGGGCGCATCGACCTGGTAGAAAACCGGTTGGTGGGCATGAAATCGCGCGGCGTTTACGAAACACCCGGCGGGACAATCCTTTACACCGCCCACCGCGAGCTAGAAAGCATTTGCCTGGACAAGGATACCCTGCACTATAAACAACAAATTGGACTGCGCTACGCCGAGCTGGTGTATGATGGCAAGTGGTTTTCCTCGCTGCGCGAGGCCTTCGATGGGTTTGTTCTGGTCACCCAGCGGCATGTCACCGGTTTGGTGCGCTTGAAGCTGTACAAGGGCAACGTCATCACGGTGGGCAGGCGCTCGCCGTACAGCCTGTACCGCGAGGATTACGCCTCGTTCGGGCAGATGGATATTTATGATCAGCGGGATGCCCAGGGCTTTATTAACCTGTGGGGCCTGCCGCTGAAAGTGGATGCCATGCTGAGCATTGCCGGCACCGGCAAGAGCCGCTTCCGGGCGCCGGATTATTCGATCTTCAAGCGGGACTGAGCGGTCGCGAAATCGAGGGAGGCTGCCGCGTGAAACTTTGGGGTGGGCGGTTTGATGAAGAGGCGGATGCGCGTTTGCGCCGCCTGAATGACAGCTTTGGCTTCGACCGGCGGCTGTATGCGGTCGATATCCGCGGCAGCCGGGCATACGCCGGTGCGCTGTACAAAGCCGGGCTGCTGAGTGAAGAGGAACACCAACAGATCCTTGAGGGGCTGGAGCGGGTGCTGGCAGAGTTCACGCGCGGGGAGTTCGCACCTGCGGATGGCGACGAAGATATCCACACCGCGGTCGAGCGGCGCCTGACGGAGCTGATTGGGCCAACAGCGGGCAAACTGCACACCGGGCGCAGCCGCAACGACCAGGTTGCGCTCGACTTGCGCCTGTGGCTGCTGGACGAAATTGCCGCGCTGCAGGGGCAGCTTGCTGATCTGCAGAACGCCATCCTCAGCCAGGCCCGGCGCTGGCCCGGCACACTGATGCCCGGCTACACCCATCTGCAGCCCGCCCAACCGGTGCTGTATGCGCACTGGATTTTGAGCTTTTTCTGGATGTTCGGGCGCGATCGGGAGCGCCTGGCAGACGCTGCCCAACGCACCGCGGTGTCACCCCTGGGGGCGGGAGCGCTGGCGGGTAGCCCGTTCCCCATTGACCGGCACGAGCTGGCGGATTCCCTGGGGCTGGCGCAGATCTCAGCCAACAGTATGGATGCTGTCAGTGACCGGGATTTCGTGGCCGAATTCCTGTTCTGCACGGCGCTGATTGGCGTCCATCTCAGCCGCCTGGCGGAGGACCTGATCCTGTATGCCAGCCCGCAGTGGGGATTTGTGAAGCTGCCAGAGGCGTTCACAACCGGCTCAAGCCTGATGCCGCAGAAGCGCAACCCTGACCCGCTCGAGCTGGCGCGCGGCAAGACCGGGCGCCTGCTGGGGGATCTGACCGGGATGCTGGTGGTGCTGAAGGGCTTGCCCTCCACGTATAACAAGGACCTGCAGGAAGACAAGGAGCTGGTTTTCGACGCGGCGGATACGCTGGATGGGCTGCTGCCGGTGGTCGCAGCGGTCGTCAGGGATCTGGAACCCTACGAAAATGCGATGCGAGCCGCCCTGGAACCCTCGCTGCTGGCGACCGACCTGGCGGATTACCTGGTGCGGCGCGGGGTGCCGTTCCGGAGCGCGCACACGCTGGCAGGCGAGTGTGTGCGGCTGGCCGAGGCCCAGGGGGTGACCCTCGACCGGCTGACGCTTGAAAATTTCCAGAAAATCTCGCCTGCCTTTGGCGAGGACGTGGGCGAGGTGTTTGATTACCAGCAGTCGGTAGAGCGGCGCGCGGCGAGTGGTGGAACCGCGCCCGCGGCGGTGGAGGCGCAGCTGCTCCAGGCCGAAGCGTGGCTGGATGAGTTTGAGGATTGATATACCAGGAAGATTAAACAAGCGAGCGGTCTACCAGTAGACCGCTCGTGTTTGTTTATCCAGTGGGGCGGGTGGGACTTGAACCCACACGACCTTCCGGCCGGGAGATTTTAAGTCTCCTGCGTCTGCCAATTCCGCCACCGCCCCGGGGCTACCTATATTCTATCCGGTTTAGTGTTTGGGTCAAGAGTGCGAGCCGGGAAAAACTGCGGAGCCGGGAAAAACTGCGGCCCTGGCGCTCCAAAGGAATTGTCACTGCGAGCCGCCGTTCTCAGGCGGCGTGGCAGTCCCAACTGGGGAGTGAGATTGCTTCAGTCGCTCCGCTCCTTCGCTATCACAGGTGCTGTGTTTCATTTGAAATGAAGTGCGCCTGGCGCGTTGAATTTGCGCCTCAGGAAACCAGAATTTTGGCAGTCAGCTTTGTGATGGGGCTGTGTAACGATACACGGCGGCCCTGCCAGACCAGCCTCAGCCGCTGGTTTCTCCGGCGCGCAAGCGGTCGATGCGGCGCTGCAGGTAGGGCGAAAAATAGCCGGCGTAGCGGGTCTGCAGGTCGGGGCGCTGCCAGTCAAGGCCGGTGACCCGGCCGCGGCAGTCCGCGGCGCCGCAGGCGCACTCGAACTCGTCGTACGGGCTTCCATCGCTGGTGGCATAGTCGAAGCAGATCTCCTCATCTGCCATGATGTCGCGCAGGGCGACCAGGGTAATCTGCCCGACCAAACCGGCGGTCGGGCTGCACGAATGGTTGACATAGTCGGCGGGCTCGGGGCGGTCAGGTGCGCCCAGGTACAGGTCCTCTTCCACCTGCACGAAGTGCGGGCGGCGCGCCTCCGGCACCTGAAGGTACTGGTCGTAGCTGTAAATATCGCCGCCCCATACCACCAGCAGGGATCCGGCCCGGATGGGCTGGCGGGCGAACAGGCCGAGCCCGCCCTTGGCAGGGTGGGCGCGCACTTCAATGGAAGGAGAGAGGTAGGATTGGGGGTTCATGGGATGGGTCTGGTTCCTAGGGGTGGGTTCAGCGGCTGACACGTGGCATGAAGATCTCACTGGGCCGCCAGATGATGATCCGCTCGGAGACGGTCAGGTTGCCGTTCACGTCGTAGACCCAGGCGCGCACATCGCTCCAGCCCGGGTTCAATACCCCCACGATCACCTCCGCAGACCACGGTTCTGCACCCACGCTGGCGATCGTCAGCCAGGCAGCCTGGGGGACGTTGTAGTATTTATAATCGACGTGATCCACGTCGCTGGATGTGGACGTTACTTCCAGGTCCAGGGTTTCGCGCGAGGTCGGCAAGATGACAAATTCAACCGCCGGCTGACCATTGACCAGGTTGTCGACCGGCTGTTTCCAGGCGACGGTAGGAGCAACCCGGTCGATAGTGATCGTGACAGTGGCGCTGTCGGTGACGGTGCCATCGGTGACCTGGTACGTGAAGACAGCCTGACCATCCACGCCCGGGGTGTAGGTGAAGCTGCCGTCCGGGTTGAGGGTGACCGAGCCGTTGGTCGGGGAGGTCACCAGGCTGGCGACCAGCGTATCGCCAGGGTCAGCATCCTGGTCATTGGCGAGCACCCCGGGGAGGGCAGCCACGAGGTTGCCGCCCTGGGTGGCGCTGTTGAGGTTGAGGGTGTAGCTGTCATCCTGCGCCACAGGCGGGTCGTTAACCGGGTTAACGGTCAGGCTGACTGTGGCGGGCAGCGAGCCGGAGAGGTAGTCGCGCGCCCGGTAGGTGAAGGTATCCGGGCCGAAGTAGTTGGCCTGCGGGGTGTAGGTAAACGAGCCGTTGCTGTTCAGGGTGAGGGCGCCGTGGTCGGGCGGGTTTTCCACAACGGCAGTCAGAGTCCCGCCGTCGGGGTCGGAATCGTTGGCGAGCACGCCGCTGGCGGGGACGTTCAGGGTGGTGTCCTCGTTCAGGGAGTATGAGTCGTTTTGGGCGATGGGCGGGAGGTTGTTGGTGACGTTGATGGTGACCGTGGCGGATAGGAGGGATGCAAGGGTCCCATCAAAGGCCAGGTAGGTGAAACCAACACTGCCAATAAAGTTGACAGGGGGTGTATAGCTGAAAGAGCCATCCGGGTTAAGACTCAGGGAGCCAACGGGTGGTGTGGTTTGCTGGATCACCGTGAGCGGTGTCTCCAGGATCGTGCCTTGCTCCGCGTCGGTGTCATTTGCCAGCAGCCCCTGGAGGGCATCGACTGTGAGGGTTGTGTTCTGCAGCATGTCATAAATATCTGAGTTTGCAACCGGCTCATCATTGACCGCCGCAATCTCAATGGTGAGCATGCCAATACTGCAGAGCCCGTAGATATCACAAATTTCATAATGGATGGTGTCCGTTCCGAACTCGTCCCGATAGGGTAAATATTCGATATACGGATTGGGCGAGACCAAATCTTGTACGAGGGCAGCCCCCTTCGTCCCCTGTTGGGTAATGTTCAGGGTGCCCGGGTCAAGCCCCCCATAAAAATCATAATCATTATCCAGGACAGGTGAAACTGCGGGAGTTCGTGTCTTCCGTGGTTGAAGCAACATCGGTTGTGGCAGTCGGGTAATCGTTGATGGCGATGGTGAAATTCGCGTCTGCCGTGCCCCCGGCACCATCATCCAGGGTGACATAAACGGAGGTCGGGGAGGAGGTGAAGGCGCCCGCTGCTGGGGTGAAGGTGAGCGTGCCGGTCGCGGGGTTGATCGCCGGCGCGACGCTGAACAACCCGGGTTGAGCAGGAATCAGGGTGAAGGTCAGGGACTGGGTGCTTTCGTTGGGGGGTCCCACGCTGATGCCGGTTGCCCAGCCGGTAAAGGTGGCAGCCCCGCTGTTTTGCAGGACATAGGGGTTAGGACCAACGGTGAACGTTGGGGGGTCGTTCACAGCAGTGATGGTGATGCTGAAGCTGCCGGTAGCCGTATCCACGCCGCCATTGGCGATGCCGCCGCTGTCCTGCAGGGAGTAATTGACCGTGGTTGTCCCATTGGCATTGGCAGCCGTGGTAAAAGTTAGCGTTCCGGTTGTGGTGTTTATCGCCGGCTGGACGCTGAACAGGGCGGGATTAACTGCGGTCAGGCTTAAAGATAAAGTCTGGGCGCTTTCATTGGCGGGCCCGGGGCTGATGCCGGTCGCCCAGCTTGTATAAGTGGCTGCCCCGGAATCCTCCAACACGGTGGGATTGGCTCCCAGGTTGATGATTGGGGGGTCGTTCACAGCAGTGATGGTGATGCTGAAGCTGCCGGTAGCCGTATCCACGCCGCCGTTGAGCGTGCCGCCGCTGTCCTGCAGGCTGACATCCACGGTGGTGGTGCCGTTGGCGTTAGTTGCGGGGGTGAAGGTCAGGTCGCCGGTCGCCGGATTAATGGCAGGCTGGGCGCTGAACAGGCTCGGGTTGGCGGCGGTCAGACTGAATGTGAGGCTCTGAGATGATTCATCGGCAGGCCCGCGGGAGATGCCGGTCGCCCAGCCGGTCAGGGTGACCGAAGCGGCATCTTCGAGCACAGTTGGATTGCTTCCAAGGGTGAAGGCCGGGGGGTCGTTCACGGCAGTGATGGTGATGCTGAAGCTGCCCGTGGTCGTATCCACGCCGCCGTTGAGCGTGCCGCCGCTGTCCTGCAGGCTGACATCCACGGTGGTGGTGCCGTTGGCATTATTGGCGGGAGTGAAGGTCAGGTCGCCGGTCGCCGGGTTAATGGCGGGCTGGGCGCTGAACAGGCTCGGGTTGGCGGCGGTCAGGGTAAAGGTGAGGCTCTGAGCGCTTTCGTTGGTTGGCCCGGCGCTGATGCCGCTTGCCCACGCGCTCAAGGTGACTGGGGCGGCATCCTCCAGCACAGCTGGGGCTGCTGCCGAGGGTGAACGATGGGGCGTCATTGACCGGGTTGACCGTCAGGCTGGCGGTGTAGGTCATCGTAACCGTATTCGAGATGACGGTGTACTGGAAGGCATCCGCGCCGAAAAAATCGCCGGCGGGGTCGTAAGTAAAGCTGCCATCACCCGTATTCAAAACCAGCAAGCCGTTGGTTACATCGCTGGCCAGGGTCAGGCCGGTGACGGTGCCATCGTTGGCGAGCACCCCCGGGGCGGCGACCACCAGCTGAGTATCCTCGTTTGTGGTGTAGGCGTCGTCTGAGGTCGTTTCGAAGAGCGGCGCCAGCAGGTACCGGCTGCTACCTGGCCCGGCCTGGGCGCGGGCAGCCTGGCCCAGCCAGGCGAAGGTTACAGCCAGGCCGGTGATCGTCACAAGAAAAATCGCAATTTTTCGCATTTTTTTACTACCATCCAGATGAATTACGGAACACCATTAAGGAACCGGTGCAGAGGTCGGTGTAGGAGGGGGCGGTTCGGTCGGCGGCGGCGAGGTTGGCGGCGGTGGTTGGGTTGGCGGGGGCGGTTCCGTGCGGTCCGGGCGCTCGCGCGTGGGCAGCGGAGTGGGGGTCGGGTTGATTGGAAAGGCAGACGTCACCACCGGCCTGGGAGTTGCGGAGGGCGGAACCAGCGGCGTGTTCGTGACGGTGGCTGTGGGTGTGTTGACCGGGGTGGAGGTGATAGTAGGTGTGGGAGTCTGGATCGAAAACGGGCAGGCACCCGGCCCCGTGATACCCGTATTGTAATCTTCAAGTTGCTGGGCGTAAAGTAAAGCTGCCTGGCGGTCCTCGTCGCTCAATGCGCTGCCGATCGGGTGGTTGACCAGCCAATCATGAGCGCTGGAGAGAGTGGTAATGATCGTATTCGGATCGGCGCCGTTGCGCTGGTTGATGACCACTGCAAACAACTGCTGGAGCATGCGGGTTTGTGGATCGGCAGAATCGCCATTGAAGATTGCCAGAACATCTGCGGTTGAATAAGCTGTGGTGCCAATCCGGATCGAAGCCAGTCCCCAGGCTTCAGGATAAGCGCGCCAGGCCTCAAACGTAAAGGTGCAGTTGGTGCTCGAATTGCCTACCTGTGTGCCGATTAACGGGCTGAGCGTGGGAGACGAATCCGTAGTCGCGGTTGTGGTTGGGGTCAGGGTAGGCGTGCTAAATCCTGGATCGAGCGGTGGCTCCGGAGCCGTCGACGTCGAAACAAAGACCGCTGCTACCGCAATGACCATGACAATGAGAAAAAATACCACCCTTTTTTGATTCATCTCTTAAACCGTGTACTGATATTAACGAAGGCCTAGCTCTATTTTACATCTGAAAACAGTCTTTTACGAAGAACTGCATACCGAGAGGTGAGATGCACCAAAGGAGAAGACAGGCTGGCCTCGATTTGAGACCCGGAGAGAGCTGCCTTGAAGCTGGCTGGATCGTCAAATGGCGCCATGATGAGCACTGCTTTGCCCAGCTCGAAAGCGGTATGGGCGTCTGAACCAGCGGTTCCCAACAGGCTGTGTGCCCGGGCGAATTCGAGCGCCTGGTCATTATGGGAATTTAGAATACAGCGCGCATTAAATACTTCAATGGCATCCACCAGCGGTGCAATTTCCAGCAGGTCAGCCTCATCCCAATGACCGTTGCGGTGGATGTCAAAGGGGTGCGAAACACTGATGAATGCCCCCTGGGCGCGCAGGCGTTCAATCGCTTCGAATGGTGGCAGCCCGGCAGGAACTTCTTCCTTTACAAATGCAGCCAGCAGCTCCCCGGCCTGGGTCATTATTTCTTCGCCGACGATAACCCGCTCCGGGTCGATTTTTTGGGCAACCAGTGCCCCAGCGGTGGAATTATGGTCGGTGACAACCACTCGTTGAATACCCTTCGCCCGGCAGGCTGCGACCAGCGCTTCTGGCCGGGTGAGGCTGTCTTTCGAGACGATGGTGTGGCAGTGAAATTCAACGCGCAGGGTTTCCATCAGGCCGCCTGGTTGTCCGAAGCGTGGGTTTTGAACGCAAACAGGCCGCGGGAAAAACCCCATACGAGCAGCCCCAGGCTGACCCCAAACCACAACGTGGCGAAACGGATCAAGAGGGTGGCCGTAGCTGCGGTGTCGTTTTCCAGGCCCAGCAGGAGCACCAGCATACCAGCAATCGAGGCTTCTGCCAATCCCAGACCACCGGGTAAGGCAGACACGGCGCCCAGCAGGATGGAAAATGCCAGCACAAATACCGCCACCGAAAGGGTCGTCCAGCTTGCAGTGACCCCCAGGCCCAGCAGGATCAGGTAAAACCCCAGACCTTCACCCAGCCAGGAAATCGTGCCCAGGCTAACCGCTACCAGCGTCGGCAGAGGGCGGAAGAGAAGGTAGCTGCCTTCGTAAAACTCGCGCAGCGAGACCGCAAATCGTTTAAGTAGAGGCAGCCTCGCCCCGAGGTCGAGCAGCCAAAGCGCCAGCGGGCGGATCTGGGAAATGATGATGATCCCTGCCAGGATAAGGAGGGCAAACGCAAACGCCGGCCAGTACTGCGGGTAAGCGATGACCCCGAACATGGCGAGGACGACAACTGCCATACCGTCGCTGATCCGCTCTGCCAGCACTACCGACATGCCGCGGGCTGCTGGTACGGTTGTTTTTTGCTCAACCCAGAATCCTTTTAACACTTCCCCTACCTTTCCTGGTGTGACTGCCAGGGGGAAACCAGCGACGAATATCCGGGCGCTTTCCTTGTGGGGCAAGTTTTCCACACCGATCAGATGCAGGTAATAATGCCACTTGACATAACGCAGCGCGTAATTAAACATGGTCAGCAGCAGAACGAACGGCAGCAAGCTCCACTGGAATGTGCGAAATCTTTCGCCCACCTGGCGCAAATCAGCGAATAAAGTCAGGGCTAAGAGGGCCAGGAACCCCAATAGGATTCCTGGCACAAGTTTACGGAGAATCGATTGAAAATCCATCGGCTGCCAGGGATAGGATCTCCCATTAACCCGCGCGCCGACGGTTGAGCAGCATGCCCATCCCGAGCACCACGGCCGCAACCACCGTCAGAGCGACGGCTGCTTGGGCGACCGTTTTGGGCTCCATGCCAGGCAGGACGACTGTGCCGTCCCCGTAACTGCGGAATAATTGTCCCCAGGGGGTTTCCAGGGCGGCTTCAACGCGTTTACGCCCGACGAAGGGGTACCAGTAGACATTGTGGTAAAAATTGCTGGCAAAGAATGACCAGGGGACAAGCGGGCTTTGCAGGAGAGGTTTTTCCAGCGGTTTGAGCGGGCCGTGGTAAATGAGTTTTTGGCCGCGGCTGGCAAACGTATCTTCCTGGACGAAATTCCAGGCACCTTCCTGCTCAATGTCGTACCCCAGGATTTCGATCTGGCGCGGGTCGCCAACTCCCAGACCCAGATCATGAGCCTGGCGGATAAAACGGATGCTCATGGGGTCAAACCCCTGCAAGCGGGCCGAAACAGCATCGATGGCTACCTGGTCCGAAGAGGCGAGCAGGATATTCTTTTCGTGCCAGCGCATCGCACGCGGCCCGGGGCCATCCCCGGCAAACGTACCATCCATCACGGCAAACAGCCCGGGATGGATTTCCTGCTGGATGCTGAGCAGGTCAACCAGGGTATCGTGAATAACAGCATGCGTCCAATGGCGGTTGCGGTGCAGCAATCCCCCGAAGGCATTTTTCATTGCTCCGGTGATCGTGGTGAACACATGGGTTTTGACGGTGGGCAGGTGGACCATGTTCAATCCTACCAGCGCTTTGGGGATAAAGACACCCTGCGGATAAACTTTGTCCAGCACAAGAAAAGGCCGATTTTTCGGGATGTACTCGATCCACTCAAAATCCTGGTTGTAGAGGTACAGGCAGGGGATGTTGTATTGGTCGGTGACGATTTTGTGCTTGTTGTTGCGCTCGCCGTCGGATGTATCGACCACGACGGTGTCATTATGGACACCCAGTAAATCCTGATAGCCAGCGTTTTGCAGGGTACGGATGACACCTTCTAACTGCCAGGGCGCTGTTGAACAGGCCGGGTACCAGGTCTGCCAGGAGATGTTAATTTTCAGGCCCGTCGGATTGGATTTGGGCAGCGCGGCTTCAAAATTGGCTAACTTCATTAAACGTTCATAATCATCCAGAACAGTTCCTGGAGTGGTTTTTAAGACAGCAACTTTGCCTTTTCCTGGAAATTCAGGCATTTGATTCCTCCATATTTCTACTTAACTCAAGTGTAATTGTAACAAGGGATGCAGGATGTGGGAAGCAGAATTACGATCGAACATAGGACAAGAGTCACGCTGAGTGCTGCACTCGTGCTTAGAATCCAACCTTGTTATACTATAATAAGATCGCCTGGACGCTTACCGAATCGTTGCGATACACTTCCTAGGGAACCGAACCACTGGGACTGGCTCGTGCACATGGTTGCTGGCTGCCGAGAAAACGACCCGGTGGGAGCGCAACCTGGCAGATGCATCGAATAGATATTAATTCAGTACCGGCAACATTTAAACGAAACTGTATGAATATTACAGACTTTTCCCCGAACCCTGAAGCCCCTGTCCTGGTCATCGGTGCAGCAGGTGTTGACCTGGTAGGTCGGTTGCAATCCGATCTAAAATTGGGGACATCCAACCCGGCGAGCATCCGCACAACCTATGGCGGTGTTGCGCGTAATGTAGCCGAAAACCTGGCACGCCTGGGGCAGCCGGTTACCTTACTGACCGCGATTGGCGACGATGAGCCTGGCACCCAGCTGCTCAAACAAGTCTCTGCGGCCGGGGTGGATACCAGCCGGGTGATGTGCTGCCAGGACCAAAACACCGGGTCCTACCTGGCGGTCATCGACCAGGCCGCGGAGCTGGCTTTTGCCCTGGATGATATGCGGGTCATCCGTTCGATCACATCGGATTATCTGAAAGAACACCTGGATGTTTTTAAAGGTGCCTCCCTGCTTTTCCTGGACATGAACCTGGATCCAAAGACACTGCGCACGGCGGTTTCTCTGGGGCGTAAGCACCGCCTGCCCATCTTTGCCGACCCAACTTCCGTTGGGCTGTCAAAACGATTGCTGCCTTATTTGGACCGGCTGGAGTTTCTGACACCTAACAGCAAAGAGGCGGAGGTGCTGTGCGGTATGCAGGTTGATCCGGCGAACCGCGCCCATGCTCTGGAGGCTGCCAGCTGCCTGGTGAGCAAAGGGGTCAAGATCGTGGTTCTGACCCTATCGGAATTCGGTTTGTGTTATGCCAGCCCGGAAGCACGCGGGTATATCCCCGCGATGGCGACGGAAATCATTGACCCGACCGGGGCGGGTGATGCGTTGACCGCGGCCGTCATCGTTGGCATGTTGGACGGCATCCCGCTGGATGAAGCGATGCGGCTTGGCGTTGCAGCCGCTTCATTAACCCTGCGCTACCGCGGTGCGGTGCGCCCTGACCTTTCCCTGGAAATTCTCTACGAGCATCTGGTGATTTAATCTATGAAGACAATGCCGATTGCCTATAAACTGCTGCCAGAAGTTGGCCAGGCCCTGGGAGAACGCCGCCCGGTGGTGGCCCTGGAAACAGCCGTCGTTACGCACGGGCTGCCTTACCCCGAAAACCTGACTCTCGCCCAAAAGATGGAAGAAACTGTGCGGGCAGGAGGGGCGGTGCCGGCAACCATCGGGGTTGTGGAGGGGATTATCCGCATTGGCCTGGAAAGCGAACACCTGCATCAGCTGGCGGTCGGAAAAGACCTGTCCAAAATCAGCCGCCGGGACTTCGCCCCGGTGATTGCGCGCGGCGCCAGCGGGGGGACAACTGTCGCTGGCACGCTCGTGGCGGCTGCCATGGCGCGCATCCAGGTTTTTGCCACCGGCGGGATCGGGGGCGTACACCGGGGAGCGCCTTTCGATGTCTCGAGCGACCTGTTGGAGCTTGGCCGAACACCCATGGTGGTGGTCTGCGCGGGTGCGAAAGCAATCCTGGATTTGCCGGCTACTCTGGAGGTGCTTGAGACCCAGGGCGTGCCGGTGATTGGCCTGGGAACAGACGAATTCCCAGCATTTTATGCCCGGCGCAGCGGGTTGGACGTACCGGTGCGAGTGGATTCGACGGTTGAAATTGCAGCTATAGTACGCGCGCATTGGCAGCTTGGTATGCGCAGCGCGGTCCTGGTGGTCGTTCCACCCCCGGCTGAAGCTGCATTGGATGAGCAGGAAATGGAGATCATGATAGCCCAGGCGCTGGAAGATGCCCACCAGCAGGGCATCATGGGCCAGGCCGTGACACCATTTCTCCTGACCCGGATGGCAGAGCTTAGCGGTGGGGCCAGCCTGCAGGCGAACCTGGCCTTGTTGGTCAACAATGCCCAGGTCGCAGCCCAAATCGCGGGTCACCTTGCAAGCGGGCCGGGTGTGCCTGTCTGAGCTCACACGCAGCTGCTTCAAAAGCAAGATCAGAATATATCGTCCGGCGGAGCAGTCGATGACCGCCGGATTTGTTTAGCGGGTTGGGGAAGGCGTTGGTGTCCGGGTGGGTGTCGGCCAGCGTGTGATTGTGGGGGTGGGGGTAACCGGGGTGGGCGTCGGCTGACGGGTCAAAGTGATCGTGGGAGTTTGCGGTGTAGCTGAGGGAGGCCGCGTGTTGGTGATCGTCAGGGTGATGGTTGGCTGCGGCGTGATTGAGGGGGTTGGCGGGGAAGGTGTCAGCGTCGGCCAGGGAGTGCGGGTGGGGGTACGAGTGGTGGTCG
Source organism: uncultured Chloroflexia bacterium (assembly GCA_963824065.1). Classification (GTDB taxonomy): domain Bacteria; phylum Chloroflexota; class Anaerolineae; order Anaerolineales; family DRKV01; genus JAGUYX01. Next base: position 502,057 of record CAWGNX010000005.1, on the reverse strand, counting down.
CCGTAGCTGACGCGGTGGGTGTAGCAGATGGTTCCGCGGTGGGAGGCTCGCCTTCGACGGTGAAGATGCTAACCGATTTCCATTCCATACCAACAAAAACCTGAACTTCGTAGGTCCCAACCAACCATTCCTCTTGTGCAGGATTCCAATCTGTGTAGCCGTAACCGCCGGTCCCGCCATCCCAGGGTTTAGTCTCAAAATGGACCAGCTCTCCATTTCGGTACCACAAAGCCGTCCACTGGGCCCCGACCGTCATGCCATCGTAGGTGAAAACGGCATAGAGATGCCCCACCGGGTTTTGGAATACTTCGCCGGGGGCGAGCGGCTGGAAGTCTTCATCGATGCCCTGGGTGAAGATCAGTGGGCTGAATATTGCATCCGGTCCGGGAGTCACGGTGCTTTCAAACAGTACTTCCACCCCCAATGGGATGGAAGGGGTGGGGGTGATGGTGGGGGTGTCGGACACCGAAGGGGTTAAGGTGATCGTGGGGGTGAGGCTGATCGTTGGTGTCAGGCTGATGGTCGGTGTGAGGGTGATGGTGGGCGAGGTCGTGACTGTGGCGGTGGGTGGAAAAAGCCGGTAGGCAATCGGCTCGGCAAAACTGTTCAGGAAAAACGCCAGGATGACCAGGAAAATTGCCAAAAATACAGAACGCCAACCGCGCACCATCCGGTCGCGGCGCATGCGGAAGAATTTCAGTCCGCGCGCGGACTGAATCGAACGCACCCCCAACCAGATGAAGAAAACGATGCCCAGGATTGTGAGAGCAAGTGCAACCTGGACAAACGTGCGGATGTCCAAACCGATGGGCATGGCTCTATTTTAACGGCTTGTACCTGAAATGACGGGATTTGTAAGGATACCCAGACCTTCGATCTGGATTTCAACCAGGTCGCCGGCCTTCAGCGGGCTGACTCCCGCGGGGGTCCCGCTGAGGAGTAAATCTCCTGGCTCAAGAAGTCATAATCGAAGAAACGTATGCAATCAGCTCGCGAATGCTGAAGACCATATCCCGCGTGGAGCCCATCTGGCGAGTTTCATCGTTGACTTTGCAGGTAAGGACAGCATCTGCGGGGTCAAAATCAGTCTCAATCCAGGGTCCGACCGGCCCAAAGGTATCAAATCCTTTGGCGCGGGTCCACTGCCCGTCTCTCTTCTGCAGGTCGCGGGCAGTGACATCGTTGGCAATCGTATAGCCGAGGATATGCTCGGGGGCAGCCTCAGGAGTGATCCACCGGCCGCGTTTACCGATGACGACCGCCAGCTCAGCTTCGTGCTCAACTTGCTGCGACTGGGGGGGGAGCACGATTTTATCCATATGACCCACCAGGCAAGAAGGGGGTTTGAGGAATAAAAGCGGCACCTCGGGCACATCCGCATCCATTTCACGGGCATGCGCCGGGTAGTTCCGTCCCACGCAGATGATCTTTCCGGGTAAAATCGGGGGCAGCAGCCGGACCGAGCTCAGGGGGATGTCGGCCTCGCTGCGGATAAATTCATTGAAAATTGAACCTTCAACAGGGCCAACTGAATCCGCGTGAAGCCAGCCCTGGCGGATTTCTCCGCTCTTATTCTGGTAGCGTACGAAACGCATCGTAACTCCTCAGCGGACGTTTTTTTGGATGAAGTTCGATAACTTGGTGATGGTTTGCTGGGCGCCGCTAAACCGGTCGGAAAACCGCCAGCGGATGACCTGGGCAAGCACATATACGATGGCGTTGACAGTGACCATGCGGACTTCCAGCGACGGATGGGCGCGCGCTGCCAGGACGATATCTGCGACCTGGGCGGAGGCGTGCGCGGGTGCGCCAACAATCGCCCCTGTGGGGATGTCGCGCTCTTTGGCGGCTTCCAGGGCGCGCGCCAGGTAGGGCAGCTCGCCGGTTACTTCGATGGCAATCAGCAGATCCTGGGGGCTGGCTGTGAATACGGTTTGGGCCAGGTCGGTGACCCCCTGGCGGGCAATATAAACCCGGAAACCACCCGGCTCGAGCAGGTAAACGAGGTTGTAGGCCGCGGCCTGGGCCGGGCCTTCAGGCAAAATGATGATGCGGCGTGCCTGCCCGATCTGCTCGACGAGCTGGGAAACCTGGTCAGAATCCAGAGAAATGCGGGTCTGTTCGATCGCGAGGGCCAGCTGCTGCATCATGTCTGCCACGATGCCTGGCACCGAATCTGAATTTTCGGCCTGGCGCGGGCGGGTGAGCAGATCGCCGCGCACCCGGTCGCGGATTTCGTTCTGCAGACCTGGAAAGCCTTCATAACCCAGGTGCTGGGAAAAACGGACGACCGTGGCGGCATCCAGTTTGAGGACGTGCGCCAGTTCAGTCGCCGTCATAAACGCGGCTTCCACATACGAATCGAGAAGATAATCTGCCAGCTTGGCAAAACTTTTCGACATCCCGGCGCGCTTCAGGCGGATTCGATCCTCGTAGGACATGGTGATTTCTCCGAAAATTAATCAGAAGGTCAAAATTCAAATGTTGTTGACAATTTATGGTCAAAGTGTATCACATTTTGCCATCAGAATGCAACCAGAAATGCGAGAGGGACGTCTTCCTACAATTTGGATTCGTAGTGTATAATTCTGGCTGCGGGCGGATAGCTCAGCTGGTTAGAGCGCCTCCCTTACAAGGAGGAGGTCGCAGGTTCGAGTCCTGTTCTGCCCACTACTCGAAAATGAACTGCTTGACATGCCTGTTGAGCAGTTTTTGGCTTAATTGCGCTTCGATCAAAGGGAGAAGTTGGATCAATTGGAGACCGAAATTGGTTCAATCGATTGAAAATCATCTGATTTTGGTGCGAGTCCTGTATCTGGTTTTTTCGTTTTTCTAACAAGAAGAATTCTTGTGCGTTATACTCCCGATATTGCAATTCTTCCTTGCCAATCATCATCATTTCCCTGTTTACAAAACGTTGACCTATATCTTCCAGTGCATTATCTACCTATAGAGATAATTACCTATAACGGATATCAGATTGCAAGCTATGTAGATCAACACCCTAATCATCAAATCCAAGCTCTACCAACCGCGTATCTCACAAAACCTGGTGCCACGCCCGTGGTTAGTGGAAATGTTGAGAGATAAAGGAAAACCTATTACAGATTGATGTAGCATTGATGATCATAATTAAATTTTCCAATTCACTCAAAAATTCATTCAACAGAAAGTAAAGGAGATAAATCCTGAGTGCCAAAGACGAAAAATTAATCAGGGTCGGTGCGTCCGGCTTCAAGCCCCTCGAGGTCAACAGCCCGATGGCAAAGTGGAAAAAAACTTAGTCACTCGATTTCGTCGAGAAGGCGACCAAGAACTACAGTTTCCCTAACTGGCAATCGGGCAACGAGGAGTTGATTTACTATAACCTGAACCTCCCGGGATTCTTCAAATGCGCGGTCGTGGAGCCGCCAGCCGAGTTCAGCCGGCTGGAGCGCGCTATCGATCCGGCGCTGATGGACCTCACCTACTCCGACCATGAGGGCAAGACCACGCCCCCCCTGAAGGATTATCTGGTCGGTAAGCGCCAGGTCCGGGCGATGATGATGGCCCATAAGGGCAAGGTCGTGTTCGAAACCTACCCGGGCATGAACCCCACGGACATCCACACGTGGATGTCCGTCGCCCAGACGACGGTTGGCTTGCTGATCTCCATACAGGCTGATGAAGGCAAGATCGATTACGACAAGCCGATGCCAACCTATGTGCCCGAACTCAATGGAACAGCATGGGAACAGGCCACGGTAAAGGACGTCATGAACATGGCGTCCGGGCTCGACATCGTGGAGACCATGGAAAGCCTGCTAAACCCGAAATCGTGGATTGCCGCGTGGTTCACCGCCGCTTTCGAGAACAAAGGTGATTTCCGGCAGCTCTCCAGAGATGCGAAACCGCTGGCAAACGAACCTGCCGGCGCGCATTTCCGCTACTCCGGCGCGAACACCCAGACGCTGGTGCTGGCGATCGAAAACGTCACCGGGATTCGGTAGCAGGATTACTGGAATCTCTGGGTCTGGTCAAAGATCGGTGGGAAAAACCCGTTCATCGTCGGGCTCGCGCCGGACGGAACCCCGCTGGCCGCGGGGCTGCACAATACCACGGCGGAGGATCTCCTGCCTTACGCGCTGCTCTATTCCCCGAGCTGGGATGTGGTGGCGCGGGAGCAGATCATCTCCGACAAGCTGCTGAAAAGCATCCAGTCACTCGGCGACCCGAAAGCCCACAAGGGCTCCACGGAAGAGATCTACGGAACCCATTGGTTCGGTGAGAGCTGGTTTACTGTTTGCCACGCGCACGAGCTGGACGCGGCCATCTGCTCCAGATTCATCCTGGGCGGAAAGAACAGCCAGATTATCTCCATAGGGTGAAAAGGTCACTCGCAGGGTAAATTCCGGTTCTGTGGCCAGCCTGAGTGTAGGGGCACTACCGGCATTCCTCCAACCTCTTTTCCAGCTATCCTTTCTTCTTCCTCAACCGCACAAATTAATGTGTAAATAGTTCCAAATCTTATATACTAATTATTAGGCCAATTCATACCGTTCGAGCCTGCAATATTGGGCGATGCCTGATCCTATCCTAGGCATGTATTGAGTATTCCTCGTAGTCGCAAGCAAATTGCAGGCGGTTATATTTTTTTGATAGGAGGTGCGTTCCCTGAAACATCCTGTTCGGTTTTGATTTAAACAGCATGATTCTTCAACTATCCCCCGATCATGCCAAAATCAACGTTTCACCCACAGTAAGGAGTTGCTCCCATGTCTGCTTCAAAAAAGAACATCGGCGTCCTGCTGTCGCTGATCATTTGTTTGGCGCTGGCCTTTGTTGCATTGGAACCTTCTCAGATGGCTGTTGCCACTGAACCATACAAAGTAACTGCCGCGACTTCCTTGTATGCACCGGCCGTAGATCCCGATGGATATGTCACCTTCACCCTGAATGCCCCTGACGCCAATGAGGTCTACCTATACTTCCAAAACCAGGTTGGCCCTTCGCCGGCTGCGGATGCCTTCCCCATGACTATGGATGAGGCTGGCGTCTGGTCTATCACGATGGGCCCGCTGGCTCCGGATATGTACGGGTACGACTTCATCGTCGATGGTGTCAACATTGTTGATCCAACGAATACCCATTCCGGTCCGGGCACCGTCGATGCTCTTTGGACCGGGGATCCCACCACCTGGAGCAAAGTCAATGCCTGGAGCTATGTGACCGTTCCGGGTCCGGAAGCGGACTTTTTTGCGGATAAGAACGTTCCGCACGGCGCGGTGGCCACGGTCCGCTACTTCTCCGAGGTAGCCCAGTCTGAGCGCATGCTGCAGGTTTACACCCCGCCCGGGTACGGCAAAGACAACCGTGCCTATCCGGTCCTTTACATCATGCACGGCGCCGGTGGTAACGAGACTGACTGGATCATCAACATGCGCGCCAACTTTATTCTTGACAACCTGATTGCCGAGGGCGAGGCTGTACCGATGATCCTCGTGTCCGCGAACGGCTATGTCACCGATAACTATCGAAGTGATTTCCCGGATGAGCTGTTGGATAACATTGTCCCCTACATCGAGGCGAACTACCGCGCTTTGCAAAGTTGGAAGGGCCGTGCCTTGGCAGGGCTGTCCTTAGGCGGCTATTGGACGACGACCACCCATTTCTCACACCCAGGCGAATTTGCCTATGTCGGTGTGTTCAGTTCGTGGTTTTCTCCATCTGCAGACTTCCCCGTCGAGCTCCTGGAAAACCCTGCGATCAATAAACGGACCAAACTCTTGTGGTTCTCCAGCGGCGACCAGACGGACATCACTTATAACTATACGATGTACACGCTGGACCTTCTCGACCAGTATGGCATCAACTACACCTTCAAGCAGTATACTGGCGGGCACATTTGGGGTCAGTGGCGCCACAACTTCTACGACTTTGCGCCGCTGCTCTTCCGCTAAACCGGAATTCAAACCCATCGACGTCAAATAAATAATCGCATCAATTCTCTGATAGCGCCTCACTTCGTTAAATGAGGCGCTATTAGCGCGTAGATAGCTTGGGGCATTGCCAATTTCCAAAAGCTGATGATTTTCTGAATCATTTAGCGTTCACTGAAACCCTGTTCTGCCCACTTGAAAACCCTAAAATTTATGGGTTTTCTTCATTTAATGGGCCAGGTGTGGGGGTGTGCATGGGAGTTGGGAGTCTAGCGCCGATAAAGAATTGGTGCAGTTCATGACAGCAGTACTTGCAGGTTTCAAGAATGTGGACCTTGATCATGGTTTTCACTTCATTTCCGTTAGACAAAAAAGCGCGCCTCAATCGAGGCGGGTTCGTATGGTCATGCGAGTATCTACACTGAGTCAGAAGCATGATCCCTGGCCCAGTGCCCCTGGATGCCCGAGCGGTACCGCAGGGGCACCGGCATCCAAGTAAGATTATTCAATTGTACCTAGACCCCCCAGGTTCACTTTTTAAATTTAATTGTCCATTCCTTCACCTGGATAAATTTTTGGAATCCATTTGAGTACTTTTTACAGGACTCCTTCTGCGGTGCATCACTCCAATTCATCAAATCTAATCTTTTATGTCCATCCTGAAATCACTGCTGCTCCACCGGCAACGGCAATAGCCGCAATAGTCCATCCCTCTGTACCCGAAAACCAGAATGGTGAATGGTCTACGCCCGGTCTTGAAGTGGTTGAGTTTGATCTTCCCCGCAAACTCTTTGACTGTTATCCCTGAAGCTATCTCAAAGACTCGTAATCTGCCACAAACTAAAACGATCACGCAGAAACTTTGGCTAATCCGATCATCCCACTGCTCCCCTCGGCTGTATGAGCTGTGGCGATTTTCTTTGCCCTCGCCAAATGTGCAATCGTGTGCGTCAAGAGAAAGGGCTACTGTCCTTCCATCACCCCCCATAGCTGCACCCTGCCCGAATGGGTGTAAGTTGTGAGAATGCGCCCATCGGGCGAGAAAGCGAGCCCGGTAGGGCTGGAGGCCGGCAGCGAGGTCATCTCTTTCCAGGATTGCGTATCCCATAAGATCACGTTGTCGCTGAAAGACGCTGCCAGGATCTTTCCATCAGGTGAGAAAGCCGGGTATGCATACCAGAGGCTATCGGCGTCTATAGCCAGGGTTTTGATCCATTTGAAGGTTGCCGCATCGAATATATTTAGCTCCCCCTTCTCCGAACCCGCGCCTGTTTCCAACAGTGCGGCGATGAACCGACCGTCAGGTGAGAAAGAAAACCCTTGCCAATCGTATAGGGTGCGATCGAGTTGGCCACTGTCCACCGACCAGAAGGAGAACAGGTCTTGAAAGACGTTGTACATTTTGGCTGCCACGCGCTGGCCCTCCGGCGAGAAGGAAACCCCGTAAATATCGCCAGGTGCTTTCAGGGTATGGATCACGGTGCCACTGGCCAGGTCAGATAAAATCAGGGTGGCACCCTCGGGCTGCTCGCGCTGGGTGAGCGCCGCAAGGCGCCAGTCGGGCGAGATGGCTCCCAAGATACCGCTAAAGCGCTGAAGCTCGCTGCCGACGCTAGCATCCCACAAAATGAGGCTATCGTTCTGGGCGTCCCAACCCTGAGCGCCGGAAGCCAAACTCAAGCCATCGGGAGAGAAGGCCAGGTACGATATGATCCGCGGGTCGACATGCCCGCTAAGGGTAAACAGCTCCTGCCCAACGGTGAGATCCCAAATTTTGACGACGTTGTTGACGAACAGGCCAGCGGCGATCCGACGGCTATCGGGCGAGTAGGCTACCACGCTGGCACCCTGCTCCGGAAGTACGGCCACCGGTTTTAGCTTTGATACATTTTGCGGGCTAATGAGAACCAGGTTCGCTGGAAGAAAAGGGATGCTCGTACTGGTAGGGGCGCTGGTGCTGATAGGGGCGCTCGTGTTGGTAGGGACGCTGGTGCTGGTAGGGGTCATGGGGCTTGCAGATGGGAGGCCAGTGAGCAGCTGCGTTATCGTAGGCGCCGGACTAACATTTGTAAGGGGGGAGGAAATGGGGCTTTGCACAACATTTGAGGTACTTACTGTTTCCCCGGCGAGATTGCAGGCCAGACTAGGGAAAATGACAGTAAAGAGGAAAGCGATGAGCAGGATGCGGCTCTTGTTCATAGATACCTCATTTTAGGTTCTTAAACAATATGCCCCCAGTGGATCTCTGTACGTCATCAAATGCAATGAGACAAAAAGGTAAAATTGTATAGAGCTACTTTTCCGACCTTATATGATTATACCTGGGCTAACTCTAAGTTGAACTAACTTCTGTTTTGAGGTGTTATCCGCTCGATTTCCTCTCATCTCGACACTCTCTTTCTTTGCCAACAGCTTCTCCTTTCTTGTTAGAATCGCTTTTGGCCGAAAAAGTGTCTCTTATTTTTCCCCCTCTTTTTGTCTCACTTACTCTGACACGCTACAGACGATTCAACTTACAAATGGCTCCGGTATAATTATCAAAGGCAGGAATAATATCTCTTAGCAAATTGCCCCCTTTGCCCCCTTTGCCCCCTTTGTCCCATTTTCTTTGACGACATATAGGGACGAACGAATATCAATCGGTGACTTATCTGACAATTTTCTTACTGAATAGAGATGGTATACACTTTCTTTGGACGTTGTCCGTGCACCCCTCGGGGCTGCGGGGTCTGAGATCTCTATTGACAATTCCCGCCAGCCTATGGAGAATCAATATTGGAAGATCCTTCAGCATATAGCTTTTGAGTCAGCGTTGGCAAAGGAATGGTCAAATGGCCCACACAAAGAAAACAATCGCTATGGTTGGAATATGGTTGGGTCTGCTTCTCTTGTCTGCCTGCAGTTCCCCGACGCCGACCAGCACACCCACCCTCGACTTGAATCCTTTTCGTACAGAGGTAGCCTCTACTGTGCTGGCGCAGGTAACCCAGGCTCTGGCTCTGACGCCCACCGCCACGCGAATTCCGAGCCCCACGGCCACCCTAATTCCGAGCCCCACCGCAACCCTCGCGCCTAGCTCCACGCCTGCTCAGCCAGCCACAACTTCAACCGGACCGCAGGCAACATTAACCAGCGGGACGCCAGGGGTGACAACCACTGACCTGGCGGAATGGGTTTCCCAATCTGTAGCGGATGGAACCGTTTTTACGCCGGGAGAGGCCTTCACAATCATCTGGCGCTTGAAAAATGTGGGCACCTCTACCTGGACGGCTTCTTACCTGTTCCGCTTCTACAGCGGCAACGCCTTTGGCGCCCCGCAGGAGATCCTTCTGGGTCAAGAGGTGGCACCCGGCGAGACTGTCGACATCTCCATCTCGATGAAGGCGCCCATCACGCTGGGAGATTATCGCAGCGACTGGGTCATGTCTGACGAACGCAGTAGCAACTTTAAGGAGCCAGTCTTTCTCGAGATCACGGTCGCCAGACCAGCCACGGCCACTCCGACCACGACCGCTGCGGCAACCTCGGCAGCGACCGCTTCTGCGACTCCTTAATCCGGAGGCACTCGGAACCATTTGCTTAACCTTGAGTGTGGTCTAATGTCTCAACCTGGGGACTGTGCCGCTCGTTCTGGCCTCCCAGGGGAGCGTGCGTTTTCCGCCTTAATAGATCCTGACCTGTCCCCGAAAATTGCGTAAGAGCCAGTTTTTGGGGGGCAGGTCACCTTGATCAGGGAGCGCTGGGACATGTTCTGGATACGCTGGTTCTTGAGCAGCATTGATCGATGTCTGTAAACGGGCAACGGCTGGTTTGTTTTCAGGCAGCGGATTTGAAGAAACGGTTGCCGGGCGGATATACTCGTTGAGCAGCCTCTCTGGCACGAAGAAATCATCCTCAGCTAAATTGCTTGTGAAAACGACCACCATGCCTTCTTCTTGCATAACAAAAATGGTCTGCCCGGCATAACCCAACGCCATCACGTAATTGTTTTTGTCAACCCACCACTGATATCCGTATGATTCTGCCAGAGTTCCTGCAGAGATTTGCGCACTTGTCGAATCATGCACCCATTCGGACGCCAGGATCTGTTCGTCCTCCCATCTGCCCTGGTTGAGGTAAAGGTAGCCAAATTTGGCCATATCAAGCGGACGAAGACTCATTTCTCCCCAGCCAATGTTGATGCCTTGTGGACTGGCTGGCCAACTGAAATCAGTGATGCCGAGCGGTTGGAATAGATGCTGGTAGGCAAAATCAACCGCTGTGGTTCCCGATGCCTGCTGTAAGACCGCCGAGAGCAGGTAAGAACCCCCATTGCAGTATTCGAATGTTTCTCCGGGTAGGTTGGCCATTGGCAGATCCAGCATATACTGCACCCAATCGTCACTTGCTCTCATCGCATTTAATCCTTGCCAGTTGTATAAATACGAATCTCGGCAATCCAAACCCGAACTCATGGTTAGCAGATCTTCGAGGCTTATCTCGGCTTTAGTTATTTCTGAGTTAGCTGCATTTTTATCTGGGAAGAAATCCAAAATTGATTGATCGAGACCCTCTATAAGACCTTGATCGATAGCTATCCCGATCAAAGCAGAGGTGATGCTTTTTGTGCAGGAATGGATGATGTGCTTGAGATCTTGTTTGAATGGAGAATAATAAACGTCCAATACTAGATAACCATTGCGAATGATGCTCAGGCTGTGGATGTTGTGGCCCACTTCCTGAATGGTATCTAGCATATCTGCCAGTATACTTGAATCCATGCCTTGTTCCTCAGGGGTAGTAGACCGCCATCCCTCTGTGGGCCAGTAGGTCGATGAGATAGGTTGAGGCGTTTTGGTTGCAACCGTTGTTGGAAGTGGCGTTGGGTTTCGCGCTGTATTGGTACATCCCACCAGGAAGGAGATCAAAAGCAATATACCTGTCGGTTGATTGAAGATTGTTTTGTGCATGGTGATTTTGCCCTGCTTTTGGGGTTGCTAGCCTGCACTGGAAATATTGAATCCGTTGTTTTGTATTTTATATACACACAATTCCGCATGAAGGTTTGATTCATCAGCTGCTATCTATTTCAACACACTTTTCGTTGAGCACCTGACTCGCTTGCTTCGGCCGCAATCGTTGGTCAACCTTCTCATTTTCAGCAAATCAGTCTAACATTTTGATGGGTTATATATTGGGGGTAGATCAGTACTCTGATGAGATCACTGACCTTGTCAATTCCCAGGACGGGAAATACCTGACCTCAGCCTCGTGGGGACAGGCCCAGACCTGCTGCTCCGGACTGGTTGATGCACGTTGAAGATACTTTTGGAGAATGCCAGCTGGCGCTCGGCTTGCATGGCGGCATTGATCACGATCCGGGCCACCAGCCAGACGGGTACGAACGACAATTGAGCTGACACCCAAGGCACTCACCGTGATCCAAGAAGTTCAACAACGCCATCGTTTGAAAACCGGCAAGGTGTTGCCTTTGTGGAAAGCAGTCAGCCAGGCAATTGAACAATTTGGCGAACAAATCAGGCTTAGGCCCCACCTTTTTTTCTGGTTGAATTTTAAAGTGGGTTTCGGTATGGTTTGTCCAATGCCAGTGTCCGCCACACACGGACCTGTTTGGCAAGAGGTGAAGTGTTGCCGGTGAAGATTTGCCCATTCACGGGCGGCTTACCGGTCAGCAGGGCAGATATGTTGGCTGGCAAGTTGCTGGCGGCCTGGTATTTGCTGATGCGGGTATGAAGAGCCGAAATCTTTTGCTATGCTGCTTCCACATGGCAGATTCAAGAATTGTAAATAAATCCGGGTTGATGGATCAATTCTTCCAAATCCTAAAAAATTTCCCCTGGGGGTCGATTGTCATTCAGGTATCTCAGCAGCTCTTGCAATGGATTTCTAAACCCGTTCAGCAGGGACTTTATGAAGTTTTGGAATACGAATCGACATTGGAATTGAAGGATGCATTAGGCGTGCGGGCGCAGTTCACCAAGCGCCAGAGAGTGCGCTATCTGCAAGATAACATCATTGCTTATCAAGATCAAGCCTGGGGCGATGGCAAGATCCTGATCGATTATCGCTGCACTCCCGGTCAGGCTGTTGACCAATATCGATTTGGGCACAAGACCATGATTTTGATCTCGCTCAGAGAAGTCAAGCAACGGGGCAGCATGGATGAGTTTCATATCCAGTGGAAAGTTAAGGATGGCTTTCTGCGTTCGGATGAGCAGTGGGAAACCGAGATCAGCCATCCAACCCGATGGGTAAAGATCAACGTCATTTTTCCCCGTGGCAGAAATCCCAAAAAGGTAACCCTGGTGGAAAGTGACCAGCAGAAAAGCTGGCCCTTGGCCCCGAACGATATTCAGGCTTTGCCCGATGGCAGGTGGAAGGTCACCTGGAGCACCGACCAGCCACACCTCAACGAGCGCTATGTCTTAAAATGGAGCTGGTGACAAAACAAAAGCGGTTGGATCGCGCTTCCAACCGCTCCTGTCACTTAGGTGCCGCTGCCACCACTCATTACCCACACTCCTTTCATTGGGAAAGGACGGCCGTCATAAGGGAAACGTGAAATGCCTGGCAGGCATCAGAAGTGTTGGAATTATAAGCGATATAGCTTATAATTGTCAATACAAATGGCTTTTATTGTTTGGGTTTTGGTCCCCTTTTTATTCCACGAGATAGATAATCATTGACAGCTTGCTCGGTAGTAAACCAATTTCTACCTAGTTTCTTCCCCCAAATTTCTCTTTTATTGACCAACAAGCGTAAATGGCTTATGGATAAGCCGCATAAATCAGCTGCTTCACTGAGCGAAATCAACTCATCGAGTTTAGGTTGATCATTCTCACTCGAGCCAGTCATCATCGTTATCTTCCCAGGTATCCAATGGGCCGCAAAACTGGCATTCGCTGCTAAAACTACCATCCGGATGTCCGTTCTGCCTGACCCAGTCTCGTAGACGATCAATATCTATTGAACAGATCTTGATGTATTCGCGTTCTGTAAATCCCCCTGGTGCTGCTCTTCCAAAATACTCGCGGATCGTATGGCAGGTTGCCCGGTGCAAGATCATGGTTCCCGGATCCAGACCGCGGGTGGTGTTGATCACAAATGCTCTCGGATTCGAACGGATCCATTGGAAGTAAGCATTGTCGTCTTGATCAAATACTTGAACATTCATTTTCATAATCCAGAGATCGATTCTGACCGGTTTTTATTATCGCGTATTCTCCTGTATTTAGAAAACAGGTTCAAGCTGCGCGAAATCGAAAATACTGCAGAGAGTTTCATTTATTGTATTAGTCTATATTGACTTTACCTACCCAGTTATTGTTTGTATCGGGAAAGGGGGTGATAGTTTGTATGGCGCGTAGCGGTCGTTACAGCTCATCTGGGGGCAGGTCAGGGCGTCGAAATGGAGGCAATGCCCTGGCATCCGAATCGCTGAAGGTGGGATCTCGGAAGTTTTTTTTTGACATCGAAGAAGTCAAGTTCGGATGATGGGAACTCGTTACGAGAAATGCAGTGGTCCGCTCTGCGAGCAGTCATAGGATTCGATCCCGTTCCAGTTGCCGCAGGTTACCCCGTCCAGCACGTAGCCCTCGCCCCACTCGCCATAGCATAGAAAGGCTTTTCGTCCTACGTGATGAATTTTCATTTCAAAGCTAAGGCGGAAAACACACTCCAGGGTTACTACCAACCATTGATTGTTTTGTTGTCATCTTCAAGAAATGGGATGCCCCAAGATAGTAATTTGTCAAGAATATCCTGACAGGCGATTATCAACTTGTCATGTGTATTAATATGCCACCAGTAATCCGGTAGGGAGCTACTCGCATCCCAAATCCGAGGGGCAAGTCTGACAACATAGTCAAGTTTATTCCAAATAAGAACTTTCCTTGGATCAGAGCGATCATCGATTCCTTTGATCAAGTTACCCTTCATAAAGTTGATTGCAAGTTCGAATAAATCCTCGCTGGAAAACCCACTCGGCTGAAACTCAATAACTCTATCCTTGTCCGACTCTGTCTTACCGGGCTTTTCGAACCAAAATTCTTCACCCATTACTGGCGGCTGATCTCTGAGGGAATACCCTAAATGATTTAATGGTTCTCCCATCAACTCAATACAAGTATTAATAATTATTTTTCGAGTGACACCCATGATTTTCTCCCAATTGAGAGTACGTTCAAGCGGTCGATTAAGTCAAGGCTGGATAATCAATGCACAAGGACCACATACAAGATATTCTGCAATGTCGATTCCGATCTGAATTGCGATTGGAATTAATAGAGGAATGCAATAAGGCGACAGAACAGGCGTAAGACCATATGCGAAAATGACAACAAGAATTCCAGTAAATTAATACTCCAGAGAACTACGGCTGATGTAGGATTTTATATTCTCCGGTCTGGGAATCGATATTGAGCTCAAAAGAAGAACCTTCCGCGAAATAAGTGACCCACCACTCTTCATGTTTACCTTGAGTGTCATAATTTGCAAGTACAGAACATTCGTTATTTACGGTTTCTCTGTAATTTTCTCCCCCGTTTTGTTCAGCAATTTGAAAAGCCTCCCAGGCATTGATTCTGATATTCTGCAGATCGATCGCCTCCCATTCACTTAATTCTGGTGTATAAACGACCTCACCTAATATTGCCAGGTTTTCGTTGGGATTTATATACATATCAACAACTAAACGAGAATTCCCAGTATCCGCAGGGACAGATTTGAAGAAACTGAAATTACCCCCTTGAAAACCATAGTCAATTTTAGAGCAGGAGCTGGGAAAGGACATCCTCTGCAATCTAAAATCCCTAAGGGATTGATCCGTTGCAGAATGAAAAAAGGCATCAGCAATGTAAAAATAATCCGCCACTGTCCATTTGACTGGCTCAATCGCAAAGTTTGGGTAAACTGGCGGAGTTGCGGTCAGCAGGACAAAGGCATTGGGATCCTCCTCCACCAAAGCAGTTAGCAGAGTTTGGGGATCGATTTGATACACTTCACTAAACGTCGGGATTTTTCTCTCTTCCTGAAAGGAGAAACGACAACCAGGTATTGTAAAAATTAATCCGACCAGAAAAAATTGGACCCATCGGTTACGTATTCGTTTTCGCATAATCTTCCCAAATAGGTCTTATTCTTTATTGAAAATTGCCAAGGTTATCATAGATATCAAATCACTCCAAGAAATTTCTGGAGGTAATTCCCAATTAAATACTCCATGTAAAACCATTAAATCCTGTGTGAAAAGCTGAAGTTGAAAGCGTGTATCAAAATTTGTCCGCCAAAGTGCACGAGAGTTATTGTAAATATCTAGAGAATCATCGTCTAGAGGAGAGAGTTCCGAAAAATATCTTACCCAATCGATCTCTATGCCAAAATCAACATCCTTCTTTAAATAATTGTTACGAGCGTTTCTCATGTCATTTGTACTAAAACCACCATTTTGGGCCATCGCAGCCGCGATTAAGCGATCTTTTGCGTTACATTTGATGCACATTGCATCCACTGGTTTTATTCTCTCTGTCATCGCCTTGATCGAATTTGCCATAATATAGGGATCGCCAAACTCGTCAGAAGTCTGTGCGTATCCTAACCCGGAACTCCCTAAAGCATCCTCTAAAAATGGGATGTAGGGCATGCATTCATGTTTCTTCAGCCAATCATAAAGTCGCTGTAACTGGTTTCCGGGAGAATTTATCCATTGGCTTTGAACAGCTATCGCAGCTGCGATCGTTGTAGGGTGAAGTCCGGCAGAGGTGATATATGATGCCTGATTTTCGAACTCGTTTCGAAATGTTTCTACGATGAATATTCCATAATAATCAGGGACTAACCCAAATAAGCTCAGACATTCGAATACATTCGTACTGAAACAAGGTAATTTTCCTGAGGGATCCACGTAATTCACCGGGTTCGCCTCGACGTAATTCCAGCGGTTGAGCGTCAGTGGGTTACGGTAATCCCCATCCCACACATCCCGGCTGAGGAAGCGGCCCAGGTGTGGGGCGTAATGGCGGGCGCGAAGGTACAGGGGTCCGGTGATGGGGCAGTCATAGGATTCGATCCCGTTCCAGTTGCCGCAGGTTTCCCCGTCCAGCACGTAGCCCTCGCCCCACTCGCTGGTAAAGCCAAAATGGGTCACGCCATCGCCGGCGCTGCGGTCCAGCTCGCCGAAGGGCTTGTAGTCACGGCGCAGGGTGATCAGGCAGCCTGTCGAGTCGCCTTCGGCAGGGACGCTGGCCGGTCAGTGGGGCCGAGGCCGAAGCTTTCCGGCGCTCGGCCCCACCCGGACTTTCTACGGCACGTCTGAGTGCGCGGCCTCGGTCAAGAGAGCGGTACCGTCGGATCGAATAATGAAGCGGCCGCGTACGAGGCTAGAGACGTCTCGTGCGACCTGGTTCACATACAAGCCGTGATTCGGATACAGCTCGAGGAGCTGGGCCTCGGTGAAGGGGACCTCGTGTCCGGCAATGAAGCAGAACGAGGCGCCGGTCGAGCTCCCGTACCATGTGCTCGTCGGCACGTCGAGGAACGGCGAGCGAAGGCCTCCGGTTACATTGCCAAAGGCGTCGAGCACTGGCTGGCCGTTCTGCACGACGATTGGATCGCTATGCGGCGGCGCAACTCCGGCTTCAACCCATTCCTCGATGTTCCGCAGGAACGCGTCGAAGAATATGTGGCTCGGGAACCGGCTACGCGGTCCTCGTTGCAGTTCATGGGTGGCACCGGCCGGCCCGCTTTGACAATGTCCGCAGGCGCGGCCGAATAGAACAGCTCGTCCGGCGTGGCGTGAGCCGCACCGGCCATCTCATAGTGGCGGTAGAGGTCGGGATAGGTGTCGCCGTCGGGACGCCGCAACGAGACCCCAAACAGATAGTCGGATTGCGACATCACGTGGATGATGGGTGTACCAGCGTTCTGGAATTGGTAGCGCGGGTCGGTGGTGCTCGACGGCGTCGGCTCGCACTGATTGATGGGAACGAGACCCACGAACCTGCCCGAAGCTACGGCAACGATGTATCCGTCGAACATCGGCTTCCCGTTGGCCGCGACCACGAGCGGCTGGATGGCATTGATGTAGTCGAACTGGAATCCGCCGGTCTGCGAGTAGCCAAAGCCGTACACATGTCGGACGGGCGTAGCTTTGGCGCCGTTCGCCGGATGCCCCAGCGGATTCGATGCGGCGTTGCTGCGCACCCACGCCCCAACCTGCGTGTAGATGTCCCAGACGAGTCCGTCTTCGGTTGTCCGAGATGGAGGAGTCACCGAACCCACAGGGTTCTGGCAATTCATCGGATCGTCTAACGGCAGCGGGTTCGCCATCGACAGCGATCCGTACCGGACCGGATCAAAGTTCTTCAGCGCATCGATAGAGATGGGCTTTCCTGTGACGCCTACCCAGACGTCGCCGTTGGCCACGATCTGGCGGTTCATCATCGCCCAGCCAATGTTGAGGTCAAACGCGTTCGATGGGTTCAGTATCTCGACGATGACGTTGCCGCTGAATCGCGCGCTATTAGCCGGTCGCCGGATGAGCATGCGGGTGGTGTACGAGGCGTTCGGCGTCCGGACAACGGCCGGACCGGGCATGGGCCACGTATAGACGTTGGCTGTGCCGCTGACCAGATATTCCTCTTCGAGGTAGCCGACTTTACTTAGGTCCTCGGGGACCATCTCATGATCGGCGGCACCGAACGGATAGGAATCCACGGAGACTGGGAGCGGCCCTACGACCGTGGGTACCGGCGTCGACAGGGACGCAGCCACAGGGGCTGCGACAGTCAGTACGGCGAACATCGCGCAGAGGAGCAGCGCCCCCGTGAGGCGAGATTGGTTCTTGAACAGAAACATGGGAGTATCTCCTTTCTTCTAGAATCACAATTTTCAGATTACATCATATTATGATTATGGTCAATTGATCTGTCCCCTGGTGTTAGTCACATCGACGGTTGGTGAATTTGGAAATTGGTCGACATGCAGTCCCTTCCCGATCATCGGGTCTAGGTGGCTGCGTCCAGGCTTGCCAGCAGGAGCCCTCTATCAACGTATCTCAAACCCCATCGAATACTGCAATTTGAGTAACGGGCTCCAGTAAGGCAAGAAGGGCAACAAAAAGCTCCGGAGACGATCGTAGGCCCATCTTCTCAGATTCAGTAATTTGGTCTAACATTGTGACTGGTATCTATTTTAGGGACAGCTCAAATCCCGGTAAACTCTATCCATACCAGGAGGTTCAGCATGCAATACGATATGGTTTTCGAAGGCGGCGGCGCCAAGGGCATGGTCTTCGTTGGTGCCTTGGAAGAGTTGATATCCCAGGGGCATAGTCACGGGCGACTGCTCGGCACATCGGCAGGCGCCATCACTGCGGCGCTATTGGCAGCCGGTTATCTTCCCGCAGAAATGTTGGAAGTCCTGGCCGAGAAGGTCGATGGGCATTCCGTCTTCGCTGATTTCATGGCGACGCCTTCGGCGCTGGACAAGAACGACGTTCACCAAAGTGAAACCCGCAAACTACTGCGCAATATCGACATTCCTTTCCTTCCAGATCGCTTCGAGGAGAAGCTGGATGATAGCCTGGTGGAATGGCTGGCTGCGCAGCCTAGCTTGCGCAGCGTGTTTTCGTTCATCGAGCGCGGTGGGTGGTATTCAGCTGATAATTTCGTCACCTGGCTCGAGCAGCGCCTGGATACCGGCTTCAACGAAGGTCAGCCGCGCCAGTATAGTAAGATGACCCTTGCAAAGTTCTACGAAGCCACACGAAAGGACCTGTCAGTGGTGGGAGCTGATACAACCAAAGGTATCATGCTGGTGCTCAACCATCACACTGCCCCCGATCTTCCCCTGGTCTGGGCAGTGAGGATGTCGATGAGCATCCCGCTTGTCTGGCAAGAGGTAGTCTGGCAGCCGGAATGGGGGCAGTATCGCGGGCGTGATATGGTGGGCGACGCCATCGTCGACGGCGGCTTGCTTTCAAACTTCCCGATCGAGCTGTTCGTCTCCCGGGCGTCAACGGTAACTGCCGTGATGGGCGAGGCAGTCAGCCAGAATGTGTTGGGCATGATGATCGATGAATCCTTGGAAGTGCCTGGCACAACCGCAGCCTCACCTCCGCCAAAGATTGGCTTGGGAGACCTGCGCACTGTGCAACGCCTATCGAACCTGGCCAACACCATGACGGGTGCTCGCGATAAAAATGTCATTGATGCTTTCGAGAAGCTGGTGGTGCGCTTGCCCGCCAAGGGTTATGGCACCGTCGAATTCGACATGACCGACGAGCGGCGGGAGCTGCTGGTGCAAGCCGGGCGTGATGCCATGCATGCTTATTTTGCGAAAGCGGCCGAGGCTGAGGCAGGGGATAGCTTTGGTATAGGACCAAGCGAGGACGAGTTGAGAGCCGCCCAAACAGCGGATAAACTGGCGATGAAGATACTGAAGTAAGCTGTTCCGTCAGCAAAGAAACTCAGATACATGATGGATGATCTCTCTTTTCTCTGCTGCTGAAAAGCGTATCAGCTTGCCTACAGGTTTTCCAGCCAATCAAGCTTTTTTTCAAAACTTTCTTTTTTTTCTATCTGGCGAGGAGTGGCAAAGCAACTGAAGCTCATCGCCGAGATGGAGAGCACAGCAAGGGATCAGGATCAAGTCTTAGAAATTCAACCCAGCCGGCAAAGGCGGTCATATTCACGAGACGACTTCTGATAGGTGAATGTGATGCCCACAATGTTCATGTTTATCTGTCCTGGTCAGCTGGTGATTGGGGAGAAATATTTCCTGCGAGAAACAAGGGCCTATGACCCGATGCCTAAGTATGCAGAAGTTTTCTTAATCGATTATGACAGCTGCCCTGCATTTGTTTATGTGGTGAATCGTGAGGGGATTGTGGAAAGGTGCTCTCAGGTAGACCTGTTTCAAAAATCGATCGTGGGTAGAAAGCTTTTCCATTGAATGGACACTTGCACCGCTATCGGGTGTTTGACTAGCAAACAGAACCACCCTGGACCAGTTTTTGGGGTCTTAAGCACTTTTCGTGCTTAAAGCTCAAACATGAGGGGGTCAGCCGTAAGATTGGGGGATGGCAAAAGGGGACATTCCGTTCTCGCTTCCGGGCTTTAACCTGACGGAAGTAAAAAAGCAAGATGAACGGATTGTCATCAAAGCTATTTCCGTTCAGATAGGTGCGCAATGTCCGAATTGCAAGATGCACTCCACCCGAGTTCACAGCTACTACTCTCGGGCTCCAGCTGATCTGCCAATCTCGGAATCTCGGGTTCAGCTACAACTCACAGTAAGACGATTTCGCTGTCAAGCTAAAGCCTGCACGAAGGCCACTTTTGCAGAAAGTTTTCCGGATTTCATGGCCAGAAATGCTCGTCGGACAAATCGGCTGGGCTGGGTGTTAAAAACGATTGCCTTTGCGCTTGGCGGGCGACCGGGTAGCAGATTGGCTGAAGAGTTAGAAATGCCGGTGAGTGGGGATACTCTGTTGCGAATTATCAGAGATACTCCAGAGGAAACGCAGACAACCCCCGAAGTCATTGGAGTAGATGACTGGGCCAAGCGCCGAGGACACGTGTACGGAACAATTGTCGTTGACCTTGAGCGCCAACAAGTGATCGATCTACTTGAAGATCGAACGGCGGAAACCCTTGAAAAGTGGTTGCGGTCCAATAAAAGTGTCAAGATTGTGGCTCGAGATCGATCCACTGAATATGCTCGCGGTATTGCTAAAGGTGCGCCACAAGCAGGACAGGTGGCCGACCGCTGGCATTTACTCGTCAATCTTCGGGAAGCCCTGGAGCGAATCATAGATCGACTGCGCCCTGAGCTGAATACGCTTGCTACGACCCTGGTTTCCTCGGAGCCGGATGAAATCCCCCTATTCAGAAAAAGAAAGCGCTCAAGTGCGAACGAACTGGCCAAAAAAGAGCGCATGAAGCGCAGCCAGGATCTACATACTGAGATTCACCGGCTTTACAAGGCAGGGATTTCAAAGTACGCCATTGCTCGGCAATTGGGTAAGCACCGGGCCACGATTAATAAACATCTTGAGATGAGGAATAATCCTCCTGATTTCACCCGCAAGCGAGTGGCCAGTATCCTGGATCCTTATGAGGACAATCTCCGCCGAAGTTGGAAAAAGGGTTGTCGCAATGCGTCGGAGTTGTGGAGCGAAATTCAAGAAACGGGATTTTCAGGTACTAGCAAAGAAGTGGCTCAATGGGTCTATGAAAGACGGGAACAACTCGACGCTTCAACACCTTACAAGAATCGAGAAGCCTTTGCGAAGGAAAAGAACAATTCGGACTCCATAAAAATACGAACCGGCAATACTGGGCTGCCGGTGGCACGCCAGCTATCCTGGGTATTCTTGAAACCATGGGACAAGTTAACGCCAGACGAAAGCAAGTTGCGCACTTGCCTTCTCGACCACCAGATCCTAGCCCAAGCTGTGGAACTGGCAGAAGAATTCCAGCGGATGATACGAGCACGAGAACTTCAAGGCTTTGCCGATTGGCTGGAAGAATGTGAATCTTCCAAAATCCCTGAGCTTCGGAACCTGGCACTCGGCATGCGAAAGGACATTTCGGCGATTAGGAATGCTCTTCAATTATCTTGGAGTAATGGCCAAACAGAGGGGCAGATTAATCGGCTAAAATTACTAAAAAGACAGATGTACGGGCGTGCGAAATTTGACTTGCTCCGATTACGTTGTCTGCATCCGCCCTGAGGTAGCACGAAAAGTGCGTAAGACCCAGTTTTTGGGGCAGGTCACTAATCCTTGGGCAGCAATCTGCTCCAGCAGCTCAGCGGGTAGGGTAAAATCGCTGTGGTAGGTCATGGTGATTTTCCTTGATTGAAGTTGGTCGCTTCCAAGGATACACCAGACCTACCGCTTTTTCGACATCTAGAAATTACAGAAATAACGATACACTACTTGTAATGATAATGCGGTTTTCTATGGTGAATAAAATATCACATATGCTTTTTCTCTAGCAACGGGTAAGCATAGATCAATTTCATAATGCTGCTTTGATGGAATTACTGGAACGCGACTCCTTGGTGTACGAACTTGACCTCTTGCTCAAAGAAGCAATGGCAGGTCAAGGACGCGTCGCACTGGTGAGCGGTGAGGCCGGGATTGGTAAGAGTTCTCTTGTAGAGCATTTCACTCATGCGCATGAGGGTTCTGTGCGCGTGTTATGGGGCGGGTGCGATGCGCTATTCACGCCGCGACCACTGGGTCCTTTGCACGACATTGCAATCGATTTAGGTGGTGAGCTTCCTGTGCTTCTCAATTCCACAGTAGACCGGCAAGCTATTTTTTCCGCCTGCCTGGCCGAGTTGCAGAATCGCCCCACGATCATCGTCTTTGAAGATATTCATTGGGCTGATGAAGCGACCCTAGATCTGATCAAGTTGCTTGGCAGACGCATCCAGCGCACAACGACCCTGTTAATCCTGACCTATAGGGACGACGAGTTAAGTACAGAACATCCTCTGCGACTTGTCTTGGGAGATCTGCCACGCGTTGCGACCAATCGCCTCCAATTATTCCCTTTATCTGAATCGTCTGTTGTTGCCCTCGCGAGGGCAGCGGATCAGATCGAGCAGGCTCATAAGCTTTTTGACATAACAGGCGGCAATCCATTCTTCGTAACGGAAGCATTGGCGAGCAAGGGGACAGACATGCCATCCACTGTACGGGATGCTGTGCTTCGCGCGCGCCGCACGATTATCTCCTTCGGCACGAGCTGTGTTGGAGACCGCGGCAGTCATTGGGTTGCGCATCGAGCCCTGGCTTCTAGCGAGTATCGCCGGTGTAGAGTCTGCGAACGTAGAAGAGTGTATCGCAGGCGGAATGCTTCAAGTTCAGGGTGATAACTATACATTTCGTCATGAGCTTGCCCGACAGGCCATTCTGGAAACTATTTCTCCTGAACGAAAACTTGCCTTGCACCGAATGATATTGTCCTTGCTGAAAGAATCGCCCGAAACATGCAATGACTTAGCGCGGCTAGCCAATCATGCAGAAGGGACAAAGGATGTGTCTGCTGTACTAGAATACGCGCCTGCTGCTGCCAATCAAGCCTCCGCCGCGACTTCTCATCGCGAGGCGATTGTGCTTTACGAGTTAGCGTTGCGATTTGCTGACAGTTTGCCACCTGCTCGACATGCCCAAATGCTGGAAGCCTACGTGGCTGAATTGGGATATCCGATTAGAATTGCCGATCAAATCATTGCTCTACGAAAGGCAATTGAATTATGGCGTTCGATAGGTAACCGTCTGAGGGAGGGCGGAAATTTAGCGGAGTTGTCCATTCGACTTGTTGTCGCGGGAAGTTATTCGGAAGCCGAAACGGTGAGCCAAGCCGCCATTGCGATGCTTGAAGTACTTCCACCCGGCGCGGAACTGGCGTGGGCATATACTTCCCAGTGTTTTCTTCGAATGATGCTACGCGATTGCGCCGATGCAGTTATCTGGGGCGAGAAAGCCATTGCACTGGCTGAACATTTCGAAGACTCCGACAAACTCGCCCGCGTATACAACTATACGGGTTGCGCGATGATGGTCATTGACTACGAGCGCGGTCGCGCGCTTTTGGAGCGCAACCTAGCAATCGGACAAGAAGCCGGTCTGCCGTGGGCGTTCGCGGGCGCGTATAATGGTCTGGTATGGATGTTGGTAGAAGTGTATCAACTTACGGATGCCGAGCGTTATCTGACAGATGGCATTGCCTATGCTTCGGAACATGACGATCATTATCATCTTCTGCAAATGTTGGTTTGGCAGGCGTTTGCGCGCCTGTACCAGGGTCGTTGGGCAGAAGCGATTGAAACTGCGTCGAAGGTATTACAAAACCATCTCCTCGACATCGAAACTCACACTTGCGCCCTTCTTGCCTTGGCACGTACGCGCGTCCGTCTTGGCGACCTAGGGTCACAAACGGTGCTCGAGGAGGCGTTTGCCCTGTCAGTACAGGTGCCTGCACTTCCATGCCTCGCTCCCGTCCGAGCCGCCCGCGCTGAAGCGGCATGGCTGACAGGAAATAACGACCTTGCCATTGCAGAAGCACGCGTGGTCTATGATCTGGCTGTAAGCAAAGAACATCCCTGGATAGCAGGCGAACTTGCCTTCTGGCGGTGGCGCGCAGGTGATAAATTTATGCCCCCAGGATGGATCGCTAGGCCCTTTGCGTTATCGATCGCGGGAGATTGGCGTGGTGCGGCAGCAGAATGGGAGCAGCGCGGTTGTCCTTATGAGCGGGCACTGGCGCTGATGGATGGTGACAAAACCGCACAATTGACCGCCCTCGAAATCTTCGAGCGGCTCGAGGCCCTCCCTGCGACAGAAAGGCTCAAGCAAGCGATGCGGTCTAAGGGGATGCGCGGCATCCCTCGCGGGCCTCGACCTGCCACACGTGAGAATCCTTTTGGTCTCACAGCTCGTGAACTGGAAGTGCTCGCCAGCCTTGTTGAGGGCTTAAACAATAATGCAATTGCCAGGAAACTAACTCTCTCCACCCGCACGGTTGAGCATCACATTGCCTCCATTCTCCAAAAGATGGAGGTAAGTTCGCGTAACGAGGCAGTTGCTTTAGCATTGAAAGAAAAACTGCCTCCCTTCAAGTAAGTAGCTGCTTATTCCCCAAACCTCTATAAAAATCAAAATAGGTGGTGCGGTTCGCCAATATAGGCGGACTCACCGATGAATTTAAGCGGAGAGAAGCGTACGATATGTTCAACATTTTCCAGTTCTCTCAGAAAGGAGAAAATCATGTTGAACATTCGTACTGCCATCTTATCTGTTGTGTTGGTCGTCATACTTCTGTTAGCAGTGTCGTTGGTCACTGCCAGGACAGAAGCCGTTTCGAATCCTGCGGGCAGGCCAGTTAGTGTGCAGGATAACTCGGAAGCCTCTGCCGACCCGCGCGAAGCGCCCATCGCCTCGTACCGGTCCCGACTTGGGGTGTGTTTTGATGTGCCAATTAGAGAGGCCGCAGCCTGCCGTAGCGCTGGCCAGACGCCTGCCCAGTCGAATCGGCCTCCATTAGACGAGTGCTTCGACGTGTCTATAAGCGAGCTTGCTAGCTGTCGCATTGCGAGCCAAAAGTCGGCCCCTTAATCAGGAAACGTGGGCTTGAAGAGACGCATTTCAGGTTTCTGGGAACATTCCCATCCATCAATCACACGGCAATTGCCCCGCACGGGTTCGGCCAGTGCGGGGCAATTCAAGGAGATTGAAAATGTTACCTAATCGTTTGTTTTATCTATTGATTGTTGTGGAGATCGTTATGGTCATACCCTTTGCACTGCAGGTTGCGCCATCGCCAATCTCGTCGACGGCTACTCTTGCACAGACAATGGAAACGTCTGTGATTTAAAATCTAAAAATCAACCAGCTGGCTGAAAAACAAACATCGAAAAGTCGACCACCCCAGGCTCTCTCCGATACCATAGCGGTACCGGAGGTAAGGAAATGAAAACGGTGGAAGACTACGAACAAATCCGCAGGGACTATTTTGTCAAAGGGCTGAGCATCCGAGCGATACACCGGCGGTTGGGAGTGGATCGAAAAACGATCCGCAAAGCGATTGTGGAGCCGGTACCCAAGCCCTATCAACTGGACCAACCGCGAGCAGCCCCGGGGTTCGAAAGCTCTCTACAAAATCAGCAATGACATTTTGATTTCCAATCGGTACGCTGCGAGCCAAACTGTAATCCACTTCTCCACTCGGGTTCACGGAAATCCAGTCGGTGGTGAAACCCGCAATGTCAATGACCAGCGATCTTCCTTCACTCAATTCGGAGCGGTGATAATGCTGACCATCCTCAGTGAGCAGGACATTCATCAGGCCGCCTACGGGTTCATCAAAGGTGTTGGCATAAATGATCCGGGAATGACGTTCCTTGCCGTCGATTTCGATGTCCCAATCCCCAAAGATGGATTTCATTAAATCCTCACGATACTTGGCATCCCCGGGAGCATGGCTAGCGAAAACGGCGATCTCTTGACTGCGGTCGTAGAGTCTGCCGAGTGCAGAGAGAGCCAGCACGCCGTAGTAATCCCGGGAGGTATGAGGAGCTCCAGACCGCTTGATAATCACCCCATGCCTTTCGGCGCTTGATCCAAGGACATAGGGTTACCCATTGACCTGGATGTAATCTGGTGTGATTCCAGCAGCTTTCGAGCGTGACAGGATCTTCAAATATTCCGTATCTGTGATCTTTTGATGTGCATGCGGTAAAGTGAATTCTCCCAATTCGCGCCGGGCGACTATTGCTTTGATGATGCTGTTGCCAGCATCTAAGACGAAAACGCTCATAGAATCTCTCCTGAACTTGTGAAGACGGATGTATACGCAAACCGTAAACAACTGTTGACGAATGGAAAACCTCACAATTCAGGACATGGTAGAGCAAAAACTAGTCGCTTTTCCTTCTTTATACCTTTGTTCTGCGATACCCAAATCCGAAATCGGGTGCAGGTCGGGTGCAGTTGGAGCAGACAGCATGGAAAATATACAAATTATTGACTGTTTTGACCCCCATGTATGGTGGTTGGATGGACTCATAACACCATATATACTGTATGGAAATTATGGGCAGTCAATAAATGAAACTTACAAGGAGGAGGTCGCAGGTTCGAGTCCTGTTCTGCCCACTCGAAAACCTCTGGATATGGGGATTTTCTTCATTAAATTGGCTAGATGTGGAAGTGTGAAGGGCAGGAATGTGGCAGTGTTGGGCGGTGCTTTGATTCAGTACAAGCCAGTAGATTTGCCATCATTGGCGCGATTTCCAGCATGGTCAAACACGGCGTCCATCCAGATGTGAGGAGAAAATTGATCATCGTTAAAAAGTAGCCAGGGCACAAAACCTACCCACAGAGGTGGTTGGCTGCCCATGATATACTTTTTTTATGGAAGAAAAATCAATTCCAAAATCCGAATACAGCAATCTAAACTCGGAAGTTTGGCGTACTTATTTGACTACCGGTGGGACATTGAAAGGCATGCATCTTCCGTGGTTTGAGCACCCATTCTTTAAGCCTATCTTCCGTGCGCTTCCATCTGATCCACGCTGTCAGATTTGTTACATTCCATTCAGTGGAATAGGCGGGGCAATTTCAAAAAAGCTGCTCGATGTCAAGCCTTCCGCCCTGAATCCGCACATGTGCAATGTTTGTGAACGGTTTGCCGAACGATTCCCAGGTGGGGTGGAATTGGAAGTTTCGATCCTGTTTGCAGACATTCGCGGTTCGACCCCGCTCGCGGAAAAGCTGGGGACCCAAGAATTTAGCCAATTGATTCATCGCTTTTACCTCGCCGGCACCAAGGCACTGTACTCAAACAACGCACTCATCGAAAAATTTGTTGGCGATGGTTTAGCTGCCTTCTTCGCACCTGCGTTTGCAGGACCCAACCATGCCCAAACAGCGATCAAAGCAGGGAAAGATATTTTGTTTGCTACAGGTAATGCACCGGGAAAAACTCCCTGGGTTCCTGTTGGGGTCGGGATCAACACCGGGGTTGCTTACATTGGATCCATGAAAATGGAAGGCGGGCGTACTGATATCACCATCCTCGGAGATACTGTTAACACGACCGCGCGTCTCTGTTCACAGGCTGCACCGGGAGAAATTCTGGTCGGCCATAAGGCGATGGAGATGTCTGGCCTTTCCAAAGATGAGCATGAATTACGGAAGTTGTCACTCAAAGGCAAACAAGAAATTGTGGACGCATGGGTAGTTAATTAAAGGATATGCGAGAGTGGAATTTCGGTAGCCGGGAGTGGTGGCAGAAAATGCAGGTATAGGTGTGACCGGGGATTTCCTCTATCAATATAAGGAATACTTCGGTGCTGGCAGCGCAGCACCCTGGCCAACCTAACACCATCAGGCCACACAGTACCCAGGGATACAGCTCCCGTCGCTTCAAACAACGATTATGTGGCTGTTTCAACCACTCTGACGATCACTGAGAGTGGTACAAATTTCAGGGGGGCAGTTCAAGGTTCATGAGTCCAGAAGACGACGCCTCCCTATGCAGGAAACTCGAGCAGGCTATTGCCATTCAAGAAGGCCTGCGTGGCACGGTTGACGATTCTATTATCGAAGTCACGATCTCAGTCCTGCACAAATGAATTGAAGAACTCCAGCCGCCCGGGCAGATCGAGCAGCAGAGAAAACTGGTCACAATCCTTTTCGCGGATGTGGTTGACTCCACGCGCCTGCTGCGCGAACTGGACCCCGAAGAAAATATGAATATCATGGATTCGGCCCTGAAACGCTTGGCTGCTGAGGTTGAAATAACCGGAGGACAGGTCACCCGTTTTATGGGGGACGGCTTTCTGGCTGTTTTCGGCCTGGGGCAGGCAAAGGAAAACGACCCGGAAATGGCTGTACGGGCAGGGCTGGCAGTGGTTGAAACCGCCCAGAAGATTGCACTGGAGATCGAACTAGAAGGCCGCGCTCCGGATTTTCGCGTGCGGGTGGGGATAAACACGGGTCTGATCGTCGCCGGCGGAATCACCGAAGCCGGGGGAACCCTCAGCGGTACGGCGGTTAATCTTGCTGTCCGCCTTGAAAGTGCAGCAGCTCCAAATTCTGTCCTCATCTCAATCTACACACAATCGCACATCCGAGGCATTTTTGATCTCGAACCCGGCGCGACGATTGAGATGAAAGGTTTCGCCGAACCTATCTAGGTCTTCCGCGTACTGCAGGCCAAGCCGCGCGCCTTCCGCCTGCTCAACCGCGACGTCGAAGGGGTCGAAACGCGAATGATCGGACGAGACGCCGAAATGCAGGCGCTACAACGCACCTTAGAAGATGTTCTCGCTTCCGGCAGCAGCCGATTTATTACCATCATCGGGGAAGCCGGCCTTGGGAAATCTCGCCTGTTGGATGAGTTTGAAAACTGGATGGACCTTCAACCTGATAAGATCATGCTCTTCAAAGGGCGCTCCACGCTCGAACGTTTTGGCCTACCTTACGCCCTCCTACGCGACCTCTTCGCATTTCGATTCAACATTCAAGGCAATGAACCAATCGCAAAAATACGGGAAAAATTTTTGGATGGTTTTCGCGGCGCATATGGAAATGACCCCCAGCAGCAGATGATCATTTCCATCGTGTGCCAGCTCCTTGGGTATGATTTCTCCAGGTCCCAGGAGATCCAATACATTCTCAACACTCCCCAGGAGCTGCGCGACCGTGCCTTTTTATACCTGGTGCAATACTTCAAATCTCTGGCAGCAGCCGGTCCGATTGCCATATTCCTGGATGATGTGCAATGGGCAGACGAAAGCTCGCTGGATATGCTGATCCGCCTGTATGAAGAGCTGTCTGTCATTCCGCTTCTGATCGTCGCTCTGACGCCCCCTACCTTCTTCGAAAGCCGCAAAGCCTGGATTGAGGATGAAACGCACCTCTCGATTTCCCTCCAGCCGTTATCAAAAGAAAACAGTACAAGGCTTCTTGAAGCCGTACTCCAGCGTGTCCAGAATCTTCCAGAATCACTGCGAGACATTATCATCGGGAATGCGGAAGGGAATCCATTCTATCTTGAGGAGCTTATCAAGATGCTCCTCGAGAAAGGTGTGATTATCAAAGACGAGCTGCACTGGCATGTGCGACCTGAAAGACTGTTTCATTTGAGTATTCCACAATCACTGACAGGCGTAATTCAGGCCCGGTTGGAAAGCCTGCCTGGAAAAGAGAGAATGGTCCTGCAACAATCGTCCGTTGTGGGCAGAGTCTTCTGGGATGATGTTATTTGTGCTGTCCAGCAAAGTGTGGAGCATGAAAAAGGCCTCTCGAGCGAGGAAGTCCAATACACCCTGTCCATGATCCAGAAGCGAGAAATGATTTACCTGCAGCCTTCATCTGGTTTTTCAAACCTGGCTGAGTATAGTTTCAAACATGCGGTTCTCCGGGACGTAACGTACGAAAGTGTGCTGATTCGAGATCGAAAGAAATACCACGCCATGGTTGCAGATTGGTTAATTGAGAAAAGCAGCGAGCAGGCCGTAGATGTCTCTGGATTGATTGCCGGTCACCTGGAAAATGCTGGCCGACTGGAAAAAGCCTTTAATTACTTGAAACGCGCAGCTGCATCAGCAGTGTCCAACTACGCGAACAATGAGGCGGGTGATTTTTTCAACGAGCACTGGCAATTTGTTCGCCCGAAGACAATGAGAACAGATTCGAGGTCCTCATCGGCTTGGAATATATCGCCAGCCTGCAGGGTGATCGGGATGGCCAGCGCGAAATCCTGATAAAGCTCCACCAGCTTACAGATCAGCTTGGAGAACCCAAAAAAGTTGTGCAGGTGCTGCTGCGTGAGGTGTGGTTATTATTCTGGACAAGCGATTATCAGGGGATGCAGACCAGGACCAGGCGAGCCAGAGAGCTTTCCGAGCAAATCGGTGACCCGGAGTTGATCCAGCGGGCAAACTATGCAGAAGCCTGGGCGTTTTTTTAATCCGGAGAAAAAGATCCAGCGATTGAACGAGCAGCAAACGCTTTGAAAATCGCTCAGGAGCATAATATTCGTCTGGGGGAGGGTAATACGCTCAACATCCTTGGCCTGATCCAGATCAGCCAGGGAAATTATTATCAAGCGCTGGAGTATCTCGAAGAATTTTTAGTGATTGCTCGGGAAAGCAAACTTCACGAAAGGGAAGTAACCGCCTTCAGCAACCTGAGCGTCTTGTACACAACGTTGGGGAATTATCCTGCTGCGATAATAGCGATTGAGGCCATCCTGAAAATGTCCGCTGAAAGCGGTGACCGGCAAGCCGAGAGCACGGCGCGCGTCAATTATGGCTGGGTCGCCCAGTCGATGGGGAATTGGGAACGTGCGAAGGAAATGCTTGAAAAGCGGCCTGACCAGCAAAATCAGAATCGAACACCTTGAAGCCCAGGCGGAAGGCCTCATCTGGTTCGGCTACACCTGGTTTGGTCTTGGAGAGCAGGAAAAAGCGCTCGAGCTTTTTGAAAAGGCACTGGCGATCAGGAAAGAACTCAACCAGGAGCCGCTGTCCTTTGAGGCGCTCTCTGCCGTTGCGCTTACAAATATGGCGCTGGGAAACCTGCAGGATGCGCTCGCGCACGTTGATGAGATCCTGGACTAATTATCCGGCGGTGGCAGCCTGGAAGGAACCTGGGAACCCCTGCGAATTTACTGGAACTGTGTCCAGGTACTCGAAGCCGGTGGGGACATCCGTTTCAGAGAAATTCTGGAGGACGGAAACCGCATTCTTCAGGAAAGGGCGGCGCGCATCCCGGATGAAACCTACCAGGACCTGTACGTGCACACTATACCATGGCAAGCTGGATTGATCTCATTATGGGAGCAAAATCACTGACGTTCTCTGGGTCTAGGATCGGTGTCCGGACGCGATCTGATGAATCGGCAGGTGTGCCGTTTTCCAATCAATATTGACTAGATAAAAGCAGTTCTTTCATTTTAAACTTGTACCCGGTCACAGCCCGGCTTGCCTTGCTTCATAGCTGTTCCAGTGGGCTTCATTTTGTCGCAAGTTACGCCCAACACCTTCCACACTACCCCATGTTGTAGATGTATTATAGGTATACAACAATTCCTTCTCTACCCGCCCTGGGATATGTTGTGCGATAGCGGAATTTTTTCTTAAGCAGGCTGCTATTCCAGATCTTCGTTTGCTCACTCTGGTAATTGAAGATCAGTCGGGTTGGGCCGCTTGCAGTTGTGAGCACGCGCGCGATGGTTTCTTCATCGGGGTGCCTGAAGATCGAGCTGTTCGTTGAAATCACGTACCGCGGGCAGGCGACTTTCTCAAGAACTTCTCGATGCGTGGTGAATTTGCTCCCATGATGGGAGATTTTGTACAGATCAACCTGGACTTTTTCGTCCGGGGAGAGCCGGTTGAGGGTGGCGAGCAGCGTTTCAGCATGCGCATCAGCCGTAAATAATGCCCGTTTGCCATCGAACTCTGCCAGGAAGGCGATGCTGCTGGCATTCGCTTCAGATCGATCCGGTTCATAATCCGAATTGGCTAATGCATCCACATCAGGCAGCTTGAGATCAAAAGGTACTTCTTCTTCAGGTATATCGTCATTAGGCGCTAACCCAAAGCCTGGGACGAGATTGGCTGCGCGCAATTCGTCACTCCACTTCGGTCGGAGCTCAGCCAGCGCGTTCAGTGTGGGCGAGAGCAGCGTGATTCGCATCCCACCTGGCAGGTCTATTTGGGGCAAAGGATCGTTCTCTGGTACAAAAACTGCGCCGTAATTAAAGGTTTCATTCCAAGGCCAGCCTAATCTCAAGATCTGGGCGCTGAGTTTTTCACCCTGGAGTGAGCCAAAGGAGTCACCATCATCATCAATTTCTACCGGTAAATGAGACCAGCCGTTGAACCACAAGTCATTAACTTTAAACCCCGGGTCATCTATGGACAGCAGCCCCAGAATACCTTCTAAATGATCACGATCGATATGCGATATGACCAGTAAGTCCAGGGTGCGTTGACCGGCAGGGATTTTCTTAATCTCTTTGAGGATCGCACGGCGTGTTCCGGCAGTGCCTCCGTCAATTAATATCCGGTGGGGAGCGTGCCGATCGCCATACTCGATCCAGATTGAATCGCCAAAGCGAGCCGGGAGGAATTTTATTTTGAACATCACTTATCCGCCTTAAGTTGGTTTACAGTATGCCCAGTATAGCAACGATTAGGTCGAATAACAACCTGGGTTCATGGTCAAGCAGTCCCCTGGAAGGTGGTTGAAATTAGAAATTGGCTAAAAAGAGGACTTCCCTTTGCCCATTTTGAGTTCGGCCTGCCTTGCACAAGCCTGCATGTCCGGGAAGGATGTCGCAGGTTCGCGGTCTGTGCTGCCCACCTGAATGAATGCCGATTTATTAGGGATGGATGCTAGGCATCTCAACGCAGCATTCCAGATTCCTATTTCCTGCTTGAATAAAATAGCCCGGGCGGTGTAACGCATACCGCCCGGACAGCATGTCAAGTGGATTTGTTTGCTCAGCGTCGAATGATGGGTAAGAAAAGCCAGCCCGAATTATTTACTTCTGTAAATACCGGCTCGCCAACCGCGCTGGCCCCTTCAGCGGAAGTGACCTGGTAATCCGCATTCACCAGCTGGTTTGCGGCTCCTACCTGAACCCGAAAACTGAACTGCTGGGATTCGCCAGGTCCAAGGATCGGGAAATCCCAAAGAACCCGGTTCGTATCGAGCCTGCCCGGAGATGATGCGGAACCGTGCACGTAAGTGGTGTTGGTCGGGATGACATCATATAACACTAGATTCGTTGCCGTTTGTGCCAGGTTGCTGACTTCGATGGTGTAAATCAAATCATCACCTGTCTCGACCGGATCTGGGGAAGCCGATTTCTGGATCTGCAGCACCGGATCATCGGTGATATAGGCAAGTGCAGTCAGAATGAGCGGCTCCAGCAGGCTTTCATGCTCGATGGTAGCAGTATTGGTGATTACCCCCTCATAAAATGGATCCACGGTAACGGTAAACGTCAGAACTTCTTCGCTGTTTGCGGCGAGGTCTCCAGTCCACGCCAGGCTGACGATATCATCGCTCGTCACACCGCCGCTGGCAGCCACATCCTCTTGATAGGTGGAGTGCTGCCAGGGCAGAAAATCGGTGACCACTACATTTTCAAGTGGATTGGTGCTCGTGTTCGCAATATGCAATTCGTAGGTCAATAAAACATCCGGACCAGGCAGGGCGGCTACCGGAGTTACGACCTTGCTGGATCCGACCAGCCCGGTTTCGATCACTGTCGTTACAACTGGTTCGCCCGTATTGGAAATTTCCGCGGCTATTTCGCTCTCATACCAGGTGGTGCCGTATGCATCATTAATGATTTCCGTACCCGCTGGCAAATCATCTGCAACCTGCACGACATAGGATCGATAGAGTATTTCACCGGTGCTGATCGCGGGTAAGGTCCAGCTGACAACTGTGGCCCCATTTCCGGAAGTGGCAACGCCACCATCACTGGCACTCATGAAGGTAGTATTGGCTGGGACTGTGTCTGTCAGTGTAGGAAATTGGTGATCAACCTCTGTCGACAGACCGCTGTTCCAAATCTCGAAGGTATAGGTCAATAGCTCTCCGCGCCCAATCGTCTCAGGCGCCATTTTGGTTGGCAGGAGGTTCGCATGGTGCGTGACGATTCCCGTGGCGGTAGCGGAAACCGGCTCGGTGACGGTGCCACCCAACTCGTCCGTCACTTCGATGGTCGCAGAATATTCGGTTCCCTCCTCGCCGCCAATGGTCGATTGACCTTCTTCTGTGGTGAAGATTACTTCTTCTCCAACATCCAGATCGCCGCTCCAAAGGTAGGACACGCAATTTTCACCACATTCAGGCCCGTCAGGAAAGGTTTGTACTTCTCCATCGGGTGTGTAGGCGATCAGGTCGTTTTCAGAGACACTGATGCGTATGAAATACAGCACAACCTGGGCGTCCACCGCGTTCCCAGGCCCGTTGTTGCGGAGCCACAACGTGGGGAAAAGGTCCTTATTTCCACCGCCAGGGCCTTTCGCAATCGGATCTACCTCAGCTTCAACCTCAAATCCTGGACCCAGGATTACACTGGTCAGCGAGGTGCCATCTGCACATAGTTCCCCGCTGCAAACACTGAAATTGTCATTTACAAGGTCTACATCGACCAGGTCAGGCACTTCGACCATGTAAGAAACTTCTGCAATTTCGAGGGTATCTAATTCAGCGATCTGCCAGGAAATCGTTCCATTGCTGTATGACCCACCGTTCACATACTGTACGCCTGCCGGCACGTCATCGGTGATAACGA
Source organism: uncultured Chloroflexia bacterium (assembly GCA_963824065.1). Taxonomy (GTDB): domain Bacteria; phylum Chloroflexota; class Anaerolineae; order Anaerolineales; family DRKV01; genus JAGUYX01. The sequence goes on along the minus strand of CAWGNX010000005.1, from coordinate 467,298 downwards.
GATCTGTGGCTTTTGACCCGGAATTAAGCACAGTGAGGTTGTAAGTTGCTTGGCGGTTCGACCCCGGTGGATCAGGGGAGATTGTTTTGTAAATGGATAACTCAGGGAAAACAATGGTCGTTTCGAGCGGTTCACCCACCGCAGTCTGCACACCACTGGCCTCGACCTGGTAATTCGTATTGGTGATTACGGTTCCGTTATCTACGTCTCCCACGAGGACGGAGTAATAGAATTCCGTTGAATCGCCCGTATTCAAGTTTACGGTGCGCGTCCAGGTTAAATTTCTCTCGTTGAGCGAAACGCTGCCATCCGGACCAGCCGCGCGAAATGTTGTGTCTTGGGGTACATCATCACTGACGGTGAGCAGCAAGTTAACGGCTGGCTGTCCGGTATTGGTGACGGTGAGGGTATATGTCAGAGGCTGGTTGGGGCCTGGAAGCTCTGGCGCGTAAGTTTTGCTAATCTCAAGAATGGGATCGTCCGACACAACCGTATTAGCCTGGATTGTAACCGGCTCTGGCGCGGCAGGAGCATCAATCACTGCGCTGTTTTCAATGACACCGGAAAACACCGCTGCCACGTCCACAGTGTAGGTGATGAAATACGGAGCTGTCGAAGCCAACCTCACCGCTCCATGATAATACCCCCACCTGGCTTTCATCCAGAATTCCGCTTGTAGCGGTTGCATCCATGTTGTAGCTAGTATTGGCAGGCAGGGGATTGGACATGGTGGTATCTACGCCTGCCGCGCCGCCTGTATTCCGTATTTCAATGACATACGCCAGCGTTTCACCGCCTTCAGTGGCAAGCTCTGGTGTAACGCTCATCGATGAATTCAGGAACTTGGGATATCCATCCGGGGGAGGCACCGGTGCGGCGCGCGCATGCAAAGCAACCATCCCCGATACAACCACGGTTAGCACTGTAAGGAGCACCAAGCCGGATTTAATAGAATTCCGTGAAGAATAGACCAGATTTTTCATGAGAAACCTTCCAGGTCGAATCCTATGAAACAAAACTGCCCCCTCTACAAGGAAAAAAATTTCTTTATCTTAGATAGCATCTCAATCATAGCTAAGTAATCCTACCTTAGTCACATTAAATAAATTTCAAGTTAGATTCAATCAATCGAGAGTATGGAAGAGGATCTTGAATGGCCAACTTTTTTTAGACAAGTAACTGTGATATAAAATATCTAAAGAATTCCCTCGTCCGCGATTACCTTCATGATGGGGAACAAAGTATCCACCGAGTTTGCGTGGAATTGAAAGGTTCAATCGTTTCGGCGGAAGTTTGTCTGATTTGTTATCGGGAATGTGATTCATGAACAACATCGAATCATTGACAGTCCTGACCGATGTCGTAAACATGGCCCTGGCTTTATTTATGGCGATATACTTGTCCGCTCGGGCAAGTTCCAACCGGCTGGCTTTTCGGGCCATATGGCTCTTATTCTCATTATCCTGTTATTACTTCATATCCTTTACCGACCATATCAACCCATTAGCAGCAAGTTCAGAATTACGAACAGCAGCCTTGTTGGTTGGAATTGTAGCTGCCCAGAGTCTGACTTATTTACTACTCCCGGAAAGTTTGCAGCGAAGGACCCATTGGATTGCACGTGGAGAGATTGCGGGAGTGATTGTGGCTGGCGTGTCACTCGTATTGATTTCTGGCACAGAACCACCAAGCCCCATGTTTATCGACCCACCTAATTTACAGTCACCGACATCCGTGATCATTAACCTGTTTTATGGACTGAGTGCGGCAGCTATCATTTACAATCTTGTTCTGGTATTCCGAGCAGGCTACCGGCCGCTAAATTTTGCGTTTTATCTGGCATTGTCATTTGGCATGGGTGCTGTAATTTACGGTGCGTTGGCTGCCATTACAGACAAGCTTCTGCCCCGCCTGCTGCCAAACTTGTTTGTCCTTATCGCTTTACTGTTGATATCCTACTCGATTGCGCGCTACCAGGTGCTGGTCCACCGCAGGTCCGTTAGCGAAGATTTTCCCGTTTCAACGATCGCGATTTTTGGCATTACATTGATGTTTATCATAGCGACTGCCATGATGGGTTTAGAGACCATCCAGGTGATGGTAATCTGTATTTTGGTCATCAGCACTTTCAGTGCATATGATCTACTGCGGCAGTCGCTCAACAGGCTTTACAATCGCCGGGAAGAACAGGTCCGCCGTCAGGTATTCGAACTCGTCCAGGGCGGCGCCACAAGGGAAACGTTGGAAAATAACCTCGGGCAGATCCTCTCTGTTTTTGCGAAGAATCTTCAAATATCCCGCGCCATGATCGCGATCCACGAAGCTGAAAATTACCGAGTTGTGGCGACCTTCAATTCATTTCCAATTAATTTCTTGCTTCCAGCCCATGATGTGGAAGTGGATGAATTGGCCCGACCTGCCGGGAAGCTGAGCGAATCATTGAGCTGGCTGGTACCAGCTTATTTTGGCGAGCAGCAGTTGGCCGTTTTAGGGATCGGCGATCGCGCAGGGTTAAAAGAATACACCCGCAGCGATTTCCATTGGATGGAAGACATCGCCGACCACATTGCTGTGATGATCTTCATCGCTACGACAATCCAGAGCGAGGCCCCCCAAACGCAGAATGCGCTGTATATGGATGGAGCCCTGCGCACAACCATCCTATCCAACCCCAATTCGCAGCTTATTAAGGAAGTAGAGGCGGGCCTTAAAAATCTGCACGATTATATTCTGCTTGGAAAATCGCCCCTGGCAGACATGCTGGCTGTGCCAGGGGCGACACATATTGAACGCGGGCATGCCGTCCACGAAGTGCTGGTTAATGCGATCGAAAGCCTGCGCCCTGCGGGCAACCGTCCCGGCGAACCTCTGCCGAGGGTGTGGTACAACTTCGTCATCCTGCATGACGCTTATGTGGAAGACGTGAATGACCGTGAGATTATGGCACGGCTGTATATCTCCGAAGGAACGTATTACCGAACCCGGCGCAGAGCGTTACGCGGCCTGGCCCATGCACTGACCGAAGCCCATCTGGAACCTGCTAGCGCATGATTTTCAACCGGTGATTCATTCCAGAGAGCACAGATTCGGAAACCAACAGCGCCAATTATTGAGGGATGACTGGCAACCATCCAGGCTTGCCTCACCGGTATCATATAGCCAAACCACCGCCTGATGTCGCAGCAACGAACCGGGAGTGAAATCCCAATTCAACGCTGGTAGGCTATCCAAATCCAGCAAAAAGATTTCAATTTGATCCCGCCTGGCAGCAACGCTTCTAAGGCGGGTTCGTTCGAAACCCTTCCAGATTAAACAAATTAAATCGCCAAACCGATTGGCAGGTGTTTTTCAGCGATCTCTTCACGCGCAAGAAATTCTCTGTATGCGGATCGAATAATCAGGCAGCAGTTTGTGCACCCAGGCGGCGATAGGTGAGTTCTGTACGGTTGATCGCCTGAGATTCAAACTGTCTGCTGCGCCAAAAAATTTCACCGTCTGAATACACAATGACATATGTTTGACAGAAAGTGACAGCTGATTACCTGTCGTTGGCAGTTTTGATTTGCTATTAACCATACATCGGGCCCGTCATCGGTATGCACATTTCTGCATAACAATCTTTAGTTCATCAGTGGAGGTGAAATCATGAAAAGTTACCGAATACTGGCCGCGGGGTTGCTTATCCTGGTCCTGCTGGCTGCTTGCTCACCGGTGAGGCCTGTAGAACCATCTGCGAAAGAAGTGGCTGGGGAAATTCAGCCGACCACCACGCTTCCGCCGCCTACTAAGCCACCACCAACCGATACGCCGGAACCTATGCCCACCTTTACCCCTGAGCCAACCAATACCCCTGAGCCAACCTCAACCGCGACTCCCGATCTGCAGGCTACAAGTGAGGCTGAACAGGCCGCCGAACATGAGGCCCTGGAAGCGGATATCAAAGCCGAACTGGCTGAGCTCAACCTGGACCCGGAGCGGGGCCGCCTTGCCTGGATGAATGATGAGCCGATTGTGATTCACAGTGACACCTATAACAGCGAGGCTAATAAACCAATCGGAGATGGCGCTGAGTTTTCGGATTTCGTGCTGAAAGCCGACCTGACCTGGGAATCCACCGGCGGTCTGGTGATCTGCGGCTTTTGGCTGCGAGGCGGATCCTATGACCAAAGTGCGGCACATTATCTTTTCCAGACGATCCGCCTGTCCGGGTTGCCCAGTTGGGACGTTGAGTATTGGAAGTACAAGGAATGGGTTTCAACCGTATCACCTGGTGGTCAGGTGCAATCTACGCCGCATATCGATCAAGGTCAGGGAGCAACCAATACTTATCTGTTTGTGGCGGAAGGACCCTTGTTGACGATCTATGCCAATGGCAATCGCCTGGGCCGCATGACTCTATCCACATTAAGCGAAGGGGTGCTGGGTAGCTATCTCTGGCAGGAATCCGGTGAAACGACCTGCACCTGGGATAACGTCTGGATCTGGGATCTGACCGCAGAATAAATCACATATTTGTGTCATGACCATGTGGGCTGGCAGCGGGCTGGCCCACAAGGAGGTGTTGAGCATGTTTCCCAAACAAATTTCTCGAAATTCATTCGTAATCTGCTGCCGGCTGGGTCTGTTATTCACAGCGATATGCTGCACTGCGGGATTATGGGTGCTGCTGGATGGGTACCAGGTGCGCGCTGCTGCTGAGCCGGTGGGTCTGGGAGCTGGTGTCCCTGGTGAAATAGCTGAAGTGGTGGCGGAACCAATCACTGCCATTACTCTCAATGGTCCGGACACGGGGGATGTTTCTGCGGTGTATACCTTCACTGTCGAAATTGAGCCTGTGCAGGTCAGCGAGCCGATCACCTACACCTGGGAAGCTACCGACCAGGAGACGCTAATTAACATAGGTGGAGCGAGTGATACTGTTACTTTTTCCTGGGAGTCGCGCGGGTCCAAAACCATTTCCGTGACTGCCAGTAATGAAATCTCGTCTCTGACCGCAGTCCAAACTATAGCCATCAGTGGGACGGGAGTTTTGTATTTCCCGGGTTTGCAGCGCGCCTGCGAGCCGTTTTTTTGGGATGACTTCAGTAATCCCGGATCGGGCTGGCCCGTTGCAGACACGGCGACCCTGCTGCTGGAATACAACAACGGTGAGTACCGGACGCTCGTAAAAAATCGAGATTGGCTGGTTGCGATCAACTCGGGGGTAATGGTAGACCCAATGAGTAAGCTGGAGATTGATCTGCGCAATGCCTCGGGGATTTTCGGCTCTTACGGGCTGATGTTCGGATTGGCCCCAGATTTCAGCGAAACCTACGTCCTGGAAATTTACCCGGATAGCTGGTATGGGCTGTGGTATTACCATGAGAACACAGGCTGGAGTTTGCTTCAGGAAGGCAGCTCAGAATTCATCAACCCTGGGAGTGCGAGCAATCACTTGATGATCTCGTTCGCTGGGAGCGCCGCACAATTTTTCATCAACAGCCACTATGTAACGGTGCTGCCTTATGTGCCTATTTCTGGCAAAAATTACAGTGGTTTGATCGTTTTTTCCTACGACTCAGGAAACGTGGATGTGCGGTTTGATAACTACCGCCTGGAGACTACGGCCTGCGGCGAGCAAATTGCACAAAACCGGCAGCCTTTGGTGCTGCCCAATTCTGAGAAACCTGATTTTATCGAAGGTAAACGCTAGAACCGGATAGGGGATAGGGGTCTGCCTGGCAGGTGTGAAACTCACACCTGCCAGGCTTGATTAACTGTGACTGGACGGAAATACTCACCATTAAGTTGAAGGTGTTTTCTTTATGGGCCCTTCGCATCAATCTACTGCCTGTTGTCACAAGTGAGCTGCAGCACGATTAAATGTAAGTTCAATGCTGGAACACGCTTCCTTGGGTATACTTGGATCGTCCGTGATGTTCTAATTGTTGAAACGACCTGCCTTGGTAACTCCGCCTGCACCCCCCGCCCACCAAAAACTGCCAGCCCTGGCGCATTTGCCACTCCCCTCTGCCGAGCGGATCGCGCTGCGCGTCACCCCGGAAGCTGAGCGCGTGCTGAGGCGCGGGCACCCCTGGGTATTCGACCAATCGATCACACATCAAAGCCGCGCTGGCCAGCCGGGCGACCTGGCGGTGATTTTCGATCACAAGCGCCAATTCCTGGCTGTTGGCCTGTACGACCCGCACGCACCCATCCGGGTGCGGGTCCTGCAGCACCACACGCCAGCCCCGATCGACCAGGATTGGTTCAGGAGTAAATTGGCAGATGCGATCAAGCAGCGGGAGCCATTACTCCAACTGCCTGGCAATTCAGTCACGACCGGTTACCGGCTTGTCCATGGTGAAAACGACCAGCTTCCGGGGCTGGTTATCGACCACTATGCCGGGACGCAGGTCATCAAACTATACACCCTGGCCTGGCTTCCGCATTTGAATTCGATTGTGGCGGGGCTGATGGACAGCAAGCCAACGGATCGGCTGGTACTACGCCTCAGCCGGACGGTGGTCAGACAGCCACAAGGTTTGTACGGGCTGGAAGATGGGATGCTTTTATACGGGCCAAAACTCGTTCACCCCGTCATTTTCCAGGAAAATGGGCTGTTCTTTGAAGCCGATGTAGTGCGCGGGCAAAAGACCGGATTCTTCCTCGACCAACGCGATAACCGGAAACGCGGCGGTGATCTGGCAGGTGGCAAGACGGTGCTGAACGTGTTTGCCTATACCGGCGGATTTTCTGTCTATGCGGCGCGGGCGGGTGCGTCAGAAATCACCAGCATCGATACCAGCCAGCCGGCGTTGGAGGCTGCGCAGCGCAACCTGGTCCACAATCACCTATTCCCGGCTGTGGCTGCTGCCAGGCACGAAATTTTCGTCGAAGATGCTTTTGAGGCCCTGGCTCGCTTACAGGCAGAAGGGCGCCGATTTCGAGCTTGTAATCATCGATCCACCGGCTTTTGCCCAAAAACAAAGCCAGGTACCTCAGGCACTGCATGCGTATGAGCGGCTGACCCGGCTGGGTTTGGGCGTGCTTCAACCGGGGGGCAAGCTGGTGCAGGCCTCCTGTTCGAGCCGGGTTGCGGCGGAAACTTTTTTTGAAACGGTCCTGCGCTCAGCCAGTGATGCGGGCCGGCCCCTGGAAGAAATCGAATGCACCGGACAGCCTCTCGATCACCCGGTCTCGTTTCCGGAGGGCGCGTATTTAAAATGCATCTTCGCCACTGCTCCTTGAGTGTGTGATTATTATTAAGATTAGCACCAGACAGATCGCCCTTATCCCGCTGAAAGCTTGATACAATTGGGTGGTACCGCGACCGAGCAACCGGATAACAAGGTATCTAGCCTCTTCACATAAATAGATCCTGTGCGTGTAGGAAGTTAGGCAGGGATTGGTAGAGGTATTTACCGCCAGCTGCTGCTCAAACATTATATCGAGCAGCCAAGTTTCGATGGACTGCAATAAAACTCACCTGGAAAAATATTTCGGAGGGCAGCGAAAATGGAGATCCCGATCAATGTACCTGTGAAGTGCACCGACGGCCACGTTGGTGAAAGCATGGCAATCATCTACAATCCAGTCTCGGCTGCAGTCACACATCTCGTGGTAAAAGCCAAGGGGCTGCATCATGAGGAATACCTGGTGCCGCTCAGTGTGGTCGTCGAAACATCTGCGGATCAAATCAAGCTCGGAGTCAGTAAAGACGACTTCGTGAAATACCCCCCATTCCTCAGACATACTGTTGATGTTGTCGCTTCGGCTGGAGACCTTGCCATGCAGGGAGAAAACAGCTATTACTGGCCTTACACCCAACCGGATGCCTCGTATTACAAGACTCACGGCAGTAAGGTCGTCCACCGGGATATTGAACAAATTCCTCACGATGAGTTGGCGGTGCATAAGGGGGCGAAGGTTGAAGCGACCGATGGGCACCTGGGAACTGTAGACGAATTCCTGATCAATCCAGAGAACAATCACATCACACACATTGTGCTTCACAGCGGTCATATGCTGAGCAAAAAGAGTTCTCACAATCTCGATTGCGGAAATCGATCATGTTCATGACGATCAAGTCTTTTTGAAATTAAGCACAGAAGAGATCAAGCAGCTGCCGGTGATACCCATCCAGGATAAATAAGGTTCGAACGTTCCTTGATCCAGTATCCAGGCACGGTGCGACCGGTTCTGTCCGAAACTATATGGACCATACCCCTCCTGGAATTCTCGGGAGGGGTTTTTCCGTTTTCTAATGGACTTATTTTTTTCCAAGCTGCTGCCAGTCTTTGTCTATCCCGTTGGAATCGTTTGTGTCCTGCTGATCCTGGCATTAATTCTGCGCAGGAAAACGGCCTGGATGATTGGCCTGACGGTGGCGGCACTGATTATCCTGACCCTGGCTGGAAATCGCTGGATAGCCTTCAGCCTGGTGCGATCCCTGGAGCGGCAGTATCCACCCATTGATCTGCCTGTCCAGGCTGATGCGATTGTCGTGCTGGGCGGTGCGACAGAGGCTGTTTCGTTTCCACGCCAGATTCCCGAAGTGAATGGTGCGGGAGACCGTGTGATTTATGCTGCTTATTTATACCGTGAAGGCGCAGCTCCCCTAGTCCTGGTCAGTGGGGGACGGATCGATTGGTATGGTCCGGCGAAAAGCAGCCAGGCCCAGGAAATGGCTGTACTTCTAGTCTTCATGGGCGTTCCCCAGGACCAGATCGTTCTGGAGGAAAATGCGCGAAATACCGCTGAAAATGCGCAGTTCAGCGCTGAGCTGCTGCGCCAGATGGGTGCAAAGCGGATCTTGCTTGTCACTTCCGCCATGCACATGCCGCGTGCCGTGCCTTTGTTCGAATCCCTGGGAATGGATGTCATCCCTTCGCCAGCGGACTACATTGTGTCGGATGTCGAATGGGAGTCTCTAGTTCATGCAAGCCCAGGGGCTCAAATAATTAATTTTCTCCCATCGGCAGGCAGTTTAAACCTGACTACCAATGCTTTAAAGGAATACCTGGGGATTTGGGTGAATTACCTGTCCCGGTTATTTTCATGACCTGCACATGCAACGGGTAATTATGAAGTTCGTCACTTGACCAGCTTCTTCCAGAAGCGCTACAATTCAGGCGGATGGGAAAACGCTGGTTGAGTCTTGCCGTATTAATTATTCAACGAGCGAAACGTGTTCCGCTCGAAATAGATTTCATCCCAACATAGGAGCAAGTAAATGTCAGATTTTATCTTTCGCGGCACACTGGCAGATTTGGACCCGGCAGTATTTGAGCTGGCCCAGCTGGAAGCTGAGCGCCAGGCCAGGCGTTTAATTCTAATTCCCAGCGAAAGCTTAACCCCGATGGCAGTTCGTGAAGCATTAGGAACCTCATTCCATAATATTTATGCCGAAGGTTATCCGGATGAAGAAACCCGCTGGTTGCGCGAAGACGAAATCCTGGATTATCCGGAACGATTGGCGTATGACCGGCGTTATTCAGACCCGCGCTACTACAAAGGGGTCGAATATGCCAATATTCTGGAAGCCCTGGCGCGCCGGCGTGCTGCCGAGTTGTTCGCTGCCAATGGCTACTCGGCGGATGATCTGTATGCCAATGTGCAGCCGCTTTCGGGCGCGCCGGCGAACAACGCGGTTTATACAGCCTTGCTTAATCCCGGGGACACATTGATGGGGATGGACCTGATCGACGGGGGTCACCTTTCGCACGGCTCGCCGGTAAACCGTTCAGGCAAACTTTATAACGCCGTCCATTACAGCGTCGATCCGGATACTGAGCGTATTGACTACGACGCAATCGAAGCGCTTGCCCGCGAGCACAAGCCTAAAATTATTGTTGCTGGTTATTCCTCCTACCCCTGGACGATCGACTGGCAGCGTTTTAAGTCGATTGCCAGCATGGTAGGCGCCTACCTGTTGGCAGATATTTCGCATGTATCCGGCCTGGTGGTTACGGGTGAATTCCCCTCCCCAGTCGGCATTGCAGATGTAATCACATTTACGACGCACAAAACCATGTGCGGTCCGCGGGGAGCCTGCATTCTGACGACAAGTTCGGTCATCTCGAAAAAAATTGATAAAGCCGTATTCCCGGGTGAGCAAGGCGGTCCGCATGTCAACGTATTTGCTGCCCTGGCAACGACCTTTAAGCTGGCGAAAACATACCAGTTCAAGCAGCTCCAGCGCCAAATCCGGATGAACGCCCATGCGTTCGGCGAAAGGCTGGTGGAGCGCGGCTTCCGGCTGCCTTTTGGTGGCACCGATACCCACATGCTCAACCTGGATGTAAAGTCGATCAAGGGCAAGGACGGTTCTACGCTGTCTGGAGACCAAGCCGCCCGCATCCTGGCGCTGGCGGGGCTGGTGGTGAATCGCAATACGATCCCCGGTGATACTTCGGCACTGCGCCCCAGCGGGCTCCGGCTGGCATCTCCCTGGGTGACCCAGCGTGGCTTCAAGGAAGCCGAGATGGTCGAAGTTGCCGACATTATCGCGGATTTGTTGGAAGCAACGACACCATATTCGCAGCCCGGTCGCAAAGGCGACCTGCCGCGCGCCAAGGTTGACTTTCTGTTCCTGGAAGATTCTAAGCTGCGTGTCCGCAGCCTGGCTGAAAAAGCCGGGATCGACCACCCGGTTACCCGGCACGGCTACCCTCATTTCTTTTATTTGGATACGGATACATCGAATGGAGCTGCCTGGGATGCGCTTGATATAACCGGTGAGCATGTCCGCAAATTCCTGAATTTTGCCATCGCGAGCGAGATTGGTGCACTGCGACCCGGTGATACCCGCCCCACGCGACTTTTTCTACCCCAGGGGGCCATCGATGGGCATGTCAGCTGCCTGTCGGACTACGAATTTCGCCTGACATTACCTGCGGGGCAGATCGCCCAGGCGGCTGCCTGGTTGCGCGACCTCTCAGACGGGTACGTGGTTTTTGATGAGGATTTACTGCGCAAGCTGCCCGGTCCTGTCCAGGTGTTGGATGCGACTGCCCGCCCTGAGCCAATTCTTGATGAGGGTGATCCGGTATCGCAGTTTAAACCGTATTACATCGGGATAGAGGCCTCCAGCGGCGAGTCTCTGCCCGATTTTTCGTGGCAAGAGACTGAATCTGGGGAGCTTAAACGCACTCCAATTGTGGAGCTGCACAAATCACTTGGCGCCAAAATGGTGCCGTTCGCCGGCTGGGAAATGCCGGTGAGGTACACCTCAGTAATGGATGAGCATATGGCTGTACGCCAGGCAGCCGGGTTATTTGATGTCGCCCATATGGGTGTTTACCAGGCTGAAGGGCCAGACGCCTGTACGTTTCTGGACAGCGTGTGTGGAAACGATATCAGCTCTTTGGCCGTGGGTGAGTCGCTGTATTCCCATTTTCTTGATCCGGATGCCAATGTTATCGATGATTTGCTGGTTTACCGGCGTGGCGAAGAAAAATACCTGGTCGTGGTCAACGCTTCGAATGATGATAAAGATTGGGCATGGTTAAATGAGGTTAAAGCCGGGCGGGTCTGTGTGGACCGGGAACGACCGTGGGTACTGGCCTATGGGAATAAAGCTATTCTGCGCAACCTGCGCGACCCTAACGAAGGAGCAGAAATGCGCGTGGATGTTGCCATGCAGGGACCACGCGCCCGAGATATCCTGCTGGCCCTTGGCTGCGACGCCGCAACCCGCAAGCGGATTACGAAGCTGCAGCGAACGCAGTTGTGCGAAGCAGAAGTCGGTGGTTTTGATCTGGTCGTGTCCCGGACGGGGTATACAGGCGAGCGGATGGCATTTGAGCTGTTTGTTCATCCGGACCGGTCGGCGGAATTGTTTGCAGCTTTGCTGAAAGTTGGTGAACCGTTCGGAATAAAACCCTGCGGTCTTGGCGCGCGGCGACTCTCTGCGCACTGAAGCAGGGCTGCCGCTCTATGGACATGAGATGGGAGGTAGCTTAAACCTGGGGGTGGCAGAGGCTGGTTTTGGGTCTTATGTCAAAGTATACAAACCCTGGTTTATCGGGCGCAAGGCTTACCTGGAGCGTGAGATGGGGCGCAGTGCCGAAGTCATCCGATTCCGCTTTGTCGAAAAGGGTGTCCGTATGGCGCACCAGGGGGACCCAGTGATGGATAAGCGTGGTCGAGTGATCGGTGTGGTAACGAGCTGCGCAGCGGATCGGGATGGATTCTTAACCGGCCAGGCCTATATCGACCTGAAATTTGGCGAAGAAGGCATGCCGATCTATATTTACCAGGGGGCTTCCGATAAGCCGGAGAAAGCTCCGGCAGAGCTCCAGCCAGGCGATAGGACTGTCCTGCCGACCCAGGCGATCATCCTTAGTCGGTTTATGTAAATGGTTCACCGGGGCAGTGTGCGAGTACACGCTGCCCCGGTTTTATTCATCCTCGGAGGGACGAATGCTTACACCTTGGGAGCAGCGTTATGCACAACGCACCCAGCGTATGGCCAGCTCGGCAATCCGCGAGCTTCTCAAACTCACCGAAAAACCCGACATTATCTCCTTTGCAGGCGGGCTGCCGGCTCCAGAAATGTTCCCGGTGCAGGCTGTGGAAGAGGCCTGCGTGCGAGTTCTGCGCGATGAAGGCGCACGAGCTTTGCAGTACAGCACGACTGAAGGCTACCTGCCCCTGCGCGAGATGATTGCCCGCCACACCAGTCGTTATGGAATTCATGTGACTCCCGAAAACATGCTGATTACCTCTGGTTCTCAACAGGCACTTGATCTGTTAGGAAAGATTTTCATTAATCCGGGCGACCGGGTGCTGGTGGAATCACCCACCTACCTGGGCGCACTGCAAGCCTGGAATGCATATGGGGCAGAATATGTTGCGGTGCCTTCGGATGAACACGGCATGCGGACAGACGCTTTGGAAAGTGCCTTGCGTACTGGTCCAAAATTCATTTATGTGCTCCCAAACTTCCAGAATCCGACCGGCGTGACCCTGGCGATGGAACGCCGCAGCCAGCTCGTTGAAATTGCCGATCGTTACGGTGTGCCGATTGTTGAGGATGATCCCTACGGTCAGCTGAGGTTTGAAGGCGATCATTTACCTTCCGTGGTTGTCCTGGATGGTCAATACCAGGAACATTGTGATACCTGCTACCGCGGCAATGTGATCTACCTGAGCACATTTTCAAAGACCCTGGCGCCCGGGCTGCGCATGGCCTGGGTAATTGCCCCGCCGGATGTGATCCGCAAATTAGTCCAGGCGAAACAAGGCACCGACCTGCATACGTCTACTTTTAACCAGATGGTGGCTTATGAAGTGGCCCGCGGAGGTTTTTTGGACCGGCACGTGCGCACGATCCGGCAGGTCTACCTGGAACGCCGCAATATCATGCTGGCAACCATGGAACAGACGTTTCCCGAGGGCGTACATTGGACACGCCCGGAGGGCGGCCTGTTCTTATGGGGTATCTTGCCAGAATGGCTGGATGCCGCTCAGGTACTCGAAATGGCCATCGAACATAAAGTGGCTTTCGTACCCGGGGCTGCTTTTCACGCGACTGGTGGAGGGCACAACACCATGCGGATAAATTACTCGAATGCCTCTCCCGAAGCGATCAAGGAGGGTATCACGCGGCTGGGTGAAGTGCTCAGCGAGCTGATCGCGGCGCGCATGGCAGTCTGAACCAAGGCAGTCACAGGATCAGGTATAAAAAGCGGCGGGATACCCCGCCGCTTGTACTTACTGGATACCCAGTAATTCAACTTCAAAAATAATCGTTGCGTTGGGTGGGATCACATTGCCTGCCCCGCGGCTGCCATAACCGAGATCGGGCGGGATCGTCAGGCGCCGTTTGCCACCTATCTGCATACCGGCAACACCTTCGTCCCAACCCTGGATCACAGCCCCTTTTCCCAGGGTGAATACGAACGGTTGATTGCGATCTAACGAAGAATTGAACTTTGTTCCGTCCTCAAGCCAGCCTGTATAGTGCACAGAGACGGTGTCGCCAGCTTTTGCTTCGGCTCCGCTGCCTACTGCTAAATCCTGGTACTGCAAGCCAGAAGCCGTTGTAATCACATCCATCGCTTGTTCATCTCCTTCTGTCTGATTCTCGGTCTCCTTCGCTGAGCATCCGCTGAGAACCAGCAGTAAGGCGACCAGGAGTCCGAGAATGATGCCGTGCATCACACGAATTTTCGGTTTGTGAATTTGTCTAATCACAGTCATATATCTAACTCCATGCAATTAATTGGGCAACTATAACACAATCCTGGCTTTTCAAGGACCGAAAAAGGACAATACAGGTCCTGCTCGCCTACCTCCAGGTGGGCGAGCTCCAACGGACTGCCCCATACGAGCCGATACTTCATAAGCCTGCACGGCAGCACCCGGTACGCCTATCCCGAACCGAGGCTTATCAAGGTTGTCGTGGTCAGCAGCCGGGCGTAGTCATGACCCTCATGGAAAAATGGAAACACCGTGGATGTAGGTCGATCCTGCAGAATTGTCCTGGCGCGAATGTGGGCAAGTTCGCCTTGATCAGGCAGGTCGTCTTTAAATCCAAACAGGGAGACAGCCAGGCGGGGCAGCCCATTTTGGGTGTGGTTAAGCGGCGGTAGGGCGGCAGAATAATCTTTACAACGCCAAACTGCCAGGAAATACGCCGGGATCTCCTCGCCCAGCAGCTCCGGTATGGGATCCTGGAGGTCCAGCAGCAATGGGGTCATCTGGCAAGGGGAGCGGCGTTCACCACCGAATGAACGCAGACGATGGGCAAAACGCTGAACCAATGACTGCAAAGTATCCAGATTGGTCGGGTGAATATATCCCACTTCAGTGTCCGGATTGAGGGGATCACCTACCTGAAGCTGTTCCAAGGTGGAAGCTGCCTGGTCGACCCAATCCTCCTGATCAAGCAGGAAGGCAACCCGCGCAGCCGTACACCCACTGGCGAAGGATAAGGATTGGGTAAGAAACTGGCGGGTGGCTGCGCTGAAACCACCTTTGATTAGCGAAGCACAGGCGGCGTAATCATGATAGAGAACCGTTTTTCCGGCGAATAAATCGTCCGGCTGGCTGGCGGGCTGCGGCGGGTAGCGCAGTGCCCGGTCCGCAAGTTGGCGCGGGCCGAAGGTCCATACAACGGCACTTTCAGCGACGAGGCGGCGGTGCATCGCCGCCGCATCCGGGTTGTGATTGCTAAAGTAGAGCAGGCTGGCAAAATGGGGATCCAACCCGGCGGCGAGCAGGGCGTCCAGTATCGCCGGGGTAACGGCATCATAGCGGGATGCTTTAAGGATTACGGGGATGCCCAGGCAAATCAAATTCGCAAGCACCAGAGCTGCAGCACGTGGATCGGTTCCTGGCAGGACAGCATAACAATATCCTGAAGGCGGCGTGTGTACGAGCAGTTCTCCCCCGGGAGGGATTCCAGCAGCAAACCCGGCTGACCAGTTGCCGGTGTAAAGCGAGCAGCCAGCTGCCTGGGAACAGCCTTCAACCAGCGTGGAATATCCGCCAACAATCCCACAACGACAGAATATGGAAGTCCAGTTGTGCAGACTGTATGCTGGACCAGCGCCTTTGAAGGCGAAAAATTTGATGCTGCCTGCTCCAGCAGAAGGATGCTGGCCGGCAAGGCAGTACGGTCGACCTGCCGGGAGGCGCCAATGGCACTCGATACATCCAGCAGGCCTGCCTGGGGCGTCTGAACGATATATTCAGGATAATAAACCGAGCTGGATGATATCAAAGGTCGGGATAGATCACGACCACCAATATTGCATAACAGTGGGGGCAAATGCAAAGGGTTCATGCGCACCTGAGAGTGGTCAACCGGCCGCGCAGCCATACTCCAGCAGAAGTTCTTGCTCCCCGGCACCGACCCGGTGGACGTCGGCGATGACCGGGCTGTTGAGACCGCAGGTACATTCGCCTTCGCTGAGAAGGAGCGTTGCCGCATCACCGGGCGCATAACGCAAATAAATCGTACCTTCACGAGCCCAGGTGCTGTAGACCAGCAAGCCAGTTTCCCCTTTTTGGACTGGAACCCAACGATTTCCCTGTTGTTTTAACAGCTCGACCCAATGGGGTGCCTGGAGCAGATGCAGGTTGTTATGATGGCAGGCTGCCCCCGGTGTAAGGATAGGGTTGGTGCTGCAGGCCTGGGGTATGGCCTCGGAGGAACCCAGCAGGGTGGCAACAGGCACACCCGCCAGGTATTCAGTCAGCAGCTCGATCGCTGTGGAAACAATGGGGAACCCGCCCAGGAAAATGAACTTGATTTGCTGGTGCCCTTGCTTATCTGGGAGGAGCAGGCCCTGGAAGTGCGGGTTTTCCAACGAGGCCGCCACAAGGCAGTAGAGATTGATGCCCGCAGCTTTCGCTTGATTTTGGCTGGATTGCAGCGGCGGCTGGACGGTAAACAGCACATTCACTTCATGCTGGCGGATTAATTCGAGCAGATCGGAAGGAGTCTGCTCCTGACGGCGCAGCAAAGTGTGCACTCCGTGCCGCAGCAGGCTTTCTTGCATCCATTGGCCACCTTTATGGGTTGTATTGTAGGTGTAGAGCGCCACATCACCCGCAAGCAGTCCATGATACGCATGTCCACGCTGCCAGGCCTGGATTTCACGTTCACGGTCCTCCAAAGACAGAAAGGTGGGTGTAGCGCGGCCGAGCGAGCCACCGCTGCCAAAAACGATCCCCGCGCCGGACATATCAGTCGGGCGCAGGCTGAGCGGATTTCTTCCAGCGTGCCCGCGAAAACCAACCAGCCCGGCTTCTGGATCATCATCTTTGACCAATATTGGCAGTGAGTACCAATCGCCAAGCGTGGTCAGCGGCTGAGATGTACCTGCCCTGGGTGACGAGGCATAGATTTCTGGCATTGTCTGGCGGGCGCGCGCCAACTGTTGGTTCAAAAAGGGCAGGGCGAACCGGAAAACTCTCTCTTGAGGCAGCAGATCCCAGGCATGCCAGGCGAAAGCTTCTGGAGGCAGCTGCCTGAAATCGGCTATTTTGCCGGTTTGAACCTGCTTTTCCAGGTCGAAGAATTCACTTTCGATGCGAGTGAGATCCTGCCATGCATCCGGGGAGCGCATAATTTCATTCTACCACCGGCGTGAACAGCACAACGGCTGCTGTCCGGCAGGTCAGTTCGAAGAGATCGGATCTCGTTCAGCGTGAGACGAGTAGAGGGATCGATGTATTCTGGAGCAGGGAATCCAATGTGCTGCCCAGCACGATTTCCAGTAATGGGGTGAGGCCGTACGTGCCGGTCAGCAACCAGTCGCAGCCTGCCTTTGCGGCAGCCTCTAGAATTATTTGGGCTGGTTCCCCGCTGTGCGCCTGGTAATTGGCTTCGAGACCATGCTGCTCGATATACTGCCGCGCTTGCGAGAGCGTTTCTTCAACTTTCTGTGCGGAATCGCCAACTGAGATGACGCTTAAGCGAGTGTCCCAGGCACAGCCTAGATAAGTTGCCAGGTAGAGCGCTTCCTGGGAGGCAGGGCTACCGTCGTAGGCAAGCAGGGCGTGTTCCAGACCGGATTTGTTCTGAGGCACAACCAGGACCGGGATCGATGAGCGCCGCAGGATTTTCCGAAAACCAGAAGTGAGCCGGCCCAGACCCTGGGCAGGGGGTGGAAAAGACAGGTGTATAACGACTAGATCATTCCAGCGTGTCCGTTCGACGATTTCCCGGGCGATGGAACCGGGGCGAATCGCCAGGTGACCGCTCACACCTGCCTGTGCGCAGCGGTCTTCAAACTCCTGTTGGATGGCCATCTGGTAAGATGACTCTAATGGAGTGCCATCGGGTGTGACATGCAACCCATTCAATTTCGAGCCTTCTCGCCTGGCTATTTCAAACGCCTGATCAAGAGCAGACCAACCTTCTGGCGTAATGCTGAGCGGAACCAGGATGTCCCGGAATAAGCGCCTGTTTTCAGGAGTGTCCTGCTTTGCCTGCCTCCAGATACCGGCAGGAGGTCCTGATTCAAGTTCGTCTGGTACGACTGAATCCAACAATGATGTGCTGACTCGTGCGGCGACCCGCTCCGGCTGCGGGCTTTTTTGCCGGGCGAGATCCTGGGCAGCGCGTGCGGCTGAGATGTCCATCCCCAGAGACTCAGCCAACTCGGCACGATGTTCAGCCAACCAGAGATAAAGATCGGCTTCACTGCGATTGGGAAATTCGCGCAGCAAACCCGTTTCCCGGATCACCTGGACGACTGGCAGGTAAATATTTTCGTAAAATGATGCCGCCGCTTCTTCAAACGAAACCGGTTGGTTGCGCTCCAGCCCGAGAAAATATTGATGGACGCGGATGTGATCTTCGAGGATAGGGTAATTTCCAGGCGCAGTCAGGATCAAATTCGCGCCGGGGAACCGTTGATCAAGTTGGGTGCACTCTAGAAAATTGGTGTATTCGGCCTTAAGGATAACCGTATCGGGATCATCCTCGAGCGTAAGCGGCACGCGCGTTTTGATTTCCGTGATTGATGCCAGGATCTGCTTGTTCCCCAACTGCCGAGCCACGGAGACGCGATGGTTGCCGTCCTTTACGAAATAAACCTGCCCGATTTTGTAAACTTCAATGGGGGGCAGCCCAGCGATCAATTCGACAGCTGCCCTCACTTTCGCCCAACGTGACCGGGAGACCTCACCTTTGGGAAGAAAGCTTCGTGTAAAGTCATTGTATCGACCGACACTGCCGACAATGGCATCTAATGGAATTTCTTCCATCTGTTGGGCGGATCCTTCGGTGCCTTTTAATTTCTGGCGCACTTCTTCGTAATTCAGCAGCTGGTCCGAGCGACCCGCAAGCCGCGCAATCAGCTGCTCAAGGGCAGCCTGCTGCCTGGCATTGATAAAGTCGTCTATTGCGTTGATATATTCGTAGGATCCCACAATCGTCGTGTCCAGGACATGATAAAAGGACCGGTCAGGGCAACAACGGACGCCCATTTTCCCACAACCGGAAGCTGCGGAGGATTGACTCGCCTAAAAACTCGCGCAGTATGGAATTGTCCGGGATGAGCAGGCTGCTGATCGGCAAAAACCACTCGAGCAATGCCAGCAGGCGTTTGGCTTCAATATATTCCGGGGAGCCAAACGGTACCTGGCGGATCAGCGGCTCAGCCTGGGGTTTCAACGCAGCCAGCTCATAAACCAGCGCGGAATTGAACATCAGATCGGAGAATTCTTGATAGGGGAAAATATGGCGTTTTTCGCCGCGCCGGACCGATTCCCAGCGTTGGATTGTTTGCTGGGCGGTGTAACCCCGCTCGCGGGCATCTCGGACGATGCGGCGAATCAAGCGGGTGTCGGTGGTTGAGATCCGGTTGTGATGATCCAGGTTCAATTGAGTCAGAGCGGAAACGTAAATCCGGTAGAGCTGCTGGCTGGGGATTTGCGAGATTAATGAGGGGTTCATCCCATGGATGCCTTCCAGAATGACCATCTGCCCCGTGTGCAGCTGCACCCACTCGCCGGATTCCCTGAGTCCGGTTTGAAAGTTATAGTGCGGCAGACGGACGCGTTCGCCAGCAATCAATTCGCGTAAATCGTGCTCTAAAAGGGCATGATCCAGCGCGTCGAAGGACTCGAAATCCAGCTCGCCCTCCTCGTCTCGCGGAGTGTCGTCCCGATTAACGAAATAATTATCCATTTCCAATGGAAACGGGGAGACGCCTTGGGCGAGCAGCTGGATTGCCAGACGCTTGGAAAAGGTGGTCTTGCCAGAAGACGATGGACCGGCAATGAGGATAATCCGGGTTTCTCCCCGCTGCTCCGTGATCAGGCTGGCAATTTCAGCAATCAGGCGCTCATGGAGCGCTTCCGAGACCAGGATCACTTCATTAATCCGTCCGGCGTGGATGGCGTCATTTAATGCACCTACGCTGGCGATGTCCAGCCGCTCCAGCCAATCGCCATACTGCCGGAAAGTTTGGAGCAGTTTTGGATATTCCGGAGGGGGCAGGAGCTCAATTGGCCGGTGGCGGCGTGGAAACCGCAGGGTGAATCCGCCATCTGTCGGGGATAGCCCGAACCATTTTAGGTAACCGGTCGATGGGACCATGTAGCCGTGATGGTAATCCATGTAATCGCCCAGACGGTACAGAGCCAGGTAATCCTTCCGGCGGTGAGCGAGCAGGCGCACTTTGTCGTTGTATCCTTTTGATTCAAAATAAGCCATGGCCTGGGCCAGGGGTACTTCTTTGCGGCGTAATGGCTGGTCGTCCCGGGCCAGCTCACGCATATGTTCTTCCAATCGCTCGATTTCCCCGGTGGTTAAGGGGGGGCGGTTTTCCACCTGGCAGTAATAACCTCCAGAAGCCACCGAGTGATCCACCGCCAGAATTGCATCTGGGAAAAGATTTTCGAATGCGGCGCTCATCAGAAACGTCAGCGAACGGCGATAGATGTGCATGCCATCGGGGCTCGCCATGGTTACCGGGCGGACCCGCGCATCCATTGTAATGGGGTAAGTAAGTTCGCGAAGCTCGGAGTTTACCACGGCCCCTACTGTGGGCTGAGCCGGGTCTTCAATTACCTTGAGAAATTCACCGACCGGTAAACCACGTTGTCCAGAGAGTACTCTGCCATCCGGCAGATGAACTTCAATCGTCTTGCGGGGCTCAACAATATTAATCGTTCGTTTTGAACTCACAGAGTTATCCTTCGATCCTATCGTATGAAGGATTTATTTTATCACTGCCGGGTTGGATGCAAAACAGCCGTTGGATGGGGCATTGTAAGTATTGTTCAGGAATTCAAGCCCCCGCTTCGGTTCACCCCGGCAGGTCGGGGCGGGTGCACTAAAACCTAGGGTTCAAATATCAACGCTCTAAAGCAAATGTAACTCTAAAGCTCCTGTCTTTCAAATATCTGCCAGGCACCGACCAGCGAAACCAGAATGATTCCCAGACTGACACCCAGCGCGGCCCAGCCTGTCACCGGCTGTGCTGTGAAGGCTCGCCCTGCCCAGGTCAAAAGATAGCCTGGTAGGTAGGTCTCGAGAGATGGCAGCGAGCCAACGATCGAAAACAACAAGACGAGGCCAAAGGTCAGGCCGGCTGCGGCTGCCTGAGAGCGCACCAGGGTGCTGAAAAACAACGTCAGGGCGACATAAACCATTAACAACAGCCAGATAAGAATGGTCATCAGCGTCCAGGCTCCCAGATCAGGGGCTTGAAACAGAATCAAGGTATAGTAATAAGCACCCAGGCTGGCAAGGGAGAGGCTGCCTAAGAAAGCCATTCCCAATGCAGCAAACTTGGTGAGGATAAATACGCCGCGCGGCAGAGGCTTCACAAGCATCATTGCGGCTGTCCCCTTCTCTTTTTCCTGGGAGATGACCCCCATCGTGAGGAGCAAGGCCAGCAGAAGACCAAACTGGTAAGTGTTCTTGATAAACTGGCTCACAGAATCCAGCATTGTCGGCGTCGGGATCAGGCCTGCAATCGCCTCTGCTCCCGGGATTAAGCCCAGGAGTTCGGGTGTGTATTTGGCTAGCAATGGCGAAGTCAGGCCGAAGCCTAGAAACACGGCGAGCAGAATCACCAGGCGGCTGGTGCGCACCAACTCCATCCACTCTTTGCGTAGTGACGTAAAGAAAATCATGACGGCTGCTCCTCTCCGACCAGGCGTAGGAAGATGTCCTCCAGGGAAGGGCGGACCATTTCATAGCGGCGCAGGGAGATACCAGATCCAGCGACCAATTGCAGTAATGTTTGCTTGGCTAGCTCAACATCATTCACATCGATCCTTGCCAGGGTTCCGTTAACATTGACCCGGTCAATCCATGGGTGAATCGCCATAGAGGTTGCCCACGCATCAAACTGCTCTTCTTGCCCGGGCTCGCATTCCAATTCGAATGCCGGTAGGCTGTAGCGCGCCAGGAGTTCGTCCTGGCGTGCCTCAACGATCAACTTGCCCTGGTCAATAATCGCTATCCGGTCACAAACCCGCTCCACATCGGCAAGGATATGCGTGGACATAAAGACCGTACATTCGTTCCGCAACTGGTAGATCATGTCCAACACTTCTTTGCGACCCGCGGGATCCAGCGCACTGGCTGGTTCATCCAGCAGTAAAACTTCGGGCTTGTTGATGAGAGCTTGGGCGAGTCCAAGACGTTGGCGCATGCCGCGTGAGAAGCCAGCTATTCGGCGCTTGCGGGCGCTCTCCAATCCTACTTGTTCCAGCAAGCTGCTGACCTTCTGCTTCCGCTCTGCGGCAGGCAAGCCAAAAATCCGCCCGACGTGATCGAGGAATTCGACTGGTGTCATCCAGGGATAAAACGCCGGTTCTTCGGGCAAATAGCCAAGCTTGCGCGCCAGGCGGTTGCTGTCAGTGATCGCCACTCCGGCAATCCGGCCATGACCTGCCGTGGGCTTTGCCAGACCAGTCAGGAGTCGGATGGTGGTCGATTTCCCGGCGCCGTTGGGACCCAGAAAACCGAAGACAATGCCGGGAGAAATAGTGAGGGTCAACCCATCCAGAGCTTTGATCTGCCCGTAGGTCTTGCTCAGATTCTCGGTTTGAATGGCGGTCATTCCTGCCTCCCCAGGATTAAATAGAGAATTGGCCCCCACAATTGTCCGAGGACAATCAAGAGTGCCCACAACCACTTCGGCCCTTTGGTCGTCTCCCGGCGGATCAGGTCCACCAGACAGTAAATCATCAAGGCCAGTTGGATGAGGATGATCGGGATTAAGAGCGGCACAAGCCGGAGGAGAGGTTCGATTGTCTGATTGGATTCCATCTTTGTGTTCCTTTGGAAGGGTGTGATGTGCCTTCCTGATACGCCTGTAGATCGAGACACCGCTGCCTTGGTTTGCTGATTTCTACCTTGGCATGGAGTGGCTGGCAGCTTCCTTGAAACAGCATTCTACCAGGCCATCCATGCCCAGCAGGTGCGCCTGGTGGTCGATAGCTTCGGAGATAGCCTGCCAGAAAAAGGTCCCTCGGCCCTACTGGGTCGAGATCCTACCAGCAACACCCAGCAGACGATTGGCCCTGGCAACCATATAGAAATTGACACCTGTATCCATTCCCAACTGGCGAACCGTGGTCAGCACTCATCACCCCCAGCACGACCAAATGACGAGCTTGCTGGCAATCTAATAGTAAAGCAGGGTGTGGGAGCGAAAATTCAGGCGAATCTCCAATACGGTCAGGGGGACAATTATTTTGTAGCATTGTATGATTGTATAATTGTATATCAATTTCTGTACGCGTCAAGAGCAGTGCCTGGCAATTTTCTTGTAGGATCTCAAAGATAATGAGACTCTTCTCGAAGATAGCAAGACTGGCATCCCGGAGATAGTGAGACTGGCATTCATCCATCGGTTGTCTCGAAGATAATACGACGGGCCTGGGCGGGCGTCGACACCTTGGCAGCCAGTTGCTCCAGGCGTTGGCGCACAAAGTATTTGCGCATCCCAAAATCCATCTCAGGCTGGATCAGATCCTTCTCCACCCAATCCATCAACACATGGGGCGAGTAGCCGTTCTCACGGGCAAACTGGTTGCTTGTCACCCAACCTCGCTGTGCATATCACAGGTCGGGCAACGAGAGCAAACTGGCTTCCAGAAAGCATAGGCGTCCCAGGTATTGAATATCGGTTTCTCGCTTGAAAGCGGGAAAGACCTCACCTGCCACGCCCTGGAGCAGCGCAGCACGATCGATCCCCAGACTGGTGGTGAAGTTGGCAGTGTCCACCAAGCTGGTCAGGTCACGGCGATCGCCTTGAAACAACTCAAGCCGGTTGGCGACGGTCGCAAAGAACGGTTCGACCGATGCCCGAGAAAGCACCCAGCGGGTCTCGTTTTCTTCATTTGCGCCTTCCACGATGGACAATGCCCCGAGTTTCACCAGACCCACTACGTCTGGACGATACAGGCCAAGCCAGCAGCTGGCTTCGGATACCGACCAGCCCACATCCCATTTCTGCTGGAGTGCCAGCACGCGGTCACGTGCGAAGAAGGCCGGGTTGGCTCGCAAGCCAGGCCACAGGCAGGCTTTCAGAGAATCGCAAGAGAAAAACCGGCGCAGGTTCTGGATGGAAACTCCCAGGGCCTGCGCTGTGCGTTCTTCAGTCCATAGACCGGTCTGCTCAACGAACCAATCGACCTTTTTGAGCTGCTCAACCATAGACAGCGAGAAGGGAAGATCGCGCGCCAGCAGATAAGCCACGTAACCTTGTTGAACGAATTGGAAATCGGGATTCCTCCAGGCGGGCTGGAACCAGTCCCGGCGCAGGGCTTCCAGGCGCTTGAGCCGGTCAGCAGGCGTCTGACCAGGATCATGGTAGCTGCAGGCATCCAGGAATTGGAACAGCCCTTGAGGCCAGTTCAAAAGGACGGTAAAAGCAGCGCGGAGCAGGTGATAAGCCTGAGATGGAGGCAGGTGCTGCCAAGGATGAGTGGCTGCTGGAATGTGAGCAGTCAGGCCGGGCCAATCCTGACCACCGGATAGTAATTGCCGGGATAGGCTCTCGAGGAAGCGGAGCAGCACAGGAGCAGATTGGCAAGGCAGGTCTAACCCAGGCGGTAATTGCGGCGCCTCGGCAACCGAAAGCCAGAATTGAATCACCTGCTGCGACAGAATTCCCGGCGCATCCCCGTTCACAGATATTGCCTCTGCTGTGGCCAAATCGGCCTGGCAGGTGTGGCAATGTCGCCTGACGATCTCGGAGACGGAGATGCGCTTCTGGCATTGGGGACAGTGGTCCACCAAAAAACACAAGTGAACGAGACAAATGGTGGATGCGGTCGGGACCCAGCTCAAACGGTGGTAGGGAGACGATTGGAGGCAAGCAGGGCAATATTGCGCAGTGGAAGTAGAGCGCAGGCGGCTGTGCGCCAGGGAGGGGGTCAACATGGCTTTGGGGGCAGCCTCGCTCCAGGGGATCAACACCGGCGTCTGGTGTAGAGGCGCCAAGGACGATGCAAAGCGATGGTCGCAAGCAGCAAACAGTTCCTCCGGAGAAATATGGGTCAGATAGGACAACTGCAGGAAAGTCTCGAACCACTTGGGGCGGGTCAGATTGTCCTGATCAGCAGGCGCCTGCAGGCGTTGGCGACAGATCTGCAGCAGCGTGCGAGCATGAGGATAATGATTGAGCTGAACCAGTCGCTCCAGCAGGGAAGGCAGTCGGGAAGATGGCTTCGGCAAGCTCCTGGATGGAAGGTGTTGCCTGTGTTTCCTGCAGAAATGCGTGGATCTGGCTGCGCAGGACCTGATCCATCTTCAGCTGGGCATAGCGCGCCAAAAACCTGATATTTTGCAGGCGAAACCCGGTACGTACCTCTCTGTCGGTGATGATGCGAAATTCCCAACCCAATCCTTCGCGCCAATCCTGGGCTGCGGCGAATTTACGCTGATTCTCTGCACTTTCGACAAAGCACTCCGGCTTACACTCAACCACGACATGCCGCTGACACTCAACCAGATGAAAGTCGGGTGTGTAATGCAACTCCTTTCCCTCGTGCTGGTACGCGATGGTCAGAGGTTGCTCCTCGAACCATCCCACGCTGTGCTCATAATCGATCAGGTAAATGAAATCGCGTTCGAGCAGCGACTCGAACGCGATCATTCTCCCCATTTTGATCGACGGGAACCTCCCAATGGCGTTCCTGCCCCGGTTAGACACTTTTCTGACAGGCATATCGGCTCCCTTTTTGTGGATGACTAAAATGGATGGAGGTTATTGTATGCCAGCCGGTTTGGATAGGACAGTCTCAATATCTCTGAGACAAAGTAGGGAAGAAGCCAGTCTCAACAATTTTGAGACACATTGTGGGTAGTCTCATTATCTTTGCGACTGGAGCAGGTCGATCTCAAGATTTGCATGGCTTCTGTCTCAATATATTTGAGACAAACAACCCTTTTTGTTCTCTAGGTCTCGTTATCTCTGAGATCCGACATTTCTCCCGCGCGTGGAGCGATTGGGGCGTTCACATGGGGCGGACCTCACATGAACACGATACGGCTTCGTTCAGGAAAAACTATCAGGGAATTGATCATCCTGAAGGTTGCTGATTCAACCTCACAAACGGCAGGAGATCAAGCCATGGAAATTTCACATCAAGCAAGCTGCCTGTGAAGTGCGGGAAAGCGGAACTGAAAAATTTGAGACCGTAATCATCGAGTAGATGAGAGGCAGGATACATCCCGTGGTGGGTCGCCATTTAGATGAGAGCCTGGAAACGGATGATTAACCCATCGACTCATGCGAGGGTTATGTTCGCAGGCGACGAGCCTGCTGTAAAGAGAGCAAGAATGACTTGCAGCTAGTGATTTCAACACTAGCTGCAAGAATTTTGGTGGTATAGCAACCCCCGCGGCTTGTTGTGAATTGACGTACCGGGTGGTTAATTCGGTGCCAATACCCCAACCCCGCAGCACAAAACAAGTTCCTTCGCCGCTTTTACTTCATCCAGGCGACCAACCGGTGTGATGTGAGGTGCGGCCTTGAGCAGGTCTGGATCGCTGTGGGCCTCGGCAGCGATCTTGAGCAGGGCGTCTGCGAAGGCATCCAGCGTTTCTTTGCTTTCCGTCTCGGTTGGCTCGATCATCAATGCTTCGGGCACAATCAGCGGGAAGTAGTTCGTCGGCGGGTGAAAACCGTAATCCATTAACCGTTTCGCGATATCCAGCGCATGAATCTCCGGGGCATCGCTCCAACGTCCTTCGGCAACAAACTCGTGCATACATACCCTGTCGTGCGGGATGTCATAGACATCTTTGAGCTTCGCCCGCAGGTAATTGGCATTCAGCACTGCATATTCGGCAATCTGGCGCAGCCCTCCTGCGCCGTGCATGCGAATATAAGTATATGCCCGGACGAACATACCAAAATGCCCGTGAAAACTCTTGACCCGGCCGATGCTCTGAGCAGGCATACTGAATCCATATAAAGGAGCCAGCTCTTCGTCACCGGCTTCTTGGATAACGACAACCGGGCCGGGCAGAAAAGCAGCCAAACGCGGAGAAGCTCCAACGGGTCCGGATCCTGGTCCACCACCGCCGTGCGGGGTTGAGAAAGTTTTGTGTAAGTTGTAATGAAGCACATCGATGCCAAGCTCACCCGGGCGGGCAATGCCCAGCAGGGCATTCATGTTGGCGCCGTCACCATAGACCAGCCCACCGGTCGCGTGCACCAGGCTGGTAATTTCAAGGATGTTTTCTTCAAACAACCCGAGTGTATTGGGGTTGGTGAGCATTAAACCGGCCAGGGTGTCATCACAATGCGAGCGCAGTATATCCAGATCGATGTTGCCGCGTTCATCAGACGGAAGCTGGATCACGACCATGCCTGCCATCGCCGAAGTCGCCGGATTGGTTCCATGCGCTGAATCAGGGATCAGGATCTTGTTGCGGTGATCTTCGTTGCGGCTGTGATGGTAGGCTCTGATCATCAGAACACCGGTCAGCTCGCCGTGGGCACCGGCTGCAGGCTGCAGGCTGACAGCTTCAAATCCGCCAATTTCCTTGAGCATTTCCTGCAATTCGTACATCAGTGCCAACGAACCCTGCACGGTGTCCACGGGCTGGAGTGGATGGGTATAAGCGAAGCCGGGCAGCCGGGCAGCATCTTCATTTACTTTCGGGTTGTACTTCATGGTGCAGGAGCCCAGTGGATACATGCCCAAATCGATCGCGTAATTCAGCTGGGATAAGCGCGTGAAATGCCGGACAACATCGATCTCAGACAGCTCGGGAAGGGGAAGATCGTCACGGACCAGACCCTCTGGCAGATCAAAATGCGGTACATCTGGTGCGGGGAACCACACTCCCTGGCGACCCGGTGCAGATATGTCACAAAGTTGCGGCTCAGGCATGGCTTACCTCCATCTCCATTTCAGTTAAGACGTTGACCAATAAATCAATGTCTTGTTTGCCGGTCATTTCGGTAGCTGCAATCAGCATATGATTGGCTAATTGAGGGTAATCTTTACCAAGGTCATATCCACCGAGTATGCCAAATTCAAACAGGTAATCGTTGATCTCTTCTACTGGGGCAGGGCAGCGCACAACAAATTCGTTAAAAAACGGTGTTTCAGCCCACATGGCGAAGCCAGGCAACGCATCCAGGTTGTGGGCGGCATAGTGGGCATTCTGGTAATTCAGCTCTGCAACTTGGCGGAGACCATGTTTACCCAGGGCGCTCATATACACAGCTGATGCCAGGGCAATCAAGCCCTGGTTTGTACAGATGTTGGAGGTGGCTTTCTCACGGCGAATGTGCTGCTCGCGCGCGGTCAGGGTGAGTACATATGCTCGCTGGCCGCGGTTATCCACGGTCTCGCCGACTAACCGGCCTGCCATTTTGCGGACATATTCCTGGCGAGTGGCAAATATGCCGAGGTAAGGCCCACCATACGAAAGAGGAATGCCTAATGGCTGGCCTTCCCCGGTGACGATGTCAGCACCAAATTCAGCCGGGGGCTTTAGCATGCCCAGAGCAAGTGGGTTGACTGCTACTGCAAACATGGCGCCAGCCTGGTGCACTTGCTCGGCAAGCTGGGTGTAATCATAAATCCGGCCAAAGAAGTCGGGGTACTGGACAATGACCAGGGCAGTATCACTGTCTACGTGCCGCAGCAGGTCTTCCGGTCCGGCCAGTAGATTATCGGCATCATCGCCAGCGATACGGACTGGTGTGCCCTGGGTATAGGTGTGTACTGTCTGCCGGTAATGGGGGTGCAGGGCAGGTGAAAGAACCATCTTGGTGCGTTTACCGCGAAATTGTGCGTAGGCCATATTCACGGCTTCGGCAACAGCTGTGGCGCCATCGTAGTGGGAGGCGTTTGAGACCTCCATGCCGGTGAGGGCGGTAATCAGGCTTTGGTATTCAAAGATGGCCTGGAGCGTGCCCTGGGAAATTTCTGGCTGGTAGGGGGTATAGGCGGTGTAAAACTCTCCCCTACGCAAGATCGCATCCACGACCGCGGGAATATAGTGGTTGTATGCTCCTGCACCGAGGAAACAGGCCAGATCGCGGGTGGTGAGGTTTGCCCCAGCCACTTCACCCAACTCCTGCATAATTTCCATTTCGCTGGCAGCTGGTGGAAGATCCAATTCGGGAAACCGGTATGCTGCTGGAACGTCTTTGAACAGTTCCTCTAACTTCTGGATGCCGACCGTTCGCAGCATAGCCTCGCGATCGGCGTCAGTATGTGGAAAGAACATGGGTTAGGGCCTCCTTACCGTTAATTGATTTGGTTGATCAGACCAGTTTGTTCTGTAAACCGGTTCCAGAAACCAGCCTGGAAATCCTTAGGAATTGATCATCGGGAGCTGGCGCTGGAAAAGGGTCCGGTTTAGTGCTCGCGTTCCTGGCAAAAACTTTCATATGCCGCTGCATCCATCAGCCCATCCAGCTCACCGGGGCTGGTGAGCTCGACCTTTACCATCCAGGCATCTCCAAATGGATCGGTGTTTACCGTTTCAGGTATATCAGCCAGACCATCATTGATTGCGCTGACTGTACCGCTGACGGGCATATAAACATCCGCAGCAGCTTTCACCGATTCGACGGTGGCGCAGCTGCCGCCCTGGCTGACACTTTCTCCTTCAGCCACAATAATTTCCACATAAACGATATCGGAAAGTTGATCCTGGGCGTAATCAGTGATTCCGATCGTGCCAAGGCTCCCTTCAACACGAACCCATTCATCGTTTTTGGTGTACTTTAGATCGCCGGGAATTTTCATCGAAAAGCCTCCTGGGGTTTGAAAGTCATGATCTTTTTAAGGATACCAATCTGTTGAAAAAATACAGGGGCGCACGCAATTTGCGTGCGCCCCTGTCATTGACCTGAGAGATTTGCGCCGTTATGACCGGCGCTTGCTCCATCGGTGCTAACCAGTGCCAGCATCCAGGGCAAGAAGCAGATGCCCAATGCGCACACTTGCCAGACTTTCCAGAGACATGTGAGAAGCGGGTCCTTTTACCTGAGAGTTTCACCTGGTCACTTGTATGGCAGGTTTGCCCCTTCGGTGCCCTTGCGGGTCTCTCCCCGGGATCCACAGGAATACAACATTTTGTTTGACACCTTCATTCTACGGGCGAGCGGATGAAAAGTCAAGATTTTAAGTTTCTTTACACTGGGCTTTCACACAATACGGATGCGATTGGCCTTTTTTGATCGATTCATTTGCATGCAGAATGCAAAGAGGCTGTGGAAGACAGCACACCTGCCTTCCACAACCCCCAATCCCCCTTCTCGTAAGGACCTGATGGTTTACTTTTCAATTAAATCGCGGGTCCACTTACCAACCAGCCAATACTGGAAATCCTCGCCCTGCCCGGTCTGAATCGCTGCGGCAACCCCGTACCCTAATGCGAAAAGCGGCACCAGAGAAACTGCACAGGCGATTGGGATAAGGCACAGACCAACCAGAACGACAGAGAGGATGCCCACCAGGGCCCAGAGCACGCCGATCAATGCTCCTGCGCCTACCCAGAAGACGAGCTGGAAAAGGAACGCCTGGAAAGACTGGTAAGCCACGTAGCGCGATCGTTCGCGAAATACCAGATAAATAATCAGCGCAATTACCGGTCCCAGGAACCCTGTAATCAGGTTTGCCAAGATGCTAAGATGAGCAATTAACGACCAGGTGCGCTCCTCCGAAGGAGTCAGTGGTGTTGGGCCACTTCCGGATGGCGGCAATTTGACCGGTTCGCCTTCTTCCGCACTCATTCCAGGATCGGAAATCTCTATGACCGTGACCTCGGCCTCGGCGGGCATTTCAGCTTCGCGTGCGTTTTCGGGTTCATTGTTCGGGTCTTCAGGTGTGTTTTCTTCGAGCGTCATTTAATGTGCCTCCATAGATTTATACCCAACCCTGATTTTTC
This sequence comes from uncultured Chloroflexia bacterium, assembly GCA_963824065.1. GTDB lineage: Bacteria > Chloroflexota > Anaerolineae > Anaerolineales > DRKV01 > JAGUYX01. The sequence continues at coordinate 436,463 of CAWGNX010000005.1, read as the reverse complement.
ATAAAGTTCGTAACAACCGGAATTTCGAAATATTCGCCCTGGTAGGCTTTATATGCAAAATAAAACACTACCAATCCCAGCAAGCCAATACAGCCAAAGGTAGGCACCGATAGAATGGCAATAATGATCCATAAAACGATGCCGACGATAATGGATTGGACAGAATGATATTTTATGTATGGGCGGTTCTTTTTGTCATCCATCAAGAGAAGTATGATCGGTATGATGGGTGTGAAAATATATCCAAGCGCTGTCCAAAGCCGGTCGTCACTGGTGATTTCGGGGGTAGGGGTAGCTTCCATTGCGATTTTGTTCTCCTGAAACTAGGATAATACTCCGCCCACATTGTACATGATTCAATACGCACATAGCAACCACAAAGTCGCGCATAGATTAAGTTGAATATGCCCAGGCTAGTATAAAAACAACTGTAAAGAGAGTACTGACCAGCAACTGGCGAATTCCAATCCGGGTAGGTTTTTCGCCGACTGCAGGGTTCAATGTGCCCCAGATCGTTTCCAGCAACTGGACAGCATATGCTGCAGGCAGCAGTACAGGCAGCACGCCAGCAGTGGATAGGATCGCGACAGCCGCGAAATTAAAGGTGGTGTAGGCGAGGGCGCGACGCGCCATTTTCAGACGAACCCTCACCTGCGGAATGTTTTTTAATGTGCGCTGTTCCAGCCGCAAGTAAGCATAGACGATCGAGGCTGCTGCCTGGAACCAGGTCAATGCCCACAACCACCAACCATACGATGAATATACCCCTTGCCCAATCCAATACGCTGCTGGGGCCGCCAGTGATAAGACCCCAATGCCAACCAGCTCTACCCCGACCTGGCGGCGTTCTTCCCGGCGGCTGACCAGGTAGAGGTGCCACATGAAAACTGGGATACCTGGTATGGCCAGAATTAACAAAAATCCATACCCAGCCATGAAAAGCCCCAGCACACCGGCCAGCCCGACCAGGGAATAAATTCCCGTCCAGAGGTACGCGGCCGGCAGATCCCTGTCCGGGCGCCGCCCGGAGTTGACTTTGACAATGATGGTCACCGGTTGGCGGATCAGAAACCCTGCAATCGAGCTCACGATCAGGAAAAAACTGGCGGTTGACCAGCTGCCTCCGACAAACAGGCCGATCAATAGCGGGCTGAATAAGAATACCCAGGATCCGTGATCTTGGGGAAATGCGATCTGGCGATTAAGAATGGTTTTTTTAAATCCCGGTCTATAAATATTTCTTTCCATCGAAGAAATCCAGAGATATGGAACCAGTGAAAGAAGATTATATTCGATAGATGCCTGCACATCAGTGATAAAAATCACATTCATACTAGGCGGAATTGGATAAAAGCCGAGTGTTCGTAAAAAAAGAACCTCCATCGCTAAATGGATGGAGGTTCTGGCTAAAGACTTTGGCTCGTTTAGTTATCTGGTGCACCTGCTGTAATCCAATTCAAGATGAGTTGGATTTCGCTTTCGAGCAGTTTTGAACCAGGAGGCATGATCGAACCTTGAGATTGTGTTCCCAAAATTTTCTGAGCCAGCAGACTTCATCCGAATTTCCGGGGATAACAACGGGCGCGTTGTTCCCGGTATTCATAACCGTTTCATACGAGCTGGCATCCCAACCTCCCAAGGTTCCATGACATACTTTACATTTCGTATTAAAAATGGGCAGCACATCATTTTTGAAGGAAACTCCAGCCGAGGGTACTGATGTTGGTTGGCCTGTAGTACTGGTCTTGTCACCTAACTCCCGGATGAATTCCACCAATTGTTGAATCTGGTCAGATGAAAGGATTTCGCCCCAGGCAATCATTGCGGTTGCCTGATGTCCAAGGTTAATGGTATCAAAAATAGCCTCATCATTTGGATACTTTCGTTTGAAGGTGTTATTAATCAACGATGGACCTACACCACCACTGCCATCTTCCGCATGGCATTGTGCGCAAAGTTCAGCGTAAACCTTGCTTACATCCCCGAAAGCTTCTGGCCGGGAAATTTCAGGGGGAAGTTCAACCGGAGGATTGGCTTCCCAGGAGCGAATAAAAGCCACGATTGCATCGACCTGATCGTCATCCAGCGGCCCACCAAAACTACTGCTAAAAGGAGACATTCCAAAATTCGGCTGACCCTGTGAAATGATGGATCGAAGGGTGGCATCATCCCGTGTTTTAAGTACTCGCCTGTACTGATTGGGGCGATAATATCGTCCGCACGGGTTGGATTTTGACCGCCTTCTCCGAAGTCGCCGTGACAGCTGGCGCAGTTTGCCGCAAACAGTTCTTGTCCAACTTCAAGCGAGGTGCCACTTGCGGCGTCAAAAGTGTAACTTACCAGGGCATCTAATTGTTCTGGTGTCAGGATTGTGCCCCAGACGGGCATAGTCTGGTGTGGGCCACCCTCAGAAATGATGCTGCGGGCTTCATCCACGCTCTGGACCTGTGGGATTTGTTCGCCATGACAAACTGTACAATTTTCTTGGAATAGAGATTGCCCCTCTGGAACTTCTGAAGGATTGACCACATAGCGGGCCAGAATATCGACTTGATTGGAATCTAACTTCTCTCGCCAGGGAGGCATCTCCAGGTGCAGGCCGCCCTGACTGATGATTGTCCTCAGCTCCTCTTCGCTTCCTGCAAATGCAACGGAATTACCGTGGCATGGAGTGCAATTTACAGTGAACAGTCTTTGTCCATCTGGGGCAATCAGGAAATTCTGCAATGAAGTTAATTCTGCCGTACTTAGCTTCGCGGTCCAATCTGGTATATCCGCCTCAGAGTGGGGAGGATAATCCGACCCCAAGTTCAACGTGTTTCGAATTTCAATCGGGTTGCTGGAGATCAAATCAGTAGTTTCATGGCATGCGCCACAGTTTTCTACGAAAAGCTGGCTGCCACCTGGAGACAAGATAAAACCGGCCAGTGAATCAATCTGGTCAACGGTTAGGTCTGCACTCCAGGCAGGCATACCTTCATGTTTACCCTGGGCAATAATTTCATGAAGATTTGTGCCTGGGGCAACACCGATCATAGCACCATGGCAGCCTGCGCAGTTCTTCGCATAAAGTGCTGCCGTTGGGTCGCCACCTTCCTCTGCAATAGGCGGAGGAATTTCCCGGTAAGATTGGATTGTGAGGTAAATAATCCCTACAAACGCAAACGCCGTTATGCCAATAATCACAGGACGGTGGGAAAAATATCGCTTTGGTGAGCGATCCAGCAGCGGCAGGAGAAACAACAGGATGATCACCAAAGTGGGTAATACCACTACACCCACTACTTCCAGATTTCCAGGGAATTTCTTCAGCAGCTGAAACAGGAACATGAAGTACCACTCTGGGCGAGGATTATATGTGGTGTCTGCAGGATTCGCCCGCGCTTCAAGCGGAGCCCCTACGAAGTAGGCTAGACCTACCAGGATTAGGAAAATGACCAGGGAGACGACTGCATCTTTAAAAATGATATCTGGATAAAAGGGCACGCCTTTTTTCTTGGCTTTCTGGTACTCTTCGAGATATTCTTGCTTCTCATTTTCATTCATAAGTTATTCCTCTCGTTTCGGCACGGCACTGATGCCCAGGCGAATAACCAGATACATATGAATCAAGAGCAGGAGTAGCAAGATTGCAGGTAATACCCATACATGAGTACCAAAAAATCGCGCCAGTGTGATTGCCGATAATTCCTCGCCGCCGCGAACAATGCGCAATATAAAATCGCCAATCAACGGTGGTGTTCCGGCAATACGTGTGCCTACCGTAGTTGCCCAATAGGCTTTTTGATCCCAGGGAAGAAGATAGCCGGTAAAACCGAAGCCAATGGTGACCAGCAGCAAGAAAACACCGCTGAACCATGTGACTTCGCGCGGGAATTTATAGGACCCATAAAATATAACACGCAGCATATGAAGCACTGCGAGAACCACCATCGCTGATGCTCCCCAATGATGCAACCCCCTTATCAGCCATCCGGCAGGCACCGTATTGGTTATGTATTGCACGCTGTTGTATGCATGGTCGGGGGTAGGAACATAATAGATGGTCAACAGGATACCAGTGACAATCTGATTGATGGCGACAAACAGGGTTGCACTCCCTAGGGTATAAAACCAATTCACTTTGGGAATCTTGCGCAAAAAAATAGCGTTCCATACTTGGCGCCAACCGATTCGTTCATCCAACCAATTTCCTATTGATGCCATTTTTCAACTCCCGCTGATATAGATTTGGCCGTTATCGATCGTTACCTCATACCTATCAAGGGGTCGGGGAGGCGGACCTGAAACGACATTTCCATCTTTGTCAAAGACCCCATTATGACATGGACAGAAAAATTGGTTTTGTTCGGTAATCCAACGTACGCGGCAGCCCAGATGTGTGCAAATATTGGATATCGCAATGAAATCTCGGCCGTTTTCGGTATAGATATAGACTGAAATCTCTTCTTCGCTTGTAATCCAGCCCGTTTGCTGCTCTACTTTTACCTTAAATAGAGTGGGTTCGCCAAGTTCTACCTTGGATATAGCCCCGAGGCCAATAGCATCTCGGGCCTGCTCTTTTTGTAGAGCAGGTCCGATGATGTATGCAACCGCAGGGATCGCCACTCCGGCAGTGATAATACCCCCAATTGCTGCAATCGCAGTTTTTAAAAACCTTTTGCGATCCACCTCGTTTTCTGATGTTGTTTCTTCGTCGCTCATCTCCACCTCCACAATAATTTTTCTCTAACAGTAACCCGGCGAATTGGAATGAGTGATGGTGATGACGGGTTTATTATTCCGGGGCACCTGCTGCAATCCATTGGATGACGGCATCCAACTCAGATGGAGACAACTGGGCAAAATGAGGTTGGCTGGCGGTTTGTTTTTGTACAAGCAAGCTGGCGTCAGGGTCTCCCGGCACAATCACCGGCCCGCTTTGACCGCCCTCCATCAAAGAATTGTACTCCGTTAGCTGCAACCCGGCGAGCTTTGATGCGCCGTGACAAGCCCCGCAGCGGTTTTCAAAGATCGCGCCAATCGTCGTGGAATAGGTCGCTTCCTCGGGTGTCGCGGTCGGTCGCGGGGCAGAAACCGTTGGCTTGCCAGCGGGCAGCGGTGTGGCCGTAGGTGCGAGAGTAGGTGTGGGGGTGGGGGGCAGTTGGGCAACGAGAACATCGCGTAAACCTGGCGCATCAAACCCCGCATAATCCCAGGCCCGCCCATGGCAGGCGCTGTTCGAACAAAAGGAAGTATTGCTCGTCCCACCTGGATCATCGGTGGTGTGACATGCGCTACAGGTTTCATTATAGACCGAGTGGTGCAGATTAATCCAGTTGGGGTTGAGGTGGCTTTCCGGCTCGGGGCCGCGACTGATTTCTAGATCCACCAGGAAATCTGACGATTCTGCCAGCACCGGTATGGCGTGGCACAGATTGCATTCCAGGCGGATTGCTTCCTGTTCTGTATTCAAATGTTTACCATCATGGCAGCGAAAACATCCGGGGGAATATAAATGACCGATATTATTTGGGTGCGAGTCCCAATCCGATTTTTGTTCTGGAAAGACACTCTGTTCGTAAGCACTTTGCAAAGCTGAAACGGCTTCTGTTACAGCTTGCTGATTATCGGCATAATAATCGGGGTAAACGGTCTGGTAGTAGCCTTCCAGCGCCGCGATTTCCGCCAGAGCAGTTTCCTGGCTTGCATATTCACCGCGCAGCGCGTTTACTCCCTTCTCCTTGATTTCAGGGATCGTCGGGGAAATGGCGCCGAGACTGAGCAAGGTGTCTACGATATCTTCCGGCTGGTTGACGAGGTGCGTAATCCGGTTATGGCAGGTGATGCAGTCCATTTCTTCCAGGTCATCCGGGTTGATGGTAGCCGGATCGAGATTTGCTTCGATGTCCATATATTCGGTGGTCGACCCATCCTCGTTGACAACCTGAATGTATGGGATGGATTGTTCTTCTGGATCGGTGGGAAGGTAACGGATCGGGTTTTCAATATGCCAGTGGATGCCGCGCCCCAGACCAGCCCGTTTTGAGCCCCCGCCGGTTTTCATGACCAGATATAAAGTCGAGGGGGTATTCCCTTCATCACTGGCGAACTGCTTGATCTGGCGCAGGCTGTCATCGGAAAACTTTTCCGGGAAATGGCACTTTTCACACGTATCCCTGGCGGGCCGCAGGTCGCCTGCCCGGATTGGATATTCATACTGTTTAAAAGCCAGGGAGATGATATGTTTTATATCCCCGGCTTTGCGGGTGATGCGCGTGGTAATAAAGTCTTTACCGATATGGCAGTCTACACACGCAACCCGGGCGTGCGGCGAGGTAAGATAAGCAGTGTACTCGGGCGGCATGGTGTGGCAGGTTTCACCACAAAACTGGGGCGAGTTGGTATATTCCCACCCATAGACCGCGCCACTCAGGATAAGAATGGTCAGTACCCCTAATACTCCATAAGGCAGAATACGCCGCCAGGTTGGCGACCCCGGTGGCGGTAGAAAAAAATCTTTTATCATCTGAATTAACTTTTTCATTTCCCTCAATGCTCCATCGCTGTTGGAGATCTCCTCCTAATGGAAATTTTCACAATAAGTATACCAATGAAATAAGGCTGGGTGCGTCCTGCACCCAGCCTTTCGAACCAAATTGGTATTCCTTACGGTCTTGTGTAAGCCGCTACATCCCCACCCAGATCCTGGATCGAATCGATCACGAACTGGATTACGTACTTGGGATTGTGGACAAAAGCACCCGGGTCCTTCTGGACATACTGGTAGTTGTATGCTGCCTTCAGGAGGGTCGGTGTAAAGGCATTGTAGCCGATGAGGCCACTATCCCCTTCGTCAGGCATGCCGTCGCCATCAGCATCTACGAAGAAGTAAGGATAGCTGGCTGCGTCATAGACAATGCCAGTGCCGGCTGCCGCTGCATAGGTCTGGATCTCAGCTAACAGTGCTTCGGACAGGGTTTCGATTTCTCCTGCCATGCCCTCTGCTGTGTCTCCATCACCATCGTAATCAGTGGTGTCGCCTGGGGACCGGATTTCTTCTGGGGCGGTTGTCCCGTGGCACCCCTGGCAGAGCTGTACATTCGGCTGCAGAGAATGCGGATCGTGGCAGGACAGGCATTTCGCCAAGGAACCGTCACCCGGATGCGGATTCTGGCCCAGGTATTCCTTGCCAGCGTACTCATATGCACCCTGGACTTCAGTGCCGAAGATGGTCGCGCCGGCAGCAAAGTAGTGGATATTGGTGAAGCGGATGCTTGAGTCGGGCGTATCTGTCTCTTTATCACCAAGAGCCCGATTCACAGCGCTGGTCGACGAGCGGCCCTGGTGGCACAAAATACACAGATTGGATTCGTCGGGTGTAAATTTGCCATCGGCATCGGTGGCGAAGCTGACCGTAGAGCCGCTGGGGAAGGTGACCGAAGTCACTTCATAGCGGTTCGGGAAGTTCTCCGTATCGTGGCAGGTGCTGCACTGGAAGCCGTTGACCGGCATAGCAGCGACGTTAACACCTTCCTTGATGAAGGTTGGCAAGCCGGTGGCAGAATGGCATTTGGCGCACGAGCCAGGAACTTCACCCTCAGCGTCCCAATGGCGGAATGGTTCCGTGTTGCCGGCAAAGTGACCGGCATCGTCCCGCGCCATGGCAGACATATCAACCGGGCTGCTCAGGCTCGCATTTAAGTCTTCAATCGAGTCATAAAGCAGCTGCACGATGTATTTGTTGCCGTGAGCGTGCTTGCCGGGATCCTTGACTGCAACCTGGTAGTTGTAGGCTGCTTTTACCAAGCGTGGAGTCCAGGTGGTATAACGCACGGCACCGCTATCGCCCTGATCGGGAACCCCATCACCATCGGCATCCACAAAGAAGTAGGGGTGCGAAGCGGGATCGTACACAATCCCGGTACCGACAACATCGGAGGCATAGGCCTGGATGCTGCCGTAGAGGGTTTCCATCAACCCTTCCAGCTCGTAGTACATGCCTTCTTCAACGTTTCCATCCCCATCGTAATCCTTGGACGAGGACACCATGCGGATGTTTTTTATATCTTCGGTGCTGGCAACACCATCATGGCAAACGGCACATTCATCCACGCGCACTTCGAGTGAATGGGGGTTGTGACAGCCAATGCAGGTGTCGTATCCGGGCACGTGGTCGTTCTTAACATCATAAACCTTGCCGTCGTACTCATATCCGCCCTTGACTTCAGAGGCATACAGCGTGGCAGCCGCAGCAAAGTAGTGGATGTTGATAAAGCCAAGATCCTCGTAGACGGTGTCAGGATCTTCAGCCCCAGCATCGGTGATTGAATTATCTACAGTCACCTTTGAGGCGCGTCCCTGGTGGCAGAGCATACAGCGCGATTCGTCGCCTAACCCTTCAACCGTCACACCGGATGGGAAGGTTACAGAGGTCAGGTTGATCGTGGTATCGTTATGACAAGCGACACAGGTAATCACCGAGCCCGTGGGTGCATCATTATCCACGACATCCGGAGCTGTGCCATCTTCACCCAGGAAATCCAGCATGCCGAAAGTGCTGTGGCACTTGGCACAGGAGGTCGGAACGACCGCCGGGTCGTCCTCATTCCAATGGACAAAGGCTTCGGCAGTTTCATCTGCGTGCGGCGAATCCGCCCATTCTGCCTCGAAGGGCACCTCTATCGTGCTCGCTTCGGGACACGGCTGTTGTTCCGGGCAAGTTGGACAAGGTGCAGGGGTTGGAGATTCCGGGCAGGCCTGCGTTGGGGCAGGGGTTGTTTGCGCGCCAGAACAGGCCACCAGGACCAGGCTGAGCAGTACGGCAAACCCCACCACAAACAAAGCTTTACGTACATGAATTGTCATTGCATTCTCCTCTTGAATGGTTCCAGTGATGTTTTTAGAGGAACAAAATTAGTTAGGAATTTGGCGATTTGATCCACCTCCATAAGACTGTGTTTATTAATATAAAGTACCGGCGTCTCATACGGGCTTAATTATATATTAAGAATTTGGTTTCCATACCCATAAAGAGTGAGATTAGTGACAAATGTCACATGCATTAACTGACAATATTAAATCATTGGGAAACACCTTCACGTTAGACAGAATTGGACCACTCTTGACCTGACAGGCAGTCGAAACATAGCATACTCAACTGCTCAAGCCGTCTCTCCAACCCTAACTTTCCCGTGCTATAATTTGGAACTGCGGAGATCAATTTATGCCGGGACCCCAGACAGCCATCGATTTCAATAATTCGCCTGCAGCCCAGATATAACGTCGGGTGGCAGGCTGGTGCTGTATTCAGGGCTGGCAAGACCTAATAAGTGGATCGCCCGACGCTTCCAGCGAAGGGCGATTTTAATTTTTCGAGGAGCCTGCAATGTACAAAACTCATACGTGTGAGGAACTGCGTCCTGAAGATGCCGGCCAGACCGTGCTCCTGGCGGGATGGGTTCACCGGCGGCGTGACCATGGTGGCGTGACTTTCATCGATCTGCGTGACCGGTTTGGTCTCGTCCAGGTAGTCAGTAATCCTGAGACATCAAAAGAAGCTCACCAGGTTCTCCTGGAGGCACGGTCGGAATGGGTGCTGCAAATTGAGGGAATCGTCCGCTTGAGACCCCCGGGAATGGAAAATCCCCGCTTACCCACCGGTGGAATTGAAGTAGAAACGACCTGGGTGCGTGTTTTGAATGCTTCAAAAACCCCGCCCTTCTTGATTAATAAAGAAGAAGAGGTGGACGAACAAACTCGCCTGCATTACCGATACCTGGATCTGCGCCGCGAACGGATGCGTGACAACCTGGAATTACGCCATAAAGTGGTCAAATTTATTCGAGATTACCTCGATGCACGCGGATTTATCGAAGTCGAAACGCCCATCCTATTCAAAACGACCCCCGAAGGCGCGCGCGATTATCTGGTGCCTTCCAGGGTGCACCCAGGTGAGTTTTATGCTCTGCCGCAGTCTCCGCAGCAGCTCAAACAAATGTTAATGGTCGCCGGTATTGAAAGGTATTTTCAAATTGCGCGTTGTTTCCGTGACGAAGATTCACGCGGTGACCGCCAGCCCGAATTCACTCAGCTCGATTTGGAAATGTCGTTCATAGAGCGCGAGGATATCCTGCAGCTCATTGAGGGTATGTTTACGCAGCTGGTAACCGTGCTCCTGCCCGAAAAACGCCTGCTCGCCAATCCCTGGCCGCGACTCACCTACCGGGAGGCAATGGAAAGGTTCGGAAAAGATAACCCGGATCTGCGTTTTGGCCTGGAGTTACAGGATTTGACTGACTGGGCAGCCGGATCTGGTTTTAAAGTGTTTGAAGAGGCTGCCAACCAGGGCGGAAACGTCAGGGGCATCAATGCCAAAGGATTGGGCGATTACAGCCGCAAGCAAATCGATGAACTGGTGGAGTTCGTGCGTTCATTCGGTGCCAAAGGACTTGCTTACCTGGCCCTGACAACGGAAGGTGAAGAGCGCTCATCATTTACAAAATTCTTATCACCGGAAAAACTGGCCGATTTCAAAGAGCGGTTGGGTGCTGAACCCGGAGATTTGTTGCTCTGTGTGGCAGACGAACCGGCAGTGGTTTATGAGTCGCTCGGGCGACTCCGGGTCCACCTGGCTGAACGGTTAGGTTTGCGGAATCCAGAAGTCCTGGCATTTTGTTGGGTCATTGATTTCCCATTTGTGAACTGGAATGCAGACGAAAAACGCTGGGATCCGAGCCACCACCTGTTCACAGCGCCCATGACGGAAGATATTCATTGGCTTGACAGCGATCCAGGCAAGGCACGCGGCCAGCAGTATGATCTGGTGTTGAATGACTATGAAGTTGGCGGCGGGTCAATCCGGATTCACGATCGTAAGCTGCAAGAAAAAGTATTCCACTTGATTGGATTGGATCCTGAAGTGGCTCAAGAACGATTTGGGCATATGCTGGAGGCGTTTGAATACGGCACGCCTCCACATGGAGGCATCGCACCAGGGATTGACCGGATTTGCATGATTCTGGCTGGTGAACCAAATATTCGGGAAGTAATGGCTTTCCCGAAAAACCAGGCTGCGCGGGATGTCATGGCAGATGCTCCGTCGCCGGTGGAAGCAGCGCAGTTACGTGAACTTCATATTAAACTGGATTTGTAATCTATTTTACAAGGTAGAAGCGCATTTTACCTCATTCGAATGCGCTTGAGATGCCTGGAAAAATGGCCAAGGGGATTGATTGAACAGGACTATTTGCCCGTCTGGCTGAAAAAAAGGAGGGAACCTCTGCAAAGGTTCCCTCTTTGATAATATATCCATATCGGCTGTTATTTTGCGGTGCGCACCTTATTTTGCAAGGTGCGGGTCAGCATATCCTCCAACTCCTGGTTGCTGGAGGCTTGTTTACGTTTCGTTTTGATTTCTTCTTCGTCCGTGTCCTTCTTCGAGCGTTCCATGGCTTCCCGCAGTGCAATCTCCATCGCAGTTGGGACCTGGACTTCATCCTCAATAACCATATCGACGGGTTTTGGCGCTTGACGTGAGCCACGGCCTTCGCCGCGCTCTCCGCGTGTACCACGCTCACCTCGTTCACCTCGTTCGCCCCGCTCAATGCGCTCCGGCTCTGGCGCAGGGGCAAGCGCCTTCATACTGAGCTTTATTTGTTTTTTACGGCGATTAACTTTGAGAATTTTAACCTCGACCTCATCGCCTTCATGCAGGATCTCCGATGGATCTTTTACGTAACCGTGGGCCATCTCGCTGATGTGAATCAAGCCCGGACGTTCTGCTCCAATCTCAACAAATGCTCCAAACTTTTCGAGGCGGGTAACTGTGCCCTTCACAACCATCTCTTCTTCAAGGTCTTTCCAATCCATATCAAGCGGCTTGATCATTGTCAGCTCGATGCGACCTTTTTTGGAAAAAACCCGGCGGACCCACACATCCACCGTTTGTCCAACCTGGACGACATCCTCTACCCGGTTAACGGGTTCTCTTTGTAGCTGAGAAATATGGACGACGCCGGGTTTATCAAGTCCTATATCAACGATTGCCCCAGCTAATGAGGTCTTGACAATTTTGCCGGTGAAGCGGGTTTTCGGTTGGATATCTGCCAGCGGTGCTTCCTTGTTCTGGTCTTCAATCTCAGTTTCAACAGGTATCGCAGTGGTTTCCATAGAACACTCTCCAGAAAAGTACTTTCATTCATCTACCGCATGGGCAGTAAGTTAGTGTTTAAGTTAAGACGTTTCGCGAAGGCTGATTATACCTGCCGAAGATTAAAATGTCAAAGAAAAGTTCATTAGGGTTTGCTTATCGGATCTACTCCCGTGGTGCGGCTGGAGGATGGCGGGTGGTATAATTTTGGGCATGCTATCCACAGACGAGGTGCTTGAGTACCGCCCAGCATTATCAGGTCGCAAAAACGAGCTTACTGGTTGGTTTCTCGTGCTTTTGACCGGTGGGGCTTGGTGGGTCATTACCACACGCGGCTCAGCGATCTCATTCTTTATCCCCCTTTTTTTTGTGTTATTTTTGTTCGTGGCAGCCGGAACCAGCCTGTCGAATTGGATGGAACGCCGGACTTATCTGCAGATATCAGCCACCGGGATCCATTTTCAGAACGGTCTTCGTAATGTAACCCTGGCGTGGTCAGAGATCAATGAAGTGCATATCATCCCTTCTCGTTGGGGGCAGGCAGTGCATGTGATTGGCGAGGATCGTCATTTCCATTTCCAGCTTGCGGGGGATGTGACTGTCATGGGCAAACCCCAGCCGCGTGTCGGATTTCTCGAAGGTCAGCAAATCCTCAGTGAGCTGTTCGGTAATACCCAGCTACAGCGAGTCCAGCGCAGCCAGCCCGGTCGTTATTATGCCCGCAGTTAATAAAATCGATACAATTCAGGCAGAATACTCAGGATCATGATCGGTGAGCTAAACCTGAATACCCCGTCCGATCGCTGAATCAAGTCCAGGGCAATTATTCGGGAAAATATAAAAGACCGCCACTTTGGGCGGTCTCATTTTATAAAATGACCAGAGTCGGGTGAAATGTTTAAAAAAGCACGCTGGATAACTCACGCCGGTACTGGATCGTAAGCTGATTCTGAGTGCCCAGAAGCTCAAAGATAGCCAGGATAACTTTTTGTGCATCCCCGCCCCTGAAGCGCTTGTTCTCGCGCAGGATATCGATTAAACCATCCAGGGCAGCTGGCAGATTGCCACGCTTCACCAGAGTCAGGGCACGTTGGTAGGCCGCTTCCAGGAGGTCATCTGAAGGATCTGAGTCCTTGGCGAGCGCTGTCGCCAGAGGACGGAGGGTTTCTGCAGATCCAAATGCACTGCCAACCGGTATGGTATCGATGTGTTGGAGCGCCTCAGCACCTCGCCCTTGCAGGAGCAGGCTCTTAGCCAAACCAAGCGACACCATCGGTGACTCCGACCCGTTTTCCAGCAATCTGCGGAACGTTTCTTCTGCTTGCCGGGCTTCGCCAAGCCCAAGCAAGCTTAGGCCTTTGTCGATTTCGAGGGTGGATTCATCGGGTACAAGCTTTTTTAGGAATTCCCGCACCTGAGCTTCGGATACCATGCCGACAAATTCGGCTACAGGCTGCCCGTTGTAAAAGCCCTTAACAGTAGGAATGCTGCGGATATTAAACCGGCTGGACAGATTTGGATTTGCATCAACATCTACTTTCGCCAGCCGGAAGGAGCCATCTCCTTCTTCGGCTAATCGTTCAAGGAGCGGACCAAGCATCTTGCATGGACTGCACCACTCGGCCCAAAAATCAACAACCACAGGCACTTGCTGAGAGTAAGCGACTACCTGGTATTCAAAATCGGCTTCCGTAACATTGATAATATTTTCGTAGTTATTCATTCATACCTCGTGCGAATCAACTGCTTCAAGGCTTAAACTATACCTTAATTTGAGGATTTCTATATCAGAACCACATAAGATTTCTATCATTCAGGGATTAGAATAGGGTAGGATTGGTGGGCTTTCAAGCACAAATCTGGTGGGAACGCTGAAAAATTGAGCGGAGAAAACATAAGTTGGAATGAAATTTAATAAGCTTGGCGAGCGATTAGCGCTCACACCGACGATATTACAGGGGACAGCTGCGCTGTTGATTGGCCTGGGGGCGGGGGTCTTAGTCTACCTGTTTAAGTTCTTGATCATCTGGATCCATGATTTCTTTCATGAGACTTTACTAGGCCAGTTTCCACAAAACCTTGCCTGGCTGGCAATTTTCATTCCGGTCATTGGCGGGTTGATTGTGGGATTGATCCGTAAATTCCTGCTGACAGATGAACGACATCATGGTGTTGCTGGAATTATGGAAGCGGTTGCTCTGGGCGGTGGCAGGTTGCGCTACCAGCGTACACCGATTAAGGCTCTGGCGGCCGCGATCTCGATTGGAGCGGGGGCTTCAGTCGGGCCTGAAGATCCCAGTGTACAAATCGGCTCCAGTTTTGGTTCTATGATTGGGCAGTTATCGCGCCTGTCCACTGACCGCATTCGGGTGCTGGTCGCGACCGGGGCGGCCGCGGGAATTTCTGCCGCGTTTAATGCCCCAATTGCCGGCGTTTTTTTTGCGATTGAAATTGTCCTGGGAGAGCTCTCAACAGGGGCATTTGGGATGGTTGTATTGGGTTCGGTGGTTTCATCCGTGTTTACTCGCGCTTTGGTCGGACCGACTCCCGCTTTCCCCATTCCGCCTTATGCTTTCAACGGAGCGATTGAGCTGCCGCTGTATTTTCTGCTGGGGCTGCTCGCGGTACCAGTTTCGCTGACCTATATCCGTTCCTTGTATGCATTTCATGATTGGTTCGAGCGGGTGCCCTGGCCGCGCTGGATTTCACCAGTCATCATCGGGCTGGTGCTTGGCGTGGTTGGCTTAAAATATCCAGAACTGCTCGGAGATAGTTACGATGCTATCGCCGATATTTTGTTTGGGCGTAACCTGGTCCCCAGCCTGCTGTTACTTTTCCTGGTTCTCAAAATGCTGCTCACCAGCCTGTCGCTTGGGGCGGGATTTGTCGGGGGCGTTTTTGCACCTTCCCTGTTTTTAGGGGCCGCGCTCGGTGGCGCCTATGGTGCATTTATCGATCAAATCTTCCCTCAGCTCCAGTTTCACCCGTCGGCGTTCGCACTTGTCGGGATGGCAGCTGTGTTGGCAGGTACGGTTCGCGCTCCAATTACGGCAATCATGCTGCTTTTTGAAATGACAAATGACTACCGGATTTTCTTGCCATTAATGTTTGCGGTTGTGATCAGTGTCTTTGTCAGCGAACGCTTCAATCCCTATTCGGTCTACACGCTGAGCCTGGCGCGCAAAGGCATCCGGCTGCGCCAGGGCAGGGATATCGATTTGCTTGAGTCATTGGCAGTGGAGGAGGTCATGGAGGAGGTGCCAGCCCTCATTCCAACATCTGCAACGATCGAGCAGGCATCATTGATTCTGCTGGAGCAGAGGTCCCATGGTCTGCCGGTAGTTGATGATGCAGGGAATTTATACGGCGTGGTGACGATTCAGGATATTGAAGAAGCCGTTTTAGAAGACAGCGCTAACCAGAACCGCCCGGTGCTGGAGTTCTGCACACGCACTATGCAGGTTACCTACCCGCAAGAAACCGTTCAGGAGGCCATTGCCAAAATGAGTCTCAGGGATATTGGTCGTCTGCCGGTGGTTGAATTGGGAAATTCCCGCCACCTGGTTGGATGGCTGCGCCGTTCGACGGTCATTAAGGCTTACGATCTGGCACGCGTCCGGCGTGCCACCGACGATCATGTGGGGCGGCAAATCAAATTGGGTGCTGCCTCAGGTGCCGAAGTTTTCGAGTATACAGTGAAATCTGGATCGGAAGCCGACGGAAAAGCAATGGCTGAAATCGACTGGCCCAAGGATAGCCTGGTAGCAAGTGTCAGGCGTGGTTGGTCCCTCATTATTCCCCGCGGGGATACTGTTCTGCTGAAAGGAGATCGCCTGGCAATTGTTGCTCACCCCAAAGACCTCGAACGGGTGCGGGGAATTATTGAGGACTCACCTCCTGCACCGAACCTTCCGCCTTCATAAGAGCCTTTCCTTAGTAAATTGCTTCGAATATTTTTCTCAGGCTCTGGTAGCTTTTGGTTTGAAGGCTATTCGTCCTCGGGATCGATCATGCCGGGTTGTTCAACCTCAATAATTTCGCCGTGAACATTGATGCGGATGCGAAAACCCATCATACCCAGGTAGGTGCGGGCATCTTCTGGCAAGCCGACTTGCATCAGGTTTTCCAAATAACTTTCTGCGTTTTTTAGCTGCTTCTCAATGATCGCTTTGGAAAAAATATCTTCTTGCCCCAGCTGTCTTGCAGCCAGCTCTGCCAGCATCGGCTCGTTTCCTTCGATGGTTTCCGCCATTTGTTCGAGAACCTGGCGATCTATGTCCGCTGCTAAAATATGCCGGCGAAATCCCGCATCATCGACGACATAACACGGCTCTTCACCAACGTACACAACTTCAGCTCGTCGGTCAAACTCGTCTACCACTAATCCTTCAAAAATTGCCTTGGACATTGCAGACTCACCTTGTGGAAATAACCACTACACTGAATAAAGTTTACCATTCCAGGGTAGTTTGGCCGGGTGTTTTTGGAGAATCTTATAAAGAATTAACCCAGTAATCCTGATTCATTCTGCGTTTGTAAGGGGACCTTGCAAGGCAGCTAACGTATAAGCGGCAATTCCAAATGCAACTGCCGTATTCAGCGAGCGTTTGATTCCAGCCATCGGGATCCAGAAAATACGACTGCAAAGACTTAAAATACCTGGATCGATACCAGTAACTTCGTTGCCAACGACCAGGACGGTGGCAGTGGATGGGTCGAACTGCGAAGCCCTGCTGAGCGGTTCAGCATTTGGTGTTGTTTCCAAAGCCCAAAACTGGGCACCTTCAGCCAATAGAACTCCCGCCAGGTCGAGCGCATTTGGATGCCAGGTCCAATCAAGATGGGCTTCAGCTCCAAGAGACGTGCGGACTACACGCGGATGATCGGCAGGCGGGGTCGTGCCGCACAGGTAGACTCTGTGAATACCAACTCCATCCGCAGTTCGCAGGATCGATCCAACATTCCACGCACTGCGCAAATTATCGAGCAAGGCTGCCACAGGTGGCGGTCTCACCGGGATAGGCTCATGATTATTTTCTGGAATTGTCGCGATTTCTGCAGCCAGTTCGGTTGCAGCCCCGCAGCGTGGGCATGCGGACCCGAGCCCGGACTCGACCTGGGCAGGATAACGGAATCGACATGCTTGGTTAACGCAAACTCGAAACTGGTAACGCATCGGCAATAACTGGATTGGTACGGAACAACCTCACTTCAGGGACTCAACCAGGTTAATATAATCCTGCATAGCAGATTCGCGGTCCATGCCCCGCAGAGCCGCCCAGGCATCGTATTTGGCCCGCCCGGCCATATCCAGCATGCCGGGGCGTTTGCCCTGCACGTCGCCTCTGGTTGCCTGTTTATAAAACCCATAGAGCTTAAGAAGAACATCATTGTTCGGCCGGGAAGTGAGCGTTTGCACCTCTTGGGCTGCCTTTTCAAAATCCGTTGTTAGATCGGTCATCAAAACCTCCTATTCATGCGCTGATCTGGCGAACTCCCCCGAAGGCAGTGTTCACTCTTCTGGTGGGGCGAAAACATCGACCAGGGTGCCAGTTTTTTCGTAAACCCGTTGTGCGTTGGGCGGTACAGAAGGTAAACTCCACCGAAAAAGCCACTTAGCAGCCTGGGAACTCAGGTTGATACAGCCATGGCTGCGCGGCCGGCCATAATCATTGTGCCAAAACGTTCCATGGAAAGCAACGCCTCGTTCGGTGATATAGGAAACCCACGGAACCCCTGGCAGGTCGTAACCATTCGCTGCCAGATTGCCGTAAGCCATGTGCCTGGAAGGGCGTTTATGATAAGTCATGTGGCGTCCAGCCGGTGTTGAAAATCTCCCATTACTGAATTTTGCTCCGGTAGCAGCCCGGGTCATAAAGACTGGCCGGTTCCATTCATATGCGATCACCACCTGGCGTTCCAAATTGACTTCGATTCGTTTGGCGTCTCCAGGGACATCGGGTGCCAACCCGGTGAACTCATCGGCTGGAATAATTCTCAGGTGCGGGGCCTGGACAAAATAGATTAAATCCCATTTGTCTTCCCGCACCCGGTACCATGGCTGGCCCTGTCGGTCTAAGACGAGTCTGTCAATCCAATGGGTCGTCTCGTAATACAGCCGGTACGCGACCGTATATTCTTTTCCAGGATGGTAATAAGCATCGGTAAATGGAACGGTAACTTCTGCCAGCAGCCCATCCCCGGAGATTGCTTCGAGAGGTTCGTTGATGATCGTCTGGACCGGCTGGATCATGCCGGAATGGGCGTAGCCATCCTGCCCAATCCGGTACCAAACCCGGTTGTATTCTGGTTCACCACTCCCAATTGTGACATGTGTGATGGGAACGAGAGAATCCCGTCCGTATTCCCCCACTTCTGGGCTGCTATTTGTCGGCAGGCTGTGAATTTTCACCGTGGTGGCTGTGATACGACCAAATTGGTCAGGTAAAGAAAGCTGGAATTTTGTCACCCGGGACGGCCAAATTAATCCCAACAGGCCTGCGCCAGAGAGGACCAGAAAATTTCGCCGGGTGAATGTCGGTTTGGCTGGCTGTTGGGCGCACATGGTCTGGATTATCAATAATGGATATTCACCAGGGTGCCGACCGAGGCAAATTCGAATAACCAACGCGAGTCTTCAACGGTCAGGTTTACACAGCCATGGCTCATTGGTGTTCCAAAATTATTATGCCAATAGGTCCCATGCAGGCCATATCCACTGTAAAAATACATCACGTAAGGAACGTCGGGCAGGTAATATCCTGGACCGGACATATCGGCAGCCGGATATTTGACATAAATATTGTACTGCCCGATTACCGTGGGGGTCCGCCATGTGCCGGTTGACACGATAAATGAGCGCACCATCTTTTTGCCTTCAAAGGCGTATGCTGTCTGCTGGGTGAGGTCCACATCGATCCAGCGGTCTTTCTTGGATACCCCCGCTGGTAAGTCGGCGGACTCACCGGGCTCGTCTTCAACCGGTTCCGGGGTTTCGGTTGGTAGGGCGGTCTCCGTGGGGAAGGGAGTCTCTGTGGGTGTTGCGGTCAGTGTGGGTGTGGGTGTATACGTGGCAGTTGGCGTTGCGGTTGGTGTTGGGGATGCGGTTGGCGTCAGGGACGGTTTTAACAGCGCCAGGGCAGCTGCCGCAGAATTTCCAGCTTTTACTGCCCCACCGCTTTCAAAAAGGGGAGGTCCAAACCAGATGACTGCCAGCAGCAGAATCACCAGCAAGCCGATAGCAGCCGGAAGATAGGCTGGTCTTTTTCTGGTCAGAGCACCGGTAGGGATTAGAATTGGCCCACCCGGCTGGGGGAAGCGCTGTTTCCTGACAGAATTAGGAATATTTTTACGCAGGCGTGCGATGGCCCAATGGCGGCCCTCTCGAGCAGGCTGGCTGTCAGGGTTAATTGCCAGAACTTGATCGAAGTAAGCCAGACTGGCACGGGGTGATGACAGGGCAGCCAGCATCAGCCAGGGCTCTTCGCGATCTGGTGCCAGGCTGGCCGCTTTTTCTGCCCAGCGGCGAGCTTCCCGCCGGTCGCCGCACTGCATGGCTAACCATGCTTGACGCAGAGCCTGCTTTACATCCAGGTTTGGCGCGGCTTGCCGGTCAGCTGCCATAGGCGATCCCAGCCTGGTTTGCCTGCTGTTGGCATTCAATATTTGCAAGGTATTCCAAGATCAGATACCCATAAGTCCACGTTATCTCCCGCTGGGAATGGCAGGCGATTGCCCGCTTTTATGCGCAGCGATTGAATAAAGGCAGCCTAGTTGTTTGACTGAATATCTTCATTATTTAAATAACATAAAATGCCGTTAACGACACCATCGGCAATTAATTCTGGTTGCTGGGTTAAGATCTGGCGGTCCAGGTTCATAAATCCGACTTCGATAATTGCAGAGGTGGTTTCGTTATTGATTTCATCAAAAGCATGGTAAAAGGTCATATCCGGTGTAACGCTGTTGTGAACGACCAGCCCGGTAGCTTCCGCGTATCGTGCTCGCAAGCAGGAAGTCAGGCGACCTGACTTATCCTGTTGGGTCTGCTTGCTTCCGAGAGCCGCTGCCACTTTAAAGCCAGTTGCCTGATCATTAACATAGGCGCACGAATCAGCATGGATGGAAACCAGAGCATTGGCAAAGTAGTCCGTCAGCAGCGGGTCGAACTCCTTCAACAGATCGACTTCATAACCCAGATCGGTCAGTTTTTGTTTTACAAGGGTGGCAATATTTAAATTGATATCCAGTTCGGTCAGGCCGTCCGGGCAAACGGCACCAGAGTCATTACCCCAATGACCTGCAACGATCCCAATGTGTGGTCCGGATCGATTCTGGCCCAGGCTGCCCGCGGCTTGTTCGGTCGTCTGGGGGACAAAAATTGCCGCGGGCTGGTTGGCAATCCCCTCCGGCAGCAATCCTGCCGGTGTCCACGCAGTAAATAAAGTGGCTGCGATAAATCCCACGATAAATACAATTTGAAGCTGGAAGAAGAAATTACTGATCGGACCGCGCATTCGAGGGGAGCTTGGGGAGGAGGCTGTTTCTTTCATGATGGATCATAGTACCTTAATTTCGCATAGTTTTCAAGAAGCTGGGATGGGTTTGCATACGAATAAATCGATCGATTTCGACCTTCCACGCAGTCACTTGACTTCTCTGACTGCCAAAAGTATGATCAATTCTATACGTCAATTGTTGTCCTGGGTGGATGAGCATTATTCAAGTCCATACAGTTCTTGATGAGCGAAAACAAGCTGCCAGGAGGAGGTCACTTAATGACGGTTGACCCGGAGGAATTCCGCCAATCGATGCGTCATTGGACAACCGGAATTTCCATCTTCGCTGCCCAACATGATGGGACAATGCATGGCATGACCGTAAGCTCATTTACTTCCGTTTCACTGGAGCCACCTCAGGTGCTGGCTTCCATTCAAAAAGGTACTCGCACGTATGAGCTTGCCGACCAGTCAGGTGCTTTTTCAATTACGATCCTCTCGGCCGATCAGCAGGCGATTTCCGAGCGTTTTGCGGGGCGGTTGGGTGATGATCAGGACAGGTTTGAAGGCCTCGATGTTGACCGGTTGGTCAGCGGAGCTCCGTTTATTCGCGGTGGATTGGCTTATCTCGACTGCCAGATCAGCCAGCGCATCGACCTTGGAAGTCATGTGATTTTTATCGGTGTGGTGCAGGCAGTGCAGGGTTTCGATCACCTCAACCCACTCCTATACTATAACCGTGCCTATCGGATGCTGCAAGAATGATGCCGGCAGAATTAACCTCCGAAGAGAAACAAATTCTACTCAGGATTGCGCGCCAGTCGATGGAAGCGGCAGTCCGGCGAGAAAAAGTTCCCGCATTGGAAATAGATCGCCTGCCACAAAACCTGCAAGAGTTTGGGGTTACGTTTGTCACCCTGACGGCAAACAGCCGTTTGCGCGGCTGCATTGGGGCGCTTGATCCTTACCAGCCATTGGCAGAAGATGTGCGTGAACACGCAGTTGGCGCAGCGCTGAATGATTTTCGTTTTCATCCAGTTCAACCGGATGAGCTCTCGGAGGTCTCGATCGAAATTTCGCACTTAACGACCCCACTCCCGCTGGACTATCGCGATCCCACGGATTTGCTCGAAAAACTGCAGCCTGGAATTGATGGGGTTGTAATTCAAGAAGGTGCACGCCGGGCGACATTCCTGCCACAGGTTTGGGAGAAAATTCATCAACCAGCCGAGTTTTTAAGTCAACTGTGCCAAAAAATGGGCTCGCCTCCCGATTTATGGCGGCGTAAGCACCTGGAAGTTTTCGTGTATATGGTGGAAGAATTTCGAGAATAAAACCTGTAGAGAAAAGACTGCGAGGGGGAAATGTAGTGCTGGTTCTTCATACCTGCTGGAAACGAGAGACCGGGAGGACAAAAAGCGTTGCGCGTTTAGCGCCCGGTTCGGTGACAGGACCGCAGTTTTCCCGAATAATTTGCATTGCCTTTTCCACCAGATCATCTTCAACACCGATCATCAATGTCGTTGAACCTCGCCGGAAGAATCCTCCGGTGGAGGCTATTCGAGTGACTCGAAACCCGTCAGTAATCAGTGCATCAGCGATAACGGCATTATCTTCGTCTCGGACAATGGCGATAATCAACTTCATATCAGAATTCCTCGTAATGTTCAACGTCGAATACAAAAATGGTTGCGCCACCGACATTGACTGGAATCGCAGTCGACACAGGAATTGGTGCCCCCTCCACTGGGGACGTCATAAATTCAACCCGTCTCCGGCAGTTATTCTGAAGAGTCTCCACCACAGTTTCCTCTCTGCCGGCAGGCAGCCCGATCAATAAAGTTACATTCGTGCGCCCCAAGAACCCGCCGATGCTTGGAAATCGGGTAACCGCCAGACCTAGTTCTTCCAGGGCGGCGACCGCGTTGTCGGCGTCTTGCAGCTGAACGATGGCTGAAATCAGTCTCTCTACATGGGTCAGGCTCAGTGCTGGGTGTGGAATTTCATTCCAGAGGCTCTCACCGTTTTGGAGCGATTCATCCACTTCGGACACCAGCTCGGATAGAGTTTCTTCAGAAATGATCCCATCATGAAACAATTCGGTAAGCGTTGAGCGCTGGGTGCGCAATGCTTCGCGGTATGCATCGCTCAATTCTTCGGCTCGTAAAGATGGATTTTCTTGAAGCGACAGTTTCACCCATTGAGAGGCACGATTCGCTTTTTGTGTCAGATATTCCGAAAGGATTTCCCAGGAAAAATCGGTCAGTAGATTCTGGTGGTTCATTTCATGCAGACGAGTATGGGCGGCACGCAGAGATACTGCCCTGGCGTGGCGGCGCTCAAACTCATCTTTGGCGGGATTGCGCTCTACCAGACCCATGCGGCGGACCAATGGCCCCATTGTCAATCCCTGGACCAACAAAGTAAAAAGGACAACTCCGAACGCCATTGCTCTTAAAGTTCCCAGCTCTGGTGTTTGCAGTGGAAGGCTTAATACCAGGGCGAGGGAGATTGCCCCACGCAATCCCCCCCAGTACATCACATGTTTCCAACGCACCGGTACTTCTCTGCCGATCCACGAGAGGCCGTAAATGCTGACCACACGTGCCGCTAAAACCGCTATGATTGCCCAAAGGATAGCAAACCCATTTTGAAGAAAAAGTGCCAGGTTGATCTCCAGGCCAATGAGCAGAAAAATGAACGAATTTGCCAGAAATGCGGCGTATTCCCAAAAATTGAATAATACGATGCGTGTGGTGGCAGACATACCCTTGGGCCCGGCATTGCCAGTCGCCAACCCTGCCGCAACCACTGCTAACACCCCGCTGACATGCAGCACTTCTTCAGCAATCAGGTAAGAGCCATATGCCAGAACCGTGGTCAGCGTGATCTCGATCAGGTAATTATCGATCCGCCCGATAAGCTGGGCGACGACAATCCCGAGAACGCCGCCCACCAGCAGGCCACCCAGCGAAATGATGAGGAAAACCGGGATGGCATTTAGCAGACCCAGTGGCCCATTAAAGGTGATGTTGATCCCACCAATGACCAGAGGCTTAAGGCCAACGATTGCCAGCATCAGGCCAAATAGCACGATCGCTGTGCCATCATTAAACAAACTTTCGCCCTCTAGCAGGACTTGCAGGCGCTTGGGCGCTCCCATAGATCTGAAGAGCGCAATAACTGCAATTGGATCCGTAGCAGCGATTAAGGCCCCAAAGATAAAGGCAGTCGCGCTCAAGATTTGGGTCGTGACAGACAGCACAGAGCCAACCATCAACATCGTTATGACAACTCCAGGGACCGCCAAAGCGAGGATCAGGAGAAAGTCCCTGCGCAGGCTTGTGTAATCTATGTGGAATGCTGCTTCGAAAATGAGTGGTGGGACCAATAGCGCTAAGATAAGCTCGGGAGTAACAGTGCTTTGCAAGGGGTCACGGATGACGAGGGCAATCCCCAAGCCCACCAGCACCAGCCCAACCGTATATGGTATGCGGAAACGCTCGGTGATGATGCTTACAATCGCTGCCAGGAGCAGCAAGCCAATTACTATTTCCTCGATCCGGATAAAAGTTTCGGATTCCTCTTCTGCCGCGACCTCTTCCTGGTTAATAGCCGTGCTATCCGACAGGCCGGGTGTACTGGTAGTCGCAGCTTCCTCCCCGGGGGTACAGCCAACCAATAGCGGGAGTAAAAGGGCGATGATGATCAACGAAAATAAGATCAGCCGTCCTGTTGGTGGATTTATTGGTTTGGACAAATCGGGATGTCCTGTTTTCATGGCTCTGGTTATGCGGATTAATCGGGGCTGATTTAATACCCATCCTGACTTCAGGCAGCAACGACTAAACATGGAGCAGATTCGGTGAGGGTAACGATCTGCCCATCCGGAAAGGTTACTATGGTTTTATCATTTCGGCGGTCAACGGTCAAGCCGCGGTAGCGCAGTTTCACAGGCCATGGAAATGGATTTTGGCCTTCGACTTTGAGTTTCCAGGGTGAGTAGATCTTGACCCCGAGCGTGGCTAAGAATAAGCCGATGGGTGGTAAGCCTTCGAGGCTGTTGATTTCTCCGCTCCCTGAGCCATCCAGAGCAGAGAACCTCGCCGAAAATACCCCATTTTGATGAAACGCAGTGCTAATCCCGCTCATCAGATGGCTGAAGAGCTCTGCTGCCCGCGCCCTGTTGCCGTATTCCAGCAATGTGTAACCCACCAGAGCATTCCACTGGGGAATTACGAAGGCCGCGGCGACAGTTGGAATCCGATCAGCATTCGCCGGGCAGGCAGGCAAACCAAAGGGCAGCCAGTAGCGCTCGGGGTTGGTAATCGTTTTTTCGATAATCAAGGCTGCCCGGGCGGGGTGAGTAATTTTTGCATAAACGGGAAATAAGCAGCTTAAATCTGTGGCTTTGAAATCGATGGTTGCAACGGACAATTCATCTGCTGGCTCTAATCCCTGAATTTTTACGCTATCTAGGTAGAGGAATGTATCGTTGGTTGTTACACTGCCAAATTCAGTGAACCACTGCCAGCGCTCGGGTAACAAGATGCGTTCGACATTATTCCCGAATTGATCCTGTCCATACAGTGTTATTTGGGGGCGTGAGGGCAATCCCAGGGCGGAATGAATTTGCAGAACAAGCCGGGTCGGGTGTTCAAATCGTAGGCGGATTGGCAAAGAGCCGTTGCCTTCGTGCTGCCCGAGTCGTTCGCCCGCTGAAGATACGTGAGTATCACGATCCCAGGCCGAATACTGGCGGCGCGTTTCGTCCCAGTGAGATTCAACCGCCAGGCGTAGAGTCTCGGCATAGCCCGCCAACTCAGGGACAGCTTCGATCCGCCCGAGCTTTTCGGAGATTCTGATCAATGCCCGGCATTCCTGGTAAAGCAATGCACACAAACCGGGCTGTTCTGTAGTGGAAATATCCACTCCCTGAGCCTGTTTCCCGGTGTTGCTGTAGACCGGGTGGTCCTCGTAGCCGAGCTGGGCAGGGTGATCACATTCCGGGATCCCATCTGCATCTTGATCATAACGCAGTCCAAACCAGGCTGAGACGAATTGGGATAGTGGTTCGAAAGCTTCTTCGATGAAGACCCGCTTGCCAGTGATTTCGAACAATTCCCAGGATAAACTTGCCAGCAGGGGTGTTGCCAGGATCAGGCTGCGTTGCCCGCCAGGACCTGGTTTCCAATCGATAAATCCACTTTCCGGATTTTGAACTTTAAAATAATTCCGGATAAATTGAAGTGCATATTCGGGCGCGGCGGGCAGTAACATGCCGATGAGGTAGGCGGTCTGGAAAGGAGTAACCCCATTCCAGAGATAGTTGTAATCACTACCATCCTGTCGGGTGGAGTATCCATGATCTGGGCTGCGGGCAAGGACAAAGGTTGGATCTGTTAGCTGCTGGTCTGGGCCGACGATCAGGCGGAACGCCGTTTGCTGTGCAAGTGCGAATAGCTGATTCCAATCCTGGTTGCCCGTTTCAATTTCAACCAGATCGGCATTAATAAGACTTAGCCGGGTAATCTCTGCTTCGAAATTTCGGGCAGCAATCCGGCGAGCCAGATCGAAAGACTCATTTTTTGAACCGGCTGCTGTCTGCACCAAGAGCGATTGGTATTGGGTTCCTGGCAGGAGATTTATTCGAAATGCCAGCCCTGGTAGAGGCCCCTGATCGATCTCAACACCACCAGTCATAAAAACGAGTGGAAATAAACCACTGGTTTCACCAGACAGTACAGGCGCACCTTGAATTTGTTCTGGTACCATCCGGTGCCCATCTTGACCGGGGGATAATAATGCACAAACGCTGAAGCCAAGGTTGCGGGTAGTAACTCCATTGTTACGGAAAGTATAGCGGCAGACGACTGCATGCGAGTTTGGCACCCAGAATTCACAGGTGATATCTAAACCGGCAAATGGGGCAAATGTAAGCAGCGCGTAGCTTGGAGCTAGTTGGTGGATCACCGGTCGACTTTCGAATTCCCTGGGATCTGAAATCTTGGTGGAGGCCTCTTCAAAGCGCGGGAAAATGCGGTAACTGCGTGCCCGCAGTCCAAAGGTGGTCTGCAAATTTAACCCGCTTGGGTCAGCAGTCGATTGGTTGATCTCCCAGATATGATCGTTGACATAATCTGTGGTGCTCAACCGTGCGTCGGCTGCCAGAATGAGGGAACGCAGGCTGCCCAATGGTAAATTGAGGATCTGCATACGCAAGATTGTACCGTATGCCTGCCAAAAATCACTTAGCGTATTTTGTGCTAGAATGAATCCCGGCAAATTATCTCTAGCTTTGGAGGCAGGTATGACCTTCGACCCGACACGCCCGCGCGGCATGTATTTTGAAGAATTTACACCCGGATTAACCGTCATAACAGCAGGTCGCACCGTAACGGAAAGCGATGTGGTAAGTTTTGCTGGGTTATCCGGAGATTATAACCAGATTCACGTGGACGCTGAATACAGCGCCAACGCGATGTTTGGGCAGCGCGTGGCGCACGGTTTGTTGTGCCTATCAATCGCCTCCGGCCTGGCTGTGCAGACTGGTGTGTTAGAAGGCACAGTACTTGCATTTCGTGAAATCAATGAATGGAAATTTTCGCGCCCGGTATACCTGGGTGATACGCTGCATGTCCAGCTCGAAGTCAAAGAAACCAAACCGATGCCCCGTCTGGGTGGCGGATTGGTCGTGCTGGTGTTGGATGTAAAAAATCAAAAAGAAGAAACCGTTATGAAGGGAACCTGGTCGACCCTGATTGCGTCTAAGCCATAATGCAATGTGCTGACAGAAATTTAACCAAAGAAACGGTGAGATAGAGCGAAACGTTATCCGTAAACCCAATCTGGTTGTTTCTTTATTTGAGAATTTATCCTGGTTTACTTTGTATATACTGCCACATTAAATTTATCGGTTGCCTTTGTCGATCCGGAGATTAATCGTCCATGTCAGACCCGTTTGAGAATCCTGCGGAGGACACATCGTCACGGTTTCGCCGCTTGCTGAATGAATTCCGTGAGGCGGATACCCAGCCGCTCGCGGAAACTGCGGAAGGTGAAGCTGGTGGTGAACCAGCTGCCGGAGCGCAGTCCGCTTCGCCGACTTCGGATGCAGTGGATGAAGGAGCCTCCGAGCCCCTGGCAGATGCAGAAACGAGTCCGTTGGTCGATCTCCCGACCCAGGTGCTGGAGCCTGACGCTGAAACTACGCTGGAAATGCAGGCTGACCAGGAAGATGAGATTACCCGCCCCGATGAACCTGTTGCGGAATTTGCCCAGCGTGATCCGGTGCCTCAAACAACAGGGGAAAAACCAGCCGACCCTACCCACAGCGGTGACACCCAGCCAACGCGGTCGATTTCAACCAGTGATGACGTTCTAAAGGGCAATACCCAACCAACGGCAGCTGCCAGGGCAGTTTCCGTTGATTCGCCGAAGAAACAGGCGTCTGCATTTCGCATTACCAGACCTGCAGCAGAAACATCCAATCCACCACCAGCGGCAGGAACGCAAGCTGGCGGCACTCAGCCACGTCCATATTCTACAACTCAGGCGGGTACTGGCTCGCGCAGTAGCGTTCCGCCAGACAGTTATCCTCAGGTAGGCCGCCTGGACAGTTCCCGTGCAAAGGGAATTGATTGGCGTACCAGCCTGGGCTGCTTGTTGAGAATGGCAATTTTGGGGCTCTTCGGCCTGGTCGTGATCGTGATTGTGGTTATATCCATCGGGGTCTACCAGTACTTCCGGATTGCTGCCACGCTGCCGGATGTGGAAGGCTTGCGTGATAAAGCCGCCCAGTTCGAAACAACGCGCATTTACGATCGCAATGGAAGTGTATTGTATGAAGTCTTAGATCCCACCGCTGGCAGACGCACCTATGTGCCCCTCGAAAAAATCTCTCCGTTTATGCTGGCAGCTACGCTGGCAACCGAAGACAAAGATTTTTACAGCCATCCGGGGTTTAATCCACTGGCAATTTTCCGGGCTTTCCTGCAGAATTATTCCAGTGGCGAGGTAGTTTCGGGTGCATCAACCATCACTCAACAGTTGGCACGCAATTTATTGTTTACACCCGAAGAACGGAGCGAACAGACCTACCAGCGCAAAATTCGAGAAGCAATTCTGGCGACGGAAATCACCCGCTTGTATTCCAAGAGTGATATTCTGGAACTCTACCTGAATGAAAATAACTACGGCAATCTGGCTTATGGCGTGGAGGCCGCCGCAGAGACCTATTTCGGAACGGCATCCGATAAACTGACCCTGGCCCAGGCAGCTTTTTTGGGCGGCCTCCCCCAGGCGCCATATGTCTATGACGTGTACAATAATCGTGATGTGACCATGGCGCGTACGGAACAGGTGCTCTCGTTGATGGTACAGACAAGCCAGGAACAGGGTTGTATTTATGTCAGCAACAACAACCAGCCGATTTGCATCGATGTCGTCCAGGCCGTCGATGCTGCCAACATCATCAAAACATATAACTTTAAAAACCCGGATGTCCAGATTGTTCATCCTCATTGGGTGACCTATATTCGTTCGCAGCTGGAAAGTATGTTTGACCCCCAGGAAATATATCGATCCGGTTTTTCCGTTTATACGACTTCTCGATCCTGCCCTGCAGGATGGGGTCGAAACGATTTTAAGTAACCAGGTCGCACAGCTGCAAGCGAACCGCGCCAATGACGGGGCTTTGATTGCCATCCAACCGGCAACCGGGGAAATCCTGGCAATGGTTGGATCTGCCGATTTTTACAACGTCGACATTGATGGGCAGGTGAATATGGCGATCAGCCCGCGCCAGCCGGGCTCTTCCATAAAGCCGTTAACTTATCTGGCAGCATTTGAAAAGGGATGGACTCCAGCCACATTGATCTGGGATGTGCCTTCAGAATTTCCGCCCTCGGGAAACCCAACCGATTTGCGCCCACCCTACAAACCAGTTAATTACGATGGGCGCTTTCATGGTCCAGTTACGGTGCGTTCGGCGCTGGCTAATTCGTTTAATATTCCGGCTGTGAAAGCATTGGAATATGTCGGCATCTACGATGATCCGAACCAGCCCGGCGAGCAGGGATTTATCAGCATGGCAGAGAGGCTGGGCATAACTTCCCTGACCCGGAATGATTATGGTTTGGCCTTGACCCTGGGCGGCGGAGATGTGTCTTTGCTGGAGCTGACTGGAGCTTACTCCGTATTGGCCAACAACGGGCGTTTAATTCCCCCGTATTCTATCGACCGAATTGTCGATCGGTTTGGAAATATCGTTTATGAGCACCAGGAAACTCTGGGTGAGCAGGTCGTGCGCGCCGAGCACGCATACCTGATTACCTCAATCCTGTCCGATAATGCCTCCCGCGCACCGATGTTCGGGAGCAACTCGATCTTGAATTTGCCATTCCCGGTTGCAGCGAAAACCGGAACAACCAATGATTTTCGCGATAACTGGACATTGGGATTTACTCCGGACGTCGCCATTGGCGTATGGGTGGGGAACGCAGATTACTCACCGATGGTAAACACAACCGGGCTGACCGGGGCAGCGCCGATCTGGGCCGAGGCCATGCAGATGGCGATACAGCAGTTGACAGGCGGCAATCCGAGTGGATTTGTGCGACCAGTCGGTGTTGTTGACCGGGTGGTGTGTGCCATTTCCGGCACCGAGCCTTCTGAATGGTGCCCAGAGCAGACCACAGAAATCTTTGCGGCGGATCAGCCGCCCCTGCCTGCAGATGACGACTTGTGGACCGAGGTCCTGGTCGATACCTGGACCGGTTTGCGCGCTTCGCCGGAGTGTTCCGAATTTACTGATGATGCTTTTGCCCTGAATGTGACCGATCCCTGGGCAAAACGGTGGATATTGGAGGACCCGGAGGGTCAGCGTTGGATCGATAATGTGGGTTTTGACGATATCATCACTTTTGTGCCCGAGAGAGAATGCCGCGAGTGACCCGCGCCCTGTGATCGAGTTTTCTGCACCGCGGAACGGGGATCGCATAGCAAATAGCCCCGTTGACATATATGCACGTGTTGGTGCAACCCAAAATTTCCGGCGATATTGGCTGGAGTACGGCCTCGGTGAAAACCCGGTCAAATGGGAATTGATCGATCGGAGTGGCAGAGAGCATGCCCAGGCTGAAAACATATTTACCTGGGATGTCAGCCAGATCCCGACTGGAGTCATCACGTTGCGTTTGCTGCTGGAAAGCACGGTAAATACATTCGCGGAATCACGCATGCTGCTCAATATCCAGGTGCCAACTCCCACACCGACCCCTACTTCAACATATACGCCGACACCGACCTTTACACCGACAGCGACACCGACCAATACGCCGACGCCGACGCTAACTCCGACAATTACCTCGACCCCGACTGTGACGCCCACCGTCCCGACTGTGACGCCCAGCCCGACACCGTAAACCAAAGTGAAGCCTCTGGAGGCGCGCTATCAAACTTCCACTCAACCAGGTCCTGTCAGGCGACTGCATAACAAAGCTGGAGACCCTCCCAGCGAACTCGATTGACCTGATTTTTGCAGACCCTCCCTACAACTTGCAGTTACGCCAGGAGCTCTGGCGACCAAACCGCACCCGAGTAGAGGGCGTGAACGATGCCTGGGACCAATTTGAAACCGTGGGTAGTTATGATGACTTCAGCCGCCGCTGGTTGATGGCTTGCCGGCGCGTCTTAAAAGAAAACGGTTCTTTGTGGGTTATTGGCAGCTATCACAACATTTTCCGTTTGGGCTCGGCTATCCAGGACCTGGGTTTTTGGATATTAAATGACATCATTTGGATCAAGACAAACCCCATGCCGAATTTTCGCGGCGTGCGCTTTACCAATGCTCACGAGACATTGATTTGGGCGGGAAAAACCAAAGCCGGGCGGTATACATTCAACCACCAGGCGATGAAAATGATCAATGATGGGAAACAAATGCGCAGCGATTGGGTGCTGCCAATTTGCACTGGCCCTGAGCGCTTGAAAGTGGATGGGAAAAAAGCTCATTCCACCCAGAAACCACTGGCCTTACTTTACCGGATCATCCTGGCGTCTACTTTGC
The DNA here is from genome assembly GCA_963824065.1 of uncultured Chloroflexia bacterium. GTDB lineage: Bacteria > Chloroflexota > Anaerolineae > Anaerolineales > DRKV01 > JAGUYX01. Next base: position 404,767 of record CAWGNX010000005.1, on the reverse strand, counting down.
CGGGGGATGTTGTGCTGGACCCATTTTTTGGGACGGGGACAACTGGAGTCGCCGCCAGCTTGCTTCACCGGAATTGGATTGGAATCGAGCAAGAGCCTGATTACGTAGAGATGGCTCGCCAGCGTATTACAGAGACCCGGGTGGAGGATTATGACCCGGAGGTATTCGAGGTCCGCAGCCGGCGAAAGCTTGCAGGAAGGATTCCCTTCGGACAGCTGCTGGAAGTGGGACTGCTTCGCCCAGGCCAATCGCTTTATTTCCAGGCTGATCGCCGGCAAATTGCACGGGTGAAACCCGATGGGTTGCTCAGGATGGGTGACAGCGAGGGTTCCATCCACCAGATCGCCCGCCAGCTGGCCGGTGGTAGCCCGTGCAATGGGTGGGACCTCTGGTATTATAAATCAGATGGTGGGCGCCTGCAGACAATCGATGCCTTGCGCCAGGTGATCCATGCCCAACCCCTCTAATTGAGCGCCCGCTGTAATCACGCGAAATCATCCCTTCCTAACAAAAGAGAGTAAAATTCACCTGTTCCCTAGGAATATCTGCCGGGAATAATTGGCTATGTAATCTATAGGGATGAGTCTGCTTCATCAGAATCCGTGAAAGGAGCTGGGTATGGTTGTCGGGGTGGATAAAACCATCACAATTGCCGAAACAACGCTCACAGCGGTCGATATCTTGCAAGATTATCGCCTGGCTTACCGCAGCCGCCAGGCCAGTATTATTGGACGGCGTGAGGTTCTAAGCGGGAAAGCCAAGTTCGGCATATTTGGAGATGGTAAAGAAATCCCTCAGCTTGCAATGGCAAAAGTTTTCCAGGTGGGGGATTTCCGTTCTGGATATTATCGCGACCAGACCTTTATGTTTGCTATCGGCGCTCTGACATTTGAGGCATTTTTCGCCCAACTTTATGCACATACCGACGTGGAGTCCGAACCATCTACCGCAGGCCGTTCGATGACCGGGCACTATGGGACGCGCAGTCTGGAAACTGATGGCAGCTGGAAAAACTTAGCTGAGCAGCCCAACGCCTCTGCAGACGTTTCGCCAACTGCTTCACAAATGCCGCGTCTGGTCGGCCTTGCATATGCCTCGCGCCTGTATCGCGAAATTAGCAGTCTGGCAAGTATGACTCAGTTTTCAAAGCAGGGTAACGAGATTGCCTTCGGTACGATAGGAAATGCAAGTACATCCGAAGGACTGTTCTGGGAAGCAGTGAATGCAATTGGGGTATTAAAGAGTCCGGCGATTATTTCGATCTGGGATGATGAGTACGGAATTTCTGTGACGAATGAATTCCAGATGATCAAGCAGGATCTGTCTGTATTATTAAGCGGATTTCAGCGGACCCCTGGTTTAAAGGATGGCTATGACCTTTACCAGGTGCGAGGTTGGGATTACCCCACCTTGATTGAGACATATCACAAGGCAGCCGCTGTGACACGGAAAGAGCATGTTCCGGCGATCATCCATGTCATCGAACTCACGCAACCTCAGGGACATTCCACTTCTGGCAGTCATGAGCGTTATAAGTCTCCGGAGCGCCTGGCGTGGGAGGCAGAATTCGATGGGTTGACTAAATTCCGGGCATGGATCATAAAAAATGAGCTGGCAAGTGAAACTGAGCTCCATGAATTGGAGATTGAGGATTATGAGTTTGTAGAAGCCAAACGGCGGGCTGCCTGGGAAGCGTACATCCATCCAATTTTTGACGATCGCAGGCAAGTCTCAGAGATCATCCGCGCAGCGGCTCAATCGTCCAGCCAGGCAGTGGCTTTGAAACAGATTGTCAGTCAGCTCAATTCATACCAGGTGCCCTTCCGGCGGGATTGCATGGTGGCTGTGCGCGTGGCTATTATCTTGCTGAAGGATGAACCTGGCCCGCATCGCGAAGCCCTGGTGACCTGGAAAAATCAGCAGCATTCAGCCGCGTATGAACGTTACGACTCGTATCTGTACAGCGGTACGGCCCTGCGCGTGCCGGTGGTCAAGCCCGTCTATACGCCAGATTCGCCCTTGAATTATGGCTTCGAAATTGTAAATGCCTGTTTTGATGCGGCCCTAATGCGGGATGCGCGTGTGATTGCATTTGGGGAGGATGTTGGGCGGCTGGGCGATGTCAACCAGGGATTTAAGGGACTGCAGGAAAAATATGGCGAATTGCGGGTATCAGACACCGGAATCCGTGAAGCGACAATCCTCGGCCAGGCAATTGGTCTGGCTGAGCGCGGTTTGCGCCCTATTGCGGAGATCCAGTACCTGGATTACCTGCTGTATGCTTTGCAAATAATGTCTGATGACCTGGCGACGTTATACTGGCGCACCAAAGGAGGTCAAAAAGCACCCGTAATTATCCGGACGCGTGGACACCGCCTGGAAGGTGTATGGCACTCGGGGTCGTTAATGGCTGGCCTGATTCATCTCGTGCGGGGCATGTACGTCCTGGTACCGCGGAATATGACCCAGGCAGCCGGCTTTTACAATACTTTATTGCAAGCGGATGAGCCTGCGGTGCTGGTGGAAGTGCTCAATGGTTACCGTTTGAAAGAAAAATTACCCCAGAATATCGGTGAATTCACTGTCCCATTAGGTGTGCCGGAACGCTTGCGAGAAGGCACGGATGTGACGGTCGTCACCTACGGAGCTTGCTGCCGGATCGTTTTACAGGCAGCTGAAGGACTGCACAAATTAGGCATCGAGGTAGAGGTGATCGATGTGCAGACCCTTCTCCCATTTGACCTTAGTGGTAAAATTCTTGCATCGCTACAAAAAACGAACCGCATTGTCTTTGTTGATGAGGACGTACCTGGTGGGACCACTGCATACATGCTGCAAGAAGTGCTCGAGCGCCAGGGGGGGTACAATTGGCTTGATTCATCGCCGCGCACTTTGCCTGCCCAACCCCACCGTCCGGCATACGGTTCGGATGGGGATTACTGGTCGAAACCGAACGTGGAAACGGTGATCGAAACGGTTTATAACTTGATGCGAGAGCTAAGCCCGAGCGTTTTTCCCAAATTATTTTAGACCCCAGTTCTGTTTGGCACCCGGATATTCACCGATGACACCCAGCCAACCAACAAATCGAAACTACCGCGCAATCCGCCGGGTATTAATCACTGTTCTGATCGCCAACCTGTCTGTGACCGTGGTGAAAATCACCATGGGCTTGCTAACAGGCGCGCTATCGGTTGTTGCAGATGGGTTCCACTCCCTGGTGGACTCATCTTCAAATTTAATTGGTTTGGGGGCAATACGACTGGCAAACCGCCCGCCGGATGAACGCCATCCCTATGGTTACGCCCGCTATGAAACCCTGGGATCGCTGGCAATTGGGGGGTTGCTGCTGGCAGCAGCCTGGGAAATTGGCAGCGCTGTCATTGAGCGGATCGGGGGAGGCACCACCCCCGAATTTACCCCCCTTATGTTTGGGATCATCGCACTCACCTTGCCGGTGAATTTATTAATTGTTTACCTGGAAACTCGCGCCGGTAAAAAATTAAACTCAGAAATTTTAATCGCAGATGCAACCCATACAAAAACCGACCTGTTTGTAACAGGTTCGGTGCTGGCTTCGCTGGTTGGAGTCTGGCTGGGTTGGCCCTGGCTGGATACCGTGGTGGCCTCGGGGGTGGTCGTCTTGATCCTGCGTGCGGCCTTTTTAATATTGAGGGACACTGCGAGTTGGCTGACAGATGCCACCATATTAGACACGGAGGTTGTGGAAGCAATCGCCCAAGAAGTGCCTGGAGTATGGTATGTGCATCGCGTACGCTCCCGGGGAGCGCCAGCAGCTGTGTTTGTTGATCTGCATATAAAGGTATACCCGGGTATGAGCACCGATCAGGCACATGGGGTTGCTACCGAGGTTGAGAATTGGGTCAAACAAAAGTTTCCCCAGGTTACTGAAGTGCTGGTGCATATTGAGCCCGGTCGTTTGGAATTACAGACCCAGGATGAAAACAGCATGTCATACCAGGTGTACCAGCAAATATCCTATGATTTACGCCAGATTGCAGATGGTATGGGGTTGGGGGTCCACGATGTATACATCAGCCAGGACGAGCTGGATGGCCTCGATATTGAAGCCCACCTTGAATTTCGGAACGACCTGACACTGGATGAAGCCCATGCCCAGGCAGAGGATTACGAGCAGCGCATCCGGGAACGTTGGCCTGGTGCTCACCAGATCACAACCCACCTGGAGCCGCTCCCGGAATTGGTAATGGAAATAAGTTCCAATGTTGATGGTAAGACGGTCACCCGGGTAGAAGAATACCTCGCTGGGCGGTTCAATCAATGCGAGGTGCTGGATGTACATTCACACAGGATGGATGGGTTTGTCAGCGTGGCAATCCGGCTGCGCCTGGATGGCGATACGCGCCTGGTCGATGCCCACAACCTCGCGGAGCAGATTGAACGTGATCTAATCGATCATGTTGAGCCAGTTCATCGTGTCACTGTACATATCGAGCCTGGATCTTGCCCGGAGTAGAGCCGCTTTGAACGATCACATTTCGAACCAAAAACAGGAGATCCAGCAAATACTGGAGAAGACCACAACAATAGCTGTGGTTGGATTATCGTCACGCCAGAGCCGGCCAGGCTATTACGTCCCAGCATACCTGCAGAACCAGGGTTACCGTATCATTCCCGTTAACCCTTCCATTGCATCGGCTTTAGGTGAGCGGGCGTACCCGGATCTCAGTTCGGTTCCGGAAAAGGTTGACCTTGTTTTGGTTTTTCGGCGGAGTGATGCTGTATTGCCGGTCGTTGAAGAGGCCATTTCAGTTGGGGCGAATGCGGTTTGGATGCAAGCTGGGATTATTAATGAAGATGCCGCCCGTTTGGCCCGGCAGGCCGGGTTGCAGGTCGTCATGGATGCCTGCATGATGGTGGAACACCGCCGGTCAAACCTGCGGTCGAAAATTTGAAACAACATGAATTTGGGATTGAAAAAAGCGCACTTTTTGATGGCGAGGGCTGTTTCACCGTCAGAAAATAATCCGCCTTTATCCCAATTAAAAAAGGCGCATCTGGGGGGTTGAGTAGGTCAGCGGGTCAAGATCCAGTTGTTCAGCAAAATTCATCTCGGTAACCAGCGGGTTTTCTGCAATTCGGATAACATGCCTGAATTTTAAGAACCGCCAGCCGGTTTGTACAACTTTTGCCAGGCTGGGATCATGGCGTAGTTTGTACATCACGAGGTTAGCCCGTCCACCGGGTAAAAGGATAATACATTGGGAGGCGGGAAAATTGCTGGTGGAGACGTATTTACTGATGTTGGCTGATGCCTGGAGATAGAACGCATATTCAATTTCCCCTGTGGCGCGTTTCCAGAGAACTGGCTGCTCTCCTTCGACAGCGTAGCCAATGTGGTGGGCAATTTCAAACAGACGGCGTCGCATATCATTCAGGCCCTGACGGCGGACATTGGGCTCATCTTCTGGGCGCAGTTCTAGCAAGCCTGGATCACTTTCATGGGATCGGGCATAGGATTCGATAATGGCGGCAATCAAGGTAGGATCGGGAGTGTGCAGACCGGGCAGTGCCCGGCAGGCCGCCTCATCCATATCGGCTTCCGAAATCGGGTGGTTCCTGGCCAGATAATTGACGATTTCAACTTCGCAGCGGTCTGCCAGCGGGAGCTTGGTTGGCTTGGGATCTTTCAGCCACCACAGACCAGTATCTAACGCGTTCGGTGTGCCACCGAAGCGTAAAAAACCCAACCGAAAAGATAAGCCTTCCTGGATAACATTGTTCAAACCCGCAGTCGTGTATCCCTGGCTGATCGTATCGGGTGCGGCCGGTAAACCAGCCTGGACCAGTGTGCAAATCGCCGCAGCATGGAGCGGTTCGTACGCAGACGGCTCGCCGTGTTCGTTCAAGTATTCGCGACCGGAACGGGAGACGTGGTTTTGGGCATCGGCAGGGGAAATTTCTGCATGGTCACGATCTGCCTCCACCAGCTTCCATGTGATCTGGCAGGCGTTAATTTGGGAGCGCAGCGAAATTCCTTCCAGGCGGAGTTGGGCTGCTCGCGCGGAGAATAAAGCCGCTGTGAGAAAACCCGGTTCACTTTCCCCGATTAATCCAAGGCATGGTGTGCCGAGTGACAATCCGGGGTACAGATTGGCAAAAGCAGCAAAAAGCGCGGTCGTGTGCCAGCTCCAATCATAACGGCGCCTGCGCAGCACGCTCTTGAACGGCCCGACTGCTTCACGCCCCCACAGCCAACCTGACCACAAAGCCGAAAGAGTCCAGAAAGCCTGATTGGGGCGTGGTAACGGTGCAATGACTCCTTGAATGTCAAGATCTTTCAAATGTACAGAAAGCTCACGCAGCGGGCCGTCAAACAGCACGAGCGTCCCTGCTTCAAGATCCGGTGGGATTCCATCCCACGGCAGCAGCCGGATTGGGGGGCTCGGTTGGCTCCAGATTCCGATGGCGTTTTCCAGGGATTTCCAGACATTGTACTCATAAAACCGGGTGGGCAATGTGAGTTGTTTCGGGCGCGGGCGGCTGCTGCCGGCGGACCATAAGGAGTTCGCCTGATCGCAGGCAGTAAGCAGCAGCGCATCCAGATAATTTTTTTGGGGTTGGGGGAGCTGCAGCCCGTCTGCCTTGTTGATTAGGGTAAATAGTGCCAAAACTGCACGCGGCAAGTACATTTCAAGGGCTTCTTCTGCATGCTGGCGGTCTGGATCGTTCATTGCCGCGACCCGTTCGAGGGCGCGCGCCTGGTGCAGCCCGATGGTCGCCGCTACTGAATGGGCGCGTTCTGCATCTGCCCGGTTTGCCGGGAATTCACCTGCGTGTCCGCAGGTGGGGCATTCATAAATGCGCGCTGCGGGTCCAGACTCACCCTGATTCCAGATGAATGCCGTGACATTGACCAAAGAATCACAGGCATCGCACTCAGTTTCGTAAAGGGATTGAATGTACAGCTCAATCCGTTGTTCACCCACACGAGTACCCGCCAGCTGGGCCAGCACGGATTTCATTTCCGACTCACCGGGTGGGGCAGCCTGCATTTCCAGTAAAAACCGGGCAATCGGATTGTTCGCCGCGGCGATGACCCGGTAGCCTGCCCTGGCAGCCTCAATCGTTTGGCGCGGGGAGGCTGTAAATGGATCTAAAACCCAGCTACCGGGGTTGACGTGATCCCGCAGCCAGCTGGTCACGACCCCATCGGAGAGGGGAGGTAAAAATCGTGCCAGTGGCTGCACAGGCGGCGGATTGCCGCGGATGAAAGGCTGGGCTGCTGGTAACATGTGCTTTTAGTATAATCAGCACGTATGAAATGGCAATCCCGGGTTTTTATGAAATTAATCGTTTTGCTGCTCCTAGCATTATTAACAGGCTGCAGGATTGTAGCCACGGTTGCTCCAGTCTCACCGGGCGATGTTTCCCAGACCGTGGTAGCGCTTACAAATATGCCTGAGACTGTTGCCCCCACTGCTGAGGTTGAGCATCCGGTCGACGGCTGCTTGCAGCGCGATCCGAACCTGATCTTGCCACCCTCGTCCTACGTGGATTATCCCCAAACGATTGGCAAATTTCTATCGCAGGGTGGTATTCTGGAAAATCTTGATCAGGGTCTATACCAGGCGGGGATGCTCGGACAGCCGATTGGAATTCAGGCCGGGGATTTCGACAAAAATGGAGCCGTCGATGTCGCGGTGGTGCTCATCAACCCAGCTTCTGCACCCGTAACTCCAGATGGGAGGCTGCTGGTGTACCTCTGCCAGGATGGAGCATACCTGCTGCACGAAATCCACCCTCCCAGCGAAGAAGATTACCGCACCCCAATCCTTAAATTTAACCAGGATTTAAATGGCGATGCTCAACCAGAACTGGTGGCAGGATTTGGTAGCTGCGGAGCGCATACCTGTTTCGAGTCGCTCGGAATTTACAGCTGGCAGAATGGTGGGTTTGCAAATTTGCTCTCCGGCAGCACCGGGGATTTACCCTACCCAAGCGTATCACTGGAAGGTCCAGACTCACAAGGTTTCTACGCCATCAAAATATCTGCCAGCGGATTTGGCTCGGTTGGGGCAGGCCCGCAACGTGAAATTATCCGGGTTTATACCTATGACCCCGGGCTAAACCAGTGGGTCCTTTTCGCAGAAAAAACAGGTTCTTCCACTTACCGGGTCCATGCGCTGCACGACGCGGAAGACCTGGCAGCGGCAGAGAAATTTCCGGAAGCGTTGGTTTTATATCAGCAAGTTATCAGCAACGATGCGCTTCTGGAATGGCAGGATCCCCAAACCGAACGTGCCAATCTGGCAGCTTATGCCCGCTATAAAATGATCGCTTTGTATACCCTTTTGGGCAGAGAAGAGATCGCTCAAGCCGCTCTGGCGGAGTTCGAGACAGCAGTTCCGCCTGGGAGCTCCCAGACAGGCTACCTGGATATGGCCCGCATCTTCCGCCGGGAGGGAGGTTTTGAAAACCGGGCGCGTGCGTGTACTGCCGTCCAGGCTTATGCCGATAAACATTCCGAACAAATCCTGGCACCCCTCGGCACGCTTGCTTTCGGTTATGTCAACCGTGAGCTGACTGCGCAGGATACCTGTCCTTGGAAATAAGTCAAGGGCTCTTCAAGCTCCAACCGTATGCAGAAGAGCCAGATTTGCAGCGCGTTTCGCGCCAACTGGGAATCCGCAAATTAATACAACCTGTTGCCCGGGTTTGATGCGCGTCTCGGTGATCATTGCTGATTCAACATGTTTGAGCATCACCTCGACTGTGTCTGTCTCCGGAACCAACATCGGAATAACCCCCCATAACATCGGCAGGCGGTTATAGGTATCCGGTTGAGGCGTGAATGCCAGGATGGGTACCTTCGGCCTTTCTTTTGACATCAGCAGGGCTGTGCGCCCTGTCATTGTAAAAACGGCGATAGCCGCGACTTTGCGGTCATGGGCCAGTTCGCGGGCAGCCCGGGTCACATAAACCGCATCACCAAAATCATCTTTTGGCATTTCACCCAGCCAATGACCCCAAGTCGCCAGATTATTTTCTGCCTTACAAATAATAGAATCCATCATTTCGACAGTTTTTATCGGGTATTTCCCGATCGCTGTCTCCCCGGAGAGCATAACTGCATCCGTACCATCAAAGATGGCATTGGCGACATCCGATGCTTCGGCACGTGTTGGACGCGGGTTTTGAATCATTGATTCAAGCATTTGAGTGGCAGTTATGACCACTTTGGCATTTTGGTTCGCACAGCGGATGATCTGCTTCTGGGCAATCGGGACTTCTTCTGGCGACATTTCCACACCGAGGTCACCCCGGGCAACCATGACGCCATCCGAGATATCAATGATTGCGTCTAAATTTTCCAGGGCTTCGGGGCGCTCCAATTTCGCAATGATGGGCAGGTTGACCTGATTTGGCGCATATTTAGCAATCGCCTGCCTGACCCTGGAAACGTCTTTGGCTGTCCTCACGAACGATATAGCAACGGCATCAATTCCTTGAGCAAGTCCAAAAGCAAGGTCTTGTTCATCTTTTTCAGTGAAGCCGGGAATATTTAGCTGTATCCCGGGCAAGTTGACGCCTTTGTGGGCCGATAAGGTGCCGCCCAGGATGACCTCAGTCTCGATTTCATCTTCGTGGGTAGTAAGAACCTTGAGTTCCATATGCCCGTCAGCAAGCAGTATCCGGTTGCCGGGTTTGACGACTTGTGGCAGATCCGGGAAATCAACTGAAATTTTTTGCCGGTCGCCCTCGATCTTCCGGGAAGTCAGGATTAATTTATCCCCAGCCGTGAGCGTAATTGCATCCCCTTTGATGATCCCGGTCCGTATTTTTGGCCCCTGCAAATCCTGCAAGATCGTTACCGGAGTGCCAAGCCTTTCGGAAGTGGACCTTAATTGCTGGATCCGCTCAGCATGCTCAAAATGCGCTCCATGAGAAAAATTCAGCCGCGCAACATTCATCCCGGCCAGGATGAGTTCACGCATCTGGGATTCACTCTGTGTGGCGGGACCGATCGTGGCAACGATTTTCGTCCGGCGTTCCATAGTTATCTCCTGCATTCAGCTCGCAAAGCAGTGTGTCATGTTGGTTTTGTCCGGGTGATTCAAGACGATCCTTACAGGTAATTCAACTGGCGGGCTTGGTAAGTTAACTCATCGCGAAAATCGGGATGGGCAATCTGGATCAGACCCTGCGCACGCTGTCGAATGGATTTAGCGTACAAATCAACCACACCATATTCGGTGACTACATAATGCACGTGGTTGCGGCTGGTTACGACCCCGGCACCTTGCTTGAGCATCGTGACAATCCGGCTGAGTGTTGTACCATCCCGCATTGTGGCTGTACTTGGGAGCGCGATGATGGGGACTCCACCTTTGGAGCGGGACGCGCCGTAGATAAAATCCAGCTGCCCTCCCACGCCTGAATATAGCCTGGGACCGATGCTGTCCGCGCATATCTGCCCGGTCAGATCAACTTCAATCGCTGAATTAACCGCGACCATCCGATCATTTTGAGCAATCACGAACGGGTCGTTAACATACTCGGTCGGGTGCAGCTCGATCATGGGATTATCGTTCACCCAATCATAAAGCTGCTGCGTTCCCAGGATAAAACCAGCGATAATCTTGCCTGGATGGAGAGATTTGCGGGAGCTCGTCAAAACTCCGGCATCAACCAGATCGATGACCCCATCGGAGAATAATTCCGTGTGCACGCCCAAATCGTGCTTTTCGTAAAGATATTTCAAGACTGTATCGGGAATAGCGCCAATTCCCATCTGTATGGTCGCGCCATCTGGAATTAATTCGGCGATCGAACTGGCAATTTTCTCCAGGACTTCCGAACCGCCTTCTTCAGCCATTTTCATTTCAGCAAGTGGATAATTTACCGGGACAATATGCGTCAGCCGGCTGACGTGGATGAATGAGTTGCCGAGGGTGCGCGGCATGCACTCATTAACTTCAGCGATGATCATCCTGGCGGACTCGGCAGGACTTTTGGTGAGACCATTTTCGATGCCGAAGCTGCAAAATCCATGTTCATCCGGGGGGGACAAATGAACGAGGGCAATATCAAGTGGGAGGTGCCGATCTTTAAATAAAAGCGGGAATTCCGATAGCAACACAGGTGTAAAATCCACCCGACCATCATGGACTGCCTGACGGATATTGTGGCTGATAAACATCGTGTTGACACGCAGGTGACCAGCCATCTCAGGGGCAACGTAGTCCGCTGGACCAATCGTGAGGGCCTGGCAGATTTCAACATTTTCCAACTCTGGGGCGCGCCGGACCAAGGCCTGCAAAAGCTCCTGGGGTGTGGAGCAGTTTCCTGTCAGGAACACGCGGTGATGGGAGGCGATCGATTGGACAGCTTCGTCTGCTGTGACAATTTTCTTATGATATTGTTCGACCCAGCGCATGCGATTAGCTCCTATTACCCATAAGGCTGTCTAAGACCGGGTGGACCAGGCTGCCTTCTCGGGTATAAATCCCGCGCCCAAGTGCGGTCGAATTCTCGACAGCAGAATCCAACCCACGTTCAGCAATCATTTTGATGAAAGGCCAGGTCGCATTGTTCAATGCATGCGTGGCAGTGCGCCCAAGCACGCCAGTCATGTTTGGTACACAATAATGGATGATATCGGCCTCTGTGAAGGTGGGGTTGGTGTGGGTGGTTGGACGGCTGGTTTCGATACAGCCACCCTGGTCGATCGCAATATCCATAATGATGGAGCGGGGTCGCATGGTTTCAATCATACTGCGAGTGATTAGGATGGGAGTTCGCGAACCGGGCACCAGTACCGCGCCGACCAACACATCGGCAAATTTGCAAACCTTTTCAAGGTTAAAGTCATGCGAGACCATTGTGATCACGCGCCCTTGCATACGCCGGTCAAGCGCTTGCAGTCGATCCCAATCGTGGTCTAGTACATAGACGGTCGCGCCTAACCCAAGAAAGGTGCGTGCCGCTGCACCGCCAACCGTACCTGCACCCAGAATGGCGACTTCAGCAGGAGGCACCCCGGGAACACCGCCCAGCAAGATGCCTTTGCCGCCATAATTGTTTTGAGCCAGAGAAGCCGCCACCTGGGGAATCATCCGCCCCGCAACCTGGCTGATCGGCTGTAAAACCGGCAGGGATCCATTGTCATTTTGGATGATTTCCCAGCCAATTGAGGTGATTTCCTTTTCCATCAAGATAGAGATTTTCGCCGGGGAGGCGGCTGCCAAGTGTAAAAAACCGGCGATGATCGAGCCGTCCCGCAGCCACTCAAATTCCTGCACGGTGGGTCGGGATACTTTGATTAACAAATCTGCCCGACCAAAGACCTCTTCCCCCTGATACGCAATGGTCGCTCCACTACTTTCGTAATCATAATCACTAAAGCCGCTTCCGACACCGGCATTGTGTTCGACATAACAACGATGCCCGGCCTGCACCAGCAGCCGGACTCCGGCTGGGGTCAGGGCAACGCGGTAGTCCGATTCTCGGCGTTCACGCGGGATACAAATGTTCATTGCATTTCCTCATCCAGGTTTCGTATTCAAAAGAATACGGGTGCAGCACACCCGTATTAGCATTTCGTCACGCATTTATTTCGTCATCAAAACATCCCGAATTCGGGGAATAGCCCAATCGATCGTCTCCTTATCGATGATCAACGGGGGTGCTATCCGGATAACGTGTTCGTGGGTTTCTTTGGCAAGGATGCCGCGTGCCTGCAGGGCTTCACAAAACCTGCGTGCGCCACCGGCCTGGGGCTTGAGTTCAATTCCCAGCAGCAAACCTTTGCCCCGTACTTCCTGAATGTGCGGGCTATTAATTTCAACCAGGTGTTCGTAAAAATAATTTCCCACTTCAGCGGCATTCTCAACCAGGTTTTCGTCGCTGATGACCTGGAGGGCAGCCCGGGCAATCGCCGCTCCGAGCGGGTTCCCTCCAAAGGTCGAGCCATGCTCTCCCGGAGTCAGCAGGCCGACGACAGACCGGCTGCCCAAGACAGCGGAGACAGGATAAAAGCCTCCCGAGAGGGCTTTTCCAATCACCATGAGGTCGGGCCGGACGCCTTCGTGATCGAAAGCGAAAAGCTCACCTGTCCTCCCAAGACCAGTTTGGATCTCGTCACCGATCAAGAGGACATTGTGCCGATCACTCACCTCGCGCAGATCACGCAAGTAGCCGTCGGGAGGTACAATGACACCGGCTTCGCCCTGAATCGGTTCAATGCTAATGGCTGCTGTGTAGGGAGTTATCGCATTTTCTAGTGCGACAATATCGCCATACGGTACGGTGACAAACCCGGGAGTAAATGGACCGAAATCATCGCGATAATGAGGCTCGGTTGAGAATGATATGATCGAAATCGTGCGCCCCTGAAAATTGTTTTCAACTGTGATAATTTCTGCCTGATACTTCGGCACACCTTTAACCTGATAAGCCCATTTGCGAGCGATTTTCAACGCTGTTTCGACCGCCTCGGCGCCACTATTCATGGGCAGTGCCATTTCATAGCCTGTCAGTTCGTTGAGCTCTTTATACAGCAGAGGCAACTGGTCATTGCGGAAGGCGCGTGATGTCAGCGTGACCCTCGAGGCCTGAGCAAGCATGGCTTTCAAGATCGCAGGGTGGACATGCCCCTGGTTTAATGCAGAATACGCGGACAGACAATCCAGGTAGCGGTTGCCTTCCACGTCATACACCCATACCCCTTCGCCCCGAGAAATAACAACATCGAGTGGGTGATAATTGTGGGCGCCGTACTCATTTTCAAGATCAATATATTCGCTGGTGGTGAGTTTTGGTTTTGTAGCGGAGACCATAGATTTCCTGAGAGCTAGGCTGTGTTGAACAGCCGGGCTAAGATAGCTTTTTGGGCGGATATACGATTATCGAGCTGTGGGAAATGCCTGAAGTGGACGACGTCGGCGGCACCAAAGGAAATGTGCTGACATTGGTGCAATGGTAAAACAGGCGGCAGGCTGGCATGCGGATCCACTCTGGCAACCAGGCTGGATTCTGATAATTCTTTGCCAGGGTCGTTTGGTTTAGTAGGAGGTGACTTCCAACAAATTTCCATCCCTGCTCAGGCGAAATTGCCATACCCCGCAAAGATTGCAGTTCCTCGGGTGAGTAATCTGCAATCGCGATAAAGTCTTTCATAAGAAAAACACTCCAGGGATTCGAAAAGCAGCGCGATGTTGTCTGACTATTGAACCGAGTATATCATAAGCTCTCTGTGCATTTTAGATGAGATAAAGCAGGGGTGTGCTTGATGAAAGTCATGGCTTTTCGCATTTGGTCTCCAGTATTTTTTCGGGCATGCCAGTGGACCTGCCATGTTGACTGCAAACGAGCGGGAAGAGTGAGAATTCAAGCAGAAAAACCACATCCCGTTGGCTGATTTTTTGATTTCACCTATAATCATTGCTAGGTGTTTATGAAACTGACCGGTCCCCAGGATAAGACGTTAGGCGAATTGTGCAAACTGGTAGGGGCAAAATGTGCTGTCTGGCTTATCCATGAGGCGAAAGGCTGGGAAGCTGCCAGCCAATATGGATTGACCAAACCGCGTTTTGATCACATAAACCAGCTGCTCAGCGACCCAAAAGCTTCTGCATGGGTGGCTGGTGCTATTACGAGCGATCGAGTACGCAGCCGGCAACTGGCGCGCGCTGCTGGCAGTGACGGATTACAAGTACTGTATGTGTTTCCCGCTCAGGAAAACCAGGCTGTACTGCTGGTGGGTGGGGAAAAGCTGACCGAAAATGAGCGCCGGTATTTGAAGCTTTTAGTAACTTTTTCTCCCCCAGAGCGTGATTATCCTGCACTTGATTTTCAAAATCAGGTGGTCTTCCAACCGCTTGAGATTGGTCTCGAGCCCGCCTATGACCTGCAGAGTGTTTTGCAGCAAGTCCTGGGTATCCTACTCCAATCTGCCAATGCTGAAGGTGCATTTATTGCGCTGCGGGCAGGTGAAATTTTCATCGTGCGTGCCGTTCTGGGTACCCATCAAAAATTATTGGGCCGCGAGCTGCATTTCCAGCATGTTTCCTGGTTCTCAACCCTGCTGCACGATCGCCAGGGCAAAATCCTACCAAAGGAAGGCTGGGAATCACTGGAGCTCCTTATCCAGCAGGCAGATCGTTCACCTGTAAATTGGATGGTCGTGCCGATCATTGTTGGGCAGCGCGTGACTGGTTTTGCTGCCTTTTGGCGCCCTAAATCGAAACCGTTCCACCCGGAGAATCTGGTTGATACGCAGTCGTTTGTGGATCGGACAGCCCATTTGATTGAAAATGCCATCATATTTTCAGAAGCAGCGCGCTACCTCCAGCAACTCGCGTTGGTCAACGAGCTGGCCTCGGCTGCGTCGACCGGTGCGGATATCGATCATGTGGCAGACCGGGTGCTCCATCGCCTGAGGCGGGTCTTTTCCGGGGTCGTGGTCGGTCTTTATTTCTTATCGTCGGACGGGCAGCGGGTTAAAGAGTTTCGCGAACGAGGTACCTCTTCAGGAAACGAATTACCAATCCTGATGTTGGAGGGAAGTTTGCCAGGTTATGCCATCGAAACAGGGAAACCTCTGCGGATCGGCGCTGCGGATGAACTACCGGATGGGTACGAATTGGAACAGGGTTACAAATCCAGGCTGGTCGTGCCCTTACGCTACCGCGGCAAAGTGATCGGGGTGCTTGATCTTTCTGCAGTCGAAATGGATGGGTTTTCCTCCCAGGATGAGCAGTTGCTGGTGATGATTGCCAGCCATCTGGCTGGCTTGATTGAGAATGTGCGCCTGAATGATGAAACTCGCAAGCGTGCGGAAAACCTGAGCCTGATTCACCAGCTAGTGCAGAAAGTGGTCGGAATGACCGATACTCCGGTCATCACCCAGATCGCGGCGACTTTGATGGCAGAGCAGTTTGATTACGATTTTGCGAGTATATTGCTTGTCAATGATCATGAGAATGAGATGATTTTAAATGGAATCGCCGGGCATGTCGCGCCTAATGGTGCGTTACGGAAAAATTATCCAATTCAAACCGGTCTATTGGGCGAGGTTTACCAAACCGGGCAAAGCCGGTTTGTCGACAATTTACGTCATCTTGGGAATGCTCATCCAATTACAGGTTCTGAACAAGGAACTGAAATGTGCGTTCTTTTACAGGAAGGCGAACGGTACCTGGGTGTGATCGATGTCACTCGCAACCAGCCCTATACATTTTCGGAGAATGATCTTGTTACACTTGAGGCGCTGGCGGGGGTCCTATCAAGCGTAATCATGAATGCCAATCGCTACCAACAGCTCCAGATGAGCGTGCGCCAGCTCGAAGCGGCGCGTGAAACCGCCTTGGAAATTGCCGGCGATCTGGATCTCGATCTCTTGCTCCGCCGGATCGTTCGCCGGGCACGCGAAATGATCGGCGCGCGTGGTGCGGAGCTGGCCCTGGTTGACGAACATGCCGAGATCGTCCGCACGGTTGTCTCGGACAACCCATGGCGCGATTTTACGGGCACTGAGGTGCCTTTTATGTCTGGCGTTGAGGGCAAAGTAGCTGTTCTTGGGGAACCCGTGGTTGTGGAGGATTACAATCATTGGCCTGGACGCCTGTACCCCGAGCGGCATATGCCTTATCGCACCGTTGCAGGGATCCCACTGACCCTCACCGGAAAAGTAATCGGGGTATTATTGGTGAGTGATGATCGCCTGGAGCATACATTCAGATCAGCTGACCTGCAGCTCCTGGAATTTTTTGCCGCCCAGGCCGCGATTTTTGTGCGCAATGCCCGCCTATACCAGGAGATACAAGAACGGATGGAAGCCCAACGTCAGGCTGAAATGCAGCTGGTGCGCTCGGCGCGCCTGGCAGCAGTCGGTGAAATGGCAGCTGGTGTCGCACACGAACTTAATAACCCCCTGACTACGGTTGCGGGTTTTATCGAGCTGGTCCTGGAAGAACTGCCCGACGAGGCTGTCCAGCGCCAGGATTTGGAGCTTGTGCTGCGCGAAGCCAGACGGGCGCGTGGGGTAGTCAGGCGGCTGCTGGATTTTTCCCGTCCAGGCGACAATTTGCGCATCAGCACGGATGTTAACGAGCTTGTCAGCGAAGTACTGACCTTGGTGCAGCACTTGGTGCGCACGAACGGTGTTACATTGAGCGTACAGCTTCAGGAAGAACTGCCCTGGGCAGCTATCGATCCCAACCAGATTAAGCAGGTTCTGTTGAATCTGGTGCACAATGCACTGCAGGCTATGCCGCGCGGAGGAGTGTTGGTCGTCCAAACGGAGGCACAGCAGCGAGGTGGGTTGCCGTGGCTGACCGTCAGCGTGCGCGATAATGGGATGGGAATTGCTCCTGAAGATATGGAGCGGATTTTCGAACCATTCTTCACCACTCGTCCGGTCGGATCAGGCACCGGTTTGGGGCTCTCAGTCAGTTACGGGATCATTACTGAACATGGCGGAGTTATCGATGTAGAAAGCGAGCTAGGGCAAGGAAGTTGTTTCACAGTCTGGCTGCCGGTGGAAGCGCATGTCTGAAGAAAAAATTCTGATTGTTGACGATGAATCGGGAGTCGTGCTGTTGTGCGAACGGCTTTTGAAACGGGCTGGATACCAGGTATTCGCCTTTTCCAATCCGGTGGAGGCGTTAAATCTTCTCAAGCAAGAAGCCGTAGACTTGCTGTTGGTCGATATCCGGATGCCCCAAATGGATGGTTTTGAGGTTATTACACAGGCCCGCCAGCGCCAGCCAGACCTGGCGGTAGTAGTGATGACAGGCTATGGAACGGTTGAGACAGCGATCGAGACCCTCCAGCGGGGAGCCGATGGATTAATTCTGAAGCCATTCGAGGATGGGAATGAGCTGGTGAATAGTGTTGAATTTGCGCTGGCTGAGAGCCGGCGCAAACGAGACGCGCACCGGGTGCAGGCTTTGCGCCCATTATTCGATGTAACCAGGCTGCTATTTTCCGAAACGAATTCAACTCGCTTACAGGAGCTGCTGCTGGAGGCGGTAATTGGACATCTGCGCTGCGAGCATGCTGCGTTGTACCAATCTGGGGTTGGTCAGGGAACTTTGAAACTGGTGGCCTGGTTAGGCCAGGTGCCGGACGAAGAACTGGTTAACCGCCCAGAGAGTCCATTCCAGGCTGCGGTTCAGAGCATAACGCCGCAGCGGGTCCTGCTGGATGGGCCAGGTGATCCCCTCTTTCAAGAGGTTCTTCGTATAAACCGGTACGGCTCGATGGCATGCGCGCCAGTATCATTAAAAGATGGCAGTCGTATCCTGATGGCTGCCCGGGGAACTGGGGAGGTCGCTTTAAGCGAGGCCGATATGGAGATGCTGGTGGTGCTTGCCCACCAGGGAGCCGTTGCCCTCGAAAATGCACGCTTGTATAGTGAGCTGCGTTCCTACGTACGCCAGGTTGAAGAATCACAGCGCATGTTGATTCAGGCCGAAAAAATGGCGACTGCCGGTCGGTTGACAGCTTCCATTGCTCATGAGATCAATAATCCGCTCCAGGGTGTGCAGAATTGCCTGCACCTGGCAAGTCGCCTGGAATTGTCAGAGGAAAGCCGCCAGGAATACCTGACCCTGGCGAAAGAAGAATTAGTTCGTTTGATGAGCACAGTCCAGCGAATGCTCGACTTCTACCGCCCGGGGATTGTCGGGCGCAAGTCAGTCGACATGAACCAGTTGATTGAGAGGGTGCTCAAACTGCTTGAACGTGAGCTCGAGCGCCACCACATCCAGATTCATACGCGTTTATCATCCCGTCTGGGCAAACCGATGGTGGTGAGGGATCAAATTCAGCAGGTCTTATTGAACCTGATTCTGAATGCGATGGAGGCGATGCCTGAGGGAGGAGATATTTACATCGAAACCCGCCACCGCAAAAGTGGAATTGAAATTATTGTGGAAGACAGCGGCCCAGGCATTGAGCCTGGCGATACCGACCGGATCTTTGAGCCATTCGTAAGCACCAAAGAAAATGGCACCGGATTGGGGTTGACTGTAAGTTATGGTATTATCACAGCGCACGGAGGCAGCCTGGAATTGATATCAGGACGGGGGAAGGGTGCTTGCTTCCGAATTTTACTCTCTGCAGGTACGCCAGCCGCAGGATAAGATGAACGAGGGAATACGGGATGAAGGGAAAAATTCTCGTTGTTGATGACGAAAGCACCGCCAGAAAATCCTGGGGTGACATCCTGAAATTGGAGGGTTATCAGGTTTCTACGGCTGCCAATGGAGAAGCAGCAGTCGCAAACGTGCAAAAAGAAACCTTTGATATTATGCTGCTGGATTTACGCATGCCTGGGATGGATGGGCTGGAAGTGCTCCGGACGGTGACCAAAATTGCACCCGACACGCAGATCATCGTTCTGACCGCTCACGGATCCCTGGAATCTGCGATCGAGGCGCTGCGCCAGGGTGCTCATGATTACTTGCTCAAACCAGCGACCCCCGAGCAGGTGTTAAATAGTGTCGCAGCGGCTTTTGCCAACAAAGCTGAGATGCAGCACAAACGATTATTAATTGGGCAGCTGGAAGCCTCTCTCAGGCAGCTTAAGAACGCCGAAGGAGTTGAGGAAGTTGAACCGCAGAGCCCGCAGATGGTTTCACTGGGCGAAGGGGTAATGGTCGATTTTGCCCGCCGTGAGATTTGGCGCGGCTCGGATAAAGTGATCCTCACTCCGACCGAAGGCAAATTGATGAAGGTCATGTATGAAAACCGCGGCAGGGTCATGTCTCATCGCGAGCTGGTCTTTTTGGTACAGGGGTACGAGACTTCCGATTGGGAGGCCCCAGAGGTGCTGCGCCCCTTAGTAAGCCGTCTGCGACGGAAACTAACAGTTTTCCCAAATGGGAAAAACTGGATTATGAATGTGCGTGGCACGGGTTACGTCTTTGAAGGGGTCGACAAGGGCGATTAATCAAATCGCCAGGACAAAAACCACCGCAGCTACCTAAAAATCGGGGGGATACTTACGCGGCCGCAGCCAGCGCAGCCAGCCTTGGGAGCTGTCCTTGGGTTGAACAGGGATTTTGTCTAAGGTAACCAGGGTCAGGCTGGCTGCCAGCATCAGCGCACCGATCCACTGCAGTGTGTTCAGCTGTTCCCCGAGCAAAATGTGGGCAGCCACAATCGTGACAAACAGCTCTCCCAGGCCCAGGATAGCCGTTTGCAAACCTCCGAGATGTTTTACACCCAGGAAGAGCGTTAATCTTGAAAAAAATGTGACCAGGGTCAAGGCAGCTACCGCCAACCAACCGGTAGCTAGCTGGCCTGGTACAACCTGGATCGGGGGCGCACCGACAAGAAAATAAGCTGGCACAACCACCGCGCTCATCGCGAGTAAGGTGTACAAAGTCACAGTAGGTGCCGGCATTTCGTATAACACCCGCTGGTTGATTGGCAGGTGCAGGGCGTATAAGGCTGATGCACCCAACATGAGCACAATCCCGAGTGGATCGGGGTTCGACTGACCTGCCTGGGTCAGAAAGAACATGGCAAACGTTGCCAGAGATAATCGGACTAGGGTTAAGCGGTTTGGAGGTTGGTGATCAAGCCATAACCACATGGCTACGAATAAGGGGTAGAGCATGTAGACCAGCTGCCCAACGCCTGCATCCAGCCGACCCAGGGCACTGTAATAAAGCAGCGATCCGAATCCATTTATACCCCCTGCCAGTAGACATCCGATTAATCCGGCTGGGTAGATGTACAGAAAAGGACGTTTAAAAACCAGGACGACACCAAAAAGAAGCAGAGTGGCGAACAGCGTTCGCAGTGCAACAACCGCCAGAGGAGGGAAACCAACCAGGATTGCTTGCTTTCCGAACACCGGCGCGAGGCCCAGAAAAAGCGCGGAAAGTAACGCGGCCTGGACACCATTTGCTTTTTTGGAATCAAATCTGTTCATTCGAATTCAGTTCTGCGCCCCAGCCCAAGGCTTTCTGGAGGCGCTTACTTTACCAAAGCGCGCACTTCGTCCAATAAATCATCATTCATAAATTCCCCTTTCTGCATCAGGGCGTGAATCCGACCTTCCAGGCGCCGTTTTTCCTCGGGAGTAAGTTCTTTTGCGGTCACAACAATGACAGGGATTGCGGCGGTTTCTGGGTTCTCCCGCAAAGCATCCATCACGCCAAAGCCGTCTATTTCGGGCATCATCAAATCCAATATGATCAGGTCAGGCAGTTCCCGGCGGGCAAGCTCAATGGCTTCTTTGCCATTGGTGGCTTCCAAGAGGGTATAGTCGCCCTGGGATTGCAAGATGCGCCGGATCAGGCGGCGGGCATCGGCGGTGTCATCGACAATCGCGATCTTCGGGAAGCGCTCGACACTCAGCCGGCTTAGGGCAGCGAGCAAGCCTTCTTCCGGTCCTTCTTTGGGAATGACAACATTGCGCGCCCAGCCTTCTCCCAGAACGGTGTTTTCAATGGGGATGGTATGCCCGCTGCAGTTAATAACAACAACATCGTGGGATTTAATCACCCCGTTCCGCACGAGCTTAAACAAACCAGCAAAAGCTACCGCGGTGGCAGGTTCGACGGAAATCCCCTCCATTTTTGCCAGGATGTGCATCGCCCGGAAAGCTTCTTCGTCACTGATATCTTCAAATACCCCACCGCTGCCTGCTTTCATGCGCTGATACAGGAGGGTGTATGTGCGACCGGGGGACCCGGTTGAGAGTGTGGAGATATGAGTGCGCGGCGAACGGATTGGTTCGGCTTCTTCCAGACCCTGGCGGAAAGCGTGTACCATTGGCGCGCAGCCTGCTGTCTGGATGCAGGCAAGCGCGGGCATTTTATTTGTGAGACCCATCTGTTGGAGCTCGGAAAATCCTTTCTGGACGCCATATGGCCCCAAACCACCGCTGACAGCCTGTATGTACCAATCGGGAGCCCGCCAGGCGCTGCTGGCTGGGAATACCCCAGAGCCATTTTGCTGAAGAGCTGTGGGAAGCTGCTCGGCAATTTCAAAGGCAATGGTTTTCATGGCTTCTACTGAAGCTATATTGCGTGGGCCGCGCTCGTAATACAAATTCCGCTGGCGGGCAAATTCCGCGGCGACCTGTTTCGCCTGGTCGTAAGAAGCAGTGACTTTTACAACTTGGGTGCCATACAGCGCCACTTCGCGCATTTTTTCAGCGGGAACGAGGCTGGTGAGAAATGCCCACAACTTAATCCCGGCTCGGGCAGCATACGCTGAAAACGCAATTGCGACATTACCGGTAGATGCCAGCACAGCTTCGGTGATGCCAGCTTCTTTCAGGACTGCAACATTGACCGCTGCCTGCCGATCCTTAAAAGAAATAGTTGGTCCCCGGCGTTCGTCTTTGATGTAGATGTGTGGGCAACCGAGCATCATCCCCAGGTTGGCAGCGTGGAGCAGGGGGGTGCCCCCTTCCCCCAGGCTGACCTTGGAATTATAGGTGCGTACCGGAAGCAGTTCGAGATAGCGCCAAAGATTAAAAGGGCGTTGGGAAAATTGGACAGGGAGTGTGCCAGCCAGAGCGGGTAGGTTATAACGCGCTTCGCGCCACTGGCTGCCGCATTTTGGACAGTCGCTCTGTGTAGGTGAAAATGGGGTTTGGTGACCGCAATCGATGCATTCGACTAATAAGGCATTTGCCAAGGAATTTTCCAGCTTTCTTGATCGGTAAATTTTATGTTCAGTCTCCAGCTGGAGACCAGCTGCCCTGGATGGCAAAACGCTCCAGGCAGCTTTCGATGGTCGTTAGCAATTCCTGTTCTGTGAATAGGCTTTTTTGAAGCAGTTCCTGCCCGGCAGAAAGCAGCTTACGCCGCTGCTCTTCTTCCAGGTCTCCACCTGTAAAAATGATGACCGGAATATTTCGCAGGTGAGGGTTGGCGCGCACAGTCTCGATCAAACTAAAACCGTCCAGTCCGGGCATATACAAATCCAGGATGATTGCATGCGGCAGTTCTTTTTCCAGCACCAGCAATGCCTCCTGACCGCCCAGGGCAGTGAGCACTTCGAATCGGCCTTCCTGATCAAGAATTTTCTTCACCAGTCGCAGATCGGCCTCGTCGTCATCGACAACCAGAATGGTATGCAGTGAGTCATCCAGGTTGAGCCGGCGAACTGACTGCACCAGATCTTCTTCGAGGATGGGTTTCACAAGGTAATCCGCAGCGCCCAGGCTGAACCCTTTTTCCTGGTCTTCCAGGATGCTGCAAATGATGACTGGGATGTGGCGTGTCTCGGGGTCCTGTTTGATCTGTTGGAGAATGCTCCAGCCGTCACGGCCGGGCATCATGATATCCAGCGTGATGGCAAAAGGCTGCAGCTCGCGCGCCACTGCGAGTGCCTGTTCCGGATCGGTGACCGGTACGACCCGGTATTGGTGGCTGCCCAGATAGCGTTCATATAAGCTGATCACCTGGCGGTTATCATCGATCGAAAGGATCACGGGTCCATCGCCAGTTGGTTCAACAAATACCGTTTCTTCTTTTTCATCTACCTGCAGGGGAAGCGTAAAGAAAAATGTACTGCCTTTGCCTGGCGTGCTTTCCACCCCAATATTCCCACCGTGCATTTCCACCAGATGGCGTGAAATCGAAAGACCAAGACCTGTACCGCCTGTTTTTCGTGTCGGTGAAGCATCGACCTGCGAGAAGGCTTTGAAGAGCTTGTCCTGATCTTCAAACGCAATCCCAGGTCCCGAGTTTGTGACTCCAATCCAAACTTCACGCTGCCCATTCAGGCTGGTCTGGCGGCGGGCTGAAATCGTAATTGTCCCCTCTTCCGTAAACTTGGCAGCATTCGACACCAAATTAATCAAAACTTGGCGAATGCGGGTGCGATCCACATGGACGATCGGTAGATCAGGCTCAACTGAGCGCTTGATCTCAATCGGTTTTTCCTTTGTCAGACCCGTAGATGTTGACAAGACACTGTTGATCATGTCCGCCAGGTCAACATCTTCAAGCGCCAATTCCAT
Organism: uncultured Chloroflexia bacterium; assembly: GCA_963824065.1. Taxonomy (GTDB): domain Bacteria; phylum Chloroflexota; class Anaerolineae; order Anaerolineales; family DRKV01; genus JAGUYX01. The sequence continues at coordinate 380,787 of CAWGNX010000005.1, read as the reverse complement.
CTTGCCTGCTTCAATTTTCGAGAGGTCGAGGATGTTATTGATCAGGCTGAGCAGATGCTGCCCAGAATTGTAGATTGCCGAGAGATCCTGCTGCTGCAGGTCAGTAACCGGCCCATCGATCCCTTTTAAAATGACCCGCGAAAAACCGATAATTGAATTCAGCGGCGTGCGCAGCTCGTGCGACATATTCGCCAGGAATTGGGTTTTTAGTTGGTCCAACTCGAGCAAACGTTGGGCGGTGCGCTGCTGTTCCTCATACAGTTGGGCGTTTTCAATTGCTACAGCGGCGGCGTTTGCTAAGGTCATTGCCAGGTTGAGCTGGTCAGCAGAATAGTAGCGCGGCCATTGGTGGGACACCAATTCGATGACTCCAATGGCTTCGCCTTTGACGGCCAGCGGGATAGCGAGTAATGTCTGGATGCCGTGCTTTCGCAGGTGGGCGAGCATCTCCTTATTGAGGGTGTCATCACCCGCATTGGCTACTACCGGGAGCAGGGTTTCAACCGCCTTCTGGGAAGCAGGTTCTTCCGGCAGCGCGACTGGCAGACCGATGCGCAGCCTCGGGCTGCGATCGACTACGCCATAGGCACCCAGGGCAAACAAGTTGCTTGTGCTGCCATCTTTTTGAAGAATTGCCAGGGTGCATTCGGGCACTTCCAGGACACGCGCAAACTGCTCAGTGACGATGGATGCAATTTCTTCGGATTCCAGCGGTGCGCTCGCCAGGGATTGGCTGACGTTAAACAACAGTGTCATCTCCTGAGCGCGCTGGCGAGCCTGCTGGAATGCCTGGTTGGCTAATTCATACGTGCGCGCATTGTCAACCGCCACGGCAAGCTGGTCAGCGAGTACTTGCAAGACAGAGGCATCCTCCGCATCGAAGGCTTCGCTCTGCTCAGACTGCACATCCACCACTCCGATCACCTTGTCACCGATTTTCATGGGGATGGTCAGTTCAGATCCAGTAGATGGCAAAAGCGGATTGGGTTGGAAGCCTGGATCCCCGCGCAGGTTGTTCGCCAATACCATTTCCCCGGTCTTGGTCACCAGTCCGATCATTGAAGCTGATCCAACCGGGACTAAGAGCTCCTGAGCCAGCAGCGCCTCACTCGCTGCTCCGGCAGACGCACGTACCTGGGCAAATTTACTGGCTTCATCCACCAGGTAAATAGAGGCATGGTAGTAGCCATACCGGTTGCTCATCAGGGTGACAGCACGCGTCAAGAGCTCGCTTAAAGAGAGAGTGCCGGTTGTTTCGCGGGCAATCTCAGCCGCAGTTTGAAGTTGGACAGCGCGACGGTCGCTCTCCTGACGGGCATGCTGTTGAGCAATAAAAGCCCGCCGGCGGGCAACGACTTCTGACGTCGATTCGAGCAGGCGGCGCAACAAAAAGTGGTCATCCTGGCTGAATTCGTGCGGATGCTGCCAGGTATAGGTAACCAGACCTTGCCAGCTGCCACCGCTGCGTAAAGGGATAACTGCCAGAGCGTGACAGCCCTTGCTCAGTAAGGTTGTTTGCAGGCCAGGATCGAGAGCGGGGTGTGTTTGGACGTCTGGTATGAAAAGTACTTCATCGGGGTGTGCCAACCACAAGCTCGCCAGTGGATCACTGCTGGCTGACGAACGCTGCTTTTCGACGAGATTTGAGATCACTCCGGCTTCCCAGAGGGCAACCAGCTCGATCCACTCGGGCTCGCTGTTGCCGTTGGTGGAAATATATTCCATACTGATGCTGCCGGGCGGGTCATCAGGCTCGGCAGGCAGGATCAGGGCACTGAGAATTTCACGCTCATTCCCGGCCTGCGATAACACTGCCTGAATAGACGCCAGCTTTTCCAGCTGGAGTGCACGCTGGCGGGTAAGCTCAGCACTGCGAATATTTTGCACAACTACTGCTGCCTGGCCTGCCAGAGTCGTCAGCCGGCGAAGCTCAGCTTCGGAAAAATCAAGCGGGCGCTGGTAGTAGGCATGGATATGACCAATCCAGTTCCCGGCCACATTGAGCGGAGCGAATAACATCCCGGCCGAGCGGTCACTATCCCTGAAGATCGAGCGTGCAGCCTGATCCATGCGAGGGTCATTGTGCACATCGGTGATAAATGTCGGGAAGTTTGGATGCAGAATCTGGTCGGCGGTTCCCCATTCTTTGAGAGCGAAGCGCTGCTTCTCTGTGCGAAATTCGGATGTTCTGCTCCAGCGCGCCACGGGAATATACCAATCCGGTGAAAGCTCATCCGTCCAGGTTCGATCGAAAAGGCAGATGAATGCACTAGCCACACCTTCACCCAGGATGGTATACCGGCGTAGGATATCCAATACGTGCTCGTACGCCTGGGCATTATTCAATTCGGTGTTTGCCTGGTAAAGCGACTCGCTTTCTGCCAGGGCTGCCTGGGTTTGTTCAAAAAGGCGGACATTCTGGATAGCCGTGGCTGCCTGAATGATGATTGTTTCAGCCAGCCTGATCTCGTTATCGCTAAGTGTGCGCCCTTTCTCTAAAATATCGAGGCCTATGGTGCCAATCACTTCGTTCCCGGCGATCATCGGGAAAATGTTAAGAGTTTCAACCCCGCGTTCAGCCAGGGCTTCGTGCAGGTAGGCCGTGCTCGGGTGGCTGGTGGCGTCCGGTATGATCAATGGCTGGCGGGTTTCTAGGACCTGCTGGGTAGAGGGATTATTCATAATCGGGATCGTCATCCCAATTGCGCTTTGCCCGTCTTCATTGAGAAAATGTTCCGCCATGATGACCAACCCGGAGCGGTATTCATTCATCAAGGCAATCCCTACCTGGACGTTGAGGGATTTTCCCAGATCATGAGCCACTTGGATTAGCGCAGATTTAAGGTCGGTGTGGGCGCTGACGCTGCCCACCACCCGGTTGACCAGTGCCAGCTCCTGACTGCGTTCCTGCGCTTCCCGGGCACGTTGGTCAGCCAGCTCAATATTGTGCAGGTTCTGAAATGCGACCGCAGCCTGGGCTGAGAGTGCCCCCAGTTTTTTCAACTCGGCCTCAGCAAACCGTGTCGGTTTGCTGAACAGCACCTCGATAAAACCGATTCCCTGCCCGGCCGCGACCAGGGGCAGAATAATGGCGCTGCCGGCGGTGTAACGCTGCAGGTAGAAGCGCGCCAGTCCCGTATCCTCGGCGACGGCTTCACTGGTGAGGTTCTCAAAGACAGCCGGTGAACTATGGCGCAGGTATCTGGAAACACCTGGGAAGGAGTCGATATGCAGCCCAGTATGAGTTGGACGCGTGTCCGCGTCAGGCAAGTGTACTGCCATGATGGAGCGGTTGGGCTTGATGAAATCGGTCCATAGCCGGTCGAAGAAATGCAAATTCAGGGCACCGAACCCCTCCAGGAGGGGGGCATGCTGTACCAGCATCTCGAGGATATCCCGATACGTGTTGGCAATGTTGAGGGCTGCACTGGCCTGATACAGTCTTTCGGTTTCGGATAAGGCATCCTGAGTGCGGCCGAACAGCCGCGCATTTTGGATGGAGTTGGCGACCTGGTCTGCCATGGTTTGCAGTACAGAAATATCCGCTTCGGTAAAATCTCCCGGCCGCGTGGATTGGAAGGTCATTGCGCCAATCACTTCGCCGCGCGAAACCAGCGGGAGAGCCATTTCTGAACGTGTATCTGGCAGGACCGGGTTCCGGTAACGTAAAGTCAGGTCAGCTTCGTCACCTCGCCAGATTTGAGCCCGGTTGGTAGCAATGCAGTGGCCGATCATAGACGGGCCATCGATCTCCAGCCGGTGACCTCGGCCGAGCATTGTTTTCCCGGCCTCCCCGGTGCCAGCACGCAGCACCGCCCACTTGCGCGGCTCACGGGTGATTTCCCCGGTTTCATCGACAAGGAACAGACCCACGTAATATAGATCAAACCGTTTTTGCACAATCTCAACGGTATCTTTGACCAGCACATCTGGATCGAGGATGCTGCTGGCAGCCCGCGAGACCAGGGCAGCCGTTTGCAGCTGTAAATTGCGCCTTTCCATGGCCTGGCGCGCTTCCTGTTCCGCCAGGTAGGACCGGCGACTGGCAATGAACGCCGCCACCGGCTCGAGAAGTTCTTTTAAGTAGAAATGTTCGTTATCCGAAAGCTGGTAAAGAACCGGCCAGGCAAATGCCAGAGCGCCTTGCCATCGTCCTGAGCTGAATAAAGGTAAAACGCAAAACGCACGGAAATCCATGTCCAGGGCGAGCTCTTCTAACAAGTCCGAACTGCGAGAATCCGACTGAACATCTTCAATGAAAAATGGGTTGTCCGGCAGCAGCTCGAAAATTCGCAAGCTTTTCAGGGTATCCAAGAAGCGGTTTGTGTCCCAGTTTGGTATTGCCTCCAGGATGATGCCATCTCGCCAGAAAGCGGCTGTTTTCGCGCGTTGGACGCTGCCAAATGCATCGGTGTCCGTGTACAGCATGGCAATCCAGAGCGGAGGGGTTGACAGGTCAAGTGCCATACTGGTTGCAGACAGGATTCCGGCTTCATCTACGGCCTGGGATAGCGTGTCTTTGATCAATGACAGCCATTCCAGCTGCCGGGCGCGCCGTTCGGTTTGCTCGAACAAAAGGCGGTTATTTACGGCGACAGCAGCTTGAGCTGCTAAAGAGCGGTACCGTTGTTCGTCGCGTTCCCCAAAGCGAGTGGGTGCCTCCCAGAAGATGGTGACCTGCCCGATCCATCGGCCGCGCAAGGCCAGCGGCAGGATCGCAGCCCCGCTGGTATTGTTTGCTAATAGCAGCTGGCGGGTACCCTCGTTGATTTGATCTCGACTGGTATCGTCACAGAAGACCGGGGCTATTGGATTCGCAATCAATGACTGGCCACCCGGGTAATCGGGTAAGTAGATGCGCGCGCCGACCGGAGTGTTGAGTGTTTTGCCGGGGGCAGTCCAATGGTTGGTGAAGGTCATCCATTCGGGAATATTGAGCTCGTCCAGTTCAAACTGCCACAGGATGACAGCAAAGGGCTGGTCGCCGGCTTCATTGGGCACTGCAATCGAAGTTAACAGATCTTCAAGTGTGCCAGCTGCATTGAAGTCAGCGCTGATCTGGTAAAGTTTTTCGGTTTCGCTCAGTGCGTCCTGGGTTTGTTGGAACAGTTCAGCATTTTCCAATGCCAGTGAAAGCTGGTCTAACACCTCCTCTACCAGCCGCTTTTCCTGGTGGGACCAGACCCGTCCAGGATCATCATCGATCAGTTCTAGAATGCCAAGCGACTGGTTTTGAACCTTGATGGGCGCCTGGAGGAGCGCCTCTTGTATGCCCGCGCTTGATATACCGTTGGAGCCGCTCGCAGCGGGTGAGGGAGGTGTCCGAGATGGTGAAACGTCTGGAGTATATGATTTTGTTGACCTGTGGGTTACAGGTGGTTGGGCGTGCAAAATCGGCAGTTCATCCGCGACAGGCTCTTGAACCGGTTTGGACGCCGTTTGTCCAGCGGGCTGCTCTTGATATGCATCCGGTTTGGTTTCCGATTGCTCAGGTGCGCTTGCAGATTGAGCTTTAGATAAGTCAAAATCACCCGGTTGAAGTGCGGGTTGGGTCTCATCCCCTGGAAGGTCTGCAAGAGGTGATTGGTCGGCTTGCATGAACACCTCTTGCCGCGTTCGCCAACTCCAACTCATCGCCCTGGTTGAGGGCAAATGGGAACACCACATCGGACTGCGGCTCTCCTATCTGCACCGGTTCAGGCAGGTTTGCTGCTAACCCGATCGCTTTGCCGTCTATAGGCAGGTTAAGGGGGCTTTCTTCGGGAGGCGATTCTTGGGTGGGATCACCTGCTGATAACCGTGTAAAGCCTTTGATGACGGGCTGACTGCCATTCTTGCCAGTTTGGGGGCCGGGTAAATTGACGGGTAAAAAGTGCAGGAGCCCGGACAGCACCTGCCCAGAGCCACTCACAAAGCTGACATCAAGCTCCTGATCGAACTCCTGTTGGGTGAATACCTTCCTGACATTCTCTGCAGAGACTGGATCCAATGCTGCCGCCGCGAGGTGTCGGCCTAAGAGCTGCTCTACCGTTATGCTTAAAATTGCTTCAATTTCTGAGCTGCAGGCGGTGACGATTCCCTGAAGGTTACATTCCCACGTCCAACCAGCCACTGCGGGGCGCGATTGGTCAGGCTCTGCGGGATATTCCGGTTCAGAACCAGCCTCCAATTCCAGCTCGTCGAATAAATTCTCAAGCCGGTTGTTGAATCTTTTTCGTGACATGCATCAGCTCCTGGGCCAGGGCGCGATACTGGTGGGCACTGCGGCTGTTTTTTGCGTACATGGTTACCGGCAGACCAGCAACCACACTCTCTCTGAGCTTGGTATCGACCTGGACCATTTCCTTGAAAACAAGATCATCAAAGCGCAGGTAAAGTTGTTCCCGGATGGTGCGGTGGATACGGTTGCGTACATCAAACATTGTGATGAGGATCCGGTAGGTCAATTCAGGGTTATCCTGGGATTGGACCCGCTTAACAGCCTGCACCATGCTGCGCAAAGCATAGGAAGAAAAGTACTCTGCCTGGGTAGGGATCACTAATAAATCGGCTGCTGCCAGGGCATTCAGAGTAACGACTCCAATGGACGGCGGGCAGTCAAGTAGGATGTAATCATAATGGGACATACTTCCGAGAGCAGTGCGCAAGATTTGGGTGTAATTCTGGCGGATGGAAAGAAAACGTTCTGCCAGACCCATTTCGGCATTCGCCGGGATGATGTCCATCCCCGGTACACCGCTTTCCCGGCTCACACTAAGCGCTGTCGCCGAATTGAGCAGCATGTCAGCCGTGGAACGGCGTACTTTTGAGGGCGAGATCCCCAGGGCCAAAGTCAGGTTTGCCTGGGCATCCAAATCCACCAGCAAAACTTCGTTTCCCTTCTCAACCAGGGCCCCACCGAGAGAAATGGTCGTTGTCGTCTTTGCGACCCCACCTTTTTCGTTTGCGACAGCCAGAATCTGTGTCATGGCACACCTTGTTCGAACTCATTTGCTGAATGCTGCAATCCATGCCCATTGGTGCCCGTATCGTCCAGGGCAACCGAATTGCCATCCTCAAAGCGGACGCGTGCATTCTTGACTCCCAGCGCTTTGCGAAGCTCAGAGAGCGCGGTTTGTACGATCACCTGTGGGTCGTTGCTGGTCCGCATGCGGTTAACGATTTCGGCAGTCTGGCGCTCACGCTCAGCCCTTTGTTGGGTTTCGCCGTACAGGCGGGCAGCTTCGAGCGCCTGGCTTAATTGATCACTCAACTCCTGGACGAAGGCGACTTCTTTATCTGTCCAACCAGCTGCACTGGATTTCTTAAGCCGCATGACTCCAGTGGGATTAGACCGGATTTTGATCGGTACAGCCAGGGTTTCTGCTTTTACAGTGGGTTCCGCCCGCAGCTGCACTTCAGCCATTTCGGAGGACATGTCACCCTGTAATTCGTGGGTTCCCTGAGGGGTGGAGAGATAACCGGCTGTCTGTCGGTTTTGGAGCAGTTCGAGCCAGGCCTTGTGGCTCATTTCACGGTACGCTCGCCGGGCAGCGTCCAGCGCATTCTGGTGTTCGGCCAATAACAGGGTGTTTTGGATTGCTACAGCAACCTGATCAGCCAGTACTTGCATAACCGCGACATCTTCATCAGAAAATGCACCAGATTGGGTGCTTTGCACATCCAGTGCGCCGATAACCTGGTCGCCACCCAGCAGGGGGAGCGCCATCTCTGAGCGGGTCTCAGGGAGGTCGGGATTATTAAAAAAGGTAGCATCTTTCCCGACATCGAGTGCAATTCGCGCTTTGCGAGTTCTGAGTGACATACCCGACGATGCCGGTCTCCCCGACTTTTAAGCGGTGCTGGCGTGCCAGCATTCGCTGACCACCCTGACTGTTTGCAGCCCGTAAGACTGCATACTCGCCGTGTTTATCCAGAAGGAAAATTCCGGCGTGGTAAAAACCAAATCGCTCACTGATTAATTGGGTGACAAGGGCCAGTAGTTCGTCAAGATTGGTTGTTGATGATGCGGCATGACCCACTTCCGCGGCAGCTCGCAGTTGTAGCGCGCGGCGTTCAAGCGCCCGGGTGCGTTCCTGCACCCGTTCCTCAAGGCTCGTCCGGATTTCTTGGAGCTCGCGATTTGTCTCGGCAAGGTTGGCTTGGTTCTCTTTGGCTGCCTGTAATGCCCGCCGGTTGGTAATCAAAGTGATATACACCAGAATGGTTACCAGCAGGTACACGCCAATATACACTGCCCAGCGCCTGAGTGGTGTCGTCGGATTGGTGGACTCTGGCAGCAACCCCCGTTGCTCAAGTATGAGAAAAGCGCTGGCAGCAATAACGCTCAAGAAAAGGATCCCAACCGCGAGGCGCTCATTGATCAATATTCCAGAGAGGAGCAAGATGACGACCGAGAAATACAACACTGCACTGCTTAAGCCATCCAATAAGAATGCCAGGACCATGACCGTCGCCCAGGCAGAAAAAATAAAAATAAAGGCAGCGGCATTAACTTGTTGGAGGCGGAGCAGCGCAAACACAAGGATTTCGATCCCGATGAGGATCAGTGCTAGTATGCGCAAGGACCCGAGCGAAGGATCGATAAAAGCCACGCTCAGGGTGACTAAGATTGTCGGAATAAGAATAATTTGCAGCAGCCAGGCTCGATAGGTCCACGCGTCATCAAGGTTGGTAGGCAGAGCAAAGGAATTTGCCAGTCGTTTAAACATGGAGCTCCGTCCTATGATTCCTGGTCCGCCAGAGGTTTCAGCCGAATTTCAACCTCGGACAAATCCAGTGTTTCGAGAATATCCTGGGCTGCGGTTTGCAGCACATAATCGATATCCAACGTCTCCCGCATATGAGAGGTGATTTCCCCGAGCAGGCGCTCTGATTCGGCCTGGAATTGGGTCTCCTCATACAAACGAGCGCTCTCCAAAGCAACCCCCATCTGGTTAGTGATCATTTCAAGTGCTGCAAGTTCTTCGTCTGTCCAGCCACCTGATTCCAGCGGTTTATACGTATCAATCACGCCGATGATGGTGTCGCGCACTTTGATGGGAATCGCCAGTGAATGTGCGCTGCCGTTTTCGCGCACAATTTGGCCTGTCCGCAGGGCCTGCCAGGTTTCTGGAGACCATGTTGCAGAAGCCGGTTCGGTTTGCTCTTCAGCACTGTGGAAACCGAGAGTCGGTTTGCCCTGAATCAGATCTGACCAGGCCTGGCGGCTGAGCTGACCGTAGGCTGTGCGGGCAGCTTCTAATGCCGCTTGGGTTTTGGTGAACAGATCAGCGTTTTGGATGGCAACTGCCAACTGGTCGGCAACCAGCTGGAGCACTTCAACATCATCCGATGTAAACGCGGCTGCTTCAGTGCTTTGCACGTCGAGGGCGCCCAGCAGAGCCCCCCTGGCGACCAGGGGCAGGGCCATTTCTGAGCGGGTTTCCGGCAGGTCCGGGTTATTAAAGAACACCGCGTCCTGGCCGACGTCGAGAGCAATGCGGGCTGTGCGTTTAGCGGTCACATACCCGACAATCCCCGTGTGACCGACTTCCAGGCGATGGTTGCGCGCCAGCATGCGTTTGCCACCAGTGCTGTTGGCGGCACGTAAGACAGCAAATTCGCCGGCTTCGTCGAGCAGGAATACCCCGGCATGATAAAAGCCAAATTTCTCACTAATCAGGTTGGTTACCTGAGTGAGCAGGGCATCGATCTGGGTCATCGTGGCAATCGAACTACCCACTTCAGCGGCGGCCGCGATTTGGGCGGAGCGCCGTTCAACTTCCCGAGTGCGTTGAAGCACGCGCTCCTCCAACCCCTCGATCGAATCAGCCAGCTGATCAGTCATCAAGTTGAAGGAAGTTGCCAGGCGTCCGATTTCATCCCGGCTTCTGACCTGGACACGCAGGTTAGTTTCACCACTTGCGATTTTCTGGGCCGTTTGGTCAAGCTGCGCGAGGGGGCGCGAAATCGAACGCGCAGCGAGAAGAGCGGCGATCACTGCCAGGATTACGACAACGATCGCCAGGCTGGCATTAATCAACAAAATCCGACGGGCAGACTGGTTCACTTCTGAGACATTGCGCTCAACCAGCAGGGCGGCCTGCAAATTGGGCAGCCAGCGGTAGGAACCAATCACCGGCTCTGCCAGAAAATTCTGATAGGTGGAGATCCCACTATTTTGTAATCCCAATACCTCGGCTACTCCCTCGCTGGTGATTGGCATGCCCAGGGTGGGTGCTCTTTCAGCCCGCAGGGGGGTGAGCAGTGCGCCATCCTGCCCGACCAGGTACATTTCATCTGTCCCGGACAGATTGGCATCTTCGATAAGGCGGCGTATGTTTTGCATTCCTGTTCGACCGGTGATCACCCCTAACGTGTGTCCATCCTGGTTCAACACCGGGAGGGCGACGATGACATTAATGGGATTCATCAAGGATCCGGTTCGCTCCGCGGTGACGTACGGGCCGGTGAGGCCTTTCCGGAAATACTCCTGGTTAAAATAAAGTTTATTCGCTTGCTGGGAGTTGGTAGAGAGGACAATTGTTCCGCGCTGGTCGAGCACGGATAATTCTTCAAAGATCCGGCGAAGACGGATGGTGTCGAAAAACCTTTTCGCGATGCCTTCATAGGCATCGGTGAATTCTGGAGAATTATCCGGTGAGCTGAGCAAAGCAACCAGATTACCGGTTTCAGCGCTGCGTTCAACTTCCACGACCAGGTTGGAATTCAGGCTGCGGACCCATGCATCGATTTGGGCTGCTGTTCGTTCGGAAAGGCTCACCAGTTCGGATCGGGCGTGATCGCGGGAATTTTCTTGGGCCAGAGTGATCGAGGCCAGGCTCAATAACCCCATCGGAAAAACAACCAGTAAGACAAAGGCAACGACCAATCGGGCTCGCAGGGAGGCGTACTGCAGGTTCTGAATCCCCAGGAATAAAGCGACGGCTGCAATCACCCCGATTGCTGCCAGCATGAACCACCATAAAACCGGGTAGCTGGCGATCGGGTAACGCGGAACGGGGTTGAAGAAGTAGATTGCTCCCAACACGCCAATCAGCCCCGCGAGGAACAACAAGCCAATCCATTTTCTGGTTTTGAAGACGAACTGTTCGAAAATCAGGATAAGTAGACTCCCCCCGGCTGCCACGAAAAGAGTGATACCCTGTCCAAGAAAATCTGCCAGGACATATGGCATTAACAGGCCAACCAGCAGGATGACCCCGCCAGCCAACCAGCGTTGTTTACGGTAATAGAATGCCGCAACCAGTACGACGATGATTGAAGCTGCGAGACCAAGGCTCATCGCGGCAAACTGCCAGAGGTGGTACTGCCAGTACGCAACCCCAAAAATAACAACACCCAGCAAAACTCCTACCACGACAACGGTTGTCAGGAAGCGGATGAGTCCAGGAGCGCCGGACTTAGTAGAAGTTTGCTGATCGATGTGTGCGCTCATGCCGATCTCCGGTGCGGTGCGTCCAATACTCTCTTGATCTTCATTCGCTCACCTGAGGTGGCGCCAGGCGGATGGTTACTTCGGGCAGGCCCAATGCCTGCCTCACTTCCTGGGCTGCCGTGCGCAGCATTGTTTCGACATCGAGTCGTTCCCGGATGTTGGCTGTGACCCGCCCGGTAATTTTTTCATATTCTGCCCGGCGCTGGCTCTCTTCATATAACCGCGAGCTTTCTAATGCCAGCCCAAACTGTGCGGCAATTTCCTCCAGTAGTTTGATTTCCTCGAAGGACCAGGGTCCATCCTCCGAGGCTTTAAAGGTGTTGATCGTTCCCAAAACCAGCTCGCCTGCCAGGATAGGTATTGCCAGTGAGTACAGGTTCTGCTCATCGGGTGCAGCGGATGGAACTGCCCGTCTGGTTTGGAACGCCTCTTGTGATTGGTTATCCCAATGAGCGGAGGTTTGATCCACCCGGGTTGGGGTGCCCAGGTAAGCCAACCCGCTTTGCGTACGGATTAGTTTGGTCCATCCCGAATGGCTCAGGCTGCCGTATGCCCGGCGGGCGCTTTCAAGTGCAAGGCGATTCTCTTCAAACAGCCGTGCGTTTTCGAGCGCGACTGCAGATTGGTCAACCAGGGCTTGGAGCAGGTTGATCATATCTTCGTTGAATGCATCCGGCTTAGTGCTCTGTACAGAAAGCGCACCGATTACAGTGCCATGTGAGCGCATGGGAATGACGGCTTCGGAACGGGTGTGTGGGAGTTCTGGGATCGGCTGGCGAACCAGGTCTTCACCAGCTTCTCCGGTCACACGCTCGCGACCATTAGCAATGCACCAGCCAATCATCGACCCTTCGCCGATGGCGAGCTGGAGATTGCGTGCCAGCAGCGCTTTTCCTGCATCACCAGAGCCAGCCTGGAGAATAGCCCACTGCCTGTCTTCATCGACCAAAAATAAGCCAGTGAAATACAGAATGAAGTGGGTTGATATCAGGTTTACCAGCTCAGAACTCAAAATTACCGGATCCAGGATGGTCGTCGCTGCTCGGGTGACTTCAGAATAAGCTTGCAGGGACTGGTTTTGAACCTGGAGCTGCGCGGAGGCAGAAGTAATCTGATTTTCCAAGTCCTGAAACTGCAGGCGTAGGACTTCTGCCAACCGGTTGAAATTCCCGGCGAGCAGTCCGATTTCATCCTGGCGCTTGCTTGGGCTTACGACAATATCAAAGTCACCATCCACCATTTTTCCGGCAGCAACCGCGGTTTCTCCGATTGGATTTGCAATCTGGCGGCTCAACCATATTGCCATCACTACCACAAGCGCCAGCACCAGCAGGGCGGCGATGCCGGACCACAGAATAGCAGGCAGGGCGGCCTGGTAAATTTCGAGGGTCGGTTTTTCCGCCACGATCCCCACGCCAAAGTCTGGCTGCCAGCGGTAAGCTCCTGCAACCTGAGCACCTGTCGGGTTAGTATACACATGGTTACCCGTTGATTTATCTCCTACAACCATCTCGGCGGCTGTCGATTTAATGCGGGTACCGGCGGATCCGACAGGTGCATTAGTCAGCAGAAGCGCATCTGAACTTATCAGGTAGGTCTCCGCAGACTCGCCCAGCATCAGCGGGGCATTCATTATTTCGTTCATCTTGTTTGAATTAATCCGCCCAACTAACAAGCCCAGTGTCTCCCCGGCCTGGTTTGTGAACGGTCGGGCGGCATAGCCTACCGGTCGTTTTGCAGCAGAGCTGTACGCAATTGGCTGGAGGTAAGGCCCTGACATCGCTTCTGTAAAAAATGGCTGGTCATTAACGATTCCACTGACCTGTGCCAGGTTCGTTGAAAGAATAATCTGGCCATCCCGATTGACCAGAAAAAAGGCATCAAAATTTTTATTTTGTTGCTGTACGCTGCGCAGGCGTTCTTGTAAAAGCGTATATAGATCCGTAAGCGATTGAGTCGGCAATCCTTCCAGGAAGGCAGCTGCCTGGATGGTGGCTTCATCACTTAGAAGAATGCTGTTCAAATCTGAAAACAAGGCATTCTTCCACTGCACGAGTTGGGCGTTGCGCGCTGCCGCCGCGTTTGCCATCAAGTCCTGGGCATTCTTTAGGACAGTGCGCTGGACAGAAAACACCACCATTCCCAGGAAGGCCAGCATGGGGATGAACGCAAATAACAGATAGCTGGTTAATAAACCCCGGCGAAGCTTGTTTTTCTGTTTTCTATCCGATTTGCCTTCAATTTGCATGCCTATTTCCTTTAGGAAGGAATTCCTGTATCCGGGTTGTCATCCGGCTCGTCCTGCTTTGAGTGCCCGTTCTTGCCGTTGCCGCCTCCATTCGAATTCCCGGGGGGCACAAGCTGGACAAGAACCTTGGGTAACCCCAGAGATTGGCGAACTTCGCGTGTGGCTGTTCGGACCATTGTTTCAAGATCAAGGCTGGATCGAATTTGCGAGGTAACCTCGGCAGTGATCCGCTCCTGAACGGAACGCATTTGGGTTTCCTGATAGGAGCGGGCACTTTCGAGCGCAACCGCAAGCTGTTCGCCAATGGTATTAACCAAGGCTATTTCTTCATCAGTCCACCGTCCCGATCGTTCCGGCTTCCGTGTTCGCAGCATCCCGATGGTTTCGCCGCGCATGATGACCGGTGTTACCAACGTTTGTGGGTCCATCTCATCCAGGGCTGCAGAATTCAGAGGAAAAGCAGCGGTGGATGGTCCAACGGTGAGCGATTCCAGGCCCGCTTTCGTACGGCTGTAGCCCGGGACTCGCTGGCTGCGGGTAAATTCGCGCCAGTTATTATGGGTAATTTCGCGGTATGCCCGCCGCTCACTTTCGAGAAGTTTTTGGGATTGGATAACAAGCTGGGCATTACTGATGGCAATGGCGACCTGATCTGCCAACACCTGCAGAGTTTCAACGTCTTGTTGTGTAAATGCATTCTCGGCAACGCTTTGCACATCCAGTGCTCCGAGCAGATTCCCACCCACGATCAAGGGCAGTGCTATTTCCGAGCGGGTATCCGGTAAATCCGGGTTGACATAATGAGCCGAGTCCAAACCGACATTGAGCGAGATCCTTGGCTCACGCCGCATCGTCACATAACCTACAATGCCTTGCTGTCCAATGCTCAGCCGGTGTCCACGCGCCAGCATCTTCTGCCCACCCTCACTATTTGCAGCTCTCAAAACAGCATATTCGCCAGCGCTGTCGATTAAAAAGATGCCCACATGATAAAAACCAAAGCTTTCGCTGATCAGCCGGGTGACGATCGTCAGCATGCGATCCAAATCATGCAGGGTTGCGACCGCCCGACCAACTTCAGTTGCTGCTTTGAGCTGGGTGGTCTTTCGTTCAAGATCGTGAGTGCGCTCATTGACGCGTTCTTCCAGGCTGTCAATCAGGTCGAGCAACTGGGCAGTCATTGAATTGAAACTGCGCGCCAGGGTACCGAACTCATCTTCACTTTCAATAGGTGCCACCCGCTTCAGATCACCGCGGGCAATGGCCTGAGCGGTATCTGTCAGCGAGCGAATCGGTAAAAATGCCTGGCGCATGGTCGCCCAGGTGAGGATGATTAGTACGAGAGTTGCTGCCCCGATAATTACCGTTGTGAACTGCTGCGAAAGTTCTACTGGTAACAGAAGTTCTTGCTCCTGTTGTTGGGCAACGATTACCCAATTATTGGGCAGGCCCGTCGCATAGGCATACCAGCGGGTGCCGGCTAGATCGCGGTACTGCATCAGACCGCTGCCTCCCCGGCGAACAAAATCGACTGGAGCGACAAAACCGAACTCGTTGATCGCGACTTCGCCCTTTGCCAACCCTGGATGGGAAACCAGGTAACCCCGTTCATCAACCACATATACAAAACCGGTTTCCCCAATCCTGATATTCGCCAAAATGTTATTGATGACGGTCAGATCGGTGGCAAACATGGTTGTGCCAATAATCTGGTTGTTTTCGTTGCGTATCGGTGTAGAAGCGACCAGCTCAGGGGTGTCTGTTGTGCGGCCCAAGTCGGTTTGCAGGGTCACATCATGCCCGCGCAGAGCATTCTGAAACCACAAGCTGTCGCTGTAGTTGACCAGATCAAAGTTGTCACTCCGGGCGATGTTGTTGCCAAATGTATCAGTTGTGCTTACCAGATACATATAGGGAAAGTTGGCCCCCATCGCCTCCAAAATTGGTTTTTGTTGGCCGGGATCGAGACTGCGAATTCCAGGTTGGGCAGCCAGGTTCTGCAGCGCGCGGGTATTCAAGTCAAGCCATTGCTGTAAGGAGGCGGAAACAGCGTTGCTGGTTTCCTCCAGGCGCAAGTTGGCATTTTCTATCAAGCTTTTCCTGGTTTGATCGGTAGAAATTAACGCCAGGTAGATCAGAGTCGGCAGAGCAATGATCAATGTTAACAAAATCAAGCGTGGCTGGAGCCGGCTGGATTGCCACCGCCGTTCGGAGATTTGCTGTTGGAATGTCAGATATGCATAAATCAAAACATAGATGGAGGTAACTACCAGGATTTCTACGCCGGACTGGAAAAACATGGGCAAAATAAAATATGCAATGACCGCCAGAGCCTGGGTCAGTACCAGGATGCGCGCCAGCGAACGGTGGCGGGAGGAATTTTTGCGATCAAAGAAGGCTGCCTGTGTTACAGGGATGAAGCCTATTAATGGGGCGAGATAGACGTTGATGAGGATAATTGGCCCCGCCAGCGACCCATTGGCCAGTTTCTGGATAGTTGGTACCCCGCCCGTATAGCTTGCTGGAGTGATGCCCGTGTAATAAATTTGTGTACCAGCCAGCAGATCGATAAAAGTTAAGATGACAGATGCAAAGATCAGCACCGCCTGGACTACCAGGAACCAACGCCTTCGGCCAGTAAACCAATCGCCGCGCAGTAGCAATAGAGCAATCACCAGGACAGCCGGGAAAATCGTTGGGATAAGCGCAGCGAGCAGCGCATATGGCTGTTGGGCTTCTAAATAATTAGTGCTCCGGAAAGCGAGTACAACAGCCAGATCGGTTAAGGCAAATAACAGGATGAGTAGACCTACCAGGCGGTTAATCAGGTAGCGAGGATTGAGTGCAATGACATAAAGTCCCAGGATTGAAGATAACAATACCAGGAACTCAGCAGCAAGCAGGAATACCTGGGAGAACATGGTTTCCGTCATGTGGGGTACCCCGAGCAAGGTGAAATCATTGCTCTACTCTTCCAGCCAAAATCGGTTCTCCTTCAGCGAGCTCGACCGTCACTTCTTCCAGGGCAAGCGCCTGGAAAATCTCGTTGGCTGCGGTTCTCAGGACGGTGTCTACATCCAATGTTTCGCGCATTCGGGCTGTCAATTCGCCAACCATTTGCTCGCGCTCTGCCTGGCGCTGGATCGATTGGTACAGGCGAGCATTATCCATGGCCTCCCCCAATTGGGCCGACAGCAGCTCCAATAACTCGATCTCCCGATCAGACCACTCATCGGCATCAGGGGGTTTGCGGAAGGACAATATGCCGATGACGTGGTCGCGCACTTTAACAGGCACCAGGGCGGTCGGCGACCCTGCACGGTTTATCTGGATCGTTTGGCCAATTTTTCGGGCACGATCGACTTCTGCAGTTCCCGCTTCGTTCAATGGGGTGATCGAAATCCGGTCGTAGAGGATGCCTTTTGTTCCCCGCCCACCGAATGTGGAAAACCAGGCGGATTGCTCATCAGCCTGGCGGGTTCGCTGATCCAGTGCCTGGTGGGCAACTTGTTCGGCATTCAATCCAATATTTTCCAGTACGGCAGCCAGCGTGTCTGCATAGCTCTGAAGCACTGATACAAGTTCCTGGCTGAATGCATCTGGTTTGATACTTTGCACTGTAATTGCGCCAGTGACCTTTCCTAAAGAGTGCATTGGAATTGCAGCTTCCGAACGGGTATAGGGGAGTTCCGAAGTTGCCAGGCGGACGGCGTCTGCACCCACGTCGGCAGCTACCCGAGCACGCGAGTTGGCAATGCTCCACCCAATCATTCCTGAGCCCACTTCGATCTGGTGGTGCCGGGCCAGCATGGCTTTGCCGATTTCTCCCGTACCTGCCCGTAGGATTGCCCACTGCCCAGTTTGTTCGACCAGGAAAATCCCGGTATAGTACAGCCCGAATCGCTTTTGCAGCAGCTCTACAGTTTCCTCCATCAAGCGCGCCGGTTCGGGATAAGCATTGATCAGGTGGCTCAATTCCATGGAAGTCTGCATGTACAGCAGGTACTGGCTGACTTCTGTCGTGCGCTCGGATACCCGGCGGGTGAGCGAATCGACCTGTTCGGTCAGCTCATAATTGAGTTGGGCCAGTTTGTGTTCATTTTCCTCGCTGGATGCCAGAAGCTGCCGCTGTTGGATAACTGCCCGCGCGACAATCAACAGCATCAAAATCATGACAAAGCTGGCTAACAGCCATGCGGCAGGCTGAGGTAGGACCACCTGCGCCAGAGCACCGCTTCGTTCAACCAGGCCAAAGCCAAACACGAGCAGGATGGATGCCAGGGTAGTTACAACCGCGGATTGGACATTAATGAGCAGCACTGCGCTGACAATGACGAGCAAAAAAAAGGCTGTTACCGGAGAATTAATTGTTCCCAACTGGAAGATGGCGATCCCGGTGAGGATCCAGCTTCCGAAAACCAACACGTAAGCGCTGAGTTCTACATACCTGGCGCGCAGGATGCCAAAGCTGGCGAGAGCGAGCAGGACAATTCCCAATGCAACCGGCATTGCCCGGCTGCCGGCCATACCAAAAAATGGCAGGATCACCAAGCCAAACAGCCCGGAAGTAATAAATAGCAACGAGACAAAGTGAATTAGCCGGGCGGTGAGATTGCGCCGGTTATCGGTAAAGATGGGGGGTTTGAAAATATTGCGGTTTGCTTCTGCCATATGTGCGTCTTCACTCTACCCGGCAGGAATTATTCTGCCAGCATGAATTATTCTGCCTGGTGCTCATCATCCCAGCCTGCGATTACCTGCACCTCTGCCAGGTTCAACCGGTCACCCAGTTCACGCACCGCGGTACGCAGAATGCTATCCAGGTTAAATGATTCGCGGATGCGGTTGCCAAACTCGCTCACCAATTGCTCCTGATAAGCCTGGTACTGGGTTTCCTGGATCAATCGGGCATTTTCTAGCGCTTGAGCGGCCTGGGCAGCCACGGACTCGATCAATTGTTTTTCCTCTAATGTCCACTGATCATCACCACTTTCCAGTGTCAGGTCACCAATCATTTCGCCCCGCACGACCAGCGGTGCGCTGAACAGCTCCCCGCGGGCACCGCCAGCAACGCCTCTGGGCGGTTCGTAGGCGTGCTCCATCCGCACAATTTCTGCCACTTGCTGGGTCCAGGCATTAACTAAATATTGGCGGTTGAGCGCTTCGATCTCGTGCATGCTGTTCTGAAGTTCCTGGAAAAGGTTGGCATTGTGAAGCGAGGTTGCCAGTGAATCCACCAGGCCCTGCAGCACAGCCAGGTCATTTTGGTCGAACGCATTCGGTTTGTCCGATTGGATCGTGAGCGCACCAATCATTTTTTGACCAGTGATGAGCGGCAGCGCCAGCTCCGAGCGGGTCTCTGGCAGGTGTGGGTTATTAAAGCGAATCGCTTCCGCCCCAGAGTCCAGGGCAATGCGCGCTTTCGCATGGGCTGTTGTCCACCCGATCATTGACGTGCCCCCCACCGCCAGTTGATGCTGTTCTGCCAGCATGCGTTCACCCGCTTCACCGGTACCGGCGTGTAAAACGGCATACTCCCCAAATTCATCAATCAGGAAGAGACCGACATAATACAGGTTGAAACGTTCTTTAATCAGGTTGATAAATTGGTTGATCAATTCTGCTGGATCGAGCAGGCTGTTGGCTGCATGCGAAATTTCGGAGATCGTCCGTAACTGCAGCAGGCGCCGTTCCAGGTCCTGGCCGGTGGTTTGCGCAGCACTGATTTGAGCGAGCAGTTCGTGCCGGTCTGTGGCCAGTTTGGTGATGTGGCGTTCCAATCCCTGAAGTAGAGCGGCAAGTGGAACCGAAATAATCAAACTAACAACCAGGTATGTGGCAACCAGATCAACAACCTCAGCGAGCTCCACCTCCACCCCGCGGATGGCACCTGGCAGCCAAACCAGGGCTGCCAGGGTAGCCGCGCCTGCCAGCAAGGCGAGCAACCCAAAGCGCGGGTGAAGGAAAATGGCTGCTAACCCAACAAACGCCACGAACCAGTACAAGCTGTTGCTCGCGGGGAACCCGGCAGCGAGCGCGGTTACACCCGACAAATAAACAAAGATCAGCAAACCCATTAAGCGCGGCCAGTAGCGGATGGATCGGAATCCAGTCAAGACCAGCAGGAAGAGATAAAGCGCGCCGAAGATCCCGGCAAATATTTGGTTGCCTGCCTGGATCATGGCCCACAGGTAGACAGCATAGACCAGGCTGGCGCTGATCGTTGTTATGACCAGTCCTAAATTCAGGATGCGGCTGCGTAATAGCGCCGGCGCGTTCCCACTCGCATCGAACGGCAGGTCCAGGGACTGAAAATACTGCGCCCGGAGAACTCATAAGGCCTCCTCTGTATCCATCTGCGGGCGGAGGTCATGGCGGGATTCGCCGATCCGTATATTAATCCGGGCGCCTCTGGCATTGAGGATCTTGCCCAGTTCGTTAGTCGTGGTAGCCAAAATGGTGTTCATATCCACCGACCTGCGGATCTTTTCCGTAATTTCATACAACACCCGCTGCTGGTCCGCCTGTTTGCGGATCGAGCTGATCAAGCGTGCATTGCGGATGCCAATCGAGACCTGGAATGCAAGGGTTGAAATCAGGCGAGTATCGGCCTCGGTAAAGGCATGCTCTTTGTTGCTGTCTTGAATTGTCAGCACACCGAGGATCTCATCGCCCACCATTAAGGGCACGCCCAACCAGGATTTTGCCAATTTGCCGACGGTTTTTGCACCCAGGGCGCGCGCTTTGTTTTCAGTGTCTTCTACCAGCCGCAGAGGTTCGCGATTGCGGATGACGATTGATGTCAGGCCTTCACCAAGTGGTATCGGATCAAGCTGGAGCAGCTGACCATCTTCATAGAGGTAGGGGAAGCTGATCATCTCCGAGCGCGCCTCATACAAGGCGATAAAAAACCCGGTCTCACCGAACAGCTGCTGGATCTGGCGATGGATGCTCTGGTACAGGCTGGTTAAATCCAGCTCAGCTGAAATGACCTGGCTGATCGAGTTTAAGATTTGCAGGCGTTTTAATTGTTCCTGGGCATTGTCCAGGGCTTCGAGCTTGGAAAGGGCGGTGGACGTATATTCAGCCAGCGCGATGAATGGCTGGAGCAGGGTAGCCGAATACCGATTGGGAGTACGGGAAGCCATCAGGCAAATGCCTGCCAGGCGACCTGCCTGGCGTACCGGCAGAAAGACGGCTTCCTTCGCGCCAAGTTTGACAGTCATTTCCAGCAATGGTTCGATTCCCGGGCAGTTTTCCTGGTCTCGGATCAACAAAAATGGTTGTTCGTCTTTGAAGCACGCCAGCGCTTCGGAAGGTGATACGGTCAGGACCCGGTTGACGTATTCCGGGCTGTTGGCAGGCTCATCCGGGTCGGAAAGTGATACAACCCGTAAATTCGCCCTAGCCGCCAGGAAGACTGCGGTGATGTAGGGGGTTTGCTCGAGAGTACGGCTGACGATGCGGAAAACATCTGCCGCCGAACTTGCTTTTGCAATTTGCGAGCTGGCCGAGTACATCAGGTTAATTTCCTGCAGGTTGATCTGGGTCAGCTCGAGGATGCGCAGTGTTTTTATGCTGGAGGCAATCTGGTTGGCAAGGGTCTGCAGGACAGCAACGTCATCCGTATTAAAAGCATGCGAATCGCGACTTTGGACGTCCAGCACACCAAGCATCTCTTTTTCAAGCATCAATGGAATGCAGGCTTCCGAACGGGTCTGCGGCAGGAGCTCATCCTGTAAATAAAGCGGGTCGGCATTGACATCCGAAGCCACCCGGGTTTGTTTGTTTTCTGTCACCCACCCGATGATCGATTGCGAGCCCACCGCGATCCGGTAACCTCGATTTTTAAGCTCCTGACCGGTGGACCCGGTCGCTTCGCGCAGGCTGGCAAACCGGCGTTCTTCATCGATCAGGTAAATAGCAGCGTGGTAATAACCAAACCGCTCAACAATCAGCTTCACTGTAATTTTGAGCAGGTCGTCCAGGCGCGTCGCTGAAATTGCCCGCTGAGCCACCTCAGCCGCAGTGCGGATTTGGATCAAACGCCATTCCAGGGCGCCGGTGCGCTGCTGGACATGTTTTTCGAGCTGGGTATTCGAGTCTTTGAGAGCGCTCTGCAGGGCCAGGATTTGTTCCGTGATGACCCGGTCCAACGTATCCCGGTTGATGTAACCCAGGTCAACCAGGACGTGCCCGATCATGCGTGGGTTTCCGGCGATGGCATTGGCGCGCTGGTAATCGAGGGCGTGCTGCAGCTGGTCGGGGCGGATGACTCCCATTTCCAGCAGGTAATCCCCCAGCCGTGGGACGAGCATTTCGGGTGAAACAGGCTCTTCAATCCGGTCCTGCCGGGCGCGCGGCTGTTGGGCAGCGAGTTCGCCAGTTTGGGGCAGAGGTGGGCGCAGGGTCCGTCGGTTTTCCTGGTTCGAGTTCTAATCTTGCATAATTTACTCAGGGGTTGGGATGATACTGTCTGTTCTTACATGGATAAGGTGCCAGTGTTTGGTAAATCCGGTCGGATGTCTGGCAGCCATCCGCGGAACAAAAAATCGCTTCTCAGTTACCCATTTCCCAGACTGCCTCTCCTGCCAGGATGCGGCGAATTTGTTCCGGAAACTGATCGGGGTCCAATGGCTTTCCCAGAAACCCATTAAAACCAGCGCTGCGGGCTTTATTCATCTGTTCCAGGCTGGCTTCAGCCGTGACTGCGACTACCAGCGTGTTTTTAAGGCTGCTGGAACCGCGTACTTTACCCAAAGCGCCATAACCATCTTCGTATGGGAGGCGGATGTCCATCAGCACCAGGTCGACGCGGGGCAGGGTATCCGCATATTCAACAACCTCGTAACCGGATGTCTTCCATTCACAGTGAATGCCCATGTAACCCAACATGCGCGCGATCAGGACAAAGTTGGAGACATTGTCTTCAACAACCAGCACGGTTGTATCTTTTGGAATCGCGAATGTTGAACCATGTGACAGTGGCTGGGTATCCACATTCATAGTGTGCGTTGAAAAATCTCTTTGGGGATCTAAGTTGCTGACCACGGCCAACGTCTCCTGTGCTAGTTCAACTTCAAAAATTTTTCAACCTGTCTGGGAAGCTGGTCCACATCGATGGGTTTTTGGATATAGCCATCACAACCCGCTTCGAGAGAGCGTTCGCGATCACCGCGCATGACGTTCGCTGTCAGTGCTACGATCGGGGTACCATTAAGAAACCCTTTGTCCCGTAATTGGGCGGTCAGGGTGTAGCCATCCAGATCGGGCATATTGATATCCATCAGGATCAGGTTCGGGATTTCCACCTGGAGCATCTCCATCGCGGTCGTTGCATCGGGTGCTTCAATGACGCGATAGCCTTCCGCCATTAAAATCCTGCGGACCAGCAGGCGGTTGTCCGGGTTATCTTCGACGTAGAGAATCGTGATATCACTGTCCATTGACATGATCTTCCTGCTCTAATTCTAGCAATCAAGCTCCCCGCTCCTCGTGTTAGAACCATTACAGGAGTCAGACCAACCGGCGAGATTCTGAAATTTATTGAAAACCAATAGAAATACGGGAAATAATCGACCAGGGGAATCGCGCAGATTGCATGCGCCTGAGTGGACCCCGCCCGCGGGCCGTTTTCACATCAAATCGCGGATTCGGGCAGGCTAAAAACCACCCAAGCATTGGGTGGCTTCGCCACCAAACCGGGACTTGAGGTAAACTTGTGGATTGCCAGGCCCTGGTGGGCTTTAAAAACGATTATTTACCCTCACAAGCCTGGCGGGACAACTGTGGAAATCACATAATCATGCAACCTGAACCCGCTTACACGCGCCTTTGGAACCAGATCAAGTATTTCCCCCTGCACCCATTCCTGTTTGCGGTATACCCGGCGGTTGCCCTCCTCGGGCACAACATCACAGAGGTGCGGGCCGGTGTCGCCGTGCGTGCGATCCTCGTTTCGCTGGTGTTTTGCTGCCTGCTGCTGGCCTTGTTCCGGCTGCTGATCAGGGATTGGGACCGGGCCGCGGTGGTAACAACCCTGGCACTGATCTTGTTCTTTACCTACGGGCATATCTACAACTATTTAAGGACCCGCAGCCTCGCCGGGATCAGCTTGGACCACCACCGCTACCTTGCCCCGCTGTGGCTGTTGTTATTCGTGGGCGTCGTGGTTGTGCTGGTCTGGAAAAAACCCGCCTTAACGCGCGTGCACGGCTTCTTGAACCTGGTGGTTTGCGTTGCACTTGCGTTTCCTTTGTTCCAGGTGGTCATCTTCGGGGTCCAAAGCCGGTTGGGGGACCAGGAGCAGGCCTCTGAGCGCCAGATTCAGGCTGCCCTCCAGCTTCCGGCAGGCACACCCGCGCCGGATATTTATTACTTTATTCTGGATGCCTATACCCGCGATGATACCCTGCAGCGGGAGTACGGGCTGGATAACACCCCGTTTTTAGACCAGCTTGCCGATCTGGGATTTTACGTGGCGCGCTGCGCGCAAAGCAATTATGCCCAAACCCAGCTTTCATTAGTGTCTTCTTTGAATTTTGATTACCTGGAAAACCTTGACCCGCGCTATACCGCCGGGAATTCGAGCCGTACCGGGCTGCCCGAGCTGCTTAAAAACAACCGCCTCCGGCAGGCACTGGAACCCCTGGGGTACCAATCCGTGGCTTTTGAGACTGGCTTCCGCACCACCGAATGGGAGAATGCCGACCTGTACTTGGCGCCAGCCGCCTCGTCGGCGGGGAACCTCCAGGCGGGGGCCGGGCTGACTGATTTCGAGCTGGTGTTGATCAAATCAACAGCCGGTCGGCTGCTGACCGATGCGGCCGTTAAACTGCCGGAATTTCTCCAGCCGGATTTTGACAACCCGCGCCGGATCCACCGCGACCGCATCCTTTTCGTGCTCGACCAGCTGCGCAGCCTGCCCGCCCTCCCGGGTCCCAAGCTGGTCTTTGCCCATCTGGTCATCCCTCACCCGCCGTATGTCTTTGGGCCGAACGGGGAATTTACGGATTTCGACCAGGACCCGCGCACTGCTTACCGTGACCAGGTCACTTACCTGAACAGCGTTCTCATCCCACTTTTGAAGACGCTGATCACCAGCTCAGAGACCCCACCCATCATCGTGATCCAGGGCGACCACGGCGGGACCGAATCCAAGCAGGCCGATCGCATGGATATCTTGAACACCTATTATCTGCCGGGGGATGGGAGCGAGGCACTCTATGAAAATATTTCACCGGTAAACACATTCCGGGTCATCCTGAACGGGTATTTTGGGGGCGATTATGCACTGCAGGAGGACACCAGCTATTTTTCCGGGTACAACGCGCCGTTTGATTACACTGTGATCGTTAACGACCGCCCCGGCTGCGAAAAGGCAATCCCCTGAGGCGGCTGGCAGCCCGGGTTGTTACGCATTCTGGCTGGATTTCCGTCGGAAAAGGTAGAGCGTGCGTGCGCTGCCGGGGACAGCTTTCCGCTCCACCAGCGCGAACTCGCGCTGGAAAACCGCTTCGAAGACATCTACCCTGTAGTCCGGAAAAATATCACGCCGGCTGGCGAGCAGCCGCTGGACCTGGGAGTCTTCTTTAGGCACGAACTCAATGATCAGCCACTCGCCGCACGCCGCAAAATACTCGGCAATCGCCTCCAAAGGCAGGTTGTTGCTGATCGCCAGGTGGTGGATCAACGCCAGCGCCATCACCAGGCCGGCAGGCTGGCGACCCTCCAGCGGGCTGCGCTCCCGGTTGCGCCAACCCAGGCCTGGGCTGGGGTTGGTCAGGTCCGCCAGCAGGGGCAGGACATTCGCCACTTTTTCCTGGCGGCACTGGCGGTAGTTGATTTCCACCGCACCCGGGTCATTGTCTACAGCAACCACCAGGCGCACGCTTTTGGCAGCTACCCGGCTGAAATCGCCGGTGTTGGCGCCCGCATCCCACACAATCTGCGGAGCGGATTGAGCCAGGAACGATTCCAGGATGGTTTGCTTGGCAAGCAAGGCTTCGTCCGAATAGTTGTGCTGGCGTTCGTAATCTGCCCAGGCGGTTTCTCCGGGATCCCATTCCAGCTTCTTAACGCTGGTTTCCAGGCTGTCGATCAGGCCCAGAAGCTGGAGTTTGGATACTTTACGCGGGCTGTCCGATTCCAGTGGGCGCCCGGCGTATTTTTTCTGGGCGGAAGCGTGCAGGTGCAGGTGCATATACAGCCCGCCTGGCAGGCGCGTGCGTGCGGGCAGCAGGCTGCTGGCAAGATCGAGCGGGATGCCGTCCAGGTAGATGCGCAGGAGCTGGGTGAGGCGCACATCGGTTTTGCTTGCCAGTGCCAGGGGAGCCAGGAAATGCTGGCAGAACTGGCGGTAGCCGATCCAGGGTTGGCCCTCCTCGTAGCGGGTGAACGAAAGCGTGTCAATCAAGACCGGCTTGCCGCACTGGAACTGGATGTTGTACGCGCTGCTGTCTTTTAAGATTACACCAAACTCCAGCGCCTGCTTGAGGATATCCAAAGTAAGCAGGGCGGCGTCTTTGAGCTGGCTGAAGCACCATTCGTAAGGATAAGATATGAAATCCAGCGCTTCTGGCAGCAGGATTTTGTAAACCGCATTCGGATCGGCGATGGGGGCATCCACTTCAGTGTGCGGTAAAAGCCACTGCCGCTCCACCAGGCGCGGGTAAAGCCCGCTTCCCATCAGAGCATCGTAATCCTCCCGCCCGGCAAGGTTAACCTGGCGGTAGATTTGCCCGCCGGATAGGAAAATGAACCCGGCGGGATCGCGGAAAGAAGCCGCAACGCGCCCGCTGGAATCGGCTGCCTGATCGGGTTTTATGGGGTCGTCCAGGGGATCACTCCGGATTGGGATCGTTGGGGTCGGAAGTGGTGGGTTGTTCGTCCTGCGGTGTGCCGCGCCGGAAGAAAGCCGTAATTCGCCCCCACATCAGCTTGATGATAAAAATGCCGCCCACCAGGGTTGCCAGTAAAAACTGCAGGATGTAGCTGCCCGAGCCGGGGTCCAGGTAAGCCCGGGGAGCCAGGAAAATGTCGATTAACATGCTGTACCTCCCGCACGATGAAATGGAAATCATTGTGCGCCCTGCGGGGAAAAATTCGCTGCATTTCCGGCAGACGCTCCCGCAAACCGTTCATAGTGTAATGCATTTTTTTGAAATTGGACTGGGTTTTGAAAAAATGAGGCGCCTGCTCCTGAAGGTTGACAAGAAAAACACCAGCCGCTCCTGGTGGGGTGCGGCTGGTTGAGTGAGCGGGTGATGGGATTCGAACCCACGAATGGTAGCTTGGGAAGCTACTGCCTTACCACTTGGCTACACCCGCTGGTAAAGGTGAAGACCCAACAATTAGCGCTCATTATAAGCGCAATCGGGGGTGACCATGCACCATTTTGGAGGCATCCTGGACCCCCGAGTTCACCTACCGAACGCACCAATTGTACCCAAGTTTAGTGCCCGCGACAAGGTTCGATGCTTAGGGTGCATTATTTTGGATGATGCTCATAATTCGAGTTTGATGCCGTACTTTGGTTGTCTTCCTACTATGATTTCTGAATGCTCTTTATTTAATCGAATTCCAGATTGGCTTTGTTTATTTGATACAAAAAAGAGCCATCAAAGCCATTAATGCAACGGTATCTCGTCGGTGTAAATAAGACAACCGGGGCCATCTGAGAAGAGATGCTTAACTGATCTTTGCTTTGATTACCCAAGATCCAGCTTCAATTTCAAGTATTTGCTTGATCTCCATAACTGACAATAGCATACTCTTAAAATGAACGGCCGTTCCTTCATTTGGAACGGCCATCCGCACTAACGCCATCCGAAGTTACAGGACATCAATGTGATGTCAGCTCCACGGCGAGCACGATAAACTGGGTTGTCTGATTGGGAGCGAAGTTATTATCGCTGACGAATACCAGCGGCAGCCGGCCGTCGGGTAGGGCTGGCCCAAACGCCATGCCCTCCAGGTTGTCCGGTTCAATTCCTAAATCTGCTTCCACATTTAGAATCAGCCGCTTCGTCACAGGCGTAAAGGCCGCCGGATGTTGAGCGACTCCATTGGGGTAAAGCGAGAAATAGCCGGCAACATCGGTCGCTCCTTGGGTCGAGATTTCGTACAGCCAAACCGTATTGCCTGCACCGACGGAAAAAGACCGCTCCATAGCTAACATCGTGCCGAGATTATCGAGTGGCAGCAGCTCCACTAGACCATTGACGACGAATTGGTCTGGGGGAACGGGCATTTCGGCGACCGGATTGACCTCGTAAACGTATTCACTGCCCGGATTTCCAGAGCTTAAACGATATTGCAGAATGCGCGCCAGGCTCCCCTGGCCCACATTGGCGGCGGGACCATCCTGAGCCAGAGCGCCTTCGGATGCAGTGATGAGCGAGCGCTGATCCGGAGTGATGTTCAGGCTTTCAAAGGCCAGATTGTTCCGCACGCCCTGCGTGCCGGCCCCATTGGGGAGGAATTTGTCTGGGATCATTAATGAGCGTGTCTGATGGCCGTTCAGGTTCATTCTGTTCACGAAAGGGTCAACGGGAGGAGTGCGCGTGGCAAAACCTTCGGATGTGAAGTAGAACGAACCCTCATGTGCCAGTACCAGACCCTCTGGGTCAAGTGAACCCGGTGAGTAAGGCATACCAAATGCGTCTAAGATTCTGGTCACATCCAGGAAAGTGATGTCACCAGGGTCCAGCTGCCCATCGGATAGGTCGATAGCTAAGGTGTAGTAACGGACCGGATCAATCGTGCCCTGGTCGTCCGAAATCGCGTAGTAGACCCCACGCTTGGGATCATAGGTGAGACTGGAGAGGCCTCCTATTTCCGTATCACCAAATTGGGCTCCCGTGGGAATGTTGACTGTGCCGATAAACTCATAACTGCTCAGCGTAACCTGGTTGTTTTTATCCTTGGCTGTTACGGTTTGCACGCTGATACCGGCAACGGCGAAAAGGATAATAGCCAGGAACAGCATGATCAGCATCTGTGGTGATTGAAAACGTAAACGAGTGGACATCATGCAACCTCCAATAGAGTTAGCCCAGTCGCCGCATAAAAGGTGCGGAGCGTTATAGGGGTTATGTAATTGATAGCGACCAGGTTGATAGAGAAGAACGAGCTGGAATGAAATTAGATTGGGTCCTTCAAAGTTGAATACATATTATCATAAGAGCAAACGATGACCCGCAGCGTTTCTGTGAGTTCATTAGGATTTAACGGATTGGAGTTTTACAGGTAGGGGGGTGGGTAAGTTGGTTGGTTTTCAGCCCCCAGCTTCAGCAGCGCTGGTTTCCCAAGCCTTGCAATTTTAGCAAATCAGCCAAACATGATTGCCGGTATGATTTCTGGGGGCAGGTCACGCGATTGCGGGGCTGCCAGAGGCGCTCCTCCACATATACACCAGCCAGGCGATGCACACCCCCCACGCCGGCAGGCTGAGCGGGATGAGCAGGAAGTAGTTGGATGCGGGCCAGGGCAGGTAATCGCCGATCTGAAAGCGCAGAATCAGTGTGAAATAGACCACGAACATATAGGGAAACGCAGCGATGGTATAGCGCCGGGTCCAGCGGTAGTCGGCGCAGAGCAGCCCCAGCGGCACCAGCCACATCAGGTACTGGATGGCGAAGGCGTGCGTGAAGCTGAAAAACGCCAGGAAAACCAGCAGCAGGCTGGGGAAGGGTTTTTGGTGGCGCGCCTTCAGCCACCATACCGCCGCCAGTGCCAGCAGCGTCACCAGGCGGGCGGCGCTCATCAAAACGGTGTAGACCGCAGGCCGGTTGAGGAACTGCTGAACCAACCCGCGCACAAAAAAGGTGTAGCCCCAGATGCCCACCCCGCGGTTGTAGCTCAGCGCCCGGCCCAGTACCTCCAGCGGGCTGGTGTCGTAGCGCAGGCTGTACAGAGCCACACCAGCCGCGGGCACCAATACCATCATCCCGGCGAAGATCACCCGCCTGCGCCAGGTGCTCAAATTGGCTGCCAGGGAGGGGAATGCCAGCACGGGCCAGCTTTTCACCAGGATCCCCAGCCCCAGCAGGCCCCCGGCCGCGCCCGGCAGCCTGAGCCAGGCCGCTGAGGCGACCATCAGCAGCGCGGCCAGCGGGTCGAATTGGCCGTGGTAAGCGCTCACGAACACTGCCACCGGGTTCAGGGCATACAGCAGCCCGGCGAACCAACCTTCTCCCGGGCCACGGCTGGCTTTCAGCAGGCTATAAATCAACAACGCCAGGCCCACATCGGCCAGAATTGGCAGGATCCGAACGATGGCGGCAAAATCCCAGCCGGTCACCTCGGCGAGGTGCACCGCGCCTGCCCACCAGAACATCAGCAGGGGCAGGTAAGGATAGCGGTTTTCCGCGGCCGTCTCCCGGTACACTTCACCCCCCTGCACGACAATCCTGCCGACGAGATCATACGACTGCATGTCGTAGTTGTCGCCCGCCCCGACCAGCGCGTTCGGGATCAGCCGGGCGAGCAGTGCCACGGTTAAAACCAAAACTCCTGCATAACGCGGCACGGGCAGTGCCCGAAACTTCGCGTGATGCAGGAGCAGGTAAGCGCCCAGCAGACCGAACGCCCACAGGGCCGCCAGGGTCAGGCTCATGACCGGGGAATAGCGCTCTGCATGGTAGACCCGGCCTGCGCCCCGCTCACGGTACTACTTCCAGGTAAATCGGGCGGGATACGCTCAGGGTGGGGGTGGGGGTTTGCTCGACGCCGTATTTATCGTACATGTGCTGCGTGCCTGCCGGCAGCGGCACGTTTTTCGGTGTGCCGTCCTGCGACCACAGGACCCAAATCTGCGGGCTGTTTCCGCGGGTGAATCGGTAGCCGCTGACCCCGCCGTAGGAAGTGATTGTGTTCAGGTATTGGGCTTTGCGCAGCCGGCTGATGAGGTAAACATAAACCTCATAGGCCTTCTTGGGGGTATTCGTATCGTCCAGCATCCCACTGTAGCGCCAGCCGCCGTTGTTGAAGGTGTACCAGATGTTGGCTTCGATGCTCAGCGCCATGCTGCGTGTGTAGGCTTTGACCACATAATCTGCCTGGTCTTCAAAGAAATCTGTGGGTGGAGGTGCGCAAAATGTTTGTGTTTCTGGGCAGAGCAGTGCGTTTTCAGTATTAAATAGAGGTTTGCTGATGTTGAAGGACAGCATCACTTCCCGCAGGTAGTCGACCTTGCCGGCAACGACCCCGCCCCGTGCTGCCCAGCCTGCCAGGGTTTCATCGATTGGCTGGTTGCCGTCGTACACCGGGTAACCGTGAAAGCTCACAATGTCGAAATACTGGGCGCCCTGGTTGCCCTGGTAGCGCAGAATGCCCTCGAAAAACTTGGTTGCCGAGCAGTCTCTGCCGGCGATGGGATGGGTGGGATCGCAGTCCATCAACAGGCCTCCGATCAGCACCTTGGCGCCTGGGTCGGCCGCCTTGATCTGCGGGTAAGCCTGGCTCAGCATGCTGGCGTAATAACCGCCCCCGTAGAACGGGTCTGCATCATCCCCCCAGCAGCCGTAGGCCGGGGTTGCATTCGGATCGATACTCTTTAAAAATATCTGGATCAACATCCGGCTCGTTGCCCAGCTCCCAATAGTGGATGTAGCCTTTATAGCGGTTGACGACATCTCGGGTGAACTGTGCAAAATCACCCAGCGCTCCGGGCGCGATCGGGCCGCAAATCAGGCTGTTGTTGAGGTCGCGCGCCCAGTCGGGTACGTTTTTGACGATGGCAATGATTTTCATGCCCTTATTGACCGCGTCCTGGATTTGCGCCTCGGGAACCGAGCTCCAATCGTAAACGTTAGGGGTCGCCTCGATCTTACTCCAGTCGAACAGCATCCAGCGCAGCCAGTAATTCCCAGAGGCACCCGCCAGATTCTGGATTGAGCTGTTAACCGGGGAAACGAATTCCGTCCCAAATACGCTTGGTGCTATCGGATACTCACCGCGCAGCAGCGGGAGGTAAACGGGAAGTTGTTCGGTGGGTGCAGTCGTCTGGGCGCGTGCCTTCGGCTGGGGAACTGCCGCTGAAACCAGGCCGATTACCAGCGCAATGATGATCAGCGCGGAAAAAAATGCGGCCGGTCTGGATGGGATACGTACGTGCATAAGGTCTCCTCGTAATTACAATATTCCATACGGATATAGTGTTTGCGCCAATAATTATTGCAGTTCTTGCCGCGTGAGTATCTTATCATCTGGCTGTTGCGCTGTCCATAGCGGTTTTAATCCGGCGTAAAGCGTTCACAAGCAGGGATCTGGAGCAGTGGATGCAGGGCGAGCTGGAGATGCGGCGGGCAGGTAAAACGAAATCGGGGGAGCATACCAGTGAATGCCCCCTGATCGATGCAGGCGCAGCCGCTGTTCCGGCTTAGAAAGCGCCCTTCCCGCGAAAGACCACCAGGAAGGTTTTGAACAAAATTTGAATATCGAGCCACAGCGAATAATGCTGGACGTAGTACAAGTCATCTTCTGTATGCAGGTGCATGGGCTTATCGCTGCGTCCGTTAACCTGCCACCAGCCAGTGATTCCCTGAGGAACGGCAAAGCGTTTGCGCTGCCAGGGTTTGTACATCTGCACCAGGTAAGGCAGCTCGGGTCTGGGGCCAACCAGGCTCATATCTCCTCGGAAGACATTGATGATCTGGGGGATTTCATCGAGGGATGTCCGCCGCAGCCAGCGACCGACCCGGGTCACGCGCGGGTCCAGCGGGTGCTTGTGAACCAGCTCACCCTGTTCATTGACAGTTTCGACGGTGTGGCGCAGCTGTTCGGCGTTTTCCACCATGGTGCGGAACTTAACCATATCGAACAGCCGTCCATTCTCTCCGGCGCGTTTTTGCTTGAAGAAAATTGGCCCTGGGCTGTCCAGGCGAATGGCTGCACCAATGATGATCATTAATATGGAAAGCGGAAAGATCAGCAGGACCGAGATAAACAGGTCAAATGCACGTTTGACCATGCGCTGGTAGTCGTTCAGAGCAGGCGCGCGCAGGTCCAGCATCGGGATGCCAGCAAATTCATCCACCATTGCTTTGTGCAGTGCCAGGTGGAAATAATCAGGAATTACCCAAACTTTGACCGGGAAATCGTGCAGCTCCGCCACGAGGTTGTTAACCCGCTCGTGGGCGCGCGGCGGCAGGGCAATTACCACGTCGTCAATCCGGAATGTTTGGACGATGCGCCGGGCAGAATTTAATGTGCCAAGTACGTCGCGGTAGATCAGGCGCTTATTCTGGTCGTCATCCAGGAAGCCAATCATTTCGAGGCCAAGGTAGGAATTCTTCTGGATTTCTTCCTGCAAATTCCGGCCTACTGGGCCTGCTCCGGCGATTAACACCCGCCTGCGGGCCGCGCTGGCGCCGTTGTTGATTCGGAAGAACTGGCGGGCAATCACCCGCCAAGAAACCTGCATCCCGTAAGCAAAGGTGACGAAAATCAGGAACAGGCCGCGCGAAACATCCCGGTAGGAGAGGTACAGAGCCCCGGCTAGCGCGATGCCTGCCAGCAGCGAACCGATGGTCAGGCTGGTCAGCTCGTCGGTGATGCGTAGATTTTTGCGCCCATCGTACACCGAAAAGAGCAGCAGGACGGCCACCCAGATGATCGGGAAAATGAGAAACAGGATGAGCGGAATACCCGTTGGTTCCTGGATTTCCGCGGCGCCCGGCACGCCGCTCAGCAGCGGCCGGCTGCGATTGGCAGCAAACAGTGCCAGGTCTACACATATCACGTCCAGAAGGATCGACAGAAGGGCGAAATTTGTCGAAAAGCGGCGAAACATGCCTCTCCCCTTAGTTGGTGGGTTTAATAATCATACGCGGCTTGTTTTCGATTATACCCCCAACGTATGAAATATTGGATTGCCAACCATCCTGCGTGTGCTTTTTCATGAGGCAAAAGCCGTTCGTGATTCTTAAATTACTCCGTGCGCATGCAGAAAAAGGGGGCAGTAAGAACCAGCCATTGAACCCAAAAGCCAATTTGTCGGTCATCCAATTACATGCCAATTCAGGCCGATAAAGTTGTACAATATATTGACTGTAATAGTGCAATAAGTTAAAATGACGGTCATATCACCCATTCAGGTAAAGTGACGATGATGGACCTCGCTGCAAACCCTCAAAAACCAACCTCAAATCCAATGCCCCGGAAAGATCTGCTGGCGCTGTGGGGTGGCATTGCCTTCAGCCTGCTTTTCACCCTGGTCATCTGGTGGGCGGGGCAGCGCCTGGAAAGCCTGCCTTTGCTGCCAGATCAGGGAGTTTCCTGGTATTACTGGAAGCTCCCCGAGCCCACAGTTTGGACTCGAGCGACCGCCTGGGGTTTTTATCTGGCTCACCAGATCACAATTTTCGGGTTAATTTATTATGCCCAGACCCGGGTGAATAAATATACCCGCGGGCTGCATGCCGTGAATTATTGGGCTCTGGCTGTAAATGCGGTTTTCATCCTGCTGCATTTTGTTCAGACGCATGTGTGGTATGACGGCCTGGCCCAGGATGTCTCGATCTTCTCTTCGCAGGGGTCGGTGATCGTTTTACTGGTATGGATCCTGCTGATGGAGAATTCGCGCCGGGGTATGTTCTTCGGTAAAAAAGCTCCCATCTCGCAAGAAATCATCCGCTTTGCCCGCAAATACCACGGCTATTTCTTTGCCTGGGCAACCATTTACACCTTCTGGTATCACCCCATGGTGAACACCAGCGGCCATCTCATCGGATTTTTCTATATGTTCCTGCTGCTCTTGCAAGGGAGCCTGTTTTTCACTCGCATCCATGTCAACCGCTGGTGGACACTGACCCAGGAAATTCTGGTGGCTGTGCATGGGACTCTGGTCGCGGTTTATCAGGGCAACAACCTGTGGCCAATGTTCTTTTTCGGCTTTGCCGGGATTTTTGTAATCACCCAGATGCACGGCCTGGGGCTTTCGCTCCGCGTCCGTGGGTTAATCCTGGCGGTTTATCTGGGTGCCGCACTATGGGTGTACAGCGGGCGCGGCTGGGTACAGTTGAATGAAATCCTGCGCATCCCGTTGATTGAATATGCGGCTGTTTTCGTGCTGGCTGGCATTTTCGGACTGGGGCTGTGGGTCGCCAAATGGGTGAAAAACAGGCTGTCATCGCCACCTGAGCAGGCTCCTGCGGCCTGAACCTGCTCCCATGAGCTGGGATGTCAGTGATATGCCGGACTGCTGCAGGCCTGTGGGATCACTCCCCGCTTCAGGTCTTCGAAAGTAGAAAGTTGTTCAGCGCTTCGCGCGCGGCTGGCAGGTATTTCATCGCCGACCAGTTACCAACCAGCTGCCCGGCTTCCTGGATGCTTAGCAGGTACAGGAAGGGATCATCCAGACCAGCCTGGCCTTTGATCCGGGATTGGCGCCAGAACGGCTCCAGGAGGTCCTGCCAGCGCGGATAATTTGCGCTCAGCCAGGCCTGAAGCTGTGAAAATTCCAGGCTGTCTACTGCTGCCACGGATTTATTCTTGAATACCGTGATGACAATCTCTTCCAAGGTATCCCAGTGATCAACGAATGCCAGCAGGTCGGGATCATTCACTTGTTTGATGATCGCTTGAGTGACCGGGTTAGGCATACTTTCAAGTTCCGGAACGGTAGATGAAGGGCTGGTTGGAAAACCAGCTCACCAACGAACTGAAAGGCAGCAAATCGAGTGATTTCAGGAATAAATCACCGGCCTGAAACTGCATCTGGATGGTCAACTCATTGGGAACAACCACACAAAATATCCCGGCCCGATCCGCAGCCAGGGCACCGGGGGGAGAGTCTTCCAGCACAAGTGCTTCGCTGGGTGTGACGTCAAGCGCCGCCAGGCAGGCATTGTACACGTCCGGATGCGGTTTAGAAACCGGGACATCTTCGGAGCAGCGCACAATCTGGAAGTAATCCAGCAGGCCCAGCCGTTCCAGATGGTCATCCACCCACGCGTGCGGTGAGCTCGATGCCACGGCGAGTTTCATTCCGTTGCTTCGGGCCTGGTCCAGGTATTCCTGGACGCCGGGCAAGATTGGCTGCTGTTCTACCAGCTCGCGCTCGCGCAAGACGCGTTTGGCTTCTAGTTCCTCCCACTCAATGGGGCGCGCAGCCCATGCTTCCAGGGTTTTGTAGGGGTCAAACGGGCTGTCAAGCCAGCCGATACTATCTTGCCATAAATCGAATGGCAGTTCGAAGCCGTAAGCCCTATAAATTTCTTGCCAGGATTGGTAGATTGGGGTTTCTGTTTCGAGGATCAATCCATCGAAGTCATAAATAACGGCTTTGAGCAAGTCGGCTCCTGAAAGTGGCTGACTTTTCGGGGTGGAGTGTTCAGCGCGCCAGAAGTTTGGGCGGGATCATCCAGACGAGGCTGCCAGCCGGAGGGTCCAGGCCGATCAGGTCAATGCGCGCCAAGCTCCCCTTTTTTACAACAACGCGCATCCCACCGGTCAGGTCACCGATCACCTCGCTGAAATCAGGCTCGTGACCGACTAGCAGCAGTGCTCCTGTATCGGGAAAATCCGTCAGTAAACTGGCGAGCATGTCCAGGTCAAAACCTGGAGCCAACCGCTGATCTACATGCAGCGCGACCTCCGACAGGTGAGTGATTGCCAGTTCCGCGGTCTGGCGGGCGCGCACGAGCGGGCTGGTAACAACAGCATCAACGCCCAGATTAAGATCTTTGATGAGCTGTGCGCTGCGTTCCATTTTTTCAATGCCATCTGCATTTAATGGCCGCTCTGAGTCTGGTTTTGTCCACACAGGATGGTCAGCCAGACCATGCCTCAAGAAAAATAAACGCATTACACCACTCCTAACACTTCACAGAACTCCCAAGGAAGCTGCCACAGCGGCCAACAATTCTGGGTCGTTAAAGTTTTTCCAGACCTCTGGAAACCTGATCAGGAGTTGGTGGCGTTCGGCTGTCCGGTACGCCAGGTATTGCACCACCGGTTCTGGATTTTGGCGCGCTCCCAGGGGCATACTTTGCTGACGGGATTCCCAGTCTTCGAGGAATCCCTGCAGCATCTGGCAGGCCACATTTGCATCATTTAGATCGCCCAGGTGATCCTGGACTCCCTTAATGTGCTCGATAACCGTTTTGGATTCAACCCCCAGGACTTCGCGGAAGAATTCGACTGTGTAACGAAGGTACTTATATCGGATTCTTAATTCGTGCAGCTGCTCAAAGGTTGCATTCGAAATCACCTGATCAAACGCACGTACCGCTCCCAGCCGGGAATAAATCATGATAGGAGCAACCTCTCGCACCCGATAGGGTTGGGGGTTATCCATTTGAAAAGCTACCGCACCGAGCCCAGGTGAATTTACGAATTCATTGGTCTCATAGACAAAATTCTGATAGGCCTGGCTGTCCAGGTAAGCGAGCATGGCTTCACGGGCGGTTTGGAGCTCGGCCTGCCACAGCTCAATTAAGGGAGAAATACCACTGCGCTGGGTTTCATCCAGGTTGATGAGGTAGTGCTCTGCCTTTTCAAATATAACATCCAGATCGCGCACAGCGCCCAGCGCACGCCCGGTGTTTCGCAGACCTTTGCGGATAGATTTGACTTTTTTCCCTTCGAAATACTCACCAAACACTTCGAATGCGGCTCGCATTCTGCGGGTGGCAACCCGCATATCGTGCAGTTCTTCAATATCCTCGCCAAGCCGCGTGCCCGGTTCGTGCAGCAGCATTTGTAAAAAGTGATAGCGCAAAATTTTTCGACCGGCTTCAGGCATTGCATCATCGGGATGCAGTCCGGGCCCTGTCAGAGTCGAGGCGGTTGAGCGGATGTCCTCAAGATCGATCGGAGCATTTGTATACACATGGACCTGGTGACCAAATACCTTTGACCAGAACGCTGCGGCGGATTGTGCGCCGGTTGCATCCGCCAGAGAGGCTACACTGCTGATTTGCAGCAGCATACCGTTCCTATCCACAGCTTGATGATTGATCACAACAGTCTGGGTATCAGAGCTGTCTAACGCGAGTGCCATCCGCAGTACCGCCAGCAAGGCAAGCGCGCGCCATTCGGCGTCCGCACCGTCGGGTAGATTGTGAAATCTGGGTGCGTGCTTACTTTCCTGCTGATTGCGCACCAGGTCAGCGACCAGCTGCTGCTCTTGAGGTGAAAATCCTGCCAGTGGTTGAACGAGGACAGCCTGTGAACTGGTTTTGGGTCTGGATCCAAGCCGGTGCAGGCGGGCAGCCGCTTGCAGGATAGCGCGTTCGCGCAGGCTGGATTTAAAGATGGGCTGCAGCCCATCTAATAACTGGAGAGCCAGATCAGCTGAGTGTTCACCGGGTGGGTTGGATTTACCCACTAATTCTTTGACCTTCTTTGCCTTTTGTGGGGCTACCTCAGGCTGGGCATCAGCGGTTGTTGGGATTGGCTCAGCGTCGATTTCTGGCTCATCGGGTGTCAGCTCAGGCAGGCTCGTTGAGGCTACCTGTGACCCAGTCATATCGTCCCAGCCGTGCTCAAGGAATTTTTGTTTGATATACCGGGTCCGGCTGCGTGACAGCCCGACCTGGGAAGCTACCTGGTGCGTGAGCAAACCATCATCATACAGCACCAGCACCCGCGCCCAACGATTTAATAAGGAATCGTCGGGCTGGTTGGCTGTTTCTACCAGCTGGCTGCGTTGTTCCGGGGTCAACAAACTGCCGCTCATGTTTTCTTCCTGCGAATATTACGGAGTGTCACACGGTGCGGGCGCTCACCCTGCAGGTGGAAATCTAACAACCACGCTTGGACGTTGATTGGCGTTTCCGTTGGTTTGGGTTTAATCCGCTTATAGGTGCCATCCGGCTGCATGACCCTGGTTTTTAAATTATCATTCAGATAGACGGCTAAAACGTCATTCCGCAAATAGCGGATGCTTTGCGGTTCTTTGACGGGGAACAATGCCTCCACCCGGCGGTTGATGTTGCGCGGCATTAAGTCAGCGCTGCCGACGAAAATCTCTTCCTCACCCCCGTTGCGAAAATAATAGATCCGGCTGTGCTCGAGGAAACGACCGACGACACTGCGAACCGTAATATTTTCGCTGATCCCCGGAATACCCGGTCGCAGGCTGCATATCCCGCGCACGAGTAAATCGACCTTCACCCCGGCCTGGGATGCTTCATAGAGTAACCGGATGATCGGTTTATCGACGATGTGGTTGCATTTGAAGATCAGCTGCCCCTGCTGGCCTTTCTTTTGGTGTTCAATCTCTCGCTCGATCATATCGATAATCCGGTCACGCAGGTTGATGGGTGCGACCAGCAGCTTGCGATAGGTCTTTTTGTCCGAATAACCGGTCAGGTAATTAAAGAGATCGGTTACATCGGCTCCAATATCTTCATCGGCGGTAAACATCCCCAAATCTTCGTAGAGATGGGCAGTGACCGCGTTGTAATTTCCCGATGATAGGTGCACGTAGCGGCGAATATTATCGCCTTCACGCCGGATGACCAGGGCTACCTTGGCATGG
This sequence comes from uncultured Chloroflexia bacterium, assembly GCA_963824065.1. Lineage (GTDB taxonomy): Bacteria > Chloroflexota > Anaerolineae > Anaerolineales > DRKV01 > JAGUYX01. The sequence goes on along the minus strand of CAWGNX010000005.1, from coordinate 341,610 downwards.
GTTTTGAGCCCGATTAACCCGTACGCAACGTGGACCCCCTCACGTTCCAGCATGCGCGCCCAGCCTATGTTGCTTTCTTCATCGAAGCGGGCTTTTAATTCCACCATTACGGCGACCTGCTTGCGGTTTTCCTGTGCTTCCAGCAGAGTGCGCACAACGGGGGAGTTGCGCCCCACCCGGTAAAGGGATTGCTTGATTGCCAGGACATTCGGATCGCGCGCGGCAAGCCTGAGAAACTGGATGACAGGATCGAATGAGTTGAATGGATGGTGCAGGAGAATATCACCTGACCGGATGGCGCGGAACAGGTTTCCGTCATACCCATCATTTAACAAGGGTTTGGGGATGGAAGGTACAAAAGGCGCGTCTTTCAAATCATAGCGATCGATGTTCGTCAGAGTCATCAGGTCGCTCAATCCGAGCGGACCATCGAACACGTAAATGTCGTTCGGATCGACTTCGAGGTTGTCGATGAGCAGCTCGTGAATTTCTTGCGGCATGTTGCTGTTCACACTCAGGCGCACAACATCTCCAAAGCGGCGCTGGCGCACACTTTGCTCCATCGTTTCTAATAAGTCGGACGCTTCCAACTCCTGGATTTCAAAATCCGCATTCCGGGTTACGCGGAAGGGGTAGGCTGCAATCACCGTCATACCAGGGAACAATAATTCCAGATTGGCGGCGATTAGCTGCTCCATCCACACAAATAAATGATTGTAAGGTACAGTGCCATCCCGGCGGACGCTGCCGGATGAACGCTTTAAAGGCACCAGGCGGGGCAGTGTGTCGGGGACTTTGATACGTGCAAAACGCTGTTTTCCATCCCCACCCTGGATGATAACCGCCAGATTGAGGCTGAGATTGGAGATATGTGGGAATGGGTGTCCTGGGTCGAATGCCAACGGAGTCAAGATCGGAAATACCATCTCTTGAAAGTAACTGTTAACGGCTTCTTTTTGCGGACCGGTAAGTTCGGTGTAGTTCATCAACTGGATCCCCGCATTTTTTAAGCGGGGCATGAGCTCGGTTTGCAGGCACTTGCGTTGTTCGACCATCAGGCCGCTGACATCCTTGCGGATTTCTGCCAGTTGATCGGCAGGAGTGAGCCCATCGATCGAGCGTTCCATAACCCCCGCAGCGATTTGCATTTTTAAACCGCCAACCCTGACCATGAAAAATTCATCTAAATTCATCCCGACAATCGCCAGAAATTTCACGCGTTCAAGCAGCGGATTTTGATCATCCTGCGCTTCCTCCAGCACCCGGCGCTGGAATTCAAGCATACTCTGCTCGCGATTGATGTATAGGCGCGGATCATTTAAATCGCTGATTTCTTTTAATTTCTCAACATCAAGCTTGGGCATTGACAATGCTCCTGAAGGAAAAAGGGCGTATAGATTGGTCGCCCTTAGTTTATCATTCTAATTGCAGACTGCCCCAATCAAGATTTTTATGATCATATTTTGCATTAATTTCTCGCTCTGAGGAGATCTGTGAGTAGGGTGCTCAAGACTGTGCCCCGAGCACCCTACTCACAAAGTGGGATGCGTTGCCTAGAGCGCAAATGCGTTTTGGTGATCAGGATTTATTCTTGCTTTTTTTGCCGTCTGCTTTATCTTTCGGGTGCGTGCTCTTGGATATTTTTGATCCATTTGGTGCGTCGAAGGGGTCAAAATTTAATTCCTTGCTGAGCTTCTCCACGAGAGTTTTCAGGACTTTTGTACGCGCATACCACTTGTCGTTTCCTTCAACCACAGTCCAGGGTGCTGTCACGGTGCTGGTTTTAAGGAGCATATCGTTGACCGCGGTTTCGTATTGGTCCCATTTCTCGCGGTTGCGCCAATCCTCGTCTGTCAGCTTCCAATTTTTAATCGGATCAGCGGCACGTTCTTCAAAACGGCGTAGTTGTTCATCGGCGCTGATTTGGATCCAGAACTTGAACAGGATGATGCCAAAATCCACCATCTGGCGCTCAAATTCGTTAATTTCCCGGAAAGCACGCTGCCATTCGGCTTCGGTGCAGAAACCTTCGATCCGCTCGACCATAACTCGCCCATACCAGGAACGGTCGAAGATGGCGATTTGACCGGCCTCTGGCAGCCTGCGCCAGAATCGCCACAGGTAATGATGGGTGGCATCGTCCCCTTTTGGCGCGGCGATCGAATAGACGACATACCCGCGCGGGTCCAGTCGCTCGGTAACTCGCTTGATTGCGCCCCCTTTGCCGGACGCATCCCAGCCTTCGAATAACATCATGACGGGGCGCTGCTGTAAATAGGCATGGTATCCAAGGGCATGCAGAGCCACCTGGTTGCTGATCAGTGTAGCTCGGTAGGCATTCTTATCACGGATTGATTTTGTGAGGTCTATCGTAGCAAGCATCGTCAACCATCCCTATTCTGGTACAGTGTCTGCATCTACCTGCGCGCTTGTTTTTTTGCTGGCAGGCGATTTGCGTGCTGGTCTGGTATTTCCTGCGGTCCCAGTCTTTGTGATTTCTTCTTGCGCGGTAACGGCTATTGTGGCCGCCTGCTTTACCTCTTCTGGAGTGGGCGGTAAGGCATTAATTGACTTCAATTGATTTTCTAAACGCTGGATGATTGTCTCGAATATTTTAATGTGGGTATGCCGGCGATCGGTAGCCTCGACAATTGTCCAGGGCCCCCATTCTGTTTCAGTTCGCTCGAGCATTTCTTCGATTGCCCGGACATACTCATCGTACTTGGCGTGGTGTTCCCAATCCTCAGCTTCCACATGCCAGGCTGTAAGAGGATCTTTTAAGAGTCTCTTAAACCGTTTCTTTTGCTCCTCCTTACTGATATGCAGGAAGAATTTGATGATGATCGTTCCATCATCTGCCAGATTGTGTTCGAAATCAAAAATATCCCGGTAGGCGCGCCGCCAATCAGGCTCTTGCACAAATCCCTCGACGCGCTCAACGAGAACCCTCCCATACCACGAGCGATCGAAGATGGCAATTTCACCACGACCTGGAATCTTGAGCCAGAATCGCCACAGCCAGGGATGTTTCTTTTCATACGTGCGTGCTTCGCGGATCGGGTAAAGCTTAAATCCGCGCGGGTCCATACGAGAGGTGAGTTTTTGGATCGATGAGCCTTTTCCCGCTGCATCCCAACCTTCAAACAAAATGATCACGGAAACTCCGCTGTCCCAGATCGCTTTTTGCAGTGTGTACAGCCGATCCTGGAGATCTGGCATGCGCTCTTTATAATCTTTTTTGCTGACTTTTGATGTTAAATCGACCTTTTCTAACATGCAATCACCTCTCAGGTTTCTCGCCTCGCAATCCGGCGTGGTATTAGCCTATCGACCGGAGTGCTGCAATGACTGCCTGCCGGACTTCCTGGATATCACCCAGTCCAGAAATCGGGGCAAGGACCCCCATTGCGCTGTAAAATTCGACCAGCGGGCGGGTTTGCTTGTGGTAGGTTTCTAAACGTGCCGCCACCGTTTCTGGTTTGTCATCATCGCGCTGGTAAAGGTATTCTCCGCTGCATTTATCGTAAGGGCATTTTACAAACGGATTAAAGGTCTTGTGGAAGGGTGACTGGCACTCCTTGCAGATCAACCGGCCCGTAAGACGGGTCATAATTTCATCATCCGGTACTTCCAGGTAGATTACGGCGTTGATCTGCTGCCCCATTTCTGAAAGCATATTTTCCAGAGCCTGGGCCTGGGGTAGGGTGCGCGGAAATCCATCCAGCAGGACACCGTTCTGGATATCGGGCTTCTGCATCCGATCACGAACCATCGCGACGGTAATATCATCCGGTACAAGCTCCCCCCTATTCATATATTCTTCTGCCAGAAGTCCCAATTCTGTCCGGTTCTTAAGATTGTAACGAAACAAATCTCCCGAGGCAACGTGGGTGAGCCCTAGTTTGTTTTGGATAGCGTCGGCCTGGGTGCCTTTTCCAGAGCCAGGTCCACCGAGCAGGATGACGTTCATGACTTCCTCCACTTAAGGAATATCCGGGTGCCGTTGGTTGTGTGTCCCGGAAGCGGTTCCAAATGCAATTAAAAAGAAACCGAAATTCCAGAACAAGCTCGTAAAAATTTATTAATCAAGTATTATCCGGATCGGATTTACCGTAGGGTGACTGCCCGGCAATTCGCCCAAATGAAGTATGGGGTTAAACTTCTTTTTGCGAATTGGATACCGAGGATTTCACATATTCTAACATGGGTTCGGGGCGAAAAGAATGGGCCGCACCGGAGTATAATCATTGACCATATCAAAAGGTCGCAGAATGAAATTGATCGGCACAACCTTCTCACAAAAACTGAATATGCTCCGATCGAATAGTTATTTTCAGGATCTTCCCAATGATGTGCTGGAAGAACTTGCGCAAGACATGGAATTGTGTCGCTACGAACCGGGTGAGGTTATTTTTTGGGAAGGTGACCCCTGCACCGGATTGTTTGTAATATCATCGGGCAGTGTCAAGCTGTATAAGATTTCCCCACAGGGGAGAGAATTTGTCTTGCAAACATTCGGAGAAGATGTCACGTTCAACGAGGTTCCAGTGTTTGATGAAGGGCTCAATCCTGTAAATGTCTCTGCGCTTGAGATGAGCGAAATCTGGGTGCTGGAACCGGATGCAATCCGCGCCATGCTGATCAAGCATCCGGTTCTTTCAAATGCAATTATTGCCAACCTATCCCACAATTTGCGTATGCTGGTTACGAAAGTAGAGGAATTGACTTTTTGCCAGGTCACCCACCGTCTTGCTCGCTTAATTGATCAACTTCCTTCAGAATTGCTGGCAGGTGATTTGCCGGCTCGTTTGACACAAGACCAGATTGCTGCCCGCCTGGGGACGGTTCGTGAAGTCGTGGGGCGCTCATTGCGCGAACTCGAACGCAGCGGGGCAATCAAGGTGCAGCGTGGACGGATTCAGATTGTTGACTCCGATGTTTTACGCAGTTGGACTGACGTCCCCTATTATTGATAGCCCCCTCGTGCAAAATTAATGGCCGCCATTTCAGGGCGGCCATTTTTATAATATTTTCCAACCTGATCTTACGGCAAGCGGGCCTGGATATCCAAGACCCCCCCAGCGGCTTTGATTGCCGCTATCTGTGCCTGGCGGGCGAGATTGGTCGCATTTGCCAGTATGCGCAGCGCTTCCTCAGGGTTATGGAATCCCATGCTGTTTTCTGCTGCAATAAAATCCCACCGCAGCTGAGCCTCGCGATGCAGGCGGCGCGCCTCGGTAAGTTGGGTTTCATCTACATTCTCTTTACCGGCTGCAGCACCTATGCTTGCAATCGCTTCAACCAATGCATCTTCTGTGGCAGACATGGTTTCCCAAACCTGGTTCTGAATTTGGGCGACGCGCTGGGTAACGTATTCCACGTCTGTATGGCACTGCCCGCAGCTCGCTTCAGGATCGAGCAGGGGGCTGTGCACATTGTGGCTTGAGAACTTGGCTGCGCCATCGCGGGTATAGGGCATGTGACAGTCAGCACAGGAGACGCCTGCATTAAAGTGCGTGCTGTTAGCTGTGAATACTTCATATTCGGGATGCTGCATTTTTATCATTGGTGCGCCTGATTCTGGATGTTCCCAATCCTTGAAACCGAGTTCGGCGTAGTAATTTGCGATATTTTCGATCTGGGTGCCATCCACCCATGGGAACGTCAGGTATTTGCCTTCTCCCGCAAAATAATACTCCACGTGGCAGTTAGCGCAGACGACCGTGCGCATTTCCTGGCGTGTGAAGGTGCGCCAGTCTTTGCCTTGAGCCTGGAGAGCCTCGTCCAAGGCTGGATTGGTCACAATCAGGCGCATCGTACCTGCCTCGTGACAGTTAGCACAGCCGATTGGTTCGCTAATATGCTCTCCAAGTTGGGCGAACGGCATTTTATCGAAATCAGCCATGCCCATCTCATCCCATAACCCGGGGTTGTTAGCCGACTTGCAGGAATAGCATGTACCCGGAGTTGTTTCATTGACTCTTTCTGTCGCTCGCACGTCTTCTAGGCTGAATAAATGGCCGCGTTCTTCGTTATACTCTTTGCTGAAACCGTATCCGGCAAAGAGTGTCAGCAAGCGCGGATCCGCCTCCAACTTGGAAACCGGCTGCGAACCACCATACGTGGTGGTGGTATTGTTTTCCTTGGTTTTCAATAAAGTGGAGTACTGGTTTGGAAAATTGACTCCCCATTGGGACGAGTCCGGCTCCATCGCAGCAATTTCCACAAGAGGTTCGATGCCTCGCACTGGTTCAGGCTGGTTGGCCAGGTAGATTATGAGGCCAATCACGGCTGCAGCCAGGATGATGATAATTCCGGTCAGAATGGCTAGCACACTGGTTCGTTTCATTGGTCAGTCTCCTGATCACGATAGGGTAGCAAAGATAGACCGCGTTCCCCATGAGCCACATCCCGGTGGCACTCAAAACAATAACGCTCAGCATCCATCGTCCCATCAGCGACGCTATCAACTGTCGCTGCATGGCATCGCAAGCAGTTTTCTTGGACGACCTCGAGTGAGCTGGGTTTGGCACGGATCGCGGCAGGAATGTTCCCGCTGATAAAAGCTGTGACATGATGATAGCCAGAAGTTGCCTTAACGAAATATTTGGGAATCAGAGCGTGGGGAGTATGGCAGTCATTACACGTAGCCCATTCCTGGTGCGAACCGTGATACCAGCTTTCATAAGCCGCATCCATGACATGGCAGTTATTACATGCCGTCGGATCATTGCCAAGGTAAGCTGTAAAATCGGTTGCATACAGACCTGCACTCACCACCACAAGGAAGGCCGCGACTCCCAATAAAAGGGCAAATTTCATACAGGCTCCTTCACGCGAATGATGCCGCGGAGGCAAGAAACGCATCCACTGTCCATATCCCAGCCTTTATCCAATCATCATCTACTATAATGGTTCGTTTTAAAGAAAGATATGACTAAAGTCACACTTGAGAAATTTTTCTCAAACGAAAATTATCATCTGGCTGCCAGGTTGGAATGATTGAAATTGAATTCAATCTGCCTGCCCAGCAAGTTTTGCACCTGGAATCCGTGATGTGCGTGAACGGTCCCATGGGTGCCAATCGTTGGTCAAGATCGCATTGGTTTACGAGCGATTGGATGGGATCATTCGTGCCGTGATTTTGGCACAGTTAATGGGGTTTGGAGATCATCAGCAGGGGTAACGTTAACTACGATAACCGGGAATTCGCCTCTGTCTCCAACACCGAAAATGGAGAGGTCAATTCACAAACGGGCTACTTCTATCACCCGAATGGCAAAATTGATTGGGATACCTACGGAGGCGATGAGATCGAATTCAGGACGTTTTTGGTGACGTCCGGTGAACGTCGTGTTCTGGATATCCGTTACCAACACCTGAACCGGATGGGAGAATTCAAAACCGGAAAAAGCTGCTCGATCCCGGTGGTGCTGGCAGATGGACCGCTGCGGCTCGTGGAACCCTGGCAGTAGACGGGTGGAGATCTTTCCCAGGTCACATCGGTGATGGAAGTAATTCAAATTGAAGAATCGCAGGATATTCGAACATTCGGATCTGGTTGAACCGGACAGTCGTTCGGCACAGAATACTGACCTATCCCCCGCTCATTCTCAGGTTGGGCATCAGCCATACTAGCTCACATCAATTGTTTCGATCCATTCCAATCCGAAACAGACAATTGAGAACGCGATATACTCAGCCCGAAAATCGTTAGAATAGAACAGTCCGTAATCGTAAATCCGATCTGGTTTCTTCAATAATTAACATCTTATTTGGGTTTGGTGAGGAGGTTGGAATGAAAACAAATGGCTATTACCGCCCGGAATCTGCCATGGTGATTGTTGCCCATCCGGACGATATTGAATTCAGCTGTGCCGGGACAATTGCCCGCTGGGTGAAAGATGGCGCGCGTGTTTGCTATGTGCTGTGCACCAGTGGGGAAGTTGGCATCGCTCAGACTGGGATGACCAAACAGGAGGCCACCCGGATCCGCGAAGAGGAACAGCGCGCTGCCGCTGGTATTGCCGGTGTGCAGGATGTGGTTTTCTTGCGAGAGCCAGATGGGATGCTGGTTGCGACGCTGGAGCTGCGGAAGAAACTGGTGAGGGAAATTCGCAGATATCAACCCGAAGTTGTCATCACCGGCGACCCAACAATTGTGTGGGCTGGTGAAGATTACATCAATCACCCCGATCATCGCGCAGCCGCCACAGCTGCCCTGGATGCAACATTTCCTGCCGCGGGCCAGCCAAACCTCTTTGAAGAACTCGAAGACGAGGGTTTAACTGCTTTTAAACCGCGTAAAGTATTCGTAACTTCATGGGGCGATGCTGATCATTTTGTGAATATTGATGGGACGATTGAAACTAAAATTGAAGCTTTAAAGGCTCACCGCAGCCAGATGAAAGATTGGGACCCGGCAGAATCGATTCGCACCTGGGCAGCTGAAAGGGCAGCCGGTAAAGAAATGGGCTACGCGGAGGGTTTTCGGGTTGTGACTCTGGTGAGTGACGAGGATTGGGAGAAAACCAAAGGCCAGGTGTTACCCCCCAAAGCCTAACCCTGAACATTCGCCCTGATCACCGGAGAATCCATTGCTGGCTGCGGTTCGAAATACCGTTGGGAATGCGCGCTCCCTGCACCGGGATATTAAAATCCTGGTGCTTTCAATGTTCCTGTGGGAAGTGGGCCTGACACTCTATGATGCCATCTTGCCTGTCTACTTGCGCCAATTGGGTGCAGTTCCCCGGCAGTTGGGCCTGGTATTTTCAGCAGCTTACCTGATTGTAGCTTTGACAAGTGTGCCAGGAGGCTGGCTGGCAGATCGATTCGATCGCAAGCGTGTGATGTTGTTTTTCTGGTGTGTGGGAACACCTTCTGCGCTTTTGTTAGGACTGGCAAGTACCTGGAGCCTGGCGATGGTGGGCATCGTACTGTATTTCTTTTCGTTTATGACCTTTCCGGCAATCAATGCCTACCTGACCGATTCGGCTGACCCGGCCCGCCTCTCGTTTGCCTTTGGAATCATGTATGCAACGTTTCCAGCTGCTCAGTTGGTAGGTCCGGGAATCGGTGGTTTTTTGGCCGACCTGGTTGGATTCCGGCCGTTATTTTTTATCAGCTTTGGTTTTTTCGTCCTTTCTACCCTGGCGATCAGCCAGCTATCGGCTCAAAAAATTGCCGCCGCAGGCAGCAGTCCCCTGGCGGTTTTCCGGACTTTTAAAAATCGCAGGTTTTTAAGGTTCGGATTTCTAGCAGCATTGATTTACCTGATCTTGACGATGCTTCTCCGCTTTACCAGCCCGTATCTGGTTGAAGTGCATGGTGTTTCACTGACGACCGTGGGTTTGCTGGCATCCGCCGCCGCGCTTGGCGGCATGCTGTTGACGCCAGGCTTGAGTAGTCTCGCAGACCGGGTGGGCCGGATGCGGGCGCTCGCCCTGGCAGTTGCACTTTTTATGCTTTATTTGGTGCTGCTCGGTGTGTTTACAAATGGCTTCATTTTGCTCCTGGCTTTTTTCCTGCAAGGTAGTTTTATCGCTGCCCGGTCTCTTATGGATGCAGTCACCGCCGGGATTGGAAAAGGGCACCAATCTGGTTTGTACTTTGGCGCATTCGGATTGCTCACCGGGTTGGGACAGGCCGCAGCCCCGTTAATTGGGGCTCAATTGTACAGTTGGAATTCACAGACAGCGTTCTTGCTGTGCGCCGCGGGCTGCATGTTGGTCATCTGGATAGTAGGATTGAATCACAGTCGCTATGACAACTAAAAATTTCATTTTGATCTGGTTAAGTACCTTCGGATTCTGGTCCAGCGTTGCTGCACTGGCAACCGTTTATCCCTTGTATCTGGATTCATTCGGTTATGACGCTGCGACCATTGGTCTGATTACCGGCTCGGCTGCCCTGGGTGGCTTGCTCGGACGCCCATTTCTGGGATGGGCGGTCGACCGCTGGGGGACACGCATATTCTTGATGGCGGGTGGCGCGATCTGGTTTGTGACTGCTCCACTGGCAGCAGCCACTTCCAGCAGTACAATCCTGCTGGCAATCCGTTTGATCCAGGGGTTCGGTGGTGGGATGTTTACAGCGGCTGCCCTGGGGTATGTCGGTTATGTCACTCACGTAATACAGCGTGGTCGGATGATTAGCTGGTGGGACACGTCGGGCAGTGCGGCTAACCTGTTCGCTCCCATTGTGGCGGCGGCGATTATCCCGCTGGCGGGCTTCTTACCGGCATACTGGTTTGGCGGCATCATGGGCCTGTTCGCAGTCAGTATGGCATTAATCTTACCTAATGTTGTGCCGGGAGAGCGGTCAATTGAGGGAGTTGTCAAATTCCGTTTTTTTACCCGCTCTGCTTTGGGTCCGGGAGTATTTTCAGCAGCTGCAGGCGCGGCTGCAGGCGCAGTGATCGTGCTGAGCCCTTTGTTGGGTGAGCAGCTTGGATTGGCGAATGTCGGTGTGTTTGCGACGATGTTTTCTGTTGGGACGCTGGTCGTGCGCCCAATCGCGGCGCCGCTCTCAGACCAACGCGGTCGTTCCTGGGTGATCTTGCCTGGATTCCTATTGGTTACTTCCGCCGTGGTGATTCTGGCAATCTGGGTATCCCCCTGGACTGGGTACCTGGCCCCGTTTGTGTTCGGGGTGGGGTTGGGGAGCGTCGTTCCCGGGTTGATGGCGCTCAGTGTGGATGGCAGCCGGGTTGAAGAGCGCGGTACAGCGGGAAATACCTATTTCACCTTTTGGGAGATTGGTATTTTTATTGGTTCTTACGTGCAGGGTTGGCTGTTGGATGCTGCGGGAATGCAGAGCTACCTGGTAACTGCTTGTTTCCTGGCAGTTACCCTGGTTGCTTTTGCCATCTACAGCCGCAAAAGTGTCGAACCTCTGGATCGACCCAGCACAGCCTGATCGGGTTCCCTGGATCTCACTTGTCCGTTTGGGAGCCAATAATAAAGCTGACTGAGCAGCGCAAGGCAGTGGGCAGACGCCGTGATGAGCAGTTCATCCAGTATCTTTCACAGGCAACTTTACAATGTTCCAGATTCCCCGGGGTGGCAGATATCACAAGTGGATACGGTTTTTGATCTCTAGGGGTAGGACTGCCAGCTCAGCGGATTTTCCGGCAAGGGGGCTGCTCAGCTGTAGACATGCCTGTTCGCTTACCCCCCCAGACAGGCCCCTTACTCATCCAGTGTATCAGTGAAATGGGGTAGAAGTGTGCACACCGCGGGCTCCATGATTTCTCAATTTTCCGACCAGTTCGTAAACTTCCCCCGCAATCGGGCAGAGCTTCCTGTAGTCGTTCCTCAAATGTGATTTCGACGATCCGTTTCAGGCGCACGGGTGCATTTTGGCCCCATAGGTTCAATTCCGTCTGCCCTCACGAACGGAAGAACACCCAGTAAATGATGATGGCATGTAATGTTGTACTGATCCCCAGAACCACTTTGAAGATTGGCTTACGTGTTTTATGGTGAAAAAAAAACATGCCGAGCCAGCCCCCCAAAAACCCCCCTAGCAGAGCCATGATGTGTAATACTGCCTCGGGCACCCGTATGCCCCCCGAGCGCGCCTGGTTTTTATCATAACCATACAGGACAAAAGTTACGATGCTGGTTGTTCCCAGCCAAACCAAATACGGCTGCCAGGTAGTCAGCCATGTCAGCACGAGACCGATGCCAATCGTCGCAACCAATGCAATCAATAAAAACGTTTGCCGGACAGAAGAGTGATGCCGATTTTGAGTCATGGTTTCCTCCAGTTGACCTGCGTCCGCATGATTATAGCGGGGAGTGGTTCTTTTTGGGAGCCGTAGTTGCCGGTGAGCAAGTGGTAGAATCGACTTCGCACGAAAAAGCCAAAAAGGGAAGAAAACATATGCCTGAAGCAGTCATCATCGATGCAGTACGAACGCCAATTGGGGCATTAGGTGGTAGTCTGGCTGCCATCCGCCCAGATGACCTGGCAGCTCTAGTTTTGAAGACATTAGTCAACCGGACGGGCGTTGATCCTCAAATTGTTGAAGAAGTATATCTGGGATGCGCCAATCAGGCTGGCGAGGATAACCGCAATGTTGCTCGCATGGCTGTATTACTGGCAGGTTTTCCGGTTGAGGTCGCTGCGGTCACTTTGAACCGATTGTGCGCCTCCGGGTTAAACGCCGTCAACCAGGCCGCGAGAGCCATTAAGGCCGGGGAAGGTGATGTGTTTATCGCTGGTGGAGTGGAAAGTATGTCCCGTGCGCCTTATTCAGTGCCAAAGGCTGAACGGGGATTTTCCTGGGGAAATGTGACCATGTGGGACACCACCCTGGGCTGGCGCTATCCCAACCCTACGTTGGAAGCGATGTATGGCACCGAATCCATGGGTGAAACGGCTGAAAATATCTGGGATATGACCCACATTTCACGCGCCGAGCAAGATGAATTTTCCCTGGAAAGCCACCGCCGGGCGATCGCAGCTATCGATTTCGGACAAGTTTTCAGAGGAGATTGTTCCGGTATCCATTCCAGGTCGCAAGGGAGAATCAACCCTAGTGGATACAGATGAACGACCGAGGCGGGATACCACGTTCGAGGCGCTTGGGAGATTAAAACCTGCCTTTCGGAAAGATGGCACCGTGACAGCCGGGAACTCTTCCGGTTTGAACGATGGCGCGGCGGCCGTGTTGTTGATGAGCGATTGCAAAGCCTCTGAATTGGGCCTGCAGCCGCTGGCGCGGGTGGTCAGCTCAGCGGCAGCCGGAGTAAACCCGCGCACGATGGGGATTGGTCCGGTCCCTGCAGTGCGTAAGGCGCTTACCCGGGCAGGATTATCAATTGACCAGATTGGTTTGGTGGAACTAAATGAAGCGTTTGCCGTACAATCCCTGGCGGTCATGCGCGAGCTTGGCCTATCGCCGGAAATCACCAATGTTAATGGTGGGGCGATTGCCCTGGGGCATCCGCTGGGCTGTTCTGGGGCGCGCATCCTGACCACTTTGCTGCACGAAATGCGCCGCAGATCCGGCCAGAGCGTGCGTCCATATTACGGTTTGGCGACCTTATGCGTCGGGGTAGGCCAGGGCGAGGCAACGATTATCGAGTGGCTCGCATGAGCCGGGTTAAAAATATGAACAGGTGGAAATATCTCGTATTTTTGTGTGCGGCAGGATCGCTTTCCATGCTGCTGGCGGGATGCACTTTGCTGTATCCCAATGTGCCTAATTGGAATGTAACCCCCACACCGGAAGTTGTGGAGACTATCACCGCTACGCTGACTGTTGAAAGCAGCCTCCAGACCGCGGAAGTCCCCGCCGGTCACTTGCGTGCCTCCCAGGCTAACCTGGTTCGTCTGGCAATGATCACAGGGCAAACTGGCTGGGGGATTGCGAACGATGCGGTCTTGCACACCGATTATGGAGGCAGCTTCTGGCTGCCGGTCACACCGCAAGGAGTGGATGAGGTCGGTTGGACTGCAAGCAGCTTTTTCCTCGACGAAGCGACCGGCTGGGTATTAATTCCAGATAGGGAAGATTTTACTCAGGGTGTTTTGTATCGCAGCACTGATTCCGGTGCTTCCTGGCAATCTTCAACGGTTCCATTTAGTAATGCCTCCTTCTCGTTCATCGATCAACAAGTTGGATGGGCGATGTTCAGTTCAGGAGCTGCAGCAGGCTCTTCTGTCATTGAAATATATCAATCGTCCGATGGCGGGCAGACCTGGAGCCAGATTTATGCCATTGACCCGGCCAGTTCCCAGGACGATGGCAATATCCCATTCAGCGGGAGCAAATCGGGCATCACTTTTTTGAATATGGAACGCGGCTGGGTGACGGGCGATGTCCCGGCTGATGGATTTATTTATGTCTATATGTCCACCGATGGTGGGCAAACCTGGGATCAACAGGAATTAAAGTTGCCTGCTGGCATGGAGAACAGCCAGATCAGTTTCCGCCCACCGGTCTTTTTTAGTAACAGGAACGGTAAGCTGTTTACTTATATGTATGGCCCGCAGTCAGCCGCGGTTATTTATACGTCCAATGACGGTGGAATAAACTGGAAACCCACCACCCCGATTCAAACCAACGGCCTGATCAGCTTTCCGAGTATGCAAGCTGGATTTGTATGGGACGGCGGTCCAGCCCTGTTTGGGACCCTGGACGGCGGCCTCACCTGGCTCCAGGTGACCCCGAACTTTACACCAGGGCAGAACCTGGTCCAGATTGAGTTTGCCAACTCCCAATTAGGTTGGGCGCTGGTAGACGACGGCTCAGGTCACAACCAACTCTACCAGACGATCGAGGCGGGCTACAGCTGGCAGCTGCTTCCTTAAAATCCCTGTTCATCGCCTGTTTGCCTGCATGCCGGTCTGGCTGGCATTGCTTGAGATTGCCAGTGATTAATGCTTCGAGTCAGGGAGCGCGGACGGCATTGAGAAAATCGGCAAACAGACCATAAGCAGTCGTGTTCGGGCCGGGATTTTCCTCAATAATCGAGAGTGGGCCCAGTACATCAGTCTCAAATAAAACAATGCTGGTTGTGCCCTCGACCCCGTACAGCGGGGAAGATTGGGGGACCAGCTCTGGTGCTACCCGGGCATGCACGCTGCCAGCATTCCGCACCGCTGAACAGACCAGCTTATACCGGCTGCCTTTGGATTTGGCTGCTTGCACATCGTTAGGAGAAATGTGGCGAATACCCATTCGATCCACCTGTGTGGGTTTGAGTGGAATGCCCATTAAGACGTTAACCAGGGCCGCAACCTTGACAGCCGCATCCCAACCATCGATGTCCCCACTGGGGTCGGTCTCGGCGATCCCTATTTGTTGAGCATAACGAACGGCCTCATCGAATCCTTCACCTGTCTCCATCCGGGTCAGGATCATATTCGTTGTCGAGTTTAGAACTCCCCGGAAGGACAGCAGATTAGCCCCCGGCAGTGCTGCCCGGAACAATGAAAAAATGGGGGCGCCATCCATTACAGTCGACTCAAAATAAAATCGCCGGTCGCGCTGCCGGGCAAGGTCGGTTAATTCCTGGTACGCATGCACGACCGGTCCTTTATTCGCGGTAATGGCATGCATTCCGTTATTTAATGCAGCTTGCAGGTGGCTGATGGCTGGCTGCCCGTTGGTGTAGTTAACCGGAGTATTTTCGAAAAGGATATCGGCTCCACAGGCTGACACAAACTCGAGATTATCCTTCACTGAGAGTTCGCTCAGCTGCCCAAAATTCTGCTTGTTTTCCGCCACTGCCAGAGCGTGCTCGAGGTCTAGCCCACCGGTCTGGATGGCAATCCCATGCTGGCCAGTAGCAATCCCAACCGCGCCAAAGGTGATGCCATAACGTATAGCCAGCTCCTCGCGCTTACTCAGTAAAAGTCGCGCAAGCGCCTGTCCGACGTTTCCAAATCCTAAAAATGCAAGTTTGTAGTGGGGCATGTCAGGGCTCCTGTGTATGTTCAAACCGGCGGCCATGGGTGAGCCCGCCGGTTTGCAGGTGGATTCGGAAAACGGGAGGCACTGGCAAGCCAGGCTGTACGTGCTTCCAGCATTCTGATTTCTGCCGGGGATAGGTGCTTTTGCAAGTCTGCGAGCAAAACCGGATCTGATTTAAGCAACTGGAGAAACAGCTGGATATCGCGGCTGAGATTGGAGGGGATCGCTTCACCGCAAAAATCCCAAATCACAGTCCTCAGCTTATCCTCTTCGTGAAAAGAAATGCCGTGATCAATCAACCACAAGCGTTTGTTTGGATCAACCAGCAGATGACTGCCTTTACGGTCAGCATTATTGATCAGATAATCAAACAGCACTGTGGATTTGAGCCTCTGGCGGTCTTCTGGGTCGAAATTAAAATAATTGTAATTCGGGTCGTGCTCGATATAGAGCTGCAGCGAGCCTGGTCCCGCGGGTCCATCGTCTCGGAAAACGGTGGGTGGCACCAGACTCCACCCAATGGCTTCACTGACCAGGTACGCGGCTGCTTCCCGGTGGGCGAGCGATGCGCGCGGAAAATCCCACAAGGGGCGTTCGCCATGCGATGGTTTATAAACTCCTGTGGCGGTTTCACCCTCCAGGCTGATATTCACCATAAAGGTGTAATTGGAGCCCCAGATAAATTCGCCTTCCAGGTTAATGTTACCTGCGGCAAGGATTCTAAGTGAGTTATTCTTTGGGTTGGGCACGTTCGGGCCCTGGCTTTAGCCGGTTAGTAGGTCGTATATGCGACTATCAATGCAAGTGACCGTTGCGTTTCGGGCAGAAGTGACCGTCGGGATCCATGGGTTCACCGCATTGGGGGCAGGTCGGACGGCCGCGTGAAGCGATTTCCATACTCCACAACGATAATGCGCGCAGCTGGTCGCGCGTGCACCAATATCTCACAACGGCAGTCTCCTCCGCTTCTTCCCCGATTTCCTCACTTTCCTCAACCTGGGCCTGGCGGGCGATCAAGACAACAAGATCACTTTCTGCATCATAACCCAGGCCTAGCTCGCCCACCCGAAATTGGGGGTCGATAGGGGGGTGGATATGCATCCGGTCTTCGGCATAGTCTGGTGAAGCTTCCGGCAGATCGGGATGTTGCTGCGCTATCTCAGCTAAAAATTGTTCGACACCAACCGCAAGGGATTGGATCTGAAATTTTTCGACGATTAAAGTAATGCTGCGATTACCCTGCCAGCCCTGTATATAAAAAACTCGTTTACCGGGCTGACCGATGGCATCGGTCGTGATGTGATCAACTGGGTGAAGATCAATTTCTTTAGGAGACATGTTTCTTCCGAAGTTTGATTTTTGTAAATGAAAATTCTATCTGCCGGTGGGTCCTGCCGCAAGTTTATAAACAGGAGTTCCCTCCTGTGTTCAATATCTTTAACTGCATGCCAAATTTTGACTTCGCAAATTCCAGCTTAAATCCAGCAGCTTGTTTAGTATACCAGAGTCACTTCTTAGAAAAACGAAAGGATGGATCGAAGTTAAGTGACATTAATGCACTGCCTTTGTCACTTACCATCAGGCCAGTGATCGAAGCTGGGGCGACATTTAAGCGCTGAAAATTATCCAGTGGGAGGCCAATAAAATAAGCGACTGCCAGTTTAATTGAATCACTGTGGCTGACGAATACGAGCAGGTCTTTTGGATCGTGCTGAGAGCAAATTTCCTGGATTTCATTGGCGATACGGAGCTGGGCCTCTGCAAAACTTTCGCCACCAGGGAAGCGCATTAACGAAGGCGTGTTTTGTACTATTTTCCAGAGTTTTAAACGGCGTAATCCCTTTAACGTCTGGTCTTGCCACTCACCAATATCCACCTCTGTAAGCCCAGACCTGGGTATGATCTCCAATCCGTGCGCAGCCGCAATCGGATTTGCTGTTTCCATCGTCCGTTCCAGTGGGCTGCTATAAACCGCTTTGACGGGAGCATCCTTAAGTAAATCGGCAAGCTGAGTGGCCTGGGCCTGTCCTTTTTCATTCAAATGGACCCCAGGTAAGCGCCCAGCCAGGCGACCTTTCTTTACATATTCATTTTCACCATGGCGGATTAATAAGACGAGCGGCAATATAGTCTCCTGGTTACAACCCCGGCAATATCCTGCTTTCGCGATGCCAGGTTTCAAATTACGAGTTGACGTAATCCTCTATCTTCTCTGCGTTACTCGCGCCCGGACGGGCGGTGGCGGCTTTTGATTTCCCGGATCGTATCTTCGGGAAGATCGGGCACTTCTTCTGTCTGGGTAATCCCCAGGGCAGCACGCTGGGCGTGCCGCCAGCGATCCAATCGCTCGGCAACCGCGGTTTCATAGCCCTGGTCGGATGGCAGGTAATAATAGGTACCGAGCAAGGCTTTGGGCAGGTATTGCTGGGGGAGGAAATGCTCTGGATCGTTGTGTGGGTACAGGTAATCTTTGCCGTGACCGAGGGCATCACGATCACGGTTGTCATCTTTCAGGTGATCCGGGACTTCGGTCAGCCCCTCTTTTTCAATATGCTGGAAGGCTTTGAAATAGGCTCCGGCGGTATTCGATTTAGGCGCAGTTGACAGAAAAAGGGTAGCCTCCACAATCGGATATATGCCTTCTGGCAGACCAATAAATTCGAAGGCGGTGATTGCAGAACTGGCAACGACCAGACCCATCGGATCAGCGAGGCCGATATCTTCACCGGCGAGGATGACCAGGCGCCGTAAGATAAAGCGCGGGTCTTCCCCTGCATATAACATTTTTGCCAGCCAGTATAAGGCCGCGTCCGGGTCGGAACCGCGCACAGATTTTATAAAAGCTGAAATCGTATCGTAGTGGGCGTCACCATCTTTGTCGTACAAAACTGCCCGGCGCTGGATGGATTCCTGCGCAATTTCAAGCGTCACGTGGATCTGATCTTGATTGTCAGCTGGCGTGCTTTCGACCGCCAGCTCCAAGGCATTCAACGCGTTGCGGGCATCTCCCCCGGCAACATTGATCAGGTGGTTTTCAGCATCGGGATCGAGGCTGACGTTCAGGTCTCCATACCCGCGTTCTGGGTCGGCCAGGGCGCGCTGCAGCAGCAGGCGCACATCTTCATCTTCCAAAGGGCGCAGCTGGAAGATGCGCGAACGCGATACCAGGGCACGGATCACTTCGAAGTACGGGTTTTCGGTCGTAGCTCCAATCAAGGTGACGGTGCCGGTCTCAACATGCGGCAGCAGCGCATCCTGCTGAGCCTTGTTCCAGCGATGGACTTCGTCAACGAACAGGATAGTGCGTTTGTTGTAAAGTTTGCGGCGTTCTTTGGCTTCCTGGATAACGCGCCGCAGTTCAGCGATGCCGCTTAATACCGCGGACAGCGTCTCGAAATGCGATTGGGTGTGATTGGCAATCACCATCGCCAGGGTCGTTTTACCGGTGCCAGGCGGTCCCCACAGAATGATCGATGAAAACAACCTGTCCGCTTCAATGGCTCTTCGTAGTAACCGTCCCTCACCGATGATGGCTTCCTGCCCGACGTATTCACCCAGCGTGCGCGGGCGCAAGCGCGCCGCCAGAGGGGCTTCGTGTTTCATCCGCTGTTGCATGGCATGATCAAATAGATCCACGTTGGGATTCTATCACGCCCGTTATGGGATATCGAGCTGATTTGTACTCGGTGGTTTGCCCGCGCCTGGTGACTTGAAATGGATGATGCTCAGGTCCCGGTGCGTACCACAGGTAAGAAGCTCGCGGGAGGGGGTGGGGGCACGTTGTTGAAATAGTAGGCCTGGTGGTCGCAGGTTGCATCCGTCCCTTGGAGCAGCGCACCCACAGCCGGTTGGAGATCTACCGGGCTGCTGGCTTGCGGGATCTCGAGTGCAGGGATAGTGGAGAAGTCCGTCACGCAGGGCAGCAGGACGTAATATTTGTGCCAGTTGATTTCGACTTTCCCCGCCAGCCTCACTTTTACACTGACAGGTGGGATTGGGTCGGCGATTGGATTTCCTCCAATCGAAACCATTCGATCACAGCGGTTTCAATGCTGGTTTGGGAACCGTGGTTGGAGTGCCTGTAAACCGGACTTATGTTGTATTAATTGTAATGGGTTTTCAAATCGTTGGATTATGTTCAACAAGTAAATTTATGGAACCAGGCTCTGATGAGTTTGGGAACTTTACTGTGTATATGGGTATTCCAAATTTGCTGAATCAGACGCAGCTGCTTTGCTGGCAGGTCTCACCTGCCAGTTTGTCCGCACACCCTGGATGGGGTCAGGGTGCCGATTTCGGAAAGTTACAGGTGCTTGGAACAACCGGGTGCATCGGATCCAGAAAGTTGAGCTGGATTTGGCGATGAAATTTACTTGCAGGGACGAACAGCGGCAACCAATAGGTGGGTATCTTGGTCATTCCTGCTCCAAAAAGCCACCATTTACGGGAACCTGTTTTCGAATCCTTACAATCCTGTAATTAATGGTTGTAAGGCCAATTGTTGTGTAATAATAGGATTAATTGGGATATTTTTTCTCCAGTAACACCTTTGTTTTCCAGCAAACCAGCATGGATGCATATCCAAAAGGAGGGATCAACGACTGATCTAGCTATTTCATGTTAAGTGGAATCTAGGCAAGAATATTTTGGCTTCTCAGTCGAACGGAACGCGCCTTCATTGTTGTGCTTGGCATTGTACTGAGAGAGCCTAAATTTGGTTGAGATACGATCTATCTCTTACTTGAATTCCCAAAAAAGGAGAACGTTCCGCATGAAGAAGATAATGCCGCGACGAGCGCTACCAATATTTATGATGCTTGTCCTATTACTCGCAGTGTTCTCAGCTTCCGTAGTTGCTTCCCCCCAAACCGCTCAAACCAATAAACAGAATAACGAAAAAGTAATCTTTTTTGTGTCAGATGGCATGCGCCAGGATCTTGCAGCCGAATTTGCTGCTAAAGGCTTGATGCCTGCAGTTGCCAAACTCATGCGCACTGGCGCAGTCGCGTCGGATGCAGGTTTGCTTACCCAGGCACCTCCGAATACAGGTGCTGGATGGTACAGCCTGGCAACAGGCGCCTGGTCTGGTGTGCATGGCTCGACCAATAACACGTTTGCGATTAACGGAGCGCCGTTTACCAGCCGCACAGCCTCCTTTGATTCCGGGGTGCTCCAGGCCGAGACCCTGGCTCAGGCAGCTGAGCGCGGTGGTAAGAAAGTCGCCCAGGTCGAATGGGCCGGTGGTCGCGTCGGTGTTATTGACGGACCGACGGTGGACTATCGCTCCTTCCTCTCCGGCCGGGGTGTTGCGACCAATTACATCAGCCCCTTAGACATTGCCTCCTTTGTTGCCGCCTTTGGGCTGCAGTTTGATCACCCGGCGGGTTTTGCGGGGCAGGCGCCGTTCCCACAAGCCGAACCCACAGATGCAGCCGGCTGGACGAACGTACCAGTTTCCTACAGCCCGGCGAAGGAAATGCGCCTGCGGGTGCTTGACTTCGGCACTGATAAATACGGATTGGATGCGTATATTTTCGACTCATCCAATGACGGGCTGGTCAATTACAACAAAGTACTGTTCTCACCCACCAAAGATGGGCTGGATGCTGTTGCCACCCTGTCTCGCGGTGAATGGGGAGAGGTGAAAGTCAGTATCGTCGGCGGTTCTATGGCTGGCCTGACGGCCGGCATGCTCCTTAAAGTCGAAGAGCTGACAGATGACCTGTCTCAGGTGCGCTTGTTCCACACCTCAGTCACACGCGCGAACGCTTCCTGGCCTTCATGGCCCGGCGCGGCTGGTTTCACTGGTGATTTTGCCGAGTATATCGCCCAGAAGTTCCCCGTCTCCACTGCCGCAGATTATGCTATTTTGGAATCAGGCATCGTCAGCGAGGAGACCTATGTTGAACAGGGCCTGTACTGGGAAAAATTCGGTCAGCGGATCCTGAAATACATTCTGGGCGCCTACGAACCCGATCTGTTGATGGTCGGATACCCGGTAACCGACGAATTTTCGCACCAGTTTTTGGGCTTGATTTCGCCCACACTGCCTGACGGCAGCCCCAACCCGGCATATGATGACGTCCAGGTGAACGGCACGCCGGACGGGCGCGTGGCCGAGCGCACGGCGTTCATCCAGCGTGCCTACCAGGGCGCAGATGCGACCCTGCGTCTGGCATTAGGCGGCATGCGCGGCAGCACGACGACATTTCTCGCCTCTGATCATGGCTTTGCCCCGCAGTTCCTGGCGATCGATGCCAGCAAAGTCCTGGTAGACCTGGGTCTGCTGTCTAAGCCCCAGACCTCCAACTGCCGCCCTGCCAGCGGTGAAACGATTGGTATGGCCAAAGCTTGCTGGGCCGGCGGCACTGTACAGATTTACCTGAACCTGGCCGGGCGCGATCCTGCTGGCAGTGGCTTCATGCAGGTACCGGCTGCTCAAGAAGCAGCCACGGTTGCCCAAATCAAAGCTGCCTACGAGGCTCTGTCTGATCCGAATGACTGGACAGGCGACGGACAGCCAGAGGACTGGACGGTAATCGACCGGGTGTTTACCAAGGCCGAAGCCCGCTACATTCCCAACGGCCCCGACAGCTTTGCCGACATGGCACATCCAACCCGCACCGGCGATGTTGTTGCCTTTGCATATCCACCTTACCAGTTTGACGCTGAAACACCCGGCACGCTGGTGGCCCTCTCCGCGTTCTTCGGACAGCACGGCTATGTACCGGATGTCCAGGATCTGGATAACAACATCAACATGCGCGCCACGTTTGTTGCTGGTGGATCCGCGATCAAACCAAATTTGATTGCAGAGGATATGCGCACGATCGATATAGCTCCCACAATCGCTTACCTGATGGGAGTTCCGGAACCGCAGCATGCACAGGGTGTGGTCCGTCTGGATTTGCTGCGCTACGGCACGGCTCGCACCTTGGTGCCTCTCATCGGTCTGACTGATTATCATGGTCAGCTTGAGCCGACTGCTTACAGCATGGATGGCCGGAACATACCGGTTGGCGGCGCGGCCTACCTGGCGACCATGTTCGACCAGGAAGCTGCCCAGTTCCCCGGCAGTTCTTTCCTGTTTGCATCGGGTGACAATGTCGGTGCCACACCAGCCAACTCCGGTCTGCTCGAGGACCGGCCGGCCATCGACGTCGAGAACGCCTGGGGGCTGGATGCAACGTCCTACGGCAACCACGAGTTTGACTACGGCGTTGACCGGCTGCTAATGCACCAGGCAAACGCTAATTTCCCGTTCCTGGGCGCGAATATCGTCGACGAGACCACGCTGCTTAACCCGGACTGGGTGCAGGGCACCCATGTGTTCAATTATGGCAGGCTGCGGATCGGCGTGATCGGCATAGGACTTGAAAACACCCCTGAATTGGTCAGCGCAGGGGCCACCGCGGGCTTGAAATTCTTGCCAGCGATTGAAACGATCCAGGCAGAGTCTGAAAAGCTGCGCAGGATGGGCGTCAAAATACAGGTTGTGCTGATCCATGAAGGAGCAGCAGCCGGTAAAAACGCGGTGGATGGCAATG
Source organism: uncultured Chloroflexia bacterium (assembly GCA_963824065.1). Taxonomy (GTDB): domain Bacteria; phylum Chloroflexota; class Anaerolineae; order Anaerolineales; family DRKV01; genus JAGUYX01. The sequence continues at coordinate 318,636 of CAWGNX010000005.1, read as the reverse complement.
TGCCAGTTCCTTGGGAAGGCCCGATTATTGATATCGTAGAGGGTATCCAGGATACAACGGTAGATGTTGTCATGGCCGGCCATACGCATCACATCTCAAACCTGATGGTTGGCCACATCCTGCTCGCAGAAGGGCTGAATGCCGGCGCCAGCTACTCGGTTGTGCAGATGGTCGTACACGGCCAGGATGTCGAATGGGCCGGGGCAGCCACCCGCGTCGCCAAGAACATCGGCGTTGCCCAGCGCTCCGACGTGCAGACGATCATCGACGAAGCGAATGCCGAGACTGCCATACTGCGCAACCAGGTGATCGGCACCCAGCAGTTTGATATCCTGCGTGCCCCCACCCGCCTGTATGAGTCGGCCATGGGCAACATGGTGACCGATGCCATGCGTTTGAAATACCCGGGTATTGATGCCGCCTACACCAACTCTGGTGGCCTGCGCGCCAATCTGCTCTGCGACCCACCCAGCGCGGGCGAGGCATCCTGCGAGATCACCTGGGGCGAGATGTTCAGTGTACTGCCTTTCGGCAACCGCACCGTCATCCTGACCCTGACCGGCGCTCAACTCGAAGACAGCTTTCCTGAACGGTTTCTCACCGTTCTGCAATTCTGCCATTGCCACCGGACGCTTCCCGCAGGTCTCCGGACTGAAAGTAACGTTTGAGTGCAATGGCACTCACGCCGGTTGTCACCGGGATGTGGAAAACACCAGACGGCATCGGAGGCGTGGAGATCCCGATCGGGCCCGCCGACTCCGTGCGCTTCGTCACTAACGACTTCATGTACACCGGCGGCGACGGCTACACGGTCTTCATGGAAGGCACCGATGTGCTGCAGCCGGGCGACGATCTGCTGGAAGTCACCATCGATTACATCACAGCCAACTCGCCTGTTGGACCCGTGGTGGAAGGAAGGATCGTTGGACCGTAATCTTTTCAAACGGTTCCTGATCAGTTAACAATCGTTGGGGTTCTGCAAGGTGTTGTATACCTTGCAGAACCCTTTTTTATTTGCATGCAGAGATATCAACTGCACCATTGTTACTCCAATCAACTTCGAAGTACTGGTTCAACACAAAGAACAGCTTCCCGATTGATCTCGCGTTGACGCGGGGCATGCAAGCGGGATCAAACCCTGCCATAACTAATCTCCATGGGGACGATCCTCTAAAAGCGCTCCAGGGATTCGAAAGAAATGCCGATCACCTCAAAATTCTGTGCTTTCCAAACTTGAGATACAATCTTTCAAGATACCATCAGTCACTGCAGTCTCGGTTACAAGAGGTATAACCAGAATGAGACGAAGACTAGGCCACAGCGATCTTGAAGTTAGCCCTTTAGGGCTTGGCTGTTATGCCATCGGTGGGCAGTTCCGCGTGGAAGATGGCAAACCCTGGGGATGGACGGGGGTGGATGATCGCGAGTCTATCCGCGCCATTCATATGGCCCTGGATATGGGCATCAATTTCCTTGATACCGCGCAAGCCTACGGTTGCGGCCATAGTGAAACCGTCATCGGTAGAGCGATCAAGGGTCGTCGCGATCAGGTTATTCTGGCGACCAAATTTGGTAAACGAATTGATGAGAAGGGGAAACAAGTGTTGGGCAGTTCAATTGCCCCAGATGATATTCGTGCTTCTTGTGATGATAGTCTCCGTCGGTTTGGCGCCGATTATATTGACCTTTTCCAGTGGCATGAGTCAAGTGGGAATCTGGAAGACCTGCCCGCTCTTCTAGAAACGTTAGATGAACTGGTCGCGGCTGGAAAGATCCGTTACTACGGTTGGAGTACAGACGACCCGGATCGCATCCGGCAGATGGCTTTGAATTCTAATTGTTTGGCTGTCCAGCACCAGCTTCATATCTTCGTGCCCCCGGATCGTTGGGAAAGAATGCTTGCTGTATGTGATGAGTTTGACTTAGCAAGCATCAACCGCAGCCCTCTGATGATGGGCATCCTCACCGGAAAATTCTCTGCTGACAGCACTTTCCCAGAGGGTGATGTGCGGCACAGCTTAGGACTCAGTTTCAAAGAGGGGCGCCTGGCTGAACGGCTCAAACAAGTTGACGACATTCGCGAAATTCTGACCAGTGAAGGGCGTACAATGGTGCAAGGTGCCTTGGCCTGGATCTGGGCCTGCAGCGCGCGTACCATACCTATCCCGGGATTTAAAAATACGCAGCAGGTGGCTGATAATGCCGGAGCCATCGCGTTCGGCCCTTTAAGCGAATCGGAAATGCAGCAGATTGATGCCATCATAAATAGTCAATCTTAGCGAATAAGCCAACGATTCCAACAACTCGGTGAAGAAATAGTCAAGTTGAGCCATTGATCAGAATCGAAGATAAAATCACGTTCGAACTGAGGCGAGCGGCCAAGTTTTGGCTTGGCGATTGGGATGGCAGCGATGGACTTCTTGGCGATATCAAAGGCCAGGATGTTACAAGGATAGATAAATATGGAATACCGAACCCTGGGACGCACTGGTGTCAAAGTCACAACCCTCTGTCTTGGTACGATGAACTTCGGGCCACGCACGAGTGAAGCGGATTCAATTGAACTAATCCACCGTGCGTTCGACGCAGGTATCAATTTTGTCGACACCGCCAATGTTTACGGACAGCCGCTTAATGATGGACGCGGGCAAGGGATAACTGAGAAAATTGTTGGCAAGGCACTCAAAGGAAAACGCGACCGCGTTGTATTGGCAACCAAATTTTTTGCGACTATGGATCAAGATGATCCCAATTCTCGCGGAGGTAGCCGCCGCAACATCATGCAGTCTTGCGAAGCCTCCCTCAGCCGTCTGCAAACTGACTACATTGATCTTTACCAGATTCATCGACCCGACCCCATCGTTCCTATTGACGAAACGCTCCGAGCTCTCGATGATCTCGTTCAAGCCGGGAAAGTGCGGTATATAGGGACAAGTTCTTTTGCCGGGTGGCAGTTGATGGAATCGCTCTGGACATCTGATCGGCTCCGCCTCAACCGCTTCATAAGCGAACAACCGCGCTATAGTTTGATCGACCGCAGGATTGAAAACGAAGTTGTTCCCGTTGCCCAAAAGTATGAGATTGCTCTCCTTCCATATTCCCCTCTTGGCGGCGGCATCCTGACCGGCAAATACCGCCGCGACGCTCCATTTCCCAATTCGTCGCGCGCAGTGGATGAAGCATGGGGAGCGTGGGCGACCAGTTTTCTCTCTGCCAAGGTCTATGACTTGGTGGACGTCCTGCTGGATTTAGCCAGCGAACTCGGCTGTACGGCCAGCCAGGTCGCCCTCGCCTGGGTAATGCAGCAGCCGGGCATAACCAGTGCCATAATCGGACCACGCACACTGGCCCACCTTGAAGATAACCTCGGTGCACTGAATGTCACCCTGGGTGAAGAAACGGTGCAGCGCCTGAATGCAGCCTCTAATCCCGGCAGCACGCTCTTCAACCCCAGCCGCTAGTTTTCCTGCAGGTACTGCTGCGAAGGCACTTTAGCCCATCCACACTTTCTTGGATAAGATGCAAGCCGCATAGCTGGCTGATTGAGTTATCCCTGCAACAGCAGCATTGAGATGATCGCGTTAGAAAACGCCGGACCAGGCAAAATAAACGGCGCAATGCTTACAGCCATGCGCCGGTCTTAATAGACTCCGGGGCTGCCTAATTGGGCAGCCCCGGTCGATTATTTGGATTTCTATTTGTGGCTCCATATACCGTTTGACTTTTAGAACAGGCTGCAGCCTGTGGAGTTTACCTGGTTTCAGTTCTTCGTTGTCATCCACTAGCTGCAATTAATTGGTCCTGCCCAAAACTATCAGTTTGGGTTACCCCTTATAGCGACCGCTCACGGTGCAAAAACGGTGATACTGGTGCCGTCGCTGTCTCCATCCGGGTCATGATTCGCGGATGGTTGGTAGCTCCATCCAGAGCCGGTGGCACTGGTGATGGTCAGGAGCACACTGTTACTTCCACTTGCGATGTTCGTTTTGATCAATGAACATGTGCCGCTGGCATCGGTGGTACAGGATCGGCTGCCGCTGGCGCCGTTGCTCCATTCGCCCGTTACGGTAATCCCTGCCATGGGTAGGTGGTTTCCATCGTGGATTTCGACAATCACCGCAGCGTGCCAGCGAGAACGGCTGCTGGGAATCGTTTGGCCATCCAGATCACTGGTATGGATGCTGTTTGTTCCAGGTATTCCGGTTGCGGTCGCAGTGGGTGCTGCTGGAATCGTTGCTGTCGCCGTTGGAGAGGGGATATCGGTTGGTGTTGCCGTGGGTAAAGGTGTATTCGTGGGGGTAGGTGACGGCAGGGGTGTATTGGTTGCCGTTGGCAAGGGCGTGGATGTGCTCGTAGCTATTGGGCTTGGAGAGTTGGTTGGGGTTGCTGTCGGCAGGGGAGTATTGGTGGCAGTTGGCAACAGTGTGGTAGTAGCGGTGGCTGTGCTTACGACTGGCGTTGCAGTCGGGCTGCCGCCTCCGTTTGCCAGGGTTTGGTAGGCTGCCAAAAGATCCAGTCTGCCGTATCCATACAGATTATCGGGACCTGCCACACCTAAATCCACTGCGGAATTTTCAAGCGCCGCTGATAGCTGGGCAGCATCCAGGTTCGGATAAGCACTCAGCAGTAATGCCACCCCACCAGCTACATGCGGCGCAGAAAGCGATGTGCCGCTGTTTTGAGCGTATTGGCCGTAAAGATCGGGGGTATAGATGTTTACCCCAGGGGCAACGAGTTCAGGGAAGATCGACTGGGCCTCCCCGCAGGCCGAAGGTCCACGGCTGCTGTAGGCATACAGCCGGTCGCCGTTATTCGTCGTCCCTACGGCAAATGCCTCCGGGTAGTTGGCCGGACTGACGCTGGTAGATCCGCCAGGACCATAATTCCCGGCTGCGAAGACCGGCAGGATCCCTGCAGATAACAGAGCCTGCAGGTCGGGCTGGAATTCGAGATTGCAGCCCGGTATGCCATAGGCCCACGAGTTGTTGACTACCTGAGGCGCATCGGGGGTATTCGGGTCGCCATCCGGGTCAAGCAGCCATTGATAGCCCAAATGGATGGCTGTGGCAGTCGCGCCGCCAGCATCGTCAAAGATTTTGACGGCAATCCATTTTGCCTGCGGGGCGACACCGAGCGAGTTGCCACTATTATCGCCGCCCACCATCACACCCATGGTCCAGGTACCGTGCCCGCTCAGATCGGTTGGGGTGGTGGGGTGTTGGTTGTACGGATCGTACCAGCTGTTGTTCCCGCCGCGCCAGCTGCCAGCCAGGTCGGGGTGGGTGACATCGACCCCGCTGTCCATGTTGGCCACGACCACACCCTGCCCGAAAAAACCTAAATCCCATAAAGCCGGTGCTTTGACGACCACCAGGTTTCCTCGGGGCTGGGTATACGCCAGGGGCGCAAGTGGGACAATCTGAATCTCATCCGGAGTGATCGATTGAACCTCGTTGTAAGCACCAAGCTCAACGATCACATCGGCAGTTGCCGTAACCGAGAGAGCATTGTTGATCCATAGCGGGGTCACCTGGCTCACTTTACCCTGGTAGCGGCGGATGGAAAGCAGTGCTTTAATCCGCCTTTGGGAGACATTAGCTTTCGCCTGGAGTGCCTCGATGACTCTCCGCTGGCGGACTGCCCGTACCTCGCCGGGCACGCGATTCGGTTGATCCTGATCTGCGAGCGTGACGATGACTGTTGTTTGTTGATCATCGGGCAGGATGCTCAATTCAGCTTGAAGTTGGGGAGCCAGCTTCAGGCGGGCTGGTGCGGATTGAGCATCCAGGGCCAGGTTGTGGGCACTTGCAGGCCAACTGCCTGCAATGAAAGCCAGACAAAAAATTAGAATTAATCCCAATCGGATTGGGTTACGCATCATTGACTCCAACGTCTATTTGGACGCAATCGGCTCCAAATAATAATTTCCAAATACAAGGGACACGGGTGTCCCGGTTTTTACGATGTGATCGGTGTTGGGGTAAAACATAAAGTATATATCTTCATCTTTTAGAATATGAGGGTGGTGCATGCGCGCCGGTTCGAGGATGCTTGCCTCGCGATCCCCGACCAGCAGGGAAGGCCCTGTCGCACCGTAATCATTTTCGTCATGGCGATCATCGAGCAGACGTTCGGCTTTTTCGACATCGAGTATTTTCAGGCGCACGTCCACCACGCTTTCCATCATGGTGGTGGCGACCAGGCTCACCTGCAGGCCATATTTTTCTTCCAGATCAGCCTGCGTGATCGGCACAACCCGGGTTTGCCAGAAGAATCCGGCGATCCCGAGCAGGGTCACCGTCAGCATCGCAGCCATGGGCGTGCTGTAGCGGGGCAAAGCTGGCAGGGCAGCCGGGAACCGCAGATCAAGGCTTGGCCAGACGACAAAAACCAAAATGACAAACAGAATTTCGGCGGCCAGCGACAGCAGGCCGCTGGGTACGGTCCATTCTTCGGCCGGGTGACCGGGCAGCCCGGCTGTACGGCTCAGGATATAGGCTGCGACCGAGCCAGATGTGACCAGCAGGCCCAGCAGCCAGCCCCAGGCCTGGCCGCGCAGGACGCCGACCGCAGCGATAAACGACCCCAAAAAGTTCAGAAAAAACAAAACACCGATATAAGCAGCCTCTTCGAATTCTTCCTGGACCAGGTAGAGATGCACGAGTCCGGTGATAATCAGCAGGATCACGCCCAACCACATCAGGATTTTTGTTTTCATTCGTTCTTCCTCTTTCAATAAAGCCGTGAACCAGGTTTCAGCTTGCGCTTTGAGAGCCTGCCGGCTTATCTGGAGCCGACTCGTTCTTCAGCCGCCGGCTTTTTCTTCAGCCGCCGGCTTTTTCTTCAGCCGCCGGGTCACTGGGACGGGATCGGTTCTACCTGCGCTTCCGGGAACATCAGGCTGACCTGGGTGCCCGGTTTAACCGCATTATTACTGTTTGGAAAGACCAGAAAAACCACCCCGCCGTCTTCCAGGCTGGCGACTTGCGCCCTGGTATCTTGCACCGGGGCCAGGATGGTGCCACTGTCGGCCACCCTTAAGGCCGGGTAGTTCGGATCCGTTCCCCACAGTTGCCTGGCTTTGTCCGCATCTACGATTTTCAAGCGCACATCCACCAGCCCGCCGGCCGCGGTCACGGCGATTAGATTCACATGCATACCATATTGGGTTTCCAGGTCAGCCTGCGAGATGATCGCACCTGCTGCTTCTTGCGGCAGGGAGGCCTTCTGCGGACCCCATAAAGCGTTAATGATGTACAGCCCGATTCCAAGCAAAGCGATCAACAAAATGGCGTAGAGCCAGTTTTTATTCCAGTTTGTGGGTTTCATCGATCGCGTGGTTTTCACAGTTTGCATTGCTTGTTTGCTCCAGACCCGGGGTGGGAAGCGGTTGTCTTCCCACCCCAGATCACTCATGGTGTTATTTGGCAGAGAGCGGCCGCATTCTATTTCTTGCGATTCAGCACGCAGCCGGCTCTCTTTTGTTAGAACGGGTTACGGCAGGTCAAACGCATCCACATCCAGGTCATTGCTGGTCAGCCCTTTTGATGTGCCGTCGAAGTACACCGACCATGTCCCGGCATTGTTGTAAACTACATCTTCGTCCTCAACGTTTCCAAGCCCCGGCACTGCTGTGGTCGGTCCACTGAAGGACAGGTAGAAGTGGGTCGCATCGACTCTGACGAAACCATCGACGTTCGCGCCGCCTGGCAGTCCGTTTGCGGACGCGTCCCACACCCGGGCAAAGTTAGCGCCGTCCCAACTGTAGATGTCAGCGTCATCCGCCGTACCGCCGACGCCCGTCGGGTTGGTGTTTCCTGAAGTTGAGAAATACAGGATGCCGCCGACGATGTTGATTGCATCCAGGTCCTGGTTGCCAGCAGTCATGCCGTAGACAGAGCCATCGAAATACAATGACCAGGTACCATTGTCGTAGTAGACCACGTCTTCATCCGCTACCGCTCCTGGTATTCCGGTCAGCGCGGTGTTCCCGGCGAAGGACATATAGAAGTGCGTCGCGTCGATCCGGTCGAAGCCATCCACATTGGCGTTGCCCCCGCCTGTAGCTAGCACTCCGATACCGGAGGCATCAAGCACCCGGCTGAAGACAGCCCCATCCCACAAGTAGATGTCGGCATCGTCAGCCGCACCGCCTACGCCTGGCGGATTGGTATTTCCAAACGTTGAGAAGTACAGCGGCGGCGTCAGGAAAGTATATGTCTGGCCTAAGAACGGCAGGCCGGTCGCAGGTAAGGCGTTTCCAGCGAGATCCCGGATTCCGGTTGCTGAGCTCAGATTGAGCCCCAGGGTACCGCTGATCGAGCCGGTCGAGACCGTTACAGTACGGGTCGCGCCAGAACCGGTCACCGAAGTGATCGCAGCGCCGGTCAGTCCTCCGCCTTGGACCAGGCTGAAGTTCGCGCTCGTCACCCCGGTCACGCTTTCAGAGAAAGTGACCAGGAACTGCACACTTGCCGCGCTGGTTGGGTTGGGATCCAGCCTGGTGATGCTGAGGATGGCTGGCGCGGTCTTGTCGATCGTTAGAACCGTGCTGCTGGTTGGACCCCAGTTGCCGGCAGCATCCTTACCGTGCACGTAGATCGTGTGGTCGCCGTTGCTGAGCTGGATGATGGTTGTCAGCGGGATATCGGCGTAGCCCGTCTCTGAGAGACTATTGAACACGCCGTCGCTGGCATAGAAGATGAAGCCCGTGCCATTCGCGCCGACGGTGTCGATAAAGCCCTCAGCCGTGCTGATGTTGGCGGCTGTGTCAGCCAGGGTCGCGGTTACCCGCACCACTGGATTGCTGGTATTGATGCCCAGCTGACCGTTGTTGGGATTGGGCGCGGCCGCAACGTTGCTGGTGGCTGGTCCGGTCTTGTCCACATTCAGGTTGATCTGGGCAAAAGCGCCCCAGTTGCCGACGGCATCCTGGCTGCGCACGGCAACGACATGCGTGCCTTCTACCAGCGCGTTGATGGTTGCTGCTGAGATGGTGGCATCCAGGCTGGCGATGGGAGCTGCCGCGCTGACTGTCATGGCCACAGCCGTGCCGCCATCGATGGTGTACTCAGCCGCGGCGATGTTTGAACCGCCGCTGGCGCTGTCATTGCCGGTGGCATGCAGGGCCACATTCACCGTCCCGTTGCTCGGGTTGGGGGTCAGCGTGAGACCGGTGGTCGCCGGTCCGGTGGCGTCGCCGCCGTTGGCCAGCACCGAGCTGAAGGCGCCCCAGTTGCCGAGAGCGTCCTGGCCGCGCACGTACAGGGTGTGCGGTCCGGCGGGAACACTTACCGCAGCGGTCACGCCCTCACTCACGGCGTTAAAGCTGCCGTCGGTGGCGTTCATCGGGGTGGCAGCGCTGGCGGTCGAGTCGAGGTAGTACTCGGCTGCGGCGATGGTCGCGCCGCCGGTGGTGATGTCGCTGACCGTGGCGGTCAGGGTGCCAGCCATGTAAGTCACACTGCTGGTCACAGGGCCAGTGGTGTCGACTGTGGTAGGCGTCCCTGAGACCGTCAGGAAGGTCAGCATGCCGCCGAACCAGGGTCTATTGCTGTTGCGCAGCATCAGGTTGCCGTCATAGATGGGGAATTTGCTGCCATCGACGGTCGCTGCCGGTACGGTCGCGATCGCGTCCACCGTCTGGCCGGGGCCGAAGGTCTCGGCCACCATGCGGTGCGAGTAGGTCAGCGGGCTGCCGTCATTGGCGATCACCGTCTGGTGCATGCCCAGCAGGGCCATCGAGTGGAACTCGATCCCCGCATTGAGGTAGCGCAGCAAAACCCGGTTCCCGGGCATGCTCGGAATGTCTGCGGTGTTTGGATAAGCCTGGCCGTTGATTAGGAAGTAGCGCGGCTTGAAGTTACGCATATCAAAGGCGGCCGGGGTGGGGCTGTTGTTCAGGGCCGGGTCGATCTCGCTCAGCACCAGCACTGCTTCGTCGTCGTAGGCGCTGTCGGCGCTGTTGTAAGCGAACAGCGTGCCTGCTGTGGCTGAGTATGCATCGCCGATCGCCCAGACATTGGTCGTACCGCCGCTGAGGGGCGCCGCACAGGTCAGTGTTGTGGCGGTAAAGGCGGCAACCGTGCAGCTTGAGCCGTCGGTCGTGTTGCTCAGCGTCCCGCCCACCAGGTCACTGGTGAAGCTCGCCGTCGAGTCGCTCAAAGTCAGGCCGAAAGAAGCCGCGGCTGTATCCATGTGCGCCTGGATCTGGGCGGGTGTCAACACAACATCATAGATCGCGACTTCATCGATGAGCCCGGTCCAGTTGTAGCTGGACACGCTGCCGTCCCGCGTGGCGCCGATCAGCAATCGGTCGGGGCTGGGACCCGCGTTCTGGAGCACACCGCCAGGGTTGGCCGGTGTCCCGGCTGCACCATCCAGGTAAACGGTCACCGTGCCGGTCGTTCCGTCAAAGACGCCCACCAGGTGGTGCCATGCGCCGCGTGTAAGCGGGGCCGTCGTGGGCGACAGCCCAAGTACGTTTGCCCCGCTGCGGGTCACGAAATTACCCAGATCGCCTGACCCCTGGTTGACGTCCAGCTCATAACTGCCGTCCCAGCGGGCAACAGCTGCGTGCCAGCCCTGGTTGGCTAAAGAATCGAGGTTGACCCAGGCTTCAACACTGACCGAGTCTCCCGGATGGAACAGGCCGGCATCCACAAACGTGCCGCTGAGTCCATCGAACAGGGCGGCGCTTCCCAGATTCATGGATGCGCTTGGCTGGTTAAGCGTAATGCCGCCGGTATAGGTGCCGTCATTGCCACCGGTGACTCCCTGGTCGGTCGCGGCCGAGCCGGTAGAGGCCTCTTCAAAACGCCAGTAGTGGATCGGCCCGTCGGCCAGCACGGTGCTTTCGTAACTCGGGACGGCGACCGCGTCATTGGTGCCGCTGATAGTTGCGGCAACCGGGCGCACGATCAAGGCGCCGTACAGGCCCATAGCTGTTTGATATTGAGCTCCGGGCAGCAAACCCGGCACCATACAGGTAGGTGCCCGGTCGGCTGGCAGTGAAGGTGTAGCTTTTGTTTCCTCCAGCTGCCACACCGCTTGTATCCGGGGCCATGGCCTGTCCCTGAAAGAGCAGGCCGGTATCGACGCTGAGGTTGTTGATCAGATTAATCGTTACAACGTCGCCCTCATTGACGACCAGGGTGGGGCCGCCGGGTTGGGTCGCGGCCGCGCCGGTGCTGTTGTAGCCCCAGACAGTGACTGTCTGGCCTGCCAGCACCGTTGTGCCTGTGACCGCATACAGATCGAAACTGACCGCTGCGGCCGCGGCGGGTCTGCTGCTGCTGAAAAGCGCAACCAGCATGATTGCCAGGATTACCAGCCGTGTGCCCGTTGATACGAAACGTGAAAGATATTTGTTGGTATGCATGTTAGTCTCCTCTTACGGGCAGTTGTTGGGCAGCGGCGGGTCAATCCGCAGGTAGGTGATGGGCCCGGTCATGTTCACCCCCCAGGAAGTGATCTGGTACAGGGCGTGGTTGTGCGAGATGATGAAGTACTCGCCGCACTGGTTGAGGGTCTGGACTCCAGGGGGCAATGTCTCCTGAACTCCCAGGTAGGGGCTGCCGCTGTAGAACATGCCGATGACCTGGTTCGCCATTTCGGGGATGGTCACCGGAACGGGATTGGTTGTTTTGTCATAACCCTCGGCGTCGTACCACTTGAAGATCACGTCCCAGGTCTGGCCGGGGCCGATGTTGATGTCGAATTTCTCAAAGGAGAGATCCTCGCCGCCAGGCCCTTCTAGAGCCCGGCCGTCGCGGCCGATGACCAACCCGTTGTTGCCGTGCGGGTGGAACGGGTAATCTTCCGTGCCCACGTTCAGGTAGCGGATCATGCCAGGGTACGGGTGGTAATTGGGATCTGTAGGGGGCAGGGTTTCATTTGGGTGAAACTCATGGATGCGCGCCAGCGCCCCGTAGGGCTGGCTGGGCAGCCAGGGGGCGAAGTTGTCGGCAATGCTGTCTGGGAAGCCGCGCCCGTTGATCAGCCAGTAGCGCGGGTGGTAGTTGTTCAGGTTGAAAGTCCTGCCCGCTGCTCGGCCGCCTGGTGCTGGTAGGGGTCGATCTCAGACAGCAGCACCAGGAACTCTTCTTGCGGCATAAACTGGCTGTCGCTGCGGTTGTAGGCGAAGTCGGCGCCCATCGTCGGCCGCACAATCAACGCTCCAAACAGGCCCATGCCCACCTGCTTCCGCGGGTTGGTGCCGCTTTCATAGATATAGGTGCCCGGCTCGGAGGCCACGAAGCTGTACGTGACGCTGCCGCTGCGCGCGGCTGCCACATTGGTCAGCGAAGTCAGGTTACCGCCGCCATCAAACTGCGGCTGGGCTGGAACCCCATTCGCCAGCACATTCTCCTGCCCGGGGAACAAGATCGAGGTGGCTTCAGGCAGGGTGTTATTCAGGACCACCGTGACCGTGTCGCCTTGATTGACGCACAAGACCGGACCGGGGTGCTGGAATGGATCGTTGCCGTTCGAGTAGCCCCACATATACATGGTATTGCCGTCCGGCAGCATGATATAGCCGGTATTGGTGGTTAAGCTGAAGGTCGGGTTGGGGCTGGCATCGGAGGTGCAGACGATGCCCACCGAGGGCGTCTGGCCCTGTGCGGCGGCTGGCTGGATATTGGCGAGTGGGCCGCTGGAAAGCACGCCCAGCATTAGCAGTAGGACCACGCCCAACCGAATCCACTTGGTTTTTGAAGTATGCATTGTTAACTCCTTTTCTCGCTTAAACCGGTCGGCTAAATGCCGCCCCAGTCGTTGGGATACTGCTGCGCAGCTAACGCCCCGTTGGGGTAAACGTGGACTTCGGTCGTCTGGCCGCCGAAACCGCCGGGCGCCAGGTTGTTGGAGCGGGTGTAGGCCCGGTTGTAGAGCAGGTACTTGTATCCTGGGCCAGATGCCGCCTGAATGGGCCGGGGCGGTGAAGAGCACGTCAAAACTCTCACCGGCGCTGATGGAGATCGTGTCGGTTTCGTAGCTGGTGTCGGCCCCGCCGCGCCCGCGCATCAGGGTGGCATCCCGGCCGATGACGCGCATCTGGATGCCGGCCAGGGTGATGGCCGATTCTTTGAAGCCCAGGTTGGCGAAGCGCAGCAGCACCCGTTCGCCGGCTTGGCAGGTGACCAAAGAGGATTGCGGCTGGTACTGCAGATGCTCGTAAGGTGCCGGAGGTACGACCAGGTCACCATTGGCATCCGTCTCCACCGCCAGGGCGTGCACGGAATCGGCGGCGTTGATTGGTGAGTTAGGCGCCAGGGTGTCCGGGTAGACCCGCCCGTTCAACAGGGCAAAGTCAGCCCGGTAGTCGCTCCACTCGGGCAGCTGGATGTGGGCATCCGCCCAGTGCGATTCAGCCCACACTTCGCTCAGGAACATGGCGAACTCGCGGTCATAACCCGTTGAGCCGTCCCCATCGTTGTAGGCATATTTGCCGCTGGGATAGTAGGACGTATTGCCATTCTGCAGCGGGCGCACAAAGACCAGGCCGGTCATGCCCATGTGCACATGTTCCACGTCTTCTACGTGGCAGTGGAACATATATGTGCCTTCCTCCCGCGGCCGGTAGATGTAAGTGAATAAGCTCCCGGTCGGGACGGAGACCGAGCCGGTTGGCTCGCCATCAAAGAAGGGGATCACATTGCGGAAGCCGTGCCAGTGGATGGTATGCGCATCGAACAGGTCCGGCCGCAGGGCCAGGCCCAGGTTTGTGAGCTGCATGCGGAAATCAACCGGATCGTTGGGATCAAACTGGTTGAGCCAGAACAGCGGCGCGCTGTGCTGCGCCTTGTTTTTCTGGTTGCTTACCTGACTTTCCGATAGACCGGAAACGTTGCGGAAGCCAAAGATGTAAGTCGTGAAAGGGCTTGGCGCCAGCGGATCCGGATGAAAATAGCTGACCGGCGGGGTGGGCGGCAGCGAAATCCAACCGTCCGTCCCGGCATAAAACAGGTCGTAGTCAGGGTATTGAGCTTGGGCAACCGACTCCGGCAGCAGCACCCGGCGCAGGTAGTGGGGCAGCACGCTGGCTCCGGCCGTGAGGAAAGCGGCTCCACCGGCTATTTTCAGGAAGTCGCGCCGGCTGAGATGTTGGGAAGATGGATTATTTGTCATCTGAGTTTTCTCCTTTTCGCTCTTCCGGGCAGGAGGCTGGACATGCCGGCCTCCTGCCGCAGAGAGTGATATGCCTAGGGCATCGTTCCGCCGCTGAAGTCGTCGAAGCGGCCGCCGGCAAAGTTGTAGGTTGCACCGATCCAGCCGCCGCCCTGAGCCAGGGCTGTTGGCCAGGGGGTCGCTCCCTGGGTCACATTGGTATTGCCGACCAGCACGCCGTTCAGGTAAACCGACACCGTCCCATCCTGCTGGGCGCGGGCACCCAGGATATCGCCCGTGTTAAAGGTCACCGGGAATGTCGCCTGATCCACCCAGCCAGCGCCGACCTCTTTGGTGCGGATCGTGACACCGTCTGTGGTGCGGTAGCGCACTTCGATGGCGCTGGCGTCAGCGTTGTTCGGATCTGTCCCGTTGAACTTCAGCAGCAGTCCCTGCCAGCGCGAGTTGTTGCTGGAGCTGGCACCGATGTTCACCAGGGTCATGAAGGACTCCTGGTTAGCGCCGAAGCTTGCCGGGTTCCACCAGATTTCACCGCCTGGTCCAGCGGGGCGAGACTGTACATTGTTGCTGTTGATCCGGAACTGGTCCGTGGCGGTAGAGCCCGACCAGTTAGGTCCAAGCGGTGTGGTCGACCCGGAGCTGCGGTTGAAGTCATCCAGCAGCCCGGTGGACGGGAAGGGCACTACAACGGGCCCGCCACCACCGCCTGCCAGCTCATCCGCACCGGCTTCATAACCGCCATCCGACGGGCGGCCATCGCCGTCGATGTCGAACCCTGGCGCATTGACACCGCCCATACTGGCCGTGCCCAGGTTTGCCGCCGGTGAACTGCTGGGAATATGGTAGTTCCCGAGCTGGGAGGGCGGCAGATCCACCGCGACCAGGATGGCCCCGATGAAGTTGGGATTGGTGCGCCAGCCATTGAAGGCAACCGAAATGTCGTAAGGTGTAACGACGGTCGGGTCCGCAGCACTGTTGCTGGCATCGGTGGTAAAGGGATGCACCGCCGCATTCTGTTGGATGATTGAGCTGGTCGGTGCCAGCACGCCGAAGCCATCTGCCACGCCCAGGTCCCAGTGATCTGCGTCTGTATCGCTGAGGCCGGTCACAGTCGTGAAGGATCGCGTCCCGGCCCGGTTGTCCCAGAAGATGTTGTTGAACATCAGCGGGTTGCTGAAGATGGGCGCGCCAACCGGCAGGGTTGCCTGCAGTTGGGCACTGTTTAATGATGTGGACAGGCCGGCCGGGGCCGCGGCGCCGTTGCTGGTCACAGCCGTGGCTGTGGTCTGGTTTTTCATGATCGTGTTGTTGAACACGCGCACGTTGGGAGCGTCGTTGATCCCGATGCCGCCGCCTTCGTGGGTAGAGACGTTGTTCACGATCATGTTGTTGTAGACATTCATCGCGTCTACCCCGCCAGAACCACCAGCCATCAGGAAGCGAATCCCGCCGCCGTCATCGTTGGCCAGGTTAGCCTGGATGACGTTGTTGTAGATATCCACCGGGCCGGAGCCTGGGGAGAGTTCGCCCGGAACCGCGGGCAGCTCACCAGCGATCATGATCCCGCCGCCCTCATCATAAGAACGATTGAAGTAGATGCGGTTGTCGTGAATGACGCCGTTCGGGCTGTAGCCGTAAACGGTCATACCGCCGCCGTACTCGGCCGAGAAGTTGCCGCACAAGTCATTTTGGGCGACTTCGTAGTTATCCGCCCCGGCAAACAGACCAATGCCGCCGGCCAGGTTGGTACCCGCATTCAGAATGATGCGGTTATTAAGGATGCGCACGTTCTCGTTGTGGTTGTTGGTGTCCGGCGCAGGCAGATCCGGGTTACCGATCCGCACGGTGCCGTACGCGCCGCCGTTATTCTGAATGGTGTTGTTGGTAATTTGCAGGTAGCGGGCAAAGCCGTTAGCGAACACTGCGCCGCCCTGAGTGATCAGGTTGGCCGGCGCACCTGTCGGCAAACCGCCAATCTCGTTGATATTGCCAGGGAAGCCTTGCTGGTTGCCGCCGCGCAGGTCGAAGCCATCGATGCTGGCGTTGTAACCGTTGGTAAAGTCCCCATCATGGGCGAAGATGGAGATATCCGCACCATCGAAGATGGTCTGGTTGCCGTCCCAGGTGATGCCGCCGATGGTGGTATACCAGTTATCCGCCACCACCCCATCGCCGCCGAAGGCGCCGCCGTCGATGATCGAACCAGGTACATAAGTCGCGCCCTGGAAACCGCCTGGACCGACGCCTTGCAACTTGATCGGCGAATTGATGATCAGGTTCTCGTAGTAGGCACCGCGCGGGTTGGCACGCGGGTTGGTCAGGTCAGGCTGGCCGGGGTAGACCACCACCAGGGCATGGCCACCGTCGGTTTGGGCCATGTCGATGGCGCTCTGGATTGTGGCGTAGGTTTGGCCGGGGCCGACCTCGTACACGGTTGGCATATAGCCCGGGTCACCAGTGACATCCCCGCCGCCGAAATTATCCACCCGGGAGGAATTCGCATTGGTTGTACCGTTGAACCGCACTCCGATCTGACCGCCGCCCTGCGCGAGAGCTGCTGGCCAGGGGGTAGGCCCGCTGGTGACATTGGCGCTGCCGATTGGGCTGCCGTTCTGATATACGCTGACTGTGCCGTCCTGCAGTGCCCGCGCCCCAAACTGGTCGCCGGGGTTGAAGCTGATCCCGTTGAACGTGGCTTGTGTCACCAGGCCGTTGGTGGGATCAGATGTGACGATACGCACCTGGCTGGCGTTCCGGTTGTAGACGACTCGGATGTATTGGTTGGAGCTGCTGAGCTTGAGGGCCAGGCCCTGTTCGCTGGCTGAGGCTGCGGTGGAGATTGCTGTGAACGTAAAGTAAGCCTCTTGATTGGCCCCAAAGGTTGAGGCTGCCCAGGCGAGCATGCCGGTGGGGGGGTTGTTGCCGGCATTGGTGCGCGCCTCCAGGGTATTGCCAAAGATGCGGTATCCATTGCTGGGGGTGCCCCAATTGGGGCCTAGGTTGGAGCTAGGGCTCCGGTTAAAATCGTCCAGTACGATTGCCTGTGGGAATGCGAGAGTCCCGCCGCGCAGCACGTGGAAGGTCAAACCGTTGATGGTCGATTGCCCGTTAACAGCAGTGATTTTCAGTTGGTGCGGCCCGCTGGGTGTATCTGCCGGCACATTGACCGTGATCGTGGTGTCGCTCCAGGATGTGGTCGGCAATGCCGTCCCATCCAGGGTCACCTCACCAGCACTGGCGCCGAAGCCCAGGCCGTTGATGGTGAAGGAGCCGCTGTCGTTAACATACGGCTGCGACACGGTGAACAGCTGCGGCGTGGTTGAGGGGAGCGGGCAGCTGACTGCCTGCACCTGCCCGCCGGGGATTTGAATGGAGACTCCCACCTGCGTCGGCGCAAGGTCGGCCGGTACAATCAGGCCGGGGATGGCTTCAAACTCGGCTGCGATGGTGCGGAACTCCGGCCTGTAGTTCGGGTTCAGCTGGCCGGGTACGCCGGGATCGTTGCCCACAAAGCGGTACAGGTTGGCGCACACACCGGAAGGTGTGGGGCAGTTGATGCGGTTGGTGGACGGCAGGAGCACATCGAAGATGCCGTTGTAATCGGACTCGATGGTGGTTACCAGCCGGTTGGTCCAGTCGTAAATGCCTACCGGGGCAAAGGGGATGCCCGCTTTTTCGCCGTAGCCCAGAGATTGCGGGTTGGCGGAGAAGTTCAGGTCATCCACCAGCAGCCCCCACATCCGGCCCGGCAGGGGGACATCGGTGAACAGATTGAAGGTCGGCACGATGGAACGGCCGTTGTTGAGCTGCACCAGCTTGGTGTCGCACAAGGGCTTCGGCATTCCCTCAAAGGGTGAGGTGATTTCCTCGAAGGTGGGGTTGAGGGTTGGGGTTGAGGCCGGCACAATGACGCTGCCATCGCCAAAGTAATCGATAGGCCCATAGCCGTCGGTGCCATTATTGGCGACGTCCACGGTGTGCAGCGGACCGGCGCAAGCCGGCGGCGGCACCTGTGGGATGAACTGGTCGCCGTTGCCGATATTGATGTCTTCTTCACGAGTCACTTTGTAAAGCGGGCGACCGGTGGCGTCGTTGGGGATTTCCACCTGGACCAGGTATTCGCGGCCGCCTGGCAGGGATTCAAATGTTCCACCTACGCAGACGGGAGCCGAAGGGTCGCTGGCGTCGAGCATGCCGTTGAAGCAGCCGTCGCCGAATCCGTAGTTGCCATCCACAGCCGAGAAGCCGGCCTGGTACTGGATGCCCATCAGAGGGCCCTCCAGGCAGTCGGTGGCCGAGTTGGTCACTTGCTGGTCAGTCGGGTAAAGCAGCGGGTCACCGTTCACATCACGCGGCACACAGTTGCCGTCGTCATTCAGGCCGGGTCGCTGCCAAGTTTCGGTTAGGTAGGCGTTGAGCAGTTGGCCCTTGGCATAAGAACCATCAGAAGTCCAGCATGTAAGTTTCGGTCGGGTCGCAGGGCGCAGTCGGAATGCCAAACTCATCCAGGGGGCAGTCGACTGTCTCATACAGTTTGACGGTCAGGTCAGAAATGCCGGGCTGCCAGTCTTCGACAAAGGCATACTGGGCGTCGAGCTCGTTGCGGGTGGTGTCGTAACTCACCGTGCCCACGATGCCGCCGTTGCGCGGGTCGATATTGGCCGCGCTGAGGCTGTCGATGTGCGCCTGAATCTCCGCGGGGGTTAGCGCATGGTCGTAGATCGCCACCTCATCGATGAGCCCGGTCCAGTTGTAGCTGGATGGGTCGATACCGGTGCGTGTGGCACCGATCAGCAATCGATCCGGGGTGGGGCCTGCATTCTGTAGCACACCACCGAGGGCGACCGAGGTGCCGGCGGCACCATCGAGATAGGTAGTCAAGGTGCCGGTTGCACCGTCAAAGACACCCACTAGGTGGTGCCATGCGCCCCGCGTGAGCGGGTCAGCTGAAGCCGAAAGACCAAAGGCATTGGTAGCGTTCCGGGCCACAAAATTGGCTTGATCGCCGGTTCCCTGGTTAACGTCCAGCTCATAGCTGCCGTCCCAGCGTGAAACTGCTGAGTGGAAATCTTTATTGGCCGCAGGATCGAGGTTGACCCAGGCTTCAACAGTGACCGAGTCACCGGGATGGAATAGGCCGGCGTCTACAAACGTGCCGCTGGCTCCATCGAACAGCGCGGCTTTCCCTAAATTCACGGACGCACTCGGCTGGTTAAGCGTAATGCCGCCGGTATAGATACCGTCATTGCCGCCGATCGTACCCTGATCGAGCGCTGGCTGAGTGGTAGATGTCTCTTCAAACCGCCAATAATGGATCGGCCCGTCGGCCAGAACGGTATCGATGTAGCTTGGGGCTCCTACCGGGTCGTAATTATGCACGCCCCAGTCCAGCCGCCCCGATAGGCCAATGATCGGCAGGACGCTCACGTCCACGCCCGCACCCAGGATGGTCGTGGGCTCGGGTTGGTTGTCCGCCTGGTAGGTGATGCCGGTGGTGTAGAACAGGTCGTTGTAAGCCTCCATCACCAGCCACTGGGTCATAGGATAAGCATTCTCCATGACGTAGTAACCGCAGGCGTCAGTGGAAACAGCGGTGGCGCCGCGATCCATGAGTGAATTTTCACGCTTGCGCATGGTCAGCGTGTAGTTGGCCAGGCCTTGCTCGCCTTCGCCTGGATCCGGGCAGTTGTCGCCATCCAGGTCAGTCCAGTCCATCACGCCATTGCGGTTGAGGTCATTGAAGACGTAACCGTCATATTTCGTCCACCAGCCCAACAAGGGCATGACGCCTAAATCAACAATTTCTCCGCCGCTGACGGTGACGTTCTGCACGCCCAGAATATAATTCTGCGGCTCGTCCCACCAGCTGAGGAAGTAGTTACCGTCGGGTACGTTGGCAATATCAAAGGCGCCGTTGGCGTCCCCCTGCCCGATCCAGACGGCTGTATCCCCGTTGTTTAGGTCATTGAGTGAAATCCAGGGATTTTCGATGGGTTTGTCAATTTTGGCCCCGGTGATGCCGGGTTCGCCAGTCAGGCCGCCTTTGGCGGGTACATACGCCTTGGCCGCTGCAATCACGCCCTTGATATGGCCGCTTGGCCCGGCAGGTAGATTATTAGTTGGGTGAACAAAACCAAAAATGATGGCTGGGAAGGGTTCTCCCGCCACGATAAATTCGGTGTCCAGACCGGTCGAACCTTCCATGACCCAGGCGTCCCAGTCGTGGTTGCCTTCCAGGGTTGTGGTCTGGATCCAACCAGAGCCATCCGGGGCAACGGCCGAAAGGGCATACCGGTTCGGTCCCAGGTTGGGGATGACCAGGTCGCCATTGGCGTCACTGACACATTGCCCGCCGGTTCCCGGGATGGGGGTGGGGCTGTAGTCAGGCGGATCCAGGATAACCTGGCCGTTGATATCCGTTTCGTACTCGGTGCACAGCGGGTTGCCGAATACATCGGTCGTCACCTCGCCGAGGTAATCAACGATGTGACCCACAAATCCGGGCAGGCCCTGTTCGACCGGTACATCCGGCGCGCCGTTGGTCGGCGAGATGTCTTCGAAAATGAAGGCATGGATGGTGGCGGTAGGCAGTGGCTGCGGCTGCAGTTCTACGGTCAGGTTGGACCCAAAGACCGGGTCGGGCAGCGGCACACTGAAGTGCGCGCCGTCCAGCTTGTAGCCGTCGGCCAGGACCGAGATCAGGTAGCGCCCGTCGGGCAGGTCCAACCCACCACCGGCGAAATCGCTCTGATCGCCCTGGGTGTAAATCGGGCTGGAGCCGGCGACGCCAGCGATGGATGTCCAATCACAGGAGGCCGGATATTCCGCCCCGGCCTCCGGTGAACAGCCATCTGCAGGTGAGCGCTGTTCCGTGGTGCCGGTGTTATCGATGTTGATGATGTATTTATACTCAGTGACAGGATCGCCCGCGTTGACGCCAATGCCGCCGAAGGCGCGCGGCTCGGTGCGGGCGCTGACCACGCTCAGCGTCAGGGTGTTGGTTGCCGCCTGGGCCTGTTGGGCGGGTCGGGTTGCCTGCGCGCCCATCAACATGCTCAGAATGAGCAGAACGTAAAAGAAGCGCCCCCAGCCATTTCTGGGTGAAGCCGCTTTTTTAGCATGCCAATGAAGATTCATTTGTTTCCTCCAAGGTTGTATGGAAAATGGATGTGTGGGTAGTTTCCAGTATCATGATCGCTGCAGTTGTTCCTCCTAGGTGTTAATTGTTTTGCTATGCCTCATACAGCAGTCCGATGAGGTCGGAAAATTGCGTTGCCACGACGACCTGCTGGTGATAAATATGCAGCTGGTTATTCTGATGATTGAACGAGATCATCCGCTGTTCCGGGTACGCCACCAGCAGGCGCAGGAGCCTGGTCTGGTCGAAAATCCCGCTACCCTCATCGATGATCAGGATGTCAGGCTGGTGCATCTCGATCGCCTCGATCAAGCCGGCATCACTGCCATCCCCGATTTGAATCACCTCCAGATCGCTCTGGGTGATTAACAGGCTCTTGATTGCGGCGATGACTAACTCGTTCACAGACACAAGCAGGCAGGTTATGTTCAATGGATTGCCATTAGCTTCGCCAGAAGCTTCTCCTCGAATTTGCAGTCTCTTGATGCATGCAGTTATTTGATGTTGATAGGCGTTCAAGCAATCCGAAATTCCCCGAAAGAACTAATGATGATGCCTGCAATTAGCTTATCGTACAAAGCGAGGCTGATCTATCGCCCATGCTCGCTTAAACAGAATTAAAAAAGGACCATCTATAAGATGGTCCTGATTAGCACTTTGAACAAAAAATCACATGCCGCTGTGTGTCACAGCGCCCACAGCCTCCAATTCAAGCTGGTGGGTCAGTTCAAGCCGTGCACCCTGGCAAATTCCGCCGCCTGGTGGCGATTTTGCACCTGTAATTTTTCCAAAATATTATGGATATGATGTTTAACCGTATTTTCACTCACGAAAAGTCTGCGGGCGATTTCCTGGTTGGTGGCTCCATCCATGATTTCCTGAAGTACCTCAACTTCCCGGGTGGTCAAATGGAGAAAGGCTTCCCGAGATTCAGCGTTTCCAGAAGATGGTTTGGCAAATTCAGCCAGGACTTTCCGAGTCATCGTACGAGAGAGGGCCGCTTCACCAAATTCAGTTGATCTCAGTGA
The DNA here is from genome assembly GCA_963824065.1 of uncultured Chloroflexia bacterium. Lineage (GTDB taxonomy): Bacteria > Chloroflexota > Anaerolineae > Anaerolineales > DRKV01 > JAGUYX01. The sequence goes on along the minus strand of CAWGNX010000005.1, from coordinate 296,340 downwards.
GTCCAATAGTTTGTTGATCGGCATACTTTTGAGCAGGTATCCGATTGCCCCGCTGCGGATCGCCTCGAACAGCTTTTCATCCGTGGTGTGTACAGTCAAAAAGATGATTCTGCAATCCGGGTTATCTTTCAGGATGGGCCGGGTCGCTTCAGCACCGGTCCCATCTGGCAGCTCAAAATCCATCAGGATTGTATCGGGCTTCAGCGCCTGGGCCAGCTCGATTGCTTCAGTAAGCGTCCCAGCATTTCCAACGATCTCAAAGTCCGGCTCGGACTCGAGCAAACTGACCAATCCCTGCCGGAATAAGATGTGGTCATCGACAACTAATACGCGCATTGGGTTATTTCCTTTATACTTTTGTCGGTCAACATCAGGAATACCGCCATCTCCTCATTCAGGATAATTAAGGAAGGCGTATGGTTATGCAGGTCCCTTCCCCTTTCGTAGAATCAAACAAAATCTCGCCGCCCAGGGTTTCTATACGTTCTTGCATGATGCCCAGCCCTAGGTGTTTATCCGTATCCACACCAGCCAGCTCAAATCCGCACCCATCATCCTCAATCTTGAGCTCCATCATCCCCTTGGTCCAGGTTAGCCGGACGGAGACCGCAGTGGCATGTGCGTGCCGCTCCACGTTGTTTAATGCCTCCCGGTATATATAAAAAATCTGGCGCAATGTGGATGCGGTCAGCGGGTAGGGTGTGCCCTGGCTTTCGAATTGAAACTTGAATTTGGCTCGCTCACTCATTTGCTGGCCGTGCTGCCTAAGTAGGGCGGTCAGCCGGGATTGGGTCTCAGGGTGGAGAGAGATCAGAGTGCCGCGCAGGAGCTCGTTTGATTCACGGGTGATTTCGCGCATTTGAATCAGGTCGGACCGGATTTCATTGATATTGCTGGGAGCATTTTCACGGGTGAATTGGTCGAGTTTTAGGTGCAAATAGCTCAGGTTTTGACCGAGCGTATCGTGCAGGTCGCGTGAAATCTCCGCTCGGGCAGCTGTCGCGGAATTCGCTATTCGCAAGTCCGACAAAACCTTGCGCTGCATCGCGCTGCCCAGAGCAATGGCAATATCTGGCCCTAAATTATTAAGGGAGTCAAACTGAGTCTCCGTTAGCTGCTTACCTGCAGTAGGATAAATCTGCATCAGCGCAAAACGTGAATTCTCGTAAAAGAGGGGCAAACAATAAGCATCCATCGGAAGTGGACCAGCGAGGCCACCATTTGCCTGGCAATCCTGAAATGAATGCAGGTTGGTATTTGTACAGTCAGCGCAGTGTTTAATAAATTCTTCCGATTTTAAGAATTTCAGTTTTTTGCCCGGTTCCTGGCTTTGCTTAGTACTGGGAACGAATCCAAATTCCGCTAGATGATCGTCGTTTATTAACAAATGAGCATCTGCATTTATCCCAATCGTTGCCGGAATCTGGTATACGATCTCGAGCACATCCTGCCAATCCTGTGCTTTTGTCATCTGCACGCTGAGCTGGTGCTTTTGATCGAGAAATTGTGTTAGGCGCATTTCGACGCTGTAATTACGGATCAGCCTGCCGATGAGCAGACCCAGAACTAAAAGCAATGTCGCAAAGGCCAAGGTTTCAAAAACAAAAGGCACGACTTTGCCGGTCGCTTCCAGTGTATGTTCAATAATTTCAAAGCTCAGAATGAGCAAGCAGATAATAGAGATAATCTGCCAGCGATATCGATAGAGCCTATTTGGAAACTGGCTTGACTTGTTAAAAACACGGTCCATGAGTGTGGGCTTTCGTTTCGATCGTGTTTGTCATCATCAGGGCTGCAGATTACGGATCACATCAAACGTTTCCCCGATGGCATCAAATCACATTCCCCTGGCAGGTGGAAAGTAAAGATGAAGCCAGTAAAATACCAGCAAGTGATCGCTTCAGTGCCTTCCAAACAATCTGGTGTGGGTGGTTCGAATTAATTTCGACTGTTACGCACTGCTACTCTTTTTAACAAACGTGGTGGCTTTGCGCAATTAAGGAAGGCAAGTAAGTAAATTATACACAGTTCGGAAGTGTTTTTATTACAATATATTCCGACCTAACATATCTGATATGTGTGCGGTTCAGCTGGTATGGCGGAATTGAGACGCCCACCTAACATTTCTGCCAACTTCACATTTTTACAGTTTACCTGATCAAGTCGGCGTGCTTTCTGTGGAATACGAGTAGATTTTAATAGCAGAATTTCCCGCTAATCAGCCTGAACAAAAACCTTGCGAAAAGAAACAGACTCCTTAAAGTATCGCTCGAGAATGGAATAACCTTATCGATAATTAGCCTGCGCGAATTTCTTAATGGAAAATCTCTGGATTTGCGGCTCAATCGATCGAGTTCAGCCATTCCAAGGATTGATTTTGAAGTGTTGAAGTGTCTCAACCCGCCGGTTGCGAACAAAAATAACCGGCTTTATCCCATCAGTTTGCTGTTCACGATCTAAATTACTTCATTCATCTGTCTGTTTTTCCATTTGGGTTTGCCTGGATGGGTAAAACTGAAGTTAAAATGATACCGCTGGCTTGTATCTTTCCTGGATAGTTCAGTATACGATTAGGATTCGCCCGATAAAACTGGTCAACCCCGTGTCAATGGATGAACAAACACTCCCCCAATATCAAATGATCATGCGGCTGCGGCAGCTTTGCCGCGACGACCCTCGCGTACGCGCGGGGATGCTGTACGGCTCTTTTGCTGAAGGGCGCGGCGATCGATTTTCGGATATCGACTGTATTTTGTACTTTGAGGATGAGGTCCTGCCTGATCTGGATCCGCGCCAATGGGCAGAACAACTAGCGCCTCTGCTGGCTTTCTACCGTAATGAATTTGATAACTGGGCTGCGCTCTATGAGAACCTGGTGCGGGTTGAATATCATTTCGACCCTGCCAGCCAGATTCTCGCCCTGCAGCGGTTTCGTGGTGTACTGTCTTTTCCATTGATAGAGCATGCCATCTTGCTTGACCGTACCGGTGAGCTGGCGGAATGCCTGGGTCACTTAAGTTCGCCTCCCGACCTTCATGAGTCGATGAATGACGTGCTCTACCTGCAGGACAGCCTGTGCAACTGGCTGATTTTTGGGACGAATGTCCTGGCACGCGGGGAAGTCGTCCGCGCCGGGGAAATCCTGCGGCTCGTCCAGGATAATTTGCTGCGCCTGTCCCGGATGGACGAGGCCCGAACTCAGCAGTGGATCACACCAAGCCGTAATTTTGAAATCGAGCTTTCTGTGGAGGCTCAAAATAATTTTCGATCCTGTACCTCGGGCGGGTTACGGGCCGAGCTGTACCAGGCATACTGGAACTCGTGGCTATGGGGGCAAACCCTGCTGCGTAGACTGGCGGGACGGTTGGGAGAGGCGCTCAATGAAGCCCTGCTGAGGCGTGTGGGCCAACACCTGGAAGAGTTTATTCCACCCGAGGCTCAGGCGGGCATTCCGTTAACTACGGGAGGAGTGGACTGATGGACCAATCCCCACTTCCCGGGCTCTATATCCGCCGGGCGGTGCGCCAGGATTTGCCTGAAGTCCTGGAGCTGGTCCGGCTGCTTGAGACTGATGGACGGGTATTGGACCTGGATTCTGCCGGGCAGTTGTTCGCCCGGTTCCAATCCTACCCCAACTGCACCCTCTATGTCGCCGAGTACCAGGAAACGGTTATCGGAATGTTCGTTTTGCTGATTATGGATAACCTGGCTCATTTGGGGGCACCTTCAGGCATCCTGGAGGATCTGGTGGTCAAAGAAAGTTTTCAAGGCAAAGGGGTGGGCAAATATATGCTGGACTTCGTAATGCAGGCCTGCCGGGAAGCAAGTTGTTATAAACTGGTCTTATCCAGTAGTTTACAGCGTACGGCTGCCCATCGTTTTTACACAAACCTGGGATTTCGGCAGTATGGTTACTGCTTTGAAATCAAGTTTCGAGCCGAATCTTCCTCAAGCGGTGAAACAAATGGCTGAACCCGCTCTGCTTTTAAAGCGCCTGGATGCAATTGGCGCCTCTCTTGCAAATTTAGATCGGGCAAAAGCACTGATCGGGTTGGGTTCCGTTGGCCTGGAATTAAACCGTCTGGACTCATGGTCGGATTTAGATTTTTTTGTCATCGTGGAGGCTGGTGAAAAACAAAGATTTCTCGAAAATCTCGATTGGCTGGAAAAAGTCCATCCGGTCGTTTATGCCTTCCGCAACACCTCAGATGGTTATAAACTGTTGTTTGGCGATGGAATTTTTTGCGAATTTGCGGTATTCGAACCCCAAGAGCTGCAGGAAATCCCCTACAATCCTGGTCGTGTGATCTGGAGGCGTGCACCGGAGGATGAACAGTTTGCCCGCCCAGCTTCTGCATCCCTTCCGCTGGCAGCCTCGCCTCTTGATTGGCTGGTCGGTGAAGCTTTGACTAACCTTTTTGTAGGTTTGCAGCGCTTTATGCGCGGCGAAAAACTGAGCGCCACGCGGTTTATACAACAATACGCCGTTGATCGGGTGATTGACCTGGCGCAATATCTGGATAATCCCGACCCATACCCGGCAGATCCATACTCGCGAGAGCGCCGTTTTGAGCAGCGTTTCCCAACAACTGCCGCCCGGATGCCAGAATTTATCCAGGGATACGACCGCAACCGGGAATCAGCCGCTGCCATCCTGGAATTTTTACAGTCGAATTTTAATCTCAACCCGCAGTTGGCAGCAGAAATAAATCGCCTGGCGCATGCGGCGGATGGCGCTGATGCGAGTTAAAGGATGGAATTGTGGGACCAGCCTGCGTCGCACCAATCTTATTCTGGTCCAGTCGGCTGTGTAAACCCTCTTCGCACAAGCCGCTGCTGCACCGGGAAGTTCAGTAAAGGCAGCAGGTTAGAACCCGCACCATTTTTTGAAGATCAAGGAGGTTTGTGATGCAGTTAGTTGAGTTAGCGTATTTTACCGACCGGGTTCATGAAATGGCAGAATTTTACCGGGCGCTCCTGGGTCGCGAGCCAGCTGCCCTATCCGAGGATATGGCGATATTTATAACTGGAGAAACCAAAGTTTTTATCCATCGCAGCTACCAGCCGGGCGAAGGTGAGCTGCCTCCTGAAAACCACACAGCGTATGCGGTTGAGGATGTGGATGCGGCTTGTGCTGCGATGCACCGGGCCGGATTAACCATTGAAGTACCTCCCCGGGATTATTATTGGGGAAGGTCCGCCTACCTACGCGACCCGGACAGGCATTTGATTGAGCTGATCCAAAATTCCCAAAAAACTTAATTTATCAACCAGGGTTGTATTATCATAGGCAGTAACGATGGAAACCCCGGAAAATCCACCCCTGCTTGCCACGAAACTGGTGCGGCCGCACTTTAACCCATCCCTGGTCGTCTCGCGCCAGCGGTTGGTCGAGCGTCTGGTCTCCGATGATACGATCAAGCTGGTATTGTTCTCAGCGCCAGCGGGTTGTGGAAAAACGACCCTGGTACAGGAATGGTTGAGTAGGGAGAGCAGCCCGGTTGCCTGGATTTCTCTCGATAAACGCGATAATGACGCGGTTTTATTCTGGCGGTATCTGACTGCGGCTTTAACTCAGGCCGGGATATTAAACGCCGCGCATGTTTCTGCTTTACTGGCAGTCCAATCCCCACCCCCCCTGGAAGAAATTATTGGTTTGCTGGTAAATGATCTTGTCAGCTCCAATGTTGGACGCAGCAATCCGGTTTTCCTGGTGCTTGATGATTTTCAGGCCATTGACAGCCAGGCCGTACATGCCAGTCTTAATTACTTTTTAGATTACCAGCCCGAATTTTTACACCTTGTTATTGCCACGCGCAGTGACCCCCCGATTAACCTACCGCTGCTACGTGCCCGCCGTGCGGTGTTGGAAATCCGAATTGCCGATTTGCGTTTTACACCGGTTGAGGCGGATGAATTGTTAAATGGCATCTTGCGGCTGGCATTAACGACTTTGGATGTAAAGTCCCTTTGCCAGCGTACTGAAGGCTGGGCCGCCGGGCTCCAATTGGCGGCAATCTCGCTTCGCGAAGTTGAGGACCGATCTGAATTTGTCAACCAGTTTGCTGGAGATGATCGTTATGTTGCTGACTATCTGGTAGGGGAGGTCTTGCAGCGCCGCTCTCCCGAAACCCAACGATTCTTGTTGGAGACTTCCATCCTGGAACGTTTTAATGCCGATCTTTGCGAAGCGGTCACGGGTAGGTCTGATAGCCGGCAGGTACTTTACCAACTAGAAAAAGAAAATATATTTTTGATTTCACTCGACAATCGCAGGGAGTGGTACCGCTATCACCGCCTGTTTGCCGATTTGCTCCTGGAGAGGCTCCTGGAACAACAAAATGCCACATATGTTGCCGAGCTTTATCGCAAGTCCAGCCGCTGGCATATCGAAAAAAACGATATTGAAGAAGCAGTTGAATACGCACTCAAAAGCCGGGATTTTGAACTTGCCTTAGACCTGCTGCAGCAGTACGGAAGTGAGTTTTTTATTGGCAGTCAGCTGACGCGCCTGGTTGCCCTGGCAGGCCGAATTCCATGGAGTTGGCAGGAAAAAAAGCCCCGTTTTTTGATGATGATGGCCTGGGCTTTGCTCGCCACAGGTGAATTCAATGCAGTTGAGCCGAATTTACAGGCGATTGAAAAGGCGCTCGCGATTCAGAATCAGGTCATTCCGCCATTCGGGAGTGATTTAGCATTAACGATGGATTCTGTCCAGCTTTCCGCCCTGATCGAGATTGCTGCCGTACGCACAAATTTGGCCATCAATTCCTTCGCGCTCGATAACATCCTGGAATGGGGACAAAAAGTGCTGCCTTACCTCAGCAGCTCCGGGCAGACCGGTCTGTTCAACACCCCCGAAGAACTTAAAGGGCCTGTCTTATTTATGATGGGGTTGGCGAATAAATATCTGGGATTCACGCAGGAAGCTGGTTCGTTGTTCGGGCAGGCTGTGGATGATGCTCTCAAAACAAAAAACAATCACATAATCGCCCTGGCGATGGCAAACTTGGCTGAGACCCAAATTTTGGATGGTCAGTTGAAAAATGCGGAGAATACCTGCCGCAAGGGTTTGGTGCAGCTGCAACGTATGAGCACCCGGGTTTCACCTTATGCTGGGGGGTTGGAGAATCATCTGGGGCAAATTGCCTATGAACGCAACGAACTGGCGGTTGCAGAACAGTACTTTAATCATGGTTATGCTGCCGGAAGACTCTGGCGGCATTGGGATACCCTGCTGGACAGCTGTGCGGGTCTGGTGACCTCCCTGCTCGCTCGGGCAGATTTTGGTGCCGCACGGCAAATTCTTGTTGAACTAGTTGAATTTTTGGAGCAAAACCGTGCTTTGATGATGCTGCCTCAGGCAAACGCTCTTCAGGCGCGCCTCGACCTCGCCATAGGCAACGCATCCAGGGTGAAACATTGGGTTGAGCAGGCAGGGCTGGACCAGCTCGAATACATCCCTTTCTTGATGGAATCCTGGTTCCTGGTTTATCTACACTTTCTCGTCAGCCAGAAAAAATGGCAATCTGCCGCGCATAAAATTAATTTGCTCCAGAACCAGGTAAAAAATGCGGGACGCAGGCAGGTGAGCTTACAACTGCTGATTTACCAGGCAATTGTGGAGGTTGGTCTGGGGGAGCAGGTCCACGCCCGCCAGACGATGGGCCGGGCGCTCGCCCAGGGTGAATCCCTTGGATATTTCCGCCTTTTCCTGGATGTGGGCAAACCGGCAGCCAGCTTGATCTACGCCTGCCTGGAGCACAAACAATCATCAGCGTATGCCGCGAAGCTGCTCGCAGCTTATTCGCAAGATGATGAACCGGATCTGCCTGCCTATGGAATACCCGGATCTCCACCTGGCGATCTCATTGAACCATTGACCCAACGCGAAATCGAAGTACTGGCATTGCTGGGAGATGGATTGACAAACCAGGAAATCGGAGTCCGGCTATCGATCTCGCTGACAACCGTCAAAACCCACACCCGCAACCTGTACGCGAAGTTAGGTGTGGACAGCCGCTCGCGTGCAGTTGCCAGGGCGCGCACGTTGGGCATCCTGAGCAATTAATCGCGGAAACTGCGGAGTTGAGGCCAGGTGCATACCTGGCTTTTTTCTTTAAATATCATCCTAATGTCCTACCTGGGGAGGATGCGCCTCATCCTTGCGATGCTTTACACTAATCCTGGATGGTAATCCATCCAGGAGGCGTCCGTTGGAAAACAAAACTACCATTCACCACCAGGATTTGCCGCAAACCTACCGGATTGAAGTCCAGGGATATTTGCCTGAACGTTGGTCGGTCTGGTTTGAAGGTATGGAGCTCGAGGTTGACCAAAACATCGAAGGAGGCGGCAAAATCACAGCAATTATTGGAGCTGTTCCCGATCAGGCGGCCCTGCATGGTCTGCTGGCCCGGATCCGGGATTTGGGGCTGGTTCTCCTGCGGGTCGAAAAAATTAGCCCGGAAACGGGAAATGTCGCCATTGATGAATGAGGAGAATTTGCTATGGATAATGACATTGTTGTGCAGGTAGATAATTTTCGTAAATCATATGGGAATTTTGTCGCTGTCGACGACATCAGTTTTCAAGTATTGCAAAGTGAAATTTTTGGTCTGCTGGGTCCCAACGGTGCCGGGAAGACCAGCACCCTGGAAAGCCTGGAAGGTCTGCGTCGACCGGATGGTGGTGAGCTCCGGGTTGCCGGGGTTGATCCTGCCCGGGATGCCCGCCGGCTGCGCACGGTGATCGGCGTCCAGCTCCAATCCTCCGGGATGCCCGACAGCATCCGGGTTGACGAGGCAATGCGCCTGTTTTGCTCATACCATGGTGTTCAGCCGCGCTTTGACCTGTTGGAACGCCTGGGTCTGGGGGATAAGGGCAGCACATTGTTTCACCAGCTGTCGACCGGGCAGCAGCGCCGGCTGTCATTAGCCCTGGCAATCGCCCACCAGCCAAAAGTGTTGTTTTTAGATGAACCGACAGCCGGTCTGGATGTCCCTTCTCGGGTGGAGCTGCACGAGCTCATGCGCGAGTTGAAAGCGGCTGGAACCAGCATAATCCTGGCTACTCACGACATGGCGGAAGCCGAAGAAATGTCGGATCGGATTGCCATTTTGCTGGATGGCAAAATCGTCGCGACGGGTACACCTCTCGATATCACCGCGACCGGTGCGGGATTTACCAAAATATCTGTCAGTACGGTGGGCGCCTGCCTGTTGCGCAATGGTGTGGAGTTTCCTGCCGTTCACCAAAAACTACAAAAAGAAAATTACAGCATTTATTTCAGCACGGATATTGGTGCGACCGTTTCGGCGGTGATTGAATATATCAAGGACCAATCTGATTCCGTAATCGATCTGCGGGTCGAGAGGCCGTCTTTGGAGGATCGGTTCCTGGAATTGACCAATGGAGGCAAATCATGAATGCGTTTCTAACCCATTTCACAATCGAATTTCGAATCGGCATCCGCAACCGGACTCTCCTGTTGATGAATTACTTGTTTCCGTTGGCGTTTTATGCTGGAGTTGGTTTGATTATGACCCAAATCAACCCCTTATTCACCGACCAGATTATCCCGGCGATGGTGGTTTTTGCCATCATTGTTGCTACAATTTTGGGCTTGCCGGAACCTTTAGTAAACGCGCGCGAGTTCGGGATCTTTCGGAGTTTCAAAGTTAACGGCATTCCAGCAATTTCAATCCTTGCCGTGCCCGGGTTATCCACCTTGCTGCATGCCATGATTGTTTCATTGATCATCGTCCTCACGGCACCATTGTTCTTTAATGCACCCACTCCAGACAATGCGGGCTGGTTTGTGGTTTGTCTGATCGCCACTGCGCTGGCTCACGCCGGGTTAGGCATTTTGATTGGGGTTGTGTCTCCATCCTCACGTTTGACAGTCTTGCTCGCGCAAGTGATCTTCTTGCCTTCGATGCTCCTCAGCGGGATGATGATGCCTTACAATATGCTGCCCGAAGGCATCGCTCGTGTAGGTCTGATCTTTCCTGCAACGCACGCGATGAATGCTTTCATGGGGCTCACCATGGGTGCAGAGACGAGTTTTAATCCGGTTTGGTCAGTCGTATTACTGCTGGCAGGTGGTGTGATCGCCTTTGGTCTGGCATTGTACCTGTTCAACTGGGATAGTAAGAATAATGCCCGGCGCGGCAATCCCTTGTTGGGGTTGCTGGCGTTTGTCCCTTACCTGCTGTCCTTTTTCATCAACTAAAGCTGCAACCCGTTTGTTTTCTAGGGCCGGGCTACTTGGGGTAGCCCGGCTTTGATTTCCACCCCGGCGCTGCTGGAATACCAATTCTTCGCCGGGTTAGAAGCTGTATTTCCAGCTTCAGGCATCTCGAACCATTCTGGATCACTTTGACAATATGGTATAACAGGGGCGGCTTTCGCAATTGAAGTCAATTTTTTAGCCTGGTAGATTTAAGGGGGAATACCGGCTTTGTTATGGAACGGGCTGCCAAATTATCTGGAAAGAAGGTAGATGGAAAATCCACAAACATTTATACCGTTATTAATTGTTATTTTTCTGGCATTTCTGGTCCCATTGGTTCTATCGAGATTCAAGCAGGTGCGGATTCCGATCGTGGTGGGGGAAATATTGGTTGGGATTGTGATCGGGAAAAGCGGTATGGGTTGGGTGCCAGAGCACGATCCAATCCTCGAGCTGCTCGCGGAATTTGGTTTCGTTTTCTTGTTTTTCCTGGCTGGTACAGAAATTGACTTCAATGCATTCCTTGGGAAAAAAGACCCTGGCGGTAGTTTGCGGGACAAGCTGCTGGGGATTGTGCCGCTCTCGATTTATGGTTATCTTCTGACACTTGCCTTATCGTTGCTCTTCAGTTACTGGATGTTTACTGAAGGTTATGTTACGAATTTTTGGTCGATGGCCCTGATTTTCGCTCCCTCGTCGTTAGGGGTGATCGTATCCGTATTAAAAGAGCGCAGCTTCATCCGTACCCGCTTTGGACAGGCTATTCTAACCGGGGCGTTAATTGCTGACTTTGGCACGTTGCTGCTGTTTACCATCGCGATTGCGGTTTATTCAAGCGGGTTAACCTTCGAAATACTGCTTATTGGATTTTTGTTTGTTGCTTTCTTCCTGGTGTACCGGTTCGGAAATTTTTTCTTCAATCGGCTTAAACCTGTCCGCCGGGCAATGGATGAGCTGAGTGGGGCAACTGCCCAAATTAAGGTCAGGGCAGCGTTTACAGCCTTGCTCATCTTCGTGGTTTTATCTGAAATCATCGGCACAGAAATCGTCCTGGGCGCCTTTTTGGCTGGCGCGGTGATTTCGCTCCTGGCAACACCTGCGGATCATGAGGCTTTACACCAACTCGAAGCTGTTGGTTTCGGTTTTTTTATTCCCATATTTTTTATCATGATTGGAGTTGGGTTCAATCTGGATGCGTTGTTGCAAACCCCGTCCGCAGGGATATTTAATATCCCCCAGGCCTTATACCTGGTCCCGCTGCTACTGTTGATCGCAGTCTTGGTCAAATTTGTTCCATCGCTTAGTTATCGGATTCACTTCGGCTGGCGGGAGACGGCGGCAATTGGCGTGCTCTTGTCAGCCCGCCTATCATTGATTGTGGCTGAGGCAGCCATTGTAGAGGATCTTGGTTTCATTGATGAATCGGTAAATGCAGCAATTATTTTAACGGCCATGCTGTTGGCGACTTTTGCCCCGCTTCTCTTTAATCGAATTGCAAAAAAACCGAAAGAGCCAGAGCCCATACCTGTCGTTATTACTGGCGCAGGAGAAATCGGTATCCAGGTTGCTAGTCAGCTGCGCTCCATCGGCGAGCTGGTTGTCTTGATTGATCCAAACGAGGAGTATGTGCTGCGCGCCCAAAAGCGCGGCCATCAGGTCATCCAGGCATGTGTAGATGATGTCGACCCTGCCACGGCCTCTCTTTTGTCGAGAGCGAATACGTTGATTAATACGTATGACGATTTGGATTTGAATTACCGGATCTGCAAGCTGGCGCGAGAAACTTATTTAATTGAAAATGTGGTCACGCGGGTCGCCACGCCGGGGGATCTGCCCCGGTTTTCTGCTTTAGGTGTGACCACCCTGAATCCTGCCCTGGATCAGGCCTCCATGTTGGTGCTCCTGGCGCGCAACCCGGCAGCCTACGTGCTGCTCACACGCAGCGACGATAACAACACAGTCGAAGAGATCATAAACGTGAATCATCAATTTGCAGGAAAAACTTTGCGCTCAATCCAATTGCCGGGGGATGTATTAGTCCTGGCAGTCCGGCGGAATGGTGACCTGATTGTCCCCCATGGGAACACCCAGCTTGAATTGTTTGACCACCTGACCCTTGTGGGATCTATCGAAGATGTTCAGGACGCCAGTTTGCTGTTCAGCCACTCGGTCGTTTGATCATCGATACAGACCGGCTGTCACCTGGCTTGCTGCCCTGGATGAATCCACCCGGCATTGACCTGTTCTTGGCATTCCCCCCTGCCACCAAAAACCTTATTTAACCCACCACTCGCTGATGCTGATCGAATCCAAAGTTGGTTTAATCTCCATGCACCAGCGCTGAATAGGGTGCCAGGACTTCTGGCAGTTCTGCCAGGGAACCTATTTGCAATGTTGGCAAAATGGTTCCCCCATGTGCGCGATTGGCGGGAGTATCGGCTCTCCGGGTGATCCAGATATCCAGGATACCGGAATTTTGCGCACCTAAAATGTCCGCGCCCAGTGTATCCCCAATCATGGCAGTCTCGTCAGGGCGAACCCGCATTTGCTCTAATCCCATCTTAAATATTCTCGGGTTGGGTTTCCGGTACCCCACGGCTGCCGAGCTGAGGACAAGCTCGAAATAGTGCCGGATTTCGGACTTATCCACGAGTGCTTGCACATCCCGGTCGTCGCCGGCATTCGATATGATTGCCATCCGGTAGCCCTGATCTGCCAGCAATTGCAGGGTTGGGGCTGTATCGGTTTCTGGGTGCCAGTATTGTTCGGTCACAGCGTACATCGCATCGACTGCAGCCCTGAGATGGTTCGCGGGAACTTCGCTAATCCCGATATCGGCCATCAGATCATTGAGCAGGTAAGTGGTTGTGTATTCGATAAATTCCGTATCACGTTCTACATAGTATTCATGCAAACGCTGCCAGAACGTATCGATGAAGTTGCCGCCGTCGACGTTGTAACCGAGATTGATCAGGGTCTGATGCAGTTCCTGAATAGCCCGCGGCATGACCTGGTTCCAATCTGCTTGAAAGTTCATTAACGTGAAGCCCAGGTCAAAAAAAATGGTATGGATTGCCGGCATCGAATCTCCAGAATAAACGGTTAATAACCAAGTTCGGTATTATAGCGGTTATAGAGCGGTAGCTCTCCTAAATAGCGGTGCAGGTTTTCGGAAAAAAGTTCAACCGCCCGGTCGTTGTAGTGCGGGCTGACACCGGAGATGTGCGGGGTAATGATCACATTGGTTAGTTTCCATAGTGGATTGTCGGCGGGTAGCGGTTCTTGTGGAAATACATCCAGCATCGCTCCAGCAACCTTGCCAGATTTCAAAGCTTTTACCAGAGCGGTGTGATCCACGATCCCACCGCGTGACACGTCGATCAGATATGTTCCATGCTTCATGGCTGCAAATATTTCCGTATTGATTAATCCGCGTGTGAGGGGTGTCAGCGGGAGAATGACTGCCAGGAAATCACATTCTTTAACCATCGATGGCAGAGCCTGAATCGGGTAAATCCGCCGTGCACGCAGGCCTTCAGGGTCCCCCATGCCCTCAGGAATATAGCCGTTATCCTCAGGTTGCATGGCATCCCGCTTAGCTGCCAGCACTTCGACCCCATAGGGTTGGAGCAGGCGAGCAGTCTGGCGGGCAATGCTGCCGTAGCCTACCAGTCCAATGGTGCTGCCACGCAGCTCGCGGTGGGCTGAACCGCTCCCAACGATCAGCAGGCCATTCAGCATTTTTTTGGAATGACCAGGCCGCAGGCAGGTGGTGCCCCAGGGCGAGCAATCCGGTCAGGATGTATTCTGCCACCTGGCTGGCGGAAGCTCCACTCAAAGTGGTTGCAGCGATGTCAGGCTCGCGCAGGATGGGGGAATCAATCAGACGGTCGATGCCTGCCCAATGAAATTGGATCCAGCGCAGCAACGGTGCCTGATCTGCACTTGGAAGTAGAACATCGGTATAGAGAATTTCCGTTTTCTCCCACGTACCACCAGGTATATCCTCGATCCGCCGGGTCGGTATGTGGTTGACGACCAGGCGTGGAGAAACACTGCGTACTTTCTGGATGAGATCTTCGTCCAGAGGTACTGTGATCAGGATCTGAACCTGATTTGTTGTCATAGCCATCCATCCTTATTTATGTGGCATTCGTGTGGGATAAAAGTGGGATATTGTGGGTTTCATGTGGGATAGAGGTCAATCATTCTGCTCGAGTTTTAGTGCGGGTGGGACATATTATTATCGCAAATCCAATCGCCGGATGATGAATTATGACTTAAATCACACCGGACCGCCCATTTGCATCTCGGACTTCCACAATTGTAATCGAAAGCCGATCTGGCTGCGCTACCGGGCGTTGGGGTGGTAGTGGGGAGGATCTGCCATTGACAAAGTTAAGCTGTCCCGTAATATGGTTGCTACTGAAATGGTGATGCCACAGTGCAAGGAAAGATTGGATGCATTCGGCCGCGAGGGTGACGAATGTCACCTGTTTCAGGTGACATAAAGCATACTGGAACCGGTTCCAATTCTGCTATAGTGAGGGCAACAGTTGGAAACGCCGGTAGGATCCTGATCCATGGCGCGCTGACCTAATAGATGCAGTGACAGAGGCTTCCAGGCCCGGCTGCAAATCAGGCTGGGAAAGCCAGCAAACGTCAGGTAAGCCAGGATACGGAAGCTCGTCTGACCGAACAGGGCGGTTATTGTTCAGCGTTAGAATTGCAGCCAACCAGATCCTCCGGCGTTTTTTCTTTTTAAAGTTCCAGTGGGCTCATTGGTCATTCACGGAAAATGACTCACCAAAATCCATGGTTAACGGATCGAATTCCTGTGAGGATACATGGGGCCCGCGTCAACCTCATACCAATGTTCTCACGGTCTTAATATTTAGAAACGATCTGAATATCCTGTAGAATTAATCCATCGAATAAAAACAGTTAGGACTGGTACATGTCGTGGGAGAGAGAAGATGAACCTGCGAGAAAAGATGGGTTTAACATTTGATGATGTTTTGTTGGTACCGAAGCGTTCAACGATCCAAAGCCGGAATGATGTCAACACCGCCAGTATCCTGGTATCTGGGATCAACCTTGCTCTACCTGTAATTAGTGCCAATATGGATACGGTGACAGAGTCTGTCATGGCGATTGCCATGGCACAAATGGGCGGGATTGGCATCATTCACCGGTTTATGAGCTTTGAGCAGCAAGCCAACGAAGTACGGCGGGTAAAACGTTCGGAAAGTTATGTCGTGGAAAATCCGGTGACGATATTTAGCCATGAAACGATCGCTGCGGCGCGCAATAAAATGGTGGAAGAAAATGTAGGCGGGCTGGTGGTTGTCGAAAACGGCGGTGTTTTGGTCGGATTGCTGACCTCGCGTGACATCCTGCTCGCACCAGATGAAAATGCAGTTGTGGCCACTGTGATGACCCCGCGCGATCATCTGGTGGTTGCCACCGCCGAAGCGGGAGTCGAACCTGCCAAAGTAGCTTTGCACCAACACCGGATCGAAAAGCTGCCCCTCGTCGATAATCAGAACCGGGTTGTCGGGTTGATTACTGCCAGCGATATCGTAAAACTCCAACAACATCCTACAGCCACGAAAGACGGCAAAGGACGGTTGCGAGTGGGAGTTGCAGTTGGTACTAGATCGGAGGATGAGGAACGCGCCGCCGCCTGCATGCAGGAAGGCGCGGATTTGATCGTGATAGATATCGCTCATGGGCATGCCGACCACGCCATTGCCATGCTCAAACGCTTGAAAATGGGTTACCCGGATATCCCGGTGATTGCTGGCAATGTGGCAACTGCAGAGGGAGTAGAGGATCTGGTGGCTGCAGGTGCGGATGCTGTTAAAGTTGGCGTTGGGGCGGGTTCGATATGCATCACACGCATTGTCACAGGATTTGGTATCCCCCAGCTTACAGCCATCGATGATTGCGCCCAGGTGGGGAGGCGCCTGGGGGTGCCCATTATCGCCGATGGGGGCATCCGTAATTCGGGAGATCTGACCAAAGCGCTGGCAGCTGGGGCAAGTACAGTGATGCTTGGAAGCCTGTTAGCGGGCACGGATGAAAGTCCGGGAGTATCCGTTGTGCGCGGCGGGCAGCGGTTTAAGGTTGTGCGCGGCATGGCATCTCTTTCTGCCAATGTCGATCGCCAGCGAGTAGCGAAAATGGGAGAAGAGCCGGAGGCCGAGGAATGGGAAAAGGTTGTCCCCGAAGGTGTCGAGGCGGCTGTTCCAAATAGGGGGACTGTTACGGATGTCGTTTACCAGCTGGTGGGTGGGCTGCGTTCGGGGATGAGCTATGCCGGCGCAAGCAGTATTCTTGAGTTATGGGAAAAAGCGGAATTCATTCGCATTACTGCCGCCGGACAGCGTGAGTCAGGCTCCCACGATGTCAATTTGATTTGATAATTATTCTTTCGCTGGCTCATTTGTACCCGGATATACATAGAGGCGTGCATCCCCCAGGTATCCCAGTTCTGCCAGGACTGCCAGGACCTTTTCCGCGGCATTTGGACGGATGATGACCGCGGTTGGTCCCAGGATGTCTCCAAGAAAACGGGCTGCCCGGGATTGGCGGACCACCTGAAGCACCTCTGGAGAGCCGAGCCGCAGGACGAGCAGTGGTTCTATTCTGGCTTCCACCCCACGTGCCTCCCAGCGCTCCAGGGCTTTGACCAGGCTTGGTGGCACTGTCAGGGCGAACTTACGCAGCAGAGCGACCAACTGTCCCACGACCAAACCCTGGTTGCGGGCTCGCTCTAATGATTCTGGTGTGATCCGGTACCGGTAAGCGTCAGAACCGGCATCTTCCCACAGGGCGAAACGGGCAATTTGATACCTTGCTGGCCGCGGGACCAAACGTGGAGCCCGCAGTCGGGCATCCGAGCTGATCAGGAAAGCTTCATCCTCGCCGCTCAATCCAGCAGGCGGGCTGCCATCATGGAGATCTTGCCACCAGGCGGATTTGCGAAATGCGGACACTGGATCGTTTTCAGCGCTGGCTGCCAGATCCAGGAATCCCAGCCAAAACAATGGGCCGGTGAGCAAATAATGCAGCAAGGCGCCGTCAACACTTTCCCAATGTGCGAAACCTTGCAGGTACTCCCCCGTACGGCGGTCACGGATGTACCAGAAATCATAGTCCCCGGCTGGTCGTTGGAAATCCGGATAGGCCGCCCGGATTCCGGCGATGAAGCCGTTCAGGCTCCACCAGGTGTTGTCAGGTATCCGGTCGAGCAGGTCCATGATTAACTCACGCGTTTGGAGCGGGTCATTGATCCATTCACCTTCAAAAATCAGGTTTGGGATGTGGCGCAGGTCATTACAATGCATGCTGTGCAGCCAGGATTGGGCCAGTTGCAGTAACGCTTCGCTGCGGTCGGCCTCCAAAAATTCTTTTACCAATTCCGTATTGATCTCACGCTCGGGGGTAATTAATTCTGATGCGCCGGCAAAAGCGACCAACGCCTGGTTATTCGTGACCTTAATCACCCAGGGGGGCGAGTTTTGCGGGCTCTGTGATTTTTCTTCAGCGAGGCCGCTGCGCAGCCACGCCAGCAAGGTGCACACATCATCCAGAATCCAGTCATTTGCCCGGATCTCGTGCGCATGTTCAGCGGGCGTTGCCCGCCGACCAACGGGCGCAGACTTGCCCACCCGCCTGTCCGGGAGCAGCAGCAGCAAATCATCCGGTATATAAATGAATTCCTGTGGTCCGCTGGCTGAATCAAAAAACCCCCGGGCCACCAATCCGTGATACCACAGGCTTTCTGCTGGCGAGGCTGGCTGGAGGTCAGGTCGGGCACGATCACGGCGCCCCGGCCCCATTTCCCGGATCGAACCAAAGTTGCGTGCAAAACGCGGCCATTCCATCCGCCCACCCTGCTCGAGAAGGCTGTTCAATGCACTTTGCGCTTCAACCGGGAGTGTTTCAACAACTTCCTTGAGCAGTTCGGCATCCAGCATCAAGGGCATGAGGAAGTCGAGCGCTGTTTTTTGATCTGGTGCGCGTAATTCGATCCCCCAATGCTCAGCGATGATCTTTAAAAATCCAAGATCGTGGCTGATGAATGAGGAGTTCAAATCAGGCATGGGGCTGGTAATCCCTGTTTTGTTTGGATACGCTGATTGGGCCAACAAATCAGGTCGCGACCGGTAGGTAAGTGGGTTTAAGTTTTTCTGCCGGCAGGAGAATGAGACCTTCTTCTGGGTCACCCAGCTGGATATGATCGTCCGGCTGGCTGGCGACATACCAGGCGGTGTACGCCGCCACCAGTGCATCCAGCTCTTGCACTGAGAATATATTTTCCAAAGGCAGCACGCCGTTCAAAAGCCGGAATCGGGTAATTTCTTCGAAAATCCTCATCGGATTTGGAATTTTAAGATGATGCTCGTGTAGCACGAGCTGGCGCTGCAAGCGTCCTTCCAGGCTGTTTTTTGGGAACGGGATTAATCCCAACAGGACACTGTACGCTGCATGGGGGTAAGTTTCCAATACCTGGCATTCGGATGACGAATTGGGGAACAACTCATACCCAAAGCGGATTAACCGCTGGAATACGGAAAAGCCCATCTGCATCCAGCGCGGGCATTCCTGAACCTGGGCGGAAGTGTGGGGGATGCTGATCCTATGTTGGTACAGCTGGTATTCTGCCACCCGGCAGCCTTCCCACCTCCCCGGGTTCGGAACCGGCTGTAATTTGGCTCGATACGCTTCATTTTTCATCAAGCCGGTATTCGGTTGGCGCGGTGCATTGACTGCCACCAGTGCAGACCTTTGCCCTCCTGTGAAGGCAGTCACCTCGTCCAGGCTGCCCTGCCCAAGGGCTATCAATTCAAGGTTGCTGTCTAAAGCTGCATAAACAAATGGGCGCTGTCCGGCGCTGGGATCAATTCCGATGAATGTCTCGCGGGAAAATAGCATAGCTCGTTTTGTTGGCCTTTATACTTGAAACCAGTGTAACGCATATTAAACTCACTCGCAATGAGAACAACTCCGCAATAGCTTGCGAAATACTGAGGAGAGGTTCGATGACCAATTCTGTTTTCTGCGGTATGCACTCTGCTGACTGTCTCTGGCCCTTTCAAGGATGAAAAAAACCGCATCCGGGTATATGGTTACATGGCTGCGGTATAGGATCCGATGTATTTCTAATAAGGGAGTGAAGTGCCGTATGCTGGGCTCCGCACAGGTTGCTTTAGGTCCAATCTGGGATACGCGTTTGCAGGCCTATTAGCAGAAAACCCGTTCCAGGTTAGATATGATGGGCTGGTCAGGCTCAGTGCGATGGACCACGCCTGTGTTTAGGGTCGATCTTCCCGTCGGACAAGTTTGATCCTTGAATTCGATCGCTGAATAATTTTTCAGCCAAAGCTTTCACAGATTCAGTGGAAGGATCGATATTGGGTGCCGGTGATTCCTGGAGCCGGTCAGCAAATTCCAGAATTTTTGAATTAACCTCGTCCGCATGGCTGAGATGCGGCTGGTGTCCGCCGCCGTGGATGGCGATTCCTGCCGCATTCTGCAGCCGTTCGACCAACACCGGAAATTTATTCGGCGCCAGGGTGCGGTCATTATCACCCCAAACAACCAGCGTTGGCTTATAAAGCTGGCTCATCTGGGGCAGCAGCTCACCAAATGAACTGGTGACATACATGATGTAGGGTGAGGCGCGTTTGTAGTCCTCGGCGACGCGTTTGCGCTCTGCATCTGAAAAATACTTGCTGGTAGTTGGATCCAGGCCGGTTAACGCAAAGATCAACCAGCTGGGTGCGTAGCGCATGGCTTTCACGCCGAGTTCGGGCCGGTGTTTTAAAATCTCGGTCAGGGGTGGGAACTGGCTAGGTGAGAAAAGCGGGTCAACCAGCACCAACCCACGCACCAGTTCCGGACGTCGCAGTGAAAACAGCAGGCTCAGGTAGCCCCCCATGGAATGGCCAATAAAAATGGCGGGCTGCGTGATCTGTTGTAAATCAAACCAGGTTTCAAGGTAATTATAAAATATTTCGATGTGATATTGCTGGCTGGTGTCCGGTTTGGCGCTTTCCCCATGTCCCAATAAATCCGGCGCATAACAACGGTAGCCAGCGGATACAAGTTCGGGCATCAATAGCTGCCAATCGTAATTGGACGCACCAAGACCGTGCAGGAGAACCACTGGTCGGCCGTCCCCGGCAACAGTTGAGTTGATCAATGATGATGTTTGATTAACGGATAGGTCGAAATTTGTAATCATGAATCCTTACCGGCATAGTTACCATGTGTGTCTGTCAGAAAACGAATTCTATTGTACCGAATGTCGCCTGCTTGCCGAATATTAGAATCGGTTTTCTCATCAGAGGCTCACCATCTACACTGCTGCATTGGCTGGAATTCGGCAGTCAGACCAGCTTCTCAACAGGCTTACTTGACGAAGACAGCCGGTATGTGGAGTGATCAGGAGGTGGAAGAGACCGCTTGGTTATGTTCCTCATAAACCCGCGCCAGCTCGCGCCGCAGTACTTTGCCAACGAAAGTACGTGGAAACTCCTCAACGAAAATCACCAGCTTAGGCACCAGGTCGGGTGGCAGCCTGCGTTTACAGTAGGAAAGAATGACTTCCCGCGTCGGGCGTTCTTTGCCGGTCATGATAAATGCAACCGGCTGCCCGGCGATTGCAACCACCACCACTTCGTTCACCTGGGGAATTTCATAGATGACTTCTTCAACATCGCGCGGAAACGCTGGTTCGCCTGGCTTTTTGGGATACCACATGTCCACTTTCCGGGCGATGATGTGAAAATACCCACTGGTATCCATCTGGGCCACATCCCCGGTGAGCAGCCAGCCATCCCGGCGGAGGGTGGCCTGGGTGGCCTCTGGATCGTGCCAGTAGCCCTGCATTACCTGGGGGCCGCGGATTGCCAGCTCACCGATTTGACCGGGTTGCATTTTCTTCTCGCCTTTGATCAGGTCAACAATTTTCGCTTCAGTTGATGGCAGCGGCAGTCCGATGCTCCCGCTTCGCCGTGGGCCATCAAGGGGATTGGCGTGAGTGACCGGTGAGGCTTCTGTCAAGCCGTAGCCTTCGACGAGTTTGCCCTTAGTCAGGCGTTCAAATGCTTCCTGCACTTCGACCGGTAACGAAGATGAACCACTGATGCATGCCTTGATCGAATCAATTCCAAAATTGCGCACACCGGGATAATTGTTGATCGCCAGATACATGCGCGGCACACCGGGAAAAATCGTTGGGCGCAGGGTGCGGATGGTCTGCAAAATATCCTGGATTTCAAAAGTATCTTTTAAAACGATGGTTGCCCCGATAGAGATTGGGACATTCAGGCAGGCGGTAAAGCCGTAGCTGTGCGAAAGGGATAGGGCGCTTAAAAAGATTTCTTTGCCTTCTTCAGCCTGGGGGATCCAGTGGCGCACCTGGATCGCGTTTGCGATCAGGTTCCGGTGTGATAGCATCACTCCCTTCGGAGACGAGGTGGTCCCACCCGTAAAGGCGATGATTGCCAGGTCCTGGGGAGTTTGCTGGACATCAACCGGATTGGCAGGATAGGCAGCTACCAACTGGTTGAAAAAAAGCTGGCCCATATTTTGGAGCAGTTTAGACTGCAGCTCCTGGCGGGCGCGGGCTGAAAACCTCAGGCGCAAACGCTGGAGAAATGGCAAATTAGCTGTGTCAGACACATAAATAATCCGGTTTACCTGTTCCAGCTGCTGCAAACGTGCTGCCAGCAGGGTTTTTTCAGACGGCAATAAAATGAAACGAGCTCCGGTATCTTCCACCTGCCGCAGTAAATTTGTTTCCGATGTGTCAGGGGGAGAAAAAACTACGACCCCACCAGCGCGCATAACTCCAAAATATGCCGTCACCAGGCATGGATTGTTGGCCAACAGGAGTAATACCCGCTCCCCTTTTTGCATTCCCAATCCAATCAGCGCGGCAGCGAACCTGGTTGCATTTTCCTCAAGCTGGCGGTAATTTAGCTGCTGGTTTTTGAAGATTAACGCTGGACGCTTGGGGAAGCGCCGGGCGGCTGAGGTTAAGATGGTCGGCAGCGGGACGCTTGGAATGGCAATTGTTTGTGGCACGTCTGCATCATAATTATCCAGCCAGGGGCGTTTTTTCAAAAGATCATCCTGGGGGTTGCTCGCTCTTTCCTCTCGCCAGGATTGCGGCACTAGTTTGATGAAACGTTCGATCTCGCGGTTCACAGCATCACGCCGTTCGATCATAACCATATGCCCGGAGTGTCCGACATGCGCTTCAATCGCGCCAGGGATATCTGTGGCAACGCGATCGGTCGCGGGTTTTTCAAAGACTCGGTCCTGGTAGCCGCGGATGACCAGGGTTGGAACGTTAATGCGCTCAAATAGACTTTGTCCCTGCCATGTCCGCAAGGCGTTCACGTACCAGGACCGCAGGACGTCTGGAGGTGCACTCAGCCAACCACCAGTTAGACCTGACAGTCGTGCCAGGAGAGGAGTGGGTAGATTTAACAGACTGCGATAAAGTGGGTTAAGGCGAAATTCAGCTGCAGTAGCAACCAGGATCAGAAAATCCAGCCGTTCTGGGTAGCGTACGGCAAATTCTGTGGCAACCGCTCCCCCAAAGGAATGGCCAAATAAGGAGATTTTTCCAGGAATGCCCAGATGATCCAGCGTACCCATAAGGTCATCCAGCAGCCGATCCATGGTGTATCCATTCGGTGGGCGCTCTGACCGCCCGTGCCCGCGCATATCCAACGCGATTACCCGGTTCTCAGCGGAGAATTTGCGGATCTGGTACGCCCATTGAGTCGCTTGCCCGCCAAAACCATGCAGGAAGACCATCGTGTGCACCGGGTGGTCGGGCGAGACATCGATGACTGAAAGCTTGACTTCCGGATTATAGGAAACCCGGACATCCTTACGGTAGAGCTCCAGGTCGATATCCATGGAAAAAGTCTACAACAAACCTCGGATTTGGTAAAGAACCTGGGCTGTTCCAGCCAGCGCTAGCACAGGCTGCTGCCACATTGGCGGAATGCGAACTGATTGCAAAAACCCTGCGGTTCCTGTTTCCGCGCAGCAAACTCGGTAGTCAGGATATATAATATTTAGAAACGGAAAGCGAAGCTCGATGAGGAGGGGAGATGCCGGTTCAAACGCTTACGGTTCAACTGGAAACACGCGGTGATGCGGATATCGTTGACATTACTGATTATCTGGTCTCTGCGGTAGCAAAAACCGAACTCCGCAGCGGAATGGTAACTTTATTTACACCTTCCGCTACCAGTGCCATTACGACAATCGAGTATGAAACAGGTTGTTTGAGCGACTTGCGCAGGCTCTTAGACGAAATCATCCCACCCAACCGCACCTACGCCCACAATACCCGTTGGGGGGACGGAAATGGACATGCACACATCCGGGCAGCGCTGCTTGGCCCATCCCTGACGATACCATTACTCGATCGTAAGCTCGTGTTGGGCACCTGGCAGCAGGTGATTTTTATTGACTTTGATAATCGCCCGCGCCGCCGCGAGCTGATTGTGCAGATTGTCGGAGAATAAATGCTTCATTTATCCTGGCTGATTGATATCCCTAAATGATTTGCGACTGGTCTCTGCAGACCCGGTAAGCCGTGATTGATGGGGGAGTTCAGTACTTTCGGGTGCTCATTGGGGCCTTCCACTACGAGTGTACTCGACCCACCTCCATCCAGGTTGATGGCCTCGTAGGCTCCCAGTGAGAGCATAATTTGGGCCATTTCATTCACGGTTACCCCTTCGCTGTAGCCGGGCTGGCGACCATCTACGACCACCAGCAGTAATTCATTCCGCTTGTGGTCCAAACCCGCTGCCGTGCGCGGCTCTAATGTCCCTCCAGCCTCCGGCAAGATCTGGCCTTGCTGGACCAACAGCAGGTTGCCAGACACTGCCTGGTAAGCCCTGCCAGGAGACTGGTTGATCCGAGCCTGATTGCGCTGATTAAAAAAGAGAGTTGGCTCATTATCCGTTCCCAGGGAATAGCGCACACCGTTGGATACAGCCTGCCCAATCACATCGACCGGGTCCCCTGGGTGGGGGTAATAATTCAGGATGGTTCGCGAAAACCAGGGAGTGAAACCATCGCCATTAATCGCCACCTGGAGGTCGAATTCCTGGAGATATTCCGAGGTCGTGCGTGCTTTTAATGGCAGTTCGGATTGCGGATCGCCCGGTGTAACCTGGACACGGATACGATCCGATCGCAAATTAACCCGGATGACATGCAAAATAATTGGCCTTGGCTCGCTGCGCGCGTCCCGTTGGTATTCGATCCCCTCGAAAAGCGTTTGGGTGACATCCGTAGGCTGCGGGCGCAGATAATTCCACATTCCGGTCAGCCCGGCAAATGCCAATCCGCAGAGCAGACAGATCATGCTGAGACTCAGGCAGGAGAAAACAGTAAGTTTTTTCATTATCATCAGTTCGATTTGGAAAACGAATGCCCATGGCAGAAAGTTCCCCCATGGGCTGTCCCGTGAGCATTTATGGGTAATTTACAGAACGTTCGGGCTGGTTTCTGCCGACCGCATGGCTGAAAATGCGGCGATGGATACTTCCAGGATATCGAGGGTTGGTTCGCGAGTGGTTAACCCCTGCAGAGCAAGGTTGGGTTTGATCATGACGCGCACAAATGGCCAATCCAGGTGAGTTGCGGTCCAGCGGATGTACTCATAGGCAACCCCTGCCAGGACAGGGATAAGCAAGATTCGACTGAGTAAATGCAGCCCGAACGGCAGGGGGCCGATGAAAGTGAACAACAGCACCGAAATCAATACCAGGGTCAGCAGGAAAGCTGTCCCGCAGCGTGGATGTTCGAGTGGGTACCGGGCAACAGTTTCCGGGGTGAGTTCTGCCCCGTCTTCAAAGGCATTAATCGTTTTGTGCTCGGCACCATGGTACATAAACACACGCCGGATTTCAGGCATGCGACCGATTGCCCAAATATAACCAACCAGCAATGCGAGACGAGTGAACCCTTCAAGGAGACTGCTGCCAACGTGACTCAGATGGAGGAATTCACGTGCGATGTAGCCAATTCCGGCTGGGAGCACGAAGAACAGCCCGATCCCAAATGCCAGCGATGCGAGCAAAGCCAAAGTCAGTGCAGGTCCCTCCATCTTTTCATCTTCGCCGGTCTGGATGTTTGCAGAAATGGTCAGGGCACGTACGCCTAATCCAAGTGCATCCCACAGGGCGACCAGGCCACGTAAAAATGGAATAGTAGCCATGCGGCTCTTATAAATCCGTCCGAGTGGTTCGGTTTGGACGACGATCTGCTGGTCTGGGGCACGCATTGCGATGGCAACCGCCCGGCTGCCGCGCATCATCACTCCTTCGATGATTGCTTGTCCACCGTATGTGGGGAGTTTCGTTTCAGACATAAAGGTTTCATCCACTCGATTCGCCGGGTTGACCCGGTAACGCGTATTTTACCCGCAAAAAGGAAACTGCGGATAAATACATCATGAGAGCGTCGCAGACAGATCAGACTTGCCCTACATAAAAATAAAATAAGGCGAGCGCTTTGGTGCCTTTATGCCAGGTTGGCAGATGGGTCTTTTCATCCGGGCCGTGCATATTATCACCTGGGGTAGAAAAACCGCTATTCACAGTGTCGACCTTCAGCAGCTGCTGAATTTTCGAGACGACCGGCACTGATCCACCTTCGCGCTTAAACATAGTGCGCTGCCCCCAAATTTCTTCCAGGGCCCTGCTCATTGCCTGAACATAGGGTGATTTGCGGTCGCTAAGCGATGCCGGGCTGTTCCCGAATTCGATCATTTCCCAACGAATGGTTTCTGGGACGTTTTCCTCAAAATATTGTTCCAGCTGTTTTGTTACTTCTGCCGGATCCTGATCTGGCACGAGCCGCATCGAAATTTTTGCCATCGCGTAAGCAGGCAGAACGGTCTTCGATCCTTCTTCAATATAGCCAGAGTACAGCCCATTCACTTCCAGGGTAGGTCGGGCGCCATTGCGTTCAATCGCTGTGTATCCCTTTTCGCCCGACCACAAAGCAGGAGCGCCGCTCAAGCGCAGAAATTCAGCTTCGTCCAGGGGTAGGCGGGCAAGCTCAACTCGCTCATCGGTTGTGATTGGCCTCACCCGGTCATAAAAACCCGCCAGGTTGACTTTGCCATCCTGGTCATGCATACCGGCGACGAGTTCGCATAATACCTGGGCTGGGTTGTGAACAACGCCGCCAAAAACGCCAGAGTGGAGGTCTGTTTTCGGTCCGTATAAGTGCACTTCGTAATACGCGATCCCACGCAGCCCGTATGTGATCGTGGGTGTGTCAATGCTCAGCATTCCAGTATCTGTGTTCAAGAAAACGTCACAGGCAATCAAATCGGAGTGTGTTTCGATAAAGCGATCAAGATTTGGTGAGCCAATTTCTTCTTCGCCTTCAATCATGAATTTAATGTTTGCCGGTAGGTCACCGGTTTTTAATATGGCTTCTACGGCGTTCACGCTGGCCTGGACCTGGGCTTTCATATCGGTCGCCCCACGCGCTAGCAGGTATTCCCCCCGAATTTCTGGTACAAAAGGATCAGAACTCCAATTAGCGACGGGCTCGGCTGGCTGGACATCATAATGACCGTAGACCAGAATTGTTTTGGCATCCGGTCCGGCTTTCAGGTGCTCACCATAGACGATCGGATGCCTGGATGTTTGGAAAATCTGTACATTTTCCAGCCCGATCGTTTTCATCTCCTCAGCGACCCACTCTGCACAATGATCGACATCCTTTTTGTAAGCTGGATCCGTCGATATGGATGGAATTGCACAAAACTCGATTAATTCCTCGAGAAATCGGTCATATTTTCGGTCTATGTAATCCAGAGCAGCTTGTTTGTGGTCGTTCATGCGGGCTCCCGTGAAAGAATTATGGAACTTTTGGACGACGGGGTTGTCCCGGCGTCTTACCCGATCGATTATACCAATTCGCACCGATCCTGGATTACAGCCTCTTAAAACTCCGCTTGCATGCGAACAGAGTGCTGAATATCCAACACCGGTTTCTCCGGCGGCCTCTTGATTGTGATGAATGCTACGTAACCTGTGGGCAGAATCATGCTAAAATTAGGTAGAGTGGATCGGTGGTCGTCGCGGGCAAAACTGAGTCCGCGGCGGCGTCGGGGAAACCCGTCGAAAAGTGCCGCCATCCCGGTCGCCGATCCTATGACACTCTGGAATTCCTATTACCGCGCTCAAACAATTGATGATGCCCTGGAAGCCCTGTCCAGTGCTGGCGGACCGGCCATGATTGTCGCCGGTGGTACAGACCTGATCCTGGACTTGCAGCAGGGTCGCCACGCGCCTGTCGAACGGTTGGTCGATGTCACTACTGTGCGGGAGATGTGTGTGCTTGAAATTCGCGGGGACCAATTGTATATTGGCGCTGCAGTTCCGATCAACCGGATCGTTCGCTCGACTGAGGTTCTGCGGCATGCCCGGGCCCTCATTGAGGCCGCAGATTTAATCGGCGGTCCGCAGGTGCGCAATACGGCTACCCTGGGTGGTAATGTGGCCCACGCGCTGCCGGCTGCAGATGGTACCATCGCTTTGCTTGCCCTGGATGCCCAGGTTGAAATTGCCCACAAAGCCGGAATGCGCCGGGTTCCAATCGCAGAGTTGTTCCTGGGACCCGGAAAATCTGCCATTATCCCCGGGGAAGAAATCCTGGCTGGGTTCTATATCCCGCTGCTTCAGGAGCAGCAGGGCTCCGCTTTCCGCCGGGTGATGCGCCCCCAGGGAGTGGCCTTGCCGATCCTTAACCTGGCAGCCTGGGTCTGGCGAGAAGGTGATCATCTGCACGATTTGAGAATTGCTGTTGGTCCCGGTGGGCCGGTTCCGCATAGGGCAACTCGGGCGGAGGATGCCTTACGAGGCAGGGTTTTTAACGATGAGTCACTCGAGCAGGCGTTGGAAACGCTTCTTCAGCAAGCCCGTTTCCGCACCAGCGCTCACCGGGCAACATCGCAGTACCGGCGCCACCTTGTTGGAGGATTGCTGCGTGAAGTCCTCACGTGCGCCTGGGAGCGTACAATGCCGGTGGACGTCCCGTTTAACGACTGATTTGCGATAAAAATTGAAATATTTTCCAGTTTGTGTACCCGCAGGGGAACGATCTGAGGAGTAAGGCATGGCATCTGATACGGTTATTTTTATATTAAATGGAGACCAGGTTTCCACCACTGTAGGTGCCGGAGAAATGCTCTCCGACCTGCTGCGATACCAGTTTGGTCTTACCGGTACGAAAATTGGTTGCGGGGAAGCTGAGTGCGGAGCTTGTACAGTGATCGTGGATGGCGAGCCGGTGCTGTCCTGTGTTTACCCAGCCGCGCGCATCCATGGGCATACTGTGTTGACCATTGAGGGTCTTGCGCAGCAGGCGGTCGCCGAAGGATCGACTGTCCCGACCGAAAACTCACTATTGGCAGGATTGCATCCTCTGCAGCAGGCATTTGTCACGCATGGCGCGGTGCAGTGCGGTTTTTGCATCCCAGGCCAGATCATGACCTCCTATGCACTGCTGAAGCGAAAATCACAACCGGATTCCAGCGAGATCCGGCATGCTCTCAAAGATACTTTGTGTCGCTGCGCGGGTTACCCTACGATCGAGCGCGCGATCCTCGCTGCGGGTGAAGCTGTCGCCACCGGGAAACCGGTTAAGCCACCTCAGATTCCACCCTCCTCTGTACCACTGAGTGTGATTGGCCAGTTGCAGTTGCGCCCGGATGCAATCGAAAAGGTCACCGGAGACGCTATTTTCACCGATGACCTTGAATTACCGGACATGCTGCATGCGGCCGTCAAGCGCACCGGCGTCCCATCCGGAATCCTTACCCACCTCGATGTGGAAAAAGCACGCCAGCTGCCCGGCGTTCAGGCTGTTTTGACAGCCGCTGATATTCCCGGTGAGCAGAATCATGGCCTGGTTGTTTTCGACTGGCCTGTCATGGTGGGGATTGGGGGCAGAGTTCGTTATGTGGGTGATGCGGTGGCGATTGTTGCCGCGGAAACGCGCCAGATCGCACTGCAGGCTTTGGATTTAATCGAAGCAGATTACGAACTGTTGGAAACCATCACTGACCCGGTGCGCGCCCGTCAGGAGGACGCGCCGCTGATTCATGCAAATGGTAATTTGTTGAAGCACATTAAAGTCCGTAAGGGAAATATGGAGGCTGGTTTTGCGGACTCTGACTTGATCCTCGAGCATAAATTTTTTACCCAGATCACCGATCACGCCTTTTTAGAGCCCGAATGCAGTATCTCGCGCTTAACGCCTGATGGGCGCATGGAAATATTTGTCGGGTCACAAATCCCGTATTCCGACCGCAGCCAGGTCGCACGCTCCTTAGGATGGCCAGATGAGCAGGTTCGCATCGTTGGCCAGTTGATGGGCGGCGGTTTCGGCGGCAAGGAGGATATTGCCGGGCAGATCCACGCCGCATTATTAACCCAGGTGACGGGTAGGCCGGTTAAATTATTGTTCGATCGTAGGGAGAGTTTACTGGTCCATCCCAAGCGGCATGCAACACAAATCAAAGTCAAGATGGGGGCGAAGCGGGATGGCACATTGGTGGCGGTCGAAACCGAACTGTATGGAGATACAGGTGCGTATGCCTCACTGGGCGAAAAGGTAATGACGCGTGCCACGACCCATTCATCTGGACCCTACGAAGCCGAGCACGTGCGCGCCGATTGTTACGCCATGTATACCAACAACCCTCCTGCCGGGGCTTTTCGCGGGTTTGGGGTGACCCAATCGGCTTTTGCGATCGAGAGTATGATGGACATGCTTGCGGAAGAGCTTGACCTCGACCCGGTCGAATTACGCCGCAAAAATGCGCTCCGTGTGGGCAGCATCACCAATACAGGCCAGGTCCTCCGGGAAAGCGTCGGCCTGCTGGAATGCATCAACCGGGTCGAGGTAGAGCTGAATCAAATCGCCGGTCCTCAGCCGTTTAATCCGCGGCCAGTAGAAGGGGCACCCCATCTCGTTCGTTCCTGGGGATTTGCCGCAGCTTACAAAAACACCGGCCTGGGGGGTGGTGCCCCGGATAAAGCAGCGGCAGAAGTGGAAATGTACCCTGACGGGACGCTTGAAGTGCGCACTTCTTCGGCGGAATTAGGGCAGGGTTTGGTCACCGTGCTCCAAATGATTGTCGCCGAAGAATTTAACCTGCCTGTTTCGCGTGTCAAAGTCCTGGTGATGGACACAGACCTCACCCCGGATGGTGGTCCTACCACCGCTTCCCGCCAGACGTATGTGACTGGCAACGCGGCCCGGTATGCCGCCCAGGCGTTACGCCAGGCTGTGGCAGCCACCCTCGCAGAAAAATATGATCAACCGCCTGAACAAGTTCGTTTTATTGAGGGACTTGCCCAGGTAAACGGGCACCGGGTTCCTCTGGGCGATGCTGTGCTTGAAATGCGCAAGGAAGGTCGTGAGCCGCGCGCCCTGTTTGAATATTGGGCGCCTAAAACCCAGCCGCTGGGGACCGGTGGGGATATGCATTTTGCGTTTGGTTTTGCCGCTCAGGCCGTTGAAATTGAAGTGAATACCATCACCGGTGAAGTCGACGTTTTGCGCGTGCTGGCTGCCAATGATGTCGGCAAAGCCATTAATCCACTTGGGCTGCAGGGGCAGGTGGAAGGTGGTATCATGATGGGCCTCGGGAATGCATTGATTGAAGAATTTATCACCGAAGACGGTCACGTATTTACCGACCGCATGGCACGCTACCGGATACCATCGATAACCCACACTCCGGATATCGAATCGTTTGTGATCGAGCACCCAACAACCGAAGGACCGTACGGCGCCAAAGGGATAGGAGAAATTGTCAGCATTCCAACCACACCGGCAATTACTAATGCGATCTACAACGCAGTCGGTGTGCGAATTACCCGCCTGCCGGTCGACCAGGAGGATATCGTCAGGCGTCTTCAGGGATTGGCTGAGTGACATCATCAACGCTTCCAAGATGGCTGGAATGGGCGCGCGAAATTCAGGCGATCGCCCAAACCGGTGACACATACGCGCTTAATAATTTTCAGCACCAGCGATATACCCGGCTTGCTGAGATTGCTGCTGAGATGATCGGAGACTACGCTGGACTGGATCAGACCGAAATTACCGGCCGCTTCCTCCAACAGCGTGGTTATGCCACCCCAAAAGTGGATGTCAGAGCCGGTATCATTTCTGAAGGCCGGCTTTTGCTGGTTCAGGAAAAAATGGATGGCGGTTGGACTCTGCCGGGGGGGTGGGCTGATGTCGGAGATCTACCCTCCCGGGCTGCCGAACGTGAAGTCTGGGAAGAGGCGGGCTTAGAAGTGCGCGCTCGCCGCCTGGTGGGTGTCTACGATGCCAATCGCACGGGTCCCCTGGAATTATTCCACGCCTATAAGCTTGTTTTTCTTTGTGATGTGTTGGGTGGAACAGCCCGAGCGGGTGAGGAAACCCTGGCAGTGGCGTATTTTGGTGAAAATGAAATGCCCCCGCGCTTGTCGGGTGAGCGGACACATCCGCGCCATATCCAGGATGTCTTTGCCTGTTACCAAAATCCCACCCTTCCGGTGACATTCGATTGACATCCCTACTCACTGAGTTCCCATTCCGGCTGGCGGGTCGTGTCTATCGCAGCCCGATGCCGTTCTCGAATGTTTACGATCCGCTGGGTGAGCTGGCCCAGGCCTATCACCAGGCCGGTATCCAGACGGTAGTCATGCTGGTTGATGAGCAGGAGGCCTACCAGAAAACCAGGCGCAATTTGCTTGGGTATTACCACCGCGAGGGATGGGAAGTTATTCAAATGCCCATTATTGATTTCAGCGTCCCGCAGAGGTCTGATCTGGAGATGGGAGTTTTGCGTGCCCATCATGCTGCCAGCACTGGAGAAAACCTGGTGGTCCACTGCCATGCGGGTATCGGTCGGACTGGCCTGTTTATCGCTTGTCTGGCAAAATATCATTTTGACATCGATGGGATAGAAGCCGTGGAATGGGTGCGGCGTTATTTGCCGGGAGCCGTCGAAGATCGGTCGCAGTACCTGATGGTGACCGAGTTTCACCCAAACCTGCCCGTTGAATAAGCTTTTCGTGCTCGAGAGGGAGCATGGTTTGATCCATCCGCCTGGCGAAACTTTTTGTCCGCAGTGGAGGCTGCCATGTTAATTCAGCATGCAAAAATAATCACCTTTGAAAAAGAGAACCGGATTCTGGAGGGATATTCCCTGTATCTTTCCGGTGGGATGATCCAGGACATCGGTCCGGATACCGAGATGGCTGACAAATATCCTCAGGTGGAATGCCTGGATGCACGTGGACAGTACGTCCTTCCGGGGAATATTTGCGCTCACACCCATTTTTACGGTGCATATGCCCGCGGTCTGGCGATCCCGGGTCCTGCACCCAGGGATTTTCCTGAAATTCTCACGAAGTTGTGGTGGCCCCTGGATTTAGCTTTGGACGAAGATTCGGTCAGATCGTCTGCACTGGTTTGCCTGGTAGATGCAATCAAACACGGCACGACCACGCTGATTGATCACCATGCTTCGCCAAATTTTATTGATGGATCGCTGGATGTGATTGCCGAAGCAGTTGATAACTCCGGTCTGCGAGGCGTTTTGTGCTATGAAGTTACTGATCGCAACGGACAGACAGGGGCCCAGGCGGGGATTCGCGAAAATGTGCGTTTTATCGAGCGCTGCCGGACAGAACCTGTCGCTCGCGGGCGGGTGAATGCACTGTTTGGACTGCATGCCGGGCTGACTCTGAGTGAGGCTTCATTGGATGCCTGCCGTTCAGCAGCACCTGTGGGAGCAGGTTTCCACATCCACGTTGCCGAGCATGAAGTCGACGAATACGACAGCCTGGCGAAAAGCGGGCAGCGCGTCGTTGACCGTCTGCAGCGACATGGCATTTTGGGTGCAAACTCGATTGTTGCGCATGCGATCCACGTCGATGCCCGGGAGGTCCAGCTCCTGCAGGAATCAGGTACCTGGGTTACTCACCAGCCGCGTTCAAACATGAATAACGGTGTGGGAGTCGCGGCTGTAGAATCCATGCTGCGTGATGGTATCCCGGTCTGTTTGGGAAATGACGGGTTTTCTAACACGATGTGGATGGAATGGAAGGAAGCCTATCTGCTGCAAAAAGTGTGGCATCGCGATCCTAGGCGTATGAACGGCATGGATGTCGTCCAGATGGCGGTTTACAATAACGCAGCCCTGGCAGGCCTGTTTTTTGGCGAGGCTCCATTGGGTGTCTTGCAGCCGGGTGCCCATGCGGATTTGATTTTTGTGGACTACCAGCCATTCACCCCCCTAACAAGTGGGAATGTACCCTGGCATATCTTGTTTGGTTTTCATGAAAGCATGGTGACAACCACAATCGTGGCAGGACAGGTGCTCATGAAAGACCGCCAGCTGCTAACCCTGGACGAAAAAGAAGTGGCTGCCCATGCTCGTGAGCTGGCTCCCGGTGTTTGGGAGCGCTATCAAGCGCAGTTCTGAGGTTCTGCGACCGAATGAATTATTTTTCCAGTTCCGGTTGACAAGGCGGAATATTTTTCTGGTCGTAACAACAGCTTTATGTACGTCGAAACCAATTCTCATCTGGAGATTTCCATGCAAAAACCAACCCTGGCAATTCTTGGTGGAACCGGTAAAGAGGGACCCGGTCTGGCAAAACGTTGGGCCGCGGCCGGATATCCGGTAATTATTGGCTCGCGCCAGCTTGAAAAAGCTGAGCAAACCGCACGCGAAATCAACGAGTTTTTGGGTGTATCCACGGTCATTGGTCTGGAAAACAGCGCTGCGGCGCGCCAGGCTGATATTTCGATCCTGACTGTCGTCCAATCCGCACACGCGGCGGCAGTTGAAAGCGTGAGCGCAGCATTACAGGGAAAAATTCTGGTCGATGCAACCGCCAGAGTCGATTTCCGCGCTCCGGAACCACCGCCTCCACCGGCAGCTGCGGAACTTGCCCAGCAGGCGCTTGGGCCGGGGGTCAGGGTCGTGGCAGCTTTTCAAACCGTTCCGGCTCACATGTTGAAGAAAAACGTAGGTGAAGCCCTGAATACGGATGTGCTGGTCTGTGCCGATGACGAGGATGCGGCCCGCCAGGTGATCCAACTCGCGGAAGCAGGTGGCATGCGAGCCTATTACGCGGGAGGCCTGGCGAACTCAGTGGTGGTCGAAGGGATCACCTGCCTGTTGATCAGTATGAACAAGTTTTACAGCGCTAAAACTGCCAGCGTCAGCATCACCGGAATATAAAGTATCTCAATGGTGCCCCACCCGCTGGTTATTACCCCAATTTCCGGTTTGCCAATGATCGCGGCAGGTGATGATTTGGCATCGCTTTTATACGAGGCTTGTCTGCGCTCTGAGATCGAGTTCCTGGCTGGCGATATTGTTATTGTGGCGCAGAAGATTGTTTCGAAATCGGAAGACCGGTTTTGTAATTTGAATGACGTTCAGGTTTCGCCCCAGGCCAGCGAGCTTGCCTCCCAGGCTGAGAAAGACCCGCGTCTTGTTGAGTTGATACTCCAGGAAAGCCGCGCAGTTCTACGCACCCGGCCGGGACTGATTATTGTGGAACACCGGCTTGGATTTGTGTGTGCAAATGCCGGTATCGATCATTCCAATGTCCAGGGTAAATGGGGGCGCGCGGAGGATTGGGTGTTGCTCCTGCCAACCGACCCGGATGGATCAGCCGACCGTCTGCGGCATGCATTGGAGTTGCGTACGGGGGTTCCGTTAGGGGTGTTGATCATCGATTCGCACGGGCGCGCATGGCGGGAGGGGATCACCGGTGTGACGATCGGTTTATCAGGTGTGCCGGGGGTAGTAGACCAGCGCGGTCTGCCGGACTTACTCGGCTACGAGCTCAGGGTAACCCAGATTGGAGCGGCGGATGAACTCGCCGCGGCGGCTTCCCTGGTCATGGGTCAGGCCGCTGAAGGTATCCCAGCCGTCCACGCCCGTGGATTTCCCTATCCCCTCCGCGAAGCTGTCCTTTCCGAGCTGCTGCGACCCAGAAGCCTGGATCTGTTCCGGTAATTTGGCGAAGGATATGGCAGTGTTGGATGGTTCTAGATCCCTGTTAGATGAGGGCCAGTTAACTAGGGTGCGTTTCAGGATCGACGCCCTGGGTGATCTGAACTTGAACTTATACGGAAACAAGGTGGATCTGGTAACCTGCCTGTGCTGTCGCATCTCCCTGGATCGTACAGTCCGCGGCAACAGGTAAAATACTGTAAATGCTAACTACCGAACCTCCTCAGAAAGTTACTTCCTTAGTTACCATCCTCGACGCGCCATATGGCAGCGAAATTCGCCGCCTGTGGGACAGGTTTCAGGTAGAATGCGGAGTGGAAAACTCACTGGCGTCCAATCCCATCCCGCATTTTTCCTGGCAGGGAGCCGAGTCTTACCATAGCCCGGAGATCAATGAAGTCGTGCAGCATATGGCCGGGTTGGCGCAGCCTTTCACTGTCCGTACTTCTGGAATCGGTTTGTTCACTGGCAGCAGCCTGGTGGTTTATCTTGCGCTCGTTAAGAACCAAGCGCTGTCCGATCTACATGCCCAGCTGTGGGAACAAACCCACGAACTCGCAGTTCAGCCCAACTTGTATTACCATCCAGATTGTTGGGCGCCACATATAACTCTGGCAAAGGAGCCAATGGATTTTACTTCTTTGACTTGTATCTTGAAAAAAGTTGTCTTTTTGTCCTTTGATTGGGAAATTCCTGTCGATCATTTTGCCATCATTTATGGCGGAACCTCGCCCAGCCTGGCGCCAGAAATTGTCGGCGATTTTCAGGAACAGAAGCGCTACAATTTTGGAGGCTGAGGTATGCAGGCGGCCGAACACCCAGCATTGAAACCAGGTTTCTGGAAGTTCGTGGACCGGCTGGTTGCCGAAAGCCAGGTGGTCATCGATCGCCCCAAAAATTCCCACCACCCCCGCTTCGCTGATAGGCTCTATCCACTGGATTATGGCTACCTCGCCAAAACCAGCTCGCCCGACGGGCACGAAGTGGACGTCTGGGTGGGTTCGCAAATTCCAGCTCGGGTTGTGGCAGTGTTGTTGACGGTTGACCTGGGTAAGCGAGATGTTGAAATGAAGCTGCTGTTGGGCTGCACCCAGGCAGAGATCGCCCTGGTCACAAACTGGTCAGATTCAGACCAGGTGCAGGTCGCATTAATTCCGAGAAGAGAGGAACCACACCCAGGATGAATATCGTGCCCGAAGCGTACCGTGATTTACTGGCTGATGAGAAGCGCGCATTTGCATTTTTATCTACACTTATGCCTGATGGATCGCCCCAGGTAACCCCGGTCTGGTTCAATACGGATGGGGAGTATATCCTGATTAATACAGCCTGCGGGAGGGTCAAGGATCGCAACATGCGCCGCGATTCCCGCGTGGCTATGGTCATCATGGATTTAACCCGGCCTTACCATTACCTTCAAATCCGAGGCAGGGTGGCTGCGGTTACCGAAGAAGGCGCTCGCGAACACATCGACTTGTTATCGCTGAAATACACCGGTCGCGAAAATTTTCGGACAAATCGGCCGGATGAAGTGCGGGTAATTTATAAAATTTCCCCGGATAATGTAACCGTATAAGCCATGGATGCTCATGGTTTTCTACGCTCGCGCCGGTCTGTGCGCCAGTTTCGTCAGGAACCGGTTCCGGAAGAAGTATTAGAACGCGTGCTCATCTCTGCCTGCTGGGCGCCATCAGCCCATAACCGCCAGCCCTGGCGCTTTGTCGTTTTACGCAGTGCTGCCTCCCGGATGAAACTGATCGAGGCCATGCACACCAGTTTTCGCCAGGATTTAGAATCTGATACCTTGTCTCCCAAGGAAATTGAAATTCGACTCCAGCGCTCACACAGCCGGATTTCCTCAGCGCCGGTTGGGATCCTCGTCTGTGTGGAGCCCGGCGTGATGGATAAGTATCCAGATGCGCCTCGACAGGCTGCTGAGGAATTAATGGCAGCCCAAAGCGCTGCGCTAGGTGCTGGGGTTTTGCTCCTGGCTGCGCATGGTGAAGGTCTGGGCGGCGTCTGGGTATGCGCCCCGTTATTTGCCCAACAGGCTGTCCTGCAGGCATTGGATTTGCCCCCAACATGGCAACCACAGGCGCTGCTGATGCTGGGTTATCCGGATGTTATCCCGGATCCCAGGCCGCGCCTGTCGTTAGCAGAGGTCGTCGTAAGCCGATGAGTTATGCCTGGCAGGTAGTTGCCCTGGCAGGTGGCGTGGGTGGGGCAAAATTAGCGGATGGGCTGGCCCACGCGCTGCCAGCCGGGGACCTCACCGTCATCGTCAATGTCGGGGATGATTTCGAATACCTGGGGCTATCTATCTGTCCCGATCTGGATACCGTAACATACACCCTCGCTGGTTTAGAAAATCCAGACACCGGATGGGGACGCCGGGCAGAGACCTGGCAGGCCCGCCAGGTTTTAGGCGTGCTTGGTGGTGATCCCTGGTTCCGGCTCGGCGACCTGGATCTTGGGCTGCATCTCGAACGAACACGGCGCATTCGGGCTGGTGAGCCGCTCTCCGCCATCGTCGATTCATTCCGGGTTGCTCTGGGAATTCAAACTCGCATCCTTCCGGTGACGGATGTGCCGGTTCCCACTGAGGTCAACACGGAGTCTGGCTGGCTGGCGTTCCAGGATTACTTCGTCCGCCAGAAGTGCCAGCCGCAGGTCACGGGGTTCCAATTTCGGAATGTGGATACCGCCCAACCTGCCCCGGGTGTACTGGATGCCATCGATCAGGCTGATCTGGTCGTTATCTGCCCATCCAACCCGTGGGTGAGTATCGATCCGATCCTGGCGATTCCCGGAGTGCGCCAGGCAGTCGCCAACCGCCCGATTGTAGCGGTATCTCCGATCATTGGCGGCCAGACCGTCAAAGGTCCGGCCGCAAAAATGTTCTCTGAATTGGGGATCGCGCCCTCCGCGGAAGCAGTCGCCAGGCATTATGGGCAATTATTGTGGGGTTTTATCCTTGATGAGCAGGACGCCGCGGCAGTTCCCATCATCCAGCAATCGGGAATTTTTGTTCTGGCCACGAATACCATCATGCGCACGCACGTTGAACGCCAGTTTCTGGCAGTTGAACTTCTGCGCGCAGCCGATCGCTGGAAAAACACATGACAAACCTAACAAAATTAGCATGGAGTTGTAAGGCGGTTGTTAATTGAAATCTAATAGTGTTCAATTATGATCATAAGTGGAGAAAAGAATTTGCCCTGGCTAATTGGCCGCTATAAGCCGTCACAAAATGGGGATCAAGGAGTGTGTTCATGACGCTTTGGGCAATCGTGCCAGTAAAACCCATGCGATTGGGTAAATCGCGACTTGCCAATGTTCTCTCTGAAGATGATCGAGCTCAGCTCAACCGCCAGTTGTTAGTTCACACCGTTGATACGCTAAAATCAATTCCGGATATCGAGCACGTCCTGGTTGTCAGCCGTGACCAGAGTGCCCTGGCCCTGGCCCGGGAGCATGGCGCGCGCACGGTCCAGGAAGATGGCGCACCTCACCTGAATGTAGCCCTGACGCGTGCAACATTTGTCGCCAAGGCATATAATACACATGGGGTGCTGGTCCTGCCGGCCGATCTCCCGTTGATTACGGTCGCGGATATCCGGGCGATGATGGATTGTGCTTACGATCCTCCGGTTGTGGTGGTTGCACCCGACCGGCATCGCAACGGGACAAACGCGCTGCTTATCTCGCCACCGGGTTTAATCAAGTATGAGTTTGGCACCCGGTCGTTTGAGCGGCACTGTGAGCTGGCAGCAAAAGCAGGTGCCAGGTTGGAAATTTGCAGCCTGCCATCCCTGGCTTTTGATGTAGATTGGCCGGAAGATCTTGAGCTGCTCAAGGCCCGGCTGGAGGTCCTTAAAATGCAGGATGCCTGAGGCATTCTCAACTTCAAGGAGGAATCATGCCAGAACGTGTAGCTTTGTATCTTCAGGATGCTCATGATTTGCGAGATGGGCTGGATTATGTCCAATATGCCGAAGCCAGGGGTTTTGAGGCAGTGTGGCAAGCTGAATCGCGTCTCGTCCGCGATGCCATCGTTCCCATGGCTGCCTACGCGGCGGTTACAGAGAAATTAAAAGTTGGATCGGGGGTGATTAATAACTGGACGCGCAACATTGGTCTGCTTGCATCGACCTTTCTGACGCTGGATGACCTGGCGCCGGACCGGATCATTTGTGGAATTGGCGCCTGGTGGGACCCGCTCGCCAGGAATGTCGGGATTAACCGCAGTAAACCCCTGACTGCGATGCGCGAAACAGTCGAAATATTGCGCCGACTTCTCAATATGGAGCGGGTCACGTTCCATGGCGAGTTCATCCACGTAGATGGGATTGAGCTCGATGTTGTCCATGGACGCAAAGAACCGCGCCACGTGCCGATTATGATTGGGGCTACTGGCGATAAGATGATGGAATTGACGGGTGAAATTGCGGATGGTGCCGTACTGAATTACTGCGTGCCGCCGGTCTATAATGACCGGGCGCTTGAACTCCTTGCTCAAGGCGCTCGCAAAGCGGGCAGGAGCCTGGATGAAATTGATCGGCCCCAGCTGGTGGTTTGTTCGGTTGATCATGACCACGAAAAAGCCATCGATACCACCCGCGGCTTGTTAACCCAATACCTGGCGCAGCAGCCCCATATTGCCAAAGCATCTGGAGTTTCCGACAGCGTGGTTGCGGAAATTCAATCAATCCTTGGCTGGCCTGCCACCCACGCCCAGATCCAACAAGCCAAACACCTGGTTCCAGAAGATTTGATCCACCGCATTACCGCCTCTGGTACGCCCGAAGAAGCCCGCACCAAAGTAAATGAATATCGTAAGCATGGTAGCACCTGCCCCATCCTGTACCCGGTCGGGGGAGATGTTCGCCTGCTGATCGATACCTTTGCCCAGGCTTGATCGCCCAATTTCAGCGGCTTGGGCATTTGTTACCAATAAGATTTACCATCTAAACTGCCTGGCAGCTCTTCCAAGGTAGGAAGGGCTGCTTTGTGTTTACTGTATATTGCTGTCGCCTAATTAACCTGCGGTTATAATTAAGCCTGTACTCCTTATTGTTTATCCCAGACCACTTTGGAGAAAACCATTTTGCAAATCAAACAGCCAAATTCTCTCCACTGTTTCGTATGTGGGATCGAAAACCCCCACGGCCTGAAGCTGAAGTTTTACCAGACTAAACCTGATGAAGTGACCGCCAATTATACAGTCGCAAGACAATACCAGGGCTACCCCGGTGTGGTACATGGCGGTATCGTCGCCTCCATGCTGGATGAGGTTGCCGGGCGAGCATTGATGGGTGTTGATCCAGACAGCCCGCGCTTCATGGTTACGGCTCGTCTCGATATCCAATACCGCCAACCCGTTCCGGTCGACACGCAGTTGAATATGGTCGGTAGGGTGGTCAAACGCAAAAACCGCAGTGCATCTGCTCATGCAGCAATTTATCTGCCAGGTGGTAAGCTTCTCGCAGAAGCAGATGCGATTCTGGTTGATGTGCCGCCAGACGTGGTTTCAACGGACAATCTGCAGGCACTCGGGTGGAAAGTTTATCCCGATGAAGTTTTAGAAAGTTGAATGATTGGAGGCCGGGTGTGATTACAGAATATCACCGACCAAAAACGCTTGAAGAAGCCGTGGAATTGCTTAAGCGGGATGATCCGCTCACATTGCCCCTCGCAGGGGGCACCGTTATAACCCAACCCAATCAGCGCCATTTTGCAGTGGTTGATCTGCAGGCACTTGGGCTTGATCAAATTCATTCGCGCGGAAATTACCTGGCTGTGGGGGCAGCAGTGACCCTGGAATCCCTGCTGAAACAGCCAGAGTTGGATCGAATCCTCAAGCAGTGTTTACAGTTGGAAGCTACATACAATTTGCGCCAGGCTGCCTCGGTTGTAGGGACTCTGGTTGCTGGCGATGGACGCTCCGCGTTTACCACAGCCGCGCTTGCCCTTGACGTTGCCCTCACCCTCGAACCGGGTCAGGAAGAGCTCGAATTGGGAGCGATGCTGTTACAAAGACCCTCAGGCATGCGCGGCCGACTGATTACCCTGGTGACGTTTCCGCTGGCGGTAAAGCTGGCTTACCAGGCTGTTTCCAGGACGCCTGCCGATCTACCTATCATCAGTTCTGCGGTTGCCAGGTGGCCTTCCGGCAGAACCCGGATTGCCCTGGGAGGTTTTGGCCTTGCACCGCTGATGGCGATGGATGGACCGCAGGCAGATGGCTGGGAAGCAGCCGTTGATAATGCCTGCCAGGAAGCTGGAGATGCCTGGGCGAGCGCAGAGTACCGCCAGCAAATGGCTAATTTACTGACTGGACGTTGCCTGGCAGAGCTTAACATTTAAGCTGGCATTCAATCTAAATGGTGTATGGAGGTTTTGATGGTAGCGCAGTTTGGATTTGAGCTGATTGAGGAACGAGAGATCACCGAAGTAAATTCTCTGGTGCGATTGTACCGGCATACAGTCTCTGGTGCACGGTTGTTATCCCTTATGAATGATGATGAGAACAAAGTATTTGGGATTACTTTTCCGACTCCACCAACTGACTCAACGGGTCTTCCGCACATCATGGAACACTCTGTCCTGTGTGGATCGCGAAAATATCCGGTCAAAGAGCCATTTGTCGAATTGTTAAAAGGTTCGTTAAAAACTTTCTTAAATGCCTTCACCATGCCAGATCGAACGCTCTACCCCGTTGCCAGCCAGAATCTTACAGATTTTCACAATCTTGTGGATGTTTACCTGGATGCCGTCTTTTTCCCCTTAATATCGGAACATACCTTGCAGCAGGAAGGCTGGCATTACGAATTAGCCAATGTTTCGCAGCCGCTGACTTACAAAGGCATCGTCTATAACGAGATGAAAGGCGCTTATTCATCTCCGGAAGATTTGTTGGGCAAATACAGCCAGCAGGCTTTGTACCCGGATACGATTTATTGTCATGATTCTGGCGGCGATCCAGATTTTATTCCTGACCTGACGTATGCCCAATTTAAGGAATTCCATAACACGTTTTACCACCCCTCGAATGCTTATATCTTTTTTTATGGCGATGATCCAGAGGAAAAACGGCTCGAACTATTGGACAGCTACCTCAACGAGTTCACCTCCAGGCAGTTATCGCTTGATATCTCACCTCAACCGTTTTTTAAATCCCCACGCCAGGTGGTCTTTCCTTATGATGCCGGTGAGGATTCTCAGGAGAAGAAAAATTATCTAACGATTAACTGGTTGCTTCCGGATGCAGAACTGGAGACGACGTTAGGTCTCGATGTGCTCGCGCACGTCCTGCTGGCGTCTCCGGCTTCACCCTTGCGTAAAGTATTGTTGGAAAGTGGGCTGGGTGAGGATTTGACGGGTCATGGTCTGGACGATAGCCTGCTGCAGATGAGTTTTTCAACGGGGATGAAGGGTGTGTTGCCAGAAAACACAGCCAGGCTGGAGCAATTGATCCTGACCACCCTCGCTGAACTTGTCCGGGAAGGTTTAGATTCCGCAACGGTCGCAGCATCCATGAATACCATTGAGTTTCAGTTGCGGGAAAATAATACCGGCTCCTTTCCACGCGGATTGCTCGTCATGATGCGGGCGATGCGGGATTGGATCTACCGGGGGGATCCATTCAGCCCACTTGGGTTTGAAGCGCCATTGAACGCCATTCAGGAGCGCATCCAACGCGGTGAGCCGTATTTCGAAACATTGATTCAAACTTACTTGCTGGATACCACGCACCGCGTCACTGTAATCCTGGAGCCAGACCCGGAGTTGGCCAACCGGAAGGAAGCCGCTGAACGGCAGCGTTTAGAACAGGCCCGCGTCGGGATGAGCGCTCTCGACCTTGAGCAGATCATTCAAAATTCGCTCGTTTTGGCACAACGCCAGGAGACCCCCGATCCCCCGGATGCTTTGGCGACGATCCCGCGCCTTGCGCTCGCGGACCTTGATCGCACAATAAAGACCATTCCCAGCGAGTCATTCAAATTGGGGACGAGCGACCTGCTTTACCATGACCTGTTTACGAACGATATTGTCTATCTCAATCTCGCGTTCGATTTGCGTCCGGTCCCCCAGGCACTGCTGCAGTACCTGCCGCTATTTGGACGAGCTCTGGTCGAAATTGGCACACAGAAAAATGATTTTGTCCGCCTTTCCCAACAGATTGGCCAAAAAACCGGTGGGATCACATCCGGGAGAATGATCAACAGCACAGCAACCCCCGGTGAGATAACGGCTCGCTTCACCCTGTCGGGCAAATCCACGTTCGCCCACCTGCCGGACTTGCTCGAGTTGCTCGAAGAGATCCTGCTCACTGCCCATTTGGATAACCAGGAACGCTTCAAACAGATGGCGAATGAAGCCAAAGCACGCAAAGAAGCAGGTCTGGTTCCAGGGGGACACCAGATTGTCAACCAGCGGCTGAGTGCTGCATTTAATCTTCCAGATTACTTAAGTGAGCAGTTAGGCGGCATATCTTACCTGTTCTTTTTACGCTCGTTGATCGAAAAAATCAACCAGGATTGGCCATCAGTGCTGCGCGATCTTGAACAGCTGCGCAGCTACCTGGTCAACCGGCAAAATTTGATTGTGAATGTCACCTTCGATGCGCAGGACTGGGGCGCCGCCAGGTCGCAGATTGAAGGTTTTGTAGCAAACCTGCCCGAAATACCTGCCAGGCCTCAAGATTGGCGTACATCACCTTTGCCTGTTAACGAAGGATTAGTTATACCCGCCCAGGTGAATTACGTCGGTAAAGGAGCCAATATATATCATCTTGGTTATGAGTTGGATGGCTCTTTGCTGGTAATCAATAAATATCTGCAGACAACCTGGTTGTGGGAAAAAATCCGTGTTCAGGGTGGTGCCTATGGTGGATTATGCTCTTTCGACCAGCTTTCCGGCGTCTATAACTTTATTTCCTACCGTGACCCAAACCTGGACCAAACCCTGCAAAATTACGATGCGACTGCCGCTTTTCTCAAATCGTTGGAAATCAGCCCGGCAGAGCTGACGAAGAGCATTATTGGGGTGGTCAGCGATCTGGATTCTTACCAGCTTCCGGATGCCAGAGGGTATACCGCCCTGATGCGCCATCTGG
Source organism: uncultured Chloroflexia bacterium (assembly GCA_963824065.1). GTDB lineage: Bacteria > Chloroflexota > Anaerolineae > Anaerolineales > DRKV01 > JAGUYX01. Next base: position 251,874 of record CAWGNX010000005.1, on the reverse strand, counting down.
TAGGTTTTGATGACACCCGCCGCCAGCGGCTGCGCGATCAAGTCCTTGGCACACGCGCCGAGGATTTTCACACCTTTTCAGAGGTATTAGAAAACCTGGCCTCGGTTGGCCGGGTGGTTGTCATGGGATCACAGGCATCGTTAAATGCCGCTAATCAAAATAATCCGGGATGGCTGGCTGTCCAAAAAATACTTTAGCTTATCGAAAAGGGAATGTATGAAGATCAAACTTCTGGTCAATGGGACCACCCATGAAATAAGCCCCCCCCCTGGCGAAACCTTGCTGCAGGCATTGCGGAACCTCGGTTTTTTTAGTGTCAAACACGGCTGTGAAACCGGTGAATGTGGGGCGTGTACTGTCTTGTTGGATGGGTTGCCGGTCAATTCGTGCGTTCATCTGGCAGCCCAGGCTGAAGGGCATGTTGTCCAAACTCTTGAATCGCTCGGAGAACATCCGCAGCAGGGCTGGAAACGCACCACCGGACTGCACCCACTCCAACAGGCCTTTGTGGAAACCGGTGCCATCCAATGCGGCTACTGCACTCCCGCTCAAATTCTGGCCGCGCAGCACCTGCTGGAAACCAATCCCTCCCCCAGCGAAGCCCAGGTGCGGGATGCTCTTTCTGGGGTCCTGTGCCGCTGCACCGGTTACTTGAAGCCTGTCAAAGCGGTCTTGCGCGCAGCAGCAGTTCTGCGGGGCGAAGCTGTCGAGCCAGTCGACGGCCTTCCTGAGGCGATTCCCGCTCCACCAGAATGGCAGGGTGGTCCGTCCGAATCCGGGGAGCAAGGCATTTCTTCGTCGGGTCCCCAAACGGCAGTGCGCGTCATGCCGGAGCTGAAAGTAACTCCCGAGATAGAGGGTTACAAGCGAGTGGGCAAACCAGAATTTAAGGTGGACGCCGTCAAGCTGGCACAGGGGAAACCTGCCTTTACCGCGGATTTCGAGCGGCGCGGCATGCTCATCGCACAGGTGCTTTACAGCCCGCATGCCCACGCAACGATTACACGGATTGACGCCAGCCGCGCGCGCGCCTTACCTGGAGTTGCCGCTGTGCTCACCTGGCAGGATCTACCACGGGTGATTTATTCCACAGCCGGTCAGTCAGACCCCATCCCTGGTCCGTTGGATTGTTTTTCCTTGGATCGCAAAGTGCGTTTTGTTGGTGACCGGGTGGCATTCGTCGCGGCTGAAACTGCAGAGATTGCCAGGCAGGCGCTCGACTTGATTGATGTTGAGTACGAAGTCTTGCCCGCTGTGCTGGACTCGCGCCAGTCGCTCCAACCTGGCGCGCCGCGTATCCACGACGAACTGGAATTTGTCAATTTTGCCGATTCGGACCCTCAGCGAAACCTGGCTGCCCATATCCATATTGATATTGGGGATGTCGAATTTGGTTTTTCACAGGCAGACCACATTTTTGAGGCTGAGTACGAGGTGCCCAAGGTGCAGCAGGCCCACATCGAGCCTCATGTGGTTGTTACCTATTGGGATGAGGATGATCGACTGGTGATTCGCACCAGCACCCAGGTACCGTTCCATGTTCGGCGCATCCTGGCACCCGTATTAGATTTGCCAGTCAAGCGGATCCGGGTCATAAAACCTCGCATTGGAGGTGGGTTTGGTGGCAAACAAGAAGTGCTGATCGAAGATGTTGCTGCCCACCTGACCATCGCGACCGGGCGACCGGTATTTTTCGAATATACGCGCGCCGAAGAATTTATTGCGGCCCGCTCACGCCACCCGATGCGTGTCCGGATGAAAACCGGGGTAAAACGTGATGGCACCCTCACTGCCAACGCCATGTACTGCCTGTCGGATACCGGGGCCAATGGCGCCCATGCTCTGACGGTCACTGGTAATACCGGTCATAAAGCCATGGCATTGTATGTCGGCGATGGGCCGTTCCGTGCCCAACCCAATATCCGCTTTGAAGCAGATATTGTGTATACCAACCATCCACCTTCGGGCGCTTTCCGCGGGTATGGTGTTCCCCAGGGGTTTTGGCCGGTTGAACGTCATATGGAAATGATCGCCCGTACGTTGGGGTTAGACCCATTAGAATTTCGCCTTAAGAACGCTTTGCGAGCAGGTGAGCTTCATCCATTTAGCACTGCCTGGAGCGAGGGGCGTGAGCCGGTTCCTGAGTACATCGAAACCTGCGGATTGGAAGAGTGTGTCCAGCAGGGTAAAGCCGCAATTGACTGGGATCAAAAATATGGTAATGAAACCTGGCGGCTAGTTCCAGGCCAACCTCATCTGCGCCGTGGCATCGGAGTGGCATTGGTGATGCAGGGTACCGCGATTCCTTATCTGGACATGGGCGGGGCAAGCATCAAGATGAATGATGATGGCTCCTTCAACCTGCTGATCGGCGCGACCGATCTTGGGACGGGTTCGGATACCGTTCTGGCCCAGATGGCGGCTGAAATCCTGGGCATTCCGCTGGACGACCTCATCGTTTACTCGTCAGATACGGACTTTACACCGTTCGACAAAGGTGCCTATGCCTCCAGCACGACCTACATTTCCGGCGCGGCCGTTGCCCGGGCAGCAGAAAGTGTTGCCGAACGGATCCGTATCCGGGCTGCGCGCATGATTGGTGAGCGGGATGGTGTGGATATAACGCCAGAAATGATCCGCCTGGTTGACCGCAAAGCGATTACACCAGACGGTAGATCGGTCACCCTGGCTGAAGTTGGGCACCACTCGCTGCATCACGCAGACCAGGAACAGATTATGGCAGTCGGGTCCTATGTGTCGCCTGTCTCGCCGCCTCCCTTTGCCGCCCAATTTGCGGAAGTCACCGTTGATATCGGCACTGGACAGGTGACTGTCGACCGGCTGGTCATGGCAGTCGATTCTGGTGTCATCGTTAATCCTATTACTGCCTCCGGGCAAATCGAAGGAGGCATGACCCAGGCCTTGGGTTACGCAGTGTGTGAAGAAATGCGCTACGATGACCGCGGTTCAGCGTGGGAGCGTGATTTTCGGGATTACCATATTTTTATGGCACATGAGATGCCCGAGTTGCACACGATCTTTGTGGAAACCTTCGAACCATCCCATCCATTTGGGGTTAAAGCCGTTGCCGAAATTCCCATGGATGGTGTCGCGCCGGCAGTTGGCAACGCGGTCCTCGATGCGTGCGGAGCAGTAGTGGATGCGAATCCGGTCACACCAGAAAAAGTGTGGCGATCGCTCAAGCAATAGGGATCCTGCATGCTTGATCCGGGACGCGGGTATAATCGCAGCAAGTGGTTTGTGCAGTGACCCACAAGAAAGCGGGTGGATTTGGGTTTTGAGGATTAACTGAATCTATGACCAGAACCTACGTGATCGGCCATGTCAATCCTGATACTGACTCAATCGCCAGCGCGGTTGGATATGCCTGGTTGTTGCGCGAGCGTGATGGGGAGGATGTAATCGCTGGGCGGGCTGGACCTCTTAATCCGCAGACGACCTGGGTTCTCAAGAAATTGGAATTGGAGTTGCCGGCCCTCTTGACCGATGCCTCACCCCGTTTTGAAGCGGTAACAACCCGCCTGAATACGACCGCTCCCGACCAGCCGCTGAGTGAGGCCTGGGCAATTGCGAGCCGGACAGGGGGGATAGCCCCGGTTGTTGGCGAAGATGGCAAACCAATCGGATTAATTACCGGCTTGAGCTTGTTCAGCTTTTTAGGGAAAATCATTGGTCCAAACCCGCGCCGGCAGGCTGTGAAAATTGATGAGATTCTGGCTATCCCCAGCCGCGAGGCTTGTGATACCCTGGTGCCGCGATTTCCCCTTAATGCACGTATCCGGGATGTCATTAACCGCATCCTCAGAGAAGAACACAATGAGTTTATCATCGTCGATGAAGGTGGATTATATGAAGGCGTTGCTCGCCAGCGGGATGTGCTCAACCCGCCCCGTATACGAATCGTGATGGTCGATCATAATGAGCCACGCCAGGCGATCAGTGCTGTCGAGGAAGCGGAAATCATCGAGATCCTTGACCACCACCGCCTTGGCAACACGTCTACTCACATCCCTATCCGGTTTACGGTGGATGTTGTCGGCAGCACCAGCACGCTTGTTTCTGAGAAAATTGAAGATGCTGGTTTGAGTGCGCCGCCCCCAATCGCCGGGTTATTGCTCGCCGGGCTGTTATCCGATACGCTCATCCTTACTTCTCCCACAACCACCCCGCGTGACGAGCTTGGTGCCGAACGGCTGGCTCGCTGGGCATTTGCGCGCGGCGGTTCTTTGCACGGCGAGAGCATCCAATCATTTGGGGAGAAAGTTCTCCAGGCCGGGGCCGGTATTGAAACCCGCGACCCGGCAGAAATTGTTAATTCGGATATGAAGACCTATGATGCGGCTGGTTTCCGGTTTGCCGTTGCCCAGGTAGAGGTCACCAATCTCATCCAACTGGATGATAACCTGGCTGCGCTGCATGAGGCACTCAAGGATTTGCGCGAATCGCGTGGGCTTGACTTTGCCATGTTGATGGTTACCGATGTTGTGCGCGGCACAAGCCGTTTAATGATCAATAATCCGCCGTATGTGCTGCAAGATTTGCCTTATCCCAAGCAGGCCGATGGCACTTTGCTGGCTGAAGGGATCGTTTCACGTAAAAAGCAGCTTTTACCAACAGTTCTCGGAATGTTGGAAAATTAATCGATGTCCATTTATCAGAAAATTGCCGAACTGGAAGCGCGCGGAGAGCCGTTTGTCCTTTGTACAGTTGTGCAGAGTTCAGGCTCTACCCCGCGCAGCACCGGTGCGAAAATGCTTGTCTTACAAGATGGAAGTTTGATCGATACGATCGGTGGTGGCGAGATGGAGAGCCGCGTGCTCACGGCTGCACTGGAAGGTCTGCGAGATGGGCGCTCCCGTTATTTGAAATACAGTTTTACGGATCCCCAACGCGGAGACCCGGGAGTCTGCGGTGGTCAGCTGGAGGTGTATGTGGAACCCAATATCCCTGCACCGGTGCTGGTTGTTGTCGGTGCCGGGCATGTTGGTAAAGCGGTGGCCCACCTGGCTCACTGGTTGGGTTTCCGCGTGGTTGTCTCAGATGACCGGGAGGAATTCAGTTCGCCAGAAATGATCCCAAGCGCCGACGACTACCACACTGGCTCGCTGTCCGAGCTGCCTGCTTATTTAACAATTACCCCATGGACCTACATTGTTTTGACCACCCGGGGGGTAAATGTGGATGTACAAGGTTTGCCAGCTTTAATTGGTTCGGATGCGGCGTATATTGGCGTTATCGGTTCTCGTCGCAGGTGGCAGCTGGCATATAAGCAAATGCTGGCAGATGGAGTTTCACCTGAACAACTTAAGCGCGTCCATTCACCGATCGGTTTGGAATTAAATGCCGAAACCCCTGAAGAAATTGCTGTCAGTATCCTGGCGGAAATTATCATGCTGAAGCACGGTGGCAGTGGACAACCAATGAAACTGTCGGAAGACATCGCAAACCAGAACCCTGGAACCTGATAGGCCAAAGGCTGCAGGTTTCCCGGTTGTTCAGCGGAGATCGTTATGTGGACAGATTATTACAGTGTCACGTCTCTTGAAGATGCCCTACAAATCCTGGCAGAACAGGGCACCCACGCCCGCGTCGTCGCAGGTGGGACAGACATTATCCTGGAATTAGAGCGCGGGGTGCGCCAGGGAATCCATACCCTGGTGGATATCACCCGCGTGCCAGGGCTGGAAAAAATTCGCCTGGATGAAGACGGTCTCATACACCTCGGCCCGCTGGTGACCCATAATCACTGCGTTGCCTCAGATTTAATCGTCCAGCGCGCCCTGCCCCTGGCTCAGGCTGCCTGGGAGGTTGGTGCTCCCCAGATTCGCAACCGTGGCACGGTGGCAGGGAATCTCATTACGGCCTCACCTGCCAACGATACCATTACTCCTTTGATGGCACTGGGTGCCAGCGTTCTCTTACGTTCCCTGCGTGGAGAGCGCCTGGTGCCGCTGGAGTCGTTTTATATCGGGGTGCGGCGGACTGTGATAGAGCCGGATGAGCTGCTGGTGGACATCCAGTTTCCAGCGCTCAGCCACCACGATCGCGGCATGTTTATTAAGCTCGGCTTGCGCCGAGCCCAGGCGATTTCAGTTGTCAATGTGGCGGTGGTGCTTGGCTTCAAGGGTGAGTTCGATCACCCGTGCTGCCATTACTCTCGGGGCTGTTACCCCCATCATAACCCACGCCCGGGAGGCTGAAGAATATCTGATTGATCGCAAGCTCGATGCAGATACAATCGAAACCTGCGCCAGCAAGGCGCAGCGTGCAGCTCACCCGATTGATGATGTGCGTAGCTCGGCTGCCTACCGCCGCGAAATGGTGCGAGTATGTGTTGGGCGTGCCCTATCTGCCATTTACGATGGCACCGACCGCCAGGTTCTTCCTGCAAGTCCGGTCATGCTGTGGGGATCAGATGAGTATTGGCAGTATCCGGTTCTGCCGTCACCCGCCCGCCATACTGCCGGTGAGCCAATCCAGACCCGCATCAACGGTAAAAATTACACATTCACGACCGGGCAGGAGAAGACCTTGCTTCGCTTGCTGCGTGAAGAAGCCCAACTGGTTGGCACGAAAGAGGGCTGTGCAGAAGGTGAATGTGGAGCGTGCACTGTCTTCCTGGATGGTATGGCTGTGATGAGTTGCCTGGTGCCTGCTCCTCGTGCCCATGGCGCAGAGATTGTCACCATCGAAGGTCTGGCGCAAAACGGTGCCTTGCATCCGGTCCAGCAGGCATTTATAAATTCGGGTGCCGTCCAATGTGGGTACTGTACCCCAGGTTTCCTGATGTCGGGTGCCAAGTTGCTGGAAGAAAAACCCTCACCAGCATTTTCCGATATTCAACAGGCGATCACTGGTAACTTGTGCCGATGCACAGGATACTATAAAATAATTGAAGCAATTGAGCAGGCCGCTCAGGTCAAAGCCTCCTATCAGACCTGAATTGATTGGGGAGAATGCCTATGAACCGCAGGGGATATGGATCGAACGCCAACACCACAGACAACGCGGATGAAATTCATCCAATCTGGCGTGGGTTTGGCTGTGTGATGCTTTTTCTAATTCCGGTTATGGCCTTCGCAGCAGCGGTGTCGATTATTGATCTCAATGCAGAACGCAATTGGTTTGATATTCCCGCCGACCTGAACCGCCTGCCTGATCTGAATAAATTAATAACCGGCTTGCCGGCCTGGATTGTGGACGATTTTTATGCCAAGCTGCTGGTAGCTGTCGTTTTTGCCGTCCTGTTTTTCGGGATTTTTGTCATCATTTATTCGCTCGTTTTCCGGATGAGCGGCGGGTACCGGCCATCTCCGTTGGATGCGCCTCCCCAGAATCGGAAGACTAAAAAGTCGCGCTGATATCAGGGTGAATCGAAACCTGGGCTGGCCCTGATCTGCCCATTTTCAAATGCGGGTAACTATAACGCCAAGCCATGGAAAGAACTGTTCCCAGCACTGCCTCGGACGAGATTGAACTGTATGTGCGCACCATGTATTCCTTACTGCGCTCTACAACCGTAGTTCAAATCCGCACGTTGGAAGAAGTCCATGCGGGTATGAATTCCCTGCTTCATCCCGATGCCCGTAAAGAGACCCCCGATTTATCTGCATTTATCTATAGCATGCTTCGCCTTCCGAGTGTCATAACGGAGGTGAGCTCGGTTATTTTAGGACAAAGCCTGGAAGTATTCGCTCAACATGGTTATGACCAGCTGGATTCCTGGGAGGTTGTTACGGCTCGTGCCCGGCGCCGCAGGACTTATTACAACGGCAGCGGAACTCTGGCATGTTTGATTGCCAGCCGGTCCGATATCGAAGACATTCTCCCAACCCTCGTTGCGTATCAGATTGAATGGAACAAGCTGCACACATTGCTTAGACGGCGCCTGTCTGGAGTAGATCTGACCCGGATTGCCGATGACCCGGCTTTCCAACCTGAGCTTGCAGATGCCCTGCGCTTATCACCCGACGACTTGGACCGGCTTCGATCGCTGTGGGGGGCGGATTTTGGGTTCTGCCTTGATCAGATCGCCAGCCGCACTTGTTCTTTGGGTGTACGCCTCCTGAGCGGGTCCCTGAGCGAGTACCGGCGAGCGACGCATGCCTGGTGGAACCACATTGCTGGAAATTTCCCGGAAGTTACCCGCCGTCCGGTTTATTTTGTTTCGAGCAATACCCACAGCATCATCAACTTGCTGACGGGTTTCGCCCTGGAGCGAAAATCCGATGTTATTCATTACATGGAAAGTTTGGGGGATCCCGAGTTGGTGGCTGAATGGGAGGCAGTCCAGGAATACGGTGCTGGGCAGGAGAATTATTTGTATTATGTTTTAAAGAAAGCCCAGCAAGGATCCAGTGTGAACGGACTGCTCACAGATCAGCGTGAGGTCGAGGAAAAGCTGGGTATTCATCGCTTGCCCGGCGAGCACTATTTCGATGTAGAAGCCCAGGTCATTGACTTGAGAAGTCTTGATTATCACCACATCGATCCGCGCTTGAGAGTTGTGGGTGAATCCGTCCTCAAGCAGAGTGATGCACTGATTTTGAACATTGATTACCCGCTCGGTCTGGCGGCTTACAATATCCTCTCCAAGCTGGCAGAGCAGATTGCGCCGGTATTGGGTGTCTATATGATGGGTAAAGCCGCGACTCTGAATACAGCCATGGGCGATATCATGATCCCCAATGTGGTCCATGATGAACACTCGTTGAACACCTATCTATTCCAAAACGCATTCACGGCTGCAGATGTATCTCCATATTTGATCTATGGTACTGTCCTTGATAATCAAAAAGCGGTTTCAGTCGCAGGAACTTTTTTGCAAAACGCCGATTTTATGGATGTTTTTTACCGGGAGGGGTACACAGACATCGAAATGGAGGCTGGTCCATACCTGTCAGCCGTCTACGAGATGTACCGACCCAAGCGCCATCCGGTGAATGAGATTGTAAATTTGTATGGTGCTCCTTTCGAAATTGGGGTATTGCACTATGCTTCGGATACCCCTTTGAGTAAAGGAAAAAACCTGGGGGCTGGGACGCTCTCTTATTATGGGATGGATTCAACTTATGCTGCCAGCGTGTCTATCGTGCGGCGGATTTTTGAATGCGAACGCCAGCGTTTAGGTGGGTGATAGAAATCTGCCTCTCGTGTACAATTAACCTCAATGGATAAGACCAGCGCGCGTACCCTCCAAAGAATTCTGGCCCAAGTCGGACTTTCGGCCGATAAGCTCCCATCCCTGGAAGAATGGCAGTCTTTGCTTACGCGATTGCAAATCGAAATGGATCGAGTCAACCAGTTCGAAGACCAACAATCCGTTTTAGCAGATACCTTGCAGCAAATTGAGCGCAGTAAACTGGAGTGGGAAACCACTGTGGACGCTATCCCACAAGTGGTTTGTTTGATCGATGCGGATGGAAAACTTGTGCGTGCCAACCGGGTGATTGAAAATTGGAAGCTGGCAAAAGTTCACAGCGTTAAAGGTATGTCGCTCCATAAAATGCTCCACAAAAATTGCCCGGGTGATTGTTATTGGGATGAACTTTGGGAGCGGTTATCTGAAGCGCTGAAAAATCAGCGCAGCATGGTTTATGAGGTCGATGATCCAATTCTCGGTCGTTTTCTTGGCATCAGTGCACGCCCAATCCACGAGTGGCGTAAGGGAGATGCAGGACAGCTGCGGGGGGTTGCGGCAGTTATTATTCAGGATATAACTGTCCAAAAGGATGCCGAGGAAACCCTGCGCCAGGCCAAGGCAACTGCTGAAGCCATTGCCAATGCCAAATCCTTGTTTCTGGCGAATATGAGCCATGAAATCCGCACCCCAATGAATGCGATTATCGGGATGACCAGTTTGATGCTGGATACCGAATTGAATGCAGAACAGGCGGATTTCGTCCAGACCATCCGAACCAGCGGGGACTCGCTTTTGATGATCATTAACGATATCCTCGATTTTTCGAAAATCGAAGCAAACATGCTCGAGCTGGATTTGCAGCCCTTGGAATTGCGTGAATGTATTGAGGAATCACTTGACCTGGTTGTGCCTGGAATTCGTGACAAAGATATTGATTTGGCGTATGTGATCCACGAGCCTGCTCCTTCCACCCTGATTGGCGACGCCACCCGGCTGCGCCAGGTGTTGGTGAACTTGCTGAGTAATGCCATCAAATTTACCGAGCGTGGTGAAGTCGTCGTCACGGTCAAAGGGGAGCAGCTTGAAGGTGACCGATATGAATACCAGTTTTCTGTTAAAGATACAGGTATCGGTATTCCGGAAGCAAAAATGGATCGTCTCTTCCAATCATTCAGCCAGGTGGACGCGACCATGACCCGCAAGTATGGGGGTACCGGGTTAGGTCTGGCAATCAGCAAACGGCTCGTTGAAATGATGAATGGAAAAATTTGGGTGGAAAGCCAGGCTGGCAAAGGTTCAAGTTTTTACTTCACTATCCAGGTTGATACCCTTGCAAGCCAGCGACGGACATACCTGCAGGGCAAACAGACCCAGATGTTAAGCAAAACTTTGCTTATTGTTGATGACAATGCCACCAATCGTTATATTTTGGTCCGCCAATCGCGCTCCTGGGGGATGATCCCGATTGCTTTTGCTAATGGTCAGGAAGCATTGGGATGGCTAGAAGATGGGAACCGGTTCAACATCGCCGTGCTCGACATGGACATGCCTGACATGGATGGCGAATTACTGGCTGAAGAAATCCGGAAGTTATCGGAATATAAGGATGTTCCTCTCATCATGTTGACATCTCTTGGGAGTCGCGATAATTTAAAAATGGGCTCACCCTTTGTCGCATATTTAACCAAACCGGTAAAACCAGCTCAACTTCACCAGGTATTGATGAACGTTTTAACCGGGCAAGATTCAGTCATACTGGATGATCCGGTACGTGAATTTGAGTTTAATCCCGATATGGGGAAAATTAGACCACTGCGCATCCTGCTTGCTGAAGACAATGCCATCAACCAAAAAGTTACCCAACGGCTTCTCGAGCGCCTGGGTTACCGCTCTGACATCGCTGCCACCGGGATCGAAGTGTTGGAAGCGATCAAGCGCCAGGCATATGATGTCATTTTGATGGATGTGCAGATGCCGGAAATGGATGGGGTAGAGGCTACTCACCAGATTCGTGGAATGCTGCCGCTTGGCGAGCAGCCCTGGATCATTGCCTTAACCGCACATGCGCTGCCGGGTGATCGGGAAGAGTACCTGCATTCTGGGATGGATGATTACATCGGTAAACCGATCCGCCCGCCGGAGCTTGTGGAGGCTCTGGAACGTTATCGCAGACCCGAGGTTGACCGCAAGACCGGTGGGATCCGGGGAACGGGGCGACTGCGGGCAGAACAGTTGGAGCAGAAAATACCAATCGACGTTACCGTGTTAAATCGCTTGCGCAGTGCGATGGGAGACACAGGCGCACAACTGATGGGGGATTTGATTGATATCTTTCTAGACGACGCCCCTAAGAAGGTGGCGGATATCGTTGCTGCTGCCCGTTTGGAAGACCCGCAAACCCTACGTGATGCGGCTCATCCCCTCAAGTCGAGCAGTGCCAGCCTTGGAGCAAAAGCTTTCTCGGAACTCTGCCAGCAGCTCGAAGAAATGGGCATCAAACAGGATTTAAATGGAGCGGGGCAGATGGCGGAAGCGCTTGCTGTAGAATATGAGCGAGTCCGCAATGCATTGGTGCAGTACAAAACCCTGCTCTGAATTCAGGTAATATAAAATTGGTTGATTATCTGCCGGGGCATTCCCTGGTTTTTTTATATCCAGCGCAATCCCCGCGGGAAATGGCTTTTGACAAGATTACCCACTCGTTTGCCCCAACCGATTGGAAATTCATCCGCACAAACCAGCAGCCAGCCGGCGTCACCGGGCTCCTGGAATGTTTCCCCGCGTAAGAACTTAATCAGGCGTGGGTCGCTGGACTCCAGCCGGCAGGTGCGCTGAACCTGGGCGGGTTTGAGCGCCATTCCCAGGGCGTGGGACGGCTCAAACCGGTTTTTCTTAAAAACCCCCACCCAGAGTCCCGGATGGATGGTCCGGATTCCGTCAAGTGCAGGGCAGCCTTCCCGGATAAAGTACAAATAGGAGCCTTGCAGGTGGGCGTGCCCAGGTGGGTTGTAGTCTGTTAAAGTGGATTTTGAAAACTGTTCGTAGTGCATTTCCAGGTCTTTTGGCAAGGTCCGGTTGGCGAATGAGTTTATGGGGAGGGGATGGCTTGCTTCCTCATCTAATTGTTTCTGCAGCAGTGCAAAAAAGTGGCCTTCGCCATCTGCCAGATGGGGCCAGATCCGCCGTGTTTTTTCAAGAGCAAGCTCTGGGTCTGGGGCCGTTTGCTCGCCAGTAGACCAATCGTTCCTGCCCGGAGCAAGCCCGGGTAAGTCTGGTGGAGAATTTAGCGTGAATTCCATATGGGTATGCAAAAAACGGGTGATCACAGCTTCGTTCTCAGTGACATTAAAAGTGCACGTGGCATAGAGCAGGGAACCGCCTGGTTTTACCAGGTGAGCCGCAGTGCTGAGTAGATCTTCTTGCCGGTGAGCGCAGGCCAGCACGGCCTCCGGGGACCATTCTTGGCGCGCATCAGGATTGCGCCGGAAAAGAGCTTCACCTGAACATGGGGCATCCACCAGCACCCGGTCAAAAAAAGCAGGCAGCCGTTCTGCCAGCCGCTCTGCTGTTGCGTTTGTGATGGCAGCATTGGCTGCCCCCCAACGCTCCAGGTTTTCTGCTAGGGTCCACACCCGCCGCGGGTGGATTTCGTTGGCAACCAGGAATCCCTGGTCGCCCAAGGCAGCCGCCAGGTGCGTGGCTTTCCCACCAGGCGCAGCTGCCAGGTCCAGGATAGTCTCTCCCGGTTGGGGAGCCAGGATCTCTACGGCGGCCATCGCGGCGGGATCCTGGAGGTAATACAGGCCTGCCGCGTGGTATGGGTGTTTGCCTGCCTGGAATTCTGCCTCATCTGGCAGGCGAAACGCTTCTGGGCACCATGTGACTGGCTCGAAGGCCAGTGGAAACCTTTCTAGAAATATCTCCCGAGTGATCTTTGATGGATTCAGCCGCAGCCCTGAAACCGGGGGTTGGGAGAAGCTTGCGGCGAATGCCCCGTATTCCTCGCCCAGCAGTTCTGCCATCTGGATGAGAAATAGCTGTGGTAAAGAGTTGCTGGGTCTGGTCATTAGTCGAAAGGGAGTATTACCGGGCGCAGTCCGTTCAATCTCTCAGTAATCTGGCTGTGTGTGAGTAATCAGCCATTGTGAACAGCTTGATCGCTGATGGCCAGAGCATCATCGATGATCCGGAAACCATCTGCGAGCTGCTCGGGGGTGATGATCAGGGGGGGGATGATCAGTACGGTGTTCCAATGCGTATAGACAAATAGTCCATTTTCCAACAGTTTCGAGCGCAATGCTTTCATCTCCTGGCTGGTGTTGTTGAAAGGTGCCAGTGGCTCTTTGGTTTTGCGATCACGCACCAGTTCGATAATACCGAATAAACCAATCGATCGGACATCTCCAACAGAGGCGTGCTCCTCCCCCAGGTCATTCAAATGGCGCCGCAGAATTGGTCCCATTTCGGCGGCGTGCTCAATGATTCTTTCTTGCTGCAGTACAGAAATGTTTGCCACTGCAGCCGCGAGGGAGATGGGATGCCCGTTGTACGTCAAGCCGCCTTGATAGGTATCCGTCTTGAATCGGTCGGCGATTTCCTGGCGCATGGCCACCGCGCCTAGTGGCGCATACCCGGAGGTGAGTCCCTTTGCCATCGTTATCAGATCTGGGATGACATTCCAATGTTCCACGGCGAACCAGCGCCCCGTCCTGCCAAACCCCGACATAACTTCGTCAGCGATGAACAAAATGCCGTACTGATCGCACAGCTGGCGCACACCCTGCAGGTAACCCTCGGGTGGGATTAGTATCCCATTTGTGCCGGTCACGGTCTCCAGCAGGATGGCTGCAATCGTTTGCGGACCTTCATACTGGATGATTTCCTCCAGGTGATTGAGATAATCCCGTGCGAATTCTTCCTCCGGAATGTCGGGATTCGTGCGGTGAAATGTGGATCGGTAGCGGTAAGGATCGAGAAAATGAACCACGCCCGGCATTAAGGTTGGTTCCCACATTTGGCGGCGCGGGTCGCCCGTGAGGGCCATCGCTCCGGCAGTTGCTCCGTGATACGAACGGTAGCGGGTCAGGATTTTGTGCCTGCCACTGAAGGCCCGCGCCAGTTTGACCGCATTTTCATTGGCATCTGCTCCGCCCAATGTGTATAAAAACCTGTCCAGCCCCGGCGGGGTAATCTCAGCCAGCGCAGCGCCGAGCTGGGCACGTGCCCGGGTTGCCATGCCGGGTCCCGCATAAGCCAGCTCCTGGGCTTGTTTACAGATTGCATCAATAACAACCTGGTTACCATGCCCAATATTCGAGCACATGGTCATCGCATTAAAATCCAGGTAGCGTTTACCGTCAGCATCCCAAAAATAAACCCCTTCGGCGCGGGTGACCGGGATTGGGTTTACCTGCGACTGTGCTGACCAGGTCCAGAAGTTGTGCTGCATGGTCAGGCTGCGAATTTGTGAATCGGGAATATCGATCATAACGTCCTCGGGCGGTTTAAGTTGTTCTTGGCTATGCTTGAATCGTATCATGAATCGGTAGGAGCGTTGACTGGTGGCTTTAGTTCTGGTATGATCAAGCGTGCTTACTTACCGACCGGTCAGTAAGTAAATCTGACAAATCTATCGGAGGTTTTCGCGATGTTGTTCACACTCATCCTTAGTTTTCACAACATCTGGCGTTGGGTGGTCATAATCGTCGGTATCGTGGCGACCGTAATGGCGTTCCTCGGCTGGCTGCAGAAGCGCCCCTGGACCGAACAAAACCGGAAATTAAATACCTATTTCGGGATAACGATGGATATCCAGTTCTTGTTAGGTCTGATTTTATACATTTTTCTCAGCCCGCTAACCAAGGCTTTCTTCAGTGACATCGGATCTGCCATGGGGAATGCTGACCTGAGGTTTTATGGATTTGAACATCTCTTTTATATGCTTATTGCCGTTGTGCTCGTCCATCTTGGTGGGGTGTTTGCCCGCCGGGCCGACACGGACGCCAAGAAACACCGGAATGCAGCCATCTTCTTCAGTCTCGCATTTCTGGTCCTCCTGGTTGGAATCCCCTGGACGAGGCCGCTTTTACGCCTGCCGTTCTGAGCAAGATGTAGGCCATTTCGTGGACAGCCAGGTTAGAGGTGCGATCCTGCATTCTGCGGGGCAGTTATTTATCCAGCACGGTTATCACGGGCTTTCGATGCGGGTGATTGCGGAGACCGTAGGTGTGTCCAAGGCTGCCCTTTACTATCATTTTAAGGATAAGCAAGAATTATTTCTGGCTATCTTGAACGGCTACCTTGATCAGGTCGCAGTTCTCCTGGATGATGTCGACCGGATAGAGACCGGCAGCCAGGCGAAAATTCTCGCTTTTGTGACTCAAATCCTTGCCCAGCCGCATGAGGATCGGGCCGTAATCCGGCTTGCCAGCCAGGAGCTCACCCAATTGGAGGAGTCTGCCCGGCAGAAATTCGAGCAGAGCTATCGGGAGCGGTTTTTGGCCAGGATCGTAGCGCTGTTCGATGATGGTATCCGGGCCGGGGAGTTTCGGGCAATGGATAGCTGGTTTCTGACCTGGTCGCTGCTGGGGATGATGTATCCCTATTTCTACCCGGCCCAAGCGCGACAAATGCCACCTGGTGAAAAAATTGCGCATCAGCTTGTCGATGTTTTTCTGTTTGGGATTGCGACCTCATCATGACCACCCGGAGCAATTCGCTAAACTGATCATTCCAGTAGCGTGATGTTTATCCTGGAAAGAACTTCAGGGCTGTGGAAGGTAGTGAAGCAGCCTTCCACAGCCAGATCATATTTTGCTTGCGATTCTGGTGACGCAAGATAAGCAATCATTTGCGTATCATGTGAATGCTATGTAAACAGTGCTGGCAGGAATTTTAATTGGGGGGCGAGTATAATATTGCTGGACGGATTCCCTTTCACTCATAAAATCTGGAGAGACAAGCCATGGCTGCCATTGGTAAATCTGCCCTACGCATCGATGCCCACGGGAAAGTTACAGGAGAAACCCTTTACCCCGGGGATATTAACCTGCCAGACCAGGCGATGATGAAAATTTTATTTGCTGGCAGGCCGCATGCTATTATCCGCAGCATTGATACGCGTGCTGCCGAATCGCTGCCGGGTGTGCTGGCGGTCTTCACCGCTAAAGATGTACCGGTGAATGAATATGGTTTGATCATGCCAGACCAGCCGGTGCTGTGTGGCCCGGGCTCAAACAAAGCCCATGCCAACCGGGTTCGCTTCGAAGGCGATCAGATTGCTTTGATTGTTGCCGAAACTGAAGAGATCGCCGCCAGGGCTCGCGACCTGATCCGGGTTGAGTTCGAGGATTTACCGGTTGTCACAGACCTGGTCGCAGCCAAAGAACAAACTGAAGTCCTGGTGCATCCAAACAATGGCTCGAATGTGTTTTGCCATTATCGGATCCGCAAAGGTGATGTTGACGCTGCTTTTGAAGCGGCGGATGTCGTCATCAGCGGAGAATACCGCACACCTGCCCAAGAGCACGCCTATTTACAGCCTGAAGCCGGTGTTGCCTATTATGACGAAGAGGGCAGGCTGACGGTTCAGGTGGCGGGCCAGTGGACGCATGAAGATCGCGAGCAGATTGCGCACTCCCTGGGTTTGCCAGAAGAACAGATTCGGGTGATCTATCCAGCGATTGGCGGGGCATTCGGTGGGCGTGAAGATATGTCGGTGCAGATCGTTCTGGCGCTGGCTGTGATGCGCCTGCATGAACGCGGCATCCGGCGGCCTGTCAAGATCATTTGGAACCGGGAAGAATCCATCATCGGGCACCACAAGCGCCACCCATTTTTCATCCGCGCACGCTGGGGCGCAATGCGGGATGGCAGGCTGGTAGCCGCCGAGGTTGAAGTTCTCCAGGATGGGGGTGCGTATGCGTACACCTCGACCAAAGTCCTTGGGAATGCCACATTGATGTGCACCGGTCCTTATGAAATCCCAAACGTACGTGTGGACACCTACTCGATCTACACCAACAATATCCCAGGAGGTGCTTTCCGCGGTTTTGGCGGCCCCCAGGGTGCTTTCGCAGCTGAAATGCAAATGAACTTACTTGCGGAAGCCTTGGGAATCGATCCGGTTGAGCTGCGCATGCGCAATGTATTACAAGAAGGGTCCTTGCTCTCGGTCGGTACTCCGCTGCCGAAAGGTGTCAGCATGCCGCAGGTCATCGAGAAATGTGCCCTGGCAGCCGGTTGGGAAAAAACAGAATCTGGCTGGCAGCGCCCACCGATTGAAAAAGCAAGCTGGCCAAAGCTCCAGCCAGCACAGCATAAAGCCTTACGCCGCGGAATCGGTTTTGCCTGTGGGTTTAAAAATGTTGGTTTTTCGTTTGGAGCCCCAGAAAACAGTTGGGCGACCGTCCGTCTGGAGGGCGGTGGGGAGATCGAAAAAGTTTTCGTCTACCATGCTGGGGCTGACTGTGGGCAGGGTGCCCACACGGTCATGGCTCAAATTGCTGCCGAAACGGCTGGTGTGCCGCTCGAAAAGGTAGTTATGATTGTTTCCGATACCGCAACCACAAACAACTCGGGCAGTGCTTCGGCTTCGCGGATGACCTTTATGGCCGGCAACGCGATTAAAGGTGCCACCGAGCGGGCGCTCGAAAAATGGCGCGCTGAAGAACGCCCGGCCATGAGCATTTACCAATACCGCCCTCCTGCGACGACTCCGTACGATCCTGAAACGGGAAAATCGGAACCAAATTTTGCCTATGGTTATGTGGCTGAGGCGTTTGCGATCGAAGTAGATACCGAGACCGGATTTGTCAACATCCTGGAAGTAATCTGCGCGGATGATGTCGGTAAGGCGGTTAATCCCCAACAGGTACAGGGTCAGATCGAAGGAGCTGTCGTTCAGGCGGCTGGCTATACAGTCCTGGAAAATTTTGTCCAGGCAAATGGCATCACGCAAACACGGCATCTATCCACATACTTAATTCCGAGCGTCCTGGATATCCCGCGCTCAGTGCAGTCTCTGATTTTAGAATATCCAGACCCAGTTGGGCCTTATGGTGCGCGTGGGATGGGTGAAATGCCCTACATGCCGGTTGCGCCTGCCGTAGCCATGGCCCTGCATGATGCTACGGGAGTTTGGTTTAAAGAGTTTCCTTTCGTCCCGGAACGGGTGTTGCGCGGTCTTGGAAAACTCGTATGATCCTGGTGCGGGGCGGGGGTGACCTGGCCAGTGGGGTAATTTACCGCCTGTTCCAGGCTGGAATCAGAGTCATCGTAACCGAACTTCCCCAGCCGCTTGTTGTCCGGCGGCTGGTTTCATTTGCCGAGGCCGTCTATCGTGGTGAATTTGTGGTTGAGGGGGTCCCTGCCCGCCTGGCAGTCGATGTTTCCGATGCCCTCTCACTATCTGCCGCCGGGATAGTGCCCGTCCTGGTCGATCCACCGGCTGCCTGCCGATTTGAGCTTTCTCCGCTTGTCCTGGTCGATGGGCGGCTGACTAAAAAGGCCCCCGAGCTGGGGGAAGACGCCGCTGCGTTTGTTATTGGTCTGGGTCCTGGGTTTGTTGCCGGCAGGAATTGCCATGCTGCTATCGAAACCAATCGCGGTCACATGCTCGGCAGGGTGATCTGGGATGGTTCGCCGCAGGCTGATACCGGGATACCGGAGTCAGTTGCCCAACATCAGGCCGACCGGGTGCTGCGCGCCCCAGCCGCTGGCAGGCTGAGCGACTACGCCGAAATTGGCAGCCAAATTGCCGAGGGTCAGTTGGTCGCAAGGGTTGCCAGCCAGCCGGTGTATGCGCCATTTGCAGGGGTTCTACGCGGATTGGTGCATCCTGCTCTGGATATCCTGCGCGGGATGAAGATCGGCGATCTGGACCCCCGTTTGGACCCGCTCTACAGTCGCACGATTTCCGAGAAATCGCTCGCCATTGGGGGCGGTGTTCTCGAAGCTGTATTAACCCTCCCGGAGATTCGTAGCCAATTATGGATTTAATTCGTGCCCTGCGTTTGGAACCCGGCACACCGGTCGCTTTTGTTGGAGCCGGTGGGAAATCTACGGCAATGTTCGTATGTGCCCGGCTTCTGCCTCCACCGGTCATCGTGACCACGACCACTCATTTGGCAGAGAGCCAGCTGCAGCTTGCAGATGACAGCTTTGTTGTCCGCCAGGTTGCGGATATCCCCGGCAACCTGTCTGAACTTGGTGAGGTCATTGCTGTTGTTGGGCCTCCGGTAAAAAATTGGCGGGTCAGCGGCCTGCCTATGCAAATATTAGAGCAAATCAACCGGCAGCTTGGAGAGCAGGGTGGAACGCTGCTGGTTGAAGCAGATGGTTCGCGCATGCTGCCGTTAAAAGCACCTGCGGATTATGAACCGGCGATTCCCCAATTTGCCCAAACCGTTGTGGTCACTGCTGGAATGCAAGGCCTGGGCAAACACCTGGATGAAGCTACGATTCACCGCGTCGAACAGTACGTCGGGCTCAGTGGGCTACGTCAGGGTATGCCCATAACCACAGCGGCTCTGGCTGCTGTGTTGGCGCATCCAGATGGCGGATTAAAGGGGATCCTGCCACACCAGTTGCGCATACTACTGCTCAATCAGGCAGATACGCCAGAGCTGCAGTCTGCCGGAGTTGCTTTGAATGGTTTGCTGCTCGGGACTTACGATGGCGTTGTTGTGGCCTCCGTCCAACCCGGAGGGCTACCCGCTCAACCGCCCCAGATTCATGCCGCGTATCAGAAGACCGCAGCCGTGATTTTGGCTGCTGGCGCTGCAGAACGGTTTGGTAGACCCAAACAAATGCTGGATTGGAAGGGCGAACCTTTTGTCCGCGTCATTGCCAAAACGGCACTCGCGGCAGGATTAAACCCGGTCATTGTGGTTTGCGGATATGCAGCAGACGAAGTAGCTACGGCGCTTGCCGGTTTACCGGTGCGCCTGGTTTACAATCCGGTCTGGCAGGAGGGGCAGAGTACCTCCGTTCGCGCCGGAATTGCTGAGCTCGACCGGCACATCGGGGCGTGTATTTTTCTCCCGGTGGACAAACCACACATCCCGGTATCTTTGCTCCGGGCACTCCTGGAAGAACATGCAGATACAGGCAGCCCTGCGATCGCGCCCTTGGTGGATGGACAACGGACCAACCCGGTGCTATTTGGGCGCGAGGCATTTCCGTTTTTGGCCGAGATTTCAGGTGATAAAGGTGGGCGGGCAATCTTTAACCGTTTTTCACCGGCTTACCTGCCCTGGTTAGATGAAACCATCTTGATCGATGTGGATACGGAATCCGATTACCAGCGCTTATTGGAGTCAATTTGATCGCAGCAGTGGTACTCGCAGCAGGTATGTCTCGCCGGATGGGCCGGGCCAAGCAGACTTTGCCCTGGGGCGAGAAAACAGTTATCACCCACATCGTCCAGACTTTATTGGATGCGCAGGTACCAAATATCGTGGTGGTTACCGGTGCTGAGAACGTCCAGGTCTCAGCCCTCCTGGCTGATCTGCCCGTCACGGTCGTATTTAATCCAAACTACCAGCAGCACGAAATGCTGGTATCCCTGCAGTCTGGCTTGCTGTCTTTGAGTCCGCAGGTTGAGGCTGCCTTGGTTTGTTTAGGGGATCAACCTCAGGTAAAAGTCGAGGTTGTCCAGGCTGTCACCGATGCTTTTACCCATACACGGGCTGGGCTGGTTGTACCGAGTTTCAATCACCGGCGCGGGCATCCCTGGCTGGTTGCCCGCGCCCTGTGGGATGATCTACTCCAACTCAGCCCTGAGCATACGCTGCGCGATTTCTTGAACGCTCACCAACAGCATATTCATTATTTGGAAATGGCAACGGATACGATCTTACAGGACCTGGATACACCCCACGACTATCAAAAATACCAGCCGTGATACGATTCCTCTGTGAAACGCCCCGAGGCTTTTACAAGCATCGAATACGGCGGGTGTAACTCGAACTGCTTGGTTCACGTGGGAACGTGGAAGGACACCTTCAAACCGCTTATTTACCAAAAGCCCGCCAATCGACCTAAAAAGTCTTGCCACACTGCCTGGATTGTGCTATTTTGGTAGTGAAGCGTTATTGCCATCCAATCGGCGAGGTATACGCTCAGACGCTTCTGGCCTGGCTCGCCTGATCCGCTGCCCACACTTGCTGGAGGGTACTGTTATGACGGATTGGGAATTGTTAAGTGAGCAGATTCACAGGGCTATGGAGCAGGTTGACTCTGCCCAACGGGCGAGTGTAGCCTTAAAGACCGAAGTAAATGCGCAGAATTTAGATGCGTTTACGCTGGAGCTACAGAGGTTGCTCGAACGGTTGACTTCCATGCAATATGCGTTGGAACATTCCGGCCAATATTCGATGGACGAAGTGATCAATACGCTCAGCGAGTTGGTCAGTGGAAAACCGGTCAAGTACAGACGATCCAAGGAGATAACTGTATCGAAGCAAACGCACCCAACTCCCGAATAACTGAAAATCCACCCCTGGTCATCATTGTGGAAGATGAGCCTGATACAGCCGACATGTTCGCAGAAATTTTGCGTATTCAGGGCTACCGGGTAAAAAAAGCCTACGGAGGCACAGCCGGGATTGATCTGATCACGCGCGAGACCCCGGACGCGGTTGTGCTTGATTTGATGATGCCTGATGTGTCTGGTTTGGAGGTATTCCGCTTCATGCGCCGTGATCCGGGCCTGGAGAATGTGCCGGTTGTCGTTGTCTCTGGAAGACCGATGCCGGATGAAATGCTGACCAGTGAAGGCAGCCATACGACACTTTACCTGATGAAACCAGTCGGAGTGGACGAGCTGACAATCGCGATCAAGAATGTATTGGAGAATTCGAAACCACCCAACGAATAGCCGGATGTACCTTTCTTTTCTCATATGAGTGTTATTCGCGCGTTTATCGCAGTTGATCTATCCCCCGAAATACGAAGTCATCTGGACAGTATTGGTTCTGACTTCAAGCAGATGATCGGTAATCATGCTGTCCGTTGGGTGCCCACAGAAAACATCCACCTCACTTTAAAATTTTTGGGTGATGTTTCCATAAGCAGCCTGGGTTTGGTCAAGCAAGCCCTGGATAATGAAGTTTCCGGCCATCATGCATTTAATATCTCCATCGGAAACCTGGGTGCATTCCCAAAGGTGCGCGCCCCGCGTGTGATTTGGGTGGGAGTTGAAGGTCCCGAGAGTTTGCAGGTCTTGCAACACGCCATTGAAACCCAGATGTCCCGGCTTGGATACGAACCTGATCAGCGGCCTTTTTCTGCTCATCTTACCTTAGGACGCGTTTCACGCAACGCCAGGTCGGATGAAATCCAGGCAGTTTCGTCTGCCCTTGAACGTTTAAAGATTGGATTTCTTGGGATCACCCCGGTCAAGGAGGTTCGCCTATATAAGAGCGACCTCCGCCCGGAGGGAGCTGTATACTCCTGCGTGCATGCTTCCTCTCTGGCGGTTTGATCCCATATTGATCTCGGCATGCAGAACAAGTTGTATAATTCACTAATCAATCCAAAGAAAGAGGTGCTGTTGGATACATTTACACTCGCTCGCGATATCGTCGATGTTCTGGAAGATAAAAAGGGGGAAGATATCATCTTGATGGATATTCGGGATCTGACTACTTTTGCAGATTATTTCGTAATTTGCTCCGGAAATTCCCGCCGGACTGTAAACGCATTGGCTGATGCTGTGCGGGACGATATTAAGTCCCGCTACCATAACAAAGGCCGGCTGGAGGGCTTGCCCGAAGACGGGTGGGTGCTCGTGGATTTTGGGGATGTTGTTCTGCACATCTTCTCCCCGGATCAGCGGGATTATTACCGCCTTGAAGATTTGTGGCATGAAGGTAAGATCCTGCTTCGCTTACAGTAACTCAAATTATTGGATTTAATCTCGTCGATTTATTCCTGAATGAATGCCTGCTGCGACCTAAAATAGTAAATTTCTGGGCTTCGTCCAGCCGTATCAACACCAAATTTGGTGGGGGTAATCACTTTGCACCTGGGGGTTTTTGTCTGGCGATGGCCCAGCCGATCGACCCCCATCTCTTCCTGGAGTGGGTCCCTTGAACGGTCTGCATCGGACCGGTCTCCGGGCTGCTCGTTACTTTGGGAGCGAATATTTTTGGTGTGCTCTTACCTTTGCTCGGTTTGCTAACAGCAGGGTACACGAGGCCACGGGTGAAGGATTCCCCCGCAACCTGGCAGACACGCCGGGAATCGGGCCAGCCATTAGTCGGGAGGAAAATGGTATCGACCCTGTCGAAAACGCAAGCCGCTCCTGGCGACCATCACCACTGATATGCCCGAAGAGATCGCGGCTTTCCTCTAGAAAGAAATGAACCGTGGGGTCACTTTACTTCCCGGGCGGGGCCTGTATACCGGAAAGGAGCATGGCTTTACTGCGTGCTCTTACGGTCACCGAAGTCAGCCACCTAAACGCACTGCTTGCTGAGGCCGATCCAAAGGCATTTGTGGTTGTAGCCGCTGCCCAAGAATTATTAGGCGCAGGATTTGAACCACTGAACACACAAATTTAACTCTCAGCCTGCCGGATTTGGGATGCAGGGCGCTGCAGATCGAACAAATCGGTAGTACGGCAGTAGGTCGGGCCACCCATTCGTCCAATCGCTTTGAGGGCTGCAGGGTTTATTTTGTCATCCCCTAGCAAGACATCCGGATTTACGTGGATGTGGACGACTTCACCAATCACGATTGAACCCCCTCCCGGCTGGTCGCTGATTTCGATAATCTGGCTTACCCGGCATTCAAAATGCACCGGGCTGGCGGCAACCCGCGGTACGCTGACAACCACGGAGGGTGCTTTTTCCAAACCCGTAAACTGGAATTCATCCACACCCTCGGGCAGTTCAGCAGAAGTTTTTACCATAACTTCGGCCAGATGTTCGGTCACGATGTTGACCACAAATTCGCCGGTCTGGCGCACGTTCTTCAGCGTATCTTTGATTGCGTGGTCTGTGCCGCGGATATCCGGGCAGAACAAAACCGTTGGAGGGTTACCGCAGACCGCATTGAAAAACGAAAAAGGAGCCAGGTTGGGAATCCCCGCTTCGTTTTGGGTTGAAATCCAGCCAATCGGACGCGGCAGCACCGCGCCAATCAGCAGCTTATAAACGGATTGCCAGGGGTGTTGGTGGGGGGTTAATTCCATTGATTTGCCTACTCCCCATCACCAGCCAGCCAGGAGGCCATATATTCTGGTTTTTCCAGTTCCAGGGCGGTTGTTGTCACATGCAGTGGGTGGAATGTATCAACCATGACTGCCAGTTCATTGGTTTTCTCTTTGCCGATCGATGCTTCAGTCGCGCCTGGCTGCGGTCCATGCGGCAGCCCGCTGGGATGGAGGGTGATATCGCTGTGACCAATCCCTGTGCGCGACATAAAATCGCCCTCGGCATAGTAGATCACCTCATCGGAATTGACATTCGAATGATTATAAGGCGCTGGAATTGCCTCGGGATGATAATCAAATAAACGCGGGACAAACGAGCAAACGACAAAGTTCCGTGCAGCGAAAGTCTGGTGGACTGGCGGTGGCTGGTGAATACGTCCGGTGATGGGCTCAAAATCATGGATACTTAACGCCCATGGATACAAATAGCCATCCCACCCGACAACATCCAGGGGGTGATGGTCGAGTATGTGGCGTGTCATGCGGTCGCGAGCTTTGACGCGCACCTCGTACTCTCCGCGTTCGGTGTAGGTTTCCAGGACTTCCGGCGGGCGAATGTCGCGTTCGCAGTACGGGGCGTGTTCCAATAACTGCCCGAATTCATTCCGGTAGCGTTTGGGTGGCACGATTTGTCCGGGCGATTCGATTACAAAAAAGCGCGAGCTGCCAGCCAGTTCCATTTGCCAGGTTGTGCCAAATGGAATGACGATGTAATCGCCAGGTGAAAACGGCAGGCGTCCAAATTGGGAATTCAGGTGGCCTTCGCCTTCATGCACATACCAGACTTCATAGGCCTGGGCATTTCGGTAAAAATAATTCATGTTTGTGGTTGGGCGGCTGACGCCGAGTGTCACATCTTGATTTCCCAGCAAAATTCTGCGTGCCGCGACCGGATCACCCCCGGCTGGGACAGCCTGGGTGGCAAATGCGCGGTGGCGGATCGGACCGAAGTCGGTATAGGTTGGCTGCACCGGCCCCAGGTCTTCAATTTGAACGACCCGCGGCGGCAGGAAGTGGTGATATAAAATCGATTGCAGACCTGAAAATCCTTCCAGCCCCATCACTTCTTCGCGGTATAATCCGCCGCCTGGTTTGTGAAATTGGGTATGGCGTTTGTGAGGAACATTCCCCAGGTGATGGTAATAAGACATCACGACCTCCCAGATCGATCCGGTTGTGGGTTATTTTCGGAGTATAGGCCAATCGTATTGCGCAGCACTCCGAGCCGTTCGATTTCCAACTCAACGACATCACCAGGCTGCAGCCAAGGGCCAGCGCCGCGGGTAAGCTCCAGCAGGCAGCCGCTGCCAACTGTCCCTGAGCCAATGACATCTCCCGGGTATATCTGCATCCCCTGGGAGGCACGGGCGATCATCTCTCCCAGAGAATAATAAATTTCATGAAAATTACCCGCCGATCTCTGCACCCCGTTGATCCGGGCGGTCATTTTGAGGTCATACACGCCTGACCGGTAGGTCTTGTAATCAGCAATCTCATCTGGGGTGACGATCCACGGGCCGAGCGATGTGGCGAAATCTTTGCCTTTTGCCGGCCCCAACCCGACGCTCATTTCCCGGCGTTGTTCGTCGCGTGCCGACCAATCATTCATAATCGTGTATCCGAAGATGTATTGTTCCGCTTCATCAACCGGGATATCGCTCCCGGTTTTCCCGATTACACACGCAATTTCAAGCTCGTAATCCAGAGCGGCCGAATAGGGCGGATACGGGATGCGCTCATCAGGACCGTAGACTGCTGCCGGGTTAGTGTAATAAAACACGGGTATTTCGTACCAGGCCGCTGGTACGGGTTTGCCCCGGTTTTCGTGCGCTCGACTGACGTGCTGCTCGAAGGCATAAAAATCGCGCAAACTCGCCGGACGGAGGAGAGGCGCCATCAACCTGGATTCCGCCAGTGGGATTATGCGATCCTGCATTATTCGGGTAATGTAGCTGGTGGTTTCTTCCAGACTTTCCCCGGATTGCAGGTACGCCAATAGGTCCGGATAGGGCAGTGGGTAGATCCCTTCACCCATCAATACTCCGGGAGCAGGCTGTGCATGCTGGTGTCGAAAGGTGACGAAGCGCATTGCCTCACAAATCGAAAGAAAAGTTTATAGGTTGCCGCGCAGGTTTTGCTCAGTTTCCAAAGCCTCAAACAAAGCGCGGAAATTGCCTTTGCCAAAACCGCGGCTGCCATGTCGCTGGATCACTTCGACAAACGCCGTTGGTCGATCCTGGAGCGGGCGCGAGAAAATCTGGAGCAAGTACCCTTCATCGTCCCGGTCGACCAGGATGCCCAGTTCCTGGATGGTCTCCAGTGACTCCTTGATTTCTCCGACCCGGTGAGGCAGCAGCTCGTAATAGGTGTCCGGCACACGCAGGAATTCAATCCCTCGCTCCCGCAGGCTGTTTACAGTGGAAATGATATCACTGGTTGCCATGGCAATGTGCTGGACTCCAGGTGTCAGGTAATAATCCAGGTATTCCTCCACCTGGGATTTGCGTTTACCTTCGGCTGGTTCGTTGATAGGAAACTTGACCCGTCCGTTTCCATTTTGCATGACTTTGGACATCAGTGCGGAATATTCCGTCGAGATATCCTTATCGTCAAAATGGAGCAGCTGGCGAAACCCCATCACCTGGTGGTAATAATTCACCCAGTGATTCATCTGTCCGAGCTGTACGTTGCCGACAATATGGTCTACCGCAACCAACCCTGCCGGCTCGGTTGATAGCTCCAGCGGCTTGTATGTTGGTGCGAATACACCCGTATAATTCGACCGGTCCACAAAAACGTGCAGGACCTCCCCGTAGGTATGGATTGCCGCGCTGCGTACCACACCTGATGAGTCTGTTTCCTCCCGGGGTCCCCAGGCTGATTTTGCCCCGCGTGCGGTTGTCACTTGCCAGGCAGATTCGACATCATCGACCTCCAGGGCGATGACTTTCACTCCATCCCCGTGAACCATGTGATGGCCAGCAATTTCACTCGCGGGATGGTATGCAGCCGAAACGACAAACCGGATTTTTCCGGATTCGAGCACATACGATGCAAAACTGCGATTGCCAGTCTCCAGCCCAGAATAGGCGATTGGCTTAAAACCAAACCCCTTCCACCAGTAATACATGGCATGGCGGGCATTACCAACCCAAAAATGGATATGGTCGATGCGATTGATTTGGAGAAAATCCGCTTCCTCGGTCATCGGCCTGGTTGTGATTGTTGGGATTGTTGATTCCATCATCATCTCCTCTGGCATGTGTTTTGCCAGGAACGCCAGGGTTAACTTTCGTTCCAACTGCTCGCTTCATCGAGCAGGTTCAGTTCTTCCCCGGTCAGCCGCATGTCTGCTGCACCCAAATTATCCTCCAGCTGTTCCAATGACCGCGGCCCAATGATTGGGCTGGTAATGTCTGGATTGGACAGCAGCCAGGCAAGGGCAATCTGCGAAACTGAGCTGCTGCGGGTATCAGCCAGCGACTGGGCGCTTTCCAGGGTTTTCCAGCCTGCTTCGTTGAAATAACGGCGTTGGACGCCACCCAGCCGGGCGCTGTCGGGCTTGACTGTATCCCGCTGGTATTTTCCGGTCAGGAATTCCCCAGCCAGCGGGCTGTATGGAATGATTCCAAGACCATATGTCCTGCATACCTCCACCAGCTCACGTTCGAATTCCATCCGGTGGGCTAAATTGTAATGCGGCTGCAGACAGTCATAGCGTGCCAGCTGGCAGCGGTCAGATGTCCAAAGCGCCTGCATCAATCGCCAGACCGGGTAATTTGACGCGCCGATATAGCGTACTTTTCCCTGGTGGATCAGGTCGTCAAATGCCCGCAGGGTTTCTTCAATGGGTGTATCCGCGTCGAACCAATGCGCCTGATATAAATCGATGTAATCTGTCGCAAGCCTGCGCAGGCTGTTTTCTACGCTGGTCAGGATGTGAGCGCGCGAGAGCCCCTGGTCGTTGGGTCCGTCACCCAGGTTACCGCGTACTTTGGTAGCCAGGATCAATTTGTCGCGCGGGACGGCATTCGATTTGAGCCACTTTCCGATGATCGTTTCAGCTACTCCGCCTGGATTACCTTCCACCCACCGCGAATAGACATCGGCAGTGTCGATGAAATTGATCCCGGCCTCCCACGCCCCAGACAGGATGCGGTGGGAAAGGGCTTCATCCGCGGTCCAGCCAAACTGCATCGTACCCAGGCATAATGCGGATACTTTGATCCCGGTCCTTCCTAGTTTCCGGTATTCCATTAATTCGTTCCTCCCAAATTGAAGTGAAATTGCTCCGTCTTTTCAGTGCCAGCCGTTTGTTAGCATAAAAAGCCGCGGCTGGGTGTTCAGCCTTCTATCTCAGCAAACATCAAGGTAACTAACCCGGCTGCAAAACCATTCAAGTTTTCTCCTGCGGCAGCCATTTCCGGGCTTTTCATGGCGGCTTTCAGGCTGTCCTTATCTCGAAAAGACATTTCTGCCATTAAATAATACCCCTCCCCCATAATGGTGCGGGTAATGCGGGTCACCACGGTGCTTTGTAATTCGGGCAGCCGGGCGATTAACGGCAGGTGGGTTTTAAAATAGGCCTCCTCAAAGGCTTCTGGATTTTCAGGCTGTTTGTACAGGGCGATCAATTTTGACATCGAAACCTCCCATCCGTAATGGAGTAAGCCCAACTAAGTTTTCAGACGATGAATCAGACAGATCTGTCTTCCCTAAGTCAAACACACGATTTCATCGCTTTGTCGGTTTACTGACTTTGAGCGGTTTGCTCGAGCCCCGTTCTACAGAGGTTTAAACTGCTCAAAAGGTTGTTGGCAGGATTGGCAGTAATAGATTGCCCGGCAGAGGGTAGAGCCGAACGAATTCTTTAATTCCGTATTCTCCGAGCCGCAGTATGGGCACGCCACACGATCTAGCAACAGGATGGCAAAGTTACCGTTGTGCTTTGGCGGCGGTGCTAGGCCAAAATTCTGCAGTTTGGCGCGCGCCTCTGATGTTATCCAATCTGATGTCCAGGCAGGATCGTGAGAAATCTTGATGCGGACGTCTGTAAAACCTACCTCCAGCAAGACCCGGGTTATTTCGCTTTGCATTGCATACAATGCCGGGCATCCAGAGAACGTGGGTGTCATCGTGACCTCAACCGTATCGCCGATTGGAGTGACATCCCGGATGATGCCCATCTCCACGACGGATACCACCGGAATTTCTGGATCTTTGACTTCGTTCAGCAAATCCCATAATTTGTGTTGCGCAGGCGAGATGCGGCCGTGCTCCAATTTTGGACTACTCATTTACCTTCTCCGGTCTGTTTAATCACCAGGCTGCTTCAGGCTCCATTCGGGCGACCGACTGGAGTTCCATGAGCAGGGTCTGGAGATGGGGTGTGTGCTGAGTCCGGCCTGAGACCGTGGGTTGGGGTTCCGGAATCACCAGGTCTGAGTGCTCCAAATGTTCACTGATCGCCTTTTGCCAGACTGGCATCAGCCGGCTGGAATCTGGTAGGAAACCTTCCGATGCCAATTCTGGTTCCCCGGGCAGAGGCTCAAACAGGCCAGCCGAATACGGCCAGAGCTCGTTGAGGGCAGCTTGTAGTCGGCGCTGGCTTTCCGGCGTTCCCTGGCCCAGACGCTCGATCCACGAGTGGGTATGGCGGAAGTGATACAGCTCTTCTTTTATGATCTTACGCGCAACCTCGGCGAGGGGAGCATGCCGCGAGCTGCCCAATGCTTCCAGGCGTACCAGCTCCGCCGAATCAAACAGGTATTGGCGCAGAATACTGAACGCCCAATCACCCTTGGGGAGTTCGACGAGCGGCAAGCTTCTGAATTCATTTGCTGGCCGGAAATACACCAGATGGTCGGGGTAGTGGTCCGGATCTTCACCGAGTAAGCCGGCAATCGTGCGGAACCAGAGATCCGCATGGCCGATTTCATCCAGAGCGATATTGGCGAATGCGATATCTTCTTCCAATATCGGCGCGCTGCCACACCACTCCGAATCACGGTGTCCCAGGATTAATTCGTCATCTGCCAGGCAAAGCAGTGCGTCTGCCAGGATTTGGCGGGTCTCGGTGTTCATTCTTTTCGGTTTTCCTCTCCCGCCCGGTCTTCTTCTCCCGCTCGGTCTTCTTCTACCGCTCGGTCTTCTTCTACCACCCGGTCTTCTTCAACTGCCCGATTCTGCCTTGCCTCGCGCATGGCTGTTATTACGTGATAGTAGGACGAATGCCTGAATGGTTTATCATATGCAGGTGTGAACATCGGTTGGACATCACTCTCGTCAGTCTTGACAACGAGGGCGGCTGGAAACACCCACCATGTAAATGGTGGGGGATCGAATCGGAAGCGGTCTACAGCCACTATTAATGCTTCCGGAGCACTTGTGGCAGTGACTTCGCCGATCCAGCTGGCTGTCCCACTGGATTTTTGTTTGCAAAATACCAGGTAAGTTTCCGCATCACGTGGATCCGAATCTATTTCCTGCTGCCACCTTGCAAGCTCCTGGCGAGTTTTTGAGAAGATGGCTTCGACCGGGGTCACCCACAATCCGGCGCATTCCGGCCGCCGGGCGAACACATCCCGGGCGTTTTGCAGCGCCATTTCTGGATCCGGTGCATGCACGCTGCCAACGTCCTGGTAAGGCTCGCCTGCTTTTTCCTGAAGGAATACCTGGTAGCGGGGCCATTGGGTGTCCATCGACATCATCCTGTGGATACCTGATTTACTTTGCCTGCTTCTCAGGCTGGCGTTTCTGAGCATACGCTTGCAGGGCTTCTCGAACCCACGCTCCTTCTGCGTGTGCTTGCTGGCGGGCTTCCAGGCGCTCTTTATTGCATGGTCCGTACCCTTTTACGACACGCCAGAACTCGTCCCAATTGATTGGTCCAGTGAGCCAGTTGCCCGATTGATCATCGTACTTAAGGTCTGTGTCCGGCACGCTCAGATTCAGGGTATGCAGCTCGGGGATGATCTTGTTGATAAAATCCTGGCGAATTTCATCATTTGTTTTTGTCTTAATCCCCCAGCGGATTAAGACTGGAGTATTGGGCGAGTCGCTGTCCGGCGGCCCGAACATCATCAAAGTAGGCCACCACCAGCGATTAATCGCGTCCTGCACCATGGCTTTCTGGCTTGGGGTCCCGGTCGCCAGCTGAATGACAATCTCCTGACCTTGCTTTTTGTGGAAGTTTTCTTCAGCACAGATCCGGATCATGGCGCGTGCGTAAGGTCCGTAGGAGCAGCGCGCCAGCATGGTCTGGTTGAGAATCGCGGCGAAATCTACCAAGTAGCCGATGACGCCAACGTCTGCCCAGGTCAGGGTCGGGTAATTGAAGATATTCGAATATTTTGCGCTTCCATCCAGGAGCGCCGCGAGCATCTCTTCCCGGCTCGCCCCCAATGTTTCGGCAGCATGGTACAGGTATTGACCGTGACCGGCTTCATCCTGCACTTTCGCCAGTAAGATTTTCTTGCGACGCAGGTTGGGGGCGCGTGTTATCCAGGCTCCCTCGGGGAGCATGCCCACAACTTCGGAATGAGCGTGCTGGGAGATCATCCGGATCAACTGGCGCCGGTACTCCTCAGGCATCCAATCCCCAGGTTCGATTTTTTCTCCGCGGGCGATGCGTTCTTCAAATTCCGTTATGACTCCCTGCGCGTCATTGCCCGGTGCGATGGAATCGATCGTCGCTCCATACATGCTCGTTTCTCCTAGATCCCCACCCAGACGGTCTTTACCTGGGTGTAGAGATCAATAGCCTCTTTGCCCATCTCACGCCCAAAACCACTTTCCTTGTAACCGCCAAACGGCGCGGCGGCATCGAACAAGCCGTAACCATTAATCCAGACTGTGCCGGCAGCGATTGCTCTAGCAAAGCGGTGCGCCCGGCTGACATCCTGTGTCCATACCCCGGCTGCCAGCCCATAACGAGTTGCGTTAGCCCGCTCGATCAGGTCATCCCAGCTGTCAAATGGGGTGGCTGCGACGACGGGTCCAAAAATTTCCTCCTGGACAATTGCCAGCGTATCGTTTTCGTGCGTAAAAATCGTTGGAGGCAAGAAATATCCTTCTGCCAAATCTCCGCTCAAGCGGCTGCCGCCGGTAATGATTTCGGCTCCCCCCTCCATGCCATTTTGGACATATCCAAGCACCCGCTCCAGCTGCCGTTCGGACACCAGCGGTCCAATATGGGCTTTGGAAAATCCGTTCCCCACCCGGATGCGCTCGGCCTGCTCTTTCAAGCCGGCTAATACTTCCTGGTAAACGGGTCGTTCGATAAACAAACGCGCGCCCGCCACACATTCCTGTCCGGCGGTTGAAAATATGGCCCAGGTGGCGCCGCGCACAGCCTTCGAAAGATCAGCATCTGCGAAAATGACGTTGGGTGATTTTCCACCAAGCTCCAGACTGACGCGTTTGAGGTTGCTCAGGGCGGCATTACGCATGATATCACGCCCCACTTCGGTTGAGCCGGTAAAAGCGACTTTATTGATATCCGTATGGTTCACAATTGCCGCGCCGGTTGGCACACCGGGACCAGTCAAAATGTTGACCACTCCGTCTGGGAAACCCGCCTCCAGTATCAACTCACCCAGCCGCAGGGCTGTCAGCGGGGTCTCTTCAGCAGGCTTGAGAATTGTTGTGTTTCCACATGCCAGCGCTGGGGCCAGCTTCCAGGCGCACATCAGGAGGGGGAAATTCCAGGGGATGATCAATCCGACGACCCCCATGGCTTCGCGCACTGTGTAAACAAACTGGTTTTGAATTGATACCGGGATCGTTGTCCCTTCGATTTTGGTTGCCCAGCCGGCATAGTAACGGAAATGGCGCGCCGCGCTGGGGATATCTCCTGCACGTGCAATCCGAAGAGGTTTGCCGTTGTCCAATGTTTCCAGCTCTGCCAGTTCATCAGCGTGCTTTTCAATCAGATCAGCGAGCCTCCAAAGCAGGCGGCCGCGTTCATCGGGTGAAAAGCGTGCCCAATCACCGCTGGTAAATGCTTCACGCGCCGCATGCACGGCCCGCTCAACATCCTCCGCCCCGGCGAGAGCCACGCTTGCCAGTACCTGACCATTTGCCGGGTTTAGACTTTCAAAGGTTTCTCCGCTGGCAGCTGCGACCCACTTGCCACCGATTAAAAGTTTTTTTGGGCTTTGCTCCAGAAAGGAGATCGTGCCCGGCTGTAAAGTAACTTCTGCCGGTATTTGGATGCTGTTCAAGTTGGCCTCCTGTCGCCTGGGATACGTTTGAATGCTGCGCGGTGTGCCTGTCGTTCAGTCTTCACCAGGTATCACCCCACCAATCCATTCGGGTGCATCGTCTTCTGCCCAGCGCCGTCGAATTTCGGCATAATCGGGTTTTCGCTTTTCATTGAACGATTGGACACCTTCCCAGGTTTCGGGGCTGGTATTGTGGATAGCAAGCCAATCGCGTCCATGGCCGATTGTCAGGTTCCAGCTCAAGTCCCGCCAGAAGTTCAGCTGCTGCTTGGTATAACGCGTTTTTTCCGGGAACTTGGCAATCAGCTTGGTCACAATCTCATCCACTTTGGCATCCAGCTCGGCGCGCGGTACAACCCAGTTGACCAGGCCCCACTCGAGTGCTTTGGCAGCAGGAATTTCTTCATTCAGAAACAAAATCTCGCGCGCCCGCCGGTCGCCCACGATCAGAGGTAAAAATTGGGTTGCGCCAGCCAGTGCGACTGAGCCGTGGCTCGTGCCCACCTGCCTGATGTAGATGTCATCCGCGGCCACAGCCAGGTCGCAGCTCATATTAAATTCATTCCCACCGCCGACAACGATGCCATTTAAGCGTGCCAGGGTGGGCTTTCCGATATTCCGGAGCCTTTCATGCACCTCAATGAATTCCCCCATCCATTTCCAGTAATCGCGTGGGCGCTCCAGGAATGCCTTTTGCTCATTCAGGTCTGCCCCTGTGCAGAAGGCCCGGTCGCCTGCGCCGGTGAGAATCAAAACAGCCACCTGGTCATCCCAGCTGGCATCCTTTAGTGCAATGCTCAGCTCTTGGAGAACGCCGTAATTCACGGCATTCAGGACATCTGGCCGGTTGAAGGTAACCGTTGCCCGGGCACCGGTCTTTTCATACACAATATGTTCAAAATGAAATTCGGCGCTGTCTTTTCCAACAAACGGTCTGCCATCTGCCACGCGTTTTCCTCCTGAAAGCGGTTCCGGATCTAATTTTAACGGATTAAGATGATAAAAGGATTAATTGGGTCAGTATCCTCCCATCACAGGTGCTCTGCGCCGCCGGGAGGTCCTTCCTTCTGGAAGGACCTCGAGATACTGGTAAGACTAAGGCGGATAGTAAAGGTCAGGATTCTATAATCCTGGACATCACATCGGGTTCGCCAAGCAAAAGCTGTCTTCCCACTGACGAGTGAGGGTCAGGAACGTGCCGCAGTTATGGCTTCGTGAATTTGAGCCGTGTGCGTATTGACGTGTAATGGGAAGTATTGGACAGCCTCAGCCAGCCGCCAGTAGGAGCCCTTACGCTCTAGGAACTCCTCCGGCAGGTTGCGGATCAGGGCTACGGTCTCTGCCTCGCAGCGTTTCAGCTCGTCTACCAAACTATTCAAGGTAGGGAAGACTTCCAGGGTCGCCTCGATTGGATGCTGTAAATTGCCAGGGTAATTATTATCCGTCCAGGATTCGCTGCCTGCAAATAACTCGGTTACAAACAGCATGTTATAGCGTTCGGTCGATATCAGGTGGCAGAGCACCTCTTTGACGCTCCATTCCTCGGTTTCTGGTTTGGCTGATGCCTCGGCTTCACTGACCCCTGCCAGGGCAGCGTCGAGTTTCTGGTTCATCTCCGCGTATACTGCCTGGGCTTGATCGGCGAGCTCTTCGATATTCCAGGTGAGGGTCGGTTCCGGCCTGCCGGAAAGTTTCATCTGGACGGCGTGTTTCTCCGGGCCACGATAAAAGTTAACTTCAACCACGTCCCCGGCATGTTTACCTGCCAGCGCCTCCCGTAGTGAGTCGAAATCCGTAACTGTCTTCCCGGCCATTCCCACCAGCACATCATCCTTTTCCAATCCGGCTGTGCGCGCTCCCATCCCTTCCAGCGTGCCATCGATCCGGATCGCCTCGCTAACCGGCACACCCATCCGGGCGGCAATTTCGGCATTAAAATCGGTCAGCAGGATTCCCAGCATTGGTCGGCTGTAGATGCGCAGGTCCTTGCCAGTTTCCAAAACGGAGACCAGGTTTTCCAAACTAGATTCCCAGCTGCTCTGGAACTTCTGGCGAGTTGTTTCCCAGGATCCTCCATCACCCAAACCGCTGTGAACAACTTCCAGCCTGGAACCATCCCCTTCAGCCGATATGTTTACAGTCACCTGGGTTTCAGCGGGTTCCTCTGCGCCTTTCCAGGTGAAGCCGACTTTTTTATCGGGCTCGAGCTTCGTGAAATGCCCGGCGGAAATGTAGCCATCATTCCACCACAGAATAATTCGCTTACCAATTTCAATTTCTGTGGTTGCTCCGTCGCTCAGCCATTCACGCAGGGCTGCTGCATTTGTGAATGCCCGGTAAACCTGGGTCGGGGAGGTTTTTATTGCACGTACGAATGTCACAGCGTTATGGTCAGACATTTGCGATTATCTCCTTAAGATTTATAGTCAGCCGGCGGCTGGATCTGCGCGGTGCGCACCCAGCGTCGCAGTAGTTGTGCAGCCCGGTAGCGTTCTTCATGGTACTCAAAGTAGATGTGATCGAGCACACTCAGAACCTGCTGTAAACCGAGTTCCTTCGCCCACGCCAGGGGTCCTTTTGGATAGCTGACTCCAAGCTGCATGGCAAGATCGATTTTATCTCCGTCCGCGATTCCCTCCTGGACTGCGAAGGCTGCTTCATTGGCGAGCATGCTTATAATTCTGGGCAGGACCAGCCCGGGTGTATCTTCGATCCAATACACCAGGCTGCCCAGACTCGCCATGAATCGGTTGATTTGCTCTGCCACCGTTTGCGACAGGGACGGGCTGGCGACCAAGGTGGCGGCAGGACCATGGGTAAAAAACAGGCTGTCAAATCCCGCCAGCCGCTCGGGGTAAGCGCACCAGGTCGCTATCTCGGCTACAGTTACATCGCACGCCTGGACCAGCAGGGGGATTTCCGGACTCAGCAGTTGA
This sequence comes from uncultured Chloroflexia bacterium, assembly GCA_963824065.1. Taxonomy (GTDB): domain Bacteria; phylum Chloroflexota; class Anaerolineae; order Anaerolineales; family DRKV01; genus JAGUYX01. Next base: position 215,331 of record CAWGNX010000005.1, on the reverse strand, counting down.
TCCCAGTGTGTGACGAAGCTGCGTAAGCTTTCAGCACGCCCCGCCGGAATGATTGCTGCAACTGCTTCCTTAAATTCAGCAGGATCTGGTTCGACCGCGTAACCCGTTTGGTTCAATGTCTCTAGCAAACCCGGGGCAAACGATCCGGGTGCAACAAGCACATGCCCGTGCTTGCCGCCGCGCGGCGGGGGTTGGACAGCAGGAGATTCCTGCTGAGTGTCTCGATACGAATAAAAACCATGCTGCGTTTTCCGGCCCAGGTGCTTTCGCTGCACCATCTGCTCTTGAATCCAATGCGGACGGTAACGCGGTTCGCTCCAGGTTTGCTCAAACATCGACTGCATGGCAGCCAAATTGATATCGATCCCAATCAAGTCCATCAGTCGGAAGGGTCCCATCTTAAATCCGCCTCCCAACTGCACAATCTCGTCGATTTGCTCTACCGTGGCAGCCCCCTCGCCCGCCAGGCGTAGGGCCTCACCATAAAAGGGGCGCGCCACCCGGTTGACAATAAAGCCAGGGCGATCCTGGACGACAACCGCGGTTTTGCCGAGCTTTTCAGCGACTTCAATGGCGGTTTGCAGCACTTTCGGCTCGGTTTGGGCGCCCTGGATAATTTCTACCAGCGGCAGCACCGGTGCAGGGTTGAAAAAATGCATCCCGACGACCCGCCCGGGATTGGGAACCTCGCTGGCGATGGCAGTGACAGCCAGGGTGCTGGTGTTTGTCGCCAGGATGGTTGTTGGACTGCAGCAGGCAGCCAGCTGTTGGAAGAGCTCAATTTTTACAGCCAGGATTTCTGGGGCGGCTTCGATCACAAGGTTGCAGCCCGCTAGGTCCTCCAGCTGGCTGGTGGCAGTCAGGCGGTCAAGCAAGCTGGATTTGTGCTTGCGATCCAGGTGATGTTGGATGTAATCGCGGGCGCGGTCCAGCATCGCTCCATTGATATCGAACAAGATCACCGGAATATCCGCCAGCAAAGCCGCCAGGGCGATTCCGCTGCCCATGGTCCCGGCCCCGGTAATTCCCAGGCGAATAGAAAAAGGTGTGACGATTTGAAAAACCATGTTCTTAAGTCACTCGCCTTTAAATACAGGTGGTCGTTTTTCCAAAAATGCCTGCATCCCTTCCGCCTGGTCCTGTGTATCAAACAGCAACAAGAAATTTCGGCGCTCGATTTCGAGCCCATCTCGCAGCGTGCTTTCAAATCCAAGGCGGAGAGCTTCACGCGCCAGGCGGACGGCGACCGGCGGACGGCTGGCGATTAATCGGGCCAGCTCCAGGGCTTCCCCTTCGACTCGCTCTGCAGGGACCGCCCGGTTAATCAACCCATAAGTATACGCTTCCAGACCTGTAATTGGTTCACCGGTCAGGATCATCTCCATGGCCCGGTACGGACCTAGGGCACGCGCCAGGCGCTGCGTTCCACCTGCCCCAGGCATGATCCCGAGCTTGATTTCTGGCTGGGCGAACCGGGCATCTTCGGCGGCAATAATAAGGTCGCATTGCAGCGCCAACTCACACCCGCCGCCATACGCAAATCCGCGCACCGCGGCGAGCATGGGTTTATTGATTGCCCTCATCCGCAGCCAGTAGCTGCGCGTATTCATTTGGATCATATCCAATGCAGATGCACCCGCCATCGTCGGTATATCTGCCCCGGCTGCAAATGCTCGCTCGCTGCCAGCCAGGATAATGGCGCGCGTTGTGCTGTCCTGATCCAGCACTTCGAGTTGGTCGCATAGAGCGGATAACATCGCCGGGCTGAGTGCATTCAATGTCTCTGGGTGGTTCAGCCGGAGCAGGCTAACTGCCTCGAACCTTTCATGCACAATGAGGTTATTTTCTGGCATAGGTATCTCCTGCGGTTTTTTTGCACTACCAGCTTACAGGTTTCCGCATGCAAACTACCAGGCAAGCAGTTCATCAATCCGGCTGCGGATGCTGGCTTCACTGGGAATGGTAGCGTTCATTAAACCGAGGTTGAATGGAATCGGGATATCTGGCGTGGCAAGCCGGGCGACCGGCGCATCCAGGTCTTGAAAGGCGTGTTCGGCAATTGTCGCACTGATTTCTCCCGCAAACCCGGTGGTTATTGTATCTTCCTGCACAATCAGCACTTTTCCCGTTTTCCGGACGCTGTCCAGCACAGCTTCACGATCCCAAGGGATGATCGTCCGCAGGTCGAGAATTCGCACCCGGCCTGGGTAAGCCTGGGCTGCCTTCAGGCAGCGCGGCACCATTGCTCCCCAGGTGATGATTGCCAGCTCGCTGCCTTCCAGGACGATTGCAGCTTGCCCGAACGCCAGGCAGTATTCGTTGCCGGGGTAAGGCCGGCGTCCTTCAGCGCTGTCCAGAAGCGCCCGGTGCTCGAAGAAAAATGTCGGATCGTCGCCTCGCAGCGCAGTTCGCAGCAGACCGGCTGCATCCGCAGCATTGCTGGGATAAGCAATGCGCCACCCGGGGGTGTGGGCGTAGACTGATTCGCCGCTGACGCTGTGCCAGGGGTCCCCGGTTTTCTTGGCATAACCAACGGGAATGCGAACCACTACCGGGGCGGCAAAGTTGTTGGCTGTCCTCCAGCGCAGGGTACCTAAATCGCTGATTTGTTCGTGGGCCGGATCGGCGTATTTGCGAAACTGGATTTCAGGCACGGGCAGCAGACCGGCCAGGGCCATCCCTACCGAGCGCCCGATGATCCCTTCTTCCGAGAGCGAAGTGTCGAACACTCGCTCAGCCCCGAAGCGTTTCTGCATATCTGTCGTGGCCCCATGCACCCCGCCCTTTACACCGACATCCTCACCGAACACAAGGATGCGATTGTTGAGTGCCATTTCTTCTTCCAGCACCCTTTTAACGGCATCCAGGAAGTTGATCCGCGGCCCATCTGTGCTGGGGAGTCCCGGCTGTGGCTTTAGCCCGGCTACTTCGGGGCGAAGGCCACCCTGTGTCGGGGATAATCCTTCGAAAAAAAGATGGTGAGTGACCGAGCCGGGCTCCGGTTCGGGATTGGTGGATGCTGTTTGGAGCGCCTGCTCCAGCTCGAGCGTGACCTCTTTTTCCAGAGCATCCCAGCCGGCTTTATCAAGGATTTTCTTCTTCAACAAGTATCGTTTTAAGAGGGGGATTGGATCCTGGCTGGCCTCCTCGACCAGCTCGGCCTCGGATTTATACGCCTGGTTGTCCACGTAAGTATGGCCGCGCAGCCGGGGAACGCACAACCGCAGCAAGACGGGGCCGTCTCCGCTGCGGATGGTACTTACGGCGGTAGATATAGCCTCCCAGGCCTGGTCTGGATGGCTGCCGTTGGTTTCCAGGATGGTCAGGTTCTTGAAGGACCGCAAATTCTCGGCAATATTGCCTTCGGGCGTTTGGAATGTGGCGGGTACAGATATCCCGTAACGGTTGTCTTCGATAAAAAACAAATAAGGCAGGCGCAGTGTTGTCACCATTGTCAGGGCTGCCCAAAAACCGTTCGTCGCAACGCTCCCGTCTCCTCCAAGGGCTACAGCCAGGGCACCTTGCCAGGCGTCCTCCTGCAGACTTAGCCTGCGGTAGCGAATCGCCTGTGCCCAACCGGCAGCCGGTGTATACTGCGCACCTACATCCCCGGAGGCAGGCAGGATGGTTGGGCCGCTGCGTTTTGGGAGGTTGTACACGACCCCCACATCACGCCCACCACTTGGGCTGCCCTGGCGGGCCATGCCTGCCGCCAGGGCTTCTGCAGCGGTGAGGCCGCTGGCCAGCATAAACGGCCGCGAGCGGTAATACACTCCGGCAGCGTCGTGTGGGTGGTCCAGAGCACCTGCCAGCAGGACCTGGGCTAATTCATGCCCACCTGCCGAAAACTGGTATTTGATTTTTCCCTGAGGTGTGAGTTCCGAAACTTCCAGATCATCAATCTGGCGCGATAAGACAACAGTCCGCGCCACTGCTGCCCAATCTGGCTGTTTCATCCACTTCCTCCTGTAATTTTATTGGTATTCGCTGCCGTGCTAATTGTACCTGAACAGTGTGGAACCTGTTCCAAATTGGATAGTTAAGGGGCAATATGACAGTGTTTTTCGCATCTATTGTTAGCGTGTCACTTTATTTTTACTGTATCAATGGTTATCTCTCTGCCGGTTGTTGGGGGCCATCTAGGCCACTTAGAGGGTTAATCCTCAGCCTTCCTGAGCTAGCTGGCGGCAGAGATTCACAATTGTTTCGAACATGTGGGCTGTCAGCCGTCCAGTTTGTGTATTCCGCTGGCTGGGATGATAACTGGCAACCAGTTGCCAATCACCCAGGCGTGTGACCATCCCGTGGCTAAATTTGGGGCGCGGTTGGGGTATTTTCTGCCCCAAACCGTCTGCCAGCAGAAGGAAATTATCAAAGGCAATTTTCCCCAACGCCAAAACGACCCTGACTTGAACCAGCATCCCAAGTTCAACGACCAGGTGTTCCCGGCAGCGCGCCTGCTCATCCCGAGTGGGCTTATTCGCTGGTGGTGCGCAGCGGACAGCATTTGTCAGGTAAACATCGCGTAATTGGCAAGCGTTATCTCCCTCCGGAGGATCAGCATTCAGGGCATAACCGGTCTTATACAGGGTGCGGAAAACAAATTCACCGGCTTTGTCACCGCTGAACATCTTGCCGGTGCGGTTCGCGCCGTGTGCGCCGGGTGCTAATCCCAGGATTAAAAGCCGGGCATTTGGATCACCCATACCCGGGACTGGTTTGCCCCAGTAGATCTCGCTGGCATAGGCGCGGCGTTTATGGCGGGCAACCTGTTCACGGGAGGCAACCAGCCGCGGACAGCGCTGGCAGTAGCTGAGGGATTCATTAAACTCGGATAGGGATAGGGGAGTCATCGGTTAGGTGAGGTATTCCGAACTGTATTTACCCCAATTGTATCGCTGACGGATGGGCTCGAATTGATGTATTTTTCGACCGAGAAGCACTTACTTTTTTTGGATGCTTCCCCCAGCCGCAGTCCTGCGCCCCGATTGGAAGATTTAGGCTTGTGCCAGGAATGTCAGAAATCTGCTGGTGATATAATCCGCATGAAAGTCGGGTATTCCGGGTAAGCATAGACCTCCCCAGTGATGATGCTCTGAATGGACAATACGAACCAGCTCAGCGAGCGAGAATTAGAAATCTTGCAGATGGTGGCAACAGGAGCGAGCAACAAGGAAATCGCCCAGAAACTTGCCATCAGCACGAATACTGTTAAAGTCCATCTCCGGAATATTTTTGGAAAAATCGATGTTTCCTCCCGGACCGAGGCCTCGATGTGGGCTGTTCGCAGCGGCCTGGTCACTCCATTTGGAGATGAGAGTCCGGGCGAAAATGGTGGAGTTGGCCAGGTGGCAGCCACCCCTGCCTCACAATCTAGGCGTACGTGGCTGGTCTTTGCCCTGGCAGTTATCCTGATCGCAGCAGTTTCACTGACTGCTCTCTGGGTGTTGTCCCGATCACCTGCAGTCGAGCTGCCTTTACCTGGCCTGCAAAGGGAAGGGCAGCTTGCTGAGGTCTCCCGTTGGCAAGCCAAAGAATCTCTCCCGGTTGCACGGAACAACCCTGCTGTCGCGGCTGTGGAAGATTTGATTTACGTGATCAGTGGGGAAAGCCCCACTGGTATCACAGACCGCGTCGACCTGTATAACCCTGGAAGCAACAGTTGGAGTGAAAAATCCCCAAAACCACTGCCGGTGATGAATGCAAAGGCGGCAGTTATTGGCGGCCGGATCTTTATTCCTGGTGGCGAATTATCGTCTGGCGAAGTTTCAGATGTGTTGGAAATCTATGACCCTCGCCTGGATGCCTGGGAGACAGGAGTTCGCCTGCCTCGCCCGTTGAGCGCGTATGCGTTGATCGCATACGAAGGCAGGTTGTATTTATTTGGGGGTTGGGATGGTTCGGAATACCGGAGCGAGGTGTACATGTACCTGCCAGCTGCGGCGGGTGAATCGGGGCGCTGGCTAGAAATAACGCCGATGCCGGTTGCGCGTGCCTTCGCGGGCGCAGCAATCTCAGGGGGGAGGGTTTATGTGATGGGTGGGTTGGATGCCAATGGGCAAATTCTCACGCGCAGTGATGTGTATACACCGGTTCTGGAAGAAAGCGGCGAAAATCCATGGTCAGAGGGGATGCCACTGCCTGAAGCGCGCGCTCGCCATGGGATGACAAATGTTGGAGATCTGGTATTTGTACTTGGAGGGGATGAGAAAGACGGGCGGCCATTGTCAAACCTGCAGTTTTTTCCAGCAGCCAATTTGTGGCAAAGAATTGAAAATCCAATCCAGTCGGTTTGGACCGGGATGGGCGTTATCGGTGCGGGGACGCAGTTATATACGTTTGGTGGTGAAATCAACCGCGAAGCCAGCGCTCTTACCCAAACCTACCAGGCGGTTTATTCAATTTCGGTGCCGTTCATACCCTGAACTGGGTAAGCCGCCGAAAGCATCTTAATAAAATATTGATCGAAAACGGCGAATTCCTTTTGGAATCGGCTGAAATAGGATCTATCTTTTTTCATTTTATTTCAGTGATTACCTGGATGCAATTCCACATCAGGCATAACAATAACAAGCGCGTCCCCAACCTGGTGTCGGGAACCCTGTCTTAACCAGTCTGTTTCGTCCACCGCTTTTTTTGACCCTGACCAAAAACCGTAGTCGTCAAATTGCAGGATGGCTCCCGGTTCCAGGCGTGTCCTCAGATACGCTAACACGGCACGCGTACTTTCAAACCAATCACAGTCAATATGGACCAGGTGAAAATGTTTGTTATCTGTCAGCGCGGGTAAAGTTTCTTCATACTTTCCAATGACAAAGTCTACGTTATCCAAATCTGTAACCTTAGCTAAGTCGGTTTTCACTACGGACAAAAGGTCTGGAATATTGCCATAATAATCATCCAGGTTTTCTGAAGCTATGATCTTTTCATAGCGATTTTGTGCTTCCAGTCCGTCTGCGACTGTTGGAGGTGGAATGCGGGAAAACAAGTCGTACAAGCTGAGTGTCCCACCGGACTTCTGGATTAGATAAGCCAGCATCATCGCGCTGCCACCACGACCTACGCCAAACTCGGCTGCGTATATTTGTTGGGATGCCCGGTTCTGTACCTGGAAAAATGCCTTCGAAAGGCTCAATAATTTCGGATAACTGAGAAATGTTTTATTCGTTTTCTTAATTTCCCGGACCAAACGGGCAAGTTGGGGGTCGCTGCGATAAAACGCAAGCAGCGCTTTCCCTTTTAGGATCAGGTTGTTGATATTCATTATGTAGGGCAGTGCTCCCTAAAAGAATCCAAGGGAGAAGTTTCTTCTCCCTTGGATTGATTATACTGGACTGGTTAATTCGCCGAAAGTGTTTGAATAAATACCTGATCTAGTTAAGCGAATTGGTCTGTGATTTAGTGGTAAATTCTGATTAGGGAATTCCGATCCCGTTGTAGTCTTCGCCCACGGTCTCACCAGATGCCGGCACCCGGGACTGGACGCGGGCGATAGCCACTACTTCGCAGCTGGCCGCGGTGCACTCAACCACAGCACTGCCGCCAAACGTGCCATCGCTGTAATAACCGAATTCAGCCATGTTTGCGGCAGAATTGAAATAGGGGTTGGAGTTGACCTTGGCCCCAACGGCGATGGTCTGGTTGAAGGTGTGCGTTGCCAGCAAGGTGCCGTTCTTGTCGTAATATTTTACGGACAACGCATTGGCGGGGATGGTGGCTCCGCCGACATTCTGCACGGCGATGAATGCGCGCTGGCGGTTGCCGCTGTCATATTGGGTTTGTGACCAGCGGACATACGGCAAGGCGAGCTTATTCGTGCCGCTTTCAGCACCAAGGAAGGCGGATGAGACGCCCAGGCCGCTGACTTTCCCGATGGCAACCACATCTGTGGCTGTGCTGGTGATGGTAGCAGACCCACTGAAGCCGCTCACTGCGCCGGTTGCACTGCAGCCAAGGAAGCTGGCTTTGGCGCCTGGTCCAATGCTCTGGGTCTGATGAGCACCGTTGCTGTACGTTACGGTTACAGATGTGGGGGTCGTCAGATTGGTGTTTTGAACGGCGTACGCGCTGTTGTAACCGCCGAAGGCGTTGCAGAGTGCTGAAGGCATGTAGAATGTCTGCCCGCCGCCGCTGACGCTTTCAAAGGCTGATGCGCCTGTCCCGTTGGTTTGCAGCTCCATCACGGTCGCAACGATGCTGCCATCGGTGACGTTATCTGCCCGCTTGGCAGTGACCACGGCTGAACCGTTAAATGAAGACCCAAGGGCAGCTTGTTGTCCGGCATCCACGTAGTAAGATGCGCCAGCCTGGACTGCCTGGGTAAGGGTGGTGACCTTGACAGCGGATGTGTTGTAAAAGTCAACTGTGATGTTGTTCATCTGCGTATCGGTGTTTTGGACCGAGAAAACGGATGTGTAATTGAACTGGTTCTTCAACACAGTCGCGAGCAGGATCGAGGGCGATCCACTTTCAAAGCCGTTTGAGAGAGGCCGGTTCTTGACAGTTGTCGACTGGGGCACCTGCACCAGGGTGGCAACCAGACGGCGGTCCGCCAGCATTATCGCCGAGCCGCGGAAGCCGGACGAGATGTCAGTCACGCTGCCGATGAACAGGGATGTGCCTGCTCCTGCGGGTAGCGCAGGGCGGTTGATGATGATTGGGGTCGTGGAATCGGGCGCAGCGTAGAAATAAATCTGCACGGCGTCTGCCTGGAGCGTATCCACGTTTTGATAGGTGATGGAGGTTGTGAATGAGGTCTGGTAAGCCTGGGCAGCTGCTGGCATGATGCCTACAGCACCAAGAGCGATTGCCATGACCAGTAACAGGGTGAATAATTTTTGTTTCATACGGCTTTCTCCTTAGAGTATGATCGATAATCAGGCATAGTACTGATCTTATTTTAGAATGCGGGGGAGCTGCAAGCAATAATGCTTATGGGTTATACCAGCGTATTTTGCATAGCGCATTGGAAGTATTCCGGGCTTTCTGATCGTTTTTTCAGGTAAGCCAGCCCTCATACTTCAACAGGCTCTACCCCATTTTGTGAAAGCCATGTAACTCGCCACCATCATTCATTGCCGAAATACCCGGGATAGGATAACATTGTTGCGAGACGAATGACTTCACAGGAGTTGGTTTATGAAATTTAAGGCGCTTGCAGTCGTCTTGATACTAATAAGTATGCTGTTCACCGGGTGCCAGTCACAAGGTACTCCGGTAGCGAGCTCAGCCTCCCAGGTCACACCCTTGCCAACCCTGGAAGCCGGGCAAGGCGGGGTAACCGGGATCGCAGTTTCGAAAAAAACGGGTGGGGTGCTGGCTAACACAGTGGTGCGGCTGGCTGAAGTCGTCCGGCAGGAAGACCAGGCGGCCTTTGTCCTCGACACGGCGTTCAGCCCGGGGACGATTACTGATGCGGATGGCAAATTTGCTTTTGTGAATATCCCACCGATGGAGTATGTCATCGTGATCGGCAACGTGGAAGTCTACCAGGGTTATGAAATTCTCCAGGATGAAACTGGCCAGGCGACTGTGTATGTCGTGACGGCGGGTGAAATACTGGATGTAGGCAGCCTCGAGGTAAACATCCAACCCCCCGGGAATTAATTCACCCCATGCAAGGGACACGGATTTAGAGGCGGGGCAAGTAGAATAAGTGGTTTTTGAAGTATGTGAAAGCTGGGGGATTAAGTGGGCGGTGATTTAGCAGCAGCCAATGTCTGGTAAAGCCCTTCATGTTGTTGGGCAACATTTTCAATCGAAAACCGGTTCACAACCTGGCGACTTCTTTGGATGTAGGTGGCTCTTAACTCAGGTGAGTGGAGAGCCTCCATAATTTTTTGGGCCAGCGCTTCCGGATTCCCTGCCTGGGCCAACCAGCCATTTACACCAGCTTCGATCAGGTCGCGGGTGCCGGGTATATCGGTTGCCACGACGGGCACTCCGCTAGCCATACTTTCCAGGATGACCGTCGGTAGACCTTCCCACAATGAAGAGGAAACAAATAAATCCATGGCAGCCAGGTATTTTTCGACTTCAGGTTGTCTCCCCAGGAAGTGAAATTTGCCGGTCAACCCCAAATCGGCTGCCAGGGCTTCCAATTCCTGGCGCTGCTCACCGTCGCCTGCCTGGATGAAATAGGCTTGTGGAGAGATACGCGCAACAATGGCGGCTGCCCGTACCAGGGTCTGGTAATCCTTTTGCTCGCTCAATCGACCTACGCTCCCGATGATGAACTGGTCCTGAGGCAGCCCAAGCTGACGGCGCAGCTCCTGCCTGGGGGGGTATGCTTTTTCAAAGCGTTTTAAATTGATGGCGTTATTCAGGTACATGCTCTTCTTACCGAGCAAACGTGACCATAGGCGAGCATCTAACCGCTCCTGGATACCCTGGCTGATACCGATTTCCTGCTGGTAATAGATCGGGTATAGGAATTGTGAGAACAGCAGGCGGCGGAGCGGGCGTTTGCGCCATTCATGCTGGTAGCCATAGTGCACGGAGCGGACAATCACCGGTGCCCGCCGGCGTACTCTCGCCGCCAAAGCTGCGACATCGCTGAACTCCGAATGGCTGTGTACGATATCCATACGATTTTGGTGCAGATAGTTCATCAGGTTCGCCATTGCCAGGCGGAAACTTTTATAGGGGTGCGCAGCATCCCAGTGTGCGGCTGTGAACGCCTCCACACCTTCCATAGAAAGCTGCTGCTGGTGCTGTTCTTCGAGCTCGGTTCCCCAGGTCCACAAGCCGCAAATCGCTGGAGAAAAGTGGTTCCGGTCGAGCGCCCGGCACAGGTCCATCGCAAATCGGCTGACGCCTCCGCCGCCTGATTCCACCTGGAAATCGAACACCAGCTGCAGTACCCGGAGTTTGCTCATTTTGGCTGTCCGTCGCGCTGGCGTAAATCTGCCACGATGAGCTCCCTGGCAACGTCAATTTCGGATTGGATGGCAGGCAGCCGTTCCTGGATTTGGCCGATGACGGTCTGGCGCTGGTCCAGCAGCTCAGCCAGGCGCGTTGCCACGGTGTCTTTTTGGATCGTTTTTATGTCGAATACCCATTTTTCCAGCCCAAACATCTGCATGATTCCTTCGGTTTTGTGCAAATACCCGATTGCCAGAACGGGCACACATTCACTAAGGGCGAAGATGTTCGAATGCATCCGGGTTCCAACGAAAACCTGCATGCGGGCATAAGCCTGCTTTAATACTGCAGGGTGATAGCGCTCTTCAAGCAGTATGACCGAGTTCGCCCAGATTTGCCAGGCGCGCGGCCACCCTCCGGGCGGGCAGCCGGTCATCCTGGGCAGGCGTTGGGCCGCATACCTGTGGAAAAAAAATCACCTTGCCATTGGTATGCTGGATGAAATACGCACAGGCTTCGGCCACCGCCTGTTCGTACAGCTCTTGCTTGGAAAAATCGCTAAATTGAGCGCCCCAATCAATGACGGTGACGCCCATTCGGGGTTGGGTGCTGCTGATCGCCGCCAGCAGCTGGTCGGCCTGCGCGCGTAATGCGGGTGTTACTTCGCTGGGAAACCTGAAACCAAGATCGGGAACCAGGTGCAGCCTGGATTTTGGTAATTTACACGCCAAAAGCTGTTGGAAGGAGATTGGCTCCCGGACCATAATCACCCTTACCTTGCGGAGCGCGAAACGGATGGCTGCGCATTCCCAGGGTTTGCGGAACGGTCCAAAGGATTGGGGCAGCATGTACACCGGTTTGCCCGCGACCTGCGCCAGAAAAATTGAGTAGGCATGCACTAACAGCGTGACTCCGCGAGCGGAGCTGTATAAAAAACCTCCTCCGACGCTGACCACAGCTTCGCTGGACGCATAGGAGCGCACTATAGACGCCAGTTCGGCTGGAAGCAGGCGGGTCGGCAGCCAGCCGGTCATCCGGAACACCAGCAGCGGCAGCCAGGTTAGCAGCGGCAGCGCCAGGACGCGTGCCGGCTCGAGCGTTACGCTCCCGTCTGGGTGCCTGCGTTGAAGCCAGCCAAACATAGACCGGATGGTAGGGATGTCTCCAGCCAGGCTGTCTGGATCGTCTGCCACGATAGTGATCTTTGCTCGTTCACCAAAGGCTGCGCGAATCTGGTGTAGGCTCTCGAGCATCAAGGCCTGGTCGCCTGCATTGTAAGCAGAATGGACGTTTGTCAGCAGGATGTTCATCAGCCTGCGGGACCGGTAATTCCAGACGGAGTCGGTTTTGAGAGATAGGGCGCGTAGCGTCGTACTTGGAAGGCATACCCACCCAGCACCAGACCTTCAACCAGCACATAAACCAGGGCTACCGCCGGGAGTCCAAACCACGTAACGGCGACCAGATCCAGCCCAATGGTGGCGGCAACGGCCAACATCTGGACGGTGATGCGCTTGTTCTGGTTGCCTGTCGCCACCAGGATGGTCGCCAGGGAAAAAGTCAGCGGTTTCAGCAGCAGGATCACGCTTAATATCCGCAGCAGGCTGGCTGTCCCCTGGTAGCTTTCTCCCAGAAAACCCACCAGCAGGGGTGCCAGCAGCAGAGCCCCGCTGAACATTGCCACCCCAACAACAGCTTGCAGTAAAATCTGGCGCTGGGCGGTCAAACGAGCCTGCTGGATGTGGTTTTGATTTAAATGGCTGAGGACAGGAATCATCACGTTGGCAATCGCAGCTGGTATAAAGAAGGTTGTGTTGATCACAGCCAGAGCCGGGGAGTAAATGCCAGCCGCCTGGCTGCCGAGAAAAATCGCAACAAACAGCAGATCAATCCGCATCGTAACTGCGGCGAATAGTTCGGAAGCAAAATACGGGGGCGCTTCAACCAGGGCCTGGCGAATAATAGAACGGCGGACGCCTAGGCCAACCTTAATTCTGACCATCAGGAGGGCAGCCGCTAATCCAAACGCCAGGACCAGCACCCTGACCCATAAAAACGGGACCAGCTCACTAACTTGCCGGTTGATGAGCAGCAAGGTGCCGCCCAGCCAGAACAGATCGGTTGTTGGTTCGATATATAGGATAAATCGATTTTGCAGGCTGGCCTTGAAGGCTGTTAAGGCTGTCATGAACAGGCTGTCCAGGAAGACAACCAGTGCAGTCCACAGCAAGACGTCCCGCGGGAACGTTTGCTGGTTGAGGTATGGCTGCAGGACGCCAAGCACAACCAGCCAGGCGAAACCCAGCCCCACCTTAATCATGAGAATGCTGCCGGCCTGGGTTTTGATGGCTTGCGGGTCCTTACCGCCGGCCTGGAGAAGCCAAAGTTCCAGACCCAGATTGAACGCCAGGCTGGTCAGGCTGGCAAGAGCCAGGCAAGATGCGAACACGCCGTAGCTGGATGATCCGAGGTGCCGCGCAAGCACCAGGTACACCACTGCGGTCAATCCTTGTGCCAGGGCTGTACCTGAAAATAGCACTGCAATATTTTTCGCTACAAAACGACGGGTGAGGCGATAGCTATCAATCATGCGCAGGCTCGGATTTTGAGGTGACTGCCTGACCAGAAAGCACCCTATGGTAGATGGATTCCATTTCCTGCGCCAATACCCGCCAATCGTAGATGGTGCGGCGTTCCACACCTCGCTTGCAGAATTGGCGGGCCAGGTCTTTGTTATCCAACAGTTGCATGATTTCATCTGCCAGAGCCTGGGCGCTGCCAGCCGGAACCAGGCCCCCTGCCGGGGGATCACCCAACACAAGCCTGCGGTCACCCACATCTCCGGTTAAAAACGGAACTTCAAGCGCCCAACTTTCGAATAATTTGATGGGCAGGCGCGTGCGACCTGCCTGGTTGTCATAGACAGGATCCACCACCACCTCTGCCAGGCGGTAGTAGAGCGGGGTTTCCTGGTGCGGGATCCTTCCTGTAAACGTGATCCGCCCGCTGATACCCATTGTCCTGGCGAGTTGCTGGAGGTGTTCGTAGTCATCGCCTCCACCGACCACCAGAAGGTGGATCGTGGGGTATGCCTGTTGGGCGAGATTTACCGCCTCAAATAACAGGTTGATTGGATGGCTGGTGAGGCTCAAGGAACCGACGAAAGCGATTACCCGGAGATTATCCAACCCGAGTTCGCTACGCAATCTGCGTACCTCGTTTTCGTGCGGGATCTGCATCCGCTCCAGGTCCACACCATTGGGAAGGTAGCTCATTTTCGTCGGCGCGATTCCACGATTTAACAAGAATTTTTCCAGCTCGGAATTATGATATGTAATGTGATCGACCCATTCAGGAGTGTGGTTCTCAAAAAAAGCAACTCCAGCTCGCTGCCAGCGCCCGCTGAAGCGGCTGGCGGTTTCCTGATCATCACAATCCAGCAGCACCTTGCGAATGGGGTTTCCTTGGGCCGCGCGAGCTGCCAGGCTGTTCATCGGATGAGGTTTCATAATGTGCAGGATTTCAGCCGGTACTGAACGTGCAGCTTTGTATAGTGCCCAGGTTGCCGAGGTCGCGCGCTGGATCAGGTGCGCACTTGAATAATACGTTTTCTGGCTGCCGGATTTTTGCACGTGCATCTGTGCCGCGTAAATCACTTGGATCCCATCCAGGGTAAATTCTTTTTCAGCCAGGTTATTAAAATCGGGATGCAGCCCGACGAACCACACCCGGTGCCCGCGCTGGGCAAGCTCGCGCGCCAGCGGGTAATACCGGCCTACTCCGGATGGGCTTTCAAGGTCCTGGGTGGCAAGCATTAATATGCGCATGGTCTATCAGAGGTATCCTTCGTTAACCATAACGCCCTATCTTCAGGCGCTTTGTATCAGTTCGGACAGATACCCCTTGAATCGCTCCCCAAGGTGCTCGATGGTGTATTGCTCCAAAAACAACTGGTGACCTTGGGTGGCTATCTCCTGGCAGAGCCCCGGGTCGGCTTTCAATGTTTGAATGGCATCAGCCAGCACAGCAGGGTTTACCCGTTCGATCAGGTAGCAGTGTTTTCGATGGATCAGTTCTTCCCGGATGGCGGGCGAATCGCCGGTGAGTACAGGCAGCTGCATCGCAAGACCTTCATAAATTTTATTATGAATTGTCATCAAGGATTGGGGTGTCGTTCCAAAGACTCCCAGGTGCAGGTCGGTGGTTGAGGCACGCCCGGCAAGTGTTTTTTGATCAAGCCATTCGATAAACGTGATATTCGTAAGGTTTTCAGACTCCGCCAAACTGCGAGCTGCAGGCAATTCGGGTCCGGCACCAATCATCTCAAAATGGATTTCTGGATCGTGCTGGAGGAGTCGCGCAGCCGCAATGATGGTCAGTACGCCGTGGTTGGGGATGTATGTGCCGTAATAAGTCACCCTGAAATGATTGGTCCGCGGGGTCCTGTTGGCCTGAGGATTGAAAATGCGTTCATCTGCGCCTGTGGGCACCAGCCGGAACCGGGAGGCCTCCATACCATACGTATGCTCAAACCACTCAACGTACTGCTGCGTATCCTGAATTAATATCTGGGGCAGTCGCAAAGCCCGCCTCTCAACCCATTTTAACAACTGAATGGAGCGTGGGCTGCGCATGTCCAGGCCCCGTTCGAGGGCAATCAGGTAAATTGACATGAAAATATCCCACACCAGCGGTTTACGCCGCAGGCGGGCAAGTAGCCAGCCCAGGAACACATCGAACTGTCCGGGGTAACCGATGACCAGCACGTCATAGGCTCCTGCCCGGGTATATTTCCGCAGCAGGCGGATGTAAGTCCGCAGCACCCGCAGCCAGAAACGCGGCTGAAGCCACCCCCCGCTGGCTGCCTGGACCCGGTCCTCGATATTTTGCCACAATTGCTCGTGGCATTCGATCACTTCGACGCCTTGCCGGCGCAGGCCGGCGATCATCACAACATTGCGGTTGTACTCTGCCCGGTACGTTCCAAAATAGCACACTTTCATGGCAGGGCTGCCCGGGGTGCTGCCAGGACCTTGAATATCCAGATGCGGTCCTGGTTATAAACCGGGGCGTAGTCCGGATTGCGCAGCAGGTCTTCGATTTCGAGGAGCGGGCTGTCGCTGTTCACGCTTCCATTTTGCTGCCCGATATAGATATGGGTGATTCCGTGCCCTGCCAGCAATTCCAGCACCCGCGGATCCCCAATCCCAAAATTTTGGATTGCATCCACAATGTGCGCATCGGCAGATCCAGGAATACCGCTGCCCTGTTCGAACCCGGCATTCAGTGGGTTCAAGAAGGTCTGCCTGCCAGCCAGCAGCGGCAGCCACCAACCGCCATCCGACCCAACGACAGCGGTATCGTTAAATGCCTTGAACGCATTTACCAGGAACCGGTCACTAGGCAGGGTATTAGCTTGCAGCCAATTAGCCGCTCGCAGATCGGGGTTGGTGACGAGCGCAAAGTTTGCTGGCTGCCCGTCGTCCATGCGGGCCAGCGACCCAAAGATTGCCAGCAGGCAGCCTCCTGCCAGCAGCAAGACCGGCAGCAGCGTGGCTCGGAAATGCAATTTTGGTTCCGGCTGCTGTTGATTCTTTGTCCTGGCAACCAAACCTGCCGATCCACCAATCAAGATGCCAGCCGGCAAATACGCCGAGATGAACAGCGTAAAATTGCTGATTGTCCCGGTACCCGGCAGCCCGAGCCAGGCCGGGTTGGTCGCCAGTAAATTCAAAAGCCACCACACCAGGATGGTGGCTGCCGGTTTCGAACGCAGCCACAGCAGCCCGGCGGAGCAGGCAGCCAGGCTCAGCCATACCCACAGGGGCATATATGTACTCAAATCGCCAATCGAATTGTATGCTTGCTGCCAGGTTGAGACTGCCTGTGCGGGTGTGCTGAGCTGGTTATTTAGGATATTGAGGATGTTTCCTTTGGTCAGATTGAAAAACCAGGGGAAGACCAGCACACCTGCTCCCACCCCGTACAGCAGTGTATTTGCCAGGCTTATTTTAAGAGTTGCCCTGCGAACATACAGCAGCCAGCATGCCGGCAAGAACAACACTGCCAGGATAACGATCCGGTAATGCGTCACGGCTAATCCGGCAGCAAGCAGCCAGTTCAACCCCAACAGTTGCCAGTCCAGCTGGTTCTCTTTAATCAGCAGCCAGGCGAAATAGGTGCAAACCGGAAGGATTGCCAGCCCGGCGAGCTGCGGATAGCGTCCCCAATTGACAAAAAAGGAAGGCATCTGGATGGCAAGTCCTGCCACCAGGACTGCAGCTATCCCTGCCCACGGGTTTTTTCCAATCTTAACTGCCAGAGGAACCAAAACCAACACCGCCAGAATATTCAGTATCTGCCCAAACCACAATACTGCCCCACTTGCAGAAGTGCCTGTCAGCCAGGCAAACACTGCCGTATTGGCATGAAAGCCAAAATGGTAGGTAAACGTTTCTACGTTTGCATAGGGCAGCCAGGATTGAAACAGCCCGCCGTTATCCAGGAAGAGCTGGACGATCAACGAGTGCTGGTAAGAGTCGCCGAACATGGGTGCTGGCAGGCTGCGGATTATCCAAAAGCGGCTGAAAACTAGCAGCCCAACCAGGAGCACGAATGCCGCATCTACCAGCCGCACGCGGCTGGCTGCTGACCGGAATGTATGCTTTTCAGGTCTCCATCTGCGGTTTCGCCAGACGATAGCCGCCAGGCCCAGAATGGGCAGCAGCCATGCGATCACGCCTCCTGCCGCGCACGTGAATCAGGCTTAGCCAGAAAAAAACCAGGGGATAAAGCGCCAGGCTGGTCCCCGCGGCCAGCGCCAGCTTCACCTGCCAGTTGGATGTTGGCCATTCGCGCCACAACCAGCCTGCCAATCCCCAGCCAGGAACGATGTACAGCAGGATTGCGGCTGCCAGCAAGCCGGCCCATTGGATGAGCTCGCGGGCAAAGCCGATCCCTGCCTGAGCTGTATCATAGACTAGCAAAAAGGTCAGCTGCCCGTCGGCAGCCGCCCTATCGATGTACAGTGCACCATCCAGGTAAGCTTCGGGAACGGCAGTTCCTGCGGAGATCAATCCACTGCCTGTATGTGCGAGTTCCAGGTAATAACTTTCGTTGAACGAACCGCCCTGAACCGGGAATTGAAACCGGTAATACCCGGGACGGGTCACCTGCCTGGCGGGCAGGCTGGCGCTGGCGATTGGTTCAGCCTCCCCAGGCAAACTGCGCATTGTCAGGTCGAGGGCGCCATCCGGATTGTCTTCTGGCTGTAGATAGACATCGATCGCAGTCAGGCCGCCAAAATTTGCGGTAAATGTTTGTCCGAGGGTTCCACCCTCGTTGACCACCGTCCAGCCGGTTCGAGTGGGTTGTTCTGGGCGCGCGACCGGGATACAGCCAGAGATCAGCAGAGCTATGCAGGCTGCCAGGAGGGCGTACCGCCAGATAAAAGTCTTCATTTGTTGGACGTGAACCTGGCTTCCAACTCGAGGCGTTTCATCCGGTAATTTTGATCCTCGAGCATTTTGCGGTTGAATGCGATCAGATCGGCCAGCACCCCAAATAGATAAATTTGAAATCCAACAATCAACAGGACTGCGGAAAGGATCAAGGATTGTAAATTCCCCGTCCCCTGGTCGAGTACATACCTGAGAACCAGAAAGCGGATACCGGGAATCAGGCCGGCGATGATAAACAGCGTGCCGATGATTGAGAATACTTTTAATGGCTGGTACATGGCGTAGGCGCGCAGGATAGTCGGGACGGATTGGCGTAGGTAGTGGGTGGTGGAACGCATCAAGCGCGATGGCCTGGTATTAGGATTGGCGCGGATGGGGACGAATTTTACAGGGATGTTGTGCGCCCCGGCCTGAATTATGGTTTCGAGGGTGTACGAATAGTTGCTTAATACGAGCGTACGCAGCGCCATTTCCCGGCTTAATGCCCGGAATCCGCTGGTTGCATCGCTGACTTTCATCCCGGCAGCCTGAGAAACAACCCAACTCCCTGTCCGCTGCAGCATCCGTTTTAGCGGCGAAAAGTGCTGCAGGCTGCTGACTCCCCGGTCACCAATTACCAGCGCTGCCTGTCCCGACAGGATCGGCTGGATTAAGGTCTGGATATCGCCTGCAAAATACTGGTTGTCCGCATCGGTGTTGACGATCAGGTCGGCTCCCTGTTCAAGGCAGGCTTCCAGCCCTGCCCGGAAACCGGACGCCAGTCCCATGTGATACGGCAGGCTGACAACGTGCTTCACTCCCAGCTCCCGGGCGACGGATGCCGTGCCGTCCGTGCTTCCGTCATCAATCACCAGAACCTCAATACAATCGATCCCGGGAATGGACTGGGGCAGGTCCCGCACGGTATCGGGTAAGGTTTCCGCTTCGTTATAACAGGGAATCTGGATGATTAGCTTCATGCGCCGGGCTGCTCAGATCCAATAGAAAATCCAGAGGGAAGTAGCCTGTCCCCTGCTGGTCTGGCACGTGAAGTATACCACTGTGGTTCAGCGCTGGTTAACTGGGAACTTCACCGTCGGATGACCGGGAAGTTCATTGTCTGGAGCTCGCTGGTGAAAATCTGGTAACCCACCATCACTCCAGCCGCACCCGGTTCGAGGTGGCTTACCTGGATATAGTACTTTACCGGGGAAGGTGATTCCAGTGCCAGGGAGACCGGTCTGCCGAATTGAGCGGGGATAGCTTCCGTTACCAGTGTCAGGACTCCCCCATCCAGGCGGAAGACGCGCACAGCGGGTGCGGAGGCTGCGTTCGTTGGCACAACCGCCAGCGGCACCTGTACACCCGCTGCCAGGTTGATGCTGAACCAATCCTGGTCGCCAGGATTGCAAAAATTGTGTGTCTGGGCAGCCATGCCAAGTGGAGTTGCCGTCGTATACTGGTCATCCCCGTTCCCGGTCGTTTCCCAGTTATCAGGTGAACTGCAGATCTGGATGCTGGTTTGGGTTTCGGCTGAGGCAGGGTAAGCCTCGCTGTTACCCGCTCGATCAATCCCACGCATCCTATATTCGTAGGTTTTCCCAGGTTCACCAATGATCCATCCGCTGTGCTGACTCCCATCGCTGACGGCTACCGTCTGCCAATCGACACTCCCGGAGACTCTGTATTGGAGATCATAAGCGCCCAGGCCTGCCAGGTTATCGCCAGATGTCCAGTTGAGCAGCACGGCGCTTGATTCGCTGGCCGCCTGCAGGGGCAGCAGCGCGGTTTGGGGTGCGCTGCGGTCGAGGGTGACATCCCAGGCAGCCGCGGCTGTTGTATGCCCGCTGCGGTCTTCGACCAGCGCCGCGAAAGCCAGCCCCGTATGGTCGGGCAAGCTGCCGGGATCAAACAAGACACTCCAGCCGTCGCTCCCATCCACGTCATCTCCAAGCGGGATCCAGGGTTGGTTTGTCCAGTCGCTGGCATGCCAGTAAAAGCTGGCCCGTTCGACAATGCCGCCGTTGTCCTGCCCAACCACCCGGACACGCAGTTCGGGAATCTGCAGCGCTCCCTTACTGGTAGGGTGTCACTAATTTCACCAGCGGCTGCTGGCGCGCAGTCAGCGTGTAAGTATGGGCGGGGCTGCCTGCTTCGGGATGGTCCCAGGCTTTGACCCGCAGGTAATACGTACCTGTCCGGCCAAACGTATACCCCAGGCGCGGGTCGGTCAATACGAAGGGGATTTCATCATCACTTACAGCCAGCGGCGATCTACCATCGACATCGAAGAGAGTCAGGTGCGGGTCAAGCACCGAGCCTGTAAACTGGGCGTCCATATCGAAAACCAACGCGGTCCCCGCTTCGGAGATCTGGATCTGGTAATAATCGAAATCCCCCGCCTGGCATAAGACCCCGTTGACCGGGATGTCCACCAGAATCGGGGTCGCCTGGGCGGGTGTATCATCCGGTTCTCCAGTGTCCAGGCAGGCCGCGGATGTGCCAGTGCTCAGCACGATGTCATCAATCGCCCAGGTCAGGGGTGAATTGTTCACATCGTCCAGGCTTTGTAGCCCAAACCGCACCCGGATTGTGCTTCCCGCATAAGGTGTGAGATCGAGGCGCGCACTTCTCAGCCAGGTAAAATCCGGGTCGTCACTGAGCTGTAAAACATCGGCAAATGGACCACCGTCCTGCGAGATCTGGATGACCCGCTGGTCCCAATTTGTGCCTGCGCCCTCAGATTGGTAGCGGTAATAAAATTCGAGGGCTGATTCACCTGGGGGAACTGGAATCGCGGGGGTTGTCAGGCTGCCGGCATAAGTGCCGGACGTCGTGGGGGTCTTGAATACCCAGGCGTGCTGGGCTGAGCGTGCCTGGCTGGCATCATCGACCCACTGCCATTGCCCTGTAGCGACCCAGCCCGGGTTCAGGCTTTCCAGGGTGTCGGTAAATGGTAGTGTATAACCCGGACCCGACCCGGCCGCGGCCGATGTGACCGAGAATGCGAGCGACGCAGACCAGCTTCCGGCTGTATTCGCCGGGTTGTAGCCCCGCACCCGCCAGGAATAGTTTCCGGGTGGCAGTCCCCCAGTGCGCCACCAGGGGATCAGGCTGCTGGCGCTCGCCTGGACTATACTGCCAGAGATCACTTCGACGTCATATCTGACGGCGCCGCCCATATCCCGCCAGCTGAAGGTCAGCGAATCATTCGTCGTAATTGCTGCCCCGTTACCTGGCCAATTCAGGCTGGGTGCCGCCGCTGGATCGTTGCGTGCTGCCACCACGTAGGGAGCTCAAAGTAAATTCACCGATCAAATTGTCAGCCAGCCCGGCGTCATTGGCTGTCAGGGTTTCCCTGCGCCCGCTCAGGCCAGGTTGCGTGTAAAGCGTCGCTCGCACGCCGCTCCCAACCTTGATGGATGCAGTCCGGTTATCACCGACAGCTCCCAGCAGATCGGGGATGGCATATGTACCGCTTCCCAGAAGCGTGCAGTCCCCTGAATAATCAGCGCCCGCAAACAAAGCGACCTGATTGCTGTTTGGGACGCAGGCCGGTGGCGGGCTGGCGCAGTGTGAATTGTTCAACCCGTGCCGGATCCCGTTCGCAGCCGGGGTCTGGTTATTGGCGTAATCGACCACCTTGACCCCGATGCTGACTGGACCAATAGGAACCCCGCTGGCGCACACATCCCAGGCGTACTGGAAGAGTAGCGATGAGAACGCAGGTCCGATGTCGTGCCAGGTGTTGCTATAAAAGGCAGTAAACCGGGCGCTGGCAACCCCGCTGCCCACATCGGTTGCCCACCCTTCCAGGATTAATTGGCCATCGCTGACTTCAAATCCCGTCAGGTAAGGCTCCAGGACATCGCCGTGTGGTGGTGTTGGATCATCCTTGACATAATTTTGGGAGACATAGTCCACACGCCCAACGCTGCCGTATTCTGGATAGGCTGCTGCTTCAGCAGGGGTGCGCGGGCGCCCGCTGTTGATATCCACGTCATTAAACAAGATATCGATCGAGACTCCCCAATAACTGGCTGGGTTGGTATGCACCTGGAAATGCAGGTGGTGCCCCCAGCTTTGACCGGTATTATCGGCAGTGCCGATCATTTGCCCCTGGATGACCGGGGCTCCGCGCGCTTTGAGCTGGGGCGGGATGCTGCCTTCTGCCAGGTGCAGGTAAAGCTGGTAAGTGGTTGGGTTCGTGGTGGTGTCCTGGATGACCAGGTAATTGCCAGTAGTTTGTGACTCGCTGCAGGTTGAGGCCAGGCAGGTGGGGATATCATCTTTCCACAGCCAGACCGTGCCGGATTTCGCCGCGTAAATATTCCACATCTGACCGGAAGTGTAAAAATCGAATGCATAATGGGCGCTGCCGCTCGGTGTGTACTGGTCGTGGAATATGCTTTGGGAAAGATAGCGCCGCACGCCTCCCGCCCATGGCAGCAGGTAACCTCCGATGGGTCCTTCGGGGGCAGCCGTCTGGGCTGTCTGGTAGATCTCGAGCCAGTACTGCTTGTGAGCGGGGGAGATCAGGCTGTCCGGGGTTTGCATGAGTATTTCAATCCAGCCTGGATTGGAAGGCAGGTAAACTTGCCACGCCCTCCCATCCCACTGGCCAATTGCCAGTCCTGGTTCGGAGGGCAGCAGCTCTTCAGTTTCTTGATCCTGGGGCACCAGCAGCGCGCTTCCCCACATCCCATCCGGGCTGGTCTGGACCTGCTCGATGGAGGTCGAAAATAAAGCTGTCACCGGTAGATGCGTACCTGCATCATCCAATGCCGCCGCGATCGCCTCTTCCAGACCTTTGGTATCCTGGGAGGTAGGGGTAGTCACCTGGAATAATTGGGCTGACTTTACCGGTATGGAGACGACCAGAATTAAAAACCCGGTAATAACGATAAGCAGCCAGACTCGCAATTTAATTGGCCTCATGCATCCACCTTAAGCAAACCCAAATCATGAATTACGAATTGCCCTCGCTGTGTTGGGTTCACTCGGCCATTATGGGCAAAAACGACAACGGATAATGGCTTGCTGCGTGTTGCATTAATCATACCCAATAATTCCCGGATCTGGCAATTACAGATCGATGTCAGATACAAGGTTTTTATAAAGGTTTGCCACTCTGTAGCTAAACGAAGCGATCAAAGCTGCATAAGTACCTTACGAATTATGCGGAATCAGAGAGCTCAGATACCAGCACCTGCTGCCGCAGGCTGCCCTCACCAACGTACCATACGCGGGTCGCAAAACGCTCAATGAAATAGCGGTCATGCACAACCGCCAGGATGGTGCCGTTAAAACTGGACAGCGCCTGCTCAAATCGTTCGCGTGCGGGGATGTCCAGGTGATTGATGGGCTCGTCCAGCAGCAGGAGGTTGTTGCCCTGGACGACCAGGACCGCCAGCAGCAGGCGCGCCCGTTCCCCGTAGCTCAGCTGACTGGTGGGGCGCAGGGGGTCATCGCCGCTGAACAAAAAGTAGTGTAAAAAGGAGCGGGCCTCGGTCTCGTTCATCGCAGCCACATTTTGGATCGTTTGCAGGGCGCTACTGCGTGGATCTAGTACATCCTGCTCTTGGGCCATATACCCCAGACGGGCGCTTTTCCCCAGGCTGACCCGCCCTGCCAACGGTGAGATTTGCCCCGCAATTGTCTTTAGGAGAGTGGTCTTGCCGCTGCCATTTGGCCCGGTCATCACAATTCGTTCACCAGCGCGCACCCCCAGCTCGAGATCTTTAATCAGCGGTGCGCCGGGGGCGTAGCCCACCGCCAGCTGGTCGAATTTTAAGACCTGCTTGCCTCGGCTGGTTGGCTCACCAAAATCGAGTTTGATCTGCCAGTGGGTCTTTGGTTTTTCGACCCGCTCTTCCGAGTCCAGGTAGCGGTCCAATTTTTTAGTGCGAGAAGATGCCTTTTTGGCCACTTTTTTGGCATAGCGGCGCACCGTCGGCTGGCGCGACGTGGTCGTGATTTCGACCCAGCGGGCCTGTTCTTTGGTGTGGGCGATATCCGCCCGCATCCGGCGGATTTCAGCTTCCTGGTCCTGGTAGTCTGACCAATGCCGCTCTATCTGGGACTGGTATTGGATTAAATAATCACTGTAGTTGCCTGTATACGCTTTCACAGATAGGGTATCCGGGTCCAGGTCAAGGATGCGGTTTACAGTCCGATCGAGAAATGTGCGGTCGTGGGAAACGATCAATACTCCACCCTTGAAAGAACCCAGCCACTGCTCCAGCCACTCTAGCATGCTGATATCCAGGTGGTTGGTAGGCTCGTCGAGCAGCAGCAGTTCCGGGTTGCCTGCCAGCACCAGCGCTATAGCCAGCCGCGACTTCTGCCCCCCGCTTAGAATTCGCACAGGCTGCGTGGATGGAATTTGGTCTAACCCGAAGGAGGCCAGAAGTGCTTCGAAAAAATTCGGTGCCAGTTCGGAGGCGCGCATCATCTGAGCCAGGGTGCTGTCGTAGGCTTCTTGCAGGTCGACCTGTTCAGGACTGTTTGCCAGCTGCTGTGCGAGTTCAGCCAGCTCGTTTTCCAGGGCCGGCAAATTGCCTTGCACCTGATTGACTAGATCGCCGAACAGCAAGTCAGGGTCCGGGGAAAATCCTTGTGCCAGGAACCCCAGCCGCAGGCTGCCCGGGGTCAATGATACGTGTCCCTGGTCGGGTTGTTCACTGCCTGCCAGGATGCGTAGCAGGGTGGTTTTTCCGCTGCCGTTTGGTCCGATCAGACCAACCCGCTCGCCCGGATTGATGCTGAAAGATACGTCTTTGAGGATCGTTTGGATGCCGTAGGATTTGTATAAGTGGTGAGCTGTAAGCATGTCGAACCTCCAGGAAAACAAAAACCGGGGGCAGCAGCCTCCGGTTAAACATTAATCACGCGAGTTGCTTCCCAAAAATAGTGCCGGGTTCTAAATCAGCTCTGTCATCTAAGGCTCTCCTGCTGGTTCGAGCCTGTATTATAACACGTCCTCAAAATGATCTTGCTCGTAATCTTCATGGTTCCGAACTATAGCTGGCCAGAATCTGGCTTGCCCGCCTGTCATTTGCTATCCTTTTTAGCTAAACCGAGTTTGACATTTCCGGTACTCTCGACTACACTTCTCGCTTAGTAAGTGGGTCCCGGAGGGGCAAGTTGGCCTTGTATTACGTAGAAGGAGATTGAATATGGATCTTAACCGGACGGATGATGCGGTTGCCCGCCGTGTGCAGGCGATGGTGGATCGGGTCGCTGACCTTAAAAAAATGGAGCTCTATTTTTACAACCAGCCGGTCTCTGAGTTGATGGGCGGTGCGCGGGCGTTAGTCAATGGGCGCGAGATGGGCATGTATGCCTCCTACAGCTACCTGGGCCTGATCGGTCATCCTCGCATCAACAAAGCCGCTAAAGACGCTATCGACCAGTATGGGACGGGCACGCACGGTGTGCGTACCCTGGCTGGGACACTCAATCTGCACCGCGAGCTCGAGGACACCATTGCCGAATTTAAGGGCGCTGAAGCAGCGGTCACCTATACGTCGGGTTATGCCACCAACCTGTCGGTGATCTCTTCCCTTGTCGGGCGGGGTGATTACGTGATCTCCGATAAGTTGAATCACGCCAGTATTGTCGATGGCTGCATGATGTCAGGTGCGAAAATGCTGCGCTTCAAGCACAACGATATGCAGCAGTTAGAAGCGCGCCTGCAGCAGGTGGAGTCTGGAGCCAGTAAACTGGTTGTCGCCGATTCGGTTTTCAGTATGGACGGCGATATCCTCAACCTGCCGCGCGTGGTTGAACTGTGCCAGAAATACAGCGCCTGGTTGATGATCGACGAAGCGCATTCGGTCGGCGTCTTGGGCGCCACCGGCCGCGGCATTGAAGAGCATTTTGGCCTCGGCTCGGTCATCGATATCAAGATGGGCACGTTGAGCAAGACCATCCCCTCCGTCGGTGGGTACGTCGCTGGGAAAAAGGAGCTGATCCAGTACCTGCGCCACACCAGCCGGGCCTACATCTTCTCCGCGGCGCTGCCGCCAGCCCAGGCCGCTGCGGCACGTGAGGCCTTCAAGGTGATCCTGGATGAACCCGAGCGGGTGGAAAAATTGAGCCAGAACAGCACGCAGTTTATCTCGGGTTTGCAGGCGCGCGGCTTCGATACAATTAACACTGCCACCGCCATCGTGCCGGTTTTGTGCGGCGCAGACGAGACTGCGTACCGCATGACGGCCGAAGCCCAGCATAATGATATTTTCGTGCTGCCGGTCGTTTCACCTGCCGTTCCGCACGGGTTGGCTCGTCTGCGAGCGACTGTCACGGCTGCCCATGAATCCAGCGATATCGAGCACGCCATGAATGTCCTCGAAGAAGCTGCCTACCGCACCGGGCTGTTTTCGGAGTCGGTCGCGGCCTGATCTGATCCTTGACCAGCGATGGGTTTTTGTCCGCCGGGCAAAAACCCATTTTTAATCCAACGGGTGACCCATTGCAAACACAGAAATCGGTCCAGATCAAGCCCGGGCGCGAAAAATCTTTGCTGCGCCGTCACCCCTGGGTGTTTTCAGGCGCGGTCCAAAGAGTAGACGGCGACCCGCAGTCCGGGGAGACTGTGGCAGTATTGGATAACCGCGGCGGTTTTCTGGGGTGGGCTGCGTACAGCCCCGCCTCGCAAATCCGCCTGCGCGTTTGGACCTGGGATCCCACCGAGCAGGTGGACGAATCGTTTTTCGAGCGGCGCTTAGACCTTGCCCTCCAGTTGCGCCGGGACCTGCTGCCAGCCGAGCTTACCAATGCCTTCCGCCTGGTGCACGCCGAATTGGACGGACTACCCGGATTAGTGGTGGATCGCTACGGTGATGTGTTATCGCTCCAATTGCTCAGTGCTGGCGCCGAGTTCTGGCGCGGGGCGATTGTTGCCAGCCTAACCCGTTTGCTCACCCCACGCGCGATCTACGAGCGTTCGGATGCGGACGTGCGCGGACTAGAAGGCCTTGCGGAACGCACCGGCTTACTGTACGGGAGTCTGGTAGATGGCACAGTTCGTATTCAGGAGCACGGGCTGGAATTCAACGTGGACCTCGCCGCCGGTCATAAAACTGGGTTTTATCTCGACCAGCGCCACAACCGGTCCAGTGTGGAAAGTCTGGCTCGTGGCAGGCGGGTCCTGGATTGTTTTTGTTATACCGGCGGGTTCAGCCTGTACGCCTTGCGGGGTGGGGCCGTGAAGGTCACCGGCGTGGATGCTTCCGCTGATGTTTTGCAGGTCGCTGCCGCCAATGTAAGGCAGAATCACCTACCAGAAGACCGCGTAGAGTGGGTCCAGGCGGATGTTTTCCACTACCTGCGCTCTCTGCGCGACCGTGGCGAGCAGTTTGACCTGATCATCCTCGACCCGCCTAAGTTCGCGCCGACTGCGGCTCTGGCCCAGCGCGCCGCCCGCGGTTATAAGGATATTAACCTGCTGGCTTTTAAACTGATTGCTCCTGGTGGCTATCTGGTAACGTTTTCTTGTTCGGGTGGGGTGAGCCGGGGCCTGTTTCAAAAGATCGTCGCAGGTGCTGCCCTCGACGCCGGAGTGCAGGCGAGCATCGTCACTCAATTGGGGCAGGCCGCGGATCACCCGATTGCATTGAATTTCCCGGAGGGAGAATATCTCAAAGGGCTGGTGCTGCGGGTGGATTAGCGTGCTCCAGGTCTAGGCTGTGCTTTAGCGTTATTGAAGGGTCTTAGGGCAGTAAAGGTGTATACACTCCTGCCAATTTAGATCCCCTGCCCCGCGAATGTCCGCAAACGAACCTTGCTGCCGGTCTGCTGGGAAGGTAGCATGGGATGGAGTCAATAGCAAAATAATGAGCCCTGAAGTCAATCTTCAGGGCTCATTACGTTCCTAGTGGAGATGGCGGGAATCGAACCCGCGTCCGAAAGTATAGATCCGCGCATATCTACGAGCGTAGCCAGCTGTTCGTATCGCCGGTGACCACCACAGCCGGCCAAGGTGGCACACGGGCTAGCCGCTGGGGGCCAAAAGCCCCTCTTTCGCATAATTAGCAGCGTTTTATGCGGCACTCTGGCATTGTGTCGCCCAGTCTACCACCGGCCAGAGAGCGGGGTAGGTGGACGTGACCTTACGTTAGAAGGTCATTCGCTGATGTCCTCGCTTAGGCTGCGAGGGGCAGAGCAGCATAGTTTGTGCGATTGGCACTTGTGTTTTGCGCTGATTTGACGAGGTCGGCGCCTCTCGGCTCGCAATCCGGGACCAGCCTCCTCCGTCGAAGCCGATCATCCCCGGTAGGACAATTATACTGGCTTTTTGGCAGGTGGAGACAAAATTCCTCCTAACTCAAAAACGATGGTTGTCAACCTGGTCGCCAGCCGGACCCGCTCCAGTTCTGCCCGGTTGCTCGTGATATACTCTCAGAAACTTTTCGATCATTGTGGGGTTGTATGACATGCAGCCCCATAAACTGTGGGTGGGGACTGTGCCCGAGTTCAGTGATGAGAACGCGCTCGACGCCGCAATCCAGGGCGACCCGGATGCTTTTGGCTGGCTTTATGAGCGTTACGTCAATCAAATCTATACGTATGTTTTCTATCGGACGGGAAATTCGCATGATGCCGAGGATATTACCGAACGGGTATTTCTGCGAGCGATGCGTCACATCGTCAACTACCGCAACCGCGGCCTTCCGTTTTCTTCCTGGCTCTACCGCATTGCCCACAACCTGGTTGCCAACTGGCACCGCGATAACAGCCGCCGCCAGGAAATTCCAATCGACGACATCACCCTCCCACCCAGCCGCAGCGACCATCCGGAACTTAACCTGGAAAAAGCGGAAGAGCTGGATTACCTGCTTAATATGATCCGCAAGCTGCCGCCCGAGCGCCAGCAGTTGTTAATCTTGAAGTTTGTCGAGCGCATGTCGAATGCTGAAATTGGCCTGATTATGGGCCGCACCGAAGGTGCCGTTAAAAGCCTTTATCACCGCACTTTGTTGTCCTTGCGTGAAGAAGTTGGTGATGATGAGGTGCTGGCCAATATCATCGAACCAGGAGCTGGATAGACAGTGTTGAGAATTGTCATGGATGGGGCCGGGGATATCCCGCCTGACTGGCAGGCCGAGTACGACATCGAGGTCATCCCCATCAACATTCACTTTGGTGAAAAGACCTATTTGCAGGGGGTCAGCCTGTCGAACCAGGAGTTTTACCGGCTGGTGAACGAATACCGGGTTATTCCCAAAACCTCCCAACCTTCGCCGCATCAGTTTATCGAGTTTTACCGCCGGATCGCCCGCACGGGTGATACGATCCTATCGTTGCATGTCACCAGCAAACTGTCGGGGACCTTTGCTTCGGCCGAAGCTGCCGCCCGTGAACTAAAAGATGATCTGAATGTAATCCCATTCGACTTTGCATCTGGTTCAGCCGCCATGGGTTATTTGTGCCAGGAAGCGCGTCGGCTCGATCGAGCTGGCGCCAGCCTGGATACGATCCTCGAGCACCTGCGCACCATCCGTGCCCAGACTGCTATTATTCTGACCCTCGACACGCTCGAGTTTGCTCGACTGAGCGGCCGCGTCAAAGCCCTGCAGGCCGCGCTGGCCTCCATTCTGAACCTGAAACCGATTGTGATCCTGCGGGATGGGGCACTGGATATGGCTGACCGGGTGCGCACGCGCCGGCGTTCGTTGGAAAAGGTGCTCGAGATGCTCTATGCACAGGTCGGGCAGCAGGTCATCAACGCCGCGGTTGTCCACGCCCAGGATATACCCACCGGACAGGAACTACTCGAAGTGGTGCGTACCCGCTTTCGCTGCGAGCAGCTTATCCTGACTGAACTATCCATATCCGTCGCGGCCAATCTGGGCCCGGGGACGGTGGGTGTGGTGGCTTATCCCGTGAGGAGGTCTGCGTGACCGATAAAAAGTTTGGCGATGAGGAGATCACCCGCCTGGAAAAAAGCCTGGCAGCCGCCTTCCGCCCGGTGGCTCCGCGCCCGGAGTATAAAGCTTATCTGCATGACCGGCTGGTGGTGGCCCCTTCGGAATTATCCGTGCGCACGCAGCGTCCTTCCACCGCGAATACCCTCCTGGCAGCCCTGGGAATGATGGGCAGTGTGTTTCTACTTATTACCAGCATTAAAGCCCTGGTATGGTTTACCAAGGAGCGGCGCGCCAGGTTCCACCTCCGTAGTATGTAACCCGAACCGTATTCCCCAAATAGTTTCTCGTTATGGCTGTTCCAATAACGCGGCTTTCAGCCAGCGTGC
Organism: uncultured Chloroflexia bacterium; assembly: GCA_963824065.1. Taxonomy (GTDB): domain Bacteria; phylum Chloroflexota; class Anaerolineae; order Anaerolineales; family DRKV01; genus JAGUYX01. Next base: position 184,770 of record CAWGNX010000005.1, on the reverse strand, counting down.
TTCGGTAATTAAATCGGCTTCTACCGGCAGCTCGTACTCCATGGTGATCCGCACCCGAAAATGCTCCGCCACCTCCTGCACTTCCGGAGGAGTATCCGGTAGATCGACCAGCATCCGCATCCTCTCGTACGCGGAGGGGTTGTTCACCGCCATCCCGCGGCGAATAAAATACTCCCCCACCACCCATCCCGCTGCCCGCCGGGCGCACACCCGCGCCATCCCCTCATTCCCCGCCGCCCGTGCGCTCTCCGCGTGCTCAAGCTCCGCCTGATAATTTTCCAGCCACTCTGGTGTGCCCATGCGCTTATTGTACTCGTAACGCACCTCCTCGCGTCGAGCGATAGTGCGAGCAAAACCACTCACGAACGCAGTCGAGACGCTCCTCCAAACGGCTCCGTAGCCGAACGCACCTTGTTTCGTCGAGCTGCAGCAGGTGTCGAATTATCCCGCGTCCCCGTTCACGAACTTTTTTTGCGCTCAAATCTCGCCTTTCCACAGCCAATCTGGGATTTGTGTCAATAATACAATTCCCCTGCGCCGCGCGGCGAAGTTGCATCACCGTTCTTCAGGAGATTGGACAGCCACCGTACGGGCGAAGCATCAGGCATGGTGTCATGTAGCGGCAGCACGCTGCTTCGGATGCTTCGCCCTGACCTTTGATCCGGGGCGGGGACTTGACTTCTCCCCCGTTACCAACTACAGTAAGCGAATGATCCAGCTGGCATTATCCGGTTTCAACCATCGAGCTTGGATGTAATTCCAATGCCCCGCAAGCGTTCCATCGCTGTAGCACTGGGCGCCGGCGGCGCCAAGGGCAACGCCCACCTGGGCGTCCTGCGTACCCTGGAGGAAGCCGGCTACCACGTGGCAGCCATCGCCGGCACCAGCGCCGGGGGCCTGGTTGGCGCCGTTTACGCCGCTGGTTACCCCGTTGACGACATCATCGCCGAATTTTGTGCTGTCGACCAATCCAGCCTGTTCAGCCGCCGGTCTGATGATGGACCGGCCCTGCTGGGGGTGGCAGGCGTCTATTCGGTTTTGAAAAAGATGCTTGGTGAGCGCAGCTTCACCGACCTCCAGATCCCATTCGCCGTGACTGCCACCGAGCTCGAGCACGGACACGAAGTCATCCTAAAACAGGGCAGGGTGTTGGATGCAGTGCTGGCGACCATTGCCATCCCGGGCGTCCTGCCGCCGCAGGCGTGGCATGGTTACACTCTGGTAGATGGGGGCGTGCTGGATCCTGTGCCGGTTTCGGTCGTGCGTACTCTGGCCCCGCACCTGCCGGTGGTGGCGGTCGTCCTTTCCCCATTGCCGACCCAGGCAACCCATGCCCCGAATTCGGCTTTGCTGCCCGGCCCGGCACCGCTGGTGCGCCAGCTCCTCCGGCTGCGAATTTCAAAAGCTTTCCAGGTCTTTTTGCAGTCAATTGATATTGGTTCCCAGGCCATCACCGAGCTCAGGCTGGCGATCGACCAGCCGGAGGTGATCATCCGCCCAAACCTGGGGCGGATTTCGATCGTCGAGCCGGTGGATGTGCGCGAGATGGTCGCAAAAGGCGCCGCCGCGGCTGAGCAAATGCTGCCAGCGCTGGAAGAAGCGTTCCATTGGCACCGCCTCGCCCGCAGCCGCACCCGGCGCCCGGACCCGCCCGGACCGATGTTCGGGGGTTAATATGCGTGATTTACGGCGTTACGCCCGCCAGACGAACACCCGCTTGTTTTTTGGCTTCCTCCTCATCCTTTTGATCGTTGGGCTGGGTTTAATTGCCATCATTTATGGCCCCCAGGGAGCCTTGTTTGGGTTGGTTTGCCTGGCTGCCGGCCTCGCGCCTCTGCTGTTGATCTGGCTGGCGTTATTATTGATCGAATGGATTGCCCGCCGGGCCAATCCGGACTGAAGGAGAGTGATGGTTTTGCCTCAAAGTACCGCTCAGGAAGTTTCCGTAAATGGCTGGACCTTGCGTTTTCGTGCTGGGAACCCTGCGGATCGCCCGCAGGTATACCTGCTGCTGCACGGTTGGACAGGCGATGAAAGCGTCATGTGGGTTTTTGCCAATCGTCTGCCCCAGAGCTTTCTCCTGATTGCGCCGCGCGGCCCACATCCGGCTGTGCTGGGTGGTTACAGCTGGCAGGCGGAGACTCATCGCAGCCTGCCCGAGCTGGCTGAGCTGGCGCCGACCGTCGATGCACTGGACGGCCTGCTGGCGGCGCTGCCAGAGGAAAGTACGTTTGCCGCCGCTGATTTTTCACGCATCCACCTGATGGGATTCAGCCAGGGTGCCGCGGTGGCGTATGCGTATAGCCTTTTGCACCCGGAACGAGTTCATTCCATCATAGGTCTTGCCGGGTTCATGCCTGGTAAAGCCAGCGACGCGGTAGCCGCACGTCCTCTGGATGGACGTCCGGTTTTCGTGGCTCATGGCACTCAAGATCAGATCGTACCCGTTGCCCGCGCCCGGCAGTCGGTGGAGCTTCTGGAACAGGCCGGTGCCCGGGTCATCTACTGCGAGGACGACGTAGGGCACAAATTAGGAGCGAGCTGTTTCCGGGGGATGGAGTCTTTCGTAGAAAACTATGTGAAGTGACTCTGGCCTGTTGTCCATTCAATAATTTCGCTTAGGTCTAAGGTCTCTCGTTGTCATGCCGACCCGCAGCGAAGCGCAGGGGAGACATCCCCGTCGACATTACCTCCCCAACAGACCGTCTAAGGGAACTTGTCATTCCGCCTTTCCAGAGTAAACGAGGGAAGCGCAGCGCAGGGGTGGAATCCCTACGATCAAAATCTGCCCGTTACCCGATCTGAAAGCAGAAATGACGCATTAGGGATTCCTCCCCTGGCACAAAACCCCGGAGAAATAAATGCCATCTGGTGAGGCAGCATTCCTTTTCCTTGCACCAGAACAAAAACCGCCCGGTGTTTCAATCCGGGCGGTGAGAACGGCTGCAGCGTTCACTCAGCCTGGGCGCTGGCTAGCAGTACCCGGGTTTCCGCCAGGCGATCCAGTGCCAGGCGGGCAATCTGCCGCATGATCTTACAGCCGAAGGCAGGGTCGCGGTCGGCGATTTCCCGCAGGCGCACGGCATCAAACTGCACGATTCGTGAAGGTGCCGTGACTTTTGCCGTCGCGATCAATTTGTAAGGCTCCACAAGGGCAGAAATTGCAAGGATTTCTCCCTGGTCAATTTCTCCCACGAATAATTCTTTGCGGTTCTTGGGGTTATATTCGTCGACCGAGATGTCGAATAAGTCGATCGCGCCTTCCACAAGTAAGTACAGCGTATCGGCACTGTCCCCGGATTTAAATAAGACCACACCTTTGGCGACTTCGGTTTCGTCAGCCAGCATGGCGAGCTCTTTTAGCTCGTCGGGGGTAAAACGTCCAAAAAATGGGTAACGGCGCATCAATTCAGGGGAGATCATCCTGGCAGTTCCTCCTGTAGATATCAATCAGCTCCACGACGCGCTGAACGGCGTCGGGAACTGCGGCGGTTACGGGTTCGGATAATTCTTCCGAAAAGTCATACACCTGCTGGGCTTCAATACCAACCACCATCACTTCTGCGGGCAGGTTGAACCCCATATTGCGCCCCATGGAGAGGGCCGTTTGCAACGAAGTGTCATGAGCAGAAGATGTATGCCCGGCAGACAGGTCGGGCATCAATTCCAGTGGGCACATGGTCACCTGGCCGGCGGGTTGGGTCCAGGAGGTGAGCGCATCGATGATGATCGCCTGCTCGTACCCGATCATAAATTCCATCAGGCGCAGCCCCCCCACAGCCAGGAATTCGATATCTACCTGTCCCATGTCCACCTGGTCGCGCAATTGCTCGGCGACTTTCCAGCCGACACCGTCATCGCCCAGAATTGGGTTTCCCAAACCTACCACAAGAATTGGTTTTTGCTCCAAGCCGCGCACCTGATGTGAGTCCCTGGCGGCGAAAATTTTCCCGCCGCCAGGATTATGGTTCAACAATTTTGCTTGTATACTTCGATCGGCTTGCCGTCAGGGCCGCGCAGGGTGACCTGCAGCGGCATCTGCCCAGGCAGCGAATGGGTTGCGCAGGAGAGGCAGGGGTCGTACAGCCTGAAGGCCATTTCAACCCTGTTCAGCATCCCCTCCGTGACAACAGTGCCTCCTTTGATAAAGCTTTGGGCGGCTTTTTTGATAGACATGCTGATTGGGGCGTAGTTGTTGGTTGTACCGACGATCAGGTTGGCTTTGGTGACCACGCCGCGCTCGTCCGTCCAGTAGTGGTGCGTCAGGGTGCCGCGCGGTGCTTCGACGATGCCCACACCTTCCGTGGGTATCTCGGTCGGGATGGTATGGAAATTATCAGAGGTAATTTCCGGGTCGCTGGCCAGCTCAACCAGGCGCTCCGCTGCGTACAGCAGCTCGATCAGGCGTGCCCAGTGAGTTGCCAACCGGTGGTGCACCGGTTTCCCGCCCAGGGTGGTGTAAAATTTTTCGTAATGTTCCTGGGCGCGCGGCGTCGCCATGCCGTCAGCGGCATTCAGGCGTGAAAGCGGGGTGGCGCAGTAAACGCCGGAATCCTTGCCGTCGACAAATCCCTTCCAACCTACCTGCTTCAGGTATGGGAATTTCAGGTACGTCCAGGGCTCAACATGCTCCGCAATCCACTCGCGATATTCGGTGGGTGCGTATTTCCCCAGTCGCTCGCCGTCAGGTGACACAACGCTTACTTTGCCATCATAGAAATTAACTTTGTTGTTTTCGTCAACCAGGCCGATGTAGTACGTTTTATCCAGGAACGCATCGCCCAGCACCAGGTCAACATACCCCTGGTTTTTCAGCACAACATCATCAAAAAGCTGCAGGCTAAATTGGGCGAAGTCGACCGCCCAGACGCCCATTTTGATGATTTCATCGCGCTGTTCAGCGGTGATGCCTTTGGTCTGCCCGCCAGGGATGGCGGTGCAGGGGTGGACTTTGCGACCGCCAATCCATTCAATGATGGTGTGCCCGTATTTACGCGCCTGGATTACCTGGGAAGCTACCTCCAGGCCAACCTTGTGGATGACACCCAGGATATTGCGCTCTGCTACCGGTGCATCTGGCCCCATGACGAAATCGGGTCCACCCAGAGCATAAAAATGGGTGGTGTGGTCGGTCACAAAAAACGCGCTGTACAGGAGCTCGCGCAGCATTTTGGCAGTGCGCGGCGGGTCGACATGATAGACCATGTCGATGGCTTTGGCAGCCGCCATGTGATGCGCTTCAGGGCACACCCCACAGATGCGATTTGTGATCAGCGGCATTTCCTCCACCGGGCGCCCAATGGCAAACTGTTCGAAGCCCCGCAGTTCGGGCACCTGGAAATAGGTGTTGGCAACGTCACCTTTATCATCCAGGAAAATCTCGATTTTGCCGTGACCTTCCAGGCGGGTGATCGGATCAATCGTTATCCGTTCCATTGCTAATCACCTCCGTTTCCATTACTTTTCCAGGCGGACTTGCTGGCTCTCAACATCGAGTGAGCCAATCCAAAGCGGTAGAACGAGCCAGCCGGGTCGACAATCCCATCCAGGATTCTTTCGATCTCGTCTGGGTCATTGCTGTCGATCACCGACGCGATCGCGGTCAGCATCCGGGCGCCGTAATCATCCACATCTGCGGCCGGGCCATAACAGCCGATACAGGCCGCACCCGCTTGCGGGCAAAGGGCGCCGCAGCCATCCCGTGTCGCTGGGCCATTGCACAGGATGCCCTGCTCCAGCAGGCACAACGCCGGGTCGACCTCAATGGATTGGATCCTGGTGAAATTCGTGATGTTCTTGATGTTCCGCTGGCGGGCGCATTCATCACAAACTGTAGAATGTCCCGCTCCGATCACCGCCCCTTTGGGGGGCAGGCTGGCTTTGCCTTCCAGCACCTGCAGGACAAGGTCGATGACCGCCGCGATCTGGTGTGATTCCGGAGGACAGCCTGGCATGTAGTAATCCACATCCACGACCTGGTCCAGGGGCTTGAGAGTCCCGATAAAACTCAGGGATATGCAGCGTGCCCTCTGGCACCTCGAATTCGTACTGCGGTCGGATGCCATCCGGGTTATCCGTGGATGGTGATGCGTACACCGTGTTAAACAGGTCCTGCCGGCTGGTGAAATTAGCCAGCCCGGGGATGCCGCCTTCACAGGCGCATGAGCCAAACGCCACCAGGATTTGGGATTTCTTCCGCATCAGCTTAGCGATATGCTCGTTTTCCTCATTGCGGATGCCGCCGTTGAACAACGTCAGCAGGATTGAGCCGTCTTCCATAGCTTCCACATCTTTGTATTTTGCATCCATGGCAACTGGCCAGAAAGCGACTTCGAAGTTGGCATCCACATCCAGGATCTTTTCATGGATGTTCAGGACGGCGATCTCGCAGCCTCCACAGGAAGCAGCCCAATACATGGCGAATTTTGGTTTTCCATTGGTGCTCATGCCACCACCTCCTTCACTGCACTTTGTTCCAGGAAGGCTTTTTTACCGTCCCCGGTAATGCGGGTCGGCCAGTGCAAAGGGCCAAGTGCCCGGATTTCTTCCACAAATTTAGTGATTTCATTCGCCAGGTACACACCTTCGGCTGCGCTGGCCCACACCAGCTTGACCCTTCCGGGTTCAATCCCCAGCTGTTTGAGCATTCGACGCAGGAGCAGGTAGCGGCGCAGGGCTTTGTAGTTCTGCTCAATGTAGTGACATTCGCCCGGGTGGCACCCGGTAATCAGCACTGCATCGGCCCCGCTGGATAAGGCTTTCAACACAAAGGTAGGATCCAGGCGTCCGGAGCACATCAAACGGACCAGGCGGACATTCGGTGGGTATTTCACCCTGGCAGTACCAGCCAGATCGGCGGCCCGGTAGCTGCACCAGTTGCAGGTGAAACCGATGATGACAGGTTCAAACTGGTCAGTCATTAGTCATCCTCCGATCGGGGCCAGGTTGAGCATCAACAGGCCCTCAATTTGCGACATAATTTGCTCGTTGCTGAAGCCGGTTCCACTGATTGCCCCAGCCGGGCAGGCAGCCACACAGGTTCCGCAGCCCTGGCACAGCGCCGGGTTGATTTCGGATACCATCCGGTCTTCGTGGAACAGGATTGCGTTGAACGGGCACAGGTCGTTGCAGATGCGGCAGCCAGAGCATTTATCCTGGTCAACGGTAGCCCGCACCGGTTCAAGTTCGATTTCACCCTGCTGGATGCGTCCCAAAACCCGGGCGGCGGCTGCCGCACCTTGGGAAACAGAAGCGGGGATATCTTTCGGTCCCTGCGCAACGCCGGCAATGAAGATGCCTTCTGTCATCGTCGCCACAGGATCCAACTTGGGATGTTTTTCGGTGAACCAGCCATCCGAGCTGCATGCGATCCCAAACAGTTTGCCGACTTCTTTCGAGTCTGCCCGAGGTTCCAGCCCGATTGAAAGCACCACCATGTCAACTGGGATTCGCCGCTGGCAACCTGCCAGGGTGTCTTCCACCTGGATGATGAGTTTGCCATCCTCACCGGGTAGGCGGGCGGCATCGGTCACTTCGGCAACTTTGCCGCGCACGAACAACGTACCTTCTTCCAGCACACGCTGGTAAAACTCATCGTATGCCTTGTAGGCTGTGCGTATATCGATATAGAAGTTGTAAACCGTTGCCCCGGTGCGTTCTTTAACCAGGTGAGCGAACTTTAGACCCTGCATACAGCAGATTACCGAGCAGTAATTGTTGTAGTTGCGGTCCCGGCTGCCCACACAGTGGATAATTCCCACTGACGTGGGTTGGGTTACTCCATCTCGCAGAACAATGTCTCCGTTCGTAGGTCCGGCTGCGTTGGATAGGCGCTCAAATTCCAGGCTGGTGTACACATTCGCCAGGCGGCCATACCCGTATTGGGACACTCGGCGGGCATCGAACAAATCGTAGCCGGTCGCCAGGATGATATTCCCTACCTGGACCGTGATGTATTCATCTTCCTGGGTGAAGTCGATCGCGTTCGTTGGGCAGAATTTCTCACAGGCTTTGCAGGTACCTTTTTGGAAATAGGTGCAGTTTGAAAAGTCAATGACCGGGTATTTTGGCACCGACTGGGGGAAGGGTGTGTAGACCGCTTTCCGGTAGCCCAGTCCGGCTTCAAAGATTTCATCAATGACCTTTTTCGGGCATTTCTCTACACAAATCCCGCAGCCCGTGCACAACTCCTGATTGACAAAGCGAGCTTTTTTCTTAATGGTGACGGTGAAATTGCCCACGTAACCATCTACCTTCACGACCTCGCTCCAGGTAAACAGGTTAATATTTTTATGGTTGCCGGCGTCCACCATCTTGGGGGTCAGGATGCAGGCGGCGCAGTCCAGGGTCGGAAAGGTCTTGTCAAATTGGGCCATGTGCCCGCCGATGCTTGGCTCCCGTTCAACAAGATAAACGGGGAAACCGCCATCAGCAATTTCCAGCGCGGCCTGGATGCCGGCGATGCCTCCCCCGACAACCATCGTTGCTTCGTTGATCGGGACCTTCAGGGGTTCCAGAGGCACATGGTGTAGAACACGCTGTACTCCGCCCGAGACGACCGCTTTGGCTTTTTCGGTTGCAGCGCCTTTATCGGTGTGCACCCACGAAACCTGCTCGCGGATAGAAACCAGCTCGCACAGGTAAGGATTCAAGCCGGCTTTACTGGAGGCCGTCCGGAATGTTTTCTCGTGCAGGTGAGGTGAACAGGCCGCCACAACCACCCGGTTCAGACCCAATTCCTGGATGTCCTTTTCGATTAATTCCTGCCCCAGGCTTGAGCACATAAACTTATAGTCGCGGGAAACCACAACTCCCTGGTTTTTCAGTTTTTCTGCAGCCCAATCCCGGACATCTTCGACATCTACGATACCGGCGATGTTTGTCCCACAATGGCAGACGTAGACACCAACGCGCAGGTCTTTTTCCTCAATTGGATCGTTTTCAGGGGACATTATTCATCCTCCTCGGCGCCAGGCATCTGCGGCATTGGCAGGCCGGATTTTTTCGTGCGGCGCGGCTGGCTTGGTTTAGCCTCTTCAATCGGCACTTCGACACCAATCTTGGCCAGAGCAGGCCCTGCACTGACTAACTCTCGCCCAATTCCAAGAGCCTTTGGATCCATGCCAAATGCCAGGCCAACTAACTGGGTGAAGAACAGGATGGGCATCCGGTAATTCGTGCCGAAATGCTTGTTGGTTTCATTTTGGTAGGCATCGATGTTCATCTGGCACATCGGGCAGAGCGTGACCATCAAATCGGCATCATACTGGTCTGCCGAGGAGATCAATCTCCGGATCAGCTCAAACGCAGTCGCCGGGCTGATTTGGGTCATGTGACCACCGCAGCAGTGTGTCTTCAACGGGAAATCAATGACTTCCGCACCCAGGGCTTTTAAGAGCAAATCGAGTTCGACCGGGTGCTCCGCATCGGACCAGCGTTTTTCATAATCTGGTCTTGGCACCATGCACCCAAGGTACGGCGCTAATCGCAGCCCTTTAAGCGGGCGAACGACGTGCTTCTTAATTTCATCCAGCCCGATGTCATTAATCATCACGTCCAGCAAATGCCTGATTTCGAGCGTGCCGGGTTTGTATTGCAAACCTCCGGCTGCAAGGGCGGTATTGACATTATTATTCAGCTTTGGCCGCTCCTGCATGTAATAATCAGCTTTGGCTAGGTTCAGGTAGCAGGCACTGCATGGTGCTACAACGGTATTCGTGCCGTTAGCCTGCTTGGCTGCCAGGGCCAGATTGCGAGTGATCAAAGCATAAGCGGGTGTCAGGCTGATGCCAAGATATTCCGTCGCACCGCAGCAGTTCCAATCGTCAATCTCTTTCAGCCCTAATTCGAGTGGTTGGGTGATTGACATCAACGATTCATAATATGCCTTGGCGTTGCTTTCCATGGAACAGCCAGGATAAAACAAATACTCTTTCATCAGGTCACCTCCAGTTCTTTAGCTTTTTCCAGAATTGACTGGAGCTGGTCAATTCCCTTAATCTTTTTGGGTTTTATATCCATGCGCCGTTTGGTCAGCATCCCCAATCCCATGGGGACCATATTAGGTAATCGCAGCGGATAGTGTTTGAGATAGTGACGTGTTGCCAGACCAAATTCGTAACTCCGGCCGTAATTCTCTACCATCTCAACAAAAGTCTGTGAAAAGTCAGGTGCGGTGGAATCTTTGAATAGATTTTCTTTGATTGCCATACCCTTCAGGGTGTACATTACATCTGCAATGTGCACTTCTTGCGGGCAGCGCACCACACAGTGATAACAGGACACACACATCCACGGCGTATTACTGCTCAGCGCCTGCTCCCGCATTCCGGCCCGGATCATCGCAAACAACATGCGCGGGGTATGATCCATATCGGCGGCAGAGGGGCAGGAGCCGCCGCAGGTACCGCACTGGATGCACATCTCCAGACGGGATACCCCTGCGGTCGCCAGGCTCACTTCCTCCAGGAAGCGGACGTTCGGATTGGTGTCTTGAGGAGATACGACTGTAGTTGTGCTCAAGGGTCACCTCCAGTGAATGGAAAGACTGAAAAAACCACATACGAGGGAATTATCTGATGGTTGGGACGTTGGTGAAACTTCTTGAAAAACTCGTGGAATCGTATCCGAGACCAGGGAAGAACGATTTCAACCAGAAGCCAATGCCCAAATAAATCCCACATTTACAGGAAAGCTGCCGGTCTAGGTTGTTTGTTTTGGGATAAGTTCACAGATTGAAGGCCTCCTTGATGTAGGAACCATGTTCGATGCTGGGTTACATTGTTGTTTATTATTGGGATAACGCCATCTGAGTGAGTGTAAAAGTATCGATTGCATGATTTAAGTGCCAGACGTATTTATACGTTTTTCGTTAATGTACTCGAACATATTGTGAATATCTTCACTTAATTGTAACAGAATTCACAATCCCAGGTCAATAACCTGGGGAAATATATGACAAAAGTCACTGGGGTATAATTCTTTTACCAGCCAGTGAATAGAATTTTGTAACCATCAGGTTCGTAATGATCCCTACTCCACCCGTCCCAATTTGGACAAGGAATATTTGATGATAGCCGAATCAATGCTCTCAGAAAAAGCAATCAATACCATCCGATTTCTGGCAGTGGATGCCGTGCAAACTGCAAACAGCGGGCATCCAGGTCTGCCGATGGGTGCTGCAGCAATGGCTTATGTGCTGTGGACACGCCATCTGCGCCACAATCCGCACAATCCTGAGTGGCCCGATCGCGATCGATTTATCCTATCTGGTGGTCATGGCTGCATGCTGTTGTATGCATTGCTGCACCTAACGGGTTACGAGGTGAGTCTGGAGGATATCAAGCAGTTCCGCCAATGGGGCAGCATCACCCCGGGTCATCCGGAATATAGGCTGACCCCAGGAGTCGAAGTAACCACCGGACCGCTGGGCCAGGGATTTTCCAATGGGGTGGGGATGGCAATCGCTGAGCGTCACCTGGCGGCAGTCTACAACCGGGTCGGATACCCGGTGATTGACCACCAGATTTATGCCATTGTGACCGATGGTGATTTGATGGAGGGGGTTTCGTCCGAAGCTGCCTCCCTGGCAGGTCACCTGCAATTGGGAAATCTCATCTATTTATATGATGACAACCGGATCAGTATTGAGGGTCCAACTGGCCTGGCATTTACCGAGAATTCGCGGCCAGCGCTTTGAGGCTTACGGCTGGCAGGTGTTGACGGTGGATAATGGGAATGACCTGGAAGCAGTTGACCTCGCCCTTCAGGCTGCTAAAGTGGATCCTCGCCCTACGTTAATCATCTGCCGGACAGAAATTGGCTACGGCCTGCCTACCCGCGCCGGTACTGAAAAAGCTCACGGCGAACCTCCAGGGGAAAAAGAGCTGATAGGTGCGAAAGAAAAATTGGGTTGGCCAGTTGATCCCTGGTTCTACATCCCTTCCGATGTGCTGGCTCACTTTCGCGAAGCAGTCGACCGGGGCTTACAGCTGGAGCGTGACTGGCTGCGCACTCTTGATGCATACCAGACGGAGCACCCCGACCTGGCAAGCGAGTTAATCCGCCGCCTGTCAGGTGAGCTACCGTCTGGTTGGGATCAGGACTTACCAGTATTCCCTGCCGACGCAAAAGGGATGGCTACCCGCTCTGCCTCCGGCAAAGTGCTCAACACAATTGCCGGGCGTTTACCCGAGTTGATGGGTGGGTCTGCCGACCTGGCGCCATCCAATAAGACCTGGATCGATGGCACCCCGGCTTTCCAGGTTGGAACACCCGCAGGCAGAAATATCCACTTTGGTGTACGCGAACATGCGATGGGCGCGATTGTCAACGGTATGGCTGTGCATGGAGGGGTCTTGCCTTATGGTGGAACCTTCCTGACATTCTCCGACTATATGCGCCCGGCGATTCGCCTTTCAGCACTTTCTCATTACCCCAGCCTGTGGATTTTTACGCACGATAGTATTGGTCTGGGAGAGGATGGCCCCACCCACCAGCCGGTGGAACATCTGGCAGCGCTTCGCGCCATTCCCGGGCTGGTAAATATCCGGCCAGCCGATGCCAACGAGACCACGGCTGCCTGGCAGTTCGCCATTCAGCATCGCCAGGGACCAACGGCATTAATGTTCACCCGCCAAAATGTTCCGACCTTGGACAGGAATATTTTTGCATCGGCATCCGAGCTGGTACGCGGAGCCTATGTGCTGGCAGACATGGGCGATGAAGATCCCGAGATTATTTTTAATGGCCTCGGGGTCCGAAGTTCACCTCATCATTGAAGCCGGGGTTAAACTGGTGGCTGAAGGCGTCAACCTCCGGTTGATATCATTCCCCAGCTGGGAGTTATTTGCCTTCCAGAGTGCAGACTATCAGCACGCTGTCTTGCCTTCCCACGTAGTGCTGCGGTTGGCAGTCGAGGCGGGGGTGACTATGGGCTGGCATCGTTGGGTGGGAGATCAGGGGCGTGTTCTGGGCATAGACCATTTTGGTGCATCAGCCCCATACCAGCGAATTTACCAGGAATTTGGATTGACAGTGGATCGGATCGTTCTGGTAGCCCGGCAGATGCTTGAGTCCGCTGCGGCAAATGCGGGTTGACGGTTCAGGTCGCTATCCATCATGTTTGAAAGGAATACCTATGTCCAAACCGATACTCCAGTTGGCCGAGCTTGGTCAATCTTTGTGGTATGACAACATCGAAAGACGGCTGATTGAAAATGGTGATCTCGAACGATTGATCACGCAGGCGGATATTCGCGGCCTGACCTCCAACCCAAGCATTTTTAATAACGCCATCGGCAAATCCAATGATTACGACAGCGCCCTGGTGCCGCTCGCCTGGTCCGGGTATACTGCCCGGCAAATTTTCGACCAGCTGGCAGTCGAGGATATCCAGGCCACGGCCGACCTGCTGCGCTCTGTGTACGATCAGACCAGTGGAGGGGATGGATTCGTTAGCCTGGAAGTAAGTCCAGATCTTGCCCAAGATACCCAGGGGACGATACAAGAAGCCCACCGGCTGTGGAATCTAGTCGATCGGCCGAATCTGATGATCAAAATTCCGGCGACTGCGGCAGGAATCCCTGCGATTCGCGAGACCATTGCCGCGGGCTTGAATATCAATATTACGTTGATTTTTTCAATCTCACGCTACCTTGAAGTGATGGATGCTTATCTGACCGGTTTAGAGAAGCGGTTCGCGCAAGGAGAGGCCATCAGCACGATCGCCTCGGTCGCTTCATTTTTTATCTCGCGTATTGATACAAAAGTGGATGACCAGCTGGATGTAATTATCCACAGCGAGAAGCCAGAAGCCGCAATCGCACTGCGATTGCGCAGCCAGATTGCGATTGCCAATGCCAGGCTTGCCTATGTGGAATTTCAAAGGGTTTTCGGCAGCGAACGATTTCAGCGGCTTGCCGCTCACGGTGCAAACATCCAGCGCCCGTTGTGGGCATCGACAAGCACAAAAAACCCGGCTTTGCCCGATACATTGTATGTCGACGAGCTCATCGGTCCATATACGGTCAATACCGTCCCTCCCAAGACCCTGAGCGCTTTCAAAGACCACGGGCAGGCCGCGCCAACGATCGACAAAAATCTTGAGCTTGCCCGGCAGGCCATGGACGATCTGGCAACCATTGGCCTTTCCATGGAGCAGGTAACAGCGGAGCTTGAGGATGAAGGAGTCAGGGCGTTTGCAGAAGCTTTTAAACTGCTTCTGGAGACGGTAGAGGCGCGCCGCCAGGCAGCGGTTGACCAGCTTGGACCTTTGCAATTGCGCGTTAGAGAACTTGTCGGCGAATTAAACGAGGCGCAGGCGGCGAGCAGGCTTGCTGCTGGCGACCCGACCTTGTGGACGCAGGATCCCCAGGAGATGGCGGAAATCCGCCAGCGATTGGGCTGGCTCGTTCTTCCTGAGAACAGCCGGAAAATGCTGCCCGACCTGCATGCGCTTGCTCAAGATATTCAAGCCAGTGATCTTACCCACGCCCTGCTGCTGGGGATGGGTGGTTCTTCCCTGGCACCTGAGGTGATGAGCCTAATGTTCGGCCCGGAAGTATTACAAACCTCAGGATTGAAAGGCCTTGATCTGGCTATACTTGATTCCACAGAACCAGGCGAGATCCTGACTGCCGCCCAGCGATCGCAGCTCGAGCATACACTGTTTATCGTCTCCAGCAAATCGGGTACGACCGACGAAGTGAATGCTTTCCTGGCATATTTTTGGGATAAAGACCGGGCCAATTTGGGCAGCCGGGCTGGGGAGCATTTCATTGCGATTACAGATCCCGCGACCCCCCTGGAAGAATTCGCCCGCAGCCGGAATTTCCGGTGGGTTTTCCTGGCCGATCCGACGGTTGGCGGGCGTTATTCCGCATTAACCGCGTTTGGTTTGGTTCCGGCAGTTTTATTGGGGTATGACCCCCAACGGCTGCTGGATACCGCGGCGTGGATGGCCGCGCAATGCCTGCCTCATCTGCCAGCTGCGCGGAATCCCGGGCTGGTGCTGGGGGCGGTGCTTGCCGCCGGGTTTCAGTCAGGCCGTGACAAGCTAACCTTAGTATCCGATCCAATGTTGGCTCCCCTGGGCAGCTGGTTCGAGCAGTTGATCGCTGAAAGCAGTGGTAAGGATGGAAAAGGAATTATCCCGGTGGATGGTGAGATGCCGGAAAGCCCGGATGTCTATGGACCAGATCGTTTATTTGTATATTTGCGCCGCAGCGGAACATACACCGATGCAGTCGCACGCCTCAGGCAGGAAGGGCATCCGGTGTTGGAGTTCACGATTGGTGATGACGCGGGTCTCGGTGCAGAATTTTTCCGCTGGGAGTATGCAACCGCGGTGGCCTGTGCGGTCTTGGGTGTCAACACGTTTAACCAGCCCGATGTTCAGGACAGTAAAAATCGAACCCGTGCAATGCTGGATTCGTTCCGGGCACAAGGGGAACTGCAAGTTGGTGAGCCCGCCTGGCAATATAAAGGCTTAAAAGCCTTTGTCTCCAGGGCACTTGGCAATAGTTTTCTTGAAAGCGCGGCAAACCTGGAATCTGTATTTAAGGTATTTCTAGGTGAGGCTCAAACTGGGGATTACATCGCCATTCAGGCATTTCTATCTCGGAATCCAGGTATGGAGGTTCTCCTGGGCCGCTTGCAGGCCGGTTTGCGCTCCCGCTCGCGGCTGGCAACTACCCTCGGATTTGGACCGCGCTATTTGCATTCCACGGGGCAGTTGCACAAAGGTGGGCCGAATACCGGTTTGTTCCTGATGATTACGGCAGAGCCGCACGGTGACATTGAAATTCCCGGGCAGGAAATCAATTTTTCAACTTTTATCCAGGCACAGGCGCTGGCAGACTTTGAGGCTTTGCAGGCAAAAAATCACCGGGTAATCCGCCTGCACCTGCCTGACCAACAATCGGTTCATACCTTGATCACTGCCTTAGAAAACCTATAATTAAAATTGCAGGCTGAAGCCCCGGTGAATTTTATAGAAATCAATCCCAAAATCCGTTAATTCGCGCTGCATCTGCTCATTTTCCACGCCGATCTGAACCAGGTCGGCGTGTTTGAATTGGCGAGATTTGATGCTCTTCTCCATCTCGCTGAACAAAAGTGCTGTGCCGCCCAACCCCCGGTATTCTGGGATAATCCCCATCCCATTAATATTTACCCAGGTTGTCCGGCGCATTTCGAGCAGCATATCCAGCCAGCCAAATGGCATCAGCCTGCCCTTGCTACGCTGGACTGCGGCGCTGATATCTGGATACGCCATCAAGAATCCCACAGGATCATCATCTTTAAAAATAACCTTGATCAGTCCGGGGTCGGCAAACCTTAGCAGCTGGTCGGCCATCGCCTGCACCTCAGCATCGTTGAGCGGGTATGTTTCGGTCGTGCCCTCGATGGCCTGGTTGTACAACTCTTTTAGCCGTGGAACCAGGACTTTCAGTTCCCGCCGGTGTTGAAATGTGGCAACACGCAGTCCCCTGCGCTTTTGGATTAGCTCCGCTGCCCGGTGGATCTTGGCAGGTAAACGGTTATCGCCGTTCAGATACCCGGAAACGGTATCCCCGTGTGGCACGAAGCCGGCTTGTTCCAAAAGATTCGGGTAGTAGTTGGGGTTATATGGAATGCCGAATGCAGGTCGGTGTTCGAATCCTTTGACCAGCATCCCGAATCCATCGAGTGCTGAAAAACCCTTGGGTCCGATCAGCATTGTCATACCCTGTTTTTTTGCCCAGTTTTGAGCATTGGTGAATAATCCCTGGGCAATCTCGGGATCATCAGTACATTCAAACATAGTGAAAAACGCAGTTGTTGCCTGCTGGTATTGGTTATAACGGGGGTTGATGTGCACTGCCAGCCTGCCAACTGGTGTTTGTTGGTCATCGGTCGCCAGGAAGAAAGCTGACTTACCAGTCTTGATAGACTCATTGCGCTGTGGATCGAGCAGCCGGGCCGTTTCAATCCTTAGAGGTGGCACCCACTGAGGGATGTTTTTGTAAACCCTGTCGGGCAGGCTGGCGAAACGCTTACGATCCGCAGGTTCACTTAGGGATATTTGTTTGATTTGCACGATGAATGCTCCCTGGGTTTATGCAAAAAAGACCTGAATCGCGGTAAACTTTGTAGTGATAAATTGCACGAGTATCTTTGGTTGCCAAATCGTCATCAGGCTTCCCATTACCTTCGATTAAACATCAATTTACCGAATCTGGTATACCCCAAGGATAACCCAGCCTGCCTGGATCATTCCTGGCCCGGTGACTCAAACAGGAGACAAATTCAATGGACGAACAAAAGTACCTGGATTATATAAATCCGGCCACCGGTGAGCAGTTCGGCCAGATCCGGATGACAACTCCTGACGAAATAACGGCCGCGCATAGAGCATTGAAGGATGCATTCCAGATCTGGAGCGCCAAATCGATCAAAGAGCGTATCCAAATTCTACGAAAATTTCAAAAGGTTCTCATCAACTCTGTGGATGAGATTTCTGAAATCCTGACCAAGGACTGTGGGAAAACTCGCCAGGATGCGATGATCGAAGTCTTTATGACCGTTGATATGCTTGACCAGTACCGCAAACATGTTGAGCGCTGGCTAAAACCTCGGCGTGTACCGCGCGGCCTGTATCTCTTAAAACAATGTTACATCCAACACCGTCCGTATGGGGTAGTGGCGGTTATTGCACCATGGAATTACCCGCTGGCCCTTTCTTTCCCCCCCTGGTTTCTGCACTCCTGGCAGGAAACACTGTGATGTTAAAACCATCGGAGGTCACCGCGGCAACCGGTAGGATGATGGAGGAATTAATCTCCCACGTTCCAGAACTGGCTCCCTATGTCCGCGTGTTCCATGGGGATGGTGCTGTCGGGGCTGCCATGATCCAATCAGGCCCGGACTATATTTTCCTGACCGGTTCTACCCCCACTGGGCGGGCGGTGATGAAAGCAGCCGCTGAAAATCTCATCCCGGTGGCATGCGAGCTTGGCGGGAAAGATGCCATGATCGTATTAGAGGATGCAGATATCGAATCAGCCGCCCGGTGGGGCGTATGGGGAGCCAACTTTAATACTGGCCAGACCTGCATGGCGGTTGAGCGTGTGTATGTTGTTAGTTCTGTTTATGACGAATTCGTTCGCTGGTCAGTGGCAGAAATTAATAAGATTAAGATCGGATACTCACTCGAAACAGATAGCCCGTATTACATGGGACCGATAACCGACCCGCGCCAGTTAAAGGTCATTAAGCAGCAGTTGGAAGAAGCAATTGCGAAGGGAGCGCGCGTGCTCGCTGGCGGGCAAACGAACGGCATGTTCGTCGAGCCAACCATCCTGGTGAATGTGGATCACAGCATGCAGGTGATGAGGGAAGAAACTTTTGGCCCGCTCATGCCGATTATGCGCGTACGGGATGAGGAAGAAGCCATTCAACTGGCAAATGATTGTGCTTTCGGACTGGGCGCCTCGATTTGGAGTTGCGATACAATGCATGCAAAGCGGGTTGCCGACCGGATTGAAGCCTCGTCGCTCGTAATTAACGATACGATCTCTCAGTTCGCTGTGCCGATGCTGCCGTTTGGCGGTATAAAAGATTCGGGATATGGGCGCATCCACGGCAAAGAAGGCCTGATGCAGTTTACGCGCCCATATGCCTATGCCGTGGGCGATTCGCCTGCCTCCTGGGATGTCGCCACCCTGATGCGGAAGCCCGGTCATTATTCTACGGGAACCACGATCATGAAATTGGCCTTCGGCGTAACCCCTCAACAGCGCCTGGAACCGATTACGGATGAGCTGCGCAAGCTAAAACTGCCGGTTGACAGGCGGAAAGCTGCGGTTGGATTGGGGATTGCAGGAGCATTGGGTGCGCTTGCTTTTGGTTTATTCCAATTGTTCGGAAAATCTACCCGCAGTTGAGAGGTTATTTACAAGATGTCTTTTCCAGATCGACCTTCGCAAATCAAATTTGTTAGTGTTGCTGAAATGATAGGGATCGAAAAAGCCGCCCATGCCAGCGGTTTAACCTATGCTCTGATGATGGAAAACGCGGGAGCCGGATTGGCCGCGATCCTCATGGAACAGTTTGGTTTTCTGGATGAAGATGGAGTGCTCGGGCTGGTTGGCTCTGGAAATAACGGCGGGGATACATTGGTCGCTCTGACCTACCTGAGGCAGGACGGCTGGAAAGCCAGCGCGTACATCGTCCGGCCTCGACCGGCGGATGACCCCCTGGTTGAACGTTTTCTCCAGGCAGGAGGGTTGGTCGTATCCCTGGAAGAGGATACCCACAAGGTGATCCTGGCCGATTGGTTGGGCACCCACGGATTACTCCTGGATGGAATTTTAGGGACCGGGATCAAATTACCTTTAAGGGGTGTGATCGCAGAACTCCTGGCTTACGTTCGGGAGTGGTTGGAGCAATCTGAGAATCCTCCGTATGTCGTTGCTGTTGATTGTCCTTCTGGAGTGGATTGTGACCGCGGTTCAGCTGCCCCAGAAACGCTATCCGCCGATTTGACTGTCACGATGGCAGCGATCAAGCAGGGTTTATTAGCCCTGCCTGCCTATGAGCTGGCCGGGGGGTTAGAACTAGTGGGAATCGGCCTGGATGCCGGGCTGCCCGCCTGGAAGAATATCCGCCGTGAGGTGCTGACCGATGTACTGGTTGCCGGCTGGCTGCCTGAACGTCCATTATCCGCCCACAAAGGTACGTTTGGCACAGCCTTGATTTGTGCGGGATCACTAAATTACACGGGCGCAGCCTATCTGGCAGGGCGTTCTGCCTATCTGGCAGGAACGGGTTTGGTAACTCTCGCGGTTCCGGCACCTTTGCATGCTGCCCTGGCGGGCTTTATTCCAGAGGCAACCTGGCTGCTGCTGCCGCATGAAATGGGAGTGATCTCAAAGAAAGCAGCCCAGGTAATCCTTGAATCCCTGGGAAAGGCAACCGCGCTTCTGGTCGGTCCCGGCTTTGGATTGGAAGAAACTACCCGCGAATTTCTTGAACAGCTGCTCGGTGCCAAACAGCGCAGCGCCGAAAAACGCACCTTCGGGTTTGTACAGGAAAATTCAGCTGGCAGCTCGGACAGCGATGGGCAGGCGCTGCCTCCATTGATCGTTGATGCCGATGGATTGAAGCTGGTCAGCCAGATCCCGGATTGGTCAGGCAAGCTGCCGCCTGGGACGATCCTGACCCCTCACCCTGGTGAGATGGCGGCTCTGACGGGAATGCCTATCCAGGCAATCCAGGAGGACCGGATTGCGGTTGCTGAAGAACATGCCCAAAAATGGGGTGTGGTGGTCGTCCTCAAAGGTGCATTTACAGTGATAGCCGCACCCGATGGGCGCACTTGCGTGGTTCCGGTCGCAACCCCTGCCCTGGCCAGGGCAGGAACGGGTGACGTCCTGGCTGGGCTGATCACCGGGTTGCGTGCTCAGGGGGTACCGGCATACGAAGCCGCTGCAGCTGGCGCCTGGATCCATGCCCAGGCTGGCTTGTCGGTTGAACGCAGCCTCGGCAGCACAGCGAGCGTGGTTGCTGGTGATTTGTTAACCGCAATCCGCGATACGATGGCTGAGTTGAGTGATTAATCTGGGTCGGTTCCCAAGTCTGGTGGTACTCTAAGCGAAAAAGCCTTGCAGTTGGATCTGCAAGGCTTTGGTTCTTAAATCAAGATTAATGGATTAAACAGGCTAAGCTATTAGCTGGCGTCTGGGCTGGGAGCATCCTCAGAGGAGCTCTTTTTTGTCATGCTGGCGAGTTCTTCGGCCCGGCGGCGGGTTTCCTGGATTGCAGATTCTGCCCGGCTGCGGGCATCGTCCAGAGCCATCTCAGCCCGGTCACGGGTCTGCTCGGCTGTTTCATAGGCACGATCACGCAGTTCAATACTGCGATCCCGGATGATTGCACGTGTTTCTTCTCCAGATTGAGGTGCCAGCAGGAGGGCAGTTGCAGCACCTACCAGACCACCAATTAAAAACCCCGCTAAAAAAGCTCCAAAATCCGCATTAGAATCAGACATAGCTATTCTCCTTCCAGGTAGATCTTCATTTTCTTTATTGGCCTCGGCGGGACTTGCCGGGATTGACAATTTCTATTAATCGCTGCAGACCACTTGAATACTCATTCATCTTGATGACCGGCTCTACCAGGTGCTCAGACAAGAAAACTGACGTCCCGCGTAAAGTGCGGGTGGTCTCATTGGTAGACTCCAGGATTGGACGGATTTCATTCTGAAGCAGGTTGATCAACCTGGCAAGCTGGACGATCAAGATGACCAGCACAAATCCCATGAATAAAGTCATCACGGCAATCATGATGATAAAGACATCCCGGATGCGCACGGTATCCGTTGTCGGCTGCAGCAGAAAATAAACAGAGACCAAGGTTGCAACCAGGATAACAACCACGAACAGGACGACCCCTATGATAATCTTTCGCTGTTGCTGCAGGTCCTTGGCGGTGATTTCCGGGGGGAGTGAAGCCGGTTGGCTTACATCGGGTATGTATTCTTCTTGTGAGGGGTTTGGCTGCATAACTTTACCATTATACCATCACGCAATGCTATAATCGGCTCAAAGTACAGGAAATTTGAATGCAAATATTAAGCCCTCAACAAGAAGTAGTACTAAAAGAAGAGCGCAACCTGTTGTTCGACTTGCGGTCAGCACTCGCCCAATTTGGTGCTTCTCCGGATGATCAGGAGACTTTGCGGCAGTCGATTGAACAGTTGGATGATTTTTTTCTCATTGTGGTTGTTGGTGAATTTAATGCTGGGAAGAGCGCATTTATCAATGCCTTGTTGGGAGCCAGCGTCCTGAAAGAAGGCGTCACTCCAACGACGACCCAGATCAATATATTGCGTCATGGTCTGGAAGATCGCCGGGAGGTGATTAATGAGAACCTGCACCTTCTGTCCTCGCCGGTGGAGCTGCTGGCTGAGCTAAGCATTGTTGATACTCCCGGAACGAATGCCATCATCCGAGAACACGAAATT
Source organism: uncultured Chloroflexia bacterium (assembly GCA_963824065.1). GTDB lineage: Bacteria > Chloroflexota > Anaerolineae > Anaerolineales > DRKV01 > JAGUYX01. The sequence goes on along the minus strand of CAWGNX010000005.1, from coordinate 162,764 downwards.
TTAACCGCTCAATTTTTGCCGCGCGCAGACCTGGTTTTATTTACTACGTCAGCCGATCGCCCGTTTACGGAAAGCGAACGTGTTTTTCTGCAAAATATTAAGGATTGGGGGAAAAAAATTGTTGTAGTCCTCAATAAAATTGATATCCTCAGCGGGGACGAAGACCTGAACCAAATCGTAAATTTCATTGATGAAAATTTCCGCCTCCTGCTGGGAATCAAGGCAGATATTTTTCCAGTCAGCGCCAGGCAGGCATTGGCTGCGAAACAAGGTCAACCCGAATTTTGGGCACCCAGCCGCTTTGCTGACCTGGAGGGGTATATCCGGACGACGCTGGACGAGGCTGGACGGATCCAGTTGAAATTTCTCAACCCTTTGGGAGTCGGGAGTCGCCTGATCGATCGTTATCTTGGGATCGTCAATGAACGCCTCGCTTTACTTGATGAGGATATCCTTGCATTGGATGATATCGACCGCCAGATGGATGTATTCAGGGAGGATATGCTGCGGGATTTCGAGTTTCGGATGGCAGATATCGAGAAAATCCTGTACGAAATGGAAAACCGTGGCAATGAGTTCTTTGACGATGTCTTTCGGATTGGACGCGTGCTTGACCTGATTAAAAAAGACCGCATCCAGCAAGAATTCACTCAGCGCGTTCTGGCGGACGTGCCCCAGCAAATTGACCGGAAGGTGGCCGAGCTTGTGGATTGGTTGGTTGAATCTGATCTCAGGGAGTGGCAGGCTGTTGCCGAACACCTTGCCGAGCGCCGTATCCAGCATAAAGAGCGCATCGTCGGTGAGCTTGGCATCGGCAGCTTTCACTATGATCGCGAGCGGCTGATTGAGGGTGTAGGCAGGGAGACCCAGGAAGTGGTTGACTCGTATGACCGGTTGGGCGAAGCACGCAAGCTCGCCGATGGAGCTCAAACTGCTGTCGCGGCTGTGGCAGCGGTTGAAGTGGGTGCAATCGGTCTGGGAGCAATTATTACTGTGATTGCGACGACGGTCGCGGCAGATGTAACCGGGATCCTCCTGGCAAGTTTTATCGCGGCCCTGGGATTGTTCATCATCCCTGCTCGGCGGCGAAAGGCCAGAAATGAGATGCATGCGAAAGTCAGCGAGATGCGCGTGAGCCTGGTGGAAGCCTTGCACAGCCAGTTATCTGGAGAGATCGAACGTTCTATCCGCGCAATCCAGGAGGCTATTGGCCCCTATACTCGCTTTGTGCGGGCGGAAACAAATAAACTGCACGAGGCCCAAACCAGCCTCGTTAATTTGCAGCAGCATTTGGGCAAGCTTAAGACACAGATTGAGATGCTCGTGGAAGTAGATGCGGGCGGATAATCCATTGCCGGGGCAATATCACGGCACAGCCGACCACTGCGAAAAGGCTTCCTGCAGTACCTGGGAGGCTGGTTTCCCGTGGATTGACGTCGATTTATCCACCAATACGGCCGGGGGGTAATAACCTGCAGATATCACCCCGCTGATCCAATCCCGCTGGTTGACAGCCGCAAGAACAGCGGCGTACGCGTCGGCTTGCTCCACTAAATCCTGCGTTATCAGCGGCACATCGGGTTTGGGAGGGAATAATTCTGCCAGATCCAGACAACCGCCGCGCGGGTCAACGACACAGCCCATACTGCCGCCTTCCGCCGCCGGATAAGCGATTTCTATATAGATTGGCTTATCATTCCCTTCCAGAACCGGTAGCACTTGTTCGTCAAGTAATCTTCCAGTTTCCGCGGCCATATCCGCAGTGCTGGCATTTTTTTCAAGCGCAATTTGTGCAGACCAAAGCAGGTAGGTTCCGTCCAATTCATCCGTAAAAGTTGGGATGGAAAAATTACCCGGTTCAAACGGTTGAGCCCACAATAATTTCCCATCAAAATGATCACGCACATCTCGGATCAGTTTCCGCCAGCGAGTTTCAGCATCTTCCGGTACTCCGGAAGGGGTGCCGTCGGCAAGTGTGCCTTGCGGGAGAGCAGGTTTAACCAGTCTCCGCCGATCACCAGAACCTCAGCATTGGAACGGTTCGCCAAATCACCATAGTGTAGCATGAAGGTTTCAAACCGCTCGAACCAGACCACCCACCAGGAAAAATCTCGGGTCCCGCTGGCCCACCACTCAGAGGCAGGCAGTTGAAAATTAGGTCGAGGGTAAACAATTGCCTGCAATCCCGCCCGGCGGGTCAGTGTCAAAGAATTGATCAGATCCAACCACAACAGATCCTGCCCATTTACCTGTTCCAAAACTGGCGGGTTAGTGCGAGAATACGTCCAGGTTGGTGCAAGGACGAGCCAGTTGGCATTCAGGCGGGAGATTTCCGCAAGCGTGTTTGAAAGGTGCGGCTGCCAGGAGGGGTGGTATGCCGGTTGCAGGGCAATCCCTTTTACAAAGGCTTCTGAGCGCGGCGCGTACAGATTGTTCAGGGCAGGCACCGTTCCATCTTCCTTAAGCCAATTCCAGCCCGCAATTTTATCTTGTGGTTGATTTTGTGGATTGCTTAAATCAACCGCCAGGCCGGCGCTGTCGAAGCCGATCGTTTCCACTGCATCAGCCGCATTACACTGGTCATTGCGGCAGTACCGGTATGCCAGGCTGCGGAGCGGCTTCAAAGGGCTGTATAACAGGTAGACCCAGCGATTGGATCCCAAATTCCACATCGGGAACGGCTCTGTCCAGCCGTAGGGATTTAATTGTAGGGAAACATATTCATCCGCAGGAGTATTTTCTGGGGCAAGTACATCAAAAGTGAGAAAACCGCCATCTCCATCCGACCAGGTGAGTACTTGATCCGTGAATACCTGATCGCTTTCGGGGATGATCATCTGGCGGACCAGGAACCCGCCGCTTGCCGAACGTTCTGCATTCCAAAATCCATCCCCCAGCGTGTACTTATAACGCAGGTCGGTTCCTGCCGGCAGACTCACGGTTAGGTTGTAGGTGCCATCCGGTCGTTGGCGCATTACCGGCATGCGGCTGGCGATGGTGCTGAATCCACCAGACAGGTTGGCATAAGTATTTCCGAGCTGGTATAGGTTGCCGGCAATCCGCAGGGGAACACCGGGGGGAGTTCTTTCTGGAACAGTCAGGTTAAACGTCAGGGTTACCAGGGGTGCTTTTTCAAGCTGAATTACCGCCGGGGTCGTTGCCTGTTCTGCGACGCGCGCCCCTTGCTGGAATACCCGGTACGACCCATCCAGGCTGTAAGCCACAAGGTTGTGCACCCCAGGAGGCAGCCCTTCCATCAAGAACGAGCCATCCGAAGCGGTCATCGCCTGGGCGCCTCCGCAGGCAACCAGGATGTTTGCCAGTGGTTGGCCACCCTGGCGGTCGATAATTTTTCCCTGGACCCGCCCCACTGGTCCGCTGTACGCGCTATCTGTCCAGCGCGTGACGGTGTCTTCGACAACTCCTGGCGCCTGGACATAAAAGATCCTGTAACGCACCTGGCGCCCATCCGTCACGTGCTCTTCCGCAGGGATATCTTCCTGCCGGGTATAGCGATATTTGATCACCGACCTCAATAAAAATGGCAGCTCGACCGAATAATGGGTGGCGTCTTCACGCTGCATTTCGTACCGGCTGATGTTCAGAGCCAGGCCAGTGACCTCATCCAGGACGCTCAAGATAATGCCGTTTTCTGCAGTCGGGATGTCTGGAATTGTGACCCGGAAGCGGACCAACGCCTCTTCGACGAGAATGGTGTCTTCGGTGACCGTTGGGATCTCAACAGTTGGGGTAGCTGGGAGCAAAGAAGCGGAAATTTGATCGCACGCACTCAACAGCAAGCACAGTGCTAAAAACAGGCCGATCAACCTCAGCACTTTAAGGATCGGGTGTTTTTTGGGTGTATCTGATTTATCGTTTAGGATAAAAACCATGATTGTTTTGCGCTCGGCACTGTACTCGCCGGCATCGAAGGATGGTTGCAAGATGCAGACCGCAAATGAGATTCAGGAATGCGTCGTTTCCGCAGCCGGGGCTACCCGCCTCCCGCGCTGGGCAAAATAGGCTAACCCAATACTTAAAAAGTAGAGCAAAATCAATGGACCCATCACAATCGCCATGTTGACCGGATCGACTGTTGGCGTGATGGCTGCGGCAAGGACCGCAATCAGGATGATAGCCAGCCGCCATTGCCGGAGCAGGGTGTTGGCTGAGACGAGCCCGATCCGGGCGGTGATGTAAACGATCAGTGGGAGCTGGAAGGTCAATCCAAGCCAGAACATAACACCGGTGACAAATTTGACATAAGATGATGCCCGGATATTAACCTCGAAATCCAGGATGTTTACCAGGAATGGCAGCGCGGCTGGCAGCATGACAAAATATGCAAATGCCATTCCTAGCAGGAACAGAAGTGTGGCCCCAGGAATTCCCACGAATACCAGGAAAAGGCGGGTGCGCCGGTGCAGGCCAGGGCCAACAAATAGGATTATTTCAAGTGCCATATAGGGCAGCGCCAGAACAAATCCACTTAAGAGGGAAATGCGCATCAGCACGCTGATCGGCTCCGTGACTTCAATTGCTTGGATCGATGCCGACCCCTCGGGCAGCGGGCTTGTTAAAAAACCAAGGATTTGATTAGCAAATGCAAATGAAAGGACGGTTGTCAGGGAAAGGAAGATTAATGCCCTGAAGAGATGCTTGCGGAGGGCATTGAGATGTGGAAAAAGTCCCCTGGGATCCTGGGCTACTTTCTGAAATGTTTCCGGCAGTGGTTCGTCTTCGGGCTCGTAGGTAAAAAATTCCCGCATCTGAATAAAAAAGTTGCGTACTCCCGAAAATATTTTCCGAGCTAGCCAGGCGATGAAACGAAACGGTGCGCTAACAACCCACCACAGGGTTTTCATAACCAGATTTTTTCCTTATTTTTGCCCGGTATGTGGTAGGTCTGTTTGAGGATCGTTATCAGGCATAGCCGCACCCTCTTCAGGTTCCAGTCCGGGAGGCAGGATGCTGGGCTGTACGTTATCCGAATCAGAGCTCGATTCCGGTTCCTGTGGTTTTGATTTTTCCGCTGCAGGAGGGGGTGGGTTCGTCCACGCGGACAGGTTGGCCGGCTCATCTGCAGTTGATTTACGGGGCGGTGCCGGGAGGGTAGATGCCTTGGTTGCCGAGCGGATTTCATCCAGCGCACGCAAATCATCCTCCATACCGGCTTCGCGCATTAATTCATACGGAAGCTTGCGCACGTCCTGAATGGTTTGTTTGGTCGAGCTCCACAACTCGGATGTGACAATACCACGCAGCACTTTGCCGATCGTCCGCAAGGCGCTGACCATTTCTTTTGGCCCCAAGACCAACAAAACGATGATGACAATGAAGATGAGTTCCAGTGGGCCGATGCCAAAGATATCCATGGTATTTTTATTCGTTTACTGAATTTGCCTATACTGTAAACAATCAATCCTCTGGATGAGTGAATGCTTGCCGGATTTCGTTGAGTTGATCAGCCAGGCTGCCGAGAACGCCGTTGACAAAACGCGGTGCACTATCCGAGCCATAAATCTTCGCGAGTTCTACCGCTTCATTAATTGCCACCTTGATGGGCGTCTGGTCGTCGACCGCAATCTCCCATAGCGCAATCCGCAAGATATTCCGGTCGACAACGGCTACCTGGTCAAGCGGCCAATCGGGAGCATGTTGTGAAATATATGAATCCAGCCGGGGGATGAGCGGCTCGACCCCCTGGACAATCTGCCGGGTAAATTCCTCCAACCTGGCCTCCATCTCGGCTTCAGCGAGCAGATGCTCGATGACAGATCCTGTCGGATGGTTTACCAAATCAATCTCGTAAAGTGCCTGCAGGGCAATTCCGCGAGCCCTGGTGCGGGGTTTCATAGTAGGTTTATTCGAATCCCAGCGTGCTTAATTCATGGATTTTGAGGAGGTTATTGCCTGTGGGTTGACTTCCTCAAGTTGTGGGTAATCGATATCCTCAATGTGGATATTAATCCGTCCGACCCGCATCCCAACCATTTCAGAAATCGCGCGGGCAACACTCTTTTGGATATTGCGGCTCACCTGGCGAATGTTGACATTATCTTTGAGGACAACGAACAAATCTGCGTAAACAATATCGTCTTCGATTTCAATCCGCACACCTTCCCCGTAACCACGGCGGAAGAAACGATTGACCCCTCCGGTAACGGTGCTGAGCCGGCTGACTCCCTCGACTTTTAAAGCCGTCAGGCGCACAATAGTGAGCAGTACTTCCGGTGCAATTGTGGTTTTTCCCGGTGGGCGCGGGTATTCGGTCATGATCGTTTGTCCTATTCGTTTCGCTTCGCTATGATTCTAACCTAAAACATCGCCATACCGCCATCCACTCCCAGCACCTGGCCCGTAATATATGCAGCCTGATCTGAGGCAAGGAAAGCAACCGCGTAAGCAATCTCTTCGGCCTCACCCTTTCGAGCGAGTGGGATGATGGATAAGACCATTTTTTTAGCTTCTTCGGGGACGTTTGCCCAGATATCTGTTTCTATGTATCCCGCTGCCACAGCATTGACGGTGATGTTCCGCTGGGCGATTTCACGTGCCAGGGCTTTTGTAAACCCGATTTGGGCGGCTTTTGAGGCAGAATAGTTCGTCTGCCCAGCATTTCCCATTTGACCCGATACCGAAGTGATATTGACGATTCTGCCGTAGCGCTTACGCATCATGTGCCGCACCGCAGCCTTTGAGCAGTTAAAGGTGCTTTTTGAGTTGGTATCCTGGACGGCGTCCCAATCTGCCTCAGACATCATCATAATCAGGGTATCTCGGGTAATCCCGGCATTGTTAACCAGGATATCCAGCCCACCGAACTCGTCGATCGCAAACTTAATCAGGTTCTGCGCTGCCTCAAAGTTGGACACATCTGCCTGGTATGCTCTGGCTCTGCCACCACTGTCTTCGATAATTTGGACAACCTCGCCCGCCGCCTGGGGTGAATTGTTATAGTTCACCACAACAGCTGCCCCACGTTCTGCCAGCTCAAGAGCGATCGCGCGCCCAATCCCGCGCGAAGCACCGGTGACGACAGCAATCCGGTTGTTTAAAGACAGGGTGTCTGGGTATGCCATTCAATCACTCCTTTTCTGTAATCGGAGGAATTATACCGCAATCAATTTTTCAAAAAATTTCGGGACAGGCGGATTAATCACACAGACAATTGGGCTAACTTTTGGAAATCGTCAGGTGTGGCAAGGGGAATACCTTGGATATCGCGGTTAATACGGCGAACTAAACCGATCAGGACTGCCTCACTGCCCATCTCGATGACCTGGGTAATCCCTTGCGCAGCCAGCCACTGGATGGTTTCTGTCCAGCGCACGCGTGAAGTCAACTGGGATTGCAGATCCGCCCGGACCGAAGCCACGTCTTCCAGTGGCGCGGCGGATACATTGCCGATAATCGGGGTAGTCGGTGTCCGGATGGGGGCTGTCTGCACTGCCTGGTTAAACATCGATTGCGCATTAATCATCAATTCGGAATGGGCTGCAATACTCACGGCCAGGGGGATGACGCGCTTGGCGCCAGCAGTTTTGGCGAGTTCCAGAGCGCGTTCGAGTGCGGGTGCTGCCCCCGAGATAACCACCTGCCCAGGGCAGTTATCATTGGCTACCTGCACTTGCTCACCTGGCAGGCTGGCAGCCGCACAGAGCTGGTCCAGTGTGGGAATATCCAGCCCAAGGATGGCTGCCATTCCTCCGGGTGATTTCTCGCCAGCCATTTTCATCGCCTCGCCGCGCGTCCGTGACGAGCTTCAACGCCGCTGGAAAATCCAGAGTGCCGGCTGCAACCAGGGCGCTCAACTCACCCATTGAATGACCGGCTACAAAAGCCGGGTGGTAGCCAGGATAGATCTCCCCAAATACGCTTAGCACTGCCACGGAATGCACCAGCAGCGCGGGTTGAGTGTTCACCGTATCATTTAAATTTTCAAGCGGTCCGTTCCAGGCAATCTCTGAAAGCGCAAATCCCAGGATCTGGTCGGCCTGCTGGAAAATTGCGCGCGCCGTTGGGAACTCCGTCGCGAGCGCAGAACCCATGCCCACCACCTGGGAGCCCTGTCCCGGAAATAAGAAAGCAGTGTTTTCTGGAGCGAACATTAGGGGAATTAATCAAGCAGGCCGTGTCACCACGGCCCGTCCTGGTTATTCTTCTTTGATCTCGATGACTTCTTTGCCCTGGTAGTGGCCGCAGTTTGGGCACACCCGGTGAGGCATCCGCATCTCGCCGCAGTTTGAGCACTGTACGAGATTGCGCGATTTTAGTGCATCGTGGGCACGGCGTTTGTCACGGCGCGCCGGTGAGGTCTTTCGTTTTGGAAGAGGCGGCATAATCCTGACTCCTGGTATTCTCTGCGAAAACCCGTTGGGGGTTTTTTGATTCCTGGTTTCCAATACAATGCCTGCCGTCAGGCAGGCGAAAGGATTATACGTAGCGCCTGGTTTCCTGTCAAGGATTAGGCATAATATTGCCAATCTCCACAGGACGGTAGGCCCGTTTACCTCATCTGAATGCCATCGGTGCCTGGTTCGCAAGCTCGTTTGCAGGCAGGCGGGGCTGGTATTTTGCTTCCAGTCAAAGCTCGCAATCCAGAGATAAACGGGCGATTCTCTGCGATTGTGGTTGAAGCCTGGAACATCAAGATGCGTCGGTTGGTGGGTTACCCTGCAATCCCAGCTCAGGCGCGATGGTTCGCATCGCTGTGATGACATTCGCCGTATGCTCCCAGAGCTCGACCCCGAATTCGCTCGCTGCGGCTTCAATTTCTTCCCGATTGGCGCCAGCGGCAAACGCGCGGTCTTTCCACTTCTTCTTCACGGAAGAAACTTCCAGATCGAGCAGCGATCGCGAGGGTCGTACCAGCGTAACCGCGGTGATCAGCCCGGTTATTTCATCACAAGCAAACAACCCTTTCTCCATTGGAGTCACGCGCGGCACCCCGGTGTGGTCGGCATGGGATTGGATTGCCCGGATGATTTCATCGGAGACTCCCAGGTCGCGGCAGGATTGGCACCCCTTCCTGGGGATGCTCTTCCAGCGTAGGGTGTATTTCCCAATCAAAATCGTGCAGCAGTCCGGTTATTTCCCAGGTTTCAACATCACCATGTAGCTGTTCGGCATAAAAGCGCATTGCTGCTTCGACTGCCAGCATATGCCGGATAAGATTGATATTGGTTACATATTGCTGGACGGTTACATAAGCATCGGCGCGCGTGTATGTCATGGTAGGCTCCAGGATTAAATTTCTGGGGGAAAGATCGGCTGTGGGGTGCCAAGTACGGGTACGGGGCGAGTAATATGCACATCGACAAATGCCTGCAAGGTTGCCAGTGATTCGCGCAGGTTCCAAAAGGCTAAGGAAAAACGCCGGTAGGTATACCCCTCGGTTGCAACTCCGGTCGCCTGGATTCCAAGAGCATTGCAGGTATAGACGGCGCGCGGCAGATGGAAATTTTGCGTCACCAGGATGGCTTGCTGGATGCCAAAGATTTGTTTGGCCCGGTAGCAGGTATCGTACGTTCGTAGCCCGGCATAATCAATCACAATATCCTGCTCGGGCACACCCAAGCTGAGGGCATAGGTACGCATCGCGCCGGGTTCGTCGTAATTAAAAGAGCGATTGTCACCACTCATCAGCAGCTTGGACACTTTCCCACTCTGGTAAAGCTCAACGCCTTTGTTTACCCGATCCCGCAGGATTGGTGTGGGGCTGCCATCCCGGCGCAGACCGGCGCCAAAAATGATTGCGACCGGTACTTCCGGAGCATCCTTCGCCTGGTAGGTTCGTGGGTAAGAATACAGGCTGGTCAAAATACGTGGCATAAACAGGACCACCATAAATATTCCTGCAAGAATAAACGGCAAGCGTAAAACCCACACGATCATTTGCCTCAGCATCGGGGGGCATTTTACCATAGGCGGTTGAGACAAATCTTAGGGGAAGATAAGCCATCGATTACAATATCAGGTACACAGGCATTTCGCTGCAAGAACGTTGTACGAAACATCTGTAAACCTGGGTGACAGCCCCAGCGAATTGCTTGATCAAATCTAATCCGGTGATTTCTTGATAAAAGGTCCTCGCGCGGTTAAAATCCGTCAACTATGACAATCGATCCGGCATACCAGGCAGCCCTGGACTACCTTTACAGCTTCATAGATTTCAGCCTGCAGCGGAATTTCCGAATGGCGCCCGAGCAGTTCGACCTCGGGCGGATGGTTCGTCTCTTGGAAAGTTTAGGCAACCCTCAAGCCGCATATCCGGTGATCCATGTGGCGGGCACAAAAGGTAAAGGATCGGTCTCAGCCATGTCAGCAAGCGTTTTGCGTGCTGCCGGGTACCGGGTTGGTCTGTATACTTCCCCTCATCTGCAAGACTACAGCGAACGGATGCAGATAAACGGGGTCCCGATTTCCCAGGAAGACCTGGTGCAGCTGGTTGATGAAATCAAGCCCCATGTGGAATCCATCCCGCGGCTGACCACGTTTGAAATTGGGACGGCTTTGGCCTTCTGGTATTTTGCCCGGCAGTCAGTCGATGCGGCTGTGATTGAAGTCGGTCTTGGTGGTAGACTCGATGCCACCAATGTAGTTGTACCGGTAGTCTCCGTAATTACTTCGCTCTCCTACGATCATGCGGAATTTCTCGGTGATACGCTGGCCGCGATCGCTGCAGAAAAAGCCGGTATCATCAAACCCGGAATTCCGGTGGTGCTTGCCCCGCAAAAGGATGAAGCCAGATTAGTGGTCGAGCGTATCGCCCGGGAGCGCAGCTCAGAGCTTTTCCAGGTAGGGCGGGATTTGTTATATGCGCCAGTGTCTCACTCGTTAGATGGTCAGACGTTTTTGCTTTGGAATAGCTCCGAACAAGTTTTGGTCGACATGGTTATTGAAACCGGGATTTTGGAAGAATGGGAGCCAGTCCGCTTGACTATGCCAATGCTTGGGTATCATCAAATCGAAAATGCCGCCACTGCGTATAGCGCCCTGCAAATATTCCGGAAGACCGCTTTAGCCATACCTGAGGCTGCCATCCGGCAGGGTTTTGCCCGGGTATCCTGGCCCGGGCGGTTCGAAATCCTGAGCCGGAAACCAATGGTCGTCGCGGATTCTGCTCACAACCGCGATTCTGCCTTAAAGCTCCGCCTCACTCTCGATGATTATTTCCCCGGAAAACCGGTCATTCTGCTGTTCGGAGCTTCAACAGACAAGGATATCAAGGGAATGTTCGCCGAATTGATGCCCCGGGTGGAACAGGTGATCGCCACTGCATCCATTCATCCACGTGCGGCCGATCCTAATTCCCTTGTCGATCTGGCTCACCAGCATGGAAAACCTGCCCGGGTTGTGGAACCCCTCGAAGCCGCGATACAAGAGGCGATCCGGTTGGCTGATAGCAATTCATTAGTGCTGGTTACTGGCAGTATTTTTGTGGCGGCGGGTGCCGCCCATGCCATGCGGACGTTATCCTCATTAAAAGTGGAGTAATTTTATGCGAAGAAAATCCGATTGGGATCCTGAGGATCTGGATGAAGACCTGGAAGACGAATCCGAAGAACAATTCGGGGAAGCGCTCCAGCGCCGAACCGAAGAGTTATATAACGTCCCGGACGCCGAGCCTGATGACGATGGATTAATCGTCTGCCCGGTACTGCCCTTGCGCGATGTCGTGATTTACCCTCACATGGTTTCCCCCCTCTTCTTAGGGCGCGAAGTCTCTTTGCTGGCAGTGGAAGAAGCTCAGGAAGAAGACAAGACCCTGATTGCTTTGGTTCAGCGTGACCCGGATGTAGACGAGCCAGGACCGGATGATTTTTTGCCAATCGGTGTGGAGATGGCGGTGGGACGCCTGATGCGCATGCCCGATGGGTCGAGCTCGGCGCTTGTGCAGGCTCGCCGGCGGGTGCATTTGATCGATTTTGTGCAGTTAAAACCCTATATGATTGCCCGGGCGCGCCCGATTTATGAGTCGCGCAAGGTTAACCGCCAGGTGGAAGCCACCATGCGCACCGCTCTGGAACTCTTTAATCGCTGTGTCCAGCTTAACCGCAGCGTCCCGGAAGAGGCGTATCTTTTTGCGCTCAACATCGATGAGCCAGGTTGGCTAGCAGACATGGTCTCTACTGCGATCAATCCAAACCTGGAGGCCAGGCACGAGCTGCTCTTGCTGGCAGATCCCCTCGATCGCCTGCAGCGGGTAAATTCACTGCTAGCCCAGGAGCTGGACGTCCTCGAGCTGGAAGATGAAATCCAGACCCGGACCCAAAATGAAGTGGATCGCTCTCAACGGGAATACTATTTGCGCGAGCAGCTGAAGGTCATCCAATCTGAATTGGGAGACACAGATCCCTGGACGCGCGAAATTTTGGAGCTGCGCGCCAAGATTGAAGCTGCCAACCTGCCTGATGAACCCCGCGAGCGCGTGCTCAAAGAAATCGACCGGCTTTCCCAGATGCCGCCGATGTCGCCTGAAGTCGGTATCATTCGCACCTATATCGATTGGATTCTTGACCTGCCCTGGTCGGCGGCCACGGAGGATAATCTGGATGTGCGCCACGCAGCCCGCGTGTTGGACCAGTTTCATTATGGTCTTCCCAAAGCTAAAGAGCGCATCCTGGAGTATATCGCTGTACGCAGCCTCAACCCGAAACGGCTGCGCCAGCCGATCCTGTGCTTTATCGGCCCGCCCGGTACTGGCAAAACATCGCTGGGGCGATCGATTTCCGAGGCCCTGGGTCGCAACTTTGTGCGGGTTTCGTTGGGCGGCGTGCGCGATGAGGCCGAGATTCGTGGTCACCGGCGCACCTATATTGGCGCGCTGCCAGGGCGGATCCTGCAGACGATGCGCCGGGCAGAAACAAAAAACCCGCTGTTTATGCTGGATGAAATCGACAAGCTTGGCGCGGATTATCGCGGCGATCCGTCGGCGGCAATGCTGGAAGTGCTGGATCCCGAACAAAACCACACCTTTTCAGACCATTACCTTGAGCTGCCCTTTAATCTTTCAACGGTCATGTTCATTACGACTGCCAATACGATAATGACCATCCCCCCGGCGCTGCTCGACCGCATGGAAATTATCGAATTCCCCGGTTATATCGAGGAGGAAAAACTCGAAATTGCACGCCGCTTCTTGATCCCGCGCCAGCTTGAAGAGACCGGTTTTGAGACCGAAGAATTGAAATTTTCAGACCAGGCGCTTCTGCGGATTATCCGGGAATATACTTATGAAGCCGGGGTGCGTAACCTTGAACGCGAAATTGCGCGCATTTGCCGCAAAGTCGCCCGCTTAAAGGCTGAGAAGCGCCGCTTCCCATCGCAAGTGGCATCCGCCTCGATTGAAAAATTCCTTGGACCGCCTCAATTTTTTGATATGCAGGCTGAGATTGAAGACGAGGTGGGGGTTGCGACAGCCTTGGCCTGGACGGAAAATGGCGGCGAGATCATGCCGGTCGAGGTACTGCTGATGGACGGCAAGGGAAATTTGCAGATCACGGGGCAAATTGGCAATGTCATGCAGGAATCGGCTCAAGCCGCCCTTTCTTACCTGAAATCACGTGCCAACGAGCTCGAGATCGACCTGGATCTGTTTGAAAATGTTGACATTCACATCCACATCCCGGAGGGATCGATTCCGAAAGATGGGCCCAGCGCCGGGATCACCATTGCGACAGCCCTCGCCTCTGCCTTTACGGATCGGGCGGTTTATAAAGAGGTGGCTATGACCGGCGAAATCACGCTGCGCGGCAAGATCTTGCCGGTGGGTGGGGTACGCGAAAAGCTTTTGGCAGCGCACCGGGCTGGCTTGAAGAGAATTTTGATCCCGAAGCGCAATGAGAAGGACCTGGTGGATGTGCCGAAAAAGGTGCGCAACGACCTCACCATCACTCCTGTGGACCGTATGGAGCAGGTAATCGAGCTGGCACTCATCCCTCCAAAACCGAAACCGCCGCGCCGCTCGCGGCGCAAGAAGGCGGATGCTGAGGATCAGATTGGGGAAAACCAGGCCGGTAGCGATCGTCCGGAAAAACTGAGCGGAAACCAGCCGGCTGGCTGACTTTGTGCAGGTTACTAAATGGTTTATCGGGACCCACCGGTAGATATGGTTCAAGCCCTGATCAGGCATGGGCGCAGCCCGGAAGTAGATTGGTTTCCGGGAGACGTCAGCCAATCCAGTCTGGCGGAAACCCTGGTTGCCATGGCGAACACCGGGGGCGGGCAGGTTCTCATCGGCGTCAGCCCGCGCGCCGGCCAGCTGCAGGGGGTCCAAAACCCGGACGAGTTGCTTGACAGGGTCTTTCTGGCGGCGCTTGACTCTGATCCAACTCTGGTATTGCCAGTTCCCAGGAGAGTCCAGCTGGATGGAAAAACCATCTTATGGTTGGTGATTCCCCCCGGTTTGCCCAATGCTTACAGCTTAAATGGGCGTTATCTGGGCCGTGAAGGCTCCCGCAACGTCCCCCTGACTGCCCGCCGCCTGCGCAGCTTGCTGGTCGAGCGCGGCGTCCTGCAATTTGAAACCCGCATTGCCGAAGATGCCAGCCTGTCTGATCTGGATGATGAACAGCTGACCGCCTACCTGGCTATTCTAGAGATCATGCCTGAGGGTTCGCCAGACGAGGTCCTGTTCCAGCGTGGCTGCCTGAAGAAAGTTGCGGGAAAATTAATTCCCACCTATGCGGGTTTGCTCCTGTTTGGCAAGGATCCTCAAAGATGGCTGCCAAATGCGACGATCCTGGCGGCGCGTTTTCAGGGTGATACCCTGGCAGAACGCTTCTTAAAGGCAGAATTTAAGGGCTCACTGCCGCGCCAAATCCAGCTAGCCAACCAATTTATCCTCGACCAGATTGCCAGGCGTGTCCGGGTCACTGGCCTCACGAACCAGACCATCCCTGAATATCCGCAGGAGGCGGTGCGCGAGCTGCTGGTGAATGCCGTCGCCCACCGGGATTACAACCTGCAAGGGGATACCATCCATGCCAATCTTTTTGCCAGTCGTTTGGAAATCTTCTCACCCGGGACGCTGCCCGGCCCAATGACCATGGATACGCTCCTCAAAGCGCGTTTTTCCCGGAACCCCATCATCATGCAAATCTTATCCGACCTGGGTTATGTGGAGCGGATCGGTTTTGGATTGGATCGTGTGGTGGCAGCCATGCGGGAGAATGAGCTTCCGCCTCCCGAATTTGAAGAATTAGCCGGTACGTTTCGGGTTACTCTCTCCCAACGTGAGCGCGCCGAGCTGCCGCGGCTGATGCATTCTGGGTTTCATGTCGAGCTCAACCTCCGCCAGGAATCCGTAATTCGTTATCTGCTCAAAAACAAGCGCGTCACCAATCGCGGCTATCAAGAACTCTGTCCCGATGTCCACCCAGAGACTCTGCGCCGTGACCTGGCAGACCTGGTTAAACGAAACGTTTTGCTGAAAATTGGAGACAAACGCGCCACCTACTATGTCCTTAAGCGTAATCCGGAGCGTGAGTGATGGATTTCTCTCGACGGCTCTTTCGGGTTTTGCACTATGCCATCCTCATGGTTTGTTTTTTTCTCCTGCAGGGCTGTTTGCGCCCTTACCCGGTCGACATGCGCCTGACCCTCACCGTCGGAGCTACGGAAATTTTGCCGACGCCAACCGGTTTTGCTGAAACGATCAGCGGGGGCACCCCGCGCCCATCGGGAGTTGGCGCCGGTCCACAATCGACCTTGCTGCCATCCGAGCTGACCGGTGATTCTCCGTTATTTGCAGTTGTACTGGTGGCGGCGGACAACCTGCTGAATATTCGCGCCGGTGCCGGCATTGACCAGGAAATCCTGGGGATGCTGGAGGCCAATGCCCGCGACCTCAAACTGACCGGGCAGGAGCAGGTCGTGGATGGCGAAGTCTGGTATGAAATCCGGCGTCCGGAAGGCGACGCAGGCTGGGTAAATTCGGTTTTTCTTACCCAGCAGGTCCCGCAGGATGCCTTTTGCAGCACACCGAAGGTCAAGACCTTACTGCGGGACTTTTCCCGCGCCATCCAGGAAAACGACCAGGAGGCCTTCATACGCCTGATCAACCCCAGGCGCGGCCTGACAATTCGTAAAGAGTGGTGGAATAATGAGGTGTACTATCCTGCTGAGGCGGTGCCATCCCTGTTGAGCGAAGACAGCCCTCAAGCCTGGGGAGTTGATCAACCCACCGACGAGCCAGTTGAAGGCAGCTTCCGCGAGGTCGTATTGCCGCTGCTGCGGGATGTTGTCCTTGGCGATTTCAGCCAGGCCTGCAACACGCTGGATTTCGGGGTCGCATCGGGGGTAACGACAGGCACGTTAGTCTGGCCGGGAGAGTACAGCAATTTCAATTACATGACCTTGTTCAGACCCGGCTCTGAAGATGACAAGCTCGACTGGCGCACCTGGGCAGTCGGGGTCGAAATCATCAATGGCGAACCGTTTGTGACGCTGCTCGTGCAGTATCACTGGGAAGGTTAACGCCTGGCGCGCTGCTCTCCCCTCAGCTACGAAGGATCAGTCGCCAGGCGCTGAGCCGCCTCACGCAGCCGGGGGATCTGCGTGGATAAAACCTCGCTGTCTGTGTTTTCAGCAAAAAACGGTCCTGTACCCCCATATTCAAATGCCAATAAATGTGGTTTTGCCCACAGGCCGGCTGAAATCTGAGCCAGGGTCCAATCGAGCCACTCCCAATCCTCCGGCAGCATCGAAAGATGGTCCTGCAGGTGTTGATTCCCCAGGTCATGCAGACCGGTGATATGCAGCTCGCGCAAGCGGGACAGATCGAGCTGTTGGATATATTTTTTTTCATCCTGACCGCGCGTGGCCGCGCTGATGCGGGCATGCGAAATATCAAGCAGCAGGCCGCAGCCTGTTGCTGCTAAAACGGCATTGATGACTTTCGGGTCAACTGTCTCCGCTAATTTTCGTTCGCCCTCGCCTGGCCTGAAAGGCACATTTTCGACGATTACCTTCTCCGCCCCAAAGTAGCGTACGGCAGGGAGCACATCTGCTGCCAGCCTTTCTGTGACCCGATCCAGGCGTACCTGCTCTGGGAGGTCACCAAAACCTGCCTCAAAATCCTTTTTGCGGACACCCAGGTGCAGGTTGACATAGCGGGTGCTGGTCTGCTGGAGCAGAGTCTCGACATTGCCCCAATCGGTAAATTGGGTCTTTTGCTGCCCGGCGCGCAGCTCAAAATGGACCGCTACCGGCCGGTAGTGGCTGGCTTCCGCGATCATCTCTTCCCATGGCGGGGTTTTAAACAGGTCAAAATCAATGATCCGCCGGGTCAACAGGCTGGCGGCTTCTGGAGAATAATTTACAGCCAGTAGCATGGATTCAAGAGCTTTCTGTATGCCAATGATCGACTGGTTGGATGGAAAGTTGGAACTGGCATTGGTCCCCGATAGCGGCAGGGTGTCTTGTTCACGGACAGGCGTTGTTGAGATGCTCCTGGAACGTTTCTGCAAACACGTGCTGCCCAGTGCCATCACAGGCTGCCCGAAAATAATAATAAGGCGTTTGTGCCGGGAAGGCAACGGCTTTGAGTGATGCTGAACCCGGGTTTGCGATGGGTCCCGGGGGGAGGCCGCCATATTGGTACGTGTTGTACAACGAATTTGTCTCCAGATCGTTCAGTGTGAGCGGTGTAGGCCACCAACCGCCTCGGGTGCGCTGGAATCCAAGCGCATACTGGACGGTGGGATCGGCGTCGAGCTTGATACCAGCCGCAAGCCGGTTAAGAAAAACAGAAGCTATCAGGGCTTTTTCACTGTCCACCCGGGATTCTCGTTCAATAATCGAAGCCAGGGTGACTGCTTCATACAGGCTCAGACCCTGGTGGGTAAATCCATCCAGCAGTTCTTCCGGGACGTTCTCTACGAACCTGTCCAAAAATAACTGGACGAGCTGCAATGCCGTGGTTTCGCGGCTGATTTCATATTCGCCTGGGAAAAGGAACCCCTCGGCACTGATACCTTCCGGGAGAATTTCTGTGAGGATATGTCCGGATGGTAAAGTCTCTGCTGCGCTCAAAAACACTTCCGGGCTGATCGAAAAACCTGAGGTAGGCATGGCATCTGCTATTTCTTCCATCCGCCATCCGGGAAGGATCTGAAAGCTGACCGATTCGGGTGTCGCGTCTTGCAGTTCGAAGGCTATTTCCTGGGCTGTCATCCCGGGGGATAAGACGTAGCTGCCGGCTTGCAAGCCGGTGTCGAGGCCAGCATACCTGACATAGTTACCCAGTGCAGCAGGGTCCCTGATCAACCCGGCCTCCCACAGACGCGCTAGAATATTGGGCGTCGATTCGCCTGATTCGATGAAAAATTTGATTTCTGGTCCGCCTGGGAGGACTGGCTCTGTGATTTGGTCACCATTCAACAGCAGCATGGTCTCCAGCCACAGTCGGCTGCTCAGACTTAAACCAGGCGTGGGCTGTCCAAATTGAGCCACAACCCGGTTGTGGAGCAGCTGGTACAGGTAGAAACTACCGCCGGCAGCCAGGCAAATCACGATAATCACAAGAACCAGGCAGCCGCTAGGGCGCGATATTTTCATGGGGTCCTTTCCGGTGAGGGACTGCTGGAAGTTGCATTGGGGTGCCGAGTGTCGAGATAAGACTGGAGAATGATCGCAGCCGCGAGGTCATCCAAATGGCCGCTCCGTTTTGCGCGGGATACACCCATTTGCAATCGTGCTTGCCGGGCAGATTGGGTGCTCCCACTTTCATCCCATAGGACGACCGGCAAGTCAGTCTGGTTCCGGATGGCGCCGGCAAGGCGGGCAGCCTGGCGACCGGAAAAGGTCGGTTTGCCCTCTTCATCCACCGCCTGCCCTACCAGGATCAGGCTGGCTTCGTTTTCCTCGGCGAGCTCTGCAACCAGGGCGGCGTTAACTGGCCTCGAAATGTGTTTGATGACCGTCAGAGGATTAGCAATCGTGCCGGTTGGATCACTGATTGCTACCCCGATATGTTTAGTTCCAGGATCGATGGCCAGGATGCGCATAGAAATTTTTTCCGATCATTGGGCTGTCGGCTCCTTGAATTGGAAATGGATGCGGAATGGCAGGTAAGGGAGGCGTGGCCACCAGGATGGAATCAATTGGATGTCGGGCTGGACGTCGAGCTTAAGCGTTTCCTTCAATAAAATGCCGGCTTCCTCTGGGCGGAGCCCGTTCACCATTAAGGCAGCCAATTGAGTTACGGGCAGCCTTTGAATGGGGCGTGTTAGGCGTATCTTCCATTCTCTCGCCTGGTCCGCTGCCAAAACCGGGCTGGTGAGGTGGTCGATTTGTATGGCATCCCCGCTTGGGGCAAAGCCTTCTGGCAGATTGGCATCCAGAACCGTCCGGCTGAACTCCTCCAGCATTGCTGACGGCACTGTGTAAAAATCAAAAGCAACTCGCAACTGCAGGTCCAGCGTATCCGTCGGTGTGCCCGCAGCTGGAAAATATTCCTGTTCCAGGATTTCGCTCACCACGGGGTCGGGGGAAAGCAGTAAATCACCGGCCGCACGGTGGGTCTCGAACTCTTCTTTGGCGGTTGCCGTGAGCGAGGCCAGCAGGCGTTCGTAAAGTGCCCTTTGGTCACCCTCAGAGGGCGTGGTGATGATTTGGTTCGTACCCCCCCTCAGTGGGTTGGCATTGCTCACCTCGATATCGAGTCCTAGCATACCTTCAACAGCGGTCAGCCTTCCCGAACCCAGGTTGCTGGCCGCCCCCGGCACGAGCGCCCGGACAGGCAGTGTCAGGCGGGCATCCGCTCCGGCTGCCAACTGGCCAGACCGGGTCGTTGCAAACCGGATGGGCTCCGCACTGAGCGTGCGTACAATAGTGCCTTTAGGAATGTTTACCGGTTCGGATGTCAGGTTTCTAAAAACGACTTCGCCGGTCGCTGGCGCAGCCGGCAGGCTGGTCTGGCCTGTTGCCGCCATCTGATCGCGCCCTTCAACGACAATTTGCTCTGTTAGGACGGGGAGTAGTCCCGAAAGGTTGATCTGGCTGATGGCAGGCGAAGCCTGCACCTTAACCTCCAGGGTTTGCGATTCAACCTGCGGTGTGATGGTGACCGTCGCGCCGGGAAGCAGGACGACCATCACAGCCAGGACAGCCAGGACACCCACTGAAAAAAACAACAGCCGCACTACCGGTTTGCCCAACAATGCAGGATATGTTGGGCGGGCTGCCAGGCGTTTTGCTTCCAGCTCCGGTAATGGGTTTGAGGAGCGTGTAATGCGCCGGCGCCAGTGGTAGGGACGATCCCAGCGCGACCGTTGCGCATCCTGTGGATCTTTAAAAACCGAAATTCCGAGGCTGTGAGCATTCGCCTTAACTTCCGGATCGCTTGTGACGAGTGCCAGTTGTGCACCCAAACTGGCACTGTGTCGCGCGAGCAGCACCAGATCGAAGCGCCGGGTAAGGATGCGTCCCTTGCGCGGCCAAATTAGCAGGACGCGCCCCGTCTGTTTCCAGCCCAGCTTGTCACGCGTGGAGATGATGTCATCATGGGTGTCTAACTGTACGACCTGAGTTTTCATAGTTTTTGCGTGCTGGCGCTCTGTTTGTTAAAAAACGCCATTATCGTCTCGATGACAAGCTCCTGTTCTGTGAGCATAAGGCCATTATAAAACGGCAGGCGGATTAACCGGTCGCTGACTGATTCGGTGACCGGGCAGTCTCCGGGTTTGCCACCGAATTTTCGGCCCATTTCCGATAAGTGCAGGGGCTGGTAATGGAACACACTCAGGATGCGGTGCTGTTTCAAATGGGCAATCAATCCCTGGCGCGTCTCCAGGTCGGGCAGCAGCAAATAATACATGTGGTAAGCCTGCTCGGTGTGTTCGGGGACAATCGGAGTTCTGAATGCCGTAGGCCGGTGCCCAGGTTTTTAATTCCCGGTCGTAAATTTCCCAGATTTCTTTGCGCCTGGATTGGATGGTTTGCCACATTTCGAGCTGCGCAAACAGGTAAGCTGCCAGCAGATCGGAAGGCAGGTAGCTTGACCCCAGATCTACCCAGGTGTATTTATCTACCTGGCCGCGAAAAAATCGGCTGCGGTTCGTGCCTTTTTCGCGGATGATTTCTGCCCGCTCAGTGAATGCCGGGTCATTGATCAACAGTGCGCCCCCTTCGCCGCAGGTTATGTTTTTGGTCTCGTGAAAACTCTGGGTTGCCAGGCTACCCAGAGTGCCCAGATATTGTCCCCGGTATTTACCGAACAATCCGTGGGCATTATCTTCAATGACCACCAAGCCATGCTCTTCTGCGATGCTCTTGATCGTGTCCATCTCGCAGCCTACTCCGGCATAATGCACCGGTACAACCGCCCGGGTGCGCGGCGTGATCAATCGTTCCAACCGGGTTTCATCCAGGTTGAGCGTGTCTGAGCGGATATCGCAAAAAACCGGGCATGCGCCTCGCAAGGCAAACGCGTTTGCCGTCGACACAAATGTGAACGAAGGCAGGATGACCTCATCTCCCGGTTGGAGATCGAGGAGCAGCGCGCACATCTCCAGGGCGTGGGTGCAGGAGGTGGTCAGCAATACGCGTGGGACCCCCAGCAGTGTTTCCAGGAAATTCCTGGCTTTCTGTGTGAACATGCCATCTCCGGAAATATGGGCATGCTCGACGGCGGTCGTCATATAGCCCAGCTCGTTTCCGGTCATGGTTGGGCGGTTGAAGTCCACCAGGTAAGGTTTGTCGTCCATGATTATTTGCGGACCAGTATCGTAAAATCATACAGTTGGTAATCGTGCAGAAGGGCAACGTTCCGTGCGAAATTCTTTTTACAGTAGTCGAAATAAAAAGTGGGATCGCCATAATAAAGATCGGGACGCTTAAATTCAGGGTCAGAGTAGGATGTGAGCATGTTGAATGCGAATCCCGCACGGCTGAGCCTGTCGAATTGATGGAGAGTCTCCAGGACATAGGCAGTCCAGGCGGCCTCGGACGCATCCAGGCGGATGTTGAAAATCCCGCTGGCAACGGTGAAATCAACTTCCGGCAGGTTGGTCCCATCGGAAGTAAAGTGGATGTTCGGTTTCCCGGCGTGGGCTTCCCGGCCTTGGGCGACCATTGCCTCCAGCAGATCGAAGCCAAAATATTCGCAGATATACCCCTCTCGCTCCAAAAACGCTGCCAGCGCGCCATAGCCGCTGCCGTAATCCAGGATTGAGAAAGGCTGCCCTACTGGACAGAGTTTGACCAATTGGGCAAATCGGATTTCCTGTGCTTCGGGCGAGTTCCAATCTGCCCCGCGCGGAGTCGAGCCATGCGTGCTCAGGCGGTCTTCAAAATATGCCCTGATCGAGCTGTCGTTTGGTGGGAGCGTGTTCATGATCTTGCGTAGATGTATCGAGGTGCTTCAGGACCGGTCATCAAAAGCAGATCCAGGATGGATAGCTGTGGGTCGAAGGGTGGATAGAGTTGTGGATACTCTGGATACTCGTATACCATGTATTCAAGATGTATGCCAGCCCGGGTAAATAACTGCTCGTCGATGTAGGCCTGGGCAGCGGGTCCGGTTATGTAATGGTCGGCGCCCACGGCTTGCAGCAGGCTGATCAGGCGTTCGGTTTTGGTACCCTGGGCTGGAATGGCAGACGAACGTTCATACCGGGTGTGTTCGATACCCAGCATGCGGGCGAGCAAGATCGTAAGGTCGATGGTGAAGTCTGCCAGGAAAGTGTCTTTACGTTGGTAAAATTCCGCCAATTGGCTGGCGTATTGTTCAAAGAATGGAGCTCGCCCGTAATGGATTTGCAGAGTTTTCCAATGCTGCGCGTTCCAGGCTGTGTCCCATGCAATCTGCACGGCGTTGATCGGTATCTTCTCAGTCTGAGCACCTTTTTTGTGAACCGGGATGGTCAGCCAGATGGAGCCGTGTGGGGTTTTTACCCGGTTTCGGTTCCGCCAGCCGCGGGTATCGTATTGGACGTCGTCATAGAAAAGAAACAAGTCAGCTTTGTAAATCTGGTGGAACACGCCTCGCCAGGGGATGTAGGAGGGCTGCAAAATGACACATTTCATGATCGATTGATGGATGCGGGTTGATGTGCCATTTTTTGATCCTGTCGATCTGCCCCGGTTTCATCGCCGATAACATAGGGTGGTTGCTCCATGCTGCGATCAAAGACGCGTGCCAGGTATTCGCCGATCAGACCCAGTGCAAATAGCTGGGTACCGCTGAACAGCGTAATGAGCGAGGCCAGGAAGGGGAAACCAGGGACACTTCCCAGTAGAAAATAGACCCCCAGGACATATAGAAATACGACAATCCCAAACACAGTAAAAAAGAAACCGATCATACTTGCAAATCGCAAAGGAGCAGTGCTGTAACCAGTGAGGATTAACATGGCAATCCGGAACAATCGAAAGAAACCATAATTAGAGTGACCGGTAAAACGCGGGGCTTCATTCACGGTTACGGAGGTGAAACGCGTTGTGCCCCACGAAAGCAGCACATCCAGGATGACATCGGCGGCCTGGTAATTGGCGAAGGCTTTTCTCAAGCGGCTGTTAAATGCACGGAATGCCCCGATTTCCCGAATGGTCTTGATGCCCATCACGTAAGCCAGCACGCGCTTGGTGAACAAGGAGAACCAGTTGCGCCACAATGCGTGCGGCAGCCGTTCAGGCAGGCCGTAGACAACGTCCCAGCCTTCCGCAAGTTTGGCCAGCAGTTTGTAGATCTCTTCCGGGGGGTGCTGCAAATCATCATCCATGGTGACGATCACCTTGCCGCGCGCTGCTCGCACACCGCACAACGTGGCATTGTGCTGGCCATAATTGCGCATCAGGTTAATCCCGTGCAGCCTGGGATAATCCTCTGTCAGTTGGTTGATCTTCTCCCAACTGCCATCCACGCTGCCATCATTGACCAGGATGATTTCAAAATCAGCCGCCAGTTCTGGCAGCACGGCGTACAGGCGCGCCACCAATTCTGCTAGGCTTTCCTGGCTGTTAAAAACGGGGATAACTACTGAGATGGAGTCTGGCATGCGGGTGGTTCAAGCGCAAAGTTTCATGGGAGGGCACAACCGAGCTGCTGGTTGGCAGCCTGGAGGGCACTTTCTTTTTCGGGTGAGTCCTGGGTGGTCTGTTGGATATCCTCCCAGAGCAGGCATAACGCCACGCGGGCTGTGTGTGAACTTTCGAACGTATTGGCGGTCATATTCAAGGCTTTGTTCCAGCGCCCGGTTTTCGCATTGGCTTCGATCAGTGGAAAAAATTCGTACGGGTTGCGCGGGAACATCCCTTTCTCAAAAGCTTCGTCACCCAGATCGACCGCGCGCTGGTAGTCCAGGTCATGAATGGCCCGGTCGGCCTGCTCGTAATAGTAACACCAATCGTGGAACGGTTCGCCCCCAAACACGGAGGGTGGGGGTATCGCGGGCTGCTCTGGATTGGTGTCAATCAGGTCCAGGCGCGAAAGGGGCATGGCCTGGTAAAGCGTGTTT
This sequence comes from uncultured Chloroflexia bacterium, assembly GCA_963824065.1. Taxonomy (GTDB): domain Bacteria; phylum Chloroflexota; class Anaerolineae; order Anaerolineales; family DRKV01; genus JAGUYX01. Next base: position 138,300 of record CAWGNX010000005.1, on the reverse strand, counting down.
GGGTAGCGGTTGTAGTCCGAATCTACCTGTGGGTCAATCATCCGCAAACAGGCGGGTGGGTCGAAAAAGAACACCAACGCCTGGCTGGTGCTGCCTTCAAACAGGGTTGCCCGGTAATCCTCACGCACCGCCTGCCCGGCTTTTAGCTCCGGTAAAGTCAGGCCCAGCCGCGTGGATATGTCGTAGATCATGTAATCCATGACTGCCGAATGGTTCTCTGGGGCATAGGTCCAATTCAATGGGGCGGCAAGTGAATTATCGGTATATCGATCAAAAGGCCAGCTGTCGGTCAGCAGCAGTGTGCCGGGCGTGATCTGGGGGGCTCTCCAGGTCAGTTGCCAGAAAAAATCCTTCTGTACGTCCCAACGCCGCTGGTAAGCATCGCTGTTCAAATAATGAAGGCCAACAGCTATGGCAATCATCGCGCTCAAGAGGACAATGCGTGACTTCCGGGAGCCAGTCAGCAAGAAGATCGCCCCGCTGGTCAGCAAGCTCGCCCCGAACATCATTGCCAGGGTGAAACGATCCCAGGGAAAGCGCAGCTCGATCGGTAAATCGGTTACCCAAAATGGGATGCCGCCCAGCAGCAAGGCCAGCAAGCCCACCCCCAGCGCCTGCCAGCCCCACGTCCGGTCAGGCATTTCTATCTCACCGTCCGCCTCGCCGGCTTCCGCTTGCTGGCTGGTGGGCCGGAGAAACCATAAAAAGAGGCCGCATGCAATCCCAACTGCGGCGATCAGCACGATTGGTGCCAGTCCCGTGATCTCGCTCGTTCCGAACCAGTTCCGAAACTGGGTTATCTGCCCCCATGCATTCAGGCTGGTTTCGCTTACATCCAGGAAGATGGTTTGCAGCAGGCTTACCGTGGCAGCCAGCGGATGTGCTGCCAGCTCGGAAAACAGGGTCACCTGGCCGCGCGGTGTATCTGTTAAAAATACCCGCCAGTAGAGGAACCCGGCCAGGATGAGGACATAGGGCAGCCAGACCAACAGCACCCGCTTGAGCCGCTGGCGCCGGTCGGCGATTTGATCAGCGAGCACAACCCACAAAATTGCCGGGCGTATCAGCTCAAGGCCGAAAAAATACTCAACCGTAAAATGGGTCGCGGCAGCCAGGAGCCAGCCTGTTATGCTTAATGGCCAAAACCAGCGCGGTAAACGCACAGCCCAGATCATAGTTGCCAGCGAACCAAAAAAAGCTGCCATTAACAGCCAGGCGTGGCTATAAGTGATCGCAATCGGCTGTTGCCCGAAACCGGGATAAATCAGGAATAACAGGGCGGCTGCCGCGGCTGCCCAACCTTTTTTGGGCCAGACGGACCAGATCGTCAGCCAGAATACGGTTGCACAGAACCAGCGGGCGAGCACTGAAAATACCTGCCAACGCAGTGGTGAACTGCCTAGCAGGGGCGTGGTTAGTTGGTACAAACCACCCAGCAGCGGCCGGTCGACCGAAAATACTTCCAGGAATCCGCGGCTGCCGAACAGGTGATAGTACCAGGCGGCGGGCCAGTCATCCCAGTAGAAACCGAGATACGTGATCAGCAAACCGAATGCTGCCAGGCTCAGCACCAGCAAAAACAGTGGAGTGCTGGTCAGCGGCAGTTTCAGGTTAAATTTTCTTCGATCCATCGTGGCACGCTGGCCAGGGCTTTCTCCAGCCCTTGAGATTCTTTGCCTCCAGCCTGGGCGAGGGTCGGTTTCCCACCACCGCTGCCCCCCAGGGGCTGGGCGATGAATTTTACCAGCTCACCAGCCGCCAGGCCGCGTTTGACCAGGTCTTCCGTTACGGCTGCAATCAACGTTGGGCGGTTATCCTGCACGCTGGCGAGCACCGCCACGCCGAGCGTGGGATATCTCTGGCGAAATTGGTCAGCCATCTGGCGTAGAGTATTGGCATCGGCATCTGGCAGGTTCACGCTGAGCACGCGTACGTCACCTACGTGCAGCGGCTCATCCAGCAGCCGTTTGAATTCTTCGCTGACCAGCGTCTGGCGCAGCCCGCTGAACTGTTTTTTGAGGTCAGCCAGCTCGTCCTGGAGGGCTGCAATCCTTTCCGGGACCTGGTCGGAAGTCGTGTTCAGCACGCCCGCAGCCTTTTTGAGGGTATGCATCTGCCGGTTGACGGTTGCATAGGCCTCCCGGCCTGTGATGGCTTCGATCCTGCGAATGCCTGCAGCCGCGCTGCCTTCCGAAGTGATAATGAACAGACCGATATCACCCGTTTCCTGCACATGGGTACCCCCGCACAACTCGTATGAAAAAGGATCCGGTTCGCCGATGGTAATGGTGCGCACCACGTCGGCATATTTTTCGCCGAACAGAGCCATAGCCCCCTCGGCTTTTGCCTGCTGCAGGGGTTTTTGCTGGATATTCAGAGGGTAGCTGCCCAGGATGTAATCGTTCACGATCCGTTCGATGCGGTCCAGCTCGTGACTGGTGATAGCTTCAGGGTGGGTAAAGTCAAAGCGCAGCCGGTCTGGCGCGACTAGCGAGCCTGCCTGGCGGGCATGTTCGCCGAGAACGGTGTGCAGCGCCGCGTGCAGCAGGTGCGTGGCGGTGTGGTTGCGCATGATATCCTTCCTGCGCTGGACGTCAACCGCAGCAATCGCGAGGTCGCCAACTTTTGGCTCGCCCTGGACGACCGTGCCAGCATGGATATATACGCCTGCGGCAGGCCGGCGAACCTCATCAACCCGGATTTCCCAGCGCGGTTCCTGTACTGACACCATACTGCCGGTGTCTGAAACCTGTCCGCCCGCTTCGAGGTAAAACCCTGTCTCGGGGAGCAGGATTTCCACCTGCTCACCGGCATGGGCCGCCTGTACCGTGGTGCCATTCTGGACCAGGGCTAACACCGGGCCTTCCACTTCCAGCAGCTCGTATGGATTGTAAATCACACCCTGGGGACCAAGCTGTCCTTTGGCCTGTAATTCTGCGACCAGAGTGCGAAATAAATCCACATCATCCGCGCCCATCTCGCCAAAGACACCTCCACCCGAGGCCACCCGGTGTTCTTCCATGGCGGAGTGAAAGCCCATCTCGCTTACTTCCAGGTTTTGCTCGCGGGCGACATCGCGAGTGATTTCCAGAGGCAGTCCAAAGGTGGCATACAAATCAAAAGCCTGGTCGCCGGGCAAGGTTGATTTACCTTCCATAACCAGTTTGCCAAGCAGTTGTTCCAGTCGTGCCATGCCGCTTTCAACCGTGCGCTGGAAGCGCTCTTCTTCACGAGTCAGCTGGCTGAGGATCATCGACCGGTTTTGGTGCAGCTCGGGATAAAACTCACCATAATTTTGGATAACGACTTCAGCCACCCGGGCCAGAAATGGCTCCTGGAGCCCGAGCTTGCCACCAAACCGGGCTGCCCTGCGGATAATCATCCGGCAGACATAGTTGCGACCGGTGTTGCCTGGGATTACCCCATCGGCGATCAGGAATGCAGCCGCTCGCCCGTGGTCCGCAATGACGCGGTAAGGGGTCAGGTTAGCTTCCCGCTCGACGTCAGATTGACCGGTCATTTGCTGCACGACCTGAATCAGGGGGAAAAGCAGGTCGGTTTTGTAGTTTGAGCGCTTTGATTGCAGAACAGAGACGATCCGTTCGAAACCCATCCCGGTGTCGACATGGGTGGCGGGAAGGGGTTCGAGCCTGGACCTGTCGAGACGGTTGTATTGGATAAAAACCAGGTTCCAAAGTTCGAGGAATCGTTTGCAATTCCCATTGACGCGGCACACGTGCCCCGGTTCGGCCTGGCGTTCGCAGGCCTCAACGCCCAGATCAATATGAATTTCACTGCAGGGTCCGCAAGGTCCCGTATCAGCCATCTCCCAAAAGTTATCATGCCTCCCAAAAAACAATACATTCGACGGGTTGAATCCAGGCTGATTGAGCCAGTGCCCGGCGGCTTCATCATCACGTGGGATTTCGCCGTGCTCGTCTTCGAAACAGGTGGCATAGAGTTTTTCTTTGGGTAGTCCCCATACATCGGTGAGCAGCTCCCAGGCCCAGGCGATCGCTTCTTTTTTGTAATAATCGCCAAAAGACCAGTTCCCCAACATCTCAAAAAATGTATGGTGGCTGTCATCCCGGCCGACATCATCCAGATCGTTGTGCTTCCCGGCGACCCGCATGCATTTCTGCGAGTTTACTGCCCGTGTATACGCCCGTTTATCGGTACCCAGGAAAACATCTTTGAATTGGACCATGCCCGCATTAGTGAATAATAAAGTTTGATCCCCACCGGGTACCAGGGAAGCCGATGGCACGAATGAATGGCCGCGCTCCGTAAAAAAATCGATAAACTGCTGCCTGATTCCGTTTCCACTCAGGTCTAATTCTGGCATACAATCGCCTCCAGCGATCCATAGTCTGCATAAAGATGTGCGAAGTTGAATTATACCAAGGAGCAAACCTACCGGCGCTTGCTCCTGGATGGGAGCCAATACATCCCACTTGCCCGTTCAAGGGCTTGGATGGGATAGAGAACGGCATCCCTAAATGGTCTTTGTTCAATGTGCAAGCCGTACCTGGAGGCTGGCACGCGGCCAGGATTGTGATCTTCAGGTTAGAGTTTGTTTTGGATGCGCAATACCGGATCAATCCAGTATATAATTTTCCCGGTTAATCCATTCCATTCCGTTTGGAATTTTATGCCCAAAAACCCATACCTATACTTTACTGTCTTTGTTAGTGGCATGGCGACTCTTGCCTTCGAGCTGGCGGCTTCCCGGTTGATCGGCCCTTATTTTGGCGTCAGCAGCCTTGTTTGGGCTACGATTATCGGCTTGATCTTGATTTACCTGACCATTGGTTATTTTGTTGGCGGACGGCTGGCGGACCGATTCCCTCGCCTGGATGTGATGTATCGCATCCTCGCCTGGGGAGCATTTACAGCCGGCATCGTTCCTCTGGTGGCGGGAATGGTACTGCGTCCGGCCGCGGATGCCTTTGACCAGTTTCGCCTGGGTGTTTTATTTGGTGCGTTTGCTGTGGTTTTATTGTTGTTCATCATCCCGGTGACCCTGTTGGGGATGATCTCGCCCTTTGCTATCCGCCTGGCAATTGATGATCCGGCACACGCCGGTACAGTCGCCGGGCGGATTTATGCCATTTCTACCCTGGGTTCTTTTGTCGGGACTTTTTTACCCGATCTGGTGTTGATTCCGCTGGTGGGCACGCGCGGCACGTTTCTAATTTTCAGCTTTATTCTAATGGGGGTGGCTTTGCTGGGTTTATGGTTGAGCAGCGGTGTGCGTAAGATGCTTGCCCTGGTCTGGATGCCGCTCGTGCTGGCAGTGGCTGCCTATCTCAGTCTGAACTCGCCGCTGAAAGACACTGCCGGGCAAATTTTCGAGCGCGAATCGACTTACAACTACATTCAAGTTGTGGAGCGTGATGGCTACCGTTACCTGCGTTTGAATGAAGGTCAGGGGATTCACTCGATTTACCATCCCACACAGGTGGCATTCGGAGGTACCTGGGACCAATTTTTGGCAGCTCCCTTCTTTAACGCACCCGCAGTCAGCCCCTCAGACGTGCAGAGTATGGCGATCGTTGGTTTGGCGGCTGGCACGACCGCGCGCCAGGCGACCGAGGCATTTGGGCCGATTGCTATTGATGGTTATGAAATCGATCCGGAGATCATCAAGGTTGGGCGTGAATTTTTCGACATGAACGAGCCGAACCTGACTGCCATCGCTGAAGATGGGCGTTGGGGACTGGCCCGCAGTAACAAGCGTTACGATTTGATCGGGATTGATGCTTACCGTCCCCCTTACATCCCCTGGCACCTGACCACCCGCGAATTTTTCCAGGAAGTGTACGATCATCTGGCAGAAAACGGCAGCCTGGCGATCAACGTTGGGCGCGCGCCATCTGACCGGCGCTTAATTGACGCCCTGGTCAGTACCATTCAGACGGTTTTTCCATCTGTGTATGTCATGGATGTGCCCAATTCATTTAATTCGATCATCTATGCAACTGTGCAGCCGACCAGTATTGATTATCTGGTTGAAAACTACCAGAATCTGGCTGCCAGCGGGACTGCCCGTCCGATCTTGTTGGAAAGCCTGCAGCGCGCTTTACTCTACCAGCAGCCAGTCCAGCCATCGGGTCTGGTATTCACAGATGATCATGCCCCGGTAGAGTGGATCACCCACAGCCTGATTTTTAATTTTGTACTATCGGGTGGAACGGAGGATTTGAAGTGAGTGAATTAACGGATGCCAATCGTGGCGCACCGCTCGGCAGGCGCATCGCCGGCTGGCTGGTAACTCTGGTTGTACCGGTCGTTTTGGTGCTGGCAACGATCCGGCTTTTAATGACACCGCTTTTTGTGGAGGTAGAGTACCGCACACCCGGTTTTCCAGACGATCCGTATGGGTTTACACTCGAAGAACGCCTCTACTGGTCCAAGATTTCGATTGCTTACCTGGTTAATAACCGCGGTATCGACTATCTGGCTGATTTGCGCTTCCCACAAGGGCAGCAAATCCCACAGCCTGCCTGCGGGTTTGTAGATGACTGCTCGCGGTTCTACAATGATCGTGAGCTGCAGCATATGGTGGATGTAAAAAATGTGGTGCAAAAGGCGATCTGGGTGTTGTGGATTGGGTTGGGTGTGCTGGTGGTCGTGGGCCTGGTCGCGTGGCGCGGGGGCTGGCTTGGCGATTACCGCCTTGCTGTGGCCCGCGGTGGTTGGTTGACCGCCATCCTGGCAGTGTCCATTATCCTCTTTGTCTTGCTGGCATTTGGTGTGATTTTCGTTTGGTTCCACCAGGTATTTTTTGAAGCGGGAACCTGGTCGTTTTTCTATTCGGATTCACTCATCCGCCTGTTCCCTGAACGCTTCTGGCGGGACACTTTCCTCATCGTTGCCGGCTTGCCAGCTCTGGCAGGTGCCGCCTTGGGGTATTTCCTTGGCAGGCAACGAAGGCGCGCGGCCTGAATCCCTGCTACCAAGAATAAATGAGACCGCAATTTCTGCGGTCTCATTTTCTTAACGTTGGTCATTTAGACTTCGGTTTACGGGCACTTGAATGTTTTCTTGGCGTTCACCCGTGCGGTAAAGGTGGTCGTCGTTACCAGGCTGCAGCCATAGGCATACATGGTGACATCGTATTCACCCTTGCGAATGGTGTATTCCTGTTTGGCATCTTTTGCCAGGGTGAGCACGTACGTCGCTGGCCCGGATAAAACCAGCATGATCGTGCCCCTGGTTTTGTTTTCAAAAGATACTCTCACAATGCGTGATACCTGGCCCAGGTCAACAGTGTTATTTTCTTGGGCTGCTGGAATATTACCGCTGCCGCATATTGGCTGGATCAACCGCAGGTTGCTGGATAAATCCAGGGTTTCGCGGACGGTAATCCCGCACGCAAAGTAGGAATATTGATATTCACCCCGTTGGGGCGTGAACACTTCTGTTGACTCAGCGGGTACGGTCAGGTAATAAAAGGCCGGGCCATCCAGCCAGATTTTGAGAGTTTTATCTGTGCGATTTGTAACCGTCAGCCGGACCAGGTCGCCGGCTTCAGCGGGTTTTGCCGCGCTTGCGGCCAAGGGGCTGGGCGCGGCTGCGCTTAAAAATACGGAAAGCAATAGAAGCAGTAATGCCAGGCTGCGGATAGAAAATTTCTTGCTCATAGTTTTCTCCTGACAAACGTCAACAGTACATATTAGGTTTCTGTGCCCATCCTATTCCAATTTGAACAAGCTGTCAAGCTGTCCAAAAATCCACGCTCAGGCTCCTCACAGGCAAGGGGACATACAATCCTGCCACCTTTGTTGATGGACAGGCGAACCAGGAGGTACGCACGATATTGGTCTCAGGCATAGGCGCTCAGCCAGATATTTATTGAGAGAATGTCTGTGCAATTCTCCATGCCGCTCGGATTATCGGCATGGAGCTAACGCAAGGTGGTTATCAGGCACCAACGCACGAGTTCTCCAGAATCAGGAGTTGACCGATCGGAGAGCACAAGCTGCCACAAGCCAGAAACGGGTTGATTGTCGAATACGTACAAAGGCTGGAGCGGGCGCAGGGGGCCGCTGATTGCTGGAGGGGTTTGATTGCATGCTGTATTGCTGATCAACAATGCCTCATCATCGAATGTTGCGGAAACGTTGTCGCCGGAGCAGTAGTCCGGTGGAGGACCAGGGCGAGAAAACAGGATTGTTGCTTGGTTGTTTTCCTTCTTAAGGGTGGCGATCAGATCGCCTGGATAGGTGTGGTTAATTTCAATCTGGATGTCGAGATCAAGAATCATACCGGGAAAATCTACGGCGAAAGTATCTGTGATCGTTTCGAAATCATTGATCGGCAGGGGAGCGGGGGCCTGGTCGCAAAAAGACAGGATGAGTGCGGTCGGCGTCGGCGTGGTAGTAGGCGATGGGGTAGTGGTTGGCGTGGTTGTGTCGGTGGGGGTTGGCGTCTGGGTGGGTGTCTCTGGATTGCCGACCAGGGGCAAGAAGCCAAAATTCTGGGTGAAGGTTGGTGTCTGACTGGGCATAATCACACCGGCTCGGGTGTTCCTTGCCTGCTCGGGGAGCAGGCTACCCGGTGATTGGCGGAAGAGCATGTACAGGCTGCCAATGACGGCAATGATACATATCCCCATGAAACCAATTACCAGGATGCGATTTCGTTGTTGGTGTCCGCTGGCGTGTCGGTCTGACATGAAAAGGTTTCATTTGGGCTGAAGTGCGGCAGCCCTCGTAATTGCCGGAAATTTTGTGTCTGAACAATACTACCAGATGTGGATGCCTATCCAGATTAAAGCAACAGCCCTGGCAATCTGCCAGGGCTATCGTTGGATCAGGCGCCGAATTTAATCAATCTCAGGCTGTGAGCGAGCCCCAACGGCAGTGTGTCAAGGGCAGGGAAAGTGCCTAAGCCACCCCGTGCGCAGGCGGTTTCGCCGAATTGACTCTGGTCATCCGGGCGCTGAGTCGCGGGAGCCCACAGCAGAAATGGGACCGGGTGCCAGGAATGTGAGCGCAGGCGCGCCGGGGTTGAATGATCACCGGTGATCATCAAGACATCAGGTTTGAGATCGAGCAGCGCTGGCAGGGCCTGGTCTACGCTTTCGATTACTTTCACCTTGCCGTCGAAGTTTCCATCCTCGCCCATGGAGTCAGTCTTTTTGATATGGATGAAGAAGAAGTCATAATCCGCCCAGGCGCGGGCTGCAGCCGCAAATTCATCGCCTGGTTTTTCTCCCTCAAAATTAATAATATCCATCCCGACCAGCTTGGAAACCCCTTTGTACATGGGGTAAACAGCAATGCAGGCGGCATTTAAGTTGTACGATTCGAGAAAAGTTGGCAAACCGGGGTCCGTTGAGAAACCACGCAGAGTCAGCCCGTTGGCTTTGGGTTCGTCCTTTAATACATCGTGCGCTGCGGTGATCCATTGGTTGACAAGCTCTGCAGTCCGTTCCGCTTGCGGAGCATGCGCTTTGGCAGGCAAAGGCGGAACCCCGGTTTTCTGCGGGTCCGTATCGTGGATTTCAGGACTCAGACCTTCGCCGCGGAGCACGAGTGCGAAGCGGTACTCTTTGACGACGCGCACCTCAGTCGTCACACCGGGTAGGCTGATTTTCTTTAGCTTTTCGACGACCGGCGCCGATTCTTCGGTTGGAATGCGTCCCGCGCGCCGGTCGCTGATATTTCCGTTCGCATCCAACGTGCAGAAATTGCCCCGGACGGCGACTTCGCCTTTGCTGACGTGCATTCCAACACCAAAGGCCTCCAGAACCCCCCGGCCGATTTCGTATTTGAGGGGGTCATATCCGAACAGCGCCTGGTGCGCTGGACCTGAGCCGGGGGTTATCCCGGGCCGGATCGGCACCGTCTGGCCAAGCAATCCTTCCAGCGCCAGGCGGTCCATGGTGGGCGTGCTGGCGGTTTCCAGCTCGGTCAGCCCGCCAGTTTCCATCGGCAGACCGCCAAGTCCATCCAGCACCAACAGAACGATTTTGGATTGGTTATTGTTGAACAGAGGGGGTAAATAATCAAATGGCATCGCAATTCTCCTTGCAAAAAAGAGCCACAGAGTTTAACCTCTGTGGCTGGATTTGGTATCACGTCGAACGGTATTCCAATTGGTTTAAATGATCGCCTTTTCCGTTTCGCGGTCAAAAATGTGCATATTCATCATATTAAAGGCAACCTGGACCTTTTCACCCATACGGATCTTCGTGCGTGGATCCACCCGTGCAACAAAATTGTGATCGCCGCTGTTCATGTAGATCAGAACTTCGTTACCCATTAACTCGGTCACATCGACATTCGCCTCGACCGGTTGCGGGTCAATTCCGGGGGGGGCGAAGTTCGGGTCATTAATGTCTTCGGGCCGGATGCCAAAGACCACCTGTTTATCCAGGTAGGGGTCGAAAGTACTGGTATGTACTTCTGGGATTTGCACGTGAAAGGAATTGGCGTCGATGATCATGCGCCCATCATCCTTGCGGATGCGAGCATTGAAGAAATTCATTGCAGGCGAGCCGATGAAACCAGCTACAAAGATATTGTCTGGTTTATCGTACAAATTTTGCGGTGAATCGATTTGTTGGAGCAGACCCTGGTTCATCACTGCAATTCGCGACGCCATGGTCATGGCTTCTGTCTGGTCATGGGTCACGTAGATAAAGGTTGTTTGCAGGCGTTGGTGCAGGCGGCTGATGTTGGCACGCGTTTCAACACGCAGTTTGGCATCCAGGTTGGAAAGCGGCTCGTCAAACAGGAATACTTTCGGCTCGCGCACGATAGCGCGTCCGACTGCGACCCGCTGGCGCTGCCCTCCGGACAGCTGGCGCGGCTTGCGATCGAGCAGGTGGGAAATACCCAGCAGATCTGCGGCCTCATCGACCCGGCGTTTGATTTCATCTTTCGGTGTCTTGCGCAGCTTGAGCCCAAATGCCATGTTGTCATAGACCGACATATGCGGGTAGAGTGCGTAGGATTGGAAAACCATGGCAATATCCCGATCTTTTGGGGCCACATCGTTGACTACCCGGTCTCCAATCAAGATCTTCCCATCAGAAATATCTTCCAGGCCGGCTAACAGGCGCAGTGCGGTGCTTTTACCACACCCGGAAGGACCGACGAGTACCAGAAATTCTTTGTCCACGATTTCGATGCTGAGGTCGTTAACCGCGGTCACCTCCCCAAAACGCTTGAACACATGATCGTAGGTTACACTTGCCATGGTGCTGCTCCTTTCTTTGCAAATATGGTAGTTTGATTATAGTTTGAACTTGCTGAATGTACAATGGAATCGGTACCGCAATTTGCTCAGTTCACCTTTCTCGCTTAAGCTCTGCCCTTGCCGTTTTATCAGCCATCCTATAGAATGTTGCCATGTCTAAGTCCAGCGACCAGGACACCCCCATCCGCAGACAGTATCTTGAAATTAAACGCCAGTATCCGGACGCGATCCTCTTTTTCCGCCTGGGGGATTTTTATGAAACATTTGATGAGGATGCGCACACCGTCTCGCGCGTGCTGGATATCGTCCTGACTTCTCGCAATGTAGCCAAAGGTCTGCGCGTGCCCATGGCAGGTATTCCCCACCACGCTGCCGAAAACTACCTGGCGCGCCTGATTGACCAGGGGTTCCATGTGGCGATCTGCGAACAGGTGGGTGATACGCCCGTCCAGGGTCTGGTGCCGCGCCAGGTCGTGCGGGTGATCACTCCCGGCACAATCCTGGAACCCGGACTGCTCCCCGGCGATTCCAACAATTACCTGGCCTGCCTGGTTTGTACCGAGAACCAGGCCGGTGTGGCGTATGCAGACATTTCAACCGGGGAGTTTGCAGTGACCGAGCTGGCAGGAGGAGGAGATCTGCTGACCCAGCTGCGGGGGGAACTCGTTCGCCTGAATCCTGCCGAAATTGTCTATCCCGATCACCTTGAATTTAATGGCGAGCTGCCCGGCTTTGCGACCCCCTGGCAGGGATGGCGGTTTGAAAGCGCCCGCTGCCACCAGGTCCTGCTTGATCACTTTGGCGTGACGTCGCTCGATGGATTTGGCCTGCGCGGAATGCCCCTGGCTGAGCAAGCGGCGGGGGTCTTAATTCAGTATCTGGCTGAAACCCAGCCTGCTTCCCTGGCGCTGATGCGAAGCTTGAACACGTACAGTACCAGCGAGTTCATGACCCTGGATGCCGCCACCCGGCGCAATCTGGAGCTCACAGAAACCCTGCAAGGCAGCCCGGGCAAAGGTTCGCTCCTCGGCGTTCTCGACCAGACAATCACTCCCATGGGAAAACGCCTGATTCGCCAGTGGGTGAGCAAGCCGCTGCTGGATGTCGGAGCAATTTTGCTCCGACAGGAAGGGGTTTGTGCCCTTCATGAACACGGGCTGCTCCGGGCGACCTTACGGGCGCGCCTCAAACACCTGGGGGATGTGGAACGGATTACGAACCGAATCGTTTCGACATCAGCCCAACCGCGCGATCTCGTAGCGCTGCGCGGCTTTTTGCAGCAGCTACCCGAGGCTGTGGACTGCATTATGGATCCAGCCTGGGATGGAAACCCGGCAATCGAAAAACAGCGCGCTGATATCCAGCTTTGTGAGGATGTTCTCGAACTGTTGGAGAACGCCCTCGCGGAGGATCCGCCCGCGACCCTGCAGAATATTGGTGTGATCAATCGGGGGTATTCGGCCGAGTTGGATGGGGTCATCGAACGCTCGCGTAACGCCCGTGAGTGGATCGCCAATCTGGAAGCGGTAGAACGTGAGCGTAGCGGGATTAAATCCTTGAAAGTCGGCTATAACAAAGTATTCGGTTATTACATTGAAGTGACTCGCACCCACAGCAGCCAGGTGCCCGAAAGCTATATCCGCAAGCAAACTTTAGTAAATGCCGAGCGTTACATCACTCCCGAAATGAAAGAGTATGAGACGCTGGTTTTAAATGCCGAAGAGCGCATCCATGAGATCGAAACGCGCTTGTTCGCCGAACTGTGCGCGAAAATCGCTGCCCATGGATCGCGTTTGCTGGCGACTGCCCGGGTACTGGCTAAGCTGGATGTGTTCGCTTCCCTCGCAGAAGTCGCCGCCCTTCACCAATATATTCGACCGGAAGTCGTTCCCGAGGATATCCTGGATGTGCGCGAAGGCCGCCATCCAGTAGTTGAGCGGACTCTCACCGGCTCGCGCTTCGTGCCTAACGACGTGATTTATGATGAGGGTGAGCGGATTCGCATTATCACCGGGCCGAACATGAGCGGCAAATCGACTTATCTTCGCCAGGTGGCTTTGATCATCCTCCTGGCCCAGATGGGCAGTTACGTGCCCGCGAACTCTGCCCGGATCGGTCTTGTTGACCGAATTTTTACCCGCATAGGCGCCCAGGACGAAATCCATGCCGGGCAATCAACTTTCATGGTGGAAATGGTGGAGACTGCCAATATCCTCCATCACGCCAGCCGCCGGAGCCTGCTGGTGCTCGATGAAATTGGCCGTGGGACCAGCACCTATGATGGCCTTTCGATCGCATGGGCCGTTGTGGAGTATATTCACAACCATCCCGAGCTGCGTGCCAAAACTCTGTTTGCCACGCATTACCATGAGCTGACCCAATTGGCAGACCTGCTGCCAGGGGTGAGTAATTACAATGTTGCTGTCAGTGATATCGACGACCAGGTAGTTTTTCTGCACCGGATTGTTCCGGGTGGGGCAGACCGGTCCTATGGAATTCATGTTGCCCAACTCGCCGGGCTGCCTCCCGCGGTCATCCAGCGTGCCAATGAAATTCTAAAACAGCTTGAAGCCTCATCAGGTAAGGCTGTGCGCATCAATCCCCATATGCCGAAGCAAATGGCGCTTTTCCCCGAAACGAACCCATTGCTTGACGAGCTGAAAAAACTCGATTTGAACGCCCTGTCCCCCATCGAAGCCCTGACCCGGCTCTTACGAATGGAAAAAACGCTACCTGGATGAACAGCAGGAAAATCCGTAGCCTGGTATGACTGCCGGCGGCTGAATCTTAGCCAACCACGCCCTCCATCGTTAATCTAATCGCCGGGTCCAGATGCCCGTCCATTCCGGCACCCGGGCCCAATCGTTCTTTCTGATCTTGTCCGCCAGGTCGCTCCCAAAGAAAAATTCCGTTGCCTCAGAAGCTGCGGAGGCAGAAACAAACTGGTAATCGGTCGCAATAATCTGCTGTTGAAACCCCCAGTGATCGACCAGCAACCCGTAGTACTCCGCCAGGGCAGTGGCTGGTGGTCCCGGGTGAATGGTTCCCGTACCCATCGTCTCAAAGATCAATAGGATTCCCCCAGTTTTCGTCACCCGGATCATTTCCGATAAAACCTGTGCGATGTGAATTTGCCAGTCAAAGGGATGCCATCCACACAGATGCCCGATTGACCAACCGGCAGCGGTCAGATCGCTGGATTGGTCCTGGATGGGCAGCCAGTGTATGTCCGCCTGGATTAAATGAGAACAAAGGCGATCATTTCCTTGGGTCCGTTGGTTCTCGACCAGCATTGCCCGCTGCACATCCAGCCCGATGACAACCCTTGCCAATGAAGACAGTAAAGCCGCGACCCGGCCGGTGCCTGTGCCCAAATCCAGCATGATCTGCCCTCCAGGTGGGACTGTTTGTTCGATGGCTGCGCGCAGGTTGCCATCGGCATCCTCCGACGTGATCATCCGTTGGTATGCGGCAGCCCGCTTTTGATAAATGAATTTAAAGAGATCGTCTTTGGGGGTTAGTTGTTGAGACATATTCAGGGCTGCCCCGGTGACCAATCTGGTGACCAATTTGGTGCGTGATCTTCAGCAGGGTGTTTTGTCAGGTTGACAGCTGCGCGGTCATCCAGCGTTATGCTGTAAATTTCGCTGTTTCCATCCCGGTTGGTAACAAATGCAAGTCGTAAACTGTCTGGCGCCCAGGTTGGTCTTGTATCCTGGGCAGGATGGTTGGTCAGGTTTTCGATCGTGTTCTCCTGGAAGTTGAGCAGGTAAATTTCGCTGTTTCCGCTGTGTGTCGAGACAAACGCCAGCCATTTACCGTCCGGGGACCAGGCTGGATCGGATGCATCGAAAGGGGCGCCGATTATTTTTAGCAGCTTACCATTGGCAGGCTGCCACGTGTATATAGATTTTAACGATTCTCCACAGATCGAGCTAAAAGCCAGGGTCAGGCCATCCGGGGACCAATCGGCAGATTGTTGTTCACCTGCCAGGCCGTTGAATTCCTCGATCCGTTCACGACCACCCTCCAGGGGTAGAAAGGCCAGGTGATGCACGCCTCTTTGCCCTCCCTGGCAGTTACCCAGCGGGGGTTGGAACCGGTCTGTATAGATCACAAGCTGGCTGCCATCCGGGTTCCAGCGAGGTGAAAACTCGTCGTCAAAACTATTCGCTGGATCGTTAACCAGGTTTTTGATGTTCTTCCCATTCCGATCCATCAGGAAGATATCTGAGCTGCCATCCCGCCGAGAGCGGAATGCAATCATGCTGCCATCTGGGGACCAGGCCGGACTATCGTCAACCGCCTCATGGGCTGCCAGAGGGCTTGGGTTGCTGCCATCTGTATCCATCCAATAAATTTCCCAATTCCCGTCCCGATCGGACCGGAACAAGATCCCGCCGGGTGGGGAGGCGGCCTGGGGAACTGCACAGCTTGCCAGTATGCCCAGGCAGGTAAACATGCATAGAAGCATAGAAATAACCTGCACAAGCTGCTGCCGTCGCAATTGCCGCAGAGGCATGGGCATGGCAGACTGCAGCATTTACTCAGCCTGCTGCCGTGCCGCTGGGCTTGCAAAACCAGCGCAGCTCACTGCGATTTCTTCTTGGAGACAAACAAGCGCAAATCCGGCAGGTGTTCCTGGTCATGTGCGTAACTGCTGCTTGCAATCCACTCGACCAGTGGCTGCCCATCCAACCAGGAAAATCGATCCGGGTTGTTCAAATCATCATCCGAGAATTCCTCGACCCGCCGGATCGTCTGGTTGCGCACGCCGTAAAAATCATCCATTACGATTGCCAGTGGGCGGTCTTTATTCTCCTCGTACCAGCGGGCGTTGATCTCATCATCGCTTATGGCCTCAAAATGGACAGTAGTCGGTCTTTGGCCGCGTTTTGCCTGCCAGAGCAAGGTAACCAGTTGGGCTTCCCAGACGGTCAGGTGCACCAGCAGATCCTTCACTGTCCAGGTGCCTGCGGCACCTGGTTCGAGAAAATCCTCGTCATCCAGCATGTCGAGCAGGTCCATCAATTCATCCCGGCTCGTTTCCAGCAGACTCACCAATTTTGCTCTTTTCATAACGAAATCGCCTCGATTTGTCATCGAAATGTTATTAAATTTACCTATTCAGCCCCCGTCTTTCATGGTATAAGATATGTACCCTGCTGTGTCCGTGTTGTAGCACTCTGGGGCCTGAGCCAACACTCACTTATGGGGCTCCAATCTTACGAAAGTGACGCGATAGGCCTGAGCCAAGGCGGAGCTTTCGAGGCGGAGTCCATCCTGCGAAAGCAGGTTCAGACCTTGGCAACACACGGCACGGTGGGGGTATTTTTTTTCCCAACTATGGAAACAATCTCCGAGCTTTGATTTCCGCAACTGCATCCAGGCGGTAGCGGTACAGCCGCGCCGGTCGCCCTTCCCCGGTCCGGATATGTGCTGTTTCTTCAATGATACCTGCCGCCAGGATCCGCCTCCGGAAGTTTCGCTTGTCCAGCTCGACCCCCAGGATGATTTCATAGGTGCTTTGGAGCTCGCTCAGGGTAAATTCTTCGTTGAGAAGCTCAAACCCGACCGCGGTGTATTCCAGTTTATACCTCAGCCGGCGCACAGCATATTCAACGATCTCAGCATGGTCGAATGCCAGTGGTGGATATTCCTGAACTGGAAACCAACGGGCTGCCGCTGCATCGCTTCCGCTTGTAGGTTGAACAGCGGATTCGGTAGGAATTAACGCGAAATACGCCACGGTTACGACCCGGCCGCGCGGATCTCGT
Source organism: uncultured Chloroflexia bacterium (assembly GCA_963824065.1). Lineage (GTDB taxonomy): Bacteria > Chloroflexota > Anaerolineae > Anaerolineales > DRKV01 > JAGUYX01. The sequence goes on along the minus strand of CAWGNX010000005.1, from coordinate 121,312 downwards.
TCCGGTTCGCCATAGGTATAAAGTTGTTCCAGGTAGACATCTTGAACACCAGTTTCCTCGCGCAGTTCGCGCAAGGCGGCCTCTTCGAGCGATTCCTCGTTGAGGACAAATCCGCCGGGAAGCGCCCACATTCCCATGTATGGTGCGCTTGCGCGTTGGATCAAGAGCAGGTGGAGCTGATCTGCCTGGATGCTGAATATCACCAGGTCAACGGTTAGAGCCGGTCGTGGGTATTCGTATGTATACATACCCCTCCATTCAATGCTCAACTGAATTAAGCTGACTCAATTATACTAAATCATGCTCTCTGGGTCAGACGTCAGCATCCGGAGTATGCGTTTATGCCCTGGTGAGAAAATCGCGTTCCCACTTTGGACACATACAAGAGATTAGTTCTAATCTCGATCGCCAGGTTTAAGGTTCAGGGCAGGCCCAAAGCTGCTTGTAAGATTTGTTCACCAATCGCTTCGGCGTCAGCCGGGGAGTCTTCCTCCAGGAGTACAACGAGTGTCAGGGGAGAACCACCCCACTCCGGCAGGGTCCCGGCAAGGAACCAGCTGATCGTTTGCTGGCCGTTTAACGCCCTGGCAACGGTTTGCCAATAGGGTTTTTCTGTGATGTTAAGCTGGGTTGATGTTTCTGCGGCCGGGCCAGCGCCGGTCGCCGTTGTGCCGGTTGCGAGCGGCGGTAGTACCACCCACCCGCTCTGCGGGGTATCTACAGCCAGTGTGATCCGTGGAGCTGGCAGCTTTCCCTGGTAAGTGATGGCGGCAGCCGCAAGCACCATTTGAAGCGGGCTGACCTGCAGCGAGGATTGGCCTGCAGCCAAAGCTGTCAGATCGTCATCTGACTCAGGTGTAGATGCGTCGCTGACCGGCAGTCTGAGCTGTGGCTGGCTGTACAGGCCAAAATTTTTCAGGACCTGCTGCGGGAGTTCAGAATCCAGGTCTGCCAGGGCCTCTACCAGGCCGACGCTGGAGCCCGGGCAGCCGGCAGCGACCGTTTCTTCCAGGCTGGCGCCGGGTGTGCCTGCGCAAGCAAGGAAAGAGCCATCCAGGCGGATGTTTAGGTTTGCAGGTGCCGCCGGTAGTGCTTCCCCAGTGTCATTCATTCCTGCCAGCCACACTGGCCCTAACGCGGCCCCTGGTTGGTAGCTGCCCAGTGTGACCCGATTGATGAATGGCCCGTCGGGACTCTGGATCAGTGTCTCCCATGTCTCCGCCAGCTGGTTGGCGTCGAATCCCGGATGGGAAGCCATAACCAGGATTTCCCCGTTGGCCGCATCCATCAGCACGGCAGCTCCTTTTCGTCCTCCCAGCAGTTCGTCTGCCTGGCTTTGCAGGTTGGCATCCAGGGCAAGCCGGACATCCAGGCCATCCGGATGTTGCCCATAAATGAGGTAATTCCACCAGACGGTCGCCGCGGGGGACCCGCGCACGCCGCGCAGGTAGTCATCCAGGCTGGCCTCCAATCCGGTCTGGCCGTAGGTCGCATTTGAATAACCCAGGATTGGGCTGAGCTGTGGGTACCGGTAGTTCCTCTGGTAGCTGCCTGATTCGCCGGTCGTTTCGGTAAGGATTTTATTGGTCCGGTCCTGCAGCCCTCCTCGCCGCGCGAATAGATCATTTACATATCTGCGCTGGTTGTCTGGGCGAGCGAGCAGGATGTCGCTGCGTACAATAGACCACCAGCCGCTCAATAAAAGGATTGCCCCCAGGCCAGCCAGCAGCAGGCTGGCGAATTGCAGGTAGGGCTTCCGTTCAGTGAGGGGGAAAGCCTGGTTGTAATCGCGCCGGGTGATGTGGATTAATAACAGGATTGCCAGGCAGGAGACGGTCAGCGAAGAGCCCCCGTACGAGACGAACGGCAGGGTAACTCCGGTCAATGGCAGCAGGCGGATAGTTCCACCAATGATGAGGATGCTCTGACCAACCAGGTACGCGGTTAAACCCGCAGCCAGGTAGCGATGGAAATTGTTGCGGGCTCGGAACGCTGCCAGCACGCCACGGTGAGCGAGCAGGCCTAATGCCAGGACCAGCCCTGCCGCGCCGAGCAGGCCCGTTTCTTCAGCGATAGCGGCAAAAATAAAATCCGAGTGTGAAACCGGCACCAGGCTCGGGCTGCCCAGGCCAGGGCCACGGCCAAACAGGCCTCCATTTGCCACGGCCATCAAGGACTGGATGATCTGGTAGGATCGGCCAGCGGGATCTAGCCACGGGTTGATCCAGGCATCGATCCGCAGTTTGACGAGATCGAAAAACACGTATCCGGCGAGACCAATCAGCAGGACGCTGGCCAGGCTGATCAATGGAATGCGGTATTGCCCGGTCGCCAGATAAGTCATGGTGGCAAACAAAAACAGGAAAATGGTCGCAGTTCCCAGGTCACGCTGGACGATAAGCAGTGCCAAGGCAATCCCGCTGAGCAGCAATGTTGGGGCCAGGACGGGTAATAAGGCGCCTTTGCTGGTGTTCTGGTCGACCGGGAGCACCCGATTAAATCGGTCTGCCAGGAAAGCTGCCAGGTAGATGATCAACAGCAATTTGAGCGGTTCGGATGGCTGCAAGTAAAATCCGCAGCAGCCCAGCCACAGGCGCGGGCCGCTGCCCAGTGGATTAGTCCCGAAAATCAAGGTTAGTGAGACCAGGATTAACCCCGAAGTGAGCCACAGATACTTGTAGCGCCGTAAAAACAGTAGTTCCGATGGGAGTCGTAGGCCCGCAGCAATCAAGATGCCACCTAAAAGCAGCCACAAACTTTGCCGGTACCCCAGTTCTGGGATGATCCGGTAGATCGTCAGCACGCCCCAACCACACAGGTACGCGGCGATTACCAGAAGAGTTGGATCCGATTCAATTCGTATTATTTTGGCTTGCCAGTGAATTAAACCAAATGCCGCCACCCAGCTCGCCACTCCCAGCCAGTGATTCCAGCGCAGGGGTGTATCCCAACTGTGGCTGCGTACGGCAGGAGACAAGGTCAGCGCCGTGGCGTACAGAAATATAAAAGCTGTGGTGATTAACAGCCAGCGTCCCTGAACATCCAGAGGCCGGACATCGGGGTTAGCAAAATCTCGCAGGTGCAGCGCCTTCACTCTGCGCGACCTGGAGTGCCTTGGGGCTGACAATTCAGTCGTATTCAAACGGATCCCATGCGGCGGCTGGTCAGCCGGTTGTTCCTCAGGGCAGGTACTTGTCTACCAATAAACTCAGGCGCTGCCTTGTTGCGGGGGGCACGCTGGCGGGGTTGGTAATCAAGGCATCCGCCAGGGCATGGTTGCACGGGCAGTCCTCTTGAGGTTCACCCATCGCGACCAGATTCTGTATCGCTGCCTGGGCAATGTGGGTGTTTTTATTCAAAATTCGGCTCACAATCTCGACGCTGACCGGTTCTTCGCTGATATGCCAGACGTCGTAATCGGTAACGTGCGCCATGACGGCATAACACAGCTCGGCTTCACGGGCTAAAAATGCCTCTGGGGAGGTGGTCATCCCCACCAGCGCCATTCCCCAGGCCCGGTAGACGTTGGACTCGGCCCGGGTCGAAAAACGCGGACCTTCGATCGTGATGAACGTGCCTCCATGATGCACCCGGGCTCCGGAAGCCTTTACGGCTTCAACCAACTGGCTGGATAAAGTTTCACAGAATGGCTCCGCAACGCTCACATGGGCAACCAGACCATCTTCAAAAAATGAGCGCTTGCGATCCCGGGTGTTATCGAACAACTGGTCAGGGATCACAATATCTCCGGGCATGTAATCTTCTCGCAGAGACCCGCAGGCGCTGACGCTGACAATCCGGGTCACCCCTATCATCTTGAGTGCGTAGATGTTGGCACGGTAGTTGATTTCGGTCGGAGAAATGAAATGGCCGATGCCATGTCGCGCCAGAAAAGCAACCCGTGCGCCATTGAAGTTGCCAGTAATGATCGGTGCGCTTGGCCGCCCAAATGGGGTTTCTGGATAAATTTCTTGTTGGTTTGCGATGCCCGCGATATCGTATAAACCAGAACCGCCGATAATCGCCATGTATGGATCAGATTTCATAGAGAGCCTCCCACCTGGGCTGGTTTCAACGCGTTGAAACCAGCGGATCTTTCGAGGGTTGCAGTAGATCGATTGTCACGAGAAACTCGTTCTGCCCAAATTGCAGGCGGTCGCCGTGTGCGATCACCGTAGGGGTATCGATCCGATGATCGTTGAGGAACGTCCCATTGGTCGAGCCCAGGTCTTCCACCCACCATTGATCCTGGCGGAAAATCAGGTGAGCATGCCGTGATGAGATCGTCCGGTCATCGAGACACAAATCGCTGCTTGGATCTCTCCCGACGGATAACTCAGGCACGGTGAAGGTCAGCGGGGCCTCACCGGTCGCAGCCTGGGGGTAAAGCCCCAGTTGGGGGATCGATTTCTCATCCACCCCTGCTGACTGCCGCCTCAAGTCGCGCCATAAGACGAGTAACGCCCAGCTGAGAAAGACGTATAACACAGCCACCAGTACCAGGCGTAAAATTAAGAGAACGATACCGCTCATGGGAAATTTCGCACCCTTCCAATCGGGTTAATCGCTGGAGTGTGGGCGGTACTCCTCGGTCTTTCCAAAATCTGGAGCGACTTCCTGGCCAAATACCAACAGTACGCCAGCCAACGAGATGACATCACCGGGTTTTAACGTCGTCTGATGAATACGCTGCCCGTTAATAAATGTCCCACCCCGCGATTGCAGGTCAAAAATAATAAATTTCCCTCCGGTTGCCCGGATTTGAGCATGCTGGCGTGAAACTCGTTGGTCGGACAAAATGACATGGTTATCTGCCCTGCGCCCCAGGTTTGTAACTGCCTGGTCCAAATTGTAAACCAGCGAGCCTTCAATGATTAAGTATGCATTCGCCGGTACAGCCTGGCTGCGCGATCCCGGTGTGGTCGGTAGTACTGCGGTTGTGCCGGGTCGTACCATGTCGTGATCGAATTTAAACTGGATTTCTCCTGGAGGCACTGCCGGGTTGGGCTGGATTCGCAGGACAGGTGGGCTGTAAAACGAAATCTTCGCTTCGCGAGCTGCCAGCTCGATCTGATCAGCCATCTCTTCCAATACCCCTGGATTCTGATTGATGTATCCTGCGTCGGCAGGGCAGGTCAGTAGGATCATCACGTGCGGTGCATACTGACCACCCGTTCCCTCGGGTGTCAAATCCGTTTTCAAGGCCTCAACGAACTGGTGGGCAAACGTCTTATGGATGACCGTTTGCGGAAATAAGCGCTGCAGGTTGCCTTCAATTAAGGCCTCCAGGCGCAGTTCCATCTGGGTCAGGGCTTCTACTAAGTTGGGTTTCATACCTCACTTATTATAAGGCTGTCCTAAAACATTCTGCAAGTTGCCCCTGCCCAAGCCACGCGGCTTATCCAATGCGCCCCGAGAGGTGAGGGGCAAAATCCGTTATACTGGAGTTATGGATAGTTCCGCTGCATCATCCGGGTATAAGGAAATTGAGCACACGGCGGATTGGCAGCTGTATGTCTGGGCATCCAGCTTGCCTGGACTTTTTGCCGAGTCAGCCCGCGGAATGTACGCACTCTCTGGTGTGCAGGTCAGCCAGCCCTGGGAGACGGAACGCAGCCTCCAGCTAGCCGCGATCGACCTGGAAAGCTTATTGGTTGCCTTTCTAAGTGAATTGGTGTTTTATGGGGAGGCCTACCGGCTTGCCTTCCCAGCGATTGATATCCAAATTGCACGCAGCGAGCTTGATGCCCGTCTAGCTGGTGGCAAAATTTTTGCCCAAGCCAAAGAAATCAAGGCTGTCACCTACCACAATCTGGTCATTTCCCAGGTCGATCACCAGTACCAGGTTGCGATCGTTTTCGATGTGTGAAGTAGTGAATCTTCGCCCGGAGTCTGTTCGGTAAAGAAAACCCATCAGGCATCACGCCGAGAAAGGAGGGTATCATGATCAGGCTGCAAGATCTGGTTCGCATCAATGAGTACGAGTGGGAAATTCCAATCGGATTTCGCCAGGATATCCGCGTCCCGGTCCATATCTTTGCCACGCAGAGATTGCTCGAAAAAGTGATGGATGACAAATCCCTCGAACAGGCTGTCAATGCGACCACCCTGCCGGGATTAGTCGGTAAAGTGTATGTGATGCCGGATATGCACCAGGGTTATGGTTTCCCAATTGGAGGGGTGGCGGCAACCGAACTTCCGGATGGTGTGATTTCTCCGGGTGCGATCGGTTATGACATTAATTGCGGAGTTCGCCTGCTGGCGTCGACGATCGATGTCGACGCTGTCAGCGATGAAATCGGTGATCTTGCCAGCGCCCTTAACCATCACTGCCCGAGCGGGGTTGGATCAGATGGGGCACTGCGGCTTTCAGTTGCCGAACTCGATCAGGTATGCCGGGAAGGCGCCCGGTTTGCTTTAAAAAGGGGCATGGCAAGCGAGTCGGATTTGCGCCGGACTGAAGAAAATGGCTGCATCGCGCAGGCCGATCCTGAAAAAATCAGCAAACGGGCAAAAGAGCGCGGCAAATCCCAGCTTGGCTCGCTGGGTGCTGGCAACCATTTTATCGAGGTGGATGTTGTGGATGAGGTCTTCTGGCCGGCGGGAGCGGATGCTATGGGTTTGCGACGCGGTTGCCTGGTTCTCCAAATTCACTGCGGATCGCGTGGTTTTGGACACCAGGTTTGTACGGATTATGTCCGTGAATTTCAAGGGGCAGTCCACCGGTATGGGATTAAGCTCCCAGACCGGGAGCTGGTGTGCGCACCATTGAGCTCACCTGAAGGGAAAAGTTACCTGGCGGCGATGCGGGCTGCCGCGAATTACGCGTTTGCCAATCGCCAGGTATTGGCTCACATGGCTCGCCGGGCGTTTGAGGAGTCGCTGGCTGGTAGGGTGCCAAACTGGCAGCTGTACCAGGTTTACGACATTGCTCACAATATGGGCAAGATTGAGACCCACCAGGTCTCTGGAAAGACGCTGGAGGTCTGTGTCCATCGCAAAGGCGCAACGCGCGCTTTCGGTCCAGGTTCGCCCGATGTGCCGCAGGAATATTCTGCCATCGGTCAGCCAGTGCTTGTCCCTGGCAGTATGGGGACGGCCTCGTGGGTGTTGACCGGCACATCGGAAAGTATGGAGCGCTCCTTCGGTTCCACCTGCCATGGGGCGGGCCGCGTGATGAGCCGCAGCCAGGCCAAAAAAACCGTCCATGGCTCCCAACTTCGCCAGGATCTGGAAGCCAGCGGGATCCACATCCGTGCCGGGTCGCTGCCAGGCCTGGCCGAGGAGGCTCCGCTGGCATACAAAGATGTCGACCAGGTTGTTGAAACAGTGACTGGAGCCCGGATTGCACGCAAAGTTGCCCGGCTCAAGCCGGTAGCTGTTATCAAGGGTTGAGGCGCGGGTGGAGAGCAGGGTGCAGCCTTTAATGGCACCCAGCCAGTTTCCGTCGAACCCGACCTCGGGTTATACTACTGCCCAATTATCAATCGAATGCAGGAGCAAAAAGAAATGATCAGACGATCTTTATCAGTCCTGTTGGTTTCCGTTTTACTGTTTTCTGGCTGCAGTGCGCTGCCGGCTACACCTTCCACCACCGATATGCCTTCCGGGGAGTCAGCCACCGTGCCTGTGGAGGGCGTTACGCAGACCATCGACTCACCCGCCGATACCGGCACAGCTGAGGTGGAAGAAGCACCTCCTCCGCAGATCAACCTGCCGGTCGTTGGAGTTGGCGATCCTTATCCTGCTCCCGCCAACGAGGAAATCGGTTCTGGCATTGAGCCGCCTGCAGAGCCAACTACCGAAGAGGAATCCGGGAGCGGGATGCTCACACAGGCGGATCTCAGCATTACGAATGTCGAAGTGCGCGTTGAAAACGGGAACCCCACAAAGGTCTCGTTGGTCATTACCGGCAATCTACCAACGCCCTGCCACCAGTTCGCGTATACCCTCGGGCAGCCGGACAGCACAGGCAGCATTAACATCGACGTTTTCAGTCTCGTCGATCCAGACCAGATCTGCACTCAGAACATCCAGCCATTTGAGCAGGTGATTGATTTGGGCAGCTTCCCGAGCGGGCAGTATACAATTCTGGTTAACGGGGAAGTTGTCCAGGAACTCGACCTGTGAGCACTGCATAACTACCGGCCTCTGGGCAGGCAGGCTGGGGTTCAACATTATGCATAGCGGTTCCTCCGAACAACGCCTTGCTGGAGGAACCGCTATGCAATCCAGCATCACAAAAAATTAAATTCAGTCTCAGAAATCCAGCGTCATTAAGATGCGATATGCTCGACTTTTGCGTGCGTCAGCCTGACCAGGTCGATGACACCGATGCGTAGGTTCAGGCCGCGTACCCCGCCGGAGACGTGCAGGCTGACCAGGCTGTTGGCTGATGAATTGATGAGCACCTGGAAACCCCGGTTGATCAAAGCCAGGGGCGAGATTCCACCGGCTTGCAGGCCGGTGATTTCCTCTGCCTGCCGCTCGGTCGCCAGGTGAACCTTTTTCTCCCCGATGACCCGGGCGACCGCCTTCAAGTTCACTTCTGTCCCGCCAGGGACGAGGATGAGCAGGGGTTTTCCCTTTCCCTCCCGCAGGACGACGATCGTTTTGTACACCTCGCTTGCCGGCACACCCAAAATCTGGGCCGCGGCTTCCGCTCCAATCTTCTCTACCGGGAGTTCGTAGGCAGTGTAATTGATTTTTTTGGCATCCAGCATGCGGGTGACGTTATTGTGGATCATGAGTAATCAGGGTGCGTTAAATCCTTTAAAGGTAAGCTCAAGGTCAGGATTGCCCCACCTTCCGGACGGTTGCCCGCCGTCAGGCTGCCGCCGTTTGCGAGGGCCAGTTGGTAGGCAATTGTCAAGCCCAGGCCTGTCCCACCTTCTTCACGGCTGCGGGAACGGTCTGCCCGGTAGAATCGCTCAAAGACATGCTCCAATGCACCGGGCGGAATGCCGGGTCCACTATCTTCAACTGATATGAGAGCCTGCCGCGCCTGGCGCGCAGCCGTTATCTGGATGATCCCATCTTCCGGTGTATGGCGCAGGGCGTTGGAGAGTAAATTGCCAAGGATCTGTTCGATCCGGCCAGGATCGACATCCGCCTTCAGCGGTTGTCCCGGTAAGTTTAGTTTTACCTGGATGGATTTGCGTTGCGCCAGCAGCTCAAATTGGCTGGCTGCCCGCCGGGTAAGCTCGGTAAGCTCAGTGGTCGCAAGCTCTAGGGTTAGCTGGCCTGATTCCGCCAGAGCCAGGGTACGCAGGTCATCCACCAGGCGGTTTAAGATCTCGTTTTGTTCTTGCAAAGGGACGATATTGGCGATATCCAGCGGGTATATGCCGTCTTCAAGGGCTTCCAGGTACCCTTTTTGGATTGCCAGGGGAGTGCGCAGCTCGTGGGCAATGTCGGCTGTGAGCACCCGGCGGTTCTGTTCGGCTTGCTGGAGCGAGGCTGCCATCGAGTTAAAGGCTTGGCCGAGAGTCGCAACCTCATCATTTCCCCTCACAGGTACGCGTTTGGCCAGGTTTCCACCCGCCAGGTCATGTGCGGCAGCCGTCAATTCGCGCACCGGCCTGAGTAAGTTGTACGCCAGTACCAGCCCCAATAAAAGCGCCAGACTTCCACCGATCACGGCTGCTGTCAGGGCAGCCTGGTTGAGCCGGGCGAGCAGCACCTGTTCCTGAGTCGATTGGCCGGTTTGGGGCACTAGAAAGCCGACCGTTTGATCGTCTACGACGAGTGGAATTGCGCTCTCTAAAACCTGCTGGCTTACCTGAGTTCCGGTCTCTGCGGCTGTGGTAGCGTAGATCACGACACCATTCGTGCTGGTAAGCAGCAGGCGCTGTCCCTGCTCACCTTGCCCGCCCCCGCGACCGTGCCCAAATTGCGGCATGACTGCTCCCACCTCATCCCAGGTTTGTTGTTGGCGATAATACGCTTCCAGATCTGCTACCAGCTCTTCTCCGGCCTCGAGACTGCCCTGAAGCATGAAAGCACGCACTTCCCGTATCGTTCCTTGCCGGAGCACAAAACTAAAAGTCAGCACAGAGACCAGGGCGACTGCGGTAAATGAAAGGATCAGCCGGACGCGCATTGGTGCTTTAACCTGTTAAACGAAAGTTAATCGGGCTTGGCAAAGCGATATCCCACACCGAATACAGTCTCAATATAGCGGGGTTGTTTGGGTTCGATCTCGAGCTTGGACCGTAAATTTTTAATATGGGCATCCACCGTGCGCTCGTAGCCTTCGAAGGCAGTCCCTTGAGTCGCATCCAGGAGCTGCAGCCTGCTGAACGCGCGCCCGGGCTGTTGGGCCATCACTGCCAGTAGATTAAATTCAGTGGGTGTCAGCTCGATCCATGTGTCCAGCCTGCGCACAGTATGAGCATCCATATCTATTTCCAGGCCGGATGCCCGTACGACACGGGCTTTTTGGCTGGGTTCCTGGGTCCGGCGCAGGACAGAACGGACTCGGGCAACGACCACCCGCGGCGAAAACGGTTTGGTAATGTAATCATCCGCTCCTAATTCCAACCCAATTAACTGGTCAATTTCTTCCACCCTGGCAGTCAGCATGATCACAGGGGTGTCTGCCTTTTTCCTCATGGCGCGCGCTACATCCAACCCATCCATTCCTGGCAGATTTAGATCGAGCAGCACCAGGTCGGGGCGCTGGTTTTCAAATGTGGCTAACCCGGTATCGCCCCGGTATGCCGCCAGGACATGATATCCGGCTTTTTCCAGGTAGGAGCGTAATATTTTAACCAGCTCGGTTTCATCTTCAATAATCAATATCGTTTGCATGCTCGCCTGAGTATCTTGCTGGATTCACTCATCGCCATGATCCAATATCGCGCATTAGCCAGAGTCAGGGAAAGAGTATCATAAAGTTGTGAAAAACTCTTGAAGAAAAATTCAACAATTTATGAAGGCTGCTGTAATCAGCAGCCTTCTTGTGCGTTGTCCGAGAAAACCGTGCAAGTCTTAACTCATGTTCCACCGGGCGAGATAGCAGACCTGGCATTTGGCAGGGAAGATTGCCTTCGATTTTTGGCCCCCTTCGTTGCCGACGAAACCAATGCATCAGGCTGGCCAACGTCCTAACGCGCATCTCCAGCCAGGTAGCGCACCCGTTCCCAGGGAGCTGCGCCCTGTTCTTCGGCGAGGATGCCCCGCAGTTCGAATATCTGGTCTCGCAGCAGGGCCGCTTTTTCAAACTCCAGGTTTTTCGCGGCTGCCTTCATCTGTTTTTCCATCTCATCAATCAGGCGGTTCAGCTCTGATTTAGGAATGCCTTTTCCATCCCGCACGCGGTATTCACCCTGTCCATCCGATATGGTACGGGATGCCAATTGGTCTGTCAGGTCGCGCACTGCTTTGAAAATCCCAACGGGCTGGATGCCGTGTTCTTCGTTGTAAGCAACCTGCTTCGCCCGCCGCCGGTTGGTTTCATCGATTGCCCGGCCCATCGAATTGGTAATCTTGTCAGCATACATGATCACCCGCCCGTTTACGTGCCGGGCAGCCCGCCCGATGGTCTGGATTAACGCAGTCTCAGAACGAAGAAAGCCCTCCTTGTCTGCATCCAGGATTGCCACCAGCGATACTTCCGGTAGGTCAAGTCCCTCCCGTAAAAGGTTGATTCCGACCACGACATCGAATACGCCCAGGCGCAAGTCGCGCAGGATCCCGATCCGCTCGAGTGTATCAATTTCCGAATGCAGGTAATGAACTTTTACGCCCAGCTCCATCAGGTAATCGGCAAGTTTCTCCGCCATGCGTTTGGTCAGGGTTGTGACCAGGGTGCGCTCACCCTGTTCGACGCGCTGCCTGATCTCTCCCACAAGATCATCAATCTGGCCTTCGACGGGCCGGACTTCGACTTCCGGGTCGACCAGTCCGGTGGGCCGGATAATTTGCTCGACAATGGCTTCCGTGCGTTTCAGCTCGTAGGGGCCCGGTGTCGCCGAGGTATAGATTGTGTAGCCCATCCGTTTCTCAAATTCATCGAATGTCAGCGGGCGGTTATCGAGCGCGGATGGCAGGCGGAAGCCATACTCAACCAGCGTCTCCTTGCGCGAGCGGTCGCCGTTGTACATGCCTCGCACCTGGGGGATGGTCATATGGGATTCATCGACAATCAATAAATATTCGCTGGGCAGGTAATCCATCAAGGTCCAGGGAGGTGAACCTGGGGCGCGCTGATCGAGATGGCGCGAGTAGTTTTCCACACCTGAGCAATACCCAACTTCGCGCAGCATTTCCAGGTCATAGCGGGTGCGCTGCTGAATGCGCTGGGCTTCGAGCAAACGGTCTTCCTTCGTCAGGAAAGCAACCCGTTCTTCCAGCTCGACTTCAATATCCCGAATAGCCTGTTCCAGTTTTTCATCCTCGGTGATGTAGTGTTTGGCGGGGTAGATATAGGTGTTGTTTAGCTCACGCCGCATCTCGCCCGTCAGTGCATCAAATTCCAGGATCCGCTCAACTTCATCCCCAAAAAATGTGATCCGGTAGCCGAAGCGATCCTGGTAAGCCGGGATGATGTCCAGCGTGTCGCCCCGTACACGGAAGGTTCCCGGACGGAGCTCAAGGTCATTGCGTTCATAGTGCCCGTCCACAAGCTGGCGGAGCAGGGCGTTCCGGCGGTAGATATTGCCGCTCTCCAGATTGATTACCACCCGCCCGTAGGCTTCGGGGTTTCCCAGACCATAAATACAGGAAACCGAGGCAACAATCACAACATCCTTGCGCGACATCAGCGCGGTGGTTGCTGCCAGGCGCAGTCGTTCGATTTCATCATTGATTTCAGATTCTTTCTCGATGTACAGGTCGTGCCGGGGGACATAGGCCTCGGGCTGGTAGTAGTCATAGTACGAGACAAAATACTCCACAGCATTTTCTGGAAAGAACTCTTTGAACTCTGCATATAACTGTGCAGCCAGGGTTTTATTGTGGGCCATGACCAGGGCTGGCATGTTTAATTGAGCGATAACATTCGCCATTGTGAAGGTTTTTCCGGTACCGGTCGCTCCGAGCAGCACCTGGTTGTGTTTGCCATCCTTGACGCCCGCGATCAGGTCTACGATTGCCTCTGGCTGGTCGCCGGTGGGGTGGTAGGGTGCAGCGAGTTTGAACTCCATCATCGAACACCTTTTAAGTTGTTTGTATTGATCGTTTGTTCTATTATATGCGTAAATCTGATTCGTGGGGGGTGGAAATTTTGCAGTCGCGCCAGTTCTCAGCGTAAATAAATCGGGTTACTGTAAATCCAGCCACGCTTTTTGCCCAGATAAGGTTGGTAAACCTCTACCCGGTAAGCACCTGGTTCACTTGTGATGTAGGTACATGTTGGGCGATTTTCCCATGTTTTTACAACCTTTCCATTTCGCAGCAGGTTGCATTGGGCCGGTTTGGGCAGCCGGATTTGGAGAGTTGCGCCACCATCGGACTCGGCTTCTTCCCCCATTAAGATTGTTCCTTGTTTGACTTGCGCATTGAACCGGAATCCCCTTGTGGGGGCAGGGAGATCATAACCGATAAATACCCGTCCCTGGCGGAGTGCTTCGATGACCATGTTCTGGTCAGTGTCTGCATTTCCAGAAAGGGGTTCGGGTGTCAGGATATGAGAGTTGATACAGCGGAAGTGAAAGTCGTAATTAAAAACAGTATACTTGAGCGGCCCTAAACGAACCGGGATGGCATGCGCATCGGAACCACCAATGCCAACGACCCGTTTGCCGGATGCCAGCAGCTCATCCCATCGCTTCAGGGCTTCTGGAAAGGGCCCGTTTGCGACCACCCAGGGGAAGTTCACAAACCATAACCCGTGCAATCTGGTTTTGATCCGAGCTTTCAGTTCGGATAACCCATTCCAGATTTCCAGACCCGTAAACCCATCCAGCTCCCAATCGACCCAGCCCAGGTCATCCTGGTGGATTGCCGGCGCGGCTGGATCGATTGGATGAGCGATAAACGCGAGCCCTCCAGCGGTTCGGATGCTGTTCACAAGCATCTGAGGATCATACGCCTGGGTGGCTACATCCCGGTCTGCGCCAATCGCCAGCATGTGGTTTTTTTGGGGCTGGCGGCTTTGATCGTGGACCTCCTGCCCGGTGATCACCAACACCTGTTTGTCGCCCTGCCTGACATAACCATCAAATCCTTTTACCAGGACATTGTGATCGGTGATGATGACTGCGTCGATCCCGCTTTTTATGGCTGCCTGAACAATGTCAGCATGGCTGCCAAACCCATCGGAGTACGTGGTGTGCATATGCAGGTTGACAGTGTATTCGTACATACAGATTCCTGGAGCCGCATTGCTCTCGTTGGGCTGATATGGATTTCCCGTGGCAAATGAAAAGTCGTCGTTTTTCCACCTTCCAGCCTCAAAGTTACCCTGAAGGGGGCCAACTGTTCATAAAGAAGTAAAACTCTGCCCCAAATGAGGATAGGTGGTTGACGGAATCCGTTGGAAGACGTTATAATCCCGCTGCCTTGTTTAAAGCCAGTTGGATGGTGGATTTTCCAGTTTGCGCGCTGTCCACGGTGAATTTCGGAGGAATTAAGTGATCATTTATCTCGATATCGCCATGATTATAACGTCAATCGCCTTGATCGCCAGTGTTGTCCTGCAAAGCAAGGGCGCCGGATTGGGTGGATTGACCGGGTCCGATACAGGTGGTTTTTTCACTGCCCGGCGTGGAATTGAAAAAACACTCTTTCGGATTACGATTGCCCTGAGCTTTTTGTTTTTCATCCTTGCTATTGCTATTGTACTTGCCTCCGGTTAAACCACGAATCAGGGCGCTGCAGGTTAATCTGGTCCATTTTTGGGCCATCCAGGGAGATATTACCTGAACCGCACGGTGCCCTTTTTTGTTTCCTGAATCATGAAGCGCTTGCGACTGCAACTCATCATCGTGTTACTCGCTCTCGTGGCGATTGCTGCATTACTCTTAAGCCAGCAACCCTCACTCCAGGCAGTCGTTGATATCCCCGAACCGGTTGCGGGTGGCATTTACACCGAAGCCTTAATCGGGTCACCGGGCAGATTTAATCCCCTCCTTGATATTTATAACCCTCCAGACAGGGATGTCGACCGATTAATATTTAGCGGGTTGGTCAGGTTTGACGAACGCGGTATTCCCCAGCCGGAATTGTCTGAATCATGGGGGATCTCGCGAGACGGCACTGTTTACAATTTTGCGCTCCGGCCGGAAGCGATCTGGCACGATGGGGAACCTGTCACTACGGATGACGTCATTTTTACGATCGAAATGTTGCGGGATAAATCGTTTCCCACTCCCCAGGATGTGCGTGATTTGTGGAATTCGATTGAAGTGCGGCGTCTGGACGACAAGACCCTCCAATTTCGGCTTCCAGAGCCATACGCACCTTTCCTGGACCAATTGACATTTGGTATCCTGCCTCAGCATCTCCTGGGAGAATTAAACCCTGAGGAGATCATTGATTCCCCGTTCAACCTCAAACCTGTTGGGACCGGCCCATACAAGTACGACAGCTTGCTGATCGAAAATGGAACCATTCAAGGTGTTGCCCTGAGTGCGTTTGAAGGTTATTACCTGCCGCGCGCCTTTATCGATCAGTTTATTTTTCGGTATTATCCAACGACTTCCGCTGCCCTGGATGCTTATGCCGGGCAGGAAGTTCTGGGCATCAGCCAGGTGCCGGTTACCGATCTGCCCCGTGCCCTTGCGATCCCCGAGTTAGGGAAATATACCAGCCGCCTGCCCGAATTGAGCCTGGTTTTATTTAACCTCGATAACGAGGCTGTTCCTTTTTTTCAGGAATATGATGTGCGCCGGGCACTTTATATGGGCCTTAACCGGCAGTTTATGATCGACAAGGCCCTGGACGGGCAAGGTGTTCTGGCAAATGGCCCTATTTATCCGGGTACCTGGGCATTTTACGATGGCCTGGCTTCGGTTCCATTCCAGCCCGAGATAGCCATCGAGACCCTTCGGCAGGCAGGATATACAGTCCCAGCGGAGGGGGGAGATGTACGCGCCAAAGACGGTGTCCCGCTGGAGTTTGAGCTGGTTTATCCGGACACTGAGCCACATGCCCAGCTTGCTGAATTAATCCAGACCTATTGGGCTGAGCTTGGAGTTAGGGTTACTCTCAAACCGGTCAGCTACGAATCCCTGGTGGATGACTACCTGGAACCACGCGCCTACGAGGCTGCCCTGGTGGATTACACAACCGCCAGTTCGCCCGACCCGGACCCATACCCATTTTGGCATCAAGCTCAGACTCCCGATGGTCAAAATTATTCCAATTGGGATGATCGCCAGGCGAGTGAGTACCTGGAGACAGCCCGTGTGACGATCGATCCGGGTGAACGAGAACGCCTGTACCGTAACTTTCAGGTCCGTTTCAGCCAGGAATTACCCGCTCTGCCGCTTTTCTATCCTGTTTTTACTTTCGCCGTCGACAACCAGGTCCAAGGAGTTCGCACGGGACCCTTGTTTGATGTGAGCGATCGGTTCTCTCACGTGACGGGTTGGTATCTGTTTGTGGATCAAGGAGACGACGGCAGCCCACCCGATGGCACTCCCACACCAGAATCCCTCGCACCCTGAGGCCGGGCTTTGAGTGTAAAAATCGGGGTGGTGATCAGGAAACATCCACCATTCTACTGCGTATAGCCGAATATCTGCTGCCTGTTCTTGGATTTGATTTGGATTAATAGATCCCGGGTTCCCGTCTCTTCCGGCGAGGCATTTTTCCACTTCATAGCATGAGCCCGTCATCCGAAGTGGTTCTATTCGGTATAATTTCTGATTAGACCATAAGTCTTTCCATACCAGATCAACCCAGACAAAGTGCGAAAGGAGCGAGCAGGTGGACACGTATTTTGAGCCTTTTGAAGTTCTCGTCGGTGTCTTTGATGGCAAAGACCGGGGAAAAACCGTGCTGAAAGAAATAAAAAAAGAAGCCAGGCAGCAAAAAGTGCGCATTGAAAATTTTGCCGTTATCACCAAGTCTGATGAAGGCAGGGTTACATACCATGAAATGGAAGATGTGGGGGCTTCTCGCGGAGCGATTTTTGGGGCAATCGCTGGTGGGATCTTCGGTCTTGTTGGTGGCCCGCTTGGGGCAGCCGTTGGGGCTGCGGCTGGAGCCGCAGCCGGTGGTGTGGCAGCTGGAAAACTGGATATGGGTTTTGATGATAACCAACTTAAGGAGC
Organism: uncultured Chloroflexia bacterium; assembly: GCA_963824065.1. Taxonomy (GTDB): domain Bacteria; phylum Chloroflexota; class Anaerolineae; order Anaerolineales; family DRKV01; genus JAGUYX01. Next base: position 104,091 of record CAWGNX010000005.1, on the reverse strand, counting down.
TGCAAAAGGGGATTAGCCTGGACAGCTCGGCCATCATGCTGGTGATTGAACGGCGATGGGGAGATTCGATGGCCCAACTTTTAGAAGCGGAGGGTGCCCGAATCTTCAGGCAAATGCTGACTGTGGATATTGCCCGCAAATTAATCGAAGAAAACTCTTCTCAATCTGACTAGCGGTACCAGTCTGCCTGGGTGATGAGGCGAAGGCGGCTGCGTAACCACGCGGCCGGCTGGGTTCCTGGTCATAACATCCGAAACGTCACGCGGGATTCAAGTCTGAGCTGGGGTTGATGGGACACTTACACGGCATTATGGAGAGCGGTCATACAGCTGATAATAGATCGTGTATATTTCATAAATGGAGCGGATGTAACGGCGGGTCTCTTCGAACCGGATGATTTCCAGGAATAAATCCTGGTCGCCACCTGCTAATTCGTGCCAGACGGCGGCATTTCCTGGTCCACCATTATAAGCTGCCAGCGCGGCGTACAGGTCTCCCTCGAAGATATCCCGCTGCTGGGAGAAGTATTCAGTTCCCAACTTGATACTGACCAGCGGGCGATAAAGATCTTCATCCTGGTAATCCGGGGGCCAGCCGGTCTGTGCGGCGATGCTCTCGCCCGTACTGGGGATGATCTGCATAACACCGCGTGCCCCGGCAGATGAGCGCACGAAGCCTTCAAAAAGGCTCTCTTGCCGGGCAATACTGAAGATCATCAAGGGGTGGAAATTGAATTCCTGAGCCGCCGGGATAATCAGTTCCGGGAAATAAGCACCAAACCGCAGGCGGTTCAGGTATTTCGGTGCCGTAAGCGTCCCGGCGTCATCTAAACCAGCCAGATTCAAAACCTGGCGTATGGCGATAATGCCCGACCGGTAGAGTCCCAGGTCGATCAGGTAAGTTCCGAGGCGGTAAGTGTTCGCCGCGTCATTCTCCAATTCGGTACGCAGGTCTTCAAATTCCAAACGGGCTTCATTGTACAGCCCCAATTTCCACAGAGCTTCGCCGTGCTGCAGGCGGGAATCATCTCTCAGTGGTCCGGGTGCCGCCAGGTCAGCACCTTCTGGCAAGTTAAAGGTCGACCGGATCCAGGATTCGGCTGCGCCTTTTTCCTGTGCCTGGTTAAAACTAAAATCATACGCGGTCGGGGGTCGGAATGGCTGGCGATCCAACAGCAGGTCGCGGGCGCGTTCCGCGTAATATCCGGTCGGATCGGTTAGGGCGGCCTGCTGCCATGCGCTGCCTGCATCCAGGTTGTTGCCCTGCACAGAAAAAGATTTGCCAATCCACAAGAATGCCGCCGATCGTTCATTTTGGGCGCTGGATTGCGATAGGGCACGTTCGAACGCCAACCGCGCTGATTCATATTCCTGCAGACGGTAGTAAGTAATCCCTGCCAGGAAAGATGCCTGGTATACCCCAGGGGAATTCGGGTAATCGATCGTCACCTGATCCCAAATTTGGGCCGCGCGAGCCAGATCCTCGCCACGTTCAGCCACTCGCCCCGCATAATCCAGGAATTGGGCAGCTCGCGGGTGTTCTGGGGCTTCTTCGACAAAGCCAAGGAAAGTATCGACTGCCTCCGTGAACTGATCTAAATACGCCCATTGGGTGTACCCTTTTTGTTCCCAGGCTTCATCCCATAAGTCGGAAATATCGTATGCTTCGATCACGGCATCCCAGGTTTGGACAGCCCCGAGCGGGTCACCCAGGGCGCGCAGTGTCATGCCTTTGTAATACAAAGCAGTCGCTTCACCTCCTGGGTCCCCGGGATTCGATACCAGATATCGATCAAAGGCTGATAAAGCGACGCTGTACTGGGCAGCGAAATAATCGACCAGGCCGCGATCGAGCTCACTGACTGGTGCGTCTGCATTGACAAGTTCAACCAGTGCCGAATACGAATCGAAGGCGAGTGGATAATTTTCAACTGCCTGCAAATAACTGGCATTTGCCTCTTCCAGGCTGCCCGCTGAGGCGTAGGTTTGCCCGCTCAGGAACAACATCTGGGCGCGTGTATAGTCGTCGGCTGCCCGGTTGAATAGATCCTGGTAAATCACCTGCGCGGTATCTGGCATATCATTTATCCGGTAGGCCCATGCCAGCTTGACCAATTGAGAGGTGCGGTCCCCGGATCGAGGAGAATTACTTGCATTTTCATACGCCGTCAGGGCAGCCGAGTAATCACCCGCGGCCAGCTGCACATCCCCGATCAGCTCATACAGGTAAGCTTCCAGCACCCCAGGTTGTAAATTTAGCGCCGTCTGGAATGATTCAGCCGCCTCACTATATCGCTGCAGCTCGGAAAACACATTTCCCAGAAAAAAATAGGCTTCTGCTGTGCGAGGCGCATCCGGATAGGCCTCCACCAGAGCTCGCAAGGTTTGCAGGGCCAGGGTAATCTCTCCCCGGTAATAATAAACCCGCCCCAGGCCCAGCGCAGCCGCTGCCTGGATGTCTTCATCCGGGTCTTGCGATTGCGCACTCAGATATTCTTGCTCAGCTCGTTCGTAATCGCCGTAAAAGATCCACCGATCGCCAATCTCCACTCGCGAGGCGGGCAGCGGGGTCGCTGTTGGGGCAGGCGTAGGCGTGCTTGTAGCGGTAGGCGGAGGGGTGGGGCTGGCAGTGGCGGGGGGAGTCAGGGTCGCCTGAAGGTTCCTGTCGCCAAATGGCAAGCTGCAGCTTGCCAGGACCAGGCTGCTTAGGATCAGGATGATGCCAGCGATCCACCAGTGTTCGGTCGTTGGCCACAGTGGAGATCTGTCGGGGCTTTTCAGAGGCATGACTGCGACTATAACCCACCGAGCAAGACTGTGTCAATGCACCCGCACCTAATCTTAAGAAACGTCAATATAATTAGCTCCAGCTGGGATGATTGGCACTTTTCTTATTGTTTCGGCTTATCGCCAAATCTTATCAGCCAGGCTTTTTTTGTGGTCGGCGAAGAGCACGCGCTATGAGCAGGTTCTGCCGCCCTTCTTCACTTCGTGTAAATACGGGTCGCCCTTCTCCGACGATTCGTTTCCAAAGGTGCGCAAAGCACACAGTGCGTTCCTTATTGGAGGCAAAACCTTTTGGCACTGGATGATAGGCGAGTTCATAGCTGGTCGTACTCTGGACCCAGCTGTACAGTACAAACCAGAAAGGCGCCAGACCGATATTTGGCAGGCGCCTTTCAGCGCGAAAAATCAGGCAGCGTTGTTCGATGACCAGCTCAAATACCTCCTGGCAGCTGTCGATGAGCAGGCTCGCATCCTCGGTAGAAGCGTATTCCCGGAAAATCTGGTAGCTGTTGCCCGTCTCTTCGCAAACGCGCACAGAATTGGGTTGTAAATTGTGGCTGGCGTGCCCCGCCTCATTCAGCGAGACGAGCAGGGCACGGCCAACGTCAATCAGAATAGCGTCCGGGGACAGTCCCTGATGGTCTCCACCTGGGACAGGATCATCCGCTGGTATGTATGGAAGGGGACATTTTAACTTTGCAAAAAGGGGAGTCTACTACTTTGCGCGAACATTGCCGGGCAACTCTTTGACAGAAGGACACAGGCATGTTAAACTCGGTGCGCTTAATTTCCATTTAAGTTGGTATTGGAGCGATTTTTCCATGCGTACGGTTTCCTGGGATTCCGAAACTAATCAGCTGCAAATGATCGACCAGCGCCTGCTGCCGGGGAGTTTTGAAGTTCTCAAATATCGTGATTACCGGGATGTTGCCACGGCAATTACAGAGATGGTCGTTCGCGGCGCGCCTGCCATCGGAGCTGCCGCTGCCTTTGGGCTTGCCTTGGCAGCTTTCCAATCTCCCGCCCACGATTCTGTTGGCTTGCGAGCCGACCTCAAATCGGCTGCAGAAACTCTGGCTGATGCCCGACCCACAGCTGTAAATTTGAGCTGGGCATTACAGCGTGTTCTGGATTTTGCGGCTGGTGTCAGCGGCAGCGTGGATGACCTGCGCCAGGCCGTTCTTGATGAAGCACAGCGAATTGCAAATGAGGATGTCATCATCAACAAGCGGATGGCGGCACATGGTGCCGCTCTGATCGAGGACGGCGATGTGATCATCCATCACTGTAACACGGGTGCTCTCGCGGCGGTCGATTGGGGAACCGCCCTGGGTGTTATTCGGATGGCCTTCGCGCAGGGCAAAAAGATCCACGTCCTGGTAGATGAGACCCGCCCACGTTTGCAGGGCTCACGGCTCACTGCCTGGGAGCTTGACCAGTGGAAGATCCCGTACGATATCATCACCGACAATGCTGCTGGGTACTTCTTGCGTTCCGGGCAGGTGCAAAAAGTGCTGTTTGGTGCCGACCGGGTGGCTGCGAATGGGGATGTCGCCAATAAGATCGGTACGTATATGCTGGCGCTCGCTGCTTATGATAACCAGGTGCCTGCATATTCTGTTGCTCCCACCTCGACGATTGATCTGGCAACCCCCAGCGGCGAACAAATCGAAATTGAAGAACGCAGTAGTGATGAAATATTGGATATCCAGCGCCGGGGCGAGCCTCTCTCTCCATTGGGTGCCACGGCGCGTAATCCGGCTTTCGACATTACCCCGCACCGCCTGCTCTCCGGGATTATCACGGAAAATGGCGTCATTTATCCGCCTTTCCGTGATAATATCCCTCGTTTTATCGGTAGCTCGCCGTTGGACGTAGACAATCTGTGAGTTTGAAAGGTAATCCATGGATATCGTTGTAACAGGTTCAGTTGCCTTCGATTATTTGATGACTTTCCCAGGGTATTTCCAGGAGCAGATCTTACCTGATCGCCTCGAATCAATCAGTCTCTCCTTTTTGGTCGATTCTATGGTGCGCGAGCGTGGCGGCATTGCCCCAAACATAGCCTATAATCTGGCGCTCCTGGGTGAGCACCCGCGGATCCTTGCTTCCGTTGGTGAAGATTTTGCTGAATTTCGAGCCTGGTTGGAGAGCAAGGGCATTGATACCCGTGCGATGCGCGTCATCCCAGGCGAGTTTACGGCCTCTTTTTTTGCCACGACAGACCGGGCCAACGCCCAGATTGCCAGTTTTTATCCCGGTGCGATGGCGCATGCCGCCAGCCTGTCGCTGCGTGATCTCGGAAAGCCTGCACCCGACCTGGTGATCATTTCCCCGAATGATCCAGCGGCGATGCAGAAATATACCCTTGAGGCCGTCCAATTGGGCATTCCTTACCTGTATGATCCCAGCCAGCAGGTGCTGCGCTTCGAGGGGGATGAGCTGCGCCAGGGGATCTCAACTGCCTACGCACTGTTTTTAAATGATTATGAGTATGGGCTGATTCAAAAAAAGACTGGCCTCAGCGAGGTCGATTTGCTCGAATTGGTGCGCCTGATGGTGGTTACGCGCGGCGAGGACGGTTCCACAATATTTGCCGATGGAGACATCTACCAGGTGCCCGTGATTACCCCGTTCCAGATCGTGGACCCCACCGGTGTGGGTGACGCTTACCGCGGCGGGTTTATTGCCGGCTGGTCGCACTCACTCGATTGGGAAACCTGCGGGATGATGGGTGCGATGGCAGCAACCTACTGCCTTGAGAAAAAAGGCACCCAGAATCACAGCTATACCCCGGCTGAGTATGTGGCCCGCCTGCGTGGTTTCTACGATGATGGCGGGCGTCTCGATGTCTTGTTGACACCCATGCCTGCACAGACCGCAGCAATCAAACCCTAAGGATTCTAAAAACAGGAGAATAATTTCGATGGAGTCTTACGATATTCGTGATGTACAGGTAGCAGAAGGCGGTCGCCGCCGGATTGATTGGGCTGAAAGGGAAATGCCAGTTTTACGGTTAATCCGTGAGCGGTTTGAAAAAGAGCGCCCCTTAAAAAACCTGCGGGTGTCCGCCTGCCTGCATGTGACCACCGAAACCGCCAATTTAATGCGAACCTTGCAGGCCGGGGGGGCTGATATTATCCTGACGGCTTCCAACCCGCTTTCGACACAGGATGATGTCGCCGCCAGCCTGGTCTCACATTTTGAGATCCCGGTTTTTGCCATCAAAGGCGAAGATAATGTTACCTATTACAAGCATATTAATGCCGCTTTAGACCACAAACCCCAGATAACCATGGATGACGGTGCGGATTTGGTAGGCACCCTGCACAAAGACCGCCGCGAGCTCCTGCCGGATGTACTTGGCGGGACCGAGGAAACGACCACTGGGGTTATTCGCCTGCGGGCGATGGCTGCCGACGGCGCCCTGATGTTTCCGGTGATCGCGGTGAACGATGCGATGACCAAACATTTCTTTGATAACCGCTATGGCACCGGGCAATCGACCATCGATGGGATCGTGCGCGCGACCAACACCCTGCTGGCTGGAAAAAACTTTGTCGTAGCAGGTTATGGTTGGTGCGGGCGCGGGCTGGCAATGCGTGCCCGGGGGATTGGTGCCAATGTGATCGTCACAGAAGTAGATCCCATGCCAGCGCTGGAGGCCGTCATGGATGGCTACCGCGTAATGACGATGGAGGAAGCTGCCCGGATTGGGGATGTGTTCTGTACGGTGACAGGCGATCTCAATGTTGTCGACCAGCAGCATTTTGAAGTGATGAAGGATGGGGCGATTATCGCCAACTCCGGTCATTTTAATGTTGAGATTAATATCCCTGCTCTCGAAAATATGTCGGTGGATAAACGCCGGGTTCGCCCATTTGTCGACCAGTACGAACTGCCGGATGGGCGCGAGATCCATATTCTGGGGGAAGGGCGTTTGATCAACCTGGCAGCAGCGGAAGGGCACCCGGCGAGCGTCATGGATATGTCATTCGCCAATCAAGCACTCAGCCTCGAACACCTGGTTAAAAGTTACCGCGAGCTCGAGAAGAAAGTGTATGGGGTTCCGGAGGTGATTGACCGGGAGATCGCACGCATCAAGCTGGCAGCTATGGGTGTGACCATTGATGTGCTGACCCCCCAACAGGTTGCTTATCTCAATTCCTGGGAAGAAGGTACATAATTTAATCTCACTCTGGGATAAAAGCGGTAAATATCTTTGTTTATCCTGATTCTGAGTTTCTTTAGTTGAAATTTGTCTTCTTTGTTTTTCTCCCCCTTTCGCCATTCTACCAGCGTTCGGGGGAGTTTTAATTTAGGGCCAATTCCACGGCAGGTTCGCCTGGGTGTTCCCCCTCACCGCCAAACTCTGCCGGAATCACCTGCCGCGCCTGGTGGTTACCCACCTTCCCCCTCACCTGGCGCAAGTACCTCAAATTCGACAAAGATGGGGTCGCCGAAAGGCTCTGCGTCCGGATCGTAGGCCTGCCAGGCGCTCCGGTAGACCCCGGCCTCCGCAGGCGCCATCAGGCTGATCTCGATGTCAGCAGTAGTCCCGCTGCGCGCCGGATAGAGGTACAAAACTTCTGCCGCTTCAAGATTGGGTCCCGCGATCAGCCGCAGGGAATACTGGTCGTTCCAATTACAGCTCCCGCTGTTTTGCACTCTCCAGCGTTTGGCCAGGGTTTCACCGGCACCCACGCGCGCACCATCCGGTATGGTGATGTCTTCAACGTAGACCAGGTTGTTTTCACATGGTGGGGTTGGGCTGGGCCGGTTAGCGGCAGTCGCTTCGCTGGGTGTCGAGCGCGCCGCCTGGGTGGGTGTAACAGCAGGTGTTGGCGGTAGATAAACAACTCCCTGGCTGCCGGCTTGCGAACGGGGAAGCCCGTCGCAGCCAGCTGCAGCCAGGGAGAAGAGCAGCCATATCAAAAACAAACTGGCGGCCCGCCCGCAGTGCAGGGCGCCTGCCAATCTAAATTTCGTCATCCATCGGCTGGTCATCGTCGCCATCTTCCCCAAACCCGATGGGAAGAGCGCCGCTTAACGCCTGCTGCCGGACAGCTAATTCGATCTCTTCTGCCAGGTCGGGGTTCTGGCGCAGGAATTCTTTGGCATTCTCACGCCCCTGAGCCATCCGCATGTCGCCATACGAGTAGAAGGAGCCGCGTTTCTGGATAATATCCAGCTCGGTTGCCAGGTCGACCAGATCGCCAGCTTTAGAAATCCCTTCGTTGTACATAATATCAAATTCAGCTGTGCGGAAGGGCGGGGCAACCTTGTTTTTTACCACGCGTACGCGCGTGCGATTGCCGATGATATCCTGTCCGACTTTAATGGACTGGATCCGGCGCACATCCAGGCGGACAGAGGCATAAAATTTTAATGCCATGCCCCCCGTTGTGGTTTCAGGGCTGCCGAACATCACTCCAATTTTTTGGCGCAGCTGGTTGGTAAATACGACCGCCGTGTTGGTTTGTTTGATCGCTCCTGAAAGTTTCCGCAGCGCCTGCGACATCAGGCGCGCTTGCATACCCATCGGGGCATCACCCATATCGCCTTCGATTTCTGCTCGCGGGACGAGCGCGGCCACCGAATCGACCACAATGATATCAATTGCCCCAGAGCGGACGAGTGATTCAGTGATTTCCAGGGCCTGCTCACCGGTATCTGGCTGTGAGATTAACAGGCTATCGATATCCACTCCACAGCGCGAGGCATACCCGGGATCCAGGGCATGTTCCATGTCAATAAAGGCGCATGTTCCACCCATCAGTTGGGCTTCGGCGACGATGTGCTGGCAAATGGTGGTTTTTCCGGATGATTCCGGTCCATAGATTTCCGTAATCCGGCCGCGGGGTACGCCGCCCACTCCCAGGGCAATATCCAATGATAAAGACCCGGTGGGGATGACTTCCACCTGCATATGTTTGGCTTCCCCCAGGCGCATGATAGCGCCATCGCCATACCGTTTGGCAATGTCACCCATTGCTTTTTCCAGCGCTACCGAACGCGCCTCTTTATTATTATCATCTGCTTGGGATGTACTTTTCCGTGCCATAACAATTCCACTCCAATCCTCGAGATGTCCATAGTTTAGCACAGATGTTCGGGTTGTCAAGGGGCGTTCAATCCAGGATCGACCGTCGGCGTTGCAGGTAAGCTGAGGGCATAACCGTCCTCGCCCTTAAAGGTGAAATACGAGACCGTACCGGGTACAATCTCAATGTTCTTGGAGTACTTTTCTCCCTCAAAATTGATGTCCAGCTGGTAGGTGCCTGCAGGCAGATCCCCCATAACGACATTTTCTAAATAATACGGGTCGCTGTTGGCATTCTTGGGTCCATAAGTCATAACCAGCCAGATGCGGTAAGTATCCAACGAGGTTACGACGATTTCTTGCTGGTGCAGCAGTTCGCCAGCGGTATCCATCACCCGGCCTGCCAGGAACTCCCCACCCCTGTGGAGGGGCCAACCAGAGTTCCGGGTTGCGTGTTGAGAAAAAGTCGTTCCTGCCAATCCGGACTTCGAAATGTAAATGCGGCCCGGTAACCACGCCGGTTTGGCCGGTCAAGCCGATCACCTCTCCCGAATCAACAATCTGGTCTTCGATGACGAAACTTTCGCTCAGGTGCGCATACAGCGTATAAAGAGGCTGGTCTTTATACCCAAAATCGTGTTTGATCGCGATTGCCAGCCCGTATGGATCATCCATGTTCCCAGGAGAGAACGAGAGCAGCCCATAACCGCTCCATACGACCTTCCCTGCTCCCACTGCCATGACAGGAGTGCCAGACGGCCCAGGGATATCCACCCCGGTGTGAATGACGTCCTCGAAAAAATTGCCCCCATAGCGGTAATTTGCCAGGGGCCAGTTGACGTCATCGACCGGGATTGGCCGGATAAAAAAGAAATGGTCGTAATCGCGCAGTGCCCAGGGAACGGGGTAGAGGGGCGGCCGCCAGGCAGATTTTGGCTGAGGCGCCTGGGTTGGGAAAATAAACCGCGCAGGTTCTCCCGGCGCCAGGGGCTGAAGGTTTGGTTCCTGCGGTAGATCGGAAAGTCGGTTTTCTCCTCCGGTTGATGGGACAGCGTATTCCGTACCCCCGGCCTCGACCTCGTTTACTGGCGAGCTCTGGGGTGCACTGCTCAGCTCGGGCAGCTCAGGTAATGAGCTGCACCCTGCCAGCTGGAATAACAACCAGACACCAATGATCAATATGCTGGCATTCCTATGCTTAGTGCCGCTGTGTGGGGAGAACTTGAACATTCAATGCCTGTAATTTATCTACCAATCGAGGTTGCAGTTGGCGTACCGGTAACGGTTGGCGTTAGGGTAATGGTGGGTGTGCGTGTGGGGGTGGGCGTGCGCGTTGGCCACGGAGTGGATGTTGGGCGTGGTGTGCGGGTTGGCCACTTGGTAGGCGTAGGTGTAATCGTCGGTGTAAGCGTTTGGGTCGGCGATGAGACTGGCGTTGGGGTAACCAGCATTTCAGGCGGGTAAATCTCCAGGATCGCACCGCGCCAGTCCAGATCTCCAGGGGAGATAAACTCGTTTAACCGGGTGGCAGGATAAAAACTGCGCCATGTCGATACGGAAGGCACCCGTTCCCAACCGTAAGCATGTGCCAGCTCGGTGTAATCGACCCAGTAACCCGCGGGCGGATTGCTGATTTCCAGACCGCCATCTTCGTAGCCGCGCGGATCGCCCATATACCGGGCAGAAAAATCCCAGGTTTGTTGGGTGATTGGTTTTCCCTGACTGCCGTCCTGCAGGCGAGCGCGCACATAGATCCGCCAGAATGTCTGGCTGCCAAAATTTTCGCGCGCTGCGACCAGCCAGCCGGCATTCATCGGGACGGAATTGACAGCAAATGCACGCCCCGTGTAAAGCCAGCTGCCATCCAGGGACGGCAGGGCAGGGGTTGTCAATGGAATGAAGGCGTTTTCAAGCGACGCCATGAAATCCCATCCAACCTGGTCTGCCAGAGTCTGGCGCAGTGCATTGAAGGATTCGTCAACACTATCCTGGAGTGCCGGGTAAGGTGCGTCCACGTCCTCCAGGGGCACCAGATGGCCGCGCCCTTCTGGCAAATTTTCCACTTTGCTCTCAGTGGGGATCCATAACTGCGTCGGTGCAGCAATGGACGCCTCGAGATAAGCTGCGGGTGGAGGGTCGGGCAGGGTGATGTCGCCCCAATCGAGGCCGTTAACCTCGCCTGGAGTAGCAACCGGAGGCAGGTACAGGCGGCTGCCATCCAGGCTGTAAGCAGTCACGTAGGCTTCATTCGGCATGGACAGCCGGGTGGCAATCTGGGTGCCATCCGGACTCCAGGCGGCTAAGTTCCCGAGACCGATCAGCCGGGCTGGTTGGCGAGGCTGGCTGGTTTCCCAGCGGAACAGGCTGCGCGTACCATCTTCTGTGCCAGACCAGATCAAAGATTTTCCATCTGGTGACCAGACCGGAAACTCATCCGTGCGGTGGTTTGTTTGGCTGATGTTTGTGAATCGGTTGTCGATCCGGTCCAGGTTGGCAGTCCAAATTTCGCGCTCGCCGCTGCGGGTGGAAACAAATGCAATATCACGGCCTCCTGGGGACCAGGCCGGGTCATAATCAGCCGCGATTTCGTCGGTCAGGCGCACCATTTCTTGCCGCCCATCGACCGGACGGATCACAATTTCCAGGCTGTCATCCAGGTAAGTGTCGTGCGCCAGCCACAAGCTGTCGGGTGACCAGGAAGGATTTCCATCATATTCAGGCGTATTGGTAATCTGTTTAACTTCCGCTGTGGGGATCTCCAGGACATAGATATCCCAGAAGCCATCCCGGTCGGAGCTGAAGGCAATCCAACGCCCATCCGGGCTGATCGCGGGTGATTCGTCGTTCCATTCCCCGTAAGTTAATCGCACAAAATCAAGCGTGGTTGGATGGTAAGCAAACAGATGGTAGTAAAGACCCTCCCGAATTGAGAGTATCCAGATGCCGTCCTGGTAATGGTATTCAGATGGAGCAAATATGGCTGCTGCTGCCCTGGGAGATGCAGTTGCGCTCGGGGTGACTGTGGCGAGGACTGTTTCTGGAGTTAACGGCAGGGCCTGACCTTGATCAGGCGAAGCCACATCCGGGAAATACCTTTCCTGGATCAGAGGCCAAGCCAAGACCAGGAATATCACCAGCAAGCTGAGGATTCCCAGTCGTAGTAAATTTGTCCTCGTTTTGGACGATGTCCCCATGTGTCTTATTCCCTGGCTGGGTAAACCACAGCACCCTGCAGGCAAATCCTGGCATCCAGACATTACAAAAAAACATGCGCTATAGCAAACTATGTCATTTTAGCATGCCTGCAATAAATGCGTCAATCACCATAGAGTCATGGTGCCTGGCCGTAATGGGCTGCGTAAGCCATTGGTGCATCTGTCACCACTCGGTCCGCAAGTTGCTATTAATCCTCAAATCCCATCCGGTACAGGCGGTTGTATGTTCCGCTTTGAGCCAGGAGCTCGGTATGGGTCCCCTGCTCGGTAATTGCACCATCTTCGATAACGACGATCCGGTCGGCGTTAACCACAGTTGAGAGGCGGTGGGCGATGACAAACGCTGTCCGGTTTTGCAGCAGGCGATCCAGGGCTTGCTGGATAATCCGCTCCGTTTGTGTGTCGACACTCGAAGTTGCCTCATCCAAGATCAGGATGCGTGGATCTGCCAGCAAGGCACGTGCGAATGAAATTAACTGCCGCTGGCCGACCGATAACAGCACACCACCTTCCTCGACGTTGGTGTCGTAACCGGTACGCAAATTGGAAATAAATTCGTGGGCGCCGACTGCTATGGCGGCAGCTTCGATCTCATTGGCGCTTGCATCCAATCTGCCGAACCGGATGTTTTCCCGGACGGTTCCATTAAATAGGAACGGGTCTTGCAGGACGATGCCCATCTGGCTGCGCAGGCTGTCTTGGGTAACTGTGCAAAGATCGTGCCCATCGACCAGGATTCTTCCGGAAGTTGGGTCGTGGAAACGTGCCACCAGCTTGATCAATGTCGATTTCCCTGCTCCGGTTTCTCCCACCAGGGCAACGGTCTCTCCGGGTTTCACTGCCAGGGAGATATCTTTGAGGACCAGGGTAGGGTCATCTGCATAGTTGAAAGATACATTCTCGAAGCAAATCTCACCTTTGATTTGTGGCAGTGTGATCGCATCTGGCGCATCCTGGACTTCGATTTCCGTATCCAAAAGCTGCAGGATCCTTTCCCCACCAGCCATCGTGGATTGGAATGTATCAAACCGCCGGCTGAGGTCGCGAATCGGCTCGAAAAACCGGTCAACATAAAGGATAAAAGCAACCAGAGTACCCGCCGTCAGGCTTTCGCCCAGCACGGCTGCGCCGCCTACCAGGACGACAATCACCGTGGCAATCGTCCCCAAAAAATCAATTGATGGCATATATACAGCCGCAAGTTTTGCCGCTTGCACCGTCATATCAAGCATGTATTGGTTTGGCTGCGATCGAAAAAAAACGTAATTTCGCATTTGGCGCGAGAACGCCTGCACCACCCTGACCCCATTGATATTTTCAGCCAGGACTGAGTTCACCCAGCTGATGGCCGACCTCACTTTACGGTAATAGGTGCGTGCACGCCGCCGGAAAAAGATGGTCACCAGGGCCATAACCGGCAGCACGGTGAAGGTTAACAGCGATAGCCGCAGGTTCAGAACCATCATAGCGATCAAGATTCCAACCAGCGTGAACAAATCGCGGGCGATCGCCAGCACAGCCCAGGTGAGGAATTCCCGCAGTGTGCCTACATCATTGATGACCCGGGTAATCACGCGCCCGACGCTGTAGTGGCTGAAAAAACTTAGCGAGAGCGCCTGCAGGTGTTCAAATAACCTGGCGCGCAGCTCATAAATGATTGACTGGCCGACGACCGCCATGATGTTCACCCGAATATAGGTCACCAGCCACTGCAGGCAGAGAGCTGCCAGATAGACCAGGACGGTGGCCCGAAGCACGGTCAGGTTTCCGGCACTGATACCCGAGTCGAGGGCAATTTTGACGAGATAAGGACCCGCCACTGCTACGCTGGAACCGATCAGCATCAAGGTGAGGGCAAGCAGCAGCCGCCACCTGTAAGGCGAAATAAACTCAACCAGGCGCCTGGTAACCTGGGGATCATAGCCCTTGGTATACTGTTCCTCGCTTTTTATCACATACGTCGGGGGTGTAACGGTTGTCATCGCTTAATCCTGCTCCAGGCCGTTCAGTTGCCTGCCGACCACGGTCGACGGCATCATTTCATCCAGCTCTTCCAGGGTTTCCTGTAATTGTTCCTGATCGCGCAGCTGCAGTTCATAGATTTCGCGATAAAGGCCGCCTTGCTGCAAAAGGGCCTTGTGGGTACCGCGTTCTACGATTCGCCCGTTATCAAGGACGAGAATCAAATCTGCCCGCCGGACAGTGGATAACCGGTGGGCAATCACAAACGTTGTCCGTCCTTCCATCAGGGAAGCTAATGCTTTTTGGATCTGCCGTTCAGTTCGTGTGTCGACACTGGATGTTGAATCGTCAAGGATCAGGATGCGTGGATCCATGATTAATGCGCGCGCGATCGCTACTCGCTGCCGCTGGCCTCCGGATAGGGTGACGCCTCTCTCCCCGATGATCGTCTGGTAATCTTCGGGCATTTCCATGACAAACTCGTCAACCTGGGCTGCCACCGCTGCGGCGACAACTTCCTCATGGGTCGCATCAGGTCTGCCATAGGCAATATTGGCCTCAATCGTATCGGAAAACAATAGCGAAGTCTGCAGCACAATTCCAATCTGGCGGCGTAAGGATTCGAGCTGCACCTGCCGGATGTCGATCCCATCGATCGAGACTGCCCCCTGGGTCACTTCATAAAACCGCGGGATGAGGTTGATCAGGCTGGATTTCCCTGAGCCGGTTGGTCCGATGAGTGCGATGATTTGATTCGGCTGCGCATCGAAACTGATCTCGTGTAAAGCCTTGGTTGATTCACCGTGGTAAGAAAATGAAACCTTTTCGAATGTAACCTGCCCCTGGATGAGCGGTAATTCAACCGCCGGGACGGGCGAGCGGATTTCAGCTTCAGTATCCAGCACGTCAAACGCCCGCTGTGTTCCGGCAGCGGCTTCGCCTGCGCTGTTCACCAGCCAGGTCAACTGCTGCACGGGTGCCGCCAGCATGAGCAGGTAGCTGTTAAAGGCCACCACCTCACCAATCGTCATCTGCCCGGCGATTACCATCTCACCGCCAAACCAAAGGATTAAGATCGTTCCCAAAGCGACCAGGAAATGGGTGCTCGGCATGATGCGCGACCATTGGCTGATGACTGTGACCCGGGCATTGTACAGCTCGCGGTTGTTTTCATCAAAGCGGTCAATTTCGTAATTTTCCCTGGCGAACGCCCTGACAACCTGCACCCCGGTGATGTTCTCCTGCAAACGGGCGGATAACTCACCCAGGGCGTGATCGACAGCATAAAATAACCCGCCAATCCTTTTTCCGAACCGGGTGGTGATGAGCATCAGAGGAATCATGGGCAGCAGGGCGATGCTGGCGAGGCGTGGGTTTTCAGAAAACAGCAAGAAAACGATCCCAACCATCAGCAAACCCATCTGGATCAGCTGTACCAAACCAAGTCCGGCGAAGCGTTCGATGGCACGCACATCCTCGATGCAACGGCTGATTAGCTGGCCCGTCTGTGAATGGTCGTGGAAGCTAAATGAGAGATTCTGGATGTGGTTATACAGGCGGTTGCGCAGGTCGTAACCAATCCTGGCAGCCACATATTCGCTCAGATAGGTGTTTGTGTAATTAAAAAGCACGTTGAGAGCACCTATCACCAGGATGAGAACTGCCGCCTGGATGATTAACTTGTAATTTTGCTGGGCAATGCCGATATCAATGACACGCTGGATAATTTGGGGAATAACCAGGGATAAGAGGGTTAATGCAACCATCGCTCCTAGGTTCAGGCTGATTGGTTTAAGGTATGGAAGGATAAACTCTTTTAAGCGCAGCAGTTGTTTCACAATTAACTCTCAGGAGACTGGTAAATAAAGGATTGTCCCGATTAAGTCGGGTTCCCTTCCGCTGGTTCTTAATCTGCGGGGTTGTCGTCCGCTGATTTGCCTGGCACTGAAAAAGCCTCCTCGCGCTGGTCGACCACAATTTTTTCGCTGGCAGCAGCGTTTTCCCCGGCCTCTCCATCCTTCTGTTCGGGCTTGTAGAACACAACCGCATGTACGAAATATTGCCCTTCAGGCTCGGGGATGCGCAGGTGGATGGTAAATTCCATTTTGCGCATCATCGATTCGATGATGCTGACTTCAGCGACCCGCGTCCCCGCTGGATCGACCACGCTGACATCAACGTCCGGTCGTTTTTGAAATGGAGTGACTTCGAGGTAAACCCTGACACGCCGCCGGTCCGGGTAAGGACTAGCCCGGAAATCGAGAATCCGTACTTCGGCCGGGGGTAAAGGGATTTCAGTTGGATCCTGAAAAAAAATATCCATTGGCGCTTGCACCTGACAATTTCGGGAGGGATTAGAAGTTTATCTAATTATAACCTGTTTGATTTGGAGGAAATTGGTAGCAAATAGAACGGGCTGCCTTGTTTTCGAGGCAGCCCAGAACCATTCCCTCGCACCAGGTTTCATGCGATCCGGCGCGCTTCCAGGTAAAACCTCTTTTCACGGGCTGCGCCCATGGAAAACGTCTTGCGAGGCAGGGCGCCATCCAGAATAACAGTTTTAAAGAGGTCGCTTTTCGCCATCACGGGCAGGTAAAACCCGAAATTTCCCGGCTGGTTGCCCAGCTGAATGGTGACCTCGCCGCCGTGAACGTAATCAATCTTTTGGGCGTTTCTCGCTGCAAGGAATTGATCCAGGAATGGCTGCAGCGTTCCGACCGGCAGGTTGGCTTCCGGCTCAATAAATTCCAGAATACCGCTGCCCGCCGCGCTGGTATACCCGATCCGCTGGTTCTGCCCGCGTGATTTATCCACCCTGCGGATCATCTCCTGCGGGTTGCTGCAAGGCTTGATCGATAACCGCTTGCCGAAATGCTCTCGGGCAGCTGACAATGGGTCTTTGTGCAGGTTAAAAAGCACACGGTGAATCGGTTCAAAATTCAGGCCTTCATCGTGCACATTTTCAATTTCCACTAGAGCAAACCGCGCCGGATGATTTTCACCGGCTGTCGCTTTGATTTTTTCCCATATCGCTTTGGCAGTCGCCAGTGAGTGATTGCCATCACCCATCGCGAAAAGCAGCGGGGGAGTTCCGGTAGGGACGCCGTATTTCTCCCCAAACACAGTCGGTTCAGCGAGCTGGTGGAGCGCCTGGATAATCCGTTGTTCGATTTCCGGAGTTTGGATTGCGAAACCGCGCAGATGGCCGCTGCCGAACATCAGCTCAAAATCATAGCTCGGTTTTTGGTTGCCGACTGCCAATGCCGCCGGTTCGATGACTGTCCTTAGGGGATCATCAATCAGGACCAGGATGTGAGGTAGCTCGAGCGGCGCACCTTCCCGGATTTTGATGCGCGGCGGCAGTCGTTCGATGATCGTTCCCTCGGTGGCCCGGATCAGGCTGCTGGAACCTTTGGAATAATCATAGTGCTCCAGGTCGAGTGCCAGGAGGATCCCACGACGGGTTTTTCCGCCTACCGATCGTTCAGTCAGGACCATGTACTCACCGGGCTCAAACAGGCCTGCCGCCAGGTACGCGGACATTTCCTTTTGGATCTGGTGGACACGGGATTTTATATCCCCCGCTTCGAGGTAAACTTCAGGCAGCACCAACTTCAATGTGGAAGGTGCGCTGCCGACAAATTCAGCTACCTGGTCCCAGTAGTTGGGCTGGGAAGTGTATTGGTCACAGGCAATAACCGCCCAGCGTGCCAGGTCTATGCCCTGCTTCGGTAAGAGTATTTCAGGTATTTGTACGCCAATGCTGGGGAAGTATTCCATCCGAAACCTCGTTGAGTTGGGATAAACAGCCCTCGGGTTTGCCCCTGACGCTGGTGTTTATCAAGCGTACCATACTCACTCGACGCGGTCAAAGCATCTTAAATCAGGCGCCGCAGCCATTTATTGGCTGCGGCGTTCCAGACAAGTTCAATTCATCTGTGGGTTACACTTCAATATGGTAAGAAGCAGCCACCGTTCCCGGACCGACGTGCGTGCCAATGACCGGGCTGACGTCTGCTATAAAACTTTCGATGATGTCCATTTTTTCCTTAGCCATTGCCAGCACTTCCTGCCGCGCCTTCTAGCTCATTTGCGTGCTGCGCGGCCAGTCGTACTGGTTTACCTGCTGCTCTTTCTGCAATAATTTCCACAAGTCGCTGCAAGGCTTTGCGGCGGGTGCGTACACGCTCAAGGGGCTCAACCCTTCCTTCATAAACCTGCAGGATAGGTTTAATATTCAGCGCAGTACCCAGGAAACGGCTGGCATTGCCAATCCGCCCGCCGCGGTGCAAGTATTCCAATGATTCAGGTGTCAGGATGACCCCGGTATTATCCCGAACCTTCTCCAATACCTTGACGGCCTCTTCCATATTTGCCCCGTCGGCGATGGCGCGCGCGGCTGCCAGCGTCTGGAAACCGAGCGCCATGGCAGCAGTCAGCGAGTCGAAAATGGTTACCGGTACATCTGGCATCATTTCTTTGGCCTGCACGGCTGAATCAATCGTGCCCGATAGGCGCGAGGAGATTAATACCGCCAGGATCTCAGTGCCTTCACCCCCAAGTTTCTCATAGGCGTCTTTAAACGCTGCCGGTGTAACCTGGGAGGTGGATGGCATTGTTTTTGCGTTTAAAAGCCGTTCATAAAATTGGGTTGGCTGGATATCCACCCCATCCCGCATCGTTTCCGTGCCCCAAATCAGAATCTGGGGCAAAACGGTGATCGCATATTCTTTGCAAAAGTTCTCCGGGAGATATGATGTGCTGTCTGTAATGATGGCTATATTGGCCATTAACGCTGTCTAGCCTCCTTCCTGGGATTTATCCTGCATTGGATGCAGGGTATTAACCGTCACCTGACGTGCTTGTTTATTGAACCCATCCAATTAAACCCTTGTTGTTGGGTTTGGTCGCGTTCCGTCCTCGTGATCAGCCCGGGATTTTACCACTTCCCTTGACCATTTTGGTCAAGCAAGCTAAAATGCTATGCCGTTCTAGCCTGGCATCCCGACGCCAGGCTGGTATGCGCGTCGTAAATAAGTGAGTTTGGACCAGGTAATGTTTGAAAATCTGACAGAGCGGCTCAATAAGGTTTTTACAGAGATCGGCCGGCGCGGCAAGCTTTCCGAACGCGATGTAGACGCGGCAATGCGCGAAGTTCGCCTGGCATTGTTGGAAGCCGATGTCAACTATGCGGTCGTTAAGGACTTCGTCACCCGGGTGCGTGAACGCGCGGTCGGACAAGAAGTCTCGCGCGCCCTCAATCCAGCCCAGATGGTGATCAAGATTGTAAACGAAGAGTTGATCGCTACATTGGGCGATCCTGCTCCGCTAAACCTCGCCGGTCCCAAACCACGCATCATCATGCTGGTCGGTCTGCAGGGCTCTGGTAAAACCACTGCGGCTGGCAAACTGGCGAAACTGCTCCGCTCCAAAGGGGAGCGCGTCATGCTCGTGGCGGCGGATCCCTACCGGCCTGCGGCGATCACCCAGCTCCAGACGCTCGGCGAACGTTTGAATGTGCCGGTCCACACCGAACCGGGGGTTAAGCCTCCCCAGCTGGCATCCGATGCGGTTGGCATGGCTGAAAAAGGCGGTTTCACGGTAGTTATCCTCGATACCGCCGGCCGCTCGCAATTGGATGAAGCCTTAATGGACGAGCTGGGAGCCATCACTGCGAAAGTTCACCCTGCGGATATTCTGCTGGTTGTGGATGCAATGATTGGTCAGGAAGCGGTCAATATTGCCCAAGGTTTTCGCGAATCCGTCAATCTAACCGGCTTGATTCTTACCAAGATGGATGGTGATTCACGCGGTGGGGCTGCCATTTCCATCCGTTCGGTAACTGGCGTGCCGATCAAGTTCCTCGGCACTGGTGAAAGCCTGGATGCCATCGAGGCATTTGACGCTTCACGGTTGGCCTCCCGGATTCTGGGTATGGGTGATTTGATTGGACTGATTGAGCGGGCTGAAGCAGCCTTCGACCAGCAAACCGCCCAAAAACAAGCCGAGAAAATGCTCAAGGGTGAGTTTACCCTCGATGATTTTTCCGAGCAGTTGCGCCAGATGCGCAAGTTGGGACCAATCAGCCAGATTCTCGAAATGTTGCCGGGTGGTCTGGGTCAGGCTGCGAAAAGTATCTCTCCCCAAGATGCCGAGTTCCAGCTAAAAAAAACCGAAGCGATTATCAGTTCGATGACACCTTACGAACGCCGTAATCCAAAGATTCTAAATGCCAGCCGGAAACGGAGAGTTGCCACCGGCTCGGGTACCGATGTGCAGGATGTTAACCGGCTTCTCAAGCAGTTCCGCGAAGCTCAGCGGATGTTCAAAAGTTTAAAAAAGGTAGGACCGCGGGGTCTCCCGCGCTTGTTTGGATAGGTGGTTGTTGAAGTGTGAGTTGCCGCAGCAAGTCCGTCCTGGCTGCACCCCTCTACCGGCTCGCCGCAAACTCCACGAACATAAAATATAAACTATCAAGATTTCGATTGAAGGAGATTTTTACCATGGTTCGTATTCGTTTGCGTCGTGTGGGACTAAAAAAGCAGCCCAGCTACCGCATTGTGGCTGCTGATAAAGAAGCACCCCGTGATGGCCGGTTTTTGGAAATTTTAGGTTTTTATAACCCGCGTACCGAACCGGCAACGATCAACGTTAAGGAAGACCGGGTCTACGATTGGTTGAGCAAAGGTGCTCAACCTAGTGATTCCGTCAACCAGATTTTGAACAGCGTCGGTTTTTTTGCCCGTTATGAGCGTTTTAAGGCGGGTGAGCAGGTAGATGTCCTGATTAAGGAAGCGGATGAAGCGGAATCCAAGCGCAATTTGACCGCTAAAACCCGCAAGAACTGATTTCACGGGCAGGTCCATCCATCCTTGTTGTCTCCAGCCGGATGCCCCACAAGGGGCCCCCACGCTAAATATCGGGGAGTGAGCGCATGAAAGAATTGATTGAATACATTGCCATGTCGATCGTTGAAGACCCCAGCCAGGTGGTAGTTAATCAAGCCCGGCAGGGTTCGGCATTACGCTTCCACTTGCATGTCGCCAAAGAAGATATGGGCAGGGTGATCGGCAAACAAGGCCGGGTTGCCAACGCCATGCGCACGCTTTTAAATGTGGCCGCGGCCCAAGAAGGGAAACGCGCTACACTTGATATCGAAGACCCCAGGTAATCAAACGCCGATGAATCAGCGCCGATTTGCGGGCAAAAACACGAACGAAAAGGGCTCGCCAGATCCTGGCGAGCCTTTGTTCTTGGCTGTTGGGCAGCTTCGCCGCCCCCATGGAGTGCGCGGGGAGATGCAGATGCTGGTGTTGACGGATTTTCCGGAGCGCCTCCAACCGGGAACAGTCATCTACCTCGGCGAGCGCTATAAGCCGCATACCATCCGCAGCCGGCGCAGCCATCAAGCTTTGCTCCTGGTTGCATTCGAAGGATACCCGGATCGGACTGCGGTGGAAGTCTTACGTAACCAGGTTGTGTATTTACCCGCAGACCAGGCCCCTGAACTTCCAGCCGGTGAGTTCTACCGGTTTGAGCTGCTGAACCTGAATGTATTTGATGAAAAAGGCCAAAACCTGGGTGTGGTTGAAGAGGTTTTAGAAACCGGCGCGAACGATGTCCTCCTGGTGCGTATGGCGAATGGAACGGAATTGTTGCTGCCGTTGATTGATGAAGTCGTCAAAAAAATCGAGCCGGATTTAGGCTCGATTCATATCTTTCTGATGCCTGGTTTGCTCCCCGGGGCAGGTGAAGAGGCTTAGCCCATTCTTCCCACCCAAGCCCGCTTGCCTTGACATGCTATTGGAACGTTGGTATTCTCTGCCTGTTTGATCGGAAATTGACGCGCCTGGCAGCTGGGGAACAATTTGAGCGACGAAATTCGGTTTTGGGTCGGATTTAATTTTGTCCGGGGTGTGGGAGCGGTTCGTTTCCGGGCGTTATGTGATTATTTCGGGTCCGCTGAGGCGGCCTGGCATGCCCCTGGTGACACGCTTCGTGCGACTGGTCTTGGTCAGAAAATTGTTGATAATATCCTCCAGGCCCGCAGCCAGATCAATCTGGATCGGACGTGGGAAAAAATTGTCCAGCAGGGGATCCGGGTTTTCACTTTACTGGATGAAGATTACCCCCGCCGCTTGAAGGAAATTGCCCAGCCACCCCCAGTCATATATCTTCGGGGGTCGTTCCTGCCAGAAGATGATTGGGCGGTTGCAATTGTTGGCACCCGCAGGATGACTGCTTATGGACGTGCGGTGACGGAAGACCTTGCCGCTGCGCTGTCAGCCCAGGGAATGACGATTGTCAGCGGGTTGGCGCGGCGGGATCGATGGCGCCGCCCATTCGGCCGCCCTAAAAACCGGAGGGCGTACCCTGGCAGTGTTGGGTTGTGGGGTGGATCAGGTTTACCCGCCTGATCACCGCCAGCTGGCGGAGCAGATCATGGCCCAAGGTGGGATCCTGAGTGACTATGCCCCGGGAACACCGCCGGATGCCGTTAATTTTCCTCCCCGTAATCGGCTGATTTCCGGCCTTGCGCTGGCGGTTGTGATCGTAGAAGCCGGTCGGACGAGCGGTGCATTAATTACCGCCCAATTCGCGGCGGATCAAGGTCGTGAAGTGTTTGCGGTTCCGGGAAATATCAATGCTGCGCAAAGTATCGGGCCAAACCGCCTGATTCGCGATGGCGCTCAACCATTGCTGCAACCCCAGGATATCCTGGAATCGCTAAATTTGGCGCATCTGCCTGAGCATCAAGCGGCCCGGACCATGATCCCGGCCAACCCGCAGGAAGCCAGGCTGCTGCAGGTCTTAGGAGCCGAGCCGGTGCATATAGATGAAATCACTTTTCTGTCGGGCATCCCAGTCGGTGATGTAACAGCCATCCTGACGATGCTCGAGCTTAAAGGAATGGTGCGTCAGGTAGGTGGGATGGCGTACGTTGCCGTGCGGGAATTCCCCGCCGAATATGAAGTTTAGGATCGCAAAATTAGCACTGATTGTGAATTCTAGCAGGCGAAGGTGATGAGATGTTTGATCATTATTACGCGGTAATCATGGCTGGCGGAGGTGGTACTCGTTTGTGGCCGCTTTCCCGCCAGGAACGACCCAAACAGATGGTCAGGCTGTTTGGGGAACAAACGATGTTTGAAATTTCGGTCAACCGCCTGAAGGGTCTCTTTCCACCGGAACGGATTTTAATCGTCACGGTTGAAGAGCAGGCGCGCCAGTTAAAAACCTTGTGCCCCGAGATCCCATCAGCCAATTATGTGCTTGAGCCTTCCCCCAAAAACACAGCCTCTGTTGTTGGGCTTGCCGCGATTAGCCTGCAAAAACGTGACCCCGCTGCTGTTATGGCAATCCTGACGGCGGATCATTTCATTGAGAACATTCCTCTCTTTCACCAGGTGCTGCGTTCAGCGTATGAGGTGGCTGATCAGGAATTTTTAGCCACACTTGGTATCCGTCCGGGTTATCCTGCAACCGGGTATGGGTATATTCAGGTTGGCAGCCAGGTTGGCGTCTTTGCTGACCTGCCTGCATACAGCGGTCTCCGTTTTCTAGAAAAACCGGATGAACCG
The DNA here is from genome assembly GCA_963824065.1 of uncultured Chloroflexia bacterium. Taxonomy (GTDB): domain Bacteria; phylum Chloroflexota; class Anaerolineae; order Anaerolineales; family DRKV01; genus JAGUYX01. The sequence continues at coordinate 80,504 of CAWGNX010000005.1, read as the reverse complement.
ACAGCCCAACAGTTTTTCGAAAACGGGGCATATGTGTGGAATTCTGGCATGTTTGTCTGGAAAGTTGACCAGATCATTGTTGAACTTGCCAGGCAGATGCCTGATTTATATGCCGGATTACAGCTGATTTCACGCAGCTGGAATACCCCTGATGCACCTACGGTTACCCGCCAGGTCTGGGAGAACCTAAAACCCATCTCGATCGATTATGGAGTGATGGAAGGTGCAGAAAATGTGGCGGTGATCCCCACCGAAGGGTTAGGTTGGAGCGACGTGGGCAGCTGGGATTCTTTGTTTGAGCTGCTCGAATCGGATTCGGATGGAAATATCATCCACGATGCCGAGTTTTTAGGGCTGGAGACGAAAGATACTCTGGTCTTTGGTAATAACGATGGTCGCCTGATCGTCACAGTGGGTGTGACGGATCTGGTGGTCGTCGATACCGGGGATGCTTTGCTTGTGTGCAGCCGCGCCTACGCCCAGCAAATCCGCCATGTTGTCAAAATGTTGAAAGATCAAAAAAGTCATTTAGCGTAAGGTTCGCCATTTCTGGTAGAACTTCGCCGTTCTGGAGGTACTATTTTGGTACAGGCTTACTGTGTAAAATGCAAAACCAAGCGGGACGTGCAGTCTGCACAACCTGTTTTTACAGATACCGGGACACCTGCCACGCGCGGTGTGTGCCCTGTGTGTGGTACCACTCTCTACCGGATGGGTCGCACCCCGGCCCACGAAGGATTGGTAGCCCCGGCTTCGACTTCGAAACGTAACGGCCGGTCCAATTCAAAACCGCGCAGCGGCAAGCTGGTCATTGTTGAATCGCCAGCCAAGGCCAGGACGGTCAGCCGCTACCTGGGAAAGGATTACAAAGTTAAAGCATCTGTGGGACACGTGCGCGATTTGCTGCGATCTCAGCTTTCTGTGGACGTGGAGAATGACTTTTCTCCCAAGTACCGTGTTCCCAATGAAAAAAAGTCGGTCGTCAAAGAGATAAAACAGCTGGCTCAACAGGTGGAAGAAGTTTACCTGGCGACAGACCCGGACCGCGAAGGGGAAGCCATTGCCTGGCACCTGTCGGAAGCCGCTGAGATGGACCCGGCAATTACCCGGCGGGTTGTCTTTCACGAAATTACCAAACCTGCGATCGAAGAAGCGTTTTCCCACCCGCGCGCGATTGATGATCATCTGGTTGATGCCCAACAGGCCCGCCGGATCCTTGACCGCCTGGTCGGTTACAACCTGAGCCCGCTGCTGTGGGATAAGGTCCGCAGCCGCCTGTCTGCCGGACGGGTCCAATCTGTCGCTCTGCGGATGGTCGTCGACCGGGAGCGCGAGATTGATGCTTTTAACCCTGAAGAATATTGGACGATTCAGGTGGAGCTGCATCCGGAAGGTTATCCCCAGGATGGTTATGTCGCCCGTTTGATCAAAATCGATGGGGAGGATCCCGACCTTGGCAGCGAGCCAGTAACCCGGCCTGTACTGATCGACCTGGAAACCGCCGGATTTATGATCCAAAAAATTAAACGGGGTGAGCGCAAGCGCAAGCCGGCAGCTCCCTTTACGACCAGCACCCTCCAGCAGGATGCCTCTCGCCAGCTCGGTTTCACCACGAAGAAGACGATGGCCCTTGCTCAACAGCTGTACGAAGGTATTGATGTTGGCGAAGATGGCAGTATTGGTCTGATCACATATATGCGCACCGATTCGATGAACGTTTCTGAGATCGCTCAGCATGAAGCCCGCGACTATCTTTTAACAAAGTATGGCCCCGAGTATATCCCGCCCGAACCCCCGGTTTATAAAACCCGCGCCAAAGGTGCTCAGGAAGCGCATGAAGCCATCCGCCCCACTTCGGTCTTACGCACTCCTGAGGCGATCAAGCGTTATCTCAGCCGTGAGCAGGAAAAATTGTACAAGCTGATTTGGCAGCGTTTTGTGGCCTCACAAATGGAAGCGGCCCTATACGACACCCTGGCAGTAGATATCGAAGGGAAAACCAGCGGTCATAGTTACCAACTGCGGGCGACAGGTTCGACGCTGAAATTTCAGGGCTTCCTGGTGGTCTATGAGGAAGCCAGGGACGAGGACCTTGCGCAAGAAGGTGATGATGATGTGCGCATTCCCGCCAGCATTGCAGAAAATCAGGTGCAGGCTCTCATACGCCTGTTACCTGAGCAGCATTTTACTCAGCCACCGCCGCGTTACACCGAAGCTTCCCTGATCAAATCCCTGGAAGAAAATGGGATTGGCCGCCCATCGACCTATGCACCGATCATGACTACCCTCCAGCAGCGTGGTTATGTCGTGCGGGACAACAAACGATTGCTGCCGACTGAAACCGGGCTGGTTGTCAACGATTTGCTGACTGATCATTTCCCTGATATTGTAGATACAGGCTTTACAGCTCGCATGGAAGAAGATCTGGATCTGGTTGCCTCAGGTGACCGCCATTGGGTCGAAATCGTTCGTGAGTTCTACACACCTTTCTCAGTGGAAGTTCGCCGGGCTCACGAGGAAATGCCTGAAGTAAAGACCGATCTGGAGTCTATTGGGCGGGCGTGCCCGGAATGTGGGCATGATCTGGTAATCCGGTTTGGGCGTTTTGGCAAATTCATTAGCTGCAGCAATTTCCCCACATGCCGCTATACCGAGCCGTGGTTGGAAAAAATCGGTGTCACCTGCCCCAAAGATGGCGGCGAAATTGTCGAGCGAAAAACGCGCCGGGGGCGGACTTTTTATGGCTGCAGCAATTACCCGGATTGTGATTTCACCTCCTGGAAGCGCCCGCTCCGCACGCCCTGTCCGAACTGCTCTGGTCTGTTGGTGGTTACAAGCAAAACCAGCGCAGCTTGCCAGCAGTGTGAACAGGTATTTGATCTTGAAGAAGTAGGCCAGGAAATAAACGAAGTGGCATAAGTCTTGCATCAAAAGGCCTTGAAAGCCAGAGCGGTTGCACAAATCTTGATACTCGTCTACAATAATTTAGACAAGTACTGAACGTTTGTTTGAACAAATTTGCCCTTCTGGAAAACGCGGCAGCCAATGCCACAAATCATATCCTCGGAGTGAGTTATGGACACGATCCGTGAATATTCTGCCAAACCTGTAGTAGTTTTGATTGTTGGACTTGTCATCGGCTTGATTCTCGGTCTGATCTACGGCTGGGTTATTAACCCCGTAGAGTGGACCAATGCCGCTGCCCGCGATTTGCGCCCCGACCTGCAAGAAGAGTGGCTGCGCATGTCGATCGACAACTATGAAAAATATCAAGATGCTGCGGTTGCGCAGGCGCAGTGGGCTGAACTGGAACCTGCGGCTGAAGATACGCTTGCCGTCGTCGAATTAAATCCCGCCCCGCAGAATCCTCAGTCGATTGCAGCCTACAAAGCTGTCGTTATGGCACCGGCGGTTGAGCCGACTCCCACACCTGAAACAGGAGGGGGCGGGCTGCGTTCTTTGTTGCCTGTCTTGTGCCTGGTAGTTGCGATCCTGGGATTGGCGCTTGGTGGGATTTACTTCCTCCGACAGCGTTCGATGAGCCAGAGTCAAGCCCACCCGATGACGGCTGCCGAGCAGGCTCAATATGTCAGCCAGGGTGTTGAGCGGACCGATTATTCGGCGATTGGTGAAGAACCTCCCATCGGTCAGTTCATGACTACCTACATGCTTGGCGATGACCTGTTTGACGATTCATTCAGCATTGACTCTCCGTCAGGTGAATTCCTGGGAGAATGCGGTGTGGGTATTTCCGAGACGATTGGCGTCGGTGATCCAAAACGCGTCACTGCGTTTGAAGTCTGGCTGTTCGATAAAAACGATATCCAGACGGTCACCAAGGTTCTCATGAGCCAGCATGCCTTCCTGGATGAAGAGATCCGCCAGCGCCTGACGGCCAAGGGAGAGCCAATTCTGGCTGAACCTGGATCACAGGTCATCCTGACGACTGCTACTCTGCGCCTGGTCGCTCGGGTTGTGGATATGGCTTATGGTGAAGGCGGCCCGCTGCCAGATGAAAGCTATTATGAGCGGATTACCCTCGAGCTCGCAGTCTGGCCCGTGACTGCATAGAGAAAAACGAACAGCGGCGGTCCAATCGACCGCCGCTGTTATTATTTAAAGGCAGGCATTATTCGATTTTCAGGATAGTGAGCTTGATAGGCCCGGCGGGTGTCTGGGCTACCACCTTGTCCCCGGCCTTTTTACCGAGTACGGCGCGCCCGATGGGAGATTCGTTTGAAATTCTACCGTTCCGCGGGTCGGCTTCTTTGGCGCCCACAACCTGGTACGTCTCAGGCGGGGATTCGCCCTCCTGGATAGTAACGCTGGCGCCCACTTCGACAATCGTGCGTACGCCTTGTTTTTCCTCAATGATTTTGGCATTTTGCAGGATGTATACCAGCTCTTTGATCCGTCCTTCCAGGAATGCCTGATCTTCTTTGGCTTTATGGTAATCGGCATTTTCAGAAAGGTCGCCCATCGAGATTGCATCCCGCAGGCGGTGGGCAATCTCATCACGTTTGGCGCCCTTTAACTCGGCGAGTTCGGCGCTTAGTTTTTCTGCACCTTCAACAGTCAGGTATTGGATTCGGTCACTCATAAGTTAGTTCCATAGTCCTGGCAAACTTTGCCTTCCGCTGCCAGCCGTTTATGGCAGGGTTTCGGGGTTGAACAGTTTGACGTGCTCCTCGATGGCAAACCGGTCAGTCATTCCGGCGATATAGTCGCATACCGTCCGTTCCACCCCACGGTCTTCAAATGGTCCCTGGGCATGGCCCGGCATCACGGCTGGCTCATTCATGTAAGCATTAAACAGGTCGCGAATAATCTGCTCGGCTTTGACCGCCATCCGAACGACCCGGTAATGGCGGTACAGCTTATTGAAAAGGAAATCTTTTAATTCTCGGTTGCGGCGCTGCAAATCTTCGCCTAACCCGATGACATTATATTCGAGTCGTTGTAATTCCTCTACGGATTTAACGCCGCTCTCACGCAGCCGTTGGTCAGTGGATTTTACCAGATCTGTTACGTAGATCCCGATTAACCGGCGAATGATCCGGTGGCGGGTCAGGTCGGTCAGCTCGCGCCCTTTCCACCCGATGCTTTCAATGACAATCTCCCAGATGGGCATTCCTTCCAGCATGCTGGGCAAGATCATCTGGGAGCGCAGCCCATCATCTAGATCATGGGCAGTATAGGCAAGCTCATCGGCGGCATTGGCAATTTGAGCTTCCAGGTGCCCGCGCAGATCAGGATTGTAGTCGCTGGCATCCGAGATGTCATACTCGGTTTCATGCTTCACAATGCCCTCTTTAACTTCCCAGGTTAGGTTGAGTCCCAGAAAGTCCGGATAGCGTTTTTCAAGCTTGGTAACGATCCGCAGGGATTGTTTGTTATGGTCGAACCCGCCGAAATCTTTCATCAGCCGGTTCAAGATGACTTCACCTGAATGCCCGAAAGGCGGGTGACCGAGGTCGTGCGCCAGACAGATGGCCTCCACCAGGTCTTCATTCGCACCCAGCGCCCGGGCGATAGTCCGCCCGATTTGAGCGACTTCCAGAGTATGGGTCAGGCGAGTCCGGTAATAATCTCCTTCATGGGTGATGAACACCTGGGTTTTATATTCCAGGCGTCGGAAAGCGGTTGTGTGCAGGATGCGATCTCGATCTCGCTGGAACGCGGTTCGGTATTCCGGCTCGTTTTCGGGGTAGGAGCGGCCCTTGGAGAACTTGCTCCGTATTCCGTATGGTGCAAGCGCTCGGTCTTCGAAATCTTCGAGCTGTTGGCGAGTGTAAAGCATGTTGGTTTTTATCCTAATCCAGGTTGTGTGGGGTGTCAATAAATATCCGCGTGCCTGCCCGCCCCCCTGACAAGGTGAGCTGAACGTTGCCTGGTACCTCTCCAGAAAAGATCAGGATCTCGCGGGTGTCTCCCGCCTGCACCATGCTGAGCGATTGCCTGACTTTCGCCACCATCCCACCGGTCACATCGATGCTGCCTGAGCCAGATAAGGTTTGCTCGATCACCGGGAAATTCTCTGGTGTAATTTGGGATGTCATCTGCGTCCGTTCGGGATAGTCCAGCCAGACGCCTTCTTCAATCCCTGCCAATAAGATTCGCTCTGGTTTGAGTGTTTTTGCTAAGTAGCCAAACAGGTCTTCGGTTGAAAGGATGGTGCCGCCTTGTTCGAAATCGAAAACGACATCCCCGTGGACTACCGGCACCAGGCCAGCAGCCAGGGCGTGCTGGATCGGCTTAATGTTCCAGACCTCAGCCAGACCTTTCCTCGCCAGCACCTGGGCGGAAGGTGGGAAAACCATTGCTGGTATGCCCGCCATCAGCAGAGCATCCATGACCAGGCGGTTTAAAGCGTTTGCAATGGACCAGACTTCCACGAAGCCATGCCATTCTTCCGGGCTGGATACCCCCCGCCGGGTGTTGTGCTTAGCTCCTGCCACGTGTCCAAATGAACCTGACCCGTGCCCAACGAGTAACTTCATTCGGGGGTTTGTTTGCCTGGCAGCCTGGATTTCACCAGCCAGCCGATTAATGACGGTCAGCTTAGGTGTTTGAGGTCTGTCTTTATCGGTGATCAGCGAACCACCGAGTTTCAGGAATTGGAATGGTAAATGGGTATCCATACAGCTGAATGGGAATCCCTGCCAGTACTGGGCTCATGGTTGGGTTGGCATGGTGCACAGTGCGCCTGCCTGCCATTTTTTCCCGCAGGATCAGCCAATCATCTGGCTGTTTTGATTCCACCGGGCTGTTAATCTTACCCTACCTTGCAGGGATCAAGGTGATCAGTTGGCTACATCCTCTTTAGCCAACTGATTTCTCATAGAACATCAGCGGACTGTGGTCTGGATGAGACGTGTGGCGCCAGCATTTTTCAAAGCTGTGTGAAGCGCGGCGCAATTCGCCTCGCCGATTGCGAAAGCGATTATGTTGCCGCCGCCGCCTCCACCAGAGAGCTTTGCCCCTTGCGCACCGGACGCACGCGCAACTCTGACCAGATTGTCCAGCTCTGGAGAGGATACTCCCAGCTCAACTAGAAGTTCCTGGTTTTCATTCATTAGCGCGCCTAGTTTTTCGGTCTGTCCGGTTTCAATGACTTCCCGGCTGTGTTCGGCGATCGCACCAATTCGGTCGAATATTTTTTCATAGCGCTCCGGGTTTGCTTCCCAGCCGGCCCGCACCGCCCGCACAGTTTTTGCTGTTTTACCTGGGATGCCTGTATCAGCAATCAGTAGTAAGAACGGAGCGGCTACCCGGAAATATTGGATTGGCTGGTCGCGCACAAAATACACAGGAGAAGCGTAGGTGATGACGGTATTGTCAATACCGGAGGGGGTCGCATGGTATATTTTTTCAATTTCGTAGGCCAGCTCGCTTACCCATTCATCTGGGAATGGTTGTCCAAGGAAAGTTGAGAGTGCTCGAATTAAGGCGACGGAGGCCGCTGCTCCAGACCCCAGGCCAGCGGCGACGGGAATGGTAGATGTGATCCGGATGATGCAGGCGGGGATGTGTTGTATCCGGCTGCGCTCCAGCACACCGGCGATAACCAATCGCAGCGGGTCGTCCCCGGGCAAATCATCCAGCAGACGCGTCTAATCCAATGGCAGGTGATTGGATTCTTACCTGACCTGATTGGGCCAGCGGGTCCGCATGGATTACTACCCTGGTTTTCACGTCAGTGACTGGAACAGCGATGGCAGGCCGTCCATATACGACTGCGTGCTCGCCAAAAAGGATGATCTTTCCTGGTGCTGATGAAGTAATTGCAGGCATAAGTTCGTTTTATTGGGTTAGTGCCTCTGGAAACAGGTTGGCACTACGCTCTGGAATTCACGAAATATAAAAGATCAACAGGATGACGCCGGACCAGGCAACCATTGTAATTTGCAGCGGTCGATCGGTGAGGACCACATCTTCCGGTGCGCCGACGCGCTGGTCGACATTCAGCAGGTAGAGATAGCGGAAAATTCCGTAAACGACAAATGGAATCGTCAGCATCATCGTATGATTATCAGGTAAATTCGGAGCGGAAAATGTATACAGGCTGTACGACATGATTGTTGTGGCGGATACAATGATGATTAATTGGTCGAGAAATGGGATTGTGTACCCTTCCAGCACCCGCCGGTGCGAGTTTGCTCCTTCATTAAGCAGGGTCAATTCCGCGCGCCGTTTCCCCAGACCGATGAACAAAGCCAGCATGGTTGTAACCACGTATAACCAGGGAGAAAATCGCGCCACCTGTACCAGCGCCACACCTGCTGCGACGCGGATGACATAAAAGGAAGCCAATACAAGAACATCCAGGATAGGGATGTGTTTGAGCCATTTCGTATAGGCAACATTGAGCAGGAAATAGAGAACAGCAATATAACCAAACGTCACATTCAAATAAAAGGAAAGCGGCAGCACGATCACCAGGATCAGAATGACAGCAATCCAGGCAACCGAAACCGGCAGTTCGCCGGCAGGCAGAGGACGGTTGCGTTTGCGCGGGTGGTTCCGGTCTGCTTCCAGATCGCCAATATCGTTCAGCAGGTAGACCGCGCTGGAAAGCAGGCAGAATAAGAAAAATCCAGCGATAGTCGCCAGGAGTGACGGCAGATCGCCCAATTTCCGATCAAAAACAACTCCGGCAAAAATGAATACATTTTTTGCCCACTGGCGCGGGCGCATGGATTTTAATAAGGCTAGCAGCATGGATGTATGATAGCATCAACTCCAGAGGTTCGAAAGTAGATCAACATTCCTGGCGATCGCCGTTGTGTAAACAAAAGTGTGGCATGTTCATATGCTGCCTGCCCGTCACAGCAAACGTCTGGCTTGATCTCGTTCAGGCCCCTAAGGACTGATAAAATTTTTCTATGGCTACCATTCGGATCGATATTTTGCTGGTTGAGCGTGGAATGGTGGAATCACGCGCCCTGGCACAGCGGCTTGTGATGGCGGGTCAGGTCAGGATCAATGGTCAGCTGGCCCTCAAACCGTCGCAAAAAATCGATCCTGCCGCCCGGATAGAAATCGAACAGACGCCCAAGTATGTGTCCCGGGGCGGTGAAAAGCTCGCGGCTGCCCTGGATCGGTATCCGGTCGTGGTGGTTGAGAAAGTCTGCGCGGATGTCGGCGCATCGACAGGGGGCTTTACCGACTGCTTGCTCCAATCCGGTGCCGCCAGAGTGTACGCGATCGACGTCGGGCACGGTATATTGGCTTGGAAGTTGCGCCAGGACGAGCGCGTGATTGTTATGGAGAAGACCAATGCCAGGTTTCTGGAACAACTTCCAGAACCGGTGGAGCTGGTCACTCTCGATGCGTCTTTCATTTCAGTGAAGAACTTACTCCCCGCAATCCTGGATTGGTTTAATGACCAAGGTGGGCAGGTAATTGTCCTGATTAAGCCCCAGTTTGAAGCTGGCAGAGCCGAAGTCAATCGTGGTAAAGGTGTCATTCGGGACGCGTCCGTCCACCAGCGCGTATTGTCCGAAATTCTGGCATTTGCGGTAGAGATTGGGTTTGCTGTGAACGGTTTGATGTGCTCTCCTCTGCTTGGCCCCAAAGGAAATCATGAGTTCCTTGCCTGGTTGACTTACCCGGCTCGAGGTCCCGTGATCGATCGGGATGCGCTTATCCAGGAAGCCATGCAGGGGATGTCAGCGCAGGTGGATAAACCGGAGGAAGAGCCTTCCGACTGAACACTGGCCCCACACTCAGCCAGGTTGCTGCTCATCCGGCGCTCAGTAAAATCGGTTATACTACTGCACGCTAATGACAGACCATATCCGCAATTTTTGTATTATTGCCCATATCGATCACGGGAAATCCACCCTCGCCGATCGAATGCTCCAGATGACCGGCACGATTTCGGATCGCGATATGACCGATCAGGTGTTGGATACCATGGATCTGGAACGGGAAAAGGGGGTTACGATCAAGGCTTCTGCGGTCAGGATGAATTACACTGCCCGTAATGGCAAAACGTATGAACTTAATTTGATTGACACCCCCGGGCATGTGGATTTTGGCTACGAAGTCAGCCGGGCGCTGGCAGCCTGCGAAGGTGCGCTGCTTGTGGTCGATGCCACCCAGGGTATTGAAGCGCAGACCCTTGCCAACCTGTACCTTGCGTTGGAATCGGATTTGGAAATTATCCCGGTCATCAATAAAATAGATTTGCCTTCTGCACATCCGGATGAAGTTGCCGGCGATATCGAAAACCTGCTGGGTGTGCCGTTTGACGAAATTCTCCAGATTTCAGCCAAAGAAGGGCGCAATGTGGAAGAAGTCTTGGAAAAAATTGTGGAGCGCGTGCCGCCGCCGCTTGGACGCCAGGATGCGCCCACCCGGGCGCTGGTTTTTGATTCCCATTATGACTCCTACAAAGGCGTGATTGCCTATGTCCGTGTAATGGATGGACGCTTAAATCCTGATGACACCTTGCGGATGATGGCAACCAAAGCGACCATCAAACCCATTGAAATTGGAATCTTCGCACCAGACATGCGCCCAACCGGGCAGTTATTTGCCGGTGAAGTCGGTTACGTTGCCACCGGTTTTAAAACTGTGCGGGAATGCCGGGTGGGTGACACCATTACTCTGGCCTCCAATCCCGCGCCTGAGCCGCTTCCGGGTTATAAGAAAGTAAAGCCGATGGTATTCGCCGGGATCTATCCGGTTGAGGGGGAAGATTATGGTGATCTGAGGGATGCTCTCGAAAAACTGCAGCTCAACGATGCTTCCCTGGTTTATCAGCCAGAGACCTCCCAGGCATTAAATTTTGGCTTTCGCTGCGGGTTCCTTGGCATGTTCCATATGGAAATTATCCAGGAACGGTTGGAGCGGGAATACGATTTGGATATCATTGTCACCGCGCCTTCGGTGGAGTATCAAGTAATCCTGCGTACGGGCGAAACGATTTTGATCGATTCACCCGCCCAGCTACCAGATGAAGCAGAAATTGCCGAAGTTCGTGAGCCCTGGATGAAAATTCAGATTTTCAGCCCCACCGATTATTATGGGACGATTATGGAGCTGGTTACCAAGCGCCGCGGTGTATATGTCGACCAGGAATACCCCGCGCCCAACCGGGTCCAGTTGAACTTTGAAATTCCGCTCTCTGAGCTGATTGTCGATTTTTTTGATATGCTCAAATCCCGCACGCGCGGTTATGCCTCGCTTGACTACCAATTTGCAGAATATCGTCCGGATGACCTGGTCAAGCTCCAGATCCTGGTGAACAATGAGCCGGTTGACGCCCTGGCATCCATTGTCCACCGTGATGATGCCTACCACAAAGGCCAGGCGCTCATCTCTAAATTGAAGGAAATCATTCCGCGCCAGCTTTTCGTTGTGCCGATCCAGGCCTCTGCTGGTGGCAGGATCATCTCCCGTGCAAACGTCAAGGCGATGCGCAAGGATGTGCTGGCGAAATGCTACGGTGGAGATATCACCCGGAAAAAGAAACTACTGGAAAAGCAGAAACGCGGCAAAAAACGCATGAAAATGGTCGGCAGTGTCGAAATCCCGCAGGAAGCTTTTCTGGCTGTCCTCCGGTTGGGGGAGGACTGAGAATTCGCTGTGGCAGCCATCTGGCGCCAGACCCGGCAGTGGCTGCCGGGTGTCCTGGTAAGTATTCTGGCGATTCTCGTCTTACTGCGCCTGGCGCGTTGGGAAGAATTGCTGCCTGCCCTGGAGAACTTACGCTGGCAGGTGCTGCTGCCCGCGGTTGGGTTGTTTATCGTTTCCATGCTTGGCAGGGCGCTGGCCTGGTGGATCCTCCTGCAGCGCAAAGCGTCTTATCCGCGCACCGTGTTAATATTAAATGAAGGTTATTTGCTCAACAACCTGTTCCCATTTCGTTTGGGGGAGCTCGGCCGGACCGTGCTGATGGGAGAAGCCAGCGGCAGCGGGCCATTTTTCGTTCTGCCAACGATCGTCCTCGAGCGTTCATTTGATTTATTGATGGCCGCGGGTTTACTGCTGGTCACGCTGCCGCTCGTCTTTGGGGCAGATTGGGCCCAGCCTGTGGCCATTGCGACATTGATCGTCATCCTGGGTGGATTTGTCCTCCTGTTTGTAGGCGCAAAAACAAGAAACAGCTGGCGCCCTTGGGTAGGCAGGCAGCTGGAGCGCTGGCCAGTTTTCAGCCGGACGGTTTTGCCCTGGCTGGATTCACTACTGGATGGTTTTGCTGTCGTTGCTAATCCAGGCCAATTTCTGCTGGCGTTCGGTTGCATGTTTGTGAGCTGGATTCTGGCGTTGGGCCAGTATACGCTCTTGCTTTATAATTTTGCCCCCCAGGCACTGATCTGGTGGTCGGCATTCATCCTGGGCGTGGCTGCCTTTGGGGTAGCATTGCCGTCCGCGCCTGCCTCTCTGGGGGTCTTTGAAGCCTCGGTCGTGGGTGCCCTGGCATTGTTGGGTGTCTCGGCCGCACCTGCATTGGCATACGCCCTCGTCCTTCATCTGACTCATTTCATCATCACCGGGATCATCGGCCTGTTTGGTCTGTACCGGGAGGGGGATACAATCAACAGCATCTACCGCCGTATTGCTGGCTTACGCGGCAGTCAACCCGCCCAGACCTGACATCGTTGTTTTGTTTATGCGTGTATTAATCGCTTTGACCTACTACCGCCCGCATTATTCTGGGCTGACAATTTATGTTGAGCGGCTGGCGCGGGCTCTGGCTGGTTTGGGTCACCATATCACAATCCTGACGTCCCGTTTTGATCCGCAGCTGCCGGCTCATGAACATGTAGACGGGGTGGAAATTTTTCGACCCTGGGTAATGATGCACATTAGTAAAGGTGTTATCATGCCCGGGCTGCCATGGTATGCTGTGCATGAAATTCGCAAGGCGGATATTGTCAATGTACATTTACCCCAGCTGGATGCAGCCTTCATTGCCTCCGCCGCCCGCCTCATGGGCAGACCAGTCGTCATGACCTACCACTGTGACCTGCACCTGCCTCCTGGTCTTGTCCACCGCACTGCGAACCTCGCCTCTACGCTCGCCAACCATGTTACCGCAGCGGCTGCCACCACAATTGTGACCAATACCCGGGACTATGCCGAAAATTCGGCCCTGCTGCGCCGTTACTTGCCGAAAGTCGAGGTTATTCCTCCATCTGTGCAGTTAGTTGATATTACCCCCCAGCAGTTGGAAGCCTTTAAGCACAAGCATGATATCGAACCTGGTCAGCAGGTAATTGGCATGTTAGCCCGGCTTGCCTCGGAAAAAGGCGTGGAATTTCTGGTCGCTGCCATGCCGCGGATCCTGGAGCGATTTCCAAAGGCGCGCCTTCTTTATGTGGGTCAGTATGAAAATGTGCTGGGCGAAGAAGCCTATTTGCGCCGCTTGCTCCCGGAAATTGAGCAGTTGGGTAGCCATTGGAAGTTTCTGGGGGTCTTATCCGATGAAGAAGTCGTGGCGTTCTACCATACCTGTGATGTTACTGTACTGCCCAGCCTGAACAGCACTGAATCTTTCGGGATGGTGCAGATCGAATCCATGGTTTGTGGCACCCCGGTTGTTGCCACGGATCTACCAGGTGTTCGCCAGCCTGTCAGCATGACAGGCATGGGCAAGGTTGTGGTTCCCGGCAATTCGCAGGCACTGGCTTCTGCCATTTTGGAGATCCTTGAACACCCCGACAGTTTCCAAACCAATGGTTTCCGGGTCGCGCGCCGCTTTGCCCCTGTGGCAATTGCCGAAGAGTATGTGCAAGTTTTCGAAAAAGTGCTTCGCCATGCCTGAGAAAGATTTTTTGTACCTCCATTTGCGCGATCTGCCTTACTTCCGCTCCCTGCTGCGATCGGTAGAAGCCACGTATTACCAGGGCATCCCTCTCCCGGCTCCGGTTCTGGATATTGGTTGCGGGGATGGTCATTTTGCCCAGATCGTTTTCGATCAGCCGGTCGATATCGGCCTTGACCCATCTCTGGTTTCCCTGCGCGAGGCTGGAGAACGGCATGCCTACCGGCTTGTGGTTCAGGCCGTGGGGCACCAGATGCCGTTTGCAGATGGGTCATTCGCCAGTGCCTTCAGCAATTCCGTGTTGGAGCATATCCCCAACGTACGTGCAGTGCTGACCGAAGCCGCTCGGGTTTTAGCGCCCGGCGCGCCGTTCATATTTTGTGTACCCAACCCGCGCTACTTGAGTGAACTTTCGATTCCTAGGTACCTGGGGAGAATTGGCCTCAGCCGCCTGGGCAGCAGGTATACGCGCTGGTTTAAGCGCATGTCCCGTGTTCACCACCTCGAGTTTGATACCGGCTGGCGTACCTGGTTGGAAGATGCCGGGTTTACCCTGGAATCGGCCTGGGATTATTTCTCACCCGAGGCGATGCGGGCCCTTGAATGGGGTCATTACTTCGGAGCACCCACCCTGCTGCCCCGGTTATTCACGGGTCGTTGGATCCTGGTTCAGCGGCGTTGGAACCTGGCGCTCACCCAACGTATTATTAGCAAATATGCCTCCCCTGCCCATGATCCTGGGGGGACGTTCACTTTTTTTGTTGCCCGCCGAAGTGCGGCATGATTCTTGAACCTGTGGTTAATTAAAGAATGACCACTTTATTTTCCGGTTTGCGCCTTTGGCAGCCGCCCCTCCCTCATGGATAAGATTCCCCCACCCGCTCCCGATCCTGCTCTTGAACCATTCGATGAGACGTATTTCTCACGTGGTCCCTATGCAAAGGTATCCTTTGAAAAATACAGCCAGTATTGGTGGTCGAATCGATTTTACGCGCAGCTGGCCCGCAAACACGGCCCCCGGACCGGGCGGGTCCTGGAAGTGGGATGCGGGTTGGGTCACTTGCTGGACGTGTTTGGACCGAATTACCAGGTTTTCGGAACCGATATCAACCCGTGGGCGTTAATGAGAGGCACGCGCCAATGTCCCCGCCGGTCAATTTGCCCTGATGTCCGCCGAGGACCTGGGCGGTTTTCCACCTGCCAGTTTTGCAATTGTGGTTGCCAAGCATGTGGTGGAACACTTACCCCACCCGGAGAATGCGATCGCAGAGATCAGCCGGGTGCTGGCGCCGGGCGGTTTATTAGTGCTCGCAACCCCCAACCTGGATTCGCTCATGCGCCAGGTTAAGCAGGAGCGCTGGGTGGGATATAAGGATCCGACTCACATAAACCTTAAAGATCCTGGCGAGTGGTTGGCCATTATCCGTGGTTCCGGTTTGGAAATCCGGAAGGCATTTTCGGATGGATTTTGGGATACGCCTTATGTGCGCTACCTGCCTGCCGCACTCCAAAAAGTCCTGTTTGGTGGGCCGGGCGGATTGCAGGCGATCTTAGGTTGGAGTATCATGCCGGTACGGCTTGGTGAAAGTTTAATTGTTTTGGCGGTGAAACCGTGAGTGAAGAACCCAGTGTCCTGGATTACGTCCTCTCCAGGCTGATGCCCTGGAAATACCCGCGGGTCGAATTCCCTGCTCAAACAGATTTGCCTGAGGGTGCGGCTTTGACTTCCGCAGGCGAAGCTGACCCGCTGTCAGGTGATTTATCCAACTCAAATCTTCCTACTGCATCATTGATCGCAGCGGCGGATCTTTCAATGGATGAGCCCCTTCGGGAGCCAATCCCCCAGGCGCCCCAGCCGGAGTCGGGTTATGGCTGGCCCTGGCGTTCATTGGCGGCCCTTGCATTTGCTCTGGCGGGCCAGCTATCCTGGGAGCCGCCCCAGCCCGCTGCTTTCCAAGGTGTAATCTTATACCTGATATCTTTTGCGCTGCTGGCCTGGGCAGTTGCCCGCCGTGAGTGGCAGCTTGCTCCTGCCCGTCCGGACGACCTGGATCGGGTCGATCCCCTCACGGTCAGGAGGACGGAATTTTGGATTGGGTCCGTTTTGGCGATCCTGGCATTTATACTGCTTGGCGGCAACCGCTTTACGACTCTAAATGTGACCCTCTGGCTGGTTTCGCTGGGCTTAATGGTGCGCGCATTCTGGCTTCCAGGCCGCATGATTGCCACTTCCTTGGAGCAGCTTCGCCGGCTTCGGCAGGATAAGCGCCTGCAGCTCACCATCACTGGTTGGACGATCGTTGTGCTTGGCGTATTGGGAATTGTGTTTTTCTTCCGCGTTTATCAATTAAACAGCGTCCCTCCCGAGATGGTCAGCGATCATGCGGAAAAACTGCTGGATATTTACGATGTTGTGCATGGGGAATATCGCATCTTTTTTCCCCGTAATACCGGGCGCGAATTTGTTCAAATGTATTTGACAGCCGGCATTATCGAATTGTTCAATACCGGCTACACATTTTTAAGTTTGAAATTGGGCATGGTGTTCGCTGGGTTACTTACCCTGCCGTTTTTATATTTGCTCGGTATGGAACTGGGCAATAAGCGCGTCGGGCTGCTGGCAGTCTTGTTCGCGGGGATAGCCTACTGGCCGAATGTGATTTCACGCGTGGCGCTGCGGTTTGCCCTTTACCCATTTTTCACGGCTCCCATGTTGTTTTTTATGATCCGCGGCTTGCGCCGGCGCAGCCGCAACGATATGATTCTGGCAGGATTATTCTTGGGCCTGGGGCTGCACGGTTACACGCCTATGCGGATTGTTCCGCTATTAGTAGTTGTCGCCTTTGGGCTGTACCTGATTCATGCTCAATCCCGGGGAGGGCGCAAGCAAGCGCTTTACCACCTGCTGATTCTGGCATTATTTTCCCTGCTGGTTTTTTTGCCGCTGTTGCGTTATATGGTTGACGATCCGGATGGTGTGGCATTTCGGGCGCTTTCCCGGGTAGGTAACCTGGAGCGGGATTTACCTGGCTCGCCAGTCGTAATCTTCTTTCAAAACCTCTGGAATGCACTCAAAATGTTTAACTGGCACGACGGTCAGATCTGGGTGCATTCTGTTACTGGTCGTCCGGCGCTCGATGTTGTCTCGGGGGCTTTCTTCTTGCTTGGAGTTGGCCTGCTCGTGCTTCGCTATCTGCGTAAATGGATTTGGACGGACCTTTTCCTGCTGCTGGCAATCCCGATCCTCATGCTGCCTTCGATCCTTTCGCTGGCTTTCCCGGCAGAAAACCCTTCCCTGAATCGCACCGGCGCCGCCATGATCCCTGTTTTCCTGGTCATCGCCCTGGCGTTCGATGGGCTGCTGCAGGCGATTGGAAGGATGTTAGGCCAGCCGCGCAGCCGGTGGGTGGCCTGGGCAGTAACCGCGCTCCTGGTCGGCTGGTCCGTGTTCCAGAATTACGACCTGGTGTTTAACCAGTACAAGACCAATTACACCCTGTCTTCCTGGAATACAACTGAAATCGGGGCTGTCATCCGTGATTTCACACTCACTGTGGGTGATAGTGATCATGCCTGGGTTGTCGCTTTCCCGCATTGGGTGGACACGCGCCTGGTTGGAATGAACGCCGGTTTTCCTCTGCGGGATTTCGCCATCTGGCCTGAACAGATACCGGATACCACAGGTTTGCCGGGAGTGAAATTATTCATTGTTAAAGCTGATGATTCCCAGGGTCTGGAAGCACTCCAGCAGGTCTACCCTCAGGGTTCGGCCCGACTTTACCCAACGACGGAAGGCAAAGAGTTTTATATCTATCTGGTACCCGGGGTTTCTGAGTTAGGCGCCAGCAGCAACCCTTGATTTTTTCTGCGACCGGGAATACACTGGCGGCTGCAATCAGGCTGGAATTTTAGAGTTACATGGATACTGTGCCGGAAACGACGACAACGGAAATCGCGACCCGCAAACGATCACTGCTTTGGGTCTACGACCTGCTTTTAATCCTGGTCTTGTTGGTAGGTGCATTTTTCCGCTTCACAGGCTTGGGATGGGACGAATACACCTGGCTGCACCCCGACGAACGGTTCCTGGTGTGGGTGACGGCAGATATTGAGCCTGTCTCCAGCCTGGGTGAATATTTCGATACGGCCAATTCCACGCTTAATCCGCACAATCGTAATCACGGGTTTTTTGTTTACGGCACCTTCCCGATTTTTCTCACCCGTTACCTCGTTTCCTTGACATCCGATGTTGCCGGCTGGCAGGAAATTGCGCAGGTAGGACGCCCCCTTTCGGCGGTCTTCGACCTGTTAACCATCCTGCTGGTCTACCTGACCGCAGCCCGCCTTTATGACCGGCGGGTGGCGCTTCTTTCGGCGGCCTTTCTGTCTGCAGCTGTCCTCCCCATCCAGCTCTCAAATTTTTATAAGGAAGATACCTTCCTTAACTTTTTTACATTGTTGGCAATGTATTATGCAATTCGCATCGCCACTCGCGGCCGGGGTAGCCCGGATTCTGAGCCGGACCAGGCCGATGCTGAGCCCGAATGCGCCTTTAATTTGCGCCGTGAATGGCCGTTGTATGCTGGTTTTGGGCTTGCCCTGGGTCTGGCAGTCTCCTCAAAGTTAAATGCAGCTCCGATGGCGTTCATCCTGCCCTTAGCAGTGTGGGTGCGCTTCAGCCTGCTTTCCCCTCAGGCGCGCCGCCGCAATATCAGCACGGTGCTGCTACTGCTCGTGATTGCTGGTGCGGTCAGTTTCCTGACCTTCCGGGTTTTTCAACCGTATGCTTTTAGTGGCCCTGGCTTTTTTGGCATCCGACCCAACCCGCAGTGGGTCGCCAATATTCGCGAACAACGCGCCCAGGCTGCTGGGGATATCGATTTTCCACCTTCGTTGCAGTGGGCGCGCCGCCCTTTGACCTTTGCCTGGCAGAATATGGTCCAGTGGGGTTTTGGTCTGCCCCTGGGGCTGTTGGCGTGGGCGGGATTTTTATGGATTGGCTGGCGAATGCTGCGCGGTGAATGGCGCATCCACATTTTGATGTGGTCGTGGACTGCCGTTTATTTCGCCTGGCAGTCCGTCGCGTTGAATCCTACGATGCGCTATTTCCTACCTGTTTATCCGATGCTGGCGATATTTGCTGCCTGGGCGATCGTCCGCCTGTGGGATTTATGGCAGGCGAGGCGCTCGGCGGGTGGTTCCATCCCGGATCGTTGGTCGCGTGCAGCCCGCATCTCTGCCCTGGTTCTCGGGTTCATTGTGCTGGCATCAACATATACCTACGCGTATGCATTTTCCACGGTCCATGTCCGCCCGGTCACCCGGGTGGCTGCCTCACGCTGGATCTTCGAGAACATCCCCGGTCCGATTAACCTGTCCATTTCCACTCGTGATGGTCCGGTTAAACAAATGATTCCATATCCCTACGAATTCATCATCCGGCCCGATGTGCCATTCTTCACTACCTTCGTACCCGCGGCCTCTGGGCAGGTGGACGAAGTGGTTATTAACGATATTGTCGACCAGTACACGCAGACAGGCACCCGCAGCCTTTTTTTACGCATCCAGCAAAGCCTGGAAAACCCCGAACCGCTCAGCCTGGGTACGGCAAACCTGGACGTATCCGCGGTTCCCGCTGATGGGTTTACCCAGCCTTTCAACCTGGATCGGAATCCATTCCTGAGTGCCGACCAGTCATATTCTTTTGTTCTGGAGCTTGGACCCGGTCAGGGACCCCTGATTATTGATGGGCGTTACCAGGTGGTCTACGAAACTGAGGGCGAAGAAGTCGGGCAGGTCATCGAGCTGGGCCAGCGTTTTCTGGAGCCGCTCTCCCCACAGGTGATTGACTTCTTCCCATCAGTCAGCGGCACCTTGCGCAGTGTCCGCCTGGAAGCTCAGTTGGTGGATCCCCCCGCGGCGGAAACGCGCCGCCTGGAGCTGGTGTTTTCCAATTCCCCGGACGGCGCTCAGCCACTGGCAACCGGGTTTGTCGAAGCGGATTTTTCCCGCCCGGCCCCGGATGGAGGCTACAAAGTTGAGCTGGACCGTCCTTTGCAGCTTCAGGAAGCTCAGCCGATCTTTCTCTCCGCTCGCTTGCAGGCTGAGGACGAAGCCAGCGGCGTCTATTTGCAGGGCGCTGGATTTGCTAATGAAGGTGAATGGGATGATGGCCTGCCACTGCGCCTGGGTGGCTATGATCCATTTGGTGGAATTTACCAGCAAGATATGAATTTTAATATGTATTGGGATGACAATCCTCAAAAGTTGGCCCGATTCGAGCGTATTCTGACCGAGTCCGATTACATTGCTATATCTTCCAGCCGCCAATGGGCTTCCCTCACCCGCCTGCCCGAACGCTTCCCACTGGTGACAACCTACTACCGCAACCTGTTAGGCTGCCCTCCGGAAGAAACGATCGAACACTGCTACAACGTTGCCCAACCGGGAATGTTCACCGGCAGCCTGGGTTTTGAGCTTGTGAAGGTTTTTCAATCCAATCCGCAAATTGGAAGCTTTGAAATTAACGATCAGTCTTCAGAAGAAGCATTTACGGTTTACGATCACCCGAAGGTGTTCATTTTCCAAAAGACCGCTGACTATGATCCCGAGCAGGTGAGTGAAATCCTGGGGGCGGTCGATTTTTCACAGATCATCCGGGTGACCCCGAAACGAGCCGCTTCTCATCCGATGGATTTAATGCTCCCGGCAGACCGACTGGCAGAGCAGGTGGCTGGCGGCACCTGGAGCGAATTGTTCCCGAGTGAGGGACTGCTGAATCGCTACCAGCCGCTGGGAGTAGTGGTTTGGTATCTCTTCATCGCCCTGCTTGGGCTGCTGACGTTTCCATTCATCCGGATGGCGTTTCCGGGCCTTGCTGACCGGGGTTATGCCGTCAGCCGGGTCGCCGGGATGTTGGTTTTTGCTTATCTGGCCTGGCTTCTGGGATCTTTCGACATTCCCGTCACGCAGACTCTGCTGGGAGTACTTTTCGTTGTGCTGCTGGTTGCCGGGGCTGCTGTGGCAATTCTGCAGCGCAGAGACCTGGTCGAGTTTTTTAAGGCCCGCCGCAATTACATCCTGGCGATTGAGCTGCTGGCATTGGTCGCGTTTTTGTTTTTCCTCCTGGTGCGGCTGGGAAATCCGGACCTCTGGCATCCCTGGAAAGGCGGCGAGAAGCCGATGGACTTCTCCTACTTCAATGCCATCTTGAAGAGCACCAGCTTTCCGCCCTACGATCCCTGGTATGCTGGGGGCTACATCAACTACTATTACTATGGGTTTGTATTGGTGGGGATGCCGGTAAAATTGCTGGGTATCACCCCGTCCGTTGCTTACAACCTGATTCTGCCTACCATCTTCCTCTTGATCCTTATCGGGGCATTCTCCTTAGGTTTCAACCTGATGAATTCCCCTCCGCGCAGGGAAGCGAATGGCACAGAGCCTGCCTCCGCTGGCTTCCTGCGCCGCTTCGCGCGTGATATGGTTGCCAACCGGGGATATGTGGTCGGTCTGTTGGCGGCCTTGCTAGTAGGCTTGTTTGGAAATCTTGGCACCCTGCGAATGATTACCCGCGGCTACCAGATGATCGCATCGCCAGGCACCATAGAAGGTGCCGGTTTCCTAAATCGCCTCCTGTGGGGGCTGCAGGGCTTTTTCCGTACACTGACCGGCGCCGATCTGCCGTATGGGATCGCTGATTGGTACTGGCTTCCAAGCCGGGCGATTGCCGCGTTAGGTGATGTTGAACCAATTACCGAGTTTCCTTATTTTTCTTTGTTGTATGCCGACCTGCACGCCCATTTAATTGCCCTGCCGGTGACCTTGTTGGCGTTGACCTGGTCCCTGGCTGTGATTCAGGGACGCGGGCGCTGGAAAAATATTGCCGGTGTCTGCGCGGCGTTTGTGTTGGGAGGGCTTGCAATCGGGGCATTACGCCCCACAAATACCTGGGACCTGCCGACCTACCTGGTGATTGGTATGCTCGCAGTCTTCTATGGACTGTGGCTGGGTGCTGGGGATTTTGCCGCTCGCCGTTTGCCTTTCCTCACCAACCGGGTGGCCCGGCTGGCACTCGCGGCCGGCGGGGCAGCTCTGCTGGCTGTCCTTGCGATTGGACTTTACCAGCCTTTTGCCTACTGGTATGGCCAGGGCTACAGCTCGATCGATTTCTGGCAGGGTTCGCGCACACCCTTGTTAGATTATTTCACCCACTGGGGTATTTTCCTGTTTTTGATTGGCTCCTGGATGGTGTCTGAGACCGTAGACTGGCTGGCGTCTACGCCCCTGTCTGCCTTACGGAAGCTGCAGCCTTACCGCCAATGGATCTGGGGCAGTCTTGTTTTGCTGACCCTTTTAATGATCCTGCTGGGCATCAAAATTCCGGGCATCGGGGATTTACCGATTGGTCGCGGGGTAAATGTAGTCTGGTTTGTGCTCCCACTGGCCGCCTGGGCGGCGGTGCTGCTGCTGCGACCTTCTTTGAGCACGGAAAAGCGTATCGTCCTTTTCCTGGTTGGGACCGGTCTTGTCCTCACCCTGGTGGTAGAAGTGATCGTCCTGGTGGGCGATATAGGGCGCATGAATACCGTCTTTAAGTTTTATCTTCAGGTGTGGGTGTTGTTCGGGATCAGTGCCGCGGCAGCTTTCGGTTGGGTGCTGGAAAAATTGCCGGTCATTAGTTTAACTGCCAGGCGGGTCTGGCAGGTAGGAGTGGTTGCCCTACTGCTTGCTGCCGCCATGTATCCGCTCCTGGCGACGACTGCCAAGATTAAGGACCGCTTCGCACCGGATGCACCGCGTTCGCTCGATGGCTTGGGGTACATGAGCTACGCGAACTACTTCGACCAGGGGCTGGATATGGACCTCAGCCAGGATTACGAGGCCATCCGCTGGCTGCAGGAAAATGTCATTGGTTCACCGGTCATCCTGGAAGGGAATACCGTGGAATACCGCTGGGGCTCACGCTACACGATTAACACCGGATTGCCCGGTGTGGTAGGCTGGAACTGGCACCAGCGCCAGCAGCGAGGCAGTTTTGTGCCTGGCGAGGCGATCAACAACCGCATCGCCGAAATTGCCGAGTTTTATATCACGGACGATCCTCAGGCGGCCTACCAGCTGTTGAAAAAATATGGTGTGCAGTATTTTATTGTCGGGCAGCTCGAACAGGCTTATTACCCTGGGCCAGGGTTGGATAAATTTGCTCTGATGGATGGCAATTTGTGGGATCTGGTCTTTGAATCCGGAGCGACCCGCATCTACCAGGTGCGCCCACAAGCTGAAACCGCACGCGCACCGTCCGTCGGTGGGAACTGATGGTTTCTCTACTGCTTTGGTATCTGTGCCTCACCCTGCTGGGATTGCTGGTATTCCCCCTGGCATATCACTTGCTGCCGGGGCTGGCGGATCGCGGATACACGCTCAGCCGAACTCTTGGCCTATTGTTATGGGGGTATCTTTTCTGGTTGCTCAGCTCCACGGGCTGGGTTTATAACGATCGCGGTGGCATCCTGCTGGCAGCTTTCCTGGTGGTTGCTGCCAGCCTGCTGGCGTTGCGACAGGGCAATCGGAAAGAGTTCCGGAGCTGGTTGGCTGACCACCGCACACTGATCCTCAGCACCGAAATCCTGTTCCTGGCAGCATTTTGCCTGATGGCGTTCATCCGCGCTGCCAACCCGGAGATTACAGCGACTGAAAAACCGATGGAGCTGGCATTTATCAACGCGATTCGCCGCTCGCCCACCTTTCCACCGCATGATCCATGGTTAGCGGGTTACGCCATCTCCTATTATTATTTTGGGTATATTCTCGTGGGAATGCTTGCTCAACTCCTGGGGACCAGCTCAGGGGTCGCGTTTAATCTGGGTATTTCCCTGGTTTTTGCGCTGAGTGCTGTGGGTGCCTTTGGTCTTGTCAATAATTTACTCGTGCGCCTGAAACCGGCTGTGGGCCAATTCAATGCTGCCCTGCGTTCCTTGCTGGGTCCCGTTTTTGTGTTGGTTTTGGGAAATCTCGTGGGGCTGCTGGAAATCCTGCACGCGCGCGGTTTTTTATGGCGGCAGTCTGCGGATGGCAGTTGGAGCTCTGCCTTTTGGTCGTGGTTAGATTTGAAAGATTTGAACCTTCCGCCGAATCTGCCTCTCCAGTGGCTGCCAACCCGTTTCCTTTGGTGGTGGCGTTCCTCGCGGGTCCTCCAGGATTTTGACCTCCGAGGAGGTCCCATCGAAATCATTGATGAGTTCCCATTCTTCTCCTACCTCCTGGCAGACCTCCACCCGCATGTGCTGGCGATGCCATTTGCGTTCCTGGCGATGGGCCTGGCGCTCAATGTGTTTTCGGGGGGCTTTGGCAACGGCATAAGAATCCGAAAATTCAACCTGCCTTTTACCCCGGCCCAATGGGTTGTCATCGTCATTGCTTTGGGTGGGATGGCATTTTTAAATATCTGGGATTTTCCCATCTATACCGCCCTGTTTGCCGGGGCATACGTGCTCTACCAGGCTGCCAAAACAGGTTGGTCGAGGCGACGCCTGGGTGAGTTCTTCGGCTTGGGATTGCTGCTGGGTGTTGGGGGGCTGCTCGCCTACCTGCCGTGGTTTGTGGGTTTTCAATCGCAGGCCGGTGGGATCTACCCGAATTTAATTTTTCCGACGCGCGGCATCCATTTTTGGCTGATGTTTGCTACCCTTCTGTTGCCTTTGCTGGCCTATTTAATCTATCTTCACCGCAATTGGCCTCGCAAACCAGATTATCGTTTTGGGCTTATCGCCGCATTTGGTTTGCTCCTGGTATTGCTCGCAGTCGCGCTGCTGTTCGGAGCGATGATCACCTTGCTGCCCGAGCTTGGCAGTTTATACCTGGGCCTGCTGAAAGCCAGCAGCCTGGGAGAGGCTTTGATATCAGCTTTCACCTTGCGGGTGCGTCAGCCCGGCACCTGGTTGAGTCTGGGGCTGCTGTTGGCGGTTTGCCTGGCTTTCCTCAAGCGGACTGGTTCGCAGCTCGATTTAACGCACGCAGAATTGGAGCCTGAGGCGGCGATTGAAAATGCCCCCACCAATTTTCAGGCGCATACCTTCGCGCTGCTTTTGATCGTGGTTGGCGCGCTGCTCGTTATTGCGCCAGAGTTTGTGTTTCTGCGCGACTTGTTCAACAATCGCATGAACACGATTTTCAAGTTTTATTACCAGGCCTGGTTGCTGTGGGGCGTCGCGGCTGCTTTTGGCAGTGCGGTGTTATTGGAAAGTCTGCGGGGTGCCTGGGCCTGGATTTACCGGCTGGGCCTGGCAGCCGTCTTACTGGTGGGGCTGGTCTATCCGGTGTTAAGTCTGAACACCAAGACCAACGGTTTTCGACCGGCAGATGGTTATACCCTGGATGGCAATGCATACTTGCAGCGCCAGGCGCCCGATGAAGTGGCTGCATTTGCGTGGCTTTGGAATCAACCCCTGGGTAACCTGGCGGAGGCAGTCGGTGGCAGTTATTCTGGTTTCGCGCGGGTCGCCACGCACAGTGGTATGCCCACGGTGCTTGGCTGGCCCTTTCACGAAGTTCAATGGCGCGGTTCGGCTGCCGAGCAGGGCAGCCGCGAGGCCGATCTCCAGCGGTTATATTGCACCCAGGATTGGAATGAAGCCGAATCGATTATCACCCAGTATGGGATCAAATATGTGTATGTTGGAGCTCTGGAAATCAACCGCTTTCAGCCAGATGACAGCTGTCGTTCCGGCCTTGATGAGCGCAAGTTCCAGCTCAACATGGAGCTGGCGTTTTCAAACCCCAATGTCCGCATTTACCGGATGCCTTAACCGGATGCGGTTATAATTCGCAGCGAGCCTGTTATGAATCGTTCTCTGTCCTGGATTGAATCCTTTGCTTATTTGGCAGCCATCGCGTTGGCTGCCTTTTTGCGTTTTTCTGGCCTGAATATCCTTTCCCTGGATGGTTTTGAAGCCGGTTGGGCGCTCCAGGCTTACCAGGTTGCCACGAACAGCATTGTTCAATTAGGCCCCAACCCGGGTTATGCGGCATTTTCAGCAGCCTTGATGTTTTTCTTTGGTGATAGTACTGCCGTGGCTCGTCTGGCGCCCGCCCTGGCGGGGGTTTCCCTTGTCATAATTCCCTTTGTGCTGCGAGAGCGGTTTGGCCGGACAGCCGCTGTGATTCTGGCATTTGGTTTGGCAATTGACCCATTCCTGGTGGCCTTTGCCCGCCTGGCTGGTGGTCCCATGCTGGCGGTAGCGTTTGGATTGTGGGCATTGGTATTTTTTTGGCGGCGTCAATCCGCACCCGCGGGCATTTTTACTGGCTTAAGCCTGCTGAGTGGTGTCTATATCTGGCAAGGTGCGTTAACGTTGGGTGTGGCATATTTACTGCTGCGCATCCTGCCAGGGGGCAAAGTGTTTAATGGGGCACAACGGTTCGATCGCGGCGGCTGGCAGGTCTTTGGGGCGCTCATGGTGGGTACGGTGCTGTTCGTTGGCACTTTTTTAACGCTAATCCCCCAGGGATTAGGCGCATTTGCCGGAATTTTTCCTGCATACCTCAGGACCTGGTGGCAGAGCAGCGGTATACCGGTCTGGCAAAACCCTCTGGCTCTGCTCGTGTACCAACCGCTTGTTCTTGTGTTCGGCCTGTTTGGCGGCATCCGCAGCGTGCGATCTGGTGAACCGCTCGACCGGCTTGCAGCGTTATGGGCTGTTTTCGCTTTCTTGTTGGCAGTTGTCTTACCCGGGCGGCTTCCCCTGGACCTGATCTGGGTTGTGCTGCCTCTGTGGTGGCTGGCATCCCGCACACTTGCTCATTTTTTCCAGATGCCTGCAGAGGCCCCATTTGCTGTCTTGTTGGAAGCATTGATCATTTTTGTGCTGATGCTGGTTGGTTGGTTAAATATTGCTGGTTTTGTTGTGGATGGGCAGGTGCTGCGTTTGTATTTCACTTTGGGCTTACTGGCTATCGCGCTTGTCGCGACATATTTGATCGCCGCTGGCTGGTCTCGCTCGGCGGCTGTTACCGGCCTTGTCTGGGGTCTTTGCCTGGGTTTACTGCTCTGGATCGGAAGCGAAGCGCTTGCTCCCGGGCGTCCGCGCACTGGCAGCCCGGTGGAGCTCTGGCAGGTTCCGCCGGCAGCCGGTGAAATTAACCTGGCACTGCGCACCCTGGGTGATTTTTCCGAATGGAAGACGGGCCGCCGGGATGCCTTGGAAATGGAGGTCGTGGGGATTGATCCAACGGTTCAATGGTACCTGAGAAATTTTCCAAATGCCATCTACCGTCAGGCTTCTGTACCAAACGAATTACCGCTCGTCTTGATTACTCCCGCCGAATATCCTGACCCCCAGCTATCCCTGCCGTACCGCGGCCAGGATGTGAGCTGGTCCTACCGGGCGAGCTGGGCGAACCTGCCGCTGCGTGATTGGCTGCGCTGGTTGTTTTACCGGCAGGCACCGATTGAGGATCAGCTGATCACGATTTGGGCCAGAGCCGATATTTTTCCTGGAGGAGAAGCCCTCCCCCCCTCTACGGCGCCGTTATCTGTCCCCGAAGATGACCAGCTCCCTGAAGAATCTCCTCTTCGTTAGGGTTGGTGCAAGCCGCTATGCCAGAAAAATACCCCCAAACGATTGCTGTTGATGGACCGGCTGCTTCTGGAAAGTCCACCCTGGCGCTGAACCTGGCGCGCGACATTGGCTACCTGTACTTTGATACGGGTGTTATGTACCGGGCAGTTACTTTGGCTGCCCTGCGGAATAACCTGGACATGCAAGATGCCGCTGCTCTCACCTACCTTGCCCAGACTGTCCAAATTGACGTGTGTCCTGCCTCGCTTGAGGATGGTCGCAGCACGGATATTTATCTGGACGGCGAGGATGTCACCTGGGAAATCCGCAGCCCAGAAGTGGAAGCCAGCGTATCTGTTGTGTCGGCATATCCCGGTGTGCGGGATGCATTAACGAAAAAACAGCGGGAAATTGGGTTGCGCGGCCGGGTGGTGATGGTTGGTCGGGATATCGGCACCGTCGTGCTGCCGGATGCCGATCTTAAAATTTACCTCGATGCGTCTGTAGAGGAGCGCGCTCGCCGCCGTTTTCAAGAAGTTACCGAATGGGGCGAACCCGCTGAGTACGAGCGCATCCTGGCGGAGATGCGCCGCCGCGACCAGATTGATTCCAGCCGCGACATCGCCCCGCTTAAGCCGGCCGAGGATGCTGTTATCCTGCAAACCGATGGGAAAAATGCCGCTGAAGTGCTCGTCATGGTCAAAGAGCTTTTAACCGGGGTGCCATCTTGAACCCTGACGATGAAATCGGCGCTGTTGAACAGCAGCCGGGAATCGGAGAAAATTCTGCCGCATCAGACAATCAGGCGGTATATGAGCATGCCCAGTACGAGCGGCGTCGAAATTTTTTGCGTTTTCTTCTCAGGGTAATTGGCTTAAATTTCCTGGCAAAAGTTGCCCGGGTGGATGGGTATGAGAACATCCCCGCCGTCGGGCCGACCATTGTCATGATCAATCACATTGCCTTTGTCGATCCAGTGATGGTGATTCATCTCTACCCGCGCAACCTGGTGCCTATGGCAAAGCGCGAAATCTACTCCTATCCAGTTATTAACATGTTAGCCAAAATCTGGTGGGTTATCCCTGTCGATCGTGAAGGTATGGACCGGCAGGCGCTGCGCCAGGCTGAAAAAGTGCTGGCGGCAGGTGAGGTGGTCCTGATCGCGCCGGAAGGTACACGCGGTCCAGCTCTCCAGGAAGGACGCGAAGGTGCTGCCTTTCTGGCGCTCCACTCCGGTGCGCCCATTTTGCCAACCGCCGTTGACCACACCGAAGGTTATCCGACTTTGCCATTCACCCGGCGCTGGCGGGAACCAGGTGCAGTTGTCCGCTTTGGCAAACCGTTTCGATTTAAGCCGCAGCCTACGAGGCCCGACCGGGCTCAGCTCCGTCTCATGATGGATGAAGCTATGATCGTTCTGGCGCGTTTGCTGCCTGAGGCTCGCCGGGGGATTTATGCCGACCGGGTCGGCACAGATCTACATACGATTGAATTCCTCCTACACGATCATTAAACACATCTGGTAACGCCCGGGATTATTTCTTTCCTTGGACTTCCGCGCTTGGGTATGAGCCCACACGCTGATGCGTTCCAAAACCCCAAGAATTCACACCCATGACATGGACAGGTGTGAAGTTCTGCCACTTATCTGTGCCGGTTGCCGGTTTTTCAGCTTTTGCTATAATTTGTGTAGCGAGGGTTTACTGCGATAGGAATGGATATTCTGGCGCCGTTAATTTCAGAGCGTGCATACTTCAATCCGCCGGGTGGGATTCTGGGTTGGCTGCTCTGGCTATTCTGGTGGCTGTTGCTGTTCGTGTTGGTTCGGCGTTGGAGCCGGTTTAACGCACCCCTGACCCGCGATCGCCGCTGGCTGTTTGTGGGGCTGTTTGCAGCCGGGGTTGTCACCTCCCTCTTTTTAGGAATTCGGCTGCCGGCCCTGGGCGCCCTCCCCCTGCCGGATGTGCCATTGGAGCCGCGCGGGCCGGTATTTTTCGTGTTATCCGCGGTGCCCTGGTTCCTGGCAGCGGGTTTTCTCGGCCCCGCCTATTCTGCCATCATTGCCTTGGCTTCTGGCTTCCTGATCGGTCTATTCGATCACCACAATCCCTACTATTTTCAGGAATTGGCTTTGCTTGGGCTGGTGCTGGGTTTTTTGCTCAGGCAACGCTACCGCACGCTGTTCTTTCGGTTAGCCAGGCATCCAATTTTTGCAGCTCTCTTATTGAGTCTGGGATATGCCGGGCTATTTACACTGAATGCCGCCTTCCTGTCCACCGGTTCGATCGTTGCACGTCTCGATTTTGCCATTTCCAACTTGCCATCCATGTGGTTATCCGTCACTGGCTGCCTGCTGGTTGGAGGGTTGGCGGGTGAGGTGTTCGTCGCGACCCGCATCCGTCAGTGGGGCGGAGTGGGACCCCTGGAGCCATCTCCCGCCGAACAAAGCCTTCAGGCCCGATTTTTCTATACCATGATCCCGATTGGCTTGATTGTGGTAATCGCTTTGATCATCGGGGATTGGGTGGTATCAGGTCAGGCAGCCCGCCAACTGCTCCAGGATCGCATGTCCAGCGCGGTCGGCACATCGGTAGATGGCATCCCATTTTTTCTCGAAGCTGGTCAGGATCTGATCCAGCAAATCGGCGACGATCCGCGGCTGTATAACCTGCCCGCGGAGCAAACCACGGATGTACTCCGCGAAAATTTACGCCGGGTGCCGTTCTTTCGCCAGCTTTATTACCTGAATGCAGAAGAAGAACTCATCGCCGGCTTCCCGGAGGTGGAGTATGTGCTTGAACAGGCTCCGCTGGATGAGCAGGTGGGCGTCGATCTGGCCTTGAAGGGGGTCAAGATCCAATCGTATGCCGTCCCGCCGCAGGATGGGAAGCGTGCCGCCCAGGTAACCTTCATTTCTAACGTGCAGGATGAAGCCGGGGTCATCCAGGGAATTTTAATCGGCAGGATCGATCTCGAATCCAATCCGTTCACCCAGCAAATGATCAACAGCCTTGAAAGCCTGGGTGATTTGGAGGGTCAGGGTTACTTGCTGGACGAGCAGGGCCGGATTTTATACCATCCCAATCCGGATTTATTGATGACCGAGTATACCGCCGCTGCAGATCCGGAGAATCCCCTCTCTGACCAGACCGCCGCCAATGGGACTCGCAGCCTGGTGTATTATCAGGAGGCGATCGGCCGTCCATGGGCCGCTGCCATGTGGGTGCCAGCGCGTCAGGGTCAGCAGCTTTCACTCGAGTTTGCCGCTCCCTTGTTGTTGATGATCCTCCTGCTCGCTCTGGGAACCGTCATCACCGCCAATTTCGGCATCCGCGGGGTCACAACCTCCCTGCGCCAGCTTACCGTCGAGGCAGACCGGATCGCTCAAGGCAGGCTGGATCACCCACTGGCAGTGGACGGTGTCGATGAGGTTGGCCAGCTGCGCCGCTCATTCGAGTTTATGCGGCGCAGCTTGAAAGCCCGCCTGGATGAGCTCAATCAGCTTTTGAAAGTCAGCCAGGGAGTGGCTTCGAGCCTCGACCTGGATGAAACGTTGTACCCAGTTCTGGATGCCGCCGTTGCGAATGGCGCCAATTCCGCCCGCATCGCCCTGGACCCACGCGCAGTCCCTGAATCCGATCAGTCCCAGTTAGGCGTCAGTACAGTTTTTGTGCGAGGTCTTTCATCCGGCAGGTATTCCGATCTGGATGATCAGGTGCTGGTGCTCGCCCGCGAGCAGGAACAGATCATCCTCACCAACCCGGCCCGGGTGCGTGTTCTGCGTTTTGAAAGTGAAAGCAACCGCCCTCAGGCGATGGCAGCATTTGCCCTGCGTCACGAAAACCAGTATTACGGAGTGTTTTGGGTGGCTTATGATGCTCCCCACATCTTTGGCGAGGAAGAAATTCGTTACCTGACCACCCTGGCCAGCCAGGCTGCCCTGGCAGCCGGGAACAGTTATTTATTCCTGAGCGCCGAGCTCGGGCGCCAGCGATTGGCAGCCATCCTCGAATCTACTCCCGATGCTGTATTGGTGACCGATGCCCGTGATCGCCTGTTGTTAGTCAACCCAGCGGCCCGCAAAATCCTCAGCCACCCAGAAACCAATCTCGCGGCAGGAACGCACATCGCGGCCGCTGTTACGAATCCGGAGCTTGCACAGCTGCTGCACCGCAATGCCCCAGATCGCCAATCTGCTGAGATTGTCCTGCCCGACGGGCGCACCTATCTTGCCATCGCATCCAACACCATGATGAACGGGCAGCGGGGTGGGCGGGTCTGTGTGCTGCGTGATATTACCCAATTTAAAGAACTGGATGCCCTCAAATCCGAATTCGTCAACACGGTCAGTCACGATCTGCGTTCTCCATTGACATTGATCCGTGGCTATGCCACGATGCTGCAAATGGTTGGAGAACTGAACGACCAGCAGTCCAACTACGTGCGTAAGATCGTGACCGGGATTGAAAATATGTCTCGCCTGGTCAGCAACCTATTAGACCTGGGTCGCATCGAGGCCGGGGTGGGGCTGCAGTTGGAGCTTACTCCCGTGCGGGATGTTGTTGAGCAGGCTATCAGCACCCTCCAGCATCAAAGCGCACAAAAACAAATTGACCTCGCGGTTAAGTTTCCAGATGGTTCCGAGCCGATCGTCGAGGCCGATCCGGCCCTGCTGCTCCAGGCAGTCCAGAACCTGGTGGAAAATGCCATCAAGTACACCGAGGTCGGTGGGAGGGTGGACGTGATCTTTGAGACTCGCCAGGAGAACGCTGTGCTCATCGTAGCAGACACCGGAATTGGCATCGCACCTGTCGACCAGGCGCGCTTATTCGAAAAATTCTACCGTGTGGCCCGGCGCGGCACCATGCAGCAAAAGGGCACTGGTTTGGGCCTGGCGATTGTCAAATCGATTGCGGAGCGGCATGGAGGGCGGGTGTGGGTTGAAAGCCAGTTGGGCAAAGGCAGCCGGTTTTTCTTCTTAATCCCGCTGCGCCAGCCGAAGCCCCAGGATAAGCAAAATTCTAAGGAACTTCCAATCAAAAATTCTTGACTAGAATCCGGAAAACT
This sequence comes from uncultured Chloroflexia bacterium, assembly GCA_963824065.1. Taxonomy (GTDB): domain Bacteria; phylum Chloroflexota; class Anaerolineae; order Anaerolineales; family DRKV01; genus JAGUYX01. The sequence goes on along the minus strand of CAWGNX010000005.1, from coordinate 48,101 downwards.
TGTTATAATGTAGGGTAAATGTTAACCAAGAGTGACGAAAAGCTCAGCGAGCGCTTGAGGTGAGTAATCTCACGCGCTTGCTTTCGTTTGTTTTTTAGAGGTTCTGGATTGACTGCCGTTGAATTTTACCAAAACCAGCCAGGTTGTCTGAATTTTGATAATGTGTCGGCGCTTAGAATGGGGAATTGGGGCCGGTTGCATAAATTGGTTATCTAAATAACTGAGCGAACCAATTTGCTTAGGAGGCACGCGCGTGGAAACCAAAGGGTTGACCGCACTACGTATTCGACTGGCTTCACCAGAAGTCATCCGCAGTTGGTCTTACGGTGAGGTTCTAAAACCGGAAACCATTAACTACCGTCGTCTTCGTCCCGAAAAGGACGGTCTGTTTTGCGAGGCTATTTTTGGGCCGACCAGGGACTGGCAGTGTTACTGCGGTAAGTATAAGAACATTCGTTATAAAGGTATTATTTGTGACAAGTGCGGTGTTGAAGTAACCCGCTCTTCCGTCCGCCGTGAGCGCATGGGGCATATTGAACTTGCTGCCCCCGTTGCACACGTCTGGTACACCCGCCGCATCCCTTCTTATCTTGGCTTGCTGCTCGATATCTCGCGCCGCAACCTGGATCGGGTCCTTTATTTCGCCCAATATGTCGTCACCTTCGTGGATGAAGATGCGCGGCAGAAGGCGCTAAAGCGTCTGGAAGATAAGATTGCTGTCACCGAGCGCGACCAGGCCACCAAGATCAACGCCCGCATTGCCGAAGTCAAAGCCGGGCGTGACCGCAGCATCACCGATCTGCAAACTCAGAAAGCCACCATTGAGCAAAAATACGACGATATGATCGCCGAGCAGATCGAGCCGGTCATGAAAGCCGGTCAGCGCCTGGAGCGCAACCTGCAGGAGCAGATGAACGAGGCCTCGAAAATGGACCTCCATTTTCCAGATTCGGATTTCATCATTGCTGAAGCCGGGGAGCCAGTGAACAGCCAGCATATCGGGCGCGTCCAGCAGTACGTCAAGGAACGCCTGGAAGAGGTGGAAGCCAACTTGCGCGAGCAAAAACAGCGCGAAGCCGAGCAGATTAAACTGGAGATCGAAGGCGTCCGGGCCCAGGCTGAAACCACCATGAATGACCTGCGTAACCAGTTGGAAGACCAGGCATACTCCAACCGCAGTGAGTACTCCCGGCTGCGCGATGAGCTGCTTGAGCTCCGCCCCCTCACATTTATCGGCGAGACTCGTTATCGCGAGCTGCGCTCGCGCTGGGGTCAGGTGTTTCGGGCCGATATGGGCGCCGAAGCCTTCTATGACATCCTCCGCCGGCTGGATCTCGATAAAATGGCCGAAGAGCTGTGGCACGAGATCCGCACCACCAAGAGCAAGCAGAAGCGCAGGCGCGCCACCAAACGCCTGACGGTGGTTGAAGTCTTTCCGCCGCTCGGGCAACCGCCCCGAATGGATGGTGCTGACAGTCCTACCGGTCATCCCCCCCGATCTGCGCCCAATGGTCCAGCTGGATGGTGGACGGTTTGCCACTTCCGACCTGAACGATCTTTACCGCCGGGTGATCAACCGCAACAATCGGCTCAAGCGTCTGCTTGAGCTGGGTGCGCCGGATGTCATCGTGCGCAACGAAAAGCGTATGCTCCAGGAAGCCGTTGACTCGTTGATCGATAATTCCCAGCGCGGCAAGGCTTTGTCGCGCCGCGGCCGTCGCGAGTTGAAATCACTCAGCGATATGCTCAAGGGCAAGAAGGGTCGTTTCCGCCGCAACCTGTTGGGCAAACGCGTCGATTACTCCGGTCGCTCGGTAATTGTGGTGGGACCCAAATTGAAAATCCATCAATGCGGTCTGCCGAAGAGCATGGCTCTCGAGCTTTACCGCCCATTCGTGATCTCGCGCCTGGTCCAGAGCGGGTATGCCAACAACGTCAAAGGCGCCAAGCGATTTATTGAGCGCAACCGCCCCGAGGTTTGGGAAGTGCTGGAAGAGGTGATCAAGGAGCGCCCGGTGCTGCTTAATCGTGCTCCTACCCTGCACCGCCTTGGCATCCAGGCTTTCGAGCCAACCCTGATCGAAGGTAGCGCAATCCAGTTGCACCCACTCGTTACCACAGCCTTTAACGCCGACTTCGACGGGGACCAGATGGCAGTCCACGTGCCGCTTTCCGAGAAAGCGGTCAACGAGGCCCGCCAGATGATGCTCTCGTCTAAGAACCTGCTCAAGCCCGCCGATGGCGAGCCGATCATCAGCCCCTCCAAAGACATGGTTCTGGGTGTGTATTATCTGACCAGTTCCGATGCCCTCGACCATATCGGTGGTGGGCGCATTTTCGCCAGCATGGATGAGGTCCGCCTGGCCTATGAGCTGGATCAGGTCGTAGTTCGCAGCAAAATCAAACTTTTGACCGAGACCTGGTACACCGACGATGGCACTCGTTTCGCTAAGCCAGAGCAGCGGCTGGTTGAAACCACCGTGGGCCGCGTCCTGTTCAATGCCATCCTGCCTCCTCAGCTCCAGTTTGTCAATTGGGAGCTGGATAAAGGCGGGGTCAAAGACTTGATTGCCGATGTTTATGAAATTTGTGGTGAAGCTGTCACAACCGACGTCGCCGACCTGATCAAGGATATTGGCTTTGAATATGCCACACGTTCAGGCTATTCCATCGCAGTTTCCGATGTAACTGTCCCCAGCAACAAGCCTGCCATCATCGAAAAAGCGCTCCAGGAGCAGGAAGCCATCGAACGTGATTTCCGCCGGGGTTTGCTCACTGAGCAGGAGCTTAACGAGCAGATTATTGAAATCTGGCAGGATACCACCAACGTCCTGGCTGACGCGGTCAAGAAATCCATGGACCCGAACGGCAATATTGCCACTATGGCGGTTTCCGGCGCTACCAAAGGTGGCTTTGGTACGGTGTCTCAAATGGCTGGCATGCGCGGCCTGATGGCAGACCCTTCGGGGCGCATCATCCCGCTCCCCATCCGTTCCAACTTCCGCGAAGGCCTGACCGCCATCGAGTATTTCATCTCTACCCACGGCGCTCGCAAGGGTCTCGCTGATACCGCCCTGCGTACTGCCGATGCGGGTTACCTCACCCGCCGCCTGGTCGATATCGCCCAGGATATGATTGTCAATGACCTGGATTGTGAGACCGACGATGGCATCCTCATCCGCAGTTCGGACAATGTCGCCAATCAATCGTTGGGCAGCCGTCTCTATGGGCGCGTGGTCGCCGAGCGATTGGTCGATCCCCAGACCGGTGAAATCCTGGCGGAGCGCAATGACCTGCTGGACAAAGAAGATGTCCGCCGGCTGGTGAAGGCCGGGGTGAAGGACGTCAAAGTCCGCTCGCCGTTTACCTGTCAGCTGCACCACGGGGTTTGCGCCCGCTGCTATGGCATGGACCTGGGTCGCGGCATCTTGGTGGAAATCGGCTCAGCGGTCGGCATCGTGGCGGCTCAATCCATTGGTGAGCCGGGCACCCAGCTCACCCTGCGCACCTTCCACAGTGGTGGCGTGGCTGCCGGCGGTGACATCACCACCGGTCTCCCCCGTGTGGAAGAGCTTTTCGAAGCCCGCCGCACCCCCAAGGGTGAAGCCGTGGTGACCGAAATTGGTGGCAAGGTGTTCATCGAACAGTCGGACCGCTACAGTGACCTGCGGGTAGTGCGCGTCGAGCACTCCGAAATGATCCACGATGAGTACGACCTGCCAGAAAACTGGACGGTTGTCGCGGGTGACGGTACAGAAATCAGCGCGGGTGATGTCCTTGCCACGCTCGGTGATGCGACGGTCGTTGCCCAGAATGGAGGGCGCGTCCGCCTCGAAGAAAATAAAGTGATCGTCTCGTACGAGCAGCACGAAGAAGCTGAGTACGAAATCCCCAGCTCCTCCCGCATGCTGGTACGTGATGGCGAAATGGTCCAGCCGGGACAGCCTCTCACGGAAGGCTCCCTGAACCCACATCGCATCCTGCGCATCCAGGGCCGGGATGCCTGCCAGATGTACTTGCTGACGGAAGTCCAGCAGGTCTACCGCTCGCAGGGTCAGAACATCAACGATAAGCACTTCGAAGTCATCGTCCGCAAAATGATGTCCAAAGTGCAGATTACCCGCCCGGGTGACTCGGAATTTTTGCCCGGCGACCTGGCGGATCGGCTTGACCTGCACTCTGTCAATGAGCAACTCCTGACCGAAGGTAAGCGTCCTGCCAAGTCGATTGAAGTGCTCCTGGGGATTACCAAAGCCTCGCTCAGCACCAACTCGTTCCTGTCGGCAGCTTCCTTCCAGCACACCATCAAAGTGCTTGCCCAGGCTGCTATCTCGTCCTCCAAGGATCCGCTGTATGGTCTCAAAGAGAACGTCATCATCGGCAAGCTGATTCCTGCTGGCAGCGGTTTTGTGCCCGGACGCTTTGCCGAAGAAGAAGCCGCCGCTCGGCTGCTGGATGGAATCCCCCCTCGAGAGCCCATCAGCGGCGAGGAAATTCACGCAGAAATGCTTGTTGAGGAGATCCTCTCCGAGGAAACGCTGGCAGAGGAGACCCTCCTCGAGGAAACGCTGGCAGAAGAAGCCCTCGCTGAGGAAAGCCTCGTCGAACCCACTGAGACCCCCACCAGCGTCACCGGCGACTAGCTGGAGTACATTTCGGTCTTAGCGGAACGCGCAAAGTAAATCAGACCCGAAAGGTTTTCAAAACCTTTCGGGTCTTTTCGTTAAATATTAAGCATCCTCTCCATCCCAAGAATGGTAGCCTTTTTTATTAACGCGTGTTTGCGCCTGCAGATACGTTCCAGGAAGAAAGCAATCAGGTTTACTTCTTCCGCCGAGAATCCAACATCTTAAAGCCGATGAAGTATGCACAGCCATAACTCGAAAAAACCACAACCTATTGCTGCGGGTGTTAAGAACGTACGACCCGGGAATGTCCGACCCACATCAACGGGAAAATCACTAAATTTTACACGGCCCCTGGCTTTCAGAAGCTCATCTGGTTTGAGATTTTTATGCTCAAAATCGGCATTCGCGCTCACCGCTGTACAAACGAAATTTTTTGTGCTATTTAATAGCCGGTAACTTAAGGGAACCAGTTGACCCCCGCGCTTGTTTTGTTTAACTCGAAAAAAGCGAGAAATCATATGTCAAAAATTTTCACACGTACCTATCGTCCTCTTTATGCAGATATAAATGCTAATGGGGAGCTGGCCCCTGCGGCCTATGCTCGTTATATTATTGATGCCGCCTATGAATGGGGGGAATTGATGGGTCTTGGAGCTACAAAATCGGAGGAACTTGGCCTCTACTGGGTTATCCGGGAGACAGAGATCCAATTCATGGGATCTCTGCAGTTCATGGAGGAGTTTGACTTCTCAATTTGGTTGCCAGAGTGGAAACGAGTTCGGGGAACGCGTGCTTTTATCGTGAAACATAAAAATACTGGGACAGCGATTGCTCAGGGTGTTCAACAACTGGCCTGTATGGATAGCGAGACGCAGCGCCCCGTAAGTCCACCGGAAGATCTCATCCAAAACTTCCGGCAGGATGTGCCGGTGGAAATCCCTGCGCAGCGTTTTCCCAAAATACATTTTCCGCCGAAGAATGCTTTCTCTATTGAGATCCAAATAACCTGGCAGGATCTGGATATTCTGGATATGGTCAACAACGCAGTCTATATATCTTTTGCGGAAGACGCTGCAGCCAGTCTGCTTGCAAATTCCGGTTGGTCGCCTGTGGAGCTGAAAACACAAGGGCTGGCCAGAGTGATCAATCGGCTGCACATCCAGTATCACATGCCTGCTGTGTGGGGAGATACCCTGAACATCACCATCTTTTCGCTCAAATTAGATCCGATGGGGGGTTCTTTTTATGTTGATATTACCCGGTCTTTCGATGGGGCATCAAACGCAAGTTGTATCCTGGATTGGGGTTTAGTGGATCAGAATCGCGTGGCTCACCCAATGCCAGATGCGCTGGCCAACGCGCTCAAGGGCAGTGTCATCGCCTGAACTTGGCGGATGACTGGATTGGAGCCTGATGAGGGCGGAAATTTCTTCCTGGCCGGGGGGGCTGCTGAGGGGGATCATGCGGGTTGTGCAGCTTTTGCCAGCAATCGAGATCCGAAAATTGCGCTTCAGTTGGCTATGAAGCGTAGGTGCAGCTTCACGCGTTTTCGAAGGTTAGCCAAAATCTTAGGTTGAGACAAATACTCGGACAATGATTCAACAGGCAGTCAGCACGCAATGCCTCAAAGCACCTTGCGGCGCAGGGCGCACCTATTCTGCATTTCTTTCGAGTAGAAATAGATCCATCGGTCATTGCGATGCTCCACAGGGGCCGTGGCAATCCCGTTTTTTTGAAAAGCGAGACTGCCAAACCGCAAGAAAAGCACTTGCGGTTTGCAATCATCCCCATTTTGTTTTGGATGTTCCAACTTTTGTCTGAAACCCAGCCAGAATTCCTTGACAAAATAGAACATATGAGCTATTCTTGGGGCGTGAGAGAACTTCTCACGTTGTTCGCTTTGTACCAGGGGAGCCTCCCATGCCTGATTCTGCTATTCTGCTATCCCGGGCCACGAGCGCAGCTGGTTATTTGATTATTGTGCAAAAATCATTGCGAAAATGAATTAATTCTACACAACGATTTGTATCTGATTTGATCCTCCGAAAATCAATTCCGATTACCCTGTTTTCCCTGTCCACGCTCGTTTTTTTATTTCTGAAACGGAATCGAAAAGCATCCTTTCAAAACAAATCTTGTGCTTGTGGCTGGACAACCGCCTGCGATTTCTATCCTGTTCCTTATACTTTAGTTGGCTGGGGAGGTTGGGTAGGGCCGTTTCAGTCTGCCCTCACCCCGGTGCAGAAGTCCCAAAAGCGGTTTATCATTGAGTGGAGCTCTGGGGAAAGCATGATCTATGCCAACGTCATTGCCCCTTTCGGCAAATAGAACCAACGTGGGGTAAACCCCGTTCATACATGGCAAACTCAATCAAGGGCATCTTATGAAATCATCTCAAGCTTCCAAAACCACCCTCATCACCGCCTGGACTGTCTTGCTGCTCGTCTCCTCCCTGCCCAAAATTATCCTGCAGGAAGTCTTCAACCAGAACCTTACCCCCGCCATACAGCTCACCCTGTCCCTCAGCGTGATCGTGGCCGCTTTCCTGGTGACGCTGGTCTGGCAGCCGCTGCGAAGTCTGCGTCCCTTCCTGGTCGTGCTGCTGGTGCTCGTTGCCGCCCAATGGTTGGTTTACAACTACCTCGATCAACTGTCTTTCTACCGCGCCTGGCTAGATAACCCGTCCTTCAACGTCTATATGCTGGCGGAGCAGTCGCTTAACCTGATCGTCACCCTGGTTATGATCGCCATGCTCCTCCTTATGAAGAAGAAACGCCAGGATATCTTTCTGGCGCGGGGCGATACCAACGCTCCTGTAGAACCCGTCCGCTGGCTGGGCGTCGCTCCAGGTACTCGCTGGAAGAAATTTGGGATCTTACTGTCCATTTTCATCAGCCTGGGAACGTTGGCCTTCCTGGTCATCGCCGGGCGACCCCCGCTGGACATCGCCATCCAGGCGCTGCCCTTCCTGCCGGCAATTCTGCTGGCAGCTGCTCTGAATGCCTTCAACGAAGAAGTCACCTACAAGGCCTCCTTCCTGTCCGTGCTCGAAAGCCCGCTTGGGCCGCGCCAGGCGCTGTACATGGTTGCCGCCTTCTTCGGTATTGGGCATTTTTATGGGATCCCCTATGGTGTGATCGGCGTGCTGTTGGCGGGCTTTTTAGGCTGGCTCCTGGGCAAGTCGATGCTGGAAACGCGCGGCCTGTTCTGGGCTTGGTTCATTCACTTCTGGCAGGATGTGTTGATCTTCTCATTCCTGGCCATCGGTTCCATCATTCCCGGGGGTGGTTAGCTGCCTGGTTTTGGGTTGACTTTTCAAGTTTTTCCCCTTACCATTGCGGTAATTCCCATCAGGTCTTTTCGTTGGGGGATCTGGAATTCCCGGTCTTTGGTTTGCATCCCGGAGTCACAGTTCTGCGGGGAAATTCGGTATCGTTACGAGGAGAGCGTATATGCCACTTGGTGAAGTTGGTATGGTGCGTAAGATAGACATCGAACATGAAATGCAGCAGGCCTACTTGGACTATGCCATGAGTGTAATCGTGGCGCGGGCCCTGCCGGATGCGCGTGACGGTTTGAAGCCTGTCCACCGCCGCATCCTGTATGCTATGCATGATATGGGCATCCAGCCCAATTCAGCTTTCAAGAAATCAGCTCGCATCGTTGGCGAGGTGTTGGGCAAATACCATCCACACGGCGAAGCCGCGGTCTATGACGCCATGGCACGCCTCGCCCAGGACTTTTCCACCCGCTACCCGCTCGTGGATGGGCAGGGCAATTTTGGCAGCATGGACGGCAATTCACCAGCCGCCATGCGCTATACGGAAGCCCGTCTGGCGGCGCTTTCGGCAAACCTGCTTCAGGACATCGCTAAAGAAACGGTCGACTTTTCCGACAACTTCGATGGCACCTTGAAAGAGCCGGACGTCCTGCCTTCTGCCTTACCGAACCTCCTGTTAAACGGTTCCACCGGCATCGCGGTGGGTATGGCAACCAGCATCCCGCCTCACAACCTGGGCGAGGTGGTGGATGCCCTGGTGTATATGCTCGAAAACTGGCAGAAGCTGGACGATATCAGCGTCGACCAGTTGATGAATTTCATCCAGGGCCCCGATTTTCCAACCGGCGGCATTATCATTCAGGAGGCTGAAGGGGAAGGGCTGGCGGTTGCCTACGGCAGCGGGCGCGGCCGGATCACCGTCCAGGCGCGCGTCCACCTGGAGAGTATGGATCGCGGTCGCAGCCGGATCATCGTCACCGAGCTGCCTTATATGACCAACAAATCCACCCTCATCGAGCGCATTGCTTCCCTGGCGCGCGATGGCAGGCTGGAAGGCCTCACTGACCTGCACGATGAATCCGACCGCCATGGTATGCGCATAGTCATTGAACTGACCAAGAACGTCGATCCCGAAAAAATCCTGCGTGAGCTTTACAAAAACACGCCCATGCAGAGCACATTCAGCATCATCATGCTGGCCCTGGTGGGCGGTGAGCCGCGCCTGCTTGGTCTCAAGCAGGCTTTGCGGGTCTATCTTGAGCACCGCCACGAAATTGTCCGCCGCCGCAGCGAATACGACCTGGAGCACGCTCGCAAGCGCGGCCATATCCTGGATGGTTTGCGCATCGCCCTCCAGAACCTGGATGACGTTATCACCCTGATCCGCCGTTCCCCGGATGTCGAGGGTGCCCGCGAGCGCCTGATGAAACGATTTAAGCTCAGCCAGGAGCAGGCTCAGGCCATTCTGGATATGCCCCTGCGGCGCCTGGCCTCGCTGGAGCGTAAGAAGATCGAAGATGAATACCGTGAAGTGCAGGTGTTGATCAAAGAGCTGGAACTCATTGCTGCGCTCACCGAAGAAAATCCGCGAAGTGATTTCCCAGGAGCTCGCTTCTGTCAAGGAGACCTATGGTGATCGCCGCCGTACCCAGATCGTCCAGCTTAAGCACGGGGACAGCAAGGCCGCTTTGCTGACCGCCACCGACCTGGCGCCTTCCGAGTCGGTCTGGATCGCCATCTCGGAGGACGGCCTGGTGGGTCGTCTGGCAGAAGGCAAGCAGCCCCGCCCCAGCGGTTCGGACGTGCCCTACTGGCTGTTCCAGGCCAACACCCGCGATGTGCTGTACCTGGTCAGCGACAACGGATTGGCAGCCACTGTTGCCGTGCACGCCCTGCCGCCGATTGAAAAGCCCTCTGAGGGTGCCCTGTACTCCAAGTTATCCGCTTTGAGCCAGGATGATATCCTGGCCGCGGCCTTCACCCTGCCTTCCAGCGGCACACTGCCTGATGATTGGTACCTGCTCACTGTCACCCGCCAGGGTATGTTGAAGAAAAGCCAGGTCCTGGAGCTGCCGGGCTTGTCAGCCAAACCGTTTGCGGTGGTTAAAGTGAATGACGATGACCGCCTGGGCTGGATCCGCCTGACCGATGGCAAGCAGCAGCTCCTGCTGGCGACTGGCAGCGGCATGGCGATCCGCTTCTCCGAGGATGAAATCCGCCCAATGGGGCTGGTAGCCGCGGGCGTGATGGGTGTGAAGCTGCAGCGCAGCGATGAAGTCGTCGGGGTCGAGCTGCTGCCCGTGGCAGGCGAAGTGCTGCTGGTCTCATCTGATGGCCGTGCCAAGCGCGTTGCCCAGGATCAGTTCCCGGTCCAGGGACGTTATGGGCAGGGTGTGATTGCCTGGAAGCTGCCCTCGAAAACCCGGCTGGCTGGCATCGCCGCGGGCAAAGGCACCCTCCGCGTCACTCTGCACCTGATGAAACTGTCTGCCAAATCGATGCGCCTGGACGAGGCTCCCCTGCAAACTCGCAGCGCCCGCGGCCAGGAAGTCGTTGAGCTTAAAGCAGGAGATGAAGTACTGGGTCTGACGGTGCCGCGCGAGCTGCCCCGCCCCCTGGACTCCGGTTCCAGTGATCCCGGCGAAAAGCCCGCCCCGCGCAAACGCCGGCCTCCCGAAGAAGAAAACGATGGGGCTGCACCCGCAGCCGCTCGCACTCGCGCTGCCAGGTCTGCGCCGGCCAAACCAGCAGCCGAAAAAACCCCTACCGGCGCCAGCCGGGCGAAAAAAGCCAGCGGCACATCGGCAGGATCTTCCACCAGATCCAGTTCGAAAGCGACCTCCAAGGCTGCCAGCCAGCCGCCTGCCCCGCGAGCCGGGCGAAAAAAGCCAGCGGTGCACCGGCGGCCTCCCCGGCAAAATCTGGTTCGAAATCGACCTCCAAAACCACCAGCAAGCCTCCTTCAGGGAGCAGCCAGCCGAAAAATCCAGCCGCCACACCCGTACCCGCCGCCAAACGCCCGGCAGGGAAATCCAAACCGGGACCCAACGCCGCGCAGCTCCCCCTGCTGCCGGTGGATGAAGCTCCCCCTGCCCGTAAACGCAAACCGCGACCAGGCGGAGATGAGCCGGTCGAAGATTAATCATTAGGGCTCTGCCTCAGCTTGTCCCTTCATTTGCTGTGTTCAGTGATGTTTTCGTAGATTCGCAAGGTGGGTTGGCTGTCATCAGCCAACCCACCTTTGCTTGTTGTGACCGGTACTGGTGTTCGGCCGATCGATCCGCTCGCTAGAGCGCACCATCTTCCCGACATGATCTCAGGCTACTTGCTTAATGCTGAACTTGGCGTAATCGTATGCGATCTTATCGTTGAGCAAGCCCATCGTGTCGCTACCATCGAACACATTGCCTGCGTCCGAAGTGGCAGTCCAGGTCAGATGGCGAGTGTTGCCGCTGCCCGAAAAAGCAGTGAGGTTGAACACGCTGTTTGGCAGCAGTTCGTTGAGCAGCAGGTAAAACCAGGAGCGGATCGCTGCCTGGCCCTGGATGGTGCGCGTTGGGGTGACGTACACTGCCGTGGGGGTGTACAGGCTGGCGACCCGGTCGGCGTCGTGAGCATTCAATGCGTCCATATACTGGATGGCGATATCTGGCAAGGGCAGCGGGGCATCCCAGTCGTAGTCGGCGATCAGCTTCCATAATTCGGGCATCTTACTGCGCGTCGAATCCCAGCTCCAAAAATTAAATCCAGCCAGGTTCAGCGTGCGGGTGGTGTCCATGAACTCCTGCACCTCGCCGGCAGTTGGCTGCCAGCCGTGCTCGGGGAAAGCTGCCCCGGTGGGGAAGATCGGCCGAAACGGGGTCATGCTCTCGAATTCCTTCACGCAGCGGGTCAACTGCGCGCCCGGGTTGTTTGCTTTCATCCAGTAAACCTGGGGCATGTTCCAGTCACAGCGCTCCAAGAATTCACGCCACGGCATCTGTGGGTGGTAGGAAGGGTAGCGGAATGAGCTGAGGGCGATCGGCCTGTCGGGCAGCCCGGTGCGCAGCGCACGCATGAACAGCTCGGCTGCTTTGCGCTTGCCCGGGGACTTGTATTCGCCTTCAGCATCCAGCACGTACCCATCCAGGTTGAGCTCGCGCGTGCGCTGTACGGCGATGCGTGCTTCACCGCCGGGGTCATTGCCGTACACGTAATGCCAACCCCACACCTGGACGCCGCGCGCCTTGAGTGCCTGTACGACTGGCGGCACCAGATCAAGCTTTTGGTCGTAGTCGTAATTGCTTTTATAGACGCCGTTGGCAATTTTGATCAGCACGTGGGTCAGCCCGGCCTGGTAAGCCAACGCGGCAATCGCACCCGCATTGCCATTTTCACAGGCGGGTATCTTCCACAGATAAAATCCTTTTCCTTCTAGTGTCATCGTCGGCTCTTTAACATTTGTATTCTGTTCAAGGCACACCTGCTGCCTGGAAAATGACGTCCATCACGGAATACTGGATTGGCAGGAGTACATCCGCTCCAGAGCCGGGCACGATATAACGGGCAGTCTGTGCCGGGCCAATGTAAAAGTTGTAGATGCTTTCCCCGCTGTAGACCCGCAGCGCCATCGGCAAAAGTGGGGTGATGTCTTTCAGCGTAAGGTCGGTGAACACCGAATCCTGGTAAATCTCGTACAGCTCGGGGGCGCGCTTCACGGCATCCAGGCTCATGATCTGGTTGAACAGGGCTTTGAGCACTTCCTGCTGCCGCCGCCCACGGTCAAAATCGCTGGTGGTGTAGCGCGAGCGCACGTACCACAGCGCCGTCTCGCCGTCCATTGTGTTGACACCAGGTTCGACGATGAATTTGCCCATCTGATCGCGGTGATCTTTGAACTCAACCGCCACGGTCACGTCAATCCCGCCAAGTTCGTCGATCGTGCGGGTGAATGCCGAAAAATTGACCATCACGTAGTGGTCCGGGCGGATGCCGAAGTTGTATTGGAAGGTTTGCTGCAGAAGTTGGAACCCGCCCAGGTTGAAGACCGTGTTGATGCGGGTCGTCGTCCAGCCGGGGATGTACAGATACAGGTCGCGCGGGAAAGAGGTCAGGCTGACGGTGCCCATACTCGGGTTGAGGGTTGCCAGCACGATCGAATCAGTGCGGAAGCTGGGGTCGCCAATGCGCTGGTCCGATCCCAGCAGCAGGATATTCACCTGATCGTCCGGTCGCTGGTAGTAAGCCCCGGGTTGGAAATCCACCGGCGGCTCGATCACGGGCGGTTCAGGCGTGGCCGTGGGGATGCGGGTGGGCTCGTACGCTGCGGTCGGCTGCAGCGGCTGGAATGGTGTGGCGGTGGGGGTGGCGTCTACCCCGGCGTACACCAGGCGCGTCTGCAGGCGCGGCCCGCCCGCCTGCGCGTCCGCGGACAGCGAGCCGGATACTGCCGCCGGCAGGCTGCACGCCAGCGGAATCAGGCACAGCAGGAGGAACGCGCACACGGTTTTAAGCCTGGTCAACATCGTTGGGTGTACTTGTTGCACGATTGGTGCCTAAGGATGGCCCGATGCCGGGGTAGAGGTCACCACCCGTGTGGGAGTCGGGGGGATGGGAGTCGGGGGTTGGGTAGGTGGGATCACTGTGTTGGCTGGCTGGGTAATCACCGGCGGAGTTGCCTCGCTGGGCTGAGCAGGGATGCTCCGGACGTAGAGGCGTTGACCCACAGTTATCACAGTACTGGAGCGCGGGATGCAGTTTGCATCCTGTAATTGTATAACCGTCGTCCCTGTCCGTGTGGCGATGCTGTACAGCGTATCCCCGGCCTGCACTAAATATATCGGCCAGTCCGTGCGCGGGACGCAGCTGGGGATCGTAGGGGCCAGCGTGAATTGGGAAGCTGTTGGGGTCACCGAGTTTGCCAGCTGGGTGCTCACCGGCTGTGCGGGAAGGCTCCGGATAAACAGGCGTTGCCCTACCGCGATCACGCCGCTAGAGGGCGGGATGCAGTTTGCATCTTGGATCTCCGCCACGGTCATCCCGGCCCGCGTAGCAATATTGAAAAGCGTATCCCCGGCCTGGACGATGTAGGCGGGTAATTCTGTGCCTGGGGTGCAGTTGAGCACCGGCAGGGCGTGGATGATCGTCCCGGTGGTGGGGGTTGGCTGCGTAGTCGCGGTAGGCGCAATGCTCTGTGTCGCGGTGGGCTCAGGTGCCCAGCGGCATCCAACAAGCCCCAGGCACAGCAGCAGGTAAGCGAAACCGGTTTTGTGCTTTGTCCACATAGCTGGATCGAAAGGAACGCGAGCCTGAACCTAGGGTGCAGGCGTATTCGCGGGCGGGTCAGTGGGCGGCGGTGTATTGGTCCATACCGGCGTGGACGTTGGCGGGATTGCCGTAGGGGGTTGTGTTGGTGGGATCACCGTGTTCGCCGGTTGGGTAATAACCGGTACTGACGTATCGATAGGTGATGAGTCCGTTGGCAGAGGTTCATCTGTCGGGTTGGGGCGCGGAGTGTTAGACGCCTGCGGCATTTGGGTTGGTGTTGCTTGCGGCGCCGGAAGGTATCGGACGTAGAGGCGTTGACCCACAGTTATCACAGTACTGGAGCGCGGGATGCAGTTTGCATCCTGTAATTGTATAACCGTCGTCCCTGTCCGCATGGCGATGCTGAACAGCGTATCCCCGGCCTGCACTAAATATATCGGCCAGTCCGTGCGCGGGACGCAGCTCGGAATTGTCGGGGCAGGTATGACTGGCGCAGGGGTCTTCGTCTGACGTTCGATTTCGGTAGCGGATGCCGCCAGCGTCAGCGTAGGAGAAGGTGTCGGGCTGGGGGTATAGGTTTGAGTGGGCGTGGCTGTAGATGTTGTTGTGGATGTATGCGTCGGCGTCAGCGTTGGGGTAGCGGTCGCGGTAGCGGAGGCAGTCGGGCTGGGTGTGAAGGTCTGGGTGGGCAGCAGGGCCACCACCTCGCCCGATTCGGCCAGGGACATGAACAGTGCCCCGAACACCAGGGCCAGGCTCCCCACCACCACCAGCAAGACGGTCAGCAGGCGGCCGGCGATCATGCAAACTCCCAGTCTTCGTCCATCGTGGCGGTGCCGTTGGTCGAGATCGGCAGCAGCACGCTGAACGTCGAGCCGGTGCCCATCTCGGAGTCAACCCAGATGCGCCCATTGAGGGCTTCGACCAGGTTTTTCGCCACCGAAAGTCCAACGCCCGTATCACCTACCCCCTGGATGAGCGGGTTATCGGCCCGGTACAGTCGCGAAAACACGCGCGGCATTTCTTCCGTGGGGATCCCGCCGCCGCTGTCGGCGACTTGGAGTAACACATAATGCTCTTCATGGAGCTCATCCTGGGCGTCCTGGATGGAAAGCACGATTTCGCCGTCCACTGGCGAAGCTGCCCCGGCGTTTTGCAGCAGGTGGATCACGACCTGCTGGAGGGCATCCTGGTCAGCCTTGATGTGCGGCAGGTCTTCGGGAATATCGACCCGCAGGGCGATATTTTTCTCGATCATGCGGGCGCTGGTGTGGCTGATGGCTTCATCGATCACCGTGTTCAGGTCCACTTCCACCGGGCGCAGGTCCAGCTGCTTGTTTTCAATCGCCGTCAATTGGACCAGGTCATCCAGCAGGGCGCCCATCCGCTCGGTGGATGCTTTGATGCGCTCCAGGAATTTGCGCTGCAATGCGCCTAAAATACCGACCGACTCGCCCAGCAGCAGGTCGGTGTAGCCCATGATCGAAGACATTGGCTGGCGCAGCTCCTGGACGACTGAGAACAGCACTTCGAGGTGCTCACTTTCTTCGCTGGAAACCCGCAGGGCTTCGAGGGCTTTGTGGTCTGCGTCGGAAAGCTGCTGCTGCAAGCGCGCCATTTCTACCAGCGTCATGCGCAGCTCTTGTTCCAGCTGGTCGTACTGTTCCGGCGGGGCGCCGGCCTGCAGTTGGGCCAGTTCTTCCCGCAGGGTCTCGTTTTCCCGCTGGAGGTGGGCCAGCAGGACACCGCTGGTCGTCAGCGTGGCGGCGGAAGCTGCGAGGCCAGATTCGTCCGCTGCGCCTGTGCCCGCCTGAGCAGCCTGCGAGTCGCTCTCTGGGAGCGGTGCATCCAATGCTTGAGCGCTGTCTACCCTAATCAGGGCCAGGGCCAGGCCGCGTGCAAAATCGACCGCCTCCTGCTGGTCTTCGTTCGACCAGGCCTGGCTGGGGTCAACGGTGAACAGCAGGATTGCCGCCCGCAGCACCCTTCTTTTGGTGACGACTGGGACGGCCAATAAGTTCCCGTTCTCCATTCCCAGGGCTTCGGTCAGGGACTCAAGGTCGGCTGAGCTGCTGCTGGCGTGCAAGCGCAGGGGCCGCAAACGGTGCAAGGCGTTCCACAGGATTGGCGCCTGGACTTCCAGGATCACCACTTCTTTATCAGGCAGGTCTGACGTCCGCTGGTGGATGATCAGTTGGGCCTGGCTGGCTTCACCGGGCAGAAAGACTGCCGCTGCATCCGATTGGAACAATTGGCACAAGAACTTTGGCAAAGCAGCCAGGATCGCGTCCGCGTTGGCTGCGTTTTCAATCTCGAACCACTGGTTGAGAAGGTCCAGACTGGTGCCTGCGGCAGCCGGGCGCGGTCGGATCCGGCGGGCATCTCCCGGGATGCTGCCGTGATAATACCGCTGCGGCAGCGCCAGCAGGATCGGGTACGCGGCCAGTTGGGCGATTCGCACGCCGCCTGCGTAGGCTTCACCTGGCAAGGGCCACAGTAGCTGGGTGAACTGCCCCAGGCCGAGGATGACCAGCATGGCCAGCCCGAATTCCCAGGATGGGGGTTTGCGGACCAGCAGGAGGAATATTCCGGTTACGCACACAACCAGCGAAAATGCTGCCCATAAGGTATTTAAGGGTGTTTCGTTAAAGGGCTGGTTATTAAACTGCGCGTTGGCCCAGGTGAGGCTGAGGGCCAGCAGGGTGACCACCAAAAGTCCAAGCAAGATGCTGGCTGCGTCCGCCAGGCGTTTCGGCTCGGGGAATGCCCACAGCCACACGATCAGGATCATGTCGATCGCGCCGATGGCGCGGTCCAGGCTGGGCAGCAGGACGGGATCGAGCAGCTGGCCGGTCCCCACCAGGACACCCGCGGCAAACAGGATGACGCGGCTGGCAAGCAGCAAACCCAGCCCGATTGCCATGCGCCGGGCAGACGGGTAGCGCTCAACGCGCCAGATGTTCAGGCTGCTTTGCAGTGCCCAGACGATCGAAAAAGCCAGGATGAGATGGTACGTCAGGCTCCCGGCAGGTGAGGTAAGTATGGCGGCGACGGTCTGATAAACCGTAAGCATAAGGCAGTTCCTATTTTGATTATAGCACGGCAGATCTTCCGGAGTCTCTCTGGCGATCTGTCCCACCTGTTGATCTGTGCTTCATTAATTGTATCCAGTTGCACGGAAAATGCCAGCCATGGTGGATGAGAAGTTGTTCGTACTCATCCGGGCAGTCCAATCCGGGCGACCGCCTGTTATTCCGAAATTCCCCGCCACCGAACAGGGGTGGGGATTTAACTTCCCATGATTTGGCTAGAACACCACACAATATCCCCAGCGGCTTTCGTGTGTTGAATTCCTTGCAGAGACTATGGGGTCATCGGATTTGGAATCATCCATTGCCCGCAAGGAAACCTCCCAAATTCGGGATCGCTTTAACCCCGGAAGGGCAGCGACAAGGCTCCGGCAAGATCAGCGCGAACGGTTGACAAATCATAGAAACAGAGTAAAATCCTACCTGCTTAGCATTTCCTGCCAGCACACAGCAGGCCGAAGTGGCGGAATTGGCAGACGCGCTACGTTCAGGGCGTAGTTCCCGTACGGGAGTGTGGGTTCGACTCCCACCTTCGGCATGAAACCTGCACACTCCAGAGTACATCTGGAGTGTGTTTTTATGCGCTCGCCGGTTTTATTCACTCATCTGGATGACCGGGCGACGCGCACCACAGCAAACCTGCACAGCAAACCGTACAGCGTATCCGCTCAGGTTCTTTCGCTTGCGCCGCGGCGCGGGCTGGGGTAAGATCAACACATGCAACGAAACTTGCGCTACATATTAGCGATCATCGGCGTCGCTGCCATTTCATTAATGATCATGGATTTTAACAGCCGCATGAGCGAGCTCAGCCGGCTCGAGCGTGAACGCGGCCTGGTCTCGATTCAGGTGACGGAGCTGGCAGCCACCCAGTCTTCCCTGGAAACCCAAATGGCCTATGCTACCTCTGAAGGCGCGGTCGTGGAACGCGCTCTCGGGCAGGAGCGGTTGGTGCGACCTGGTGATGTGCTGGTTGTGCCCCTGGCTCCGGGGGATGCCACACCGGTGCCGACGCCCACGGTGGTCGTGACACCGGTTTCCTACCAGAACTGGCAGTACTGGTATATCCTGTTCTTCGATACTGATCGCTGAGCGGCTGCCCACCATGTTTTACACCGCCAGCATGCTTTAACTGGCTCGTCGACCAGGTCTTTGCTCTTTTTGGACCCGTAGGTTAACAGTTGATTGGAATAAAGGGGCTTTCCTTGACCGATCATGCAGGGTGTGCTAGAATACCATCCGCTCGGTTAGTAAACGGCGCGGGGTGGAGCAGTGGCAGCTCGTCGGGCTCATAACCCGAAGGTCCCAGGTTCGAGTCCTGGCCCCGCTACCTAACGGAAACGCAGGCCGTCAGGCCTGCGTTTTTATTATAGTTCGACGGTCTGTGGTTGCAGAAACGATGCCGGAAAGGAGTTTTTGCAATGAAACGCAGATCGTCGAACTCGTTAAGGGGGAAAGTCAGTCTGGATGACGCCATTGTGGGCTTCATCAACCAAAAATGGGCGGAAGGCCTCACACCCCGCTCCATCGACTCTTACGAACGTCTTTTAAAAAAATGGGCAGCTCATGAAGGGGATGAAGATGTTACCCAAATCACCACCCAGGAGATCCGGGAGTATCTCGCCTGGCTGCGTAAAGACTACACGCCAGTGCGCTTCAACCAGCAAACCCATCCCCTCTCCCCTAAGACCATCCGCAATATCTGGGTCACTCTGGCGGCGTTTTTCAAATGGATCAGTCAGGAATTTGAAATTACAAATCCGATGCAGGGTATCCCCGCGCCGAAGTTCCAAAAGACCCCGATGGAGGTTTTCACCAAAGAAGAAGTGGAGAAACTGGTAAAAGCCTGTTCCCAGACCAGAGAAGCCGACACTTTGTTGCGGCAATCGTATTCATACAAGCGCCCTACCGCAAAACGCGACCGGGCAATCATCATGACCCTTCTTGATACCGGTTTGCGAGCCAATGAATTTTGTTCTCTCAAGATCGGCAGTTGCGATTTAAAAACCGGTAAACTGGAAATAATTCACGGCGTTCTCGGCGGGGCAAAAGGCGGTAAAGGCAGAGTGGTATTCCTGGGAAAAGTAACCCGCAGTGCCGTCTGGCATTACCTGGTGGAAAGGGAAGATCGGGGCAATCAAGACGCACCTTTGTTCTTGGGTAAGGATAACCGTTCAATGACACCGGATGGACTGCGTCATTTGATAAAAAGGATGGCTGATAGAGCCGGTGTGGAAAACGCTTACCCACATAAATTTCGCCACACTTTCGCGCTGACTTACCTGCGCTCGGGTGGTGACGTTTTCACCCTTCAAGCTTTGTTAGGTCACACCTCACTGGACATGGTACGCCATTATGCCCGGATTGCGGAGATCGATATTGAGCAAGCCCATCGCAGGGCTAGCCCGGTGGACAATTGGCGGTTGTGACATAGAGAGATTCAATCTGCCAGTAGTTGAGCGCTCCGGATAATCGCCTGCTTCAGTTCTGTCCGGGAAAGTCTGCATAGGAAATATTCGAGCTCGTTGTCAGCCGTTTTTAAACCGGAATTGTTTTGGCTTAAGGCAGAAATGCGCTGTTTGATTTCATCGCCATTCAACCACGCATAGATCGAGTCGGTGACATTGATACTTCCGTGCATCAGGTTCTGGCTGATGGCTTTATAATCCGCCATCGTTTTTGCCTGCAACAAGGCATATACCGCGTGTCCATGCCTGTATTTGTGAGGCGATTTGTAAGGTACGCCTGCCATCTGGGAAAGTTTCCTTAGCCTTTTACCCAAAGAGATGTTGCGATTCTTACCGGGCATTTCAGGGCTGACGGTTCGATCATTCCAATCGCACTTGATAGGGGCGTACCACATGGCTGAGGACGGCAACTGGGAACGGACTACAGTATCCCAAGCTT
Organism: uncultured Chloroflexia bacterium; assembly: GCA_963824065.1. GTDB lineage: Bacteria > Chloroflexota > Anaerolineae > Anaerolineales > DRKV01 > JAGUYX01. Next base: position 27,951 of record CAWGNX010000005.1, on the reverse strand, counting down.
GAACCACATCCACCAGAATCGGTACATTCAGCAGATAAGTAGTTGCATGTTTTTGGTTCTTGGTCAGTACACCCAATGAAGGCCATTGCCTTACCGTCATTGCCGGCAGGTCAACCGCTTCAATGGGCAGGGTTGAAAAAGCACTGGCTCGCATACCTGATAGAAATAACATAGCCACGGCAGCCTGGTCCCTCAGGTAAACTTGCTTGTTCTCTATTAGCGTATATTTCGCCAGGTGAATCGCTTCTTCCAGGGTCACATATTCATGATCATTTGGAACCTCAATCCCAGCAGCGGGTTTTAAAGATTCAATCCAAACTACTGACAGGGACTTGAACCGGTGAGGGTGATACAACTTTATCCAGTGCAGGAATCGCCGGGTTGTTTGTACGATCTTCTTTTGTGTATTCACGCCCAACGGTTCATTTCTGTCGTCCATCCTGCTCGTTTGCAAAAACGAGGCAAAGGAAGGGCGCTTCGTTTCACACTTTTCAATAGCAGTCTCGTCCAACCATATCAGAAAATGGTTGAGATCCAGCTTGTAACGGTGCAAACTCCCCGGCCTCAGCTGTTTAATTTCAGACAGGAAATCAAGAAATTCTCGGGTCAACTTGTAATTACTCCGGTTTATCATTTCGAACTCCTTTGTTGACTCTACAACCACACTCCGGGCATATTCCTCTGAGCAAGAGCCGTCCATTTACTGATTGGGTGTGTCGATCTTGGACTTCGACCGGTTTTCGGCAACGAAAGCAGAATGCTTCTGTGGCTGATAGTGGGGGTTTATTGAGATTGGCTTTTCGAATCGCCTCAATCCAGACCGCACATTCACTCCCGACAACCCAGACGTGATTTTGTTTGTCACACGTATGAGGCAGCCCGTTCTTGACCCAAAAGATGATCGTATTTCTCGGCACTCCCAGCTCAACACTGAGTTCACCTGTCGAGTAATACATCGGCAACAGACCAGGTCCCCGCACGATGGCTAAATGGGGGATCTTGATCCTTGGCCGATCACTCGTAGCGTCTAGCTCATTCATTAGAAATCTTGTCTTTTATCGTCCTTGCTTTTAATAAACCGGGTGGCGTCACCTGCGCCCCGCTAGTGGCTTATTTCTTGCCACAAGTATATTGGTGTGCGATTGCCAAATATTTATTCATCTCTGCTTCCATTCAGAATTTTTTCCAAGTCTTTCACCGCCGTTTTAAAATCGCAGTTTTTCAACTTCATCCAGAAACTAACAATGTCTCCCCCACCACACCCGGCGAAACAGTGCCAGTAATTGCCATTGACGTTGATACCAAAGCTCGGCACCTCGTCTTCATGAAACGGGCACAAGCCGATAAACCCTGAAGCTATCGGACGCAGGTCTACATACTGACCAATAAGATCCACCAACGGTATATCCTTGATCCTCTCGCTTTCGTTGTTGTGATGACGAGTTTCTTTTCGGTATTGGAATGTTTCGATAGTTGCTTCCGGAACCGTCCGGGGGGAACAAAGTGTCTCAATCTGCTGCCGGAAATTGCCCAGTCCAATAAACCCATACCGCTGGCCGGACTTGCGATGGATGCCAAACGGCACCCGTATCAATGAGCCCGGTCCTTGAGATAGTATTCCCTGCTTGGGATACACCTCGGCAACTATGCCATAGGATTTTAATAATCCCATGCCAAAACCCTTGGCTGTCTCTCCCGATATTGGGGATGGGAAGAAGAACCAGATATGACCTCCCCGCCGTGAAGCCTCTTGGTAGGAATTTATTCCTTGGTTTTGTAAATCGTGCGCCATCTCATTAAGCCCTTGAAAACTCTCATCATTGTCTGCATCTAAAACCACAAATCTAGCTCGACTGTCGATATCCAAGAGATATGTTCCCAACGTCAGGTCGCCCCGTAAATGCTGGTACATCAGCCCTGTTTTAAAGGGCTTGTTGATACAAACATACCGCCCATCGTCCATCTGCCGGGCATACACATCCCGTCGCTGGATGAACTGTTGGGACAGCCTTTCAGCTTTCTCCCATATTTCGTGTTCTTTGTTGCGTTCCGTTGCCTTCATCATATAAAATCCAATCAACTTCGACGGCCAAGACCAGAATGAGAAACCGGCCCTGGCCGTTGATGGGACTAACCCATCCAGAAGTCTTTCGTGACCAGCACGTCACACTTCCGGTCGCCCGAGGTTTGGTACGTACCAGGCTTGGGTATGCTTCTGCGGACACAGATAGCGCTTGACTGTGTTTGGAGACAGGTTGTATCTGGAAGTCACCACCCATATCTCAAATGGGAATTGGTACGACCAGTGAGTATGCACCTGCTCCATGGAGCGACCGCACACCCGGCACCGGATATCCTTGCCGTACCCGGAGTCGGTTACGCCAATTTCATGATCTCGTTCATCACGATAGCGAACAAGATCAGCACGACTCGCTGGCATCAACATTAAAAGGCCATTTTTCTCACCCCCTTTCTGGTCTTGGCATGCTAAAACGGGTCCAGCCCGTAGTAGCTATATCCACGGCCAGAGCCAAGAAAGAGAGCTACAGGCCGTGGATTATTCCAGTAAATCGGAATTACCTCGCTGGCTTTTTTCTCCTTCCAGTAAAGATCCCGCTCGATACCTATACCCAGAGGTCCTTTGTAGGCTTCCAGCTCGTCAAGTGAGGTGTAACCCCACTCGTCCATGCCGGGGAAAATTGACGCCTACCCAAAGATCGTTCTGTCTTCCGGATCGTACTCGGTCGCCCACCAATCTCCCGCCCCTGCAGGATTGAAGAAATGGGCAACGATGATCGGATCGTTGATGTCTCTGAGCACCAATTTGGGCAAAGCGTTTCAACAACGCGTTATCCATCAGCCTCATAGTCTTCACCCCCTTCCTTGGCTCTTGGCCTGCTTATCGGGTCATGCCCGGATAAGCCTTGTTAAGGTGCTAAACCTGCGGGGGCGTTCTCCTCTCGACATCAAGTCTTACGCTGATTGATAACTTCCAAGGCATCCCGCACTGGTATGGCCCGTCTTCTGAGTAGCTGCGCCTTTATATCCCTGACGGACAATTGAGGCGGGTTCGTGGGGTGCGATCGGGTTTGGGTCACATGGATCACGTGCGGATCCAGTTGCCTCTCGCTGATAAATCGGCGCATGATGCATTCCCGATGTCCCAGTTTTGAATCCAGTGGCGATCAACGATCCTGTCCTGCTTCCGGTTCGACGATGTTGTTCTGGTTGATTGTCCTGGCCGGTTGTTTCAGATAACGGGGGTCGTATTTAAAAAGCTGGCGGGCTACTTTTTCTGCCTCTTCCTTGTTTTCCATCGCAAACACCAACTTGTTTCCCAAAAGCCAGATCTGCTCATCCAATGGTTTTGCCAGCTGAGAGAGAGATTGCAAGACCACATACAGCTGCAGCTTTCGGCTCCGGTACAATGGCGAAATCGTTCCGATTTCTTCGGCCATACCAGGTATACCGATGAGTGAATACACCTCATCCAATACCAGGCTGATCGGTTTGTTGTCGGGGTCATCGGGAATACGCCGGTTGATCTCCTCCTTAATAAGTGAGTAGACCTGGGTGAAAAGATAATGCTGGGCGTGGCGCTGGTTAATCAGGCTGGCTCCATTCACCAGCACCAGCCTGCCTTTTTCGATGGCTTCTTTGGCTGTCCACCCTGGTTTGTCGTAACCCAACCTGGCCCGGATTTCTCGGGGTTCGATCGCACCCAAGATTGAAGTAATGGCATGGGTATCTAAGTATGTTTTCCTGCGGGTTTCTTCTCCAGAAAGATCCTTTCCAAAAAATATTTGGAATCCGGTATTTTGTATCCGAATTTGTTCAGACACCGCCGTAACAACCCCTCGTCCACAATCAGTTTTTTGACCTCGGTTATCTGCCACGGATACCCTTGCTCGTCGGTCACCGCGGTACAAACTCCGAAAAAGTTCGGAGAGTTTTTGATGGCCAATCCGCCGATCACCGGGGTCTGCTGGACCAGGTGTGGTTCCAGGTTCCCCAAGTTGTTTGAAACCCGCTGCACCTGCTCCTCATAAGTCCCCGTACTCTTCGGAAAACTCCGGCAGGGGTACGACCCAATCCGGATTGCCCAATTCGTCGTAAATGATCCGTTTCCGATAGCCTTTTCATCCCGGGCGTTTTTCGTCCAACTGCGAAAGAGTGTAAGAATGGCATTGGTGATTGCTCCCCACCAGTCCAGGACAAAAAGGGCCCGTCCGGATGCGCCAGAAAGTAATTGACCACGTGCCTAGCCAGGATGATGTCTTGCCGGTTCCCTGACGGCCGAGGATTAAGAGTCGCCAAGGTCAGGCTCTCGTCGAACAGATCGTCCCAACCCTCCCACACTCTGACGGGAGGTTGTTTACCAAACAACATGTGTCTAATCAGTTGCCAGTCCATTTCGTCAGTGGATACTCCTTGCCGTCGTACCAGAAATAAATTGGTGCGGTCAGCTGCTGGCCGATGGGCACGCTTTTGAATGTCTCGTAGTCGGTGAACCATGCCCAATCGGGTTTGGAGTTGAAAGTCTCTGACATATTCCCGGTTCACATCGCAGACAAACAGCACGACACACTTTCCCAACTGGCTTTCGATTTTCGGCCAGATTCTTCTCGTACGCCTCGATCTTTTTTCTCAGCTGGCCGTAATAATTCGACCGGGTGCAGAATTCGTACAGCAGTACACTGTTTCGTAACTTCAAGCCCCATTCGGGGATGCTACCCATGCCTTTGAAAAACCTGGAGGGGATGACCTCCGCAGTCATGTCCGACCTAAGCAACCTGACCATCCCCTCCGTCGATCCCAATCCGTGCTCGATGGTTTCTATCCTGGGCGCGACTTTAAAATCTGGGAACTATGTAAACTTTTCGCGGCCCGTACTGTGCTTCCCGGAGCTTGCCTTTCTCAACCAGACGAGGAAGCATCACCCGCGTCCGGTTGTTGGGCTCGGTCGTGCCGAACAGCAGGATCTGGATCTGCTCCGCAGTCGCGTAATCATTGATCGTATGAAAAACTTTTATATACACTCGTCCGGGTATAGTTTTCATCTCAGTTGCCATATTGAGACACAGATGGTAATCACAATATACTCTCAGGACCAAATCAGTCCCAAAACCATGCGCAAGACAAGCCTGACCAGCCAAACGGTGATAAAAGATTGCACGATCCAGGCGGTGACAAGATTTAGCCAGGCCAGCACCAGTCCAATCCGGTAAAGGGTCAGGTCGTAGATACCTGGGATACCCAAGTTCAGCCCACGGGTTTGGAACAATTCGGCCATCCTTGGAGCCATCGTCGTAAAACCTACCCAGATGGCAATATAGGCTCTCAAGGTCATTTCAAAAATCCACATCCCGCCCCTTGCAATCCAGGGCAGAAGAAAACGAACCGTGTCCCGGGTTATTCTAAAAAGTTGACCACTTCTAACCATGTCCCATCCTCCAAAACAACGATGACCGTGGGTCCAAAACCATGCCGAAAATCATCAAAGGCAATAGCATTACCAATCCTGCGACCTTCAGAATCACTTCAGCGACTGTTTCCAGGTCGATGGATATCTGAGGACTGCTTTTCTCTTTTTTGACCGTTTTCGCCTGAGCCTGAGGTTCTAGCAGCAGGCGGTGCCTTCGGGGCTTGCAGCAGATTGGAAGCCTCGTGGGCGACGATAAAGCCTTGGATTTTGACGCCGCTTTTTGTAAGGGCGTTTACCCTTCCCACTGCTTCAGATGGAATGGTAGACTAGGGCAGTACCACCATCCGTTTTTAAAATAGGATTCTTCGATCATGCCTCCTGTCCCGACAACCCGGAATCGCCAGTGGTGCTCCTTTCCAACATTGACTGCGTACCTTGCTTCTTGAGCGATGGTTTGTAACACTTCACACCTCCATGTGAATTTGCGTGCCGTAAGTGTAAAAAAAGCAGGATGTGAAAGTCGATAGGGTTTTCAAATCGACGGCAAACTAAATCCCTAGTAAGGGGGGTGAGTAATGGACACGGGAGAAATCAAAAAAACCATAGGGACATTGACCCCTACTGAGAAGATTATTTTGATGCTGTTTTGTGAGGGGAACAAACAGAAGGAGATGGCGAAAAAACTGGGGGTGAGTTTCAAAGCAATAGAATTTCATTTCAGCAATATCTATGGAAAATTGGGGCTTGAAACCGAACTTCTTCCCGGAAAGAGAAAGGAGAGGTGGAATATTATCCGGGAGGATTATTGTCCGGCGTTGGCAGATACCATCCAAACTCAGCCTGAAGAAACTGAAGTTCGTGTTGTACTGGACGAATTGGAGAACTCCCTAGTTATCCGACCGTCATCGGAATTACAAAACCCTAGGCCGAATTACAAAACCCTAGCGATTGTGAGACGAGATTTCGATGAAATTGAAAGATATGCTGGTGATTCCGATGGTGGTTCTGGAGGTGGTTCAGATGACCGCAATGGAGGTATCGGGTGCGGCCGGATGCTTTTATATATGCTTATTGGGGTTATCCTTACGCTTGGAGTTCTTGTCGGATTTTGGGTTCTTAATCAAATATTCAATTGGATCCCCTTGGCACAGGCAACCCAGATTACACCTACATTTCGCCTACTTTCACAAGCGAAGCGATAAATGAAAATTTCGAATTCCAAGTCCGGATCAGACCCGGCTGTAACTTTGACAGCAACTCAGGAAATTCCGACTGACACACCAACGGTAACACCAACCGTCACTTCACCAGTACTCCAACTGAAACACCTATTCCCACCCCTATCCCTTGGTTTGTAGATGATTTTTCGAGTGGATTTGACCCTGAATCGGTAAGGTTATCCGAAAAGATCTGTGATAATAAATGGTGAGGTTACCTACGCTGCATCCAATGGGGCTTGGATGTTTATCCCTGCACCAGACGAACCCAATTACCTTATTGAGTTTACGGTGAGATTTGATCATGCAAACAACTGGGCGCTAATGGTCGCTCCGGCTTTTATCGACCCTAATAATTACTATGCATTTAGATCGAGCTGGTCTACACACGAGTGGACAATAAGGAAGGATGGAAATTGGCGAGTTGTCGGTGAAACATCAATTATCTATATGGACCAACAAACCGGGACACTTACCGTACAGGGGAATAATGTGGAGGTATCGATAAATGGTTTGGATTTCCCGTCGATTTTTAATGATCAAATTGATTTTGGAAGGGTTGGTTTTCTACTAGACGACAAAACCTTTCTTGACGAGGTAACGAATCTCGTCCTCCTCCCCTGATTTGATCCATTTTTACCTGCCACATTAAGGTATCGAACGTGCAGTCTGCATCGAGCGGTTGCTCTGGCTTACGCTTGTCCCGTATAGACAAGTGGGGATAAAATTGTAATTAGGGGGGTATGAAGGACAGAGAACTCCCAGCAGGCTGCCCGGCGGGGTAAGTTGATCGTCGATACCAATCCCCAACCGGAAGTCAGGAAAAACGCTGAAACGGCGAGGGACTGGGAGTACTCAGACGAAGCGAAATACCTATACCGGATGGCGGTCCTGTTCAGGGAGAGGTTGATCGACCCGATAGCCAGGATCGACCGATCCCAAATGCCCGATCCGATTATTTCCTTCAACAATCTAAGAAATATAAACACGCCTGGCTGCATACAGGCTTACCAGAAACCCCCAGGGCTTGCTTTACGAGATTACCTTCAATACTGATCATTACCTTGACATAGAGGGCAAGATAGCCTGGCGGTTCGGACAATGGGCACTTCTGGAAACGCTTGCCCATGAACTGGTGCATGAGTGGCAGCAGACAACAGGAAAAGATCCCGTCAAAGTCGGCAAGGTCTACCACAACAAAGAATTTGTGGAAAAGTGCGAGAGCATAGGACTGCATCCCAAGATCGGTGAAGGCTATCACCTCAAACTGGCCGATGGTCCATTTGCCGTGGTGATGAAAGAACTGGGGATAGATCCACCTGACCTATCTTCCCAGCCTCCGGATATCGACTGGGACTGGTTCAAGTGGCTGTTGGACTTCCTTGGCAAAAAGCCTAAAGGCAGATCATCCCTGACGAAATGGGAATGCCCCGAATGCGGCCTGAAAGTCCGGATTGGTATCAAGGACGATCCCCTGCTCCGGCACGATCCCTGCGAAAAGATCATGGGTGGTGTGGTGTTCTTCCGATTTGTTCAGCTGACAAAGAGGCCAAACGAGAAGATTCGCCAGGCTCGGGATGATTTGAATAGTGAAGCGACTGAGGAGCAGTACAACCCCTGGGATGATCCTGAAGATCTGACTGCCTATCTGGAACGCTATCAGAATTAAAATTCAAACGAAAAATTTATCGCTTTTTTCTTCTGTTTATATTCTTTCTGTTTTTATTATTCTGTTTATATTTATGTAAACTGGGGGTTACATCTGTATGGGAAGCAGGGTTTACATCCAGATGTAAACTGGGCTTTACATCAGCTTCGATTTCCAAGGGTTGATAGTCCAGAATATAGTAAACATTCGTTTTTCCCAGCCCCCTTCTCTCCCAGTCAATGAATTTGTGAAGCCTTAGCTCGTTGAGGTAGGTGTTCACCATTTGGCGAGTCACCCCCAAGTTAGATGCCATTTTTTGTTGCCCCGGAAAACAGCTGCCTTCCTGCCAGGCGTAGCTGAGTAGTACGGCATAAGTCAATCTGGCTCCGAATGACAACTCGCGGTAACACAGCACATACCGGGGAATCTGAGCAAAGCCGTGTTTGAGGGCTTCGTTGAGAACGACAATGGTATGCTTTTCCAGGATTTCCCCGGCGCTTTGCATCCCTTTGTGATTTTCGAACGAATAATCGTTTGACCGTTCGTTCGAACGTGTCGTTGCTTCGATTATTGTTTCGTTGATTATTTATTTTTTCTCCTTTGAAATAAGCATGTCTAATGCTTGTTGGGCTAGATCCCCCAGAAGCACCCTTTCACCGTAAATTTTTTCTTGATCAAGGGAAATTTCTCTCAGGGAGAGAAGTTGGTCTGCGAAAATGTCGAAGGTGTGCCGGATTTTAGTGCGTTGTGGTTGATCTAACTTTAGAACGTTCGGTTCGTTCGTTGTCGTCCGTTCGTTCGTTTATTCCATCATTGTTGTTTTTGTCAGTTTTGGGAACAGAAACAACCTCCCTGGTTCTTGTTTTTCTGACTTTTATTTCCGGAGTCGGTTGTGTGTCTGGAACCTGAACAGGTTCAACTGGGGATTCGGCTGCAGGGAATGGGGGAAGAGCAGGTCTGGTGAAGTAAAGCGATGCCCCTTGAAGCTCGTTTTTTATGGCATCAACGTTTAAAACTTTTTTGCTCATAGGTCAAACAGTTCATGAATTAACTTGGTATAGGCGAAAGCAGCCTTGGCGTCAGATTTAAATCCGAAAATGTCCTGCTTGCTGAAATGGGCATCTCTCAGGTCAGTGTTTCGGGGGATCACGGTTTTCAATACCTTGTCGGTGTATGTCTGGCGCAGCAACTGGAGCGATGTAGCTGTGTTTATGGTCGGATCGGACATGGTAAACAAAAAGCCCAATAAGTTCCAATTGGGGATTGAAATACTGCTGCACTTCCTGGACGGTTTTGGAGAGCTGGACAATCGAATCCAGCTCAAAGTAACCCGGTGATACCACCACCAGGGTTTTATCGGATGCTGTCAGAGCATTGATGGTCAGCCAGGAGAGGGTAGGGGGGCAGTCGATGAAAACAAACTCGTAGTCGCCAACGATCTTGTCCAGCTCGGTTTTCAGCCGGGCTTCCCGGTGGTCGATGGCGGTTGTCAGTTCAATATCGGTGTTTGAAAGCAAAATGTGAGAGGGAACGATGAACAGATTGGGAACAGCCGTCTGGTGAACGGGGAGGGGATTGCGGTTGATGATCGTGTTGTAAATGGTCTGTTCAGGCTTGAGTTTGGGATATTCAGCAACCAGAACCTTGGATGAATTGGCCTGGGAATCGATGTCGATCAGAAGCGTTTTTTTACCTTTTCTGGCCAGGCCTGCAGCAAGCGAAACGGCTGTGCTTGTTTTCCCAACCCCCCCTTTTTGTGAAGCGATAGAAATGACCATGTTAAGTTTACGCCGGAAGCCTGGTTTCAGGGTTTTCCGTCAAACTTTATAACTACCTTCAAGTTAGCTAAATCAAACACCTGTGTCAAGCGGAAAAGTTGCAGATATCGGAGAAAATTATGGAATAAGGCCATTGGTAATACCTAAACCACTTGAGGTAAACAAGATATATTTGTTCGATCTATAATTAATCTGTGGGGGATAAAGTAAAGAACCTATTTGTTACAAACAAAGTCCGGATATGCCTGTTACTATACCTGGTTGCTATAGCTATTAGGTTATACAGGCTAAGTGATGCTTCCATATATTCTGATGAGATTATCTGGATGGTACGGGGGAAAGAACTAGATGTACACATTAATACACGGAAACATTAATTTTCTCTTGAATGGGTGGTGGACAAACCCTGGGATGACAGAGGCGATCGGTCTTCCACTAACTTTCCTGAGTGGATTATCACATGTCCTATTCGCGGGAGCGGGGAAATACAGTTTAAATCTGTTCAATGACGTATTGGCCTCAAGACTGCCAATAGTACTCATAGGCTCATTAGTGCCTGTTTTCATGTATTTTTTTGGTTCAGAAATTTTTTCGCGAAAACTGTCCTTGATTTCAGCACTCATCTACATTTTCAACCCGATCGCGATTTCTTTAGACCGCTGGGTCAGTTCACAACTCCTATTTGAGTTTTTTCTCTTTTTCGTCCTTGATTACGTACATTTATTTCTCAAAGAAAGAGAGGATAAATATTTCTCCGGGGCTATTCCTTTCGATGGCTTTCCTGACCAAACCGAATGGAATACTGCCAATCGTTTGTTGGATACTTTACTCGCTATTAATAAGCAAGTCCAAATATTCGGTCAAATTGTTGTTGGTAAATGTAATGACTTTCGCAGTTGCGGTTACCGTCCTGTGGCCATCGTCCTGGAAAGCTCCTGTTTGGTCGGTGATCGAATACTTAATCCGTCAATTTAATCTGGTTCAATCTGGAATGAGCGTGTTTTACAGGGGAGTATCTACTGCTAATCCAGGCTTCGACTTTTATATCGTCCAATACTTGATGAGAATGCCTGTAGTGCTGTTGTTCGGCTTTGTGATTAGTGTCTATAGTCTATTTCACTCCAAGCTCAACCGATCCAAATTGTTGAGCGGTGATTACTCTCCGATCATTTTCTACACTTTCATTTTTTTCTTATTGATAAGCATCTCAAACAAGAAGTTGGGTATTAGATATGGATTGCCACTTCTACCTTGGTTCGTGATTTTCTCATCCTGGGGATTATTGAAATTCATCGAGAAGGTCTCTAATACATTTCTAAAAAAAACTCTGATAGTGCTAAGCACAATTGGAATCCTTACCCCAACCTTATACAGTCCCGATTACCACCTCTATTACAATTTTTTGGTAGGCGGACCTCAGGTGCACAAAACTATGACATGGTTGGCTTTTGTTCGAGTACTAGATTGGCTGCCAAGTTCTTAACTGAGCAATCAGTTGAAGGGAGCGTGTATATTGCTGGTTGTGATGATCCAGTTCGATATTATTCAAGTTTAAAAATATCGAAGGATTTTCAAAGTGCTGACTATATTGTTTTAGAAACATATCTGGCTAATCAACATCCAGAGTCCGATGTCATAAAATACCTCCAAAATAAAACTCCATTGAAGGAGATTGAATTTCACGATGCAGTAATCGCCAAAATCTACAAACAATACTAAGCACTTACGACATTTTGCTTCTGGTGAAAGAGTTGCAGATAGGGGAGTGTTTATAAAGTTAGTGCTATTATTTTGACATATGGGAGATGGAATTGAGATGTCTGTTGGCAGGGATGGACTCAGCCGGGGGAGTGCAAGGGTAGGTGACCACCATGTAGTGGTTCTACCCCATGATGCTCAAGGAAGCGCGATGGATGTCTATATATGCGAAGACGACAAGGGTAAACCAAATTTTGCCAAAGTATTAAATTCCCTTTCGCTTGATGGTACGCCTAGGGATTTAGAGGAAATTGTCGATACTTACAGTCGACGATTGGAAAGCGGAGTTGCCCCAAAAGATATTTTTCGAGACACTGAAAAATCAACGAGGAATCACTTTTTCAGGATTATTGAAAAAATTGAAGGGTAAATAATGACTGGTAAATAAGATATTTCATGAAGACAAAAAATGTTCTTGCTTTCAGACCCGGAATCTCATATCTGTATGCGACCGACCAGGAGTTAGACGGATTATCCGGTGACAGCGGCAAAGTTGGTAATTGAAGGCCAAAACGCGAGTGCTTCCTATCTTCAAAGAAAAATGAACATCGGTTACGCCCGGGCAGCAGAAAATCCTGGATGAATTAGAGAAGATGGGGGTTGTCGGTCCGGCTGATGGTGCCAAACCAAGAGAAGTCAATTTCAAAGGGTATAAAGACTACCTGAATTACAAAAACGGCTCAACATCTGCCACCGGCAATGAAGATCCAGAAAACTTTAGTAAGTATTCGCTGCCGAAAGTGAAATTAGGGTCACTGCCATTTGAACCAAAAATCTGGGAGATACCATTTGGTGTGGATCAAGATAATAAGCCCATTCATGTGTCGCTTGAAAAAACCGGACACTTGCTGATAATCGGAAATCCCCAAAGCAGGAAGATGGAATTTATCGATACCCTGTTATGCTCCCAGCTTTTATGCTGCACCCCAGACCAAATCAGGTTTGTTCTCATCGATCAATCAAACTATCTGCAAATCTACAAAGGGAATTCCGCATCTGCTTATCGCCCGTGATTGAGAGCAGCAGTAAAGCCCGTTCAGCATTCTATTGGACAACGGGTGAGGTGTCCCGGAGGTTTAAGATTTTCTCCCAGGCGGGTGTTAGAACCTTTTCGGCTTACGACAAACTCCCTGACCGGCTACAGCTCCCCAGGATCATTGTTGTGGGGAGGTTATGTGAAGAACCCGATAAGGAAATTCAATATTCAATTGCCTGGCTCACCAGCGTTGCGGGAACAGCAGGTATCCACCTGATTTTAGTTTACGATTTCGCCGGCAGTCGTTATCTTCCAGCAGAAATAAGAGCCAACCTACCTAACACTCTGGTCTTTCGCACCACCAGCTCAAACAATTCCAGGCTGGCCGGGGTAAAAAATGCAGAAAAATTGTCTCCGGATGAAGCGATATTAAATGGGAATTTTGTTGAGGGGCAAACAAGAATAAGATGGCACAGATTATTAGAGGATGATGTCAGAAAGTTTATTACGGAGATTAAAAAAGAGTAAGGGATGCAGCATTCCAATCTTAAAAAGAAAAACACCAAGTATCCATAATCCAAAATTGGCGTTCGGTTTTCTCGAAGAAGAAACAGATATTCGTCTATGTGGGAAATGTTGGCTTACAGTATTTCCTTCTCACTGGGATCTGAGTTGGCAGTTTCAAAATCAACCGTATTAGTTTCCCATCATCGAACAACAAGTCCTCGCCCAGCTTACCGTAGAATCCCTAGCGAGAATCGATCGAATAATTGTATGTTTCCTGACTTGGGTTTTGTTTACGATCATCTAAATCGATCCACCTGATTTTAAATTCGAGAGGCAATAATTTAAAATCGGGTAACAGTGTAAAATCAACCTATAGCACCTGACGGGGACGATAAAGGAAAAAACTATGCCGAAAACAAACGAAGCGACAGACACTGATTTAAAAATAATAGATGAGCTTACGAAACTAGGCTGGAAGGTTGGCGATACCTTGTACTACCAACAGGAATATAACCTTACTCCAGAACAGCAGAAACAATTTGTAGGCAGGAAGAGCATAAAACCTGATATCACTCTCACGGACCTGTTTGGAAACGTAATAGCTGTATTTGAAAACAAATTTGAAGATGAAAAGAAAGCCCTAGTTAAACTTCGAACACTATATGCTGCTGTATTGAAGCCCCGATTTCTGTATGCTTGCTCCCCTGAAAGAATATTGTTTTACGACACTGAATGGAGAGGCCTTAGAATCTGGAGAGTTCAGACAAGTAAATACTCTAATGTCTTTGGAGGATATGAAATTAAAAATTGAACAGGCAAAGAAAATAAACCAAAATCGAGAAATTAAGATTGATAAATCCATCGCAGGGGGAATGAACCCGAGTTGCGGAAAAGTGATGTACTTCCAGACAGAATGTATAGAAACTCTATTACAGAAGTTCAAGGATGGTAAGCAAAAAATGCTCGTTCACATGGCAACCGGATTAGGTAAAACAAGAACCATGGTTGCTTATGTGAAAGCATTGCTGGAATACAACATGGCTAAGCGGGTATTGTTAGTGGTTCATCGAGTGATGCTGGCTGAACAAGCGATGAATGAAGGATTCTCGTTAATTAGCAAGGAGTTTTCGGCTATCCGGATAACTTCTTCAAACTACCGTTTATATAGAAATGCCCAAATACATGTCGTTGTAATCGACACCCTTGAAAATATTTATCAAAATATACCAAGCAATTACTACGATCTAATCGTAGTTGATGAATGCCATCGCTCAATAAACATTAACCGGAAGTTGATTTTTGACCATTTCTTATGCCCGCGGATTGGTTTAACAGCAACTCCCAGATCGGTTATTGCAGCAAAAGATAAAGATATATCAGAAGACGATTTGGCCATTTTAGACACTTATAAACTTTTCGGCTGTGAAACCGGAGAACCGGATTATCAGTTTGACTTTCTGTCGGGGGATCGATGAAGGATTTCTGGCCACCATACTCGGTCTTGTCCATCGAAACAGAGTTGACAAAGACTGCCAAGAAGTCGGTGTAAATTTTGACCATTATTTTGATGTAAAAACTGAGGAGCTGGTCAAACTTGATCAAGAAAAAAAGGTAATGCTTGAACAATTAAACAGGAAATTTATTGCCTGGAATAACTGTTTGCGAGTAGCTGAAGAATTGAAGAAAAACACCGAATATGGAGAGAAAGTGATAATGTTCAGCGTCAGCCAAGCTCACAGCGGTTCAGTTAGTTAAAGCAATCAACCAGGTATTCAAAATCGAAACTGATGAATTAAGCCCAAGATATGCGGAAGCGATTATCTCCGAAAACGATGAGCTCAATGCTACATTCAAAAAATGGTTTAATGACTACAACCACAAACCCTTTGTGGCAGTATCGGTTGATATTATGAGTACAGGTGTCGACATTCCTTGTGTGCGATATATCGGGTTTGTCAATCTTACAAAATCTGTTGGGAAATATATTCAAATGCTTGGACGTGGCACACGCCTTGATCCTAAAACCGGCAAGTTGAAGTTTCGGGTTTTAGACTTTGTTGGTCTGTGCCAGCAAATGGAAGACAATGGCAAGGGAACCACCAAAGAGAATAAAAAGATTATTTGCACGAACAGGTTCCTACCGAGGAGGGAAGGGAAAGAGGGGGTGACGATCTTATTAGAACATCGGCAGGGATAATTGATAACCCGGATCCGGCGCACTTAATTCAGCGGGTCTATTTACACGGAGATAATGTTCAGGTGATTGATAACATTCCGAATCGATAAAGCTCGGCAACTTTGGGAAGCAGAATTGGAAACAGGTGCTTCTCCAGAACTTGAATTGATAAAAGAAAAAGCCAGAAATGACAGCAATTATGAACCCAACGAGGAAGAAATAGGAACCATAAAAGAGTGGGCCAAAAACCCGGAGGTATTCTTAGATGAGGGACAATTACAAAAAGTTTATGGCTTTGAACAAGGCTCAATCTGGGACTTCTTCTTACATGCATTGAATATAAAAACTATACCCACACCCAAGGAGAGAGTGGAAAACGGATTTGAATCATATATAAAAACCTATAATTTTAATGACGACCAAATCCAGATATTAAGGGATATGAAGGACATTATTTCGGCTAATATTGCTGAAAAAAGAAAGATTGCCCCAGTGGAGATTTTCAATAATCCAATTTTTGCTCGAATAATCGGTAAAGATTATGATGATGTAAATCAGGCATTTAATAATCGTTTTCCTGAAGTCTTTAACGAATTACAATCAACATTTAAGGCATAAATTATGGGAAGATCAACAGTTCATTACGCTGATAATGATACCAATAATATTTTAAAGCGACTTCACAACAAGTTACGTCCAGCTGGAACCCCAGTAGAGCGAGTAGAGTATATTATCGAGCTGCTTCTCCTTCGTATTTTTGAGGCCAAAATAAAACAGGATGCGGCGTTCGCTCCTCTTCGAAAACTATTCGAGGGGGAGAATTACCGACTTCTATTCTCGCATCTACTTTCATTAAATGGCGACCAAATTTTGTCAGAATTGAACAAGAACATCTTTCCGTTTTACGCATCCATAATTTCCAAAGCGAGAAATGTTGTTTCAGGTAATCTCCCTCAAAAAATGCAAGATCAGCTAGTCTTGATGGAAGAAGTCTTTGCTAATTCAAATTTCACAAACAACGTTAAAGGTGGGGTTATTGCTGAGGTAATTGGATTGGTAAATGAAATTGACGAAAAATGGATATTAAAAACTGACCTGCTTGGAGATGCAATCGAATCAGCACTTTCTGAAACGGGTGGTACAAAAGACCTGGGTTTATATAGAACACCAGACCATATCCGAAAAATGATGGTTGAGATGGTAGATCCTGATTTCACTGATACCATCTTCGATCCAGCTTGTGGTACCGCTGGCTTTTTGTTTAACGCTTATGAATATGTGATCGAAAAGGCTAGGAGAACGCGTCAATTCCCTGCAGAGAATATCGCAAATCAATTTTATCGTACTGGACTTGGTGGAATTGAGTACCAAGGCAGAATCCGAAAGATGGCTGCTGTGAACATGTATATTAGGGGCTTAAATCCGCATAATATTGAGCAAGGAGATAGCCTTAAAATTTTCGATCCAACCCAAGATACACATAGTAAAAGTGTAGTAATTAGCAATCCACCTTTCGGAGCTGAGCGGGACCAGCCTGCTTATCCAAATGTATGGGAAGAATACAGCAAAGAATCTGAAACAACCATCTTGTTTGTCAAATTGATGTTCGATTTACTTAATAAATCCGGTCGATGTGCAGTTATTGTGTCCGAGGGGTTTCTTACATGGGCTCAAAATAGTGCATGTGCTCTTCGAAAACTTCTGATAAACGAAGCGAATTTACGAGCCATTATCAGCCTGCCGCAAGGGGTGTTTGTGAGTAAAGGAGGACAGGGAGCAAAAACATCGATTCTGTATTTTGAAAAAGGGCAACCGACAAACTTTGTCTGGTATTACAAAATTGAAAACGACGGCTTTAGTATGGGTACAAACCGTAAAGAGATTCCAGGTAGTCAAATTCCAGAACTACTGAAACTTTTTAAAGAGGTAAAACAAAGGAAACAACCACAAGAAAGCAAATATAGCTTTCTTATTTCAAAAGAGCAGATAGAGACCCTTGACCCGCGAGTTGCTGAAAGAATCCGTCAGGAAGTACGAGAAAAGACAGAAAAAAAGAATGCTAAAAAGCGGGAAGCACTTATCACAGATCTTGAAAAGAGATTTGCCGATGGCAAGTTAAGCAAGGAAATGTATGGCGAAAAGTTATGGCAATATGACAATATTGTAGAAGGGCAAATTGAGAATGAGATAGCTAAGGTAATAGAAAAAGCTCACTCTTACCACTTTAATTTGCAGAATTATCGAAGTGGCTTAAGCTCTGAACAGGTTCAGGCTTGGAATGAAATCTTAATAGATGTTGAAGCCCAGAATGGATCGACAATAGAAAAGAAATACCAAGTACTAAATAAAGCAGACAATAAAACATCGATCGCGATCCTTCGCCTCGTTTAATCCACAAAATGCTCTTCATATGGATATAGCTAGGGAATATTTGAGCAAGCTTGGAATTGAAGTTTTAGAGAATAATAAAAAACTAAAGAAGCTGGATGATATTCTAAGAAAGGGATTCCAATATCCAATTGTCAGCCTG
Organism: uncultured Chloroflexia bacterium; assembly: GCA_963824065.1. Classification (GTDB taxonomy): domain Bacteria; phylum Chloroflexota; class Anaerolineae; order Anaerolineales; family DRKV01; genus JAGUYX01. The sequence continues at coordinate 9,936 of CAWGNX010000005.1, read as the reverse complement.
GAAAACTTAATAAATCCGAAATATGAGAAAATCAAAAAAAACGATTACAAAGGCGAATATGATATTGTAGAAAAAATTTCTTTTGGCGACGGAAAGATTTATTTGCGAGAAGTTAGAGAAACAGGAATGGATTTATACAAGGCGAAGGAAGGTGACCTTATTACTTCGAAAATCAATGTTCATCAAGGTGCCGTCGCAATTAGTCCCAAGGATTTGGTTTGTTCAACACATTATCAGGTTTATGAAGTTAATCAGGAAGAAATCGATCCGACATATCTCCTCTCCGTTTTAAGATCAAATAAATTTATAGAGAACATTAATCTCGAAAAAGCTGGTGGAATAAAGAATGAAGCTGGAGCAGCCTTTTTATCTCAATTTAAAATACCACTACCTTCACTTGACATCCAAAAAGAATTTGTGGAAGAAATAGGAAGGCAAAAGAGAATTATTGAGGGCGCAGAGAGAATTGAGGATTCATTTACGGTGGATCAGTTCTTAGAATCACAATATCCGGAGGAATTTATTGAAAAATTAGCAGAGGTTGATGGCTCCCCGGTTAAGGATTTATCGGGATTGATGGATGAGATTTACGTGGGAGGTGAAAATATCGAAGGGGGTACAGGAAGGCTCTTAAACTTACAAACTGTAAGAGATGCGGGAATTATTGGCCCATCAAATGTTTTTAAGAAAAATCATGTGGTGTATAACAAAGTCCGTCCAAATCTACAGAAGTGTTTTTATGCCGAATTTAACGGAGTTTGCAGTTCCGATATTTATCCATTGAAAGTAAATTCGGAATTGATTCTTCCTAAATACCTTGCAATGGTTTTACAGTCTAAATTATTCGCAAAAAAAACAGAATCATTTCAAGAAGGTAGATCCGGAATGCCAAAAATTAACCGGGATCAATTAGCAAAAATAAGAATTTCTCTTCCCCCTATCGAAATACAAGGCAAAATTGTTGAAAAATATGAACAGCAGTTGCGAGCGCTTGATAGTGTACAACTATTAAAACACGAAGCTAAAAAGAGGATTGAGGATATTTTGACAAAACTATGGGGGGATCATTAGTTTCGGACGATACAAAAAGTTATATAGTAACAACAACATAATATTAGGTGATTATGGAATCATTCAAACAAGCCGCGATTAAAATATTGTCAGAGGCAGGAATGCCCCTCCACTACCGGGAAATTACAGAGAGAGCAATCAGCAATGGACTTATTACCCCGGAAGGCAAGACTCCTTGGGCAACAATGAATGCTACGCTGTCAACGGATATGATTAACAACGGGGAGAAATCTAAATTTGTGCGTTCTGATCCGGGTTTTTACGCGCTAAGGGAGTTACAAGTATCGGTATCCGACCAAATTCAAGTTAAGGATAAGTTGGTGAAGGTTAGACCGGTCCACCACCAAATCACTGACAAATTGAATTCAAAGCAAAAGGGAGATATTGCTGAAGCCAGGATTGCTGAACTCATCACTTTATATGGAAAAGAAGGCCTTTCTTGTTATAAACCTACCAGCGACCACGAGGGTATCGACTTAATCGTTAAACGGAGAGGGAAACTTCAAGTCTCTTATATTCAGGTCAAATCCACTTATGGATACAAAGATAACCGGGGTTTTGTTTCGACTGTTAAGGAGCAGGGGATTATCGACAGCTATAAAATGCTGTTAGTCTTTGTATATTTCGATCTGTCTGAGGGGGATATTTTCGATCACATTTTTTGTGTTCCCGCACCAGATTTTCTAAAGCTCACCAAAAACGCAGAGAAAAAACCAGGAGTAAGAGTCTTTACTGTTGGTCTGTCCCATCCCGATCAATCAAAATATGCCGAGTTTATGATTGAAAAAAGAGAATTGGCGAATCGAATAATAGAATTGATGGATAAGACGTAGGGAAGAGAAGAGCACTTAAAACCCAAATCACTAGTTTTTCGACGATAACTGAGCATAATTAGACAAACGCTCAGTTATTTTGAGGCCAAAACAGTTCTGATAAAAAGATATACTTGAAACTCCAAAGCTAATCCCTAATACTATAGGGTGTGACTTTACGTGCAACAGGTGTGGACCTATTGCTCCTCTCGGCATCTACTTTACAATCGTCTGATTTCACATATCGGAAGTTAGCGAACCAGGGAGTTTGGCTACGGTTTCACTTTATTCTTCGCAACAGGAGTTATCTTGCATTTGCAACGTTTTGTGGATGATACGGGGTTTTGCCCCGTATCATCCATGCATGCATCCAGTGTTACTGCCGCGCCATAGCGACTCTCAGGTCAGCTTCCGCATCCGGGATTAGCTCGCCGGACATATCAACAGTGACGCGCTTGATGGTCCCAGTGAAGCGGAATGGTTCGGTGTACTCCTCCGGCGCCGCGGGCTCGCCACCGTCATAGCCGCAGGTCAGACCTTGGGTCCCAAACATATTCAGGATCGAGTACGGCATTTCGATGCTGGCGACTAGCTTGCGGTTGATGTACAACTGGCAGCGGGCTGGCACCCCGTTTCCGTGGGCGGGGTCGGGCTTGCCCGTTGGCTCGAACTCGTAGCGCAGCTCGGCTTCACCCTCCGGCACCATTGCCTCGGAATTTAGCCAGAACCTGTCTCGGCCCAGGAAGTTGTACAGGAAGTGGAGCTTCTGGTCCTTGACGAAGAAGGTGTAACCACCAGTGCGCCCACCCTGCGCGATCAACACCCCTTCTGCGCCGCCCTTCGGAATTACGACCTCGGCTGTGATGCTCCAGGGCCGGTTGTACACCTTGGGCGCGGCGGTAAAGGGGATTGACGACCCACCCGGGTAGAAGACCACCTTGTTCCTCGGTTTGGCAATCGTCGGACGCTCCGCGTTTAAGCGTTCGAGGACGCTGCCGTCGAGCGGCAGGACGTTGTACTTGCCCGCTTCGGCCCACCAGCTGCCAATCATTTCGATCAGCTTATCGCGGCGCTCGGCAGCCAGGTTATGGCATTCGGAGTAGTCTTCGTCGATGTGGTACAGCTCCCAGTCGTGCGTCTCGATGTCCACGAGCACCTGATTTGGTATTGGGGAGCCGAACCGGCGCCCCTTCTTGGCTGCCTCGGTGAAGCTCGGCCCCGGCCACGGGCAGGTCGCCCGCCAGCCGTCGTGGTAGATCGAGCGGTGCCCGAACATCTCGAAGTACTGTGTATGGTGGTTGCTGGGGGCAGCCGCCTGATTGAAGGTGTGGGCGAAGCTGATCCCGTCAATGGGCGCCTGATGAACTCCGCGAATGCTCTCCGGCGCTTCAACACCAAGGGCTTCCAAAACCGTGGGAACGAAGTCGATGACGTGCCCGTAATGCGGCCGCAGCTCACCGCGGGCCTGGATGCCCTGCGGCCACGAGACGATACACGGATCGGTGGTGCCGCCGCGATAGGTCTCGCGCTTCCAGCGGCGGAAGGGTGTGTTGCCCGCGTTGGTCCAGCCCCAGGGGTAATGGTTGCAGGTCTCGACGCCGCCCAACTCGTCGATCATCTTCAGGTTGGCCTCAAGCGACTCTGGCACATTGTTGAAGAAAAACATCTCGTTGAGCGAGCCTACCGGTCCGCCCTCAGCGCTAGCGCCGTTGTCGGAGATGACCATGATGAGCGTGTTGTCCAGCTCCCCAATCTCCTTAAGGAACTCAAGGATGCGTCCGAAGTGATGATCGGTGAAGCTGACGAAGCCGGCATATACCTCCATATACCGAGCATATACTCGCTTGGCGTCGTCCGGCAGCGTGTCCCAAACGGGCACATCCGGGTCGTGCGCCGACAACTCCGTGCCCGGCGGGATGATGCCCAGCTCGATCTGGCGCTGGTGGACGATCTTACGGTACTCGTCCCAACCCATGTCGAACTTGCCTTTGTACTTGTCAGCCCACTCCTTGGGCACGTGGTGCGGCGCGTGGCCGGCGCCTGTGGCGTAATACAGGAAGAAGGGCTTGTCCGGCGCGTTGACATGTGCATCCTGGATGAACTCGATAGCCTTGTCGGCCAGGTCGATGCTCAGGTGATAGCCCTCTGCCGGCTTCGCGGGCTGCTCGACCTCGTGGTTGTCGTAAGTCAGCTCCGGATACCACTGATTGGTTTCGCCGCCCATAAAACCGTAGAAACGCTCGAAACCACGGCCGAGCGGCCAACGATCATAGGGTCCAGCCGCTGTAAGGTGTTCGGGGGGCGTCAGGTGCCACTTCCCGACGCAGAAGGTGTTGTAGCCCTTCTGGAGCAGCATCTCGCTGAGCATGCCCTTATCAAAGGGCAGGATGCCGTTGTAGCCGGGGTACCCGGTGGAGGTCTCGGTGATCGACGCTAGCCCAAGCGAGTGATGATTGCGCCCGGTGATGATGCAGCCACGCGACGGGGAGCACAAAGCCGTGGTGTGCATGTTAGTGTAGCGCAGGCCGTTTGCGGCTAGGCCGTCCAGCACGGGCGTCTCGACCAGCCCACCGAAGCTCGATAACTGCCCGTAGCCGACGTCGTCCAGCACGAAGAAAAGCACATTAGGCGCACCTTCGGAAGGGCGCGGCGGCTCTGGCCAGGCCGGCGAGGATTCTTCGGTAGTGCGTCCGATGACGCCGGTAAAGGGTGTTCCATCTTTGTAGGTCTTGATTGCCATACAATTTCTCCTTTTTCTGTTTTTATTTTTTATTAGTCATCGCCGGGGTACCCATTCCGAGACTGAATAATTGACATCAAAGATGATGACATTCTTAGAAGGTTTTGCTGTCGTATCTATTTTCATTTATTGATCATGTCGAGGACCAGGTTTTCCTTCCAGATGGGGGCTCACAATTGCCATAAAAGGGGATGCTTCAACCACAGGGCTACTTTATATTGATGCGATAATTACTTCCAACGGACAATCCTGAGAAAATTGATTATAACCAATTTTAGACACTCCTGGCAATTTGCCTTATCTTCATTCTCTTCAAGGTATCACCCGAGGGTATCAACTTGGGGGCAGAAGGTCCTTAATGCCGGCATCACCGCGAACCTTTGGGCAAATACTGGCTTCGTATCGACAGGATCTATTATTACACGGGAGTTTTTAATATGCATAAACTATCCGCAGTTTAATTTATATCCATCAAAACATTTATGAAAGCACCAAAAAGGTGAAATAAAGGTGTATTTTCAGGAGAATGAAACTCGCTATTCATAGGCTATTTACCTATAATGATTCTAGGGGTGATTTTATGTCGGTTGTGGGTAGTGGTACGGATTTATCCAACCTGCCAGGTTTGGTCATCAAATACATCCTGCCTTGGTTTGAGGTTGCTGGCGAAACGATCCGGCTTGGGCGTCAAGTGCTTAATGGATTGGCAACAGAAGGCACATATGAGGTGCTGGAATATGAAATACGGTTGGAGCTGAAGGATCCGGATGGGAAAAAGGCCCTGGTAAGCAAGCAGGAGACGGTCAAGTACCTGCAGAACAACATTATCGCTTTCCAGGACCAGGCCTGGGGCGACGGCAAGATATTGCAGAATTACAAATGCACTCCCGGTGTACCAGTCGATAAATACCGGTCTGGATACAAAACCCATATATTGATTTCTTTGAGAGACATCAAAAACCGCGGCGATATTGACGAATTTAACATTCGTTGGGGAATCTCCTCGGGGTTCCTCTCCCTACCGGATTTTGGGGGACGGATGTTGACCATAAGACAAACACGGTAAAGGTCAATGTCGTCTTTCCAAAGGGCAGGCCACCAGTGAAAGCGTCGGTGTTTGAGAAAAATCTTCAGCGCGTGAATACGCTTGGCAATGACAGTTTTTCCTATCTTCCTGACGGCAGATGCCAATTGTCATGGGAAAAGCCAAAGCCAAGGCGATACGAGCAATACATCCTTCGCTGGGAATGGTAACAAAGGATTATTTAGGCCAATGAGGCTACCTGATAAAAATTGAACGATTAAGTTCCGGAACCGCCACCCATCTCACGCTCTCCTTTGAGTTCAAACCGATGACATTTACCTCGTCCAAATCGCTTCGTGATCGAGAAATTTGATTTCGGAAGCCATTTAAATTATATGCAATATCGCATGTAATTGTCAATATAAAAAGCCTATTCTAAGGCCTTTTCCGAGGTTTCGGTCCTGGTTTTGGTTGGGTGGCCAGGTAATTTTCGAGCACTTGTTTGGATGTGACCCAGTTCCGGCCAATTTTCTTGCCCCAAATAACGCCGGAGCGGATTAATAATCCTAAATGTCCTTGAGACAACCCGGAAATTGCTGCCGCCTCCTTCGACGAAATCAGATCGTCAATTTTTGGTTGGAAATCTGAATTGATATCTTCCTTATCTGCCATTGATCGAATTTCCATTCCGGTGTTTACAGTCACTGTCAGACGTTGTGGAAATTATAAGTGCAGATCCCAGTCAAAGCGCATTTTCTTCCAAATCTTTTCTATGCAGCTCTTTGGCTAATGACAAATATACTTCTGTATTCCTGACATCCTTATGCCCCATCACTTCTTGGATTGTCTTGATGTTCGTCCCTTTGGCAGCATGATGCGTTCCAAAGGTATGCCTGAGAGTATGCACTGAAGCCCCAATTATCCCCGCCTGAGTAAAATACTTGTGCAGCATCTTCTGAATGCCTCTGGGACCCAATACACTTCCATCCCGGTTATGAAAAAGGGCATGAAACTGATCGCCTGGTAGTGTCTTCAAATAATCCCTGATTGCCTGGCAAGCCTTGGAATTTAAAGGCACTATCCTATCTTTCCTGCCACCGCCTCCCAAGATCCGCAGCTGTCCGAAATCCTGATCTGTACGTATCCCCTTCCGGCAATTCGATATCAGCCATTGTCAACCGAACCAGCTCGGATAAACGAATGCCGGTTTGTAAAAGCAAATACCACAATAGCCGTGTCTCTGGGGTTGCCGGCGCAAGCGTCGATCAACCTTTGATACTCAGCCCGTGTGAGGACTCTAGGCAGCTTAAATTCGGCATAAGGGGTAATCAGTCGCTTGGAAATGTCATTGGAAATATAACCTTCCTGAACCATGAAACCGAAAAAAGTGCTGATGGCCACCGTCTTGCGCTTTCTGGTGGCCCCTGCATATCCTTTCTGATCCAGATGTGCCAGATACCGCTCCAGGTGGGTCAGGGCGATATCCCCTACCCTGGCTATCCCGATTTGCTCCAAAAACTCGACCAGCTCTCCCAGGTCGTTTGCATACTCTTTCCGGGTCCGGAATGCGTAATTGCGTGCCGGGTAGATAAACGGTTTTAAATTCGTCCAGGGCTTGTTGCAACTTCAATTCCCCCATAAAACCACTCTATCATTTATAAAGCGGTTCGTCAAACCAGCCACTTATTCTCCCCCACCCTTCCCAGGCGCGGCCGCTGGCTTTATAAGGGGTGACAAATGCTGTGGTTTGACGAACAATAAAAAATGGTGTAGTTATATAGATAATCTCGAAAACATTAAAATGAGTGAAAAAGTCAAATCTTGGGAAGAGGGGCAGATCAATGAACGACTATAAAAATATTCCTGATGATGGATTTCCGTGGATTGCTCGGGTGGTATTCATCCTTCTAATATTGGTAATGTCTTTCGTTTACTCTGACCCACAACTACAATCGCCTCAAAATACCTACGATCCTAATACCGAAACGTGGCGAGATTATTTACCGACTAATCCTGGCAATAGCGTAGAGCAGCGATTAACAGACCTGCGGCAGCTTGTCTCGCGATTGGAAATGACATCACAAATATACCGGCTCAATATATTGATATCCAATCTGCATTGTATCTTGTTCAAACTAAACTTGACTTTGCAGAAACTAGGTTTGAGGAAGAAAGCAAACGACAAACCAGACAACAAATTACTTGGACTTTTATCGGAATATTGGGCGGATTTGTTGCAGGACTATTCACACCATTTAAAATCTACGCGAAAGAGGTTTCTCTCAAATATTGGGCGAGTGTCTAATAAAAAAGGCAGGTACTCCGAAAGCAAAAACAATTCTGTGGAATTGGTTCAAAACAGTGAATTACAAAATACGATTGACACTACATTTTCTGAACAGAAGACAATCTCGAATAGAACTACAAATCGTCGGATGCGTCGCAATGAGGTAAATATCAATTCACCAGATACTAAATATTTAGCGTCCTTCACAAATTTCTTTAGAGAAAATAGATTTGCAAGAGGCTTATTGATTATTGAGATTACCCTTATAATCGCAATTATTGCAATCTTTGTATTTAACTCAATTTAATTCCAAGGCAATTATTTCTTCTCCGGCTTGTATTTACAAAACGATCCATCAGGATTTTTTTCCGGACATGCCCCAAAAGCGTAACGTTTCCCAGTCTGGCTATTCGTCCCCTCTCGCCACACCATCGGTACATTGTGCATCTGGCAAATGGGAGGGAGCGTTTCACGTCCCCTCTTTTGCTTCAGGAATAGCAAAAGCCGGTTTTGGCATCTCCTTGGAGGGCTCAAATCCGGCTTCCGTTAAGTTTTTAAGTCAATGCAACAATCCCCGGCACTTGTGACACAATCGGCTGCTCCCCCTTTCGCCGGGTGATCAATACCTGGAACCCCGCATAATACGCCATCACGGTAATCGAAATCGGGGCTTCAGGCAGCTGCTGTTTTTCTGCCACCGCTTCAACCACCAATTTAATCTTCAGCCCTGCCCGTCAAGTGGTACAATCGTTCTAGATAAGAGGTGTGAAGTGAGTAAGAGACGAGCACGCGGAGAAGGCACGAGTACCAACGTTCTGACGGTCTGTGGGTCGCTCAGATAACTTTGCCGACGGGAAGCGCAAAACAAAATACAGCAAGACCCCGAGCGGGACGCTAAAGACTGGTTGCTGGTAAAACGAAAAGAACTGGCGGATGGTCTGCTGATAGACGACACAAATATCACTGCCGGAGAATTTTCTGACAAATGGCTGGATCTTGTCAGCCCCGAACTGAGGCCATCTACTCTAAACACACGCAAAGAGTCAATTATTCGGGTGCACATCAAACCGGCATTGGGAGACTTGAAACTTTCCCAAATTACACCCGCCCACCTGCAGACGCTCTATTCCCAAAAATTCAAAAAGATGGCCTGTCAAAGCGGACAGTCAGGTACATCCACACCCTGCTTCACCAGATGTTAGACCAGGCTCTCAAATGGGGATTGGTAGCCAGAAACATTACCGACGCTGTAGATGCCCCACCCCTGACAAAAAGCGGTTGAGCCGCTTACACGGGCTGAGGTGAAGCGTTTACTGGAGGTCATAAGAGACGACCGCTTATATGCCTTTTATGTGCTCGCTCTGGCCACCGGTTTGCGCCGGGGTGAGCTGTTGGCACTGAACTGGGACTGCGTCGATTTGGACAATGACGTGATATACATCAAAAAGACTCTCCAGTCAATCAAGGGCCAGGGTATCGTGGTCGGCGAGCCCAAAAGCGAAAAGTCCCGCCGTCCGGTGGTGCTGCCAGACTTCGCCCGGGCGGTTCTCTGGGAACACAAAGCCAGACAAACCGTCGCATCGGATTTTGTTTTTTGCACTTCCATGGCACGCCGTTCGGCCCCCAGAAATGTCACCCGGCATTTTAAAAGCGTATTGAAAAAAGCCGGACTGCCGGAAACGATCGCGCATCCACGACCTGCGGCATACGTTTGTGAGTTTCATGTTTTCCCAAAATGTCCCCCCCAAAAGACGTCCCAGGTCATCGCTGGACACGCGTCGTTTTCAACCACCATGGACGTTTACGGCCACCTCATGCCGGGGGCGCAGCGGGATGCGGCTAAAAAAATGAACAAGATGTTTGAAGAAATTTAATGCGTGAGTACTGCAATGACGTTGATACTGGTTGGAGATATTTGGTTAAATGGGGGCAAATGTGGGAAAAATCCGTGATATTGGCACTCTTTGGACATATTTGGGGTATTTGTTGAAAGAGCTTATAA
>CAWGNX010000004.1:0-26508 GCA_963824065.1 uncultured Chloroflexia bacterium | reverse complement strand
TGGTTACAAGATCCAGGCACCGGCCTGAGGCGGGCAGGAAGGCGGGTAATCGCACTCCAGGAGACAGCAGGCGCGCTGGAGCGGGTAGCGAGAAATTACCAGATGGTCTGCGGGTAGTATGCGGCGATGGCTGCATCTGAGGAGACCAGAGGGCACCCGGACCGGGCTGCCAGAGCGACGATGGTCCGGTCCGCCGGGTCGCGATGTTCCCAGGGCAGATCTAAGTTATCCAGCCAGGCCTGTACATCCATAGGCAGGATTTCGAGCGCCTCCAGCTGATGCAGCCTGTCCACGTATTCGGGGATGCTCAGCGGGAGGATGAGTTTCTGCCGCTTAACCTTTAAGGCAATTTCCCAGACGGAGATCGAGCTAATCAGGACTCTGCCTGCATCTTCGATGGCCTGGGAGGCAGTTGGGGACAGCTGGACCGGGTCCAACGTCCAATACAACAGGGCAGCGGTGTCGAGCACGACCATTCAGGCCTCTTCCCATTCGGATAATGAAGGCGTATTGATGTCTTCCAGGTAAGTAACTTTGCCCTGGAGAGGGCCGAAGACCTCCGCTGCTGCTGCCTTGTGCTGGATCGGGCTGATTTTTAAGACCGGTTTGCCATGGTCGGTAACGATCAGCTCTTTCCCCTCCGCTTCAAGCTGGCGAAATATTTCCAGCATCTTTGCTTTGAGCTTGCTCTTTGAGATCGTATCTGCCATCAAGTTCTCCAGTAATATGACCATAGTCATGTTTATGGTCATATTATAAAACAGGGTACTAATCTGTCAAGTGAGTTGGGATGGACCGGGTCGCGTGATTTCCGGGTGCACACAGCCCGTCGATGAGCGCATGGTACACCCCGGCGCCTGGCAGCCACGGGCTCCTGGTGGAGCTGGAAGCTCTCCGCTCATTTTTGGGACCGGATTCTGGCGAGCAGCTCTCCCCACAGGCTGGACAGCCCCATTTTGCTGGCCCAAATTTCGATGTAGTGCTCGTCCAGCTCATCGCCGAGTGTGAAAACGATGCTGGTGATATCCCGGATATGCTTGGTTTGCTGGCTGAGGCTGTAATACCAGAGCTTGTAGAGGATCAGATCTTCGGGCGAATGCAGATAAACCTCGCCCAGCGGCTCGCCCAGGTCGATCTTCTGGCGGCGCTTTAAGGCCAACTCCCGCAGCTCGTCACCTGTACGCAGCGGGTACAGGTCCGCTTTGTACCCGCTGTGCATGTGGATGGCCTGGATCGGAAGATCCGCACGAGTTTCCAGGATAGTATCCAGAATGATGTCTGCTGGCACGCGCATCGCCCGCTTTTCCAGCTCCTGCGACAGCCGCTTTACAGCGTCCAGGGGAATATTTACGACGACATCCAGGTCCATTGTGGCCCGGGGTTCCCCCCAGGCCCAGGCAGCAACCGCGCCGCCAATCATATACGCCACACCTGCGGCTTCCAGAGCAGCGATGACCTGGCGCACAAAGGCCTCGTATGGCAAAATTTCGGCGTTCATGGGGATTGCTGCCGTACTGCCAGGCGAAAAGCCTCGGCAAGGCTGAGGGAAGGGTGCCTCTGGCGATTGCGGTGGGCCACGACCCGGCTCGCCAGGCTGCTGATCGAGCAGCCTTGCAAGAAACGCTGCCGGAGGGATAATGTTTTGAAGATCGAAATTTGGGCTTGATCGACTTCTGCCACACTGCCATCCAGGGCAGCCGCTAAATCGGCGCCTATGGCTGGCTGGCCCCGCAGATAGTAGCCGGGCTGCTGCCGGCTGCGGCTGTAGGCAAGCTGGTAGCCGGCTGCGCGCAGAGCGCGCTTCACGACCTGCATATCCCGGTAAAACAGGTCCTCCCAGGCGGATGCGCCGAAACAGTCCCTGCCCAACCGTCCCTCGACCCGGACGATTAACTGCTCCCGGGTCAGGAAGCGCTCTTCCAGCAGGATCTGGGTTAATGTGGATCGCCGGGCAGTTGTCCGGTCGCGGGTCACTGCATCATCCAGCAGCACGGCGAGTGCGGCGGGGGAGGTGAGCATAAAATCAGTATACATCAAAACTGATTCTTAAATCAGTTTTGATGATGCGTTAAAACAGGTTTTTTTTACGGGAAAAGGGGACTGGTTTGCAGATTGCTCAGCGCGGATGACAAAACATGAGATGACACCTCCCGAACAATAATTTCGGGAGGTGTCCATTATGTTTATCCCTTACGTTTGGGTCTAAGACTCCTTTGGCTCGCTTCCACCCCTTCTCTCTTCCTAGATTAAATTAGGGGTGTGTCATGTAAGGTATTGTTTAAACACTACTTGTGAATCACAATCTTTCCGCTGGTGATGGCCGTGGTTGGATCTGCAAAATCTGCAGCGCCAAGTTGATTGTCATAAACCACCATATTATTATTGTTTTTATCCCAGATTTTGATCCTAAAAAGATCCTGGTTTGTTATAGGTGTCCATTTTTCATCAATGGCGCTGATAATAAACCCATAGTTCCCACTGCCGTTAATTGTGCCGGTGCCTTTCCAAATCGCTCTTGCCCCCGCAAGTATCAGCCACTGGTAGTTAGTTGATAAGAAATCTAACTCGGCAATTTGGAATTGAAACTGAGTTTTGCCAGTTGGTACCTGCAATCCCGGCCAGTATTTTGCTACAAACCCAAAATTTGCTATTCCATTCAACCCTGGATTGGGCACGTAAGCCCCAGGAGGAGAGAATATTGTTCCTAAACCAGTTATATAGCCGGCACTTGGGTCATATATGACGATATAGTAATACTCAATCATATCCTGGCCACCGTCATCATCGGTCAATGTCAACCGGATGGTATATACACCGGCCTCAGTATAGGTATGGCTGTCACTCACCATGCCGTTCAGGAAGTCAACCAGGCCTAAACTTGTGTTGCCATCACCCCAATCCCACTCAGTTGTGTGAGTATCAGCAGGTGCCGGATCGAAGAATGTTGCTGATGTGGCGATTGTACTGTTGGCTTGCAGCGGCTCGTCTGACGCAACAATTGCTCCCAGGCTAGGAGAGACGTTGTCAATCTGGACGGTAGTCGATGCTGTTGTTGAAAGGCCGCCGGGGTCGATTGCCTGGACTGCAATCGTTGCTATCGTTGGGCCGTCTAAAACTGCGGCGGAGAACGTTACGCTCTGTCCGGGGGTTTCATAAGAACCATTGTTATCCAGGTCCCAGGCATAAGAAATGGGATCGCCGTCTGGATCACTCCCCGCTGCAGATACGATTACAGAACCACCTTCATCTACAGTATACGGTCCGCTGGTAGTCACATCGGGTGGGCCATTTGGCGCCTGGATAGTGAAAGTGATTGCGTTGGACGTGCCTCCGTTCGGCTCAGGATTCACCACTGTTATTGCAGCTGTCCCTGCAGTAAGGATGTCCGCATTTGGAATGAATGCCACCAGCTCTGTTGCAGATACATAGGTGGTCGGCCGGGCTACGCCGTTCCAACCAACTGCCGATGACTGTACAAAGTTCGTGCCCAGTACTTGAAGGTTGAAATCCCCGCTGTTTACACGTTTAGCGTCTGGAATGAGCTGAGTGATGGCTGGTAGCGGATTATAAATGGTAAGAGTGAAATCTTTGGTTGCAGTCTGGCCAGTGGTCGCGACAACGCACTGCACTGTAATCGTGTAACTGCCGCCATCCAGTGGGGTACCACTGATAATCCCTGTGGTCGGGTCAATGGTTAGGCCATCTGGCAGCGCTCCAGAAACAACTTCATAGTTGGTGCAGGACGGTATGCCTCCACCGCTGTCAGGAGGTGTATCTGGCACCGAGACAGGCACAGAATAGCCCGAGCCAGCTGTGCCGTTGGGCGGTGGCGGGGCTACCGCGAACTGTCTGGTTGTCACAACATGTGCACTGTCCATGACCTGGACCGTAAATCCGTATGCTCCAGCGGTGGTAGGTACACCACTGATCTCGCCCGTGTTGGCATCCAGGGAGAGACCTGGCGGTAAAGCGCCTGCAGCGATCGACCAAGTGTAGGGCGGTGTGCCACCCGCGGCTTCGAGGGATACCGCATAAAATTCTCCGATCGTGCCATTGGGGAGGGGGGAGGTGGTGATAATATGAAGCACTTGCGGTTCATTTCCAAGGATATAGATATCATCGACCGCGACACTTCCAATAGCAATCAAATGTACGGAATTGAAATTCGTCATTCCCAGTGGGTCGGTTGCTGATCCAATCAATTGATTGTCAACATAGAATGACCATACCCCTTGATCCCTTACTCCGCGAAGATTGTAGAAATGATCATATTCCGGAACAAAATTGGTGACAATTAAATCATGTGGATCATTAACGTAATCATACCCAAATGATAAAGCATGCTGATTAACTGAAAATGGAAAAGCAAACCCATTAAAGATGTTCAGGGTGTAATGACGGCCGATTGGATCAGACAACCAGAACTGTATACCACGACCTGTCTGTGGCTGTCCTTGAGATTTCAACATACCTTTATAGGAGATTTCTAAATAGTCACCTGTTTGAAACGACGGGAATGCGCTGAACCATGAACGATATCGGTCATCAGCCTGATCTCGTAAGCCATCGCTGTGCAATGTGCCGCTGATTACATTGTATGATGCAGTGGTGTATAACCAAGTAGGATTATTGTTAACCTCTCCATCATTAAAATCTTCCTCAAAGAGGTAGGTTGGTGATATGGATTCTACAATAAGAGCAAAAGGCTTTGTTTTTATATTTGACGATAAATCACTTACTTCGATTGTAAATTGATATGAACCAGATGACGTAGGGGTTCCACTAATTTGGCCGGTTGTCTGGTTAAGCGTTAAGCCAGATGGAAGCATGCCAGATGAAACCGACCAAGAATATGGAGGGTTGCCTCCTGTGGCATACAATGGATAGGTATATGATGATCCAATTGTGCCGTTTGGCAGTTGTGATGCAGTGATAATCCGCAGGAAGAGTATCTGGAAAGAGATTGAATTTGGTGGTTCAGCAAGACCTGAGTTGTCTATGGACCAGAATTCTAAAGTGTGTAATCCTTCCCCTGAAACCACAAATGGATTTGTGTATGCTTGCTGAGATCCATTATCTAAAATGAAATTGGTGTCTGCTACCGTAAATCCGTCAGCGGCATCTGCCGAAAGGGTAATTGTGACCGGAGTAGTGTAAATTCCATCGAAATCTGGCTCCGGGAAAAGAACTGCTGTGGTTGTGGGAGGAGCTCCATCACTGCCGGAACATAAATTTGAGTTGATGCCAATGTCAGTGAAGGCAATCCCATGTTATTTCCACCTGTAATCAGTACTCTGCCATCAAACATCAACGCAGTCGCTGCGCCTGCCCTAGCCTGCCCCATATTTACAGGCGTATCCCAAATATCCTCGTCTGGAAAATATATTTCACTCGTTGCTTCTCCATCACCACCCGCAATAAGAACTGTTCCATCTGGTAATAATATTGGGCTTTGGCCAAGCGCCGATGTGCGCATTGAATGCATGCTGCTCGCCGGTGTCCAGGTGCCGGTTTCTGGATTGTATATTTCTGCGGCGGTTGTTTGCCCCCCGCCTGGAATAGTCCAACCACCTACTACTAGAACCCTCCCATCTGCCAGTAATACCGCACCAGCGTTCTGGCGTGGGAAGTTCATGCTTCCAGTTATGCTAAAGGTACCTGAGCTTGGATCATAAAGCTCAGCTGACGTTTGCGGAATTCCGCTTGAATTTGCACCTCCGACTACTAAAACCTTGCCGTTGTCGAGCAAAATAGCATTGTGGTCTGTACGGGCGAAAGCCATATTTGCGGTAAATGTCCATGTTCTGGTAAACGGATCGTAGAGTTCGGCGCTACTATATATCCCTCCTGCCCATCCCCCCGTTACCAGGACTTTATTATTCGGCAATAGGGTAGCAGTATGTCTTGTCCGCCCAACTTGCAAGCTACCTGTAGGTGAAAATGTGCCTGTTAATGGATCATAAATTTCGGCGGAGCTAAGGATTGGTCCTGCATACCCTCCAGCTGTTCAACACAGTTCCATCATTTAATAACGTTGCACTATGTTCTCCTCTTCCGTTTACCAAGTCGCCTGTCTGTAACCAAGCTCCCGATTCCGGCTCAAAGATTTCCAACTCTCGTGTATAGGAGCCTAGTGCGAAACCGCCCGTTAATAGGATGGTCCCATCTGGCAATGTGGTTGCACGAGAGCTATATCGTGCAAGGAGAAGGTTTTCTGTGAAGACCCATTCCCCTGCATTAGCCAGTGTGGGGATTATTCCCAGTACAAGTAACAAAGAAATTATTGCGCTAACTAAGACAATTGACTTCTTTCTTGTATTCATACTTTTGCCCCTTTATTTACTTGATGAAAGATTTAATTGTGGAAAGGTATTACTATGGCGAAAATTTGAATGTCTTATCGATGGTCGCCAATAGATTGATTTTTTCAGATCATTTCGTTTTGGTTTACAGTGTCAGGGTAATTACCCTCTCAAGAAGAGTATTTTGAATAGTTTAGCAAAAACCCTTCAATTTGATCAAGTGATTTTAAATCATACCTGTTGCCAGAGATTAAAGTTGCACGATTACTAACTTGACTTTCACAACCAAAAAGGCGCCTTTCGAGCGCCTTTTTTCAATTAAATAATCCATGTTTCCCTCACCAGCCGCCGGTCTGCAGCCGGTTGTGGATGACATCCTTCAGGTATTTGAGCATGTCCTGGTAGATTTCCTGGTGCATCGGATTGGAGTCCATCGCCTGCTGCTGGAGCTCCTGGAGCAGAAAGACCAGCGATCGCAGCCAGGTGCTGGGGTTGGGGTCATTTTCAGCCATGGCGGCGGCGGCGGCGCGCAGGGCATCCTGCAGTTCGTAATCCCGGAGCATTGTTCCTCCTCGTCGGTAAGTGAGCGCTGGGTTGGCGGCAATTCAGCGGCAGTTTTGCCTAATTGTAATAGAAATTTGGCGGGCGGGGCAAAGTGGTGGCGGCGCCTTTGGGTGCTGCCGCCACTCCAGACTCCCTGGATATGACAATTGTCATGCCGAATCCATGACATCCGGTATCAGCTTTGGGGACCGGATTCGTGCTACGATGTCCGTAACCGGTTACGTAACCGGTTACGGTATCGGTAACGGGACCGGTTACAGCAAAAAGAGCCCGTTTTCAGGCTCAAGGAGCGCACATGATGGACCGCAGTAAAGTGACGATCGGTGAAATTGCCCGGCTGGCTGGCGTTTCGAAAACAACCGTCTCGCGCGTCCTGAATGAAAAGCCCGATGTCGATCCCCGCACCCGCCAGCGCATCCTGGATCTGATTGACGAATACAGCTTCCAGCCAAATGCTTTTGCCAAGGCGATCTCGCTCCAGAAAAGCTCCCACATCGGCCTGATCATCCCGCACAATGCCCAGTACGTGTTTTCCAACCCGTTTTACACCGAGGTCATGCGCGGCGTTTCGACCGAGGTCGACCAGAGTGGTTATTTCCTGGTGCTGTGCTACACCCACGAGACCAATTACCTGGACATTTACCGCCAGAAGCGCGTGGATGGATTTGTGCTGCTCAGCCCGGGTTCCTATCACAGCGCGATCATCGACTCGCTCAACCGCGAAAAAGTGCCCTTCATCTCCACCGCCAAGATCTCGAGCGAAGAAGCCATGACCTATGTGGACGTGGACAACTACTACGGAGCTACCCTGGCGATGGAGCACCTGGTGCAGCTCGGCCACCAGCGCATCGCGTACATCGGCAAGCCCACCCTGCAGTCCAGCCAGGACCGCCTGCGCGGCTACCAGCACGTGATGGAAAAGCACGCCCTGGCGCTGCGCGATGACTGGATGCTGATTACCGACACATCCTCCGTGGAGGGCGGCTACCAGTACACCCAAAAACTGCTCAGCAACCACGACATCCCCACGGCGATATTCCTGGCGAACGATGTGATGGCGATCGGAGCCATCCATGCCATCCAGGAGAGCGGGCGGAGCGTCCCTGATGATATTTCGGTGGTGGGCTTTGACGACATCCCCCTGGCGCGCTACCAAAACCCGGCGCTGACCACCATTCGCCAGCCGACCTTTGAAAAAGGCATCCTGGCGGCCCGCTCCCTGATCAATACGCTGGAAACAGGCCTGCCGCCCAAATCGACCACACTCGATGTCGAGCTGGTCGTCCGCCAATCCACGACGGCCCCCGCCTGAGGCCCTGAAAAAACCCTATGCCCATCGCTGCCTACCGCCATCACGGCTGCCGCATCACCGACGACCTGATCTACAAGGGCTACCGCACCCTGTTCCTCGAAAATGAGCTCCTGCGGGTGGGCGTGCTGCTGGATAAAGGCGCTGACCTGTTCCAGCTTTTGCACAAGCCGAGTGACACCGACTTTTTGTGGCGCTCGCCAGCAGGCCTGCTGCGGCGGGACCGCTTCACCGCCACGCGGGCCGCTTCGTCGGGGGCGTTCCTGGATGGCTACCACGGCGGCTGGCAGGAAATCCTGCCGGGCGGCGGGCCAGCCGACTATCGCGGCGCCGAGCTGGGGCTGCACGGTGAGGTGACTCACCTGGGCTGGGATATGGACATCCTGGATGATGATCCCGAGTGCATTGCTGTGCGGCTGGTGGTGGACTGCGTGCGCACGCCGCTGCGCCTGGAACGGGTGATGCGCCTGGAGCGCGGCAGCCCGACCCTGTTTTTTGAAGAAAAGCTTACCAACTTGGCAGCCGAACCGATTGATTACCTGTGGGGCCACCACCCGGCATTTGGCGCCCCCTTCCTGCGTGAGGGCGTGCGCCTGTTCGTGCCTGCCGGGCGCGGCCGAGTGCACAGCCCGCAGTTTGCGGCGAGCAGCATTTTTGAGCCGGGCGCCGAGTTTGATTGGCCAATCCTGGTTGCCCCGGGCGGGGAACGCCTTGACCTCTCCATGGTGCCCGGGCCGCAGGCCGGCTATGCCGATTTGATCTACCTCTCCGAGCTGGAAGATGGCTGGTATGCTGTGCTGGACCCCGAGCGCGAAATTGGCCTTGGGCTGGCCTGGCCGCGCGCGGTCTTCCCGTATTTGTGGTTCTGGCTCGTATATGGTAAAGCCCCCGGCTACCCCTGGTGGGACCGGGTGTATTGTTTGGCATTAGAACCCTGGACAAGCATTCCAAATTCATTGGACGAGGCCCTTGCTGCCCACACTCATAAAACATTGAAAGGAGGTGAGTCGCAAACGGTTGCGCTGTGTGCGACCGCCATCACCGACCGCAAACAAGTCCAACACATTGCCCCAGATGGAGCCGTTTCTTGAAAACCGCAACGTTCTACCCAACCACCACAACCTCAAGAGGAGAAAATATCATGTCTAGGCACGGATGGAAAATCCTGTCGCTCGTTTTGATGCTGGCGCTGCTGCTGAGCGCCTGTACACCGGCCGCGGAACCCGCGGATACCGGATCCGACACCACCGCCGGAGAGAAGCTGGTTGCCTATTCTCAGGCTGAGCTGGTCAATGCCTGGCGCGTGACCAACCAGAAGGATATGGAAGCCCAGGCCGAAAATTTTGGGGTGAAACTGGTGAGCATCGATGCCAACCAGGACGCTTCCAAGCAGCTGGCGGATGTCGAGAACATGCTTGCCCAGAAACCGGCCTGCCTGATCGTTTCTCCGCTGGAATCGAAGGCCTCGGCCCCGGTTGTGGCGCTGGCGGATGAAGCCGGCGTGCCGCTGGTGATTATTGACCGCACCATTGACGCCACCCCCGGTACCGGGATGTACAAGACCGAAATCACCCAGAGCCACGTCCTTTCCGGAAAGCTGCTGGCTGAAAAAGCTGTCGAGCTGCTCACAGCCAAGTACGGTGAGCCGCGCGGCAATGTTGTTCACGTCCAGGGCCTGGCGGGAGCCTCCCCCGTGATCGACGCCAATACAGGCTGGGATGAAGTGATGGCCCAGTATCCCAACATCACGACCGTCGCCACCTCCGATGCCGGTTTCACCAAGGACGGCGGGATGAAGGTCATGGAAGACTTCCTGCAGCGCTTCCCGGCGGGCGAGATTGACATCGTGCGCTCGGATTACAGCGATATGACCATGGGCGCCATCGAGGCGATCAAAAACGCCGGACGCACCGAGCTGCTCGGCTACGTCCTGGGCGAGGGCGGGCACATCAAGGCCATCGAGGCCGTGGTGGCTGGCGAAATCGCCCGTGAAACCCAGACCCCGCCGTATTTTGGCCTGAAGGCCATGCAGAGCTGCATGGACATCCTGGCTGGCAAGACGGTGCCTGCCCAGCAGCAGGTTGACATCAAGGTCTTCGATGCCGATAAGGCTGACGAAGCCCAGAAGTACATTGACGACATCAAAGCCAAGGGCCTGGAATTCTAAGCCCGCACACGGTTCGTTTCAAGCACAGTTTCAAGCACTGGCTTGATGGCTGAAACGCCGGTCTGAGATAAGGTTTCAAGCACCTTAAAACATGAAGGGAAGGCAGTGCCTGCTGCAGCAATGCAGGCGAAAACGAGCGGCGGTCGGGTAGCAATACTGCGGGTTTGTCGAGATAAAAAGACCTTCATCAGGTCGATCATACCGGCTCCTACCCCAATATGACAAACCGCTCAGAAGGTCGCCCTCATTATACTGCCTTCCCCCACCCACTTTGTAGAGTTTCCCTCACAATTCTGTTGTAGTGGAGTACAAGCCGTGGAAGCAACCCCTCCCATCCTCTCGCTGCGAGGCATTTGCAAATCCTTCTCAGGAGTGCAGGTGCTCAAAGAAATTGACCTGGATTTAACCCCGGGGCAGGTTCATTGCCTGGTCGGCGAGAACGGCGCGGGCAAATCCACGCTGATCAAGATCATTTCCGGGGCATACCAGCCCGACCAGGGCGCCATTACCTACCAGGGGCAGGCGCTCAAGCACCTGGCCCCGCGCTGGGCGCGCGAAAACGGCATCACCGCGATCTACCAGGAAATTGACCTGATCCCCTCGTTGAGCGCCGCCGAAAATATTTCCCTGGGGAACGAACCCCTGACCCGCAGCGGGCAGGTGGATTGGTC
This sequence comes from uncultured Chloroflexia bacterium, assembly GCA_963824065.1. Classification (GTDB taxonomy): domain Bacteria; phylum Chloroflexota; class Anaerolineae; order Anaerolineales; family DRKV01; genus JAGUYX01. Next base: position 15,495 of record CAWGNX010000004.1, on the reverse strand, counting down.
CCAGGTGCGCCAGCGCGCCGCCCGCATCCTGGACGATATGGGCGCGCACATCAATGTGGATATTCCGGTGGGCAGCCTGAAGGTCGCGTACCAGCAGATGGTGGCGATTGCCAAGGCGCTTTCGTTGAACAGCAAAGTGCTGATCCTGGACGAGCCCACCGCGGTTTTTACCAGCTCGGAAGTGGAGCTGCTGTTTAACATCATTCGCAAGCTGAAAGAGCAGGGCATTGCCCTGGTATATATCTCGCACCACCTGGACGAAATCTTCCGGATTGGCGACAGCGTGACGGTGCTGCGGGATGGCAACCTGATCCGCACCGGGGGCATCGCTGAGTTTACTAAAAATGACCTGGTGAAAGCCATGGTGGGGCGCGAGATCGACTTTTCGCGGCGCAACGGCAAACACAGCTCAGGCGAGAAAGTGCTGCGCGTGCAGAATCTCTCCCGCCAGGGTGTGGTCGCAGATGTCAGCTTCAGCCTGCACCGGGGCGAGATCCTGGGTGTAGCGGGGCTAGTGGGCGCCGGGCGGACCGAAATGGCGCGCCTGCTGGTGGGCGCCGACCGACCAGATGCGGGGGAAATTTACCTGCACAACCAGCCGATCCGGGTGCGCTCCCCGCGCCAGGCGCTGCTGCTGGGGATGAGCATGCTGCCCGAAAGCCGCAAGGAAGAGGGGCTGGTGCCGGTGCGCACCGTCGCCGAAAATATCTCCTACGGTGTGGTCGAGAAAAACGCCCGCTTCGAGCTCGTCCCGTGGCGCCGGGTGCGCAAATCGGTTGGGGAGATGATCCAGAACATGCACATCCGCCCGCAGAACCCGCACCTGCAGGTGCTCTACCTGAGCGGCGGCAACCAGCAGAAGGTGGTGATTTCCAAGCTGCTGTGCGCCGGCTGCGAAGTGATGATCCTGGACGAGCCCACCCGCGGGGTGGATGTGGGCGCCCGCATGGAAATTTACCGCCTTATGCAGCAGTTAAAGGAAGAAGGCAAAGCGATCCTGATGATTTCCTCGGATCTGCCGGAAATCCTGACCCAGGCGGACCGCATCCTGGTCATGGCGCAGGGGCGCATTGCCGGGGAGCTTACCAGCGCCGAAGCGACCGAAGAAAAAGTATTGTCGATTGCACTGCAGCTGAATCCGGAGGAAGCGCATGCGCACGCTGAATAAAAACGCCGCTCAGGTGGGAACCTGGCTGGGAAAAAACACGGCCCTGGTAGCCCTGATTGGGCTGGTCGCGGCCGGGGCGATTTTGGTGCCCAACTTCGCCACCCGCCAGAATTTTTCGGCCATCCTGTACCAGTATGCCATCATCGGCTTCCTGGCGCTGGGGCAGCTGCTGGTGATCCTGACTTCGGGGATCGATCTCTCGCAGGGCTCGCTGGTAGCGTTTACCTCGATTGTGGTGGCGGCTCTGATGAAATCGAACGGCATCCTGGTGGCGGTGGCGGGCGGCCTGCTGGCGGCCTCGCTGCTGGGGCTGGTCAACGGGCTGCTGGTTTCCCGCACCCGCATCCCGCCGTTCGTGGTGACACTGGGCATGCTGGGCATCGCCCGCGGGCTGGCGCTGCTGATCTCGGATGCCAAGCCCATCTCGGTGGACGTGGACGCGTTCATCAGTTTCGGGCGCGCCAACCTGTTCGGGTTCCCGGTGTCGGCGCTGCTGCTGGTGGCGGTGGCGGTGGGCATCGCCTACTTTTTGAAGCACCGCCGCATGGGACGCTACATTTACGCCGTGGGCGGCAGTGAAGAAAACGCTCGACTGAGCGGGATCGATGTCAAAAAAGTAAAGCTGCTGGTCTACACCCTGTCGGGCCTGCTGACGGCGGTCGGCGGGGTGATCTGGACGGCCCGCTTGAACTCGGGCTCGCCGATCGGCGCCAACAACTACGAGCTGGAGAGCATCGCCGCCGTGATCGTGGGCGGCGGCAGCCTGTTCGGGGGGATTGGCACGGTGTCGGGCACCCTGGTGGGCGTGACGTTGTTCGGTGTGATCAACAGCGTTCTCAACCTGCTGGGTGTTTCGCCCTACTGGCAGGGCACGATTAAGGGCGTCCTGATCCTGCTGGCAGTTGCCCTGGGGCAGGTGCGCCGCCTAAGCCGCCAGCCGCAAAAAGGCTCTCTGGTGAAAGAAAGTGGTGCTGCATGACAACCCTCAGCCAACTCCTCACCCGCAGCAAGCCGGAAACCCGCTCCAACCTCAAGATCTTCGCTATTCTGGCGGCACTGGTGGTGCTGGCCTCGCTGTTTTCCGAAGGTATTTTCCTGCAGCCCAGCAACCTGGTCAACCTGATTTACCAGAACTCGGTGTTAATTGTCGTGGCGTTGGGGCAGCTGCTGGTGATCCTGACCGGCGGGATTGACCTGAGCGTGGGCGCTGTCATGGCAGTCAGCAGCGTGCTGGTCGTGCTCTTCCAGGATTACGGGCAACCGGCGGCCTTTGCAGTGGCATTGGGAGCGGCGGCCGTGCTGGGGATCGTCAACGGAGCCCTGGTGACGTTCATCCGCCTGCCTGCTTTTGTGGTCACGCTGGCGACCATGCAGATCGGCTATTCGGTCTCCAAGATCCTGAGCGATTGGGGCGGCAGCAGCGGTGGCACGGTGTACACCGGCCTGGGAGGGGCGCTTATCCCCGAGTCCTTCACCGAATTTTACCGCACCACCCTGTACGGCATTCCCTACCCGCTGTTTATCTGCGTGGCTTTCCTGGTGCTGATTGCCCTGTTCCTGCGCAGCCGCACCGGGTTTTTCATTCATTCGGTGGGCGGAAACGAGCGGGCGGCGTTCCTGTCCGGCGTCCCGGTCTCGCTGGTAAAAACCTCGGCCTACGTGATTTCGGCCCTGCTGGCGGGCGTGGGAGGCATCCTGTTTGTGTCCCGGGTGGGTTTGGGTGATCCGCAGGTGGGCACCTGGACCGCCCTCGACTCCATCGCGGCCGTATCGATCGGCGGCGCCAGCCTGTCTGGCGGGGTGGGCACCGTGCTCGGCACGTTCATCGGGGTGGTGATTCTGAGCGTGCTGAACAACATTATGAACCTGCTGGGCGTGCCCCCCACGCTGCAGCCAGCCGTCAAGGGACTGGTGATCCTGGCGGCGGTCTATTTGAACAGCGCCAGGGATCGCAGGTAAAACCATGCCGCGGATCAGGGTAGCTCTCGCCAATGTGGTTGACAGCCGGGTCGATTTCCGGGCCGTGCGGCGTCCCCTGCTCGAGCAGGAACGCAGCCGCCTGGACTGGCTGCGCCAGGAATTCGACCTGTACGAGTTGGGCGAGATTGGCAGCGCGGCGCAGGCGGGTGACTTTGTGTGCGCCGCGGTTGCCCGGGGTGTGGAAGCCCTGATCGTTTTTATCCCGGTGTGGGCCGACCCCGTGTTTGCCGTGCAGGTCGCCCGGGGCCTGGAGCGCCCGGTGCTGCTGCTGGGCAACACCCGCCCGGAGACTTCCAGCATCGTGGGGATGCTGGGGGCAGGCGGTGCGCTGGATCAGGTGGGCATCGCCCACCGGCGGATTTTTGATTACGAAGGCGCGGCTGGGCAGGCTGCTGTGCGGGCTTTCCTGCACGCTTCCGGGGCGTTGAGCCGCTTGCGCGGCCAGACGCTGGGCCTGTTCGGTGGCCCCAGCCTGGGCATCCTCACGGCAGGCGCTGACCCGGTGCAGGCGCAGAAGCTGTTTGGGGTGGATATTCGCTATGCCGACCAGCTTGAAATCCGCGATGCCGCTGAATCGCTCGCCCGCGGAAGAAGTGCAGCGCCACCTGGACTGGCTGGTGAGCCGGGTGGCGGAGGTGCGCTACGGCGGCAGGTTTACGCCCGCCAGCCTGGAAAAACAGATGCGCAGCTACCTGGCTACCCGCCAATTGGTGTCCCGGCACGGGTTTGATTTTGTGGGTGTCAAGTGCCAGCCGGAGATGAGCGACGGGTACGTTTCGCAGTGTGTGGCCCACCTGCTCTCCAACGGCGAGCTGGATGCCGATGGCGACAAGGCGGCGGTCGTGCATGCCTGCGAGTTCGGACGCCGACGGCGCCCTGACCATGCAGATTCTGCACCTGCTGAGCGGCGGTAAACCGGCCGCGCTGCTGGATGTGCGCTGGTACCACCCCGGGCGCGGCACCTGGGTGCTGGCAAACTGCGGCGCGCTCCCGGCTGCACTGTGCGCCACACCCGCAGATCCCAGCGGGTTTGGGCAGATGCGCATTCAGGAACACGTGTTTGGCAAAGGCGGCGGGGGTGCGCTGCCGGCGCTGGTGGCGCCCCAGGCGGTGACCCTGGCGCGCCTGTGCCGCCGGGATGGAAACTATTGGATGGCTGTACTGCCGGGGGTCGTGGAGCCGGCGCGGCCTGAAGAGCTGGAGCAGGTGACCCCGGCGTTCCCCAAAGCGCTGGTGCGCCTGGCAGCCGGGCTGGATTTCCTGGAGGAGTTCGGCTCCAACCACGTGCATATGATATCCGGGGAGTACACCCAGGCATTGACCACATTTTGCGATCTGGCGGGGATCCCCGCCCGAGTCTGGCAATGAGGTGATAGTGATGGAACAGAAATATCCTGGTTTTTGGGGACGTTTCCTGCGCATCGACCTTTCGGAAGGTTCCGTGCGGGTCGAGGAGCTTGACCCGCTGCTGTACCGCCGCTACATGGGCGGGCGCAACCTGGCCCTGCATTTCCTGCTTAACGAGCTGCCGCTGAACGCTGACCCGCTGGGGCCGGAAAACCTGCTGGTATTCGCCACTTCGGTTGTGACTGGCGCGCCAATTTCCGGGCAGGGCCGCCACACCGCCGCAGCGCTGTCGCCCCTCACCGGGGGCCTGGCAGACTCGCAGTGCGGTGGGGTGTGGGGGGCAGAGCTGAAATTCGCCGGCTATGACGGCCTCATCGTTTCCGGGCGCGCCTCGCAGCCAGTTTACATTCTGATTGAGGACGAAACCGTCCAGATTCTGACCGCCGCGCACCTGTGGGGGCAGACCACGGGCGAGGCGCAGGCTTATTTCAACCTGCAGCACACTCCCAAAGCGCGCGTCCTGCAGATCGGCCCGGCTGGCGAAAACCGGGTGCGCTTTGCCAACATCACCGCCGACCTGCGCAATTTTCACGGGCGCGGCGGCCTGGGGGCCGTCATGGGCAGCAAAAACCTGCGGGCGATCGTAGTGCGCGGCAGCCACCGCAAGCTCAAGGTTGCCGATCCCCAGGCACTCAACAAGGTTGCCACCTGGTTCTCGCGCAGCACCAAGAATCACCCGGCGGTCGGCCTGCACCACGAGCTGGGCACCTCCAAGGGCATCGTGCCCGTGAGCGTGGCGGGTATCCTGCCCACCTACAATTTCCAGGACGGCTCGTTTGACGGTGCCGAGGCGATCAGCGGCGAGACGATGAAGCGTGAGCTGGACGGCAAGACCGAAACCTGCTTCGCCTGCGCGGTCTCGTGCAAGCGTTCCGTGGAGGGTGAGCGCGGCAAATTCAAGATCACGCGCGAGTACGGCGGCCCGGAGTATGAGAGCATCGGCCTGCTGGGCTCCAACCTGGGCGTGGATGACATTTTCGCCGTGGCAGCCTGCAACGAGCTGTGCAACAAGCTGGGCCTGGATACGATCTCCACCGGGGCGACCCTCTCCTGGGCGTTGGAATGTTTCGAGCGTGGGCTGCTGGGCGAGGCCGCTACCGGCGGGCTCAAGCTGGAATGGAACGATCCCGAAACCTTTTATGGCCTGATCGAAGCCATAGCTTACCGGCGCGGCTTCGGCGATTTGCTGGCAGAGGGCAGCCTGCGGGCCGCCCGCCAGGTGGGGGGCGATGCAGAACGCTACGCCATGCAGGTGAAGGGTCAGGAGCTGCCCAACCACGAGCCGCGCGGCAAGTGGGGCGTGGGGCTGGGCTATGCCGTCTCGCCGACCGGCGGCGACCATCTGCAGGCCGCCCACGACCCGTGGTTCACCCACCCCGGCGATAATTCCACCGAGTTCAACTGGGTGGACCTGACCGACCTGAACGCCGTGGGGCTGTTCGACCCGGTGCCGGCGGAGGACCTGAGCCCCGCCAAAGTGCGCCTGTTCGTCTATTTGCAGCAGATCTGGGGTTTCCACGATGTGCTCGACTGGTGCATTTTTACGGCGGTGCCCGAATTCCGGGCGATCAGCCTGAACCAGCTCGCCGAAGTGCTGGGCGCGGTGACCGGCTGGCAGACCAGCCTGTTCGAATTGATGAAAGCCGGCGAGCGCGGGGTGACCATGGCGCGCGCGTTTAACGTGCGCTGCGGATTTTCGGCGGCCGATGATACCCTGCCCGAGCGCTTTTTCGAACCGATGCGCGCCGGCACATTAAAAGGTCATTTTATCGACCGGGCGGCTTTCGAGCAGGCGCTGAGCCTGTACTACGGGATGCTGGGCTGGGACGCGGACGGCGTGCCGACCCGCGCCCGCCTGGAAGAGCTGGGCATTGGCTGGGTGTGGGCGCCCATGCAGGCGGCGGTGGCCTGAGGAGACCCTTATGCAGATCACCGCGAAGCTGTACGGGACGCTGCGCCGGCTTTCCCAACCCGATACGCCGGGCTTGTGGCAGGGTGAGGCGCCCGACGGGCTGACCGTCGCCGGACTGGTGAGCTTCTTGGGCACACGCATTGAAGAGGTGGCCGCGGCAACCCGCAATGGCGAGCCCTGCCCGTTCGACACAATTTTGGAAGATGGTGATGTTGTTGTGCTGGTGACGCCGTTTGGCGGGGGCTGAACCTCTGCGGAACAGCCGGAGCTGCCAGCAGAAAGGAAAAGATCATGGAACTGCTCTATAAAAACCCTCTGCACGAGACGGCTCTGCGCACAGCCACCGATTACTGGAATGATTCCTGCGCGCTGGGCGAGCTGGCCCAGGCAATCGAAAATGGCGCGGTCGGCGCGACATCCAATCCGACCATTGTGCTGGAAGTGCTCAAGCAGGAAATGGCACTGTGGCAGGACCGCATCCAAGCCATTATTGCCGAAAATCCCACCTGGTCGGAGGACCAGGTCACCTGGCAGTTGATCGAAGAGATCGCTGTGAAAGCCGCCGGGCTGCTGCTGCCGGTTTTCGAGCGTGAAGGGCACCTCAAGGGCCGCTTATCGATCCAGACCAACCCGATCAACTACCGCAACCCGGCGGCGCTGGTCGAGCAGGCGCTGCATTTTGACAGCCTGGCGCCCAACATGCAGGTCAAGCTGCCGGTCACCGCGGCCGGGGTGCAGGCGGTCGAAGAGGCCACCTACCGCGGCGTCAACATCAATGCCACGGTGTGTTTTACGGTACCCCAGGCGCTGGCGGTGGGCGCGGCGGTCGAGCGCGGCCTGCAGCGGCGCGAAGCGGAAGGCCTGCCCACGGCGGAGATGAGCCCGGTCTGCACCATCATGATCGGGCGGCTGGACGACTGGCTGCAGGTGCTGGTCAAGCGGGATGGGGTGCTGGTGGAGCCGGGTTATGTGCACTGGGCAGGGATTGCCGCCATCAAGCGCGCCTACGGGATCTACCAGGAGCGCGGCTACCGGACCCGCCTGCTGGCGGCTGCTTACCGCCACCACCTGCACTGGACGGAGCTGATCGGCGGCGATATTGTGATGACCATCACGGCCTCCTGGCAGAAAAAATTTCAACGCCTCCGACTTTGCAGTCGTCGAGCGCATGCAGGAGCCGGTTGATCCCGTGATCGTCGCCGAGCTGTACAAACGCTTCGCCGATTTCCGGCGGGCCTATGACCCGGACGGCCTGACCCCGGCGGAATTTGACACATACGGGGCCACGGTGCGCACCCTGCGCTCGTTTATTGCTTCCTACCGCGAGCTGCTGGCGGTGGTGCGTGATTTTATGCTCCCCAACCCGGACCTGAAACGCTGACCCAAACTCCCGCGGCGTGCCTGATCGTGCGCCGCCGACCGATTGAGGTGACCGCATGTACCCTGACTTAATCCTGAACTACATCAACGGCGAGTGGCGCAAACCCGCTCAGACCGAGCACCTTGCGGTGATCAACCCTGCCACCCAGGAGGTGCTCTCCCAGGTGCCGCTTTCGAATTGCACGGACGTGGAGCAGGCTGCCGAAGCCGCCCGCCAGGCCTTTGTGAGCTGGCGGCGCGTGCCGCCAGCCGAGCGGGTGCAGTACCTGTTCCGCCTGAAAGGCCTGCTGGAGCGCGAGCGCGATACCCTGGCGCGCACGATCACGATGGAATGCGGCAAGACCCTGGATGAAGCGCGCGGCGAGATGCAGCGCGCCATCGAAAACGTGGAAGTGGCCTGCGGCATCCCGACCCTGATGCAGGGGGTGATCTCCGAAGACATCGCCCCGGGCATTGATGAGCTGATGCTGCGCCAGCCGGTGGGCGTGTGCGCCTCGATCAACCCGTTTAACTTCCCGGGCATGATCCCGTTCTGGTTTTTGCCGTACGCCCTGGCGTGCGGCAACACCTACATTGTCAAACCCTCCGAACGCGTGCCGCTCACGATGGCGAAGGTCTTCGAGCTGTTCGAAGAGGCGGGTTTCCCGCCCGGGGTGGTGAACCTGGTCAACGGTGGCAAAGAGGCGGTGGATGCACTGCTCGACCACCCGGCGGTGGGGGCGATCAGCTTTGTAGGCTCCACCCAGGTGGCGCGCTACGTGTATTCCCGGGCAACTGCTAACGGCAAGCGCGCCCAGTGCCAGGGCGGCGCCAAAAACCCGGTGGTGATCCTGCCGGACGCCGACCTGGACATGACCACCCGTATTATCGCCGACAGCGCCTTTGGCTGCGCCGGGCAGCGCTGCCTGGCGGCTTCGCTGGCGGTGACGGTGGGCGCGGCGCGGGCGCCCTTCACCGAAGCTATCACCGAGGCAGCTCACCAGCGCGTGGTGGGCTACGGGCTGGAGGCGGGCGTGCAGATGGGCCCGGTCATCACCCCGGCCAGCAAGACGCGCATCGAGCACCTGATCGCCCAGGGGGTTGCCGAGGGCGGGCGTGCCCTGGCGGACGGGCGCCAGCGAGTGGTAGGGGGCTACGAGCAGGGTAATTTTGTCGGGCCGACGGTATTGGCGGACCTGCCGCTGGACGGCGAGGTGGCCGCGACCGAAATCTTTGGGCCGGTGCTGGGGCTGATCCATGTCGAGACGATCGATGACGCCATCCGGCTGGTGAACCAGGGCCGCTACGGCAACATGGCCTGCCTGTTTACCAGCAGCGGGTCGGCGGCGCGCAAGTTCCGCTACGAAGCCGAGGCCGGCAATATCGGCATCAACATCGGGGTGGCGGCGCCCATGGCGTTTTTCCCGTTCAGCGGCTGGAAAGAAAGCTTTTTCGGCGACCTGCACGGGCAGAGCATGGACGCGGTGGATTTCTTTACGCAAAAAAAGGTGGTGGTGGAACGCTGGCCAAAAGAGTGGAGCCGCACCTTTTAGCCTTTTCCTGAAAGTCTCTCCTTAGGTGAGCAAAGCCCCCAATCGTTTCCGGTGGGGGCTTTGCAATTTGTGCGGCGCGAGTCGGGTTGGTGCATCCGGAATTCACCTGATTTTCTCCCACTTCTCGCGCCCGGCTGCGTCCTCCTGGGCGAGGCCTCGAAACTACAAGGGGTCAATCCGGCAACAGTGCGTTCATGCTCGCTCGATAAAATCATCCAGCATAACAACTTCCAATTCATCCCCTAATCGTTTCAAACGCTCATCGTTGGTGATGAACGCCTGCGCGCCGTAATGCAGGCAGGCGCCCGCTTGTAATGCATCCGGCGGGCGGATGTGATATTCTGCCTGTAACCGGGCTGCCTGGCGGATCACATCCCGGTCAAGATCGACGACCGTCAGGTTCGGGAAATTAACCAGCAGCGCCTCGTATTTCCGGGCCACCTCCTGCCTCCCCAGGGCCAGCGGTTGCACCAGGATCTCCAGGAGCGTAATTGTGGAGGTAACTCCTTTTACATCACCGTTCTCGATGAGAGCGAGCAGCGCCTGAGTCAAGGGAATGTAAGCTGGGTTTTCCTCAAAATGGTAAATAAAAACTGAGGTATCCAACCCAACGGTTGCAAATGATGTTAGTCTTGCGGTGAGCCGGCCCATGCATCGCGCTCCTCACCCAGGTATTGCCGGGCGTCAACCTCCCCCCAAACCTCTCTGTGCAGGCCTGCCATGGCTTCCGTGTAATTCTCGGGTTCGGGGATCAGGACCAGTATCCCGTCCTGCACGTCGACCAACAAGCGGTCGCCGCTTTTGATCTTTAAACGCTGCCTGGCCGCGGCCGGCACGGCGATCTGGTAGCGTTTGCTTACTTTAACTGTGGTTGAAGATGTCATACCCGCCTCCTCTTTACTAAGCAATATAGGATATCTGCTTAGCATTATACAGGATCTGGGGTGACCCGGGAAAGGTGCTCGCAGGAGGAAACTTTGGTGCGGGTTGATCGGTTACGCTTGTACGTTGCCAACAACGAGTTAGGAAGCCCGCAGGTGCCCCCGTCCAGCACGAAACCTTCGCCCCACTCGCCGGTAAAGCCAAAATGGGTCACGCCATCGCCGGCGCTGCGGTCCAGCTCGTCGAAGGGCTTGTAGCCGCGGCGCAGGGTGATCTCCCCGGCCTCGTCCGCCAGCGGGCGCACCGAGCTGATGGCGCCCGTAAGGCAGGTTCCTACGATGCGGGTGCGCTTATGCAACGATGCCCGAAAAATAATGCTTCAGTGCAAACTGATATAATAGGAAGGTGCCTCGCATCTGTGAGTTTTTTGGGATTGTCATCAAAATGTATTATAACGATCACTCTCCCCCGCACTTCCACGCTGAATATGGCGATTTTGAGGCGATCTATACGATTGAGACGATCGAGGTGCTGCGAGGAGAGCTGCCCCGCCGGGCTCATGCCATGGTCCTGGAATGGATGACGCTCCACCGGTTTGAGCTCATGGAAAATTGGGAGCTCGCTCGCCAGGGTTTACCAGTAAATGCGATTGCGCCACTGGAATAGCAGGAGGTTGTACAGGTGAAAAAGCTGGTCCGCGTCAGTGAAGTTTATCCCCTGGAAGATTACAACTGCCGCCTGGTCTTTGAGGACGGCACGCAAAAAGTTGTCGATCTGGAGCCCTATTTGCACGGACCGATTTTCGAACCTATGCTCCGGGAAAAAAAGGTGTTTCGCAGCGTCCGGGTTATCGAGGGGACCATTGGCTGGGATAATGGAGCCGATATCGACCCGGATATCCTGTATTACGACCTGAAACCCGCCTGGATGGAAAAATCGGTTGCGAGCTAATTCGTTTCTCTTTCAGACGAATTTACTTTGAAATGTCCGGCGCAAAACCGGGCATTTTTCGTAACAGCGGTGTATTTGCTGGATGCAAGTCTGATCTCCCCGGCCTCGTCCACCAGCAGGCGCACCGAGCCGAGCGCATCGGTGAGGAAGTATTCGCGCCCGGCTGCGCCCTCCTGGGCGAGGCGCGTGAGGTCGTAGAGGGAAGTAGTTTCGCCGTCCGCCAGCACCTGGGGCAGTGAGGCGGCGAAGGGGCGCAAAGAAGCGGTGTATTCTTGTTTTACGCATTCTTGTTTGATTGAGATACCATCGAAACTCAATTGCGTCGTTCATTATTCGCCAAATCCTGGAAACTCAATTCGAGTTGCACCAGGGCCGGGGTTTGAAACGACTGAGCCAGGAATACTGTAGTAAACAGTATTTACTACAATATCTGGGGGTAATACATTTTGTAATTGGATAATTTGACAAATATTATCTTGTTTTGTATCGGTAAAATTGATAGCAATACCACGATCTGGCCATTCTAAATTGACGATACACCCCCCAATTTCGGGATGATATCCACCATAATCAACAAATAACGGATCGCCTAGTTTTTGTACAACGGACTCAAAATTCAATCGATAGTGAGGAGAGAGGTAAATAGATTCTAGAATTTCTTGTTGAAATATCAACCCTCCACAATCATCAATATTCGGTTTTTGACACGAAAAGTAAACTATTTCTCGTTCGTCACTTGCTTGGTATTCAGTAATTGATTTCTGATCGACGAAGGCTAATTCCTTAAGCACACTGATTACTTCTGGTTTTGTTGATTTACCAGGGATCAATCCATACCAGCAAGGAGGCTCACATGGCTCTCCAGATATGAAACTTCGATCGGCGAATTCCGGTTCAGATCGGTCTTCGATCCAACTGCACCCAACCAGTATCGAGAGTAAGACAAGGAGCAAAACCGTCGATCTAGCCGAGAGGATCAGGGAAATAATAGGGAATGGCTTTAATCTGGTCATCTATCTATTGCATCCCTGGTAATAAGCTGGTGAATTGCAACCTTATCGATAGTAGGTTTGATTTGCTGTTTACTTGCACCAACATTTTTATGTTCTACCTGGGGATCAAAACTTTCTGAACTTTCTAGTTATGTGAAGTATGCCAGTAGTGGCTAACGCACGATCCGGAATTCCCCAGTCTCAGCATCGATATTCATCCTGAAGGAAAGTTCGTCATTAAAATAGGTCACATACCAGCCTTCATATTTCCCTTCTGCATCATAGAGCGCCAAAACTGTGCAGTGATTATTTACGCTAGCCAGAAATTCCTTCCCACCATTTGCGTCGGCGATCTGCAACGCATCAAACGCGTTAATCGTGACTTGCGATAGATCAATGGACTCCCACTGATTTAGATCGGGTGTATAAACCTCTTCAAGTATGCTAACTGTGTTTTCGGTTGGATCCACATATAGATTTGCAGTTAAGCGAGAGCTTCCATCCTGGGTGGGAACCGATTTAAAATAACCGAAAATTGCATTTTGAAAGCCAAAATCTATCACGCGACAGACGGTATTAAACGACATCAGATTCAACTTCCAATCATCCAAAGTGTCGTTCTTAGCGTGCTGGTAGAGTTTATTTGCCACGAAAGAATAATCAGATACCGTCCACATAACCGGTTCCTGGGCATAATCGGGATACACCTGCGGTGTGGCGGTCAGCAGCACAAACGCTTCTGGGTCACCGTTCGCGAGAGAATCTAGCAAAGTCTGTGGGTCGATTTGATAGGTTAGATTTAGCGTGGTAACCCTACTCTCCTCTTGCAGCGAGAGACGGCATCCGAGTGAAAATAGTATCAATCCTACGAGAAACAGAAGTATCCGACCTTTTTGAAGTCGCCCAACCATAACCTTCTCCTTCGAAGGATTATTCTTTCCCGAAAATAGCAAGAGTTAACATAGAATACAGATCTCCCTAGGTGATTTCAGGCGGTAATTCCCAGCGCAGTAAACCATGTAGTACCATCATGTCCTGTGTAAAAAGCTGGAGCTGGAAGCGTGTGTCGAAATTTACCCGCCAGCAGGCTCGAAAATTATTCCGAATATCACCCCGATCTTCATTTAGCGGTCCTAAAGACGCAAAATAATCATCCCATAATATCTTTTTCCCGATCGTCGAAGGAGTACCATCAATAAATCTTGCTCGAACAAAACGCATAACATCGCCGCTGAAGCCAAAATGGGTCACGCCATCGCCGGCGCTGCGGTCCAGTTCGCCGAAAGGCTTGTAGTCGCGGCGCAGGGTGATCTCCCCGGCTCCATCCGCCAGCAGATGGACCGCTTGAAGATAGGCGCTTAACTGACGACGGTTCCCTTGAGATAGAAACGGATGATCCTGCCGCCCTCTCAAATGAAATTAAGGTAGACACTTCAGCCTCAAAACCAGCTGAGAATACGTAACAAGGACCTTACGACAACCGAACGTCCGATCAGCGCTTTTTATGTTTTAAAGCCGGTGTATATTATTTTGTTAAAGGTCATATAAACAAGCGGAACGAAAACCTGGCTCCTTCTTTGCGCTTATAAGGTAGTAGCAAGTACCGCCAAACGGTTAGCGCGCCGGTTGGTTTCCAGATTGTACGCCTTTTATTTGTACGGTGGGGTCAGAAAATCGGTTATTTACTCGTTGTTTGGCAGTTCTTGACTCTCTTTTGATGGAAAGTCGTTTATAACAAATTCTCGCAAAACTTGGATAACCCATTGTAAACCATCCATTTCTGTTCTGGATATCAGAATAATTCCCGGATGGGAAGATAATTCTGGATGATCTTTGACAATTTCATCAAAATCCTCTATTGATAGCTTGAGAGTGACACCATAGGCTCTAGGGCTTAATCCGTAATTTTCGAATACAGATGAGAAATCCCTATTAAGCTTTTCAAAGTCAATATTTTTTTCCATGGTTTATTCTCACTGCTTGAGCCTACATCAATTGGCCGTAATGGTTATTATGGGTTTATAAGCACCCAACATGGACCGCATACGCTTGCTTCTAAAACTTGAATCCCGAGATATATCAGAATTGTGCAAACAAAAACACCAACATCTTCTGGCTTTGGTGGAGAAATTCCAGGTATGACAACTGGATTTGTTGCAACAGCAGGTCTCCAACCTGGTCTCGTGTTTCTCTCATTCCACACCATGGAATCTGGTAACAGAATTAGATATGGTACCGGCTCAGGTTTATCGCGTCTAAATTTCCACCATGCAATAATTCCTGGTTGTGTCTGAGCTGCATAAATGTCATACCATCCTGTATCATCTCTCCCAATAAAAATGGGTTTGGTTGGAAATTGCAATCCCTCTATCCAAAAAAGGGGCGAAAAATTCCAATCATAGGCCATCCCAACAGGATTAAACCCGGACAATATTTCTGCATTTTTAGCCTCATTCATGATGAGGATACGTTTACCTAAGTCTATTAAACCTTGTTCCTGTGTATCCCATGGTTTAATTTCCCATATCTCACCCGTTATGGAATCTAATAAATCAATTGGTATTGCGCCAGGAGAAACAGGAATAGCGAAAAACTTCCCATGAATTAATGGATCATATTCGGCGTGAATTTGGTCCTCTCTTCCCGACATCATAATAGACTGAATTCGAACATGAATATTCTGATTTTGGAACCGCTCTGTTGATGCATCAAAGAGTCCCTGACCCATTCCCCACCAATATTTTCCTGTTGGATCGATCCTGTTTACCGGGTTCGCCTCCACGTAATTCCACCTATTTAAAGACATCGGTTTAGTATGATTTCCAGGCCAGATATCTTTGCTGAGGAAGCGGCCCAGGTGTGGGGCGTAATGGCGGGCGCGCAGGTACAGGGGTCCGGTGATGGGGCAGTCGGAGGATTCGATCCCCTTCCAGTTGCCGCAGGTTACCCCGTCCAGCACGTAGCCCTCGCCCCACTCGCCGGTAAAGCCAAAATGGGTCACGCCATCGCCGGCGCTGCGGTCCAGTTCGCCGAAAGGCTTGTAGTCGCGGCGCAGGGTGAAATTGTGATCGCATCGACTGGCTAAGGGGCGGCGCCATCGAGATTCACCAGCCAGATGTCCTTTCTATCCCAGAAAAGGACCTGGCCTCCCGAAGGGGACACAGCGAAAAAACAGCCTGATTCCACGCAGAGGCCATTTTCTGTCAGGGCGGATTTTTCCACAAGTGTGGTGCTGACCCCCCGATCAAGCGAATAGACTTCAAGGCTGCCCGTGTTTTCCCACCAGCGATG
>CAWGNX010000003.1:0-106804 GCA_963824065.1 uncultured Chloroflexia bacterium | reverse complement strand
TCATTAAGTTGCTGCTATGAGAATACACAGTGCTAGGGCTAATCACCAGCTTTTCAGCAATATTTTTAAGCGAATAACCTTCGGCGATTAAAAAAAGGATTTCCTTTTCCCGAGAGCTTAAGACGTCGTTTGTTTCATTATCCCAATTTGCCAATTTTAGATATCCCTGAACCAACTTCTGAGCCATCGCCGGGTAAAGGAATACTTCCCCCCTGTTCACAACCCGGATGGCTTCCAGCAAATCCTCGATTTTAGCGGTTTTGAGAATATATCCAGAAGCACCAGCCTGAAGCATCTCAAAGAAATAGTCATCGCCCCGGTGGATCGATAATACTAAAACCTGGATTTCCGGGAACTTGCCCTTGATCTGACGAGTCGCAATCAAACCATCCATATTTGGCATCGAGATATCCATTAACACCACATCCGGGTCGAAGGGTCTCTGTTTTCTCAATCCCCTCTTTGCCATCTGAGGCCTCACCAACAACTTCAATATCCGATTCGGCCATGAGCAGTGATTGTAAGCCTGAACGAACGATGGGATGGTCATCAACAATAAGTACACGAATTTTGTCAGCCACAATTCGCCTCCGCAGTGGGGAGCCAGATGTTAATGGTCGTACCGCTACCAGGCTGGGACAAAATTTCCACCTGCCCACAATACTGGGTAATTCGTTCATGGATACTTATCATACCTAACCCCCGCGAGTCGTCCCCGTTGTTCTCAATCATTTGAAGATCGAAGCCCTTACCATCATCCTCAATCTTACCGACAAAAAAACCATTTCGATGCTCAAGGGTAATTTTCACGTTTTTAGCCTGAGCATGCCGCCTGACATTCGACAAAGCCTCCTGAAAAACCCGGTACAAGGCTGTTTCGATATCAGGTGGAAGACGGTCCACATAATCTGCTCTCTTCCAGGGTAAATGTAATCCCACTTCCATCCAGAAATTTCTCGGCGTGGTTGCGCAAAGCAGCCACCAGGCCAAATTCATCAAGTAAAGAGGGTCGCAGGGCTAATATGAGCTCATACATGCGATCTATGGTTTCGGCGATCAGATCATTGATCTTGTTTAACTGCTCAATGGCCTCATCCGATTCTGAGTTAAAGAGTTTTTCCAAGGACTGCACCTGAAGTGACAATGCACTCAGGGCCTGGCCAAGATCGTCGTGCAACTCTCGAGCAACCCGTTTCCGTTCATCTTCCTGAGCAGTGATCAGTCGTTTGAGCAACTCACCGCGCTGAATGTTTTGATTTCTAAGATGATCGGACAATTTTTGGTTCTCGATCTCTTCAATCTCAATCCGCTGCCCCATCTCGTTAAACGATTTGCCCAACTGGCCGAATTCGTCCAGGTTCGTGTTCTCTAAACGAATATCATGATGTCCTTGTCCAAACCCATGGAGTGCCTGAGCGAGTCTTTTGAGGCGTTTGATAACGAGAGAATCAATTGAAAAATTAACCAAGAGCGCGGTTACTAAGATTAATACAACCCACCAGGCCAGGTTTCGGCGAAAACCAGCTGCCAAGGATTGTTCAATGGGAGCTACGGGAATATCTGTTAAGAATAACCCCAGTATTTTTTGGCTCGGGTCGTGGCAAACCGAGCACTCAGCTGAATTATTAATCGGATACATACTCCGAAAAACCTGCTGTCCATCATCCGCGGTAACAATCTCACTTCCTGGTCGTAGATCTGGCTCCAGGCGATGACAGGGTATGCAACCGGGCTCAGTATCATTAAGTTGGGTGCCAACACCCACTTGTTTTGGCGCGAAGATTATTTTCCCATTCGAATCCATCAGATAAACGACACGAAAATCTTCCGCGCTGTTGATTGAATCCAAGACTGTCTGGACTTCTAAAAAATCCGACTCTAACATTGCGTGCCGCAAGCTGCTTTCTATCACTCTCACCGAGCGGGAGGCAGAGGATGTCAGGTAGTTAAGGATGACTTCCTGCTGACGGTTATTGTCGACAACAGCAAAAATTCCCAGGATGATAACGAGAGGCATGATCACCCCCAGGGTGATTTTGACCCGTAAACTGTTATTAATAACATCAAGGAATGGAAAGCGATGCGACATATAATATGTTCCTTGTCGCATTATACACTGGTTAAAATTTCAACAAAAATATTATCCACGCATTGGGGAAGGAACGAGTCTTTGAGAGGATCTTGGGGATCCTTTCCTCACAGAGCAGGCTATCGAATTTATTACCAGCTGACTGCGTTACGCTTGACCAATGGTGAAATTATTTGTGTTTCAACACAGCCCTGTGGGATTATCCCAATCTCTGGCGGGCCTGCAGCCGCTGGTCGTTTTCAATTTTCATTTTAATAACAGACGTGGCAGACATAAAACACAACAATGGGCATGAAAATATTCATCAAAGCTTGCGACCCAGAATCAAACTCAGCTTAGCAGCCGTTATCAGCAATCCAAATCGATCGTCGCCAAATTTCTTGATCGCAAAACTTGTGTTTGAATGATGGCGTGCGATTGTGGCCCCCAGCAAGCTTGTAAATATACCCAGCTGGGGGCTGGGCAAATCAGCATGCGTGCCGGGGTCCGTGAAATCCGGGATCCCTGGAATCCTGAGCTTTCCCTGCGCACAGAACAGATGTTATCTATTACAGCCCAGCGTTCATTCTGGCACAACCGAGCTTGCCATGTCCTCAGCGATCCCTGGCTTTGGGTACCAACTATGGTAAGGTCGTTTGGAGACCGGTCGGCCATCTTGTGGACCAGATCAAATGAATGGGTTTTCCTATATCACTCATAGACCCGGCGTATGTTCCTCATGGAGAGCAAGCATCCCGGCCTCTCCACAGGTCGTAAGATCCTCGTAGCAGCGGTGTCACATTGTGACAATAGCTGCACATTATCGCCGGCCTCAATCGCTTGATGATATGGTCCTAACCGACCGAGGCTTTGCGACTGGCGTGATTTCCATGCCCGAGATCGCTCAGTTCGCGCTGGACGATCTCGCTTTAAAGTGCATTATTCTCGTTTTACGTACTCATCTGCTCTTGTCAAGGTATTGTGGGACATTGGGAAGGCGATTGTGACTTCTGTTACTATCTGTCCTATCTCTTCCCCTATGTCAACAACGTTCCCTCCTGCGTTCTGTTCTCTGACCGAGTAGCGTCTCCCAACTTCGACCATTATCATAGAAGAATATTTGTCACGGAGATGATCATATCGATGGTTGAGATTAGAGATGTTATTAATACAAGATTGATCTATTTAGTGGAAATAATCTTGTTTGGTGATTATAATAAACTCCTCACATGATCACGGGACTTCATAATTTACATCGTCTAAGGCGAAAACTCATATAACTATGGGATGAAAGAAGAGCAGAACCCCTCCTCTCGCCAAATTTACATTTTTGGTGCGTTACGCGTTTTCAACGAAGGCAACCTGATCCAGCTGGGCGGTGAAAAAAACCGAGGTCTCCTTGCCTACTTGGTTCTCAATCCAAGCTTGCCGCATCGCCGCGAGAAGCTGGCGGATTTGCTTTATCCGGATGCGCCGTTCGAGCGTGTCTCGCGTAATTTCTCTGATACCTTATACCGTCTCCAGAAGGTGCTGGGCAGCGATTGGCTCGACATTGATCGGAATACAGTGGCTTTACACCTCGACGAATACCTCTGGGTGGATGTATGGGAATTCGAAAGATTAGCAGTCAGCGATCGCGAAGATGAGATTCAACAAGCGATTGATCTTTACGCTGGCGACCTGCTACCTGAGCTGTATGACGACTGGCTCACCTCTGAGCGTGAGCTGCGCCGAAACCTGTATCTGTCCGCACTCGAGAAGCTGGCGGCAATTCAGGAAGAGCGAGGAGACTTTCGTCAGGCTTTGCTGACTTTGAGGCGATTAGTTCTAGTAGAACCTCTTCACGAACCTGCACACCAGTCCTACCTGCGACTGCTTGGCCGGATGCAGCGCTACGGCGAAGCGTTAGCTCATTACGAGTATTTGCGGAAGTTGTTTCAATCCGAGTTGGATTCTCGAGCCTCTGGATGAAACCCGCCTGATCGTCGAAACCATTGAGAACGAGCGATATCTGGGAACTTTTCGAGCTGAAACTGAAGAACGCACACAATTCGTTGGACGAATTGCCGAGCGTGCTGCTCTTCTGGCAGCCGTCGAAGCGATGCTCAAAGGACAAGGCGGAATTATTGCAATCGAAGGCGAAGCGGGTATCGGTAAAAGTCGCATGCTGCGTGAAGTTGCAGCCAGCATCCGCTGGAGGGGCGCCACTTTGCTGCAGGGCACTGCCAGCCAGATCCCCAGCGCCTCGCCGTTTTCGCCCCTGGCTCAAGCGCTGGCGCCATTAATCAACAGCCCGCGTGGAATACAGATCGAAGCCATACTAAAGGACGAAACCCTGGCAGCGTTAGCGCCGCTCAATCCAGCGTGGCAAGATAGGGTTGCTTTGGTTGAGCTGCCTCCAGAACTGAATGCCAACCGGTTCCGGGATGCTCTGCGGACTTTTGGCGAAGCATTCGCGCGGCTGTCACCCACGATAGTAGCCCTCGACGATATGCAGTGGGCGGAGCCAACCTTTTGGGAGAGCGTAGAAGTGTTCGCACAGGGATTGGTGCGAGGGGGAGCATTGTTGATCCTGATTTATCGACGACCTGAAATTGAACACAGCCAAGGCTGGGAAGCGATTCAAGCCTGGGATCGCCAGGGGGTATTGAAATCGATATCCCTGCACCCTCTCAGTGTTGAGGATATAGCCCACTTTATAGAGAATACACGTTCATTCGATCCGGTGGAAGTACATGCCTGGAGTGGGGGCAATCCATTTTACATCCATGAATGGCTGGCTGCACCCGAAGCGAGCAAACCTACCCGCCATAACCCGATAGCTGATCGCCTGCAGATTCTATCTCCAGCTGCCAGGCTGGCGCTGGAGAGCGCATCAGTACTAGGTGATAACATCTCTTATCGAATATGGACCGAAATAACTGAACTGCAGCCGATTGCACTGGCTGGGCTGAGCGACGAGCTGGCAGCACACAACTGGCTGCAACCATCAAGCTCGGGGTACGCTTTCACCCATGACCTGATACGCGCCACAGTTTATGACGGGGTTGGGCAGGAACCCCTCCGACGCTTACACGAACGTGCGGCGCGTGCTTTTCAGGCATTTGATCCTGAAAACCTGCGCGCCAGGGCATATCATCTCGACCGGGCAGGGCTTGACTTTGAGGCTACACAGACCTACCGCATGGTTGCCCAGCAAGATTATGACCGCTACGCATTCAGCGAAGCCCAGCAAGCCCTGGAGCGCGCCTTACACCTCCTCCCAGTGGGGTACAACCTGGAGCGTGTTGAAACTGCTCTCGAATTGGTTGCCCTTTGCGATATCACCGGCGATTTCGAGAGACAGGCAACTGCCACCAATGATGCCCTGGCCAGCGCAAAAGGAATAGCAAACGATGATCTCATCTATCGAACCATGCTGGAAGCTGGGCGGGTTAAAACTGATTTAGGTGAAATCGAAAAAGCCGAAGAGCATCTTTCGGCGGCTCTGGCGCTAGCGTTGAAAATGGGCGACCGCCGTCGTGAGGCAGAAGCACTATATAAGACTATGGTTCTGACCGCACACCAGGGCAGATGGAATGAAGCCTTGGCACTGGCTTTCCAGTCGCTGGAGCTTGCCAGGGCTGCAGCCTGGCGCGAACTTGAAGATAAAGCGCTGCTAGGAATTGGGATTATCAAAAATGCACTGGATTCCACGGCCGAAGCAATAACCTGGATCGAACAATCCGTGGAAGTTTGTCGAGAATTGGGGCAGGATTACGAAATGTGGCATTCCCAGATGAATCTCCTCAAGCCTTATGCGGCGATTGGCATGTGGGATCTCACGCTTGACCTGGCCAACGAGCTAATTCCCAACCTCGAAGCAGCAGGCGCACATGCCAGGGTCGATATCGTGCGGATAAACCTGGTCAACGTGTATCTCTCGATGGGTAATTTCACGGCCGCACGCAAGATCCTGCAGGAAATTCCAGATTTGGGAGCTATGAATGGTGCCCGTGCGGTCGCAGTGGTAAAAAATCACCTGGGTTGGATCGAAAATTTAGAGGGCAATTACGCCGCGGCGAAAGCATATTATCAGGAAGCGATTGAAGTCGCCGAGGTATCCCATGCCTCCGATCATGTTGCCGAAACGCAACACGACCTGGGTGCGCTGCTGGTTGACCAGGGCAGCTCTGGGGAGGCTATCCCCTTGCTCGAGGCTGCGCGTGCCTACTGGCTGGAGGAGGGGGTATCGTTGAGGCGCTTCAGCAGCGAAGCCTACTTGGGATTGGCCTTGCTCGAGGAAGGTAAGTATGAACGTGCCACACAGCTGGCAGCCAGCGGTTGGACCGCCTACCAGGCAGGTGTTCCTCTCGGTTACGCGTATCAAGACTGGCTATGGGCATTATCCAGACTGTTGCAGAGGGTGAACCAGACCGACCAAGCAAACGAAGTGCTCCACGCAGCCTACGCGGAGCTGCAGCGCCAGGCTCAATATATCGGTGATTTAAACTTGCGCCGCGGATTTTATGAAAATATCCTCACCAATCGCCAGATCGTTGCAGCCTACGACCGAACTGCTGGAGCCCCGCGCCGCCTATCAGTCACCCTGGCACGGCGCGAGGCACCTCTGGGCAGAGTACTGCGCCCGGATGAATATGTGCGGGTGGATTGGACGATCAACGCGCCCGAGGATGAAGCGATTGCCGATAAAGCAGAACGCCGTCAATACCAGCTCAAGCGCCTGCTTGAGCAAGCCGAAAACCAAAATGCCGCACCGACGGACGAAGACCTGGCGCAAGCCCTGGGGGTCAGCCGCCGCACGATATTGCGAGATATGCAGTCTCTAGCGCAAGAAGTTCCCCACCCACCCACTCGCAAACGGAAAGCATGAGTCTCTCCGCCCTGGTTATGAGATAAATCGGGGCATTTTTGTCACAATAGTTCCTCCATCAACCGATTTATACACATTTACTGGCTGTTTTTTTTGTCACAACAGTCTGGATTTCCTGCACGCGCCCGGCAATATCTCGACAATCATTGTCTAAAATTGGCTGCGTATGGTGAAAACTCGTTACCTGACCTTCATTTTACGATTACGCCTGGATGACCCCCACTCCCATAAGACTGACGCTGATCAAGTCGTAGGATCGGTGCACCAAGTCGGGTTGCAAGAGATTATTTACTTTGACACCGCGCAGAAATTCCAGGAAGTTATGCACGAGTTGGTAGCCCGCATAAACGCTGAGGAGATGAAATATGGAGACCATGACTGACTGTTGGGGGGTTTCCTCCTGCATTGACTTGTATGACTGCGATCTTACTCTTATGCAGGATGAAAGTGGTATTAAACGTTTTGTGCGCGAGCTTTGTGAACGGATCAAGATGCGACGCTTCGGAGAGACGCAAGTTGTGCGCTTCGGCGATGACCCTCGCGTCACCGGGTTCAGCATGACCCAATTGATCGAGACATCATTGATCTCAGCGCACTTCGCAGATAACTTGCAGGCAATCTATCTGGACGTGTTTAGCTGTGCACCTTACGATCCAGATGAGGCGGCTGCGTTTGCTGCCCGTTTCTTTAGAGCGCAGCGCACCAAGGTACAGGTCGTCAAGCGGAGTTGATCGCTATGATCACCCATCATATAGTTTCTTCTAAACTGGCCCAGGGGGCGGTCATCATTCTGGCAGTTCTGGCAGTTGCGGTAGCCGATGTTCTGCTCAAGAGGGCAAGCTACTCAAGGCGATCTTAAAGCAGCACTCGGCAGCCCCTTGCTGTTCTGTGCAGTCGGCCTGTATCTTTTTCAGATTGGTTTCTTCATCATCGCCTTCCATGCCGGCTGGAAGCTGAGCATCATCGGCGCCCTGCAGACTGCCCTCTACGCCTTGATCGTCCTGGCTGCCGGCGTGCTGCTCTTCCGGGAGAGCCTGACGCGCCTGCAGATGATCGGCATTTTGCTGGCTTTTAGCGGCGTGTTGCTCATTAACTGGCCTTAATCGGACATCTATCCTGAGGAGTCATAATCATGTATTCCCCCACAATCGTAGAAACAAACCGGCAATTCAGCCTTCATCAGATGGCGTTAGCCTACGAAGGCTTTATCTATGCCTATCCAGCTTATCTTTCAACCAGTACGTTGGATGATTTACGCGCCACCGAATATGCTCGCCTGGATCGGCAGGGGCATGTCTACCTGGATTACACCGGCGGCAGTTTGTATGCCGAATTGCAACTGCGCGCGCATATGGCGCTGCTGAGCGAGGGCATCTTTGGCAACCCCCACTCGAAAAACATGACCTCGCTGGCGATGACCGAGCTGGTGGAGCACGCTCGGGAGTATGTGCTCAGGTACTTCAATGCGTCTCCGGATGAGTATATGGTGATCTTTACCCAGAATTCGACCGGGGCGCTCAAGCTGATTGGAGAATTGTATCCATTCGGGCCAGGGGATACCTATTTGCTCACTTTCGACAACCACAACTCGGTGAACGGCATCCGCGAGTTCGCCCGTGCCAGGGGTGCGACGGTCACTTACATCCCGGTCGTCTTCCCAGATATGCGAGCCGACGAACTGCAGCTGATGCAGGCTCTAGAAGCCGCCTGCCCAGGCAGGAACAACCTGTTCGCTTACCCGGCGCAGTCCAACTTCACCGGCGTGCAGCATCCACTGGAATGGATCGAGCTGGCGCAAGCCAAAGGCTGGGATGTGCTGCTGGATGCTGCCTCCTTTGCACCCACGAACCAGCTGGATTTGAGCCGCTGGCACCCGGATTTTGTCGATCTCTCGTTCTACAAAATCTTCGGCTACCCGACCGGAACGGGCTGCCTGCTGGTACGCAAAACCGCTGTCCAGAAACTACGACGCCCCTGGTATGCGGGCGGCACGATCACGTTTTCGTCTGTGGTGGCTAACAACCATTATCTGACGCCCGGTCCGGCAGGCTTTGAGGATGGCACGGTCAATTATCTAAGCCTGCCGGCGGTCGAGATCGGGTTTAAGTGGATCGAGTTCGATCGGGATTGACCTAATCCATACACGCGTGATGTGCCTGACCGGCTGGCTGATCGATCAATTGTTGGCGCTGCGCCACAGCAACGGAAACCCGCTGGTCCGCCTGTATGGACCAGCAAACACGTACCTGCGCGGCGGGACGGTGCAGGTCAATTTCTTTGACCCGGATGGGAGGATGTTCGACTGTTATCTTCTGGAAAAGCTGGCGAATGAACAGAGTATCTCGCTGCGCGCCGGGTGTCACTGCAACCCCGGGCGCGCGAGGTGGCGCTAGGCTTTACCAGGGAAGCTTTAGAGGTCTGTTTCCAGGACAAAGACCGCCTGTCCTTCGAGCAATTTTTGCACATAATCGATGGCAAGACGACCGGCGCGCTGCGCGCTTCGATTGGCCTGGCGACCAATTTCGCGGATGTGTACCGGTATCTACAGTTTGCCGAAAGCTTTCTGGATCGTTACGTTGCGGGATAACCGCCATATCTTTCGAAGGAGATCTGTGATGAAACCAAATCGGCGCTTACAAGTACTACCCATTTTGACGTTGGTGGCCCTGGTTGCGTACCTGGGGTTTTCGACGATTGTTGTGCAAACCGTGAAGGCTGCTACGATCACTGTCAGTACTACTGAAGATGAGCTTAATGTCGATGGCGATTGCTCGCTACGCGAAGCCATCGTGGCGGCGAACACCGATACAGCGGTGGACGCCTGCCCGGCTGGAAGCGGAGCAGATATCATCAATCTTCCGGCTGGCACATATACTCTTTCATTGGTCGGGAATGATGATAATGCATCTGCAGGTGACCTGGATATTACCCAAGACTTGACCCTGACAGGAGCTGGTCCACTCCAAACCACTATCGATGCCAACGGGATCGACCGCGCGATTCATATTCTTGGAAACGCATCCACTCAAATTTCTAGGTTGACTGTTACAGGTGGCAACCTGAGCAGTTTACTAGGGGCCGGTATTTACGTTTATCAAGGTTCTCTGACCTTGATTCTCAGCCGAGTCTGGCACAGCACGGGATTAGCCGCAATCTCTGTTGCACCCATTATCAACAATGCTCTCACCATACTTGACAGTCGTATTGAGGATAATTTTGGTAGTGGTGTTGCAGTCAATGGAAACGCCACCGGGCTGATCGTTAACAGCACCATCAGTGGGAACAGCACCTCTGGTAGTGGAGGCGGAGTGTCAAATGCCGGTATCTTAACCATTGTCAACAGTACAATCAGCGGCAATGACAGTGCCTACGATGGGGGTGGTATTAGCACAGGCAATGGTCAGGTTCATCTGTATAACGTCACCATTGCGAACAATACCACTGATTCTGACAACGATTCCTTTGGCAACGGCGGAGGGATCGCGATCGGGAGTATTGCCACTGTAACGTTCCAGAACACGATAATTGCCGGCAATTTTGATAATAGCAATCCAGGCCTTGTCATCCCGGATTGCTCAGGCGTTATTACCTCCGAAGGGTATAACCTGATCCAAAGTGACTTCGGCTGCGGCATCACCGGCGATACCACCGGCAATCGCATAAACCAGGATGCGGCGCTTGATCCACTACAGAATAACGGCGGACCAACCTTTACGCATGCCTTGCAGATCACCAGCGAGGCCATCAACACTGGCAACCCGGCCGGATGTCGCGATCATAACGGTGATTTATTGGACACTGACCAGCGTGGTTATGTCCGCAATGGTAGGTGTGATATGGGTGCCTACGAGTACGGCTCGGTTGGCACGCCCACACCGACCAACACCACCTTGCCTCCAACCCCCTCGTTTACGCCTACGAACACGAGTATCCCGCCAACCGCTACTTCGGCCGCGCTCCAGCTCGTCAATTCTCTCCCCCTCATCCTTAGTAATTCAAGCTCTCTACTCAGTGAGACAAGCACCCCTACGCCCAGTGTCACAAATACGCCTACCCCGACTGTCACAAGAACTGCCACGCCAACCGAGAACAGCACACCTCAGGGTCCTACGCCTACTCCAATCGAAGGCTATGGCTATGTCAACATTGTAGATTATGAATTTCAACCAGCCCTCATAACCATTCATGCCGGTAGAATCGTCACCTGGGAAAATTTCGGTCTCGTTGACCATTCTGTTACCAGCGACACGGGTGTGTTTGACAGCGGTACAATCGCCCCCAGTGGTAAATTCCAGTATACATTTAACACGGTGGGCAACTATCCCTACCACTGCTCTTTCCACCCGGGAATGAGCGGCCTGATCATCGTGGTGCCGTAGTAGATATCTACTCGTTAGCGGGTCTAGAAAACAGGGTGAGGGAAAAATCAGCGAGGCTTATCTCTAATGGAGGCTGGTATTTTTAGAAATCTGGTGAAATGCCAGCCTCCTTTGCCGCTTCTTCCAAGAAATCCTGGGGTTGCCGGTCTGCCTCGGGGTGGTGGAGAACAAATACGAACGCCCGGAGAACAGCCTGGTTAAAAAACGTATCTTCTGTGGAAGCCATAATCAGAATAAGGGATGCCGGCCTGGGCTTACTATTTGAGATGAGTTATACCTGCATTTGAAAGTTAAAAACAAAACCAGCACCGGTTCATGAGCAAGGTGCTAGTTCATCGTTATGATCCACCGCGGAGAGGAGTTCCACTCTCTCCGCTGAGCGATTCGCCATGCTGCGGCCCGGTAATACGGAGTTGCACGGCATCCAAAATAAAGCCGGTTAGCGTTCGTCGATCCGCTTAAGGACGGGTTTAATATCCACGATCGGCGTCCCGTCGACGGCCTCCATGGGTGCAACCCTCAGCCGGTGACCGCGGACCTCCAGGACCGAAACCCGGTGAAGACCAATCGGATTGGGCCGATCCGGCGAGCGGGTCGCGAACACGCCTGTCAGCGGCGCAGCGAGGTTGCCACGCGGGTGGACCAGAATCAGATCGCGCCGGGCAAGGTGGAGCCAGGTGAGAACGATCAGCTCATCACCGGCGGTGATACCGACCAACCCCTGGGCAGCCGAGGCGACCAGTTCCAGCCAGGCCTCGGGCGCGCCTTCATCACCCTGGCGGGGCGCATCCTCGCGACTCACCAGCGTGGAGCGGATACTTCCAATTGGTTCAATCATCATTCCGGTTTTTCCCATCGCAGCCTCTGGTTCCGTTGAATTACATTTCGAGATCGAACAGGTCGTAAAGCTGCCGCTGAAGGTAAGTACGTTCGGCTCAGCGCGCATCGTGCAAAAGCATCAGCGCCAGCAGATCGTGGGCTTCGGCGCTTTCTGGCAGCAGGTCGACCAGCACGCGGCACAGACGGATTACACCAGCACAAAACTCGGGCCGGGTAAGTACTTCGCCATTGGTGGAGCTGCCACTTGTCGCGACGTTACTTTCGTTGAAGACGAGGTAGAGAAGCCAAGAGCGCCTCCAGCCGCAGCGGCAGCCGGGGCAACTTCGCAAGTGCCTATCCAGAGCGTTTGTGCCCCGGCAGCTGAGTGTTTTCTCATTGATTCATGCCTGCGTGATCATCAGACATGGCACTTTGTATGCTCCTGGCCCGGCTACGCCTCCCGGGCGGTGCGCGGGAGCTCCAGCGCCAGGCAGGTTGACACACCGGGCCGGCTGCTCAACGTCAGCGAGCCGCCGATCAACGCCATCAGAGTGCTGTGCAAGACCAGCCCCTGCCCGCTGCCCGCGAGGGTAGTTTTCCCAGCATGCTCCCCAAATGCCACCCTGGCTGGCAACCATTTCCCCTACCCCTGCGGCAAAGCCCACGCCGTTATCTGTAAGGCTGAGGCGCAGCCCGCCTTCGCCGGTGAGCGCCAGGCCAATCTGGAGGCAGAGAGGGGCGAAGCCAATTTCGCCCCGTCCATGGCGGGCTGCGTTGCGAATACCCTCGCGGGCCGCCGAATAAACCACCTCTGCGATTAACGGTGGGAGAGCCAAGGACAGCGCTTCTGCCTGGGGGTCAATCTGCCACAGCACTTCGTCAAAAGACGCATCCATCTCTGCCTGCACTGTGCGCCGCAGCGCGCTGACCAGGCCGTCTGCCTGGACTTCGGGCGCTGACACCACGGGCATCGAGCGCAGCAGGTTTGCGAGCGTCTGGTGAATCACCTCCAGCGAATCCAGAATGCGGCCGTCTGCATCTGGCACTGCACTTCCTCCAGCCAAATCCAGCATGACCGCATGAACCTGAGGCAGGACCTCGTCATGGATGAGGCGACGAACGCGCTGGTCGGCGACCTGACCTGCCACCAGGTGCTGGCGCTGCAACGCGACCAGCCGGCGTGCCATTTCGGCGCTGGCCTGGGCATCGACCAGCCGCTCTCCGGTCGCCTGGGCGATCTCAATCTCCTCCTGAGTGTATGGGCTACCAGCCCCTTTCTGACCAAGCAAGATGATCCCGCTCAGCCCGCCAGTGCGCCACAACGGCACAGCAAAGACCCAGTCTCCGGCCTCGCCGGGCTCCAGGGCGAGGCCAATCTCAGGTATTGCCTGCAGCCGGGACGCGATCAAGTCCAGGTCTGGAGATTGGATGGGAGTTTGGGGTGGAAAGAAGGAGGGAGGCCCGGCTAGCAAGGCCAGCGGCCCATAGGGAAACAGACCTGCCAGGCGGGTTTCGAGCACATTGACACACAGTGCTCGAAAGGCTGCATCCGCACCCTCAGCATGCCCGGGTGCCGGAAAAGCGCCGTCCACTGGGTTAGCGCCGTCCACAAGCAAGCTGTCAATGATGCGCTGGCTGGCAACAAAGGGGCGCAGATTGTCGATCAAGCGCTGTCGCTCGGCGTATGCCCGCCAGCTGAGCAGGGCGAGGAACGTAATCATCAGGATCGCTGTAAGCAGCAGAGTGTAAATCGAGGGGAGTTTCAGCGTCAGGCTGGCCGAGACCAACACGCTAAAACCAGACGCCAGAATGACCGCACGCCGCCAGGACAATGCCAGGCCGCGACACGGCAGAGTCTTGCCAGTGAATACCTCATAAGCCACCACCGCCTGACCGAGCAGCAGCACGCTGACGGCAACCAGCCCGGAGATTGCCAGATCGAACCAGCCAATGGCAACAATCGATGGGTTGGTGAAGATCCCGCGCCAGACGTTGTTCACAATCCATACCATTACCCAACCCACCAGTAAACTGACGGCCAACAAGACAACCGAGGTCGCTATCAGCCAGCGGCGCGCCCGGTAGCGTGCCAGTTCACCCATTAATCGTTCTGAGACCTCGGGATGGCGGAGGGCATCGATGGATAGCCCTACACATAACAAAGTGTAAAGCGGGTAGGCCAGGGTCAAAGCCGGGATGCCGGCAATGACCGGGGAAGCCTCGATCTGACCGGAGATCAATTCGCTGAGCGAAGGCAGGGGATTGGCGAAGAACAGCAGACAAACCAGCACTGCCCCGGAAGAGACAACCAACACAAACCAGATGCGCTGCCGGTAATACAACTGGCTGCGAGCAGTCGATGGCGACCGGTCCCAGTAGCCTGCATACCACAACATCACCAAGTACCATGAGAAAGGCAAAGCGGCGACGGGAATCCAGCCCAGACGCCACCAGAAATTCAGCCCCGGAGTGCTGGCGCTCAACTCGCTGCCAAGGATGGCTGAGTGGCTGATGAAAAAGATGGCACCCAACAACAGCCCGCCGGAGGACAGCCAGATTCCCCACACCCGCCGTTCAGCATTTAAGATGACGGTCAAGCCCAGCCAGAGGAGCAGGAGCGTATTGAACAGCGAAACTGCAAGCATGGCCCAGTCCAGCCAGAAAATTCCGGTCATCCCGCCTCCCAAGGGACCCATTCGCCCCGGGTGTCCATCACCAATGGTGTGCCGTCAGCATCCCAGGCCAGCAGCCGCCCGGCGCGCACAATGAGCGCGGCGCGTGTCCGCGCCACCTTTTCATCGGTGGCGGTTGCGTTCAATCCCCAAGCGGTGTAGATCTGCCCGTTGGTGCGGCTGATCGTGCGCTTGTCTTGAAATCCCATGCGGGCAGCAATCTGCTCGTTGGTGAATCCCTGCGCCAGCATGCGGGCCACCTGTTGTTCATTCGGTTCCAGCAGGGCCATCGGCGAGTTTTCATCCTTGTGCCAGACTTCCTGGACGCGCGCCTCGACTTCCGGGTCGATGAAGCTGCGACCAAGCGTGGCATCTTTCAGGAGGGGTACGATCGATTGGGGGACCAGATAATTGGACTTACGCACATAGGCGTAATGACTAAGAATACCCGAACGGCGGAAGTCGCGGAAATATACATCATTGTCCTGGATGGAGTAGAACACCACCGGCAGGCGGGGAAATTCCCGGCGGATGGCCACTGCGGCCTGAATGCCGTTCATCGATCCCGCCAGCTGCACGTCCATCAGGATGGCCTGGGGCGGCTGCTGCAGGCAGAACCGCAGCGCTTCTTCACCGCTCTCACAGGCATGGATTACCTGCACTTCCCCGGTGGCATCCAGCCCGGAGCGCAGTGCGGGACGCAAGCGCGGGTTATCTTCTACCAGGAGCAAAGTGATCATCGTTGAATGCACCTTTTGTGAAGGGTAAATTCATACCCTGATACGCGTCAAGCACCTGAGTGCTTAAAATTCGCCTGCCGCGCGCTCGAACAGGCGGCGTTTAATCATTATCATGGTGATGTAAATTTTAGGCGAAGCGTGCTGGCAAATGCTATCAAAGGAGGCAGCCTGTGAAAGTCAAAATGATCTTACCTGCACTGACCGAGGCGAAAAGCCCGTTCTGGCGTCCAATCAAGTACTCGCTCTTTCCACCCCTGGGATTGGCCAGCCTGGCGGGTTACCTGGACGAATCTGACCAGGTGGAGATCCAGGATGAGCACGTCGAAACCTTAGATATCGACGATTGGCCCGACCTGGTTGTCATCCAGGTGTACATCACCTCCGCCTATCGCGCCTACCAGCTGGCGGATCACTACCGCAGCCGAGGCGCGTACGTATGCCTGGGCGGGCTGCATGTCACTGCGCTGCCCCTGGAAGCTGCCCGGCACGCAGATACCATCTTCCTTGGACCCGGTGAAGATACCTGGCCGGCTTTTTTACGCGAGTATCGAGCCGGCCACCCAGGCAAGGTCTACCAATCGAAGGAGCGCAGCCTATATGGGGCGCCGCCAGTCCGCCGGGATTTGATCAAGCGCCACCTGTACCTTGTACCGAATTCGATCGTAGTCTCGCGCGGCTGCCCGCATACCTGCGATTTTTGCTACAAGGAGGCCTTTTACCAGGGTGGGAAATCGTTTTACACGCAGGCTGTTGACCAGGCGCTAGCCGAAATCGAGCGCCTGCCGGGGCGGCACCTGTACTTCCTGGACGATCATCTTTTCGGCCAGGCGCGCTTCGCGGCCGGGCTGTTTGACGGCATGCGCGGCATGGGGCGGTTGTGGCAGGCCGCCGGCACGGTGCATTCTGTGCTGCGCCCGAACCTGCTGGAAAAAGCCGCTGCCAGCGGATTGCGCAGCCTGTTTGTCGGCTTCGAGACACTGAGTGAGGCCAACCTGCGCGATCAAGGCAAGGTTCAAAACCTGAACCGGGATTATGCGGAGGCCATCCAGCGCCTGCACGACCTGGGAGTTATGGTCAACGCCAGCTTTGTGTTCGGTATGGATCACGATGACGAGACTGTCTTCGAGCGCACGGTGGCATGGGCGGTAGAGCACGGCATCGAGACCGCAACGTTCCACATCCTCACCCCATATCCCGGAACGGCCCTGTACGAACGCATGGTCGAACAGAATCGACTCACTTCGGATGATTGGGATCGCTATGATACCCGCCACGTGGTCTTTAAACCAGCCAGGATGAGCGCGGAAGCACTGGAAGCGGGCTACTGGCGCGCCTACCGTGAATTCTACAGCTGGGGAGCGATCTTCCAATCTGCAGGTGCGCATGAGGGGGCGGTTGAACGCGCGCGCCACCTTGCGTATGCCGCCGGGTGGAAGAAATTCGAGCCACTTTGGGATTGGGTTATCCGCGCCAGGCGGGTGAGCAACTTCCTACCCCTGCTTGAATCCATCCTGGCAGGATTTGGAAACCGGGAGAGCCGCGAGCAGGAGACGCAGGCCGCCCCTCACACTTCGACAGCGGGCAGCTGAAAGACGCTGCCCTCCGCTCAGCGCGGGAAGAATATTGTTCCCATTGAGGCAGAATTTGGTGCGTTCCCTATAAAGCACCCTTCGTTATCCTGAGGCTGCGCAGCCTAGATGCTTCCGCCATTGTGCGAAGAGACAAAACGCCGAGGATTCCGTGATTTTTCGGGTAAACTTTTAAATGTAATTTTGGGCAGGCATCCATCCGGCGCAAGTAACCGAACGGAACAACCAGCATGTACAGAAGAATCGAACTGATCTCGCAGTTTTCCAGCGAAGAAGTTAACCAAAAAATGGTGGATATCAAAGGGGGTATTTGTTTCGTCCCATCGAAAGAAGGGGTGTTTGAAGTCTGGTCGGATATGCCCGCGCCGAACAAACCCATCAACAAGAACTGCCGGTTTTACTTCACTGAAAAAGGATGGGACGTTTACGGGCGGGCGATTGTCAAGGTCTGCCAGCAAGTTGAACAGGAATACCGGGTCATCCGCATCAAGGAAAATTCCGTCGACGTATTTTATGAGGATGAAATCCAGGTGGTGGTCAGACCCCGCAAAAAACGTTCCTGAAGAAAGACCAGTATTGAGGATATTGTCCATAAACCGCGCCACCCCCCTGCGAAACCAGCGGGTCGAAGGTCTTTTCCAGCGGCAGGAACCTGCTAACGAGAAGCTGCCTGGCGGCACTTGATGGAGGGTGTTTTACAGGCGTTGGGGGGGCGATTGTGATATGTTTCTCAATTCCAGGCTATAATATTTTTGATTGTTCCCTTCATTTAATATGCGGATTTGCGTACGTGCCTGCCAACGAGATTTTTAACGAAGTGTCCAATATCTAACCATGATCCAGCCTTTCGATCAGGGCCACAAATACCGCAAGCACTGCAGAAATTCAATCAAGTCAACCATCTAAACTACCTGAAATGATTCTGCAGCAAGCGGAGGACGGCTTAAATTTCCCTGGTGGCGCGGGATCACAGCCGCGAATCCACTCGGAACTGCCTTTGCTTCACCGGCAACAAGCGGGCATTGATGAAGGAGGATCGTATGACAACCACTGGAGCGACACGGACGCGTTTTGTGGTCAGATATTCAGTGGCTGTGTATTACATTTTGGCAATGGTGCTTGGGGGTGGCATTGTGTATCTGGTGGTACATGGGATTCTGCCCAGCGTCTTAACCCTGGGTGCCGCCCTTTCCGCCGCGATTGCCGGGCTCATCATGACCGCGGTCGAGGATGGGAGGAAAGGTCTGAATTTAATGCTCAGGCGGCTACTGATCTGGCGGGTGGGGATCGGATACTGGCTTTTTGCTTTCTTTTTCCTTGCCATCGCAGTGCTGCTTGGCTCTATGGTCAATCCACTGTTCAACGGTGATCCGCTCTCATTGAGCAAGATGAAACCTACTGTTGAGATCGTACCCATGTTCATCATCTTTTTCATTGTTGCCGGGTTGGGTGAAGAGCTGGGCTGGACAGGATTTCTCATTCCCAGACTTCAGACCCATTATGGTGCATTGACCTCGAGCCTGATCCGAGCTATCCTGTGGGGAACCTGGCATTTACCGCTGCTGCTTTACTCGCGGCTTGATCTCCCATCACTGGTGGATTTCCCTTACGCGGGCTGGATTACTCAGAAAGGATTCCTGGTGGCCATGGCGGCATTTACGCTCATGTTCTTGATTCCCTGGTCCATCCTACTCAGTTGGATGTTCAATGCTACAAAAGGAAGCCTATTATTGGTGGCTGTTCTGCATGGATCGGAGATTTGGGCTGCCTATTGGATGTTAAGGAATGGGATCAGCCCCAGAAACCTGGATAACTACTGGGGTTACGGTGCTTTGATGATCGGAACTGCGATTCTGATCGTCCTCACTACTGGTGCGCAAGACCTGTCACGCAAACACAGAAAAATCATCCACCAGCCATCGTTTGAGCAGGACATGCACTGAGGATA
Source organism: uncultured Chloroflexia bacterium (assembly GCA_963824065.1). GTDB lineage: Bacteria > Chloroflexota > Anaerolineae > Anaerolineales > DRKV01 > JAGUYX01. The sequence goes on along the minus strand of CAWGNX010000003.1, from coordinate 87,716 downwards.
GACCCTGCGAGATTGAAAGGCTGGCTGGCAGCTTCTCCGGGTGATCCTGCTGCAGCGGGTATGTGGTGAAATTGAGTAGATGGAGCCAGCTACAAAGCAGAAGAATATCTCGTAATCTTAGAAAAACAAGCCACCGTTTGGGAAATGATGGAATCAATATCCAGCGACAGGATGCAGTACCTGATCTTATTTGTGCTTTCGCTTTTGGTTTTAAGCTTCGTGGTGGTTTTGTATTCTGCCAACAAACAAATTTTCCAGCGGTTTCTTGGCCGAATCAACCCTTTGATCGCATTCTTATTTGTTATCGTTTTAGGTGGTATTTTGTTCTATTTTCTCCTGTCCGAAAACTGGTTTGCTTTCTATGAAAAAGGTACTCTCAAGGAGTATTCCCAATTATCCGGTATGGCGGCATTGTTCGGGATCATCATGATCCTGGTTGATAGGAAGATCATTTTTCCTGCGGATATGAATATTTTGTTTCCCGAATCGTTGTTGTTTTACCCAGCCATTGGTTTCTTCGCAGAAATTCTTTTCCATGTTTTTCCCCTAACGGCACTGTTATTTATTCTGAATGCAACCTTTACGCAGGCAAATTTTGAAAACCTTGTTTGGATTTGTATTCTCATCGTCGCTTGTATTGAACCGTTTTACCAATCGAGAACTATGGTTTCTGCGAACCGATACCCCAAATGGGCTGTTATCTATGTCGGTTTGCACGTTTTTCTCATTAACTTCCTTCAATTACTGTTTTTTTGGAAGTACGATTTCATCTCCATGTATTTTTTCAGGCTTGTATATTACGCATTCTGGCATATTGGATGGGGCAAGGTTCGATTACGGCTGCTTTTCTAAATCTTGTGTTCAGAAAGAGCTACCCAACCCAAATTCGGCAGGGATACATTGATAAGCGAGGATGAATAGAATGATAAAAGGTATAAATATCGTACTGCGACCCGTTCAAGAGACAGATTTAGCCATTATTGAAGAATGGGGAAAGGAACCAAATGCACTTTGGGGGCCATTCCAGCGCTTTCAGTTGGATCATGTACCCCAATTACGCCAGGCCTATCAAAAAATGGGGTTACTTTCACGCGAATCCGGGTTTTTAATCATCGAGACCATTCCAGCACGAGAAGCCATCGGTTTTGTGCGCTACACCTTAATTCCATACCCAGATGCAGATATGCCGTATCCTGAGATCGGATTTGGCATCCCGGAAGCAAGCGCGCAGGGCAAAGGCTATGCCAAAGAGGCAATCAGAGTACTGGTTGATTACCTGTTCGCGGGTTATCCGGTGGAACGCATCATGGCATTTACGGATCAAGAAAATATCCCTGCTCAGCGGGTGCTGGAAAAGAATGGATTTCAACAAGAAGGCAGATTGCGCCGTTCCATGTTCCGGGCTGGAAAGTGGCGCGATGTCCTCATTTACGGCATTTTACGTTCAGAATATCCAATGTAGAGGCAGGACGAATATTTACAGAGCCGATCCCTGGGAAGGCACGACCCAATATGGAACACCCTGCATCCCAATCCCGTCTTAACTCTGAAATTCAGATTTTTCATTAAGATTCACCTCAAGCGGGATTAAACTTGAATTAAGCATTTCATATGGTTCTCAGGGAGGATCGTATGGTTTCCAAATTGATTACCTGCCTGGTGCTCGCTGCCCTGCTGGCAGGCTGCCGCGGCGCCGTTCCTGTTTCCACACCAACAGCTCGGTCACAACCAACGAACCCAGCTCCCACCCGGGTAAAAGTTGAGACACCTACCGGCACCAAGCCAACTGGGCAGCCAACTGTCCAGATTGACCCGGCACTGGACCTGGATCAATTTCTCCCCGGCAGCCCCCTGGTCGTGCATTTCGATCAGCCCATGCAGGCTGAATCGGATGCGCTGCCGCTCTACACGCTGCCGTACCAAGCCGGGCAGTACAACTGGGATGCGTCCCGGACCACTCTGACTTTTATTCCGGAGGGTGGTTTTGTTGCCGGAAAACAGTATGAGGTCTATATCAGCCAGCGCCTCACCAGCCAGAGCGGCGCGCCGTTAAAATCCGCCCCGCGCTGGGCTCTGCACGTGAAGGATTCCCCGAGGGTGATTGCAACCAGTCCCGAGCAGACTGCGCTCAAAGACCGCACACCGGATATCACGGTCACTTTCGACCGGGCGATGGATGAGAACAGCGTCCTCGCTGCACTGGTAGCGCAGCCCGAGCTGCCCTACCGGGCGGAGCTGAGCGGCAGCACCCTGAGCATCCGCCTGGAGCAAGCGCTCGACCCTGGGGTGCGCTATGCCTTCACCCTGGGGTCGCAGGCGACGGACCAGGAAGGCATCCCACTGGGCAGCGATTACCGCTGGGAGTTGGGAGCCGAGCCCATCATTGCCTTCGTGGAACCCGCGGGGCACATCCAGCAGGAGACTGCCCTGCACCTGATCCTGAGCTACTCCATCCTGCAGGCGTCGTGGGAGCAGTCTGCTCGCATCGTGGACGGGCAGGGCGCGCTCGTCGCCGGGGACTGGACCTGGGAAAGCCAGACCCGCCTGGCATTTAAGCCCACTGAACCCCTGGCCGCTTCGCAAGCCTACCGCCTGGAATTCCGGCGCACGCTGCAGCTGGTCGACGGTGAAAAGCTGCCGCTCCCGCCCGCCGAGCCGTTCCACACACCCCCTCCGGTCGTTGCCTACGGCCCGCAGGAGAACGGCCTCCCCCTGGATGCGGAGATTTTCGTCGAGTTTTCTGAGCCCGTGGACCGCGCCTCGGTGGAAGCGGCGCTGACCCTTGAGCCTGCTATCAGTGGAACCTTCCGCTGGGAGGGGAACCGGGTGGTGTTCGCGCCCAACGCACTGAACTCGTACCAGAACTACCAGGCCACCCTGGGCACCTCCGCCCAGAAGGTGGACGGAAACCCGCTTCTGCTGGAGCCGCTCTGCTGGTCTTTTTCCACCGGATGGCAGCCCACCCGGCCGGCGGCCTCCTTCGGAAGCTGGGGGCCTAACGCCCAGGTACTGGACCTCAACGGTCGGCGCGCGGTGCAGTTTGACGCAATCGATGGAGTCACAGAGGTCGACTTTTCGCTGCACCGCCTCACCCTGGAGCAGTTTCTTGACCGCTACGCTTCCAACTTTCGCGGGGCGGCGGGCTACAACTGGGGGCCGATCCCGCTCAGCGGCACGGCACAGCAGGCCGCCTGGACCGAAACCCTGCACGGCCCCGGTGATGGGCTCAGCCAGCGCATCTTTGAGACGCTGATCCCGCCCGAGGTCCCCGCTGGGATGTACGTGCTGCAGATTGAAAGCGAAGGGATCCAGGCCCAGCTCCTCCTGGCGCTCACCCGCAACACGCTGCTGGTCAAGCAGGCGGAGGGGCAGCTCACCGCGTGGGTGACGCGCATCAACGGCGATGCGGTGCCGGGAGCATCGGTCAGCGTGTATCGCGCGCGATGGGGAGCGCCTGGCGCAGGGGCGCACGGACAGCACCGGGGTGTTCACCACCCGGGTGGGCCGCGACCCCCAGCCGCTGATCGTGGTGGCGGCGGATCGCGCGGACCTGACCGGGGCGGAATTTGAGGGCACTGACCTCACAGTGAGCGGCCTGAGCAACGAGTGGCAGGGCACCTACGGCTCGTGGTGGGGTTGGTGGCGCACCCGGCAGCCGGTCAGGCAGTACGCGGCCCACATTTACACCGACCGGCCCATTTACCGCCCGGGGCAGACGGTGTACTTCAAAGCGATGCTGCGCCAGGATGCGGATGCCGTGCTCAGCCTGCCCCCTGAGGGTACGCCGGTCACCGTGCGCATCCGCGACGCCCGCGACAACGTGGTGCAGACCTTCACCCTGCAGACCAACGCATTTGGCACTCTGCACGGCGAATTTGCCCTGGCGGAGGGCGCCATGCTGGGCAACTACAACGTGGAGGTGCTGCCCGGGGAAGATCCCCTGGCAGCGGAGAGCCTGCGCCAGGTTTTTAAGGTGCAGGATTACCGTAAGCCCGACTACAAAGTTAGCGTGACCACCGCTGCCCCCAGCTACCTGGCGGGGGAGCGCGTGCAGGTGGACGTGCTGGTGGAATATTACTTCGGTGAGCCGGTCGCCAATGCCAGCCTGCAGGTGCAACAGTACGGACTGGCGCGCAATCTAGATTACTGGTGGCTGGACGAGGCCATCGACGTGCCCGAATTCACCTGGACCGGGGGCATAGGCGAGCCGCTCAGCCTGCAGACCGATGAAAACGGCATGGCGAGCTTTACCCTGCCCGCCGAGCTTTTCTACCAGGACAACTTGGATTACTACGATTCCGATTGGGGCAGCAGCCTGCGCAAAAGCACCATCGGCGTGGAAGTCACCGCCGATGACGGCAGCCGCCAGACGGTGAGCAATTTTGCCACCTTTGAGGTGTACAGCGAGCCGGTTGCGGTGGATGTGCGCCTGGATTCCTGGCTGGCGCGCCCCGCTGAGCCGGTGAAGGTGCATGGGCTGGTGACCAGCTATTCCGGTGAGCCCGCCGCCGGGCAGGAAGTTGTGCTGGAGCTGCGGCGCTACAACGAGCAGGTGTGGAGGTTCGACGAGGTCGTCACGCAGGTCGAGGCGATCACCGCTGCCGATGGAACGGTGGAGATCAGGCTCCTACCGGAGCAGTCCGGATACTACCAGATGCGGCTGCGCACCGCCGAGAGCACGGCTGAGCGCCCCCGCTATGATAACGACTGGCTGTACGTGTACCGCCCTTCCGACTCGTGGGCCAACCGTTACCACAGCTCGGCGCTGTCCATCGGGGCTGACCGGGAGAGCTACGCGCCCGGGGAGACTGCCGGGCTGATCATTAAATCGACCTTCAGCGGGCCAGCCCTGCTCAGCTTCGAGCGCGGCACCACCCGGCGCACCCAGCAAGTGGAGCTCACCGCCCCCATGACCCTGGTGCCGGTCACCATCGAGCCGGACGACGCGCCCAACATTTTCGTGGCGGTGAATGCTTACCAGCCGCAGGACACTCGCCTGATTGGGGACACCAATTCCAGCCAGGCAGACGCCCGCCTGTACACCGCCACGGTTGAGCTACAGGTGCCAGTCACCGAAAAAACGCTTACCATCACCATCATGCCCGACCGGGAAACCTACGCGCCGCGCCAGGAAGCCGCCATCACTCTGATGGTGGCGGATGGGAAAGGGCAGCCGGTGCAGGCCGAGCTTTCGCTGGCGGTGGTGGACGAGGCGATTTACGCCCTGAGCGAAGAGCTGTCCGGGCCCATCCTGGAGTCTTTTTACGGAAGGCGTCCACACCAGGTGAGTACGTACAACAGCCTGGCGCTGACGCGTGACTTCATGGACTCTGGGTTTGGCGGCGGGGGGGACGAGGTTTCCCCCGGCAGCCCGCGCGCCGATTTCCCCGACACGGCTTTCTGGTTCCCCGCCGTGCAGACCGATGAAAACGGGCAGCTTACGGTCAGCGTGACATTGCCCGACAACCTGACCAGCTGGCGTCTGACTGCGCGGGCTATCAGCCGGGAGCACCAAGTGGGTGAAGCGCACGCAAACATCACCACCCAGCAGCCAGTGGTGGTGCGCCCCATCCTGCCGCGCAGCCTGGTGGCGGGCGACCGAGCGCTGCTCTTGGCGGCGGTGCACAACTACAGCGAGGAGCTGCGCACCTTCGAGGTGAGCCTGGAGGTCCAGCCCGCGGCGGGTGCATCACCGGATGTTTCACCCGAGGCCGGATTGCAGGTGCTGGACCCGCCTACTCAGACGGTGGAACTCGACGCTGGTGAAGTGCGTTACCTGGGCTGGTGGGTGCAGGCCGAGTCCCCCGGCGAGGCGCAGGTGCTGGTCACAGCGCAGCCCACCGACGGCCTGCCCGGCCTGGATGCGGTGCAGCTCACCCTGCCGGTGCGCCCGCTAGCGGTGCCGCAAGTAGACGTCCAGACCGGAGAATTTCGCGGCTCCATTTAACACGATCCTGGTGCGCCCGGAGGAAGCAGTGGCACCCAGCTCCGTGATCTTGGAGCTGACCCCGTCCATCGCCGGCAGCCTGCTGGAAGGGCTGGAATTTCTGACTGGCTACCCCTACGGCTGCGTCGAGCAGACCATGAGCCGGGCACTGCCCAACGCCGTGGTGGGGCGCGCCCTGCGCCAGCTCGGCGTGGAGGATGCCCAGCTCAGCTACGACCTGCCAGCCATGATCAACGCCGGTTTGCAACGCCTGTATGGCTACCAGCACAACGACGGCGGCTGGGGCTGGTGGTACGACGATGAGACTGATGCCTACCAGACCGCCTGGGTGGTATTCGGCCTGGCCGTGACGGCTGAAGCCGGTTACGAAGTTTCCCCGCAGGTCATCGAACGCGGGGCAGCCTGGCTGAAGGGCAACCTGGAGAGCATGGACCCGCGCACCCAGGCGTTTGCGCTGTACAGCCTGGCATACGCCGGCGTGCCGGATAAGACGGCCAACCTGGTAATGGCCCACCGGGCGCACGAGCTGGACACATTCAGCCAGGCGGCACTGGCCCTGGCGCTGGAAAAGAGCAGCGATATGGAACAGGCCAACCGGCTGCTGGGTATGCTGAAAGACAGTGCGATGAGGCAAGAAGGTCAGGTTTACTGGCCCAGCCCGCACGAGGACGGGCATTATTACCAGAAAACGATGTCTTCCAGCACACGCTCCACCGCGCTCGCATTGGAGGCGCTGCTGGCGCTGGGGAATGACGAAAACCAGGAAAACCAGGTAGTGCAGTGGCTGATGAACCAGCGCAGCCTGACCGGCTGGGGAAGCACGAATGAAACTGCATTCTCGCTGCTGGCGCTCACCGATTACATCCAAGCACGTGAGCAGGCAACAGCAGACCTGGCCTATACCATCCAGGTCAATGGGGAGCTGCTAGAGCAGGGCAGGTTGGAGCGCAGCGGCCCGGCACTCCGCATTGAGCTGCCGATCAGCGACCTGCAGGTCGGAGCAAACCCACTCGATATCGAGGTGGAAGGCAACCAGCGCCTGTACTACCGCATTACCAGCGATCTGGCATTGGCAGAAGGCGAAATTCCAGCGACCGGGGTGGTTGACATTAACCGGACCTACCAAGACGCCAACAGCGGAGACTTTGTTGAAGCGTTTGCTCCCGGACAGCTGATTAAAATTACCCTGCGGGTGGACCTGCCCGAGGCCGGGCTTCTTCCTGATTGTGGAGGACGCGCTGCCCGGAGGGCTGGAGGCACTCAACGAAAGCCTGAACACCACCAGCCACGTCCAGGCGCAGGGTGATGACCAGACCGAAACGTATTTCTGGCAAGAATATGGCTATAACAACAAAGAAATCCGCGGCGATCGGGTGAGCTTCTTCATCACGGAAGCTGGCTCAGGCTCGCTGCAGTTCTCCTATTACGCCCGCGCAACCTACAGCGGGACGTTCGCGGCACTGCCAGCCACGGCAGCAGCGATGTATGACCCGGCTTACTGGGGGCGCTCGACGAGCGATGTGGTGGAGGTGGTGTCGCCGTAAGCCGGGCGAATATGAAGCAGCCCACTATACGTCACTGTGGAGGGATTCCCCACAATCGCATGACACCATGCGAGTCGAAAGTGACCAGCAGAGCTCCTTGAGCGGCAAAGCCCAGCTGCCATATCATGGTGTCACTACCCTGGAAAGTGTGCAGCACCTGACCCGAGTTAACAGCGGAGATGACCACTCTGCCGTTCCAATCGCTGGAAGCAAGCAGCGTACCATCCGGTGAAAAAGCCAGACTGCCGATTTCTGAATCGTGCGGCTGCCAGAAAAGCAGCTCTTCACCACCTGCAGCCTGCCACAAGCCAATCAAGCCGTTAGCCCCGACTGCCAGAATTTGGCCATCGGGAGAGAAGGCAACATTATTGGGAAAGAAGACCCCACGGTAGGCCGGCGGTTCCAGGCGATAAGCCAGTTCCCCTTCTGGGAGGCTCCATACATCGACGTGCTCGCTCATGTAGACAAAACCAGCCACTCGAGAGCCGTCTGGAGCGATGGCGATGCGGTCGAAAAAGAGCGATTCGGGAAGGGTAGTTATCAGATGGCCATCTTCCAGGCTGTAGACAGCCAGACCTTCGCTACCACCAATAACTACAAAGCGATTGTCGCGGGAAATGGCGAACGCGGAAAGAACATCAGTCTCAAGTGTGAAAAGCGAGGGACCGCCGTTGGCTGGCTGCACGTCAATCTGGCAGCGGATACTTTCCGCCGGGCAGCTGCCTCGCAGATAGGCAACCAGGCTGCCGTCCGGGGAAAAGATCGCTCCTGGATTTGACCAGCCGGTATCGGATGGAGGCCAGGGAGATTGCTGGGTGCCGGCCTCATTTTGGGGATCATAAAGAACCATTTGATCCGCCAGGCCCAGGAAAATTTGGTCCTGTTCGGGCAGGATCTGGGCACCCAGCAAGCCTGAATAATCCCAATGAGCCAGCTCGAGCATCTGGCTGGCATTCTCGGCCAAAATCGGACCTCCCGGTAGGACGACTGGCAATTTCAGATTGGTAAGCGTGGGAGTGGGTGGAGGTGAGGTGGGGGTAGGATGCGTTGTTGGGGCAGGTGGGGGTGAAGACGTCGCAGTTGGTGAGAAAGTGTTTGCGGCCCGAAGCGTTTGCTGGGTGGCGACCTGCGGCGAAAGCGGTGCGACCGGGCTGCAGGCTACCGCAATGACTGCCATGCACAGAGCGGTTATCAATATTTTCAGGCTCACGATTGGGGATTTCATAAAGACCTCCACCGGATTGGGGGAATAAACAGACTATCACAAAGTCAACCGATAGGTCAGGAGACATTCTCAGTCTGTCCGACCGAACTGTACCCAACGACGCAGTTTGCCTAGATTGTGTTCCTCCCTGAGAAAGCTCTGAAGACTAATGATCCTGTGCGCTGCTTCAACAGCTTGCATTGGGCGCTTAAGCAGTCCAATGGTCTCGCGATTGGGGTCATCTACCCGGCTGCACTTACGGTGAATGATGAGCAGCTGTAACAGTTTTATTAATACAAATTTGTTCCAGTAACTGGGGTGGTCATTACTGGGTGGATTGCAATGGCTGGCAGGAGTGGCTATCACGAAACATGACCCTTCTCCCGCCGCCAGCATGGACTTGGGAGATCAGGCCAGGCGCTGCTCTCAGCTGATAAAAAATCGGTTATGAGCTGAATTTATTGTGTATTCTAGCTGGCTTTTGATTGTACAATAAAAATATATCCACCGATTTGATCGTAGGTTAGACCTGACGCGGGTCTAAAATCCCAAACGATCAAATCTGTTTCCGAAGGTGGTTCGTGCGGGCAAAGACTGCCCAATCAACTCAGATTGAGATGGCGGCACATTGATATGGGGGACAGCCTTGTTTCATTTCGCCAAAATAATTCGTGAATCTTTGGGCAGTTCGTCTTAAGTCAAGACACAGGAGAGCGAATAATGAAACCTGAAACCGTCTCACTATTGTGTAGGCCTGGGACACACGAACCGTTGTGTCTGGCATCTATGCCAGGGCTCGATGGAAGCACACAGGAAGCCCTGGTTGGTGTTCACTCAGGGGAACGTTTTCATATACGTGATGGGATTCCCATCTTGTTGGATGAATCGACTATCTTCGGATTCAACCAGCAGTATCAGGGGTTTTATAACAGGGTTTCAGGGGGTTACGATAGTGCGATCAGGGTGTTTGCATATCTGGCAGGCGGGGGAGAAGAGAACTTTCGCAGGGAGTTTCTGCAAGAGCTAGAAATTCAGGACGGCAGCCGCGTGGCTGAGGTGTCAATTGGCACGGGAGCAAACCTTCACTACCTGCCCGAGAAGGCATTTTATTTTGGGTTAGATTTATCATGGGGAATGCTGACAAAATGCCAAAAGAATCTCAAGCGGTGGCAGCGAGAAGCAGAGCTGATTCTGGGCAATGCGGAAGAATTGCCTTTTCAGGATGAGTCGTTCGATTCGATTTTCCATGTTGGCGGAATCAATGCTTTCAATGACCCGGCAAAGGCGATCTGTGAAATGATCCGGGTGGCAAGAGCAGGGACCAAAATCATGATTGTGGATGAGACTGCTAAGCTGATGGAATCTATTGGCTGGATGCCAAGTGTTCGAAAGTGGTTGAATGAACATGGCGAAAGGTTCTCAGCCCCGGTGGGGCTGGTTCCAGAGGGAATGAGAGACATACATACAAGGGACATTGCCAAAGGAAATATGTATTGCCTGACCTTCCGCAAGCCCTGAGAGGGTTGGCACGCCTGTTTTCCAAGCAAAAAGAAGAATTACGCTGCCTGAAACCAACTCTGACGGAAACGGCCTCGACCTGAAGGTGAATTCCGCGTTGATAACAAAGGCTCGGGCTCGTAAATGAGTCTGCCTCACCTGCCCTGTAGATGAGCACAAACACACGCCAATCAAATAAATTATCTAATGCGTAACTCCCACGGTTACGCGCTTCAAGCCAAACGCTATGCCCTTCGCCATTATTGCTGCTTGAAAACCCGCCAGATTCAGCAACGGTCCAGGCAGTTATTTAGCAAAGCATATCAGACAAGCTTATCATCTTGGGGCACGCTGTAAAGAAGCCTTTCAACAATATCAACGGCAAAATGAACACCAAAGCCGCACCCAGGCTGCGGCGGGCGCCCGCGTGCCTGGGCTGCTTTGCAAAGATTAAGAGCCTTCGTTTAATCTTACCTGCCAGCCTTATGAGGAAGTGTACCCAGGCACGCTTCCTCAATATAATTTAATAATCAATAGATGCTACCTATGCCCAATGACAATCCGTTCCCCGCGGAGGATCTTAAAAGGAAGAAACCGATCCAAGGAGAATGCAAATGAACATGCTAACCACAAAACTGGCTGCCGCCGGATTCCTTTTCCTGGGCACGGTACTTTCGGGCATATGGGTGAGCCATTTGGGCAAGCCGTACAATACGTTGATCTTTACGATCCACAAACTGATCGCAGTGGCGACTGTGATCCCGCTCGCTGTGCGCATTTACAACCTGTATATAACTGTGGACCTGCAAACGTTGGCAGCGCTAACGGCTAGCGCAGCCTGCGGGCTGTTTTTCCTGGCGCTGATCATCAGCGGCGCATTGCTCAGCTTAAATATCCCCCTGCAAGGAGCGACCTTAAGGATCCACCAGGTAGGGCCTCTGCTGGCGCTGGTGTCCGCGACGATCAGCAATTACCTTTTCGCGGGCGGTAATCCGTAAGACTGGAATGCTCATGCACTCATTGTGTACACCAGATGTTAAAGGAGAACGGGAGGAATAAATGAAATACAAAAGCATCAGCGTATCCCGGCGTGGTGGTCCGGAAGTGCTCCAAATCGTTGAAAACGAATTGCGCCCGCCTGCTGCTGGCGAAGCGCGGATCAAAATCCAAGCCACGCCGGTGTGCCAGGACGATGTGGCTACCCGGGTGGGCAACCGGCCTTTCCTGCCTAAGATCCCATTCGTGCCGGGGTATGCTTTCGTGGGGATCGTCGATATGAATGGCGAAGGAGTCAGCCAGGTCGCTGTGGGTGACCGGGTGGCGGCGCTGACAATCAATGGGGGTTACGCGGAGTACATCTATTGGGATGCAGACAGCCTCGTGATCGTCCCTGAAACCCTCGATCCAGCGGAAACGGCCACACTCCTTTTGAATTATCTGGTTGCATACCAGATTTTGCAGCGCGTGGCGCAGGTCAAGCCAGGTGATAAGGTGCTGATCGTAGGCGCGAGCGGCGGGGTGGGGACGGCATTTCTGCAGCTGGGCAGGCTGGCGGAACTTAAGATGTATGGGCTGGCCTCCTCCAGGAAACACCAAATCTTGACTGAATATGGGGCGACACCGATCGACTATCGTACACAAGATTTTGTGGAAGTCATCCGGCAAGCCGAACCCGATGGACTGGATTTTGTATTCAACGGGATGGGCGAAGAGTATTTTGAGCGCAGCCTGGCTGTGCTGCGGAGGGGCGGGGTATTGGTGCATTACGGTGCGCCGCAGAGCTTTGCGCACTTCCTGCGTTTGGTGGTCAAACTGATCTGGTTTAACCTGCTGCCGAATGGTAAGACGATCAAGGGTTACGGAACCCACCGGGAAGATGTCTCCATATTCAAAGAAGATTGGACGCTGCTCTTCAAGTTGTTGGAAGAAGGCAAAATCGAGCCGGTGGTTGCGGGGAAATATCCTCTGCTCGAAGCCGCCAAAGCAAATGAACAGCTGGAATGTGGGGCGGTGACCGGCAACCTGGTTTTGATGGCACCGGGGTTATTGTAAGACTTGCACATGGAGGCCCCTGCCATTTACGAAATTCGGGTTGAAGGTTAGCTATCGGAGTGCTGGTCCGAGTGTTTCGATGGGTCGGCGATCCTGAATGATCCCAACGGCGAGATACGCCTGAGCGGTTGGTTCCCTGATCAGGCGGCTGTATTCGGCATACTCGCCATGATCCAGGCCATAAATTTGACCCGGATTTGCGTGAGCAGGCCGGGTAGGAAAGAATAAACAAAGGCCAACGCCTGTCAGCATCAGCGGGAGCCGAACAACTTACATTCGGTTCGCAAGAAGCTGACGAATGCAACCCCAGTGAACAGCGCCCTTATGGTATCCTTAAATTGATCGTTCAAGTTCGTAGCTCTTCAGCAGCTTGAACTGGCTATGCCGGGCAGCGGGTGGAAGAAGTCCATTCACCTGCGCATGGCAATGACCCTGGTAATCCTACCGCTACCGACCGAAGGACCAGCCGGAGAACAGCTCTGGAATTGGAAGGCAGTATCTTGCTCAGCACTGCAAGAACCTGACGCGCATGGATAAACGCCCATCCTCTCGCAAGCAGATTTTGATCACCGTCTTGATCTTGATTATCGTGATCGGGGGTTTGCTGGCGTTGTCTGATCTTAAAGAAGTAGGCGGTGCGATCCAGCGGGCTGATTGGGAACCTCTTTTGGGGGCCTTGCTTTTTACTGGTTTGTCTTATGTGTGCATAAGCTACAGCTTCGCCGTGCTGAGCAGAGCGCTGGGTGTGAACATGAAACGGGGCGAGCTGGCTGAAATTTGCTTCGTGACGACCGTGTTAAACCATGTCGTGACGACAGGCGGCGTTGCTGGATTGTCCATCCGCTACCTGGCGATGAACCGGCATGGGGTAACCATGCGCACCACGCTGACCGTCTCCATCTTACACTATTACCTAACCAGCCTGGATATGCTGGTGATGCTGCCGGTGGGCGCCGCTTATTTTCTTTTTAATGCCAAACTTTCTCCAGCGGTGACCTATCTGGTGGGTGCGATGACGTTCCTGCTGGTGTGCGTCGCAGTCACCAGCACGCTGCTGATATTCGTCGCTCCCCTCCGGAGCTGGGTGCTGCGGGTGGCAGGTAAAATCACAAAGGCCATCCTGCACCGGGATTACTCGGCTCCTTTGGACCAGTTCGAGCACAGCATGGAAGAGGGGGTTCAGGGGATGGCAAAAAAACCGCTTAGCATCACTATTGTGATGTTATTGACGGCGATCGATTGGATTTTCAGTGTCACTGCCCTCGGTTTCTGCTTCAATGCTTTTGGCTCTCCAGTCAGCCCCGGCGCATTGATGACTGGATTTGTCCTGGGGATCATGGCGGGGGTTATCTCGATGGTCCCCGGTGGTTTTGGCGTCCAGGAAGGATCGATGGCAGGTGTGTTTGCACTGCTCGGTTCTCCGCTCGCGCAGGCAGTGCTGGCAGTCCTGGTGTTCCGAGCGATTTATTACCTGCTGCCATATTTCGCCAGCCTACCATTTTACTGGCGATTACTGCGCCGAACCGGGATCCGGACTGGCATCACCGACAGAGAGAGCGCCACATGGTGATCGTCATGCTGAGCCACGGTTACCCGCCGACGATCAGCGGGGTGACTCTCGTGGTGCAGAAACTAGCACGCCACCTGGCAGAGCTTGGTCACCGGGTGGTGGTCATCACTGCCAGCGAGCGAGGCGAGCCCTACCGAGATAACGATCAGGGTGTCGAGCTAATCCGGGTGAAAGGTGTGCACAATCCGACCTGGTCAGATGGCCCAATTCCCTACATTTCTACCCGGGAACTGGAGGCCATCCTCGCTGAGGTGAAACCGGACCTGATTCACACCCACGAGAATGCGGTGTTCAGCATGCAGCTCCTGCGCATTAAGCGAAAACTCACTATCCCCTTGATCTCTTCGTGTTACTACCTTCCAAGCTATGTCCCACACTACCTGCCCGGTGGCGACCCCGTCCATCAGGTGGTCGAGTCTCTTATCTGGAGATATACCATCTGGAACCTGAACCGGTTCGACCAGGTGGTTTTTTCCACCCCAACTCATTTGCAGATGTTCGCCGAGCATGGCTTAAGCGTTCCAGCCATGGCGATTTCCAATGGGGTCAATGTGGACCGCTATTTTCCCGTGGACGGGCGTATTGATATCAAGAACACGCACTACGAGCTGCCACCACGGCCGCGCATTTTGTTCGTCAGCCGGTTGGCGAAGGATAAGAAAATCGATGTCCTGATCCAGGCAATGGCTTTCTTGAAGACGGACTGCTCTGCAAACCTGCTGTTGGCAGGCAAGGGCGATGAACGCCCGCACCTGGAAGAATTAGTCAGGAAGTTAGACCTGGAGGAAACCGTCCACTTTTTGGGGTTTATTCCAGAGCAGGAATTGCCGCAGGTATACAGGGAGGCCGACCTGTTTGCCATCGCTTCGATTTGTGAAGTCCAAAGCATCCCTGTGCTCCAGGCAGCAGCCACCGGACTGCCCATTGTGGCTGCGGATGCCGGCGCCTTACCGGAGCTGGTGCATGATGGTGCGAACGGCTTTCTGGTGCCCCCCGACGATCCGCAAGCCTTGAGCGAGGCGATCAGGCGCATCGTGTGCGATGAGCAGTTTGCCCGGCGATTGGGCCAGGCCAGCCTGGAGATTGGCCGGATGCATGCGGAGGTGGCTACTTTTCAGGCCTACGAAAAACTTTACCAATCGATCCTTGAGGGGCAGCACGTTTCTACTGACAGCCTGATAAGGGTTACAAGCGAGTAAATCTCCAAGTATGATCGCCCCGCCATCGCCGGGTGGGATGAACCAGCGGGTAGGTGCTCTGTTCTGCCAGTAAGCCGGGTTAATTTCCCGGGCTGTGCTCTGACTGGCGAGATAAAATTCCGATTGCTGTTCCCCACGCGCACAAGAGACAACCCAGATAACCGAATAATAAATGGCGAAATATTTTGATTTAAATTTGTACTTGACAAAATTCAATAAATTATCTATTGTATTGTTGTCGAATTCGGCAATTTTCAACAAATCTCAAAAAGGAAACCTATTGACCGCCTACGAACGCCGGCATTTAATGATCCAATTGCTGCGCAAACAGCCGGGAATGCGCGTGGCTGAAATGGCGGCAGTTTTGAATGTATCAGAAGGTACAGTACGTAATGATTTAAATGCACTGGAGGCCGAAGGACGGTTGACCCGATTCCACGGGGGTGCGGTCCTGAGGGAACAGGCGGATTTCAGCAACACCTCATTCTCTATCAGGCACGAGGCGCATGCCGCCGAAAAGATGGTCATTGCCCGGAGGGCAGCAGAACTGGTCAATGACGGGGATTCGGTCTTGTTAGATGCCAGCAGCACCGTGTATTATCTCAGCCTGGCGATCCAGAACCGCCAGCGGCTGCGCGTGGTGACCAATGGGCTGGACTCAGCCCGCCTGCTGGCAAAAAACCCTTCGAATTCTGTCATCTTGATTGGGGGTGTCTTACACCAGGATGGCTCGTCGGTAACCGGGTTATTCAGCGAACAGATTATCAACGAGCTGCACACACAAAAAGCGTTCGTTTCGTGCAGCGGGTTCAGCCTGGAACGGGGTATGATGGAAGTCCACTACGAGGAAGCCCAGTTAAAGCGCAAGGCGATGGAATCCACAACCCAGGTGATCGCGTTAATCGATTCGAGCAAGATTGGAAAAGAGGACCTGACATCCTTTGCAAGCATCCAAAAAATCACCTGCCTGTATACCGACTCCGGGCTGACTGAAGAGTGGGCGAGACGGTTAAGGCAGGCTGGCATCGAGCATACGATTTGCGAAATTCCAGTGGCGATGGCGATATGAGCGAAAATATCCTGGAACTCACCGAAATCTCCAAGAGCTTTTCGGGAGTTGAAGTTCTACACGGCGTTTCTTTTGCGCTACGCCCGGGGGAGGTTCACGCGCTGCTGGGAGAAAACGGGGCGGGGAAATCCACCCTGGTGAAGGTGATTACTGGCGTTTACCAGCCCAACAGCGGAGCGGTTTTCTTGAATGGCGAGCAGGTTCACTTTGCGGATACGGGTGAATCGCGTCAAGCTGGCATCGCGGCCATCTACCAGGAATTAAGCCTGTTCCCGGACCTGGATGTAGCCGAGAATATCTTTGTTGGCAGGCAGCCTACCGGCAGGGGCGGGCGGATCGATTGGCGCAGGCTTTACAAGGAAGCAGACCAGCTGCTCGCCTCGCTGGGTGTGCACCTCGATTTAAAGAAAAAAGCCCGCAGCCTGAGCATTGCCCAGCAGCAAATGGTCGAAATTGCGCGCGCGTTTTCGATCGAGGCGCGCATCCTGATCATGGACGAACCAACCTCATCACTCACGCTCAACGAAGTAGCGGACCTGTTCCGCCTGGTGCGCCGCCTGCGCGAGGATGGCACGGCGATCATTTTCATTTCGCACCGGCTGGAAGAGCTGTTTGAAATCGCCGACCGCGTGACGGTGCTGCGGGATGGGACATACGTGGCTACTCGTCCGATGCAAGAAGTTACCCGCGATGAGCTGATTCGCCTGATGGTAGGGCGCACGATCAGCAACCTTTTTCCCAAGCAGGAGGTGGAGGCCGGGAAGGTGTTGTTAAAGGTGGACCATCTCACCCGGTTAGGCGCCTTTGAAGATGTCAGCTTTGAGCTGCGCGGTGGAGAAATCCTGGGTCTGGCAGGGTTGATTGGCGCTGGCCGCACGGATGTGGCGCGGGCGATTTTTGGGGTGGAACCACCCACCAGCGGCAAAATCGAAATTGAGGGTCAGGAGATCGAGATCCGTTCGCCGCAGCAGGCCATAAACCTGGGGCTGGCATACGTCCCGGAAGACCGACAAACGCATGGACTGATCCCGCCGATGAATATTATTGCGAACCTCAGCCTGCCCACGCTGAGTGAATTCGTGCGAGGCGGCTGGCTGCAGGCAAAAGCTGAACAGTCAGCGACATACGCAATTGCCCGTCAAATGGAAGTGCGGGCGAACAATATCTGGCAGAAAGCACGCGAGCTTTCGGGCGGGAACCAGCAGAAAATCGTGCTGGGTAAATGGCTGGCGACAAAACCGCGGATCCTGATTTTAGATGAGCCGACGCGCGGTATTGACGTCGGAACGAAGGCAGCGGTTCACGAGCTGATGAGCCAGCTTGCATCGGAAGGCATTGCGATCCTGATGATTTCATCGGAACTGCCGGAGGTGCTGGGAATGAGCGACCGGGTGCTGGTAATGCGCGAGGGGCAGGTGACCGCAACCTTATCCCGAGCCGAAGCAACGCAGGAAAAAATCCTCCACTTCGCGACTCAATCCATCGCGACGCAATCACCGGAAATGGGGAGCGTAAATTGACAACCAAAACCACTGCCACCCCACGCTCGAATCCGCTCCTGGTGGTTGCCCGTGTGCGCGAAGTGGGCATCAGTATATTCATCCTGATCCTGGTGATTGCCGTTACATTACGGAGCCCCAGCTTTCTGACGGTGAGCAATTTCCGGGATATTTTGATGAACATCTCGATCCTGGTAATTGTGTCACTGGCCCAAACCATGGTCATCCTTACCAAAAATATCGACCTTTCGGTGGGTTCGATGATTGGCCTGACGGCGATGATGGTGTCGTTCATGGTCAAGCAGTATCCCGGGTTCTCGCCGGTGGCGGCGATCCTGCTGGGGATGGCCCTGGGCAGTGTACTGGGGACTTTCAATGGGCTGATCATCGCCTTTGGCAAAGTCCCGGCGATCATCGCCACGCTCGGTACATTAAGCATCTACCGGGGAATGGTATTTCTGTACAGCGAGGGAACGTGGATCAACGCGTTCGAGATGTCGAGCAGTTTTAAGCAGTTGGCGAAAGGCACTCCGCTGGGTGTGCCTAACCTGATCCTGATTGCGCTGCTCGTGGCAGTGATCGTTTACTATTTCCTGAATTATGTACGCACAGGGCGCAACCTGTATGCAGTGGGCAGCAACCCCGATGCTGCCCAGTATGCCGGCATCCGCAAGCAAAGGCTGATATTCATTGCTTTCGTCTTAAGCGGGGTTGCCTGCGGGTTGGCTGGCGTGTTGTGGGCGTCGCGTTTTGAGTCGGCGCAGACCAATACTGCCCTGGGGTTTGAACTGCAAACCGTAGCGGCATCGATTGTGGGCGGCGTCAGCATCAGCGGGGGGGTCGGGACAGTGCCCGGCGTTCTGCTGGGGGCTCTGCTGCTCGGTATTATCCAAAATTCGCTCACCTTGATTCGCATTTCACCATTCTGGCAGCTGGCGGTCCAGGGTTTGCTGATCTTGATCGCAGTCGTAATGGACAACTTGATCTCGCGCCGCATCCAGCAGAGGAACAGCCGATGAACCTATCTGCATCCAGCGGTGAAGAGCAGGCCACTTCCCTGATCAGCGAAAATCCGCCCCACCGGTCTGTATTTGCTTATTTCCAACGCTGGGAATGGATGCTGGTGGCGTTAATTGTTGTCGTGGTTATTCTGAACACCCAGCTGTCGCCTTATTTTCTAAACGCCCAGAATCTTTCCCGGACATCCTCCGATTTTATGGAAATCGGGCTGATGATGCTGCCGATGGTCTTCATCATTATCACCGGGAATATTGATCTGTCGGTGGCGTCCAACCTGGGCATGAGCGCATCGTTCATGGGCTGGTTGTTCAATATGGGGGTGAATATTTGGGTTGCGGCCCTGGCGGCGATCTGCCTGGGTACCCTGGGCGGGTTGATGAACGGCGTGCTGATCGCCCGGTTGAGACTGCCATCATTGGTGGTTACCCTGGGGACATACGCGTTCTACCGCGGGGTGGCTTACGTTTTGTTGGGCGACCAGGCAGCCCGCGGTTACCCGGCAGCATTCACTTACCTGGGGCAGGGAAAACTATTCGGAACACTGATCCCATTTGCAGTGGGGTTGTTCATCGTCCTGGCAATTATTTACGGCTTGGTGCTGCACAAAACCAAATTTGGACGCCATCTTTTTGTGATCGGAAACAATGAGGAAGCCTCCCGTTACTCGGGTGTTCCCGTCGCACGTATCAAAATTATTATCTTCACGCTGTCGGGTTTGATGGCTGCGATTTCTGCCTTGATTCTGGCAGCACGGTTCGGGAGCACACGACCGGATATCGCCACCGGAATGGAACTTACCGTGATCACAGCGGCAGTGTTGGGCGGCATCGATATTAATGGAGGCATCGGGACGATGACGGGGGCCGTTCTTTCCCTGCTGCTGATTGGCCTGATGCGCTTCGGGATGGGCCTGCTTAATATCCAGGGGCAGGTACAGGGAATCGCGATTGGATTGCTGCTGATCCTGTCCATCCTGCTGCCCAGCATCGTGCGCCAGGTCTCGTGGCGAAACACGAAACTGAACCGGCGTACTGTGCTGTATGCGCTGGGTTTGGCGGCGGTGTTTGTCTTATTCTTTGGATTTTTCTTCTGGTCGCGCGCGCCTGTCATTGCCGGCGGATAATGTGTCGTATGCGCGAGTTTTCAGGCACTGCCTGTGATTTCAATTCGCCCATTCCCAACCAAGGAGGTGCACCTGCCACTCACAACCGGCCTGTCTGTCAACAAAAACACTAACAAAAACAGGAAGTAAACAGGAGTAAGAGATGAAAAAACGCACTTTGTACCTTATCCTGGCAGCGGTGCTCGTACTGAGCATGCTGTTGGGCGCATGTTCCCCGGCAGCCACTCCAACACCCGCCCAGCCGGAAGCTACAGAACCACCTGCCTCGACCGGCCCCATGACGTACGTGCTGGTTCCGAAGAACCTGGGGAATCCCTACTTTGACACCGCTAACAATGGTGCGCAGGAAGCTGCCACCGAGCTGGGTGTAACGGTTACCTACCAGGGTTCTGCAACGGCTGATGCCGCCGAGCAGATCACACTGCTCAATTCGCTAATCGCCCAAAACGTCAACGGTTTGGCGATCTCTGCAAACGATGCTGACGCACTGGTGCCAACGGGCCAGGCGGCGATGGATGCGGGCATCCCGGTTGTTACCTGGGATTCTGCCATTGCCCCGGCTGGCCGGGTGCTGCACATCAACCAGGCTGAATCGGAAGGGATCGCGGCAGTCCAGATACAGATGGCCAGTGAATTAGCCGGGGGCGATGGGGGCCAGATTGCCATCCTGAGCGCGACCTCGACTGCGCCTAACCAGAATGCCTGGATCGCCTTGATGGAGGAAGAACTTAAAAAACCGGAATATGCCAACCTGGAGCTGGTAGCGACAGTGTATGGCGATGACCAGGACGAGAAGAGCTACAACGAAGCCCTGGGGTTGTTCACCACCTACCCTGATCTGGAAGTCATCATCGCCCCCACGACGGTTGGGATCGCGGCTTCGGCGCGCGCGGTGCAGGATCAGAATCTGATCGGCAAAGTGTTTGTCACCGGCCTGGGAACACCCAACCAGATGCGTGAGTATGTCAAAAGTGGGGCTTCGCCCCAATTCGCGCTCTGGAATCCAGGAGACCTGGGTTACCTGGCGATCTACACACTGGATGCGCTTGCAACAGGCAAAATCCAGGGTAATGTTGGTGATACCTTCACGGCTGGCAAATTGGGTTCATACACCGTCCAGGAAAATCCGGATCTGGGCAAGAATGTGCTGCTTGGCCTGCCATTTATCTACAACGCAGATAACATCGACGACTTTGATTGGTAAGATCCGGCCTTAAGCCGAAAGCCTAAACTACAGGCATCGATCAACAGCTGATTCTTTGCCAACACGACCGTCACTCTGGTAGTAGGCTGCTTCAGCGCTGACTGCTGGAGTGACGGTTGACTTTTGATGAAAGGGTTAGCCATGAAACGAGTTGGTTTCCTGCTGAAGGTCAGGCAGGAGAAAGCAGCCGAATATATCCAGCACCATGAGCACGTCTGGGAAGAAATGCTCCAGGCGCTGCGCGATTCAGGCTGGCATAATTATTCCTTATTCATCCGGGAAGATGGCCTGTTGTTTGGCTACTTTGAAACCGAAGAAAGTCTGACCGCGGCCCAGGCAAAGATGGCTGGGCGCGAGATCAACACCCGCTGGCAGGAATTTATGGCGCCTTACTTCGAATCCCCCAACAATGCTCGCCCAGACGAGATGTTCCTCGAGCTGACCGAGATCTTTCACCTGGATTAGGGATGGCAGCTATGACTTCCGGACAAACCTATCTGGCAATTGACCTCGGGGCAGAAAGCGGGCGCGCCATCACCGGCAACCTCGACGATGACCGGCTTACACTGAGGGAGGAGCACCGATTTGAAAACCGCCCGGTACGCCTGCCTGAGGGCCTCCAGTGGGATGTCCTGCATTTATGGGGCGAGATCAAATTTGGGCTGAGCGCCGCGGTAAAAGCGGGCGCACAATTGAGCAGCATCGGGCTCGATACATGGGGAGTGGATTTTGCCTTATTAGATCGTAACAAGGCGCTGCTCTGCAACCCATTCCACTACCGGGATGCGCGCACGGATGGCATGCTGGAGACTGCATTCCAACGTGTGCCACGCGAGGCCATCTTTGCCCAGACCGGCATCCAATTCCTGCAGATCAACAGCCTCTACCAGCTGTTGGCGATGGCGGAGGACAAATCGCCGCTCTTCGAAGTAGCACGGACATTCCTCACCATTCCAGACCTGTTTAATTACTGGCTGAGCGGGGAGATCACCTGTGAATTTACGAATGCCACCACGACGCAGTGCTTCGACCCGCGCCAACGGGATTGGGCGAAGCCGCTGCTGGAGGTGTTGGGGATACCCAGTCAGCTATTCCTCCCGGTGACGCAGCCGGGAACAATCATCGGCAAGCTGCTGCCGGAGGTGGCACAGGAAGTGGGGAGCGTGCCGATTCCGGTCGTCCTGCCGGCGTGCCACGATACCGGCTCGGCGGTGGTAGCAACGCCAGCGGAGCAAAGCGATTTTGCCTGGATCAGCTCAGGCACCTGGTCGATCGTCGGCTGCGAAACGAACGAACCCTGGGTGACAAAACAAGCGCTGGAGTACAACCTTACCAATGAAGGTGGTGTATTGGGGACATGGCGGCTTTCAAAGAACGTCATGGGGCTGTGGCTGGTGCAGGAATGCCGGCGCACGTGGGCGCACTCCGGGGACCCGTTGAGCTATGATGAGATCACCCGCCTGGCAGCGGAAGCGCGACCTTTCCTGGCAGTGATCGACCCGGATGACGATACCTTTTTCCATCCAGGTGATATGCCCACCCGCATCCAGGCATTTTGCGAGCGAACCGGTCAGGCTGTGCCACAGTCGAAAGGCGAAATCGTGCGAGTTGCGCTGGAGAGCATCGCTCTCAAGTACCGGCTGGTATTGGAACGATTGGAAGAGGTGACCAGCAAGCGGCTGGATCCAATCCATATCATCGGTGGTGGATCGAAAAACCGTCTGCTCAGCCAGTTTACTGCAGATTGCACCGGGCGCAGGTGTCTCACGGGTCCCAGCGAGGCGACTGCGATTGGCAATATTTTAATGCAGGCAATCGGGCTGGGACAGCTGGGATCGCTGGCGGAGGCACGGGCGGTAGTGCGGACTTCGTTCCAGCCGGAAGCCTTCGAACCTGCCGAAACCGCAGGCTGGGAATTTGCCTACAACCGCCTGCAGAAAGTGAAAACCTGATGTTGGAAGTCCCGTACCCAGAATTCGATGACTTGCTTGACATGATGGGCGAAGCCGGCAGGCGCCTTTCGGATATTGAAGCGAGCGAAGGAGCAGCTGGCAATATTTCGATCTGTTTACGCTGGCCGGTTGAACCACGCACCCGCTTCCCGCTGGTAGAGGAGATCTTACTGCCGCAGGCTGTACCCGAGCTGGCCGGGGCGAGCTTCCTGGTCACCGGATCGGGACGCCGACTGCGAGAAATTATCGACCTGCCACCTGCCAGCATTGCGTGCCTGGTCGTGGAGCCAGGCGGGCGCACTGGCAAGCTGTATACATCATACCAGCGCCGCTTCGAGCGGATCACCAGCGAATTCAACTCCCACCTGGCAGTCCATTATGACCAGATCTTGACCAGCGGCACGAATTTTCATGCTGTTATCCATGCACAACCCCCTTATCTGACGTATTTTAGCCACATCCAGCGGTATTGGGATGAAACCTACCTCAACCGGCACCTGCTGCGCTGGCAGCCGGAGACAATTGTACAACTGCCGGAAGGGGTTGGACTTATCCCCTTTCGTTTACCTGGCTCGCCCGCTCTGATGGAGGCCACAGTCGAAGCAATGCGCACCCACCGGATTGTCATCTGGGCCAAGCACGGGGTGATGGCGCGCTCCGACGTTTCGGTCAAGCGTGCTGCCGACCGCGTCGAATATGCCGAGACCGCAGCGCACTATGAATACTTGAATCTGAATGCCGGCGAACCTGCCGAAGGCCTTTTGCCTGAGGAAATTCGGGCCATTTGCGAAGCGTTTGATGTCAGGCAGACGATATTTTGATCCCGTACCTCTCCCGCCCAACACAACCGGCACCATCCGCTTACCGGCACAGGTGGGCGGCGAGGTAATTGGGCTCGGTTCTGGAACTTACGAATTCAACAAACACTGGAGTGAATGACGTGAACGACCAGCTCATCCGGCAGGCTTACCAGCTTGCACAAGAACGTTACGCCCAGCTGGGTGTAAACACCGACCAGGCTCTGGACAGGCTGGCGGGAGTGTCGATCAGCCTGCACTGCTGGCAAGGCGATGACGTGGGGGGATTTGAAAACCCCGAGGGGCAGCTCAGCGGCGGGATAGCGACCACGGGTAATTATCCCGGCAAAGCGCGCAACGCCGAAGAGCTGCGCCTTGACCTGGATGTAGTTTACAGCCTGCTGCCCGGGTCGCACCGCCTAAACCTGCACGCGATCTATGCTGAAACGGGCCGAGGACGGGTGGAGCGCACCGACCTGCGTCCAGAGCATTTCTCGGCATGGGTGGATTGGGCGAAAACCAACCAGCACGGCCTGGATTTTAACCCCACCTGTTTCTCGCATCCGAGTGCGGACGATGGCTTCACCCTTTCGCACCGCGACCGGGCTATCCGCCAGTTCTGGATCGAGCACTGCCAGGCCAGCCGAAAAATCGGAGAGTATTTTGGGCGCGAATTAGGCACACCGGCGGTGACGAATGTCTGGATTCCCGACGGGTACAAAGACACCCCGGTCGACCGCACATCCCCCCGAGCCAGGCTGCGGGACGCGCTGGATGAGGTGTTTGCTGAGAAGATCGACCCGCAGTACAACCTGGATGCGGTCGAGCCGAAACTCTTTGGGATCGGATCCGAGAGCTATGTGACTGGGTCGATGGAATTTTATACTGGCTATGCCATCACGCGCGGCATCCTGCTGACTCTCGACGCGGGCCATTTCCATCCGACCGAATCCATTGCCGATAAAATCTCCTCCCTGCTGCTCTTCCTGGACCAGCTGCTGCTGCACGTCAGCCGCGGGGTGCGTTGGGACAGCGACCATGTGGTCATCTTTAACGATGATTTACAGGCGATTGCCCAGGAAATTGTGCGCAGCAAGGCGCTTGAGCGGGTACACATCGGACTGGATTATTTCGATGCCAGCATCAACCGGGTTGCTGCCTGGGCGATTGGGGCGCGCAATACCCAACGTGCCCTGTTAAACGCACTGCTGGAGCCCTACGAGCTGCTTGCCAGCCTCGAAAACGAGGGAGATTTCAGCCAGCGGCTGGCCCTACTGGAAGAGCTCAAAGTTTTACCGGCGAACGCGGTATGGGACTATTTCTGCTGGCAGAATGAAAAGCCGGTAGGTATGGCTTATATGGATGTAATCAGGCAGTACGAACAGCAGGAGTTAGCTGCCAGGGCAGCCTGATTTGTATTGATTGGGCATGGACACAGATGATGAATAACCTGGACCGGAATGGCGACCATTAAATTTTATGCCGGGCTGCGAAAAATCGCCGGGAAAGAAACGAAAGTCACTGCCAACTCAGTGAGGGCGGTGTTGGACGCTCTGGTGGCGACCTACCCGGAGCTGGGTGAAACGTTGTGGGATGGGGCGGCACTGCGCCCGCATATTGTGATTACGATCAATGGACATACCCTGTATCCCGAGGGCGGGACAGATATCCCGGTAGGACCGGATGATTTGATCGCCATTTTCCCGCCGATTGCCGGCGGATAAGCTGGACGAAGGAGACAACGATGGCTGGCTGGTGTGAAAAAATACTGGATATCGATCTGAATGATTTGAGCTACAAAACCTACCCGCTCGATATGGAGATGGCGCGCCTGTTCATTGGCGGGCGCGGGCTGGGTGCGAGGCTGCTGTGGGACATGGTGGGACCGGAGGTGGACCCGCTGTCGCCTGAAAACGTGCTCATCTTTACGAATGGCCCCCTGACCGGAACGGGCTACCAGACCTCCAACCGGTTTTCCGTGAGCACCAAGAGCCCGCTAACGGGCACCGTGCTGGATGCCAACTCAGGTGGATTCTGGGGGATGCAGTTCAAAAAAGCCGGTTACGATGTGATGATCGTACGCGGCAAGGCGCAACAGCCAGTGTGGATCGAGATCAAACAGGAGCAGGTCACCTTCCATGCAGCGGCGGATTTATGGGGAAAGCGCGTGTTCGAGGTGACCGAACTGCTTGGCCAAAACAACAACCGCCGCAACGTGCTGTGCATCGGCCCGGCGGGCGAGAACCAAAGCCTCATGGCTGCGATTATGAACGATCGCGAACGGGCTCTGGCGCGCGGCGGACCGGGGGCCGTGATGGGCAGCAAAAACCTGAAAGCGATCGTGATCGAAGGCAAGGTGCGGCCTGAAATCGAGGATCCGGAGCGCTTTAAATTTATGCTGTACGAGACACGCAAGCTGCTGGCAGCCAGCCCGCTCACAAGCCAGGCCCTGCCGGAATTCGGCACGGTGGTGCTGATGAACATCATGAACAATATTGGCGCGTTGGCCACTCGCAACCACCAGCAGACCCAGTTTGAGGGCGCGGAAGCGATCTCAGGCGAAGAGCTGACCGAAAAATACCTGGTGAAGAACGCTTCTTGCTGGGCCTGCCCTATCGGCTGCACTCGCATCAGCCGGACTGAAAAGGTTGAAGGTGAGGGACCGGAATTTGAGAGCACCTGGGCGTTTGGGGCGCAGTGCGGGATCGATGATCTGCCAGCGATTATCGAAGCCAACACCCTGTGCAATGACCTGGGGCTGGATACGATCTCGGTCGGGTCGACGATCGCCTGTGCGATGGAGTTATGTGAAAAGGGTTATCTGGATGCCGACCTGCAATTCGGGCGTGCCGACCTGCTGGCAAGCTGCGTTGAAGACATTGCCTACCGGCGTGACCTGGGTGACGAGATGGCGGAAGGCAGCCTGCGGCTGGCGACGAAATACGGCCACCCCGAACTGTCTATGTCGGTCAAGGGATTGGAAATGCCAGCATACGACCCGCGCGGCATGCAGGGGCAGGGCCTTTTGTATGCGACCTCCAACCGGGGGGGCTGCCACATGCGCGGCAATATGGTGGGACCGGAAGTGCTGGGTCTACCCAAGCTGATCGACCGCTTCCAGGTGCAGGGAAAGTCCAGCTTCGTGATCCTGCACCAAAATTCGTCCGCGGCGATCGACTCGCTGGTGCTGTGCAAGTTCACGAACATGGGCGTGGCAGACGAATATTTTGCACGCACGCTCTCCACGGTGACCGGGGTGCATTACGCCACCGGTGACATGATCCGGGTCGGGGAGCGGGTTTGGAACCTGGAGCGGTTGTACAATCTGCGTGAAGGTTTTACACGGAACGAGGATACGCTGCCTCCCAGACTGCTGAATGAAGCGCCAACTGAAGGCCCTTCAAAAGGCTGGGTGGTGCAACTGACGCCGATGCTGAATGAGTATTACCGCGGCCGAGGTTGGGATGAAAACGGCGTCCCGCTCCCGAAAAAATTGGCCGACCTGGAGCTGGATTCATTGATGATGCAAATTCCTGATGGGAAGGTGATGTGATGGTTGACGAGCGAATTTACCAGATGTTTCGCGATATCGGCCGCGATCTGTATACTGCGAACATGATCAGCTCGCACGGCGGGAACCTGAGCGTGCGCCTGGGAGACAAGCTGATCATCAAACGGCGGGGTGCCATGCTCGGCCAGCTCAAACTACACGACCTGATTGAAACCGGGATCGAAAAGAACGACAGCGGGGTGGCCCTCGCGTCGACCGAGCTGATTGTCCACCGGGCGATCTATATGAACACACCAGCCCTGGCGGTCGTTCACTGCCACCCGCGCACGGCAATCGCATTTTCGCTTTCGCGGGATGAGCTGGTGCCAATCGACAACGAGGCCTCGTACCTGCTAAAAAAGATCCCGGTTGTGACGGAGGAGTTCGCCTCGGGGACGCCCGAAATGGCCAATAAGGTCGCACGACGCGCTGCAGGACTACAAAATCATTATGCTGCGCGGCCACGGCAGCTTTGCCACGGGACAGACCCTGGACGAGGCCTTTCACTGGTCTTCCACGCTGGAAGAATCCTGCCAGATCGAGCTGGCTGCCCGGCTGATCAACGAGCCATTTATTGAATACCGCAAGATGAGCGAATCCTACAGCAAATTCTGATTTGAAGGGATTTACAACCATGAGTCGACTTACACGTATGGAAATGAACCGCGTATCCGGGTTATTATTTAATCGATAAGGTAAGCGTTATGAACTTAAAACCAAATGAATTCCAACACGCCAGCTATTTATGGGAGCAGGAAGTTGCTGCGCAGCTCGACCCGGTCGAGCGTTTACGCTACCGCAGCAACCTGCTCGGCTCCGACCAACGCATCACCAACACCGGAGGGGGCAACACTTCATCCAAGATAACAATGCCCGATCCGATGACCGGGGAGGAGGTCGAGGTTTTGTGGGTCAAAGGCTCAGGTGGTGACCTGCGCACATCCACGCGCGCCAACTTTGCCTCCCTCTACATGGATAAGCTCTATGCTTTACGCAACATGTACAACGCCGCAGCGGTGAGAGGCGTAAAAACCGCCATTGAAGATCAAATGGTGACCATGTACCCGCATACCACCTTCAACCTTAACCCGCGGGCCAGCTCGATCGACACGCCGCTGCACGCATTCATTCCCTACCGGCATGTTGACCATATGCATCCTACTGCGGTGATTGCCATTGCTGCGAGTAAAGACCAGGAAAGCCTGACAGCCGAGGTGTTTGGCGATGAAGTTGGCTGGGTTGACTGGCAGCGCCCTGGATTTGATTTGGGATTGGTGATGCAGGCGGCTGTGGAGCAGAATCCGCGCCTGAAAGGGCTGGTAATGGGCCAGCATGGATTGATCAATTGGGCTGATGATGATCGGACCTGCTATGAAACAACCCTGACCCTGATTGAGAAGGCAGCCCGTTTTATCGAAGGCATGGACAAAGGCGAACAAACATTTGGCGGGCAAAAGTATGCGAACCTGGATGCAGAAACGCGCCGGAACACCCTGGTAAAACTGCTGCCACACCTACGCGGCATGGTTTCCCAGGAAAACCGCTTTATTGGGACGGTGCATACCACAGACCGGGTGCTGCAATTTGCCAACAGCCAGGACGCAGCTCGCCTGGCAGAACTGGGCACCTCATGCCCGGATCACTTTTTGCGGACGAAGATCAAGCCGCTGTTTGTTGATTGGGATCCGGCTGATGGCTCATTCGATGATCTGCTGGAAAAACTGGAACGCGGGATTGGCGCCTACCGCACAGATTACAGGGCTTACTACGAAGCCTGCAAACATCCCGATTCACCGGCAATGCGGGATCCAAATCCCACAGTCATCGTGATTCCTGGCCTGGGACTGATTGCCTGGGGTAAAAACAAAAGCGAGAGCCGGGTGACAGCCGAGTTTTATGCCCTGGCAATTGAAGTGATGCGCGGCGCGGAGGCCATCAGTGAGTACCAGGGGCTGCCGCGCCAGGAGGCTTTCGATATCGAGTACTGGCTTTTGGAGGAGGCCAAACTGCGCCGGATGCCGCCTGAAAAAGAAATGGCGCGCAGCGTGGTCGTTGTGATTGGGTCGGGCAGCGGGATCGGTAAAGCAACCGCACACCGGGTGGCGCAAGAAGGCGCCCATGTTGTGTGCGTTGATCTCGATCCGATCAGCGCGCAGGCCACGGCTGACGAGCTTACTGCAATTTATGGGATGGGCATCGGCGTGGCAGGCACAGGCATATCAGCTTGCGGCCCGGCAATTGGCCTGGGCGCTGATATTACCAACCGCGACAGCCTGCGGGAGATGTTCGCGGAGGTGATCCTGGCATACGGGGGTATCGATCATGTGATCATCACCGCCGGGATTTACGTCTCCCCGGATCGAGAAGGACGCATCACCGATCAAATGTGGGGCAAAACCTTTGATGTCAACGTCATCGGCCCGTACCTGGTGGCCGATGAGGCCCGGCGCATCTGGGAGGCGCAAGATCTGAGCGGTACGCTGGTGATTACCACCAGCGTCAACGGAGCTGTCCCGAAAAAAGGCTCCCTGGCATACGACTCCAGCAAAGCGGCGGCAAACCACCTGGTGCGCGAGCTGGCGGTGGAACTGGCACCGCGCGTGCGGGTAAACGGGCTGGCCCCTGCCACGGTGGTCGAAGGCAGCAGTATGTTCGCGCACGAGCGCGTGATTGCATCGCTGATCAAGTATGAAATTCCATTTGACGAAGCCGAGTCCACGGAGGAGCTGCAGAACAAACTGGCGGATTTTTACGCCCAACGCACCCTGATCAAAACTCCCATTACCCCATCCGACCTGGCTGAAGTTGCCTATCTGCTCTCGAGCAGCAAATTTCAGAAGACCACCGGCCAAATCTTCAGCGTCGATGGCGGCCTGCCGGAAGCGTTTTTGCGGTAGCCCCCTGTTCAGGAATGTGAGCCTATTTATGCCCCACGCCCAACTCTTTATCACCTGCCTCGGCGACCAGTTTTATCCGGCTACCCTCCAGAACATGGTGGGCATCCTGGAACGGCTTGGCGTCGAGCTCGTTTTTCCCGCTGATCAAACCTGCTGCGGGCAGCCGCTGTATAACAATGGCTTTGAAGACAAAGCCCGCCAGCTGGCGAAAAATATCCTGCAAACCTTTGGGAAAAGCGATGCCCCGGTTGTTGGCCCGTCTGGATCATGCGTCGGCATGATCAAGCACCATTACCCCGAGCTGTTCCCGCCAGGCACCCGCGAGCACGAGCTTGCCACCCAGCTTGCAGCGCGCACCTTTGAGTTTACCGAGTATCTGGTGCACGAGCTCAAAGTCACGGAACTCGGCGCCGTTTACCCGCACAAAGTCACCTACCATGCCTCCTGCCATTACCTGCGGGAGATGGGCCTGCGTGATGAAGCCCGGCTGCTGCTATCTGCTGTCCAGGGATTGGAGCTGGTCCCCCTGTACGAAGAGGATACCTGCTGCGGTTTTGGCGGTGCATTTTCGGTGACTTTTCCAGAAGTCAGCCGTGCGATGCTTGAAAACAAGGTCAGGAACATCCTTGCCTCTGGCGCTGATACCATTGTTACCACCGAGCCGGGCTGCCTGATGAACATCGCAGGAGGCCTGCGGAATGTCCATGCACCGCTGCGAGCCGTGCATATCATTGATATCCTGGCTGCGGGAGGGGCAACAGCATGAGCGGCGCACCTCCAACCTACATCGATTTTGAAGGGTACAGCAAGCACGTGCCCGAGAGCATCCCCGCAGCCGTCCAGCAAGCAACCGACCGTTTTATCAATGGCCGCGCCACCCGTGTGGCAGAGCTGCCTCAGTGGGAAGAGCTGCGCCAGATCGCCTCTGATATCCGCCAGCACACCATTGAACACCTGGATGGCTATCTCACGCAGCTGGAAACTGCGGTCGAAGCCGCCGGTGGGCATGTACACTGGGCTGCGACGGCTGAGGACGCCTGCCAGATTGTGCTTCAGATCGCCCGGGAACATAAGGTTTCGCTAGCGGTTAAATCCAAGTCCATGGCGACCGAGGAGATCGGACTCAATCATGCCCTGGAAGCGGCTGGGATCCAGACCCTGGAGACCGACCTGGGCGAGTACATCATCCAGCTCGCCGGAACCGGGCCTTCGCATATCATCGTCCCGGCAATCCACCTGAAAAAAGAAGAGATTGCAGACCTGTTCAGCCGCAAACTTGGCATCGATGCTCCTTCGGACCCGCTGGCACTGACCCGCATCGCCCGCGAAAACCTGCGTGAAAAATTCCTGCAGGCGGACATGGGCATCTCGGGCGGCAACTTCCTGGTGGCTGAGACCGGCACGCTGGTTGTGGTCACCAATGAAGGCAACGGGCGCATGTGCACCACCCTGCCTGACCTGCACGTCGCGATAGCCGGCATCGACAAGGTGGTGCCTGATTGGGAGTCCCTGACCGTTCTGCTCAAGCTGCTGGCGCGCTCGGCAACCGGGCAAAAGATTTCTACCTACACCCAGTTCATCACCGGCCCGCGCCGCTCCGATGGCGAGTACGGACCTCGCGAATTTCACCTGATCCTGCTCGATAACGGGCGCTCGAGAGTCCTGCAAGACCCGGTCGGAAGGCAGGTGTTCAAATGCATCCGGTGCGGGGCGTGTGCCAATGTCTGCCCGGTGTATAAAAACGTGGGTGGTTTCGCCTACGGCTGGTTCCTCTCCGGTCCGATTGGTGCGATCTTAACCCCCCAGCTCCTTGACAGCCAGGCTGCCCGTCAGCTGCCCTTTGCCTCCACGCTGTGTGGGGCGTGCGCTGATGTCTGCCCGGTCAAGATCCCCATCCCCACCCTGCTGCGCCACCTGCGCCGGCGGGTCGCGCAGGGTGATGAGTTTGCTCCTGCCAGCATGCCTGCCACTTTGCGTGGGGCTGCTTTTTTTGCCGCGCTCGGACTGCGGCTCCCCTGGCTGTACCGCTTTGGCTCTTCCCTGCTGCTGCATCTCACCGGCTTCCTGAGCCGGGATGGATGGTTAGCCTCCCTGCCATACCCGCTCAGCCGCTGGACCTCGGTCAGGCCGCTGCCGGCGTTCTCATCCCGCTTCCGCCAGTGGTGGCAGGCACGTTCTCAGGCAAACAAGGGAGATCTCCCATGAGCAATCCTGTCCTCGACGATGTTCGCCGCGCCCTGGGGCGCACTCCCGCAAGTCTCATCAGCCTGCCCCCTTCCATCTATCCCCCCCGCCAACCAGGGCCTGAAAAGGCTGAGATCGACCGATTGCTGGCAGAGATCCGGCTGCTCTCGGGCGAAGCCCAAACCCTGCCAGCTGCGGGCATTCCTGCGGCATTGCAGGATCTGGTCGCCAGGCACTCAGTGAAAACTGCTACCTTATGGGCGACCGACCTGATCAAGCAGCTTAATTTAGCGGCTTGCCTGCGGGAATTGGGAGTGGACCTTATCCCCGCCCAGGCGGGCAAGCACGCCCTGGCAAAATGTGACCTGGGTGTTACCGAGGCAGATTTTGCCCTGCCAGAAACCGGCACACTCGCCCTGCTTTCAGCGGATGAAAAGCCGCGCGCCGTCTCGCTCCTGCCGCGCCTGCACCTGGCTATCCTAACGCCATCCGCCTTGCGCGCCGATCTACACCAGGTTTTCAACGAGGCCAAACATAACCCCTACCTGGTCTTTATCAGCGGTCCCAGCCGCACCTCCGACATCGAGCTGACGGTTGCCCTGGGTGTGCACGGACCGAAAGATTTAGCGGTCTGGGTGATCCAGGGGTAGAGGATTTCAACAAATTCAGGAAAAGAGGAAGAAACATGGCCGCTAGCAATACTTACAACGAAGAATCCGTATCCTGGAAAGTGGATGATATCGAGGTGCACGCGAGCCTGACCCGCCCGGCAGGCGAAGGTCCATTTCCGGCGGTGATTTTTGTGGCTGGCAGCGGTCCGACGGACCGCAACTGGAATACCCCCATGATTCCGGGAACCAACGGCAGCGGGGCGCTGCTCGCCCGGGAGCTAACCGAACAAGGCTTTATCACCTTGCGCTATGATAAACGGCCGTCAGGTCCCCATGTTGCGGAAAACATGAACCGCCTGGCGGGCAAAATCAGCATGCAAGGCCATGTGGCAGAACTATCCGGGGGGGTACGCCTGCTTGCCAGTGACAAGAACGTGTACCCGGACAAGATTTTTGCCCTGACCAACAGCGAAGGCTGCGTGCACGCGCTCAACTACCAGACCCAAGGTGAAAATCCACCCTTCGCGGGAATGGTCCTGACCTCTGCGTTCGCTCGCTCCACGGGCGAGCTGGCGCACAGCCAGATTGCCGCCCAACTGGAGGCCGTTCCTGGCGGAGATGCCATGCTCGCGGCCTATGACGCCGCGCTGGATGATTTCACGGCGGGCCGCCCCGTGACAGTCAGTGAAATTCTTCCAGAATCCTTGCAGCAGGTGATCCTGGCAATCACCCAACCCGCGAATTTACCTTTTGCCCGCGAATTGTGGGTCTTCAATCCGCTTACGAAGCTGGCTGAAGTCTCGGCCCAGGTCCTGATCGTTTTAGGCAA
This sequence comes from uncultured Chloroflexia bacterium, assembly GCA_963824065.1. Classification (GTDB taxonomy): domain Bacteria; phylum Chloroflexota; class Anaerolineae; order Anaerolineales; family DRKV01; genus JAGUYX01. The sequence goes on along the minus strand of CAWGNX010000003.1, from coordinate 53,968 downwards.
GAAAGATATCCAGGTTGACTGGCAAACGGATGGTGCTCTCTTCGAAGCTGTCGCCAAGAATCACGAAAATGTGAGCATTTTCTATGGGGAAAATACCAACCATGTTTTGAAATTCGAACCGAAGCCCCGCTCTGAACTTACCCCCGCTGAAGTCATGGCTACCTACAGCGCCCAAGAGGTGATGCTGGATCCAGAGCCGGTCGAAGCGATTACGGCCTGGCTACGAGCACACCTGTAGGGCGGCCCTGGCAATTAGCGGGAGGGGCTTTCCGAAAACAGAAAATGGGATTTTACTCTTAGGGCAGCCAGAGCCGCAGAGTTTTATTTTCGTTCCCGACCCCCAACCCCAGCCTGCCATCGGGCATGGTAACCGCAGCCAGATTTGTGGTAAGTTTGCCGCCAATGGGAGCCTCCCAGACCGTTTTCAGGGCACCATCAAGCACTTGAATGGCAGACAGGGCTGTCTGGGATTGGTCGGGGACAACGATTTCAACCTGCCCATCCCCATTAAAATCTGCAGCCAGGGCGCTGTCCAGGTTGCGAGAGCCAATCTGGTGGGAGCTGAAGCCGCCTAGCTCCGCTCTGAATTTCAAGCCGATCCCCGACCAGACCATAAATTTCCAGGACGCCCCCAATATGCGGGGTGCGAATGACAGCAATTTCCAGCGCGCCGCCGGGGATAAACTGACCCGCCGCGAGCTGGTGCCGCCAGCGAAACCCCTGCCCGAGTGAATCACCGCTCGCAAACAGGCTGCCATCCTCGCGGTAAACTACCAAACGCGACCCGCTCCCGGCATTACTCTGGGTGACGATGATTTCACGCTGACCATCGCCATCCAGATCCACCCAGATTGGGGCAATCCCTTCGATCACATCACCCGGGTCGATCTGAATTACCCGGCTGACCATTGGATCCTGAGTGGTGTCCACCAGAGTGATCGTGCTGGCTTCCAGCATGTCGCCCAGGACGCCGTGGGGATATATCCCGGTCGGACCTGAAGCAGCAGCAGGCGACCGCCACCATCCGATAGTATCCGGGCATCGGGTAGGGCATCCACCGGCAGAGTCGCGCTGGCTCCCTGGCGGACCAGGCGCAGATCTCCATTCATGTCGATATACGCCTGTGTGCCATCCTCCAGACGAATCGGGTTGGTAAGTGCCGAGGCATCCGGTATGGGCGCAAGCAGCTCGACCTGGTTTCCAGCACTGATCAAAACCGGCGGCATACCCGGCGGCAGCCCGGTGACGTTTAATACGATCTCTGAGACTTGCCGACCTGTGATTTGAAATGCCTGCACCCCACCACCAGCGAGCGCAACAACCCAGACGGAACTATCGAACACCGGCGCAGCAACCACCCAAAGGGGCCTGCCCGCCAGAGGAATGTCAAGCGCCTCAGCAGGCAAGCCACCTGACCCCGCAGCGAGGCGATTGCCATCCAGCCGCTGGTGGGTGAGGGCGATTCCCCAGCCGGCTGCCTGAGATGGAAGAACAGGAGTGGTAGAAGCCGATGGTTCCCGGGTAAGGAGAGTGGTCGCGGTAGCAGCAGGGCCGGCTGCCGTCTGAGCGGGTGGCGCAGGGCTGCCTGGTGCAGGGGCACAAGCGGCAAGCGTGAATAAAATTAAGAACGCTAACAATAAATTCTTCCGGAGAGGAGTCATGGAAACAAGGATTTCCTTCTTTTACAGATTGACGGACCGGTCTGGCTGAAAAACGAGCTCCTGTATTACAAAGTTCGGTACTGAGCAGGTCCGGGGGCAGCTTTAGCGGGCGGTGGATTATACTCCGGTCCATTCAAGTGAACACAAACTGCCCGAACCAATGGGCATACGTTAATGCAAAATTTCCAGCGCATAACCAGCCGAATGGGGTGAGCATTCATGCTCCTGGTACAGCGTTATCCGGCTTGCTTTGGCTCATATTTTGCGACCTGGATAAAAGAGCCGCAATGGGAAAACCGATGAAACTGGGTATCCAGAAAGAGATCAGCCGATATCCAAGCACAACGACAACCGTTGTTGCGGGGGCCACACCCAGCCCATTATAAATGGCAGCCATACTACTTTCCACAACTCCGACACCACCTGGCAGGAAAAACGCCATTTTTCCAAGCAGCAGCGGCAAACCATATCCCGCTACCAGGACACCCGGGCTGATTCTTTCACCGGCAGCAATAAAGAGTAAGTAAAGCGTGAGCATATCAAATAGTGTATTCAATATCGCTCCGAACGCGGGTTTAAACCAGGCGCCCTGCCAAAGAAGATCCCAGGCGCTAAACAGGTCACCTGCCTGGTGCTGGATGGCAGCCGGGTCAAAGGATTTGCGTTCGATCCGAGTCAGATAGGCGGCAGCAGTTAGGATTACTGCGGTTGCCTGGGTCCGGTAACGGGCAGTGAGCAGGATGCTGCTGATGATGATGCCCAGGATCAGCAGGGTGATCCCGAAGCCATAAATTTGGGCCTGGGTGAGGCTGTGCACCAGGAGTAAATGAATCAGACCGAAGATCGATACCAATACCAGCACGATATTGTTAAACAGGGGGAATAGGAAACTCGACAGAGCTGCGCCCTCCAGGCTGTGATCTGTACCGCTAATCCAACGGTATGTGGCTGCCGAGCTCCCGACCATACCCCCGGCAACCATCCCAATACTGGCTGCTCCAAAAACAATCAGGGTGCTTTTCCAGAGCGAGATCATCTGGTGGGTAATCGCAAGAATACACAGCAACAGGTAACCACTCCCCAGGTAGCTCAAGAATTGGGCAATGAAAGCCAACCCAACTGTCCAATAACTCAATGATTTGAGCACCTGCCAGGAATTCTCCAGGGCTGTAATTTGGGGCAGGATCAGATGCACAGCAACCCCGATGAAGATCAAGGTCGCGAGCTTCTGCCAAACTCGATTTTGGTTAAGCCACTCAAGCAGGGCTTGCATCGATTAACCTCAGCTCGAGAAAAGAGAGGTATCCGATCTCTTTTTCTATATTCCGAATTCACTTTCAATCAGGGAAAAAACTTGCGATAGAACCAGCGTTTAGCGAATTCGGCTGAGAGAATGTAGAGACCAATAATCCCAAATATGGTCATTAAATACAGGGGTGCAAGGGGGGTAAATCCCAACAATGCGGCAAAAGGCGTGTAGGGCAGCACCAGAGTGACAGCCGCGACCAAGAGCGTCATCATCAGCATGACGCGGCTGGGGCGGCTTTTCAGAATTGGCAGCCGGGTGCGGACGGCAAACACCACCAACCCGGCGGACAGCACCGACTCGATAAACCAGCCGGTTTGAAATTCCTGCTGGGTGGTTTTGAATCCCCAGAGCAGCACTGCAAACGTAGCGAAATCGAAAAATGAACTCAGCGGACCAAACACCAGCATAAAGCGGCGGATGAGGCCGATATCCCAGCGGTGAGGTCGTTCGACAAACTCATCATCCACACGATCGCCTGCAATGGTCATTTCAGGGAGATCGGTCAGGAAATTGATCAATAAAATTTGTTTCGGGAGCATCGGCAGGAAAGTCAGGAAGAGCGAAGCACCCGCCATGCTGAACATATTGCCAAAATTGGCGCTGGTGGCCATGAATACGTACTTCAGGGTATTGGCAAACGTTTTACGCCCCTGAATAATCCCCTCGCGCAGCACGTCTAAATCCTGTTTGAGCAAGACCATATCAGCGGCTTCCTTGGCTACATCCACGGCGTTCTCCACTGAGATGCCCACATCGGCGCTGTGCAGGGAGGGCGCGTCGTTGATCCCATCGCCCAAATAACCCACCACATGCCCACGCTTCTTGAGAGCCAGGATGATGCGCTCTTTCTGGTTCGGATCCACCTCGGCAAAAATTGTAGTCTGTTCCACGGCGTGCCAGAGCGCCTCATCGCGCAAGGATTCCAACTCGCTGCCACTCAAAACCTTAAAATCGCCCAGGCCGATCGCCTCGCCGGTGTGGCGAGCTACCAGGTGATTGTCCCCGGTGATGATTTTTAGTTCCACGCCCAGCTTTTCCAACTCGGCAATTGTTGACTGGACACCATCTTTGGGGGGATCGAAAAACAGCAGGAATCCGGTAAAAGTCATCGCAGTTTCATCTTCGGTCGAATAGGTTTGTGCGTGGGTGTTAAAGGTCCTAATCGCCAGACCCAGCACCCGGTAGCCCTGGGCGCTCCATTTTTCGTACATCGCTTGTATTTGATCCCGGTGGGTATCAGCCAGTGCGGTTTCCCCCGCCGGCGTTTGGACCTGCGAACAGACTGTTAAGACATTATCCAATGCACCTTTCGTGAGCATCATTGGCGTACCGCCAATTTGTTCTACAACGACGGTCAAACGCTTGCGAATAAAGTCGTACGGGATTTCATCCACCTTGACATAGTCGCCGGCTCCCTTGGTTTGCATCCGGACGATGGCTTCATCCAGCGGGTTGGAAAGGCCGGTTTGCATTTGGGCGTTGAGAAAGGCGTACAATTGCACTGATTCGGATGGGTTGCCATCCACGTCCAGAGCGCCGTCCAGCTGAACGATACCCTGCGTTAAGAGTGCCAGTCTTATCGGTGCAGAGCACATCCATGCTGCCGAAGTTCTCAATCGATTCCAGCCGCCGGACGATGACGCCTTGTTTCGCCATCTCCTGCGAGCCTTTTGAAAGATTGATGCTGATGATGGCGGGCAACAGCTGCGGGGTCAGTCCGACCGCCAGCGCAATTGAAAACAAGAGCGAGTCGAGCACCGGTTTGTGAAAATAAACGTTAAACGCAAAAATGCCCAGCACCAGCAAAAACATGATTTCGGACAGCAGGTAGCCCAGTTGTTTTATGCCACGCTCGAATTCTGTCTCTGGCGGGCGGAGAGTGAGCCGCTTGGCGATCTGGCCGAAAGCAGTGTTTAACCCTGTTTCGACAATCAAGACCCTGGCGCTGCCGCTGCGGACATTGGTGCCCATGAAAACCACATTCGTGCGCTCGGGCAGACCGGCTTTTTCGGCTACCACGTCCGGCTTTTTCTCTACGGGGAAGGTTTCACCGGTCAGCACGGCCTGGTTGACGAAGAAATCCCTGGCTTCAATCACCAACCCATCGGCTGGGATCAAGCTACCCGCGGCAAGCAAGGCTACATCTCCGGGAACAACCGCCTCGGTTGGGACGGATACAGGTTTTCCATCCCGCAGGACTTGTGACTTGAGTGAAACCTGCGCCTGCAATTTTTCGGCAGCATTGTTGGCATTGTATTCCTGGAAAAAACTCATTAAAGCACTGCCGACGACAATCAGCAGGATGATGACTGCATCCACCCAATCCCTGAGAAAGGCCGAGATCGCCGTAGCAAATAACAAAATGATGACGATCGGACTTTTAAACTGGTTGAGAAACAACCCCAGCGGCGTTGCCCGCGTTTTGGATTGAATGCGGTTCGGACCCACTTGTTCAAGGATTTGCTGCGCAGCAGCCTGACTCAAACCGTTGGCAGACGAATTTACTTTGTTTGTTACCTGATCTGCCGGGATAGACCAGTAGGGGAAAGTTGCCATATGGACCTCAGACAGGTGGTAAGTTTTGGACTCACAGTTAGTGGGCTTGCTATCCAACCCAGGCGAAGCGATCCACCAACAGAGCGGCGCCGGATATGCCCTTGGTTCCGGCTAAGGCTGGCGAATCACTGCCGCCTAAGGTATCATGCTTTCAACCGCCGCGCGGCTTCTAAATAAGATAGCACCGCAGTAACAAAAGCGGCGTGGCTCCAGGTGAGAGGGCTGACCGATAGGGGAACGTCGGTATAGGGGTTAACTTGTTCTGCCAGGACGCCGGAGGACAGCGCGCGTCCGGCTACCCACTCTAACAACTCTAACGCGGGCTTTAACTCGGCGAGCTTGTGGGCTGTCAGAGCATACCACTCTGCCAACCAAAGGGTGGTGATGAACCAGGGGTTCCCGGGCACATTCGCTGTGTCCTGGCTGACCTGGTGATAACCATCGTTTTCGTAACGGGCGATGCCGCCAACCGCGGTCTTTACCCACAATCGCGCGCGGATGGCCTGCATCGTGACCTTGATCTTGGGGTCATTCGGGGCGTACATCCCGAACTGCCATAAGCCAACCAGGGAGGCGTCAACGACCCGATCAATTTCCCAACTGCCATCTGGGGCGCGGTTTATCATGCGAGCAAAGCAATTTAATCCAGGCTGCCAGAGATAACGCTCCGTGCCGAGCTTCACCTCACTGGCAGCCTGCGCATATTTGCGAGCCAGTTCCGTTTCATCGAAAGCCCGGGCAAAATTTTCTGCGGCAGTGAGTTCCCCATAGACCGCGCCCACAGTCCAACCCAGGATGCCATGGCGTTCCTCCCACAAATCGTAACTGGGCAAAGGCAGGCCGGTTTCAGGGTCGCGAAAAGTGACCAAAAAATCAGCCATCGGGCAGATCAGGCTGCGGTAAAGAGGTTTGATAAAATGGACATCCCCAAAGCGATCAAAGTGCTCCCAGAGCGCCCATAAAACGAGGGCGGTTTCGTCTTCCTGAATCGGTAAATCTTTTTTCCCGCGACGATACCAGGGGTGCCAGGAAGAAGCGAGAGAACCATCCGGGCTGTACTTGTGCAGCAGGTAACCTTCCTTGGTGAGGGCTCTGTGTGCAAATTCGAAAAATGCACGCGGTAGATCCGAATAGCCGGCCCGGTTTAAAGCGTTTGCAACCAGGGCACCATCGCGCGGCCACATGTAGCTGTAGGTATCCCGCACGGCAGACGAGATATCGGTGTCATTGGCGGCAATGATCGCTCCACCGTTGTCAATTTGGGTGCGGATCACCAACAAGCTGCGTTGGTACAAATCAGCCACCCTGTGAGGAAGGGCGCTCAAGTCTGGAAGATGAGTCCCCAGCCAAAGGCGCCAGAAAGCTGCCGCCCGCTTTAGATACGACTGCGGACCGCGGTCGGCGGACCCGGCGATTGATGGTCGCGACGTGCTCGAAGTTTTCCCCAACCGCCATCCAATACCAAACAGTTCGGCCGGTCTGGGCGGGAATGTGGATCGTCAGACCGACTGTTGAGTCAACTGACCCGTTTGCAATGCTTTCACCAGAGAGCTGCCCATCTTCGGCATCCCGCCAGGTGCCTTCCAGGTTGCGAATTTCCTTCAGCCCGCAGGCCCATTGGTGGATGCCGACGATTATGCCGGGGAAAGTATCTGCAGTCGCGGCCCAACCGGGGTCGCGCGGCGGGTCTGTTGTCTCTACGGCCCCATTCATCAGGAACCAGTACGGACCTTTGTAATGGATCACCGCCCGGCGGTCTGGCTCGTAATACGCTGTATCGCCAACCTCCGTGCCCGCAATGTGAAAATCATGATGAAAGAAAAGGCGAACTTCGCTTGCTTGTTTGGAAAGATTTTGGATGATGAATCTGCGCACCAACAAATTCTCGTGAAAATCAACCGCGTCTGTAGCGCTGATCTCGAGCTTCAGATCAGAGTGTTTCAGCGTTACCTCAGTCACGAGGGTTTCCGGCTGGTAACGTAATGAGCGCTCCCAGCGGTTGTCATCCATCCAGCGGAACAGCCCGTTGGCCCAGATTCCCAGCCGGAAGGGGTGGCCCTGGGCGTGGTTTTCTTGCCCGACATGCGGCCAGTATAAATCGCGGATCTGGTAGCTGTCATCAAAAGCAACCAGCAAGCTGCCATTGCCTAGAGGTAAATTGCGAGGCATGAGCGTATCCTTATGAGTTGTGGTTCGGGTTCAGTAGTCCTGACAAATCTGCGACCTGTTTTCTTACACTTTCAGCGAGCAGGATGACAATGTAAGAAATTATGCTTGCACGGCATCTAGGGTTCCATCGAACATGATGATGAACTTTGAGTGGAACACAAACGGAACACGGTAAGCCCTGTCACAGGGGTGATCGTATTCGCCGACATACTGATTACCTTTGATAAAGCACCAAAACAATTTGCAAAAAGTGACTTAACCACAGTTTTTGGAAGAATTAAGCGAATTGATTTGGAGTGAACCGAATCTGGCGGTTTCATCATTAGAAAACTTAATTTGGAGACTTATAACTCTAATTGTACCTACAAAGTTGATCGCCCTGAGGAATATCGCTGTAAGAACCGGCTGATGGGACCTCAAATCGCTTATGAATAGTTCTGATCAAGGCCCACTCCAAACTCCCATTCCACCAAGCAACCTCACCCCAGACCCGGAGACCAAAGCCGGATATGCTGACTGGTGGATTGGCATAAGAGAAAGGTTATTAAATGAAGTGTGTGAGGTAAGGGAAGGGGACGTGCAAAACGGGATGAAGGGTGAACCGGCTCAGATGCCCGAGGAGGACCCGGCGACTGCCCTTAAACGTGCGCTGGATGCGATCGAAATTGCTGCCATCGCTGAGGGCGGTGCCCAGGTGGATTATGCGGCGCTGCGAGACAGCCCCAGCTACCAGAAATTTCGACGGGAACATACACTGTACCTGAAGCACTTCAACCCGGCTGGAGCGGTGCTGTTTTTGGCATCATGATGGCAATGTAAGAATTTAAAAGGCAGCGTTGTCTAGGTGAATGAGAAATATGAATAAGTTATTCGACCAAAAAGTTGAAGGAGCGGGTTTACTTTAATTAGTTTATTGTGGCTGGCGCTCGAGTCCACGCATGTTTTTGCAGAACGGCTGCCAGCGAGTGGCTTTTATCCAGGCATCGGTATGAAATACTCCTGACCTGGAAGGATTGAAAGCCTGGAACCGAATTGGGCATTCCCGCAGACCGATACCGAGCAGTAAGAGGATAAACAATGTACAAAGCTGTTTGGAATGGCGAGGTCATTGCCGAAAGTGACCAGACGATCGTAGTGGAAGGTAATCACTACTTTCCTCCTGAAGCGGTAAACCGCAGTTTCTTAAATGACAGCGACACCCACACGGTGTGTTCCTGGAAAGGGGTCGCCAGCTATTACAACATCCAGGTAGGTGGCCAGGTCAATCGAGATGCCGCCTGGTACTACCCCGAAACCAGCAAGCTGGCCGAGAAAATTAAAGGTTATGTGGCTTTTTGGCGGGGTGTAAAAATCATCGACAGCCAGGAAGAGTAAAGATGGACATCCCATATCTCTCTGTGCGGCAGATGGTTGAAGTCGACCGGCTGATGGTGGATGTCTACGGCATTCAGCTTATCCAGATAATGGAAAACGCCGGGAAAAACCTGGCCGTGTTGAGCCGCAGGCTGCTGGGCGGAGATGTGCGTGCGAAACGGATCGCGGTGCTGTGCGGCGCGGGGAACAATGGGGGAGGCGGCATGGCGGCCGCCCGCCACCTGCACAACTGGGGGGCAGAAGTGATATTAAAATTTTGTGGAGCTCCGGAGCGCATTAAGGATATCCCTGCTAAGCAATTGCAGATTCTGGGAGCGATGGGAATCACGAGCCAGGAGACGATCGACCTCACAGCCGCCGACCTGATTTTGGATGCGCTGATCGGGTATGGGCTCGCTGGTGACCCGCGCGGGGCGGAAGCCAGCTGGATCCGGAAAGCCAATGCTGCCAGACGGCCTGTGGTGGCGCTGGATATCCCATCCGGATTGGACGCTACGACAGGTCGCCCCGGTGAGCCGTGTATGCGCGCCACGGCAACACTGACCCTGGCACTGCCGAAAACTGGATTGGCTGACTCAGATGCATTACCTTACGTTGGTGAGCTGTATCTGGCCGATATCAGCGTGCCGCCCGAGCTGTACGCACGGTTGGGGATTGATGTGCCGCCCATCTTCTCTCAGGAAACGATCGTAAAAGTTTAGAACGGGCCAGTGAAATGCCAGGGGGAGTCTCGGTGTCTAATTCTTTTTTGCACTAATAATCAGAACGTTTTTTACCGCGACCTGCGATGTTGTTCCTGGCAGGGTCAATCAGTCCGGGAGCTCAAGTCATACTTATCGTTATCCACAGAAAAGGGTTAAAATCCATGCAAAATGGGATTTGATAACAGTTTTGTTAGGAAATAATTCCTTAATTAGGTGTTGGGATGTTTAGCCGCTGCTTCAGCTTATAATATTCAAGCTCTTAGCATGTCAAGTTTGGATTTGAAAATAAGGGGCTAAAATGACCGCAAGCCAGGGTTTGTTTGAAGAACTTCCCGAATCTCCACCGATAAACCGCAGTCTTTCCCCATTGAGGATAGTGATCAGTTTGGCGGTATTAATTTTCCTGGCTGAGACCTTATCCATGATCGTTCTCTATATCCTGGATCTGCCAAATTATGTGGTTTTAACGTTGCTGGATGGGCTGATCATGATCCTGCTGATTCTGCCGGGATTATATTTCCTGCAGTTAAATCCTCTCAGGAATCAAATTAAACAGCGCACCCAGGTGGAACAGGCCCTGCGTGCCAAAGAAGGATTATTGAGAAAGGTGTTGGAACTGCTGCCGGTCGGTGTCTGGATCACAGATAAGAGCGGGAAAATCGTGCAGGGAAACCCGACCAGCCAAAGGATTTGGGCAACCGCCCGGAATGTGGGCATCAAGAGCTATGATGAGGAAAAAGGCAGGTGGGTGGATACGGGGAATTGGGTCCAACCTGAGGGTTGGACTGCCGCCAGAGGCATCAGCCGCGGGGAAACCACACTTAATGAAGAGATCGAAATTGAGTGCTTTGGCGGTGATCACAAGATCATTCTCAATTCGGCTGTCCCGATCCTGGACGAAGAGCAAACTATCCAGGGGGGGGTCGTTGTCAACCAGGATATCACCCTGGTAAGGCAGGCGGAGAAGGACCTCATCCAGAAAAACGAGCTTTTGGAAAAGTTTTTTATCAGCACCCATATCCTGATCGCATATTTGGACCGAAATTTTAACTTTATCCGGGTCAACGATACTTTCGCCAGGTTCGCGGATGAAACCACAGATTATTTTGCTGGCAAGAACCACTTTGAATTGTATCCAAATGAGGAAAACCAGGCGATTTTCCAGAGGGTGGTCGCGACCGGCGAACCATATTCTGCATCCGAAGATCCGTTCGTTTTTCCAGAGTATCCCGAACAGGAAACGACCTATTGGGACTGGAGTTTGCAGCCCGTCAAAGGAGCGGGCAACCTTGTTGAAGGTGTGGTGTTCAGCGTGCTGGACGCCACTGAACGCAAGCGGGCTGAAATTCAATTGGAGCAGCAGAACCAGGAACTGCGCGCGTTGACCGACTCCGAGCACAGGCAGCGCGAATTTGCGGAAAGCCTGGTACAGGCAATGATCACAGTGAATACAAGCCTGGAGCTTGACCGGGTGTTGGGCTCGATCCTGGAGCAAATTCGCAAGGCAGTCCCCTTCCAGGGAGCGTTTATCGGGTTATTAGAAGGGAAGATGATGCGCATTGCAGGTTTTCTGGGTTTTGAAAGACACCCGGAGGGCAGACAGGTATTGGATGAGCTGATTGTATTAGATGATTTCCCGCTGTTACAACAGGTTTGCACTTCGCTCCAGCCAGTGGTCATCAACTCTGACACCCTGCACCCAGGCTGGCATTTTTTTCCAGGGATGGAGTGGGTCTGTTCGTATGCGGCGGTTCCTCTTATTGTCGGGGGCCAAGGAATTGGTGTCATCAATTTAGCCAGCCAGCTTCCGGGAGAATTTTCCCCGCAAGATGTTGAGCAGTTAACCGCATTTGCCGCCCCCGCTGCATTGGCACTGCATAACGCGCGTTCGTATCAAGCCGAATCGTCTGCCCGCCAGGTGGCTGAGACTTTAAGCGCGGCTGCTAAGTCCCTGAAGCAAACCCTGGAACTCGAGCCTGCCATCAATACACTGCTCGATCATTTGCAGGAGATCGTTCATTCGGATACGGCCAGTGTTACGCTGCTGGAAGATGAGGCGCGACCAGTACAAAGGATTGCCAGGGGTTATGGAAAATGGGCAGAGTGGGATGAGATCCCGCAACTGCCGATCGACGGGGTCACCGATTCTCTCATCAAGAGGATTAAATTGGCTCGAAAAAGCCTCGCGATCCCGAATGTCAACATTGACCCTGTCCCAGGGGATCAATCCGATTTTAACCACATCCGGCAGTGGCTGGTTGTGCCTGTTTTTGCCAGCGACACGTTGATTGGATTGCTGGAATTAGGGCGAGCAGGGGCTGGTATTTTTAGCCCAGAGCAAGTTCAATGGGCTGAAGCCCTGGTAGATCAAGCGGCAGTGGCAATCCAGAACGCCCAATTATTTGAGCAGGTGCGCTCCAACAGTGAAAGGTTGAAAACCCTGGCTCACAAGCTGGTCGAGATCCAGGAGAATGAACGATCGTTCATTGCGCGTGAACTGCATGATGAGGCCGGACAGGTGCTTTCTTCTCTGAAACTCAGCCTGGGACGTTTGGAGCAGGATCCAGAATGCACGCCCATGGTGCAAACGAAACTGCAAGAGCTAAAAAGCTCAACGGACAGCGTGTTAGAAGGACTGCATCGCCTGGCGATGAACCTGCGACCTGTCGCGCTGGACCACCTTGGCCTGGTGGCTGCATTAGAGCAGTATACGAAGAATCTTGCCTACGAAGAGCTTGGGATACAATTTAAGGCACTGGGATTTGATGGCAAACGCCTGTCCCCAGATATGGAAACTGCCCTCTACCGGATAGTGCAGGAAGCTCTGACCAACGTGGTCCGGCATGCACACGCCAGCAATACCGGTATCTTGCTGGAATGGAGTGGCGGCAAGGTGAAATTATTTATCGAAGATGATGGCGTCGGCTTTGGGCCAGATCCAGACGAAAGCGTTGGTAGGATCGGCTTAATCGGCATCCAGGAGCGCGCCGAAATGTTCGGTGGAAATCTACTTATCGAAAGTTCCACTGGAAGAGGTACATCGATTATCGTGGAGGTCCCAGATGGCGATTCGTATTCTTATCGCGGATGATCACGGGGTAATGCGAGCAGGTTTACGCGCCATGCTCGAGGATGAATCAGCGGTGGATGTGATCGGTGAAGCCGCTAATGGAGAGGAAGTCCTCAAATTAGCCAGCGAGCTTAACCCGGAAATCGTGCTGCTGGACATCGGTATGCCGGGCATTGATGGGATCGAAGCCACGCGCCGGCTGCGGAAGGATGCTCCCCAAACCAAAGTTCTCATCCTGAGCGTATACGAGGACGAGAGCTTGCTGCGTGAGGCGATCCGGGCAGGGGCCTCCGGGTATATTGTCAAGCGGGCTGCGGGAGAAGAATTGATTGACGCGATCCAGGCGGTGTCAAGGGGGTATATGTATATCCATCCAGCGATCACCCGATTTTTGGTAAGCGATCTTTCCCCGACCAACGACTCGGTCAAAGGGGTGCTGCAGACCCTGACCCCACGCGAAATGGAAGTGATGAGTTATATCATCCGGGGTTTTACCAACCGGCAGATCGCCGAGACTTTATTCATCAGCCAGCGGACTGTTGAGGGTCATCGGGCCAGCCTGTTCAGTAAATTGAACCTCAAGAACCGGGTGGAGCTGGTTGAGTTCGCAGAAAAATATGGCTTAATGAATTAACGAGTACGTACGTAGGTGCGGTACGTACGTAGGTACGCAGGTATTAACAAGTCGCGATCCTGATTTTACGCACGAGAGCGAACGGGGGATGAGCTGCTCTCGCACGTAGTTTTCCACAAAATACCATCTCAAAAACCGTGCATAACTACGGATTACAAGCAAGATGATTAACGTTACACTCATCTTACTTAATATTCTTTAATAATCTGATCCCGGGATGATCGGTTCCAGCATCGATCCCGGGATCCGGCATACCAGAGTTCTGTTTGAAAAATTCAAATCTTTTGTTCGGTCATAAGGGGTCATTCCAGACTTCGGAAAAGAATATGCGACCCGCGAGCTCAGAACTCTTCCCGCCGATCCCTCCCGACACGGCCAATGCGGCCCGGTTTGTTTTTTCCAGAAGCAATTTTTATTTCGCGATCGGAAACCATGCCAACCACCTTTTTTCCGGCCTGATCCTGAACTATCCATTCAGAGGGGCACATCATCCGGACCGAACCATGGCGATGCTCTACCTGATCACGATCTTCCAATTTGTGGATACTCTATCCGATTCCCAGGCTGCGGACGCGCTCCAATATCGCGTCGATTGGAAGTATGCCTTGCACCTGCCGCTGAGCTATCGCGGGCTGGATGGCTCGATTTTGTGCAAGTTCCGCCAATGGCTGCTGGTCAATCGAGACAGCCAAAGCAACCTGCAAAGGGTGCTCGCGCGCCTGGCGGAAATCACAATGGTTGCCAGGAAAAGGGCATTGTGTTTGCAAACGAACACACTCGTCCAAAGTGTTTGCCTGCAAAACCGGGTGGAGATGGTCTGGCTTGCGGTGAGCGAGGTCTTAGGAGCGCTGGCAATTAAAAATCCTGAGTGGCTGTACAAGGTGACCCTGCCGCATTGGTACGAACGTTACGGCCAGCAACGTACAACTTCCTACCTGGCCGCTGAAAGCCTGGAACAGGAGGCTCTTGCTCAGGCGATCGGCCTCGACGGAGCCTACCTGTTGAAGATGATTGCGGACGCTGAAATGCCGGAGCTGGAAAATTTGCCAGGTGTCTCGGCACTGAAGCGAGTCTGGCGAGAGCAGTATTTGCAGAGTGACGAAAATATTTCATGGAGAAATACAGCCTGTGCTGGATGTACTTCAAACAAGCTATCACTGGATCAATCGAATCCGAAGATTGAGATTAACAGGAGGGAAAATTGAATTGAAATACAAGGAAGATGTACGGAAATCCCACACTGACAGACTTTTGACATCAGGAGATAAAAACATGAATAAACGCAGGTTTCTAACCACTACACTTTCGCTTATGTTCATCGCTGCTATGCTTTTCGGTACAAGCGGGTCAATTCTCGCCCAACCGCTGAATGCGCCAGCCAGCCCTGTGGACGAATCGAAAGTGCCGCACTACTTTGGGCCGTACCCGAACTGGGCCAACAGCCCATTCACCCTGCCGGACGCCACCGTGACGATTAATGGCGACGGCGCCGGGGCGAAAGCCGTTGCCTCAGTCGGGGCCAATGGGGCCGTCACCGGCATCACCATCACCGATCCCGGCAGCGGGTACACCTCCGCGACGGTTGATATCACAAGTGCCAGCGGCACAGGCGCCACTGCAGATGCCGTTGTAAACACCTCGGGCGCAGTCACCGCCGTCAATGTTGATGTGGGTGGAAACGGTTATACAGCCCCGACTGTGAGCTTCTCTGGCGGCGGAGGCCAGGGGACCCTGATGCAGGTCGGGAACGATCTCATCGATCGGGCATACGCGACCGACTTCCCTGGGCCGGTTCCGGCGCCAGTTCTGGTTGTTGTCCCGACTGCGCTCCCCGTTGGAATCCTCACGGATATCCTGACCCTCAACCAGGCATTACCTGGAAGCAGCCCCGTGCCATCCGCCGGGCAGATCTTTAACGCCTACGTGCTGCGACCCGTGGCAACGGACCAATACGATGTGGTGTTCGACAGCGGGACGCTGACGGTACCTGCGCTAGCCGATCCGGCTGTCAGCGAGCAGGCCGCGTTCCCGGTGGGACCCGTCGCCGTCCAGGCGGGTGATGTGCTCGCCTTCTATGGCGCAGGCATCCCCGTGGACACGGGAGCGGGAGCCGATATCCTCAGCTACCCGGCGCCCACAGCGCCTGCCGCAGGCAGCACGATCACGCTTAACAGCGCCGAATACCCTGTTTACCCCCAGGCGCGCACTTACTCGTTTGCAGCTAACGTAATCGACACTTCAGCGGTTCCGCCACTGGTCGATGCCACTGCGACGGTGTACGGCGGCGTCGATGCTGTCACCTTAAACCTGAATGGTGCTGGCAGCGGCTACACGTTCCCGACTGTGGACTTTGACATGCCGGATGCCCCGGATGGGGTGCAGGCTAAAGCGCACGCAGAATTCGATGCGGACGGCAGCATTACAGGTGTGGTTGGCGCCATCACGGCGGTCGTGGTGGACAATCCCGGGTCCGGGTACTCCGCACCCCCGAATGTGGTCATCCGCGACGGCACGCTCTTCGACCCGATCCTCAACGGCGGATCTGGCGCCTCGGCCACCGCAACGCTGTCCATCACATCGATCGTCGTGGACACTTTTGGTTCGGGTTACTCAAGTGCCCCGACCGTGACAATCAACGATCCGACTGGTGTGGGGGCTTCAGCCACGGCTGTTGTAAACGCCGGCGCCATTACCGGAATCACCGTCACTGCCCCGGGCTCTAACTATGTCACCCAGGGCGGCATCAAGAAATTCCAGGATGGGCTGCCAGTGCTGTGCATCCCGGCGGCGGGCCAGACCTTCGCTGACTGCACAGACAACAATCTGGGCCAGCACCTGCCGATTGCAGTGCCTGACACCACCACCTTCTCGGTTGCTAATGGGTTTGCCCTGGATGCCGACTACTACGTAATCGCCCTCGTCCAGCACCGGGAGCAGATGAACTCGTCCCTACCCCCTGTCGTCACCGACGCATTGGGCAACAGGTCAGGCGGGACCCTGCTGCGCGAGTACGTACAGCTCGAGACCTCGGCGAACATGTCCATCAGCAAACGTGTCCCACTGATGAATGATATGCTGGACGGCACCTCTGTCCCAGCCTTGATGCCCGATGGGGTAACCCAGGCCGTAGCCGTCGACGACCCGCACTTCCTGGGGCCGGTCATCGTCGCCGACGAAGGACAGGCCGGTCCGGATCGTCTTCTACAACCTGCTGCCGACCGGTCAGGACGGCGACCTGTTCCTGCCGACCGACTCCACGATCATGGGCTCGGGCATGGGCCCCATGGACATGATGCCGCCGGTGGTCGAAGATGGTACGGTCATGGACGGGGTGCGCAACCCGGAATGCAGCGACACATTCCCGAAGAGCGTACAACTGCTTCAAGGACAACCGCGCCACCCTGCACCTGCACGGCGGCATCACGCCCTGGATCAGCGACGGCACCCCGCACCAGTGGATCACCCCGGCTGGAGAAAACACACCCTGGCCGCAGGGCGTCAGCGTGGAGGCCGTGCCCGACATGTCGATGCAGTCGCGGCCACCTTGGCGTGCCCAACTGCTCGGACCCTGCTGACGGCTGCATGGACTTCTACTACACCAACCAGCAGAGCGCCCGCTTCATGTTCTACCACGACCACGCCTGGGGCATCACCCGCCTGAACGTCTACGCGGGCGAAGCCGCCGGCTACCTGATCACCGACGAGACCGACGCAGAAGCTGATGGCTGCCGGGAGGCCCCCTGGCCGACGTTGGGCTGGGTATCCCGCTGGTCATCCAGGACCGCACTTTCGTGCCCGGCCCAGAGCAGATGGCCGCACAGGACCCGACCTGGGATTACAGCCGCTGGGGTGGTGAAGGCAACTTGTGGTACCACCACGTCTACATGCCGGCCCAGAACCCCGGCGACCCGAGCGGCATGAGTGCCTTTGGGCGCTGGATGTACGGGCCCTGGTTCTGGCCGCCCGCCACCCCGCCGCACGGGCCGATTGCCAACCCGTACTACAACATGGATCCGGCAACGGGCTTCACAACGCCCCTGGCAGTGCCGTGCAACCTGGACGACCCGGCTACCTGGCAGTACGATACCGACCCGTTCTGCGAGCCGCAGCTGATCCCGGGCACGCCGAACATCTCGGTCGGGATGGAGCAGTTCAACGACACCCCGATCGTCAACGGCACGGCCTACCCGACGACCACGGTCGATCCGAAGGCCTACCGCTTCCGCATCCTGAACGCGGCCAACGACCGCTTCTGGAACCTGCAGTGGTACGTGGCTGATCCGACCACCGGAACGGACAGCGAGGTGGCGCTCAATCCTGCTGAGCTGGCGGCCGCGCAGATCGACCCGAACATCTTCCCGACCCCGGACACCAGCCGTCAGCCCGGCTGGGCCAAGCTGGATCCAGATCGGCACCGAAGGCGGCTTCCTGCCGGCCCCGGTGGTGGTCCCCAACCAGCCAATCACCTGGATCATCGACCCGACCCGCTTCGACGTCGGCAACGTGGATAAGCACTCCCTGCTGCTGGCGCCGGCTGAACGCGCCGACGTGATCGTCGACTTCTCGCAGTACGCCGGCCAGACGCTGATCCTGTACAACGACGCCCCGGCGGCCTTCCCGGCCCGGGTCTCGAGCTACGACTACTACACCGGTGCCCCGGACCTGAGCCCGGTCGGCGCGCCGAGCATCCTGCCCGGCTACGGGCCCAACACCCGCACCATCATGCAGATCAAGGTTGCAGCTACGACTCTGCCACGGCTTGACGTGCCTGCACAGCCTACAACCTGGCCGCGCTCCAGGCCGCCTTCCGGCACCATGCGGACGGCTCGGGCGTGTTCGAATCCGGCCAGCACCCGATCATCGTCGGGCAGGCCGCCTACAACTCGGCCTACGGCACGACCTTCGCCTCAGCAGCTGGTGACTGCACACTCCGCGACAGCAACCGAACAAATGTGATGGCTTCGCCCGCATCTCAGCAGGGCGGCGACCTGTTCAAGTTCGACACGTTGACTGGGGCGATGAGCGGATCAGGGCGAAGCTCTCGATCCCGCTCGAACCCAAGGCGATCCACGACGAGATGAACGCCTCGGCCTTCGACGAGTTCGGGCGCATGACGGCCAACCTCGGCCTGGAGGCCGTCCCGGCTACACCGGCCGGGCAGAACATCATCCTGTACCCGTACGTGAACCCGCAGACGGAGCTGATCGACGCCACCAACCTGCCGAAGAACGACGTCAGCATGACTCCGATCACCGCGATCTCAGCGGCCGACGGCACCCAGATCTGGAAGATCACCCACAACGGGGTGGACACGCACCCGATCCACTGGCACCTGTACGACGTGCAGGTGCTCAACCGGGTCACCTGGGACAATATCATCATCCCGCCCGACGCGACCGAGCTGGGCTGGAAGGACACCCTGCGCATCAGCCCGCTGGAGGACACGATCGTGGCCCTGCGGCCGATCATCCCGTATCTGCCCGTTCGAGCTGCCCAACAGCGTCCGGCCGCTGAACCCGATGATGCCGCTCGGCTCACAGCTAGGATTTCAACAACATCGACGCCAACGGCAACCCGACGAATCCGATCATCAACACCGTGGTCAACTTTGGCTGGGAGTACGTCTATCCACTGCCACATCCTGAGCCACGAAGAGATGGACATGATGCGGCCGGTGTCGGTGGCGATCCCGCCCAACCCGGCGGACGGGCTGGCGTTCACAACCAGCGGGAACGGCAACAACGCCAGCCTTACCCTGACCTGGTACGACAACTCGATCAACGAGACGGCGTTCGTGATCCAGCGGTCTGCGGATGGCGGAGGCAGCTGGGTTGACCTGGGTACAGTGAACCAACCGCTGCACCAGACGGACCCGGCAGTCGACAAGGGTATGCGCAGCTTCACCGACACGACCTACCTGCGGAATGCGACATACCTTTACCGGGTTGTGGCCCAGAATACGATCGGCTACGGAGGCCAGTTCATGAGCCTCACGGTCAAGTCAGCCGCCTCGGCGCCCATGGCCGCGATCGAGACACCTACGAACCTGGTGGCGACGCTGCAAGCTGGGCCGCAGGTCAGCCTGACCTGGCGGGATAACGCCACCAACGAGACCGGCTTCGTCATCCAGCGGTCCACAGATGGCGTGAACTTCGCCCAGGTCGGCACGGCTCCTGCCCGCAACAACACTGGCAACGTGACGTTCGTTGACCCGACTGTGGTGTTAGGCACCGCCTACACTTATCGGGTGGCGGCAGTGAATGCCTTTGGGTCATCGGCTTACTCGAACCTGGCCAGCATGACCGTAGCCGCCCCGAATGCCCCTGCGCTTCTGACTATAGCGACGGTTCGCCAGGGCAACAACAACCGGGTCACACTGACCTGGACGGACGTGGCAAACGAAACCGGCTACACGATCCAACGCGCGACCAATGCGGCCTTCACGACGGGCCTGGTCAACAGCGCAGTAGGGATCAATGTCACAACGACAACGCTGACGGTGCCGCGGGGCACACCGGGTGTGACGACGTATTACTTCCGGATCATTGCGAACAATGTTGTTGGCTCGTCTCTGCCTTCCAACGTGCTCAGCATCGTGACCCAGTAAGGATTACACTGTATGGCCGGTTCACCGAGATACGGGTAACCGCCAATCGAACAACGACCTCGGGGGAGGGAGCCATCCCTCCCCCGAAAACTGTTTTGGGTCTGAAATTGGGGGAAAAGCCTGCACAGCGCCAACATTTTGATAATTAATTGAGACGGGGAGAAAACTGGGGATTGCTGGCAGGGGCTGCCTGCAGTGCGTCACTGAGCAGGGCGGTTCAAAGCTGATCCCATTTCATCCGGGCCAGAGGCCCGTTGTTGCGTTAAACGCCCAGCCGGGAAGCGCTGCCTGAGCGCATGCTAGGTGAGCCTCCACTACCTCGCCGCCAGGGTTCTTCGAAGCGCATAGCGTTAAGCGACGCGCTTGTGATCCGGAAGAGAAGATCAGGCTTCCCAAGTGAGTCTTCCTGCAGGTGAATCATCCTGCAGGTGCATCTCCCTGCAAGCTTCTCACAAATATCCAAAGCAGGTCGTGGGACCTTCGCCGCTCTAATCTTATGAAAACCGTGCGTTTTCCAGACGACTTTATTGACTCCGGGTGAAAAATAATGTATAAATATTTTTGGGCATTTGTTTAAGGCTTGGGCATTTGCTCACAAAACAGATTTCCCCTAACGATAACAAAATGACAGAATTCAGCCCGGATGACCATGAATTTTTTCAGCTTTTGTCTCGTATCGCCTCACTTTATTATCTGGAGGAGAAAACCCAGAGTGAGGTCGCTAAAGAGTTAAACCTGTCGAGGCAAAAGGTGCAGCGTTTGCTCAGGCACGCGCGTGAACTGGGGGTGGTTGAAATTCACGTCCATTCTATTCCCGTGCTGCACGTCGAACAGGAAGCTCGCTTGAAGGCGCTCTTCAACCTGGACGATGTTGTCGTTGCGCCCGCTCATCCCGATGAATACCGCTGCCGCCTGTCTGTTGCCCGGGCGGCAGCAAATTATTTGGCGCGCAATTTTAAGGACGGCGATACCGTGGCGGTTGGATTGGGCAGAAATATGAGCGAGCTCGCCAATGCCTTCCGGCTGAACAACCAAGTGAGCTGCACGTTCGTCAGCGCCATGGGTGGGTCGCCCTATCTTGGCGAAGCCACCAACCCGAACAATATCATCAGCCTGATGGCGACCCGGACAGGTGGGGTTGCCCAACCGATTTATGCGCCGGCGTATGTAGAAAGCCAGCGAGCCCGGAATATGCTGTTAAACCAGAGGACCGTGAGCGATTCGCTGGAGCTGGCAAAAAATGCCGATATTGCCCTGGTGGGCATTGGTACACCTGATGATGAATCGATCCTGGTCCAGGCAGGCATCATTTCAATCGCTGAAGTGCGGCGGCTGCGCGAAGCGAACGCGGTGGGTGAATTGCTGGGCAACTATTTTGATGACCAGGGCCGGGAAGTCAATTCGGACTTAAAAACGCGCTTGATCGCTTTATCCCTGCAGGACCTGAAACGCATCCCGAAGGTCATCGGGGTCGCCAGCGAAAAAGAAAAGTCGCGGGCAATCTACAGTGCGCTGCGCAGCGGGGTCTTGAAAGGCCTGGTTACGGATTGTGATAACGCTGTGCAGATTCTCAAGATGGCAGGCGTCGACGATCTCAAAGAAGATGACACACTTTTAGGGATTAACAAAACCTGAAAGGTTGAATGATGGGCGAAAACAAAAAATACTTATTCGTTGTCCAGCACCTGGATGAACGCTACAACCTGATGCCCTTCAGTATTGCGCGCACCTGGACGGAAGATAAAGGCCTGGATGTTGCCATCTACCTGATGTATGACGCGGTGCAAATTGGTGAGAAAGAAAATCTCGAAAAATTCCCTGAAATCAAAGAAGCTATCGACTATTTACTCGGAAGCGGCGTAGCCATCTATACTTGCGGGTTTTGTACCCGCGTCTGTGGAAATGCCGAACGATTTTATCCCGGCATTCAGATAGCCAACCGCCACATCTATTACTCCCTGATGACGGAACGTCAAACCGTCAACTATTAATCCGGAGCGCCGAACCCCACGGCCATTTTCCTGGAATCCGAGCCATGGAACCGGTATCAAGCCAATTCATTTCGTAAGGAGGTTTATGCATGACCACCGAATTTGTTGTCCCCCATTCGTTGATCAGTGTTCCTGATCGACTGTATGATGGCTACATCTTTGATATGGATGGCACAATCTACCTGGGAAAAGATCTTCTGCCAGGCGCCTACCGCTTGATCACCACGCTGCGCAAGCTTGGCAAGCGGGTGGTTTTTCTGTCCAATAATCCCACCCGAGACGTGCAGATGTATGCCGATAAACTTTCTGGGCTCGGCCTGCCGACACCCAAAGAGGAAATTGTCACCACGGTTTACACGACAACCCAGTGGATTTTGCAAAACCGCCCGGATGCGGTCGTGTATCCTATCAGCGAAGAACCCCTGATTCGTTCCTTCAAAGAAAATGGGATCAAGATGTCGGAAAATCCGGAAGAAATCGACATCGTGGTCGCCAGCTACGATCGAACCCTGACCTGGAAAAAATTGCAAATCGCATTTGATGCCATCTGGTATCACAAACGGGCGATTTTGATCTGCACAAATGCGGATCATTTCTGCCCATTTCCGGGTGGGCGCGGTGAAGTTGATGCCGGGGCGGTGATAAAGGCCCTGGAAGATGCTACCGGGCACATGCTGGACGTCAACTGCGGGAAGCCAAGCCCGGTCATGCTCAATACGATTATGAATGTCATGAAGCTGGATACCTCGCAGTGTATTACCACCGGGGACCGGCTCTATACAGAGATCAAGATGGGTATTGACTCAGGCATGGATACCTGCCTGGTATTTACCGGCGAAACCACACCTGAAATCCTCGAGTCCTGGCCGCAAGAAGGCAGACCAACCTTTGCTTTGGACCGCATAGACCGCTTGATTCCATCCGCGCTTTGGAAAGAGTATGGCTGGACGGAAGAGGATCGTTAGGTCAATTCAGAAAGATGGAGGAATGGGTATGGCATGATTGCAGCAAGAGGATCTTAATCGAAATTTCATTGTCCGCCACAACTCACCAAATATTCAAGGGAGCAAACAATGGCTAAGAAATACCTTCTCGGACTCGATAACGGTACCACGGGTGTCAAGTGCAAGATTTATGATCTTGAAGGCAACATTATGGGGGAAGGTTACCGAGAATACTCCTGTGTTTATCCGAAACCCGGATGGACGGAGCAGGATATCTGGATGCTCATGGAAGCCAACTATGAAGCATTGGCAGATGTCCTGAAGAAAAGCGGTGTGAATCCGAACGATGTTGCTGCCATGGGTCTCTCCACGCAACGTGCGTTGCACTTTTACATTGATAAGGATGGCAAAGTGCTGCGCGACGGCCTGGGCATCTCCTGGCAGGACGGCCGCCATACGGAGCAGCTGCGCTGGATGCGCGAGGACCTTGGTGAAGATAAATACTTCAAGATCACCGGTCTCCCTGTTGGACAGATCTGGTCGGCAGGCAAGATCAAGTGGGTCATGGAGAACGAGCCCGAAGTCTTCGAAAAAGCAGACAAAGTGCTGCTGACCCAGGAATTCTTCCTGTATCATCTGGGTGCCCGGGATGGCTGGTACCAGGACTGGTCGAACGGCTCGCTGTACGGCCTGATGGACATCCAGACCATGGAGTGGAGCGATGAGCTGCTGCATGCCTGGGGTATGCCAAGCGATAAACTGCCCAAGCTGGTTGGCTCTGGCTGGCAGGTAGGCACGATTGATGCCTATGCCCATGAACGCACCGGACTGCCGGTCGGCATGCCGATCTGCACCGGTGGCGGCGACCAACAGTGCGCGGCGATCGGCGCAGGCGTGATCGAAGAGGGTCTGTGCGAAGTAACGTTCGGCACCGCTGGTGTGAGCGTTGCCCACCTTGATTCACCGAAGTACGACCCCGCCATGGCTGTCAGCCTGTCGGCGCACGCCTTCCCGGAGAAAACCTGGGAAGCGGAAGGCATCCAGGCTTCTGCGGGCAGCACCTACCGCTGGTTCCGCGACAATGTGGGCCACCTGCTGCGCAACATCGAACCCTTCACCGGGACTGACCCGTACGTTGTGATGAATAAACACGCTGCCAACGCTCCGGCGGGCTCGCGGGGTGTGTTCTTCCTGCCGTACCTGTCCGGCTCGGTTGCACCGCACTACGATAACCTGGCGCGGGCAGGCTTCAACGGGCTCAACTTCAAGGCTGACTTCGGCTGTCTCGCTCGCTCCGTGATGGAAGGCGTGGCATTTGAAGCGCGCGATATCGTCGATGCGTTCAACGCCTTTGTGCCGCAGCGCGAAATCATGCTGAGCGGCGGCGCCACG
This sequence comes from uncultured Chloroflexia bacterium, assembly GCA_963824065.1. GTDB lineage: Bacteria > Chloroflexota > Anaerolineae > Anaerolineales > DRKV01 > JAGUYX01. The sequence goes on along the minus strand of CAWGNX010000003.1, from coordinate 29,557 downwards.
AAGTCACCGCTGTGGTGCCAGATCCAGGCCGATATCTACGGTGCACCGACCACCTTCATGCAGGAAGGTGAATGCACGGTGATCGGCGCCGCCATCCTGGGCGGTGTAGGCGCTGGTGTGTTTGGCAGTGTCAAGGAAGGCTGCGACCAGATGCTGCACAAGGTGCGCACTTTCGATCCAGATCCTGAGACCCACACACTCTATACCGAAATGTACGGTATCTGGAAGGAAGCGTATCTTGCAATGGCCAAGTCCGGAGTCTACAAGCAACTCAACGACTTCGCCTTGAAATATGCCTAATCCTTCAATTTGAAGGATGCGATGGTGGCGGTCGATCTGATCGACCGCCACCGCCAATCTGATAAGGGCGTTGAAATTTTGCCGCTGTTTCCCTGTGGAGGGAACTGAAAATGACTGATCAAAATACACTGCCTCCTGCGGTTTTTGAATATGATCCTGGGGACTTTCCAGAAATGGAAAACAAAGTTTCCACCTGGAAGGATGCCGACAAACTACCCGAAATCGAGCTGAAAAAGGTGATTGTTGGCCTGGATGCCATAAACGAGTTGCCGCGGGTATTGTTTGATCTGGCTCCGCGTGGGGCCGGCGATGTGGTCCTGGTGATGGACCAGACCGAAATGATGCGAGACGGCGAAAGTCTTAAACCAAAAGTAAAACAGATGCTGGCAGATGCCGGCTTTGAAACATTAATCGTGGAATTAGAAGGCGATGAATATGGCGTTGTGCACCCGGATTTCCACGAAGTAGAGCTCGTGAAGAGCCATTTCCATCCCGGAGTGAAGGTTGCCTCCGTGGGCTCCGGTGTGGTTACGGATATTACCAAACATGCCAGTTTTGTTTATGGGCAGGAACACCCGGATGAACCACTGCTTTCGGTTGTTTTTTGCCAGACAGCCAATTCGGTGCCGGCCTTCGCCTCCCGGATGGCAGTCATCTCGAAGGATGGTGTGAAACGGACCTGGCCCTCGCGCCTGTCCAATGTGCTGATCATCGATATTAAAACCCTGGCGAATGCACCCATCGAATATACCCTGGGCGGCATCGGGGATACCAGCCCCATGTTTATTGCCTTTGGCGACTGGTACCTGGGGGACTACTTCAATATGTCCAAGTACACCCAGGCCTCCTGGGACATCATGGAGGATGTGAACAAGCTGCTTTTGCCGTATGCCAGTGAAATCGGAGAACGCACGCCGATCGGCATGGAAGTACTAGGCAAGATCCTGACCCTGGGCGGGTTATCCATGACTTATGCCCGGGAGTCCTCTCCAATGTCTGGCTACGAACACGTTACTTCGCATATGCTGGATATGAGCGCCGATCATTTCAACCGACGGATTGCCAATCACGGTTCGCAGGTGGCGGTTGCTGCAATCCCGGGTTTGATTGGCCTGGGCTGGCTGATCGATGAGCTCGATCCTGCCAAAGTCAATATTGACGACTGCTACCCGACCTTTGAAGAGATGGAAACGAAGGTGAAGGCAGCCTTCATTGAAATTGATCCCACCGGCGCGATGGGCGCAGAGTGCTGGAGCGATTACAAACAAAAGCTGGAAAGCTGGTACGCAGTTCGACCATTATTCGAAGCCTTCCTGGCAGATTGGCCGAACCAGAAAGCTATTCTTGAAAGCCTGATTAAGCGAGCGGAAGAGTATGTCCCGGCCTACGAGAATGGCAGGGCACCCCCTGTACTTTGAGGAACTGAATGTGCCGGTTGCGGAAAGCCAGGGTCGTTGGGCTTACCACAACGCTCACCTGATGCGCAAGCGCTTCAGCCACGGTGACCTGTTGTATTACCTGGGCTGGTTTGACGAAGACTGGACAGACCGGGTGTTTGCCCGGATGCACGAGCTGGTCGAAAAAGCGCGCGCTGCTTGAATTTTAGAGACAGATCATGTGGTACTGGCTATAGATCGAAAACACCATGTGACTTGATCGCGACAATATTTTTATCGAAAAGGAGATTTCAGCATGTCACAAGCACTATCCTTAGATGCGGCATTAACGCGCGGGGATACGATTCAGGTTGACCCCATTTTGCTGACCCAGCTTGAAGCTGTGGTGGGCAAGCGCAATGTGGCCACATCGATCGCGGAATTGATTTGTTACTCGCATGACATCATGCCGCCCGCGTTTAAATGGGTGCGGCGCGATGATTTACCCTACCTGCCACACATGGTTGTTTATCCCGGCTCGACCCGAGATGTGGCAGAGATTGTGAAGATCGCATCGTACAACCGGATCCCGGTCGTCCCTGCGGGCGGCACATCGGGCACGATCGGCGGGATCCTGCCCGTCAATGGCGGCATCATCATTGACATGAAGCGCATGAACAAGATGGTGGATTTTGACCCGTATTCACGCACAGTCACGGTGCAAACTGGAATGCTGGGTCAGGATTACGAAGACCAGCTGAATATGCGCGGCTTTATCGGCGGGCATTACCCGCAGTCGATCCGCTGCTCCACCGTGGGCGGCTGGATTGCTCCACGCGGGGTGGGCACCTTCTCCAGCAAGTACGGCAAGATCGAGGATATCGTCCAGTCGGTTGAAGTTGTGCTGGCAGATGGATCTGTCGCACGCACCAAGAATTACCCGCGCGCTTCCTGCGGACCGGATATGGACCAGCTGTTCATCGGGTCCGAAGGCACCCTGGGCATTCTCACCGAAGCCACATTGATGGTCTGGCCGCAGCCCGATACCCGCATCTGGATTGGCTACGGCATGCCCACGTTCGAAGCCGGCGTGCAGGCCTGCCGCGATATCCTGGCAGAAGGTGTGTTCCCGGCTGTGATGCGCCTGTACGACAACATCGAGGTCAAACACGCCTACGACGAGCTGGGCTACAGCGAGTTTGCAGGCAAAGAGCACGGCCTGTATTTTTGCTGCGAAGCGCGCCAGGACTTGGCAGAGCTTGAGGCAAAAATCACGCATGCCGTTTGCAAGGGACTTGGCGGCATCGAGCGACCTGGGTTGGGTGAGCGCTGGTGGCGGAAACGCTACGATACGACTTACCTCAAGAAGGCCTATATGCTGCCGAACGGCATTGGGGATGCCATCGAATGCGCGTCCACCTACAAGAACCTGACCGCGATGCACGACGCAATGATCGAAGCGATCCAGGCGGAAGGAGCACACGAAGTCTTTGGACACGGCTCCCACTTCTATCCGACCGGCGGCAACCTGTACATCATCTGGAGCGCGTTTGCCAGCGATGAAAAAGAAATCGAAAGCATGTACTGGCGCATTATGAACGCGGCCATGAAAGCCGTTATTTCTGTGGATGGCACCATTGGTCATCATCACGGAATCGGGGTGAACAAGGGACCCTGGATCCACCTGGATGAGCCCACGATGTGGCCGGTCGTCAAGAAGATCAAGAATGCCCTCGATCCCTACGGGATTATGAACCCCGGCAAGCTGGGACTTTAATTTTAGGAGACAAACGATGCGAATCACAACCATGCGTGAATTGTTGGAAAAAACCGCGATCGACCATGTCTACTACCGGACTTATGATCCGCTGGTCAGATGCGTCGGGCGCGAAGCCACACCTCACCGGTCGGCTCAGATTGCAATGCTGGTAGCCGGGGGCCGTTTGAGCTGGACACCGGATGTGGTGACGGCAATGTATTGGAGCTTTAACAGCAAGATCGACCAGATCTGGAACCGGGATAATTCCGGAGAAATCTTCGACATTGATGAAGGTGAGTGGGATCGACCGGCTCGCGCCGATCTGGTGGATGCCGGGGCTGCCCCAGAATTTGTCAAAAAGGTCGAAGCCAATGTCAAGAAAACCGGCAACATCTACGGCGTCAAGGACGATACTGGAGCGGTAGGCAAAGCGGATGTGCTCTATATTGTGGATGATACAACCCGGGCCAAGACTCCTGAGATCGCCGAAGCGTTCAAGAAAATCCTCAAAAAACAGGGCGTCAATTTTGCCACACTGGCGAAGGGCACCGATGGTTGGGGCCTGTATGACCTGGGGTTGTGGGAGCTGGCAGAGAAGAAGGCCAAAGAATTTGCCGGGTATATCAAGGAAAGCGGCGCAAAGACCGTTGTGGCGAACTGCCCGGCTGTGGTGTACTCCCTGCGGGTGTGGTACCCAACGCTGGGCATCAAGCTCGGCGCGGAAGTGCTCCACCATACGGAATACCTGGCGAAGCTCGGCGTGACGGGCAGCTACAAGGGCAAAGTCACCTTCCATGACCCATCTTATTTGGGTCGCTACCTGGAAGTTGTGGATGCCCCGCGCGAGGTATTAGGAAAGGTCAAAGGGCTCGAACTGGCGGAATGCTACTTCACCAAGGAAAAAGCCAATCCATCCGGTGCGCTGTATGTGTACTTTGATGATGAATGGGCCGGATTGGTGGCTGCTCGCCGGGCTGATGAACTCGCACTGGCTGCACCGGTTGTTGTTACGGCAGCGCCTGCCTCAAAAAGGAACCTGGCGCCTGTGGCAAAAGAAAAGGGCATCAAAGTCCTTGACATTGCTGAAATCCTGGCAGGCTAGCCGCATCGGGCAGCCTGTAAGGGTAAATAAAGATTAAAAAAGCAGCATCTCCTGTGCAGGGAAGGCCCGAGTTTGATTCGAGGCGACATCGCTGACAGCCTCATTGAATGACGACTTGCCCGAATCATGGGCCTTCCCTCTCTTTTTGGATAATTCACCCGCATTGGCATCGTTGAACTCGAACCGAAGGTTACCCCACAACAACGCCAATAGCGAGTCTGGTGCGAATATGATGATTTGGAATACGAAGTGATCTATGGGTTGGCCAAGGTTACTCGTATTGGTGAGGCATGCTGAATCGATCGGCAATATCAAGTCGATCAACGATCGAGCCTTATATGATATTCCCAGCCACGCCTATAACTTAACCCCGCGCGGGAAACAGCAGGCGGAAATCACCGGTCAGTATCTGCATGACCGGTTTGGGGAGTTCGATACGTACTATGTCTCCTATTATCTGCGCTCCCAACAAACGATGAAAATTATGTATCCAAAAGCAAAGGTGTACGAGGATCCCCGGCTGGCAGAAGGGCAGCGCGGCATCTGGCATACGATGACCAATGAGCAAATTGCCGCTCTGTATCCCTTCGAAATCGAGCGCCGCGATCGGGAAGGCCTGTATCACTTCCGACCGTTGGGCGGGGAGAACTGGCCGGATATGGAACTAAGGATCCACAGCTTTTTAGGTACTTTAAATCGGGATTGTGAAGATCAAAACGTGCTGATGGTGGTACACGGGCACTGGCTGATTTTATTCCAGCGCTTGATCCACCATTTTTCAATTGACGAAGCTATCTTACGCTACCATGAAGCAGTTTTTGGCAATGCAACTGTGACTGTTTATGAAAGCGGCACGATCGAAGGAAAATCAAGGCTCATCCTGAAGGAAGAAAACATCAATCCCTGGCGCGGAAGGATTAAACCCACAATCAGGACGGGTCCTGCACATCTTGCCGGCTCAACTCGCCTGACGACGGCTGGCAGAAAAAGGAAACCGGTCAAACAGGTTGGTCTGCCTGTACTCAAGAATAAGGAATGTAGTAGAGAGGAGAGATGCCTTCCAAAATTAGCATAAGGATTTCATTACTACATCGGCAAATTCAACGTTCACAGAAATCGACTGATTAGGATCAGTTGATTCAGGAGAGAATGCAATGGAATTCTTAGGATTCGACCTGTTTGCTTTGTTTGCGGCTATGGGCGCAGGCATTTTCGGCGTAGCCATCGGAGGTTTGCCTTCGTTCATCTTTGTTGGCTTCTTGATCTTTCTGGGTGTTGCCGCACAATCGCTGTTGGGAACCGATTTTTTGGGTACCTTCGCATTCGGCGCTTACGGCCCTCACGTAGCGGGATGGGCCTGCGGCGTTGCAGGCAGCGCCTGGGCAGCTAAAAAAGGTTATATTGATAATGGACGCGATACGACAAAAGCTGGCATGGGCTGGAACGACCCGAAAGGTTTGATGGTAGGGGTGTATTTCGGCGCCATCGGCTATGTGATCAATAACCTATTCGGGCGAGTTGGATTTGCCTGGACAGACACAATTGCTCTGACTGTCGTTGTGTCAGCCATCATTGTCCGCTTTGCGTATGGCAAAACCGGTTTGTTGGGCAACCTCAAACCAGCCGGGCAGTCGCGTTTTGGTAAGCCGCCGGATGAATTCAAGTGGATTGGCTACCAGAACAGTAATTTCCAACTGGCCCTGATTGGGATAGGTGCCGGGTTGATGTCTGCTTATATCGCCATCGTGGCACTACCAGACCAAGGCGGGCTTTTCATCGGGTTTGCCATATCGGCGATCAGCCTGATTTTCTTGCAGTACGGGACGGCGGTGCCCGTCACACACCACATCACGCTCACGGCTGCGGTGGCTGCAGTTGCCAGTGGGAGCCTGATTTGGGGGGTGGTTTTCGGGCTGGTAGCTGCATTTGTTGGCGAGTTCTTCTCACGGCTGTGGTTGATCTACGGAGATACCCATATCGATCCACCGGCGTGCACGATTGCGACATTAACGTCGCTCTCGATCCTGCTTTCTACGTTGGGCGTGTATAGTGCTTTAGCTTTACCGTAATCCAGCAACCTCCCGAATGAATGAATTCGGGAGGTTCTGGTTTTTTCATGCAGTCCGATTCGAAAGGATTTTGGCATGTCTACAAAAAAATATATCCTCGCAATCGATGAAGGCACAACCGGAACCCGGGCGGTCATCATCGACCAAGACAGTCAAATCAAAGCCCAGGCATACAGCGAATTTGCCCAGCTCACGCCGACGCCCGATCGCACCGAACACGATGCCGTTGAGATTTGGGATAAGACGTATGCCATGATGAAAAAGGTTTTGCAAGAGGCTGGTCTGAAAGCCACCGATATCCATGCCATCGGCATCACGAACCAGCGCTCTACACGCATGGCCTGGAACCGTGAAACCGGTCGACCCGTAAACAACGCCCTGGTGTGGCAGGACATGCGCAATGCCGACCTGGTTGAGAAACTGCGCCCGGAATGGGGTGATAAGACGTACCAGCATACGGGCTGGCCCTTTGGACCGCTCTATTCTTCGCTCGGATTGTATTGGATTTGCGAAAATGTCCCCGGTGTACGTTCGGCTGCCGAAAAGCGAGAAGTAATTTTCGGCAATATCGACAGCTGGTTGATTTACAACCTGACCGGCAAGAAGGTGCATGCAACTTCTGCATCCAATGCGACCGTAGCCGGGTACTACGATCTGTACACCGATGACTGGTACAAGGAATGGTTTGACTTCCTGAATGTACCGGTGGTGGCGATGCCGGATGTGCTGGATGATGATGCCTTCTACGGCTATACCGATCCGGCATTGTTTGGAGCCGAAATCCCGATCACCGGGAATATTGGCGACCAGCAATCGGGTTTGTTTGGGCAAGGCTGTATCCTCCCTGGGCAGGTGAAGTGCACCCACGGGACGGGGACGTTCTTAAACATGAACGTCGGGGACAAAGTGCCCGAATCACGCAGCGGCACCAACGTGCTGATCGCGTGGCGGATGAAAGGCAAAACTACCTATACACTGGAGGGATATGCCTCTGTGACTGGTTCGGCAGTCCAGTGGCTGCGTGACGGCGCAGGGTTGATCGAGAATTCGGCTGAAACGGAGCAGTTAGCTGGCATTGTGCCGGATAACGGCGGGGTGTATTTTGTCCCGGCGATGACCGGCCTGTCTGCCCCCTGGTGGGATTTCTCGGCACGCGGCATGATCATAGGCATCACCCGCGGAACCTCGCGCGCGCACCTTGCCCGGGCGACCCTGGAGTCGATCGTCTACCAGACGAAAGACTTCCTGCAGAGCATGAAAGAAGATTCCGGCGGCATCGATATCAAAGAAATGAAGGTTGACGGTGGAGCGGTCCGGAACGAATGGCTGATGCAGTTCCAGGCAAATATGCTGGATGCGGATGTCGTACGCCCGGTCAACCCTGAAGCAACCGTGATGGGCGCCGCCTACATGGCGGGACTGGGGTCTGAATACTGGGCCACTCCGGAAGATGCATTTGCCACGCTTAAGGTTGAAAAGGTTTTTACACCCAAGATGTCTGCCGAAGAACGGGAGACACTGTACAAAGGTTGGACGAAGGCAGTCCACCATGCAATGGGCTGGTTGAAGGACTGAAGCCAGGAACCATTGCGTCCAGACAAAGCTGGTGAAAGGCTGGCTCCATCGAGTTAATAACGCACTCCGAGCTTCATCGAGGCGGTCAACCAGCCTGCAGCGGCCAAGGGAAGACGGTTTCACCGCCGTCTTCCCCCTGGTGCACACGATTTTGCGCTGAAAATGAAATCCACCGAGCTTTGTCTTTGTTAAACGAGCCAGAAACCTGCCATTAAGACTCCGGTCATTGGTAGTGTGATTGCTCGCTGCCTGAAGGAGATGCGATGATGCAGTGGAATGTGACATTTCGCATTTTTCGTTATAAACAGAACGGCAGCCGCCCGCACTTTGACACATTTGCGATTGCGGTGAGGCCGGATGAATATGTGTTGGATGCTATCGAGCGGATCTGGGCCGAACACGACCGCAGCCTTGTTTTCCGGCATGCCTGCCACCATGCTGCCTGCGGAGCGTGCGGGCTGCGAGTCAATGGCGAGGAAAAGCTGGGTTGTATCACCCGCATCGACGAGGTGACGAGCGACGGTGCTACGGTTACCCTGGAACCCCTGCGCAATTTTGCGGTGGTAAGCGATTTGCTCATCGATGTCGTCCCATTTTATGCAAAGATGGAGAAAGCCGGATTTGTACCCATCCGCACGGCTGAACCCATGATCGACCAGGAAACTCAAACCAGTGTCAACCGCCCAGAACCGGCATACCGCTATGAAAGCTGTATCGAGTGCGGGATTTGTGTCTCTGCCTGTCCGATCCCTGCTACAGATCCGGAATTCCTGGGGCCGGCAGCATTAGCAGCCATCGCGCGCATGGTGCAGGAACCACGCAACGGGGCCAACCTGAATGATCTGCTGGCAATGGCAGACAGCGAGCACGGTTTATGGCGCTGCCACATGGCCTTTGAATGTTTAGAAGCCTGCCCCGCCCATGTGGACCCGACCTACCTGATTGCAAATCTGCGCCGCCAGGTGGTGGGTCGGCGCATCAAGCGGCTGTTCGGCATGGGTAAGGAGTGAATCATGAACCGAGAAAGCGACCACGCAAACGCTGCGCTGCCAGTGAGCAACCGGAATATATGGGCCTGGTTTGATCCACGCAACCGCAGTATGGGGATGCTGGCATTTGTACTTAACCGGATCACGGCGATCGGCCTGGTCTTTTACCTGACCCTGCACCTGGTTGTGTTGAGCCTGCTGGCCTTTGGCGAATCCACCTGGGATATGTTCATCGAAATTGTACGCTCACCAGTCTTCCTGATCCTGGATGTGGTTTTGATTGCCGGAGTCCTGATCCATGGGCTGAACGGCATCCGGCTGACCCTGGTCGGCATGGGGATCGCGGCCAACCAGCAAAAGGCCTTGTTTATCATCTTGATGATCCTGACTGTGGTTATCCTGATCCTGGCAGCAAGTGCAATTTTTACAATCTAAGCAAGCCTGGCGGCGGATCTTAAAAGGAGCATGGCGATGGAAATAAGCATTTCACGCAATCGAGCGGCGTTGGCCTGGCTGGCACAGGCAGCAACGGGCATCTTGTTAGTCCTGTTGTTGATCGTGCACCTGGCCGCCAACCATTTCATTGTCCCGGGCGGCTTACAAACCTATCAAGATGTCGTCAATTACCTGTCGAATCCCGCCATCTTTATTTTGGAGATCACCTTTTTGATGACTGTAACAGGGCACGCGCTGCTGGGCGTGCGAGCCATACTCATCGACCGGGGAATGACTCCGGCGGCCAAATCACGGATGGATACCCGGTTGTGGATCCTGGGGACAGCGGTTGTGATTTATGGGCTGCTTTTATCGATTGTGATCATTACCTGAGCACAGTTATGCTAACGAGCCTCGATCGAATCTTCCCCGGCTACATTTTTGATCTCGACGGGACCATCTGGCTGATGGATACGCTCATCCCGGGAGCTCAGCAGGCCGTTACCGAACTGCGGCAGCGCGGTGCACGCATCGTTTTCCTGACCAATAACTCTGATGGAACGCGCGAGATGTTCGCTGAACAGCTCACTGAATTGGGCATCGAGGCTGTTCCGCAGGATATCATCTCAACCTCATACGTGTTGGCGCGCTACCTCAACGAGCAAGCTCCAGGCTGCCGGTGTTATGTCATTGGCCCTGATCCTGTCCGCGAGGAACTGCAGCGAGCGGGTTTGCAACTGAGCGACCGCCCTGGTGATGTGCAGTATGTTGTGTTGGGAATCGATCGTGATTTCACTTACCGCAAGCTCCAGATCGCGTTCGAGTCCATCAACGCGGGAGCGCTGTTTGTAGCAACCAATCCCGACCCGTACGTACCGACTCCGCGCGGGAACATGGCAGATATCGGCGCCCTGATCGCCGCCATTGAAGTCTCCACCGGGCATAAATTGGACATGCTCGCCGGCAAGCCCAATACGTATATTGTTGAAATTGCATTAGAGACAATCGGTTTTCCCCGAGAGTCTTGCCTGATGATTGGCGACCAGCTTGGCACTGATGTGCTCGCTGCTAAGAAAACAAGGGTACCGGTCGCCCTGTTCTTGCGGGATCCCAATGTCATTAAAAAATTACCGGATTGGCCTGATAAACCTGATTACGCGATCAGCGATTTGCGCGAACTGGCGATACCGGGATCAAAGGTAGAACGGTGACAGAAATAAAGCTGGTGGTCATCGACCTGGACGGCACACTGCTGGACGACTACAAAAAAGTCTCCGAGCGCAACATGAGCGCCCTGGAGGCACTCCTGGCGCAGGGAGTCACCCTCGCATTCGCCAGCGCACGTGACTGCGCCAGCATCAGCCAGGTCGTACCCATCAACCAGCCGGGACTGTACTACATAGCCAGCGGCGGACGCGTTGATCTACGAGCGAAACTCAGGAGAAAAAATTTGGGAGGCTCTTTTAAGCTATGAGCTGGTCGAAGCATGCATCGCGTTCTTAAAACAATTCGAGCAGCCCGTGTTTTTGAACCACGAGAATGATTATTGGGTGGATCGTTCCAATGCGCGCGTTGAGCTGATTGAACAGCGCTATTTACTAACAGCAAAGTTGTTTTCAGATGCCAGTGAGGTCCAAAAGGCGGTCATGCGGGTGAGCCTGGCCGCGCCCGTGGAAACCTTGCGGCGGGCAAAAACGCTGGCTGAAAAGAATTTTGGCGAACAGCTCACGGTCAGCCTGGCTTCTCCAGATTGGCTGGATTTACTTGCGCCTGGGGCCGGCAAAGGGGCCTTGCTTAAAATCTTACAGACCAGGCTGGGGATAAAAGCCGGGCAAACGATGGCTGTGGGTGATTACGAGAGCGACCTTTCGCTGTTTGAAAGCGCCGCTTTGCGGATTGCGATGGGGAATGCTGTTGAGGCTGTCAAAGAGTCCGCCACCGACCTCACAGCGACCAATAACCAGGATGGGGTCGCCCTAGCCATCCAAAAGTATTTTTCACACAATGATCGAAAAGGAAGTGTGCTATGAACAAAAAACGCGTCATCATCATTGGTGGAGGCTCGACGGGCTGCGCAACGGCACACGACTTGACCCTGAGAGGATTTGAAGTAGTGCTTATTGAGCGTGGGGAAATTGCATCCGGTACAACCGGTCGCTGCAGCTGTTTTGTCCACAGCGGGGCGCGCTATGCCGTCAAGGATCAAGAGTCTGCAGTGGAATGTATTGAAGAAAACCAGATCCTGCGCAGGATTATGCCGCCAAAAGCGATGGAAGAGAATGACGGCGTTTTCATCTTGCTGGGAGAGGATGACCAGACGTACGGTGATCGATTTTTTGAAGGCTGCGCCCAGTGCGGCATCCCGGCGACGGAAATTACACCCCAGGAGCTGCTGCGGGTTGAACCGAACCTGACCAAGGATATCCGCCGGGTAGCGATCATACCGGATGCAATCGTGGAGGCTTTGCGGTTTGCGCTGTCTTTTGCTGCGACCGCCAGAGTCAATGGCGCAAAATTTCTGCGTTATACCGAAGTAAAGGAATTTTTAGTAAGCGGAAACCGCGTAACCGGAGTGCGGGTTTGGGATCGGGTCACCGATGAGCTGTACAATATCGAGGCAGACCTGGTGGTGAACGCCGGAGGTCCCTGGGCCAATAAAATTTCAACCCTGGTAGGCGTGGAGATCCCGCTGTCCCTCAGCCCGGGAGTTCACATTATCCTGGGAACCCGCCTGACAAATTACGTCATCAACCGCATGCACATGCCCAGCAGCGGTGATTTCGTTGCACCGCTGGGAAATTCCAGCATCCTCGGCACGAGCTCATGGACTGTCCAAGACCCGGATTACCTGTATATTCCGGAAGACCACATCCAACAGATGCGGGATGAGTGCGGCACGCTGATCCCCATAGCAAAAACACTACCTGCCAAGGCGATTAACGCCGCCAGCCGCCCACTGATCGCGATGCCAGGTAAATCCGAGCGAGATTTAAGCCGCACTTTCGAGTGTTTCGATCACCTGGATCAGAATAATCTGGATGGCTTTGTGACGATCTCTGGCGGGAAGCTGGCAACCGCCCGCGCGATGGCAGAAAAGGTCAGCGACCTGGTGTGCAACAAATTGGAATGGGACACGCCCTGCCAGTCGCGCACGTTTCCATTGGTTTCCTTCCGGCGTTTGTACACAGGCTGAGTGGATCAAACACCTGGCGACGACCGGATGCAGGGAGTGAACGATGAAAGCTGTGGTGCTGAAAAGCGTGGGAGATATTGAGGGGCTGGAGTATTCAGACGTCCCTGACCCTGTACCAGCCGCTGGAGAAGTATGTGTACGGCTCGTGGCTGCGGCTGTGAATCGCAGGGACATCTCAATCCGGAAACGAGCCGCGAGTGAAGCCATGCTGCCGCTCATTCCAGGCTCGGATGGAGCCGGGGTTATCGAAGCGGTGGGAACCGGTGTGCAAGCCTGGACAGTTGGACAGGCAGTGATGATCAACCCCGCCCTCGATTGGGGAACTTCACCGAAATGTCCTGGCAGGAATTTCCGCATCCTGGGGGGACCAGACGATGGGACTTATGCCGAAAAAATTCGCTTACCAGCAGAGAACGTATTTCCCAAACCGGAAAATATTTCCTTTCAAGAGGCGGCCGCCTGCCCGGTTGGCTTGCTGACTGCCTGGCGGGCATTGGTCACGCTGGCAGAGGTGCAGCCGGGTGACCGGGTATTGATTCCGGGGGTTGGCAGTGGTGTGGCGACCTTCGCGGTTCAGATTGCCAGGCTGTACGGCGCTGCGGTCTACGTCACCTCGAGCAATGACCATAAACTCCAACAGGCGCGCGCTCTTGGGGCTGAGGGGGGTGTGAATTATCGCGATCCAAACTGGTTGGCGCAGATCAAGGAACTGGCAGGTGGGGCGGGCTTTGACGTCGTCCTGGACAGCGTGGGCTCAGCGACCTTTGCAAGCGGATTGAATCTGCTGGCAATGGGAGGGCGGTTGGTCACCTTTGGAGCAACGACCGGTGCGCAAGTTGAATTTAATGTGCGCCAGATCTACAGCACGCACCTGCAAATTCTGGGGACCACCCTGGGCAGCCCCTGGGAATTCGAGGCTGCTGTGCGGCAGCTTGCGGCGGGTGAGATCAAGCCGGTGATCGACCGGGCGTTCGCGCTAAAAGAGGCAGGCAAAGCTCAAAAGAGGCTCGAAGACGGGTTACAATTTGGGAAAATCATCCTGGAGATTTCATGATCTATAAAGCCGTACTTTTCGATTTGGATGGCACATTACTGGATACGAGAGAAGATGTGGGCGACGCGATGAACCGCGTCCTGGAAAGCAAGGGTTTCCCGACCCATACTACCGAAGATTACGGCACCTTCCTCGGATCGGGCGCGCGTGCATTGGTAGTCCGGGCACTGCCGGAGAATTATCGTGATGAAGCGACAATCAGCGAAAGTCTGGATGTCTTCCGCCTGGATTACCAGGAAAACTGCACAGTTAAGACTGCAGCTTACCCTGGAATTCCCGAGCTTTTAGATAAGCTGGTAGCGAGGGGGATAAAGATCGGCATCCTGACGAATAAACCCCACGATACGACCCTGGTCTGCGTCCGTGATCTGCTTGCGCAGTGGCCGTTTGATGTTGTGATCGGTCACCGGGATGGGCAGCCCACCAAACCCAACCCGGGCGGCGCGCTCGAAGCTGCGCAGCGTATGGAGGTTGCGCCTGGTGAGGTCCTGTATGTGGGAGATACCGAGGTGGATATGGAAACTGCGCAACGCGCCGAGATGGCCCCGATCGGCGTTGCGTGGGGGTTCCGGGAAGCGCAGGTTCTGGAAATGAGCGGCGCGCAGGCAGTCATTACAGAGCCGCAAGATCTGCTAAATTTTATCTTCCCTAACCCGGTTAAGTCTGCCTGAGCCCTCCAGCGAGCCAAAACGGCCTGCCATATGCGGGCGCAAACACCCCGGCGAGCCGATTCTTCCCAACAGAATACTTTGGCAGACCAGTAGAATGGTTTTGATTCCGATGCCGGCTGGCGCCAAGCGAACGAGACGATCGTGGGCAGATGACACCTGAGCCGCCGGACCTGCCCTGAAATAAGCCTTCTAAACCCACTCAGTACCATTTGTGAGAATACAAGGGGACCTGTTCTGCACGCTGATTCTGTGATTATTGGTCTTGACAACTTACTTACTAGTAAGTAAAATCATGATTATGACTAAGGCAACCAACACCAAACGGGCAATTCTGGACCTGGCGGAATCCTTACTGCAGGAGCGGGGTTTCAATGGCTTCAGCTATGCTCATATTGCGTCCGAACTGGGTGTGAAGAACGCGGCCATTCACTATCACTTCCCTTCCAAGAGTGCTTTAGTGTGCGCGGTAGTCAGGCGGTATCGCGACCGTTTTCAACTGTGGACCAACAATGCGCGCATCCAGAACCTTTCCCCGGAAGGAAAATTGGATTGGTTCTGCAGCATCTATTCGGAGCTGCGTGCTGAAAAAGGCCAAGTATGCCTCGCCGGCTCCTTGGAAGCCGAGTTCAATGCGATCCCAGAGGCCGTCCAGACAGAGATCAAAGCCCTGCACACGGAACTGCTCGCCTGGCTGCAAGCAACCCTGGCAGAGGGGAGAGCTGCGGGCGTATTCAGCTTCAAGGGCGAACCGCCTCATAAAGCCGCAGTGGTACTGTCCAGTTTACAGGGCGGCTTGCAAATGGCGCGGGCATTAGGGAAGAGTAGTTTCCGAGAGGTTGTTGAGCAGGTAGAGCTGGATGTGCTTGCATAAATATTATTATCAGCGTGCCTTACTAAATTCAAAGTATAAGTAATGGAGGAACCATGAAGACATACACTTCTGCAGTAACCGAGTATCCAAAACACGTAAAGCAAGCATACCAGCTGTTTTTTAGCCCGCCAGGCTACGAAGTAAAAGCTGAGTCCCGGTCTAGGCTCGAACGCGGCCACAATTATCGCATCGCGGGTGATGAGGGCGAATTGGCGGTCACCACCTGGGGTGAAAACGGCCCGGCTGTGCTGTTGATGCACGGCTGGGGCGGCGCACGGGCACAAATGACGGGCTTTGTCGACCCTTTGCTAGCGGCCGGCTACCGCGTAGTGGCGTATGACCAGCCGGCTCATGGGGATTCCGGCGGCAGGATGACCAATTTACTCGAGATCGCGAAAACAATGGATTTGATCACCCAAAAAGAGGGCAGCTTCGAGGCCATCCTGGCGCACTCCTTTGGCACGTTGATCACCTCCTATGCGTTGGTCCGCCGAAATTTTCCGGCTCCTGGGCGGCTCGTGTATTTTGGGGCATTGAATAAGCTGATGGACTCACTGCCACGTTTTCAAGCGGCAACCGGTTTGCCAAATGAGATCATGGATGGCCTGGAATACATGATTTACGAATCCTTTGGGAAAGAGGTCCTGGAGGCGATTGCCAACGAGAGATTGACTCCCCAGATTGATATTCCTGCCTTGATGTTCCATGACAGGACGGATCAGGTTACTCCGATCGATGACAGCCGTGCGATCGCCAAAGTATGGCAGGGGGCGCAATTCGTGGAGACAGAGGGATTGGGACATCGCGGTATTTTGCAGTCGGGTGAAATTCACAAGCAGGTAGTCCAGTTTTTAAGTGGCGAGTGAACCCCACAGGCAAATTTTCAAAAATATTTTCCTGAAGCCTGACAATCCTGGATGCCAGGCAATACCCACGCCAAGCGATACCGGGTGTGAGAGGTTCTATTCTCTCCATCCGGTGGTGCGGTGGGGCGGGCAGAAACGATAGCTGGTGAAAGGCGCATGCATGGGGATTGAATTCACCAGGCAATCCGGGATCTGAACCAACGTGATCCAACAAGCAATTAGCAACCCAAATCTAATACGGCAGTGCCGGTAATAGAAGGTTCCAAAAGTCATTTGAAAAGGGGCTTGACAAGCGACCGCTAGTCGCTGTATGATATAAGCGACCATCAGTCGCTTTTAAGGAGCTGTCCATGCCCAAAGGAATCCCCCTTACCGAAGAAGAGCAAGCGCGGCGGCGCAAAGAAATCTTCGACGCTTCGGTGCACCTCTTCCTGGAGAAAGGCTTCAATGAAACCTCCATGCGTGAAATCGCCGCAGCCGCTGGGGTCGGAAAATCGACTCTGTATGACTACTTTGCATCGAAAGATGCGATCCTGGTTTCCTACTTTGCAGAACAGATCCAGATGATCACAGAGAGTGCCCAGGCGATATCCAGGCAAAACATGAGCATTTCAGAGAAGCTGAAAAAGATTATGCAAATGCACCTGGGGTACCTGGTGGATAACAAACACACTTTTTTGAAGCTCAGCATGGAGGCCCAGCGGCTGGCGGCAGAGAGCCAGGATGAAATTCAGACTCATCGCCATGCTTACCAGGACCTGCTGCGATCGCTCGTGGAAGAAGGGACGCGCCGGGGAGAATTCCGCCCCGTAAACCCACTGTTTGCGGCGCGCAACATCGTCTCGCTACTCAGCATTTCCGTTTACACCTCACGACCGACCGGAACTCCCGAAGAAATGCTGGAAGAAGCGATGGGGATCTTCTTCTGGGGCATCCAGGCCTGATGTTTTTTTGCCACACAGAGCGAACATGGGTCGCTCATGGCAAGGAGAATAAAATGAAACCCTATATCCTTTCGCTTGTGGATCCGCAAGCTGACCTGGAAACGGTTGGTGGGAAGGGGACGTCGCTGGCGAAGCTCGCCCGCGCCGGGCTGCCCGTGCCGGATGGATTCCACGTGACAACGGCAGCTTACCGCCAATTTGTAGCCGCCAATCAGCTGCAAGCCGGCATCCAGGCGGCCCTTGAGGAAGCAGATACAGCACGACCAGCTACACTGGAGGCTGCTGCAGATAAGATCCGGAACCTTTTTGCCGGGGCGAGCCTGCCGGGGGACCTGGCAAATGCCATCGTCAGCGCATACGGAACTCTACCCGGTGCAAACCCGGCCGTGGCTGTGCGTTCATCCGCAACAGCAGAAGATTTGCCGGAGGCCTCCTTTGCAGGCCAGCAAGAGACTTTCCTCAATGTCTGCGGCGCGGAGCAGGTGCTGGAAGCCGTTCAGAAATGCTGGGCTTCCCTGTGGACGGCACGCGCCATCGGATACCGCGCCAGGCAGGGGATTGGATCGGAGAGCGTCGCACTGGCAGTAGTGGTACAGCTGTTGGTGGAGGCCGAGGCAGCCGGGATTCTGTTTACAGCCAATCCACTGAACGGCAGGCGGGACGAAATTGTCATCAACGCGGCCTGGGGGCTGGGAGAAGCGGTGGTTGGCGGAGCGGTAACACCTGATACGGTCACTGTCAGCAAACGTACAGGCAGGGTCTCCCATCGCGAAACAGCGCAAAAAGAAGTGATGACGGTGCGGTTAACACAAACCGGGCGGCCTAAAGCTGGAACCGATGAACGACCTGTCCCGGAGGCGTTGAAGAACGTCCCGGTGCTGAGCGATGAAAAAGCCAGCGAGCTGGCGCGCCTGAGTTCGAAAATTGAAGCATTGTACGGGGTGCCAATGGACATCGAATGGGTGCTGGCGGATGGAAAGTTCGCGATCGTACAGGCGCGGCCGGTGACTGCATTGCCGGAAGCGCCGCTTGAATGGGCACCGCCCAACCCAAAGGGCACCTATATCCGGACCAGCGTCGTGGACCTGATGCCCGAACCTCTCAGTCCGCTTTTTATCACCCTGGGGATACCGGCGCTGATGAAACAGATGCAGCCCCTGGGCAAACGGATGATCGGCTCAGAGCCGGTGCTGGCAGAGGATTACATTACCGCGGTCAACAGCTATGCGTATATGAACTCTTGGTTTCCACCCAAAGGCTGGTGGTGGATCCTGACCGGCATGCTGCCTGCCTACCCGCGTCTCATGCGCAAACTCGTCCCGCTGTGGCGAGAAGAGCTGCACCCAGAATACCAGGCTTTTGTTGAAAGCAAGCAGGGCAGCATCCCCACGCAGATGTCCGCGGAGGAACTGTGGCACGAGACGCAAGAACTGGTAGATGCGGCGGCTCTCTATACCTGCGGGCTGCTGTTTGCCACAATGGGCGCATCGGCGGGTTCCGAGGGGCTGCTCACTCAGGCATACAACCGGCTCGCCAGGCAAGCAGGAGACCCAGAAGCCGTGACCCTGCTGATGGGATGGGACAACATCCCGATCAGGGCAGAGAAGTCACTGTACGACATTGCGATGTGGGTCAAGTCCGATGAGGCGCTGACGCAGTACGTGCTGGAGACGCCTTTGACACAATTAGCGGCGAAGCTTTGTGAGGCCATCAGCAACCCAGCTCAAGAGCGGCTGGCGGGACACGGGTATGAAGAATTCGCCGCCCGCTGTGCAGCACACCTGGAACAATACGGGCACATCGTCTTCCAGTTGGATTTCGCTGAATCGCTGCCCCGCGACCACCCCGAAATGATGCTGGAAAACATTAAGATGTATCTGCGGGGAGAGGGCAGCAACCCACACGTACGGCAGAAGGCGAGCGAACTGAATCGCATCCAAACGACTGAAACGATGCTGATGCGCTTGAAAGGCCTCAAGCGGTGGGCTTTCCGCATCGCCCTCAACTGGGGGCAGGCACTGGCGGCGGTGCGTGAGGATGCCCTGGCCGAAATCGGGCTGGCATACCCCACGATGCGGGAAATGCTGCACGAGCTGGGGCTGCGCTTTGTTGCGGCCGGAGCTATTCAGGATAAGGAGGATGTTTTCTGGTTGGAGAAGGACGAGATCAGCGTGGGCGTTGAAAACCTGGAACATGGTCAGGCGGTTAAGAATCTGGAGGTGCAGGTCGAAAATCGCAAGGCATTCATTGAGCAGGCCAGGCAAAACGTACCACCACCCATGATGCCGATGAAGAAACGCGTCATGGGGATCAAGACCGATATCTTTATTGCGCAGACGCAGGATTCACAACAGGATAACATGCTCAAGGGCGTCCCCACCAGCGCGGGAAAGGCCACAGGTCCGGCACGCATCGTGCGCGGTCCGGAAGACTTTGAGCAGATGCACCCTGGCGATGTGCTGGTGGCAGGGATTACCACTCCTGCGTGGACGCCGCTGTTCGCGATGGCGGCGGCGGTAGTAACAGATATCGGTGGACCACTCAGCCACGGCTCGATTGTGGCCCGCGAATACGGCATCCCGGCAGTGATGGGCACAGGTGTGGCGACCAAGCGCATCCAGGACGGGCAATTGATCACGGTGGATGGCAGCTCTGGGACGGTGACCCTGCAGTGAGATTAGGTCAGAGGAGATACTCGATGATAAACACCAACGGCTTCAATCGCCAGACCGGAGAGTGGAATGACAGCCTGACGGGCGAATTCCTGTGGAGCAACACCAATATTGGTGAAACTCTGGCGGATGTACAGACTCCCTTTACCTGGTCGATGATCAGCGCCAGCTTCGAGCAGATGAACGTGATGCCCGAATACCCGGTGGTCGGCAACATCGGCGGGCGAGCCTATAACAATGTCAGCGTGCTGGTGACAGGCATGCGCGCCCTGGGTAGAAAAATCGAGGAGATCAACAAGGAAATGGGCGGAGTGCGCGATGAATACACCGATAGTTTGCCCAAAATAATCATACCCCTGCCCAGGCCAGCCTTGCTGCCGCTGCTGTGGCGGGGCCTGCAAATCCGCAGGAAGCAGACGGAGGGGATTAAGAACACCCCGGCTTTTTTGTCTGAGAACCTGGACTGGTGCAATGCTATGTTCGAGCGGATCAAGCGGGCCAGGAGTGAAAGCGAGCTGGCCGCACTGCAGACGGACGAGATCATGCCATACGCGTTGAGAGCCTTTTGGATGGTGGTTGGCAGTGCCTGGGAGTATGGCGAACAAACCGGTAAACTTCGCAGCAAGCTGACCGACCTGACTGAGGTTGAAGATGCGGATAAGCTCGTTTCCTACGCCAGCCAGGAAGCGGAACTGCTCGCCAGTCTGGGTCCAATCGTTGGTCTGGAGCAGGTGAGGCGCGGCGAGCTCAGCCGCGCCTTATATTTGGAGCAGTGGGGGCATAGGGGTCCACATGAATCGGAGCTCTCTACACCTCGGCCGGCTGAAGATCCTGATTGGTTAGACAAGCAACTGGCGGCTCTCGAGCAGGCTCCTGTGGATGTGGATACTTTGCTGGCGCGGCGCCGTGCAGAATGCGATTTGGCCTGGATGCGTTTTCGGGAAAAGTTCCCGAACGAGATTGAATCCACGCAAAAATGGATGGAAAAAGTTGCGCGTGCTGCGCGCGTGCGCGAGGCGGTTCGCTCCGAACTGGTGCGCGTGATCTGGGTTGGGCGGGCGTGGGGGCTGCGGGCAGGGGAATTGACCGGCCTTGGGGAAGGGATATTTTTCCTGACGACGGATGAGGCAGCCGACTTGCTGGTTGGCAGCGAGGTCTCAACGGAGACTATCCCTGCCAGGCGGGAAACATATCTGCGCTATAAGAGCCTACCTCCCTATCCCATGACCATCCGCGGCCATTTTGATCCTTTTCAATGGGCGGCAGATCCCAACCGCCGCAGTGATTTTGCTGAAACAGATGGCGTGTTGGCGGGCATCATCGCTGAGGCAAACCGCCAGGATCCGGGACGAGCCGCGCTCATTATTGGCGCGCCAGGTTCAGCAGGGTTGGTCGAAGGCACCGTTCGCCGGCTGGACAGCCCCGAAGAAGGTGACCAGCTTCAGCCGGGCGAAATCCTGGTGACCACACAGACAAATATCGGCTGGTCGCACCTCTTCCCGCTGACAAAAGCCATCGTAACGGATGTGGGTGCAGCGCTCTCTCACGCAGCCATTGTTGCCCGCGAACTCAGGGATTCCTGCGGTAGTCAACTGCGGGGAGGCCACCATGCGCTTGAAGACAGGCGACCGGGTGCGGGTGGATGGCAGCGCCGGGACAGTGACGATATTATCGAGGTGAGGTCGATGAACGCCTCCAGGCGGAATCTGTATCTCTTAACGTTCGTGATGTTCGTGGTGATGCTGGGGTACGGGATCATCATCCCGATTATGCCCTTCTATATCGAGAATATGGGAGCAGGGGGGATGGAGTTAGGGCTGCTGGTCGCTTCGTACGCGGTGATGCGGCTGGTGTGTGGACCCATCTGGGGCAGCCTGTCGGACCGGGTGGGGCGCAAGCCGGTGTTGATGATCGGTATCCTGGGTTATGCCATCACCATGATCTGGTTTGGCCTGGCGACCCAATTGTGGATGCTGTTTGCGGCGCGCATCCTGTCTGGTATCCTGTCCTCGGCCACTGCCCCAACCACCATGGCTTATATCAGCGACAGCACCCCAGAAGCGGAGCGAGGTGGTGGGATGGGTATGCTGGGGGCAGCGGGCGGGATCGGTACGATCCTCGGTCCCGCTCTGGGTGGTTTCCTGGCGGGTAAGTCACTTTCGATTCCGTTTTTGATCGCGGCGGGGATGTCCATTCTGGCGCTGCTTTTGGCTTGGGTTTTCCTGCCGGAGTCACTGCCAAGTGAGGATCGACAGCCACGCGAAACCAAACAGGGCCTGCTGGATGTGAGAGTATGGATGCAAACCCTGCGCAGCCCGATTGGCAGCCTGTTTACCCTGACCTTCATCAGCACCTGCGGCTTGATGATTTTTGCCAGTGTGTTCGGGTTGTATACCCTGGAACGTTACAACTTTGGACCAGAGGATGTGGGCGTGATGATGATGGTATTGGGGCTGGTTTCGGCGATCTCCCAGGGGGTGCTGGCGGGGCCATTGACCCGCCGGTGGGGAGATGAGGCCGTCATCAGGGTTGGATTTCTATTAAGTGCTCTTGGATTTGGTGTGCTGCTGCTGGCGAATACTTACTTTACAGTCCTGCTGGCGACCGCATTTTTTGGAATGGCAACCACACTGCAAATCCCCGCATTAACTTCCTTAACCTCAAAACGCGCCACGGTACCCCAGGGGATTGCCATGGGGTTGAGCAACTCATTTGTCAGTCTGGGACGGATCGTTGGACCGGTATTTGGAGGTGCTGTCTTTGACATTAACCTCCTGCTGCCCTACCTGAGCGGGACAGTCATCATGTTCATCGGGTTCGCGGTAAGCCTGATTACCCTGGGAGGGGGTAAGGTAGAATTTGCCAGTGCGCAAAAAACGGTAGGGCAGTAAAAAAGACAAACAGCTTTTCGAGCAAGTCACGCAGGCCGGAAGAGAAGGAGGCAGGCAGAGGGAAGCCAGGGTGTGACCAGCCGTGACTCTATCTAGCGGCGACGGATTCGCGTTCCACGAGGGTCGAATGAATGGTGAGGCTCATACGCGCTGATTCGGGATTTTCGAGGCGCAGGGCCAGCAGGTGCATGGCGGCGCGCCCCATGGCAAGCGTGTCCACGCGCATCGTGGTCAGCGCGGGGTGCGTGTTGAGGGCGAGGTACGTGTCGTCATAACCGATAATCGAAATGTCGGCAGGTACTTGTTTGCCCAGGGTTTTTACAGCGCGGATGGCGAGCTGGCGAACTTCGAGCACCGCTACGACCCGCGCGTCACCTATTTGGAAGACCGTTATTACGTGACGTGGTGCAACGGCTACCACGGGCCGACGATTGGCATAGGGTACACCTTCGATTTTGAGACCTTCCATTTCCTGGAAAATGCCCTGCTGCCCTACAACCGCAACGGGGTCCTGTTCCCGCGTAGGATCGGGGGCAAGTACACGTTGCTGAGTCGCCCAAGCGACCGCGGCCACACCCCATTTGGGGATATCTTCCTGAGCCGCAGCCCCGACCTGGTGCACTGGGGCGAGCACCGCTTCGTGATGTCGCCCAAGGAGGCCTGGGAAAGCACAAAGATCGGCGCCGGGCCGGTGCCGATCGAGACGCCGGAAGGCTGGCTGCTGATCTACCACGGGGTATTGACTTCGTGCAACGGTTTCGTATACAGCTTTGGGGCGGCGCTGCTGGACCTGGAGCAGCCGTGGAAGGTGATCCGCCGCGCGGCGCCTTACCTGCTCTCGCCGCAGACGCTCTATGAATGCGTAGGCGATGTGCCGAACGTGGTCTTTCCGTGTGCAACGCTGTACGATGCACCAAGCGGGCGGCTCGCGCTGTACTACGGGGGAGCGGATACGGTGACGGCCCTGGCGTTTGCATACCTGGACGAAGTGCTCGGGTTTATCAAAGCCAATGCAGAGGAATGATTACCGGAAAGATGGCTGCGGCCATGCCGCAAGCGGTAAATCCAGGCAGTGCTGCTCAGGGATGGCAGTTTGGAACAGTTAAGCATTTTGTCACGGAATGCATGATGATATCCGACACTTGACGAGTGGATCGTGGTTTCTTATGATGATTTTATCCAATCGACCGTTGGAAAGGTGTTGCTGTAAAACAGGGAAACGTTCTCTCGCACCGAAAGGGGAGCGTTTTTTTGTAAAAAAAGCCCGGATTCGCCGCTTGACCGAGTTATGAACGGGACCGGATTCCGGCACGCGGCAGGAAAAGCATGGCAGCAAAATTGGTTGGTAGAGAAGCATGAAAGAAAGGAGCACTCATGGCTAAGATCGATAAAATGGTAGAGGAATTTCTCGCTCAGAAGAAGGTCGCGGTGGTTGGGGTTTCGGACAAACGCGAAACGGGCTGCAACCAGGCTTACCGCAATTTCAAGGCGAGCGGCTACAGCGTGAGCGCGGTCAACCCGCGCCTGACCACCTTTGATGGGGATCCGTGCTACCCGGACCTGAAGGCAATCCCCGAAAAACCGGAGGCCGTTTTCATTCTGACCAATCCCAACATCACCGATGAAATCGTCCAGCAGTGCGTGGATTTGGGCATCCAGCACGTGTGGATGCACTGCATGATGGGCACCAAACCCGGCCTGGCAGCAAACATGACCAGTGTTTCCCAGGATGCGGTGCAGAAGTGCCGTGAGAACGGGATCACGGTGATCCCCGGCAGCTGCCCGAACCAGTTTCTGAAGGCGGATTTTGGGCACGCGATGATGCGGAAGATGTGGCGGGTCGTCGGCTTTTTGAATGTAAATTAATGGGCGTGGCCCGGACAGGCTTTTCCAACAGCCATTGTCTCTGGAAAAATTAATGAAGAAAATCCTGGTTACCTACGCGACCATGGCGGGTTCAACTGCCGAGGTTGCCCAGAAGGTGGGTGAGGAACTTACCAAACAAGGCTTACAGGTCGATGTTCTGCCAATCAATGCGATTAATGGCCTGGAAGCTTATGACGGTGTGGTGGTGGGCGGCCCCATGATCATGGGGTGGCACCGCGCCGCAACCAGCTTCCTTCGGAAAAACCGTGCGGCGTTCCAACAGATCCCATTGGCGGTATTTGTCCTGGCAATGAGCCTGACGCAGGGCGGCGAAACAAACGTAGACGGCGTGCCGGTTACCGTGGATGAAAAACTGCCCAAGCCGCCCGTAAAGGCAGGGCAACTGAATTTCCGGGAGCGCTATGCGCGGCTGGGGAACTATCTGGACCCCATTCTCAAGGCGACCCGCCCGAACAAACCGGTGAGTATCGGGGTGTTTGGCGGGCGGCTGGAATATGGGCGCTTGAAGTGGTGGGCGGTGATGTTCGCCATGCTGGTCATCCAGGCCCCGGCGGGAGACAAGCGCAATTGGGCCGCGATCCAGTCCTGGGCGGCGGGGCTGCCGGCAGCGTTCGGGGTGGTGGAAGCTGAGGCTGAGGAAATTCAGATCAGCGCTTGAATTCGACTCGTGATTACCCCGCAGGCCTGCTGCTCACTTAGGTACGCCGCGTCTCCAAATTAAGCTCCTGGCGAAATAATACACAGCCGACTGGCGGAACGGGCTGGACTTTGAAGTCCAGCCCGTGATTTCTAGTTACCTGGTAACGCTGCGAATCCGGGGGAAGCAGCGCGCCGGTTCTCAAATCATGCTTGCATCGTGATTCCAGCGAAAATGGATTGACTTTTGGGGAATATAAATATAAAATATAAAAGAACTTTGTAATTCAAAGAACTTTGAAGAAAGGGAGGTTGCTATGCGGCAGCCAGAGAACTTAAAAGCCGTCGAGCGCAGGGCTTTCCAGGCGACGTTCGCGGATGGATTGTTGGATGTAATGATCGGCTGTATCGTGCTGATATTCGCTGTTGCTCCGCTCCTGAGCACATCCATGGGCGACTTTTGGAGCTCGGCGATCTTCCTGCCCTTCTGGGGGCTGGTGTACCTCGCCATCTGGCTGACGCGCAGGTTCGTGGTCGCGCCCCGCATTGGGACTGCCACTTACGGCAAGCCGCGCCAGCAGAGGCTGGCCAGGTTCCTCATACTGATGCTTATTATCAATGCCGCCATCTTTGTGCTCGGGGTCCTGGCAGCGCTGGTCATTCCCGCAGTCTCCGGATATGTATTGACGGGCATGCTGGGGTTGTTCATGCTGTTTGGCTTCAGCGCAGCGGCGTACTTCCTGGATTACCCGCGCCTGTACGTTTATGGCCTGCTCCTGTTTGCGGCGCCGCTGGTGGGGGAGTGGCTGTACGTGAATTACGGCGCGGCGCATCACGGCTACCCGCTGTGTTTCGGGTTTGTTTCCGGGGTGATGATCGTGACAGGGCTGGTGACATTCGGGCGCCTGCTAAGGGACAACCCGCTGCCCGAAATGCCCCTGGAGGGGGCCTGAAATGGGCGAACCCCTGCCAAACCCCGAGCTGCATCCGCTGGCGGACATCGACCCCATCATCCACGCCCAGGGCCGGCTGATGATCCTGACCTACCTGTACGTGGTGGAAAGCGCAGATTATGTGTTCCTGATGCGCCTGACCGGGTTGACGTGGGGCAACCTGGCGACCCACCTGAATAAGCTGGAAGAAGCCGGTTACGTCGATATCCAAAAAACCTTCGCGGGGAAAAAGCCAAAATCTACACTGCGCATCACCGAGGCGGGCAAAACGGCCTTCCGCGAGTATAAAAACAATATGAAGCAGGTATTGGATGATTTGCCGGAATAAAGTGCCTCTGAACGATTTTGCCAATCGCTGCGAGATCCTTTTCCCAACAGAATTGAGAGGAAATAGGTCTCGGATGTAGATATACAATCAAATCGTTGGTGTGTAGTCCAGCAGCGTATTTAATGCCCTCAAAACATCATCAGAATTGGAAGGAAAGGGAATATGAAAAAAGGAATCCTGATTTTCGTACTGGTTTTAATGTTGGCGATGGCTTTTGCAAGTGTTGCTCTGGCGAATGTGCCCGAGCGCGGTGACCCGGTAGGAGCCTGCCCGAATGCTAACTGGACCCTGGCCCCGGTGAAGTTTGCCGATCCAGACCAGGTGGCGGTGGACAAGAACCTGGACGGGTGGTTGTGTCTGAAGAAGAATCCCCTGACCAAGGAACTGCTTATGATTGATAACAAATATTAGGAACGGCTTTCGATCCGGGGTCGCCTGACAGGGTGCCCCCGGATTATTTTCTGATTATATGTGCCTACGATTTTTACAGATTGATGACTTGGCTCGATGAACAAGATCGCCCGGGTACTCCCGGGCGATCTTGTTTTCTCATGGCTTATGTTTGACTGAAGCGCAGGCCGCGGCAGGTTATGGTGTGGGGCTGTCCCGCGAGACGGAGGGCATGTAGAGCGTGCCACCGTCGGCAGAGCCTGCTCTCACGGTGAGATCACGCTCGACGACCGCCGACATGCCGTCGCTGTCGGTCACCGTCAGGGTGATGACATGCGCACCGGTGCTGAGCTCGGAGGTGCTGAAGGTGGCCCCGGTTCCCAGGAAGCCGTCCAGGTCAGATGACCATGCAAAGGCCGTGTCATCCAGGCTGCCATCTTCAAGGTCGTAGGCACTGCCCTGCAGGGTGACCTGCTGGGTGGGGTAGAACACCTGGCCTGGATCAGGCAGGACGATGCTGGCGTCGGGGGAGTGCAGCGGGACGGTGAACGTGCCGGAGGTATCCATGGCGCTCAAAAAGCCATCCGTGGCGAGCACGCGCAGCATCCCAGGGCCGCCGGGCAGCTGGGCAGTATCCAGCTCGACCTGTTCGTCTGTCAGGCCGGCGAGCAGGGTTTCCCAGCTCGCGCCGCTGTCGTTGGAGTACAGCAGGCTGTAGGACAGGGGGTCGCCATCTGCATCAGATCCGTCCCAAGAGGCTGTGAAAGGCCCAGCTGGCAGCACAGCTCCATCGGCAGGGGAGATCAGTGAAACGAGGGGTGCATTGGCGCTGGCGCTGCTCGAAGTCAATCACCTGATCCCCTATGCGGATTTCGACTTTGACCGCGCCGGGATCCCAGGGGACGAACTCGGCAATCACCGCTGGACGACCGACACTTTCTTCGGCATCGGTCAGCTCATCGGGCTGGAAGGGGTAGACTGCCAGGTCGTTATCCCCTGAATCCAGTAAGGCGATGGTCCAATCTCCCGGATCGGGCAGCGGCACGGTGGCGGTCTGGCTGATCTGGTAGACGCTTTCCAGGGTGGCGGTGTTGCTCTCGAGGTCTGCCATGCCCATGACTGCCAGGAAATCATCGGCGGTCACGCTATCTGGGGCAGCGAGCTGCAGGCCGGTGCCGACCAGGTAGCCGCGGATGCCCTCATAGGTGAAGTCCGAGATCCACTGGTTGGAGCAGTAGGTCATGACATCTTTCCAGGATGGTGGGTAAATGGCGCGGGTGGTGATGTCGAAGCCGTAGACAGCGGTGGCACCGGTCAGGTCCGGGCTGATGCGCCCGGTGGTGTAAGGGTACGGCGCTCCGCCGCCCGCCCCGCAGAACTCGGCGTGGTAGCGCCCGCGGGTGTGGGCAATCTCGTGCCCGCCGTACCAGTCATTGTACGAGCCATCAAAATCCCAGCCCCAGGTATCGGTGCCAGACGGCCCGGCGGCGATCGTGCTGGGGATATCGAGGGCTTTGCCGCGCATGAAGCCGCCGCCGTCATCGACCACGCCGTAGTACACGACGCGCGGGTCTTCTCCCGAGAAGAGGATGCGGAAAATCTTGCCCAACGCCAGCCAGCCGTGCAGGGTGTCGACATTGGGCAGGCCGTTGGTGGGGTAGACAAAGGTCTGGCGGGACACCTGCAGGCTGTTGATGGGGTAGGCGCGGCGCAGCCAGGACTCGAGCGCGTCCAGGTGGCTGTTGCCTGCCAGGTAGGTGTTGCCGCCAGACGTATACTGCACGTTGAAGATGCGCAGCCGGAGCGGTGGGGTATCTTTGAAGTTGACGGTGACGGTGCGGATGTTGTTGCTGGTGTTCGGATCGAACTTGGCGCCGTTCGGGTCCAGCCGCGCGGTGAGGGTCAGGTTGCCGCTGGTGGTCCAGCCAGTGGGCAGCTCGAACCAGAAGCTGTCGTTGATCTGGCCGCGATCCGGGTTGGTGCGGACGTTAATATCAGCGCCCGGGTTGCCGGGGTTGAGGACCGGGTTCAGGGTGACGAAGCCGCGCCTGCCAGACAGGGTGGCAAAGACGTCGTTGATGTTGACGGGCGTGGTGGCGTGCACGCGCACGTAGGTGCGCTTGCCGGCAACCAGGTCGACGCTGTTGTTGAGGTCCTGGATGGCCTGGGTGACTTCGATGGCAGTCAGGCTCATATCCGGCCCAGGAGGCGGACCGGCTCCGGCCCACAGCAGGTGCACCGGCAGGAAGGCCTCGAACAGCAGCACGGTCTGGTTGGCATCCCACATCTGGATGCGGACTTTATCGACGATGACCGGGCCGGCTGTCAGCCGGAAAGAGCCGGTGGCGCCTGCCCGACCCGGTCGGGTAAATGGGAGAGCCGTGGGCGGCGTAATTCGGGTGAGAGGGCCGCCCCGCTGAACGGCCTGGCCCAGATGCGCACACCGCCGGGCTGGTTGGTGTTGTAGTTGAAGGTCAGGTTGACATCATCGGTGTATTTGAAGATGTTGGGCGTATCGGGGCTGAGCTCGATGTTGGTCACGATATTGGTCTGGTCTTTGAAGCGGTAGTAGACCGGCAGGAAGGCTTCGAACAGG
>CAWGNX010000002.1:0-1732210 GCA_963824065.1 uncultured Chloroflexia bacterium | reverse complement strand
TACAATCCGGCGGGCCGGGCCAGGTAAGGTAATCGTTTGCCCGCGGTCATCCTCTAGGATAACCGGCCCTTCCGTGGGTGTCACCTGCGGAGGTTGAAAGATTTCAGGTGTAGGCGTAGGCGCAACCGTGGGGGATGCAAGCGAAGTAACTGAGGGGGGTTGTGGCAAGGAACTGGTAGTCGGTGAATTTACCACTGGCGTAACAGCCGGGGTGCAGGCGCCAAGGACCAGGATAAAAAAAAGTGCAGATAAGAAAATTCGTGAATACAACGCAAATTTCATTGGGCATTTCTCCTAATGAATTGAACCGTTACTAGACTGGCAGCAGTGTTAAACCAAATCCCCTGCCGAGGGCAGGGGAAGCATGACGAGAGAAGCTGGTTTGACTTCAGGCGTGCACATCTCCTTTCCGCGAGAGTGTGTGTACGCGGGCTGGGGTGGTCGACCTGGCTTCCGGGAGAGCTCAAATGCTTAAATCCCGGTTACAGTTGCGCGACAGCGCCGGACTTGCACCGGCTTCGCCATAAACCCTTTCCAAATGCAAGAAAGGGACCACAGCCGCGTGTATTCACTTGTTGGGATTATTATACAGCAGAATCAGGCAGGTAAATTCCAAAAAGATGGCAGCTTTTGTTTTCTGACACGGCAATGGGCAGGCTTTAATCTGCGTTGGCTGGCAGCAGCGCGGTATGGATGAGCACCCGGTGTGAGCACTGGTTATGCACTGCGGTGGCGCTGGCGGTCAATCAAACACACGGCGATAATCGGGTAAGGAACTCAAACAGCCAGTTTCATTCAGATACAGCTTGCATACCCCCCAGCTCATTGATCAGCTGATCGAGCCATTCGATATACATCTTCTCGTAGGCAATCCCGAAGCGCAGAGTTGAATTGTTCAAGACACGGTTCAGATTTAGATCAATATCCGGATGGGATTTGGGATGTTCAACAAGTGGTTTTTGAAGCTGGGCTGAAATGCCACTATAAACTTCCAACATTTGCTGATGCATCCGGCGGTGTAGACGTAGCTCGGCGAGTATCTCTGGGATTTCGCGCGTGCCTGAAAAAAAGACTCGCACCAGGAGGTCTTCCTTAATCTTGGGGAGCTCGGTGAGGGGTTGGTTTGCCCAGTTGAGCACAACTTCCCGTCCCTGAGGAGTAATTTCATAATAGCGGCGAGTGAGATGATCTGTCCCACCGACCACTTCAGAATGGATCAAACCTTCTGCTTCTAATTTACCGAGGGTCGTGTAGATCTGGCTGTGATAGGCGTGCCAAAAATACCCGGTGGAGTTATCGAGGAACTGTTTTAACTCGTAACCCGTACAAGGTTTGTAGAGAATAAAGCCAAGGAGAATATAACGGAGCATGATACCGAAGTTTAACATTTCTTTTTGTATATTTCAATATTGACATGTAGATTCTCGAGGCTGATGTAAAAAAGTCGTCGGTTTATCTTTGGCCATCGACCCGGAAAAGTGGTTGAGAGAACTGGGATCTGAAGAAGAGCACACAATGTAGGCCCGGTCTGGAAATCTATCCGATGCGCTCGTGCCTTTTCCAGTTGGGGTATTGATCGAATGTTCACCAACCAATCGAATACCTTTAAAATTAATTATATTGGCCTGGACTGAGCCAACTGCGGTGAGCACATTACTGCAGTTGTTAGATTGGGGAAACTCAATCTGACCGCCTACAAGCTTGAAGTTTCAACTAACGGTCCGTTCTAAACTGCATTCTTGTGATACTATACGGAAAATTCCATTTGTGGAGTTAATCACAATCCTGGGGTAATTAGGATTGAAGAAAGGAGATTGTCATGCCGTTCACAGGTGCATATAGGAGTGAATTTGACTTATCCAAGCAAGGTATTGTCAATCCTGGCCAGGTGTTCTGGAATCTCACAACCCCGATGTTATATGAGGAAGCTTTACGCCGTTATGAAGGTGTCATGGGACACCTTGGCCCTCTGTTGACGCGTACCGGAGACCACACAGGACGCTCACCAAAAGATAAGTTTATTGTGCGCGAAAGCTCAACCGAAAATGAAATCTGGTGGGGACCCAACAACCAACCCATCAGCCGGGCGCATTATGACCAGGTGCGGGCTAAGATGCTGGCTTATCTACAAAATGTGGACTTGTTTGTTTTCGATGGATACGTGGGAGCAGACCCTGCTTTCCAGCTGCCGGTCCGGATTATCACCCAGTATGCCTGGCACAGCCTATTCGCCCGTAACATGTTTATTCGTGAATTTGATCCAGAAAAATTACGCAGTCACGTGCCCCAGTTTACGGTAATTGACCTGCCGAGGTTTCATGCTGTCCCCCAGGAGGATGGGGTCAACAGCCAGACAGTTATCCTTGCCGATTTTGAGGCGCGGCAAGTATTGATAGGTGGAACCGAATACGCTGGTGAGATTAAAAAAAGTATATTTACTGCGATGAATTATTTGCTTCCCAAGCAAAACGTCCTCAGTATGCACTGCAGTGCAAACTATGGGCGCAACCGGGATGATGTTGCCTTGTTTTTTGGATTGAGCGGCACGGGCAAAACGACATTGAGCAATGACGTCGAGCGCACATTAATCGGAGACGATGAGCACGGTTGGAGTGACCAGGGTGTCTTCAACCTGGAGGGGGGCTGTTACGCCAAGGTTATCCATTTGGATGCACTGGGAGAGCCATTGATCCATGCAGCAATACGCCGGTTTGGTACGATCCTGGAAAACGTCGTTTATGACAGCCGTACCCGGCGGGTGGATGTGGATGATGATTCAATTACCGAGAATACCCGGGGAAGCTACCCGATCTCCCACATATTAAATGCTACGCGCGATGGTGTTGGTGGACATCCCAAACATATCATTTTCTTGACTGCTGACGCATTTGGTGTACTGCCTCCAGTCAGCCGCCTGACACGTGATCAGGCCATGTATCATTTTCTCAGCGGCTATACGGCCCGGGTGGCAGGGACAGAACGAGGTGTCAAAGAGCCCAGCCCGGTATTCAGCGCATGCTTTGGAGCGCCATTTATGCCGCATCACCCTGGTGTTTATGCACGCCTGCTGGGGGAAAAAATCGACCGCCACGGCACACAGGTATGGATGGTAAATACGGGCTGGACTGGGGGACCATATGGCGAAGGGCAGCGGATAAAACTGGGTTATACCCGAAAAATGGTCTCGTCCATTTTACTCGGTTCTTTGGACCGTGCTGAAATGGATATCGATCCTAACTTCGGCTTTGCAGTGCCACGTTCGGTGCGGGATGTGCCAGCGGAAGTATTAAATCCACGCAATACCTGGAAAGACGGAACGGCTTATGACATCCAGGCGCGCAAGCTGGTCGAAATGTTTGCAAGCAATTTCCGCCAATTCAGCGACAACGTGACCGAGAAAGTTCGGGGCGCAGGTCCAGCGGTAGACTGAAGTGACAAACAATGAACCAGCCCGCCAATTTATTGGCGGGCTGGTTGTTTAATGCTCCAGGAACAAGCTAATCCCAGTCGGGATAGGTTTCGTTGGAAGCAGGGCTTGGTAAGAGAGCTGCAGACGGGGCCGAGCCATCCAGGCGCTGGACAAACATATCTTGATTACCGTTGCGATTGGAAACAAAAACTACCCAGTTCTGGCTCGGGTCCCAGGCGGGCATCTGGTCATCGGCAGGGTTGATGGTGATATTGCGCGGGTTGCCTCCGTCTGAATTCATCTGGTAGACTTCAAGGTTGCCATCGCGGTTGGTGGTGAATAACACCCGCTGACCATCCTCCCGGTCGGCCGGCTGGAAATCTTCGGCTGGATTATTGCTGATATTAATCTGACCACTGCCGTCAGTGCGCATCAGATATATTTCTTGATTGTTGTCCCGATTGGAAGTAAAGGCAATCCATTCGCCGCTACCGACAATCAGACGGGTATCCTCAAACCAGTCGGGCTCGCTCTCGTTGGCCGGGTTCAGAGTCAGGTTGAGAGCATTGCTTCCGTCGGCGCCCATTGTATAAATTTCACGGTTGCCATCGCGGTCTGTGGAGAATGCGATAAACGCAGAATTTGGAGACCAGGCCGGGTGATCATCTGTTGCGGGATGGTTGGTGATGTTGGTGAGCGCTGTACCATCGATATTCATAACATAGATCTCGGAGTTACCAGAGCGATTGCTGGCGAAGGCAATCCGGGATCCATCAGGCGAGATTACCGGCTGGGTGTCGATGCCTGGATCGAATGTCAGGCGGGTGACTGAACCATTTGAAGTGCGATAGATGTAAATTTCCTGGTTTCCGTCACGGTCTGAAACGAAAGTAAAAACACCGCTGATGTTGGGAGGTGGGGGTGTGACCTGGCTGGTAGGAATAGGCGTAGCAGGTGCAATCGTGGGTGGGACGCCGGCAATCGCAGTTGCGGTAAGCGAAGGATTGGCTGGATCACACGGATCCAGGTCGACGCCATCAATCAGGCCGTCACGGTCGGTATCTGGATTCAAGGGGTCCGGGCAGGGAGGCGTTTCAGCCCCATCCTGGAGGCGGTCATTATCCGTATCCGGGTTGAGCGGGTTCGTTCCCAGTTCAATCTCGCGACCATCATTAAGACGATCATTGTCCGTATCCGGATTGCGTGGATCGGTGCCACGCTGGACTTCGTTTCCATCCCGCAAACCATCCCCGTCCGTATCTGGGTTAAGCGGATCTGTGCTTCGCTGGATTTCAGTTCACCTTCATTCAACTCATCGCCATCCGTGTCCGGGTTCAGCGGATTGGTCCGCCAGACCCTGACTTCATCACCGTCATTCACGCCATCCCCATCCGTATCCGGGTTCAAGGGGTCGGTGCCAATTTGAGCCTCTTCCGTGTTCGTCAACCCATCTCCATCACTATCCTGTTGGCCTTCAATTGCAGCCTGTGTCATATTGGCGATGGCGGTCTGCTCGAAATCGCAGCGTTGCCTGAGCTGCCACGGTCTGGTTGGCGATTGCAGTACGTGCCTGCTTGAGCAGTTTGCGTGGCGTGGGAGGAATCGCGATTTCCGCCTCCGAAAATTAGAAACACCGCAAGAATACTCAATACCAAACACACAACCACGACCACCGGCAGAACCCAGGTAGGGATCATGGCTTTGGCTACCACTTCACCGTTGAGCGATTGAGTCTGGCGGTCAGAGGACTGGACAACAACGTTAAACGGATAAATATATTCCCCGCCGTAAATCGGACGTGAAACCGGCCTGGCAATAAACTCGGCGGCGGCGGCTTCACCAGATTGTATTTTCATCTGCTGCTGCGGCTCGGGATCAAATTCAAGCGCATCATTCTGGCTGCGCCATCCGAGCCGGTAGGTATCAGTAATATTTCCCAGGTTGCGAATGATCACTCGACCGGTGAGCTCAGACGTGAGCCTCCGCGTGCTTAATTCGCAACTGAACTGTGAGAAAGCACTGACTGTTAGGACGCAGTCTGCTTCTGCCCGATCGGCTGGGTTGAGTTGGCTTAACAATCGGATTTTAAACGGATGGCGACCTGCCCGGCTGGATGGATCGCGTGGTGGTTTTACCGCAAAGGTGATTGTTTTTTCTTCCCCAGGTTCCAAACGGACGATGGGATTCGAGCTGGTGAGCCAGGCGGTAGGAAGCCCTTCAATAGCAAGGCGGAATTGATCTGTCTCGAGACCGTTATTAATCACCAGGATCGGAATTTCAATACTGCTGCCGGGTATTACGGAAAACTGCGAGTTTTCGAGAATCGCACCGATCCTGCCTTCGATCTCCTGATGCCCAATGCGAAGCATGGCTTCAATTGTCAAACGCTGGGATGGGTTCGATTGGCTGTTGACCCGGACAACGAGAATATATTCCCCTGGTTTCACCTCGTCTGGTTCAGGAATATCAAGGGTAAGGATAACACTGCCCTCCCCACCTGGACCAAGGCGAATAACTCGCTCAGATAGCCTGACCCATTCGGTTGGGATACCCATCACACCGATCTCTAAGAAATCCACCTCATCGCCATTGTTTTTTAAGAGCAATACAGTTTGCAAACTGCCACCAGGGGGGATAACTAACTCACTGCTTTCAAAGCGAACATCAATTAGGGGTAAAAAAGGTGGGATGTTGTCGTTGGTCATATGGGTCTCTTACCAGGGGTTTCAATATTTGTTGGAAAGCCAGCACAAACGGACATAACCGGCTCCAATCTGGCGCCGATTAGAACTGTTTATACCATGGTTTGGAATTGCCCGCACAGCCAACTGACCAATCAGTTTGTATCAGAACAACAACCAGACCCCTGTGATTTCCGACCTGGTTTCATAGTTAGAATCAAATATATTGGCTATTCGTACAAATATTTGCTGACACTGTTTCCCGGGCATAGGCCCAAGTTTACCAAGGTTGAATAAAGATAGATTTACAGAATCACTACCGTTATGAAACCTCGAATAACCAGGCGAAAAAATCGATGGTTGAACCTTAATGGGCTGCCAAAAGTAAGGTAATTGAGATTGACCATATCGGTTAAAACGACGTTATTAGCCTTTGTGTAAGTTCTCCTCCTTGGAGAGAATGGGTGAAACCTCCTTCCCCCGGCTGCCCGGGGGATGGAGGTTTTCAATTTTGACAGCCTGTCCGGAAGATGTAAGGCAATACCTACCAAAATACAGCCAGGATTAAGATAAAATTAATACGCATAAATTCCAATTCATAGCTAGAGGTTGACAATGGCGCGCAAGAAAATTGGTGATGTTGAACTGCAGTGGATATGCCCGAACTGCAACGGTCTCAACCCGGGTTCCAACAAATTTTGCCTGAGCTGTGGGGCTGCCCAACCAGCAGATGTGCAGTTTCAGGCACCTGACCGCCAGGAACTTCTGACAGATGAGGATAAAATTGCGCAAGCCCAGGCGGGACCGGATATCCACTGCCCGTTTTGCGGTACCCGCAATCCTGCCGGGACAGAGTTTTGTAGCCAGTGTGGTGGAGACCTGCGAGAAGGCGTGAAGCGGGAAGCAGGAAAGGTCTTGGGAGCTTATCGAACCGGCCCACAAAAAACCATCACATGCCCGAACTGTGGTTCCGAAAACCCCGATACAGCATTAAAATGCACCAACTGCGGAGCGAGCCTGGCACATGAAACTTCAGCAGAAAAACTGCCCTCTGCCACACCTACCGCTCGACCCGCCCGAAATCCGCTGCTAATTGTCGGAATCATTTTGATCGCTGTCGTCCTGTGTGGAGTATTAGCGTTTGTCATGTTCCGGGGAGCGCAGACGGATAATATTCGGGCTATTGTCGAGCAAGCCAACTGGCAGTACAGCATCCCCGTGATGGCGCTTGTACCGGTTGAGTACCAGGATTGGGTTGATGAGATCCCTTCTGGAGCGGATGTGGGTAGCTGCAGCAAGCAGGTGCGCTCGGTTGTGGATGAGCCGGTGCCAAATTCAGTAGAAGTGTGTGGAACGCCATACACGGTTGACAGCGGGAGTGGTTTTGCCGAAGTGGTGCAGGATTGTTCCTATGAAGTCTATGCAGATTATTGCAATTATTCAGTAACCGAGCTGCGCCAGGTAGATACAGCCACAACATCTGGCAGTGGATTTTCGCCAGTTTGGCCCGAACCTATCCTGGGAGATGGGGAGAGTCTGGGAAGTGAGCGTGACGAGACCTATACTGTTTTGTTCATCACTGAAAGCGGTAAGACCTATTCATACCGTACCAGCAGTTTTTCCGAATACGAGCAGTACCAGCCTGGTAGCTCATGGAAATTGGTGATCAACGGGTTTGGTGATCTGGTGGATATACAGCCCTGAAGAAGGCATGGACAGGCCAGAAAATCGTCTGATTATAGGGAACCAGGCTATCCAGCGCGCTTGAACAAGATTTCCAAGATTAATATGTTTACCTGCCTCATGTCGGCGACCTGCCGGTCTGAGATTGGTCTCTATCTACCTTTGGCTCGCGGGTGACTGTTGACCTCATCCAGCGCCCAACCAGGCTCCCCAACATGTCAAATGCCAGTACTGCAAGTAAAATAACTGCAACCAGGACGTGCATCATTCCTCCCAATCCCGTATAGCACCCATTCCTGTAATTTAATTTCAGATGAGTTCGGGACATGGAAATGAGATTTGGATATTCTGCGCTCATCCCGAAACCAGTTAATCGTAGCAAAATTCAGGATGTTTGCCATACAGACAGCTTGTAAAACTATTCTCAATTTTGCAAGACGAATCATATCGATCGAGAATGTGACTTTCCTACCTGTATAAACGTCTGGCGCAAACAAATTCCGGCAGATCAATCTCTGCCGGAATTGAAAGAGACACGATTATTCGAAATTCCAGGAGGGAAATCAAGAATATTGGATATGAACTGTTGAGTCAGTCAACTCCGTATGGTTTTGCTGGGAGCGGAGGGCACGCATTTCCTCCCTTAGAGTGGATATTTCTATTATCTTATTTTGGATGCCTGTCATGTGTGTATGTTGTTCAAGAAATTTGGCTCAGGAATGACATCGAGGGTTTTTACCAGGAAGGCCAAAATATCTGCCTGTTCCTGGATCAACACCGCAGTTGGCTTGCCAAAACCGTGCCCGGCTTTGGTTTGGATCCGAATGAGTATTGGCGCGTCACCTACCTGGGCAGCCTGCAAGGTGGCGGCGAATTTGAATGAATGACCCGGAACCACACGGTCATCATGATCTGCGGTTGTGATCAGGGTGGCCGGGTAATGTGTTCCAGGTTGGACGTTGTGCAAAGGTGAGTACGCGACCAAGACGCGAAAATCATCTGGATCATCTGGGGAGCCATAATCGGATACCCATGCCCAACCAATTGTAAATTTGTGGAATCGCAGCATATCCATCACGCCGACCGCCGGTAAGGCGGCGCCAAACAACTCCGGGTGCTGGGTCAGGCAGGCTCCAACCAACAGCCCGCCATTGGAGCGACCTTCGATTGC
The DNA here is from genome assembly GCA_963824065.1 of uncultured Chloroflexia bacterium. GTDB lineage: Bacteria > Chloroflexota > Anaerolineae > Anaerolineales > DRKV01 > JAGUYX01. The sequence goes on along the minus strand of CAWGNX010000002.1, from coordinate 1,723,266 downwards.
AAGGCGCGAGGGACTTGTAATGCCCGAGTCAATCAGATGTTCGGCGCAAGCGATAAAATCATCGAACACATTTTGCTTCTGATGGCCTTTACCGGCTGCATGCCAAGCTTCGCCGAACTCACTCCCGCCGCGCAAAACTGCCTGTGCATAGACTCCTCCGAGTGCCAGCCAGATTAAGCGCTGCACTGCAAATGACGGCATAATCGGGATATTGAAACCGCCATAACCATACAGCAGGGTGGGGTTGTTGCCATCTTTTACGAGACCCCGGCGGTAGGTCAAGAAAAGCGGCAGGGGGGTTCCATCTTTAGAGCGAACGAAAACTTGCTCGGTGATCAAGTCACTAAAATCAAAATTGATATCTGGCTGGTAAACCAATTCGCTTTGACTGGTTGAAAAATCATATTGATAAATTGAAGGCGGGGTTGTAAAAGAGTTATACGCGTAATAAAGCTGTTCATCCGAACGGCGCCCATGCAGGCTGAGCACATACGCATACGCCTGCAGCGAGCCGAGGCCGGGCAGCTCAATCTCTCCCAGTGGGTTGCCGGCTAAATCAAAACGGAATAGTTTGTGGTAAGCGTTATGCAGGTAGACAGTGATGAATTCATTGTGAATAATTTTTACAAGCTCCAACCGGTCCGTGCCTTCCGGGATAATCGTAGTCCATGAATCACGAGCAGGGTGGGTCACATCAATGGCGATCACCCGGCTGAGTGGTGCATCCAGATCGGTTAGCAGATAAAAAACTGGCCCGTCATTTCCCAGGTATTCGAACCCTGCTTCTAACTCCGCGATCAGCTCTATGGTTTCACCACTTGCTTCTAGGTCCTGGTAGAACAAGCGGTTGCGTTGATCGGTGCCTTCACTGACAAACAGGGTGAGATAGCAACCATCGTCGCTCACTTCAGCATTGAAACCCCATGTTTTATGATCGGGCCGGGCGTAAACGAGTTCATCTTCCACCTGGGGAAAACCAAGGCGGTGCAGGTAAACTTTTTGATGATAGTTGGTATCCTCATAAGCCTGCCCGGCAACTGGTTCGTCGTAGCGTGAATAATAAAATCCCGATCCATCTGGCAGCCAGCTTGCGTCTGAAAATTTACTCCATAGGATCGTATCTGCCAGGTCCTGCCCATCAGCCACCCGGCGAACGCGCCAGGTAACCCAATCAGACCCACTGCTGCTTGTACCGTACGCAAGGAGCTCTCCAGAGCGGCTGATGGACCAGTTATTAAGCGCGATCGTGCCGTCTTCGGACAGGGTGTTTGGATCCAATAAGATGCGACCCTCGTCCAAAATTGTGTCCATAACATACAATACATCCTGGTTCTGTAACCCGGAATTGCGGAATTGAAAATAACGTGCGCCGCGCCGGATGGGGACGGTTTTTTTGGGATAATCCCAGAGCTCGGTCAGGCGCTGCTGGATTTGTTCGCGGGCCGGAATTTGTTCCAAGAAACCGAAGGTAAGCTCATTTTGTGCAGCGACCCAATCCAATGTAGGCGGGGCGTCGACGTCCTCCAGCCAGCGATATGGATCGGCTACCTGTGTGCCGTGAAAATCGTCGATCTGATCAATTGTGAGCGTTACGGGGTATTTCAGTGCCATTTTCTTGAACCTCTGGGAAAAGTTTAATTTATTATAGCCCCTTGGGAAGCTCATCTCAAAAATTAATGACAAGGCAGCTGCCTTTCGGTGTGTTTCCTCGCCAGGAGGATAAATGGGAGTTTCGTGGTCGGAATGCTTGTTTTTGTCGAAAAATCCGATAAATGACGTAGTGTCGTTCATTTTTTTTCGTGGTAGGATATTGAGTATACAGGTTGCCTCCCAGAAAACAGACTGAGCAATGATGGCGGGCTGAAAAAAACCTGCTAAGGAGCACAGAGCTAATGGAAAGAAAAATGATGGTGCAGTTCAAAGTGCGCACCGATTTGCGGGCAGGGGCGACAACCTATCCCGATATGAGCGGTGTGTGTAATACAGCGGTTCCCCCGACGACCCCACCAACCGGGACATACCCAGACATGAGTGGTGTCTGCAATACCACCAGCGGGGGTGGATCTCCCACCTTACCCAGCTACCCCGACATGAGCGGGGTGTGTTGATCCGCCGGAATCCGAAATCACAATAACAATGGAGTATAGGAGACAATCATGATTATTCGCACAAACCTGAAATCCGGTGCTGCCTGCTACACCGTCCAGTCCGGCGACAACTTAAGCACGATTTCGCAGAAGTTTTACGGCAATCAAGATTCAGCCAATGTCAATAAGATTTACCAGTCGAATAGGACGACGATTGGGACGAACCCCAACCTTTTGTTCCCAGGCCAGAAACTGTACATCCCCGACTAATCAAACCCACAAGAATCAAAAGGAGCCATCAGGGCTCCTTTTTTTATTAACAGGTCGAGGTGTAGCGCTGCAATGAAAGTGCATATCCAAAAAAGCCAGAACTACACTGCCAGCGATTCCAGCCGATCCACCAGGTCGCCGAGGACTGCGAACGCCTGTTCTACAGGTTTGGGCGAAGCCATATCTGTGCCTGCCAGGTTAAATAAATCCATGGGATAAAGCGAGCCGCCAGCAGCGAGGAATTTTAGGTAATCCTGAGCCGCCCCAGATCCCTTGCTGATGACACGGTTGGCAAGGGCGTGTGCGGTGCTGATCCCGACCGAATACTGGAAGGTGTAATACGGAATGTAGAGGTGCAAATACTGGGCCCAGGTGAGTGCTGTGCGCGGCGGGTCATCGATCATCGTCTCCCCATACCCTTCAGCAAACAAGTCGCGGGCAAGCTGGTTGAGAATTGCAGCTGAAAGGGGCTGGTTTTGCTCCGCACGGCTGAACACTTCGAATTCGAAACGGGCCAGGGTGGGCATGGTGAAGAAATAGCGATGGAAATTGAACATCGCCTCATCGATCAATGCGATCTGGAAATCCCGGTCGGTGGCTCTTTCATTTTGCAGGAAGGCTCTTAACATAGCCTGATGAAAATTGGAGGCGGTTTCGGTTACGGTTGAGGAAAGTACATCAAAGTTTGTATACACAACTGGCTGGTGTTCTGACATCAGGTAACTGTGCATGGAATGTCCCAATTCGTGGGCCAGAACACTCATGGCTGTCAGCGTATTGTTATAGGTCATGTAGATGAAGGGAGGAGCATCGAAACGCAAGGAAGATGCCGCACCTTGCATCTTGGTGGCATTGGGGGCATAGTCTACCCAGCGTTCTTGGAAGGCAGCCGCGGCGCAGGATCGTGACATAATCTTCCCCAAGCGGCCCAAGCGAGGCGGAAATCCAATCCACTGCCCGATGGAAAGAAATATCTGGCGGGTTCGTAACAATTGGAGCCCAGACATCGTAGGGATGGAGCGTATCCACACCTAGGATGCGCCGTTTGACCTCCCAATAACGATGCCAGACGGGTAAATTCTGCTTGAAGACGCCGATCAGGTTGTAAAAGACCTCGACCGGTAAATTGGCGGATGCCAGGCGCATTTCTAGAACGGAACTGTAATTACGTGCCCGCGCCAGAAAAACAAACTGCTTGACCGCAGCAATGTAATTGCTCGCCAGGGTATTTTCCACCGAACGGTAGCCATCAGCAAAACTTTCCCAGGCGTTTCGACGGTGGGTGCGATCAGAGCTTTCAATGCCGGTGGGAGGGATGGTAGCCTGATGAACTGGCTGGGATGAACCGGAACTGTCAAGTGCAGGAACAAATTTGAGGTCGGAATTGGTCAACTCACGGGCTGTTTGAGAGACAGCAGTAAAAGGATCGGCAAGGCTGCTCAATAGGGCTTCAATTTCTGCAGAACGGCGGTGGGGTTTCTGGCGCAGAATATTCTCAATAAAGTGCCGATAGATCGACAAGCCAATCTCGGTTTCTGTCCAATTGAGGACAGTATCGCCAAGCGCAAGGAATTCGGGGATAGCAAAGCTATTGGCGGCATTAAACCGGGCTTGCAATCCCATGACCTGCGCTAAAGATTTCTTGGCTTCTCCATCCGATGTGTCGACGGAATTCGACATACGGGCAAACAGGAACAATTTCATCAAGCGCCTGAACTGCTGGCTGTACTCCGCAATCCAGTCAAGAACCAATGCGGGACCGGCCTGCAATCGACCGGCAAACGCACTCAACCGGGGAAGATCTGCTTCGGCTGCCTCGTACTCTGCACCCCAGACTTCCCAGCTTGAAAATACTGCGGAGTGATCCCATGTCATTTCTAAGGGTACGTCTTTGCGTGTGGTAAAAGCATTTGGATCCACACCAACCTCCTGATTTGGGATAAATTTCTGTCCATTGTAGCATCGAATCATGCGTAACTTGTTTCCGGTAGGACAATCCGCATATGCACGGTCAGGCAGGCAGTTTTCCTGGATAATGAGAAATCGATAAGTAACGTTTATATATTGTTGACATATTGTAAATATTTCTGTATAAATGAATTGTAAGTAAAACAGCCTTACCACTCAGAATAAACAATACCAGCATGGTAAGGGAAAATTCAGCGGAAGCCTGCAGTTTAGAACACAAGAAATCAAAAAAGCAAATATAAAATTGGAGGATGGACATGAAACTCGGATGGAAAGTTCTTTCAGTACTGGTTCTTTTTGGTTTAGCTTTTGGCCTGGCTGCATCGCCGGCCTTTGCCAAGGTTGATCAGCCTGGCAAATTCTGTGATCCAAATAATTTTTACGTCCAGGTCAAGCACGGGATTAACGGTGAGCGCCTGGGACTTCCCATGGAACTGCCCGTCGATGTATATATCAACGGCGATCTCGCAATCCCGGGATTTGAATTTGGCGATTTAGTCAAAACCATGCTCCCGGCTGGCGAATATGACATCAGTGTAACGTTGGCTGGAACCGACACCGAAGTAATGAGCCTTTCGGCCGACATCCCTGGCTGCAACAAGGTTTCGATTGTTGCTCGCCTGGTGCAAGGCACCCCGACCCTGGTTGCCAAAGTCATCTCTCTGGCAGGCCGCTAAGCGAACGGCAGCTCTCAATTTGTAGGCTTCCAATACCCAGCTGAAAACTGCCAGCGCTCAGGCGCTGGCAGTTTTTTGATGTCGCTAACTTGCCAAATAGGTTTATCAGTAATTTTGCTTCGTATAGACTAACAAATGGCGGTGCCTCCCCCGAGAGACAAGCATCTAAATAGCCAACGATAGTCGTCAGGCTGGTGGGATGTTGAAACCTGTATGCAGCCGGTTATCAGGATCATATCTTGTTTTTAATGCTTTTAATTTCTGGAAGGCATCCCCGGTAAATGCCTCGGCGGTGTGCTGTCGGGACTCTTCGCCCTCCAGGAAATTTAAATACGTTCCCTCGTTAAGGTCCTGGCGCATGGCAGCCTTGAACTGCGTGACATAATCATTTAGGTAAGTGTGGCTTTCGACGGTAGGAGCGATGGAAATCAGGTGCATAATGAAGGGAGATGCACGCATTGAAAATGCGCTTTCTTTCTGCACTCGGGGGATGGATGTCATAGCACCGCCAACATGGCGGACCTCCGTGAAGACCAGTGGTGAGGAACCATTACGGGATACAGCAAAGCGGCTGATCGTTTGCAAGGCGTTATCACTCAGCTCTCGGAGCCAGGCGCCGCTGCTGAAGGATGGCAAAGGATCAACAGGATCATTGCTGATCGTGCCTACTTCGCTGAAAGGCATGACCCGGAACGAGTTTTGCAGGTGTTTTCCCCAGGTGAACCAATCCTGGAAGAATGCTACTCCGGCGGCTGGTTCGCCGCAGTAACAGCCATTTACCATCACAAAAGTCTGCCCGCGCATCGGCTCGGGCACTATCGGCATATCCGGGAAATTGGTGATTTTCACAGAGGTTGTTAATTCAGGCGGGTAGGTTGGCACCCAATCGCGATAGCGAAGCAACACCTCATCCACAAACGACACCGGGTAAACGAGGGTGCCCCCATAGACATATTCAACCGGGTAGAGTTGGATTTCCATGGCAGAGACAATCGCGAAGCTCCCACCGCCGCCGCGCAGCCCCCAGAATAAATCGAAATTCTCGCTGGGGCTGGCCCTGCGAATTTCTCCATCCATAGTTACCAGATCGAATGCCAGGACGCTGTCCGACGACAGGCCATATTTGCGTGCCAGCCACCCCAGACCACCTCCAAGGGTGTAGCCAACCGCTCCGACTCCAGGTGATGAGCCCAGCAAGGGAGCCAACCCCAGCGAGTGAGCTTTTTCGAGAACCTGCCCCCATATGGCACCTGCCCCAACTCGGGCAGATCGGGCAGCAGGGTCAATTTCAACGGCATTCATCGCGGAAGTTACTACTAACAAACAACCATCCGCTGGTGCCAGGATGCCATGACCAGTTGATAGGATTGCAAGCGGAAGTAGTGCGCGGCGGGCAAATCGAACCGCTTGCTGCAGGTCATCTTCGTTTTCAACCTGATGAACCAGGGCAGGGTGATGGGCGATGGATAAGTTCCAGCCTCTGCAGGCTGTTTCATAACCAACATCACCGGGAGCAAAGATAGGACCACGCGAAGCGCTCCGGTACTCATCCAGGAGCGCTTTAGAGATTGATGGGACCTGGTGCGACAAAGATTGCATTGAATTATTTCCTCTTTTTTGGCTGGGTTTCATTAAAAGAACCAGGATTATTATAGATCAGCTTTTGTTTTGATATACATTCCGTCTCGCGTCCTTATGATCAATCACGGCAAGATGAAAACAGCATCGAAATTTGCCAAAATATATTGTGTGGGTAGTATTTCCAGGAAAAATTTGCTACACTCATAGACGAATTTGATCATATCCAGCAACATGTTTTACGAAATCCTAGCCTGGGAGAAATGAAGATGGCGAAATCTACCGTTAAAAAATCACGAAATTGGCTGTGGTTTGCTCTTATTGGCTTCTTATTGGGAATTGTTATTCTGGTTGTGGCTGTGCTGGTCGTATTGAGCACGGAGAACCAACCAATTACCTTACAAAATGTAGTTACTGTATTGACCACGCGCCCCCTGATGTGGATTTTGTTCGCTGCCCCGATCGTCCTGGCGATTTTACTTGGCTACCTGGGCGCGCGGGAAGACCGGATCTACGAACTAAAACAACAGCTTGAGATCGCACGCGAACGCTCCCAGACTGAGGTCCAGAATCTGCGTGCCCAACAGCTTCAATTCGAGCAGGCGCTGCGAGAGCGCGGGGAGACAGCCCGGCAGAATGAAGCTGAAATAGTGGAACTTCAGGAAAAGTACACTGGCGCAGAAGTGAAATTTCAGGAAACGGAAGAGGCTATTGGACGAGGGAAAAAACAGTGGGAAGCCACTTTCGATGCTGTCCAAGATCTACTGATTTTGACAGACGAACGCGGTGTGGTTGTGCGCTGCAACCAGGCAACTCCTCGCGCATTCCAAACCGATTACTCCGGAATCATCGGCAAACACATTTCTGAGTTGTTCGGATCGGAAACTACCCTGGAAACATTCGCCTCCCAAAAAATCGAAACACGCTTTGCCCGGCTGGATGGTTGGTATGAGGTCACCGGCAACCCCCTTCAGCTTGAGGAAGACCGTTACGGAAATGTATTGATCGTCCGCAATGTTAGCGATCGCAAGCAGGCTTCCACTGAGCTACAGCTTCAAAAACAATATTATGAAACCCTATTTCGCAACAGCCCGCTGGCAATTGTCACTTTGCGCCAGGACCTGACTGTGATCGACTGCAACCCGGCATTCGAATCCATGTTTGGCTACAGCTTGAAAGATATTCGCGGAAAAGCTCTGGACCCATTGATCGCAACCGATGAGTACTCGGAGGAAGCGCGAGCATTGAACGAACGGATCGCAGGGGGAGAAATGATGCGCCTGGTGACCCGCCGGAAGCGCAGCGACGACAGCCTGGTGGATGTGGACGTGTACGGTATTCCGGTAGTTGTAGCCGGAAAACAACTGGGTATCCTCGGAATTTATCATGACCTCGCCGGGCTGCCACTCCAGGAAGAAACAGAACCTGAGATCGAGGAAGATGTGCAAACTTGGGAGGAAACACCGCCGCTCATTAATGAGCGCACTGCCCAAAAGATCACCGCTATCGAGGGGATTGGACCCGTTTATGCAGAAAAATTGGGCGAAGTTGGTGTTTATACTACCGCAGATTTGCTGGATGTCGGTGGATCCCGCAGGGGCCGCGAGCAGCTGGTTGAATCAACTGGCATTTCGGCGACTCTGCTGCTGGGTTGGGTTAATCGCGCTGACTTGATGCGAGTTCCCGGAGTAGGTGAGGAGTACAGTGATCTGCTCGAAGCAGCAGGTGTAGACACCGTAAAGGAACTCCGCAACCGCAACCCTGAAAACTTACATACTGCAATGAGTGAGAAAAACGCAGAGCGGAAACTCGTACGCCGTTTACCGTCACAAGCAGAAGTTACCGCATGGATAATGGCTGCAAAAGAAATGGAACCACGCGTGACCTATTAAATACCTTGTCCCAAATTTCCCTAACCAATTTCACACGCAAGAGATGCTGGCCCTGGTAAACGAACCGGGGCCAGATACATTTCGCGCAAGATAGATAGCCCTGCTTACCCAGGGTTAGTGGGGGATGTTCACAACATGCAGCGTGGGAAATGGGTCTGCCAGGGATGACAAACGGAGCTTCCTTACGAAGCTCCGTTTGGGAAAACCTAGCCGGTTTTGATGGCAGTGTCAACCACAGCCACCGCCGCCCGGACCGCGCTTTAGCTCTAACTTGATCTTGGGGACATATTCCAGTTCATATTGATGAGGATTTGGTGTCGCCGCTGGAAAACGGTCTCCAAGAGCAGCGTTTATCAGGTATGCAGGTGTATCCCCTGCAGCCGGGCTGACCGCCTGGATGCGATTGTCACCGCCTGCAAAGTAAGCCAGCCACTGGTTGATGCCGCCTTCCAGGATATAAACATTTGGTACACTCTCGGATACCAGAGTTTTCCAGGCTTCGGTTGCATCTGCCTCCCCGTTGCTCATCACAACGAAGACCGTATTGGCAGGTTCTTTTAGCAGCTCGGCAGCCAGGCCAGACAGCTCGTCCAAACTGACGTTGCGCGCATCGCGCAGGTGAAACTGGTTGAATTCCGCTTCACTGCGTACGTCCAGCAAGACGACCTGCAGCAGCCGATCAGCCTGGGTTGCCAGTAGTTCGCCGGGATGGATTTGGACTGCCCGTTCGTCGAGCAACGCCTGTTTTTCGGCAGAAATTCGGGACCATCGGTCCGCGTTGGTGGGCTGACCGATGAAAAGAACAGCAACCGCCCCCAGGGTCAAGATGCCTGCAGCCGCATAGCGCCATTTCGGCTCGATTTTCAGGTTGCGACCACCGAAAATTTTCTCAAGCTGCTCGGCTCCCCAGAACATGAAGACTGCCATCAAAATAATCAACAAGACAATCACCCCGGTGGGCAGGCCGAGCCAGTCTGGGATGGTGAAACGACCCATGTAGGTTGAGTTCCAAAAGCCTTCGAACGAGCCGACTGATTCACCGAACAGGAAGATGCCAAACAGCACACCCAGGCTGAAAAATAAACCATCTTTTTTAAGTGTGGCCAGGGCAACGAGTGAAGTTCCTGGGCAAAAGCCCCCGACGATAAAGCCCACACCCATGATGAGTCCGCCCACGATGCCGGGCAGCAGGTATGTGGGATTGACCCAGATGAGGTTGAAGTCAAGCAGGCCAAGGCCCGTAGCCGCAAAGATCAGCACCATTGCGACGACGATCGCCGAAAACATGACCTTGAGGACAGTGAGATCCTTGAAGTAGAACTGGGCTGCCAGCTTGGGAGAATTGCCAAATCCTGAAATTTCGAGGATATAACCGAAACCGAAACCGATCAGCAGGTATACGAAATAAGCTACTGCTTTGCCATACATAGGTTCAAGTGCGAGTGGAAAAGGTGCCATTAGATGCCTCCCGGTTCAATTCCAAAGCCTGCGGACGAAATAGGCCAAGGCATATGCGCCGCCGAAAACCGCAAACATGAATGCCCAACTACCGACCGATAACACGGCTCCCCCTGACAGAGCCTGACCGGAGGTGCAACCGCGGGCGAAGCGAGCGCCAAAGCCCATGAATGCGCCGCCAATAAAGGCGTAAGCCCAGCGCGCTCGCACCGAGATGTGCGGTCCTTTACCGGTTTCCGGTTTCAACCGTCCGTTTCTCCACCCGGCCACAAACCCACCCAGGAGGGTGCCCACAACCATTGGCACAATCCAATTGTCAAGAGCGTTGAGGTTTCCACCGGCCATTTTCAGCAGGTAGGCTACCCGATCGACGTGTTCCGGAGCGACCAGGTCTTCGACGTAAACAACCACTCGATTCAAGCCGCCAGATGCTCCCAGGCCGTTCCCGGTGATGAAAAATGCCAGGAACAGGACGATGCCCAATAATGCGCCACCTACGTAGGGGTGAACATATGGCCTGGTTTCCCGCTGCGAAAAAATTGCCGCAAGGCTGGCTTTACGCCCGCTCGGTTTCGGTTCCACTGTCGTGGTTGACATGGTTCGGATCCTCCTCAGAAGAATGAGCAATTTCGACATCATCCCAGCCCACCATCATGGCTTTGATTCCAGCCATGGGGGCAGGGCCAGTGGTTGTCAGATACACATGGGCGACGATAAACGCCGCAAATAGCCAGGCGATAAGCGTGTGGAAGGGGGCCAGGAATGGCAGCCCTCCCATACTTTCCGCCAGGTTGGGGAACTCCTGCACCCCCCACATCATGATGCCGGTGATGACCATTAAAGGCAGAAAGATATTGAGAATTCCAAAATATGTCACCTGCTGGAGCGGATTCAGTTTATTAGAGGTAGTCTTTTCAAAAGGATGCTGCTCACCTTTGAAAATCCCGCGCATATAAAACATGGCCTGGACGATAGCCTGGTCGAAAAATCCGCCTACACGGGGGATATACTGTTTAATTTCACCGCTTGCCAGGTGATAGAACAGCGCCAGGAAGGCGTTGATGAGTAAGATAACTGCCAGGATGTTGTGCACCAGCACAACATAACGGAAGCTGAAAATACCAAAGGTATCTGGACGATGGATAATCAGACCTGTAAAGAGCAGCAGGATAATGGTAAAGGTCTGCAGCCAGTGCCAGAACCGCTCATACACGGTGTACATGTAAACTTTACGGGTGGTGTGTGTATCGTGCGGGGCTTTCAAGGCGCTGTAAAACCGCAAGCTGCCATGCAATGTTATCCCCAGGAGGACGCCCACAAATGCCAGACTGCCAAACAGATCAACCCAGCCCACCCGGTTCGATCCGAAGATATATAGACCGCTGGCTCCGGCATCCGGCTGGTAATACAATTCACCACCTGGGTCGGTGACCAGGCTGCCGTTCATCTGGGCATTGGTGTTCACCACGAACTCGGGCTGTACACCGCCCGGGATATAATCAGCCAATACGATCGGCTCAATGAGGCGCGAATCCCTGCTGTGACAGGTCTGGCAGTCGCGCGTCGCCCACTCCCCATGGGTAACCGTGTGGTTAATGCTGTATGGCTGTACCTGTGCAGTGATCTGTGGATCGGCAAGACCTTGGGCCGCGAGCCGGTTGGCGATCAATTCGACCTGGGAATCGCGTTCGAAAACAAGCTCGTTGTTGGACAGGAAACCATCCCCACTGGTGTCAAATTCAGCCAATACTTCCGGGGCGTAGGCATCGCCGTTCATCCAGGCTGCTGTGAGGTTTGCCAGGGGGACGGGTCGTTCCGGATCTCCATACACCCAGAACCAGCTCGTCACCAGGTTGTATGGAGCCAGGCGAGTGTTGCCATCGACCTCGCTGCGCGGCAGCAGGACGGGAGTATAGCCAGTAATCAATTTACTTACCTGGGCGGCAGGTTGGTTGGAAGCTGAAATCAAAATCGCTTTATTTCTATCCGTCGGCTCGCTGGCGACAAGCACATCCCCACACTCTTCAACTCCCCGGTACTTGACCAACGGGCTACCCTGGACAGTTAAACTGTCCAATCAACCTGCTGGAGAGCCGAAAAATACATTTCTGGAATGTGGCAGGATTCGCAGCTGAGCTCGCTGGTATGGCGTTCCTTATAAGGCAGCCAGTTGTGGGTGGCTTGAATGTTATGGCAGGAATCACACTGCCGCATTGTGTCCTTTAGTTCTGGAGCGACCGTGCTTTGCCCGCTTTCTCCGCGGGCGAATTGATGGAGCGGTTGGTAGAGATAGTCGCCAATGTCCAGGCGGCGTGGATCGAATGTGAGGTGATCAGGTTGAGTTCCGTTTGATTCCTGGTAGTAAATCGGGTTATTCAACGAAAAGTGACAATCAGTACAGGCGACTACTCGCTCGGCATGCACATCCCAGGTGCGTGACAGGTCTTCCTTAGAAGCCAGGTTCAAGCCGGAATCCATCAAACGCTGGGGAGAAATGATCTGCCCGGTCGTGTCGGTGCGCAGATCATTCGTTGTGCATGCTGCGGCAACGAGCGGCTCAACCGGATCATTGTGAACCAATCCATGGCATGTGCCGCAGTTGTCGTTGGTAGGGTCCTGTATCTGGATGTATTCTTCAACCAACTCTCCGTCTGGCGTAAATGCCTGGGGGTTGTAAACATATCCAGTACTATCCTGGCTGACAATCCCGTTGTCCAGAATTGTCGCTGTGGCTGCCCACCGAAACGCACCGGTCGCCAGGGCTGCCTCGCGAGCAGCTGTGTTGGGGTTGGGGGTGTGGCAAAGGAAACAATTCATCTCCACCACCCCAGATGCCTTCCAATCCCAGGGAGTTACCTGCCCGGTGAGTGGGTCTACCGAGGCGGTTTCGGGATTGCCAGCATCGGGCAGCAGATTGGTCAAGGGTTCGCCTGAGCGGCTAAAGACAGTCGGACCGCCACCGGTATGCCGCGCGCCAAACTCCTTGATCCAGTCGGGCGTAGTCAGATCGAGTGGGTTTTCCCCAACCGGGGTAAGATACCGGTATGTAAGCGGACTCCAGCGCCCGAAGGCGCCGTCACTGGTATCCCAGGTGTTGCCCAACGGAATATTGCCTGGTTCCGAAAAACTTTCGAGCCCAGCGCTGGCATGAAAGCTGTGTTCTGAAATAAATTCGGTATTGTGGCAGCTTCCGCAGGTTTGCATGGTCGAGATCGCCTGCCCGCTGTCAAGTACGTTAACCCCTTCCTCGTCCAACAGGGCAAAAGTGGGGTGCAGGGGAGAAATTTCTTGTGATTTCACCGCCCCCCGGTCTGCACGGGCCAGTCCAGCCGTCGAGACCATTACCAGCATTGCAAGGCAAATAATGGCTAGTCCAGCGAGAACGATACCGCGAGCGGTTTTCAGAGTGTGTTTTTTAGCGATCATTGAAAAATCCAATCGTTTCTTCATGGCTGGGTTTGAAACCTTCCGCCCCATTCCATTGGATCCCCGGGGTAGCCAAGCGCCAACCAATCGATGCGACCATTCTCACCGTGACATTCTGCACACTGCAGAGCGTTCTCTTTGGGCTGGACCATATGGGTTGTAGGCCAATACATGGCTGTTTCGGCGAATCCATATTCACCGCTGAACGGCAGCCCGACAATTTCCATGCCCTGGCGAATGGCGCTTTCCCAATCGAAGGTAGTCCAATAACCGTTTTCTCCGGCGGTCTGCGGCTGGACAAGATAGTTATTAACGGTATCGTAGGGTTGGTTGGCATAGTGGACTTTGAATGGAAAAATTTTCGCATTGGGATCGGTGATATCCCCGGCTGGTTCGTTCATGACAGTCATTTGATCCGGATCGATCTTATCTCCCAATAAATAGCGGTCATCGATGCCGTTATACCAATGGTAAACCGGCGTAAAATTGTTTTCGTATACAAAAGAGCCTTTAATTTTCAAGTAAATATGCGGGTCTTCGGGGATGTCTTGCCCTGCGGTTGACCAGTCCCATTCCATTTTGGTTGGATCGATCAGTGCAGCTGAGGGGATGTGGCAGGTCTGGCAGGCAACGGTCTGGACGTGGGCGTTAATCCGGTCATCGGCGTGCAGGCTCTCGCTATGACAATCCGTACAATAGATCTGGTTTTCCATATCCAGACTGACACTGATTGCCCTGCCTTTAATGGCATGATCCTGCGTTTGGTGGCAGGTGATACATTGGAAATCATAGCGCCCCATGTGAACGTCCACGCTCTCAGGGGGGAAATATAAAGACTGGTCGAGGTCGCCGTGTTTGACGCCGTTTCCCCCACCCCCGTTAAAATGGCAACCACCGCAATTCTCACGGCTGGGTAATCCGACACTCTGAGCCGCGCCTGCAAGATCTACCCCTTCCGCTGGGTAGCCACTTTTCGATTTTGCATACAAACCGCTTTGATCGTGGCACACCAGGCAGTCAACATTCTCGGTATTATTGAAGTCGAAATTGGCATCTTCCCATCCATAACCGGCATGGCAGGTCGTGCAGGAAGTCCAGTTAGATTGGATACCGATACAGAAATTATTCAGGGAAGTCTTCTTTCCTACATAGACTGGTTCTTCCCTGCCAGGAAGCTCATACGGACCGGATTCCCAGGTCCAATGGGAAGTTTGCATGACCTGATAGGCGGCATCCTCATGGCACTCCAGGCAGGCCCGAGTAACATCGGATCCGGATTCATAGGGGCCGGTCAAAAGTGGGCTGTGGTCGGTGTGAGAACCAGTTTCTGGAACATTGTCCCAGGGCTGATCAGCCAGAGCTTCATCTCTGGGTAGCAGGATGACCAGCGGGATAATCAAGACTGCCAGGGTGATCAGCAAGCCAATAATCCAGACGTAGTTTTTATTTTTCATAGTGATGGAGTCAGGTTAGTAGAGTGAATTATTCAGGAATGTCCAGTAGATTTGCCCGGTACTGAATGCGGGCATGCAGCACTGCGCGCAGCAGATCTAGGGCTTCGATTAACCGCCGATCTGTCAGGTGATAGAGAACACTTGCCCCCTGGCGAATCGGGCGAACCAGGCCACGCTCGCGCAGTATCTTGAGATGGCGTGACGCAGTGGGTTGGGGTACCCCAATGTATTCAGCCAGCTCACTAACATTAAGTTCCTGATCCGCGAGGGCATAAAGGATTAATATCCGGATCGGGTCTGCAAGCGCTGAACAAATTTCAGCATGCAAAAGGGTGACTTCGTTGGAGAGGGTGTGCTTATCCATGATCACATGTATCAAGGTTCTCGCTTATAGATGTATACGGAAAAGCGAATACCTTCGCTTGTGAATAATATAACAAGGAGTACAACCAACCAATAGTGATTAATGTAACAATCCATTATGACAATTGTTACATCGACGATACCTCTGTGGAGCGGGTCTCCACAGGGCTCAAATTTGATCAGGAAGAATTGGGTTATCAGGCAGAAAGAGGATGTAACGTGATGTGGGTAATCTCGGGCGGGCAGTTAATTCGCACCCGGAAGACATGCGTGCCTATCCCACGATTCGTGTACTGGAGCATATCACCAACTTTGTACAAACCGATGGGATATTTGGCAAACATGGGGCCGCGTACAAGCGGACCCAAACCTGGCCAGACAATCTGGCCTCCATGGGAATGCCCAGATAGCTGTAAGAAAAACCGGCCGGTTGCTGCGCTCTGGTCAGCGAAATCCGGTTCATGCGCCAGAAGCAAAGCTGGGCCGTTGGCAGGCAATTTTTCCAGCAACTCATCCAAGCGGTCGGCGTGGACCATTACATCGTCCACTCCCGCGATATGAAGTTCTGCTGCGCCCTTATGGATGGTCACATAATCGTTCGCCAGCTCGCGCACACCACTTTCCTCGAGAGCATCGCGGACCAGATGGGCTCTCAACCAGTGATCGTGGTTTCCAAGGACAGCAAAACACCCTTCCGGAGCGTTCAAAGCTGCTAATGAGTCTACCAGTGCCTTTCGCAGAGAACTAAACACATACGAAACAAAATCACCAGTAATGACGACCACGTCCGGAGATTGCTGATTTATGAGCTCGACTACTCCGGATAGGCGTTCCGGGGATATCCAATGACCCAAATGTATGTCAGAGATCTGGATAATTGTGAATCCGTCAAACTCAGCTCCCAACCCGGGAACGTCTACATCCAGGCGATCCACAACAAAATCGCGTGCGCGAAAACGATCGCGACCGAGGGCATTTGCGAGGAGCGCCAGCCCGAGTTGAAAACGCTCCCGGTAAAGGATATTAAGTTTCGCAAGCGGAGTTTCGGGACCGGAGCTGCTATGCATAGTCAGCCAAATCGTACCACAGGAACGATCATTCGTTGTGTTAATTGGGAATAAATGCCACCTGATGCAGGTCAGGTTTCGATTATTTGAGGCTGATGAACCTGGTGGAAATCATAAAGGTTCTAGACCCGGGCAACAATGGCCTCAAGCACCTTGCGACGGTCGCAAAGGTTGGATAAGTCATCTACACCCAGAGGTTCGCGAAAGTCACTGCGGGGATCTATCGTTCCGGCTGCCATTTGGTAAATACACTGAAAATAGGTTGATAAACCTCAGAAAATCCCGATTTTCTGCGTCTTTTTTGCAAAACTTTCGTCTCTATGATTAAGGTAAATAAGTTTCAAACATCGTAATGGGATAAATAAACCTGATTTATCCAGTGCCGCAAGGGTTATCAAAATGCGCAGCGATAAATTTATCCCATCCGCACTATAATTACATCATAGAAATAGGAAGGTATGCCATGTCTGATGAAGCAATGATTCACGAAGTTGTCCGGGAGCGCTATGCTGCTGCCGTCGAAGGGAACTGTGGATGCTCCGGGTGCTGCGGAGAGACTGCATCCAGCGATCGTTGGGTTGATTACCAGGAGCAAGGGGTGGATGTTTTACAAGAATCAGACCTGGGATTAGGCTGTGGGATCCCGACTTTATTCGCGGCAATAAACAAGGGTGAGACGGTACTGGATCTTGGCAGTGGGGCGGGGATTGATGTTTTTTTAGCGGCGAAAAAAACGGGTGATGAGGGTTTCGTAATCGGGGTTGATATGACGCCAGAAATGGTGAATAAAGCAACCGAAATTGCTTTAAAGGCGGGGGTGCAGAATGTCGATTTTCGCCTCGGTTACCTTGAAGCCCTGCCTGTCGACGACGCCAGCGTTGATCTTGCATTATCCAATTGTGTGATTAACCTGGTTCCTGACAAGCCTAAAGTATTCGCCGAGCTATTCCGTGTACTTCGTCCAGGTGGTAGGTTTGTAATCTCCGATACGGTGGCATTCGGCCCGATTCCTGAAGCAGTGCGCAACGATCTCTCCTTGTGGGCGGGCTGTATTTCCGGCGCATCGGACAAGGATGAATACCTGGCGATGATCCAGTCGGCAGGATTCGTGGACCTGACCATCCATGCATTGTCAGAATTTGATTACCAGCGCGGCGATGATTATGGCCTTGCCAGCCTGACCGTTAGAGCCACGAAACCGTGAATTTGTCGACCGAGATGCTCTGGCAGGATTTTAGCGAGGCACTCTATGGCTTCATTCTTAAGCGTGTCGGAGATCCGGATGATTCCCAGGATATCCTGCAGGATGTGTTTATCAAAATTCACAC
Organism: uncultured Chloroflexia bacterium; assembly: GCA_963824065.1. Lineage (GTDB taxonomy): Bacteria > Chloroflexota > Anaerolineae > Anaerolineales > DRKV01 > JAGUYX01. The sequence continues at coordinate 1,705,698 of CAWGNX010000002.1, read as the reverse complement.
CCACCTCGACACCCTGCAAGACCAGGAACGGGTGAGCAGCTGGATATACCAAATCACCAGAAATACCATCGTCGATTATCACCGCCAGCGGCACAAGCATTTCAATGTGGACGAAATCGAACTTTCCGAAAATTTCGAGGCAGAGCCGGATGTTGCCCAGGAACTGGCATCTAGTTTGGATGGTTTTATCTTAAACATACCAGAACCCTACCGGACAGCATTAGTTCTGACAGAAATTGAAGGCAAGAAGCAAATCGATCTATCCAAGGAATGGGGGATATCCGTCAGCGGGGCGAAATCACGCGTCCAACGTGGGAGGCAGATGTTAAAAGATGCGCTATTGGAATGCTGCCATTTTGAGTTTGATCTGCGGGGCAACGTGTTGGATTATGTACCCCGCCCGGAATACTGCTGTTATTGTGATTCTTGACACGATGCTCGAACCTCGACAAACAGACAGGGCTTTTCGATAATGCGAAAGCCCTGTCTGTTATTTTCACTGCTGAATTGACGGGATTACTGCTCCGACAAAATGCCAGGAATTGGAGCGACCTGATACAATAGGAAAATTATTTTCCCATTTGGATGAGGATCGTGATGAAACTAATATTATCGAAATTACTTCATAGGAAAGCATATTGGCTTCTCGAAGCAGCTGGCCTACTGGTCATTGGCTTGTCACTGGCTGCATGTACCCAAGGAAATGAAACCTTGGCTGTTGGCGACCCTGCTCCCGATTTCAGCGCATCCACTGCGGCTGGAGGAACAGTATCACTTTCTGATTTCAAAAACGAGCAACCTGTTCTCTTGTTCTTTCACATGGCGGTGGGCTGACCGCCCTGCATGCAGCAGGTCGTTGACCTGCAAAATGATCCGGTTTTTCAAAGCCTGGGAGTAGCTTTACTAAGTGTAGCTTTCGATCCAGCAACAGAGCAGGCGCCGGCCGCCCAGGAACTGGGAATAACCGTTCCTATGCTGATTGATGGAGATCACTCCATCTCAGAAGCGTACGATGTTTTACAATGGGCAGTTGCCAGTGGCGAACCTGGGCACACATTTATCCTGGTCAGCAAGGATGGAGAGATTCTTTGGATCAGGGATTATGGCACACCAGAAAATGGTGGGACAATGTATGTCCCGGTCGATGAACTTGTGCAGCAAATACAAGCCAGTTTAAACAACTGACGGAAAGGATTCGGGATGGCGAATAGCCGGAGACAACAAAACCGGAGCTGGTTGGTGATGGTCATCCTTGGCGGTGTTCTGATTCTACTCGCCGCATTTCTGGTTTTTTGGGTCGCGAACCAGAATAATGCCGGACAACCCACTCCAAGCGAGGTTGCCAGTGACCCTGCGGTTACTGTCGAGAGGATTCCACTGGCAGATGCCAAGACCATATGGGATAACGGGGGAGCTGTTTTCCTGGACGTACGCTCCCAGGCGGAATATGAGCAGGCCCACATCCCCGGAGCAGTCTTAATTCCGCTCAATGACCTTGCTTCTCGTTTGAATGAGCTTGACCCAGCGGCTAAAATCATTTCTTACTGCACCTGACCGGCTGAGGAATCAAGCGCCCGTGCGGCGATAATCCTGCAGGAAAATGGTTTTACAAACGCCAATCCGATAAAGGGTGGTTTTGCAGCCTGGGTCGGCTCTGGCTATCCCGTTGAACCTTAGCTTTGCGGTGATCGAATTGGGGGAAAATCACTTTCTGGGAGGCAAGTTGGTAGGGTTACCAGAGGGATGTGCAATTATTCCAAATAGAATGTAATTTGGAAACACGGTCAACTGACCCTGTGTTAGAATGGCACATCGCTTTCTGAATAGGAGAATTTACAACAATTTGGATGACCAGGAAAAACCAGACTTAATTGAAGAGCCGGCTGAAATTGAGCCGGTGGATATGGAGCTGGAGGATGATCAGCTGGTGCTTGATGAAGAAATAAGTCAGGACCCAGCTTTGCCAGGCGATAACACATCCGAAAAAGCGGCGCTCGTCATCAATGTTTACTCCTGGATGACGCCTGTGTTCGGGATCCTTATGCTGGCAGCCGGTCTGCTGCTGGGATATTTTGGGCGCCCACTCCTGACCGGGCAGAATGAGGGTACTGCCAATATCCCGCAGGCAACCAGTGCAGCAGATGTCTCGAGCAGTGCCGCACCAGACCAGGTTGCAGGTGACCAGACGAGCCCAGAAGAAATGATGGCATTCCTGACCAGCCAGGTGCGCCATTTTAAAGGTGCCGAGACAGCACCCATCACGATCATTGAATTCAGCGATTATCAGTGACCATACTGCGGGCTATTTGCCACTGGCGCGGGTCGCCAGATCGACGAAGAATACGTAAATGAAGGGCTGGTCCGGTTTGGCTACTGGCATGTTGCCTTCCTGGGTCAGGAATCGCGCTGGGCAGCCGAAGCATCCGAATGCGCTGCCGATCAAGATGCGTTTTGGGAATATCACGATATCGTCTTTGATAATCAGGCTGGTGAGAATCAGGGTGCCTTTAATACAGACACTTTGAAACAATTTGCGGTTGATTTAGGCCTGGATGCCGCGACGTTTAATGAGTGCCTGGACAGCGGTAAATACACTGAAACTGTTACGAACGACACTGAGCTCGCCCGGCAGATTGGTGCGACGAGCACACCAGCATTTATTATCAATGGTCAGCCGCTGGTAGGTGCCCAACCATTCGAAGTTTTTCAGCAAATCTTTGAGGGCATCCTGACTGAGTAAAGCGCAGATGCATACAACGAAAAAGGAAGCCGGGAGGCTTCCTTTTATTATGTCTCTACGACCTCAATGACCGTTCCACCGGGCAGGGCGACAGTGACATCGCCTGGGTCATAAGGGACAACAGGCTGGGTCCAGCGGAATACCCACTTGGCGTCATCCGGACGGACATTTACACAACCCCGCGACATGGGGACCCCGTAATTGTTATGCCAGAATGTAGAGTGGATGGCGACCCCACTCCCAACAAACAGCGTAGTCCAGGCTACTCCCGGTAAATCCCATCCCCCTCCAGTTGTCCCGCCGCTCATGTGCAGTGACATCAATTTACGCCAGATTGGGTGGGTGCCAAATGGAGTTGCCCAGGCATCTACTTTGTTGCCCAGGTAATCATATAAAGCGCCCGTCGAGACCCGGCTGAAATACACTTCGGTGCTGCCTTCATAGCAGTGCATTTGCTGCCTGCCTACATCAATCACGATTTGTTTGTTTTCAACATCCGGGTTGATGGGCACAATTTCATCCTGGGTGACGGGTCTGAAAGCCTCACCAGCCGCCCAGTAGATATCGCCATAGGTTCCATAGGGTTCATTCACACGATAAAGAACCACGCCGGATGAATTGGTTTCAATCTGGTCAACCCACACCACCTGGCTGTAGTACAGCCGTGGTCCCGGGGTAACTTCCAGCTTATTCTGCATCCAGGGTGAGCGTGCGGGCGGATTGTCTAAAAAAATATCCACATAAGGGATGGTGACCTCAGCCCACATCCCCTGTCCCAAACTGGAAGCAGAAAGTTGGTCTATGGGAGTATTAGGTGCGTTTACAACCGGCTGAAAATGCGGTGCCCAAACATATCCTTCAGGAGTTTCGACCCAAGTCTGGTTGACTTCGTAGTGCGATCCGACAATCGACCGCAGCCAGGGAAGTACATCGTCTTCTTTGAGGGCGCGAATCGTTTCGCTGTCCAGCGATGGACGACGTTTGAGTTCGGACCCCCACCAGACGACACGCCCAAGTGGCTGCCCAATTGGGAAGCCGGTTTGCTGGAGCGGGATGCCAAAGTGGGTTGCTGCCACAGCGGCTGCACTGAAACCAGCCATTTTCAGAAAACCACGCCGGGAGAGATTTGATTGCTTGCCGTTTTCCAATAAAAAATCCCTTTCCAATTACTGGCTATTGTAATTGAATAGGATTAATCCAGGGTTAATTCAGGGGAGAACCCGGTAAATCACTGCCTCACTATCCCGGTATATTTCCTGCAAACCGGGGTCCACCTCAGCCTGGTGTAGGAAGTCCTCTTGTCCCAAATCGCTAAATACATACCCGGCAGCGAAACTATCCTTGATAATGCGGGATGGTTCATAAACATCCCCGTTGCTGATTTTTTTCCACAGCGCGTAAAGTGTGGGATCAGCTAATTGCAGGTATGTTGGATCCAAACCAACCAGGTAGGCACCATTTGGATGGTAATGGTAAAGGCGAGGGAAATCATCCCAATCAACGGTGAATATCAACTGGTCGGGCGGGACCGTAGCGCCAAGAAATGTGGCAGAGTTTTGATAAAGTGTATAAGGCTTGGCATCCTGCAGGCTGCTGACGACCCTTGGAAGTGAGTATCCACCGGCTGCCACCAGACAAAGGACTCCGATGCCAAGTAAAAATACCATCTGGCGAGGAAAACCTGCAATTGACGTTCGCTTTGAAGGATCAGTATCTTCTGTCTGATTTACATACTGCAGCCAGTCGGTCACTGCGAAAGCACAGAACAGCAGGGCGAACGCTGGAAAATATTCCACAAACCGGCGCGATTGAAATACCAGGTAACCAAATGCCATCGTCGTCAGGAGCATGAACAAGGTGCGCAGGCTGATCCGCTCACCGCGCAGGCTGATCGCCAGAATACCAACTGCCAGGACAATAAAAGCCGGGAGCGAGTTCTCCAGGAGAGTCGCTGTCTGGTATGGATACCACTCGTTTCCGACGCCAACGCTGGTGGCATCGATGAGCTTGGGAGCAAGGTGCTGGTAAATAAACACTAGGTTTTCGGGAAAATAGGGATTGATGACCAAACCGGCGCCGATGCCAATCCCCGCATATAAGATCGGTCGCAGCTCAATTTTTCGGTCAAGGATAAAAATGCTGATTGATTTGATCCCTGCCACGACCAGCAGGAGGGGAAACGTGTTGTACAACCAGACGTACAGGAAACCCAATACGATTAACCAGCGGTATTTACCTGAGAGAAGCACAATTATACTGATTGCAAGCAGAGCGAGCGAAAGGGTCTGGGCGCGCGGCATACTCATGCGGTACAGAAAGGCATCTGAAACGACAATTAATCCCAGTGTCCAAAGAAAAGCCCCCGGAACTTTTTGCGATGCAAGTAACCACCAGATCGAAACGAACGCCAAGCTGGCAAACAGTACTGTTGCCAATTTAGCGCCGGTCCGCAGATCACCAAAGGTGAAGGGAATCATCGCCACATGAAATAAAAAGTGGTGATCGTAAAATTTGTCTGGCGCCAGGATCGTAAGAGGCAAGCTTTCAAAAGTTGGACCGAGCCCATCCAGGCGCATCTGCTGGGCAAATTTAATATGATAATACCCATCATTGCCCGCCAGATCTGGACTGGAAAACTGGATCAGTAGCATGGTCAAGAATACGACCATGAACACGATCACTGCCTGGATGATTACCCCGGATTTTTCGGGCAAGCTGCTCTGCCTGACACGGATATCGTTTTGACTGAAGAAATTCTTGCCAGAGTGGCAAAGATTTATCAATTGTGTTCATTGGATTTTACTTCGCCAGCCACCGGGAATAGATCGTTTCCTTCCCGGTGGCTGGCGGCCTTTCATGGAACCAGCTCAAGTTGTGGGGTTAATCGCCATTCGCATTACTACCATTGTCATTTCCTTTATCATCGCGGCCGCCCTTGCCGCGGCTGTCATTGTCATTACCATTTCCATGATCGTCTCCGTTCACATTTCCATCATCTTGATTGGAATTAGCATTGGAATTGTCTGACGAGCTGGCATTCGAGTTGCTGTTGTCATTCACTGGTCCATCATCGTTCAAATTGCCAGAATCCGCACTGTTCACGTTATTAGTATTGTTGTTATTCGAGGTGTTTTGGTTATTGCTGCCGCCCGATTCGCCTGATAGACTTTCTGCCAATTCCAGTTCTGTGGCGACCAGCGTGCCATTGTCAGCTGGGATGGCGCGGACTTCAATTTGGGAGCCAGGTATTATTCCGCTCCCAATTTCAGTCGCCGGGGTAATCGAGATGGACAAACCAGATACGAGCCAGGTCGTTGGATTGATTTGGGAAACAACTCCGGTAAAGCGAGTTCTCACCACCCTGGTGGTCTGATGGATCATCGTCAGCGTTGTCATTCGAATTATCACCAGTATTCGTGTTCGATTGATCATCGGCGTTGTCATCGAATGCCTCAGCTGCACTAACAAATTCGATTTCGCGAGCCAGGAGCGTGCTATCTGCACCGGGCGAGGCATGGACATTTACCATATCACCTACAGTAATGAGGCCTTTGATCTTGGTCTGAGAGGTAATGACCAGCGTGGTTGGACCAACCACCCACGACTGCACGTTGATCTGATCAACCACACCGCTGAATTCAAGCTCTCCGACCTCTGGTAATGCAGCCGAGATCGATATCTGCATTGTATTTTTGACTGCAGGCGGCAGGCTGGTTGGAGCTTCTGCCAGCATTCGATTCAACGCAATGGCATCACGGGCGAGTGCATGTGTGATCTCAAGATTGACCTCCTGGGCCTGGATTGGATTGGCGATCGTTAACTGGCGGACGGCATCGAGAGCATTCTGCATATGCGTCTGAAACTCTGCAGCGGTTCCTGCGACCTGGTCGAAACGACCCGCATCAATCAGGTTGCCAACCTCATCCAACCGTCGCTGGGCATAGGCGAGATGTAACCTGGCTTGCGCATCGGGATTGCCTGTCATCGAAATATGGGTTTGTTCAATCCTGGTCTTGAACGGATACAGGAGTCACCTGGAATGGAGTTTCCAGCGGCAAGGGCTGTCGCACTAAAACTTCCAAAGAACAGGACCAGGGCAATGACGGCAAGAACAAGGGATGATAATGTGAATTTTTGGGTAGTGCTCATGTTCAATTTCTCCTTTGGTCGCCGGTTTATAAACCAGCCAAACCATGATTGTGATTTTTTTGGAAGATGCATCTGACCTTCCTCCGAAAATGCTGCCTGACCCTGCATGGCACTTTGCCGGTCTCTGGGTGGAACCGAATGGAGCGCCTCGAGCAGTTTCAGGATTTGGTGGTCGAACTGTGAATCGCGATTCTCATTTGTGCCCATGTTACTGCTCTCCATTGTTGCGATTAAGCACATGGCGGAGTGCCGCCAGGGCCCGATACTGCAATGCTCGGGTTGCTTCGTTGGTTTTACCGAGCAGGTGGGCGACCTCATCATGGGACCAATCTTCCAGAAATCGCAACTGGATTACCATTTGCTGCTCGCGAGACAGCTGACGAAGTGCACTCCGAACCTGCTCAACTTCCTGAGCCTCGCTAACCAGGAGAGCCGGATTGGTGCCTGGAAAATCCTGAACCGATTCGACCAGCTCGAAGTGGATGGCGGTGGCCCTGCTCCGGTAATAATCTGCAATCCAGTTATGGGCAATCCGGAAGAGATATGCGCGCGAGTTTTCCTTGGGCCGGTTGCCATATTGCAGCCCTTTCAGGAAACGACTGAAAACCTCAGCAACACAATCTTCAGCCGTGTTCTGATCGCCCAATAACCGGTAAGCATACCGATAGATCTCTGGACTGTACTCTTCATACATTTGGGTGATGACCTGGTTGGTAATTGGCTTTTCAATTTGATGGGTCGCAGTATCCATGTTCATATTAATTCTTTCGTTATGGCAGAACGAGCTGAAAGTGTGACGATCTATGTCTGGATAAATTCAGCGAATGATAAGATCTTCTCAGCAATCCCTTAGACTGCAGCAATGTGGAGAATTTTTGAATATCTGGCACAACTGGATAGATTTACGCTTGCAATCGCTCTGCAGATGGGTCAATTAGCTGAATATTCACTGAATATCTTCAAATCGGCGAGCTCTGCTCGCCGGGGATTGTGTGGTAAACTCGCGAGCGCCAGAAATTGCACATGGATGCTGAATTAATTAATTTCTTTCCCGATACTTGGTGGACCGGGGCGGTAGCCTTGGGCGATAGCCTTGGGCTACAGCCTTAAGCGTATTGCCTAAAGGGAATTGGAATACCAAACCCAATTTGGATGTTTCTAAGTTTGAAAACGAAGCCTAGATTTCTGGCGATTTCGAAAAATGATAGATAAGAAAACGTTACATACACTTGAATTTGATAAAATTCTCGACCGCCTGGCGGAGAATACGGATTTCCCGGTCTCGGCGGAAAAAGCACTGGCGCTGGAACCCTCCGCGGATATCATTGAAGCCCGTTACCGCTTGACGCTCACCAGCGAGGCTCGGCTGCTTCTGGATACCCAGGATGTGACAATTGGAGGCGCTCGGGATATTCGGATGGTGGTCGATCGTGCCCGGCATGGGGTCATCCTGGATCCGAACGAACTGCTGGACGTAAAATTCTCGTTGATCTCTGCCCGGCAGCTAGCCCGGACTTTCGAAAGGTTGGGAGACCAATTTCCAAACCTGGCTGACCTGGCAGCGCAACTGCCAGCACCAATTGGCCTAGTCGACCAGATCTCGCGCTCGATTTCGGAGCGAGGAGATGTTCTCGACTCGGCATCTCCAGCATTGGCAACCATTCGTAGGAACACCCGGGTCATCCATGACCGGCTGCTGAGCCGCCTGCAAAAAATGGTTGCTGATCCGAAAAATGCGCCCTATATGCAGGAGCCGATCGTCACCCAGCGCGATGGGCGCTTTGTGATCCCCTTACGCTCTGAGTTCAAAGGCCGCATCAAATCGATCGTGCACGACCAATCTTCTTCAGGTGCGACATTATTTGTTGAGCCGATTGGGGTGGTTGAGCTGAATAACCAGTATCGCGAGCATCTTCTGCAGGAACGAGATGAGGAGCGCAAAATTCTGGCAGGTCTCAGTCAAAGAGTAAGTGATGCCGCAGACGAAATTGACCAGGCCGTGGATATCATCGCCGAGCTTGACCTAGCCTTTGCCTGTGCGAAATATGGGCACAGCTTGCGAGCAGCTGAACCAGTTTTATTACCTTTTGAAAATTCCCGGGAGGGTGAGCATCCGGGGAGCGTTATCCGGTTATACAATGCTAGGCATCCGCTTCTGGACCCGGAGATAGTCGTACCAATCGACCTTGAACTTGACAATCAAACTTTTGCGCTGGTCATCACCGGACCGAATACCGGTGGAAAGACTGTCAGTTTAAAAACAGTTGGCTTGCTAATCTTAATGGCCCAGACCGGTCTGCACATTCCAGTTCAATCGGGTTCTGAGATTACTTGTTTTGAGAATGTTTACGCGGATATCGGGGATGAACAGTCGATCGAACAATCCCTGTCAACATTTTCTGGTCATATTACCAATATTATCCGGATCCTTGCCCAGGCTGACGAACGTGCGCTCGTGATCCTGGATGAATTAGGAGCTGGGACAGATCCACAGGAAGGGGCCGCATTGGCGCGTGCCATCCTTTCGCATTTGTTAAGCAGGCGCATAACAACGCTGGTTACTACTCACCATCCCGAGTTGAAAGCATATGCACACGGACGACCAGGCGTCGTAAATGCAAGCGTCGAATTTGATATGCAAACCCTGCGACCTACCTATCACCTGACTGTTGGCCTGCCTGGACGTTCCAATGCGCTGGCAATTGCAAGCCGGATTGGCCTGCCCGATGAAATCATCCAGGAAGCACGTTCCGAGCTCAACCCGGACGAACTGCGCGCTGAAAGCCTGTTAGATGAAATCCACCACCAGCGTGAGTTAGCACGCCATGCACGGTCCACTGCCGATGCATCCAGAGAGGAAGCCGAACTGGCGCGCAACGAATTGGTACGCCGCCTGGAAAAGATTGAGGATGAAAGGCGAGAAATTTTAGAGAAAACCCGGCGTGAGGCTCAAGCGCAGATTGAGGAACTTCAGGCCGAGCTGCGGGAAACGCGGAAATCCCTGGCAAAGGCTCGCCAGCCGTTGGAAGCATTGAAGCAAATCGAATCAACTGCGCGGGAGCTTGAAGAAAAAGTTGAAGAACCGGTCGAGCGCCTCGAACCCGAATTGACCGATTCTATGATCCACATTGGACGTCCAGCTGCATCAGAACCTCCAAAACGCAAACCACTCCGACTGGGATCGAAAGTATTTTTACGCAGTTTGGGGACAGAAGGTGTTGTGATCTCGCTGAGCGAGGACGAAGCAGAAGTTCAGGTCGGAATGATGCGTGTGCGGACCCGGCGCTCTGAACTCGATACCACGATTCCAGAACCAGCTGCACCTCAAACGACAAAGGGAATTAAAACAAGACAATCCGCACAAACGAAATCAAAGCCTGCCGCCGAAACCGGGAATGAATCGCAACCATTCTCACCAGGAATGGAGATCGATCTGCGCGGCCAGCGTGTGGAGGATGCGTTAGAGCAGCTTGACCGCCATCTGGATGCGGCATTTTTAGCCGGATTGCCGTGGGTGCGGATCATTCATGGGAAAGGCACCGGTCGCTTGCGGGATGCTGTCCGGGACTTATTAGGTCATCACCCACAAATAAAATCACATAAACCAGGTATGGATGGAGAAGGCGGTGACGGCGTCACCGTTGCCTGGATTAAGGTCTAGGAATTCGCCTAAACTAGTACCGCATTATTTCGGATAGATAAAGCGGAATACCTGGCTTGCCAAACCTGGGTGAGAAAATTCTCCTTACTGGGTCCGGCCTGCTGCATTCAGCCGCAGAAAATTGCCGCGGGCAATGCCCCATTCGTAAAGCTGCTGGTAACCACGGGCTGACTTTTGCCAGCTGAAATCGGCTTGCATGCCGTTTTTTTGGATGGATGTCCAGCTTTCCCGATCTACATTGTAAATATAGATTGCCCGCTGCAAAGCTTGACCGAACGCCTCTGAACTGTAATCATAGAAGGTGAAACCGGTTACTCCATCCTGAACGGTATCTGCGAGACCGCCGGTTGCCCGGACGACCGGGACGCTGCCATAGCGCATGGCAATCATCTGACCAAGACCACACGGCTCGAACAACGAAGGCATAAGAAACAAGTCACTACCCCCGTAAATCAAGTGGGCGAGGGTATTGTCATAAGTCATAAACGCGGCCATTTTTTGGTAATGATATGCTGCCAGGTGGGAGAACATGGCTTCATACTGCGCTTCACCGGTTCCAAGCACGATGAATTGGACTTCGCCAGCAAAGTTGTTCATCAAGTTATGGATGACATGACCGGTTATATCCAACCCTTTTTGCCAATCGAGTCTTGAGACCATACCCACGAGCGGGATATCAGGGTTTTGGCGCAATCCAGCCCACATCTGCAGGGCTAGCTTATTATCCGCCCGTTTCGCCAAGCGGTTCGCGTCGAATTGGCGGGCAATGTAATGATCATTTCCAGGGTCCCATTCATCATAATCGAGGCCATTTAATATTCCGTGCACATCGAATGCCCGGTTGCGTAGCATGCCGTCCAAACCAGAACCACCATCGTAGGTCATAATTTCCCGGGAGTAGGTGGGGCTGACCGTGTTGACCAGGGTCGCATGATGAATCCCTCGGGCCATAAAGTTGACCTGATTGAATTTCTCCTCCCGCAGGGGATAACTCTGAATCCCAAGGTAATCGAATACGCCCCAGGGACTGCGTCCCTGGTGGGCGAGGTTGTGAATGGTGTATAAGGAAGGCATAAAGGCGAACTCATCAAAGATCCGGCCGGATGTCGCCAGCCAGGTGACTGCCGGGGCTGTATGCCAATCGTTCGCGTGCACAATATCCGGTCGCCAGTCCAGGGCAGTTGTGAGGTGGAGGGCGGCGCGGGAATAGAAGGAAAACCGGTATCCATCATCTTCATATCCATAATAGAATGGGCGGTTAAACAGGTTGCTTTCAGCGATAAAGTAGACTGGTACATCGCTGCCGGGCAGGGTCGTGTGGAGAATGCCCGCTGTTACCTGCCCAAATCCCATTGGAACAGACATGGATGGCAAAACGCTGAATTTTTGGCTGCCGCTGTGATAAGCTGCCTCAATATTGGCATATGCCGGCAGTACAACTCTGACATCATGCCCCAGTGCAGCCAGTGCCTTGGGTAATGCACCACCCACATCTGCCAGACCGCCTGTTTTGGCAAATGGAGCGATTTCGGCACTTAGAAATAGAATGCGGAACGAGTTCATGGGGCGGGTCTCCGGGAGAAAAGTTGATTATCAGATCCCCATTTTAACCTGATTTGGTCTCCCAAACGTCGATTGGCTAATGGCTCTGGCACCTGGTAAGACCACGCATTCCAAACAGGCTCAACAAATCCCCAATCGCCGGGGTATTGCAACTAGGCGCGCAACGGGTCGGTATTCCTGGGTGTCAGGCGGCATGTGATACACTACCCTCTTTGAGGTCCCATTGCGCCTGATCCAGCAATTCGTTTACTCCCAGGTGAAATTTACGTTTCTGCTCCTGTCCTTCCTGGCTGGCTGTAGACCGGTGAGTCCGACGTTGGTTTTGTCCGAACCAACCCAATCACAGGCGAGCCAGACAGCTACGATCGTTCCGACCTCTATAAACAACACACCCACCCCAACGGTGACTCGCACGCCGACACCTGCACCCAGCCCCACGCTCCAGGCACTGGTCATCGACGCCGGGAATTACACCCATCTCCAAAGAATGCCCGAGGACGCCGTGCAGTTAGGCGGCTTGATCCTGGCCCTGGATTGCTCGAACGATGGTAGGTTTCTGGCTGTATCCCGGGATGATGAGATCCTTGTTTTGGATCAAGATACTTTTGAAATCCTTCAAAGGCTGGATGTGGGTGCTCTGACCAAAACGCTGAAATTTTTCCCCGAGGAAAGCAGGCTGCTCGGCAGCGGGAGCAACGATGGTTTTGTGCGGATTTGGGATTGGAGGTCGGGGGATGCTACCATGGAGTTTTCCGCGCATCCCAAGGGTGTCAACCAGATTGCATTTCAGCCGGGGGGGCAACTGTTGGTATCTGCCGGAAATGATGCCCTCGTGCAATTGTGGGATGTGGAAACAGGCGAAAATCTTGGCTACCTGATCGGTGGCGCGTTTGCCGTGCCAGACCTGGCGTTCTTGGCGGAAGGCGACCGGCTATTAACTGTCGACGGAGGGGTCATCCGCATGCGCGAGGTGGCCACCGGCAGGTTGGTTACCAGCCTCAGGGTAGGAGAGTCGGTGCCTGTCATTGTGCCGGACCCGGGTGGGGCCTGGGTTGCTGCAAGCATCAAACCGGCGATCGTTCAAATCTGGGGACTGACCGAGCCAGAGCTGCTGGGGGAGGTCAGGCTAGATGAACTGCGCGATGTCTGGAGTATGGCGTTAATCCGGGCGGGGATTTGATCGCAGCGGGTGGCCGTGATGGAAGCTTATGTTTGTTCCCAGTCAATCCACTAGCTGAACCGGCCTGCCAACGGTTATCCGAGCGCCCCATCAGCGTTTTGGCGTTCATGCCCGATGGCCGCAGGATGATCTCCGGTGGATATGATGGGGTGCTGAATATCTGGCAGGTTGTTCCCTGAAACACGTTGATCAATGGGAAACTGCGGAAACTCCCAATCGACACGATAAGACTTATTAATCAGGGCGGGGGATGTTTCCGTTGCTCCCACACAGCAGCAAAACGATGTATTCGACTGCGGATATAAAAAACATATGGGTCGGCGACCGGGCGGCGTTCTTTGATCAGATCCATGGCTGCTGATGGCGTATGTCCCATGGCGATTAATATACACGCTCCCATGGCAACACTGCGGTGAATACCGTAGGCACAATGGACATATACTTTACCTTCCAATGCAATGACATCCACCGCACGGGCTGCCCCACGGAGCAAGTACCGGACAGGAATTGGCAGGAGAGGTGAATCAAAGGATGGCAACCAAAGAGTTTCAATGGCTGCAGTGTGCGGATCGTGGGCAGGCCAACTCCCAAAGCGCATGTTGATGATCAGCTTCACCCCCAGGCTGCGTAAGATATCATAATGTCTCTGTTCCGGTTGGACACCAATCATCAAATAATCTGTAATTTCTGAAAAGTTCGTTAACTCAAACTCAGACAAAATTACCTTCAGCGAATCAGCAGCGCGAGAATGTTCCCCAGGACGAACATTCCAATGAATACCAGCATACCCAGGGTAGACCCCGCCCGAGCAGAAACATACAGGGGAATAACTGGCAAAATCATCAACAAGAATGTGGTTGTATAAGCACCATATTTATGGGTCGAGAGCCACTTTTGAATGTTTTTCATCCACCACCCCCCGTCAGCCATACGCCAAGCAGGCTCAGAATACTTATTAAAAGAACCAATAAGCCCGTGTAAACGAGCAAGGTGCGCATGACATCCCCTTCGCGCCCTTCCATACCGGCAGTACTGGCACCCACAACAACTTTTGTGGGTGCAATCACTGAGCCGAGCGCTCCACCGGATGTCTGAGCAGCCAGAATGATCGCCACCGAATAGCCGAGAAGTTCTGCAGTTCGCATTTGTAGAGCGCCAAACAGGACGTTGGAGTTTGTATTGCTGCCAGTCATAAACGCACCCAGCGCACCGATCCAGGGAGAAACCAGGGGAAATAAAGCACCTACGCCTTCAGCCAGACCACGAGCGATCGTATCCGTCATGCCGGCGAGCTGCATGATACTAGCCATCGCAACCATCGATGCAATCCCGACGCTGGATGACATCACTTTGCTTAACGTCCCACCTACGATCCTCCGGGCTGCGCCAGGTTTGTACAACCCTGCCCGTCGATAAATGAAGAATGCAAAAACGGAGGCATAGGCTAGCAAAGCGCCTCCATGGGCAAACAGTGCGATGGAGCGCCCATTTCCGGCAGGTGTGGTATAGCCCAAAGACGTGTCAACCTGTGGAAAGCTCAGGTTGATGACAAAACCACTCAGAAACGACTTGACCGGCGCGACCAGCTGCACCAAAAGGGTGATCGCGACCATTACGGCATATCCTGATAAAGCAATCCACAGTGCCCGCCGGTCGAGGTTGCCGTTATCTTGCTGGTAGCCGCGGTACCGCCTCGCAAGCGGGATGCTGACTGATAGACCTGCCAAAGCACCTAAAAATGCACCGATATTCCAAAGACCAGTCACGACAGCTACATACTGGACGACTGCCATAATGGCTCCCATGACCAGGGCTGGCAAGAGCAGCCGCTGGAGGGTTTTCCACCCGCCGGTGGAGTGGGCTACCATGGGCCCGACGACAAGAGCCGCGATCCCTAAAAATAACGCTGAGGGAGGCCCAAGGATCTCTGGCGGGAGACCGGTCGCGGCCATCAAAGCGATGAAGGAGGAGCCCAGCGAACCAAATGTCACAGCCCACGAGTGGCCAATGGAGGGAACTACAACTGCCACCAGAGGAGTGAAACCTAACCCGACCAGGATGGGAGCAATGACAGCGACTGGAACACCAAAGCCACCCACGCCTTGCAGGAAAGAAGCAAATGCCCACCCGATGATCAACGCCTGCATACCACGGTCGGCTGTGAGATGAGGGAGGGCATTGCCAATGGTCTGGATAGCGCCCGCTTCATCGGCCACCCGGTAGAGCAAAAAGGCAGCCCAGACGACCAACAGGACATCCAGCGTCAGTAGCAGGGCTCGGACGTGGGCATAGGCAACCAACTCCAGACCTGACCCAAATGCCAAAACCGCAATGATCAGCGCGCTTAAGTCAGCCGGCGGCACCCGCGCGGGCTGCACCCCAGCGCAGGCTAACCATGAGAAACAAGATGATGAAAATAGGCAGCAAAGCAAGAATAAATAGCATGCGTCAGGCCTGTGATGTGATTGATGTACCAGCCATGGCAGTTAGGTTCCTGCGTCGGGTATAGAGGTAGATCAACCCAACTCCGATTAGTAAGGCTGGCAAGAAAATGAGCCCTGCTTCCGGTCCGAAGCGACCTCCTGTGATCAAGGTGGGACCAGTGCTGGTATGAAGAAAAACCGCCGGGGTTTCCAGCCCACTAACCGGAAACCCGAAAATGGGTCCTTCAAAAAAATTCCAGCCAATATGCAGGCCAATTGGAAGCCACAACTGGCGGGTGGTCTGATAGCCGTACGCCAGAAATATACCGGCAATGAAGATACCCAGCGATGAAATCCAGGATGAACCGGGGTTAATCAAGTGGAATCCTGCAAAAATTACTGACGATATGACAATCCCCCAGAACATGTTCAGGCCATCAGCCAGATTTTGAAGCCAGTACCCTCGCCATAAAATCTCCTCCTGCCAGCCTACCAGGATCATAATTGCGAAATAAAGGACCAAGGTTTCAAGCGAGAGGCCTGGCAAATCCGCCTGCCAGGAAAACCCATCGAACCGCAGCCAGCCAGCTGCAAACTGGATAAGAAAAATTGCCAAAAACATAACCAGCGTTATCCCGACCCCGACTAATAGATCAATCAGCCCCTGGCGATTGGAGAGTAGACCAAGACTGGTAAACGACTGCTGGTCGAGATAACCCCTGGCAATATACACCGACAGCGTGATTGCGAGGGCGTTGGTAAGTTGGACCAGGAAAAATGACAGATTGAAACTGGGGGTGATCCCTCCGAAAGAAAGAATAACACTCAGAATGACGAATAAAATACTGTTAAGTAGTATCCAGATCAACAACTGTCCCAAGAGGCGCCAACCCGCCCGCAGGCGGCGTCTTTCCGGGGATAAAAATACACGCGCCAGGATCGAGCGTTTTTCAGGAGTTTGCGGTGGGTTATGTTCCATGAAAGATCAGGACGAAAGCTGTGTTGATATTTTCCTGCTGCGAGTGGTTGTTACCTGACCCGGGTATTATATCGCCTCTTGGATCAACCCTTCAGGTAAATGCCCTGCGGGTCGAGCTCTTCCCGGAGGAGTCGCAGCTCGTCCTCACCAGGCGGTTCTGTGATGATTAGTTCAGGCGCAGTTTGCAATTCCCAACCTGTGTTCTGGCGCGCCTGGTCAACGGTTACCCCGGGATGGAGGGCGGTCAAAACCAGCTCGCCAGTTTGATCAGGTTCCAAAATGCCAATATCTGTGACCACAGCGATGGGGCCTCCGCCTCTCAGGTGAGCTGCTTCGCGAGTGGCGCGCCCGTCGAGATATCCCGCTGAGGTCAGAAAATCAACTTTAGCAGGAAAGCGCCTTTTCTGGTGCGGGGTGAGAATATAACAACGATTTGCCCAGGCTGCGATTTCCATCGACCCACCCGAACCGGGCAAACGTACCTTGGGGTGGTCGTACGGCCCAATAACCGTGGCGTTTATGTTGGCGAACCGGTCGATCTGCGCACCTCCCAGGAAGCCAACATCTACATTCCCCCGCTGCAGGTAAAAGGCGAAAATATCATACATGCTGCAGACGGATAAAGACCCGCTGACCAGGGTGGGGTCACCTATTGAGAGTGGTAATCTGCGCGGTTGGGCTCCGATGACCCCGGCTTCATAGATCATCACCAGATTAGGGGCATGTGTCCGGCGCGCGAGATTACAGGCCAGGTTCGGCAGTCCGACCCCGACGAAAACGACGTCCCCGTCCTTTAACAAGCGGGCCGCGTTGATCGTAAGCAGTTCTGAAGCTGTGTAGTCCATATTTCTCTCACGAAGTGTGTTTGCGGATGAATTCTTTAATGAGGACTGCCGTTTCCTCAGGTCGTTCCAGGGGAACCAGGTGCCCGGCGTTGGCGATCGTGTGGATTTCGGCAGCAGGCAGACGCCGTTGAAAAAGCCGGGCAGTATGCGAAAAGAATGTGTTGGAAAACTCGCCGCGCAGTACCAGCACCGGTACTTGCAAACCGGGTAAGCCATGCCATAGATCCAGATCGGCTGCTGCGGCAGTCACGTAGATGCGTGCTTCCCAATCCGGCGAATAGCTCAATTGGACATGCCCATTGGTTGTCTGCCGCGCAATGGATTGCACGTACGCCTCCAGGGCGACCGAGTCCATACGATGGAAAACTTTCTTTGTGCGGTAATTCGCAAACATATCACCAGTGCTTTCAAACTCCGTTTTGCGGCGCAACGCGCCACGCGACAGTGGATGCAGCTGGTATTCGAGGCCGAAACGAGTGACAATATTCCAGCCGGTTGTGACCCAAGGAGGGAATAAAACTGGATCAATCAAGACAATCAACCGCAGTAGATCTGGTCGCTGCAGCGCTACCCGCAGTGTGGTCGTACCTCCTATGGAATGACCAATGCCAATGACCGGACCCGGCGAACTGGCAGACAGGAACTCGATCAGATCGTCTGCGAATGGCTGCCAGTCAGTAATCCCATTTGGATCTGAGCCATCCCATAAGGGGCGCAGGTGCATCGCGATAGGATGCAGCTGAGAAGACAAACGCTTAATGAGCGGCGTGTACGCAGCCGGGGGGTAACCGTTCGCATGAGCGAAGTGACAAACCGGCCCAACCCCGCCAAAATCAGTGAAAGGGATTGGAACGCCCATGATCGCGCAAGACCAGAGAGAATGAATTAATAATCGCCATAATTTACGGGGATACTCATTCGCTGGCTAACCATGAGTGCTTTACGCCTCTCCGGCGTAAGCTGTTCCCAATAAGCATCGCGATCGGTGACTCCGTAGACCCACTTCTGAAGGTAATTTTCCACAAGCTCGGGTGACTCGCTGATCCGGTCCCACTCCAGGTAGAATTGGTTATCGCGATCATAATACCCCTGGGTATAGGAGGGGTGGGCCGCAAAAGGAACATGGCATACTGCCTGGACGATAAATCCCGGAATTAATGTCCGGTTTGGATCGGAGCGGATCACATCTTCCGGCACGATTTCTTCTGCTGTCAAAATGACCCGCTTAGAGGCAAAAGCAGCCTCTTTTTGCTCACCGATAATCCCCCAAATTTGTGCGTTCCCGTTCGCATCTGCACGTTGGACATGCACGATCGCGACATCCGGGGTCAACGCCGGAACGACGACGACCTGGTTCCCTGAATATGGGTCGGTAACAGTCTTGATTAAAGGATTGGCGCTCTCGAGGTCCCCGGCAGCCGTCGGATTCATCGGCAGGAAAGGCAGGCCGGTTGCGCCAGCCTGCAGGCGTGTGATCATCCCAAAATGAGAATATTCTTCCCAGGCGAGCTGGCCTTTTTCAATCGCTGACCGGACAATTCGCAGTGAACCGACCCCCGGATTACCCATGTAGGAAAAAATAACTTTGCGCGCACAACCAGCGGCTACCAGCTGGTCATACAATAGGTCTGGTGTGGCGCGGGCAAGAACAAGATCCCGTTTTTGCTGGCGGATGATTTCGTGACCGGCAGCAAATGGAATCAGGTGGGTGAATCCGGCTGCATAAACCGTATCACCATCCCTGACGTACCGTGTAACTGCCTCTTGTAGAGAAATTAGTTTTTCCATCGATTCCTCACTCGGAAACGGTGATCTAGCTGGGTGGTCTACCCAGCTGAATCTTTCTTTTCCTTATCGCGCATACGCCTCAGAAAGCGAAATCTCTCACTGGGGGGCGGAGGTGCATATCCTTTCCGCATCAGGGCGATTCCTAGAAAAATCAAACCCAGGGAGGCGAAAAACAGCAGGAATGATGGTGCACCAGCAAAATCGCTGGCGAAATACACCGCCAGGCTCACCAGTCCAAAGAACAAAAAAAAGATTCCAACGCGGAAGGTCATCGTAGATTTATGAATTGCCAGATGCGGGCAGAGGCTGCCCGCACCGGACTTGTGATTACGACTTGTTTAAATCCGTGCCCCCACAGGCGGGGAACACAGCCATGTTCATTCCACGCGAGTGCGGATTTGCTCGTGCATGTACAATTGGAGATAGTAATGCCCGCCTGCATTTTTGCCCGATGCCCCGGAGCCTTTCCAGCCGCCAAACGGTTGGAATCCAGGCCAGGCACCAGTTGTCGCACCCTGAGGTCGGTTGGCATAACTTACCCCGGATTCGATCTGATCAAAGAACCAGTCTGTCTCCTCCTGGCTCCCATAAAAACCGGCAGTCAGACCATAATTGACATCATTCGCCCGAGACATGGCCTCGTCCAGATTGGATACCGGGGCAATCATGGTGATCGGGAGGAACATTTCATATTTCCACAGGCGGTGTGACAGCGGAACTTCGCCGACGATGGTTGGTTGGCAGAAATAACCCCGGGCGAAATCGCCATCCGCCATCACCTTGCCACCCGTTAGGAATTTTCCAGCCTGGCTGAGCTCTTCGGTGAAATTGATAAAGTCGGTATACGAGGATTGATTTATTACTGGCCCCAAATAAACCTTACGATCTGTTGGATCACCGACTGTGAGTTTATTTGTCAAATCAACGATTCGTTCTACGACCTGATCATACAACGGTTCTTCGACAAAAATCCGCGAACACGCCGAACATTTTTGGCCTTGAAGACCAAAAGCGGAGCGGACAATGCCAATCGCAGCGCGGTCCAGGTCGGCGTGCCGAGAAACGATGGCAGGATTTTTTCCGCCCAGCTCGAGAATAATGGGGCGGACATAATTCCCGTTGGCAAAGGTGCGGTAGATACCCATTCCAACGTCGAACGAGCCGGTAAAGGTAACCCCCGCGACGACCGGACTATCAATCAATGCTTGCCCCAGCGTTCGCCCAGGGCCGGTCACATAATTAAAGACGCCATCCGGCAGGCCGGCATCGCGCAGGCATTCTGCCATCAAACGCACGGTCCAGGGCGTATCCGTAGCAGGCTTCATCACTACCGTATTCCCGGATACGAGTGCACTACCAACTGGACCCATCGTCAGGGCGGATGGGAAGTTGAACGGGCTGATCACGAGCCAGACACCATAAGGTCGTAAAACCGAAAAATTGCTGGATGTATAACCAACCAGCGGATCACGCCCCATCTCGACGATAAACCCGTTGTTTTTTTCCATCTGGTAGCAGGCATAACGGATCAGGTCGGCGGCTTCGGCTACATCTCCCAGGGCTTCCATCCGGTTCTTGCCAACTTCCATGGCTTCAGCGACACTAATCTCAAATGTGCGCTGGTCGATCAGATCGGCGACTTTTTTCAGCAGGGCGACGCGCTCCTGCCAGGGTGTCCGGCTCCAGGTGGGGAAAGCATTCCGGGCGGCGTCAAGTGCCTCCCAGGCATCTTTTTCAGTTCCCTTTTGAAATAAACCCAACACCACACTTGTATCCGTGGGCGAGCGATCTTCAACTTTTTCCTGGGCATATTGTTCCTTGCCATTAATGATCATGGCGTATTCTTTGCCCAGGGAAGTCCGGGTTTTTGCCAGGGCTTCATCGAAGCGGGTGTGCAGCTCATCGGGGGGGTTGAACATGGTGGCGTAGGTCAGTTTGAAAGTGTCTGTCATCGGAAAACCTCCAGTTCAGGTCAGGTATCGGAACCGCGTTAATCAACTGCAGGCCACTGCCTGGTTCGCGATCCATGCAGGATGGAACCGTTTTCGGTTCAATCTAAGTATAACCGCCTCATGCATGCGCGTAAAGAAGCACGCTTGCCAACTTTTCTGTTTCGAGACGCGTGGAGTACAGCGCTGCCTGCCCGGAGGCTCTTCATTTTTGCGAGTGCCATTCAAGAACATGGAACCAGTAAGGGGTTATTCCGACTGGTATACTGTGGGCATGACCCTGGAGCTCGGACTTCCAATCACCAGAGACTTTTGGTGGGCAGCTGCCGAAGAGTTTAAACTGCTGCCGGAGGTCGATCCCGCTTTTGCTCCCGAAAACCTGGGACTGCTGCGAAAATTGATCCTGCGCTATTATGCTCTACCGATGGGATACCGGCAAAGTCCGGTCAAATTCATTGCCCATTGGAATGGAAAACGGTGTGGGTTTGTGTTCACTCGCAGCCGCGGAGGCGCGCTGCATATTGATTCGCTCGGTGTAATCCCGGGATTTCAGCGCCAGGGAGTTGGGTTGGGGCTGGTTAAAGAAGTTGAGAAACAGGCGCAGGTCCTAAATGTTGATTACTTAACAGCGGCAGTCACTCAGGGAAATGTACCGGCACGCGCATTACTGCGCAAAGCGGGATTGGTACCCTATCGAGCGCAGCACTGGATATTCGCTGGAGAGTTGATTTCGGTCGAAAGCACAGAAACCTGGCAGATCCGGGAATATTCGCCGACCGAAATCCTGCCAGCTTATGAGCGCTGGCAGAAAGTTGCGGTTGAGAGTGGTGATGCGTGGGTGGCCGATTTGATGCTGGGGGATTATGCAAGGTTGAACTGGCGTGCGGCGGCAAGGCACTGGGCGTGCCTCGTTGATGAGCAAGAAGTGGGGTACCTGCGGGTTGCCGGGTTGCGGAAGGATTTTGCCGCTTACCTGGCGCTCGACCCGGCATGGTGGAGTTCTACTGCGCAGGTGACATGGCTGAAGCTGGCATTGGATACCTATCCCAGTCAGTCCCCCGAGATCAGCGTTGGCTTGGCAGCGGATGCGCAATTTGAACCCGGCCGCGCGATATGGGAAGCAGCCGGATTTCATTCCCAGGAGCGCGAACGTTTTCTGTGTGTTTATAAGTTCTAGTCCCTTCTCAAGAAGTCCCCAGCGGAACCAGCCGCTGGGGACCTGGCA
The DNA here is from genome assembly GCA_963824065.1 of uncultured Chloroflexia bacterium. Lineage (GTDB taxonomy): Bacteria > Chloroflexota > Anaerolineae > Anaerolineales > DRKV01 > JAGUYX01. Next base: position 1,683,196 of record CAWGNX010000002.1, on the reverse strand, counting down.
ATGCTGCACCTACGCCGGGAGTATAATGTGCTTCCCTGGATAGGGAACCCGGTGGGAATTCATGGCAGCAGACAACTCTGACTCTCCAACTGAGCTTAAGGAACCAACCAACCTGCAGAAACTGCGCGGGATTCCCTGGTCGATCTCGTTCAACGTCTGTAATACATTTTTTATCCAATTCACGTTTTTTGGTTCCGTATTTATCCTCTTTCTGGATGCATTAAAACTGGATAAAACCCAAATCGGTTTTATCCTGGCCCTGCTGCCCTTTTTTGACCTGATCTCGATATTTCTGGCATCAACCGTGAGCCGCTTCGGATATAGACGGACTTTCCTGACTTTTTGGGGGGTGCGGACGGTTTTTTCGGCTTTGCTGCTGCTCATTCCAGCTGTGTTGGGACAATTCGGCCAGCAAGCTGTGATTCTGTTCATCGCGTTGATTGTCATTGCGTTTGCCACCAGCCGCTCGATTGCAATTACGGCATTCATGCCCTGGCAGCAGGAGTACATCCCGCGCACCATGTGGGGCAAGTATTCGGCGACCAACACGATTTTTACGAGCCTGGCTGGTGTGATTGCAGTCAGCATCGCAGGATATGCCATCAACCAGAGCCAGAACCTGACTGGATATATGCTGCTGTTCGCCACTGCTCTCGGGTTTGGGGTGCTCTCAGTCTGGTCGGCGGCGCGGATTCCAGGTGGGCAGCCGCGCCCCGCGCCTGCTCGGGATGCAGGCGGCGGCAAAAGCCGCCTGGGGACCCTGCGCGACCGGCGATTTCTGTTTTATCTGATCGGCGCCAGCCTGATTTCGCTGGCGACCGTCCCGCTGGGTACATTCGTCCCGCTTTTCATGCAGGATGTGGTCGGCATCAGCTCCGGGAATGTTGTTTACTTGACAACGGGTGTCTTAATTGGCGGGCTGGTATCGGTCTATTTGTGGGGATGGGCGGCGGATCGCTACGGCAGCCGCCCCGTTATGTTGTGGGGGGTAGTCTTCACTGCTTTGCTGCCGGTGTTATGGCTGGTCATGCCGCGCCAGAGCGCGCTGAGCTTCCCGATCGCCTTGGGAATTGCCCTGTTAAGAGGAGCGTTGATAAGCAGCTGGGCGATTGGCTCGGTGCGCATGTTAAATGCGTTTGTTGTGCCGGCCGCCCACAAAATTCCCTACATGGCGGTTTACACCGCCTGGATGGGGATTGTGGCTGGCGCCAGCCAGCTTGCGGGCGGACGGGTGCTTGACCTGACGGCCGGGATCAATGGACAGATCGCTGGCTTCCAGTTGGATGGCTATACCGTGTTTTTTATGCTTAGCATGGCGCTTGCTGGACTTAGCGGGTTGTTTTTGAATCGCGTGCGAGCCGACAGCCGGTTGAGCATCGGGCAGTTTGCGGGTTTATTCGTGCAGGGAAACCCGCTGCTTGCAATGCAATCGCTGATCCGCTACCAGTTTGCGCGGGATGAAGCGGCTACTGTCAATGTGACGGAACGGCTAGGACGTTCAGGCAGCCCGCTGACTGTGGATGAGCTGCTGGAAGCCTTACATGATCCCCGGTTTTACGTGCGCTTCGAGGCAATCGTATCGATAGCGCGCCGTCCGGCGGAGGAGCAGCTGATTGCGGCATTAAGCGAGATTTTATTGGGCAACGATCCTTCCTTGAGCGTGATCGCGGCCTGGGCGCTGGGGCGGATTGGCGACCCGCGCGCGATTCGATCCCCTCCGGGAAGGTTTAAATTCACCATACCGCTCGATCCGGGCGCACGCAGCCCGGTCCCTGGGGTCGCTGGATGATACATACTCCGGGCAAGAGCTGCTTAGCCGCATGCGGTCTGAGTCAGATCGTGGGCTGCGCATTGCCTACGCGGCTGCGCTCGGACGGCTGGAAGAGATCCGGGCGGCACCTGATATTTTGGATCTCCTGGCAAATGCAGAGGAGGCAGAGGCGTGCCAGGAGCTGGCATTGGCGCTGGCCCGGTTGGTAGGGGATGAAAACCATTTTATCCTGCTGGTGCGCAGCTTGAAGGATGATCCGGGGACAGCATTTTCCCAGGAACTGCTGGCGCTGCGGAAAAAATGGTCGGCTGCGGATGACGCGGGTGATGTTCAACAGGCCTTTGATAACTGCCTGGAAGCTTTCTCGCGGCAGGACATGGAGAACGGAACCAGGGAACTGGCAGAGCTGATTGAGGCTGCCCCGAAAGAGCACTACGACCCGACGGCTCGGCTGATCCTGGGAGCCTGCCAGGAACAGCTGCGGCTGCACCAACAAAAACGGCTGGAATATCCGGCTCTGGCATTGTTTGCCCTCAACCTGGGGTGGCATGGCCAGCAGATGCCCTTCGTTCAGCCCGACCAGGTGGGGTGAGAGTCGCGAGTATTAAATCAGCGGGTAAGTGCGTGGAATCGCGGCTTGCAGAGAATCCTTGAGTTCGGTATAATCCTCATCGCTAATGGGCGCGTAGCTCAGCTGGTCAGAGCGCACGGTTCACATCCGTGAGGTCGGGGGTTCGAGCCCCTCCGCGCCCACCAAAACGCACTGCATATCCAGGTTTGGATTTGCAGTGTTTTTTATTCTATGGAGTTCATGACAGGGCAAAAAAAAGCCTGCCAGGGGAAGGATGGGCACCCGAACCAGACCCGACCCCAAAAGACTTCTCAAACTCCTGCAACGAAAGCGGGACGAGGTATTCCTTCGATCGATTGTGACAGATGACACTTGTTGGGTCCAGGCGAAACCTTTAAAATTTAATTGCGATCAAATACCACATGAGGGGGAAATAAATGGTTCCCGGCAAGGCTCAACAACAAAACAATAAGGAATAAGGTCACATGAACCAGCCTTTCATCACCCGCCTCTGCTTGTTTTTGGGTGTCCTTTCCCTATTGGGAATCTCAGCAAATTCGTACAAAAATAGGATCATCGAAAACCAATCGACATCACCCATCGCTGGTGAGCGCTACCAAAACTGGCAAACGGGCGGGTTTTCTGCCGCCTCCAGATTTATTGATCCCCCGCAATTGCCCGATCCAAAAACAGAGCCGTTGGCACCCAATGAAATACAGGGGTTTGAATTGGCAACCCATGTCGTTTTTCAATCGTTCATCAATGGAAATTGGGACCTGTACGCCATATCATTAGATATGCGAAGCTCTATCGCCCAGCTTGTCGTAGGAGACGCTGCGAATGATACAGCGCCGCGCCTGAACTTAAAGTTCGAACCGGTTGGCGTTCGCCTCTAATCGTGATGGCGATTTTGAGGTTTATACCCTGGAATACGGTACGGGAAACCTGGTGAAGGTGACAGATAATGGCAGTACAGATGTCACACCTGCCTGGTCGTTCGATGATCAACATCTGGTGTATGTTTCCGATCGTGATGGTGACATCGAACTTTACCAGAGCAACCGGGATGGCAGCAACCCAACCCGGCTGACCAACAATGGATTGCCAGATTTGTATCCCACTTATTCCTCGGATGGACAAAAGATCGCCTGGGTGCGCATCGTCGATGACTATCATGGCATGATTTTTACGATGAACGCGGATGGAACGGGCGAGCGCGCCATCACTCCACCGCTGCTGTTCATTGGTGATCTGGATTGGGAACCGGACACGAACCGGTTGGTTTTTGATTTTGACTTTAATGGCGATGGCTGGCTTGATTTGGGAATCATTCAAGCGGATGGAACGGGTTTCCAACTGCTGGATTCCGGCGGTTACCTGAGGGACGTGTTAGCGGGCAGCTGGGGTGAGGATGGAGGCGTTTTATGTTCAATTGTCACGTATATACCGTCTGGAGGCCAATTGTATGTAAACAGCACACGCTTAAGTTATCGGAATGTCGATGGACTACCCTATGACGGCGGAGAATTTCAAAGTTATTCGCTACCCTTCAATTTCTACCCTGATGCAGCTAAACTGGACCGATTTGCCCCGGTCTCGCAGGTGCATCCATTACCAGAATATTCACGGGTTGGAGGGTACCCGATAGAATATTCAGTAACCGAGGTAGGAACATCCGGTTTGTGGTTCACCCAGCTTCAGAAGAAAGTGGGTTCAAATGGGACCTGGGAGGCACTCTCCCCGATCGACGCGATTCTGTATTCTGGCGGGTCGCCTGGAGAAATCGAATATTACCGCTCCTACGCGCAAGATTATGCAGAGAACAAAGAGCTCATGCCGATCTGGCCAGATGCTCACACTACTCCTTTTGTAAACCGAATGGATGGAAAATTGTCCGACTCGCGCGGAAATGGACTGGCGTTCGCCGATTTAACCTACACCCCATCAGCGATTAACCAACCCGATATCGAGGGAAATGGGACGTACACGACATTTTTTAAGGAGGCTGGCAACCATACATTGGCGGTATCAGCCGATGGTTATTCATCGATTTTCTTTCCTCAACTTGATTTAAGCGTGGATGCCACTGAAACGATTCCCATGCTTCCCCTGGAAAACCAGATAACAAACGGTAGTTTTGTCTACGGCAGTCAAGATTGGGAGCGAAGCGGAACGCTTCCTGTTGGCCAGACATTTGGCGGCGAAGCAGTAAGTCTGGGAATCCCTTGCAGCAGCACATCCGGCTGCTTTGAAGAACTTACCCAACCAATTACCATTTCTTTCACGAGCGGTACAATGGCACCCATCCTCGCGACAGGGGATGGCGTATTCCATGCAGTTTATGGTGCGAGCGAATATGACCCGGTCACGAGCCAGTTGCAGAGAGTGGTCAGATACACTTCTGTGCCTGTCGATGGTGATTGGTCGCAGCCATTGATACTTTATACAACCCCCATCGAAATTGGACAAATATTTGCCGGGCTCGGCCCCGACGGCCGCATCCATGTCTTAATTGAAGAACGCGCCACCCAAGTTACGTATCTGATACGTGCGACTGATGGCACCTGGGCGCAACCGGAACAACTGGAGTGGTTTGATTGCGAAGATATTGCCCTGGCAGCGAATGGAACATTGTTTGTTTTGTATACAAGAAATGGGGCTTATCAAATTAAAGAACGGAGTATCGCGGGTACCTGGATCGATCAGCCCAATTATTATTATGATGATGTTGCAGCCGATCTGTTCACGACACCCAATGGACAGGTTTCCATCATCTACGCAGACGGTAGTGTATCTTCGCACCAAATAAACCAGCGTATTATTTCCTCCAACAACCCTGCCGACCCCACTCCCCTGGTTACCATCCCTTCGGTAGAAGACACTATTCAAATGATCGTCGATGCGCAAAACAACCAATACCTGTTCATCGGTCCTGCAGGTTTGTTCTACAAACCTGCAGGAGGCAAGGATTATCAGTATTTGACCATCCCGAAACCTGATTTATACGATCTGCAAGTTCCCGTTGTGATCGAAGGCAACGGAAATTTGTGGGTTTATGCGAGTGATTACAACACATCTATGCACATCATCCGATTAAGCATCAAGGAGAATAAGGTCTACGGTGAGGCCTATCCAATCTTTGGGTGGATTACATCAGGCAGTCTGGTATTGGACAACAATCATAGACTAAACCTGTTCTCTGTAACAAGTGGTCAATTATCGTATCGTGGCCTGAAAAAGGCTTCTGAAACCGCGAATGTTGTGTTGAGCCAGACAGTACAGGTACCAGCAAGCATACATGCTCCTACACTGGCAGCCAGGTTTTGGGTGGATTATCCTGGCAAGACCCCGGGCGCATCCTTTGCATCAATCAAGCTTACTTCCGACAGCGGCACTGTGGAACTGGTCAATGCTCATCAAAGGATGCCTTTATCCCTGGCGTGGCTGGATATGACTCCGTACATCGGGCAGACGGTTACAATTCAGGCAGAAGTACACCAAACGGCAGGTGAATTTCCAATCCAGCTCGTCCTTGAAGAAGTCAACCTCGGTCCATGGCTTACACCAATCGTTGACCAAGTATTCCCAGAGCAGATCACTGCCGATCTCCAGGGCAGTACCGTGACGATTTAAGGCGAGAATTTCATTGATGGTGCAACGGTCAGGTTTGGGTCTGCTTATCCAGTCAATCAGGTGATATACATGGATGAACATACCCTGCAGGTTGAAATACCGGCAAATGTACCTCCGGATTGGTATGATGTACGGGTTACCAACCCGAGTGGGGTGACGAACGGATTGCCAAAAGGTGTGTTCATTGGCTCGACCGCCTATATACCTCTCATAACGCGTTGAAAGTTCAAGTACTATCGATGATATAGGAACGAATTTATTTTGGCAGGTGGAGCAAGAGATTTGAGCGGAACGATCGTACTGGCAGGCGGGGCGGAATTTGGCGGGCGGATGGCAGATGTGGACCGGCTGGCGCTGCAGGCGGCGGGCGGCATGGATGTACCGGTACTGATCATCCCGACGGCAGCCGCGCCGGATAACAACCACGCTCGTGCCGGGGGGAATGGCGAGCGCTGGTTCCGCAGCCTGGGCGCAACAAACATTTCCGTCGTACCGTTGGTTGACAGGTCCTCAGCGAACGATCTGGAACTGGCAGCCCGGCTTAGAGTAGGAAAATTAATTTACCTGCTGGGCGGGTTTCCCCGGTACCTGGGCGAGACACTGGACAGCAGCACTTCCTGGGAGGCAGTGATGGCAGCGTTCGAGCAGGGGGCGGTGATCGCTGGCAGCAGTGCCGGGGCGATGGTATTGTGTGAAACTTACTTCGACCCCGCCAGCCGAGAAACCCTACCAGGGCTGAACCTGCTGCCAAACACGTGCTTTCTCCCACATCACAACACGTTCGGGAAGTCCTGGGCAGCTGAACTCAGCCAGCGGCTGCCAGACAAAACGCTGGTAGGCGTGGACGAGCAGACGGGTATCCTGCGTTATGCAGATGATGACAACTGGCTGGTAGCCGGCAAAGGGTCGGCTACGATTTACAAAGAGGGAATCGCCATAGTGTCTAGGGTCGGCGAAGGTCTCCGACTTTAACCTGGACTATTAGACGCCAGAAAACTGTGGCTTACCCCGACTTCTCTTGCCAGGGCACTTCAAAACGATTTAACAATATCGTGAGGCGGTTGAAGTCGATCAGGGATTTGACCTTCGGATTGGGTTCTTGAGCGGCAGCTTCCCAGGCCAGGCGAGCGATATCAAAAGCTGCCTGGGGCTTTCCGAGCTGTTTGGCCGCCTGGGCACGCTCGGTCAGCAACGCGTGGTCGTGATCCAACCAATGGTACAGGGTGACAAGGGTATCGACCGGATTTATGGCAAGCTCACCGGCTTTATTTTGGATAACGATTTCTGCATTGCCAGTTTCCTGGCCCTGGATGACATCGATGTAAAGGATAGGCAGGTCGCAGGCAAGCGCTTCGGAGGTGATCAACCCACCGGCTTTGCAGATGATCGCATCCGCAGCATGCATCATGGTTGGAATGTTCGCGACGCGATTGTAGAGATGGACCGGGGCGTGCCATTCTGTGCGTTCGAGCTCGGAATACAATTCCTGGTCCCCCCCGGCAACGATACACAATTGGATGGGGAGCCCGGAATGGTTGAGCACATTCAAGCTTTCGGTGAGATTGCGCACGCGCTTGCTGCCAACAACAAGAATGCTGGCAAGTGAAGGATCCCAACCTAACTCCGCCCGGATTTCCTCTTTAGAGCGGGTTTCTAATACCACATTGGGGTGGACCGGGATGCCTGTCAGGCGCACTTCATCCGGTTTAATCCTGTTTTTGATCGCCAATTCGCGCACGATCTCGGTTGGAACCAGGGTGAGGTCGGATACTGCGTTAAACCACATCTGGGGGACAGTTGCCATGTCGGTGACGACCGTGTGGAGCGGTATGTGCTTGCGTTCGATCGTGAAAATCGAGGCGAGCGGTGAAAGGTAGAGCGGGTAAGTTGTCACGATCGCATCGGGTTGGAAAGTTCTTAAGGCTTTACGAACCGATTCGTAAAGCATAACAATCATCGAGCTTTCAATGACACTGGTAGTAACACTGAGATCGCCGATGTCGTATCCGAGCTTATAAAGGCGCGGGGTCTGACGAACACGTTGGTCGTATCGCACCTGCTCCTTGCGCAAGAAGGCAGGCGTCGACTGAAAATCGATCGGATTGGTAATTTCTGTGACGACCTGTGAGCCATAAATATACTGCAAGGCAGCCTCAATCGCCAGCGAGGCTGAACGGTGTCCGAAACCATAATCGGCGGTCAAGATCAGGATGCGGCGAGGGCTGTCTATCATGGCTGTTGTTTCCTCATTGACTGTGAATTTTGACTTAAATAATTGCGGTTCCAGCCACCCGGAATTTCCAGGTAAATTCGATCAAGGAACTCCGAGTTCGCGGATCAGCAACCATAATTATAGCCACGGAAAGCGAATTGGTTGGAGAATGTGATGATTGAAGTTTATTGGCAAATTGAAAGCAGCGAGGCTGATTGGGTCGAAGCCGAGCTGAAACAGATGGTACTGGGTTACCGGTGTGTTTTTACCGATGAAGATGAGGCTTCTTCAACCTTGGGGAAATCCGTGACGCCGCCAGTGGTCCGCCAGGATTTAAAAATCGTGTTCGGGCGGTGGGGTTTATTGGTTTATCTGCATGAGTTGGAGCAGTTTGCGGCGGATTGGCGGGCTTATCAAAGCGATGCCTGTTACAGCGATGAAGAAGGGGAGGTTTGCTGATCGGAGTGATCTGTTCCGGGGATTGAAGGACTCCGCTCAGCGAGTATTTCGCTGTAGCGGGCATGAGGGACAAAACCCAGGCTGCGGTACAAGGTTATGGCAGCTTGATTATCCATTTTGACATTTAAACCAATTAAATCCACCGAAGTGATTAAGGAGTTGCACAGGTGTGCCGTGACTTTGCGGGCCAATCCCTGGCCGCGCAATGCGGAGTGAGTAGTGATATTTCCCAACGCGGCGACGCGATTTGCTGGCGAGTAAACATGGATACCAGCTGCACAGACAATTTCTCCCGCTTTACGGATACCGAAGAACTGACCAATGTCCAGCAACCGTGCGTCGAAGGTGTGCTCGGGATAATGGGTGTCATAAAAAACCTGCGGTTCAAGGCGATCTTCTGGAAGAAGCCGTATAACTTCTGATGTGTCTATACCGCGGAGTTTGCCATAATCCCGTAACACATATTTTTCATGATCTCCAAACAAAGTGGTGTGATAACGCATTTGGAGAATTTCTTCCATACCGGGCATGATATGGCAGTAGACGGCATCTGGCAATACAGGAAGGGCCGCAGAAAGCAGGTAGCGAAGTGGATCCAGCATTGGAGGCGGCGCAAGCGCAAGCAGAATGGGTGGGTCGTTGGCCGAATACAACAGTAGGACAGCTCTTAATTCTGACTTATCAAATAGACCGTACCAGCGCGTGTATGGAAAAAAACGATCATCCAGGTCGCCAAGACTGTAGATGTGCAGGGCTGCGTCCTCACGCAGAAAGCTGGCGATTAATCTGCGATCGGATACCGGCAATATTTGCATCAGAAATCCAGGATAAACCGGAAATCAGCACTCACGATTCGAGTGCTGATTTCCGGAAGGGTTATGAAAATATGAGTTATGGGGTCGGCGTTGCTTCTGGAATAGGTGGACCTGCTGGATTCAATTGGACACTGGGTAGGACGCTGCTCCCAAAGATCAAATTGGGAAAAACGCCTTCTTGGGTGAAAATCAATTTGTCGGTGGGCTGAATCGCCTGGGCATTTGCCAGGGCCAATTGATACTGCCAGTAATTGGGATAATCGGTGTACAGTGCAGCCAGCGAGAACTGCTGGGCAAGCTCGGCGCGGGCACGCTGGGCCGCGACTTCCGCCTGGGTCTGGGTAATGGTGAGATCACGCTCGGCAGTCAGGAGCTCATTTGCCTTTTCTGCTTCAATGACCACCAGCTGAGCTTTCAGCCGCTCCTCTTCCAGATGGGCGAGTGTGGTTTGCTGGCGGGCTTCTTCCTGTTTGCTGGACTGTTCGACCCGGATAGCAGCTTCGCGCTCTGCCTGGCGAGCAAGACCTTCAGCAACGGCCTTTTTCTCGTCTTGCTGTGCTTTTTCTGTGTCAAGCCGGCTCTGGGTGATGGCATCCAGCTTGGCCTGCACCTCAGGACTGAGGGTGACATTCGGTACCACGACATTCGAGACAACCAACCCGAAAGGCTCAACGAGTTTGTTTAACTCATCATCGATACAATTGCGAAGGGCATCCCGGTCTGAACCAATCACTGAGTCTTGGAATGGGCGATCACCGACGCACACTTTCATGGATTGGTAGCTTAGATCGTTCATTTTCTGCTGGAGGAAATCTTCATTGGTGTACATTTGTTTATATTGGGTCCACAAGGTCTTGAGCCTGACCTCATCCAACAAAATGGGCCGGAAGACGCTGCCCGAGACCGTAACCCCGATCCGCTGGTTGTCCAGGGTAATGACTTCTGGATCGGAGGATGTGAATTTATATTCCTGTGTGGAGAACGTGTCCAGGCGGACGAACAGGCCCACATCCGAATAAACACCTGGAGGGACGATGCCCACGATTTGTCCGCCGCGGATCTTGACACCAATTTCATCTTCTTTAACCTGTTTGAAAAAGTAATAATGGGGACGGGTGACACCAAAAAGCACCAGCCCACCAACGAAGACCAGAACCAGGATTAAGACAACACGCACAAATGTGGACCTCATGGATTACTCTCCTCGGCTGAATCGAGTTAGAAAATTCGCACCTGATTATTTATAGCGCAATTTTGTCCAATTTGGTTGCACCTTAACCACCAGATCCGGTGAAAATTCCTGGCGATTTTGTTGGGACGCGGCTTGACGCATACGGTTTAGTTGTTTACAATACGACCAGTAGTTTGTAATAGGATGAATATATGAGCGAAGGAATACCAAACCCTGATATGACAACCCTGACAAAAACTCCTGCTGAAAACCAAGCCATTGAGGCTTCTCACGAACATGAAGTGCGACACCACACGAGCATTGATCCTCACCGCCGGGCATCCTCATTATCGGATGTAATTTTGGGCGGGCAAGATGGGATCGTAAACGTGCTTGGGGTAATCCTGGGGGTCGCTGCCGCAACCAATAACACCTGGGTAGTCCTGGTGGCTGGACTGGCAGCCACATTCGCCGAATCGGTCTCCATGGCGGCGGTCGCATATACTTCCACAGTGGCAGACGCTGATTTTTACGAAGCAGAACGGGAGCGAGAATATCGGCACCTCGAAAACGCACCAAACCTCGAACGAAACGAGATCCAGGAAATATATTCTGCTAAAGGTTTTGAGGGGGATTTGTTGGAGCGAATTGTCGAAACCATTACTCGCGATAAGGATGTGTGGGTGGCAGTGATGATGGCTGAAGAACATGGCCTGGTGCCCAGCGATCGCAAAACGGCACTGCGCTCGGCGCTGATCGTGGGGGTCGCTGCGATCGTGGGGTCCTTAATTCCCCTGATTCCATTCATGTTTCTACCAATCTGGATCAGTATGATCGTATCGATCATCGTGACAGCCCTGGTTTTGTTTGGAGTAGGCGTCTACAAAGCGAAAACCATGATCGGGAACCCGCTCAAAAGCGGCCTGGAAATGGCTGTGATCGGCACGGTCAGTGCGCTTGTTGGTTACGCTGTAGGTGCATTGTTAAAGGTACCTCCGACGCCTTGAAAACTTTCGGAGAATGATCGGAAAGAGCGAATACCGCCGCAGCCGCGGCGGTATTCGCTTAATCCTGACAGGCGCTGTCATTTGAAGGACCTGGCGCAAGACAATCATTCCAGAGTGGAAGAAAATCGCGGCCGCCCTCCGGTCCGGATACCTCGCAGAGGCGGAGAAGGCCAAATTTCCCCGACCAGGATATTTTTGGCTATACTTAGGGTGGAAAATCTTAAGTGCTCGAAAGGCACGCCGCAGGAGGCGCACTTGCCCAAATCCCAAATTCCCCCGGCTATTCCAGCAGTCGATCGAGGGATGCAGATACCGATGTCTTCACCAGACCTGACAGACCTGGAAAGGCAAGCCGTTCTGGCTGTGCTCAATACCCCGAGCCTGAGTATGGGAAAGGAAATCCTCGGTTTTGAAAAGGCGGTGAGGGATTTTACTGGCAGCCGGCATGCAATCGGGGTGAGCTCTGGTACAGCCGCCCTGCATCTGTGTATGCATACTGCTGGGGTACAGGCGGGGGATCTGGTCTTAACAACCCCATTTTCCTTCGTTGCATCCACGAATGCGATCCTGTTCGAACGTGGTATTCCGGTTTACGTCGACGTTGATCCCAGTACGGGTAATCTCGATCCTATCCAGGTTAGAGAAGCGGCAGCCGACCTGACAGCAGGCGGAAAGCCTGCGGCTCGCTGGCTGCCCAGGCGAGGCGCGGAACGCACAGGCCGATTGAAGGCAATCTTGAGCGTTGACGTATTTGGCCAACCTGCAGACGCTGACCCATTACTGGAAATCGCTCGTGAATACGGTTTGAAAGTCATTGAGGACTCGTGTGAAGCGCTGGGATCAATTTATAAGGACAGGCCGGCCGGCACATTGGGTGACTTCGGAATGTTTGCTTTTTACCCAAACAAGCAAATTACGACCGGAGAAGGAGGGGTACTGGTTACAGACGATGACGAGGCGGCTGTTTTGATGCGCGCTTTGCGCAACCAGGGTCGTGCCCCAGGAGATACCTGGCTCCAGCATACATATCTTGGCTACAATTACCGACTGGATGAAATGAGCGCTGCTCTCGGCCGAATCCAGATGCAAAGGCTGGATGAATTGATGGCAAAACGTCAGCAGGTCGCCGGGATGTATAATGAGCGCCTGAGCGGCGTACCCGGAATTGAAATCCCCCGGGTTTTACCGGCAACAACCCGTATGAGCTGGTTCGTGTACGTGATCCGTCTGGAGACGGGCATCGAGCGCGAGCGAATTATCCAGGGGCTGGCAGAGCAAGGCATCCCCTCCCGGCCCTATTTTGCCCCGATTCATGTCCAACCTTACATGAAGACCCAATTTGATTATCGCTCCGGGGATTACCCGATTACCGAAGATCTGGGACGCAGAGGGCTCGCGCTGCCTTTTTCGGGGATTATGGATGAATCTCAAATTTCGGTGGTCTGCGAAGCACTGATCACCCTGCTTTAACGAAATTTCATAAATAATTTATACCAGCCGGAGAAAAGTTTCCGGTTGTTTTTGCATTCAAACTCTTTCTCGTTCTGAATTCGATTGGGATCGTGAAAATGCATGCATCCTGTAGATACCCAGGCAAACGAAGAATTGTCTCTGGACAACCGTGCCGGTAATATTTATACTTGTATGGGTACAAATGGTACAAATATGGCGAACATGGATGCCCTTCTGGAAATCGTCCTGTTATCCCTGCAAGTATCCGGGACTGCCCTGGTATTGAGCGCTCTTATCGGTATTCCCCTGGGGGTGATCATGGGTATGAGCCGGTTTGTGGGCCGGCGGGTGGTTGTGGCGCTATTGTATACAGGCATGGGATTCCCACCGGTGGTGATTGGCCTGTTTGTTTACTTGCTGCTATCAAGAAACAGCTTTCTGGGTCAGATGAATTCCAGCTGGGTACCTGACCTGTTTACGCCCGGGGCGATGATCCTGGCACAAACGATCATTGCATTTCCGCTGGTAGCAGGATTTACTATGGCAGCTGTCATGGGGGTCGATCCGCAACTGCGTCAGCAAGCCATGGCGCTTGGGGCAACGAAATCCCAGGCAGCCAAGACGATATTGTGGGAAGCACGCGTTGGGGTGATTGTAGCGGTCGTTGCCGGGTTTGGCAGCATCATTTCTGAGGTGGGAGCGGTGATGCTGGTGGGGGGAAACATTGAACACCGGACGCGGGTATTGACCACGGCGATTGTCCTGGAAACACGCAAAGGGAATTTTGACCTGGCAATTTCATTAGGCACAGTTCTGCTTGGCCTGGCATTCATCGCGAATGCAGTAATGTTACGCCTGCAGGGGAGAGCGATCGAAGAATGAAATCCGACCCTATTTATCGCCTGGAGGAAGTCAGGGTGGTTTACGGTGGGCGCGAAGTTCTGACTATCGATTCACTGACGATCCAAAAAGGTGAGGTCCTGGCGGTAATTGGGCCGAGCGGGGCAGGAAAAAGCACCCTCCTGCGTTTACTCAATTTCCTGGAAGCACCGACCAGCGGAATGATCTTGTTTAATGGGAAAAAATTTGACGCCCAGAATGCGGTCAATTTGGAGGAGCGGCGAAAAGTGACGACTGTCTTTCAGCACCCCCTGCTGCTCAGCCGCAGTGTGTGGGATAACGTACGCTATGGGTTAATGCTGCGCGGCATACATGAGCAGAATGGCTCTGTTCAGGCTGCACTGGACAGGGTCAGCCTGGGCAGCCTGGCGCAGCAGAGGGCGAAGACGTTATCCGGTGGGGAAGCCCAACGAGTGGCTCTGGCCCGGGCGATGGTCGTGAAACCGGAGGTGCTGCTGCTGGATGAACCCACTGCCAACCTTGATCCCTATAATGTCGGTTTGATCGAAAAAATCGTCACCGACCTTAACCGCGGCCAGAATACGACCCTGATTCTTGTAACCCATAATGTATTTCAAGCCCGCCGGTTGGCACAGCGGGTTGTGTTCCTGCTGGACGGAAAAATTATCGAAGTGGGAGATGTCGAAACAATTTTTAATTTGCCCAACGATGAGCGAACCGCGGCGTTTGTGCGCGGTGAGATGGTGTATTAGCTTACACCGGGACAATAGATATTCCCCAGAACCCAAGGAGACACGATGAAAATCCAAAAATATTTGTCCTCAATTCTGACCTTTCTCTTCCTATTGACAGTCGTGTTGACAGCTTGTACGCCAGCCTCGTCCGAACCAACCCAAGTGCAAACCGAGCCGCCCGCTGCCAGCGTGACTGAGCCTGTAGCTGGTGAACGCCGGCTGATCCTGGCGACCACTACCAGCACTCAGGACTCTGGCTTGCTGGAGGCGATCCTGCCCGATTTTGAAGCCCAAACTGGGGTTAGTGTGGACGTCGTCGCTGTGGGTACCGGTCAGGCTTTGCAGCTGGGGGTGGATGGAAATGCCGATGTGCTGCTCGTCCATGCGCGCGCGCACGCGAAGATGAGTTTATGAATGCCGGGGACGGTGTTCGCCGCGAAGACGTGATGTACAACGATTTCGTGATCGTAGGACCACCATCTGATCCCGCAGGGATTTCAGGAGTCTCCAGCGCATCGGATGCACTTACAAAAATTTCAGAGGCTCAGGCTCCATTCATATCACGCGGGGATGATTCTGGCACCCATACCAAAGAGCTGGCAGTCTGGAAAGCAGCCGATATCGAACCCAGCGGGGACTGGTACATTTCTGCCGGGCAGGGGATGGGCGCTGTCTTGACTATGGCGGATGAGCAGCAGGCATACACATTAAGCGATCGGGCAACGTTCCTGGCGCGGACCCTGGAGGGTACAGATCTGATTGTCCTTCTGGAAGGAGATCCAATCCTATTCAATCCGTACGGCGTGCTGGCGGTAAACCCTGACAAAAATTCTGCCATCCAGCCCGAACTGGCGAATGAATTTATCGACTGGCTGATTTCCTTGCCCACACAGGAGAAAATCGCCGAGTTTGGAATGGAAGAGTTTGGGCAGTCGCTGTTTGTACCGGATTCACCCGCCTGGCGTGAGTCTCATGGTACAGGAAGTTAAAAGTACCACCTGGTGCTAGCCGTTTGCGCGGTGAATCCCATTGTTAGTCAGGTGTCTTGCTGCCAGGCAGGATAGGGGAACTGCCTGGCACGTTTTGCATCTAATCCTGGGCAGGGGCTAATTATCCTCAATTCTGGCGAAAGAAAATGGGGCAGGACAAATTCGTGCAGATCGAGTTCCGAGAAAAATAATATCCGGTAAAATTTAGCATTATTCCAGCCCAATCAGGAGAACCAAATGGCACTTAAGCGAGATGAAAGCGGCCGGCTGCATATCGAAACCCCTTTCATGGCAGAATCCTTAATGGACAAGGGATTGCTGGCGGAAAGCGAGGCGAACAGTATTTTTAGACCGCTGCCCCAGCTAAATGTGATCAAATTAGGCGGTCAGAGTATTATCGATCGCGGCCGGGAGGTCGTCTTACCGCTGATAGAAGAAATTGCAGCAGCCCGCGAAGAACACCAGATGCTGGTCATGACTGGTGGGGGTACCCGCAGCCGGCATGCTTATGCAATCGCATTGGACCTGGGCATGCCAACCGGTGTACTGGCTAAGCTTGGAGCCAGCATTAGCGAGCAGAATGCGCTCATGGTGGCGCTGCTCCTGGCGCCTTACGCAGGCGTAAAAATCGGACACGATGACCTGGTGAAGCTGCCCTCCTATCTGGCACTCGGCGCGATTCCAGTGATGCATGCCATGCCACCTTACGGACTATGGGAAATTCCGGATGCAGTTGGCAGGATTCCGCCGCATCGTACGGATATCGGCGCGTTCCTGACCGCGGAGGTTTTGGGCGCTCAACGCTGCATCCTGGTGAAAGATGAAAGCGGTTTGTTGACGGGGGATCCCAAGAAACACGCAGATGTGGAATTTATACCGGAAATTGAAGTTGGTGCGCTGATCGCAATGGATCTTGAGGATCTTCCAGTGGAGCGTTCAATGTTACAGGCGCTTTTGAATGCGAGGAGCGTCCGGGATGTAATCATGATTGATGGGCGTGTGCCGGGTAATCTCACGCGGGCATTAGCCGGTGAAAACCCAGGGACACGGATCTTTAAAAATTAACTTCTAAATTCAGGCGGTGTCGGGGAGCATCTGTGCTTCGTGGATGTCGAATGTCCCTCCGCTGATATGGAGTGCATAGCCGTTCACGAGCGCGAGGGCGATCTGATAGTGCGCATGAGCTAACAGCCGTTGGAATGTGGAGCGGGAGATATTCATCTGGGCGGCCGCTTCAATGTGTGTCATTCCAAACAGGTCGGACAGCCGCAAGGCTTCCAGCTCCTCCTCCAGCAAGCGCACCCGTTCCAACTGATCCAGGGGTATACCTGCGGGTTTATACATTCGCTGGGCTGGAGTTCGACCGATCTGGCGCCTTTTTTTAGGACGTGGCATGCTTATTCCTGGCCGCGGTGTTTACCTTTGCGCCGGTGCCTGTCTCCTGGCTGGTGATCATCCTCGCCTTCGTTCGTACCGCGCGGCAGCCAGACGAGTTCGGCTGCGAGACTTTCGACCAGCTTGTCTAATTCTGAACGACGGATATGTGAATGATAGACTTTCATGTCGAGGTCGGCGACGGCGACGATTGCAAATCTGGGCTGTCCAGCGCCTTTACCGACGTTTGAGCGTTCGCGTACGAAAATTTTTCCCATGAGCGATCTCCTGTTTAGTGAATTTATTATGGGTATTTACCCAAAATAAGTATAACTTGAGATCCGAAAGGTGTCAAAAGATGGTTTATTTCGGTATCGATGATACAGACAATGCTACTTCGCGCGGCACAGGGCAGTTAGCACGGCGCATTGCAGCGGTGCTCGCAGAAAGATGTGACTGCCTGGGCGTCACCCGCCACCAACTGCTGGTCGATGACCGTGTGCCTTATACCTCTCACAACAGCAGCGCAGCAATTTGTGTGAATCCGTCCAGCCTGGACGATTGTGCTGACCTTTACGCATTCGTGCGCGGGATGATCACCGCTGACTTCCAGCCGGGAAGTGATCCTGGATTGTGCATGGCTATTGGAGCGATACCTGAGGAGGTACAAAATTTTGGCCAGCATGCCCAAACCGAGCTGGTTACCCAGGCACAGGCCCGGACGATTGCCAACAATCACGCAATCATGCTTGAAGGATTGGGGGGCACTGAAGACGGTGTGATCGGAGCGCTGGCAGCGGTCGGATTGGCAGCCAGCGGGAATGATGGGCGTTATTTGCTGACCGGGCATATCCGGGAACTTGCCGGTCTGATTACCATCACCGAGGCTTTGAACAGCGGTATCGATCAAGTCCTGACCCTCGATGGTACAGCCATCGAAACGGGCTGTATATTGGCTGACAAACTACGTCCGGCACGGCGTAATGGTCGCCCTGTTCAATTTGTTGAATGGCTGGGGGATTATTGGGCTCCGCTCAAGCTGAACTAAGCTGCGAGTGCTGAGATTTTAAATCAGCGGATTTTGACTCCAGATCGTTGCCCGGTGTACTTTCTATGGTTATACTGGATTGGATGGAAGATTCATCGTTATACCACCAGATTGCTGAATCTCTGCGCCAGGAAATATTAACCGGCCGATTAAACCGGGAGACCGGCTGCCATCCGTGCGGACGAAGGCCGCTGAGCTGGGTTGTACGGTTGGGACCATTCAACGCGCGTATCAGGAGCTTGCTCAGCAAGGCCTGGTTTCGAGCCGAGCCGGGCAAGGAACGCGGGTGATCCAGAATAACGATCTGCCAGCGAACAAGGTGTTGCGGCGAGCGAACCTTGTCCACCGGGCAGAAGCGTTCTTGCTCGAAGTGCTGACAGCCGGTTATTCACCCGATGAGATTGAGAGTTCGATTCAAACTGCGCTGGATCGCTGGAGAGTACTTGCAACCAAAGCTGAACCGAAAGAATCCGATAAGCTGCGGTTCGCAGGTAGCCACGACCTGGCGGTCACCTGGCTGGCTGCTCATTTCCATGAGATATGCCCGGATTGCCAGCTGCAACTTGGCTTCAGCGGTAGCCTGGGTGGCCTGATGGCATTGGTGGATGGGAATGCGGAACTGGCAGGCAGTCATATTTGGGATCCCATCAGCGGAAACTACAACGAGCCTATTGTCCGCCGTTTGTTCCCAGGAAAACGCGTGGCATTGGTAACGGTGGCACACCGTTCACTCGGTTGGATGGTTCCGCCTGGAAACCCGCGGCAAGTGCGAGACATCCAGGATCTAATTCAAAACAACATCCAGTTCATCAACCGGCGCGCCGGATCCGGCACCCGGATCCGCCTGGATGGTCTACTGCACGAAGCAGGTTTGAACGGTGAATCAATAAACGGGTATGCGGATGAAGCCGCAACTCATTCCGAGGTAGCCCGCGCGGTAGCTGAAGGGCGAGCAGATGTTGGGTTTGGGTTGAGAGCTGCTGCGGCGATCTATGGATTGGATTATGTTCCTACCGTCCGTGAGCGGTATGACCTGGTGATGCTGGAGGAAGCATACGATCTGGTATTCGTCAAAAAAATGATCGATTTTATCAACACCCCTGGTTTTTCCAGGGTAATTTTAAGCCTGGATGGCTATGATGCGTCAGAAACCGGAACGGTCCGCTGGGTTGAGTAGAGCATGCTGATAATAAGCAGCCGCCAGTCTTGGTGACGGTGGCTGCTGGTGATAAATGGCATCGGCTGGTTCAGGATGTGCCGGCCCGGTCAACGATCTTGATCGCCACAGGATTATCCGCCGGATCGGGAAATAAAACTAATCTGTCTCTTCGCTTAGGTAAAATTCGAGCTCATGACCATCCCGCCAGGCGAGGGAAAGAGATGCACCTAAGTGGTCGATGGCAACCACTTCGCCGCGGTTAACGGTAGTACGCCCAGCGCCCGCAGCGATGATCTGTGCTTCCAGCCTGTCGTTTTGCGACGGCTTAAAATGGACCAGGATGTGCTGGTGGACTGCCAGGTCCTCCAGCCCTTGGACCATGTCATCGGGAGAGCGAAAATTAGTCTCATGCGTGACATAAAAGAGCAGCTCTTCCCGACCGCTGTGTAAAACCAAAGTGTTTGTGGTTAAGTCTAAAGACCAAATTTCACCACGAGCAGTTCTTGCTCTTGGCTGGGGCTAGGCCTAATTTATGCCGACGATCACGACCTGAGCAGTGAGCAAGTCTCAATGACCGGAGCTTATCCCGAGGCAAAAATCTGAAAATTTTCAAACTCAGGCCCCGTTTAATACCAGGTCCTCCTTGCCAGACAAACGATCCTGGATGCGCTGGACAACGATATCCAGATGTTTCGGGCGGTGAACGAAATCCAGATCGGCGCTGTGGATGGTGATGATAGGGCATAAATCGAAGGAATCCAGCCACTCTGTGTAAAACGTATCCAGCAAGGTTAAGTAATCAGCAGAAATGCCACTTTCGATGGCGCGCGCCCGCCGCCGGATGCGCTCAACGAGGACCGGCACCGGCGCTTTTAAGTAAACCAGCAGGTCGGGAGCGGGCAGATTGGAAACAACCAGATCAAACAGCCGGCGATAGGACAGATAATCACGCTCTGATAAATTTCCGAGGTGGTGGAGCGCCCGCGCAAAAATGTAAGCATCTTCATAAATGCTACGGTCGATGATGATCGAATTCGGGTGCAGGGCCATGTCTAGATGCTGCTGGGCACGGTGACCCAGGAAGAAAATTTGCAGATGAAAAGACCACGATCGCATATCCGCGTAAAAGTCTCCTAGATAAGGATTGTCTGCCACCGATTTAAATGCGGTCAGCCATCCCAGGCGGGCACCAAGCCGTTCGGTTAGAGAAGTTTTTCCTGCACCGATATTTCCAGCAACCAGGACAAGGCGTTTAGTCATTGTAGTTTCTCTCCGGCAAAATCGGAAAATTTATCTAGACAGGCTGGATCGATAACAAATTTCTGGGACTTGCCAGTTCTCTTTCAGCGCAATCCGCGCCGATTTTTTGTTCGACAATTAATGTATCATAAAAATTCTGATGCGCAAAACAAAGAATTTTAATCTTCTGGGTTCGCCCACACGCCCCGATCCGTGATAGTTGATACTCGGACCCGGGGTGGATAGCTGCTGATACAATCATTGCGATCCAAAGAGGACGACGAAAGAAGATGGGAAATCGGACCATCAATTCTCAGGCCGGATTCAGAGATGATATCGGAATGTGGTTTTTGTGTCTGGAGAATGCGCGCCGCCGGACACTAGAAAATTAGCAGAACGCCAGCCAGGTTGAACTCGACTGGCGTGCGGACCCGTATGCGAATACAATCGGCAGCCTGCTATACCATATTGCAGCCATTGAAATGAGCTATATCTGCGAAGACCTCTTAACCGGGATTGATTTTCCTGAAATTCTTGAGAGCCTGCTGCTGTTTGATGCTCGCCAGGCGGATGGCAGTCTCACAGAGATAACTGGGGAAACATTGGCTGCCCACAATGACCAGTTGGCGTCGTGCAGGGGATTGTTGTTGAAGGTCTTCCAGGCATTTTCAACTGGAAAATTTCACCAGCCACTTTAGTTGGAAGCCTATGAAATCAGCCCGGCCAGGGTAGTGCACCACCTGATGCAGCATGAAGCCGAGCTTCGCTGTCAGATTGAAGAAATCCGGACGTTGTTTGCGCGCATATCCGCATAGTGTGGTTTGTGAAAGTGATTATCGCAAATAGAGAGGCGCACGGTGGTGTTTGAATGCAGGTTGGAGGCTGTTGACAGGCAGAAAAGCCGGGTGATGCAAGAATCTAATTAGACAAGAGTCTGGCGGAGGATAGAAGTCGGGTAGTGATTTAGTGGGAATATTCGCGCACAATCACCGCATCAAACCAGAGCGTTACCGCCTGCCGAGAAATCAACCCAAAGCTACCGGGCAAACAACAACCGGGACAAACCGCAGCGATTGACCAACAACTGCGGAGCCAGCGGATTGCGAGCGACCTCCTTTATTGGCGCAAAGAGGGAGATTTCCTGAGAAGCATAACGGAGTACATGGTTGGACTGCATACTATGTCCCTCTTTTTTAAATTTCACAGATAACTCTCTATAATGTTCTCAATAGAATATTTATGGAGGTTCGGATGCCCGCCTTAACAAATTACAATCAATTCGAAGGTTTGCACTGGGAAACTGGGTCAGTGCGTAATTTTCTTGATTACATTGGCGTGCGCGCGCCGCATACCGGAGCGCCATACAGCGAAGCACTGCTGCTCGGTGTAAGCGGAGGGGTTGTCATGGGTTACTTCTCATTTGCCTATGAGGGATACCCTCCTATGTGCAATATCCTCACCCGGAATACCTTTGATCCGTTCGATTCAATGTTGTCCCGCCTGGGAGTCATGCAACACCTGAAGCAAACGACCAATCCTGAAAAAGGCATCAAGAATTTGTACGCTGTCATAGAGGAAGGGCAGCCTGCTATCGTGTGGGCGGACATGTTTTCGATGCCATATGAGGCCAGAGACTTTGATGCAGGCATGTGGGCGATGTTCCCAATCCTGGTTTATGGTTACGATCAGGTATCCGATGTGGCACAGATCGCGGACCGGGCACGAGTGCCCCTGGTCATTACGACAGCCGAGCTGGATGCTGCTCGCAGCCGGGTTAAAAAGGACAAATTTAGAATCCTTACCTTAGACCCCCCGAATCCAGATAAACTACCGGCTGCAGTCCAAAAGGGGATATGGGACACAATCAAGCTTTATACCGAACCGCCCCCAAAGGGTACACGCAACAATTTTGGGCTGCAAGCCTTTCGGTACTGGCAGGAGCTTTTGACGAAACCCAAGATGCGCTTAAGCTGGGAACGCGAATTCCCGGGCGGTCCAAAAATGTTTGCAGGCCAGTTGTCTGCGTTTGAGCAAATTAATACGTTTGGAAAAAACGGAAGTGCAGAACGAGATGTTTACGCTGATTTTCTGGTAGAAGCCAGCCAGATCCTGGGACGGGCAGGCCTGCGAGAGGCTGCAGACCTATTCCGTGCGAGTGCCTCAGGTTGGCACCAACTCAGTCTGGCAATTTTGCCAGATGAGATCGAAATCTTTGGTAAGACGCGCCGGTTAATCCTGGAACGACATGGCTTATTTCTAGAATTCGGCAGAGAAAAAGAGGCGGATCGCATGAGGAAAAATGCCGAGCTCGCAGAAATTCGCCAGAGGATGGAGGTAAGTTTTCCTCTATCGCAGCCAGAGGTTGTTAAGTTTCGGGAAAATCTGGCTGAACATGTAAAGTTGGTCGCCAACCTTGAAAGCCTGGCGGTTACTTCTTTACAAGATGCCATGGAGTGAAAATGGGATCATTTGTATCAATAGAAATTTCCAATTATCTTGATCCTAATGGAGCAAGGGAGTGCCAGCAAGTATGGAAACAGAATCACATAACCCGGACCTTGGGGATATGGGCTAACCGAAAGGTCCGGGTTGAAAGGGCAGGCAGGTCCGGTGGAATGGCCATTTCAGTGGGAATCAGATCCAGAATTGGTAAATACACTGAGGGAATACGCTTCGATGATGGCTTTACCCTTCTTGGACAACGTAAGCTGGTCACCTGGCATGAGGAAATAATCCTGGCGGTCAAATTCCTGGGTGATGAAGAGGAGACCCGATTGGACAGAAATCTGGACCGGTCGATTCTGGACACGCACGATATATAATGTTCCAGGTGACAGATGCACTTCTGCGGATTTCACAGGTGATCCGTGGACACCCATAGAAAATCCTTGTTCGCTTTTTCCTGGCATGGTAAACATTTCAAACTCTCCTGGTGAGCGAATACCTAATGGATCAATGAACCTTCCAGCCGGTAGCCAGCCGCGGCCCAATCTTCAAGACCACCCGCATAGCGGCGGACTTTTTTGTAGCCTTTACTCTGCAAATAGCGGTACAGTGCATAGCCGGTATAGCAAACCTGGTTGGTGCAATAGACCACGATTTCTGCATCTGGATCGACCTGGGCAAGTCTTTCAGGTCGATCAATCAGGATCGAACCTGGAATATGAGCCTGCTGATAGCTGGTTTGGTCCCCAGCCATGAGGATCTGGGTGCCAGTATGCATTTCGAGTTTATGCTTCAACTGCTCACGATTGATGGTAACCATCTTGGACCTCCGGTTGTGAAGATCTAGCGGGCCGGATATCGAGCCCCTAGGATCTGACGTTTATCTATAACCATTCTAGCCGGCTTGTGTCCCGAAAACGTCGCCGCAGCCGTCCCATAATGCTAGTATTTGGATAAAAATACTAGCAAAAGCGATAATTATCAGGATTACAGAAAAATCAAAACCCCGGTGGAGTTTGTGAATTTGGGATTAGAGTGAATGGGATAAATCGGATGCACAATGTCTTGAATAGTGTGGTTTAATATGATGACCTAAGGGTAGGAAACCAGACAGGCAATTCATGGCGGGTGGAAAAATGGCAACAGCGTGTTTATTGGAATGGTCTCGAGTCAATGCTGATCAGTTTGACAATCTGTTTGAGATGTTGGGCCTGGCCGAAAAGTTCAATACGGGAAGTGCCGCCTACGGGGCTTCGGAGGACAGTGGCAAATTGATCGTTATCACAGTTTGGGAATCACAGGCTGCGCTGGATAATTTCCTATGCAGCTGCCTCTCACAGGCTGTCAACAACAGTGCTCTTCAATATCCTTTTATCAAGCAATGGAACCTGAATGGGAATCCTGACCAGGTTGGCACATCGTTGCGGTTAAATTGGAAAGAAAAGCACGAGATTCAATTTATTTCCGAAAACCATAAAAATTAACGGCGAATCAAGGAAAGCAGACGCTCAAGGTGATACCATCATGACAGCATGGTCCCGGTTATTTTGCGACAGGCAAAATTTCAACCCCAGTCAATAAGCGCAATTCCCCACATAAATTTTGGATTTTTGAATCACGAATGACTTAAGACATATTTCGATTTCAAGGTGAACACAAAAAGTAGCTGCGTGGGCATGCACCAATGCAGCTCCTTTTAGGTCAGAATTAAGGAGTTTGAAATCCACAGACTGACAATCTCCAAAAACACATTCTAGGCAGGGCGTGCCAAGAAAGCTACTTGTTAAAACAAACTGGCAGTTTTTGTTCGAATAGTTTTGTCAGGTACCAATGGAAATGATTAAGTTGCTAGTCTCAATCCTAAACCTCCGTTACCTGAGCAGTGGAGCCGACTTTTTTGACTGCCTCGATGCCGTTGTCGCGAGCACGTTCAGTGGTATACATCTCGCTTGTGCCGATGACCTGATTGTTGCCTGCCCGGAGATTAAAATAGAACTGCCCGTTGGCCGCGGTCAGCCGGACGTACCGAGCGTCATCGGGTGAATTTGTCTTGACCGATTCGATCCCGTTCACAGCAGCAGATTTGGTGGTGTACAGCTCACTTTTCAAGATAGGTTCGTTGTTGTTTGCGGTGAGTACGAAAAAAAACTGACCATTGGTTGATTTGTTGAGTTGATATTGTGCAGCCATTTCTTATCTCCTTTAGTTTCACACACTGGAATTCATCTTGTGGTAATAAGGGTTAATTCTAACCTGTTGTAACTGCTCCCGTCTCAGCACTCACTGAAGCCGCAGGCATAACACTTGCGGCAGCCCTCCTCGTTGACAACCGCAGCCTGGCCGCATTCCGGGCACAGATCACCGATTTTGAGGGTGGGCTGCTCCAGGAGCGATGAGCCGAGGGTCTGCCCGTTTTTATGGCCGTTATCGGCGGCATGCCCCTCACGGCGCAGTCCTTCCGTTTGATCCAGATAATCGGCTAATGTCTGGGCAACGCCGTCTGGCAAGGAGCGCACCCGGTTGGGGCCAAAGCCCAACGAGCGCCCCCCGCCGATGCCCGCCAGCTGGCGGACGACTTCCTTCAGGCGTTCGCGGGGAGCGACCGGTGAAGCCAGCCGCAGTGTATAAGAGATCAAGCGCCCGATTGCTTCCGAAACCGCAGCCGTCTCGGAACCTGCCTTGGCAGTGTTGATGAACACTTCGAACGGTTGGTCGCCACCATTTTCATTGATGGTGACAAAGGCCTTGCCGAGGGGGGTGCTGATGTTATAAGTGTAACCATGCAGGCTGCGCGGGCGGGGCTTTTTCGATTCGTGCCAAATCGCGAGCTGCTCCACTGGTTGGGGCAAAGCGGCCTCCAGCTCTCCGGTGGCTTGTTTTTCGCGGGCAATGGCATGGGTTTCCAGGACCACTTTGTCGCGCGAACCGGTCACGTACACTGTAATGCCTTTACAGCCCAATTCCCAGGCCAGCCTGTACGCCATGGCAACATCTTCTACGGTTGCATCGGCGGGGAAATTAATCGTCTTCGAAAGACTGTTGTCCACAAATGCCTGGAGCGCAGCCTGCAGCCGGACGTGCTCAACCGCGCTGATATCGGCTGAAACGACAAACACATCGCGCAGTTGCTCGGGCATGTCTTGAATATTTTGGCAGCTGCCCTGCGCCATGACCTGTTCGATAATCCGGGAGCGCTGGTTTTCATCCAGCCCAGCCTCAATCAAGGCTTTTTCAAACAGGGGGCTGGTATAGGTAAGCTGCAGATCGCTCCCATTATCATTCACGTGGCGGATGTAAGCCAGTGCGAAAACCGGTTCGCAGCCATAGCCTTCACAACCCGCGACCGTGGCGATGGTGCCGGTGGGAGCAACAGTCGTCTGGGCGGCGTTGCGGATGCCGAACTGGCGGATGCCTTCAATAGTCAGGCTCCAATCAACGGGCGGGCGTCCAAAATTCAAGGTGTAGGGTGCTACAGGTAGGGGTGGCTGCCAGTTGATGTTATCGGGGTCGTAAATGGAGCCAGTGATGGCTGTAAATGGGCCTCGCTGCCTGGCAAGATCGATACTGGTTTGCATTGAGTGATAGCGGACAAATTCCATCACCTGTGCGGCAAATTCCTGTCCGGCTTCCGAACCGTAGCGAATCCCGGCATGGTACATTAAATCTGCCAGGCCCATAATTCCCAGACCGATCCGGCGTGCCTGCAGGGCGGCCTCTCGCAGCTTGCTGACCGCGGGCACGTAGGCATTGGCCTCGACAACATCGTCGAGGAAGCGGGTGGATAATTCGACGCTGTGGCGCAATTTTCCCCAATCCACACTGCCGCCAGGCCCGCAATGCTCTGCTAAGTTAACCGAGCCCAGGCAGCAATTTTCGTAGGGTCCCAGCCACTGTTCACCGCAGGGATTGGTGGCTTCGAGTTGGTAGAGATGGGGAACCGGATTGGAACGGTTGGCGGCATCCAGGAAAAGGACGCCTGGCTCACCGTTGTGGTGTGCCTGCTGGACGATGTTCTCAAATAACTCGCGCGCCTGCACTTTTTTATAGGTTTTCAGCGGTACGCCGGCGGCTTCGGCCTGCTCGATGGTCCCCGAAAAGTTGTGATACTCCTGGCTGCTGACATCTGGAAATCGCAGATCCCACAGGTCATCGTTTTCAACGGCCTGCATGAATGCATCTGTAATGCCAACGGAAATATTAAAATTGGTTATTGCATGCTCATCCGTTTTACAGGTGATAAATTCTTCGATATCCGGGTGATCGACCCTCAGCACACCCATATTGGCACCTCTACGAGTGCCTCCCTGAGCAATCTCTCCAAAAGCTTTGTCATAAACCCGCAGAAAGCCCACCGGGCCCGTTGCCTGACCGGCTGAGGACATCACGAGGGTATTTTTTGGGCGTAAGCGCGAAAAAGCGAACCCATTCCCTCCACCAGTCTGCTGAATCAGAGCTGCATCTCGCAAAGTTTGGAAAATTCCCATACTGTCACGGCCCATGTCGTCACTGATCGGCAGCACGAAGCAGGCCGCCAGCTGACCCAGGGGAGTTCCCGCGCCGGTAAAGGTCGGTGAATTTGGGAAAAAACGTCGGGTCGAGAGCAACTGATAAAAGCTCCTGGCTGTTTCAAGAAAATTGTCCCCCCAGGCCTCCTCAACTTTAGCTACGTGATAGGCGACTCGCCAAAATGTCTCTTCTGCAGTTTCCACCAGCTTGCCGTCCGGTCCGCGCCGGACATACCGGCGCTCAAAAATTTGACGGGCATTGTCCGTAAGCTGGACTCTGCCAGCATCTTCTGGAATTGGTGGGGTGGGCAGTAATTTTTTCACCTGATTGGGTTTTACATCGACAGCGGCCATCCTATCCTCTCCTCAAACGACAAATGATACAAGATTGATAACTAAGCAACCCACCGAAATCAAGCGGGTAGATTATTACGAGCTGATTAGCTTTCCAGAAGCCGGTCTATTTCGTGGCGAATCGAGCGCAGGTCATCGAGACCCAGGTAAACGATTGCATAACGGATATAAGCAATGTGGTCCATCTCTTTAAGACCAGCAATGACCATATCCCCAACAACGTGTGAAGATACTTCCTCTTTCCCCATTGCTTGAAGCGCTGATTCAATTTCGCCTATGAGACGGTCTATGTCCGCGGCTGAAACGGGGCGTTTTGCGCATGAGATCCGTATACCGCGAATGAGTTTGTCACGGTCGAATTCTTCGCGGGTGCCATCCTGCTTGATAATCAGCGGAGTTGCCAGGATTGGTCTCTCATAGGTGCTGAAGCGCTGCTTGCAACGTTCACACTCACGCCTTCTACGGATGCCACCGCGGGAGTCATGGGAAGTGTCAACGACACGGGACCTTTCAAACTGGCAATAAGGACAATGCATGCAGTTTTCCTGAAAATAGAACAAATGTTGCCGCCATATATGGGGGTTGCCCCCAAACCGATCCTTATATATGGTGGCACGAGAGGCCCTATTCTAGCATAGCCATAAAACTAATGCAAGCCGTACCAGCATCTTTAATCTTAAAATTTTGACGCAGTTTTAAAACCTTAAGTATTGTGTAGGTTAATCGTTGGGATGAGAATACCAAAGCTAATCCCGCTCGAAATTTCAGCCAGGAGTGTGTAGGAATCAGGTAGGAAATAAGATTTTAGATAAATTAAGTATCTGGGTGGTTTCTCCTGGAAAAAAGAAACCGATCTGGTTTACGATGGCACCACCACGGCCAGCGCGTGGACAAGACCGATCGAAGCTTGAAAGATGGATGCCTCTATGGTGGCAAAACGGAATTTAAAAAAGTTGGCCCGCTTCAGCGGGCCAACTCGGGGGAGGGTGGATGAAAGGAAAACCCTGGCTCAGCCTCCCATAATGGACTGCTCAGGGATTGCCGGGAGGAGGACGGCGAATCCCTGATAGCCGTCGATAAGGTTTCCCAGCTGTAAATGGTGCAGGCAAAGGTATGCCAGCATGCAATCCATGATGAACTTTACCTATAAGTAGGCAAGCCTGGCTCAATCAGCGCAGGCGTTTGCGCAGGAAAGTGGGGATATCCAGGTCATCGGTGTTTAAAGTCTGAGGCTGAAAATCCTGGATAGGGCGCTGAACCGGGATAGGGCGCTCATCAGATTGGGTTGGGCGCTGTTCGACCCGCGGCTTAGGGTTTTCAAGAATTCGGCGCGGCATCCCGGTGCGTTCAAAACCGGTCGCGATGACAGTGATGCGGACTTCTTCGCCCATTTCCGGATTGATCACGGCACCAAAGATCAGGTTGACATCGGGGTGTGCAGTTTCTTTGATGATCGCGGCAGCCTGATTGACCTCGAACAACGTCAGATCCGGACCACCGGTGACATTAAAGAGAATGCCGCGGGCACCATCGATGGTGATGTCGAGCAGCTGGCTTGAAATAGCCATCTCTGCGGCGATGCGGGAGCGATCTTCCCCGGAAGCATGCCCGACAGCCATGAGGGCTGCCCCACCCTCCGACATAATCGTGCGTACATCGGCAAAGTCGAGGTTGATCAAGCCCGGCACAGTAATGAGTTCTGAGATGCCCTGCACACCCTGGTAAAGTACGTCATCGGCAATCCGGAATGCATCCTGCAGGTTGGCACGCTTATCCACGATTTGCAGCAGCCGGTCGTTGGGGATCACAATCAAGGTATCGGAGTGCTCCTTCAACTTCTCAATCCCATTTTCTGCGGATTGGATCCGGCGAGAGCCTTCAAATGTAAAAGGGCGAGTGACAACGCCGATTGTAAGGGCTCCCAGCTCCTTGGCGACCTGGGCGACGGTTGGGCAGGCACCTGTACCTGTTCCTCCACCCATACCGGCAGTAACGAAGACCATGTCGGAGCCTTTGAGAACTTCGTAAAGGGCTTCGCTAGATTCTTCAGATGCTTTGCGCCCCATTTCGGGGTCACCGCCAGAGCCAAGACCCCGGGTGAGTTTTTCACCGATTCTCACACGGGTTTTCGCTTTCGAAAGCAAGAGCGCCTGGGCGTCCGTATTCACTGCTACGAATTCCACGCCTTGCAGTCCTTCCGCAATCATCCGGTCGATCGCATTACAACCGCCGCCACCGACACCAACCACAGTGATGCGGGCAAAAGATTCTACATGACTAAAATTGGGTTGATTTGTCATTTTGGTTCCTCCTCCAAAATATCTGACAAGAGTGCTTTTAGAATCATCCTATGGATGTTCTGGTTGATTTTCTATTAACTTTGCAAAATTCGCAATAACCTCAGCCTAGCAATTCAGCAAGCCAGGCGCGATCACGGTAAAAGGCGCCGTAAAAAGCTTTTAATATTTTCCCAATCAAACGCACCTCCTTTCCCACTCTGCCGTTTCCGTTCAAGACGTGGGGCAAATTCATTCATCTGAAATGCCCAATGCACCAATCCCACGCTGGTTGAAAATGCTGGGGATTGAATCTTATCGACCATACCAATCATGTTTTCCGGTTGGGCAATTCGCACCGGTAATCCCATTACATGACTGGCTAACTGGCGGATACCCGGTAAAGCACTGGTTCCACCTGTCAGAACCATCCCGGCGGGCAACAAACCATCGTACCCAGATCGTTTGATTTCCTGCAACACCAGGACAAAAATCTCTTCCATCCGGGCTTCAATGATGTGAGTTAGATCGAGGCGGCTCACCTGGGCGGGTTCTTCCTCGCCAAATGGGCGGATCGAAAAATACTCATCTGGCCTGACATCACCAACAACGGCGTGCCCGTGCTGGATTTTGATTTCCTCTGCCTGATCTGTAGGCAGGCGCAATCCGTGTGCGATATCTGATGTAACGTGGTTTCCACCGACACCCAACACCATGGTGTGCCAGATATCGCCGTCAATATATATTGCCAGATCCGTGGTGCCTCCGCCAATATCACAAACCACGACGCCCATCTGGCGTTCGGTGTCATTGAGGACGACTTCGGCAGAAGCAAGTGGATTGAGGACGAACTGCAACACTTCAACCCCAGATTCGGCGACACACTGGCGCAGATTTTCGACGGTCGCGGCTGCGGCAGTAATGATATGCGTTTCGACCTCCAACCGATAGGCATGCATTCCAACCGGCATGCGGATGCCATCCTGCCCATCAACCGTAAAACCGCGTTGGATGACATGGATAATTTCGCGGTTGTGAGGAATAGCCACTGCACGGGCTGCATCGATGGCGCGGACAATATCATCCTGGTCAATCACCCCACCGGTGATTCCCACAACCCCCCGGCTGTTTACCGAGGACACATGGGCTCCTGCGAGACTCACCAGGGCAGAATTAATCTCCAAACCGGAAGTGTGCTCCGCTTTTTCTATCGACCTGCCAATGGCCTGGGAGGCAGCTTTCAAATCGACGACCACACCTTTGCGGATACCCTGGGAAGGTTCGATACCAACTCCCAGAATCCTGATTTTGTCGACACCTTCAGCGCGCGCGACAAGAGTACAAACCTTGGTAGTTCCTATATCAATGCCGACAACGATAGAATCATCCATAGCACCAATCCATTACGGCTCGAGGCGGTAATAAGGGGAATGGACCATTTCGACACTGACCATCGCCGGTTTAATGCCTGATTTCTTCAAGTGGGTGAATATTGCGTCATAAACTTGAAGTTTCATTGTGATATCCGACAGGTCGGTACCCAGGTAAACGTTCCAGCCTTTCTTTTCTTTCCACCCAAGCCCGTGATCGGTTGAATATACCAGAGATTGTCCTTCTGGCGCAATCTCCTGAACTTTCAGGATTGCTTCAACAAACTGGGGAGTAAGGAGCTGGTTCGGATCAGCATCTTCGCCCAGCGCTAAGGCAGGTGCTCCGGCAGCATTGATGGTGAGCGCGGGAGGGTCTGCCTCGCGTGCCGGAAACGAGTAGCCATCTGCATCCACCCATAATGTACGCCCATTCTGGTACCATACCAGGACCGGGTTCCGTTCTGCAACGGTCACGGATACAGTGGCAGGCAAACTGACCTCAATTGACACATCGGATAACTCAGGAAACGTGGTGCGCATGTCTGTGAGCAGCTGTGACCGATCGATTGTAAAAATGTGTTCTCCGGTAACATTGAGAAGCGTGTTAATTTCATGAGCCGTCAGTCGCTGCAATCCGGTTATTTCGATCTCCTGGACCTGATAAATGGGTGAACTCCACAGCACATACAATGCCATACTTAAAAAAGCTACCAGGAAAAACGAGACTATCCGCCAGCCGAAACGCACCTGGGGAATCGAGGGCAAGCGAACTTCTGCACCTGGAATACCTAACGCGACATCGTAGCGACGTTTGGCGCGGGTTTTGCGCTGCTTTGTAACCATTCCGTCGAATGCAAAATTGCCACGCACGAAGACGGGTGGAGCCCCACGGGTGGGAAGGGGGCTACGTTTTTGACGGGCAGGTATGGTCGCCCTGCGGGTACTGCGCCGCTGGCGGAGCTTATCTGAACGTGGAGACGTGTCTGCTTTCACAATGCGGTGCCTCATTTCTCTAACCGGAATTCAGTGCGGGTACGCTCTTGATAACGTTCCAGCGCCAGGCCGATTAACTTGTCAAGTAATTCAGGATACGGCAATCCGGTAGCTTCCCACAATTTTGGATACATGCTGATACTCGTAAAACCTGGAATCGTATTGATCTCGTTCAAGTAGAGCGAACCACTGTCTTTATCCAGTAAGAAATCAACCCTGGCCATGCCTGCGCAGTCGATTGCCCGGTAAGCCTGCACAGCCAGGTCACGGACCCGACGGCTGAGTTCATCAGGGATTGGGGCCGGGATTAAAAGTTCGGAACGGTCATCCTGGTATTTTGCGGCATATGAATAAAAATCATCCGCAGGGCGTATTTCGCCTGGAATTGAGGCCAGCGGAGTTTCATTACCCAGCACACTGACCTCGATTTCGCGGGCGTTGACCCCACGTTCGATTAAAAATCCGCCGGTCGTAACGAGCTGCTTCCATTAATCCTTCGATAAAGTCGGCACGAGTGCGACATTTGGTGATCCCGACAGATGAACCGAGATTGGCTGGTTTCGTGAACAAAGGGTATGGCGCCAAGTGCTGAGCCTGGTCGATCACAGCCTCTAGGTCGTTATCCAGCTCCGTACGAGACACTAACATCCATTCCAGGATAGGAATTCCCTGGGCTGCCATAACCTGCTTAAAGATTGCCTTATCCATTCCAACCGCAGAACCAACCACTCCTGCCCCAACGTAGGCGATGTTGGCAAGTTCGAACAATCCTTGTAGGGTGCCGTCCTCACCGAATGTTCCATGTAAGACCGGTAGAATCACATCCAGCTCAACGATTGTTTCGACAGGTCCCTCGCGGGGAGCACTGTCGATCCGATGTAAACCGGGCCGGGATGGATCGGCGAACATGGTGCAGGGGATGAGGCTGGTGTATTCTCGGCGGAAAAAAGCGCCAAGAACATCCTCACCCGTCAGCCAGCTGCCCTCCGGGGTAATGCCAATCGAAGTGAGCTGGTATTTTTCCTTATCTAAAGCTGAGATGACCGAACGGGCAGACGCCAACGATACTTCATGCTCGCCGGATCGCCCACCAAAAATCACTCCAACTCTAAGTTGTGCTGCCATTGCCAAATCACCACGCTCCGATTAATTCGATTTCCAATTCCAACTTGATCCCAAACTGATCCTCAACCGTTTGCCGGGCAAGCTCGATCAGCTCGCGGACATCCCGGGCGGTCGCGCCCTCCCTCGTTGATAAAAAAGTTTGCGTGCTTCGCGCTGATTTGCGCGCCACCGATGCGTGTGCCCTTCAAGCCAGCCATATCAATCAAACGTCCGGCGAAGTCGCCAGGTGGGTTCTTGAACATCGAACCCATACTGGCTCCGGGGGGTTGCGTGTGGCGGCGCTGTTCGAGGTAGCGTTCCATCAGTGCATTTATCTCCTCAATGGGCGTGTTCTGCAGCCGGATTGTGGCCGATAAAACGATGCCCAGGGAAGGTTGTCTTTTTAAGATGCTCGAACGGTACTTAAACTCCAGATGTTCAACTGGCCAGATTTCCCGCTTCCCACTTTGTTGCAAGATTTCTGCCACGCTCAAATTGCTCGCTATATCACCACCATGGGCACCGGCATTGCCGACGATGGCCCCACCAATCGTTCCTGGAATTCCTGCTGCCCATTCAAAGCCGCCTAATCCCTTGGTTGCGGCTTGGCGGGCGACCATTCCAGTGCTGGCTCCGGACTCAGCCAAAACTTCGGGCGGGGTAAGCTTGCTTTGGAAAACTATTTTCCGAGCCCGGTTGATCAGAACCAACCCTCTTACACCAGCATCGCTGATCAGCGTATTCGAGCCGCCACCGAGGATCATAAATGGCTGACGAGACTCCCACATCAACGAAGCAGCCTGAACCAGCTCATCTACAGATAAAACTACCAGCACAGCATCTGCAGGGCCACCGATACGGGCGGCGGTATAACGTGCAAGGGGTTCATCCAGCAACACCCGTTGACCAAAGTTGGATTGTAAAGGTGCCAGGTTCATTCCAGGGATCTATAACCCTTTTAGCCGATCAATTACGCGTGCTGCACAAGCTCACCGTTGATTTGCACTGTGCCGCTGTCCCGGTTGATTTCCTGCCGGTCGCGGATCTCCTGAGAGTGCGGGTTGCTGCCAGAGATAAGGCGGGGACTTTGGGCATTTGACGCCTCTGATTTATAACTTCTTTTCGTAGGTTCTTTAGGGTTGGCCATGATTTTCCTTTTCAGGCTGTTGCAGGGCAGCCAGTACCCATTGTGTGACTTGATCGGCATCACCGGCAGATAATACCAGGATGATATCGCCAGCCGAAACCCGAGCGAGGAGCATAGAAGCAGCATCCCGCAGAGATGGCATATAAGTAACATCTGGATGCTGGATGGCTGATGCAGCATCTGACGCGGAGAATCCATCCGGGGGAGGCGTTTCACGGGCGGCATAGATCGGGGTGACAATGACATGATCGGCAGCATCGAATGAGCGAGAGAACTGGTCTAAAAGCTGCCGAGTCCTCGAAAAAGTGTGCGGCTGCCAGACGGCCCACAAGGGACATCCGGGATAACGGAGGCCTGCGGCTTGCAGGGTCGCTTTTACCTCAGTTGGGTGATGCGCATAGTCATCGATTAGGATAACTCCCGCGGGACTACCCATGATCTGAAAACGGCGGGCAGTGCCTTTGAAGGCACTCAAAGCACCGGCCGCCCGTCCAGCAGGTAAATGGATCTGATTAAGCACCGCCAGTGCAGCCAGGGCATTGGAGACATTGTGTTGTCCAGGAATTTGAAGAGCAATATCGGCTTGGTAGGTGCCGTGGGCGAAAAACTGGAAACCAAAGCCCGTCCCAGTTTCGGGACGCATGCCCGCAGCGTAATAGCTGGCATTCTCATCCAGGATGCTGTACGTGTATACCATGATGTCTTGTCGATTGAGGTGGGCAAGTAAATCCAGGACTCCGGGATCATCCTGGTTGACGATAAGTTTTCCGCCGGGTTGCAGCCGGTTCACAAACTCCTGAAAAGCAGATAAGAAGTCCTCCGGGGTAGGGAAGAAGTCCGGGTGGTCGTGTTCAATGGTTGTGATAATCGCCATTTTTGGGGAAAGACCCAGAAACATCAAATCATATTCATCCGCTTCAATGACAAAATAGCGTCCTTCACCTGCGTGGGCATTGCTGCCCAGGTTGTGGGCAATGCTTCCGATAATATAGGACGGATCCTCACCAAGTGCTTTTAACATCCAGGCTAGCATGGCAGTCGTGGTCGTTTTTCCATGCGTTCCTGCGACTGCAAGCACCTCATCATCTTCGAGCAAAAAGGGTAAAAATTCACTGCGCTTTAAGACCGGAATGCCTGCCGCAACTGCTGCTTGAACTTCTGAATTGTCATCCGGGATGGCTGAGGAGCGCACAACCAGGGTGGCACCAGTGATATTAGCGGGGTTATGCCCAATATCGATGCGCGCTCCCATGCTGGCCAATTCAGCAGCCAAGTTGTTGGGCTGGCGATCGGACCCGCTAACGGTCACCCCTCTTTCGAGCAATACCCGCGCAATTGCCGACAGCCCAGTTCCACTGATGCCAATCAGATGAATATGTTCCATTAGATAAACACAATCACAACAAATGCAAAGGCGATGAAGACCGCAAAATAAACGATCGGTGCATCT
This sequence comes from uncultured Chloroflexia bacterium, assembly GCA_963824065.1. Classification (GTDB taxonomy): domain Bacteria; phylum Chloroflexota; class Anaerolineae; order Anaerolineales; family DRKV01; genus JAGUYX01. Next base: position 1,647,057 of record CAWGNX010000002.1, on the reverse strand, counting down.
AACCACACGGGTGGTAACAGCTCCATTAATTGTTGGGCTGACTCTCCGGCAGGAGTCCCGGGGACGGGAGGAATGATTTGATCGAATGGGTAGCCTGCTTCGGCTAGAAAGAACCAGATGGATCCGACAATTAAGTAGCCGTTAAATGCTCCAACTACAAATCCGAATAGCGCATCCTGCAATTTTTCCCTGGCGAATCGTGAACCGGCCAGTTTTTGAATATTGGGAGTCTGATAACCAAAAAATGCCAGACCGAGAAGAAACATCGTTTTAAACCAGAACGAGATCGTTCCCGTCCCGGTCAGAAATGGACGGATTGGAGGGACGTAATCGACCAGGAGGGTCATAATAGCGAGAGAAAGGATGACACTAAACGAAACCAGGAGTTCCTTCGCCCAGCCGCGCATCGCGCCTATCGCCCCGAAAAAAATGATAAACAACCAGAAGACGAGCGTGAGACTGATCATAGTTACACTCCCGGTGTTCCGTGGCTGGCGGCATCCAGGATTTGCCGGGCGATCTCTCCGGCGGCCTCCGGTTTGGCCAGGCTTTTCATGGAGTCTTTCATCTGTCTGAGCCGATCAGGATCATTTATTAACCCTTGGACGAGAGGCAGTAGTTTGGCTGACAAATCTTCATCAGCCAATTCAACAGCAGCTCCGCGGGTTTCCAGGAAAGAGGCATTGATTTTCTGGTAACGCCAGGCATACGGGTAAGGCACCAGTATGGCCGGCAGGCTAAAGCAGGGGAATTCTCCCAGTGCAGAAGCGCCCGCCCGGGCAACCACAAGATCCGCAATGCTGTAAGCTGCACCCATTTCTTCATGAAGATACGGGAAAGGACGATATCGCTGCTTCTGAGCCTGATTGAGTGTATCCAGCCGAGCTGAAACCTCGGGCCAATCCAATGTCCCTGAGATATGGATGACTTGCATTTGTTCAAGCAGCGTTGGCAAAACTGCGAGTAGGGCACGATTGATGGAGCGGGCACCCTTACTGCCTCCCCAGACAAATACAACCGGTAGGTGGGTATCCAATTGAAAGACACGGTAGGCGTCAGCTTTTTGCCAGGCCACCAAGTCAGCCCGCACCGGATAACCCGTGACCTGCAATTCGATGGATTTAGAAAAGTATTGGTGGGAAGCTTCCGTAGAAACCATAATTTTGTCTGCGAACCGCGCCAGGAATTTGAGCGCAAGACCGGGCTCGATGTCGGGGACAAAGAGGACGGTTGCCGGGCGCCGATCTCCGGCAAACCGATTGGCTAAAGCCATAGGCACCGCGACATAACCACCTGTAAAGAAAACGGCATCCGGGTTGAACTCGCGCAAGATCAGGCGGGAGGCAGTGTAACCCCGCCTGATTTGCCCAAAGTTTTTGGGAAGCGTTCGCCATCCGACACCATGGATCCCCGCCGCTGGAACTGAACGGTATGGGATACCCTGGCGTGTCACGAGCTCTGTTTCCATTCCACCTTCCCCACCAACCCAGAGGACTTCCAATCCAGGTGGATTAATCGTCTGAAATGCCTGATGGACGGCGAGGGCGGGATACACTCCGCCGCCGGTCCCGCCGGCGCAAATTACTAAACGCATTGAGAATGCTGTCCTTCCAGACTCGCTCCTGAGTGCCGGAACGAGCGATGTTCATAAGGATTCCAATCGATGCGAGCGAGACCAACATACTCGACCCACCAGCACTGATGAAGGGGAGTGCGTTTCCTGCAAATGGCAGTAATCCAACAATGACAGCCATGTTGATCAGCGCTTCCATAACCAGCCATAATCCCAGCCCTGCTGCAAGCAGGCTTCCGAAGGCGTCCGGCGCACGCTGGGCGATGGCCAGAGCGCGCCAGAGTAGTAGGATAAATAATCCCAGCAATACAACAGATCCAATGATCCCGGTTTCTTCGCCAACCACGGCAAAAATGCTATCTGTGGGAGGAACAGGTAGACCAGTGAGCTTGGTATCGGCTTTGCCAATACCTACCCCGAAGAAACCTCCCTTGACGAAGGCTTCCAGGGATCGCTGGACATGATAGGATGCCTTGGCAGGGTCTCCCAACCCGGCGATATACGAGCCCACGCGGTCCTGACCGGTGGGGCTGACCATTACGAACATCCAGCCGATCAGAACAGTCAACAACACCAACAGCACGATGCGCCGCATATCTCCGCCTGCTAAAAAGAAAAGGATACCTCCGAGAAGGATGACCGTCATGGTAGCACTCAGATCCGGCTGCAAGAAAATCAACGCACCAACGAGACCTAAAATCAATGCCAATGGGAGCAAGCCAAAACCCCAGGTATCCAATTGCTCGCGTTTGTTATGCATCCAGACAGCCAAATAAATCACTGTGGCAAGCTTTGCCAGCTCTGATGGCTGAATCGAACCGCTGAGCAAGGTGCGCGTGGCATTCAGACGGGACTCACCAAATAGAAGCACGGCAAGCAAGGCAACCATGGTGAAGATCATTATGGGTAGCGCCAGACGTTTTAGCAAGCGGTAATCAAAAAAAGTGAGGAACCCGGCAGCAATCACCCCAGCAATCACAAATAAGATTTGGCGGATAATAATTCGGGAAGGCTCATCATACAATAGATAGGAAAAATCCCACGATGCTGAATAAACCATGATCAAACCGAAAACCAACAAAGTGATGACGACGAGCAGCAAAGGAACGTCGAAGTCAAGCGCTACACGCCGTCGTTGGCGAGCGCCGTTTTCAATTGATTTCCTACTTACGAAAGTTTGTTGACCCATTCCCGGTACCTTTCTCCACGTTCTTCAAAATCCCGAAACTCGTCAAAGCTGGTGCCGCCTGGAGAGAGCAGTACAACATCACCTGTGTTTACGATCTGGGCAGCTGCTTTGACAGCTTCCCTGAGGTTGGCACACCGCTGAACAGTCTTCGGGCGCATATCAGTGGCTTCGATCGCCTGGTAAACCAAGTCTGCCGCTTCACCAAATAAGATCAGATGATCCACACGCCTGCCGACGATCCGGGCAAATTCAGCCCAAGGCAGTTTTTTATCGCGGCCTCCCGCCAGTAGAACCAGCGGTTCTTCAAAAGATTGGATCGCGGCTATTACTCGCTCCGGTGCCGTGGCGATCGAGTCGTTATACCAGCGAGCGCCGCCCCACTCTCGAACAAATTCCAGGCGGTGGGCTACACCTGTAAAATTATTAATCCCCTCGGCAACACTGTCCGGTGGCAAATCTATGGTGGAAGAGATTGCCCCTGCTGCAAGAACGTTTTGTAGATTGTGTGCGCCGCGCAGCTTGACATCGCGCACGTCCAGCAAACTCGTGGTTTTACCTGCTGCCTGCAACATAACCTGGTTCTCTGCAAGAAATGTGCCGCGGTCGCCCGGTCCGGCAGGGGAAAAGCCAAAGCTGTATAAGCTCCCGCGCACTTGATCACGGAGAGACCAGGCACCAGGATCGTCCCTACCTAGAACTGCACAATCCTGGGCATCCTGAAATTGGAGAATCCGCCGCTTGGCAGCCATATATGACTGCATAGTCCCGTGCCGGTCCAGGTGATTGGGCGTGATATTCAAAACGGCCGCAATCTGAGGAGAGCGAGTAACCAACTCTAATTGGAAGCTGGACAGCTCAAGAACGACCAGATCCTGGGCTGTCATTTCGTCCAACTCATCCAAGAGTGGTTTGCCAATATTTCCTCCAACCCAAACGTTATGTCCAGAAAGCCAGTTACCTGGTTTTTTTGCAGCAGCTTCGGCGACTCTTCCAACCAGCGTTGTGGTGGTTGTCTTCCCCGCCGACCCGGTAATTCCGATGACTTTGCACGGCACCTCGGCGAGAAACACCTGGGTATCATTAGTCAGAGGGATACCACGCCGGACTGCTTCTTGAATAAATGGGATATCCAACGGGACGCCCCCGGATGGACATACCAAATCGATAGAATCCAACAAACGAAGCGGGTGCTCGCCAAACACCCACCTGACAGGCAACGTCTCAAGGGCTGCGACTGCTGGTTGCAAATCTTCAGACGAACGTAGATCTGAAATGATTACCCTGGCATGCTGCTTTGCAAGGTAACGGGCGAGGGCGATCCCTTGCCGTGCGCCGCCAAGGATGACAACCCGTTTTTCCTGCCAGCGGGCCAATGTCAATTACTCCTATACAAAAGCCAGGGCAACGGCAATCATAGCAGCCAGCAAGCTGATCAGCCAGAACCGCTGGACCACCTGGGTTTCGCTCCAACCCGAGAGTTCGAAATGATGATGTAAAGGTGCCATCTTGAAAATTCGCCGCCCAACACCATAACGGCGGCGGGTATATTTGAAATAAGTCGTTTGGATGACCACGCTGAACGTGATGCTGGTTGGGATGATCAGGACGATCGGCAGTAATGCCCATTGCCCGGTCATTAAAGCGACAACAGCGATCGTGGCGCCAAGTGCGAGTGAGCCGGTATCTCCCATAATAAGTAAAGCGGGATGTACGTTGAACCACAAAAAGCCGAAAATTGCACCTGTCAGCGTGAAGCAGAAGCGTGCAAGGAAAATTTGTCCTTGAAGCAGGGCGATGCCTCCGTAAGTAACGAAAGCTGTCGCCATAATCAATCCAGCCATGCCATCCAGACCGTCTGTAAAATTGGAGGCATTTGAAAATGCCACGATCACAAAGGCTGCGATGGGAATGTAGATCCAGCCAAGTTCAATCTCTGTCTCAAAGACGGGAAAGTAGAGGTCTGGGACATCTAACAAATATTTCAATGCCCAGGCAATTATCAATGCCAGGCCCACCTGACCGAGGAATTTTGTCCTGGCGCGGATCCCCTCTCCTCGCCGGATCCCAAAAACACCTTCCCAATCATCGTATGCACCCAGGGCACCATATGCAGCCAGTGTGGCTAGGGGCAATAATACCGATAATCCCAAGACCTTCAAACCGATTAAAGATACTGCGTTCAACAATATGGTCACCAGGGCAACGGGCATAAAAATCATGATGCCGCCCATTGTCGGTGTACCCAACTTGGTAAGGTGCCGCTGTGGTCCTTCAATTCGGATCAGTTTACCGATCTTAAAATGGCGAAGAACCCGAATTAGCGGGGTTCCCCAAATGACTGTAAGCATAAAGCTGAGCCCCCCTAATGCCAAAGCCAACGAAGCTTGTGTCACGAACGCGCCTCCAATGCACCAACGATGGTTTCCATGCGCATGGAGCGGGAGCCTTTTACCAACACCACATCATTTTTTGCCAGCCTGCTGCGCAGATAAACGATCGCGTCGTCACTGTTATTCAGCTGAATGATGCGGCGGGCCGGCAGACCGGCTGTTTGCGCTGAATTGGCGATGATGCGTGCACGTTCGCCCACGGTAACCAGCTCATTGACGATTTGAGCAGCCCGCAGACCGACTTCCTCGTGGCCCTGGGCTTCGTATTGGCCTAATTCCAACATGTCACCCAGGACAGCGATCCGCCGACCATCCAGCTCGCTCAGTAAATTCAATGCAGCCAGTGTGGACTCGGGCGAGGCATTATAGGTGTCATCCAGAAGCAGGGCACCATATTGGGTGCGGACAGCGACCAGCCGCAGCTGGGCATGGGCCATACGCAAACCGTCCAGGATTTCCTGCCAGCCTAGCCCTTCCAGTATTCCAACCGCCGCAGCGCGGAGGGCTGTCTGGACAGAATGCCGACCGATCATAGGAATGCGCACTTCCAGGCTTTCACCCTGGTAGTGCATCCGAAACTGGATTCCATCCAAACCTAAACCGATTACCTCGTCGGCCCACAAATCCGCTTCCGGCGTCAAGCCATACCAAAAGGTGCGCGCCTGGGTCTGGGTCGCCATCCAGCGGACCCAGGAATTGTCGTGGTTAAGAACGGCAACACCATCTTTGGGCAGGGATTGTACCAGTTCTGCTTTGCCTCTGGCAATTGTCTCCTGGGTGCCGGCGCGTTCGGCATGGACGGTTCCGATATTGGAGATAACACCAATTTGAGGTCGGGCGATATCACAAAGCAAGGCGATTTCGCCGGGCACATAGAACCCCATCTCCAAAACCGCGGCTTCATAACCTTCACTGAGCCGCAGCAGAGTGAGGGGTAATCCGATTTCATTGTTAAAGTTCCCCAGGTTCTTTAAAATACGGTAGCGCTGCCCTAGGACTTCGGCAATCACTTCCTTCGTGGTCGATTTGCCCACACTACCAGTTATGCCGATCACCCGCAGTTCGAGTTTGTTGCGCCAGAAGCGGGCAATTTGTTGTAAAGCAGCAACCGTATTATTTACCAGCAGGCAAACAGGCGATGCGGCCCCAGCGAGTGATTCATACACCTGGCCCTGACGAAAATCGAAAACAGGCGCGTCGATCTCAATTTCATGCTCGATTAATGCCACAACCGCACCCCGCTGAAATGCATCCCGAACATACGAATGTCCATCGAGCCGTTCGCCTGGAATTGCAACAAACATGGCTCCAGAGAATGCTCTCCGGGAGTCAATCACGGCATCTGTGATGACTTCATTTGCACCTGCAGGACGCTTGCTTGACAAAGCTTCGAATAAATCAGCGGTTGTTAGCATAGGTATTTTCCACATTCGTGGACTGTCCTACCTGCAGGCAAAGTTTACAACACAGAACTTATCTGCTGGTTAAGGACGTCCTGATTTCATCGGGCGGCAGGTCCATCAGTACAACCAGCCGTTGGACTACCTCACTGAAAACTGGTGAAGCGACAACAGAACCCCATGGGGAGGTGGTCGGTTTTTCCAGCCAGACATAGACCAGGAATTGCGGGTCATCGACTGGTCCCCAGCCGACGAAAGAGGCATTCGTCAGGCCAGAAGTGTAACCTGTTGGGGTTGGGATTTCCGCAGTCCCGGTTTTTCCAGCAACTCTGTAACCGGGCACAAGTGCGGAGGATGCCTCTTCCTCCAGAGAAACTGAGAGCATTTGAGTCATCGTTTTGGCCGTCTTCGCCGAAATCGGAATCCCGGCGATCTGGGGAGTGACATCATATTGGTGCCCATTGTCAATGACAGAGCGGACGATATGAGGCACGACCATTTTGCCTTCGTTTGCCAATGCGGAGACGGCACTAATCATCTGGATCGGTGTGGCAGAAACGCCCTGACCAAAAGAATTCGTCCCAAGATCTGCTTCATACCAGTCGCCATCACCCGGGAGCTTTAGACGACCGGCCACTTCGCCGGCGATATCAACGCCGGTCTGGTGACCAATTCCAAATGCCTGCAGGTATTCATAATATGTCTTCGCTCCAACCTTGGATGCAACCCAGGCCAGACATACGTTCAAAGAATGCTGCATGCAGCCAAGCATCGTTTGCGGTCCCCAGGCTGCCAGGTTCCAGTTTTGAATATAAATACCACCGATCTGAAAGACACCGGTATCCAGGAACGGTGTATCCGGTTTTACAGTCCCTGAGTCAATGGCGGATGCCATTGTGAGAACTTTGAATACCGAACCAGGTTCGTATGCTTGACTCACGGCACGGTTAAAGGGTGTACTACCCGGATATGTGTCACCATAATCCCAAAACTCGTTCAAATCCATGCGGGGAGTTGAAGCCAGCGCCATGATCTCGCCGGTTTCCGGTTGGATGACAACAATCGTACCGGAGGCGGATCCGGTGGTTTCAATTGCCCGATCAAGGATTTCCTCAACACTGTCTTGGATTTCGCGGTCAATCGTCAGAATGACGCTTGCTCCCTGGGCCGGGACGGACTGTGCGTTCACTTTGTATGGATCGTTGGCGACCCAAATTTCTCTCGCGCTACCAGATAATAAATCATTGTATTTTTCTTCAACGCCAAAATAGCCTCTCCCTTCCCGGCTGACAAACCCTAGTATGTTCGACGCCAGTTTCTCTTCCGGATAAATCCGTACTAGATGGGGAGTCCATACCAGACCGCTCAGGCTGGGTGGGGCTGCTTTCTTATTTTTCGGATCGACAATCATGCCCTCAGCAACCTGTTTTTTAAATTCCTCCAATTGGGCGATCTGTTCAGGAGAAACAAAATTCGCTAACAGTGCATATACCGAATCGGGCGAGTAGGGTTTGCTGGCGGCCTGCAATATTTCATCGTAATCGGCTCCCAGGTAAACGCTGAGCGCCAACGCGATCGTCTCAGGGTTACGCACCTGGTTGAGTTCAACACCTACTTCATATACTGTGCGATTTCCTGCCAGTAGATTACCCCAGCGGTCATAGATTTGACCTCGTACAGGTTGGACAGTCTTGTAAAAGCCGACATAGTCATCGCTCATGTCCTTGAGTGTTTCCGCCTGGGGACCAAACTGAATGCGGATAATTTGACCGACAACAACGATGGCAAAGGCTGCAAACACAATTCCCAATAAATTGAAGCGTACAAAGTTCGGTTTCATCGCCTGGTTACCTCAGAAATCCATGTTGCGAAATCAGCATTTGTGATTTGATCTTTCACCCAATCGAAAAGTGGCTGGCTAAATTCAGGTGAAAGACCCGGACCCGGAGCAGATGCTGGTTGGGCGGGCGGCGCAAGGTTTGCAGGTTGGCGAGGGATATACCCATCGACACTGAGATAAATAATTTGATCCGGCTGAGCAGGTTGAAGGCCCATTGTTTCTGCGCGCTGCTCAAGCATGGCAACCGTGGAGAGGGCGGCGAGCTGAGATTCCAGGTCGGCATTTTCCCGCCTTATACGTTGGATCTCAGACTGCATGTATTGAATTTCCCGACCGTGAGTGGCTGCCTGTGCCGAAACAATTAAATACAGGCTGGCGATCAATGCAATGATCACCAGGGAGAGCGAGAACAACCCGATCATCTGGAGTTGTTTCCGCCATGGTGCTTGAGCATAAGCGAGAATTAGTTGTTGAGCTTCTCTCATAGTTGTCTCCTGGTACAGAACCTCTGCAAATAGGGCTGTACACAGGTTTGCAAGTGTCATGCCACGTGTTTTTTTTGTGCCACTCGTAGTTTTGCACTGCGAGCGCGTGGATTTTGCTTTACTTCCGCCTCACCAGCTACAATCGGCCGGCGAGTGATTTCTACGATTGTTGCTTGATGACCGCATGTGCATACCGGCTGCTTTGGTGGGCACAAACAGTCTGTGCTCTCTCGACGGAAATATTGCTTGACAATTCGGTCTTCCAGCGAATGGAAAGAGATGACCGCAATTTTTCCACCAGGAGCTAACGCCTTAATCGCAATCGGTAAAACAGCCTGGATTGCATCCAATTCCCCATTGACGGCAATCCGCAGGGCTTGAAAGGTTCGTGTGGCAGGATGGATCCCTGGTTTTCCGGAGTGAGTGGATCGGGCTACCACGCTTGCAAGCTCGGTTGTCGTCTGCAGCGGGCGAGCCCTGACAATCGCGCGTGCTACCTGGCGGGAACGCCGCTCTTCCCCATAGCGATAGAGAAGATCAGCCAGTTCATCTTCGGGCAGCGTGTTCACAAGCTCAGCGGCAGTCATCGGCTGCGACTGATCGAAGCGCATATCCAACGGGGCGGTGTGCGTGAAAGAGAACCCCCGTTCTCCATTGTCGACTTGCATCGACGAAATCCCGAGGTCGAGGACGATCCCATCAACAGCATCCCAGCCCAAGTGGGACAATTGTGTCGTGAGGCTCGTATAGGGCGCCTTGATTAAGACAACTCGGGCGCCAAACTCGGCTAACCGGGCACGAGCGAGGGCAAGAGCCTGTTCATCAACATCCAGACCCAGCAATCGCCCATCCGGGGTACTGGCATGCAGGATCTCCCAAGCGTGCCCACCGGCTCCTACCGTAGCATCAACGTAAACGCCACCCTGATGCGGTTCTAAGGCGTGTATAATTTCATGGTAAAGTACAGGTTGATGCGGAAATGCCGGCCCGGAAAATTTTTCAGGATTGCTCATTCGAGTGAGAATAATTCGAATGTGGAGAATTTCTGGGCATTCCCATCCGCATCCTGGAGTTGATCCAACTGTGTATCCCAGACATCCGGCGACCAGATTTCAAAGTATTCGCCAACACCAACAACAACTGCCTCCCCATCGACATGGGCAACGTCCCGCAGGAATTGAGGGATCAGGATCCGACCATTGCGATCGACATCTGCACGATCTGCTGTCGAAAAAATCAATCTGCGGAGCTGCCGGACAGCAGGATCCGTCATGCTCAACTGGCTTACCCGGCGCGATATACCTTCGAACGTTGGCGCGCGAAGCACCATCAGGTTGCGGTCAAAGCCCTGGGTTATATAAGCTCCGTCCTCGAGCAAATCTCGAAAACGGGCGGGTATGGTCAGGCGACCTTTATTGTCGATGGCGTGTCGGTATTGTCCTAAGAACATTCGTTCTACCCGTGGTTTTAATGACAGGAACGCCGGTATTTTCCGGCGCTCCACTTCAACCCACTTTTTACCACAATTTCCCACAGTATATACGAATGTAAAACAAAATGCAAGTGATTTCGTCCGAAATAGGAAATACTTACTAATTTGAAAGTAGACGGGCAACAACCCGCGCTGTTTCGTTATTAAATTTGATTTTGTGGAGAGGATCTGTATGTCGAAACCTATCGAAAAAATGTCTTACCGCGATTTGTTCGTAGGCCTGGAAATACAGCTTCCGCGTTATGGGGGACGCAGCGGACCCTATGTCAATCTCGATAATGCAGCCTCGACTCCACCAATGAAACGCGTCCTGGACGCAATCGACAAGTTTATGCCCTACTACAGCAGTGTTCACCGCGGTACAGGGTTTAAAAGCCAGCTCTCTACCCATTTATATGAGGAAAGCCGGACGTTGGTAATGAATTTCTTAGGGGCAGATCCGGCAGAACACACCTGTATTTTTGGTAAAAACACAACCGAAGCGATCAATAAATTGGCACGCCGTTTTCCATTTACAGATCAACGAAACATCGTTATCACCTCGTCAATGGAGCACCACTCTAACGATTTGCCCTGGCGCGCTACCGCACAAACCATGCATGTCCAGCTACTCCCAGATGGGCGCCTTGATGAAGCTGACTTTGACGAGAAGCTCAGGTTGTTCGGCGACCACACGGCGATCGTCGCGATAACAGGTGCCAGTAATGTTACCGGATATTTGAATCCGATTTATCGCCTGGCAGAAAAAGCTCATGCCTATGGCGCGATGATCCTTGTGGATTGCGCCCAATTTGCTCCCCACCGGAAAGTGCGGATGGGTGCACTGGATGATCCTGCCCATCTGGATTTTGTTTCAATTTCAGCCCATAAAATGTACGCACCGTTTGGGACCGGCGCATTGGTGGGGCGGGTTGACCTATTCAATCAAGGTGACCCGGATATGGTAGGTGGTGGCACCGTTGAAATTGTGACCTTAAATGAGGTCGTTTGGGCTGGACCTCCAGATCGGGATGAAGCCGGAAGCCCGAATACAGTTGGGGCGATCGCGTTGGGTGCTGCAATCAAAGAGCTCGAGCACCTGGGCATGGATTCAGTTGCAGCGCACGAGGCGGAATTAACCGCCTACGCACTTGAAGAGCTTCACAAAGTTCCAGAGCTTATATTGTACGGGGATCCGGATCCAAAAAACGCCGCAAACCGATTAGGCGTTATTCCTTTTCAACTTAAGGATCAATCCCACTTCCTGGTTGCTGCAATTTTGGGCTATGAGTTCGGCATCGGGGTGCGGAGTGGTTGTTTTTGTGCTCATCCCTATATCCTGAATTTATTGGGCTTAAGCGAGGCAGAAGCTCACCAGGTAAGAGATCAGATGGTCAATGGGAACAAATCAGACATGCCGGGATTAATTCGAGCATCATTTGGTTTATATAACACATTTGATGAGGTGGATGCCCTGATTGATGCCTTACAAGCAATCAGTAAGCACCAGTATCACGGAAGCTATGCACAGGACATGGCGAGCGGAGAGTACAGCCTATCTGGTTGGAATCCAGAGTTTTATCGCTATTTTTCTTTCTAAGGACCTGGCTTGTTTCCCCTCGTGACGATTAATGAATGAAGGTGGGTCCAGGTTAATCTCATTCGCTGTTAATTTCACAAAATCGATTAACAAATACAATTAAGTGAAATCAAAATACAATCGGGAGCCCTGAATGGCTGGGGCTCCTTTTTGTGGACTGTGATCGGAGATCATATGGCAATTGAACAGGAGTCGGTTATTTTAAGCGAAGTGCCTGGACCCAAGGGCTACCCGGTGTTGGGGATTATTCCAAAGATCGGCAAAGATGCCTTGAAATTTTTTAGCAGCATGATCGACTACGGCAATCTAGTGCGCCTTGATTTTGGACCTCGCACCATGTTCTTGGTAACGGATGCAGAGGGGATCAAGTACGTCCTCCAGGACAATAACCGGAATTATGAAAAAGGTTATGATGTCACAAAACCATTAATCGGAAACGGGCTGGTAACCAGCGAGGGTGATTTTTGGCGCAGGCAACGAAGAATTATGCAGCCAATGTTCCATCGGAATAAAATTGATGATTTCAGCCGGGTGATGGTGGATACAGCGGAAGAAATTACATCTGAGTGGAAAGGTTATGCAGAACAAAAAACTCCCATCGATGTCGCGAAGGAAATGACACGCCTGACTCAGCAGGTGATCGCGAGGACGATGTTCAGCACCGATGTGGGTGGGCAGACCGATATGTATATGGAAGCTTTTGAACACGGCCTGGAATTTCTTAACCAGCGAATGTTCAATCCACTCCCATTTATTGATAAATTACCTACTCCGACGAACCTGCGGTTTAAGAAGGCAGTTCAGACGTTAAATGATTCGATTTACAGCTTGATTGACGAACGCAAGCTTGCAAATTCAAACTCACAGGATTTGCTTTCGATGTTATTGGCTGCTCGCGACGAAGAGACCGGGGAAGGGATGAGCGACCAACAAATTCGGGACGAAGTCACAACGATCTTTTTTGCCGGCCATGAAACGACGGCTTCAACATTGTCTTGGACCTGGTATTTATTGGCACGCCACCCAGAAATCGAAATCCGGCTGCATGCCGAACTTGATGAAATTCTGGGTGGAAAGAAACCAACGGCAGCGGATTATGGTGCGCTCCAGTACACCCGCCGGATTGTCGATGAAGTGTTGCGACTATATCCACCCGCCTGGATGTTTGCGCGGCAGTCAATCAACGCAGATGAGATTTCTGGCTATCACATCCCGGCTGGTGCGATGCTGATGCTGAGTCCGTATGTTACCCATCGCCATCCGCGATACTGGGAGAACCCGGAGGAATTCAACCCGGATAGATTTTTACCCGAGCAATCTGCCAATCGTCCCAAATATGCATACTTTCCATTTGGAGGCGGCCCGCGCCTATGCATTGGGCGCGATTTTGCCCTGGTTGAAGCTGCGCTTGTGATTGCCGAAATTGCCCAGCGCTACCGGATGCGGTTAGTGGATAGCACGAGCGTCCATGCCCAACCCATCGCGACTTTACGGCCTCGCCCAGGAGTTGAGGTAATTTTGGAAGCGAGGTAAGAGGATTTGCAAGACAAGCACCGCCGGACTAAACCGGCGGTGCTTCATTTGTAATTCAGCCAGGTTGATCGCGGTATAATTTCGATGCATCACGTTTCAGACGAGGAATTATGATCGAGAAAAAAATTCGTGTGCTTGTTGCCAAGCCCGGCCTGGATGGTCATGATCGGGGCGCTAAGGTTGTTGCCCGGGCATTGCGCGATGCTGGAATGGAAGTTATCTATACCGGGTTGCGACAAACCCCTGAGATGATCGCTGAGGCTTCCCTGCAGGAAGATGTTGATGTCGTGGGATTATCTATCTTATCTGGAGCACATATGGCATTGGTTCCGCGGGTGCTGGAACTTTTGCGAGCCAATGACCAGTCTCACGTGCAAGTCTTTGTCGGTGGAATTATTCCTAATGAGGATATTCCACGCTTGCTTGAAATGGGTGTCAGCGGGGTATATGGACCCGGAACAATTACGGATGAAATCATTCGTGATATTCGGGAAGCGTTCCAAACTACGAATTGAACGAACAGGTCTTTGAGCGGATGGATCTGGTGGGTGATGTACTGGCAGGGAATCGGCTAGCGCTGGCCCGTTTGCTTACCCAAATCGAAAACGAATCCCAAACGGGTATACAGGCACTTGATGCGCTGTTTATACACACCGGGCAGGCTCACCTGGTTGGTGTAACAGGTGCTCCTGGGACAGGAAAATCCTCCCTTGTCAATCAATTGGCACGATTATTTCGCAAATTCAGCGAATTTACCCCGCCGCCAAAGGTAGCAATTGTAGCTGTAGATCCATCCAGCCCATTCACCGGGGGAGCAATTCTTGGCGACCGAATTCGGATGCGAGAGCTGAGTGGTGATTCCGGAGTGTTCATCCGCTCGATGGCGTCGCGCGGAGCATTAGGAGGCCTTGCGCATACGACTGCTGGGGTTGTCCAGGCCTTCGACGCGGCCGGGTATGAAGTGATCTTTATTGAAACCGTTGGTGCTGGCCAGGCTGAAGTTGATATTGCTCGCCTCGCTCACACAACCCTGGTCGTTGAAGCGCCCGGGATGGGTGATGATATCCAGGCTATTAAAGCCGGCATCCTGGAAATTGCCGATATTCTGGTGATCAACAAAGCCGACCGTCCGGGTGTCGAAAGCACCGAACAGGCATTAAGGAGCATGCTGCAGCTGGCTCACCCTGTCTCGCGCACGTATCATCATCGACCACAGCAACAGGAATTACAATCTATTCAACCAGCTACGCAAGAGCTTTGGATCCCACCCATCCAGAAAACCGTTGCGACAGAGGGGCAGGGTTTGGAAGAATTGGTTCGTCTGATTAGGGAGCATAAAAAGTTCCTGGATCGAACAGGAGAGCTACAACAACGCGACATGATGCGGCTTGAGACCGAGATGGACCATCACTTGCGGAATGCATTATTAGCCCATTGGCAGCGTTCTGCTGAACCCGGACGATATCAGAATGAACTTGCGCGCGTATTGGAACGCCGGATCTCACCACGCCAGGCGGCTGAATCATTAATCTCGGGAGGAAATGCGGAATGATCTACGGCGACCGGATTCGATTGCGGGGCGTCGAACGAACAGACCTGCCAGTTTTCATCACCTGGTTGAATGACCCGGAGGTTATTGAAGGATTGGCGCTCTACCGCCCGCTTTCAATGGCTGAAGAGGAACAATGGTTTGAAAAGATGCTGACCAGATCGCAAGATGAACGCCCATTTGTCATCGAGGCGCGTACGGAGGATGGTTGGCAGGTAATTGGAAACCTGGCCCTGTTTGATATCAAATGGCGGGAAAAATCGGCTGAGCTTGGAATTGTCATTGGTGAAAAAACCTATTGGAACAAAGGTTACGGTGGGGATGCAATCCGGACATTATTAACCCACGGATTTGAAACCCTTAACCTGCACCGGATCTTCCTGCGCGTTTATGAGTTTAATCTACGTGCGATTCACGCCTATGAAAAAATCGGTTTTGTGCATGAAGGTCGGATGCGCCAGGCTGAGTATTCAAGGGGGCGTTATATCGATGTACTTCTCATGAGTGTATTAAGTAACGAATGGAAGAATGAACCATGAGCCCCATACATTATTCGCACACGCATCGTGAACCCACGGACATGTACGGTGAAATTAAAGTATTCGCCGGAACTGCCTGTCCCGAATTAGCTGCCCAGGTGGCAGGCTACTTAGGTGTCCCGCTCAGCGATCGTGATGTCGTCTTGTTCCCAAATGATAACCTGCTGGTCAAGCTGCATAAGAGCGTCCGTGGACAGGATGTCTATGTTATTCAAACAACATCCCGGCCGGTTCACCGCAATTTGATGGAACTTCTGATCATGCTGCAAACCTTGCGATTGGATTCGGCGGCGCGCATCACGGCGGTAATTCCCTACCTGTGTTACGGTAGATCGGATAAAAAGGACCAACCTCGTGTGCCGATCACAGCCCGGCTTGTGGCAGACATGATCGAAATTGCTGGTGCTGACCGGTACATCACCCTGGATTTACATGCAGGTCAGATCCAGGGATTTTTCTCTATCCCCGGTGATGTTTTAACGACTTTTCACCTGCTTTCGGAATTCGTTCAGAAAAAACGTCCGGAGATGAATCGCCCGGTTGTTGTGACAGCCGATCTGGGTTTCGCGAAGAAAGGCCGTAACTTTGCTGCAGCTGTGGATGCATCCATGGCATTTATTGAAAAAAGACGCGTTGGTAACAATGCCAGGACAGAAGCGCTTTCGTTGATCGGCGATGTCAGTGAGCGCGATGTGATTATTGTTGATGATGAGGTCGATACGGCTGGATCCGTCACAGAGGCGGTTAATCTGGTCAAGGATAATGGGGCCAGAGCGCGTTTATTTGGTTTTCGTCCATCCGATCCTATCTGACCCGGCGATCACTCGGTTGGCTGGACTGCCGTTGACGGAAATTGTCACCACCGATTCGGTTCCGATCCCTGCTGAAAAGAAGACGATCCTCGGTGATAAGTTGACCGTGCTGTCAACAGCCCCACTTCTGGGCGAGGTTATCCTGCGCGCTCATGAAGGCCGCAGCGTTGGAGAAATGTTCGACGAGTAGGAAGATGCCCGAGCTGCCAGAGGTGGAAACAATTGCACGTATTTTGCGTTCTGGAACTGACGACCAGCCCCCAGTACTTGGTCGTTGCATTAACCAGGTAAAGATCAATTGGGAGAGATCAATCGCTTCGCCCCCTGCGGCTGAATTTGCGGAAAGTATAGCTGGACAAACAATCGCTGCTGTCGGGCGGCGAGGCAAATTCCTGCGCATGGATTTGGATACAGGCGTTTTGCTGGTCCACCTGCGGATGAGCGGTGATCTATACATGCAGAAACAGATGGATGAAGTCAGCCCACATGCGCGCCTTGTTTTTTACCTGGATGATGACCGGCTGCTTGTATTTCAGGATGCTCGCAAGTTTGGGCGTGTCTGGTTGACCGGTGATCCAGATCATATACTGGGGAAATTGGGGCCAGAACCACTTGACCCGGCCCTAACCTCAGATCTGTTTTTCAGACGGCTAACATCTCACCGCAGACAGTTGAAACCATTATTGATGGACCAGCAATTTCTGGCAGGAATGGGGAATATTTATACCGATGAGGCATTACATTTGGCCCAATTGCATCCACTTAGGATATCTGCTACACTGACAGAACCGTGGGCGGAGCGGTTGTTAGACGCGATCCGAACAACATTATCAGCGGGCATCCAACGTAATGGAACGAGCATCGATTGGGTTTACAAAGGTGGAGATTTCCAACGTTACTTGCAAGTTTATGGGCGATCCAGATCGCCGTGCAAACGCTGTGGGTCACCCATAGAACGGATCATAGTTGGTCAGCGCAGCACTCATTTCTGTCCTAACTGCCAGAAGATCCCCTGATTTCCCATCAGGCAAGGTACATTTCGAGCTTGATGGGTTGAAAGAGGGTGGAGAAAGAGGTTTGACCGGTGACTACATTTACCGTTGATTCAACAGCATTATTTACTCTGGTGGCGATTGCCGCTGGTGCAGGGTTTTTTGTTGGCCTCGGATTGGCATCGATGCGGCGCGGAAAGAACAAAATTAAACCCCCTAAAAAGGGACTACTTGAAGTTGCCAGAATATGGCGTGACAAATTTAATGGTCAGCTCTTACTCCAGATGGAGGAAAATACTGGCAGCTGCCTGGATGATTTTAGCGGGGATGCTCGAGAGCAGGCAGCAAAACTGGTAAACGACCTGGCATATTGGGTCGATAGTTCACTCGCTACCCAGGTTGCCGAAAATGCCAGCAGACCCGACCAGCCGGTACCGGTCATTGAATCCCCTAGTACACCTCCTCTAGCGGCGGTGACGGCGGTTGCATCCCAGGTTGATAGTTTCCCGGTTGAGCAAGCGGCCCAACCCAACCCAGCACCTCAAGCACCCCAGACGCCGCAAGTGAGTTCTCCCTCGTCACAAACACCTCAGGCAGTCAACCCACCGCGGATTGATTTGGTCAAAGGGCTTCGCCTGTCTCTGGAAGGACAAAGCGCCCGTAAGATTGAGGAATCTCAGAATCGCAGCATTGCTTCCCAGGTGGATGAAATCTTGCAGGAAAAAATCAAAGGGACTGTCCTGGAACAGAAAGCCATCCGCTTGATGGAACTTCCAGGGAAGGGAATGGTTGTCCTGGTGGGATTGGAACAGTACGACAGTCTGGACGCGGTCCCATATCCGGATGTCCAGGCGGCGATTAAGTACTGCGTCAATGAGTGGGAAAAGAAGATGTTAGGGTAAGGTGGGTGATCTACAGCAGTCTATCAAACACCAAAATCTGATACCGGGATAGGCGATTTATAAAGATTTGATAAAAAGCCAGGAACTGGAGCAGTGATTTCCATTTTGTGTGCCAGTTTGGGGAATTCTCCGGGAAGGCGCAATCAACTTAGAATTGGGGCTAATGCCTGGCGCAGTGAAACCACGAGCGCCTCTTTTTCCGTTGGTTCTAAAAAAGATGCACTTGCGGCATTCAAGATAAATTGCCCGATTTGAGCTGGTGTGAAGCTCAGATAGCGAGCGGCCCGCTGGTATTCTTCAGTCAGAGTTATCCTCGAAATTCCGGGATCATCCGTATTGAGGGTGACATTCAGACCCTGAGCCACCATCTGGCGAGCTGGATGATCTTCTAGACGCCGCACGATCCCAGATTGGTAATTGCTGGTAAGGCACACTTCAAATGGAATCCCCACTTCACGCGCCAGCTTGACTACTCCGGGATCCTCAAGTACACGGACCCCATGTCCAATTCTTTCTGCCCTCATTTCCTCGATCGCATAAGCGACGTTTTCGGGACCAGACCACTCGCCCGCATGCAAGCAGATGTGCATGCCAGCTGCGCGGGCATCCGCGAACAATTCCTTAAAAGGCGCAGCTGAAAAATTGGCCTCATCACCGGCGAGGTCTATCCCTATGATGCCAGCGTCTTTGCGTTCGACTGCGAGCTTGATGACCTGTTCAGCCAGCTGCACACTTTCATGGCGATTTACACTAGCAATCAGCTTGACGTTCAGGCCATAGTCCTGGCAAGACTGCCGGGCGGACTTAATGACCCAATCCATCGCGTCGGGCAGCGGAAAATTCTGGTGGCGGCTCAGCGCCACAGGGGTAAAGCGGAGTTCCATGTAGCGAATCTTATCCTGAGCAGCATCCTCAATAGCTTCACGGGTGACCTGCTGGATAATTTCAGAGGTGCGGTAGAATTGGCGCAAGGTTGCGAATTTTGACAGGAAATTTTCGACGGTATAGGGTTCTTGCTCTCCAATTTGCACCAGGGGTGTCAACTCGGCGGTATCTGTGTATCCAATGTTATATGTCCTGGCGATATCTGCCAGAGTGGTCACCCGTAAGGAACCCTCGAGATGGCGATGCAGCTCCACTTTGGGAATGGTATTGAAGGGGATGAGATAGTCAGTCATGTGGGTTTCTTATCAGATTGTGAGCGAATTCCCCAAAAAAAGGCGCTGCGAGGCGAATCTCCCCTGCAGCGCCTTGCTCATAAAAGTAGCACAAACGAAAAAATACTGCCACCTACATGCTTTGCCGGGTGGGTTACCGCTTACGGCGACGTCGACGTGAGCGTTTATTTGAGCTGCCGTCTGATTCATCCGGACCTTCAGCCGCAACAATTGCATCTGCGGCAGATGTATCCAGGTCCTCGACATCTTCGATCAATTGGGCTTCCCCCTCCTCCGACAGCAACTGCTGCTCGCTCCGAGCAATACCAGCCTGGGTTGTGCTCAAATCGCGTGGCCGAAAAGTAAACATCCTGGTGACAATTCCGAGGCGAATATTTTCCAGTAGTTCCTGAAAGAGCTGGGAAGCCCGGCCTTTATATTGGACGAGCGGATCCCGTTGACCATATGCTTCCAAACCAATGGCGATCCGGAGTGCCTCCATTTGAGTCAGATATTCGATCCACAATTCCGAAATCACCCGCAGCAACAATTCCCGGTAAATTTCTGTTAAAGCCTGTCGTCCCAATTCGCGCATAATCTGTGAGCGTACTTCACCAAGTGAATTTTGCAATGGTTGATCGATAATCTCCTGGTAAACCTCTTCCCCGAGGGCTTCCGCCAGTCCGCGCTGGACTTTTTCATCCAATTCGGCAGGTGAGACTGCTGCCAGGCGCGAAATTTCCGCATTTCCCCACGCTAATCCGATTGAGTCCTGGGCTTTTTCAAGGTGGCTGAGGACGGCTTCGGTAATTGCTTCGGGCTCAAGGTTATCCAGCAAATGGGCAGCGTAATAGATGTAGGTTAATCGGGTTGTGCGCTCCTTTACACGGCGATGGGTGCGGCGATCGAATGCCATGCGCGTACCCTGCGGCATTTGCATCAATAAGCTGAGAGCATGTCCGCTGTGATATGGAGGTTGAATTTTTGAGAGCTGGTCGTCTATTTCGCGTCCGATCAGGCCCGGGTTGCCGTTCTGACCGATCAAGCGCGAAAGACGTTCTTTAAGGGCAGTCTGCAAAGCGTCCATCAGGCGATCTGAGATTTCAGCCCAATCATCCTGGGGTAAGTCTGCTGGGTTAATACTTAAAGGCTCCTCTAAGCGCCTATCAATCGCTCCGATGACTCGGCGAATCGTTTGCTCGGTAAGGGAGGATTTAACTTCAGCCTCGATGATATCCTGCAGCTGCTCCGGATCCCGGGCGACCTGCCTTTCTTGATCGCGATTGAGCTTCACAGGTACATGGACCAAGGCTGTTATGTCGTCGGAAATCTGGCGGGCAGACCGGGAAGCAACCGATCCATCGTCTTCAATGTTTCCGTCAGCCAGTGATTCAAAGTAGGTATTCAGGGTATCCAGGCGTTCGGTGAGCTGACTTTCCAGGTTCTGGTGACTCTGACGGAGAAGCATATCCAGGGCGTGCAGAAGATGATTTTGTTCGGAAATCAAGGAGCGCTCAGCGATAGTCAGGGCTGCGCTGCGCAATTGTTCAGGGCTCAATGAGCCTTCTCCCATGCTGTCCATTAGTAACTTGATGGTGAACGATGGGATTAACTGGTTGCCGAGAATGAGGGTAGGTTGGATTTGTTCCAACCAGGCCAGCAGCCGCCAGGGACCTTCTTCATCCTGTAAGGCTTCGGGAACCCGCCGGTTGATTTCTGTCCGCAGCATTTCCGTCACATCTTCGCTCAAATCATCTTTTTGGAAGACGCGGTCGCGCTGGTCATAAATTTTCGCTCGCTGGGCATTGAGCACATCATCATATTCCAGGAGGTGCTTGCGGGTGTCAAAGTTAGCGCCTTCAACCCGGGTTTGGGCCTGTTCGATAAGGCGGCTTACGAGTCCGACCTCCAGGGGCATGCTATCGTCTACTCGCATCCTGCGCAGCAGGTTGTCGGCCTGTTCGCCCCCAAATAGGCGCATCAATTCATCTTCCATGGAAAGGTAAAATCGGGATGAGCCCGGATCTCCCTGGCGGGCTGACCGGCCGCGCAACTGGTTGTCAATACGACGAGCCTCATGGCGCTCTGAGCCGATGACATGCAGACCGCCGCGGGTGCGGACTTTTTCCATCTCTTCGACATACTTAATGAAATAATTGATTTCTGAAGAATAAACGCCATATTCGCTTTCGGGTATGGCAATGAGCGCATCATAACGCGCTTGCAAGTTCATATTATATGGATCTTCATATCCACCACGCTTGAGAACGCGGTTGACGGAAACGAGGACTTCTTCTGCCAGGTCGCCGCCCAGCTTGATATCGACACCACGTCCGGCCATATTGGTGGCAATCGTCACGGCTCCGAATGCGCCCGCACCAGCGATAATCTGGCTTTCTTCAGTATGTTTGCGGGCATTGAGGACTTCGTGAGGAATGCCTGCCTGCAACGCCAAACGCAACCGGTCAGTATCGGCTGGATCCATGCGCATGATGCTGGCGAGCCGGCGAAGATTTTCATCATCTTCAGGAGTCATGCTGATTTCAAGCTGTCGGGCGAGCTTACGCATTTCTGTGATATTCAGGCGATCAATCGATTCATTGAGGAATTCCAGCTCTTCAATCAACCGCCCATCTTCTTCGCGCTGGTTGTTGCGCAGCCAGGCATCCCGCAGGAGCAAGACCTGGCTCATCCGGCGGAGAGGTTCGGCTCTTAATCGGTTTGAAATCCGCTCTGAAAGTTCGACTGAGGTTGTGCCTACCAGGACAGGCCGCCCGGCGACGTACATATGCAGGATTTCCGCCGTACTGGCCCGCATCTTTGCTTCTTCAGTGCGGTAGACAACGTCCGGATAATCTTTGCGTTTCCAAAATAATTCATGATGCTCGGGATCATCTTCACGGGTATAAAATGTGTATTTGTAACCCAGTTCATCTTTGGCTTCCAACGCGATGAGCTTTTGATCGGGCCGATCAGCCATGTACTCCAGATTGGTTGGGATGGGCAGCACTTCTAGATCATAAATCTTACTGAATTCTTCGGCCTCGGTTAGAGCGGTGCCGGTCATACCCGCCAACTTATCATACATACGGAAGTAATTCTGAATGGTGATGGTTGCGTAGGTGATATTTTCCGGCTGGACCCGCACTCCTTCCTTGGCTTCGACTGCCTGGTGGAGACCATCTGACCAGCGTCGTCCGGGCATCAACCGTCCAGTGAACTCGTCGATAATAATGACTTTACCAGCCTGAACGAGATATTCTTTGTTTTTGCGGAAAAGGTGCTGGGCGCGCAAAGCCTGTTCGAGGTAACCAATCACGCGCGCCTGCTCAGGAGTCACATCCTCGGGGCGCTCCGGGTCGCGGAGCTGCATATTGAGCAGCTCTTCCACGTGCACTTCCCCAACTTCGGTGAGCGTTACGTTGCGGTCTTTTTCGCTGACTTCATAATCTTCGGGGTTAAGCTGCCTCACGATCTGCGACATACGCTCGTACCAGGCTGAATCATCATGCGAAGGTCCGGAGATGATGAGGGGGGTCCGGGCCTCGTCAATCAGGACATTATCGACTTCGTCGATGATTGCGTAAAAATGCCCGCGCTGGACGCGATCGCTCAGGCGCATTGCCATGTTGTCGCGCAAATAATCGAAACCAAACTCGCTGTTCGTTCCATACGTGATGTCGGCGGCATAGGCCTGAGAACGAGGCACCATCACAAGCTGGTCCTGGTCTTC
This sequence comes from uncultured Chloroflexia bacterium, assembly GCA_963824065.1. Classification (GTDB taxonomy): domain Bacteria; phylum Chloroflexota; class Anaerolineae; order Anaerolineales; family DRKV01; genus JAGUYX01. Next base: position 1,623,892 of record CAWGNX010000002.1, on the reverse strand, counting down.
GTGTGGTGAGTCGCGCTCAAGATCAACGACGAACGCTTTTTTACCATTCTCCGTGCGCGCTGCCATTTGTAGAACGCCAACACTTAACCCCAGGGTGTTAAAAATGGGTGCCATCCAGCGGGCATCCCGGCGTGCCAGGTAATCATTGACCGTGACCAGATGCACGCCGCTCCCAACAGGCAGCCCGTTTAAGGGTTCGAAGGACCAGCGCTCGTAGTTTTCGCCCCATTTCTTTTTGGCTTGCTCGACCCAAGCCGGGTTTAATGCCAGGGCATTGATGTACATTGGAAGGGTTGCGACCAGCGTCTTGCCTTCACCCGTGCGCATCTCTGCGATTTTGCCCTGGTGCAGGGTGATACCGCCGATAAGCTGCACATCATAAGGGCGTAGGCCGATTGTGCGTTTGCTGGCTTCACGGACTGTAGCGAAGGCCTCCACCAGGATATCGTCCAGATCTTCACCTGCTGCCAGCCGCATACGGAACTCCCGTGTTTTTGCAGCTAACTCTTCAAGCGAAAGTTTTTCATACTCAGCTTCAAGTGCATTGATCTGGTCGATCGTCTCGGAAAGGCGGCTGATTTCACGCTTATGGGGATCTCCCCCGAATATTTTTACAAATCGGTTTAACATACTAATACCCTTTCCAGGAGTAAACCCAACGCTGTTGATAAATTATGGATTCACCAAGCTGGTTTTGATTAAAGCCATTCGCTCGATTTCCCCAAATGCATGGTTCAAATCGACCATGCGAATTGCTCAAGGCGCGATTATAGCATACGGACTTTAACGGCAGGTTAGACGTTACTATCAGATGTTAATGACGGGTAAGAACAAAATTGATTGACGCCCCTAGTACGGCATGGTAGAATTTCGTTCGCTCTGGCCCCCATCGTCTAGAGGCCCAGGACGTGGCCCTCTCAAGGCCAAAACAGGGGTTCGAATCCCCTTGGGGGCACAAACTAATCCGCCATTATCGGGCGGATTTTAATTTTAACACCTAACTTATCCGAAGAATTTCTTTCCGATTACTAATCGGTTATCTAATAAGAGTAAAAAATCCGCACCTGAGAGGTGACCTGCCGGGAACCTTGCTCTTACTACCGGTACTAACTTGATACAGTTGATGGGAAACAACCACATGAAAATATCTAACACAAGCATATTGGAATATAGAAAATTGATGCGATGTTCGGCACAGATGTTTGATTGTTCTCGAGCTTACACATCCGGATGTTTGAGTCTCCGAAGGTCCAATTCTATTGGGCTAAATGGTATAAGGAAATCCTGTAATCCATGAATTTCTCATCCAGGTGAGGCTTTTGATCTGGATAATCTTCCTTTGCCGTCCGAAATAAAACGGAATTTCACGATCAATAGTATTATTTAAGCGACGGATATTTAATATTTGTAGGATGATTTATTCAGGGATTGGGGCGGTAAAGGCGTACTGGATCGGGTGATTGAATTGTACGAATCAAACAAAACACCCTGGCATGCACTCTGGATTAGGAGCTCCGGTGACAACGAAAACATCATTTACAGCGCTGATTTTACTCATCCTGGGATTGTTGACTGCCTGCCAGGTGTCAACGGAACCTGTGGCGAATACCCAATTTGTGCCCCCTACAGAAACGCTAACCCCAACATTGACCGAACCCAGGGATACCTTGGCACCAGAAACGCCAACTTCAATCCCGGCAACACCGACACCGACACTGCCTGCTTTGACGCCTCCGGTCGGGAGTCTGGATGGGGTGGTGGCTTTCTACTCAGATCGCGACGGCAACCCTGAGATTTACTTAATGAATTTAAACGACGGCAGCCTGGCACGCCTGACAGATGATCCCGCCAGCGATGACAGCCCAGCAATCTCGCCGGACGGCACGCAGGTCGTCTTTTTGACGGCGCGCAACGATCCTGACCCGCATTTTCCGGATTTCAAGTATGAAATCTACGTGATGGATATCGACGGTGGTAATTCGCGCCGCCTGACAAATACTGAAGCTTCTGAAGATCATCCGGCCTGGTCACCAGACGGCAGCAAAATCCTTTTCGACGCGGATTATGATGAGGATGGCTTTTTCGAAATCTACTTCATGAATTCCGATGGAACGGATGTCACCCGGCTGACCTCCAATGCGGCTAACGACCAGTTTGCCGACTGGTCCCCGGACGGCGCCCAGATCGCATTTTCGTCTGACCGGGACGGAAATTGGGAAATCTATGTAATGGATGCGGATGGAAAAAATCAGCAGCGGTTGGTTAATATGCCGGATTGGGAGTTGTTTCCGGCATGGTCGCCGGATGGCAGTCTGATTGCATTTAACCGGCTGCAGCCGAACTCGCACAATACCGATATCTATGTGATGGCTGCGGACGGCAGCCAGGTTTCCAAGCTGACCGAGGCACCGGGCTTCGATGAGAACCCGGCATGGTCACCAGATGGCACACAGATCCTTTTTCAATCCAACCGCGATGGGAACTTTGAGCTTTACATAATGAACGCCGATGGGAGTGATCAGCGCGCATTCGCACCTTCTCCGGCAGATGAGTTGTGGCCTTCGTGGAGACGAGCGGCAATACCAAATGGTGGGGGGATTCCTGCGCTTTTCGTCAGGAGCAGCCAGGAATTGGGCTTGAGTGAGACTTTCCAGGCTGGATTAGGAGACCTGGATGGAGATGGGGACCTGGATGCGGTATTTGCCAATCCAATGAGAAATAATGCACAGGTCTGGATGAATGATGGGATGGGAGTCCTTATCAATACCGGACAGGAGTTAACCCAATTCGGGCACGGTGTCGGTCTGGCGGATTTTGATTCAGATAATGATCTGGATGCCTTTCTCGTTTGCCACCAATTCTTCAACCCCAGCCGCATATATTTCAATGACGGCACTGGGTTGTTTTCGGATACTGGGCAGGAGCTGGATGACGCCCGGATTAGTGCCATCGACATCAATTTGCTTGACATCAATGGGGATGGGCACCAGGATGCGCATGTTGTATATTACGATGCTGCCGGAATGCCGGATCAAGTATACCTGAACGATGGAAATGGTATATTCCGAGACAGCGGCCTGCGCCTGGAGGAGGATACAATTGCCTGGGGCGACCTGGATGGAGATGGGGACGTGGATTATTTCGGTAAACACTGGGGAGATGGGTATGTGGTGATGCTCAATGATGGCAGTGGAAGGTTCACAGAGGGCTGGCAGTTGGCATTTGATCAGGCTACCCTGGGAGATATTGCCCTGGCAGACTTCGACAATGACGGCGACCTGGATGCGCTTGTGACCAATGGTTTCCGGGATACAGGAAGCCAGCCGAGTCGTTTGCTCTGGAACCAGGGTGATGGACGATTCAGCGACAGCGGGGAAACCTTTAACGAGACGATGGGATCTCAGTTGGCAGTAGGTGACCTGGATCTGGATGGTGATCTGGATGTCTTCGTCACGAACATGGATCGTCCCAACGAAATTTGGCTTTATGAGAATGGCCAATTCATCGACAGTGGTCTGCGACTGGGCAGCGATTCGGATATGAGCGGCAGGCCCACATTGGGTGACCTGGATGGAGATGGCGACCTGGATGTGGTGGTCGGGACAGTTCAACGGAGGTGCCGAGATATACTTCAACACGACCGTTCCTGCCGATGGCTCCTGAAACATGCAAATAATCTCGGCGTCTGAATTGTTGCGAATTCAGATGCCCATGGCAGTCCGCGGATCAGAAGCAAAATCAATAATGGAATAACTCAAAAACATTCAAACTATCACTCTGTGAGCGTAACGATGAAACTAACAATGCAGCCCTACAAAAGCGAAGAAGACTATTGGCGGATTCGCGAGTTCTTAAGGCAGGTTATGTTGGGCAACCAGCGCCGGGAATATAGCTGGCATGTTGCCCGCCTGGATTATTGGTGGTGGTTTGTCAATCCGGACATTGAAAAGATTACACCTGACGAAAATGTATTCATCTGGGAGAGTGAAACCGGCCAAATTGCCGCAGTGCTAACACCCGAAGGCCGTGGCCACGTCTACCCACAAGTCCATCCCGATTTTCACAGCCCAGCGATGGCTGAAGAACTGGTTGCTGTTGCTGAAGAACGGCTGGCGGTAATCGGAAAGGACGGCCTGGAAAAGCTGTGGTTCTATATCGATTCCCAGGACAGAGTCTTTCAAGAAGTACTTACTCGCCACGGATTCCAGCGCGTCGACAAGCCTGGAGTCCAGGAAATTCAGCACAGGCGTGACCTGGATGTTGCCCTTTCGGATCCATTCCGCTGATTGCAGGTTATACCATTCGACCTCTGGGCGATGGGCTCGAGCTGCTGGAGCGCTGCTACGCGTCCGGCCTCGGTTTTCATGACAATGACATCCATGTTGCCCGCGACAACCGCGATCATCCTGAGTGGTATCACCACATCCAGGCTGCGCCTCTCTACCGGCGCGACCTGGATGTGGTTGCAGCCGCTGCGGATGGCTCAATTGCCGCTTTTTGCACGATCTGGTTTGACGACGTAACCCGCACTGCCTACTTCGAGCCAGTTGCCACTGTTCCCGCCCACCAGCGAAAGGGGCTGGGCAAAGCTGTGATGACGTATGGGCTGCACAGGCTCAAGCAGATGGGCTGCAAGGTGGCATTCGTGGGTGGTTACTCCGAGGCGGCAAATGCATTGTATTTCTCAGTAATGGGTCCGGAACACGATATCTCTGAGCCATGGGAAAAATTTATTGATCATTTGCCCAAAAATTAACGCATCACCTGAGAATCTTGGGCGTAAATAGTTCAATCCAAACCATTCCCGCCGCTCAGGAAATGCCGCCCTGAAATGATCTACCTTCAGACTGATTCTGGAAATGCGGAAACTAACATTCTCAACCTGCATTTTGCCAAATAGGTATGGTAATAAATTCCCATGGATTGATTTTCTCAGGATATTTCTAAAAAAACCATAAGATTGGCAATCGGACTGTTGAACCAAATCCTATTCCAAGTCACGCTTATTGACCCTCAATGACCTCACCAGGCGGAGTTTCAATCACATTGTAGCGTTCGAGCAGCTGCACCAAATCGAGGATTTCAGGTGCGAGCTCTTCAGCGATGCCTGCTTTGTGCATGATGCCCGCGACCGTTAGAGGTGCAGCCTTTGGGAAGGGCAGGTGAAAAGGAATTTTCCCTGGAGAGTAGTCAGCTTGACCTTGCGTTCTGCCCTTTCACGCCCATTCCCGGTCCAAATTGTCACGCTGGTGATATAGTCATCGCTCCGGGCGACCGCGAAACGAGCCCCGGCATTCTCTTTCTCCCGGATGAGCATCGACAGGCGTTTTGGAGAAGGCTCACGCTTCACCTGGTTTAGATCGATGTCGATAACGATCCGGTCCTGCTGCAGAATGTAACGGTAGTAGGGACGCTTCTTCTCAAGCACTTCCTCTTTGGAAACAACATTCAACTCTGCCAGAGATTCCAAAAAATCCTGGGCTGTTTTGATGTGCAGGTCGAGACGGGTCGCCACCTCGGAAGCGGAAATCGCCTGGTAGTTGACCAGCAAAGCGAATATTTCCTCTGCGTAGCTTTTCGTAAGCAGTGAAGCATATCTGGCTGCTGTTTGAAAGTCCATAACGTTAAAACCTCAGGAGAAGACCGCGATCTTGAGATCATCCATACGGTCAATCACACGCTCGCCCTCACCAATTTTATAGAGCTCGTAAAAATCAATAAAGACCTGCCCCAGGGAGTTGCACAACTGGTCGAAGGACAGCGGCTGGCGGTAATCCAGATAATCCTTTTGCGAAATGTGTACCGAAACCTCCCCGTCCATATCAAAGTTGACCCAGCTTGCTTCCCGATAGTCACCACTCAGACCCAGCACGCGGCCATATTCATCTCCCATTTTCACCAGTACCAGGGTGATGTTTTTCGAGGTGATGTACGGAAGGGCAATCAGATTTCGGGCGGCAAATCGGGCGAATCCCTTCATTTCTTTAGGACTGTAATCCAGTTTTCCAACCGGGCGAGGACGAGAGGTGTAGCCATTGTTCGATTCTTCTACCTGTTCACCCGCGAGCTCAAAAATTTCACGCCCTCGCCACTTGAGTTTGCGGTTCGCGACGAGATAGATTAATATGAAACCGAAAAATATCATCCCAGTGATATACGCCAGCTTGATTTCTGCCATTTCTACACGGCTTGGAGCGACACTTATCTGGTTTCCCAAAACGGCAAGGATGATCCCGCCAAAAACCCCATAGAAAAATACAAAGAGCTGTGGAAAATTCCCTGTGCGGGAAAAAGTTAGTAAGTAAAACAAGCCGAACGCCCACATGAAAATGGCAAGTGTATACAACCCAATTTGGATGCCAAACACCAGAGTCGTGATGCCAAAAATGAGGAGCATCGAAAGTGGAATCAGCGGACCGGTGATATTCCGATCGGGCTTGAGGTATCGCTCGAGGGACATGACTTACCTCCTACAATGAACAGTTCGCGTATTATATACTTCAATTTAAATGAAGTATATAATAATTCTTAATTTGAGTCAAGTGCATATCCTCCAACGCCCCCAAAAACAGGCGGAACAATGCTTGTCAAGTATGTTAAAAAAAACCCTTCCGCAGGCCTTGAGATAAGGATATATGGTGATTGGTCGAATTTACTTCAAGCCAGGATTAATGACACATTTCTTCGATGACATCTACCAAATCTGCAGGTGTGCTAACAAACTTCGTCAGCTCCAATGTGTTTCCCAGGCGGGTGATTTGGGGAGGCGCGACGTATGTGCTTGCCAGGATGGTTTCTTGCGTAAAGACCTCGGCAACAGGGCCATCCAGTAGGATTTTTCCCTGCCCCATAACGATCACACGGTCGAAATGCTCTGCGCAAAAATCAATATCATGGGTGATGGTGAGTATGGTTTTGCCTCTCTGGTGAAGCGTACGAACTATGTGTGCGATTCTGAGGATACTATTCGCATCCTGCCCGGTTGTAGGCTCATCCAGGATTAAGATCGGGGTGTCCATGGCAAGGATTGAAGCCATAGCTACCATTTTTCTCCAGGTAGGGGAAAGGTCGTAAGGATTTATCTCTTCCTTACCGGTCAGTTCTGTTAGCGCGATTGCATCATTGACGAGCTGCTTTATTTGATCTGCAGGATACTTGAGGTTGGTAGGACCAAAGGTAATCTCGTCCTTAACCGTCCGGCAGAAGAGCTGGTCATCTGGGTTTTGAAAGACATAGCCTACCCGGGTCGCCATCTGGGCGATGGAAATTTCTTGGGTATCCCAGTCCCCAACCATCACGGTGCCCTGAGTCGGCTTCAACAAGCCGTTAAGGTGGCGAACCAGGGTGGTTTTTCCGCCCCCATTCTGCCCGACGATGGCCAATTTCTCACCGGCGTGAACATCCAAAGAGATACCGTTTAGAGCTTGCACCCCGCTGGGATATGTGTAGGATAAATTCTTGATGGAGAAATTCACGGCTGTTGGTTTCCCAGAGTAGATGTGTCGTGCATTGGCGGTGAAGGCAGCAAATCCCTGAAGTTGGCAGTAGCTTCTTCCAGGCTGACTGGGTAGCGCTGCGATGTTGGCCACATTTTGCGGGTATTTGCCAGCTCTGCTGCCAGTGTGTAGCGTGAAAGGCCTATGCCGGCCGCCTTCAAACTGCTATCTGATAACACCTCAGCCGGTGAGCCTTCCTTGATGATATTGCCTTTATCCAGGGCTATCACTCGGTCGGCAAACGCCGCGATCCACTCGGTTTTGTGCTCTGCCATCACAATTGTCAGGCCCTGATGGGCAAGGTCCCGGATCACTTTGAACACTTCACGCGTGCCAATCGGATCGAGTTGAGAGGTAGGCTCGTCCAGCACTAGGATTTCCGGCTTCATCACCAGAATCGAGGCAAGAGCCACCCGCTGCTGCTGGCCTCCGGATAGCGCATACGGGGAACGGTCGGCGAGGTCCATGATACCCGTAAGCTCCAGGATCCATTCAACGCGGGCGTGCATTTCTTCGCGCGGCAGGCCAATATTTTCCAGGCCGAAGGCGATTTCTTCGTACACCGTAAATTTGGAGCCGGAAATTTGGTTAAACGGGTTTTGGAAAGCCAGGCCGACTTTCAATACAATATCATTCAGGCTGGCCTCTGGCAGGTTGATACCGGCAGCCCAGGCACTGCCAGTAAATTTCCCTTTAAAAAAATGAGGCACGAAACCTGAGAGGGCGTAGCAAAGGGTTGATTTTCCTGCCTCATTAGCCCCGATAATAGCGACAAATTCGCCTTTGTCTACCTGAAGGGATATCCCATCTAAGGCAAAGCCCTCTGTTTCAGCATATTGAAACCGCAATTTATCAACTTCTATAATGGCCATATATTCACAATTAAGGTTAGTAATACGGTGATTACCAATCCCCACCTCAGTATTTTTTGCCATTTGGGATCGTCCAGGATTAACAGGCTGGTTTTTTTTGACCTGGAATTAAAACCCCGCGCTTCGATCGCCATTGCACGTTCCTCCACATCCAATAAACTACTAAGGATCAAGGGCATGGCGAGGGGTAAAAATGCTCTTGCTCGTACCAACAAATTTCCTTCGGTTTCTAAACCTCTGGATCGTTGGGCATCGAGGATTTTCTCGGCGCGTCTTTGAAAGTAAGGAGCAATCTGTATTGTGGTTACAACAATGTAAGATATCCCTGTGGGCATCCCGATTTGGGCAAGCGATAGCATCAGAGCATCTGGCCGTGTGGTCAATGAAAGCAGTAAAAAACTACTGGTAACTAAAACGATATTCCCTACACTCGAAATACCAAATAGCAACCCTTCATATTTGTAGCTGAGCGGCCCAATAGTAAATAGGGTTTCTCCATTTCCCCAAAAAAAACCTTGAATGATAAAGATTGAGATTGCAAAAGGTAAAGTAATCCGCAGTGTCTTCAGTAAGATCTGTCCCCAGATCCCTGCGATGACCGATAACGGAAGAACAATCAATAAAAAAATTCCATAGCTTGTATAGTCCCATGGAGCAAGGAAACCAAAAAAGATTAAGCTAATCGAAATGGTTAATTTTGTTAGCGGGTTTAGTCCATGATACCAACTTGTGCCAGGGACATACAGCGAGAGTACATTGCTCAACGGGCTTTAAACCTTTTCGGGAGAGCCTGGATAATGGCCCAGACCAATAAAAATGAAATCATTTTATCTAAGGGATCAGAAACCGACCCCTGTGCTAAAGTTGCAGCCAGGATATTGGCTCCACTTGCCCGGAATGCTGCTACGAGAAGGTCAGTACCAGCACCTGTAACCCCACCATAAACGACTGCAGCAGTAGGGGCGGAGATGATGGCTGCTACCACCCCGGTAATCAAGCCGGCAAGTCCAGCATATGCTGCGCGCGCCATAAAAAAGTATCCAACGATGATCCCTAAGATGGTTGTCACGATAAAAATCAGAAGGTATTGTCGGATCATATCCATAGCATTGGGCAAGATGAGATACCCATCCGGGTGAACTTGGAGATTAATCAGTGTAAGGATGAAGAGGGTTAATGTGAAAAAGAACAGACCACCGATGATCGCTGATAACCATTTGGGGGAAATCTTATTGAATAAGCCCATTCGCCCTGCAATACCCGCCATCAAACCAATCACTGCGGCTACGTAGAAAAATGGAAGTGCGTTGGGGTAAAGGGTGTACCCCCAGATGATATTAGACAGAGCACCTGTCAGCATACCTGCCCAAGGACCTGCCAGCGCGCCAACAAGTACGGTGCCGACACTATCCAGGTAAATGGGAATTTGCAAATATATGACAAGCTGTCCAATTACGATATTAATTGCGATGGCAATCGGGATCAAAACCCATGTCCGGGAAGTGAAATCCTGCTTAATTGAGTTGATTATGCTTGCCATAATACTCCTCCACTACTTTAGATTTTAAGTTGGTAGGCACATTTTTATCAAGCATCGAACAGCAGAAAATAAGGATTAGTTTTGAATAGCCTCACATAACGGCCTGATCCGTTCTAAAAACAGCTCAATAAAATCACGGGCGCGCACCTCCATAGCCACCTGCATATTTGGCGGTTTATCCAGCATTCGATAAAAATCGGCATAGGTTTTGCCCATTGAGACTCCCCCGGATAAATCCACGTCTACGTACAACGGCTGCACTTTGACTAATTCTGGCATGAAAGTGAGCGCCAGAGCGAGCGGATCATTAATTGCGCAGCCATCAATCGCTTGGTGCTCGGAATGGTAATTGATATAAAAGCGAGTGGCATCGTCGATGAAACGGGAGACGGGGGAATCAAATTTGAGTAATCCATCTACATCCGCTTTCGCCAGGATTGTCTGGTAAGTCACATCCAGGGGGACCAAAGTGAGAGGTGCTCCGGAGTGAAACACGATGTGGGCAGCGTGCGGGTCACTGGCGATATTAAACTCAGCCTGGGGTGTCTGATTGCCTGGGTGATTGATGGCTCCTCCCATAATGATTACCTCGCGGAAAGCGGGAATAATCCGTGGTTCAAGCCGGATGGCCAGGGCGAGGTTGGTCAGCGGACCGAGTGCGACGAGTGTGATCTTGCCTGGATTGGATAGAACCCGCTCGATGAGGAAATTGACAGCATGCTGGCTGTGTTTCCTGACTTCCGGTGGGTTTAACTTCGCATAGCCAAGGCCACTGCTGCCATGGGTGTCAGCAGCTAATCTCAATGGCTGGATCAATGGCTGCCCGCAGCCGGTATACACTGGAATGTCTGCACGATTTGCAAGATTCAGAACCGCAAGTGCATTATCCGCTGCCTGATCCAAGGCACAATTTCCATAAACAATCGTAAGTCCTTCAATCTTAATTTCAGGAGAGGCAATGCCGAGCAAGATCGCTAAAGCATCATCAATACCTGGATCGGTATCCAAAATTACACTGACGGGGGAAGCGTAGGCACGATCAGCCATAATCCTGATTTCCTGCCCAAGTGATAGGGGTTGCTAGGCCTTTAAAAATGGTTGTGGAATCGAATACAGGCACGAATCGTATGCCGTCGAATTTAACATGATCGTTTTTTGCTGCTTTGTACGGAAAGCAGCCGGGCTGCAAATGACCGCCGATCATTATTCTCCATACAACATTAATGGTGATGTACAAGTGAGAATCCGCAGCGGTCAGGCTTCTGGTTCGTGACATGATTTTTAAGTTCCCGCTGCACTCAGTTTCGGTTCGTTGGTCCTCAAAACATATTCTGGTTTTTTGCCAGCGGCTTTCGCGTGCAAGCTGGTCACGAGCGTTACACTGCAGATCAAATAGAAAGCCCTGGGTGCCATTGTTCGTAAAATGACAAAAAGTCGCCCCAGTTGGGACGACTTCTTGCGCGCTGCGGTTCCCTATAGTCTTTCAGAAAGGAGGGATACCGCAGCGCTGGGTTTGTGACTACAATCACTCATATCGCGGCACCACCTCCTTTCCTGTAAGGATGGCGGAGTTGTCGGGAAGGGTGTCTGGCCCACTGGCTGGGCCTGCCCTGCCGTCTGGTATAGTAAAGCACAAATTATGGGTTGTGTCAATAGAATTGACATTGATCATCCAATTCGTTATACTTCCCGGGCACCCGAGAAAGGTCTGTTCGTGCAAAAACCCAACCTGACACCTGTTCAAGCCGATACTGTTTCCAGTGAGCGCCGCCGGATTGAGCGAAAGGGCCAAATTGTTGGCATTACCGCAGGAATTGGTGCTGGAATTCTCCTTCTGGCAGTTTTTCCATTTTTTCAAACCAATCCTGGCACGGTCGAAACGATCCTTTGGTCCGCAGCAATCGGTGGATTAATTGCCAGTTTTGCTTCATTTGAACGTGCAGGAGCCGCATTGACACGGAGTTCCAACCGGGCATTGAACTTGATTGTTTCGCTTGGAATCATTGCCCTGTTTTTTCTCGTCATCATCCTTATTTTCCGCTAGATTGCTTGCATTATTCCAGGATGGGCAGTTTCAGATCAGGCCATTCTTCAAGCGCATCTGTTGAGCGGACAATGTGCATGCCTGCCTGAGCAAATCGACGGTAGGCTTCATCACCCTGTGCGCTAAAATCGACCACACCTGGAATAACCACCGGGGACGAACAATCCTCCAATAGATATACTTTATTTGCCATTCGGGGGTTTGTTTCGTTGATTTGTTGGAGCAGGTCTTCGATTGTCCAGGCAACGCAATGGCTTTTTGCCTGCCCGGCAATTACCAGGGCATCCAAATGCTGCAACCAGTTGAAAATCTGGGTGTCTTTGCGGGCGATTTCTTTCCCATACCGGTCGGCCAAGATTTCTGGACCGATAGCGGAATAGGCTTCTGTCCAAGGGTGGTTTCCTTTTTGAATAAACTCAACTTGCGAGTAACGCGCTAGAGTGTGAAAGAACAAGGCTTCTTCAACTGCTGACACAAGGGCGTGTCCAATGCCTCCCAGCATGGCGTGATAAGGCCAGATCATCAGGTCATATTTGCCTATCGTTGCCAGAGAAGATGTGTAATGTTCCAATTCCCGCTGCGCGTCCGCGGCGGAAATATGAAGACTATCTGCCAGAGCAGGATTGAACTTCCAGCGTCCGGATTGGATGTCAAGCGCGGTTACCGGGGTGTTTGGGGCTGGGTGTTCGCCATCAGCATCCACCAAGAAGATAGCATGAAAGATTTGGCGGGCTGAATGGGTATCGAGCGTGGCGGTAATTTGGGTTAGCTGGTGCAGGTTCTTATAAATAAATTCAACCAGCCGGCGATTATCATCCATCGCGCCACGGCCGCTGGAACCAGCAACAAACAGCTCAAATTCAGGGAGACAAAATGTGTTTTGGACGTCGATCAGCAGCAAACCTAGTTTGAATTCATCCATTACTGCCGGATGGATGCGATGTACCCTTGCCCACCGGCGGGCATCGGCTGCTCGCTGCTCATACTCAACTTTCCAGACACTGCCAACCTTATCTGGATCATAAAATGAGGGGAGTGGTAACGGTTCTGGGTGTATCATCCAATTACTCCGAATAAGTATAAGAGGTAATTAGTGTATTATATACACTAATATTATCACCTATTATAGAGATTTGTCAAGCCAGTTGGATTGCCATTTCCCGATCCGACCTCCAGGAATGGCGTTTCAAGATTCCTGACTATTTTGGCAACGGATCAGGTGATCTGCCTCAACCAGGCGCTCTTGAATGGATGTTAGCCGCGCTCTTTAATTTGTTAGAGCGTTTTGAGACAGATTGCGATAAAAGTCAGGCATATGATCTGTAACCAGTTCAGCGTTTGCTGCTCGATTTAAGCCAAATCCGATAGATACTTTGTAAAGCTGCAGCTGGTTATTTGCTCCCCAGGCAGGATTGGAACCCAAAGGTGAGCGCGGTCACAATCAGGCAGCTGAAGAGGGCAGGGAATGTCCAGAATAAGCTTATTGATCAAGAAGCGATCAAGGTTGCAACGGATATCCGGTGCATCGGGGGAGTCGAGGAAGCCGAGATTGACCAGTTATCATCAAAGTAAAGACGATCTTAATCTCAGTGGATCACTTCGTTCTTTTTGAAGATCGGCGAACTGGTCCACGTGGTTTCCCAACGAACTCCGGAACATCAATTTTGTAAATCGAGCAAAGTCTTGAGTCAATCAGCCGGCTGCGCAGGCGGGCATCCATCTGATTGATATCCTCAGCAGAGGTGATGATCGTCGGCAGCTGGGCATTGTAGCGGTAGTTTATGATTTGGTAGAGCTTTTCTTTGACCCACGCTGACATCGATTGGCTTTCTAAAGAATCCAGGATTAACAACGGTGCTGTACGAACCTCTTCGAAACGTTTATCAAAACGGACAGTGCTGTTGGGATTGAAGGTGGCCCGCAGATGGTCGAGCAGATCTGGAACAAACACAAAAAGAGTGGGGAAGCCATTGCTCGACCGGTAATTTGCTACAGCCGCAGCCAGATGGGTTTTCCCAGTTCCATAGCCACCCAAAAATACCAGCCAACCGCGTGGGTTTTCCGCATATTCACGGGCAGCTTCGAAGGCTTTTGAGAGGCTTTGAGACGCTTCGGCTGAAAGTTTTTCCGTTTGACGATCGCTAAAAGTGCCAAATGTTCGTTCAGACATCAAAGCCAGGGATGAAATTTCAGCATGCCCGGTTTCATTTGTCGGATCCCGATAGTCCGAAGCCAGGATTTGCGATCGTGTAACCAGATCAGGATCACGCAGTCTGGAGCGAATCCGGCCTTCGATTTCCTCCAGCCCTAAATTAGTTGTGATGACGGTGGGAAACTGATTAATATACCGATAATTGATAATCTGGAATAACTTTTCCTGAGCCCAGGGGGTGGCATTTTGGGTGCCGAAATCATCCAGGATCAATAAACGCACCTGGCGGATTTCTTCAAACCGTTCTTCAAAGGAAGATTTTGGATCGCTGTAGGAAAAGCGTAAGGTATCCAGCATATCGGGAACGGTGATGAACAATGTAGGAATACCCAAAGAGACTGCAAAGTTGGCGATGGCGGCAGCCAGATGGGTTTTACCGCAGCCATAAGAACCCTGCAAGATAAGCCAGCCTTCTAAGTTTTCGGCAAAATGCCTGGAATGGTTATAAGCCCGCTCCAGTGAATCAGCCTGGACAGGTGCGATCCCGATCCGACCACGCGGCTCGAAGGAATCGAAGGTCATATGCCTTAATTCGTTGAGGTTGCTCATGGCGAACAACCTGTGGGTGGCAACCTGACGAATGTGCTGCTGGCGGCAGATACACAGTTCTAGCCTGCCGAAATCCGGGTGCCCGACGGGCAAATCCTGGCGGAGGTAGCCAACGCCCTGACAGTAGGGGCAATCCGGATCGCCAGCCAGCCCTTTCAAAGGGCGCATATTAGCGTTCGATGAAGTCGGTGTAGTCTCGCCCGGATTCGTCGTGACGACCTTCTTGAGCGTTTTTTCGATTTTTTCGCTCATCTTTCCCCTCCTCCTGCCAGCGATTTAGGATGGCTTCAATATAACGCCAGCTGCGTTTATTATTTTTGACAGCGATATGCATTGCCTCCTCAATCCAGCTTGCCGGGTAGCTGTCCTCTGCTTCTTTCAACATATCAGCAATCATTGGTGTCAGCGGTCCAATATTCTCTTCGTACATCCGGAAAATATTTTTTCGTTCGCGGCAGATAGTCTGCCGGCATGGTGCTGGCTTCCACCAATGACCATTCACCACGCTGAGCGGCGGAGTGAGCTACCCGACCAAACGAATCATTGAGAAAATAATAGGATTCCTCCTGGTACCGGGATGTTAATATAATTTGGTGCAAAAGAGCAGCGTCAATTGCATTCTTGATGGCTATATCAGGATCCTCTCCATCCAGGCTGTTGGTAAAAACTTCGTCCTCCAGCAGGTCCGAATGGGAAATGAAAGTAAAAACAGTTTCTACCTGGTAAATTCGCCAGAAAAAATAGAGGATCAGTCTGAGTTCGTTTTGATTATTGAGTTGAGGCAGCAGTTCAGTGAAAAATTCCACCGGAACCGGAATCGAATCTTGATCGCTTGCTCGAAACCCGGAAAATGCGTGCGTGAGTGACATAGTACTGGTTATTTTAACCGAGTGCTGCCAAATCAACTTGCCGGGTTGCCGCGTTTTCAAATTTTGCGAGATTGCTGCGGAATACCAGCTCGACACTGCCGACCGGCCCGTTGCGGTGTTTAGCGACGATGATTTCCGCCAGGTTTTGTTTAACAGTATCTTTTTCGTACTGATCAGGGCGGTAAATAAACATGACGATATCGGCATCCTGTTCTAGGCTGCCGGATTCTCGCAGATCGGAAAGCACAGGTCGTTTATCAGCCCGCTGTTCGACGGCACGCGAGAGCTGGGCAGCCGCCAACACCGGGACATTCAGCTCCCGCGCCAGGACTTTTAAATTCCGGGAAATAAATGAAACTTCCTGGACCCGATTGTCGACCCGATTATCCGAAGTCATCAATTGTAAATAATCGACCACAATCAGATCTAACCCATATTCCATGTGCAACCGCCGGCACTTTGTCCGGAGCTGGAGAGGTGTGATGGCTGGTGTATCATCCAAAAAAATGCGGGTGTTGCTCATGGTCTCGATCGATTGAGTGAAGAGAGGCCATTCACTATCTTCCAATTTCCCAGTTCGCAGACGTTGCGAATCTATGCCGGTTTCCTGGGCAATTAGCCGCTGGACGAGCTGTTCATTCGACATTTCAAGCGAAAAGATGGCAACGTTTTTCTTATAAGTCTGGGCTGCATTTTTGGCTGTTGAAAGTAAAAATCCAGTCTTTCCTTGACCAGGCCTTCCCGCGATTATCAATAAGTCGGATGGCTGTAAACCGCCGAGCAGCCGGTCTAAGTCGATAAAACCCGTTGGCACACCAAAGGTGTCTTCGCTGCGGGCAGCCAACTGGCCGATGCGGTCATAATAATCACTAAGGACAGTCTGAATGGATTGCAGATCGCGAGTCAGCCTGCGCTCACTCACCCCAAAGATTGCTTTTTCTGCATCATCCATGACTGCATCGATGCCAATATCCTCTTGATATGCCAATTTGGCAATCTGGTTGGCGGCTTCGAGCATCCGGCGGCGTACGGCAGTGCCTTCAACAATTCTCCCATACGCCTCTGCGTGCAAAGAGGAGGGAACATTGTTGATCAGGGCGGTCAGATAGGCAGCCCCACCTGCTTCTACCAGCTTACCAAGCTGCTCTAGCTCTTCGGTGACAGTTAAAAAGTCGATCGGTAACCTGCGTTCGTTCAAGCGGATGAAGGTTTCCCAGATATATCGATGGCGGTGAAAGTAAAAGTCTTCAATAGTGAGAAACTGGGCGACATCGTAATAGGCTTCTGGATTAATCAATACTGAGCCAATGACGGCTTCTTCCGCTTCCCGGCTGTGGGGAACAATTTGAGGGGATGAAGTGCTTTCTTGTTCGGTTGGATAGTCGCTCATGAGTAATTTCCTGAAGAAGAGCGTGCCATGAATGGCAGGTAATTGGACAAAAAACCGGGGTATCCAGCTTACAGGCAGATAGACCCCGGTGATTATTACTTGGTTAAGAAGAGGTTAATTTTTCTTTTCCTCTTCGTCGTCATCATCCTGTTTGGAATCAAGCTTATCAAGAAAATCTTCGAAGACGGAGAGGCGCTCTTCACCATCCTCGTCTAATTCATCCTGGGGAGCATCACCCCCCGCTGGCTCTGTAGATTGGATGTCTTCCTCGGGAGTAATTCCGGCCGAATCCATCACCTGCCGCGCAACCAGGATGGGAACGTTGGCCCGTACCGCCAACGCGAGGGCATCTGAAGGACGCGAATCAATATCGATCGAACTCCCGTTAACCTGGGCGACAATATTTCCAAAATATGTATCATCTCTCAGGCTCAGAACTTCGACCCGCAGGATGCGCGCATTCATAGCCTTAAAAATATTCTTCAGAAGATCGTGAGTAAGCGGCCGGGCTACTTCAACTTCCTGGAGAGCGATGGCAATTGCCTCCGCTTCATAAACGCCAATCCAAATTGGCAAATAGCGCTCTGCGCCGACTTCGCGCAAAATGATGATGCGCTGTTGCGACATCAAACTAACCCGGATGCTGTCGATTACGACCTCAATCATTTCCCCGGACATAGGGTCCTCCATTGTTCTCTAGTTCATGAGAACCGATCGTGGAAATATTGATGTATTCTAACATGGGCAGACACTGGATGCAACTCTCGAAAGCGGCAGTGTTCATTATATTCACTTAATAAGAAAGCCGAAGATGCAACCTCGAAGGTGCCGTCCACTGATGAGTGGGCAGCGCTCAACCCACAACTTGGAATTGCCCTGGAGGCAGGCATGTGACCATAAAGTAAGTTGCTGCCGGGCAGCCAACTATCACAAAACACGCCAGCCGGTGGGTTAACAAATCAGATAGTCCATGTCGGTGATCCAATTTGGGGTCACCGAAAAACTGGGTATACAAATCTGATCAGCAGTTGCGGATTTTCGTAGCAATTTTTTAACAATTCTATTATAATGACCCATCCTGGAAGTATGCGGGGGGATCCCTGGCGGGGGATCAAATGTATTTTAGGATGGAGCTAAGTGGAGAAAAGAGTACTGGTTATCGAGGGTAACCGGGCAGACAGTCCCAACTTTGTACCGGCACTTCGAAAAAAAGGCTACAAAGTGGATGTGGTTCATAGTGGGAAAGAGGCGCTGCTTCAGGCACCCAACCTGTCTCCAGATATCATCGTTGTAAATGCTGCTTCCCTGGGAACGAACGGCAAAAGAATTTGCGCGCAAATTCGGCGGAGCTTAAACGGCTGTCCCATCGTTTTAATCCAGGGTGAGGGTAATGAGATTAATGGAAGCCTGGATGCGGATGCAATCCTGGCGCTGCCATTTACGGCACGTAAATTAATTAACCGCATTCGAGCGCTTGTACCCGCAGAATCCGAAAAAACACTTTCTACCGGACCGATCTCATTGGATTTAGAACGCCATCTTGTGCAGTGTGAAGGCCGCCAGGTGCGGCTGACGCCCAAACTCGCCCAGCTTTTGGAAAAATTAATGCGCAAGCAGGGTGAAGTCCAGGAGCGAGAGCGCCTGTTTGCTTCTGTGTGGCAGACGGAGTATACGGGCGACACGCGCACGTTGGATGTCCACATTAGCTGGTTGCGCCAGGCGATTGAAGCAGATCCACGGCACCCACGCTATATAAAAACAATCCGTGGAGTTGGATACCGGCTCGATCCCGAATGAGCCGGTATAGCTCGTTTCTGACGAGCTGGGCTGCAATGACAGCCTGCGTTTACGGGATTTCGATCTCGATTATCTCCCCACTTTGAAATACGATCCGAATACAAACTCTTCCACCCTGAACAGGAGGTTGAGTTTCAAGGGTTAAATCAATCAGCGCGCGAGTACGAGGTCTCCCGGCCTGCGCTGCGCTGCGAAAATATTTACCATTCCAGTCCGGGTCAACCTCCCATGACAGGAAAATATCTGGATTAGAAGTGTACAGTTGAAAAATACCAGGTTCGATCTGTTGGATAGAAAATTCAGGTAGTTTCTCTGCACCAGGAATTTCTGCATGGGTGTCACGGTAAACCCAAAACGGCTTAGTTTGGTTTCCGATGAGGCGCATCTGTGTGGTATGGACAGCCCGCCAGGTAGCATCACAGCCTAAAAATTGCCGATCTAGCTGCGCTGCAGTTACTAATGTTGTCCCCGATCCACAAAAAAAATCAGCGACCACGTCCCCGGGCCGAGACGATGCCTGGATCAAACGTCTTAGTAGTGCTACCGGTTTTTGG
The DNA here is from genome assembly GCA_963824065.1 of uncultured Chloroflexia bacterium. Lineage (GTDB taxonomy): Bacteria > Chloroflexota > Anaerolineae > Anaerolineales > DRKV01 > JAGUYX01. The sequence continues at coordinate 1,604,569 of CAWGNX010000002.1, read as the reverse complement.
GTTGGATAGCCTGTTCTTTCGCTATGAAGCCGGGCAACAACCGGGAAATACCACCAATCCTCAGGAACCTTTCCTCGTTTCAGGTCAGGAATTTTCCCAAACCCTGCCTTTCGGGACGATTTAAAAGTCTTTACCGTGTTTGGGTTGTAAGGCTCGCGCACGGCGTCGGAATTAAAGGTGTACTGGCTGGTTTTTGTATAGACCAGGATTGTATCGTGTTTGCGATTGAAGGCAGTTTTTATGGGTGAGGGGCCGTGGTAGGTCCACACAATTTCATTCAGCAGGCGTTCTGCTCCGAAGATCTCATCGAGGATTAAGCGTGCGTAATGGCTCGCATGCCAGTCAAGGTGTAGATACAAAGTCCCGTGTTCTGCAAGCAGCCTGTGCATCAACACCAGGCGGGGATACAACATATTCAGATAATCATCAATATGGTCCCAGCTGTCTGCATAACCCTCTGCAAGTTCCCACTCAGCAGGGCGCCGGGAATCTTCCCCTTGACCCACCCGGGCGTGGAACTTGCGATTGGTGAAAAAGGGGGGGTCCGCGTAGATCAAATCGAGGAAGCCTTCCTGGGTTGCCAGGAGTGACCTCATCAATAGAAGGTTGTCGCCATAATATAGCGAGCCTATGGTTTTCGAGTTTGGATAGCCAAGGCCATGCGGAAAAACCTGCGCAAAAGGGAGAAAGTTTGCTTGGGGTGCTTCCGAGGGCGATTTGCGATTCCAGGTGAGACGAGGCATACGATTGATTTCGTTGGGGAGTGTCAGGGCAGAATCAGCCTGCCATGCCCGAACACTTTAGCGGCCAAATTTTGCGCTTAAGAGATCCGCCAGATTGGGGCGGCCAATCTCCTGTAACTCGTAACGGACACGCTGGCTGGGTTTATTCATTTTGAGAATCCGGCTCAGGTCAATCGGGGTGCCAATAAGCACCAGATCAACATCGGCGTCATTGATTGTTTGTTCAAGTTCGCGCACCTGAGCATCGCCATAACCCATAGCGGGCAGCACCATGCCGGTTGAGGGGTATTTTTGGTACGTTTCGCGTAAACTTCCAACGGCGAACGGGCGTGGGTCGACGATTTCTGCGGCACCGAACCTGCGCGCGGCAACCCATCCAGCACCATACGCCATTTCACCATGGGTCAGGGTTGGTCCATCTTCGATCACAAGCACGCGTTTGCCGCGAATTGCCTTGGGATCATCCACCGTTAATGGAGATGCAGCTTCAATAATGATCGCGTTCGGATTCAAGCGGGCGAGATTTTCGCGCACAGTAAGCACGGCTTCGCGGTCGGCTGTGTCAACCTTGTTAATCACAAAAACATCGGCGGCACGGACATTGGTTTCACCCGGGTGATAGGTGGTTTCGTGCCCAGGTCGGTGAGGATCGGCGACAACAATATGGAAGTCAGAGATATAAAAAGGAAAATCATTGTTTCCGCCATCCCATAATATGATATCTACTTCTTGCTCAGCCCTGCGCAGGATGGCTTCGTAATCCACACCTGCATAGACGATGATGCCATTATCCAGGTGCGGTTCGTATTCTTCGCGTTCTTCAATCGTGCATTCGTTGAGATCCAGGTCTGTATAGTCTGCAAATCTTTGCACTGATTGTTTGACCAGATCACCATATGGCATAGGGTGGCGAATTGCTGCCACTTTATAACCCATATCACGCAAGATCAGGGATACCCGGCGCGTAGTCTGGCTTTTTCCAGATCCGGTACGCACAGCGCCAATCGATACGACCGGTTTCGTAGAGCGGACCTGAGTGGTTTTCATCCCCATCAATCGAAAATCAGCGCCGGCGGATAAAACAAGCGAGGCTTTATGCATGACATACTCATGGGGTACATCACTGTAGGCAAACACAACCTGGTCTACAGAATGATCCTGAATGAGTTGGACCAGGTCAGACTCAGGATAAATTGGAATTCCTTGAGGGTATAAGGAACCAGCCAATTGGGCAGGATAGATGCGCCCTTCAATGTTAGGGATTTGGGTGGCTGTAAATCCCACTACTTCGTAATCAGGATTATCTCGAAAAACAACATTAAAGTTGTGAAAATCGCGCCCGGCGGCGCCCATAATAACGATTCTTATTCGGGCCATATATTGCTCCTTTGAGGTAAATTCATGGTTTATTGGAAAATATTACATTACTTCTGGGGCGCGAATACCCAGCAAACCGAGAGCATTTGCCAAAGTAATCCGGACAGCGACGACCAAACGTAAACGGAAATCCCGGATTGGTGGATCGGCTTTCAATACCGGGCACTGAACATAGAAATTCGTGAAACATCGGGCGATTTCATAAGCAATGTTGGCAATTACCAGTGGTTTGTATTCGGCGGCAGCTCTTTGGATTTCGGCCGGGAAGCGTGAAATCCAATCGATCAACTCGATTTCGCTCGGATCTAACGCGTGAATGGGCGTTTTGGATGGGGGGATTTCAGTCTCGAGCCGGCGCAAGATGCTGTTGGCGCGCACGTGGGCGTATTGAATATAAGGTGCAGCCTGACCATTAAAATCGAGGGCAGATTCCCAATCGAAAGTAACGATGCGATTGTTTTCGCGTGCAAGCATGGGATATTTGAGTGCCCCGAGGCCTACCTCGCCTGCGACCCGCAGTTTAACTTCTGCTGGGAGATCAGGGTTTTTTTCTTGGACGACTTCCAGTGCACGGGTTGTGGCTTCTCTGACGAGATCTTCCAATAAAACAACAGTTCCTTCACGTGACGCCATAACTACGTTGCCCGGCAGATTGACAAGTTCGTAGGAAATATGTTCGCAACGGTCCGCCCAATCATACCCGGCAATTTCCAATGTTTTAAATACTTGCTGGAAATGAAGGGATTGTCGCACATCCACAACATACAACGACCGGTCTAAACCCGGGAAATCACTGAACTTAATCCTCGCAAGAGCCAGGTCTTCGGTGGAGTACAATGCGGTATTGTCGGAGCGTAAGACAACCAGCACCCGGAATTTATCCTTTTCCAAACCCAGAAGTTCATCAATCTTGACGATGACAGGCCCCTCTGGGCGTTCATCTTCAGCAATGCCTTTCTGGATTAATTCCCAAACGATTTCCTTGCCTGGGACTTCTGCCATGCTGTTGGCGTAGATTTTGTCAAAACGAATATCTAAAATTTCATAGATTTCATCAAAGCCATTCAAAGACCATTGGCGGGTTTTTTCCCACAATGCGACAATCTCTGGATCCTGCCGGTCCCATCGGGCGTAAATGGCGCGGATTTCACCCTCGAGCTCCGGGTTTTCCTCCAGGCGGCGGCTTGCTTCTGCGTACAGGTCACCCATCCAACGGGTTATATCTTTTTCAGGTGTTCCCCCCGGGTGGTACTGCATATAATTCCATAACCACTTAATGACATGCAGGCCAATATCCCCGATATAATTTGCCCGGATCACGTCATATCCCGCAAACTCCAAAATCCGGCACAGTGTATCTCCCAGGATGGCAGATCGTAAATGACCGACATGAAATGCTTTATGGGTATTCGGCTGCGAGAACTCAACCATTACCATTTTGTGTTTTGGACTACTCTGGCCAAACCTTTCCTGCTCCGCAAGAACCGTGTCAATGACCCGCTGGCTGAAGTTAGGTGTGGAATAATACAGGTTTAGGTATCCGCGCACCGGATCGATATGTGAAAAACCTGAGGGGGTTCCCAGATGTGCTGAAATTTGTTGTGCCAGTTCCTGCGCTCGCGCTGGGATGTTGATTTTTTCGCCAATGTGGCGGGCTTCAAGCGCTGCCAGCGGAAAAACTGGCAGCGATATGCCCCACTCACCGGAAAATGGGATGGGTGTCCAGCTGAATTGTTCAGGTTGGGGAAGGTTATTCTGGATCAAAAACTGCCGGATCATCGCTTCGACGTTTTGTTGTTCGACATCAAACATAAGGGTTTCCTGTAGGCAGGATTAAGCCTCCGGCTCGGGGAGCAATTATATCACGCACATCATGGGGAGGTCCGGCTCCTTCAAGTCGGGCAGAATTATGGAGGGTAACAGCGCAAAAGAATTCTGTAAAATTGGCAAAGGGTAAGCAGTAAAATAAAACATAAAAAGCGAGAGCCAGAGGATAGCTCCCGCTTGTAAGCAGATAGTTTCGATTACTATGCTAATGCGTCAAACGAAATAGATCAAGCTTCTGATTGAAGCTTGTTAAATTGCTTCATCAGGCGACTTTTCCGGCGTGCAGCATTGTTTTTATGAATTACGCCTTTTTCAGCGGCTTTATCGAGCGTGCTGATCGCTTCTAACAAAGCGGCTTGTGCTTCTGCAGGTGTCTCTGTTACAAATGCTGAACGCGCTTTTCGGATGGAAGTACGCGTCCGCCCACGAAAGACCCGGTTACGAAGCCGACGTTTCTCATTCTGCTTATTCCGCTTAATTGCCGACTTAATATTTGCCAAAGGAAACCTCCATAAATCTTAACTACTCAGGACTACAAAACATTTGCAGCCCGTTATTCTAACCGGAAGGTGGGTTTTTGTCCAGCGAATTGACACCCGCGCTCGCCTTTTTCTCGAGAGTTCTGTGCCGAATCGAAGAGGGAACGATTTGACGGGTCCTGTTCCTGGTAGTATGATGATCATGCCCAGGTTGGCCGGATGGTCGCGGCTCTGTTTTGAGAGTCGAGGAAAGTCCGCACTCCGTAGGACAAGATGCCGGGTAACCCCCGGGGCGGGGTAACCTGCCGGATAGGGCCACAGAGACATACCGCTTCTGGAAATCGTTCCTTACGGGGGATGCCTTCCTGAAGTAAGGGTGAAAAGGTGGTGTAAGAGACCACCGGCACTCCCAGTAATGGGTGTGGCCAGGTAACCCCCATCTGGAGCAAGGCCAAGCAGGAGCAAATCTACCTGGAGGTAACTTCAGGAGAGGGAAATTGTCCGTTTCCTTTGAGCTTCGGGTAGGCTGCTTGAGCGGGGTGGAGACGCCTCGCCCAGATAGATGACCATCCTGGCTTGGGCTTGCGGGAAGAAGCCTTTGGTGTAAACCGCCAGCCCGGTCGGACAGAATGCGGCTTATAGGCCAGCCTGGGTTATACCAAATTCCCAAATTGACCCTGTTTGACGCAGACAACCTCGTTTGGCGATTCTTAACTAAAAACCTCGCCGGATATTGGTGGCTCTATGGATGGACCAATGAACCAAAGGCGCAGTGGTTTGGGAATTCGATGCGCTTGTATTTGCAAATAACCTTTTTATGAACATCTCGGTTTGCATCACTTCATTCAATCAGAAGGAATACCTGGGTGAAGCGATCGACAGCGCGTTATCGCAAACCTTCAAGCCCAGTGAAATTATTATCGTAGACGATGCTTCCAGCGATGGATCCCAAGATTTGATCGCGGGTTTCGCCGCGCGCTACCCCGACCTGGTTCGCCCGATTTATAACACGCAAAACCTGGGTGTGGCACAGACCAGAAATATTGCTTTGCAAGCAATCACCGGAGAATATCTCACGTTTCTTGATGGGGATGACTGCTTCCTGGCGACCAAGCTCGAAAATGAGACACGATTGTTGATGCGCGCCAGCAAGACCCAAATCGTCTATTCTGATGTATTTATCATCGATCGAGATGGTGCACGCATCCAACAATGGGCTGGAAATCGTATTGTGCCAGAAGGGGATGTATTTGTTGCCGTTTACACCCGGCGTTTTCCACGCCGCCGCTTGTTCCGAGCAGAACTGGTTGAAGTAAGTGCGTTCAAACAAACTGGCGGGTATGATCCAAAACTTAAGGTCTATGAGGATTATGATCTGCGGATCAGGCTGACACGAACCTGTTTCACAGCCTATAATCCGCAGCCAGAAAGTGAACACCGCCGCCTGCCAACTGGCCTATCAAGGTTGGGAGCCGATGTGTTCCTGGAATCGTCTGAATATATCTTTCAGAAGAGTGGCGCTCTTCTACAGAACCTTGAAAAACAAGATATTCACGCCATCCATCGGTTTCAAAACCAATGGCGCGCAGAATTGATTCGCCGGATGGCGCTTGAGACTCTCCGGCAAGAGAGTCCCTGGTTGGTCAAAAGAAAAAAAGCCCTCAAATACTACCGGCGATCCCTGGCGTTTTCCCATTCCCCTGGCATTAAGTTCTGGATCCAATTCTTATTACCCGAAAGATTTACTGCCGCATACCGCCGGCAGCGTCGAATATAAACCAAATATAGGCAGGCTCACGCGAGCGCGGATTGTTTTGCTGGCAATGAGACGGTAAATGTCGCTCCCTGTCCGGGTTCGCTCGCGACGTTGATCGTGCCACCATGGGCATGAATGATGCTATCAACAATCGAAAGCCCCAGACCACTACCCGGTATTTCCGAGTGACGACCCCGGTAGAATCGGTTAAAAATCAAAGATTGTTCTTGTGGTGGTATGCCAGGACCTTGATCAGATATCCGAAAAATGATGGTTTGATCATCTCCACTCACATCAAACCGAATTTCGCCCTCACCCGGTGAGAATTTGATTGCATTGTCCAATAAATTTGAGAGGGCAATCTCAATGCGTTTTCGATCGCAAACCAGGGTGGGGTGATTTTCGGGAAGGTTGACAATCAGCTTGATTTGGCGCTGGTTGGCAACCGTTCGGAATAGGGCACAAACCGCTTCGCTGATATCATTAACATCTTCTTCAATAAATTCGAGGTTTGAAATTCCGGCATCCAGGCGGGATAAATCCAACAAATTGGTGGTGATCCATTCTAAACGCTCGACCTGGTTCTGACTTTCTGCCAGAAATTCATTGCGGACCTCGATGGCTTCACCAGGGTTATCCTGCAATAGGGTGATGAAGTTTTTTAGAGCGGTGATGGGAGTGCGCAGCTCATGGGATGCGTCTGCGATGAAGCGCCTGAGTGCATCGTGTTCAGCAGCCAGCTCAAAAAAGCTGGCTTTAAGCTGACCTGCCATCCAGTTAAACTGGGTGGAAACGGCTCCAATTTCATCGTTTGAAGTAACAGGCGCGCGCGCATCCAGATTGCCGGACCCCATTTCACTGGCTGCAGTTTTCAAACGGTTGAGAGGTGAAGCAATCCGGTTGCTCATCACCAAACCGAGTGTTATCGCCAGCAGGCTGGAGCCAATCGCTGCGAGAAGAAATGCCTGACGGGAAGCAGTCAGAACGCCCTCACTCAGGTTTTGGCTGGAGCTGATTTCCACATATCCAAGCAGCTCATCATTAAATTTGATCGGCTCTTGCCAATTTAAGCTGGAATTCACCAGGCTGTCCGCTGCCTCAACATCGGTATTTTCTGTGAGAGTGGGGAGTTCGGAACTTTTGATAAAACTGACCAACGACCCCCAGGGGGTTTCAATTCTGCGGATGATGAGCCAGGACGTACCTGGAGGCAGATCTTCGAGTACCGATTTGCCAGCCGGATCAGCATATTTTTCAGGTTCGATTGGCAGCGCCATCCAGTTTGAAAACAGGGAATCTTCTCGAAACAAGGTTGCACTCAAATCTGATGGCGGTTGGAGGATCACGTAATCATTCGGACCGCTGGGAATCCCAGAATCAACGATGGCACGCTCGCGGGTATCTAATATTTGTACACGCAGATTTCCCAGGTAAGCCGTTGTCTGCACAAGCCGGTCGAGTTCGTATCCGCGCACGACTGGTGACATTAGTGGACCTGCCTGGTAAGCAACTGCCCTGGCATTGGCCTGGAGCTGGTTGAGCTGCTGTTGTTCTGCATACCGACGAACGATTTCCAGCGCAATCAAGCCAACCAGGGAGACAGCCACTACAGCGAGAATAACATAACTAAAAACGAGCTTCCAACGGATTGACCTAAACATACTCATCACCCCGGATATCTATTAACTTTATCCATTCAATTGAATCGTTCCTGATTGAAAGTATGGTTCCAGGGATAGATTTTCATCCCTGGAACCATACTTCAACGAGCAAACCTGTTCCCTGGTGAGCCTTTAACAAAGGCGGGAAAGTATCATCCCGATTCGCCCTGATCCTGAAGCGATGGGGGGGGAGTTTGCCCGGGGTTTTCAAATGGCCAGCCAGGGAATTGGAAATTTTCAAGACCCGGCGGCATTGTTTCCTGGACATTTGTTACACTTTGTATTTTAACACCCAGGTAAGCCTGATCGGCGTTGTCTGGATGTTCACCAAGCGTAACGACGACCATTTCCGAATCACTTGCTCCTTGCCGCCAAACAGTGAGAGTGACCTCATCGCCGGGTTTGTGACCCTGAATCACCTGAACCAGCTGCTCGGAGTCCGAGATAACCTGCCCGTCAACTTCGGTAATAAAATCTCCGGACACCAACCCAGCCTGTTCAGCCGGCGTATTTGCCACGACCTCTGCGACGAAAACTGCGTTTTCAACACCTTGGGGCAAGTCGAATGGTTTGATTTGAGGAATTCCCTGGCCAAATGGAAGCTGATCAAGAGGTAGTTGGCCTTCATCCAGGTGGAGCATTCCGCTCGCAGGCTGGTAAGATACACCCAGATATGGACGTTGATTATCGTCTGGATTAGCGCCGAGGGTTACATCGAGCATGAGGGGATTTGTTTCACCTTCCCGCTGAACCGTCAACGTGACCGTGTCTCCTGGCGCATAGGCCCCAATTAGACTGGCAAGGTCGTCTGCAGCACTGACTTCAGTCTCACCGACAGCTTGGATAATGTCCCCAACCTGCAAACCCGCCTCAGCAGCCGGACTTGCCTCGACGATTGAGCTGATATATGCCCCGCTCGCAGCAAGAAAGCGCATGTCAGGGCCGCCTTCCCGGGGGGTACCGATAAATGGGTGAAAACTAAAAACATCAGCACATGGTTTTATCCCCAGGTAGGCATCATCTAAAGTAACGGGAATTGTTACATCGATTGTTCGGATGTCATCTCCGTGGAGGACCCGGAAGGAAACCGAATCACCGGCCTGCATAGCTTCCATGGAAACATCCAGGTCGGCAATCTGGTTCACTTCGACACCATCAATACTGACAATGATATCCCCTCGTACGATCCCTGCCTCTGCAGCTGGACTGCCATCGACAACGCCTGAGACGAGGATACCTTTCTCACGATCCTGGGTAATCTGGGCTATTTCCACCGCATTCAGTGCTGATGCCTGCACTGGACGAGCCCGCAGCAGCACATATGCAAGGGAAGCCCCGGCAACCGTACCGGCACCAAGTGTAATCATGAATCCAAAAACAATCAAAACAATCAGCATGAATTTTTTCATAGCCGCAAAATACTCCTTAGCAAATATATACTCTGCTGAGGATTCTAATAGGTCCTAATTATGTGACTTTTATGGTTTGATTAAGGCTTCGTAATAATTATTGCTCAGGCGATTGGAATTTATATCCTACTCCACGCACAGTAACAATCCAGCGCGGTTCGGCGGGGTCATCCTCGATTTTTTCGCGCAAGTGACGGATGTGAACATCGACTGTCCGGTCACTGCCGATATCCCCCTCGTAGCCCCAGATCGTCTCAATCAGGGCTTCACGCGTAAAGGGACGATCCGGGTGAATAGCCAGGTAGCGCAGCAAGCGGAATTCTGTGGGCGTTAAAAACAATACTTTGCCATTTTTACTGACCTGCAAACGTTCGAGATCAATTTCAATATCACCGAAGGTTATCTTTTCACCCTGGCTTGCTTCCGACAACTCGCCATAGGCTCGACGAAGCTGAGCACGAATACGTGCAATTAGCTCACGAAGATTGTATGGTTTTAAGATGTAATCATCAGCACCGAGCTCTAACCCCAGTACTTTATCCAGCTCTTCATCACGTGCAGTCAGCATCAGGATGGGCATCCGTTTCCCCTCCATCCGAATCTGGCGGCATACGTCAAACCCGCTCAAATCAGGTAAGCGCAGGTCCAGGAGGATAAGCTTGGGATCCTCAGAATCAGTGAGCTGCAGCGCTGCAGAGCCATTTTTTGCCCAGAGGACAGTGTAGCCTTCCTTTTCAAGGCCATACTGCAAACCGCGCGCAACAGCTGGTTCGTCTTCCACAATTAGAATTTTTTCGCCTGCCATAAATTCGTCCTGGTGTTAGGGTGATGTAGTATCGTTTCTTAACTCAGCTATAATCTACCTGATGTGTAAATTGTACATCGAAAACAATGCGAAATCGGGAGTGTTATGCCTTTCTTAAGTTTGTTACAGGACAGGTCGATGTGATCCCAATTGATAAATCCTACCTGGTCAGGACGCTTGAACAGCTCGTGACGATTAATTCAGTCAATCCAGCCTGCGATCCAACTGGTCCGGGAGAGGGTGAAATTGCGGCGTATATTGTCTGTGAATTAACCAAGCTCGATTGGGATGCAAGATTGTTTGAGATTGTTCCAGGTAGGTACAATGCGCTGGCAGTCAAACCTGGCTCTGGAGGCGGCAGATCTTTGTTGTGGAATGGACATACTGATACCGTGGGGGCAGGAGGAATGCAGGCGCCATTTCGCCCCAAGATAACTGGAGGAAGATTATATGGGCGGGGGGCGATTGATATGAAAGCCAGCCTGGCAGCGATGCTGGCTGCCGCCAAAGCGCTGACAGTGCACGATGTGGTTTTAGAAGGTGATTTAATCCTGGCGGCCGTAGCCGATGAGGAATGGGGAAGCCTGGGTACTGAATTGCTTTTGATGAAGACGAAAACAGATGGAGCAATCGTCACCGAACCAACAGAGCTGCAAATCTGCCGGGCGCACAGAGGCTTTATCCACTACCGGGTTGAAACGAACGGCCGGGCAGCCCATGGCAGCCGTTATGATGAGGGGATAGACGCGAATATGCACATGGGGCGTTTCTTGTGGTACTTGGGAAATCTTGAAAAAGAGCTGCGCAGTCGAGCGCCGGTACCCCTGGTCGGCGTGCCTTCTTTACATGCCGCGACTCTACACGGCGGTTCGGAAATGAGTATCTATGCCTCTCATTGTGAGCTCAATATTGAAAGGCGGACTGTTCCTGGCGAGGATCCAAGCGCAGTCCGGCAAGAAATCGCTACAATTCTTGATAGGTTGTCTGCTGAAGACGAAAATTTTAATGCCCGGTTGGTCGAAGTTGCCCGGAGAGAACCATTTTGGGTAAATGCAGAGGCAAAGATCATCCAAGCACTTAATGCGGCATATACCAGCCGGTTTGGGCAGCCAGCTCGGGAGAGCGGGATGTGGTTTTGGACTGATGCAGCATTGCTGGCACAGGCTGGGACTGAGAGCGTGGTGTTCGGTCCAAGTGGCGGAGGACTACACAGTGATCAGGAATGGGTGGATATCCAATCTGCAATTGATCTGGCGGGTATCCTGGCGGAGACAGCGATAAGTTACTGTATCAAAGGTGAAAAATGAGCGACCAGCAGGTAATTTTTTCAATGGTCCGCGTCGGACGGGTTTACCCGCCCAACCGGGAAGTTCTGCGCGATATCTCTTTGGGATTTTATTATGGTGCCAAGATCGGGGTACTGGGTCTGAATGGAGCCGGGAAAAGTTCTCTGCTGCGAATCATCGCAGGATTAGATGATGGTTACCATGGGGAGGTCACTTTCTCTCCAGGATATCGAGTGGGTCTGCTGGAACAAGAGCCTGTCCTGGAACAAGATAAAACTGTCAGACAGGTTGTCGAGGAAGCGGTTCAACCGCTGGTTGACGCGCTCACAGAGTTCGATGCGGTGAGCTCCAGGTTCGGTGAACCGGACGCAGATTTTGATGTTTTGATCGCGGAGCAGGCAAAATTGCAGGAATACCTCGATAAAAATGATGCCTGGACGCTGGACAACCGCCTGGAGTTGGCGATGGATGCCTTGCGCTGTCCTCCGGGTGAAACTCCAATCAAAGTGCTTTCAGGCGGGGAGCGCCGCCGGGTGGCATTAACTCGCCTGCTGCTGACCGAGCCCGAGATCTTGCTGCTGGATGAGCCTACCAATCACCTGGATGCGGAGTCAATTGCCTGGTTAGAGCGCCACCTGCAACAGTACCGCGGCACGGTCATTGCCGTAACGCATGACCGCTATTTCCTGGATAATGTCGCCGGATGGATCTTAGAACTTGATCGCGGGTTTGGGATTCCCTGGAAGGGGAATTATTCCTCCTGGCTGTCGCAAAAACAGGAGCGCCTGCGGCATGAGCAGAAAGCCGAAGGCAAACGGATTCAAACCCTGGAGCGTGAACTTGAATGGATCCGTATGTCACCGAAAGCGCGCCAGGCAAAAGGGAAGGCGCGCTACACTGCGTTTGAGCAGCTGCTGAGCCAGGACACTGAAAAACGCCGCGAAGATTTAGAAATATACATTCCCCCGGGACCTCGATTGGGGGACATCGTCATCGATTTTTCCGAATTAACCAAAGGCTATCAAAACAAACTTCTAATCGAAGAATTTAGCGCCAGCATACCTCCTGGAAGCATTGTTGGTGTTATTGGCCCCAATGGGGCCGGGAAAAGTACCTTGCTGCGGATGATAACTGGATACGAAGAACCTGATACCGGATCAATCCGGATTGGCGAAACTGTCAAATTGGCATATGTAGACCAGAGCAGGGATACACTGGCTCCTGAGAAAACGGTATTCGAAGAAATTTCAGGAGGTGAAGAACAAATTGAATTAGGCGGGCGAAAACGGAATGCACGGGCGTACGTTGCTTCATTCAACTTTTTGGGCTCGGACCAGCAGAAAAAAGTTGGCAATCTTTCCGGAGGGGAGCGCAACCGGGTCCACCTTGCAAAGGTATTAAAAAGTGAAGCGAATGTGATTTTATTGGACGAACCAACCAATGATCTCGATGTGAATACCCTGCGGGCATTGGAGGAAGCAATTGACAACTTCGCGGGTTGTGCCGTTGTGGTATCCCACGACCGTTGGTTTTTGGATCGAATTGCTACGCACATCCTGGCATTTGAAGGAGATTCCCAACTGCGCTGGTCCGTAGGAAACTGGTCGGATTACGAAGCTGAACGTAAGCAGCGACTGGGAAAAGAAGCGGAAATCCCTCACCGCATCAGGTACCGCAGCCTGACCCGGTAAGTTTTACGGAATTGGATAATACGAAGGACTTCCAGTCATTTGAATGGTGATTCGGTTGGCATGGATGAACCAGAGATCCTGATGCTGCATCCTATGTTCGATTTGACCCAGTCGAATTGGGAAATTCTGATTGGATTCAGCTTATTGTTGCTGCTCCAGGACAACGCCTGGCGGAGTCCACCCTCTAATCCTGAAAGCATAGGTAGTTGGTTGTTATGGGCTGGGTTCAGCTGGTTGGAGTTTTTCCCAGCTTTGCAGCTCGATAATATTCCCCTCTGGGTCGAGGACATATACGAAAGTAATATTTCCAACCTCCGGGATTTCTTCGGTTATCAGTTGGCCATATTCGCTGCCTCCTGCGATAAAGACCCGGTCGCGCGCTTTACGGACATCTTCAACAGAAAACGCGATATGCGCAAAACCTGGAAAATTTGCCATTCGCTGACGGCGGGGGAGAATCTTGTTATAAGAAAAAATTTCCAGCGTAGGCCCGTCATCCCCAAATCCCGGCAAGCGCAGGTGGATACCTGTCAGGTGGGCGTCTGGAACGAGGGTTGCATTATCGAGCCATTTGCCCTGCAAATCTCGCTCTGGAGGCACCGGCTCGCAATCAAAGGCATCGATGTAAAACTGCGCCAGGCGACGCCAATCTTCAGCAATTAGATTCGTATGTACAAACTTGGTTGTTCCCGACACGCGTCAAATCTCCTTGTTTGCCCAGAAAGGACAAAATGGACAATCTTCGCCGAGGGGGAAATCAGTACCAGGTACGTGTGGGCACCCAAGTATCCCTTCGGCGATCACAATTTTTTTTATTTGCCAGGCATTAATAAAATCTTTGATCCGTTTGGCTGTCACTGCGTCAAAACGGATATCGGTCGCCTCAGTTGACCAATTTACAGACTTAATGATTTGTTGATTATCACCCAGAATAGCAACGACTACTTTGCTGGCAGTCATGTCATCTGGCCCATAATAAGCAACAGCAGCAAGTGGGAAATCGGTTTTTTGGTACGGGTGATCCGACAACTTGATCTAACCTTTCTTCAAGCGATTTTCCCCGATTATACATAATCTCACATCTAACGATAAGACGTAATAATCCGAAAGACTGCCAGCGCTAATCTGACTGGGCTATGAAGCGTCGCAAACTGGGGGTGTCAGAGAAATAAAAGGTTCAGATCTGGCGAACCGCCTGTATTTTCCCAATTCAGTCGCATCTGAGTGGGCAGCCCCTGGATGGCTGGGATTCAACACTGCCGGGTGTGGCAGAAATGGATCAGAAAATCGACCAGATCACTAACTTCTTCTCTGACCTCGCACCACAACGTTGGTTTTTGCTGCTCCATTGTGCAGCCAACGCGGTGCTATTGCCCTGCCCTGCACCTGCCTGAATCAAGGTACAGCGGTAATTTAGTGATTCCATCAGGAAATCCAAAATTCGTGGGCGAATCAGCATCCGGCTGGAAAGCCTGGGAGGGATTATTTTAGTAAGCAGGATCGGAGAATCAGGCAAAATCAAAGCGATATTACAGGATGAGAGGGTTATCCATTGCAACATCCTGGGCGATCCTCCTCAATATAAAAGTAAAAACTAACGTTTGTGACAAGAAGGTAAGAAGACTTAAAAATTGTTGTAAACCTATATTTTTTAAGGAAATTTACTTGACTTGTGCGTCTTTTTTATCTATAGTTACTATACAGGGCGCTCCAAGAAATTGGACTGCGAACCCAATTCAGTCAACCCAAACATTTAAGGTTACTCTTTACGCAAGAGAAGTCTTGCCAGAGAACCGCAAAATGAATGGCAAAACTGAAACCAGGCAGTGAAATCCCCAGACTGAAAGGAAAGGGATAGAGCCTGGAGAGTTCTGTAAACCACAACCAACTCTCGAAAGAAGGTCATCAGGTCGACTTTCGAAAGACTGGTAAATGGTTAGCAGATCAAAGGGATTGCTGGACGGTTACTCGGGGCCCCTGTACTTTTTAATTTAATCTCCCATAGAGTGATTTTGAAATGCGTAGGGCTTTAATAAACCGAGAAAGGGCAGGTTGCGGTATCGTTCACGATGATCGAGCCCATATCCAACTACGAACAAGTCGGGCAGGTCGAATCCCAGATATTTAATTGGTATATCGATTAATCGCCGCTCTGGTTTGTTGAACAGTACGCAGACTTCTAGACTTGCAGGTTTTTGAGCCCGAAGATTCCTAAGTAAATAATTTAATGTCAATCCGGTATCGATGACATCTTCGATGAACAGGACGTGCCGGCCCGTGACAGGTATCTCCAAATCTTTGACCATACGGACAAATCCCTGATCACGTGCCTCGGAAGAATAACTTGAGACTGCCATGAAATCTACTTCAACCGGGATACTTATGGCACGCAGTAAATCAGCCATGAAGAACAGAACGCCTTTCAATACCCCGACACATAGGGGGTCGCGGCCTGTGTAATCACTGGATATCTTGATCCCCAACTCTGCTACCCTGTTCTGGATTTGATCTTCCGATAACAATATTTCCTGGATATCTGCGCCCAGGTCAGGATATCGCTCGCGTGCGTCGCCTATCATGATGGATGTGTTTGCGCCTCTGTACCGTAGATTTTTTCAGCCTGGTCGTCCAATCCATATTTGACCATCAAGTTTCGCATTTCCCGCCTTTTGAACAATTTGATATTGATGTCTGGATACAATTCTTGCATACGGCGTAATTTCCGGTTTTTTCGATTTGCCAGCTGTGGGCGAAGGGTAGTCAGCTCAACATATAAATCCTGTTCTGGCAGATAAAAATCTGGCGAAAATGCTTCGATGACATTACCTTCTTCATCCCACTCGAGGGGAAATGTCCGGGGTTCGTATTCCCACTGTAACCCATAAAAGTCGAGGATGCGAGCAAAAGCTTCTTCGGCCGGGTGGACGAAATTTGGTGTGGATGCGGCCTGATTCAATATTACGCTCCAATCGAAGATTTCTTAGCGAATTATTTTCTGGTTGTGCGCTGAGCAGATTAATTCGACGGCACAGTCTGGAGAGATCCTGGATGTGTTTATTAGCAAATCATAAAGTTCCGGATCATCCCACCGAACCTGATAAAAACGCTTCAGGTAATTCTTGCGATAACGATCACTCGCTTCAATTTGAGCCATCGCAGCGGCTTTAGAAATCTCGTGAATTCCAGCGATAATTTCAACCCGGTACGCGGCAGGGGCATAAATACGTATATGCAGGGCTCCCGGCCAGTCTTTTAATATCACCTGACCAGCCCGGCCGAGTATGACCACATTTCCCAATTTTGCATATTCAAACAAAACCTGGCGAACGGCGATTTGATATGCCTGGCTGGCTTCCGGTGACGGTTTGATTTCCAGCATCCCAAGCTCATCGATTACAGCCAGGGCCATTTCAGGCTCTCCCGATCTTAACGCAGCCTGGTTAATTAACTCTCGCCAAACTAGACGAAAACCCAGGCGTTCGGCGGTTAATTGTGCCACCGTAAGCCCCTGGCTTCCTAGCTGGCGAGATATTGTGATCACGCTCATACATCCGCTTCGTTGAATCCAGTAATGGTATTCTTGATTAAAAAATTATAGCATTCTTAAGAAATCCCCGCATGTGCCACAACACAGCCAACTGGAATCCCCCATAAATTGAATCGCTTCAACGTAAGAATGGTATACCCAACATTGACCAGAATTGATTCGACCGGAATTGGACGGCAATCAAGCACCTGGGGGAATTTCTGGTGCAGTTTGGTGTAGGCGCGCTCGGCGAAGCGAGGTGATTCTTCTGACAAGAGGCTCACCAAGCCAAACCTGCCGCCACTGACGAGCAAACGCTTAATTTCATCAAGGCAAAAATACATTTGTTCCGCAGACAGAAGCTCAAGCGTAAAGCTCATGAAGATTCCATCAAACGTAGCTGATTTCAAAGGCATAAAACAAGCATCTCCCTGAATCAAGAGGGGGAGATGGTTGTCAGCTTTACTCGTTAATTTCCTCCGGGTTTGTTGGCACATACCCATCGAGAGATCCAAACCAACGGCTACGCCAGCTTCACCAACCTTGGAAATTATGCGAGGGATTGCATTACCAGTACCAAACCCGATTTCGAGTAATTTTTCTCCAGGCTTGATGTCTAAGAAGTCAAGCGCATGACCGGTGATCTGGTTTTCAGAGCTTCCAGTTAACAAATCATACCAAGGGCTCAGCCTGTCGTAGTATTGTGCTGTTTTTTTGTTTGAATTACTCATGTTTACAATTCTTCGAAGCAATGGCTTGAGATCCAATGCTACCTGGATCAAAATGCAGTAAATAGGTGATTGCTACGACCCAGAGTCGATATGTACCGGATCATCATTGACCCAGTTGAGCACGAATTTTTTCCACATTCTGAAGAAATGCATCCAGGCGCTCGCGCTCTTTTTGAACGACTTGGAGTGGAGCTTTTTCCGCGAATGGACTGGCGAGGAGCTCATTTAACCTTGAGATCTGGATTTCGGCTTCCGCAAGCTCTTTTTCCAAACGCTTTTGCTCTTCTTCCTTATCCACAAACCCGGATAAAGGTAGGAATATTTCGACTGATCCGCAGATTAGAGCGATATGACCTTCAGGTTTTGCATCCAGGCTGGCATGGATGGCGATTTTCTCCTGGTCTAATCCTGCCAAAATTGCGATGGTTGTTTTTTGGTCTTGCAGAATATTCGCAAAACTGCCGGCTGCAAAAACTGCTGGTAGGTGGAGGGATGGCTTAACTTGATTTTCGGCGCGCAGATTGCGGATTGCCCGTACAATTTCCTGAAGCTGCTGGAAATCACTAATTTTTTGGTCTTCCCAGCTTGCGATTGGTCTGCTTTCGGGCCATGGGGCAATAATCAGTGCAGTAGGCCAACCGGATGAAGGAGCATATTCGGTTGATAGGGAGATACAGGCTTGCTTTAGATGCCCCCATAATTCTTCAGTAATGAAGGGTGTAAAGGGGTGTAACAGCCGCAAGCATTCATCGAAGATCCTGGCCAGCGTCTGAGCGGTGAAAAATGCCCGATTTCCGCCCTCGGCGATTTGGAGCTTCGCAATTTCTACATACCAGTCTGCAAATTCGCTCCAGAAAAATTCGTAAATTTGGCGACCCGCTTCGCCATATTGGTACGAGCTAAAAAGGCGCTCGATGTCCCGGACTAACTGATGGAACCTGGCCCAAATCCAGTAATCAGCGAGCGTCCAATCCGGTTGCAGGGTGGAAAAGGTGGGGGCCTGTGTTAGTGCTCCGATGATAAAACGACCTGCATTCCAGACCTTATTCGCGAAATTCCGATTGGCTTCAACTTTCTTGATGCTTAAATTCATATCATTGCCTGGTGTTGACCCCACAAGCAGGGTAAAACGCAAGGCATCGGTTCCCAATTCGTCCATGACAGTCAATGGGTCAATGACATTGCCGTAGGTTTTACTCATTTTGCGACCATGCTCGTCCCGAATTAGCCCGTGCAGGTATACCGTCTGGAAAGGTGGTTGGCCAGTAAACTCAAGGCCAGACATGATCATGCGTGCCACCCAGAAAAACAAAATATCATATCCGGTTTCCATTATCGAAGTGGGATAAAAATAGCTTAGATCCGGGGTGTTGTCCGGCCAACCAAGTGTGGAAAAAGGCCACAATCCTGATGAGAACCAGGTATCGAGAACATCTGGATCCTGAACAATTTGACTGCTGGAACAATGCGAACAGCTCGAAGGGTCATCGCGCGCAACTGTCAGCTCCTGACATGTCTGGCAGTACCATACTGGAATACGATGCCCCCACCAAAGCTGACGGCTGATACACCAATCTTCTATATTCTCGAGCCAGTTGTAATACACTTTCGCGAAACGTTCTGGGACAATCTTGATTTGTCCGCTTCGGACGGCATCAAGAGCTGAGGAAGCCAGCATTTCCATCTTGACAAACCACTGGGTTGAGATCATCGGTTCAATAATCTCGCCTCCCCGTTGGGAGCGAGGGACATTTAATGTATAGGGCTCTTCCCGGATCGTCAAACCGGCCGAGTTCATATCCTCCCAAAGATTCTTGCGACATTCAAACCGATCCTGCCCGGCATAAGGACCGCCGTTTGCATTCACGCGGGCAGTGGTATCAAGGACAGAAATAATTTCTAAATTGTGGCGCTGACCAATTTCATAATCATTTGGATCATGACCGGGAGTAATTTTTAATGCTCCGGTTCCAAACTCGCGATCGACGTATTCGTCCGCGATAACTGGTATCTCCCGATCGAGGATTGGAACAAACACCTTACGTCCAACGAATCTTTGATAACGGTCATCTTCCGGATGGACAGCGACTGCGGTATCCCCTAGAATTGTTTCCGGGCGTGTGGTCGCTACTGGAATAAAATCTGATGGAGAGTCAGCCAGGCGATACTTAAAATAATAGAGTGTTCCTGGTTCTTCGGAATACTCGACTTCCAGATCGGAAACTGCTGTTTTCAGTCCTGGGGACCAGTTAATGAGCCTGGGTCCCCGGTATATCAATCCTTTTTCATAGAGGCGAACAAATGCCTCGCGAACTGCCCGGGATAGACCCTGGTCGAGGGTAAATCGCTCACGATCCCAATCGCATGATGCTCCCAGGCGCCGGATTTGTTGGGTAATGATGCCACCATATTTTTCTTTCCAGGCCCAGGTTCGTTCAAGGAAAGCCTGCCGCCCGATCTTTTCGCGGCTGGTGCCTTCACGAGCCAGAGATTTTTCAATCTGAAGCTGAGTGGCAATGCCCGCATGATCGGTTCCAGGCACCCAAAGGGTAGAAAAACCCTTCATGCGATGATAGCGGATCATCAAATCTTCCATCGCGACGAACATGGCGTGACCCAGATGTAATTCACCGGTGACATTAGGCGGCGGGATAGAAATTACGAAAGTTTCAATGTCCGGATTGAATCCAGCCTCGTTCGGGTCATTGCTGGGTTTGAAAAATTTATTTTCCGACCAAAATTTGTATATTCGGTGTTCGGTCTCACGAAAGTCATAAATTTTTGGTAAAAGCTCATCTGGCATTGGTTATCTCCGGGATAGGTTTATGAAGGATAAACTACAACCTCAACCTGACTATTTTTTAGGATTGGCGTAAGTCCGGGATCGATCATTGCAGAGATTTCAATCGTTTTTGCTCGGGTTACGCTGCACAAATCACTGCTCGCCCGCTCGAGAAGTTGGGGCAGTCTCGCATCCACAGCCATTAACTGTAATTTTTCCAGGGGCGTGCCTGGACTCTGGTTGCGTTCGCTTTTATAACGCCTGACCGACGTCGCAATCTCCACAAGCAGGGAGCCGAATTGGATGGCCTGATCATTTTGGTAATCGGGTGTGATTTGCGGCCAGGTTGATGTGTGGATCGAGGACGAATGATCAAACTCGGCGAATAATTCGAGATAGATTTGTTCAGTAATGTGCGGAAAAAACGGAGCAAACAACTTTAATGTATCCAGGAGTACGTATTTCAGACAAGCCACTGCCGATGCGTGCGCCGGGTTACCTGGTTCGTATAAACGTTGTTTGACCATCTCAAGATAATTATCTGCCAGGTCTTGCCAGAAATAGGACTCCACCTCGCTTTTCGCTGCGGCATACTCGTAATCTTCGAATGAATCCGTGACACGTTGGATAACAACCTGGAGCCTGGCGAGAATCCACCTATCCGCAGGTGATAGGCTGTCGATTGGCAGGCCTGGTTTCCTTTCACTTTGGTCTATAAATCGCTCCGCAAATCTGGCAACGTTCCACAACTTTGTTACCAATTTGCCACCGAGTTGAATTTTCTCTTCGCTGATCACAGCATCTTTTCCAGAACCCGTGCTGGATGTCCAGTAGCGGACCGCATCCGCGGAGTATTTTTCTATCATTAGCAGGGGCGGCATTGGACCGCCTCCGCGACTTTTGCTTATCTTTCCTTCCCCTTCCGCCGCAATGCCCCAGCCTGATAGCGCAATATTTTTCCAAGGAAGTTTGCCAAAATGGTAGACCGATTTCACCAATGTATAAAATGCCCAGGTTCTGATAATTTCATGTCCCTGCGGGCGCAAATCCATGGGAAATAACTTTGCATACAGCGTAGGGTCCTGCAGCCAGCGAGCAACGATTTGAGGTGACATGGAGGAGGTAGCCCAGGTATCCATGACATCCGTTTCGGGCAAGAATTGCTGACTGCCGCAGTGCGGGCACTCTGCCTGCGGAGCAGAAATAGTTGGGTCCACAGGCAATTGGTCTTCTGTAGCGAGGATCACTGCCTGGCAACTTTTACAAAACCAGACCGGAAAGGGGACACCGAAAAATCTTTGTCGCGAAATATTCCAGTCCCAATTCAAATTTTCAACCCAGGAAAGATACCGATTTTCCATATGGGCAGGATGCCAGAGAATTTTACTTCCGGCATCCAAGAGCTCCGTTCGGAAATCGAGTATCCGGATGAACCATTGTTTTTTAATAATGTATTCAACCGGGTTATCACAGCGCTCATGGACACGCACAGATTGTTGGGTAGGGGTACGATCAATCAAAAACCCGTGATAAAGAAGATCATCTTTGATAGCCTTTTGAGCTGCACGTGTAGTCAGGCCTGAGTACTTTCCAGCTAGCCGAGTCAAGACACCGTCATCGGAAAGAACGGGGAAAAGAGGTAGTTTGTATGCCCGCCACCAGGCCACATCGGCCTGATCACCAAATGTACAACACATCACGGCCCCTGTTCCTTTATCAGGGTCAACTGCAGGATCTGACAATATCGGCACCGGGCGATCAAAAATAGGGAGGTAAGCGGTTTTACCAATTTGACTGGTAAACCGAGCATCATCTGGATGGACGAATATTGCCGCGCAGGCGGGTAACAGTTCCGGACGGGTAGTCGCAATTTTGAGTGGTTGCTCACCTTCAATACGAAAAAGCAGTGTTACAAATTCGGTTTCTCTTACGATGTCATTTAGATCTGCCTGTGCTAGAGCCGTCTTGCACTCGGGGCACCAGATGGCGGGAGCTTCGGAGTGGCGAAGATACCCTTTGCGGAACAGATCGATAAATGAAAGCTGCGCCGTGCGGCGCGAGTTTTCATCGATTGTGCGGTAAGCAAAACGCCAATCGATCGATAACGCGAGCCGTTTCCAGAGCTCTTCGTAATCTACTTCTACTTCGGTGCTGATCTCAAGACATTTCGCGATGAAAGACTCGCGACCTATCTGTTCTGCGGTGATGCCGTATCTTTTTTCAACCAACCTCTCCGTCGGTAACCCGTTATCATCAAACCCCATCGGATAAAAGACATTGAACCCCCGCATACGTTTGTAGCGAACTATGAAGTCGGTATGGCTATATGAATAGACATGCCCAAGATGTAAGAAACCAGATACCGTGGGAGGGGGTGTATCAACTGAAAACACCGGCGCTGGTGAGTCTGGATTAAATTCGTAAATACCCAAAGACGCCCAACGCCGTTGTAATTCGGGCTCCACTACATCTGGACGGTACATTTTTTCTAGCGCCATGCCAACCTCCTGGAGTGCGAGCAAGCATAAAAGCTGTGTCATTCAAACCAGGATAATATGAATAAAAAAATCCTTTCGCCACCTGAGGACGAAAGGATAAACCATCCGCGGTACCACCTCAGTTCACCGGAGCTAGTCCGGTGCGCTCTTACTACCCTGGCAGGTAATTAACCGAACAGGGTTTCGCGTTAACGGGCTCACCCGTGCTGTTCTACTCAACTTGTAAAAACCAGTTTTTCTTCAGCAATTCACACTGGGCGACCTTCATCGGTGGTTGCTGTGGTGGCTTTCAGCCTGAGGCCACGCCTTCTCTGTCAGCAGCCAGGGCCAATTACTCCTCCCAGAGAGAGACAAACGTGCTATTAAGTTATCCCTTTGAAACAACAGATAAATTATAGCGACTTTAACATTGGTCGTCAATAAATGCAGCCAATAGTGTTTATCCCAAAAATGGTGGGGGAATTTCAAGGACAACGGGATGGGCACGAAATCCCCTTCCCCAATCTGGAAGATCAAGCGATGCCAGATCCGGCCGCCATCAGAGCGGCCAGCAAACCGGCCTGGGATTTGTAACCGCGCACCGTCCGGGAGCGCATCTTCATACGCCCAATGACTTGTTCGGTGGCGTTGTTGGTCCAGGGCACCTCGGGCAGCCGGTCGAAGATGCGGTAGTTCTCCCAATGGTTGCTCAGGCGGATCAACAAATCGCGCAGTCGATCGACGGGAGTGCTGGGTTCATCGCGAGCCGAACGCGGTTCGTCGATCTGTTTCCATAACTCAAACCGTCTGTGCGAGCCTTCGATCGGCAGCTCGTGAAGCAGTTGTTTGACTTCGGCGAGCATTCCCAGCCAGGGAGGCGGCAGGCTGGTCAGCAGCTCGTGGAGGGTGCGTCCCACCCAGTGGCGCACATGGAACTGGCCAATTTGCTGTTCGAGATCCAGCTTTTGCGCCACCGTCTTGTAATACACCAGGTCGTCGGTCACGATGACATGCACTCCCAGACGCTTGACCAGGGGCTCCAACCCGCGCCGTACAGCCTGCGGGTTGTGTTCGTCCACATAGCCCACCGCTACCGGCTGCCCTGCACCGACATCCACCGCCACCAGCACCGGGCGCACCGCACCCCAGGCGCGGACATACGCACCATCCAACCCCAACACCCGTACTGGCTTCCACTTCCGCCGCTGGCGCAGTTGACCAGCCCAGTCTTGCACATCCCGCCAGCCACTCATGCGCCCGATCCCCATCCCCAACGCCCCAAGCAAGGCTTCGATCCCCCGGTAGCTCAAGCCCAGCACTCACATCAACGCCGCAAGCTTGCGCAGTCGTTGGCTTTGCTGGGCACCATCCACTCCCTCCGGATAATGCCGAAAGGTGTGCCGACACCCGCAGCACCGGTAGCGATACACCAGCACATACCGCACGTGTGGATCCCGGATTTTCCTCAACCGCCCTCCCCAGCGCTGAAAGATTCCCCCCTTGCAGCTCGGGCAGTGCTGCGGTCTCCCTTCGGTTTCATGCTTGACATCGGGTAATTTCAGCAAGACAATAGACACAGCAGGCTCCGTGCGATGGTTGGGTGATTGCTTCCATCATAACGGAGCTTGCTCCTTTTTTCAAAACCTACCTCTTTTGGGACTGATACAGCCAATAAATTTTGGTCACTGCATTTGTGTAGGATGCATACCTGGGAAGAATGGTAATGAATAAGGGCTGGCTCTCTCAAGGGGGAGACATATTTCCTTGGCAAGGATTTTACAAAAGTGCCAACGGATTGGTGCAAGATTAACGATTTTCTTGTTTGTTACGTCAGGTATTGAAGCAGTGTGAGCACAACAAACATTGAAAAGTTGGCAGATTGCATCCGAGATAATACACGCTCGCAAGCCTGTTTTCCATTGGGAGAAATTTGTCAAGGCTAGTGAACCGCGATCAAGGATGTTTGGCATTTGTTGGTTAGTTATGGTAGAACTCGGTCCGAATGCGATACGATTGATTGAGGGAAATTTCATGACAAAATCGCGTACCCAATTGATGGTTGATCGCTTGAGAGCGATGCAGATTGCTTCACCTGATATTGAAGGGTCGGCGGTTGTATCTGTCGATGGTTTGATAATGGCATCTGCATTACCGGTCGAAGCTGAAGAGGACCGGGTATCGGCCATGTCAGCAGCTATGCTCAGCCTGGGTGAGCGGATTGCGAAAGAGCTTGGTCGGGGAGTCCTCCATCAGGTTTATATTCGCGGAGCGAGCGGCTATGTATTGCTTGCAGCAGTTGGTGAAGAGGCAGTCCTGACCGCTTTGGCGCGCGAAGAAGCCAGATTGGGACTTGTTTTCTTGGAAATGCGGCGGGCAGTTGAAGATCTGGAGAGATTAGTCGGATGAGCATATCTCCGGTCAACCAAATAATGAAACACAACCCGTGGGGAGGCTGCCGGGAAACGGCCCTCCCCACTTCCTTTGTATCCAGTAGAGATAATATTGAGTTTTCGGGGAGGCCACTTTGACAACCAAGTATATATTTTTTACCGGTGGGGTGGTAAGTTCTGTTGGGAAAGGTGTAACCGCATCTGCAATCGGCCGGATTTTAAAAGAACGCGGATTTGGGGTTGCAGCGCAGAAGTTGGACCCGTATATCAATGTCGATCCTGGCACGATGAGCCCTTACCAGCATGGAGAAGTTTACGTACTGGATGATGGGGCAGAAACAGATTTGGATCTGGGCCACTACGAACGTTTGATCGACATGAGTTTGAACCGGGTGTGCAATGTGACAACCGGGCAGGTGTACGCGGATGTGATCGCCAAAGAACGGCGTGGTGATTACCTCGGAGGCACGATCCAGGTTATTCCCCACATCACCAACGAGATCAAACGACGGATTGGCCTGGTTGCAAAGACGACAGGTGCGGAAATCGTTTTGGTTGAGGTCGGTGGTACGGTTGGTGATATCGAATTGTTACCATTCCTGGAAGCTTTGCGCCAAATGCGCAGCGATGTTGGGCGTCAGAACACTATGTATGTTCATGTGACCTGGCTGCCGTACATCGGGGCAACCCAAGAATTAAAAACAAAACCAACCCAACACAGCGTCCGCGAGCTAAGATCCATCGGTATCGCACCAGATATGATCATTGCCAGATCTGATTTGCCAGTTGATGACGATCTTGCTGAAAAGATTGCGCTGTTCTGTGATGTCGAGAAACGTGCGGTTGTTCCGATGGTTACGACAGATGTGCTTTACGAAGTCCCGTTGCTTCTTGAAAAACTCGGAGTTGGTGATTATATTCTCGAGAGGTTGGGGGTTAAAGCCCGACAGAAACCCGACCTTTCGGATTGGAAGCGATTGGTTGAAGAGGTGCGTAAAGAGAAACCGACTGTGAAAATAGCCCTGGTCGGGAAGTATGTTGAACTTCATGATGCATACATGAGTGTCCGCGAAGCGATAAAGCACGCCGCTCTGGCTACTGGCGTGGAAGCAAATATCGAGTGGGTGCATTCAGCTGAACTTGAAAAAGGCAACTGCATGGAAATTATCGAAGCGGCTGATGGTATCCTGGTCCCCGGTGGCTTTGGCAGCCGAGGAACGGAGGGAAAAATCATAGCGGCTCGGTATGCCAGGGAAAATAAAGTCCCTTATCTGGGTTTGTGCCTGGGGATGCAATTAATGGTTGTTGAATTTGGTCGGGAGGTCCTGCACAACGATCGGGTAAATTCTACGGAATTTGACCGTTCAACCCCTCATCCGGTCATCGACTTGATGCCAGACCAGCGAGGGATTGCAGACCTGGGAGGAACGATGCGCCTGGGGCTCTATCCTTGTGAACTGCAGGCAGGTACGATTGCTCAGAATGCTTATAATTCCAATCTGGTACAGGAACGCCACCGGCATCGGTTTGAGTTTAACAATGCGTACCGGAAACCCTTTAATGAAGCCGGCATGTGTTTTTCTGGAATTTCCCCTGACGGACGCCTGGTTGAGATTGCCGAGTTGAAGGACCACCCATTTATGGTAGGAACACAATTTCATCCGGAGTTTCTTTCAAGGCCGAATCGCCCTCACCCGTTGTTTGTAGCTTTCTTAAAAGCGGTCAGAGAGCATGCTGGAGTTTGAATCAGTGAAAGCTGATGGGTCAAAAACACGAAAACTTAGGATTTAGATGCTTGCATTGTGGGGAAGAAGTAAAACCAGTTACGAATGGCAGTTTTCGGAACCACTGTCCATTTTGTTTATACTCCATCCATCTCGATGTCTTGCCGGGTGATCGCAAGAATCCATGCCGTGGAATGATGGAGCCGATTGGTATCCGTTTTCATTCAAAAAAAGGGTACCAGATCGTCCATAAATGCCAGAATTGCGGTGCTCAGCAGATTACAAAAACTGCCGTGGATACCCAGCAGCCGGATAATTTTGATTTAATTTTGGAGCTTCCTGTCTTTTCGTGATTAATTTCACAGGTTCATGTGATATATTCAATTGGTAGTAAAATGATCCAGTCCGACTTAACCGCCTGATGAGTGCTTTCGGATGAGCTATACCCTTCCGGAGAAAACCTATGACCTGCCGATCGAAGAAAATTACTTTTCTGATCGAACAACAATAATATTTTGTGAGGTGATGCATGGATACTTATATTGAAGATGTCAGAGGCCGCCAGATCCTTGATTCACGCGGCAACCCCACCGTGGAGGTAGAAGTTATTCTTGCCGATGGGAGCATGGGAAGAGCCGCAGTCCCCTCGGGTGCATCAACGGGGATTCATGAAGCATTGGAACTGCGTGATGGGGATAAGTCTATCTACAGCGGAAAAGGGGTCTTAAAGGCTGTTGACAACGTAAATGGACCGATCGCAGAAGCATTGTTTGATGTTGATGCAGTTGATCAAATGTATATCGACTCACTCCTTTTGGATCTCGATGGCACGCCGAATAAATCGAAATTAGGTGCAAATGCCATACTCGGGGCGAGCCTGGCAGTTGCTAAGGCAGCCTCCCTGGCACTTGGATTGCCACTGTACCGCTATATTGGCGGGGTGTACGCCCATGTGCTTCCGGTGCCAATGTTGAATATCCTGAATGGCGGGGCGCATACTGGTTGGCAGTCTACCGATGCGCAGGAGTTCATGGTTATGCCCTTAGGTGCACCGACCTTTTCGGAAGGTTTGCGCTGGGGTGCAGAAATTTATCACGCTTTGAAAATTGTTCTTAAGGATAAAGGTTACACTGCGCTTGTTGGAGATGAGGGTGGTTATGCACCTTCATTAAAAACAAATTCAGAAGCTGTTGAAGTGATCCTGATGGCAATTGAGAAAGCCGGTTATAAGCCTGGTGAGGATATCGCCATCGCGCTGGATCCGGCAGCCTCAGAGTTATACGAGGAAGAAACTGGATTATACAATCTGCGCAAAGAAGGTCGCAAGCTTTCCGGCGCTGAGATGGTGGATTTTTGGAAATCCTGGGTGGATAAGTACCCGATTGTCTCCATTGAAGATGGGCTTGCCCAGGATGATTGGGAAAGCTGGAAGTTATTGACCAGCGAGCTCGGAAACCGAATCCAGATCGTTGGTGATGACCTGCTGGTCACCAATCCCCAGCGGGTGCGCCAGGCAATCAAAGAACACTCATGCAATGCCTTGTTGGTGAAGGTTAACCAAATCGGTTCATTAACAGAGACGATCGAAGCTGTACAAACCTGCCTACGTGCAGGCTGGCATGCGGTCGCTTCTCACCGTTCGGGTGAGACGGAAGATAGCACGATTGCTGATCTTGCCGTAGCCTTAAACATGGGACAAATTAAAACTGGTGCACCTGCCCGATCCGACCGGGTGTCAAAATATAATCAACTGCTCAGAATCGAAGAAGAATTAGGTGATCAAGCTGTGTACGCTGGATGGAGCGCCCTAAAATAAAGCGTTGACTGACTCCAGGATTTGAAACGGGGCTTCATTATCGAAGCCCCGTATTCATTCTAATTATGGGTGAAGATCTTTGATTTCAGGTTGCTGTGATAACCAAAGTGTTTGAACGCGTACCGGGCGTGACCCCAGCTCAATCAAGATCTGCAAGTTGGGTAGATGAACTGGCTTCTTCTGGGTCTGGCTCTGTCATATCGATATTGATCGTCGATAGGGCCTCATCCAAGGACAGGTTTTCTTTGCGCACCCCTGGCGCGGGTGTACTGCAAAATGGACACAGGTTCCAGGATAATTCCATTAATTTTCCGCAATGGTGACACGGTTTTTTTAATTTGGTGTGACAGCTTGGGCAAACTATCCAATTTTCCCGAATTCGACGCCCGCATCCTGGGCACTGGGGCGTTTCTTCAATGGATTGGAGGAGGGCTTCTTCTTCGAGTGTGTGTTGGTATTCATCCTCAAGTGTTTGCCGGGGCCGAATAATCAGGTAAATTACAATACCTGGTATAAAAAGTATGCCCACTACCAGAACTGCGAGAAAGCGAGCCAACGGATCTTTTGCCCGGGCGCGAATGTCTCGGTATGTCCAGATAATCAAACTTAACCACAATGCGACCAGGAAAGCTGCGCTCCAGGCGGTGAAAACAAGAAAAAAATTGCTGAGTTGGGCTGGGTCGAAGTTCATTGCTGGCTTTCCATGTGGGGATTATAGCATGGATGGAAATTGGAGCATCTGATAGTTGCTTGAATGCGGTGCCTGATGTATAGTGTTTTTGGGGGTGCAATACTCCTGCCATTTACCATTGCCGCCGATGGGGAACGTATGACCGAAACAATCCAAAAGCCAAACTATCGAATCACGGATATACAGGAATCAGATCGCCCGCGCGAGCGATTGGTGCGACTGGGAGCGCCAGCACTATCTGATGCCGAGCTCCTGGCGATTCTACTCAGGGTTGGTGTGGAGGGGGAAAATGCAGTCCAACTCGGACTTAGATTGCTGCAGAATCTAGGGGGGATACCCGGCTTGCACCGCTCCAGCATCGAAGAAGTTTGCTCGCAGAAGGGGATTGGTCTGGCGAAGGCTGCTCAAATCAAAGCAGCCATAGAGTTGGGTAGACGATTAAATGTGGCTTTCCCAGATGAACGACCGGCAATCAGCAGCCCGGCAGACGCTGCAGGACTGTTGCAGTACGAAATGAGCGCCCTGGAACAAGAAGAGCTGCGAGTCATCCTTTTGGATACCAGAAACCGGGTAGTAAAAATTGAAGCTGTTTATAAGGGCTCGCTAAATTCTTCACAAATTCGCGTGGGTGAATTGTTCAAGCTGGCGATACGGGCAAATGCCGCGGCAATGATTGCCATCCATAACCATCCCAGCGGGGATCCGACCCCAAGCCCAGATGACGTTGCGGTCACCCGCACCATTATCCAGGCTGGAAAATTATTGGATATCGAGGTTTTAGATCACATCATCATTGGGATGGGGAGATTTGTTTCGCTTAAAGAGCGTGGACTTGGGTTTTAATCTCGTCAAAATGTTGAGCGTATATGAAATCCGTTGTACTCACCGATTGGCGTGAGCCACTCCTCCTTGGTGGATGTGACTCGTGCTGACGAAGGTCCGCGCCGGAGCGCGGTCAGGAAAACGTCGAGGTCAGCTTTCGAACCTTCGGCTGTCACCTCAACCTGACCATCCCACAAGTTGCGGACCCAACCCGCTACCCCCAAATTTTGGGCTTTCTCCAAAACAAAATAACGAAAACCAACTCCCTGGACACGACCCGCAATGATGGCATGCAGCTGGAATTCTAGTTTACTTGCCGGCATACGTTTACCTCTGAAAAATCAAGTAATTACTCACTACCCAACCCTGCCGCCCGTCGGGTAGCAAAATTAATTGCCAGGTAAAACCGTCCATCGTTTCAGTTTGCCCGACTACCGTCACTTCAGTACCTTCGTTGACTGAAGTAATGATAACTCCTTCCAGACCGGGGATGGAGCGCATATTTGCTCCGGCACCACCTGTATTTGCGATTGTTGCTTTCACTGCAGGTGTGGCACTTGGTGGCTGAGCAGGTGTAGGACTTGTTTCTGGAGTTATAATTGGGGATACAACTGGGGATTGGGTTCCCTCGGCGGGGAGTATGCCCCCACCAGAGATCGAAGTTAATGTGAGGATTTCATTATTACTCTGGTCTGTTAAGGACCGAAAAGAAAAACGACTGACTAAACTGATAATTGCCAGGATCGCAATCAATAAACTGATTGTAACGAATCCGGTAAATATCTGCACATAACGAAGACTCGTGATGCGGACTGGATCACGAGTGCCATCCAGCACATAGGTTTTAAAATGATCCACCAAATACAAAAAAACACCGGCAACCACTCCCGCGACAATGAGTATGACCAATGAGTGATCGGCAATCAAATCAAACATATTGGGTGCCAACCTGGGAGCAGATTTGCTTGACAGTAGGAAAAAACTGGGTTATTGATTTGGTGGTTCTGGGATTGAATGACGACGCATGACAACGAAAAATAATGGCACCAGGATGATAACCCCAAATAAGATCAGGTATGGGGTTGCCTGGAAAGTGTTTGCTGATGGAGGTCGTGCGCCGAAAGTGTCTGTAATCCATTCTTGCTCAATTTGGGCGAGGCTAATACCAAAGGCTTCCTCGATCCCGCGTTCACATTCTAACCCATCTGCATAGAATCGGATGAGCTTTTCCAGGCCACTGGAACCATAATTTTGCAGAATATAGCGTGTAAAAGACGCTGACTGGGCGTAAGCCAGTAATGCAAGTGAGGTATCCGATGGGAATCGATCGCACAGGGAAACGACAGGCAGTAAACTTTCAGCGGTATAGGCTTCGGCCAGAAGCGCAGGATACCCAGTAACCGTAAAGCGTTCAACAAGGGTCGCCAGGCCTTCATTCAACCATGCCGGCAGCGCCTGGTAATCCCCATTAATACCTTCAGTAAAGTTATATAACCAAATATGCATCAATTCGTGGGGGATCTGTCGTTGAAGCTCTGTTTTTTGCTCTGGGCCTGCTGGAATGGATGCCAGGACGATATTTAGCCATGGATCGGCGTGCCCGGCAACCCAATTGAAGCTGGCGAGCTGTAGGGCTTCCTGAACATCCCGAGCCGAAGGGTAAATATAAATTTGTGTCGGCTCGGTCGGTAGTGGCAAGGCTGGAAGCAGGGTGCGAGCTTCTTCTAACCCAATCTGAGCGGCTTCCAGAGCCTGTTGGCCGAAACCAGGATCTCCATCGATCCAATTAACAATGGCGATCTCATTTTGCTGGTGGTTCCAAATATTCCGATTGTCATCGTAACGGAATGCGTGAGGGTCATCAGCAGTGTTAATCGTGTCTCCATTGGAATAGGAAACACCAAACCAATAGCTTACTTCGGCGAAAGGTGGCAAAGGCTGGGTAGCCAGATCGAGAGAATATTCAAACTCACTGCCAGCTATCGTTGCTGTACCCTGGATAATGTCTGCTCTGCCGGATTTGATGAACACAATGATTTGTTCAATGGGATTGGATGGATCGAACCAACCGGTAATGGTAAGCTGATTCCCAAAATCATACACGACACTTGGATGAAGGGGATTCGTCTCGGGTTGTGGAGCTTGGAAAAACGGAGTTATAACGAAAGATAATATGATGATTAGAGAATGTATTTTGAGCATAGGCTCACATCAGGAGCGCCAGGATTGGAGTAACCGTCAATGGGCTGAGAATAGTCGTATAAAAAACAACACTGGCAACAAAAGTAGGTTCGACATCATACTCGGTTGCCAGAACTGTACAGGTTACCGCACTTGGCATGGCTGTTTCCAAGACCACAGCATTAAACGCCGCACCATGCAGACTCATAAGCGAAGCGAGGCCAAAACCGATTAATGGGCTGATGATTAATTTTAACGCTGTAGAGAGGGTCAAGGCTTTAATATGGAAATTTCGGGATAGGTTTTGAATTTGCAGACCCAAAAGAATTAACATGGCTGGCACTGTGGCATCACTCAACAATCGGATGGATCGATCAATTGGTGCAGGAAATTGCAAGTTATATGCCAGGAATATGAATGCGATAATGACAGCATATAAAGACGGGACTTTTAATAACGACAAAAGGGAATTTTTCATCGAAACGCTGCCCAAAGATGCGATAATAACACCTAATGTGAATGTCGCAATGACGGAAAAAGAAAAATATATGGACGCATAAGTCAGTGCGTCATCCCCGAAAGCGAATAAATTCAGCGATAAACCAAAATTTCCCGCATTAGGCAGCATAGCAGTCAATATGACTGCCGCAAGTAGTTTTCGTTCCAGTTTGAGGGATTTGCCCAGAAGATATGCCAGCAAAGCCAGAATTCCAGCGAGGCTGAACACAATCATCCCAATCCGAAGAATCATTCTCGGATCAATCTCGCTGTGGGAAAGCAGATTAAAGATCAGGGCCGGACTGAAGATATAAAAAACGATTTGTGATAGTGAGCGCGGCTCGATTCCCTGCCATCTGCCAATAAAAAAACCAATCGCGGCCAGGAGGAAAATTGGTAAAAGGTTGTTCCAAAATATACTTAATAGATTTACCAATCCCCGCTGTCCTCATCGTCATCAATGTTGTATTCTTCATCAATGAGGGATTCTATCGACCAACGATCTAATTGGTCCAGATCATCGAAATCATCATCTTCTTCATCAATTTCATCATTTGGCTCGTTACCTGCATTCCAACTTTCTGCTTCTGGTTCAGCCTCCACTCCGTCGAGTTCTGGAACGAAAAATAATCCCATCCCACCCTCAACATCAGAATTAAATGCCAGGTTGTCCAACGCCTGTTCGATGAAAGTTAGTTCTTCATTATCGGTGCTATTTTTTAACTGCCTGGCAAGCAACTCAGGCACATTTTTCCCACCTATCTGTGATAAAGACCAAATTGAAGCGAGTCGTATATCCTGATCTGGGTCATCGAGATAGTTGATGAGAGTGCTGCGGGCATCGACCATGCTGAGTTCGCCTGCTGCGCGGACAGCTTCAAGACGAACCCGGTCATTCGGATGGTCGATACTGGCAAGAATATTGGTCTGCCATTGGTCATCTGCAGAGCGGCCCATGGCAAAGAGGGAGCTGGCAACCCAGAGGTAATCGTCTGAATGAAAAGCCTCAGCGATCATTTGACTGACTGATTCGCTGCTGGAATAACCGAGCGCTTCCAGTCCTCTCCGGCGAACATCCACATGCATGTCATGCCGGGTGATCTTAATCAGGCGGTTTTCCAATGTATCCCGCACTGGGCTTTGAAGGGTATCCATTTCACCCATGTAAACGAATTGACCCAGTGCAGTTGCAGCAATCGCGCGGACATTTGATTCTTCGTCATTCTCGGCAAGCGATAGTAAGAGAGCGATCAGCTCTGGGTTATCACACTCGGATGCGATCAGCATCTGGATGCCGCCGAACCGGATGAGCGGATCATCGTCAACAATAGCGATCCGACCAACAGCTTCATAGGAAAGTAAGTAATCTTTTTCTGCCAGGGTAGGCAAAACTTCTACTAAAGCCCTGCGCCGCTGACTGGAAAATTTGCTCCAGTTTTCTGCAAGGATTTCTGCATCTTCACCTTCCAGATCGGAAAGCCTGGCGAGTATGCGCGGGTCGAGCGCTTTACTGTCGTCCAGTAATGCATCGACTACACGGTAAATCGATATTACCGGAGGGGCTGCAAACTCCGGCAGGTCCTGGTCATCCATCAAGGGCTCAATATAATGGGATTGATAAAGTCCTGGATATTGATATAAAGCAGTAATGCCAGAAGCAACATAAAACTAATAGCATTCACAGCATTTTCAACCCGATGTGGTAAGCGTCGGCCAAACAGCAATTCCGGTAAAGTAAACAGGATTCGCCCGCCATCCAGGGCTGGAATCGGAAGGCAGATTTAATATGCCCAGCGATGTGCTGATCATTGCGAAAAATGCCAGCAAGTTGATTGAAGCAGGGATACTGGGTCCAGTTTCGATCTCCTGGACTTCCTGGTAAATATCATACATGCCTTTAAAACCAACCAGTCTGGCATCACTGGGGGCAATCACACCCCTGGCAACATCTACCGGGAGCGTAAGGAGGGTGTATGTTCTTTCCCCGACAGCACTCGCGCCCATGGGTACCGCTTCCCAGACGGAGATTGGGATCGATGGGTGACTCATAGTAATCCCAATCGCACCCTCACCAGCGGGTGGATCGGAGCGCGGGACTAAGGTCACTTCGAATTGTTCGCCATTGCGGTTGACCAGAATCACTGTATCCTGTTCCAGGCTTGCGCGAATTGATTCCTGGACAGTCAGGGTACTGCTGGCATCGACACCGTTGATGCTGAGGATCTGGTCGCCCGGTAACATACCGACCATCTCTGCCGGGGAATTGGGAGCAATTTCCATGACCAGAACCTTGCTGGTATCAGGCACTCCGATCTGGCTAAATGCGATGGCGAACAGGACAATTGCAACCAGGATGTTTGCTGCCGGTCCGGCGAGCAGGATCGCAATCCGGACGAGAGGTTTAGCTGTCATAAATCCGCCGGGCACATCCGGGTCATTCTCCCCTTTCATGCGTACGAACCCACCTAGTGGGATCCAATTCAGGGTATAATCCGTGCCTTTCCAGTGAAAAAGTTTGAGCAGCCGAGGTGGAAAACCAAGTCCAAATTCTTCGACTTCAACTTTTAACAGGCGGGCAACCACAAAGTGACCCAGCTCGTGAACAAAAATTAATGCCGCGATTGCGCCGATAAATATTAAAATATCCATCATTTATTTTCCCGATTGTTGCACATCTTTCAATCCAGATTACACAGCAGCCAAATCAAATAACCCGTTTTCCTAGGGTAAAAACATTATAACTGTTTCCCTATCCAGCGTGGTTAGTGTTTTATAAGAAGCATGGTTAGCCTGGAAATGTTACCAGCCGGGTTGAACCCCCGGCGGATGCCTGGAGCACCTGCTTGACGCCAGGGATTTCACCAAGTTTACCGGAAATTTCTGCGGCATACTCCGAAAGCGACAGGACATGTACATTCGGACCTGCATCGATTGTATAACAAACTGGGAGTCCCTGCGCGCGCCAGGCGGTAACTCGGTGCATAATCTCAAGCGTTGCTGGCTTCCAGTACAACAGGATCGGCGTGGAGGTCATCATAACGGCATGCATCAAGTTGCTGTCTAGCTCCGTGACCGAAGCAAAGGCCTCAAAATCGCGGTTTAAAATAGCCGTACGGCAGGCATCAAGACGGCGGGATGCATCGAAAACACGCGCGTTTTGGAGCGGGCTTGTTCCGGCCAGCTCGTGACCGCGTGTTGAACCGGTCGATTTATGCTCTGTTGTGATCACGGCAATACAATCGACGAGATTCCAATATTCAGGAGATGCGATCGAACAGGCGTAGGAATCATCATCACTTGTTCCAGGCAGCCATTCAACATAGCCTGCAGGGATAGACCGGCAAGCGGAGCCGGATCCAAGGCGTGCCAGCCGGGAGAGCGAAATTTCATCCAGCACCAGGCCAGCGGCACGCGTAGCAGCCAGGCTCAGCGCAGCAAATGCGGATGCAGATGAGGCGATGCCTGCTCCTATAGGGAAATTGTTGGTGGATACTACCTGGGCATGGGTCTCTATTCCCGCCAGCCTGCGTACATGCTGAAGAAAAGCTGCGACCCGTTCCAATCCGGGGCCTGTGATCTGACGGGTGTTAATGTTCAGCGTATCAGCCCGCAGCTGCGGGTCAAAATTGACCCGTGTGCGGGTTTCCAGGCCTGCAAGGTTCATCGAAATTGACCCACTCACCGGGATACGTAAGGCCTGGTTCTTGTTACCCCAATACTTAATAAAAGCAATATTTGGATTGGCGAGGGCGGTGGCAGTGTGCACAGGGAGAGTCTATCATATCCCTCCCACCAAAGCATTTACTACCTCAATGAGTTGGCTCAACACATGACTTGGCAGCGCCTGGCAGGGCAGAAAAGTCATAACTAAAATGATTCCGATTTCTTCCAATCAACTTCAGTATTAAGGATGTTATGATTTAAAAATTGGTGACAATTCATTTAATTACACCCAAATAAGGAATGAATATTCCTAGAGACCGCAATTCAAAAGATTATTGTCAGTTCATCAGGACAACACCACCGAGCGCAAGCAAAAATCCGACCGCCTGCATGCGTGTCAGGCTCTCGTCGTAAAACAAAACACCTGCCGCCAATACGATCAGGGCGTAGATGGCGGTCTGCAGGGCGCCGATAATACTCAGTTTCCAGCCAGCCAGAAAAACGCCGATGAATAGACAAATTTGCAGGAGGTATAGGCCAACTGCAAAAATCAGCCAGGGGCTGTGGATAACGTCTCTCAAAGTACCCAGCGCAGTCGCTTTTTTAAGGAGCACATCTGCTACAGCAACTGCTATGACTGCCAGAAAAATCACTGATGCTTCAGCTATTCGGGATAGGAAAATGTTGCTGTTCATCAGATAAATTTAGCTTCGCTTAACAATTTGAACATTACGGCGTTGTGCTTTGAAGAATTGGCTGGCAAAAGCGGCAGCTTCGTCTGGATCATAGGGCGCACAACTAAATACGTCCAGGTAAATGGCGCGTGAGTTATCGGCAAAATGAGCAGAAATGAGGGATGTCTCGATCAGTTGCGTCATGCTGAAACCAGTGACCCGCGGATCATCACCAAAGTGAACCACCTGGGTTTCACCGAACCGCCGCATTTTTATCAGGTCGCACAATTCGCGTACAAAGCGTTTTACAAGGGCTTCATCTTGCGTTCGATCAAGATCGCAATCATACAGATCAATACAAGATGAGACGCCCTAACAAGTCGTTTGGTGTTCCATCATTTGTGACCTCACATTCCGCATTTGAAATTTCTCGCTTGCCCATACAATTCAAGGGTAGTTGACGAAAACGCAGTCTCGATTTTTCGATAGTCTTCAAAAACAATTGGATAAGTGGTAGATGCGATCAACCGCAGGTCGAGAGATTGCTGGCAAAGAAAATTAGTTTTTGAAGAACAACAAAAAGGATAAGTCCTATCGTATTGATGCGCATCGGGAGAGGCGCCCTAATTTGGCTATCAGAGACCTCTGTTTTTACAATAGGTTCCTGGAAGCTGGTTGGGGATATAGGGAGAAGGATCGATGGGGGCAAGCTCGAATTGGGGTTTTTAACAGGAAAACCCGAATGGATTCTGCAGGTGTCAGGAAATGAAGCGGATCTTCTCCTCGGTATCTATCCAATTCTGGCGCTATGTGGGCCACCCTCGCTATCTTGGTGCAAGTGGTTTGCATTCAGCGGGGATTTTGGCGTCCAACACCGGCCGAGGGAAACATCATTGAATCTTTGGCCTAGAATCTTTGTTCATTCGACTGGCAGAAGACGATTTATTTAGTTGGATTAAGGAATAAACCACAAAACAGCAGCTTCCATAATTTGAAAGCTGCTGGATGCAAAACGAATGATATCAAGCGAATTGATTGATAATTCTGAAACGATAGCCTGCTGTATAGCTAAATCCGTCTGGCAGGGGGCTGCTCGAATTGATACTGGCGGCTGACCGTGACCTGGGAAACAACCCCGACGATCGCGAGTCCAAACCAAAGCAGCCACCACAACCAGCCTTCCGAAAATGAAACCGGGGCAAAGACTCCAACTAGATTGGAGATCTGGTCGATCGTAATCTGTTTGAACAAAAGCAGCAACCCGGCAATCATTGCACTGGCACCTCCAAACGCTGTGATAATGACGATTAAATATTTTTGGGCATTCAAGGCAATCACCAGCACCGCAAAGATAATAGCCACAACCAGACCGATGATCCAGGTGAGTAAACCACTATCCATCCCCAACGCGCCAACTAGGAAACTGATTGTTATTCCATAGCCAATCGATGCTCCCAGGATAACCACCCCGATGTAATAAAACAGATACGAGAGCAGGGCAAAAACGATCCCCAAGAAGAATCCGATGACAAGCCCGCTCACGCTTGCCAAAAAATTTTCCCCAAAAATCGTGGTAAATCCAGTGATCCCCAGCCATAATCCAGCAAAGAATCCCCAGATGGGCAGAAGAATCACAAAGATTCGATAGCCAACAAAACAGGCTGCCAACCCAACTAAAATTGCAAATAACCCGACGATCAGATCCATCACGAGCCTCCCAAAAATTATTGTAGTGGATTGATGACAAACTCCGCACTTATTATTGCAAAAAAAGATTAAAGAATCAATACCGTTTCCAGGTTGGAACAGGATTTCAATTTGTTTGCGAGCCGTCGGTGTAGCTTTGAAATCTCCGCATATATAAGCGCAAATCCCGCAAAACAGATATGGACCAATTTGAAATCAAGCAACAGGCCAGATAGAAATAAAAATCCGGTGAAAAGGGAGGTTATTGACCGCTGTTCGAAACCAGGTTAATAACAACTAGAAGAGTGAAAACAGGTGTAATTGAGCAAATGCGAACACACCTAATGCACCAGCCAGGGTGAGTAAAAGGTAATAAATCCGGAAACCCACTGATTTTGACCGGCGGGTCCATAATACAATGCAGCTGATCAGCATCAGCACAAAGATGATAGGC
The DNA here is from genome assembly GCA_963824065.1 of uncultured Chloroflexia bacterium. Classification (GTDB taxonomy): domain Bacteria; phylum Chloroflexota; class Anaerolineae; order Anaerolineales; family DRKV01; genus JAGUYX01. Next base: position 1,565,420 of record CAWGNX010000002.1, on the reverse strand, counting down.
AGAAGGAACCCAATCAGAAAAATCGGCCGACTGTTTGAAGGCAAGCCAAAAAATACGATCGGATTATTGGAGGCAAATAAGGCAAAAACCAGTACAGCTAACCCGATCAGGATGAAAATTGCGATAAAAGCATAGAGAACCGGCCAGACCGGTGAAAACCGCGACCACCGATTCTCCGGCTTTGGATCGGTATTGGAAAAACCAGGTTGCTGCTCAGACGTGCCAAGTTTATTTCGCCTGCGATCGACCAGGAATAAAATTAAAAAGACTGGCAATGCACATAGCTGGAAGAGGATAATCAAAAATATTGCACCCGCCCAAAACAGGTTGAGAACTAAAGCTCCATAGTCCTGTCCAAAAAGTGCAGCGAGCAAAGGAAATTTGATAATCTTATTTGAGGTAACAAACGATAATTCGGTCTGGATGCAGCTGGTATCAGGTGCTTGATGGGGATTTTCAAGAAATGCCTGCATGATTTGATCCTGGCAGCTACCTCCAAATGCCTGCCCATGACCACCAGCAGGAAAAAACACCGAATAACTATTGGGCAGAGTATCACCTACCTGAGCAGCAAATTTAGGGGGGGTAATCGGATCAAAACCACCTGACAGCAATAGCGTTGGCACAGGGCTGCTGACAGGATCATCGATCGTTGAGTCCAAAGGAGCGACGTTCCAGAGCTTGCAAAGCTTTAAGAAAGTGGCAAGATCCCGGTTTTCTGCCGCGGCGATCGGCTTGGGCAAGTCTGAAGTGGATATATCTGCACTCGTGTAATCAGCATCTTCCGCACATATCACGGAAAAATACATGCCATCACTTATCGTCTGGTCGAATAAGATCAAAGGTAGAATTGCATTCGACAGAAAGTCGAAATTTCCCTGACTGGCATCAAAGATAATCTTCGGCAGGAAGGAGATGAGCTCGGTTGGGTAGAGAAGCTGAAATATCGTTGAAAGAAACAGGTCGCCGTCGATTAGGGCTTCATAGACTTTTCCTGTCTCACTATCCAATACCAAAACAGAAGCTGGATTTGCATCCAACTGTTGCAGGACCCCATAAAAGACCTGCTCCAGATCAGGGTAATAACGGCTGCAATCGGCATCAGCAGCACAGGCTTGAAACAGCTCGTTAAATGAGCGAGTCATCGATTGGCCGGCATTCAGCAGGAAATTCGTCTGTGGTGGAACGACAGCATCCAGTATTAAGGATTGAAGTGAATCTGGATAAAGCTTTGCGAAATGTAGTCCCAATAAAGTCCCATACGAAACGCCATAAAAATTGATCTTTTCATAGCCCAAAGCATGGCGTAAAGAATCAATATCAGCCGCGTTCTGCAGGCTGTTATAGGCTGAGAGATCGATTCCTTGACGTGTCAGGCGATCCCGGCAATCCTGGGCAGCTTGCAGGGAAATTTGCTGGCTTTCCTCATCGCTGAGAATTTGATCCAATGTGCGGATAGTTTCGTCTAAGAATTCCTGGCAGCGCAAGTTTGGCGTGCTGAACAATGTCCCCCGTTGATCCCACAAAACGATGTCACGCTGATCTGCAAGCGCAGTTTCTACCGACATCAATTTTGAATAGGTGTCAATTGTTGAACCACCTGGCCCACCCTGTGCGATGAACAGAGGGCTGGTAGACATACCAGATGTCTTGCTTTTTAGAATGACAACACCAAGCTGTATTTGATTACCATCCGGCGTTGAATGGTCTTCAGGAACCGCGAGATAACCACAATGAACCCGTGGATTACTCGCCCAGGCGGAAGGCAAACGAAAATCTGTGCAGGAAGCAGGAGAAAATGCATCCGATGGCTGGTTGGATTGGGACCGAGCAAGCGAAAAATTGGAGAACACAAAAACAATTAATAAGCCCAGACTCACAATTATTCTGAAAAAAAATGATTTTCGACATTGCACTTGCTGAGTTGATCTATTCACGCATTGGCCTCGATGAAATTTTCCGAATTATACATGACCCCACCTGCCAACACGTTTCGATGGATGTGTAATTGATGAGAAATCCGCGCTAGCTGCGCCTAATTTTTGAAAACCGAAACCAGTAAATCTCTTTTGGGCATGCTATCAACATAATCGATCACGTAGGAAGAATACATTCTCTTCTTAGTGCTGTAATATCTGGCTCAGAAATAGCTTGGTCCGTTCGTGCTGAGGATTATTAAATAATCCATGGGGAGTCGTATGTTCGATGATCACCCCGCCATCCATGAAAATTACTTCATCCGCGGCTGCTCTGGCAAATCCCATTTCATGGGTGACTACAACCATGGTCATTCCTTCTTTTGCAAGGTCGAGCATCACATCCAGGACTTCTTTGATCATTTCTGGATCCAGGGCACTCGTCGGTTCATCAAACAACATGATTTTGGGATCCATCGCCAGGGCACGCGCAATAGCGACTCGCTGCTGCTGACCCCCGGACAATTGCCTTGGGTAGGCATCTGCTTTTTCCAGGATCCCGACCCGTTCCAATTTTTCCAGTGCGATCCGTTTCGCCTCCCCCTTTGAGCGTTTACGGACGATTTTTTGAGCCAAAGTGATATTTTCAACGACCGACAAGTGTGGGAACAAGTTAAAGAGCTGAAAAACCATACCGATTTCGGCCCGCAGCCGGTTTAACTGCTTCTCTTGATGGGTCATTTTTTCACCATCAATCCATACTTCCCCGCTGGTTGGCACCTCTAACTGGTTGATGCATCGCAGGAGGGTAGATTTTCCGGAGCCACTGGGACCAATGATGACAATCACTTTGCTGCGCTCGACATTGAGACTGACTCCATCAAGCGCTTTGACATTGCCAAAGTGTTTGTAGACGTTGTTAACCTGGATAATATTATCAGCGGGCATCTTTGCGCATCCGCCTTTCAATAAATCGGACAATGAGTGACAGTACGATTGTAATTGTTAAGTAGATTACGGTCAGGATTGTATACGCTTCACGGAACCTGAACGAACGCCCGGCAAACAGCCTGGCAATCTGGGTAATATCGCGAACTGCCAGAACGGAGACCAGGGATGAATCCTTTACCATCGCCACGAAGTCGTTCCCTAGGGCAGGAAGAACATTACGGATGGCCTGGGGAAGAATGATGGATCGCATCGCTTGCCCATAGCTCATCCCCAGGGAACGGGCAGCCTCCATCTGGCCTTTTTCGATGGACTCGATGCCAGCACGGAATATCTCAGCCAGGAATGCACCATATGTGATGGATAGGGCAATGACGGCGCGCCAGTAGAACGAAAAACTTTGGGGATTCATAGAGCTGAAGATCGAACCAATATTTTCCAGGCCGATATCCTGGATGCCCAGACCGAGTTTTTGGAGACTTTCGATGGAAGTTGGTACCAGGACGAATGCAATGTAAAAAATTAACACCAACATTGGAACGCCGCGGATAACCTCCACATAAAAGGTGGCAATATTGCGAAAGACAAGGTTTCGGGATATTCTTCCGAGTCCAGCTATAAGCCCGAGGAACAGCGCGATGATATAAGAAATAATTGAGATACTGACTGTAACACCAATACCAGTAGCGATAAATTTAAACGCGTCGGAATAGTCTTCATTGGTGAAGAAAGTGATGTACATGTAAATTAGAATGATGATAATTGCTGCAAACCACCAGGGAAAGTTTTTCAAACGATCCTTGAAGGTTGCTTGTTCACCACCTTCTATTACTGGGATGTCGATTACGGATGAGGATGGGTCATAGGCCACAATAATCTCCACATTTGAAATGAACCGGTGTACAGAGATCAGTTCGCTCTGTACACCGGTTGCTTAGTTTACGCTCCGCAGCCCCGAATTTTATTGAATATCATCGTAGGTAATAACGAAATCGGGTCCAAAGAATTTTTTATTGAGTTCGGTGAGGAAGCCATCCTGCATCATCGACTGGAGTGCCTGGTCAACAGGTCCGACCAGTTCACTGCCTTTTGGATAAATAAAGCCGAGCTGGTCGCTGGAAATTGAGGGACCGATGAGCGCCAGCGAGTCGGCATTTTCTCCCCGGTAACCCTGACCAGCAGTTTCATCGATGATTACTGCATCGACATCTCCGGCGATGAGGGCCTGGACTGCAAAGGGGAATTGTTCAAATGCTTTTAGCCGGCTTTCTGGGAGATATTTCGTGGCCGTCTCATAATTCGTTGTCCCCGTTTGGGTGCCCATCACTAAAGCGTCATTTGCGGCAAATTCTTCAATATTGGTGAAGCGATCCTCGCCAAGCCTAACCAGGAGACGCTGCTCAATATTGATATACCCCATGGAGAAATCAACAATTTGGGCGCGATCTTCTGTGATGGTAATGCCATCCGCGGCCGCATCAAATTGGCCATCAGCCACCGCCTGGATCATCCCTTCCCAGGCAGCCTCCACAAAGGCAGGCTTGCAGTGCAAACGTTTACAGATTTCACGCCAGGCATCGTAATCCCAGCCTTCTGGCTCGTTGTTATCCGTGCGTATATAGTTGAAGGGAAGGTATGCATTTTCGACAGCAACCGTCACTTCCTGGCAATCCAGGTCAACGATTGCATCAGCTGCGGTACCCAGGCATCCCTCTGGTTGTGAGGCTGCAGAACTACAGGCCACAAGTACAAGTGCGGCAACCACTAGGGCGAACATAATAATAAATCGTTTACTGCTCATTTCTTCCTCCTTGGTGAAGTTGTGATCTATCCCAACCAGTCGATTTGGGTTGTTTGGATTTACTCATGTGGACATGATTGGGTGGCGGCTATATTAATTTACAACAGAATAGCAAAAATGGCAATAAATTTAATTTATTCTGTGACGTTTTCCCCAAATTGAAAAACAAACATGCATCTATAATTTGAACGCGCTTATTCGGATGGCGGCAAAAATACCACATGACTAGAAAGGATGATAAGGTGCTCATCCGCATTCGGTAGAATCATTCAAGTTAAACAGAATGTGCCCATCTATGGGGTCTCAGTTACTCTAAACGAGTTTCCAACCTTGCGAATTGAACAGCAAAATTTCAACGTATAATTACGAATCCTGGGTGTAAATCGGGTAAATCATGAGAATAAAAATATTAGACCAGCCAGAAGAAATGCTGGTTGTCGAAGAACTCCAAAAAGTTGTCTGGCCTGGAAGCGAGCGGGATATCCTGCCCGGGCACATACTGCTGGCCATTGCTCATAATGGAGGTTTCGTCATTGGGGCGTTTGTCGAAGATCAATTAGTGGGATTTGTTTGTAGTTTTCCCGGGCTGGAGCATTACGGGGATGAACGTCTAGTGAAACATGCTTCTCACGAGCTTGGTGTTCATCCAAATTTCCGCAATCAAGGAGTTGGTTATGCCTTAAAAAGGGCGCAGTGGCAGATGGTTCGCAATCAGAAAATTGATCTGATTACCTGGACGTACGACCCCCTCTTAAGCAAAAATGCCCATCTCAATATCAGGAAGTTAGGAGCAGTTTGCGGCCATTATTACCGTGATTTTTATGGCGTGATGCGCGATGCTTTGAATTTGGGGCTTTCATCAGACAGATTTAAAGTGAATTGGTGGGTCAACTCAACGCGAGTCGAAAACCGTTTGAGCCGCAGGGCAAGACGCAATTTGGACCTGGCTCATTATTTAGCTGCAGGGGTGGCTATTGTTAATCCGACGGAATTAAGATCAGACAACCTGCCCACACCGGTTAGTAATCCCACCAAATCGTCCGTCGACCTGATTTACGGCGAAGTTGCCAAATCGAATCGCTCCCCCATCGTCTTAATAGAAATCCCCGGCGATTTTGCCCTGATTCGCGAAAGAGATCTTGAATTGGCTGGAATTTGGCGCAGCCATACCCGACAGCTGTTTGAAGCCGCATTTATACACAAATACCTGGTCACTGATTTTATTTATCTGGGAGGCAGACAACCGCGCAGTTTTTACGTGCTTAGTAAAGGAGATATGACATTGGGAGGCACAATTTCTGATGAAACCTGAACAAATTACTCTCTATCGAGTGCGCATGCCCCTGATATCACCTTTTGAAACATCGTTTGGGCGGATTACGCACCGCGAATGTATCCTGGTCGCAATTCGGGCGGGTGGAGTAACCGGATGGGGGGAGTGCGTTGCTGACCGAGATCCCGGATATGCGTATGAGACAACGGGAACAGCATGGCATGTTTTGCAAGACTTTGTGATACCGCTAATGATGGGATCGGAAATTGAAGAACCCGCGCAATTCCACACATTAACCAAGAGTATCCGCGGGCATGCCATGGCCAAGGGCGGAGTGGAAATGGCATATTGGGATTGGTTTGGGAAAACCTCCAATAGATCCTTGGCTGCCATGTTGGGAGTAACCCGGCAAAAGGTAGCCGTGGGTGTCTCTGTAGGGTTGCAAAATACGCCCCAGGAGTTGGTGCAGGTTGTCGAAAATTATCTCAATGAAGGCTATGGGCGTATAAAAATAAAGATTAAGCCTGGCAGGGATATTGGCGACACAACCGCCGTCCGGCAGGCCTTCCGATCCGTGTTACTGCAAGTTGATGCAAATTCTTCTTATACTTTGGAGACGGTAATACCGTTGGAGGCTCTTGATGCATTGGATTTACTCTTAATCGAGCAGCCTCTTGCCGAAGATGACCTTTGGGATCACAGCAAGTTGCGCGGGATGTTCAAAACACCGATTTGCCTGGATGAGAGTATCCTCACTGCTAGACATGCGCGCCAGGCAATTGAAATGGGGGCATGCCAAATCATTAATATTAAAGCGGGAAGAGTAGGGGGGGTAAGCGAGGCTATTCGGATCCATGACCTGTGCTATTCAAAAAATATTCCCGTCTGGTGTGGAGGCATGCTGGAGACTGGATTAGGCCGGGCTGCCAATCTAGCGCTGGCAGCTCTTCCTGGTTTTTTGTTGCCTGGGGATATTTCGGCTACGGAACGTTATTACAGGGAAGACATTACAAATGAGGTGTTCGTTTTAAATCACGACAGTACGATTACGGTCCCGGATGGACCGGGTCTGGGGGTCACGATCAATCAGAAATCTCTGGAAAAATATATGCTGCAGAAGAAAGGTTACTCCTAGCAGTCTGCAAATATATTCAGTCTACCTGACGCCGTCCAAGGCGAAGATTTAACTTAATCAAAGTCAGTGTTATGAAATTACGGTATCAAATTTACAGCGCGTATTTGGCGAATCGTCCCATTTGTATAATCGGCAATATATAATTCGCCCATTTCATCCTCACCAAAAGAGCTAATCATTAATGATGTATCTAATTCGAGCGCCGGTGGAGACCAATTGTTGGAAGGCAGCTGAAAAATGCTCCAAATCCTACCGGTAGCAAAATCAGCGTAAAAGTACCGCCCGTATAGCATTGGATAGTCTGTGCCTCGGTATACGTATCCACCCGTTACACTTCTTCCATCTGTACGAGGATAATCGAGAATTGGATCTGTAAGGGATGCCAGCAGATCAGGGTCGTTACAAGGGGCTGCGGTCGAAAAAGTCTGAAAGCCTTCCATGCACGGCCAGCCGTAATTTACAGGAGCGGGTGCATTTGCGGGTTGAAAATCGATTTCCTCGTGCGCTCCCTGCCCGACATCGCCAATCAAAATATCCCCATTGACGCGGTCGAAGCTAAACTTCCATGGATTCCGCAATCCATACGACCAGACTGCTGGATTTCCACCGCCACCCACGAATGGATTATCCGAAGGAATTGTATAGGGTAGCCCCCTATCGACATCAAGCCGCAGAATTGTTCCCAGCAAAGTATTGGGATCTTGCCCATTATCATAGGTATCACCCGCACCGCCGCCATCCCCCAAACCGGCGTAAAGGTAACCATCCGGCCCAAAAGCTACTTTACCACCGTTGTGATTCGTGTTTGGTTGGGGAACGATCAAAATAGTCTCAGCCGAGGACGGGTTTGCGCGATCCGGGTTACTACCTGAGACTTCGTATCGCTCAATTACGGTGGCTCCATCGCCACTGCGAGTGTAGTTCAGATAAAAATATCCATTGGTTTCGTAGGCAGGATGGAATGCGAGACCCAATAAACCCTGTTCTCCACCTGCAATGAGTAAATTATGAATGTCCAAAAAGGGTTGGGTTAATACACTCCCGTTTTTGATGACCTGGATATAACCCCCTTGCTCCACGATAAATAGCCGATTACTACCATCTCCAGCATGAACAATCTCAAGTGGATTCTCGAATCCAGACGCGACAATATGGTCCACGCTGATGGAAATGTCCTGATTTTCTTCTCGCTGCACAAGCGGTAGAGCAACCCTGCTCTCAACTGTTTGATGAATTGCCTTCGCCTGGGAGTGATAAATCATCAAAAATTGTGTGAAGAAGATAACCACCCCGATCACACTCAGGCCGCGGAGTATGAACCGAAAAATTCTGATTGTCATGCCGAGCCTCATACACAAATGGAGAAAAATGGGAATCTGACTGTCAGACCAATAATTATTCGAAAAAGCCCAGTGGTAAATTCTACTACTGGGATGAAAGTTCAGTGATAGCCCTTAAGACCTATTATTATTGACAGGGATGATTGTCATAACGGGAGCATGCTCAGCTTCCCAAGCAATTGCTGCCAGGTAGGGGTGACCCACGACATCGTAATACAGCCCAGAATTTCTGGGTGAGTATTCCTAGACGGACATTTGATTTATTACAAGCAAGGAAAAATTCGCTGAAAAAACTCGAATCTGACAGGTGATTATTTTATCATGTGATAGACAAGATCGCTGTCAGATACGACTGCCACCGCTCTTTTTCGCCCGTCCTCATCTCGTACAACTACCACACGATGGATGTGTTTATCCTGCAGCAAACGAGCAACTTCCAGGAGGCTGGCTTTCGGATTTACGGTTACAACTTCGGGACTCATATAATCGCTTACCAGTTTGGTTTCCCATTCATCATTTTCAAGATAGGCGCGTACCAGGTCGGTACGGGTGACAATGCCACTTAAATAGCCTTCATCATCCAGTACGACGATCGAACTTATATCTTCGGTGACCATTTTTCGGGATGCTTCAAGCAACGGAGTATTATGATAACAGCTGTAAACTCCATATCTTTTGGCTTCGAGCACTGTTCGACCTTGTTTCATGGGTAACCTCCGAGCTGTCAGGAAAAGTGCCTATCAAATCTAGATTGTGCTTGAAAGCGGTGTTCCAGGCGGATCGCCGAAAAAGTTTTATACGTCTCAAAATATCATTGCGAATAGCTTTGTGATTCACAGCTAAGCGAGTTGGCGTAGTTAAGTATTTTTCGACTCATATCTTAACCCCAGTCGCGAAACTATTGATATGTGAATTGTAGCACTTATAATTGTAGCGAATTAATTTAGAAAATCCAGGCCTTTTATTTATCTAGGCCTGGATTTTCATGAATCTTTCCTTTGGTAATCTGGATAAATTCTATTGCAAGGTCGGAAAGATACAGCTAAGACGAGGATTCGTAATCAGATAGCGCAGAATGGCGGGTGATAACCCTGATTCTCGACTGGGAATCACCATGTGAGCGATGATGTAATCAGCGAATGTCTCGAGCTGGTCTGATTCGGCTGTGGTCACAAGCTCGGCACAAATTTGTTGGATCATGGCTGCACGTTCGTTTTCACTGCGTGACTCGAGAGGAGCCTGGTCCATTTTAAGGGCAAGTTGGGCATTCGCGATGCGCAAATTTGCTTCCTGGGGATCTCCGATTAATGCAATAGCTTGGTCAATTTCCTGGGGTTCAAGAATCAAATAGGCATCCCAGGTGAGTAAATACATCCCTTGTAAGGTTTCAATAAAGAGTGGAGCAAGTTCACCGTTGGCGGAAATAGAGAAGTTTTTCTGGATGATCTCGTTCATTTCACCGGCGCCAGCTTTCTCCAGGGGAAACAAAGGTACAAAATTTACTGTATCCTGGTTAGAGACATGATAGCTTACCAACCAGGCGGATTGCAGACTGCCATGCTCAGAGCGATCGGACACAGTTAAATATAAAAGGTTCAACTGCTGTTTATCTTTGCCAGATGATACTGTTTGTCGATTTGAGGCAGACTGGACAGATGCCATCCCTGGATCGGTGGATGAGCTGGTTAACAGGCCTGCCCGGAATCCGAGCACCAAAAAAATCACGGGTACGGTCAAGAAAAACAAGGCACGGAGTAGCTTCATAAGATTGTCCTTCGCTCGATCATCTGCGGTTTATTACCAAAAAACTCCAACGATAAATCCAATTACGAATGTGCATGTGGAGGCCACCGCAGTAACTCCAAGCAACCAGTACCAGGGTTTTTTCTCCCAAATATCAAAACCAAACCGAATTCCGCGCTGAAGAAACCTGGAATGCGACATCCAATTTGTCAGGATTTGCCAGAAGTGGATTTCTATTTTATTGAGGTACGATCCAGCATCCACGTGGATTCTCCAAACTTCAACGCAAGCTTGATTGGCGTAATATTTTGCCTTCTTCATCAACGGTTACTCTCACCCAACGCTTGATTTTTTTTCCATCTGAGCTAGATACCACGGCTTCATATTTGAGGAGATAGACAGAACCACGTCCATTTGCTCCCGGTTTGCGCTGCTCAGTGACTGCTGGAGCAACGCCTTTGACTTCCGGGTATTGCCGGGCTATCAGATTTGAAATTTTTTTGACTGCATTGGATGAGAGTGCCATTTCATTGTCCAGAGCCGAACGATTGACCCATATATCTTTCGCGGCGCATGAATGCAGGTAGATCCAGATTGTTTCCTGGCGGAATTTTTGCGTTAGTTTTCCACTCCGCTTCAGAATTTATCAAATCGGTGACTTGATTGTTTGACTCAACGGGTATTTGCTTGACTGGATTGTTTGTAACTCTGTTAAGTTTCTCTGCTCCGGGCAAAATATCTTCAAGTGTACGGGCACCTAACCCGGTAACGATAAGGATTGCCTGTACGCGTCCATTCATGCGTATATCGTTAATCACTCCCATGATGATTTCGGTATCTTGACCTGCCTGTTCCTGAAGCTTTATCAGGGATTCGTTCACTTCAAACAGGGAAAGGTCCTCCCCTCCTGTGAAATTGACCAAGATGCCTGAGGCATGTTCCAAGCTAATATGGTCAACCAGGGGGTGGTTCAGCGCTTTATGAATCGCCTGGTCGACTTTACCATCGCCCTGACCCTGGCCAATGGCGAGAAATGCACCGCCGCCTAGTTTCATTAAGCGCCTGATATTTGCAAAATCGACGTTTATTAAACCTGGTTCAGTTATTAATTCCGTAATACCCTGAATCGCCTGCCGAAGCACGTCGTCAGCCACACGAAAGGCCAGATCGATGGTCAGGTTTCCACCCCGCATTTCAAGCAAGCGATCATTAGCGATGGCAATCAGCGTATCGGAATGACTGTTTAATTTTGCCAGACCATCGTTTGCGTTTCGCTGCCGGCGACCCATTTCGAATCCAAACGGAGTCGTAACCACGGAAACTGTTACGGCGCCTGCTCGGCGGGCGATTTCTGCTGCAATGTGTATCGATCCAGTTCCCGTTCCGCCTCCCATGCCCGCGGTCAGAAAAACAAGATCAGCACCATTAACAGCGGCAGCAATTTCTTTGCAGCTTTCCATCGCGGCGGCTTCTCCAACCTCGGGCTGGCCTCCCGCTCCCAATCCCCTCGTGACCTTGGGGCCGAGTTGGATTTTTTGATGTGCCAAGCTGTTTTTTAATGCCTGGGCATCTGTATTTGCGGCAATAAATTCAACTCCATTGAGCCCAAGTTCAATCATCCGGTTTACCGCATTGCAGCCGCCACCGCCCAGACCTAATACTTTAAGTACGGGCTTGTAGGAATAATTATCCGAATTTGATTCAGCGTGGAGTGGGTTTAAGTTATCCATACATAACCTGCCTTAGGCTTGAATTTTGCGAAAAATATCAGATGGCTGCTAGGAATTGTGCAATTTCTATGCCAGAGTCGGAACATGCAACCAATTCGCAGCCAGCTTTATGAATGAATTGAAGCTGAGTGTCAGAGTATTCAGAGGGATTTCCTGCAAGAAACACTTTGCGCGCAAGCGAAGCATCGAGCGGTGAATTTCCCATGGGTATTCTTTTCTCAGGGAATAAAGAGTGCACATCGTTGAGCCACGGCTTGGAAAGATTTGTAATATTTTTTGGCAGCAAGACATACAACGGGAGAGGAAAAGCTGAGATTTGGAGGGTTTCCTCATTTGACATGCTAAATTTTGATTCCAAAAAATGCGCACCTGGTTCTTCTTGTAGAATGCGCAAGAGCATTTGTGCCGATAAACTTGGCTGCCCATCAGAAGAAAATAATGCTGCGCGATTGAAACGGCTGGTTTGTTCTGCGCTTAATAGCCAGAAACAATTGGCCAGCAATAAGTCCGACTGAGTCGCCTGTTTGGGCTCAGATTTATTTGCACAGGACAAATATTTATATATCCGGTAGAAATCTTTTACATCTGAATGTAAGGTGAAATTTACGAGTGGTTTTGAAGTTCGACCAACACGGAGTTGTATGGTGGGTATATCGATCCCTGTTACTGCGCGTGCAATTTCTGAATACCATTGATGGATAAAAAAGCCACGGTGATCTTCGCTTTCAGTTGGAAATGAATACGGTCTGGACTCAGGCCATCGATCCGGTCCGCCTCTCCCCCAATTCCATCCTGTCTCGTTCACATAACCATATGTCCCGAGAACCATGTTTTCCAGGAGGTTTGTTTTCCGGCGAGTTAACATGCTGATTAAGGATGAACGCAAAAAGGACGTATCCCAGTAATCTCCCCCTGGCTCAAGTGGAGGAAAAACTGGCACGAGGCCGAATCCAATAACTTTTTCGGCAAGTGGCAGGAAGTGATCTAAGAAGTGGGATGTAAGATTAGCTTGGTTCCATTCAGTTTTCATCCAGGCAGAGCGGACATTTGGCCGGTCAAATAAAACGACATAACGAATTCCCCAATTTGCATAAGATTTCAGGATAAGATCTAGAGATGATTGATTATGGTGGTTACCAACCGGCATTGGAAGGTGAAGAATTGGCTCAATGGAGTGTTCAATTAATTCCTGGATGAAGAATTCTGGGATTGCACGATATGCGGGTGCTAGTAATGTCAAATACTTTGCCTGGAGGGAAGTTATAACAGGAAGCCAGCGTGATAAATCCTGCCGCCCATAATGTTCGGAATCCGGAAAATAGTGGTATCCAATTTTTGATGGCATGGTTGTCATATCTGGTATCACTGTTGCGAATCCCGCAGAATTACCCCAAGAGCATGATGAGTGGATGCAAGAGGCGTGCCAGTGACGATCAGCGCAATTGAAGATCATCTAGGCAGCATGCTATAATCCGCAGCGTTTGGTGCGATTATTGAGGCAGACAAGAAAATATTATGAGCACTGTATTGGTCACGGGTGGAACCGGCTTTATTGGAAGGGCACTGATCCAGCAGTTAACAGCCGCTGGCCATCAGGTGCGGACCTTGGTTAGACCATCTCAAAATACTCCAAATCTGCCTAAGGGAGTCCCGGTTGAAGCCATCGTGGCGGGTTTGAAAGATGAACGTGGACTGCGGGCTGCAATGGTGGATATCGATACGGTCGTACACTTAGCAGGTGCTGAGTGGAAGGGTGCCTATGCAAGCCTGCTTGAAATTGATATTGAAGGCACTCGCACGATCTCGCGGATAGCGGCAGATGCAGGGGTTGATCGTTTGATTTATGTCAGCCACCTTGGGTCCGACCGCGCATCTGCATTTCCGGTTATGAAGGCAAAAGCAATTGCCGAAGAGTATATACGGAGAAGCGGGGTCGATTACACTATTTTCCGGACTGCTGTTGTGTTTGGGCCTGATGATGGGTTTACGATGGGTTTAGGCTTCATAATGAAAATGCTGCCATTTGTGTTCTTTATGCCTGGTAAAGGAGAGGCACTTTTACAGCCAATTTGGATCGATGACCTTGTTACCTGCATGGCATGGTCGCTTGAAGATCGCGAGACGCGCAACCAACTATATGAAATCGGGGGAGGTGAGTATTTGAATATGCGCCAAATTGTTGAAATCCTGGGGGATGCAATGGGCATAAAGCGAATGATTGTCAATGTATCGCAACCCTACTTGCGTGGGCTGACGGTCTTCTTTGAAAGTTTATTTCCCGGATTTCCGGTCTCGGTTTTTTGGTTGGATTATCTTGCAACGAACCGGACGAGTGCGCTGGACACCCTACCCCGTGTATTCCATTTGATGCCAGCTCGGTTCTCGACGAGTATGCTAGCCTATTTAAAGGATGTGAATTGGCGCCAGAAGGTTTCGAGTAATCTTCGGTTGCAACGCAGGAAGGCACGCTAAATTTTCTATCCAGACTTCAAAATCATTTACCTGTCGTTACCCCCTTTGCATTTTTTCTTACCCTCATATATACTCATCTCAAATCACAATCAAAAATGCTCACCGCTGGCAAGTTTGCACGATTGTACAGCTGGTTTCTTAATACCTTACGTTTAGGAGGGTGTGCATGCGCACATACGACATCTCTTTGACGATTTCTCCGGATATCCCAACCTGGCCTGGTGATCCTAAGGTCCACCTGGAGCGTTTCTTAGAACTTGAAAAGGGTGATCCGGTAAATGCAATGAAGATGTCGATGAGTGTGCATTCAGGTACTCATGTCGATGCGCCTTGCCATTTTTTTAAAAACGGGTCTGCCGTTGATGAGCTTGTAATGAAAACTTTAACAGGGAGGGCATTTGTTCTTCATCTCCCCGAAGCAGATCTGGTAACTGCGAAGGTGCTTGAACAGGCCGAACTACCGCCTCGCACCCGGCGGGTGTTATTAAAAACGAGAAATTCGGAGTATTGGTTAAAAAAGGAAAAAGAATTTCACGAAGATTATGTTGCAGTCAGCCCTGATGGAGCCCAATACCTTGTGGATCGGGGGGTACAGTTGGTCGGGGTCGATTATTTATCTGTCGCACCATATTTGGATGGGGGGGCAACCCACAGAATATTGCTCGAATCCGGCGTGGTAATTGTGGAAGGGTTGGACTTGTCTGGTGTTTCTGATGGCAGATATAACCTTTATTGTTTACCTCTAAAAATTGAGGGCTCAGACGGCGCCCCTGCAAGAGCAATTTTGGTTGGGGTTTGAGCCTGGAGTTTTCTGTAATTTCATTTCGGGCACTAAATTTTTGTCCGGATTAATGGTTCATAGTCATCCCGCAGTACCCTGCATCAGGACATTGTTTTCTTTACTACTCACAGAAAAATATCCGGTTCTATTATTTATGCAGGTATAACCAGATTGGTGGCGAGAGAAAGTGCGCCAGAGTCTGGAGAGACAAAATGTCATCCTGCCGAAATGCTGCTTCTTCCCTGGATTGAATCGTGATTGCACCCAAGACAGAATCACCTAGATGGAGTGGTATTGCCATTTCTGATCGTGTATCTGGCAAATGAGGGTTGCGAAAATGAATGCGTTCCTCACCGATATTCATAGCAATGCGTGTTTCGTTCAGCCGGATAGCAATGCCAACCATGGAATTTCCACCAATACGTAATTGGTGACCGTTTTGGACCATCAAAGCTCCAGCAGTACCATAACCAGCCTGCAAAACAGCCCACTTATTGCGATTATCGACCAGGAATATCCCAGAGTAATAGAGGCCGTAGGCGTCACATAACAAGTCGACGACTTCTTGGAGGAATGCTCGGATTGTATTAGGCTGTCCAGCAGCAATTGCGATCTGGTTCGCGGCTAACTGCAGGCGCATACGGTGTTCTGACTGTCGTGTTAATGTGCGCAATTCCCGATGCAGCTTTTTGGTCAAGTAGGCATTGCCAATTAGATCGGCTATGAGCTGACAGGTTGTCACTTCCTCAGAATTTGGACTGATTTCTCGGTCAAGATAGGTGCAAAGGACACCGATGGTGCTGTTGCCAACATTAATCGGGCAGGAAATTTCAACTTTAGCTTCTGGAAAATATTCTCGTAAACTGGATGGAGTACTCGATTGTATCTGAGTTTCGGCAGATTCAAGTGCAGCCGATATCGATGAGTTGCCAATTAAGGAGACAGTTATTCCATCCTTACTTTTGTGCGGGATGCCCACCCCATATACCGCTTTTAGAATGGCACACTGGCGGGTATCGTCCAGTAATAATACAGCTGCAGCATAATAATTCAGACCAAAACAAACTGTTTCTACAGTTTCCTGGAGGATCTGTTCGAAATCTTTGTTCGATGATGCCAAGTGGTTAATGCGAGAAATTGTTTGAAGTGCCACAAGATACCGACTGTCTAACTGATTGCATTTGCTTACAAGGCGGTATTCATCCGATTGATAATTTCAAGCAACAAGATTGGATTTGCAGTAAGGACAGGTCGCATGGAGTTTGTCTGCCGACCAAATGGCGGTATTTTCGCTGGCTGGGGCACCACAAGTTGGACAGCGCGCAGGCAGCCTGACTGGAATAAGGGGTGGTTGGGTCGTTTCCGTTTCCTGAATTTCTGAAGGAATGGATTGAGGTTGTGTTTCGTTGGGTTTAATGAGGAGCCTAACAATAGCTTCGAACAGGCCGGATATCGCGATCAAAATTAATATCCCGGGCCACCACCATCCCTGCCAAAAAAGGATGGCGAGCCCAATTAACCAGATTGCCCCTTGAATTTCACGCCATGGCCCGTGAAGTTTTTCCTTTGCCTCATCCTTGTCTGACATAATCTTCTCCTCAATTCAGGACGAAAACGGAAGGTTTACAACGACACCAGTTGTTTTCTGGTTATCCGCACGAACTTCTAACTGAGTACCTGGTTGAATAAACCCGGTTTTGATAATCGCTAAACCTATCGTTCCGTATCTTGGTGAGACAGCCGAAGATGTCAGGAAACCAACTGGCTCTGGGCCAGAATACAACTTGCTACCCGGTTGAATTTCCGCACCCAGTCGCAATCCAGTGAGTTGGCGCGCAATTTTTTGATATGTCATCTGTCTGGCCAAGACTTCCTGTCCAGTATAACAGCCTTTATTCTCTGAGATCAACTCCTTGAGACCGACTTCTAAGGGAGTGTAATCCTCGGTCAATTCTGACTGAGGACCGGGTATTCCGGCCTCGATACGGAAGATTTCGATTTCTTCGGGAGTCAATGCAAGTGCACCCGAATTTGCCAGGTGGTCAGAAACCTGTGAACCAATCCTTCTCGGGACCAACAAGCGGATCCCCGACCAAAGTATTCCAGTTTGATGGATTGCGGTAAGCTCTTGTCCGCTAAATGGCAAATTGATTGCGGTGCCTGTTCCTGGTAGAGGCGTGCCAAATTTCTCAATGACTTCAATCGCGTCTTTGCCAAACACAAAGTATTGGAGAAAATCGACTGAATCGTCCTTAATGTCGACCTTATCCATAAAAAAGATGCGGCTTTGCAAAAATTTGAAGGTTTGCGTCCTACGATATGCAAGAGTGAGGACTAACAAATCATCCCCAGCCAAAAATACCTGGAGAACATCCAGAATCCGGCCCGTTGGTGAAGTTAATACCGTCTGGATGGAATGCCCGGAGGTAAGTTTCTGCACGTCATTGGTAGATTGTCTCTGAAGGAAATTTATCCGGTCTGCACCGGAGAGTCGGATGACTCCGGATTCGAGCACTTCTGTTAACCCAGTACGTCCCATTGGTATTGAGTCCATCTTCCTTACCTTAGTATAAAAAAAATGAGATGCCCGCAAGCCAAGGACATCCCATTTTCGCAAATTGTAAGCTAACTGATCTGGACCAAGTTAGGTTTCCTGATCGTAGTTATCGCATCAATCAAGCAGGCGCCGCTGCGGGAGGTGCGTCCGGAGATTGAGGTGCTGAAGATGTTTCAGAACCCTCCGGCAACTTCCGCTTTTGTTCTGCTGATGAGCGGTGCATCGAACGCGGCGCAGGTGTATATGTCTTCTTGGGGTAAGGAGGCGGGAATAAGGCTTCGAACTCCTCGCGACCAATGGTTTCAACCTCAAGCAGCCGAAATGCGACGGCATCTAACTTATCACGATATTGATTGAGAAGTTCTCGCGACTTCGTGTATGCCTCGTAAACCAATTGGCGCACTTCCTGATCGATCTTTTCGGCGACAGATTCTGAATAATCTCGCTGCTCCGAAATTTCGCGCCCAAGAAAGATTAACTCCTCCTTTTGACCATACACCATGGGACCAAGCTCATCACTCATTCCAAGCCGTGTAACCATCGTGCGGGCGAGGCGAGTGACCCGTTCAATATCGTTGGATGCGCCGGATGTAATATCATCGAAAACAATCTCTTCAGCGGCACGTCCACCTAACAAGGAGACCATTTCGGCGAATAATTTTTTCCGCGACATAAGGATCCGGTCTTCATCGGGTAATGACATTGTGAATCCACCGGCCATGCCGCGCGGCACGATTGTCACCTTGTGGACAGGATCGGCTTCGGGCAGTGCATTCCCAACGACCGCGTGCCCAGCTTCATGGTAAGCCACAATTCGCTTTTCTTCTTCACTAATTAGGCGGCTCTTGCGCTCCGGGCCGGCGATGACGCGTTCTATCGCTTCTTCCAACTCAATTTGGGATATGATTTTCTTATTGCGGCGGGCAGCCAAAATGGCAGCCTCGTTAACAAGATTTTCAAGATCTGCACCAACAAACCCGGGGGTTGAGCGGGCCAAAACTTTCAAATCGACATCAGGTGCGAGAGGTTTGCCCTTCGAATGCACGCGCAAGATCGCTTCGCGTCCACGTACATCGGGTCGGTCCAAAACTACCCGGCGGTCAAATCTACCAGGTCTCAGAAGTGCCGGGTCGAGGATATCGGGGCGGTTTGTTGCCGCAACGACAATTACATTGGTATCTGTGTCAAACCCATCCATCTCCACAAGCATCTGGTTCAAAGTTTGTTCACGCTCGTCATGGCTGCCACCCAAACCGGCTCCCCGCTGCCGACCGACCGCATCAATTTCATCAACGAAGACGATGCAGGGTGAATGGCGTTTTGCCTGATCAAACAAATCGCGAACCCGGCTGGCACCAACACCGACAAACATCTCGACAAATTCTGAGCCAGATATGGAAAAGAACGGTACTCCGGCTTCACCCGATACAGCTTTGGCCAGCAAGGTTTTCCCGGTACCCGGAGGCCCGACAAGGAGAACACCTTTTGGGATCCGTGCACCAAGTGCGATGAACTTTTCTGGTTCTCGTAAGAATTCGACAACCTCTTTTAGCTCTTCCTTTGATTCTTCTACCCCTGCTACATCCTCAAAAGTTACCTTTGGTTGTTCTCCAGTAAACATGCGTGCCCTGGATTTGCCAAAAGACATGGCGGCATTGTTGCTACCCTGTGCCTGCCGGAATACAAATACGAATACACCGATGAGAATCAGGAAAGGCAAGATGTAACCGAGGGCAGTCAAAATGCCAAGCCAGGGGCTGGGTGCCTTGATCTCAATCAGTACGTTTTGGGAAGAAAGCTGCTGAGATGTAACCCCGAACTGGATTAGTTGTTCGACCAGGGTTGCACCAGCTTCTTTTTGGGAGGCTCTTTCAATCCCGTCGTTGTAAATGACACGTAGTCGATTATCATCCTCAATCACACGGCTGACTTTACCGGTTTGTATGTCGGCAGACAACTGGTTGATTGTCAACGATTCCGATGCAGTGGTATTCTGCTGGAAGTTGTAGATTACCAGGGTGATAATAGCGATAAACAAAAGTAAGTAAATAATCGAAGATCTGTTTCTAGCCGGATTCACAGCTACCTCCAACAATTAGGCAAACACAACAAACTCTAAGGAATTATACCAACCAACCGATCTAAACCAGTTGGTTTAAATAAGTCTAATCCAGTTCTAATTCGTATAATTCACTGATATTTCCTCTTGAAAATTCAGAATGAGAGGAAAACACATTCAAGAAATACTCGTCTACTGAGACGAATAAAGTCAATCCCATCTTACCACCAATCACACGATGAGAAGCTATGTGCGCGAAGTAACACTGGGTCAACATAACCCGTACCCATTTCACTATCTTGAGCGAGTGGCGAAATATACTCTACAGCTTTCACTATTCGTGGAAGAGTTTTTGGATGATGCGACCAGGGAATAGGATAAGTATCGTGCCCCGGTTTTCACGTCGGCTCATCAAGAGAACTTGATGAAATCGAGAATGGATTTTCTTTGGCTAATCACCACTCCGACGACCCCAGATTGCCCCTTCTAATCGGCGTGCAACCCTACGCATCAGTGAACGGGCACGTGCCCAATTCGAGTAGCTCCATACCCTGACTTCAGGTTTAGTTTCAAATGGACCAGACCATTGAACGGCCATTGCACCCCAGGTCAATCCTGCGCCAAAACCGACAAATACAACCCGATCACCTTGCTTGAGACGACCTTGTTGGATTGCCTCACATGTGGCGACCGGGATAGACGCCGTCGAGGTATTTCCATAATGATTGACATTGATCACAAACTTTTCGATCGGTAATTTTAGGCCGCGCGCAGCTGCTTCGATGATGCGGTAATTTGCCTGGTGCGGAACTATTAAGTCAATATCATTGATAGTCATTCCACCAGCTTCAGTGACCTCTTGCGTTGCCTGTGCCATGACGCGGGTTGCGAAACGAAATACTTCGCGTCCGTTCATCTGAATATAATGGAGACCACGGTTAAGAGTATCCTGCGAGGTTGGGAAGCGGCTTCCACCTGCAGGAACAGAAAGAAGCTCACCCCCCGATCCGTCGGATCGAAGCATCGAGGCAAGCACTCCACCGGGTTGCTCACTCGCCTGGAGGACAAATGCTCCAGCTCCATCGCCAAACAAAATGCAAGTACCCCGATCTTGCCAGTTAATCAATCGCGAAAGGGTCTCGGAGCCGATTACCAGCGCATTTTGAATCGATCCTGAACGGATTGCCTGGGTAGCCATATCCAACGCGTAGATAAAACCAGTGCATGCCGCCAGTAGGTCGAATGCTCCGGCCTTGGTTGCACCAATCCTGTCCTGGACGATGCAGGCTGTTGCCGGGAAGATGTGCTCGGGAGAGGAAGTAGATACGATGATCAGATCAAGCCGGGATGGGTGTAAATTCGCCATCCTAAGAGCTTTTTGAGCGGCGTCTGTGGCAAGCGAAGCGGTAGTCTGGTCGGAGGAAGCAATCCGGCGCTCTTCAATCCCGGTTCTTGATCGTATCCATTCGTCATTGGTGTCGACAAACTTGGCGATATCGTGATTTGTAAGAATCTTTTCCGGTACGACCATACCCCAACCGGTAATATGTGCATTAACTGCCATAGAGTCCGTCTCCTCGCATTCCTCCATTTCAGGAACAGTTGGAGGTTATAACACAACCGGGCCAGGAAGGAGGCGCCGCCAGTAATAAACTGTGGATACCAAAAGAGTAATGCTGACTGGTTCCGCCTCAGTACGATTGATAAATATTTGGTGGGATGTTAGACAGCGTTTCAAAAATCTGGCTGATGTGCATGCGATCGTGTCTGGCGGTTAACCAGGCGACTTCTAGCAGATCTGTTGGCCCAAATATGGAGTGGCGGGCAGGACGATTCCATTCTTCGGCTTGAAGGCCGCTTATCAGCTCTAAAATGTCGGATCGATGCCTGAAAAATTGGTGAAGTGCAACCAACCCATCTTGTTTAAGATAATTGCGTGACTGTGCCCAAGGGTCGGTATCGACTCCAGTTATGAATGGATTCTTTTCACGCAGGATGATTTCCAATCGTGGTAAATTTACTTCTCGATCTACATCCCGGAAATGGCAGACGATCTCATTCAACGCCCATTCCTCCAGCTCTGGTTTATATGTCCAGGCAGCTAAAGGTAAATTTTCCAACCAGCTGTCCAGTACGGCAGGAGTTGCCAACAGCCCAGCGGAGCAGGCGCTTGCTGAATAATACACCGGGGATAACTGGTCGCTCGTAAAGCGATCAATCCAGGGCAATAAGTCCTCTAATTTTCCAGCCCCAGCTTTTGGATTGGCAAGATCTTGCTTCTCACCTGTAATCCAAAATGTAGCTAGGTCGGCTTTTTGAGCTCCTTGAATATCATTTACTGGATGATCTCCCACCATGATGATTGGACCATCTGGCCACACCAGCCGGCTTAGAATTTCTGTGTAATATGCCGGATTCGGTTTCGCAAAGTGGAAATCTTCAAAGGACGTGATTAATTGAAATGAATCCGGATTCAATCCTGCCCATCGGATCCGTTGGATTACTGCCTCCCGGGGAAAAAGGGGGTTGGTTGCGATACATAATGTATAACCGCGGTTAAGCGCATTCTCTACAAGCTCCATCGCTTGTGGTCGTGGGTGAACCAGGACTCGCAATTCAGGAAAAACATCGGCGTAAAATATTTCAAGTTTTTCCTCAAGATCTTGTTTAGCGACTCCCAATCGGGGATAAAAAATTGAATCAAATATTTCTTCCAGGGTGCAGTCGGGGTTATTATTATTGATCATATGGCGGGTACCTGCCAGCAATGAATTTATTAGTTGGTCAGGTAAAAACTGATCCGCCAAATAATCGGCGAATTTTTGAAAATATTCACGTATAAATGGATCGATTTCATTCGTTAAAAGGGTATTATCTAAATCTAGCAATAAAGTTACAGTCATGATTTATTATCATTAATCGTAAATACAGCGGGAAGTGGATGGCATTGCCCACACCCGACTTTTGGCTCCCTTACATTTGCCTTGGTTTTGGTGCAGTAGGCAGTGACTTTAACTTTTTTCCCTAACAAGGCGAATTGCCGAACTACATCAGCCTCAAGGATGAGATTTGGGCAGGCATTCGCTGCGAGGATATCTGGGACCGGGCAGGTTTTGCACAAGTCTGGATTCCATTGACTGGGACCCTCGCCCTGATCGATCAGGCGACACTCTTCTTTGTTACGACCCCGATAATAATCACCATAAAAATATTGGCATTCTTTTCCAGCAGGAGTACGCATGGTAGGGATTATAGCATGTGCCTGAAATCTAACTACCCCACCATTTGGGTGGGGTAGTGATCAAAAGCAAGCTCGATAGTTCAGGCGCGGGTTAGATAAGCACCGGTGCGTGTATCCACACGTATAACGTCGCCCACTGTTACAAAGGACGGTACTTGAACTTGTAAGCCAGTTTCTGTAAGCACTTTTTTTGTGACACCGGTTGCTGTATCGCCCCGGATAGCCGATTCAGCTTCTGTTACCTCGAGGTCAACAGTAATCGGTAGCTCAATGTCCAAAGCTTCATTGCCGTAAAACGTCAGTTTCGCCTCAAGGCCTTCTTTTAGAAATTCCGACGAGTCACCGATTAAATCTGAACGGATTGCCGGTTGTTCGAATGTATCAAGATCCATGAAATAAAAAAAATCGCTATCCGAGTAAAGATACTGGACGCTGTGATAATCAAGGCGCACATCTTGAACCCGATCACCCGATGAGAAGGTTTTGTCGAGGATCGTTCCTGTACGCAAGTCACGTGCTTTTACGCGAATGGTCGCCTTCCCCCGTCCGGGTTTGTGGTGATCATATTCGAGGACTTTATAGAGACTATTGTCAAGCTCGAACGTAACTCCTTTGCGGAGTTCATTAACATCAATCATAGGTATCGCCTCACATTCCAAAATTCGCCTAAATTATAGTCGCTTGAAAACAGTGTGGCAAGGGGAGGTGGTATATCGAGATCATTATCTGCCGACAACAACAATTTTTGTGGTTCTGCCTGCAATTAATTCGATATTTGTTCACAAGTATTAACTGGTTTTCAATGTGGTAAACTTGTGGAAATTGGCCTGAGTATTCGGGAGACATTTTATGACGGATGACTCCAAGCGACTTGTTTATATTGAAGATGAAGTCGAAATGATTGACTTGGTCCGCCTGATTCTTGGGCGGAAGGGTTTTGAGGTCATTGGAGCCAATGGGGGAAAAGAAGGACTTGAAGCTGTCCGGAATGAATTGCCTGATCTTGTTCTCCTGGATTTGATGATGCCCGACCTGGATGGATGGGAAGTCTTTCAACAAATGAAAGCCGATGAAGCCACCCGCCATATCCCTGTAATCGTTGTGACTGCTAAAGCCCATACGATTGATCGGGTTCTCGGATTACACATCGCAAAAGTAGACGATTACATTTCTAAGCCGTTTAGCCCTCAAGAACTCATCGCGAGCGTTGAAAAAGTTTTAGAGAAAAAACGGACATCTACCGAACAAACCTGACTTCTGTGAGACCTGGCGTCGATCATATAATAGGAACGTGAAGGGATGACCCGGGCGCTCATCCGAAACGTCAACCGGCTGGAAATCCAACCCATCAAATCAATCTACTGCATCTCATTTGGATGCCAACTTCGCGGGCTGATGTTCAGACCCGCGCTCGGTGCATATGAGGGCCTCTTGTTAGTTCAGCGCACCGATAGTATCATCAATGCCGCGATTCACATGTTGGGTATGTCCTTCGATATTTGTGTGATTTGGATAAACAGTGAGTTCCAGGTTGTTGATAAGTGTATTGCGAGGCGTTGGCATCCGATTTACCTGCCTAAGATACCCGCCCGCTACGTACTGGAAGCGCATCTGGAAAGAAAGAATGAGTACCATATTGGTGAAACCATCGAAATATCTCTCATACCTGATCGTTAGTATTTTAGCGATCGTTTTCCTGCTTCCTGGTTTTGGTGTCCACGCTCAAGACGAGGTACCAAATGGGCCGTTATACCGCGTTGAAGAGGGCGACAGCCTATGGAGTATCGCCATTAAGTTTGGTGTCTCCATTGATGAACTTTCGTTAGCGAACAACATAACCAACCCGAATCAGCTCGCTGTCGGTGCCGATCTTGTAATTCCAGGATTGCAGGGAGTGCAGGGGCGGCTTGTAACCAGGGAAGTTCCCTTTGGTGAAAATCTGAGAAGTTTAAGCCGTTTCTATCAGATCTCGGAAGGAGACCTTGCAAGATTGAACCGCCTGGTCAATCCCCAACAAGCCTATTGGGGTTCCGATTTAATTCTTACTGAGGCCATAGAGGAAACGCCTGTTCGAGGAAGAGTACAGATGGAAATGGCAAAGTCGCCACTGGAACTGGCGGCTGTATCCGGCAGTAACCCCTGGTCCATTCTTTCTACGAATATGGTTAATGAACAATGGTCAATAAACTCAGGTGAAACCTTATTTATACCAGGAATATCAGATGGTGGCCCGGGCGGCCTACCTGCAGTTTTCAACTCGGTATCCTTAAAGCCGGATCGCATTGAACAGGGGAGCACTGTGGTCGTGACGCTTCAGGCGGATGAAGGGATTGAATTGTCTGGCTCTTTAGGCGAGCAAAAATTACATTTCTTTGCTGAAGATCAGAATATTTACGCCTTACAAGGCATTCATGCCCTCCAACAACCGGGTTTTTACCCTCTTGTGGTGGAAGGCAATTTACCCGATGGTGGCAATTTTGGTTTTTCACAATGGGTCTATATAGGAGAAGCTGGATATCCATACGATCCCGTTCTAGCTGTAGATCCATCGGTTGTGGACCCAGCGGTGACAGAACCAGAAAATGAGCAGGTAAATGCGCTCACAGCACCTGCCAGCTCTGAAAAGCTTTGGAGCGGGCAGTTTCGCAGTCCGGTCGCACCTCAATTTAGTGAATGTTTTCCTTCCGGTTTTGGTCATCGGCGATCCTACAACGGCAGTCCTTACAGTTTCTTCCACACAGGGCTGGATTTTTGCGGTGCGGTAGGAGATGATATTTATGCTCCTGCAGCTGGCGAGGTGGTATTTGCTGGCCCCCTGACCGTCCGAGGTAATACGACCATCATTGACCATGGATGGGGAGTTTATACAATTTATATGCACCAATCCGAAATCTTGGTCAGTAGCGGCGATGCAGTCGAAACCGGACAGCTCATTGGCAAAGTTGGTGCTACCGGGAGGGTAACTGGACCGCACCTGCATTGGGAAATTTGGGCTGGTGGAGTCCAGGCAGATCCAATTACTTGGCTTCAGCAAGCCTACCCTTGATTTTCGTCGAAATCTTCAAATTCACCTGCATCATAAGCAGCAAGAATTTTGAGGGCTTCCTGCTCGCTCTGTTCAGGGACCAGTATTTCGACGTTCCCCATCGGGCCGATATTGAGTCCATACTCTCTGCCGGCACCTTCCTGGTTTAAATAAACCTGAAGACCTTGTGACTCTAGTAAACCCCGTAAAATTTCAGCTGCAATTTCGCCAGCTACCTGTCGGACAACGATCCAATTTTGATCACTCATGAGCTGATTTCTACTCCATTCCAGTGAATTTTTTCTTAATAATTAAGAGTATAATATGTTTTTGTTGGGATTTGTAACAAATTCAAATCCGCCAGTTAGGCGCGTACCAAAGAATATCAACAATTGAGGTTTTGTAAATGGTAATGGCTAGTTCTGCACTTCGAGAAGATTATTGGCAAACATTTGAACTCCAGGACGCAGACGTCGAATTTATTTATCAACATCTACTTGACGTCGAAACACCCTTAACACCAGATGAACTGGTAAAAGTCCTTGTAGCTGAGCGTATTCGCAGGGAAGTCGCAGAGATTGAGAAGAAGCGCAGTGCAGGGGGCGATGTATACCTGCCTAAAGCCAAGTATGAGGCAGGTCAAAAACTGGTGTTCCCTGCTCTCAAATGGCGCCAGGGAAATGTGACAACTGTCCGTACAGGGAATAACCCGGATTTACCTCCATTTGAAGTCATTACGGTTGATTTTGGTAATGGTGAGGAAAAAAGTTTTGCAAGTGGGTACGAGGATCACCTACTCAACCAGCCTGAAGATGTTGTGTATGATGATTCCTTAAATCATGACCTGATACTGCAGCAATATGCGGATGAAATTTATGATGCTCTGGAAGATGGATTACAAAACAACCCGGATTTTGTAAAGATTGCCGGACGGTGGTTTCCGGTTGCTTTGTTGATGGACATCAATATTGGTCATCTGAACCTGGCTGAAGCGGTTCTTGATATGGCAGGTGGCGGTCCCTTGACAACGACAGAAATCTTGGAGCAGGTTGAGATTGATACAAGTGAAAATCCAAAATTGGTGGAATTTTCATTTGATTATGCGATGGAGCTAGATAAGCGATTCGATGAAGTTGGTTCTTCTGGCCAGATCGTTTGGTTCTTAAAACGACTTGAGCCTGAGTATGTACAAAAAGTACCGGTGTATTTGAATTATCCGCTAGTTGATTACGATCGGTCGGTCTTATCCGGAGACATGCTCGCCCTGGAACAGCAACTGGATGATGAACTTACGCGCGTGAATACGATTATTGACCCCCGTAGCGCACCCTCTGAGGTTGAAGTGCGGCTGATTTTCCCTCACTGGCAAGCGGGAACCCTACCATTATCTTCCAGGGTGCGGCCAATATTTCCGTCTGCATATGAAGCTCCGCGCGTCCGTTTTATTTTGATGGATGGTGATACTGGTGAGGAAATTCCGGGCTGGGTTGTTAGGAAAGAACGTTATGTATACGGCTTAAAGGATTGGTATGAAAGCCGTGGATTAGGCCCCGGTAGTATTGTCAGAGTATCACGCAGCACGAAACCTGGTGAGGTGATTGTTCAGGCTGGTGCTCGCCGGTCCAGCCGGGATTGGATGCGCACCGTGCTGGTCGGATCGGACGGAGGAATCGTTTTTGCGATGTTGCGGCAAATCGTTCAGGCTGAGTACGATGAGCGTATGGCAATTGCAGTGCCCGATGTAGAAAACCTTGAGAAGATTTGGGTGCGCAATGAAAAGCAGCAACCTGCATTTGAAAGGGTAGTCGTCGATATGGTGCGAGAATTAACCAAACTCAATCCGCAAGGACACACGCACGTCAGTGAGTTATACGCAGCTGTTAACCTTGTCCGGCGCTGTCCCCCAGGTCCGATCATGGCATTATTGGCATCCCGACCCTGGTTCGTGCATGTTGGTGATTTGCATTTTCGATTTGATGACTCAGAGCAAGCCTGAACTCACCATAAAGGAGTATGTGGGTGGCAGAAGTTAGGAAATTTAGCCTGGTAAAACCAACAATTCAGACACCATATCACATTGATTTTGATTGGTGGAGCCAAAATGAAAGGAACTGGCGCGTTCATCTATCGGAATATTTGTCCGAAGAGCATCGTATTGTGCTCGGCCAGACCGGGCCAGTTGAGTATATTGATGTGATTGATTCAGAAACAGCAGAAGTGCGGCAAGTCGATGCAATCCAGCATTTACTCATTGCACATTATGCAAATAATGACCGATTCTTAACCGAATCTAGCTCGCTCGTTGAGTCGATCTTTCGATTGTTCCTGGCGAATGGAAATGCTCCATTAACTGCTGCTGATATTGCAGAAAGACTTCACCGCTCCCCCGAAATGATCCTTAAAGTTCTGTCTGGGGCGCGCGTATACCGGGGTTTAAGGCCATTTGGTAGTTCCAATTGAATAGATTCTTTTTCTGCCCCCGTAGCTCAATGGATAGAGCGCCGGACTTCTAATCCGATGGTTGTGGGTTCGAATCCCGCCGGGGGCGCTGATTTTGTACCGTTTTCACGTCCGTTGAGGCAATTGGGTATCGAGCGAGAGGGGATTTTTCAGGCTGCAGGGAGTCCTTTAACAATCATTGGCAGGGAAACCGAAATCGGTGATTAGGCACAAGATATTTTTTATGACTGGGCTTGATTGAAAGAAGGTTCATATCCTCGCGGATACACAATGTAAAGTTCGCATCATGGCAGCATTGCCATCCCAAAATACCTAAGTTTGCGATCGGGAGGCTCGTTGCTTTATTCATGAAGCTCACTCAATGGCAGAAGAATCGAAATACTTATGATCAGCAGAGATTTACCATTTGCTCAGAAACGTTGGTTTGGTGCTGCCTGGATAAACCAGGTGAGAGTGGTACCTGATCACTACAACGTTAATTTTGGCGAAAAATTTGGAGTCTTGGTTAAAGAATTGCGAATGCTCCGCAGGGCTCTATTTGTTGTTTTTAGGAAGGGGAGAGCCGGATATATTGATTATCTGCCTTCGTTCGGATTAAAGCCAAACTTCGACGCGGTCTTAGTGGTAGCCAGCACGGCTTTGACAGAATGGAAATCAAATCGCGGATGATGGCAAACTGCAATGGGATGTCGCGGAATGGCGGATGGCGGGCGAATATTCGATTCATCAACTTCGACCTGGTTTGAAAAGAGTGATTTGTTTACCCTGAGTGCAAATCAATGTAAGTATGGTCATTTTTCGCCGTGCAGCCACATCTGGCTGCCTGAAATTGATGTTAAGATGTTATCGATTAGGCGTTCGGGCGGATTGTGATAGCAGGGATGCGGGATAACGATTTTTCGATTACAGTTAAGGATGAAAAAACTTGTGGTGCGAGGATTCAAGCAGGATGTCCCGGGAAAACGAGCTTGCCATCAAATGGATATCCGTTTTGGGGAATTTAGCACTGAAGTTGAGCTGCCATTCCCCGGAATCGTCGAACAATTAAAAGAAGAATACCGGAATGGTTTCCTGGTAATTCGCCGACCGGTTAAAAACCCAGGCAAATCCAGATGTTGGGTTGAAATGATTATGGCAATAAATAAAAAGTATCGTGATCCGGTTGAAATTCACCAATCTTCAATAGAAGGGTTGGAAGACGAAGATTCTATCCGGCAGGGGCAGATTACCCCTCTAATTTCTGAAGGTAGCGAACCCGGGACGATTCAAGACGATGATGAGGGACAGGCAAAACTAACTATTCCAACAGTGTTACCCATTTTGCCGTTACGCGGGCTGGTGGTTTATCCACATACAGCAGTTCCATTAACCATCGGTCAACCGCGTTCAATCCGGCTTATCGATGAGGTGATGGCAGGGGATGAACGCCTCATCGGATTGGTGGCATCAACAAATCCCGATCTTGAGGTCCCTGAGCCCAAAGATCTATTCCGGATGGGGACAGTAGCCCTGATCCACCGTCTGTTCCGCGCGCCAGATGGGACGATCCGCCTATTGGTGCAGGGAATGTCGCGATTTCGCCTGGGGGATTTCGTCCAGCATGAGCCATATCTTAAAGCAACGATTGAGTTAACGCCCGAAGATGTTGATGATAACCTGGAACTTGAAGCTCTTTCGAGGAACGCGCTGGAGAGGTTTGAGAAGATTGCTGACTTAATCCCCTCCATTCCCCGAGAGCTAGTCGCATCTATCATGAGTCTTGAAGAACCGCTGCAGACTGTCTATACAATCGCAAACTTTCAACGGATGGATCTACGTGACTCGCAGGAAATTCTGGAAATTGATGACACCTCTGAAAAACTTCGCAAGCTGATCAATATTCTTACACGGGAGATCGAAGTACTCGAAATTGGACAAAAAATCCAAAACGAAGCCCGAACAGAGATCGAAAAAGTTCAGCGGGAATATTTCCTGCGTGAACAACTAAAGGCTATCCAACGGGAATTGGGTGAAGGAGATGAGCAGGCTGCCGAGGTCGAAGAATTCAGGCAGAAAATTGAGAATGCTAAAATGCCTGAAGAGGCAGAAAAACAAGCTCGGCGAGAGTTGGATCGCATGTCGCGATTGCCCACCGCAGCTGCAGAATATGGCGTGATCCGAACCTATCTCGATTGGCTGGTTTCTCTTCCCTGGGGATTGACGACAGAGGATAACCTGGACATTTCTCATGCCCGTGAAGTGCTCGATCAAGATCATTTTGGTCTCAAGGATATCAAGGAAAGGATTCTTGAATACCTGGCCGTCCGCAAACTTCGGCAGGAACGAAAAGATGAGCTTGACGAAGTCGCTGATGAAATCCGCCGGGTTCGGGAGGGTGTAATTTTGTGTTTTGTCGGACCACCGGGTGTTGGGAAGACTTCCCTGGGACGATCGATTGCCCGCGCGATGGGGCGAAAATTTGTGAGGATTTCTCTTGGTGGCATGCGTGACGAAGCAGAAATCCGTGGGCACAGACGAACCTATATTGGCGCGATGCCCGGTCGTATCCTCCAGGCGATCCGGCGCGTTGATTCGGGCAACCCGGTTTTTATGCTGGATGAAATTGATAAACTCGTTTTCGATTTTCACGGAGATCCTGCCTCCGCGCTTTTAGAAGTCTTAGATCCCGAACAAAATGTTGAGTTTCGAGATCATTACATCGAAGTCGCTTATGATCTCTCTCAAGTAATGTTCATTACGACTGCCAATACACTCGAAACGATTCCGGGACCATTGCGCGATCGGATGGAGATTATCTTTCTCTCTGGGTATACTGAAGGTGAAAAGATTGGTATTGCCGAAGGTTATCTTATTCCTCGCCAGATTCTTGAAAATGGCCTCAGGCATGTAGAAATCTCATTCGAAAGAACTGGCTTGCAGGAAATCATTCGTCACTACACGCGCGAAGCTGGTGTGCGTAACCTGGAACGTGAAATAGGTTCGATCTGCCGTAAGGTTGTCACCCTGATTGCTGAAGGCAGAACTCAGGCGATCTCGGTGAATGAAACTGTAGTTCACGAGATGCTTGGTAGGCCAAAGTACCTGGAACCTGAAGAAATTGCCACGCGAACCTCCATCCCAGGAGTTGCAACTGGCCTGGCATGGACACCCGTTGGTGGAGATATTTTGTTCATTGAGGCAAGCCGGATGCCAGGAGGAAAGGGTTTTCAATTAACCGGTTCATTAGGCAACGTCATGCAGGAGTCAGCTCGTGCTGCCCTTTCGTATGTTCGCTCAAATGCGGAAAAATTGGAACTTGAACCAGACTTTTTTGAGAATTCGGACATTCACTTGCACGTTCCTGCAGGCTCTCAACCAAAGGATGGTCCATCAGCCGGCGTGACGATGGCTACTGCATTAGTATCCTTAATCTCAAAACGCCCGGTAAAGCCAGATGTAGGAATGACAGGCGAAATTACATTACGCGGACAGGTGCTACCAGTTGGTGGAATCAAGGAAAAAGTGCTGGCAGCCCACCGCAGTGGATTAAGCCTTGTTATTTTACCTAACCGCAATGAGGCTGATTTGGAAGATCTGCCGCAGGAAGTGTTAGACCAAATTAAATTTGTATTCGTTGAAAATATTCGCCAGGTATTGGAAGCCAGTTTAGAACCCTTACCACTGAATGGGACGAAAAAGAAAAAACGCGTTGAGCGTAAGAAAGCAGCCAAGACATAATGAACAAAGTTATGCTTATCGAAGATGATGTCACAATGCTTTCTCTCCTGAAGACTTTACTGGAGATTGAAGGCTACCAGGTTATTCAATACAATTTTGAAGAAGACCCAGTGTCGCCAATCGAACGTGAGAGACCCGACATCATTATCCTGGACGTTCATCTCAAATACTTGAGCGGGTTAGAATTATTGCGTTTAATCCGCCGTACAACTGGAATCCACGATACCCGGGTGATCATGTCGTCTGGGAAAGACATGCGTGCCGATTGTGTTTTGGCAGGGGCGGATGACTTTTTATTAAAACCGTTCATGCCAGATGACCTGATAAAAAGTATTAGGTCATCTACCCAGTCGGTATAGAAGAAAAAACTAAGGTAATAGGAAGATCTATTCTGTGACAAAAAGAAAACATCGTGGGGCCATGCAGTGGCGGACAATGGATTTGCACCTTCATACGGCTGCATCCAGTGACTACCAACAGGCCAGTGTGACATATTTGGAAATATTGCAGCGCGCAGAAGTGCGCGGTTTGGATATTATTTCCTTTACCGATCATAATACGATTGCAGGCTATCGGAAAATGATGGAGGAAGTAAACCAGCTTGAATTCCTGGAAAAACTAAACCGCCTACAGCCGAACGAGAAGATAATGCTGGACGAATATCATCGGCTGTTTGAGAAAATTCTCGTACTACCTGGATTTGAATTTTCCGCAACATTTGGTTTCCACATTTTGGGAATATTCAACCCCGAGAAACCGATTCGGGAAATCGAGCATCTTTTACTCAGCCTGCGTATTGACTCGAGCCAGTTGGATGATGGCTCTGCAACAGTGGGCGCTACATCGGATGTGCTGACTGCCTACGAGCAAATTGATGCAGCGGGGGGGCTGGTAATTGCTGCTCATGCAAATTCAAGCAATGGTGTCGCCATGCGGGGATTTAGTTTTGGAGGGCAAACGAAAATTGCTTACACCCAGGACAGACACTTGCATGCGTTAGAGGTTACAGATCTAGAGCAAAAAGGACCACGGACAACCTCTGCATTTTTTAGCGGGACAAAGCCCGAATATCCCCGGCGGATGCATTGCATACAAGGCTCTGATGCCCATCGATTAACGGTTGATGCACAACGGAAGAAAAATTTAGGCGTGGGTGACCGTGTTACAGAAGTGTTAATCCCAGAGGTATCTTTTGAAGCTCTGACGGAATTATTTGAAAGTAATGATTTTGCCCGCACTCGTCCGCACCGGCAAATGGCAGAACCAGTGTTCGATTTTATCCAGACTGCGCGCGAGGAAGGTCAAAATCTCGTCCAGGACTTTCACGAGTTTATGACCGTCCGGGCCGGAAAATTGTATTCAATTATTGCCAACGTCTGTGCGTTTGCCAATACGAATGGCGGAACACTGTATATTGGTCTGAGTAGTGATCCTAAAAAAACGCCGATGGGTGTGCAAGAACCTGAACAAGACATCAGCCAGCTTGAAAAAGAAATCAGCAAACGGATCAGCCCTCCGCTCGGCTGTTCAATTGACGTTCAGGATGTCCGTGGCAAGAAAATTATCCGAGTATTAATTCCGCGTGGTGAAGATCCGCCTTATGCGGTCGATGATAATAAAATCTATGTGCGCGACGAGGCAGAAACCGGGTTGGCAGTGCGGGATGAAATCGTAGGATTGGTGCTTAGGGGGATGCCGCAAAAGGGCAAACCGGCAACCATTAAAGATGATGAAGATGTTGCGGAATTGTCAGCTGTCGAGCCACCCATAGAACAAGATGATGATGACCTCGCACCCAGAACGGGAGTTGAAATCGTTAACGTCGAGGAACGGAATGGCTCCAGTTACTACACCATGCGTGATTTGCGTAACGGCAATGTAGTCAAGAATGTGACTGAAAAATCTGCCCGCCGGTTATGGCATTACGCCATACAACAATATGCCAAACTTCCGGCAGATCCTCACCGAGCACATATATCCTGGCACGGCTCTTTGGGTCTATTAAAGAGTTATAAACAGGGAAAAAATGTCCGGTACGACCTGGTGCAAAAAATCGGAGACCAACTGCGCTTTTATTTTGGCGTCACTGATGATGGTATTCACGGTTCATGGAAGAAGGTGGTCGGCATTGATGAAGGGTAGTCCACTGATCCGCGAATTTCGCTTTCCGGTCGATTATGCCGCCGTGATTACTTTATGGCAATCGGCAGGGCCAGGAATACATGTTGGCAGGTCGGATGAGGTGGCTGAAATTGAAAAAAAACTTTCCCGTGATCCAGACCTGTTTCTCGTTTGCGAAATTAACGGTGACATCGTTGGCACGGTTTTAGGGGGATTTGATGGGCGACGAGGGATGATGTACCATCTGGCAGTCGTTGAAGAAGCTCGGAACCAGGGAATTGGACAGCTACTCGTGGCTGAACTAGAGGAACGACTTCGTCAAAAGGGCTGTGTCAAATACTATTTACTTGTCACAACCGACAATATCCAGGCGATGAACTTTTATGAAAAACGTGGTTTTCAACAGATGCAGCTATTTGCCTATGGGAAAGAATTGCTATGAGATTTTCCTGTGGTG
This sequence comes from uncultured Chloroflexia bacterium, assembly GCA_963824065.1. GTDB lineage: Bacteria > Chloroflexota > Anaerolineae > Anaerolineales > DRKV01 > JAGUYX01. The sequence goes on along the minus strand of CAWGNX010000002.1, from coordinate 1,530,644 downwards.
TTCTGACGATTTCGGATCGTGCTGCCTCCGGTGAGCGACCTGATCTTTCGGGACCAGCAATTATCTCGTTGATGGTGAGCAACGGATGGGTTATAGGTGACCAGGCTGTAGTTGCAGATGACTTGGAAATGATCCGCGATACCTTGATTGCGTGGTGCGATAGTGGTAAGCTAGATATCTTGTTGACTACAGGGGGCACGGGCTTTGCACTGCGTGATATCACGCCTGAGGCGACGCGTTCAGTCGTCAACCGGCCTGCGCCCGGGTTGGTAGAGGCAATGCGAGCAGCCAGTCTGGTTGTAACTCCGCATGCCATGTTGTCCAGAGCAGAAGCCGGCATCAGGGGCAGAACATTGATTGTGAATTTGCCCGGCAGCCCGAAAGGTGCGCTTGAAAATATCGAAGTTATTCTGCCTGTTCTCCCGCACGCTGTCCAACTTCTGCAAGATTATCCTGGTTCCGAGGAAGGACATACCCTGCTAAAGCAGAGCTGACAGAATGCAGGTTAAGGTACCATAGAGGTTCTAATTGGAGAATTTCCGACAGGAATTTGTGCCTGATCCATCTGCCCAACCTGAAGATGGTTGGAAGCAGATGCTGGTTGATATTTTCCAGACTGTATTCATCTCTGTCATCCTTTTTTTAGGCATCAACCTAATCACCGCGAGGATCAGGATCGAATCAGTCAGCATGGAAAATACACTTCACCCTGGAAATGCCGTCCTGGTGAATCGTTTAGCCTACCGGTTTGGGTTACCGGATAGGGGTGACATCGTGGTATTTGATCCCCCTTTCGAATCGCCCGAACCCTACATTAAGCGCGTCATCGCACTACCAGGTGAAGAAGTTAGCATCAGGGATGGTATCGTATATGTTAACAATCAACCCATCCAGGAACCTTACATTCGGGAAAGACCCACGGTTCGCGGAACATGGATTGTGCCAGAGGGATCTATATTTGTCATGGGGGATAACCGGAATAACTCTTCGGATTCGCGCAACTGGGGGCCGGTACCGCTTGATAATATTATAGGTCAGGCGCTCTTTATATATTGGCCGCCAGACGAAATGGGGTCATTGACCAGTTCGGCTTTTGCAGCCGGGACTCCCTGAAGCTCTTGCAGGATTTAATTCTCAATCAGGTTAACAAACTGCGTGCGATAATTAATCGCTGGATTTCGCTCGTCCCTTCCCCAATCGTCATCAATCTGGCATCACGATAAATCCGTTCGACCGGAAATTCAGAACTATATCCATAACCACCATGGATTTGAATAGCATTCCTGGTGACTCGCTCTGCCATCTCGGTAGCAAATAATTTTGCCATGGATGCCTCCCGCGTAAATGGTTTGCCCACTCCTTTCAGCCAGGCAGCGTGATAAATCATCCACCGCGCAGCTTGAATTTCAGTAAAAGCATCGGCGATCATCCATTGGATTGCTTGATAGCTTCCAATGGGTTGGCCGAATGTCTTTCGCTCACCGGCATACTTAATCGCTTCATCCAACGCGGCCTGGGCGAGCCCGATGGCGAGCGCACCAATACCAATCCGGCCCCCATCGAGAACGGCAAAAGTCTGGTACAAGCCATCGCCTGGTTCACCCAGCACATTTCCATACGGCACCCGGACCTCGGTAAAAGTGACTGCATGGGTAGGAGATCCCTTTAAGCCCATTTTCTTTTCTGGAGGCCCAATGTGCACACCCGGACTGCGAGTCGGAATCAGAATTAGACTCAATGACTTGGATCCGCCGGCAGGATCGCTGCGCACCAAAGTAACGATAAAATCTGAAATACTGGCATTCGTACACCACATTTTTGATCCGTTAATGATCCAATCTTCACCAAACTGTTGAGCGCGAGTTTGGATGCCTCCTTTTAGGTCCGACCCTGCGCCGGGTTCTGTCAGTGCCAGGGCTGCGAGGTTACCGTTGCCGTTCACGATGGGTGGAAGATATTGATTACACAAGATCTCGGAGCCAAATAGCGCCACTGGTGCACAACCCAACCCATTATGCGCAGCGATTGCCAGCGCAGTACTGCCGCAGCCCCAACCAAGCTCCTCTATCGCAATGGCTGCACTAATGGCATCAATCCCCGCACCACCATATTGTTCGGGAATATTGAGACCTAGTAAACCAAGCGCCCCCATTTTTTTTACCGCTCCCCAATTAAATTCTGCTTTTTGATCAACTTCATGGGCTTTTGGTTTAACCTCTTTTGCCACGAATTCATGGACTGTGCGCTGCCACATTTTCTGATCGTCATTAAGTTCGAAGTGCATGAGAGATTCCTCCAATTGGGATGTTTGCCGTTTTCGTTAGCGGAGAAATAGTAGGTAACATAAGAAGCTGATGGTAAGAATGACAATCACAGGGATCAAAAGAATACGTAGGATATCAAAAGTCAATTGAGCAATTTCCCGCGTGCCTAACTCTGTTTTGCCAGCAGATGGCTTGCTGACTTGGGCTCCACAGCGAGGGCAAATTGCTAACCCATCCGGAAGCATTGCACCGCACTTCGGGCACCAGACTGGCATATCATCAAATCCTATTCTTCCGAAAAAATAATTCGAGGAACGATACCTTCTGGATGGCTTGTGTGTAAATTTCGAATGTATTATTGGTGGACAATATTACTTATCGATTGCACCGCATCTGGGTTAACGACGGAAGAAGTATCCCCAGGATCTTGCCCCATGTATGCAGAACGGATCAACCTGCGCATCACCTTGGCATTTCTTGTTTTTGGTAGATCGTCCACAAAATAAACTTCACTGGGAGTAAGCGGCTTGCCCATATCACCCGCAACCATATTTCTCAGCTGAATGGAAAGTTCTTTAGACGGGTTTGCTTTTTTTGATAACACGCAGAAAACAACGAGCTCGCTTCCCTTGACCGGATGGGGAACTCCGATTGCTGCGGCTTCAATCACGTCTGGGTGGCGCACGAGAATTGATTCGACTTCGGCAGGGCCGAGCCGTTTTCCGGCTATCTTAATCGTATCATCAGATCGGCCCAAGATGTACCACATGCCGTCTGTATCGATTGCCGCAAAATCTCCGTGGACCCAAATATTTTCCCAGCGTGTCCAATAAGTATCCAAATACCTTTGAGGATCGCGCCAAAAACCGCGGGTCATACCGATCCAGGGTGCCTTGATGACAAGCTCGCCAACCTTGTTGCGGATGGGGTTTCCCTGATCGTCCAGAACATCTGCAGCGATTCCCGGACATGCGGCTGAGAATGCACAAGGCTTTATCGGCAGAATGGGGTTGCCCATGACAATCCCGCCAGAAATCTCTGTCCCCCCCGAATAATTGATAATCGGTCGTTTTTTCTCGCCCACATTTTCAAACAGCCACAACCATGGATCTGGATTCCAGGGTTCGCCGGTCGAGGCAAAAAACCGCAGGCTACTGAGATCATGTCGGCGATAGACATCTCCAAAGGGTATTAACGAACGGATCAGGGTCGGTGAAACTCCCAGGCAGTTGACGGAGTGCCTGGCGACAAGTTCCCAGAGCCGATCCGGGCCTGGGATAATCTGGAGCACCATCATAAATCAAGAAAGTGCCTCCCAGAATTAAGGCTCCAAAGACCAACCATGGTCCCATCATCCAGCCCATATCAGTCAGCCAGAAGATAATGTCACCGCGATGCACATCGGTGCCAAAAGCCATATCTTGAGCAGCTTTGACAGGGAAACCACAATGGGTATGGACAGCTCCTTTGGGTCGCCCTGTGGTACCCGATGTGTAAATGACCATTAAAATATCTTCTGCGCTGGTGTTTTCAGTTTGGGCTTGCTTCGATTCGGGTTCAACCAGATCGTGCCACCAATGATCTCGTCCTGCGTGAATGTTGATTTCCAGACCAGCCCGATTGACCACAATAACGTGTTTTACGGTTTGCACCTGGTTGACAGCTTCATCAGCGATAGGTTTCATAGCGATCGGTTTGCCACGTCGGAAGAATCCATCTGCGGTAAACAAAGCCTTCGCATCTACGTCCGAAAGCCGGGTTACAACAGCATTGACTCCATACCCCGAAAACAAAGGAAGGATGATGCCTCCAATTTTTGCTATCGCCAAGAAAGCGACTACGATTTCGGGCACCATTGGCATAAATATGCCAATCGCATCCCCTTTCCCTAATCCCAATTTACGTAAAGCATTTGCGCATTGGTTTACTTTGCCTGCAAGATCTTTATAGCTTACTGAGCCGGATATTCCTTCTTCGGTTTCCCAAAGTAGAGCTGCCTGGTTTTCATACGATGTACCGAGGTATTTATCCAGGCAGTTATGCACAATATTTAGCTTCGCACCTACGCACCACTGCGGCCAGGCAAGACCATCGGATAAATCCAATACAGTCGAATATGGGACATAAAATTCGATTTCTAGATAATCCAGAATGGCTTGTGTAAACCAGGCAGGGTCGGTCGTGGATTTATGCATCAAGGCCGAGTAGTCATCGATGTTATGGCGGTGCATGAACGCCGTCAGATGGGCTTGTTCGAGATGGTGCAGTTGTGGTTCCCAGACAATGCTTCCCCCAAAATCGAACTGGTCGTTCATTCATCCTCCTGACAATTTTCGTTGAAAACGCCAGTCCTATTCTAACTCATCTTGATGGTTTGCTCTTTTCGATCAACCTTTGCAAATTCAATCATGCCTTCCATTAGTCCGTCAAACGTGAATCTTAGGATAGAGACGTATCAGTTTGATACGAGCATCGGCGGTAGAAAACCGCCAATCCACCTTAACAACCTTCGAATTGCGATCGACTACCCAAGCATCAACTTCATGGCGTAAGGTCTTCTCATCTGGAATGCGGCGGCTGAGACACTGCCGAGACAAGACACTGAGTTCGATCTCAGCCATATTGAGCCAACTACCATGCTTGGGCGTGAAGTGAAACTCAAATCGGTTGACCAACCTTCTGGCCTCTTCTGGTTCAAAGACCAGATAGAAAGCCGCTGGGGTATGGATATTGAGGTTATCCAGGATCGCGATGATCTTCTCCGCTTCTGGATGAATATCGTCTGAGAGTGCTCTCATCGCTTCAGCCCAGTCCCAGCGAGTGCGGGTATCAGTTACCTTGACAAGGCGTTGACCTCGAAAAGGCTCAAAGAACATGAACAGGTTGGCGACCCCATTGCGTTGGTATTCATAATCCACCCGGCGAGGTTGTTCTGGTTGAGTTGGAAGTGGGTCGCGCACATCGCAGAGTAGCTGCTTGGGTACTTCATCCATACAGACCAACGGGCGGTTGGGGTCTTCTGGTTGCATGTAGAGCGCCAGGATGTCTTCCATGCAGCAAACAAAGTCGGCGTTTGCATCAGGTGGAATGCACCATTGCTCTTTCAGCCAAGGCTTGAGCTTGTTTTTTTGAGCGTTTGCCGAATGGTTTCGTGCGAAATGTTCTCCACAATTTCGAAACGGATCATCCGGTCTTGCAACAGGCGAAGGCTCCAGCGCTCATAACCATCGGGTGGTTCACTGCAGGCCAATGCGATCAGATGGGCCTCGCCTTCACCGTCCAGACGTCGTAGATACTGCCGTTCCGGTTTCTTGCGCAAGATTGCCCGCTTCAGCCCGCCTTCCGTGTAGTTCTTGCGCACATTATAGATGGTCGGTGCAGATACATCATACGCTTCACAGATTGCCGGGTAGCCCCAATTGGGACCTTCTGGGCTGCTGTCCGATTTCAGCAGAATGTAGGCTCGCCGGATTTGTCGGGCGGAGGCTTCACCACTCGAGATCAATTCCTTCAGTTGTGAACGTTCTGATTTGGTAAGCATGACAATGTACTTTGGTTTCATTTCCTTGCTCTCCTGATCAATTCTTCTCGGTCATTGATCAGGTAGCAAGATGCGTGCCATCTTTAGGTTTTATGATGGACAGTCTACTAGGTTTTTGGGTCGAAAAAGATCGATTCGAAATTAATGGGGGGTAAAAAAGGCAAAATGAAGTAAAAACTGATTCAAGCCTAAGCTTTAAATGGTATTCTTAGCTTTCCTCTTCATCTGGATACCAATGTATTCATCACTGCCGAACACGATTTTTTTCGAATAAGAGTTGGCAGCCACCATGTTTTCCATAGAAATCCAGGTTTTCTTCGGTGCTCTGCCTTTCGGATAGGCTATGTGATCCAAAAAAACACCGGCAAAAGAGCGATCCTCAGCTCCCTGGCTACGGATGCCATTGCCGAGGACTTCACCGGACCTGTTGGTCGTATAGTAGCCGTATACTCGGAACCATTCGGATTTAGAAATCCAAATTAGTTCTCCTTGGAATGATAATGGAGAGATTGTTGGTAGAGCGGACAATGCCAAAGCCGCGAGTGAATTTACTTGGAAGGAAGCTAGATCTATCATTGTGGATGAATATCGATGAGTTTAGATAGATGATTGCGGTAGTTTTGGTATGCAGTTCGCCCAGAATCGGTTAATCCGCAGATTGTGAGGGGTAGTTTACCGCGATAAGTTTTTTCGATACTTACATATCCGGCGTTTTCGAGCTTGGTTAAGTGCGATGAGAGGTTTCCTTTGGTTAGACCAGTTGCGTGCATAAGATATAAGAAATCCGCACTTCCCACATTATTTAGAATTGTTGTAATGATTAGCCTGGCGGGTTCATGAATTATCCGATCTAGCTCAACCCTTTGTGGAAATTCATCACTCATTTAGATTATCCACAAAAAGTTCATTTGCCCGCAAATAGCGGATCAGGGTAAACGAGCCGAATACGAACAAAACAAATGCTGCCAGGCTGTAGAACAACGCCAGACCGAATATATTTTCAAACCCGAGCAAGCTGATGATGATCCCTGTGATCGCTGAAAGAATGCCATACAGGTAAAAACGTACCAGGCCGATCCGGGGTGCTAGAAGACCCAGGGTCAAAATCCCAATTACAATGCCAGTTGCTGCTGCCATCCAGTTGAAATCTGCACCCACTTGAAAAAATAAAATCGTCGTGACTGCGACTATTGCAGATACAAACACCAGGGACAGCAATCGGCGTCTATTTTTTGTTTTGGGATCCACTTGATATTGGATAAATCCTGTGCGCGAGTAGGTGATCCGTAATTTGGCAGCGTTCGTGATTTTTCCGGTTAGAAAACTTCCACCGAAGATGATGAGGACAAAGGAGATGTCAAGAATAAATCGCTGCGGGGACTGTTCTGGTAGGTACACCATCAGCCAGAAATAAGTGGATAAGAGTAAAAACAGGATAGATCCAGCAATTTCTGCCAGACCATCACTGTACCAATATTGAACCGTTCGTTGTTGGATTGAATTGAGTTGTTTCGTGTCCATAGACTATTTCTGTAAACTAGTTTGTAATGCAAACATGTTTATATTAATTGTATCTAAATGTTTAGAGATGTCAAGCATATACCTTGTCAAATTAGTGGATTATTAGATCGTTCGAGTAAACTATGAAACCTGTGACTGCTTCTCAAAGAGCAATATAGAATTTAACCCGTCATATTAAGATTCCATGTTGCTGACGAAAGAGTTTGGGTTTAGGATAATGTTCAAGATCGAATTCATAAGAGAAGGACCTACGGATTTGGAAAATTTGAAAATAGTATTCATCTCTGGAGCTTCATCCGGAATTGGAGAAGCCACAGCAAGGCATTTAGCTCAAAAAAACTATCGTGTCATTCTGGGTGCACGCCGTTTGGATCGACTGAACACGATTTCGAATGAAATTCGGCAGGCGGGAGGGGAGGCAACTGCCATGTACCTGGACGTTGCGAATCTCGAATCGATCCATAACGCGGTGAGTGATGCCCTGTCAGAGTATGGCAAGATCGATATCCTTGTCAACAATGCGGGATTTGGACGATTGAGATGGCTTGAGGAATTGGATCCTAAGGAGGATATCTATTCCCAGATTCAGGTGAATCTTGTCGGGATGATCTGGTTGACCCAGTCCGTTTTGCCAGGCATGATTGCGCAAAGATCCGGGCATATCATTAATATTGCTTCTCTGGCATCTTTCATTGGAATGCCTACCTATAGTATTTATGCAGCATCAAAATTTGGTGTGCGCGGGTTTTCAGAAGCTTTACGGAGGGAGGTGAGAATTTGGGGGATCAATGTAACTGGTTTATACCCGGGGGCTGTTGACTACAGAATTCAAAACCAACTCGAAAGTAAATCGAAAAACCGGCATGACGACTCCAAAATTATTACGGCTCCGGCCCGAGGATGTAGCCCAAGTGGTAGAGAAAATCATTCTCCGACCACGCCGATCGGTTGTTATTCCAGGAATATTTCGACCAGCGTTATGGTTGAACTGGCTCTTCCCCCAATTGGTCGACCAGGTGGCTCACAGTAGGTTTGTCAAACGCGAGAGGTCGGTAAAATAAAAAATCCCCGGGCGAGCGCCCGGGGATCGTTGTCAGAATTATTCGGTTAGTTCGTTCTCGGCCTCTTCTGCAGGCGCCTCAACCGGAATCGTTGCCATATGCTGCTGCTGTAGGGCAGTGACTCCATTTTGAACTTGATTTAAATATCTTTCCAACTGGGATTCAAGGCGTGTGAGTGTATCTAAAACATAATCGTCGGCTTCCCGGCGCGAGCTTTCTGCATCGACCCTGGCCTGGGCGATAATTTGTTCCGCGCGAGCATGGGCAGCCTGGACGATCGAGTCGCGTTCAACCAGTTGCTCGCTTTTTTCGCGCGCCAAAGATAAAGTTCGGTTCGCCTCCTCCTGGGCCTGGGCAAGGAATCTATCTCGCTGGGCAAGGATTTGCTGAGCTTTTTTAACCTCTTCCGGAATTGCGACCCGCATCTGGTCTATTAAATCCAGCATTCGATCTTCATCCACAACAACATTGTGGGTAAAGGGGATGGGGCGACTTTCGTTAAACAACTCTTCTAAGCGGTCTATCAGGTGCAGAATGTCCATAGGCTCTCCCCGTGGCCGGGATTGTTAAAACGCTGTTGTTGCAAGATCTATGCTAAAGATTACACTTTATTATTTATTTCGTCAACCGAAGCTGCATGCAAAATCTGGTCTGTCTCAAGATGATGTCAGGGGCGTGAGGTAGGTGACGAAATCTTATTCATCAACTGTTCCTGACAACGATTGCGAACGAAACGAACAAAGCTCGCTCATTGACTTTTGCTTTCTGCGAAGACTCAATATGCATAAGCCTCATAATCAATCGCGCAGAGATGTCATATAGCTCATTTTTAAATTTTCATCCTGGGAACCTTGAAATCGTGCTTTTAAAAAGGTATCCACATGCGGCGGGACCATGCTGCTGACGTCACCGCCTAACGAAGCAATTTCCCGAACGGTGGTTGATGATAAAAAGGTGTGCTCTTCCTTAGTAATTAATGCAACAACTTCGAACTGCGGATCTAAGCGTTGATTTGCCAGGGCCATACGGAACTCGTGTTCAAAATCTGAGAAGACCCGCAGGCCGCGCACAACTACCTGGGCGTCAATTTCGCGACAAAATTCCACAGTAAGACCATTATAGCCAGTCACGGAAATGTTTCTATCACCAGAGAATGCATCTTCAACCATCTTCATCCGTTCGTCGGGAGTGAAGAGTAATGATTTTAGAGGGCGGTTATACACTGCGACCACCAGCTCATCGAACAGTTTTGCTGCACGTCGGGCGATATCTATATGCCCATAGTGGATTGGATCAAAGGTACCAGGAAAAAGGGCTTTTACACTCATGAGATCTCCATTCTGTGAATTTATAAATTCGGTTAACTGACATCTCCATATCCTGATACAAACCAGGTGCGTTCAAATGTTTGCCGAATTAGAGAGTGCTCCGGTGCCTGCAAGTCAGGATCGGTGGAGAAGATTTGTTGGGCAACCTGGCGTGCTTTCTCGATCAAGTGCACATCGGTTAGGTTTGCAACTTGCAGATCAGCATAACCCGACTGGCGAGTACCCAGGAAATCACCGGGGCCGCGTTGCTCCAGGTCGATTTCAGCCAGCCTGAAGCCGTCATTTGTTTCAATCATAGCCTGCAATCGTTCGTTTTCTGTTGCATCACCCTGGTCAGGAATTAACAGGCAGTAGGATTTATAAGAGCCGCGCCCCACACGCCCGCGGAATTGGTGCAGCTGTGACAGACCAAAGTGATTTGCACCTTCAATGACCATGATGGTTGCATTAGGTACATCAACGCCAACCTCAACAACCGATGTGGAAACCAGGATTTGATATTGACCGTCCCTGAATTTCGCCATCACACCATCTTTTTCGTCGGGACGTAACCTGCCGTGCAGTAATCCGATCTGAAGATGTGGGAAGATGTCGGTTTGTAGCCGCACATGTTCTTCGACAGCAGCCATTGCTTCGGATTTTTCGGATTCTTCCACCAATGGATAGATGATAAATACCTGATGACCCTGGTCGACTTGTGCCCGGATTAATGAATAAACACGCTCACGTTCGGTCGGGTGCAGGATATGGGTTTCGATTTCCTGGCGACCTGGAGGCATTTCGTCGATGACAGACAAATCCAGATCTCCATACACCGTGAGTGCCAATGAACGCGGGATTGGAGTAGCCGTCATGACCAGTAGATGGGGATTGGTGCCTTTTGAGCGTAACATCGCACGTTGTTCAACACCAAAACGGTGCTGCTCATCGATGATTACCAATTCCAGATCAGAGAACGTAACTGGATCTTCCAGTAAAGCGTGTGTTCCGATAACAATTTTTGTTTCTCCGCTGGCGAGACTCTCCCTGATAAACTGTTTTTCGGATTCTGTAATAGACCCTACCAAAAGTTGAATTTGAGCTGAATTGACAACAGACTGGTCCCCTGCCAAAAAACCAAGCAAGGAACGGTAATGCTGTTCTGCCAGGATGCTGGTAGGAGCCATCACGGCGGTTTGAGCACCTGACTGTGCAACGATTGCAGCTGCTAGAGCAGCGATGACAGTTTTGCCAGAACCGACATCACCTTGGATTAAGCGATTTATCGGTGTGCCGGATGCAAAATCTGCAGTAATTTCACTGATTGCACGGTTTTGGGCATTCGTCAAAGCAAACGGTAAAGATTCGAGCTTCGCTTCCAGCCATTCCTTCGAATAAGTGAAGATCTGGCCTGATCGGGATTCCCAATTGCGTTTTTGCCTTAAAACCCCTAACTGCAAGTAGAGGATTTCGTCAAAAGCCAAACGATCGCGGGCAGATTTTAAATGATCCCATGAATCCGGGTAATGCACCTGGAGTAACGCGTTTGGTAAATCCATCAAACTGGCCGCCTGCCTAATATCATCAGGCAGTGGGTCTTGAACTCGCGGCGCCCAGAATGTGACCGTATTGCTCATTTGTTTTCTTAAAGTTGTTTGAGTTATATTGGCTGTCAAACGGTAAACTGGGACTATCCGGTTTGTATGGAGCTGTTGTTGGCTCACAGGCTCCCATTCCGGGCTATACAGCACCAGTCGACCCAAATACTGTTCAATTTTTCCAGAAACCGAGATATGTGGATTCCGTTGAAGGCGTTGAGCCATCCAGGTCTGATTAAACCAGATCAAGCGAAGCGCACCGCTGCCATCGGTGAGCAGTGCTTCAACCAATTGGGTTTTTCCACCGCGAATAGAGCGTACCTGCACATTTTCAACCGTTCCGATGACAGTAACTTCTTCACCAAACCACAATCGATTGATGGGTTTGAGGTTCGAATAATCAACATACCGTCTGGGAAGGTTATACAACATGTCACCGAGTGTGGAGATACCTAACCGTTCAAGGGTTTGGGCTGTGCGCGGTCCAATCCCATTCAGTGTGGTGACTGATGCATTTAGTGCCGCAGAGGGTCCTTCAGGGGTTGTGATGGGAATGACAGCGGGGATGATTTGTTCAGATTCAGTCCGCACTTTGGTAGCAGTCTTTTTAGCTGGTTTTACCGGATGCAGGGCAGTCTCCTGGGGAGGATTCTCTATAGGTTCTGTTTTCGTTTCTTGCTGATCTTCAATCCCCTCACCCATCGTTCTCTGGATGCGCCGCCACAAGCCCTGCAGCGCTTCCTGGCGTGATGTGGGGCTCAGGGCACCATAACTACGCAAACGATCGGAGATTGCCTGGACAAGATCCTCAGGGATTTGGTCAATTCTCGCTTCGGATTCCCAGGAGGAGGCGATCCTTTCGAATCCGCCAATCACTGCCCGGTTGTTATATCCCATATCTGCTTCGAGTTTAAAAAATTTCTGGAGTTTTTCTATGGATGGCTGCATCGGACCAATTTTACCAGTTTATCCAAACCACCAGTCAATCCATAACCAACCGCGCAGGGCAATTGCAATTACCCATCAGGGAGGAACACAATAACTCTATTTTCCTCTCGATTAGCGATCATACCCAAATGCAATCCCCCTGACCAACCGACCATATAAACCAGCGACAGATCAGCCGGTTTGAGGTTCACTAGTTATTGGCAATCGCTACAAATCCCAGACCGTTGGGACCTACATGGGTTCCAATGACTGGTGTGATATTTACTACGACTGGTTGTATTCCGGTGGAAATTTGAATTCGAGCAAGAAAATCGTACGCATCTTGTTCGGCATTTGTGTGCAGGATTGCCAGGCTGTTAATGGTATCAACCGCAGGAAGCAATTCCACAAGACGGTCAACCCCCTTTTTTCGAGTGCACGCTTCTCCAAGACGTAATACGCGTCCTTCGCTTACTTGAATAAAAGGCTTCAATCGCAAGATCGTCCCGATCGCGGCACGTGCCCAGGATACCCTCCCACTCCGACGGATATATTCCAAAGTATCCAACATGGCGACCAGGTGAGTATTTTGGCGTACATCGGCAATGATTTGGAGAATCACCTGGAGTGAGCTGCTGTTTAAGGCAGCTTCAGCGGCTTTAATGGCTTGAAAACCGAGTCCCATGCTCAACTGTTCGCTATCGATGACAAAGACCTTTCCGTCAAATGATTGCGCAGCAGCGTGGGCAGCATTAAAAACTCCACTTAGATTACCGGCCACATGGATTGAAATAACAGTGTGAAAGCCTGAATTTAGTAGCTCAGCATACACTTCCTCGAATTTGCCAATACCAGGTGCTGCAGTCGTAGGTAAATTAACCATGTGGGGCAATTCATTATAAAAATCCTCACGTGAAAAATTAAGATCGTCTTCAATCGACTTATCGTTAATCACGAGGATTGTTGGTATAACCCGGATATTTAATGCTTCAGCAATCTGGGAAGGAATATCTGAAGTGCTGTCGGTAACGATTGCAATCATTTTGATAATTGCTCTTATATTCGATCGGTGACAATCATGCCAATACAACGCTTTCCAAGCACTGATCGCAGAGCCAGATTGGTGGTTAATTGACGGGCTTCAATCTCGGGAAATTGGGTTCCAAGGCGCTCCTGCAACTGGTGCATTTCTGTACTGAAAACAGGCGAATCCTGGAAAATGTAGATCTGGTGGAGCATATAAAACTCTTCAATATACTCAAGGAATAATTCAACGAGATGACGTGAATTTCTGGCTTTTTGAGCGGCAACGAGTTGACCATTTTCGATAATGAAAACCGGCGCAAGTCCTAGCATCTCACCAATTACTGCATGTTCACGGGCAAATTCGCCATAATTTGCTAGCGTTGAAAGATCCTTTGTGCAGAAAATTGTATAAATATGAGAGATAGTCCGCTGAACGTGCCGGAAGATTTCGGAGCTTGTAGAAAGATTTAGTGCGGCTTCCGCAGCTGCCCTGACGGTTTCTCCCAAACCAGCGTAAATTGTATTTGAATCGATGATCATCAGGGAAACTTTCCCCTGCAATGTCTCTGCGGCAAGGTGAGCACTCTCATGGAGCTTTTTGTTTAGCTGGGAGGATGTTAAAATCACGACAATTTCATTATGTGTGTGAGAAAGGGATAAAAATATTTTTCGAAAATCATCCGCAGAGAGATCAGCCGGTGCATAATCTGACATGCTGATCAGTTGGGAAGAAAAGTCTTTCAGTGGTGTGTAGTGATTTACGGAATGGGGGGTGATCACATAAACAAAACCGCTGCCCGGAAACTGGTTTTCCAGGAAGTAAGCGGATAAGTCGGTGAGCAAACAAACATGCTGCATGAGCGGATATAGGTCTCTGGTTGTCACTCGATACTGATAATCAAGTAATAGTGAGGTTGTCCGCCTTCTTGAACCTCGATTTCAAGATCAGAATACCGGTCTCGGATAGCGTCTGCAATTTGCGATGCCTGAGTCTTTGAGAGATTATTGCCATAAAATAATGTGATAAGTTCATAATTTTCAGCCTGTGCGTTTTCAAGAAGTGCAAAACAGGCATCTAACAGGTTTTCACTAGCTGCAACTAGTTTTCCATTATGAAGTGCGATTATCTGCCCTTCAATTACATGAATGCCATCGATATCAACGGAACGTGTTGCAATGGTTATTTCGCCTGTCTCAACGTCATTAATCGCCCCGGTCATTTCCGCAACTACCTGCTCAAAGTCGCCTTCGGGTGCCAGTCTAAGCATAGCTGCCAGGCCTTCAGGTACCGACTTAGCAGGAATCACGGCAACATGTTTGACAGTTAATTCTGCCGCGGATTGAGCGGCTAGAATGATGTTGTTGTTATTTGGCAGGATAACAATTTTGTCCGTTGGCAACGTTTCGAAAGCAGCCAGCAGTTCCTGTGTGCTGGGATTCATCGTTTGACCACCTTCAACAATCCCGGCCACTCCTAAACTGGCAAATACCCGCGCTATCCCCGGGCCTGGAGCAACGGCGACAACAGCTATTTGCTCTGGCTCGACCGAAATCAATTTATGCGAGCGCAAGCGTTCATTTTCAATCTCTTCCATTTGGGCGATCAAATTTTCAACTGCGATTTTGGTTACTGTACCTAATGATTTTGCATAAGTGATCGGCGCGTACAATTTTTCATCGGGAACATGGATGTGTAGCCGGTACATCCCGTCCCCCTCGCCGATTTGAATGGACGTGCCCATTTCTTCAAGGGATGAATATAAAAGATCGATATCCAAAGGCAAAGCAGGCTTAAAATCAAGCACGATCTCGTAATCTTGGCCGGGTTCGATACTTTCCAGGCTTTGACCAAGCGCCATAGCCGCGAGGGGTTGAACCGTCTGCAGGGCTACGTCGAGTGGGAGCCCTTCCAGGTAGCGTAGCATCCCCTCCAAAACGAAAAATAGACCTTTTCCGCCAGAATCAACCACACCGGCATCTCTAAGAGGTTTTAATAATTGTGGTGTGCGTTGAACCGATTCATCTGCTGCCTGAACAGAAGCTTTCAGGAGGCTTCGTAAATCGTTAGTAACTTCAAGTTGTTTTTCGGTCTCCTGAGTAATATCCTTAATTACTGTCAGGATGGTTCCTTCAACCGGACGAACAACCCCCTTGTAAGCTGTATCGCGTGCACCAGCAAAGCCTTTGACCAAGGTGGAAGAATCAATCACGGGTGATTCGTCGATTGCGCGGGCGAACCCTCGCCAAATTTGTGAGAGGATGACGCCGGAATTCCCACGGGCACCCATTAAGGCACCATGAGCAATCGAATGCGCCATTTTGCCGGCATTTTTTTCTGGCGAGTTTGCAATTTCATCGTAAGCTGACTGCATGGTCAGCACCATATTTGTACCAGTATCCCCGTCAGGTACTGGGAAGACATTCAGAGAATTGACGAGTTGTTGGTTTGTCTTTAACCAATTAAGTCCCGCATTGGTGAGTTGCTTTAATACCTGACCATCAATGGTAAGTAATTCATCCGTGCTTGTTTTATTCGCAATAATGCTAGTTTCCGCGCTCATTCAGTGGCTCCTAGTTATTGATAACACTTCTAATCAAAATCACTGATGCGCAGACCCTGCACATGAACATTGATTTCATGTACGGGTAGCCCAATCGCTTTTTCGACATGGTATTGGACTGTATTGGCCACACTGTTGGCAACAGACTTGATCCTGGTTCCATATTCAACGATGATGTAAAGGTCAACACCGATTTTGTTTCCATGGTATTGAACATCAACACCGTGGGTTGGGTCTTTGACGATAAAGTTTGCCAGCCCATCGACTAAATTCTTGGGTGCCAGACCCACAACACCATATGATTGTAATGCAGCTTGCCAGGCAATCGTCGCGATAGCACGGGGTGAGATGTGAATACTGCCGATTGGTGTATTCTCGCCTGTGCTCATTGTTCACCTCTTCGTTATGTTGATTAGCTTGATTCCTATATGCATGTATGGTATTATTGTGCGGCTATTCAGCCAGGATTGTCAAGACTATTCACTACGGGTTGTATCACAACCCGTAGTACTGCAGGAAAGGAATTCCAACGATGGCGAAGTGTCAGAATTGTGGAAAAACAACCAGTTTTGGACGTAATCGTCCGTGGTCCAAAAAGGCCACTCCTCGCCAGTTTAAGCCAAACCTCCAGCGCGTTACCGTTTATGAAGATGGTCGGAAAATGCGCAAGGTTTTGTGTGCGAAGTGCATTCGCACGTTAGTAAAAACTGCCTGATTGCGGATATCATTCTAAGGTTCTAGGAGATGATCGCGGCTTCTGCCGTGATTTTCTTTTAACACTAGATTTTCGCAATTAACTGGCAGCGATTTGCTCTAAAGCAGACCGCAATTCAGTAACACCAGCGACTATACCATATGGGTGCTTGAATATTGAACTTGCTGCGACAAACGCCCTGGCGCCAGCCTGGTATGCCGCTGGTGCGGTCGCTGCGGATATGCCCCCGTCAACCTCAATAATAGCTTGGCTCATTTTTCGCTGGAGCAAATCGTTCAATCTGGAGATTTTGTCCGGACTGGATGTAATGAAATCCTGTCCAGAATACCCAGGATTCACGGTCATCAACAAGACGATATCAACTATGGATAGGACCTCTTCGATCGCAGCCAGAGAAGTTCCAGGGTTTAGAGCTATTCCAGCTTTGCAGCCAAGTTGTTGTATTTGATGGATGGTACGATTAATATGGGGACATGCCTCGATATGAACGCTTATATGATCAGCGCCAGCCGCCGCATACTCGTCCAGGTAAAGCTCAGGTTTTTCAATCATGAGGTGCACATCAAGAGGAAGATTCGTAATCTCCCGAACAGTACGGATAATAAACGGGCCCATCGTAAGATTGGGCACAAAATGGCCATCCATGACATCAATATGAATCCAATTTGCACCGGCAGATTGAGCTGTGTTTATCTCTTGAGCGAGGTAAGCAAAATCCGCAGATAAAATTGATGCTGAAACAATGCTGGTTACTGACATCGGTGTTTATCATACCTGAGGGGTATAGAGAATGCAAGAACAATTCGCATACAATTTGATTATCAGGGCCCTGGAGGGAAATATGAGAAGAACACCCATAACCAAAATGGAATCAGTCCGCCTACTGCTATCAAGGCGATTAAACTGAGAATGATTGAAACCCAATCAATTTCGGATGAGGGTTTTGATTGAACTGGTCGATTGGCTGCGGGTGAAGGCGAGAAATCGATTGCGGGGCTGCTTACAGGAGGCGAGACTGGGTAGTTCTGAGGGGTAAGAAATTGGTTAGTCTCAGCAATTGGAATCGGTGTAGATGATTTCAATTCCAGTGCTGACAGTATTCTTCCCAGATGGTCTGCAGTCCGGTAGCGGGCCGCCGGTTCTTTCGCAAGGAGCTTTAACACGATATCTTCAAGATCGGGTGGTATCGCAGGATTAATTATTCGGGGAGATAACGGAGGTGTCGTCTGGTGCAAAACTGCGAGTTCTTCCGCTGATGCTGCCTGGAACGGTAGCTGTCCAGTCAGCATTTCATAGAGAACAACACCCAGGGAATAAACATCCGATGCGGGCGAGGGGGCATTGCCAGCCGATTGCTCGGGCGAAAAATATTGAGGTGACCCCCAAACAATTTCTGCCTGTTCATCAGGATGAATCGAGGCGAGGGCTCGTGCAATTCCAAAATCGGTAACCTTTAACTGGTTATCCGGGGTAACAACCATATTGTGGGGCTTAATGTCACAATGGACCAGGCCGGCTCTGTGCGCATAGCCAATCCCTGAGCAAGCCTGGATCATCAAATCAACCGCTTGCTCCGGGGGAATTTTCCCCAGCTGCTGAATCAGCCGCTTCAAGTGCACTCCGGGTACGTATTCCATGACAATGAACGGAAAGCCTTCGCTGATTCCAAAATCGTGGATCGTTACAATATTTGGATGAGTAAGATTCGCGGCGGCTCTGGCTTCGAGACGAAATCGTTCCCGAAACTCTTCCTCTTGGGTAAAGTTTTGGCGCAATATTTTAATCGCAACCGGGCGCTCGAGCATCAGGTCAATAGCCTGGTAAACTTCAGCCATGCCGCCGCTTCCAAGCATCTCACGCAGTTGGTAACGATCGTTTAATAGTTTGATATCAGTCATTTTTATAAATTACACTTATTAAGATTGTACCGAAAACTATTCGAGCAGGGTAGGGTTTATCGCATCATTCTTCAACCTGGGTTAGAATCGATGAATATGCCAAGTTCAAGGCAGTTGCTTCATAGGCGCATACGACTTATCTATAACCCGACAGCTGGCGCGTTTCCATCGAGGATGCTCATTCAAAAAGTATCACCAGTATTTTTCGATTTTGGGTGGGATCTGGAAATTACTCAATCGCGCGATGGGCAACACATTACTGAACTGGCCCGAGATGCCGCAGAATTAGGAATGGATGCCGTCTTCATCGTAGGGGGGGATGGATCTGCAAATCTGGCCATGGCAGGGTTAATAGGAACAAGGACTGCCCTGGGGGTATTGCCTGCCGGAACAGCGAATGTGCTTGCCCAAGAATTAGGAATTTCCGGGGCACATTTTCTTCGCCAGGGGAATCTTGAGGAAGCAGCCCACAAGCTAGTTACTGGTATGGTTCAACTAGTCGATGTGGGTTATTGCGATAGCCACCCCTTCTTACTTTGGGCAGGGATTGGGCTGGATGGCTTTCTCATCCATCGCATCGAACCTAGGAAGTTGTGGGAAAAACAGCTTTCAATATTACACTATGCGTCCAAAGCGGTATGGAATGTTCATTTTTGGAGCGGAATTAATCTTGAAGTAGTGACCGAATCACAAACTTTGCGTGGAAATTATTTAATGGCTGTAACCAGTAATATTCACCTGTATGCAGGGGGGTTGGCTAAACTCTCGCCCAGAGCCAGGATGGATGATGGGTTGATGGATTTATGGTTATTCAAGGGAAATTCGCCCATCGACGCTTACCAGCGTGCGTTGGAAGTATTTATTGGGAGGCATGTGAGCTCGGAACATTTTATTTGTTTGCCTTTTCAAACGTTAACGATCAGGTCGGAAGCCTCACTTTATACCCAGCTAGATGCAGAACCGTATATTGGAAAAGGTGAAATTAAACTGGTAGTCGCCCCGCGTAGTTTAAACTTAATTGTTCCACGAGATGTACGCTCGGATTTGTTTGGTAACCCACCAGAGTGTTTATTTTCCCCATCGTCGAACTCGAGGTTGCAAAAAGGATCATAAATCGATGAAAGTTATCGCATACATCCGTCGTAAACCTTTAAGTGTTTTGTTACTGGCCTTCCCCTTTGCCATTATTGCAGAATTTGCGCACTGGGGAGCGGTGTATGTATTTATTCTTTCCGCGGTTGGTGTGATTCCTTTTGCTGAATATATCGGTGAAGCAACTGAGTCACTAGCAGGCCATACAAACCCTAGGGTTGGGGGTTTATTAAACGCAACGCTTGGAAATGCGGCTGAATTAATCATCACGATTGTGGCGATTCGCGAAGGATTGCTTGAACTAGTCAAAGCTTCGATTGCCGGCTCAATTCTAGGGAATTTACTCTTGGTGATGGGGATGGCATTTATTCTTGGTGGAGCAAAAAATGGGATTCAACGATTCGACCGGCGAAATGCGTCGAGATATGCAATACTATTGATTCTTTCAGTAGTTGCACTCACTATTCCCTCCATTTTGAGCGCAGCAATCGGACCGAATACAGATGTCAAAGTTGAAATTTTCAGCCTGGGCGTTGCAGGTGTCATGATCCTATTGTATGCCCTTTCGTTGATCTTCAGCTTTCGGGTTGAGGGATCTACACTCAGTCACCCGCCGGTCGATGCAAGCAAGCAGGAAAAAGCCTGGCCTCTCCGGGTGGCAGTTATCGTCCTGGCATTGGCAACGGTCGGAGTTGTTATATTAAGTGAGTTGTTGGTCGGTGCGGTTGAACCTGTTGTCGCAAGTCTCGGGGTCTCCGAATTTTTCCTCGGCATTATTCTGATCCCACTTATCGGCAATGTCGCTGAGCATATTGTTGCCGTGGAGGTTGCGATCCGAAACCAGATGGACTTAAGTGTAGAAATTGCAGTAGCTTCCAGTTTGCAAATTGCATTATTTGTCGCGCCTGTGCTGGTTTTTATTAGCCTGATCTTGGGAAATCCTTTACAGCTGATATTCAACGAGTTCGAGCTTTTAGCCCTCATTGCAGGTGTGCTGATCACTGCCTTGGTCACCTTTGATGGCGAATCCAACTGGCTGGAAGGTGCCCAATTGTTAGCAATTTATTTGATCCTGGCTCTGGCATTTTTCCTGATTCCCGCGTAATTTGTTTAATTTCGATGCCGAGTAGAAATGATTTGTCGCCCTACTTGAATCGCTGGACAATCTCCGGTGCAATAATCGTGGCGTTCATCTTGCTGCTTACGATCGGTATTTATCTGTCTCGGGTTAGAACCGACAAGTCTGTTTCCGAACAACCAACTGCTGTGATTGCCATTATTCCCGCACCCACTGGTACCCCAACCAATAGCCCAACTCCAGATGTAACAGGAACACCGCAGGTTAGTATTCCCCCATCACCTCCGCCGGGTACTCTGGGGATTGGAGCGTTTGTTCAAATATCTGGAACCGGTGGAGATGGGTTGCGATTGAGAATTAATCCTGGGCTAGAGTTTGAAGTTGCTTACCTGGGCTTAGAATCGGAGGTTTTCCAAGTGATCGATGGCCCCCAAGAAGTGGATGGTTACTCCTGGTGGTTGCTGGAGTCTCCATACGACGATGGTCAAAAACGACAGGGATGGGCAGTATCGAACTACATTTTGCCTATTCAGAATCCTTAGGCAGGTTTGCTTTTTGATGATATCGAGGGTATAGTTGAATCACTGAAATAATATAACTTATGGAAATTAGACTAGCATGACTGGACTTACACCGACAGGGATTACTGCAGATCGGGAAAAAGGTTTGATGTCGATTTCTTGGAACGATGGGGTGGTTTCAGAACTAGGTTTTGATTTGCTGCGTAATGCCTGCCCGTGTGCTGAATGTCGCGGTGGACATGAAAATATGCGCTCTGAACCCGCTCCTGAGGACTACCAAATTCCTTTGATGGATGTCCGAACAAGTCGTATAACGAATATCGAGGCGGTTGGGAATTACGCAATTTTGATTGAATGGGAAGATGGACACCGCTACGGGATTTATAACTGGCGATATCTGCGGGCGCTTTGGGAAGGGTTGAGTGGATATTAATAATCCATTGGAAGCGATTTATGCCTTTGCAGAACAAGCTTACGTTCGTATGCAGGCTGGGGATTTATTAATGCGCTGCATCGACACGGGTTCGCCGCGCCCAATGCAAGAACTCGTCGAAGGACTGATTCTGGCAGGGCCTCAATCGATAAATACCCTTTTTGAAGTACTTCATGAAACCGGGCAACGCCGCGCGCAAGTTCAGGATGATCTGCAGAGATTATTCGGCGACTGCCAGAACAAGCTCACACACCATCACTTTAAATTATCAGCGGTGATCCCAGATGCGCAGTCGATGATGAGGATTGCTCCCGTTCAATTCCAATACTTTCTGGAGCAGCAGGATATTATTGAAGATTCACAGGATGTGTGTGCGGATATATTTATCCAGACCCAAGAGATGATGAGTGATTTGCACAATAATGTGCGCCTGCTACAGGAAATTGAAAACTACTTAAGAGATTGGTTATGGGGATTAGCTTACCAATCTGCTCATGAACAACCGCAAATACTGCGTGGTAAGCATACCGAGCGATTACTCTGAACTATAAGTGATCTTTCAAATTATGCTCGACCGCATAGGCTGCGGCCTCAGCGCGGTTACTAACCCCCAGTTTTGACAGTATGCTGCTTACATAATTTCTGACCGTACCTTCGCCTAAGAACAATGCCTTCGCAATTTCTCGGTTTGTTTTACCTTCCGAGACCAGCAGTAATACGTGTTTTTCTTGTTGGGTCAACGCAGAAAAGGCCGAAGCCTCTTCTTCTCTGGCTGCTTTGCGTACTTCCTGAAATATCCGTTGGGTTACTGCGGGATCGAGCAATGCTTCGCCACGTCCAACAGCCTCGATCGCTCTGATCAAATCTTCTCCCCCGATTTGCTTTAGCACATAACCAGCTGCACCTGCTCGGATTGCAGAAAATAACATTTCATCTTCGGCATACGAAGTTAGCATGATAACTTTCACGTCCGGGTTCTTGGATGTAATTTCCTGGCAGGCCTCAATGCCAGATCCGCCGGGCAGGCGGATATCCATGACGACCACATCTGGTGCAAATGTTTTAACTTTTTCAATTGCATCGCGGGCGCTGCCTGCTTCCGCAACTACTTCAAAATTGGAATGTCGTTCTAACAATGCTTTTAGCCCGAGGCGCACAACTTCGTGATCATCCACCAATAGAATTCGACGTTTTGTCATCCACACTGCCTCCGTCGCGTGAGTATAGCCTAGAGTCCAAGGACTGGCAAGGATTGATTTATCTAGCACGCAATCGAGATTAATAAAAATCTCCAGGAATTAACTCTGGAGATTCGAATGACACATGCATGAATTATGCAAGCTGATGAAGCGCGTCAATTATGGCGAACCGCTGTTCCGGGAGGTGGCATCACTGCGATGATCCGTAACGTAAAACCCGCTTCCCTTGAAAATGATGGTAGGCTTGGTGAACACTCGACGTGCCCTCCCGTTACATTGGGGACACGGCGTGTAATCATGCATATCGGCAAAACCCCGATTAAATTCGAAATGATAACCACATGTTGTACAAGCAAAATCATAAACAGGCATTTTGCCCTCCTGCGCTACTATTAAATTTAATCCTTAACTGTAAGATCTCCGTGTAATCAATATAATAATTGTATTAATTCGGATCGAATACTGGTTCGGCTTACGAAGCACCGGATTGCCCGCGTTTGTAATCTACAAATCGATATCCGATACCACGTTCTGTCAAAATGTACTTCGGATTCGCGGGATCCTCCTCAATTTTCTTGCGAAGATAATTAATATACAGGCGGACGTAATGTGGTTCATCTTGGTACTCATAACCCCAAACTTTGGAGAGGATTTGTTCATGGGATAATACCCATCCAGCATTTTTTACAAGGTGATAGAGAAGTCTGTATTCTGTAGGTCGCAGGTTGACAAGCTGATTGTCAACCCAAACTTCGCGCCTGTTGAAATCAATTTTTAACCGATTATCCACTTCAATAATATCTTCCGATATTCCTGACGAGATCTGGACCCGCCTGAGGACGGCACGTACCCGGCTGACAAGCTCGCGAGGACTGAAAGGTTTGGTTATATAATCGTCAGCCCCCATTTCCAGCCCGCGCACCCGATCTTCCTCCTCACCTTTCGCTGTGAGCATGATCACTGGAACGATGCTCGTTTCCCTGATCAAGCGCAAGACTTCGAAACCATCAATATCTGGGAGCATGACATCCAATAGGACCAGATCGGGAAGTTTAGTCCGCACCAAATCAATTGCTTTGGTACCCCGATACGCCTCGATTACCTGGAAGCCATCGTGTTCCAGGTTCAACCGAATGAAGCGCACCATCCGCTCTTCATCGTCAACAACCAAAATTTTAAAATTCTTAAATTCCTGGTTATCCACCCGATTACTCCCGGACAAACCCGAATATTTTTTCTTCTTCTTCAGTAGGCATAATTTCGATGTAGTTAATCTTATTAATCGGCCAAATTACTGTCGTCACCCCTTCAAGTAAAAAAGCCAAATCCTTACCATCACGTTTACGAGGATTTTTAATCGTGATGAACTGGTCGCCTGGCGATGGCAAATCATCCAGTTCACCGACAACAGGATCGGTATTTTCAATATGTACGATGACGGTAATCGCCATAACTTGACCTCTCAGTCATGAATAAGTATTTGCACTTTCAGACGTCCAAGGGTAACAATATCCCCATCCTTGAGCGACTGGTATACATTTGGCGGGACTTTCATTTCATTCAATGAAGTTCCATTGACAGAGCTTAAGTCGATAAGAGATACACCACTACTGCTGATTTTGATAGACGCGTGGATGCGGGATACACCTTCTTGATACGCGCTGTATGCCGATAAATCGATATCTGGCACAATGGATTGGCCTTCAGACATCCGTCCAATCGTAAAGTCATCCTGACCGACTAAAGGAATTTTGTCTCCGGTTTTCATAATTTGCAGCATAACCCGGGATTCGATCCGACCATTGCCCGCTAGCTCCATAGTAGGAACGCTTGCCAGTTCCCTTGGTAATGGAGGCGATGTAATATTTTGGGTGGGCACACCATAAGTATCGAGGAGTTTCACGCCACATTCACTACAGAAAATCGCCCCTTCGGGCTGGCTTTTTTGACATTGATGGCAAATAATCATTCTACATCACCCCTGAGATCCCGAGGGGAGCATCAAGCCTCGAGTGCCGTACTTGATTTTCTTGCTGCCTTCCGCGCTAATCGTCCGTGTTCGGCTGACATTCTGGGCTTCGATCAAGACTGTGCGCGCCAGCTCACTTTCGCCCTGGGCAAGCAAATGGGTAGCCAGATTCTGGAGCCTCTGGACAGCCTCATCAATTAATCCATCGCCCACATCATTCTTTGCTTTTTCTTGCATCCTGTAAAGGGTTACTTGTGACAATGCTGAAATAATATCGGCGGGAGTTTGTTCGTGTTGGTTTGATAAAGTAACAGGGCGAGAAATCGTTATATACCGGCTGTGATTAGCTACGGCCGCGCCAGGCATGTCCATGGAGACACGTCCTTGGGCAAGCACAATTTCGTCCGAATCATCGGCCACAGATGAGACCATCATTTCAAATAATACCCGTAAAGACTGGTTCGTCGGAATATTACCCATCTTCATCTTACCATTCTGGCTATCCAAAGGTGCAGCCTCTGGTTCGATCCGAAAGGCATAATTAATTTTTACATTTTCATCTTTCTGAAAATCAAAGGTCAGGTTATCGGCATAGATACGCGCAAGCCGCCTGAACTTATCTTCTAAAAATTCCTTGATATCGCTTGACCTCTCGATATACGTAGTATCACCACCAGTTATGGATGCCAAATTATCCAAGAAGACATCGTTCCATTCCGTACCAATCCCCAGGCCGCTGATACCAATGCCGCGACCAGCGGCATCTTGTGCTAATGCGATACATTTCTCTTCATCTCCGTAGGTTCGCCCATCTGTCAGCAGCAGGATGTGGTTGATATACCTGGCGCTGGCGTTGCGCTTTACTTCCTGAAAGCCAGCGGATAAGCCACTAAAAATCTCGGTGCCGCCTGCCGCCTGCATCATTTGGATGGTGTGCTCAATCTGGCTCATGTTCGAGCGGGCACCAGCTGGCAAGATCACATCGGCATGATCACCAAATGAGATGATCGACAAAATATCCTGTGGTCTGATCTGGCGAATAATCTCAATTGCGGTTGTTTTGACCATATCCATCCGGGAACCTTTCATGGAAGTGGAATGGTCTAAAAGGATGCTCACATTGAGCGGCGGTGTAATAGCCTCGGAAGCATTTTGTGGGGGTGTAAGCTCCAAAAGTGCAAACACTAACTGTGGTTCTTTAATTTTGATCAATGAATTCCGGCTGAAAAGCGTATTAACATTGATGAGTGGCAGCTCAGATGACAGCCCCCCATCATATCTACGCCTGCGCTGCGGATCGACCAGTGTCTCATATGCTTCCTGTACGAGGATAAATCTCTCATGATTATCCGGAGAATCCGGGTGCGAATCCGGGTGAAGTTCCCGAACAAGCTGGCGATAGACGCGCCGAATTTCCTCTCCGGATGCGTCTCTGGGGAGGTTCAAAATCTCATAATAGTTCTTTTGATTCCCCATACCCGTCTCTAATCAGACACACGCACCAGAATTACCGAAATATTATCCGGTCCACCTGCCTCGTTCGCTAAATTTACCATCTGCTGACACATAACCTGCGGGGGCAACTCCGTTGAGAAAATATTCGTTATCTGACTCTGAGATACAACGCCCCACAATCCGTCGGAGCAAATCATAATGTAGCCAGAATTTGGTAACCTGTGGGATTGGATTTCTGGCTCAAACGGTTCACCTTGACCAAGCGCTCGATATAAAACATTTCGTTGCGGGTGTACTAGAGCTTCTTCAGAAGTGATTTGCCCCATTTCTTCAAGCCGGCGAACCAATGAATGGTCTCGGGTAAGTGATTGCATCTTACCATCCGTTGTAATCTGATAAGCGCGGCTGTCTCCTACGTGAGCTATTGTCATTTGCCTGCCCAGAATCAAAGCCGCAGTAAGTGTAGTTCCACCTTCAGGGATCTTTTTCAATATGGATTGGTGGGCATCCATGACACCCTGTCTCATAATTTCCTGCAAGGATTGGGTAGGCGTCTGGTTTTGTGGATTTATCAACGGGATGTATAAACCACGGAGGATTGTTTCAGCCATTACACGCACTGCAGTTTCACTCGCAATCTCGCCAAATTGGTGGCCTCCCATTCCGTCCGCAACGATAAACAATCCAAATGGAACTTGAGCAGAATTGCTGGCTAAGGTCGACGAAAATGAGAAAATTGTGTCCTGATTGACATCTCGCTGCCTGCCTACAGATTGGCCAATTCCAACGATAAGCTGCGGAGGCTCGATCCGGTTTCCGTCTTTGTGTTTAATTGGCCGGGTATTTAACTGCTGGGTAGTTCCAGTAGTCTGGACCTGCTCCGGTGATAGGGGTGCGGTAACGATCTCACCTGTTTGAGGAGTGATTTCGTCGGTACCGAGATCCCGGGAAAATAGTTTTTGGAAGAAGTTCTTCACCAGCTCAACCTCCCTGGATTCAGCCGATCAGGCTGGTAATGCATAGATGTTGTGATCCAGCGAACCGATATAAATGATATTATCACCTGCGACCGGGGTGCCTGTAATTGGCCCATTCGTCTTATAACGCCAGCGAAGACGACCTGTACGGTATTCCAGGCAGTAGACTGATTTATCGATCGAACCAAAATAAACCGAATCACGATATACGATTGCTGAACCCGTGATCTGATTATCTGCTTCGAAACGCCAGTTTTCTTTTGACGATTGGGAATCAATGCTGTAAAAAACCCCATCAGATCCGCCGCAAAATATCATATTTTCTGCGACACATGGACTTGAAATGCTTGGTTTATTCATGCGAAAGCGCCAGATGATCCACCCAGATTGGGCATCCAGAGCGTAGAAAGTGGAATCTAGTGAACCGAAATAGACAATCCCATCAACGACCAGCGGAGATGAAGTGATTGCGCGTTTGGCCTTAAACCGCCATTTTACTTGACCGCGAAAGTTGAGCGCAAAAAAATCACCATCTTCATTTCCATAATAGATCGCTTCATCCGATACACTCACATAGGGAGTCGACCTGATTGCCGCGCCAGATTCGGTGCGCCAGGCCTGCCTGCCAGACACCAGGTTGATCGCATGCAGATAACCATCATCCGAACCGATAAATGCATGCCCTTCGGCAATAAATGGAGAGGAGCGGACTGGCCCGTCAGTATAGTAGGTCCATATCACTCGCCCACTGCGAGCCGATACGACATGAACTCGGTGATCTTCAGAGCCAAATAATACATAATTATCGTAAATTGCCGGCTTGCTAACGATACCGCCATCTGTAGCATATTTCCAGCCAAATTCACCATTTTTCGCATTGAGCGCGTAGAGGTTGAAATCATACGCACCGACGAATATCACTCCATGTGCAGTATTTGCTGTGCCACGAATTTCATCCTCACATGCAAATTTCCAAAGTGGTTCAACTTCAGTCTGGTCAACAACCGCGACACTTGAGCTGGAAACGGGGACCCGTGTCAAAATGCCGGTCCGTTTTGCAGCCGAAATGAGGGCATCGCGCATTTCACTGGCGCTTTGGTAACGATCCTCAGGATTATAGAGCAAAGCTTTGCTGATTACTGCTTCGATTTCTGGGTTGACGGAAGGGTTTATTTTCCGGATTGGGCAGTCGGCAAAATAAAATGGGGCTTCTAGCCGGGGATCTTTGCGCGTGAGCAGGTGATGAAGAGTAGCACCAAGCGCATAAATATCAGCCAGGTGATTTGCCTCGCCCCGATATTGTTCGGGAGGTGCATAGCCTTCCGTACCAATCATGGTCCCTTTTTGACCGGATTGGAAGTGTTTGGCAATCCCAAAATCAACAAGCATGACATGTGAATGCTGATTAATCATGACATTGGAAGGTTTAATATCTCGGAATATGATGGGTTCAGGCTCGTGGCTGTGCAAGTAAGAAAGCACATCACATAATTCGATCGCCCAGGTGACAACCTGCTGTTCTGTTAGAAATGTGTCGGTGTCGTTAAGGATTCCCTCTAGATCCTTGCCATCTACGAATTCAATCACCAGGTAGGAGCGCGACTCATTGGTGAAATAATCATAAATTCGTGGAATTGAAGCGTGATGTAAGGTCGCTAATATGTTTGCTTCACGTTCAAAGTTACGAACAATGGTCTTTCGCACCAGGGGATCACGAGCCTGGTTAACCATTTCCTTAACAGCAACCCACTTGACGACATTTGGAAAGTGGAGATCACGGGCTTTGTAGACCGCGCTCATGCCCCCTAAACCGATTTGTTCTTGAATTAAGTAACGATTAACCAGAGTAATCCCTGGTTTAAGTAACTGACCGGTTGTCCGGTTCGATTTAGGGTCGAGGTTCTGCGTGATCCGATGAGTATCCACCTAAAATGCCTCCCGCGCTAAATACACCGGTAAAAGGTGCTCCAGGATATTATATTCACGCCGTTTTCTAAACGCAATCCGTTTCCCAAAATAACGTTGTTCCAATTGATGATTGTACCGCATCGTTATGTTAAGTCGAATCCTGGTGAATTGTCTGGACAATCATGTATCCACGCAATCTCACCCAATATAGCCATAGTATACAATATCACTTTTCGATAATACTTTCAGAACAATTGTATTGTGCTGACAAAATATTGATAAATCTTGCACGATCGTTAGTTATTCAGGCGACTTGTTTTGGCAGATCGCGCTGCATCAAGCAATACTTTCCGTATCTGATCAAACTGGAATAATTCAATTGGCAAGGGAGCTAGTTCGGTTAAATTGAAAAGCACCCCCTTATCGAAACGGATGGGGTTTTTCGTGGTCTGAATGCAGTAAAAGATATCAAAAAGCCAGAAGACTTTCCACTGGCAGCATTGGATAGTTAAAGCTGCTCGCTGGTTGGCACTGCGGTTGGAGGGGAACAAGCTTGGGCAACGGCTTTGCTAAATGCTTGATTGGACCACATTATCGTCGTCATCGTTCCTGCTCATAGTCATTTTCAAGGCACTATTTTTGCGATCCGGCGTGCAACATCGGTCTTTCAGGATCTCCCTAGTGTGGGTAGGAATGTAATAACAGGCGAGATTGCAGAGCTTTGATTAATGTGAGACCAAATGTCGTTATCGTAGGCAAGGGTGAGACTCGATCTGCATCATACGAATAATTTCTGAAGATGGGATTCCCAGCAGTGAATGATTTATCCGTGCACACAAACAGACTGGTTAGTAGATTGAATTCCCAGCATAACGGAAAGTGGAGTAAGGTATAAAGACGATAATTTATACCAATCGCTTTTGGGGTGCAGGTGGCAATGTTTGTGAATTTGTCAGCAGGTCTTGCTGAATCCCTTGGGAGAATAGTTTTGTATGGCGGTAGACAATACAAAGGACACTGGGAATGAGATGCCAGTGTGCAATACAACGCTCTGGCAAATATCGCCATGTAAATTCACAAAATGGAGAAGAACAAATTGTTCCTGAAGTGATTGAAAGTTGGGCGGCCTACATAGGTCGTCTCTCGGAAATATTGTTTCAAATGACCGGTGGATTGCGTTCGGGATTGGGTTACAAAGGGCTAGCCAAGCTGGACTTATTGTGTACCCAAGCACAATTTGCCTGAATCACTCCACCGGGCGAATTATAGGCACTTCAGAATTGAGTGATTGGCAATGGAACACCGATTTTCACGCTCAATCCTTGAAATTCTGCCGAAACTGGTTATCCCCCTTCATTTGACTCGCAAGGGGGTTTGTTTTGATATCACTGTGTCGTTCCCATTTAAGAAATGAGCTTTGCATCTAATGTGATTTCAACATCGCCTAAAGTGCGTGAAATGATGCAGCCACTTTTGGCATTTTGCGCGTATTGAAGAAATGTTTCTTCATCGATTCCAGGAACGATCCCTTCGGTCTCAACATCGATGCGGGTGATTGAAAATCCACTCTCGTTTTTTGTCAGATGGACCCGGGCTGTTGTGTTTATTCTGGTAGCAGGCTGTCCTGCGCGTCCGAGTGCAGAACCCAAGTGCATTGAAAAACAACCCGCAAGGGCGGCCCCCAGTAGCTCTTCAGGATTTGTCAGTGGAGCATCTTCAAAGCGAGAAGACCAGGTATATCCACCTTCAAAGGCACCACTACCTAATTTGATGGAGCCTTTACCTTCTTTTAGGGTGCCTTCCCATTGGGCGAAAGCATTTCGTGTAGCCATGATAATCTCCTTTGTTGGATAATTTTAGTTAGCGAGGTAGGTTCGCACAGGGATTTCTACAGAGCGAATTTATTCGAGACCAACCATCCCACAGTGTTTATTAAATAATAGCGATGGCAAGGCGAGTGCCAGAAAATCATATCCTCTCAATAACCATTAAGAGGGCAATATAATCCAACGTTTTGCCTTCTCGAGCTCTTTATGGTTGATCGCAGCCAGAGTTGAAAATTGGAATTTGTTGTAATCGATACCTCTTCTCACAGGAAATGGAGACTTACCAGCAAAAATTTCGATCAAAGCGCCAGCTTCTTCCACAATCACCCAGGCAGCGGCAACATCCCAGATTTTAGGTCTGATTTCCAGGCTGATGGCAGCACCTCCTCGGGCAACAGACGCCAAATTAAAGGCAACTGATCCGGAAATGCGTGTCTTATATGGCACTTCAATTTTATATGTTCGGTGGGTCTGAGAACAACAAGAAAAGAATGGCATCGGGATCGTATCTGATGGTTTGAGAAGTTGATTGTTGCAATACGCACCTCGACCGTGTTGCGCTGTGTATAAATCGTCAGTAAGGGGAAAGTAAAGTACGCCCAAAGTTGGCTTTCCGTTTGTCAGGCGAGCGATCGAAACACCCCAAATAGGGATGCCATTGCTGAAATTTGCTGTGCCATCCAGAGGATCGATAACCCAGATCGATGAACAATCTGCATCCAATGTTTGAATTGACTCTTCACTGAGAATACCATCGTCAGGAAAAATTGTCTCTGATTGACTGGGTGATCAGTGCATCAATTGTTTTATCTGCATCGGTAACCAACGATTGTCATCTTTAAAGTGCAAGTCAAGATTGTTATTCCAATAGCGGTCACGAAGCTGATCACCGGCTTCCCGGGCGAGATTTGTCGCAAAAATGTAGGGATCCATGCGCGCAACAGTATACCACCCATTGTTTCCCTGGTATGGCTGGGTGATCACTCCAAAATAAATTCGATGTAATCTTGAGTCACGGTTTCAGTTGATGAAACACCAAGGACTTCCAGAAGCTCGGATACCATGGCGGATTTGATTTCTGCATCTCTCCGTGACCATGTCCGGCTCTTCACTTCGATAAAGTATCCTAAATCCGGATGGATAACATGATCCAGATTGACAAAAAATTCAATGCCCTTAAATAATACCCGCCACCTCAATCGGTCTTTTTCTATGGAAACCTCACCATCGGGCTTAAAGTATTCACGGTAAAAACGCAGACTATGGGTTGCCGGCGCAATATACCGGCTGCGTGACAACAGAACATCACTCGGAAACTTATCTTCCCGGCTCGGACCAACCAAAGTTAGCCGATAGCGTACATTGCTCACCTTGCCGTTTTCATCCAAGTTCTCATCTTCACGGTAGCGCAAGCGTCCTTGATTTGGGTCTTCAAAATGGAAATATGTATCGTATTCGTGATAGTGACGATGGTAAAGAATCTCAACTTCCTGTCGATGTAAGGCAATTTCAATTTTGTTGGGTTGGAAAATTCGGACTTTAGCCTGGATTTCGAAGCTTTCTCCCTCCGTAGTTCCTTCAATCGCTACCAGTTTTGATAGTACCGATTCCTCACGTTGGATCAGAAATGTGTCGATTCTCCGGGCGTAATCCTGAGCGGCTGTGACCAAACTGGCTTCATCAAGTGTCAGCAGATATCTGTCTCGCATCAACCACTGACCATTTACCATGACATCTGTTACATCGGTGGATTTTGAAGCGTAGACAATCTGGGCATAGCGACCATTCGGATCGCGAGAAAACCGCGGCGAATTGTGAAGAGGGTCCACATCGACCAGGATTAAGTCTGCCGCGCTTCCCAGGCTCTAACGACCCAGTAAGGTGACCCAAATGAAGGGCGTGAGCTCCTAGCCGGGTAGCCATACTGAGCGCGGTCTTAGCTGGGATTGTTGTCGGATCGCCACTGATTCCTTTTGCGAGTAAAGATGCCAGTCGAATTTCTTCGAACATATCTAGATCATTATTTGATGCCGGACCGTCTGTCCCTATGCCCACATTTAATCCTAAATCGATCATCTGGCTGATCGGTGCAGCACCAGATGCAAGTTTGAGGTTTGAGGATGGGTTATGGGCGATGCCTGCCTTATAATGCCGTAAAAGAAACATCTCATTCTCGTCAATGTGAACACAATGAGCTGCTAAAACTTTTGCATCGAACAAATTATGTCGTTCGACATACGGAATTACGCGCATCCCTTCTGAGCCAAGCATATTCTCGACTTCGATTTCTGTTTCTGCAAGATGCGTATGCAGTGGAACGTCAAACTCGACTGCCAGGGCTGCTGTACTGCGTAAAATCTCTTCCGTGCAGGTATATGGTGCATGAGGTGCGACCGAAGGAACAATGAGTGGATGGTTGAGCCAGTTTTGAATAAATTCGCGCGCCATTGCCAGGGATTCTTCAAACGAACGCGCATCAGGAGTGGGGAATTTTAGAACAGTTTGCGAGCATACTGCACGCAAGCCAGCCTCGGCTGTTGCTTTGGCGACTTCTTCTTCAAAGTAATACATATCCGCGAAGCAAGTAACACCCGAACGGATAAGCTCCACCGCAGCGATTTGGGTTCCCAGACGGACGAAATCTGGAGAGACAAATTCCCGTTCAACAGGCATCATATAACCCAGGAGCCAGACATCCAGGCGTAGATCATCTGCAAGCCCGCGCAGCAGCGTCATGGGGACATGTGTGTGCGCATTGACCAAGCCAGGCATCAATACCTTGCCACCGCAGTCGAGCGTAGTTTTTGGCGCGTACCTTTGCCGTAGGTCCGCTTCGCTGCCTGCTGCAACGATATGATCTCCGTTGATTGCTACGGCTCCCGGATCGAAATGGGAGAAATTTTTGTCCATCGTCAGAACGATGGCATTTTTAAGCAGTAGATCCACTTCTTCAAGCATAATCTCCCTTTTCAGCTTCAAAACAGTTTTGTGCCCGTGTGTCCAATTGTCATTAAAACTGGCGAAGCAAGTTTAAACTGTGGTTGATAGCCCACCGTTTCGCTAATATTGGTGGTCCCCCATACGGGCGGGAAAGTTCTTTGACATCATGCTGGCTCATGGCAATGATATATATGTCTTGTTTATTTTCGCGTGGAATCAGTGAAACACCAAGGCCGATATCTGCATGTTTCGCGAGTCGGCATGAATCAACATGCTGGGATAGCTCATCTGGCTCAGGTGGACTGGTTAGAATCTCACCACCGACAAAGGGGCCCCCAGTAGCAGCTAGTTTTCCAAGCAGCTCACCGCCTAAGCCATATTCAATCACTGCCAGCTTGAGGTTATGATCTTCCAACCGGTTCAAGACGTTTGATTCTAGCGTTTCTTCGTCAGCCCCAAAGATCCAGTCTCCAAGCCGCTCTCGCAGGATTGCTTCGATGTCCGCAATTAATTTTTCGGCATTGATTTTGTTGACCGCTTTCGCTGTGATGCGCACATCAACTTGCCCGGAGTGAGCTGCCAAACCTACGGTTGGGTTACTGAGGGTCTCCAGGTCTGAGATTAAATCATCAATCTGAGATTCGCCAACCCCGGCAGTATGTAAAGTCCTGGTTTTTATGGTCCCGGATTCAGGAAACCTGCGACGGATGTACGGTACAACCTCGTGTTCCATCAAGTATTCCATTTCATATGGAACCCCAGGGAGCGAGAAAATCGCGAATTTTTCAGTTTCATAGATGAATGCCGGGGCTGTCCCAACCGGATTTTCAATCGGTAAAGCACCTTGAGGAATGTAGGCCTGCCGGCGGTTATTGTCAGTTGGCTGACGATTAAATCGCTGAAACCGAGTGACGATTTGCTCCCAAAGCTCAGGCAAATATTCCGTTTGCACACCCATCGCGAGAGCCACGGCCTCGCGGGTTGGATCATCAACTGTTGGTCCCAGGCCACCGGTTGTAATTACAAATTCTGATTCTACTAATGCCTGGTGAATTGCCTGTGCGATTCGATCTTTGTTATCACCAACACTGGTTTTTCGATAGATGTCGATCCCTAAGTCCCTCAATTGGCGTGCAATATACGGGGCATTGGTATCGATTAATTCACCTAATAAAATTTCTGTACCGATCGTAATGATTTCTGCGGTTGCCATTCAGTTTCCTGCCAGGTTAATTGCCAATTTGTATGGCAAGATTTTACTCTGAAGGACCGCATTCGGAAAGCGCCTGTCGCCTGCCGATTTCTCATTCCATGCCAAGATAAGCTTTCTGCACCATTTCGTTACTTTGCAGGTTTTTAGCAGAATCCTGCAGGACAATCTCTCCAGTTTGCAGGACATAGCCACGATTCGCGATGGTCAGTGCCATCAAAGCGTTTTGCTCAACAAGCAGTACGGTGACACCTTCTTTATTAATCTGAGTGATCGTATCAAAAATGCTTTCAACGAGAATGGGCGCCAGGCCCATCGAAGGCTCATCGAGCAATAGGAGACTTGGATGGGCCATTAATGCCCGCCCAATTGCGAGCATTTGCTGTTCTCCCCCTGAGAGTGTGCCTGCGACTTGTTTTCGTCTTTCTTTTAACCGGGGAAACAGTGTAAATACCCGTTCCTGGTCATCGCGAATTTTCGGTTTATCTGTGCGGGTGTACGCCCCAAGATCTAAATTTTCTTCTACTGTCAGGCGAGAAAAAACCCTTCTCCCCTCTGGCACCATGGATATGCCCTTATCCACAATCTGGTGTGCCTTGAATGATGCAAGATTTTCCCCCTGGACACTGATCGAACCCATCCTCGGTTTTAATAAACCCGAGATCGTTCGCAAAGTCGTCGTCTTACCAGCGCCATTTCCCCCGATCAAGGTGACAATCTCACCTTCTTCAACGGTGAGCGAAACGCCTTTAAGCGCATGAATATTTCCGTAATAAGTATGAATTTGTTCGATATCAAGCATTGCCATAAGGGCTACCTGTTATGCTGCCTGTGAGGGTTGGCTCTCCAGACCTGAGGCGGCGCCCCGTCCCAGGTAAGCCTCAATCACACGAACATTGCTTTGTATTTCGGCAGGTGAACCTTCTGCGATTTTTTCACCATAATCAAGGACTGCAATCCGGTCACTAATGGTCATAACAACGCGCATGTCGTGTTCAATTAATAAAATCGTGATACCAAGCTCGTCCCGCAGCATTTTGATGAAATCGATCATCTCTGCCGTTTCATGGATGTTCATCCCGGCAGTTGGTTCGTCCAGCAGCAGCAGCCTTGGTTCGCTGGCCAATGCCCGTGCAATTTCTAATCGCCTTTGTGCGCCATAGGGTAGATTGAGAGCCAAATGATCGCCCAACCCGGTCAACCCCACAAATTTGAGTAAATACAGCGCCCTCTCTAAGGCCTTTTTTTCCTCACGGCGCTGCCGGGGTGTGCGAATGATCGCTTCAGGCCAGGTTGAATGCAGGCGGGGATGTTGTCCTACCAGAATATTTTCAATCCCAGACATGTTGCGAAAAAGGCGAATATTCTGGTATGTCCTGGAAATCCCCATTGTGGTAATTTGATCCGGGGTGAGTCCAAGAAGTGACTCGCCGAAGAAAGCTACCTCTCCCACTTCTGGTTGGTAAAATCCAGTAATGCAGTTGAAAAAAGTTGTTTTTCCTGCACCATTTGGACCAATGACGCTGAATATCGATTTTTCGGGGACGTCGAGATCTACAGCGTTTACTGCCACTAATCCGCCGAAACGTTTCGTAAGTTGGATAGTTGCCAGGGCGGATGTCATTTTAAGCTCTCCTCGGTGGGGTGAGGATGCGGAGGAATAAAATCTTCATCAATGATCTGGTTGCTGGGAACATCTTCTTCATGCATTTCCAGCTTGCGTCTTTTTGAGGGCCAAAGCCCTTCCGGTTTGACGATCATCATAATCACCAACAGTGCTGCGAATGCCAGGATGCGGTAATCGTCTAGCTGCCGAAGAATTTCAGGCAATCCCTTTAATACAAATGCCCCGAGGAACACCCCGGGAATACTCCCCATCCCACCGACAATTACCACTGCCAACACGTTGATCGAGACCAGTAAATTTGCGTCTTCTGGACCAATGTATTGGTTGCGGGAAGCAAACAGAACACCCCCGAGCCCGGCAAACGCGGCACCAATCGCGAAAGCCATCAGTTTATTGATATATGTGTTAATTCCCATTGCCTGGGCGACCGTTTCATCTTCACGCATCGCAATCCAGGCACGCCCAACCCGGGACTCCTGAAGGCGGATCGTGACAAAAATTGCCAGGACGATAGACAGGATAATCAGCCACATGTAACCGCGATCCGTTGCGAGGGAATAACCAAAAATTGATGGTCCCGCGATATCGCGGATACCCTGGGGGCCACCAGTGAAACCGGAGAGCATATCACTCCGGATCAGAATGCGGATGATTTCACCAAATCCAAGTGTGACAATTGCCAGGTAATCACCGCGCAACCTGAGTACAGGAAAGCCTAATATGATCCCGGTTAGGGCTGCAATCATAATCCCGATCGTACCGGCGACCCAAAAATTCATTTGGAAATTTCCAAGCTGCTGCGGCGATGTCAATAAACCCAGGGTGTAGGCACCGACCGCAAAAAAAGCCACATACCCAAGATCTAACAGACCAGCCAGACCGACGACGATATTGATCCCCAGCCCCATTAAAATATAAATGCCAACCGTACCGAAAGTAAAATTCCAATATTGGCTCAAAGTTAATGGCAGAAACATCGCCAGCACCAGCAGAACGCCCAGTACGACATGCTGGGTATATGAAAATGTCGCGATTCTCCGGTAAAGGCTGGTTGATTCAAGTGAGCGACGAGCAGATGAATTTATGCTTTTATATACAGCTGGTATCCGACCGCGGCCGATGGATCTTGCCAGGAAGCCCCCAAATATACCGCTCCCTGTCATAATGCCGATGTAGAGTAAAAAGGCTGTCAGGGGTTTTTGCCCGAATAAAAACAGCTCAATCGAATCTGGAGACATTTGGGGAAGGTAGGTACGCATGTTGACCCCCGCGGCGTTGATCGTACCAATCAGCCAGGCGTAGAATCCCACGGTAATACCAATCAGCAGTCCTGCGAATAAACCTCCCAATAACGCATTCCGCCAGCTGTCTGGTACGGTAGGTTTTGCACCATGGGTACCTGCCCAAATTCCCAAGAGAACTAGAACAATCAATTCGCAAATTATTATTTGTTGGGAGTCTGGTTTGTCGAATAGAAATTCCCCCAGGATTAAGCTAAGGGTGGGGATAAGTCCAATTAAGCTGGAGATAATAATTGAGGGACCAAAAATTAAGGCGGATTGAAAGGCATTCCGAATGACGGTGCGCATCAGACTTTCTCCTCGCTTAAAACTTCACCCAGGATCCCGGTAGGTCTGAAGATGAGCACCAAAACTAGAATAGAAAATGCGAGCACATCCTTCAGCTGAAAATCAATGCCGAGAGCAGCTGGCCCGACATTCTCGACAATCCCGAGAAAATACCCTCCCAGCATAGCCCCCGGAATATTTCCAATACCCCCTAAAACTGCAGCGGTAAAAGCTTTGATACCCGGTATAAAACCGATATAGTGATAAATTATGCCGTTGTGAATTCCCCAAAGAACGCCAGCTATGCCGGCCAATATCCCGCTGATTAAGAATGTGCGCGAAATGACGCCATCGACATTGATTCCCATCAATGAGGCGGTTGCTTTGTCTTGAGCAACTGCACGCATCGCACGGCCCATGCGGGTACGCTGGACGATTAGATACAAAGCAATTAATACCAGGATTGAAGTAATGATGGTAAAAACCCCGGTATAGGTGAGAATTACGGTTTTACCATTGATTGGAATTTCCCATCCCTGACCGCGGGTGAGGATGTCGGGATTTTGATAATTTCGGCGGACAGGGCTGAATAATAGCTGGGCTAGATTTTGCAGAAAGAGGGATGCACCGATCGCGCTGATCAGCGGAACCAAGCGCGGCGCCCCACGCAGTGGACGGTAGGCAATCCGTTCGAGCAGCACAGCGAGTATCATTGATGTAGCCATTCCAACAATAAATGCCAGGATGATGGATATGATTGGATAGGCATTGAGAAAATTTAACCCAGTAGCATTGTCAACTATCCATACATCCAGTATTTCGAATACAAAATATCCCCCAAAAGCACCAAACATCATCACTTCGCCATGAGCGAAATTGATCATAAACAAGATGCCATAGACGAGTGTGTACCCGATAGCAATCAAAGAGTATACGCCCCCAATGGTAACGCCACTGATGATAAACCTTAACCAGGAATCAGCTCCGTAGATCCCGGACTGCCATACACCATAAAAACGCCAGACAATGAACCCGATAGCAAGAACCGCAACAACAAATTGGAAGATGCGGAAAACATTGATTCTCTGCCGATGCCTCGTCACGATCGCAGTTTCTGCCATTTAGATTATTCCCTGGTTTGAAGTGAGTTTATTCCCAATCTGCTGTGAAAATAATAGCGAGGCAAGCGGGCTGCCTGCCCCGCTATTTTTGTTTAATTGGTGCCAGTTACTGGACTAAGGAGCTACAACCCAGGCGCCGTCTTGAACGATGAAGAACGTCGGACCGGTTGCATTACACTCGCCGGTTTCAGAGCAGGTGATTTCACCAGTCAGTCCCTGGTATCCAGAGAGACCACGAACACCCTGAACCATCGCTTCCCGTGGGATATACAGGTTGCCATCCTCACCCATAATTGCCACGGACTCGATGACCGTCATGAGCGCTGAGACGGTATCGTAGCCGTGCCAGGTGAAAGCAGATAACGAGCCAGGTTCAATACCGTAGGCGGCTTGATAAGCGGCATCGAAGGCATCCTTGGCTTCGGATGAAGGCGGCAGCCCTGAGGTTGCGTAAACACCTTCACCATTATCGCCAGTGAGTTCGATGAAAGTTGATCCAAAAGTGCCATCGTCGCTGAACAGGACGACATCTGTCAGTCCGGATACGGCCATCTGGTTGGCGATAACAGCCGCTTCAGAATAATAGCCACCATAAAAGATGGCTTCCGGAGAATAAGCAGCCAGATTTGCCAACGGGCCGGTGTAATCAGCTTCACCAACCGTGATCGCCACGGGATCGGTGACAAGCGTTCCACCGAGCGATTGGAAGACTTCAGCCACTTTCAAAGCCAGACCCTGACCATAGGCGTCGCCGTCATGCATCACTGCCAGGTTGCGGATGCCAAGATCGTTGTACAAATATTCCCCTACCTTTGTTCCCTGGATATCATCTGTGAAGGGGATGCGGTTGAAGACATCCTGATCGCCCTGGGTAAGGTCTGCCCGGGTAGCGGAAGGTGACAGCATCGGGATGCGGGCTGCGTTGTAGATCGGGATGGCAGCGGCAGTTGACCCTGAAAAGGTATGACCGGCAACAGCGACAATATTAGGATCTGCCACAAACAGATTGGCTACGGACGCGCCACCTTCGGGAGCACCCAGCGTGTCCTCAATCACCAGTTCATAGGTAAATCCATCAAAATCTGGATGATCCTGGACGGCAATGAGACCCGCCTGGGAGATATCCGTACCAAAGGCGGAATAATCGCCGGTCATCGGACCTGCATAACCAATCTTGATGCTCTCGCCTGGGGCAATGACAGCACAGACTGTTTCATCCGGATTGTCAGCGCACGCTTCAGGGACACTGGCTGCCGGTTCTTCCGTCATGACAGGTTCTTCGGTCATGACAGGTTCCTCAGTCACGACGGGTTCCTCAGTCACGACGGGTTCCTCCGTCATCACAGGTTCTTCCGTTGGCGTGGGGGTTGCAGCTGGTTGGCATGCAGCCAGCACCATGCTGGCGATGATCAACAGCGCAAAGATAGATAGTAATCGCTTAGACATTCTTCTCTCTCCTTGATAGGAATTGGATTTGTTGTTTTCGATAGGCCCGAGCCGGGTTTGAGGTCAAGTGGCGTTTCATTCCCTTCGGGCTTTGTACGAAGGTTGGATGATAGATGTTTTATCGATCAGGCGTAATCACCTCCTTTTCAATGGACAACATGCTCACTTAACACTGATCAATAAGCGGGGATACGGACAGATATCAAGCTAAATTGCCTTTAATCAAGATAGATCAGCTTAATTAGTAGATTGTAATGAAAGTAAAAGCACAGGTCAAGCAGAATCCAATAATCATTTGTTAGAAATTCTCAAAAATCCTCGGCAGGAAATTCAAATAGTAGCCGCCGGCGAATATCAATGTCGGTCGTCCGGATTTTTAATGCCAGGTCTGTTGCAAGATTGTACATTAAGCGGAACCCAAGTTGGGGATACTGCTGGCACAATTCGATCAATTTTTTTCTCGATACCAGAACAACTTTGCAGCCGTCTTCAGCAGATCGGATCGTCGCGGATCGCAATCCTTCATCGACAAGAGCCATCTCACCGAATGATTGGCCCCGCCTAAGGGTTGCGATGACTACCGATTTCCGGGCGATATCCGGATTTTTACTTACCAAGCCCGGGTCAACTTCCACATAGACAGTCCCATCGATAATTATATATAAATCGGTACTGTTAGCACCTTCCATGACTATCGTAATGCCTGGGGGAAATGATTTTTCCTGGCAAATCGATGCAAATAGCTCAATCTGACTATTGGTGAGATCTGCCAAAATGTCCGCCTGCTTTAGGATCGTATGATATTTTCTCATAAAGATTCCGGAATATACAGGACGTTGTCAGTCTAGCATAAGCAAGGGTGGGGAGTCAATAATTCAATTTAGAATGATTGTTCGGAAATAAGCTGGATAGGTGCAGGAAATGGCGATCAAATGGTAAAATAGAGTCTCTTATGAATGTGCAAGGTGAGGTTTCCCAGGTCCGGCCACCGAACTTGATCTCGGCTTTGCTGGCCGGATTTGATTCTGTTACTAATCATTTAATGATTTTATTTCTACCCATTGGATTAGATCTGTTTATTTGGTTAGGACCGCGTTTAAAAGTTTCCATATTGCTCAATCAAACAATGGAACAATTAGCAGGGATTGGCCCAAACACAGGTACTGATTCGAACAGTATGGTGCTCGTTAGTCAGGAATTATGGACGACGATTGGGGAACGGATTAACCTGTTTTCAGCGATGCGCAGCTTTCCGATTGGAGTTGCGAGCCTGATGACTTCTATTCTACCGACCGAAGCTCCGATTTCCAACACGTCCTGGCAATTGCAATCCTGGTTTCTGGTTTTTTTGGTATGGCTGCTGCTGGGAAGTATTGGTTTAATTTTAGGCACATTATATTTTCTGGCTACTGCTAAAATTGCTCTTGAAAACCATGTTGATCTGCGCACTTTGGTGAGTTTGTTTCCGTGGACATTCGGTCAGGCACTCTTCCTTACGATCATCTGGTTGCTGACCTTAGTTTTACTTTCGATCCCGGCAAGTGTGATGCTGTCATTAGTTTTGTCAATTGGTTCTTTGTTTGGACAACTCATTTTGCTAATGATAGGCGGCTTCTTATTGTGGCTATTTTTCCCTCTGATATTTTCGTTACATGGGATTTTTTCTTTCCAGTTAAAGGTATTTCCATCGATCCGCAGGAGCATTCAAATCGTTCAAATGACGCTGCCAATGACAGCATTGTTCATTTTGAGCATTTTCGTCATCGATCAGGGATTGGGTTTATTGTGGGAAATCCCGGTTGAGAACTCATGGATTGCTCTACTGGGTATTATTGGACATGCTTTTGTTGCGACCGCTTTGCTAGCAGCAAGTTTTGTTTATTATCGAGATGCAGATCGATGGGTGGCTTCCGTATTAAAACGATTTGGTCAGGGGTGATCGTTAACCGGGCATGATTATCGAAATGGAATGATTTGGAGGTTTGTGTGGCAAAAGCAGCAACAACATCCAGCTATGATGCAAAAGATATTCAAGTACTGGAAGGTTTAGAGGCAGTCCGCCGTAGACCTGGCATGTACGTTGGTGGAACGGACATCAAAGCACTCCACCATCTGGTCTATGAAGTCGTCGATAATTCAATCGATGAAGCCCTGGCGGGAGCCTGTGACAAAATTGATGTAACCATCCACACTGACAGCAGTGTAACTGTAGAAGATAACGGGCGCGGCATCCCGGTTGATACCCATCCACAACGAGGGGTATCTGCACTGGAAGTTGTTATGACTACCTTGCATGCCGGTGGCAAGTTTGGCGGTGGCAGTTATAAAGTGTCTGGCGGTTTGCATGGGGTAGGTTTATCAGCGGTAAATGCGCTTTCGGAGTGGTTCGAAATCCAGGTTACCAGGGATGGCAAGATCCACCATCAACGATTTGAACGCGGACATTCAGTGGGACCCCTCCAGGTGATTGGCAATG
Source organism: uncultured Chloroflexia bacterium (assembly GCA_963824065.1). GTDB lineage: Bacteria > Chloroflexota > Anaerolineae > Anaerolineales > DRKV01 > JAGUYX01. Next base: position 1,487,379 of record CAWGNX010000002.1, on the reverse strand, counting down.
CACCAGCCGATGTATCAGGTACTCGGCAGACATTTCGCTTTGATACCACAATTTTTACAGGTGATCTCGATTATCGCTTCGATACCCTCGTCCAGAGATTTCGGGAAATGGCATTTGTTACCCGTGGAGTAAAAATTAGCCTGATTGATGAACGGGATGAGCGCGAGATGACCTTCTATTTCGAGGGCGGAATTACTTCTTTCGTCAGATACCTCAATCGCAATCGCGAAGTCCTTCACCCTGTTGTGCATGTTGAACGCGAAATTGACGGTGTAACCATTGATGCAGCAGTCCAATATACAGATGCTTATGCCGAATCAGTATACGCATTTGCAAACACGATTAATACAATCGATGGGGGCACCCATCTTACCGGTTTGCGGATGGCGCTGACCCGGACAATAAACGATTACGCTCGGCGGAGTGGTTTGCTCAAGGATAATGATCCAAACTTTACCGGAGAGGATACCCGCGAAGGTTTGACTGCAATTATCAGTGTGAAGCATCCAGATCCTCAATTTGAAAGCCAGACCAAAGTTAAATTGATGAATCCAGAGGTACAGACGTACACCCAGCAAGTGGTCAATGAGGCATATGGGACTTTTCTGGAGGAAAATCCGACAGCGGGTAGATCAATCGTTCAAAAATGTCTGACGTCTGCACGTGCCCGAGATGCCGCTCGCAAGGCGCGCGACCTGGTCATCCGGAAATCTGCTCTAGAAAGTTTAACCCTGCCGGGTAAGCTCGCTGATTGTTCGGAGCGTGACCCCAGCAAGACAGAGTTATTCATCGTAGAAGGTGACTCTGCAGGTGGTTCTGCAAAGCAAGGTCGTGACCGGCACTTCCAGGCAATCTTGCCATTACGTGGCAAAATCTTGAATACAGAGCGTGCCCGCCTCGACAAGATACTCGCAAATAATGAAGTAAAGGCTCTAATTTCCGCCCTGGGTACGGGAATTGGGGAAGGTTATTCCCTCGAAGGTTTGCGATATGGGCGGATCGTGATCATGACAGATGCTGATGTGGATGGAAGCCATATTCGCACACTTTTGCTGACATTTTTCTTCCGCTATATGCTGCCGCTGATTGAGAATGGCCACCTGTACATCGCTCAACCTCCCCTGTATCGGATGCAGCACAGGAGCCAGGTCCAGTATGCCTATACTGAAGCTGATCGTGAGCGCATCACGAAGGAGTTTGGCATCGCGGCAGAGAAAGTTAACTTGCAAAGATATAAAGGACTGGGTGAAATGAATCCCCAGCAATTATGGGAAACCACGATGGACCCCGAAAGCCGCACGCTGCTGCTGGTAAGCGTTGACGATGCTGCTGCTGCTGATCGGACGTTCGATATGTTAATGGGCTCACAGGTTTCCCCACGCCGCAGATTTATTCTCACTCATGCAAAAGAAGTACGAAACCTGGATATTTAAAACTCGGTTTTGACCTGAATAGGTAAGGCAAAAGGCAAATTTCGGTTTAGCAATTTTTAGCTATCGAAAAATCGTATGCCCCTGTACGACGAATTTGGGCATAGCTAATATTGCATAGAATCGTACAGCAAGTTTGTTTGTTCTACCAATATGGTAGTAACCTCGACTTCAAATAAATCAACTATACAGGTGATGGTGAGAACCTGTACATCGTCGTCTGCTGTGGTCTCCATTTTTCGAGCAAGTCTTCATAGAGTGATTTACCACCCAGCTGGTTTAGAATGGGTGCAGTTTGAAGTGTGTCATAAGCAGTCAAGGTCACGGGGTCTTTCGTGAAGCACTAGCCAAATCGAACAGCCACCCATGACTTCCTGAACAGCCAATGTTAATTATCTGGTATGGGTGCTTATTCAAGTTTCCATTGGAGCTTATCTAACTGGATATCTGTGCGTCCCCAACCTGGCGGTAGGTCAAAGAAAAATGTGGAGTTGCCGCAGCTGAAAATGGAGATGGATCTGTAGTCAATTCCAACAAGAACACTTGTTTATTCACGATTTATGCCAGGCAGCTTCCACGAAACGAGCAGATGCCTTCGAGCGCGGCCATAAAAGTTTGCGAAGTCAAATCATCTGTGTCCTTAATATTGCTGGTATGTACTAAGTGGTAACAATATACGTGCGTCACGTGCCGCCGATAGAGCTCGGCAAATGCATCTGCATTTGAACGAGCCTGGTGTGCACGCAGGGCATCGTCTGTGAGCGAGTCTTGGGGTATGATTTTCATACGGGTTGTCATAAACCTCCTGCAATCTGTTGCGCACTATAATATGTTGCAGGAGCAGGGAAAATCGTGACAGGGAATTTTATCCACAGATGCAAAGATTCATACTTGGTTAGTAGTGCCCTCGGACTATCGGGGTAGGCATTCCTTGCCATTCTTCCCTTTCAAGCCCATTTGATGACTTCTTTGCCAAACGGTTCGCAAATCAACACAAGCTGCGTATGTGGTCATTATTAGACAAAGGAAGGACAGCCAATTTTATGCAGGTAGAGCACGAAACTCACATACGCCAACCTGATATAATTCGGTGGCTCGTGAGAAAAAGTATAAACAGTGTACCGAATTTGATTCTGGCTTAGTGGTCAGGGTTTTGAAGTCTCGATCAAACTCGGTTTGTTTATAAATCTCATGTAACTTCGGAGTGAAGACATTGAGATTTTCTTGAGAGAATGTATTGCTGGAAAAATCTTTCTGGTTTCAGCCATTGTCGCAGACTTGAGATTTGCTTGTAATGGTAGTGAGAAATTTCTCCGGTAAACTAAAGGGAAAGAGGTTTGTCTCTTCTAGATTGCAGCAATCTACCAGGATGTATCTGGATTCACCCGTTACCTGATAACTATGCCACTGGAACGCGGCACACTGCTGAATAAGCGCTATCGAATAGTTGAGATTCTGGGCCAGGGAGGCATGGGCTCAGTATATCGAGCTATTGATGAAAACCTTGGTGTTGATCTCGCAGTAAAAGAAAACCTTTTTACGACTGAAGAATATTCCCGCCAATTCAGGCGGGAAGCAACGATCCTGGCTTCCCTCCGCCATGCAAATTTACCGCGTGTGACCGATCATTTCGAGATCGAAAATCGCGGTCAATATTTGATTATGGACTATATAGAAGGGGAGGATCTGCGCGAACGGATGGATCGGGATGGACGCCTGACTGACGCAGAAGCCATCGTCATTGGGATCGCAATCTGTGATGCTCTGACCTATTTACACAGTCGCAAACCACAAGTAGTACACCGGGATATTAAACCTGGAAATGTAAAGATTGCACCTGATGGAAGGATCTACCTCGTCGATTTTGGACTCGCAAAAGTTGTTCAAGGGAGCCAAGCGACAACAACCGGAGCACGCGCGATGACCCCGGGCTATTCTCCACCGGAGCAATATGGGACAGCAAGGACGGATCATCGTTCAGACATTTATTCATTAGGGGCAACCTTATACGCAGCCTTATGTGGTGCACTTCCAGAGGATGGACTGGCGCGGGCAATGGATCAGGCAGAGCTTACTCCGGTTCGGAAGCATAACCCGAAAGTCTCGCGACGTCTGGCGGCAGCTATTGAAAAAGCCCTATCTGTTCAACCGGATGCTCGTTATCAAAGCGCTGAAGAATTCAAGCAAGGATTATTGGCTGCCGCGACGCCAACTGTGCGCAGGGCATCAGGAGAGCTGACGATCACTCCTCCGCCAGCGATCGAAGATCAGGAGGTCGAAGAAGTAGTCGTCAATTCAAATGGGTCTGGTCGGCTTGCGTCGGAACCAGCTGGTAAAGAGGAAGAAGATAGCCAGTCATCACTGCGACAGGTTAACCGGCCTCTCGAACCAATTTCGGGAGTCCGAAATCGATCCCAACCTGTCAGGCGAAATACATTTGGGTGTCTTGCGTATTTGGTATTGTTGTTATTCCTGTTCACTGCTGGGGGTGCGTTAGCTTATTTTACATTGCCAGATTTTCGGGACCAGGTCAATGTTTTGCTAACCCCGTTGCTGCCTGCCCAAATTGCAGGCGCGGCTTTTACTCCCACCGAGCAACATATGCAAACTGTGGGCATTACTCCTGGTTCGGCAACTCCGACGGATACGCCCAGTCCAACCGCCACAATCACATCTGCCCCAACACCATCGCAAACACCCGAACCAACCAAAACACTTACCCCGTTTCCGACATTAACGAGTATTTTTAGTCCCGAGCCGGCATTTTTGGGAAATAGTAATGGAGAGGTGGCATTTGTTTCCGATCGAACCGGGCTGCCACAAATCTGGATGATAAATGTAGATGGAGTGCGATTCCGTCAAATCACGGACATGCCCCAAGGTGCTTGCCAACCTGATTGGTCTCCAGATGGGCAGAGGTTGGTCTTTATTTCCCCCTGCCCCGACCGGCGCGAACTGTATTTAGGTGCTCAACTTTATTCCATTCGACCGGAGGGGACCGGATTTACTGTGCTGTTGGGTTCTGCTGCCGGTGACTATGACCCTGCTTGGTCACCGGATGGATCAAAAATCGTGTTTACAAGTCTACGCGGTACGGGACGTCCCCAAATTTATGTTCTTAATTTGGATGATGGGGATATTAAACCTCTTGCCACAGATGGTTCTAAAAATATGCAGGCGACATGGTCACCAGATGGAAGTCAAATCATTTATGTGTCAACAAATGGCATGGGGGAACGGCTATGGATCATGGATGCAGATGGCTCAAATAAGCGACCTTTGACAAATTCGGATGTTATTTCAGGATTTCCGGATTGGTCCATCGATGGCGATACGATTGTATTCACCCAACGAGAAAGTATTGGCATGCTCCCAAATTTACAATGGACAAGTCTCGCTGAATTCGCACCAGCCTTCTTTGTAGAAGATTCTATACCACGGCGAGATGCGGATATTTCGCCTGATGGTCGGTGGATGGTGTTGGAAAGTTGGCCAGAAGGATCTGATCATGACATCTGGATCATGAGTATGGATGGAAAAGATACGCGTGTGTTGGTCGATTTTCCATTTTATGACTTTAATCCAGTTTGGCGTCCTTATGTTGAGACCCCGTAAAGGGCGCGTGGGTTTGCTGACGAGCCAAAACTGATTTGAGAACACAATCAGGTGTAAGAAACAACTCAACGACTTGATTTACCGTCGTTGAGTTGTTTTTGGGCTCATAAGGTGAGTTGGACTATGGCCGAATTTATGTGATCAAATCTTTGTGAAGAAAAAGGAGAAGCAACCATTTGAAGACCCACCCACATAAACTTGCTTATCTTGTAAATTCCTTCACTTTCGATGATAATGGATTTGTTCAATTGGTGATAAAACATACAATCCGTTGAGTGGGAAATTATTTGTTAGGAGGTAAAGGCGAGTTATGCCTGCCCAAAAGCCACAAAAACAGAATAGTGCTCGAACCTTATCATCGGCTCAAATAGGGGTGATGGCAGTCATCAGCCTGGTAGTTATTGCATTCGTGGTGTACCTGGTTATCCAAAATTTAAATCAAGAATCTTTTACACTGACGGGTGGTGACGAAGCTGTTGTTGTCCTTATTCGGTCGGATGAGACTGGTAAATACAATGTTGAATATACTGGAAAATCTCCTGGTGAGATAAAAAATCTACAGGTGATCTTAGCAGGTCAGATTTTGCATGTGGATGTCAACCAGGTCAGCCTTACCAAGGAAAACCAGGAAGTTATCCTGGAGAAGAATAATGTTCCCGAAGGTCAGCAGTTTGTTCTCAATCCAGGTGAGACATTTACTGTCTCGGTAACCTATTTCGGTCAAACACTTGGGTATAACTATATGTACGGATTCCGAATAAATTATGACGATGGTGGCCGGAATCAAACAATCGATGTTATGGATAAAGATAAATATCTCGTAGATGTTGAATAGACGAGGAGAGACTTATGTCTCAGGCTCGAATTCCCCCTTTCATTGGCTGATTCAACGATTGCTCTGGAGGAGAATGTGATGAGTGCAAAACTAATTGATGGAAAACAAATCGCAGAACAGGTCCGGCTGTCAGTTGCAGAGGATGTTGAAGCAATGGTCGCTTCTGGTAAGCCACGGCCAGGTTTAGCAACTGTTCTGGTTGGTGAAAACCCAGCTTCACAGGTCTATGTACGTTCAAAGCAAAAAGCATGTGCGCAGGCTGGGATCGAATCTTTCGGTCACCAACTTGCCGCTACCAGCTCACAGCAAGAAGTGGAGAAGCTGGTCGCTGAACTTAATGCAGATCCACGCGTTAATGGAATACTGGTTCAGCTACCTCTCCCATCTGGATTAGATGAGGAACGTGTGCTTAACACGATCAGTCTCGAAAAAGATGTTGATGGATTCCACCCAATCAATATTGGACGACTGGCACAAAAAGGACGCGATCCGTTATTCATTCCTTGCACACCTGCTGGAGTTATCTACCTACTCGAAGCGATGGGAACAAAGCTGCAGGGGGCAAATGCGGTCGTTTTGGGGCGTTCTAATATTGTGGGGATGCCGGTTGCTTTGCTTTTAGTACGGGCCAATGCAACTGTGACGATTTGCCACTCGTGGACCCAGGATTTGCCAGGTGTCATCAGAAGAGCTGATATCCTGGTCGCTGCGGTGGGTCAACCTGAGATGGTGAAGGGGGATTGGGTAAAACCTGGTGCGATCGTGATTGATGTCGGCGTAAACCGGGTTGAGGATTTGAAGTCTTGAAAAAGGGTACCGTCTGGTAGGCGATGTGGATTTTGATGAGGTTAAAGAAACAGCAGGTGCAATTACTCCGGTTCCCGGTGGCGTGGGCCCAATGACGATTGCAATGCTTCTTAAAAACACGGTGACAGCTGCCAGATTGGCAAATCGCTAATTCGAATAGGGCTGAAGAATAAATAATCACCAGGCAGGAAATAATTACTGCCTGGTGATTTAGTTTGTCAGACAAATATTTGTCTGACAATTGACATTTTCCCTTTGATTTGCTAAACTAGTGGGCATCGGTACTTGTCTAACAAGTGCAGAGATTTATCTCAATCGGCTGGCTCAAAAAGCGGACCCATCATGCCTACTCTCCTGATAAAGAATGCCACAGTAGTAGTTACGATGGACAACCACCGCCGGGAAATTCGGGACGGTGGTTTTTTTGTTCGCGATGGAATTATTGAAAAAGTCGGAATTTCAGCAGATCTTCCAGATTTCGCCGATGAGGTCTTGGACCTCCATGATCATATCGTCTTGCCCGGACTGATCAACACTCATCACCATTTTTATCAAACTTTAACTCGGGCCGTGCCGGATGCCCAGGATGCTAACCTGTTCAACTGGCTGAAAACGTTGTATCCGATCTGGGCGCGCATGCGACCAGAAGATATATTAATCTCTACCAAAACTGCTCTTGCTGAACTGGCCCTATCGGGGTGCACGACGGCATCGGACCACCTGTATTTGTTTCCTAACGGCTCAAAATTAGATGATGAAATTCAAGGAGCGAGGGAGGTTGGCCTGCGGGTACATGCATCGCGTGGTTCGATGAGCCTGGGCGAATCACAAGGGGGACTTCCTCCAGACCAGGTCGTCGAAAATGAAGATGATATTCTCAAGGACTCCCAACGGCTTATAGAGGCATATCATGACCCTGCGCACGGATCGCACTTACAGATCGTCCTGGCACCGTGTTCACCATTCAGTGTTACCGGAAATTTGATGAGGGAAAGTGGTAAACTGGCGCGAACGTATGGAGTAAACCTTCATACCCACCTAGCTGAAACCGAAGATGAAGAGATATTCTGCCTGGAGCAGTTTGGATACCGTCCATTAGGTTACATGGACTCATTGGATTGGGTTGGAGACGATGTCTGGTTTGCACATTCGATTTATGTCGATAAAGATGAAATATCCATGTACGCAAGAACAGGCTGCGGAGTTGCCCACTGCCCCAGTTCAAATATGCGCTTGGCTTCTGGTGCGGCACCGATTATTGAAATGTTAACAGCAGGCGTAAAAGTCGGATTGGGCGTTGACGGTTCAGCTTCGAATGATGGTTCGCATTTATTAGGAGAAGTTCGCAATGCATTGCTGCTTGCCCGACTGCGGGCAGGGATGTTGGGTGCTTCGCGTTCAGCAGAAGATGCGCCCGAAATTTTAACTGCCCGCCAGGTTTTGGAGATTGCTACGCGCGGTTCAGCTTCAGTTCTGGGCAGGAAAGATATCGGCCAGATATCGACTGGCATGTGCGCGGATTTCTTTGCGATCGACCTGAACCGATTAGGCTATGCGGGCGCATTACACGATCCGGTCGCAGCGGTTGTATTTTGTGCCCCCGTCCAGGCAGATTTTACAGTTGTCGGGGGAAAATTTATTGTCAAAAATGGTCAACTTGTTACGATAGATCTTCATAAACAAATAGAATCCCACAACCGGGCAGCTGCCCGACTATTGTCTGAGGGTTAATTGCTTAGTACCGTTGTGCTCATCGATCCAAATTACTAAGGAGAACGGCGCATGGAATTGGAAAATACCGTGATCCATACCAGTGCCCTGGTTGACGTAGCCATGGGCAGGAAACCTGCCACTATGGTGCTGCGAGGTGGTCAGTGGGTATGCGTCCAATCCGGTGAAATTATCGAAGATATCGATATCGCCATTCTCGATGACCGTATTGCTTACGTTGGACCGGATGCCGGGCACACGATCGGTCCTCTTACAAAAGTTATCCATGTAGATCGAAAATACCTGGTTCCTGGTTTGCTCGATGCTCACATGCATGTAGAATCCGGAATGTTGACTGTAACAGAATTTGTCCGGGCTGTAGCTCCGCATGGGACTACCGGTATGTTCATCGATCCTCACGAAATCGCAAACGTGTTTGGATTGGAAGGCGTGCGGTTGATGGTCGCGGAAGCGGCCCAGCAGCCTGTACATATTTGGGTTCAAATGCCCTCGTGTGTTCCCTCTGCACCCGGGATGGAAACTCCAGGCGGCACAATTTCTCCGGAGGATGTCCAGGAGGCGATGACCTGGCACGACATTATCGGGCTTGGTGAAATGATGAATTTTCCGGGTGTTGTTTCGAGCGATCCAGCGATGCATGCGGAAATGGCAGCTACGCGCAGTGCTAAAAAGGTCATTGGGGGTCATTATGCGTCACCAGATTTGGGCAGACCTTTTCACGGATATGTTGCCGGCGGGCCGGAGGATGATCATGAGGGTACCCGGATGATTGATGCAGTTGCCCGCATCCGCCAGGGGATGAAAGTGATGATGCGGTATGGTTCAGCCTGGCACGATGTTGCCGAGCAAATTAAAGCCGTAACCGAACAAAGGCTTGATTCAAGGCATTTTTTACTTTGTACGGATGATTCTCATTCAGAGACACTCGTCCGGGAAGGTCACATGGATCGTGTCGTCCGGCATGCAATCAATCAAGGGGTTACACCATTGGTCGCAATTCAAATGGCAACCATCAATACCGCCCAACATTTCGGTGTATCCCGGGAAGTTGGGATGATCGCGCCGGGTAGGTTTGCTGATATTTTGATCGTTCCATCTCTGACTGACTTTGTGGCGCAAAAAGTTATCGCCCGCGGCCAAGTAATCGCTGAAAATGGTCAGTTCATCGCCAACCTGCCAGCTTTTGCTTACCCTGATTGGGCGAAATCTTCAGTCAGGTTGGAGCGCAAACTGGTAGCTGCTGATTTTGACCTGCCTGCGGATACATCCGACCACAAGGTAAAAGTCCACGTGATTGGCGTTGTGGAAAACCAGGCACCGACCAGGCATTTAATTGAATACGTTCCGGTTATGGATCAGAAAATTATGATTGATAAGGAACGCGATCTGTTAAAAATTGCCCTTGTCGAGCGGCACAAGGGTAGTGGAGCGGTAACCATCGGAATGGTTCATGGATTTGGTTTCCAAGGCAATTGTGCTGTCGCCTCAACAGTCGTCCACGACAGCCATCAGATGATTGTTGTCGGCACGAATGAGGCCGAAATGGCTGTCGCAGTAAATAGCCTGGCTGATATGAATGGCGGGCAAATTGTTGTAAAAAACGGGGAGGTTATTGGTGCAGTCGATCTCCCGATTGCAGGGTTGATGTCAAACGAAAGAGCCGAAGTCGTTGCAACTAAAGCTGCCACAGTACTCGCTGGATTTAAGGCGTGCGGTTGCATGCTAAATAATCCCAATATGCAACTTAGCTTACTGGCACTGGTTGTGATTCCCGAGCTGCGTATTTCTGATAAAGGCCTGGTCGATGTAACTAAATTTGAAACTATTCGTGTGGTAGAGGTATAGTGTTATGACAGAAAGCCATTCCCGCACCGCTCGCCTCCACGAACAACTCCAGGAATTTATTTTAAAAACAGATGCTGGAGAAAAATTGCCTTCCGAACCTGCTCTGGCAAAAAGGTTGGGAGTTTCGCGTGCAACACTACGCGAGGCCATGCGCACTTTTGAAACTGAGGGGTTGATACGGAGGCAACAAGGAGTTGGCACATTTGTCATTCATCCGTCACAGATTATCGATACGGGGTTGGAGGTATTGGAAAGCATTGAAACAATGGCTCATCGAATTGGGTTGGATGTTTCAATGGGAGAGCTTGAAATTACTCGCCGGATTGGCTCAGTCTCGGAGATCGAGAACCTAAGCCTTGATCCAGGGATGGAAATCGTCCAATTCAGCAGGGTAATTCACGTCGATGCCAGACCAGTCGCGTATCTGGTGGATGTTCTACCATCGAATATACTTTCCAACGATGAACTCAATGGTAACTTTAGCGGATCAATTCTAGATTTACTTATCCATCGTGGTCATCCTCCTTTGGCGAACTCTCGATGTGATATCCAGGCTGTGGCGGCTCCAATCCAGATTGCGCGCGCACTTGGCATCCAACGTGGAGATGTCTTACTGAAGCTTGAGGCCACATTGCTAAGTACAAATGGAAAAATTGTGGATTATTCACAAAGCTACTTCCTGCCAGGAATTTTTCGCTTTCACGTTGTGAGGAAGGTGGCTCAATTTCAGGTTTCGGGAGGGATGCCAGTCGAGTAATCACGAACATATAGCCCGACGAGTGTCGAAATACGGATTAAACCATAACAAATTGGAGGCTTTCAATGCGCAGTTTTTTAGGTCGTGACATTCTTTCTCTCAAGGATTTTGAGAGAAATGAGTTTTTTCATGTTTTTGATGTTGCTGCTGAATTAGAACCTATCGCCAGCAGCCGTCGTAATTCGGATATGCTCAACGAAAAGACGATGGTTGTGGCGTTTTATCAGCCATCCACGCGAACCCGGCTGGCCCATGAAGCTGCCATGCATAGGCTGGGAGGTCATGTGACGGGTTTTGCGGACGCAAAAATGACTCGTGCGGGGGATTGGTACCAGGAATCAATCAAAGACACTGTCAAAATGTTGGAATTCTATGGTGATCTAATCGTCATGAGGCACTTCCAACAAGGAGCCCCGCATGAAGCAGCAAAATGGGCTTCGGTTCCAGTGATCAATGGTGGGGATGGCTGGGGAGAACATCCAACCCAGATTCTGACCGATCTATATACTGTCCTGCGTGAAAAAGGTCGTATTGATGGCCTTAAATGGCTGGCAGTCGGCGATATGCGCATGCGCACGATGCACTCGCTTGCCTATGCCCTGTCTCAATTTGACTGCCCAATTACTTTCGTTGCGCCGCCAGATATGTCACTGACCCCAGAATTTAAGGAAGAACTGAAACAATTAAGCCTGAATTATCGTGAAGCAGAACATGTAGAACAGGCAATTGGAGATGCAGATGTAATCCTGGTCGAGCCAGTTGTCCAGCCGGATTACACCCAGTCTCGTCAGGAAGCTGGTGAGCACGGCATGACACCAGCAAATTATAAGATAACAAGGGATCTGCTTATGAATAAGGCAAAATCAGATGCGATCCTGCTGCATTCGTTGCCAAGAATGGATGAAATTCCTGCAGACGTCGATATTACTCGCTGGTCTCGTTACTGGCAGGAAGCTTTTAATGGTGTGGTCATGCGTATGGCATTGATCGCATTGGTCTTAGGCAAGATGGAATAAACGTTGTTCGAACTGAGGACGGCAGAAAAACTTGCCGTCCTCGTTATTCGACCGGAGAGTAAGGAGCACAAAATGCAAACCGATTTACGAAATCGAGATTTGATCGGGGACCTGGATTTTAGTAAAGAAGAGGTTGAAACAGTTTTGGACGTTGCCTGGGATCTTAAACGGAAACGCGCGTTAGGAGAATCGCACGCGTATTTGCGGGATAAGGTTTTAGCAATGCTGTTTTTCTTTTCGAGTACCCGGACGCGCGGCTCATTTGAAGCCGGGATGGCCCAATTGGGTGGGCATGCTGCATTTATCGAAAGTCGTACGACCCAAATTTCGCATGGGGATACTGAAAAAGAAATGGGGGAAATTTTCGGACGGTATTTCGATGGCATTGCGATCCGGCATGTCACCTGGGAGATGGGGAATAAATATTTAAACTTTGTCGCCGAAGCATCCAGGGTGCCTGTGTTAAACATGCAGTGCGATATTTATCATCCATTCCAATGCCTCGCAGACCTGATGACGATAATGGAGAAAAAAGGTCGTGATTTACGTGGCAAAAAAATCGTTGTTTCATGGGCTTACGCTGCATCCTATTTGAAACCGATTTCTGTGCCACAGTCACTTATCTTACAAATGCCGCGTTTTGGTATGGACGTGGTTCTAGCGCACCCACCGGAATTTAAGCTGATGCCCGAGATCATGGATCAAGCCCGCGAGCAGGCTCGCAAGTATAAAACTGGCTTCGAAGTTGTTGACAGCATGGAAGCAGGATTTAAGGATGCCGATGTCGTTTATGCCAAATCCTGGGGACCTTTATTAACCACAAACGATGCCGATGAAGGTAAACATATCCAGGACATGTACAAAAGCTGGATTACAGACGAGAAAAAGATGAGCCTGGCAAAAGATGATGCAATCTATATGCATCCCCTCCCTGCTGACCGGAATATCGAAGTTACCGATGGTGTCATGGACGGACCGAATTCCGTGGTTTTCGATGAGGCTGAGAATCGCTTGCACGCTCAGAAAGCAGTCATGGCGCTAACCATGCGCTAATGAGGATCCTATGGATGAAAAGAAAATAGCTGTTGTTGCGATTGGCGGAAATTCCCTGATTAGAGACAAGCTTCACCAAACTGTTGAAGACCAATATCACGCTGCGAAGGAAACCACCTTCCATATCGCTGATATGATTGAAGCTGGTTGGGATGTAGCAATTGGGCATGGTAATGGTCCCCAGGTTGGCTTTATTTTACGCCGATCTGAGATTGCCCATAAAGCCGAAGGCATGCATGAGATCCCGTTAGATGTTTGTGGCGCTGATAGCCAGGGAGCGATTGGATATGCCCTCCAACAAACACTTCGAAATGAATTACGTAGACGCGGAATTCAAAAAGAAGTGGCAACGGTGATTACTCAGGTAGAAGTAGACCGGGAGGACCCTGCGTTTTCCAATCCGAGCAAACCCATTGGTGGTTTTATGGATGAAGCTGAAGCCAGGCAACGCACCTCGGATATGGGTTGGAATGTCGTTGAAGATGCCGGTCGTGGCTGGAGAAGGGTTGTTGCATCTCCTTTGCCGAAAAGAGTTGTCGAGCTGGAGGCTGTAAAAACTCTCATTGATTCCGGTGTTACCGTGATAACGGTAGGCGGAGGTGGAATTCCTGTCATCCGCACTGAAGAAGGCAGCCATTTAGGAACTGCAGCAGTGATCGATAAAGACTTTGCCAGTAGCTTGTTGGCGCAACTGGTAAATGCAGATCTTTTCTTAATATCAACCGCAGTTGAGAAGGTTGCGCTTAATTATGGAAAACCAGATGAACGATGGCTCGATCAAATGACTGTTGCTGAAGCAAAGCAATACCTGGCTGAAGGTATCCATTTCGCAAAAGGATCCATGGCACCAAAAATCCAGGCGATTATCTGGTTTCTCGAGTCTGGTGGGAAACAGGCGATTATCACCAACCCTGAAAATATCGGGCGAGCCCTTAAAGGTGAAACTGGTACGTTAATATTGCCATAAGTCTAAATCCCAGTAGAATGTCTTTCGGGTGAATATAAGTAAATGTAAAAATTTTCGAGTTCACTGCTTCCGCGATGTTCACCATGAAATCGAAGTGAAGCAGTGAACCGGAAAATGGCAAAATGACCGACGATCAGCAATGTTTGGATCCTTTTAACTGGCGGCAAATCGTAACAAATGTCATGTTGTGAAGGAACCAAATCAATGGTATCAATTGATTGGAAAAACCAGGTCAAAGTCCTTTGTTCTATTAACATGTTTGATTATTGGATCGAATGCGATTATTCCTGGATACGACACGAATATATCTGCCTATGAAAGGAGGTGATTCGTACCCGTAACCATATCTCTTCTTTCTTCCGCGTCGTTTTTCGATAGAATTCACATTTCCCCAATGATTTGAGGAGAAGAAAAAATGAAAAAAAGTACCTTATGGCGCCTATTATGTCTGATCTTGGTTCTCATATTCGTCATATCAGCCTGCACACCGGCTGAACCAACTGAAGAACCTGGGAATGAACCCGAAACTGCTGAAACGTCCGAGGTTGCCGCGACCGAAGAACCCGGAACTGTTGTAGAGCCAACCGCAACAGAGGCCCCAGCTGTAGAAGAAGGTTTAACTTTCGGAATGCTGATGGTTGGCCCATATAACGATCGAGGTTGGAGCCAGGCTCATTATGACGCAGGCCTGTACCTGGAAGAAAAAATCCCTGGTGCCAAGATGGTTTACGTAGATAAAGTAAACCCCGCAGATCGCCCAGGCACAACTCCAGCCCAATTGGCGGAAGAGCTTCTCACCCAAGGTGCGGCGTTTGTGATATTTAACTCGGATGACATGAAGGACAGCGCACTTGATTTCGCCCGCGCCCATCCTGATGTGCCAGTTATCCACGCCTCCGGTGATTCGGCCTGGGTTGATGGGCAGGCCTACCAGAATTTGCCCAACATGATCAATATCATGGGAAAAATGGAATACGGCAAAATGATGGCTGGTTGTACAGCTGCCCTGACGACGCAGACCGGTAATATCGGGTATTTGGGACCCTTAATTAATGATGAAACCCGTCGATTGGCAGCCTCTGCATATCTAGGCGCTCGATACTGCTGGGAAAACTACTTGGGGAATGACCCTGCGGATTTAGGATTTAAAGTTACCTGGATAGGTTTTTGGTTTAACATTCCCGGTGTCACCTCGGATCCGACCCAGGTCGCAGATGATTTCTTCAACAGTGGATATGATGTTGTCATATCAGGAATCGATACAACGGAAGGCCTGGCTGAGGCGAAAAAATTGTCTGCAAACGGGCAGGCTGTTTGGGCGATTCCATACGACTATGTTGGTTCTTGCCAGGAAGCACCTGAAGTCTGCCTGGGAGTGCCTTATTTCAACTGGGGCCCGGCATATCTCAAAACTGCCCAGTCCTATTTGGACGGTACCTTGGCCTCGAAATGGGAGTGGAACGCTCCTGACTGGAGTGATATCAACAATGTTGATACGACTGCAATTGGATTCGTCAAAGGCGACGCACTGAGCGAAGGAGCCGCGGCTCAAGTTGACCAATTCATAGCCGAATTAGCTGGTGGATTATACTTGTGGACAGGACGAATTAATCTGCAAGATGGCACTCAATACCTGGCAGATGGCGAAGTTGCCACAGATCAACAAATCTGGTATTTACCGCAATTGTTGGAAGGTATGGAAGGCCAAAGCGTTCCCAGCAACTAACCAATCAATTTGTGCGGGGGGAGGAATCACTTCCTCCCCCCTTGCTTTTTGGAAGGGCGCATGGAAGTTACACTGATCGGAATCTACAAATCATTTGGACAAGTGCATGCCAATGAGAATATCTCTCTAAAAATTCCTGCTGGAACCATTCAGGGAATCCTTGGAGAAAATGGCGCCGGAAAAAGTACTTTAATGAAAGTGCTATCCGGCTTTATCCAGGCTGACGAGGGACAAATTTTGCTGGATGGTCGTCCCGTTAAGATCGAATCACCTGCAGATGCTATCCACCAGAAAATTGGCATGTTGCACCAAGACCCACTCGATTTTCCTCCCATGAAAGTCATAGATGACTTTTTGATTGGGAGCGGAGAAGCGGGTTCCATTAAGAGCTTATTTCCCAAGAAATCTGAAGTTATTAATCAATTACAGGCTCTCCAAAAACAGTTTGACTTTTCACTTGATCCTGAGGCGTATGTTGATTCACTAACCGTCGGCGAACGCCAGCAGCTGGAAATTCTTCGGTTGTTATGGCTAGGTGCGGCGGTTCTGATCCTTGATGAACCCACTACCGGTATCAGTGCACCTCAAAAGGTGAAATTATTTGCGACGTTACGTAAACTCGCCTCTGAAGGGAAAACGATCATTTTTGTTTCTCATAAGCTGGAAGATGTCGAGCAGCTTTGTGACCACGTTGCAGTCCTCAGGCGTGGGGCACTCGTCGGTGAGTCTGATCCGCCTTATGATATTGATCAATTGGTGACTCTGATGTTTGGGAAACTGATCAGTCTGGGAGCGAAACAACCGGCAGATGTGGGGGCACCCCTTCTAGAAGTTGTTGATTTGTCTTTGGAAAGTGCACGTCTGAGAATTGACCATGTTAATTTAACCTTACAATCTGGGGAAGTCGTTGGCCTGGCAGGCATGGAGGGCAGTGGTCAACTGATGTT
Source organism: uncultured Chloroflexia bacterium (assembly GCA_963824065.1). Classification (GTDB taxonomy): domain Bacteria; phylum Chloroflexota; class Anaerolineae; order Anaerolineales; family DRKV01; genus JAGUYX01. The sequence continues at coordinate 1,470,650 of CAWGNX010000002.1, read as the reverse complement.
TTTAAGAGCATGTGCGGGTTTAGTCCGGCCAGTTGCCGGAAAAACTCTCCTGAAGCAAAAAGATAAAACGGGAAAAAGATATCATTCTATGAAGCAGGATGGTGTGGCATACTTGCCAGCTTCTCGAATGGAAGAAGGTCTAATTCAAGGTCTGACATTAAATGAACATTTCGCTCTGGCAAGCGAAAATCAGGGAACCTTCATCGATCGACAGAAAATCGCAGAAGTTACAAATGATCGGATAAAGGAATTTAATATCAAAGGTACTTCAAAATCGAAAGTAGAATCATTGTCTGGGGGAAACCAGCAAAGAGCTCTACTGGCATTAATGAAAGAAGAGCATTCACTTGTATTGATGGAACATCCTACGCGTGGTTTGGATATCGAATCGGCGATATGGATTTGGAGTAAGCTTAAAGCAAGATGCAAGGAAGGTACCGGAATTTTATTTATATCCTCCGACCTCGAAGAAATTTTACAATACAGTGATCGAATCCTTGTTTTTTTTGCTGGTCAGGTGTCGCTTCCAATACCTGCTTCGGCAACGGATGTGGATCATTTGGGACAGCTAATTGGTGGTAAAGCCTGGGAAACAATAATAGAGCCCAACGAATCTCGAAGTAATTAGGGCCAGATAGCGTAATTGATAGGAGATCCGATGGAAAAACTATCTGACCGATGGATCAATCTGATTTTTCAGATCGGTGCGATAATTTTGGCGCTAGTTTTTACAACTGTCGTGCTCGTATTTTCTGGTGCACCTCCACTAGAAGCATTCAAAAATATCATTCTCGGTGCTTTCGGATCACAAATTCGTTTTGCAGATGTTTTGGTTGCCTGGGTCCCGCTGCTCTTGGCAACAGCAGGTCTATTAGTTACATTTACAGCTGGTTTATGGAACATCGGCATTGAAGGCCAGATTACAATTGGTGCCATTTTTTCAACCTGGTTGTTACGCCTCACATTGGGAACAGGTACCCCGGCATGGCTGTCTATTATCCTTGCCTTTCTTGCGGGAATGTTAGGCGGTGCAATCTGGGCTGCGCTGGCTGGAATTCTAAAAACATACGGCGGGGTTAATGAGATATTTGGTGGCCTGGGCTTGAATTTTGTTGCCACAGCGCTCACCTTGTGGCTGATCTTCGGACCATGGAAACGTCCTGGAATCGGCTCTATGAGTGGAACCGAACCGTTCCCGGAAAGCATATGGCTTCCGCAAATCGAAGGATTCCGCTTAAGTATCTGGTCTGTTGTGATTGCTGTAGTTGGCATACTAGTGATTTATCTGATGCTGCAGGGTACTTATTTCGGATTGCGACTTAAAGCTGTCGGAAAAAATATGCGCTCTGCATACATTTTGGGAGTACCTACGACGCGTTACATGATGCTTTCATTTATCATTTGTGGTGTGTATGCAGGCTTGGCTGGTGCCATCCAGGTTACAGCAGTTTATCACCGCCTGATTCCATCGATATCCAGTGGTTATGGATATTTGGGTCTGCTGGTGGCAATGTTGGTCAACTACCAGGCAATCTTGGTGATTCCTGTATCCCTCTTTTTTGCTTCGTTGAATATTGGCAGCATTCAACTTCCGATTGTTTTAAAGCTTGATTCTTCTTTGTCAGGTGTTTTACAGGGTGCCCTGGTACTTTTCGTTTTGATGATGGATGGGGTTCGCCAGCAATTTTTAAAGCGGGTACGGAGGTGAAGGCATGACAACGAGCGCTATTTTAATTGGTCTTGCTGGTATCCTGGCCTCAGCGGCCCCTTTGATCTTTGCCACCATCGGTGAAACGATCACAGAGAGAGCTGGTGTTATTAATCTATCGGTGAACGGCACGATCCTCCTGACAGCAATGGCAGGTTTTGCAGCCGCTGTTACGACTGGCAGCACTTTGCTTGGATTTATTGTGGGAATGGTTATTGGTGGTCTTATTGCTCTGATTGTTGCCTTCAGCAGCATTACCCTGAAGCAGTCTCAGGTTGCGGTCGGTTTTGTTTTAGCACTCCTGTGCCGAGATCTGGCATATTTTTTGGGAAATTCGTTCATGGGTCTGGCAGGACCGCGTTTATCGAATTTGCCGATCCCGGGTCTATCACAAATTCCCGTGATTGGTGTATTGTTTTTCAGGCAAGATATTATGACTTACTTGAGTATTCTGCTGATCTTTGTGGCCTGGATCTGGATATTCCGCACCCGGCCAGGATTGATGCTGCAGGGTATCGGTGAGCGCCCAGCCGCGGCCTTTGTGCGCGGTGCAAATGTAAACCGGATGCGGTATTTTTATACGGTTCTTGGTGGCGCCATAGTTGGTCTGGCAGGTCCTATCTATTCCCTCAGTGTGAAGGCTGGCTGGAAAGGCACAATATCTGGTTTAGATGGAATAGGATGGATAGCTCTGGCGATAACGATTTTCGGGGGATGGAACCCGATAAGGGCAGCGTTTGGAGCCTATTTGTTTGCTCTCCTGCAGTGGTTGGGTCTCGTTTTGCAACCCAGCCTACCAAATATCCCATCTCAGGTACTGCAAGTCGCTCCTTTTCCATTGATGATTTTGGCACTCTTGTTAGTTAATATTGGGAATACTGAGTGGGTGGAGCGAACCCTTGCTGTGCTTCCAGAAAGCACCCGACATTTAATTTCCAGAATTTTACGATCTTTACGAGCATCTCCCCCAGCTGCCCTGGGTACCCCCTTTGAGCAAGATTAATTCTTTTGGATCAAATAAAAATCATGAGCAAATTCACTGGATATCGTTGCACGCTTTGTGGCCGTACGTTTGAGCCAGATCAAGTCATTTATACCTGTCCGGACGATGGGGGTAATCTGGATGTGATATTGAAGTACGATCAACTGAAATCCATAAGTCCTTGGGATCTCATTAATACCAAAGAAGAATCTCTGTGGCGATATTATCCCTTAATTCCAGTCGATGTCCTCATCGGTGAACATACACCGCTGCGAGCTGCAGGCTGGACGCCGGTTTTTGCGGTGCCTCGTATTGCGACCAGGCTTGGTCTAAAAAACTTGTGGATCAAAGATGAAAGCCGCAATCCAACTGCATCTTTCAAGGACCGGGCAAGCGGTGTTGTCGTGGCTCGTGCTCATGAAATTGGTGCACAAGTCGTTGTCACAGCTTCGACGGGGAATGCGGGAGCTGCATTAGCCGGTATGGCGGCAGCGGTCGGTCAGAAAGCTGTCATATTTGCCCCAAAAACAGCCCCACCTGCAAAAATTGCCCAGTTGTTGGTATACGGCGCGCAGGTCATTCTTGTTGATGGCAATTATGATGCGGCGTTCGACCTGACGATCGAAGCCTCCAATGAATTTGGCTGGTATTGTCGTAATACCGGGTATAACCCATTTACTGTCGAAGGAAAGAAAACAGCAGCTTTTGAAATCTGGGAGAAAATTCTCACCGGAGAACTAATCCACAGCGAAGAAAACCCATTGGCGGTGTTTGTATCGGTCGGAGATGGAAATATCATATCAGGAATCCATAAAGGATTTAAAGACCTGTATGAAATTGGACAGCTAGAGCATATGCCGCGCCTATTTGGTGTGCAGTCTGAGGGATCGGCTGCTGTGGCAAATGCATTTTTTGCCGGCACAGAAGAAATCCAACCCGTAGCTGCCAATACAATTGCCGACAGCATATCGGTCGATTTGCCTCGCGATGGAGTGCGTGCCGTCCGAGCTGCTGTCCAAACAGGCGGGCAGTATATCGTTGTAAGTGACCAGGCAATTTTGGATGGGATTACAGCCCTGGGTTCGGTGGGAATTTTTGCTGAACCAGCGGGTGCCGCTGCCTTTGCCGGCCTCATTAAGGCAATTCAGCAAGGAATTATTTCGGAAGATGATCCAGTCATTGTGATTAATACAGGTAGTGGATTAAAGGATATCAAAGCCGCCATGCAAGCTGCTGGCCAGGCTCCCATCATTGAGCCAAAATTGGATGCTGTTCGAAAGGTTCTGGAACTTTGAGGCACAAGGAGTCTGGGTGCATCTTGCAATCTGGAATCTGTGCGGAGCGATGAATGGACCCCAAGTACACGGTTGTAGCTCCCGTTTATAACGAAAAAGATAACCTCCATGAGCTGTATCGCCGGATGAAAGAGGTGATGAACCAGACAGATGAAACCTGGGAGCTGATTCTTGTCGATGATGGCAGCACGGATGGATCAACTTTGGCAATCCGGGAGATGCAAAAAGAGGACAAACGCGTACGCCCTGTAATCTTTGCCCGTAATTTTGGTCACCAGCTCGCAGTAACTGCCGGGTTGGATTACAGCCGAGGAGAGGCAGTTATTATTATCGACTCGGATTTACAGGATCCACCAGAGGTTATCCTGGATATGATTGCCAAATGGAAAGAAGGATACGAGGTTGTTTATGCCGTACGGGCAGAGAGAGAAGGTGAGAGCTGGTTTAAAGAATTGACGGCTTCGATGTTTTACCGATTGATTAACAGAATTACAAGCGTTCCCATCCCATTGGATACTGGTGATTTTCGTCTGATGGACCGGAAAGTTGTCGATGTTTTGAACAGGATGCGAGAGCATCACCGTTTCATTCGTGGAATGTCTGTATGGGTAGGATTTAAGCAAGTCGGTGTGAATTATCGGCGTGCAGCTCGGTATGCTGGAACAACCAAGTACCCATTAAAAAAAATGCTGCGATTTGCAAGTGATGCCATAACAGGGTTTTCCTTCCTGCCGCTTCAGATGGCAACGTATCTTGGGTTCCTTGCAGCCGGCATCAGTATTCTGGCAATTCCAATTGTGGCTGCAATCCGTTTGTTAGGTTCACATGAACCACTATTGGGGCAGGCGACAACGTTGATCGTCGTATTGTTTTTAGGTGGCGTGCAGTTAATTTCCTTGGGGATTTTAGGAGAGTATATCGGGCGTCTCTACGAAGAATCTAAAGGCCGCCCCCTATATATAGTGAGGGAAGAGCCAAAAGATTATTCCAACGATTTGAATTCTTAATTAAAGGAGCATAACTGGAGTTCTATGATCGAGTTAACAATACACAAAGACCGCATGAGCAGGGCTGAACAGCGGGTTAAAGAACGTGGGATCGTGATCCCGACTTTTGCCCAGATGAAAAATCCGGGCTTAATCCCGCAGGATGTTAAAGAAAAATTGCGAAACGTCGGCTTGTGGGATGTGAATCCCATCAATTTGTTTCGCATAACATGGAAGAACGAACCGGTTCCCTTTGGCGGCGGTTACGGACAGGTTAATACGTTTGAATTACCGAGCAGCCTAACGGGTACACCGGCGAGAATTGTCGCCCTGGTTGGAAAATGGTTCCCAACTGGCGCACACAAAGTAGGCGCAGCCTTTGGCTGCCTTGTCCCACGCCTGGTAACCGGTCAATTTGATCCCACCACTCAAAAAGCAGTTTGGCCGTCCACAGGAAATTACTGCCGGGGAGGTGCATATGACTCGGCCTTGCTGGCCTGTGAATCGATTGCCATTTTACCTGAAGGTATGAGCCGTGAACGCTTTGAATGGCTCTCTAAGATTGCAGGGGAAGTTATCAAGACACCCGGCAGTGAATCCAATGTAAAGGAAATCTTTGATAAGTGTTGGGAGCTGCGTAATTCTGGTCAAGATCTAATGATCTTTAATCAGTTTGATGAGTTTGGAAACTATTTATGGCATTACGAAGTGACCGGTCATGCCATGGAAGAGGTTCTTGAGCACATCATGGGTCCGCGCGATCGCTACCGGGGGCTGACCTCAGCAACAGGATCAGCAGGAACGATTGCCAGTGGGGATTACATGAAGCAGCTGTTTCCGGACAGTAAAATTGCAGCCAGTGAAGCGCTTCAATGTCCGACACTGCTGGAAAATGGGTTTGGTGCGCACCGGATCGAGGGAATTGGTGATAAACATGTACCCTGGATCCATAATGTAAAAAATACTGACCTCATTGTTGCGATGGATGATGAAGCAGTCGTCAATCTCTCCCGGTTGTTTAATGAACCTGCTGGACAGTCCTACCTGTTAAAGATGGGCGTGCCTGATGGCGTGGTTCAAAAACTGAATTTGCTTGGATTTTCCGGTATCTCAAACGTCCTGACTGCGATCAAAATGGCAAAATATTACGAGATGGACGAACACGATATTGTGCTTACTGTCCTGACCGATTCAATGGAGCTCTATCAGAGCCGAATTGATGAAATGAATCAGGAATACGGTGAATATACGGAAATGCAAGCCCACGGAGATTTTGGTCGCTATTTGCTTGGGCAATCGACAGATAATATGCTCGAACTGCGATACCCCGACCGCCGCCGGGTTCATAATCTGAAGTACTTTACCTGGGTTGAACAACAAGGGAAAACATATGAAGAAATTCAGAGTCAGTGGTATGACCCGGACTATTGGACCTCTGTACAGATGATGACCCCTGAAATCGATGCATTGATTGAAGAATTTAATGCCCAAGTTGGCAAATAATAAACAAATTTATTAGGCGTAACGGGCGGCTCCTGCCATCACTGATAAAGCCAGGTGATCGCTCAGGAGCCGCCGGGTTTTTTATTACAGAGTGCTACAATAAAGTGGTGATGATCCAGCCGCAAGCCCTCGTCCTGGTAGCAGTCATGAATGACCCCAAGGATTTGGAGATTGCCCGGTTATTGGGCTGGTATAGAATTCCCCTCCGGTCGGCTCCAAAAGTGGTTTATGTAGATTATCTGGCATTTTATCAGACTGCTGGTTTCGGTGAAATGCGTTGGCAAATCCATTATATTGCACCGGTCAACGGGCACGAGCTGGTCACACGATCAGAATTATTCAAGGATGATGCTGACCATCCTCGCGCAAATGACCTATACTACAAAATTCAACTAGGTCCACTTGAGCGTTTACCCGTACCCATCAGGGCGGAAAAATGGAAGCGTGTTACCTTTTTTTATACGACTGGTGAATATTTAATCCGTGCTCAAAGCCTCCGGGACCTCATTATCTACGATGGGGAACGACAGACGCTTTGGCTTGCACTCAAAGAACGTGCTAATCAAACGAATGACAACCTTAAAGGCAATGCTCCACAAGTTGATCTTGATGTAGAGACAATAGAACAAATTCTTGGTTTGCAGGATTTTTTTACGGATTCTAACTGATCTCCTAGCCAGGGATATCAGATTCCAGGAGAATGGATCTTGACTAAAGTCATTATCAAAAACGGAACGATCATAAATGCTGATATGAGTTCCCAATCCGATCTATTGATTGATGGGGAAAAAATCGTCGATATCAAACCAGATATCTCAGATCCGGAGGCAGAAATTATTGATGCAGCCGGTATGATCGTAATGCCCGGCGGGATCGACCCGCATGTACATCTCGATCTCCCGATGTTTAATACCGTATCTTCAGATGATCATTATACCGGTCACAAAGCAGCAGCATTTGGGGGTACTACCACGGTCATGGATTTCGTTCCCCAGGACCTGCCAAACCTGGTTGCGAACATCCGGCTCTGGCGCGCAAAAGCGGAACCTAAGGCAGCCATCGACTATGGTTTTCACATGAACATAACCCACCTGGATGACCAGACGATTCAGGAAATCCCTGGTTTGCTGCAAGAGGGGATAACCACATTAAAAGTATTCATGGCATATAACGGACGTTTGCGTTTAGGTGACGGCGAGATATTTAAGGTACTGCGCATAGCCAAGAAACATGGATTCCTCACGATGCTGCACGCAGAAAATGGTGATGTCATCGATATCCTGGTTCAGGAGGCATTGGCGGCGAAACATTTTTCCACCGAGTGGCACGCCTATACACGCCCACCAGAAGGTGCAGTTGAAGCATTGTTGCGCGGAGCGGAACTGGCAGCACAGGCTGGTGCTCCCCTGTATATCGTGCATATGAATACAGCCGGGGAGGTGGATATGTTGAATTATGCACGCAGCAAAGGGCTGCCTGTGATGGGGGAAACTTGCCCTCAATACCTGTTTTTTACCGTTGATGATCTCAAACGACCTGATGGTGCAAAGTGGGTTTGTTCACCGCCAATGCGTACGCAGGCTGATCAGGAGCGGCTTTGGGAAGGTTTGCAATCTGGCGTAATCCAAACTATAGGAACAGATCATTGCCCGTTTTTTTATAACGGAGAATCACCAATTCAATATGAAGGGGAGTGGGTGAAAATTCCGGGGAAAGAACTGGGTAAGGCGAATTTTACGAAAATTCCGAACGGCCTACCCGGCATTCAAGATCGCCTTCCGATCCTGTGGACAAAAGCAGTGCAGAATGGAAGGATTACAGCTAACCAATTCGTAGCATTAACCAGCACCAACGCCGCGAAAATCTTTGGTCTTTACCCGCAGAAAGGTGTACTGCTCCCAGGAGCAGATGCTGATATCCAGATTTGGGACCCGACGAAAGAAATTTATTATGGTCGTGATTATTCCCATCAACGGACAGATTACAATCTTTACGAAGGTTGGCACTTGGTAGGTTATCCTATCAAAGTCTTCTTAAGAGGTCACCTGATCGTGGATGGTGAGCATTGGCTTGGGGGGCGTGGAATGGGAAGATTTATCCACCGGAGAGCCTGGTCACCCACTCTATAATTCGTTAGTGCCTCGGAATCAAACCAGTGCTAATAATTTTAACTGTCTTATTATGCCTTTTGACCGCCATGATGAATTTAATTTATGGACGCTCAAAAACGAGGCTCCGAAATTTCTGGATTTTCAACCCGATTGTTTCTGTCCTAATTTGGATCCTCATTGCCAGTGCCGGTACTTATCTGCCGACTGTGTTTCAATTTTCGTTTATGCAAATTGATGGAACTAGTCCAATTCTCATTCTGTATCAAAGTAATCTGTATGCCTGGGTGATCGGTGTTGCGATCACCAGCTTGTTATTAATCGTCGTATTCTCCTTACCGCGAACTGATTTTAGTAATTATGCTGGAAATTTTGCACTAATTGGCACAGGATTGGCGGCAATATTTTCCGGCACGCCAATAACACTTGCAATTTCCTGGACCGCAATCGATTTAACTGAGCTATTGATTTATTTTCATAGTGTTGAGGAATCACTTCAGCGGGAACGGATAGTATATAATCTCGCAGTTCGCCTGTCTGGTACATTCGCTTTATTAGTCAGTGTACTTGCATTAAGCCCACCAAATGCAGTCAACCAATTTTCTCCAGCGACGACTTTACAAGGGATATTTATTTTATGTGCAGCGTTTTTCCGACTGGGTGCGATCCCTTTTGCAGATCCACGATTTCACCAGAAATACCTTCGCCGGGGGATCGGGACGATATTAAGTATGATTCCTGCAGCATCAGCGCTGATTTTGCTGACGAAAATCAGCGAGCCGATTTTTCCAGAAAATTGGAACCTGACAACTTTTTTATTAATTTTATTGATTGGCGTGGCGAGTTCGATTGCCTGGTTAATTGATCGGGATGCGATTATTGCCCGGCCTTATTGGATCATTGGTATGGCGTCCCTCGTTTTCGCTTCATCGGTGCAAGGTCTGGCAGCTGCGTCGACGACCTGGTCTCTGGCGATTATCTTTGGGGGTATGGTTTTGTTTGTCCTCCCATTGCAAAATAAGCGTATACGATGGTTTGTGGCATTATTTCCGTTGTTATTAGCTGGGTTACCCTATTCGCCGACTTGGCCGGGGATGAGCGTGTTCGATGTTTCCCTCAGTATAAACAATTTCCTTTTTGTTATACCATTGGTAATCCTGATCACGGGGCTCTCCAGGCATGCAATGCGTGATGCAATTATTGATGATCCAGTGTCACACACATCCTTCATAACCCAGATCTTAGTAATTGGATTTATTACGGTAACATATCTTGGATTAGGAATTTACCTGATCAATCTATGGGGGATCAGCAGAGGGATCTGGCAAGGACTGATTGTGGTTTTCTTCTGGCTGGCATTAATTGGAGTAAGCCAACATCTAAGGATCCGAATACCAGCAAACCTGGTATCGGGTTGGCGCCAAATTACCTCCTTGGGTTGGTTATATAATTTTGGAAGGCTTGTATACCGAACTCTTTTACAGATGACACGGTTATTTTCCGATTTGATCGAAGGTGAAACCGGGACGCTCTGGTCTTTGCTGGTTTTGGTACTACTCATTTCATTATTGAACTCATTGTTCCGGTGATCAAAGGCGCTGATTTGTTCCCGTTTGCAGTCGTGGTATTACTGGTTATCACCAGCACTGGATTATTGATAAGCCGACGGTGGAGAATAAGCCTGGGACTGCTTGCCATTCAATACCTGGGAATTTTTCTTCTCGTTCTTCAGAGTTGGCCAGTTGAGCTTGCCATTGTAAAATTGGTGGCTGGGTGGATTTCAGCGGCTGTCATTGGACTCATGATTTTGTCTATCCGATCCCAATTTGAAAGAGATGAAATCTGGCCTGCGGGGCAGTTATTTCGCTTACTTATTGTGGTATTGGTAATTCTTACTGTCTGGTCAATCACTCCTTCAGCCAGGGTTATACTGCCCACTGCTAGTACCGAGCAGATGACCGGGGGATTGTTATTGATTGCAATGGGCCTGCTGCATCTCAGCCTGATTTCTCAACCCTTACGAGTGATTCTTGGATTATTTACGTTGCTTGGTGGGTTTGAGATTATATATGCGGCAACTGAAGAGTCGATTCTGGTGGCTGGAATCCTGGCAGGCATAACTTTATCTCTGGCACTAACCGGTTCATATCTGCTGGCTGCGCAGGTTTTTGAGGCAGAATCTTGAGCGCTCCGATCATCTGGATTGTCGTTCCTGGAATAAGCGCGATCATTTTACTCATGATTAATCGTTGGTTTAAGGTTTCTTCTTTGATCGCCGTCGTTGTTTCGGGAGTTTTAGCTATTATCACCCTGATCATGCCGGTTGGTCAGGAATTTTCAGTTGGGCCATACGAGGTGTTGATCAGCCGGGCATTATTTTTTTTGGGGCGGCAGGTAACCATTCAAGATGCGACTCTGCCCGTAATTATTATTGTATACGGCGGAGCAGCCTTATGGATTGGATGGGGATATCTGGCACATGCGCCGCGTATCTTTCCTGGCATAGGTCTGGGGGTTTCGGCATTGTTGATAGCTGCATTGACCGTAGAACCTTTTTTGTATGCAGCTATGGTGATTGAGTTGATTGCATTGGCATTTGTTCCCCTCCTCGTGCGACCGGGATACACTGCCGGTAAAGGGGTGTTGAGGTTTATTACTTTTCTCACTCTGGGGATGCCATTCTTGTTGTTGGCTGGCTGGATGTTGACCGGGAACAGTATTCGAGCGAATCAATTTGAACTAAGCGGACTTGCAGGCATTCTCTTGGGAATCGGGTTTATATTTTTGCTGGCGATATTCCCGTTTCATTCATGGGTGCCTATGGTCATGGAGGAAGCAAATCCATTCTCGGCTGCATTTGTTGTCTTTTTTATCTCCCAAGCGTCTCTTTTTTTTGCGCAAGGACTGACTCAGCGCTATGACTGGATTTCGCAGTCACCTGAATTTGACCTGGCGATACGCGCGGCTGGTGTTCTGATGATTGTTATGAATGGTTACTTTCTTGCCTTTCAGGGCCACCTGGGTCGAATTTTCGGTTTTTTTGTGCTCGCGGAGAGCGGCTATGCCCTATTGGCAATTGTGAATCCATTTGGAACGTCAATGCAAACATTTTATGGGCTGGCTATTGTTCGGGTTGTTACTTTTTCAATGATGGCTTATTGCCTTGCAGCAATTTCCAGATTCCATCACTCTCTGTCGTTTGCTGGATTAACCGGCCGCTACCATTCGACACCATGGTTGTTCTCAGGTGTGATTGTTGGCCAATTTTGCCTCGTTGGATTGCCATTACTCGCGGGCTTTCCGGTAAAAGTTGTGTTGTTTCAACAATTTTCCGGCCAAAATGTATTTTTTTATGGATCGGTACTCGTGGGAATTGCCGGGGCGTTAATCATAGCCTTGCGGTCTCTTTCGGTTTTCGTAGCGAGAATGCAGATCGACCAGGAAGTAACGACTGAACCGTGGATCCGGAAGTTGCCGGTTTTTCTTGGGCTCGCATTCCTGTTATTGTTTGGAATCCTGCCGGGAATTACTCTTTCTTTTTTGATTATGATAATTCAATAGGGGAAATACCTGCCGTGCTATAATCTCCCAACATTTACATTGGACAACGTTATAGGAAACGGTCGTCTCTGTACAGAATCGAGAGGTGCTTGACCTATGGAAATCGACCAGGTAGTTAAAAAAATCGATTGGTTGGATGAAGAACGGCGAAAGGATAAATCGGTCATTGCTGCGATGCAAGATCGAATTCAATCCTATGAAAGCACTCTGGAAATTGCCAACCAGCAGATCAAAAACTTGGGAGCAGAGATCGCGCGCATGACGACTTTGCTTACCCGGCTCGATCAATATGATGAAGCGCTATTAGCAGTACGTGTTGAAACGAAACGTCGTGATGACGAAATTGAAAAACAATTACGGAAGAGCATCGAAGAGGCGGAAAAAGTACGCCGGGTTGAGATGCGTGCGATTGAAGCAGATATTGCTGAAACCAGGAAAGATTTAGAACCCATCGCGGAATTGAAACGCGGTATCCAGGCACGAGTTGATCAAGAAATTCGTTTGGATCGCGAGGTTGAAGGCTTGCGGCAGCAAATCCAAGAGGTGCGCCGGAGCACTGAAGAGTATTCCCGATCTTTCAAATTGGTCGATGAAAACAGGCGTCAGGATTCGAAACGAATCAATGACTTGCAAGGAGAAATGACTGCATTACGGAAACGTGCTGATGAACAAAAAGCTCAGCTTGAGCTTGCCAGTAACAATATCCGTAAGGCTGATGTTAGGATCAACGAGTTTGTTTCAATAGAATCTGAACGTAAAGAGGCTCAAACTGCATTTATTGAGCAGCAAACGTTATGGCAGGTAGAACGAGATCGGGCGTGGAAGGAATGGATCACGCGCTTTGCCTCCATTGAAAAGCAGTCTATGGATGTTGAAACTCAACTTCAATCCATGGAAAGCACTCACCAGATTGTTAAGCGCAGTCACGAGACGCTGGGAGGCCTTGCGGAACGCGTGGAAAGACGGATCAATGAAATTACCGAAATTCAACGGCTTGGTGAAGAGAGATTCCGGCAGGAATGGATTACCTTTAAGGCAGATGATCAGAAACGATGGACAAATTACACGCTTAGCCAGGATGAGCAACGCAGTGAATCACTCCGACAGAACGAGAAATTGATTGAAAGGGTAACCGATTTAGAAGATCATCTACAAGAAAGCCAAGATCTGCTTCGCCAGGTGAATGAACAGACTGAAAAAAGATTGCAATCCCTCCTGGCATTAGTCCATGATTGGGTATCAGCCTATGAACGCGCAATTGGTCAATTAAAGTGATGGTGGTTGGATGCGCGTTGTAGGGACGGCAGGGCATGTCGATCATGGTAAGTCAACTTTAATCCAGGCACTGACTGGTATTCATCCCGACCGGCTCAAAGAAGAACAAGAACGGGAAATGACGATTGATCTGGGTTTCGCCTGGGTTACTCTACCAGGCGGCGAAGAAATCGGTATTGTCGACGTTCCTGGTCACCGAGATTTTATCGAAAATATGCTTGCAGGTGTGGGAGGAATTGATGCGGTAATTTTTGTCGTTGCGGCAGATGAAGGAATCATGCCTCAAACGAGGGAACATCTGGCAATCCTGGATTTATTAGATATCCCAGGAGGTGTGATTGTTTTGACGAAAATAGATCTCGTTGACGATCCAGATTGGATAGACCTTGTAGAGGAAGAAATTCTACAAACCATGACGGGTACGATATTACAAAATGCGCCGATAATTCGGGTATCTGCTCGCAGATCAGAAGGAATCCAGGAGTTAGTATCGGCCTTAGAAGCTGAATTAAAAAACCACCCACAACGCCTAGATTTAGGTAGACCCCGACTACCGGCTGATCGAATCTTTACGATGAGCGGGTTCGGCACAATTGTAACCGGTACGTTAAGTGATGGTGTCCTGCACATTGGGGAAGAAATCGAGGTTTTACCGGTAGGGTATCGCGGGCGAATTCGTGGTTTACAAAACCATCGTAAAAAAATGACGGAAGCCGTTCCCGGCAGCCGGACTGCAATAAACATATCTGGTGTGGAACATACAGCGATCAAGAGAGGGGATGTTCTTGCTCATCCGAAAGACTATCGAGCGACACGCAGAGTTGATGTGAAATTTCGTCTGCTGCCAGATGTTACAGCCGCGCTTAAGCATAATACTTTTGCCAAATTCTTTACCGGGGCTGCCGAAACAATGTGCCGCTTGCGGCTGTTGGGGATCGAGCAGCTTGATCCTGGCCAATCAGGCTGGTTGCAGTTGGAGCTCCAAGAACCGGTCGTCTGTGTGCGTGGGGATCATTATATTTTACGCCGCCCTTCACCCAGTGAAACGCTGGGAGGGGGAAGCGTCGTTGATGACCAGCCGGCAGGACGGCATAAGCGGTTTTCGAAAGGCCTGATCCAGCGCCTTGATGCTCTTGCACAGGGCAGTCCCGAAGACATTATCGAACACTTTATCGCTGAAACTGGATTGTTTCAATTAAAAGATTTAACAATCAGAACCGGTTTGCAAGCAGATGTAGCGTTGAAAAGCATCAATAACCTTTTTCAAGCGGATAAAATTGTCATTTTTGACGACGGAACAGATATACAAATTCCAACCTCGGAATCCTATTTGATCTCGAGGCAAAATTGGGATCAGTTTACTCGTAAAAGTTTAGATATTTTACAGAAATTTCACAACCAATATCCACTTCGATTAGGTATGCCCAGGGAAGAACTAAAAAGTCGGCTGCACCTTCAGACCCGGCAGTTCAATATCCTTTATACAAAATTAAAACGGGATAACCTGCTGAATGAAATTGATGGTCTTGTCAAAGTAACTGAGCATCAGATTGTTTTTTCGCCTGCCCAGATTATTCAAATTCACGAGCTGAAGAATATATTTCAAGCAAACCCATTCTCACCACCCTCCGTTAAAGATTGTCAGAAATTGGTCAGTGAAGAGGTGTATATTGCATTGTGTGAGCTTGGGGATTTGATCCAGGTGTCGCAGGAGGTTGTGTTTCGCAATATTGAATTTGATATCATCAAGCAGAAGACCATTGACCATCTCAAACTAAATAATAAGATTACCGTTGCTGAAACGAGAGATCAATTTCAAACAAGCAGGAAGTATGCCCTGGCAATTTTAGAGTTTTTTGATGCAAAAGGAATCACAACACGTGATGGTGACTTTCGCAGGTTGGGACCAAATTCGTAGATATTGGGAAGTGAGGTAACAATGCGTAAAATCTATATGTTCATGGCAGACCCTCGTGAAAGCGAGACATCAATTGTCAATCGAACGGTGATGGGGCTTTTACTAGGGATCGCGCTTGGTTGGGTCCTGCTTAGATACCGTAAGCCAGCAGGAATTAGCCAAACAAGTACATTGGGATCATCTTCTAATAAGGAAATCGAAATCCCGATCCCCAGCGAGGATGATCCACTCAATTTTCCCGAATTAACTCATTCCGATGTAGAGGCCCAAGATCGGTTAGAAGCGATCAAAGGAATTGGGCCTGTGTTCGCGAAAAGACTGAACAGTGCTGGCGTGTTCACTTATCGGCAATTATCAAACCAGGACCCCGAGCAGCTTGTTGAGATTGTAAAAGCCAGGCCGGGGCAAATCGAAGAAATCAAAGGTTGGATTACGCAGGCAGATATATTATGTAACAAAGCAGCATAAAGCAGAAATTTCCTTCATGCTTCGAATAACCACTCCCCTCCAACCATTGTTTTTATGGGGAGCATATTATAGATCTGATCCGGAATAAGTTGAAATGGATCTTGATCCAAAACGATTAAATCGGCAAGAAATCCGGGTGCCAGCTTCCCCAGTTTATTTTCCATTCCTGATGTAACAGCCGCCCCAATGGTATAAGCCTTGATTGCATCTATTAAATCCAACCGTTGTTCTGGATACCAGGGCTGCGAAGTTCCAATACGCTGACGTGCCATCGCAGCATACAAACCCCAAAATGGATTCGGGTTATCAACTGGCGCATCTGAACCGAATGCCAAGATAGCACCCGCAGCGAGCTGGTTTTTCCAGGCATAGGCTCCGGTTGAACGGATGCCCCAAAACCGGTCAGCCATCTCCATATCCGAAATAGCGTGAATCGGTTGCATGGAAGCGACAATTCCAAGTTCACCCAACCTGCCAGAATCTTCTGGATGAATCACCTGAACATGTTCTACCCGATGGCGCAAACGAGGGAGTTGGTTTTTCGATTCGTACAGGCGCAGTTGCTCGTATGCATTCATGAGTTCGTGGACAGCGCGATCTCCTATTGCATGCACAGCCATTGAGAGACCGTGCTGTGCTGCAAGCCGGCTGTATTCGAAGAGCTCTTCTTGATCCAACATTAATATCCCAAAATTTTCGGGTTCATTCTCATATGCTTGCAACATTGCAGCCGTATGCGGTCCAAGGGCACCATCAGCGAATGCTTTAATTGAACCGATTCTCAGCCTGTCATCACCGTAGCCTGAGCGTAGACCGATATCTACAGCAGCCTGGAGATTTTCCAAGGGGATTGATTTGATTACCCTGAGGTGGAGCTGCTCCTGCGAATGGAGGTATTGTAAAGCAGAAAAACACCTGCTTCGGTCGAAATCATGCACCCCTGTGATTCCCATTCGTAATAACACCTGCTGTGCGCGATAAATTGCAGATACAGTATCTTGAAGCGTAGGCTCAGGGATTATTCGTGCGACGATCTGCATCGCTGTCTCAAATAATACCCCGGTTGGCTCCCCGAATTGGTCCCTTTGAATTATTCCGCCCTCAGGGTCTTTCGTCCCGCGTGTTATGCCTGCTGCTTGCAGGGCATACCTGTTTACCCAGGCTGCATGCAAGGACTTTGCTGTCAGGTAAACAGGATGTTCGGTGGTGATGAGATCGAGTGAACTTGCTGAGGGAAAACCGTGCTGCCAATTATTCTGATTCCAGCCATGGCCCAGCACCCAGCCACCGGTTTCTGTTTGCCTGACTTTTGCTCTGATGCGCTCCAGGCATTCCTCAAGGGTACCAACTTCACAATCAACTTTTTGGAGGGCAAAACCATAATTCTCAAGATGAATGTGTGCGTCCGTAAATCCAGGTAGTACCGTACACCCACCTAGATCGACGATATTTAAGTTGTCGTTTGAAAGCGAAAGGAAGTCAGAATTATCACCAGCGCCAACCACATAACCCTGATTGATAAGTAGCGTGTTTATCTTTGGCTGCCGTGGGTTAAGCGTATAGATGTTTGCGTTCTTAAGCAGAAGAGCTGCCATATCAACCGCTTGCGAATGATTCACCAATAATCCGGGAAAGAATCCCATCAAGTTCTTCATCTGAATAAAAATGAATTGTGATCGACCCACCACGCTCGCCGTGGGATAACCGTACCCGCGTCCCTAAATGCGAGCGCAGCCTATCTTCAATTTGCTTGAATTCAGGGGCTAAAACAGGTTTTGCAGTGTTGGTTGGTTTTTTACCGGTGTATTTTCGGACAAGGTCTTCTGTTTGGCGGACGTTGAGCGAGCCCTGAAGAATCATTTGTAATACAGCAGACTGAGACTGGGGTGAGGGTAAAGCGAGCAATGCTCGTGCATGACCTTCCGTTATTTGTCCTGAAAGGATCGAATTTTGGATATTCTCAGGGAGTCTTAAGAGGCGCAAGGTATTTGTGATCGCTGTCCTACTTTTTCCAACGCGTTCTGCGATTTCGTCATGAGACAGACCGAAATCATCTGCTAACTGGCGATAAGCTTCAGCAGCCTCAAGAGGGTTTAGATCTGTTCTTTGGATATTCTCGATTAACGCTAATTCGAGATATTGCTGTTCGCTGGCATCCCTGGTAATGACCGGGACTTGCTTGAGACCAGCTAAGTGGGCTGCTTGCAAACGCCTTTCTCCTGCAATTAAGACGAAGGTCTCAAGATCTTGAGATGGGGAGACGACGAGTGGTTGAATGATGCCATGTTCTCTGATCGAGGCTGCCAGTTCCGCCAGTTCTTCAACCAGAAACTGTTTTCGTGGTTGATGCGGATTTGGTTTTATCTTTTGTATATCAACTTGTAAAATTCCTGATTGTTCAGGTTTTTTCTCACCTGCCGGAATCAGTGCATCAAGCCCTCTTCCAAGACCAGAACGTTTGCGCTGCATGTTTACTCCTGAATCACCGGTATTCGGATCCCATCACCCTGAAGTAATTCGCGCGCCAAAGCGGCATAGGCCTCGGCTCCCGGGGTGTGCGGAGCGTAGCTGCTGATGGGGGTCCCGTAGGAAGGAGCTTCAGCTAGGCGAATACTGCGGGGGATGATCGCTTTAAAAACTTTGCCAGGAAAATGGCGGCGAACTTCATTAACCACATCGGAGGAAAGATTCGTCCTGCCATCGTACATGGTCATTAGAACCCCTCGGATGCTCAGGTCTGGATAAATTGCGGACCGGATCCGGTCGATCGTTTGGGTTAATTGACCTAGGCCCTCCAAGGGTAAATATTCGCATTGGACAGGTATGATCATGCCATCTTTGCAAGCGACCAGACCGTTTAGGGTTAGAAGGCCCAGAGAAGGCGGGCAGTCAATTAAGATGTAATCGTACCGGTCAATAACTGGTTCGAGAGCCTGGCGCAGTCGGATTTCACGGGCCAACTCGCTGACGAGCTCGACCTCTGCACCTGCCAGACTTGGTGAGGCAGGTAGGATAGAAATTTTTAAGCGTGGATTATGTAATATATGGGATGCGGCGAGAGATCTGCCAATAATGGCATCGTACGTACCGCCTCTCACCTGTTGTTTTTCGATGCCCAAACAAGAGGTTGCATTTGCTTGAGGATCAAGATCAACCAGTAATACTCGCTGTCCAAAATACGCCAGATAGGAACCAAGGTTGATAGTCGTAGTTGTTTTGCCAACGCCGCCCTTTTGATTCGCGATTGTGTAAATTTTCGACATTATTAGATGACCTCGACGAGGCAGGACTCGATTTCATCGATTGTGGGGATGCTGGCCATCCATTGACGGGTAACAGAATAGGATGCGACCTGCGTCGCAAATCGACCTGCTTCCCAGGGATCGCGAGTTGTATACAGGCGGATAAAAAAAGCTGTTGCAAAGATGTCCCCAGATCCAACTGTATCAATTTCTTCAACAGGCAAGGGGCGAAACCGGCGAACGTCCCCATTCCAGTAAATATTTGCTCCGTCTGCACCATTTGTAACAGCCAAAACTGGACAGGCGGTAATGAATTCTTCAAGGATCACATCATCGGAGTTGATGTCTTGAATGGATATGACGACCGCACCGGTGTGTTGAAAAACGAATGTGGCTTCTGGCCATTCGGACCTACTAACTCTCCCCAACTGATCCCAACTACGCAGCCATCCCTGGGGTGTTAATCCTATCAGCGGATTGGACAATGTACGCACAATGTTCGCTTCGAGTTCTTGAGCGACGGGTGCGAGGTGGATAATTGGTGCGCTGCGCCAAGTTTCAGGGATATGGTGATATCCCAGTGGATTGGCGACGCTGGTGATGATTTGTTGCCGCCCCTGTGCTGTGTGGGTATTTTCAAAGGTCGTAGATTTATCTGCAATGTGATTGACAACCGGAATTCCTTGAAGCTCATCTAAAGAAATATTCTGAGATGTGGACGTAACAATACCGGGTCTCAAGCCAAGGGATTTCGCCATTAAAGCAGAGTAAGCCGCTGTCCCACCCAATTGGCAACCAGTTGGGGTGACGTCGCAAGTTAAGTGACCAATGACAAGGTAATCAATAGGATCAATCGCAGCAGTTACAAGCATCATAAAATTATACCTTATTCAAATACGCAATAAAGCTAGAGAGCGCATGAGTGATACCATCTGCGCAGCTGAGTTCGGCAAAACCCCGTAGTTGGAAAATTTCTATCCAGCGGAAGCGGTACTCGTGTGTGATTGCTCGCGGAATACAAATTTATTTGTAGATAATAAAAATACGGATTTCTTAAGTGTTGAGAAATCCGTATTCGTCTTTGTTACGAAAATTGTTAATCGTCAGGGATAATTGTTACCTTGCGGTGAGGATCTTCGCCGATACTTTCGGTGATAACTCCTGGGAAATTACGGAGTTCCATATGGATTATTCTGCGTTCATTAGCCGGCATGGGCTCCAAGGCTTGACGGCGCCCAGTTTTTACTGCCTGTTCTGCCATTGTTCGCGCCAACCTGCGAAGCTGAGCCTGACGTCGGCTGCGATACCCTTCTACATCGATGACCAGAGGAACAGACTGTCCCAATTCTTTCCCAACAATCAATGAGGTAATGTATTGCAGTGCATAAAGAGTTTGAGAGCGACGTCCGATCAATATACTGAGATCATTGCCATTGATGTCAACCCAGATGGTTGGTCGCTGCCCATCGATTTCTGAATGAATGAACGTGGCATTTACGTTCGCGTTTACTTTCATTCGCTCAAGGAGGTCCATAACCGTCGAACTGGCGACCTTGACCATACGTAGTTCTTCCGGTGTCAGTGAGCTTTCATCGACTTCGCTGGTTGGAAGGACAGGTTCTTCGTCTTCTTCCGATTCAAGATTATCGACATCATCGTCCTGTTGAAAATCAACCGATGGGGAGGTAACCTGCTGTGTTGCAGAGGTTTTTTTGGGAGAATTTGATTTACCAACCGCCAGACGCACACGGGCCTGACGCGTACCTAAGCCAAAAAGACCCTTGTTCCCACGATCGAGAATTTCAATTTCTACTTCGTCTTCTGATAATCCAAGCTGTTCAAGACCCTTCTCAATCGCTTCCTCGACTGTCGGGGCGATAATTTCAAGCGTTGTTTGACCAGAATTTTCGCTCATGAACTTTTCCTGGTGGGCGTTGGCACTTTTTCTACCTCATTTTTCTTCCCGGGCAGCAAATTTCGCCAGTTCAATTTGCCCATCATCGCATATTGGATGATTGTGGTAACGTTACTGGTTACGAAGTAGACAGCTAACCCTGATGCAAATGAGTAGGCAAAATATCCCAACATCAAAGGCATGTACAGGTTCATCATTTTGGTGACCTGGGATCCCTGATCACCGGGATTTGCAGTCGGCATCGTCATCATTTTGGACTGGAGGAAAGTGGTTAGAGCAACGAGAATCGCAAGAAATGGGATGGCGATACCGAATATATAGATTCGTTCAGGTTGGCCCAAATCCATCCATAAGAAATGGCTATTTAATGGTATGACTTTAGCAGCGTTAATAAATGGATAAATCGATTGAGAAAGATTGAGAAGTGGAATAGGGGTATCAGCTAATGCCCGGATTATTCCCTGGTAGAGACCGATGATGATCGGAAACTGGACAATGAATGATAAACAGGACCCTAAAGGATTCACTCCCATTTCTTGGTAAATCTTCATCTGTTCTTGGGAGAGTTTTTCTTTATCATTCTTATACTTTTTCTGAATTTCCTGCCAGCGTTTGGATGACTGCATCTCCTGCATCGCCGACATGTTTTTCTGCTGAGATTTTGTGAAAGGGTACAGGAGCAAACGAGTCAAGATGGTAAAAAATATAATTGCAAAGCCAAACATATTTTCTGAAGTGCCAAAGATAGTCAGCAAAAAACTATATATGGCAAGGAGAACATTTAAAAACGGTTCAACGATGATCGTATTAAACATATGCAGGTTTCCCGAGATCTTTACTTAGTTTCTGGGGTATAAGACCATTTCAAGTTGCCATCTGCATCATAAGCTACCAACAATTGATCGCTTTTGTATGGAGCAACGATGATCAGCTCTTCGGTTGCTACAGGGGATGAATATATGCTTCCGCCTACATCAACCGATTTCACAATGTTACCACGAAGATCGGCAACGTAAAGTGTTCCCGATTCTGTACCAAAATAAATCCGATCGCCAAGTACCACAGGTTGACCGACGACTTGCCCGTCTGGTTGGAGCTGCCAAGCGATTGATCCCCCGTCACGATTGACGGCATAAAACGTTCCCTCCAAATCGCCAAAGAGCAGCAAATTATCCAGAATTATAGGACCACTCCAAACCCAGCCGTTCGTAATCAGCGACCAAACGTTAGCGCCATCGCTGTCGTCAAGAGATAGCATCTGATTGGCAAAATTCCCTACATAAAGTTGATTATCTTCGGAAACTGTGGTTGAGCCAACACTGGCACCATCCATCGGTTTGCTCCACAGGGTCCCACCAGTTAGCGCATTAACCGCATACACATTACGATCCATGCTGGAAAGGTACAAAACATCACCATTGGAATTTATCCCAGGGGTTCCCCATAACGGTTGGCTTGCTTGAAAGGGTACATCCCATACTGGATTACCCTTTAGATCTAATGCATACAATCGTTCATCAGCATTTGCTGCATAGATCATGTTCTCCGTGACCAGTGGAGAAGCAATATACCGATTCGAAGCACCTTCAAAAATCCAATTTTGAGTTCCTGTTGCTGCATCGAGGCTGTATAGGACTTTATCATATCCGCCGATAATAACCTGTCCATCCTTGGTTACTGCGGGTGGAGCAAAGAAAGTGATTGATCGGTTGGCTTCAGCGGGATAGCGCCAATTTTCTGTACCGTTATCTGGATTAATTGAGATGACAAAGGCATTATTGGCCACATAAACTGCATTTGCTGTGGAATTGAAGGTAACTCCTGGCCAACTACTGGCACTAATAGATGAGCATCCAGCCAGAAGCAGGACCGCGAGGAGGATTAGTGTTAGGGTGACGAATTGTTTTCTGTTCATTTGATTTGTATTGAGCACTATTGTCCTTAAAGAGTCAATCTTATGGAACGGGGTCAAACCCACCTGAATTAAATGGGTTGCAGCGCAGAATTCTCCAGGCAGCCATCAACCCACCTTTGATGACGCCGTATTTATAGATTGCTTGATAACCATAATGAGAACAAGTTGGATAAAACCGGCATGAGTTAGCAGGAATTGTTTTCGAAAATGTCATTTGATAAAGCCTGATCAGACTGAGAAGAATTAATCGCGGGTAATTTCCAATCGTCCTTGGGAGGTCTCCCAAGGAAGGATCTACGATCTTTTTATGGTCATGATTTTGGTGTGATTTTCTCGACATTCTCACCTGCCATTAGGTTTGCCCGCTCCAATAATTGCTGGACCGCGAATTGCAAATCTTTAAAATTTGAAACTACAACAGCATGCCGTGCAACCAATACTAAATCGTAACCTGGTTGTATGTTGGATATTTGGGGTCGTATCGCCTCTCTGAGGAGTCGTTTGGCATAATTTCGGTTGACAGCGTTTCCGATTGCCCGGCTGGCTATGATACCGATCCGCAAACCATCACTGTCGCTGCTTCTTGCCACCTGCAACACTACGAGCGGGTGGGCAAACGATTTTCCTGTACGCCGCACCCGCTTAAGATCGGAAGTATTCTTCAGGCGAAACCTTTGTTTCACCCATAACCTTTCAATTAATCGAAACGCTCAAATATCATCTGATACAAAGCCAAATTAATGGATCAACTATTCCAGTTGATGCGTTTGACGTGATTATTCATCTTGACTGATAATTGGTGACGACCTTTCAACCGCCGGCGTTTGATAACCTGGCGACCAGTGCGGGTGGACATTCGCGATCGAAAACCATGCACACGCATTCGGCGCCGGATTTTTGGTTGGTAAGTTCTTTTAGGCATAATTTATATTCCTGTTTGTACTTTCGTAATATTCCGATGGGCATCCTTTAGAGGAATGCCGCCCGATTATACCCTAATCACGATTAATTAATAAGATCTCGCTGTGAATTCTAATGATCCATTCTTTTCCTAACTAGTTTACTGCGAAGCTCGCAAGCTTCCAGGAGTAAACATCTGTGCCAATTTTTCCGCACCAGCGCGATCTGTAACAGCCAGGACTTCATCTTCAACTTCAAAAACAGTTATCCCTCGAGGAACGATCACCTGTCCGTCGCGAATAATCGCGGCTATCACACAACTTTCCGGTAAATCAAGATCTTTTATGGCGATACCTAATGCAGATGCTCCAGCCGGAATTTTTTCTTCAACAAGTGAGTAATGGCCACGACGAAGTTTGAGCAATGTCATCATATCACCCATCGACATTTCTTCTTCGATCATGCTAGCGAAAATCGCGGATTGGTTTAAGGCAACATCGACATGAAATTGTTCATTGTATAACCATGCGTTGCGAGGGTTATTAATCCTTCCGATTGTTCGGCCGACATTGAACATTTCGCGTGCTATGTAGCAGATTGTCAGGTTATCCGCATCGTTTGCGGTGACAGCCGCTATGACATTGGCTTTCTCAATTCCAGCATATTGCAAGACTTCCGGATCGGTTGGTCTACCTTCGTAAATGACTTCGGTGGGTAACTCCTTATGGAGTTTTTGCAGCATATCTGGTCGATCCTCAATAAGATGAATATGATATTTCTGCTCAAGCAAGGTCAAAGCTAACTGCATTCCGGTGCGCCCGCCACCAGCAATAACGACGAACATATGATCATTCTCCTTGTGCCAACAAAACATTTCCCACGGCGGTAATCCCGTCTTGGGTTGCAGCAAATTGGATGTTATCTCCGGGCGATAAAACCATATCCCGGTCAGGAAGGTTCGCCTTTCCGGCACGCGTCAACGATAATGGAATACATTCGATTGAAGCAAGTAAATCACCCAGTTTTTTGCCAGACCAAGCCGACCCAATAGTCATTTCAAAAATTTTTACCTCACCGTTTCCGGCAGATGAAATTGTCCGGATTTCATCTTCTGACAGCAACTCCTCAATTCTTTGAGCCCCCCATTCTGTTGAGCTGACAATCTGCAATTTGAATGTCTCATGAACCGATAGATACTTCGGATCGAAATTTCTACTAACGACCCTGGGGACATGATAAAACGAGCGAGAAATGTGGGCTACAATCGCGTTGACAGTATCTAAATTTGTTGCCGCGGCCAAACCATCACAATTTTCAATTCCAGCACGCTCTAAGACTCCTTGATTCAATCCGTCGCCTTGAACTGTCCTCCCTTTAAAATCCTCCGGTAAATTAATAAAGGTTTTATCATTCATATCTACAACGACTACATCGTGACCTTTAAGAAACAAGCGATATGCCAATCCGGCACCCAGGCGACCACAACCAACGACAATTATGTTCATTACAACGCTCCTCTATCCGAATCCACGCATGTGACTGATTTTACAAGGATCGAATTGTTCAAATGTGCGTGAATTGAGATTTGTTTCCCGCTGGCTACCAATTCGCCAGAAAACATTTCCCGCCAATAATCAATTAATTCACTTAAAAAGCACCTGGAAAACAGGTGCCCGTCAGATGAAATAATCCTAAGGTTAAAAATCAACCTATCTAAAGAGTTCCACCGAATGTTGGATATTCTATACATATTCTTTTGGGGTGTCAATATCTTCGTCGGTGCCGACGATTCGAAAAGCAACCATTCCGATTAGCAATGGAAACCAGAATGCAATTCCTCGGTATGCCAATGCGATCACTGCTGCTGCTCCGAGAGGAACATTTAGCGACCGTAAAGTAAGAGTTAACACACCTTCTACAACTCCAATGCCAGAAGGTGTTGGTGAAACAATCATGAAGAGATAGCTAATACTAAAACCTGCTACAATTGTTCCCGCAGTGAAAGGCACACCAAACGCAAGAAAAACAAGCATGAATACAACTATCAAGAGAAGTTTATTCGTCAAAGCCAGGGCAGCAGGCAGAAACAAATTTGTTGGTCGCGATTTGATCTCAACCAACCCATCGGCTGCATCCTGAGCAAATTCATAGGCTCGTCTTTCCGATAAATAATTGCGTTTCAATAGAAAACGCGATCCAATATTTATCCAACCAGCCATAACAGCCAACGTCCGACCCAATGTATTGGCCGACCTTGTGCCAAGATATAAAAGTACTGCCAGACCTGCTGCGATGATTACGAGGATGATTGATGCGGTAAGCTCAATCCAGGTGAGATTATTCCTTCGGACTAGAACAAAAATTCCAAGAGCAAGTACACAAATAAATCCCAGGTAGTCGAATAAAACGTAGAGAGCTCCGGCTATTGCAGCTCGCCCACTGGAATAGCCTGCTTTCCGAGATTGACCAACGAATACGGCCATACCACCCATACCAGCGGTAGGTGCAACAACATTAATAAAATTCGCCGCGGCAGCCAAGTTGAATAATGTCAGAGGTGTTTCATGAAGATCCAACACTCGAAAGATAGTCCAATAGGAGATCGCTACATTTCCCAACCAGATGATTTGAATCCCAAAAGCCAGGATTAAGAATCGCCAATCACCCTTCTGCATCGTTGCGACAACAGCCTGAACCTCTGCTAACTTGCCGATGAGAAAGATAACTCCGAGAAGGATTGCAATGGCAAAGATAAATTTCCGCACCTATCGATTATAACCCGTTGATCTTTCCGGCGCCTTACCCCAGGTTTAGTTTTCACCTTGAAGGGGTTTGAGGTGGTGGAAAGCAGTGATACTGCTTTCCACATCTCCGTCCTATTCCTTTTATGAATCATGTGGTGAATAACGAACGCAGGATTTAATATTTTCAGAAAGCATCGGTTCACCAGCTGTCAGATCATTTGGTCATCAGGTAAGGAGGTTTTAGACAGCGATTTATCAGGTTTAGTAAACGCTGCCGACATTATGTTCGTATGGGGTTATAGCCTTTTTGGGTGGCGTCCATTACCAAAAATCATGATAGCTATCGTACGCCAAATTGCTGCCAGTCAGCCCGTGGATCACCAATCGGCAAGAAAAATGGCCTGGGTTAACCCAGGCCATTTAAATTTGGAACAGTGCTTCTATTTCAGTTGTGATTTTTCAATTCACTGAGGGTGACTTTGATTTCAAGCGCAGAAGAATCACGCACAATATGGATCGATACGGTATCACCCGGCTTGAAATCAAATAGAGCATTCACAAACGAATTTTGTTCGTCAATCTTATTGGTATTAATGTCGGTGATAATATCCCCTATTTGGAGACCAGCCTGGTCTGCCGGACTGTTCGGCACGACATCGGTGATGTATGCTCCCCACTCTGCTCCCAAATTGTATTGTGATGCCAACTGAGGGGTTATCAATTGCCATCGAATGCCGAGATATGGACGAGAAAAATATCCCTGGGAAATTATCTGATCGGCGATTGCTTTGACTGTACTCGCAGGAATCGCGAACCCCAGTCCTTCAGCAACGGCGCTACCAGGGACACCGCGTACGATCAGGGCATTGATCCCTATAACTTCGCCGGCAAGATTTACGAGTGGCCCACCAGAATTGCCCTGGTTGATTGCGGCATCGGTTTGAAGCAAATCTTCCATCTGATAACCGCTGCCTGTATCCAGTGATCGACCAGTAGCACTGATAACACCGACTGTAACCGTGTTTTTGAAATCTCCCAGAGGTGATCCAATCGCAATCACCGTTTCACCAGGTTTAAGCGTGTCAGAACTTCCCAGTACAGCTGTGGCGGGCATTACACCAGAGGCTTTAATCACTGCCAGATCAGCAAATGACTCTGATCCAACGATTTTTGCGGGTAATTCGGTTCCATCTGCCAGAATGATCCTGACATTATCCGTACCCTCAATTACGTGGTTATTCGTTACGACATAACCATCTGGCGAGATTATGACCCCACTGCCGCTAACTTCTTGATCCGGTGTTATCCCGAAAAAGGTTGACTGTCCACGCAGGGTTCCAACGACGGTGACAACAGCTGGGCCAACTTTTTCAACAGCCTGAGTGATGGCAGTCTCAATCGTTGTTCCTGTCGCTTGGAACGCACCGCTATCAACCGATGCCGCGGTTTGCACTTGAGTTTGATTTTGGGATGGCACGAGTTGATTTTGACGAACAGCGGTATACACTGCAACCCCGCCTGCCACTGCTCCACTCAATGCACTAACGGACGCAATTACAGCGATAACAAATACGAATAAGATACGTTTAAGAGAGGTGTTCATTGTATAGGATTTCCATTCTAATGAATATCAAATCTTGATGTTTATACTCACATCCGAAGGAGCGTTTATTGATTTCATGATAATGAGAAGGAGACTGGATTTGGTGTGTATTCGACAGCATCGCTGTCGAATACACACGCCTTCCTATCATTTCCTGGACGGAGCAAGTTTACTGGTTTCCGAGCAAGATATCGATCGCTTTTTGAAGCTGTGGATCTGGTTGTTCTTCACCAGATGGTGTTGTTGGGCTTGCTGCCGAACCAGCATCTAATTCTGGCAGTTCAACAACGTAATCGGGTTTAAGTCCAATTTCATGTATCTGGCGCTCTTTTGGTGTCAGCCAGCGGGCAACAGTGACCCTGACAGCACCTTCCTCGTTTGAGAGAGGAATCCACTGTTGAACAGAGCCCTTTCCAAAAGTTGTCACACCAACCAAAGGACCGCGTCCGTAATCTTGTATTGCACCAGCCACGATTTCTGATGCGGATGCCGTTCCTTCATTGACGAGAACAACAAGCGGGATTTCTGTAGCGATCCCATGTCCGTTGGCGCGGAATTCATCGCGTGTGCCATCTCCGTACTGTTCATACATTACGATTCCATCGGGAATGAATTCAGATGCTACATCAATTGCTGTGGTCAGATACCCACCGCCGTTGTTTCGCAGATCCAAAATCAAGCCATCCGGATTTTGGGCAAGCAAATCTTTAAGCTCTGTGCGGAGATCCTGGACAGTCGTATCACCAAATGTGATAAGTTGAACATAAGCAATGTTGTTGTCCAGCATGCTACCAACAACACTTGGAATCGTAATGTTCGCGCGGGTAATTGTTACGTCGAATGGCTCTGCCTCCTCTTCGCGGAGGATTGTGAGGACGACATCACTACCTGCTGGTCCTAATACGCGCCGAATTACAAGGTTCCCGTCGATCCCCACCATATCCTCTCCATCCACAGCGATGATCTGATCTCCAGGTTTGAGACCAGCTTTTTCTGCAGGAGAGTCGGGCATTGGACTGACAATTGTCAAAAATTCTGCATCGGGATCAACCCAAGCACCAATTCCTTCATATTCACCTTCCAAGGGGATATTCGCCTGGAGGAATTGTTCCGGGTCCATATAGGAAGTGTGCTGATCGCCCAAGGCATCTAACATTCCACTAATTGCACCTCGCATCAGTGCTTCGTCATCAAGAGGTTGGTCAACATATTGGTTGTGGAGGATATTCCAGGTTTCCCAAAATGGTTGGAACAACTTTTCCAGATCAGCAGGTGTGTTTGCCTGATA
Source organism: uncultured Chloroflexia bacterium (assembly GCA_963824065.1). GTDB lineage: Bacteria > Chloroflexota > Anaerolineae > Anaerolineales > DRKV01 > JAGUYX01. The sequence goes on along the minus strand of CAWGNX010000002.1, from coordinate 1,441,239 downwards.
TGGTTGAACTTCCTGAGGTGTTGTTTCCACGACAGGTGCTTCTGGCGAAGCCTGATCAGGTAGAACTAGGTTTTGAAGAGTATCAGTAATCGTGGGAGGTGCACTGGTAAGCGTTGGATTTACGGCATTGCCAGCAATAAAGCCAACTGAACAGGCAGCGGTCAGCATCAAGATTCCAATTATTCCAGCGATTAATAATAAGAAAACCTTTTTCATTGGTTTACCTCCAGCCAGTATGGCTTTGTTTCTCCTGGCTTAGTTATAGCTTTCCAAGTAAATTGAAGCTTACCATATGTAGATGAGAGCAACATAAAATTCGCCTTCGTTTTGAAAGGCGAATTTTACACTTTCTTAATAGCCGTAAAAAAACCACTCAGGGCAAAGTTAGTTCTGTAATAACCACTTATCCAGGTAGGTTTCGTAGGAATCGTGGTCGGTTACTTGCTCGGTATACGCAAGAATTGCATCTCCTTGTAATGCATATGCTGGGTGGCACGATGTCGGTCTCGCACCCCCTGGAGCAAGGACAACCCCGGTTACCAGGGGTGCTATCAAATCGACTTTTTCCAATTTGGGCACGATTTTCTCAGTGGTGACGATAACGATATCTGCTGCGAGAGCGAGTTCGCTATCTACTGCTTTATTCTGTCCAATTTGTGAATTTCCTTCTTCATCACTGACAAGTGCATGAATAACTGCAATGTCTGGTTTGATGGCCGGGAATGCTATTAATTCCTCACCTGAATAGGGGTCAACTACTGTTTTTACATCGGGTCGGAGCCAGGGAAGATCCGTGCCTATCCACGCTCGACCTGGCATAAAGCCAATCCCAGCAATTTGGGCACGTAGCCCGAGAGCCAGGCTGGCCTCAGTTTCTTCCATAATTTCGATTTCACCCAAATTCGCAAGATAGGTAAACATCGGTGCCAATCCAAAAATCTCAAGTCCAAAATAACAACTGCGGACTGTTTTTATCATCCCAGATCCAACCAATAGATCACTCTCTATACCGGCCGTAAAATTAAGCAATGTCAAATTAGCCGGTATTCTTGTATTCCGGTACTGCCGGATTAGTTCCCGTGTGAATGCAATTGGTCTACGGTATAAGGTCATTCCCCCTAATGCTAAAGTCATCCCGGGCTTCACAAGAGAAACAGCATTGCTCAGAGAAAAGATTTTATCGTCCAAGTCCTTCTTCCTCCTCCTCGCTCGAAGGATTGTCTGGGATTTGTTTAAATTCTGCCACCAGGCGAGACAATTCTTCAAAATCTTTTTTCGATTGTGCCATTGGATTTCGAGCGGCATTTACCAACAGGCGAAACGCTTGAACTTCTATGATTGGATCTTTTCGTCTTGCCCACAAAATAATCCCGGCATTAATTGCGAAAATGGCGAGAAATGTCAGACATAATACCAGTGCGATTTGATCAAGTTTTTCCATTGGTTAGCAATATCTCATTGGTTGATTTACCAATAATTGGGGTAAAACTTCTGGTAGGCAGATGAGATCCCGGATGACATAATCAGCTTTTAAATATCCAGCTTGTTGGTCAGCACTGACTTGCATATCTCCTGGATCAAACACATGAACCGTTCGAAATCCGAGTTTTACCGCAGAGCGGATGTTTTCGAATAAATCATCAATCAGGATAGAATTTTCGGTTGCTTCTACCCGTGCGATTTTCAGAGCATTATGATAGGCTTTCTCATCAGGTTTGCAGAAAAAACCTAGTGCGTAGATATCGATAATCCCATCAAAAAGATTCTCTAGCTCAAGAATCTTCAGCACTCTGTCCACGTGGTTGCGATCTGAATTTGTAAATATCCATTTTGGAAGCTGGATTTGCTCAAGCATAGTACGGATTTGTTTATCGGGCTGTAGGAATTCATTTAATGGTAAATCATGAACATAGGTGAGGTATTCCTGGTGGTCGATACCGTGCTCAACTTGCAATCCCTTCAGGGTTGTACCATACCGCGCCAGATATTCTTGCCTGATTCGCTGTGCCTCTTCAGATGAATACTTCATGCGCTCAATTAAGAATCTGGTGATCCTATGTTTGATGGCCCTCCACAGCCCATTCCTCGCAGGGTAAAGTGTGCCGTCTAAATCAAAGAAAACAATTTCAGGGAACATATTTTAATTATAAAGGGCTGGAGCAAAAGTAGGCAGGGTATTGTATGTATAATTATCCCATGCGAATCCAAATCTTAGCTGACGAAGTCGCTTCCCAAATCGCTGCCGGGGAAGTGGTTGAGCGACCGGCTTCTGTAGTCAAGGAACTAATCGAAAACTCCTTGGATGCCCAAGCAAATCGCATTCTTGTCGTAACACAAGGGGCTGGACAGATCCTGATCGAAATTCAAGACAATGGTACAGGCATCGATTCAAACGATGTTGAATTGGCAGTGACCCGGCATGCTACCAGCAAACTTCAAAATGCATCTGATCTCTTTAAAATCAAGACATTGGGTTTTCGTGGGGAGGCTCTTGCGTCAATCGGTTCAGTCTCCCAAATGACAGTAACATCCAGGTCAAGCGAAAACTCAGTTGGAGCGAGTATTCGCGTTGAAGGAGGTATTCAAAGCCCCATAAAATCAATCGGCATACCAGTGGGAACTACGATACGTGTCGAGAATTTATTTTTCAATGTCCCTGCCCGAAAAAAATTTCTTAAGACGGATTTGACTGAGCGACGTCTGATTGACGAAATTGTGACACAGTATGCAATGGCTTTTCCTGGCGTACGTTTCGAACTTACCCAAGAAGGAAAAACAGCAGTCCAAACGACCGGAAATGGCAATCGAAGAGAAGTCTTTGCTAGTTTGATGGGGATCGATTTAGCCCAACAGATGTTAGATGTGTTAGCTCAAGATGGGGATGTCAACATCTCTGGGTTGATCAGTCCAGCTGCAGTCACGCGTTCAAACCGGCGTGCAATCCAATTTTATATTAATGGCAGACCTATCCAGGATATCAGTCTAACTTCCGCACTGCTTCAGGGTTACCATACGATGTTGATGACCGGTCGCTACCCACTCGCGCAGATATTTATTGACCTGCCAGCTGGTGAAGTGGATGTCAATGTCCACCCAACGAAAGCCGAAGTGCGCTTTCGAGATCGCGACCGTCTTTTTGGGGTAGTGCAGAGATCGATACGAAAAGCACTTCTTGCATATACTCCTGTACCAGAGTTGCGCAAACGATACGAATGGGGTGACGAATCACAAGATCGAATCCCTGATAATCAAGATCTTCGTTCAAATTGGTTTGCATATCAAACGGATAATGTGGAGCAAACAAACCTACCAGACGCAACTCCCCCCGCGTTTGATTCGGGTTTTTCTGCTGCTCAAGGATCCATGCAGATCCCTTTACTGCGGCTGATAGGACAGGTTGCAGCAGCCTATCTGATTGCAGAAGGCCCTGATGGTCTCTATCTGATTGACCAGCATGCTGCCCATGAGAGAGTTTTGTTTGAGAAATTCGTTGCCCAAAAATCCGGAGAAATTCCAGCCCAACGATTGTTAGAGGCGGTCCCGGTTGAACTCTCACCTTCAGGTGCCCGGCTGCTGGAGTCTCAACTTCAAACTCTTGATAGCCTGGGCTTCCATGTTGATCCTTTTGGTAGAAACACATTTATTGTTAGATCCCTCCCAGCTCTTCTGGCAGGTATGAATGCAGCCGACGCGCTGCGGGTTTTAGTTGAGGATTTTGAGGAAGATGAAACCCCACTTAAAAATAAATTGGAAGCCAAAATTATCGCCCGTGTTTGCAAACGAGCAGCTGTCAAAGCAGGCCAATCAATGTCGAAAGAAGAGCAACAAGCGCTATTACGTGATCTTGAGTTATGTGAATCGCCACGTACTTGCCCCCACGGGCGGCCTACGATGATCCATCTTTCAGTAGATCTTTTGGAGCGGCAGTTCGGACGGCGCGGTTCACGGTAGCAGCAGATATGTCAGGCAGTGCAAACCAAAATATCGATCCTGCTCCTTCGGTTGTGTCGACCCCAATTTCTCCCCCATGAGCTTCGACGATCCGGAATGAGATTGCCAGTCCGAGGCCAGTGCTTCGTTCTCCACCTGTTGGTTTGGCAGAGAGTTGGCTGAATTCTTTAAATAAACGGATCTGGTCTCGTTCATTGAAACCAGGACCTTCATCCTGTATTTCAATACGCCAGCCGCCTCCCATTCGATTTGCTCTGACCCATACCTTTGAACCAGTTGGGGAAAACTTAACTGCGTTTGAAATCAAATTATCGAGCACCTGTCGAAGTCTGAGTGGGTCGGCAAATACTTGGCCTTCATTCGACGGTTCGAAAATAATTTGAATTTTTTTTCTGCCTGCTAATTCAGTATGGAATACGATCGCATCTTGCAAGAAATTCCGGATAGATATCGAAGTTGGATTCAAACTAAATGTACCTGTATCAAAAAGTGCAATGTCCAATAAATCATTGAGCAAAGTATTGATGAACTCCGCGTTTTTGTAAATCCCGCGAATGATCTGTAGAGATTCTTCGTTCGAAATATCTGTCGATGGTTCCAACAGGAGACTAGCTCCAAGCTGGATATAACTCATAGGGTTGCGAAGATCGTGTGCAGCAATTGCTAAAAAATCGTTTTTTAACTTATTCAGCCTGCGAAGTTCCTGGTTGGCAGTGTCTGTCTCGGTTTTTTGGTGGGCGAGTTCCGTTACCAGCCTTCCTTTTTCTACAACGATCGCAATTTGATTAGCTATTTGTTGAAAAACCTGGATGTGAGTTGAAGAGTAAGCCCCTGGAAAAATGCTGGAAAAAAATATAAAGCCAACCCGTTTTCCATTTGAGATTAAAGGACAGGTTAGCGAAGACCGCATTCCTTCGGCAACGATTAAACGGGTGGAGTCTGAAGCTGGTTTTTGTTCGAGATACGCAATCAGGTCATTGATGATCCGGGGTTGAGTAGAAATTAGTATGTTTTCGAGGCTGCTGCCATTCAGTGCCGCTTTATACCCTTTCTTTAAATAAACCTTTGCCTGGTCACTCTTCGCCCAACTTGCCATAACTGAATATTCTTTCTCATTGATCAAAGCAAAACCAATCCGATTATACGGAATCAAACTCTTGAAATCTGAATAAATGATTTCCAGCACATCCTCTAAGTAAAGGCCCGTATTTATTTGGCCAGTGAGGTTGCTAAGGTATCTCTGCTGGATATCATTCATTTCAATGATCCGAGCCAGTGCGACAATTTCGTGTTGTTCTGGTGAAAGCGAAGTTTCGTTTGCCAGATGTATAATTTCTTCATACTGGCCATTTTGTAAGGCTCTAAGCCAATCCGAAATTGGATCGGCAAGGCTCGGTTGTTTTTTATTTTTTTTGTCTGGGTTCATTGTAAAAAACATTCACAATCAGGTTGTGGATAAGGAATCGATCATGCATGCATTATGGCTTGAAAACCAAAATATCACATTTCGTAATGATGTTCCAATGCCTTTACCGGCTCTCGGTGAGGCGCTCATACGGATCCGGCTCGCTGGGATTTGTTCCACAGATCTGGAATTGATAAAAGGCTATTATCCATTTCAAGGTGTTTTAGGGCATGAATTTGTGGGAATTGTCGTCGATGCACCAGGGGCACCTCATTTATTAAACAAGAGGGTCGTTGGCGAAATAAATATTACCTGTGGGGTATGTCAAGAATGCTATTCTGGTCGGATGAGCCATTGTTTAAATCGGACAGTCTTGGGCATTCGCAATCATGATGGTGTATTCGCCGAGTATACAATACTTCCAGAAAAGAATCTCCATCTAATCTCGGATGAGATTTCAGATGATCAGGCTGTTTTTACTGAACCTCTGGCAGCCGCGCTTGAAATTCAGCAACAAGTTCAGATCCGCCCTAAGGATCAAGTGCTACTTATTGGGGCTGGGCGCCTTGGCCAATTGATCGCCCGTACATTAGCCCTGACGGGCTGCGATCTTTGGATCGTTGTAAAGCACCAAAAACAAAAAGAACTATTACATGGATTGAGTGCTAAATTGATTTCTGTCCAAGAACTTGAGCAAACAGCCTACGATGTAGTTATCGAGGCGACCGGATCACCCGCTGGATTTGATTTAGCTCGTCAATCGGTCAGGCCGTGTGGGACGATTATTCTCAAGAGCACCTACCATGGGAAAACACTAATCGATTTATCGCAAATTGTTGTCGATGAAGTGAATGTCGTCGGTTCGCGCTGCGGACCTTTTCGACCTGCTCTCAACCTTTTGGCGACTGGCTTTGTTAACCCGCTCGATTTGATCGAGCAACGTTTTCCGTTATCTGCCGGTAAAGAGGCGTTGGAGTACGCGGCATCTGCGGGGGTTTTTAAAGTTCTACTCTACCCGGATTGATTATTGTGCTTTCACCAGAGATACGATTGTTGGCAGTATCTTTGCGACATCCCCATGGATGACGACCGTGGCACGCACATCCAAATAAGTATTCGTTTTATTAATAATAATCAGGTTTGCTCCATGTTCTAGAGCCATCAAGGGTAGACCTGCAACTGGCATAACTTCAAGGGAAGAACCGATGACCAGAAATAAGTCACTGTTTCGACAGGCTTCTTCTGCCTGTACCCAAATTTTATAGGGAAGTTGTTCTTCAAATAGGATAATATCTGGTTTCAGTACTCCGTGACAATCCTCACAGTGAGGAATTTCGCCCGAACTCAGAAAATTGTCAATAACACTTTCGGATGCATAGGTTTTGTAGCACCCGGTACAGGTTGCAGTAGAAAGTGTTCCATGGATTTCCAGAACGTGCTTCGAGCCAGCTCGCTTATGTAAACCATCAACATTTTGTGTGATTATTGTTGAAATCCGACCTGAATTCTCCAGCTCAGAAAGCGCATAATGAGCTGGATTTGGATTGGCTTCATTTATCTCCTGGGCTATAGTTCGAAGCCAGTTAAAGAATTTTTCTGGACGGTAGCGAAAGGCGCTTAGTGTAGCTACTTCGAACAGATTAAATCTTTTCCAAAGACCACTGTCCGATCGAAAGTCAGGTATCCCTGAAGGGGTAGAGATTCCCGCACCAGTCAGAGCGACCCCCCGCGTCGCTTGCTTTAATAACCCTGCTGCACGAATAATTGACGAGCCGGATTCATCACCCAGGGATTGCATACCACTTCAGCGAACGGGTTGGACGAGTAAATCCGCAAGTTTGTTAAATTGTTGTGTCGTAAGACTATCGGATTGGTAAATGACGACCGGAGTATTACGAATATCAGCCTGGTACAAAATTTCAGGAGCGGGGGTAAACACTACCGACAAATGGTGATCTAAATCCTCCTGGACCGTGCTCCAAGACATTTGCACATCGGAACGTGCTCGATGTAGTAACACAGCCCGTAATCGTCCCTGACCAAACCCCTTGGCATTTAAGGCTTTGATCAAAGCTTTTGATTGAGCGATCGTATGAGGATGTGGTTCTACAACAATGATCAATTCGTCACATGCTGTTAAGACTTTGTCAGTTACGGGCGGTATAGCTGGTCCCAAATCGAGGAGAAGGTAATGCGTCATGAAGGCCAGAGTTTTGGTCAAATTGAGAAAACTGTCAGGGTAGGCTAAAAATTTTGCATCGTTGGCTTCATACGAGGCAAGCAGAAGTTGAATGCCGGTGTTGTGAGTGATTAATGAATTTTCGATCGCTTTTGCCGAAAGCTCGCTTGTCTTTTTCTCAAGGCAATCTGCCAGGCCAGTCGGATGTAAGTAACCCAGGCTTAATCCCAGTGTGCCCTGACCAGGGCGATATTCACCAACGATTACATTTTTAAGGGATTTAGAACGCAGAATGACAGCCAGGTTGAGTGCAATGGTAGTCACACCCAAACCGCCTCGGGCAGCTAAGATGCCAACGACATGACCTTTTTCAGTCGTTGTTACTACGCTTGGAGAGGGGATAGGGGTGCGAGACTTTGATGTGCGTGCAAGAACGGCTTTAACATGAGCAAATAATTCGCGCGGTTGGGTGGGTTTCGTTAAATAGTCATCCGCCCCAGCTTCAAAACCACTCACCTTATCGTCAATTTGGGTTTTTGCAGTGAACATGATGATGGGGATCGTTGCAGTGCCCTGATCCGATCGCAGTCGGCGGGTCACTTCATAACCATCCATGTCAGGCATCATAACATCCAGGATAATTAAATCCGGGTCTTCGCTTCGGGCCATGCTCAAAGCCTGACGTCCACTGCTGGCTGCGACAATTTCGTAGCCCTGACGCTGCAGCATTAAGCCGACAAGTCGCAGGGTATCAACATCATCGTCTACAACGAGTATTTTTTCCGACATGACGGCTCCTTGATTGAATTACCTCCTCTGGTCAGTCTAGCACAAACGTGTTATCCAAGCAAGTGGAATTATTGGAATTAATTTGTTTGCAACTAATTTTACGCAAGGCCCCGATTTTCTAATTTAATTTTACGCTATAATGCCTCATTATGCAGAGTTTGGTTGATGATTTCGTTCAAAAATGGCTGACAAACAGGCGTAGTCCAATTATTGCCGGCGTATCGGGTGGACCGGATAGTATGGCTTTGCTGTATTCTCTGGTTGCAAGCGATGTGCCTGTTTTCGTTGCCCATGTCGACCATTTATTACGGGAAAATTCCACAAAAGACTGTAATTTTGTTCGCAGCCAGGCAGCGCACCTGGGATTAGCATTTTATTCGACGACAATTGATGTGAACCAATTGGCTGCTCAAAAGAAAATGACGATCGAAGAAGCCGGGCGGGAGGCCCGCTACCAATATTTATTTGGGCTCGCCCATAAACTAAATGCTCAGGCAGTTATGGTTGGGCATACAGCTGATGACCAGGTAGAGACATTTCTTTTACACCTACTACGCGGGTCCGGACCAGATGGATTACGGGGCATGTCCGAATTCTTATTCCCGAATCAATGGAGTACATCGGTTGCTTTGGCTCGTCCATTGCTGGCTGTATGGCGTGAAGCGGTCATTGAGTTTTGTGAGAACCATCGAATTCCGTACAAAATTGATCCATCAAATCATGCCCCAAATTTTTTGAGGAACAGGGTGCGACACGAAGTCCTACCGAGCTTACAAACAATTAATCCGAATATAAAATTAACCCTATTGAAAACCGCAAACCTGGTTGGTGATGAAGTCGAGTATTTAAACCAATTTATCGAGGATGCCTGGCAAAAAGCGGTTTATCCAACCCAGATAGATCAATTCCGAATCGATCGAAAGGCTATTAATTCCCTTCCAATAGCACTTCAACGTAGAGTTTGGCGGAAAACATTTTCCGATAGCCAAGGGCTTATCGATATAGGCTACGATCAAGTGGAACATGCGATCAGTTTGAGCAATTCAAACCATACATCTGGCAGGCATGATCTGGGTCAAGGCTATGTTCTTTACTTGTCCAATGTGAATGCATGGCTGGTGCCCTCTCGAGCACCAATCATGGATCCGGATTGGGTTCAATGTTCAGACTGTAGGGGGGTAAGGCTGGAGCCACCGGGTGAAATTCAACTAGCCTATGGCTGGAGAATAGAAGCTTTCTGGAATACCCCCAAAGAAGCTGAACGGGCGGAATTTATTCGAAATTCAAATGCATCTATGGCATTGTTTCAGGGTATTGAACCCGGTGAAAAAATAATTATTCGTTGTCGCCAGCCTGGGGACCGAATCGTTCCTTTCGGTATGAGTGGTCATTCCAAAAAAATCTCCGATTTTATGATAGATGTAAAAATTCCAGAAGCTGCACGAAATCGTTGGCCTCTGGTTTGCTTTCGAGATAGGATTCTATGGGTTCCAGGCTATGGTCGCAGCAACGATTACCTGGTTAATCAGGATGCTGCACCAATTCTCCGCCTGATTTTACGGCGAGCTATGCATGAAGATCAGGCAGCATAAAATGAGCGATTGAATGATTGGCTTAGAGTGAATTATTCTTGAGCCAGGCGTTGGAGTTTCATCCTGACCTCACGCCATTGAATTTTTGAAATCCCCAGCTTTTGCCGTATTTTTTCATGCTCTATCCCACTTTGCCAATCCATTAATGCACAGGTCCACCGGCACATGTCAAACGATAAATGTTTGTCAAAACTTGCCGCGTTGCTTAGATCTTCCAAGAGGTATTCCAGGCGCCGTGGAGACCAGGGAAAAATTCGGTCGGAAATTTCATACTGAGATTTATATTCTTCGAATGCAGTAACCCATTCAGGCATTAATGCTATTTTTCTTTCTTTATATCGGCTGCGAGGGCTTGAGTAGCGGATAAATAATTGTGGACCCTGCTGTGTTTCAAAATCCAGGTGGTTTTCTGTTATTGCCAGGCATTCTCCCTTCTTAATCCCTGTCGTCAATAATAAAGAAACCAGGGTGTAATAACGAGCATCTGGTTGCTCGGCAGTGCGGTGTTTCATTGAAAGGTCGATGATTTCATCTACCTCTTCAGCCGTGAGAACCTGGGGTAATGGGCTGATAACAGATCGCTGGACAACTCGTTCAGCCGGATCAATCAGAATGACTCCATGTTCGTGAAGCCAACGGAAAAAAGCTTTGAGTGAGGTAATTCGCCGGGCAAGTGTTTTCGGGCTGCAGGGTACACCCCGACCTTTTTGCATCCATTCCAGGAACTGGTTTAAGTCGGTAGTCGAAATATTGCCAATTGTATGATCTGGAGGAAGATAGATAGCCAGCAGGCGTATGTCTGCGGCAAACGCTTTAATCGTATGAATTGACCGTCCCTGGTCCGCGAGATACATTTCCCAGGCTTTGATTGCTGGCTCCAAAGTTTTGGAAGCAGTGAGATGAGCAGAAGTAATGCTACTTGATGCAGCGCTTTCGGCCATAAAAACTCCATTACTTTCGTATAGTCAAGAAAAGTTTAGCGCAGATTCGATTGGATGTCAATCAGTCGTTGTCGATATTTCCCACCAGTCTAAAAATCCAGACCCCATCTTCATGATAGATAATCTCAAATAGGGGGCTTTCAAGGATTAGTTTTGGGGATATCAGTCCGCCTTGAGCTCCGAGGTAGAGATAATCTGATCCGAGCCTTTTCATATTCTGGGCTAAGTCAGCGGGATCATGGACACTGGCAAGCACCTCTCTGACCTGACGATTGATTTTCGAGTATTCTTCTGGTTGACCATGAGCATAAAGGAGGGTAGGAGGGAAGGTCAGTCTGCCAGATAAGGGAGAAATCCAATAACCCCCATCACTGCCGACGTACATGCCGTATCCCCACTTGGCAGGATTGATCATAATGGTAGTATCGGGAGGTAAATTTTCTTCAACCCAATGGGCAGCCCTTTCGTCGGCCAATTTGAAATAAGTTGTCACCGGGTTAATAATACCAATGATCGAACGCCCACCAAAAAAAACAGCGAAAATTCCCAGGACGATTAGAAGCACACCGCCCGCAATCTTTGACGCACGGCTATCGTCCTGAGAGTAGACCTTGCGAAGTGAAGCGATAGCAAATCCACCTGCCGCGGATATAGGAAGGAATAAGGTAATCATCACAGAATCGCTGCTGACAAAACCGTTGATTGGAAGGCCCAATTGAGGCGCGTACGCAAGCAGGGCCATCAATGCAATCCAGGCAGTTATTGTGGTGAAAAATCTTGGCCGGAAATATATGGCAAGCAACAAACCTAAACCGGCCAGAACTAACGCAAGCCTGCCGCTCCCAGCAGTTAAAAACTGCCAAGGCAAATTGAAGCTCCCTGGACTTCCAGAATTCCAATCGCTGATCCTTTGGGGCAAGACTTGCCCGATAACTCGAAAAAATAATGGGGCCGAAAAGACTACTGCGAATGCCCCGACTGCCACGAACCGGAACAGGATAGTCTGAAAAATCTCTTTGATGTATTTCCTTCGGACGTAAATCTCGATTAAAAAATCTACTACGATCAGGCAGGCAAAAAAAGCTGCTACTCGCACATGAACAAGAAAGAGACCGGCAAATAATAATGCCGCGAGCATAATTGTCTTCCAAATATTTGAAGATTGTTTATATTTTGCTTTTGGATCGAATGAATCGGGTAAGAGCGGCTTCGTATACAATCTGCGCGTAAACACGAAAGCTGCCGGCAAAATCAGCAGTCCAGCCAATTGCGTATACCGTCCCCAACTTGTGTAATAAGCAGGCATTGGCGTTACAAATCCGGTCAGCAGTGCTCCTGCGACAGCCGCCAAACGGCTGTTTGTCAAGGTGTATGTAAGCAAGTAAACCGCAAAGATGCACAAGGCGTTCAACACCTGACCGAGAATGAGCTGAGTATTTAGTTCATCCAGTCCTGACAACCAAGTGACCACTGCTGCGGTAGCATGATAACCAGTGTGGTAGTTTTCTGCCGGTGCATCTGCGTACGGTAGAAATGTGTCTGGGAGAAGCCCATCTTGGACGATAATTCGATTGATTAACGTATGGTGGACAGGATCAACCCAGGCTGGGGCCGACAAGTCACGGATCATTGCAAATCGTAGAAATAATGCTCCAAGAAATAGAATAATAATCAGACCGGAGACCTTCCATAATTGGGGGTCACCTGAGACCATGGGAGATTCAAGTTGATGTTCGTGTGAGCTAACTGTCTTTGCACGCCAGTGCCTTACTTCCATAAACAGGATGAGCAACCCGCTGGCTATATATACATACCTGACAATCGTTCCATTCCAAGGAATGCTGAAATAAGTCGTCCAGGTCATTATTACTGGAATAATTGCTACGCTGAGCCCAATCATCATTCCAATCTGGCAAATGGGTCCCAGGTCCAATGCTGAGTTTGTGCTACGAAATAAAAGCCAACCCGGGATAAGTAGGATTGCTAATATTATTAAGATAGGAATTGACAATGAGAGAAGGGTAGTTAAATCCTCCCTTGCAGCCAGAAAGGAATAATCGTATTCAAGCCGAAACGCCAGATCCCCGTCCAAAATCCGTGTGGATGTGAAAGCATTTCCGAAGGGATAAATATCCTCCGCCCTGCCAAATGCTGATAGCCTTCCGGAATTTGTCGCTAGGTTGATTTGGTACAGTTCCCCAGTATTCAGTGATATGGGTGAAAACTTGATCAAGATTGGATAGCTCTGTGCAATCTGATTGTTGCTAATTTGCCCGGAGTACAGAATTGTGGTTGGATCCTTTGTGGTAGAAAGAGTGACTGTGATGGTACCGGAAGACTGTCCAATTGGCTCATCAGGGCGAAGCCAAAGTTGGATGCCTGTGAGAGGCTGACGGCGAATCAAAAAGCTTTGGCCCAATGTCTCACCTGAGCCAAAGCTACCGACTGCGTCCTGGGTCTGCACCTGATTATTTTCAAAATCGATCAGGCTCGTACAGCCTGCCAGGCTGAGACTCAAGAGAACCAACACAAAGACAAGAATCTTAGATTTATTTTGCCGTGCTCTCGGATGTTTCTCCAACATTCGCCTTCAAAAAAGCTTCAATGAAACCATCTAAATCACCATCCAATACTGCCTGGGTGTTGCCAGTTTCATGATTCGTCCGGTGATCTTTGACGAGTTGATACGGGTGAAGCACATAGGAGCGGATTTGGCTGCCCCACTCGGCTTTAGTATATTCACCTCGCAGGTCGGCAAGATGCTTTTCTTGTTCTTCGTGTTTTAATTCGAGCAACCTGGCCTTTAATACCCGCAGAGCATTTTCGCGATTTTGAGTTTGTGATCGTTCATTCTGGCAGGTGACCACAATCCCAGAAGGCAGGTGAGTGATACGCACAGCGGTGTCATTTTTCTGGACATTTTGACCACCAGCACCTGCTGAACGGTAGGTATCAATGCGGAGATCATTGGAATTTATTACGATGGAATCATCGTCATCAACTTGTGGTAAAACTTCAACCAGTGCGAACGAAGTATGCCTGCGGTGAGCGGAGTCGAAGGGAGAAAGTCTCACAAGCCGGTGGACACCTTTTTCAGGTCGTAAATAACCAAAAGCATTTTTTCCATCGATGGCAATGGTTACTGATTTAATGCCGGCTTCTTCCCCTTCACTCAAATCGAGTATTTCAGACTTATAACCCCTTCTTTCTATCCAGCGTAAGTACATTCGCTGCAGCATTGCTGCCCAATCTTGTGAATCGGTTCCGCCTGCTCCAGCGTGGATTGCCAGCAACGCATCCCCGCGATCGTAACGTCCTGAAAGCATCGCATCCAGCTCGCGCTGATCCACATTTTTTTCAAGCAAACCGGCCTCTTTTTGAAGCTCAGCGTATAAACCCTCATCCCCCAATTCTGCCAGCTCTAATGCATCTTTCACCCGCTGCTCAAGTTTTTGCCAGCTGTCAACATCTTCTTTTAGACGTGACAGCCTTTTCATCAAAATTTGAGCAGTCTCAGGATTTTCCCACAGGTTTGGTACCTCAGCCTTTCGTTGAAGCTCGCGATATTGTTCAAATTTTTGAGGTAAGTCAAAGACGCACCATTAAATGTTGGATACGTTCATTTATACTGGTTAATTGTTCTACCAATTCGTTCATTCAAATTGCTCCTAGAATTTCTGGAATTCAATTCACCGGAATCAAAGCTCAGCAAGGATGCCTTCAACGAATGACTCAGGATCAAATGGTGTCATATCATCTGGTTTTTCACCCAGGCCGACAAAAAAGATAGGTAAACCGAGCTCACGCTGAATGGCGAAGGCCATCCCACCGCGTGCAGATGAGTCGAGTTTCGCCAGAATCACACCGTTGACATTGACTGCGTCTTTAAAAGCACGTGCCTGCTGAATTGCATTTTGACCGGTAGTTGCATCCATGACCAGCCAGACTGCATGGGGTGCCCCTGGCATCGCTTTACCACTTACGCGAGACACCTTTCGCAATTCTTCCATCAGGTTAAATCTGGTATGCAGGCGCCCGGCGGTATCGATCAGTACAATATCGGCATTCCGTGCGATTGCTGATTGGATTGCGTCATACGCAACCGCCCCCGGATCACCTTCAGGCTGACCGGCGATAATGGGTAAATCCAGGCGATCTGCCCAAACCTTTAGCTGATCGACTGCTGCCGCACGAAATGTGTCCGCTGCACCCAAGACTACCTGCATGCCTTCCTGGGAAAATCGCTTCCCGAGTTTGGCTATCGTTGTGGTTTTTCCTGACCCATTGACACCAACGATCAGGATAACAGTAGGATGGGCAGGAAATTGAATTTGTGGAGGGGTATCCAGCCGGGAGAGTAAGGCTTTGTGTAAAGCGTCTTTTAGCTCTGAAGTGCGAGTCAGACCTTGCGACTGTTCCAAATCCCAAAGTTCTTCCATAATCGCTTCGGTTGTTTCGATCCCGATATCTGATTGGATTAATAATGCCTCAAGCTCTTCCCAGGTTTCGTCTGTAATTTGGGAAGTACCTAGTAGTTGTGCAAGTCGTCCAAAAGTGGATTTGCGAGTTCGTTCCAATCCCGATTTCCACTTGGTTAGCAAATTTTCTGTCATGTCGGCGATTATATCATGTGCATTTCCGGGTCAATCGCATTCACAATGGATGCTGTGACCATTGAAATTAGCTGATAACTGTCTTTTTTATAGGAATTTTTGGTTGGTGAAGTAGGATATAATGACGACCATGCCGGAATACCTTTCTCACCTTGATGAAACCGGAAAAGCCAAAATGGTCGATGTGGGGCATAAGCCGGTTACGGATCGAGTTGCAATTGCGCGGGGCGAAGTACGGATGCTGCAGGAAACCCTTGACTTGATTCGCAAAGGTGAAATTAAGAAAGGTGATGTCCTGACCGTTGCGCACATTGCGGGTATTCAAGCCACAAAACGAACCTCAGAACTAATCCCTCTTTGTCATCCAGTGCAAATTTCTCAAATTTACATTGATTTTCAAATGGATGCCCAACTACCCGGTATTCTGATAACAGCCACCGTAAAAACCAGCGCCCAAACTGGGGTTGAGATGGAGGCGTTAACGGCTGTAACAGTGGCTGCACTAACGATATACGATATGGCAAAATCAGCTGAAAAAACGATGCAAATTCAGAATATCCGCCTGGTTGAAAAACATGGCGGATTGTCTGGAGATGTTATCAATGAATGAGAAAAGTGGACCAGCCATCGCGCCCAATGAAACGATTTTGTTAAAGGTTTTGTTTTTCGCAACACTTAAGGAGCGGACAGGGAAGAAGATTGTGGAGGCCACCCTGCCTCAAGGCAGCCGTGTTGCGGATTTAAAGGCCTGGATAGCAGATCAGTATCCTCAGACAGCTACTTCTTTGCCTACCTGCCTGGTTGCCATAAACCGCGAATTTGCATCTGATCAGGATGAGCTTCTGAATGGAGTGGAAATTGCATTCTTTCCTCCTGTCAGTGGGGGAGACGAAGGTTTCCCAACGATCTTCTACATTACCGAAGCTAGTCTTGACTTAAATAATTTGCTAGAGGAAATTACTTTGCCGACGACAGGTGCTGCCTGTTTTTTCTCCGGAATGGTAAGGGCTAAAACCACGCGCGGTCGGACCTTTGAGACAGATTACCTGGAATATGAAGCCTACCAGGAGATGGCTGAAGCAAAAATGCACCAAGTAGCCGATGAGATACGCAGCCGTTGGCCCAGTGTGGAAGGGATTGCGATCGTGCAGCGGATTGGACGGCTGGATCCTGGCACACCTACGGTCATGGTCGCATGTACTGCTGCTCATCGAGATACGGGTGTATTCGAAGCTGCCAGATATGGGATTGATCGGTTAAAAGAAATTGTCCCGGTCTGGAAAAAAGAGGTTGGTCCAAGTGGCGAACTTTGGATCGAAGGGAATTACATTCCTGAGTCTGGCGAATAAAATTTCCAGGTAACTGATGGCGCAGATCCACTGCACGAATTGCTATACCCTCTATCCACAGATCGGAACACCGTATAAATGTGACAATTGTGGCGGGATTTTTGACTACAAAGAATTCCCTGAATATTCTCATAATATTGACATTATGCAGCCAGGGATATGGCGCTTCAGGCAATCTTTAGGCCTGGATACCAGAACAGAGATTGTTAGCCTTGGTGAGGGAATGACGCCGCTTGTCTGGGCAACAGCTTTCGATCATCAGGTTCTATTCAAATCAGAATTTCAGAATCCAACAGGCTCTTATAAAGATCGTGGAGCGGCAGTTTTACTAAGCTTTTTACTCAGCCGAGGCGTTAAGGAAGCGATCGAGGACTCTTCCGGAAACGCCGGGGCTGCTTTCGCAGCATTTGCCGCCCGGGCAAAGATAGAAGCCAGTGTCTATATACCAGATTCCACATCGGGTCCAAAAAGAAAACAAATCGAAAGTTATGGTGCGAACGTTATTCGAATATTGGGTTCCCGGTCGATCGTAGCAGAAAAAACGCGTGCAGCCGCAAACTCGGGCATCCCCTATGCCAGCCACGCGTATTTACCTCATGTTTTGGCAGGTTATGCGACCATTGCTTATGAAATCTATGCCCAGCTCGGGAAAATGCCTGGAACAATCGTTGCTCCTGTTGGGCAAGGTAATTTGTTACTCGCAATCGGGCGCGGCTTTGCGCAAATTCAGCAAACCAACGCTGAGCTTAAAAGGCCTGTCCTTGTTGGAGTCCAGGCACAAGCTTGTGCACCAATTTGGGCAGTCTTTTCGTACGGACCGGCAGGGTTAGGCTGGGTGAGTGAAGCACCAACAGTGGCAGAAGGGGTAAGAGTGCGCCACCCAATCCGGGGAGATGCTGTGCTGAGAGAGGTGGAAGCTACAGGTGGGACTTTTCTAGCAATTAATGAACAGGCAATCCTCCGCGGTCGCGACGAATTAAGTCGCAGGGGGTTTTATGTAGAACCAACATCAGCACTTATTTGGGAAGCTCTTGGGCAGGTGGTGGGAAAATATCCGGAACCGGTTGTGGCGATCTTAACAGGCTCTGGATTAAAATCCAGCAATTGATTCCGGGAACAGATTGTAATTTACCTGGCAAATGCGAGTTCAAAGGAGAAACCCTAAATATGTATGAGAGAGTTGTGGTCACTGGCATGGGTGCGCTCACCCCGGTAGGCCATTCTGTTCAGGAAACCTGGAAAAATATTGTTGCAGGCGTCTCAGGGGTTGGTCCAATTACATTAATGGACACTTCCGAGTATTTGGTCCAAATCGCATGCGAAGTTAAAAACTACGATTTTGAACAAGACATCCCGGCAAAAGAAGCGCGCCGGTTGGACCGATATGAGTGGTTTGCTATCGCTGCGACTAACCAGGCCCTGGCCCAGGCCGGGTTTGAGATCACGCCTGAAAACGCGGAGCGAGTTGGGATTGTAATGTCAACCGCGATCGGTGGGCTCAGGTCACTGCAAGAAGGTGTATTGACCATGGTATCACAAGGCCCGCGTCGGGTGAGCCCATTTTTAATTCCGATGATGATGCCAAACGGAGCAGCTGGCAACCTGTCTATCTTATTTGGAGCCCGCGGACCCAGTTATTGTGTGGCAACAGCCTGCGCGTCGGGTACCGACGCGATCGGGACAGCCTGGATGTTGTTGCGTGCCGGTGTGGTGGATGTTGTGATCGCAGGGGCTAGTGAAAGTACAATTTGCGATATAGCTGTGGTAGCCTTTGACAGAATGGGTGCCATGTCACGGCGAAATGATGATTATTCATTCACTCCACAACCATTCGATAAAAATCGGGATGGTCTCGTTATGGGGGAGGGTGGAGCGGTCTTAATCCTTGAAACTGAAAGCCATGCGCGGGCAAGGAAAGCCGAGATTCTTGCGGAAGTAGCAGGTCATGCTGCTTCTGCCGATGCGTTCCACATCACTGCGCCAGCAGAGGATGGTGGTGGAGGCGCTATGGCAATGCGGTTGGCAATGAAGGCTGCCGGAGTTAACCCAGACGAAATTGACTACATCAATGCACACGGAACAGCGACTCCACTGAACGATACGATGGAAACCAAAGCGATTAAGCTTGCATTTGGGAGCCAGGCCTATAACGTTCCGATTTCTTCGACGAAGTCGATGACCGGGCATATGATGGGTGCAACTGGAGCCTTAGAGGCAATTTTTTGCATCAAGGCGATACAGGATGGTATTCTACCCCCTACGATACATTACCAAACACCCGACCCAGAGCTGGATTTGGATTATATTCCTAACGAGGCAAGACAACAACATATCCATATCGCAATGAGCAACTCATTTGGTTTTGGTGGGCACAATGGTGTTTTGATATTTCGCGAATATGCCTGATACCCGGGATACATCAGGTCAACATATCCAGATATTTATAACCACTCCCGGTATTAAAAATTACGATTTTCTCTCCAGGGACAATCCAATTGTTCCTGGAGAGCTGTTTTAATGCACTCCAGGTTGCTGCTCCTTCTGGGGAAGCAAATACTCCTTCAAATTCTGCCATTTCGAATAGTGCTGTTCGAATTTCCGAATCTGAAACAGCTACTGCACATCCTTGGCTGGCATAAATTGTCTGCATAATTGATCGATCTGCAAAACTCTTGGGGACACGTAAACCGGAAGCAATGGTTTGCGCTTCCGGCCAAAAATCACAATTGTTCCTCCCGGCATTGTAGGCTTCGACAACCGGTGCACAGCCAGATGCCTGTACCACTACCATTCGAGGTTTTTTAGTTGAGATTAACCAAGCGAGTTGCTCCAGTTCTTGGAATGCTTTCCACATGCCGATCAGACCTGTTCCTCCCCCCGTTGGATAAATAATTACATCTGGGAGCGACCAATTAAATGCCTCCGCGAGCTCAAAACCCATAATTTTTTTGCCTTCTGTGCGATAAGGTTCTTTGAATGTTGACAGGTCAAACCAATCTTCAGCCAGGCAGTCTTCTTGAACTCGTTTGGCTGCATCACTAATTAACCCATCTACCTCAATCACCTGGGCACCAAATATTCGGCATTCTAGTTTGTTTGCGACAGGAGTCTCCTGCGGCAAATAAATCCTGCAGACCATCTGTCTTCGGACAGCATAGGCAGCCGCAGAGCCTCCGGCATTACCGGCAGTTGGTAGGATAATTTTTGATATTCCCAGTTCTGCTGCCCGCGAGATTGCTGCAGACATTCCGCGGGCTTTAAACGAACCGGTGGGGTTTGTCCCTTCCTCCTTGATGAAGACTGGGCTGCCACCAATTTTTTCTGCCAATCGATTGGCGGGGAGCAGAGATGTATCCCCTTCACCTAAGCTGGTAACAAATTGTCGATCGAGAACTGGAAGTAATTCGTGCCAGCGCCACATACCTCGGGGTCGAGACCGGATTTCATCGCGATTAACTTGATTTCTTAGCGAGTCAAGATCGTATCTGGCAAAGATTGGTGAATTACACGATTTACAGAATGTAAGAATATCTTGTGGTTGATATTGCCTGCCACATTCAGGGCATTCGA
The DNA here is from genome assembly GCA_963824065.1 of uncultured Chloroflexia bacterium. Classification (GTDB taxonomy): domain Bacteria; phylum Chloroflexota; class Anaerolineae; order Anaerolineales; family DRKV01; genus JAGUYX01. Next base: position 1,420,850 of record CAWGNX010000002.1, on the reverse strand, counting down.
GTGATTTTAAAAAGGAGAACATAACCACCTCTGATAACCTGGCAATCCATTTTCCCATTGTGGCGTTTGTGTCATCTCTGTCTCGATTTGATTGAGATCGGGTCCGGAACACAATTGATTTCGCTTATAATAAGTATGCCTGTCAGGCAGTTCATATCAATCTATCCGATTTGTTACGCAGGAACATGAGGAACGCAAGCCACTCGGTTGACACGGGGTGTTTGGCGCTCCCTGGGTTCCAGGAAGGTATTTTATCGTGAATGATACTCCGTATTGGTTAGAGCCGGAGACGCCAACGGAATTTAACATCCGCAACAATCTGGATTTCCAAAATCTACGTCTTTTATCCCGCGCATTGACTCATCGGTCTTTCTTAAATGAGCACCCTGAAGCCATCGAGGATAATGAGCGCCTGGAATTTTTGGGGGATGCAGTTTTAGATTTTATGGTAGGATCCTGGCTTTACCATCATATGCCTGAGATGGCAGAGGGGCGATTGACATCTCTGCGGGCTGCATTGGTACGCAATGAACAGCTGGCGGTTTTCGCAATAAAAATCGATCTTGGCGCAGCCTTGCGGTTAGGTAAGGGCGAAGCTGATTCTGGCGGCAGGCTGCGTTCATCAGTCCTGGGTTCAGGTTTCGAGGCACTGATTGGGGCAATTTACATTGATGGTGGGTTGGAAAAAGTACAGGAATTCCTGGAGCCCATGCTCGATGAAGCGATTGGGAATGTTCTACTGGATAATAAGGATCGGGATCCAAAAAGCCAGTTACAGGAATATACTCAGGCGAATGGGTTGGGAACACCAAGCTATGTCACCCTAGCAGTGAGTGGGCCGGATCATCTTCGAACCTACCGGGTTAAGGTTGTGCTCGGAGAAGAAGTATATGGAATTGGTGAGGGGCGCAGCAAACAAGCTGCCACGAAAGCAGCAGCCCTGGATGCGCTTGTTCGTCTGGAGATCAACTAACGTGCAGAGCACTGGCGTATTTAGAATATGACAAATCGTTTAAAGTCGCTTGAAATCCAAGGTTATAAAACTTTTGCCAGTCGACATTCTTTTGAATTCGCCGGGACAATCACTGCAATTGTTGGCCCCAACGGTTCCGGAAAATCAAATATCGTAGATGGAATTCGCTGGGTACTTGGGGAACAATCGTACAGCCTCCTACGTGGCAAACGCACCGAAGATATGATATTTTCGGGATCAGAACAACGATCAAGGGCAGGCATGGCGGCTGTATCAGTTGTATTTGATAATAGCGATGGCTGGCTTCCGATTGATTACTCTGAAGTCGCAATAACTAGGCGAGCTTATCGGGATGGGCAGAATGAATACCTGATCAACGATCAGAAAGTACGCCTGAAAGATGTCGGTGAGTTGTTAGCCCAGTCAGGATTGGCGGAGCGCACCTATACAATTATTGGTCAAGGTCTGGTTGACGCAGCGCTATCTTTACGTGCCGATGAGCGGAGGCGCCTGTTTGAAGAGGCTGCCGGAATTGGTCTACACCGCTATCGGCGAGAAGAGGCTCTCAAGCGCCTTGAAAATACCCGCCGAAACCTGGACCGAGTACAAGATATCCTGGCGGAGTTACAACCACGACTTCGCAGTCTCGAAAGACAGGCCCGCAGGGCACAAGAGTATGAACACATCCAGGCTGATTTGAGGTTAATCCTGCGCGAATGGTATGGGTATCATTGGCATGAAGCCCAGAAAGATTTAGTTCGTGCACGAGAAGCGGCAGATTTGCAAGAACAAAATCTTGCCCAGGTCCGAAGTCGCCAGGAAAAGTTGGCTGGCGAAATTAATGACTTTAGAGAAAAAATCCAGGCATTGCGCAGTCGCTTGAATTCCTGGCACCGGCAATTAGCCAGCCTGCACACCCAACGCGAACAAATCGGGCGGGAACTCGCAGTTGCAGAAGAACGCGAACGTTCTTTGAAAACTCAATACCGTATTAACCAAGAGGAGATACTCAGGCAAGAGGAAGAACGACAAATCTTGCTCGATCGCGTTGAGGGCATCCAAAAAGAAATAGAGTCGAGCAAACAAGAATTGTCTGTCGTTAAAGACCAGTTAGATCAGGCGTTAGAAGTTTTGCAGGGGCGCCAGGCTGAGCGAAATCAGCTTGAACGAACGATGCAACAAGCCAGGAAAACGAATTCTGAACTTGTGCAGCATATGAATCAATTACAAGTACGCTTGAGTGAACGTATTTCGGAAAATGAACGTTTAAGTCGAGAACTTGTTAATCTTACTGAGACAATCGAGTCTGTTGATCATGAGATTGAAGAACAAACTACGGTTCTGGAAAACTCCAACGAGGATTTTTTCAGGCAACAAGCCCTTCAAGAAAAAGCAGAAAAAGTAGCTTCCCAACAACGTATTGTTCTTCAACAAGCGGAAACTGCCAGGCAGCAGCTCATCGATCGATTATCCTCCGAAACTGCCGAAATTACGCGGATCCAGACTCAGCTGGAGGTGCTCGACCAGGCGGAACAAAGCCTGGCAGGGTATGCAGAAGGAACACGCATTTTGTTAGAAGCAGGCCAGCAAGGGAAAATCAAGAGCATTCAGACTGCACTGAGCTCGCGATTGGAAGTCCCAGCAGAGTACGAAACCGCGATTGTTGCTGCTCTTGGTGAATTTCTGGACTCTGTATTATTAGAATCTGCGTCCGACATTGATGATGCCCTTGACATGGCGTTTGAAAAAAATGTCCGTGGCACCCTTATACCTTACAACGATGTCGTTCCGGATTTGCCAGTCGAGGTACCGACAGGTGATGGTGTAATCAATACAGCAGCTAGTCTGATCAGGGCACCGACGGAGCTGCGCCCCGCAATCGACTTGTTGCTCGGCCAGGTTATTGTGGTGACAAACCGGAGTGCAGCCCGCCGGGTATTAACTGGACAGCCTTCGACATTACGGGCAGTAACCCTTGCTGGAGATGTATTTTATGCCAGTGGGCTTGTTGCGGCAGCACGTCCAGATAAAGAGAGTGAAATTAATAGCAGCCTGGGGCGTACAAGGCAGCGAAAAATATTGCGGGAAAATATCACCAAATTCGAAACGAAAATTGTCGATACCCAACGCGAGATCGACAATATGACAAAAGAACTTGAGCAAATTCGGACACAGGCAGTTGATTTAAATGATGCCCACAACCTGGCGCTGCGGATGGAACGTGAAGCCCAAATGGAATTTGAGCGCAGCCGACTTGCTCTCGAAAAATTATCAGATGGAAAGCAATTTCATGAGCAACGACACAAGTTGCTGTCTGAACAAATCCTTGCCAGTGATACTGTGGTCAATGAATACCGAAGCCAACTTAACGAATTAGAACGATCAGTGGAAGGATCTCAGGAGGCAGTACGGGATATTCAAAAAAAGTTGTTCGCACTACCTGAGGATGAATATCAGGAACAGGTAAATTATTGGAGAACCAATTTGGCGGTCGCTGAGGAAATTTCGACCAATCTCGTGCAGCGAGAAGCGGAATTGCTTCATCAACTTGGGAGAGTCAACGACTACCATCAACTATTAGAAAATAAACGAACTTCGTTACAGAATGCAATGGAAACTCTGGATGCTGAAAAAAGTGATCATCGTGCAAATGATAGCACTTTGAGTGAAGAAGTTGATGAACTTTTAAAGATTGTCCAGCCCAGCGAAACCGAACTGGAAAAATTCGAAAGCCAACAGTCTGGTCTGGTAAGCGAAGATGAATCCATCCGGAATTCTTTGTCGACTGCAGAGCATCGAAACGCCCAGGCCAGAATTGCACTAAACAAACATCTTGACGCATTGGATTCATTACGGCGCAGGATTGAGGACGATTTCGGGCTGGTAGAGTTTTCCTATGAAGATGAAGTGAGCGGTCCAACACCGCTGCCCATTTCGGGGATGGTTGAAAAATTACCGGTTATCCGAGAGATTTCTCCTGATCTGGAGGAAGCCTTGCTACGTAAACGTTCCCAATTGCGACGTATGGGCGCCATCAACCCGGAAGCTCAACGGGAATTTGAGGAAGTCAAAGGGCGTTTCAACTTTATGACCACCCAGGTCGAGGATCTCAATCAAGCAGAGCAAGACTTGAGACAAGTGATTGATGAACTTGACCACTTAATGCGCCTAGAATTTCAGCGGACATTTGAAGCCGTGGCTGGAGAGTTTCGGGGCATCTTCAGCCGCCTATTTGGTGGTGGTTCAGCTCGATTAATCTTGACCGACCCAGATGATATTACCAACACGGGCATTGATATTGAAGCGCGCTTGCCAGGACGAAGAACACAGGGTTTATCATTGCTGTCTGGGGGTGAACGGAGTCTGACTGCCGCAGCCCTGGTGTTCGCATTGCTAAAAACATCCCCTACACCTTTTTGTGTTTTGGATGAGGTTGATGCCATGCTCGATGAAGCAAACGTTGGCCGATTCCGCGAGCTCTTAAAAGAACTCAGTGAGAATACCCAATTTATTATCATTACGCACAATCGCAATACTGTGCAAGCTGCTGATGTAATTTATGGTGTTACGATGGGTAAAGATTCGACCAGCCAGGTTTTAAGTTTACGCTTGGATGAGGTTCCTACGATCACCCAGTAGTAAAGTAGTTTGATAAATTAAAAGGCAAGATCCAAGTCGTGGATCTTGCCTTTTGTTATCGATGAACTACTCAATTGATGCAAGGACTTGCCGGTTTATAGTCCCAGGTTATCTAATAAGCCTTGCGGGATTGTTGGTTCGCTTGGAACAACTTCGGTCCAACGATCGAAGATCTCGATTTGTGCTTCTTGCCGTCTTAAATCGAGCCAGGCTTGAAGTGCAGCTTGGGCAGCCTGGTCATAATCGTAAGAGCTTAAGGAACGCTTCTCTTTTCCGAGGACCTGGATAATGTGATATCCAAAAGATGTTTGGATTGGTTCGCTTATCTGGCCAACGTCGAGGGCAAAAGCAGCTTTTTCAAATTCAGGAACCATCCGGCCTGCCCCAAACCAACCCAAATCGCCACCCTGGGCTTTATTAGAATCATCGATCGAAAATTCCTGAGCCAGCTGGCTCCAATCAGCACCGTTTGCGAGCTGGTCAAGGACCTGATTGGCAGTTTCCTCGTCCTCGACAAGAATGTGCCGCGCCCAAACCTGATCCTGAGTTAGGGGGACATCCACAGCCAGAAGTTCTTGAAGCCGCTGTCGGTAAAGCTGGGCACGGATTATTTGCCGGATGTTGTTTTCATTCACATCAATCTGGTCGGAAAACTGTGTCACGGTATCCTGGAAATTCTGTCGGAAGGCCTCTTCAGTATAAGGTGTAGGCGTTGTTGTCGGTGCAAGAGTTGCGGTTGCGCTTGGGATGGCCGTTGCTGTGGCGTTCTCATCAGGGGTTGGAGTTGGAAAATCAGTCGCAGTTGGTATGGGTGTTACCAGCTCGAGTTGTTGGGGAGAAAGAGTTGACGTTGGAATTGCAGTTGGGAATGAAGTTGCCGTCGGAAGTGGACCATCCGGCAAAAAGCCAAACTGTTGCTGAATTTCGAGATCAATTTCATCCTCAGTCACAGTGATTCCGCGACTTTCTGCTTCTTGACGGACGAGAACATCATCGACCATGGTATTCAATACCTCCCGACCGAATGAACTCGGATCGAGGGAGAATCGAATCTGTTGAATATTGTTGATAATGCTCAACGCCAGGTCAGACTGGTTATCCTGAATCAACTGCAAGGTCTGATAGTTGCTCAAAGCTTGCTGAACGAGGTTATAACGCTCAAACCGCGTCCGGGCTGCAAAATCATCCGCTGATATGTTTTCACCTTCAACAGACGCAACTGGTTGGCGTGGAACGATAAAATTGGATTTGATCCAACCATAGGAAATCAAGAAAACGACTGCGATTAGAATGATGACGGTACCAATAATGAGGAAACGTTGTTGGCGGCGTTCTCGTTCTAGTCGGGCGAGATGCTTTTTTGTGGGTTGTTGTGGTCCGCGACTCTTGGCCATTCTTACTTCTCTTTTCTCTTCCAATAGATTGAAAAAGGCATAGGGCTGTTCTACCCTATGCCCTGTTTTGATTTCGAATAATTGACTGCAGGTTAGCGGAGTGAGTCACCAGAAAATGGCAAAAGAGCCAGGTGACGGGCGCGCTTTACTTCTCGGGCCAACTTCCGCTGGCATTTCGCACAAAACCCGGTCTGCCGGCGAGGTCGGATTTTACCAGATTCACTGATGTGGCGGCGTAATATTTCAACGTTTTTGTAATTGATGTCATCACAATCGCAGGTACTCTTTGGCGGACTGAAAAACCTGCGTCGGTTTTGGAAGTTACGGTCGGACACGTTCGATTACTCCTTTAAGAATTTTCCAGTTCGATATTTGCCTGGACCTTAGAATGGGAATTCGTCGTCATCTGCGCCGGCGAAATTTTCTTCTTCTTCCAGGTGTTGGTTATTATCACGGCGGTCACCCAGCATGATCATCTCATTGGCAACAATTTCGGTAGAGGAGTGTTTATTTCCCTCGGCATCGTCCCAATAACGTGTCTGTAGGCGGCCTTCTACGTAAACCTGCTGCCCTTTATTCAAATATTGCTTACAAATTTCGGCCAGATTGCCCCAAGCAACAACATTAAACCACTCAGTCTCAGTTCGGCGTTCGCCCTCCGATGTATTCCAACTCCGGCTGGTAGCGACGCTAAATGTTGTCACGGGTCTACCGGAAGGGGTGTAACGCATTTCTGGATCCCTTCCCAACCGTCCAATGATCATAACCTTGTTCAGGCTGCGGGTCATACAATACTCCTATCGCCTTACTCCAATGACACAATCAGAAAGCGCATTACCGGCTCTAAGAACCGCAGGTTTCGCTCGAGCTCGGAACAAAATTCCGGCTTCATCTGAGCCTGAAGAAGTACGTATTGCCCTTCTCTCTGCTTGCGGATTTCATATGCCAGTTTCCGTTTCCCCCAAAGGTCTACTTTGGAAATTGAACCCCCTGAACCACCAATCCATTCTTGGACTTTTCCGACAACTTCGTTTAATGCTGTCTCTTCAAGTTCAGGATGGATAACGACAACAACTTCATAATCGCGCATTCAAATAATCTCCTTTCCACGGGATTACCTTTGGACACAGCGCGTGTCTGCCAAAGGCGGAAAGATAGCCACGCATACGCGTGGCTGCTCTGGGAAGAGTTTACTCGATATTTACTTATTTGAACAGGGAAAATTGTATCGAATCAACAAATCAGTTAAATTTACAGATCTCTCCGCGGTATTAGCGACCTTTGAAGCGGTTAAATCATTTGGCAATTGCTAGAAGAGTCCCCATTCGGCTCCTGCACCTTCTTCCATGTAGCTGAGATCCCACATTTCAGTCCCCATATCAATGGTTGTAGGTTTCTTTAGGTATTCCTCAGCTTTCATACGAGTAGTCTCTAGTATTGCCGGACCATATGGGCAGAAGGGTGTGGTCAGGATCATTTGAACCTGGGCCGAATCTTCATTAATGATTACATCGCGCACGAGACCAAGTTCAATGATATTCAATCCAATTTCGGGATCGACGATCTGGCGGAAAACATCCTTCATCGGCTCGACCATATCGGGATGGGTTGTTTCCAATGTCCAAATTAACTGTGATTTTGTCTCATCGCTCATTTCAGATCTCCGTAATGGCATTCATCGGAAAAATATAAGTGCAAACAGCATCCCCATCTAGAATACAACGGACTTTCTCAGCGGGGACAGAAAGTACCGTTGAAATCAATGTTTGATCCATGGCGCAGACTTCGGGATGATTTTGTCCAATATGCAAAAATGGACAGTTTGTTTCGCGCAGATGGTACTCATCGCCGATCTTCTCCCATTCAACCGTGAACCCTTCACTGACAAGCATGCGGCTGACCACATTTAGCCGTTCCTCGAATGAGAGCTGATTGATATTCAGATTATCAACCTCTTTCTCAACCAGACTTTCTGCGATTTCAGAAAATAGCCGGCGAACATCATCACCCGACATCTGGCGTTTCATCTGGTTGAGCAGTCAATTCGACATCTGTATATAGCGAGTGGGGAAGTGTTCGAGTCCTTGCTCAGTCAGGTAATATAATCGGCGAGGACGTCCCACCCCATGTCTTTCTTCGATTGAGTCAACAAGGTTTTCGGATTGGAGTTTGGCGATATGATGACGGACGGAGATAGGATTGATATCTACCGCATCTGCAAGCTCGTTGATTGTACAGCGCTGATTTTTTAAAAGGGTTTCCAGAACCCGTTCACGAGTGCTTTGCATTCTTTTTACCACTTTCACTATTTATGGACAGGTATGAACACCAAATAAGTTGATTGAAGTATACCAACCCGGTTTTTTTCTGTCAATATATAAGATAATTATCAATTTTATTAATCAAGTTCTTCATGATACTTTACACGTATTCTGGACAGACCTTTACTCCTAACTAAAGCAGTGCGGCCACCGTATATGCCTCGTTTACACAGTGTGTGTAACCGAGGCATGAAGGCGGATATGCCACCATTGCAACCTGAGACCGTTGTCGTGAAAATTCCAGGTTTTCTCCTTAGGAAGTTTTTTTTCGTGGGATAATATGGATATTGGATGCATAATTATTAATTTATTAGATTTTTATGCTAAATATTGACGGTATCGGGTTGGCATGCTATAATTTGACCTGCATGACCATATATACCCAAGCCGGGATCATATCTATTTTCCTCGCTGGAACGAAAAAGTTTAAGGAGTTTACTGTCTATGTCTGAGCTTGATATTCGCCATCTCCACGCCGGGATTGAAGATCGCGAGATTATAAAAGGGGTGGATCTCGTTGTACGCCAGGGTGAAGTCCACGCAATTATGGGGCCAAATGGTACTGGAAAATCCACATTGGCATATACCCTGATGGGACATCCATCTTATACTGTATTAGAAGGTGAAGCCTGGTTCAAAGGCCGTAATATCCTGGAATTGAAGGCAGATGAACGCTCTCAATCCGGAATATTCCTCGCTTTTCAATATCCGGTTGCAATTCCGGGAGTCAGCCTAGCAAATTTCCTGCGCTCCGCGATCAACGCCCGCCGGCGAGCTGAAAATCCGGAAGATAAAGGGATTCCAATTCCCGAATTTCGCAAGCTCTTAAAAGAAAAGATGGATATGCTGCGAATGGATCACAGCTTTGCTGGCCGCTACCTGAATGATGGTTTTTCAGGTGGAGAGAAAAAACGTGCAGAAATTTTACAGATGGCTGCGCTTGAGCCAGAGATTGCCATCCTGGATGAAACTGACTCTGGACTAGATATTGATGCCTTGCGGATTGTTTCAGACGGGGTTAATGCTCTGCGAGGACCCAATCTTGGTGTATTAATCATTACTCACTACAATCGGATTCTGAACTATATCAAACCCGATGTCGTCCATGTGATGCTTGACGGACGCATTGTTGAATCGGGTGGTCCAGAACTGGCTGAGCACCTCGAAGAGCAAGGTTACGATTGGGTGCGAGAAAAGAATCCAACCCTGGCGTGATTGGGGCACATTTATTTGTTTACGAAGGTGTTGAGTTTCGGATTATTGGAGGTTTGTGATGGATAAAGATGCCCAGATCCTTGAAGGTATTGGTGATTACAAATTTGGCTTTCATGACCCAGACACTTTCGTGTTTCAGTCAAAACGCGGTCTGGATCGCGAAGTTGTCGAACAAATTTCGTTTATGAAGGGTGAGCCGCAGTGGATGCTTGATTTCCGCCTGAAGGCTTATGAACATTTCGTCCAACGCCCCATGCCCACCTGGGGTGGAGATCTTGCAAAACTTGACCTCGACAACATCTTTTTTTACACCAAGCCGACTGACAAAGAAAGCCGTTCGTGGGAAGACGTGCCTGACGCTATCAAGCAAACGTTTGATAAATTGGGCATTCCTGAAGCTGAACAGAAATTTTTAGCCGGTGTCGGTGCGCAGTATGAATCTGAGATGGTGTACCATAACATTCAGGAGCACCTTAAAGAAAAAGGTGTGATTTTCTTAAGCATCGAAGATGGACTGCGCCAACACCCGGATTTATTCCGCGAATATTTTGGGAAGGTTATTCCGATTGAGGATAACAAATTTGCTGCGTTGAACAGCGCTGTATGGTCTGGTGGATCTTTCGTCTACGTCCCGAAAGGGGTGAAAGTCGATTTACCGCTCCAGGCATACTTCCGATTGAATATGGCGGACCTGGGCCAATTTGAGCGAACCCTGATCCTTATCGATGAAGGCGCTCAAGCGCATTACGTCGAAGGTTGTACCGCCCCGATCTACAGTACAGATTCTTTCCACAGTGGTGTTATCGAAATTGTGGTCAAAAAAGGCGCGCGGATGCGTTATACGACCATCCAAAACTGGTCGACAAATATGTATAACCTGGTCACCCAACGGGCAATTGTCCATGAAGATGCAACCATGGAATGGGTAGATGCTAACCTGGGATCCAAATTAACCATGAAATACCCCTCATGCTATTTAGTGGGACCTCGGGCACATGGTGAGATCCTTTCGATGGCTTTTGCTGGCTCCGGACAGCACCAGGATACGGGCGGTAAAGTCATCCACTTTGCCCCTCACACCTCCAGCAAGATTACATCGAAATCGATCAGTAAGGGTAGTGGGCGTGCGGCGTATCGCGGTTTGCTCAAGGTGCACAAAGGGGCAAATGATTGTAAATCAAATGTAGTTTGTGACGCGCTCCTGTTAGATGAGCATGCACGCTCGGATACTTATCCATATATTGAAATCGAAGAAGAAGATGTAACCATCGGACATGAAGCATCGGTCTCCAAGGTGGGTGAAGAGCAACTTTTCTACCTGATGTCGCGTGGTTTGTCTGAAGAGGCAGCGACGACCATGGTTGTCTCGGGTTTCATCGAGCCACTGGTGAAAGAACTTCCCATGGAATACGCAATTGAAATGAACCGCCTGATCCAGCTCCAAATGGAGGGCTCAGTTGGGTAAAGCAGTACTTCTCAATCAATTAATAATGCCAAAAATAAAATGGGAAATGAATCAGGAATAATAATGGCAGAAAACACCGCAAAACGGGTAGTCCGGAAAGTATCACGAACAGCTACACCACTGAAACAGTTTAATTTTACGAAGGAGATGATTCCTGGCTGGATTTCTCAAGTCGATACCTCTGTACGTGCATATCGACAAGCTGCCTGGGAAGCATTTGAAGAATTACCATTGCCCACAACCCGCGATGAACCTTGGCGCCGCACAGATTTAAAACACCTTGCTTTGGATAGTTTTCGACTAACCGATATTCATAAAGATTCCACCTTGCCGGATGTTCCTTCGGGCCTGTTGGCTCCTCTGACGGATCGTGCACATGGTGGGCAGATCATCCTGACACCGAATCGTATTCAAGTAGACATCGATCCGGAAATTACCGCAAAGGGAGTGATCTTCACAGATCTGAAAACAGCTGAAAAAGAACACCCGGAAATTCTCAAAAAAATCCTGGGTGAGATAGTACGAGCAAACGAGGGCAAGTTTGCTGCCCTGGCGGCTGCACTTGCGAGCTTTGGTGTGTTGGTGTATGTGCCCGAGAATGTCCAGCTTGAGGCACCGTTACACAGTATTCTATGGGGTCCGGGTTCTGGATTAGCATATTTTTCACATATCCTCGTTTGGCTAGAAGCGGGAGCGTCGCTGACCTATGTACACGAAGCAGCTTCCCCGACAGATGCCAGCAGCCAGACCCTGCATGCAGGTATCGTAGAAGTTCATGTTGGCGATCGGGCCAATCTCCGGTTTGTCGAGCTACAATCCTGGGGTGAGCATGTTTGGAATTTTACACACGAGAGAGCTCGTGTTGGTCGAGACGCGAATCTCGACTGGATTGTTGGTACCTTAGGCAGCAATCTTACAAAAACATTTGCTGACCTCGATCTGGTTGATCAAGGTGCAAGCGGCAGGATGTCTGGCTTTTACTTCACAGATGGTGTTCAGCACCTCGATTTTGATACGCAGCAAAACCACATGGCACCGCACACAACTTCCGATCTCTTATTTAAGGGTGCATTAACCGGTGAAAGCCGTTCTGTTTGGCAAGGAATGATCTATGTAGCTCCTGGGGCTCAAAAAACCGATGGTTACCAGGCAAACCGTAACCTGGTCCTCAGCCGCAAAGCCAGAGCAGATTCAATCCCTGGTCTTGAGATTATGGCGGATGATGTCCGTTGTACACACGGAGCCACCATAGGTAAAGTCGATCCGGAGCAAATATTTTATTTGCTCTCACGCGGCATTCCAGAACTTGATGCAGAACGCCTGCTCGTTGAAGGTTTTTTTGATCCAGTTATGCAGCGGATACCTTTTGAAGGCGTCCGGGAACGATTTGCTCAAGCAATTATGGATAAAATGAGCCTATCATAGGCTTACGGATTACAGGTGCTTGACTGAGGGAAAATTCCGGCGGACTGCGGCAAAATCAGGCAGTCCGCTTGTTATCCATCTAATTGAATGTCTGCAGACAGATAAGTGGGGTCTGCATGGAGGCTGACTTGAGTGAATTGTTTTTCACCAATACTCCCGAAAAGGACTCAGGTTATGAAGTCGGAGACCGGGTAGAAGTCTATTGCGACCATGATAACGAAAAAGGAGAGCGCGTCAGGGGTTGGTTAACTGGTGTCGCTGTCCAGGTGGATGCAAAGATGATCGCCATCCAATTTAAAGAAAATGTCTATTTAACAGATGGTTGGATGGTTCCAGACCATGTATTATGGTGCCCAAAGGACTCCAAACAAATGCGTCCATACAGCGGCAAACGTCGAGTAAAACGCAGGCAATGAGTTGATTCCACAGGTCCCCATTGATGATTAATCATAAAAACCATTTAGCCATGGTCGCGAAAGCTCGCCAAATCCGGGAAGACTTTCCCATTCTTGAGAGAGAAATCCGGCCTGGTGTCAGCCTTGTGTACCTCGATTCAACTGCGACCGCGCAAAAACCGATCCAGGTAATTGAAGCGATGGATCGTTTTTATGAAAATTACAACGCAAATATCCATCGCGGAATTCACACACTTGCCGAAGAAGCGACGGCAGGTTATGAGTCTGCCCGAGAAAAAATTGCTCAATTTATCCATGCACTTGATGTCGAGCAGGTGATATTTACCCGGAACACAACGGAATCGATTAATCTCGTCGCTCAAAGCTGGGGACGCAGCGAACTGAATCCCGGTGACGTCCTTGTGCTTACTGAAATGGAACACCACTCGAATTTAGTTCCCTGGCAAATGTTGGCGGCTGAAAAGAATTTACAACTTGAGTTCATTCCAGTTACCCCAGAAGGACTCCTGGATCTGGATTCTTACCTGAACCTGTTAAAGCTCCAGCCCCGACTGGTCGCCTTTACACAGATGTCGAATGTCCTTGGAACAATCAATCCAGCGAAGGAAATCATAAAACTTGCTCACGAAGCCGGTGCAATTACCCTGGTTGATGCTGCTCAATCAGTCCCGCATCTCCCAGTTGATGTCCAGGATTTGGACGTTGATTTTTTGGCTTTCTCAGGCCATAAGATGTGTGGACCGACCGGTGTAGGAGTTCTTTACGGCAAGTTGGCTCTTCTTCAGAAAATGCCTCCTTTCATGGGCGGCGGGGATATGATTAAAAAAGTTCGCTTGCGATCATTCGTTCCTAACGATTTACCGCATAAATTTGAAGCCGGTACACCCGCGATTGCGGAAGCAATCGGACTCGGAGCCGCGGTCGAATACCTTGCGCAAATTGGAATGGAATGGATTTCGCAATACGAGCACATATTGATTACGTATGCCCTGGAAAGGCTGGACGAAGTTCCAGGTGTTCAAATATTTGGACCTCCAGCAGAGAAAAAAGGGGGCGTTGCGTCTTTTACATTTGAAGGTGTCCATCCGCACGATGTCGCCCAGGTTTTAGACCGACACGGTGTCGCAGTACGGGCCGGACATCACTGCGCCATGCCTCTGCATGAAAAGTTCAACCTTCCAGCTACGACGAGAGCTAGTTTTTACCTTTATAGCCTTCCAGAAGATATTGACCGCCTAATTGATGGTTTGTATGCAGTCAAATCTTTGTTTGGTTGAACCCGCCAATATTGAGGTGGTTGTTGTATTTGAGGATTTCGCATGGATGATCTGTACCGTGAATTAATTATCGATCGCTACAAGAATCCCTTGTATCGCGGCGCTTTAGATCCCAATGACATTACATTTGAAGACGAAAATCCATTGTGTGGCGACCACATCAGGATCGATTTGCGGATTGACGATCAGCGGATCGTCGAAGCAGCATTCGATGGTCATGGGTGTGCGATATCTCAAGCATCGGCTGATTTGTTGCTCGAATCAGTTGTGGGCAAAACTCTCGATGAAGTCAAACAATTGACCAAAGAAGATCTTCTAGAATTGCTGGGAATTGAACTGGGACCGGTCCGGTTGAAATGCGCACTGCTTTCGCTTAAGGTATTAAAAGCCGGAGTTTACGGCGTGCCCGAAGCCAGCGATGACCTGGTCGGATGATCAATTTCGCCGGGTTATGATGATGATGTTTAATTATCGAAAACTGGAAGAAGCTCTGTGTGATTATGTAGAGATTGGCGATTCAGATGAGATCCTTAATGGGGATCGGTTGTTTATTGAGACTGATCAACAAGACATTGTAATCTTCCGGATTGCCGGGGAGTTATTTGCCATCGATGACATCTGTTCCCATGACGATGGGCCTTTGGGTGACGGAGAGATCGAGGATTATCAAATTGTCTGCCCACGCCATGGAGCCCGCTTTGATATCAGAACTGGGGAAGTAAAGTCTTTGCCAGCGATTATTGATATTCCAGCATACCCAGTGCGCGAGTCTGGTGGGAAAATCGAACTTGGTATTCCAAAATGATTAACTGATGGCCCGAAATTAAACCTGGAGATCGCCTTTAGCCTTTTACCAAGTTAATTTGGGGATGATTTATACCCAAGTGCAAAAAAAGTGGGGACATACAGCACTCTCCTGCCTTGCTTCCAGGCCTGTGCATCGAGCCTATCATAGTTTGAAAATTCTTCCTGGTCGAGACCAAATAGATCGTGCCGCAGCATACTCCATTCAGATGAACGTTCTTGTGCGGATTGGTCCACATACCACTGCCCGCCTAGAATACCAACTTGAATACGATGGAGACCAGCCTCCGTCAGCAGCTGTGGCAGCTGCCTGCCACTATCCAATCGAATCCCTTGCCCGTGAAGAGCTGCATTTTGCAGTTTTCCCAAATCGGCCAATTCGTTTGGATAATCAATCCGGCCAAGGTAATCTGGCTCTGCAAATGCAATAAATACGCCGCTTTTATTAAGAACGCGCTTAATTTCGTTCATCACCTGGTATGGTTGTGTGATCCATAACAAGAAATAGTGGCAATATACCAGGTCTATGGAATCCGATTCAAAGGGTAATGTATATCCATCTCCCTGAACTGGAAAAAATGATTTGTTGTTTTGATGAGCAAATTGAAGAAAGAGCGGATTAATGTCCAACCCAATAATCTGCCCGTGTGGATATTGCCATGCAATATCGCTTAATAATGCCCCGGTGCCGCACCCTACTTCAAGAATTTTTGCTTTGGAAGGCAGTGGGATTTGCGAAAAGATGTACTCACGAATGCGTGCAGTCCATTGTGTCTGAATCAAGAAACGATTGTGCCATTCAGCCGAAGATAGCAACATCTGTGTATGATACCCAAGGAAGAGCGCGATTGAGGAATTGATGATGCTGAATCAGCCAGCTTCTCGGTGAGTGCTGAATTGATGAAAAAAAGTGTTATTTTATGTTGGCTTTATCAAGAATGGATTCCAGCGAATCCGATAGCCAATTACCCAGTACACGATTGATCGATTGATCAGGGAGGACATCGCCATCAGGTTCGATGTATAACCAGGCCCTACCTGCGCCTTCCAGAATCCGATTTTCACCGACTTCCAATGTGACCGGGTTTTGGTGCATATAGGGTACGGGTAGCTCCCATACGAGTTCCATCTCCAGGTCGGCTGCCAATTGTCTGGCTGACTGCAAGTCATCCAAAAGCCCTTCAGCGGAAATACTCAAAGAAAGGCCGTTTGGTTTTAGGCCGGCAAGCCGTTGTAGGATACTCGTAACCTGGCTGGTAAGCTCGGGAGTAATCGTGATGTGGACAGCCGTATAAAGATCTGCCGGCAAGACTGTACTTAAAATAGACCAATAAGACTCGCTTTCTGGCTGCATAATCACCATCAAATGATCCAGCCCGGACTGCAGGAGAGCTTCTAAGAATTCAGGCTCGCCAAGTTTCAGACTGCCTGAAATTACACCGGTTACCAACCCCTCAACTTCACAGTCGTTAAGTAAAGTTATCAGATCCTCCCGGAGCGTCGGTTCGCCACCAGTAAAAACCATGTGTGGAATACCGGCTGCGGAGGCCTTATGGATGATTTCCTGCCATTCTTCTGTCGATAATTCCCGTTCGACGCGGTCTGCAAGCTGAGGAGGCATGCTGCCACCGTCGGGTTGGTCATAGGTTAATGCACAGTCAAGACGATATGGTATTTTTGCGTTTTTGAATGGGTGTTGACGATCGAAATCCAGGTAGGCCACGGGATCTAAATCGGGTGTCTCAACCAGGGTTAGAATTTTATCTATAAATTCCTGATAGTCCTTGGTTGCTTGTTCTTTGTTGATATTGTAGCGGCTGGCAACATGAGATGCGGCGGATTCTGCTGAGTAGTTATTAACCAAATAATACGCGTATTCAGTTGCTGTCTGATTCAAGTGGAGAACTGTGGACGCATTTACGATAAGAATTCCTTCTCCAGTATCATCGATACGGAGATGCAATCGGTAATGGATGGGCGATTCCGGAGGCGCAACATATTTGAAATTTCCCGAGGGGAGAATTTCGGGGGGAGTGAACAGCCGGCGTAAGGTTTCGCGAATGCTGGTCATGGACACCTTCCAATGGATTTACAGGAAAGAAGTAACCTCTACAGCAGAAATGGGCAGGAATTGAGGCTGCTGCTGTAAACTATCCAGTTTTAGCGGGCAGCCACCCCCGCATTCAGATAATAAGCCGCAGTTTTGACACGCGTCTGGAACATAATGTCGTTCTCGTAACCAAATGCACAAATCGTGACCCCAAATTGATTCCCAGGCATCCGCCAGAATATTGCCTACCGGTCGATAATAAGATTGGCAGGGCAGTACAGCGCCGTCAGGCTCGATACACATATTATAAAGAGCCGCCGTACACCCCTTTACACCGAGCTCCATTTGGACAGGATCAAAATGACAATATTGGGTGGGGGTATACCAAATCAGCCTTTGATTAGCCGCATCTGTCTTGGTCCGAGCAATAGAAAGTAGATTTGGGAGTTGGGATTTTTCAGGCCCGTTCCGACTGTAGAACCACGCCCAGAATAGATGAGTGCATTTAAACCAACGGTGGGTACACCTAATTCGGCCAAGAAATCAAGGGTTTCAGCCAGTGTCCTGGCATTATCTGCAAGCATCGTTGTATTCGTCATCACGTAGAGCGGCGTTCTTAAAACATTCCGGATACCTGCAACGGTCTGTTTCCAGGCGCCTTTGCGCATGACCATCCGATCATGTATCCCGGCATCGTGGGACTCCAGCGTTATTTGGATATGGTCGAGGCCTGCCCCAACCAGGCGCTGGACGAAATCTGGATCGCTGAGCCTGCGTCCATTGGTATTAACTCCGGTAATCATGCCTTTTGATTCAGCATAGGCAATCAAATCAGGTAGATCCTCACGAAGGGTGGGCTCGCCTCCGGTGAAAACGATGTGAGGAATACCCGCTTCCCACAGTTTATCGAGGATTTTCATCCATTGTTGAGTGTCAAGTTCTGGATCATCGCGGGTACTAACATTGTAACAATGCGAACAGTCGTTGTTACAACGGTAGGTCAACGCCAGGTCCATTCGGTAGGGAGCCAGTGGGCGGTTCGAAAAAGGAGCGTTAATTTCCAGTTCGAGATCGCAGACCGGGCAGGCTCCCCCAGGTCTGATCAGTGCGTCCAGGTCGCGGCAAAACTTTGCATAGTCATTAACGATGGTTTGTTGAGGTACATCAAACGATCTAACCAAGCGCTGAATCGTCGCCCTTTCGGGCTGCTCGTTGAGATATCCGAACGCCATCAAGGAGGCTGTTGGATTCAAATGATAAATCTGGTTGGCATTCACGATCAAGGTACTGCAACCATCCGGACTCACTCGTAAGTGGATGCGCGCCTTTTCCCCATCCCAAGATTTATAAAAATGGTGAAGACCTTCCGGCGTGTAGGGGCTGGAATGCTTGGTTACAGCTTGCTTAATCAGGCTGACTAATCCCATTATTTCTCCGATAAAGAAGCTTTGCTCACCTTCCCCCACCAGCACATGCACATGCGCAACCAGCGCAAGCACATGCACATGCGCAGCCACCACCTCCGCTGCTTCTGCCGCCGGAGCCGCTGCTTGTGCGCGGAACAGGGTTTGTTTTGTTGGTAACATTTCCTGTGAAATCGGTCACATTCCCTATAACGTTATTAGAAAAATTCTGAACGCCGGTTACCATTGCAGCTGCAAAATCGGCACCTGGTAGCGATGGCAATGAGGAACCCCCACCGGTAGGATATGGGATTGATTTTGACCCACCGGATGGGGCAGATGGGCTGGGTCTGAAGGTGGGATCGTAGCGTCCCCACCAGGTTGGCACAAAAATCGGCCGGTCACGGAATACTTCTCGAGTTCGACCGTCATAATCTCGATCCAGCATTGTCCATTCCATATTTTCGTCAAACTTCTGACTCATAACATCCGGGGTTCCCGCAGTCTGCACCTGACCCCAGGCTTTGCGCATGATGTCTTCATAGTAAGTGATTGTTTCTTTCCGGCTGAAGCCCTTCATTTTTCCAGAAACACTTTTTACCAATTCCACCATGGTATCCTGCAAAGCTTTCCGTCTGGCTGTCCCTTTGACGGTGAATGCCCGCAAGAAATCGGCTTCATAAGGTCGCAGGTCTTGTGGCAAAGGATCAACGACCTTGAGTTCAAGGGGTTCTTTCGTACTGACTTCGGCTGCATTTTTCTTAATCGCTGCGAACAAAATCATCATGAGGATCTTATCCATGGGTTGTTCCATGAGGATTGCAGCTTCGATCGCCGTCAAACCTCGTTTGATGCCATGGCCTTCGATCGATACTTTTGGTGGAAGATATTTCAATTGCCGATTGCGAGCACTAAAGATTGCAATCCCAATGATTGCGAAGAAAAAAATGACAAAACTAAAACAAATAAACCCACCGATCAGCTCGTCGGTTGGAATTTGCAGTCGGTCCGAAACAGTTGGTGAAAAAATTGCCGCTGCTGGGACATAGCTGCTAGGAAACGATGCACCGAATCGGTACTGGCTGTAGCCGTTAGCCCCTGGATTGCTCCAGGTATACGTGATTCGCCCTGACTCATCAAACCCAGTTACGGGCTCATTTTGAAATCCAGAGGGTGAGTCGTGCCAGCGTGGTTCTTCAGGCTGGACGCCAGGTGGAAGATGAAAAGTAACAGTTGTATTTGTATTTCCAAAGACAAAGTCGCGGTCAAAATAGGTCGTACTGAAGACTGCACTGGCATATGTGGGATCCTGATCATCTGTGAAAAGTACTCTATCAAGTCCTTGCACAGAAACATAAACCTGGCCGGTTTGTCCAGGTGGAATGGAATTCGCTCCTAACCCGAGTGCAACCCCATTGTCGACAAATGGGGACCTTTCAATGTCAGTGATGGGCTTGCCATTCACTGTTGCATTGACATCACTTAAACTATATGAGCTGTTTGGATAGCCCACATCGATATATTCAATTGGATCGGCGCTGGTGCTGTTCGTAAACGTAAATAGGTATCCGATGTCCACTGTTCCATCTTCATTCCAATAGACATCTGCATCCAGGGAGTCGAGACTGAAATAATAAGTCTGGGCGAGTGCACTCCCGGGAATGGCTAAAGCCAATGTTACGAGCAGCAGGATAATGGTGAATTTCCGCATCATGAGCGACTCCATTTATGCAGGCATTTGGTATTTATACCTGCATTGGACGGATCAATCCAACAGGGTAAGTCGAGATAGACCCTCTACCACTTTGGCTCTTCGGTAAGTTGATAGGTAGATCCGCAGGCAGGGCAGTTGACCATCGGTGCACCTGCAACCATTGTGATATTTTCAGGAGATAATGGGCTGCCACAAGACTGGCATTTAATCGATTCGAGATTTACATCCCCACTCAAGTCGATTTTGAGATTCACATCCGTTGCCTGAACGGCGACGGGTTTCCCGCGGGTAGCCAGCCAGATTAACACCAGTCCGATGCCTACGCTGACAAGGCCTATAAACAGCCAGCCAATCTGTCCTTGATCGCTAAATGTTGCCCAAATAAACAGCACTCCAAAAAAAATCAGGATAGCTGCGGCAATATAAGCAATTATTCGACCTACAGACATAAACACCTCCAAGTCTGAACGTAAACAGCGTATCATTTCTGTACGCAACGATCAAATGACGTTTATCTGGATTAATTCGGTTGTTAATCACCAATTGAAATTGGTTAAGATCCATATACCCAGAACTCAAAAAAAGGTGTCAGCGATTTGCCAGAAACAACTTCCATCACTTGTTGAAATTCGGTCAGAGATACATTCTTACCGCCATATTCAGTAAGTACTGTCCTTAAACCGGTAAAAAAGTATTCATCTCCAATCTCTTTCCGCAAGGCATGAATAACGACGGCTCCTTTCCAATAGGTATCTGTCCCAAGCAGCTGTGATTTCGGCAGGTTGCTCAAATCATATCCAGATGCTTCAGAAAGCATCCGGTTGGTCCGTTCTTCCATAAAATAGTCGAGATCAGCGGGTTGATTCCGGGTTTGCCAAAGTAGATAGGTGTAGATGGCAAGGCCCTCCTTTAGCCACATATCTGCCCAACTGTCTAGGCTGACCCAATTTCCAAACCACATGTGTGCAATTTCATGGATGACAGTTTCTTCATTGAGACTGGTTTCTGGCAAAATAACCATGGTTTGTGTTTCGGAGGCGAAACTAACAAGCCTGGTAGTGACAAACCCAAAACTTTCAAATGGATAGGGGCCATAAAGATCTGCCATCCAATCCAATGCTTCGTCAGCCGTAGATGTCGCGGCTAAAAATTCATCCATCAGGTCTGTATATACATAATGGCGAATTGGCACACCACCCGGGGTTTGACCATCAATCCTTTCATAATTACCGACCGCCGCGAGGGCAAGATACGGGGCAGTTGGGTAGGGATGCTGCCAGAAAAAAGATGTCCAACCAGCGTCCGAGGGTTGGGTTGCGACCAGGGTTCCGTTAGATACGCCTGTATAGGTATCAGGCACTGTCAATGTGATTTCCAGGGTCGCTTTATCACGTGGATGATCGTTCGATGGAAACCAATAATGTGCGCCGTTGGGCTCGGATAATGAGAAAACCGTATTCCCCGGATAATATAGACCCACATGCCCAATGAACGGGACATAGGGTGAAGGTTCTACGAGAGGTGCTCCTTCATACTGAATGTCAAGCATAATTAATTCATCCTGGTAAATAGTTTCCGGTAAATCGATCCAGAGTTTGGCCCCTTCCCGCCAATACTTCGCATCCAAACCTGTGATTGTCAGGCTGGTGATCGTAAATCCAGCAAAATCCAGGCTAATACGATTGAGAGCTGGCGCATCGATCCTGGCTTTGATCTGTACGTTGCCGATTAATTCAGGATCAGCCGGGTTCAAACGCAAATGGACAGCATAGGACTGGACATCGTACCCGGTGTTGCCTAATTCTGGTGCGTAGGTATCTCCTATGGATGGGGATCCTGATTCAGGCGGTGGAAGCTGCGTGGGAGTGATTGTAGGTGGAGGCGTTTTCGTCGGGGCAATCGCCTGGGTTTGTGGGATTGTTGGGGATGTTGATAAGAATACTTGATCGGTGGGGGTCGAGACCAATTCGACCGTAGTTTCGGGTGATTCGGAACAACCAGAAATGGTTGTAAAAGTGATCATTGTGGCGATGAGGAATAAAATATAAGAGGTGGTTCGATTTCTAATCATTATTGAATGTGGTCCTATGTAAACCTAATTCTATTAGAATATACGCCAAAATAAATATTGGGTTTCCATTCTTCTGGAAACCCAATATCTTGAACAATTACCAAATGCTCAGAGTATGGCGTTGGTTATTATTTCTGGGATTTCATTCCTGATTCGGTCGCGGACTTCGCGAAATTTGGCCAGAATTTGTGCTTCAGTTCCAGTCACTTTGGCTGGATCTGGAAAACTATGGTGCACCCGAATTCCCGGCCCAAGCCAGACCGGGCATTCTTCTGCCGCGGAGTCACACACTGTAACGACCAGGTTGAAAGGAATAGACCGCAAGACATCGACGTGTTTCGATGTCCCTTGCGTATGGATGCCGATTTCCTCCAAGACCTGGATTGCAAGGGGATGAACAAAACCTGCTGGCTGCGTGCCGGCGCTATATGCCTGCCACCCCAATTCCGAGTGGTGATTGATAATCATTTCGGCCATTTGTGAGCGGCAGGAATTGCCCGTGCAGAGGAACAAAACTTTTTTATATTGGGCCGGTTGGTCACTCATACGTTCACTGAAAATCAACCAAGCAACTCGTCATCTGTGCGATCCAATTCCAGCAATTGACCTTCCACAACGTAAATCGTGCGCTCACAGATATTTGTTACCCGGTCTGCGAAACGCTCCAGGTTATGAGCGACCCACATCAAGTAATTGGCCCTGTCAATTGTGGATGGGTCAGAAATCATATAAGTTACAAGTTCGCGGTAAACCTGGTTGTAGAGGCCATCAACTTCATCATCTTCGGTTGGTATTGAGCGCGCAGCTTCAACATTTTTTTCAACAAACGCAGTCAATGAGCGATGAAGCATACTCACTGCCAGCTCGGCCATTCTGGGAACATCGATCAATGGTTTCAAAAGTGGTTGTTTGCCGATGATCAGGCAAATTTTCGCGATCCCCTTGGCGTAATCGCCCATCCGCTCCAACTCAGTGTTAACCTCTAGGGCTGAGGCAAGCAAGCGTAAATCACCTGCCATAATTGGCTGTTGGGTTGCAATTAAACGAATGCAACTATCCTCAATTTCAAAGTGTTTGTTATTGATCAATATGTCGTTGTGGTAGATCGTTCTGGCAGCCTCAAGGTCCTGTTTTTTTAGCGATGAAACTGCATCCATTGTGGCTTGCTCAACCATACTCCCAAGGACGAGAATTTGGTTCAAGAGTTGTTGAATTTGTAAATCCAGCGTTTCTCTAGGCATGTTTCGTCTCCTGGTATCCGGTTATTAACCAAACCGCCCGGTAATGTAATCTTCTGTTTTCTTATCCTTCGGGTTGGTAAAAATCTCCGATGTCGAGCCAGCCTCGACCAGATATCCGGCTCGGTCATCATCCATATTGAAAAAGGCCGTGTAATCAGATACGCGCGCTGCTTGCTGCATATTGTGGGTGACGACGATGATGGTGTATTTTTTTGAAAGTTCTCGCATCAATTCCTCAATCCGCAGGGTAGCAATTGGGTCTAGCGCGGAAGCAGGCTCATCCATGAGGATGATCTCAGGTTTGACCGCAATCGTGCGTGCGATGCAGAGGCGTTGTTGCTGGCCTCCAGATAGCGACAGCCCGCTTTGCTTAAGTTTATCTTTAACTTCGTCCCACAATGCAGCCTGCCGCAGAGATTGCTCCACAAGATCATCCATATTGTTCTTGTAGCCGTTGATTTTAGCACCCCAGGCGACATTATCATAGATGCTTTTTGGAAAGGGGTTCGGTTTTTGAAATACCATACCTATCCTGCGCCGGAGCTCAACCGGATCAACATCCGGGGCGTAGACATCCTGACCATGAAACAAAATGCCGCCATCATGGCGGGCGGTAGGCACAAGTTCGTTCATCCGGTTAAATGAGCGCAGCATTGTGGTTTTCCCACAGCCGGATGGTCCAATGATGGCGGTGATTTTGTTCGTCTCAATGGCGAGGTCAACATTTTTAACGGCGCGAAAATCGCCGTAATAAAGACTGAGATTTGATGCTTCAATGGCATGATAGCCATTGGTTGAATTTGCCACAGAATAATCCATTACCATTCTCTCCGGAAACGATTGCGTAAATAGATTGCGAACGCGTTCAATGTCAGCAGCATCAGCAGCAAAAAGATAATTGCCGCGGCTGCCAGGCTGCGCCAGATGTCCTGCGGGCGCGCCGTCCACTGGTAGATTTGGATCGGTAAGGCAGTAAATTTCGAAAATATGCCTGATGGGTCAAAAGTAATGTAAGTTGAGGCTCCAATCACAACGAGAGGAGCAGTTTCGCCAATGGCACGTGAGATGGCAATAATCGTACCAGTTAGTATCCCTGGAATTGAATTGGGCAGAACGTGATGCCAGACGGTTTGCCACTTTGTAGCACCCAGACCGTACGCCGCTTCTCGTAGCGAATTCGGGACAGCTTTGATTGCTTCTTGCGAATTAATTATGATTACAGGTAAGATCAATAAGGTAAGCGTCAAGCCTGCGGCAAATATTGTGCGCCCATTGGCGGTCGTTCCAGCTTCGACCAGGCCTAAAAACGCTCCGGATGTCAGCGGTTCAAGAACGCGGACGAATACTGCCAGACCAACAATACCGTAGATGATGGAAGGTACTCCTGCCAGGTTATTGATGTTGGTTTGGAGGATTCGGTTATACCATTTTTCGGGATCTGCATATTCCTGCAGGTAAATCGCTGCCCCGACGCCAATAGGAAATGCTGTAAGGATGACAATAACAATAATATAAAGCGATCCCAGAATTGCAGTGCGGATACCTGCCAGCATCGGATTCGTATTCTGAGGAGAGATAATAAAATCGAGAGTCAGCCAATTGCGGAACTCGATAAACGCCTCAGGATATTTTTCTTGTGCATCAGCAATGACCTGGTTGGATTTAAACAGTGAATCAAACAGTGGCCAGGTCTCCCTGACCCTGGGTTTAAGCACATTATTTTGAATGATTTCGAGCAGATCCGCCTGGGAATAATCACCTAATTCACGTGTCCGGGTCAGTTCCCTGAGAAGTCCAGGTGACACATTGGCTCGAATGACATTAGCCAGTTCTTGTGTGCTGAGCTCGTTGAGCGGTGTCCCATCGGCAGTCAGAAAGGTTGGCAGCACCGTGTATTCGATGGCTGCATACCCGGCGACATCATTAGTAATGTTATAGATCAGCGCGCCCAATGCAATGATCCCGATCAGGGTGGAGATTTGAAATAGAAACAACCATGCCTTACCATTCCGCTGGCGGGCCGAGGCGCGTACTTCAAAATCATCGGATTCGAGAGGTTTGGCGACTGGTTTTTGAGCGGTTTCCATTATTCGTAGACCTCCCGGAAGCGGCGCACAATGCGTTGGCTGACGATGTTCAGACCCAAGGTTAAGAAGAATAATAACAACCCAATCGCGAAGATGCTGTTGTAATCGATGGAGTCGTAACTCAAATCACCACCGCTGATGCGCACCATATACCCGGTCATGGTTTCCGCGGGTTCGAATGGGTTAAGTGTCAGGTTAGGTCCGGCACCTGCAGCGAGTGCAACGATCATCGTTTCACCAACTGCTCGGGAAATGGCCAGGATAAATGCGGCTGCAATACCTGAGATTGCTGCTGGGACAACAACCCGCACGGCTGTTTCCAGTTTTGTTGCTCCGAGAGCGTAGGAACCTTCCCGCAACGAACGAGGGACGGCACTCAAGGCATCTTCGGTCATCGACGTAACCAGCGGTAAAATCAAGATACCAATTACGATCCCTGCTGAAGCCGTGTTATATATTGCGACTACACTGCTGCCCAAAATGGATCGCAGAATCGGTGTCATGAATGTCAGTGCAAAGTAGCCGTACACAACCGTTGGGATCCCCGCCAGCACCTCCAGGATTGGCTTAAGGGTCCTGCGGAATCGGTCGGATGCGTATTCGCTCAGGTAAACTGCGATCATCAAACCAAAGGGTAATGCGAACAGCATCGCGATAGTGCTGGTGACCAGCGTTGCCGTGATAAGCGGCCAGATGCCAAACTGGTCTATCTGGGGCTGCCATTTCAACGTTAGAAAGAAATCCTGAAGTGAAACCTGATCGAAAGAAGAGCAGCGATTTGCGAAACAATTCGTAGATGATCGCGATTGTTGTCAGGATCGAAATTGCTCCGAAAGTGAAAAGCAAGACCTGGATAATACTCTCGCCAATCCGGGGTCTTTTTTTCAAATTGAGCGGGGAGATGCACCGGGCGGTGTGCTGGCGGTTTCAGCCATAATTAGCGACCTCCTAAAATGTCAGCGACTGGAAATTGGTGATTAATAATAACGGTAAAATTTAGACTAGCCAAGAAATTTGTGGAATTTGGTATGTGATTCTTGGTGATTTGGAGTATTTTGCAGAATCATTTCGCAACAACGCAATTCATGATTATATCCAGCCCCATGCCTGGTTATTCAAAACAAGAGATTGCAGGATGCCATGCATCCTGCAATCCTTGAATGGGAGTTTGATAGTTTACTGCCCCATAGCGTCGAGCCAGTTCTGTTTGGCGGCATCGATGGCAGCATACGCTGGCGGGGAAGTAGCCGACGGTCAGGATTTCATCGCTGACATTGGTCAGGAAGAAGTTGATGTAGGCAGCGACCTGGGGTTTGGCCTGCATGATAGCGGCATCGGAGTAGATGAAGAGCGGGCGGGAGAGCAAATAGGTGTTGTTCTCGGCGGTCTCTTCGGTGGGGGCGATACCGTCGATCGAGAGGGCTGTGAGGGTGTCCTGGTTCTCGTTGTAGTAGGCGTAGCCGAAGAAGCCGATGGAGTAGGGGGAGCCCTGGACGCCCTGGACGAGGACGTTGTCGTCTTCACTCAGGTTGAGATTGGATGCGTTGAGCATGGGCTCGGGGTCATTTTCGAAGACGGCTTCGACGAAGTAATCGAAGGTGCCGGAGTCGGTGCCCGGGATGTAGCGCAGGATGGGCTCGTCGGGCCAGGAAGGATCGACATCCGCCCAGGTCTCGGCGGTGGAGAAGATCGCCGCCAGCTGCTCAAGGGAGAGATCGGTGAGGAAATCGTTGTCGGTGGAGACGGTGACGGCGATGGCGTCAGTGCCGACGCGGAACTCGATGGGCTCACGACCGATGGCGCGGCAGGATTCAACTTCGCTGTCCTTGATGGCGCGGGAAGCGTTGGAGACATCGGTTTCACCGGCGACGCAGAAGCGCTCGTAGCCAGCACCGGAACCGATGGAGTCGATGGTGATGTTGCCGGAGAAGCCTTCGCTCTCGAAGCGGGTGGCGATGGCTTCTGCCAGAGGGAAGACGGTGGAACTGCCTGCGGAGACGACCTCACCACTCAATGACCCCGGATCTACTTCGGGTAGCTCAACCATGCTGCCCATCGGAGGTTCTGTAGGCTCCGATGGTGCTTCAGTCTGTTGAGGCGCAGAGGTGTTGGTAGGGCTAGGGGCTTGAGGTTCCTGAGTGGCAACCGGCGTAACAGTAGCTGGCGAACAAGCCGCCAGCACGACGGAAATCAGCATAAGCATTGAAATCCACGAAATGATATAACGGCGCATGTTTTTACTCCTCCCGATTAAAGGGCATTTTGTTCATACTGCGGCTGGATACGGCTGGTCTGCAGACACGCAGTCAAGGATGTGATAGAAGGGAGGTTATCACGACTGCTTTAACAAGTCTGGAAAAGTACGTTAAGATTCCTTCAACGGATTGTAAACAATAGGTTAACGATACTGAATAGCTGAGGATCAAAAAAATAGACCACCAGATCTGGTGGTCTAAATTCGGTTTCTTTAGATTGGGTTGATCGCTGATATTCTTCCTCACCTTTTTTATGTAAGCACGGCGGCATCCTCTGCTTCTGCCACCTGCCTACCTTCAGCGACATCGACACGTAATAGAAGCACAACTCCAATGACAAATAAAGCGATCAGGCTCAAGATCGCCGGACGGCTGCTTCCGAAAGTGAGGGCCGCAAACGCAAACAGAAGCGGGCCAATCAGAGAGGCAAACTTTTCCATGACCCCAAACAAACCAAAGAATTCACCGCTTTTGCTGGCAGGGGACATTGATGAATACAAGCTGCGGCTCAATGCCTGGCTTCCACCCTGGACGATGGCAACCATCCAGGCTAAAAACCAAAACTCAACAGTGGAATTCAAGAAAAATCCCCAGATAGCGATTACTGTGTAGAATACCAGAGCCAGAATGATGCTGCGTTTTGTGTCTAAACTGTTTGCCAAGCGAGAAAATATTGGTTTGCCAGTTATGAATGCAAAAAGTAATCCCAGTCCCTGGACCACCAGTACCAGCAGCAAGATCAGCACAAGATTACTTTGCCGCGCGGGGGGCAAAACTTCGATCTGAGTAATAGCCATCCTGGTTCCACTCGCTGCTGAGTTCTTTTCACCGGTGTTTGTCAGAACCAATACGTGTTCACCTGGATCAGCCGCTTGGATTTTTTGGATTATGCCAAATCTTCGGGTGACATTGTATCCATCTACAACCAGCGGTTGGTCCGTATCAGGGTCAATGACCGGTTCGCTATCGATTTCAACCTGCCAAATCCCGAAATCAGGTCCCTGCTGGAACTTGACCTCAACGTTTTGGCCGGTAAATTCAAATGACAACATATCCCCTGAACGACTATTGGACAAATAAACTGCATCCGCTGCTGCACCTGCGAATGGGTTGTTAAGAAATCCAAGAATCCCCCTTGGCTCAAGCTCTGCCCCCGGAACTGTAACTGCTTCCCAACTGCCTTCTGTCACCCAGGCAGAGTTTTCTGGAAAATAACTTCCTTCACCAACATAGTTTGCACTGCTAACATAGGGTGGTAATGGACGCCCGGTAATTGACTCAGGTAAATAGCGCGAAAGCAATATACCCGCTAGAGGCAGGGCAACTAAATTGAATACGACAAAGCTCAAATAAAACGGACGGCGGGGCTCAGTCTTGCTCGGGAGGGATCCAAATATTAGGCTGAATGGAATTCCCACAAATTGGACAAGCAGCAGGGCTAGAATCAACTCTATAGAGCCAAATCCAAGCTCTGCTCCATAGATTGCCGCCACACCAATGATCGTGCCGATCCCATCGTTATAAATTAGAAAGGCAATTAAAAAACGGAAAAGTTGGCGATACTTACGTACATCAACGATCGTTTCTTGCAGGCGAGTGATACTGGCGCGTATTGTGCTTCTATTGGAAATTAATGTTGACGTATCGGACCGTGGTTCCGGTACGTGCCGAAAAATCGGAATGGAAAATACTGCCCACCAGATGGCAACACTTAAGAACGATAAACGCGGCCCCCAGGTGCCTGGTAAAACAAAGATCATGACAACATTGATTGCCAGGAGCAGCCCACCACCAAGGTATCCCATGGCATACCCGCGAGCCGATACCCTGTCTCGGTCCTCGGGTCTGGCGACGTGGGGTAAGAGTGCATCATAAAAAACAATGGAACCATTAAATCCAATGCGCCCAAGAATAGCAAGCAGAGAAGCAAGCAGCCAATTTCCCGATGTGACAAAAACAAGTAAAGCAGTCCCAAAGATACCTAGACTGGCAAACGTGGCCAGAAACCGTTTCTTGGTACGTGATACATCCGAAATGGTACCTAGAATTGGAGAGAGTATTGCAACGATTAATAACGAGATGCTTAATCCAAAACTCCAGTATGCGGTTGCTACCGATTCGCTGGAAAGCGTGGAGCCGGCTACCTGGCTGAAATAAATTGGTAAGACAGCGGCCAAGATGGTGGTGGCAAAAGCTGAGTTTGCCCAGTCATACATTGTCCAGGCCCAGATCCGGCGCCTGTACGTAGCTTCCGATGGTTGTTCGCTGGACTGGTCGATCGCCTGTACAGTCATTAGAAATCCTCCATCTTGGAATAGTTAGAACAGTCTTGATGATGAAAACGATCAAGCTCGTCGACTGGAGCAAATCATCGTTTACGAACCACAAGAGCAAGAGGCCAAATCATAAATAATTGGTATTGATTTTCGCTAGCCTGAATATCATATCAAGGAGAATCGGTGTACTTCGATAACCTGATTTAATCCCCAAATCCAATTTTCAGCAACTCGTTTGGCATTTAGAATTCAATCTGGGATGTCGATACCAATCACAAACAACCGGTCCAATCGGTCAACGATAAACCCGAGTTTTTCCGCGACGCGCCGGCTGGCTCCATTATCCAGGGAAGTCGTCCAACTAACTTTTTTTCCGTTTTCCAGGATTTGGTTGCAGAGTTTGCTGGCACAGGCTGTGGTTAACCCCCGATTTCGATATTCGGGCTCGGTTACAACACCGATATCTTCAATCTCCTTCCCGACGAAGAAAGGACATGCCACGGATACCAGCCTACCTCCAGCATACGCACCCCATGCTCTCCCGCTGGCTGCCATACCCTCGGGACCATCCCAGGTTGTCGTGATCCAAGCTGAAGAGGAACTTAGATTTTGTAGATCACTCAACTGCCCGGTTGTTAAACATCGTACCTGAATGCCGGGTGGTATTTCAATGCTAAGTGGTTTGGCGAGTGAATAAATTATTCTTTCCCAGACCGACACATCTGGAAAAGTTGTATTGATAAGCGGTTCAAAATCAGCAGATGCATCCAGAAAACCAAGCACAGTTGATTGTAGGTCCTGTGGAGAAAATCCCTTCAAGCTGCCGAGAAAGGTATAGTTTCCTGCAACCTCTAAAACCAGTCCCTGTGGATTTGGACAATCATCCACAAGAACACAACCAATGCCAGTTTCCAGGAGGTGCTGCCCGATTAATGGTCCCGGCCTTTCATCAGGCAAGAATGGCTCGATGAAATGGTATTGTTCTCTGGAAAGTCGGTGCATAAATCATCATGCAGAGTGTTCTATAAGAATTGATAACCCCAAAAAGGAGATTCTGTTGCTTTGAATCGAAAAACACGGGAAGACTACCGGTTGTTGAAGCATGTGACCTGCTGAGCATTATTCAGTTGATCAGCTAATTTCAACAAATCGAGCATGGGAATAATAAAACCCATTAAAGCCAGGGCGACACAGTCGGATGGTGCTCCATCACTCGCCATGCCAGTGCTTCCGTCTGCCAACTGTACTTCCTTGATCCGCAGGGGGCGATCAAGGGTCTTGACGTGTCTCTCAGGAGTAAGGATGCTTATTGTGCCAATATTTCGCATAGCCACTGTTAAAAATGTAAAACGGGCTTGGTAATACCATCACGATTTGCCACCAATATGTGTATTAATCTTCCAATCTCGAAAATTTTATTTCGTAACAAAAACACCCCTGTCCGATGAAGCAGGGGTTTACGCATTCGTAATACCTAAGGGACCTGTTCGCGAAAAGAAATAGGGATGCTTACTATTCTTGGGAAGAATAAAAATCTAATGTCAGTCGATCGAGGCTGGATTGCAATAAATTCAGGGCCGTCTCGGTATTTGCGCCGGCAAGGATACGTCGCATCGAGTTGACTACCCTTTGATTAACTTCATCAATGAGAGGATATGCAGGCAAGGTGGGAGCATCTTTGAGTTGGTTGAATATTTTCCAATAGGCTGCCGGCATCAGAAAATTTGCTGAGACCGTGCGAGAAAGAGGATACTCGCTGGTAGCCTGAATCCAGATGCGTTGTGCTTCGCTGGTTTGGAAGAACTTGATGAACATCCAGGCGGCAACCATTTGCTCAGGAGTCGAACCTGGGATGCTGAAATTATATCCATATTCAATTGTAGGTAAAGAAGCTGCTTCAACTCCTGGAATTCCACTGGCGTCCCAGCTAAATGATAAATTTGCCGCGTTAAGCGACTCGATCTGTAAGAATTCAGTCGCTGGTCCGATGAAATAGGGGCTGACTGCCTGGCTGAATGCCTCGGCTGATTGTGTGCTGTCCGGGTAGATCTCCATGCATCCTGCCTGGTAGAGTTCTTTAAGAAAACCCATAGCAGCGATAGATGCATCTGAGTTCACCTTAAAAGTAGAATCTTCAGGCTGGTAGAGCGAACCCCCATACGCAGTTGTCAACGCGTCAAAGGTTGCCAATGATGGTACAAGCACGATCCCAGTGGTATCCGTTGTCGTTGAGCGTTGCATGGGCCTAGAACTCGCCAGGCATCCGGTCTGGTGGAGTTGTTCGAGCGTTGCTGGGGCCGAAAATAAATCCAATTCTGATAACCATTCCAGGTTGTAATTGATAATTTCAACGTTCCGGCTCATTGGAAAAGCAAACAGGCTTTCGGACCAACCAGCATACTGGCCTTGAGCAATCATTTGCTGGTTAAAATTAGCCAGCTCCTCAGGCGTAAAGCCGATACTCGGGCTATCAAGAAACAGGTTGAGATCTGCAAGTCCCTCACGCAGCTGATAGACGAGATCTGGATCAGTCATGATTAAACCCGGAACGTCCGCCGTGTTGATTATGGGCAGTGTTCGGGAAATTATTTCAGCGGAAGTGCTTTGGTTGTAGGCATCAATAAAAATATTGTACGGGTTCTGCTCGTTAAATAAATCAACTACCTGGTTGAGAGCAAGATCGATTGGAGATTGAGGGGGCAAAAAATACCAAAAATAAACCGTCTGATCTTGTAGGATTATTGATTTAAATGGATCTGGTTCTAAAGTGGTAACGGCTTCGGGAACGAACACATCGGTAGTGCCTACAGGCTTTTCCCCCGTTTCATCGGATTCATCTCCTTCGTTTTCAGTTAGCGATGTGGTCACAACAGCTGTATCCTCGCTAGAATTGACCACTGCCTGAGTGGGTGAACCGGTTTGAAATGTGCAGCCGTGGACCAAGATTGCCATCAGCAAATAAAACAGGAGACAAGTTTTCTTGGAAAATTGGGCATGTAGGTTCATAATATCAAGCTCTTCCATTTGATATCCCTGTAGAAATAAAATTATAACCTCTAGAATGGATTATGTTCGGGGCGTGAATGCCCAACGACCCAGCCCATTTATCCTATTTGGTCCCAGTACCTTGTGGATGATGGAAGAATTTGTTAACGTGACTTTTTCGAGCAATCAACGCATTCATAAATTGAGCGAATGGACTTATCAGCCTGCTGAATCCCTGGGCTATTAAACTTATTACTTGGATGGTCAATTCGTATTAAAACGAAAACTATGCAGTGATAAGGCTAAAAGAAAACCTGCTGCCTTTGGTTTCAATGCTTTCTACCCAAATTTTGCCACCATGGGCTTCAACTAGATGACGGGAAATTGCCAGACCAAGCCCCGTGCCGCCGCCGCTGCGGGCCCGATCTGCTTTATAAAATCTTTCAAATATCCTCGATAAATCATCGGCTGCGATACCCACCCCCGTATCTTCAATGAAAAAGATCACGCTCTCATTTGCTTGGAGAGCACCAATGGTAATTTGTCCGCCGGGCGGTGTAAATTTGATCGCATTATGAAGCAGATTAACAATTACCTGCTGCATACGCGGGCTGTCAGCGAGAACCAGCGGTAAATCTTCCGGGCAGTTTAGAAGAATTGTGAGGTTGTTTCGCTCAGCCTGAACAATCAGACGGTCATTGGCTGGTTTTAACAAGTCAATTGGTCGCTCGGCGTTAAGCTGTAAAGGAACTTTTCCGGATTCTATGCGGGTTAATTCGAGCAACTCAGACACCATATGTCCGAGAGCATCTACTTCGGTTTCCATTTTCGCGAGAAACCGACGAGCTGCAGGAGGATCATCCAAGGCGCCATCTTGCAGGGTCTCTGTAAGGGCTTTTAGTGAGGCCAACGGCGTGCGCAGCTCGTGCGATATGTTGCTAATAAAATCTCGCCGGACAGTTTCTAGTCGTCGAATCCGGGTTAAATCCTGGAACAGCAGTAATACACTTCCCGGCAGGCTTTCCTGGAGTGGGGTGGCGATGCATTGTAAAAACAAATTTAGCTGCCGAAACTCCAGATAGACAGCTTGCTCCTGATCCGTGGATGTGCACTTTTGCCAAAGTTCGACGAGACGATGGTCCCGGAGGACTTCCGCCAGGCTGCGATTAAGGGCAGTACTTGCTGGTATGTTGAACAATTTTTCAGCGGCCTCATTGAACAACTGAATACGGCCAAACATATCAGCAATCACGACACCATCCGTCATCTGTTGGAGGACGGCAGAGAGTTTGCTCCTCTCTGTTTTTAATGCATCGATTTGAGCCCTCAACTGCCCACTCATGGTAGTGAAAGCCTGGGTTAATTGACTGAGCTCATCCCGAGGGAATTGGTTTTCAAAATTATCGTTTACCTCAGCGATTTCATTGGCAGTTCGGGTGAGATCACGTAAAGAGCGAAATGATCGATCCGCAATGTACGCCGCAGCAACAATCGTCGTGAGTGTAACGACCAGCGTAGCGGCGAATGTTACCAGCCAGACAAACCTGACTGCTTGTTCAATACGTGATGTAGGAAAACTTACCTGCAAAGCTCCACTTATCAACTGATTGCGGACTGGATTGCCAATAAAAATTCGGGTTTCCCCATTTTCGTCCGCACGGATATCGACAGATAATAACACCTTGTAATGCACCAGCTACTTCAGGGAAGCCTGCCAAATTGGTTAGTTGGTCCAGGTATTCAGGTGCAACATACATACTATGGCCAGACTGGTCGATAAGCCGGAACCCGGAATCTGGGAACTGCCTGGATGCGTTATTAATTTGCTCGATCCATTGGTCTTCGGCAGATTGACTTTCAAGGACACTGGCGATGAATGCAGTTTGAGACAATGCAAAATTTTGGAGCTCAGATAACTGGTAAGTGTAAAGTTGTCTGGCAACTAGCAGTCCAAAAATCAAGATGCTGAGCGCCGTAATAACAATAAATGGAACTGCAATCTTCCAACGAATGCTGCGAAACATGGTTCGATGTCTCAAATCGTTAAAACGAGGGATTAACCTTCAAATCTGTATCCACCACCTCGAACGGTGATGATCCGTTCTGGCTTTGCTGGATCTATCTCAATTTTTTCTCTCAGCCAACGGACATGTACATCTACTGTCCTACTGCCTCCGGAAAAATCCCATCCCCAGACTCTTTCAAGGATGATTTCCCTGGTAAGGACTTTGCCTTTGTTTCTTGCCAGGAACAATAAAAGCTCGTATTCTTTCGGCTTAAGCTGCAAAACAGCCTCGCCGAAGTAGAACTTCATGCCTGTTTGTATCGATGGTAAGATCCCCCAAATGGAGGATGTCATTGTTTTCGACGAGCGGTAGCGGTGACAAATCAGAACGGTCCAGGCGCACCCTTCGTAACAATGCCTTTACACGCGCTAAAAATTCCCGCATGCTGAACGGTTTCGTCAAGTAATCATCGGCGCCCATTTCGAGCCCGATGACACGATCAATCTCACCGTCACGAGCTGTCAGCATCAGAATCGGAACAGACATCTCCTGGCGCAGTATCCGGCAGACTTCAAATCCATCCAATAGTGGCAGCATGATGTCTAATACAATCAAATCCGGCTTGAATTCACGAGCACGATCAATCGCCGCTGGACCATCATCCGCGCTTTCAACCAGATAAGATTGGTGGGACAGGTTATAAACAAGAGTTTCTTGCAGTGTAAGTTCGTCTTCAACGACGAGAATTTTTTCAGACATAATAATCCTTGATCCACTTATCCTGCTGGTGTAGTTTCAAGGAAATCTTTCAGCGTTGCCCGGTATAACGCACGCTCAAAAAAACTACCAGTAGGTGACAAACCTTCATATCCTTTGGAAACCAGGATTTCCATGAGAGGGTAAAGTTGGCGTGCATAATGTTCCATACACGCCTCTGGATGGATGCCAGGCCACGAATAGCATGACACCGTGGCCCGACGGTGCGTGGTTGGCACCCACTCTGGGATGCGCTCGCACCAGTGTATGTCGTCGGGATAAAAAATATATTGATCCAAATTTCCCATTGGTATCCCTTCAACCCCGCGCACAATTGGCGGTGTGTTGTCGGGTAAGTATGGGTCAACAGCCAGATCGACTATGACGGAATGTTCTGGCAGCCAATCAATCCATGAATTTGGAACAACCGGAATGGATGGATCACGGCGTTGAGTTGCATCCACCAGAATGTCGGCTGTTGAAAAATAGTGGTGAATCAAATCAGCGTGCCCGGTGATAGCTCTTCCAACGGAAATTGCTGCAGCCCCTTGTCCATGATTTAGTAGATGATCGTTGTAACGTTCAATATTGCCGAGTTTCGTTGCTGCTTCAACAGCATACTTTCCGACCATGCCGGTTCCAAGGATCAGGACCTGGATTGTCTTACCATCAGGCTTTTGCAAGCCGGGCCATATTTTTTCTAATACGTTATAGCCTGCTTCCAATCCATTCCAGGCTACCGCCTGCATGTTTTCCATCCGGCGGACGTTATAGTCATCGACGATGCTATCCAATGAAATTGCCTGAATGCCAAGATCTACCAGAGCTTTAACTCGCGCCGGTCGGGTTGGAAAATGAAGCATGGAGATCAAGCAGCTCTGTGGACCAACCTTCCAATATTCTTCCTGTTTGGGTGCCCGTAAGATAAGAACCAGATCTTGGGCAAAGGCTTCGTCCCTTGAGCAGCGAGTTACGCGCTCGCTTCCCCGCTTGTAATCATCGAATACATACCCCAGGCGCGAGCCGTAACCTTCTTCTAAACACACAATCAATCCAATCTCGGTGAGAAATTGGACAAATTCTGGGAGAAAGACGCGCTTTTCTCCAGCCTCCACCACCATGCGCGGGAGACCAATTGTACGAGGTATTGTCATGCGGTTTCCTTTTTATGAACTACCAATCTTCAATGGGAAGTTTGAGCTTGTTGGCCAATTCCCGGTTCGTAGGTTCAACAAGGATGGTTCCATCTTCGAACAGGATGGTCGGAATAATTCTTTTTCCATTATTAACCATACGGACATATTCTTCGGCAGTCTTATCCTGATCGGTGTCAATCCACTCATACGAAATATCATATTCGTCGAAAAATCTTTTTGCACGCCTGCAATCCCCGCACCACAGGGCGCCGTATACTCGGATTTGTTGTGTCTCCATTGGCAGCTCCACGAAAATTTACACAACACATATTATACAAAGAAAACCCCCCTTCGAATGTTTCTGGCGGATAACCGGTAAGGACCCAGTTTCGTTGAATTTCAGTGTATCATTCACTACATATGCGGTCAGATTGGTATCTAGGCACAATGGGATTTGGTTATTCCGATTGGGAGGGAGTGTTTTACCCTCCG
The DNA here is from genome assembly GCA_963824065.1 of uncultured Chloroflexia bacterium. Classification (GTDB taxonomy): domain Bacteria; phylum Chloroflexota; class Anaerolineae; order Anaerolineales; family DRKV01; genus JAGUYX01. The sequence goes on along the minus strand of CAWGNX010000002.1, from coordinate 1,383,449 downwards.
GGATTGCCAGCACGGAATTATTTACGTCATTACAGTCGATTTTTTAATTCTGTCGAGTTGGATACTACGTTTTATGGACCACCGCGACCGGATCAGGTCCTCCGCTGGCGCCAAAGTGTCCCAGATAATTTTAGGTTCTCGGTAAAAACACCCCGCCAAATTACTCACGAACACCGGCTGATTCGTGCGCAAGGTTTGATGGATGAATTTTTATCCATGCTTGAATTATTTTCAGATCAGCTAGGTGCAGTGTTGATTCAGCTGCCTCCAGATTATACTTTTCGTGAAAAAGACGCACTGCTTATATTTCTAGCCAATCTACCTGAGCAGTTCCGGTTCGCGGTAGAATTTCGCCATCAATCCTGGTATCAGGCAGAGACGGCAGAGCTTCTTGCCAAACACAATATTGGTTGGGCTTCAACAGAATATCTGGATTTACCGATAGTTGTTCATCTAACGGGTAATTTCATCTATATCCGCTGGATTGGTGAACATGGAAAGTATGATCGTAAAGACCACGAGCGCGTTGACTTTACAGTTCAGCTCCAGAACTGGTTGAGTTGGATAAAACCTCACATTGACATTGTTAATTCCATATTTGGTTATTTCAACAATGATTATGCAGGGTTTTCACCGGCGACATGCAATCGCTTTAAGAAATTAGCCGGCCTACCCGTTGATAATTTTGAGCCACCAAAGCAGCCGCGGTTATTTTGATGAAAATGGAGTGAAACCTGGACAAATGAAAACAAACCGATTTGCGATGTTTGTTTGGTTGGTATTGGGTGTCAACATCCTTGTTATTTTATGGGGAGCACTCGTCAGAGCCACAGGATCCGGGGCGGGCTGTGGGAGCCACTGGCCGAGCTGTCAAGGGCAATTAATCCCATTAAATCCGGCCATCGAAACCATAATCGAATTTACGCATCGATTATCTTCTGGATTGGCATTCATCCTGGTCGTGCTCATAGTGGTTTTTGCATTTCAACGATTTCCAAAGGGGAATTCGGTCAGGAAAGGGGCAGTATTTTCACTAATTTTCATTACCCTGGAGGCTCTCCTGGGTGCCGGCCTCGTCTTATTTGAACTGGTTGCCAAGAACGATTCGCTTGCGCGCGCGATCGCGATTGCGCTTCATCTCGCAAACACTTTCTTGTTGTTAGGATCGATTACCCTGACTGGCTGGTGGGCAAGCGGAGGCAGTGTTCTCAGTTTCCGAACTCAAAAGAAGATGCTCGTGTTGTTTTTTATCGGGTTCGGTGGCATTTTAATCCTGGGAATGTCGGGCGCAATCACAGCACTTGGTGACACGCTATTTCCTGCAAATAATTTAATGGAGGGTTTCCAGGCCGATGTTTCTGCTGCGTCGCATTTTTTGATCCGCTTACGAGTCTTTCATCCGTTCATCGCATTTGGTGTGGGAATTTACCTGCTGGTAACTGCGATGATCGTAATATTAAACCAGCCTAACGACTGGGTAAAACGATTTTCAGTAGGATTACTCATTCTTTTCTTTTTTCAGCTTATCGCGGGGATGATTAATCTGCTCCTTTTGGCGCCCGTCTACATGCAATTAATTCATCTTTTTCTTGCAGATTGTGTCTGGATTACTTTTGTTTTATTGTCAGCCGCTACATTTTCAAGGGATCCGGAATTAATGTTGGTTCCGGAAGCACAGGAGTCGGCGCAAGGAGTGCCTGTGCAGCCGTCTTCTATGAAAGCTACCAATCCATAATCACGAAATCAGGAAATTTCATATGGACAGGCAAGGCGAATTATTCAAACGACTAGTTGTACTGCGTGAACAAATTAATTTTCACAATTTCCGCTATCATGTTTTGGATGCACCCATCATAAGTGATTATGAATACGATCAACTGCTCGCAGAACTTAAATCAATCGAGGAAGATCATCCTGAATGGGTTACACCAGATTCACCAACTCAGCGAGCCGGGGCAGTACCAGCTGAAAAATTTTCAAAAGTTAATCACCCTGCACCTATCTTAAGTTTATCAAACGCATTTGGCCCACAGGATGTCAAGGCCTGGTTTGAACGAATTGGACGGCTCGATGAACGAGTTTATTCAGCAGATTTTGTGGTTGAGCCAAAAATCGATGGTCTAACAGTTGTACTCCATTACAAAAACGGGATTTTTGTAATGGGTGCTACCCGTGGGGATGGAGAAGTCGGGGAGGAAATCACCCAGAATTTACGAACCATCCGGTCTTTACCTTTGCGAATTCCAACGACCCCGAACGGGCCTGAGGCACCATCCGAGCTGGTTGTTCGGGGTGAAGCATTCATTTCGATTGCTGATTTTGAGAAGTTAAACCGCAGACTAGAAGAAGTAGGTGAACGAACGTATCAGAATCCACGAAATACAGCAGCGGGATCACTTCGCCAACTGGACTCCAGCCTGACAGCCTCGCGCCCGATTAATTTACTCATTTACCAGATTGTTTCCGGTCAGGGGAATTTCCCCCAAACCCAGTTTGAAACACTGCAATATCTACAGCAAATGGGATTTCCAGTTCCACCAGGTCGCTTCTGTGCAACTATCGATGCTGCTATTCAGACTTGTATCGAAGAAAGTGAACGGCGCAGCTCATACCCGTTTGAACTCGATGGGATGGTCATTAAAATTAATGATCATCAGTTGGCAGCAGATCTAGGAATCGTAGGAAAAGACCCGCGTGGTGCAGTGGCATTTAAGTTTCCTGCCCAAGAAGTAACAACATCACTCCTGGACATTGGGGTTAACGTTGGTAGAACCGGAGTTTTGACTCCTTACGCCATTTTGGACGCTGTTGAGATCAGTGGTGTAATCGTTCGACAGGCAACCCTGCACAACTTTGATTATATTGCTGAAAAAGATATCCGCATCAACGATCGCGTCCGTGTAAAACGAGCAGGCGATGTGATCCCATATGTGATTGGCCCAATCCTCGATGCAAGAGATGGGACACAACTGATCTATAAACCCCCAGAAACGTGTCCAGCGTGTGGACAGGCAGTGGAGCATTTTGAGGGTGAAGTTGCCTGGTATTGTGTTAATGCCGCCTGTCCCGCCCAGCTGATTCGCAACCTGGAGCATTTCGCATCACGTGCAGCGATGGACATTGTCGGTCTGGGAATCAAAATTGTCGAACAGCTTGTTTCCGAAGGGCTCGTTCGCGATGTTGCCGATTTGTTCAGTCTTGATCGTAAACAGCTCTTAGAGTTGGATGGATTTGCAGAAAAGAAAGCAGACAATTTACTAAGCGCGATTGCCGCCTCAAAAGAACAACTCCTGGAACGCCTGCTCACGGGTCTTGGAATTCGTGGTGTGGGTGAGGTTATGGCAAATGATTTAGTCGGTTATTACCGAAATTTGGATGAATTGAGGAATGCAAGTATTGACGAGCTCCAATTAATTGAAGGAGTAGGACCGAACATTGCCCATGCGATTGTGGACTGGTTTAGCCAACCAGCCAATTCGCATGTTCTCGAAAAACTGAGGCAACAGGGGGTATGGCCTTCATCCACCATTCAAAGTAAAGTGGATCCTGCCAAGCTGCCATTTGCGGGATTAACTTTTGTAATTACCGGGACCTTACCGACCTGGTCACGGGATGAAGCACGCGATTTTATCCAACAACGAGGTGGTAAAGTAACCGGCTCGGTAAGTAAAAAGACTGATTATCTTCTGATGGGTGAAAATCCTGGTTCAAAATTTGATAAAGCTCAAGAACTTGGTGTAACGACGATCAATGAAGAAGGCATACGATCACTTGCTGGAGAGTCCTGAATATGGGCATAAGAACGCCAGCCCTATAGTGGGCTGCGGCAGTTTGGACAGACCGTTTCACTGGACTTGATCAGGAATCCACAATTCTGGCATGTCTTAGGTTGAACTTTTCCAAGAGGTGCTCCGCATGCGAGGCACCGTTTATCACCAACTTCATTAGCAACCCCACAATATTCACACACCATTCGCCGGTACCGCTCTGAGAGTTCCAGAGTTGCACCTACAGATCTTGAATATTCCTCAATTACTTGCCAAACGCGGTCAGTGAGCTGAATACTTTCAACATCCTGGGCAATCGAGTCCAACCTGCCCAGTAAATTGAAAGGGTTTCGGATGGCATAAAATGCGGTCTGGCCCAGGCTAGCTGCCACACCCAACCAGGATTGCTGACCAACCATGACTGCGACACCGTCCTTGTGCCGTTGCAGAGTTACGCTGATCGCTGTATCGCCCCCAGCCCGACGATGACGTCTGGTTGATATTTGAACGATCACCTGGTTCCCTTGACCAAGCTGTTGAGCTTCCAGGTTACCTCGATTAAATTCTGAAATGAGCACTCGCGCGACATCATTTGGGGAAAGTTTGCCATGAAATATGCGTTGATTCATTGTTTATTTCTCCACATAAGTGGTAATTTCAGAGCCAATTTGAATCGATTATAATCTGCCTTGCAAACATTATCCGTAAAATCCCACCAGAACAGAGATTTCATATGAATCTACGAAAAAAATATGCGCTGGTTTTAGTCGCCGGCCTGGTATTTTTTGCCTGGCTAGGTGCAAACAGCGTTTCGGCCCGGGACATCCAGCAACAGTCAACCCCATCGATTGCCACCGTAACAGGAACTCCTGCTGGACCGATTGCTCGGGCTGTGACTGACCAGGAGCAAATTAATGTTCGCTCTGGACCCGCCGTTGAATATGCGTTGATTGGAGTCCTGCTACCCGGACAGCAGGTACCGGCGTTAGGACGGACACCTGGTGGTGATTGGATCCTTGTTTCTTACCCAGGAGTTCCGGGTAACTCAGGTTGGGTGTTTGCCAGCCTGCTGGTGCTACCACCCAATCCAACGCTTCCAATTATTGAACCCCCACCGACACCTACTCCTTTAATGACACCTACAATCGATCCGACTTTGGCAGCACAGTTTGTATTCGATCTGCCACCAACCAGACTGCCAACTTATACTCCACCCCCGGATTTGGTGATCCCCACGTTCGAACCAGTTGGATCCGGAGATTTGGGAGGTGGCATCCCCATGGGTCTGCCAATCATCATACTTATTGTGATTGGTCTGTTCGGAGCTATCCTGACTGTGTTACGTGGGCGGTAGGTAGTAAAAAACCGGTCAGTTGATCAACTGACCGGTTTTAGGATTCATCATCTGTTGATTAATGACAGTTGCAACCGCCGCCTTCAGCAGCTTCACCGCTATCTTGTGTGCGGAATGAACTTCCACAACCGCAAGAAGCTACGGCGTTTGGGTTTTCAATTTTAAAACCACTGCCGAGTAAGTTGTCATCCACGTAGTCTACGATGGCTCCATTTAAGTAATTGATGGAGACTTCATCGACGACTAATTGAACCCCATAGTGTTCAAATTTAAGATCTTCCGGACGAATATTTTCTTCGAGGGACATACCATACTGAAAGCCGGAACAACCGCCTCCAGATACGAAAACCCGAAGCGCGTAACCACTCAATTCGCGTTTTTCCATCAATTCCTGGATGGCTTGGGCAGCTGAGGCAGTTAAGGTCACTTGAGCAGTATTAGTAAAAGTAGTATCGACTAATGCCATCGTAATATTCCTTTCAAAAGAAAGTGCGACGATTTTATTGGTTTTTGTTTATGAATTTTATCAACATTACATTTATGCGTCAATAGCCGCTTGTACTGTGTGGACAAATGAACCGTTTTGGATCAATGATTTTACCAGGTCGATTTCTGGTCCCCACCACCTATCACCAGCCTGGTATGGAACTAGGTTTCGGATTAATTTGTGGGCTGCTGCGACGCCAACGCCCATCTTGGCACCAGTGAAATCGCGCATTCGAAGATCGAGTGCACGTGCTGAGGTGTAGGCTTCAATGGCAAGCACATGGGTCGTATTCTCAATAATCTGGCGGGTATGTCTCGCAGCGGTCATCGAATTTGCGTTATGGTCTTCCTGTTCTGCTGAAGTGGGTAAAGAGTAGACGCTATCTGGGCTCGCCAAACTTTGGTTTTCCAATACCAAGGAGGCAGCTGTATACTGCGGCATCATCATCCCGGAATTTAATCCAGCAGCTTCATGATGATCAACAAGCATGGGTGGCAAATCTGCATTGAGTTTTCCATCAGTCATCCTGAATATTCTGCGCTCGGAAATCCCAGACACTTCAGTTAACGCAATTCCGAGGAAATCCATGACCATGCCAACTGGCTCCCCATGAAAATTGCCACCGGACAATGCAATCCCGGGTTCAAATAACAGGGGATTGTCAGTTGCGGCATTTATTTCGCGTTTGACCATCGTTTCAATAAACTCAAGGGCATCTTCGGCCGCGCCCTGCACTTGAGGCGCACACCGCAGCGAATATGCATCCTGGACACGACCATCTGAATTGATGAGTGTGCTCCCGGCGACAATTCGCAGCACTCTTGCAGCCACAGCCATTTGACCAGGATGTTGGCGAGCCAGGTGAAGCCTCGGATCGAAAGCTGCAGTTACACCTCGGAGAGCTTCTAAACTCATAGAAAGGGTGATTTCTGCTGATTTAAGCAGTAACTTCGCATCGAAGACAGCCAATGCTGCCAGGGCTGCCGAAAATGTTGCCCCATTATTTACGGCAAGACCTTCTTTCGGACCCAGGACAACTCGCTCGATACCGGCTGTTTCCATGGCCGATTTACCGGTCAACCGTTTTCCTTGATAAGTTGCCCATCCAGATTCGGCATCCTCATCATGCGGACCCCGGCTAAATACTAATGCAAGGTGGGATAAAGGCGCCAGATCTCCTGATGAACCTAAAGAACCTTGAGAAGGGATTTCTGGAGAAACATTTTGATTCAGCATCTTGATCAAAACATCAATAATTTCAGGTCGGACACCTGAATAACCTTTTGCCAGGGTATTCGCACGGATCAAAATGGCTGCTCGGACGACCTCCTCTGGAAGGGGGCTGCCAGTGCCGACAGCATGGCTAACGATCAAATTACGGTTCAAGTGCGCTGTATCGTGATTTGAAATGCTTCGATCGGCAAATATTCCGAATCCCGTATTGATCCCGTAGACGGGCATCTCTTGAGAGACAATTTCACTCACCCATCTTTGGGCTACCTCGACTTGGTTGCGAGCATTTTGAGACAAGGCGACCGGTTCCAATGTTCTGGCAACACGGACGACATCATCGATCGAAAGTTGATCTCCGTTTATGGTAACCATGGCACTCCTGCGATCGAAATTTGCTTAGAAAAGAAAGTAACCCAGAATTAATGCGGCGACAGTGACACTGATATTATCGACATCCCTGAACGGTAGACTTTCAACCAGCGCACCAAAAAAAGCAATCAAACTGACAGGCAAGAAATATCGGCTCAGTGGCCCAATAAAAATTCCCAGGCCAGTAAATATTGACAGGATCCCCAGAGAGAATAGCCAGCCCCCAATTAACATACCGATCGATCCCATCCAGGATTTCTGTGGATTCCAGGGGAGTTTTTGCTCTCCGATCCGGCGCCCGATAATATCGGCCAAGCCATCTCCCCCACACAATAACATCAATGCTACAATCCCAGCGGGAGAATTTGTCCAATATATTATGGTGATGAAAACAAAAACTAGCCCATAATACAGCGGACCACGCAAGATTTCCTTGCGATTTCCAGTGCGAGACATTGCTTTGACCGCTGCATCGTCTTTCCAAACGCCAACACCAACTAATGCAAATTGGATTGTGAAAATAAGGGGGATAATGGCAGCGATGAGCCGGGAGCTAAATTCATTGGTAAAAAGAGGCCAACACAGGACGAAAAGTGGTCCCGTTCCCATATGAATGATTTTCCTGCTCGTATGACTATCAATCCAGCCGCGTAGCGCGGCAAAATCATTAATTCTAAGCCAGAGAAACGCGAGGAGAAATGTAATTAGGAAAGCGATCCAATTGTTGGCAAGCATCCAACCCCGCGGTGGATTCAGGAATTGATCTGTATTTTACCAATCTTCTGGTCACCATTGATCCACAGAAGTCGTGTAAATCCCGGCATTTTTATTCACGACCTTATACATGGTTACATCAGTAAATGGAGTGTCCATGATCCCATCATGTAATGCCCACGACCGGAGGCGAATACTGCTTGAAGCCTGATGATTTCGAAAAGGGGTTGACCCGTCTAACTTGGTTGATAAACTGCCCAGAGGTTCGAACCCACGCTCGATTTGTTCCATTAATTGCCGTCCTTTTAGATATGCAAAGCCGGCTCTCTCCAAAATTACAGCGTTATGGTAATACAAGGGTTCTGCAAAAAATCGATCGTGGCCTAAAAATAGTGAAAATTCTTCAAATGTTTCGATGGCAGACCCAAGCAAACGCAATCCAGGCCGGATCTGTCCTGGTGCGAGCCCTGCCCCCATTGCTTTGAGTTCTTCAGAAATATTTCGTTGCAGGGTGCCAAATTGTGTTTCTGAGCCATCAGGCATTCGATCGATATCAAATCGCTGGGATTCTGGATCATTAATGACATACAGCAGAATATGGATTTGCCCATACAATGTGTCTGTAATTTGCCCATAAATAATCGGATCTTGAAAATTATATTCGTGATATACCGACATCGCTGCAATTGCTGAGCCAGATTTGCATTGCAGTTCAATAAGATCCCGACCGTCCGGATCTATGAGTTCAGGGGTTAAATTAAATTGGGGATAGATTTGGGTTGGAACCAAGCGACTGTAAATTTGCCGCTTCAAATCATAAGGAAGCAAATTTATTGTCCGGATTGAGGATGGGGTAGGATCATCTCCGTTCGTGAAGATGTCGTTCCATCTCCCGCTGTGCATCGCGCTCAGCAATCGCCTGTCGTTTATCATAAAGTTTCTTCCCCTTCGCAATAGCGATTTCGATCTTTGCCCGTCCATCCTTCAGATAAGCCTTTGTGGGTACGATCGTGACCCCTTTCTGCCGTATCTCGGAATCTAAAGTATCTATTTCGCTCCGATGAAGAAGTAATTTACGTTGACGGCGTGGCTCATGATTGTTCCTGGCAGCCTGGTTATATGGAGCGATATGAGCATCCACTAACCACGCCTCACCACCTTCAATCCGTACGTAAGCTTCGGCTAAGCTTATTCGTCCGGCCCGGATTGATTTAATTTCACTTCCAGTAAGGACTATCCCGGCTTCATAGGTTTCCAGCAAATAATACTCATGGCTGGCTTTTCGGTTAGATGCAACAACTTTAATTCCCATCTTGATCCACGTTATAAAGTTTGGCTTTCCTAAATTTCTGTTACTCTGGTATTGATGTGGGCAATATTCTTTTTATGAAAAGAAATTGATCCTGTAAAAGTTTGGTAATAACTAAGCGGATACTCAGGAATTCACGATCTCGCTTCAGCAATAAGGTTATTGTAGCACAGCCTTCGACGCGCTGCGTCATGAATTAAGAGCAAAGTCTTTGATGATTTCCTGAATTTCTGGCTTGATAGTCTCTGGATCGGTGCTGGTAATAAAATCTGGGATGACGCCGTTGCCAGCGATGGGTGGATCTAAATCTGGTATCCACCACCTGGCAGCAGTGACATGCAGGCTGGACTGATCTGACAAGTCAAAAACCAATTGGAGTGTGTCTTTTCCGTAGGTTGGCTGGCCGAATACATGCCCACGCCGGTGGGCTTGAATTGAACCAGCCAGGACTTCAGCCGCGCTCGTGGTACCATTGTTTACGATGATTGCTATGGGCAAACTCGAAAAAAGACCAGGAGATTTAACTTCGAAATTAGTTTCGGGTTGGTTCTTATACTGTTGAACCAAAACTACACCACTTTCTAAAAACAATCGGGCAGTCTCAACTCCTGCATCTAATAATCCACCTGGGTTATTGCGCAGGTCTAATACGAAATAAGTGGCACCCTTTGATTGCAGGGTTTCGATCGCAGTAACTGTCTCCGCAGGTGTGGTCGATGCAAATCGCGAAATTTGAACGACACCTAATTTGTTTTCGTCCTGGTCGATATTCCAGGTGACAGATGGTATCGCAATGGTTGTTCGGATGATCGTTGATCGGATATCCTGATCTTTATCTGCCTTGCGGTATTTAATTTCAACTGGCTTACCAACCTCGCCGCGTAATGCTGCCTCAACAGTTTCCAGAGGAGTCTGTTCATCAATTTGTAACTGGTCGACACCGGTAAGGTAATCCCCCATCCTTATCCCGGATTTTTCTGCTGGACTGTCTGGAAATGGGTACATTACGAGAAAACCGGAGAAGTTCCGCTCAATCCTGACTCCGATACCTCCAAATTCCCCACGTAAATTGTCTGTTTCCAATTCATGGGGATCCGGTTCAACGAAAATTGTATACGGATCGTTGAGCGTAGTTACCATCCCCCTGATTACTCCATACTCGAACATTGGCGAGTCAGGGATGCCGCTTAACGCATGCGTTGCGAGTATCTTATACGCTTCCTCCACGATTGAACCGGATAGAAATGGCGGGTTTTCGTAAGAATGATAAAAATATCCTCCCAGGAATGAGATAAGTGAAACAAGAATAAACAAGGAAAGAAAAACCAGTAAACGAATTAGACGCATGACATCCTTGTGTCCAAATTTGGTGCTCGTAGTTTATCATATCAGTGCTGGCGAAAAAATCACTAAAAGGAAAAATTGCACTAAACCTACATGGTGGAGAGGAGAGAATAATGATACTGGCGATCCTAAGCGATACCCATGATAACATTTGGGCCTTTGATCGGGCAGTGGAGGCAATTAATGACGCAGATGCCGTAATCCACTGCGGTGATTTATGTTCACCCTTTATGATACCCAGACTGGCAGAAGCTGCCTCAGGCAAACCAGTGCACATTGTTTGGGGGAATAATGATGGTGATAAACGCCTACTAATGGTTCAAGCGAATAAAACAGGATCGGTCACAATCCACGGTGATTTCGCGGTCATCGAGTTTGGAAGCAGAAAGATAGCAATCAATCATTATCCTGAGATTGGACGTGCCCTCGCCGAGAGCGGTATTTTCGATCTGGTATGTTATGGGCACGATCATACTGCTTATGAAGGCAAAATTGGTCGGACGACTTTGTTGAATCCTGGAGAGATAATGGGGCTCTACGGCAGGCGAACAATGGCGTTCTATGATACTGAAAACCAAACAGTAACCTCGATGGAAATTCGGCGCGACGACTAATCACCCATACTGCTCGATCCCTGCGAAATTGAAGGGGAATTCTTGTTAGCGAGAAACTGCAAGCTTGATCACCTGACCTTGATCATCAATCGTCATACGGGCATATTGAACGAATTCTCTGGACGAGGATTGGAACCGTTTGCTGATGACGATAACCTGGCGGTTCCCTGTATTTACTGATTTAGAATTGTTGTGCAATTGGGTTGTGGGGCAGTTATGATCTCCACCTTTGCAGCTGACCTCGATCTTGTTCAATCTGATCGTTGCGCCTTCCATCCCAGGGAGATATTGCCGAACAATTTTTTTTATGTAGGTAGTGGTTTCATCTGAAATATTGTTATTGTGTGTGCTGCAATTTTTGTCGCATACGGTCTGTACTTCTGTTTGTTGGAGCGGACGATAGATATCTTTCGGCAATCGGCGGATCCCGAAAGGAAACAGCAGTGGATCTCCATACAAGACGAAGGAAATTATTGTCTTCTGGTCTTCTCCATCCAGATATCCCTGGCGATCGCTCATGGTCCGGATCAATTCAATTTTTGCCCTTCGAAGTGCTTCGCCGGCAGGAATCCCCTGGTCAATAAATTTCCAGAACTGGTGCCCTAGTAAATCTGCGGCGATAAGTGGTGTCGAAACAGAGCCATAGGACGTTGCTGTCGAACCAATAAATGCAAAGGTTCCATTCTCTAAAAATTTTAGCGGGATAGATTGGCTGGATAACTTACCTTCGATGTAGGCGCCATAGCATGCTTCACTGAAGACAACCAATGGGGCTGAATTATTCTGTGGAACGTCATCCGGCTTTATGGCAACTGGATAATCTGGGCCTGATTCACTGTCGGATGGGTCTTTATGTCCATACCAATCCGGAGATTCCTGAATACCATGCAAATTAAAATATGCAAACCGACCTGGAGATTGGTTTTTGCGAAATTCGATCGACGTGGCAGGAGGTGAAAGGAGAATTTTTTTTCGGTCGCCAATTTGTTGATAGACGACTTCTGATGCCCGGCGCCAGATGGCAGCGGTGTAACCACTTGATGAATATCGGGCACTAGCTTTTGTGACGAATAATTCACAGAATTTCGTCCAAAAATTTTCAAGCCATCCCGGTTTTTTCTTTTCGGTGCGATGATAACCGGCAGCTGCTTCTATGACTTTAATCAAAGGGCGGATGTCTGTGGTTGTATCTCCAGGAATTCGACCGACAGGCCATTCAGGTGTAAAGTAATTCTCGTCTCGGGTCCCGTACGGGTTATCGGATGGAATTTCTTGATCCTGGTCATCAACGGGATTCGGAAGTAAGTGAAAAGGAATGATTTGCGGCCCACCAATAATCAATAACGCGCCTATCATTTCACCTTGCCGGGCAAGATTAGTATCGAGATCGATTAACGTACGTTTAATTGCCCATGGATCAGAAGCACGCACCGGTCTAATATTCAGGTTGGCCGCTGTTTTTGGATCATCCACTGGAACTGCCAGGGCAGACCAGTTCTTTTTACCACTTATCGCATTTTTAAGGTCCTCCACTGCGGCAATAATCCTTGTTGTTCCCTGATGCCCATACTGCTTTGTTAAATTCTCAATGGAAGTCAGGATCACATAGATAGGGAAGCGCCCATCGCTATGTGTGATGTCTGGACGTTGTATGCGACTGGCAATATGATTCAATGTTTCACTGGTTGAAATCAATTCTTCAGGATAGTGGGTCGTCAAATTTGGATCGAGGTCTTGCTTAACGGCTTCATGGACATCGAGTTTAGGCCGAAATTCGGTGCCCTGCTTCATGCTCCGCTGTTCTCGTTTTGCAGATAGTGCAGGTTTTACGATCGGGTCGACCGCGTTATTTATGTCTGATGCTTGAGTCCCATTTGGTGCCGTCCTATGATCTACTGAGATCAAATTTAGGCCAAACCATGCAGAAATTGAGGCTGGTAATGGATCATTCATCACACCCGATAGGTTGTCTGGCCATAAATTGCGATAAGGATGATCTGATCCCCATTGTTGATTGACCACCTGACCCGCAGGATCTTCCACAACGATGGCATGCAATAGTTCAACGCCGCGTTCAGGTTTATTCGACTCTAAGAGAGATTGGGCGTAGAAGAGGCGAATTTGCAGGCAAGTTTCCCAACGGTTGTAATAATGTTCGATGATTTTTTGGCATACAAGTTGGCTGGATATAAGCCCGGATGGATTCTTCCGTTCTAATATATCGATATGTGTGATCGCGGCAAGGGGGGTTGGGGGATTGGCAGCGATAACGGTCAGCAGCTCGTTCTCCGCTTTATCAAGATCATTAGCCAACAAGTATTCGCGGGCGCGTCTAAGCGAAATACTCCATTCAGCGACTTGATTGGAGTCGGTATTTCCCCCAGCTGCATAATAGCAATTTCGAAATGATTCGCCAGCAGCCAAATTATATTCATCTGCAACATCCAAAGCCAGCTCATAAGCCAAAAGGAACATCGGATCTTTATGCACAAGCTGACGCAAAAGGGAAAAAGCGGTGTCGGGGTTCCCCTTCCCAATTGCAAAAGCTTTTACATTCAGGAAATTTACATACAAATCACCCGGAAAATCAGTTAACCAGTTGAGCGCCGCGCGCCTTGCGAAGCGGTGTTCTCCAATCTGCAAAGCAGTTTCCAATATATTGATAAAGGTTGACCGGTGGATAGAATGGGTCAGCAAGAGGTTGGCATTGATGTTTGTCATTGGATATTGTGAACCAGATTTAGGGCGACCAGAGAACCCAATAACCGGTGGATGCTGATATCATGGGGGGCAAGCTCCGCTGCCCGGCGAATCATTTTCTCAGCCCCGGGATAGTCTTTACTCTCCTTCAAGGCAATTCCGGCCTGCTGATAGGGGCGAGGATCATCAGGGGCAACGTAAATCGCTTTTTCGTAGATATCCAGGGCATCATTCAACTGGCGGCGGTCCTGGTGGACTTTTCCTAGCTCGAGATAGAGCTCGACCTGGTGGGGATTGCTTTGCATGGCCAACGTGTATTGGTGGACTGCCTGATCAAGATGTCCGGCTCTGCTTAGTATGCGTCCCATGATTGTATGCAGGCGAGCAAATTCATCCGTTCGCAGATGGCCATCTCCAATTTGGATCGCTTTTTGAGCCGTAGAATAAGCATCCTGAGAAAGCCCTTGATCTTGATAATATTCAGCTAATTGTGCCAAGATTGCGGGATGGTCTGGATACTGGCGGTTGAGCGCAAGAAGTGATTGATGTGCGGGTTGGATGCCTTGGAGAGACCGCACAAGGCGGATCCTTTCCAGATATAGATCGATGGGCCGGTTTGAATAGGTTAACGCCTGGTCGAGAATAGCCATAGCTTCCTGCCTGCGGTTGAGTCCCGTCAATGAGCGGGCGAGCAAAAATGCCGCAGCAGGATTTTCAGGTTCTAGGTTCAATGCAGAATTTGCCTGAGAGATTGCTTGTTCGAACTCTTTGCGGCGGAACATCAACTCTGCTGACAATAATAGAGTATTTGGATCATTCGGTTGTAAACTAAGGGCCTTCTCTAAGGCTTTCCCAGAGCCCTCAAGATCGTCGAGATCTGATCGAATTTGTGCCAGTCTGATCCAGTATTTGGCTTCCGTTGGAAACTGTTCACAAGCACTTTCATAAATTTGTTGGCAGCGGTGGAGTGCACCATTCTCATAGTACAACTCACCTAAAGCTAGCAGGTAATCCTCATTTTTTGGATCGATTGCAAGAGCTTTCTCCAGATGCTGCTGGGCTTCGCTGAGTTTGCCAAGTTTTACAGCTACATCGGATGCGAATTTTTGCCAGGCCGCCTGATCAGGCCAATCACCTAGAGCTGTCTCTATGGCCTGATACGCCTGAGATGGTTCACCTGTAAGCGCAGCAGCTTTCGCAATCATGGCATTCAGGATGGGTAATTTTTGTCTATCTAATGCTGAACTCACCGTTTCTACCGCCGATAGTGCAGCTCCTAAAGCCTGCAGAGGCGAATTAAGTAGATAGGTCAGGGCCAATTGAATAGCAACCCCCGTATGATTTGGATAGCTACTGGCGATAATGACGGCTGAATCGACTTTTCCTTGGTGGCGCAAAGCTGCTATATATGCTGCAGCGTCGTCGCAAGTTAGCTCAAGACAGGCGAACCCACTTACGAATTTGTTCTCTTTTGCCTTATCTTGCGAGCTTTTGGCCGGTAAGGCAGCCTGGCCGCGGATATACCACCGTTTTAACGAGTCTGGTAATGCCGTGTGGTTAATAATTTGCTCTGCATTCAGGTTTGCGGGGAGCCCCATTTGGACGAGCAGTTTCCCAAATAATTGATCAAATGGGGCAATATTGTGCTTATCTGATTTATTTTGCTGGTCGTCAACGGGTGTTGCATTCACGTCTGCCAGGAGTAGATTGTATTCCACCATCGAGGCGATTGCTCTGATCTGACTCGCAGTCGCGCGTGGATTTGCAGGACTGGCGTCGAACCACTGCTCTGAGATTTCCAGCGATTTTTGGAACAACCCCAATCCAAATGAAATCTCGCTTAATAGATCCAAAATTAAATCTTTTAGCTGGTGATCTGACTCAAGCTTTTGCAGGCTCAAGTCAATTTCACGTTCTGCCTGGACAATTTCATCCTGACTGGTAAGAATTAATGCATTAATCGCATGAATTGAAGGTCCTTCTGGCCTATTCTGCTTAAGATAATCAGCGAGATCCATGGAAGCGGAATGTTCGGTTTGATACCCATCTATCAAGCATTGAAGCAGACGTTTCTTAATCTCTGGCACTTGTCCGAATTGGTCGGGTCGGGTTGTTTCCAACAGAGTTAAGTATGCTTGGGCCTCATCCGGTAGATATAGCTGCCAGGCGAGTTCACCGGCTATTAATGCTGCCGTGAAACGATCTTCGCTGTTGATAGATTGACATGCCTGGCGGGCATGTTCTAGGGCGACGAATAAATTTCCTACCGTTCGGTAAAACTCGGATGCTAATAGATGCGCTTGTACCGAATCAGGGTTAACGCTCAATACTTGTTTCAGGCACGCCAGGGCAGGCGCCATTTGCCCCTCGGACTTGTGGATCTGGGCTTTTTGTAAGAGTGCCGGAATAGAATCCGGAGATTTTTCCAATAATTCGTCGAGTATTTGCATCGACGAAATTGTATTCCCCAAGGTGCGATACGCATCAATTAAAGCAAACAGGATCTGATTCCCTACCGGGTCACTGCTGTGAAGAGCTAGATCGTGAACTTTTTCAAGTGAAACCACAACTTGATCGGCGTCACCGAGGATCATCAGGGCTAAAGCCGCCTTGTAAAGTTGATCTAATGTGATGTCTGCTTGTTGGACAGCGCGTATGTAGCTTCTGTGAGCCTCATCCTGATGACGGAGGTCCATATACGCCTGTCCCAGGTTAATCAATAACGACGGGTTGTTTGGCGACAAATCTACGGCGCTTTCTAAGGCAGAAACAGATTGTTGGGGATGGTCAAGCGCATCCATTTGGCGCGCATACCACACCAAATTATCAAGATTTGCAGGAGCAATATCCAGCGCCCTTTCCGCAGCCTCGAGAGCGTCTTCTGGCAAGCTGGCAGCCAGGCACGCTTCAGATAATTTTTGCTGGAGCGCCAGATGATTTGGAGATGCCTGGATCGCTTCTTGCAGTGAAGCAATAGCAATTTCTGTGTGATCGACCTGAATTGCCACATGGCTGAGGCCAAGTGCTAGTCTGATAGCCCAACGCGGGTCTCCCATCAAGGTCGTTTCCATGGCTTTCTGATAGAAACTCAGCGATTCCGGGAAACGTTGTACTGCCGCCAGTGCTTCTGCCTGGAGACCAATAGCCTCGGTTAGCTGCGGATTTTCTTCGAGCAGTTTTTCTAACACTTTAACGGTTTGTTCAGGGTTTTCACCGGTCTTTGCCATTAAACGAGCATATTCGAGGGCCAGACCAGGGTCGTTTTGCCTGGCATGGTAAGCGGTGCTGAGTGCAGATAGTGCATCGCGTTCATTGCCTGTGGCTGCAAGCGCCCTGGCAAATGGGTAGGCCGCTTCATTCCGATATGGCTGGCAGTGGTAGACCGGGTTTAACGTATCACAGGCTTCCTGGGACTGGCCTAATTCCAGTAACACCGGCCCAAGGGTTAGCAATATTTGAGCAGCAAGTGGAGACACGTGGATAAGGTTATCGCCCTGGTTTGCCGAAGCAAGCATCTCGACTTTTATCGGGTGGGGAATCCCGACCAGGTCTGCGGCTTTCTTTAATTCTCCATGGGCTTGCGTTGGCAGCTCGGCCACTATCAAATATTCGCCTAAAGCCAGGTGCAACTGAGGTTCATCTGGCAAGGCTTGGACTCCGGTGCGTAAGGTCTCAATCGCTTTGTCCAGGTCATCTGCCTGCAGGTAGTGACTCGCCAGGGCCAACCAGGTTGGGGCATAATCGGGTGCGAGCCGGTTTGCCTGAAGGTAGTGTTGAAGAGCGATTTCAGATTCGCCCTTGCTGGTGAAGATTGTTCCTAAAATGTGATGTGTAAGTCCATCGTCAGGTTCGCTCGACAACAGGTTCCAGCAGATTTCCAGTGCCTGATCCACCTGCCCGGCTAGAAGCGCACTGGTGGCGAAGGCTCTTTGATCCTGATAGGCATACTCGGACTTGTGAGTGCTTTTAGCAGAGTTCTTGGAGATCTGCGTTTGAAGACTCCAGCAATGATTTGCGTTCCTGCAATGCTTCCGCCCAGTACTGATTTTGTTCGTAACAATCAGCCAGCAAACGACGGGCTTCTGGTTCGCCTGGACTTAGCATCACTGCCAATCTGGCATGTTCAAGCGCGTCGGAAGCGAGCCCTGCTGCCAACTCCGCTCGAGCGAGCAGGATCGTGGATTGGCTGTCGCAAGATGGGTGGCTAATATTGGCGGAAATAATTCGGGATGCCTCGTATGGAAAATCCAGGTCAAGCAACAGGGTTCCAGCTCTGACTGCAGCCTGATAGGGTAACCTAAAATTGATGGAAGATTTATCGAACATCCCACGGACTATGGATCTGGCTTGTTGAATATTCCCGTGCCGCTCGAGGAGCGCAGCCTCCACCAGTTGAAGGGTGGGTGCCCCTGGGTGAGTATTGAGCAGTTGACGAGCCCGTTCTTCGTCCTGGTGGCTAACAAGTAATAAACCGAATGCGACCAGAAACCCCTCATCCGAGGGAAAGTGAGCAGTCGTGTTATTCAAGTAACCATCGGTTATCTGTAAACTGCCAGCTGCATATGCTTCCAAAATTGAATTTCGATTAATTTCATTCTGGATGACGTTTAGCTGGTGGGTGATTTCTTCTAGCGTTTGGAATGCTAGCCCAGGCTTTCCAGCTATCCGGCAGACTTCTGCTCTGTAAAGTTTTCCTGGTAACAGTTCAAGCTCAAAACCATTGCTGACAGGTGTGACTGAATTCGCCGAATTCTCAGGTTGGTACCCCAATTTTTCCTGGTGGTAGAGCTCTTGTGCCAAGAAAACAGAATCCTCTGTAAATTTATTTTCGAAGGTCCGAAGGACATTGATCCGCTCAGAGAAGTTTGCCTGCGTGAAGAGTGATGCCGATTGATGTGCTTGGTTTTTGTGACTGTCTGGCTGCGCATAGATAGCGTTCACCGTCCGGAGCAGGTAACCTCTCTCGCTAGCTAAGAGTACGACCAGGGAGTCTGGATCAGGGATATATGCCAGAAGGCATGTGAGGATAATTCCAAGATTTTGAATCGGAAATGTATCCAGCTCTTGGAAGATGCCGTCCCAGGTGCCCAGGATCCTGAAGCGTTCACGAATTGCCAACGCTACAAGGCCTGCTTCTGAAAGCTGGGAGATGAGTGGACAATTTTCGCCGCGATAGTTTTCGTATGCTTCGAGTGCTGCTCGTTTAAGTTCTGGATCCAAATAAAGAGGAGGTTCGCTGTTCAGCTCCAGGCTGGTGAAATTCACATCCAGGCAAACCAACGCCAGGTTGCCAGGAGACCACTTGCTGCCATTTCCGTTAAGAATCTCGACCGCCCTGTCAATCACTTCGGGAATTTGGATTGCCTGCCATACCAGTGGCTCCCTGGAAAACGCGCGGACAATATCAGCCAGCTGCGGATCGGGAATTTTTTTCCGCAGCCTGAATATCGTTTCATTGGTCTTCATAGCGGTGGTGTCCTGAAAGCGATGTACCAGACCAGATAACAACTTGCCAGCATTAATATGGTTCCGATGATGATAAGAAGGATGCCAATCCCATTTTGCGTGCGAGCCAGATCGTTCATAGCAGTCAGCAATGCTGAAGCATTGCCCACCAGACCAGCTACGTCCTCGGCAAGCCCTTTTTTTACAATTTGTGATGTCTGGGCGGCAACTTCGTTAATTTCCTTGTTCCGGCTGCGCAAAACCAAAATTACCGTTCCTGTGATGAATGTAATCAGGCCGATCACAAAGAGGGTAAAGGTCATTAAAAAAAGCAAGTGTAACGGCGATACTTCCAGCATAAGGCCTCCCTGGTAGATCGGATGAGCTCGGAATATAAGATGCAAGTTGTATGCCGATTACAATCCACGGAGAATTAAAAACGGTGATCCGGCTGACTAGCTCCGGATCACCGTCAATGCAGAATTCTTCCAGGCAATCAGTTGCGCAGTTGTAAATTTCCAGCTCCCATGGTGACATCAATCCGGATGATGCTACCTGAACCACTGTTTGTAAACTCATTGCCAGACTTTGACCAGCCGCCCGATGTATTCACATTCGTCAATGCCCCTTCAAGCGTAACGATTGCCTGGGTGCCAGCAGGCACTTCGAGAGTGATGTTTCCCAACCCGGCATCAACGGTAACAAACAGGTCTTGTTGAAGATCGCCGCTGAATTCGAGAGTGTAGTTGCCAGCCCCACCTTTGAATACGATCTCGTCTTGGACATTTGCATTAACCAGACCTTCAAGATTTAGGTTTGCTGCTCCGGCGGTTACTCGCAAGGACCCCATCTCAACCAGGTTCGGTTCCGAAAACCCAAAGGTTGAATCAGATGCACCCTGGTTGATAGTCACATCGATGAGTGAAAGACCACCGAGCTCAACATCAGCCTGATTAGCACCACCATTGATGGTAAGTTCCATTGGATCAGTTCCCAATGCCAAATCCCATTCCATTTTTAGATTTTTACCAAAGGTCGGGAATCCTTCCAAGTTGCCATCACCTTGCTGCAAACGAATTGTACGGCCTTCAGTCACGACCTGAGGGTCTAGTTCAGCGACATTGTAAGTGGCTACCCCTTCAACGAGTGAATCGCCCGTGCCGGGAGCAATGTGTAAGACCCCAGCGCCAAAGGCGATTTCAAGCCGAGGTTCTCCAGAGCTGGGATAAGGGATGGCAATGTCCTCTGTTACTGTCGGACCTGTATCGATAGTTCTGATATTCGGCAGGTTTACATTGATACTGCAGGCCATGGATGCCAGCAATAAAACGATGATTGGGATGACGAAAATTGTCTTACGCATGACTGCTCTCCTTGGTTCGGATAGAAGGTTTGATTGAATGTTTGGTTTCAAAGAGATATACGTGGATAGGATGTCTTAGTCGCGCTGAATGAAAATAGATCGAGCTCATAAAAAGAGGATCACTCGACTGGGCCAAACACTAGAGCTGCATCGCCCTGGTCGCAGATATATAGGTCAGCGTTTTTCGTAAGCAACCAGCCAGAAATAGCCAGGTCACCAACAGCGCCGGCTGCATTGAATGAAATCAGGACGAGAGTGACTGCAACCCCATAAATCGGCAGCCAAAGGAACAGGAGCATGCCAGCCAACGAAATGAGCACCAGGGGGGCGAGACCAATGACAATGTATTGGTTGCGAGGGATGAACCAGCTAGGTGCCGCAGCATAGGCATACAGAAATCGAAATGCAAAAACCGGACGGTCGCGGGTAATAAGCCAGAAAATCAAACCATGCACCAGCTCATGGATGATGATCATCGCGAAGACACCCAGCAGCAGTAAGACTAGATTTCCCGTGCCAGCCAGGGCTCCCCATAATAAATTGCCATCCGGACGAACGATGGCGATGATCTGCAGGAAAAACCAGCCTGCCGCGAAAAATACAGGGATTGCCGCCAGGTTAAGGATAACTGCCAGGCGAATGTTCTGTTTCAAATCAACCCGGTTTATTTCTTGGTAGACTTCGGGCAAATTGCGGGTTGCTGCTGATTTCGTAGAAGGTGTTGTCCCAGCCACAACATCATTATAGCAAACCGCTGGTTTCCAGTATACCGGGGAACTGGTTGAGGTGCACTGTGCAGGAAATTATGGGTTTTCAAAAAACAGGTAATAGACCCCATCCACCAGAAGCTGATTTCCTGCAACTGGAATGGAGTTACCGTAAATATCTGTAATGCGGGTGACACCTTCCGGTAGAACGATCGTATGGGGCTGCCAGTCCAGGCTCCAGACCGAGCGGATTTCTGTTTCACCACTGCGGAAACGGTAGCTAATGATGTCGGGATGGTCCTCGACAACCCCAATGAATTCGGCGTCTCCAAAGGTTTGAAGTCAGGTAGCGGAATGCCAGCAGTGTTAGTTTTGGGTTGGTGGGGTTGCCAACCATGCCGCCGCCTCTCCAGCCATCACCTTCAAAAAGAAACCAGATCGTTCCGCTTACACCGTATGCCCAATTTCGAAGGTAAAGACGTGGCAAAAACTGGGCCTGGGTTGTGTAAAATCGCTCCAAAGGCGGATTGCATTCGCCTGTATTCCATTCAGGACAAATCAGGGAGCTCTCGGTATGGAAAATTGGCTTATCAACCCCGTACTTAGCCATCACCGTGCGGATGAAATCTGCTTTACCAATGATTACCCCACCGCGGTTGTCCCAGGTTGGAAATTCTTCATCGATGGCATGCCCGTTGGCATATTGTGGGTAGCCGTGGAAGCTGATGATATCAAAATAATTACCCCCGCTGTTTGCCAGGATGCCTTCCAGGTAATTGGCTGGCTGGCAGGTTTTCCCTTCTGGGGGATTGTCAGGATCGCAATCCAACAGAAGGCCGCCGATCAGCACTTGGGCCTGTGGATCCATTGCCTTGATTGCCGGGTAGGCAACCTTGAGCAGCTTGGCATAGTATGCCCCCCCATAATCGGCTGCATCAGCATCACCCAAGCAGCCAAATGGAGAATCTACTTGAACCAATCCATACTCAACATCTGGCTCATTCCCAATCTCCCAGTATTTGACGTTATACGGAGGCTGGCTGTAACGCTGGACGAGTTCTGTCAAGAACTGGGCGTATGCTGAGAAATACTCTTCGGCGATTTGACCGCAGTAATACCCCAGGTTTTTTTGGGCAAATAAGGGGGCACCTCTTACCACCACGATGACAGGAGTACCTTTCTCATTCAGAAATTCCAGACCTCGCTCCAGATTATTCAATACGGTCCAGTTACGTACCCCGGGCTCTGGTTCGATATCATGCCAGCGGATACCGTTATAACGAACCAATTCGATACCAGAATCAACTGCCAGTTGAAGGTTATCTAAATCACCCATCAAATGAATTTCAACTCCAAGCAACGAATTGGGGAAGTTCTCTTGGGGAGGCTCGGGGACGACAAACGTTGGGGTGATGGTAGGTGTGGGTGTTGGTGAGGGAGTTCCAGTTGGTACCTGACTGATCGTGGTTATATTGGGTGGTGGTAATGTCTGTACTTCGCCGGAAACCGTCGCAAGAGTCTCTGGATTAGATGGGCTCCCACCTGGAGCACATGCGGTTAAAGCAGCCAGAACAAAAAAAGATATCGAAATTATTCCGTTTCTAAACATAAACTAACTCCATTATTTGTAACCCGGTACCAGGTGGACGTCTGCCGATCAAATCCAATGTTTGGATATAACGAGCACCACCGATGGGCACAGTTAAATATCATTTTCAGCTATTTTATCCATTTTATTATGATCGAAATAAAACACGATAAATTAATCAATTGTCACGATCCGGAATTATACACTCTCACTAGATGGCAATTTGTGCTCTGCAGTCAGGTTTACCTGGTACATTTTCCTATATCTCATCGGTGGCAGATTCCTTAACCAATCTATGTCAATAAGACTACTCGGATCAGCAAACAGCTATCGTTGACAGCCTCACTCCTGCGGTTTATGATTACTGAATTCTAAGCTGCCAGGCGATCGATTTGAAGTCAATGGCCGCGATTTCTGAGACTAATTTCCTTGAGCAAAATCAACAAAACGATCATTCTTGGGACAGGCTTATTATTTGTCATCTTATTCGTTGGTTTTGCCTGGCCCCGATCCCTTGCATTGTATTATTACGTGAATACGGGCAGAATTGTTGGAGAATTGTGGACTGATTCTACTTCGCCTCCATGTACCCAACCGTTATCCGGTGATCCAGATACTCAGGCATTATTGATTAAAGCGAAACATTCTATCGAACAATCTATCCGGTTGACACCAGAAACCCCGAGGGCATTACTAATGTATGCGCGTATATTATGTTTTTCCGGGGAGTTTTCAAGTGCGCTTGAGATTTATAAACAATACCTGGGTATACGAACGGCAAATCCACTTGCTCAACTGGAAGCTGGATTGGCTGATTTACAAATATGCTGCCCAGACGACCAGAACAAGCCTGCACCCTGCAGCCAGGCCGCAATACATTTAACGCAGGCCGGCGTCGATGCGGAAGATTTTCGATTAGCCGGATTTGAGTCATATAACTTCGCAGATTATGGATTGGCCTTCCAGAAAATTCATTGGTTCACTTGCCTGGGTGGTGAATCGGATCAAAAAACATCGCTAATCCATGACATATCTAGCGTTGTCATTGGGAACCCTGATTTCTCGCCCTCTGGACCCTTAGATGTATACACCGTAGCTTCCGATCAAGGCGTTGTAATTCAAGGAGAAGATTTGACCTGGTTTCGATCGGGAGCATCGCTTGGAGAAAAAGTAGATAAAACCGTGGCGAACGAAGCAATCGTAGCGGGTATATGGTCTGGAGGTTCGGTGGGCGCTTTGGTGGTAATCGATCAACCAGGTAATTACATCATCAGTGTGAAAGCAGTACAATCCAACCCATCACCGGTTAACTTTCAAATCGAACATAATTTTGTCCCTATAGACACTTTCCAACTCGAGGCTGGGGATGGAAGTTTTCAACTTGTGAGCACGATGGTTGACATGCCAGCTGGGTACCAGTTTGTTGGGGTAAATTTCCTTAATGATGAGATGGTAGATGGCATCGACCGCAATCTCTATGTTGATTTCATCATAATTCATGAACAATGAGAAATTGTCTTCGTAAATACTCGCCTCGCGAAATGTTGGATTTCATACTACAAATGCGATCCCTCAGGTTATCAAAGTGCGCTTATAAAGGAAGTAGCATTGATTAGGGCACCAATGAATTCGCACTCTACCAGGATGCCGTGTTACATTTTTCAAAATCCTCTAGATCTAGTCCCGTTGTATTTTTAGAAAGATAACAGCAATTAGCCATGTGATAATATGATTTACTTCTTTGGCTGTTGCCTCAAAATGCTCCAGCCGGGAGCTATCAGTTTATTTTGTGTTTATATGCTAAGTGGTTTTCTCGTGAAATAGGTTAAAATTGTTCTCCTGGGAACAGGAGGACAGCATGTCAAAACGGATCAAACTTCGTACATTAACAAGAGAAGAAGAACAGGAAATCAGACGCCTGGCAAAATCGCGTACAGAGCCCGTTCGGCTTGTGCAGCGTGCCCAAATCATTGCGGCTATGCTGGATAATCCTGAATTGGCTGCCTCTCGAGCGGGCGAGCGCGCTGGCTTCAAAGGGGCACCCATGGGTATCGAATGGGTAAAGCGCTTCAATGAACAGGGGATTGCCGGATTGGTGGATGAAGAGCGACCCGGGCGACCACCGACCCACAACCAGGAAACCCGCAGTGCTTTGCTAGATCTGGCGTTGCAAAAACCCAGGAGCCTGGGATATCCTTTTGAGCTTTGGACCTTGGAGCGCCTGCAAAGAGCCTTCAAAGAACGCCATGGGATCCATTTATCCAACTCAACCATCTGGACCTGGGTCGAAGGCGAAGGGTTTCGCTGGCGCAAGCAGGAGAGTTGGTTCCATGAACCCGAGAAACACGATCCTGAGTTTGTGGAAAAAAGGGGCTGATTGTCGCTGCGTACGTATCGCCGCCTTCCAGGACTAGAACCATCTGTTTGGATGAGTTGGGACCGCTGGCAGTCAAAACCTACCCAGGAGCAGAATGGGTTGTCAATCGGTCGCGAGCAACCTTCGAGCCGGATTACGGACGCCGAGGTAAGGTCTGGGCGCACGGTGCCTTCGAACCTGCAACAGGTGAAGCAGCTCTGGTCGTGAGTGAGAAAAGGGACAGTGCCAGTCATATCCAACTGCTGGAAAAGGTTATTCACACTTTCCCTGCTGAACGTCTGTTGATCATCGAAGATAATCTGAGTAGCCATCATAGTCGCGATACCCGGATTGCTTTGGCGGCCTGGCCTGAAATCCAAATCCTGTTCTTACCCAAGTATGCCTGCTGGTTGAATTTGATCGAGCCTTGGTGGAAGCAGCTCAAGTCGCTAGCTCTCAGGGGTCGCAAATTCGAAACCCGGGCTGAATTGGAAGCTGCCTTATGGGAGGCGTTGGCGTATTGGAACCAGCATCGTTATCCGTATCAGTGGAAGAAAAAACCGCAAGTACAATTACCTCCTTGGGGCGGGTCTGGCTTTTGTAAAATTACTTAGCGAGAGTACCACTAAGAGTTTGGATGAATTGAAGCAATATATGTTATCTGGAAATTCTTTTAGGTCTGGGATTTATCCGTCAAGGGTACCCATTTTGGGGAATCACATTATTAATATCTTTTACCTAATCAATAACAAAAAAAAACGAAATCGAAACAAGGAGTTCTGCCATCGAAAACCGCAATTGGGAACTCGGAAGTAATAATTATCTGCTTCGGCCGGTTGGGCAATTCAGAATCATTCGGCTGGGGGATAGAGTTTGGTGATGCGGATATCTACAGATAGATCTCCAGAGAATACTGGATCAATTGTATTTAAGAATACATTTATTAATTTATTCAGCCGATTTTTATTAGTCCCAATCGGTATTATTTCTATTCAATTCTTATTGGTTGGTATGGGCATAGAACGGTATGGTTTGTTTTCGCTTTCGTGGACAATCATAAATTATATGGCTATCCTCGACTTCGGGATCTCGACAGCGGTCACAAAATATATGGCAGAAGAATTGTCTAACCCCCAAGGCAATAATTTAGCCAATATATTTTGGACGGCTTTTTCAATGATCCTGGTTCTTGGACTTGTAATATCCGTAATTTTTTTCGTTTCAACGCCATTTATCGTTGAAAATGTTATGAACATTCCAGATTATTTGGTGGTTGAAGCAAAAAGAATGTTTTGGATTTTAGCTTTCTCTATTCCATTTATCTTGATGAATAACTCTTTACGTGGTGGATTAGAGGCCGGGCAAAGATTTGATATCGTAAATTTAATCCGTACGCCCTACAATGCTGGCATTTATTTGATACCTTTGGTTGGTTATATTATTGGTTGGCGGATTGATTTTATAACTGCGCTGTTG
This sequence comes from uncultured Chloroflexia bacterium, assembly GCA_963824065.1. Taxonomy (GTDB): domain Bacteria; phylum Chloroflexota; class Anaerolineae; order Anaerolineales; family DRKV01; genus JAGUYX01. The sequence continues at coordinate 1,356,623 of CAWGNX010000002.1, read as the reverse complement.
CTTATTCCGATCATTGGTGCTTTCCTTGCCTATTCTTGGGGAAATTATTTTGTCTATCCGGAATTATTCAGATCCGCGGGATTTAGGCTAAACCAGCCATTAAGAATATTAAGATACAGCGGTTGGGTCGCTGTTTCAAATGGGATGTCGGCGGTTTTTATATATACTGAAAGAATTTTAATCTCGGCGATTTTATCCGTTGCAGTTCTCGCATATTATTCAGTACCATACGATACTCTTACTCGGCTCTGGATAATTCCAACGAGCATAACCGCGGTCCTGTTACCAGTTTTCAGCGAAACAAGCACAAGCCCTCGCAATAATGAGGTAGATAACCGCATGATATCTTTTGGAATTAAATTTGTTTTTCTTTCTGTGGGGCCATTGGCAATAATGTTAGCGATTTTTTCAAAAAATATCCTTAATGTCTGGATCGGGTCCGAAATCGCTGAGAATAGTGCGATCGTTGCATCGGTATTGGTCATAGGAGTATTTATTAACTCCTTCGGCCGGATACCAGCGACTTTATTAAATGGCAAGGAAAAACCAGATATTCCAGCGAAATTCACTTTAATCGAATTCCCTTGCTATGTTGTGGGAGCACTATTTTTAATGAAACTTTGGGGGATCAATGGCGCTGCCGTTGCATGGACACTACGAGTTTCAATTGATACATTTCTATTAATTTGGATTGCCATAAGGTTGAAGTTTATGAGGAAACAAGAAATTTTTAATTTTTCAAGTGTAAAATTCCTAGTTAGTTTAGTAATGCTCGCCGCGGTTTGCCTGATTGCCCAAAATTACTCCAACGGTGAGCAGATATCTAAGTTGTTTATCATGATTTTAACGATTTTTGTCGGGTATTCAGCGTTAGCATGGTTATTGATTTTAGATAAGAAGGAACGCGACTTTATTATTAACTTTACCCATCGATTAATTCCTGCACGCAAATCGATTTCATAATACGATGGAGCATCAAAATCATGCCGATCCATACAAAGACATTACCTGATTGTCCAAATTGTGGACAACCTGGCAGGAAATTATATAAAGATTTATCAGATCGTTTGTATGGGGTCGATGGATCTTGGGATTTGTTGCAGTGTCATCAGTGTGATTTAATTTGGTTATCCCCACAAACGATAAAAGAAGATACTTTTTTGCTGTATCAAAATTACCATACTCATGGTGATTTCGTTCAGAAAAACCTTGACCATGGATTTGTCAATCAAATTTACAAATATATACTTAATCACGATTACGGCTATTCCATCGATTACTCGAAAAACCCGATTATTCATCTGATAGCAAAGCAAAAATTCTTTCGGGATGAATTGGGTAAAAAGATCATGTTCCTGCATCACATTCCAGCGGCGAAACTACTTGATGTTGGGGCGGGGAATGGAAAATATTTGTCATTTATGAAAAACCTTGGTTGGGATGTGAGTGGTATCGAGCCGGACCGAGATGCGGCGCTTGTAGCTGAGCGTACGCTAGGTGTACCAATGTATACAGAGGATTTTGACAGTATAAACCTGGAAAACGAAGCCTATCACGCGATTACGATGGACCATGTGATTGAGCATTTGGAATCCCCCAGTGACGCATTAAAAAAAGCCTGGCGACTGTTGAAATCCAATGGGGTTGTTGTTATTCTGACACCAAATATTCGTAGCTTTGGGCATGAGTATTTTCAATCGGCCTGGCTGCATTTAGACCCGCCTCGTCATTTTTATTTGTTTAGCCCAAAATCTTTAACCGAAGTCGTCGAAAAGGCAGGTTTTGAAATTGTGGAAAACAGAACAATTTCCACATCTGCGTGGTGGGTATTCATATCCAGTGATGTCATTCGTAAAGAAGGGGCTATCTCTGGCGGATCACTGAGGAGCACAGATTTATCACTGATTAACAAATTCAAGGGGAGCACTTTCTTGGTTCAAGAAAATTTACAACAATACCTTGATCGGTCTAAGAAATTGGGTGTCGGTGAGGAATTATTAATCATAGGCAAGAAACCCTCTCCCTAACTTTATGATTAGCAAGAAGGTAGCAATTATCATCTTAAATTGGAATGGTTGGCGAGACACCCTCGAGTGTATTCAAAGTGTCTTGTGCAGTAGTTACGAAAATTTTCATATTATTGTATGTGATGCGGCGTCTGAAGATGAATCGTTAGAAAGATTGAAGCAGTGGGCGTCCGGAAAAGAAAATTACGATTTTTTAGCGCATGGACTTCTACATACTTCTTGCCCTGTTGATTATCCACTTAAGTTTAGTTATATCGACTCCATTCCAATCCCGGATGAGACGAAATTACAACCTGACAGTCGAATAACATTCATACAAATCGGAAAAAATCTTGGTTATGCCGGTGGGAATAATGTCGGCCTGCGGTTTGCCACTCAGACTGGTGAATTTGCATATTTCTGGGTGCTAAACAACGATACAGTTGTTCTTCCTGATACTTTGAGTGAACTTGTTACCAGGGTAGAAGAAGATGAACGGATCGGTATGTGCGGGTCGACCTTGTTTTATTACGATAACCCAAATTTGGTCCAAACACTGGGCGGAAGTCGCTATAACCGTTGGCTGGCAAGTTCTCACTATATCCTTCCACCCAGTGATACATCCAATCCAGACGAATTTGAGAGAGATTGCGTTGAGAAAAAGATGGATATGGTGCATGGTGCAGCGATTTTTGTGCGCAATTCATTGATCGAATCAATTGGTTATTTGAACGAAGAATACTTCTTATTTGCCGAGGAAATTGATTGGGCAATCCGCGCCGGTCAAGAATTCCGGCATGGTTATGCGCCTCTGAGTGTGATCTACCATAAGCGAGGACGCTCGACTGGGAATACAGTAGTTCCCAAACAAAGAAGAATAGATACAGATTATTTTAGTTTCCGGAGTAGATTGATTGTTACTAGAAATTATTTTCCCTGGGCACTACCTTCAGTGGTCCTGGGAATGCTTGCCTCAGCTCTAATAAGATTATTTCGGGGGCAAGGGGATCATGCAAAGATTATCATCAAAGTCATTGTTGAGACTTTCATTTCCTTCATGAATTAAGATAGAGCACATTCTTGCATTAATAGTTTGTTGGCTTATCGAGAACTTATCATCCAACTCTCATGATGGTATGTACTGCACGAATCCGTGAGCTTTGGTGATTGTAGTAAAATTTTATGGTTTTAAATACGCGAGTGGAATGATCCAGGCTGTCTGGATTGTGTGGTGTAAACAATTCTCATGCTGCAAAAATCAACTTTGCGAAATTACCTGGTTCCTGGATTGATCCTGATTGCCCTTCTGAACGGGCTGATCAAATCAATCACTGGCATCCGTTATTTTCCTCTGGCAATTGACTTTGTAATCCTGTTAATTCTTGCGTTCATTGGGTTGACTCTAATTGACAAAGTTAATCCAAGGATTGGTTTCATCGATATCCTGGGTTTATCCTTTGTTCTATTAGCCTTCGTGTGGATGTTTCATCCCAATATTCCCTCTTTCGAGGCCGGGCTGGAGGGATTCCGCAAGTTTGCTTTTATGATCTGCGGTTTTTTTATCGGTCGGTATTGGTTTAGAACGATAAAATCCGTGCAGGTTTTCATCAATATCTTGCTGGTTGCCTCGACACTCATTGCTTTGTACGGGATCAAGCAGTATTTGTTACCGACTGGGCTTGATTTTCGGCTGATTGAGTTGAGCACGGGATCTCCAACTACTTATCTGATGGGAGGGCATATACGAGCATTTTCCACATTATCCGGTCCGTTTCACCTTGGGATCTTGCTCGTCGGTTCTACTTTGCTCCTGGTATCGTTGTATCTCACTAAGATTAAACGATTTCGGAAGATTCTTCTGATTATGATTCCAATCCAAGTCATTGCATTGGTGATGACTGTTACAAAAAGCAACATGTTTGCATTAATCGCCGGCAGCCTGGTAGTGGTTTTTCTATTAACCAAGCAACCATTTCGAACATTAATAAGATTAATTATGATTGGAATTATTGGGATTATCTGTATTTTGGGGGTATTTGTAGCAACCGCTAATAACCCTGAATTTCGCACTGTTCATCAAGGAATTCAGGATTTAATTCGACCTATAAGCGCTCCAACATTCCAATTTCGTTTGGAACTTTGGCAGAAAGAAGTGGTACCGTTGGCAAAAGACTCACCTTGGATTGGTTACGGCACCGGGAGTGCTGGCGAAGGTCTTGCATTTTATTTTGAGAATACAGGGAACAGGTATATTTCGGCACATAATCAATATTTAAAAATTATTCTAGAATTGGGTATTCCAGGGTTTTTAATTTTCACTCTTTTTTTTGGAATAAGTGTATTCTTAATAATAAGAAACCAAAGGAAAATAACCAATCCAACTTTAAGAGCATTTAATGCTTGGGCAGTGGCATATGCAGTTAGTTTTCTGCTTTCAGGCCTGGCTGGCTCAATGTTGGATGCGTACCCTATTAACCTAATATTTTGGATCACTTTGGGAATCGCTACCCGAGTCATCTATTTACAGCAGTCCGTCATCCAGCCAAATCAAAAAATTCCGGCATTTGATGACTATCAACTATCTGCTAGAGTTGCTGAGCATGGCTAAATTCGATATAGTCGCCATTCCCTTTCATGACTGGAAAAAAAATCAAAAAGAAGGTTTTCGCACTCGAGACGCTCATTTATTACAGGAATTTGCAAACCACCCTTTTGTCAATAAGTTATTAATCATTGATAGGCCAATCTCACTTGCAGAAAGGCTTGTGTTTAGAAGACCTTGGAAGGTAGAGGGAAATGCTGAAGTATACACTCGTAAAGAGCGTGCACTTAGCCAGGTAGGGCAAAAAACATTTGTATTGGATATTCGTTACAAAGACTTTATTAATCCAATAATTAAACGGCAGGGCTGGATTTCAGAAGCATATCGGAGAGATGACACGAAAATATCAATTAACGAAGCACTTCGGGAACTTTCTATGGTTGAACCGGTTTTTTATATTTCAAGCCCTCTCCCAATTCCATTGATCGAGAATTTTGAAAAACCATTTCTCGTCATGGATGCGGTGGACAATCTGACCAAGATCCCTGCATATAAATCCATGAAGGAAGATCTCTTACGGTACTATGACAAGGCAAAGAAACTCGCCCAAATAATTTTCACGAATTCTGAAGTAACACGCCAGTGGTTGGCGGAGGGCAGGGAAAATGTATTTTTCATCCCTAACGGTGTCGACCCAAAACATTTGGCGAAATACCCAAGACAGAATTCCTCCGGATCTAATGAAAATTTCTCATCCAATTGTTGGATATGCTGGAAAAATGCAGGAAATGTTTTCTATCGAAATCATTAGTCATGCAGCAAGATCACTGCCAAACACAAGTTTTGTATTTATCGGACAGCAGCTAAATCCGAGGTGGATGCGCCCATTATGGAAATTTCCAAATGTTCATTATTTGGGGGATAAACATTATCAAATACTGCCTGATTACCTGGCTAACTTCGATATTTGTGTCGTGCCTTACAGTGAGGAACGCCAGCACGATGTTGATCCGATAAAATTTTATGAATACCTCTATATGGGAAAACCTGTTGTCACAACCAACGTTGGAGGTGTCCAAAAATATTCGGATTTCCCAAATGTCAAGATCGCTAGTGATCCGGAAAGCTTTACGAAAGCATTGGCTGATTTTCTAAATATTCTGACAAATAATGAAGTAATTCCGATTGGTAAATTACCAGAATCTGTTTTTTGGCAGTTCAAAGCAAATCAAATGATGAGTATCATTGAAACCAAATACAAAAGTTAAGGTTTGATACATGCCTGGTTGGATCCACAATTGGACGGAATTAGTGATCCGTCGACTAAAGCAAGACGATTTATACAAGTTGGATCCGAGTATCTCATCTGGCGATTTATTCGAATTACTCTCGACACGAGGGATTGCTGCTATCAGAGGTACACTGATGCGCCCGAGACTTGGAAGCAGCGGAGGAATCTTGTTCCTGGGCAGGCGCTCAATATTAAAACATAAAAAGAAAATATTCATCGGGCAAAGTGTTATTATCGAAGATTATGTGACGATCGACGCACTTTCCAAAAACGGGGTTGTTTTCGGAAATAACGTGACCATCGCCAAATATTCAACGATCCAATGTACTGGCGTCATTCAGGAGCTTGGCGAAGGATTAAACATAGGTGATAACTCGGCAGTTGGCGCTCACTCATTCCTCGGGGCGCAAGGCGGCATCCAAATTGGTAAAAATGTGATCATGGGACCCATGGTCAGTATGCATGCTGAAAATCATGTTTTCGAAAACGCCGAGCTCCCTATCAGGCTGCAGCCGAGCTCCCGGAAGGGGATAGAAATCGAGGATGACTGTTGGATTGGAGCAAAAGCCACGATTGTAGACGGTGTCAGGATAGGGATGGGTAGTATCGTTGCTGCAGGTGCGGTTGTGACGAAAGATGTTCCACCCTACAATGTTGTTGCTGGAGTACCTGCAAGAACGATCAGAGTACGAGCAAACCGCAGTCAGACGCCAGACGTACTCAAAATTGATTTGAGCAAATGAGATATAGACGATGAGTGTTGTAGACCAATCCGGATCACTGAGAATCGCATTGCTGGGGACACGCGGTATTCCTGCCAGCTACAGTGGATTCGAAACCTGTGTGGAACAACTAGGGGAACGGTTGGTTGAACGAGGGCATCAGGTGAGTGTATATGGAAGGTCGCATCACCTGAGTTATCGGGAGCCGTATTACAAGGGTATGCGCCAGATTATTCACGGTACGCTCCCAAACAAATATTTGGACACAATCATCCACAGTTTTATATCTTCGTTACATTCACTCACACAACGTTACGACATAGCCCTGTATTTTATTGCTGGGAATAGCCCGGTGACCTGGATTCCTCGGCTGGTTGGGACAAAAACTATTCTCAATGTTGATGGCCTGGATTGGAAACGCGAAAAATGGCCTAAATTCGCAAAAAAATATATCCAATTTGCCGAGTACCTGGCAACCAAATTACCGAATGCGTATCTGACAAACTCAAAAGTAGTTCAAGCCTACTACCAGAATGAATTTGACAGCACGCCTCCATATATCCCTTATGGGTCAGAGGTCGAAAAACGGCTCGCCGGTGATACGCTGGCAACCTACGACCTAGATCCAGGAAAATATATACTATTTGTTGGTCGGTTGGTTCCGGAAAATTATGCCCATCATTTGGTCCAGGCGTTTCGCGAGATTGAGACGGATATGCAATGTGTGATTGTTGGGGATGCACCGTACGCAGAGAAATACAAAAGCCAGCTGCATGAGATCGCTGCTGGGGATCCACGGATTAAATTTACAGGGTACATCTTCGGTGATGGGTATTTGGAATTGGGTTCAAATGCGTTTGCGTTCGTGGAAACGTCTGGCGTTGGGGGTACGCATCCTGCGCTAGTTGAAGCGATGGCTTTTGGAAATTGTGTCATCGCCCACAACACACCAGAAAATCTGGAAACTATCGGAGATGCAGGTTTTTGGTACGATGGTATTGCGGGGGCGAATAGCCTGAGGGAAGTGCTCCAAAAACTTATCAACCAACCCAATTTAGTGTTCGATTTTCAAAAAAAAGCTTACCAACGTGCCCATGAATATTATTCCTGGGAAAAGGTGACCGACTCCTACGAAATATTGTTCTATCGATTATTAAACCGTTCTATTCCCGAGCGACTTTTAGAAAAGAACCCTTCCACCACTCTTGATCCTTATTTGATTGGATCAAACCTCGAGTAAGTTGAGATTTCATTCCATTCATGAGCATCACATCTCTCAATTGCATTCGAGCTAATGGGCAGGTTCTGTGATCCTGGAGCGGGGTGAAACAGGTGAAACTTATCGGCCGATGCTCAGCATCTTCCTGCTTGCGCTGATTCTGGGCACCATATACACCTTCTTCATCCCCCCATGGCAGCACTACGATGAGCCCACCCAGTTTGAATACGCCTGGCTGATTGCGAACCGTCCTGGACTGCCGCAGCCCGGAGATTACGACCAGAACATGCGCCGAGAAGTGGCGGCTTCAATGCTGGAACACGGGTTTTTCGAAGGCCTGGATTTCCGCCCCAATTTGCTCTCGCAAACCGAGCCGGTCTGGATCGGGATTTCCCAGCTTGATGACCAGCCGCTGTATTATTGGTTTGCGGCGCTCCCGCTGCGTTTGCTCAAATATACGGACGTGACCACACAGCTTTACGCAGCTCGCCTGGTGTCGCTGCTTTTTTTCCTGGGCATGCTGGCAGCCGGGATGGGCTTGGTGCAGGAAATCGCCGGGCGCTGGGACACTAGCCTGGCCTGGCTCGTACCCCTGACATTAGTGCTCATTCCTGGCGTGTTAGATAGCATGACCTCGGTGAACAACGATGTTGGTGCGGCTTTCGTTTTTACACTATTTATGTGGGGCAGCGCACGGTTGGTGCGAGGCGGGCTGCGCTGGTTTGAGCTTGGGTGGGTGGTCGCTGCCGCAAGTTTATGCTATTTCACCAAATCGACCGTTTTCGCCGCAGTGGTTCTCCTTCCGCTCGTTTTGTTGTTTTCAATTTTTAAAAATAAGTACCCGTGGGTCCCCTGGTTTGCAATGCTGGTGGGCAGCCTGGCGCTGGCGATCGGAGTGCTTGGTTGGGGAAATGCAGCCGCCTGGGAAACATATTCGCCGCAGGCTGGCCAAAACAGGCTGCAGGTTTCTACCGGTCCGAGAGATGTCTATGCACTCATAATGAATCTTTCCCCTCTATTCCGAAAAACGTACTGATACAGCCAATTACCGGGGACCAACGCAATGCGATCAAAGGAAAAACTACTACTTTGGCAGGCTGGATTTGGTCCGACCGGGCAGCGGCGGTTGAGATCGGCTTCAATGCGCGTACGGGCTGGCAATCTTTTCAGGCGTTCACTGCGACCAAAGAACAGCAGCTGGTTGTTGCCCAAATCCAGGTGCCTGAAACTGCCGATTATCCATGGGTAGAGCTGCGTGCCAGGATGAGCGAAAGCGATCGGGAAGGGCGGGTTTATTTCACGGATTTCCTGATGGTGCCGGGTGAGCTTTCCCGCCAGCAAGTCCGGGATTTGTACCCTGACGTCCAAGGATCCAGTCTTGCAGGAGCGCAACAACGCGAAAATGGGCTGGCAAATCCGTCAGCCGAACGCGGCTGGTTCAGGCTGCGGAGCTTGGTTATGCCGCGTCTATCTTACAGCGTCCTAACCAACCTTAATACCGCGGTCAGCTCATTTTCTAACCTGCCTGCGACTGGATGGTACTACCGGGCAGCGATCCGAAATCTTTTTCAGACGTTTTGGGCCAGGTTTGGTTGGAGCAATGTGCCTTTGCTAGGAAATTTGAGCTACCTGGTTCTGGGCTTGGTGACTACGATCGCCCTCGTCGCTTATCTGATTGCTGTCTACCGGGTGCGTAAAACCATCGATTGGGCGTTATTCATTCTACTGATGCTATCTGCCGGGATTATCTGGGGTCAGACGATACTGCGCGGCGTCGGCAGCCTGCACGGACCACTGCTGCTGCCAGCGGCACGCTATGCATTGCCTGTGGTCGTCCTCACCATCTTCCCCTTTGTGGCTGGCTGGCGCGTGATTGCTAATGTGCTCGATCGCCAGGCGATCCTGCCCCGCCAGATTTCTCTAGCGATTTACCTGGCATTATTGGCTGTTTTGAATATCCTGGCGATTTACAGCATCATTAAGTTTTATTCCGGTTAATTGATTTCGCTCCTATAAGTTCAACGGATTGGAATCCTGATGAACTGGTCAGCGGATGTCAAATTCAACCTCAAAACTAGAAACCCCTTCGGCGACACCAACCACCTGGACGATGTAATGGGTTGAGGCAGGGAGAACACCACTCCATTCGGTTTTCCCTTCTTCGGGTGCAAGAATCTGATTGCCTGTTTCGAGACCGTACACACCCAATACAGCGGCTCCCTGGGAATTTTTTAAACGTAAAGTCATCGTTTGACCCTGGGCTGCCCTCAGGCGATAAGTGAATGATTCCCCTCCTCCCACCTGACCGCGTTCCACCGTTCCATAACTGCCCATTGGGAAGCGGACAATTCGCGGAATATTGATCACGAGCAGGTAATCTGCGGCACTGCTCGACCCAATCACATCCAGACGAAATTCTTGATTTGCAGGCAGCCTCCACTCGTACAATGCCAGCCCTTCTTGGAGCGGCGGCAGCAGAGCACCAGCCTCGGTGTACAATGCCAAAACCAAATCCTGCCGGGGAGTCAAAATTTCTGCGAGCAAAGTCTGGTCTGCCTGGGCGCGGATCAAATAGCGCTGAGTACTACCTGCCTGCAGGGTGGAGTTAATCCGGACACCTGTTCTGCCGGCAGGGAAGCGGACCTTGAAAGTTTCTTGATCCGGAATGGCAGTCACATTTGGCGAGTTTGCCAGAGGAGTTACCGTGGGTGGCACGAGTGAGGCAGTGGGTGGGGGAGATGCAATGGCAGGAGGTGGCAGCGTAACTGTGGGCGGTGGGGTATTGGTCGGCACCGTTGTGGGGATAATCAGGTCGTTCGCAGTTGGAGTTGGAGTCGGTCCGAAAGGCAGCGTGCAGCCTGAAAGCAAGCTAAGAATGAAAATGAGTACGAATGCAAACGGGATGCGGGACATATTCACCTCCAGGACGTTCTCTCAGCCAGAATCGCGCTGGGCAATTTGCCAGAAATCCCAGCAAGATGGTATTAAATTCTTCAGGTTTTTCCTAGCAAGAAGCGTGCCCGGATCCAGGGATTAGGTGCAGCTCAGCCTGGGGGATTCCTGCTTTTAGGTATTTTGCGTATTCGATGCCTTTCAATCGATCGAATTCGCCAACGATGATGCAAATGGGACAGCGAATTTTCCTCAGCTAGGTGGAGAGATTAAACTAGAGAAAAGCATCGCACAATCGGGTCACCGCCGGAAAATCCAGCAGTTCATTGCGCTTGCTGGTCTGGGCAATTAATTCTGGATACAGCGCGATAAAACCAGCTGAAATATTCCAGTGGATAGTCAGGTTGTAAAACGATTCTGAGTTTGCCTCGTGTGCGGCGTCTCGCCAACTCGCGACTACCAGGTGTAGATCGGGCTGGACTTCACTCAACGTATCAGCCAGATCCTCAACATGCTGCTGCATGGAATAATCCACTGGGGGATGACCAGATTGTCCCTGGCCGCGACAATCAGAGAGCAGAACCCGGCAGTGGTGGGCGAACCCATTGCGCTGGCGGATCCGGGTGGTGGAGGCATTCTTCAATACGCCGATGTTCATTCCGCGGACAGCCGCGTCAGCCAGGCCGGACAACTTGTAATCCATATCAATGCCGTTAACCGATGTACTGGGCATGCATGATTCTCCGAGTTTGTATGTGTCTCCGTTCATTATTGCACAAAAAGGCGATGGTGGCATACCGATCGTGCGGAGGTGTATTTTAAAAGAACACTCGACGTCAAATTAAGATCAGCAGAAGGAAGATGGTTACAGGAAAATAGAGATGAATGTTTTCGAATTAATGCTAACGGGAGGTATCCTGAGTAAACTAGGAAAAATCAGGTCGATGATATTGGTCTCTCTATCACGGCTTTAACCCTGACAATTCGATGCGGATATCTGAATGATGCAATTCCGATAATGGATACTTGCAAAGATGCGGCCAGTGCAATCTGGTAAAATAATTCTAATTATTGGTCGTCCGATCGCCTTTGGAGGTGAGCTTATGGACAACAATCACCAGTTATGGCCACTGGCCCTTGAAGTCCTCAGGGCACTGGGCCAGCATTATTATCCGGTGATGGAAGGTCGTGCCCGTGAAGCCGGGATGGGGGACTGTGATTGGTATCTGCTGTTGCCTGCCCTTACATTTGATCCCGAATCGATCTCAGCTGCCAAGCTGTTGGTCCGCGTTCCGTTTTATGCTCCCCATATTTATGAAAACCGCCTCAAAAAACTGACCGAATATGGTTATCTTAAAGCCAGCGCCCCAGCTCCGGATGGTGGTGCATACCCGCGTTTTGAATATAACCTGACCGAGTCTGGCCGAATGACGATTCAATGGATTATCCAGGCAGCCGATGTCGCGATGCAGGCGATGCACCCGCTTTCGCTGGAGGATCTTGAACACCTAGCAGGGATATTACGCCGGGTTGTGGCGAGCGCCGAAATCGGTACCGGAGCCGCCCGGAAAATGGGCCCTTAATCTCTCCCGGCGGACAGATCATGCGTCGGTGGCTCCCGTCGTCGTCAGGATTGACCAATATTTAACCGATTTAAATGCTTACCGCGATGATTGTATGCTGGAGGCCTGGCGTAAACATCCAGCCACACGCGACCTTTCACCACCTGCCTGGGAAATCTTTACCCAACTGTGGAAAGCATCACAAGTCAAACCAGAATCCGGGTACACCCTGGATGACCTGACGCAAATCTTTGAGCGGCGCGGGCATGCGCCCCGGGTTTATTCAGAGGCGTTAAAATCGCTGAGCAAGTTGGGATGGGTACACGCCGATAAAATGTATTTTCGCCTGACCGAACCCGGTTTTCAGGCACGCCAGGATGCTGAAATTCGAATAGACCGGCTGTTTTATGCTCCCTGGAAAATCCTTGGGCCGGCCGACCTTGTAGATCTCAAAGAGCTATTGGTCATGTTGTGGGACAGCCTGCGTTTGCGCCTGACTTCGAATAAAGTCGCCGGGTAATTTTTTGAGACGCTAATTAATTGGTGAGGGTGCAGCTCATTCATACATCAATGTTGGAAAATGAAGATCGAATGTTAATCCCCCTCGAAAGTTCAAACGAGGGGGATTTGATTTGGGGATTCTCGTGGAACCGAGGCAGCCACTATTGGAAATGAATCGTTGTTTATAGTGGAATAATGGCTGACCGGACGGGATTATCGACTTGTCCCGGCACGAGCCTGGATTAATTAAGATTCTTGACATAGATTTCAATTGCAGTAGCAATAAACTCTGCCAGACCAGGCTGGATCGCTTCGTAAGTTGCCCGGAATTCGGGGTCGGCCGCATATCCCTGGCCTAACGCCAGGAACTGATCATTATTCGGTATCCAAAAATTGCAGCTGAGATAATTATGCCAGGCCTCAACCTGGGCTTGTGCCTCAGGACTTCCTGGCCCCAAATGCATAGCTTCTACCAATGCCAGCGTGATGTCCCGACCTTCTTGTAGGATACCTTCGCGCTCCTGGGGGGAGCTAGCATCCCAAACTTTTTTGCTCTCTGCCAGGATTTCCTTGCCGTATCTGCGAGCGATCTCTTCTTCATATTCCGCCTGTTTTTCAGGACTGAATCCATTGAAATAATCCTTTTTTTCCATCGTTCGTTGACCTCGTAAATGTGAGATGGTGTGATCGACCGTTTTTAACAACTCCTGCAGACGCTTGATTTGGGATTGTAAGGAAGTTCGATGTCCCTCAAGGGCCTGGAGCTCATTAAAATTCGGGTGATCCAGGATGAGCCGGATATCTTCCAGATTTAGCCCGAGCTCTCGGTAAAACATTATCTGCTGCAAGCGAAATAAGGAATCGGCATTGTACTGCCGGTAGCCGTTCGAGCTCACCCGCTCGGGATTGAGAAGGTTGATCTGGTCGTAGTAATGTAAGGTGCGTACACTTACTCCTGCTAGATCAGCCACTTGTTTGACGGTCAATGTTTCGGTCATCACACCTCGTTGCATAAGATACACCCTGACGTTACGTTAATGTCAAGGCTCATTGTAGTGGAAATTCCACGATTAGACAAAAGTGATTTCAGATACTGGACGTAACCCCGATATTTGAAGGAAATTAAGGAACCCCCAGGCTGAATATTCACCTGGGGGTTCTGTTGGGAGGAGGCCCGAAATATTCTTATGGGATGCTGAAAGTTACGTAATCAAATTCGATGGTTACTGGCACTGAACCAAACGAAGAAGCAGATATGCCGGCATAACCTGAGCTAAATGTCCGGTCAGTGACTGTACGGGTTTCAACTCCGTTGATATAGAGAGTAAGCTTATCGCCTGAGCATACTCCAGTGTATGTATTGGTATCCTTGCCCATGTTGATGTTTGTGGATCCGCCGTTGTATAGCGTTTTATATCCTGAACCTTCGTCATAGCGTAGGATATCCCAAACGCCATCATTACCGATATTAAACTCATACCAACCCCGATCGCTATATCGGCAGATCATCGACACATTGTTCTCATTTGAACCACGATTATTGGCGCTGGTGTCGATCTGCACATCACTCATTTCAATATTGTCATTAACCAGATAGAGCCAGGTATCGGTGCCGGTGATATTCATATGCAGCACGCCAGGGATAACCTCGACATCGAAATCATTGTCGCTACCATTGGTCAGGAAGTAAAACCAATCACTCAAGTCATCCCAATCAAAATCGCTTCCATAGGCCACATCACCGGAATATGTCGCGCCGTAGTAGTAATAGCCACTTCCGATTTGCTCGACACCATCCGGCAAGCCAGTGTTGTCGCCGCTGACATCCCCTGTAGTATCACCACTATCCTGGGAAGTGTCCGAACTGCTGCTGTCACCGTAGTAGCCTGTAAACCCGAGTGAACGACCGTTCAGCTGCCCTTCCATGATTTCGCCGCTGTCCCAACGGATGACTGTCAGGTTGAGGGTGTCTGATGGATTGTGGGTACGCAGGATATCACAATAATCAGCCATGGTGCCATCGGTTGCAAGCACCAGGTTTTCCATTTGATAAACCACATCACCCGGCCGTACCCCAGCCTGGTCAGCAGTGGAACCCGACTGGACAGAAGAAACCCAAATGCCAGTCAGGCTGCCGTCTTCTGTCGAGACAGCCATACCGTTTATACCAACCGTATCGACATTTTCACCACTTCTTAATTGCTCAACGGTTGCAGCTGCGACGTCGCGTGATATACCAAAATTCTGGCGGGTCGACTCGATCCAGGCATAGTGGATGCCAAGAACTTTTCCATCGGGCGTAATGACCGGACCACCTGAATTACCAGGCAGAGTATTGGCATCATATTCGAAGACTGAGTCTACAGAAGCCCACGTTGATTCGCCATCTGCCCGGGCTTTTGAAACGACTCCCCGCGTGACCGTGAACTCCGGATCTCCAAGCGGGAAGCCGGCTACATATAGTTCTTGACCTGCATCAATAGGTCCATCGAACCATTCAAAATACGGGTAGCCATCGCCTTCGATATCGATTACAGCTAAGTCTGAGCATTCAGACACAGCCACCAATCGCGCATTCCGCCAATTGTTTTCCCCTGTCAGGCGAACCTTAATTAACGCAGCACCTGTAACGACGTGGTTATTCGTAACTGCCAGCCCGGAAGGATCGATGATAAAGCCCGACCCGCGCCCGGCGCTGTTCAACTGCAGCCCAAATTCGGGGTCAACAAATGTGCCTTCTGCCTCAATTTGGATCACTGCGGTTTTCGCATCCGTCAGATTGGAAATCGCCTGACTTGCCGGTTCTATCGTGGGAGGTTCGTCAGTTGGTGGTTGGCTGGTTGGTTCAGGTGGCAATGTGTTGAAAGGTTGAGGAACCTGGGTGGCTGGTCCAGAGCTACCGATATTGCACGCCAGACCAACAATTAATACGAGCAGGACCAAATAAAGAAACGGACGGAGGGAGTTTGACATCGCACGATCCTTTCGAAGATTTTCCCCATTTACCGGACAGGGACCGTAAATCCCCAATAACTATTATAGAAAAGCATCCGGTTAGTAGCATAATAAATTATTGACGATGGCATGACCGACTGATATGAAAATACAATTTATCCAATTTTCAATTCTGAAATTCTAATTGGACACGAGAGCAGGTGTAAATTGGTGATTTGAGAAACAAGTTTCGCCAGCCGTCGTATAATGTTTGTATCGTTGTGAGCAATTACATTATTTGCGGATAGATGTACGGAGGCCCCATGGAAACCCAATCGCGTAAAATCCATTTGTTGCCATTTTTTTCAATTCTGCTGATTTTGACGTTAGCATCACTCGCCTGCTCGATTGGAGGTGTTAGTTTTGGTCAGAATAGAGCAACAATTGAAGTTACCCTGACAGAAGGGCAGGTTAACACCCTCTTCAATAATGTCGTCAATTTGGGTGCATCGGATGCAAACCGCCTGTTGAATAAAGTTACAGGGGTGGAGATGCATAATGGATACATCCGGATGCTAGGCACAACAACAAATTCGGATGGTCAGGAAGTAAGCGGCAGTTTTGATGTCAGTGTGGCAGCAGACAACGACGTCCTGGTTGCTCAAATTATCAGTGTGAACATTCCAGGAATTGATATGACCGACCCACGCATTGTCGATGCAAACGAGGAATTGTCGCGCGAGTTGTCAAAGTCTGTGACCGATACAAATGGAGACGTTGCCTTCAAAGAAGCAACGGTTACTGAAAATCAGCTAAAAATCGTCGTTGAGGTGAAACTGAAATAGGTATACCCGGGCAGTTTGACGATTATGCTTGGGTGTTTCACCGGCAGCACTCTATCAGGCTTTCCTGTGTGCGGTCAATCGTTTTGCCTCATCCAAGGTACTAGTTTGACCGGGGCGAAACGTCCTCAATAGATGGTTTCGCATGAAAACTCACCCCGTCGGTGTGGCACAAGAGTTGAATCGCATTCCGCCCAGAACTGGCAGCGATCGGCACGCTGCCGCCTGGCTCAACCCACTGCCCAGCCATGAAGAAATTTTTCAGGCTGGGCAAGGTTTTATTCATCCCACGAATCATCATTAACATCGTTTCGCGGGTAAGTAAGAAACCGCAAGTCGAGCCTTGCCAATTCCCGGTATAACGTTCATAACTGAGTGGCGTCGCGACATCCGAAATCTCCACCTGATCATGGAAACCTGGATAGACTCGCTCGATTAATTCCAACACTTGTTTTTCCACCTGTATTTGTTCGAGATCGTAAATTCTCCGGCCGTAGATGCGCTGCCAAAATGCGTAATTTGCGGGTAGCATAATTACGAGTGATGATTTTCCTGGGGGTGCGAAACTTGGGTCGAAGCTGTATGACTTAACACTCAGGTAGGTTTGCTCTTTCCCTCCGATCAAAACAGGTTCATCCAGGAGATAGTGTGCCCATGGAGGCTCACCGGTCAGATCTCGATTGACTCCGAATGAAATTTGCATCATCGGCATAATCGGAAGGTGCCCGTTATATCGATTGCGGACATCCGGTGGGACGTATTCTTCCCCGAGTAAGTCAAAAATTGTGCCGTGACCATCCGCGGCCGAAATAAAAAAGTCGGCCTGATGAATTTCATCATTGTAAAGTCTGACCCCGCTTACCCGTCCATCTTCCACTAACAATTTTTCCACCTGAGATTTATAAACGAGCTGTCCTCCCAATTCAAGAAATCTTTTTTCCAGGCGCTGTGCGAAAGCCAGTGATCCGCCGGCTGGGAAGCCTGCGTTCCGTGTATAGAGGGACGCCAACAGCTGCATACCAACCATGACAGGTGCTTGTGGCCAGCCGAACATTAGGGGTACCGCACGCTTAAGAAATGGATCTTGAAACCTTTCCCCAAAATCTCTACCCGATATCATTCCCCACCGCGCCAATGGCAACACGAACGGCATCATCTTAATCCCAAGTCTGCTCCATTCGTCGGCAGTCATTAACTCCTTAGGTTTGTTAGAAAGTGCTGCGAGATCGAATTCGGTGAATTGATGAATGCCTGCGCACATTTCTTTGATCAAATGTGAATCGCCAGGCGAAAGCGAACACATATGTTCTTCAAGCTGGTCAGGGTCTGCAAAGACGATCAATGTCTTCCCGTCCATATCGGAAATGAGCATCAACCGATCTGGGTGGTAAAAATTTTGGTCTTCAATGACTCCTAATTCAGACCATAGGTTGTAAAAAGGTTTCCCCTGGCTCGAGCCAAACAAATAATGCAAACAGCCGTCAAAGGTGAAATCCTTACGATCCCAGGCGGTACACAAACCACCAGGCAGATCATGAAGCTCGAAAATTGTTGCATGATAGCCATTAAGTTGTGCATAACAACCAGCAGATAAACCCGCCACACCTGCTCCAATAATGATTACTGATTTGTCAGACATCATTTCTTCGCTTTCGATGATTTTCGTTTGAACTCGGACCGATCCCCAATTTCGCATTTCCAAGTCGTCCATACTTTACCGTTAATAATGATTGGCGATCAAACCAATTAATAGTATCAGTCTAACAAATCATAATAAAGTTACCAGGTGATGAATGCAAGGATGATTAGAACTAAAAATCACTTTTGGGTCTTGCCTTGATCGGTTCCTATTGGTGTTTCAAGAGGTTATGAGGTCACCTATAACAAAAACCAGCTTCAAATACCATTCGAAGCTGGTTTTCAGGAGTGGTTGATGAAATTATGGGATGCTTAAGATGAAGTCGTCAAATGCAATGCTGACCGGTATATCGCCGAATGAGGATACCGAGAATCCAGTCAAACCGCTCGTATAGGTACGATCTGTGACCGTGCGAGTTTCGACACCATTGATATAGAGTGTCAGATTATTGCCTGAACACACGGCAGTGTAATCGTTGGTGTCCCGGCCCATGTTGATATTCGTCGAACCACCGTTGAAGAGGGTTGTATAACCCGAACCTTCGTCATAACGAAGAATATCCCAAATCCCACTGTTTGCGATATTGAACTCATACCATCCACGGTCGCTGTAACGGCAGATCAGGCTGATATTGTTCGTATTGACTCCCCGATTTTCAGCACGTGTATCGATACGCACATCTGACATCTCAATATTATCATTGACAAGATAGACCCAAGTGTTTTGAGCATCCACATCAAAATTGAGATATCCGCCATCGACGACCAGTGAAAAATCATCTTCATTCCCATTCGTCAGGAAGTAGAAGAAATCACTCATATCTGTGCCATCAAAATTCGTGCTGAATGCCACATCACCTGAAGCGCTGGCATTGTAGTTGTATTCTCCACTGCTCGTAACAGTCACGCCGCTGTCGGTTGTGCCGTTATCTCCACTCGTAGTACCACTATCAAAGATCCCGGTTACAGCGAGCTCGCGGCCGTTTAGTTGTCCTTCCAGAATTTCGCCTGTGCCCCAGCGGATGACTGACAAATTCAGTGTATCCGTGGGATTGTGGGTGCGCAGGATATCGCAGTAATCGGCCATCGTACCATCGGTTGCAAGCACCAAATTTTCCATTTGGAAGAGTATGTCGCCTGCACGAACACCCGCTTTATCGGCAGAAGACCCTGATTGCACCGATGAAACCCATACCCCGGTTAAGCTGCCATCATCGTTTCCAACAGCCACTCCATTAATTCCGATCGTGTCGACGTTTTCTCCGTTTTTCAACCGGTCAATCACACTGCGAGCTTGATCACGCGAGATACCGAAAGCCTGCCGGGTTGATTGATTGCCAGCATAATGTACACCTATAATTCGCGCGGCAGGATCGAGTACAGGACCACCGGAATTACCGGGTAAAGAGTTGGCATCATACTCAATAACTGAATCAACGGATGCCCAATTTGTCTCACCATCGGCGTTTGCCTTCGAAATCACACCCTTGGTGAGTGTGTACTCCGGGTCACCGAGAGGGAATCCTGCCACGTACATCTCTTGGCCTACATCGATAGCACCTTGATACCACTCAAAATATGGGAAGCCATCTCCTTCGATATCGATTACGGCCAGGTCGTTGCACTCAGAAACAGCAACAAGGCGAGCGTTCCGCCAATTATTGTCCCCGGCCAAACGAACTTTAATTAATGCTGCCCCAGTGACCACATGGTTGTTGGTCACTGCGAGACCAGACGGATCGATAATGAAGCCAGATCCGCGGCCAGCACTATTAATTTGGAGACCAAATTCAGGATCAATGAAGGTTCCTTCGGCCTGGATTTGGATGACCGCCTTTTTTGCATCAGTGATACTGTTAATTAGACCTGAGGGGGCTTCAGTTTCAACGGGTTTTGGCTCAGTTGTATTGGTAGGCGCAGCAGGTGGTTCGGTTTGAACCTGAATAGGTTCCTGCGTTTGGGCAGGCTCTGGGGTCCCAGAGCCACCAATGTCGCAGGCTACGCTTACAAATATCACAAAAATCATGAAAAATAGAAATGGCTGCAAAATCCTTTTATTCATGACGAAAGTATCCTTTCATTCTTTGTTTGAAATGATTCTAAGGTCTATAGTAGTTGGGAAATATTGAAAGTTGGTATCAATGTATGGACAGAAACTCACCCAAAAAATGATACAAGAATTGTAATCGGTGTGTAGGTCACAGGACTAAACAACACTGCAAGGTTTTTACAATCGACTTGAAAGTTTTCAAACCTGCGTTCGGGCGAATATATCGGATTTGAGACGGTGCTTATACTCCAGTTTACTTGGAAGAATTATCCGAGTCCACAACCAAATTTCTGCATTTACTTCGCTCAAAGGTTCCGCGTAATACGCTAAATGTTTGTGAATGATTTTCTACTTGATTTGCCAACTGGGTCTTCCTTCCCTCGCTATTGTGAAAACTCTATCACCGATCAGCAGCTAACAAATTCTCAAATCTGATAGACTTGTTTATAATTTATGATGATCATAGGTTGGGATCGCAAAAGATTTCTCTATGCGGCGGAAAACCATGTTGATTGGAGGCTCTACGGACGAAAACCAGGTTTATGTCTCGTTTGGTGCCTGGGTACAGCGCCGTCGTAAAGCTCTCGATTTAACCCAAAAAGAGTTGGCTGCGCAGATCGGGCTGTCACCGGTCTCCTTGACGAAATTGGAACGTGATGAGCGGAGACCATCCAGGCAGGTTGCCTGGTTGCTGGCAGAAGCATTGATCATCCCCGTGTCTGAAAGGGAAGTTTTCGTGCGTGCAGCCCGTGGCGAGCAAGGAACTCACAGGCTGCCAGATCCGCTTGTATACCCACTTTATCCCCTTCCTGAGCAGGTTTCCTCAAATTTAAGTCAATCATCTCCATCGGATACTATCGAACCAGATTCTTCACAGAGAACCTCTCGTAGTTTTTTTTCGCCACGCTTACCAGGGTCACTCACATCGCTAATTGGTCGTTTGCATGAATTAGAACAGATTGGTGTCTTATTGCGAGACCCCAATTGCCGGCTCTTGACCTTGACTGGTCCAGGTGGCGTTGGCAAAACCCGCCTCGCATTGGAAGCCGCCCACAGATTTGGAGAACTTTACCCGGATGGTGCGGTTTTGGTTTCCTTGGCTCCAGTCGCGTCTGCCAGTTATATCCCTGCTGCGATGGCTGATGCTCTGAACCTTCAATTCCGGGGCGGTGAGTCTGTTGGTCGCCAGGTTTTGGCGCATATTTGGGGAAAAAAACTATTATTTATCCTGGATAATATCGAGCATTTGCTTAAAGATGGCGCAACAGACTGGATGCTTGAGCTTCTCGAAAGCTCACCCGAAATTAACGTTTTGGTGACCTCACGCGAACGGCTAAATCTGCGGGGTGAATGGATTTTCGAAGTTCATGGATTACCCATCCCAGAATTATCTGCTGAAGGCATTAATCCACAGGAAGAAATTCAAAATTCATGCCTGGCGTTATTTTTGCAAAGCGCTCGCAGGATTGCCCCAGGATATGTTCCAGGATCGCGTGATTGGAAGGAACTGATCCACATCTGTCAGCTTGTGGATGGTCTCCCATTGGGAATTGAATTAGCAGCGGGTTGGTTAAGAGTTCTCAGTCCAGCAGAAATTGCAATAGAAATCGAGCGCAGCCTCGATTTCCTAGAAGCATCTGCCAGAGACCTTCCCGAACGCCACCGCAGTCTCCGCGCTGTATTTGATCACTCTTGGGCGCTAATTAGTACGAGGGAACAATTAATCCTGCGCCGTCTGGCAGTATTTCGAGGAGGATTTGAACGTGATCAAGCAAAAAGCGTATGCGAGGCCAGCTTGCTCGAGCTTTCCAACCTGCTTGATAAATCCCTCCTTTTGCGCTCGTCACTAAACCGGTACGATTTGCACGAGCTTGTCCGGCAGTACGCCGGGGCAAGATTGATTGAATCGGGGGAAAGAGCTTACATCTGTGATGCCCATTTGCGAGCATATATAAAACTCGCCAGTGAATTCTCAGTCGAAAAAGCTGGCGTGGATCCAGTATCCTGGCGAAGCAGATTTGATGATGAACTAAATAATTTCCGAGCTGCACTCGAATGGTCCCTATTGGGCGGAAATTCCAAAGAGGGGCTTGAATTAGCTCTTGAAATCTGGCGTTATTGGTTAATAAGCGGTTTGGTTGCCGAAGGAAGGCGCTGGTTTGAGGCGTTGATCGAACGAACCCCGGATGCTCCGGATGATCTACGCACCCGTGCCCATTGGCGTTATGCAGCACTGGCTCGGCAACAAGGCGATTATTCTGCAGCTCACCGGCATTTGGAAATAGCATCTGATCTCGCGAGGAAGCGCAACGATCGCCTGGAACTTGCTGCGGTTCTCAATGAGTTTTGTCTGGTCGCAATTGACCAACAGGAGTTTTCTGTTGCTGAGAAGTTGGGCCAGGAAAGCTTAAGTTACATGCAGGCTGCTGGGAACAAGAGTGGTGAGGCACTGCTCACCTATAATTTGGGACGAATTGCATTATACCGGGGAGATTACGAATTCAGCAGAAAAATGTTTCTCAAGCAGCCTGGAAATTTCTAAATCTATCGGTGACTATCGCGTGTTGGCCTATGCGTTTCTTGGTCTGGGGCTGGTAACAATCAGCCAGGAACAATTTGAGACTGCGCGAGGTTTTCTTAGCCAGAGTTTATTGACAAGCCAGGAATTGGGGGATCTGGGCATGCTGGTATGGATTACCGAAGCATTTGGAAGTATCCAGCAACGTACTGGCAAGGCTGAGTCAGCAGTAAGGTTGTATGCCTCCGCGTCTGCACTCCGGGCGGAATTGAATTTTCCGGTTCCACAATCCAATGAATCCGAATACAGGCAAACCTTGGAAATGCTACAAGATATCTTGACGGAAGAACGTTTCGGAATTGTTTGGGAAGAAGGTGTACTTGTCCCGGCGATGCAGGCTGTAAAAGAAGTGTTATGAGTTAGGGAAACAAAAAATCACTCAATTTACGCGCTATATTTCGCATAGACACAATCTTCCGCTTTATTATTCGTTCTTCCACGTTATTTTAGGTTTGTATATGGTGAATTACCAGGTATTGACGAACAAACACTCCCCGACTACAATGAAGGTCGCAAATCGTCTCCAATCAGGGGACGGATTTTTTTGCCAGGCCAATATAAGTATTCAAGAGAAAGTGAGAGTTCGATGGACCCAGAGGTAAATAACCTTGAAGAAAAACCGACCGAAGAACAAGTTTTTTCTGGTGGGGATATCCAAGCTGACCAGGTATCAGCGCAAGGCATGATCAATCAAATTACTGCGAATCACGTAAGCATTCACGATGGTGCTGTTTTGATGGTACAGAGTGGCTCAATGGATGTTACAGATGGGGGAATTGGTTTTGCGCGCGCTGAACAAGTGGTATTTCAGGATGGTGGCGCTGGAATGTTGGTCGCCAACGTTGTTACTGGCGAGAACATTGGCGCAAATTTGATGATTTCCCGAGAGGTACAGGCGACGGTAATAAAGACCAACGTTTTACTTGCCGGCCGCATCGATGGTCCAGTTGAAACCAAAGTAGATGCTCGTGGAGCCTTGTTTGCTGGTTTAGCTGCAGGAGCTGGCATGGGTGTTGTACTGGCAGTCGCCCGCCTTCTAACCAAAAGACTGCAAAATTAACCGTCCTCGTGGGCGGAATACCCCCGGTGGATTCCGGATCTCTCCCTGCAGAACGAGGGTAACCCTTTAGTACGGTGAGAGGCGTTCATAGGAGATTAGAATGGAAGACAGAATTGTTCTTGAAGCAGCAAAACGAGAAATCAGGGGAAAGCATGTCAACGCTGCCCGGCGAGAAGGGAAACTTCCCGCAATCATCTACGGTAGGACCCTGGATAAACCGATCTCAATATTTTTAGACGCGCACCTGGCGGGACTGACCTTGCAAAAAGTTGGTCAAACTACGTTGATTGACCTGAATATTGATGGGCAGACGATACCAACTCTGGTGCGGGAAAAACAGCGAGATGTAATTTACGGCAGATTGCTACATATCGATTTTCTTGCTGTTTCGATGACCGAAACTTTACGTGCAAATGTCCAAATCGAATTGGTCGGTGAGTCACCTGCGGTCAGGGACTTTGGTGCCATCCTGGTTGCCGGTTTTGAAGAAGTGGAAATCGAAAGTTTACCTGGAGATTTGCCCGAAAAGCTTGTATTGGATGTTTCTGTCCTTAATAACATCGGTGATTCGCTCCTTGTAGGTGACTTATCCATTCCCCCTGGAGTTATCCTGCTGACGGATCTGGATGAAATGGTTGTCCAGGTTACAGCCCCGATGGCGGCAGAAGTTGAAGAAGAAGAAGAAGAAGAAGAGCCAGATGTCATCGAAAAGGGTAAGGTTATCGAGACCGACGAAGAAGACTAGTTGTTAAAAATAAGCAAACCTTATACCGGTCTGGTTAATTAACCAGACCGGTGTTTTTTCCCGCAATGCCCAAAATTTCTAGCAGGTGTACAGTGATCTTTGCTGTCGCCCCCCACAAGATTTCCCTATCGTAAGGCTGGAAATAAGTAACCGCAAATTTTGTTTTTATTCCGGGGAGAGTTCGGTATTGAATGAACCGGTTGCTTGGGTCGGCCAACCAGGCTAATGGAATTGTAAATATGCGGCTGACTTCACTCGGTGATGGGGTTAACGCGATTGGCCAATCCAGGTAGGCAACGATGGGTGTGATTGAATAGTTACTGATCGTTTTTAATGAACCCAATCTCCCCAGGATTTTTACTTGGTCTGGATTTACGCCGATTTCTTCCTGAGCTTCGCGGAGGGCGGTCATCTCAGCATCAGAATTGTTTTCGTCTGAACCTCCACCAGGAAATGCCACCTGCCCACTGTGGATATCCCCATCAATATGGGTACGGCGAATATACAGGATTTGCAGCCCACCAGCGGTCTGGATGAACGGGATTAAGACCGAAGCGGGTTTGGGTGGGACTTTGAACCAGTCACCTGGATAGAACTCTTCAATAGCCTTTTGAGGCCTCGTTAGCGCCAATCTTACTGCTTCAATACTTAAATCAGAAGGTTCGATCAACAATTATTCCGGGGAGTCAGCTGTTTCGGTCAAATCAATATCTGCATCGACCGGGGCCGTAAATTGAACATCCTCAGCTAATGGCCGGGCAAATATTAAGTATCCAGTATGGGCAACCATACGATCGGTTGGTCGGAGACGATCAGCAACTGGTTTGTAGTATCGTAGGAAGATCTCACATACTTCGATAAACCCGAAATTATTGGTTTCTAATGATTTAATAAGCCGGCTGACCTGGTTGGTCGTTGGAACCAGGCATCCAAATGGTTTTCCGGCAGGCAATGCTGCGTGCACCTGGGGGATAAAATCCTCCGGGTAAGGCAGATCCAAAAAAAGGGCATCAATTCCGGTCTCATCGAATCCATCACCAATATCCCGAATCTTAAACTTTACTCGGCTTGCTAATCCGAGCCGGTCAAGATTTCTGATCGCTATTTCTTGCATATCTGGTCTTATTTCGTATGTGTATACTTTTCCCTCTGATCCAACCATGTAGGCAAATGCCGTGGTGAGTGCTCCAGAACCGGTTCCTGCTTCGACGACACGTTTCCCAGGGCCGATGCCCATATTTACCAACAGGAACCCGATATCCTTCGGGTACATGATCTGTGTGTTTCGCTTTGTGCGCAATAACAAATCACCCAACGAAGGCATGATCACTAAAAAGCGATAGCCTGTGTGGGTTTGCGCAGTTCTACCCCAGGGTTGATCGATAAGATCACTATGCTCTAGAATTCCCCGGTGGGTATGGAGTTGTTCTCCAACTGCTGCAACGATGAGAAAGGTGTGTCCTTTCTCATCAATCAGCTGAACGATATCCCCGGGTTGTACCAGGGAGGAATTTTGTGACGATGTGGATATGGTCACGGCTGCAGTAGTTCGTTGAAAAATCTCGTGATCGTATTGTAGCAAGTCACCCGATTCTCGAATTTCAGGACATCATGGCCTTCATTTTCAAACATTAAATATTCGACAGTTTTGCCAATGTTACGTAAATGTTCCACGACATCCCGTGATTCTCGCTCGACAACCCGAGGATCATTTTTGCCCTGAATTACAAGCATGGGCGCAGTGACCTGATCCATGTAGGTTCTTGGGGACCTTTCGGTGAGGAATTCTTTGTCATTTTCCGGATGCCCTAAGGAAATATAAAAATATGGCTTCCAGGTTTCTGGAAGTCGGTCGAGAAATGTAAACAAATCGTATGGGCCGAACATATCGACTGCGGCTGACCACAATTCGGGATGTCGGAAGGCAAGGGTCAGGGTCATGTAGCCCCCATAGGAGCGTCCTACCACTCCTGCCCGGGTTGTATCAATGCGTTTGTCCTGGGGTAAGATCTCCGTCATGGCGTAAACATGGTCCAGGCGATCGTCACCACCCCAATCTCGATCCACCTTTTTCATATAACTCAAGCCGTACCCCGAACTTCCCCTGACATTCGGGACAAAGACCGCAAACCCATTAAGGGTGAGAAACTGAATGAGCGGCATTGAAAACCAGGCAAAGTCAGGTCTTTCCTGACCTTGTGGTCCACCGTGAACGTAATAAACCAGAGGCCGAGGACCAGCAAATCCAAGGTCATCAGCAGGCATATACAACCGGGCTGAAATTCGTAGCCCATCGAAAGATGTAAATGAGGCATCTTCACCGGAAGCCATTAACGATTCAGGCAGTGCAAGTATTCGCTCGCGTGTATGCTGGACGATCTTCCGGCGGTCTTTTCCTTCGATAGTGTAGATTTGAGTAGGGGAGGTGGCAGTGGAATAACTTAAGATAAATCGATCAGATGATTTTTCATAATCCAGGTGCTCAAGGACACCGTTCGAAATTTCCCCCTGCCCAGAGAGGATGTGAGTAATCCGGAAAGTTAAATTATTTTCTTCAAGCTCTCCTTCATACACCCAATCGGATCCATCAATGTTATAAAATGCTGCGTATCGGTTTTTATCCAGGTGGCGGAGGCCAATAAATTCTCCAACACCAGAATGTCGTTGGCCTTCAATTTTTACCTTTTTGATTGTATCCCGGTTATTAAGTTCAAGGTAGCCAAGCCCACCATCATCATCGAACAAAGTTGTGTGAAAAACCAATCCGGCATCGTTCTGAACGAAAAAAGTGCTATCGATCGAATTTAATGGCACTTCCTCGCCCTCAGCTCGCTCTGTCATTGGCTTGCCATAAACTAAATTGGCCTGGTTACTAGACTCATCCCATAAAAAGATGACATTATCACCAGATGAATACCCTTCGATTAAAATCACTTTTGAATGATTCTCATTATTGCCATCAGGCCCAAGCCCATAGACGCTGCTGGCAAGTTTCACTAACTCGCCCGTTTGTAAATTACCCCGATAGGTTATGTTGTTAGGTTCAACCAATGAAGATGTGAAAAAGTATGCGATGTTTCTATCAGGGTCACAACCGCCAACAAATGCCCTGAAATTTTCCAATTCTTTTTCAAACAATGGGGTCGGATATCCACCATCCATCGGGATCAGCATGGGTTTATAGATTTCGTTTCCGTCCTGATCGATGTTTACCAGGATTTTTCCCAGTTTTGGAAAAACGAAGAATGAATCACCACCGATGAGATGGGGATTTTGAAGGGCAATGTCTGGTGGTAACAGAGGTTCGGGGATACTTCCCCCATAGTCCATTACATACAGGCTCAAATGGCCGCTCAGATTGCTAATAAAATAGATCCGATCACCCACAAGCTGGGGATTTAATAATAGACGTGCCGACAGCAGAGATTCGATTTTAAACATTGGTTCTCCGTTCGCAATTGTTGATTGCAACAAAATCAATCTGATTCCTGGCGATTAACCTCAAATAAACTTAACCAATAACCGAGTCCCAAAAATATGAAACTCGTTAGGGTAGCCATTCCAACATGTAATGGTCCCAAACTCAAAAATGTCCATTCCAGGCGGCTTGCCGCTATTTGGCCAACCCAAAAACCTGTCCATCCAAGCAGCAGGTAGAGCAAAAGTCGCCCGGCATTTCCCCCTCGCCACAAGTGGAATGCTGCTCCATAGAGGGTTGATAATAAGACACCAAACAGGAAAGTTGGCAAAGTCATCGATTATCCTCCCTGGTAGATAGAATTATGCCACCACCTAATACCTCATCACCATCATAAAATACTGCTGCCTGCCCCGGGGTTATATCCCGGAGCTGCGAATCAAATCGGATGGAAACATTGCCGGTTCCTTCAGGTTCAACCATCCCAGGCGTTTCTTTGGCTTTATACCGTATTTTGATCTGTGCCTGAATTGGTTTAACTGGAACCTGGCCGGTTATCCAATTCACTTCACCAACAGAACAAAAGTCCTGTCCGAGCTTGGTCTTCTCATCAACGACAATCGTATTGGCGGCAGCATCTTTTGAAATCACATAAAGAGGCACTAAAGATGGAATCCCGAGGCCTTTACGTTGCCCCACAGTATAATTCGCGAGCCCAGTATGGTTGCCAATCGTTTCACCTCGAATGTTTTTAATCTCTCCAGGCTTGAAAATTCGAGGCGCATTCCGGTGCAGGAAATTGCGGTAATCATCGCCAGCCAGAAAGCATAGATCCTGGCTATCCCGGCGAGTTGCAACTGGCAATTGAAAATCCGCAGCCAGCCTTCGCACTTCGTTTTTGTGGAATGAACCGAGGGGAAATAAAGCATGCTGTAACTGCACCTGATCCAAAACATGCAGGACATACGACTGGTCTTTTTCAGGGTCCTGGCTCCGCATCAGGTGATGGATCCCATCTGGATCGCTGTGGATGCGGGCGTAATGCCCGGTTGCCAGGTAATCCGCGCCGATTGATTTAGCCTGGTCCAGTAAGAATCCAAAGCGAATCTGACGGTTACAAGATAAACATGGATTAGGAGTAATCCCTGAACGATACGCTTCAATAAAACCTTCGACAATAATATTGTGGAATTCTTCCCGAACATCCACTGCATAAAATGGAATTCCAAGTCGGCTGGCAACTTTTCGAGCAAGGCCCATCGCTTCGGGGGTACAGCAGCGGTTGCTGTCCTGAGAGCCTGGCTCGCTCCAGAGGCGGAGCATCATACCAACGACATCATAGCCTTGTTTAATCAGCAAGGCAGCTGCGACCGAACTATCTACACCCCCACTCATCGCGACCACTACCCGTTTTTTAGGTGATTTTCCCATAAGCCATCGAATTCAATATTGTCTAATGCTGCCTGCTATGCGCCACAATTGATGGGAAGCGTTCCAAAAAATGCTCAATTTGTGCGGGAGTTGTCCACCGGCCGATTGTGATCCGAATGGAGCCAAGAGCGAGATCAGCTGGTAATTTCAGGGCCAGTAAGACGTCAGACGGTTCAGGATTGCCCGTCTTGCAGGCTGATCCAGATGAACATGCAAATCCATCCAGGTCCAACATCATTAATAATTGATTTCCATCGATCTTTTCGAACACAAAACTGCTGTGATTCGGCAGCCGTTCGATTGGATGCCCGGTGAGCTGACTTCCAGGAATCTCCTCTAAGATCGTTCCAAACAAATGCCCCTGAATTTCGCGTAAGGTGTGCGAGGCTGTCTCGCGTTCTCGATCAGCAATTCGCAGAGCGGCTGCCATGCCGGCAATATAGGCGACATTTTCTGTCCCTGAGCGACTCGAGTGTTCCTGTCCGCCGCCGGTCTGATTGGGCAGCAATTCCACCTCACTGTGCTTATAAAGGACCCCAATCCCTTTTGGTCCGTAAAATTTATGGGCACCCAGAGATAACAAATCAACGTTTAATTCTCTAACATTAATGGGAAGATAGGCTCCGGCCTGGACCGCGTCTGTGTGAAATGGTATACCCTTAGACCGGCAAATTTCCCCAATCTGACCGATCGGATTGATCGTTCCAATTTCGTTATTGGCATAGATCACAGATACAAGCGCGGTCGTTGGGCGGATTTTACGAAGAACATCCCCAGGATCCACCCGACCGTATTGGTCTACCTGTAAATACTCCAACTCGAAACCAAACCAGTCAGCAAGCTGTTGGGCTGTGCGCGTGACGGCATGATGCTCTACCGGGCTTATTAACAGATGGTCAGCGCCACGGTCTCTCCTGGCTTTTAACGACACACCACGCAAAGCGAGATTATCGCTTTCAGTCCCTCCAGATGTAAAAATGATTTCACTGGAAGCACAATTCAGTATGCCTGCAATAGTGTCTCGGGCATCTTCGAGTGCTGCTTCCGCGCGCTGCCCGTATAAATGAACCGAGGATGGATTGCCAAATTCGGCTTCCAGGTAGGGGCTCATTTCTATGAGAACACGTGGGTCGATCGGGGTGGTGGCGGAATAATCCAGATAAATTCTTTCTTTTTGCTCCATATGTGTGGATTATATCATCCTGGTTTATCTAAAAAAGAGAGGGTCTCCTGTCTGGAGACCCTCTCTTGCTAGGCCCTATTTTTTCTTGGTGGGTTTAGGCTTTTTATCTGGAGGCCCACCGGGTGGACTTCCGTTGTCCTTGGGTACGAGTAATTTTTTGATTTCGCCCCATCCCATACCGGCTTTTCGCATATCGAAGATTTCTGTCACCGGCTTCCCAGATTGCAGGCTCAGACCATAGGCCAGGTCGATTTCCCCAAATCCAAAGTTCTGGCAGAACCAGCCCATAATTTCTTCATAGGGGACTCCATAACGGAGTGCCAGGGTAGTTCCATGAGGATGCGGGTTCGCGCCAGTGCAATCTGTAACCTGATCAGGTGTAGGCGATGGCAGCAGCGTGGGTGTAGGGGTGACATCCAGGGTTGGTGTCGGTGTTAAGGTGAATTCTGGAGTTGGGGTTTCCGTTGGCTCGGTTGTACCATCGCAATTGCGCACAAATGTCACCGTAACGAACCCATTCAAATGATCGGGTCGATTAATCTCGGCTGCGATATACAACCTAACTTTCACTTCCGATCCAGGTTGTGCTGCCTGCCAATCGGCCTTGAATAGTGCTTTGACGGAGTATGATACGGATTCTCCAGCAGCGATTTGATCCCAAGAACTCGGGACTACCAGGATTTGATCAACCCAATCCGCACCGGCAATCACTTCATATCCAAGCTGCACACCCCTGGCAATATCTTTTAGATCACTGCTTGAATTAATAAGCGTGCCTTGTGCAGAGGATTGATTTTCGCAGACAATGGTACTCAATTCGTCTGGAATGAAAGCCAGGCTGGGCATCGCATTCGGGTCCGGAGTTATAGTCGGTTCTGGCGTTATTGTTGGTTCTGGTTCATCGCCTGAATCCTCCAAAGAGACGATACTAAGAGCCAGCCAGGTACCATCCTCCTGGGTCAGGAATAACACTTTAACCGGAGTATTCAGGTTTATATCACCCGAAGTCAAAGTCGCTTCGGACACAACAATTTCCTGCTCGCTTACGACCCAGATCGTCTCCCCCATTTGTTGTACAACACCGGTGTAACTTGAAATCGAATCGCTGGTAACAATCAAGATTTGGTCAGCCAACCAGGTCCCATCGGCGAGAATCCTGCCTTCAGCAAACACTTTATCACCAATCTCTGGGTTCCCAATAATGATCGTAGAGGCATCAATTTGAATTTGTTTTCCAGAGATAACCCACAGTCCTTCGCTTTTTTCGCTCAACAAGCCCTGGATCGCGAATTGATAGGCTGGCTGTTCGGGATCCTCTCCGACCTGAAGGGTTGTTTTCTGACCGGCTTCAACGAAAACCTCTGTGCTTGAACCTTGGACCAAAACAGAACCTTTATCAACACTTAAAGCTGTCGCGCCGGACTGGTCCACATTGACTGCAAATTCAGTACCCTTCACACTGGCGCTGCCGGAGGGAGTCAGGACATTATAACTACTTGCTTTGTCTCCAAACGGAACCACCCTGTGTGACGTGCTGCCGGTGAGCTGGGTCATCTTGACGCTTATCGTTCCACCGGATTTAGCCCGAATTTCATCAAATACGATTTGAGTTGACGGGCCGACCAAGGCTCGCGAACCATCGGCAAATTCAAGCAGCGCGCTGGCATTTGAGGCTGTTTTTATCTGCTCACCTGCGCGAATGCGAGCGCCAGTTTGCAAAGCTCGCCATTGTTCAGATTTTCCAGTTTGAGTTGATTCAACAATTCCAGAAAGCGATAATAGGGTAACGCTGTTGGACTTCGAGCGGTTGTTGGTCCAGATACCGAAACCTATCAAAACGGTGCACATAAATATCGCCACTACAGACATCATTGCGAATGCCGGCACCAGCCAGTTGGTTCTGTTCTTCCCATTTATGAGATTTGAATCTGAATTCTTTGCATGTCTGGAGAACGAAATGAGCCGTTCTCTACCGGAAATGACTGCGGAATCTGATGGAAGTGGGTGACGGTGCTCAAGTAGTAATTTCGCAGTATTTAAATCTTCAATCAAATTTTCGTCTTCACCAGCTAAACTGGCGATGACATTTTCCATCGTCGCACCAGCCTCAAGTTCTTCCAGTTTTTCCTGGAGAAGGTCGTCCGGATTGGCTTTCATAAAATCAGCTCCATTTCAGTAAAACGATTCCTTAAGGTCAACAACCCACGTCGTTGAAGTCCTTTGATTGCGTCCTGGCTCTTATTCAAGGTCTCAGCCACTTCAGAAATCGCCAGACCTAAAATGAATCGCATGATCAAGACGTCACGTTGGTCATCTGGCAAGTTATCCAGGGCTGAATAAATTGCCTCAGCAGCAAGTGAACGATCGACTGCCTGATCGACATATTCCCCTTTGAACGGGAAACTATCGTCGAGTTCTACTTCCTGGTGCCGATGGTTTTTCCGAAAATTGTCAATCGCAATAAATCGAGCAATTTGGAACAACCATGCCTGAAATGGCTTTGAACGATATTCGTACCCGGGCAGTGCTTTAAGCATTTTGATAAAAACCTCGGATGACAAATCTTCTGCCGTTTTCTGATCACCTGTCCGGTAAAACAGGTAACGGAACACTCTCACATGATATTGGTTGTATATTTCAGTGAGTGCATGCAAATTCCCGGATTTTGCCAATTCAAGTGTCTTTTGTGTGATCACATCCTGCATAATTAGGGTTCCCTATACAATACTTAACGTTCCTTGACGGAATAGGAGTCGCCGATTTTAATGAATATTCACCAAAATTTATCCACTTCCCTTGTTATAATACCCGTACCTTCGTGCTTCTTCTCACATATAAACAGGAGGTTCGATGTCATTTAAAATCAAGTTTGGCACAGATGGTTGGCGCGGAACAATAGCCGAAGAGTACACATTTGCAAATCTCCGGCGCTGTGCTCAGGGATTTTCTTCGTACTTGATCGAGAAAGGGCACCGAGGCGAGTGGGTTGTCGTTGGATACGATAAACGGTTTCATTCCGAAAATTTCGCAGCTGCAGCCGCAGAGGTCTTATCTGCAAATGGTTTTTATGTCTACCTTACGGATGGTGCCACGCCAACGCCGGTGATCTCTTATGCGGTAGTCGCGAAAAAAGCCATCGGCGCAGTAAATATTACGGCGTCTCATAACCCGCCCGTTGATAATGGTTTCAAAGTTCGCAACCAATATGGGGGCGCGATTGACCCGGAGGGGTTGAAAGAAATTGAAGCCTTGATACCCGAAGATGCCGGCGCCATAAAAAGAATTCCGCTATCTCAAGCAATCGCAGATGGATGGGTAGTTCTCTTCGATCCTGCACCAGATTATATTGCTCAGATCAATAAGTTGATTGATTTAGAACCAATAAAATCAGCCGGATTGACTGTGTTGGTCGATGCGATGTGGGGTAATGGGGCGGGATGGTTTCCACGATTACTTGCTGGTGGCAAAACCCGGATCATTGAAATTCACAACGAACGCAACCCGATTTTTCCGGAAATGTCTCGACCAGAACCGATTCAGCCAAATGTCGATGCAGGGCTGGCTGCAACCATCAAGGAAAAAGCTGATGTCTTGATTATTACGGATGGAGATGCGGACCGGTTGGGTGTCGGAGATGAAAATGGCAATTTCATCGACCAACTCCGCGTATTCGGATTATTAGCTTACTATCTCTTGGAAGTCCGTGGAAGCCGCGGGCCAATCGTAAAAACCCTCTCCACCACCAAGATGTTAAATATACTGGGCGATCTATACCAGGTACCTGTTTATGAAACCGGTGTTGGATTTAAATACGTGGCTCCAAAAATGTTGGAAACAAACGCTTTGATCGGAGGGGAGGAATCTAGGCGGGTATGCGTTCCAGAATCATGTACCTGAAAGGGATGGTATCCTGGCAGGTTTGTTTATGCTCGATATGATGGTAAAAACAGGGAAAAACCCATCGAAACTCATCGAGATGCTATTCGACAAAGTTGGCGCCCATTATTATGATCGGGTCGATACACGCTTTACCGGGGATCGGGAAATCCGTGAAGAAATGATTGTGACAGCAAAGCCCCAAATGATCGGTGGCTTACGAGTCACTGGTTTAAATACGACAGATGGCTATCAATTTGGACTTGAAGACGGCGGTTGGTTATTGATCCGCTTTTCGGGAACTGAACCGATCATCCGCGTCTATTGTGAAACAACCCATCAAGATCGGGTTCAGGATATTCTGAATGATGGGCTTAAAGTTGCCGGGATTGAATAGTTGTTGGAGTTGATCGATACTCACTGTCATTTAGATTTTGATGCGTTCAAAGCTGACCTGGATGAGGTTATTCAACGGGCTGTGCAAGCCGGTGTGAAACGGATACTAAATCCTGCGGTTGACCTGGAAACGTGCCAAAACATAACAACCCTTGCGGCAAAGTACGAGCCCGTCTATACTGCGGTAGGAATTCATCCGAATAGTGCCAGTACCTGGCAGGTCGATAGCCTGGAGCACCTTACCAACCTCTGCAAAAAACCTAAAAATGTCGCTGTAGGCGAGATAGGTCTGGATTATTATTGGGATAGCGCACCTCGATCCTCCCAACTTGAGATATTTGAAAAACAACTGGATCTGGCATCTAATCTGCAATTACCAGTCATCGTCCACAACCGCGATGCAACTGGAGATGTGTTGAAAATACTCACACAGTACGTAAACCAACTCCAGAAATCTGCTTCGCCGACTTCAAAACGTCCTGGAGTATTACATTCATTTTCCGCAGAACTTGATGATGCGTTCAGTGCGCTGGAATTAAATTTCCTGATTGGGATAACCGGTCCAGTAACATTTAAGAAAGCAGAATCACTCAGAAAAATTGTCACAGAGATTCCTCTCGATAATTTGTTGATTGAAACTGATGCGCCATTTTTAACTCCACACCCGCACCGGGGAAAGCGCAATGAACCTGCATATGTTAAATATGTCGCGGAGAAAATTGCTGAATTGACTGGCAAAAGTCTGTTGGAGGTTGGAGAAATTACTACAAAAAATGCCGAAAATTTATTCGGTTGGAGTGTGTTGGTTTGAGTCACGTTGCATCTTTGGATATGGTTCAAGAGGAAATCCGCAGAGTTGAAGAGCGGATGTATGCTCAGGCGGATAATAACCATCCGGAACTGCAGGCCGCATTAAAACACCTGGTTGTATCTGGCGGGAAACGTGTTCGCCCGGCATTGACGCTGTTAATGGGAGAAATGCTGGGTGGTGAAAAAGGGCGATTAATAACTCTGGCCGCGGCAATCGAGATGCTGCATACCGCTACTCTGGTGCACGATGACTTAATTGACGGCTCTTTGTTAAGACGGGGTATCCCGACTCTCAATGCCCAATGGTCACCGGGTGCAACAGTTCTCACAGGAGATTTTATATTTGCAAAGGCTGCTCGCCTCGCCGCGGAGACAGGATCGGTCCGAGTGATGCAATTGTTCGCGGAAACGCTGGCTATCATTGTGAACGGCGAGATAACCCAAATGTTTTCAAGCCACGGGCTCGCGAGCCGAGAAGATTATTATCGCAGGATCTATGCAAAAACTGCCTCAATGTTCGAGCTGGCTACCTCAGCGGCAGCGGTTTTGAGCCCGGTGGGCGAGGATATTGTTGAGGCTGTCCGGAAATTTGGCTACCACGTTGGAATGGCTTTTCAAGTTGTTGATGATATCCTTGACTTTACCGGCGAGCAGGTACGTGTGGGCAAACCGGTAGCCAGCGATCTTCGCCAGGGTTTGATAACCCTCCCTGCATTGTATTATTATGACGCCAATCCAAATGACACCCGGATGCGGGCTGTCATCCAGGGAAACGTTGCCGACCGAGATTTAGAATCATTGATTTTCGATATCCGCACCAGTGGTGCGATCAAAGAAGCACTAGATGAGGCCCATGAATTTGTTGAACGAGGCGTCAGAGAGCTCAACCAGCTTCCGCCAAATACTGTCAGGCAATCGCTTGCAGAAATAGCATACTATATTGTCGATCGGGAACTTTAACTACAAAGTTTTTCAATTTTGTTTTTGCGGCGCAGGAATGACCGATGTCCATTCAACTTCATTGATCGGTATTTGGATATGCAACAATGGAGCATCGGTTGGCACTGGAAACTCTGCATGTAATTCATTGAGCTGTTATAGAATCCTTCCATCTCAGTAAGACGCCCCACAGCTTTCCGGGGCGTGTTTTTTACCACATTTCGCGAGGATAATATGAATAGTCCTGCCTACGTTGTCCCGGATGAAAATCTGATTCCGGTGAGCGATGAACCAAAACAAATGGCGCCAATTCCGCCATCTAGGATGTTCTTAATCAACAAATCATTGAAAGTATACAAAGAAAAGCATCCAGATTCGATGATTTTTGATGCTTCTCAGGGTGACGGAGGGGCCAGCCTACCCGGCGTCCCCATGGAAATTTTAGAACGTGCACAGAGTTTACTAGCGGAACATGGGACTGCTTATGACATGCCGTTCGGAACTGAGATGTTTCGAAAATCAGTAATTGAAGATTATTGGAAACTGGATGCTGCCTCAGGTATTGGCCCGGCGAACGTGCTGGCGACCGTTGGCGGGCGGGATGCTTTGGTAAAAGCCTACGAGGCAATGTTGGCACTTGGACATGGACGGCGCGGTGATGCCATTATTGTTTCACGGGTTCCATGGATTTCGTATAATTGGGGTCCATATGGTATAGGCGCGAACGTTTTATTAGCTCCTGGTGACCCAGAGACGGGGTGGGGGTATACCGAAGCCTCGATCCGGGAATGTGTGGAATTTGCCAAAAAGTCAGGCCGAAAAATTGCGGGATTGATCCTGACCAATCCAGACAACCCCACAGGTAGGACGATCTCTCCGGAAGAGCAGGCTGCCTTAGGAAAAGCTGCACTGGCGGCTGGAGTGGCATTTGTTTTGTATGACTGGATGTATCATTACGTGACCGATGAAGAAACGATGGATTTGAACCGGTTCATCCAGCTTTTTTCACCGGAAGAACGCAGCCGTTTGATGTTTTTAGATGGCCTAACGAAGAGCCTGGGAGCGTCTAATATTCGTAATACCCACTTGATTGCGGCTGAACAGGTGATCAAATTCATTGTTGCCCGAGCCTCACATAGTGTGATACCAGATTTTTATGGTCAGGCAACTGCAATCGCTGCCTATACCATGGGTTATGGTAATGCTGCAAAATCGATCATTGAACCGACGAATGCCAGCCGTTTGGTGTTGAAAAAATACCTGGATGACCAGGGATATACTTATATTCTAGGTAAAGGATATTATGCATTTATAAATGTTGCAGATTGGATTGGTAAAAAGGGTTGGGTTGATACAGAACCGTTAGGACAATATCTCGCGGAAGACCATGGTGTGGCGGTCGTACCGGGGGTCTATTTTTCGCCATATGGCGGTCAGTGGATTCGATTCTCATATGCAACACCCGTTGATCGCACATTGGGGGCGTTACAACGCCTGACACAAGGGTTAGATAGCATGTCCGCTTGAGGATAACAAATGTGATGAGCACTGCATACGTGCCTGAACAATTTGCAGAAAAATTTTTATTGGCGAGAGAAACTTCCATTAACAACCATCCCGAAGGTGGGATTTGTGGACTGGAGGTTGAATGGAATTACGTCGATTTGCAATTTCGTCCCCTTCTCACGATTGGCTCGGGTCCAAGCCAGCAATCGTTTGTTGACTACCTGCGATCTAATTTTTTATCGCCCTGGTTGCGGGATTTTAGCCAATTGGAAATATTCCATTGGATGGTTGAATGGGCAACGCGCCCATACTATTCTCCCAGGGCAGCGATCTATGAAGCCCGATTAATGGAAGCTGTTCAGATCAATGCTTTGGATAAGGTGAGAGCAGAATTTGGGGAGAATATTTACGCCTGGCACGGAAATCTGCTGGCGTTAATGCAGGTGGATAATTCTTCCATTCCTCTCTCCTGGGATATAGCAAAACGCCGCTATCTAGAACGGTGTGTGAATCTGTATGGGGATACCCTTGGAACAGCCGGTATTCACTCGAATTTGTCCTTGCCGGAGCCTCTCTTGATGTGGGACTTTATGCATATGCCGGATCTCGACCGCGGCCAGATGCAATTGGATGATTTCAAAAACCAGGTCTATATAATCGGAACTCGCCTCGCACGGGCATTTGCCAGTTTATTTATTGCAGTGGGAGCTTCCACACCGTTGCAGGCCCAAGTGCGAAATGGCCGGCCCGTTGTGGTCCTGACCGATTTCAATTCGGTCAGAAATCTTACATTTCCCAATCCTGCGGCGTTGGATCTGCCAGATCTTTACCGTTCTTACCAGGATTACCTTCAGATATCCATGGATCTTGTTCGGCGGGGGGTCCGATTCGGAAATAATAACTGGACGCCTGTCCGCGCCCGTTCATTCGCCGAGCCAGTAGAGCGTTTAATCGCCGTTACCAATGATCAGCTCCAGGAAATTTATGCCCACGGTCTGTATGCAGTCGGGGATCGGCAGCCGGTAGAGGAAATGGCGCGGCAGATTGAAATTCAAAACCTGTTAGCGCGAATCAATTTACCCATGGATCGAGTTCGAGGTCCGGACTGACGATGGTGGAAATCCATTGGACCTGGATATCGCCAACCTGACCTTAAAATATTTTCTTCAATTGCGGTTTTATGCCGACCCAACTTTCGCCAGGACATTCCGGTACGATCGTGAAGATATCAGCCGGGCTCGTAAAAACGAGGATCTTGCTGCCCGGCACGGTTTGTCTGCTGAGATCGAAAACCCTTTGACAGGCAAGCCAATAGGTATGCGGGAATTCCTTTCATGGGTGCTTGATGAAATCAAGCCTATCGCGGATGCACTTAGTATGTGGGATGATTTAATCCCGCTGGTTGAAATGGCTCAAGGTGGGCCAAATACAGCGGAACGATTGCGACTCCGCCTGCAAAAAGAGAATCGAGGCAGCGATGAAGTTCCTGTTTCATTGATTATAGATCTTGCTGAGGACCGCAAAGCTCGAGTCATGAAAGATATTGAACTGATTGCTGAAAGAATGACTTTGCTACCCGGGGATGTTGACAAACTTGAGGGATTCATACAGCGGGCCAGGGATACGGTCCATGGTGACCCGTCAGCACCAATCCGCTTCCGGCCCCGTCCGCAGGCGCTGGTGCAAGGCGCATTTACAGATAAGACCAGTGAAATTCTAAATTTGGCTGAGCGATTAATCCATATCCCCTCCGTAACCGCTTGTCCGGTAGAAAAACTTGATGAAGTTCACCGGGCGGCGACATTTATCTACGATTTCCTCCAAAATCATGGCGTACCGGTTAAATACCTGGATGGGAAATACCCTGCGGTCTACAGCAGCCTACCTGAAAACTCGGGAAATGTTCCTGGGGGGTACGG
Organism: uncultured Chloroflexia bacterium; assembly: GCA_963824065.1. Classification (GTDB taxonomy): domain Bacteria; phylum Chloroflexota; class Anaerolineae; order Anaerolineales; family DRKV01; genus JAGUYX01. Next base: position 1,316,563 of record CAWGNX010000002.1, on the reverse strand, counting down.
GCAGGTGATGCTTTCAGGTCATTTTGATGTTGTACCTCCTGAACCGGATGATAGCCAGTTTGAAACTCGAATCGAAGGGGATTATCTATGGGGGCGCGGTGCAGCGGATATGAAAACTGTCGTTGCAACCTATCTCGTTTGGATTAAAGACAGATTTCGACAGGGTCCGCCCTACCCTCCGATTAGCTTGCTGCTGGTTGGGAACGAAGAAAATGGCGAAGCAGAGCCGGTCGGTACACCTCACGCCATGCAGCATTTGGTTGATATCGGTCTGAAATTGCCAAAACTCTTCATTGCTGGCGAGCGTACAGAGGAGCGCGGCGATGAATTATGGGGTGAAGTTTGTATCGAAAATCGGGGAGTGATGCGTTTCGATATTAGCGCCCGCGGCGTGCGCGCTCATTCAGGTGTGGCAGGTGTACAACTGGATTTGACAGAAAAATTGTTTCAAATAAAGCAGGATGTAATAGCCCTTCTTATGGCTCATCTAACGTTACAGAGTGAAGATGGCTGGCAGTCTCAGGCAAGGTTTCCATTCATCCAGGTGGGCACCCCAGGGATTTACAATATCACCCCTGACAGTGGCTTGTTGGGCGTTGAAATCCGATCTATTCCTGCAGATCGCTTGACCCCGCTCGTTGCAAACCTTGAAAAATTTTGTGATGAGCGCCAGCTCAGCCTTCGCGTTTCAGTAATGGAAGATGGGGTCGCATGCGATCCCGGATTACCAGAATTAAAGCTGCTTTTGAATTCGGTCGAGCAGCAGTCTGGTCAGAAAGCCAAGATCGGAAAAAAATTACCAGGAACGAGTGCCCGATTTCGCGCCAGGTGGGCAAGGCATTGTATGGGGTCAATCTGGGATCGGACCACATACCAGTGCCGAGCGCCATTTTATTCCAAGTATCCTGCCTTATTATGAGACATTAAACACTTTTGCCCGTTATTTATCAGGCGCAAGTAAACCCGGTTGATTATCTATGAATATTAATGAAGGGAAATCCACAGAACTAGATGCTGGTGTCCTGGTGATGAAGTTTGGGGGAACATCACTTGGCAGCCTGGAGGGTATGGAGCATGTCATTGACATTGTCCATAAGGCGTATAAAGAATGGGTTACTGTTGTCGTGGTCGCTTCTGCTTTTTCAGGGGTCACGAATCAACTATTGGAAAGTGTAAATTCAGCAGCCCAAGGTGATTTGTTGCCGGTACAATCGGCTGCAATATCCATTCGGGCCCGGCATTTTGAGCATTTACAGAAATTTATTACTGATTTGCCAACCAGAGCACAAATCCAGCAGGAAGTTATGCATTTGGTTAATGATTTTGTCAATTTGTGCCAGGCTGTGGCAATATTGGGTGAAGCAACTCCGCGGGCTTATGATGCCGTAGGATCGATTGGAGAACGCATAAGCGTAAGAGTTTTGGCTGGCTGTCTTGCGGCTGTTGGATTGCCTGCTCAAATGGTCGAAGCAACTGAATTAATCGTAACGGATAACCAGTTTCAGGCGGCGCACCCGAATATTCCCGCTTCTCAGGACAAAACAAGGTTGGTGCTGCACCCCATGCTAAGGGCGGGACGGATTCCGGTCGTAACAGGGTTTATCGGGGCAACGGTCGAAGGTGTCCCGGTAACATTGGGTCGTGGTGGTAGTGATTATTCAGCCGCAATCCTGGGCTCCTGCCTGCCAGCGAGTGAAGTCTGGATTTGGACCGATGTCGATGGTGTTATGAGTGCTGATCCGCGAGTCGTGCCAGATGCCTGCACAATCCCTGAGTTGACATTTAAGGAAATTGGTGAACTGGCATATTTTGGGGCGAAGGTACTGCATCCGAAAACGATCCGCCCTGTGATTGAAGCTGGAATCCAACTGCGAATTCGAAATACGTTTAACCCCGAACACCCGGGTACAACGATTGTGCAAGCTCAGGCAGATCGAAATACTGGACAACAGTCCCATTTTCCGGATGGTGTCATTAAAGCTGTTACCGCAATTCCTGATCAAACTCTAATCACGCTTGAGGGGAGGGGGATGCTTGGGGTTCCCGGAGTTGCTGCCCGTACATTTTCTGCGGTAGCTGGCACAGGTACCAGTATTCCTCTGATCACCCAGGCATCGTCCGAACAGTCGATATGTTTTGCTGCCCCGGTGTCGGCTGCGGCTGAGATTATCACTGCTTTGGAGAGGGAATTTGAAAGCGAAATTCAACATCGCGATATTGACCGGATCTGGGCATCAGATGCGATGGTGATCCTGACAATTGTTGGTGAGGGTATGCGCAATACACCGGGCGTTGCAGGGAAAATCTTTACCGCGCTGGGTGATCGAGGTGTGAATGTTATCGCAATTGCCCAGGGTTCTTCCGAGGTCTCTGTAAGCCTGGTCGTTATGGAAGATGATCTGATCGTTGGATTGCAGGCATTACACGCGCTTGCCCGTCATTGTTCCGAACGTTGAGTTATCATAAGGTTCATCTATGAATGGAAATAAGATTGGTGTCGGTGTATTAGGAGCCACAGGCAGCGTTGGACAGCGCTTCATTCAGTTATTGGAGAACCATCCATGGTTTGAGGTAATCGCCGTGACTGGTTCTGAGCGAACTGTCGGAGAACGGTATGGAGCAGCCAGCCGCTGGGTCCTGGCAGAACCCATGCCGGAAATGGTAAAGGGTTTGATTGTTCAATCAACCATGCCAGTAAATATGGATTTGCCATTGGTTTTCTCGGCTTTGCCAGCTGATGTTGCATTGGAGGCTGAACCTGCTTACGCGCGGGCGGGCATTGTCGTTTGCTCAAACGCCTCAGCATTTCGCCAGGAAAACGACGTTCCAATTCTTCTCCCAGAGATTAATCCAGAACACATTGGTTTGATTGATCAACAACGCAGCAGAAGAAATTGGAATGGTGCCATTTGCACTAACCCAAACTGCACAAGCACAGGCCTTACCATTGCCTTGAAGGCCTTACAAAATGAATTCGGTGTAACCAATGTCTTGGCAGTATCTTTGCAAGCTTTATCTGGCGCGGGTTATCCGGGGGTACCTTCTTTGGATATCCTAGACAATGTTATTCCATATATTGCCGGGGAAGAAGATAAGGTCCAGTGGGAACCGAGGAAAATCTTGGGCAAGTACGTGGATCACCAGCTTGAGCTTGCACCGGTAAAGATCTCAGCTCACTGCAACCGGGTAGCAGTATCGGATGGTCACCTGGTCTGTTTTTCGGTTTCTTTAGCGCGCAGCGCAGATATTGCCAGTGTACAGGCTGCAATAGAACACTATCAGGCACCAGAAATCAGCCGTGATTTACCATCGACACCCAAACCAGTTTTAAAATATCTATCCGACGATGCGCGGCCACAACCTCGCTTTGATCGGTTAACCGGTCAGGGTATGACCACAGTTGTTGGTCGTTTACGACCCGATGCGCTTCTTGATTGGAAAATGATTGTTCTGTCTCATAACACCATACGCGGCGCAGCTGGTGGTTCAATTTACAATGCAGAGCTCTTGCTAAAATCGGGCTATATTACGAGGTAACAACGCAGAAATCAGCAGTTTAACTTTATAATGATGTGTGAATGGGCGAGCGAATTATCGCCCTCGAATCCTTTCGAATTGATGGTGCTCTATGGAATGCAAACAATTCTGCCCTCTCAGTCTCAGTCTCATATTCGTTCCTTTGTTTCGTTCAACCGGATCCGATTTAATACAATCTGTTGATGCCCAACTACCCGGGTGGGTTTGGCTTATATTCGTCTGCCTCGCTCTGGTAGCAATTTATTGGTGGCAAATATATTTACGACCTCGCCAGGAAATTGATGTGCATGAGCTGGAGCATTACTTCGCTGATGATCATAGCGGTCACACCCATGCAGGCGAACATGAACCTGCTAAAAGGTCAGTCGATGAAAAACCAGAACAGGATAAAAGTGGTCTTTCGGTAGTGAGTAGTGGCAAGGTGGGGGTGGATGACTTTGTCTCTCTGGCAGAAACAAGCGAGGCCAGTCCTGATCATACAGAAGACTGATCGATCAAAGCAAGGTAATCAAATTCTTTCTATACGAAGATAGAAATCATCAGATCTGTGATTGGTTGACAAAACCATACCCACGTAGTAACATTCCGACGCCTGATAGGCGAGGTAGCTCAATGGCAGAGCAGCGGACTCATAAGCCGTAGGTTGTGGGTTCAAATCCCACCCTCGCCACCTTGAAGTCCACATGTGAACATCCCCAGGCTGTGGGGATGTTTTATTGGGGGAGAGTTGAAAGATGTGCTGGTATTGGGTCTTCATTTTGTTAACTGTCGGAATGATCGTTTCTTAGCGGTTACCCGGAAAAACACCCAAACATGGCAACGAATAATCGTCAGATTGGCGTTCTCCAAGAATCCTCCCTGCATTTCGATTTAAAAAATTGGTTTGCCCTCCCAGGAGATGAGATCGAAGCACCTGTTGATGGTTATATGATCGATATTTTGCGAGGCGAGCGCCTGATTGAAATTCAGACTGGCGGTTTCTGGCACATCCGTTCCAAGCTGCATAAATTGCTTGATTCTCATCCGGTGACGCTTATTTACCCGGTCGCAACCCAAAAATGGATCGTAAAATCTGGCGAGAATGAGACAATCGAATCACGGCGGAAATCTCCCCGCCATGGCAGGGTTGAGGATTTATTTTACGAACTGGTAGCAATTCCTCAAGAAGCGTGCCATCCTAATTTTGAGCTGATCGTTGTGGAGGTGTTGCAGGAAGAATGGCAGAAGCGCGGCAGCGGGGGCAGCTGGCGCCGCAAAGGGTGGGTAATCATGGATAACCGTTTGATTGGGGTTAAAGATCAGCGGAAGTTTGATAAACCCAGTGATTTCTTGAAAATGCTACCTGAGAAGTTACCCTCAAAATTTTCTAACCGTGACCTGGCGAAGGAATTAGGCATCCGGGATGCCCTTGCCAGAAAAATGACCTTCTGTCTGAGAAGAATGAACCTGATCGAACTGGTTGGGAAGCAAGGCAGAGCGTATTTATTCCAGGTAATTGGGGGCTAGAATTACTGCCTGTTACCCTGAAAACAACTTCTGATCAAGACCCAGGGCATGTAATCCTTTTCGGTGTGGTTGGACCATAGTAGTGTTCAATACCTGGCATTCGTACCTAGCGAGGTGTACCGCACGGAACTGAGAATCAGTCACAAAACGCCCCCAATCCACAAATCTGCGGAAGTCGAGCTCCACCAAACTCGCCGTGGCCCAAATTTGTTATGCGCGATATTTATTCCAATAGCGTTGGATCCCAGCCGCTGACATCCAGGTGGGATTAGCAGCTTCGTACCTGTCGATCTGGGAGTTGGTTAATCCATCTCGATACGAGCGAGCCAGCGTCCAATCCGTAAATTTCTGGTTGATCTCCTCAATGGAAGGCGATCCTGGCATAATCTCATCCATCCAGGCATCTACATCATTAATTAGCTTATCCAAAGCAAAGAAGTGCCAGCCTGGGTCATCAAAAACGCCAAAATGGGTTGGGACCAGTTGGTTGGCGTCTAAACTTTTAATGCGCTCGATACTGGCGCGCCATAGTTCAAGGTTTAGTTCTGGAGGTGGCATCGGTAAACGAAGATGGCGGGATGCAGGCATGCGTATCCCGCCAACGTCACCGGTGAAAAGTACCCCTTCGATCAAGTAGGCAAAGTGATGATTAGCATGTCCAGGAGTATCGATCGCCATGATGCTTTTGTTACCAAACTGGATGACCTCTCCATCATCCAGAACTGAAAGGTTTTTCTCGGGTACGGGTAAGAATTCGCCCCACAAGCGGTCCATTTCGTTGCCATATATCCGCTCTGCGCTGGCAAGCAACTTCTTAGGATCCAAAAGATGAGGAGCTCCATTCGCATGAACATGCACACGTGTCCCGTATTTAGCTAATGCCCCGGCTGCTCCTGCATGGTCTAAATGGATATGTGTAAGAAAAATATCTGTAATCTGGAAAGGTGAAATATTTCGATGCTCCAATTGTTCAAGCAAAACCGGTAGGGTTGAACCCGGTCCGGTTTCAATTAAAGCAACTCCGTCCTCATGAGGGATGCAATAAACCGCAATTGCTTGCGTATAGCCGAGAAAATGGGTGTCGATTACTTGGAATAACTCCATAACCCTGTCCTTTTAGAATGTACCCTTATACATCCCGCCATCAACTGTCAGCATGAGGCCGGTAATAAAGGAAGCTGCTGGCGAGACTAAAAATGCCGCTGGCCTGGCAAATTCTTCGGGGCGAGCAAATCTCCCCAGCGGGCTTTCTTGCGCCTGTTTGCGAGTTTCTTCTTCGATCGTTGTCTGGTTCTGCTGGGCGCGGTTTGCCATCAATTCGCTTACTCGTTCGGTTTCTGTCCAGGCAGGCAGGACTGAATTGAAACGGATACCATCCGTGCCAAGTTCAAGAGCGAGAGATTTTGTAAGTCCAACGGTTGCCGCTCGAATGCTGTTGGACAATACCAGGTTTGGGATTGGCTGTTTTACGGAATAAGACGTGATTGTCAGCACGGAGGCTGCCTGAGATGCTTTCAAGTAGGGGAGAGCAGCTCGAATGAGGCGAACATGGCTCAAAAAAACCAGGTTGATTGCTTTCTGCCAATCATCATCACTAAAACTGTCAAACTTGCCGGGAGGCGGCCCGCCTGTATTGGTAATCAAAATATCCAAACCTCCAAGAATCTTGCTTGCACCTGTGACAAGTAATTCGGAGGTACGAAGATCCATCAGGTCGCCACTGATACCCGAAACCGTTGAACCTGTAAGATTAGATAGGCGATCGGCTGCCAGTTGGATTGTTTCGTCAGAGCGCCCGTTGATAACTACCTTGCATTTTTCCAGGGCTAACTGGTTGGCAACCGCGTACCCGAGGCCTCGACTTGCACCGGTTACCAATGCTCGTAATCCTGCTAATCCTAAATCCATTCGTAATCTCCTTTACAGTCAGTCAGGCGGAAAACACTTCGATGTATTCCTCGACCAATTCAATGTCCGGACAATTGTGCTCAAGCCAGCGCGGGATTTTTTGTAAACTGGAACGAGCCACGTTTGGATCGCCGGTAATTAGAACGCATCCGATGAGACTCGATTGCCAGATATCTTGATGATCCAACTCGGCTGCAGAAATTTTAAATTCCCTTTGGATCCTGGATATGAGGGGTTTTATCCGGCTGCGTTTTTCTTTTAGAGAGGCACACCCAGGCAAGTAAAGCCCCAGAGTTAAATAACCGATATTAATTTTGCCCATCGAATTACCCGGTGACACTTCGATTTATTGGCCAGGGCAGTTATCCGCGCCCTTTTGGAGCTAACAAACCACTGCCATCCCTTTTTGCAAGGGATCTTACCCAAGAGTAATCGTCCTGGATTGGTTGGCTCGGATTGTGAGAATTCGCATATAGTATAATACGCTCGATGCGAGATTCGAAATTTTATTGGTGGTTCGGCCTGGCGGTATTCACAATTATTGCTGTCCTGGCGATTGTGTTTTGGACTTTATTCTCAATTGTGCGCGGTGTCAATCAGGGGGTTGATGCTATCCGTGATACAACGGAGAACACGATTGGTCCTGTGGGTGATCTGACATCAAATGTTGCTACCCAGATTGCCAATATATTAAATCCAACCCCAACTGTTTTACCGAATCCAGAGACGATTATCCGTAGTATTCGCCCATTGAGCCGCCTGGAAACGATTCAATACAGTGTGGAGAAAGTGATTTCCGCCGAGAGCGGGCAAGGACCCTTGGGTTTCTTGTTTGGTGACCGCCTCCTCCTTGTAGCTCATGGAAACGTCATTGCAGGTATCGACCTGGGTAAATTGGTTGAAGAAAATCTGCGGCTTGAAGGGGGGACATTGTACGTCCAGCTGCCTGAGCCAGAAATATTTGTCACGGCATTGGACAGCGGGCGTACTTATGTGTACGATCGGGATGTTGGCATTCTCACAAACGGTAACATCGATCTCGAAAGCGAGGCACGCCAGGTTGCGGAGGAGGCGATTGCAGATGCAGCGGTTGAGGACGGTATCCTCGACCAAGCTCGTCAAAATGCGGAAATTTATATGGAGAGGTTGCTAGAGGATCTCGGCTATTCAAATGTGATTTTCGAACGACCAGATCCACCGATTACCCCCACTCCCTGAGCATTTAGACTCGCTGTGTCCAACTTTGTGTCCCATATTTTTCAACGACCATCTGGTGGCTCGCTTCCAGCTCTCGGTGATTGAGAGGTTCTTCACTGAATTCCAAACTGAGCGCTGTTTGGAATCCCTGGATAATAGCATTTGCCGTACGCTCCCAGGAGATGTCTTGAAGTAGAAAAGTGCTCAGGGTTGTGGCGTGCTGGTGCAGCATTTCAGCCGCAGATTGCCGATCGGTTGTGGACTCGTACTTGAGCACTTTTGTGATCCGGCTAAGATCACCAGACAATGGTAGTGTGCCATGCTGGAGAACGCCTTCTTTTTTTCTGGCCTGGGCACTGCCAATAATTTTTTTACCAACGAGTGTGATTTCATAGTTTGACGGAACATCAAAACAAACAGGCCCATTTCGACTTGAATTTTTTTTCGATAACTGAGCTTGTACGGGCAGATCCAACAGCTGCAAAGCCGCCAGGAGGGCCTTGGATAAGCGTTGGTAGCTTTCCAAAACGCCACCCTCAATCCGCGGCTCGCCATAGGGTGCGATGACAGAGTAGGTTAATTCATCGGTATGAAGGATTGCACGCCCCCCTGTCGGGCGTCGCACAACCTCCCAGCCAAATTGGGAAAGGGCAATTGGGTCGATATCGGCATAATTTTGCGCATAGCCAAGGGAAAGGCAAGCAGGATCCCAGCCATATAAGCGCAGAATCGGCCTCGTGCCGGGCACCATGGAGCGCAGTAGAATTTCATCGACGGCCATGTTCCAGGCACCTTGTCCAGGTTCATGCAGGATCAATCGCCAGGTCGAATGAGTGTAAGCCATCAGTTTGTCGAGTTTCCTTCTAGTGTTATGGTGTTGCCGAAGATGTTGGGGATGGAGAAGGAGTCCGTGATGGGGTTGGTGTCCGGGTCGCATTAGGATCAGGTGTTAATGTGACCGTTGCAGTTTTGCTTGGCACCCGCGTGATGCTTGGATTAACTGTGATTGTCGGCGTGCGCGTAATTGTGGGTGTGTTCGTGATCGTTGGTGTACGGCTTGCTGTGGGAGTTATTGTAGGCGCCAGGGGATCTCGGATCAATTTTTGCCGGGCAAAGGTTGTCAGGAAACTTTTAGGTGCCTGAATCCACACCTCAACAAAACTGCGAGCTGCGGTGCTGGGATCGCCGATCATTTCAGCTGCAATGGCCCTAATTGTATAAAACCTGGCACAGATCTCTGGATCGGTAATACAGGTAGCCTGGCGATTGTTGATCAGGCCCTGCAGCAAGTCAAACGCATCTGCCGGATCGCCTCCATAAAATAGAATGCGGGCAGCATCGGCAGTTTTCATTTCCGTAACTCGATCGTAGAAATAGATTAGCGGTTGTGATTTTAAATAAGGCTGCCCGTTAGTTGGATTACGGTGAAATCGAAATGATTTTTGATTTCCTAACCACACCACAGGGGGGCCATTCTCAGTCTCAAACTGTGTGAGTGGAATGATATTTGCGTCGACCCCATCCACGTATACAGCGGTCGCATTGGTGTTGTTCTCTGTTAATATCCAATATTCCAATTTTAGCTCGGGAGTATGCTGGACGATGAACCAGCGCTCCATAAGCCCATCTGCATCAAAGTCGTACGCCTGGGAAGAGCGTACGACCACTCCAAGGGATTGCAGGCTGGCAACAGGATTGTTCAGTGAGCCTGCCGGTAACAGTTCAAGCGCTGCGATGAGTGCCAGGCGAGGGTTGCAAAATTGAGCGCCAACACAGGCTGTATAGATATCTTCCGGCCGCTGGTATTTTTCCATGAATGCGCGTGCGGGTTCAACCCACCGGCTAAGAGGTATGGATGGATTGGCAATTAATTCATCCAAATAATCTACTCCGATCACAATCTGACCAGCGAGGATGTGATAAATCCCCAGCCTGTAGCGCCACTCATCGACTGCATCGAAAGGTGGTTTGCTACCATCTGCAAAAACTGGGGGAGGCCAAAATGGTAACAATGTTTCCATGATCGGAATTGCAGCAGCGGGTCCCCAAAAATTAGCGGCATGATCAACCAGAATCTGGCAGTATCCCAATAACTGCGGGTTCAATGGTGGAACAACCGAAAAATCTGTGGATGCTAATATAAGTTTGTCGGCCTGAACCTGATAAATTCTGCGAACTGTTCCCGGGCAGGGAGGGAAAACATCGGCAGTGAAAACAAGTTTATGAAGCTCGGTGCCTTCTCTGCCGACAGACCAATTCACAGTACTTTCAATCCCAAGATAAAAATCATCCCAGGGTTCAAAACTGATGATTTGTGGTTCATTTCCGGAAACGTCAAAAATTTGGGCATGTGTAAATGTATCCGAACCAGTCGCGGCCGAATTCCAAATGATAATTTCCTGTACTCCATCACCGGTTAAATCACCCACCACAGGATGGCTGATATTTGGTTTTGGATAACTCATTTGATTTGTAAGCGGGTAAATATGGACACCATCAGCACGCTCAACCAACCAGAGATATATCCCTCCAGGTCCATAAATTTCAATCAAGAAATTGCGATCACCATCAGGTGTTGGCTGTAAATCGAGAAGATTGAGCTCCAGGTTTGGTTGGTTTGAGTAAAACCAGATTGAGAGATTGTCAATATCCGTCACCTGCTGGTTAAGGGCTGATTCAAGGATTATTCCGTACTCATCGGCAGCGGTAGGGTCACCTGCCAGACCCAGGTTGTAAGCCCTCCCGAATCGCCACGGCAAGTCTGGGACATCTAAAAAATGTAACAAGGCATCCCCCTGTGAAGTCGCAGGGGCAATAAATGACTCGTAATAAATCTGGTTATTGACGCCCCGTTCCACCTCAGATAAAGTGTTTGGTAAGTATTCAAGCAATTGGATAGTCGAATTTGCAATCTCTGGTGACCAGTCGGCCAGATAAAAATACTCGGGGGATGTATCGATTGAGGCCGGGGTTAAGGTGAATGGGGGTGTATTCGTGGGTGTCAGGGTAAGCGTCTGAGTCGATGTTGGGCGTGGAGTCGCTGTTGGAGTTTTTGATGGTGTTGGGGTTAATGTTGCACTGGAAGTAAGAGTAGCTGTGCGGGTCATGGTAGCAGTTCTGTCACTGGTAGGTGTGGCAGCGAAAATGGATGCCGGGCGACCCAATCGATAAATCAAAAATGTCGTCACCAATAAAATAATAAGGATTCCTAGCAGCAAGGCTGATAGGAGTGTCCATTGGTTAATCTCTTGACTAGAGTTTGATTGGTAATCAGACTCATCAAGAGGTTCTGCTGGCTCGAATTCGTCAGGCATGATGCTTTGAAGTGGTTTTATAAATGTGCATTGTCAAGATCTGCACTGAGCAAATCCATCGCTTCCAGAAAGCGTGCTGGATCGATTGGCTGGATTGGGGGCAAGACAGCCCAACGAGGGAAACGATATCGGGCTGCAAGGAGCGCTTTCAACAAGGCGGGTGCAGGTGAAAATCGGTCAAATTTTTTCCTCAACTCCGCTAATTTGTTTTGTTCAGCCTGCATATCCTGGCCAGCTTGATATTCGTCCCAGATAAGCCTTAGCAAGGGCGAAACAACGTTTGCAGGTGCAGTGATGCAGCCGCAAGCATGATTTTGTAATGCATGGAGAAATAATCCATCGTTGCCTGTGAAGATATTCAAACGATCGGAAAATATTTCACCTAATAAAACGGCATGCGCCGGATCGGCAGACAAGTCTTAATACCAGCGAACTTTTCTGGGAACCGATCTTTGAGACGGAGAAGCAATTCTACAGGTAGGCCAACCCCAGAGACAGGTGGGATGTGATATCCGTAAAATTGTCCATCACTCGGGACTGAGCGGTTAATCACTGTTTCGAACCACTTATATAATCCTTCCACACCCACATTTTTATAATAATAGGGAGGCAGGACAACAACTCCATCGAAACCCAGGTCGAAAGCTGATTGAGTTAACCTCAAAGTCTCATCCAGGCTTGGAGTGCCGGTTCCGGCTAAGAGTTTGAAGTCTGGGAAAGACTGCCGGATATTTATTGCTGCCGACAATATCACCTTTCGTTGTTCAGGTGAAAACGAAGGTCCTTCCCCGGTTGTCCCTAAGAGAAGTACTCCATGGCATCCCCTCTGAGCAAGAAAAATCAATAATTCCAGGAGGGCGTCACAATCCGGGGAAAAATCTTCTTTTAATGGTGTAACGGTTGCTGCGAAAATTCCTTGGATGTGTTTTTGTCCCATAACAGTTCCTGTAAGCATCAACGGATTGTCTTCATTTTATACCATCCATGAAGATTTGGGTTGTCACCAGCGCCAATACATCAGGCAACTCGATGAATTGTTTGATATGATTACGAATTAATATCGCTGATATCAAAGTTGGTAAGGTATTAGATCAGGTTGTTTTATTAAAGGCCGCATTGATCGATGTGAAATTGGAGCGACCCGCGAAATTGGTACCATCACAATCCGGGAACAAGGCCTACATTGTGTTTGGGGGAAATGGGGCAATCTTAACCCACCCGTCGGGAGTAGACAATCGTTCAGCAGGCCATCCTGGCAGTCCAATCTGGTTGGCGGATACAACTCGTTGAACACGCTCCGGTGGAGGAAATTTCTGTACGTGAAGTGGGAATCGCTGCCCAACAAGGTGATTTTATTGCCCGGCAATTTTTGAGGAGATGGGTACAATTCTTGGTATTGCAGGGTTTAGTCTGGTAAACTTAGTCAAACCAGCCCTCATTGTGATGGGGGGTGGTGCATTACGAATCGGTGATCTTCTGCTAGAACCTGTCCGCCAGGCAGTCCAGCAAAATAGTATGCCTGCAGCAGGAGAACATGTGCGCATCGTTTCCGCAGTCTTGGTGGGTCGTTCAACCAGTCTCGGAGCGAATGCCCAAACGTAGAATTATGCATTACATGATCACTTGAATGCGTAGGCTTTATCAAGGAGGTGAAAATAAGCCGACTGAATTTGCATAAAAACCCGGCGAATTCACAAACGCATACATTACCGCCCTTCAAAAACAAACTGGCTAAAAGCCAAAAAAACATTTACCTAAGGAGAACAATTCGATGACCAAGAAACTTTGGACCGTTCTGAGCATTCTGCTGATTGCAGTTCTTGCCCTGGCTGCCTGCAGCCCAGCCGCGACTCCGACACCGGAAGAGCCTGCGACAGGTGGTGAAGGTGGTGAGGCGATGGATCTCAGCGGTACCATCACAATTTGGCACGCCCTAAAGGAAGGCGAAGTCGAAGGATTTAATGACGTAATCACCGCTTTCCAGGAAACCTACCCGGATGTCACATTCGACATCCTATTTGTCCCCTTTGATGATCTGCGCGGCAAGTTTGAGACTGCTGCGGCAACCGGCGGCGGCCCAACCATGATGGTTGGTGCGGCTGACTGGGGTCCGGCGATGTACAATGCGCAGCTTCTGGCTGACGTGAGCAGTATGGCATCCGGCGATTTCCTGGCCGGGATTAACCAGGCTGCTCTTGACTCAGTAAAATATAAGGGCGCCCTGATCGGTTTGCCACTAGGCCTTAAGGGTGTTGTTATGTTCCGCAATTCAGCGATTGTACCTGAAGCCCCGACCTCTGCAGAAGATTTGATTGCTAAGGCGCAGGCTGCGACCCAGGGAGATGTCGTTGGTGCAAACCTAGAGCGCGGCTTTTTCTTCTCAGCAGGTCATTTGACCGCCCAGGGTGGGCAGTTGATGACCACTGAAGGTGATCCTGCTTTCAATACAGCTGAAGGTGTTGCCTGGGTGGATCTGCTATCTTCCTTCACGGATGCAGGTCCGGCAGAATATTATTCCGACAATGATGTCAACCTGTTCAAAGCCGGAAAAGCCGGCATCATTATTGACGGCACCTGGAACCTGAATGACCTGGCTGCCGCCATCGGCGCTGACAATCTGGTAGTCGATCCGTGGCCTGCGGGTATGTCTGGTTATGTTCAGAACGACAATCTTTACATGAACGTCAACGCTGAAGGTGCCAATAAGGATGCTACCTGGGCATTCATGCAGTATTTGCTCAGCCAGGAATCCCAGGCCACCGTTGCGGCGAAGAACACCGGTTTCTTCCCTGCGGCTCTGGGAGTTGACGTGCCCGACCGCTTGCGCCAGGAAGTCGTCACCGCCTTTGGTAACGGGGTCGCGTTCCCGGTAATTCCCGAGATGGGTGCATACTGGGGTCCGATGGACACCGCATTAAAGACGGTTTTCGATGAAGCCGGCGATCCGGCGGCAGCACTGGCTACCGCTGAGGAAAGTATCAATGCTGCGATTGTCGAGATTCGTGGCGGTCAATAAACATAGTCTCGCTGATTTCTGAACGAGTCAGGATGTAACCAGAAGGGCAGGGAAGCCAGATAGTGATCCCTGCCCTTCTTTGCTATAATTTATCTACCAAATCCAGATTGATCTTAAACCAGGAGGAAAGCCATGGAAGTAACCCCTCCCGATGTGACACTCCTGCAATCTGAGGATGTGAGACGTAAGAAAATTAAACGGGATAATTTTCGCAAACTTTTACGGGATTCACGGACTGCCTGGCTTTATATTTTGCCCGCCGGCATCCTGATGATTATCATATCGGTCTTTCCTCAGGTATACCAGGTGGTGATGTCCTTTACGGACTTCCGGATCACTAACCTGAGATTCAATATCTTTAATCCAGATACCTGGCAGCAGTTCGCGCCAGCAGTTGTGGGTTTTCAGAATTACATAAAAATTCTCACCAGCAACCTTGCGATTGAAAATTACGATTTCGCACGTTTGCTTTTGTTCAATATCGTTTGGACTGTCGTAAATGTATCCTTTCATGTCGTTTTGGGGGTGGCAATTGCCCTGGCCTTAAACTACAAGGAGTTAATAGGCAGGCGGATTTACCGGGCATTGTTCATTCTCCCGTGGGCAATCCCTGGTTTGATCACTGCGGTCGTCTGGCGGAATATGTATGATGAAAGGTTTGGGGCATTTAATCAGCTCCTCGGAAAAATCAATGAATTGATTGGAACGAGTTTACCCACCGATACACGCTGGTTGGAACAGGGCACGCCTCCGATTGGCGGTTTGCTGGCGTTTCTACCACTGGCGTTTTACGCAGTCCTGCTCGCCAATGTATGGCTGGGCTGGCCATTTATGAGTGTCGTAGCAACTGGCGCTTTACAATCAATTCCTTCAGAATTATATGAGGCGGCAGCCATCGATGGGGCAAGTGGGTGGCAGCAGCTCAGGAGTGTTACCCTGCCGTTAATCCGACCTGCTATGGTTCCGGCGATCATGTTGGGTACGATCTGGACATTTAACAATTTCAATGTCATTTACTTTATCTCGGAAGGGGGGCCATTTGGAAGGACAGAGATCCTGGTAACTCAGGCTTTTAAGCTCGTGTATGAGCAGCGTTTATATGGAGTTGCCGCTGCCTTCAGCATTGTGGTGTTTTTCATCCTATTGTTTATCACCTTGCTGCAAAACCGGGTCACACGAGCAACGGAGGCCTACAATGAATAACCCACGTACAAAATCAATTTTTACCCAGATTGGGCTGCAGGCGTTTTTGCTCACGGTTACCCTGACTGTCTTATTCCCGATTATGTGGGTGTTCTCGATCGCATTGGACCCACGCAATATTGATAAACCACTCGAATTGAATCTAATTCCGCCAGGAGCCACCTTTGAATCATTCCGGAAAGTTCTATTCGATCCTTTCCAGTTATTATGCACATCTCCTAATGATCCTGACACTTGTATGCGCTTCAGCGGGCTTTTAATGAATAGTTTGCTGGTGTCGTTCGGTACTTCATTAATTGTTGTTGTATTGGGTGCATCGGCTGCCTACGCGTTTTCACGGTTTCGATTCATTGGGCGCGAAATCAGGCCTGATTGGGTTCGTAGCACTGCTGATGCTGCCGGCTACCGCGACCATTGCTCCATTGTATGTGCTGCTCAGCCAAATAAAAATTGGGGGTGAAGCGCTTAGATTGACCTTATTTGGGTTAATGATCGCTTATGCTGCGGGGGCGCTTCCATTCGCCATCTGGAATTTAAAAGGTTATTTTGATACCGTTCCAAAGGAATTGGAAGAAGCCGCTCTGATTGATGGCGCGAGTCCTGGCCAGACATTTATACGCATTGTGCTTCCACTCTCACTGCCAGCTGTAGCAGTGACTATCCTGCTCGGTTTTATGAATGGTTGGACTGAATTTGTATTGGCCTGGCTGATGCTGGAGAGTCCTTCTCGATTCACACTCCCGATGGCACTGCGGAGCTTGCAGGGTCAGTTTTCAACTCCCTGGTCAGAGTTCTTTGCACTCGCTATTCTAATGAGCGTCCCTCCCGTTATCTTGTTTTTTATGCTCCAACGCTATATCGTCTCTGGACTTACCGTAGGTGGAGTGAAGGGTTGACCAACACTTTCAATAAATTATGACGGGCTGCAAAGGCCCGTCTTTTCTTCTACGCAGGTGATTGGGGTTCTAATGAGTTTTGGCAATTAGAGAAGTGACAGTTGTTACTACCCAAAAAACAGTCTTATGTTAATAATGAAGATAAGAATTGGCGAATTTTTTTGTGCACGTTTCCAGGAGGATACATGCCTGTAAAGGGATGGATCGAAGTTACAGAGATCTATTGTAAAGGCTGTGGTCTGTGTGTCAGCGTTTGTCCGCAAAATTCCCTCGAGCTCGACCAGCAAAAACTCACCTCCAAAGGCTACCACCCCGTATCGCTGGTCAGTGATAACTGTACCGGTTGTGGTATTTGTGCTGTCATTTGCCCGGATGCCGCGCTCACGGTCTACCGGGAAGCTGTACGTCGAGCAGCCGAGGCTCTGGTATAGAGGCAAAGCAAGATGGCAAAAGAACTATTAAAGGGAAATATAGCAATGGCAGAAGCAGCCATTCGCGCTGGCCTAGAAGGTTATTTCGGTTATCCGATCACACCACAAACGGAGCTTCTCGAATGGATGTCAGTCCGCATGCCTGAGATGGGGCGTGTATTTTTGCAGGCAGAAAGTGAGCTTGCTGCGATTAACATGGTGTATGGTGCAGCCTGTACCGGTGCCAGGGTAATGACTTCTTCCTCCAGTCCGGGAGTAAGTTTGATGATGGAGGGATTATCCTATATTGCAGGAACCGAAATACCAGTTGTTTTAATTGATGTCATGCGTGGGGGACCGGGTCTGGGTAATATCGCACCTGCCCAGGGTGACTACAATCAGATTGTCCATGGTGGTGGGCATGGGGATTATTTCCCCATTGTGCTTGCACCCGCAAGTGTCCAGGAAGCGATTGACCTCACTGTTCTTGCATTTGATCTGGCAGAAAAATATCGTACGATTACAGTTGTTTTGGCCGATGGAAGCGTTGGACAGATGATGGAGCCAGCCGAGCTGCCTGTCATGAAAACCATTAACCCGGATCGGGCTGAATGGGCGACGACAGGTGCAACCGGTCGGGAGCGCAGGATTCTCACATCAATTTACTTGCGGCCCGAAGAGGAAGAAGTTACAAATATCCGTTTATTGAATCGCTGGGAACAGGTTGAAGCCAACGAGATCCGCTACAAGGGCTACTACCTTGAAGATGCAGAATTTGTGGTTGTTGGTTTCGGTACAGCAGGCAGAGTGGCACTTTCGGCGGTGCGGGCTGCCAGGCAAGATGGAGTAAAAGTTGGACTGCTCAGGCCAGTTTCATTAAGCCCCTTTCCTTCTGCAATTATCAGGGAACTTGCAAACCAGGCCGAGTGTATTCTGGTGGTGGAAATGAACTCCGGTCAGATGCTGCAGGATGTGCGTGTTGCCGTCGAAGGGCAGGTACCGGTTGAGTTTTATGGCCGATTAGGTGGTATGGTTCCATTTCCACATGAAATCCTTAACGAAATCAATCGTGTTGCCAGCGGCAATTTCTTAGTTAAAAATGGAAACGTTCGTCGAGATTGGCTTCAGCGTCTGGAGACGCAAAGGAATTAAGCGGGATGGCACACGAAAATCTGAGGGAATCCAATCCGATTGTTTATGAGCGGCCTGAAACATTTACATCAACCCCCACTCATTATTGTCCTGGCTGTACTCATGGTGTAGCACACCGATTGGTTGCCGAAGTTTTGGAAGAAATGGGCATAATCGGCAATACAATCGGTGTCGCTTCGGTGGGATGTTCAGTATTTGCCTATAATTATTTCGATTGCGATTTTGTCGAGGCGCCCCATGGTCGCGCACCGGCAATGGCTACCGGGGTAAAACGAATGATGCCAGACAGGGTCGTGTTTACTTATCAGGGCGATGGCGACTTAGCATCTATCGGAATGGGTGAGATTGTCCATGCCGCTGCCAGAGGGGAAAATATTACAGTAATTTTTATTAACAATGCCAACTATGGGATGACCGGGGGGCAGTTAGCCCCAACCTCACTGCCGGGTCAGAAAACCACTTCCTCACCTGGAGGCCGGGATGTAGAACAAATGGGATTTCCCATCCGGACCGCGGAGCTACTTTCAACATTAGAAGGCGCCGGTTATGTTGTCCGCCGTAGTTTGCATGACCCGAAAAATATTCGCCTGGCTAAGAAAGCGATCCGGATTGCATTCGAGACACAGGTTCGGGGCTTAGGTTTCGCAATGGTGGAGCTGCTTTCCACATGCCCAACCAATTGGGGTATGACTCCTGTAGATGCAATGAAATGGGTAGAGGAACGAATGGTGCCAGTTTATCCGTTGCAAGATTTTAAGGTCGCAGAGGCTGTAGCTGCGCTCAAACTTCGTTAATCGGAGTCAGGGTTGAACCATGCAAACTGAAATCGTAATTGCTGGATTTGGTGGGCAGGGTGTGTTGTTCGCCGGACAAGTACTCGCATATGCGGCTATGGACTTCGGAAAACAGGTTACCTGGATTCCGTCATATGGCCCAGAAATGAGAGGTGGAACAGCGAACTGCACGATCATTGTTTCTGAAGAGGATATTGGATCGCCTCTAGTCCTGCACCCACAGGCTGTGATTGCATTAAACTCTCCCATCAGCTGATAAATATGAAAGCCTCGTTGCAACTGGTGGTGTTTTGATCGTCAACTCATCATTAATCAATCGCCCATTTCTTAGAGATGACATCCAGACGTTTTTGATTCCCGCAAATGAGTTGGCAGAAGAATTGGGTGATAAGCGGTTGACGAATATGGTAACACTTGGATCACTGTTGGCAGTTCTGCCGGTTTTATCGTTGGAAACCGTCGAAAAGGCACTCGCGGATCACCTTCCTGAAAGGCATAAACGGCTTCTCGGCGCGAACTACCGTGCGTTACAGATTGGTGCGGAGGCTGCACTGGCTTACCAAACACCTTGATCACAACAGCTCTGTACAGTTGATAAAAAGAGGCCCCGGATTCCGAGGCCTCTTTTTCATTCTTAATCAGGGGAGAAGCTTAATTTGGCTTGTATTTCAAAGCAGCCAGCGCTGCCGAAAGGCGTGCTACCGGAACCCGGAAAGGTGAGCAGCTCACATAATTCTGCCCGATGAGATGGCAAAATTCGATCGATGCAGGGTCACCACCATGCTCGCCACATATCCCAACCTCAAGATCAATCCGGGCTGCACGGCCATCATCCACCGCGATCTTCATTAAGCGCCCGACACCATCCTGGTCGATCGTTTGGAATGGATTTGTGGGTAGAATGCCGTCCTCGACATACTTTAGGAGAAAATTTCGCTCCGCATCATCGCGGCTGTAACCGAAAGTCATCTGTGTGAGGTCATTGGTACCAAAAGAGAAGAATTCTGCGACTTCGGCAATTTCCGTTGCTGTTAGAGCGGCGCGCGGGATTTCGATCATCGTCCCGAATTTGTATGGGAACTCAACCTTCTTCTCATCCATAACCTGCCGGGCGATTTCAATCAATCTCGGCTGGATTACATTGAGTTCATTGACATGCCCGGTTAGAGGAATCATGACTTCTGGTTTGGCGTGAACACCTTTGAGCGTTGCATTCGCCGCAGCCTCAAAAATGGCACGCACCTGCATCTCCACGATTTCTGGCATTACGATGCTCAGGCGGATGCCTCGCAACCCCATCATCGGATTGCTTTCGTGCAATGCCTCAACACTTTCCAGCAGCTGTTCCTTAGATGCAAGGCCTTCGGTCTCACCTTTGACCCGCATGGTAATTACTTCTTCCAGGAGGTCACGTTCCGAAGGAAGAAATTCATGCAGCGGCGGATCGATCAAGCGGATAATCACTGGACAATCATCCATCGCTTCAAAAAGACCTTCAAAGTCTGCTCTCTGGTGTGGGAGGAGCTCATTCAACGCTTCGGTGCGCGCTTCCGATGAATCCGAAAGGATCATCCGCTGGACGATCGGCAGACGTTCTGGCTCAAAGAACATATGCTCTGTTCGGCACAAGCCGATGCCTTTCGCCCCGTAGGAGCGTGCGCGTCTAGCATCAACCGGATAATCCGCGTTTGCCCAGACCTGAAGCCCGGTACTTGGCCAACCTTCGGGGGCGTTGCGTATGCCGGGTGTGGCTGCAATCTCATCAGCCCACCCCAGGAGAGTAAGCAGGTCCGTTTGTTCATCTAATGAGGGTGCTGAGGTTGGGATCTGGCCCTGGAAAACTTCCCCACTTGTTCCATCGACGGAAACGAATTCACCTTCTTTGATAATTAATCCATTTACTTCCATAAATCGTTTTTCAAGGTCAATGCGAATATCGGATGCTCCGACGATACACGGCACGCCAAACTGGCGGGCAACAACCGCCGCATGGGAAGTAGCACCGCCTTCGCTTGTCAGAATTCCTTTCGCAGCCAGCATTCCATGGACATCGTCTGGTTTTGTGAATGGTCGTACCATAATTACATCTTGGCCACTTCCCTTCGCCATTCGTTCTGCAGTGTCGGCGTCAAAATAAACCCTCCCGACGGCTGCACCTGGCGAAGCGTTTACTCCCTTGGCGATCATTTTTCCTTCAGAGGCTGCCTGGCGTTTGGCTTCGAAATTGAATTGAGGATGCAATAAGGTATCAACCTGATCAGGTGTGATGCGTAGTACGGCTTCTTCCCGGCTGATCAGACCTTCATTTGCCATATCAACAGCGATTTTGACGGCAGATTTGGCGGTCCGCTTTCCGTTGCGGGTTTGGAGCATCCATAATCTACCGTGTTCAATCGTAAATTCAACATCCTGCATTTCCCGATAGTGTAGTTCGAGGGTCTTGCAAATCTCCAGGAATTGCTCATAGGCCTCGGGTAGCTGGCTTGCAAGGTTTGCGATTTTTTCCGTATTCCGGATTCCAGCAACGACATCCTCTCCCTGTGCGTTGAGCAGGTAATCGCCGTACATTTCGCGATCACCGTTTGCAGGATCACGGGTGAATGCGACACCTGTGCCCGAATCCCAGCCCATATTCCCGAACACCATTGTGACAATATTGACGGCTGTTCCGAGATCGTGAGGAATTTTCGCAGCATTGCGGTAATCAATCGCACGTTTACCGTTCCAGGATTTAAAAACAGCTTCTGTGGCAAGTTTGAGCTGTTCGTATGGATCCTGGGGGAATTCGAAGCCAACGTGTTCCTTGATCACTGCCTTGAACTTATCTGTCAAAGTTTTCCAATCGTCAGCGGTCAGCTCGGTATCATTCTTAATGTTGCGCTGTTTTTTATAATGATCCAAGGGCTCTTCAAATGCTTCATCGGGGATGTTTAGCACCACCGAACCGAACATTTGAACCAGGCGCCGGTAAGAGTCATAAACAAATCGGTCATCTTCGGTCAGATGGACCATACCCTCGGCTGTGCTGTCATTTAAGCCCAGATTAAGAACAGTATCCATCATGCCAGGCATAGAAAATTTTGCGCCGGAACGGCAGGAAACCAGCAGTGGATTTGCAGGATCGCCAAACTTCTTACCGGTAACCTTTTCGACTGCGCGCAACG
Source organism: uncultured Chloroflexia bacterium (assembly GCA_963824065.1). GTDB lineage: Bacteria > Chloroflexota > Anaerolineae > Anaerolineales > DRKV01 > JAGUYX01. The sequence continues at coordinate 1,294,466 of CAWGNX010000002.1, read as the reverse complement.
CCTCCAGCTCTTGATCCCACATGTCGTCAGGGAAGTGATTTCCCGCAGCGAGATAGGCATTACAGGCCTCGGTTGTCACGGTAAAACCTGGGGGAACGGGAACACCAATACGTGTCATCTCAGCAAGGTTAGCACCCTTGCCACCGAACAAAGCCCGTACTTTCTCCCAGTCCCCGCCAACGGCCGATTGGGCCTCATCAACTTCTGTAAATAAATATACCCATTTCTTTTGCATGTTTGAGTAGCCTCCGATGAGATAAACATCTACCAAGTAGATCGCTTGGTGTAAATTATTGAGGGTGATGGCATGACCAGCACGACTGTATAGTTTACCACGCACCAGATCGAGATTCATGTGAAATATGACACAAACAAACCTATATTTAATCATATGCTGAAACTATACCGCCATGGCTCACGATCCAAGTGTAAAGCCTTTGGCGTACATGATCTCACTTTATTTGTGATAACAATGGTACCGATCTGCCCATTTTTGTTGACAGAGTTGCCTATTCTCGTTATAATACCGTCCGCTTAACCCCGGCAGTAGGTTCTGCTGGGGAAAAACCATGTATCCCCAACTTCCCCGTTTCCGGGCGAACCTCGCGTGGTTGACGGTGAAGTGAAGGTTGGAGGAACCAAGAAATGAAGTATGCTATCGTCGAAAGCGGCGGCAAACAGTATAAGGCCGTCCCTGGCAGCGTGATTGAAGTTGACCGTTTGCCAAAACAAACAGGGGATCTCATCGAATTAAATGTTGTACTAATCTCGGATGATGGCACAGTCCAGATTGGCACCCCATTTGTGGATGGTGCAAAAGTTAAAGCCAGTGTGATTGGCGAAGTCAAAGCACCGAAAATCATTGTATTTCGATATAAAGCCAAGGAAAGAATTCGGCGCAAGCGTGGTCATCGTCAACGATACACTCATTTAAAAATTGAATCGATCCAGGAAAACTAGGAAGGTCTCTTATGGCGCATAAAAAAGGTGGCGGTTCGAGCCGCAACGGTCGCGATAGTAATTCAAAACGACTTGGTGTAAAAAAGTTCAGCGGAGAAAAGGTTCTTGCCGGGAACATAATCATTCGCCAGCGAGGTACCAGGATTCTTCCTGGGTTGAATGTTGGAGTTGGGAAGGACTATACGATCTTCGCAACTGTCGACGGTGTGGTTACCTTTGAAACAGTTCGAGGACGAAAACGCGTCAGCGTATCAACGGTCGCTGAGTAAAAATTCCACGAGGTAAGATTTTCAATTTCATTGCGGTCTAAATCGATGGTGGGATTGCCGCGAGATTACAGACTGCGGTGAAAGGAATATTGATATGAAAAAAGATTTACATCCAATGTATTATCCTGATGCCCAGGTAGTTTGTGCGTGTGGTAACACATGGACAACCGGTTCGACGATGAAATCGATCAGGACTGATGTCTGTTTTAAGTGTCACCCGTTTTATACCGGTGAACAGCGCATTGTAGATAGCGAGGGTCAAGTCGATCGGTTCTATCGCAAGCTTCAAGCCCGCCAGCAGTTCTTGGATGATACGGCTGCCCGAGAAGCTGCCCGCACTTCTCCTGATCGACCCATCACTGAATTGGAGATCGGAAAACGTGCTGTCGATGCTCTGGAAGCTGCAGGGATTACAACCGTAGGGCAAGTGATTGACAAAATGTCCGAAGGTGAAGGTGCATTACTGGCGATCGACGGCTTCGGTCGGAAATCTCTTGCTGATCTGAAAAAACGGTTGCGTCAGCTCGGTTATGAGCTGCCTGAATTGGCAGAGAATGTCACTGCATAATAAATAATCGCAATGTATTTGCGGAACAAATGACATCAGGTAAACTTAAGGGCAGATGCATCGCATCTGCCCTTTGAATTTATTCCAACCTGGATGGGAAAATGAAACACGAGATCGGATCAATCGAAATTATCACAGGGTCTATGTTTTGCGGAAAGACGGAAGAATTAATTCGCCGTCTGCGACGTGCGACGATCGCACGCCAGAAAGTTCAGGTGTTCAAACCTGCTATTGATACACGCTATACCATTGAGAAAGTCAAGTCACATTCTGGTAGCGAATTTGACGCCAGTCCCGTCAGCACAATGGATGAATTGTTGGCAGCTTTGAAAAATGATACTACGGTAATTGGGCTGGATGAGGCCCAATTTTTTCCCGCCAGCATCATTGAGATTGTGCAACAGTTCGCAGATCGAGGAATCCGGGTAATCATAGCGGGGCTTGATACGGATTTCAGAGGTGAACCATTTGGCCCAATGCCGATTCTAATGGCTAAGGCTGAACGTGTTGATAAACTGCACGCAATCTGTATGGTTTGTGGAGAATCTGCCAGCCGTACGCAGAGATTGGTCAACGGGAAACCTGCAAATTATGATGACCCGGTTGTGATCGTGGGAGCATCTGAAATGTACGAAGCACGCTGTCGGAAACATCACGCTGTCCCCAGATCTTGATTTGAAGTTATGAGGGCATAGTCATGCAAAAATATAATGAGTTCCTCGCTGAGATTTTAGTATCACCTGCAGACTTACAAGCGCGCATTGCCGAATTAGGGGCTCAAATTAATCATGATTATGCCGGTCAGGAACTTCTATTGGTATGCATCTTACGTGGTGGAGTGATGTTCCTGACTGATCTTATGCGCCATCTAGAAATACCCGTCAAGCTCGATTTTATGGCGGTGTCATCCTATTCAATTGGTGCCCGCCAATCGAGTGGACAAGCACGGATAACACTGGACCTTAATACCGATATCGCGGAAAGAAATGTCCTCTTAGTAGAAGATATTGTTGATAGTGGATATACCCTGGAAGCCGTACTACGCCTATTAAATACGCGCCACCCAAAATCATTAAAAACCTGTGTTCTCCTGGATAAAGTTGAACGAAGGGAGACAATTGTAGCGATTGATTACTGTGGATTTGTGATTCCTGACAAATTTGTTTTTGGGTATGGATTAGATATCGATGAGTATTACCGTAATTTGCCGTTCATCGGTGCGGTTGATCCGGAAAAATATAATCCTCATCATTGAATATGGATGATATGCTCGAAAAGCCAACCCAGGATATGCTGGAGCCATATGCCGGGAAATGGGTGGCGATTTTACGGGGAAAGATCATTTCTCAGGGCGGCACACCTGGACAGGCGTTACAGTCTGCCCAAAGTATCCGTTACAAAGAAAAATTTGATATTGTTTATGTGCCAAGGAAAATAATGATTCAATTTCCTCCGATACTAAATAAAATTCGCAGGTTACTACCAGACGATGCAGAAGTTTACCTGGTTGGTGGTGTTGTTCGGGATGCACTCCGAGGCCACAATTCAAAAGATATTGATTTTATCTTAGCTGAGGAAGCTATTCCGCTTGCAAAAAGAATCGCCGATTCATTGGGGGGAGCCTATTACCCACTCAAACAGGAATTGGATGTGGCCAGAGTCGTCCTGGCTGAACCAGATGGTGAAAGGCTTTTTCTAGATTTTTCTAGTTTGCATGGAAAAACTCTGGATGATGATTTGAGCGCGCGTGATTTTACTATTAATGCCATGGCGGTTCGTCTACATGACCCTGAAAAACTTTATGATCCCACCGGTGGTGTGAAGGATTTGATTGCTGGGGAAATAAGGGCCTGTTCGGTTGAAAGTTTTCAGACAGACCCTGTTCGAATTCTGCGCGCAGTTCGTCAGGCGGCATTGTTTGGCTTTAAGATTACTCCCTATACACGCAAACTGATGCGAAAGGCAGCGGAGTTATTAAAAGAGGTTTCGCCAGAGCGGCAAAGGGACGAGCTGCTTAGAATACTTAGCGGTCCGCAACCCGCAGCAGCAATCAGAGCATTGGACTTGCTCGGTATCCAGGCTTACGTCTTTCCGGAGATAGAAAATCTTAAGGAAATTGACCAACCACCACCGCATACGCAAGATGTTTATCTCCATACCCTGGCGGTGATTGCAAAATTGGAGGCAGTTCTCGATGTATTAGGACCTAACCACACCCCAGATGGCCCGGCAAATAATCTTACTTTTGGCCAACTATCTTTACGCCTGGGGCGTTTTCGTGAACAAATTACTGCGCATATAAATGCTTCTTTCACTCCTGAGCGGACAACCAGGGCATTATTATTTTTAGCGGCGCTATATCATGATGCCGGGAAAGTGGATACGAAGTCTGTGACCGGTGCAGGAGATATTCATTTTTATCGGCATGAGATCGTTGGATCGGTCATCATGGATGGGCGTGCCCACTCTCTGCGATTATCAAATGATGAAATTCATCGAGTAGTGACGATTGTCCGGCATCATATGCGCCCACTAATGTTAACAAATTCTGGCGAACATCTATCGAGAAGAGCGATATACCATTTTTTTCGAGACACAGGAGAAGCAGGTGTAGATATCTGCATACTCTCCCTGGCGGATTTTCTGGGGACCTATCGAGTGAATGTGCCGCAAGATAAATGGGGATCTCATTTAGATACAATTCGGGTATTGTTAGAGACGTGGTGGGAACTCCCCAAGGATAGGTTGAATCCAAATTTATTTCTCAATGGCAAAGATATCATCGATATTTTTGCCATACCCCCCGGACCAAAAATCGGTGAAATCTTGAAACACCTTCACGAATTGCAGGCAATCGGTCTGGTGACTACGCGTGCAGATGCGATCGAGAGCATTAATAAATACCTTACAGAAAACTAATACGCCTGAGAATTTCTCAATCTCCCGGTAATTATGTAAATCTATTCACATTTTGTTAAGGGTAGAGTTCTTCAATAAATGGTGCATAGAATGCTCGGCAACCTTGGGGATAGGAGCATTCTTCGTAAGGGAGGGAAGGGACGTTATCCTTATCATAGGTGCCCACTAGCTGTTGACAAGCCGGGCAAGCATCTGCAGGCGCAGAAACAATTATATATTTGACACGTGGATTGGCTTTCAGTTGTTTTAGAGCTGCGGCAGCTTCTGAATTTTCCCAGACTTCAACCGTCCGGTCGGATAATTTTCCCGGATTTATTGCTCCTTTTCCATCTCGCTTTGTGCTAGTTGACATGGAATGCTCCTCATGCGTGGAAATATTTGCTTAACATAAATTTTCTTGGATAGAGACGATGGTTATTTGATTATGGCTCAGTATGAATAAGCAATTCGCCGAATGATGCATAACCATAAATTCTGGGAAAATCGTGCGAATTACCTTTAAGTAAATCCAATCCGGAGATGCCTTTTCTTTGAAACCGAATTTGGATCTACATAATTATCATAGAAAAATTTTATCACGCGATTGTAAGTGATTTGAATTTATTTTCCCGCTGCGATTAGGTAATATGACCTAAAGGGTTAGGCTTGCGTCATCAACGCACAACCGTTAAGATATTCATGGCATCCAACCAGGTCAATATGCAGCCAACCGAGTTCATAAACGAGTCTGCCTCGAAAATCGTGACGAAAGGCGCGTACATTCCCTGTCCACGGTGTAACCACTTGATCAATGCCCATGCTCACTTTTGTGAGTTTTGTGGCGTTGATCTTGCGATTGCAGCTGCAGTGGCTGAACGAGATTTATTGCCTGTCACGGAGGGGATTCCAAATAGCCCAATGTCACCTGAGATATTGGTCCCTCGGTTAGGTGATTATCTCCGCTTGCGGGGTGTGTTAACCGAAGAGGACCTGCAAAAAGCCCTGGCTTTTCAGGTTGAACTTGCCAAACAAGGGCAAACTTGCCTTGTCGGAGAGGCGCTCATTCAGTTAGGATTAATCGATCGCGAAACCCTGGATGCAGTTGTCACTGAACAAATTCTACAGCTTCAATCCGCACTGCAAGACGCAAACCAGACACTTGAAAAAAGGGTTCAAGAACGAACTTCCGAACTCCAGCAGGCGCTCAAACGTTTGGCGGAACTAAGCCAGTTAAAATCAAACTTTATTTCAAACATCTCGCACGAACTGAGAACACCGCTTACCCATATTAAAGGCTATCTCGAATTACTCCAGGATGGAGAGCTGGGTGAACTTTCAGAGCAACAAAAAAGAGCTGTTGACGTTGCTCTGCGTTCAAGCAATCGACTCGAGAAATTAATTGAGGATTTACTGCAATTCTCACTCGCAGTGCGGGGCGAATTAAGCTTAAAGCTAGAGGATCTTGATTTAACAGCTACATTGGCGAAGCTGGAACAAGAATACATGGTGAAGACTGCCGCAAAGAATATCCATTTTTATATTGATTTTCCAGATAGTCCGATCCATGTCCATGTCGATGTCGAAAAAATTGAGTGGGTGCTCAACCAGCTGCTAGATAATGCTTGTAAATTTACACCCCATGGTGGGATTATCCGGGTAAGTGCGGTTGAAGTAGGTGGCCTGGTAACAATCACGGTAGTTGATAACGGGATTGGCATTCCAAATGATAAAATCCATGAAATTTTCCAACTATTTTATCAATTAGATAGTTCCAACACCCGCCGTTATCAGGGGACCGGGTTGGGACTTGCATTTGTCCACCGAATTTTGGATGCTCATGGCTCTCAAATTACAGTGGATTCCGACGTGGGCAGGGGTTCTCGATTCCAATTTTCGCTCCCGATCGTCGGTTATACTGAATTGTCGGCTTATTAGTAATAATCCATATTTATATCTGCGACAGGTGTTTGATGGAGGATAGATTGATGGCTGCAAAAATACTAATCGTTGACGATGAACCCCTTTATCTGCGGCTCCTCGAAGAGAGTCTTAAGCTTGAACGTTATGAAGTTCAAAAAGCCGAAAATGGGCAAGAGGCGGTCGAAAAAGTAGGAGATTTTACCCCTGATCTGGTCGTTATGGATGTCATGATGCCCGATATGGATGGGTTTACGGCGTGTCGGCAAATCCGTGAGTTTTCAAATGTCCCGATCATTATGTTGACCTCAAAAGCTGCAGAACGAGACCGAGTAACTGGTTTGGATTTAGGAGCGGATGATTACATCGTTAAGCCATTTTCAGGTGAAGAATTTCTGGCACACGTTCGAGCTGCCTTGCGCCGAGCTGAGAGCAGTAAGGGAGCCTCCCAAACAGATGTATTCGTTCATGGCGACCTAAAAATCGATGTATCAAGAGCAGAAGTGTATGTCGGAGACCGGCTAATTTTTCTCTCGGCAACTGAATACCGGCTATTATTGCATCTTGCTCACAATATGGGGAAAGTGCTTACCTCAGAAGAGCTTCTTACAAATGTTTGGGGTGATGAATATCGGGACGATAAAGAAATTCTTTGGGTTTCCATCTCGAGACTTCGGCAAAAACTGGAGGATGATCCGAAGCAGCCCACCCACATTGTCACACGATCTGGTTTGGGATACTCCATGCCAAATATGCCCCAAAAATAATCTTGGCAGGTTGATAAATCATATCTAGGTTTGGAGCTGCAGGGAAACAATAATGGGAACAATCCGTTTTGATGAAAAAGGAAAATATTTTACCGAAGTTGTTCCAAAAGGCACTGTTAAGGCAACGATTCAAACGATCACCCATCAAATTCAAGGTTACATTCATGTCCGGCAGGATGAGCGAGTAAAAGATGAGCTGGATCGTAGTGAAAAGTTTTTGGCTGTGACGAATGCAGTAATCATTGACCAAAATGGAAACATCACAACCCGATGTGGTTTCTTATCAGTTAACCGGAACCAGATAGTCTGGTTGATTCCGGCAGACGATCAACCAGATGAAAATAGTCCGGACGGTAACCCGTGAGTTTGCTAACGAAATCTTCGACTACCCAACCACAACTGCCTGAATACGAAAAACTTAAATCTTATCTTGTCAGTGCAATCGCAAGAGAACTCAATTCTAAGAATATCTCATCTGACGAGAGAGATGACGTGATTCGCCAGCTCTTCGAACAGGCGTATGTCTATACAAAAGTCCAATTATCACCAACATTAAAGACACAGCTTTACCGTGATGTATGGGATGAATTAGTCGGTTATGGCCCGATCCAGGAATTTTTGGATGATCCTCAAGTAACCGAAGTTATGGTGAATGGGGCATCATCTGTTTATATTGAAAAAAATGGAAAACTAATCAAGTCTGGAGTGACCTTCCGCGACAATGACCACGTAGTTCAAATCATTGAAAAGATTGTTCTCCCAATTGGAAGAGTGATCGATTCGGATAATCCTACCGTTGATGCCCGCTTGCCAGATGGATCTCGTGTCAATGCGGTAATCCCTCCGGTCTCACTCGATGGCCCTGCGATAACAATTCGAAAATTCAGTAAAGAAAAATTTTCAATAGATGATCTGGTTCGGTTGGGATCGATAACCCGTGGTATGGCAGAATTTTTAAGGGCATGCGTTGTATCGCGATTAAATATCGTAATCTCTGGCGGTACCGGATCTGGAAAGACAACGTTCTTGAACATTCTCTCGAGTTATATCCCCGAGGATGAACGGATTGTTACGATCGAAGATGCAGCTGAACTACAGCTCCATCAGGATCATGTGGTGCGGCTTGAGACGCGCCCATTAGGTGTGGACGGAAAACGTGAAATTAGTATCCGCGATCTAGTGCGTAATTCCCTCAGGATGCGCCCAGATCGGATTGTTGTTGGGGAGTGCCGGGGAGGAGAGACCCTGGACATGCTGCAAGCGATGAACACCGGTCACGATGGCTCGCTCACGACCTTGCATTCCAATTCGCCACGCGATGCCCTTGCAAGGTTGGAAACGATGACGCTGATGGCGGGGTTAGATCTCCCGGTAAAAGTAATCCGCGATCAAGTTGCCTCAGCGATCGATTTGATCGTCCAACAAACCAGGATGAAGGATGGTTCGCGCAAAATTACATATATCACTGAGGTAGCCGGCATGGAGGGGGAGACAATTGTCTTGACCGACATATTTCGAATTCGAACAAACAGGAATGGATTTGGATGGTCGAGTCCTGGGAGAATTAAAACCTACTGGAATTCGCCCACTATTCATCCCACGCCTCGAAGCTTCCGGTTTTAAACTGGGGCCTGAAGTATTTGGTGCGAATCTAAACGATATCCTTGGACGTGACCGTAACCGTAAGCGATAAATATTGGGATTCTTATTGGATACGAAAGCATTTTGCTGATGGAAAATCTTAGAAACCAAGCAAGGATCTGGAACAGAACCGGGGAGAGACAGCCAAATCAAATTGCTGGATGGGTAACCCATTCAGCTGAATTATTGTTTCATGAGCTTATTTGGTTTTAGAAAGCGTTGCATCAGAAATATGGTATACATTAAGTCCCTTGATCCAATTTAGAAATAATGTATATCGACAAGGTTTTACCAAATTAATTTGGACTCGAGAAAGCTTCCCCATTAAGGAAATGCTCAAATGGATTATAGTTCTGATGATCAAATATCAGCAGAGCGGATAGGTAAGGCTCTCCAACAAAAACGGGAGCAGGCGGGTTTTCCTATTGAAATAGCTGCCTCATGGATAGGCATAGATACTGATGCTTATACTCGTTATGAAGAAGGTCAGTCAACGCCCTCCTTGCCCGAGCTAGAAACACTATCATATTATCTTGATAGTCTTCCAGAGAGTTTTTGGTTGGATGATTCGAAGCCAGAACAAATCGCCTCACAGAAAGCATCAGTAAATTTCTCGCTGATTGCCAGGATCCGCCAGAGAACAATTGGCGTATTGGCAAGGCAATACCGCATGGAAGCTGGTTTGACCAGCCAACAATGCGCAGAGATATTGCAAGTTGAAGAGGTTGAGCTTGAAAAATTTGAACTGGGAGAATTACCTATTCCACTCGAGTTCCTTGAGCGATTGGCGCTGGCTTGTAAACATTCGGTAAATGATTTCTTGGATCATAAAAGCCCCGTGGGTGTGTGGGCAGAACGGCAGCGAACAGAACGCGAACTGATGCAACTACCTTATGAATTAAAGGAGTTTGTATCAAAGCCTATTAATAGGCCATTTATTGAATTAGCCATGCGATTAAGTGATATGCCCGTTAAGCAATTAAGAGAAATTGCAGAAGGAATCCTGGAGATAACTTTATGACAAGTGAAATGGATCCTAAAGATCTCGAGAAAAAAGGCAAAGAAGCCTTCAATAAGAAACGCTACACCGAATCAGCGGAATTGTTCCGGGCAGCTGCGCAGGCTTATGCGGCCCGAGAGGATGTCCTAAATGCTGCTGAAATGGCAAATAACTGGAGTGTTGCTGCATTGAAGGCTGGCGATGCGGAAGTAGCATTAAATGCGGCTGATGGAACCGCGGAGTTATTTGCAGATGCCGGGGATCCCCTGCGGGAAGGACTGGCGTATGGAAACATCGGTGCGGCCTATGAAGCACTCGGTAAGTTTGATGAAGCCATGATTTATTATGAAAAATCCGCCGAATCTTTAAAAGCTGCCGGGGAGCATGATAGCAGGCTGCATGTGATGCAGGCTCTCTCGGCGCTCCAGTTACGAACAGGGAAACAACTTCAGGCGCTCGCAACCATGCAAGCCGGACTTGAAGGAGTGTCAAGCCGTTCCCCGAAACAAAAATTTCTGAAAAAACTCCTGGATCTTCCAACCCGCTACATGACCGGTGAATAATTCACACTACTCAGTTGATAAATCCTGCTATGGTAACAAAGATTGATACGAATATTCGACCTGCCCTACCTTCAGATAAGGGAAGAATCGCAAACCTGATGCATTTCGAAGTGAGGGTCCATCGTAATCTGGATTGGAAATCACCTTTGGATTGGATTGGATCTTACCCATTTCTAGTCCTGGAAAAGAATCATCGCATTTATGCTGCTTTGGCTTGTCCTCCGGATCCACCTGATGTCGCGTGGATTCGATTATTTGCGGTCCATGGTGCAATGAGCGAAATTGAAGCCTGGCGGAACCTTTGGTCGGAAGCCTATCTTGAATTAGTTTCTATGGAAAGCGTCAGAACTGCAGTTGTACTTCCAATGCATGGCTGGTTCCGAGATTTACTGGAAACCGAAGGTTTTCAAAATACTCATAATGTCGTGATGCTGAATTGGGATGGATCATCTGTGCCACCACCCCGCCAAAAAGTGGATTACTCCATCCGTCCACTAAATTTTGATGACTTGATAGCCGTTGAACGTGTAGATCGCGAAGCATTTCTACCGCTCTGGCGGAATTCCTTGGATTCGTTGACTGTCGCATTTCGTCAGGCCAGCTTCGCCATGGTGGCAGAATACGAAGGAGAAATTATTGGTTACCAGATTAGCACGGCAACTTCGATGGGCGGCCATCTTGCCAGATTGGCAGTATTACCCGCATACCAACGCCGTGGTGTCGGTTACTTACTTCTTCAGGATGTGCTTGCGCGCTTTAAAGATCGTGGGACGTCCAAAGTCACGGTGAATACCCAAGGTGAAAACGAAGCATCTTTACATCTCTACAATTCGGCAGGCTTTCAATTAACTGGGGAGGTATTCCCAGTTTATGAATTTAACCTCCAAAAGGGTTAGAAAACCCCGCTCCAGTTTAATATGTGTGCAATAACCGATCACTTTCGTGAGAGGTTATTAATTTAATTTGATTACCCATATGCCAGAACTGGACAAACACCATCGAACGTGATTAAATCTAGCACTATATTAAGGGAGATCAATGTTTCCCGAAGACTATTACGTCATCCGGAGGAGTTATGGGAAGTAAACGTTTATCAATTCGTGAGAAGCGCCGTAAACAATTGCAACGCCAACGATTGTTCACAATACTCGCAGTTGTTCTTGTTGCAGTTGTACTGGTTGGTATTTTGGTTGCGCCTTCAATCAGCAATGCTCTACGACCGGTTGGTGATATTGTTGTACCACCTACAACTGCGGTCCCGAATGCCGACTTTAATGCTATGGGTGATCCAAATGCACCTGTCAAAATTGTTGAGTACTCTGATTTTCAATGCCCGGCTTGTAAGTCTTTTCATGATCAAACCCAAGACACGCTGACCAGCGAATACGTTGCTAATGGGACAGTCTATTTTGTTTATAAGACAATGGGAAACTGGATCGGTCCAGAATCTGCCCAAGCGGCTGAAGCAGCATACTGTGCTGCCGATCAAAACCGCTTTTGGGATTTCCATTCAACCCTATTTGCGAATCAAGGTGCTGAAAACTCCGGAAATTATTCTGATAAACGTTTGCAGGCAGTTGCTGAGTCCTTAAACTTAAATATGAATGAATTTAATAGTTGTTTTGATGGTAACAAATACAGGGACCAAGTTAATCAGGATCGAGCCGAAGGTGATGCTGCTGGTGTTTCGGGCACACCGAGCTTTTCGATAAATGGTAAACTTGTAGGTGGAGCGATCTCGTTCCCACAATTACAGCAGGAAGTGGAAGCTGCCCTGGCAGCCTCTGGTCAATCTGCTCCATAAGGTTAGCAAATAGTAAGGACAATAACAGGCTGTCTGACAGCCTGTTATTTTTAATATTGGATCCCGAAGGCCTCTAAGAGATAAACAATTAAAGGTGCTACCAATAAACCTGGCAGGAGGTTTCCCACTCGGATAGTCTTTATTTCCAATAGGCTACTGATAGCAATACCTATCAAAATGATGCCACCAACTGCGGTCATTTCACCCATCATCCCTGCACTGATCAAAGACTGCATTTGCAACGCCAAGAGGGTTATGCCGCCCTGGTAGATCAAGATGACGATAATAGAAAATAAAACCCCAATCCCTAGCGTCGAAGCAAATGCAAGTGCTGCGAAGCCATCCAAAACAGATTTTATCGCCAAGAGGCTGAAATTTCCGGTCAAACCATCCTGAATTGAACCTAAAATTGTCATTGGGCCGACACAAAACACCAGAGAAGCCGTCAGGAAACCTTTGACAAAAGTGCTTTGAATTTTATCGGGAGTACTTTTTGGAACAAATTTCGTTTCCAAGAGTTGCCCGAAATTACTCAATCGGGTTTCGATTTGAAGTGCCTCACCGAAAACCGAACCAACTAGTACGGAACCTAGCACGATGATCGGATTCCTGCTATCCATAAAAATCTGGATTCCTAACGCCAGAGTAAATATTCCCAAAACGGCAACAACCGTCTTGCGCATAGTCTCGGGAAATCGAGCACCGAAGAAAATGCCAATCGTACCCCCAATTAAGACCGCCAGACTATTTATGATTGTGCCGGTCAAGACGGAGATTGATCCTTTGCAAGTGTAGGCTGATCATGACTGGTGCGCTCAATTTCGTATAGTTCCATGACAAAAAGGAGGGATGATAACCTGTTCAGGTATTGGAGTATGTACTGATTTTCGATCTCCCCCTCATGATAGAGTTTAACGATGCTTCGTTCGGCACGCCGAATTATGGCGCGGGCTAATGACAACGTCGCTGAGGACTGGTTATCACCTGGGATTATGAATTCTTTTGGAATGACGGTGGATTTCGAAAAATCATCAATCTTTGATTCAATAAACATTACATGCTGCTGACTAATGGACCGAAAATTGGCTGCGTTTTCAATCGTGGAGGCGACTTCGGCCATAAGCTCATATAAATCTCGCTGAATATGCAAAAGCGTATTTTTAATATCATCTGACGTTGTGGTTGCACGTGCAAGTCCCAGCGCGGCAGTTGCCTCATCAATCTCTCCATTGGTTGCCGGCCTCGGATGATACTTGGGAACACGATCTTTACCTAATAACCCTGTATAACCATCATCACCGGTCCGGGTATAAAATTTTTTCATAATTTCATTATAACCCTATGAAGTCCGAATATATTGATTGTAGTATACTAGGATCAAGTGCGAAGGCAGGTGACGAATAGGAGGCGATGATGCAAATACGGTGCACCCATTGCGGCATACCGTTTACATTATCAAAAGAAACCGTGCATACAGCTTTGGATTCATTGAGCGAACATAGCCAGAAGCATTTTGATGCCTGGTGCCCTCAATGTCGCAAAGTAAATCGGATTTCATTTGAAAGATTGCAGCGCGCGGCACCTGATTGGGGCACAGAGACAGAACCGACCCAATCGAACTAATATTAGTTTTATCTGAATCGAGTGGCGGGGAAGCCAACCGGATCCTAAGTATCGCATCCGTGTGGTTGCCGCCATTCTTTCTATATTGGTAGCCTGGAGAAATGTTAATGAGTGAACTAATTTATCAGAATCCAAATGAATTGAAAGCAGCTTTAGGAACGCAGCAATATATTGCGAGCGATGAAATTGCCACAATTCTATTTCTGGCCCAACGTCTCCAAAAACCGCTGTTAGCCGAAGGACCGGCCGGCGTCGGAAAGACAGAGCTTGCGAAAGCACTCGCAGGTGCAACTGGTTACGAATTAATCCGCTTGCAGTGCTATGAAGGTTTGGATGAAACAAAGGCGTTATATGAGTGGGAATATGCCAAACAGCTGCTATATACCCAATTACTGCGCGATAAACTCCAGGAGACCCTGTCTGGTACTCAAACATTAACTGAGGCGGCCGATCGTATTGCCGGGGAAGAAGATGTGTTTTTTTCGATGCGATTTCTCCTCCAGAGACCTCTCCTCAAAGCAATTCTCAGCGAAAAACCCGTTGTCCTGTTGATTGATGAGATCGATCGCTCTGATGCGGAATTCGAGGCATTTTTATTAGAGGTTTTAAGTGATTTCCAAATAAGCGTGCCAGAATTAGGTACTCTGGTTGCGCGGCACAAGCCGCTCGTCGTTTTGACCAGCAATAACACTCGTGAACTGAGTGAAGCATTAAAGCGCCGATGCCTGTATTTGTTCATCAATTATCCAAGTGTCGAGCAAGAATTGTCAGTCGTCCAATTAAAAATACCGGAGCTGGCACCTCGCTTAGCTCGCGAAGCCGTTGAGTTGGTGCATAATCTGCGTTCGTTAGATCTCCGCAAATCACCCAGTATCAGCGAGACATTGGATTGGGCTAAAGCTCTTGTAACCTTAAATGCATCCAGCCTGGACGAACAAACTCTGGCGACAACATTGAGTATTTTGTTAAAGCATGAAAATGACCTCCAACGAGCAAAACGCTGGTTGCAGCGCCCGAGTGGCAGGTCAGGGATTGGAGATGAAACAAGGCGTGGAGATATTGATTGGCCCAATTAGCCTGAATGATTGAGGTGTAGCTTGGAAAAGAGGATTATCCAGTTCATATCTGCATTGAGATCGGCAGGGGTTCGCATCAGCCTGGCTGAGAGCAAAGATGCATTTGAGGCTCTTGACAAGATGGGGATTAAAGATAGAGATATATTCCGGCTTTCATTGCGAACAACACTTGTCAAGGATTCTGGCGGCATTCCGGTGTTTGAAGAATTATTCCCATTGTTTTTTGGGAGTTCCGATACACCGTCATTAACTCAAATAACGGATGATCTTTCGCCAGAAGAAGCCGATATGTTGGGTGAGGCACTAAAGCAACTTAGTCAAAAAATGCGTCAATTGTTGGACCGTCTGCTCAAAGGCGAGCAATTGACCCGCCAGGAATTAGACCAGTTGGGTCAGTTGGTAGGTCTGCAAAATGCTGATGATTTACGTTACCGAGATTGGATGACGCGGCGTATGCAGCAGGCGATGGGTTTTCCAAAATTTCGAGATGCATTGCGAGAATTGATGGAACTCTTGGAAGAGATGGGTATGAGCTCCGAACGACTGGATCAGCTTCAACGTTTAATCCAATCCAATCAGCAAGCCTTAGGTGATCAAATTCGACAATTTACAGGCGAACAGATTGCTGAAAATATGAGCCAGGCTCCACCAGAAGATGGGATTGATCAGCTTTTCGACCGTCCCTTCAATACGTTGTCTGATCGCGAAATGGATCTACTTCGAAAAGAGGTGCGGAGATTGGCTGCGCTATTGCGCAGCCGGGTAGCTCTCCGGCAAAAACGAGCAAAATCAGGACAGCTGGATTCCAAAGCGACGATCAGGGCAAACTTACGACATGGCTCTGTGCCCATCATTCTTAAACATAAAGATCACCACCTCAAACCAAAATTTGTCGTTATTTGTGATATTAGTACTTCTATGCGCTACTGTTCTGAATTAATGCTGAGCTTAGTATATGCACTTCAAGATCAGGTCAGCCGAACCCATGCTTTTGTATTTATCAATCATCTTGAATACATTTCTCCTGAATTCACAGGCAGGCAAGCTAACGATGCTGTCCGTGGTATTTTGGATCGCCTGCCTCCTGGATACTACAATACAGATTTGGGATACAGCCTGGAAAATTTTTCAAAAGACTCACTGGATTTAATTGATAGCCGAACGACATTTATTTTGGTTGGTGATGGACGAAATAATTTTAATGATCCCCGGCTGGATATATTTCAATTACTCGCTCGACGGGCAAAGGCGACAATCTGGTTAAATCCTGAACCGCCGCATTTATGGGGTACCGGAGACAGCGACATGCTGAAATATGCTTCTGGGTGCGACAAGATTTTACAAGTCAGGAATTTATCTGAGCTGACTTCAGCGATCGATCGGTTATTCGTTTGACACGAATATGCTCAAAGATGTGAAAAAGCTGCCATCCCGAAAACGACCAAGATTGGTGTCGATTATGGGATGGCTTTTGTTACTCCAGAGCCTGGTATTGTGTGGGTTTGGAATTTATCATTTCATCATCCTGCAGTTTGGTCCTGTAATGCTCGGTAAGTGGTGGGCAGGTGATTTATATCAAGGGAATCGCCTGCTCAGTCTATGGTATTTACTGTCAGATCTATCCAGACTGGCGATCCAAGATCGTGAACTGAATATTTTGATTGAAAGCCTTCTCTTGTTATTGTTCGCATTGATTGCTCTCTTTGCCAGCGTCGGTTTTTTTTCACAGCGAAATTGGGCCTGGTTGCTGGCAATGTTTCTTCAGGGAGCAACTTTAGTTCTGGCCATCGTTTTGTTTTTTATTAAGCAGCCTGCACATACCTACATCTTGATGGGTTATTGTAGTTTTATGGTGATTTTTTTACAAAATGCGGATGTTTATAAATCATTCCAAAAAAAATCTCTATTTCCGGAGAATATGAATGGATCCGATCCAACAGATTGAATTGTTGCGTCGATATGAACCCGTATTGCGATTTACTCGTGGGGAAGCATTTTTTCCGTGGGATGTAGGGGAGTACATCAAAGAATGCAGCTTATGGTTCGTCGAACCAGAGCGTGAACCAGTCTGCCTGATTCCTGATGGAGAACTGGACATAGAGAATTTGGCCAGAACCCACAGCCAGCAGAAATCTGGTGGTCAATACTATATGCAATTTGTTTCTCCGCCCGACATCCGTGAGCTGGCGGTGTATCAATTAAAGAAGAGTATCCGTAAACAAAATCCAGAGGATTTATTTCATGCAGGTAGCGGAAGGCTCGCAAGGGTGGGTTATTTATCGCGCCTGATCGATGCATTATTTTCCGTTAGTTTACTTGCTCGCGGACGCGTACCCGGGGATACGGCTATCTCCGCGGCAGAAATTTACCGTCGAAAGATTATCCAGTCGGCACTTTATCGATATTACGGGCGGGTGATCGAAGAACAGGAATGGATCGTACTGCAATATTGGTACTTTTATCCATTTAATAACTGGCGATCCGGATTTTTTGGGCTAAATGATCATGAGGCTGATTGGGAGCAAGTCTCAATCTACCTTTATACCGAAGACGCTGTTATTAAACCAGAGTGGGTTGCGTATGGCAACCACGATTTCTATGGGGATGATCTGCGCCGCCGGTGGGATGATCCTGAAATAAGCAAGATTGGTGAGCATCCTATCGTTTATGTCGGGGCCGGATCACATGCTTCATATTTCCGACCCGGTGAATATTTAACTGAAATCCCACCAAAATTCCTCCATGCTGTCTGGCAGCAATATCTACGTATTAAGGTAACAATCTCAAAATATTTACAACGGGATCAAACCAATTTCGGTGGCAATAAAACACACAGCACTATGTTTGTAATTCCTTTCGTCGAATATGCTCGTGGCGATGGCAAAGCGATAGGTTACAGTCAGGGGATTGTATGGGATGATCCCGTTCTCATTGATGAGAACGCTGGATGGGTAAAAGATTATTTTGGCTTATGGGGATTGTACGCGCGAGACCCGGTTTCAGGAGAAAATGCGCCTGCAGGGCCGCGCTACAATCAAGACGGAACAGTACGCTTTGCCTGGTTTGATCCTATAGGATGGGCGGGTCTTGACAAGATCCTGCCGCCTCCTAAGGAAATTATGGCTGTACGCCGGCGAATCCAATCACTTGCTGGTGAAATTGAAAATATTGAACAAGAAATTGTTCGAAAACAAGAATCGCTGGTAAACCGCCGGATCGAAATAGAAGCTACCAGCATATCTCCAAATTTCAGGCACCTTTACAAACACTTGGAAGAACCATTACAGCCACAGGTGAATGAGCTGCAATCACTTAAAATGAAATTGATCGAAGCCAAAAATCTTTCGACAGCATTGTCCATATATGCTGTTCAGCTCGAGGCCGGAGAAAAGAAACCGCCTCAAGCGCATATCCAACGATTTATCACCCCCGAAGACCCAGCATCTTTACGAATCAATCGAATCGCAGAAGCCTGGGCGGCTCTGAGCATTGGGCTTCTATTAGTCAGTTTAATCTTCATCCTTTTATTTGCCAGACAATCTTTGATAATTGGATTGGTGGCAGTGTTGGGAGGGTTCATATTTATCGAAGCCATCTTTCGCGGCAGGGTAAATCAACTTATCGTCGGCTTTTCGACTTTGATGGCAAGCATTGCCATCGTAATCCTTGTTTACGAATTTCTACAATATTTAGTCATTGGTTTTGTCTTGATCCTGGGGGGATATATCATATGGGAAAACCTGAGAGAACTCTGGATCTAAAAAAGCGCCCGGATTTGGGCGCTTTTTTGGAAATGAACGAAAATTATGGCTCGACTAATTCTTCTGATAGCGAAGTCGATTGACATTGAATTTTAGAGGCAGGCATGCCGCGCCCATAGATCAGGTTGTATTCGGAAAGACGTTCTGCTATCGATACTGTGAGGGTCCCAGGTTGCATCCGCCAACTCCAGTTTCCACTTGCCCGGCTCGGATAATTCATCCTGGCCTGATTATCCAGACTGAGCAAGTCTTGCAGCGGAGCAAATGCCAATACTGCGACTGACGACCATGCGGTTCGAATCAAATCCCAGGCAATATCTATCCCGCTGCGGCCCAAATAACGACGAGCAAAATCGCGCTCATGTTCATCCACACGCTTATACCAGCCCACTGTTGTGTCATTGTCGTGGGTCCCTGTATAAACTACGCAATTCGGGATGAAATTATGAGGAAGAAAATCATTTTTGGCATCATCACCAAATGCGAATACGAGAATTTTCATCCCTGGAAAATCGAAATAATCGCGCATTTCGATTACATCTGGTGTTATTTCGCCCAAATCTTCAGCAATAATGGGCAGCTCTTCTAATGCATTTTTAATGGCCATAAAAAATGGAATTCCTGGACCGTCTACCCATTTTCCTTTTTCAGCAGTCTTTTCTTGGGCCGGGATTTCCCAATATCCTGCAAAACCCCGGAAGTGATCCAGCCGGACGATATCAACCAGCTTAAGAACGGCATTAAATCGCTCAATCCACCAATCGTAGCCAGAATTTTTGTGCACATCCCAACGATATAACGGGTTGCCCCATAATTGCCCGGTGGGGGAAAAATAATCCGGTGGCACTCCCGCAACGACGGTGGGATTCCCCTTTTGGTTGATATAAAATAAATCTGGCCGTGCCCAAACTTCTGCGCTGTCATGTGCTACAAAAATTGGAATATCTCCGACGATTTGAATGCCTTTCAAATTGGCATATTGCTTAAGTTCTTCCCATTGTCGAAAAAAAATAAATTGTCGGAAGATTTGCTCACGGATGGCATCATCAAGTTCTATTTTTACTTTTCGTAAACTGGATTCGGTCCGGTTCCGGAGAGATTTTTTCCAGGTCGGCCAGGGGCTGCCGTTATGTGCTTCTTTTAGAGCCATGTAAAGTGCAAAATCTGGTAGCCAATACTCGTTTTCTTGCTCAAAGGCTTTAATTCCAGCATGAAATTCATGATGAGTAGATTTAGAATAGCGTGAGAAAGAGCGTTTGAGGATGTTTAACTTCCATTCGATCACAGGACCATAGTCAATTCGGTCGATAGGGAACTCTGGCATGTCAGTAAGATCACTTGGTTCGAGCAGTCCGTCCTCCAATAATAAATCGGGGCTAATAAGATACGGATTTCCTGCAAAAGCTGAAAAACATTGGTAAGGTGAATCACCATACCCCGTTGGCCCGAGGGGGAGGACTTGCCAGAGTTTTGTTCCGGTTTCTTTAAGAAAATCGATCCATGCATACGCCTCGGGACCCATATCACCGATGCCGTACGGTCCTGGAAGGCTTGTGGGATGGAATAGAATTCCGGAGCTGCGATCAAATTTCATTCGGTAATCTCCTCGTCTGGATAAAATCGCTGCTTCGGACAATCGCATTGGGAAAATCCGATGGAATTACGTCGGTCGCTATTACCGCGCCTGGTTCGACGACCAGATTCGGGGAAATATAACTGTTTTTTCCGATCATTACAATTTTCCGGGATGAGAACGGATCGATCTTTCCTACGACCGCTCTTTCACCTACCTGCACGCGCTTATCCAATATGGCGCGCTCGACAAGCGCACCGGACTCCACGATGGCATCTGTCAGGATAACTGATTCGCGCACGATAGCCCCACTCTTTATGACTACGCCGGGTGATAGTACACACCTTTCTACAATCGCATCAGATTGGATCTCACAACCATCTGAGATGAGGCTGTCAATTGTTGTGGCTCCGCGTTCAATTCGCATTGGAGGTCTTTCCTCCGTCCTAGTATGGATGATCCAGGTACGGTCATTCAGATTCAAACTTGGTGGACTGGAAAGCAGCTCCATATGGGCACTCCAATAGGAATCAACAGTACCAACATCCATCCAATAATCAGAGTACGGAAATGCAAAAACGCGTTTACCTTCTTTGATCAACGAAGGAAGGATATCACGTCCGAAATCGTGTGCCGAATCGTGTTTACTGTGATCTGCCCACAAGGCCGTATCGAGCACCTCTCGATTGAAGAGATAAACCCCCATATTGGCTAAATTGGAGGGTGGATCAGCTGGTTTTTCAATAAAATCTACTACCTGATTGCTTTCATCTATCCCAACGATACCAAATCGGGATGCCTCTTCCGATGTAACTTCGATTGTCGCCATGGTTACTTCTGCCTGCCGCTCGATGTGAAAATCGATCATTTTGCGGTAGTTCATCAAATAAATGTGGTCACCCGATAAAATCAAAACAAGATCAGGCTTCGTGCTTTTAATGAACGCAAAGTTCTGTTGAACTGCATCTGCTGTCCCGAGATACCAATCGGAAGCCCCGCGCGCTTTATAGGGGGAATAGATCCTCACACCTCCGGTGAAATCTCGGTTTAAATCCCAGGGCCCACCTGCACCTATGTGATCGATAAGCGAATGAGGCCGATATTGGGCGAGGATCATCACATCAAATATTCCGGAGTTTACACAATTTGATAATGTGAAGTCGATAATTCGGTACTTACCTGCGAAGGGGATCGCTGGTTTTGTGCGTTTGGCAGTTAATGTTCCTAACCGGGAACCTTCCCCACCTGCCAAGATAACAGCCCTGGTTTTCATTTCTGGCCTCCTTTGGATATATCGGCCAACATGTTTTCTTCAGAATTGAGTGGGGCACCTCTTCGACGGGTAGAAACAGACTGAATCAAAGCCTGGATAAATGGTCATTAAATGGTAAACAACTGAGTCATCTACAGTTGGTCCCGTGGTTGTCGACATTGATCAGTTTCCAATTTATTAATTCGTTTTAGTCATGCCCTAAGTTTATTACATAGTGTCTGGTAAATAGCAGCGTATTGGGTGGCGGAACGCGGCCATGAAAAATCTTGCTGCATAGCTCGTATTTGCATATCTTTCCACGGTTGGTGCAGCTGGTGAACATAAAGAGCCCGGCGAATTGCGCCTGCTAATGCTTCTGGTGTTGCTGAGTGGAAAAGGAAACCAGTGCTGTCTGCAGTGCGAGTGTAATCCTGGATGGTATCCCGCAAACCGCCTGTAGCGCGGGCTACAGGAATGCACCCATACCTCATCGCGATCATTTGTGTCAAACCGCATGGTTCGTAGCGGGAAGGCATTAATAAGATGTCTCCGCCTGCAAACAATTTTCTGGAGACGCCTTTATCATATAAGATGAGTGCGCGTAATCGGTCTGGTAGGACACTCTCGAGTCTGGTCGCAGTAGCTTCAAGATCTGGATGACCAGTTCCTAATAAAATCGCTTGCCAGGGAAGATCCGTGATTTGCAATAAAGCATCAAATACCAGATCTACCCCCTTTTGGTGATCAAATCTCGTTACCATGACAATTAACGGAACATGCTCATCGTCCGGAAGCTGGTAATGATCCTGCAGGATTTTCTTGTTTTTACTTCGCCGCTTCAATGATTTCCACGAAAAATTTTCAGCTATATCCAGATCTGTTTCCGGATTCCAGACATCAAGATCAATGCCGTTCAAAATACCTGTGATCGATTCGGTGCGCTTATTTAAGAACTCATGCAAACCTGATCCATACTCAGGGGATAAAATCTCTTGAGCATACCCTGGTGAAACTGCGATTATCTCATCCGCTGCCAGGAGTCCCAGTGGCAGGGGCATATTTCGGGCCCATTCAGGTAGCCTTTGGTCCTTGGACGGTGTTAAACCAAATGCGTTCATTGCCGGACCAGCGCCCTCACCAAGATAGGGCAGATTATGAAGCGAAAGAACACCAGCAGTAAATTTAAAAAACCGATCGTTGTTTCGATTTTGCATCAACCAGTAGAGTGCGGGCGATGTGTGCCAGTCGTTGGCGTGGATAATATCTGGTTTCCAACCGATTTGACGGGAAAATTCAAGGGCTGAAATCGATAAATATGTAAATTTTTCGCCATCCTGGGTTGAATCAAACGCATAGATAACATTGCCTGTTGTGCTGATTGGTGCTCCATCGATGAGATAATAAATTAATCCAGGTTCGGGCTCAATTTGATAAACTCTCGTAAGAATAGAATCAGTTGCTTTCATTATAGAAAACTCTGAGATTAGTTTGGGTTGATATCTATCCAGGTCTAAGAATTTGTAATAGGGAATCGCAACCCGAATATCAATCCTTTCAGAATTCTCCGATTGGAGTTGTGATAATGCTTTTGGCAAGGCGTAAGCAACTTCACCCAGCCCCCCTGCAGAGATAATGGGTGCTGCTTCAGATGCCAAATATAGAACGTTTATCATTTTCACCTTCGATACCTGTTGAATAAGCAGGAGTTTGTTTTCGCATAGTACATATTTTATTTTACTCTTGATTCAATTAGAATATACCCGTGAGATACACTACCATGATATCAGCCCTGGATTTAGCAGGCCATCTCCATGCTAGTGAGTGGGTGGTGATCGATTGCCGCTATTCTCTTCAGAATCATGACCAAGGAAGACATGCTTACCTTCAAGAACATATACCCGGTGCGGTTTATGCCGATCTCGAAAATGATCTCTCGGGTACCATCGATCCGGGGAAAACTGGGCGCCATCCACTCCCAAATCTACCAGAGATTGTTGAACGGTTTTCGAGATGGGGTATCGATGAAACGGTTCAGGTTGTCGTGTACGATGATCAAGGCGGATCTGTGGCTGCACGGCTATGGTGGTTGCTGAACTGGCTTGGACATGAAACTGTAGCTGTTTTAGATGGAGGTTGGCAGCAATGGGTTGCTGCTGGATACCAAGTTGAATACGAAGTACCGATCCGAGAACGGAAAAAGTTTTTGGCCCGCATCAATCGGGAATACACAATGGAAACGGAACAAATTGCAGAAGTTGTCGGAAACCAAAACTGGCTGCTCGTTGATGCCCGGGTAGCGCATCGTTTCTTCGGAATAAATGAAACAATTGATCCTGTTGCCGGGCATATTCCTTCGGCAGTATCGATTCCATACGATATGAACTTGACCGAAACCGGCATGATGAAAAGTCCAGCGGATCTCAGGCAGATCTATCAAAAAACCGTTGAAAAACTCACCGTTAGCCACATTGTCATGTATTGTGGCTCAGGTGTTACCGCTGCCTTTAATATTTTAGCCATGAGACATGCTGGGTTGGGAATGTGTAAACTTTATCCAGGCTCGTGGAGTGAATGGATAACAGACCCAACCCGACCGATTGCAAAATAAACCAGACCACAATTGCCAGATTAGAATATTCGAACGAAATCCGCAATGAACTGCGTATAGTCATCCTATTCTGAGAGAAAACTCTCGGAAGAATAAAAGGATATCCTGGATTCGTTATTCGTTTTTGATTACCACCAGAATATTCCTTGGATTAAACAGGACTTTGAGATACGCGGTAAGCCTTATTAATATTTAACTTCATATCCGGGATGCGTGAATTTGTTAGTCGGCCCCATATGATAATTTATTTTGCAACGGAGCGAGAAAACATTTCTGCTCAATGTGGGTGGTAGTTCTGGCAGAACGTAAGCATCCTTAGGAAACTACGTTGGGAAACAGAAATAATAATTTGATGATTCTTCATAAAAACTTTAAACTAATTTGTTAGACTCTTTATGAGGCAGATTAAAATGCCTTATCTTACCGCGCACTTAGGTGCCCTTATTCTGAGTTGAGATGGCTATGACTGTTTTCACCGGAGGAAATTCCTAATGACCCGCTTTATCATCAGGCGGCTATTGTTAATACCGATTGCTTTGCTGATTGTAAATTTCCTGGGATTTGCATATGCCCATTATGCTGAGCCACTCCGGGCAGCCCAGACGCCATTTCGCCGGGCGGAAGAGCCTGAACCTTTGCTGCCTGCTTACCGCCAATATCTGAATGATCTGTTCAATTTAAACTTCAGCGAACAAATTGCTGTCCCTGGTGAAAGTCGCGCAGCCCCGGTTGAAATGGGCGAAATCATTTGGAACGCCACGAAAGCAAGCGCGGGCCTGCTGATGCTAGCACTAACAATCAGTTGTATAGTCGGATTATTTCTAGGTATTCTTGCGGTCCGCAACCAACCACCAAGTATCAGG
Source organism: uncultured Chloroflexia bacterium (assembly GCA_963824065.1). Lineage (GTDB taxonomy): Bacteria > Chloroflexota > Anaerolineae > Anaerolineales > DRKV01 > JAGUYX01. Next base: position 1,269,323 of record CAWGNX010000002.1, on the reverse strand, counting down.
CGCTGGTTAACAGCGATCAGCACTGTGGGATTATCTATGCCAGGTTTTTACATTGGCTCCCTACTAATTTTTGGGATTGTGTTCTACCTCATTCGGCACGGGCCGGGCACTGAAATGCCACTTCCAATAGATGGATATGGCTGGGATGCTCATCTAGTACTTCCTACGATTGCCCTGACAATCCGCCCGACTGTGCAGTTTGCCCAAACTACAGCCGGATTGTTATCCGGCGAACTTGATAAACAATACGTGATCGCAGCCCGATCACTCGGACACACCTGGCGGGATATCCGGACCCGGTATGCAATGCGCAACATCCTGGCACCTGTATTTCTCATGATTGCAAGCCTGGTACGGATGATTGCTGGAGAAATGATCCTGATCGAATGGCTGTTCCGCTGGCCCGGGCTCGGCAGGCTGCTGGCATGGACATTGGTTCCACCGACTTTGTCAAACCAGACCGGTTCGCCCATTTTCCTAAACCCTCCGGTAATGGCGACGATACTTACAATCATTGCCGCGCTCTTCCTAATTACCGATTTTATGGCTGCAATTCTCGTACGCATTTTTGATCCCCGTCTTCGCAATCCTGAGAGCGAGGGCGCCCATGGCTGAGAACTCAAGCTTAAGCCAACCTCGAATTCAAGAATTCGATGAAGAGGAAATAATCCGGCAGGCACCCCACCGCAAATTTAATTGGACATTATTCTTCGGTGTATTAATTCTCCTCGGAATTTCCCTTTTCGCGATCTTCGGACCACAGATTGCTCCGAGGGACCCCCTTGAAGAAAACTTCATTATCAAAATCGGGGACAAATGGGAAGTACCTCCCTTCAGGATATTTACTGAGGGTTTTCCACTTGGATCAGACGAGTTTGGACGTGATCTTTGGAGCCGGTTATTGTGGGGGATTCGGCCAACTTTGATTATGGTCGTCATAGTTGGAGTCATTCGGTTATTCCTGGGTGTGCTTATTGGTCTATTTGCAGGATGGTCTGATGGCCGGCTAGGAAGATTCTTGGATAGTTTGATCGAAGGCGCGGTATCGATTCCAGTCTTTTTTGTTGCCCTTGGCGCAATTGCATTGATCGGTCCTGAATATGGATTGTGGGCATTTATTATTGGGCTCTCCCTAACCGGTTGGGTTGAAACTTCCCAACAAGTGCGCGAGCAAACCCGCATTATAAAAAAACAAACCTATATCGAAGCCGCGAGAGCGATAGGATCTACACGTAATCAAATCCTTGGTGGTCACATTATCAGGCAAATTATGCCAATGGTTTTAATGTTATTTGCTTTTGAAATGAGCAGTACGTTAATGTTAACTGCCGGACTCGGGTTCCTGGGATATTATATCGGCGGTGATGTCTGGATCGCGTCTGTGGAGGATTTCGTTTCTCGGCGCATAAGTGGTATGCCGGAATTGGGCCAAATGCTGGCAACCTCCTGGGCAATCCTTACCCAACCTTGGGGTATGGTAGCAGTTGGTACAACAATTTTTGTGACTGTGCTGGGTTTTAATCTCGTCGGTGAGGGATTGCGCGCCAGTTTGAATGTAAATGTTATCCGCAAGAGGAGTATTGTAACCAAACTGCGGGAAAGAACTAGTTTTTGGTTAGAAGACCATATCTATTATCCCCTCGGGCAGTTCTTCGCACGACCGCTCATCCGTATTATTCTCTATGGGGGTCTACTCGCTGCATTCGTCTGGTTCGGTGGTGTCCAATTTCTTTTTCCCAAGATACAGAATTGGATGGAACACGTTGGGAGCCAGGGTGCTGCACTGGCAGTTGCTGTGGAAACACCAAATCCTGAAAACCAGGTGGCGAGTCCAACCTCACCGCCTGAGCAAGCCGAAACAAATTCCCAGACGATTGTGCCTACCATTCTCCAAGAAATAGATTCCCCGGAGGGATTTGGAACTGGTTTAGCCTATTCGCCAAACGAACAGCGATTTTATGTTGCCACCCAAAGTGGAATTCTACTAGCATACGATATGAATGGAAATATCGTTTGGGAACTTCAACTTCCGGAAATCCCATTCGATGCTATCCCGATCGTGAGTCAAGATGGAACAATTTTTATTGCCGATCGCAAAGCAGGTATTTCGGCAGTGTCATCAAATGGTGAGTTGATCTGGCATTTTATAACAGACGTAGCTCCGAACACGGTATCTGCTCCCATCCTCAGTTCGGATGGTATTCTTTACTATGTTGTCTCGAATTTTACGGTGGGTTATATCCAGGCTGTCTCCACTTCAGGCGAAGGTCTTTGGAATACAATCGGAGAAACGACAAACTTTTACTATCAACTGAGCATCAGTCTGGACGGAAAATTCCTGTTCCTCCGGGAAGATGCGATAGATACAGAAACGCAAGAACATCTAAAAATCGAAACAAATTTTACTTTCCAGCGTGTAATTGGCGGACTGGATGGAAACAACTACCTGTTGGCCGGGCAAAATCTGATTCGAGTTGATTTCACTAAAACTCCCCCCGAATTATTAGAATCAACTTCTTGGGACAGTCATGATGTGAACATAAACCCTCAAAACACACCAGGTTATATTATGGTGGAACCTAAAGGTGAGATCCGGATCATGTATACGACCCCGGGAGGCAGTTCCTATACGATCTGGCAACAAGTCGAAGGACAAATTCAAGGTGAGGCGTCGGTTCGGTTAAGTGGAAGCTTTCTTCAAGCGATTAATGCGAACAGTAATATGTTACTTTGTGGTGGCAGGGCTTTTCAATCGGAATTTTTAAGCTGCGCTTTGATGAAGAAAGACCTCGAAGTGGAAGCGTGGAAAATTGAACTGGGAAGAAACGGCCCGGCTTTGGGAGGCTTTGTCCTGGATGACAAGTATTATTTCTCGACTGCCAGCGGTAAGATTTATGTGATTAAAGAGGAATTGATTTCAAATGGACAAGAAACAGCCCAACAGACCCCTCCTCCGAACCAAGGGATCCTCTGGTCATTCCCCTATGGGAATGCCGTAGATTACGGGCCTCAGATTTCAACCGATGGGACTATTTTCCTGATCGATGACGAAAATGTACTGACTACCATCAATCCGGATGGTACGGAACGCTATCAGGGGACAATCCCCAAACCCTGGCTTCAATATGTCGATGCCCATTCGAATTCAAATGAAATCTACCCATTTCTTATCCAGGATCGGTTGGTTATCGTTGCAGAAGATAATACTGTTTATGCTCTGGATGCGGATGGGGAAGTACAGTGGGAATATTCCCTCGAGAATCCGCTCAAACATTATCCAACCACAACACCTGAATTGATCTATATCATTGATTCACAAGGTGTCCTTCATGTATTTAGTCATGAAGGACTGCTCTGGTCTTTTACTCCGGATGGCCCGAATATTCCAACAGGAAGCCTGGCGATCGGTCCAGATGGAAGTGTGTATTACGGATTGACCAATCTTGGAAAAGGATTTATCCAGGCATTGACAAGCACTGGACAACCATTGTGGAACATTCAAGCGAACACCGATTTCTTTTACGATCCACTTGAAATTGCTGGTGATGGGAAATATGTATTCTTAAATGATGATATTTACCGGCTTGATACGGGAGAGCTGGTCGACGCTGTATTTCCGTTCCCTGTCGATGATTTGTTAGCCGGTGCTGATGGCAAATTTTATGTCCGATCGGGTGCTTCTATCCTTCAGTGGCAACTTGGAGGTGATGGTGTAGAGATCCTGCATACCGCTTCGCTCGAACGGTTCACGACATCACCTTTCTTCCCGTTTGTGCGAATATCTGACCAGAGCATCCTGTGGGTCTACAAATTTAGCGGCAGCTTGTTCGGTGTTACGTGGATGGATGGCGATGGTAATGTAATCGGAGAATTTTTTCAAAAACAGGGTGAGTTCTTATACGAAATCCAAGAAAACCCTATCAAAATCGGTGTGTGCACTCAGTCTGAAGAGGCACTCTCTTGTGGATCGGTTGATCCAGTGACGCAAAAATATTCTGAATTTGCCAGGGTCGCAGGTGTATCAAAGTTTTTACCATCGAATTTATCGTCGAATGGCGATGGATATCTTTACGTTCTGACAAATGGGCGCGACTTGCTAAAAATTTATATCGGTAATTAACAAACTCGCTTCGCAAATTTCATGTTGCAAATGTCTGGAGATCATCTCCGGACATTTTGTTATGAAGGCTGCAAAGATTTTAACCGCAAATTTCCTATCTGGTGAGTGATCTGGTTTAGAATTGGAGAGTATGGATTTTGATATTCACTCACTACAACCAGATAATAAGTCTGATCTACTTTGGCTTATCCAACAAAGTCTGGATGGTGATTTTCGATCGATCGAAGCCTTGATTGATTCCATCACTCCAGAATTTTTCCAGGTAGCCAGATTATTTTCTCCCGATGACGAAGAATTAGGTCAATTTGAGCTGGAAGGCCTTGTGTTTCTCTTGTGGAAACTGAAGGAATATGATGAGACAGAAGAATTTGAGCATTGGTGGTTAAGAATATTTTTACTGTATGTAAATGATTTTTGGGCGGAATTTCCGCCCACACAGGGTCAATTCCCTTTGGTAGATCGTCTTACATGTGAACAAATTGAAATCCTGTATTTACAGGAATCAGGTTTATTTTCCACAGAATTACTCGCACCGGTTGTAGGTTTATCGGCAGAAGATTACGAACATGCTCTCACGTTCATATATCAATTGTTGAATGTGGACGAGTATTCAATCGAGGAGACGGTAGAAAATATCAGCCGGCGAATTACAAATGCAAGTCTGAAATCGGCTGCTGATTATCAAATCATTGCTGCAGAAGCGGCCCGGATTTTTCTCCAGCGAAGAGAAAATGTTCGTAAGCGATTGGTGTTGTTTCAACTTGTATGGGGCGTTTTCGGCATCTTATTTTTAGCTGGTGCGTTTCAATTTGCCGGAAATATCTTCGTTTCAGGTGAGCCGGTTGTTGGTTTCGAAACCCCGTCCATCGAAGAAGTGAACACCACCCTGATTGTTATTGATGTAATGTCAACACCAACTGCCACTCCAAGACCATTCGAACGGAATCAGGCGAATGGTCCCAGCTACAGCCCAGACATTTCGGCCGATGGGCGCTGGATAGTATATTCGTCCGATGCTTCTAACCTTTCCGACGGTGACACAAATGGAGCTGCGGATATATTCCTTTATGACAGGCTCGACCGGACGACAAAACGGATTACGGTCCTACCAGATGGCACACAGGCCGATGGTCCGAGTTATGGTCCCAGTATTTCCCCGGATGGTGGTTGGATTGCATTTGTTTCGTTTGCTGAAAATCTGGTGCCGCAACCCAAGCAGAGTTGTTCGGATATTCAGACAGAACCTCGACCGTGTGCTGATGTGTATCTGTATGAAGCAAGCACGGGAAATCTTACCCTTGTAAGCCAGATTAATGGAACCATGAGCAATGGAGATAGTGGGATGGCTGCTCAAGCGGACATAACAGCAGCAAGAACAGCAATCTCTAATGAAGGACAGTTTGTTGCTTTTTATTCGAAGGCCACCAATCTGGGAGCAGATCCTGCACATGGTGGACTCTTTGTATTTTCTAAAACAAATAGCCAGATATTTCGTGTAGATAACACCTTTGATGGTTCACAGGTCGATGGCGCAAGTTACTGGCCTTCATTTTCATCCAATGGAAATCTACTTGCATTCCAATCAGACGCATCAAATCTCGTCGCCGATGATTTAAATCAGACTACAGATGTATTTATCTATGATTTATTATCCACTTCGATTGTTCGAGTAACGATTGGCTTGACCGGCACAGGAGCAAACGGAGTCTCGGTCATGCCGAGTTTAGACGAATTGGGAACAACGATTGTTTTCCGCTCGAATGCAAATGAGCTTGTAAGTGGAGATTTTCCAATACAAATCCAAATCTATTCTCATAACTTGGTCAATGGCGAAACACAACTTGTCTCCAAAATTCCGTCCGGACAACCAGCCAATGGGCCGTCAAATTTACCGTCCATTTCCGGCGATGGTAAATCGACTGCTTTCATATCTCTGGCATCCGATTTCGCGGATACCTTGTTTAACGGGACCTGGGATGTATATGTTGCTGATCTTGTGAATGGAGAGATTCGATTATTAACCAGTGGTCTGGGTGGGCAGGCAGCCAATGGCCCCAGTTCGTTTCCTCAACTATCGGAGGATGGATTATTGGTTGTTTTTCTTTCTGCTGCATCTAACCTTGTTCCAAATGACGAAAATCAAGTAGCGGATATCTTCCTTTATCAGCGGGAGGCTGCCACGATTCAACGAATTAATACTCCTTGACACGAGTTCTGCTCCAAGTTGGTTAGATATGAATTCAACGTAGGACGCATTTCTATAATTTTCGTCGACGAAACTGATCCGAGTTATACTATCATTTTAGTACTGCCCACAGATTTGATCTGGAGGACATCCTTGGAAGCAAATGTGCAGAATTGGATGAGTAGTCCTGTCATCGTAATCGATCCAGATAGCAGTGTCTCTTATGCATTAACATTAATGCGCCGGCGGGGAATACACAGCCTGATTGTAGAACTGACAGAAGGCGCACCTGAAAAATATGGCATCGTTACAACGACTGACATTCGGGATAAAATCATTGGAGCTGGCAGAGTCCCTGCAGAAACCCGTGTTAGAGAAATCATGACAGCTCCTGTGACTACAGCAAATCCTGACTGGTCATTACGTGACTGCTCCAAAAAAATGCAACAATTGAATGTTCACCACATGCCAGTCGTTGATGAGAATGGAGTGTTAGTTGGTATCATTTCAGTGACGGATATTTTCATTGCAGCGGAAGAAATCGGTTGGGGAGGAGAATAAATCTGAATCAATTTCTTGGAATCCAGTTACGACAACAATTGTTATTTACTTCTGACTCCGTCTTAATATCATCAGTAAACCAATAGAAATTGTTGAATATCTGTTATAATTTTGATCAATATTCAGCCCATGGCTGATGTTGGATTGACCTGTATTGTAACGCCGGGACTGACCCGGTGTTAATTTTGTATGCACCCAACTGGAGGTAGGCTGTCAATGGAAAAGCAAGAATATTTGGATATCTATCATCAGATGGTTTTAATTCGAAGAGTAGAAGAACGCGCTGCGGAGCTCTACCAACAAGGAAAGATTGGAGGATTTCTGCACCTGTATATTGGTCAGGAAGCTGTGAGTACTGGCCTCATCTCTGCGCGTCGGCCCGAGGATCGGGTCATCACAGCCTATCGAGATCATGGAGTTGCCATTAACTGCGGCATACCGGCAAAAGAAATAATCGCAGAATTACTTGGTAAAGCAACTGGTTGCTCGAAAGGCAAAGGGGGCTCGATGCACATGGCTGATGTCTCGAAAAATTATTGGGGGGGACATGCTATTGTCGGCGCCCACCTGCCCATAGCCACTGGGATGGCGCTTGGTGATGCATACCGGAAGATGGAATCGGTAACTATTTGCATGTTCGGTGATGGGGCAACAAATATTGGGTTTTTTCACGAATCACTAAATATGGCAAAAGTTTGGAATCTACCGTTATTATGGGTGTGTGAAAATAACCAGTATGGGATGGGAACTACCGTTGAACGTGCCTCGGCAACCTCGGATATCAGCCAGAAGGCCTGTGGGTACGGCATGCGGGCCGACCAGGTCGATGGGATGGATGTGATGAAGGTTCGGGAAGCCGCTTTAGAGGCATTGGATTATGTGCGCAGTGGAAATGGACCCATGCTCCTGGAAATTATGACCTATCGTTACCGCGGCCACTCGATGGGTGATCCGGAACGATATCGGGAGTCAGGTGAAGTTAAGAAATGGCAGGAAAATGATCCAATTGGCATCTTCCGTAAATATCTCGTGGAAAATAAGATTGCGTCCAAAGATGAATTGGATTTGATGGATCAGGATGTAGAAGTAGAAACTGAAGATGCCGTCCAGTATGCCGAATCAAGCCCAGAACCGGGGTTGGAAGAACTATTCACAGATATTTATGTGGAGGCCAGGTAAAATGGCTAGAATAACCATGCGGGAAGCAATTTCCCAGGCTTTATGGGAAGAAATGGAACGTGATCCTAATGTTTTTATAATGGGCGAAGAGGTAGGTGTCTGGGGGGGAACCTACGCGGTGACAAAAGGATTTTATGATCATTTTGGCCCAGAGCGAGTACGAGATACGCCCATCGCCGAAGCCGCGATCATTGGCTCTGGCGTAGGTGCTGCCATGGTTGGACTGCGCCCAATTTCTGAATTGATGACAATCAATTTCGCATTTGTCGCCATGGATCATATTGTTAATCAGGCAGCGAAAATGCATTCGATGTTTGGGGGACAAATGCGCGTGCCTTTGGTAATCCGGGCCGTTGGGGGAGGTGGACGCCAGTTGGGTGCTACTCACTCACAGACCCCAGATGCAATTTTTGCCCATTTCCCGGGATTACTCGTTGTTTCACCGGGTACGCCTTATGATGCAAAAGGTCTATTAAAAGCTGCTATCCGGACGGATGATCCGGTTTTATTCATAGAGCATGCCACCTTATACCAAACCCGTGGCGAAGTGCCCGATGAGGACTATATCGTCCCGATTGGGAAGTCGACCATTCAGCGCGAAGGAAAACATGTGACAGTTGTCACTTATAGTAAGATGCTCGAGCTCTCCTTGAAAGCAGCCGAACAGCTCTCTAAAGAGGGTATTGAGGCCGAAATCGTGGACTTACGGACCTTACGCCCTCTCGATATGGATCCAGTCATTGAGTCATTCAAGAAAACCAATCGGGCTGTTGTCGTTGAAGAAGGTTGGCGTTCATATGGCGTTGGTTCGGAAATAGCTTCTCGAATTTATGAAGAAGCATTTGATTATGTTGACGCACCTGTAAAGCGTGTAGCTCAGAAGGAAGTGCCTCTGCCATATAATCGCCGATTGGAGCAAGCTGCCCTGGTGCAGGTTGAGGATATCGTGAAAGCGATTAAGGAGGTGATGTAATGGCCGACGTCGTAGAAATGCCCAAATTGGGCTTTGACATGGCCGAAGGCACTCTCGTTCGCTGGGTACGGGGCGAAGGTGATACTGTCAATCGTGGTGATGTGCTGGCTGAAATCGAGACGGACAAAGCTACCGTTGAGGTTGAATCAGCATATACCGGAATCATACATAAACACCTGGTCCCAGAAGGCGAAATTGTACCCGTTGGCACACCGATTGCAGTGATCGGCCAAACCGGTGAAGACATTGATTTAAGTAAGTTGGCTGGTGGAGCGTCCCCGGTAACTGCTGGGGAATCAGATGCTCCAAGTAAGGTTGTCGCGGCAGAGCCAACCAAAACCGAGACCGGAGATTTACTTGCTACAGATACGAACGGTCACTTTCCGGAAGGCGTAAAAGCCTCGCCTGTCGCCCGGCGAATGGCTGATGAGCATGGCTTAGATGTCAGCGCTATTAAAGGCAGCGGACCAGGTGGGCGAATTGTTAAAGCGGATATTGAGGCTTACCTGGAGTCTCCACCAACTTTACCCGTAGGCACACCTCCAGGAAAAATGGTAGATGTACCGCAAGCAGTTGCTACCCTTCCACAAGCAGTTTTTTCTCCACTGGGTCCAGTTCAAGAGGATAAACATTTACCTGTTAATCGATTGCGTGCTGCAATTGGGCGGAGAATGGTCGATGCCAAACAACAGGTGCCCCATTTTTATGTGACCCATAATTTTGATATGGGACAAATTATGCTGCTTCGCCAGCAAATAAATAACATGCTTGATGGAACCGGAGAAAAACTTTCGGTGAATGATTTTATTATTAAAGCAACGGCCATGGCTTTACGCCAATTTCCGAATCTAAACGCATCCTATCACGGTGATGAAATCATTCAGTACGGTGCCATTAACATCGGAATTGCTGTCGCCGTTGATAGTGGTTTGCTAACCGTTGTTTGTGCGAATGCTGACCGGAAACCTTTGCGCCAAATTTCGATTGAAGTGCGAACGATGGCTGGTAGGGTGCGGCAGGGTAAAGTAAAGCCGGAAGACATCGAAGGCTCAACTTTTTCCATCAGCAATCTGGGTATGTTTGATGTGGAAAGTTTTACAGCGATTATTAACCCACCAGAAGCAGCTATCTTAGCAACCGGATCCGTGGTCGATGTGCCGGTTGTTAAAGATGGCGAAATATCCGTTGGCTCACGGATGAATGCAACGATCTCAGTTGATCATCGTGTAAGTGATGGGGCAGAGGCAGCTCAATTCCTCCAGGCACTTGCAGTCTACCTGGAAGAGCCTTTGCGGCTCATGCTCTAAACCTGGCATGTAAACGGAGGGCAGGTCTCTGAGTTGGTTGATCTGGCCTCCGTTTATAATGTAGATAATGCAGGAGGTTATTACCTCTGATAGATCAATAAGGAAGATCAAATTGTGAATTCATTTGAATACTACCTTACGTATCTTAATTCAGGTTCTATTGAACTAGAAGCATACTTGCTGTCAAATGAATTATTTTGGCCGATTTCAGCAGTTCCGCCAGGGGGTGCTCCGGCTTTCCCTAAGTTAAACTTTAGGGGGGTTGCTGTATTCTGAAAAGGCATGTGAAGCATATACGAAATCAATTAATGATCAGGTTGAGCTAACGCGGGTTATCAATCAGATTGAAAATGGCAGAAATAAGTGGCGCACCGCCTGGCGGGCAAAAGCTCATAGGGAATGGATCTCTCGTTTGCGCCAATGGCAGAACTATCTCGAGGAATATCGCCAGCATCCCGATCTTCAATCCAGTTACTATTCTGTTGAAGTTCGGTGGCGAGTGTATGCGAACCTCTTATTAGAAGAGATAGAGCCACGAGAAGAGGAGTTGAAACTCCAATCTGGGTTAGATAAAATCCTGGAAAGTGTATTTATTCAAGGGGATTTTATTTGGGAAGCGGCCCTTGAAACTGTATACCCCAAGAAACCATATTGGTATTTGTACGGTACACCCCGGTGAGAATCCTGACCCATCGATTTGTCTACGATGATACTTTGCCAATTTAGAGTTTAAGATAGAGATCTGAAATTCAAACTCCATCAGGGAAAAATCTCAGCAAGTATGTCATGTCCTGGTCCTGTTTGCAGGCAGGCAATTACTTTTTCAGCGGCAGGGGTTCTGGGGTTGACGATATCAGCCAGGATTGGTAAAGACCCATTTTCTGCAAGCCGTTCAGGATACTTAATAATCCTTACACCATCAGGCAACAACGACTGGGGAAGATAGCCAATTGCATTTGTGCCAGAAACGATTTCCTGGGCCATTGATAGCGGATCAGCGGTAATCATTACCTCACCTGCGGTTGGCAAACCATTGAGAATCATCTGTTTGAAGACTTGCCGCAGCGGATCTTCTTCCTGGTAAGTCCAGAGAGTGATCTTAGTTTGATTATTAAGCAAGCCTGCATATAAATCCTCCAGTTGCGAAAAATCGATATATTGATTGCGGGTAGTTTTCGATTGGATAAATACGAGTTTGTCTTCCGCTAGAAAAAACACATCATCCACTATCTTTTCCGTACCCCAAAAGAGAACGATATTCGAAGATATGCCTGGCAAGGCCTCATAACTGCTGATTATCACTATCTCTGGCAATGCATTGCGACAGACATCGAACGCCTTTTCCATCTGCACCAAAGGTATTAAGCTTTCAATTAATATTGTTTCCGGTTTCGCGACCTCTCTGGCTTGAAGATCAGTTTGGCTACAACCGCCAATTAATACGGTCACTAATAATGCGATAATCAAGGATTTAAACATATCAGACTGAGCGAAGTGCATAAATCAGGATCGTAAAAACTGCAAGCGACGCAGTATAAAAAGCGAAAATATAGAGCGGATGATTCGTTAAATAACGCAACAACCAGCGAATCGCCAGATAGCCAACCACCGCAGCCGATAGAAAACCCCACAAATATGATGGGAGTCGGGAAACAACATCAGGTGTGTCAACCAGATCTGATAATGCAACTGCGCCGGCAGCAAGCATGATTGGAATCGACATTAAAAATGAAAATCTGGCTGCATCCGATCGCTGGAGATTCCGAACCATGCCTCCAGTAATTGTGGACCCTGAACGAGACACACCTGGGAATAATGCCAGGGATTGAAATAACCCCATCACGACAGCGTCTTTCCAGTTGAGTTGGTCTATTGACCTTGACCGGGATCCAACCATTTCTCCAAGGATTAACAACCCAGATGTAACAAGTAAGAAAAAAGCAACTGCTAATGGGTTGCTGAAAAATTTCTCGATAAGACCTTTAAAACTGATGCCAATTAAACCCGCTGGGATGCTGGCAAGAATTAGATACCAACCTAACCTTGCCTGTGGGGATGAGAAAGGTTGTCGCTTCCAGAGTGAGACGATAAACCCCTTCGCAATCTGCCAGAGTTCATTCCGGAAATATGCGAAGACAGCCAAGAGTGTTGCAACCTGTACCAAGACATCGAAAATAAATGCATCCTCTGATGGAATGTTCCATCCGAATAGGTAGGGTGCAATGACGAGATGTCCTGAACTAGATATTGGTAAAAACTCGGTGATTCCCTGGATAATGCCGAGGATAATGGCTTGTAGTAGAGACATCTATTTTATTCTCTTAACGTAGGATGGGTATACTCGTGATAGAACTGGTCAAACTTTTTGACAAGGATCGCACGGCGCATTTCAACGGTGAGATTGATTAGGGTGGACAGATTATGGATAGATATCAGAGTGGCACCAACCATCTCTTTTGCTGTGATCAAATGTCTGAGATAGGCGCGTGAAAAATTCCGGCAAGTATAGCAGGCGCACTGTTCGTCGATTGGTCTCTGGTCCCTTGCGTATTCAGCCCGTGCCAGATTGAGCCTACCCCTCTTTAAAAATGCCGATCTGTGCCTGGCAAGCCTTGTTGGAGCAACGCAATCGAATAAATCGATCCCCCGCCGGACTCCTTCGACAAGATCTTCTGGGGTTCCGACCCCCATCAGGTACCGGGGTTTTTCTATTGGGAGAAGCGAATTGCACCATTCTAATACAGCATGCATTTGCGGTTTGGTTTCACCAACAGCCAATCCGCCGACAGCGTACCCAGAAAAATTGAGATCGACGAGGTGATTGGCAGATTTTTGTCGCAGATCGTGGAATATGCCACCCTGAACTATACCGAATAATGCCTGGTCCGAACGCGTCTGAGCTTGTTTGCAATGTTCGGCCCACAAGCCTGTCCGTCGGACTGCTTCTACATTAATTTCGTAATTTGTGGGTTCCGGGCATTCATCAAAGGCCATTATGATGTCCGCCCCAAGATTTTCTTGAACCCGAATTGCTTTTTCGGGAGTGAATTTATGCAGAGAGCCATCCAAATGACTTTTAAAAGTTACCCCCGAATCATCGATCGTACGTATTCCTGCAAGCGAGAACACTTGAAAGCCACCAGAATCGGTCAATACTGGTTTGGGCCAGGACATAAATTGATGGATCCCACCTTGTTCAGCGATCAATTCATCGCCTGGACGTAAATATAAATGATATGTATTTGCAAGTACTAATGCAGCCCCGACTTCTAAAAGTTGAGCGGGTGTTACTCCCTTGACCGTTGCCTGTGTGCCGACCGGCGCAAATGTTGGGGTGTGGATCTCTCCATGGGGAGTATTGTAAACACCTGCCCTGGCAGTGCCATCCTGACTGATTAAGTGGAATTGAAATGGCTCTGTCATCACGAAGCCAGATTATACTACTTCGTAGGAACAGGACAAATTCCATCTTATGACCCAAATAAACTATCGCTCGAAACCTCCCATTTTCCAGCAATTATTTCAGGAAAAATCATAGGGTAATAGATCTGCCTGACAGATTTGTAGGAAGAATTTTGACCGGTTGCAATGTTATAATTTAAACAACCTGACGTATTGCATGGGGTTAATCACTCTAAAAGCAGGTTTTTAATTCAAAAACTCTCAGGAGAAATTTATGAAGCCGTTGAATGTGCCTGGACCTCGAGCCAGGGAAATCATTAAACGCGATCACCAAACCATATCCCCGTCTTATCCACGAGGATATCCATTTGTGATGGATCACGGTAAAGGCACCGAGGTTTGGGATGTTGATGGAAATCGATATCTCGATTTCTCAGCCGGGATTGCCGTGGCATCCACAGGGCACTGCCATCCGATGGTAGTGAAAGCAATTCAAGAACAAGCTGAGCGATTCATTCATATTTCGTCTGATTATTATCACGAGAAGTGGGTAGAGCTAGCGGAAAGGCTTGTCGAAATTGCACCGTTCTCGGGCGAGGCGATGACCTTTATGGGAAATTCTGGGGCAGAAGCGGTTGAATCTGCGCTCAAATTAGCCCGGCATAATACAGGTCGATCTCAGTTTGTGGCTTTTTTTGATAGTTTTCATGGGCGAACAATGGGTGCGATAACCATGACTGCCAGCAAAACTACCTATCGGAGACGATTCTCGCCCCTCATGGGCGGAGTACATCATGTGCCATATCCGAACCCATATCGACCGATTTTATTGTCTGATGCTGGCGAAGGATATGGAGAGACTGTTGTCAGGTATATTGAGGAGCAAGTATTAGGACGCCTCGTTTCTCCTGATGAAGTTGCTGGGATACTCATCGAACCGATCCAGGGAGAAGGTGGGTATGTGATACCTCCACCAGATTTTTTCCCTGCTCTACGTAAGCTTTGTGATGAGCATGGAATTTTACTGATTGCTGATGAGGTCCAGTCTGGTATGGGGCGGACAGGGAAATGGTGGGCAATCGAAAACTTTGGAGTTGAGCCAGACATTGTATGTTCCGCAAAAGGCATTGCCTCCGGGATCCCATTGGGTGCGATTATCACCCGAAAAAATGTGATGAGTTGGCCAAGAGGCTCTCACGGCAATACTTATGGCGGCAATCCAATTGCCTGTGCAGCAGCACTAGCAACCATCGATCTGATTGAAAATGGTTTCATGCAGAATGCTGAGATTGTAGGCAACTATGCTCTCCAACGATTGCGTGAGATGCAAAAATCTCACCCAAGTATGGGTGATGTGCGGGGAATTGGTTTGATGATTGGGATTGAATTCATAAAAGACGATGTCGCAAAGACCCGGGCAATCCATCTACGGGATAGAATTGTTGATATTGCCTTTGAGCGCGGTTTAATTACGCTGGGTTGTGGTAAAAATACTATCAGGATCTCGCCACCGCTAAACATTACGAAAGATGAAATAGACGAAGGATTTACAATCCTCGAAGAAGCGATAACCCTTGGCGAGCAAGAGCTTTTGCTCCAGACAGCATAGATCGTTGTGGGGGCAAGGCATGTGTCCCCACAAGTTTTTTCCGAAGGTTTCTTGAATGCTTCCAGATTTCCGTGTTCGACAGCGCGATTATTTGCTCGAAATTTCTCGTGCAATAACTCGTGAATTGGATCTAGACAAACTCCTAGCGAGAATTATCCACATCTCTGCAGAAATGTTGGCAGGGCAGGCAGGTTTAATCGCGTTACGAAATGAAAGCGGTGGTTGGAGTGTATCCACCGCACACGGAATCACCCAACCATTTTTGAAGTATCTCGAGACTCTCCTATCCAAAGTTCAAGCTGAAAAAGACCCCCAGCGGGGAGAATTGGCAGAAGTTACCCGTCTTCTGCAGGGTCTGACAGAAATGTCGGGCAGTTCTTTCCTCACATATGTGGGATTGCCTCTGGTTGCTTTTGAACGGATGATTGGCGTAATTGTAATATTCCGATCCTATCCAGGTGTTTTTTCAGCGAATGATCGAGCATTACTCCAGTCATTTGCTGATCAAGCGGCGATTGCTGTCCACAATGCGCAATTGTATACCCAGGTGAGTCGCGAAAAACAAAGGATGGATGCACTTCTCGATTCTGTCGCAGATGGTATTCTGATCATGGCACCAGACCATACCATTGAACACTGTAATCCGGCATTCGAAAAATTGTGGGGTAAAACTGCCTCCCAAATCGTTGGCAAACGTCACGAAGACATTATTCGTTGGAGAAATCGCCGACACGGAATTACTCTAGAACAAGCGGAAGCAGGAGGTTGGCCTCTGTCTCCCAATGCAAATCTGTATGTAGAAGGAGAAATTGATCGACCCAGTGGCACACCACTTCCTGTTGGAATTACTTATGCACCTTTGCTCGCAGCGGCAGGAAACTTATTAAACTCAATTGCAACCATCCGGGATATATCCCATTTCCGCGAGGCAGAGGAATTAAAAAGCACATTCATTTCAGTCATCAGCCATGAACTCAAGACCCCTGTTGCATTGATAAAGGGGTATGTTGCGACGCTAAGGAGAGAAGATGCGCGCTGGGACCGTGATATTATCCAGGATAGCCTCCAGGTAATTGAAGAGGAAGCAGATCGGTTGGCAGAATTAATCGAAAACCTGTTAGACGCATCTCGTCTGGAAGCTGGTGGGTTAAAATTAAACTTGGTGGATGTGAATCTCCGCCAGCTTGCGGAGCAAATTGTCGAACGATTTAAGACCCAGTCATCACTGCATAGATTCGTTAGCCAATTTCCAGATGATTTTCCACCAGTCCTTGCCGATCAAGAGCGTCTGACGCAACTGCTAACCAACTTGCTGTCGAATGCGATCAAATATTCCCCGGATGGAGGTGACGTTGTCTTATCAGGAAGTTTATCAAACAAAGAAGCCATCATCTGTGTCAGTGACCGAGGAAGTGGAATTCCAAAAGGGGATGTGCCTCACATCTTCGACAGATTTTATCGCGCTTACGAAGCTAGTCGAACGAGCAAAGGGGCCGGGTTGGGACTATATTTGAGCAGGGCGATTGTCGAAGCTCACCAAGGCAGGATCTGGGTTGACACGAATTACCAAGCAGGAGCCAGGATCTGCTTTTCACTACCTGTAGACTAATCCATATGTAATCGGATATCATAAACCAACCGCGATACTTAGAATTGGAGAAATTATGCCTGTTACTCGAGTTAATTGTCCGAATTGCCGCCAGCCATTCTCAGCTGAGATCAATCAGTTATTTGATGTCGGAAGCGATCCTTCCGCGAAACAAATTTTATTGTCAGGTTCCGTAAATATTGCCCATTGTCCTCATTGTGGATATCAGGGACCACTTGCTACTCCCATCGTTTATCATGATCCTGAGAAAGAATTACTACTTACTTATATTCCGCCAGAAGTGAGTCTTTCCAGACCAGAGCAGGAAGAACTCCTGGGAAGCTTAATTCAGCAGATCGTGAACCGACTGCCGCAAGATAAGAGAAAGGCGTATTTACTGCAACCTCAGGCAGTTTTGACCTTACAAGGACTCGCAGAGCGGATTCTGGAAGCGGATGGCATTACAAAAGAAATGATCGAAGCCCAGCAACAACGAATCAGGCTTATCCAACAACTATTAACGGTCCCAGACGAAGCATTAGCAGATGCCATCCAACAGGACAAGGAATTGTTGGATGAGGAATTTTTCGCTATTCTTGCAAGGCTGGTTGAGGCATCTGCTGCAGCCGGTGATCGCAATTCAGCGCAGGCATTGGTTGAACTTCAACGCAGTTTATTGCCACTGACGGAATATGGACAAGAAATCCAATCGCAGACCGAGGAAATCGAAGCCGCCATGCAGGCACTACGGGAAATTGGCAACGAATTGACCCGGGAGAGATTATTAGACTTATTCGTCGAGGCACCAACCGAAACCCGCTTGGGAGCATTGGTGACGATGACGAGGCCTGGTTTGGATTATGCGTTTTTTCAAATATTAAGTGAGAGGATCGAAGAAGCGGGAGGCGATGATAAATCAAAGTTAACCGATTTGCGCCAAAAACTACTTGAGCTGACACGCGAGATCGATGAGCAAACTGAACGGCGGAAAGAAGTTGCCCGGATGAATCTCGATACCTTGCTTAAAGTCGAAGATGTCGAAACGGCTGTCATGCAGAATATGCAAGCAATAGATGAATATTTTGTTGAGGTATTAAATCAAGAACTGGAGGAAGCACGCTCCACAGGTGATATTGGTAAATCGGCGAAACTCAACCAAATTCTACAAATCCTGCAACAAGCGAGCACCCCTCCTGAGGTTGGTCTGATAGAAGAACTTGTCCAACTACCTGATTCTGCGGCGATTCAGAACCGAATGAAGGAGATGGAGCAGGAAATCACCCCCGAATTTATGGAGTTACTGACTGGATTTATTTCTCAGATGCAAAGCCAGGAAGATGAAGACTTGAATAATAAACTCCAAGTCGTTTACCGAACGGCATTGAAGATGTCTATGGAAGCTAATTTAAGGCGTGAAAATTAGATTAATCAACCTGCAAGTCGAAAATCGACAAGATTGGTTTTAATCGATGGGGTTCTCGAGTTCGAAGCCCATGCCCACGGACTGTGACGATATATTGATGTGACGAGTCGAATTCTGCGAGCCGATCACGTAACCTTCTGACTAGTGCGTCGAGTGCTTGATCAGATACAGCGACAGCATTCTCCTCACCCCAAACAGCCTCGATAATCGTGATTCTATTCACGACCTGCCCAGGTTTTTCATACAATAATTCGAGCAAACGGAATTGGGAGGCTGAAATTGGGGGTACGATTTCGCGTTCATTAACCCAAACCCGTCGAGAGCGTTTATCAAGTTTGAGGATATTAGTTTTTTCCTGGTTATTTGCAATCAGTGCAGTATCCAGCGAACCAGTGAGCGGCATGGTCGCATCCGAACTTAAGAAAACAAATTGCTGAGCAAGGGCAATCTGGACGATATCCCCATCCTGCAAATGAACCGGATGAGAAATCAGATCCCCATTAAAATGGGTTCCATTTCTACTATCAAGGTCCTCCAGCCAGACTCCATCTTCAAGAATATGTAATCGAGCGTGATGCCTGGAAACTTGGCGATTTGGAATGACGATATCGCAGCTTTCGTCCCTGCCGATAATCAATTCCGTTTCAACTTCCCAACGCTGTCCATTGATTGGCCCAGTTTGGGCAACGAACATTGGGCCATCCCCAATTGTTTGGACCATACCAAACACCTTCCTGGATCAATTATTGGCAGTTACTTGATTTGCTCTGCAAAAGATTATATCGTAAAGAACACGTTCAGTATTTTAAAGTTGCTCGAGAACAAGCCTGTGCAATTTTGGTAACCAATATTCATCTGTCATTTTTTCTGGATAGTATAATAACAACAGGAGAAGAAGTGAATTAACAAATGCCTGTCTCATCAAAATCAGGAGAAATCTTACACGAAAGATATCAAATTCGCAAAATCATTGGGCAGGGTGGCGCAGGGAGTGTGTATCTAGCCGAGGACATACGCCTGGAAGGCCGGCTTTGCGCAATTAAAGAAGTCAGCCACGATCATACATTGCCTCTCGATTTGCAAAATCAGGCCCGCGAACAATTTCAACGTGAGGCAGTCGTACTTGCGCGCCTTGATCACCCAAACTTGCCCAAGGTATCCGACTTCTTCTCAATCGCAAATAGTGATTTTCTGGTGATGGATTATGTACCGGGCAAGGATTTGCGCACCATTTTAATGGAAGCGCGCCAAAATCATCGTTATCTTGATGAGCGGGATGTATTGGGATGGGCGAGTCAACTATCCGATGCACTCTCCTACCTTCACAGTCAGGATTCACCCATTGTGCATCGCGACATAAAACCTAGTAATCTAAAACTAATGCCGAATGGGCTGTTGAAATTAGTTGACTTTGGCCTGGTAAAAATGCTGGTGTCTGAAGAGGTTACCTTAACGATTATTCAAGGTCGTGGTACGGCTTTGTATACCCCTTTGGAACAATATGGCGGGGATGCAGGGCATACGGATATCCGCAGTGATATTTACGCCTTCGGGGCAACCCTCTACCACCTACTGACAGGTGTGCCGCCTCTGGAGGCCAGGGAAAGATTCTTGTCGCCAGCAAAATCGATTTTACTTCGTGATAAGAACCCGGATATTAGCCCCAGGACGGAAAGAGCAGTTTTGTGGGCTATGGAGCTTCACCCTGATGAACGGCCTCAGGATGTGGAAGAGTTTCGTAAGGCGTTGTTAGGCGAATGGACGCCGAAGACAAGCGCAAAAGGTGAATTGCCTCAATTGACTTTAGTAGATTTAGTATCAGAGCCGATCGAAAGAAGCCTCGCTTTAATCACCATCTTGTTATTACTGATTTCATTAATTATTACGTTGATCCAATTCTAGTTATGTTGTGCGAAACTGGGTGCTGTTCTTCCAAAGGATGGCTATTAGGAGCCCGATACCATTACCGATTATCGTTGCTATGCTTCCTGCCAGCATCCCGGCGTTTTCGAATAACCACTCGCCCCCTGGAAATCCAAGAGTCATATACATATACACCACAAGTCCTCCTATGAGGACACAAAAGCCGATTCGAATACTCCAGCGAACCTGTCCAAGCACAATACTTGCACGATAAGCCAACCAACTGACCGTAAGCCCTAATGAAATTGCGAGAATCCAATTGATTAATTTCCCTTGATTTCCGGTGGTATCGGGTGGCAGAATTGGTATCTCACCTGAACTTAATGATGGAGTGATTGTTGGTGTATAAGTTGGACTTGGTTCTGGCGTTAAAGTCGGTGTTTCGGTTGGTCGTTCACCTGCAATTGTTAGTGAAATCGTATCGGATAAGGTGGCTGGCTCACTACGGGCAGTAATCGCAAGATTACCTTGTGTTTCAATGGGGAACACGGCCCGTGCTACGCCTGCATCTGTATTTGCCACGATCTCCCGCTGAATAACGCTTCGCTCACCGACTGTGCTCAAATAGAATCGCACTTCAGTGTCATCTGGCACGGGATTATTGTTGTGATCAAGAATTATTCCGGTCCGGATTGGGACCAGATCACCTACCTGATATTCTGGAGATGGGGTAGGAGTAACCTCTCCACTGCCGCCTGAAGGTGGTTGCGAGGGCTGATCGGGGAAAAGAGCAATTATCTGGTTGGGGTTAGGGGTCGTTGCTGTAAATAAATCATATCCAATTCCGGTCACAGAAACCGGTAGAGCACCAGTTAATGGACGGATTTCGTTAAACAATAATCTTGCTGCTACTTCGATTGATTGTGGGGTTTTGCTGTAGAGACCGTAATAGGCCGTCAGTTTCGATATATCCGTTGCGTCTAAAAAGTAAGGCGCATTTAACGCGAATACGATTACATTTTTATCTCTCAACAGATCAGGGCGTTCATTTAGAAACCGCTTCACCTGAGTTGATAATTGTCTCTGCGATCGCACATCCAGCATCGCAATGACAATCCAGCTGGCGTTTTTAATGTGGAACTCGATTTCAGTCCGATTGATGCCGCGATCCAGCATGGATTGAAGGTTCTCGAATGAAAAAGAAAGCATATTACGCCGTGAGGTTTGAGCCCCAGATTCGGGGCCATACAACCTCAGAACTGCATCCTGCAAGGTTTCAACGCTTAAAACAGGCTGCTCTGGACAGATCGAACATTGCTGAACATTGTATGCATCGGTGATGAATACAATACGCTCCTGAAGTCCAGGAGGATTGGGAAGCACGTTATCAAGGTCTTCGGGATTTGGGCTGATTAAAGTGGCGGCAGACCTGGCAATTTCAAATAAGATCTGGTTTGTCGATCCGATTCCATCCAATTCGTCTTGAGAGGTTAAAACAATCGGTAGTTGAAAATCCGGATAGAGGTCGAATTTTTTTACGAGAATTCTCTGCACTGCATCATCAACACGAAGTGCGAAGGCAGGATCCTCTTCATATTTTTCGGTGAAGAATTCAGCTATTCTTTTGATTGTAGTGAAGCTATCTGGGTCGTCACTAGAAACTAAATCTCCGATGTATAAGAGGTCATTGCCTGCCAATAAGGCATCGCGGGCGACAAACCGCGCATTAAACACTTCCCCGCTCGGAGAAAAAAAGCGGCTAACGGCGCGTGTACCCAGATCGTCGCTGACCATCACACCACCGTTTTCTCTCCAGATCGAAAATTCGGGTAAGCTCATCAGTTGGTTGAATGCCTGGGGATCGAAGCTGATTGGGCGGGTCGTTGAACGAATATTCGTCTGAAATCCCTGGTACTTGATGTGGGATGTTAATAAACCATCGATTGTTGAAAGCTCATCCGGTGCATCCCCCGTCACCGCGAAGAATGGAGCCAGATCAGTTTGCTTCAGTTGTTCAAGAGTCTTTCTGATAGTAGCGACTTCATCTTCAGGTGGACGATCAGAACTGCCCCGACCAGGAAAATACTTTCCTACCAACATAATCCGAGCCTGACTTCCCGTATGAACGCCGCGGATATATGCTTTTCCAAATTCCCCAACCCAAAACGGATCGCCGCCAAATGTTCGAGTTCCGAGATTTCCGGTATCATCTGGGCTTGGATCCTCAAGAATATCGAGAGATGGCCCGAACAGCAAGTTGATCCCGAGGCGAGCTAATTCATCTCCTAAAATTTCTCCAATTTGGCGTGCATACTCGGGATTCCACGTTGCCCCTAAGGTCATCTGGTTTGGAATAGGCGTCAAACCATTAAGAATCTCACTGTATGGATATCCATCGCCTTCCTGTGAGATCGAGATAAAAAGGGGAGCATATTGGGGGATAAAATTTTCTGCTTGAGTAGCATTTTGAATTTCGGATTGAGATGCTTCCCACTCATTGGTTTGAAGCTGAGATACTAATTCCCAGGCAGACTGGATCGTATTGTCAGGTCCGACAAAATTGTCATTATCACGTTTTAGAACTACCCCACCAATATGATACTTAGTAATCAATTCGTGGATGATGGATCCAGGTCCAGCGTCTGTGCCGCGGAAAGTTACTAACAACAATTGTCCAACTTTTTCCTCTGGGTGCATTTGATTTAATAATGCACGGGCTTTATCCTCAGAGGTCAACTGCTGGCGCGGAGCAGCAAATCCCAATCGAGGAGCAAGGAAATTGCCTGATATCAAAAATAGCAATATCAAGGCAGTACAAAACTTAGTAACATATTTATGTTTCATCGATTAGGTCAATTCTAAACGGATAATTTCCTTTAATTTTGCACGCCGTTCTGAACCACTCAATAACTCAAGTTTACGGATGCCTAATGGATCAATTTCACCTCTGATCAAATGAATTTCTTCGCTAGTTGGAACAGGTGTCTCTGCTAAATCTGGGTCGACTTCTAACTCAAAACCTGTCCGCGCTTGAATACGTTGGAGGGTAATCCCCGGATGCAAGCTAATCACTCTCATTTTGCCATTTAAAAAATCGAATTGGCCCATATCCGAAATTAGATAATGGGGACCTTTGCCAAAACGCCGATCAGAATTGTGCCCTAGCCCAGATAAATAGTCAAGTTGTTGGGTGAATGTTACTTTTGAATGGCGTGGTACATACAGGTAAATTTTATCACTCACAATAGATACATCCGGGATGCCACCACTACCAGGTAATCGCAATCTTGGTTTTAGATAATTTTGACCAAACGCGATATTGTTGAAGTTTCCAAATTGATCAACCTGAGCTGGCCGAAAAAATTCTTTCGGGTGCAACCTTGGAAGTACATCGGCAACAGCACTCACAAAACCGATGTTTATTAATGCCCGATCCAACCACAGCTTTTCTATTTGGAGAAGACTTAGAGGTGCGGGTTCCCGGCAAACTCCTTGTCCAATTGCGGAAGCGAAGTATAGATTGGGTGCATGTGTTTTTCGAGCAAGTAAAAAAGCCGCGGCAACCAAGGGGGTTGCCAACCCCTGCACGATGACTTCTCCATCGCGGATTTGATTAGCAATACACTTCACCATGATTTCGTCTGCTGTTATCACGTCTTCAATCAATGGAATATCTCCTGATTTGCCAGTCGGATAAGTTGCATAAAATTCTCTTGGGCGATATTTCCACCCGATACGATGATAACCGCAGGCCGATCCGGAATTTTGGATGACAAAACAGCAGCCAACGCTGCCGCTCCCGACGGCTCTATGGGTTCTCCGTAGTTTTCCCAGGCATATGCCATCGCATTGATCAAATCTTTTTCCGAAACGAGTACCATCTTCTGTACATGTGTCCGCACGATTGGAATTGTAGCTGAATTTTCCTCGATGGCTCCGGCAAGACCTTCTGCTACTGTTGGGAGATCACGAACCCCAGATTGAGTACCCTTGAAAAAAAGAGAATAAAAAAATGGAGAAGCTTCGACCTGTACCCCAATGATCCGGATTTTTGGGTCGGTATGGTGTAAATAGGAAGCTATCCCAGATATGAGACCACCACCGCCCACAGGTACAACCCACACCATTTCTGTAGTCTCTGGATATGCAGCGATCATTTCTGGCGCGATCGTACTTTGACCGGCAATGACAAATCCGTCATTATAGGCAGATATCCAGGTTGCGCCACTCGATGCTGCGAACAATTTGCCAGCACGTTCAGCATGCTCATACCCACCAGGTATTCGAACGGTTTGTGCACCATAAGATGCAATCCGGTCGGTTTTATAGGTGGATGCATCCTCAGGTACGAATACGGTTACTGGGGTAGAAACCGTCTGCCCACAATATGCTAACCCGAGCCCATGATTACCAGCCGAAGCAGTCACAAGCCCCTGTCTTACCTCCCAGGGTTGCAAACTGAGACTCCTATTTAGAGCCCCGCGAACTTTGAAAGATCCTGTGTGTTGGTAGCTCTCCCATTTAATAAACAGATGATTAACCCCATCGTAAGTCATGGGTGTTTGGATCAGCCAATTTGAAAGCCGGTCAGCTGCTTGCTGCAGCCAGGGGAATGGTAGCATGCTCTGTTCTGGTTTGGATACTTATCTTGGAATCGATGCCCCTGGATGTTGACCGGTTAGTAGCATGCGCGCAGAAAGTGGATCGTCGGTAAAAATACCATCAATATTTAAATCGAATAATCGGACGACTTCTTCAGGGGAATTGACTGTATAGGCATGGACTCGTTTAGAACTAACGTGGGCGCGTTGGATCAACTTTCTGGTTATATCTTGTTTTTCCGGATGAATAGCATCATAACGAGTTAATGCCCAACCTGGCCAGCTGCGCGCCCAGCGACCTGCACTCCCGGGAAGTGCTAAAAGTCCAATTGCGGCATTGGGAATTTTCCGCTTGATTTTAATCAGCGCAATAGGATTAAATGATGAAAAAAGGATGGAATTTTGAAGATGAAAACCTATCACTAACTTACTCACCAAATCTGGTAGATTATCGAAGATTGACTGGTAGTTTTTCAACTCGACATTGATAAATGCACGTTTCCCTAATTGTTCGAAAACTTCCTCGAGGAGAGGAATTTTTTCATTCCTAAATTCAATATCAAAATAGGAACCAGCATCAAGCTGCTTAATAACCGCAACTGGTAAATTGGCAACATTTCCCTTAAAACCTGTTGTCCGGCTCAAATCATCGTCATGGATAACAACAATTTGCCCGTCACCAGACAACATTACATCCAGTTCGATGCCATCACATTCGTGTTGTAATGCCAATTCGAACGCTGCCAATGTGTTCTCTGGTGCACGGGCACTAGAACCGCGATGAGCAAAAATTGCAGGCCGGGGTAATTCCTGGTAGGAAATCATCGCATTTAAAAGATGTGGATCAATTTATAATGATTATAGCACGCCTCCATGCATGCCCTAATAATGCCCTGATTCGATTACAAATCACAAGTTACTGGATTTCTTAGCAGTTTAAAGGCTCGCGTGAATATCTTTTACGTTTAACTGCAGGCTTGTACGACCGTTAAATTCATTGACCTCAAAAGTATATAATAAATCAATTTTGCGCGGCATTTGCTCGTACCAATACCCCAAACGAAAAGCGATTGCATCAAAAGTGACCAATCCGTCGGTGACGACAAGTTTTAGATGACTCCCATCACTGCCAACAGTACGGGTTCGGGGTATGTCTACAAACAGATCGCGTGAGACGAAATGAGGTTGTCTATTTCCGTATCCCGTTGGCTCAAGTTTAAATAAATATTCCAATAACTCGGGTCGCAGGTCGTGGAGTGGAAGCTCAATATCAGCGGTCAGCGTGGGATGTAACTCCAAATCTCCTAGTTGGCTGTGTGCAATCTCAAACAAGCGAGTTTTTAGTAAGTTCAATTTGGAGTTCTCTACTGTAAAACCGGCAGCAGCCGCGTGGCCTCCATGACGGACTAATAAATCCTGGCAAAGATCTAATGCTTCTGTAATATGGAATTCTTTGATACTCCTGCAGGATCCTCGGGTTTCAAATTCACCCATGGATGCAACAATGGCAGGGCGGTAATAGGATTCGCTTAATCGGGATGCGGCAAGTCCAACAACTCCTGGATTAAAATCCGGATGGGATGCAAATAATAATAATGCCTCCCCATTCTCCTCAAAGGCCAGTGTTTCTGCCATTGCCTGGATATCTCTGGTGATACGCTGTCTTTCGCGGTTTTGTACTTCAAGTTGTTGGGCAAGCCGTCCCGCTTCCATGACACTATTCGTGGTGAGCAAATTTAATGAGGCCAGTGCAGAATCCAGACGTCCGGAAGCATTCAGCCGAGGACCGAGCGAAAAGCCAATATCTGTCGCGGTAAGTTTATCTGGCTTTACCCCTGCTACAACCATGAGCGATAATAAACCTTGCCGGTGGGTGTTCCTCAGTGCCAACAATCCTTTTCGAACAAGGTAACGATTTTCCCCTGTTAATGGAGCCAAATCAGCAATTGTTCCCAATGCTACCAGGTCCAAATAAGTTTCTAGATCGATATTTCGAGCTTCCATATATGGGACCAGCGCTTCGACGATTTTGTAGGCCAGACCTACACCTGCAAGATCTTTTTCGGGGTATGTGTCTGAATCCTGTTTTGGGTTGACAATCGCCAGGGCCTCCGGAAGTTGCTGCCCTGGTTGGTGGTGATCACTGATGATCACATCAATTCCGAGCGAGATTGCATATGCCGTTTCTTCAGGAGAACGTATGCCACAATCGACTGTAATTATTAATCGCACATGTTCATCTTTTAGATTGTTGATTGCTTCGAGGTTTAAGCCATAGCCCTCTTCAAATCGGTTGGGTATGTAGGGCCGTACATTTGCGCCCATCATTTCCAATGCCAGAGTTAAAAGTGCAGTGGCAGTAACACCATCCACATCATAGTCCCCGTATACTGCAATTAATTCCTGGGTGCGGATTGCATAGCCGATGCGCTGAATTGCGTCATCCATCCCGAAGATTTCAGCACCGATTAACTCGTCCGGCATTTCGGCAGACAAAAATTTAGCAGCTGATGTTTTTGTGCTGATCCCGCGATTAAAAAGAATTTGCCTGACGATACGCGGGTAGTCGTGCAGCTCCAGATCAGCCTCTTCTGTTATTGGGCTTTCAATTTGCCATTGTTTTTCATCGTGGATCATCGGTTAGATTCCAATATCAGCTTTCAAGCATTTCTTATCCGGTAATACCTGATAATTGCGCCATAACAAGCGCTCCGACCAGTCCGGGTTCTTCCCCCAAAGATGCGGTGGAGATTTCCAAATTGTGCAGATACTCAGCCGATAAACAAAATTTCTGAATCGCTTGGCGGATTGGTCGAAGAATTAATTCTCCACTTTGAGCGACTCCCCCACCAATGATGATAGCTGTTGGGTTAAAAATATGCAAAAAATCGGCAAGTGCCCGACCGATGTAGGTTCCTGCTTCTGAAAATAGCTGGATTGATAGACTATCTCCTTGCTGGGCTGCTTGGGCGACCATCCTGGCAGAAACCTGATTGCTTTTTGGCAGCAAAGTCTTTTCACCTTTTTGAATAGCTGTAATTGCAGATTGTGCGATCGCCGTACCCGATGCCACTGCTTCCAAATGCCCAAATTGACCACAGGCACAACGTGGTCCATTTGGATTGACTGTGATGTGTCCTAGCTCTGCGGCCAA
Organism: uncultured Chloroflexia bacterium; assembly: GCA_963824065.1. Taxonomy (GTDB): domain Bacteria; phylum Chloroflexota; class Anaerolineae; order Anaerolineales; family DRKV01; genus JAGUYX01. The sequence goes on along the minus strand of CAWGNX010000002.1, from coordinate 1,241,358 downwards.
CCCGCGATCTCCGTGCAGAATTTGGTTGTTAATAATTATGCCCCCTCCAATACCCGTACTGATCGTAAGGTAAATCAGGTTCTTATGCCCCTGCCCGGCTCCGAACCTCCATTCCCCTAAAGCAGCCAGATTTGCGTCATTATCGAGAAAAACCGGAACTTCAAATCTGGCATGAAGCCAATCCACAATGGGGAAATTGATCCATTGGGGGATATTTGGTGCTTTAATTACCATCCCTTTTGTCAAATCAAGAGGGCCTGGAGATGCGATTCCAATGGCAGTTACCAACCCATCTTCAGGCCATACCTGCCTGATAGTTGAAACAATATTCTCTTCTGGGGATTTACCTTCGATTTGAGTTGCTAGCCTGGAAATGCAGTTTGCTTCGATTTCACCTGCCAGATACCTGGCGGCCCGGATTTGAGTTCCCACCGATGTCAACAGCGATATAATAGACCATCGGTGCAATTTTAGCACAATTGCCTAATTTCACTTCCGCGGCCAGCTCTCTCAAGATGAATTTACGACCAAAGCCATTCTTTCGCCGAAGTATTAATTTTATCCGGTCTGCCCTTCGCTGGCTAAACCCAGGCATCGGTGTTAAGCGGTGGATTTTGGTGATTTTATTTGGGACGACACTTGTTGGTGTTGGACTGGCAGTGCTCGTTTTAGACGTTTACAGGAATGCACCCGAAACCTGGTGGTTGCCGATCCTATCTTACGCATCTCTGCGTTTTCTTGCACGCCCCTTGCGCGCATTGATTTTCGGTGGCTTTGGGGTGGGAATGATTTTGCTCGGCATCTGGGGAATGTACAGGTCTTTATTAAGTCCATATACACGCCCAGGACAGGGGGTATATGATACAGTCTCGAATTACCGGAAACGTGAGCGGGGACCCCACGTTGTTGCCATTGGGGGTGGGCATGGTTTATCTATTTTGCTGAGAGGATTGAAAGAATTTTCCTATAATATTACAGCCGTTGTTACGGTCGCAGATGATGGGGGTTCATCAGGAAGAATTCGCACTGCCCTGGGGATACTGCCCCCGGGAGACATCCGCAATTGCCTGTCTGCACTTGCCAGTGATGAAGCGCTCTTGAGCCAATTATTTCAATACCGCTTCGAGGAAACCAATGATGGTCTTGGAGGACACTCCTTCGGCAATCTATTTATCACTGCCCTGGCGGGAATCACCGGGAGCTTCGAAACTGCTGTTGCCGAGTCGGGAAAGGTTCTATCGGTGCATGGCAGGGTATTACCGGCAACCCTGCGAGACGTACGGTTGGTTGCCGATGTTGCACTTCCCCATTTGTCAGGTCCCGTAAGAGTTGAGGGTGAAAGTAGAATCCCCAAGCTCTCGGGAAAAGTGAAGCGATTGTGGTTGGATCCAAGTGACCCTCCGGCATACCCAGAAGTAATCAAGGCGCTGCTATCTGCAAATATGATCATTGTTGGACCAGGAAGTTTGTATACCAGTATATTGCCGAATCTCCTGGTTCCTGAGATTGCCAGGGCAATCGAAGCGAGCCGGGCATTAAAAATCTTTGTTTGTAATGTTGCCAACCAATCTGGGGAAACGGATGGTTATAGTTGCCGGGATTATTTAGCTGCACTCGACGAGCACATAGGAAATTCTTTGTTTGATATTATTTTGTGCAATCGACTAACGATATCAAACGACGACCATTCTATCGAATGGGTGGAAGTTGACGCTGACACGCTATTAAATTACCCAATCTACTCCGCTAATCTGGTGGATAATCTTGATCAAAGGAGACATGATCCTAAGAAGCTTGCTCAAACATTAATTGATCTTTGGGAAGAACGAACCGGGCCTTTGGTAGAATAATAGAGGATATGGTTAGAGCATAAGGATTACGCCAACCATATGTGATATAATTCACAAGCAAGGTTTTCACAATTAAATTTCTCAGGAGGATTTCTCATGACAGTCAAAGTTGGAATTAATGGTTTTGGTCGTATCGGACGGCAGGTCCTCAAGGCAATTCGCGATTATTATCCGGATGAACTTGAAGTCGTTGCCTTTAACGATATTGGCGACTTAAAAACCATGGCCCATCTTCTTAAATACGACTCGAATTATGGTCGGTTTGATGGAACGATTGAAGTCGGAAGTGAAGGATTGGTAATCGATGGGAAAACGATCAAAGTATTCAAAGAATCCGATCCGTCGCAAATTCCTTGGAAGGATATGGGCGTCTCTATTGTTGTGGAGAGCACCGGACTTTTCACAATCAAATCCGATGGAATAAATAAAAAAGGAAAACAAGTCAAGGGCGCTGAAAATCACATCACCCATGGTGGCGCGAAAAAAGTTATCATTTCCTCACCTGCTCAAGATGAAGATTTGACTTTGGTCCTTGGGGTAAATGATGATCAGTATAATCCTGCCATCCACCATGTCGTATCCAACGCGTCGTGCACCACGAACTGCCTTGCACCGGCTGCCAAAGTTGTCAATGATCGTTTCAAGATCGTACGTGCTTTCATGACAACCGTCCATGCCTATACAAACGATCAAAAAATCCTCGATTTACCTCACAGTGATCTTCGCCGAGCTCGCGCCGCTGCATTAAGCATAATTCCTACATCGACAGGTGCAGCCAGAGCTTTGAAGCTGGTAATTCCAGAATTGGATGGTAAATTTGATGGCTACGCACTCCGGGTTCCAACCCCTACCGTCTCAGTAGTCGACTTTACGGCAGAAATAGAGGTGCCCACGACGACAGAAGGTTTGCGGCAGGCCTTCCGGGACGCAGCTGCGGGGCCGATGAAGGGCATACTCCAGGCCGTTGAAGAACCCCTGGTAAGCGTCGACTTTAAGGGTGATCCCCACAGCTCTTCCGTTGACCTGGAGTTTACTCAGGCGCTCGGTAAGGGTGAGAGCACTTTTGTCAAAGTTGTCACCTGGTACGATAATGAATGGGGTTATTCGGTTCGCACGGCCGACCTGGCTGCGTTGATGGCAAAAGATCTCTAATTCATTATCAAACCTTGCATTTCATGGTTTAGGAAGAGCCTTCATGTTTCAGAAAAAAACCATTGAGGATGTTGATTTTCGCGGAAAGAGGGTTCTGGTACGTGTAGATTTTAACGTGCCAATCAAGGATGGTACTGTCAGCGACGATACACGTATCGTCGCTGCACTGCCAACGATCCGCTACTTGCTAGAGCATGGCGCTTCCCTCGTTTTATGCTCTCACCTGGGTCGCCCAAAAGGTGGTCCGAGCCCAGAGTTTTCGCTCAAACCAGTAGCTGACTATTTGAGCCAGTTACTTGGGCAGCCTGTCCAATTTGTCGACGAAACAATCGGTCCGAAGGTTGAAGCAGCCGCCAATCGCCTGCAACCAGGTGATATCCTGATCATTGAAAATACGCGTTTTGTTCCTGGCGAGACAAAAAATGATCCGGAAGTATCGCAGCAGCTTGCCAAACTGGGGGATGTTTTTGTGAATGATGCATTTGGATCAGCTCACCGAGCCCATGCATCAACAGAAGGCGTGGCTCATTACATTCCTGCGGTTGCTGGCTTTTTGCTCGAAAAAGAGATCCGCTATTTGGGTCAGGCAATTGCTGATCCAGAGCGGCCTTTCGTGGCAATTCTGGGAGGGGCCAAAATCATCGATAAGATTGGTGTTATTCGAAACTTACTGACAAAAGCAGACCAGGTATTGATTGGTGGGGGAATGGCCAACACGTTTTTCTTTGCGCAAGGGTATCCTGTGGGTGATTCATTAATCGACCAGGACGCCGTGGATACCGCCAAACAGATTTTGGCTGAAGGTGAGAATAAATTGAGGCTTCCAATTGATGTCGTGATTGCCAATGCATTCAATGACCAGGCGCTTACGCAGATAATTCAGGTTGGTCCTATCCCCGATGGCTGGCGAATACTGGATATCGGTCCAGAAACCGTTGAAAACTTTCGCAAAGTGATTTTAGATGCGAGAACCATTGTTTGGAATGGCCCGATGGGAGTATTTGAATTTCCAAGTTTTGCCAAAGGGACATTTGGAATTGCCCAGGCTGTAGCAGAAGCTGATGCCACTTCAATAATTGGGGGCGGTGATTCGGTTGCCGCTGTCAATCAATCTGGACTGGCGGAAAAAATCACTCATATTTCCACTGGTGGAGGTGCTTCCCTTGAAATGTTGGAGGGGATCACGCTGCCTGGTCTGGCAGCACTCCAGGATAAATAATAAAAAGGGGTGGGATTTCCCACCCCTTTTTGTTCAAGATCTGAAGATTTTTATCTTACCCATTCAGGTATAGGCACTGAGTATCTCTGGAATTGGACGAAATACGGATAAAAAACCAGGTGAATACCTGATCCAAAAAATTTTTACCGACATTCAAAGACTTGCTTTATGATGAAAGCGAGGAGCAATGCGTAAACCTTTTGTAGCTGGAAATTGGAAAATGTACAATACTGTCGCTGAAGCCCGTAGTTTTGTGGCTGAGCTTGTTCCTGCCGTGCGCGCCATTCAGGGTGTTGACAAGGTTCTATGTCCACCTGCCACGGATTTGTTGGCTGTGAAAGCCCTTTTGGAAGGAACCGATATCGGTTTAGGCGCTCAAAATATGCATTGGGAAGCGAAAGGAGCGTACACAGGTGAAATTTCGCCAGTAATGGTTGGTGAATTGTGCCAGTATGTAATCATAGGGCATTCAGAACGCCGTGCTTACTTTTGTGAAAACAATGAATCGGTTAACTTGAAGGTAAAGGCTGCGATCCAAAAGTCGATCATTCCAATCGTTTGTGTCGGTGAGAACTCTTGACGAAAACGAAGCCAATCGCACTGAAGAGGTTGTTACAAAACAGATAAGATTGGGTTTAGCGGACGTTGATTTGAATTTGGGTGCACAGATTGTTATTGCCTACGAACCGATCTGGGCGATTGGCACTGGAAAGGCTGCGACTGCATCCGGTGCAAACCAGGTTATTGGCTTGATCCGTAACTTGCTTGCCAATTTATTTGGCAAGGAGATCAGCCAAGAAATCCGCATACTCTATGGTGGTTCTGTAAAAGCCGGCAATGCAGCAGAGTTTTTCTCACAGCCCGAAATTGATGGCGGATTGGTTGGGGGTGCGTGTTTAGTTGTTGATGAGTTTACACGGATTATACAAGCCGCCGTTTAATTATTTTTGGCATTGAATATTATTTATCGGTTACAGCAGTTCGATGGCTTAATATGGTTCGTGATCTTGCTGGTGCCTTTGATATTTGTTCAAGGCAGATTGCATTTTGAGATTCAGGCTGTCCTTCTACTCATCACGCGTAGGGCAGATATATCGGCAGCCGTCTTCGCAATATTGTTTTTCCCAGGCGTGCTTCTTCATGAAACGAGTCACTTCGTGATGGCACGCCTGTTAGGTGTAAATACAGTCGGTTTTTCATTAATCCCCAGACCAAAGCAAGATGGCAGGCTTCAGTTAGGCTATGTAGAAACAGCCAGGACCGATGTTGTGCGGGATGCATTCATCGGAGCTGCTCCCCTGGTTGCTGGGGGTGTTTTTGTTGCCTTTGCAAGTATTCGAATGCTGAACCTTGGGATCCTTTGGGATGCCTTCCAAACTGGGGATTTAGCCCAAATCGTTGACCAGATAATCGCCCTTATTCAACAACCAGATTTCTGGTTGTGGTTTTATCTTACCCTGGCTGTTAGCAGTACAATGCTTCCATCAGCATCGGATCGACGGGCGTGGATACCTTTTTTCTTGATAGTTTGTTTTGCCCTTGCAATCGGTTTGATTGCTGGTGCAGGACCGTGGTTCATCGCTACGCTGGGTCCATATTTTATTGGTGGATTCAGAACAATCTCATTGATTTTTGGTGTTAGCCTGGTCATTCAGGCAACGATCCTGCTGCCTTTCTTTGTAGCTAGGAAGTTGATCAGCAAGCTTACCAACCTGAAAGTAGTTTGATTCCTGGTAGCCATGTGATAAAATTCCAATTTGGATTCTGGGTCTGTACCAACGCTTGCATAGCTTGTTAGGGTCTGGTCCCAGCAACAAACATTAGCCTAGATGAACCAGATACGATCTTCTGAGAGGTAAAAAGACAGGCGGAACTGATGTCGTTGTTATGGTATGCGCTGCGAAGCAAACCACGCAAAGAAGATGTTGTGTGGCAACAATTAAAGAGTAAGGGCTATGAAGTTTTTTTTCCACGGTTAAAAGTAAATCCCGTTAATCCACGATCAAAAAAATATGTTGCATATTTTCCTGGATATATGTTTGTTAAAGCTGATATCCAGGAAGTAGGGATGTCAACTTTTCAGTGGATGCCGCACACCCTCGGTTTAGTAAGTTTCGGTGGGGATGCCGCCGATGTACCAGAATCCTTGATTCTCGCCATCCAAAAGCGTGTAAAAGAAATCGCTGATGCGGGAGGCGAAATTTTTGATGGCCTCACCAGTGGAGATTCGGTTCAAATCCAGGCTGGGCCATTTGAAGGGTATGCAGCGATATTCGATGCGCGCTTGCCTGGGACTGAACGTGTTCGGGTGCTGTTACAGTTTTTAAGCAGTCGGAAAGTACCAATTGAGTTGGATGCAAGTCAAATTCGGAAAGTAAATAAGAGAAGATGAGGCTATCAAATTCATTTGTAGCAATGGGGGTTGACTTTCACACTGCCGAAAGATAGAATGGCACATTGATTACTGGCACATCATCGATAGGAATTTAATAGAATTACGCAATATTCCCCCAATGTACTTCAGCACGGATGAACAGGATCCCCCTGAGAAGTATTATAGAATTGCCAGGATAATTCTGTCATCCTTGAGCCTGTAACTAAGGAATTTGAATGAAAAAAGCCCTCATCACTGGTATTACTGGTCAAGATGGTTCTTATCTGGCAGAACTTTTATTATCCAAAGGCTATGAAGTCCATGGACTTATCCGGAGAGCATCGACATTTAATACTCGCCGAATTGATCATATCTACCGTGACCCCAACAATGGAGAAGATATTAAACTCAGACTTCATTACGGGGATGTAAGCAGTTCGGGGAGCATACTGGATGCAATTTATGATGTAAGACCAGACGAGATATATCACCTTGCTGCTCAGAGCCATGTCCGTGTCAGCTTCGATTTGCCAGAGTACACCGGTGATGTGACAGGTCTGGGGACAATTCGCATCCTAGAGGCAGTTCGCAAATCTGGAATAAAATCCCGTTTTTATCAAGCCTCCTCAAGCGAAATGTTTGGATCTGCGCGACCTCCTCAGAACGAAGATACTCCTTTACAGCCACAAAGCCCCTATGCCGCGGCAAAAGTATATTCATACTGGGTCACTCGCAATTATCGTGAAGGATACAAAATGTTTGCCAGCAATGGCATATTGTTCAATCATGAATCGCCTCGCCGAGGTGAGACTTTTGTTACCAGAAAAATTACTCGTGCAATTGCAGCAATTTTAGCTGGAACGCAGAAGAATCTATACCTGGGTAATTTGGACGCGAAACGAGATTGGGGATATGCTCCGGATTATGTTGCGGCAATGTGGAAAATTGTTCAACATACTGATCCTGGTGATTTTGTCATCGGGACTGGGGAATCTCATTCCGTGAGGGAATTTTTGGACGAGTCCTTTGGATATGCTGGCCTGGATTGGGAAAAGTATGTTCGCATTAGCCCAAGATATTTCCGTCCAACGGAAGTTGATTATCTCCTCGCAGATCCATCGAAAGCAAAGCGTGAAATTGGTTGGGAACCGAGGATTTATTTTAGGGATCTGGTGAGGATCATGGTGGATGCGGACCTTGAACTGGCAGGATTGAATTCCCCGGGGGAAGGTAAGAAGTTGATCGAGCAGCACCATGGAAAATGGCATCGTTGGGACTCACAAGTAATCAGCATGGACAAGTGACATTCCATGCCAACTGCAATTATCACTGGCATAAATGGTCAGGATGGCTCTTACCTGGCGGAATTCCTGCTGAATCGTGGTTACCAGGTCATTGGGTGGATTCCTGCCAATATTTATTCTCCACTTGACAATATTAGTTCAATACTGGATAAAGTCGAAATTGTTGAGGGTTCTCTTGCTGATCAAGAGGGCTTGCATAAGTTTATTGCTGAATTTGCCCCGGATGAATTGTATAATTTCGCATCCCCGTCATCACCAAGTGCTTCCTGGAATTCAGCGGTTGAGGTTGGCGATGCTGCAGGATTAGCGGTTGCTCGGCTGCTAGAGGCAATTCGCAGTCACTGTCCTACCTGCCGGTTTTATCAGGCGTCATCCAGCGAATTGTTCGGAAACCCAATTGATGTGCCTCAAAATGAAACGACCCCTTTCCATCCCCGTAATCCATACGGAGTGGCAAAATTATTCGCTCATTGGATCGTTGTCAATTATCGTGAAAAATATGGCTTGTTCGCTGTTTCCGGGATCCTTTTCAACCATGAAAGCCCTCGCCGAGGTATTAATTTTGTCACTCGAAAGATTACAAGTGAAGCCGTCCGTATTAAATTCAGGTCTCGCAGACCAACTGCCGCTGGGTAATTTGGATGCTCGCCGCGATTGGGGATTTGCTGGGGATTACATCGAAGCAATCTATGCAATGCTCAATCAGGATAATCCATGTGATTTTGTGATTGGCACAGGAGAGACCCATTCAGTCCGCGAGTTTTGCCAGATGGCATTTGAATATCTGGATCTCGATTATTCCGAATATGTGCGTGTGGATCCCCGGTTTTACAGACCGGATGAGGAGCGACAATTGGTCGCCGATCCGTCGCGAGCTCAGAAATTGCTTGGATGGCGTCCGAAAACAAGTTTCCGTAATTTGGTGCAATTAATGGTACAAGAAGACATAGAGCGAGTGAGCCAATAATTATTAATGCGATCTGATCATCAGGTGGGAATTGTGGCAGCCAAAAGTAAGGTTTTTATCCACTGCCTGGCATTACACAACAAGTCTAGGATTATGTTTGTGATGTATCACTTGTGATCAGAGATTAATTCTCCGGAGAGAAAATTGCCTTCAATCCTGTTTGTCTGTACAGCAAACCAAATTCGTTCTCCCATTGCTGCAGAATATTTTAAGTCCCTCATAGAGAAACAGCAGATCCCTGGCGAGTGGCTTGTGGACTCTGCAGGTACCTGGGCGTTTACAGGTGCACCTGCAACTCCATTGGCAGTCCAGATCGGGCATGAAAATGGTATTTCACTTGAAAATCACAAATCAAAATCCATCTCTCTACAGCTACTCCAGAAATATGATCTGATCTTGGTTATGGAGCACCGCCACAAGGAGGCTCTGGATGTGGAATTTCCCGAGACCAGAAACAAGGTCCAAATGCTAACTTTTTTCACACCCAATAACCACGATATCCCGGACCCAGTCGCTGGAAGTGAGGAGACATATCGGATTGTAGCTAGTGAAATTTTCCAGGTGATCGATCGTGGTCTTGGAAAAATTACCCAAATGTTTGATATTCCTTGGAACACATAATCAGTCACTGAAACCACCAGATGGTATGACGAACCGTTCAGGGACGGTACTCGCGAAGAATCTGCGGAGTATTGAGAAAGAATTCCCTATGAGCAATAAACACTTCATTATTTCCCTTTTGATCTTTGCGGGTCTAGTTTCTGCATGCAGCGGTTCCAAGTCACCAGAGGTTACCCAATTACCCAACCAATCACCTACTCCGTTGGGAATATCGACACCTGAGATTGATTTGTATCAGACCCCGGAATGGTTCAAGGACTCGCTACTCTACCTGGTATATCCACGGTCTTTTTATGACTCAGATGGTGATGGGGTGGGGGATATTGCTGGAGTGACAGAGAAAATTGATTACATTCAATCACTGGGCGTCGATACAATTTGGTTGATGCCAATCTACCCATCTCCATCTGATCACGGGTACGATGTCATTGACTTTTATAGTGTTAATCCTGAATATGGAACCTTACAGGATTTGCAGGAGCTGGTACGCGAAGTCCACCAACGCGAAATGCATATCCTCCTCGATTTTGTACCCTCCCATTTGTCAAACCAGAATCCGATCTTCCAGCAAGCTTATCGCAATCCAGATTCAGAATATTCTGATTGGTTTGTCTGGACCAACGAAGCACATTCGCAATATGCAGGTTTTGCAAATCTATCCGAGATGCCCCGGTTTAATCACTTTAACCCTGCTGTTGTCGATTATCTCTCTGAGGCTGCTTTATTCTGGCTCGATTTGGATGGGGATGGAGATTATAACGATGGTGTCGATGGATTCAGAATTGACAATGCCACATTCCCACCGCAGGAATTTTTCTTCGAATTACGAGACCGTGTTAAAGAGGCTAACCCAGATGCTCTGTTATTGGGTGAAACATGGGTAAATACCCCGTCGGATTTAAGTCGATTTTTTGTTGGTCAATTTGATGCATTATTTGATTTCCCTTTCTATTCACTCCTCGAAGGAAACCAAAACTTTAATTCCGATGGACTATTAGCTGGCAAATCATCGCCAGTGCTATTAAGTATTTTGATCCAGGATGAAATTACACGTTTTCCGCAGGAAGCGATATCAGTTCGCTTTTTGAATAACCACGATACGAACAGGATTGCCACTGAAGTCGACGGAGATATGGATCGCATGAAATTGGCACCGATCGTACTGGCTTCTTTCCCGGGCGTACCGCTGATCTATTATGGAGAAGAAATAGGGATGTTTGGACAGAAAGGTGGCCCGCCAAGTTGGGATAATTATCGCCGTGAACCTTTGGATTGGTACCTGGCGGAGGATGGCTCAGGACAACCAACCTGGTTTGCACCCGAAGATCGCTTTAATAAACCCAATGACGGCATTTCGGTTGAAGAACAGGAACAAAACGAAGAATCTTTGCTTAATCACTATCGCCAAATTTTTAAATTGCGTTCTGAATATCCTGTTCTTACAAGTGGCGCGTATTCACCCCTCGATCTGGAGGTACAGGAAGCGGGTCCTTGGGGGATGCTACGTGAATTGGGTGATGAAAAGCTGCTGGTCCTTATTAATTTTTCGTCTGCTCCCCAGCAAGTGGTGATTAATGATTTTCCACTTGATTCAACGGAGTTTAGGGACCTCATCTCGCGTTCCGATTATTCAATCGCTCAAACAGATGGAGAATTCACGATTGAATTACCGGCAGCCTCTGGTTTATGGCTTGAGCCCAAAAAACCCTGAAAATTCATTAAATAACATGGTTATTCTGGTGTGGGGAAAGACAAGCTTTTATGTGCTACACCAAAAATATACCCGGCATAACCAATTCATTGTGAATTGTTGTCTGAAAATATAGAGCCTTGGATCTCAGCAAAGTACATTCTGTGATCGGCAAATTGGTCTATTACAGAAAACCAGCGGCTGTGATTATTGGCTTTCTGACCAAAGCATCAAATCGTCTCACAGTTCGTTTGCTTACCCAGGGTGCCAGATTAATTGGTTTCTCCGCGCCATGGGACGGTCAGTTTGTTGGCAGTCGGTGTTTACCAAGCAATGAAGAATTACCTAATTGAGAAAATTGAAGAATATGTGAATAACGAGTTGAGAACAGAACCAAGCTACTGACTTCCTGCTGGCGGAGCTGTCGTCTGGCGGACTACTAATTCGACATCCAGTTTGATTTCCTGAGGTTCATCGACCGGACTCTCCAGGACTTCGAGCAAAAGCTCAACTCCCTTGACGCCAAATTCGAACAGTGGCTGGCGAATCGTTGTTAGATTAAGATATTCAGCATCCCGGATATCGTTGTACCCGATAATGGAGAAATTCGATGGAACGCTTGTCCCTCCGCGCCTGACCGCATCAAGCACACCGATTGCCTGGGTATCAGTAGCAGCGAAGATAGCTGTTGGAGGGTCAGCCAGATTGAGGAGCGTTTCACCTAACAAACGAGCTGTTTCGCGTCCATGCTCTCCATGACTGTGATAAATCTCGTTTGGTTCAATATTTGCCCCAATCAAAGCGCTGCGGTAGCCCTCAAACCTCTCAAACGTAGCTTCAAAGTGAAAAACATTCTCCAGGGTGTCACTCACAAATCCGATTTTTCGATGACCTAGCCCGATGAGATGGTTTGTGGCCAGCATCCCTCCTCGAACATGATCGACAACAACTCGGTGGGCGTTCGGGTGAAAAAGTCTATCAATACAACGGGGGTATTGGCATTATGGAATTGCTCCAGGTGGGCATTTGTGACGCCTAAGGACATGATTAGCAATCCATCAACTTTTGTATGCTTGTTCAAGTCATGAAAGTATTTATCGCGCTGGGCGGGAGTCTCTACATTAAAGAGTACAAGATCATAATCACTCTCAATCAATGCTGATTGGACACCTTGCAATCGTTTGACAAAATCAGGGAGCGTAAAGTACGGAACAATCACACCAATGGTCAATGTACGACCCGTGGATAATCGCCTGGCAATTGGGTTAGGTATAAAATTTAATTCTTCAATAGCCTGGAGTACTTTATCTCGGGTTTCTTCGCTTACAGATGGACTACCGTTTAGCACCCTTGAAACTGTAGCAATTCCAACACCTGCCGCGTTTGGCAACATCACGGATTGTGACAGACATATTGTTTGACCTTTTGGAATGGTTCTGAATGCGCTCTCATATTAACATGGCGATATTTGCCTGTCAATAAAATCATCTCATACTTTTCGGACAATCTGGCCAAAGCCAATCCATCTCAGGCCTCGAATCGTTTTAACCATGCTGAATTTATTTTGCATCGAAACAGGATGATAACTTGGACGACAGCCAGGTAGATTGATGCCTGGTCGGATTAGCCGTTCTTCCCAACTGTAAGCTCATGCCTGTGGTAGGTGCCATTGATTTGAAGATGACCCCATCCAGGCGGTTGCTCATTCGAAATGAGTTGCGAATATTCGCGCTCAGTGGAATACTGATTGTGACAAACTATATAGGGGGGAAAAGATCCCACCGGTTTCAGTGATTGTGCCGTGCAAGTCAGTCAACAAATATGCAAACAAGTCGCTGGTATACATACTGGGCCTTGAGTTAGCTGCCCAATTGCAGCGGTTTCGACAAGATATTGTTCAGCCAGATAAGAACTGAAAATGATTTATTTGCCTCACAAAAATGCCAGCGCTAACGATCCACTGCCATAAATGACCGATCCAATCTTCAGGTAGGATTGGAATAACTGAGTTAATCCATCCGATCAGAATGATCCAGCTTGCGATTACTGCTATCTTATTTCTAAAAACGAACAATATTTCACATAGGATAACGGACCTAACTTTGCGAACAATTTTAAATGTTCGCCGAATTAATCGCTATCGCATGGCGATGATTACACGTTTAATTCCATAAATCAACCTCACTGCTTGGGGAATATGCCTGAACTCAACGGAAAACCAACCAATTGCCAAAACAGCTGATATTGCCAGAGCGTTAACGACGACCCCATATCAGAACAGTCCATTCCACCAATTCAAGCAGGATAGATATAGATTCTTCCGGCTTTTCTAGAGCGGTTAATCTTGAGCGCAAAGAAAGGATCGCGAGTTTGGGAAATCGACGCTGTAATAGCATACCTAGTTGTTAATTCTCTGGTTATCGGAGTTGGATACCTGGTGGTGAATCGAAGCAGGGTCCCTGAAGTCTTGTTCAGAAATTCGACCAATTGTAGTCTATAAAACCGATTATGATTGGTGTTCAGCATTTACAGAATGGATCATTCGACTTTGAATTCAAACCCATTCTATTTCAGAGAGACAGATAATGAATTCCTTTAAACGAATCATTATTAAATTAGGCACATCAACTTTGACAGAAGGAACTGCGCACTTATCAGCTCCGCGAATTGTCGATTTAGTTAGGCAAGTGGCTAGCTTGCATGGGAAGCAAAAAGAGATTGTCATTGTTTCATCAGGTGCTATGGCAGCGGGCCGAGAGGCACTCAATTTTCCTTTGCTGCCGAAACTAATACCTGCAAAACAGATGCTTGCCGCGATTGGTCAACCACGTCTGATGAATCTATATGCCCAGCTGTTTTCATTATATGGCATCACTGTTGCTCAAGTATTGCTTACCCACGCGGATATGGATAACAGACGTAGTTATTTGAATGCCAGGAGCGCTTTACAAGCGTTATTGGAAAATGGTGTTATTCCGATTGTCAATGAAAATGATACCGTTGCCACAGAGGAAATTCGGGTGGGTGATAATGATAATTTATCTGCACAGGTCGCCAATTTAATTGAAGCCGATTTACTCATCATGCTGACCGACCAACCAGGAATTTTTACGGCAGATCCTCGTATACAACCTGATGCTGAAATGATAGCGGAAATCAATTCCCCAGATATTCCTGAGAAAATCTGGCAGGCAGTTAGTGGTACGATTGGGAGCCTTGGGACAGGAGGTATGGTCACAAAGCTGCAGGCTGCTGATTTGGCACGGAGGTCGGGCACCACGGTGGTCGTTGCCCACGGTCGAGATCATGACATCATCCTCAAGGTGTTAGAAGAAGAATCTGTCGGAACATGGTTCAGACCTGCAACCCATACACCCGATAGCCGAAAGCGATATATTTTATTGACCGGGCGGAGTGAGACGGGATTAGTAATCATCGACGATGGGGCAGTAAAGGCCCTGCGCAATGGAGGTTCCCTATTACCGGTGGGCATCCTCAGTTTAGCAGGTCAGTTTGACCGGGGCGACATTATTCAAGTTAAAGATCAGAGTGGAAAAGAAGTTGCCCGAGGGATTGTGAATTATTCAAATGCCCAGCTTACCCTTATCATTGGCCAACAATCAATAAATATTGATAAAATTCTCGGATTCCATTATGGTGATGAGGTTATCCACCGGAACAATATGGTAATTTTATAAGGCATGCGTAGGTATGGAGGATTCGTATGTTAGTAGAATTGGGTAATCGCGCTAAAGCAGCGGCAAAGCAGCTCGCAAATGTTTCCACGGCCCAAAAAAACCAGGTCTTGACTGATTTGGCAGACCTGTTATGGATAGAACGAAGTTTTATTTTAGCGAATAATGAACTGGATGTGGATTCTGCTACTTCATCTGGATTATCCCCAGCAATGCTCGATAGACTTACATTAAATGCTGACCGGCTGCGAGGCATAGCCGATGACTTGTTAACTGTTAGGGATTTACCAGACCCGGTGGGCGAGGAATTTGAGGCGCAAATTATGCCTAACAATTTGCGTATAGCCAAGGTGCGGGTGCCATTAGGCGTACTCGGAGTCATTTATGAATCAAGACCAAACGTTACGGTCGATATCGCAGGATTGGCGATAAAATCTGGAAATGCAGCTATCTTACGTGGTGGTAGTGAAACCATTCATTCGAATAAAGCGATTGTTAAACAAATTCAAGTTGCTTTACAAAACAACAATATGTCCGGAGATTGTATCCAGTTAATTCAAGATCCCGACCGGGCCCTTATCCTGCAGATGCTCAAATTATCCGAATCTATAGACATGATCATACCAAGAGGAGGGGCGCAACTCCACAAATTCTGTATTGATAACAGCCGCATCCCTGTTATGACGGGCGGTATTGGTATCTGTCATCTTTATGTGGATGAGAGCGCAAATCTACCTGCGTCACTTAATGTGATCAGGAATGCAAAAATCCAAAGACCGACGGTGTGTAATGCGTTAGATACTGTTCTCGTAAATGAGGCTGTTGCAAAAATTTTTCTACCCCAACTTATTCAACTGCTCGAATCCGATGGGGTTTCCTTTCGAGTAGCTGAGAATGTTCTCGAGTATGTACCTGGACCGGTTCCTGGTTCTGTGTCGGTAGCGGGTCCAGAAGACTTCGATACGGAATGGTTGTCACTTATCCTTGGAATAAAAATCGTTGATGACCTGGATCAGGCGATTGCTCATGTTCAAAGCCACAGCACCGGACATTCCGATGGCATCCTGACTGATGATCCTGTACATGCCCAGCGGTTTGTGCACGAGGTTGACTCAGCCGCGGTTTACGTAAATGCCAGCACAAGATTTACAGATGGCGCGCAGTTTGGTTTGGGAGCAGAAGTTGCTGTATCGACTCAAAGGCTTCATGCCCGTGGTCCGATGGGATTGCGCGAGCTCACGACGTACAAATGGATTGTCCAGGGTGAGTATAACGTCCGACCTTAAGAATTGGCTGCAACAAGGCATCAGTGATTGAATGGGGATTCAAATATTAAGTGTCAGTGATCGTATCGAAGAGACTATTTATAGTCCTAATTTGCGAAAACGGTTTGCTGACGTTGGTTTCGTAATCAGCTGTGGCGATCTTCCCTACTATTATATTGAGTATATCGTGTCGGCATTGGACAAACCAGTTTATTTTGTTCGCGGTAACCATGCCAGGGTGATAGAACAAAGTGATATCGGGACGCGCAAAGCTCCGAATGGAGCCATCGACCTACACCGAAAAGTTGAAATTCACAATGGTGTTATCCTTGCAGGCATAGAAGGATCCATACGATATAAACAAGGGCCATTTCAATATACCCAAAATGAAATGTGGATGAACGTTTTTCGAATGGTTCCTGCATTCTTCAGAAATCGAATGCGCTATGGTCGATATCTGGATGTCTTCATCACCCATGCCGCACCCTGGAAAATTAATGACAGAAACGATTGGCCTCATCAGGGTGTCCATGCATTCCGGTGGCTGATCGAAGTGTTTCGACCCAGATATCATTTCCACGGGCATATTCATTTGTATGGTCCAGACTATGTGCGTGTCGTCCAACACCATTACACAGAAGTAATTAACACCTATGGTTATCTGGCGAGCGAATTAGAATTGCCAGATTACACCAGTGTGAAATCAAAATAGGTGTAAAAATGTTTGACAAAATGGCGAATGAAGATTTTGATCGTGCGGTTTTTAAGGGATTTTGGAGAAAAGTAAAAAATTGGTTTACAGGTGGAAGCAATGAATTGATGGCGTATGATGATGTAAAACAAAGAATACCAGTTCGTGGACAACACGATCGCGGATTGCTGCAAGTGCGAGTTGATCAAATTATCGGTAGTGTCGGACGGTTCATGGATTTTGACCGAGCATTTTTACCTACGCAAACTCACACCCGCAACCGCTGGGTAAGCATCGATAAAGCTCATTATGAAGACATTCTGCTACCTCCCGTTGAATTGTACAAAATTGGCGAACTCTACTTTGTAAAAGACGGGAATCACCGGATTTCTGTAGCCCGCGAACGAGGCCAACAGTATGTTGATGCCTATGTAATTGAGATCACAGTACCGGGTCCTGTTTATAAAGAAGAAGATCTTGATACCCTTGTGATCACGGGCGAACGCGAGACATTCTTATATAAAACGCGATTGGATTTACTCCGGCCAAATCCAGAGTTCGAAACCCGATACTCCGGACAATACGATACTCTCTTAGAGCACATTGATGCGCATCGCTGGTATATGGGCGAACACCGGGCCCAAGAAATATCCTATGAAGAGGCTGTTCTCTCCTGGCATGATCATGTGTATGACCCTGTTATCGAGGTTATCGAAGAACAAAATCTAAGAAAGTCGTTTCCAAAGTATTCCGCCCTTGATCTATACATATGGATTCTCGAATTTCAATGGTACATGCGTGAGGCTGATGTAGCTCAGATGAGTGAGGCAGAAAAAGCGATTTTTGATAAACTGATCGCGGAAAAACCCGATCAACCCATCAGAAAATTAATCAACATACTCGTCAGGAATGAAATTTTAAGCCAAATCTCGAGCCGATTGGATTACGGCCGATTCATGGAACACACCCAGTTGTTAAACTACCGTCCAGGCGCTCCCGTAGAAACAACCGTGACCGGTGGGTACGATCAACTCCTTGAACACATCTATACCCACCGGTGGTATCTGGGTGAGAGCCTTAAAAGAGACATCTCCTTTGAGGAAGCATTACTCTCGTGGTATGACTCTGTTTTTATGCCCCTGGTGGAAATCATAAGGGATCAGCAAATTCTTGAAAATTTTCCCGGTAGAACGGAAGCAGACCTGTATCTTTGGGTGGGGCAGCGGAAATCTTACATCGGAGAGAGCGAAGGAATTGATATTCCCCTGGTTGAGGCTGCGGAGAGACTTGTTGAAACGAGTAAGATCACCGATAAAGATGATCCAGCCATGAACGATGTGAATCAAATTCAGTCCAGGTTAGAAATTGATAACCCGGATGAGGATAGTGTCACAGGGAATTCAACTGAGGAGAAGTAGTGGAATCAGTCGAATTTTTCGGAGTCAAATTAAGTTGGAAAGAAATGGTCGATGGTGTCAGCTTCTTAGCCGGCGGTAAAATTCCAATGTATCGGGTTTGAGAAAATACCAGACATGTAATGCGATCCAGAAAAAGGCTGCCAGGATAGTTCCGACTGCAAACACACTGTCTGCTGTCTGTAAACTGCCCGATGCGAGGAGCACAAGACTATTAAAGGCTTGCAAACTCTGGTAGATGGTGATGAGATAAATCAAGAAACTGCGTGATCGGTCATTCCCGGTATATGTCCCGATCGCAACTGAAATTATCAATACCGCCAAGAGAGCATTGATATAAATTGAAATTGGATCATCTCCGTTAATTTTTCCGCGGACGAGGCCAAACACAGTCGTTAATAGCGGAATGATGCCGAAAAATATACCATCCCATACAGTTAAAATTGTCACCCCGAGCGGGCGTTCGGGTCTTACGACCGGTTGTTCATTATCACTGAATCGCATCTTACTATTTTACTAGACGAAGCGGTCATCTCCTTAGTGTTCGGTTATATCATCACGGATTGACCATGCGGGTCTGACATATAAGTCACGGAGCTTAACCGTGGAGCCATTCGTCAGGTTATGAATACTGGCAAATTCAAAGCTGTCATTTTCAATGAAACCGGTCAAATCAATCTGGTCACCTTGGTTGAGGATTAACCCTCTGTTCGCGAGCAAAACTATAAGGCCGTCCTTGTAGGAAGATATTCTTTGGTGCAACAACACTTTCTAAAGAGATTATTATTTCGTTTTCATCTATCGAAGTTATCAGGCCAGGGGTGGTGATCAGCTCCTTGACAGGTACTGGTTCTTGTGCATCCGCTTCAGTATGATTTTGCCCTACCCGAGAGCCCAGTAAACCCTTGGCTTCACTGTGTGTAAGTCCACCCCAAATAAGTAATCCAACAACGATTCCATAACTTAACCAAAGCAACGTACGTTTTGTTATTTCAACCCTCAATTTAATCCCATTCCGATTTCCTGTTCTCAGGCTCTCGGTTGATGGATTAGTCTGACTGCAAGTTTTGCATTCAAAGCAACCTCGGCCAAAACTCCGGATGTCACTCTTACCAACCATCGCCAATGGATCGCGATGTGTAGAAGGGCAGAAGAAATCAAAAGAATTCCAGACCAGGTATGGACTAAATCCCACTCGTTCCTGGAAAGAAGCAGGCCTGGAACTTGTTGATTACCTCCAATTTCTGAGTTCGGCAAAACGAAAAAATTCAGACCGCTCAGTGCGCACAGCAAAAAACTGGAGGCTACAACCATATTCAGGATCAGATTAGTGCGCCCTTTCTGATTTAAGGAAAACCCTTGTCCGCGAAGAGCTCCTCTACTTTTCTTGATCATATTAACGATCCAGCGCCAATGAATCAATAGATGGATGATCGCGAATCCAATCATAAAAATCCCGGTCCACATATGAATATCTTCCCAGGTATGGCGGTCAAACAAGACTTTGATGTTGTAAAATGGATTTCGACCACCCTGATATCCGCCAACGGGGAGAAATAAAAAGTAAATACCACTCAATATGGCAAAAAAACCACTTATGAACAGCGTGGTATCGATGAGCCAATTGTTCCGAGTTTCGCTGGAAATTCTCGTGATCTTGATCATTATTTGCTCCCTGTGAAAAAAAAGATATACTGGTAATGAATTATTGTCAGGATAAATTTCCAGTGTGAATATTTCGTGAAGATCGCATAGGGATTTTGTGAACTCCTACAGGAAAACTCACAATTCCTGAATACGATCTTTACTTGCTATCTGGAAATGGATTGCCAAAAAACTGGATTTGGTTTGCCAACCAGGAGAAAAGACAATGCGAAGAACCGACGCGCGGATATTGATTGGCGCCCTGCTGATCGTCGCAGGCGTAATCTTCCTGCTTGAAAATCTCAACATAATTAATCTTGGTGGCTATTTTTGGGGAACCATCCTTATTTTTGGAGGGTTGGGTTTTCTGATCTTTTATTTCCGCAACAAGATTCACTGGTGGGCATTAATTCCCGGGTTCGTTCTCGTGGATGTTGGTATATTGACTTTATTGGAAGAATTGGCTCCGGAATTTGCTGATACATTTGGTGGCACTTTCTTATTTGTAGGGCTTGCATTGAGTTTCTTTGCGGTTTATGCTGTCAGCCCATCGAACTGGTGGGCGATTATTCCAGGTGGAGTGATGCTTACTCTTGCCGGAGTAACGTTACTTGAACCATTGGTGGAAAATAATGGTTCGGGTATTGGAGGTGGATTTTTTCTGGGATTGGGATTAACTTTCCTGTTGGTATATTTGCTACCTGCACCCGGAGGACGTAACACCTGGGCAATCTTTCCAGCGGGAGCATTGTTCCTAATGGGAATTCTTCTCCTGATTTCCGCAGAAGAAGTGATCAATTATATTTGGCCAACAGTAATCATATTACTTGGGGTAGCACTAATTGCCCGGAATTATATTTGGAAAACCTAGAGCTATGTCCAGGCTCATCGTTGAATCAAAGCACGATGTTTTAGTCGTCTGGATCAACCTTATAGTGGTTCGTCTAGTACCAAATTTATGCAAAATTAGATTTGATCGAACACCAGGCGAAATACGTTGATTTCTATTGATAAAGGGTGGAAAATCAAGTTAAAGGTTCAACCATTGGGCTGTAATCAAGGGAACTTCTGAGAGCGGCCCAACCCGCTTACTGCATTCGGGCAATGAATCAATAAAAAATTTGCCATATTGTTTTGTCAATACGCGTTTGTCCATAATGATAACGATACCGCGGTCATATTGGGTCCTGATTAAACGACCAAAACCCTGTCGAAATCGTAAGATTGCTTCTGGAAGCGAGTATTGGTAAAAAGGATCCTCGAATGTCTCTGAACGAGCAGCGATGATAGGATCCGATGGGACATCGAACGGAAGCTTTACTATTA
Source organism: uncultured Chloroflexia bacterium (assembly GCA_963824065.1). Lineage (GTDB taxonomy): Bacteria > Chloroflexota > Anaerolineae > Anaerolineales > DRKV01 > JAGUYX01. The sequence continues at coordinate 1,220,145 of CAWGNX010000002.1, read as the reverse complement.
CGAGCACCGAAAGCGCTTCTCCGGGTACGTCGACTCCTTCCCAAAATGCACGTGTTCCAAGGAGGACTGCCTGTTCGGTGCGCCGAAACGTTTCCAGCAGTGCGTGGGATGAAGCTCCCTCTCCCTGTTCGAGCACCTGAATTCCATATTTATTCAGCAAAGGGCTGATCGCGCGCGATGTTTTGCGAAGCTGGTCATAGGCTGTAAATAAAGCCAGCAAACGACCTCCGGTGGTTCGGCTGACATTGATTAATGCGTGTTCAACAGCGCGCTGGTGCCCGCCTCGATCCGATGGTTCTGGGATGTCGTTAACAACGTATAGAAGCGAGGCAGATTCATAGTCAAATGGAGAGCCAAGGGCAAGTTCTTCAGCATCATATGCGCCCAGACGATCTCGCATGTAATCAAACTCGCCAGCCGCGGTTAGTGTGGCCGATGTCAATACCACTGCCGTTTTTTCATGCCACAAATACTTTTCCATCAAATTGCCGATATGGAGTGGAGCACTTTGCAGGTTCAGCCTGCCATTATTTGGCTGGATCTCTACCCAATAAACCTGGTCAGGCACTGGATTGAATACCAGAGCTCCAATTTGTTGGTGCGCTTCATAAATTCGCCTGAGCACGTTGCTTAGGCTGCTGAACACATCCTCGATTTCTTCGATCTCTGATATTGCCATTTCTGCGGCAGCCTGAACCAAGTTTCCAAGCAGCTCAATCAGGGGCGTATATACCCGGTCAGCTTCATCCCAGGCAACCTCGACATCCATCCAGGGAGGTAGCGTGCGGGTGGATGGCAATATTCTTTCTTGCTGTCCGTAGTTGCTGGGTCCACGACCTTGGCGCTGCTCAAAAAGGAAATGGTCGAGCAAATAAAAAAATTGGCGGGTAAGGTTTTCGACCTGAAAGGCGAGGTCTGTAGCCTGTTCGATCATATGGGACAGCGCACCAATCTGATGCGGGTCGAGGATGTCGTGACCGACAACCAGGAGCCGTCCCATTATTCCAGAGCGATGGCTGCCCAGCTCTTTTAGCATTCTTTCGATATCCGCTAATGTGATCCGAAAACTCAGCGCATTGGTTGTGGCATCCTCAATGTGATGACCTTCATCGATGATGAGGAAATCGTACTCAGGTAAAACTCGATTACCAACGGCAATATCCGAAAGAAGTAGAGCATGGTTAACAATGATCACATGTGCACTTTGCGCAGCCTGGCGGACCTGATGAAATGGACACGCACCTCCTGTTCGCTTTACGCACATTTCCGCAGTGCAGCCAGGATCATCCGCGCTAAGGCGGCTCCAGACTTCCCTTTCGACAGGTCCGTTTAGATTAATTTCTCCCCGGTCACCTGTTCGAGTAGTTTGTAGCCATACAAGAACTTTACAAAGCACACGCAGCTCTTCGACTGTTTCCGGTTGGCGTCTTCGTATCGCTTCGAAGCGTCGCGGACAGAGATAATTCGAGCGACCTTTAAGTATTACAGCCCGCAAGTCCAGCCCTAATGCATTGCGGATATCGGGAATATCTTTATTGATGAGTTGATCTTGCAAATTGATCGTATTGGTAGATACGATCACCCGCGTCTGATTTTGGATGGCGAATAATGCGGCTGGGACCAAATACGCAACAGATTTTCCGGTACCTGTCCCTGCCTCTACCATAAGGTGCCGACCTTCCGACAATGACCGGGCAACAGCCTTCAACATATCGACTTGTTCAACCCGATACTCAAAGCTGGGAAAATGCTTTGAGAAAGCTCCGCCATGCTCAAGAAGAGCAGCTGTTTCTTCGATATCGAGGGGATCCGGAATTTCTTTGGGTTTTAATGTTGCTTGAAGACGGCTGTGCTCGCGCTCAAACAGGGGGCCTAAAACGGGAGTGTGAAACCCTTTTTTCGCTTTTATCGGCTGACGTGCTGCCGCACGCATGGCCATACGAAAAGGTAAATTGCCTGCCCAGGCCAAGGATTCACTCATGCGCACGATTTCAGACAGGAGGTCAACCGGCATTTGTTGGGCGATCTCATAGAGCTGCCGAAAAACAATGTGAGTTACTCTGGCATCATCCAGAGCTCGATGGGTAGCCGGCAGCGATATCGATAGTATTTCGGCTAGCGCACCCAGATTGTATCGTTCAGCAGTCGGTAGGATGATCGCCGCCATTTCGTAGGTGTCGATTGCCTGATTATCTTGAAATCCACCCCGCCGTCGCAGGAAACTCAAGTCAAAGCCAATATTGTGCCCAACAACCGGTGAATCAGCCACAAATTCCAATAAATCTGCATACACTTCTTGAAGACGCGGGGCCTGGACGACCATCTCGTCTGCAATACCCGTTAATCCAGTGATAAATGACGGAATAGGACGGCCCGGATTGATGAGGGTCGTCCATTCATCTTCAACAACATTATCGCGGAAACGAACCGCACCAACTTCAATAATCGCATCTTTTTGGGAATCTAAACCGGTTGTTTCGATGTCAATGGATACCATGGATGGCATAGCCAGCATTATACCAGTGAAGAAAAAAGGCCGGCGCCCAGGCGCCGGCCTCCTCGAATGTGGGTCAAATATTACCAATCCACACTGCGGGCATACTTGATGATCAGTAGAGTCGCATCATAGTAGGCGATGTGCAGCCCACCTGCGGTATCGGTTTGGAGAGATGCGAATTGGCCAACATCTCCGGCAATATCCACGAGCTCAACCACCCAATCGTAGTTGTAAACAAAGGCGTGTTTCAAATTTTGTGAGGAGAAATCATAGTATACGATATGGGGATTGTCATCGTTATCCAGGGCCAGCGAGGCATACCAGCCTGTGCTGTCGACCGTATCGACAACTTCATAGTACCAGCTGCTGCCACTGAAATACGTGTAACGCAGATCGTCGTAACTGTCATCAAAGTAGGCGATATGCGGGTTGCCGTGGCTGTCGATCGCAAGTGACGAGAATAAGCCAACTTTCCCCAGCGAGTCCACAACCATTGTGCTCCAATTGTCGTTTCCGAGACGAGATGCATATTTTAGATCTTTGTTCGAAATGTCGTAATAGCTGATGTGAGGAACGCCATTAGCATCCAATGCGATGAACGGGTATGGACCTACCGCACCTCCGGAGTCGACAACTTCAACCCGACCCCCACCATCCTTTGTCAGGCGTGCGTATTTCAGATCGTCTTGATCTTCGTCAAAATAAGCGATGTGGAGGACAAGGTCTTGTGGGTTGGTATTATCATTTTGCCAGATGGCAATCGAAGCATACTTGCCAACATCGCCGAGCGTATCAACGATCACCGGGTTTGCCAGCCAACCCAATCCATCCAGGCGGTTGTACATCAACTGCATGTTCGTTGTGTCGTAGTAGGCGATATAGGGCCAGGCATTGTTTCCATAATAATTCGTTGCTATGGTCGCAAATGCACCGGTATCAGGAGATGGATCCGGAGGGGGATTCACCTGCCATAAGAAGCCATCATTGAACGTATAGTTGATCGTTCCGTCTCCGTAAGCGATGTGCGGTAAACCGGCGACATCGATGGCAATGTTGGGGCGCCCGGGCTCCTGCAGGGCACCGGCAGGGGTCGCAGCGGTTTGCATATCCCATAAGTTCGGTTTGGCGAATTTAAGGACGTTGTTGGTGATATCGTAATAAACGATATTGGGCCGATCTGCCTTGTCGAGAACGAGGGATGTATAGCCACCCACCTGGGTAAGCGGAGTTCCCAACGGGGGGATGCCCATGTCATCCACAAATTCGACGGCCCAGTTGTAAAGGCTGCCGGTTGCGAATTTTAACTTCCCACTGGAGAGATCGTAATAACTGACCTGGGAATCTCCCTGGCTGTCAAGGCGCATGGAATTCCACCAGCCGACACTATTATCGGCATCGATGGTATCTTCAACCCATTGAGTCCCGTTATGATAAACGTAGATCAGGTTGTCGTTGTAATCGCCGGCGGCTGTATCTTCAAAGAAAGAGATATGCGGCCGATCCCAAACATCCATTTCCAAAGAAACGAAGGAAATAACCAATCCATTCAGCGGTACGATGGTCGTTGACCAGCTGCTGCCTGACTTGGTGGCATAGCGTAGTTCTTCGCGCCCGAAATCTGTGTAGGCAATGCGCGGTTTATCGTTCGAATCTAAGGCGATCGATGGGTAGCCACCAACAGCCGGGCTGTCGTCAACGATATCGATTCTCCACGAACTGCCCGATTTGTAGGCATACAAAAGGTAATCTCTGTCTTCGTCAAAATATGCTATGTGCGGCTTGGCATTGCTGTCCAAAGTCAGGCTGGTGAATTTGCCAACGTCGCCAGAACTGTCGACAGTTTCAATTGTCCAAAAACCGGCCCTGCGGTTAAAGAACGCATATTTCAGATCTTGTGTTCCCGTGTCATAGTATGCGATGTGGATGTTATCATCCCAGTCCATAGCAATCGATGCGAATGCCCCGGCAGTCGCCGATGGATCCACGAGCTCAAACTGCCAGGTGTTCCCATCATAATAACCGTGATAAAGATTTGAGCCGCCAAATGCTATGTGGGGCAGTCCATTGGAATCGAGGGCAATATTCCGGTTGCTGGGCTCACTCAGGGTTCCTACCAGACCCACAACCTGGATATCCCACTTATTGCGCACGACATACTTGAGATCCGATGTTGTAAAATCGTAATAGAGGATGTGAGGATTGTCTGCCCGATCGACAAAAATTGTGGTGTTCGTGCGCGATCCATCTGTCACCGGACCAATCAAGTCGACGAATTCGGTCTTCCAAAAATCACCCAATCGAATGGCAAACTTGAGAGCACCACCTTGCGAGCCGGGGAGCTGGCTTTGTCGAATATAGCTGATTTGTGGTCGGTTCTGGCTGTCTACACGTATGGATGCAAAGCCGCCAACGTGGTCGATTTTGTCAACAATATCGAAATACCAGTAGCCAGGACCACCGCCGGCATATTCAAGATCATCAGAATCATCGTTGTAATAAGCGATGTGGACGTTGTCGAAACTGTCAATCGCAAGTGAGTTGAAGAGACCAACTCCCGCCAGGATATCTAAAATGTCCTGGGGAGAGCGGCGCAGGCTTTCAAATACTTCCGCTCGTAAAAGTCCAGTTGCCAGCGTGGAGACTGTCCAGCTGTCTACACCTGTGCGGTAAGCAAAATTCAGGCTGGCTGAGGTTTCTGGTTGTCCAGGGGCAATTCTATAAAAACTGATTTGGGGTACGTTGGACGAATTAACTGCCAGGGATGGATATTCATCCAGATAGCCAGCTGGTTTATTGATTAGCTCGATCGCGAAGTTGCCATTGTTGATCAGTGGGTTGGATGTATATGCGTAGCGCAATCCGTCATAATCGTCATCAAGATAAATAATATGGATCCCGTCCGAGTGATCAACGGCGATCGAGGTCGTTTTACCTCCGCGGTTTGTTGAATCGGCAGTCCGAACAAAGGTCGTAAATGTGCCTGTTATAGTGCGCACAACACGCGCATATTTTAAGCGCTGGTTGGTCTCATCGTAATATGAAATGTGTGCCCGATTACGGCTGTCCAGGGCAATTGCCGCGTACTGACCTGTGCCTGCAGCTGTGTCCACCTGGATATAAGTCCAGGCGACACCATCATAGTAGCCGTACCACAAAGTGCTCGTTCCAGCGGCACCGCCTGAATCAAACGCAATATGCAAGTTGCCAGATTTATCCACCGCCAGGTTGCGATCGGTCAGGGTAGGAAGAGGAGTAAGCGGTGCAGTGATATTGGCCGGAGTCCAGGCAGATGCCAGCGCAGTGAAATCGTAGGAGGCATCTTCTGGTGTGCGTACTTTCACAGAACCGACCCGCACTGTGAAGGCACTGGGTTTGAAGGTGTAATCCGGGCTGGTGGGGGTTAATGTATGGATCCCAGCCGGTAACTCGAGGATATACCGACCCTTATCTGGACCATCGGCAAAGGTGGTTGTCTGGCGTCCCGCATTATCGGTAACGATCACACCTCCCATTGGATTACCATCGCTGTCCTTGATGATGCCGGTTACAGACAGCAGCTGGGTGCTGCATGTGAAGTTGCGCCGTTCAGTATTGGGTGGTACGTTGATTTTGATCGCCACTGGCGAGCAATAATAAGCATCCGATATGACCGTGAAATCCTGGAGCCCCTCCGACAAACCGGATAATATGTACATACCATCCGGCCCGGTTTGGGTTGTATGACCACCATCCGATCGGACGGTTACTCCGCTGAGTGGTACGTCATTCTCATCTGTTATTCGCCCGGAAATCTGATAGACCTGCATGGCTTCAACAGCCAGGACGGGCAAATAGATCGGATTGTCTTCTTCAGGGTTTACCGGTTCGACTGGCTGCCCTGGAGGTGGGTCTGTGGCTATTCCTGCGCTTACAGCTTGTTGCAACCCAATGGGTAATAACAGCGCAAGCAGGATGAGCACATGTATGACCTTTGTCAGTTTGTGTTTCATGATTTGCCCTCTCATTTCATACTGGTTCAGGTAGTTGGAACCTGGCAATTAATAGCCGCAGGCTGTCGATCGACGGATTTCCGCATCTCACCTCTGCGACACATTTCGAGAGAATGTTGCAAGACTTATACCCATATCATAGCTTAACCCTGCAATCCTGCAACAAGGGATCTTGTGTGACAACGATTGGATGTATGGCTACCTGTTAAGATGGCAGTAAACTCGCAGCCTGTTAACAATGATTGAGTTGTACTCGAACTGCTTGATTTTTTGCAGTGAAGAATTGGTCGGAGCGAGGCCACAAGAGTAAATCAATCTTCGCGGTTTCCAGGCCAAATGCGAATGAATATCGAAATCTGGGTGAACCAATTGATCTTCGATTGGGTAAAATAACTTGGGGATGTCAATTCACTGCCCACACAACAACAAAGTAACCATCAGATCGCACTGGAGGAAACCATGATTGCAGAAGTTGCAGCCAGAATCAGAGAGAATGTTCAGAAAGTAATTATTGGTAAAAGCGATGTCATTAATTTGACTCTGGTTGCTGTCCTTTGTGAAGGGCATGTGTTATTGGAGGATGTACCTGGAATTGGGAAAACTACCCTGGCACGCGCACTGGCAGTCTCCCTGGGCTGCACCTTTCGACGCATCCAGTTTACTCCCGATCTGCTCCCCTCCGATGTTACAGGGTTGAGCTGGTTTAATCAAAAAGGTCAGGTTTTTGAATTTCGCCCGGGCCCAATTATTAGCCAGGTGGTCTTAGCCGATGAGATTAACCGGGCAACCCCTCGAACACAATCCGCCTTACTGGAAGCCATGCAGGAGAGGCAGGTGACCGTAGAAGGGGATACTCATTTTCTGCCGCGACCATTTCTCGTACTTGCTACTCAAAACCCTGTCGAATTGGAAGGCACATTTCCACTCCCGGAGGCTCAAATTGACCGATTTTTATTGCGCGTAGCCATTGGATACCCTTCGATTGAAGAAGAAAATGCCATCTTGGAACGGTTTCGTGAATCAGATCCGCTCCCAGAGCTGCGAGCGGTTGTTACGCCAGAAGAAATCGTCAGCCTTATTCGCAAACGGATGACAATCAGGGTTGAGGATTCGGTACGCGATTACATTGTTCGGGTTGCACGTGCTACACGAGAACATCCAGAGATTGATTTAGGGGCCAGCCCGCGAGCGACTCTTTCTTTGTATCAATCTTCTCAGGCATGGGCGGCAATCAATAACCGCGATTATGTCATTCCGGATGACGTGAAAGAAATGGCTCCGCATGTTTTGACACACCGCATAATGATTTCACCACAGGCGCAACTGCGCGGGAGGCTGCCATCTCAAATGGTTGATGATATTGTCGATACTGTATCGGTTCCAGTCGAAAACTGATTATGAACCCTCGGCGTTGGCTGCCAATATTGGCAGTGATATTTGTTTTAGGACTATTTCTTCGGATTGAATGGGTAATGTCCCTGGCAATTGCTATAGCAGTTGTCATTGGTCTTGCATGGTGGTGGCGAGGTCAGTCATTAAAAAATATTTTATACAGGCGCAAATTTCACTACACACGTGGATTTCCAGGTGAAGAAACATCGGTTCAACTAGAAATTGAAAACCGTAAATTGCTGCCGATTTCCTGGTTACGAATTCAAGATCCCTGGCCGAGGAACATCGGTCCCACCGATGCGTCTTTGCTAGCGCCTTCACATATTCAAGACCAAGGTCTATTGACCAATTTATTCAGCCTGCGCTGGTATGAACGAGCTCGCCGTCGTTATCAAATTCAGTTTCGCCAGCGTGGAGTCTACCAGGTCGGACCAGCACAGCTACTCTCTGGCGATATCTTCGGCATTTATGAAGAAGCAAAATTAGGCGACCAATCTCAAATTATCACGGTGTTTCCTGAATTGGCTCCATTGGCACGGTTCGAACTGCCTGCGGAAGACCCGCTCGGAGATCAACGCTCTCGCAGACGTTTGTTTGAAGATCCAAATCGACCGATGGGTGTCCGAGAATATCATCCAGAAGATAGTTTCCGTAGGATTCATTGGCCAGCGACAGCAAGGACCGGTGAGCTGCAGGTGAAGGTTTTTCAACCCACATCCGGGCAGGTGATGGTTGTTTGTCTGAATGTTTCCACGTCCGAACGGTCTTGGGAAGGTGTTGACCCCCCGATGTTAGAGCACCTGGTAAGTATGGCTGCAGCAATGTGCGACCAGGGCATTAAAAGCGGTTATCGAGTTGGATTGATCTCAAATGGATGCATTTCAAGATCGGACCAGCCTTTCCGAATCCCGCCAGGGAGGACTCCCAGACAATTAGGGATATTATTGAGCGCCCTGGCAGGTGTAAATCCAGTTGTGACGGCCCAGTTTGAAAGGTACCTTGTCAAGGAAATCCCCCGGATTCCATATGGTGCAACCCTGGTGATTATTACCGGAATTACACCTAATTCGATTGCAGAAACATTGATCCGACTTAAAAGACATGAACGAAAGATAACACTGGTTTCGTTATCACAGAACTTACCACCTGTGATTCCAGGTGTGCAAACAATCCATATGCCTTATATCGCCCAGTGATGCATTATCCTGATTACGTATGATGAACCAGAAAATATCTGAAACCACAAACCCACTTCAAGTATCCTGGCAGTGGCTTGCGATTGTTGCTTTTATTTTTATGGAAATGAGCTGGTCGGTAGTTTGGATGCAGTCGTTGAATGCTTCAATTGCATTGGTTAGTCAGGAAATTCTATTATTAACATCGGTTGGTATCGTTGCTTTAACGACCCTTGTCTTGAGAGCTGCCTCCAATTTTGCATTAAAACAAGGGATTCGGCGCATATTAATGACAGCCTGCCTTGTAATCAGTTTGTATATTGGGAATATATTAATGACAGGTCCGACATTTGTTACAAATTTTCAAGGACTTGGAAATCAAAAGATTTCAACATTTGCAGATTTTCTTACCCAAATCCCAACCTGGTTTTGGGTGAGCATGATCGTTGTTATTTTGTGGTGGCGCGGCGTGTGGCTGGCGAAAGAACGCCTGGGTCCAATGCTAGTATTCGACTATTTCAGGCTTGGGATTGTTATGTTTGGAATTTTTGCGCTGGTTGGTTTCCTTGTTCCATTGGCTCGGACGATTAACCCCACGATCATGATATTCTCATTCTTATTATTTGGGCTGGTCAGTCTGATCTCTTCACGTGTATCGATTATGGGTTACTTGCGGGGTGGTGGTAAAAGCCCGTTTGACCGGCGGTGGTTTTTGGCTGTTGGGATCAGTACAGTTGGTTTTGTGACCGTTGCTTATGGCATTGCGACCATCATGACTGGTCAGGCCGGGATATTCTTTGGGTTGATCGGGGGGATTCTAATTTTGATTGGAATAGTTCTTGCTTCCCCATTTCTGGCAATCATTTACCTGTTAACGCCAGCCATCAATCGAACCAGGGAGTTATTGCCAACCCCAGTCGTCACTCCAGAGCTTTCACCTCTGGATGGTGCTGGAGGTGTCGATCCTGGTGGAGCTGGTGGCTTTCTTCTGATTGGTCAGAATCAATTGTTAACTCCAGAATTACGGGGAATTTTATTACTCGTCGGGCTGGCAATTGTTGTCGTCTTCCTGATATTGTCCGTTCGCTGGATTACTTTGCAAACAAAAGAATCCGGTGATGACCTTGAAAGAGAATATCTGCTTGAAAATAAGGATTTGCTCAAAGCCTTCCGAGAATTATTTCAAAATCGATTGCAATCGACCACCGATTCAATGCGTAACAACAGACAGTTGTCTGCAAGAGAACGTCAGCAGGCCGCTGAGCGAATACGTGTCATCTATGCGGAATTTCTCGATTTAACCCAGGATCTTGGGTATCCACGCAATACCAGTGCCACTCCGCTAGAATATGAGCGCGAACTCAAGTATATCTTTGCGGAAAATCAGAAGGATCTCGAACTCGTAACCCAGGCATATCTGGCCGTTCGTTATGGAGAGATGCCAGAAACCGAAAACGAAGTTTCGTTAGTAAACAATGCCTGGTTGAATATCCAAGAACAAGCAAAAAAGATTAAAAAGCTGAAAAGCCAGCTGGCAGGTTGAACCTTTCACCTGAAATGCGAATGACTGGCACATTACATCAACCAGACCCAATTAATCAAGCAGAATTTCCAGAAATACAGCCGTGGAAAGAACTGGCGATCGTTTCTCAGATTGTCATGGAACTGGCTTGGATTGTTCCTTGGTACCGCTCACTCACTTTCGGAACGAATCAAGCTACCCCGGCGCGAGTTTTTATCGTTTTATTTGGAATTCTCATTGCGGCGTATTTATTAGCTCGGGGGATGAATTATTTTCGACTACGATCACAACTTCGCCACATGGTTTTTTTAGTTTTTGCATTTGCTGTCGGGTTGCTGGCCTTAAGATATCTGTTGTATTTTTCCCAATCGATAAATATTGTTGAGCTTATCCAAAAACCAGTTCTAGCATTCGCAGATTATTTGGTTATATTTCCAGATGAATTCGTAATTGTAATTGTGGTTTTATTTATCCTTTTTCGGGGTATCTCGATAGCCAGCCAGATAACAAGTCCGAGAGACATGGCAGTTCGTTTCCAGGTTGGTTTTTTTATGCTGGTGTTTTTTGTTGCCATCAATACGCTGTTGACTGATGAAATACCAGGCAATTTTCTGTTTGTCTATTTATTTTTCGGTTTATTGGCCATCGGGGCTGCCCGGATGTCGGTCAACGAAAGGATGCGTGGCGGGCGGGAAACCACGTTCGATCGTCGTTGGTTAGCAGGGATGGTATTGTCAGCAGTTGTGGCTGTCTTACTGGCGATAGCCGTAACCCAACTCTTGCAAACTCAAATCTTCTATTCAGTTTTGCAAATTCTAGCCGTTATTGGAAAAATTCTAGTCGGACTGCTATTATTGTTGCTTTTTCCAATTTTCCTGCTGCTCATTGTAATCCTGGACTGGGTGAGCTCGCAATCGATCCTTGGGGAGGCAATGCCAGAGTTAATCACTAATTTACAGAACATGATTTCACAGCTCGATGGATTTGCCTACCGGCTTCTGGAAATTGCTCGGCAATATTTACCTGATATATCGATTTCGAAACCCGCATTTTTGTGGGGTGGTGTAGGGATCGTGTTGTTGTTTGGGTTATTTTTTGTGAGTTTTCAATGGTTTACAAGGAATTACGGCAAACTAAAAGAAGATGAATTAGATTCAATCATGGACCGGAGCAGTCTTGCCAGAATATTTAAATACATTCTCCTCCACCAACTAATCTCCTTGGGAAAAAAGTTGGATTTGACTCTAAATTCGGCGAGCAATCAAAAGAAAATTGCAGCCGCGCAGATTCGTAAAACCTATCGGGAGTTATGTGAGTTAGGAGAGTCATTGGGAGCGATCCGATTAGAAGCGTGGACCCCGCTCGAATATAGCACTCAACTAGAGAAAGTATTCGTGGAAAATGCTGATGGCGTTCGGAAAATTACGCTTGCGTATAATAAAATTCGATACGGCGAATATCCAGAAAATCTGCAAGAAGTCCAATCAATTAATGAAATCTGGCAAAAGATCAAAAGAGAAGCGAAAGAGAAGAAAGGATCGAATTCAGAGGACACGAAGTAGGACCAATCTTTCGCCAATGTCCTGATGATCTCGATCCAAGTGGCATAAATAATTTGACGCGCGATGTTAACACCGCGCGTCAATTAATGAGTGAAATTCAGCCTAATGCCTCAATGATCCTGGCGATATGTTTTGCCCCTTTCAAGTATAAGTCGATCCTCATATTTTCATTAGGGGCATGGGCTTGTGATCCTGGATAACCAACCCCGGCGGTGGCTACCGGGACTTTTAGTTCGTGAATAAAAGGATAGTTTGGTCCAGATCCACCAATCATTGGTACGAGCTCCATGGGATGCTCGTATACATCCGCAGCAGTATCAACAACCAGCTTGATAAAAGGATCATCCGGATCGGTTCGAGCTGGTGGTTCACCACCGAGAAAGGTAATTTGTACATCCTGAAATCCATTCTGATCCAGGTGGCTGCGCAAAGCTGATATGACCTGTTCTGGCATCTGGCCTGGTGCAAGCCGAAAATCTACCTTTGCCTTTGCATAAGCCGGTAATACAGTTTTTGATCCTTCTCCCTGGTAACCCGCTGTAAGACCGCAGATCGTGCAGGTCGGTTCAAATACCTCTGCCAGACGTAAATCGACACCACCCTCAACTCCCTTGAGGAAATTCTTAATTCCATACCTCTGTTTATATTCGTCAGCTACTTCTGGTAACGCCTCCATGAGCTGGCGGTCCCGGGTGGTGGGTGGAATTACGTGATCATAATGGCCCGGAAGATTGATTTTTTCGTCCGGACCTTTTATGGAATTTAGTGCCCAAACAAGTCTCCAGGCTGCATTTGGGAAAATGGATCCTCCCAAGCCAGAATGGGCATCGATATGGGCAGTTTCCACCGAAAGTTCGACGTAGCAGATACCACGCATACCGAGGTACTGCATTGGAACATCTCTGAAATCGACTCCACCGAATTCCCAAATACAAACATCTGCCGCAAGTTTTTCTTTATGTTCAACCACAAACTCATGCAGGTGAATGGAGCTTATTTCTTCTTCCCCCTCGATAATGAATTTGATATTACAGGGTAACGCAGGATCCTCACCAGACAAATTCTGGTTGGTATTTAAGATTGCATCGATAGCGAATAATCTGCTGACAATGTGACCTTTGTCATCGCTAACTCCTCGCGCAAATAGTTTTCCATCTCGCACGCTAGGCTCAAATGGCGGAGTTTCCCACAAATCGAGGGGCTCCGGTGGTTGGACATCGTAGTGATTGTAAAACAGGAGAGTTTTATCAGAGCGACCGATGCGTTCAGCATACACAACTGGGGCACCACCGGTTGGTAATATTTCGACGAAAAATCCACGTTTACGGAGCATCTCCCCAACCAGGTTCGCACAATCATCCATACCCCACTTTTGTGCGGCCACGCTCGGTTGAGCACAAAGCCTGGATAGTTCATTGATACTTTCGGTGAGGTGAGACTCAAGGTATTTGTCGATTGAATTAATCTCAGACATGTTTCTTCCTTTCGTTAGTTATTTGAAATAATTAATCGAAATGGAGCCTGCATAAGCAAAGAACAACATTTTCACGGTTTTACCGAGGAATGCCCAAAATAAAAACTGCCAAACAGGCATACGCAATGCACCAGCTGCAATCCCCGCGATGTCAAAAAATGGATTGGGGATAGCCGCCAGGAAAAATATGGCTAAAAAACTAAATGAGCGGTTCCCATGCATCCAAGTGTAAATCCGGTTGTACGAGCGCATATCTTCGATCACAGCCTGACCGCTGAATCCAGCCAGGTAACCAGACAACTCACCGATAGCTGCACCGGCTCCCGCTGCCAGGGCAACGCCGATAGGGCTGAACACACTCCCCATTGCGAATACGACGGCAATCCCAGGCGCTGGCAAGATAATTGTAGCATTTGCCAAAATTGAGAGAAAGAAAATCCCAATATATCCATATTGAGCCAGTTGTTCGGCCTGATCGCGAAAGAGAAAAATTGCGATGCTAACCCCGACAACAAACACAATCGCCAGGACCCGCATCAGCGCCAAACGACGCTCAGGAGACATGAGATTTGTACTTAAGTTTCAGTAATTGTGATTGATGTAATTTTTACACTTGGGCTGGCTGTCTGAGCAGGATCTCTTGGCGGAATTGCCAGGACAACGTCCATTCCATCAATTACTTCTCCGAAGATACTATGCTTATTATCCAACCAGGGTGTAGGAACGTGAGTAATAAAAAATTGGGAACCATTTGTGTTTGGTCCAGAATTCGCCATTGACAGAACGCCTGCCCGGTCGTGTTTTAGCTTTGGTGAAAATTCATCACGGAACTTGTAGCCCGGACCTCCTCGCCCAGTTCCGGTTGGATCGCCACCTTGAATCATGAAATTAGCGATAACCCGGTGGAAAATCGTACCATCGTAAAAACCATTGCGCGCCAGAAACACAAAATTGTTCACAGTATTTGGGACTTCAGATGCGAAAAGATTTAATTTGATATCTCCCATGGTGGAGTGTAATGTTGCTTCGTAATTCTTTGTGGGATCGATCTGCAATTGAGGAGGACTATTCCAAGACAAGGTTGGCATTGTTCAGATTTCCTTTCTAAGAGCTACCGGGGGCGGATTCGGACCGATTAGACAACAGCGTCTGGATACGGGCAACAATCATATCCATTGCAACGGCATTATGACCGCCTTCTGGTACGATAACATCGGCGTACCGGCGAGACGGTTCAACAAATTTAAGATGCATTGGTCGCACTGTAGCAAGGTATTGTTCGACCACATACTCGGTTGTACGACCTCTCTTGTAAATATCTCTCTGGAGACGGCGAATAAAACGAATGTCCGCATCTGTGTCAACAAATATTTTGACGTCAAAATAAGGAAGCAAATCAGGTATTGCGAAGATCAGGATACCTTCCACGAGAATAACAGGTTGGGGAAATACAGACGTATATTCGGTTGTTCGCCGGTCATGTTTAAAATCGTAAACTGGTAATTGAACCGGCTGCCATTCCCTCAGGGTTCGAATGTGCTCAATCATTAAGTCGGTATCAAGCGAATCTGGATGGTCGAAGTTGATTTCGGCACGCCTGTTTGGAGGAAGATTTTGCAAATCGTGATAATACGCATCATGAGGTAAATAAGCGATGTTGTGTGCACCCACTCTGGAGAGAATCACGTTTGCAACCGTTGTTTTTCCTGATCCGGACCCACCAGCTAGGCCGATTACCAAAGGAGTTGCAGTTTTTTCCATATGCGAATTATACTGGAGCAATGAGCCAGATTAAATAAAAAACCAGGGAGCACTCCTGGTTTATCTGTAAGCCACCAGAGGGATTCGAACCCTCGACCTAACGATTACGAATCGTTTGCTCTACCAACTGAGCTATGGTGGCGCGGGCTGGATTATACCAAGAGAACGAATTTTACTGTAGAAAAAGAGGTCTGAGTGGAATTTGACTGGCAAAGTTTGCCAAAAAGGTCTGAACCTCGGACATTGCGAATTGCGATGCTCTCCTACCATACCTGCCCCCTGGCAACCCTGGGAGGCAAAGATACAGGGGGGATGAATGTATATGTGCGTGACCTGACTCGCTACTTGGGCCGGCTGGGTGTTCATGTCGATATTTTTACACGTTCCCAGGATGAGCATGTTCCACATGTTCTTCATGACCTTGGGTACGGCAACCGTGTTGTCCATGTTCCGGCAGGTCCGGAATTCCCTTTGCAAAAAAATGAATTGGCGAAATATATTCCCGACTTTGTAGAAGGGATTATGAATTTCGTAGTATCTAAAAACCTTAGTTATGATCTCATTCATTCCCATTATTGGATGTCTGGAATTGCTGGCCTGGAGTTAAAAGAAATTTGGAATGTTCCCCTCGTTAGCATGTTTCACACTCTGGGAACAATGAAGAATCGAGTTGCTCAGGAAGATTCCCAGTTAGAGGGTGATTACCGGATTAGGGGTGAAAAAAAGGTTCTTAAAGAAGCGGACGCGATTATTGCTGCTACTCCCGCTGAGGAGGCTCAGCTTCAGTGGCTCTATCAAGCGGATATCTCGAAGGTCATCATCATTCCTCCCGGTGTAGATGTAAGTCGGTTTTATCCCATTGCCAAGGATGAAGCCAAGGAATTTATTGGAGTGACTACGGGTGACAAAATGCTCTTATTTGTAGGCAGAATCGAACCTTTGAAAGGTTTGGATGTGTTACTACAATCGATCGCATTAATCGTAAACGACGGACGATTATCAAATACACACTTGTGTCTTGTTGTCATCGGTGGGGATCCCGGCGCGGACGAGGCAACCAAATCTGAAGAGATGGCTCGTATTCAAGACATGAGCAGGCAATTGGGGCTAACGGACTTTGTCAGGTTTAATGGAATGCAATCACAGGATAGTTTGCCCTATTACTATTCTGCATCCGAGGTTGTAATCGTCCCTTCTCATTATGAGTCCTTCGGTATGGTAGCATTGGAGGCAATGGCATGTGGAATACCTGTTGTAGCATCACAGGTAGGAGGTTTGGCGTTTTTAATTCAGGATGGGATTACAGGTTTTCACGTCCCTGTTGGAGAACCAGAGGCATTAGCCGACCGAATCATTGCCTTGTTGATGGATCAGGAATTGCGCGCACAAATGGGAACGCAAGCTGCCGATTTTGCCCAGGCGTACAGTTGGAAGGTCATTGCTGAAAAAATTAATGAAACCTATGAGGAGCTTATTAAAAAATCTCATTGATAGGGTTTCCTGGAGACGCAATTGAATACCTCATATTGATATTAGAATTTCGTGAATATAGGTATAATTTTGGATAAGCCTCCTTCAATAGTTCCATAAAAATCGTTCTTTGGTCCAAAGTCACCAATGCCAGTCGTACTGACAAAAATAAAAATTCCTTTACGGCGTAAGGATATCTTACGTAGGCAACGTTTGATCGATTTGTTGCACCAAAATATTTACCGCAAATTGATCTTTATCTCCGCGCCCGCCGGTTATGGAAAAACTACCCTCCTGACAGACTTTGCGAACGATGTCGATGCCAGAGTGTGCTGGTATAGGATCGATCGAGACGATAAAGATATCATTCCGTTTGCACTGCATTTGATTGGCTCCATTCGCCAAAATTTTAGTGAGTTTGGCAAGGAGACAATGGCAATTCTGGAAGCTGGGGGTGGAGTTCCCGATCCAATCGGTCTTGGACTTGAACTTATCAATGAGATGGTGCGTTATGTGACCGATTTTAGTGTTCTGGTCCTCGATGATTATCACATGGTTGGTGAACAACAGGCAGTTGTTGATTTGATCGAGACCTTGCTCGAATATTTGCCCGACCATGTTCGGCTTATCATGGCAAGCCGCAGTGTCTATGGTATCCCGGCTGCAAATTTGTATGTTCGAAATGATCTGGCAACGATTAGTGCGGATGAAATGCGGTTCCGTCCCGAGGAACTAAACGAATTAATTCAAGATCATTATTCTGTAACCCTGTCAGAAGATCAGGTTGATGAAATCGCGCAACGGGCAGATGGCTGGATTATTGCGATATTACTCGCCTTGCGCGCATTGGAACAAGGTGTAAAACCAAAATTCCAGCAGACATCTAGTGAAATGTATGATTTTCTTGCCCAGGAAGTAGTTGAACTTCAACCGGAGCATTTAAGAGAATTTCTAACGAAAACCTCAATTCTGGACGAATTTAATGTGGCTCTTTGTAATGCCTTGTTGCAAATTGATGATAGCCAAAAGCTTCTACAAGAGCTGGAGGAACGGAATCTATTTGTTACACGGATCGAGACCGAATTTGGTACTACGAATTACCGATACCACCAACTTTTTGGAGAGTTCTTAGCGCAAAGATTATCCGATACTGAGCCTGAAACGAAATTAATTCTCCACCATCGGGCAGCGGATTGGTATTTACAACATGAATTTTGGGAAGATGCTGTTTACCATAAAATGGCTGCCGGGGAGCAGGAGGAGGCCGCTGTTTGGATGGAGCGGTTGGCGAGCGAGTTATTCATTGCTGGAAGAACAAGTGTTATTTCTGAATGGATTCGAGAAATTACCGAACCGGTCGATTTCCGTAGGCGTGCTCCCTGGTTATCCTTGACCTGGGCGAAGGTTTTGTATGAGAGGGGCGATTATAACCAGGGAGATGAATATCTTGAGATTGCAGAATCCGTATTAAAAGATTCTACTGAGGTTAATCGCCGAGCGAGTTTATATGTCACCAAAGGGATGGGTAGAATCTACCAGGGGCAACCGCAAGATGCTCTTGAACTTGCCCAGGTCGCTTTAAAATTGCTTGAGGATCAACCTGAAAATTATTATACGTTTCAGGCATTCCGTTTAGTAGGCATGTCCTTACGCCATTTGGGACAAACTGATAAGAGTGTCCAATCTTTGGAAATGGCGGCACGCGGATTTCGGTCGATTGTTGCAAAACAGGATATGCATGAACGGCAAGCTGCGCATGACTTAGCAGAAACATTAAATGATCTGGGTATTGCTCATTTTGAGCATGGCAGCGTACTCGAATCTCAAAAATGCCTTGAAGAGGTATTGAGTATCCGGCGGAAGCAGAAAAGTAATTTGGGTGCGCTCGCGATTGCCCTAAACAACGCCGGATATATGTATTATCTGTTAGGAAGGTACCGCGAAGCCTGGAGAGCATATGAAGAAGCCTATGCAGTAGCCAGCTCTTTGCGCCACCACCGAGGAATTGTTCATATTCTGAATAGTCGCGGAGATTTACTTCGCGATCTCGAAGAATGGAAAGATGCTGAAACATCATATCTGGAAGCCAAACGGAGAGCGGATAGCTCGGATCGATACGCCTTATTTTCAACGTATATTGGTTTATCTGAATTAGAAAGAAGACGAGGAAATTACCACGACGCCTTGTATTGGCTGCGAGAAGCTGCGCGTATTCGTGGGCAAAGTGTTAAATCACCCGATTACCAGGTAGGGCTGGGGCAGGTTTACCTGGATATGGGCCAATACGATATGGCGGCCGGGGCATTAAATCAAGCCATCAGAAGCTGGTCATCCAACAATCGGCCAAATCAAAATTTATCTCTGGCAAACTTTTTACTTGGTAGGGTCTATTTCGAGGTTGGAAAAAATAGTGCCTCACTAAATGTAGTAAAAAGAGCTCTGGAGGTTTCGGCACAGCTTGGTTATGATCAATTCTTGGTTGTCGCGGCCCGAGCAAAGATTGATTTTCTACAATTCCTATCCCAGCAAAGGGAATTAGGCGGTTACATTCACAACATCCACCAACGCGTGAGCGATTTCCCAAGTTTAGAAGCACTGGTGTCGACAAAGCGAGAGCAGGTTACTTTACCGCAATTTCGCTTAAAAATCTCCGGTTTTGGCCAGGGGATTGTATACAAAGATGAAATTTTGATCACATCTTCGGAATGGAAATCATCCAATGCTCGGGCTTTGTTCTTTTTTATCATCGACCGGAGAGGATTGCGAAAAGAAGAGATCGCCATAGATCTTTGGCCAGATTTCACACAGGCCAAGGCCACAAGCAATTTTCAATCCACATTATGGAGGTTGAGAAGGGCATTAGGAAATAAGGACGCGGTTGTTTTTGATCAAAACAGGTATATCATTAATCCAAATATCGAACTTCACTATGATGTTGATGAGTTTCTCAGTGAAATTACCTTAGCCCATGGGTCAAAAGTTTCACCAACGAAAAAAATTGACCTCTTGCGAAAAGCGGTCGCGTTATATAAAGGAGACTTCTTACTGGAAATCTCAGGAAGTTGGGTAGAAATTCGGCGAGAAGAGCTGCTGCAACAGTATTTGTCAGCATTAAGAGAACTTGGCGATTTGTTGAATGCGACGCGCGAATTTACTAAAGCACGTGATATCTATGAGCAAATTTTAAGAATTGATCCGTATCAAGACGCTATCCATCTTGCCGTCATGCAATGCCTGGTAAATCTGGGTACACCAGCTGCCGCCAAAGCGCACTATTATAATTATCGAGATTTTTTATGGAAAGAGTTGAAAGCGAAGCCGCAGTCGGATTTAGATGATTTTTGCGCAACGCTGCCATAAGTTCGCATTATTCATCTGAGTTCGACCAGGAGCTGAAATTATAATCTTTGCTTCTGGTTCTTTTTAATCTTCATGTTTATAGGTATGTTTATAGGTCATAGTGTATAGTGTTGCTATCCAATCTAATCCTGTGGAGGCCAAAATGTTCGGAAAATTTTTTAGCAAACTCTATGCCGCTGCTGATCCTGCGAAAGTTGCGATCGTCATTCAGCTATTCATCCTGGCAGTTTTCATCTTGTCTGCCATTGCTGCTCAAGGCGTTGCGCTTGCAGGGTTTGCTGATGGGGGTATCGGTGGTGGTGGACCCTTTGCCACATCCATCGGACACTGAGGAAAACGATGACTACTTTGAAATTGAACGCACTCGTAACAAAGGCCCTTCTGGATCGCGACTTTCAGGCTGCTATCCTGAATGGTCACCGGCGTGAATGTCTGGTGAATTTTGGTCTGAGCGATGATGAGATGAAAGCCGTCCTCGCTGTACAGGCGAACAGCCTCGACCAGTTCATTCAGCAAATCAATGCACTCCTCTATGTGTCCGATATTGCCTGATCCAGAATAAGGCACATAGTAAGAATTCTGGCTAATCCTGATTGCATGGATTGGTGTGAGGATCAAGGGGAAATCCTCACACCAATTATTATCTCAAAAAAAAGGCGGGCCATTAGAAAAATATCTTGTTTAAAACCCACAATCAAAAACTTTTAGCAGTGCAGTGGAATTATCAAAATCGTTTGGCTTCGGTTATTTCCAAAATTACCGAGGTTATCTCATCCACCTTAAATGTACCTGTTGTGCGAGTCTTATTGTTTGATTCGGCAACCGGTGAGTTTTTTCACCTGGGTGGCGTAGGTAGTTTGTTTGAAAAAGAAGCCAAGTGGGGTAATGTTTCGAAGGAGCTTCAATCTCGTATCAGACTTGAACCCGAGTTCCTTCTTAATCTTGATCAATATAGGAATGAACAGCGCGCTGATATTGCCGGTGTTTATAACGAAGATCTTACTCACTTGTTTTTTAAACAGTTGAACCATCAAGGTGAATTTCTGGGATGTTTGTGTCTGGGAAAATCAAATCCTACATCCGAATTTCACCAGGCGGAAATGGAAACAGCCAATGATTTAGGGGACCTTTTAGCAGAGGCAATAACGACGAATCAGCAAATGCACCAGATCCAGGATCGTTTAAGACAGATGCAGGTTTTGCATACGGTGGAGATGGCCGTTAACGGAAGCACGAATCTAGATGCTACGCTGAATATCCTTTTGCAGCAAGGTAAAACGATTCTTGATTATGATGGTGCTCTGGCACTCATCTTCAACCCCACAACATTGCGCCTCGAATATGCTGCTGGTTTTGGGTTATCTGAGCAGAATTTAAAATCATATACTGTAAAGATTGGCGAAGGTTTACCAGGCCGAGCCGCACTCGAACGCAGGATCCTTGGAGCCAGCCTACCTGATGAACAGACAGCTTCATCATTTATTTCGTCAGTGTTGTATCAGGAAAAATTCCAGGTTATGTTTGCCGCGCCAATCGAAGCCAAAGGAAACCTGAAGGGTGTACTGGAAATTTATGTTCGCCAAAAGCATCTGCCTAATGATGATTGGATGGAAATGTTAGAAATTTTTGTGGGAAAATTGGGCGATGCAATTCATGATACAGAAGTTATTCGGGATAAGAATCGTCTGCTTGCTGAAGTCGAAATGGCGTATGATGCCATGTGTGACGCGTGGGTGCGTGAACTTGAATTGATTCTCGATGAATCTCAAGGTCACACAAAGGATCTGGCCGAAATAACAGTTCGCTTGGCAAAGCAGTTCAACCTATCAAAATCCAGTCTTGTAGATATTTACCGCGGAGTTATTTTGCACGACCTGGGTATGCTCAGGGTACCGCATCACATTATCAGGAAGAAAAGCCCTCTGAGCATTGAAGAGAGGCATGCCATTCAAATCCATCCGATGCACACGTACGACGTTCTCGGGCGTATTGATCGCCTACGCACCGCCCTGGACATCCCACTTTATCACCATGAAAGATGGGATGGAGGTGGTTACCCATTCCATTTCAAAGGCGAGCAAATACCTTTTTCCGCGAGAATTTTTTCCGTGATCGATGTATGGGATGCGATGAGATCAGCAAGACCTTATCGAGATCCACATCCGGAGGAGATGGTCAGAGGTTATCTGAGTCAGCAGGCGGGAATCATGTTTGACCCCGATGTTATCCGTGAGTTTATGAAGCTGATTTGAACATTCAGTGCGTGTCATAGGAAAATAATGATTAATATCAGTTGCATTGGGGAGATTATCAGTATATTATTGATGAGGTTTATCCAGTAACGCCAGGTGTCGCAATTATTCCTCATTTGATAGAAAGAATCACTCCTGAGAAGGGAACACCAAAAATGCTGGTAATCTTTGCATTACTCATCGGTGGGTATATTCTGATAGCCTTTGGTGTGATTACTTTCGCTTGTATGTCTTCTTCTCGGATGTCAAGGAACAGACAAACTATTGAACTTCGGCATGAATATGCTCCGGACCGAGAGGAAGTTCTCAACAGGAAAAAACCAGCGGGAAGTACGCTCGCATCCCGGTTGTCAACAACAAGTGTGCGATTTATCGAATGATGTAAGTAATGAGCAATTTTTGGCTCCGGAAGGTTTTACTTCCGGAGTTTTTTACTTAAGATGCTAAAAACCTGATTTCAAATGGTTCAAGCAAAATATCCGCAAGCGGGATCGTATTTTTGCTGCGCAGGTCGACAAATTGATACGCCATCCCGTAAACTCGCAGAATGTTTGCCGATATTGATTGAGGCTCTTCCGAGAAATTTGCAAAAACGAGGCATCTTTCTCCATTGTAAGTGCGAACAAAACCCAAGACTTTGTCCGTTTCAGTGTCCATGACCTGAGTATTTCCATTTGAGAAGTAAACATATGACTTTCGAATACCGATCAATTCCGATAAACCATTAAATATCTTCCATTGCGGAGTGTTATCCAGGTTCCTCTTTGCAACCACTTTCCAATTCATATTGGGTCTATGAACCCAGCGGCTATCACGTGCTTTAGCGAGGGACTTCCTATAACTGTAATCATTTAGAAGTCCAATTTCATCACCCAGATAGATTAAAGGAATACCTCCTACCGTCAAGATAATTCCATGCAGCAGGAGAATTCGTTTGATTGCAAGCTCTGTTTCCTGTGGGTCGGAACCACTGATAGCTTTTTCGAGACCGGCTAAGGAAGCGAGAGTGCCTGATATCCTTACATCTCCGGTTTCGGGGTTTTCTTGGAATGGTAACCCCCGTGCAAAGCTGTCGGGAAAGCGGCCTGTATAGAAATCATTAAGAAAACGACGGTGCCCAAAGGCATTAAATCCAAGCTTCACGGCGTCTTCATCAGCAAATGTCCATCCGATATCATCGTGACAGCGAATGTAGTTAACCCAGGCGCATCCAGCGGGTATATGGGATCGTTCAGATAAAGCAATTTTTAACATTCGGACATCTCTTGTGGCTAACGAATTCCATAACATTGCCATGAGGAGCGGATTATAGGAGAGTTGGCACTCGGTAGGATGGATATATTTTAAAACTTCGTCGGGGTGGACGATAGCCTCGGATTTGAATAACAACGTGGGGGCCGCAATACGTGCAACAGCATTAAATGCCTGGATTAAGAGGTGGGCTTCCGGTAAATTCTCGCAACTTGTGCCCATTTTCTTCCAGGTGAAAGCCACCGCATCCAGGCGAAGAATTTCAATTCCAATGTTTGCTAAAAAAAGTATTTCGCTGGTAATTTGATTGAACACAGCAGGATTTGCATAATTAAGATCCCACTGAAAACTATTAAATGTGGTCCACACCCACTTATTTAACGCCTTATCAAAAGTGAACGATCCCGGTCTCTCTTCCGGGAAAATATCCCTTAAAGTCCGCTGGTAAGCATTTGGAAGAATCTGATCATCGAATAAGAAATAATATTCCTGGTAGAGCCTATCCCCTGCCTTCGCTTTTATAGCCCAGTCATGCTCGTTGGAAGTATGGTTAAAAACTAAATCCAAGACAAGACTAATCCCTTCTGAACGCAGTTCTGAAGCTAATGCCCGCAATTCTGCCATCGTGCCCAGAGCCGGATTCACTTCACGATAACTGCTGACCGCATAACCCCCATCAT
Organism: uncultured Chloroflexia bacterium; assembly: GCA_963824065.1. Taxonomy (GTDB): domain Bacteria; phylum Chloroflexota; class Anaerolineae; order Anaerolineales; family DRKV01; genus JAGUYX01. The sequence continues at coordinate 1,195,760 of CAWGNX010000002.1, read as the reverse complement.
TTTCGCCAGCAGGCATCTTGAACAGGGGCATTAAGTGGAGATAGGTAAGTCCAATCTCTTTGAAATAGCCGATTTTTTTCCTTAAGCCCTTGAGATTTTTATTGTATAAGTCTACGTAGCATACTCCACCCAGCATTTGGTTGGATTGGAACCAATCGGGGTTGGAAAGCCGGACAAGATCTAATTCCTTAAGCTCGTCTGGACGTTTGATCCAGGTGTCTGCCATCACTCGCACGAGTTCTTCCAAAAAGTAAAAAAAATCGTACTGATTTCCATAAAGGTGGTGAAGTAAACCAAATAATTGGGGAAAGTGGGTGATCAATCTGGCTTCAAATTGCTCCCACTGTTGAGGAAAATTCACTCGGAATTCAATGGTTCTTTCACGCAGGTCAGGCAGCAGTCTGTTTAAAGAACGATTTGCATGGAGTTCGATCCATTCAGGAGTTTCCATAGGTTTTACCTATGTGTCTGTGTCCTTGACCTAATATGGTAATCACCCCCTTACCGGCTGGTTTTTAGTCATAGGGGAAATAGTATTTCTTGCTCAATTGGACTCATTTAATCTGTACAACCAGTAGTAGTCATAAGGACCGAGGTCTAATTGTATGGCATCATGATCGGTGCTGGAAAAAATTCGTTGTCGAATTAAATCGATGAATTCGATTGACTTCCCATTCGAAGGAACCGGAACATTAATTTTAATAGGGTCCGCTGACAGGTTATGGATGATGATGATGTGCTCATTTCCATAAGATCGTTTGTAAATTGCTGCAGACATATTTTCTTCATCCAACCAAGTAATGTCACCCCAGCCGAATACTCGGTATTGTTTGCGAATCCGGATCAATCTTTTGATCGTATTCAAGAGCGAGTCTTCCTGTTCCCGCTGATTTGCCACGTTCACGTGGATTGGATCGTATGGTGCAGTAGAGATAACAGGGGAATACAGGTGCTGAGGATCCGCGGAAGAAAAGCCGGCATTCATCTCAGAATTCCACTGAAAAGGAGTCCGGACACCGTTCCGGTCAGGCAGGTCGATATCGTCGCCCATGCCAATTTCATCCCCATAATAAATAATTGGGGAACCAGGTAAAGTGAACAAGAAAGAGTTTAACAGTTCGAGCTTGGCAGGATCATTATCGAGCAAGGGTGCCAGCCTGCGCCGTATCCCCAGATTTAAGCGCATGCGTTTGTCTGGAGCATATTGCTTCCACATCCACTCCCGTTCATCTGAGGTGACCATCTCAAGGGTCAGCTCATCATGGTTGCGTAAGAAAATGCACCATTGGCATTCTTTTGGAATTTCTGGCGTCCGGTTAAGTATCCATTCCAATGACTCGCGATTCCCTTTGCGTATAGCCATAAATATGCGTGGCATTACCGGGAAGTGGAAGCCCATGTGGAATTCATCCCCATCTCCAAAGTAGGGCCGCACATCTTCGGGCCACTGGTTCGCTTCGCAAAGCAAGATCCGGTCTGGATAGTTTTGGTCAAAAAAAGAACGGATTTTTTTTAGATACGTGTGAGTTTCTGGCAAATTTTCGCAATTAGTGCCTTCACGTTCGAACAAATAGGGCACCGCATCTGCCCGAAATCCATCCACGCCCAATTCAAGCCAAAAACGCATGACTTTAATCATTTCAGCCTGTACAGCTGGATTGTCATAGTTTAGATCGGGTTGAGACGCATAAAAACGGTGCCAATAATATTTTCGAGCGACCGGATCCCACGACCAGTTTGATGATTCGGTATCCAAAAATATAATTCTGGCATCCTGGTATTTATCAGGTGTATCGCTCCATACATAATAATCATGGTAAGGGGAATTTTCGCTTTGCCTGGCTGCCTGGAACCAAGGGTGTTGGTCCGATGTGTGGTTTAGTACCAGGTCGGTGATAACCCTGATTCCAAGCTGATGAGATTTCTCGATCATTCGCGCAAAATCATCGAACGTACCGATCTCAGGGCGAATCCCGTAATAATCAGAAATATCATATCCATCGTCCTTTAATGGTGATGGAAAAATAGGTTGGAGCCAAATACAGTCAATGCCTAAATCTTTTAAATAATCCAGATTCTCTGTAACCCCATTCAAATCCCCTTTGCCATCCGAATTCGTATCCCGAAATGCCCGAACATTCAATTCGTAAAAGACCGCATTTTTATACCAGAGCTTATTATTTCGATCCATAAGGTTTTCCGACTGATGATCGTGTTTTGCGCCTATACCCGCCAACCCGGTTCATTTTCAATCGCTCCTGATGATGTTTTTGGATTCCTGAGGAGCAATTCAAGCCCAAATCCCGTAATGATTCCTACAATAACACCTGTTAACAGGATTCCTGGAAACAGGGCCAGACCGGATGTCCAGCCAACAATCATAATAATAACCCACCAGCCTGCAAGGTAGATTTCTTGCCTTAAAATTAACCACTGGCAGATACCAGTTGTAAGTCCGATGATAAGTCCAACAATCAGCTCAAACCCCTCAGGTCGGAAAGGAATGATGAGAACTGTACCGAGAGTCCACCCCACAGCAGTTGACACCATCCAACGCCATGAACGTGGTATACGATGCTGCAGGATAAACCACTGCATTACGCCGACCGAAATACCGATAACCACAAATGCCAGGTTTGGGAGAAGAAATCTACCCAAAGCCCATCCTACCGCGGTTGCCATGATCCAATAAAACCAAAATCCCCAGTCAAACGATAGCGAAGTTTTTTTTGACATGATCTGATTAAACGATATTAATCATTGAGTTCGTCTCACGTTTAACCAGACACATGCATAATATTCAATGTCTATGCTGGTTGTTGTAAAAAGATAATTCGTTTAAATATTATCGAATCTGCACACGTCACAAATCGCAGGATCGCCTGATCTGGTTAGCCAACGATGGTGATTATGTGATGATCAATAACGATTTGTCGGTTTGGCGAATTTATCCTTTAACAGATCCTGCCGTCAAACCACGCACAAAGTATCTTTGTAGGGCAATGAACACAACCAGTGGAAGGACCATGGTCACAAATGCCCCGGCAGTCAGGAGGTGCCAGTCTTGTCCGAGAGTTCCCGTGAGATCTGCCAACCTCTGGGTTAACACTTTGTAAGATGGGTCTGTTCCTAAAAAGGTCAGTGCCACCAGATAATCATTCCACACCCACAGGAACTGGAAAATCGCAAAGGAGGCAAGGGCGGGTACAGATAGAGGGAGCACCAGTTTGGTGAATACCACAAAATGCGAAGCACCGTCAATAAACGCGGACTCCATCGTTTCTCTTGGCAATGTGCTGATGTAATTGTATAACAAGTAGGTTGCCAGGGCTAACCCAAATCCAGTGTGGGCCAGCCAGACCGCCAGGAAGGTCCCATTCAAGTGCAATGTAGAATAGTCACGGAGAATAGGCACCAGGGCAATCTGGAGTGGAACAACGAGCAGAGCAACCACCATGATAAAAAATAGGCGCCGGCCAGGGAAATTCATCCAAGCAAAACCATACGCGGCAAACGCCGCGATCAAGATTGGGATTATCGTGGATGGGATCGATACTGCCAGACTGTTGAGAAATGCCTGGGTCATGTTTTGGGTTTGGACAGTTTCCGTGCTCCCGTCGGGGAGGGTGATGTTGACATCAGTGCCCGAAAGCACCTGGCGGTAATTATCCAGGGTGAAATCCCAGGTCACCGCCCAATTCTGTTCCTGGACCTCGATCCGCCCATTGCGGCGGTTTCCGACCCAAACGATCTGCTTGCCATCCGGTGTCTGAATTCCTTCACGCAGCTGATCAAAGGTCCCCTCAACGCCTTCAACCTGCATCACGCCATTGGGGTCCAGTCCCAAATCACCAGGATTAAAAGTGGCGACGGTCTGCCATTCACGATGAGGAAAAATCGCCCACCAACCGGAAGTTTGGATATCAAACCGGGTGCGGAATGAAGATATCAATAACCCGAAAGTAGGGATTGTCCAAAAAATGACCAGCAGCAGCAAGGACACATTCACCAGGATTACGTTTGTTCGCGATTGTTTGGCCATATTAAAATGCCTCCTGTTCCTTGAACTGCCGCAGGTTGTAGATCAGCACCGGGATCACTGTAATCAGCAGGATAATGGCGATTGCGGAACCGACACCGGAGTTTCGGGCCGTAAATGACTGCCGGTAAAACTGGGTAGCGATCACGTGCGTGCCGAACTGCCCGCCGGTCATCACCCAGACCACGTCGAAAATTTTCAAGGTGAATATGACGATGGTCGTCCAAACCGTGATGATCGTACCCAGGATGGACGGGATCATGATGCGGAAAAAGATCTGTATTTCCGTGGCGCCGTCCACGCGAGCTGCTTCCAGGTGTTCTTCGGGAATGCCTTTCAATGCAGCCGAGAAGAGTACCATCGAATAACCGGTTTGCAGCCAGATGACGATCACAATCAAAAACAGGTTGTTCCAGGGTTGGATGGCTACTGCTTTATCAAACGCAAAGGGTTGCCCACCTAGACCGACAATAATTGCATTCAATAAACCAATTTGAGTCGCTTCCGCAGGCCGAATTGCATACATAAAATTCCAGATCACGCTGGCGCCTACAAACGAAATCGCCATGGGCAGGAAGACTAATGACTTGGAGACCCGCTCAAACCTGCTCCGGTCAGCCAGAACGGCGACAAGCAAACCAAGAATGACCGAAAAGGTGCTGCCAAACACAATCCACATAAGGTTGTTGCGTAGAGCTTCCTGCAATAGTCGTTCGGTAAACAGCGTCGCATAATTACTCAGGCCGACAAACGCAGGGCTTTGAAGGGCCTCGATGATATTGGCTCCCTGGGGAGGGCCATCCCGCCAAAAAAGGCTGAGCCAGAAAGTTCTGACGACCGGGAATGCCAGGTACCAGAAAAGGATAGCCAGGGCCGGCCCAACAAAGACAAAGGGAATCAGGCGCAGACGCCATTGATCCGGCAAGCGCTCAACCAGACCATTGAAGACCCAGTAGAGGACCGCCACACCTCCGACACCCCAGACAATCGCAACGGATGCCACAACCCAGCGTGGTGCATCTGTATCTCTTAAAAAGATAAACCCATAATAGATTACGACGAATGCCAGCAATGGGATGATCACCGCAAAAAAAATCCGGCCAACCCAGGAAACGAGCCGGGCGCCAAAGCTCAAGCCACGATCATCCACAGAATCAATCTGTGCCATCTCTCCGCTCCTTGTTAAACAGGCTGCCAATCATATTTCAGACTGGCAGCCTATTCTTAGATCAGGGGATTATCTTGGCCAGGAGGCGTCGATTTCTTTCAAAACGGTATCCAGGTCAGTAGTCCCGGAGACGTAGTCCACCATACCCGTCCAGAAGGATCCGGCACCGACTTCGCCGGGCATCAGGTCTGAGGCGTCGAAGCGGAAGGCGGTCGCAGCCTGAACGAGCGCAGCGATGCCGGCCGCCTGGTCGTTACCGTACATATCTGGGGTAGCTGTCTGGTGAGCGGCGAGGGCACTACCATTCCCCATCCAGCCAGAGGCCGACTGCGGGACAGTGAAGTACTCCATCAAGGCGCGCACTTCGGGGCGGTCGTTGAACATCGACATGATGTCGCCCGCCACCAGGAAGGGCTTGCCGTACTGATCACCGACAGGCGGGAAGTAGAAGAAGTCGTAGTCTACGCCGTAGACCGCAGTTTCAGGGAAGGAACTGGTGATGAAATTGCCCTGCCTGTGCAGCCAGCACTGGGGCGGGTCTTCGAACATCGGAGCTGGTGAGGCATCAAACATTGTGGAAACGATTGTTTCAGTTCCGCCAAACACATATTCGGGATTGAACCAGATTTCACTCCAGGTTTCGATTGCCTTTTTGACTTCCGGTGAATCGAAGGGCAGGGTGCCAGCAACCCAGGCATCGTAGTTTTCGAGTGAAGTGGTGCGCAGCATCATCTCCTCAGTCCAGTCGGTAGCAGGCCAGCCAGTGGCAGCCCCCGACCCGATGCCAATGCACCAGGCTGTATCGCCATCATCGGCGATCTGCTGAGTGAGTGCCAGTAGATCGTCCCAGGTAGTTGGGATGGTATAACCAGCGGCGTCAAAGGCAGCTTTCGGATACCAGACCAGTGATTTCCCATTGAAGCGGTGGAAGACGGCTGCAATCATGGGATTGCCATCTGGTCCTTCAAGCTTAGTCATGTCGATCCAGGACTGGTTGTACTGCTGTGTGAGCCAGTCATTGCTCATCCATTCTGTGGGTGAGACGATGTGCCCCTGGCGAGCATATTGTGCAGCTTTACCCGGCTGGGGGAAGTCAACAATATCGGGTGGATTGCCTGCATCCACTGCGATCGATAATCGTGCTTCAAACTCCTTGTCGCCGATATAGTTGACGTCAATGCCGGTGGCTTCTTCAAAGGCAGCCATTGATTCATTGAAAAGGGTTGTATCAGGCTCAACAAATGGTCCATCGACACTGACCGTTGTGCCTTTAAACTCACCTGACAAGGCGCGCTCTAAATAGCCACCCGCGGGATAGTCGAAATCAACTGCGGGCATTTCACCACCGCTTGTCGGTTCGGTGGCTGGTGGTTCCGTTGCTGCCGGGGTAGGTGTGGCTGCTGGCTGGCAGGCTGCCAGGACCATAGATGCCACAACCAGCACCGATAGAATGAACCAAAGGGATTTATTGGATTTCATGATTCTCTTCCTCTTAAATTGAGATGGGTTGTTGTTGATGAGTGTTGATTAACAGAACAATCTGGGTCATCAGCCTCCTTTCTTTGAATAGCCTGAATACTTGTACCTGTGCTCGCAATATTATCGATTGATCTCCAGCGAACAAGTTGTTGAGCGAATGATCAGCTCATTCTGAATTTGAAATTGCTTGACTTCATCATCCGGATTTAGTATCCGTTCAAGCAGCATGTCTGCACCAATCTGGCCAGATTCAAATAACTTTTGCCTGATTGTGGTCAATCCCAAATATTCAGCAATTTCGATGTCATCATACCCAATGATCGCCAGATCTTGGGGGACTGACAGGCCGAGGCTTCTCGCCGCAGTCATCACTCCCATCGCCTGGGTGTCACTGGCGGCAAAGATCGCCGTTGGCCGGTTACTGCTGGATAACATCTTTTCCGAAACAAGGTGAGCGGCATACCTGTCATGCTTGTCATGGGCGATATGTTCGGGAACAATGGAATAACCGGCTGATTGGATTGCCTGCTGATATCCCAGCAGGCGGTCATGGCTGGAAGTAAAATTAAATCCACTTTCTCGTTGATCTCCCACGAAACCAATTCGCTGGTGTCCGAGATCGATCAGATAGCGGGTCGCCATCTGGCCACCCCGAAAATCATTGCTGATGACGCGATTAAATTTTTCAATCCCTTCTCGCTGAACATCAATAAAAACGATTGACACATCGGATTCAACGAGCCGGTTAATTGTTTCATCATCGGGGGGCAAGGAGATAACGATAACCCCATCCACATGTTCTTTGTGGGGTACCTGGTGGAAATAGAGGTCGCGTTCAACCAAAGTTTCGACATTATGGATCACCAGATCGTATTGGCTGTCAGAAAGAACGCTGACTACCCCTTTGAGCCTCTCAATTTCCGCCGGGCGAGCAAACTGATAAACAATTGCTCCAATGCGAAGTGTTTTGCCAATGGAGAGGCGTCTGGCAATCAAGTTGGGGCGGTAATCTAGAGCTTCAACAATATCGAGGACCTTCGTGCGAGTTGCATCTGTAACGAGTGAACTGTTATTAAGCACCCTCGAGACTGTGCCGGGTGAAACACCCGCAGCCTGGGCAACATCTCGAATCGTAGGGGGCGTGTTCTTTGATACCGGTTTCATTGCAACCGGTTTCATTGTAGCAATTCCCATAACAATTGTCAACTTTTACTAATTGGCCTTATTTCGTTTATGAGATTGTTAAGGTACGGGATAAATTAAGTGAAACTAGTGAACCCCACATGATTCACGAATAATCAATTGGGTCCCAAGGTAAATTTCCTGTGGTTCAGCTTGATCTTTTTCTAACAAAGCGATGAGGAGCATAGCTACCCGCCGACCAATTTCTAAGGCGGGTAAACGAATCGTAGTGATACCAGGGTTCGTATAGGCGGCCCAGGGAATATCATCAAAACCAACCAGGGCAATGTCAGCGGGTATATCCAGATCTGCATCGCGGATCGCCTGCACAGCACCGATAGCAACGGTATCACTGGCGACAAAAACGGCTGTTGGTGGGGATGGCTGGTTTAAAAGTTCAGACATGGCAAATATGCCACTCCCCGGGCTAAAATTGCCCACCTTTACCAGTTGGCTGTCAAAGGCGACCCCAGCATTGGTGAGAGCACTTTTATACCCTGCTAACCGATCTGAGGCAGCGGTGTAGGCCAAAGGACCATTGGTTATCATGCCAATTCGTTTATGCCCATGGCTTAGTAGATGATTCACAGCAAGGACAGCCCCACCTAGGTTATCTGCATCGACACTTGGCAAACCACTGTCAGGCAAATTTCCTTGCAGCACTACTGGTATTCCTTCCCGGCGAAGTAGCGCGATCAATGGATCATCAATGCGTGGTCCAGAAATTATCAATCCGTCGGCATGTTTCTCACGTACCAAATCCAAAATTTGTTTATTATTCTGATCGACCTCTGATGCCGGCTCAATCAAAATATGATAACCAGCCTGGCGTGCAACCCGATGTGCGCCGCGGATAACCTCAGCCAAGAATGCGTCAATATAAAGGTCATCTGCAGAATGGCGTTCAATGAATGCCAATGTCTGCGATTTGCGCTTAACCAAACGGCGAGCAGAGGCATCCGGGTAGTATCCGAGCTCTCTGGCAGCATTCAGGACTTTTTGCTGTGTATCCTGGCTTACTAATGGGCTTTGGTTGAATGCACGTGATACTGTCCCGATGCCAACTCCGGCTTTTTTGGCTACTTCTTTGATTGTGACTGTCATGGATTAATCGATGGGTCTGACTGGAAACGTTTCCAATTTAATATAATTAATCCACTGCTAAAAGTCAAGAAAGAATTTTAGGTAGATAGAATCCATGCAGCGGTGGTGGTTCCTGCCTAACCCGGGGTGTCGGTACCGATTGCAATTGATATCGTTACCAACGCTTTGTGAATCATTTGCAAACCATTAAGTTTGGGATCTTAGAGCGGTTCTTTTATTCAAGATGGAAAGTGTTTAAGAAATTATTGTCGTCGCTTCATATCACTTTTATACAAATAACTATCAATCAAAATCAAAGATCGGTCTGAGGAGCTGAGAAATGCCCAGCAAGTTGGAAATTAACCGAAAATCACCTAATGCCGGTCTCTATCTCGATTTACATACATGATTTATTCTATTTGTTTTTTTGCAATGAACGCGTTTTCAATCAATTCAGGTGGGAAAAAAGTGCTGGAATTCCCTTCGGTCGCAAATTTATAAACTGCAGCTGTAAAAATACCATTTAAGGTTCCCTGAATTAGTCCAAGAAATGTAAGCGCAAAAATAAGGATTATGATGAACGCAATCGCAAGCCAATAAATTCCGTTAGTCACCAGCAGAATGGTTATCGGGATGCTAACAATTAAGAGAACGATTGTGATCAATCCGAAGACAAATCCTAGGCTGAGATTTCCGACGATTTGTTCTCCCCATGTCTTTTTTAGTAGATTTACACTGCGTTTAATGGCATCGAGGGGGCCAATATTTTCGATGACCACCACCGGGACAACGAGAAAAGTGGCAATATTCCATCCCAGTCCAACCAATGAGATTACGAATCTCCCCAGGGTACTGCTCCGTTCTGAAATCATGCGCAGAATTGTGCCGACGGTTGCTGAAATTACCGCATAACCGAAAATTGCACCTAGGTGTGAAACTGCAATTCGGAATCCATCCCCAACAGTTGGATCCCCGCCATTCAGGCGGATCATTGCTGCACCAACCAACGCTGAATTCGAAAAGATAATCACAAAATATTGGAAAATATAGAACACAAATAAGACAATGAAACCGATAAACTGTGAGCCAGGTACATCTGAAATCATTGATTGAACAAGGCCACTCAGGAACATGGGTAAGGCAAATGTCAAAGTCACGATCAGGGTACCGATGGAGGAGACCAAAGGAAAGATCATCAATTCTTTATCCGAGATTAAAACACCACTACTGGCTTTGATTAATTCCCAGCTGTTGGTAAGCCTGTTCATAATTGTTTATCTCCGATCGTGCTTCAGACCTAATTAATATTGTATACCAAGAATTATGCCTCCATTCGATCATATATCCCAGCGCGGGCGAGTTATTGGGGATTAATCTAATAATTGATTGGGAAGATAAACGTGGAAACAAACGCCAAAGCCAGGTTGACGAAGAATGGTTAGTTTACCTCCGAATGTTTCAATAATTTCCCGTGCCAGAGAAATATCTACTCCGGTATTCCCATGCAGGTCATGAAAGTCAGACATGCTGCCCGCCTTGCATTGCGTTTTGTTGTATATATCTGGAGGGAAGAAATTGTCTTCATCCGCAACTATTGCCAGATCAAAATATTTGCCTTTTTTGGATAAAATCAGCCAGATTGCGTATTTGGGCGGACTCATCCGAGCCGCATTTTCTACCAGGCACAGTATTGCAGCCCGAACCAACTCCGGATCGCCTTGAACCCAACCTTCCTGGACCAAAATATTTTTTCTGATCGAAACTTGGCTGGCATCACCGATTTTCTGGAATTCGGAAAACGAATTCAATAGTAATTGATCAAGTTCGAAGTCAAGCCACATATACGAACCCGTGATTAAGGCTGCATACAGGCTGATTTTGTTCAGCGAATTTTTCAAGGCTTGTGATTTGTTTGCAATCGCCTGGGCTGCTTTTTTTTGATTTGGAGTTGTCTCGCCCAAATCCCCGGAATCAATAAGTTCCGCATATCCAAGAATTATGCTCGTTGCTGAGCGAACATCATGCTCAATTTGCTGCAAGTCGTTCCTGAAATTGCTACTGTTTTCGATGCGGGATTTTGAAATGTCCAAATTTTGGTGTAATTGCTGGTTGGAATCAATTGATAACTTGCCATCTGGTTCCTGAAGAAGTTTCGTATCAGGTGATATTTCATCAAGCTCACCCACAGTAATCCGGTATGGAGGTGGGCTACTCCTAATCCTGTTTATACAACTTTGATAGTTTGTTAGATCAGTTAACTTTACGACGGTTCCAATCGGGTGCTGGATCATGATTAACCTCCCATTGTTCCATGATTTTGTTCTAAACCCGTGGTATAAAGATGCAAGTTTTAGACCTTGTAATCCAATCAGTTAATTTTTGCTAGAACCCGTGATCACATGTGAATTATTTCCGAGAATAATTGAGGAAAACATGGGAAATGATGTAATCCTTGTACAAAAACTATTAATTCAATTTGATGTCGTTGGAGCCGGTGCTGTAGAAGTAAATTCATTTCTAAACCTTGCGATTGCATTAGCAGTAATTATTGCCGCGGCAAAAATCGGTGGTTACATCAGCCTACGCTTACACCAACCCGCGGTACTCGGTGAATTGATCATTGGGATTTTGATAGGGCCATCATTATTAAACTTTTTACATTGGCAAATTTTTACATACTCATCTGATTTTACATACGACATTCTTGGATCAGAGATCAACCAATTAGCAGAAATTGGGGTCCTGCTTTTGATGTTCATTGCTGGTCTGGACTTGCATTTATCAGACCTGGCAAAATCGGGGAAAGTAGCACTATTTGCGGGTGTACTTGGGGTTGTATTTCCACTTATCCTTGGATTTGGAACAGGTATTTTCTATAATTTTGGTCCGGAAGAAGCGATATTTATTGGACTTGTGTTGGCGGCAACGAGTGTGAGTATCTCTGCACAAACGCTGATGGAGCTCGGCAAACTACGTACACGCGTGGGTATCGGAATGCTGGGTGCTGCGGTTTTCGATGATATTCTCGTTGTGTTGGGAATCTCAATCTTTTTTGCAATTTTTCTTGGATCTGGAGGGGGTTTCGCGACAATCTTAGTGATTTTTCTACGCATGACTCTTTATCTGGCTCTCGCTCTCGGTTTTGGCTATTTTATTCTGCCTAAATTGTCCTCTCGGATTGAGAGATTGCCGATCAGTCGAGGTTTATTGGCATTTGTGTTTGTCATTATGCTGGTGTTCGCCTGGTTGGCAGAGGTGATTGGGCAGATGGCGCCTATCACCGGGGCATTTATCGCAGGATTGTTATTTCCGCGCAGTCCGCTTCGCGACCGGATTGAACAAGAGATCTCCACGGTTGCATATGGAATCTTTGTGCCTATTTTTTTCGTCAGCGTCGGCCTGGCGGCGAACCTCAGGGAGTTTACACTAGCTACGTTTGGATTATTTGTCATCATGACAATTGGTGCAATCATTGGAAAGGTACTTGGTGCTGGTATTGGCGGGAAAGTCGCGGGATTTTCGAACAGGGAATCTCTCCAGCTGGGTGTTGGAATGATGTCCCGCGGAGAGGTCGGCTTGATCGTCGCAAACCAGGGAATCAGTCAGGGAATAATCACAGGAGGGATGTTTACTGCTGTTGTTGGTGTCGTTCTGATAACAACATTACTGACGCCTTTGCTCTTACGTAAATTGTTTACTGAACAAGAAGAACCCAAAATATTGGCTCAGGAGGCTTGAGGAGAAAGTTCAAATGGAACCTCAACAATTTCTTGTTGTCTTGGTTGTCGATAATCCAGATGATTGTGGAGAAATATTGCAGGTATGGGAAGAAGTTGGTGTCAGTGGAATTACGATCTTGGAAAGTACCGGATTGGGGAGAGTAAAACGTTCCTGGCAGCGGGATGATCTTCCATTGATGCCCAGCTTGCGTGAAATTTTTCAACGAACTGAGGAGCGGCACCGCACCGTTTTTTCAGTTGTCGATGACGAAAAAACAGTCGATGACGTGATTGCAGCCACGGAGCGATCGATCGGAAGTTTGGAAAACGAAAACACTGGATTTCTTTTTGTGGTGCCTGTCCTGCGTGCGATCGGATTTAGTCTGACGAAGCAGTAACCGTTTGCTTTCATCGGGATGTGAAAGCCAGATTGCTGTTGGATTCAATAGATGATCGCCAGGCGGAATTGATTATTCGTTTAACTATTTATAAGAATCTGGTAAATTCACTTCCGCGCCACTTGACTGTTTGATAGATCAAATTAGAATCATATCTGTACAGGTTTTATTTGCTTATTGGTTTTCATTGTTTAGGAGGATATCTGCATGTTCTGGTTCGACCCACTCTTTTTATTAATCAGTCTACCAGCCCTAATTTTAGGGTTTTGGGCGCAGATGAAAGTGCGGTCTGCCTTTCAGAAATATTCAAAGGTACGAGCGTGGTCGGGTATGACAGGCGCCGAAGCAGCCCGAAGAATTTTGGATTCAAATGGGTTGACAAATGTCCGCGTCGAACAAACCCAAGGGATGCTTAGCGATCATTATGACCCACGTGGAAAAGTACTGCGCTTAAGTCCAAATGTTTACCAGAGTAACAGTGTCGCCTCGGTAGGTATTGCAGCTCACGAATCAGGGCATGCATTGCAAGACAAACAAGGATATAGTGCTCTAAAGTTCCGGAGCGCAATGGTCCCTACGGTCCAACTTGGTAGCTGGTTGGGTCCGATAGTTTTCATCGCTGGATTTATGTTACTTCGATTTACCCAAAGTCCAATCGGTATCACAATCGCATGGATTGGTGTTTTCTTGTTTGCAGCGACTGCTGTGTTTTCGCTGATTACACTGCCGGTCGAATTCGATGCATCAAAACGGGCAAAAGCTCTCTTGGTCCATCAAGGAATTGTTTCCACCCAGGAAATCCAAGGTGTAAACAGTGTTTTAGATGCGGCTGCTCTTACTTATGTTGCTGGCGCAATTCAAGCTGTATCAACCCTGCTTTATTACGTGATGCTTTTATCGGGAACACGCCGGCGCTAATTCAATGTTTTGTCATGCAAAACACAGGATGAGTCAGTTCTTCATCCTGTGTTTTCTTTTATATGATTTGCCAGGGCCCTGAGCGCCAGAGAATAGGATTCTGCCCCAAAACCAGATATCGTACCCAGGCAGACGGGAGCTGTCAGTGATCTGTGTCGAAAGTCCTCGCGAGCAAAAATATTGGATAAATGAACTTCAATCGTTGGTAAGTTGGCAGCTGAGATGGCATCCCGTAATGCAACTGAGGTATGCGTATAGCCGCCGGGATTGATGATGACACCATCGGCATTTTCTTTGGCTAGGTGCAACCAATCGATTAACGTGCCTTCATGATTACTTTGATATGTTTCGATTCGAATTCCTAATTCGTTTCCCAATTTGATTAAACTTTGGTTAATATCAGCCAGGGAGTTATTCCCATAAACCTCTGGTTCACGAGAACCCAATAAATTTAAATTTGGACCGTGGATAATATAAATTGCTTTCATAAACGTATTTTCCTGAACTCTGATATTAGTTGTTCAAGGTCTGGGATTTCAATATTAAGCTGGACATCAGCGAAATCGCGCAGTAATGGAAATCGTAAGTTGCCTGCTGACATTTTTTTATCGACCTTGGTGAATTTGATTATAGTTTGCGGCAGGATATTATCAGGGAATTGTACAGGTAGCTCAAAAAGTCTAAGAATTTCAGCGATTTCTTGATGCAATCCCGGTCTGGCAATCCCGATCTTCTCAGCGAAAAATGTTTCAGCAACAATGCCGATTGCGATCGATTCGCCGTGAGTCAGTTGAAATTCGGAAGCTTTTTCAAGTGCATGACCAATTGTATGGCCGAGATTGAGCGACTGCCTTAAATCAGATTCGAAAGGGTCAGCTTCGACAATTCGAATCTTGACACTGGCACCTCGTGAGATGACCTTTTCCAGATTTGAAGAGACACTTTGCTGTCCAGATCTGCATAGAGACAATAATTCCATTTCTCCAATAAGTGCATGCTTGATTGCTTCTGCCATTCCGCTGGAAAACTCCCGCCTGGAAAGTGTTCTCAAAACAGCAGGATCCATGAAGACCGATTGCGGTGGGTGAAATGCACCAACCAAATTTTTTCCCTTTGGTAAGTTGACTCCAGTTTTTCCCCCGATGCCTGCATCAACCATCGCCAATATAGTCGTTGGGATGTTGATCCATTGGATCCCACGCATGTAGGTCGCAGCTGCAAAACCTGCCAGGTCGCCTATCACACCACCACCGAGAGCAACAATCATTGATTGGCGGCTTGCGCCAGAATCGACTAAAAAATTCCAAATTGATGTTACCGATTTTAGCGATTTTGAACTTTCACCGGCTTGAATGGTACAAACCGCAACTGTTTTGCTGAAAACATGATTGAGCAGGTTTTTAACGGGGGTAACATAATTCGGAGCAACATTGCTGTCAGTTATGATATATACGTCTGTGGTCTTGACACCTGTTGAAAGCCAGACATCAATTTCGTTCAGCAATCCGTCCTTAATCGTGACGCTATATGGGTGTTCCATTTTCTTCAGCAGGAAACGACCTGCCAGGACCTGACAATCCCAGACCACCTGATCCAACGTCCTGTTGAAGATATCTAATTGATTTGGGAAAGATGAATAATGATCCTGGCGCCTTTCCAATAACTTTGCCAGTCTCGTACTTCGATTATCCGATAAGAGCGGGCGCTTATCTGGGGATAACGAAGTATGTCTTAATAAAGTCTCAAAATCCCCTGATAGGCATATGATCAATCCGGTTTTTTCGGCGAGACTTCGATTCTGTGGGTTTAATAAGCTACCTCCGCCTAGAGCGATGACCTGTTTGTTATTATGAGATGCGAATACGAGCTGTTGGGATTCGATTTTTCGGAAACCTGGCTCACCATGTTCCTCAAAGATCTCGGAAATTGACTTACCGGTTTTATGTTCAATTTCAAAATCAAGATCCGTGAAAGCTAAATCCAGTTTTTCTGCAAGGATCTTTCCAATGGTCGATTTACCTGCCCCAGGGGGTCCATAAAGATAAATTAGATTAGGCATCCTCACTCATCCGGCCAGTACAGATGGGGCTTATTGTCCAGGGCCAAATCCGATAATTTTGCCCGACGTAATTGTTTCCAACGGGGCAGCATCTCATCCAGCGAATCACCACCAATTTTTTCGATTAATGCATCGACTAAAACAACTGCAACCATGGCTTCCAATATTGGAACTGCACGAGGAACCGGACAAAAATCTGAGCGTTCGTAATTGGTTGGAATTTCCTTTTTTTCTGCCAGATCTACTGTAGGTTGAGGCGTAAGCGTGGTGGCAATGGGTTTCATTGCCGCCCGGATGATTATCGGTTGTCCAGTGCTGATTCCACCTTCGACACCCCCTGCACGATCTGTTTTGCGTACCAAATTATCATTTTCTAGGAAAATAGCATCCTGAACTTGAGTGCCAGTTAACCGGGTATTCTGGAAGGCAGGTCCGAATTCAACCCCTTTAATTGCCTGGACACTGAGCACAGCTGCGCCAAGCCGGGCTTCCAGCCGCCGATCCCATTGGGTATGCGTCCCTAATCCAGGAGGAATTCCCAGGCCAACAATTTCGATAATTCCTCCGGCGGTTTCGCGGTTTTCGATGATCCCACGAATGTGGTCGCGCATTTTTTCGGCAGCATCATTGTCTGGGCACCGAAGATCATTCTGTTCGGCAATCTTACTCCGTTCCGATAACTGAATCCCATCCAGGTCTGCTTCGATTGGCCCGATGGAGCTAACATAGCCCTCAATGCGAATTTGGAATTGTTCAAGAAATTGTTTACATAAAGCACCAACGGCAACTCGCGCAGCTGTTTCACGCGCAGACGCGCGCTCAAGCCCGGGTCGCAAATCAGCATAGCCATACTTTATCGCTGCAGCGAGATCAACATGCCCCGGACGCGGTGCAGTAAATGGAGCGATTTCTTTGCCTTGCCAACGCTCATGATTTAAATTCTTAATTTGGATAGCAATTGGTGCTCCGGTCGATTTGCCATCTAAAACTCCACTCAAAATAACTGCTTCATCTTTTTCTAACTTCATACGCGGGCCAGCGCCGTATCCTAACTGCCGGCGGGCTAACTCGTCATTGATCCCGGCGATATTTATGTCGACCCCAGCAGGGAAGCCGTCCACAATTGCGGTGAGGACGGGCCCATGCGATTCACCTGCGGTGAAAAATCTAAGTGCCATTTGCCATCCAGTTCTTAATCCGATCGAATGCTTCACGAACCCGTTCCGTTGGTTGAGTAAGTGAAATCCGGACGAATCCACGACCCTCAGCTCCAAATACAGTGCCTGGCGTGATGCTGACATGGGTAACTTCAAGCAACTTCGTAGAAAATTCGATTTCATCCGTACCCGGAGGTAGTTTCCACCAAATGTATAAACCCGCTTGAGGCGTGACGGGGTGAAAACCCATAGCGTGTAATTCATCCAAGACAAGATCTCGCCGATCCTGATATACCAGGTTGCGAGATGTGATCCAGGATTGATCGACCTTCATAGCCTCGACGGCAGCATCGATCATTGGTAAGTAATGACCACTATCGGCATTACTTTTTACTGTCATTAGTGCGTTTAGTGCACTTTGATTACCAATTGCCGCTCCCATTCGCCATCCAGCCATATTATGCGATTTTGAAAGCGTATTAAATTCGAGTGCATATTCTTGGGCACCTGGGGTGGACAAAATTGTCGGGGATTGGTAATCATCAAAATTTATTTGGGTGTATGCAGCATCATGGCAAATCAGGAGACCATTCTTTACAGCGAAATCCAACACTTCTGTAAAAAAGTTGTTATCTGCCGTGCCACCCGTTGGATTATTTGGGTAATTCAGCCAAATCACTTTGGCCCGCCTGGCAATTCCTGGGGGAATGTGGCTCAGATCTGGCAAATACCCGTTTTCTGGCAGCAACTTTACTAAAAATGGATTTCCACCGGCGATTTGCACCCCCCTTAAATAGGTAATGTATCCCGGATCTGGCAAAATCACGATATCACCTGGATCGATAATTGCCAGCATCAAGTGGAAAATTCCCTCTTTTGAGCCAATCAAAGGGAGAATTTCTTTATCTGGGTCAAGTTGAATACCATACAGTTTCTGGTACATGGTGGCCCAACCTTCACGATATTCATTCGTCCACCTGTGAGATTGGTAACCATGGTAATCTGGATGTTTTGCGGAATCCGACAATTTATTAATAACTGCATCAGGGGGAGGCAAATCTGGGGATCCGACATCTAGATGGATAATATCTGCGCCAACACGTCTTAATGCAGATAAGCGGTCAGCATATTCCGTAAAAAAATGGACCGGTAAAGAGGAGATGCGGGTTGCAGTGATTGGCTTCATACTTTTTTGGGCAATAAATCAGATAAGGTTTCGGCCATGATCGACCTGGGTGCTTTCATTCCCGTCCATCTTTCAAATGCCAGAGCTGCTTGCTCGACGAGCATCCCAGCTCCTCCTGATGTGGGCAAATTTGCGGCTTGTGCTTTTTTTAAGAGCACAGTCTCTGCAGGATTGTAAATCAGGTCGTAAACGAATGCTCTCTGAGGGAAGACCAGTTGTTCGGGCCAAGGACAATTCTGGTTGTTCGGGAACATTCCGACAGGTGTGGTATTAACGATCAATTCAGCTCTGACTTGCGATGATTTGAGACCTTCGGGAGACAAAATTATCGAGTGGATATTGTAACGGTTATCGTGCGACTCGAACCAGTTTTGTAAATCCTGAGCCTGAGAATACCGTCTTGCAGCGATATTTAGGTTCCATCCAGCCGACAATAATGTATACGCGACCGCATATGCAGCCCCACCAGCGCCAAGGATTAGTGCATGCCCTTCGGTACTAATCTTTATGTTTTTGATTTCTTTCTCAAATGCAGGTGCATCGGTATTGTCGGCAATCACACGTTCTCCATCCAAATAGAGTGTGTTGACAGCGCCGATATCTTTTGCGATTGATGTGCTCCCATCTACCAATGCCGGAATAATATTCTTATAAGGAATAGTAACATTTAATCCTTGGATAATTCCTGATTTCATGGCTTCGATTAGTTCAACCAATTTTGATCTGGCCAGATTATCCGGTTGAATTTCATATAATTCATACTTGCCGCGCAAACCTAAGGCATCCATCGCCTTGTTGTGGATAGCTGGCGACATACTGTGACTGAGCGGGTAACCGATTAATCCGAAACGTAGCATAGAAATGGACTATTCTTCTGTATCTTCCAGAACGGTAATTTGTGCTCCTGAGGAACGTAAAATTTCGATAAATTGTGGAAAAGACTCATTGATTATTTCTGCGTTCTGGATTTTTACCCCATTCTGGGAAATCAGTCCTCCAACAGTAAGGGACATTGCTAATCGATGATCCCGATGTGGATCCACGACGCCACCAACAATTGGCTGAGAGCCAGATATTTTAAACCCGTCTTCGAATTCATCAACGCTAACGCCTATATTTATTAACTCAGCACAGAGCGATGATATCCGATCAGTTTCTTTATATCTTAATTCTTTTGCATCTCTGATGGTTGTGCTTCCAGTGGCATTAATTGCCGCGATTGAGAATATCGGAAATTCGTCGATCATACGTACAACCAAATCTCCCTGGATATTTATTCCATTAAGTCGACTTGATTTGACGAGGATGTCACCTTCAGGTTCTGGTGTTACCAACCTATCGATCGTCGAAATTTCTGCTCCCATTTGTTTCAAAGCGTCCAGCAGCCCAGTGCGTGTTTCGTTTAAACCGATATTACTAAGTATGATTTCGGAATTTGGAATAATCAAACCACTGACAATCAGAAAAGCTGCTGAGGAAAAATCGCCCGGTATAGCAAGCTCAAATGCAGGGATTTCACGCGAGCTGCCCGGACTCATGTGAACAATATGATTATTTCCTGACAGAGTGCTTGAGACTGGTACACCTAACCACCGCAGCATTCTTTCTGTATGGTCGCGCGAAAGCTGAGTTTCACATAATTCAATAGATTGAGTTGAGCCGAGTGCTGCCAGCAAGAGACAGGTCTTTACCTGAGCAGAGGCAACCGGCAGGGTATATGTCAGACTAACCAGGGGTTTTGATGGCTCCCACGCTGATATTATCAGAGGGGCAGTGTTCTGAAGGGTTCCGTGTATTGGTACGCCCATAGCCTGTAAGGGGTAGATGATGCGATCCATGGGGCGTTTTCTCAAGCTCTCTGTACCATCAAGCACAGCGGGTATTCCGGATGCCGATAACGCCCCAGCCAGAAGCCGCATGGTTGTCGCGGAATTTCCGCAGAATAATGGTTTATTAGGTACTTCCCAGTTTTTAAACCCCCTGCTTGTTACGTTGAGTTCATTGTTCGTCAAACGCCATTTGACTCCAAGCTGGCTAAGAGCTTCCAGCATGACCATTGTGACGCCAGATGTCATAAAATTATGAATTCGAGTGTTGCCTTTTGCCATGCCAGCGAACAGGGCAGCGCGATGTGAGATTGATTTGTCTCCTGGAATACCAGGGAATGTTTTCGGACCGAACTGCCCGCGTAAGGAGTGTGAAGGGAGTGCTGTCAGGTTCACGAAGATTCTCGAGTTTGGGTCGATACTAATATTCGATCGCGTGTGTCTCGCCCCATGGTCATTAATTTCTCCAGTGCAGCGTAATCTTCATCTTCCAAGGCTGTGCGAAAACTATCAAGATGCTGGAAGTAATTCAGCAATACCTGGAGAATATTTTGACGGTTTGTCTTCAGGATATCTAGCATCATCGGAATGTTTGATCCTGCCAAACGGCTCGTACTCACAAATCCAGGTCCGATTAAGGCCGACATTTCCAGGGGAGTCATCCCGGCCAATGCATTCGCCACTAGATAAGGCAGGTGACTGGTTGCAGCAACCATCTGGTCGTGACTGGCAGCATCCACCCAAAACGCGTGGGAACCGATATGCCGGACGAGATTAGCGGCGGTTTGTCGCGCTATTGATGTTGTCCTGGCAAGCGGGGTCAGGGCAAATGTTGCACCTCGAAAGATTTCCGGGTCTGCAAAATCCAAACTGCTGGTTTCTTTCCCACACATCGGGTGACCGCCAATCGGATCAAATCGAGCAGGTAAATTCAGCATGACCTGGCTGATATCAAGCTTTGTAGAACTAAGATCGAGAACGATCGCACCCGCTTCATGGTATTGTGCCAGGTTCTCCAATATCTCGAGATTGATTTTTACTGGTGCCGCGAGAATGATAATGTCCGAAAAAATTCCAATCGGCGGTGGGTAATCAAATATTTGATCCACAATTCCCAAGGTGACGGCCTTTTCATGGATTCTCTTATCTGGATCGATACCAATAATTGTCTGCACATAGTCTCGTAATGCAAGCGCTAAGGATGCCCCTATCAAACCAACTCCATAGATTGTGACTACATCAGGATAATTCATGGTTTGAATTGCTCGGTAAGTCAGGACGGAGAGCACGCGCCTCACCCAGATAGACATGGTTGATTTCGTTTTGCGCACGATCCGTATTCCAATGAATAAGAACCCGAATACACATTCCAAGACTTCTCAGGGACTGGAATTTCCTGTGCGCATAAGATGGGTACTTTTACCCAACCGATCTGGCGAACTGCAAGGGCTGGAAATGCGCCATTCAGATCATGTGTTACAGTAAAAAAAATACTGGCTACATCTTCGGGATGAAGTCCAGGATTCGCTTCGATAATGGACAAAGTCAATGTCCGAGTAGCTGCAAGGATATCTGCCTGGTTATTACTTAAAGATACGATCGCACCCCGAATTCCCCGGGTTGACATAAGCATTTCTCCACGTCAATTGATAAGGTTTTGATATCACGGTCGTTCGGAACGCACGCCAACCGCTTTCCGAGCTTTTTGCATGATCTTATTCCCGATGTGGCGTGCTTTTATCGCTCCATCGAGTAAGATTGATTCGAGGCGAGTTTGATCTGATATTAACTCATTATAGATTTCTCGAGCACTTGAAAATTCATCATCCAATCTTTCAAACAAAGTTTGCTTGATTTCACTATAAGCCATTCCACCGGAAATATACCGTTGCCGCACCTCATCAACTTGCTCTGATGGGGCAAAATACCTGAAGATATTATAGACATTATCCTGATCAGGAACTTTTGGTTCCTCAGGTCGCCTGGAATCGGTCACAATACGCATCACAGCTTTACGAAGTTGCTTCGGTGGTGCAAAAATTGGGATGATATTATCGTAGCTCTTGCTCATTTTCCTACCATCGATACCTGGTATTGTCGCAACTTCTTCCTGAATAACAGCCTCTGGAATCACGAATACCTCTCCGTAATTGTTATTAAAGGCTAAGGCAATATCCCTGGTTATCTCTACATGTTGGCGCTGATCTTGCCCAACTGGAACGACATGACTGCCATATAAAAGGATGTCAGCCGCCATCAGTGTCGGGTAGGTATACAACCCTGCATTAATACCTGCATCAGGGTCCTTCCCATTTTCGATATTTTGATCGACTGCCGCTTTGTATGCATGTGCTCGATTAAGCAGTCCTTTAGCGGTAAAACAATTTAATATCCAGGTAAGCTCAAATAATTCAGGAACATCAGACTGTCGAAAGAAAACGACCTCCTCTGGGTTAAGGCCTAAAGCTAATAATGTTGCTGCGATTTCGTAGCTTCGGTGTTTTAGTTCCTTCCCTTCTCTTACTGTTGTTAATGCATGATAATCTGCGATAAAGTAGATCGCCTGGTATCGTTGAACCATTTCAAGCGCAGGTTTGATCATACCCAGATAATTTCCTAAATGCGGGGTTCCACTGGGTTTTATACCTGATAATGAGATTTGATTTTTCATCTGATCTGCCTTCCAAATTATTGACGAGAATAATAAAGAACCGCTTCTCTTGCAGGGACGAGAAGCGGTTCTCGCGGTACCACCCTGGTTAGATTGCAGCAAATAACTACAATCTCGCTCTGCCCGTTGATCGTATTGGTATACTTTATATCAATAGATCAACAGTAATCTGATAACGGCGATTCACCCGGCACAGGCTTGCATAACTTTGATGTTCACCCGGCAGCTCCAAGGTCCATTCAATCCAGGCTTCCGTACCGGATTCCAGCTGTCCCGGCTCTCTGTCAAGTAAGTCTGAACCTACTAGTCCTCTTCACAGCATGTTCGTGATATGGATTGTAGCTCGATTTATAGCAAATGGACCCAGCACTGTCAAGGAGAATTTAGGTAATGTTGCTACGATAGGGCTTTCCTCTCGATAATGCAAATCGAATCGATCAAAGTTAATTGGAATAAATTAACCGAGAAGGAAATTACTATTAACATTTATCCAAATTACTTTACGACAATTTACCTGGATGTTGTCGTTTATAATTTATCCATCCATCCTACCCATTAATGGCAGATACGGAGATATTTTATGTCAATAATCAGACAGGTATTTGAATTTCATATTTCAAAAAATGCCCGTGATTTCTATCAATTTGATGAAATGCTGTTTGCCTTTGATGGGAATGTGATCTTTGCAAATTTCCGCGCTGCACGTGATTTCGCCCAAAAAATAAATAATCGCCGCGATTTGATCAAGTACCCAAACCAGGCTGTCCGGGCAAGCGAAATATATGCCATGGGGTTGATCGACGAAATCTTACATGCATTGATGGAATACTACCGACAGGAAATTAGTCCAGGCGCAATTCGTGAGGGCTTGGAATTCCTGGAGGAAGCACTCGGTGCGGAAGAAGTTGATAGGTTATTAATGAACTTCACCATCCAATTCCCGCCGGCAAGCGTATACCGGGATGAAATTTCTGAGTTTGAATACCTATCCGCGTCTACAAATGGCTACCAACATCGACTTGTCGCATTAGAAGAACTAGTCTTTTTATGGCTGGCAAATCAAAACCCTGCCTTAATGGGGTATATGGAATTATTTGATGATCGAATTTTGGCAGATTCAACAGTTTATTCGCGAGTATTTCCCCTTTTGAGCGAGTTTTTTGATGAACAGCCAACGCTTGATGGACAATCCCTATTTGAAGCCCTTCAGGAACCAGCCAGGCGCAGCCCAAATTCTATTGCTGGACAGTTAGAATATTTAATGCAGCGCTGGCGGACAGTGATTGGTTCAAAATTTTTCCTCCGGATTTTGGGCTCATTGGATTTCATACGGGAAGAATCAAAAATTGTGTTTGGGACAGGTGGAGGTGGTGGTGAGGCTACTGCTCCGGTTTATGATTTTGCTGCCCAACTTTATGAGCCTGAACAGTTTAGCCCGGATCGAGATTGGATGCCCAGTTTGGTCCTGATTGCGAAAAATACGTATGTTTGGTTGGACCAATTATCAAAAAAGTACCAGCGGTCAATTTACCGTCTTGATCAAATTCCTGATGAAGAGCTGGACCGCTTGGCAAGTCTCGGTTTTACCGGTTTGTGGCTAATCGGCTTGTGGGAACGGAGTACTGCGTCCCAAAGGATTAAACAATTGTGTGGTAATCCAGAAGCTGTTGCTTCTGCGTATTCCCTCTATGATTATCAGATTGCCAATGATTTAGGTGGCGATGAGGCCTATGATTCTCTGCGCCAGCGCGCCTGGACAAGAAAAATCCGTCTCGCTGCAGACATGGTTCCCAATCATGTCGGCATTTATTCTAAGTGGGTTGTCGAGCACCCGAATTGGTTTATCTCGTTGAATTACAGCCCGTTTCCAAGTTATTCATTCAACGGCCCGGATTTATCTGAAGATAACCGGGTTGGAATTTTCATCGAGGATCATTACTACAGCCGCAATGATGCGGCGGTCGTCTTCAAACGTATAGATCGCTGGACGGGTAACGAGCAATTTATCTACCATGGGAATGATGGTACTTCCATGCCGTGGAATGATACGGCTCAATTAAATTATCTCCTGCCAGAAGTTCGCGAAGCGGTAATTCAGACAATCCTGCATGTTGCGAGAAAATTTTCTGTAATTCGATTCGACGCGGCGATGACCCTTGCAAAAAAACATTATCAGCGTTTATGGTTCCCTGAACCCGGTTCAGGTGGAGATATCCCGACCCGTGCAGAATACGGATTGACAAAGGACCAATTCAATACAGCAATGCCCGAAGAATTCTGGCGGGAAGTGGTTGATCGAGTTGCGGCTGAGGTGCCTGATACGTTATTGTTGGCGGAAGCATTTTGGCTGATGGAAGGATATTTTGTCCGCACACTGGGGATGCATCGCGTTTATAACTCTGCTTTTATGAATATGCTACGCGATGAAAAAAATGCCGAATACCGATTAGTTATTAAGAATACTCTCGAGTTTGATCCCGAAATTCTGAAACGATACGTTAATTTTATGAATAACCCGGATGAAAAAACAGCAGCAGAACAATTCGGGAAAGGAGATAAATACTTCGGAGTAGCAACTTTAATGTCTACGATGCCAGGTCTGCCAATGTTTGGCCATGGTCAAGTTGAGGGGCTGACTGAAAAATATGGAATGGAATATCGGAAGGCATACTGGGATGAGCAGGTTGACACGGATTTGGTCAACCGCCATAATTCTGAAATTTCGCCGTTGTTACATCGTCGATACCAATTTGCCGAAGTTCAAAGTTTTTATTTGTACGACTTCTATATGGCAGATGGAAATGTTAATGAGGACGTTTTTGCTTATTCCAATCACGCATTCGGCCAGCGCAGTCTGATTGTGTACCATAATCGTTTATCTGATACGCGCGGCTGGATTAATACTTCAGTTGCTTATGCTGAAAAAACAGGAGCAGGAGATGAAAAAAATCTGATCCAAAAGACACTGGTTGAAGGTTTGGATATTATCCCTCAAGCCAATAAATTTATTATTCTCCGAGATCAGCGAACGAAATTGGAATACCTTCAAAATAGCCTGGATCTTGCTGATCGTGGGCTCTACCTCGAACTAGGTGCCTATGACTATCGGGTTTTCCTTGATATTCGCGAAGTAATGGATAACGAATGGCACCATTACGCCACCCTGGCAAATTTATTAAGTGGAAAAGGTACTCCGAATATTGATGAGGCTTTACGTGAATTATTCTTACAAGAAGTACATAATCCATACCGAGAGCTCGTAAATGTGGGTCAATTCAAGTGGATTATTGAAAATGCACAAGACGATCACGATGAGACTGATGGTGAATCGCAGCGTGGACAGGTATTAGCTGAGGTAGATGAGAAGCTTTTTGATTTATACCAAGCAGTTAAGCTTTTTACATCTGGTGATGGCGATGTTAATTTGATTGTCAAGTCGATCTCTGCTGAAATCAATAACGCGCTTTGCTACTATGGCAAGGATGCTGCATCTCCGCTGGACGCACCTGCATCTGTAAATAAGGCATTGAAATATATTCGGCAGGGGATAGAAAAAAATGATAATCTTTCCTGGGGGGTTCTTCTTACTTGGAGTTTTACCCGCCAATTAGGAAAAGTTTATCCGGCTGGTTCATTGCACACGACAACCGAAGCCGCCATAATTACATTCAATTGGTTGGATGAATGGCTGTTGAAAAAATTGATCCGGAAGGCTTTCAGAGATTTAGGTTTGAACGATAACGAGACTTGGCGAGGGACTGTTCTCTTGAGCCTGCTAATAAAGTATCAGGATTGGTATTCAAACAGAAAATCACAGAAAATCAGGGTTGCTGATTTATTAAAAGACCTGTTTGCCGATGATGATGTACGCAATTTCCTCGCGGTGAATGTATATCAGGATGCCTTGTGGTTTAATAAAGATGCTTTCGACCTGTTAATTTGGGGATTCGTAGCTACTGCATACCTTTCGAGTATCCCAGAAACTGGATATCAAATGGAACAGCCATATCAGATTTGCCAGCAAGTCTGGCGAGATGCAGTGGCTATTCAGAAAGCGGAAGCCAGGTCAGGATATCAGGTGAAGAAATTACTATCAGGAAACGGTGAGTGATCCTAAAAAAATTAAACACCAATTTTAAGTATATACTGCTCTTTTTTAATTTAGAAACGGGATATCCATACCTGAACCAACCCTGATTGCCCGTTCATAGACTTCGGCTGCCACGGCAATATCCCATAACGCGATCCCGTGGGATTCGAATAATGTGATTTCATCATCCCGTTGTCGCCCCGGATGGTGTGACGATACGACCTCCGAAAATAATTTGAGCTGGGACCAATTAAATTTGTTCTGTTCATAGGCGTGGATTAAATTTCCACTTTCTATTCTGGTTTGTTCGAGATCGTCAGTGAAGAACAAGTTTATTTTTTCAATGGCTGTAGAGTCAAGCTCTATCCTAATCACAGAATTTGATCCAGCTGCATTTATGTGAACTCCTGGCGGCAAAATAGCTCCTGGAAAAACCGGGTCCTTGGAGGATGTAATCGTTGTGATGATATCAGCATGCTCCAGAGCCTTTTCAGGGGAGTTTACAGCATTCACTCTGGCAGTGACCTGTTTGCCCAAGGAGTGGGCAAATTCTTCTCGTTTGGCTTGGCTACGGCTGAATACTTTGATATCTTGAAGTGGAAATGCGGCATTGATTGCGAAAATTTGACTGGCTGCCTGGTAGCCTGATCCAAAAAGTGCCATAACCTTTGAGTCCCGGCGTGCTAAATACTTAGTTGCGATACCACTTGCCGCGCCAGTTCTCATTTGTCCAAGCCAATTTGCTTCAATAATTGCAAGTAGTTGTCCATCCTCGAGGCTGTATAAATTAATACTGAAGCGAGCGCCGTCCTTGGTAGTTGTATAAGATTTGTATCCCCAATAGCCTCTTTGGGTTAATGCTGCCCCCATTAAATGCAGCACACCAGCAGCATTCCGGGTCCGCTGCCGCGGCATATTTATACCTGTTCCTTGGGACTGTTCTAAGAAACTGGCCTCCACAGCCATAAGTGCATCATCAATTGTGATCAGATTTCTGACATCTATCTCTGAAATTAACCGCATCTAAGGACCTCAATATCCACCCCTGCGTTTAACGGGCAGGCATTAATCGATGACTGGTCTGAGCACGAACAAGGTGTCGCAAGAAGATTTGGTCGGCTCGCATACTACCATCCTGGCTGACGCATGACCTCAACCAGTTCACCGCCTGGGATGATAAATCAATACCGGTTGCTTGGTAGACCATCCAGATAGCCTGCGCAGCGTAAGCAATATTGTTTTTTGGTTCGATCCGGCTCAGGTCTTCGAAGAACCAACCACAAGAAGTGAACATACGTTGTCTTTCGAACTGTGCTTCTAGGAGCCAGTGGACAGTCTCCAATTTATTGCTTGTCATAGGTACAGATGATAATTCTGTAATTAATTCAGAGGCTGTCTTTCGGTTGAGAATGACATCAATATAATGATTGCGCAGCTCCCAGGGTTCATGAATATATCGGCGCACATAATCGTAATAGACTTCATCCACAGCGATTGCAATTTGGTTGAAAGCGTTTCTGAGATGGAGTTTCCAGGAACTATTTCCAGGTGTACAGGTACAACCTGTCGACCATCGGTTGATCCCATGATAGCAAGACCAGGAAGTGTTGTAATTGATTGGAATTGTTTTCCTTGGAGGGTGCTCTCGCAACCACAATGCCGGAAAAGTAACCTCGATACCATGTGAATGTACCGCGCCATTCGTTAGATGCTGTAAGAAGCGATCCCGAAATGGCTTGTGATGGCCGTATAGTTCACCATCGGTTGCTACCATCAGCATCTGAGGATCGCCTTTTTTAATTTTTTCGGGATTATACCGGCCGACAAGCTCATTTGTGGCGAAATAATCTGCGTCGACACTCATGCCTGCATCGAAACTAATTTTGCCGCTTAAATCACCTTGATAAAAGAATACTGCAATTCTTTTATGCCCAGGTAACGAGATCCAATAGGGTTCGGTTGGATCAATTTCTTTAACGTTTGCCTGCCAGGGCGCAAGGATGGTGTATTCAATTCCAAATTCAGCTAGAACCATGAGTGTTTCGGTATCTACTGCGGCCTCCGGCAACCACATTCCCCGAGGCATTCTGCCAAACCTGGATTGAAAATCCGCAATTCCCCAATAAACCTGTGTAATCTTATCTCTTTGGCTTGAGAGCGGTAAGATCGTATGATTGTATGGCTGTGCCATGGCATTGCCAATGCCATGAGTAACAACATTCGTATGATCCTGAGAAATTATTTTTTGCATAGTTTCTGGATCGTAACTTGCCAGCCAGCTCAACAGCGTTGGTCCGAAATTAAAACTAATTCTTTCCAAATTCTGGAGATCTGCGTTCGGGCGATAACACTCTGCAAGAATGCGTTCATTCCAATTTGCATAAGGCGAAGCACCGGGTTCAAGTGGAATGACACCTGTTAGAGGATCTTCCCGCGGAGGTTGGTAAAAATGGCCGTGTATGCAAAAAGCAAGGGAAGCCATAGTTCTAGCTACCTGGAAGTCGTAAGAGGAGACGGGGGATCGCTCCGTGACGTATTGATTTGATAAAAATGAAGTAAGGGAAAATAGGTTGTATTATCACAATCTAGTAATTGCCAATCACACAAAGCGTGATAAATTTCATTATGCAATGCAAACAAAGAGAAGTCCACTGAAAAATATGTGTAAATCAATCTTGAATACTGGGGGTAGCCTCGCGGCGATTATATCTCGTTGATAGCCTCTGTGATTATCACAATCGAAAACCCAACTCAGCAAATTCTGCTGATCATAAATATTTGGGAAATCTCGATTTCGAAGAATTTTATGCCTAAAAAGTTTATCATATCTTGAACGAGAATATCCTGACCAAATTATCAGGAATTGATTTGACAAATCACAAAATTGATAATTCATTATGAACTTTGCATAGCGTATTCAAAGTGATCTTCAGATGGTTTGAAAAACCATTTTGCAACAAATATATTTGTTTAACCGACATCAAAGAGGAAAATTCATAAGAAGTAAATTCGGTTTATTTGGAATAAGCAGATTAACTAACCTGATGTGCATGTTTAAACGGTGAGTAAATCTGCAAAACGCAAAGGCGACAAACCGAGCTTCTGGCAAAACAAAACCGCAATCAAATGGCTCACCAACTTTCGCAACCAACGAGAAGTCAAATGCCAGGCATCCCTGGCCCAAATTTTCTTGGCATGAAAGCGATCGACCAGTTGTCCAAACAAGGTTTCAATCCGATACCGTCTCTCCACCAGCCAGTGAGGATAGCGGAATTTCTGGCGTTTGGCCGAACGATACGGTGTGATCAACGCCAAACCTTGTTCAAGCAAAGCCAGGTGCAAGTCGGGTTTCCAGTAGTTGCGATCGGCCAACGCCCAGCCCTGCACGCCGTGCAGCAGCTCTTCGGCTGCTTGCATGTCATGGATATTGGCCTGCGCGATCGTCGTGGCCACGATCACACCCGGCCAACAGATGCGCACATGCGCCCGCAGCCCATAGTAGGTTTGTCTGGCGACTTCATCTGTAGCCAAAGGCGGCCTGACCGGCAAAGATGTGGAAGCGATTGGCCCGGGCAAAGCGACACACCTGCATCGGAAAGCTGTCCACAATCGAGATCAGCGGATTGTGAGCAACCTGCTGGCTCAGGTAGGCAAACAACTGCTCCTTGACGACCCACAAATTGGCCGCCTGACGAACAAAGGTGGTGCGATCTATCTGGCACATGGCCGGAAACCAATCGCCGAAAAATCGACGAAAGAAGGTGTACAAACCTTGATCCGTATCGATGCCCAGAAACTCGCCAACCACTTCGATCGTCAACACTTCGCTGTCGGAAAGGCGTGGCTTAGGACCTCGCTGGCGCAGTTGTTTGCCTTGCAGCCAATCGTCTATCAAGCAGTACACGCTGATCAGATAGGTGGTAATATCCACGGCGAAGACCTCCGTTTCCATGTGTTTGCTTGGCAGCTACACTTGTAACGGTGGTCTTCTTCGATTGTCAAGGTGCTAGAAAAACTTGCACATCAGGTTAACTATCCGGTTCACTCATTTATACTTAGATATGAACCTTGGCAGGGAAAGGAAGGAAAAAAGTCATACCAGGTTTCGTGCTAAAATGAACAAACGGTTTTATTTTTAATCAGGCAACGGTTACATTCCGGCTTACTTGCCATAGGAAGGCAGAGTGCTCCGCTCATTATTTATTTTTTTATCAAAAGCCGATTGGGCCCGAAATTTGATAACGAATTGGAGTTTGTCATGGAGGATGGCTAAGCGGTTCGTTGCCGGCGAAGATTTGGAAGATGCAATTAATGTCGTAAAAGAATTAAACTCGGGGGGGATCAATGCAACGTTAGATCATCTCGGTGAATACACAGTTGAAAAACCAGATGCAGTGCGAGCAACGCGTGCGATATTGGAAATTATTAATTCAATTGATCAGCAAAAAATTCGTTCGGGAATTTCCATAAAACTATCCCAAATCGGACTTGCATTGGGAGAAGACTTTTGCGCTGACAATTTGATATCAATCCTTAGTCAGGCAAAGCTAAAAAATATATTTGTCCGGATTGATATGGAGGATTCGAGCACCGTGAACGCGACTTTGCGAATTTTCCATCGAATGCAAAGCGTTCACGGTTTTTCAAATGTTGGATTGGTTATTCAATCGTATCTCTATAGATCCGAAGCAGATGTTCACGAATTATTAAAAACTGGAACAAAAATCCGGCTATGCAAAGGGGCTTATAAAGAGGCATCCGATGTTGCCTACCCTGCGAAAAAAGATGTCGATGCAAGCTTCGATCGGATTACTAAAATGCTGCTCGATACCGCAAAAAGGGACGATGCGCCGGAGGCAAGTTCAGACGGAAGGCTGCCTCCTATCCCCGCAATTGCGACCCATGATGTGCAAAGAATCGAATTTACCAAACAGTATGCTGAGAAGATTCAAATATCGAAATCACGCTATGAATTTCAGATGTTGTACGGCATCCGGCGGGATCTCCAGGAAAAATTGATAAAAGATGGCTACTTAGTTCGGGTATATGTGCCTTATGGCACCCAGTGGTACCCATATTTCATGCGCCGATTAGCAGAACGTCCTGCAAATGTCTGGTTCATTATTTCAAATTTATTCCGTAACTAAGCCAGGGGAAGCAATTACATTTTTTCCAGCCAGGAGAGTGGAACAAGGATTGAATTGGTTTATTGTTTTTCTGAACTTGTCCGGAGAAGGTTTGAATAATAATCTAATTGTTCCTGGGTAATTAAATTTGAACTCGATGCTCTTTGACTACACGTATATCTTGCTGTGATCTGACCTCTGAGAATTGATGTCTCTAGGTCGTAATTTTCCAATACATAGCTCGACAGGAAACCCACTGCAAGGCCATCCCCCGCGCCATTGGTATCAATAATGGGAAGCTCAAGTGGAGGGGGAGAAAAGTGAGCTATTCCTCGTTTTGACCCAAGCGCACAGCCTTTTTCACCCATACCGCAAATCACGATTTGTTCTGGTTTTTTCGCAAGAAGGGATTCAATGATTGAAATTGGTTCTGGAAAATTGGCAGCAGAGAAAAACAAAATATCAGCATAATTGATGAAATCTTCCCGGTAAGGGTCCGTTAGGGTGACAATATCCTGGATATCGCAAGAAACCACCGCATTGCATCCGTTGGCGTAATCCAGCAGGTGTCTTGCCCAATTAGGAATATTAAAATGGACCAATTTTGCACGTTGGATGAGTGACCTGCAATAATCGATGTCTGGCATCAGAGACATATGGCTCTTGCCATCGTAAAAATTTTTCCTCTGCCCATTCGCATACATCAAATTTACTGACCTTGCTGTACCAGCTGGATCCAGAAAAATTCCCGTAGTATCAATTCCATCATTTTGGAATTCTGAGCGAACCAATAATCCGTTATGGTCGTCCCCTAAGGATCCGATATAAGCAATTCGCCAACCCAGCTGAGCGAAGCCTCTGCTCGTAAAACCACCTGCCTGACCAACATAATCGATATTATTTGAAAAGTTTGCTTCAACTGAGAAATCAATCGAGTCCCCATATAAAAAGATATTTGTATCAACACCTGCATTTCCCACAATTAGAACATCAAAATCATCCCGTGACACATCCGTTTCCATATAAATTATTATAAAGCCTGGTCAAAATCCAGGCTTCATTGGGTTCTCCTGGCGTGACCTATACCGAACACCATCCTTCTCGAATTCTCAGGGAAATCGGGCTCGACTGCTTGAAATTTTCGGAATCTTAGTCTTAATTTAAATAAGTGTAAGAGAGTGTCTGTGATTTTTACCTGATTAATTAACCCAAGTTGCTACCTAAAGAGGTAACCGATACGACTGGCAAGAACAAAAAGATATACCTTGAGTTCAAAACCCGCAGCGGTAACAGCATGGATATGTTTTGGCAGGATTCGTTCAATCATACTAGCTGTGGTTTCAATGGTATATCGGTAAGAAGACATCAAGTAGAAGACCCACGGTCGTAAGGGTCGCTTGGAATTCTTCTTTCGCAAAGGTGTCAAGTGAAGATCGGCTTCAAACAGGGCATCTTCCACGTCATAATCGTTATAAGCCTTGTCTCCAGTGATTTTTGATCGCTCTGGGAGATCAAATCGATACAGGGTCAAAGCCTTTGTGTCACTGTATTCGCCAGGTGTAAGAAAGAACTCAACCGGTTGACCGTGTTCGGTGATCATGAGATGGATCTTGAGACCATAGAAGTACCTTCGCTTACTGGCTTGATAACCGCGCCATTCTTCGCCCCGATACAGGCGGCAACGCAGGATGCGGTAGTTGTCGCAGGCTGCCACCGGAAAGCTGTCGATGATGTAGATCGAGCGCTCATTCAGCTCTTTCCAGGTCTCTCCCAGCATCCCAAACAGAGTAAGAAAGAGTTCACGAATCCGATGCAGGCGACGATTGAACCGGCTTTTACCCAACATCCGGGGAATGTAACCATATTCCATCAAGAAACGCCGCGCTGCTTCGTAATTGCCACTGAAGTAAAGCATGGCTGTGATCGCAGTGGTCATGACTTCGGCATCGCTGATCTGGCATTGCTGATCTTCGGGATGGTAAAGTGCTTTCAATAGATCGTCACACAGGCAATATACTGCTACAATTTGGCTGTCCATGCGTCCCTCCGGCGAGTTTTGGTTTGGTCACCGAAAACTTTACCAGAAACGCATGGATCTTTTATATCAGCTACCTATGGTGGCAACTTGGGTTATTTAATATCATTGACAAAACACAAGGGAGTGGACAATAACTGGGCGAAAATATGGGAATGACCCAATGTCCAAGATGCAATCAAACAGAGCGCCAAAACCGAGCCGGAAAAACGGAAAGCGGCAGTCAACGGTAAGGCTGCATGTACTGCCAGATCAAGTACACGCCCGAACCCAAACCCAGGGCCTTCATCATCGGACCGTCTCTTTATGGGTCAAAGCACACACAGCCCAATTACCCGATCCACCGGTACCCAGCGAAGTCAAAGAAGTGGAAATGGACGAGCTGTTCACCATCGTTGGGGAGAAAAAAATCATATCTACGTCCTGACGGTCGTCGATCGGGCTACGCGTTGCTATTTGGGCCTCCGCGTCGTCTGGCAAAGGACACAGCAAGCCATCCAAGAGCTGGTAGACCAGGCGCCTATCGCCAAACGCTACTAGTGCGATGCTTTTGATGCCTATGATCGCCTGTGGTATCACGGCAGTGTTTATGAAGTCTCCCAAGGCAAGGCCGAAACCTATTCGGTTGAAGGCGACAACGCCGAACTACGCCATTATCTGGCGCGCTTGGCACGCCGTTCGCGCTGCTTTTCCCGCTGCCCGGAAGCCCTGAAGGCGGCTTTGATGCTCTTTGTGTATAGTTTCAATCACCGCCAATTGTATAAACAACGTTTTCCCAATTACCCGGCTCATGTCTTCCAGTTCATCTAAGCCCATCCTTTATCCACTCCCGCCCCAACTAAGCTATTGAGTTATTGAGTAATCAATGATAAAATTTTGCATCATGATTTCGATTGCTCTGTTTTGCCACCATCATCATTGCCAAAAACCACCGGTCACCTTCCAGGGCAAGACTGCGTTAAAGAGATCATAAGTCAGGTATTTTCTACTTTTTATGACAAACGCTCCCCGGAAGGGGGGCGTTTTTTGATGGTTGAATTAATTCGATTGTGGGAGTTCATTATGACCAAACATAGCCGAAAGATCAGAATAGCTCTTCCAAGTAAAGGTCTGCTGGCGGAAGGTAGTAAGCAACTACTGGCAGATGTAGGCTTACCAGTATACAACCCAAACCCGCGTCAATATATCGCCTGGATCCAGCTCATGCCAGAGGTGGAAGTAATCTTCCAAAGACCGGGGGATATCGTGATTAGTGTACGGGATGGCAGTGTGGATTTTGGAATTACCGGTAGGGATATTTATCTTGAAAAGAAAGACAAATATGGAAGGATATTAGAACTACATAGCCAGTTAGGATTTGCCAAATGTACTCTAAATGTGATAGTTCCCGATGATTGGATGGAAATAAATTCTTTGGCAGATTTACAGGTTTTTCAAAAGTCGTTAGGGAGACCGTTAAAAGTTGCAACGAAATTCTCTAGGCTGGTAGAAGATTTCTTTTCTACCAAGACTAAGATTTTGATTGAAGTCATCCAGGCCGAGGGGGCTTTAGAAATTGCCACTACAGTGGGGTATGCAGATTTGATCGTCGATCTTGTTTCGACAGGTACTACCTTGAGGGACAACCGCTTGAAAAAGCTTTCAGGAGGAAAACTTCTGGACGCTGAGGCTTGTCTTATTGCCAATAAGCAGAGTCTCAAAAGGAATTCAGAAACGCTTGAGATTGCTACTCAGTTATTGGAAATGATCGGCGCACACTTACGTGGCAAACAAAATCTAGCTGTCTTTGCAAATGTACGTGCAGGCAGCGAGGCGGAAATTGCAGGAAAAATCTTTGATCAGGAAGCAATCAGAGGATTGCAAGGTCCATCAATCTCCCGTATCCTTACCCGTGATAAAGAGAGCTTTTATGCTATTCATGTTGTTGTTAGAAAAGAAGAACTCCACAAAGCTATTAGAGAGCTAAGAGAAATTGGGGGAAGCGGTGTTGTGGTCTCACCGGTCAATTATATTTTTGAGGAGCAGCCCCAAGAAATTATCAATCTGATGTCAGCATTGGAGGAAGAATGAAAATTTATTCTGTTGAAGAAGCTAAACACTCTATCCTGCAAAGGAAGGCGCTCAACAAAATCGATTATTCTCCCATGACCATTCAACGCACCGAAAAATTCTTCGGCAAGGGTATCACACCCCCTCAAGCGGTGGAAATTATTTTGAAATTCCGTTGAGAAAGAAGGTGACAAGGCAATTCGAAAATGGTCGAAATTATTAGATCGTTTTGATAGTAATTCGATTGCGATACCGCGTTCAAGCCTAGAGGAAGCTTGGAGACAGCTTCCTCTATCGATAAAGCAAGCGATGCAGACTGCGGCTGACCGGATTCGGGGTTTTCACGAAAAGCAGCCTATCCAGAGTTGGATCACCAAAGATATGGGGGGACAATTGGGCCAGCGTGTTACACCAATTGAGCGAGTTGGGATTTATGTGCCTGGTGGGACTGCACCGCTACCCTCTTCATTGCTGATGAGTGTGATCCCTGCGAAAGTTGCGGGTGTAAAACAGATTTTTGTGTCCTCACCTCCTGTAATCGCTCCATCAATCTTGGGTGCTGCATACCTTTGCGGAGTAAATTCTGTATACCAAATAGGCGGCGCTCAGGCAATCGCCGCGTTAGCATTTGGAACAGAATCAGTTCAGAAGGTAGATAAGATTGTCGGGGCTGGAAATCTGTTTGTAACTCTTGCCAAACAGCAGTTATTTGGGGTGGTTGGATTGGATGGTTTGGCGGGTCCAACCGAGACTATGGTGATTGCTGACCAGACAGCTAACCCGAAATGGGTTGCCGCTGACCTGCTTGCTCAAGCCGAACATGATGTGCAGGCTAGCGCCATCTTGCTGACACCTAATCTTGAATTTGCAAAAGCGGTTCAAGAGGAAGTATTCGCCCAGCTTGCTGATTTGAGTCGAAAGGAGATAATCGCCGCCTCAATAAAAAATGCCGGGGGTATTGTTGTGACAGAGTCACTTGATCAGGCCGCTTATCTAGCAAATGAGTACGCAGCAGAGCATTTATGTTTATCAGTTGAAAAGCCGGAGGTATTGATGGAAAAGATTAATAACGCAGGTGGGTTCTTCTTAGGTGAGCATTCTTTTGAAGTACTTGGGGATTATGTGGCTGGCCCTAGCCATATCATGCCGACCGGAGGTACGGCTCGTTTTGGTTCCCCGTTGAATGTGCTGGACTTTGTAAAAATTATCAAGCGTGATTGGGATTGATTCAGCGAAAGCAGCAGGAACTTAGCATCGATTGCCGCAGAACTGGCAGAGCTAGAAAGCTTGACTGCCCATGTAGCTTCAGCCAGAGCTCAGAGCATGGCGGAAAAATGACCAACGCCATAGATTTTATCCGTCAACATATCCGGGATTTACCTCCTTATGAACCAATCTTGCCATTTGATGTGCTCTCAGATGAATTGGGAATTCCAGTGGAAAAGTTGGTGAAATTGGATGCGAACGAGAATCCATATGGGCCATTATCAGAAGTTCAGGAAATGCTGGCAAGATTGAATACTCTTCATATCTATCCAGACCCAGAAAGCCGCAGGATACGCAATCTACTGGCAGAACACCATCAAATCAACCAAGAGAGAATTGTGATTGGGGCCGGTGCGGATGAGTTGATCGACTTGATCATGCGGATTGTTCTTGAACCAGGGGATGCAATAATAAATTGTCCCCCTACCTTTGGTATGTATGCCTTTGATGGCGCATTAAATCAAGCCCAGGTGATTTCAGTTCCCCGAAGACTAGATTTCTCCCTGGATGTACAAGTGATACAGGATGCTGTTAAGAAACATAAGCCCAGGTATAATGTTCATAGCAAATCCCAATAACCCAGATGGCGGGATGATCTCAGAGAGCGATTTTCACAAATTAATTGACCTCCCACTGCTTTTAGTTATTGATGAGGCCTATATCCAGTTTAGTGAAAAGGGGGGGGCACATCATCACCGAAGTAAGTGATTTTACTAATTTAATCGTGCTGCGTACTTTTAGCAAATGGGCTGGCTTGGCAGGTCTACGGATTGGCTATGGCGTTTTTCCTGAGCCATTTGTGCCGATGTTGATGAAGGCCAAACAGCCATACAATGTTTCAGTAGCCGCCGAACAAGCGGCTGTTGTCACAATGCGAAATCTTTCTAAGGTGGACGAGAATATTTCCGAGATCATTAGGCAGCGAGGTTTCTTCTACAAAACATTAGATCAAATTCCGTGGCTTAAGCCCTATCCATCTCAGGCAAACTTCATTCTGTGCCGAGTTGAGGGGAGATCGGCGATTGAGGTCAAGCATCGATTGCGGAAGCAGGGGATCCTGATTCGGCATTTTGATAACCCTGGTTATCCGACCATATAAGGATCAGTGTTGGGACACAAGAGCAAAACGAGACATTGCTCTTTGCATTGAAAGGAATTAAGTGAACGATGAGAACAGCAAAAATTGAACGAAAAACCAAAGAGACTGACATTTTTGTAGAAGTAAACCTTGATGGAACTGGAAAATATGATATCGATACAGGTGTTGGTTTTTTTGACCATATGTTGACCCAGATTGCGGTCCATGGACTATTCGATCTGGTGATCAAGTGCGAAAGGTGACCTGAATATTGACCCACATCATACAGTTGAAGATTGTGCATTAACTCTTGGGTTAGCTTTCAAACAAGCCCTGGGAACAAAGGTAGGGATCACCAGGACTGCATCTACAACTGTGCCAATGGATGAAGCCCTAAGCCAAGTGGTGATTGATTTTTCCGGCCGTCCCTATGCTGTGATGAATACTGCTTGGACATCGCCGATAGTGGGTGGATTGCCCACATCCCTTCTGGAGCATTTCTTTGAGTCATTTGCTACAGCGAGTGCCTCTATCATGCATTTAATCGTACATGATGGAAGGGATAATCATCATATGGCTGAATCACTATTCAAAGCGATGGCGCGTGCAATGTCAATGGCAGTACAGATTGACACGCGTAGAAGAGACAGCATACCTAGTTCCAAGGGTGTCCTGTGATGATCGCGATAATAAATTATGGACTAGGGAATTTGCACTCGGTTCATAAGGCGGTAAAACATGTGGGCGGAGAGGCTATTGTTACTCAGGATCCTCAAGTGATCCATAATTCGGATAAAGTAATCCTTCCAGGGGTTGGCGCGTTTGCTGATGGGATAAACGGATTGGATTCTCGAGAGCTGGTAAACGTTGTTCGAGAGGTGGCTGCGTCGGGCATACCCTTGCTGGGAATTTGTTTGGGAATGCAGTTGCTGTTTGAAGAAAGTGAGGAGCGAGGGCATCACTTGGGGCTCGGCTTACTCCCTGGCAAGGTGGTCCTTTTTCAACAGCCGGGTATCAAAGTGCCGCAAATTGGTTGGAACCAAATGGATGTTAATAAGTCATCAATGCTGATGCATGGCCTTCAGAAGGGGGATTATGTTTATTTTAACCATAGTTATTACTGTATCCCAAAAGTTGGTGCGGATGTGCTTACGACTACAGAATACGGTGTACAGTTTGCTTCTTCAGTTGAGCGAGCCAATATCTTTGGCGTGCAGTTTCATCCTGAAAAGAGTCAAAAAGTTGGCCTGCAAATATTAAAGAATTTTGTGGAGTTATGAGATGAGAGAATTCGTCGTGTATCCAGCGATTGATTTGCGTTTTGGTAAGGTGGTCCGTTTACGTCAGGGAATGCGAGATCAACAGACAGAATACAATGATTCGCCGGAATTGGTTGCTCAAGAATGGATTAGCCAGGGAGCAAAATGGTTGCATGTGGTCAATTTGAACGCGGCTTTTGGAGAAGAAACGTGTGAGAACGAAGCTGCAATTAGCAAGGTCGTGCAAGCCGGAAAAGAGAAAGTTAAGATTCAATTAGGGGGAGGCCTTCGTACAATGGACCAGATATCGGCCGCATTTGACTTGGGGGTTTCACGGATAGTACTGGGCACAGCTGTAGTTGAGAATCTGCATTTTGGCGAAGAAGTTCTAAAGCGTTTCGATGGAGAAAAGATTGCTTTTGGATTCGATGTCCTTGGTCAGGAACTTATGAGCCGAGGGTGGCAAGCAAATTCAGGACTTAGTATGGTTGCTCTTGGCGAAAAGGCTGGCAGATAGTGGTGCAAAATTACTAATCTATACGAATATTCAAAATGACGGGATGCAAAAAGGTGTGGATTGGGTGAGTTCAAAGCAGTTAGCAGATCAGACCAATTTACGCGTAATTGCATCTGGTGGTTCTGCAAATCTGATGGATATATGCCCAAGTGCGCAAGGTTGGTTTGGCGGGGGTGATCGTTGGAAAAGCGCTTTATGAGGGAAATTTCACATTGAAGGAGGCCATTGATGTTCGCTAAGCGTATTGTTCCTTGTCTTGATGTCAAAGATGGGCGCGTAGTAAAGGGAATTAATTTTATTAACCTGCGGGATGCCGGTGATCCGGTAGCGCAGGCCAAAACCTATGACAGGATGGGCGCGGATGAATTGGTTTTTCTCGATATCTCCGCAACTCCTGAAGGACACCAAACTACATTGGAAGTAGTTCAATCAATTGCGGAACAGGTTTTTCTGCCACTGACAGTCGGGGGAGGCATCCGTGAGGTAAAGGATATCCGTCAGACTTTGCTGGCAGGGGCTGACAAGGTGAGTATCAATTCTGCGGCGGTGAAAGACCCGGGTCTGCTAACCGAAGCTGCAAAGCGATTTGGAAATCAGTGCATTGTGCTGGCAATTGATGCAAAGCATAGAGGAGACGGGGCATGGGAAGTTTTTATGGACGGGGGCAGAATCTCAACTGGTCTGGATGCTGTCAAATGGGCGCTACAGGGTGTGAACGCCGGTGCAGGTGAAATCTTGCTGACCAGTATGGATCGTGATGGTACTCGGGATGGTTTTGATCTCGAATTGACAGAAGCAATTGCTTCTGCGGTTACTGTGCCAGTAATCGCCAGTGGTGGGGCCGGAAGCAAGCAAGATTTTGTGGATGTTTTCCTTGAGACTCAGGCAGAGGCGGCTTTAGCTGCGACCTTGTTCCACGATCAAATCTTATCAATTGGTGAGTTGAAGCAATATCTAGCAGATAATCAAATTCCGATCAGACTGGTACAAGATGGAGAACTAGATGCAAAAGCTGAAATTTGATTCTTCTGGATTACTTACAGCGATCGTTCAAGATATTGATACTGGCCAGGTCTTGATGGTTGCAAAGATGAATGCCCAGGCTGTGGCAAGCACACTAAAAACAAGGCAGGCACATTTTTGGTCACGTAGCCGAAGGAAACTGTGGTTAAAGGGTGAGAGTTCGGGAAATTTCCTGGATGTTCAGGAGGTCAAGGTGGATTGCGATGGAGATGCCCTCCTGTTGTTGGTCAAGCCGCGCGGACCCGCGTGCCATACTGGTAATTTTAGTTGTTTCTTTGTGGTTATGGACGAACATAATGTTGAATATCCTATTTAATCTTGTTCTTGATCGAAAAAATAATCCAGTTGAAGGGGCTTATACAAACAGCCTACTTAACGCGGGTTACGAGAAAACTGCCCAAAAAGTGGGTGAAGAAGCTGTGGAAGTGATCATTGCAGCAGGTAGACAAGGACGCCAGCGTACGATTGAAGAGTCCGCTGACCTGATCTATCATCTGTTTGTTTTACTGGTACAGCAAGGGATTTCACTGACTGAAGTGGAGGCAGAACTAGAAAAGAGGCATAAAAAACGATTTCCTGATGGATATTCTAATATTTGATATGGATGGGGTCTTGTTAAGGCCGTATGGTTATCATCGTGCATTGAAGGAAACAGTTAGGCTGGCAGGAATATCTACCGGCATTGGAGAAGTACTTCTGACCGATGAGCAAATTGCTATGTTCGAGGCTCTGGGAATCAGCAGCGAATGGCATTCCAGTGCTATGTGCATGGCATTTATGACTTTGCAAATAAAAGAGAAAGTTGTCGAAGAGAATAATCCTTCTCGGCCTGTTACACTAAACTTGGACGGCCTATTTGAAGCGATCGCTGGTCAATCGATTCAAGAATCGGCATTGAAACGTGGTGTAGCGGCGATTGAAAGGTTAGCTATTAAGTATGGTCTGACCGTTGATCTAGCGAGAGAATTAGTTGCAAATAGCGAATCGATTCAGCATTCTCCGACGATGAATTGGTTTCAGGAATTGATCTTAGGCAGTCCTGGGTACAAGAATACTTATAATAAACCTTCCCGTTTCGAGACAGAAAGCTATTTGACACTGTATGATCGACGTATCTTGAATGAATCGTTGGCAGAGGAAATCATTCGGTGGGCTGATCAGCCCGGAAATGGTGCTGCGATTATGACCAACCGTCCATCACGAAGCCCTTTTGTTTTTCGGGGCGCTCCGGATGCTGACCTGGGGATCAGTATGGTAGGGCTGGAAGGTCTTCCCTTAGTTGGATATGGTGAGATTAGTTGGCTGGCAGAAAAAACACATCGGGATATTGGCGGCTTGTCAAAACCAAGTTGGGTGCATGCCCTCGTTGCAATCTTAATGGCAAGTGGATGGTCTTTAGAGAAGAGCCTGGCTTATGCGAGGCAATCACTTACTTCGCAGAAACTGGATGGCATAAATCATTTACAATATTGTACAATCACGGTTTTTGAAGATACTCCAGGTGGGATAGTTGCAGTGCAGGAGGTTGGGAACATACTCAACGAGAAAGGATTGGGGATTGAAGTGCAGAAAATCGGTATTGCGGAAGATTCTATAAAGCAATCTGCATTATCTGCTCAAGATGCGGTGATCTTTCCAGACATCAATATGGCATTAGCAAGTCTAGACAACTTTAGAGCGTTCTCCGGCAACTGATATCTTGACCAGTGTTTTTACCTGAAATCCAGTCTCACGAGCAATCCTCTGAACACCACCGTAATCAATTTTTTCAGCCACACAGATAATGTCGATGATATCTGCCTTTGCCAGGTGCACGGCTTCGATAAGAGCCAGCATTGTTCCGCCTGTGCTAATCATGTCATCGATGATAATAACTTTATCTTTTTCGTTTATACCATTCAGGAATAGTTGACCTTTGGCATATTCCATGTCAAAAGAAACGGATACCTGACCTTCCAGCCCCGCGGGATACCAGCGGGCCATGCCGAAGGGTAGTCCAGTGGCAAGCGATACTGCGGCAACCAGGATGGCACCTTTGTCTTCCTCACCCGCGATTTTGTTTGCCGTGGAGAAATTTCCAGATTCGACGAGCCATTCAGCGGTGGCTCGTAGCAGGTCTGTGCTCGTAGCTGGAATCTGCTCGGTTAGAGGGTTAATCAGAAACTTGTATTTGTTGAATTGAATTAGTGGTTGGTTGTCGAAGGCTTGAATGACAAGGTGTTTATTAAGCATCGATTTTCTCCAATTGTTGGGTAGGTTTAGTTAGAAATACATATATTTTAGTGATAAACATGAGCTGCGACTCGGCCGAAATACAAGGAATAACAAATCAGGGATTGAGCTGAATAACCTGCAAATCATCTAGTAATTGACTAGTTTAAGATGGGATCAAAAACAAAAACCGCTCGAGATCATTCTCGGGCGGTTGGTGTACCCCCACTGCGACTCGAACGCAGGCCTCTGCCTCCGGAGGGCAGCGCTCTATCCACTGAGCTATGGGGGCAAGCGCTCACGATTTTACCACGGTAACAATCGTCTGAACATGGAGTTAACAATTATCCTGGCGAACTTGGTCAGGCTAACGTACCAATAAATCTTACCCTTTCAACCTGGGCGAGCTGGATAGGGATATTAATCTCAGCGAGGAATTCATCAGGCCGACCTGTTGCGCCTTCGCGGCTGGCTAGCTGGAGGTAAATCTGCTTGGCTTGATTTTCTGATGTATCAATCTCGCATTTTTCGATTAATTGCCGGAGGTCGTAGGATTTCCCCCTTCGTTGCCTGGGGATTTCTTGGGCTGCAAGCATATTGGCTACGCTGGTTTCCACGTTTGGACAGTCCGTATCGATTAAGATTCTGTACACAACAGAAGTAATTTGGGTTTGCAATGCGGGAGAATTTTCAGGAAGACAATTGACGCTAAGAATTGAGATCCCCGGAGGCGCTGCTTTTTTACACAATGCTTCAACTTCCTTTGGATCGTAATCAACTTCTAACCAAATGTCGATGATTTCACAGATACTGGTGAATCCTAAGGGAAGTGCAGGTGACATATTTATTTTTGGATGTGGGTTGAAGCCTTGCGTGTATGCGATTGGCAGAGTTGCTCGCCTTACCAGCCTTTCCCAGGCACGATAGAGATCGAGGTGACCAATATATTTAAGCTCAACTCCTTTTTGATAATTGATGCGAAACGGCAT
Source organism: uncultured Chloroflexia bacterium (assembly GCA_963824065.1). Lineage (GTDB taxonomy): Bacteria > Chloroflexota > Anaerolineae > Anaerolineales > DRKV01 > JAGUYX01. Next base: position 1,151,232 of record CAWGNX010000002.1, on the reverse strand, counting down.
TATTAATCCCCAGAATTGATGCTGATTTCTTCCATCGTTATTGTTTGCGGATTCGGAACTCGTGAGGACCTTGGCTTGACTTCTGGGCACTGCCAGACTTCGCCAGGATTTAAGCTTCGCATCTCGGCAAATGTTGGAAGGACTCCGCAAGCGAAGCACCGTTCACGACAATCAACCCGGGTTTTTCCGCGCGTGCTCCATAGATAATCTTCTGTAAGAAAACGCTTTCGGACTGAGGTGCTGATATGTTCCCAGGGAAATGTTTCATCGATTCGGCGAGGGCGATGAGTGTAAAATGCGGGGTCCAAACCGGCCTGATCAAAAGCCGTCAACCAGGCGGTATAATTAAAATGTTCTTGCCAGGCATCAAACTTCGCTCCGTGTTTCCAGGCCAGGTAAATAACTTCCGCCAACCGCCGATCACCCCGGGAGAGCCAGGCTTCTAACAAAGTTTCGCGATGATCGTTCCAGTTGAATTTTAATCCTCGGCCTCTTAGCTCACGCTTTAATAATTCTTGTTTCGATTTAATCTGTTCGACCGTGTCACAAGGCACCCATTGGAAAGGAGTGTGTGGTTTTGGAACAAATGTGGATACCCCCGCATGAACTTTTGCCCTTCCGCCAATCACTTTCCTTCCCTCTGCCAAAACTGCTTTGCAAAGCTCGGCAATTGCTCTGACATCTTCAATGGTCTCTGCGGGATGACCGATCATAAAATATAGTTTTATGGTTGTCCAACCGCGTGAATATATCTCACGGGCAGTATCCAACAGCTGTTGCGTACTGACAGGCTTGTTGATGATTTCCCGCATGCGTTCTGTAGCTGCTTCTGGAGCGAGGGTGAAACCGTGCCTTTTTGTATCCTTCAATGCATCCATCAAATCTACCGAAAAGGATTCAATTCGCAATGAAGGGAGGGCAATATTGAGGTGTTTGTCCGAAAACTTATCTGCAACAGCATTAACGAGTTCGAGGATATTCGTATAATCGGATGAAGAAAGCGATAACAAACCGATCTCTTCAAACCCTGTTGCATTGATGGCGTTAGCAATTGCAGTCACGATTTCTTCTACTGGTCGCTCGCGGACCGGGCGGGTAACCATACCTGCATGGCAGAACCGGCAGCCGCGTGTACACCCACGCATGATTTCAATCGGGATTCGATTATGGACCACATCAATGTAGGGAACAATAAAATTGGTCAATGGCGGTGGCAATTTAGCCACAATACGCTTTGTTACCGTTTTTGGGAAATCCGGAAGATTTGGCTCGATGGATGAAATTGTTCCATCGGATTCATAAAATACTGAATACAAAGATGGCACATAAACACCCCAAATTTTCGCGAGTCTGTGCAACAATGCCTGCCGCTTTTCGCCACTAACTTTCCAAAGCTTAAAGACATCAACAATCTCAGATATTACTTCTTCGCCTTCGCCGATGACAAATGCATCGATAAAAGCAAACATGGGCTCAGGATTGTAAGTGGCGTGACCTCCGGCGATTACGAGCGGGTGCACTTCGCTTCTTTCTTCACTGAATAATGGAATATTCGCTAAATCCAGAATGTTTAATGCGTTTGTGTACAAAGTTTCGTATGGGAGAGAGAATCCAAGGATATCAAAATCAGCGAGGGGATGTTTTGTCTCGAGTGAGAATAATGGCAAGTTATGAGCGCGTAATTCATCCTCCATATCGCTCCACGGAGAAAAACATCGCTCTGCTAGAGCGTCGTCACGTTGATTGATAAGATCATACAGGATTGCAAGGCCAAGATTCGACATCCCGAGATCATAAATATCCGGAAACACGAATGCAACTTTGCAAATATCGTCATCCCATTGTTTAACAACTTGATTTAGCTCGCCACCTGTATACCTACCTGGGCGGGAGACATGATGCAATAACAAATCTAATTTATTTTCGATTTCAATCGGGCTGATCATAATCCACCTCGCAACTGCAGGTAAGAATTCGAAATTATAACACTCCCGACAATATAGAGGTGTAATGTCCAAAATAAACGCCCTCCTTTCCAGAGGGCGTTTATTTTGGTGTTCTAATGATTATTCCAGGATCCAGCTATCAAGCGAACGGTCCCAACTGACTAGTTCCTGAGGAGTGAACCACAATGATACTTCTTTATCGCCATTCTCAGGAGAATCGGATGCATGGGTCAGGTTTCGACCAACAACAATAGCATAATCATGTCGTAGTGTACCAGGCGCGGCTTCTGTAGGTCGGGTCGCACCCATCGTCTGGCGAACAGCGGCAACCGCAGCTGGTCCTGTCCAGACCATTGCCATAACGGGTGATGAAGTGATGTATTCAATTAATCCTGGATAAAAAGGTTTCCCTTTGTGGATTTCATAATGTTTTTCTGCCAATTCTAAACTGACAAGGACAAACTTTGCAGCTATCAGCTTTAAACCTCTATTTTCAAGCCGGGATATTACTTCTCCAATCAGGCCTCTTTGGACTCCATCTGGTTTTACCAGCACCAGTGTTCTTTCCACGATATCCTCCAGGGTATTTCATGAGAATGCGGTTGGCGAGTTAAGATCAGCCAACCGCATTCATTGTAGTCGATTTTCACCGTGACCAGTAAGGTCAGCTCAACAATTCTTCCGCCCGATTATATGCTTGCATCGCTTCGATCATTTGATTATTGCGCATATATGCGTCACCGAGTGTTTGCCAGATTTCATAGTTTTCCGGCTGATTTTGAAGAGCCTGATTAAGATCAAAGATAACATCTTCAAGCGAAGATTGTTCTTTGATCAAGTCTGTATACACAATTATGGCCTGCTCTTGGTCACCACCCGACATCAATTGCCGAGCTTGATTCAGCATTTTTTTATTCTCCGAGGTCACTTGAGCAGCAGGTTTAGCAGAAATTTCCTCGATTTTAAAGTAATTTTGCATGGAAAACAGATCATCTGGATCGATGCCAGGCACATTTACCAGTTCATCGATGTTGGTAAAAGGTCCATTCGTTTCACGGTAGGCAACGATCGCCTGTGCGTAAGGAAAACCTACGCCAGGCAATCGTTCAATCTCAACGAGGGAGGCGGTATTGATATCTACTTTACGAATATCCGATGAAAGTGGTGTCTTCGTAAAATCCGTATCTTTGTAACCACTATCTACATCTTCAACGACGGTTGCCGCAGCTTCAGAATCAAGCTCAGAACTGGAATCCATTGCCTCCGCTGCTTCGGATGGTTCGCCCATCTCCAAAGTATCAGATGCTGGATGTTTGGCCGCTAAATCCTCGAGCCATGCCATTGCACTATCTGCATCTTCAAAATCGGGAGGAGAATCCAATTCGAGTTCGCCCACCTCGGTAGTATCAGCCAGTTCTTCGATTGGATTGAGTATAGCTTCTTCGACGCTTGTGTCCGGTTCCTGAACATCCGCGCTGGTATTCGTGACAACTTGTTCGCCGGCGAGACTTGCTAGCCAGGCCATCGCCTCATCCGCGTCGGCAAAATCTGGTGGTTCCTCAAGCTCTATCTGATTATCCGGCGTAAAACTGGTCGAAGGTGGTTCCTCGTCAGATAAATCGGCTTGTTCTATTGTTTCCAGCTTTCCTTCAGCATCAGTCGCAGTACTAGGTTTATCGATCCCGTCCAGCCATTCTGAAGTTTCATCACTGGCGGGTAATTTTTCCTCGGTATCTGCCTCAGAAGAACTCAGATCTGTCTCAATTGATGATTCTGGCATCAACAATTCTTCCTTCAAATCCTTGAGCCAGTCTGGCAACTCATCTGTGGTATCAGATCCTGAAATGACAGTTTGTTCCATTCCATCATCGATCTCTGTTAACCATTCAGGAATGTCTGCCTCTGCGACTATAAAATCTTCAGGTGTCCCCGTTTCTTCAACATTAAAATCTTCCTCCGACTCATCTATTTCTTTCAACCAATCTGGCAAGTCGATCTGGTCCGATGTTATGGCCGCGGCCGCAGCTAATCCAACTGGTGAAACGCTACTGCTTGCATCTGGCTCTTCTTGATACTCATTGATCCAATCTGGAAGTAATTCATCAATCTCACTTTGAGCCAAGGGATCCGGCGATAAATCCTGGGCAAGAGGGACTGCCTGATCAACACCCTCAATTGCTCCTTCCGTCATCAGATCGGGTTCTTCTGCCTCTTCACTGCTGGAATCAGCATCTTCATTGGATATAAAGCCAGCTGCTGCAGTTAGACCTGCCACAACTCCGGCAGCACGAAGAATCCCATCTTTTTCTTCTCCAGCGACATCCGTATCATCTGTTATCGGCTCAGCTCGATCAAATAATGCTGCTAGTTCTGAATCAGCTTCTTGGTCCTCACTGGCGAGATTGTCCGGTGCCAGGCTTCTTAACCAATCAGGAATTTCTGCGGCTTCAGGCGTCCCATCTGCCTCTATGGCTGGAATTTGGTCGTTCAACGTATCAAGAGCAGCCTCTTGTTCTTGATACCACTCGCTCGGCGTTTCTTGAACATCATAATCAGTTGTTTCTTCGATGATATTTGATTTTTGATTTGAACTTCCCAGCCACTCCACCATATCAATATCGTCTGTATCTTCCGATAGAATCAGATTGGGGTACGAATCATCCGCATCGAGTTTTTCGATATCCTCTGAGAAACCAACACCTGGTTCTTCAGTCTGGATTTGGGCTGACGCAGCGATTAACCAATCCGGTAAATCCTCTTCAAGATCAGAATCTAACTCGGAAGCAGATAGTCCGAGGGTCGTCATCCAATCTGGTTGTTGTTCTACCGGAACAACGTCTGTTGATAGATAATCTAAAACATCGATAACAACTGCAGAATTTACTACAAGGTCAGTCAATGGTTGATCTAAGCTGGTATAAGCCGAATATGGATCTAATGATGCCAGCCGCTCACGATAGATACCGGCTTCATCTTTCCGATCACTTTCGGACAGAACATTAGCCAAAACCTGGTTTGCGTCGTAGCAATATGGCAAGCGATTTAATACTTTGCTGCTCACGTCTGCTGCCTCAACTTTTTTCCCCGACTTTAGGTACATCTTCGCTAGCAAATTCTGCAGGTCAATCCTTTGAGGCTCTTTGCTAAGAATACTGCGGATTTCGGCAGTTGCTTGTTGATAAAGGTTGCCCTTTACATACATTCTTGCGAGGGCAGCTCTTGTTAGACGCATACGAGGCGGGGCAGAACCATCTCTGCGCTCGAATAATCGCCTGAGTTCCTCCTGGATCGCGCTATTGTATGGTTGGTTTTCAAATGCTTTTTCCATGTGCCAGATGGCTGCATCCAGGTTTCCTTCATCTTCGCGGATTATGCTTAACCCCAAGTGGGATACAAAATCATCAGGAACAGCAGATAATACTCTCTGAAAAATATCGATTGCGTCCGTATACCGTTTGGCTTCTAAGAATGCCTTGCCCAATAAGCGGTAAGTGTTTACCGATTTCGGATATACAGTCAATATATTCCGGCAGTGTGCAATTGCTTCATCGAACCTGCCCCGATTGATTATGTTTTCAATTTCATCGTGATACTCACGCAAATTCATTTTTGCCATGCCATTCACTCCATAAGATGCACAGTAATACGCGACCTCATGATTCTAGTATGCCTCATTCTTAATGAAGTTGCAAGTGTGTTACCAGTTCCATAAAATTGTGTGTTCTAGAGATAAAAATAGAAGGTTTTGCAAACTTTCCAGCAAAACCTTCTATCTATCACCAAAATTTCTGTCAGGATTGGACAGCTTCTAACTCCGCAGGTTTTTCCTGGCGATCACTGCGACGTACTGCCCAAACGATCAAAACAACTGAAACTGCAACGGCAATCAGTATTCCGACCGTTAAAGATGTTGCCTGGACGACGATCGGGGCAATGATCAGCGCAATTAAATTCATGACTTTAATCATCGGGTTTAGGGCAGGCCCGGCAGTATCTTTGAGAGGATCGCCAACTGTATCACCAACCACGCTGGCTTTGTGGTTTTCGCTCTGTTTTCCACCATAGTGTCCGTCTTCAATATACTTTTTTGCATTATCCCAGGCCCCACCTGAGTTTGCCATAAATACAGCTTGTAATTGACCAGAGAGGATTACTCCAGCCAGAAACCCACCCAGAGCCTGTTCTTTTAGTAACAAACCGACGGCAATGGGTGAAAGAATTGCGATCAAACCCAGGGGTACCAACTCTGTCTGGGCTGCCCGTGTGGAAATGGTCACTGCGTTTGCATAATCCGGCGTCTGTTCACCGGACATAATTGCAGGGATACGGAGCTGCCGTCGAACTTCTGCCATGATATTCCCTGCCGCCCGGTTAACAGCTTTGATTAATAGCCCACTGAAGAGTAATGGTAATGCTCCGCCAATTAAGAGTCCGACGAAGACGGTTGCGTCAGCCAGATTGATCGTACGGGTGAAAGTTTCAAGGCGATCAAGTGGAAGTACTCGTTCGATATCGATAAAGAAAGCCCCAAATAATGATACTGCCGCGATTACAGCTGAGCCGATGGCAATTCCTTTAGTAATCGCTTTCGTTGTATTGCCAGCTGCATCCAGGTCGGCGAGAATCTGGCGTGATTCCGGTGAAAAATCATCCTTTGACAGCTCCGCGATCCCATTGGCGTTATCCGAGATAGGTCCGAAGGTATCCATACTAACGTTGTTGCCAGTGTGTGAAAGCATACCGACACCAATCAAAGACACGCCAAAAAGAATGTAGGTAAATCGGTCGCCAGGGGCAATCTCGCGCATACTGATCAAATATAAGGAGGCCACGATGATCCACATTGCGAGGAAGAGCCCATTCGCCAACTCTTTTTCCATGATGCCACGGATTACAGCGACCAAGGCAGCCACAACACCGATGATCAGGACGGGCAGGTACAAATTGCTTGGAAATGTAATCGTGTAAACGAGAATTGAGGCTGAGATGCTTGCGACGATGACGAGCACAGACCAGACACTGGACAGATATCCAAGGGATAGGCCTTCCAATATGACCAACGCTGGACCGAAGATAGTTGCCCTAGCAATATTTTGAACGCGTGGACTTTTCGCGCTCGTGGCAATGGCTGTGAGTGGATTAAAAGCGACTGCGAGAGCAACACCAACAGCAACCAGCGCGCCTAATGATAGATATTGAAGTGGATCTCCCGATGGACTATGAGAACCAGCATAAAAAACCGAGAGCAAGAAAGTGGAAGTAATGGTTATTGCACTTGATAGCTCATACGATTTGTACATCGCCTCTTCGGCATCATCTACATGCCATAAGGAAACGGCGTATGTGCCAAATATTGAACTAATCACCCCAATTCCACGGACAAGCAATGGTAAAACGATCCAAAATAGCTGACCAGTAATGGCTGTCAGTGCCAGCCCCAAAATTAAGGAAGATACGATCGTCACTTCGTATGATTCAAAAATATCGGCAGCCATGCCGGCACAATCGCCAACGTTATCCCCAACCAAATCTGCGATCACTGCTGCATTGCGCGGATCGTCCTCATCCATACCCGCTTCTACTTTACCAACCAGATCGGCTCCAACATCGGCTGCTTTTGTATAAATTCCACCACCAACGCGCATGAATAGGGCGAGGAGAGTTCCCCCAAAGCCAAAACCCAGTAAAACATCGGGTGCGGCTTTGCCGAAAATAATGAAAATCAACGTTCCACCTAACAGCCCCAACCCATCAGTGAGCATTCCAGTGATCGTTCCTGATCTGTAAGCAATTTTCAGCGCACGACTAAAGCTGTGCCGGGATGCGGCTGCCACCCTGACATTTCCCTGAACTGCCATATTCATACCGATAAATCCTACCAAAGCAGAGAAACTCGCCCCCATAATAAATCCCAGTGCGCGGCCAACGGCGATCCCGTACACTGCATTCTGGCAGGAAACATTAGCTGCAATCCGCTCTGGGTTGAAATCTGAATAGCTGTTTTGAAGAGCGACCTGTTTGGCGGTGTTCGATTCCATATCCACCAGCAGGCGGTCTCTTGATACACCCGTTTTTGCGGAAATATCCGTGATGTAAGCCTCCTCAACTGCAGCCGGACAAAATAGTTCGTTTGCTTCGCCAGTAGGCTTAACAAGTGCGACACTTAGAAACATTGCAACTGTCAAAAGCAGGATAAGGACCACGACCGTCCGCAATTGTGTTCGGAGATAAGCATTTGCGCCATCACGGATAAACCCCCAGATCCGCTGCATTGCTTGACTGCCTTTATCTGCTGCAAAGGTTTGTCGAGCAAGCCAATACGCATAACCGAGCGCAATGAATGCGGTGACGAGCACAACCAAAATCATGATCTGCTCATACGGTTCGATACCTTGCATGGCTGTCATCGTTTCTCTCCTGGTATTAGTCTTTACTTAAACGAACAATCCGCCAGTGTGCTTCACACTGGGGATATATCCGAAAAGAAATTCTGGATAGGGATGAAAGCGGTTCCAATCTGTTGAAGAAATCTCCGTACCTGTGAGATTTAATTTCTAATTCACATTGCATACAATACATGCGGAATGTGTAGTGAGGATTTCCCCGGCAGTGGTAGAAGCCTGACTGATTGTACAAAATGGATTAGGAAGTGTCAAGCAACATTAGCATTTTGTTAAAACATCATCTGATCCTTGACTTCGATATTTTATTTTTGTATAGTCTTTATCTGTTGTTTGCGCTAATTCAGATAAGCACTGCCGCCATTTGGTTGCTGTGCTTTAATGTTGCCTTTGTGAAGCCAGTTTTGGATCTCGAGAGCATTATTATTGTTTTGTTAGAGTGGCGAGAAAGTATTGATTTTGCTTAAAAAAAAGAGTATGCTGATTGGTGAGATTAATGGTGATGGACGTGAATTAGATCCCTTTTGGGACCAGGAGATACCATGATTGATGAAGAACTGTTAAATGAGATTGAGGACACCGAAGATGATGAACATTCGGCCGTCGCTCGCTTAATTGAGCTCGGCCGGCAAAAATCTTACGTCACGATTGATGATATTCTTGTTTTTTTTCCTGAAGCGGAGCAAGATGTTGATCAGTTAGAAGAAGCATTTGCTGCATTGATCAGTGCAGGCATTCCTTATGTAGATGATGCAACTATTGGCGGCCCCTCAGACGATGAATTATCTGATGATGATGATATTGAAGATGATCCCCGTCGTGAGCTTGAAGACACCGATAATTATCTTGCGAATATAGACACTGACGATACGATCGGCCTCTATCTGAAGGAAGTGGGTCGGGTCCCTCTTTTGACTGCTGAAGAAGAAGTGGACTTAGCCCAGCGTATCGAACGCGGGCGAATAGCCCGGGAAGAACTTGCCACAGGTGGTTTGTTCCCTACCCGCAAGGGTGATTTACAGGTGTGGATTCAGGATGGTTGGTCGGCACGCGAGCATTTGATCACAGCAAACTCACGGCTTGTGATCAGTGTGGCAAAAAAATACATGGGTCGCGGTGTGCCATTCCTCGACTTGATCCAGGAAGGGAACATCGGGCTTATTCGGGCAGCGAAAAAATTTGACTACCGCCGCGGTCATAAATTTTCTACGTATGCAACCTGGTGGATCAGGCAGGCTGTAACACGTGCCATTGCAGATCAAGGACGGACAATTCGCGTCCCTGTTCACATGGGCGATCAAATCAATAAATTACTTCGGGTGCAGCACCAGCTCACCCAACGACTGGGGCGCGATCCATCTGTGGATGAACTCGCCGAAGCATTGGAAGTGACACCACAAAAAGTAGAAAATATGATCCAAGTTGCGAGGCGTCCCCTTTCTTTGGAGACACCAACCGATGACGAAGAGGATTCGGTGTTGGGTGACTTCATTCAGGATGAAGAAATTCCTGCCCCTGACGAGACTGCAACCTATAATTTGTTAAGGGAACATCTTGAGAGCGTTTTGAATACCCTGCCTCCCCGTGAAGTTCGCATCTTGCAACTACGATATGGTTTGCTTGATGGACAGGCCTACACGTTGGAGGAAGTGGGTCGAAAAATGGGAGTTACACGCGAGCGGGTACGCCAAATTGAAGCCCAGGCTTTGAGCCGTTTGCGCCATCCTGCCATTCGACGCAAGCTACGTGAATACCTTGGATAAATTCGGCTTTTCAACAAAATGCTCCTGCAAATCAGCGCAGGAGCATTTTCTTTTTCAGGCTGTCGAAAATGTAACGAATTCCCTCACTGGTGAATAGAATGACATATGGCATGAGTGGAATTACGTAACGTTGCCAGGGCAAGTTGAGATATATCAGATTAAAACTCAACTGAGCGCAAAACGCTATCAGGTAAACCGCTATTAAGAAAGCTTTCTTACGGTCCGCTCCCCATAATGTTTTTATTGAAATTACGACCCCAAAACAAGTAAGGGATAAATATATCGTGCCGGCAACCAACCCACGAAATAAATTGTTTAGTGGATTTGCTAGGTATTCAGTTTCCTGGAATGCAGTTTGATCCCGGTAATTTGATAGCTCAGAAAAAGATGGGGATTGAAAAAATAGATCCGCAAGGATGACCAGAGAAGTCGCTGGAGCAGAATATGGAAACTGTTTCCACTCAACATCAGCATGCTGATATTTTGAAAGGGTGCTCCTTTCCTGGAAGGATGCCTTTAGTCTTTGAATGGAATCGTTCCAATATATTGGGTTGAGAACCATAAATATGAATATAAATGATAGAGAAAATCCAACAATTTTCTTGAAAACGCTTATGGCGTAGCGTGATGCTGGCTGAGGTATATTTTCAGGGATTGAAATCAGAACTATTCCAACGATTACCAATGGCAGCATCGATTGTTTGGCGGTGAATGCCAGACCACACACAAATCCGAACCAGATCGGTCTCTTCCTTGCTTGTGGCAGATACCAAAGAACGAGGTAAATGGTTACTAAGGAAATTGATTCAAGCATTGCCCGGCGCGTATGTAAAAGATAAATAGCGTTTGTTGCTGTCAGGAACAGGGCAATTAATGCCGCGTTTTCCCCAAAAATTATCCTTGATAATAAATATGCAAAAACTAATGATATCGGGAAAAGAATGGCCGAAGATAATCTCGCCAGGGTCAATGTACGGACATCAGGCATTGCTCCGATTTGTTTATTCTCTTCCATCGAGATCGACCAATCCCAATCGACCTGGAGTGGTTTTTCACCCCCCAGATATTCCCATAAACCTATCCAGTAGGTTCCCAAGGGGGCATTTACTAAACGATAGTGATACTTTAACGCATCGGCTTCCTGATCCTTTCGGAAAATTAAGGATGGATTAGTTGAAGCTATTTGGAAATCTTCAGCCATGTAGATGTAGGTTGATTCATCGGGGTGAAAAGGAACAGTTTGGATCCCGGCGAAGTAAACAACCAGATATCCGGCCAGAAATACGCCAAATAATGCATATAAAAATTGGCGGGTTCGTGTAGCTAACATATATTTATTGAGGCAATTTTAGGCTTGGTTTCTCGATACATTCGTCATCCAATTGAAATGCTGTCAGCTCTTAGCCTAGTATAAGATTGGTTTTGGAAAGAATTCTATTAGATTGGTGGCAAATGAATTTTATGGCGGCAATTGAGCAGCCTCATAGCCGTTTTAACAAACTTGGAGCCTGGATTGTATTGCCTGTGCTCATTCTGCATGGCTTGCTACGTCTTAGGTTATATGTATTGAATGTTGTCCCGTTTAATTCAGATGAAGCAATCGTTGCCCTGATGGCTAGGCATATCGCATTAGGACATCCAATCCCGGTATTTTTCTATGGGCAGGCTTACATGGGTTCTTTGGATGCCATTTTTATTGCGATCGGTTTTCGGATATTTGGCGAACATGTTTACATTATTCGGATTGTCCAATTCTTGTTATTCAGTGCCTGGGTCCTGACAACTTATTGGCTGTTGATAAAACTAACCAAAACCCGGATACTCCCATTGATCGGGGTAATGTTCTTTATCGTCCCCACGATTAATGTTTTACTTTACACGAGTGTATCCCTGGGTGGATACGGCGAAGCGTTAGTCATAGGTAATTTAATCCTGCTGCTCGGATTATCAATCCAAACGAACACCCAAGAATTTTCATCGCAAATGATTCTACGATGGTTGATATTGGGGCTGTTTATCGGATTTGGCTTTTGGGTTTTCGGCTTGACACTGGTATATAGTGCAGCAGTGATCATTTATTTAATGTATCAGATTGTAAGAAATTTTAAACGCAGATCCCTTGGTATTTATATTAAAAATGGCGTTGCATTGATTTCTGGAATATTGATTGGGTGTTGGCCAGTTATCTATTATGTGGTCAGTAGTTCACAAACTGCTGTGGCAAACGAACTTTTGGGAAGCGCAATTGCCAGCAATCAGCAAAGTTCGTCTTTAATCACTGAAATTGGGACACGGCTCTTGTCACTCATTATTCTTGGGTTTCCCGTTGCAATCGGTGCGAGACCACCCTGGTCGGTAGAATGGCTGGTTTTGCCATTGTTACCCTTCGTGATTCTCTTTTGGGGTGCAGCATTTGTGTTTTGGAAACAGAAATCCAAGAGGTGGGAGTTTTATTCACCAGGAACAGCGATAGTCCTGATGGTTGGCATGATCACCATGATTGGATTTGTATTTACTCCATTTGGAAATGATCCATCTGGCAGATACTTTTTGCCACTGTATATTCCATTGATATTGATTGGGTCAGCGCTGATACTGGATGCCTACATGCGATGGCGTCTTTGGTTATTGATTTTGCCAATATTTCTAATTGCATATAACTTTCTCGCAGTTAACCAGATTGTGCGCAAAAACCCGCCGGGATTGACAACCCAATTTGACCAGGTTGCTCAAGTTAATAACCAATATATGGAACCATTGATTGACTTCTTGAAAGAAAATGAGATTAATCGCGGGTATACAAATTATTGGGTAGCATATCCCCTGGCTTTTTTATCTCAGGAAGAGCTAATATTTATCCCGGCACTTCCATACCATGAGGATTTTCGATATACAACACGCGACAATCGTTTTTCCCCCTACAATGACCTTGTAGCAGCATCTGATAAGGTGGCATATATTACCACTAACCATCCAGATCTTGACAACTATTTAAGAAATATGTTCAGAAAGCAAAATATTAGCTGGTTAGAAAAATCAATTGGTGATTATCAGGTGTTTTATCATCTCAGTCGTGCTGTGCGGGTTGGAGAGATTGGCTTGGGGGAAAATCACGAATGAAAGTTCAAATAGAAAAATTATTATCCATCCTCCTTCCAAATCTTACCGGATTCGTATTTGGGCTATTTTTTATCGTTGCAATCGGGTTCGGTCCCAGAATGATGAATATCGATGGGGATTTAGGACGGCATCTTACGATTGGGGAGTACATCCTTTCACAGCGGGTCATCCCTACAATTGACATCTTTTCTCATACCAAATTCGGCGACCCAATTACACCTCATGAATGGTTATCCCAGTTGATTTTCGCAATATCTTATCGCCTTGCGGGATTCAATGGTGTGATTCTTTTATCTGCAATCCTAATTGGATGCGCATACGCCTGGGTCTATCATTTTTCTATGAGAAAATCAGGAAGTCCATTATCCGCCTTAATTGTGGTAATCCTTGTCGCTGCCGCTGGAAGCTTACACTGGCTGACACGTCCTCACTTGTTTACCATTTTGTTTTTGATTATTTGGTATAACCTGCTGGACAGGGTTTATTCTGGGGCAACAAGCGCTTGGTGGTTGCTGCCAATAACGATGCTGGCGTGGGTCAACCTGCACGGGGCTTTTATTGCCGGATTCGTCCTTTGTGCAGGGTTTATCGTAGGTGTTTTCTGGGAAGGCTGGCTGGCTAAATCTATTTCGCTGGCGGATTCCAGAAAACGACTTATCCGATTACTTCTTGCAGGATTTATTTCATTACTCGTAACCTTACTAAACCCGGTTGGGTGGCGAATTTGGGAGACGAGCCTAGGCTATTTGCAGAATAATTATCTGGTTAGTCATACGGCCGAGTACCTGCCCCCCGACTTTCATCAAATCAGTACCTGGCCATTTTTGCTACTAATTTGCCTGTCGCTCCTTTTTATGGGATTGGCTCGTCCACAATTCCCAGGGTATATGCCCATATTAGTAGCAGGCTGGACAGGAATGGCGCTCATTAGTACTCGAAATATTCCTCTCTATGCAATTATCGTCGCACCTGCTTTGGCAATTTCAATCCAGGCTTTTGAACCAATAAAATTGCTAAAACCATTCTTCCGCCTGGATTACCAAATTGCGATAACCGAAAAAATGATCAAGGGTTGGTTGTTTCCAATCCTGGTTATTGGTGTAACCTACCTGCTATTCATGTCTGGGATAAAGCTAGATTTTGGGAGGTATGGGAATCAATTTTATCCAACAACATTTCCTTTGGAAGCAGTTGACTGGTTGGAAGCTCATCCTCAGGAAGGGAACATGTTTAATTATTTCCCTTGGGGTGGCTATTTGCTTTTCCGGCTTTGGCCGCAGGAATTAGTATTTATCGATGGGCAGACAGATTTTTATGGCGAGGACCTCACTCGAGTTTATGAAGCAATTCTGACTAGTCAAAATGGATGGGACAAAAACCTGGTAGATTATGGGGTTGAGTGGATTGTTTTTCCATCTGGGGAACCATTCGTCCAGAACGCCATTGCTACGTCCGAATGGCAGCCAATCTATAAAGATGCGGTCACAGTCATTCTGCGCAGGATACAACCTTGAGCGGTACCGATAAGTACCCCCAGCTCAGATGGCTGGTCCCGACGATTGTATTCTTGTTGATTTTCATTATGGCTGCCCGAACGCCGGTCGATAGTGACATGTGGTGGCAGATGAAAACTGGTGAGGTAACAATAAATCAACATCAACCCCTGACCTGGGATGTATTTACACATACGGTCACAGGAAAGTTGTGGACAAACCATGCTTGGCTGGGCCAGGTGTTGATGTTCACTATCTATAGAATTTTTTCGTTCGCAGGGTTGGCGGCATTGATGGGGATAATTGCCGGTGCAAGCATGATTCTGGTTTACTTCCAAATGAATTGTCCACACTTATTTCGTGCGTTCGTTCTGATAGCATTTTCATTAGTTGCAGCACCAGTGTGGACACCACGCCCTCAGCTCATTTCTTTATTTTTATTTGCCCTTCTAACTTTAATAATTTACCTTTTTAGGAATGATCGAAAAAACTATCTCTTTTTGCTTCCGTTCCTGTTCTTGATTTGGGCGAATACCCACGGTGGTTACACCCTGGGTTTTATTCTTTTGGCAGCGGTCATATTAGGGGAAGGAATTAATTGGCTTTTGGCTTTTGGAAAACAAAGTGATCCTCAAATAAGGACAGATGCGACGGGTGGATTTGCGCATCCAACTCGAACTATCTTTTTCTGGACATTGGTGAGTGCTGGTGCCATCTTGATCAATGCGAATGGGTTGAGGATCTTAACAATTCCCTTCGAAACAATCGGCATCAGAGTCTTGCAAGATTTTATCCCGGAGTGGGCGTCGCCCGATTTTCATTCAATTGTAGAACAGCCATTTATCTATTTGTTGGTTGGAACAATTGGTGCAATTGGTTTATCTGGCAAGCAAATGGATGGTGTTGAAGCTGTCACTTTAGGATTATTCACATCCATGGCATTGCTCGCACGGCGGAACTTTGGTCCATTTGCAATCGTAGCAGCCCCGATTTTTGGGAAATATGCCTGGTTGTTGTTGCTTCGAATGAAGCCTGTATATAGTCACGTGGAACAAAAACTCATCCATCGCGGAAAAATTTCCCATCGAGGCTCGGTAGAAATTCCGCGCGCGGTTCAGCTTTTCCTGAATAGTGTATTACTAATCATTTTTACTTGTACTGCGCTACTCAAAGTTATTTATGTCAGCTCACCAGAAATCATGGATCAGGCAACGGCAAACATTTACCCAAGCGGAGCTGTTGATTGGCTGCAAAAGAATCAGCCCTCGGGAAACTTATTCAATGATTATAACTGGGGAGGTTATTTGATCTGGTATTTGCCTGAGT
Source organism: uncultured Chloroflexia bacterium (assembly GCA_963824065.1). Taxonomy (GTDB): domain Bacteria; phylum Chloroflexota; class Anaerolineae; order Anaerolineales; family DRKV01; genus JAGUYX01. The sequence goes on along the minus strand of CAWGNX010000002.1, from coordinate 1,135,183 downwards.
ACCCGGTTTTTGTTGATGGTAGGACTGATCTATTCGGAAACGATTTTTTGCAGGAATATTTAGAAACGTATTCTGCAGTTCAAGGCTGGCAGACCCGATTGGACAAGTACACGGTTAAAACTGTGATGGTGCCAGGAAATTCCCCTTTGGCAGTTTCGTTGGCAAATAGCTCTGATTGGGAGAAGGCCTATGAAGATGCAATCTCCGTTGTTTTCACCAAAAAGCAATCGCAGCTACATTAGAAGGTAAATTAAATGGAGCCCTCACAAGAAGATCACCTGCTGAAATTACTTTTCCCTTTCCTTTTTATTTGTGCCCGATTCATCATGCTGATGGGATTTTCTTTGGATGGGTTAAAAGGCTATGGTGATTTTTGGAATTACCTACCTATCGCGAAGCTTGGAATGCCGTATTTCGATATATGGGTTGAATACCCTCCGGTATTTCCATTTATCTCTCGATTTGTTGCAATTGTAAGCCAGAACCAACATGCCTACGAATATTTATTGATCATCCTATTTTCAGTTGTCCAAGCCTTCAATATCTATTTATTCTTACTTATTGCAAAGAAGATAAATCTTACCGATGATAAAGTATCGATCATTGGTTTCGGCTATACTATTCTGTCACTCGTACTGCCTTTCACATGGTGGACATTTGATGTTTTATGTTTACTAATGATCTTGGTGACAATTTACTTGTTTCTGGATCAGAAATATGCATGGTCAGGGGTGGTTGTTGGCATTGGTTTCTTAATAAAATTGTTCCCAATCTTATTATTCGTTTTACCAGTTAAATTTTTATCTTTCCGGAAGGCGATCGGATTTCTTACATCTGCAATCCTGCTACCACTGACTGTATATTGTTGCTTATTAATCGCATCACCAGAATATACAAGGGCATCAATTGCATCACAATTTGTAAAAGGTTCCTGGGAATCCGTTTGGGCTTTAGTAGATGGCAATTTGACAACAGGAAATTTTTCTGAAAATATTGACCATCGGAATGCCGACACGGCCTTTACCCCAACGGGAAATCCGGCCAAAATACCTAGCCTGGTAACTTTGCCAGTGTTCGGATTACTTGGGTTTCTTGCTGTTAGACGATTGTCGAACAGCCCCACCCAATCAACCATCCCAATCGTCGGGTTAACATTTAGTATTTTTTTCCTTTGGTCTCCTGGATGGAGTCCTCAATGGTCAACCTACCTGCTCCCGTTATTTTTGTTGGGATTACCAACCCGGCTCGGCCTACTTTGTGCGCTAACCTTTCTTACAATCAATTTGTTAGAATGGCCTGTATTATTATCAAGAGGCAGATTCGATCTGATTTGGCTTACGATATTGATCCGGACCTTATTATTAATTATATATTCAGGTTTATTCTATACATCTGGATTAGAACCGAAAGTCATTGAGAATAAATCCCCTCAAGAATTAATGGAGATTTAATTGAATTCAACGACCCGTTCGATATTTTCAGCTCTGGTGTTAGTTTTCGTCCTGGTGGGGGTGATTGCAGGTGTATTTTGGGCAAACCTAAGTTATGTAAAAAGCAATCCCGGGGGAAATGATTTTCTCGTGCACTGGGTTGGAACACAAGAGTTGATTATGAATGGTGTCAGCCCTTACTCGGAAGAGGTTGCAATTCGAATTCAAACGCTGGCTTATGGGAGGCCAGCCCAGCCTGGTGAGCATGAATTACGAGTAGCTTACCCCATTTATGCCTCATTAATTTTCGCGCCATTCGCCATTATGCAGGATTTCACGGTTGCCAGAGCAGCCTGGATGACTGTACTTGAAATAGCAATCATAGCATTGGCCTTCATCAGTATCAATCTGGCTAGATGGCGGCCGAATCTTTTTGTCCTCATAATCTATTTTTTATTTTCTATACTTTGGTACCACAGTATCCGTCCACTAATCAATGGTAATGCTGTCATCCTGGTAGCCCTGTTTATAACCGGGGCATTATTGGCGATACGCCAGGATCGAGATGAGTTAGCGGGAATTTTACTTGGCCTTGCAACGATTAAACCTCAAGTAGCAATTCTTATTCTGTTCTTCATTACACTCTGGGCTCTATCAAGGAGCAGGTGGCGCCTATTGTTATGGAGCTATGGCTCAATATTGATATTTTCACTGATTGGGATTATTTTTATCCCAGACTGGTTTATTCAGAATTTTTACGAAGTAATTCGCTATCCTGGTTACAACCCACCTGGAACGCCGGGAGCGGCATTTCTGGAATGGTTTCCGGGAGTAGGCAGGCAATTGGGGTGGGGTCTTACGATTCTCATGGTTGCAATTCTTATTTTTGAATGGATCATGGCATGGGGGAAATCATTTGAATGGTTTTTGTGGACTGCTTGCTTGACTTTGGTTGTTTCTCAGTGGACTGGAATTCAGACGGATCCCGGCAATTACATTGTTTTATTCTTTCCATTGGTATTTGTTGTTGTCAGCCTGGAAAAACGGTGGGGAAAAAATGCACAATTTGTATCGATCTTAATCTTCCTTGGATTGCTTTTCGGCCTCTGGTTGATTTTCCTGCGTACAGTGCAGTATGGAGGCCAGCCACAGCAGCACCCAATCATGTTCTTCCCATTACCATTCCTTCTTCTGATTGGATTGTATTGGATTCGATGGTGGGCAATCCGTCCAAGACGTCCGCTTGTTGATGCATTGAATGCCCTTTGACCAGGGACTGGAATCGTGAGCAATATCCGGCAGAATGTACTGTTGTATTTATTTACCCTGTTCCTATTCGCAATCATTGCGTATTTGCAATTAGGACCAGGATATATGGACGCAGATTATTATTATCTTAACGCAAGGGAATTATCAAGCAGTCAGATTGGTGAAGAACCATTTCTATGGAACTATCTGAATGAATCAAGTTCTTTACCTGGTCCATCTTACCTCTATTGGATGCCCCTGACATCCATCTTGACGTACCTGAGTATGCTCTTGCTTGGTGCGGAAACTTTTTTTGGGGCGCGAATTATCCTTTTGGTAATTGCTGCTTTCATACCTCCCATTACCAGTTCAATCTGCCAAAAATTAGGTGGAAATCAAAAGCAAGGATTATTGGCTGGATTGTTCGCCATATTTTCCGGATTTTATCTCCCGTTTATCACAACGACTGATGCTTTCGGAATTTTTATGGTCTTTGGGGGAATTTACTTGCTCTTGGTTTTTAAGATTTACACCGAATCGGAGAAGTGGTGGATTTGGGGGGGAATTGGCCTGATTGCTGGATTGATGCATTTAAGTCGTGTGGATGGGATCATCTGGTTTGGTGCAAGTATGCTGTTAATTTTCTTCATGAGCCGAAGATATTCTGCGTCGAGAACGATAGCTGCATTTTTAGGGGTTGGGCTCGGGTATTTAGTAGTTATGGGACCATGGTATTTGAGAAATTGGTTTGAGTTCAATACTATTTTCCCGCCAGGAAATTCCAAAACGTTGTGGTTGACAAATTATGAAGAAATATTTGCTTTTCCGTCGACACAAATCAACTTGGAAAATTGGCTTGCTTCAGGATGGGTGCATATTTTTCAAGCAAGGCTTTGGGCATTGGGTCAAAATTTACAAACAACTATTGCCGTACAAGGAGCAATTTTCTTATTTCCGTTTACCCTATTTGGCCTTTACCGAACCAGGCAGCATTTTATTACCCGGTTTGGCATTTTGATTTGGATATTGATTTTCTTATTAATGACATTTCTTTGGCCTTTTTCTGGTGTCCGTGGTAGTTTTTATCATTCGGCAGCAGGAGTACAGCCATTATTGTGGGCAGTGATCCCATTGGGGATGCAAGTGGCAATTGACTGGATGGCAAAAAAGCGGAATTGGAACGTGGCCTCAGCTGTGAAGGTATTAACAACCGGATTTGTTACTATCGGCGTTCTTTTTTCTGGGTTCTTGACGTATCGTAATCTGGATATAGGAACGAATTGACCTTGGGGCTACGAAGTCGTTCTCTATTCCAAAATCGAAGATTATTTGTTTAGCATCGACCCGCAAAAAAAATCTGTTGTAATGGTTAATAATCCTCCCGGATTCACATTGGCCGCTGATAGGCCAAGTATTGTCATTCCTTCAGGTTCTCCGGACAACGGGGTTGCCGCTGCGAAGAAGTTTGGTGCCGAGTATTTGCTCTTGGAGCCTGGCACCAATTATCCTGAAATTTATAGAAATCCGGCAGGACAGAATGTCTTTGAATACCTGAGCACCATCGACGACGTTCAGATATTTAAGATTAGTCACGAGCCATGAAATCACCAGGCATCAGGATACTTTTACTAATCCTCTTTCTGGTTCTGTTTTCTGGGGGATTCTATCTCACATGGAGTAAGCAAACCTATGGAATTGGATTTCCATTGGATGATGCCTGGATTCACCAGACCTACGCCGCGAAATTTAAGCCATGGTGAATGGGCATATATTCCTGGACACCCATCCGCAGGATCCACTGCTCCTCTATGGACACTGCTGCTGGTGGGTGGCTATATCCTGAATATTAATCCAACTGTCTGGTCTTATTTCCTCGGCCTCGTTAGTTTGAGTTTATTAGTTGTTGTTGCAATATTCGAAGCACTTAAGCTGCCACAACATAAAAGGCCAGTACTCCTCTTGTTTGTATTGATTGTGATATTCGAATATCACCTGGTATGGGCAGCGTTATCAGGAATGGAAACGATCTTATTTTCCTTAGCAATTTTCCTGGTTCTATTCAATCTGCCATGGTTTAAACTACGCCCATTCATTGCTGGAGCTTATCTCGGCTTGCTGCTCTGGATTCGCCCGGATGGAATTACTTTGCTGGGGCCGTTATTACTATATATTTTTTTCCAAAGAAATTCATGGCATGGTTTTGTGCGGCAAACGTTTTACTTGTTATTAGGGATGAGCTTATTTATTTTTCCTTACCTGATGTTTAATTGGAATACTGCAGGTAGTTTTTGGCCTTCAACCTTTTATGCAAAACAAGCGGAATATGCTTCTCTAAGCCAACTCCCATTCATAAATCGTTTCATCTCACTATTGTCCTTACCATTAATTGGTGTCGGCACTTTATTAGTACCGGGGGCTATCTTTTATGTATATAATGCTGTTCGCCAGCGTAAATTGGATGTCATCGCTGGATACCTCTGGTGGATTGGATATGTACTCATCTACGCATTCCGTTTACCAGTCACATATCAGCACGGAAGGTACCTGATCCCACTGATGCCAATTTTCTTTATCTGGGGGATTTCTGGCACGGTGGAGCTGCTTGACAAGATGAGTGACTTAAAATTTGGGTGGATCATAAACCGGGCATGGGTTGCATCCATCCTGATCATTTTGTTTTCGTTTTGGATCCTTGGAGCCCAGGCCTATGCCAATGATGTGTCAATCATTGAAAGCGAAATGGTTGTTACGTCAAAGTGGATCTCCAATAATACACCCAGGAATGCTTTAATTGCGGCTCATGACATCGGAGCATTGGGCTATTATGGCAACAGGGAAATATTTGATCTGGCGGGATTAATTACTCCTGATGTTGTCCCGTACTTTTCTGATGAAACGAGCTTGTCTAGATTGATGCGTGATGCGGGATCAAATTATCTGATGACTTTTCCAGACTGGTATGATCGTTTGACTGAATGTGGAGAAATCATCTTTACAACCGATTCTCCATTCTCAACTGAAGCCGGGGGAAGTAATATGATAGTGTACAAATTAATTTCTGGTTGTAATCTGCAATGAGAACAAGCTTTCGTTGTTGAGCATTTGTGACTATGCTATACTTTTTCCGAATCCCGGTTCGCTGCAAAAATGAGGCGGCCTATGGCACAAATATCCGTAGTTGTTGTTGATGATCACCCAATTTTCCAACAAGGTTTGGTTGATTCCCTGTCTCTAGAAGAAGATATCGAGGTTGTCGGAAGGGCGGGGGATGGACCAGCTGCTTTGGATCTAATAAAACAGATTTTGCCAGCAATCGCCCTGTTGGATGTGAATTTACCTGGTATGAACGGTCAACAGGTAGCACGTCAGATAGTGCTGGAAAAACTGCCTACGCGCGTTATCTTGGTGACTGCATACGATGACCTTGAACAAATTTTGCATGCGATGCGGGCAGGGGCATATGCGTATTGTTCTAAAGATATTGCCCCGGAAAAATTAGCGCGTGTGATTCGAGAAGTTGCCGGTGGCAATTATGTCATCGGTGAGAAATCATTAAACAAAGAAGAATTAGAGCAATGGTTAGAAAGTTACATTGAAGGTGTACAGCGATCCTATAGTGATCCAGGTGAGCCATTTTATCCGTTGTCATCACGTGAGATGGAAGTATTGCTTTATGTAACTCAAGGTATGAGCAATAAAGAAATTGCAGTCCTGTTAGGGATTAGTCATCAAACTGTTAAGAATCATGTTACCTCTATTCTGCGAAAATTAGGGGTGGAAGATCGAACGCAGGCGGCAGTATATGCACTCCGCCGTGGTTGGGTCCGTCTCGATCAAGAGAAGATCGAGTTTGAGGAGAACGACGAATGAAGCCCGATAATGGCCAGCCAATAAATGAGCGGTGGCAAAATTTCCAAAATCAGACTGAATTTGATGTTGATCAGATTGGGAAAGAATTGGAAGAAGTCGATCTGATGATCGAGCAGAGCCAATTAGAAGTTGAAAAACTAGTTCAAAGGAACAGTTCGATAACTGCGCATCTCCAACAGATCCAATCTAATTTCGATACTATGCCGCGTCCCGATATCCGAGCAACGTATGATGCTGCCCTCGAAGCGCAACAGCGATTATTCGTGATGCGTGGCCAGTTAGAAAAACTGCAAAGTGACCGCCAGCATCTTGACCGAACTTTGGAATTTCAAAAAAGAATCTTGGAATTGATTGGCGAAGGTATGCCTGGCTTGAGCCAAAGCCCGGGTCGTGTATCAGCTGCGACAGCCGAGAAATTGGAGATGGTGATCCAGGCGCAGGAAGGTGAACGTCACCGGCTATCTCAACAAATGCATGACGGACCTGCACAGGCGTTATCGAATTTTATCCTGCAAACAGAAATCGCTATGCGCCTTTTTGATGTGAACCAGGACAAAGCTCGCGAGGAGCTTTCCAGCCTGAAGATGGCGGCAACATCAACATTCCAGAAAGTTCGCGATTTTATCGTTGAGTTACGCCCTATGATGCTGGATGATCTTGGTCTGGTTCCAACGCTGAAGCGGTATGTTGACTCATATCAAGAACAATCGGGGATGGACATCCGCTTGAATGTCATGGGTTCTGAACAGCGATTTGAGTCTTACGTTGAGGTTATGGTATTTCGATCAGTTCAGGAACTGATTGCCAATGCCAATCGCCACAGCCAGGCCACCCAGGTAAAAATCCTCCTGGATATTGCAGGGTCATCGATTAACGTGACAGTCGAAGACAATGGGCGAGGATTTGATGTGGATACACTTGAGGAACGGGAAGGGATGGGGTTGAAGATTATACGCGATCGGGTAGGCATGCTGGGGGGTGACTTTGATGCCTCGAGCAGCCCTGGGGATGGAACGAGGATCCGGTTTTCCGTACCGATCATTCGAGGGTTTAATTAGTACCATAGTACCCCCGAAAACCTATTGCATTTTTTGAAATTTGCCATATAATATTGCATATAGTAACAAAGTTATTCAAACTAACATAGAAAGGAGGTGAAAATCATGTTGTTCTCCCCGAAGGAAAAAGGACAAGGGCTCGTAGAATATGCATTGATCCTGGTTCTCGTTGCGGTTGTCGTTATCGTCATTTTAGCCCTGCTCGGTCCGGCCATTGGTAACATCTTCAGCAACATCGTCCGCAATATCTAATTTCAGCTCTTATTGTCCTGCAATTGTTGAATGAGGCTCTGCATCGGCAGGGCCTCATTCTCTTTTTATGTATAGAACAAAGTATCGATCTGGTCACGGACCTGAAATGAATGAGTATATGAGTGTGGCGTATAATGGCAATATCAGGTAGACTACTTCATTAAGATTTGATGAGCGAGTATTACTTTAACAATTTTTGTTATGGCATGATTGTTGCATGGTAAGCGAGGTAAATTCATGTCAAACATGACCAAACATATTTACCTGGGAGGCCATCATGCGTCGTGGTAGATTGTTAATCATTCTTGGATTGCTTCTGATCATTGTGATCCTCGGTGTATATTTTGTCTATACCCGGGTCCTGCAGCCATCTGGGACCACCCCCATCATTGGGGGTGAGCCAGTTGCACCAACCCAAAACGTTGAACTTCTGGCGGCAGTCAGGTTGGCGCAGTCTGTCTCACGTGGAACGGTAGTCGACGAAACAATGCTCGATACGGTAGATATTCCCGTAGAGTCATTTCTTCCCGGGATGTTCAGTGAACTTGGGGAAGTTGTCGGCAGGAAAGCCCGTTACGATTTAGAAGCGGGGATGCTGATGACCAGTCAGGTGCTTTTGGATACCGGTGAAGCTCTGCCGCTTGGTGGATCTGATTGGGCACTTGTCATAGAACCAGGAAAAGTTGCTGTATCCGTTCCGATAAGCAGGCTATCAAGCGTGTCTTATGCACCACAAGCCGGTGACCACGTCGATGTGATCGCATCCATGCTTTTTGTTGATTTGGATACAGAGTTTCAAACAATAACACCTGACCGCGTGGCAGGTGTTGTCAGCCCGGGTCAGGGCTTTGTTTCTGGAACAGGTGCGGGCGATGATTCGGTCGCAAACATTCAAGAAACAGAAACATTACAAAACCTGACTGGGCAGGTTGTGCCTGGAGGTGGTACGGGTGTCCAGGGGCGGGTTGAGGTTGACCCAGTTTTAGGCGTGCCACTCTATCTGACACCCTCCGAGGCGCAGCGCCCTCGTATGGTCAGCCAATCTGTGCTGCGCAATGTCACGGTCCTTAGAGTTGGCGATTTTCCATTCGTCGACGACAAAGGCAATGTTGTCTATACATCTGATGTTGCAGCAACACCAGTTCCTGATGATCAGCAGCAAGCGCAAGATGGGCAAACTCAACAACCACAGGTGCGGCTGCCAGATGTGATCACGCTCATTGTCGATCCTCAAGATGCGATCACGATCAATTACCTGATGTACAGCGGAGCCGAAATAACGCTGGCATTAAGGGCTGCGGGCGATGATACCGTAGAGCCAACTGAAGCAGTGACATTACAATTCCTGCTCGACCAGTATAATATTCCAGTACCCGCCCGTCTTCCTTATGGAAACCAACCATCCGTTGAACAGCTGATGCCGCCTGCGTTGAAAAACGATGAGCCAGCTACAAGCAATCCGTAACTGTGAATTGTACTTAGCATAATATTGGTAGTTTCATTTCATTTGGTGGAGCACATGAATGAGTAACAGTGAAAAAATCCGAGTCCTCATTGTCGATGATATCGCTGAAACTCGCGAAAATGTGCGGAAATTGTTACAGTTTGAAAGTGACGTCGAGGTTGTAGGCGCAGCTCGTACTGGTAAGGAAGCCGTTGATTTTTCCAGAGAGATGGCACCCGATGTCGTCTTGATGGATATCAATATGCCGGATATGGATGGAATTACGGCGACTGAGAAGATCAAGAAGATCATCCCATATGCCCAGATAGTAATTCTATCCGTTCAGAACGACCCGAATTATATGCGCCGGGCTATGATGGCCGGCGCTCGGGACTTTCTGGCGAAGCCACCTACGGTTGACGAACTTACCTCAGCCATTCGGCGCGCTGGGACGATGGCCCATTCTGAAAAGGCAATGGCAACACCGATCGTCACAACGGTATCCGGACGTGGAGTCATCCAAACCGGGGGACTTGGGATTTCGTTAGGCAGTGTCGTCATGGTGTATAGCCCTAAAGGTGGGACTGGTTGTACGACCATTGCTACAAACCTGGCGGTAAGCCTTCATAATAAAGAAACTCCCGTTGCCCTAGTTGATGCGAACTTCCAATTTGGTGATGTCGCGGTATTCTTAAACGAGCAAGTGCGCTACAGTATTCTCGATCTGGCTACCAGATCCGAAGAACTGGATAATGAATTAATTGACGAAGTATTGATCAACCATACTGCATCTGGTATTCGACTATTAGCCGCACCACCGCGCCCAGAATATGCGGAAAATATTGAGGGTGATCAACTGGCGAAGATTTTGCAATTCTTACGACGACGATTTTCTTATGTTATTGTTGATACTTCCTCAACCTTAACCGATGCAGTATTGGCAACACTGGACGAAACCGATCTGGTAATTCTTGTTATAAATCAGGATATTCCATCGATCAAAAGCGCGAGAATTTTTTTGGACGTTGTTGATGGCTTGAAATTTGAGCGGCAACGCGTGTTGCTTGTCATGAATAAGTATGATAAACGTATTGCCATCACACCTGAGCGGGTGAGTGAAAGTTTCAAGCAGGAACTTCAAGCAGTCATTCCATTGGAAGAGCGAATTGTGGTGCCTTCAGTTAATCGTGGTGTCCCATTTATGTTAATGGATAAATCGCGACCGGTAGCCAGAAGTATCCTTTCTCTTGCTGAAGTTGTTCGGCAAAGGATTTCAACAATCCAATCCAGTGATGAACCAGTACTTGAAAAGCGGCATAGTCGGTAGTTTGGGTATGAGTTATTGCTAGGAGACCAAAAAGATGTCTCTCTTAAAACGTATTGAACAAGGGCAGGGAAACAACACAAATCCACCCAATGGACAGGATCTGACCGAAGAAGCAAAATCGAAATTAGTATCGCTTCAGTCAAGACGAGTTGTACCACCGGGTGTTGGAAATCAGCGGGATACGCTTTCGGATTTAAAGACAAGAGTTCAAAATCGATTATTGGTCGAGCTTGACCCATCAATGGATGTTTCCAAGATTGGTGATGTTCGAAACACAATCCAAGAACTCTTTGACCAGGTGCTTGCCGAAGAAGGCATCATCCTGACACGCCCTGAGAAGCATCGACTTTTCGAACAAATAGCAGCTGAAATACTCGGTTTTGGACCTCTTCAACCACTTCTTGAAGATGACAGCATTACAGAAATTATGGTAAACGGTGCCAAGAATATCTATGTGGAGCGCAAAGGAAAACTCCACAGGGTTCCTGTTACTTTTGAAAGTGATGATCATGTTAGTCGGATTATCGATCGAATCGTTGCGCCATTAGGACGCCGAATTGATGAATTGAGCCCGTATGTCGATGCACGTTTGCCGGATGGCTCGCGTGTTAATGCCGTTATTCCTCCTCTTTCGCTCGTTGGACCGGTTTTGACAATCCGGAAGTTTTTCAAGAATCCCATTTCACTAGAACAGCTGCTTGAGTTTGGTACCATTACCACGGAGGCTTTGCAATTTCTAAAAGCATGTGTTGAGTCGCGTATCAATGTGATTATTTCTGGGGGTACAGGTTCTGGGAAGACAACTTTGTTGAACATTTTGTCGTCATTTATTCCAACAGATGAACGGATTATCACGATTGAAAATGCGGCTGAACTGCAATTACGCCAGGAGCATGTGGTTACGCTTGAGTCTCGCCCAGCGAATATCGAAGGTCGTGGGGAAGTTACCATCCGGGATTTGGTAGTAAATTCACTGCGTATGCGCCCGGATCGTATTATCGTTGGTGAAATCCGGGATGGTGCGGCACTTGATATGCTTCAGGCAATGAATACTGGTCACGATGGTTCAATGACAACCGCGCACTCAAACAGCCCCCGCGACACTCTAGCTCGCCTAGAAACGATGACCCTAATGGCTGGGGTCGATCTACCTTCTCGGGCTATTCGAGAACAGGTATCTTCCGCGATCGATTTAATAGTTCACCAAGAGCGATTACGCGATGGTACCCGAAAAATCACGAATATCACCGAAGTTACTGGTATGGAAGGTGATGTAATCACAACCACTGATATTTTTCTTTTTGAGCAAGCTGGATATGAGCAAAATAAGGTAGTCGGTCGTTTACGACCAACGGGATTGAGACCAAAGTTCATGGATAAGATTGAATCATCTGGAATCCATTTGCCTGCATCCATATTTGGAATTGGGGGTAGAAGGCGATAAGGTAGCCGGGGATCAGGAGAAAGTGACATGTTAACACTTTGGATCTTAGGTATTGGGGGTGCGATCGCCCTGTTTATGTTAATAGCAGGGGTGGTGATTTCCACTCGCGGGGAACGATCACTTGTCGAAGACAGGCTAGGGAGATATTTAGAGGAAGAAATCCAATCCCAGGCCGGTATGGAGTTTGAGGAAGGGAAATCGAGCCCATTTTCAGACTGGTTCAACATCCAGGTTGAAAGGTCAAGTTGGGGAGAAAATGTCTCCAGGGAATTAGCACGGGCAGATATAAAACTGAGACCGGGCGAATACATCGCTATGCTCTTCTTGTCTGCGATCGCATCTGGGGCGCTCTTCTGGTTTTTCAGTGGACGCCTGCCGATTTTTGCAGTCATCGGATTTATTGTTGGGCTATTTGTCCCACGGATTTTCGTTCGTCGCCAGCAAGGCAGACGCTTAATCCGATTTAGTGAGCAGCTCCCTGATATGTTGAATTTGATGGTGAATGGGCTGCGAGCCGGTTACTCAACCATGCAAGCCCTTGAAGCCGTAAGCAAAGAATTACCACCCCCGATTTGTGATGAATTCAGAAGGGTTGTCCAGGAAATGCAGCTCGGTATACCGATGGAGCATGCACTCGATAATCTTTACCGCCGGGTTCCATCGGACGATCTTGACCTGGTAATTACAGCTGTAAACGTCCAGCGCGAGGTCGGTGGTAATCTAGCGGAAATATTGGATACCATATCGTATACGATCCGTGAGCGGATTCGGATTAAAGGTGAAATTCGGGTATTAACAGCACAGGTTATGTATTCTGGACGGTTCTTGGCATTGATGCCAATCATTCTAATGTTAATACTTTGGGTTGTTAATCGGCCCTATATGATGACATTTTTTGAACCTCAGTCCAGATTATGTGGTTTGAGTTTGCTTGGCTGTGGAGGATCAATGATCGTAGCCGGTTACTTCGTGATGAATAAGATTGCTGATATTGATGTGTAGGACCGGGTGATAAATAGGAGGATCTAACAATGATCGTTCCAATGGTTATCGTAATTGCGGTGATAGTGGTGATTGGTGCCATAATCTTGGTGGCAGTTGGCTTACGATCGTCATCTGATGAAGATCCTATACAGATGCGTTTGGGAGAGTTTGCTGAGCGGGGAGAACAGGTTTCGCTTGAGGAAATTGAATTATCCCAATCATTTTCTGAACGAATTATTTTGCCTGTTGCCAGGAAGTTCGGTGAATTTGTCATCCGGTTTACCCCCCAGAATGCGATCCAACAAACCAGTAAAAAATTGGAGCGAGCTGGTAATCCCTCTGGCCTTGACCCGACTATGTTTTGGGCTTTGCGTTTTGCTGGTTTAGGATTGGGCGTTGTGTTCCTCCTCGTCTCGTTCCTCGCTCCTGATGGCAGCTTTATCAAAGGGCGAGGCCTTCTCATTGCAATTCCGGCATCTCTGCTTGGTTTCTATCTACCAGAACTCTGGATCAGGAGTAAGATTTCTCGGCGGCAGAATGAAATTCGTAAAGCAATGCCCGATGCTCTTGATTTATTAACGATTTGTGTTGAAGCCGGCTTAGGTTTTGACGCAGCCATGGCAAAGGTAAATGAAAAGTGGGATAACGAACTTTCCCTGGCTTTTGGTCGCGTTATCAGGGAAATCCAACTTGGAAAATTGCGGCGAGAAGCATTGCGAGACATGGCGGACCGTTTGGGTATCGCAGAAATGTCCAGTTTTGTGGCTGCGGTGATTCAGAGCGAGCAGCTTGGTGTAAGCATGGCAAAAGTTCTTCGCATCCAATCGGAGCAAATGCGGATTAAACGTCGCCAGCGGGCAGAAGAAGAGGCGCATAAAGCTCCGATTAAAATGCTATTTCCAATGGCCATCCTGATTTTCCCGTCGATCATGATTGTCTTGTTGGGACCGGCTGCATTGATATTGATGCAATCCGCATTAGGCGAAATGTTCTTCTAATAAAGCGCACCTGTTATACAATTAAGCAGCAGACTATTTATTCTTGCAATAAAGAACCTACCTGAGGATAACGAGAGGATCTAGGTAACAGGTCCTATGTTGAGTCCGACCTACTCTCTCTATCGCTGGATGTGGGGAGCATTGGATGTTTTATTTCCTCCCTATTGTGGTGGTTGTCAGAAAAAGGGTTCAGTATGGTGTAAAGATTGTGAAGGGGGTCTCACCAGAATTCAAAGTCCTATATGTTTCACCTGTGGTTCAGAACTACAAAATTCTTCATCAATCTGTCAAAACTGCATAATTATCCAACCTACCTTCAAAAGTGTCCGTTCGTATGCATATTTTGATGGTGGCTTGCGGAATGCAATTCACCGCCTCAAATATCAGCGTGATATGGCTATCGGAGTCGCTTTTTCAACAATGTTGCTTTCCCTTCAGCACCAATTACAATGGCGGTTCGAACTGATAATACCTGTGCCATTGAGTGAAACAAGATTTAAACAGAGAGGATATAATCAATCTGCCTTGATCGCGTACCCATTTTCATTGGGGTGTGGGAAGGAGTATTCATCAAAAGCACTACGCCGAATAAGAGATACAGAGTCCCAAATAAATTTATCACGAGCGGAGAGAAAGACGAACGTGATGAGTGCTTTTTCAGCCCAGCAGAATAAAATTCAAAGAAAAACAATATTGTTAATTGACGATGTGTTCACGACCGGAGCGACATTAAATTCTTGCGCATCGGCATTGCTGAACGCAGGAGCAGAAGACGTTTATTGTCTGACAGTTGCGAAAGCAACCAGCAACGCTTAAGAATGTTGGGTTGAATTACTCGTTGGATGGACCAACTGTAACAGTCTATTCGAACCAGGAGGAACCGATGACATTGGAAGTCGAAGTTACCACGAGAAATTTGGAGTTGACTGACCGGATTCACGATTACGTAGTAAAGAAGGTGTCAAAATTAGATCGGTATCTAGGAGGGATCGATGAAGCTCGTGTTGATCTAGCACAGGTCAAGACAGCACGGAACGCTTCGGATCGCCAGGTCGCACAAATAACTGTGCGCGGCAGGGGTTTTATTCTTCGTGCAGAGGAAAGATCCGATAATATTTATTCAGCCATTGATACTGCAATGGAAAAGATTCAGCGGCGCATTAATCGCTACAAAGGAAAACGGAGCCGTAGTCGGCATGAAGTTCCGGAGTATGAAGAAGTATTTGTTGAAACGATTGAAATAGAAGAAGATATTACTCCGATTATCGCCCGCAGAAAACGATTTAATCTTGTGCCGATGGATGAATTGGAAGCGATTGAACAAATGGAACTACTGGGACATGAGACATTCTTCGTATTTTTTAATGCGAACTCAAACGCGATCAATGTATTGTACAAACGACGTGATAATACCTATGGCTTGATAGAGCCAGAGGTGGGGTAAGTTAATTGAAAACGAAAACGGAGCTGCCGGCAAAGGAGCTCCGTTTTCGTTTGGGCAGATGACATTTTAACTGACAGGCTTGCAGGTAACATGTAAATAATGAAACCGTCCCCTGGAGGGCATCAAATCGACAACTTCGATCACCGAAAATTGTACTTCGCCTATGTTTATTTTGTCCCCTACACGTGGTTTTGTTGAGGCATTAACAATCGCACCCGGATGTTCGCCACCGACTACGACATAACTAATTTTATATACATCTTCACGTTCGATCATTGGTATCAATAGTCCTGCAGATTTTGATGGCGTAATTTAAAGGATAGATCTTTTGCGAGATTTCTCATTACGATATACCCGATCCGGGTATTTTCACTACAAATTTTTTCAAAGTCAGCATGGCGAATTCGGTATAGGTAAATAGGATCACTAATTGATCGGACAGTTGCTGAACGTAGCCCCTGATCAATTAATGCCATTTCACCAAATAACTGACCGGGCCCAAGGTTAACAAGGGAGCGGGATTTACCACTTGTCGGATTAGTTACACTAACTTCAGCGAACCCCTCAGTGATAATAAAGAGATCATCACCTAGATTGTCCTGGATAGCTAACAGCGAATTTTTCGGTTGGCTATACGGTGAGCAGATAGTCGCGATTGTCGCGATCTCAGCTTCTGTGAGCCCATCAAATATTTCTAGAGAGGAAAGAAGAGTTATCAAGTCCATTATGGAATCTCATGTGGATTTTTTATATTGTATATTGAAAAAGAAAGCTCTTCAATATGCGTTTCGTTCGGCTTCCATTATCTCATCACCCATTTGCGATTTTGAACAATTGAAATCATTCATCAAAACCAGGGCGCTACTCGTGCTCTGTGCAGAACAACAAGAAGTTATTTTGAGGACAGGGCTTTGACATATCAACTTACCTAGGCAAGGTTTTGTCCAGATTTGAGTATTCTAACTTGTATTTCGTAAATGATATACTCAAAATTATTGGACTGCGAGCCAGCCACTTATACCATCAAGGAGAACCGCAATGAAATTAGACGAAGCCAGAATTCTCGCAGCAGCCGATTTACTCAGCTTACAAGAAATTGATGAAGAATCTGTCAGCGCTGCGATCGTGACTATGCTGACTGCATTTGGCGAGGATCCTAATCGGGAAGGATTACAAAAAACCCCCGAGCGAGTGGCAAATATGTTCCGAGAGCTTCTAAATGGCTATCGTGAAGATCCGGTCGGCATGATAAATGAAGCAATTTTTGACGTTTCATATGATGAGATGGTGCTGGTTCGAGACATCGAATTTTATAGTCTCTGTGAACATCACATGTTGCCTTTCATTGGGCGTGCCCACGTGGCTTATATGCCGGATGGATGTGTGATTGGTTTATCAAAAATCCCGCGAATTGTGGATATGTTTGCGCGGCGGTTGCAAATCCAAGAACGGATAACTCGTCAGATTGCTGAGTTTTTAAATTCTGCCCTCAAGCCGGGAGGAGTTGCTGTTGTTGTTGAAGGATTACATATGTGTTCGATGATGAGAGGGGTAAAGAAACATGATGCACGGATGACAACATCTGCCATGTTAGGTATGTTTCGCTCAAATCTCGCAACACGTCAAGAGTTTTTAGATAACATTTCAAGAGGTGCAAATCCTATGATTTATTAATTATTCTGCTGAATTTGTCATTTTGGATAAAAGATTGAGATCCAGTCGTTTCTTAATTTTTGAGACTTTAATTAAGTCATTTGCGATGGTTATTATTTTGGTCCCGGTTACGGGATTTGTCAGCTGTGGTACGAGTTCAGACAAAGGAACTGCAATGTGGCTGAGCATCCAGGTTTCTGGATCGACAACATTATTTCCGATGGCGATGATGTCGATATCGATCGTACGTGCTGAATATTTCCTTCCTGTCCGAATCCGGCCCATATGTTCCTCTATTTTTCGCAAGTGATTAAACTTTAGTTGAAGAGGAGCGAGCGTCGAGCAAATTTCTACAACAGCATTCAAAAATAACGCACCGCCCATTCCATAAGGAGGAGATTCCCAGATCGACGAATTTCGTAAAACAGGAAATTCCGAATTTAACAAATTTGCGGCTTGTGGTAAATTGATTTCTGGATCGATATTTGACCCAAGCAAAAGAAAAATTGAATTAGCCACCTGCGAATCCATTTTTCATTCGTTCAATTTCCACACCAACTGACCTGGAAAAACGTACTGCACCAGGTTTTTCAATCCTAACCTGCACACCGAACACATTTGCCTCGGCAAGGCAAATACCGGCGATATCCGCGGCGAGTGCTTCAACTGTAAGTCTCCCTGCTGTTTCTGCATGTTGTTGTACCTTCTTTGCTATCGTGCGGTAGTTAATACAATCCCCAATATCATCCGAAATCCCAGCGGCACTTAGATCGCCAAAAAGAGTAATATTAATTAAGATTTCCTGTTCTTTTTCGCGTTCCCAATCATTAATTCCGATGATACCTCTCGCTGATAGATCACGTATCAATACTTTATCCATCTTTTCCTCCTAACTATGCTGCCTTGTAGCGTATGTTAGCGATTTGATTTGTGTATCGTTCTCAGAAAAGTGCGATCGTAATGAGATTTTTGGTAAGTTTCTCTGGCAATCTGGATATAGGCAGGATTATTTTTTTTGAAACCGATCGTTAGATCCACTCTTGGCTTTGCTGATGAAGATCATCGCACCAGATTAGATTTTCTCAACCGTGCCGTCATAAAGTAACATCGAGCCAAATTCTGGTTCTGAGAGAAGTCCCCGATTTGCACGAGCAGGAATACAAGTACCCAAAATAATGATAGCCAGGAAATCTTTCGTAGGTTTTTCCTTGAGTGTTTCTGTTACATCAAATTAAGTGAATATGCCAAATCCTTGTGATTTGAGCTCGCATACGACAAGCAAACAACATGGTTCAGTGATTAAATACCGTCGAATTTCAATAGCAGGTAACTCGCCAAAAGTATCTTAATAAAAGCCAGTTCAAAATTGGGCGAATTCCTTTTGTATTCGGCTGAAATTCGATTTGGGGTTTATATAATTAGTTCAGCCGATTACCCCATACTTCATTCTCGAGAATAACCTAAGAAAACTAAGTTGGCTCAGATGCGTCAATATTCGGACTGTTTTCTTTTCGATTAAGGATGAATATGCTGATGACTGAAAGAACCAGCACGATCCATGCAGAAACTTGTGAACTCCTGAAATGCCCGAAAACAATTTCGGTATCAGCGAGAAAGCCATGCATTATTACCCTTGAAATTGATGTTAACGCCACAAACCTAAGAAATGTTAATCCACCAATTCTGTTCCATTGGTTTCTTGTTGAGAGGATTAGCCATATCAAGATTCCGGCTGAAGCCAGGAAATCATATATTTGGGTTGGATGCCGGCTCGCTCCCCATAGATTGATTGCCCACGGAAGATTTGATAAAACTCCATAACCAGTACCATTCGCCAATTGTGCAAGCGAAAAGGCAACGAAAATTACCGCGATAAATGGTGTCAATGCATCGAAATACTGGTACCAATTAAGTCTATTACGTACGCCATAGATCAATATCGCGATGCCAGCAAATACTATACCACCCCAAAAATCCATTAATTGGTAGTTAAGCGAAATTGCTGCCCGAGGATCTTTTATAAAGGCATCTAGATGTAATCCAACGAAACTGACCCTGGCCCCAATCAAGCCGCTGATTAACCCCAATCCAATACTGGTATAGATCATATCTGGTTTGATTCCGAAGCGGGGTGCCATTTTTTCTGCAAGGCTTAACCCGAACCATAACGCCAGGAGGATTAGCAATCCCGGGACAGGAACCGCAACTGGGCCGATTTGCAAAACCGGTAGCAAACTTAATTTCCAGAGAGTATTAATTCATCGATTTTTATTCTCAAGAAAGCTTCAGACATCGGACCTCCGATAATGATATCTTGAATATACCCATTTTGATCAATGAAGAATGTTGTCGGCAGGGATACGACCCGGTAAAGCTGGTTTATTGATCCATCCCGGTCAAATACAACTGGAAACATCAAATTGTTATCCTGAATAAATTTATATGCTGCTGTATCCGAGTCGATATTCGTTGCATTTACTGCCAAAATCGTCAATTCTTTAGGAGAATAATCACTGAAAATGGTTTGCATGGCTGGCATTTCTGAGCGGCATGGGGGGCACCAGCTTGCCCAAAAATTTACCACAACAACTTTTCCACGTTGATCCGCAAGTCTGATTTTACTCCCATCGAGCGTTGTCGATTCGAAATCGGGAGCGAAAAATCCAATGGCAGGCGATGAAGGCTGCGATCCATAAAATTGATCTGGATCCGGGGAGCTGATCCAGATCCAGATCGCTGAAATAAATAGGAGACCAATAACTGCCAGGCTGTTGCGAAATTTATATTGCACATTAGGATTTTACTGACGGCAGGAATGGTTGTCTAGAACGTGCGATCCATTCTCATGAACTGTTAAGATCAGGTGAGTGACTTGATGGCTAAAATGTACCTACCTGGCAAGGATAGCTAAGCAATTTGTCTCTCAACTAGTTATAATACAGGTCGGAGGAAAGATGCCGAAAAAGCTAAACCTGCGACCTCTGACGGAAGAGGAGCTTGAAACACTCGAAAAACTGATCAATTCGCAAACCGCACCCGCCATCGAAGTGGAACGGGCCAAAACCATATGGCTGGTACACCTGGGCGAACCAATCCAGGTCATCGGGCACAAGCAAGAGCGAACGCTTGCCACCATTTACCGGCGACTGAGACGGTTCAATGAGCTTGGCCTCAAAAGCCTGGTCGATGAAAACCGCTCTGGCCGACCGGCTACTTACACGGAAGAAGAGCGTGGACAGATGATTGCTGCGGCCCACACCCACCCGCAGAAAGCCGGTCGACCGTACAGCCATTGGACGATCAGGCGCCTGGTCGAGTATATCAACCAGGAACTCGGGATTGCCATTTCCCGGGCTCAACTGGCTCGCATGCTGGAAGAAGAAGGCTTACGCTGGTACCAGGAGCAAACCTACTTCACCGAGCGCCCCGATCCACAGTTCGTGGAAAAAAGGGGGCCATAGTCCAGCTCTACCAATCGCCACCGGCCAACACAGCGGTGGGCACCTGCAGGCCAGCCGCCGAGAGTAACCCCGGATTATGGTCGCCGGGCGAGTGTCTGGACCTTTGGAGCCTTTGAGCCCCGGACAGGCAAAGCCCTGACAGTGTGTGCCGAGCGCCAGCGCAGTTGCGACTTCACTGGCTTTTTGGATCAGGTTATCGCCCATTGGCCAGCAGGTGAGATCATCTTGATCCTGGACATCTTGTCCGTCCATCGCTCCTTGGATGTCAAGTTGTGGGCTTTAGCTCATGAGCGGGTCCGATTTCTATTTCAGCCTACTTATGCGCCTTGGCTCAACCTGATTGAGCCCTGGTGGAAGACCTTGCGGTCGTTGGCGCTGAAGGAGCGTCGGTTTGATGGTGCAGGAGAGTTGTCCGAGGCCATTACTGACGGAACGAAGTTCTGGAAGGAGCACTCTCATCCCTTCCAATGGCGCAAGTCATACTCCTCTAACCATTTATGAGACAGGCCACTTAGTGTGATTTCTGGTAGGAAGGAAATTCGATTTGAATGAATTAAAATTCAGTTTGATCTTGATGGCGGCTGCCTTATTTGTTGGCTGCACACCACAAACCCAACAATCAGAACTTCAAACACCAACGGAAAGCAGCTATCCAGGTCCTGGTTTGTCGGAACTCCCAACCGTAGAAGCTTACCCGGCACCGCCAGCTCAGGCGACCGTACCAATTCCTTATCCAGTGCCACAGGATTCACAATCCGTTGTTGAGATTGAGACGCCTACCATCAAAGAAGGGCTAGTTGCTACTAATCCGGCATTGGTGAATCTGGCTTCCGGTGAACCTACTTTTGTAGAATTTTTTGCGTTTTGGTGACCGACCTGCCGGGCGATGGCACCCATCGTGCATGGGTTAGAAGCAGAGTATTCAACTGAAATAAATTTTATATATTTAGATATTGATGATTCCAGAAATGGCCGCTATAAGCAGCAGCTTGGTTATAGGTACCAGCCACACTTTTTCCTACTGGATGGAGATGGGGCAATAGTTCAGACCTGGATAGGTAGGATTGATGAAGATGAGCTCAGGGCAGCATTTAATGACGCGGCTAGCCAATCCCAGTAAGTCGTCAACGAGAGAAATCCATTTCTCACAAATTTTTCCTCAATCTTATCATTCGTTGCATTGACAATTTGGCTAATAATTGGTAGAATCATAAACACCCCCCCCATGGGGGGTGGGGTAAAACAATGAATGACAAGATAGATTCCATAAATCGATTAAGAACTGTCGAAGGACATATCCGTGGTATTCAGCGGATGCTGGAGAATGATGCATATTGCATCGATGTTATTCGCCAAATCCAGGCGGTTCAGTCTGCATTAAATCGAGTCAATGGATTGATCCTCGAAAAACATTTGAATTCGTGTTTACTTACTGCTGTAAGAGGTGAAGACCAGGCTGAACGTGAAAGGGTTTTACGGGAAATTGCGGATGTCTTTAACGCAGCTAAAAAAGTTTGAGTCTAAATAGGAGAATTAGTGATGACAACGGTTACCTATAGTATCCCGAGTATTTCCTGCGGTCATTGTGTTCATACGATCCAAAATGAAATATCTGATGTTGATGGGGTGTTGTCAGTGATCGCCAGTCTTGATGAGAAAAAGGCGACAATTACATTTGACAATCCAGCAACGGAGGATGAGATCATTTCCTTGCTTAAAGAAATTAACTATCCTCCCGCAGCTTGACGCCATATTAATGATAATTTTTTTCAGGCAGTAATATTGCCCACTGGGACTTATTTGCCTGTGGGCATTTTTATTCATGGTTGTTGAGGCAGGAGCCGACTGATGGAAACAAAACAGATCACGCTTCCGATAACAGGTATGACTTGCGCAAATTGTGTAGCTACGGTTGAGAGAAATCTCAAGAAATCGAATGGAGTCAATTCTGCTACTGTAAATTTATCTTCTGAAAGGGCAACGATTGAGTTTGATCCAGATCTTTCGAACTTGGGGGACCTGATCGAGAGAGTCGAACGCGCTGGTTATGGGATCGCACTCGGGGAAGCAGATTTATTCATCACCCAGCTGAGTGATACGGCAGATAGTCTAAGATTGGAGAAGACATTTCTGGCCGTAGATGGCGTATTGGAAGCCCAGGTAAATTTTGCATCGGAACGCGCCAGGGTTAAATATATACCGACCCTGGTTAGCCAGACTGATCTGAGGCGGGTTGTTAAGGACGCCGGGTTTGGTACAGTTGCATCTGAGGGAGACTCTGTCGATGCTGAAGCACTTGCGAGACAGGCAGAAATTAACCAACAAAGACATATGTTAATTGTCGGATTGGTATTTACTATCCCTCTATTTTTGCTTTCCATGAGTTGTGATCTGGGATTATTACAAATGGGCGTCGCTCATGCTAGCTGGATGAATTGGCTAATGCTGGCATTGGCAACCCCAGTTCAATTTTACGTTGGCGGGCAGTTTTATTCTGGGGCATATAAGTCACTGCGAAATGGCTCTGCAAATATGGATGTCCTGGTAGCGATGGGGTCTTCGGCAGCCTATTTCTATTCGTTGCCGATTGTTTTCGGTTGGATGGATGGGCATGTGTATTTCGAAACCGCCGCAGTAATTATTACTTTAATCAGGTTGGGAAAGTACCTTGAAGCGCGCGCAAAAGGCCGGACAAGTGAAGCCATTAAGAAACTCATGGGCTTGAGTGCAAAGACTGCACGGGTTGTCCGTGATGGGCAGGAATTGGAAGTACCTATCGATGATGTCCGGGTTGGAGATTTTGTTCTTGTGCGACCGGGTGAAAAAATACCTGTCGATGGTACCGTAATAGAAGGAAGATCGACGATTGATGAATTGATGCTAACCGGGGAATCCCTACCTGTTGAGAAAGGACCAGGAGACCAGGTTATCGGGGCAACGATCAATAAACTGGGGGCATTTCGCTTTGAAGCTACTCGAGTCGGAAAAGAAACAACGCTTGCACAAATTATTCGGCTTGTCGAGGAAGCTCAAGGTAGCAAAGCACCAATCCAACAGCTAGCAGACAAGATCTCATCTGTTTTTGTCCCGATCGTTATTGGAATTGCTGCATTAACATTTTTGGCCTGGTATTTTATTATTCCACTGCCTGCAGGTTCAAATGAGGATTTGTTTACCAGGGCTTTGATTAATACAGTCGCAGTCCTTGTCATTGCCTGTCCGTGTGCAATGGGACTAGCAACCCCAACTGCAGTTATGGTTGGTACCGGACGAGGCGCTGAAAATGGAATTTTATTTAAATCGGGTGAAGCATTAGAACGAGCCGGCAGAATTACAACCGTTGTATTCGATAAAACCGGGACGATAACGCGTGGTCAGCCAGCAGTTACCGATGTCATAGCAGTCAGTGAGCCAATCCATATTGAAAGGCAATTGGAAATTGTGCCGGTTGATCAAACTCTCACTCGTGGAGGTCCCAGCTTATTGCCTATTAGTGCTGAAAATGAATATCTCAGGCTGGCAGCATCTGTAGAGCGAGGTAGTGAGCATCCACTCGGTGAAGCATTACTCGCCCAGGCTGGTGAACTTGGTTTATTACTCTCCCAGCCGCAGGGATTTAATGCGGTTGCCGGGCAAGGTGTGATGGCAGAGGTAGATGGACTTTCAGTTTGGGTAGGTAGTCCGCGTATGATGCGCGAGCATGGGATCGACCTCACGGGAATTATATATATATTGGAAAAATTACAGGCAGAAGCAAAAACTGCGATTATCGTTGCTGTTGAAAATCAACCAGGTGCGGTTTTTGGAATTGCAGATACAGTAAAACCAGGGTCTGCTGAAGCAATTGCGGAGCTTTCTCACATGGGGCTAAATGTTGCCATGATTACTGGTGATAACCTGAATACAGCTCAAGCGATTGCCTCCCAAGTAGGAATCCAATCGGTCCTGGCAGAGGTCATGCCTGGTCAAAAAGCAAATTCAGTAAAAGAATTACAATCAGCCGGTGAACTTGTTGCCATGGTGGGAGATGGAATAAATGACGCTCCTGCACTCGCTCAGGCCGAAGTAGGAATTGCAATCGGAACTGGAACGGATATTGCCATGGCAGCGGCACCCATCGTATTGATCAGTGGAGATATCAATGGCGTTCCCAGGGCAGTTGCTCTCTCCCGTCGCACCTTAAGAACAATAAAACAAAATTTATTTTGGGCATTGTTTTATAACGTACTGTTGATCCCAGCGGCAGCCTTGGGTTTATTAAATCCGATGATTGCAGCCGGAGCGATGGCTTTCAGCAGCGTGTTTGTCGTTACAAATAGCCTGAGATTAAAAAATCTAAATTTGGATTGACGATCTATGTCGAAAAATCTTGCGCCAGCGCCAATCGTCTTATTTGGTTCCGGAGAGACGCTGCCGCCAAGTGGCAGAGCCCACGAATATATTGCCAGCCAATTAGGTATGCAACAAAAGATTGCAATACTTGAAACTCCGGCTGGGTTTGAGCCAAACTCCGTCCGAGTGGCAGGTAATGTAGGTGATTTTCTAATCCGACGTTTGCAGAATTATTCACCAACCTATACTTTAATTCCTGCGAGAAAAAAAGGGACTGAATTTAGCCCCGACAATGAAGCTATCCTGGCGCCGCTGTTGACCGCCGATTGGGTTTTTATGGGTCCGGGAAGCCCAACCTACGCTGTTCGCCAGTTGCAGGATAGTGCGGCGCTCCGCTATTTGTCTGCAATCCATCGTCTAGGTACACCACTTACCCTGGCAAGCGCCGCCATTTTGGCGATGAGTGCATTTACATTACCTGTTTACGAAATCTACAAAGTTGGTGAAGAACTTCATTGGAAAGCCGGGTTAAACTTTTTAAAACCTTACGGCCTGGAACTTATATTCATACCACATTGGAATAATTCTGATGGCGGCGCTGAATTAGATACCAGCCGTTGTTACATGGGCGTCAATCGGTTTGGGAACTTATTGTCGCTTCTGCCTGCTGATCATACTTTGGTTGGAATTGACGAACATACAGCTCTAGTTATTGATTTTCACAAAGATGAATGCGTGGTCCTAGGCGTTGGTACGGCAACAATAACGAAAGGAGAGCAAGTTCACGTCTTCGAAAACGGCGAGCACTTTCCACTAAATTTATTAGGTCAATACGTTATTCCAGAACCTGGCGATATGATCGCAGCACAGCTGGCCATGCAAATCAAAGAAGCCAAAAAACCGGTGCCTGAAGCAGTACAACCGCTCTCAAGTGAGATCGAGCTGCTCGTAAAAGAAAGAGAGGCTGCCCGCGCCAGGAAAGATTGGTCGTCGGCCGATGATCTACGTGAAAAAATTCAGAATGCTGGTTGGGTGATTCAGGATACACCTGAAGGGGTGAAGATTTCCCCAGGCACTCAAGAATGAATACGTCGCCCGAATATCAGGGCATTTCTAAGCCATGAGACTCGAGCAGCATCTGATCTGCGAGCAGTGTTTTCGTCGATCCATCAGCAACTATAGTGCCGTGGTCCAAAATTATCATGCGCGGGAATAGTTCGCGAACCATGAGCATATCGTGAGTTGAAACAATCATTGTGATTGGAAGCTCATCTAGAAATCGGATTAAAGAACGGCGAGCACGAGGATCAAGCCCTGCAGACGGCTCATCCAAAACCAGCAGGGAGGGGGACATCGAAAGAACCGTGGCAATTGCTATTCTTTTCTTTTCCCCTACGCTCAGATGATGGGATAGACGATCTTGGTAGCCTTGCATGCCGACCTGATTTAATGCCCAAGTGACCCGGCTTCTGATTTCTTGATCGGAATAGCCCATGTAGAGGGGGCCGAAAGCCACGTCCTCAAAAACAGTTGGTGAGAATAGTTGATCATCAGGATTTTGAAAAACAAGGCCAACTTTCGAGCGGATCAGCATGAGGTTATTTTTATTTAGTACAATGCCACTTATTAGGATATTCCCTTCGCCGGAGAGAATTCCGTTGAGATGTAGCATCAAGGTGCTTTTCCCCGCACCATTCGGCCCCACCAAGGCCACTTTTTCCCCCTCATCAATTCGCATAGATATATCGTGAAGGGCCTCACACCCGTCAGGATAGTAGAAATGTAAATCTTTAATTTCCAGGGAAGGGGTTGTATTTTGGATGTTTGTTAATAATTTTGACGATTGATCAAAGTTAAGTGACATTAATAAATCCTGGGTCAAATGTAACTTGGGAAATACTGGCCGATGAATTGAACCATCAGAATAATTCCGATTGCCACAAGCAGGTAAGTCCAATCATTTTCCTTCATCATATGGGGAGTCATAGTAAGTATTTCTCCCTGGTAGCCTCTTGAAAGCATCGCATTGTAAACTCGATCAGAGCGCTCATAACTTCGCAAAAACAACTGGCCAGCCATATTGCCGGCGGTTTTTGCCCTCCAAATGGCGGTTCCACCGCCATTAAGACCTGGAACCCGCGCGCTGCACGCGTCGCGGGCACGTAACAATCTTATTACCTCATCGGACAGGACAAAGATATATCGGTACATAAATGAAATGATCGAAATGAGTATCCGAGGCACATGAAGATGTCTTAACGCATGGAGTAGATCTGGAAATTAAGTCGTTGAAACCAATAGTATTGCTGCTTGAACCGAAAGCCAACTCCTTAACAGGATTGTAGCGAAACGAACCAAGCCAGCATCAGTCACAACAAGACTCTGCCTGAAAACCTGAAAGGAAAAGATTTTCTCGCCTGGAATATTAAAAATTACTGTGATCGCTGCCAATGCAAATGGAATGGCGATCAATGATCGTTTTAGGATGTAAAGAATTCCAATCCTTGAAATCTGGCTGATATACAAAATAAACAACCATGTTAATAAGAAGGCAAACCAGGCTCCATCCGGTAACAAGGTATTCGATAGGATAATTCCCAGGGTTACCAAGACCTTGACTCTAGGATCAAGATCGTGAATTCGGCTGGTTTTCAGACGGTAATTGTCAAATATGCTTGCGTGCATAGTTTAGCCGAATATTTTTGAACCTTTAATAATTCGCGCGATTAGGATTACAAGTATGGCTACTACAGCAGTTCCGAGGATACCTGCAAGTATTGTCGACAAGGATGTTTCACCCAAGAAAGGAATTGTGTAATTGGGGATCAGCTTATAAGGATTAGCCTCACCCATCGAGAGGAAGCCAAGATCTTCAGCGACACGCTCCAGACCATCTGGCGCGGTCGAAGCGAGTGGCGACAGCAAGATGACTACTCCTGCAGCTAACATACCACCAATTACCCAACCAACCCCTCCTTTCGTTTTGGTGGTTTTTGTATCAATCAAATCCGGGCGCGTGCGTACGATGAGAGCAAATGCCGAAACCGATACAACAGCTTCTCCAATCCCAATCAATGCATGGACACCGAGCATCGCTGGCATGACGATTTCGAGTGGCGATGTCCCACTCAGCCATAATTCCAAACCTGTTGCAAGAGCGCCTGCCATGACTGAAAGCCAGGCAGCAACAATGATAGCAAATGCTTTAATCCAGGATCTTTGACCAGTCACCGCCCTGTAGAAACCGAACCCGATCAGAACAGGAAGTATGCCCATGTTGAAAATATTGGCGCCCATTACGAGTAATCCACCATCTTGAAAAAGCAGGGCCTGAACCGAGATAACGGCTGTCATGACGAGCATACCTGCCCAGGGACCAAGGGTAATGCCAGCAAGAACACCGCCTAAAAAGTGCCCTGAAGTCCCACCCGCAATAGGGAAATTTATCATTTGAGCGGCAAATATAAATGCTGCCATGATCCCCATCAACGGAATTTGTCTCTCAATATTAGATTTATTCAAGCTCCGGATGGCAAGGGCAATGCATACAAAGCCAACTATCCATAAAAACAAAGCAATGGGGGGAGACAAGAAACCGTCAGGGATATGTAAAACCGATGGTTTTAACCAAAAATCAGGGAGCATCGTGAATGCCTTTCGAAATGCATTTTTGATGAAAATTAAGCATCAAGCATCTGGCAGTCTGGGCAAATGCCGAGAAATGTTAGATGAGTTGAATCGAGCTGATAGCCGCTAAGTTGTTCCAATTGCGCATAGATATCATTAAGTGAGTCATGCTTGATTTGTAAATCCTTCCCGCATTTTCGACATACGATATGGTGATGTTTACTACCTAGTTCATAAACAATCTGAGAGCCCTCGAGGTGGCTGACAAAAACAAGACCCTCCTTGCAAAAAATATCAAGGATGCGATAAATGGTAGCTTCGTTAATTCCTGGAATTGTTATTTCGGCAGCGGTGAAGATTTCTTGCGCGGTTATGTGTGCTGCAGTACTACGCAAAATTTCCAGGACAGCGATTCTTTGCGGGGTGATCCGATACCCGAGGTGTCTAAGAATATTAATTTCTGGAAGTTCAATCATATGACAAGAACTTACAATTGCAAGTAATTGCAATTATTATACTTTGGTTCCGAGATATTTGACTAAATATTTGATGCTTCCCATGGAGGTTTCCCATTACTGGATGTTTCGGTAAGAGATGCGTACACCTGTTCATGTTTATCTGGCATCAAATCAGCAGTTGCTGCTAAAAGTCCAATACAACCAGAAGTCATCATATCCCCAAACGGAGTGGCAAAGTAAGGACGATGAATTGAATTTATTAGCATTGATCGCCGGGGTCCTGTAACTACAACCCCGTACGGTTTATTATCCATGTCAACCGATATGGATTTATACATCAAGGCCCCATGTCCATGATCATCGAACACTTCAGCATGTGTCAAGCTGCCTTCAGCAATTTTCGTTAGTAATCCATCGAGTTTCGTAGGATCGAGTAATCCCGTGTGATGTTCGAAAACGCCATCAATACCATCCTGGCTCAGGCGGAAAGCAAGTGTGTGAAAATTACCTACATTTACAATAATTTGAGGGTTATTGCCGCGTACATTTATGTCAAAAGAGGCTCCTGAAACTGCAGCAGGCGCTGTATCCATTACAATCAGTGGAGCGGTTACATCATGTGCTGATACAGCTACTGCCTGAAGCCTGGTCATTATTTCCGGTACCTCATTTCGCAGGAAGGCAAAAGCTGATAGTGAATTTTGTTTGCGTATCCGATCATCCAAATAATCGAATCGAAATTGGCGGTCCGAATATCCTGGCGGGGAGTTTCCATGATCAAAAACTGCTACAGCAACGGCGTCAAGTTGATTCAAGGATACTCCGTAAGTATCAAAAGTTGAATATAATGCCTGAAAATTAAAATCTTTCAGCTCAATTTTCGTATAGTCAGCTCGATTATCAAGTTGATTGGCTTCATCGTCGCTCACAATGGTGATGCCCATTTTCAGGACCTCTTCTAAATCATCATTAAATGATTTTGCTGCTGCAGGTGTAGCAAAAAGGGGCAATCCAGAATTTATATGAGCCTCGGCAGCCCATTGGCTTGGTCCGCCACCCATGATACATCCTGTGAGTAGGATTGATTTGCCCTGGCTTGTCGCGGTTTTGATTTTTTTAAATACCATCATCGTTGGGGATGGCAGGATTAATTTAAGATTGTTTTCGATATCCAGATCCGAGTCATAAAGAAAAACATCTTGGGTCCCTGTTCCGATATCTACAGTAAGGATTTTCATATTTATTCCTTTTGATTCAATTGGGTTCTGAGTTTTGTTATAAAAAGAGATGACACTTATCAGCGACGAAGATTATTCTACTCGGATAAAATGATCATAATGTGAATTTTCACTGGTAGTAATTTTAAGATAGGTAGTCTAGAGCGTAAAAATGATTCATACCGAAAATTTAACGAAAACATTTGGAACGGTTCGGGCCGTAGAAAATCTAAGTATTGATGTCGGAGAATCCCAGGTATTCGGATTCTTAGGCCCGAACGGTGCTGGCAAAACGACTACCGTCCGGATGTTAACTAGCTTGATTCACCCAACGTCTGGTTCGGCTACGATTGGTGATTTCCGGATTGGCACCGACGATAAGGAAATTCGCCGCACGGTAGGGATTCTGACCGAAGCCCCTGGATTTTATGACAACCTGAGTGCATGGAAAAATCTTTTACTCTTTGCGAAATTGTATGAGGTAGAAAAGCCAGAAGCACAGGTGGAAAAGTATTTGGATATGATGGGGTTGTCGGGTCGCAAAGATGATGAGACCGGTACTTTCTCAAAGGGAATGAAGCAAAGGCTTGCCATTGCGCGTGCAATTTTACATGAGCCAAAAGTGATATTTTTTGATGAACCAACTGCAGGACTCGATCCAGAGGCTGCGCATTTAGTGAGAGATTTTATCAGCGACCTCCGGCGCCAATCGAGGACTATCTTTCTGTGTACACACAACTTGGATGAAGCTGATCGTTTGTGTGATCAAATCGCGGTTTTTAAGACCAGGTTGCTGGTTGTTGGGACGCCTGAACGACTGAGAATGGAAATATTTGGCAGAAAGGTTGTGATTCATTTTGCTGAATTGCCGCCAGAATTATCTGAAGATGTTGCCAGGCTGCCGTTTGTTCGCAATACTCAGGTGATCGACAACAAGCTTATGCTGGGAATCGACCAGCCTGAAGTCAACAATCCAGAGTTAATTCGGCACCTCGTAGGATTAGGCGCAAAAATCCAATTTGTTGGTGAACTGCGCAGATCGTTAGAGGATGTCTATCTAGAAATGGTTAAGGCAAATTAAGGAGCCTGCCATGGATAAAATTCGAACGATCATCAATAAAGAATGGGCGGAGGTCTTCAAGAACCGGTTAGTCTTATTTACGGTTATCTTCATGCCTTTCCTTTTCACGGTACTGCCTTTGTTGATCCTGTTTTTTACCCGAACGGCCGGCGAATCGGGCGGGCTGAGCAGTGTTCCAGAGCAATTTGCTGCCCTGTGCCAAAATTCGGCCACCGGTGCTGATTGCTTGCAGTATTATCTGATCAGCCAGTTCATGATCCTGTTCATGCTGACTCCTGTGATCGTACCCGTAAATATTGCAGCGTATTCAATCGTCGGGGAAAAAACCACGCATAGTTTAGAGCCACTACTGGCAACTCCAATCACCACAATTGAATTATTAGTAGGTAAAAATCTTGCTGCGGTCATCCCGGCGATCGCAGCGACCTGGATTGGTTTCCTAATTTTTTTGATCGGTACATTTTTAATCACCTCAAGTGCCAGCCTGATCAGTTTGATACTCGACCCATTGTGGTTAATTGCGATATTCATTATAGGACCATTACTCTCGGTTTTGTCTGTTAACTTTGCGATCATGGTATCTTCCAGGGTGACAGACCCCCGGGTGGCCGAACAACTTTCGGTTGTTGTTATCCTGCCAGTGATGTTATTGATGATCGGTCAAATTGCCGGGTTCTTAATCATCAATCGTGCCCTTATGAGTTTCTTTGCCCTCGGAGTCTTGCTGGCGAATATTCTCTTGATTCCACTCGCCGTCAGGTTATTTGAGCGGGAGAATATTCTCACCCGCTGGAAATAACCAGGAATAATTTGATCATGAAAATAACACGCTATTTGTGGCTTTTCATCTCTACCTTATTCGTCTTAACATTCCCGCTCGATGCATCGTTGGCGCAAAATGAGCAAGATACTCTAGAGATTCGCCTCAACCGTGATTTTGGTTATGCCGGATTTGGGAATGACATCCAAGGTCTTTTTACGCTCAAGGCGACGGGCCCAGAGAGGCTGGAACGAGTGGAGTATCAACTGGACGGGGAGACAATTGGGAGCGCTAACGAAGCTCCATTTCGATTTCAATTTCAAACGGATAACTATCCACCGGGCGTTCACACGATCTCTGCCATTGGCAATCTAAATGATGCTAAGACGTTGAATTCGAATGAAATTGTGACCGAGTTCGTAAGTTCTACAAATGCGCGCACCCAGACAATTACGATCGCTGGAACAATCATTGTGATCGTTCTTGGGGGAATGGTGTTGGCAGCAGTCATACCAATTTTATTGGGACGAAAATCCAAATCATCAGGGTTCCAACCCCAAAACTATGGCATGATGGGGGGGGCGGTTTGCCCAAAATGTGGAAAACCCTTTGCCAGGCATCCGTGGGGGCTAAACTTGGTGGTTGGTAAGTTGGATCGGTGTCCACATTGTGGAAAATGGTCTTTGGTCGCAAGAGCAACACCAGACCAGCTTCGCTTCGCTGAAGAGAATTTGCAAAAGAATAAGCAGCCTGAACTCCCAATAAGCAATGATGGGGATCAACTCCAAAGAGATGTCGAAAATTCGAAATACCTGGATTAATTCCTTTGATGGATGATGAATTGATGAGAGGATCTCCAGACAGTATTGACCGGATTCTCTCACGAAGGTATCCTTAAATGGCTGTCTTCAAGAAATTTGTTCGTCAACCGGTTTATTCTGATTTTAGAGATTATTGTTGTTTTCTCATGACTACTTTCTCCAGGAGAGAATTTCTAAAGCTGAGTTCGGCAGGGATTGGTCTCTTTGCCGCCAGGCAATATCTGCCAGGTTACCAACTTCAAGATTTTCCCGTTGAGGAAAAACTTGGACGGGTTTGTTATGGGCGTTGGGATCTAAAAGCCAAACCAGACTATGACAGCGAAACGGTCGGTCAAGTATTCGATGATCAGGTTGTGCCATGGTTAAGATCTGTTGTTGGGCGGTGGCCGTACCGGCAAAACCAAAAATGGATCGAAACACCTAATGGTTATTTATGGGGCTCGTATATCCAACCTGTGCGCAATATAATTAATGAACCCGTCCTTGAATTACCTCAGACCAGTATCGGGCCAGGAATGTGGGTGGAAGTAACTGTCCCCTATGTGGATATCAAAATTATCAACGCTCCACCGAGGCACCTTTACTTTCGAAACCGCTACGAAAATCATCTCCCATTGAGGTTTTATTACAGCCAGATTTTGTGGGTAGATCAGGTCCGAACCACAGATAGCGGTGGTGTAGAATATCGCATCAATGAAAAGTATGGGAATCGGGGAGATTACTATTGGGCCGATGCAAGTGCATTTAAACCACTGAGCGAGATTGAAATCGCACCGATTTCGCCTGAAGTTGAAGAAAAACGTATCGTCGTAGACATAACTACTGGCCGCCAACACCTCTCCTGTATTGAAGGAAACACAGAAGTCTATTACTGTAGAATTTCTTCTGGAATGGCAGCTGGTTCAACCCCTCTTGGAACATTTACGATCTGGCGGAAGCTATTATCCATCCATATGGAAGGGGGCACGGCGGTCCAGGGGTGGGACGTTAGCGGAGTCGGTTGGACAAATTTGTTTACCAGTAATGGGGTGGCAATCCACTCAACATATTGGCATAATAATTTTGGTGAGCAAGAATCGAATGGTTGTGTTAACGTTGCGCCAGAGGATGCCAAATGGATTTTTCGTTGGACAAATCCAGGTGTGCAATATGATCCTGGGGAAAAAACTGTGACTGATTTCCAGGCCACCAAAGTATCTGTCATTCAAGGATAGTAAAATTGAACATAAAGCTCAAATTAAGCTTACAGACAATTTTGTGGAGGGCTGGATAAATGGATTTTGCTAACATAACGATTGGGTTGGCATTCCTTGCAGGCTTAGCATCCTTCCTCTCCCCCTGCGTATTTTCTCTGGTCCCCGCGTATGTCAGCTATCTTGGTGGCCGGTCAGCAGCGTCAGCGCGCGATGGTATTGCTGATAAATGGGTCACATTTACCCATGGACTTGCCTTTGTGCTTGGATTTCAGCCTCGTATTTATCCTCCTGGGGGTTGCAGCATCAGCACTTGGTGGACTTCTTTACAATTTACAAACGTGGATTGCCCGAATTGGTGGAATAGTCGTGATTATTTTCGGTCTTCATTTGACTGGTTTAATCAAGATACCGTTCTTGCAGTACGACCTGCGAGCGCAAACCGCCCCAGATCGAAAGATGGGATATTTGTCGTCAGTGCTAATGGGTGTGTTTTTTTCCGCAGGTTGGTCACCATGCGTCGGACCCGTTTTGGGAGCGATTTTAACACTTTCATTAAGTGGCGGTTCAATTTTATTAGGTACCAGGTTATTAACCGCGTATTCTGCTGGTTTAGCAATTCCTTTCCTTGTTGCGGCCTTGGGAATTGGTTGGGTGACAACCATTTTGAAACGGTATGGCAAATTGATGCATATTGTTGAGGTCGTAATGGGTGTCGTTCTGATCATTGTTGGCTTGATGCTAACCCTGGGAATTTTCGAAACAATGGCGCGATTTGGGTTTTTTGTTAATTTTGGACTTTAAGAATCCTGCAGGATGACCAGATTTCCAATTTTGTCGCAAAAAACAGTCATAATAATTTTGTTGACTGGTGGCCTCCTTACCGGGGCAATTCTCGGAATGATCATACTCATCGCGGGTGACATCATTGGTTCCTCTGATTATGGAAGTGCGGCTCGAACGCAATTACAGCCTGGTGGCCCGTCAAGCGGTAAACCAGCCCCGGAATTTACGATTAATAGCCCCTCCGGAAGTGTTATTGACTTTAGTGAATTCTCAGGCAAACCCTTAGTGATTAATTTTTGGGCAACCTGGTGTGGTCCTTGTCGGCTGGAGATGCCATATCTGGAGGCACGTTACCGGACGTATGAGGACCAACTTAATATTATTGCCGTAAATTCAGGTGAGTCCGAGCATGTCGTGATTGAGTTTGTGAAAGATTTAGATTTAACCTTTACGATAGGTATGGATAAGTCGGGTGAAGTACAAAAAGATTACCTGGTCATTGGTCTACCGCGTACTTTTTTTGTCGACAAAGATGGTATCATTCTTGCCCAGCATATCGGTTCTATGTCCGAAAAACAACTCGATGAATATCTAAGATTGCTGGGAATCCCAAATGATTAAAATCAAATTATTCAGCCGTTCGGGTTGTCATCTATGTGATGAAGTTGTTGAACTTCTCAAAAAGATGGAAAGCCAATACCCACATGAACTGGAAGTCATTGATATTGATCAAGATCCCAAGCTTCACAAAATGTATTTCGAGAAAATCCCAATTGTTCATATTGGACCATACCAGTTACAAGCTCCTATAACAGAGGACCAGTTAAAAATTACCCTTTCTGCCGCAACAGATCGCGAAAAACATGAATCGGCAATTGAGGAAGCATCCGTCAA
Organism: uncultured Chloroflexia bacterium; assembly: GCA_963824065.1. Taxonomy (GTDB): domain Bacteria; phylum Chloroflexota; class Anaerolineae; order Anaerolineales; family DRKV01; genus JAGUYX01. Next base: position 1,099,401 of record CAWGNX010000002.1, on the reverse strand, counting down.
TCGCCAAGGAATTGCAGCCTCAACGATAACTACAGCTGACCGGATTTCATATTGGCTATCCAATCATTATTTAGCCATATTCAACTTAGTTGTGTTTATTTATATCGGTTTGCCTTTTTTGGCTCCGTACCTGATGAAGAACAATCTGGAACGACCTGCAAGTTGGATTTATAACAGTTATAGCATTATGTGCCATCAACTAGCTTTTCGCTCGTTATTTTTTTTTGGTGAGCAGCACGTCTACCCACGTGAATCTGCAGGGATCCCAGGTCTCATTACATATGAAGATGCGACCGGAAATGACCCAAATGATCTCTTACTCGCCAGGGAATTCGCCGGAAATGAGGCCATGGGTTACAAAGTGGCGCTTTGCGAGCGAGACGTCGCGATTTATGGAGGCCTGCTTGTCTTTGGGCTACTGTTTGCAGTAACGGGGCGGAAGATACCCGCGTTGCCCTGGTATCTTTGGATCCTGATTGGAATTGTCCCCATTGGTCTGGATGGTTTTAGTCAACTTCTTAGCCAATTACCAATACCTGCAATCACCCTCATTTTCCCTTACCGGGAAAGCACCCCATTCCTAAGATATTTAACAGGTTTTCTTTTTGGATTTTCTACAGCCTGGTTTGGTTATCCTTTGGTCGAGTCATCTATGCGAGATACCCGACAGATCCTGGATTCGAAATTTAAACGGATAAACCAGCAGGTTAGCTCCACAAAATCAGGTTGATGCGAGCAGTTGATACGGACTGGCACATGTTTCTTGTTGAAAACTTGGGCATCCACATAAATAAGTTTAAATCACTCGATGAACTTGGTGTAGATCATGGTATTTTTACTCGGAGAGGTGGGGTTAGCCAATCACCTTGGTCTACATTAAATTTCGGCGGGACCGTAGGAGACAATCCGGATGATGTACGTGCCAATCATGATCTGGCCTTTAAGGCTGCTGGATTCACCCGTTTCGATATTTTCGATGCCTGGCAGGTACACGGTACAGTTGTCTTATTCCCGAACAAACCTCGCTTTCCTGGTGTCCCGCATCAAAAAGGAGACATTCTCTTAACAGATCAATCTGATATCACCCTATTTATGCGCTTTGCCGATTGTGTACCCATACTGCTTTACGATCGCCGGAAAAATGTTTGCGGCTTGATTCATGCAGGATGGCAAGGAACCGTAAAAAAGGCTGTTCGCACCGCAATTAGCTCAATGTGCGAGCATTTTCAATCATCCCCGGCGGATATCGTTGCCGCGATCGGTCCTTCAATTGGCCCAGACCACTACGAAATTGGCCCAAATGTCGCTAACCAAGTTAGAGAAGCTTTCGACACAAAAGCAGACCAGGTATTAATCTCCAACAATGGGGGGCAAAAATTCGATCTTTGGAAGGCGAACCGGATTCTCCTGGAAGATGCCGGGGTCGGAATGATCGAAGAAGCGCAAATATGTACCTATTGTGATGAGCATAATTGGTTTTCACACCGGCGTGATCATGGAAAGACCGGTCGGTTTGGAGCCTATATCCGAATTGCAGATCATTAGATCGATGGGACTGATCAAGGATCGTTTTGATTGTGTTGTCGAAGATATCGCGAGAGTAGCTCAAACATGCGGCAGATCGTCGGACGAAATCAATCTGATTGTCGTAACGAAAACCCATCCGATTGAAAATATCATTGATGTTTATAATGCTGGGGCTCGAAATTTCGGCGAAAATTATGTTGAAGAAGCTGTAGAGAAAATGGACAGATTGATCCATTTTGAGAAAATTACCTGGCATATGATCGGGCATATTCAGAGCAGGAAAACCAATCAGGTTGCCAGCCGGTTTGCCGTTGCTCACTCCGTTGATCGTCTCAAGATCGCCAGTCGCCTGGATGAAGCTGCTCATGCGGAGGAAAAAATATTGTCTGTATTTCTCGAATGTAATGTGAGTGGGGAATCAAGCAAAGAAGGTTGGCCAGCCTGGGATGAATCCCAGTGGGGGCGTTTATCCGAAGCATTGGAACCATTGTTCTTTTTCAAGCACCTTGAAATTCAAGGCCTGATGACAATGGCCCCGTATACTTTGGATAAGGAACAATCACGGCCATATTTTCGCAAACTTCGCAGACTGGGGGAATTCCTACAGAACAATTTGCTGGTTTCCGTACCAAAATATTCGATGGGAATGAGTGGGGATTATAGCGTGGCGATTGAGGAAGGAGCGACGCACCTGAGAATCGGGACGGCAATTATGGGTATTCGAACTTAATTTCCATATGGATTAACAAATTCGGTCACATATTTTGTTGTTGATGTTTGGATATATAATTAAATTAACCTGAATATGGAGCAATAAAGAGTGAATTCATTTTTGGTAACTCTGATCCAAATTGCCGCTCAAATAATTACTTTATTGATCATAGTCCAAGTAATCCTGTCATATTTTTTATCGCCCTTTCATCCAGTCCGCCAAGCAATTGATCGCTTATTGGAACCGCTATTGTCGCCCATTCGACAGATTATGCCCCAAACTGGTATGATCGATTTTTCACCGCTTGTACTATTAATTTTGATCCAACTGGTTGCTGTTCTGCTTGTAAACATTCTTCAAGGATGATATGCCTGATCAAAAAGTACCGATGAGCTCTGGAGGGCGGGGAACTGCCCTTGCGGTTCAAATTAAGTCAGGCGCGAATTCACACCGTATCGAAAAAGTTAATTTCGAAAATGGCTCTGTTATGATAGGTTTAAAAAGTTCATCTGACCAATCAGAAATTAATTCCAGCCTGATCGCTTTCCTTGCTGAAATATTTGAAGTCAAACCTGATCTAATTGAGATTGTAGCGGGCCAGGATCAAAATAAAAAATTAGTCTCAATTCTGGATATACATCCAGAGACAGTGCAGGCGAAACTTATGCGGAATCTTTATTCTGCAAAATCATGAATATCCGCAAAGAATAAAACCTTGAGGGAAAAGATAATTAGCGGGTCTTGTTGGTTTTTATTCAAAACCAAACTGGACAGGTTTGGGGAGGGGAATACCGCGTCCTCCTAGAAGCCACAAGGAAGTATAGGCGGCTTCCTTCAAGTCTTCATTTTCACCAAACAAACCATGGTAAAGCTGCATGATCGCACCGGGTTTAATTTCGTCGAAAAATATCAGACGGTAAAACGCCAATAGTTTTTGGATTTCATTTCCCGTTTCAGCTGCATCAATAAGCATTTCTTCTGCGGCATTCTGACCTGAAATCCCCACTCCTTTTTGACTCGCAAATTCGATTAACCAGGGTGTATCTTTGAGCAAAGGAAATTTTTCTGGTGTAGCTGGATGGTTTTCTTTGAGGAAATTTATTGCTTGCTCAGCTGCATTTCGGACAACCCACTGGCTGTCTTCGATCTGGATTTTCTGTAATATTTCGGTGGACCAGGGTTGGTTGACCTTTCTCAGACCACGGATTACGGCACGGCGAACTAAAAGCTGGTCGTACGTACTGCCTTCCCGGAGTGTATCGTAACCTTCTAAAGGATCACCTGCGAGAACTTCAGCGGCACATTGCTGCAAACCTTCATCTCCATGAACGAGCGAAAATGCCACGGCTTCAATCCCAGTTACATCCTGCATTGCTCCTAAACCCAGACATGCCGCTTTTTGGACCCCCGGATTTTGGTCGTGTAGCAAACCTTTCAAATCATTAATTGCTTTCGTGTCACGCGCAAATCCGGCTCCCAGGCAGCCTGTGATTCTGATCGCAGGTTGATAATGTGCTTGGAGTCGCCGAAAAAGAATATCAGCCGAACTGTCTCGGGTAGAAACAAGTGCAGCTATGATCCTAAAGCGCAAACTAAATGGAATTAGACTATCTTGAACCAGCGATGCAAGGGTTTTTAAAAGCTGGATTTTCCATGCGTGATTTGGGTCTGCATAACGAAGCCAGTGGGCTAATTCAAGAATTGTCTTATGAATTGGTTCATCCCCTTTGTCGATCACGGGGATAATGAGGGTCGATAAATCCTGCTGGCTGCTGATAAGTCCAAGAGTCAAATTTCGAAATTCCCAAGCAGGCTGTTGCCATAGGATTTCAAGGTCATTCTTCTCAAAATACCGGTTTGATGAGTAATAGGCACCAAACCAGGAATTGGCAAAAGCAATATTATCTTCCCCTAAGTCCCTAAGTAAACTGTATTGGATTAGTTGATCGATCGTTTGGGCGGATGATGATGGTTTCGAAAGTTTTTTGTTTTCAGGTTGGCTTACCTCTTGATCTGTGCTACTTTCAGACGGGGTTACTGAACCCGAGTCTGATAAAAAACCTTGGAATGAAGAACGTTTTATAAAAGGGGATTCCTGTTGGATCATTAACCTGGCGATTTCGGCCAAAATTTGTTGAGCAGATGGTAGCTCGTGGGTCAACCTGCGGAGATATGCTTCAATAGCTGCTAATCCTCCCTGGCCGAGAGCATCACCTGCATACGCTGACCAAACCCGCAGTACATTTTCCAGTGGCGTACTCAATGCTGTACTGTTATCAATCCAGCCCTCAATAATTCGATTATGTACTGTTGTAAATGGATTTAACGGTTGTGAAAATACAATTTCCCCCCAAATATTGGACCACTTTTCCGAAAAACTTTTCTCCTCCTTCCTGCCCCAGGCAGCTAATCCAATGGGTTGCAGATCAAGAGTCAGGAGACCAGCATGGTAAATCGGAGAGGCTGAGATAATAATCCTCACGCGAGGGTATTCAGTGACAAATTTTGCCAGCCAACTGTGAATTTTATTGATCTGAGTTTGGGAGAGCTCATCAACACTATCCAGAATCAAAACTGCTCTCCCGGTTGCTAAACAGCCTTTTAATACTGTAGATAAGCGCGTTAACGTGATGGTCGAGGCATAACGAGCAACCAGGGCAAGGATAAACTCGTGAATGGTTTTTGGGACCGGGTTGATTATTAAGATTTCTTTTGCATCGATAAAGATTGGTAGGTGATCAGCTAAATTACCTAATTCATGTTCATGTCGAGCAAATTGACTGGCCAGGTGGCAAAGTGCGGTCGTCTTTCCTATTCCTGCTGGTCCAAGCAACATTAAATTTGCGCTGCCTTGCAATGCATCCGCTAAAGGATGAGCTGGGAAATTAAAGGCAGCTGGCAATTCTGGCCAGTCAGGCAAGAAAGGGAAGATTTCCTCAATCGATTCAAGATCCAATATGTTTTCTTCGCTGACCATGGTCGGAGGTGGGTAAAAAACTCTGGGGACAACAAGAATTTCATCCAGGCCGCATAATGGAGCCGCGAGGTGGCGTTTTTGCACGTGCTTGAGTACATCCGCCCGGTAGCGTTCCTCCGTACTGGTCGTAAAACCCTCTCGCCAACGAATAAATCGCAATTTTATGTAATTGTCGATTTCTTTTAGGATCGGACGAACCCTCACTAATACCCAAAAGAACAAAAGCCCAGTGAAGAAACCGATCCAGAAAGATACTTGATCTAAATCAAGGAAACTGAAGAAGGAAGACATATTATCCAGAATATAAAATACGACCACAGGTATCGCAGAATGCGATCACTGTTGGCGATTTTGCATGGTGTACCTGGGATGCGCTCAATGTCGAACCACAAGCTGAGCACGCAAAATCACTTATTTTGGCAACAGCAATCCCACTTCGTTTAATTCGGATACTTTCATATTGCTTCAAATCTTCTGCCGGGGTGGTACTGGCAATTGTGTTTCTCTCTTGTTGAAGTCGATTTTGTTGTTCAAGTAATCCAACTAATTCAATTTCAAGTACATTTTTCCGTAATTCAAATTCTGTCTCTAATTGGGTCAGTAAATTCTGATATTGGTTGACTATTTGCTGGGTCTCATCTGCTTCAATCATTAAATCTAATTGTTCATTTTCTACGGATGCAAATTGTTTTCGTAAGGCCCCGGCTTCTTGCTGGAGATCCTGCAATTCCTTCGGATTGGTAATTCTCCCACCATATAAGCTGGCCTGGTTCTGTTCTAATTTAATCTGTATTGATTTTCCTTGATCTTCAATTTTTTTGATTTCTTTTTGCTGGTTTTGTAGCTCCTGCATCGTTTGATCTAATTTCGTCTTAGTTTCGTTAATTTGTCGGATGTCTTTAAGTTCATCCTCAACGCTTTTTTGCTGCTGTTTTAATTGATCAATCTGGCTGTCGAATTGTTGCAATCGGTATAGTTTGAACACCTGGGACATATTAAGATTATAGGGTTGCTTGGGAAGTGAAGCAAGGGGGTCAATAGTATGGTCTTTTTTGCTCGTTAGAGCACAAATAAGTTGGATCGGATAAAATTTGATTATGATGATCGCTTCAAAGAACCGCTACATTTGGGGAATCTTGGTAATTTATTGTTTGTTGATAATTGCTCCTTTTGTATTTGGAGCCATGCAGTCTAATGATGACTTCGTTTTTGGTGGGTTCTTACTAAATCCAATTGATGGAAATACTTATCTTGCCAAGATGTTTCAAGGATGGCGAGGGGATATCCAGTTCCACCTGCCGTATACAGCAGCTGAGGGAAACGGATCATACCTGTTTCTTTTTTACCTGTTGTTAGGTCACATCTCACGTTTGTTTCACCTGGACAGTCTCATTACTTTTCATGTATTCCGCGTTGTAGGCGCGCTATTCATGGGTTGGGCCTTTATCCGGAAACTAGTTCTCACTTTTCCGGATGAGACTTTGCAGATACCTCTTACTTTTGTCGGATTGCTTGGTTTGGGATCCGGTTGGTTAGTTTTCTTTACAGGTCAGTTGCCCCCCGATACCTGGGTTGCAGAGGCGTATCCATTTCTTTCAGGGTATGCTAATCCGCATTTTCCTCTGGGGCTGGGTTTGATGATTCTTATGTTATTTCCTGGAGATCAGATCCAATTCAAAACTTATATCTTCGCAGCTCTACAGGCGTTTCTATTAGCACTCATCCTTCCTTTCGGCATTATCATCGTTTTGTCTGCATGGATAGGCCAAATATTTATTGAATTTCTAATTTTCAGGGTCTGGCAGGATATCCGTTGGAAAGTTATTTATGGACTGGTGTTTTTCTTGGTTTCAGGACCAATCTTAGTATACGATTTTTGGGTTGTTAAAATCGAACCATTACTGCAGGGCTGGAACATCCAAAATTTAACGCCCGCTCCGCCTTTCATACTCGTGGTAATCGGACTGTCACCGATTCTGTTATTTGCTTTTATCCATTTCAAATCACCGAGTTTGATATATCAACAAACAAGTCGGACGATGCTGGTGTGGTTGTTTGCTTGTTTAATCTTACTCTATGCACCAATTGGCCTGCAGCGGAGGATGATGACAGGAATATTTATTCCGGTTGTATGGCTTGGTTTTTATGGTATTGCTCGAATTCGTTCTGTGCGCATGAAAAGAAATATCACTTTATTGGTAACAGGATTTAGTATTCCTACTACTCTGATCGTACTTCTGGCAGGGTTATTTGGGAGCGTGCAACATTCCCAAGAAATTTTTCTGTGGCGCGATGAGAAAACTGCATTTGAATGGATAGAGAACAATTCTCCGGACAACGCATTAATATTGACCGGCCCTCAATCTGGTTTATTCATACCAGCATATACAGGACGAAGGGTCTTTTATGGTCATCCATTCGAAACCGTGGCAGCAGAAACCCAGGAGAACTTGGTGAATGAAAGAATGCAAGCATTTGCTATGGGAAACATTGATGACTTGCCTACCGATTTAGACCTTGTATTTTGGGGTCCAAGAGAATTGCTTCGCTACGGTGATTTGTTAATAGATCCGCTGCCAGTGGCGTTTCGGAATAAGCATGTGACGATTTTTCAAAACAGTTCACGACAGCCTTGAGACTGGGATCGCGTTCTATGCTTGAGACAGCAAATAAGAAATGGGCGGTTGGTCCAATTTCACCTCTTATTATTGGGATTCTAATTCTCTTTGGTGTTCAGATTATTACTGGCCAGATCCTTTTCTGGGGCGCACCATCGCTACAATTCGTACCTTGGTGGCAGCGTGCGGTTCTGAACATACAACAAGGCCAACTGCCACTTTGGAATCCAGATGTGGGCATGGGGGCACCATTATTAGCAAATTACCAACTCGGTTTTTTTTATCCTCCCAACTGGCTTTATTTGTTGTTCGGATTATTCTTTGGTGCCAGGGGGATTGGGTGGATCGCTTTTGTCGAGATCGCTTTCCATGTATTCTGGGCTGGGTTAGGGATGCTCTACCTGACCAAAGCGCTTGGTCTGAATCGATTTTCCCAAATTATTAGTGCGATTGCGTTTAGTTTTTCTGGCTATCTTATCGCAAGAGCTTGGTTTCTAAGTATCAACGCTTCAATCGCCTGGTTACCGTGGATTATGTTTTTTAGTTACCAGATCATTTGTAGAGCTAAACGCCGAGAACTGGGCAGACCATTTGTAAACTGGAAGGACTCAGCGTTTTGGTTATTAGTAGGCTCGTTAAGCTGCCAATTATTGTCCGGACATGCACAGACAACTTTCTTTACCCTGACATTATTATTATTTTGGTCTCTTTTCTGGATAAATTCAGACTCAATGCATGTCATTCTCAAACTACCCCCTGGTTTCGTAACTGAAACAGCACAGAAAAACATAAAACCATTTCGAATAGAATCTCTAGTTATTATCGCTGTTGCTTTGATGATTGCGGTTGGAATTGCAGCGATCCAACTGCTGCCTACGGCAGAATATTTGTTCAATTCACCGCGCTCAACGCAGGTAGATTACGAGCTTGCAATGACATACTCCATGTGGCCTTGGCGATTATTGGGCATATTTGCACCCAGTTTCTTTGGAAACCCTGCCTACGGAAATTTCTGGGGTTATGGAAATTTTTGGGAAGATGCAATTTATATCGGAATGCTACCGATCATTTTAGCCTTGGCAGTTTTAATTAGAAGGCCAAAAAGTGCCCATAAACCATTCGTAGTCTTTGGTGGTGTATTCATACTGGTTTCCATTATCCTGGCACTTGGAAAGAATACGCCCGTTTATCCATTTTTATACAAATACATACCAGGATTTGATATGTTTCAGGCACCCAGTCGGTGGTCGATCCTGGGAATATTTTTTTTGGCTATCATTGCAGGCATTGGCAGTCAGCTTTGGGTAAGACCAACTGGAAGGGCGCTTTATTGGTCGAGACTGGGGACTGTGGCTGCATTCGCAATCACTGTTGGATCCGGTATTGGTTGGCTGGTCTTGCAGGGGCAGACGGAGGCTGTTCGATTGGCCACAATGGTTTCATCAGTGATGGTTGCTGGAGTATTTTTACTCAGCGCAGGTTTTTTAACGTTGACTGCACCTGTTTCCCAACAGAACAATGAGAAATTATCTCGATGGCAGTGGATTACTGTCGGAATTTTAGTAATCGATCTTTGTATAGCTAGCTGGGGATTAAATCCTGGTGGTTCAAGGCAAATTTATGCACCTGGGGAAGACATACAGCCCTCTGGCAGGGTTTACATGGCAGCAGAGGATGAAAATTATTTGAAGTTCGAGAAATATTTCCAATTCAAGACTTTTTATTCTGTTGCTGACTGGCAGCTGTTACGAAAGACTTTTTTATCCAATTTCAATTCATTGGTTGGGATGCCTTCGGTGCTAAATTTTGACCCGCTAGTTTCCGCGCGCCAAACTGAGTATGTTGAACTATTAAATTCCGGTCAGGAGAATATTAAATCAATTTTGATGAACCTGGCGAGCGTTTCATTAGTAGTGAGAAAGGACTTATCGCTGCCAAGTGGAGCTGCCTACGTTCAGGTTACTCCGGGTCCATATTTACGATGGTATTCATGTGCAAATTATTATCCTGATTCAAAAGCCAGGATTACAAATTTCCGCTTACATTTACCGGAGGCTGATGACTATTTATTTTTGGAGGATGATTTTGGAACGAAAGGTGCTGATTGTTCACCGAGATTGAATGACCGTCTGCAATTGGTCGAAAATCTCCCACAGTATAAATATATCCAGGTAGAATCGGACCATGCGGGTTGGGTGTTCATCTCCGAATCATTTTATCCTGGTTGGAGAGCGAAATTAGATGGTGAACCCGTAGAAATTTATCCCGCAAACCTTGCCTTTCAAGCGATCTCCGTTCCACCTGGAGATCATGGGCTCGAAATTTATTATTTTCCAGTCTCATTTATCGTGGGATTCATCATCAGCATTTCTGTTTTGATCATGTGTATATTCGCCCTTTTGTGGGTACGAATGCGAAATAATCAGGAAGGTCGGAGAAAATAATGACAACCGTACAGGAATTTGGGGAACAAGTCATCACAAACATCGAGAAAGTTATTGTTGGGAAACATGATACAGTTTCGTTGGCGGTTATTGGATTATTGTGTCAGGGCCATTTGTTAATTGAAGATGTGCCTGGTGTAGGAAAAACCATGTTAGCGCGCAGCCTGGCGAGATCTTTGGGATGCACGTTCAGTCGGATTCAATTTACACCCGACATGTTGCCAAGTGATGTGACCGGGGTATCAATTTTTAATCAGGTTACCCGCGAATTCGAATTTCGCAATGGCCCAGTCATGGCGCAGGTTGTTCTAACGGACGAAATCAACCGTGCAACCCCGAAAACCCAGGCTGCACTGTTAGAAGCCATGGAAGAACGCCAGGTTACTGTCGACGGAAAAACACACGCGCTGCCAAGACCATTTATCGTTCTGGCAACTCAAAACCCAATTGAGTACGAAGGAACCTTTCCTTTACCAGAAGCTCAGTTAGACCGGTTCTTGTTGCGATTGAGGCTTGGTTATCCAGATGCATCCGAAGAAATTCGCGTACTAGAACGTCAGCAATTCAAACATCCTTTCGAAACGCTGGAGCAAATTGTTGGAGAAGATGAGATTCTCGCCGCCCAGGAAGCAGTAAAAAGTATTTTCGTCTCAGATGGCATAAAACAGTATATTGTTGAGTTGACCCGTCGTACGAGGCAGCATCCGGATGTTTACTTGGGTGCCAGCCTCCGGGGTAGTTTGACTCTCTACCGGACAGGACAGGCCCGGGCGTCTTTGGAAGGGCGAGATTATGTCTTGCCTGACGATATAAAAGCCCTTGCACAACCTGCCCTGGCTCATCGCATTATTCTCAGCCCATCGGCCCGACTGCGAGATTTATCAAGCGAACAAGTAGTCATGGATATCCTTGAGAATCTCCCCGTTCCCGGGGGTGATTTCCAACAATGAGCATTCGGATTGCAGGCTTTGGATTGCGACAATGACAACCGGGCAGCGAGTTGTTCTGGTGTTATTAGGGTTTTGCCTGCTTGGCGGGGTAATTACTGGTGCTCCAATTTATTATCGCTTGGCATACGTTTGGCTGTTGGTATTTTTAGGAAACTTTGCCTGGGCTGCAGTTTCCCTGCGGGGCGTTAAATTGGATCGATCAGCCCGGATGTTGAGGGCTCAATTGGGACAGGTCTTTGAAGAACGATTTGATATTTATAACGACAGTAGGATACCGAAACTTTGGCTTGAGGTGCGAGACGAATCACCATTACCTGGTTCACTCGCATCTCAAGTGTTTACCCAAATTGGAGGCAAGCAGGGACGAACATACATAGCCCGAACCCGGCTAGTCCGGAGGGGTGTTTACCCCCTTGGACCAACTGCTCTAGCTTCGGGCGATTTGTTTGGATTGTTTCCACAAGAGCGAGTGATCCCTGCCGACGAAAATTTATTAGTCTACCCTATGCTTGTTGAACTACAGGATTTCCCAAACCCAGTCGGATTAATTTCTGGGGGAGACGCGCTTCGCCGGCGAACCCCTCAAATTACTCCTAATGCTTCCGGGGTGCGAGAATATGCTCCCGGTGATTCCTTGAGTCGGATTCACTGGCCAACAACCGCGCGACGCGATATGTTGATGGTGAAAGAGTTTGAGTTGGACCCTCAGGCAGAAGTCTGGATGTTTCTAGATGCCGACAAGAATACATACCAGGCTTTACCTTGGGAGCCGAAATTCGAAGTCAAAATTGCTTGGGATGCCTCAAGCAAAATCGATCTGCCACCTTTGACAGAAGAGTATATTGCCAGTATTGCTGGTTCGTTGGCGCGTTATTATCTACGAGGAAAACGGGCAGTAGGATTTGTCAGCCGCGGTGCTGACCCTGTTCTGCTTCCCTCTGACCGGGGCGGTCGCCAGCTCATAAAAATTTTGGAATCGCTTGCTTTGTGGAAACAGGATGGTGATCTGCCAATTTTGGGTTTGATTGAAGCTCAAGCCCAACACCTGCCGCGCGGGAGTACTGTTATCCTGATTACGTCATCAATAGACAACGAAATTACCTTGAGTATTGACTATTTGATCCGGCGTGGGCTGAGACCTGTCGCGGTGTTACTGGATAGGTCTTCGTTCGGTGGACCTGATGGGACTCGGTTGTTATCTGAGAGAATTCGTTTGCTCAATGTACCAACTCGTATTATCAATCAGGGTGATCCACTTGAGGCAGCCTTGTCCGGTCGGGTTTAGTTAACTACTCTGTATGTCGAAGTCGATTGAATGATGGATGCCCCGCAATTCTAAAGCTTGCATAACCATTTCGGCCGGCAGGGCAAGCTCAACGGGCCTGGCTCCTGGTTTGATGACACCTTCTGCCTGTTGGATCATAATCACTGAACAATGCCAGCCAGTCAATCGCTCCATTGCAGTAAAACCTGTTTTCTCATCATAGCGATCAACTAGATCGATGATTAATGTCGTTGGTTTACCAGCTTTCTCCCCAATTGCCTTGACGCGAATGATGCCGATGTCGCGAATGTTTTCTGAACTAATTTTTGGTTCTAACAGGGTATGGTAGACTTCCCGCGGGCTGACCATTTGACCATTAACATTGATCGGTTGTTGATTGAATAAGCCCAATGTTTTATAGGCCCGAAGCCATTCAAAGTGTCCTGGATATCGTAAAACTTTATTTTCATAACGGTTGACACGCTCAAGAAAGCTCCAGGGTGCTGTTGATGTACCCCCTGATGTGACATCTGCCTCCAAGATTCCAAATGGAGGAAAATCGATAAACTCTGGTTCGGTCAATGTGTCAATATATGAAATTTCTCCATTACGGATAAACACAGCTTTCCCATCCATTTCATTGGTTAAGCCGTTAATATGGAAAGTAAGCTGGTAATTCCAGGGAGGCACCGGAAATTGGGGCAGCCCAGCATCATAGATGTAGATTTCATATGGTTTGTCAAGAAGATCAATCGCATATGCGCCCATTGTATTGATCAAACCGGGACCCATCCCACAATCAGGCACGATACTGACTCCAGCATTTTTTGCGGCTTGATCAAATTCTAATTGTTTCTGGACAATTTCGGTGTATCCGCCCATATCGCAAAAATGACTTTGGGCGTTACAAGCAGCCTCGGTGATGGCTAGATTGTATCTGTATGGTACTGCGCTTAACGTACTGTCAACCTTGCGCATTAATGCTATTAGGGAAGGGGAATCAGTAACATCAATCGAAATAGGTTGAGCAAGACTTGAATTTGATAGGGAATTTACACGCTTCGCTGACAGCTCAGCCTGACTGACGGATTGGTCCGCAATCAATATTTTTTCAGTATTCCCAAATACTGCCAGATCATATGCCGCCGCGGTCCCTTGGCGTCCACCACCTAAAATGAGGTATGAATATTTTTGCATGCTGCTGAAAATCCTCCTTATAGAAATGGATACCGGAAATTATCTCATCCTTCGCTCGCAAGCAATTTGCGCATTGCACGTATTAAGGCTTCTGCATTGTCGTTTGAATTATAGGCTTGAAACGAAATTCTGATGAGAGGATTGCCATTCCAATAAAATATTGGTACTTCAATTTTAAACGTTGAGTATAGTTCTTCTTTTAGCCAACCGATATCAATGTCAGGAAGCATTAACGAGACCATTTGACCGAACCAAGAATATTGGTAAGAATTTTTATCGTTTTCTATGATCAATGGTCTGACCCCGGATAGATTTGCCAGTTCATCACAGACTGATTTACATAAATCGTGACATTTATGCCTCACATTTTCCCATTCGTAATGTGCTTGAAAACGAATTGCCTCCGGCACACTTAAAAATGCAGCCAGATCGCGCGTGCCTTGCCACTCATGGTAATCAATGAATTTATGTCCAGATGGCTCATCACTTTCAAAACCCCAGCTGATTACGAGCGGATCGAGCCAATCCTGGACTGAGGGGTTTGCATACAAAAAGGCGGCACCTTTCGGAGCACACAGCCATTTGTGCAATGCGCCTGCGTAAATGTCCGCACCAATCGTTGCAAGGTTTAGGGGTATCTGCCCAGGTGCATGGGCGCCATCGATGACGGTTAGGATGCCAAAATCGCGGGCTTTCTTGCATAGTGCTTCAATTGGCAAAGTCAAGGCGGTTGGGCTGGTAATGTGGCTGGCAAAAATAATTTTTGTCCGGTCATTAACACCTTGCCAGAATTCTTCTAACCAACGATCCGGATTTGTGACCGGTATTTGAACGGGGTGGTTGATATAGACTGCCCCATTTTTTTTGGCATAGAAACGCCAGGTCCTGTCCAACGCGCCGTATTCATGGTTTGTGGCTAGAATTTGATCTCCGGGTTTCAAACGTAAATTATGGATGACCATATTGAGAGCAGTTGTTGGGTTTGGAAAAAAAACCACATCTTGTGGGAATGTACCAAGATATTCTGCCAAAGCCGCCCTTGCCTGAAATAAATATTCTCGGCTCTTTCTTCCCAAGAACTCGACAGGCTGCCTCTCGAGACGCTTCTGCCAATCTTGATAAACTTCAAAAACAGGGCGCGGGCAAGCCCCAAAAGAACCATGGTTTAAGAATATTATCTCGGGATCAAGTTGGAAAAGTTGCTTAAATTCCATAATCTCTTAGAGCTCAATATAAATACGCTTGTTGATTTTTCCCTTACTTTTATAATCAACGACTTTAATTGGTCCCACTTCGGATGTTTTGTGGACATGAGTTCCACCATCTGCTTGTAAGTCCAACCCAGAAATTTCGACAACCCTCACTTCCTGAATACCTTCCGGTAGTAAATTTATTTTAGTTCGGATCAAGTCTGGTATTTGAAAGGCCAAATCCCTTGGTAAAACACTGACTTTTACTTCTCGATTTTCTTGGACTTCCTGGTTGATTGAGGTCTCAATTTGGGAAACCAAATCTTTTTCCATTCTTTCGAATTCAAAATCCATCCGCCCTTTAAGTGGTTCCATATCGCCGCCGGTAACCAGGGCTCCATAATCACGAAGTACAACTCCGCATAATATGTGCATTGCTGTGTGTGTTCTCATTAATTGGTACCTGCGTTCCCAGTTTAGCATTCCAGTAATGGTTTCATCGATTTGAGGGAAGGTCGATTCGGGAGTCAAGATGTGAATGATTTCCCCGCCGATTTTCCGAGTTTTTTCAACTTTTGACAGAAAGTATTCTCCGGTTAATTGCCCCGTATCGCAGGGTTGTCCGCCCCCACCTGGATAGAATGCAGTCTTGTCGAGAATAATACCGGGCGGGTCACTGGTAATTTCGATGACTTTCGCAGAAAATTCCTTCAGATAACTATCACTCTGGTACAACAATTCGGTCATTATTGGCTCCTTAGATTGGATGTCTATGAAAATTTTACTCTACCTATTAGATCTGGGAATGAGGTAATCCCGATAATTCGTTGTACAATCACATTGACAAGAACTGCCAAAACCCGATTTATTTTCATGCCGCAAATCGACAGCATGGAGTGGTGAATGGTTCAAGATTTCATGACAAGCGTCACAGATAATATTACTAAAGTGATTGTTGGCAAAAGAGAAACAATCGAACTGCTCCTTGTTGCAGTGCTTTGTGAAGGGCACATTCTTATTGAAGATGTTCCTGGTCTCGGGAAAACGATGCTTGCCAGATCGTTAGCGACCAGTGTCGGTGGCAGTTTTAAAAGGATTCAATGTACGCCTGATTTATTACCAAATGATGTTACGGGAGTTTCGATTTATAACCAACAAAATGGTTCGTTTGAATTTCGCGAAGGACCTGTGTTTGTTAATGTCCTTTTGGCAGATGAAATCAACCGGGCAACTCCCAGGACACAATCGGCATTGTTAGAAGCAATGCAGGAACATCAAGTGACTGTCGATGGGATCACCCATCTACTTCCTCGCCCTTTTCTTGTTATCGCAACTCAAAACCCAATCGAATTCGAAGGCACATTCCCGCTTCCAGAGGCTCAATTGGATCGATTTATGATGCGCTTGGTGATTGGTTATCCGACACCTGAAGAAGAGAAAACAATTCTGTACAATTTACGCCGTGAGCATCCAATAAATTCAATTCAACCGGTTGTGGATGCGGATGAGATTATTCGCTATCAGGAAAAAATTTGGGATGTATTCATTGAGGACAGCTTACAAGAATATATTGTCCAAATTACCGCGGCAACAAGGCGGCATACAGACCTTGAGCTTGGAGCCAGCCCGCGCGGTAGCCTGGCACTCTACAAAACCTCGCAAGCGTATGCGGCACTCCAGGGGAGAGATCACGTCATTCCTGATGATATTCAAAAATTAGCTCCCTGGGTATTGACTCATCGATTGATTGTTAAACCCGAGGCAGAATTGCGTGGTCGAACAGCGGTCGGGATATTGGCAGACATCCTTCACTCCATCCCGCTAAACCTGGGATAAGTACTTTCTCTAAATCTTTTGGTATTCCAAAAGATTTCGTAAATCAGTTCGCAATTCAGTTTATGGCAGATATTTTTTTTCTATTTCTCGCTGTGTCCTTTATTCTGGCTGCATTCTCCAGAGATCAAGTTGTTTTCGCGATTCTGTATTTATTTACTGGGGCATATTTACTCGCAAGGTATTGGACGCGCCAATCAATTCGAAATTTGGTGTTTGAACGGAAAATATCACCTTATGCATTTATTGGGGATAAAGTTCAAGTAAACTTTACACTCAGGAATAATGGTTGGCTTCCGATTACCTGGTCGAAAATTCAAGAAGCCTTGCCAATGGAATTAACTGAGGCTGGCTCGTTTCGAAGAGTGGTGTCAATTGGCTCAAAGGAAACCCAAGCTTTTAAGTATGAGCTTGAGGCGAAAAAAAGGGGGTATTACCGGATTGGCCCATTCAGAATCGCTTCGCAGGATATTCTGGGTCTCTCCGGAGAGGTTAGTGTTGAAAGTGGGCCAGACTATTTAACGA
Organism: uncultured Chloroflexia bacterium; assembly: GCA_963824065.1. Taxonomy (GTDB): domain Bacteria; phylum Chloroflexota; class Anaerolineae; order Anaerolineales; family DRKV01; genus JAGUYX01. The sequence continues at coordinate 1,082,164 of CAWGNX010000002.1, read as the reverse complement.
TATTTCCCAATGTAATACCTCTCAGATTTATACAGATCCCATCTAGTTCTCCACTTGGTGTCATCCGTCATATCCAACCTATTTTCGAAGACCCAAGTAGAAGTGCTGGGAAACGTGAATATAAAGCAGGCGATTCAACCCGAAAGATCGATTGGAAGGCAAGTGCACGTACTGGCAACCTGCAAGTCAAAGTTTATGATCCTTCTATCGATTTGCGGGTTGTATTGTTTTTAAACCTGAATTTTCTTGATTATGATACGCGCTATAAATCAGCCGCGACCGAGCTGGCAATCGTGACAGCGGCCTCGATTGCTCATTGGGTTATTGATCAGCGCTTGGAAGCAGGAATAGTGATAAATGGAATTGATGCCGCTGATTCAGTGCGTGGTTTCGATATTCTTCAACCAAGGAAAGGTCGCGGTCAGTTGTTGAGAATACTGGAGTTATTAGCCCGATCCCAAGGTGGAGAATTGGCAGGCAATAATGAATTTCTTGCTGCACATCGAAGCATAGTTGGTTGGGGGACAACGCTCATCTTGATCACTGGTATGGCTGATGATACACTTTTTGGCACACTCCACCAACTTCGCCGGTCGGGAATACATACTGTCTTAATTATATGTGGTGATGTGAGGAATGCGCAAGCGATAGAATTTCGCAGCCGCTTTTTTAATATCCCTGTTTATCTGTTTAAATCAGAGCAAAATTTGGATATTTGGCGAAAATGAATTCTATAGGAAATAGCAAACAGTTTGGAATATGGCAAAGCCAGGCTACCGCTAATCTCGTTTGTTATGTATTGATTGGTAGCTTGCTTGTCTTTCTTACTAATGCTTTTGTTTGGCTTGTAGAAACCTATGCATCAGAATGGAATGGGTCCTATTTACCGTTCATTGCATTTTTATTGTGTCTAGAAGCAATGTATTTCAGAAATATCGTAAAAAAAAGGGGGCTTTCAATTTTCGACCGTGAATTATGGATTTACCGCGGGTCAGAACTTGTCGTTCTTATCGTCGGCATACGGTTTTTGCTGTACGTGATCAATGGAACCGAGGCCATGTTGAATAATTTTCGGGGTTGGCCGATCGAGTGGTACCGTTTTTTTGAAGATACAGAGTTTTTTGGTGTAATTATATTTCTTGTGGCTATTTGGGGAATAAGCAATAGCTTTGGCTTTGATATTGATCGGCTTCAAGTTCGTCCATCCGACGAAAATTGGGAGAGAATTTCTGAACTCAACATCGATAGAAATGAAGCAAGAAAGCGGTTATTTTCAAAGATTATGTCGCTCGGTGTCATATTGATCTTATTGACTATTATTTTGCGCGTAAATGCTGGCCTATATTTTATGGAAACATATGTTTCCGGTTTGGTATCATTAAATATGGTCGCTTATTTTGGAATCAGTGTGATCCTGCTTAGTTTTACACAATTTTCATTATTACTAGGCCGGTGGTTGTGGGAGGGGACCCAGATTGAAGGGAATCTCGGCATTCGTTGGTTTCGTTATGGCGCTGGTTTTGTTTTGATTTTGATTGCAATAGCGTATGTCCTGCCAACCGCCTACACCTATGGATTTTTAGAGGTGATCAGGTTTTTATTGAGTGTCATTAGTTATATCATTGCGTTGATCTATTTCCTTATAATGAGCCTTGTCTCCATAATTTCAGTCTTAACCCTGTCTTTATTTGGGCGTGAAGGAAGCCAACAGCCCCCGGCTGCTCCGACATATCAATTACCAGAAGGAATTCAATCGCTTGATCCAAATTCTAGGCAGGCAAACTCTATTTTAAGTTTAGTATTTTCGCTCGGCTCCTGGATACTGATTATCTTAGTCATTGGGTTTTCATTTTGGTTCTATGTCAAGCAGAATGTGGGTCTTTATTCAAAAATTAAGACAATCCCCTTCATCGGGTCAGTTATAAAAATTCTCGAATGGTTGCGTGTAGCTTTCTTGAATTTTGGTGATCATGTAAAAGCGACGGTTAATCACGCTTTGGAATCAGTCCAAAATCGTTTTCTATCGATTGAGACCTCGCGTACAATGAATTACATTAGCCTGAGGAAATTAAGTCCTCGTGAAAAAATTATTTTTTATTATCTCGCTTTTATTAAGCGGACAGGTGAAGGTGGTGTCCAACGCGAGCTTTACGCGACACCTAATATGTTCAAACAGAAAGTAGACAAGTTTCTACCAAACGATGCGAGTCAGGAAACCAGTCTGCTTACCCAGGCTTTTTACGAAGCTCGTTACAGCAAACATCAGCTCGAACAAGCCGATACTACACCGGTTAAATCTGCGTGGAGCCGCTTGAGGATTTATCTGAGGAAATTACGTTCACATGACTGATAGCAATACGCCAATGGTTTACTTTTATCCGGATGGGCATGAAGCCCATCATGCACCTCAACATCCAGAGCGCCCCGAACGGATCGAGGTGATCCGGCGCTCCTTAGAGGCCGCAGGTCTTTGGCAGGCGTATGAGAAGGTACTTCCCGTTTTGCCGGACGAAAATGTGTTGTTTCGCATTCACAGTTCTCAATACCTTAATCGGCTTAAACAAGCCTGTACCGACTCAAAATGGTTCGATCAGGATACCTACCTGGTGCCAGATTCGTGGGACATCGCCCTTCATGCGGCCGGTGGGGCTATCGCCGTTGCCCGAAGAGTATGGTCCAGGGAAGCAAATACAGGCTTTGCGCTTTGTAGACCACCGGGACACCATGCAACCCAGCGAAATGCAATGGGTTTTTGCTTATTGAATAATGTTGCCCTCGCAGCTGAAGACCTTTTGCAAAATAAAGGTGCCAATCGAGTTGCGATTTTGGATTTAGATCTACATCATGGGAATGGGACCCAAGATATATTTTACGCACGCGGAGATGTTTTCTATCTGTCCACACATCAATGGCCTTTGTATCCTGGAACAGGTAGACTTGAGGAACAGGGGGTTGGAGATGGGTTTGGAACGAATGCAAATTTACCCTTCCCACCTGGTACAGGCGACGAAGGGTTTCAAACCAGCCTTAATGAATTCATTCTTCCGTTATTGGATAGCTATCACCCCGATATCTTGCTGGTTAGTGCCGGGTTTGATTCCCACTGGATGGATCCATTGGGTTTCTTACAGCTTACTGCAGGCGGATATGGAAAATTGATGACCAGTTTGAAATCCTGGGTAGACGAACATTGTTACGGTCGAATTGCTGTCATCCTGGAAGGCGGCTATAATTTGGAGAGCATCGCAGCTTGTTCACAATCGGTTGTGTCCGCGTTGTGTGGAGAAGATTTTGACGATCCGCTGGGACGCTCACCGCATCGCGATACTGACCGTTGGAAAAATACTCTCGAGCAGGCCATGAAACTCTGGCGACTATAAAACATGATCGATTATTCGCTGAAATACCGGGTCCGTCGAAACAATATAAGATCACGCAACGCAGCCGACCTCCAATCACGGAAAAGTCCGCTGTTGGTGCTGCTCCATGGAGTAGGTGGTCAGGAAGATGATCTGCTTGAGCTTGCAAATCATTTCGACGAGCGATTCACGATTATCAGCGTGCGTGCTCCCTTTGAACAATCTCCAACCAGTTTTGCCTGGTACCGAATTTCGCCATTTCTCGATGAGCATAATTATTTCGTTGACGATGCTGAAGAGAGCCGCGTAAAACTAATTAAGTTTATCCAAGAAACAGTCTCGACAAACGATATCGATCCCCGGCAAGTTTATTTACTAGGTTTTGGGCAGGGTGCTACGATCGGGGTAAGTGTCATGCTGACAGACCCCAGTATCATCCGTGGAGCTGCTTTGATTTGTGGAGAAATTTTACCCGAAGTCATCCATATGCGCGTGTCTCGGGAAAAATTGAAAGACTTCCCCGTATTTCTCGCCTATGGCATCCATGACCAGGTAGTCCCAGTCCAGATTGGAAGAAAAACACGCGATACCATGGTGGGATTGGATGCGGACATCTCTTATCGCGAATACCCAATAGGCCATCATCTTGCTACAGTTAGTTTGAGGGATGCTTCAGATTGGTTGACCATGCAGCTTGAATCAAATCGGAAAATGTGGTTTGGCCAAACCAGCTCGAAATTACACCTGGGTCACGTCCAATTACGGGTTCGCGATTTAGATCGTTCCATTGTCTTTTACAAAAAATTTCTCGGATTGCGCGTTACTGAGCGGGTGGGTAAACTCTATGCTTTTCTTTCAAGCGGCTATCATCATCATGATTTAGCACTTCAATCGGTCGGCCCAGAAGCCTTGGATGTATCTCCGGACAGCATTGGTGTTGCTAACATCGCCTTTCGAAGTCGTTGACTTGATCACTTTAGCAGAAATCTTCCAACTACTCATAGATAATGATGTTTCAGTTAGGGCAGCTGACCATTTCGTCTCTTGGTCGTTATATTGTCAAGATCCTGACGGACATGAAATTGAGATTTATTGCGACACCCGGGATATGCATGGACGCTCTGATCTCTGGCAAGGGCGTGATTCACCCTTGGAGCCTGAAAAAATCCTTAATTTATTAAAGCCATAGGACAATTTTGAAATTTATTTCCCTTATCATCAAGGAGAGCATGGATGGGAAGTGTATCAGTAAAGTGGGTTGATTCAAAATTAATGGTCGGGGTCGACTCGCATGGGCATCCTTTAGTGATCAGTACCTGGCCTGAACGTGATCCACAGTGGTCAGGTTTGAAACCATCCGATTTGTTGTTGTTGGCCGCGGCATCTTGTTCCATGTATGATGTGCTTGAAATTTTGAGAAAACAAAGAATTATTTTGAAAGATCTCGAAGTAATCTGTTCTGGTGAACAGCTCCGCGAACCACCCTACCGTTTTGTTAAAGTCCACTTGAGTTATATTGCCCAGGGAAATGTTTTACCCGAAAAACTCGAGAAGGCAATTAAACTTGCTCAAGAAAAATACTGCTCAGTAATTGCAACAATCAGACCTGGTGTTGATCTCACGTCCGAGTATCAGATTGTCGAGGAGTAAGATCTTTTGAACACTGAATTACAGGAACCCAACCCAGCTCAGATCCAGGAGAACACAGGCGCGAGCCAGCTTACTGAAAATACCATTGCAAGAAAGCGTCTCATTCGAGATATTTTTGAAACAATCCTGATCGCATTTGTGCTATTCATTGCAGTGAATACCATCTCTGCCCGCATTCGGGTAGAATCGATCAGTATGGAACCCACGTTATTTCGGGGAGACTTTATCCTGGTGGAAAAAATCTCCCACCGACTCAGAAACCCCAATCGTGGTGATATCGTTGTTTTCAAATACCCTTCAGACCCTACTCAAAATTATATTAAGCGAGTTATTGGTTTGCCTGGTGATCGTATTTTCATAACGAATGGAAAGTTAACCATTAATGGCGATGTAGTTGATGAACCTTACATCAAAGCCATGCCAGCATATACGGGAAACTGGGAAGTTCCTGAAGACTCAATTTTTGTTCTAGGAGATAACAGGAATCGTTCAAATGACTCACATATCTGGGGAATGGTTCCTTACGAGAATATCCTGGGTAGGGCATTGTTGATATATTGGCCACTTTCCAGGGGAGGAATTCTGGGGGGCTAACTCAGTAAATGAGATGGACCACTTGGGACAAAGAAATCTTACCACCGTAATACATAGAATTTTTAGGTTTTTGTTGTTATCCGTAGGTGCTGTGATGTTATTGGCAGCCTGGTTTTCCTGGCTGTATCCATCTGTGAGGTTATCATGGAGAGCCAGCTCAGGGCTGCGAGTTTTGGGATACAACGTATACCGAACAGAATTGATTAATGATGAAATTGTGCGCATCAACGAAAAGTTAATTACTACGGATATCGACCCTTTAGAACCAACGGACTTCTCCATTGAAGATTCTTCTCTTAAATCCAGCGCCTCATACAAATACCAAATCCAGGCCATTTACGAAGATGGTTCTATGTCCATAACTGAACCTATTGATGCTTCCCCATGGCAAAGAACGAAACGCCTGAGCCTATTGGGGATTACGATTTTAGTGCTTGGCTTCCTGGTATGCGCCCCCGCATTTCTGTGCGTAGTTTTTAAAAACAAAAACCTTAATATAAAAAGCTCTCAGAATACCCTGAACGAATTATGAGCGGCGTACCTTCACAAGATGTTATTGCTCCTGGTTTGAATAAATCTCTCATGAGATTTTTCAAAGTCCCAATCATCAGTTTGATATTGGTAATAATATTCATAAGTTTCCTGAGTCAAAAAGTTTCAGCTGCGATAACGATTATCAGTTTGTATGGAATTCCTGGAAATCAATCTGTGACGATACAATGGGAGACAGCTGCAGAATTTAATCTGGCAGGTTTTAATATATTTCGGAGCACCGATTCGAGTTCGAATTTTTCGCGCATCAATCCTGAGTTGATTCAGTCTGAGGGAGATGCCTTCATCGGTGATATTTATCAGTACAATGACCAATCCCTGACGAATGGACAAGTATATTTTTATCGGCTTCAAATTGTCAGGATAGATAATTCGGTTGAGGAATATGGGCCCCTACAGGTTTCACCAGGTGCAACTGCAACCTCAGTAGCTCCCATCACGCCTACAGTTTTGGCTGTTACCCCAACATCACAAACTTCTCAAGCAACCCAAGTGACTCCAAATAGTTCCTCAACCGCAATTGCGACAAGCACACTAGGTGGCCCAACCCTGGCTCCTACGATTACACCTACCCAGACTATAGCACCATCCCCGACACTTAGCCCAATACCAACCTTAGGAAGCATTATTGTTGAGACAATCACACCGGTGCCGATTGTGGATACCTCTGCAACTGAAACTGCTATAGTCATTGCGGTCGCAGCCGATGCTGCCCTAATTACGCCCCAGGTCACAACTGTCCCCGTACCTCAAGAACCAACTTCCAGGGATTGGATAAGGATAGGAATATTAATCGTGGTTGGAGCGATTTGGGTTTTGCTAGGCATTTGGATGTATTACTATCTGTCGCGTCTTACAAAATAATCTTTCAAAAATCTGATGAAGAGTAAGTATTTTCTAGGTTTTCTTTGCCTACTCATCTTTGTTGGCTGCGATTCGGATTCGCTGATAACACAGCGACTCATTCCTGACGAATCTAATGGAAGTATTGCCCATCCTCAGGATATTTTGGGACCAACAACGGATTTTCCAAAAATTAAACTGGTTGTTGATCGGGCTGGGGTATATCAGGTCTCACAAGAGGAAATTGAGGAATTAACGAATGGGAGAGGTTATCTCCACAAGGCAGGGCTGTATCATCGCGGGCAAGCCTATCCGATGTGGATTGAAACTTCTCAAAATCACACATGGCTTCGATTTTACGCGCCAGAACCTGATTCACGCTATACAAATTCGGCGATTTATTGGATATCTTTCTCTGATTACCCATCACCAACTGAAAAAATTCAATTTCTCCAGGAAGCTGATCCGGATTCACAACAAATGCAGGTAACGATTGTGACATCGTTTGAAGAAGATAATTTATATGAACCCAGTTCGCCTGAACAGTTACCCTGGTTTTGGAAAAAAATTCCAATTGGTGATCATTTCGAATTTGACATTCAACTGGCTCCGAATTTAATCGGGCAGGGCGTTCTCCAGATCAGATTGTGGACCAGAACGCCGGGCCAATTATCACCTTCCGGAGGCTTCCCCCATGCAGTTGAATTGCTACTTAATAATGACCGAATTGGAGAATATCAGTGGACTGGTTCCGGATTTAAGGAAATACGTGTGCGGCTGGACCCTGGAAAGATCGAAGGACATCCTATGAAGTTGGAGGTTCGATCGAACAGCTTGGCCTCCGATGCGAATGATGTTGTCTGGCTAGATGGGTTTAGCCTCGAATCTGACTCCGTACTGAAACCGGCAAATTCCCCTGCTTATTTTTTTGGACAGAATGGAAATACACGGATTAACCTCGAACCTGAATCTACTGTGATTGCTGTCGAGTCAGGGCGCTTAATTCACGTCTATAAAACCACAACTTCGTCCCAAGCAGTGATTTTACCCATGCAGGAGAATCTGCTTTATTTTCTGATGACAGAAAACAATGTCCGAGCACCAGATTCTATGAAAGTAATTGCGGCGACAGAAATTGTCCTGCATCAAGACCGGCTACCTGATTATTTGATCCTGGGATTCGCTGAATTCGACGAAGTTAGTATTCCTCTAATGGAATGGAGGGCGGCTCACGGTTTCCAGCCAGCATATATAAACATCGACCAGGTTGTTGATAAATTCGGAAATGGTTATCCCGAGCCGGCCGCAATCCGGGATTTTCTTGCGGATATTTATGCACGTATGTTGGGTCGAAAGTTCTACGTTTTATTGCTAGGTGATTTTTCGCATAGTCGAGTTTCGGTTCATGCCGATCAGCCCCTGAACTTCATCCCATCCGAATTCGTTTATACTGATTTGGGAGGTTGGACGATAAGTGACACCGCTCTTGTAGATTTTGATAATAACGGCAGCCCAGATTTACCTATTGGGCGGCTGCCTGTAAACAATAAAAGCCAGGCGAAAGTAATAATTCAGAAAATAATTGATTATGAGTCAGATATTCAGAATAAACCGGTAGAATTACTGCCAATTGTTGACCCATCTGCCCCGATATTTTTCGATCAGGCGAAAATTATTGCGGATGAATTTTCAAGCAATCAAAACGAAAGCATCCGTGTACTCACGCAGGTCAGCACCCAACAAAGCTTGCTCGAAACTTACAAAACACCCAATATCAATTTATTATTCTACTTTGGACATGGCAGCCTGTCACAACTCGGTGACCCGGCTATATTCTCACGTGAGACGAATATTGCGACCCGCAGGTCCGGGATATTTATTGGGTTTACTTGTTTGGTAGGTTATTTCGCACATCCCGATCAAGTTTCGTTGGTAGAACACTATCTCTTGATGGAGCAGGGTGGTTTTGTTGCTGCTCTGGTCCCAACGAGTCTCACCCTGGCAGAAAATCAAAAAGATCTGGTTCGATCAATCACTGGCAGCTTGTTATACGATCATGATTCCCGGTTGGGAGATTTGCTGGTCACAAGCCTCGCCCATGCCTGGCAAGAATCTCCAAAAGACTTGGATACTTTGAGAACGTTTCTATTAATTGGCGATCCAGCCACATCCATTTTTGGAAACCTGAAATGAGAATTGGATACGATTCGATCTGGGAGAGTATTTCCATCTTGAACGTTTACCGAATAAAATCATCCTGAATATTATGTTGGTATGACCATAGTTATGGAGATTAATCTTGGATTTTGCCCCCGCTATCTCAAAACAAACTGGGATTGACCCAAATCAAATTCGTGCCACGGTCCGATTGTTGGATGATGGGAATACGATCCCTTTTGTCGCGCGCTACCGTAAGGAAGTTACTGGTAATTTGAATGATGAACAGATCGCTCAAATCAAGCAAGAAGTAGACCGGCAGCGATTGCTGGATGATCGCCGCCAGACGGTTTTGAAGAATCTTGAGCAGCAGGGTGTTCTGGATAAATCTTTGAGGAATAAAATCAACCAATCTCAAACCCGCTCGGAATTGGAAGACATTTACCAACCTTATAAGCCAAAACGAAGGACTAGAGCCAGCATTGCTCGCGAACGTGGCTTGGAGCCTCTGGCAAATATCATTCTCGACCAGCCGATCGATGCCTGTGAAGGTCATGCAGTAGCAAATTCCCTTTTAACAGAAGAAATTCAGGATATAGAAACAGCCTTTGTTGGGGCGTGCGACATCATTGCAGAAATGATTAGTGATCACGCAGATATTCGAACCAGAATAAGGAAAAAGGGGTTTCAGTTTGGACAGATAACCAGCAAACTGATTGACCAAGGGAAGGATTCTACACAAATTTATAAGGATTATTATGATTTTTCCAGTCGTGTAGGTCGATTAAAGCCTTACCAGGTGTTAGCGATTAACCGGGGTGAAAATGAAAAAGTTCTACAGGTAAAAGTTTCCATTGCAGATCGCGATTGGAGGGCGACTGTCTACGATTATTTTCCATTGAATCGGAAGTCACCTTTTTCTAAAGATTTAATTGCTGCTGTTGAAGATGCCGCTAGGCGATTATTGCTGCCTGTAATGGAACGGGATATCCGTAGAGAATTATCGGCTCAGGCGGAGGCTCATGCGATCCATGTCTTCGTTGAAAATACCCGAAATTTACTCTTACAACCACCCATCTCAAGTCGCATTGTGATGGGTATTGATCCTGGCATTCGGACTGGCTGTAAATTGGCTGTCATTGACACCACAGGCAAGGTCTTGGAGACTGGGACAATATTCCCACACGATCCAAAGCGAGAATGGGATGGTTCGAAAGCGAAGTTAAGTTTTCTGGTGGAAAAGCATGGAATTTCACTAATAGCCATTGGAAATGGAACTGCCTCCCGCGAAACCGAAAAACTTATTATCGAATTGTTGGCAAGCCACGCGGATCTGCATTATCTAATCGTAAGCGAATCCGGTGCCAGTGTGTACAGTGCGAGCTCAATCGCTCGCAGTGAACTTCCTGATCTGGATGTTTCCCTTCGAGGTGCTGTTTCCATAGCGCGTCGCGTTCAGGATCCGCTTGCAGAGTTGGTAAAAATCGATCCAAAATCGATTGGCGTAGGTCTTTATCAACATGATGTTAACCAACAAGAACTCTCGAATTCACTTGATCAAGTTGTCGAAAGCGTTGTAAGCAAAGTTGGGGTTGATGTCAACACAGCATCGCACGCCTTATTAACTCATATTGCTGGAGTTGGCACAAAAATGGCGAAGAATATCGTTAATTACCGCGATGAAAATGGACCGTTTAAGAATCGGACAGCACTCCACAATGTTCCTGGCTTAGGTCCAAAATCATATGAACAGGCAGCAGGATTCCTGAGAATTCGCGAGGGTGAAAACCCATTAGACCAGACTGCAATTCATCCTGAAAGTTATCAGCTGGCTGTGTCAATTCTGACTCATGCCGGAACAAATTTATTTGCTGCGCTACCTGACAGGGTAAAGTCCATTCAAGGACTTCTTGAACGTAAAAGCCTGGGTGAAATTGCAGATGTATTAGATGCCGGATTACCGACAGTATCTGATATCGTTGAACAACTCCAGCGTCCGGGTCGAGATCCAAGAAGTGAATTACCGGGACCAATTCTACGCCGCGATGTAATTTCCCTCGATGACTTATCCATTGGCATGCAGTTGCAAGGAACTGTTCGAAATGTGGTTGACTTTGGAGCATTTGTCGATCTGGGAATAAAACAAGATGGCCTTCTTCATAGCAGCAAGATTCCTTCGGGGATCATGCTACGGGTTGGGGACATCATTTCCGTCGTAATCCTGGCAATTGATCGGCAACGGGATCGAATATCACTTGGGTTTGTGAGATGATACAGGAATGCTGTTTTGATCAACCCCTAGAACCGTTATTTTTGCCGGTCCATGAACGCCAATTGTCAGGGTCATTTCAATATCTGCTGTCCTTGATGGTCCGCTGACTAAAGTAACACATTGCTGTGAGGAAATCAGCTCGGTACCCCCTGATTTTAGCCAGGAACGAAGGTCTGGATACAGGTTTTCTAAGGGCAGTATAACAATGTGGTGACTTGGTAGGAGTGAGGCAAGCTGCGATTGAAATTTACCACTTGCCAGCACGATGGTTGCCGTATCAGCAATAGCAGCAAATGCACCTGTAATGCCCGTGTCGGCTTTGCTGATCCAGGCTGTTCCTTCACTGCGGGTCGGCTCTCTGAGCATAAGATGCGTCGATAATATTGTAAATCCTTCAGCCTTAACAAATTTTTGAATTTCGGAGGCAGGCAAATTGGGGAAATCATCCCACAGGAGAATCGTGTTGGCATTTGATTGTTCGAGGACGCCGAACAATTGTTGGTGCAAGTTACTTGGATTACAGTAGATAAATTTACCACCGATCAATTGCAGTTCGTTGGTAAATTTATCAATCAATGATGTGCCTTTTACCTTTCCATCGAACGGGTGTTTCGGCTGTGCATTAATTTTCTTTTCCTTAGACAACTCATGCGGCTTACCAGGTGGGTTTGGAGATGCATGCATTTTCCAAATTTCCCGAAATGGACGGCTGGCAGGTTTCGGAAAATGCCTGGAATTTGTCCACCGGTTTAAGGGTGGAGGAAGCGTTCTCAGCCAATTTTCCCCGGATGGCAGCATGTTTGACAATATACCTGCGGTTTTTAAAGCTGTTGTGTAAAGTTTAGGTCGTTTTGCAACCTGTGCAAAAACCTTCATACTCATGTCGATCATCATCGGTTGGCGGACCTCTTGCTTGTATTGGTGACGTGTGGCAAGCAACAGGCCTGGAAAATCTATCTCCACCGGGCAAACATCCATACATGCCCCACATAATGAGGACGCTTTGGCAAGATGCCCGTATTCTGCAATGCCGAATAATTGTGGGGAAAGAATCGCCCCGATTGGTCCCGGATAAGGGCTTTGATAGGCATGCCCTCCAATTTCTTGAAAAACCGGGCAGACATTTAAACATGCTCCACACCGAATGCAAAGAAGCATTTCTTTCATGTTTGAATTTGCGATAAATTTCCGCCGGTTATCAACCAATATTAGATGGCGCTCCTCGGGTCCATCCTGATCACCTGGCTGGCGTGGGGATTGGACGAGATTTACATAACTCGTTATTTTTTGGCCGGTTGCATGCCTGGGTAAAAGCTCGATCATGCTTGCCAATTCATCGAGGGATGGCACAAGTCGTTCGATTCCCATGAGTGCAATATGGATGCGCGGCAAGGTGGTCACCATGCGGCCATTTCCCTCATTAGTCAGGATGCAAATTGATCCAGTGTCAACCACTCCGAAGTTGACTCCAGAAATTCCAATATCGGCTGAAAGAAAAATCTGACGCAGCTGATGACGAGCCACATCATTCATCTCTCGAACGTCATCGGTAAGCGGCATGCCAAATTTTTCGTGAAACAGACGAGCAACATCTTGTCGGCGGAGGTGGACGGCTGGCGTAATGATATGTGAGGGTGGTTCGCCACGTAATTGAACGATATATTCGCCCAGATCCGATTCTACGACCTTAAAACCCATATTTTCCAGGATACGATTCAAATGGATTTCTTCACTGACCATAGATTTTGCTTTAACAATTAACTCGGCGTTACAGGCCCGGGCGATACCTCCCACAATTTGAGATGCTTCTTCATCTGTCTTTGCATAATGAACTATAAAACCGTTTTCAGAAGCGCGTTTTACGAATCGATCTAGAAATTCATCAAGGTGTTCGATTACGTTTGACCGGATCTCGTGTGCCTTATTGCGCAAAACGTCTAGATCGTCTGTGAGAGACGTAAATGATTCAACCCTTGCCTGCTTCCGACGATATGCGTTTTTATCAAGAGCCGATTGAAGCGCTTCGTTTTGCAGCGCTGTATCAATTCGATGGTGAAATTCGCCGCGTGGATTGTCCATTTATTATTCTAATTTAACCTTAGCGCAAACCATATTGTTTGCCATTTAGAATTTGTGCTATATGCGCGCACCGGATGTGAGAACCCCTTTTTCGCAGCCCACCTTCGATTTGCATAAGGCAGCTAACATCACAGGCAATCACCCCATCGGGTTGGAGGGATTCGATCTGGGCAAGTTTTCTCTCCAGCATCGCTCCAGATAATGCCGCTTCGTCCACAGCAAAAACGCCACCAAAACCACAGCATTCGGCATCGAGCTTCATTACCTCGATATGGTTATCTGCTAATAGCTTCAGAGGTTGGTCATCGACCTGGAGTTCTCGTAACAGGTGGCACGAAGGGTGGTATGCGGCATGTTGAATTGTGGCTGCAGGATAATCACTCCAATGGATAACATCAATCAGGAATTCTGTTAGTTCATACGTCCGGGCACTACATTGATGTGCGAGTGAGAGGTATTTCGGATCATCGGCGAATAATCTCAAATAACCATCACGAATCATGGCGGCACACGAACCCGATGGAATAATGATAGGATCTGTTGTGCTGTGATATAAATCAAGAAATTTTTTCGCTACCGCCTTTGCTTCTTCCCAATAGCCAGCGTTGAATGCCGGCTGACCACAACAAGTTTGGTTTTCTGCAAATTCCACCTCAACACCAGAATTGCGCAGTGTTTCGAGGACATCCAAACCAATTTCTGGGAAAAATGTATCGATGAGACAGGTTATGAAAAGTTGGACTTTCATAGATCTTTGCCGGATAATTAGGTTTTAAAGTAAGAATTTATTGTTCTATTTGTTTAAAAAGACCGGTCAAAGCCGGCCTTTTTGCAAATTATTTATCCATTGATTGACAAATCAACTGCTACTTTCAGTTTCAGGTTCGGTTTCGATCAACTTTTCTTCTTGAACCTCTGGTTCCCTGGGGACAACGATAAATAAAATAAAATAGGCAAATACCAGGAAAGGAAACCAAATTGTCAGTAGAACCGTGATTAAGCGGACGAGTGTTGAATCTATGTTTAGATATTCACCCAGGCCTCCACAAACACCAGCTAACATCCGATCGGAACGACTTCGATAAAGTTTTTTCGGTGGGTTTGCCAAATCAAGATCTCCTGATCGTGTAGTAACGGATTTTATCCCAATCAATAAATGTTTGACGCGTGGCTGATGTTGGTTTATTTTTCTCTTGGACGTTTAAAGTAAATTTGGTGGAGATCAGCACTTCCATACATGCGCACACCTCCAGTGGCAGCAGCAAGATCCCAACCATCCTCAGCCATCTTCTCAATGTATTCATGGATTAGTGGATTATTCATCCAATCGTTAAGTTCATGACCATTAATATACCTGGGTCGCCAACCGCGGTAATCATGAAAAGTCACGAGCACGTATTCCCACCGGATGGCACCATTCTTCTTCTCTCTGCTCGTTGTGGAATTCGATTGCTCGCGATCAAGGTTATTGCCATTACCTGGATCGAGCGTGTCCATTAGATGGGGTGCATTTTTTTTGGAGGGGGCCATGGGTTTTCCTGGGCTGTTCCATTAGCAGATTTTCTGCTAACAAGTCCTACATACGATCTGCAAACATTTTTGAGCCATCTGTATGCCGATTTTTAGAATGATTGCGCAATATAATTTTAATCAAAAGTTTATTATAATCATAATACCTGATATTTCAAGCCGTTCACCGGGAGGATGTAATGAAATCGAAATCGACATTGAAATTGATCCTATTAGGTTTAATTCTATTGTGTGTCATATTTGCCAGTTATCAACCAGCCATGGCTGCTGATGACGTGCCACCGGGTTTTCCCTGCAAAGAATACCATACTGTGAGGAGTGGTGATACGTTGACAGGCATTGCGACGTCATCTGGCACTCCTGCGTTGGTTATTATTAAAATAAATAACCTTAACCGCCCAGAATTGCTTTTCCCGGGCCAAACGCTTTGTGTGAAATATTATGCCAGTGCCGGCACCTTCGTACCGATCAAGAGTGGCTCGTCCCTTGATGCGGTTGCCGATGATTTTGATGAAGATCCTGAGTACATTGCGAATGTGAATGGCATTGAGGATCCGGACGCAGTGTATGCCGGGCAGATTATCTTCGTTCCAAAAAATCGTAAGTATTTTCCAGGTTAAATCAAACAACCCTTCGTTTTTAAAAGGGCATTCCCGGCCTGGGAGTGCCCTTTTGTGTCAGGTAGAATATGATTGTATGGAAAATAAACACCTTATACCAGCAGCAGAAATACGGCATGAAACGATCGTTGTCAATTCGCGGTTCATTGCGACGCTGGCGCCTGTAACCTCCGTCGATTTAGCAAAGATATTTATTCTGCGAATTCGGGAGGAATTTCCAGATGCAACTCACCATGTACCAGCTTATTTGATTGGCTACCCTCCAAGCGAGATCGCTCACTGCAGTGATGCCGGTGAACCATCTGGGACTGCTGGGCGTCCTGTACTTGCCGTTCTCCGGGGAAGCGGAATGGGGAATATCGCGGTAGTTGTCACTCGATATTTTGGAGGTACGAAGTTAGGTACAGGCGGACTTGTCCGTGCTTATACTGAGGTTGTTAAACAAACAGTCGCGATGGTTGCGAAAGCTCGTCTGATAACTTACCGGCGCTATCTCTTAGAGATTCCCTATTCGTTGTTCGATCAAGTGTCCAGATTGGTTGAACAATTGCCAGGATTAATTACTAACAAAGATTTTGGAGCTGCGGTCTTATTATCAATTCAGATTGAGAAAATGGACGAAGGTTTGTTTTTGATTAACATTCAGGAGCTCACGGCGGGGCGGTACGTTCCGCTTTTCATTGATGAAATTACTGCACCAGGACCAATCTGAGTTAAAGAATTATGAATCAGCACTTGATTGTTCTATGTCAAAACCATACAGGTAATAATGATAAGTCCCTCACCTGGTGAACCCTTGTATCTAAGTAAGCTGGTTCTAAATCTAAAAGCATCCGATTTCGTCCACGTTTTATAAGATTTAATGATTTCGTAAGACATTTCTATGGATTTGTTAAGCGCCTGAGCATAGAATAAGATTAATTGAGGTGTCGCATGAGTGATGTGAAAATATTGCTAGCTGAAGATGAACCCAGTATTGCTGAGGTTGTAAAGCTGTATCTAAAGCGGGCTGGTTACATGGTAAGCACAGCCATGACAGGCGATGAGGCAATCAATAAATTAAAGCAAGAACTGCCAGACTTGCTCATTCTCGATATTATGCTGCCTAATTTGGATGGTATGTCGATTATGCGCTGGTTACGAGACAGAAGCGATTTACCGGTAATTATGCTGACCGCCCGGCGATCGGAAGCGGACAGGATTGTCGGTCTGGAAATGGGGGCAGATGATTACGTTGTCAAACCTTTTAGCCCACAGGAATTAGTCAGCCGGGTGCGTGCGGTATTAAGACGAACTAGAACCCAACTCAACGACCTGAACGTGGATGCAGTTAACGTGGCTGGAATTTCCATTAACCCAACTACCCGTCTTGTTACTGTTCATGGCCAGGAAGTTGCACTGACAACCAAAGAATTCGATATGTTATATCTCCTTGCCCAAAACCCTCGCAGGGTTTTTTCTCGTCAACAATTATTGGAACAGGTGTGGGGGTTGTCTGAATATATTGACCCAGGTACTGTCACAGTACACATTCGAAGATTACGGGAAAAAATTGAAGAAGAT
Organism: uncultured Chloroflexia bacterium; assembly: GCA_963824065.1. Lineage (GTDB taxonomy): Bacteria > Chloroflexota > Anaerolineae > Anaerolineales > DRKV01 > JAGUYX01. The sequence goes on along the minus strand of CAWGNX010000002.1, from coordinate 1,064,945 downwards.
CCATCCAATCCCGGTTTTATCCAGACCGTGTGGGGGATTGGCTACAAATTCGAAGCAGCGTAATGAGCGTGGGATCATGAATCAGTCAGTGCAGGATCGTTCTTCATCAGCAAAGTTCATTCTCGGGGTATTGCTAGTTTTGGCGATGTCCTTGATGGCGTTTTACCTGGTGATGCGCCCTCCAATGGATGAACTAGGTTTAATGGCTTTCTTTCTGACAATTACGGCCACTGTGTCAGTAATCGCTGGTTACTTTGCTTACCGATTTGGATGGCTAGAGCGATCCCCAACGATCTTATGGACGATTTTGGGTGGGTATATCCTTTCGAGTGTATTGACTTTTATTAACGTCTGGCTAACAGCCCGGTTGATGTTCGCAAGTGCACATGATCTCCAATTGGCTACAATTCTGCTTTTCTTTGCCTGTGGTATCGCAATTTCATTTGGTTACTTCTTTATGACCACTTTCGCGAATCGAATTTCAGGTTTGCAAGATGCGGCAAATCGGTATTCCCATGGGCATTTTGAATACCGGGTTGAAGTTTACGGCAACGATGAGCTCGCAAATTTAGCTGAGAAGTCTCAATCACATGGCAGAGAAGTTGTCTGAGGCGGAAAAGAAAAAAGAGGAGCTCAACCAATTGCGGCGCGAACTAGTTGCTTGGAGCAGCCATGATTTACAGACACCTTTGGCTTCAGTTCAGGCAATCATTGAAGCGCTTGCGGATGGCGTTGTTGATGATCCGGAGATCGTCCAGCGTTATCTCCAAACCGCCAAACGAGATATTCGTTCGATGTCATTATTAATCGATGATTTATTCCAGATGGCTCAGATTGATGCTGGCGGGTTACAGCTTGATATTGAGATTGGCTCTCTGACAGATTTGATCTCCGATACTCTTGAGACATTTCGGGAATTGGCTGAGCAGCAGAATAAGGAACTGCGTGGAGATGTGGATCCCGAAATTGATCCGATCGCTATGGACACCCTCCGTTTGGGGAGGGTTTTAAATAACCTGATCAGTAATGCAATTCGGCATACACAGTCCAAAGGATTGATCGAAGTCATTGCGACCAAGCAAGATGACGGTGTGATTATTGCTGTTGTTGATGATGGCGCTGGTATCCAACCAGAGGATTTGCCTTTTGTGTTCGATCGTTTTTACCGGGGTGAAAAATCCAGAAGCCGGAATCTCGGTGGTGCGGGATTAGGTTTAGCCATTGCCAAAGGAATCATTGAAGCTCATCAAGGAAAGATAATAGCTGAAAGTTCACCTGGAATCCGGACAGAGTTTAGAATCTGGCTTCCAAGGAAATCCACCAGGAGTGACTAATTTCCAGGCCAGATAATCCAAGTGCCATCGACGCGGATAATTTTGGATAAATAAGGTTTTATTCATGAAAAACTTAATTCTATTATTTATAATGTTTATTGTATTGGCTGCCTGTACTCCGACGGATAATCCCACAACCAGGCTGGGAGAGGTCTTGGGTACAACAGGAGATGTATACGTGGATCTCCCTCTACTGGGAATTGCGCCTGAAATTGAAAACTCGATCTGGATTAATTCCGAGAGAGCCTTAAGGCTATCGGATCTGAGGGGTAAAGTTGTGCTGTTGGAAATGTGGACTTTCGGATGCATTAATTGTCAAAATGTGATTCCATCTTTAAAAACATGGCACTCGAAATATGCTGAGGAAGGGCTTGTAATCATAGGTAATCATTATCCCGAGTTTGCACATGAACATGATCTAGATAATTTAAAAGCTGCAGTAGAGCAGATGGAAATCGAATATCCGGTTGCACAAGATAATGATGGCAAAACATGGCGGGCGTACAATAATCGTTATTGGCCTGCGCTTTTCCTGATCGATAAATCTGGAAATATTCGCTACACACACATCGGTGAAGGCGCATATACGAAGACCGAGCAGGCAATCCAGGCACTGCTATCAGAGCCATGGGTTGCATCAAACGAGCAATAAATACCGGTTGCAAAAATTACACAGGTTTGTTAGGAGTAAAGAATGAAGAACACTTTTCGATCAATGCCGGTAGTACCATCGGAAATTACGCCTGAGGACGTTTATCTCAACCGCAGGCAATTTATAAAATCGATGGGAATTGTTGGGATGAGCAGTCTATTGCTGGCGGCCTGTGGAACGGTAGTCGTCACCTACCAGTGACGTGCTAGTTGAAAATACCAGCCCTGCTTTGCCATCAAAAACCGATGAAATCGGAGATCCAGCCAACAGCTTCGAGCAAATCACCAACTACAATAATTACTATGAGTTTACAACCAGCAAAGAGCGAGTTGCTGGTCTGGCGGAAGATTTTGAGGCAGGTGGCTGGCGGATTGAGGTCACAGGTTTGGTAAACAAACCAAAAACATTTGGGATTGAAGATTTGCAAAACTCATTTGTACAAGAAGAGCGCATCTATCGCTTGCGATGTGTCGAAGCCTGGTCGATGGTCATTCCCTGGATGGGCTTTCCGTTAAGGACTTTGCTAGACCAGGTCGAGCCTATGTTAGATGCAAAATATGTTCGGTTTGAGAGCATTTATGATCCCGGGCAGATGCCTGGCCAGAAAAGCCGTTTGTATCCCTGGCCTTACACCGAAGGATTGCGGTTGGATGAGGCAATGCATGATTTGACGATTCTGGCTACGGGTTTGTACGGGAAACCAATGCCAAATCAGAATGGTGCACCTGTCCGGCTCGTTGTACCATGGAAGTATGGATTCAAATCAATTAAGGCGATAGTAAAGATTGAACTCACAGAATATCGGCCTGATACACTCTGGAACTTAATTGCACCCAATGAATATGGTTTTTTTGCTAACGTCAACCCGGAAGTGGATCACCCACGTTGGACCCAGGGATCTGAGCGAAGGATTGGTGAACTCAGCCGCCGGGAAACTTTGATGTTTAACGGCTATGCAGAAGAAGTAGCTGCCCTCTATACCGGGATGGATCTGACCAGGAATTACTAAATCATGCAATTGGTTCTAAATCGAAGGAAGCCACGGCTTTCATATCTTCAAATATTTGTCTATCTATTAGCAATCTTCCCTGCTGTGTGGTTGATTTGGGATGGTTTTAACGGCAATCTGACCATTAATCCTATCCAAGCACTTACTCAGCGTACCGGAAAATACGCTTTGGTCTTCCTGTTATTGGCTTTATCTTGCACCCCAATCAATACCGTATTTGGTGTCAGGGGAGTCCTTAAAGTCCGGCGACCCTTAGGATTAACGGCGTTTGTATATGCATTTGCCCACTTTTTCCTTTTTATTGGGGTAGATTATGCTTTCAACCCCCACCTCCTGCGTGAAGCGATCCTTGAGAAACCATATGCACTCGTGGGATTGTCGGCTTTCCTGATTCTATTGGTTTTAGCAATTACCTCATTTCGTTTGTGGATGAAAAACCTCGGGAAGCTTTGGAAAAAAATTCACCGCTTGGTTTATGTGGCAGGTATCCTGGTCGTTATCCACTACTTTTGGGTGGTAAAAGGAAGTTTGCTTCGGTTGAGTGGTGACATTCTGCTGCCGCTCATCAGTATGGGCATCCTTCTTTGCTTTTTTGTGCTTCGACTTCCTCCAGTCCGAAAATGGTTTTCCAACCATAATCTACGGCTCACGAGACCCAAACAGAAATCAGGCAAAAAGAACCCGAAATCAACCAGCCTGCGCCAATTGAATGAACAGGTTCCGTCTGCACTCCGAAAAAGTGGTCTGATTGATTTCAGACCACTTTTTGTACTGGACACTCGAACAAACCTGGTTTGTGGGAAAATTCAATACTGTTCTGAATGGATTAACATAGTAACAATGTGCTGCGCTATCATTAATCTCCAAGATTTTGATAATTTACATCGCGTAAATTTTTCGAATTGCTTCTAAAAAATGTTATAGTAGCGCAAAACAGGGAAAGGATTTGAAATGACGGTAAATACCTCACTTGTGGACCGGAAGGATGTCCCGGAGAAATATCGATGGAATGGGGCATCCATTTTTACTTCAAGCCTGGAGTGGGAGCAAACGTACAATGAGTTGGAGTTGCTGTTATCAGAAACAAATGAATTTGCCGGTAAATTGGGCGAGAATAGTGGGTTGTTCGTTGAGTGGTTAGAACTCTCAGTAAAAGTTCAAAAACTATTGGGAAAGCTTAATGTGTACGCGACGATGGAATATTCGACCAACATGCAGAATCAAGAAGCTGCTGGTAGATATTTTCGAGTGCGAAGCTTGTTTTCACGAGTTCAAACTGCCCTTGCATTTAGTGATCCTGAGATTATCTCAATCGGCGAAAATCGCCTGAATGAATGGATCTCAACTGAACCGGATCTCAACACGTACAGGCACTATTTCGACAAGTTATTTTCTTTGCAGACTCACATAAAATCGCCTGAAATAGAAGAAATTCTTGGTCGAGTTTTGGATCCTTTCAGAACTGCTGCAACGATTCACAGTACACTGGCTGACTTTGACTTGAAGTTTCGCAATGCAAGTGACTCTCAAGGTACTGATTACGAAATAGCCCAAAGCACGATCAACAAATTATTGGTGCAACCGGACCGCCAATTACGAAAATCGGCCTGGGAGAACTATGCTGATGGATATCTTGCAGTTAAGAATACCCTAGCGGGTTGCCTGTCTGCTGGTGTCAAACAAAATGTGTTCACTGCCTCTGCGCGGGGCTATGAATCATCTCTTGAAGCTGCTTTGGATCCACATAAGATACCCGTGAGTGTATTCCACAACCTGATTAAAGTGTTTACCGAACGTATGCCGGTTTGGCATCGTTATTGGCGCTTAAGAAGAAAGCTTCAATCAGGTGAAAAGCTGCAGGTATACGATATCAAAGCCCCCCTTAGCTTATCCGCACCTCAGTTAGGGTTTGAGCAATCGGTTCAGCACATATGCGAAGGATTATTGCCCCTCGGTGAGGAGTACGTCAATACACTCAGGAGAGGGGTTCTTGAAGATGGCTGGGTCGATAGTTTTCCGAACCGTGGGAAACGATCTGGTGCGTTTTCTTCCGGTTCACCGGGAACCTATCCATACATATTGATGAGCTTTAACAAAGACATATACAGCCTGAGTACATTGGCTCATGAATTAGGGCATTCCATGCATTCATACTTAAGCTGGAAGTACCAACCGTTTATATATGGACGCTACTCCTTATTCGTGGCTGAAGTAGCATCGAACTTTAATCAAGCGATGGTTCGCGCTCATCTGTTAAAAACAATTCGTGACTCCAACTTTCGAATAGCAATTCTCGAAGAGGCCTTGTCGAATTTTCACCGTTATTTATTCATCATGCCAACCCTTGCGCGGTTTGAGCTGGCAGTCCATCTACGAGCTGAAGCCAATCAGGCGCTAACTTCCGACTACTTACTATCACTAATGACATCATTGTTTGCGGAAGGTTATGGAGACGAATTCGAAATTGACCAGGAACGCATTGGGATCACATGGGCACAATTTCCTAACCACCTCTACGCGAATTTTTATGTGTATCAGTATGCCACCGGAATTGCAGCTGCAGCTGAGCTCTCACAGGGCATTCTGGCAGGTCACCAAGGATCAGTCGAGCGCTATTTAGAGTTCCTTAAAATCGGGGGATCTAAGTATCCATTGGATGCCTTGCATGTTGCCGGAGTAGATTTAACCAACCCGGATGTAATCCATAAAGCCTATGATGTTCTGGACCATACGATTAGCCTATTGAGTAATATGCTCACTACAAACTGATTGGGATATTCTGGAACCGTTTTCGTAATTGGTCATGGATCTTCCGTTCAGCAGCACTCGATTGTAGAATGATAAAAAGATCAAGGAGGAAGTATGTTAAGAAAAGAGTACACACCCACCGGAAAATCATGCAAAGTAACCTTTTCGATGTCAGGGGAAGAATCCGTTACGAGTGTATCGGTTTTAGGTGATTTCAACGACTGGAACCCCGAAGCCGGTGTTATGAAAAAGAAAAAGGATGGTGCATTTGCACTAACTGTTTCAATAAAACCTGGCAAGGAGTATCGCTTTCGTTACCTCGTCAATGAAGTAGAATGGATGAATGATCCGGACGCCGATTTTCTTGTCTCCAATGATTACGGAACGCAGGACGGGGTTATTACGATCTGATCATCCTGATAACAATAGGAGAACAATGCCAGGCAGATATTTCTGCCTGGCATTGTTGTGTTAACAATACATTGACAATAGTTGTACATACGCTGTATAATCATTTTTATTCACTTCGTTGTTGGATTTATTTTAGCCTGGAGGGTTTCTTGGATACAAAAAACATCATTATTATCGGAGGAGGCTTTGGCGGACTAGGGGCGGCAATTAGACTTGCCAGCCGTGGTCATAATGTCACAATATTTGAAAAGCGGGACCAACTTGGTGGACGTGCATATGTTTACAGGCAAGATGGGTTTACTTTTGACGGGGGGCCAACTGTAATAACTGCACCATACATGTTTGATGAATTATGGGAAATTGCTGGTGTTGAGCGTCAGGATTACTTTCAATTAATAGCACTCGATCCTTTTTACCGCATTTTTGATCATACAGGTAATTATTTTGACTACAACGGAGATCATAATTTCATCTTAGATCAAATTGATCGCTGGAATCCGGCAGATAAAGATGGGTATACACGCTTCATCGCAAATACCAAGAGGATTTTTGAAACCGGGATGGCTCTTATCGACAAACCATTCCTTCATGTCTCAGACATGCTGCGGGTGGCTCCGGACCTAATTCGGTTGGAATCCTATCGCAGTGTTTATGGTTATGTTTCGAAATTTATCCAGGATGATTTTTTGAGACGATGTTTTTCCTTTCATCCACTGTTGATCGGGGGTAATCCATTCGATGCCGCTTCCCTATATGTGCTCATCCATTACCTGGAACGTAATTGGGGAGTTCACTACGCGATGGGAGGCACTGGTTCAATTGTCAATGCGATGGGAAAGCTATTTGAGGAGCTCGGTGGTAAAACCTATCTAAACGCTGAAGTTGAGGAGATACTGGTTAAAAATGGTGCTGCCCGGGGAGTTCGCCTTACAACAGGTGAAATTTTTGAAGCCGATATTGTAATTTCTAATGCCGATGTTGCATTTACATATTTAAATTTGATCTCAGCAGAACATCGGCGGATTAATACGGATGCCAGGATCAAACGCAACAAATACAGTATGTCGTTATTCGTAATTTACTTTGGCACCAAAAAACGGTATTTAGATACCAACCTTAAGCATCACAATATCATCTTAAGCAAACGATATAAGGGTTTACTGAAAGAAATTTTTTCATCTAAAAACCTCCCGGAAGATTTTTCTTTATACTTGCATATGCCAACCTTGAATGATCCAAGCCTTGCACCTGAAGGGCATGAATCATTTTATGTTCTCTCGCCGGTTCCAAACCTGAAAGCAGATATTGATTGGACAGTTGCGGCAAAACCATACCGGGACACAATTATGCTGTTTCTCGAGGATAATTATTTACCTGGTCTTGCAGCGAATCTGGTAACCGAACATTACATCGATCCTACTCATTTTCAGAATACATTAAATACTTATCTTGGATCTGGTTTTTCTGTCCAGCCGGTTCTCACCCAATCTGCCTGGTTCCGGCCTCATAACCGATCTGAAGATATTGGTAATTTGTATTTTGCTGGTGCAGGAACGCACCCTGGGGCTGGGGTTCCCGGAGTATTGGCATCAGGCAAAATTGTTGATGAGCTGATTGGTGGCAACCCATTGGGGACGGTTAAGGTAGGTAGGACCAGCGAATTAAATGCGGGTTTAGCGTAGAAAAATTCTATTTACCTTCGCCAGGCTTACTTTCGTTGGTACAAGCCATTTTAGGAAAGAAATGGGAATTTGGCTATAATGAATCTGTATGGAAGCACCGAATTCAAAGTTGATCGTAGAGTTAATTACACCGATTTATGACCACGAGCCGGCTTTACAAAAGATGCCTGGATGCCCAAACAGGTTTGTTTGGCGGGATCAAGAATATACGATCCTTCGGAAATTATCTGAATGGCACGATTATAAGCGCAGGGGAAGGATGGCAAGAAACATGCGACCTACCCATGCGGCTTCTGCAGAAAAAAAGGGGTCATGGGGTGTTGGGTTGGATTTTTTTCTTGTCGAAACCGATGAGAATCGGTTATTTCTAATCTATTTTGATCGGTCTCCGAAAAACCTGGACAACAGAAAGGGATCCTGGTTTGTCGAGCGGGAGTATTTTTCTTTAGCGGGCCTTGAAATAGACAGTGAATAAATTAGTCAGGCGATTCCTATCAACCTGGGTCAGAAGTTCGAAAATATGATCAGCATTTGAAATGCTACCCTGATTATTGGAAAAGTATTTTTCTAAGAATAGGAAAAATTGATCGTCACCGATCACACTACGAACATCATCGAGATAAAGCGCTCCCCTCAGATAGACGGCATCAACGTAGCTACGAAATGTTATGTAGTCATAAATCGAACTATTTACCCATCCCTGGGGATTGAACCTGCTTACTCTAAAAAACCACCACCAATCGATTAAGTCGGGATATTCGCTTTCGAAATAAATCAATTCGAGGTAGGTACATAGTGATTCGTCCAACCATGGTTCTTCAGCCTGGTTATTCCCAACCGCACCATAAAACCATTGATGGGCAGTTTCATGTGCAGCCAAGGCAACGAGATAGGATTGTGGGCTGCCAGCGTACTCATCGTAGTATTCCTTGCCCAGGAAAAAAAGTCCCTGATACTCCATGCCATCTCGAAAGTCAACCTCAACGATGCTCAAAGTCGGGATATTGATACTCCCGATGACATTTGAAAATAACTCAAATGCACTGGCTGCTGTGTCGAGGGCGACTTTCCCTTCTTCAGAATGCTCAGAAAAATAATAAGATCGTATCTCAGTTGAACCGACCAATTTACTGGAATAATCATATTCAGAGCTTACAGACCAGGAAAAATTTCGACCTTTATTCAGGTTGAACCGGTAATTTCCATCTTCGCTTATTGCTGGTGCAGAGGCGGCAATAAGCAAAGAATCTGGCGCATCTTTGACCTGGATTTCTACGGAAAAATTTGCTTGCGGATAAGTAATATTTTCGCCAACCAGGGCCTGTGGAGAAATCAGCCATCCCTGATTGAGATCAAACACCGGCAGCATTGGATACCAATCCCCAAAATTTACCTGCCTGAAGGTATAACCGAATCTTGCAGCCCTGAATGGTACTGCTAAAGTGTACGCGATCCTGATTTCGACCTTTTGCCCGAAATCAAAATTTACTTTCGGATAAATCCAAAGAATTTCGTTTTCAAGTTCAATATTAGCGGCTGGAAAGGTATTAATCTGAACAGATTGAAGTTCGAATGTATTCTGATTTGTAGCAGGGAACACGATCAAAGGGATACCTATCCAGGTTCGCTGCTGGCGCGCTGAAGGTAATTGTTTGTTGGACCGCTAACGTTTTTTCAGGATAATCGAATGTCACCTGGAAGGTATACCTTGGTAAGGAAATTAAAATTCCTTCTCCAGGCTGAGTTCCCTCGGCCGTCGGTAGTTGGGTTTCTGATTGGATGGTAGCAAAGATGGTTGCCGTCAATGATGGTTCGGGAGTAACAATGAGTGTCCTCTGGTTTGACCCAGAGTCCGACTCCATTGGACTAGAAGGTACAGGCAAAGGAGGCTGAAGTTTTGCCTGGGGTCGCGAACATCCGAACAAACTCACTATAATGCAAAAAGGGAGCACAAAACGGTGGGTCTGGTTTGTGTGCAAATTTCATTCCGCAATTTTCTCTGCTGCAAGTCGCTTTATGTGAGAGAGGATACCTGAAAAACCATTAAGTCGCTGGTAGGTAAGAACAGATTCCAGGCCGAGTGCAATGTAAAAATCATTGGGGATTTGCAGAATTGTTTCTGGACTTGAACCATTTAACCCACTTTGCAAAATGGATGCAAAACCGCGGACAGTGGGGGACTCTCTTGGAACATCAAAATAAAAATACAGGACTCCATCGATTTTTTCAACCTCAACGAAAACAGGTGTCATACATTCGTGGACCTGCTCTGATTGCGCCTGATTATCTGCGTGTTGGGCTGGGATTGGAAGTAAGGATTCGGAATATTGTAAGAGCAGCTCAATTTTCTCTCGCCCTTCTGACCACGAAAATTCATCAACAATAGTCGCCATTTTGTCGGGTAATGCCTGTTCAAAACTCATTGAAAGTCTCTTTTCTTAATTGTTTAGTAAATACATTCATCGGAACCAGTCCAAAATGTATATCGTCTTATCAAAACGAGCTAGATTTGAAGGTATTATTTTCCTAATTTTGCCAATATTCTATTCAACCTGTATTCTAAATCGGATCGCCATTCGAGACTATCACCCGGGGACGTCAGGCGCTCCAAACCAAGTTCTATCCAATATTTGGCTAGTTCAAAATTCTTCGCCCGATGTTCACAGTACTTGGCCAATTCAATGTACGCATATCCTTCATTAGCCTCGACTGCTGCTTGCCACAAGTTAACAGCGGCCTGATATTGATCCATTTGTTTGTATAAGAACGACAATCTTCGCATCGTCGCTAATTTTGCTTCCCAAGGTAAATCAAGCTCCAGGGCATGTTCAAAAATTTGCACTGCTTCGGACTTCCTACCCAATGATTCGTGAAGAATTCCAATGCTTACAATATCGAGCATATGGGTATCAGGTTTTCCGATTGGGTGGTCCAATAAATTCGCCATATGGTTCAAAAGGGCAGCCATCGCAAGGATATCTTTCGCATTGTGGTAAAAAACGCTTTTTATCAGGCGTGCATCTCCTGTATGAAGGTAATCCTGATAAAGTTGAGGAATTACCCACCCAGGAATATCCTCTTGACTTCGGGATGCATCTAGAATCTCGGCTTCAAGACTTATTAACGTTCTGCTGGTCAGCCTGCGACTCCATAGACGCCTGGCCAGATGAAGCAGGTCCAGATGTGTAGATCTTTCGAAGGGTGATGTCAATCCGTTTATGATAAACCGGTTATTTAATATCGGAATGTCGAACGCCTTTCCGTTGAAGGAGACTATATATTTGTGGTTTGTCACAGTTTGCGAGACAGCGGCAAGCGTTGCTGTTTCTTCTCCCGGTGATTGGACAAAATATTGTTCAATTTCAAAGGAGTTATCATGGAAGTGACCGATCCCGATCATGAATGCCAGGATTCCAGCGCCAACACCCAGGCCGGTTGTCTCGGTATCAATATAGACGAAATCTTCCGGACTCGCCGTGGTTAATTCTTCCGTACCACACCAGGCAGCCAGTAATTCGGGCGCATTTGTAAACTGTAAAGAGACTGCCCCATACGTCTCGTCAAGGGAAACCGTTTCTCGGACCAAGTAGGCTGATCCATAAATTGTATTTATTTCCTCACCAGGGATTACATTCGCCAATGATTGCACATGTTTGAGCAGGGAAGTCTCTGGCTTAAGCAGATCTCCCGGACCAATTTTTACCCCGAGTGCTTTTAATCGATCTGATAATGTTGGCATAATTGACGCTTTAAGATGTGCTGGAAGGTTCTGAACTGCGCTGGGGTCTCTAATGAGGAGCGTTCATCATCTCAAGGAGAGCCCTGGTCTCGGTTTTGCTCCCGCGCCCATTTTCGCCTCCCGGACCAACACAGGAAGGACATCCATCCTGGCATTGGCACGAATCTACGAGCTCCAGGGCATGCAGGACCAATTTTTCGTGTAATCCGAATAACTCTTTGCTCAAACCGATGCCGGCTGGAATTGCTTCATAAATAGAGATAGCTGGATTGCCAGCTGCAACGGTGGATTGCGCATCGCTATAAACACCTAAATCGCTCTGATCACACATTAAGAACAGGGGAGCAAGATTGTGCAGGATGTATCCTAAACCTGATAAACCGCTCCGTATTCTCAGGTTTTGTTCAACTTTTTTGTGGCAGTTAGGACACAAAGTCACCAGGTTTGAGAGTTTATTGGCTTCATCAGCTGAATTAAACATCCGAAACGGTGTTTTGTGATGGACATGAAAAGCAGTTTTGTTTTCAATGGCTCCACAGACCTGGCAGCGATATGAATCGCGAGCACGTGCCAGACTGCGAATATTTGGCCACAGTGGACCATAATTATTAGGATCATTTAACCACAGACCTTCTGATCTTAATACAGACACAATTCTCTCATCAATGGTGAACCAATAGCCTGTTGTCTGAAATTCGACCGGTGGAAGGGATAGTTCTCCACCGCCAATCTTTGTAAAACTTGCCCATTGAATTTTGTTGTAGCCTGTTATCTGCCTGGTAACAGACAATTCTCCTAATAATTTCTCACCATAAGTTGTTGGCATTTTCGATTCTGTACTGACAACCTGTAGTGTAACAGTCACTTTTGGCTCGGTGTAAAAATCGGACGAAATTTCTTCTACTTCAGCGATCTTCTTTTGCAAATCTAAATTTAATACAAAATATGAATTCCCTTCATGGAGGTAAATCGCCTCAGGGTGGAGCATCCAATATGAACTGATCTCATCAATTTCACCAATCGTCCGCTCTCTGTTTTGAATCAGAATCTGGTCGGCACCTGTGCTGCGCAGCGAAATGCTGGCAGCCGGAAACGCATCAGAGATCCAGGTAAATCTACCCGCTGAGTAATGAACGATCTTCTGTTCTACCATCAGATTGAGAAGATCCTGGATTTCAGCAGGACTGAAGCTGCCGAACGTGTCACCGTCTTGGAAAGGTAATTCATAAGCAGCACATTGCATGTGGTGGTATAGGATGAGTAAGTGGTTGGGGTTAATCAATGCTTTTTCTGGCGAGCGTTCGAAAAAGAATTCAGGGTGTTTTGCCAAGAATTGATCTAATGGGTTAGAGCCAAGAATACACAAGATTAATGCGGATTTTTCTGCTAAACGACCTGCCCTACCAGCTTGCTGCCAAGTAGATGCAATCGTACCAGGGTAGCCAGCGAGAATCACGACGTCAAGTTCACCGATATCAACTCCTAATTCGAGCGCGTTCGTTGAAACGACTACCCTTGCCTTTCCGGAGCGAATCGCTTCCTCAATTTCGCGACGTTGGTTTGCAAGATATCCGCTCCGATAGCCTCGAATGCTGCCTGCGTATACTCCTTCGGATCGGGAATCTCGCAAACTGCGTAGCAGGACCTCAATTGACCGCCGAGTTCTGGCGAATATGAGTGTGTGTAATCCTTCATCGAATAATTCGGTCCCAAAGAGACTGGCTTCGTACAAAATTCCTCTGCGCAAACCAAGCTCAGGATTAACAAGAGGGGGGTTATATAAGATAAAGTGTTTTTCACTCTTTGCTGAAGTATCTTCACTGATCTCGACGACAGGTTGGTTAATTAACTGGGTACACAGTTCATTAGGGTTGGCAATGGTCGCACTGGTAAAAACGAATTTTGGTGTTGACCCATAAAATGCAGCGATTCTCAACAATCGCCTGAGTACATTTCCAATATGAGATCCGAATACACCCCGGTAAGTATGCACTTCGTCGATAACAACATAACGCAAACCGGAAAAATAACGAGACCAACGCGGGTGATAAGGTAATATCCCAACATGTAGCATGTCCGGATTTGTTAGCAATATTCGCACAGATGCGCGAGTCTTTGCACGTTGGCTGGGGCTTGTATCTCCGTCATACGTTCCTACCTGGTCTTGATGCAAATATCCCAGCTGCCCGAGTGGAAATTTGGCTCCACGAAAGAAATCACGTAGTTTTGTAAACTGATCATTGGCAAGGGCTTTGGTGGGGAACAAATACAGGGCTGTTTGGTCCGGGGAGGAAATCAAACCATTGATGATCGGTAAATTGTAGGCAAGTGACTTCCCACTGGCTGTACCGATCGAGATGACCACGTTATGCCCTTTTTTTACTTCTTCCCAAACTTTCGCCTGGTGATGATAAAGACCAAAAATTCCGGTTCCTTGGAGGTTATTAACGAGAAAATCATTTAGATCTGCTGGGAAATCACTCGTAATTGCTTGTCGGGATGGGAAAATTCGCCATGCAGCAACATTTTTCTGGATGTCTGGGTCTTTTTCCCATTTATTAATCAATCGTTCAAGGGACATAAAATAAATTTTACACCAGAACAAAGTTTCTAGTAAGTGACCACGAGATTGGAGAGCCTCAATATACCGGTTTGAAAAGAGGTCATTTGAAATCGAAACCAATTACCCCCAAAAAATTTCATTGTTCTGATGTTCTGGTTCATCGTGGAATCGCAACTTATTCATTCTCGTTTCCTAGACTTTCCGGAGATTGAGCTTCTAGTGGAAATGTTGCCGAGTTGTTAGCAGTTAGAATGTTGGTAGGCTCTCTCCTTAACGGTAAAACAATATAAAAACAACTTCCAGGTGGGTTTTCTTCATCATGTCCATGTGATTCTGCCCACACTTGCCCATGAAGATCATTAATAATCCCTCGAACGATTGCCAAACCTAAACCTGGGCCACCACCTTTGTATTTTGTTTTTCCACTCGAATGGGATAGTACATCTCCAGTTTGATAGAATTTGTTGAATATTAGCTCGATTTGGTCTTTATCTATACCGATTCCCTGGTCAATAATTTCGATTTCGAGTGAAGGCTCTGACAATGGGCTCGCTGCGCTGGTCAGCTCCTTGAGTAAGATTGTTATTGTAGAGGCATCTGGAGAATATTTAATTGCATTCGAAAGTAGTTGGAAAAGCGCTTTTTCTAGGAGATTTGGATCTGTCTCGATGGTACCTAGCTCAAATTGCTGTTCAATCGCCAGAGCCATTTTGCGTTCTTGAAGATTGGAAAGAAGTGAATCTTGAATTCGTTGAATTAGATCATTCACGTTTACAGGTTGAATGTGTACTTCGAGCGATCTTGCGTCTATCGTTGACATATCGAGCATCGCTTGAATGATGTCCTCGAGGCGTTTAGTACCTTCGTCAATTCCATTAATAAGTGGATATAGGGCGGGATCTTCAAGGATATCAGGTTCATCTAATAGTAATTGCGCATAACCACTAATTAAAGTCAAAGGTGTTCGTAGCTCGTGCGAAAGGATCGTTAAAAAATCTGATTTTACTCGGTCTAGTTTTTCCAGCTGGCGGACTGCTTTTGCAAGGTTTTGATTCGATTTGTCGAGGGCAGTATATGCACGACGATACTCATTATTTAACCGTGTCAGCCCATTGAGTAGCCTGGCGTTTTCTAGTGCGATGGCAGACTGGTCTGAAATAGCCTGTAAATATCGAATTTCTTCGGCAGAATACGTACTTCCGGACATTTTTGTGCCCAGACCAATAATACCAATGCATTCATCCCGGGAAACGATCGGGATGAAGATCTCGATGGCTAATTCATCCAAGCGTCTTTTGAGTTGGTGGGATGTGTCTGCAAAACTTGGCAAGAAATCGATTTCATACTGGGTGACAGGTTTGTGATTAATATAGAGTTCATGAAAGACAGGATCGGCAGAGTCAAGCGAAAGCTCCGTTTGAGATATATCCCCAATCCCGGCATATCCCTTCAGGATAAATTTGGGAGGCGTACGTTCATTATCTTTTTCGATGTTAAAAAGATAACCACGCTCAATTTCGATTATGTCGTCAATGTGCTGTAGGATTTGTTGTGCGAAATCTTGCAGGTCCAGTATTTTGTTTATTTTTTGGTTATAGGAGCGCATGCTTGTTTGCAGATCAGTTGGTTCGTCTGGTATGAGCCGGTTGGAAATCTTCATCAGCCATATTAATACTGGCTTTAAGATGAGGGCAAGGATGATCAAAATACAGCCCGCTATCAAAATTGGACTAACAAATGGAAATAGATTGGAGGTGAATGCGAATACCAATAATGTCACGAGAAGTATCAATAATATAGATACGGAAACCAGTAAATATTTGACTACTATTCGGGCGGAATTCTTAATGTCTGGGAGTGGATGTGTTACCACAACGAAGGCTAAAACCAGCACCTGTAAAAGTCTAACTACACCTCCTACAGTGGTCAAATCTGACAGGACTGCTATTCCAGCAAGAATTTCTAAAACGAATGTTTGAGACCAATGAATAACCCGGTTGCGGTGCATGGGCCGTTTCGACCCGCTTATTGACCGAAAAAGGTCCTGGCTTGCAAAAATCATGACGGATAACCAACTTGCACTAATAATAAAGTTTCCGAGTAGCATCAAGGATGCGTGTTGGGATTGTCCTCCGGACGTTGCATAATAAAATATATAACTGGATCCAAAAATTGCTAATCCTGCAAGAAGAAGCGGATATACATTGGAGATGGGTATTTTTAAGAAATTTCGAGATAGCATAAAATACAGACTGGCTAGGATCAAGTTTCCAAATTTAGGCAGTGCATTCAGATAGATCACTGGAATAGAACGACTATACGCTGATGTAGAAGCAAGTAGTAAGCAATACCATGCGATTAGACCGCTTCCAAAGATAAATAGCAGCGTCTTCGATGCCGTTGTATTCTTATTCCTTAATACCCTGCCAAGAAATCCAAGTGAAACAAGGATCCCAAGTACTGCTAGGAACGATTCCATTGTTATTTCTGTTTGTCCAAGCATATGATGTTCAGGACGATATCAGCCCAATGATATTGGTAATAATCTATCTGAGCCTGTTTTTTATATTATGATCATCCTAATTTTACTCTGGTTGTATTAGCTGGAAATTAGCGAGATCTATTTTTTTGCTGCGCATTCTACACCGTCGAAAGTTGTTTAAGCACATTTTTCCGTTTTGGTCACCTTAGAAGTAACATAGTTTAAGAAATCGTAGATATCCTCCTGAACGTTCATTTATTAATGACTGGCGAAACTGGATCGTGAAGTTTGATGATTCAGACCGAAACATTCGATCAGAGAAAATGAATAAATCATATTGAAAAAGGGGGAATCAGTATTGACTTAATAGAACAATAGTTCTAAAATTGATTTATACAATAATTTGAGTGCTTTTTAGGAAAATCTGGTTATGTTCGGTCAAGATCATCTCCCAATATTAAACCACTTACGGATCAATAAATTGATGTTATTTGGTGTATTGATCCTGGCAGCATTAATTTCTTTCGAGCTGTTTAATTACAGCACGACGGAGTTTGCGCTGCTTGATTTACTGGGTGACCTTAGTTTTTTAGGGGTACGCTGGGCGACGATTTTAGCGATCGCATTTTGTGGCATTGATTTTGCGGGGATAGCCAGGCTATTCACCCCTGAAAAAGAAGATAGATCATCGCTCGAGGCGTGGTATTTATTAGGGGCCTGGTTGTTGGCAGCTTTAATGAATGCTGCCCTAACCTGGTGGGGTGTATCAATCGCCCTGGTAAACCATGATGCCTTTAAAAATATCCTTGTCGAGAAAGAGACTGTCTTGCGCTACATCCCAATTTTTGTCGCAGTTTTGGTCTGGCTGATTCGGGTTCTCATTATTGGAACGATGTCTACAAACGGGGATCGAATATTCTCTGGTCCGCTCATCCAGTCCAATAGATTTCATGTTTTTCAACGCGCAAATCTTAATCAGAGTTCCTGGTCTTCTCAGTCCAAGCAGCCAAATCGTCAGCGACCAGTGCCAACGTTTCGTCCGTCTCCGCCAAGTCAATATTTCGATCAGGAAGAAACAGAATTAAGTTATCACTCTAAAGATGATCAGGGAAATTATTCGTCAGGTGGCCAAAGAACAAGAAAGTTTTAAGCTTAAACGCCAAAGCGATCTCAACCTGATAGTTTTTTATCAACAAAATAGATACTGCATGATTCATCAAGCAGGTCTGGTGTCAGCTCTGTATTGATGCCTTCGTATTCGCAAAGAGCTTGTAAAGTTCGCAAAATGTCCCGTGGATGTACAGCTTGCATCGTTCGCCCATTTTTGTAATACCAGTTTTGCAGTAAATAGGCAAACGCGCTTTTATCAAATGGAATATTCATCTCTTTGCATACCATGCCAAAGATTTGAAAATATCGTTTTTCATCCGGTGGTCCGACCTCGACCTTAATCTGAATGCGCCGTAAGAAGGCGTCATCGACCAATTCATTTGGGTCGAGATTGGTGCTGAAAACGATTAATTGCTTGAATGGTACCACGATGGATTGCCCGGATTGCAGTCTTAAAAAGTCAACTTTGCTCTCCAGAGGGACGATCCACCGATTTAATAGATCGCTAGGGCTGATTTGCTGGCGCCCAAAATCATCAATCAAGAACATGCCACCGCTTGCTTTTAATTGTAGGGGAGCTTCATAAAATTTCGCAATGGAATCATACCTGAGCTCCAATGCTTCCATTTTTAATTCGCCACCAACCATGATCGAAGGGCGTTTAAATAATCCCCAACGTTTATCATACCGCCCTATTTCGGATGTTAATTGTTCCACATTGTCAGGATGGATATGGGTCAATCGATCATATACCTGGATAATATATCCCCCTGCCGTTAAGGCGTATGGAAGCCAAATTGGATCTGTTCCAGCGATTAATCGAGCTATCGCCTCTGCAATGGTTGTCTTTCCGTTGCCTGGAGGTCCATATAGAAATAATGAGGAGCTTGAATTAACTGCTGGACCAACGCGGCGATGAAACTCTTGGGGAAGAACGAGATGACGCAAAGACGCCTTTACCTGGTCAGGACCTACTTTCAGCCGGGTACGTGTTTGAAGCTCAATCGCTCGGGAAAATTGAGATACGGGGATTGGTGCGGGTCCAACATATTGGCTTCTTTCAAGAGCGCTTTTAGCCCGGACCTCGCCAGCATCTGTGAGGGAATAGACATAGCTCAGCCGGCCGAGACCTGTCCCTGCTTGTGAAACTTCAACGAGATGTTCTTTTTGCATCCAGAGTAGAAGTGTGTCAATGATCCCGCTGTGAACCCGGATAACCTGAACCATACGGCTGAGGGCAACATTTCCTTCGTTATAAAGGAGGCGAAAAATGATATCTAATATCAGATTTTGGGGGATTTGAAGATCCTCAATTTTTTGTGGTTCTACAAGAATTTCACGCATACCTGGTGTGAGAGCCATTCAGTTCGTCTCCCCTAAAATTTTATCCAAAATATACTCCATATGTTCAGGAAAATTACTTGATCTCGTACCCATATTTTGGCATGGAATGATGAATATTAAACTTACAAGATCGTTCGAATTCGGTTGTTACTGCAACCCATCACTATGCTGTTGTTGAAAATGAGCGTGTACCGCAAATTCAAGAAGAGAGCCTATTTTTCGCGCCGGTTGACAATTTGGATGGTAGTGAGTACAGCGAAGAAGATCAAAAATAAACTGAATGTGAGGAACGGAATCCAGGGTGCAGGTAGTGTATAGGTTGAACCATTCGATAGAGGTAGATCAACGAAAAACAAATTATTCGAATTAATATACGAGATTTCAGATAGAGCTGAGCTTGTTACCGGGTTCATGGATACCAACAGCCAACCGATTGTAAATGCGATTATTTCCACCGCGAGACTTGGTCCAGTTGGTCCTGTCCCTCCTAATCTAAGAAACGGGATGAAGATGGTCAGTGTAACAATAAGTAAGGTTGGGATTCCGACTAGGATTATTAAAATAAATAAATACGTGATGATAGTAGCGATTAATGGTCGTCGCAGGATCGATGAAAATAATAAGCCGATCGCACTATATGAGACCATTACGAGCAATATAATGGTTGCCCCAATAACAATTTCTGGTCCGTTGACTCCCCCGAACATATACGATAAAGCGAATAAAGGGAGAGATGATAGTGTCAGAACAAGTAAGAACGCAAGAGCGGCAATCAATTTTCCAAGCACTATCTTTTTACTGCCCAGTAAGGTTGCTATCAGCAAATCGAATGTTTGGCGTTCTTTCTCAGCAGCTATCGAAGTGGCTGTTAGGGCAGGTGCAATAAAACTGATTAATAATAGCTCCATAATAAATACCGTATAAAAAATGAGCCTGCCGGATATTTCCCACAAGTCCAGACTTCCGGGTTGCGTAGAGGCAAAGGTTAAAGTGAGTAAAATGACAACTGCGCCAACACTGAGCAAGCCTAAGAATCCCGTGACCACAAGATAGGTCTTATAACTACGCATCCTGGTCAGCACTTCTTTACGAATAATGGGATTTTTCCAGATTATCTGCACAAAGTTCATAAATCACAATCGCTTTGTAAGCCTTGTCAAAGTTAACTTACCAATCCGCGCGTAGCTCTCAAAAATACTTCTTCAAGATTGCTCTCGATTTCTGTAAAGCTGACGATATGGAGATCGTGTTTCACCATTTCTGCTAGCAGCTGGCTGGTTTCCAAATGATCACCCGAAAATTCTACTTCGTAGGTAATTTGTGGATCGATCTGGTTGGTCTGGTTGAAACGAATAATTCCCGGATAATTTGTGAGAAAATTTTCAATCGACTCGGCTTCATCAAGGGAAGAAAGGCGTAAATGGCGAGTTTGGAACATTTTTTTATGGAGCTCGGTTGGGGTTCCCGAAGCAACCAATTCACCTGCTTCAATTATTCCAATCCTATTGCAGATTTCAGAAACATCGGAAAGAATGTGCGATGAAAAGAATATCGTTTTTCCCATCCGACCGAGTTCACGCAGCAGCTCCCGGATTTCAACCCTTGCCCGCGGATCGAGACCAGAGGCTGGTTCATCGAGAATTAAGACTTGAGGCTCGTGAATCAAGGTTCTGGCTAAGCTCAACCGCTGTTTTAGCCCTCGGGACAATTTATCAACAGGATCGTGAGTTCGGTGAGCAAGATCAACAAGTTCGAGTAATTCTGGAATGAGCCGCTGCCGTTTGTTATCATCAATCTCATAACAGCCAGCGAAAAAATCAAGGTATTCCCAGACTGTCACATCATCATAAATCCCAAAAAAATCCGGCATGTATCCGATTAATCGCCGAACTTTTTCGGGAGAGTCTGTGACTGAATTCCCATTAATGACGACATCGCCTATATTCGGAAGAAGAAGGGTGGCCATAATCCGTAGAGTGCTTGTTTTTCCTGCTCCATTCGGGCCAATAAAACCGAAAACTTCGCCTTGATAGACGTCAAGCGATAAATGGTGGAT
This sequence comes from uncultured Chloroflexia bacterium, assembly GCA_963824065.1. Classification (GTDB taxonomy): domain Bacteria; phylum Chloroflexota; class Anaerolineae; order Anaerolineales; family DRKV01; genus JAGUYX01. Next base: position 1,043,815 of record CAWGNX010000002.1, on the reverse strand, counting down.
TGCTGTGAATGAACCGTAGCGTTTGTTAAGATCTTTGATATTGATAATTGCTTGTGTTTGTTGTGCCATTGGTACAAATTATCTCAAGATTATTTTGGAATGATTAGTTGATATGTGGCGATCTGAGTGCAGGAATGATCTGCCTGTCTGTTCTTAATCTTTCTGAATCTGCATGGAATCAAACGAAAATTCGGCAATTTCATGCCAAGCATGGATCACCTCCGCAACAGACCAGGCTTGTGCAAAACATCCCCGCGGTTTGTAAGGAGGATCTCCCTCAAAGATTTCACTAAGGGAGCCAATACCATGATCATTCAAATGTCGGATGAGTGGTGCAAGAAACTCAACTGCCCGATCTGGATTGCGGTACACCCGGAGCCAAGCAGTCACGAATGGGCCAATTAACCACCCCCACACCGTTCCTTGATGGTAAGCTGCATCTCTCTGGCGCTGATTACCACCATATATTCCGATATACTCTGGTTCATTGGGGCTCAAACTTCGCAGACCAAAGGGTGTTAGGAGGTGTTTTTCGACTATGTCAACCACTTTTATTTGTTGATCTCGGGATAAGGGGCTGTGTGGTAATGATACAGTAAAAATCTGGTTTGGTCGCAGTTTGCCATCAGATCCTTCGGGTCCGTCGATAACATCAAAACAATAATTTAATTCGGAATTCCAAAATTTGTTGAAATTACTTAATGTGTTTTTCGCATAGTTATCAAATAATTCCTGGTTTTCGCCAACCATCGCCGAAAATTTTGTCATAATGGCTAAAGCGTTATACCAGAGTGCGTTGACCTCAACCGGTTTGCCGGTTCTAGCTGTAACAACCCAATCTCCAACTTTCGCATCCATCCAGGTAAGCTGAATACCTGGTTCGCCAGCATAAATCAGGCCATCCTGGGCATCCATTTTGATATGATAGCGGGTTCCCTCGACATGCCACGAAATGATTTTGGCCAGAGTCTGGTAAAGTTCACGGATGAAATCCAAATCACGTGTCACTTGAAAGTATTCATATATCGCTTGAAAATACCAAAGCGTAGCATCAACCGTATTGTACTCAGGCAAATCAGAAGCATTCGGAAATCGGTTGGGAATCATCCCAAGATTAATAAATTGGGCAAATGTCTGCAGAATTTTCTTTGCATCAGAATGCCTACCGGTGAGCAGAGTTAATCCGGTCAGGCTGATCATCGTATCACGCCCCCAATCGCTGAACCATGGATACCCTGCAATGATCGTCGATCCGTCCAGAGCATTCTTAGTTACTCGCCGTACGATAAACTGATCCGCTGCTAACAGCAACTGTTCAAATGGTTTTTGGATCACTTGCTGAGGTGGGTATCGAGTAGGTATGAAAGTATTTTTGCCGTGCTGGAGAAGCTTTGTTTCGTAGGCGATCCTGGTCTGGAAGATCGTTTCAGGGTCAAACTCTTTGGACATTTCTGTTGACGCAATAACAGCACACCCACTCCCTGGAGTAAGTTCACAAAATAAATTTACAGCATGGTAATGATCATCGAGTGCTTCCAGACCTCGATAAGCTTCGACGGGATAGAAATAATCGCGGATCCAACGATCAACCTTTTCGATCTGAAAATTGTTTGCCAAAACACGGAAACTAATTCCACTCTGATCATTCAGAAATATATTAAAATCCGTTTGTTTAATTTGGAATTGAGTGTTTGGTTGTTGGTGGACCTGGTGGTGGCTGCGATTATTTACAATCACTTTAATATGCATGGGAAGTGGCGATTTTCCATGGCGGTATTCGTAATAACTTAATACTGTATTCTCATCTGGGATCAATAATATGGTCTTGATGATCTCAATATCCCCAACTTGAAAATACCAGACCGGCGTTCTCCCAACTATTCGAAATGAATCCAGCTGCATATGTCCTTGGGGTGAAATTGTCCCATTATTCCAAATATTGGCGTAAAGAGGAACTTGGCCTTCGGAACACTGCACGGCTTCATCCAACTTGGATAATAGTATGGTTCGTTGTAATGGTGGTTGTAGAGCCGCAATCAGTAAACCATGATAGCGTCTGGTTAATGCACCTGAAATGGTTGCTGAAGCATATCCACCTAGGCCATTTGTTATCAGCCATTCTTTTTTTAAGGCAAGTTCAGAACAACAGATATCGCGACCAAACTCAATCACGGGCAAACCACTATCAAGCAGCTGTGACAACGGTGAGGCAGGGCTATACATTGGGTGGCATCATCTGCTGGAAGCCCCTTGATTTCATTCCTTGCTCGATTTTCTTTTACATTTTCACGGTATAACTGTTGTGGAGCGAAAAATTGTTGAAATTACGCCTCTAATCAAATATTTGTTCCTTGATTTTACACGGAAAAAATAAATCGCCCCTAAAGCATTTTATTACACATAAAGATCCAGGTAATTCGCCGAAAGCATCTTAATAAACTCTAGATCGAAAACGGCGAATTTCTTGTGTGATCGGCTGAAACAGGGTCTGGTTTTTGTAAAATATATTTCAGCCGATTAACAAGATCTGACCAGTTTCCTGAACGAAAAAAATATTTGTTAGCAGACCTAAGTGGCCTGTCTCATAAATGGTTAGAAGAGTATGACTTGCGCCATTGGAAGGGATGAGAGTGCTCCTTCCAGTACTTCGTTGCGTCAGTAATGGCCTCGGACAACTCTCCTGCACCATCAAACCGACGCTCCTTCAGCGCCAACGACCGCAAGGTCTTCCACCAGGGCTCAATCAGGTTGAGCCAAGGTGCATAAGTAGGCTGAAATAGAAATCGGACCCGCTCATGAGCTAAAGCCCACAACTTGACATCCAAGGAGCGATGGACGGACAAGATGTCCAGGATCAAGATGATCTCACCTGCTGGCCAATGGGCGATAACCTGATCCAAAAAGCCAGTGAAGTCGCAACTGCGCTGGCGCTCGGCACACACTGTCAGGGCTTTGCCTGTCCGGGGCTCAAAGGCTCCAAAGGTCCAGACACTTGCCCGGCGACCATAATCCGGGGTTACTCTCGGCGGCTGGCCTGCAGGTGCCCACCGCCTGGCAGCATAGGTCTTGGCGCTCAGTGGTCCCAACTCGTCGATGCACAGTACAACTGTGTTGGCCGGTGGCGATTGGTAGAGCTGGACTATGGCCCCCTTGGCGGGTGCGGTTTGCGATTTGATCAGTTTTTCGAGTGTTTCAAGCTCCTCTTCCGTCAGAGGTCGCAGGTTTAGCTTTTTCGGCATCTTTCCTCCGACCTGTATTATAACTAGTTGAGAGACAAATTACTAAGCAATCGATCAGAACCGAATAAAGTAAATTATGACCAATCCGCAGAGTATTTAATTGGCGATGGGCTCTTGATTTAATTCTTTTATTATTTCCAATATCGACTCGTTCGATGGTATATCAGACATCGAATGCCCATAATGAACATAACGAACTATCCCCGATTTATCAACGGTCACTTGGGCAGGCATACGACCCAACTTAAATAAATTAACTTCCTGACCATATAGTTTAAGGACTTTGGATTTCGGATCAGGTATTCCAATGAAGGGAAGTGATTCAGTGGCCCAGTATTCCCGAAATGAATTTCCATCATCCGGACCAATAACAATAACTTCCGCACCCAGGCGTTTAAAAAGGTCATAATCCTGGCGCAACTGCGCCATATGCCGGCGGCAGAATGGTCACATGAAGCCGCGGTTAAATACGAGAAAAATGTGCTTTTTGCCCCGGAAATCAGACAATCGAATCGTTTTCCCGGTGTAATCATGAAGTTCAAAATCTGGAGCGTTCTGGAATAATTTAATCGGTTTACTCATCCTGCACCTATGTACGAATGATATCTTTTATTGAATTTGAAGTAGCTGCTGCAAAAATTTTCGCGAGGCTTTAAGAAATTCTGAAGGGCATTCTTCGTGTGGAACATGACCACAGCCAGGGATGATGACTAGTTCTGCGCTAGGTAATTCTCTAGCGAGCCGGACGCTATCTTCCATTGGTACGATCTGATCATCATCGCCAGTGATGACTAAGACAGGCAGGTCAAATTGGCCAAGCTTTCGTGCCAAATTCGCTGGCTTTGAAGATATCGTAAATTCCCAGAGAGCTTGATCCCAGTTGTCCGCCATTAATGCCTGTGTATAGCCTGCCCAAATTTGATCCGTAATTCTTGAAGGTTCATGCCAGGCGGACTCAGCAAATGATCTGCCCCAATCCTTAATTCGCCTGGCAATCAGTGGGCCGATGTGATCGAACTGCGGGCTTCGCAAAACAGGCAGCAGCAATGAAGGCGGGCCTTCACCATGATATACAGCAGGATCAACTAATATCAAACCGGACACCCGGCTTGGAAACCTCAAGAAAGTATCCATCGCGATGGATCCGCCCGCCGAGTTTCCAACAAGGATTGCCTGGTTAATTCCCAGCTTATCCATCAAATGCACCACAAAATCTGGCTGGGATTCAGAAGCATACGGAGATTTCCCCTCCCAAGATAACGGTCGCTCAGTCAGGCCAAATGCAGGCCTGTCAAAAGCAATTACTCGCGCATATTCGGATAGGGGACCGATGACTTCTCGCCATGAGTATAGGCTTGAGCCAAACCCGTGCAGTAGAATAACTGCATTTTCACCATCACCACGTTCTTTGTAATGAATTTCTATCCCATCGACCTCGATATACCGACTATCGGCTTCCGCAAGATCATGAGCTGGTTTAGTGCCCTCAAGTGGTGGAACCGGGATTAGGAATGGACCGAATATTAGCCCGACGATGAGGATAAAGAAGCCGACTAGAAGAAGTTCCTTAACCATTCGCCACCGTAATATTTATGTGCATAAGATGATGATACCACTTTACATACTAAGTGTCAATATATTGTACACATATTGTCTAAATATTACTTGTCTCTGTTAAAGATTATCCCCAACAGGACAAACAGGGCAAATGTGCATAATATTCCCCCGAGAAGATTTGCATCTTGTGCAACTAAAAATACGCCCGAAATAATTAGCCCGGAAAAAATTACTCCCAGAGTTAGTAGGCGAACTGATTTTTCGATCGCGTTGACACGTTCATTAAGCTGGGGATTTCTTGATGCCAATTCGCCTCGTTCAATTTGGTTAAGCAAGTTGTTCAACCTTCCAGGGAGGCGAATTAATTGCCGTTCGAGGTTAAAGAGCTCATTTCGCCAGTATTCCAAACCAGATTTTCGTTCTTCTGCAATCATTTCCTGGGCATATGGAAGGATTGATAACCACACATTGAACTCTGGGTCAAGGCCAGCACACATTCCGGAAAGGATCGATAACGCCCTGCCAAGCAGAATTAAATCAGTCGGTACCTGGAAAGGTAATGAATACAATAAATCGCGATATTCTTGGGTGAACTGTACAACTTCCTGAATGCTGATGTTTCGTAATTCTTGAGTTGACTTTCCCCAAAACCGATCGAAAATCGAAGTTCCTGCTGCCTCGATGAGAGGTATATCTGCTTCGGGAAGCAAAAATCCAAGCATCTGGTAGGCTTTAACAGCCCGAGCGGAATCTTGAGTGGTAATGGCTATAGCCATTTCTCGCAAGCCAGCTCTTTGGATCGGAGTGATTCTGCCCATCATACCAAAATCGATATATGCTAACTGCCAATCCCGGCCTAATGATCCGCTTTCGGTACCGGGGATAACAAACAGATTGCCTGGATGGGGATCGGCATGAAAAAATTGATCGATAAATATTTGTTGGATGTAGGTCTGGAAAAGCAGGCCCGCGACATCTGCCCGGTTGATGTTCATGTTGGAGATGGTTTCATACTCAGTGATCTTAATCCCGGTGACATCTTCCAGGGTTATTACCCGGCGGGTCGTGAATCCCCAAGCAACCCTTGGCACACGTACTCGCGGACGATCTGAAAAATTTTTCGCGAACTGTTCTGCGTTTTTTCCTTCCTGGATATAATCCATTTCTTGGTACAACGTTTGTGAGAAATCTGCAAGCAATGCGGGTATGTTGGCTCGCCGGCGAATTGGTGAGTACCAGTCCAGCCACTTTCCAACCTGGTTCAGGGCAGCTAAATCGGTCGCCACAATATTCTCGATATTTGGTCGCTGGATTTTTACAACAACTTGGATCAATTCCTCCTCGAAACTACCAGATTCATTTGTAGTTTCGGAATCCCCGGTTACCTCGGTTTCAGCAGCTGGAAGGCGCAGCCAGGCGAGATGTGCCTGTCCAATCGATGCAGCTGCAATAGGATTTTCATTGATACTATAGAAAATCTCTTCTAACGGCAATCCAAATTCGGATTCTGCAACAATTTTTAGATCAGCGAACCGTTCCGGGGGAACTTCGTCCTGGAGTCCTTGAAGCTCATTTGTAAAGATAGGGGGTAGGATGTCAACCCTTGTAGACAGGAATTGACCCACTTTAATCATGACTCCCCCCATACTGATCGCTAATTCTCTCATTCTCGATGCTGATTTTTGTAATCTTCTTGGTCTGGTCTGGTCGGATAATTTTCTGAGGCCAATGCGAGGCAGTAGAATTTCCCAATATGCAAATCCGAGTAAAACCCGCGCAAAAAAGAAGGTTATCCGGCGATAGCGAGAGCGAAGCATATTCAGAAAATTATACCCGTCTATTGTGAAGGTCACCGAAATTGGTGATTAGCTTCAGCAGGCCTATTGGTTACCCGGTATCGACTCAAATTAGTTGGCGGACGAACGATTTCAAATTTAATAAGAGGTATTTGGATTTCTTGCTTGATTATCAATATCCGAAAAAATTGATTTATGGGTTAAGAGTGAATATCGGAAGTTGCTGCCTGATTCGATCGGCGCCGTCTGATTCCCACCGATCAGCATTAATTGTTCAAGGATAGCTTTTAATACCTGATCCTGTTGTTCCTCGCGGGTAATATTTGCGGGCAGGTCTCCAGGTTGGTCGCCATACCATCCAAATTGAGCATGGTTGCCACCAACGATTTCGACCCATTTTGTGGAATCTGGCAGAATCTTACTGGCACCTAATATGTCATCAATAGATGCCACTCCATCAGAAGTACCGTAAATTGAAGAAACTTCAAGGTCTGTTTGGGTTAAATCATCACTCCCAGCAGGGTAGGCTGCCATGAGGACTAGACCTTTGATCATAATGTGTTGGTCTCGCGCAAAATTTGCAGCCATTGCCCCTCCTAGGGAGTGCCCGCCGATCGACCAGGATGTGATGTCTGGATAGGCGCTGATCACTTCAGCAGCTTTACCCGGCGCAAAAACTGATAAATTGAGCGGCATTGGGACGATGATGGCACGATATCCGTGCAAAGCGATTAACCGCGCCAGGGGTGCATAGGATCGTGGATCGACCCTCCCGCCTGGGTAGAGAATGAATCCTGTGTCGGGCTCAGTTCCATCCGGCCTGAAATCATACCAATCATTGATTGTAACAATGACGCCATCACTGCTTTCTAGTGCCGCAAGCGCTTCTGGCATTGGTCCCAAGGGGGTAAGTGCCCAAATTGCAAATCCGACAAGAACGATTGAGATTAGTACAACCAACCCTACGAGAATGATTTTAATTGTTTTCATGGAAGTGTACCTAATGATCAAATTTCAGCAAGCTGAGAGCATATCCTTCGTGTTAGTGATTATATTTACTTATGATCAACTGACATCAATAAAACAACTATTCGAACCAACGAAAAATCGGCTCGATGGACCCGACCGTTAAGTAATCAGAATTCTCCCGCCATCGAACCGGCATATCCGGTAAGTTCAACATATCCATACCCGCTGACTCGCTGCCCATTAATTTCGCCTTTCACCTCCACTGCCCCCTCCCAGTAGGAATAAGAAAGGTTAAGTTCCTGGTCTTTCACCAGCGGATGAACATTAAGGGTCAATCCGAGCCGAGGAACGGAAATTTTCCAACCCGATGGATATTCGGCACCGGAGTGGCTGCTTTTCCACGTTCCTGTTGGAACAATCGAAAAATCCTCGAAGGTTAGCGGGACAACTTCAGCATTTTCATCGATGAAACTTCCACTTCCATAAGGGTCAGCTGTTCCGTCCTCTCGCCGGAGATTGAAAACTTTAAGCTCTGTGTCATCTTCTAGCTGTATAGCAAACCAATCCCAGCCCACCTGGTTCTCCGATAGAGCGCTCGTAGAATATTCGTGATCTTTCCAGCTAAAACCAGAAACAGTGTATGATTTATCATCTAAGATAATCCTGCCCGAAGTCGCCAGCCGTGTTTGACTGTAATAATTGGATGAATTTCCTGGATCCGGTCCTTTCTGGCTGTAACCATTTACACCATGGAGTACAGGACCTTTCCGATCAATCAATGTCAGGTCAATCGACATATTGGTTTGTCGGGCATTTAAACGGTATGTACTTGGGCTAACCTCTCGAATTGACCAGTCTTCCAACCAAACAGAATAGGGGGAAGCCTGTGCTCCAGCAATTTCCAATGCGCCGCGTGCAAACCTTTCTGTCCCTAGATGAACACCAGATTGAATATCGGTCAATGCAAAGTGCCCCATGTACACCTGGGTTGTTCCAAATGCAGAAGAGCGCTGCGGGTATTCCTCTATAGGTAATAGTGCGCGCCTGAAAATCGTCAGCTGATATCCAAACCGCCTACCTTCGTTCGTTGCCAGGTTTCCTGTGTAATACCACCACTCAGTTTGAAATTCTGGATGTGGTCCAAAATCATCTGGGAACTTTATCTCAGCGGGAGGGAGAGCACGTTTGAAACCAACCGAATCGACAGGCGAGGCCAGGATAAGAGAACCACTTAGTCTTTCTTCCTTATCAATTCTCTTTCCACCTAAAAAAACCACAAAAAGGACACATATTATTACGCACGCGAGGATGAAATATTTTTGACGGACCATTCAATTCCAATACCTTATATCGCTTAATCTGATCGAAGAGCATCGGCGATGGCCATTCGCCCGGTTTTTATGGCTGGATATATGCCTGCCAGGAGCGAGGCAACGATCGAGACAACCATAGCTAAAACAAATGGTTCGGGTTCGATTTTCAGCTGTAAAGTCCAGCCAAATGATCTTCGATTGATGATGAAAATGAGTATAAGTGATAAGACGTACCCGGTGGGAATTGCCAATAAGCCGGCAATAGTACCCATAATACCTGTCTGAACGAGAATTACTCCCCATAATTGTCTGATCGTCAGACCGACGGATCTTAATATTCCAAGTTGCCGTTTTTTTTCTAATTGGATTGCCAACAATGTCGATAGAACTCCAATAAAGGCAACCAGAGTCGCGAGAATCCGCATCGCACCTGTTATGGCAAAGGTTCGATCGAAAACAGATAAGGCTTCAGCCCTCAGCTCTTGATTTGGACGCACAAATACTTGCTGGATAGGTGCAAGCTGGTCCTGGAGTATGCGAGTTATTTGCTGTACGTTTGTATCTGGGCGTAAGAATAAGGCCAATGCAGAAATGTTTTTATCATCCCACAATTCCTGATAAAGCTCCATTTCCATCCGGATAGTTCCTTGGGTCGAAGCATAATCAGAAAAAATGCCTGCTACTGGAAAAGCTACCAACCCCTTATTTGTATAAAGTTGAATGAATCCCCCTGAACTGGGAATCCCGAAGCGATTTGCAAAGGGTTCTGAAATAATAACTGACCCACCCTTCATTTGATTCCATACTTGTTCTGGAGTACCTGTTGCAGACAGGAATAATCGAGAGTTGCGAACTGGTTTATCAATTGCTGTTAGATTTACTGGCCCGTATTTGGATTCAACGATGACAGCCCGGAGGCTGGCAAATTGAGCAACATCAGGCTGGTCCTGGACAACACGAACAACTTCTGGATTGATTACAGATCCAGGTTGGGTTGCAGTCAATCCCGGGGCAGATATATAAATATCACCTTGAAGTGATTGACTCAACCAGGTTTCTACCGTGTAGCGAAAACTGCCAATCATCAAACTGACCCCAATTGTGACGGAAACAGCAACCATTAATGCAGCTATCGCGATTGAAATCCGGCTTATTGATTGTGCCAGATCCCGCGGTGCAAATTGTCCCAGTGCTCCCCACACTCTACCCAGCCATACAGACAGGATACGAGTAATCGATTCTGTAATGAGTGGTGTCAACATTGAAAATCCAACGATTACCGCGAAGGTTCCACCGAAGCTGATTAATAAATTATTGGTATGGATTAGGAGTAACAAGACGATACCAGATACGATGAGCATGCCACCAAAAATTGCTGCCCAAATTACAAACCGGTGGGCTTTGTCTTCCAATCCGGATCTATATAAAGCAATGCGTGGTTGGACAGACGCAGCTTCCCAAGCAGGAGGTGCGGCTGTAACGATTGTCGCCAGGACTCCAATGACGAACCCTTTGATGATGCTGGACATCGGAATTTGGACACCCTGAACGTGGATAACAAAAAATAAATCGTTGATTGATTGGGTAACTAAACGAACTGCGCCTTGTCCCAAAAAAATTCCTAACAAAACACCCAGCGCACTCCCAACAATACCGACAATAAATGCCTCAATGATGACAAACAGAAATATTTCCCGGCGAGTCACCCCCAAACATCGCAGGCTTCCAAAGAGTGCACGCCTTTGGACAACAGAAAACGTAATCGTGTTGTAGATTAAAAATAGTCCCACGAGTAGTGCGAGCAGACTCAGCGCGGTCAGGTTAAACTTGAAACGCTTCTGTCATTTCTTGAACGGTTCCACTTTTGGCAGCGACAGGCTGCAGATGTAGATTATCCGGAAGAAAGGCACGAAGTGAATTTAAAGTCGTTTGATCTGTAGACGGTGTTTTCGGAGCTGGGTCCCCAATGATTACATCGATCCGATCCAGACGACCCAGTTTCCCCAGTAATTCTTGGGCAGTGGCAATATCAGCCAATACGATTGTATCTAAGGCCTGGCTGGCGAGACGATCTACAGGATCAATCAGCCCTACAAGGAAAACTTGTTTCTGAGTCCCATTCGTTTGGATGGTAAAAGAGCATGAATTGAGGTCTTTGTCCTGGTTGGCGATTTTTTCACACGGAGCCAGGCCATACCGGTTGGCAACATCTGATGACATGATGACGGCACCTGGAATCGTCAAAAAGGAAGTCAATTGTTGGATTGGAACCTGGCCATCTTTGGAAAAATAATTTCGAAAAGACGTATCTGTAAATGGATCAATTCCTAATAAGGTGAAAGGTCGGTTGCCCAACTGCAGTGAGGTAACATAGTCTTGAACGATCGGGGTCAAAATGGCATCGCTACCCGCTTTGATTAACACCTCATAAATCTTTTCATCAAAGCCATTTGGGGTTCCAAGAATTTGATGGGTTGCTTTTCCCGATATTGCATCAGTGCTGAGTTCAAACGCGCGACTTGCACTGCTATTTGCTAAGTCAATAGCCACCATGACTGCCACACCTAAAACAATCCCTATGATTAATAGCCCGGTTTGCCAGGGATGCCGGCTGAGGTACCGCCATCCCACCCGAAATACGGTGCGCAGTCGCATTATTAAATCGGTCTCCTGTACACGCGGTGGTTCTTGTACGGCATACCGCCAAGATTCACAAGATCGCTGCGCATTTGTATCGCCGATTCTGCAACTTGGGTAAGATCGGCATATTTAAAATGGTAGTCTCGGATGGTCTTTTCCATTTCTGAGTACAAAAGCGCATTGCCACCCCTACCTTGGAATTCAGGCAGGATACCTGCACCATTTATCGCAATCCATTGTGTGCTTTTCATTTCTCTTAATAGGCGGATAATTCCAAATGGGAACAATCTTCCTTGAATTTTTTGCATAGCTGAAGAGATATCGGGGAAACCGAATAAAAACCCGACGACATCATTACCGTGTGTGATCACTTTTATTAATCGGTGATCGGCGACAAGCATAATATTGTCAACAACAAATTTGATTTCTCGATCAGTTAATGGTGAGTATTCCCAATTGTTTACAAATGCTGCATTGTATGCGTCCCCGATATTTGCAGACCAAGCAACGAGTTCCTTTTTGTTATTAAATTGTTTCACTTCCAATCCGCTTCTTTGTTTGGCCCGTTCTGCGATTTTGTGAATACGATCCGGGATTTGGAATATATCTGTATCCAGGAAAGCTGATACAAAGTCAACTTCTTTCTGAAAACCAAGACCCTCAATTATTTCTGGATAATACGGATAGTTGTAATTCATCATATTCATTAATTGGCGATGTTGGAATCCATCAACCAACAATCCATATCCGTCGAGTGGCCCAAACCCTTTTGGACCGATCATTTCGACTAGCTGGCGTTTTTCAGCCCAATCAAAGGCAACCGAAAATATTTTTATTACGGCTTCTGGATCGTTTTCTGCTTCGAATAAATAGAATTGGGCTCTTTTTGTCTTGTGGTAGTCGTTATAACGTTTATTTTCAAGGACCGCCAGCCGGGCAACAACCCGGTCAGAACGCAGAGCTAAATAAAAATCAGCATCACTATGCTCGTAATAGGGGTGTTTATTCTTGTTCATCATCAAACTAACATCGCTGCGAATCGGAGGTACCCATTGTGCGCAATCCTTGTAGAGACGATATGGCAGATCGATAAATTGATTACGTGCAGTTTTATCTTGCAGATCGATTTTCTGAATTGTTAGCATATAGACTGCTCCTTGCATGGGTTATATATGTACCGCGATTGAACGGTCTTCTACAAACAATTTTCCATCATGCAGTGAAAATACACGATCTGCATAAACCGCAGCCTCAAGGCTGTGGGTGACCATTATCAGATTTTTTCCGGCATTCCGCGTTAAGTCTTCAAGAAGAGCAAGCACTTGCTTTCCAGTTTCTTCATCCAGGTTGCCCGTTGGTTCATCTGCAAGAACGATGGATGGATTATGAACCAGGGCGCGGGCTATCGCGACTCTCTGTTGTTCGCCACCAGACAGGCGATCTGGGAATGTATGCCATCGATCGGCAAGACCAACTTTCTCCAGCATCTGAGCTGCTTGATATTGTGCAGCTTTTAGGGGAATCGAATTTAGTTCGAGAGGCAGGGAGACATTCTCTCCGACAGATAATGTTGGGATTAGATTGAAAAATTGGAATACAAACCCAATTTCCTGCCGGCGAAATAATGTTCTTCGACGATCATCCAGGCGGGTCAGGTTCTGCCCCTTGATGGTGATTTCGCCTTCGTCAGGTTTATCGATACCGCTGACTAAATTTAATAATGTACTCTTTCCTGACCCACTCTTTCCCAGGATAACTACAAATTCACCTTCTTGGAAATCAATATTAAGGTGGTCCAGCACGATTCTGTGATGGCTCCCTTCCTGGAAGGACTTAGATAAGCGTTCAATTGAAATAAAGTCACTCATTAGTTATTTTTCGATATTCTCCTTAAAAGCTGATTTGATTACGGGGCCAAACGCTGTAGGTTCCATTTATGATCTGAAGGTCTATCATATTGAAACCGATCATGCATCCGACCCTTCCGCCCTTGCCAGAATTCATACTTTTCAGGGATTGCAATATAACCACCCCAATAGGGTGGCCTAGGTACATTTTCACCAAATTTTCTTTCAAATTCGCGAAATTTGTCTTCGATAACCTTGCGGCTAGCAATAACCGTACTCTGCTGAGATGCCCAGGCCGCCAATCGATTCTCGAGGGGTCGTTGTGCGAAATACAAGTCTGAATCACTGGATGATAGTTTCGCTACCTGGGCTTCGATGCGAATTTGCCGCTCAAGTTCAGGCCAATAGAAAACCAACGCGCATGCAGGATTGACCTCTAGATCTTCCCCTTTTTTGCTCACGTAATTTGTATAGAAGCGGAATCCATCCTGTCCTGCACCACGTAATAAGACGATTCTTGCTGATGGACGCCTATCCTTACCGACGGTTGCCAGGGTCATTGCATTCGGCTCTGGGATTTTGGCTTCGTACGCATCCTCCAACCATTTGCTAAATTGAACGAATGGATTGCTATTTAGATCCTTAAGGTCAAGTGTATGTAGCAAATAGTCACTCTGCGCACAATTAGGAAGTTCATTCATGGTCTCACATTCTTATTATTGATGAGGAGATCTCTTATTTTCTCACAAGTTCAAGTCAAGAAATTACCAGTATAAATTATTTACCCACTATTGATGGTTGCCGCAAAATTTATCACAGAAGATTGTATTTTGTTCCAGGCAGGTTTTTTCGGGTCAAGAAGATCATGCTCCCCCTCAACCTCTAGGTAGGTGATTGGGCAGTTTAGTTTTCCAAGTAGTTCTTTCGTCATTGCAGGTTTGACAATTGGATCGTGCGATCCCTGGATGACAAGTATTGGAGATCTGATGGATGGAGCGAGGGATGTAGCTAACATACCCACGTTTCGTATTTCATTAATAATCCTGGTTTGGAATGAGTAGCTACGGATTTGTTGTCGAACAATTGGATCGTCCAAATCGACACCAGGCAGGAATTTTGACAAAGCCTGGCGAACACCATATTTATTAAGATCAGCGTTCGCCAACCGAAACGGTTTAAATTCCGGAAATGTTACCTGCAAGAAGGGAACCAATCTCCAAAGCCAGCCTGACACCTTCCAAAATGGGGCCAGCAGAACAACACCGTCGACCGGCCTTCTGGCTGATGCAATCAAGGCCAGTGCGGCACCCATCGAAAAACCACAAACCATCCTGGTACCGAATCTGTCCTCAAGTAGATCCAGTCTATTTTCAACGGCTGTAATCCAATCAGCAAACTTTTTTTCCTTTAATTGATCGAAATGTTGCCCAAAGCCCGGTAAGAGGATCCCATCAACACTCCAGCCTTCACTGTGTAACCGTTCTGCGAGCGGGCGTAACTCAGCAGGTGTACCTGGAAAGCCATGAATAAATAAAGCTACTGATTCGCCGCCTTTGAGGTGGAATGATTGGTGATCATGCCCTTGAAACAATTTTATCGGTTCCATGGTCAAACGAGATTAAAGGATTTGCCAGGCGCTGTACTTATCAATAATAAATAAGAACGAACCCTGGAGAAGTATTTCCCAGCCCAGTCCAGGCCGGTTTGGATCTTTCTCATCTTGTTTCAAAGCCTGGGAGGCTCCTCCAAGCAAATAAAAAGAACTAGAAAGGAATTGAAACATAGAAAATCGGAAATTTCTTCCGTGTGTTTGATAAGACTTGGGTTTGTCTGTGCGTTGAGACTGTGTGACCTGATTTTCTCCCAAATTATTCCCAACCAATCCCATATCGCCATTATTGTCCCCAACCCGCAATTAGACGCTAGTGATCCTGAAAAGCAATCTGCGAATCAGGAGGAACAACATCTTAGATTGATGCTCAGGATCGATCGCCTCAGCAGCTACCATTTTCTTGCTGGAGAATTATATTCTTCCCACTGTACCATTCCTGGCAAAAGGTGTCAATATAATGTATAGGTTAATTATACAAATATTAACTATTGTACAGGATCTATGCAAAATAAAAAACGCAGTCGCTGTGACTGCGTCTTTGTCGGGGCGCTGGGATTTGAACCCAGGGCCTCTGCAACCCCATTGCAGCGCGCTAGCCGGACTGCGCCACGCCCCGTAAGGTTTGCGGATTATACCCGATAAAGATGTGACCTGCAAGTCTGTCTTCTAATCGTGCTGCAATTTTTGCAAGCCTTGAGTTTGGGATGAGTAGGGAGGCGCGCTACCTTAAAAGACCATTCTTGTAGCAAACAGCACAAAGAAACGAGCACAGCCAGACATCTACGTGAAAGCCCAATCTATCGAAGGTTTGAATATAATTATGAAATGCAAAAAAAGAGTTTTCTTCCTGTGATTTTCCTGGTGTTTTTATTGTTGGGTAGTGTTGGTTGTGCGGTACAGATTGAAAACAAAATCGGATTGACAGAACAATTAGAATCCACGCATCCAGTGAATGGGATTGAAAGCACTTTGGTTTCCATAACACCAACCGCTACATTAACTGCAGTTCCAACTCAAGAGTTGCCGAATACGCCCGTTGTCGTAACGATCGTCCCTTCGGAAACGACACAAACAAGCCAGATCTGCACTCCTTTAGCAGGTCACTCTATTGAAGATTTGCTGGATATCGTCTCTGATCCTTACAACCCACCTCCTCTTGGAAAAGATGGCCGGCATATGGGTGTCGATTTTTCGTATTACCCGAGGGAAGGAAGAAACGGGATTGCTGGAGTGCCTGTTCAGGCAATGCTGCCAGGGAAAGTTGTTGGAGTGTTCGATAACCAGATACCCTATGGCTTTGCAGTGATGATCGAAACCAAACTTGACCAGCTCCCCGCAGAGTGGTTTGAAAACATTGAGCAATCATTGCACCCCACATCTCTTTATTCGCTCTATGCGCATTTGCAAGAGTTTCCTGAGTTAGCGTTCGATGCCTCCGTCTATTGTGGTGAGCAAATTGGTCGCGTTGGCAGCACTGGTGGAGTTGGTACCCCCTATGCGATTCCTCATCTCCATCTTGAGATGCGCTTTGGACCGCCAGATGCAAGGTTTGAGGAAATGGGTTTCTATGACACCCGGATAAGCGAGACTGCCAGGCAAAACTATTTGACCTGGCGTACAAGTGGATCATTCACCCACTTTGATCCCCTTATCTTTATTAATAATTACTTAAATCACCAGTAGTATCGCTCAATCGTTGTCAATCCAATTGCTCAACATCGCTCGACCAATAATACGTTCAAAATAACGTCCGTTTGGATTTATTTTATCTATCCCCCCAAACTCAATCAAGCGATCTAAGACAGGGCGTAACTGGCGGCCATAGACTTCCATGCATTCAACCGGGTAAATTCCAGGCCACGAGTAACAGGATACCGACCAACGCCGGTTTGTTTTGTTTACGCACAGAGGAACTTGATCGAATGCAGGATCTTCAGGAGAAAAGATATAGTGATCCAGGTTACCTTGTGGTATACCTTCGATTCCTTTGACTGAGATCGGTGGTACAGCGCAAGCATAAGGATCGACGGAAAGATCCAATAAGACTGCGTGTTCAGGCATCCAGGCGATCCATTCATTTGGAATGACAGGTTTGGATGTGTCTGGGCGTTGAGTGGCATCAACCAGGATATCGGTGCATCGAAGCATTGACTCCATGACCCCGCTAAAACCGGTCGTATCATAATCGACGGATTGAACGACGACACCAGGTACGCCTGCCTGGAATAATTTGGTTCTCAAAGATTCATTTGCATACCGTGTAGCAGCATGCAGAACATGGGCTCCAACAGAACCCGCTCCCAATAATGTAACATAAATTGGATTTCTGGATGGATCATAGAACCGTGGGTAGTTCGCGCTCAGCACTTTATAGGCTGTTTCCATACCGTTCCAGCCTACCGCTCGCAAGTTCTCAACAATCCTACGCCCAGAATCATCTTTGAGTGAATCAAGAGAGATTCCCCGAATTCCAAGTGATTTCATGAATTCAACTCGTGCAGGACGAGTTGGATAATGCAACATAGCAATTAAGCAAGACCCCTCCTGCATTAATTTTATTTTCTCGTCAGAAGGGCAGCGTAAGATCAGAACATTAGGTTGTTTGTATGCTTCTTCCTGGCTTCCAAAACGGACGTTTCCATCACCTACTTTTCGGTAGGCTTCCTCACTAAAGCCCAATGTTGATCCGTAGCCTTCTTCGAGGACAATTTTTGCCCCTCTGAGTGCTAATTTGCCAACAAAGTCAGGTAAGAATGCTCTTTTTTCACCAGGCTCCGCCTGAATTCTGGGGAAACCAAACGTAAGTTTATTGTTCATTCCATTGCTCCAGAATTTATGTTATCCGTTTCAGGTGCTACATTTGAAATACTTATTCGTGACTTCGTCAAATACCCATTTAATAATGTTCTCTATCATGGAGTATGCCAAGACTAACTCCTAAAAACCCCATTCTGATGATTCCGAGCCCACAATGGTAGATTAATGGTCAGGTGCAGTAACTTCTGCGTAATGAATTGAAAGCATTTCATAACGAGATTAAGAAAATGATTTCAATTGCCAGAAAATAATTCATACCCTAAATTAAGAATTTCTAAATTCAACAAATTTTCCCATGTAGTCTAACATTTTTATCAAGAAACATGCAAATCCCTCGCTTGACAAGCAGAATTGATTTTGATAAGGTTTAACTACCGAACGGTCGGTAGAATTCATGAATAAAGATCAAATTTTAGAGGCTGCTGCTCTGATTTTCCGTACGAAGGGTTTTCACGCGGCATCGATGCAAGATATTGCGGAAGCGGTCCATCTTCAGAAGGCGAGCCTTTATCATCATGTCAATTCCAAGCAGGAAATACTTCTCAATTTGCTCGATCGTGCTCTGGATGTAGTCACAGAAGATGTGGCTCAGGTATTAGAAATTCCCGGCCCTGCGGATGAGCAACTTCGCCGTGCTGTGTATGCCTATCTGACGACAATCGTCGAAAATCGAGATCTCGCTGCGGTTTTGTTGCTGGAGCACCGTTCCCTCGAACCAACATACCAGGCCAGGCATATTCCAAGACGAGATCGTTTTGAGCGACTTTGGCGGACCCTCATACAAAAAGGAAAAAATGAAGGTGTTTTCGACTGCGATGATCCTGCCCTTGCGACGCGAGCAATTTTGGGTACATTAAATTGGACAATCACCTGGTATCGCCCGGACGGACAGCTCAATCTGGATGAAGTTGCAGAAAGTTATCTAAATATGTTTTTACATGGCCTTGCCCAGGTAAAACGTGATGTCGAATAATCGTTTTCATGAATATGAAACCGATTCTGGAAAAATCTATCAATTTGCTTTGAATGCGTTTCCGGGTTTTTCGGTAAACGTTTTCGTTGTCATTGCCGGTTCGTATCTTGTGCTGGTTGACACTGGCTCCGGATTCGGCAGGTCCAATGATGACCTGTTGGCTGGTTTTGAGTGGATTTCATCGACAATTGGAAAACGAATTACACCGGGTGATCTCACCCATGTTCTTTTGACGCATGCCCATATTGACCATTTTGGGGGCCTGCCATTTATACGGCAGAACTCGCCAGCAAAGATTGGAATTCATGAGCTTGATCGGCGCATCATAACAAATTATGAGGAGACACTTACTCTCATCACAAAACGATTAGTGCAGTATTTTGTCGAAGCTGGATTGACGGAAGAAAGGATTACCGAACTCCTGGATATTTACCGGATTAATAAATCTCTCTACCACTCGGTTGATTGTGATTTCAACTATTGTGCAGAAAATCTTAAGTTAGGACCTTTTGAATTCATTCATGTACCTGGTCATACGGCGGGGCATGTTCTTATCAGGTTTGATCAGGTGCTCTTTACCGGAGATCATATCCTGGAAGATATCAGCCCCCACCAGGCCCCTGAGCAGTTGACTCTTTCGACTGGCTTATACCATTATCTTAAATCTCTGGAGGTTGCCCGGCCTTGGTATGAAGCTGCAACATTAATCCTTCCCGGACATAAAGGACCACTTCAGGCAAAAGATAAACACATCGATCAAATAATTGGTGTCCATTCGAGACGATTGGCAAAAGTAATTGGTATTTGTGAACAAGCCAAAACCATCGAAGAGATTTCCAGGCAATTATTTAACGATGTCTCTGGTTACAACACACTTCTCGCCCTAGAAGAAGCCGGTGCACATGTTGAGTATCTGCACCAATGGGGAATCTTAAATATAGTCAATTTTCGCGAGATTGAAAACTCGGAATCTTCTATCCCGATTCAATATCAAAGCAACCGACAGATGAACGAGGGCGTGCTTAATCTTCTTGTGAGTGAGTAAATTCCTGATGGGAGGGAACTATGTATTCATTTGAACCATCTGAAGAACAAAAAATGTTGATCGATGTTGTCAGCCGGTTTGCGCAGAATGATCTTCGCCCAGTAGCCAGAGATGCCGATGAAGGGGATGATTTTTCGGCTTCTCTTATCGAAAAGGGTTGGGAGCTTGGTGTTTTGCAGGCATCAATTCCTGAAGAATACGGCGGCTTTGGGGAGCGTTCAGCTGTAACGAGTGTACTGGCCCTCGAAGAGCTGGCATGGGGTGATCTGGCAGGCAGTCTGGCAATCCTGGCTCCGAACTTGTTTGCAATTCCAATTCTGTTGGCAGGATCGGAATAGCAAAAGCAGCAATATCTTCCCTTGATTGCCGAAAGTGAATGGGTTCCTTACACCGCTGCGATAATTGAACCGCACTTTGATTTTGGCCTAAATTCGTTGCGTACCATCTCTGAGGAAGATGAAAACGCATATGTTCTGAATGGAAAAAAAATTAACGTCCCGTTTGCTGATATATCCACAGAATTCATCGTATATGCAAACTTGAGAGGGAGAACTCAAGGTTTTCTTGTCCCCGCAAATGCTCGTGGACTTGAGGTTGGCACTCGCCACAAGCTGCTGGGGATAAATGCGCTTCCAAATTATCCAGTAACTTTGAGTAATGTCCGGATTTCCAAGGAAAACAGGCTGGGAGGTTCCAGCGGCTGTGATGTTACGCCAGTTTTTGATGCTGCGAACATTGCACTCGCAGCTGCCGCCGTTGGTATTTCCAGGGCAGCATTCGAATATTCACGCGATTACGCAAAGGAAAGAGAAGCATTTGGTGTCAAAATTGCCCAGAAACAGGCGATCGCCTTTATGTTAGCCGAAATGGCGACTGAGATTGAGGCCATTAGATTGCTCACCTGGGAAGCCGCCTGGATGCAGGATAACCAGAAACCTGAAACAAGCAAATCCGCCTACCTTGCCCTGACTGGAGCCATTGACCTGGCGATGCAGGTAACAGACCGAGCAGTCCAAATATTAGGTGGACATGGTTACATTCGTGAATACCCGGTTGAAATGTGGATGCGTAATGGACGGGGAATCGCCAGCCTCTCTGGCATTGTGATGATCTAAGGTTGTAAGGAAGGATAAAGAGATGATTGACTTTGAAACTCCTGATGTAATTAAAAAGCAGCAAATTGCGTTGAAAACAGTTGCTGAAAACATGATGCGACCGTATTCCCGACACTTTGATGAACACGAGCATGAAATTCCGTGGGACTATATTAATTTTATGCATATGGCCATGCGTCAGACGGGTGCGGGTTCATTGGCGCCCCGCGGGGGAAATGGCTCTAAGGATAAACCTGACCGCCCTCGGATCGGTTATCAAGCCCTGGCTTATATGCTTGAAACGCTTTCCTGGGGAGATGTTGGGATGTACCTGGTCACACCCGGTGGTGGGCTGGGTGCAGCTGCTGTTGAAGCAACTGGAACTCCAGAGCAAAAAGAGAAATTCCTCGCGCGGTTCAAAACCGAAAAACCCACTTTTGCTGCAATGGCGATGACAGAGCCACAAGCTGGTTCAGATACGTCCGCGATTCGATCGAATGCGGTTCTTGATAGAGAAACCAATGAATGGATTTTGAACGGTGAAAAAATTTTTGTGACCGCAGGACAAAAATCACTCGTCGATTCGAATGGTTTTGTGGTTGTTTGGGCAACAATCGATCCATCCGCGGGGCGGGCCGGTATGCGTCCATTTGTTGTGGAAGCCGGCACACCCGGTGTCAAGGTAACCAAGCTCGAGCACAAAATGGGTATCCGGGTAAGCGATACCGCTTCGATTGTTTTACAAGATGCCAGGATCCCTTTTAATAACATACTGGGCAGCTCAGAAATCACGGTAGAGCCAACCATCAAAGGTTTTAAGGGTGCCATGGCGACTTTTGACGCAACACGCCCGCTGGTTGCAGCGACCGCGATTGGTGTCGCACGGGCAACCGTCGAGCTGTTAATCCATTTGCTTTGTGAAGAAGGTATAGAAATTCGGTATGGCTTGCCGCGCCAAAAACTCACTGCTATTGAAAAAGATGTCATCGATATGGAGGTTATGCTGCACTCTGCCTGGTTGTTGGTAATTAAGGCAGTATGGATGGCAGATAACCGCATCCATAATCCAAAAGAAGCCTCGATGGCTAAGGTGCGGGCTGGTGACGTTGTCACAAAAATCACCCAGAAAGCTGTCGAAATTATGGGGCCGCTGGGCTACAGCCGGGATTTGTTGCTTGAAAAATGGTTCCGGGATGCCAAAATCAGCGATATTTATGAAGGAACAGGGCAAATCAATCGGTTGATTGTCGCACGCCAAATTTTGGACTATCGCGGCAGCCAGCTCAGATGAGAAAGGTGTCCAAAGCGTATGGGTTTCTCCTGATCGTGAGCCTCAGAAAAGGGTAAAATTGGGATTTGAATTGGCTTTGAATCAAAAAGAATAAAGCCGGGGTTGCAGAATACTGCAAAATCCCTTTTCTGAGGAGGATTTTGATGAAAAAAAGACGGTTAGGTATTTTGACTGGTGGTGGTGATGTTCCAGGTTTAAATGTTGCCATTAAGTCTGTAGTTACCCGCGCCGAAGACCATGATATCGAAATCGTTGGACTGCGACGTGGATGGCTTGCCTTAGTTATGATTAATCCCGATGATCCAGACCTCGAAGAATGGACGCTCCCACTCACCTCGAATAATGTGCGCAAAATCGACCGCACCGGGGGAACAATTCTACACACCTCACGCACAAATCCAAGCAATATTAAGCCAGAAGAAGTTCCAGATTTTGTAAAAAAAGAACACCGGGTGGCGAACCAAAAAGGTCGGTTGGATATTACCCAACACTCATTGCGGGTACTGGATCATCTTGGATTAGATGCCATTATTCCCATCGGTGGTGATGACACATTGTCGTATGGTGCCCGTCTCCACACTGAAGGTTATCAGGTTGTTGCCATTCCGAAGACGATGGATAACGATGTTTTCGGTACCGATTATTGTATTGGGTTTTCAACGGCTGTTACCAGGTCCGTTGATGCGATCACGTCAATGCGCACAAGTGTTGGTTCCCATGAACGGATCGGTGTGGTTGAGCTTTTTGGGCGAAATTCTGGTGAAACATCCCTGTTCGCAGCCTATTTGGCTGATGTCGACCGGGCGATTGTGTCTGAAGTGCCATTTGATATTGATCGACTGATCAACTTTCTCATCCATGATCGAGACATAAATCCCAGCCATTACGCCATTATGACCATCTCTGAAGGTGCAAAAATGATCGGGGGTGATATTGTTCAGCGCGGTGAGGCTGATGCGTATGGGCACCAAAAATTAGGTGGCATTGGATTGACGGTCACAGATGAGATCAAAAGGCGCAGTGGAATTAACATCATGTATCAGCAGGCAGCCTATATGATGCGTTCTGGTGCACCGGATTCTCTTGATCGGATGGTTGCAAGATCTTATGGAATTTTAGCTCTTGACCAAATCGCAATGGGGCATACCGGTAGAATGGTATCCTTGCAACAAGGGGTGTATACAACTGTCCCGATCGAATTGGTGATTTCTGGCAAAAAAACGTTAGATGTTACGGCGTACTATGATGCCAGAAATTACCGTCCGAAAATTCGTGATGTGCTTGGAAAGCCGATGTTCTGGTACTGATATGACTTCGACGCGATGGCAGCCTCTTTCGTCGGAATCCAAACAATCGGTACCAGGATATTATATGCTGGTACCTTAAGAATCGAATAATATCCACTTCAATGGGTGTAGTGAATTAGTATTTGTAATTCAGGAAATCATGGCGCGAAAACTGGTTTTCTTTTTCGGCGTATTATTCGTAATCGGAATAGTGATCTCTGGCTGTTCAGCTTCCCAAAATGAAGCTTCAAGGATAAGTGTTACTAAATTTCCAACAGCTACCAGCACCGCACGCGTTTTGCCAGATCCCCAGGTTGTCAGACTGACTCAGACATCCTCTCCTGCGGCAACGGAAACTCAGTTCGCGCCGACAATCACACCGTCTTTTACAAACACGCCTGATCCATTCGAGCCATGGACAATCGATCATTTGGTGGCGCGCCAGTACGGTGGGGGGGAATTAAGAGTTCTTTCGATTTACGCAGAAAACAGCTTATTTACCCGTTATCTTATTGAGTATCCGAGCGATAACTTGATGATTGCGGGTTTCATGAATGTTCCAAAAGGGAGCGGCCCATTTCCAGTCATTATCGCAATACATGGATATATCGAACCTGATATTTACACGACCCTTGATTACACCACACGCTATGCAGATGATTTGGCAAGGAATGGATTCATCGTTCTGCACCCGAATTTGAGAAACTATCCACCTTCAAACTCTGGCGAAAACTTATTTCGGGTTGGAATGGCAATCGATATCCTCAACTTGATCGAAATTGTCAAGCAGCAAGCCAATTCAGATGGATATCTCAACCAGGCTGATATCAGGTCAATCGGTTTGTGGGGTCATAGTATGGGAGGCGGGATATCAACCCGGGTAATGACAGTTAGTGATGACGTAAAGGCTGTCTTTCTTTATGCGCCCATGAGCGGGGATGAAAGGCAGAATTTTGAAGCCATCAATCGCTGGTCGAATGGGGAGCGAGGTTTGGATGAGTTGGCGGTTCCTGAAGCCGAGTTGGAAAGGATTTCCCCACAGAATTTTTTCGATAGGATTTCGGCAGCAGTCAGCATTCATCACGGCTTAAAGGATGAGCTTGTACCGGTGGAATGGTCCCGCATTACCTGCAATCTTCTAAATAAATTCGATAAACCGGTCGAATGTGTGTTTTATCCCGAAATGTCCCACACCTTTACTGGTGAGGGCGATTTACTCCTGATGAATGCTGCCGTGGAATTTTTCAAACAACACCTATCTGAGTACCGGCAACCTTGAAAGATTCACAGGGCAGTGGAGGAGGGAAGTAGTGCGAAGAAATACCCGATTAAGTATAAGCGTTCTCCTGTTATTAAGCTTGTTTTTGCTGGGTTTGGCATGCAGCCAATCTGCCAGTCCTCCAGGCTCGCCACCTCAGTCGGTCGTTGTAACCGGTTCCCCGCCTCCACAAACTGGGCTGGGCGCTGTTCCACCGCTAGAGTCAGAAAACCTCCCGGCTTCTACATCGACCCCTGTTTTTAGCCCAACCTCAGAACCCATTGTGACGGGCGGGTCGTTGACCGAAACCCCAGCATCCACTTCGGATTTGAATAAAGAGACGCCTGCACCAACGTTAGAACTTGCATCCGAGACAGCAACCAATCTTCCGAGTCCTTCAATTAGCATTACTGCTCAAGCTGAAGAAACCGTGATTGAAAGTGCAACATCAACCATCCAAATCCCCGCCATTGATACTGAAAGATTGGTGCTATCGGATGAGTTTAACGGTGGTGGAGCTTGGGCTCAAGGTTCTGTTGAAGGGAGTTTCGAGTTTGGGTATACGACCAATACTTATCAATTTATTGTTCAAGAGCCAAATCTTGATGTTTGGAGCATTCGAGGCCAATCGTACTTTAATTTACGTCAAGATTTACTAATTGCATCATTTGCCGGCGCATCAGATGGATTTACCGGGGTAGTCTGTCGATGGAATGGATCGAATAATTATTACCGCCTCACTGTAGATGCAAGTGGTGTTTTCAAAATCACAAGGGTGTTTTCTGCTGAGGTTGTTGATTTGGGAACGACGACTGGACCGAGCTTGTCTGAGTCCGCAGAGGGACAGTACCGATTGCGGGCTGAATGCAACGGTGATTTTCTTTCGCTTTATCTGAATGATGCCCTTATGGTTTGGGTTCAGGATGATTTTTTCCAGGAAGGGAATTTCGGAATTGTCACCGGGACATTGGAAAACAGTCCATTTACGGCTGAACTCAACTCTTTCGCACTATATTTACCTTGAGAAAAAGTTCGGGAGGATTCTCGAGGATCGATGGGAGGGATCATGAACTACTTTATTAAAACAGCTGCAGTCATTGGCGCAGGCACGATGGGAGCAGCAATCGCTGCTCATCTTGCCAATGCGGGTATAAGAGTTCTACTTCTTGACATTGTTCCCCAGAAATTGTCGCCGGAACAAGAAGCCAAAGGTATGCAGCTAACTGACCAGGCTGTTCGGAACAGTATTGCAGCGCTTGGTTTGGAGCGTGCTGTTCGTTCGAAACCTGCCAGCTTCTTAAGTGAAAGCCGGAAATTACTTGTCGATATTGGGAATCTTGAAGACGATTTTGACAGGTTAGGTGATGTTGACTGGATTATTGAAGTAATCGTTGAAAATCTAACGATCAAGCAAGATTTAATGGCCCGTATAGACAAGATCCGTCATTCACGATCCATTGTCAGTACAAATACATCTGGGATCCCAATTGCTGCAATCCAATCTGGATGCAGTGAAAATTTCAAACAGCATTTTCTTGGTACCCATTTTTTCAATCCGCCAAGATATCTAAAATTGCTTGAATTAATACCTTCACCGGATACATTACCAGAAGTTGTTCAGGTAATTAAGCATTTCTGTGAATACAGGCTTGGCAAAGGCGTCGTTATTTGTAAGGACACCCCAAATTTTATTGGGAACCGGATTGGGTTTGGTGGAGGCGCGTTTACACTTGATTTTATTTTGCGGAATGGGTATACGGTGGATGAAGTCGATGCAATCACGGGTCCGTTGATTGGTAGACCAAAAACGGCAACGTTCCGGTTGATGGACCTGGTTGGAATTGATGTATGGGAACATGTTGGCAAGAATCTTACTGAAGCTATACCGAATGACCAACTTGCCCAACCGTATTTACAATCCGAACCAGTGAATTCACTTATCGGCACTATGGTCGGGCGTGGCTGGTTAGGAAATAAATCGGAAGTCGGGTTTTACAAGCAGATTCGCTCGAATGGAAAGCGGGAATTCTGGGCCTTAAACCTGCTTACCCTTGAACATGAACCGCCCCAAAAACCTCGGTTTGAGTCGATAGGAAAAGCACGCGGAATAGAAAATTTAGGTGAGCGAATCAAAGTCATGATGGCAGGCGATGATCGCGCCTCAGAATTGGTGAATGCAATAACTTACCAGGGATTTGCCTATGCATCTGCCAGGATTCCAGAAATTGCTGATTCACCAAAACCGATTGATGATGCCATGCGCTGGGGGTATTCTCACGAGGCTGGTCCATTTGAGTTGTGGGACATGCTCGGAGTCGAAGCAACTATTGAACCGATGAGACGGGCAGGCCACGTTCCTGCAGCCTGGGTTAGTGAGATGCTTTCAGTCGGATGCACGACCTTTTATGAATACCAAAATGGCATGGCCGTGGGTGTTTACTATCCTGAGAAGAAGAAATATGTCCCTTTGGAAATTTCGCCGAATAAGATCGTCATAAAAGATTTAAAAACGCTCGGAAAGGTGGTCCTGGAAAATCCTGGCGCAGCATTAATTGACCTGGGTGATGGTGTGGGATGTATAGAATTTCACACCAAAATGAATGCCCTTGATGATGATATTTTCAACCTGGCTGCTCAAGCATTGGACCTCGCGGACGATGGCAAATTCATTGGTCTCGTAATTGGAAATGATGCTGAAAATTTCAGCGCTGGTGCAAATTTGGGAATGGTGTTGTTGGCTGCGCATATGGGTATGTGGGACCAGCTCGAAGAGGCGATTGATAAACTTCAATCGCTTAACATGCGGATGCGTTATTTTTCGAAACCAATAGTTGCTGCCCCAGTTGGGTTGGCCTTGGGGGGGGGCTCAGAAGTGATTATGCATACCAGCAGGGTCGTTGCCTGCGCTGAATTGTATGCTGGACTTGTTGAAGTAGGGGTAGGGGTTATACCAGCGGGTGCTGGTACGAAAGAGATGCTCCGTCGGGTCTTAAATCCAGCAATGCTGACGAACAATGTAGACCCGCTCCCGTTTTTACAGCGGATATTTGAGCAAATCGGGATGGCGAAAGTGGGCACGAGTGCTGATGAAGTCCGAGCCATGGGAATATTGAATACTTGTGACCGGATCGTCATGAATCGATCGTATTTACTCGCAGAAGCAAAAAAAGAAGTTCTGCAGATGCAGGATGCTGGCTACTCACCACCCCTGCCTGAAAAAATTTTTGCGGCTGGTAGAGATGCTCTGGCGGCGATCCGGGTTGGGATTTATATGTATTGGAAAGCCAAACAAATCACGGAGTATGATCGAGTGGTTGCGGAAAAATTGGCTTATGTAATGACTGGGGGCGATATCAGCGCACCAGCATGGGTCGATGAGAAATATATTCTTGAGCTGGAAAAAGAATCATTCTTATACCTATGCGGTCGGGAAGAGACACGTGCCCGAATGAAACACATGTTAGATACAGGCAAGCCGCTCAGAAATTAAACAAAGGGATATTGGATAAACAGGAGATTTACCATGATGCCTAAAGACCCTATTTTTGACCCTGTAATTGTGGCAGCGGTTCGGACACCGGTTGGAAAAGCAAAACGCGGCAGCCTGGCAACAGTACGTCCAGAAGAAATGGCAACCGCGGTGGTTAAGGAGCTGCTCCAGAGGGTTAATGGACTCAATCCAGAGGAAATTGATGATTTAATAATCGGTTGCGCTTTTCCAGAAGGGCAGCA
The DNA here is from genome assembly GCA_963824065.1 of uncultured Chloroflexia bacterium. Lineage (GTDB taxonomy): Bacteria > Chloroflexota > Anaerolineae > Anaerolineales > DRKV01 > JAGUYX01. The sequence goes on along the minus strand of CAWGNX010000002.1, from coordinate 1,015,346 downwards.
AGGAATGAATATGGCCCGTCTGATCGGGTTAAGGGCTGGCCTTCCAATTTCCGTTCCAGCTGAAACAATCAATCGATTTTGTTCTTCGGGATTGCAGAGCATTGCCCATGCAGCATTCAGCATAATGGCTGGTCAATCCCAGACTGCAATCGCAGGTGGCGTCGAGTCAATGAGCATGGTACCAATGACAGGTTTTAAATTTGCTCCTACCCCTATCTTAGCCTTTGAAGCCCCTGAGTATTTCACAAATATGGGTTTGACAGCCGAGAATGTTGCAGAGAAGTACCAGGTATCGAGAGCCGAACAGGATGAATTTGCTTTGCGAAGCAATGCGCTTGCTACACAAGCTGTAACGACCGGAAGGTTCGATGAAGAGTTGGTTCCAATCGAATACAAAACATTTGCGATTGGAAATGGGATAGAACCAAAGATAGGGGACCATATCCTTAGACGCGATGAAGGTCCCAGGGCAGACACATCGATTGAAGCATTAGCAAAATTAAAACCAGTTTTCCAGGAAGGGGGAACTGTTACTGCTGGTAATTCTTCGCAGATGTCTGATGGCGCGGCTGGTGTTTTAGTAATGTCCAGAGCAAAGGCAGAAAGCCTGGGAATCAAACCTTTGGCGAGATTTGTTGCGTTTGCAGTGGCAGGCGTACCACCCGATTATATGGGAATTGGCCCAGTTGAGGCGATACCCCGTGCGCTTAAAAACGCAGGCATGGAGCTTGATGAAATCGATTTGATTGAATTGAACGAAGCTTTTGCTTCACAATGTTTGGCGGTGATTAAGGTCATGAACCTGGATTTGAATAAAACCAATGTCAACGGAGGGGCAATTGCCCTGGGCCACCCATTGGGATGTACAGGTGCAAAACTGACAACGCAGTTGATTTATGAAATGAAACGGCGTGGATCCCACTATGGTATGGTAACAATGTGCATTGGTGGTGGGATGGGAGCGGCCGGAATTTTCGAAAATATAAATTGATCGGAGGTATTGCAATGAGCGAAGTAACAATCGAAAAGCTGATGTCAAGGATGCCAAAAGCATTTATTCCAGATAAGGCAGTCGGCGTAGATGCTGTTATCCAATATCACCTCACTGGCGAGGAAGCCGGTGACTGGATAATTTCGATTCGGGATGGGAATTGTTTTGTCGAGCCGGGTGTTGCTGAGAATCCCAAAATGACACTTACCGCTGATTCCCAGGACTATAAAGATGTCATTCTCGGCAAGGTGAATGGTATGAATGCTTTTATGGAGGGTAAACTGCGTTTAGCCGGTGATCTAAATCTTGCCATGAAGTTAACGAGTTTTTTCCAACTCAACTGATTGATTGGTCCATCAAGTTTAACAATTTACAGCGTGCTGGCATCTCCAGGTGCCGGCACGCTTTATTCGTAATACGGAACTTCTTCCAACCTATTCTCGATCTCATCGATTAACTCGGTAATCGTTGAGATTGCAACATCAGTGATTGATTCGATTGGAAATATTCCTCCATCGGATTTTGTTCGAAGTTTGAGTTCTACTCCGCCATTTTGAATAGATCTTTCGCTCACCGTCAGCCGCAGAGGCAGTCCGATCAAATCCGCATCCATAAATTTTACCCCAGCACTTTCTTCCCGATCGTCATACAAAACCTCGATACCCGCGGATCCTAAATCCCGATAAATTTTCTCAGAAAATTGACTGACGTCTATGCCCTTGCGCGAGTGCAGATTAATCAAATGTACTTGAAATGGAGCAATCGTGATTGGTAACCTTAATCCACGCTCATCGTGGTATTTTTCGGCGATTGTGGAAAGCAATCGACCCACACCGATGCCATACGATCCCATGATTATTGGTTTGACCTCACCAGATTCGTCCTGGAATAAACACCCCATGGTATCGCTAAAATCGGTATCTAATTTATAAATGTGAGCAACTTCGACTGCGCGCTCCATTTTTAAGGGTGACCTACATTGTATGCATAAATCATGATCCTGTGCAGCAGCGATGTCAGCAATGATGTCCGCAGAAAAATCCCGTGGGTAATTAACATTTTTTAGATGGAAACCTTCTAAATTTGCACCTGCAACAAGGTTAGATGATTGAGGAATGATATCGTCAATCACGATCAGAATGTTTGAAAGACCTATTGGGGAGGCGTAGCCTGGTTCAGCACCCACCGACCTAATTTCTACCTCTGTCGCTGGGCGGAGTTGATTTGCTCCAATTGTTCTTGCTAACTTTGTCTCGTTGATCTCCATGTCACCACGGATGATAGCGAATACAAATTGCTCTCTTATCTCCGGGTCGGTTTGCATTGTAGCCATGTAAAATACAGCCTTTGCAGTTTTTGATGTAGGAATTAGAAGAAAATCAGCTAATTCCGCAATGGTTTTGCATTCTGGAGTCGCGACCTGTTCGATTTCGAGTGTGCTTTCATGAATTCCTGGTGATTTGAAAAATGTGGCTACCTGGCGATTGGCTGAATAGTGACAATGGCTGCATAATAATATTGCATCCTCACCAATCGAAGTTAGGACCATATATTCATGAGCTAACGAACCACCCATGATTCCCGAGTCCGATTTAACTGCAACCACATCTAATCCACATCGTTGAAAAATATTAAAATAAGCCTGGTAATTTGACCGGTATTGACGATCCAGTCCTTCGAAACCCGAATCCAGGCTGTATCCGTCTTTCATTGTAAATTCTCTCGCGCGAATTAAACCACCGCGCGGCCGCGGATCGTCTCGAAACTTGAGTTGAATTTGATATACGAGGGCAGGAAGTTGGCGGTACGAATGGATCATTTTTCGCGATATGTCTGCGAGAACTTCCTCGTGAGTCATCCCCAGCACCATTTCGCGGTTATTGCGGTCATTAAATCTTGCCAATTCCGCATCGATCTTGAACCAGCGACCACTTTCTTTCCATAATTCGGCAGGCTGGACAATCGGCATACTGATTTCAAGTGCTCCAATTTTTGCCATTTCGACGCGTATGATCTCTTCAATTTTCTTTAGACTGCGCAATCCCAAAGGCAAATAAGAGTAAATTCCTGCAGCTAATGGGCGAAAATATCCTGCTCTCAAAAGATATTGTTGACTATTAAATTGTATATCTGCAGGTGCTTCACGTAATGTTTCAACGAAATAATGAGACATTTTCATCATATAGCTCCTGAAATAAACAAACCCACCCCGGGCATTCAAACCAGGGGTGGGTTGGGAGTCTCGATTATTGTCATCCCATAGTACCAACCAACCGGGGAGTGCCTACAACATTCTCCGGTGTACACGGCTAGGGCTAGGGACCATTTGGCTATTCATGTTAGTTATTGTAACATAAACTCGGAGGCTAATATACACCCGCACCGAAAATATCACCGCTTAATTTATAGCCTGCAGATTCGAGCCTGTTTGAGAAAAAGGGCCGAATACGGGTGGGCCTGAGTTCACCCAGAACTTTGCCATCCGCCCCAACTCCGGTCCTATCGAATCGAAATATGTCGCTCAATGTGACAATATCACCCTCCATTCCAGAGATTTCCGTGATGTGGGTTGCTTTGCGCGTGCCATCTTCCAGGCGGGCCATGTGGACGATCAGATTGAATGCCGAAGCAATTTGGCGCCGGAACGCAATGACAGGCATATCCAAGCCTGCCATCATCGCCATCGTCTCCAGCCGAGAAATCGCATCGCGAGGCGTATTGGCGTGCAGGGTTGTGAGAGAGCCGGTGTGGCCGGTGTTCATCGCTTGCAGCATATCCATAGCTTCACTACTGCGAACTTCGCCGACAATTATTCGGTCGGGTCTCATCCTTAGGGCGTTTCTTACTAGGTCGTGCGTCACGATTTCCCCGCTTCCATCGCTACCTGGTGGTTTCGTTTCCATTCGAACGATGTACTTTTGCTTAAGTTGAATTTCTGCTGCATCTTCAATTGTAATAATCCGTTCATCACCGGGAATAAATTCACTTAAAATATTTAATAGTGTCGTTTTTCCAGAACTCGTGTTCCCAGTAATTAATATGTTTAGACGAGCGACAACACATGCTTCAAGAAATGACGCCATATTTTTTGTCAGGGAACCAAGTTCGATAAAATCTTTGATGGACAGTTTACTCCTAAGAAATTTTCTGATGGTTATGCAGGGCCCATCGATGGCGACTGGCGGGATTACAATATTTACTCGCGAGCCGTTTGGCAGCCGTGCATCAACCATTGGGTGATCTCGGTCTACGGATCTACCAAGGGGACGAATGATACGGTCGATGATTTGCATGACATGTTGATTGTCTCGAAATTTGATCTCTGTATCGACCAAATCCCCGTGTTTTTCGATATAGACTTGATTGAACCCAGAAACCATGATTTCACTGATTTCTTCATCATCAAGCAATACTTGAAGTGGTCCATATCCAAAGATATCACTCGTTACTTCCTTGATAATCTGTTTGCGAAGCTCTGGGGTTACATCAACGGGGTAATTGTCAAGAAGTTGATCCAACCAGGGGTTAATCTTTCTGAGTAAGTCTTCTTCGGACTGAGGAGATTTTTCTAACTGCTGGGAAATTGCCTGTGCAAGCTGGCGTTTAATTCGTTGTTCCTGGGATGTAAGTATTTGCCCTTGATTTGGCATGCTCAGCACTCATTCTGGTTAGTCATTGAGATCATCCAACCGCCATAATCCTGCCCGCATCGCCCAGTCCAGGGCTCGGTGGAACTCGAATTGGCTGGCAGTTCGATCCAGAGGCGGGTGTACTTCGGCTTGATAGGCAGGATGGTATTGGCTCATAATATTGATATAGGTCGCAGAAGAAATTTGACCAGCAATGAACCTCACGATCTTATCCGTACCGGCGATATTTTCCGGCAGCACAAGATGACGAATCAATAAGCCTCTCTCAGCAAGGCCATATCGATTAATTTGCAGGTCACCAACCTGCCTGTGCATTTCTCGAACAATCTCCTTGTTTACCCTTGGGTAGTTGGGAACTCTTGAAAATTCAAGCGCTAGGTTTGAGTTTGCATATTTCATATCAGGCATATAAATATCAATAATGCCATCCAGTAAGTGTAGCATTTCCATTGAGTCAAAACCCCCCGAATTGTAAACGATGGGAATACACAAACCGGATTGGGTTGCTTGATAGATGGCTGCCAGGATCTGGGGGCCGACGTGACTTGGTGAAACCAGGTTGATATTATGGCAGCCAGCATCCTGGAGCTCAAGCATGATTGCGGCAAGCTGTTCGGCATTTACGATCTCACCGTGTTGTGTCTGGCTAATTTGATGATTTTGGCAGAACACACATTGTAAGTTGCATCCAGAAAAGAAAATTGTCCCTGAGCCTGCCCAACCACGAATTGGATCTTCTTCTCCCGAATGGGCACCATAGGAATGAACAATGGCTGACGCCCCGATCTGGCATATGCCAAGTTTGCCATTCAGACGATCAATCTTGCACTGACGGGCACAACACCTGCACGGTGACAGCATACTTTGTGCGCTTTTTACCCGCCTTGTAAATTCGCCCGTTGCTAACAATTCAAGATAAGATGGACTTCTTATAATACCGTTCATAATTAATTATTTTACGGTAGAAAATGGAAATGAGACGACTAATCCAACAAGTTTAATACGATCCTGTCTCCAGGAACAGCAGCTAGATAAGCTGCGGCGTTCCCATTTACTCGAGCGATTAACAGGTAATCGGTACTTCCAATGAGAAGTATCAGGGTACCAGCTTCTGAATCCCCAAATGTGGTGTACAGGCCAGTTATCTCGTAATCCTTATAATTTAGGAGGCAATGGGTAGTATTAGCAAGGTGTTCTCGGCGGATATTTGTTGTTAGATTACCGAAATGGTCGATATGAATGATTTTTCCGATCATCCTGCCGGTGAGGATTTTTGGTTGTTCCAGTGTAATTAATACCGGGTCCTGGATGGGAACACCCATATCCATTAAATCTATCCCGTTCGCGAGATGGGCGCCGACCGGTGCGAAGATATCCCTTCCATGGAACACCGAGCTGATATTTTCGTTCCAGAATGCCGGGTTATTCAAATGAACTATTTCTATCGCCGCCGTCTGGGTTCTTGCCTCCATGAGGATTGGGGTGATAATCCCATTATCCGGCAAAATAAAATAGTAACCAGCCAGCCATAAAGCAATGGGTCGGCGCGTAGTGCCAACTCCTGGGTCGATGACAACGATAAATATTGAACCAATAGGGAAATATCGATATGTTCTTGATAAAATTAATGCCGCTTCCTCAATGTTTTGGGGTTGGATCCCATGACTTAAATCAATAATTTGTGCCTCGGGCGCGATGGTCAGAATAACTCCCTTCATGACTCCTACATGGCCATCTTTTGTGCCAAAGTCGGTTAGTAGAACGATTGGGGCCATCTCATATACCTAGCGAGTCAATCGAACGATTATCGATCATCTTGTTTCGCGGTGGAACCACTTGGGTCAGGACAACCACATTGCTTGGTAAGGAAGCAGGGAAAGTTTAGCCTTTCCATTCAATACCGGTATTTTTTGTCTGCCAATATGATCATACAACGGATTCCCCATTTGTTCAGGAATTATCCCGATTGGAAGGGTGTGCTCAACAGGCTGGTTTGAAACATTTACAACAACCAGCACCTTGCTTTCAAAATTTTCTCCTCCCCGAAACAAAGTGAACAACCGAGAATCCAGGTGTAAAATTTTTTCAGCCGAGAATGGACTGAATGCTTTGATAGATTTGCGAATCAGCAGGAGATCCCGATATTTGTTGAATATCAGTCGTTTGCGTTCGTTAGGATCGAGAAACCATTTTTCGAACTCTTCCCAATCGAATTTTTCACGGTTGATTGAGCGCACTCGCCCCGTCCTTTCAACACAACGCTCACAATTATTCGAACCAAATAAACTGTGAAAGTAAATGCCTGGAATACCTCGTAAGGAAAGCATGATCACCTGGCTGGCGATGTACCGATTGATTGAGACGTCGAGTGATTGGCTGGGGTTGTCTAAAAAATCGAATATGGTGATGTTTAATTCATAAGGAGATTCGCTGCCATCCGAATTTCGCTTCGAACTCACCTTGCCACCTTGATGAATCGTTTGCTCAACCAGTTGATCAATCTCGGCCTCACTCAATATGCCTTCCGCGGGGCGGATTCCAATCCCGTCATGCGAAGCAATAAAATTTAGAAAAAGTGCACTATCGAACGGGCTTTCGATATTGTCTACCCAATAGGAGAGTTTCGTCGCATTCCCATTGAGAAATGAGTGCAAAACAAGTGGTGCCAATGTAAATTGGTAAACCAATTGTGCTTCGTCACTCTTCGGATAACCACTTTCAATTTCCTGATCCTCCAACAAACTACCAAAGTAACTGATATTCTCCCGATGGGGAACGTTTGTCTCGGTAATTAATAAAACGTGCGGCGCCACGATATCCAGAACTGCACGTAGGAGCTTCACAAAGGAATGGGTTTGGCTGAGGTGAATACTTTTGGTTCCGGCTTTTTTCCACAAGTAAGCAATTGCATCCAATCTTATAATTGAGACACCTTTTGACACATACATCAGCAGGATTTCGATCATTTTCAAAGCAACATTTGGATTCGCATAGTTGAGATCAATCTGGTCTGCACTGAAGGTAGTCCAAAGATATTTCTCCCCCGACGATGTCATGAACGGAGTCAGCAGCGGGAGAGCCCTCGGTCTGACGACCATTGATAATTCAGTGGTTGGATCCATTTCGATGAAAAAGTCTTGATAACCGGGCAAATCATTCAAGTATTTTGTGAACCAATTGCTTGATTTTGAAATGTGATTTAACACAAAGTCGAACATAAGATTGTAGTTCGTTCCGATTTGTGCGATATCGTCCCATGTGCCAATATCGCGGTCAATTTTCGTATAGTCAATAACCGAGAATCCATCATCGGATGAATATGGAAAAAAAGGTAGTAAGTGAACTGTATTAATGGAATTGCCCAAATAATTCACCAAAAACTCTATTAAGGTTGCTAGCTTAGAATTTCCATCGGTACAAAACTGGTCGCCATACGTAATCAGAATTGCATCGTTTTCTGATATCTCGAATCGATTATCAGAATTTATAAATTTCTTGCTAAAATCATCCAGAATAAGTTTTAACTGCTTCCAGGTAGTATTTCCGATTTCATCACCATATATCGAAATTAGGTGCGTCCTGGCTCTATTTTTGGCTGACAGCACTCGTTCCCTCCCATTCAAGTTTGCTTGTGTCAATCATTTCAGAAAATAAATTTGGCAAATGTATCGTTCTTACAATATCAGGGTCCAGACTCTGGAGTTCTATTTTGATAATGGCAATTGGTATCCGATGGGTGACTATAGCAATGATGCCTTCGGTACTCTCGTAAACAATTTCGCTTACTGCATCAAGTACGCGACTACGCACAGTTTGTAGGCTTTCACCGCCTGGCGCAGAGACAGACCAGGGGTTTGTTTCCCACTTTTGGAAAAGTTCTGGATATTGAGTTGATATTTCGCTCCTTAATCGAGTTTGCCACTCTCCTTGGTGAATTTCCATCAGGCGAGGGTCGAATTCAAGTGGAACATTACAAGCTAAAGCGAAAATTTCGGCGGTTTGCCGTGCGCGCATTAAAGGACTGGATACTATCCTTGAAATAAGCTCGCATTGGCTGAGCTCTGCGAATTGTTTCGATTGCAGGATCCCCTTCGGGTTCAAATCGGGATCGGCCTGGCCCTGATAACGACCCTCCAAATTCCAATCAGTTTCCCCATGCCGGATTAAAAGTAGCCCCGTCATCCGAGTTTTCCCGTTTCTGGAGCCTTTTGATCAATGCCGGCTTCATTGAAAACTTCGTTTGGGAGACCAAATTTAAGCCGGTATTCGGGGATGCTGGCAATAGGCGGTCTTTCGTTTTCGATCAGCGCCTGCGTTTCGAGGTAAAAACGGTTTGGAGAATAGCGAGGTAAATTCATTGTTAAGTTTGCCTCCTCTAAAAGCTGGATATTATGCCTGGTTTGCAATCGACTCATAAATACCTGGATGATTGTGAAGGACATTTTGGAGAGTGATCGCAGCTGTTGGTTATGGTGGATCCGCTCCAGCAGATCTACCTGGGCGATTGCATGTATTCCATAATGGTTAAGGATATCAAGAAGGAGGCCAGTTTCGACTCCATAACCGGTAAAAAATGGAAGCTGCTCGAGAACGGTTCTCCGCCCAGCATATTCACCAGATAAAGGTTGGATAATTCCAGATAGCTCAGGAAAAAATAAATTGATCAATGGTCTTGCGGTCAACTCAGTGACGCGGCCCCCTCCTCCGGCGATCAGTTTGTCTCCCTGTCTCAAAGGTCTCCGGTAAAATCCCTTCACATACTTGATCCGTTGGTCTCGCAATAATGGTCCGATAACGCCATAAACAAAGCGCGGGTGGATATTTTTGATATCGGTGTCAATCCAAGCAATCAAATCGCCCTTGAGCACATAAAGGCTTTTCCATAATGCTTCGCCTTTGCCTGTGAAATGCGGATACTGGTTTAATACCTCCTGGTGGATAATCACGGGTATATCCATGGATTCAGCGATTTCCCTCGTGTAATCTGTCGAGCCTGAATCAATAAGAATCATTTCATCGAGTATGGGGAAATCATCCATGAGAACTTTTTTAATGCTTGAAATAACACTCCCCACAGTTGCTTCTTCGTTGAGGGCAGGTAAGCCGAGGCTGATAGTAATGTTTTGTTTTTCTTTAAGTGAGACAAGGAACTCTAACTCGGAAAACTCGCGGCTATGAAATGTGTTTTCGGCGAACCATTTATCTACCACAACTGCCAGGGGTCGATCACGTCGTTTTGTTTTGCGCTCCCTTCCGGAGTTTTGCTCAGCTGGTGATGGAACTGCCTCTTTGGTCACTACCAGATGCGCTTCAATCTGTTTTTCAATTTCGATCGTATCCTCATTAAGCCAGGATTCAATGGTTGGCTTGCTTGGTGCGCCCATGACAACAATTTGGTGGAATGAGGCCTCTTCAATGATTGCATTCTTAACCGTATTAATTACGGTTAAAGAACGGGTAAGCTCGCTCAAGGAACGTATCGCTACATTAAAATGACTTAATTCTGTGAGGTCATATTCCTGCAGAGATTTTGTTGTTGCATGGAGTAAGGTTATTTGACCATTCTGTGCATATTCAGCAATAGCCTGTGACACGCGCAGGGATAAAGTTGATTCAAGCCCACCTCGTACAGGTAAAAGAATCCGAGAAATCGCTTCCCAATTAATATCGGTATCAAGATCGTTTCCTGGTCTTACAATAACCAGGTCGCACGGTGGAGCGATGAGCCGGGGGTCGTTAAGTTTCCCTGGTACAGTTTGGGGCATTGTAGGGCATTGCCAGCCCAGTACCAGCATGTCCGCGTTTTCATTTTCAACTGCTTCCCAAATCCCATCCCAAATTTCGTGAGTTACCTTAACTGCAGTTTGAATTTCCGGGATTTGGTAATCATGGTCTACAAGAAACTGGAATAATGCTTGACGCGATCTGCTGACCGTGTTTGCCTCTTGACTGAGGCGATCGGTCGAGGCGACAGTAATGATGTTCATCACGATAAGTTGAGAATTCAAGCCCATACTGAGGGCATTTGCAAAAGGGACCAGGATCTCTGCTTCCCGAATATTGCTGACAGGAACAAGGATTTTGTGTTGTGGCGAATACACTTTGTTTTTTTTGCGCTGCTTGATTTTCATCATACGTTTGAGACTTCCATAACCAACGGCTTGATTTGATTGTTAAAAATCGCATCCCAAGTAAATCGTTCCAATACTCTCTGGCGAAGGTTGTATGCAGCATCGTTTCGGAGAAATTTTTGGAGCATTTCCGCAACACGTTCCGGTTTCTCTTCCAGGCTGAATCAGATTCGCATAACCACCCGAGCTTTCCTGAACAGAAGGAAGATCGGATGCAAAAACAGGTAATCTGGTGAGGCCAGCTTCTAAAACAGGTATACCAAATCCCTCCCTTTTGCTGGGGAAAAACATTACATCCGCGATACGAAATAACTCTGCGATCATCGGATCGGTCAACAAAAACGGTTTTTCTCCTCCTCCATATTCATACAAAAAAGTGACAATTTTCTCCAAGATTCAATTTTTTTCTGATACTTTTGAGTTCATGTAAATAATCAGCATTTTTCGGGTTGTGAGGTCCGGGAGGCCCTGTAATGATCAATCGAGCAAACGGGAAATCTGAAGCCAGGTAAGCCATTGTTTCTAATGCAAATTCGATGTTCTTGCGCCGTGTAATTCTTGCAGGGAGAAGGATTAAAGGGCGGGCATTCTGCAATTCGAAAGCCGACAATTGCTGTTGGGTCTGCGGCGAAATCCCCAAGAAACTAAAATAGTCGATCCCCGGGTTAATGATCTGGATTGATTCGGGTGGTATCCCTAGCAGCCGGGCTAACAAAAATTGGCGGTCCTGGGATACTACAACGTACCTCGTATTTTCCCAGGGTTCTGATAATAAATTCCATGGATAACCTTGATGTAGATCAGGTGTGTATAAACGGTCTCTCCAGGCAAAATCGTGGCACCAAGCAATCAATGATTGTCCTGAGAAGGTCATATTCCGAAGTGCGGCCGTCAGTGCCAAATTTTTGTGCAACGTGACGATATTATGGGCAATGATCACTGTGCCGGGATTTATCAAATTTTCCAAATCGATCTGAATGGAGTTAACCAATTCGTTAAATCGAGTGGATATTATTCCTTTGGCGAGTTCTCGCCCTATCTCGAGGACATCAGGGTTTAGCGAATCAACCTGAGGTAGATAATGAAAATCTATTTCTGGGTGGAATTGTTCCCCCCGCCCGGAAATTATCTGAACATCAAATCCTGCCTCGTTGAATAAAAGCGAATGATTGAGAATGGTGCTCTCCACTCCCCCGATTACTGGTGGTCCAGCATAGTGAAGAATGGAAATTTTCATTGTAGTCATGCGATTGTTTTCTTTTCTTTACCACCTACCGGAAATCAAAATAAATTTCGTTTGAATTGCCATCAATTCTAATAATCTGGGCCTACAAACGATTTCACATAGAAAAAAACTGCAACACTTCGGTCAGCTTTCGATCAAGCATTTCAAGGGAAAAATATTCGCGGGCAATTTTATAGTTATTTTTGGCCATTCGGTTTAATTCATCAGGATGATCTAATAATTCGAGCGTGGATTCGACAGCTTTGTCATCAACAAAACCATCGATCTCGATAAATTCGAACCCCAACGGCTCAATATCGGCAACAAATACTGGGTAACGATTAATGAATATCAGGCGATTAAAGTAAATTGCTTCGAGCAGTGCATTTCCAAATCCCTCATACGTACTTGGAAACGTGACTAAATTCGCATGAGGATAGGCATCCCATAATGAATATATTTTATGTCCGTTTAATTGTGCTCTTTCCGCACGGACGATATGGTCGATGAGTTGGACATTCACTCCCATAACTTTGGCTTCACGCTTCAACCACATCCAATAATCCAGGCCTTCATCATCTGCACGATGGGTAATATACAGGCGGGCGTTCGGTTTACCGAGCCTGGCGACGAGCTCAATCGCCATTTCGATCCCTTTCCGGCGGATTACCCGGGTTGGTTGGAGTACAAATAAATCATTTTGATCGAGGCCCAGGGCATTTCGAAAATCACGATTATATTCATCGATCCCTGGTGGGGGAGTGGCAAAATCATGAACATTTGGGATTACATGGGAATTGATCCCGCGGCGAGTTTTCAACCGCTGTTGGGCAATTGAGTTAATTGTAACATGCTGGATTGTTGGCAGTTTTGCAGGGAAGGTTGTATCCAATAAATCGAGTACACGATTGGTCTGGTATCTTTGGCGTTCCCAAAAAAAATCATGATGATGAGCGATTGTATTAATGCCCAACTCTGCAATTAAGCCCGTTAGACAAACACCCAGTGGCAGATTCATTGGAATTGTCAGAGCATTTTGGACGATAATCAGGTCCAGTTTGTTCTTCCGGATAAAGTCACGGAGGGGGCCGCGCAGTTCATCGGCCTGAGTATAGATTTCGTCAGCCAATTTGGTACTATCCACATCGCCGGAATTGTCGAATGCATCTCGGCTTAGTTTTTGAATTGATTTATCTGCAAAATGAAGCTTTGGAATCTGAGTGCCTTGTTTTGCATAGCCCCCTAATTCTCCTGCACAATAATAAAGTTCATGACCAGACCGCTTAAGAACAGTTGCCCATTTTTCGACTTCTAAAGACACACCATCCGTTCCACTTAACCGGGTTGAAATAAATCCTATTCGCATTTTAGGTTAGTAATACCCCTCCTATCATTTTCACACCGGCTCAATGATCTCGGGTTTGTCAATTCTGGCATTATTTACGGCGAGTGATACTGGATAAGCCGCCATTTGTTCAGCAGCAAATGGTACTAATAACCTGGAGAGCTGCCTGGGTTCGACCTCCCCTGTTTGAAGCCACGTTTTGATATCGGCTTCATCAAGAATGACCGGCATTCGGTTGTGAATGGTTCGGACGAGTTCGTTGGGTTCAGTTGTAATAATTGTGCACGAACGAATTTCTGATCCATCTGGTGAAAACCATTGTTCCCACAAACCTGCAAATGCAAATGGGCGTTGATTTACCAGCTGGATATACATGGGTATTTTTGATTTTTGCCCTGGTTGGGACATCCATTCAAAGAATCCATCCGCAAGCACAAGGCAGCGGCGACGTTTAAACGCATTTCGAAACGATGGCTTCTCTGCCAGAGTCTCCGCCCGTGCATTGATCAGCCGGCTACCAATTTTTGGATCCTTTGACCAGGACGGGATTAATCCCCATAGATAGTAGTCCAGGATATCTTTGCCATCATTCGCGACCACGGCAATGGGTTGGGTAGGCGCAATGTTGTATCTGGGCTTTAACCCTTGGTCTGGGATGTTGATCCAAGGAAAATTTTGTTGAAGCTCAGTTGCATCAACTGTCAGTGTAAATCGTCCACACATAGTACATTCGCTTTGATAGTTTAGAGTTCGGATCCAGGTCGTTTGAATATTGCTACTTGATAATTATCCTTTCTCCGCTCGACAACCTCCACTAATTCCCAGCCTTCAGCCCCGAGCTGTTTCAGCGCTTTATCGAATTCCCAGTAACCTTCTGTTTTGTCCCAATTTTCTCTTTGATCGCCATCAATAAATTTGACAGCCCCGAGTGTAGGTCCCCAGATCTTAAATCCTAATGTCACGTGATAAGGTGACATTACCAATGTTTTATACTCCCACTTTTGTTGTTCGGGCATCATTTCCTCCCGCGCGTTTGCTCAATCATCTAATAAATTATATACGAGATTATCAACATGGCTTGTTTCTTGAGCGGATTGTTGAATATTACGACACAAAACGTGCGCAGAATTATTCGGATTTTAAGAAATCCATCAATTTGTTGAAATTTTTGATTGAATAACTGTTTTCAGTTGACACTATGTACAATCATTCTGTCAAAATTTTTGTCACTCAAAGATCAGGTATTACTTTGGGGTCAACCTCCAATTTGTTTTACCTTAAAACCATTTTTCTTGAGAGTCTCGATAATTTTATTCAGATGCTCACCTTGAATCTCGATCGTACCAGCTTTTGTGGTTCCTCCTGAGTTGCACACTTTTTTTAACTGGGTCGCGAGTTGTTTTCGGTCAACACTATTCAAAGTAAGATTGCTGATAACAACAACCGATTTGCCGCCTCGTCCTTTTGTTTCTCTGCGAACATGTGCTGTTTGCTGGGAGGGCGGCAAACTTACTTCTTTCCTACAAACACACGGGTATTGTTTGCATTTCTGACAAACAGGTTGGTCGTCGTATTCCGTCGAATAAACAACAGGTCTATCATCCTTGGGCATGATCATTCCCTCTATTCTGCAGCCACAGAATTATGCGCTCTGGTTGCCAGGTATTAATCACCTGGTGAGGCTCAACCCATCCTCTCCGAGCAGTTTCGATTCCAAATTGCAATAAATCAAGTTGATCTGGGTGATGGGCATCGGTATTTATTGAAATAGGAATGCCGAGTTCAACTGCCCGCCTGGAAAAAATGTCATCGAGATCAAGTCTTTTTGGGTGCGCATTGATTTCGAGTGCGACTCCAGATTCGGCCGCTGCTTTTAGGACCATTTCCATGTCCAGATCTGCTCCTTCTCGATCTGGAAGGAGGCGACCGGTTGGATGACCGATAATGTCGACATGCGGGTTTTTGATTGCATTCAATAACCGCTGGGTGATTTGCTCCCGAGGCTGACGTAGGCTAACATGCAAAGACGCGATCACAAGATCGAGCTTGGCAAGGACATCGTCCGGGTAATCCAACGTTCCATCGGCCCTTATTTCGACTTCAATACCCTGTAATATTCGAATTTGGTTCCCAAATTCTGCCTGGACTTGCCTAATTTCCGCCTTTTGTAGCGGTATGTCCTCTGGAGGTATCCCTTGAACGATACCTAGGCTATGAGAATGATCGGTGATAGCTAAGACAGAATAACCACGCTCAATCGCCGCTGTTACCATTTCGCGAATACTTACTTTCCCGTCACTCCAAGTGGAATGCGTATGAAGTTCTGACTGCCAATCTTTTATCGTCAGAACCTCAGGCAGATTGCGTTTTTTTGCCGCCTGGAGTTCACCGCGGTCTTCTCTGAGCTCTGGGGGTATCCAGGGGAGGTCGAGTGAATTGTATACTTCCTCCTCCGTTGAACAAAGGATTTCAGTTCCGTCTATCTGAGTAATTGCATGCTCGGATAATGACAGATCTTTTGTTAGAGCCAGCTCGCGCAATCTTACATTATGCTCCTTTGATCCGGTAGCGTATTGTAAGGCTGTCCCATAACGTTCTGGTGGATGGACCCATAGCTGAGCGCGTATCCCATTTTTATACTCAACGCTGGATTTTGTTTTTCCGCTCCCAAGAATACGTTCAATATCTGCCCGTGACGTAAATGTTTTCATCACCGCGGAAGAGTTTTCTGCGGCAACCAGGATGTCTATATCACCAACAGTAGCGCGCCTCCGGCGAAGGCTGCCAGCCTCTGAGACAGCCGCCACACCATCAATTTGAATTAGTTCAGCGATAATTTCCTGTGCAAAAGGTAAAACATCACCCAATAACATGCGACCAGACCTGCGTTTGAGTGATTCAATCCCGGAAATTAGCTTGGCTTCTGATTTTTCACCCATTCCGGGCAGGTCACGAAGTTTTCCATCATGGGCAGCCGCTTCAAGCTCTTCAAGGGTGGTTATCTTAAGCTCTTTCCAGAATAGGGCTACTTTTTTCGGCCCCAGATCTGGGACATCGAGTAATTTAACCAGGCTGACTGGGATTTCTTGTTCCAGCCGGATCAGGTATTGTAGCTTTCCGGTGTTGACGAGCTCCTCGATTTTTTCTGAGATTGCTTTTCCAATCCCATCAATTTGGGTCAGATCCTCTCCAGCAACTAATAAATCTTCAGCTTCCCTACCCATGTTGAGGAGGGTTTCTGCTGCGCGACGGTAAGCTCTGGTTTTGAAAATATTTTCCCCGTTAATTTCAAGCAGGTCAGCGATTAACGTGAAGGTTTCGGCTAGTTTCCGGTTATTCATAGAACCTCTCAGTATGTCTACGAATCAGAATGATCTAAATTAAATAGTTCGATAACGGCAATTTCAGGTGGGCAGTTATAACGAAATGGAATTGTTGCTGTACCAACTCCGCTGTTTGTATAATGTAGCATCTGATTAATTTTATAAATACCACGTGCGTATTTTTTCGCCAAAGGAGGCAAGACAGGAGACCCAATTTTGGGCAAAATGATTTGGCCACCGTGGCTATGACCTGACAATTGTAATGAAAACCTGTTGGTCTCAGCCGCTATGTCTGCGAAATCTGGTACATGTACAAGCAAGATCGCTTTTTTTGATGGTGGAATTTGTGCTAAGACTTCATCAAGGTTGTCTTTGCTGTTATATACATCATCCAATCCAGCAATGTATATCTCTCCATTACCTTTATGAATAATAATTACTTCATTCCTTAATTCTTGAATCTTGCATGACCTTAAAACTGCCCTGATCATAGGTGCATTTGACCAGTGATCGTGATTGCCCAATACAGCCAGGATGCCATCACTAGATTTAAGGCTGCAAAGTTCTTCCTTAAGAACATTAAATATATCTTTCATTTCGTGCGTAATGAAATCCCCGGTTATGCAAATTAGATCAGGGCATTGTTGGTTAACTAACTCAACCACGCCGCGCAAACGTTCAGCATTCATCCATGTTCCTAAGTGGATATCACTGATTTGGACGATCCGATAATTATCAAAGTCCCGGGGTAATTCCTGTAACCCAATCCTCAAGTGGTTAATTCGAAAATCATGGGGTCGAAAGCGACCTCGATCAATCAAGAAGGAAATTGTTGTCGCGATTGTCCGGATAGCTTTTCCAAAATAATGCATCACGGGATTATCATGAGCTGCGACATTGGGCCGGACAAGGGTCCCGGCTTGTACTTCATTTTTCTTGGCTAATGGCATGGTCATTAATCGATGGATATGTCTAATGGAAAATCATGTTTTCAGTAACCTCGCTCAACGTCAACCAAATTGGGCATCGGTAATCCTGAAAAATATGCATTGATCAGTTCTGCCACGGCTTTATATCGCAAGATCTCGGTCTCAACCGTTGCTCCTCCGCGATGTGGGCTGAGAACAACATTTTCCATTGTGTAAATTGGTAAAGTTGACGGATAAGTTTTAACTCTATCCGCCGAATTCTCGGGATAGGAGTACCAGACATCCAGGGCTGCTGCCGCGATGTCACCGTTCGATAAAGCAGTAAAAAGGGATTCTTCATGAATCGTCTGGCCTCGTCCAATGTTTACTAATATACATCCTTTTGGGAGAAGACTTAATCGATCTTTATCAAGAAAATTGATTGTATCTGTTGTTAGTGGTAGTGCATTGATTAGGAACTGGGCTTTTGGGAGGATGCTTTCCAGCTCATCAACTGGATACACCCTTACGTTTCCATGCCCAAAGCTGGACTTGTGGACTGATTTTCTAACCGCCAGCACTTCCATTCCAAATGCCATGCACATCTGGGCAATTTGCTTGCCAATTGCTCCATACCCAAGGATGAGAACTGATTTATTAGAAACCAACATGCTTTTTGGTGGTTCATATCTTGGCGACCAATCACCACTGCGTAGCCTTTGGTCGAAGGGCACGATATATTTCGACGCAGCGAGCATCAAAGCGATCGCCAGTTCAGCGACTGGTACTGCATTGTGATGCAAGTTATGAAGGTCTACTTTCGAAAACTCTTTTAGAACTTCAAAAGTCGCCTCCGGTATTCCGGCAAACGGTACAATCAGTTTTTTGAGTTTTGTGCAGACTGCCAATTGATTACGTGTTGGCCGCCCGCTGACAAGGACATCAATTTGTTCGGGATTTTGAATTTCAATCCCCCAACCAAATTCGATTCCATCCAATAACAAATCAGTAAGTAGCTGTATGGATGGGCTGGGTAGATTTGTTCCAATATGGATATTCATTGAGTGATGCAGGTAAATGAAAAGTTCCAGGAGATCATAAGGATAGTATTACCAGGCATAGGCTTCTGGAGCTGGTCCGCCGGGTCCTGGGAAAATAGCCTCGAGCTCATTTAAGAATTGAGAATCGAGCTTGATGCTTTCGGCGTGAATATTGCCGTCAAGTTGATCCGTTGTTCTTGGCCCAATGATTGGTGCTGTTATTCCTGGCTGGTGGATGAGCCAGGCAAGTGCTACATCGGCAGGTGATTCTCCAAGGTGGGAGCACAAATCTTCAAACTTGCTGATAACGTCCCGTTGTTCTGCAAGCTGTTTCTGCGTACTTTCTGATGCTCGCCTTCCATCAAGAGGCTCATTCAAGATACCGCCCAACAATCCACCTGCCAAGGGGCTGTATGGAATTATTCCCAGGCCATACTCGCGGCATGCTGGGATTACCTCCAGCTCAATTGATCGTTCGAGGAGATTATAAAGGCTTTGTTCGCTGACCAATCCCAAGAAATTTCTGGAATTTGCAGCAGATTGAGCCTGGGCGATGTGCCAACCGGCAAAGTTGCTGCTTCCGATATAGATCACCTTCCCATCACGAACAAGGATTTCCATTGCCTGCCATATCTCGTCCCAGGTTGTGTTCCGGTCGATGTGGTGCATTTGGTATAAATCAATGTGATCGGTTTTCAATCGTCGCAAACTATCCTCACATGCTTTCCGGATGTGGAATGCCGATAAACGGCGTTCGTTTTGACCCTCACCCATGGATCCATAAACCTTGGTTGCCAAGACTATCTGCTCACGGCGAAGATTACCTTTATCGAACCAACTCCCGATGATTTGCTCCGTCAGACCTTCTCCTTTTTTGCCCCCATAGACATTTGCCGTATCAAAAAAATTTATGCCATTCTCAAGAGCCTTGTCCATAATCTGGTGTGATAATTCCTCAGTTGCGCGTGGTCCAAAGTTCATTGTTCCTAGGCATAGCCTGCTTACAAGTAAACCTGAGCGTCCTAACCTCTGAAAATCCATAATGTCCTCCTTTTTGATTATTTTTTTCCAGGGTTATCTATGTCTTGGATCGAATTCAATCTTTTCAAGACCTGCTCCCAGGAAAAATTGGAGCGCACAAATTCGGCTCCTTCATACCCAATCTGATCACTTTTCACCGGGTCACTGTATAGCTCTATGATCCGGTCGACGAATTCTTCAGTAGAATCTGCCAATAGAATACTTTTCTCGTCAACTGCCCCAATGCCATTATTTACGTGTGAAGTTGTAATAACCGGTGTACCTGTTGCCATGGCTTCGAGGACTTTGTTTTGCACGCCGGCCGAAAAACGAAGTGGAGCGACGAACATCCCCGCTTGATTCAAGAGGGAGGGAAGATTTTCTACAAATCCTAAAACATGAACCCCAGGAAGCGAAGCCAGTTTTCTTGCCTTCGAAACGGGTTCTGCACCAACGATTTGGATTTCAATGCCTGGTATTTTACCTCGTACGCATGGCAGAATCTCTCTGCATAAATATTGGGCGGCATCGATATTGTGAAAAACACCCATGTGTCCAACAAAGATCAATCGATTTCGCTGCCGTGGAACGCCGGTCGGATAATAACTTTCGTAATTGACACCATTGCGAATCGTAACAACTTTTGTGGTTAGATTTTTCGCAGTCAAGATTTCGTTTTCATAATCAGATATCAACCAACACTCATTGAACGAATTTACAATGCTGGTTTCGAACTTTGTGATCTTCGGCAGCTCAATTCTATATAGGACTTTGGAGAGATCATTTCGAAAAGGTAGAGATCTCTTTATTTCTTCTGAAATCAGATCAGTCAGGTCCAGTATTCTATAAGTATGAGGAAATGATGCTGCATAGGGTGCCATGCGAATTAAGTGTGCATAGATGAGATCGAATTTCTTTTGATTTCGTAGCTCATCCAATACTTTTTCCATACGCGGTGAATGGTAGTAATTCACCTGGAGCGGGTATGGTGTAAAAATCCTTTTTGCAACGGTAAGTATGGAACGAATTGGTGTCTGTAGAACGAGTGTGATATCCGCACAGTAAGGTTCTAAGTAGGTTGTATAACTCTTTTCTTCTTCCCGGGTTATGAAAGATGCAAGGTGAATCTCGTGCTCTTTTGAAAGGCTCCGAAAAAAATTCAACACTCGGAGCTTATCACCTCGGTTTGGTGGATATGGCAACCTGGATGTTAAAAATAGGATACGCATAGTCTTGGGGTTAATTTGGCTTGCGCATGGTTTTATTTAGGGTCAGGTATCCAGTGCTATAAAGAAAGGATCGGGCCGTATCAAAAAATTTATACCGGGTCGTAGTCAACCCAAATCGAACGGTCTCTGAAAAAGTCATTGGCCCGAGGATTGGAATTTCATACCCCAAACTGGATAATAGATTTCCCGCAATTCGGACGCTTTTTTTGTTCTCAAAACTACTGAATTCTTTTTTCCAACGATTTATGCTGCGCGTATTAATTGGTTGCAAGGTCTCATAGTGATTATCAGGCCCTGGGACCAAACTTTCGGCAATAAGTGTGTGGTCTAAAATGTTGAGTTCAAAGGGTTCATTTAAAAACATGCAAATTCCCCGGAGAGTTTGTTCTGGTTCGACAACAAGATTTTCATACCGGATTTCGTAATATTGTTGAGGACTTAATGATTTGCCAACCAAACATCCTGTTGTTACATTCCTGACCCAGTTCCGAAGTAAATAATCCAAATCCATATAGCGGGATTGGTTTCCCCATTTTACAAGTGCAGACAGTGCGGCATCGCGGCCATCGCGTATCATATGAATGAACTGGGCCTTAGGAAAAATTTCCAGGATGTTCTTCATGTATTGAACATAGAGGGGGGTTTTATCTCCCCAGCGAGCCGCATGATAGGGTTGGATTTGTAATTGAAATAAAAAATCCAGGAGCGCTGATAAATTATGTTCGCTTAGTGATCGATAGATTTGCTCAGAAGATAAAGGTAGACCTCGCCAGTAATAATTTAATTTATTAATCCTTTGGATGACAGCATCGACATCATGTTTAGTTAGTGTTTTCGCTGGATCTACTTTGAGAAATGGGATAAAACCAGTTTCCTCAGGAATGAACAGGTTAGAATGCCCACACAATATCATTCTCAGTAAAGTTGTGCCTGACCTTGGATGGCCAACAATAAAAAATGGATTGTAATCTGGCATGCTCGCCTGTCCTAAACTTTCTCGTCTTAAATCGGTGGCACAAGGTTAATGGTCTGTAATAATCTTCGTCCTACTTGGAGCACGGAGTACTTCGTTGCGTAATAAAACTGCCTGGCAGTCTCGGATAAATTAGGTTCTTTTACATCTGCCAATGGGTAACCAAGTTCTTCCATCAAAGGTCCAGTAATTATCTGAACAGTAGCCAGGTCTGCCTGGCTGAGTTCTTTTTTCCATCGGTAGACACTGTTGGTGTTTACTGGTAATCGGACATTTTTAAAAAAATGGCTGTCATCAGGAATTATTTCCTGTGCCATTATGTGTTGTGCTTTCATCTCTGGGGCAAAGTCCTCACCAATAAAATTGCTAATTTTTACCAGGTTTTGTTCCGGCTGGTTTACGAGATCTTCGTAGAAAATTTCAAGGTATTGATTATTACCAAGTACTGCCCCATCCTGACGGGCTTTCAATGTTCGTCGCAACCAGTTTTTTGCTGCAAAATAAATATCTACATGAAACTCCCTGCCTCGATAGTGCTCAACCATGGATAATGCTAAATCTCTCGGATCACGAATCATATGGATGAATTGTGCATCCGGAAAAATGGTGTGAAGAAGATCGACGTAACTAGTGTAAATGGGGGTTTTATCCCCCCACCGCACCGCGTTATTTTGATGGGCATACAATCGGTAGAGTAAATCTAAAAAAGTTGCCGGCGTTCGATGCCCGTTTAACAAGTGGACGAAATCTACTGGATCGGGTGGTTTCCCTTTCCAATCCTCCACAAAACGGTACTGACGGAAAATAATATCCAGATATCGCCGTATATCCGATGAGCTTAATTCACGTTGAGGGTATCGTAAAAAAAAACGTGGTATGAAATCAGATTCAGGTGGAATGTAGATGTTTGGGTGCGAAGACAGCATAAATCGAAGCAACGTTGTCCCGGAGCGGTGAACACCAATAATGAAGATTGGGTTAGATTTCGTTGGATTGGGTGGGAACCACATAATAAATCACCTACGACGAAAATAGCGTACAGGGATATAGAAATGCGAGTTCAGCCAATCATATGTGAAACCGATTAGGGGTATTCGATGCCACGAAAGATATTTTTTTGGTGGACTGCCTTTTGGGAAATTACCATATTCAGCATTCAGTTTGTCTAAACAGACGGCTAGCTCGAATCGATTATGGTCTATATATTCATTGTTGACTGGTTTATTCCATGCCCGATCATTACCTATGTGGAACGTAAGGTGTAAGTGCTTGAATTCTTTAAATCCCGGATCGATTGCCATCATATTCGCAATGATACCTAATCCAACCAGTGGTGCTCCAGTGCAAAGATTTTCTAAAATCATTTTTGGAATGAATACACGCGGAAAAATAAAACAATCCCACCCGCGATGCGGTTGGCCGATTTCCGCAAACAAGGTCGCTATTTGAATATTTGCTGGGTTTTGAAGGACAAGGGTGCGGCGGGTGATAGTGAATGAACGTACTCCTGAAAGAATGATGTCATTCACTACCTGATAAAAATGGGGCAGCAGACCAATATCGATGTTCGTAAAAATAATATAGTCTGCGTTCGAATTCATATATACTGTATCGAAAAGATGGCGGACGAGCGGTAATTTCCGCGGCTGAGAAAATTTTCCATAATCAAGAACGGATTTGTGAATTCGTGAAGATTTCGCATAGGCACTTTGTTCTGGCAATTTCTCATCACCAACTACCACAAAATATGGTTCTATCCAAAGATTTTCTGCCTTGGCATACTTTAACGCGAGCTCAAGCGTCTCAAACGTGATGGTTTGAGCCTGGAATAGCTGTGGGTTTGTGATTTGAGAGATCGGATTCAGTATGTGTGTATAAGTTGGGTTCATGAGCAAAAGAGGTGCCGCACAAATCTTTTCAATCGAAAGACAATTCGTCTATGTTCTAAAATAGCGAGTTCGGCGTATTGGAGTCGAACTTCCTGACTTTTATCTGGGTGCATGAGCTCCTGCCAGGTTATTTTCGGCAGATCTTGCTCTCGATCTTCGTGGGAGAGATCCTGGAGGATTGCTTGGTAGTCATATCCCATCCTGTTGATTATTTCATTGCCCAATTCAGACAAATAGGCGACAGCAAAATGATTCGCCTGGGAATCACTACTAAGCTCCTTCCAGTTATTTAACCGATGTGGGTTAGGACGGTGTAAGCGGGTGATTTCGGTCTGATCGCCCATGCTCCCAGCCGGTATTTTACTGTAACCATAATTTATGATTTCAGGTAGAAATGGAATTGCGAGATAGTCGCAAACGTTCTTTATCACGATTTCAGGATTCTGTACGAGTTCTTCATACTGAATGGACAAGGACCTGTCACGAAGCGCATCCTTTAATAAAGTCAGCTTTCTGGGTGCCAGCAGCAAATCATCTTTGTACCGGGAAAGCAGGGGCCAATAACCTTGGACGTGAGTATTTAGAACGGACGCAAGTACTGCGGCAGGATTTCGAAATAACAGAATATATTTGGCTGCTGGAAATAAATTGACAATATCTTCAATGATGTAGTAATAACGCGGGGTTTTATCAACGAAGTGGGTTTTTGTAGAACTGGCTAATGCTGAATTATACATTGTCAAAGCCATTCCACGGATGCTATCCCGATAAGTATCAATGCCATCCGGGATGTTATTCAGAAACGTGACCAATGCTCGGTTTGCTAACGTATGATCGTATTCAGTATGAATGCCGTTGGTCCGTAATGCATACAGCGGATGGAGTAAAAACCAGGGTTCAGCAGTCGTGTAAACATCAGGATGTCCTGCCAAGATTCGCTGCAACAGGGTTGATCCCGATCTTGGTTGGGAAAAGATGAAGATCAGGTTTTCCCCCATCTGACCAACTGTCATTCGCTGCTCCGTTCAGGTATTTGTCGCTCTCTTGTAATTAATTTCGCCATCTCAATCATAGTTTTGAGGTTATCCTTTTCGAAAAGCAGGAGGATTCCGAAATATGTCCCCAAATAGGCTATTGATTTTGCCATCAGTGATACCCATAAGCTTGTCCCTGTTGGCAAAAGTATACCGACAACTACACCGCAACCTAATCCGATGATTAATCCGATGGTGGGAATCAGAAACAATTTCCTCACCGAAAAGCGCACGAATCGTCTTGCCAACCACAACATGATTACTGTGCCAATGATCACCACACTATTGATCGCGATTGCGATTCCGGATGTACCGGCGAAATTTCCCAATAAATATAGACTTGGAATCATGATCAACAACTGTAATAACCTGACTTTTGTTACAGTTTCTGGATGCCCGGTTGCTGTGAATAGATTTGAAATTGTGATCTTGATCGGATCAATCATTGTGAAGATCAGCATCAATCGAAAAATCGGCAACATTGGCAGCCATTTTTCACCTAACAGGATCAGAATTAATTCTAAAGCAACCAGGGCCAATAAACCTGCAGCGGCAAACCCCGCGCGAATCAGGAAAGCATTCACGCGAAAGAACGCCTGTGAAAGTCTTGAATCATCACCCATTAATTCAGCATACGTGCCAACCGAGACATTGTTCAGCGGATTTGCTAACACGCGTCGTGGGTATGTGGCAAAATTATATGCCCTTGAATAATAACCTAAGGGATTACTGCCCAAATAGCTGCCAACCCATAAATCATCAACATTATCAATGGCGAGGGACAGCATTGTTGAAGCCAAACCATGCTTCCCAAAACTTAGTAAATAACGAGCAATTGGGTTTGACCATCCTAAGCGAATTTTCCAAACCGGGTGAATGACGTATAAACCAAAGTATAAATTTAAAGCAACGATGACATCGGTAGCAACCAAACTGACGATTGTCGGTGATTTTATGGCAATCACCACAGCAGCAATTGATGCAAACAAGGTCCCCAGGAATTCTAATACTGCAATTCTGCGAAATAACACCTGTTTAGTTAGGGAGGCGGATGCTGTAAGTGATAAATTAATGAGTGCACGGCTGCCTGCCAGAACAGGGATTACCCAGAAATTTTCACGGGGTAATACCAGGTAGCCGCAAAAACAGACGATGACCGCCCACAAACTGTTAAATAATAGGGACAGGCTAAAATGGACTCGCAGGGGCAGTTCACCTTCGCTTTTATCGGAATGGTGAATTAATGCCGTATGCATACCGAACGTAGGAAGTGGGCTGGTTAATAATACAAAAGAAAAAGCAAACGTATAGACACCAAATGTCGATGGATCTAAAAGGCGAGCTAAAATGATGGACCGCAAAAACATAATTACTGTTTGCAGGCCAGACGAAAATATAGTGTACGAAGAAGATTCTAAGCTGCGGCGAGCGAGGCTCATAGGATTTCGAATCACAACGCAAGCAGATAATCTAGCATATCACAGCCTGGCTGAGAATTTATTGACTGGCTAAGAAAGTACATCGCTGGCGATATAATACTGTAAACATGGAAATCATCAGAAAGAATCTGATTTCATAATTCACCCAATGGAATCTAAATTAAGTAAGTATTGTGATGGATTGATCGAAGCCGGCTGGATCGCGGCAGTTATAATTACGCCGATATTATTTAATATTATTTCTAGCCGAATCTTCGAACCAGATAAAATTAGTGTCCTGCGTTCCCTGACGTTGCTTATGCTCGGAGCCTGGATTATTAAATTGTTTGATCAAGGGGGATTTGCGATTAAGAAAACATGGACATCGGTTAAATCAATCCCCTTGCTGCTGCCTATCCTGTTACTTGCATTGGTTTATATCGTGTCTTCAATCCTTTCAATTTCACCCAGGATTAGTTTTTTAGGTTCATACGTAAGGTTACAAGGGACATATACATTTTTTTCCTACCTCATTATTTTTATCTCATTGGTGGGTAATCTGCAAAGACGAGAACAATTAGAGCGATTATTTACAACAATTTTCTTAACGAGTTTGCCTGTTGCTTTGTACGGCATTCTCCAAAGATATGGCCTGGATCCTATTCCTTGGGGGGGAAATGTACAAAATCGGATAGCAGCGAATATGGGTAATTCCATTTTCCTGGCTGCCTATCTCATCATGGTCGTTCCTGTCGGAATTGGGAAAATCATCCTGATTTTTCAAAAAATTCTCAACGAGGATAATCATGTAGTCAGGCACATAATTCGGGCGACAATATACATATTTATTCTGTTGATTGATTTAGTTGCCATTTATATGAGTGGGTCGCGCGGTCCGGTTCTGGGCTTGTTGACCGGGATATTTTTACTTGTAATTTTGCTCTCAATCTATTGGCAAAAACGCTGGATTTTATTTTTGGCTTTGATCACAGCCGGTATGGTCGGCGTTGGCTTGCTTTTATTGAATGTTCCAGGTGGTCCCTTCGCTGGATTACGAGAATCGCCCTGGCTTGGAAGATTTGGTAAATTGGTCGATATGGAGCAAAGAACCAGCCAGGTCCGGTCATTGATCTGGCAAGGAGCTGCAGACCTTGTTTCGATCCATCCACCGATCGAGTTTCCTGATGAAAGGGAGGATCCATTTAACTTTTTGCGACCTCTAATTGGGTACGGTCCAGAAAGTATGTATGTTGCGTATAACCGGTATTATCCACCAGAATTAGCCCAAATTGAAAAAAGAAATGCATCTCCAGACCGGTCGCACAATGAGTCCTGGGACGCATTAATTACAACCGGTGTCATTGGTTTCGTTGTATACCAGATGGTATTCATCCAAATATTTTATTTTGGATTCAAGTGGCTCGGGTTGTTGTTAACCCACCGCCAAAAGTATGTTTATTACTTCGTTGTGATCACGAGCGGTTTTTTATGGGGTGTGGTTTTTAGTGTTTGGTTAGGTACTGGATTCCTGGGTGTTGGGATTCCATTTGGATTAATTTTCGGCCTGATTGGATATCTAACTTTGATGGCGATTACCAATAGAGAAATCTGGCAGATCAAAAGTCAAAATGGTCCTGGATTACTTTTCCTGGTTATTCTATTGGCAGTTATCATCGCTCACTATGTCGAAATTCACTTTGGAATTGCCATTGTTGCAACCCGGACATTATTTTGGATTGCTATCGGAATATTCATTTCCATGGGAACCCGGCTTTCTGGGGACAGTGGCATCCTGACCAATGATCAATCTGAGCCGCAGGTTAATCAATCCATCTCAACGGAGGCTGCTGCGAAGGATCAGCGTGGTCGCCAGAGGCGTATTGCGAAACCCTGGGTGGGCGATAATTCAATGCTCAGTGTGATTGTTATTCAGAGCTTGATCACGGCACTTGTTTTAGCAACCCTGGGATACAACTATATTACGAATGCCAACCGGGCATCATCGATCCAGCAAATCCTGTTCGATTCATTTACCAGTCTACCAGGTGAGGTAAAAACCACGTCCTATGGGATTATCGGTTTATTATTGATTACTTGGGTGGTATTTGTGGTGATTTTTTCGCTCGAATATACTGGGTGGAAATCTGATAAACAGGCGTGGCTTGCATTCGGGCTTTCTCTGGCTATCTCCTTGGGAATAAGTGCTCTATTTTGGGTTTGGCAGGCTGGCGCATATGCGCGCATATTTTCCATCGAAGCCAAGACAGCGGCTGATGTATTACGCCAAATCACAAACTACACCAGCTTGATTACTTGGTATTTCTTGTTCATATTGTTTTTAATCCTTGGGATGAGTCGATTATTACCCACAGGGTGGCCTTTGAAGCCAGCGTTTAACCGTAGCTACAGCCCCCTTGTTAGCGTGGCAATTGTCCTATTTACGGGGTATCTTTCAGTTTCAACTAATCTGCGAGGAGTTCAAGCTGATATCACATTCAAATTGGCTGACCCATTTGTTTCGTCCCAGCAGTGGCCCGGCGCCATATATATTTATCAAGAGGCAATCAGGCGGGCACCGAGCCAGGATCATTATTATTTATTCCTGGGACGAGCATATTTAGAATATGCTCGTACTATTGATAGTGAAACCGAACGGAATAATATAATGGTTCAGGCCGAAAAGGATCTGCTAAATGCCCAGGCATTAAATCCTCTAAATACGGATCACACTGCCAATCTTGCCCGGTTGTACAGCTGGCGCAGTTCAGTTAATTCCGCCGGCGCCACCGATGATCTCAGATTGGCAAAAGAGTATTACGAGACTGCGTTAAATTTAAGCCCGAATAATGCTGCTCTGTGGACAGAGTTAGCAATCTTAAAATTGAATGCATTGGGTGATCAAGAAGGTGCTCGTCAGGCAGCCGAATTTGCGAATCAATTGGATCCGAGCTACGACCGTGCATATGCTGTATTAGGCGATTATTATGCCCAAATGGCCCAACAAGCGGTCAGTCAATCAGAAAAAACTGATCATCTCATTGCTGCTGCTGATCAGTACACGAGTGCTGTGAATTCAGTTTCAACAACTCCGACAAATTATCCAACTCTTTATTCTTATTATGTTGCATTGGGAAATGTACAGTATGAATTAAATAAACTCACAGAGGCAGCAATGTCTTATTCTTCAGCTTATCAATTCGCCAGCACCAGTAATCGCTGGCGAGTTGCAGAGACAATCGCTCAAATCTATTACGAGGCACGTCTTGCACCCCAGGCACTGGAGTGGGTCCAAAATGCTCTACAGGAGGCTCCTGAAGATGCCAGCGACAGGATTAACCAGTTATTGGCTGTAATTGAGAAGCTACCATAAGTGAGGATTATGTGGGGGTACAACAAATACCAATTAGTATTTTGTTGGCCGCATTTCTATTAAGTCTGCTCCTGACACCTATTTCCAGATGGCTGAGCATTAAAACTCAGCGGGTTTCCTATCCCCGCCAGGATCGCTGGTCCAAAAAACCAACCGCAATTCTCGGTGGAGTAGCTATATATGGTGCATTTCTCGTCAGTGTGATTTGGTTAATCCCAGAATTTCAATTCGCCTGGCCGTTATTAATAAGTAGTACGGCAATGTTCTTATTGGGGTTATTTGATGATTTCAGAGAAATTTCACCACCAACAAAAATAATTGGTCAAATCCTGGCTTCTGGGTTTCTAATTTATTCCGGCTACCGGATTGAATTTTTCTCCGCTGAACTTTTAAATATCCTGCTAACGTTTGCCTGGATTATTGTAATTACCAATGCAGTCAACTTAATTGACAATATGGACGGCCTGGCAGGAGGCATAGCCCTGATTGTAAGCGGGTTTCTGGCCTATTTCTTTTTTCAAATTCCAGATCAATCTATTTATTTCGCTTACACATTGGCGCTTTGCGGGGCTATTGCGGGGTTTTTAGTATACAATTTTCCCCCGGCAAAAATTTTTATGGGGGACAGTGGGAGTATGTTCATCGGGTTTACGCTAGCATCCTTGGCTGTTATAAAAAAAACCAGCGCATCCAACGTGCTGGCTGTTCTTGGCATTCCAATGCTGTTATTTTTATTGCCGATCCTGGATACGTCATTGGTAACAATTACAAGAATCTTGCGTGGTCAATCGCCTGTCCAGGGCGGTAAAGATCATACCTCTCATCGTCTGGTAGCCTTCGGTCTCGATGAACGGCAGACCTTGTTAGTATTGTATGGGGTTGCGATTATCTCTGGGGTAGCGAGCACAATCATTGAACGTGCTGCATATGATTTCAGTCTTGTTTTCGTGCCTGTTCTGGTGGTTGGACTATCGATTTTTGCAGCTTATCTTGGCAGACTGCATATTGGTGCAGGTATTGCAAATCCCAGCGAGCCAAGTGCGATTTCGAAGGTCTTTGCACGCCTCACATACCGCCAAAGAATTTTCGAGGTCTTCTTGGACTTTTTTATTATTAGTATTGCCTATTATCTTGCATTATGGACACAATATGATTTGAGATTTTCATCAAGTGGTTTGGACCTTTTTGCGGCAACTTTGCCAATTGCATTGGCAGGTACATACTTCTCATTTTTTATTTTTGGCATTTATCGGGGCGTATGGGAGTATTTTGGTGTATCAGACTTGGTTGTATTTCTAAAATCAGTTATCGGCGCAACACTTTTGGTAAGTACCATAATTTGGATGCTTGGAATAATGCCAGATTTCCGTTTATTGACATTTATTTTATTCGGTATGTTTCTGTTGATAGCGGTCGTAGGAACACGAAGTTCATTTCGCATCTTGGACCAGGTATTTTCTACCCGAAGTTCGCCAGGCAAATCCAATTTTAATGTCTTGCTTTTTGGTGCTGAAGAATACGGAGAATTTATAGCCCGGTGGTTAATCATGCACCCTGAAAGTGGGTACAAACCAGTGGGATTTATTGACGCAGATCAGCGAAAATGGGGTAGAGAAATCCATGGAATTAAGGTGTTGGGCGGCGTGGATCGAATAGGTAATTTCATTGAGAACTACCAACCCACTGGCATCATAATTACTTCACCCGGGGCTTGGGATAATCAGACTCACGAAAGCCTGCTCCAAATCTGTAAGGAGCGTGGTATTTGGTTGAAAATAATCAGGTTTGATTTTGAATCGATTGATCTCTGAAAAGTGGATAGTTAAGTCTATTAATTTACATGGCCATTAAAATTTGGAAATTTATCCTGGGCTTCATAAATTACTGGTCCATGTCCAACGCACACAATCCTGGCTCCGAGACGTGCTAATTTCTTTACTGAGATAATGGCTTCCTCTTCGTCCCAGGTATTCATGCCTTGCGATGGGACCAAATCCTCACCAGTTGATCGCATTGCGTCACCTGCAAATAGAATTCCTTGGCAAGGTGAAAATAACGCAATGTGTTCAGGTGTGTGACCGGGAGTTTTTACCACAATTAACCCACCTAAAAACGGTAATGATTCACCGTCCTGCAGGATGATATCGATCTTGACCGACCTTGCCCTGACGAAGGGTTTAACAAACCTGAATAATATCTTCTTAACTCCGGTAATTTTCAAAGTTCTTGAACTTGTACCTTTGGCAATTGCTTTTGCTTCTGCCTCGGCTGCATAGGTAACTGCATTTGTTTTCGCTTTTAGCATTGCAAGACTGCCGTAGTGATCATCATCGGAGTGGGTGATGATGATATGTTTGATTTGGACTGCCTGGTAGCCAAGACTTTCGATGTAGTTTAATATCTTTCTTGAATTTCCAGGTAAACCTGTATCAATTAAAATAAGGCCAGTCCCTTCTTCGATCAAATACGAATTCGCCATAGTGCCTGGAATGATATGCACACCGGTGCTGATTTCCATCTAATAATTCTCCTATTACTATCCAGAATTAATTTTAGTACGAAACACAAGATTCTTCATTAGACGATGCTTAGCACATTTATGGAATTCGTTGAAGTTTAACAAAAGGAGGAGGTTCCGCCAAAATTCGGAATCAATACAAATAAAATTGTTTCGGTATATTCATTTTAGAATTGTAAAAAAAACAGGGAGTAAAAATTCCGCCCAACTCGATGAAAACGGCTTGATAATTACTGAATAAGACAGAGTTGTATTAAAATTGATTTAATTCAAGTTAACTGCGTATGGAGGAATGATGTCCGATCAACAAGATGATTCGTTATCCGGTGAATTTAAAAGACTTGGGGAAAACTTGAAATTCACCATTCGAACTGCATGGCAGAGTGATGAACGGAAGAATGTATCTCGAAGTATTGAGGATGGGTTGTCCGAATTCACACGTTCGTTGGAGGATGTATCCAGCGAAATTCGAACAAGTGAAACATCGCAAAAAATCAAGGAAGATCTCAAGGATTTTCAAACCCGAATCTCGACAGGTGAAGTGGAATCAAAACTGAGGAGCGAATTGGTTGCCTCGTTAAAAATTATCAACGCTGAACTGGCGAAATTCACGAACCGCTGGTCACCGCAAACTGATACCGACAAAAGTAACGCTTCTTCGGACGATCAACCAAACCAGGAAGATCCTGAGAATAAGTAATTTAATTTTCTGTTTTGGACAGCGCCTCCTGCTTGCCTGGAAAATATTGATCCGTTTTCAGGACCGGATATTGGATAAAAGCGATTCTGAGGATCCTGAGAGCTTCTGATAGGGGATTCCAAAGAATATGTGATTAACATTGAATTCATGGTGAATTATGCGATCTGTTGCGGTAATAGGAATCGGACAAACCCCAGTTGATGAGCACTGGGGGAAATCATTAAAAGAACTTGCCGGTGAAGCAGTATTTACAGCTTTGCAAGATGCTGGACGACCAGATACGGAAGCGATCTTCGTAGGTAATATGCTATCCCCGATTACAGCTCGCCAAGATAATCTGGGAGCATTAATCGCCGATTGGTGCGGTTTGTGGGGTGCAGAAGCGATTAAGGTCGAAGCAGCCTGCGGTTCTGGTGGTGCAGCGGTACGCGCGGCAATCCTGGGAATTGCTTCCGGTGCACTTGATAATGCCGTTGTGGTGGGGGTGGAAAAAATGACTGAGACCCCTGCCAGGGAATTAACTGTCGGCCTTGCGACAGCTTCGGATTCGGATTGGGAAGCTGCCCAGGGTTTATCCTTCGTTGCGATAAATGCCCTCATTATGCAGCGATATCTTTATGAATATGGTTGGAAGGCGGAAAATTTTGCTTCATTCTCAATAAACGCCCACGAAAATGGCGCAAAGAATCCTTATGCCCGAATTAAGCATGTCATTAACCAGTACGATTATGAGAATGCCAGAATTGTTGCAGCCCCCATCAATTTGTTGGATGCGTCGCCCATCGGCGATGGTGCCGCCGCACTGTATCTGGTTCCAGCTGAGACTTTAAAAAATAACACTCCCAGGATTACATTTATTGGTTCAGCGGCAGCTACTGATACCATCGCAGTGCACAGCCGCCAGGATAGCTTGCGACTGCGCGCAGCAGAGCTATCTGCCCGTTCTGCATATAACCAAGCTGGAATCTCACCTAGAGATATTGATTTATTCGAGTATCACGATGCATTCTCAATTATGGCAGCTTTGTCGCTCGAAGCAACTGGATTTGCGGATCCGGGGCAAGGACCACGTCTTGCTCTCGATGGTGATATTCGAAAAAACGGTTCCATTCCCGTAGCCACTTGCGGAGGTTTGAAGTCAAGGGGACACCCAGTAGGAGCCACAGGTGTGTATCAAATTGTGGAAGTTGTGCTTCAACTGCGTGGGATGGCAGGAGAAAATCAAATTGAAAGTGCCAGGATTGGAATGGCGCAAAATATTGGTGGAAGTGGAGCTACGGTAATCACTCACATCCTGGAATCGAATACCGGAAGCTAAGGCTATCGATTAAATTGCCAGGATTGGAAAACCGGATAAATTGCCGCCAGACCAGTTATACTGGCAGCAAGGAGTACAAGACCCCCAAGAATCAATGCGGGGGGAAATACCAAGCCAATCCCTGCAATGACGAGTCCAACAAAAAACAACACTGCAGCAACGATCAGAATCATTAACGCCCTACCCTGAG
This sequence comes from uncultured Chloroflexia bacterium, assembly GCA_963824065.1. Taxonomy (GTDB): domain Bacteria; phylum Chloroflexota; class Anaerolineae; order Anaerolineales; family DRKV01; genus JAGUYX01. Next base: position 981,074 of record CAWGNX010000002.1, on the reverse strand, counting down.
CGCGTTTCATGGATGATTTCCGGATACCAGTAATCTTTCCAGTGGTACCATGAATCCACACCCGTCTTCGATTTCGATCATCATCGAGATAGTAGCTTGAATAAATGGGTTTTAAATTTAAGGTCCAATTTTGTTCTGAATAGCTTGGCACCCACTTAAAGTTGCGGATGTGGTCTGCTCCCCCAGCAATCCGGCACTCTTCATTCGCTAGCCGGTGAATCTCAATCGTGGCATCATTCCATGCATCGCTTTGGATACGTGTTGGCAGTTTGATATACGCCCCGTTTTGCACCAAATCAGACCGGTAATTTTGTACGTCATTTTGATGAAACCCACCCAGCTCAGACAGGATCGACAGATCGTTTTCAATTGCAGGAGCACCTACATTTGAGTAATTTCTTACTAACCTGCCTGTACGTGGCTCCCATCCGATCCGGATTTCCTTTATTTCCTGAGTCAACCAACGTTGAGCATTCTGGTCAAAGCGTTCTCGGTGGCTTACGACTTCGTAATCAAAGCCCATCTCTGCCTGCCAGCGTGCTTCCACATGCGTATCAATCAACCATGCGGGCAGGAAAACGGGGATTATACGCGCTGCGAGATTTGCCGGTGTCAAATCCTCAGGAGGATAGGGGATGCCCGAACTAAATGTTGTAATCGCTGCATTGATTCGATTATTATCAACTTTATGAACTGTAATTAATTCCGGAGAATTTTTGTCCACCAGCTCATTTACAGATGGAATGCTTGATAAATTTGATTTCAGACAAACTGGACAATAAGCAGGTTTTGCTTGGCCCGTGACGAAATATGTGCTCTGGCAATCAGGACAGGCCAGGACTGTGCCAGTGGTGCCCCATCCAGGCGTCTGTGATGGTTGTTGTTTAGCTGCTAGGTCCTTTGGTTGGTCTATTTGATCTGGTTTCATCTTTAGATATCGTCCATCGATTGTGCTTTTTGGAATATGACAAATGCAATGATTACGCCTATGATAAGCAAAAAGAAACCGAAACCACCAATGAAGGCGCCTACTCCACCGAGTAAAAGTGTAGCTAGACCAATTAATCCAAAAAATACTCCTGGCAGTAAACACAGCGCAATTACCAGCCAGACTTTTTGCCAATCAACGGGTCTCTGCCCGCTAATCGTACTATTTTGTCCATTAATCATGACCTGAAATGGGAGCTTTTGGAAGTGATAAACGGAAATATAGGCTGGTAGAAGGATGTATCGCCAGGATTCGTTTGAAAAATCCAGGGACATCGAAAAATTTCTGATCTTCGAGGTGCTTGCCTGGGAAAAACAGCTTTTCTTGACAGCTTCACGCATTTCCTGCCTGGCTATTTCCCAGGACTTCTCCAATTGAACATCATAGCTTTTCGCGTGCATACCTGCCAGATATTTTGGATCATATGCTGCTAATTCGCGCATCTCATAATTTTGTATCGCAGACAGGTGGATTTTTGATAACTTTGATGTAGCTGGAATTAATAGATCATCAAATAGAACTTCGGAATGTCCAGATTCCCAGCGCCAATCGACACGAGTGCGGGTTTTCCACTCACCATGGTCATAGTATTTTTCGGTAACGTCATGTCCAACTTCTGCTTTCCAATCCGCCGCGCCTGTGCTGTCAAATGTCCAATAGGGAAGGTAAATTGGATTAAACTCCTGGAGAAAAGCTTTCGATTTGAGTTCAGCTGGGGTCATCCAGCTGCTGCCTAACCAATCACGAGCTACTTTTTGGCAGGCAGAAGAATCAATTTTAAAGGGAATTATAAATTTTGGGCGCAAATCACTTTGCGAAGCTTGTTTTTGGAGTACTTTGTTTGATCCACAAAAAGGGCAAGTGACGGTTAATGATTTTGTTGGTATGGTTACAACCGCCCCACAATTTTGGCAGGAAATTTCGTCGCGTTCTTCTCCCCACCCTTGAGCAAGTCGTTCTAGAGTTTCAACCTTGAACTCAAATTGCTCAGCCCCTTTTCCTATAACCTGTTTTATCGGGGCGTCATAATAACCGCAGAACGAACATCTTAGGCCGCCATCTTCAACGCTATATGCAGTTGTGGCCCCACATTGCGGGCATTTGAAAGAAACATCTGCGGCTAACTTTTCTGATTTGGGGGCTGGTTTAAAGATTTCAATCCCGTCGATTTTTGATTCTGTTTCAATATATTCTGGTGGAGGAAAGGTTGGTTCCATACGACCTCGCTAACTTATTATAACGTCCTCTTGGTCTTCTCCCATGTTTTCCAATAAATATCTACGCAAAGCGAGCAGACTCGTTTCAGATAGAAATCATTAGTGGTAAACTCAACCCCAAAATACTCCAGGGCAAAACAATGGAAATCCGATATACATGCGATTACCGGGTACGTTTCTACGAATGTGATGCTATTGGTCACCTGAACAACGTGGTTTATGTCAAGTATATGCACGATGCGGCAAATCAAGCCTCTCGGGCAGTTGGACTTGATCGTGAAGATTATATGAAAATTAGTCGTTCATGGTTGGTTCGCGAGACTAAAATTGAATATCTTGCGCCTCTACAATATGGAGAACTCAGTCAAAATAACAACCTGGGTAGAGGATATGCACCGGGTGAGGTCATTGAGAATTTACGAATTTGAAAATGTGAATTCTGGCGAGCTTGTTGCGCGCGCAGAAACCGATTGGGTTTTTATTAATACGGAGACAGGGCTTCCAACAAAGATTCCACTCGAAATAAAAATGGCATATATCGGCACCGATTCATTATCCGAGCGCCAGATTGGCAGAAGATTTCCGAAGACACCGCCCGAAGCAAAAGAAGTTTTCAAAGTGTTGCGATCAGTAGAATGGCGTGATCTTGATCCATTGGGTCATGTGAATAATGCAGCTTACCTGTCATTCATAGAAGATTGTGGCATGAAAGTGGCGCAGGCGTATGGCTGGCCCTGGAAACGGATGTCCGAATATAATTTCGCGATTGTGGCCCGGAGGCATCATATCGAATACCGCCAACCCGCCTTTTTGGATGAAATTCTTGAAATTTCAACCTGGGTCTCCGGCATTCGACGAAGTACAGGGTTACGTCATTATGTCATCCGCAGGCCGGTAGACAAGTCGGTGATAGCGGTCTGCCATTCATTGTATGTTTGGGTTGATTTAAACACATTAAGACCGATCCGAATTCCAGATGTTTTTCTTAACGCATTTCGGAATAACATTATTGTGTCTCCTGCTGGCGGAGTTTTGGGTTAGTTAGATGGGGGGTAATTTATGACAACAAGATCAAAGGATCAACAAGATAAATCTAAGGTTACATTATCGCCACGTTTTGAGCAGGCCTTTAGCTACGCATACAAATTACACAAAAACCAAAAACGGAAAGCTACCAATGTTCCTTACATTGCTCATCTGCTTGGGGTGACATCTTTGGTATTAGAAGCGGGAGGCGACGAGGATGAAGCGATTGCTGCGCTGCTACACGATGCGGCGGAGGACCAGGGCGGCCAGAGAACGCTTAATGAGATCAAGGACCAATTTGGTGATCGTGTTGCCAGAATCGTAGCCGATTGTTCGGATTCCATTTCAATATTTAAGGCCCCTTGGAAACAAAGAAAATCGGAATACCTGGCGCGGTTATCCAATGCAGATAAGAGCGTTCGCAGGGTATCTCTGGCAGACAAACTTCACAACTGCCGAGATATTTTACGGACATACAGGGAAATCGGCGATCAGACTTGGTCTCGTTTTACAGGTGGCAAAGATGGCACATTGTGGTATTACCAGGAATTGGTGCGAATATTCCTGCAAACTGGACGAGATTCATTTACGCTTGAATTAGAGCGGGTTGTTGCTGAATTGATCGAAGTATCTGGTTCTAAACAAGATGTGACGAACGATTAATCTCCAAACCATATACCCAAATCTTTAACAGTCAGCATTGTATCTCCATCCAGGGGAACTATTTTCATTCGCCGGGCGGCATCTTTCTGGGGTACATATTCGACAATTGGCGGATCACGGGCAACCATCACCCCGAAGGAGTCTTCTTCAATTGCTCGAACCGCTGCAGCCCGGAAGTGGAGAGCCGTAAGCCGGTCAACGGCGACGGGCGAACCAACGAAGTAGATGCCTAAGGAAACTGTCCGTGCCTAAATCTGCTTGGCAACGATTTCTCCTAGGCAACCAAGCCGTTTTCACTGCCCTATTTCAGGTTCTAGAACGCTGAGGCTTTCAGCGCCTGAGCGTAATCTGTAACAACTACAACCGTGAATTTCCTGCCGATCTCTTCCCGCACGACGATTTTTTCTCGATGGAGTTGAGATGGTAAGGAATTTCTGGAATGAGAAGAATGCCGGAAGACCCGACAATTCCAGCATGGAGAGCAGTCCAACCAGCACAGCTTTCCATCACTTCTATCGCAAATATCTTCCGGGTGGGATAAAGCCGTTGAGTGGAGACGAACCAGGCATTCAGTGGCAAAGGCAATTGAGGTCTTGAATCCGAATGTAATGACTGTCTTATCGAGAACATTGTCGATCGTTTTCGGGACACCAACAACATTGGGATCTTTCTCTACAAGTTGTCTGGAAATTTCCATTGAGCCATCTCTACCTGCGGCTGCTAACGCGTTAAATTGATCGATGTGGATGGCTCGGAAAAGCTAATCCCTTAAGTCTATATATGATTTGATTTTCATTGCGCAGAACCGGGTAATGGGGTGAGTTTTCACGATCTTCGTACCGAGGATCGTCCCTCCAAGGTCGGTGGTGCCGCGCACAACATCCCTTAGATTTTCGATTCTTCATTCGGTTGGAAAGGGTTCAGGAAATAACAATCCATATCCGTGACGGATACCAATAATTTTCCAACCAAGGGTCGGTGCAGATCAGACAGACGCACGAATTACAACATTTAAACCAGGGGCATCTCTGCCACCTGTTGAAATCGCAATTCGTTGAAATTCACCGCTCACAAATGCCCCCTGCAGATCAATCAAAACCAAACTAAATCCAGGCGGCTAAAGCTCCCAGGCGGCGTACGGTTTTTGCCCCAGCCCGGTTAGCAGATTGGCAAGCCATAGTTAAGTCTTGGGTTTTTAGATAACTTGCGATAAATCCAGCAGCAAATGCATCACCCGCACCAGTCGTGTCGACTACTTCCGTTAGTATTCCCGGGAATTGTTCCTGCTTCGTTTGATTGGCCAAAAGACAGCCTCTCGATCCCAGTTTCAGGATGACATGCCCTGCTTGATGCTCCAGAAGGCAGGCAGCAGCTTCTCTGGGAGCTTTTTTCCCGGTAATAAGCTCAGCCTCCAATTCATTACAGAAAAAAATATCCACATGCGGAAGGCATTTCCACAAAGGTTCCGGGTCTGCCATGCGGGGAGTTTGAGCAACATCCATTGTGATCAGGATGCCCTGCTTTTGCCATTTTTCCAGGATTATTGGAAACTGGTCGTCCAAGAGACCTGGAAGCAGGAAATATCCGGCGATATGGATTGATTTTAAGGTTGGTGCAATCGCGTCCAGATTACAATCCCGTGTTTGTAAAAGGGCATTGGTGCCAGTTGTATGGACAAACCGTGGTTGGCCTTCTCGGTCAATCAATCCGATGCTGACGCCGGTTTTTTTATTTTGGTGAACCTTAATAAAGGAAGTTTGTACCCCAAACTTATGCCAATATGCTAGTGCCAGATCTCCCGCAATATCATCCCCAATACTGGCAATCAAGGTGGTCGGGATATCCAGAGCAGCCAAACCGATAGCCGTATTCGATCCACACCCTCCCGGACTGATCTCTGATTGTTCGAAGGTCATCGATCTGCTGCGCGGAACTTCGTCGACCGGGTAACAAAGCACATCGAATGCGACATTTCCGATTACGGCAACGAGGACCGGGTTGTTGTGTGAATTTGAAATGCTCATAACTAACTCACCACCTTCTCAAAGCAGTCGTCATAGAATGACATTTCGAGATGCATTGGCTTAATCTCTTTTTATATCCCGTGGAGAAGTTAGTTTTGTTCGCCAAGCTGCAATTTTGCCAGTCCAGAATGTTATTCACAAAGCTGATTCCGATGGTTTCTGTTTTTCCAAAAGGATTGATAATCCAAACAAACTCAAAAAATGGTTTTCTGGTCAGCTCTCGTGTGGTCGTCGTGAAAGATTTGTTCTTAAGTGAGATTTCCTGCTCGCAGATTCGAATAATGAAACCCTGGTGTCAGGTGAGGGGGGCACCCGACGACCAGGGCAATAAGATTATCGCGCTATAGTCATCTGGCTGCAAGTGTTCATCTTATTTGTGTTTGTAACGCCACGGTGGGCGAATTTGGAAATTGATCCACAAGTAGTCTTCCCCCTACCCCGATCTCTGGGTTAGCAAGCAGCTCCCAGGCCCGCCAGCAGCAGTGCGGCCAGCATGCCTCGGACCGATTTGTAACCTCGCAGCGTACGCGACCTCATCTTCATTTTGCCAATGACCTGCTCGGAGTCATTGTTGGTCCAGGGCACATCTGGCTGCCAATCAAAGACCCGATAGCGCTGCCAGTTTTCACTCAAGCGGATGAGCAGCCAGCGTAGTTGATCCACAGGAGAGAGTGCTTGAGCCTGTGCCTGGCGAGGCACGCTGACTTGCTGGTAGAGGGCCACCAGCTGCCGGTCGCCCTCGATGGGCAACTCATCCAGGATGGTTTTGGTTTGTTCGACTACCCACAGCAACTCCTTGGGGACGGTCTCTCGCAGTTGGCGCAGCTTCTGTCCGACCCAGCGGCGGACATGGAACTGGCACACCTGGTGTTCCACTTCGAGCTTGTCCGTTGCGATCCGGTAGCTGTGCAGATCATCGCTCACGACCACACTGACCCCCAAGCGCTGAACCAGAGGTCGAAGAAAGCGCACGACTGCCTGGGGATCATGTTCATCCACATAACCGAGCGCTACTGGCTCGCCTCGGCCCAGGTCGACGGCCACCAAAACCGGTTGGGTCTGGCCCTGGCAGCGCACATAGGCCCCATCTAATCCTAATACCCGGCAAGCTTGCCACTGGCGCCGTTTGCGCTGCAGTTCGGCCTGCTCCTGGATATCTCGCCATACCGACATGTGGCTGAGCGAGACCCCAAACACCGACAGCAGGGCACAGGGGTTGCGCAGGCTCAACCCCAGCACCCACATCAAAGCTGCCAACTTCCTCAAACGCTGGGTCTGAGTGGCTCGGTTTACCCCTTCCGGATAGTGCCGAAAGGTCCGCCGACAATCGCAGCAGTGATACCGATATAGGCTTACACTGCGATAACAATGATCTTTGACCGGTTTGGTCACCTGACCCCAGCGCTGGAATGTCTCCCCGTGGCAATATGGACATTTTTCCGGACGAAATTCGGTTTGACGCTTGACATCTGGCAGGCGAAGGGTGACAATCGGCATGGCAGGTTCCTTGTGATGGGGTTTGAACAGCTTCCATCTTGCAAGTAACCTGCCATTTTATTTCTCAAAACCCACCGCTCTTGTTACAGACACTCTTATTTGCCAAGCTCGGATCCCATTGGAAAGTATTCCAACCTCGATGATTGAAACTTTGAATTTCGATGCGATATCGATTGGGGTCATGTTTAGCGCAATGATAAATCCCAGATGCTGGATTACTTGTTGGGGTTTTAATGTTTCTTAAATTCAATGCTGCCAACGACCCAAACCAGCGAGCACTACCATCAATCAAGATCGTGAGGATCAGATAAAAATATCAAGATAAGTCCTTATCGTTGCAGATGTCAACATACGCCATACGAATTATCCTTAATACCAGTAATTACATGTATCGAGCGCTATATCCAGTCCTAGTGCACTCCAAAATCACCTCGACGCCTGATAAATTATAATAAAGTTAAATTTAACTTTCTTAGAACGAGGCGATCTATGGAAACCGGCTCGACGGCAGTAATTATTGGATTTGTTAACAACCTGATGTTTACCACAAAAATTGAGACCGTTGCCGAGCACCTTGGCTATCAAATGATTTGGATACCAGATATCCGCGAACTCGAACCTGGTGAGCTGGATGAAAATCTGCCCGCCGGCCAGTTATGGGAGCCTATGATTGGTCGGGGTGCAAGCCTTCTCGAAAAAATCACGCATCTACGACCGGTGTTGATGGTTTTCGATTTGGGAAATGATCAGATTCCATGGCGGAGCTGGTTGCCAATGATTAAGACCGTTCCATCGACCAGGAGATTACCGGTAATTTGTTTTGGGTCGCATATCGATGCAGTATCTTTGACTGATGCACGCAAATTTGGTGCAGACGGGGTATTTGCTCGCTCGCGATTTATGAGCGCCATAAAGGAAATCATTGAGAAATATGCCAGGAGTCCAGACGAAGCCGGCCTGATTCGGACCTGTGCTGGAAATCTTTCGGAGCACGCGTTGAAAGGTTTGGAATTGTTTAATGCGATGGATTATTTTGAGGCACATGAAGAATTGGAGTTTGCCTGGAACGAAGATGACAGCATCGGTCGTGAACTGTACCGGGCAGTGTTGCAGGTTGCGGTCGCTTACCTGCAAATTGAACGGCGGAATTACAAAGGGGCGTATAAAATGTTTTTACAAGTCAGGCAGTGGTTGGGACCGTTGCCGGATGTCTGCCGGGGGATTAATGTTGCCAAACTCAAGGAGGATTCATCCATCGTTTTCCAAGAATTAATCGAGTTAGGCCCGGACCGGATGGGTGAATTTAACCGTGCATTATTACAGCCTGTCGAATATCGTACCTGAGCGGTCCTTAAAATCATACGGAGAGGATTCCAACCTGTTTTACACATGGGTAATCTAATACTTCTTGCCGATGGGGAGCATCCCGGTCTAACTCCATCGAAAATTCTTGCCCAGGAAAATGTTGATTTTCATGCATTCCAGTTCGCCATTTTGGACAATCGGTAACATCGTAAACTATTCCCCGGTAAGCTATATATATGCGGCTGTCAAGATCTCCATCATATCGGGTTAATTCCTGCAGGTTGATGATTTTATTCATAGAAGAAATTTAAAATTGGGAAAGCAGGCGCACGATCTCGCCGTTTTTCATCCACCACTGCACCTTAGGTCGCGAAAACTCCAGGTCAACCATCCGGTTAAAATCTTCGAAATTATGAAAAACGATTTCTTTCCCCTGCAGTCCCATAAAAGTAGATTCACTGGATTGGGTTCTTATCTTTTCGATCAAGTGTTCAATGGAGCGTTTTGCGAACCTTGTTGCCTGGATCCGGTCAAATGGGGTTGGGTCTCCTCCTTGTTGTAAGTGTCCCAAAATTGCCTGCCGGACGTCGAACAAGTCTTGTCCTTCTTCTTCGAAGAGCGCACACATAAAGGGTGTGTTGTAAATTGGATTGGCTTGTTCATTGCGGATGATTAATCCCAGGCGTTTTCCGCTCCGAAAATCATTATTTAATTTATCCACATCAGCCACTAAATCCTTCAGTGTTACTCCATCTTCGTGGATATAGACACGTTCTGCGCCTGTCGCCATCCCACTTTGCATAGCGAGATAACCGCAATAACCGCCCATAACTTCGACGATGAAACACCGCCGGGTAGCCACGGCGGATTGTTTAATCTTATCGACCGCCTCGACAATATTATTTAAGGCTGTATCTGCACCAATGCTAAAATCAGACCCGGGTAAATTATTGTTGATGGAGGCCGGCATGCATACGATCGGTATGTTAAAAGCAGGAAAATGTTTCCGTTCTTCGAGTAGGAGATGGGTAGATTCGTAGGCTGTCCATCCACCGATAATTAGTAATCCCTCGATATTGTGTTTTTCGATATTCCGAGCGATGGCATAAAAATCGGTTCCCTCTGGTACTTTCCGGTTCGTTCCTAATTCTGACCCACCGGCGGCGGCCCAGCCGTTGACACTCATCCAGTTTAGTTCTTCAATCGTGCCATCGATGAAACCTTCAAATCCATTTTGTATCCCGATGAGAATGTGACCACTGTCAATCCCCAGGCGGACTGCAGATCTTACGGCGGTGTTCATCCCTGGTGACGGAGAACCTGCGTGCATAACTGCAATTCGCATTCGCTGCTGACCTGGCTGGATGTCATGGGGTAAGGCGCGAATCAGGGTTCGAAACGTGTCGAATGATTCGACGAAGCTGCTGCCGCGCAGCTCCATTGCTTTTTGATAATCGTGGGTATCAATTGCCTGGGCGACAGCATGGGTTTGCTTAACACAATGGACAAGTGGTGACTGAACAATTCGATTTCCGCGTAAACCAATTACCTTCGGCTCATCATCGGGAGAGCTTTCAAGGAGAGCCATGACTGCTGCGTGTCCAAGAATCGTACCCAGATTGCGATCAAATGCGCTCGGTGATCCTCCCCGCTGAACATGACCAAGGACGGTTACCCGCACTTCCTCTTTTAGGTCTTCTTCAAGAACTTTTTGAACATAACTGCTGCCAATCGTTTTTCCCTTAATATCGCGTGCCCCCTCAGCCATGATAATAATACTGTCACGCCTGCCTGCTTGCCTGCCAGCACGCAGCCTATCAATCATAATTTTTTCCCAACCCTCAGTATTAGGCGGATTTTCAGGGATGAGCACCCAATCAGCACCCGACGATAAAGCGCTCATTAATGCGAGATAGCCACAATTCCGGCCCATTACTTTTACAACGAAAGTCCGTTGGTGGCTGGCGGCTGTGCTACTAATCGCATCTACTGCTTCTGTTATTCTATGAAGGGCAGTATCTGCGCCAATCGTCATATCCGTTCCAAACATATCATTGTCGATGGAACCAACAAGACCTGCAATTTTAAGATACGGGTGTTTCTTCACGCTTGTTGCTGAAATGATCTTATTCTTTTGAAGCTCGTTCAGTAAATCTCGCCATTCCTGGCGAAATATGTTTGCTCCTGTTAAACTGCCATCCCCACCAATAATCACGAGATTATCAATATCCCGCTCGATCAAGTTCGCAACAGCTTTTAATCGCCCTGCCCGGGTGCGAAACTCTTCACAACGTGCAGTACCGATGACTGTTCCCCCTTTTTGTAAAATTCCCCCGACCGAGCCCCAATTCATTTTGGCAATCCGCTCGCCACCGTCTACAAGGCCTTGATAACCTTCGTAAATAGCGAACACTTCCATTTGGTTGGATAGGCCCGTTCGCACAACAGCTCTAACGGCGGCGTTCATTCCTGGGGCATCCCCTCCGCTGGTTAATACTGCAAGCTTTTTCGAATTGTGTTCGTTCATGTTGGGAGCTCCTGGTTAATCAAACCACCATTTCAAGCCTGATACGCAATCGCCATTCGTTTTGGATTCTAAATCCGCTTGGGAATGTAAGCAGGTACATTTGACGTTATGTGTATTTGATGGAATTCAAATCCAATTGTGAATAAATTGTATATGTCAAATTTCTGGCAGGTTCTGAATTTTTGGATCATTTCGTTCCAACCAGATCCTTAATTTCCTGACCAGCACCGCCTGGGTATCTAGTTTTCATCAGGATGAGATTCTTGAGCCTTGATTATTGTGGAGCGGCTAGCAGGAATTGTATTCATCGAATTGGAATTGTTTCGCGCCGGCGGAATGAAACCTGATCATTGGTTGATATATTTAATCTGGTTGTATTTTAGCTGAGTTTTGGTACCTTGGTAAGTCTGAAAGTGCTCGCCCCTGCCCATCTAAAAATAGTTTACGAAAGGGCAGTTGGTGGTTTATTTTTCAATATCTCCAGCAGCAAGGCAAACGGGAAATGTCTGTAGAATCCTGGGTCGCCTCAATGACCAATTTTAATCTCTCAATCTTGTGATAACCACGTCTCGTTCAGAAAGCAGATTGGTGATGATGAAAGGTATAATTTCCTCGGCAAACAAGAAAGTAAATTGAGGAGGTTCAAATGCATATTGTGCACGTATTTATTCACGTAAAACCGGAATATATCGAGGATTTCATTCAGGCTACGATTAAGAATGCTGCCAGTAGTATCCAAGAGCCTGGCATCGCACGGTTTGATTTTATCCAGCAACAGGATGATCCCACCAGGTTTATGTTGATTGAAGTTTACCGTAATCAGGACGATCCAGCGCGGCACAAAGAGACAGTTCACTACAACCATTGGCGCAGTGAAGTTGAAAAGATGATGTCTGAGCCTAGATCGGCAATCAAATTTTCCAATCTATTCCCTGATGAGAATGGTTGGGGATAAATGGATTCCTTCGAATTTTCGACAACCAGGCGGATAATTTTTGGGAATGGGTCTCTGGACCGTTTACCTGGTTTGCTGAGTGAATATGGCCAGCGACCATTGTTGATCGTGGGTTTCAACCAATGGAAGGAATCCCGAATATTTCAATTCATCACTTCATCCTGGGGTGCGATTGAAATTACGGATGAACCAACTGTCGAAAAAATCCGGGACATTGTCCAGGATGTAAAAGACAATCCTCCGGACGTTATCATTGGATTTGGTGGGGGAAGTGCATTAGACACAGCCAAGGCTGTCGCCGCACTTCTCACGAATCCCGGTGATGTAACAGATTACTTGGAAACCATCGGTAAAGGGGAAGAGATTAAATATCTTCCCTTGCCGGTCATTGCTATCCCTACTACAGCTGGAACGGGTTCAGAAGTAACCTCCAATTCGGTGCTGGGATCACCAGAACACAAAGTCAAGGTTAGTCTACGGAGCCGTATGTTATTTCCAGCAGTTGCGCTGGTCGATCCAGAAACGCACCTGAGTATTTCCCCAGAAGTTACAGCCGCGACAGGTTTAGACGCGTTAACCCAGGTTATTGAGCCATTTGTATCACTTCGGGCAAATCCCATCACAGATGGATACTGCAGAGACGGGATAAAACTGGTTCGATCTGGCTTACTACAAGCATTTGGCGATGGGAGTGATATCGATGCCCGTTGGGCGATGGCCTTAGCGAGTCTTTATGGCGGTTTGGCCCTTTCAAATGCCAAACTTGGTGCGGTTCACGGCATCGCTGGACCATTCGGCGGAATGTATAAATCTCCCCACGGTGCAGTTTGTGGAAAGCTGTTACCGATGGTTATGAAAACAAACCTCAATGCTCTCCGATCAAGAGACCCGGAAAATCCAGTGATCGAGCGCTACCGGCAGATAGCAGTGTTGTTGACTGGTATACCGGCCGCTTCTGCTGAAGATGGATATCAGATTGTCGCAGAGTGGGTTAATCTTACGAAAATTCCCGGTCTATCTACGTATGGTTTCACTCAGGCAGACTTTCCCGCGCTAATTTCGGCCGCTAGGGATGCATCCAGTATGAAAGGTAATCCCATGAAACTTCAAACAAACGAACTTGAAGCAATCTTAATGGAATCCATGTAGCCTTGCCTTATATCAGGATCAGCTCTGTTTGAGGTGTGCTGATGAATTCAGCTCCGTCGTCTGTGACGAGAACATCCTCCTCCAATCCAATATATCCGTAACCAGGCACCATTAACCCAGGCTCGATCGTATAGACGTGCCCTGCTTCGACAAGATAATTCGGAGTATTTCCATATCGTTCCCAGAGAGGTCCCAGGATTCCAGCACCATCGTGGACGGTTCGTCCTAAGTGGTGGCCAGTTGCATACATATATTCCGGGTAGCCAGCTGCAGTCACAATACTTCGTGCGATCGAATCAACCTCATGGCCCCTGACTCCGGGCCGGAGATATTTGAATGCTGATTGAACAGCTTGAACAATCGTCCGAAATCCATGCTGGACTTCTTCCGGTGGATCGATTTCCCCGGGTCTACGCACGTAAACCATGCGCTGGATATCCGAACAATACCCTTCCTGTTTGACGCCGAAGTCAAAATGGATCAGGTGGCCTGGCTTGACCTTAATATTTGTTGGCCCAGCGTGCCCAACCGGGGAATCTGGCCCCGAATTTACCGCTGGGCATTGATATCTTTGCCAGGCGGTATCGATGCCGACCTGGTCAACCAGTGAAAGCATATGTTTCCCAATTTCAGCTTCCGTATTACCGGGGCGAATTTGACTTATAGCTTGCTGATAGATCTGTTCGGTTGTTTCCACAGCACGCTTGATCAGAGCAATTTCATCCGGGAGCTTACGACTGCGTAGAGCACCGATAAGATTTTCTCCAGAAACCAGGCATTCCGCAAAGCTGGATCCTTCCAAATATTTGAGTAATTGTAAATACATTCCATGGGTTAACCCATCCGCATGGGAATCGTTTATTGAGTAATTGATAGCGATTTTACCTGGATGGTAACTCATCAAAGTTTCCAAAAGTAATTCTTTAATTGACTGATGGTAAGGCAAAATTTCTTGATAGGCGCCGGTACGCCTGGCAGTTTCAGCTTCAAAGTGCCCCAGGATGATTGTGTGTTTTCCGCTGCGGTGTAACATGAGAGCGCTCTGCCAGGTGAGATCATTCCCGTATAGAATGGGCAATACAGGATCCATGACAGCGGTTGTTTCGCGTACAAAAATCAGCCATAAATCAATGTCAAATTCATTTAGCAAGCCAGTTGTCTGCCTGACTTTTGCTGGTATTAGATCAGTCATCTTTTTCACCTGGAATCTGAATTTCGGCGTGGATTGTCCCCGCTCTCTCGCTGGTAACATGCAGTTTAATGATCGACATTTCATTAATTTTTACGACCCACTCAGCCTTTGAGCGGTTATTCGTCGGACTGGTCGCGCCAAATGCAGTCATTCGATGCATAGATGATCGCCCATCCAGGTGGCCAATTTCAGTAATTCGTTTTCCCTCAATCAATCCTGAACCTTCAGGAAGTTCGAGCTCGACCCGGACGGGACGCATAGCTTTTCTATTTTTCCCTTGCATGCTTGTATAGGTTGGTAAATACCCAGTGTTTTCTAAAAATAACCTCAAATAATAGGTTTTTTCTGCCAATTTTGTGATTTTAATATTTGTGATGCTCAGGTGCGGCAACAACCTTCCGATAATTAATGCGAATGGAGTATTCTTCTGGATTTCGTTTTCCAGGAATTGTTGGGGTGGATTCCTCCAAGTGTACATTGTATTCCATCCACCTAGTTCTACCGGGCCTAATTGGGGATGATCAAATGCATACCAATTGATGTATGCGGCTTCGCCTCCGTGTTCAGCAACCCAGTTAAGTATTTTGATGTCATCGTCAATTGGATGGTTGCGAAACCATTCGGCAAACTTTCGGTTATCTACGCCTGCTTCGGACGGTAAATCCCAAAGTTCTATCGTAAAACAGAAAACTCCGTAATGGTCGTACATCCAATCATCGAATGCTCCTGTCGTGACTTCTTTTGGATGGTACTTGAAATCGTGAAAGGTAGAAACATTACGATAGCCAGTAAAATCAGTTCCCAGATTGCCAATCTTTTGATACGTCCAAAGATCGGATGTGTCCATCTCATCATCCGGTTTGATGCTATATGGTCTTAAAATCACTCGGCTGAATGTGTGATAAGTCAGGGCAAGGTTGATATTCGTATGGGACGTGATAAAGTCGATTGCAGCACGTATTTCGGACTCTGAGCCTGGATATGGACCAGCACCGTGTTGGTCAGATTCTGGCTGCCATTCGAACGGAAAATTTCGGTTGAAATCCAACCCCTCCAGTGAACGGGCGTTTTTAATCAGGTAGCCGTCGTACTCATCAAGAATTCCCTCTTGAAAAATTCGGTAGAAGGTGCCTTCTATTTCATCCGGAGAACGCTTAATCATCAAGCGAGGGTTTTCGGCAGATACTTTCCAATCTCCGGCTGGATCGACAATCCTCATTTGCAGGATTCGACCATCGTGATCGATATCTTCTACATGGAGGCCTTCATCTTTTTCGGGATATGGATAGGCCCGAACCCCAGAGCGGATATACTTTGGTGTTGATGCCATTGCCAACGCTGCACCATCTGGATTTAGGCGTGGGACAATATAGTAGACGGCATTGTCAAGCAGCCACTTGATTTGCGAATCCTGATCATAATTCTCTAAAAGAGTTTCTGCAATTGCCATGGCAGCGGTCGTGCCTGTGATTTCCGTTGCGTGAATATTGGCATCAATCCAAATAGCCGGCTTTTCATCATCAGATCCGGTTTCCATATTTGTGATTGTCAATACATAGATAGGTCTTTTTTCGTAGCTTTCACCCAACAAGCCAACGGTCAAGTGATCCGAATGCTTTGCCTGCCAATCTTTAATTTTTTCTTCCAGGTCATTATTTGAAAAGTAACGAAAAATTGTCATAGATTTCTCCCGGGTTTTGCCTGGATAAATTATATCTTTCTTAATAATGAGTAGGAATTCGAAAAAGCAGGATACAATTTTCAAGCGAAATTTATCAAGGGAAAGTGTTGGTACATGTTTTTTTCTAGCCGAAACCGTAGCCCCCGAACAACATCTGGCGAACCAATCGAACGGCCTTCTATGCAAGAAATGAGAAGGCTTTTGTCGTATCTTAAGCCGTATCGCAGGTACATGGTTCTTGCGGTCATAACCCTCGTTATCGGTTCTTTGTTGGGATTGGTATTTCCTTGGATTATCCAAAACCTTGTCGATACGGTTTTGAATAATGGCGATCTTCAGCAGCTTAATCAGATAACCGTTTCTTTAATCTTTATATTCCTGATTCGCTCGGTATTTTATTACTTCCAAGTGTATTTTCTATCCTATGTAGGTGAGCGGATTGTCGTTGATTTACGGAAACAGGTGTACCAGCATCTTCACACACTTGAGATTGCATTCTTCAATGATCGCAGAGTGGGAGAATTGATTTCCCGCCTTTCGTCAGATGTGACACTGGTTCGATCGGCATTGACGAATAATGTCGCAACCTTCTTAGGTCAGTTAGTAACTTTTGTTGGTTCCCTGGTGCTGATGTTTATCTTGAACTGGCGATTAACCTTGTATATCCTGGCTGTCACACCTCTGATTGTTGGTAGCGCGGCTGTATTCGGTGCCAGGATGCGCAAGCTATCGACGGCTGTGCAGGATGAGTTGGCCGATAGCACTGCTTTTGCCGAAGAAGCCCTCAGCAGTGTCAGAATTGTGAAAGCATTTACCCAAGAAGCATATGAAGTCAAAAAGTACGACCAGCAAGTGGAACGAACATTTACGGTTGTTATGCGCCAGACGGTGTTAAGAGCCGGATTCGGACCTTTGATTTCATTCTTTGCGTTTGCAGCTTTGACCGGAGTGCTTTGGGTTGGAGGTAGGGAGGTCATATTTAACCGCCTTTCAGCAGGGTCTTTAATCGCATTTCTCATCTATGGGATCAATATTGCGGGTTCCTTAGGTGCGTTCACCAGTTTGTACACCCAGCTGCAGGAGGCCGCAGGGGCAAGTCGCCGGATTTTTGATTTGCTTGATACCCTTCCCGGGATTAAGGATCGTGAGGATGCATTTTATCTACCTCCAATTACCGGGCATATAATTTTTGACGACGTTTCTTTCGCTTACCATGAATCGGCTCATGTGCTTCATAATATCAACCTGGACATCAGTCATGGCGAAATATTAGCTTTGGTCGGTCCATCGGGTGCTGGAAAATCAACATTATTTAACTTGATCCCAAGATTTTACGATCCGACCGATGGGCGCATCCTTATGGATGGATACAACCTCAAAGAAATTACGATGATGAGCTTGCGGTCTCAGATAGGAATTGTGCCTCAAGAAACCCAATTGTTTTCTGCATCGATCCGAGAAAATATTCTTTATGGCAGACCTGAAGCGACCGAACAGGAACTTATCGCAGCTGCTGCAGCAGCGAATGCGGACGAATTTATCCTTAAATTACCTCGACAATACGAAACTCAAGTGGGTGAGAAAGGTGTAAAACTATCTGGAGGGCAAAGGCAAAGGGTTGCGATTGCAAGGGCAATCCTCCGTGATCCACGAATTCTCCTGCTTGATGAAGCAACATCCAGCCTTGATTCGGAGTCTGAAGGTCTTGTCCAACAGGCATTGGAACGCTTGATGCAAGGCAGGACAACGATCATTATTGCCCACCGGTTATCGACTGTCTTATTAGCCAATCGGATTGCTGTTTTGAACGAGGGAGTCCTTGTTGAATTGGGCAGCCATGTCGAATTACTCGAACAGGATGGGCTTTATGCACGCTTATACAAGCTGCAATTTAAAGATAGCTACCAGACTGCCGATATACAAGTCAGGAAATTGTGATGATCAGTTTACAGACGGCAAAATTATTAAAAGAGGTTGGCTTGGATTGGATGCCCAAACAAGGCGATCGATTTTCTATTCCGACGAAAGGGTTAAGGGAAGAGCATTTTATCGTCAGCGAAATGACTGTCCAGATTGAAACGATAAATGGTCGCCAATTGATTATGTTTAATGGTGCTGCTGAGTGGGCGATGGATTACATAACGACCTCGGAAGCTGTCTGGCTCCCAAGTGAGGAACAGCTGCGCTCTGAGATCGAGGCGCGTCTTGTTGGTCCGTACAAAACCAAACTTTTTTTGGAAATATCCCCGCATGTAACAAAATGTATATTATTTTATGGCGAACGGGAGATACTCTTCATAGACGCAGTCTTGAGTGAGGCATATGGTCAGGCGCTCTACCATTTATTATCTGCAAGCTAAGTGGTTTTCTCGTGAAATAGGTTAAAATTGTTCTCCTGGGAACAGGAGGACAGCATGTCAAAACGGATCAAACTTCGTACATTAACAAGAGAAGAAGAACAGGAAATCAGACGCCTGGCAAAATCGCGTACAGAGCCCGTTCGGCTTGTGCAGCGTGCCCAAATCATTGCGGCTATGCTGGATAATCCTGAATTGGCTGCCTCTCGAGCGGGCGAGCGCGCTGGCTTCAAAGGGGCACCCATGGGTATCGAATGGGTAAAGCGCTTCAATGAACAGGGGATTGCCGGATTGGTGGATGAAGAGCGACCCGGGCGACCACCGACCCACAACCAGGAAACCCGCAGTGCTTTGCTAGATCTGGCGTTGCAAAAACCCAGGAGCCTGGGATATCCTTTTGAGCTTTGGACCTTGGAGCGCCTGCAAAGAGCCTTCAAAGAACGCCATGGGATCCATTTATCCGACTCAACCATCTGGACCTGGGTCGAAGGCGAAGGGTTTCGCTGGCGCAAGCAGGAGAGTTGGTTCCATGAACCCGAGAAACACGATCCTGAGTTTGTGGAAAAAAGGGGCTGATTGTCGCTGCGTACGTATCGCCGCCTTCCAGGACTAGAACCATCTGTTTGGATGAGTTGGGACCGCTGGCAGTCAAAACCTACCCAGGAGCAGAATGGGTTGTCAATCGGTCGCGAGCAACCTTCGAGCCGGATTACGGACGCCGAGGTAAGGTCTGGGCGCACGGTGCCTTCGAACCTGCAACAGGTGAAGCAGCTCTGGTCGTGAGTGAGAAAAGGGACAGTGCCAGTCATATCCAACTGCTGGAAAAGGTTATTCACACTTTCCCTGCTGAACGTCTGTTGATCATCGAAGATAATCTGAGTAGCCATCATAGTCGCGATACCCGGATTGCTTTGGCGGCCTGGCCTGAAATCCAAATCCTGTTCTTACCCAAGTATGCCTGCTGGTTGAATTTGATCGAGCCTTGGTGGAAGCAGCTCAAGTCGCTAGCTCTCAGGGGTCGCAAATTCGAAACCCGGGCTGAATTGGAAGCTGCCTTATGGGAGGCGTTGGCGTATTGGAACCAGCATCGTTATCCGTATCAGTGGAAGAAAAAACCGCAAGTACAATTACCTCCTTGGGGCGGGTCTGGCTTTTGTAAAATTACTTAGCGAGAGTACCACTAAGTACAGTCACATAAATATTGAAAAGTATAATCGTGGCATGAAACGCATACAAGTGCCTCCTTTGACAGCAGAACAGCTCATTGAGCTAGAAGAACTTTACCAAAAGACAGATAAGCCTCGCTACCGCACCCGGGCACAGATGGTGCTGCTCTCTGCAGAGCAGGGTCTCAAGGCTGAAGAAATTGCACGAATTGTTCGCGAAAGCCATGTCACGGTTCTGCGCTGGCTCAAACGTTACATGGCTGAAGGGGTCGAGGGGCTGAAGGACGTTCCCCGGCCAGGACGAAGTGTTATTGTGACCGAGGCCTACCGCAAGCGACTATTAGAAGTTGTGCGCAGGAGACCCCGCAGCCTTGGGATGGAATACTCGATGTGGACGTTGCGCCGCCTGACCGATTATCTGGCAGAAGAAACCGGTCTGCGGGTATCCTTCGAAACAGTTCGCCGCGAGCTTGCCAAAGAAGATATTGTATTCAGCCGACCCCAGCACACCATTTCCAGTCCGGACCCGGAATACCAGGTCAAAAAAAGGCGATTGAAGAAACCCGAGATGGACTGAAGGCAGGCGAGGTTTTCTACTATGCGGATGAATTCAACATCAGTTGGCTACCGACCCTGCGAGCCATGTGGAGCCCGAAAGGGCAACAGGTGATGATCCCAACCCCAGGACAGCCCAAGGTGAACTATGGTTTAGGAGCTGTCAACTACCACAGCGGAGAGACCGTCGTGTTGATCCGCAGACGAAAGCGACGCCGAGAAGTGGCCGAATTGCTGCAAGCTTTACTAGACAAACATCCCACACAAACGGTTTACGTGGCCTGGGACAACTTCACTGCTCATCAGGACGATGAGGTGGATGAAGTCGTTCGTTCGGCAGCCGGACGTTTAGTCTTGCTCTACTTGCCCACTTATAGTCCCTGGTTGAACCCGATCGAAATGCTCTGGTGTCATTTCCGTCGAGAAGTGACCCATTGCGAACTCTTTGAGACTGTTAAGGTACTAATCGATGCTTCTTATGATTTCTTCCGCCGTTTTAATCAATGCCCAGACAAAGTTTTATCCATCATCGGGGCACATTGATCATTACTTTTGTGATTGTACTTAGTGCGAACAATTCTAATTGTCGGTAGAGCTAAAATTAAATGCCTAGTATAGTAATCTCATTAAATGGTGCCTCAATCATAAATAATTGATTTTGCTTCTGCACCGTTTTACCATCTACCAAAACCGAATTTACATCACAACCGATAAATTTCATCAAAATTCCATCGCGCGGCCATGGGAAAATGCCCAAATGCTTTCTTTGGACAGTTAGTTCGCCATTTTCCCTAACGACAGAATACTCGTCGTAACGAAACTCGCCATATCCATCTCCGGCATCCGAGTAAAGGTAGCTAGCAAATGAAATGCCATTCTGGGCTGCATCAGGTAAAAACACTTTTAGCAAGATTCTATTTTCCTGTTGGATGGGGATTACTGAACCTGCCTTAACAAAAACGGGAATTTTATCTAGCGGCGAATCAATATCGATCCGCCTTGTTTTGGAATAATACTCCTCACTCCAATAATCAAAATATCCACCAGGTGGAAGAGAAACACTCCGAGTATCCTCGCCTGAGTGTAGGACTGGTGCGATAAGGAGGGCTGGTCCTAACATAAATTGATCCTGGATTTCCCAGAAATCCGGTTCGGATGCATTCTCCCAAACCATTGGTCGCAGCAAAGGTTCGCCGAGTTGGTTTGCATGATAAGCCAGGGTGTATAAATACGGTAATAGATTTTTGCGTGTGAGAAGAATTTGGCGAATAATATCGCAGGTTTCTCTATCAAATCGATAAGGTTCGCGGGCAGGTAAGCCAATTGCATTGTGTAACCTAAAAAATGGAGAAAACGCTGCCATTTGAAACCAACGAATGTACAATTCTTTCGATGGATGTCCACTGAAACCACCGATATCTGAACCTGAATAATAAAACCCAGACAATGTTAAGTTCAGCATCATTGGGATCATCTGTTGGAGCATTTCCCAGGTACTGCTGACATCGCCAGTCCAATTCCATGCAAATCGTTGAGAGCCTACCCAGCCCGAGCGGGATAGGATCCACGGTCTGCGATCCGGTTGGATTGCTCGTAACCCATCGAAACCGGCCATATTCATTAATAATCCATACACATTATGGTTTACCTGATGGTTTGCACCCACACCATCGTTGGCATGGCAGGAATTTTGAGGTAGGGTGACGTCTCCCCAGGCCGAAAAAACTGCAGGTTCGTTCATATCATGCCAAATGCCAGCGACACCTTTATCAAGTAGCAATCTATATTTTTCTCCCCACCAATTCCTTACAGCTGTTGATGAAAAATCAGGAAATGCACACCATCCAGGCCAAACCAAACCTTGCACCGGTGATCCTTCTGGTGAGGTTATAAACATCTCAAGATCTTTACCCTCCTGGTAAACCTGATAGGAAGGATCTGTTTTTACGCCTGGATCAAGTATTGTGACAACTTTAATATTCTGGGATGCAAGCTCTTCCGTGAGTATTTTAAGGTCTGGAAACCGGTCCTGGTCAACAGTAAATACCCGGTAGCCATCCATATAATCGATATCCAAATGGATCGCATCCAAAGGTAAACGGTGAGTTGCAAATGACTGGACGGTTGTGTGGATATCCGCTTCTGTTTTGTATCCCCATCGCGATTGGTGATACCCAAGGCTCCAAATCGGTGGCAGTGGTGGCCGGCCAGTCAATCGGGTAAAAACGTCCATTAGCTGATGTATTGGGCCAATTGAAAGGTAATACCGCAGCATTCCGCTGGAAAAATTAGCACTGGCTGTTTCAGTAAACTCAAATGTAGACATGTACGAATTTTCATAAAACACAAGATAGCTTCCGTCCTCGTGTAAGCCAATGTATACCGGAGAATTAAGATAAAGTGGATCATCACCTGGATTGTACATCCCCCCAGGATCGGTATTCCAAGTCCTGAATTTAAGTCCCCGTAAATTAAGAGGTGCAGCTTTTAACCCCATCCCATAAATACACTCACGCGGGCGTAGCTGGCCGCGATGTGACCAACCCTTCTCGAAGAATTCGGGTGGATCTTCGACTCGTACGATCCGTCCCTGATCGTCAAGAAATTGAATACCCCCTTTCAGGGAAACATTTATACGCGGCAGATTCTGTAAAAAGTGAAATAGATTTTTCGCCGACAGAAAATTCCCAGGTGACGGATGCCCATTCCTTCGTATGAATGGAGTAGGGTAAAGGCAATTCTCCTGGTAGCCAGCTGATCCGGAATAGACCAGGAAGTAAAACGATAATCTCTAGACGCCGTGGACCAAATTGAATTTCGAGCCAATTGGTTGTGGCATTAACATCTGAAAATGTACCCGGAGGCTGTTGCCAGGCCGTCAATGGCAAAACATCATGGGTTTGTCTTTCGATCCGGTCACGATTAAGCGAGTATTGGATTGTCTTTAATGTATTTCCAAGGCCGAGAATGCGGATCGCGGAAATCGCTTTGGTGAATTTTCCCATAGCCTGCCAGGTGTGATTTCACTTAGTTTCTGGAGAAGCTACCAGCATTTTCAATATTTGGAGGTGAAATCAAGGCTTTCATTATGGCTGTCTCACGTTTGTACAGCTCATTCAACTTTAGAAAGTACGCTGTGATTCCCTCCAGCTCTAGCAGGAGCTGCTTGTCTTCCATCGAGGTTTGAAGGATATATGCAGCGACATATGCCAGCTCAGTCGGATCGGAAGGGATGCGATTATAATCGACCTCCATCCCCCCGGCCAAAGCCATCATCTCTAGGTAATTCTTCAGTACTCCTTGAAATCTGTGGATATTAAGGTTTAAATCAAACGACGCATCATCAATCAAGGGGTACGGGATAACGAAACCAGTCAGATACGGTTTTTCTTCTGTCATCTTGACGATTTTGAAACGCTCGGTCCCCATCGATGTGATGTTCATCCGTCCTTCATCCAGACGATCAAATTGTGTGATTTTTGCGAGGCAGCCAGTTTGGTGGGGCTGAGGTAGAGGTCCATTGGCTTCCTGGCCTTCAGCGATCAGGACGACTCCGAATTCTCGTGAGTTATCCAGGCACTCGTTGATCATTAGTTTATACCGCTCTTCGAAAATATGCAACTTGAGGGGGGTTCCCGGAAAAAGAACAGTGTTTAATGGAAAAATTGGAATTTCGAACATAATGGCACCTTATTTACACACCATGGCTGGATAAAATTATACCCTTGTCGCTATCCAAATTGGGGAATGGGAAACCTCCCGCCTCCAAGTTTATATTTAATCGTTATTTTGATACGAGATCTTTATCGAAGACCTGGCCCTGGAATTCATCCGTTTCAGTCGAACCTTTGAATGCCGTTGTGGCTATGTTTTCGCCTTGGCAGGCACTCGAAAATTGCACATGGTGGAAGTGGTGAGAATCAGGCAAAAATGTTATGCGGTCATTTCGAAATCGGTGTTCCGGGTTTGGTAAATAAATGAGCGGGCCTCTGGTTAAGACACGCTCACAATATTCTGTAGAACGCTCAGTAACTACAATTTCATCAGAATGTTGGCTTTGACGTTTAGATATATTCGATAATCCTCATGGGTGAGAGGTTCGCCATCAAAATCCCCATCTGAATATGTGTAAATATGACAAAATGTGTTATGACATTTTATTACTGGAAGGTGATTCTCTGAAAATGCAGGGGTCTACGCATATTTGCTAGGTTGTGGAGGTGTCTTCATAGCTGTAATTGATCAAGGAAATATGGCAGCTGTTTTCGCCACCAGGGCCAATCATGATTGACATCGTATCCCCAAAAGTCAATCCATGCTGGAATTGCTTTGGCTTCTAAGATCGATTTTAATTGATTGGCGTCCCGAATCATGTCATCTTCCCAGGCGCCTTGTCCTACGCAGATGATAATTTTGCTTTGCCGGTATAAGTCTAGATACCAGGAGTCCTCAAGATTCGGCAGGAAATATAGAGGGGAATTGAAATAAACATTATCATCGAAGTAATCGCCGATAAATAATTTTAACTGCACTAGTCCGCTCAGGCTGATTACCGAGTTGAAAATATCTGGATGCCTGAAAAAGAAGTTTGCAGCATGATAGCCTCCCATGCTGCACCCGGTTGTTATAAATTTCCCGGAATATCCAGGACAATGCTGGTATATGAATGGTGAAATTTCCTGTGTGATGTAACGGTCATAATCCTCATGCCGCCAGGCACGATCAGCTGGATGAAGCCCATAATTTGCCCACGACTGATTGTCGATACTATCGACTGTGAATACTTTTACTTTGCCAGTTTCGATATGGTGGCTGATAGCAGTGGTCATACCGAAATCCTCAAATTCAAAAAATCGCCCTCCCTGGGCAGGGAATACGAGGATTGGCTTGCCATAATACCCATACACCTTTAATTCCATAGATTGCTGCAAGTTTGGACTCCACCATTGGTGATACTCGATGTGCACTGTACGATCCTCCGCTAATATTTTTTCTGAATGTAATTAGCGATCTCAATCACTCTGGCCAGGTCAGGCGAACGCACTAGATACCCTGTATTCCCCAGCGCTGAGCTAAATACACCACTGATGGGTTCTTTTGCGACAATCTCTTCCTTGTAACGTTGGTAAATTTCACCATCAGAATGTAAATAATGCTTGTTCTGTTTTCGACCAATATAACAACAGTGATATGGCCGACTGTAATCAGCATCGAAGCGATTATTAACAATAATATTTGCCCATTGCTTGTACACATTGAAATCATTCGCATAGTTAAACATATCTGTAGTCAGACCGCCGGGTGGACGAAGATTAACCTCAAGAGCAACAATTTTATTATCAGGAGTGCGGAAATATTCAAAATGAAAAAATCGCTCTTTAACATCAAATGCTTTTACTGTGGCAAACCCAGTTTTTTCAAGATCGTTGGGGATATCGCGCAATGAATAGTAGTAGATATCATCATCGGCATTGACCGTTTCCATAATTCCCTGAGAATACTGGTGGGAAGTATAAAAAACGATATTTCCGTCCTGGTCTGTGAGTCCATCAAATGTTTGAATGTTTCCATATACATACTCCTCCATAAAATAATCGGTCTTCGGGCGGTCTCCCAGGAAATAGTTAAGGTCTTCTTGATTGTTAATTTTATATGTTTTTGCAGCACCAACACCAACATCTGGTTTTGCGACTACCGGATATCCAGTTTGGGCAACAAATTTGTGCGCATCTTTATCCGATTTTATAACTGCGCCGGATGCTACTGCAACACCGGCTTTTACGAATCGTTTTTTCATTTCGGATTTTTTCTTTATCGCGGCAATCTGTTTCGTATCGATGCCTGGAATATTAAAATCAGTTCTTAATTTAGCTTCAGTCTCTAACCAGTATTCATTTAGCGAATTGATCCTGTCGATTTTTCCATATTTGTAAGTAAAATAACCCATTGCTCGCACAAGGGCGTCGTAATCATGCATATCAGGAACACGAAAGTATTCCACGAGCGCATTTCTCAAATTGGCATGTAGATGATCGTAGGGTTCATCGGCCAGGCCTAAGACGGTTGCCCCATAATTTCTCAATTGGATTGAGAAGTGGGCATAGTTCGGTGGAAAATGCGGGGACAAATAAACAATATTCATAGAAACTCCCAGTCGATAAGAATTAATTCCGACAAACCTGATTGACTTATAGTTATAAAGAAAAAACGCAATTTGGCAAGCCCATTAAGGATCAAAATTGTAGGCTGATCAGGACAATTTCTTGGTAACCAGGATTGATAAAACGAACATACAGCCATACATTCCGAATAACAGGACATAGCCGCTCCCGGGCATGTCAGGAAAATTTCGGGTAAAGAAATCTGCTATTGGACCACCAATAAATGCGCCAACCGCTCCAGCCCCAGCACCGGCCAGGTTCGCGACCCCCAGATATTTTCCTGCCTGGTCCTTTGGCACAATCTCGGTGCCAAGCGCCCAATTCGAAGTATAAAATAATCCGGTAGCCATACCAATAAACAGAGCACCAATATAAATGATGACCAGATTGTTCGAAATTAAGAGTAAAGCAACACCTGCGATCGCAATCAAACCACTGAGGACGATCATACGTTTATGGCCGAATTTGTCGGACAAAAACCCTGCCGGCAGTACAACTACCAAAATTGCCAACCCCACGACCAACAGCAGGAAGCTGGCAGGACCTGCTGCGGTCTCTTGTTCAAAGCCTAATCTTCCCTGGAGAAAAAATACAGCAAAACTGGCAAGATTAACAGAACCAACAAGGAATGCCAATCGATTGATGATCCACCAGGAAAATTTTGGATTCTGGTTTGCCTCCACTTGACCAAGTCCAATGATTGTGCTGAAATATACTCCCAAGCCAGTCGCAATGACCATCCCAAAAACGCCTGTGCAGCCTAGAATGATCATTGATACGACTCGCTCGACTTTACCCGCTAGAAAAGCTGCCAGGATGTTGATGACGCTGCCAATAATGACAATCAGGAGTGAAAATACCACCGTCATCACGACCAGCCTGACGAATGGCACCCAGTTTACTTTATCTTTTGCAGGTTTTGGTCGGCGTTCTTTAATGGTCATCGTAATAAGCATACACAGAGAGATTATTCCGATTAAAACAGCAATAGCTGACCATATTTTTCCGCGACCGACTAGGGGGGCAATTGCGAACGCCACGATTATCAACGGAATGGGAATTTCAAACAACGCTTTGATGCCTGATGCTTTGCCACGAATTTCATCAGGGACCAGGTCAGGGATAAACCCTTGTTGAGCTGCTTGAGCGATATTAATCGATATCATCAGTAAAATCATCAATCCAAATAAAATCCAATACCCGATCTCGCCTTCTAAACCTGCACCCATCCCGATGCCATTCAAGAGCAGGACGACTAAAATGGTTCCCACGAGTATAAAAGGTCGCCGTTTGCCCCATGAAATTGTGCTGCGATCAGAGAGTATCCCCGCCAGGGATTGTGCGAGGACAGCCACCATCAGAGTCCACAGGCGCAAGTTTCCATAAAAAGTAGCCTGACGGGTCACTCCGATGAACTGTTGGATCAACAAAGGAATGATGAGCGGGGTTAATGTTTGGGCAATCGCCGTTATCCCAAGATAATTAACATTTATCTGCACGAGACCGCGCCAGCTGGGCACAGATTCGCTTTGGGTAGGTTCTATGTCCGGCATGGGCAATAGTCAATCAGGATGTAAAAAAGCTCACGCCTATCGTTTTTGGTCCCACGTGAGTCACAATAGCCGGTGGCATATTGAAGATCGGAATTTGGGGGATATCTAGTAATTTTGACAACTCGTCAGCAAGTTTCGTCGCTTCATCGATTGCATCTGCATGCAGCACGGCAGGATACCCGGCTCCGTTCGGATCGATTTGTTGGGTAACGAGCTCAATCAGACGCTGAATCGCGCGCTTGCGAGTCCGCTCTTTTTCATACTGATCTACATGCCCATCGTGGAAAGTCAGGATGGGTTTAATTTGTAAGATTGATCCAATTAACGCAGATGCACCTCCAATTCGTCCACCTTTTACGAGGTAATCAAGGTTCTCAACAATAAAATATATTTTACTTTTAGGTATTAGGGCAAACAACTTGTTACAAATTTGGTCAGCATGGAAACCTTCATCGTTCCAAAGAAATGCGAGGGTTACAAGAACGCCGAGGGAGCTTGCGACAGTGCGCGTATCAATTATCCTGATATCCGCTTCTGGAAATTCTTGAGCTGCCACTGTTACAGATCGGATTGTTCCACTTACATCTGCGGAAGGGTGGATACAAAGGATCGGCTCCCCGGTTGGGACTAGTTCTGTAAATATTTCCACAAATCGTTCAGGTGGGGGTGCTGCAGTTTTCGGTGATTCGCCAGACGCATAAAGCTTCCGCAGAAAAGTTTGAAAATCAATATCTGCTCCTTCTCGAAAGGATTCGTTGCCAAAGTTTATGATCTGGGGGATGACCGGGATTTGATATTTTGAAACAACATCTTCTGCTAAACATGCGGTTGTGTCTGTAATTATGTGTACCATGAACGACTCCTTGATCTAAGATTATTTTCTTCTTAAACACTCCCGATTAATAGTCGGTCAATTAAATATCTGTGCAAGATCAGAAATATGAGGACAACCGGGAGACTCATCAAGATCGCCAGTGCCGCAATTTCGGGCCATGTCGCATAACCAAACATGCCCCACACTGCCATTGCAACGGTGACATTCTGGCTATTTTCTACAAACAACCATGCAACTGCGAATTCGGTGTAGCCAGCTAAAAATGCAACTAAAGCCGCGACTGCGATTGCAGGGGCGCTGATAGGCAATGTGATTTGCCTGAATGTAGTAAATTCGTTGGCACCATCGATAAATGCTGCTTCCTCGAGCTCTTTAGGAACAGCCTGGAATGCCGAGCGCATATTCCAAACACAAAATGGCATTGCAAATGCAGTGTAGACAACAATAAGCCCAAACAGGCTTGATCTGATGCCAAACCTAGATAATATGATGTAAAGGGGGGTCATCAAGGCTACCAGCGGCAGTAAAGTACCTAAGAGCAATCCAAATAAACCAGCTTGTTTTCCGGGGAACCTCATCCGGGCGAATGCATACGCCATCGAGGTTCCAAACGCAATAGCAAGGAAAGCAGCACCAAGCGAAACAATGAGGCTATTCTTCAACAGCCCTGGATAGGATAAGGTCTGGGATGGTTGTTTGAATACCTTCTGAAAAACAGCTAGGGTTGGTTCCTCAGGGAGTAGCCGGAATTCAGTCGGAGCTCCTTTGATTGACCCATCAACTGCAAGTCGAATAATTCCAAGAATTGGAATGGCGACGAACCCTGCTACTAAGATCAGGAAAATATATGCGAGTATGTGAGCTCGAAGTTTATTAGCCTGCATAGGTCACACCTTGGGCTGCCCGCGTCCAGCGATTAAACAACAGAATCCCGAATACCAGAAATATTAAAGCCATGATGTTAATCGCGGCTGAAAGCGCGTAAGCACCACCATCAGAAAATATATAGTATGAGGTAGCTGCCAAAGACGTAACCGGAAACGGCGTTTCAAACATCAAAAATAAATAAAACTGGTTGAATGAAAATATCAATCGAATTATCATTGCCGGCACAATCAAAGGCATCAACATAGGCCAGGTTATGAATTGAAACTTCAGCCATCCGACCGCACCATCGATGGCAGCTGCTTCGTCCACCTCGAATGGGATCGCCTTAAGACTGGCTACAGCAGCCACCATCATGAAAGGAAAACCATACCAGATAGCAGGTATCAATAGATAGAGCAGGGCCATGGTAGGGTTATTTTGCCAGGCGGGCACAATTGGTGTGGTGATAAAAGGTAGGTCGACCCGTTGAAAAAAGCTATTTTGCGCCAAAACAAACCAGCCAAAATTTGGATGGAAAAATTGCAGCCACATCAATGCACCGATAAATTCCGGTATTGCCCAAGGTAGAATAAATAAGACGAGCCAAAAATTTCGAAATCGGATCCATTTGCGACTTAGAATTATGGCAATCACGACACCCAGGGCCGTCTGAAAAAAAACCGTCAGGGATGACCAGATTAATTCAAAGACAAGTAAACTGCCTCCTTCAAAGCTGAAGAAAGCATCCAAGAGTAGGTTAAACCCGGAGTAATTGACTTCTCGAGAAGGATTAAAACTAAAAAGACGGACAGGTACTGGTTCGACCTGACCCGTTATACCGAGCCAGACTTCTCGCCAGACACCTCCATTTAAACCATCCCGGATGGATCCAGCAGAAAAATCCGTAAGAGACATTGCCCCTTGAAAAATTAGTGGGTAGATAGCAATCGTCGCAATCACGAGTGTTCCAGGGAGAAGCCATATTAAACTGCGCAGCGTCTTCTTCCGGGTCTGCTGAGTAACTGGGGACTTTATACGCATCTGCCTAAAATTGGTATAGATAGATCGCACTGTATATTGAAATCCCAAACCAGCCGAGAGGCAAACTGGGGCTGAAACAACCAAAATATATTGTGGCCATTTTGTTGGCCAAATAATTAAAAAACCTAAACCAAACGTAAGCCACCAGAAAAATGGAGAGTGTTGTGTGTAAAGCGATTTAAGACCTACAAGTGCAAAAAAGGCAATCAGTAGATCTAAGCTGATATAGAAAATGCTTGGGTGCCATGGAACAGAAGTAAATAACCAGGTAAATGGTTGCCAAATTGGGAAATTTGAATTTTGGACTGTCTGACTTTGCGCATAACCACCGTGGAATGTTATCGAATACCACAGACGTTGGATAGGTTCCACCCATAGGTAAGGCTGGGTGGCAAAAAATAGAATTGTGCCGCTGATAATCAGGATGCCTAAATTTTTGAAAAATTGCCCGATTTGACGATTTTCTGACCTGATATTCTTTAGAAGAAGATCGAAAACAACAGCGATTCCAACGACAGCATATATGTATTTTGCGGCGGCTGTCAGCCCTAACATAGCCCCCGTAAGGATTAACCACTTCGTACTGTTCCCATTCGACTTTTTGTAAAACAAAACAGTAAGCGTAGCTGTAAGCATAGGGAGCGCTTCCAACATCACCTGGCTTGAATACTTGATCGTGTAAGTGTGGATCGCGAGGAAAAATCCAGCCACTGGATTGATGATCGCGATCAGCGCAACATTGATGACATTTAAGATGGAATTTGTCATCCGGACAATCGTCAGGTGTGGTTGGGGTAATGATAAAGCCGGGGGGGCTGTCGATGGTCGATCAGGAATTGGAGCTACTACCGGGAGCGGTGCCAGTATGGCACCAAATAAAATCTTCGCAAGTTGGGGATGCTCCGGACGATAATTCAGGTCCAGGAACAAGTGATAATCGCCCTTAAAGGCAATTGAGAGTTCCTGCCCGGCCAATAAATAATCATCTTCATCGTAGTCGATCGGTAAATTGTTAACTGCTTCGAGGCGCACAACGAACGCGAAAATAACAATAATCACGAAAACAAGGAACGTGAATATTTTGCGATATGTACGCATCTAAATCATTCGCAACGACTTAGCAAACTCTTGTTCTTCTTGGGAGATAAAGTAAGATTGGCAGGCTGCATCAATCAAATCTGGGGTAAATTGTATGCGTTCCATATTATAGGTAGCAATATTAAGCATTTGGTTTAGCAAATCCCTTGGATGGCACATTCTTAATGGCCGATTATACGGTTTGTACCATTTTGCTAATAAGTAATCGAGTGCTTTGGGATCCATGGGGACATTATGTTGGCGGGAAACCAGTTCCCAGATCTGGCGCCACTGCTTTTCATCAGGATCTTTGATTTCCAATTTATATTTTATTCGCCTTAAAAATGCTTCATCTGCGAGTTGATGAGGATCCAAATTTGTTGAGAAGATCAACAGTACATCGAAAGGAATTTGGAGTTTATTTCCAGTAATCGTAGAAAGATAATCAAATTTTTTCTCCAGTGGCACAATCCAGCGATTTAATAAATCAAGCGGTCTGACCATCTGGCGACCGAAATCATCAATCATCAGGATGCCATTACACGCTTTCATTTGTAGAGGAGCTTCATAAAATTTTCCGTGTGTATTATAGGAAAGATCTAGCATGGGGAGTGTAAGTTCACCACCAACGATAATTGTCGGACGTTTGATTTTCGTCCAACGATGATCGGAAGAAGACTGAGCGGTTTCTCCAGAAAAGGGGTTTTCGATCCCAAAAACAGGCATGGGTGATTCAATATCAACTGGAGTATGTACAATAGGATCAAATAGTTTGATTATTTGCCCTTCAGCTTCAAGAGCGTAAGGAATATATACCTCATCTCCCATCAAACGGATAATTCTTTCAGCAATACTGGTTTTTCCATTGCCAGCAAAGCCGAATAGAAAAATTGAATCAGCAGAGTTAATTGCTGGCCCAATTTCGTTCAAGACGGGGTCTGTAATTACAAGATCTGAAAATGCCTGTTTGATATTTCGTCTTGTAACTTTTATCGTTCTGATGGACTGCTCCAGGATGGAATTGACATAGGTTGCAAATGGCACTGGTGCGGGGCCAAAATACTCTGATTTTCTCAATGCATCCTCGGCAGCCTGAACTCCCCGTGACGGTTTTAAGATGTATTCATAATTCATCTCACCAATGCCACTCTGCCCGATGATGTCGATCAGATCTTTCTGACGCATTTCTTGCAAAATCGCACCTATAACTTTATATGGCAATCCCAGATCACGAGATATTTCATTCGCAGTAGGCCTACCACGGTTATAGATCGCTCTCAGCACCATCTCGAAAACCAGACCCCTTCCCAGGCCAGTTTCCTCCAAAGTCTCTGGTGATTTTGGGAAAAATTTTAGTTGATCCTCTTGTTTTTCGGGCTCACCTGGCATGGGATCACCCAGAAATCTGGTTCCGCTTTTCCCACCGGTGTTTCTCATTGTTTCGAGGAGTTGGTCAAATTGTTTTTTATGCAGTCCAAGGTGTAGTAATGCTTCGGCATCCCCGTTTTTTTCTGCTTCTTTTATACAAGCAAGCAAAGCCTTGGCAACTACGAATTTAATTCCGTTTTGATAGATATGGTGAGCATATTCCCCCGGTCTTACAAAACAATCATTGGTCAACTCTGTGGAGGTGATCATATCTTCATACGATTTTTCGTCAATTAAGAACCGCATTGGCTCTCCTGTCTGAGCGATATTGGTGAAACCTCGTTCAGTTTACATCGAAACAAATCTGAGGTCAAACAGTCAGATAACCTTCCAAAGAAGAAGGGTCAACAAGCTCATTCACGCATATATATCCAACATTCGTCGAGAAACGAATTTTATAATCGCTTTAAATTTATTGGTCCACATTCTACAAGGGAGAGAAAACAAAATCAGCTGCTGATTGAACCATTTTCACCAAATACTAGAATTTTCATTTTGTTTATCGATAGAAAATCGGAAAAGAAGAATACCTGGTCCACTATTGGGTAAATTCTAAATGCAGAATAGCGTTTGTCAAACCTAGTAGACTGTCCATCATAAAACCTAAAGATGGCACGCATCTTGCTACCTGATCAATGACCGAGAAGAATTGATCAGGAGAGCAAGGAAATGAAACCAAAGTACATTGTCATGCTTACCAAATCAAAACGTTCACAACTGAAGGAATTGATCTCGAGTGGTGAAGCCTCCGCTGCCATCAAAGGAACATCGTTTGATTGCCCCCACAATTTCCCGAGTTTAGAACAGGCTTAGCCAATTTGTACTCAGAATAATTGAACAGGCCAATGAAATGAAAATGATCAGCAAAACTACACCACAGCCACACCCAATACAGCCTCGCCCAAAACCAAATTTATCCTGCAGCCAATCAAACAACCAACCCAAAAGTAATAGCCTTAGCAGTCCCGAGAGACAACCAGAACCCTGATTCATTCTGAACCCCTTTGCTTTCTTTTACATCCTTTGGATGTAAATCGTTAACCATCATACGCAGTAGGGTTATGGTTTGTCGCTCCCGAGAATTCAGAGTTAATTCACAGATAACATGGAAACATCGATCTGCTCTAAGGGATGCTGATCTTATTCAGGTCTGATCAGGATAGGATTAGCTTTTCCGAGATGCTGATACCGTGATGAACACGGTATATGATGTCGGCTAGCAAAGGCGCAACTGAAAGAATTTCCAATTTTGGGTGTCTTTTATGGATTGGGACGGGTACTGTATTTGTCACAACTAATTTTTCAATCCGGTCATCTGCATTAAGAATTTCCAACGCGGTGGGTAACAGAATCGGATGAGTGACCGAAAAGCAGGCTTTTCCGGCTGCGCCTTGTTGGTACAGGGCATCCAACTGTCTCAAAACACTGCCTCCCGCCATAAGGTCATCAATAACGATGGGTCTTCTACCGCTGATATCACCCACAATATGGGTCGTACGCGCATCGCTAAAGCTGGTACGTCTTTTTTGCATTACTACCAATGGTAGATCGAGCAGTTCCGCATATTTTCCAGCCATACTCGTTCGCCCAACATCAGGACTGACGATGGCAGCATTTTGAAATTCTGGTTTCCGAAAGTATTCAGCCAACAATGGCAATGCAGTCAAAGGGTCAACAGGGATATTAAAAAACCCTTGGATAGCCCGGCTGTGAATGTCCACGAAAATAACTCGCGATGCTCCGAGCGTTTCAAGGGTATTTGCGACCACGCGTGCACTGATGGCTTCTCGGCCGCGCGCCATCCTCTCTTGTCTGGCATATGGAAAATAAGGCATAACCAGGGTAATGCTGTGAGCACTTGCTCTACGAAATGCATCCAGGTATAACAATAGTTCCATAAAATTATCGTTCACTGGAACCGAACATGGTTGTAGAAAGAAAATATCCTGGTTACGGACAACTTCATCAACCATTACGTGAATTTCACTATCCTGCAATTGTGTAGTTGTAGATTGTCCTAAGCCAACCTTAAGTATAGCTGCTACTTCCAAGGCTAATTCTGGGTGGGATGAACCGCTAAAAATTCGCAAAGGGTGATAATTATTTGGTCTGATTTCCCCGGCCATATAGATCCCTATTTTTTGCCCACTCCTCCTGATTACGACATTCGATTATACACGCGAAGAAATGGATTATGTATTCGTGACTTGGATCTAATCACGCTCTTTGGAGGAGATCTCCTGCGTTTGTTGACCAAACTGGCATAACCAAAAATCCGGTAGGATACCGGATTTTTGACGATGTAAATTGGCTTCTGGGTTGATATGTTACGGCGAGGTCATGCCGGGTGGTAGTTTAACTGCCGCCCGAGCAACCAGACCTCCATCTTCACCAGCTTCAACCAATACGAGTACATCATCTCCTTCCCGGATCCTTTGGTCTATTTGAGATTCAGGAACTAAGCGAATGTTTATTCCATTGATCGTCATGGTTGATAAGTTGACTTGCTCAACTTTACCGAGTATTTCTTCTGCCCTAAGATAAATTTCGTCAGCCTGTATCCAACCACTCGGGTTAGTTACTCCTTTCACCTGAACCACGGTTCCGACATCAACATCTCCAAAAAAAACTGTGGAATCCGATACTTTGACCAGGATATCATCGATAATAAAGTACTGGCTGGTGATGTCCTCGATCTCACCCGTGAAGACGACGGCAACCTCTCGCCCCATATCCAACAAATTTTGGACTTCGGTTATCCTGCGCTGGTTGTTGCTTGATATGATTAAAGTTCGATCTACAGAGTCCCCCGCAAGTCGCATCCGCAAGCCTTCCATGGCAATTTTGAGAGGATATACCTGATCACCTGGTAGTGCTTGTGCAGAAGTAGCCAGCAGGCTTCCCATTCCAAAAATTAAAAATAGCACTACAAGTACAGTAGCAAATGCAATTTTTGGGATCCGCCAGCGAAATATCGTTGTAGTTTTTTTTGCCCGAATTCCTTCTGCTTCAATGAGAAGTTTTTTCAGGCTTCTTTGCAGCGCAAAAGAAGTAGGATTTTCGGAGCTGATATTGTTTGCCAACAATGCCGTTTCTAGCAGTGGTCGCAACTCTGAGGCCATACTAGGAAATAATTGCATGCATACTTCTGGGTCTGCGCCATTCTGAATTGCCCTAATACAGATATCAAGCGCGTCAGGCAAATAGTTTTCGTTCATTGGTTGATCTTCTCTATTTCTCGTCTTAACGCGGATAACGCTCGGAACTGAAGTGCTTTGATGGCATTAACCTTCTTCTCCATCACTGCAGCGGTTTCTTCGAGAGAAAAGCGGTTGCTAAATCGTAGAGCCAGAACGTGCTGCTGGTCGGGTGTAAGATATTGCAGTGCCATGCGAACCGTATTGGCTTCATCCATTTCTTCAGCATGGAGAATCGGGTTATTAGAATCATCGTAGTAATTGTCATCAAGATCGACAAGTGGCCGGTTGTACATTTTTCGAAAATACTCGTTGATAAGGTTTGCCGCGGTTCCCATCAACCAGCCCCTTAATGTTGTTTTGGGTCCTTTTCCTTTTTCGACTGCTTCTAACAAAGTTAACAAAACTTCGGAGGCCATGTCTTCAGCAATTGTCGCATCTCCCAACCGGTAGCAAGCGTAACGGAATAATTCCGGAAAATACTCTTGGTGAACTGCCGCGATTGTATCTGGGTCTAGCTTCCGCAATTTATTGAGAGAAATATCTTTTCCTGATTTCATTGTTATTTGCTTTGACACCCAGGTAGAACGGTGATTTTTCAACCCGATCATATCCCGTGTTTCATTGTTTTGGAAGGTTCTTGCCATAGCAATGTCAGCTAATTTCGTAGAGTTTTCACTAAATAAGAAAATGATTTCCTGCAGTAGGATGTTGCTGGATGAGATCATGCTATTCATGGATTAATGCAAAAAAGTTGCATAATAAATCGCTGCGGTGATGTGGAAAATGGCAGTGGTAAATAGTGCAATTCCAATAGGAACATGCACGGTGTGCCAGATCGAGAGCAGTTTGCGCGCCGAAGCAATTCCAGACATTTGCCGCCGTAGTAGCCTTCTTTGTTTGATTAAATCCTCCAATTGTAAAACGACAGCTTTTTGTTTCGGCGCTAGATGCCTGGTCTCCGTTATCAAACGGATTCGAAAGCTCAAATCAGCGAATGCGCGCGAGAGGATTGCATTTGTTCCAGACTGTGGTTGATCTGGGATACTGACCAATCGCAACCCAAATGTTCTCGTGTCCGTTGGTTGGGAAGCCATCCACGATTTGAGTTGGGTTTCTACCTTTGTAATTTGTAGTTGGATATTTGCCGCATCAATTTCTGTTCCATCAGCTGTCCGTGGGATTGCTGTATAGATATAACGGCCTACAAAACCACTGAATACGATGATCAAAGTGAGCAACATAACTGCACCTGCGAGCCCATTAAATTTCCAGGACGAATGCAGCAGGACAAGGAATGGCCCAACAAGGCCAGTATAAATATGGAATTTTAACCAGGTAGACATTTTTCCAAAGCGTGCCGAACGGGAGCGCTTGCGAATACTGTACAGAGTTTCTGTCATCACCATCAATGTGAACCCGAATATCCCAAGGGAGTGACCGAAAAAGTTGGAAGCTGCGGGTACAGATCCGGTGAAAAAAATGACTGCTCCATAGAATGTTGTTACAACAACCATGGTAAGAAAAGCAAGCCACAATTCGTGGTTATTGCGCGCCACGGTGTTCCCTATACTGTTTCCAAAACCCTTCCAGGATCCCATGAATATCTGCATTTTCTCGCATAAGCAAATTCTTAATTGATCTGATGTCCAATTGATCCATGATCATTTTTTGGACAGGCATCGATAAGGTTTGATCGCCCATAACAATTGCACCAAGCAAAGTAGAGTCACCAATAATTAGGCGAATCCGATTTACATCAAAATCATTCTGTGCGATGATTGCATCTGGAATTTCCCGAAATGTTTCAGAATCCCCTCGGGAGATGGAAACAAGATCTTCATCAAATTCCTTATTATTTCCGACCATGCCAATGATCGTCGTGGTTAAACCTGCCAGACGAGTGACATTGTAGGGTAGTAATCGTTCATAGGATGCATATCCACCAGTCATATTGATTCCAGCCACTCTGCCTTGATTTCGGGCGACGCCCCAAAGAACATCCATATAGGTATTCCCTGTACTCTGGTCAACAAACTGTGCGACATCACCCGCTGCATAGACGTCTGGCATATTGGTTTCCATCTTATGATTAACTAAAATTCCCCGGTCTATTTTAATTTCTGATCCCTTTGCGAGCATTAGATTTGGACGCACACCAATTGCAACTGCGACCATTTCACAACGAATTGTGTCTCCATTTTTGGTCCGGACACCGATCACCTTGCCGTTTTTTCCAATGATTTCATCTAATTCGGTATTTCGGTGAAGGGTAACACCCTCATGAACCAGACGGTCCAGCACAATTTGCGATTTTGACTCGTCCAGTACATTGCTCCAGTAATGGTTCTTCCTTAAGAAGAAATTAGTTTTTATTTTTCGCGCTTGAAGACCTTCAACTATTTCTAATGCTGTGATCCCACCACCAACAATGACCGCGGAACGTGTTTTGCGAATATTGCGCAGGATTTGGCGGGCGTCCTGAAGATTATCTAACTTGACAACACCATGGAGATCAATACCAGGGATGTTTGGCTGGACGGCTGATGAGCCTGTCGCAATCAATAGGTGGTCATATCGGACTGATGTGTTGTTTTCAAGAATGACCATATGTGAATCCGGCAGAATTTCTTTGACCTCGGCTTGCCATACCTTAAAGTTTTGCCTCGTAAAGTCTCCGCCGTTATATGGATACAATTGTTTTTCTGGAATTTCACCTGTCAGGTAATATGCCAGTCCCGGGCGAGAATAATAACCATCTGCCTCATTTGTAAACATAAGGATTTCACTGTGAGGGTCGTTTTGGCGGATTGTCTCAGCCGCGGTTAAACCGGCTGCGCCAGTGCCTGCAATTAAATACCTCATCATCACCTCAACCAAAACCTACTAAATATCAAATAAACTGGTTTTCTCAAACCTCAGAACCCCCCTAGGGCATCTAGCGACACATTGCCCGCATGTAAGGCAGTGGCTGTCGGATATCGATGTGCCATTCCAGGCATGCCTGCGAACATCAATTCCAATTGGACATGAATAAGAACAGATGCCACATTGTACACATCGAGATGAGTCCGGTACGACCTGCCCTTCGACTAGAGCTTGATGCTGTCGAATTTCCTTGAAAAATAATTGACGAATATCCATAACTTTTATCGCCTACGAGGTTCTCCTGTAAAGTTGAAATCTATAAATCGACTAGCCTTGAGAAATTACAAAATCAATTTCCACGAGGATGGCAATCAGCACAGCGGCTGCCAATATCGGTAATGTTTCGCTCCGCATGGCGATTTTCCTCTCTCTGCTGGTCGTGACAGTTGTAGCATGTATAAGCAGGAGGATTTCCTGGATGGCAGGTGGCACAGTTTCCATTCGCACCTCTATGATCCATCGGGAAGCTGTGATTGAAGTTTGCCGGAAGCCAGGCATTGGTGCTGTGGCATTGTGAACATTGGCCGGAGTAGTGGTTGGCAGGCCGGTTACCAGAGTGGCAGCCCTGACAGTCGTTGCCCGCGTTCTGATGGTTGAAGTTTGCCGGTCGCCAGGCAGTTGTACTGTGACAGGCTGAACACTGGCCGGAGTAGTGGTTGGCAGGCCGGTCGCCAGAGTGGCAGCCCTGGCAGTCGGTGCCCACATTTTGGTGGTTGAAGTTCGCTGGTCGCCAGGCGGTTGTGCTGTGACAGGCTGAACATTGGCCGGAGTAATGATTGGCAGGCCGGTCGCCAGTATGGCAGCCCTGGCAGTCGGTGCCCACATTTTGGTGGTTGAAGTTCGCTGGTCGCCAGGCAGTTGTGCTGTGACAGGCTGAACATTGGCCAGAGTAGTGATTGGCAGGCCGGTCGCCAGTATGGCAGCCCTGGCAGTCGTTGCCCGCGTTCTGATGGTTGAAGTTCGCCGGGCGCCAGGCGGTTGTGCTGTGACAGGCTGAACATTGGCCGGAGTAATGATTGGCAGGCCGGTCGCCAGTGTGGCAGCTCTGG
Source organism: uncultured Chloroflexia bacterium (assembly GCA_963824065.1). GTDB lineage: Bacteria > Chloroflexota > Anaerolineae > Anaerolineales > DRKV01 > JAGUYX01. The sequence goes on along the minus strand of CAWGNX010000002.1, from coordinate 940,636 downwards.
CAGTCGTTGCCTGCGTTTTGATGGTTAAAGTTTGCCGGTCGCCAGGCAGTTGTACTGTGACAGGCTGAACATTGGCCGGAATAATGGTTCGCAGGCCGGTCACCTGTGTGGCAGCTCTGGCAATCGTTGCCCGCGTTTTGATGGTTAAAGTTTGCCGGTCGCCAGGCAGTTGTGCTGTGACAGGCTGAACATTGGCCGGAATAATGGTTCGCAGGCCGGTCGCCAGTATGGCAGCTCTGGCAATCGTTGCCCGCGTTCTGATGGTTGAAGTTTGCCGGTCGCCAGGCGTTTGAGCTGTGGCATGTCGAGCACTGACCAGCATAGTGGTTTGTTGGCCGGTCGTTGGAGTGGCAGCCCTGGCAGTCGGTCCCGACATTTTGATGGTTGAAGTTCGCCGGTCGCCAGCCACCAGTGCCATGGCATTGTGAGCATTGACCAGAAAAATGGTTGGCAGGGCGGTCATTGGTGTGGCATGCTTGGCAATCAATCGCGCCTAATGCGGAATGATTAAAAGTAGCCTGTCCCCAGCGAGATGTCGTATGGCAAAGTGAACACTGACCGCTGAAGTGGTTGGGAGGTCGGTTGCTGATATGACAGGTCTGGCAGTCAGTCGCTCCCATTGCTTCATGATTGAAAGTGGCTGGACGCCAGGCGCTAGTAGTATGGCATAAAGAGCATTGTCCAGCAAAATGATTTGCGGGTTTATTTTTTGTATGGCAGCTCTGGCAGTTTGTCGCTCCCGCCGCTGCGTGATTGAATGTGGCCTGTGACCATGCTACAGTATTGTGGCATGCAGAACACTGGCCTTCAAAATGATTGGCTGGTCGATCAGAATTGTGGCATCGTGTGCAGTTCGTTGTATTTACAGCAGCATGGTTGAATGTAGCAGGTCGCCATGCATTCGTACTGTGGCAGGCCGAACACTGACCTTCAAAATGATTCGCTGGTTTATTCAGTATATGGCAGCCTGTACAATTGACTGCATTAGCAACCTGATGGTTAAAATTTACCAGCTGCCAGGATTCGGGGGTATGGCATGCTATACATTCACCCGTGAAATGAGTGAGAGGTTTTTCCTGAATGTGGCAGGATTCGCATTGTGGTGAAGTGCCTGTGTACTGGCCATTTGCATGACATGCAGTACATTCAATATTCGCATGTCCACCTATGAGCGGAAAGAATGCATGTTCAGCTCCAGTACTACCTGGCAGAAATGGGACAGCAAGAGGATTCTGTAAGGAGAACTGATTAATATTTCCGGCGGCCTCTGAGGCTGCCTGGTTTAGAAGAGAGGGTAACGTTGAACGAAATTGCTCAGTCCTGTCCGATATACTAGCAATACTTGTTGAAGGATTGTGAGCAAATTCATTGATCACACCAACCTTGATTTCAAATGCCTGATATAAATCGGGGTAGTTGGCTTTCGTATAATCCAGGTAATACAAGACATTGGTTATCTTCTGCAACAGGGCTATCAGGCGGCCTCGAACTTCATCATCTGCAGATTCTGGGTTGAGTTGGACTGTAGTAAGGATCCGGTCGATCAGTGTGTTCAAAGATTCCAATACAAGTACTTCATCGGGTTTACCAGAAACAAGAGCTAAATCAAAAGAACGTTTCTCCGCAATTTCAATGAGAAAAATAGCTTTTGCGGTTGTTCCACTAGTCAGTGAAAAGCGGATTTCTTCAGCGAGTTCTTGTGTACTGAAAAGTAACTCGCCCGGGCGGAAGGGGTGATTGACAGCCAGAACACTTCCCGCAGTGATTAGTACGGTGCTAGCGAGGGTAATTAGTATCAATGCCGCCAGATATATTTTCTTCATTGCCTTGTTATCCATGATTGCGTATTCAGGCTCAATGGTCTTCCTTCAATCCAGTGGGATGGCATTTTGTACAATTGACCAATCCTTCTGGACTTATCCCTTCTTTTCGATGTTCTGCTTCAATTTCGCCGGGTTGGTGTTCGTGGCATTCGTAGCAGGTGTATTGCGCATAGGTAACGTTATGGCATGTTTCGCATGCCAATTGCGAATCACTGCCATGATCCAATGGGAAATTATGCTGTCGTAAAAGGGCTGGTTGCCAGGCTGTTGTTTGATGGCAATACTGACAATCAGTGCCGAATGATCCTGCATGAATTTCTGGCTCAGCATGGCAGGCTACACATTCGGGAGATGTGCTTGCGAAAGTCTGGTCAATGTGACAATCCTGGCAGGCGATTTCTGCGTGGCGGCCATCCAACACAAATACCCGGTTGTGATCAAAATTTATCATCCCATCAAAACCATCGTGGCATTCAAGACAGGCGGAGGAGTATTTCACCTGGTGATCGGTCATAAAGACCTGGTCTTGGTTGCTGTGGCAATCTATACATGTTGTAAGATTAAATTGTTGGATGTTTTCTGAATGGCAATCAACGCAGCGAATTGCTTGATTATTGAAATTCTTTGTATGGCGTATCAAACTAAAACCCGTTGTTTCGGAGTGTTCGAATGCCTGATTATCCAGCATTGCCGGCAACCAACTAGTGGTCGTGTGGCAGTCCGAACAAATATCTTGAAATAAATCAGCATGGATCTCAGGTTCAGCATGGCAGTCCCGGCAGTTGACCGGAGTTCCTGCAAACTTACCTTCCAGATGACAAGAGACACATCTGGTTTCAGAGTGGACCCCGTCCAATTGAAAATTAGTTGCTGCATGATCGAAATTTGCCATCCGATCTAAGCCATCGTGGCAATCTAAACACGCCAGTGAGAAGTCTTGGATGTGCTGGCTAATAAATTCCATCTGGTTGAATTCGTGACAATCTTTGCATTGGATTTCATTAAAAGCAAAGTCGGGACCGCTGTGGCAACCTTCACAATCAATCGGGGTATCATCGAAATCTGTCTTGTGATGGATCAAATTAAATCTTGCTAGATCGTGGTTGTATAAGAAACGAGCTCCAAAGGAAGGATCAAAATCCTGACCTTTGTGCTCCAGGTGACAGCTGGCACATTGCCTAGGCTCTAATAGCGTACTGTGAAGGCCTTTTTTTATTGTCATTTCCTCATTTACCGACACATGGCATTGCAGACAAGTTGATGCGAGATCAGAATCGAGTGGTCGGTGACAGCGCGAGCATTCTTTTTCAAATTCGGCGTGAGACTGAAATCCTTCAAGAACGATCCCTGTTTTTGTCTTTGCTGTGACTTTTCCAGGGCTGAACATTTCTCCACCTCGAAAAATATAGGTCACAAAGAAACCAGTGAGGGTAAGAACGAAGAAGAACAACATTAACGGCGAAAATAGTCTTGATCTACGCATGGCTCAGTGGTGAACCTACTCATTAATAGTTGGTTAAAAATAATAAAGGTTACGGATCAAAAATTATAAAAATGAGTTGTTATCAAAAATATCGTGCGGAGGGCAATGCTAAGACTTCAGCCGACGAAGTTTAGTGACCTACATCTCCCCAGCGCGGTTTGATAAGTTGTTCTATCAATAGAAAACAGCGCCTGGCGTTATACCAGGCGCTGTTTTCGTTATAATCGTCTGTGTTTTATGGATAGGTGTTATTGTAGAACCAATTGTAGGCAAAGTATCCGGATAGATTGCTCTGCATACGAATGGAGATTTGATACGAGCCAAATAGCGCAGATGGGATCTTAAATGTCAGGTCTTGAGATCCACCTTTTCCACTGTCAATGGTATCTACTTTAATGCCGTTTACTCCTCGAGTACCCATTGCACCCATCGTCACGACATAAGTGTCATTTACTGACAGATTGCTGGTTCTTATCGTTACCTGGTTGTCGCGGACAACTCCGGTTATGCTGAATGTCGGATACACCCCGGCAGGCAGGCCGTAGTTTGGACCCTGCCCACCTGTGCCTGTTGTTCCACCTGTTTGATTGTAGAACCAGTTGTAGGCATAATAGCCAGACACATTACTCTGCATGCGAATGGCGATTTGGTAGGATCCACTCAGAGAGCTTGGAATCTTAAAGGTATATTGGATCGATCCACCTTTACCGCTATCAACAGTGTCAACCTTGGTACCGTTGACGCCACGCGTACCCATGGCCCCCATGGTTACAACGAAGGTATCGTTTGCAGGGAGATTTTGGGTTTGGACTGTAACGCTCTTATTCGGGTCAACAGATACAATGGAAAACGTTGGGAATACTCCAGGTGGCAGCGAAGGATAGACTGGCTGACCACCGGTACCAGCGCTCGAATTGTAAAACCAGTTGTATGCGAAATATGCTGACACCGTGCTTTGCATCCGGATCGCAATCTGGTATTGACCTTTGAGGGCAGCGGGAATTTTGAAGGTCATGTCAAAACTGCCCCCGGCACCACTGTTTATGGTGTCAACCTTGATACCTCCCACCCCTCGCGTCCCAATCTGTCCCATTAATACATTGAAGGTTTCATTGGCAGGAAAGTTGTAGGTTCGGACTGTCACTGAAACGTCCGGATCCACGGATAGGATTGAAAAGGTTGGGATGACTGATGATGGTGCTGAAGCGGCTGCAGGGATCAGTGTCGTCAGCAGTAAAATCAACACCAAAACTAATGTGGATATTTTTTTCATGGATGGCTCCTTATATTGATGATTTCCGCTTGGTTAATCAATTCGGCATTCGTGTAGTTATCACTCCCGTCTTATTCAGAATAGCGCAAAATCGCTTGCAAATCAAGTGGGTTTTCGTGACAAATATCGCAATTATTCCAATTTCCCTCCAATTCTTGACGAATCTCCGTCGATAAATGTTCCGATCTGGAGAAATACCTATCCAACCTTTCGATTTGCTGAATCTGTTGCAACTGATATGCCAGCAAAGAACGAATTATGCTGAATTCAGGTATAATCGCTACCTTGTATCTGCCCAATATTGGTAGTTCTATTGATTTATTTGGTTAATATAGTTGGAGGATTCACTATGAATCAGTTTATTGACCCACTTGCAGACACCCGCCCGAACGCTGGCATAACGACAAAAATACCAGTTTCGAACATGTCTAATCTTTACCCCGGTAGGAAACGAAGACGACCAGGATTCAGGTTTTTATCCCTTGTATTATTGGGGATTACATTTGTAGGGTTTATTGGAATCGTGTATTTTTTCTTTCCCGGCCGAACTAATATTCTAATTCTAGGTACAGATGACCGCCAACCCGGAGAAGCAGTAGGGCGGAGCGATACGATGATCCTGACCTCGTTGCAACCTTTGCAAGGGAAGGTTGGCATGCTATCTATCCCCCGGGATTTGTGGGTGAGCGTACCCAATCATGGAGAAAATAGAATAAATACCGCCCATTTTTTTGCCGAAGCAGAACAACCTGGGACGGGATTGCAAGCTGCAAAAAGTGTCATCGAGCTAAACTTTGGAATTAAGGTTAACTATGCTCTTCGGATGCGGTTTGATAGCTTTCTTGAAATCGTAGATGCATTGGGTGGTCTGGAAATCTCCCTCGAGCAACCAACCGGCGGTTATGAGGCTGGTCGTCATATATTAAACGCCGAGGAAGCACTTGCTTTCGTTCGCGATCGATCTGGCAGCGATGATTTTTTCAGGATGGAACGAGGGCAAATTTTTATTACTGCATTAATCCGAGCGATCCTTTCACCAAAAAATCTAAACCGGGCACCGCAAGTATTGCCGATATTGCTGGATGCGATTGATACAGACCTTCCTATGATCCTGTGGCCTCGATTTGGTCTGACAATCCTAAGGGGATTAATATTCGGAATTGATGCCCACGTGATTTCAAGGGATATGATCACACCGTTTGTGACAGATGGGGGAGCGCAAGTGTTGGCACCAAGGTGGGACGTAATCAACCCGGTATTATTAGAAGTATTTGGTCAATAAGGATTTCTAAATTTCAGGAGTTTGCTCGATTAATCGCAACTTGAAGGTCTGTTTCGGTAAACGGTTTTTCGACAACAAAGCACGCACCTAAATCCAATGCCGCTTGGATCGTCTTTTCAACCCCTGCTGCAGTAATAATAATGACTGGGATCGTGTCGTAGTCTACGTTTGATTTCAAGCGCCTGAGGAAATCTAATCCATCAACCTCTGGCATCATAATATCGCAGGTGATGATATCTATGGGCACAATGGCAAGCGTCTCGAAAGCCTCGTTTGCATCGCTTGCAGTATAAACAGTATGTCCATTATTGGAAAACATCACTTCCATGAGTTTTCGCATAAAAAAATCATCATCGATTACCAGGATGGATCTCCCCATCATTCCTCCGAGGGTCGTACGCTAGGATAATTTTATCAAGGAGTGACCGAAATCAGACCTGGTTTGCCAGACTCCCCAATGATTTCTATCGTGTTGGGTTTAAACAGATTGATGATTGCTGCATTTGTAAGTAAATGGCTTGTAATTGAATTGGTAGTTATCTGTGTTGAGGTATCAGCTATTACGAGGGGCAAGAGAACCTGATCAGCTAGATGGCGGTCAAATACTCCAGGAAGTTCGTTTGTTTGTATTAGGTCGTTCACGGCTTCATCGGCGACTTGTTCTGCCCTTTTTCCCTTAATTCCAAGACTACTGATACCAATCCGTATCGGACTATTTTCGCTATAGCTGTAAAGGAAAATATACGCACCTGCATCAAGGGCTTCGATTTCTATCTGGGCAATTTTGATATCCCTGCAGTAAGGTTCAATAATTTTTAAAGCCTCGTGTTTCATCCTTTTGGCTATCTGAGGATCAAGTTTGGATACTACTGCGGTTCCTCGGATTGCCGTCAATTTTTCTTTGGAAAGGTATTCACCAGGTTTAATAGCAGTTACCGGATTCAAAATTGCTGAAATTTCGCCTCCTCCACGCGGGAAGAATCCCATTCGATTTAATGTTAACTTTATTTTGTAGCCGAACAAGTTCAGAGTATGTGCCCAAATTTCATTCAAATATTCATAGATGGGGCTGTGTGGGACATGAGTACCACCAGTGACAACGACTGATGATTTTTTTTCTCCTAAAACCATCAGCGGAAGAGCAATTGTTTGAAGCACGAGTGATACTGCACCTGCTGTTCGGATATCGACCCGATATGACCCTGCTCGAACACCTCCTGGAATAAATGTTAGATCTCGAGTGCCCTTGGCTACATCGCTAACGCTGGCACGGCAAATTTCGCTGGCAACTTTGACGGCAGCCAGATGCTGAGCCTGTAATCCGGGCACTGATCGATTTGCGCGTATGTTGTAAATACGGATTGGGATTTGGTAAAGGATAGAAAGAGTCAAAGATGTGCGTAGTATCTGGCCTCCCCCTTCACCGGAGGAACCATCAATCTCAACAAAATCCATGCCTTCCATACTATCATTCAATCGAGGAGTATTCAAGAAAAGAACAAACTGATTTCAATAAGGTCAACTATAATAATGACCATGATTGACGATGCCTCTATGCAATTTGCCCCATTTGTAGCCATAAACGATTTTATGTTATCTGATTTCCGCTTGAATGTTATTCAAGATGTATTTTCAAAACTATCCGATTTGCCCGAATCCATTCGTCAGCAACTTGATACCTTATCCAGAGCAGGTATTGTTGTCCCAGGATTTCGTAATTCTGCAAAAGCCCCCGCACGATTAAAAGCCAAGCATGCCACCGCAGTATTTGAGAAATCATCTGAATTTGTGGGATTAATCTTACAGGCCTGGGCATATTTACACCATGAGCTCGGTGAATTTATCTTTACAGTCCTTACGGAACTGGGTTGGGAAGTTTTTCCATTGGACGTTGATCGATTAAAAATGCCTGGATTTATCCCGCAATGGCCTGACACACATGATTTTTCATCAATAAATAAGCTATTTGATGAAAAGTTTCCCGGGAAAAATTTTACCAATGACCAAATCAGTCTAATGATTGTCTGGGTTTCATTACGCTTACCTTATGACCAAGATGATTCGTCGAATGTAGTGGTCTGATAATTGAAAATGAGCAGCTCTGGTTGTTTAGCATAGAAAACAGCAGTTCTTTTGAGCGTAGTTCTTGGCCCGTGCATCCATTATTATTATTGATTCAAGAGAATGGCAGGCGCGGGTATAGAGTAGTTTCAATGCCCGTCCGGAAATCTGTCTATGCATCTTGAATATCTTTTGATCAATGAAAAGTTTTATACAGATGCAACTGCATTTCGCATAGCCGCAACAACGATCCTTGCTGTTTAGATAACCTCGGGAAAGCCTAATTTTAACGTGAGTCTGGAAGTGATTGAATTGCGAGTGACTAAAATTAAATTTTCCACGCAAGGTAAATAATTCATGCAGCTATCTGATTCGGTTCGCTTATTAGGCGATATATTGGGAGAGGTTATCCTCGACCAGGAATCACCTGAATTATTTGAATTAGAAGAAAATATCCGAAATGCTTCCAAAGATCGTCGAGATGGAATTCAAGCTGCAGAGCTTGCTCTATTTCAGGCAATTTCAGAATTAACGCCTGAACAAGCCATCCGGATCGCGACTGCATTTACTGTCTATTTTGATTTGGTTAATCTTGCAGAGGAGCAATATCGCATCCGGATTCTGAATACTCGAAGGTCCGAAATCGGCAAAACCAATCGAGGGTTCGCTGGCTCACACGATAAAAATGGTTCAAGAGCGAGGAACCTCGGCTGAAGAATTATTTGGAGTACTTAATAATCTCGATATCGAGCTGGTACTTACTGCCCATCCCACAGAAGCAAAACGACGGACAATTTTGTCAAAGTTACAGAAGATTGCCGAAGGCCTACAGCAGTTGGAGCTTGCCTCTGATGGCGACATTGAACTTGAACGTTCACGTGCGGCAATTCGTGAACAGATAACTTCGTTGTGGCTCACTCGCCGCACACGAACGTCTAGTCCTGCTGCGACGGATGAAGTCAGGACTGGGTTGTATTTTATTGACCAGGTATTTTGGGATGTCATACCTGAAATTTACCAGGACCTCAGTTCTGCTTTAGAGCAATACTATCCAAATTTGACGATGGAATCTTGCCCTTGGCTGCGAATCGCCTCCTGGATGGGTGGGGATCGTGATGGGAATCCGAATGTGGGAGTCAACGTCACAGCGGAAACACTCAGATTGCATCGTGGACTCGCCATTGAAAAATTACGCAAAGCATTTGGTGAATTAGCTCGAGACATGAGTATCAGTTCCGATAGCATTACCCTCCAACCCGACTTACAGGCCTGGCTTGCGAGTCGCTTGCCCTATCCACCACATGCTGAGTATTTACGAGACCGATATCCAGATGAGCCATTCCGACTGATCTTATCGTTACTGGCAGCAGATCTTGCTTTTGCTACCCAAGAAAATATGGTCGCAAAATTACTGTCTGATCAAGATCAAATCGCTCGGATAAGACCTGATGACCTTTTGCAGCCTTTGACAATGATTAAAAGGAATGTCCCTAAAGCGATTGCATCAGGGAGTGTAACGACTTTATTGGAACAAATAATGACGTTCGGTCTTCATGCTGCTCGTCTTGATATCCGAGAAGACTCCCACCGCCTCAACCTGGCTGTGGATGAGGTGTTACGTGCGCTAAGGATCCATCCAAATATTGAACAAGCGCGAGATGAAGAAAGGATTGCTTGCATAACGGAGGTTCTTGAAAAACCTTTACCAGAGTTATCCCGCTACCCGGGTGTTACTCCAGCGACATCAGAGACCTGGGCATTATTTCATTTGATCGCAAGGGCTCAGAATATTTACGGTCCAGATTTATTCGGATCATTTATTGTTTCGATGACAAAATCACCGGCTGATTTGCTTTCAGTATTACTTATGGCACGCTGGATCGGCTGTTCCAATGGATTACAAATCGTCCCCCTGTTTGAAACTATTGAAGATTTGCATTCTGCCGGAGCGACTTTGGAATCCTTATTCTCGATCCCGGTGTATAAATCACATCTAATTACAAATCAGAATAAGCAAACCGTGATGATTGGTTATTCGGATAGCAATAAAGATGGTGGTTATTTAGCTTCTAATTGGGCATTATTCCAGGCACAGGAACAAATTGGCGAAATCTGCCAGTCGGCAGGAATTGAACTCACGCTTTTTCACGGTCGAGGAGGTACAGTGGCGCGAGGTGGTGGGCCGGCAAATAGAGCAATCCAAGCCCAACCATCAGGGACAGTACAGGGCAGGATCAGGATGACAGAACAAGGTGAAGTGATTGCAGCTCGTTATGGAAACCATCATCTTGCTCACAGGCATCTGGAACAAATAGCCAGCGCGGTCATCCTGGCATCTATACCTGATTCCGCGGCGCGGGAAGCACATAAAGAATGGCGGAACGCCATGAGTGTTATGTCCTTCGTTTCATACAACAAATATCGAAAATTAGTTTATGAAACTGAAGGATTTCGTGAATTTTGGAGATATGCAACTCCGCTCGACTACATCAGCGAGCTTCACATCGGTTCTAGACCAGTCAGCCGCCAGGCAGGCGATCCAGGAGTTTACAAAATTCGGGCAATCCCCTGGGTTTTTTCGTGGATGCAGAGCCGTTTTAACCTGCCCGGCTGGTACGGTGTCGGCACTGCGCTTTCCGAGTCAGGAATTTCATTAATGTTATTGAAGAAAATGTATATTGGCTGGCCTTTTTTCCGAGTCTTGCTTGATAACACTGAAATGTCCTTATCCAAGGCGGATATGGGGATCGCTGAAAAATACGCGGAGCTCGTTCCAAATGTGGCACTCAGGCAAATGATTTTTCAAGACATTCTTTATGAATACGATAAGACACTCGAGGCGGTGTTGGATATCAGCGGGCATAAAGAATTAATGGAGAATGATCCGGTGATCCAGAGATCGATAAAACTTCGCAATCCCTACATTGACCCATTGAACTATTTACAACTAGATGCAATACGAAAATTAAGAAATCCCAGCTCACTCAACCCGAAAGAGGAGGACACTCTTAAAAATGTCATCCTGGTGACCATTAATGGGATAGCTGCCGGCTTACGAAATACTGGGTAAACCAGCCAATGGTGTCAATCTTGGATCACCACTCCATCAAGATTATCTGTAGTTTCCGGGTATTTCATTCCAAAATTGTCCAGTGTTTGGACGATTACACTTGCCACAACAAAATTACGGAACCATTTGCGATTTGCAGGCACGATGAACCAGGGAGCATAATCTGTACTCGTCTGGCGAAGGACCTCTGCATATGCTAATTGATAATCGTTCCAAAGTGCACGCTCTTTCAAATCGCCGAGGCTGAATTTCCAATGCTTGGATGGATCATCTAATCTGGCTTGTAATCTTTCTTTTTGTTCTTCTTTGCTGATATGTAGGAAAAATTTTAATATCGTTGTGCCTTCATCGACCAAGGTTCGCTCAAACTCATTAATATGATGGTACCTTTTTTTCCAAACACTTGCTTGGACAAGGTTGTGGACCCTGACTACGAGGACATCTTCGTAGTGGCTGCGATTAAATATTGTGATGTTTCCTCTCCCCGGTGTGTATTTATGGATCCGCCAGAGATAATCATGATCTAATTCTTCTGGTGTTGGTACTTTAAATCCTGCGACATTGACCCCCTGGGGATTTACACCTTCAAAAACATGCCGGATTGTCCCATCCTTACCACTCGTATCCATACCTTGTAAGACAATTAATACTTTATGTTTGTGTTCTGCGAAAAGCAATTCTTGTAAGCTCTCAAGGCGGAGATTTAATTCCTTGAGCGCACTCTTTGCTTCATCTTTGTCTTCAGAAGTGCCTGAAATGTCATCAGGATCAATCCCGTCAAGATGGATTTTGGTGTTTGGTGCCACCCGGAACTTAGTGATATCCATGGCTTTCAAGTCTCCTGTTCATTCATACTTAAGTGCATTTATTGGAATCAGAGTAGCAGCTCTCAAAGCGGGATACAACCCGGATAAAATCCCAATCAGCGTCGCGAATACGAGTGCGAACACCAATAACCAAGGGGGCGATACAACAGCAGCGGCTGGAGGCGGTGGACCACCTTGTTGCACAGCCTGCCCAGCCAGATAGGCGACCGCGAGTACATTTATTACCTGCCCAGCCATCCAGCCAAAAAGTACACCACCCAACCCTCCAATCAAGCCTATTCCCGCTGCTTCTCCGAGAAAAACGGATAGGACATCACGATTGGTAGCCCCAAGTGCTTTCATGAGACCAATTTCCCGGGTTCTTTCGAGAATAGCCATGGCCATCGTATTAGCGATTCCAATTGCTGCAACCAGGAGGGCAATTGCACCGACGCCGCCGAAAACTACCTGCAGGATTAAGAAAAAACTGTTTACTCCTTCCACATAAGGTTGGTTTGAATAAGCCTGGTAGCCGAGGGCAATAATTGCATCATAGACACTACTGACATTTTTCGCATCATCGACTTTTACAATTCCATCCGGATAACCATCGATACTACGATTGATTCGTTTTCCCATTACCCATTCATTGTAAGCAGTGATATCTTCAAGATTCATATAAACTGCCCAGTCATCCATTCCATTCGAAGCCAGGACTCCCCCAACTTTTACTGTGTGTTTTTTTGTGATTTCATTGCCCTGTTCATCCCACTTGATGATATCCAGTTGGAGTTTCTTATCGAATAAATCCGGAGTAGGCGGTGGTTCCTGTCCAGGTCGTTGATTTGGATCCATGAAAGACGAAGCGATCATAGATCCCACGATGACAGTTCCCCTTGGAAGATTTAATGATCCCTGTTGAATTTTTAGACCCTGGATCTCGAGCATATCTGGCCGGGCACCGATCCCACCTGAATAGGTCTCCAAACGGTTGTATTTCATGCGTGCACCGCCGTTAAGAAAATCCCGCGGGTACACTCCGACGACACCTGGGATCGTGCTCAATTCTTCTAATGTATCATTTGTAATCATCTGTGGATCTGGTGGGGTTAGACCAACCCCACCATCGAAGCCTGGCCCACCCCCGTAATTCGGCGCAACATTTATTATTGTCAGGTCGCCAATCCCAGCCAGCTGGGCATTTGCATTTTGCTGTAACCCAATTCCAAGCGAAACGAGGATAACCACCGCGGCTGTTCCGATGACAACTCCGACGGCGGTTAATGCTACCCTGCCTTTTCGACGTGCCAAATTGTCAAGAATGAGCGTGATTAGATCATAAAGACCCATAAGAATTCCCCTTCCTCAGGGCTCGAATACCGGCTCTTGAGATGACGGGAGGCTTTCAACGGGAACAGTGCCCTGATCTGGGGAGCTGTCGAGCCCGAAAAGTCCTTTTAGAAATCTAACGACTTTTTGCCAGAGAGACTCGTTGTTGCTGGACGGCTCTTCACTGCCACCTGGAATTCCACTCCCGTCGTCATTGCCAGGAGGAAACTCTATTGGTGGTGCTTCGCTAACTTCAACAGTCAAGGTTTTTGAAAAAACTTGATTCTGGTTAAAGTCATCAGTGTAATCAACTGTGATCAGTAATTCCAGCGTACCCTGAGCATAAGGAACGCAAGATGCATCGAGAGGGAAATACCCGCCTGCCTCCAGGTTTCCCACGAGCACAACATTGTTTGTCAGATCTGCTTCAGAGGATGTGATACGCATATTCCCCAGAACAACGGTATTCCGGCCCAAATTAATGACCTGGATCGGCGCCAGGTTTGGTTGCCCGGCGAAGAAAAATCCAGGATCCTGATAAAAACCGATATCTACTACCGGAGGCGAATAGACCAACAAGGTAACGACTTGATCATCAACCAAACGCTCTCCGGTTAAAGTACTATAAACAAAAGAAATCTTTAACGGATACGCCCCTGGATTTGTATTTACATTAACAATCAGATCTTGAACCGCGGTAATTTTTTCGTTAATGTCAATATCTCCCAGAAATTTAACATTCGAAGTTCCTAAGGGTGCGAAATTGGTGAGATCTGAATCACCGCCTGAGACTCCACCTGGACCTGGTGTGGCATTAGGATCGATCGCAATCGTGCCGCCTCCAACGACCATGCTTACACTTTTTGCTGACGCTGCTCCCAGATTTTTTACATCAACGCTGATTTGAAACTGCACACCTGGCTGCAGAAGAGGCGCATCGATTGAGTAATCTACAATTACTAATTGGGGAAGAGTTATGGGGGCGGTTGTTGGTGTTGATGTTTCTGTGGGAGCAACGCCACTATAGACCTGTTGTATATTCACGGCGATCGAAAAGCTACCACTATAGGAGTTTCCGGATAAATCTCCATAAGTAATTGTGACTGGAATTGTAGCAATCGTCTGGCCAGCCAATTCGTAGGTCGCGATCATTGGCTGTTCTAATTTTTTCCTTTCTCCAGGGTCAATTTCCTTAACCGCCAACACACCCCCAGTTTGTTGGGGCACAAGTTCACCAACCTGAAATGAAATAATTACGTTGGTCGCAAGCTCGCTTCCCCGATTGACAATGCGGATTTCAACGTTGAATGACTCACCGGGTAAAACTGGGTTTTTACTTGTTTTATAGGAATCAATAACGATGATCGGTCTATCAACCTGTTGACTGTTAATTTCTGGTGTGCGGATGGGTATGGTTGAAATCGGAGCATTGGATACGGAAAAGGCATTAAACAAATTTGCCCATGTTCCATCTGGATTTGTCACACGGAGCGTATATGTTCCCACCGGTATGTCTGAGGGTATGCTGGCAATTATTGTTTGGCTGTTGGAGTAAGAAGCCTGTAAATTCCCGTACCCTTCGAGTGAGGTGGTCAATCCAGATTCGAATCCGGTACCATATATGGTAATTTCACTTTCTACCCCCGCAGAGACAGTACCAGGAAAAATTCCCGTAATTGCCGGAGCAGCCAACACATTCTGCGGGAAACCCATGAGCAAGACTCCAATGAGTAGATAAATCAACGGGAAAATGAAATTCCGTTTGCTTTTCATTCTGATACCTCTTGTGCTTCAAACGGATTGTTTTCATTGGGCTGGATATCGCTTGCTGTCTCCAGATTAATATGATTATCAACAAAACTGGTTGACTGGTTATAAATGTCTTCGCTAACAATTTTTCCATCGAGAATAAAATGTGTGTCGGTACTGAATATGCGATTTCTGTGATCGTGGGTAACAATAATCAATGTTGCACCCTGATCGTGAAGAATTTTGAGCGTTCGCATTACGATCATTCCACTTGTTGTGTCAAGATTTCCAGTTGGTTCATCCGCTAGGATAATATCTGGATTATTTACCAGGGCACGCGCGATTGCGACTCGTTGTTGTTGTCCGCCAGATAGTTCAGCAGGTTTGTGATGAGCTCTGTCCGCAAGTCCGACCAACTCTAATAATTTGAAGGCTTCTTTTTGACGAATTTTTCGGCTAACTCTGGAAAACCGCATTGGAAATGCAACATTTTCCAGCGCAGTCATACTGGAAATTAGATTAAATGATTGAAATACAAACCCAACGCGATTTCTACGGTAACTCGCTAATTGGTTTTCGTCGAGGGAATCAATCTTTTGTTTTTCAACGCGAATTTCTCCGGAGGTTGGTCTATCCAACCCGCCGAGTAAATATAAGAGTGTACTCTTTCCGGATCCCGATGGACCCATGATCATAGCAAAGGAATTCTTCGATATGCTCAGATCAACTCCATTCAATGCTTTTACGGTTAACATCCCCATTTGAAAGAATTTTGTAAGACCTGACAGGTTGATAAATTCTTCGGACATGTTGTCTGGATTTCCTAATCACTTAAAAGAAAAATGGCCTGGTTACCGAAAGATTAGACAATAGACCGATCAAATAACCCAGTAATGCCTGTGCAGCGATGACGAAAAGTATCGTCGTTAGTACACCAATAACTGCTTTTTTCTTCGAAATATGGGTGGCAATCCGTGCTCCTATCATTAACAGGATTGTGTGCCATATCAAAAATATATCTATCAAGGAGAGGAGTTGTGCGAAATAAATAAATAATTGAGATTCGGAGTTTGGAACAAATCCTGCTAAACCAGGTGTTTGGATTAATTGATCGGTTATCAGTATATAAATGATTCGAATGATATCTCGCAGGATGAAAGGCGCGCTTGCCCATGCAACGAGGCTCAGAGAGACCGATGTCGTTCCTCTGCCGCCCAAGAGTGTCAGGATCAGATGCAGTAATCCACCGACGATCATCCAACCAATCCATATTCCAGCGAGTTGGGTAATGCCTGGTAGTAGATAAGTAAATACGGGGCTGGATGTCGCCTGCAGGGCTTGGATAAATTGTGCTTGCTGTTCTTGGGTATAGAACTCGAATCCAGGAGGGTATTGGATTTCGCCTGAAGTAACTGCTGCCTGGCGAATTGATCCTTGTAATAACACCAGGATTAATGTTGTGCAAGTGAATGCAAGCAGAGGTGTCAGCCAGTTAAACTCGGTCCCGGCAGGCACTTGCTTAAAAACTTCACTGGGTTTGTAAAGGATTTCGATCAACCAGGCAAGATTTAGCTTTCTCTTTTTTTGAGAAGGGAGAATTTCGGTCTCAGCCATGGATGCCAGTCAGACTAATCTCTTGAAATGGTTTCGCTAACTTGCGGAAAACTTACAGATATCGCACGATACGTTTCATTATTTATTTAGGATTTTTTATTCAACGAGTATGAGATCAACTTTGTTCCGTGGTCCAGGCAGCAAATTAATGAAGTTTGGTATCCAGAGAAACGTGGAATAAATAACCAGTAAACTTTCCGCATCGGTGCAGGCACCAACATCATTTCATTCATGATTCTAGAACCCGGGACACAATTGGTTGGAGATGGGGAAAAATTCTCTGGAGCCTTATTTGGTTTTGTGGCTTTATCGCCTAAAAGTTGATTGGATAATTGTTATCTTATGATTAGCACCCAGTATATTCAATTTTTGGTTTGGCGCAAGAAGGTAGGTCCTTACATTTTTAATATCGTCTGAATGGAACAGGACTTGTACACACCATTAGGCGGGTTTATACTTGATCATAATTTATCCTAAACGTATTTGAGAAGTTTGTCAGGGAGCAACCTCACACGATGAAATTTGAAACATTCATGGAAAAATTGCCTGAGATTTACAATCAGGCTGATCGCGAGCTCATCCTGCGCGCTTATCGGTTTGCTGAAAAGGCTCATTCCGGTCAAATCAGAGCCTCTGGTGAGCCTTATGTTACTCACTGTGTCGGCGTAGCTGATATTCTTGTTGAAAAATTTATGCCGGCGCCATACGTGATCGTTGCTGGCTTACTACACGATGTGGTGGAGGATACGGATGTAACTTTGGAGCAATTGAAACGTGATTTCGGAGAAACGGTCACCAAGTTGGTAGACAGCGTGACGAAGCTGACGGATCTTCCACGCGTATCTCGAGTTGATAAGCAGGTTGAGAAGGAAGTGAAAGAGCGTGATCTGGTCCGGGTTGCCACTGGTAGAGAAGTTGTAGATCTGGAGCCAGAACTTGATTTAAACCTCCGCAGTCGTCGGTATGATGCAAAATCGGAAACTTTACGGAAGACCTTGTTGGCAATGGCGGAGCAGCCTGAAGTAGTCATGATCAAGCTGGCGGACCGCCTACATAACATGCGGACATTAAATTACGTCCCTGAGAGCAAACGAAAGCGCGTAGCCCAAGAAACCCTGGATATTTTTGCACCTCTTGCAAACCGACTGGGTATTTGGCAAATGAAATGGGAATTGGAAGATCTGGCATTTCGTTACACAAACCCAGATAAATATAAGGAGATTGCCCGCTCCCTTGCTGACCGGCGGGAGACCCGTGAAAAAGAAATGCTCAACATCACCAAGCACGTAAAGGAATTTCTTGCAGAAGAAGATGTTGAGGCGGAAGTAAGTGGTCGTCCGAAGCACATTTATTCCATCTACAGGAAGATGGTCCGAAAAAATGTTCCCTTTGATGCACTGAGTGATATTCGCGGTGTTCGGGTGTTGGTAAATTCAAACCAGGATTGTTATACAGCTCTTGGTGTGATCCACGCCAACTGGAGGCCAATTCCTGGTGAATTTGATGATTATGTCGCTGTACCAAAGGACAATCATTACCGTTCCTTGCACACCGCGGTTGTATATGACGATGGAAAAACAGTTGAGTTTCAAATTCGAACTTTCGCAATGCACAATGAGGCTGAACAAGGAATTGCAGCTCATTGGAGATACAAGGAAGGTAAGCAGGCGGATTTAAAGTTTGACAAAAAAATTCTCCATTTCCGCTCCCTGATGGAATGGAGACAAGATGTACAGGATGCATCAGAATTTGTCGATGGGATGAAAACAGATGTCTTCGCGGACCGGGTCTATGTTTTTACCCCCCGGGGCGACGCAGTTGACCTGCCTGCTGGTTCAACTTCGATCGACTTTGCTTACCAGATCCATACTGAAATTGGACATCGCTGCCGGGGTGCAAAAGTCAATGGGAAACTCGTTCCTTTGGATTATTCGTTAAAAACCGGGGATCGAGTAGAAATCCTGACCGTAAAGCGTGGTGGGCCGAGTTCGCGATTGGTTGAATCCAAACCTAGGTTTGGTAAACACCCAGCGTGCAAAATCAAAAATTAGACACTGGTTTAAAGTGCAGGCGCGTGAGCAAAATATCAGCCAGGGTAAAAGTCAAATTGATCGGGAACTCCGCCGGCTTGGGATTGCTGATGTAGATTTCTCGAAATTAGCAATCGAACTCGGATATCGGACGAGTGAAGATTTATTTTATTCTCTTGGCTGTGGCGATCTCCCTATGGGGAAGGTGGTAAACTCGATCAATCTTCCCGAAAAAGATGACGAGCAAGAAGATTTAACTGGATATATCACAGAGCCAACAGAACTCACATCTGACACCGTATCCGTAAAAGGACTGAAGGGATTATTGACAGCGATGGCACGCTGTTGTCGTCCGGTAGCTGGTGATGAGATTATCGGATACATCACCCGTGGGCGAGGAGTTACCATACACCGCCAGGACTGCCCGAACATATTAAAAGTTCGGGATAGGGAAAGGCTGGTAAGGGTTTCATGGGGGGAGACGGGTAATACATTTCCGGTTCCGGTACAGATACGTGCTTACGATCGGTTGGGTTTAATGCGTGAAGTATCGACAATTTTCGAAAAAGAGGGGGTAAATATGACCAAAGTGGATGTAAAAGTTCACCAGAATATTGCTGTATTCGATTTAATTCTAGAGATTCGAAACGTAAATCAGTTAAGCAAAGTATTGACTCTCATAGAGAATTTACCCAACGTTCTTAAGGCAGAACGAGTTCGAGCAGGGTAATCTCAGAGTGGTATAATCTGGCGAATTTCTTTGCCGCCATTCTTAGGGAGCTGTCACATTGCTGAGTGTAAGTGAAGCCCGTCAGCAAATGCTGGCGAAATTGCCAATATGTAAGACAGAAGAAATAAATACGGGGGATGCGTTTGGCAGGATTTTAGCGGAGGACATCGCCTCTCCTGTGAATTTTCCACCATACAATTATTCAAGTATGGATGGTTTTGCCGTTCGATCACGCGATTTGTCATCAGCCAATCAAAATTCTCCGATCGATCTGGCTGTTGTTGATGATATACCTGCGGGAAAGGTACCTTCTGTTTTAATCAACAGCGGCGAGTCTGCCAGGATAATGACCGGTGCAGTTTTGCCAGATGGTGCCGACGCGGTCGTTCCAGTTGAGTTTACTAATACAAACTGGAGGGAAAATAACCAAATTGAACTCCCGGATCATGTAAAGATTTATGCCAAGGTGAATACAGGAGAATATGTTCGCAAGACAGGTGAAGATTTTTCTGAAGGGCAGCTTGTCATTCGTCGGGGCTGCCTGCGTGCACAAGAGATAGGTTTCCTTGCAATGCTGGGTATTTCCAGAGTAATGGTTTACAAAAAACCGCTTATTGGTATTTTGGCAAGCGGAGATGAACTCACTGAGTTGGGCCAACCATTAACACCTGGGAAAATCTATGACTCAAATTCTCTGACAATTTCGTCATCGGTAAGAAAGTATGGTGCTGAACCAATTCGTTTTGGAATAGCAGAAGATAATATTAATGATGTTAAGCGCGTGCTAGAGCAGGCAGTCACCGCACAAGTTGATTTGATCGTCACATCGGCTGGAGTGAGTGTAGGCGCTTTTGATTTCATCAAAACAGTGGTTAATCGGTGGGGAGATCTCTCATTCTGGCGTGTCAATATGCGTCCGGGAAAGCCGATTGCATTTGGCACCTATAAAGGGATTCCACTCATTGGGCTGCCTGGCAATCCAGTCTCAGCGTTTGTTGGTTGTGAAGTGTTCGTACATTCGGCAGTGCGGAAAATGGCAGGAGCTGAATCTGATGATCGCCGTGCAATTCAGGTGCTAACGAGTGATGAAATTCTATCCGATGGTAGAGAAAGTTTTTTACGCGCAATTGTTGTCCGCGAAGATGGCCGATGGAGAGCCCGTTTAACCGGTCACCAAGGTTCTGGAAACCTGCACTCTCTTGTATTGGCAAATGCTTTGCTAATTGTTCCATCTGGGGTAAAATCGCTGCCTGTTGGTTCAACCCTGGAAGCCTGGCTGATGGAGTGATCTGGTGAGGTATTTTTGAGCGCGAAAACAACATCGAATAGTGATGTGAACCGCATCCCCATCGCAGTGATAATCGGGATCGCGCTGATAGCCGTTTTAGTGGTTGCATCCCTGATCCAAATTGGCCGTCCCACGAGAAAACCGATATTTCGAGTGCTGAAAATCCATTTTCATCCATGCCTACCGGAATTGGGGCGGATGGCCTACCTTATGCAGGTGATTTGAATTCGCCGATCCAGGTTGTTCTATATGAAGATTTCGGTTGCCATAATTGCAAACAATTCTTTGACTCCATTGAAAATGATTTTCTTGATGCCTATGTCAAGCCCGGCTTTGCCGTTTTGATCAGCCATCCAATTGCATTTGTTAACCAGATGTCTATTCCAGCAGCTGAAGCTGCGGAATGTGCTTTGGCTCAGGATAAGTATTGGGAATACAGGTATTTATTATTTCAGAATCAGGGGGTTAGTCAGTTTTCGCGAGACGCCCTGGTTGATTTTGCAGTTGCAGCAAATCTGGATCCAGGGGAGTTCCGAACTTGTTATGATTTAGGCAGGTATGCCTCACGAGTACGTGAGCGTACTCAAGCTGCTCAGTCACAGGGTGTCGAAGGCACGCCAAGTTTTATGATTAATGGTAAATTGTACTCCGGTATCCTTCAAATGGACTCTGAAAAGCCCGGCTTATCGGGTTTTAGGCAGATCATCATGCCATTATTAGAGGAGCAAAACCAATAGTATGTCTGTTCATTCGGACGCAGTTATAAACTCGAGCGCATTAAAATCTCTATGGTACATAAATTTTATCCTGGCTCTTATCGGGCTGGTAGATGCACTTTATTTGACGTACATCAAACTTGGTTCAACAACCCCGGCATTTTGTGCTCCCGGTGGTGGTTGTGATGTAGTGAATACGAGCCCGTATTCCGAGATTTTCGGAATACCGATCGCGGTTCTGGGTGCGGGAGCCTACATCATTTTGATCGCTGGGCTCATTTTGGAAAACAGAAATATCACGTGGCAAAGTAATTCGTTACTAATCCAAATGGGAGTAAGCCTGGTCGGCGCCCTTTACTCGGCATACCTCACATACCTTGAAATTGTGGTCATTAAAGCTATATGCCCCTATTGTGTGATTTCTGCGGTTGTGATAACCGCATATTTTCTTATCACCGTCTTCCGTTTGGTAAAATTCCAAACCGATTATGATAAGCTCCAGTGAAGAGAGGAGAATACGCATGCCACGAATTCGGTGTCATTATGTGGATTGTGTGTTTTTAGATGATGGATATTGTGGTGCTGCTGGTGTCGAAGTTGACCCGGATGAAGGTTGTATGACATATTCGCGCGCCAGCGACCTGGAAGAACATGATGAAGAGTGGGAAGAGGAAGAAGAACTGGAAGAATTAGATGAGTGGGACGAACTTGAAATCGAAGAAGAGGATGATGACCTTTGGGTAGACGACGACGATTATTAATTATCGTTCAAGCCATCCGTCCATTAAGACCGAGTCCAGAGCTGCCATCCGGATACATTCTCGCACCGTAGTTTACTAACGCATCTCATTTGGGGGAGTGTGTAGCAATCCCTTGGTTTAATTTGAAATGAAACCCGATTATCCATAGAATTTCCACTGACGCAATTGCAGATTTTTCCCACTTGTATTATGTTCAACGTTTGTTAAATTTATTTTTGGCTGTGAATAATTCGCCCACCAGGTTTGTTTGATGTTATGCGTTTGCTGCCAGATCAATTGCATTGGGTTGATCATATGCCTACGATAGGTCAGATCGACGATTTCTTCCACAAACATATGTATACCTTAGAGTTGGCGACCAAAATGAACTCGATAATTTCCTCATCAAAATTTTCAGGAATTTATCGTGTCTAGCTTGATATTATGCTGACGTGTCATAATTTTCTGCCTGTTTATACCATCTGGTCTTAAATCAAGATCAATAATTCGTCCATCGAAAAACTTTGAGAATGATGGCTGATTGTGGCCTATACATCTTACATATTCGACAAGTTCACCATAATAACACGATGTCTTTCCTGTAATGCAGGTGAGACCAAGGGGTGCTAACATTTTGAAAAATGGTTTATCAACGAAATCGATGAACACTCCTTAATTAAGGAGCCCGTATCGAGAAATCGTTCCTTTGTGTCATAAATTTTCACGTTTTCTGGAATAGAAACACATGTCACCTGATGGTACAGAAAGCTCAATGGGCTGATTATTTACACACGCTATCATCAACACTTGATTAATGTGAATTTCCAGAATAATCACCGGAATGATCCACATGTACCCGAATTTAATTGCATCCGAAGCTGATTCAAATTTACTTGTTTCATGATTTTCAATCGGGTGTGAGACACATGTGCAATTCCTGTCCGCTCAAATTTTGCTTCAATACCTTTATAGACAGAAAACCATCGTGACAATTGTGAAACACGAGTGTCAGTTCTGCTGTACAATATTTCCTTGTTATTAACTGATAAAAATATACGCAGGTATGTCCATAGGGAGTATTACAAGACAATATGGAGGAGTATCGAAGTATCGAAAAAGGTAAATACGTCAGGCAAATGTTCAGACGAATTGCAGGTAGTTATGATCTTGTTAACCGAGTAATGACAGGGTATCAAGACCAGAAATGGCGGAACGAAGTTGTCAATCATCTGAATGTGTCAGGCAATTCAATGTCTTCGATCCTCGATTTGGGGACTGGAACGGGGGATTTAGCATATGTTGCGAGCCAACATTTTCCTGGTGCAGCTGTATTCGGGGGTGATTTTACGATCGAAATGATGCGAGTAGGCCTCAAAAACCACCCCAGGAATGGTATTCGATTTTTTGGTTGTGATGCCCAAAAATTGCCATTTTCAGATCAAAAGTTTGATGCCGTAATTTCAGGTTTTTTGCTCCGCAATGTGGGCGATTTATCCTGCACCTTAGGTGAACAATATCGCGTCCTGAAACCGGGTGGTTGCATTGTTTCGCTTGATACGACCCGCCCGCCAGACGGGTGGTTTTCACCATTGGTTACTTTTTATTTATCTTCTGTTATCCCTTTGATTGGGGGAGTGATATCAGGTGATCGGGAGGCTTACCGGTACTTGCCAAACTCCACGGCTGCTTTTCTTAAAGCCGAAGATTTGGCGCAGCGAATTGCTGATGCTGGATTTCATGAGGTTGGATTTACCAGACGGATGTTCGGGACAATCGCCATTCATTGGGGGATTCGCTCTGCACACCTGTGATAAAATTCGCAAACCGAATGAAGAGGATTAATGCGAATGTTTCAAAAATCTCTTTCACGTACTCTGGTTGCCTTTCTCCTAATGTTTACCGTCTTGTTATCTGGCTGCACTCCATCTGGAAATTCACCACAGGAGGCAGGGAAACTTCGCTTCGTCGTCTTGAGAATCCTTGATTCTTTACCTATGTATGTAGCCGAATCTCAAGGATATTTTACAGAAAATAACCTGGATGTTGAATTGATCCCTGTTGGTTCTGCACCAGAGCGCGACCAGCTGCTCGCCTCTGGGCAGGCGGATGGGATGATAAATGAATTAACATCAACAATCTTTGCCAACCGAGATAATGTCACTTTACAGGTTGTTCGCTTTGCCCGGGCAGCCGATCCGACCCATCCAGTGTTTCGACTGCTGGCAGGTGCGGCGAGTGGAATTACTAGTTTGGTGGGATTGCAGTCAGCAGATATTGGGGTATCAGAAGGAACCATAATAGAATATGTCGCCGACCGATTGCTCGAGGCAGAAGGGTATAATCCCGCAGATTTCAATAAAGTCAATATTCCAAACATATCCGATCGCCTTGCCTTGATGAATAGCGGCGAGCTGGCGTCTGCAGTTCTGCCAGAACCAGCATCAACCTTGGCGTCGCAAGCTGGAGCGATTGTATTGATTGATGACTCGGCCCACCCTGAGTATGGATTTAGCACAATTGCTTTTCGAAAGCCATATATTGACCAAAACCCTGAGATCGTTAAGTCTTTTCTGGAAGCGATTGAAAAAGCTGTCGCAGATATCAACTCAAATCCAGATAAATGGAATCAAATATTAATCGAGCGAGAATTGATTCCGCCTCCTTTAGTCGGAAACTATCCTATCCCACCCTATATTGAAGCTGCTGTGCCGTCCGAAGCTCAATTTAATGATATGGTAGACTGGGCAATTTCTAGAGGATTGATAACCCAGACGATGTCATATTCTGATACTGTTGTTGATAAGTATCTACCCTGAATTAGTAAGATTGGTCTGATTATTTGAATTTGATGAAATATCGAATGTAAGCAGAAACAGGCCGGTTTGATGAATTTCGAGCTGCCCCAATGGTTATCCAGCCATAATGATCCAAGTAGAAGATTTGGTTTTTTCATATGAAAATTCACCCATACAGGTATTCGATCATTTTTCCTGGTCATTGGCGCGGGGTAAAACTTGCACGATCCTGGGTCCATCTGGGTGTGGCAAAACATCGCTTCTTTATCTGTTAGCAGGTATCCTGTTTCCCAAACGAGGTAGGATCTCAATAGCCAGCCAGGAGCTGATGCGACCAAGACCGAATACGGGACTAATTTTGCAGGACTATGGACTTTTGCCATGGGCAACTGTCTCGAAAAATATTGAATTAGGGTTCGCAATCCGGGGATTTTACGGCCCGGATGGAAGACACGCTCCGCAGATTGCCCTGAATGGAAAAGAAAAAAAAAGGATTATTGAAACGTGGCTGGCAAAATTAGGCCTGGTTGAATTCAGAGATAAGTACCCCCACCAATTATCAGGTGGCCAGCGCCAGCGTACTGCGATCGCGCGAACCCTCGTTCTTCAGCCAGATTTGTTGTTGATGGATGAACCATTTTCATCATTAGACGCACCTACCCGCGAGAGTCTTCAGGACCTGATCATAAGACTTTGTCGAGAGCAGGGGATTACCCTCGTATTGGTTACGCACTCCATTGAAGAAGCTGCGTTGCTTGGGCAAGAAATTCTTCTGCTATCCCAACCTCCAAACCAGCGGTCGCTGGTTTTAGACAACCCAAATGCTGCTTCCGATGGATATCGGCTTGATTCAAATTACCAACAGCTTTGTTTTGAGTTGCGTGGTCGCATGGGAATTTGATGCGCCGAAGACAGATCGTTTTTGCTTTGATAATCGTCTTTGCGAGTTGGCAAATTCTTTCCTGGCTCGTTGATCAACCGATCCTGCCTGGGCCGATACCTGTAATCCGAACATTTATTTCTGAACTTCACAAAGAACTTCCCGGTCACTTTTTTGCTAGTTTCTGGCGGGTAATTATCAGTATTCTATTGGCAGTTTTATTTGCTGTCCCGGCTGGTTTGATTCTCGGACAATCAAAGCGACTTAACCACTGGTTTTCTCCCTTGATATATATCCTATATCCCATCCCTAAGGTAGTTTTTGTACCGGTCGTGCTCCTGCTATTTGGGATTGGAAATTTCCCAAAAATTTTCCTGATCTTTATGATTTTGTTTTTCCAAATCCTGGTACTCGTACGCGACCAAGCTTCTGATCTCAGAGGTGAATTAATCTTGAGTGTCCGGTCTCTTGGTGCTGGACGCCGGGCGCTTTTTCGGTATGTGTATTTACCAGCCAGCCTGCCAGCGATCCTTACCGCATTACGCCAATCAGTTGGAACCGCAGTGGCGATACTTTACGTAGCTGAACTGTATGCTACCCAAAAGGGTTTGGGGTATTACATAACTCTGAATGGCAGCACGTTATTTAACTACCCTGCCATGTATGCTGGTGTCCTGGCGATGAGTATTCTCGGACTTGGTCTGTATTTCACAATTGATGGTTTGGATCACGTACTTTGTCCGTGGAAATATTCATCATGACGATAGTTTTGCTATGATCAAACCAATGGAAAAGAAAAGGGCATAAAACAGGTCGAGACGACCGGTACCTGCAAGCGCAAGGTTTAATCCTCTTCCCTGGATGTTCCATACCTGATCCAGTAATTTTGGAAGAAAAACTGCCGCCCCGAGATACAATAAAATCCAGGGGCTGTATCCTCGTAAAACGACCATGATTCCAGGTATCAAGAAGCTTGCCAGGATGAGAGTTGTATATTCCCAGCGCGCAAACTGAACCCCGAATCTGGCAGCCATTGTCATTTTTCTTGCCTGACGGTCCGTGTGAATATCGCGCAAATTGTTAACGACGAGTATTCCGGTTGCCAGCAATCCCATTGGTATTGCACCCCAAAAGGCTGACTCTGATAATATGCCAGATTGGGCGTAATACGTTCCCATTACGGCAGCTGGACCAAAAAATAAGAATACAAATATTTCCCCTAATCCAACATATCCATAGGGCAGGGGCCCGCCTGTATATGCCAGGGCTGCAAGGATTGACAGCATACCAATCAGAAGGATTAGCCAACCGGACTGGCTGATTAAATACAATCCTAATGCCGCAGCCGAACCAAAAACGACAATCATTCCCAAGTACATTTCTCGAGGGGTCAATAATCCCGCCTGAGTAACCCGCATGGGACCTAATCGTTCGGTGGTATCTGCACCGCGCTGATAATCAAATATATCATTTGCAAAATTCGCCCCAATTTGAAGTAATAATGCGGCGACCAGGGTAATGGCACCGATTTCTAATCGGAGCAGCCCATCGTAAAACGCAACAGCGGTTCCGAGGACAACCGGGGCAGCTGCTGCGGGAAGGGTTTTTGGCCGGCATGCCAGAAGCCAGGTTTGGAATTTACTCGGTTTTTGTTCTTTATCACTCATGCAGATGCCAGCATCTGAATAATCACTGAGTATTAAATAACCCGGCTTTATCAGCCGGGTTCTTGCATGCTGGGATTATCAGCATACTATTCTGGGTGGGTGATGGGACTTGAACCCACGACAACCGCATCCACAGTGCGGCGCTCTGCCAACTGAGCTACACCCACCATAGCGGCTGCATTTTATCACGAAGGTACCTGCTGGGCAAGGATATCCTTAATGGTTGTGATCAGGTCTGCCTGGCTGACTGTAGACTGTTCTCCGGTCTTCAAATATTTAATCGTTATGCACTTCTGGTCAATCTCATCTGGACCGAGAACGAGAACAACCCCGGCATTGATCCGGTCAGCATATTTAAATTGCTTGCCTAATTTCCCGGTTTCAAGTGTGCACATTGCTGGGATATTGTTCTTGCGCAGTTCTGCAGTAATGGAGAGAGAAGATGCCAATGTATTTTCTGAAAAAACCGTAACGAGTACCGGTTTCAGCATTATCTCGGTTTCGTCAGGCAGGCGATTGAATTTTTCAAGAACAAGGCTTATCACCATGTCACCCATGGCGAATCCAACTCCAGACAGGGGGTCACCACCAACATCTGCGACTAGATTGTCATACCTGCCTCCGCCGAGGATTGCCCGGAATTCATTGTCGGCATCGCGCGCTTCAAATACCGTGCCGGTGTAATAATCCAACCCGCGGACAATTTTTGGATCAAACACGACATAATCCCCTCCGTCCAGTGCAGCGAGGGCATCAAAAAAACGAATAAAATCTGGTGAGGATTTCCACAGCTGATCGTCTTCGAGCATTGTAATTAATCCGGTAATTTGTTGTTGGTCAAGTCCGAAATCATCTCTTGCATAGTTTTCCCAGGTTTGACTGGGAAGTTTCTCACGCCGGTCAATCAGCCGCAGATATTCTGACCGGTTGGCGCGTGGGATTCCAATTTTGTCAAGCTGTGAATCAACCAGCTGGCGGTTATTCACTTGGAGGGTTACCTGCTGAGGTGATAGCCCGACAATCCGGAAAAAATTCGCGGCAATACTGGCCAATTCAGCATCTGCCTCCGGAGAATTTATTCCTATGAGATCAATGTTCCATTGGAAAAATTCTCGCGACCTGCCTTTTTGCGGACGTTCGTACCGCCACATAGGTCCGAACGACCACCAGCGCAGTGGAAATGTGAGCTGGCGTTGTTGCTGTGCCACCATTCTGGCGAGTGTGGGAGTTAGCTCTGGACGGAGTGTTACCCATTCTCCACCCCGGTCCTGGAAAACAAAGGATTGTTCCTTAACCAACTCATCACCCGATTTTGCCGCATATAAATCGAGATACTCTAGAAAAGGTCCTTCATATTCAAAAAAGCCTGCTAATTCCGAGGCTTGCTTGCATTTTTCGTATAACCATGACCGGAGGCGCATTTGTTCCGGATAAAAATCGCGTGTACCCTTAACAGAAGGGATTAGGTTTCTCATTGCTCAATCCTCATTTGAATTGCTGGATTTTAGCATAGAATTGATGAAAGAAAGTTTTATAAGGAGCTTGGCTGTGAATATATTTTCCTGGAATGTTAATGGGCTGAGGGCGGTTGTGGGGAAAGGTGGGTTGAGATGGATTAGCGATTATCAACCAGATGTGCTCTGCTTCCAGGAAATTAAAACCAGGGCCGAACAGCTAAACCTCAGCGAAATTCATGAACTTTCGGATTACCATCCCATTTGGGAACCCGGTTTACGGGCAGGCTACAGTGGGGTCGCTACATTCTCGAAAGTCATTCCTGATGAGATCATTCATGGATTTGGTGTTTCGGAATACGATGATGAAGGGCGTGCCTTATTAACCCGTTTCGGAAACCTGTGGTTGGTGAATGTTTATGTTCCGAACGGTAAGCGAGATCACAGCCGAGTGGGCTACAAACTCGAATTTTACCAATTGCTATTGGAGACTTGCTCAATGTTGGTAAAATCTGGCTGCCAGGTTGCTATCTGCGGGGATATTAATACTGCCCATCAGGAAATTGATTTGAAGCATCCCAAAGCAAATGGGAACACCACCGGGTTCCTCCCGGAAGAGCGCGAGTGGGTCACTCGCTTAATACAGTCGGGTTTTGTTGATATTTTCAGGATGATGCATCCTGATCATATCCAATATACCTGGTGGAGTTATGTTACGCGCGCTCGCGACAGAAATGTCGGATGGCGTCTGGATTATTTCTTAATCTCAGAGAACCTGATTGGGCGAGTTCTGTCAGCCACAATTCGTGATGAGCTGACTGGTTCGGACCACTGCCCAGTTACCCTAACGCTTGATTTTTGAAGGTTCGTCGAGCTGCTGTGCAAAGAGCTGGGGGTCATTCACAGGAAGCTGGCAGGTAAAATTCCGGCAAACGAAGCCGGTCGTTCGATCTTCCAGAAGTAATCGGTCCTGGATTAAAGCAGGTGCGGTGCTGGCAGGTGGAAAACTTGATACTGCCAACACACTTCTTGGCCGGTATTTTTGGTTAACCACTTCGATCATTCTCGGACGTTGATTATCACTTTCTCCGGTAGCAAGGACGGCAATTTCTTGGATTGGGCCGACATAAAAATCTATTGCGGTAAGCCAGGTCCCAAATGCGGTTGGATACCTTGCCAGAGCATTTTGGACAAGCCCGAATAACTCAAGTGCTTTTTGCTGGTATTCATATTGTCCAGAGAAAGCTGATAGCTGCAGTAAAACCAAGGCGGCCATCGATGACCCGCTTGGAAGCGCATTATCCTGGAGGGTTTTAGGGCGGATTATAAGATCTTCATGGTCATGACGCGTATCAAACAAACCTCTTTGAGGATCATTGAAGCATGCCAGCATTTCATCAGCCAGCGAATGCGCGGTTCCATACCATTCTGGGTCGCCATCGGCCTGATAAAGAGCCAACAATCCAGAAACCAGACAGGCGTAGTCCTCCAGGTATCCATCCAAATGGGCGATGCCATTTCTCCACGAGCGCAGCAACCGTCCTGGTTCGTGAAGGTGATTAAGAAGAAATCGTGCATTTTTTCTGGCAGCTGCCAGGTAGGCATCATTATTGAGAAAACGTGCGGCCTCTGCAAAGGTTGCCAGCATTAGCCCGTTCCAAGAAGTTAAAATTTTGTCGTCGGTAGCCGGGCGGATGCGTAATTTGCGGGCACTCAAAAGTAGTTCTCGCGCCAGAGCCAGGCTTGACTTTACATCTTCGCGAGATAATTGGAACATCTCGGCGAGCTCGCTGACACTGGTTTTTTCTTGAAGTACATTCTGACCTTCGAAATTTCCTGTTTCGCTGACAGTATAGGCTTGCATAAAAAGATCAGCAATGGTTCCTGGCTTCAGGATTGACTCAATATCGTTTTGCGACCACACATAATACTGCCCTTCTTCGCCATCAGAATCCGCATCAAGGCTGCTGTAAAAGCCACCTTCAATATCTGTCATTTCCCTGAGAACAAAATTTAGAGTCTCTTCACAAATTTTTCTATACTTAACTTTTTCGGTCAATAAATACGCGTGCAAATAATTTGATCCTAGTTGGGCATTATCGTAAAGCATTTTTTCAAAGTGAGGCACCAGCCAGTTTGCGTCTGTACTGTAGCGGGCAAAACCCCCACCGACGACATCATACATCCCACCAGCACCCATGGCTTGTAATCCATGCTCTGCCATCTCAAGGGCCATCTTATCGCCACGTGTTGCCCGCCTGAGCAAGAATTCGATGCTTTGTGGCTGGGGGAATTTTGGCGCCTGACCCCAACCGCCATTCTTCCAATCATAATTTTGTGCCAGTACGAGCATTGCCTGATCAAGGAGCTTCTTCGTAATTTCTGGAGTTCCAGAAGAAGCAAATGAATGGCTCAAATGTTTGATAACTTCGTCCGCTTGTTGAAGTAGTTGGGTTCGTTCAGAATTCCAGGCCTGGGCAATGTAAACCAACACTTCCTTAAAGGATGGAAGATTAAAGCGCCTTTCTGGCGGGAAATAGGTCCCCCCTAAAAATGGCGTGCCATCAGGTGTTAAGAACGCGCTCAATGGCCACCCGCCTTGTCCGGTCATGGCAACAACCGCATCCATATAGATACCATCCAGGTCGGGTCTTTCTTCACGATCAACTTTGATATTGATGAAATTTAAATTCATGATTTGAGCTGTGTCATGATCTTCAAATGATTCATGAGCCATCACATGGCACCAATGGCAAGCTGCGTAACCTATACTGAGAAAGATAGGTTTATCTTCATCCTGGGCCTTTTGAAGGGCATCTGGACCCCATGGGTACCATTCTACGGGATTGTTGGCGTGCTGGAGTAAATAAGGTGAGGTTTCGGATGCTAATCGGTTTGCCATACTGCGTTGATCACTCTCCAAACTCTAAATCAAAATCTTGATCGATTTCGGAACTGTTAATGGTCGATGAAAATTCAAATGAGATGTCACCAAATAGTTGATCTTGTTCTGCCTGAATGATGTGGCGTTTCACCAATTCCAACATTGCTAAAAACGTAACAACGATTTCCAAACGATTTGATACTTGCGAGACCAACCGGCTGAATTTTGTATTGCCCATAGTACGGATAGTTATCAAAATTTGCCCGATTTTTTCCCTGATCGTTACTTTCGGTGCTGCGACAATTGTCCCGAGGCGTTGTTGGGGAGATTTTTTCTCAAAAATGTCATAGGCGGCAAAAACAAGATCGTCAAGGGTAATCTCTGATAAATCCAGCCGGCCTTCCAACTTAGGTGGGGGTGCAAGCCTTAGATAAGAGCGAAATCCTTGCTCCTCGATCCCCGCCAGCTGCAACGCAGCCAATTTGTACTGACGGTACAGGCGGAGTTGAAGGGCCAGCTGCTCAGCTGGATCTTCCTCTCCACTTTCGCGGATTGGAGGACGTGGCAGTAATGCTTCTGATTTAATTTGGATCAGACGTGCTGCGATCATGATAAAACCAGAGACTTCGCTGGCCTGGTTGGTTTCTATATCGCGTAAATGGGCAAGGAATTGGTCGGTGACCTGAGCAAGCGCCAGTCGCGTAATATCAAGTTCTGCCCGTTCAATGAGTTGGAGAAGTAAATCGAGTGGACCTTCGTATACTGGTGTAAAGACAGTATAATTTGTAGCGCTCAAATTTGATTTCGTTGCTGGCACGCCGGAATTATACCTGACAATTTAGAGGTCACATGCTATACTTGCATCAATAAAAATTTTTATGTGGAGTTAATTGCATGTTGAACGAACCCGTACACGTCACAGATGCCGCATTTGAGAAAAGCGTCCTCCAGTCCCAGATACCTGTAATTGTTGATTTTTGGGCACCCTGGTGCGGTCCTTGCCGCATGGTAGCACCGGTTCTGGATAAACTGGCGAAAGAATATTCCGGCAAGTTGCTTGTTGCCAAGGTAAATACTGATGAGAACCCCCAATGGGCATCTCAATATGGTGTGCAGGGGATTCCAACTATGTTATTTATTTCCGGTGGTAAGGTTGTACACCGTCAGGTTGGAGCGCTGCCCGAACCGATGCTAAGAGATGCTGTCAGCCAGTTCATGGAAGTCGTTGCCTGAAAAAATTTCCTTTCACAAAAGGAAGCTGCAATTGCAGCTTCCTTTTTTTATTTCAGTTGCACGAATTACGTGCGCTGGATATCTGCACCCAATGAACGTAACTTATCTTCTACCTGTTCATACCCCCGGTCAATTTGACCAACATTCCGGATTGTAGATTCACCTTTAGCAGCCAGGGCAGCCAACACTAAAGCCATTCCTGCACGGATATCTGGGCTGTCCAGGGTCTCTCCATATAAGCGGGTGGGACCCTGCACAATACAACGATGCGGGTCGCATAAGACAATGTGAGCACCCATATTTACAAGCTTATCGGTAAAGAACATCCGGCTGGGATACATCCAGTCATGAAACAAGACGCTGCCAGTGCATTGGGTTGCGACGACTATGGCGATGCTCATCAGGTCGGTTGGAAATGCTGGCCAAGGCATTACGCTGATTTCTGGGATCGCATTCCCGAGATCAGGTTCAATTTCCAGTTTTTGTTCTGCTGGCACGATCAGATCGCTGCCACTTATATTCCAGTGGACTCCCATTCTACCGAACACCAGACGGATCATTTCTAGATATTCGGAGCCTGCATTGTGGATGGTGATCGATCCGCGTGTGACGACCGCCGCCCCAATATAACTGACTACCTCGAGATAATCGGGGCCGATCGTATATTCACCTCCATGCATCTTTGGGACTCCGTCGATATGCAGGGTATTGGAGCCAATCTGGCTGATTTGTGCTCCCAGGCAGTTGAGAAAATGACACAGCTCCTGGATGTGAGGTTCGGAGGCCGCATTCCGGATTACCGTATGTCCCTCGGCTAAAGTTGCCGCCATAATTGCGTTTTCGGTCGCAGTCACGCTGGCTTCATCCAGCAGGAGTTCTGCTGCTGTTAGCTTGTTAGCAGTGAATTTGAAGACTTTCTGAAAACGATCATATTCTGCCTCCGCCCCCAATGCACTCAGGGCAAGGATATGGGTATCAACCCTTCTTCTACCGATGATATCACCTCCGGGAGGCGGCAGTTGTAACTCTCCCGC
Source organism: uncultured Chloroflexia bacterium (assembly GCA_963824065.1). Lineage (GTDB taxonomy): Bacteria > Chloroflexota > Anaerolineae > Anaerolineales > DRKV01 > JAGUYX01. The sequence continues at coordinate 906,695 of CAWGNX010000002.1, read as the reverse complement.
TCTGGCAACCATCGGGCCAGCCAGCAGGATTGAGGCCCGGATTGTGCGGCAGATGTCAGGGTTAAGGTCTGCCGGGTGTACCTGGCGGGCATGAATTCGCCACGAATTTGCTTTAATTTCATTGATTTCTACTCCGAGACTTGCGAGTAATTTCCGCATCGAATTGACATCGCCAATTTGAGGGACATTATGCAGGACGACTGGTTCATCGGTCAGCAGCGTGGCAGCCAACATAGGCAGTGCCGCATTTTTATTCCCGGCGGGGTGCAATTCTCCGGAAAGTGGAATTCCGCCTTTGACGGTGAATGTGTTCATGATGAAGCTCCTTGGTCTCCTGATTTTGCCTGGTTGCTCATATCCAGCCGCATACGATTGTAATCGGATTTCAATTGTCCCACAATCTTGCCGCGTCTTGCTCGATGTATAATCTTGAATATGAACTGGCTGCCTCAGATTCTCCTGGCTTTGGTGATCGGAATAGCAACTGGATATTTAATTAATTATTTTGGGGATGTCTTACCCGTCATGCGCCGCCTGAGCAAGCCAGTTTGCCCTGTTTGTGCTGAAGTCCACCCCTGGTCGACATTCTTCCTGAGGCTGAGCCTGTACCCATGTGGCCACAGGCGACCTTTCCGGACCCTGCTGGTCATATTTACTAGTGTTGGCATATGTATCTGGTTGTGGCTTTCACCACCGATCCGCATTAATTATATTTCCAGCCTGCTGCTACTCGTGTATTTTGGTGTCGTTGTTGTAATCGATGTTGAACATAAATTAATTCTGCACCCTGTCAGCCTGGTCGGTTATGGTTTGGGATTCATAATCGGAGCTCAGCGCCACGGTGTCAGCGACACATTGGTGGGTGGATTGGTGGGTTTCGCGATTATGCTCGGTTTTTATGCCATCGGAGAAATTTTTGCTCGCTGGCTGCGTGCCCGGCGCGGACTACCAGAAGAAGAAGTCGCATTAGGATTTGGCGATGTGAATTTAGCTGCAATCATCGGCCTTTTGTTAGGCTGGCCGGGTGTGATTCCAGGGATTCTGCTGGCAATCCTCCTGGGTGGAGCCGGCAGCCTGCTGTATTTGATTTGGATGTGGTTAAACCGGAAGCTGGCAGCAAATGCAGCCATCCCATATGGCCCATTCCTCGTCCTGTCTGCAATTATCTTGATCTATCGTTAATTTAAAGAAACACACCCGAATTTTACTCGGCGGGTGTGTTTCGCTATATCAATTTGTGGATTTATTGGAACAGACAAATATAATCTAAAACCGGATACGTACTGTTGATCTCGTTGAATACATTGATCTCGCCGATATCGGAAATTTCAAATAATTTCCACCAGATCGCCTGTGGATCGGGAGAAAGCGGCACCGAGAAAGAGGCTGCCAGCCCGTTGCTGTCGTACAGCTCGACCTTTGCGCCAGAGGCTGAAAGGGCAGGCGGGATGGGGGACCCGCCTTGCCAGGTTGCCATCGAAAAATTACGGACAGCATAGGTAGAAAAACCCGCATACAGTTTCGTAATCGAAATCGTTTCCGGGAGGCTGCCATCAACGCTGTCGACATCGATGAAGGCATTCGGCCACTGGTCGATATTGCCAATTCCAATCCGGTCTGGGTCATTGCACAATGAATCGTCATACTTGGTGACAAAGTAAGCTTCATCGCCGGGTGGAAGCCAGAAATTGGCATCCAGGTCAACAGTCCGTCCATCGATCCGGCTTTTCCATGTCAGCACGATAATGTATTGGCCTTCTAACTGCAGGTAATGGAGATAAGGGAATATCGACTTCGTTATCAACATTCGGTTCCAGGAAAACTACCCGTTCGAAGTCGTTGAACGTCGGGGGCGGTGTCGGAGGAGCGGGCGGAAAAGCCACTAAGACCACAGGTCCAGAAGGTACCCCGTTGATGCGGTAGTTGCCAAAATTATCCGAAAATGCGCACAAGCTTGAATATTTTATACAAACCTGGACGTTAGCTTGGGTTGCTGAAGGCGCGATTGCATTGTAAACCGTTCCGAAGATATTTGCCTGGGATGGTGCATTTCGCATAGCCACAGGTAAATAAAGCTCGGTGGTTGTTTGGGTCGCTGCATTGGTGGTTGGCAGAAAGAGAACCGCCAGTAAGGTAAGCGGGATGGATAAATACAAAAGTCGGTAAAGCCATATTGCTCTCATGTGGAAAACTCTCCGGTTGAGTTGGGGAGTATGTTACCGTCCCTGCTGCATTTGTTGGCCGGTGCAGCAGGGACGGAGGGGTGGTGCTTTTGGTTCAGCCGCCGATAGCTGGCGTACGGGTCGGCGTCGGTGTTGGTGATGGCTGCGGTGCCGAAGTCGCCGTGCGGGTTGGAGTGCGGCTTGGTATCCCGATCGGTGTGAATGTCGGGGTCGCCGTCCGGGTAGGAGTGCGTGTTGGTGTCCGGGTTGGCGTGGGCGATGGGGTGTCCGTCTTGGTTGGCACCGGTGTGGGGGTATTGGTCGGGCGCGGGGTTGGCGTGGGTGTGCAGACGCCTGGTGGGCAGTATGGAGTTGCCGTCCGGGTAGGGGTCAGCGTGCGTGTTGGAGTGGGCGTCGGTGAAGGCACAATATAGCCGCTGCAGCTTGGGTTCCAACCTGGATTTTCCCAGTTGATCAAGTCCCACATCGAGGCCACCAGGCTCGGTACTGGGATTGCTGATACCGAACACATCGGTGTTGATCAAAAAGATCCGGTCAGCGACCAGCCCATTTTCGCGCATCCAGATGTTCAATGTATGCGAGCCAGCGGAAGGAATATTGATCGTTGAAATTGAGCTGTAACGGTCCTTCCACTGCCAGGAGGAGGTTACATAACCGGTCACTCCTTGTTCCTGCAGTTGGATATTAAGGTCCCGTCGAGACCGTAGAGGAGTGAATCGTCATTCCCGGCCCCGTCATTATAAAAATCATCGACCCGACCACGGATATAAACGTAATAGGTACCGGGCGTATCGAAGTGGATATCATAATCCATGCGCGGCCCATTCGTTGTGAGGTTGTAATTTTTCCCGGTCGGGTTATGCGGGTAAGCCAGCATGCCTCCATCACCACTGTAGTTAGTGGGATCCGTGACACCCATCCAGGAGAAAGTGCCATCGCGATCAGATACGCTCGTCATAAAATTAAAATGCTCTGCTTCAAAAACCAACGCGCCCAGACCGCTCTCCTGGAACTCGCAGGCCACTTCATCTGGAACTGTATAGGTCACATTGTCGAAAATGGCTTTGGCAAATTGGCCATTCCGATGGGCTGTGACAGCCAGACCGATGTAGAAGTCTTCATTGAGGTGGCTTATGATTTGGGCGCTGCCAACTGACCAGTTGACGCCATCGTTGGAAGTGTATCCGATCACATACTTACCGATCTTCATGACCCGGTACCAGATCGGCAAACTCCAGCCTCCGGCACTGCTGATGCTTGAGCTGCCTGAGTTTGTAGAGCGCCACTGGTAGTTGGAGCCATTTTGCCAGGCGCCCATCATCAGGCTGTAGGCAGCATTCGGGTTGGTTGTCGAACGAATCATCACGCCAACCTTTGACCATGGATCGACGCCTTCATACCCGACCAGGCGCGCCCGGAAATCAATGATTCCATTCTCATCCAAACGGGCGACATAGCGGAATCCATCCGTGCTGCCCCAGATATCATGCCCAGAACCACAGATAAAGACTTCCCGGCTGGCATCTGGCATGCTTGCTGGTCTTTCAATTGTCGTCCCGAGATATGTCGTCCCGATGTCCAAAGCGAACCATCCATCGGACGGAGCCAGCATCGGACCTGGCATACTGGTTGTGCCGTCGCAGTCTGGCAAGGGGGTCGGGGTGGGGGTGGGAGAAGGCAGCGGCCGCGGCTCCGGAACAAGCTCTAGCGAGCAGCCATTTTCAAACGTCAGGTAGGCTCCAAAATCGCTGGGGATAATATTTGCAGGCCAGCCTGCCCATTCGTTGTCAAAATCGAACCGCAGGTAGTAGGTATGGCCGGCAGGGAGATTATTCGGGGAGAACCCTGATAGAGTGAATGGTGAATTGTAGAAATTCGTTCCGGTAATCTGGTTCCTACTGGAAGAGTAGGAAGGGTTGCCACCCGTACCATACTCCAGATAAGCCAGATCGTCCCATTGCGCGTAGTCAATCCGCAGGTCTCCACCGTCCAGGTAGGCATCGTAGTCTTCTGCATAATCCCAATTAAAGTCGATCGTGGAAAGATCCCATCCGACAGCATCGAAATTTGATACAGGGATTTCAACATAACCGTTTTCGAGGAACAATGGCTCGCCAATGCTTGCATTCGCACAGTTGGGTGTCGGCACTGGTGTGAAGGTGGAAGTTGGTAGAGGTGTATTCGTCGGCGGTGGTGTGACTGTCGGCAAATTCACGTTTGGGGGTAAGGCGAGCACTCGTGCCACCCGGAAGTTTTCCAGCAGGCCGGTCCGCTCAGCATGCAGCCTTACGGAAGGAATGATTTGGTTTAGGAACGGAAGGATCAGAGGATGCTCGTACGTGATGTAAACGGATACGCGATTTGCACCCGGAATTTCCGGGTTGCCCGGGTTCTCTTGCTCAGTACCGAACGGACCCTGGCAGTAATCATCGGGGAGTGGAAGATAAGTGAATCTTGGGTCGGAGCTGCACACACTGATCTTGTAATAACCGGGGTTACCTTTTGTCGCTGTCCGGTTTTGGAGGATGCCAACCAGTAAACCATCAGTCACGTCATGGATTGATTGCAGGCGTGCAAAATCAACTTCTTCATTGCGTTGGGTGCGGATTTCGGCGTCGCTGGGTGATGGGTTGAGAGGCCAGTTGGTGCCATCCTCATCCCGGCATGCCTTGCCGGATCCATTCAAATCCGATGGGATCGGTGACAGACCAGGATCGCAGTATAGGCCATAATCATATTCACCGGTCACCGCATAACGAACACCAAAACGGGCAGCATTACTAACCACCAGCCAGGCCTGGAAGGCGCGCGCGAACTCGATAATGCCAAAGATTAATAAGAGCAGGATTGGTAAGACCAGGGCGAACTCGAGCAAGCCCTGACCGCGACGCCGGTCAGCTGACCTGTCTGGCGACCTTCCGGTTATTTTGGGAAAAATCCGTGCGTATCGTCTGAGCATAGCTCACCACCTTCTGGTTCGCTGCCGCGTTCTCAGTGCGTCAGGCGGGTGAATATCCGTGAGGCAATATCTTCAAAGACCTGATAAAGTTGACTGCCGCCCGGTGAAAAATAATAATTGCCGCACCACTCGGTAAAATCTGTTTCTCCGAAGCAAGGATCGGAGGATGGGGAAGGGTCCGGGTCACCATCAATGCCAACCTGGGCAATGTATCGCAGCAAGGCTGCTCCGTAAGGTATGCCGTTAGTCTCTGCGGTCGGTCGGCCCGCATAATTATTGATCACTTCATCACCCAGACCTATCGTAAAAATGACAGCGCCCTGGCCTTCCGTCGCACAATCCGTAGCAGGGTTTAACGGCGCGCAGGCGACAAAATCCGCCATATCGCGCGCATAATCATCAGCATCATACAATCCACTGCTGTCTGGATGGCGTGTGCTGGTGTCATCGTCCTGGCACAGGTTCGTCCAATCCGGGCAGAAGCCGATTGGGTAAGAGAGGATATTGGTGAGGTTGTCGCCTGTATCCATATCGGTGGCATTTGCCAGACCGTCGGTCAGCAGGATCACAATCCATAAGGCATCTTCACGGGTCTCGTGCGCAAACATCAATCCACCCTTACGCAGCCCACCGCCAATGTTCGTCGTCATATATGGGGACCAATCATTGATTTCTGATGGTGGTACAGTAAGATTCCCTGGTGCCGGTCCTGAATTGCAGTAATCACAATACAGACCCTGGTAAGCGCCGGTGCTCTCGCTGTAGTTCCGGCAGGCGCCGTACCTTTCACTGCCGCTCAGCCAGGGATTGCTGGCGCAGACACCCGGGTTGTACACCTGCAGGTTGCGGATGATGCTGCGCGCTTCGGCAACATTATTGGTCCAATACGGATTGTTCCCGCCGTAGGGTTGGAAATGAGTGCCACGGTTGACGTCTGCACTGAAGCCATCTGCGAAGGTCACAATCGCAATTCGATCCTCTTCCTCCTCAGGAGCCTTGTCCAGGATCGTCTGGACGAAACCGATCGCCGATTCCTTCACCTGCTGGAAGGGCATACATTCGCCCGGCAAATCGCTGCCGCTGGTTGGGGGGATGTTATTGCAGTAATTCGGATCGCGCAGGGGGTTGCCAACAGGTGCATCAAAGGTCATCGATTCCGAGATATCGATCACCAGGACGACATCCATTGAAGCCGCCTCGCTCACCGCAGAGGAAGAGATTGTCAGGTTAGTAATCCCAATTACAGAAAGAAATGACATAGGGACTTCTGCCGAAGCGGTTACCCGTACCATCTTTCTTAATGGTTGACCCGAAGGCGGACAGATGTCAGGATCCGGGTTTAACGGGTCGCAAAGCTCAATCGTGACCGTTCCAGGATTCATGCCATTGAGTGATATTGCTTCTTTGGCGGCGGCTTCCATCGCTGTGGCTGTCTGTCCTTCGCGATATTGAGCCGCAGCTGCCAGTGCGCCGGCGTCTGCCGCCCGGCGGAGCGAGCCCATCTGAATGAATAACTGGCCTACATCCATGGCGAGACCAATAAAAGCCAGGAGGCCAACAAAAGTAAGCGCAATCAAGACCAGGGCCTGGCCTTGTTCGCGCTTTTTCTTGGGTGAAGAAGCAGACTTCGTCATTCGATCGTTTCCCTACTACGGACTTGATATCGGTGTTGGAGTCGGTTCGGCAGAAGTAAGCGGCATAACGGCATAGGCATGCAGCAAAACTGGATCTCTAACGAAGGCAGTGATCCAGGGAAGTTTAAGTTTTTGGTCGTAGTTATAAAACAATTCAACCAGGACATATCCCGTATTCGGTGCCGTCAAATCCAAACGGTTTGAAATATCAGTTAGTGTAAATCGCGAATTCTGATTTCGTCCAGGCGCATAACCGACATAATTTTCCGCATACGACCAGCCGGTGCTCCCCCCAAAACGGACAAGTTGCGTAGATCCATCCTGATCCACACTGAAGACTGAGACGATCATGTCGTTAAGTTCGCCCGGAGCACCAAATGTGGGATCGAGAACACCATACTCGCAAATGTTGTTGGCACCCACTTGCAAACAATCCATGCTGATATCTGGTGCCATTGAGTTTAATTCAAGGTTTACCAGGCAAGCAGTCTGGCGATAAAAATCGACTGTGCCATCATCACTTCTGGTCGGTCCCAGGCAGCAATCTTGCCGGGGGAATCCGCTGGTTGGGCTTGTTGTACACATTGTCGCGGTCGCCGAGTCATCCGCAACCGTGAAATCCGAGTCGCTTGAAAATCGAGCAGCATTGCGGACAGCATCTTGCATTGTCAGGTATTCATTTAATAAGAATCCAAATTCCAATAACCCCGATAAGAGAATTAGCAGAACTGGAAACAGCAGAGCGACTTCCACCAATGATTGTCCACGATTGGAATGGTGGACAATCTGCTGGAATTTTGTTCGGACTGCACGCAGTGGATGCGTTTTTTGTGTCACTAATGATATCCTTTTCATGGATCACGTAAATGTCCACCACTTCCAGCATAACCGTGTTTGTGTTCGCAATAAATCACCCGAAAGTCATAGGATGTGAAATAATCATTGCATTTACAATCTTTTCACCCGTTTCTCAGTATAGCAAAATTTCCATTGCAGGCACCTATCAGTTCTGATCGGAACCTGCAATTTCAAAGAGTGTGCCAAATTTGGCAATTTTCCGCTTTGGGCGCGATTTTCTGGTCCAGCTGTGAAACAATTTTTATCCAGGTAAAGTAGCCTGTTTATTTCGCCGAAACCAGGTTCGCCATTCCTTATTTTGCCAGACGACGAGTACCGGTGCGGCAATAAAGATGGATGAATAGGTTCCACTCAGTAAACCGACTAATAATACGAGCGAAAACTGTTGGAGAGTTACACCCCCGAAAAGCACCAGTGAAAGCAGCATAAATTCAACAGTCATCAATTGGGTATTAATAGATCGCTGTAAAGTTTGGACAATCGAGTGATTGACCAGTGTTTCGAAAGGCAGCTTGCGATATATAACAGAATTCTCTCGTACACGGTCAAATACGACGATCGTATCCTGCATTGAAAAACCGATCACTGTCAGCAATGCAGTCAGAAATAGAGAGTCTACCTGCCAGCCCGCGACGACGCTGCCAATAGCCACGATACTCAGAATGATAGCAACATCATGGATCATCGCAAGAATGGCACAAATACCATAACGGAAGGCATGTTGAACACCCCGGAAAGCAAGGGTTATATACCCGACAACCAGGAGCGCAGCCACGATCACTGCAAACAATGCCCGGATCGTAACCTCCTTGCCGATAACCGGTCCAACTGAATCAAACCGCAGAACGGTAACTGTGTCATTGAAGTTTTCACCAATTGAAGTCGCAAGCGTAGCCCGCGTCGCATCATCGAGAAAGGGTGTGCGGATGATCACAGAATCGCGACCGGTTGTTTGCACGACGACGTCCGCAACACCAGTAGTGTTGAGAAAGCTAACAATTTCTGCGGGCGGGGGAGTGACGCCGGAGTTGAATTGAATCTCGAGCAGGCTCCCACCGGTGAAATCGATTGAAACCGGAATGCCACGGAAGATCAAAATCAGCATGCCCGGAATTATTAACAGCAGCGAAAACCCAAAAAACAGGTAGCGTTTGCCAAGAATATTTAGTTTCATAAGAAAACTCCTAAAGCCCAAACCAGCGCGCGTAGTTTTTTGGCTCTGTGTAATTGAAAATCACATTTAATACTATCCGGGTAATAAAGATCGCTGTGAACAAACTGACAATGACGCCAATGAATAACGTAAGTGCAAATCCTTTAACGATTGTTGCACCGAATGCTGAACCAAACCAAAATAATACGGCACAGGTAATCAATGTGGCGATGTTAGAGTCGCGAATAGACGGCCAGGCTCTGCGAAAACCTATATCGGTCGCCTGGCGGAGCGTTCGCTTTTGACGGAGTTCCTCTTTAAACGTTCGAAAATCAGGATATTTGCATCCAGTGCGCTGCCTGTGCTCAACATCAATCCAGCAAATCCTGCCAGAGTCAAGGTGACCGGGATTGTGCGAAATAAAGCAAACGTTATGATCGCATAAATAATAATTGCGAGATCAGCAACGAGACCGGGCACACGGTAATAGATAGCCATGAACATCATGACAATCGACAGGCCGATCATGCCCGCCACCAGGCTTTTTTGTAATGAGTCCTGACCCAGTGAAGGTCCGATCGTCCGGGATTCGACTACTTTTAACGGGATTGGCAGCGCGCCGTAGCGCAGCTGGATAGCTAATGAGTTGGCATCTTCAAATGTATAGTCGCCGGAAATTTCACCGCGACCATCCGTGATGGGCGTTGAAATGACAGGAGCAGAAATAACCTGCTTATCCAAAACGATTGCCAGGTATCTGCCGACGTTCGCTGAGGTAAATTCAGAAAATTTGGTTGCTCCATCCGGGGTAAGCTCGAAAACGATATTTGGTCTGCCGAGCTGATCGGTACTTACTTGGGCGCTCGTCAGGTCGGCACCCGTCATGACCGTATTGTAGACTGGTAAAGCAGGATCAATTGGGGAGCTCTCAGATTGGGTGAAGTCAGTTTGAATAACAGTACCATCAGGAGGAGGCGCAGCACCTACGTCCACGAATTCCAGGAGGGCGGTACCTTTGATCGTTTGGACGGCTTGTTCAGGATCGTCTACACCCGGTAACTCAACAACAATCCGGCGATCGCCCGCAACCTGGACGACAGCCTCGGCAACACCTAACCCGTTGACGCGGTTTTCAACGATTTGGCGGGCAGTTTTCATCTGCTCCTGGTCGATCTGGGTGCTCTCAGGTAGATCTGCCTCCAATAACACCTGAATGCCACCCACGAGGTCAAGACCAAGATACGTTTTAACAGGTTGATCACGACCTGGCAATTTTGAGCCTGGAATCACCAGGTAGATTGCTACGGCAACAACGATACCGATAAAAAGAATTGACCGTATATACTTCATGGACATGCGCCTCCAAATCATGAAAATGCCAGCCTTTGGCTGGCAGGATCAGGCAACAAATAATTATACTCCCTTCATTAAACAGTGTCTACCAGAGTTCTACTTTGATTTTGGGATTCAAATTGCTGTGCAATAATTATTTTTTGGTTGAAAGATTATCCTGTTGATAAAGCAGGAGAAAATTCCTGATAAGCTGGACAGTCTCTTCAATTGAGTACTCGTCGGTATCTAAATACAAATCAGCGTTCAGACGAGCATGGGTTAGGCGTTGCTGTTGGATATCATAATCTTCTTTGCGCCATGTCAATTGGCGCCTGCGGATCGTACTTGGGTAGGAGACGTCAAGAAAAATTAGTACGTCTGGCTTTGAGATTTTGCGCCACATATCCTGGACGTACGAGTGTTCTTGGGCGATATGCCGAACTTCATAGCCTTCCGAACGCAGCAGTTGGGAATAGGTGGTTTTCCCTGCGCCGCATGGACCAACCAGACCAATACGCATTTTCTAATCCATCAGTGGCAGCCGTACACTCATTCTTCGTACAGCATCTAATTCCGGAATTGAAACGACTTTCAAGACTACGACGCTGATATCGTCAGTGGGTCGGCCTTGATCCAGAGCAACAGCGGATGTCAGCAGTTTGTCAGCGATTTTTTGGGGGGAGAGGTTTGGATCACAAGCCAGCTCAAAGAATATTGCCGGCGTATCGATGGGCTGTCCGTAACGATCGCCAGCATGCACCAGTCCATCAGTGTAAACACAGGCTGTAAGGGATTCACTTAAGGGGATTTCTGTGATAATTGGGCGTGTGGCACGATATAAGCCAATTGGGTTAGACACTTGATCCAGGACGAATCTCTCACCACCATTGATGAGCAGTGCTGGTGCGGGGTTATTTCGTGTAGCCACAAGAGTCTTGGTTCCCATATCGATAGAGAGAATATTTAATGTTGCTGAGACCTTCCCGCTTCGTTCAGCATATATATAATCAGATGCAGCTCTGGCAGCGGCTCCGTCGCGTACGCCTTCAGCCAACAGCGTGATGACCTTGCGTGTGACCATGTTTGATATCCGTTTTGCGCCCTTGCCGGAGCTTTGCCCATCAGCAAGCACGACTGAAATTCCACCACCGGGGCGTTCAATCGTTTCTGCGGTATCGCCGCTTTCACTGGTCGCGTATTTGTTGATTTTTTCAATGGCGATTTGAATTTCCAGCATTTTCCTGATCATCCTCGTTGATAGGTGTGGCATGGATTAGTAGTACCGTACTTCCAGCGAGCTCTTTATACTCTGTGGTGATAATAAACCCGGCATCAATCATAGGAGCAAATTGATCTGGGTCGAATTCAGGTCGTAAAGCCGGAGACTGGTGAGTGACTTTGAATAGCAAGGCAGCTGATCGGGAGAGCAGGCTGGATCCAGTGATCCAGGCAGCAGGAAGCCAAATAACACGCCCATCTGGAGCCAGCACGCGTCGTATCTCCTGCCAGGTAGGCTTCTCTGTGATGAAATTTGCCGGGAAAGTTGCCACGACCTGGCGGAAATAACTGGACTTAAAAGGCATAAATTGCGCATAGCCATTAACTAACCTGAAGGTATACCTATTTTTACGAAGCCTATTAAAAGCAAGTAGGTTCATGCGATAGCTTGCATCGATTCCAAACGCCTTCATATCTTCAAGCTGTATCAATTCTGCCTGAAGGTGACCTGGTCCAAAGCCAATTTCAAGAATGGGGGACTGCAATTCCTGTTCCAGGATAGTATAGACCCAGGATTTCCAGAGGCCAGTGGAGACCAGGTCGGCGACCAAATCATAAAAACCAGCAAATCGGTTGTAAAGCAGGTGGAAAAATACATTAAGAAGTTGTTCCAATGCCCGATAGCCGTTGGGATTCACAACTTTTTCGGCAGAATAATTTTTTGCTGTCCAGGTAAAATTTGATAATTTAACTCGCGGGCATCAATTTGGAAGACTTCACCATCTGCATGGACAGGAGAAGGGCGATTTAGTTTTATAGACAAGCGGGTCGTGTGGGCTTCAAATGCCCGTTTATCCTCAGTGACATTTCCATTGCCAGGTCGCATTGCTTTCGGGAGCATTTGCAATAGTTGGAACCTGCTTGGAGCAGATCCAACCAAGAAGGTTAATTTTCCATCAAAAGCATTTGCGTGAGGTGTCAGGTAAAACAATCCACCAGTCCTAGGTGAGTTCCCGATTGAAATCAGGGTCGCAGGACCATGGTAATTTCCATCATCCCAGACCAATTCTGCTTCCCATTCGGGTTTGTGATAAATCCCGATCAAAGTTGCGAGTAAATAACGCGTTATCCCCTGTACACGGTGAATCTTCATTTGGATTGTTGTAATGTATGGCTCCAGGCCAACTCCGGAGTTGTTTACGAAATATCGGTCATTTACCAGGCAAACATCCATATCAACGACATAATTTTCCGCTACGATTTTTGCAGCCTCATCCAACTCCTTCGGAATACCTAGATTATCTGCCAGGTCGTTTGCTGTCCCAAGCGGGATTACTCCCAAGATGGGCCTATTCTTAGAGTCGCCTGTTGCCAGTTGGATGCCATTTACAACTTCATTAATAGTGCTGTCACCACCTGCTGCAATCACGTATTGGTAGCTGTCATCCACCGCTTGCTTCGCTAGATCAACTCCGTGACCTGGTTCTTCAGTGCGCACGAAATCAAATTGAAAGCCAACAGCCTGAAGCGCTTTTTCAGCTTCTGGCCAACGCTTTTCAGCATTCCACCGATTTGCATAGGGATTGAGAATTACCAGCGATTTCATATGCGCCATCCTCATACTAATTCATCGAGCATATTGGTTGCCAGAGTGAAAAAGATGAAAAAGCCCCCGGCATCGGTCACAGCTGTAACCACAATCGAAGACGCCAGGGCGGGGTCCTGTCCGATTTTTTTTAAAAATATTGGCGCTATCGTTCCGATAAATCCCGCCAAGACCATATTACCAATCAGTGAAACCGCGACGATTAAACCGAAATAGGGATTTCCCTGCCAGATGTAGGCAACCAACCCGACGAGAGTCCCGACAGCGAGACCTTGTAGTAGACCAACCATGACCTGTTTGCCTAGTATCCCCCAAAATTTTCGAGGATCCAGTTTACCCAGTGCCATAGTCCGGACGATCATGGCAACATTTTGGCTGGCAGAATTGCCGCCCTGTCCTGCAATAATCGATTGGAATACCGCGAGGGCGGCCACAGCTGCAATTGTCGACTGGTAATGGCTTACAACCCAGGCAGCAAAACCTGCGGTGATTGTATTTACGAATAACCACGGCAGCCGGCCTCGCAGCTGCTGGTGAACAGGGCTTTCAGGTTCAAGCTCAATATCAGTAACATTAGCCATCCGGTAAATATCTTCGGTTGCCTCATCTTCGACGACATCCAAAATGTCGTCATGTGTAATTACACCCAGAAGGACATGTGCGTTATTCACAACAGGAATCATCGCCAGATCATAGCGTGTCATCACCCGCGCGACTTCTTCCTGGTCCACATTATCTACAACGAAAATTACCTCTGGATCCATGATGTTTTCAACGAGAATATCTGGTCCGGTGATCACCAGCTCACGTAAACCAACAACCCCGATCAAGAATCCATTCTGGTCGGTCACATAGAGATAGTAAGGTACATCTGAATCAGGGCTGATCTGTCTCAAGAATTGAATGCCTTCATCGGCAGTCATATACCGCCGCAGGGCGATATAGTTGGTCGTCATCAGACCGCCGGCAGTCTCGTCAGGATAATTCAGGAGCGGCAGAACTTCATCGGCTGCTTCCATTTGAGCGAGAACTTCGGAAGCGGTCTCTGGTGGCAAGTCACCCAAAAGATCCGCCGCTTCATCGGGTTCCATTTGATCGAGAACATCTGCCAATTTTTCTGAAGAGAATTCATCGACAACATCGAGAACATCGCGATCTTCGAGTTCTTCCAGAAGATCTGCGGTTGACGTAAGATCCAGTTTGGTCAGAATTTTTGATTGATCAGCTTCATCAAGGTGGTTAAACACCTCAGCTTGATCGGCATAATGCAAATCAACCAGAAGCGTAACTGCATCATCGATCCGGTCTTCGGCAAGTGCATTTTGGACTGCAGAGATAATATTCTCGATCAGGATTTGTTCGTCGCTCATCGTGCCTGCTTAGCCTGCCTGGCTGGCAAGTTGACCACAGCCTGCTTTGATATCGATCCCACGTCTGATCCGGATAGTACAAGGTATCCCAGCGGAAGTCAGGATGGCCTTAAACTCAACAGCCCGTTCCCGAGTAGTGGCTTTGCCCTGATATCCCATCGTTGGATTTAATGGAATGACATTTACGTGGCACAACATGCCCTTTAGCATACCAGCTAATTTCCGGGCCTGCTCTTGGGTATCATTCACATCATGGATTAATGCCCATTCGAATGTGATCCGGCGGTGAGTGTATTCGACATATTCTTTGCTTGCCTGGATCACGTCTTTAATCGGGTAACGGTTATTAACTGGTAACATGGATGAGCGCAGTTCATCATCGGCAGCATGCAAGGAAACTGCGAGGTTTACTTGACGATTCTCTTTCGCAAATCGACGAATTCCGGGAACGAGACCAACTGTTGATACAGTCATCCGGCGCTGGCCAAAATTGAAGCCATCTGGATGGTTCAGGCGGTCGATAGCAGACATTGTGTTTTCATAATTATGGAATGGTTCCCCCATTCCCATAAATACGATATTCGTTACTTTCTCATTTATTTTGGCGAGCTGACGAGCATAAAAAATGACTTGCTCAACAATTTCACCAGATGTTAAATTTCGCAGGAAGCCCATTTGCCCGGTTGCGCAAAATACGCATCCCATTGCGCAGCCTGCCTGAGTGGAAATACACAAGGTTCTGCGTTTGTTATATCTCATCAAAACTGCTTCGATCGCCTCGTTGTGCGGGAGGTGATAAAGGGTTTTGATAGTCTCCCCATCTGATGATTCTTGGACAATTCCCTGTCTAAGGTGAGAAAACGCGACGTTCTCTGAAAGTTCTGCTTTAAGTTTTTTTGACAGATTCGAAAAGTCATCCGGTGTATACCAATAATTTTTATAAATTCCCATCCAGATCTGGTCGGCGCGGTAAGGTGCTTCTCCCCACGATAATAACAACGACCTCAACTCCCCAATGTCCAAATCATAAATGTATGTGTTCAGCTCGTTCACTGGATTCATATTATTATCTTGCGAGGGTGCCAAATACCAGGTTTTCCAAATCTGGCCCGATCCACTGGATGGGGGGCTGCCAGGCAGCCGCTTGTTGAAGTGTTGAAATTCCCGACAGAACCAACGCGACAGACATATTTTGGCGCTGACCCCCGGCAATATCGGTCTCAAGTCGATCGCCCACAACCAGCACCTCGTTTGGCTCGAGCTCTAGTCGTTTAAGACAGGTCCGAAATATTTCTGGCTCTGGTTTACCCATCAATAGCGCTTGTATGCTGGTTGCGGCTTCGATGGCGGCGATGATTGACCCTGCCCCAGGTGTAAGGCCATCAGGTGTTGGGTAGGTAGTATCCGGGTTGGTTCCGATGAATTGTATACCTCTCCGAATCAGCCGGGTAGCGATACTTAATTTATGGTAAGTGACATCGCGGTCCAGACTTGCAATGACTGCCAGATGGTTACCCGCCTCAGATGACTCAAAACCATACTCTGTTAATGTTTCCAATAAACCATTTTCGCCGATAACATAAACCTGGCCACCATCAGGATGTCTGGAAGCTAGGTACTGGGCAGTAACTATGGCTGAGTTGATAATTTGCGACCTATCAACAATAACTCCAAACTCTGCCAATTTTTCCTGGAACATCGTTATGGATGCAGTGGAATTGTTGGTTGCCAGGATGACTTTAATACCGAGATCATCCAGTTTACTAAAAATAGCTGGCAAATTACCGATTGGTTCGGGTCCATGCCAAAGCACACCATCCATGTCGAGTATCAGGCCCCTTATGATGGAGCCGTCAAATTGATCCATTCAGGACTCCCTGCCTATGGCATTTGGAACATGGGTATTATATAGCAAAGCCGGTGCCATTAATTAGACACCGGCCATCAATTGAAACTTGAATACCTAGAAACTATTTTTCAGCCATTGCTTCGGTGCTCAGTTGAGGCGTTTTCCCCTCCGGGGATGCTAATACCTGGTCAATCATTCCGTAATCAACTGCGCTTTGGGCACTCATATAGTAATCACGTTCCGTATCGCGTTCGATGACTTCGACAGGTTGGTTTGTGTGGAAAGCAAGAATTTCATTCAGTCTGGACTTAAGCCTTAATATTTCGCGGGCCTGGATTTCGATATCTGAAGCCTGCCCTTGTGCACCGCCTAATGGTTGGTGCATATGGATCGTAGCATGAGGCAGAGCGTACCTGCGGCCTTTTGTTCCTGCTGTCAACAATACTGTGCCAAAAGACGCCGTCACACCAACCGCAACAGTACTAATCGGATTGCTGATCATCTGCATCGTGTCGTAGATAGCCATACCTGCATATACCTGTCCACCCGGGGAGTTGATGTACATCTGAATTTCTGCTTCAGGATCTTCCTGGTTCAGATAAAGCAGTTGTGCGACGATCAGATTTGCAACCTGGTCGTTAATTGGAGTACCTAAAAATACAATCCGATTTCGCAACAATAATGAGTAAATGTCGTAGGCTCGTTCACCACGCCCACTCGTTTCGATCACCATTGGGATTAAAGCCGTAATATTATCCATTTGTATACCTTTCAAAATCAAATTACGATCCAGTCGGATCATCCATTTTCGGTTCTGGATCAGGAACTGCTGGTGTCTCGAGGATTTTTTCTGCGATTGTTTCAGTCATTTCCTGGTCGTCGACAGTGTCACTATACACGTGATCTGTACTTTGCCCTTCTTCATCTGGCTGGGCTGAATCTTGTTCCTCGACCATTTCGGCGGGTTCAACTGCCTCAATGGATGCACCATCGCTCGCCAAGCCTCGCACGTGTTCGATTGTTTTACGAACAACCATGTCAGCCATAATGTTGCTGACCAGGTTTTGGATCTGGTCGCGACCAGTAATTTTACGCATTTCATTTTCAGGCAGCGACCGACTCAGCATATTTAGGGTGTTAATCGTTTCGGTTTGAATTTCCGCTTCCCCGACTTCAATGTTCTCAGCCCGGGACAACTCAAAAAGGACTAAGGATCGCTTGAGCCTGGCTTCCGCTGAAGGTCTCATTTCCTCCCTGAGTTCCTCATCAGTTTTCTGATTAATCTTAAGGTACATTTCCATATCCAGGCCCTGTTGCTCAAGGCGATGACTCAAATCATGGAGCATATCCTCTAATTCGCGATCAACCATTTGGTTCGGGTATTTAATCGTGGACTGTTCGATAATTTGGTCAATTACTGATTCATCGTAATCCTGATGATATTGACTTTTACTGTTTGCTTCTAGCTCTCCCCTCATTTCTTTGCGAAGCTCGGCGAGACTGCCTAATTCAGACGCCGTTTGCGCAAATTCATCATCTAGCTCAGGAAGTGTCCGAGATGAAACCTGCTCAACCGAAACGGAAAAGGATGCCTCGACTCCTCGTAGTGACTCGTAAGGCGACTCTTCAGTGAATGTATAGGCCAGTTGCTTATCTTTGTTTGCAGATAATCCAATCAGCTCGCGTGAGAATCCCGGGAATGGCCATTCGTGTGTCGTATCGGCATCTTCGGCTTCAATGATCACCGGTAATGTTCGCTCGGATACCAGGGTGGGGTCTTCATCTTCAGCAGGGGAGTTTCGTGTTCCGTTTAGCCTGATTCGAACGACATCATTTTCTGCAGCCGCTCGTTCCACAGGTTCGACAACCGCGAACCGCTCCCGCATTTGATTAAGCGCCTGGTCTACCTCTTCATCAGTAACTCCAGGTGGAGAATATGGCTCCTTCACCGATTGGTATTCTCCCAGGATTACCTCAGCCTGAAGTGGAACCAAAAACTCGAATTGGGGAGGGTCCATACTGGGAATATTTTCGAGGGTACCTGGGCCGTAGGGTTTGATACCTGCATCGTCAATTGCAAGCGGATACAATTCCTGCGCCAACATTTCAACCGCATCCTCAATGATAGCCGCTTCACCCACCTGCCGTTCAATGACGTTATATGGTGCCTTTCCGGGTCTGAACCCGGGAATTTTGACACGCCGAGCAATTTTTCGGGCGGCTTTTTGCTTGGCATCGTTGAGTTCGGTCGTATCTGCTTCGACGAGTATTTTGGCTTCGTGGCTATCTAATATTTGAGTATCAACTTTCAATGGACTATCCTCAATAGGAGCGTTGGATGCCTGCTAACTGGCGCGGAGATTATATCACGGTAGGACATACAAAAATCAACCAGGAGCATGTTTCCTGGTTATTAAATAAATATTTTAGATTGTTTTTACAAAGATCTAACAATATGAGGAAGGAGGGACTCGAACCCTCACGCCTTGCGGCACGTGATCCTAAGTCACGCCTGTCTGCCAGTTCCAGCACTTCCCCAATTTGAAAATTATACGTGAGGGGGGATAGGTCGTCAATAATCGTATATAATTTCACCCAATCCATGCGCCAGGAGGGTAATTTGAGTCGCGTTATCAAGATTAACAATGTTGGTACGGAGCGCAATCGATTAGTAAAATCGATTGTCCTGGCGATCCGAGAATTAATGAAACAGTCTGAGCCCGATGAAAAAAGTCGAGATTTAGCTGCTTACATAGTCCTGGCCCTTGAAGCCATTTCAAAAACGATCGAAACATCAGTTGCTGCCTGGGAAAAGCGGGGTTATTGGGTAAAAGCTGATCGGTTTCGACTGGAATGGATTTGGTGCGAATCAGCAGCCCAACAATTGGAAACTTGTTTGCTGAATGATGACTGGCCTGGAGTGGCAGGATCTGCCGTTCTAATTGCTGACAAACTCAAAAATGTGGAAGTGTCCGAAAAACACCGTCTTGGTACACCATGGATAGGTAGTTGGAAGATCTTACAGCAGAGGCACACAAAAGAGAACCGATAATATTGAATTTATTTCCCTGCTAACGGTCTCCCATACCCCCCACCACCTGGCGTCTGAATACTTATTGTTTCGCCAGCGGCCAACTCAAAAGTACCTTTACCCGCAAGTACGCTTCGACTTCCATCAGAATGAATGATTTCGTTCTTGCCTGTTTGCCCGGGGTATCCCCCAAATAAGCCATAGGGTGGGAACCGTCGTCGTTCGGTTAATAAAGTAACCCTCGCCGTTACGAGTAATTTTATATCCCTCCGGATACCATTCCCACCACGATAATTACCTTGTCCCCCAGAATTTTTACGGATTTCATACCGTGTGACCTGCAAAGGATAGGCATACTCAAGTGCTTCGGCTGGGGTGTTGAGGGTGTTGGTCATGTGGGTGTGAATTGCATCCAACCCATCAGCACCAGGTCTCGCACCCATGCCACCCGCAATCGTTTCATAGTATGTGAATGGGTTGCCATTCATATCCATACCGCCAATCGTTAGATTGTTCATGGTGCCTTGGCTGGCAGCAGGTATTTTGTCTGGAATGATTTGAGCAAGGGCGCCCAGCAGGACGTCGACAATTCTTTGGGAGGTTTCTACATTTCCTGCAGCTACAGGAGCCGGATGCTGTGCATTCACAATCGTACCTCGAGGTGCTTCGATGATAAACGGGCGAAGAAGTCCAGCGTTATTTGGAACATCTTCCTGAAGCAAGCACCGGAAGACATAATAAACAGCCGATAAAGTGATCGCGAAAACAGCATTGATGCTTCCTGCTCTTTGCAATGAAGTTCCAGAAAAATCAATTAATACATGGTCATTCACTATGGCGATTTTCACTTTTAACTGGACAGGTTCTGATGTAATACCGTCGTCATCAAGGAAATCTTCAAAATAATATTCGCCCGAAGGAATCGTTCTGATATAGTTCCTGATAATCCGTTCCGAATAATCTAGTAAACTCTCCATGGCTTCGTGTAAAGTATCGATGCCGTACCGTTTTGCAAGTTCTTCAAGCCGGAGGGAGCCGCGATGGTTGGCTGCAATTTGCGCCCATAGATCTCCTTTTCTTTCTTCCGGTGTGCGTACATTCGCAAGCACAAGATCGAGAATGTCCTCATTCAAATTTCCCGCGGTCATCAATTTAATCGGAGGGATGACCAACCCTTCCTGGTAGATTTCGCTGGCGACGGGCATTGATCCAGGGGTCATACCACCAACATCGGAGTGGTGAGCCCGGTTCGCGACATATCCAACTAGCATCATACCGATTGAATCATTCTGGGGGATAAAGACCGGAGAGATCAGGGTGATGTCAGGAAGGTGAGTTCCTCCCTTGTATGGATCATTCAAGATAAAGACGTCGCCTGGCAAAAGTTTAGTCTTCGGATGATTTAGAAATACGTTCCATTACACTCTGTACTGACAATGGCATCGAACCGAGATGAACCGGGATATGAGCTGCCTGGGCAATCAACTGGCCTTTTGGATCGAAGACAGCACATGAAAAATCTCGCCGCTCTTTTATATTCGGAGAATAACTTGATTTTTGAAGGACAGCACCCATTTCCTCTGCCACTGAGTCCAACAAATGCTTATAGATCTCAAGCCTGATTGGATCGATCATGGTGCATTCCCGATTTCAATGACGAGGCTGCCATTTTCCAATACATTGACAAGATCATTAGAGCCAGCCAGGATCGTTGTATCCTTACGTACGATCAACAGCGGTCCCTTGAGAATCGTTCCAACCGGAAGCTTCTCTCCCGAGTACACCGGAGTTTTTAACAACTTTGGCTCTGAATGGAGTTGATTTTCTGCACCAGATATACAAACTGGTGTTTCCCCAAGTATAGCTTCCTCAAGATGTGTCCCAGGGAAATTATTGATAAGGGTTGGCACAGTTTCCGATTTTCCGACGGCCCTAACGCGAATAGTGACAATATCAATCATTCCATCTTTGCGGTCATACCCAAATAATGCCAGATGGGCTGCATGAAACGCTGATTGATAATCGTGTGTGAAGGGAATGGTAATTTCGTAGGATTGTCCTTTATAGCGTGCATCAACCTGGCGTTGCAATTCGATCGATGTGCGAAGAAATCCATCTTCCGTTAATTCTGCTAAAGCTTTTTTCTCGAGGGTGCTGAAATTTACTTCCAAATCCATTAAATCTACCAAATCCGCTCGCATGACGGTGAGCGAATAATCGCGGACAGCATCGGCAGCTAACATGCCAAATGCAGAAAAAACGGATGCAATGTTTGGGATATATACCTTGGTGATTCCAACAAGTTTTGCCAGATCTACAGCATGCAGGCTGCCGGCTCCCCCAAAAGAAACCAGCAGATAATCGGCTGGGTCCTCCCCTCGTTCGACAGATATGACCCGGAGAGCTTTTGCCATGTAAATATTGGCTATGTCGAGGATTCCTTGAGCGCACTGAATGGTCGTCAGCTTGGCTTTTGCTGCCAGAGATTGGATTGCTGATACAGCCCGCTCTTTGTATAGGCGCATCTCACCGCCCAGGAAATGTTCTGGAAGAATTCTTCCTAATACCAGATTTGCATCCGTTACGGTTGGAAGGTCACCTGTTCCGTAACAGGCAGGACCAGGATCCGCCCCGGCACTTTGCGGCCCAACACGTAATGCGTTACCACTATCAAGATAAGCAATTGATCCACCGCCTGCCCCAATGGTGTGGATATCTAAAACCGGAATCGCGATCGGAAATCCACCAATGACTGCGTCTTTAATCACTGTCGGCAATTGTTTGAGCAGGGAAACATCTGTAGATGTACCTCCCATATCGAATGTGATCAGGCCAGACCCAAATTCTGGTAATGCCCCTTGTCCGCGAATTGCGAGTGCGGCTGCAATCCCTCCTGCTGGCCCGGAAAGGATGCATCGGGCACCATATCGGCTGGCTTCTTTAACGCTGATGCTGCCTCCATTCGATTGCATGATTCGCACAGATACCGATCCCGCTTCTTGCTCCAGAGATTCTAAGTACGACTTGAGAATTGGACTGACATATGCATTGACCAGTGTGGTGCTTGTCCGTTCGTATTCGCGGAATTCCGGCAGGATGTCGCTTGAGAGAGAAACAAAAAATCCGAGATCGGTCAAATATCGTCCAATCTCGAGCTCGTGTTCAGGATTTGCGAAAGAAAAGATTAATGAAACTGCGATTGATTCAACCTGTTCTTCAATCAGGAAATTTGCGAGGGTTTTCGAATCGTACCGAAGGGGAATTTTAATTTCCCCTTTGGCATTTACCCGTTCTTCGACTTCGATTGCGTGTTCATTCAAAATCAGTGGTGGTGTTGGATTGATAAAGAAATTGTACAGTTCGCTCCGGTTTTGCCGGCCGATCTTATAAATATCGCGGAAGCCCTTCGTTGTAATCAAGGCTGTCCGCGCACCCTTGCGCTCTAACAAGGCGTTCGTGGCAACGGTTGATCCGTGGGTGATAGATTTAACCAGTTCCTTTGACTGCCATCCTGGTCCCAAGAGTTCGTCCAGTCCGTGAAGGATGGCACGCGCCGGGTTGTCAGGGGTAGAGATGACCTTGTGAGTTCGTAATGTCTGCTGCTCTGTATCAAGCAGAACCAGGTCAGTAAACGTTCCACCTACGTCAATCCCGATTTGATATCTATTCTTCTTTGCCCTCGAAGCCATAATTTGTCTCTCTTTAACGATCTGAAAGTCGAATATAGGCCGGCGTTCACAAAACTTATTCCGGCTAGATGGAGTCTGGGCGTGATTTCGAGCTCGGGTATGATTTTATCGCATAAGATAATGTGACGATTTTATCCAAACAGGCTAGCTGCTTGTTCTTGAGACTTATAATACAAGCAGACTTTGGTTAGGTCTGGAATCAAATCAGCAGGAAATCGAATTCAATAAAGTACTCATTTTGGGATATTTACCATGAATAATTTTGAAAATTACCAGTCCCCGTTTAGCTGGCGATACGGGTCTCCAGGTATGCGCTATCTTTGGAGCGAACATAATAAGCGGCTTACCTGGCGAAAACTATGGACTGCCTTGGCTCAAGTCCAGGCGAATCACGGTATCATTTCCTGGGAGCAGGCTGCTGATTTACGCGCTCACCAGGAAGATGTTGATATCACCAGGTCTTTGGAGATTGAGGCTGAAATCCATCACGACGTGATGGCGGAAGTCAGGGCTTTTGCTGAACAATGCCCCATCGGTGGGGGAATAATTCACCTCGGCATGACATCGATGGATGTTGTCGATAATACGGATGCCCTCCGCGTGCGCGAAAGCCTTGTTTTTATCAAGGAACGTGTAGAGAAGCTACTCAGGCAGCTCACGGAGCTGATATTGACATGGGCAGGTTCACCAATCATCAGTTACACCCATCTGCAGCCTGCCGAACCAACGACATTAGGCTATCGCTTCGCCCAATACGCTCAGGATTTACACCACGATTGGCGAATCCTCACTCGGATAATTGTTGAATTAAAGGGTAAGGGCTTAAAAGGGGCAGTTGGCACACGCGCTTCCTACCAAAATTTATTTTCAGGCATTGATCTGGATTTAATTGAGGCTGAATTTTCAGCCAAGATCGACATTCCTTTTTTTTCCGTTACAACCCAGACCTATCCTAGAAAGCAGGATTTTTATATATTAAGTAACCTGGCAGGAATAGCTGCAACGGCAAATAAGTTTGCGCTTGACTTGAGGTTTCTGCAGACCCCACAAATAGGGGAATGGATGGAATCATTTAGTGCACTACAGGTCGGCTCTTCAGCAATGCCATTCAAACGCAACCCAATCAAAGCCGAAAAAATAAATTCGCTGGCTCGGTGGATCGCCCAATTTCCGCGTACAGCCTGGGATAATGCTGCCTTTATGATCCTTGAACGTACCCTGGATGACAGCGCCAACCGGCGGATTACACTCGCGGAGGCATTATTAGCAGTCGACGAGCTATTGTCCACCTGGGCAGAAATACTGGATGGTCTGTTGTTGGATAAACAGATCATGCTGAGAAACCTGGAGAGCTATTCAGCATTTGCTGCTCAAGAGGTTTTGCTCATGGAGCTTGGCAAAGCTGGCGCCGACCGCCAAGAAATGCACGAGCGACTGCGGTTGCATGCCATCCAGGCCTGGCAGGCTATTAGGACCGGGAAAGAAAACCCACTTTTAGATATAGTACTTCAGGATGTACAGATATTAAAATATTTAAATGAAACAAACGTTCGTATTATTTTTGCGGACGTTCAGAACCGCACGGGTGATGCTGAAACGCTGGCAAATAAACTTGCTGCGTCCATCATTCAGGATTTAGGATTGGAGAGTACGCCCAATATTCAGTGATCAGGCCATTTTTGAGCAGGGGACAGAGCCAAATTAGAACGAATTATTTACCTAATTTTCGTATAGCTATAGCAATTGACCTTCCAGGTCCCCGAGATTCAGTAAAAATATGTCTGGCGCAGGTATTTAGGCAGCGGGCTTTGGTCATCAGACTGCTCTGAATTTATTGCAGGTATTCCCACCCTTAACAAGCTGACCAAATATTTTGGTTTATTGGTCAGTGTAATGGTCCTAATGTTAAAGTGGACACATGAGCTCCGATGACCAATCAGGCGCAAAAAAATGAAAATACATCCGGACACGAAAGGTCCTTCATTGAATAAAGGGGAGTGTGGGTTTATTTGGAGCAATGCAATGGACCCAGATCTAGTATCACAACCTTCATCGTTTACGGAAACAGCTCACTGGTAGGGGGGACACAAAGACTATCCAATCTGGAGGATTGTCTTTATGCTTTTGATAAGTATCATTATCATAAACATAGAATAGGCGCCGAGTCGAGTATAGAATTTTGTGATTAGGATCAATATTGGTCAGCCCAATACTTATTCTGATTTCGTATTTATATACTTCTGGTCCTGCAATCCAATGAAGTGAGCACCTACCTCCCAGCAGCGATTTCTAAAAGGAAACACACATGCACCCAAAATAATTTCATCTCCTACACGGAAGAGCGTTGCAAGTCAGTCAGGTTTAAGATGGCGACATGTGTAGTTGTCGACAATAACTTTCTGGAATACCAGCATAGTTTTCCTTTTGACATTCATGGCACTTCCTTCAAGCACTTTCCAGAAAAAGATTAACTATGCGAAATTAATCGTCAATTCTGCTTCAGAGTTTTGTTTTGTGGCACCTTGAGTATCCACTGGAGCCTGAATTTTGTACGTTTGACCTAATGAATTCAGAATCCAAACTGACAGACCTGTTCTTCCACTACTCTATGGTTTAATTAGGCATGGCACCTACGCGAAAATTATCGATTTCACAGGCAGCTATTCAATATTTGGAAACTATAACTCTTGCTCGCAGCGCCAACACGGTCCGGACGTATCGCAATGGGATTTCGGCTTTCTTGCAAACCCTTAACCGGCATCAGATCGATCCTCTCGCAAGCCCAGCAAGCTCCCTTTCAGAAGAAGCCATTGCCTGGTTTTCCGCCGATTTGAAGGATCACTCCCCTACTACCGAACGTTTATACCTGACAGCCGCTGCAGGCTATTATGAGTATCTTGCTGCTGAAAAGCTTGCTGACATTAACCTGCCCAGACTGAGGTTATTGGTAAGACAGCGCGCACGCCGTACTGGTCAACGTCTCCCCCAATTTCCACGTTTAGCCATCGAAAAAATATTAAACTATGCGCAAGAACTGGTATTAGTCCCCAGCGACAATCCTGCTGAGCGCCTGCGGAATTTACGGGACCGGGCTTTTTTATTGACACTGGCTGACACCGGTCTGCGGGTCCATGAAGCCTGTAACTTGCGTCGAGGTGATATTGACTGGAATGAGCAACGCGCGGTGATTATCGGCAAAGGTGATCGCGAAGCTGTCGTTCGCTTTTCGAAGCGCTCCATTCGCGCTTTGCGAGATTATCTATCCGCACGGCAGGAACTGGATGGCCGCATGGGAAAAGTACTTACCGCATTGCCATTATTTGCGCGCCACGATAAAGGGGCCGGAACCAAAATCAAGCCGATAACTACCGCAACAGGGCGTAATATCGTCAACCAACGTGTTGGCGAGGCGCTTGGGAGAGATGCCATTGGCACAATCACTCCCCACTCCTTTCGACATTACTTTGTTACGACAGTGTTACGCGGCTCAGGAGGTAACCTGAAGCTGGCTCAAGAGCTGGCTCGACACCAGAACATAGCGGTTACCCAGCGTTATGCCCACCTCAGCGATGACGAACTTGATCAGGGGTATACCGACATATTTGATGAGCCGGTCTAGGCTCATGTCGTTTGATCCATCCGCCTGACCCGTTATAATTGCAATATGCGATCGAAAGCAATTTTGCATTGGTTCGCCTTTTTGGTTTTAGCAATTTGTTTTTTATTACCAGTTTCTTCATTGCATGCCGCGCCCGAACCGGCTCGTTTGGGGCAATCCGGTAAAGTAACAGCCTATGACCTGATTATCGCAATGAACACGCTGCGCATATCATATGGGCTGCCAGCGCTAATCGAAGATCCAATTATTAATGCCGTTGCCCAGGCAACGGCCGAGATAATGGCTGCCAACCAGATGTCCGGGCACATCGGAGATGTGCGCGGCCGTTTGGCAGCTGCGGGATACGGGGGCGGGGCAACCGTCTGGGCGACGGAAAATTTCGCCGTTGGAAACCAATCAATTGATGAGATTATGTTGGTGTGGTCAGATGCTTCTCATATGCTCCCGGCGGTCAATCCAGCCTACTGCAATGTTGGCGCCGGTGTAGCTACTTCTGCAAACGGCCGCACATACTATATCTTGCAAGCTGCGTATACTTCAAATAAATCCTGTGGAGAATATACATCGGTTGGCGGCACAACAAATCAGCCAGGCGGTAGTACGGATGTCGGCCGGGCAGGTGGGATTTCGCAGTTAATCGTCCCGGTGAAAATTGCAACACCGGATGCAGATGGCAGAGTATTCCATATTGTTCAATCCGGGCAGTCGTTCTGGTCGATTGCCATCGCATACAAAATTACGATCAAAGATATCGAGGCCTGGAATAACATCACGCGCGAATCAAAACTCCAGGTTGGCCAGAAGTTATTCATCCCTTCCACCAATACAGATGGATATGCCACTCCAACCCCTGTAGGCATGGTGGTACCTAACCCAGCAGATAAAGATGGCAAAATCATCCACACCGTCCAGCCATATAACACTTTAATTACGATTTCTCAGGCGTATGGGGTCAGTGTCGACCGAATCCTTGCAATGAACGGCATCCAGGCCGATTGGCCGTTGCAAATTGACCAAAAGCTAGTTATCGATCCCGGCAATGTCACACCCAGTCCAACTCCGCGTCCATTGAGCCCCATCGAAAGACTCACCCCTGAAAATGATGGTCTTTATTACCACACGGTGCAGAGAGGTGAAACCCTGTCCTGGATAGCAAGTTATTACCAGATAAATATGCTGGACTTAATGTCTTGGAATAGTTTGAACGCATCTTCAATCATCATCCCCGGCCAAAAACTCGAATTGAAAGTAACCCCGCCTGCTACTGACACCCCAATGCCCACTCCGGCAACTTCGACCGCGACCCCGACGCCCATCCCCCCTACCACCTCTCCTACACTGGTTCATATCGAGACTGTAACTGCCACACTTCCATTAGAAAAATCACCTGCATACGCAAGTGCGCCATTTGTCTGGATCTTGGCAATCGGATTGGTTGTGAGCGGATTATTGTTGGCTGGATTTGCATTTAGGAAAAAATAAATTCAGAATTCCCAGGTTTAAAAATTAATGCACCTGCAAATCATCCCAATGCAAAGTGACGATGTCCCGACTTCGATAAACCTTTTTATCCAGGAGCTGGATGAATTAATGGCTCAGGTTCCTGAGCTACAGTTGAAGAGCCCTAATCGCGCTCTTCTTTTATCCGATTTTAATGCTCTGCTCGCAACCACGCAGGCATTGGTTGCCCTTAGGGATGGCGAAATCGTTGGTTATTTAGGCTGGAATATTTTCGAGAGGTTTCGCGGCCTGTCCCGACGAACAGCATATTCTCCAGAATGGGCACATGCTGCCCCTGGAGCGCATAAATTTGTAATTTACAAGGAATTGTACACAGCAGCGTCTCAAATCTGGTTTAACCTGGCCTGCCAGTCTTTTGTTTTGACCCTGTTGGCGAACGACACACGGCACAATTCTTTTTGGTATGAGAATGGGTTTGGCTTGCTCGTAGTGGATGCTGTTCGGACGATATCCACAATAGGAGATAATATTTCAGCCAACAGTTCCATTAGAAAAGCAGCCCTGGCTGACCTTGAACTGATTGAGAACCTGGACCAAGAACATTGGCAATATTATTCTCAGCCACCAACATTAATGGTTCCCCATGCGCCTCGCTCAAAGGAACAACTCGCAGCAATCATTTCCTGTTCTCAAAGCAGTATCTGGACAGCAACCTGTGGGAATTTACTTTGCGGCATGATGAGTTTTGAAGCTGAATCAGAAGGTGCCACTATGTTGGTAAATCCTGACACAAATATCGCCATTAGTTCGGCATATGTGCGCCCTACTTTTCGGAGGCGTAATCTTGCCGTAGCCATTTTACAGGCTGCCCTCCAGTATTATTCTCGCTTGGGCTTTCAGACTTGTTCTGTTAACTTTGAATCAGTGAATCCGCTTGCCGCGGCATTCTGGTTGAAATATTTTCGCCCCGTCTGCCATTCTGTAATGCGGGTGCCAGAATATCATCAAAGTGTCTTACCGGAATAAATGTATTTAATCTTGAACAGTTATCAAAAGGAACATGTCCCATGCAATCAAGGCGACTCTCCCGGAGAACATCTCCTTTCGAAGAATCCGTTATAAGAGAAATGACTCGCCTAGGGGATGAAACCGGAGCGATTAATCTTTCCCAGGGATTGCCTGATTTTGATACGCCAGTAGAGATTCTTGAGGCGGCGGTGCAAGCCATACAAAATGGGAACAATCAATATTCATTTCCGTTTGGTGACTTTCAATTGCGAGCTGCGATTGCTGTAAAAAACGCTGAGTACAACAAAATTACATCTGATCCCGATCGTGAAATCACTGTCACATGCGGTGTCAGCGAGGCAATCATGGCTTCCATTCTTGCGCTCACGGAACCCGGTGAAGAAATCATACTGTTTGAGCCTTGGTACGAAAATTACTTGCCAGCCTGTTACCTGGCAGGCATTGTGCCGAAATATGTGAAATTACATGAACCCGAATATACTTTTGACCCTACTCAATTGGCATCTGCATTCACGAAAAAAACCCGCCTGGTGATCATCAATACGCCCCACAATCCGACCGGCAAAGTATTTACACGCTCAGAACTAGAATTGATTGCACGACATTGCCAGTCCTACGATGTAATCGCACTGACGGATGAAATCTATGAATATATTCTTTACGACGACAACGAGCATATTAGCATCGGCAGCCTGCCGGGCATGGAGAACCGCACGGTCAGCATTAGCGGCTTAGGTAAAACCTATGCTCTCACAGGATGGCGTATTGGCTGGGCAACCGCTATGCCCGAAATCACGGGTCTAATCCGTAAAGTTCACGATTATCTCACGATCTGTGCCCCAGCCCCATTGCAGGCAGCCGCGGTCGCTGCGCTGGAAATGCCACCTGAATTTTATGTGAATATGCGCGGGGTTTATGAACACCGCCGTAAGATTTTCCTGGATTTTATTTCTGACGCGGGCTTATCCTTTTACACCCCTCGGGGGGCCTATTATGTCATGGTAAATTTTGAAAATGTTGCCTGGGATATTCCGGATGATTGGCAAAGGAAAGGAACATTGGACAGGGCATTTGCAGAGTACATGGCGCGCGAGATTGGTGTAGCGGTTGTCCCGGCTTCGAGTTTTTATACCACGGGTAAAGAACAAATTCGGAGCATCAGGATCAACTTTGCCAGGCGCCCAGAGATCCTGATTGAGGCCGGCGCTCGCCTTAAAAATTTTACTCTTTCTAATTGAACATATAGATCGAACCACTGATTTGGGTACTTATTTTGTCATAATGGTGGGCCTGGGTCCATTTGCTGGTATCTTAGCGTTGACCCTGCATTCTGCAAGCCTCTTTAGCTAAATTGTATTCGGAAGCAATTGAGTCAATTGAGCCTGGACCGATTGAAGCAGTCCAGGCTACTGGTGCGAACTGGATCCAGGTAGTTACCTATGCGGTAGTTCCCCAGGTAGTTCCACCATTTGTTTCCTTTACAATTTATCGTTGGGATATCAACATCCGTATGTTAACGATTATTGGTTTTGTTGGCGGAGGCGGGATTGGTTTCTTATTGGCTCAGTGGATCCGTTTGCTGGACTACCGGCAGCGGGTTTAGCGGTCTGGTTTATTGCAATTACAGTAGCAATTCTGGATTATTTTAGTGCAGAAATTCGCGCAAATTATGTGTAAAAACACGAATCCAAAAACGAGACACCAAACTATGGCCCATTAAGAAATAAATCAGTTGCCGTTGTTAATCCAGCGTGCAGGTGGTGCCATGACAACGCGTGCCAGGCCATTAAGAGCAGTATCATAGTTGACCCGCCAGCCTGAAAAATCCAACCAGGCTTCATCAAGGTCTTCTTTAATCGGAATTCCTGCTTCTTGCATTTCATCGATCGCTTCCAGAAAATCAGCCTGGCTGATTGAGATCGGATCACCGCGTTTTACGTTGGAAGGAATCGTGATGTTGAAGAATTGTGCAATATGCTGCAAGGATAAATAACCTGCCCGGATGCACAACGCTGCTTGTGCATCGTATGGGAAATCGGTTACTGCCAGATACAAAGATGCCCCATCCAGAACTGCCCCTGCTGCCGTTACCCAGGAATGATTAGCTTGCGGCGATCGGAAAAACACCAGAAACGGCAGTGACGAATGGCTCTCATCGATTTCTGCAAACCAACTTTCCCAGCGCGTCCATTCTTCAAGCAGCCGGTTTATCCCTTGAATTCGGTAGTAACGTTTTAGCATTTCTACTGCGGATGGCGGGTTTCCAGCCCGCACTTCCAGCAATTTTACAGCCGCTTCTCGTCTGGAGAATGCGGAATATATTGTTGGAAGATAGGCTATGAGCAGGGCGACTAATAACAAACCTATCGTTGCGGCGCTGAAGGCAAGGATAGATTGAACGGTACCACTGACTGGTTCAAATCCAAGTGTCAATAAAGATGAACCACTGGCGCGAAGAGCTGCATACCAGGATCCTGCCCCTGATGAATAAAACATGAGGGTAAAACCGATCAAAACAAGGCTGTACCATGCCGGAAGTAAAAGGAGCAGGCCAACAGGTGCGTAAAACGCCATCAGGCGATCACGGGCCTTGAACGAGGATTGCCGCTTAACAAACCAATCAAAAATCTTTCGTAAATTGATGAAAACCAAACGGACAATTTTATCCTGGGCTTGCCTGGGAAGCACAAAGGACTGGATTACCGAAAACAAACTGATGGCTACAAGAGTGAATCCAGCTAAAAATAAGACCACGTGAAAGATCATCTCGAATTGGCTTGGCATCATGCTCTTGCGATTTCTCGGGCAGCCGCAATCAGGATTCGGAAAGCCTGATCAGTGAGTTGGCGCATGTTTTCAAGTTCTATCTGCGAAATTCGATCTGGTTCAATTCTTAGATGGTCCAGGTATCGCAAAATACTTCCCCGGTAGCCACTGGCCCGATGGGCATAGGTTGAATTGACAGAAAGCCGCTCCAAACGGGATGCAATTAATTCCAGGTTTTCAATTAAATGCATAAAATTTGGGTCACTGTTGCCAGTTAAATTGATCATTTGAGTACCAGCAAGATTTTATCAATGAAAATCAACTTGACTCCCCGAGATTGTTGTAGAATTATTTCCATCTTGTTTGCTCAGGAGAAGAAATATGGCTGCAAAAAAAACGAAATCAAATTCCAAGAAAACCAAAAGCAAACGACCAATCACGGCAGAAGATCTTTATCAAATCACTACAATATCGAATGTTCGCATCGCACCAAATGGCGAAGTTGTTGTTTATACCCAGCAACGGGTCGACCGGAAAACCGAGAAAAAGTACCAAAATCTGTGGATTGCGCCGGTAAACAATGGAAAGCCTTATCAATTTACCTTTGGTGATCACTTGGATACGACCCCAGAGTGGTCTCCTGATGGAAAAATGATTGCATTTCTTTCCAATCGCCAGGATAAAGATGCACCTCCACGCCTTTATATTATTCCATTTAACGGCGGCGAAGCCAGACCTCTGGCTGAAGTAGATGGCGCGATCAATTCACTTCGTTGGTCTCCGGATGGAAAAAAAATCCTTTGTACCATCCGAAAATTGGATCCTGAACAAATTGAACGAAAGAATGACGAACAAAAGAAAAAACTGGGTATTGTTGCCCGTCATTATGACCGCCTTTTTTATAAACTGGATGGTTTTGGCTACCTTCCCAAAGAACGTCTTCACCTTTGGGTTATTGACTCGGTATCTGGGAAAGCCGTCCAGTTGACCGATCACGCGGTGAATGATGAGTACCAACCTGACTGGTCACCAGACTCGAAGAGTATTGTCTATATCACCAATCAGCAGCCCGATCCTGATCAAAGACCAGACTGCGATGAAGTATTCTTGATGCCAGCCAAAGGTGGCAGTCCCAAGCGGATCGATACCCCGATCGGACCCAAACATTTGCCCAGTATCTCACCAGATGGGAAATGGGTAGCCTATTTCGGTCGCCAGGGCGAAGGAGATTGGTACCGCAATATGAGTGTCTGGATTGCAGCCACCGACAATTCTGTTCCTGCCCGGGATCTTCTGGCTGATATTGATCTGCACGCCGATGCATCAACGATTAATGATTTGGGGGCGCCAGAGACAATGCCTCCCACCTGGTCGCTTGATGGCTCAAAAATATATTTTCAGGCGGTTAAACATGGTAGTACAGTCCTGTTAAGTGTGGCGGTTGGCAATAGAGAACTGGCTACAATTATTGGCGAAGGTGGAGTTGTTGCTTCGTTTAATTTTGATCATCAGCAATCTCGCCTGGCTTACTTATCCGGGCGTATGCACGATCCGGCTCAAATCTTTGTTTTCGACATGGCAGCCAGATCAACACACCAGATTACAGATTTTAACACTGGCTTGTTTAAGCAAATTGATCTTGGTCAACTGGAGGAAGTATGGTTCAAAGGACCTGCGGGTAATGATCTTCAGGGCTGGATCCTTAAACCACCGGGGTTCGATCCCAAGAAGAAGTATCCTTCAATTATGGAAATTCATGGCGGGCCACTGACCCAATACGGCAATTTTTTTATGCATGAGTTTTATTTTCTGGCAGCGCATGGCTATGTTGTGTATTTTAGCAACCCTCGTGGCGGGCGCGGGTATGGTGAAGAGCATGCCCGCGCCATCTGGGGGGGATGGGGAGATGCAGATTTTGCAGACTTAATGGCCTGGGCAGATTACGTTCAAAAGCTTCCATATATTGATAAAAAACGCATGGGTGTGACAGGTGGCAGTTATGGTGGCTACATGACCGTTTGGATCATCGGCCATACAAATCGTTTTAAGGCTGCGGTCACGCAGCGCTGCGTATCCAATCTAGTCAGCATGTGGGGCTCCTCCGATATGAACTGGGTATTCCAGCAAATTATGGGAGAAGACGCGCCGTATCAAAACCTTGAAAAATTTTGGGCTCATTCTCCGATTGCCTATATTGGCAATGCCAGGACCCCCACCCTGATAATCCACAGCGAGATGGATTTGCGCTGTCCAATTGAACAAGGCGAGCAGGTTTTCGTCGCATTAAAACGGCTTGGTGTTGATACTGAGATGGTACGGTTCCCAGATGAGTTCCACGGACTTTCTCGAAATGGCCGTACTGACCGGCGGGTCGTTCGTTTGAATCACATCTTACGCTGGTTTGACAAATATTTACAGTAAAGTGATTGAGGCATACCTTCGTTCTGATAACCAACCGGTCAATTAACCGAAAAATTCACGACAGCTTGATTTTCTAACCAGCCAGAAACATATAGCAGCGTGCGATCGTACATGTGCTGGCTTTTTCCATGGCTGATTTAACCCTTGCCGGGAAGCTTAAATGGTTTCCCGGCAAGATCAGTTAATCTGGCATTTAGATGTGACATTTATTAGGTGATTTTTTAGTTCCAATTCTGTAAAATCATACTATCTTGTAGCCGGAGGTTATGATGATCCATCTGGAGATAAATGGCCTGGAAATCTCTGTATCGGACGGAACAACAGTCCTGGAAGCAGCAAACCAACTCGGGATTGAGATTCCTACCCTATGCCACCATAAAGATCTGACTCCATTTGGCGGCTGCCGGGTTTGCGTTGTTGAGGTGGCTGGGCAACGCACCCCTCTCGCTGCTTGTACCCTCCTGGCTGAAAATAAAATGCGGATTCGGACGGAAAGCAGGTTGTTAAACCGGTACCGGCGCTGGGTTGTTAGCCTGATGCTTTCAGAGTATCACGATTCTGGATACCGATCCCAAACATCCCACCCCCAAAATAACGAATTACTTCGACTGGCGAAACGATACAGGATTTCTTTCCGCAAGCATCAGCGTCCTGAACCACGCTGGCAGCTTAATTCGGATCCAAACCCGTTTATCTGGGTAGACATGAATAAATGTATTCAATGCACTCGCTGTGTCCGCGCTTGCGCTGAGATCCAGGGACGATTTGTCTGGGAACTGGCGGGGCGTGGTTTCGAAAATCGAATCGTCGCGGGTGCTGATACCGGGCTGTTGGAAGCGCGTTGCGAATCGTGTGGGGCGTGTGTTGCCTATTGTCCAACGGGCGCTCTGGATTCTAAGCTTTCGCTTACCTCGGGTGCTCCAGAGCAAGTGGTTAACACCACCTGCACCTATTGTGGTGTAGGATGCCAGCTCAACCTGGAGGTTAAGGATAACCGGATCATCCGGGTCACATCGAATCCTGATGCGCCCGTGAACGGGATGCATTTATGCGTAAAAGGTCGTTTTGGCTACGACTTTGTCCACCATCCAGATCGATTAACACATCCAATGGTTCGCCGGTATTTGTTAGAAGACCAGGTTCGGCATCAAGGTGGGGATCGTGGTGAATGGGTAACAGTAACCTGGGACCAGGCTCTCAGCCTGGCAGGCAAGAAAATTGCTGCTTATAGAGACGAATATGGGGCAGACTCGGTCGGTTTCCTTACATCGGCCAAGTGCACAAACGAAGAAAACTATCTGGTAAATAAACTGGCACGGCAAGTTGTAGGTACAAATAACATCGATCACTGCGCCCGTCTTTGACACAGTTCCACTGTCGCCGGTCTGGCGACCGCCTATGGATCTGGAGCAATGTCGAATTCGATGCACGATATTTATGAACAGGCAGCTGCAATATTCATTATTGGCTCAAATACAACCGAGCAACACCCAGTTTTTGGCGCGCTGCTTCGCCAGGCGGTCTTGCGGCGGAAAATACCACTGATTGTTGCCGATCCACGGAAAATCGACATCACAGAATTTGCAGTTCTCCATTTGCAGCATAATCCGGGAACAGATATAGCCCTATTAAACGGGATCATGAACGTTATTCTTTCAAAGGGCTGGGAAGATAACCAATTTATCGAACAGCGAACCGAAAACTTTGAGAGCTTTGCAGAAGTCATCCGCCAATACCCACCTGACCGGGTGGCTGAAATTACCGGTGTTTCTCAAACTCTCCTTGAAAAAGCTGCCCAACTGCTTGCCGAAAATCACCCGACAGCCATTATTTGGGCAATGGGAATTACCCAACACACAACAGGTGTAGCCAATGTCCTGGCGCTAGCAAATTTACAAATGCTGCTCGGTAATATTGGGGTCCCTGGGGGTGGTGTCAATCCATTGCGAGGGCAGAACAATGTGCAGGGAGCTTGCGATATGGGAGGCCTACCCAACGTATTTCCAGGATACCAGGCAGTTACCAATGAAACTGCTCGCACAAAATTTGAAACCGCGTGGGGAGTCCCATTATCACCGCAAAATGGAAAGACAGTAACCGAGCTTGTCTCCGCCGCTGAGACCGGCGAAGTTAAAGCATTATATATTTTAGGGGAGAATCCTGTTCTCACCGATCCTGATTCTAATCACGTCCGCCATTGTCTGGAAGCCTGTGAACTGATCATCCTTCAAGAAATTTTCCCCTCTGAGACTGCAGCTTATGCAGATATTCTACTGCCAGGTGTCTCCTTTGCAGAGAAATTTGGCACGTTTACTAATACGGAGCGCCGGATCCAGGCCGTTCAAAAAGCCATTGAGCCTCCCGGTGAAGCTCGCCAGGATTGGGATATCATCAGCCAGCTCGCCAAACACATACGCCATTACAGCCAGCGCAAGCCTGTCACAGCGCAGTTCTCCAGCTGGGAATATCTCCACCCGGCCGGAATCATGGATGAAATCGCTGCTCTGGCACCAATTTACGCCGGTGTTAGCCACTCCAGACTGACGTCTGGTGCCACCCTACAATGGCCTGTGCCAACTGCGGATCATCCTGGTACTCCAATTTTGCACGTGAATAAATTTAGTCGCGGCCTAGGATTTTTCAGCGCGGTTGAGCATATCCCACCGCACGAGCTGCCCGATTCCGATTATCCGTGGATATTGAATACAGGTAGAGTCTTATATCACTGGCACGGTGGCGAGATGACCCGCCGCTCAGCGGGTTTGTTCGCCGTCTACAGTGAGTTGTTAATCGAAATCAATCCAGATGATGCAGCCAGGGTTGGTCTGGTCGATGGCGCAGTGGTAAGGGTCACCTCCCGCCGGGGTTCTGTAGAAGCCCGATCCTGGCTCACAGATCGGGTCCCACCTGGTATGATCTACGCGAATTTCCACTTTCCTGAGGTGCCGATCAACGAGCTCACGATTGCTGCCCTCGACCCAGTTGCCAAGATACCTGAATATAAGGTGTGTGCTGTAAATATTGAACCAGTGTCTGAAGTAATTGGTGTTTAGTTCTTGTGGTTGTGTGATTATACGTGATTGGATATTATTTGTTTAATTAATGGCTATGCGTAATTTTACCAAAGAGCTCTTGCGTGTTGGGTTTGTCATCCAAGCTGGTGGATTGTCCACCCGAATGGGCACTGACAAAGGCCTTGTATTGCTGCGAGGCAAAACATTGGTTGCCTGGATCCTTGACCAGCTTGATTCCATCCAGACTGAGAAGTTCATAATTTCGAATCAACCAGAATCATACGCGCAATTTGGCATCCCAGTTTTCAAGGATGTGGTTCCAGGCATTGGAGCTCTAGGGGGATTGTTGACCGCGTTAACGCACGCTCAAAATGAGCTGGTTTTTGTTCTAGCATGTGATATGCCGTTTCTCGACCTGCCTCTAATGGCTCAAATGCTCGCGTCCGCTGACGGTTACGACGTGGTTATCCCACGCTTAGGAAAACCGGAGAACACAGAGCCTTTCCGAGCCCTGTATCGGAAATCCTGCCTGGTGCCGGTAAACCAGGCAGTGGCACATGCCAAACGCCGGGCAATCAGCTTTTTCCCTGATGTTCGTGTAAACTATTTTGATCTGGCAGAATTTTCGGATTCTGATCCAAGTACCTGGTCCTTTTTCAATATTAATTCTGTCGAAGACTTTGCCCGGGCAGAGCTATTTGCCGACCACTTCCTCCCTGATTAATGAGTGTAGAGACTTCTTTACTGGATTATGGCTATGCGAAATATTAATATCAAGTAGCTATCTGCGTGCCCGGCTTATATCGTAGTTAATTAGAGCAGAGCATGCAGGTTTTAACCCAATCACTGACCATCCAGAAGAATTCTTATTGACAATTTGGATCCCCTTACCAAAATTGCTGCTACATGAAATCAACTGGTAGGATCAGATTTTCTTGTTCCTGTTTTACGCGGGCTTATAACAGGCATTGGGATCCACCCAGGCGCAAAAATCAGTTACCAGCTTTTTGTTGAACACGGTAGAGGTACTGGAAACTCGTCCGAATGGTAAATCTGAGCAGACAGCTCCTTCGCTCCATGAACACACCTTCCCTGGACCAGATTCTGGTATCTGGCTGGGGAAGACTTTTCTATTTGTTAAAAAGATTGCCCGATATTACTCCCCCTGCCCGGTCTCATACCTGCTTCGAACTACGACCTCCTGGTACTGGAGTAGTGAGTGTTGAATAAAACCATCGGTGATTTCATAAATCCGGAAATTTGTGATGCTTTGAGCAATTCGAATTCCGTGCAAGCGGCGGAACGATCAACAAGCCCCAAGGACATGGCAAATCGGCGAATAATTGCAAAGAAAAATGAACCACAGTTTCCTGGCCGCGCGCTTCGAAAATCGATTCACTTTGATAATTTCCTTGCCCCGAAAGCGAATGTAGTCCCACGCTGGATTTGACCGGTTTGTGATTATTAATTGATTCAAAAACCAGTCGCTCACCAGTTGGATGTTTCTCTGTATACACCCGGACATCACAGGTGATTTCCACCCGGTACAATCCAAGTTCGACAGTTTTATAAACAAGACGAAACCGGTTACCTGGGTAGGATTCGCTCATGCTGATGTGAGGTAAATTTAACAGTATTTTTCTGTAATCCATAAAATACGCCAGCGATTCGCGTAATTCAGCTGGGAATAAAAAAGTGGTGCGCGAATTACCGCGCACCGCAATCGAATGTTCTTGAGCGTGCATTTTCAAGTTATCCTAGCGAATAATCATCCGCCCAGGGATTACGTGGATTCTGTCGTTTCGGCCTTGCTGGTCGGCTTTCTCCTGGTTTTCGCTGCAGTCTTCTTGGGTTGGCTTTGCGCCCTCGCCTTTTCCAACGCGTCAATTTTTATTGCCAGAGCATCTAGCTGTGAGTTTAGTCGTTCCACTTCATCCCGGTTTGGCACGCCGCGCTGTTTGAGGATTTGTTCCATGCCGTGCTTGCTGGTACTCAAAGCATTTTCCCTCAAAACGTCCCCTGCTGCAACCATTTTTCGAAAAATATTGCCCGCATCTTCCGTTGTCAGCTCCCCCTGTTCAACCAAAGAATCCAGCCTAAACTTCACTTCTTCATCAAATTGAGACCAC
Source organism: uncultured Chloroflexia bacterium (assembly GCA_963824065.1). Lineage (GTDB taxonomy): Bacteria > Chloroflexota > Anaerolineae > Anaerolineales > DRKV01 > JAGUYX01. Next base: position 867,374 of record CAWGNX010000002.1, on the reverse strand, counting down.
CAGCCGAGCGAGGCGGCGAGTGTCCGCTGGACGCTCCCAACAGTTTCACCACCAGCTCTTACAAGGCTGGAGAGTACCGATCTGGGTAAAAATCCGGATTGCCGTTTTTCTTCTTCAAGGATTATTTGGGTCAGCGTAAGTGTTGTTAAATCTTCACCGCTATTGTGATCGACGACCCGCACATCTTCCCCCCGCCTGATTAGCTCAGCGACACCTTCAAGTGTTATATATTGCTTCGCCTCAGTGTCGTAAAGCTTCCGGTTCGGATATCTCTTTATGGTTGGCATATATTCACTCCAGTCGTGCACCTGACCCGATTAATTGCTTACAAGTATACGCGAGATTGGGTAAACGTGCGAATTGACCTGCCAAAACAAATAATCAACACTTGATTGATGAGATTAGGGGGTTTCAATCGACGTAGCAGATCTAAACCTCTGCGAAAAATCCCAGCAAACTTACTTTCCCCAAATACAAATTTGAATGAAAAGAGGGCAGATAAACCTATCTGCCCTCTTTTCATTCAAAGCCAGGTTTGCTTACTACCCTGCGCCATTCTTTTTTAATTGATCTACTTTTTCGGTCAAGGTCGAAATCTTCTGGCTCAGGGTGTCAATATCCGCTTTTGTCGGGACGTTCATCCTAGTCAGAATTTCCTCCATCCGGCGATCCAGCTCCGACTCAGCTTTCTTGGACTGCTCTTTCCGGCGGCTGGTCATTTCGTCCAATAGCTTGCGCGCATCCTTTTCGGCGATCTCACCACGCTCCACCATTTTATTCAGGAATTTGCTGACTTCATCCTGAGCTAATGCGACTCCGCCGATACCAGCCAGCAAAATCTTGCGCAAACCATCCAGCAGATCATTCCGCTCATCGACTGCTTCCATTGTGGGTTCTTTTTTAGCCATTGTAAACCTCCAGGTTTTAAGTTGGCAATTATTTTGACGCGATGCGTTATATTCAGTTTATAACACGCCGCGTCATGGATGTCAATACCTTGCGAGTAAACTTATTTTTTAGAAAATAACACCAATCCGGAGAATTATGTATTTGCCGGCATTTCTTGACGCTCTTCAGGCTCTTCGCTATACTAAGCGTAGTTGTTCCAATTGGTGCAATTTAGATATCCCATTATTAACGGAATAGACGGAAGGATTTCTATCCTTCCGAGCTGTTATTTCAGTATTCAATTAAGCCAAGGGAGATAACCACTGTGCCAGTCTTTCAAAATTCCGAACAATTTTACGATACAGTCGGGGAATTAATGCAGCGTGCATCTCGCGATCCCCAGGTAGGCCCAAAAATCGCGAAATCGGGATTGGTAATCCAATTCCGTTACAAAGATCCCGAAGCGATGACAACCATTGACGCTCGAAATCCACCGGCACCGAACACTTATCTCACCGTGATCAATGGGCCATGTGACCTAAAAGCGGATGTAGTCATGTCTATGAAAGCAGATTTAGCGCATGCATTTTGGCACGGCAAGGTAAATTTGCTCAATGCACTGGCCAAAAAAGAAATTGTCGCCGAAGGTCCAATCCCCAAAATCATCAAATTGTTACCGACCGTACAACCACTTTACAAACAATACCCGGTTCTGCTGCAAGAAAAAGGATATTCAAACCTGGTTCTTAAATAATTCCAGAAGGTAAATTCGATGAAAAGAATTCTCATCATTGATCTAACGGACCGCGCCGAAACGACAGTTGGTTCGATTCTCGGACAAGAAATGGAAATCCAACTTCTCGGATGTCAGGGTGATTTCCAAATTGCATCAGGATTGATCCAGGAATTTGATGGTAAGGTTGACGCCATTGGACTGGATGGGCTTCCATCGTCACTTCAGCTATCTGGTGTGACCAGACCACATGAATTGGGGGCTCGCCTAAAAACCATCGCCCGCCAGACACCAGTCGTAGATGGGAGTGGTATCCGCTACGCATTGGAGAGCTGGAGTGTAATTCTAGCCGACCGGGCGCAGCCGGGTATTTTCAGTAAAAAACGGATCTTGATGGTGCCCGGTCTTAACCATGATACGCTTGCCCGTGCCCTCAGTCGATACAGTCACCAGGTGCGGTATGCCGATCCTGTGATCTATTTTGCTCTGCCAGATTTTCCTGGTGCGACCAAGCCTCAATTAGCACGCCGCATTGCCGCGCCAACACTTGACCAATTGGACAACGCGCCGTTCCGCCGGATTTTTCCACAAGCAGGCAAGCCTGGTGTAAATCGTTCTCATAAGCCATTCGATTGGGCAGATATTCTGGCCGGTGACATCGGTGCCATCCGCAGATATGCACCACCTAAACTGGCACACAAAACAATTATCTGCGAATGGGCCAGCCAGGAGGATCTTGATGATTTGCGCAAACGGAAGGCCGCAATTGTTGTCAATTTAATTCCCAGGATGGAGAATGACGGCGGCCTAGACCACCGCTCATCTGCGCTAGTTGAAGCTGCACTTGTGGCAATGCGAGGTGAGTCCAGCCTGCCGCTGACCGAAAATACATATCTTGATCTTGTCGCAGATTTAGAGTGGGTGCCGGTCATCCATTATCTCCAGCCAGAGGAAACTGGCGTAAATCGATTTGCGTTTGTCATTCACCCATTAAAAGTTGACTTTATTCACCATCACAAATACTTCCGCTGGACAAAATACCTCCCTGACCGACTCGTCGAATTTATCGCGGCATACATCCCTCCGTTATACATTTCGAAAATCAAAGGGGGCCAATCTCCAACCACCGGGCAAAAGATTGAGGGGCACTTATTATCACTTGGCGCAACTCCACGTGAAATGATGCGCCATTCAGAGCGATTCACATACACAAGGCTGAACGCTGCAGCGCGTATGGCAGAGCGGTTGAATGCTCGCATTATGGGGTTAGGTGCATTTACGAGTGTCGTGGGGGACGCCGGCATAACAGTCGCCCACGAATCAGATATCGCCATTACCAGCGGAAACAGCCTGACGGTTGCAGCCACCTTGGAAGCAGCCAAACAAGCAGTGGTCAAAATGGGCGCGACTGACTTAACCAAAGGCAAGGTCATGGTAGTTGGTGCAACCGGATCGATTGGCGCTGTTTGTTCGCGTCTTCTCGCTCAGGCGATTTTTAATGTTGTGCTAGTCTCGATTGATCCAGCTCGGTTGATAGAATTAAAACATACCATTTTACTGGAAACGCCTGGAGCAAATGTGACAATTGCCACGCGCGCTGATGACCATATCAGCGACTGTGATTTAATTGTTACCGCCACATCTGCCTTTGGACAGAGGGTCATCGACATAACCAAATGTATGCCCGGTGCGGTCATATGCGATGTCGCACGTCCACCAGATATCAATCCCGCTGAAGCCGCTTTGCGGCCAGACGTGCTGGTCATCGAAAGCGGGGAAGTATTGATTCCAGGTGACATTGACTTTGGGTATGACATTGGCTTACCACCCAAAACCGCCTACGCTTGTCTTGCCGAAACAGCTCTCCTGGCAATGGAAGGTCGATTTGAAGATTACACACTCGGTCGGAATATTACAATCGATAAAGTAAAAGAAATATACCGTCTGTTTAAAAAACATGAATTTCAAATCGCAGGTTTGCGTTCATTCGGAGAGTACGTCACAGATGACTTTGTCACTCAAAAACGAAAATCAGCCGAAATACTTAGATCCGATCCGGTGCTATATCAAAGAGTTATGCAGGAAGCCAGTCTGCGCCTGGAGGAGATTCCAGTAATGGCAAAAGGTGTGCCAAGTAATTCGGGTTCTGCTCGCAAATTGGCCTGGACAGCCCTGGGACTGGCAGCTGTTGGGGGATTATTTTTCATTGGAAAGAAAATTCGTGCTAACTCAATAAATGGCGGGCGATCATGATCAGGTGCTTCTATGGATGAACAACAAATTGTCGTTGTAACTGGAGTGTCCAGCTTCTGGGGTGAGCAAGTTGCTGTAAAACTACTTGCGAATGCCAGCTTGCATGTGATTGGAATAGATATTGAAAAACCAGCAGCCCCAATCGCCAAACTGGATTTCATTCAGGCAGATATCCGCAATCCACTTCTGGTAGATTTGTTGAAATCGGAGCAGGTGAAGGCAGTCTGCCATTTACGGTTCGAAGAAAGTTTACGACCGAGCGAAACTTCCTTTGATATTAATGTCAATGGAACGATCAATCTACTCGGCGCCTGCGCGGAAGCCGGAGTTCAGAAAATTATCCTGAAAAGCAGTACGATGGTTTACGGCGCTCTTTCAGATAACCCTGGTTTCCTGGTCGAAGACTATCCGCTGCGTGGTAGCCGGAAATACGGCTATACCCGAGATTACGTCGAGATCGAGTCATTTTGTAATGGATTTCGCCGGCAGAATCCCCAAATCTTGCTGACAATCCTACGCTTCCCAAGTATCATTGGTCCAAACACAAGTACCCCCATGACCCAGTTTTTAGCTGACCCACTGGCACCGGTTCTCTTGGGATTTGATCCAATGTTTCAGTTTATCCACGAAAAAGACGTCATCGGGGCGATCCAGTACGCCTTTGAGAATGATTATCCTGGTATTTTTAATGTCGCAGCCGAAGGCATTCTGCCACTCATGCGCGTGTTAGGAATTACCGGAAAATTACCTCTACCGGTCATCCATTTCCTCCCATACTTGAGCCTGGGTGCTTTGGGGACACGGACTCAGAAGCATTTTCCGATTGAACCTGACTATCTGCGCTATCGCTGGATCGCCAATCTCCAACGCATGTCGGAAGAACTCGGGTTTATTCCTAGCTATACTGCTGAAGAAGCGCTGCGCGAATTTGCCGGAGAATTACGCAAGCGCCAATATATCGAGACACAAGATGACATGAGTTATGATACAGAACGATTACGCGACACCATTGAACGTCGTCGCCGCTCGAGAGAACTTTTAGAAGCACATCCAGAATTGCAATATCTAGATCCAGGAAATCAATTATGAGCGACCAGGAAATACCTGACTCGTCGGAAATTAATGAAAAGCCATCCGGGTCCAACGGGGATGATGCCGAGTTGACCGAAGATCAATTACGGAAACAACTGCAAAGCGAACTTGACGAATTGATTGAACATGTCAAAACAGTTAAGCCTGATTACTCTCCTCCACCATTTTCGCCCCGCAGTTTGTTGAAACTGATCGAAGAAAACCTGTCGAAATTTTCACCCGAGATGCAGCTTGGCTTGTTGGAAAAGCTCCGTACCACCATCTCTGAGGATCTTTTCGATATCGATACCTGGAAAGGTATCTGGTACATGCTCAATTATTCCCTGGAATACCAGACCGACATAATTAAACGCCGCTTTAGTGGTGATTATGAAACCGATGAATGGGGTTTCGATCAGGAGTTTGTGGATGCGATCCGTCCATTCTTTGAATTCATGTACAGCTCTTATTGGCGCGTTGAAACCACAGGGATCGATAATATTCCCGAATTTGGACGGGCGCTACTGGTGGTCAATCACTCTGGACAGCTCCCATGGGATGGTTCAATGCTGGCATCTGCAGTTTTAAAAGAACACCCTACGGCGCGCCTGGTACGAACACTTTACTCAGACTGGTTTCCTACGGTACCTTTTTTCTCCAGCGCATTTGAAAAGATGGGGCAGGTTTTGGCAACAGAGGAAAATGGTATCCGCCTCCTGGAACAAGATGAATTGGTAGCCGTATTTCCTGAAGGTTACAAAGGCGTCGGGAAACTCTTTAAGGATCGATATCGGCTTGCTCGCTTTGGGCGTGGAGGGTTTATCCGCGTGGCTCTACAGACACAGGCACCAATCATCCCTGTCTCTGTAGTTGGTGCCGAAGAAACCTATATCTCACTATATAAATCCCCAACGCTTGCCCGCTTGATTGGGTTTCCATATTTTCCAATTTCCCCAACGTTTCCATGGCTAGGGCTCTTGGGATTTGTCCCCCTACCTACTAAATGGTTCATCGATTTTGGCGAACCGATTGAGCTTGCAGGGTACAGCCCGGATGCAATAAATAATCTTGTCCTGGTATCGCAGCTAGCAGATCAGGTCCGGACCGTCGTCCAACAAATGATTTATCATCGGCTTTCGCAGCGGAGATCGGTTTTTTTGGGCTGACAAACCGGGAAGCATGACCGATTTAGAATTATTAAGTAATTTTCCATTACATTTTAGGGAACTGCTTCGAATTGCTGGACTGAATCCAATCCGCTGGATTCCGAAAATACATTATTGAGATTCCTCGAGGAGCAGCATGCCATTTTTTCAAAATAGTGATGATTTTTATTCGACGATGAACAGCTTGTTTACCAGGATGCGTGATCACCAACCAAATCCAGTTGATACACTGGTGGAAAATAAAATATATATTTGCCTTAAGGTGCAGCAGCCGACCGCCGAAATAACAATTAATGCTCGTAAAAATCCAGTTCAGGTCAATTTCGGAAATTCTTCCAAAGACCGACCCGAATTGAATATCGAGCTGGCAGCCGATACTCTGCATGCGATTTTATTGGATGAGCTGTCCCTTAAAAAAGCCATCGCAGACCGGCAAATCAAAGTAAATGGGCCTGTATGGAAAACCTTGCCATTAGCAGAGATATTTCATCAGGGGCGCCAAATCTACCCGCAAATATTAAGTGAGCGACAACCACCTGAATAAAATAAAAACCGGAGAGATATTCCACTCTCCGGTTTTTATTTGTTAGAGCAGGGTTCACACCGGGGATTGATCTCGGCTTGCAAGCAAGTTGGCCAATTTATCTAGTGTGGTATCAAGTCGGCAGTAGATCGAATCGCGATCAAGATCCTGGCAATCCAATTGACGTGTCTCTAATACGTCCCGAATAACCGAGATATCGTAACCAGAATTTTGAATTTGCCTGAGCTGTTGGAGAGCAACACTTCGAGTAATTTCGATCCCGTGCCGTTTTAAAACGTTAATGAAGTAGTCAAAATTCTCGACTATTCCATATGTGACTGACTCGAAACCATGCTGAGCAATCTCAAGCCGGGCCGAATATCTCATTGGGCTATTAAAAAACATATCGTAATCATCAGGCCGTGGTTCGATAAGGATAATGTCAACTTCAGGATGGGAACGACGGAGCTGCTTGATATGGTAGCGGATGGATGAGTGCGTCCAGATGCGTGTCACCTGATTAGCAATATAATTAAACCCTTTATCGCTCAAATAACTATAATCCGTATCGGCCCCAGGGATCGATTGGTGCTCGCTGTTATCAAATGGAACCATGGGATTAATACATACGACTAGGTCTGCCCCTTTTTCAATCGCAACATCGAGGCTTGCATTTCCGCGCATCCCACCGTCAATATAATCATGCCCTTGTATACGCACCGGTCTGTATACGATCGGGACGGCAGAGGATGCGGCCACAGCAGTGGAAATTGGAATAGTGGGAGTCGACCGATCAAAAATCTTGCGATCACCGGAGTTTAGATCGGTCGCAATAATAGCAAGGTCTTTTTCAAGCTCATCGAACCAAATCGTTTTTCCTACCCGGTTTATTACATGGCGAACGTACCGTTCTAAACCTAATCCATCATAAAATCCGGCTGGCAGAACATCTAAAAGAGACCACACAAAATCAAAAAATGTCATGTCGCGGGTATTGGACAAATAATTTATCCAAGCTCGCCCCAGCTTCTGCGGAAAAAGACTGGCTATCCTTACTAATTCACTACGCTGAACATTGAAAATATGCTTACGTTGGATTGGCTGGACATCTGGATAAGATCCGTCCAAGGAACGCATCATCATTTCCGGGCTGATCTCATTTGCAAGCAACGCAGCCACAAGTCCGCCAGCGCTGGTCCCAACAAATATATCAAATTCACTGACCGACCGGTTAATTAGCAAATCATCGATTGCACGCAAAGCACCAATTTCATAGACTGCCCCCGTCAGGCCTCCGCCAGCCAGAACCAATGCCGTTTTACTTTTATTATCCAGAGATGATTGCATTTTTGCTTTCTATACTTGGTGAATGTGAACAGGTTGACTTTATTTTTCGCCCCATTAAATTGACATCCCAAGGTAAAATTTTATTACACATAGCGTCAAGTGTGTTTAAATTCTACACGCTCCATTATGGTGCGTCAAGCACTGCAAGCTCTAATAGTTTGTTCTTTGAGTAAAAAAGCCCCTGCGTTAAGGCAGAGTGGCAACCCTGCCTTGGCACACCGCAATTCTTAATTTTTAGTCCGAGGTGCAAAGATTATGTGGTTTTTCCAGAGCCCCAAAATAATATTTGGCGAAGATGCGCTGCAGGAGCTGTCTCAAATCCAGGGAAAGAAAGCGTTCATTGTTACAGATCACGTTCTGTTAGATCTGGGTTATGTTAATCTAGTTCGTGAACAATTATCGGCTGCTGGTTTTGAAATTGATGTCTTCGCAGATGTCGAACCCGACCCCGCGTTGGCTACCGTGCAGCGCTGCGTCTCCCAGATTGACGTATTTAAACCAGATTGGATCATCGGTCTTGGAGGTGGATCCTGCCTGGATGCAGCCAAGGCGGCCTGGTTCCGTTATGAGTGCCCCGATATCCCGCTGGAAGCGATTAACCCATTTGAATATTTTGGGCTGAGACAGAAAGCAAAATTCGTCACAATTTCTACCACATCCGGTACAGGTGCGGATGTTTCCTGGGGTTTTGCGCTGCGAGAAGAAGAAACATCCTCCAAACTTGTTCGTGTTTCGCGAGCTGATCCCAGATATCGCAATTGTGGATCCACAATTCGTCTCCGCGCTACCGGCAGGTGTCACTGCGGATTCCGGGATGGATGTGCTTGCACATGCCGTTGAAGCATATACAAACACCTGGTTCAACGATTTTACTGACGGCCCTGCTTTGAAAGCGATCGAGCTGGTATTCACCTATCTCCCGGCTGCTTACCATGATGGGAGCAACCTGGCTGCCCGTGAACATATGCACAACGCGGCTACACTGGCAGGTCTTGCGTTTAGTAACACCGCAATCATCATTGCCCACTCACTTGCCCACGCATTCGGGTCACAATTTCACACTCATCATGGGCGGACTGTTGGAATGTTTTTACCTTACACGATTGAATATAATGCTGCCGAGTCACCGGCGCGTTATGCAGACATTGCCAATTTTCTTCATCTGCCATGCGCCGACTCCCTGGAAGGCGTCCACTCTTTGGTAGATGCGATCGGTAAATTAGCAGCAGACCTGGACCAACCACGCTCACTGCGCGATTTCGGAATTTCACGCGCCGAATTTGAAAATCAACTCCCGCTCATGGTAGAAAATGTACTGTCCTCGGTGGAATTGCTCGCAAATCCGCGCCAGCCATCTACAACAGACATCGAAAATTTATTTATTTACGCGTTCGAAGGGAAACCGATTGATTTCTGATCAATACTACCGTCCGCGGGTGGGGCTATCCTTGGGGGGAGGTGTTGTGCGTGGCTTTGCCCATCTGGGCGTTATAAGTGTCCTTCAGGAACAGCGCATACCCATCGATTGCCTGGCTGGATCGAGCGTTGGATCCCTGGTTGGGGCAATATTTTGCGCCGGGATTCCCGTCGAAGAAGCTCTGGAACACGCAGCCCAACTCAATTGGCTCAAGATCGCGCGACCTGCCTGGCCATCACAAGGGTTCATCTCATTTGCCAGATTAGAAGCATGGTTAATGGATTTTCTTGGAAATCTCCAGCTCGAGGATTTGCCGATTCCACTCTGTATCGCTGCAACAGATCTAAATTCTGGTGAGAAACTTTTGCTCACCCAAGGAAGTCTGGTACGCGCAGTCCATGCCAGCTGCGCAATTCCTGGCATCATCACTCCATGTGAAATCAATGGGCGTCTGCTCGGGGATGGCAGTCTCTTGGATGCAATACCGGTAAGCGGTGCCCGGCAGCTCGGTGCAGATTATGTTATCGGTGTCAATATTCTTACACCCACTCAACGCGAAGGGTGGGGGGCTCTTGGATTCTTGATTGACGGGTTGGAAATAGCGATTGAAAAAGCCGGTGGGGGTTATTATTCAGCAGATTGCCTGATAACTCCGAACTTAGCCGGCGCAACCTACCTGCGATTTTCGAAAATTCATGAACTCTATCGAACGCGGGCGCACCGCAGCCCTGGCAAACATCAGCCGGATTAGAGAGGATTTATCAATCCTGGCAGAGAATCACCCTGCCCTATCCGATTCCGGCCAGACCGAACCTGCAAGGAATAAGACTCAAGAATTATAAGAACAATTCAAGGGGATGGAGCGCCTGTCTGCCAGTGCCGTCTGCGATCTGGCTACGGCACGAAGTACCCGCAGCGGCAACAATCCATGGTTCGCCATGCCCACGAATCGCTGGAAAAAGGGCTTGTTCTCCAATTGTCATCGATACGCCATAGTGTTCCGCTTCGTAACCAAATCCTCCAGCCATGCCGCAGCAGCCTGCCTCGATATTTTCAACTTCATAACCTGCTGATCTAAGCAATGCCAGAGTTGCCGATACGCCTATCGGATACCCATCGTCTGCTGGTGGTCGCGATTTCTGGTAGCAATGCCCGTGAAACAAGACTTTTTGTCCGCGTCCAATTGTAAAACTCCCGGGAATAGCTCTGCGGTTTATCCTCGGTATTTGGTCTTCGCCTTGGCGCAGTAAGTATTCTTCTACCATCCACGCTCGCTTTGCCAACTTCTCTGCCCTCGGGTCATTTGGAAACAACTCCACTAATTCATCGCGCAGCGTATAAATTTCGGAGGGTTCGACCCCGACAATTGCCAGCTTCGACTCAGGATCCTCGTTTTCAAGGATCGTTAATAATGATTGCAAGTGTTGCTTGGCCTCGTCCAAAAATCCTTTTGAAATTAATGTCCGCCCGGCTCCCAGAATTGGAAGAATGCGAGGATTCACAGCACACCGCCGCAGTAGATCCAACCCAGCAGATTCCGTCTGCGGGTGAAAATAACGTGAAAATGCATCGGAAAGGAAGAAAACATCTTCGATTGAGTGTGGGTAACGTTGTCTGTCTTCAATCAGCATCTGTTGGCTATGCGAAATTAACTCAGGGATCCTTCGCTGGCGGCTGATACCGAAAAATTGCTCGCCCAATCTTCGGGTGAGCTTCGTCCCACTGAGCCTATTGACCAGCCATCCAATTGTTACCCCCCACCGGGCTAACGTGTCAATATTGGCAAACAGATAATCTCGCATTTGCCGAGGTCGGGTCTCATAATAGTGATGCAGGAATTCATACTTTAGCTTCGCCAGATCCACTGAAGATGGGCACTCCGACCGGCAGCCTTTGCATGCCAGGCACAAATCCAATGCATTGAAGACCGCTCCTTCCCCAGATTGCCCTTCAGGAAACTTGCCAAAAATAAGGGCACGGAGTAAATTTGCCCGGCCACGGGTGGAGTGCTCCTCTTCGCGGGTTGCTTGAAATGATGGGCACATTAATCCGTTTTCTTTTCGGCACACACCAGCTCCGTTGCACATCTCAATCGCGCCGGGCATGTCAACTTGATTTGAAAAATCCAGTGCGGGAACCCATGCCCGCACCTGGTAATCCTGGAATCGTAAATTCTCATCCATTCGCTGAGCAGCAAGGATCTTCCCCGGATTCATAATTTCATTCGGATCTGCGGCTGTCTTTATCCCCTCAAATACCCTGATGATTTCAGGGCCAAACAACCTCTCCATCCATTCAGAGCGTGCCAGACCATCGCCGTGTTCTCCGCTTACAGTACCTCCCAGATCGATTGCTAGCCGGACAGTCTCTGTGGCGATCTGGCGCATTCTTTTGATATCATCGCCATTTTTCGGGTTAAGGACCGGTCGTATGTGCAGGCAGCCAGCAGAAGCATGGGCGTAAAATTCACCGTAGGTGCCGAACTCAGACATGATTTTTTCAATCTGCCTGGTAAATTCTCCCAATCGCTCGATCGGTACGGCAACATCCTCAATAAATGCGAGCGGTTTCTTATCCCCAGGACGCGAATTTAATATTCCCAAACCCATGCTGCGCACATTCCAAACAGCTTTTTGGTCAGCGTTTGAGGCGGCTATACGCACCTTACCTGGTAATGATTTCACTTTGTTATTTAAGGCATCAACTGTATCCCCGCTGTATTCAACAACAAGGAGCGCGTTGGGATTTCCCTCAACAAAACCCAATTGGTGGGCATAAGCCGGAATAGCGCGCGCCAGGTGGATCAGGCTGCCAGGAATTAGCTCAATGGCCGAAGGGCCGCTTGCCAGAAATTCCACTGCTGCATCACAAGCCTGGTGAATATCTTCAAATTCAACCACTGCCAATATAGTCTCCTTGGGTTTGGGGACCAAACGCAGGGTAATTTCAGTCAATATTCCCAGTGTTCCTTCAGATCCAGCGAACAAAGGTGCCAGATTGATTTCGCCGGCGGCAACCGGTGGATAATCAAGATGTTCCTGATTCCACTCACCATCCCATTGGGCAGGCACCGATGGCGTCCATGGTAACAAATAATGGATTCCATAACCGGATGCGCGCCGCCAGACTTTTGGCCAATTCTGTTTAATCATTTCCGTATGCTGCTGGCGGATTTCCAGGGCAGCCTGGAACAGCCTTGTCTCAATCGATTGGTCATTCCTTTGGCCGAGGAATTTCGCGGCCTCAAGCGATTGAGATTGAAATCTGGTAATACGCCCGTCTGCCAGGACAGCTTTTACCCCCAACACATGATCTGCGAACATGCCAAATAAGATTGAATGTGCCCCAGTAGCATTATTGGCTACACTCCCACCTACCGTCGCACGGTCGGCTGATGCGGGATCGGGACCCAACATCAAACCAAATGCTCCCGCAGCCCGGTTAATATTATTCAAATTTACTCCCGGATCGGATACGACTGTTTTCGTTTCAGGATCAATTTGGATTTTCTGCCGTAAATATTTCGAACAATCAATAATCAGCGCTTTGCCAACTGCCTGCCCGGCGAGACTGGATCCAGACCCTCGTGGCAGTACAGGTACATTGTTTCTGGCACATATTTCTACTACCGCAGCTACATCTTCTTCTGTCCGCGGCGTATAAACGCCCAACGGCTCAATCTGGTAGAGTGAGGCATCTGTACTGAATAATATTCGCGCGACCAAGTCCGTCCGTAATTCGCCCGTACAGCGCTTGCGGATCTCCTCTTGAATTTCAGCGCTCAGCTCGGCCGTTCGCGGAGAATTGCGCGTTGTTCTCATGATTTCAGGAAAGGCTTAAGGATCATCGGAACCTCCTGAATATTCTGGATTTCAGCCTGTGTGGCTGCCCGCCATTCACCCGGTTCCAGATTTCCCAGGCTAACCGGGCCAATTGCGATTCTGATCAGGCGCAAGGTCGGGTATCCTACAGCTGCGGTCATTCTTCGCACCTGCCGATTCTTTCCTTCAAATAACGTAATTTTCAACCAGCACGTTGGATGGTAATCGCGTACAGCCCTTTGATGGACTGCAGGATCAGGAATCAAATTCACTTCACATGGCAAGCTAACATAGTTTTTAATCGCTATCCCGGCTTGCAGCCTGGAAACTGCATCATCGGTCGCCAACCCTTCCACCTGAACCAGGTAGGTTTTTGGATGTTTAAAATTTGGATCGGTGATCCGCTGGGCCAATTTTCCATCCGAAGTCAGGATTAATAAACCTTCGCTGTCCATATCCAATCGCCCGGCAGCATATACACCGGGCAAATTAATGTACTCGCTCAAAGTTCTCTGCCCGGGCTTCCCCGTAAAATGGGACAGCACTCCATATGGCTTGTGAAACACAATAGTTTTCATGCCAATCATATTTTACTCCATGCCAAGATTTGGGGGTGCTCCCAACTGCGGGATGAGAACGTTAAACGTAGCCCTGCCCGTTGGCGAAATGTGCTCTAGCCTTGTGACTTTATTCCCTTATTCATAGAAAGATTGTCAGAACATGCTGCCAAATAATTTCGACAAGTTTATAATGATTACTGAAATCCCTGCCAGTCGAGAGGTAGGGCAAAAGGTACAAGGAGAATGATCCATGAGCATTAGCCAGATCGCGCGCTCGATCCATGACTCTCCAACCCTGCGTTTGAATGAAAAAGCCCGCCTATTACGCGAGCGTGGCGAGCCAGTCATTCACCTGGGGATTGGTGAGCCAAAAAATAAGACTCCTATCACAGCAGTCTTGAGCTCTGCTGCAAAGTTGCGCGCCGGTGAAATCAAATACACACCTACAGATGGTAGTCCATCATTAAAAAAAGCAGTCATCCGCTACACTGAAGAAAATTACGGCCGCCTGGTTGCCCCAGAAAATATCATTGTTTCAACAGGCGCAAAACAATCGTTGTTCAATATATTGTTTACCCTGGTTAATCCCCAGGATGAAGTCATCATCCTGGCGCCTTATTGGGTAAGTTATCCCGAAATGGTTCGCATGGTTTATGGGATCCCGGTGATCGTGACACCTGAAGATGGGACGTTTCACCCACGGATGGAAGATATCCTGGCAGCGGTAACTGGCTATACGAAAGCGATTATTGTCAACAGCCCCAACAACCCCTCCGGGATCGTCTTCAACAATTCCTTCATCGCTGAGCTGGTTGAGTTTTGCGAGCAGAAAGGTATATATATCATCTTTGACGATATCTATCACAAGCTCGTTTTTGATCATATTCAGCCTGCTTCACCCTATTCATTTACCCGGCTGGATACAGAAAACTCGCACATTATTGTTGTTAATGGCGTCTCCAAGCTTTATGGAATGACAGGCTTTCGCATCGGATGGGCAGTTGCCCCTAGAAAAATGGTTGAAGTGATGACCAACGTTCAGGCTCAGACGACTTCCTGCCCCTCCGCCCTGTTGCAGGCCGCCGCAGAAGGTGCCCTGAACGGTATGCAAAGTATTGTCGAGAGCCTGAGGCTGACCATTCAAAATAACCGGGATGTAACCGTACAGCAATTGGGCACATTCCGAGGCATTCGCACAGTTAAACCCCAGGGCACATTTTACGTTCTGCCAGATTTCCGGGCTTACAAAGGCGATTCGGTCGCCCTGGCTGATTTCTTGTTAGAAAAAGCATTGGTCGTAACAGTTCCAGGCAAAGAATTTGGCATGGAGGGTCATTTGCGATTGAGTTACTCTGGGAGTGCGAAAGAGATGATTGACGCGATCGAACGGATGAAATGGGCACTCGATCCACAGGCACCGAATGATATCTATATAGGGGACCGCAAGCTCATCAGGGACTGGCTATGAACAATTTGCTGAATATCAAAACACCTGCCGAATCCCAGGCAGCGGCGCTGAAGAGCGAGTACGGGATTGACAATCATGGTCTGACCAATCTGCGGAAAGTCTATTGGAACCTCCCGACCGAAGCCTTGTATGAAGAGATCGTCTTCAGGGGCGAAGGGCAGATATCCCATGCCGGACCCTTAATCGTTAATTCTGGCAAACACACCGCACGCTCTGCCCAAGACAAGTACATTGTCAGAGAGGCTTCAACTGAAGATAAAATTTGGTGGGGTGAATACAATCGCCCACTTTCTCCAGACAATTTCTCCGATCTTTTCAGCCGTATGCAGGGGTTTATTCAGGGCCGCGATCTTTTCGTTCAGGATTGTTACATCGGGGCTGATCCGGAATTCAGGCTACCGGTCCGAATAATCACAGAATTTGCCTGGCACAGTTTTTTTTCCCGCAACATGTTTATCTTGCCGCAAAGCGCGGAGGAATATAAATTTTTTGTTCCAGAATTCACCCTCCTGGCAATTCCATCCTTCCAGGCGTTTCCAGCGCTGGACGGCACCCGCAGCAGCACCGTAATTGCTGTAAATTTCGCCCAGGCGCTTGCGATTGTCGCTGACTCTGCTTACAGTGGGGAAATTAAGAAAAGCATATTCACTGTGATGAATTTCCTCATGCCCATGCAAGGTGTCATGTCAATGCACTGTTCAGCAAATATGGGCAAACAGGGTGATTCGGCCTTATTTTTTGGCTTATCCGGAACTGGCAAGACAACCCTTTCTGCTGATCCCAATCGCAGCCTGATTGGCGATGATGAACATGGTTGGAGTGATCAGGGTGTTTTTAATTTCGAAGGTGGTTGTTATGCCAAAGTCATCCAGCTTTCGGCCGATTCAGAGCCTCAAATTTATGCTGCCACACAACGTTTCGGAACGATCCTCGAAAATGTAATCTACGATCCCGTCACCCGCCGCATTGACCTGGACGATGATGAAATTACGGAAAACACACGCGCTTCCTATCCTCTGGATTACATTGATAACTGTGTGCCCGCAAAAATGGGCAGACATCCAGGAAATGTGATCTTTCTAACCTGTGATGCCCAGGGAGTGCTGCCTCCCATCGCGCGCCTGTCACCCGAACAAGCCATGTATCACTTCATCTCGGGCTATACTTCAAAAGTTGGCGGCACTGAAGTCGGCCTGGGTGAAGAACCGGAGATTACATTCAGCGCTTGTTTTGGCGCCCCATTTATGGTTCGCCATCCGATAGTGTACGCAAATTTGTTGAAACTCAAGATGCAGCACTACAATTCCACCTGCTGGTTGGTAAACACTGGCTGGGTTGGCGGTCCGTATGGAGTCGGCAAACGGATCAGCATCCGGCACACGCGGGCATTATTAAACGCCGCCCTCGAGCACCAGCTTGCGGAAGTAGAATATTATCGAGATCCAGTATTCGGTTTTGAAGTTCCTAAAAGCTGCCCGGGAGTCCCGGAAAATGTTCTTTATCCGGCTAGTTCCTGGCCGAGTGAAGCAGCCTATTATGATCGCTACCGGCAGCTGGCTTCACGTTTCATCAATAATTTCCGCAAGTATGCTGCAGAGTGCCCGCCAGAACTCGCTCAAGCTGGACCCACCCTGACAGGAATACCAATCTGATTGAATAAGTTCGCAAAACCGGGGTGCAATACATGCACCCCGGTTTTGTATTCCAGTCACAATATGTATAAAAAATTGGGGTTTACGGAGATATCAACGGCTTGGAGCATCATCTCCATTAGCATGGTTCACGAGACTGTTGTTCTCGGGTAAATGATTTTCCGTATCATGGATCCCGGAATTTTGGTTTTCTTCCAGGAAATAGGTATGGTAATTATTTATGCAGGGGTTACCCCACGCCAAATGAATTGCTCGGGTGGTCAAATCCATGATCATTGAATTTATAGTTTTCTGGCGATCCTGCATCCCTGAATCATCATCATGATTACAGATCGAGTCAGGGAAATTGACATGGTCTTTTTGTATCGCCTGAAGACTTTTCACTGTGTGCTTATCATTTTCCAACAGTAATCTGTGCGCGCGGTAATACCGGATCCGGGTCGAGATGAGTTCATCCGGTTCGTATTCAACATTTTTCATCTGGGAATCGAGGTAGTGATTGGTGTGCACCAGGCTTCCGTCCACCGATGGTAGGATCGCGAACTGGCGCGCCGATACTTCCACATTATACATTTCGCCGCTTTCATGCACGAAGAGGTGGTTGTACCCTGCCGCGCGTTGAGGGACGAGCATGTGGCGGATCGCCTGACTGATTGACCCCGCACCCAATACTGCCCGTGACACGACAATCCTGGGTATGCCGATTCGTGAATCACGCGGATAAACAAAATCACAACATTGGGCAATCCCGGCAGTATTCATCCCTATGTTTGGCAGCAATCCGCCGTATGTCATGGCCAAAAAAGCTGGCTCATCATCCGGTGCCGCGTGAATCAGGTACACATCTTGCTCATCCCATGGCAGCCAGTCCTCATTATGTGCTAAAAGGACGTGCCCATCGGCAGTGCGAGTCTCGTTGACAGCGAAGGATGTGCATTTTTCCAGGTGGAGTGCATCCGAAGTAACCGCCTCTATGGCATTGATTACTGCGATATCTTCAAAAGATACATCTGCCCCCTCAGCGATACCGATCATTTCTTCGACATATTGGGGATAATGTTCCTGCGCAAAAGGCATGTACTTCCGGGATTGGATTTGAGCTCCTTTCCAATCCAGTTCCAATGCATCCTGGGCTCCTTCAATGAACATTCGTGCACTTTCAATGCTGTTGTGGATTTGGCTGCGGGCTGCCTCACCCAGCTGCTGCCCAATCTGCCGATGGGTCCCTCTGACATAATAAATCGGAACCGGATCGGGATGGTAGGCAGAATCATAGGTATTCATTATTGCACTCATTGTTCATTAGCCAGTTCAAAGGGCCCAGGCTAGGAGGAAACCCAGAATTGCCAGGATTATACCGATGTGGAGCAAGAAATTCGTATCAACAATCCAGCCTGTATTAGGGAAAAATTGCACGACAAAATTGGCGATAATCAAGACGAGCCCAAGCAACGGTAGTAAACCTTTGCGGTGCGCCAGAAATTCGGACAATCGGTCGAGAAATTTATTTAGCCACGCGCTCATATAACATTCTACGTCCCGGTGATTACCATGATTCCCTATGTTTCAACGATAGCGATCGCTTGCTTAACTATCACTATTTTCATTCAAGGTATCGCTGAAAGCATCCTCTTCAACCTCACTGGTTATGTAAGGAGCAAACCGAGCGATCAATCTGCCAGGAAGTTTGCCCTCAATCGTAACCCCGCCTTTTACGTGTTGCAACTGTTCTACCTGTCCGGCTTCGTGGAATTGTGAAATTAAGCCACCCTGGTCATATGGCAGCAGTACTGTAATATTTGTGAGGTTCTCATAAAGCTGTTGGCGGACTGCGATCAGTAAATCATCGATCCCATCTCCTTTGAGCGCTGATACAGCCACTGCGGCTGGGAAAATATTCAAAGCACCCCGGGCACGCTCTGGGTCGCTTAATCGATCGATTTTGTTAAGGACGGTAAGAATGGGGATGTGATCAGCTTCGATATCCGCCAGCGTTTGATAAACTGCTTCCGCCTGTGCTTTCGCATTTGGATGGGTAACATCAATAACATGCAGCAGCATATCTGCTTCGGTGATTTCTTCCAGGGTGGCGCGAAATGCAGCAACCAGGTTTGTAGGTAGCTTCTGGATGAACCCGACGGTATCCGTGAAAAGTGCCAACTGCCCCCCTGGTAATTCCACCCTGCGAGTTGTTGGGTCCAGGGTCGCGAATAACTGGTCAGCAACGTAAACATCAGCACCCGTAAGCCTGTTTAACAGCGTTGATTTTCCTGCATTGGTATACCCCACGATCGCCACGATGGGGATGCGAGACTGTTTTCTCCGGTTCCGGTGGCGTGAGCGGTGCGCCCTCACCTTCTCAAGTTCCAGCTTAAGATGGCTGATCTGCCGCCGGATATCTCGCCGGTCAACCTCTAGCTGCGTTTCACCCGGCCCACGTAAACCAACTCCACCAACGGTCCCCGCGCGGCCCCCACCACCACCTGCCTGTCTTGCAAGGTGAGTCCAGGCGCGCGTCAATCTCGGCAGGCGGTATTCATATTGGGCCAGTTCAACCTGTAATGCACCTTCACTGGTGTTAGCATGTTGGGCAAAAATATCAAGAATTAAAGCAGTTCGATCGATGATTCGGATGTCCAGCCCAAAGATTTTCTCCAATTCCCGCTGATGACGGGGTGAAAGTTCATCGTCAAATAACACAATATCCGCCAGTGTTTCTTCGACGAGTGCTTTAAGCTCTTCGACTTTGCCACTGCCAATATAGGTTTTTGCGTATGGGCGGTCGAGCCTTTGCGTAATTTCCCCGACAATATCAATACCCGCTGTATCAGCCAGCAGAGCCAGTTCTGTAAGGGAATCATCCAATGACAGCAGGTTTTCGTCTCTGCTGATCTCCACACCAACTAGGAATGCCCGCTCGCGTGGC
The DNA here is from genome assembly GCA_963824065.1 of uncultured Chloroflexia bacterium. Lineage (GTDB taxonomy): Bacteria > Chloroflexota > Anaerolineae > Anaerolineales > DRKV01 > JAGUYX01. Next base: position 847,549 of record CAWGNX010000002.1, on the reverse strand, counting down.
CTGCGGGTTGACTCGGTTTGCTTTTTCGACATATATTCAATTACCCTTATCTGGATCGTAGAGCTGTTTTAGCAATTTTGCGATCTGTGCATCCGGTGGCTCTTTCCGAGCAGGAATCAGCACATGAAATGTCGATCCAGGGTATTTTACTTCATCATAACCATCTGATTCAACCCAAAGTGCACCCCCATGCGCTTCAATGATCCCGCGCGTAATCGGTAGACCCAGACCTGGACCGCCCCCTTTAAATTTAATTTTACCGCTTGAATGAAGTGCTGAGTTCCCGGTCCGGTTAAATTTTTCGAATATCCTGCCCGCATCTTCAGGCGCAATACCAATCCCCGTATCGTGGAACGTCACTTCGACGAAACCGGGCAGCCGGCGCCCACCAATTATGATCCGGCCACCATCCGGCGTAAATTTGATCGCATTCGACAGCAAATTCTTAAATGCCTGGTAAATTCTTTCAGGGTCAGCGAATATCAAGTCATTGGCGCCTTCGAATCGATCGAAGGATAATTGTTGCTGTCGTGCTCGCATCGCTGAGTCAAATTCCTCCGACAAGATCGCCAACAGCCGGTCAATCCAGAGCGGTTGAAAGTTCAACGTTAGAAGGTGGTTGTCGATTAGTGAAACATCAATCATATCGTCAATGATCCGCTGCAGCCGATCTGCTCCCTGATCCATACCATTTAGCAATCGCATCATTTGGTCACTGCTACTTTGCTCGCTCACTGCCTCTCGCAGCATGGCGGCATACCCCTCGATCAATGTAAGCGGGGTTTTCAGCTCGTGGGCTGCAACTGAGATAAAATCGGATTTACTTTTATCTAGTCCTTCAAGCTCATTTTTTATCCGTTCCATCTCGAGCTGGATATGTTCGATTTCGCGACGTTTTTCCAATCCGCTTGCGAAAGCCAGGCATGCCAGTTGGATCGGTTGAAAGGCAGTCATAATTTCGAAAGCCGCGCTGCTACCCAGTTCTTCCTCGCACAAATTCAATGTAATAGAAAATAGGCGCCCACAAACTTGCATTACGGTAGCATTCTGGTCAATCAGATCTGTTTGTGTGAGGGATTGACTCCAACGCTCGAGGATCGGATAGAGAAGTTCGGAGTTATTTTTCTCCAGCGCATCACACATGCACATAAAAAATTTTTCCAGCTCCTCCTGGAAACTGGTTTGGATACCTTCAACATTACTTAAATCACTGGCTGCGCGGTGAATCCAGGTTGACTGGAGCGCGGAAAAACGTTCGGTTGACCGCATGTGTTCTAGTTTAAACGAACTAAATATAGATTGCCATACCAGTCGGCGTGCGATTTCATAACGCCAATGCTATGTTGTTCCAATAACGTTCAGAGGTTTATCTGAGCAGTGAATTATAAATAATCTTACAGGGGATAAATCAGAAATTAGGCGATTCGTTATCGCGGATACGTCAGCGAGTTCACTCCTCTTCAAAACCACACAACTGTTTCCAGACTATTCGCTGAAATTATGCGCAGAATAAATATTTAATTCTGCGGCACTGAATTACTTATTAATTTGCCAAGACTCAAGCTCTGGTTTGATTTTGACGCATGCGCGCATTGAAAAACCACGTATTGTGCCTCAAATCAACAATCCATGCGTGTCAAGCTCGTATTACCGCACACGCCGCAAAGCGGTCCGCGGTGTCGCACGCGCCCTCCTAGAGATGGCACAGTCGCCCGCGGAGCACTCCTCTCCCGCAACCCAGGTATCAGGGTGATTTCGCAAAGAAGATCTCCACTGGCGGGTATTATTTGCTTCTACTGGCAGTGTACTTATCATTGTTGAATGGCTGACACTTCGTTTTGATTATTTCTACTCCGCAGTGAGTTGATATCGCAAAAGCATTATCAGGATTGTCTACTTCCCTGGAATACACTTGTCCATCAATCCGTTGGAGTCAGGTCAGGCAATTGCAAGCTTTCAAGGTCACCTTGTAACCAAGCCTCCAGGGTAGCTCCCACTGCTTCAAGGCTGTCAGCGGAAACATGCTCCGCAGTATCATCTGTCGTATGCCAGTATGGATAATCAAAGTCAATCAGATCCACCGCCCGGATCCCCCTTTCAAGAAATGGAATATGATCATCAAGCATGCGAAAACGGGGTTCCGGGATGAATTGTTCTTGATAACCCAGGCTGGCTGCCTGGGCAAAGATTTCTTCCGAAATGGCAGGATCGCTGTTCTTTTCGTAATAAATATTCAAATCAGCATCACCGATCATATCAACAACAACAACAGCATCCGGTAATTCGGTCAGGGATTCAGCGTAGGCGCGCGAGCCGTACAGCCAATCCCAATTTGGGATACTGCCGTTATCCTCCGCATCGAAAAATACCAGGCTAATTTCTGCACCTAGCTCTGGCGGCAGTGTTCGCGCGAGCTCCAGGAGCACCGCAACGCCTGATGCTCCATCGTTTCCACCAGGCACTGGTTCATTTCGTTTTTCCAGATCGGGATCCTGATCAGCCAGGAAGCGGGTGTCGTAATGAGCACCGAGCACGATCCAGGGCTTGTTGTCTGCACTTTCTACCGTCCGGGTGGCGATAATATTTCGGAGCGGATGGTTCATGTAGGTGGTATCTTGAAACATCACCTGCCAGCCAGCAGCTTCAAGCTCGCGTTTGATGTATTCTTCTACTTGCTGGTGTCCAACCGACCCGGGTGTTCGCGGCCCCAGATTAACCTGATAGATCACGTCTTGATATGCGCGCTCCCCTTGAAAACCGGTGGGTGAGGGCAACTGCGTATTTGCTAGGTTTGGTTCTTTGGTTTGGTTTGCCACAAGTACGGTTGATGTTGGCTGCGGGAGGATAGCCACCGCACCATTTTCTGTAACCGTTTCTGGTTGTAATGAACTTTGGTCTCCATTTCCTGGCGGGACGGTACTTTCGGCTTGGCAGGCAGGGATTACCAGAAGGACGGCGAAGAGCAGCAAAAGTAAAAATAGTTTATTGAAAATGTAGGGGAGTCTAATGGATTCATTACGATGTTTGTTCATTTGGCATAGTTTCCAGGTTCAATGAATGTATAGTTATAAAGTTACGCAGGTGTTCGATCGCCCGAACAGAATACGCGGCGGCCCGTTCCCGTCTCCCCATTCGAGAATTCGTTTCTAACGGCGGCAATATTCCATAATTCGCCTTCATTGGCTGGAAATCAGCAGCCTGTGCTCGGGTGATATAGTCGCAGAGCGCGCCCAGCATTGTTGTCCGTGGAAAAGCGAGTGGTGGCTTTCCTTGAATCTGCCTGGCTGCATTCAGCCCCGCCAACAGCCCTGTGCCAATATTCCCGACATAACCCTCAACACCGGTAATTTGCCCGGCAAAAAATAAATCCTCGCGCGCCTTAAATTGAAGGGTTGGATGGAGGACTGCCGGCGAATAGATAAATGTATTCCGGTGCATCTGGCCGAAGCGGGCAAACTCAGCATTCTCCAATCCAGGTATCAGGCGGAACACTCGTTTCTGCTCGGAAAATTTTAAATTCGTTTGAAAACCAACCATGTTGAATAAAGATCCAGCTAGATTATCCTGCCGGAGTTGGACAACAGCAAATGGCCTTTTATCTTTCTGCGGATCTGTCAAACCAACCGGTCGCATTGGTCCAAAAGCCAGGGCTTTGTCACCCCTCTGGGCAAGGATTTCAACCGGCAGGCAGCCCTCAAAAAACCCGTGCATACCCGCCCGCACCCCTTGCTCTAATTCTTGTTCGAAAGATTTAAGTTCAATGCGCTCAGCCGATAACAATGCCTGGACAAATTCGGCGTATTCGTCTTTTTCTAACGGGCAGTTGATGTAATCGCCTTCATCATGCTCCCCGCGACCATAGCGGGATCCTTTAAACGCCCGGTTCATGTCGATGCTTTCTTTAAAAATCACCGGGGCAATCGCATCAAAAAAGTAGAGATGCTCTTCGCCGGTGAGCTCCCCGATCGCTTGCGATAGCGTTTCCGCGGTAAGAGGACCAGAGGCGATGATCGCAGGAGTACCTTCGGGGATCGTTTGGATTTCTTGCCGAACTAACTCAATATTTGAATGAGCACAGATTCTTTCTGTAACCAGTTGCGCGAAACGATCCCGATCTACTGCCAGGGCGCCACCAGCAGGCACTGCGCTCGCCTCCGCGCACTGCAGGAGCATCGAACCCAACATACGTAGCTCGTTTTTCAGCAGCCCGGGGGCTCGATCGGCGAGGTCAGAACCCAAAGAGTTGGAGCATACAAGTTCTGCTAAATATCCAGTGCGATGCGCCCCGGTTGCCAGATCCGGGCGCATTTCAAAAAGCTGGACGTTTACTCCTCGTTCAGCTGCTTGCCAGGCAGCCTCGCTCCCAGCCAACCCTCCGCCGATAATCACCAAATCAGGTTTCAGATTTCTGCCTCCACTCCAAATTCAGACAATTCTACCAGAGGTACCATGGCTGGAAAAATCTGGCACGGTTTTTGCAACCACTACTTGCGTATGCGGGAAATCCAATCTATACTTTTTCAAAGGGTGCACTATGTTTCAAATTCATTCTCCAGAAACACGCCATCTAACGACTGCACACCTGGCCCAAACAATGACTTTGTTAGGTTTGACGGTTAATGAATTACGCCAGAGAATTGATTCAGAGCTTGCGAACAACCCCGCTCTGGAATTAATTGAAGAACGCCGCTGCCCAGACTGCCGGAGAAGGCTCACAGCACCTGGACCATGCCCGGTCTGCAGCCGGCCAAAATCAGAAATCACTGAGGAGCCAATCATTTTCTATTCGGATCGGCAGGAATTTTCACCGAGAACAATGGGTATGTCGGGAGAAGACCTTCCGGACGATAACTTCGCTCCTGAAACACAGGACCTGCCGACCTATGTGATGCGCCAGATTGCTCCTGAATTGGCGGCAGAAGATCGCTTGATTGCTGCACATATATTGACGACGTTGGATGATGATGGGTTTCTCACCGTACCGATTCAGGAAATTACGCGTTACCATCATGTTCAACCTTCCCGCATTGAGAGTGTTTTACACCTCATCCAGAGAGCAGAACCAGTCGGTGTCGGTTCACGGAATCCGCAGGAAGCTTTGCTTGTACAGCTATGCGTGCTAGCAGAAACTCAATCTGTCCCTGAGTTAGCGGAAAGGATCATTCGCTCGGGCTTGGATTTGCTCAGCCGCCGCCAGTACACCGATTTGGCTCGCAAGTTAGGAACATCTCCCCATAGCGTAGAATATGCGGCGCGTTTTATCTCCGACAACCTGAATCCATTCCCTGCCCGCGCTTATTGGGGAGATATCCACCAGGGCACCGAAATTACCCCACAGGTATTCACCAACCCGGATGTCATCATGCGGCTTCTCGACGAGCATGATCCCAGCAGCCCCTTGGTAGCTGAAATAATCATGCCTATACAGGGCACACTGCGAGTAAACCCTTTGTTTCGCAAAGCTTTACATTCCGCTGCCGAAGAAAACAAATCAGAATGGAACAGCGATTTGGAGCAGGCAAACCTGCTGGTGAAATGTATCCAACAGCGTTATCATACGATGCGTCGGCTTGTATATCAATTGGCGACCACCCAGCGCGATTTTATCATCTATGGTGATTCCCGCTTAATCCCCATGACCCGCGCCAGCCTTTCAGGACGGCTAAGTGTCCATGAGTTAACCATCTCACGTGCGGTAGCCAATAAAGCCGTCCAGCTGCCCAATGGACACATCATCGCCATGGATCGTTTCTTCGACCGCAGTTTGCAGGTGCGCACAGCCTTGCGGGAGATCGTGATTAATGAGCGTAAACCCTTGAGTGATACCCAAATCGCCAACCATCTCAGGGAACGCGGATATGATATTGCCCGCCGGACCGTCGCGAAATACCGGGCTATGGAAGGTATCCTGCCGGCCAGGCTTCGCCATAAGAAAATCAACACTCAGATTGCAGCATGAAAGCGATCCAGTTGAAAAATCCGTTTTCTTTCCTGCGCGCCACACCGAATGGAAGTGGGGATATACAGGCACTCATCAACCTATTCCCACAGTCTGTTGTTATTGGCGATCTGGAAGCCAACACGATCTTTGCTTGTAATTCAAAAGCACTGCAGTTTACGGCATATACCCGCGCAGAACTTGAAGCGAAACCATTAACCAAGCTTTTTCCCGACATTGATCCCTCAATTAATTATCAACCCGGCGAAAATATTCAGCTATCGATTAGCCATCGCAATGGGGTTGTTGAAAACATAATCGGCAGCATTAGCCCGCTCGATACTGAAAAACGCCGGATTCTGGTCCTGTTTGAGCCGATTGCCAGAGTGCTCCAGCGTGAACGCAGCAGTTATCGCCAGCGCAATCACATGCTAATTCTTCAGAAACTCGCGCATGCAATTCAAGAATCTAACTCCGAAGAAATAAATATCACTTTCCTCGAAGCCGGTCACATCTTGTCTGGAGCTGGCGCGTTAGCCTTGTACCGGGCAGATCCGGGCGAGCCTCTACTGGTTAAAATCCAGCACTTTGGCTCCGACCTGGAATTGCCAGAAAACATTCTTGCATCAGAAATTGGGCGAAGTGGAAAACCCCAGCTCTGGTCACAGGGAAAACGCATCCGTTCTGGCTTGCACAGAATCGCGTGGGCAGCAAACCTGAGCTACCTGGCATCGGCGGGGGTTGGCGATGATCAGGCACTTTTCGGGCTGCTTGTTGCAGCCGATGACACCGGAATACCTGATGACAATTTGATAACGATCCTCGAGGTATTAGCAAGCCTGTTATCAAATCTTTTCCAACAGGAAGTCTTAACCAGTCAGCTCCGCAGAATCAATGAACAACAGGTCGGCCAGTTAAAAGTATTCGAATCCCTGTATGAAAATGTACAGGATGGAGTCATTATCCTGGATGAGGAATTCCGGATTATTTCTCTGAATCCATCGATTGAATTGACGTTAGGATATGCCAGCCACGAAATACGCGGTCAGCAGGTAGAAGATATCCTGATCGGAACAGATAATATAGCTCAAGCTCTTAAGCTCGCTTATGAAGGTATCAGTACGCCTAATCTGGGGAACACCGCTCTCCACCGCAGGGATGGGCGTGCTTTTCCTGCGCAAATTCAAATCACGCCTGTTCAAGAAGATGGAAAAGTCGAAAAAATTATCGTTCTGGTCAGAGATCAATCTGAGCATCAGCAAATTAAGGTCCGGACTCAGCAGCTCGAACAGCGAGCATTGCTTGGAGAGGTCACTGCAATTTTCGCCCATGAAGTCCGCAATCCAGTAAACAATATCAGTATGGCCCTTCAATTAATGGACATGAAACTACCGCCTGAAGATGAACTCCGGGAAATGGTTGACCGTATGAAGCAGGACACTGATCGTCTGGCCCATTTAATGGATTCCGTATTGACTTTTACCCGCTTCACGGATTACAAATTAGAGCCTCTTGACATTGGGGGGTTCCTAGAAAGGCTCCTCCAACGCTGGCAGCCCCGCCTCTCGCGGGTAGCCATTGGATCTGAACTATTTATCGCACCAGAGACACCGCTGGTTCGTGGCAACGAAAAACCTCTGGAACAGGTCTTCACAAATTTGTTCAGTAACGCATTGCGAGCTATGAGCGAGTATGGCGGCACACTTTCTGTTCGGGTTACGCCGGAAGGATCACCAGATGCGCCACGCCTGGTCAAAATTGACGTTAGTGACACTGGCATCGGTATTCCCCCAGAAAATCTCGATAGTATTTTCAACCCTTTTTTCACAACAGACCCACAGGGGACTGGATTGGGTCTTTCGATTACACAACGGATCATTACCGCGCACAAAGGTACGATCCAGGTAGAATCATTCGCTGGCGGTGGAACTGTCTTTCATATCTGGCTTCCGGCGATAACCCAGACAAACAACCAAAATTGATTACCTGACTATAGAAAGGGGCACTGCATGAGTGCAACCATCCTGGTTGTTGATGACGAGGAAAATGCCCGGCGAATGTTGGATTCATTCTTGACTTTGCAGGGCTACGAAGTCCTTCTGGCTGCTGATTTGAGAGAAGCGCGCCATTTTTTGTCGCAAGGGAGAGCCGATATCGTTTTATTAGATGTAAAACTGCCCGATGGCTATGGGCCTTCCTTGCTGGAAGACACCGCCCTGCTTGAAGTCCGCCCGCCGGTCATCCTAATTACAGCATATGGTGAAATTGAAATGGCCGTGGATGCCATGAAAAATGGTGCACACGATTTTCTTCAAAAACCCATCCAGCTTGAACAATTGCACCAATCGATCCAGCGTGCGGAAGAAATTGTAAATATGCGGCGGGAGCTTGTCCATTTACGGAATGCCCAGCAGGAAGGTATCAGCATGATGGTCAGCAAAAGCCCCGCAATGAAGCGGCTCCTGCAGGCAGCCCAACGCGCAGCCTCTGCTTCTGTTTCAGTGTTAATTACCGGTGAGACAGGCACTGGCAAAGAAGTTATGGCAAAGGCGATCCACCAGATGGGTCCCCGAGGCAATAAACCTTTTATCGCCGTAAATTGTGCAGCCATCCAACCCACTGTACTGGAGTCCGAGCTGTTCGGATACGAAGCCGGAGCGTTTACTGGTGCGGATAAAAGAAAAAACGGACTGATGGAAATCGCTGATGCCGGCATCCTCTTTTTGGATGAAATTGCATCGATGCCGCTCGAGATGCAGGCCAAGCTTCTCCGCGCCCTGGAAGAAAGGTCATTCCGGCGGGTTGGAGGCTTAAAAGAGATAAAAGTCGATGTCCAAATCCTGGCAGCCTCAAACCGCGATCTGCCATCAGAAATCTTGGAGAACAAATTCAGGGAAGACTTGTTCTACCGGCTGAAGGTCTTAGATCTGCACATTCCACCTCTGCGCGATCGTAAAGAAGAAATCCCCGATCTGGTTGGCCTTTTTATTCACCAACTTAACCCCCGCATGGGCCTGAATATCCTCGATGTGACACCCCGCGCGATGGAGGCGTTAATGAAACATAACTGGCCTGGGAATATCCGCGAACTGCGGAATGTGATCGAAAGAGCTATGCTATTTTGTGACGAGGAAGCGATTGATATCTCTCACCTGCCAGCGGATGTCTCTGGATTGTGATCTTTGCCGCCTGAGTTCTCTCTTTTCAAAGTATAATCATGTATCAAAATTATGGACTTTACAGGTGCACTTTACAGATTTGTAATTGATCGAACAGGGCAGATAGCGCCTCTGTTCTTTTTCTAAAAAATGTGATATTACTTGTATACCAATTGGATTTCCTGCAAGGAGTAATAAAATGCCATTTGGAGCTCCAGAGCTAATTCTGATCCTCGTGATCGTTATCCTCCTGTTCGGTGTGGGTCGCATCGGCAAGATTGCCGGTGAATTAGGCAGCGGTATCCGGGCCTTTCGTGAGGGTCTCCAATCAGACGACGATAAGGCCAAACCTGCGGCTGATGAATCCAAGGACTCATCCGATTCTGAAGGATAATCGCAACAGGTCATCTACTTTTTTCCATCCATAGAGAAGTGGAGCATCGCTTATTAACCCCACTTGCACTTGAGGTGCGGGTTTTTTTTTATTCATTCGATGCCTGAATACCAACTTTCTGACCAAATTGCAGTTTACGCCAGCATTGAAGGTGATTTGCGCGCCCAGCCTGTTTTGCTTTTACACGGGCTTGGGGCAAACTCTGACTCCTGGCTCTTGCAGGTCCCGGCTCTGGTTAAGGCAGGTTTCTGTACCATTTCGCCAGACTTTCGGGGCTTTGGCAGATCGTATACTGCCCAGACCCCTGATATCCGCGATTTGGCTGGAGATATCACCCGCTTGCTCGATCTGCTTGAAATTGAGTCTTGCAATGTGGTGGGGATATCAATGGGGGGTACCGTTGCGCTTCAGTTAGTGCTGGACGAGCCAACCAGAGTGTCCAGGATTGCCTTATTAAATACATTTGCCCATTTATGGCCCATCCCACTGCGGACGCTCGCAAATTTCTTATCGAGATTCATGATCATGCAAATTTTCGGTCTGCCCGCCCAGGCACGTTCTGTTACCAAAGCCATGTTCCCAAACCCAGAACAAACCTACCTGCGCGAAGCTCTATACCAGCAAATCATGCAAAGTGATCCGCAGGTATACCGGTCCATGATGCGCTGTCTGATGCGTTTCGATGTCCGCACACGGCTGCCAGAAATCAAACAGCAGGTGCTGATTATCACCGGCGCACAAGATGAAACCGTAAGTCCGAGGACTCAACGTTTCCTGGTAGACTCGATCAAGAATGCCTCCCAAATCATCATTCCAGACGCCGGGCATGCGGTGACCGGCCAGCAACCAGAACTAGTCAACCTTGCTCTTTTAAATTTTTTTTCACCGCACATCAATAAACAACCCTAATTAACCTGCCCTACTGCCAATAACATCCGACTAACTGATCAGTGACATCTGTCTCTAGTATGACGGGTGTCATTTTGCAATAATGAAAAGGAATTTGGAAATCCACTTTCATTTAAACCATACAAAGAACGCAAATAAACATTGGTAGACGTTGCATTATTTCTTTGGCATCGTCTTGGACGATTACTCCCGAAGTAAAAAATGATACAGATTGTTTCGGTGAACAGATCACTTATAACAAAGTAGGAGATTGCCTCGAGCGCGAAGACCGCATTATGCTCAGTTCTTGCCAGCCCCATTTTGATCAGGCGGTTAGCATCACTAATCATCGCGGAGACCTGGCACTCTCCGCCTTGTCTACCGGAAAGCCTATGCAGACGGCAGAATTTTAATCAAGCCGGTACTCATGCAGGAACTTCGTTGTGGTCACCCCGACTTTGAAAGACACAGCTTCAGCATTCGGGCAGGATATGTTGACAAACAACATGCAGATGTATGACATTTGAACATTGACAGTGAGAACCTGGAAAGATACACTTATTGTGAAATTTTGCACAATAAGTCTTCTTCGTGCCTGGGATATAACGAAATGATTCCTTCTGTTCAAACCAGAATCGACTTTCTCGCGAAAAGTGAAATTCTCGCCCAGATGAATCGATTCAATTCAGACAACTGCTCCTTACGTGGTTCCACTTTGGTGTTTCTACATGAGCTCCAGTCAAAAATTGGCTCAATCCATGTGGGGATCGGGCGGATATTGGTATTGGCATTTCTCAAGCAAACTATAGATCATGGTGTGATTTATTTTCCCCCGGTCAAAACGCAGCTGGAGATTGAAGGAGTAATGGCATGCCAACAGTAAAATCTCTTGAGGATTTATTGCGGATACGCGGAGAAGCATCGCGAAAACGTGGGCGAATCAAACAATCGGGGTCGACCGAAATCATTATCGAGATGGGCACAACAGGGATCGCCACTGGCGCTCGCGATACCATGCAAGCAATCCTGGATTTTATTGAATCACATCAACTTTCCGGAATGATTGTGCGCCAGACTGGCAGCATCGGTTTGGATTCACTTGAACCCATCGTGCAGATCGTCCTTGCTGGCCAACCAAAAGTCACATACGGGAAAGTTTCAGTCGATCGGGTGAAGCGTATCTTAGAAGAGCATGTTGTTAATGGCCAAATCGTCGAGGAATATGTTATAGAAGGCTGATTTCGTCTCGAAATCCTTGTATGCAGGTTTATCGATCTCACGCCCTCGTTTCTGTCGATCTTGATCCATCTACCTGTACGCACTGTGGATTTTGTGCCCAGGTATGTAACTTCAATGCTGTACTGGCAGTTTAATTGATTGAAAACCAGGGTCAGAAAAGGAGCCAGGCTATGAATGAAATCCAACTGGATACCAACCATGTCAAAAATGTCGTTGACGAGGCCCTCCTTGAGCACGGTATAGACAGCGAAGAGTTGATTCCAATCTTGTTGGATGTCAATACATCGCTAGGCTACTTGCCAACAACCGCAATGGCAGAAATAAGTAACGGCATGAAACTACCAATCAGCCGTGTATATTCAGTTGCCAGCTTCTACAATATGCTGTCAACCGAACCACGCGGAGAGCATGTCATCCAATTTTGTGAAAGCGCACCTTGCCATGTGATGGGCGGGCGAATGGTGTTGCAGGCCCTGCAGGACGAATTGGCGATCAAACCGGGTGAAACAACTAAGGATGGTCAATGGACCTTGATTCTGACCAGTTGTCTCGGTATTTGCGGTGTTGGTCCGGTAATGCTCGTTGATGACGAGCTTTTCGGTAATGTTTCATCAACATCCTTGCTGGACATTCTAGGCAAGTACGGATGGGAGGCGGGCAAATGAACGTCATACGATCATTGGTGCTGGTTTCGAACGATCCATTAAGCAAGGAACGCGGCGCGGTAAAGATTTTCGAAGCTATTAAACAGGAACTTGAAGCGCAAGGATTGGGAGATGAAGTGGCTGTCCGGTTGGCATCTGATCTGGGAAGGCATGATATCGCCCCGATGGTTATCATCTACCCAGAAGCAGTAGTTTATGGACCTGTCCAACTGAATGATGTTTCATATCTGATTGAAGAACATCTCATTAAAGGACGCATTGCACCCGGGCTGCAGGCACCTGATAGAGAACTTTCTGGGCGGATTGCCTGGATATCATCGCGTAAAGGCACTTTGCCTGCCGAACAGCGCATCCTTCTGCAACGGGTTGGCATCATCGATCCGGAAAATATTGAAGATTATCTCTTGAATGATGGTTACTCTGCCCTTGGGAAAATACTTACCACACTGACTCCTGAACAGGTAATCGAAGAGCTAAAAAACTCGGGGCTGCAGGGACGTGGTGGAGCCGGGTTTCCTACTGGCTTGAAATGGGGATTTGTACGGCGTGCACAGGGAGATAAGAAGTACGTGATTTGTAATGCCGACGAGTCGGAACCTGGCACGTTTAAAGACCGGGTCATCTTAGAAGGTGACCCACACGCAGTTCTTGAAGCTATGGCAATTGCTGCATATGCCGTTGGAGCGGATGAAGGTTATATCTATATCCGTGGAGAATATAAGCTTGCCCAGCAGCGTTTTGCGACCGCGATCCGCCAGGCTCATGAATATGGGTTCTTAGGGGACAATATTTTTAACACCGGTTTTAAATTCGAAATTCACATCCATTCTGGTGCCGGTGCATATATTTGCGGCGAAGAGACCGCATTGATTGAGTCCATCGAAGGTAAACGTGGTGAACCACGCGCTCGACCTCCCTACCCAACCACTCATGGATTATGGGGAATGCCCACATTGGTCAACAATGTTGAGACACTGGCGAATATTCCTCCCATCTTGCGAAATGGCTGGCAGTGGTACCGCCAATTTGGTACACCCAACAGCCCCGGCACAAAAGTATATACAATCCTTGGTAATGTAAATATCACCGGGGTTGTTGAAGTCCCAATGGGAATTACGCTGCGTGAAATTATCACAATTTATGCAGGTGGAATGAAGGATGGTGGTGGATTTAAGCTTGCCCAAACCGGGGGGTCGAGCGGCTCAATTGTCCCCGCGAGCCTGCAGGACACACCAATGGATTTTGAATCATACCGGACTGCAGAAGTCTCGCTGGGATCGGGCGCTTTGCTCATTTGTGATGAGAACACGTGTGTTATCGATCTTGCACGGGTGTTGTTGAATTTCTTCCGCAATGAAAGTTGTGGTAAATGCTCGCCCTGCCGGATCGGAACCTATCGTGCCTATCAGATCCTGACCCGCATATCGGAAGGGCTTGGCACTTTCAAGGACCTGGATGATCTCCAGACGATCTATGAAGGCTTATATCAACTATCCAATTGTGGTCTGGGCAACACCGCAGGAGTGCCATTGAATGGCATTCTGACCCATTACAGAGCAGAAGTTGATGCACACATTCGAAATAAAGTCTGTCCGACTGGTATCTGCTCGATGAGTGGTGTGCTGATTCCTGCCTGATCTTATCTCTTGCTTTCGATGAGGGAGAAAACACCCCATGGTCAACCTGACGATCAATGGCCAATCACTCAGCGTGCCAGCAGGCACGACGGTTTTGAATGCCGCCAAATCATCTGGGGTTGAGATACCCACGTTATGCCATTTTGAACATCTCTTACCCTATGGAGGCTGCCGCCTATGTGTCGTTGAAGTTGAAGAAGCACGTGTGCTGCAGCCTTCATGTACACTGCCGGTCTATGAAGGAATGGTTGTTCAAACCGAAACATCAAAAGTGATTGAGGCGCGTAAATTTATCCTTTCTATGCTGTTCAGCGAGCGGAATCACTTTTGCATGTACTGCCAGGTCAGCGGCGGCGATTGTGAGCTCCAGAATGCCGCACTCAACGAAGGTATGGATCACTGGCCGATCCAACCCAACTGGGAGCCTTTTCCAGTGGACGCCTCCCACCCATACTTTGTATTTGACCATAACCGCTGCATACTCTGCCGGCGTTGTATCCGTGCTTGCGGCGAACTTGTCGGGAATTTTACACTCGGTTCTGCTGAGCGCGGCGCAAAAACGATGGTTGTCGCTGACAATGATGTCCCGATGGGCGAAAGCACCTGCATCCGCTGTGGGACATGTGTCAGCGTCTGCCCGACGGGTGCTCTTATCGATCGGCAGAGCGCGTACCGCGGCCGGGCTATTGAATCTTTTACAACCCAATCGATCTGTGTTAGCTGCAGTGTTGGGTGTGGCATCGAAGTAGTCACCCGTGATAATCAGCTCATTAAAATCAATGGGCGATGGGATTCGACAGTAAATAATGGTTTACTATGCGAAATTGGCCGGTTTAAACCGATCTACGAAAATCGCCAGAGGATTTTGACGCCATTGATCCGCAAGGATGGGTCCTTAAAAGCTGCCACCTGGGGTGAAGCTCTGGCGACAATTTCCAGCCAGCTGCGCCCTTTACTTGAGATGGAAGGCGGTGGGATTGCGGCCATGGCTTCCACACGTTTACCTGTTGAAGTCCTGGCTTTGTTTAAGGAGCTGTTTACAAACAAGCTGCAAGCTGAAATGGTAACTACAATTGAAGAGGGTTCAACCTCCACCAACCTCAGGCTAGAAGATCTTTCCATTCTGGGAAATTTAGACAGCTTGAAATCGGCCGACTGTATGGTGGTCGTTGGCGCTGACCTTTTTGAAAGTCATCAGGTTGCCGGGTTTTTCCTTAAGCGCAATTTGAACGACCAGACCCGCTTAATCGTCATCGATCCTTTCAGCAACAATATGGACTCTCAGGCAATCTTCTCCTTGAAACCGCGCAAAGGAAAGGATACAGAGCTTTTATTAGGCTTAATCGCTGCGATTGAAGGTCTTGAGCTGGGCCGCTCACCAACCGAAGCTCATTACAACCTGGCAGAATACACTCCGGCTCTGGTCAGCGAGATAAGCGGCGTGCCAGCAAAGATGCTGATCAATGCCGGTCGTGCGATTGGTATGGCGGCCAACCCGGTATTTGTATTTGGGAAAGGCCTGACCAGTCAGAAATCCGCTCCAACTCTCCGCGCATTGATCGATCTGGCGCGGATGACTGGGGGCAAACTCATCGCCCCACGGGGTAAAGCAAACAGCCTCACTGCGGAGGTCTTAGGCCTGAATCGGGTTTTCCAACCTGGGGGTCGCAAGGCGGCATACATCGCCCTTGGCGATGACCAACCAAGCCCGCGTCAAATCCAGGCACTCGAGGAGGTGCCTTTCCTGGCAGTCCAGGCCACCTATTCTTCACCGCTCACGGCTCTCGCTAATGTTGTGTTGCCTGTTGAGGACTGGTCAGAACTGTCTGGTACTTATGTGAATTTTGAGGGACGGCTTCAGCAGGCATATCAGGTCCTGACTCCCCCAGATGGTGTCCGCACGAATGCCCAGGTGTTGCGGGATATTGCCGATGTCCTCGGTTTCGATCTCAGCACAGATTGGCAGTCCGAACTTGCTCCCTATCTGGTTGGAAATCCTCTCATTGCCTGATCAAGGAACCTACCCTTAAAACGGTAGCTGGAGAAACGTATGACAAAACCAAAACTTTCATCTGATTGGTTGGCTGCCTGCGCTGGCTGCCACATGAGCCTGCTCGATATCGATGATCGCATCACCTTGCTCGCAGAGCTAGTCGATATCAGAGCAACCCCGATTACCGATCTTAAAGAACCGGATGCGAGTGGGGTTGAGGTTGGCATTCTCTCGGGGGCGGTCAACCTGAGCACGAATGAAGAAGTCGCTCACCGGATGCGATCGCGCTGCAAGCTGCTGGTAGCGTTCGGTGATTGCGCTGTCTTTGGTGGAGTGATTGCCCAACGCAATTTTTTTGGTGTAGAAGCAGCGCTGCGTCGGGCATACATCGAAACCGAAAGTACTGACAGTGAAGGATTCATCCCCTCCGATCCTGAACTTGGTGTTCCTACTGCCGTGCGCGCATTGAATGAGGTTGTTCCGGTAGATTTTTATCTTCCCGGCTGCCCTCCCGATCCCGACACGATATTTTACGCATTGAGCGAACTTGCCCAGGGTCGTACACCCGAGCTCAAGGATGAAAAGCTACAGTGGCATTAAGCCATACTGAAAAGCAACAAGCGGGGGCCGGAATTTACGACAGGACAGTATCCATGCAAAAAATTACGATTGAACCAGTAACCCGGATAGAAGGTCACGCGAAAGTCACCATATACCTGAATGACCAGGGCAATGTTGATCATGCCTCTTTGCATATTAACGAATTCCGCGGCTTTGAAAAATTTTGCGAAGGCCGTATGTATTTTGAAATGCCAAGTATCACCCCTAGGATTTGTGGCATTTGTCCGGTTAGCCATCACCTGGCTGCCGCGAAGGCCGGTGACCAGATCATCGGAGCACCTCCTCCCCGTACCGCTGATTTGCTGCGCAGATTGATGCATATGGGTCAGGTAATCCAGAGTCATGGTATGCACTTTTTCGAGCTTGCTGGTCCGGATCTCTTGCTTGGATTCGACTCCGATCCTGCTGCGCGCAATGTCGTTGGTCTTATCCAGGCTGCGCCTGATCTGGCACTCAAAGCGGTCCGTTTACGCAAATTCGGCCAGGAAATCATAAAAACCCTGGGAGGACGCAAAGTTCATCCAAATTTTGCCGTTCCCGGTGGAGTTAACAAGGTACTGACGTCCCGGGAACGTGCCGATATTCTATCGACTTATGATGATGCTCTGGCAACCATCCAGGCGGGCCTGGAGATCATGAAAAATTGGGTGGAACAGTATCAGGAAGACATAAACAAGTTTGCTGTCTTCCCCACAGGTTATATGGGCATGGTTCGTCCGAACGGCAGCCTGGAACTCTATAATGGCATGATCCGTTTGATTGATGCCGGCGGTGAGCAGCTTGAATTGTTTGCAGGTGAAACTTACCTGGACTACATTTCCGAGCATGTCGAAAATTGGAGCTATTTGAAATTCCCGTATTACAAGAAAATGGGCTGGCCTGATGGTGTTTACCGGGTAGGTCCGCTCGGTCGCCTTAATGTGGCTGATTCCATTGATACCCCCCTTGCAAATGCCGAGCTGCAGCTCTTCAAGGCGCTTAATTTCGGAAAACCGGTTGAAAATACGCTCCTTTACCATTATGCCCGTCTGATTGAAACTCTGTTTGCCCTGGAGGAAGTCCAGGTACTGCTGGATGACCCGGATATCCTGGGGCGTGACATTATGAACACCGAACACCACTTTACCGGGCATGGCGTCGGTCTGATCGAAGCCCCACGGGGCACATTGTTCCATGATTACTGGGTTAAACCAAATGGGCAACTCGAGCGGGTGAATTTAATTGTCGCCACAGGAAACAACAATTGGGCGATGAGTACCGCCGTTGACAGTGTCGCAAAAACATACATCACCAACGGCAATGTGCGCGAAGGTTTGCTCAACCGTGTCGAAGCTGCCATCCGCGCCTACGATCCATGCCTGTCATGTTCCACGCACGCCATCGGGCAGATGCCCATGCAAGTGCAGGTACTGCACCCAGATGGGGATTTATTCTGTGAATTAGTCAGATAATGATGCCAGCAAGGGTATTGGTGATTGGGATCGGCAATCCGATCCGAGGCGACGATGGATTAGGCTGGCAGGTTGCCGGGCTATTGGAATCTCACTTCGCCGGGTCAAGCCTGCCAGTAGACACCATCCAGGTCCAGCAGCTGACGATGGATCTCGTTGATGAAATCAATCACGCTGACCTGATCGTCTTCATTGATGCCGCAGTTGGAGAGCCAGCTGGGCAGGTTGGCTGCCAGGAAATACTGGCTGGAACTGCACTGTCAGCTGCTGGGTCCCATTATTTTGATCCCCAAACATTGCTATCTGCTGTTCAGGCATTGTTTGGAACTCATCCGCGTGCACTGCAATTTTCTATTACGACCACCGCTTTCAAATATTGTGCAGATCTATCGCCAACCATCCAAAGTGCAATGCCTGGTTTTGTCAATCTCATTGTGAATTCGATCCTGGAATCCCAGATCCAGGATCGCGAATTACTTTGTTGATGGGAATATTCAATTTAATCCAGGCTTTTCTTGTCCTGCTGCGTAGCTGGCAGGCTCCATAGCCACTCATATGGCAGGCATCTGTTTGCAGACATCACATACCAAATATAGCCAGGCGTTTGTTTTTTTGTTGAAATCACTGGTTATCAAAATTCCCCTGCGAAAGTTTCCAGAAATGATCGCTCATTTTATCGGCAATCGACGCAGGTATGACAATCGGCACACGAAATAAAGGATAGAACACTCTGTATGCCAAATTTGAAATATGATACAAATGGGTTGAATTAGAAAGGTTTTGACCACTTTAATATCAGGAATATCAATGAAATATTCCCATTCAAGGCTCCAGCTCCAGGTAATATTTCTAATGACAGCCGCCGCAGCAGGGTTTATCTTGCTGAGCACTGTGCAGGCACAAACCGCAACCGTGCACGCCGTCTTGTTTTATTCGCCCACCTGCCCGCACTGTACATTCATCAAGGGCGAGATGCTGCCACCTCTGCTGATAAAACACGGCTCCCAGATCCAAATTGTGGAAATCGACGTTTCAGCCAAGGCTGGTCAGGAAATGTATCGCGCGGCAGTACTCGCTCTGCAAATTCCACAGGACCGTCTTGGTGTACCCACCCTGGTCATTGGCAGAGATGTCCTGGTGGGCAGTATAGAAATCGAGGCCGCCTTCCCCGGACTGATTGATCAATATTTGTCGGCAGGGGGCGTGGGCTGGCCTGAAATTTCCGGTTTAGACACCTGGGTTGCAAGCATACCAGCAGCTGACACACCAACCAGTGTCAGAGATACAGCCGCTGACAGGCCTCGCTGGCTGCAGAATTTCCTGCGTGATCCCACTGGCAATTTTCTGGCAGTCTTGACCCTGGGAATATTACTTATTGTGTTAGGTCGGTCTGCTTACCTATTTTACACAGGCAAAGTGCAGGCCCAAACAAAGGCACTACATTGGCTCATTCCTGTAGTGGCTGTGATGGGGATTGGTGTGGCATCCTACCTGGCCTTTGTAGAAACCACCGAAACCGCGGCTTTTTGCGGACCCATTGGAGATTGCAATTCTGTTCAACAGTCCCAATATGCTGTGTTATTCGGCATCATACCGGTTGGAATTCTTGGCATCATCGTGTATGCCGCGATCCTGATTACCTGGACTTTGCAGGTTTTTGGGCCAAAAGAGTGGCGGTCGTACGGCCAATTCGCTTTGTGGCTTATGGCGATCGGCGGAACCATATTTTCGCTCTATCTGACCTTTTTAGAACCGTTCGTAATTGGTGCTACCTGTATTTGGTGTATTACATCGGCCTTGCTGATGGCTGTACTCCTTTGGACAACAACGCCTCCTGGGATAGCTGCCTGGCAAAGTTTCTTCGAAACGCCTGACGATCTTGATCAGACATCGATTTCACCCGGTCCTGCATGATGAAAGTCTCCAGATAATGCACGAATTGGCGGTTACTGAAAGTGTCCTTGAAATTGTTTTGCGCTATGCAGATCAGTCTGGTGCCAGCCGGGTTACAGATCTATATATGGTAATCGGAGAATTAGCAAGCATTGTAGATGACTCAGTCCAGTTTTATTGGGATTTGATCAGTGAAGGCACACTTGCCGAAAAGGCCAGCCTGCATTTCGAAAGATTACCGGCAAAGGTGATTTGCCTGGAGTGCGGAACCGAGTATACGCCGCCCCCAGACTTTTTGCCCTGCCCTACATGCAACAGTGTCCGGGTAAAAGTTGTCCAGGGAGAAGAATTTTATTTGTCAGCAATCGATATAGAAAAAGACCCGGAACTTGAACGGAGTTAAATCCAGTGAACGAACGGATTACTGTCGTCGAAAAAATTCTAAGTGCAAATGATCGCCTGGCTTCATCCAACCGGGCACTCCTTGACTCCTTTTCTGTATTCGGGATCAATTTGATGGCGTCTCCCGGGGCTGGAAAAACCTCCTTAATCGAGAAGACCATCGCCCTGCTTGCTGGAAAATTGCGCCTTGGCGTCGTGGACGGTGATATCGCAACCAGTATTGATGCAGACCGAGCGGCAGCAGCCGGAGCAGTGGCTATCCAGGTGAATACCGGTGGTGAATGCCATATGGACGCGGTTATGCTCCAGCAAGCACTGGAACAGATCGATCTGACCCAAATTGATTTATTAATTGTCGAAAACGTGGGAAACCTGATTTGTCCAGCCAGTTTTCCCCTGGGTACGCACCAAAGTGTATTGGTTGCATCTGTACCCGAAGGCGATGATAAACCGTACAAATACCCAACTATGTACCGCGGGGTTAATGCGCTCGTTATCAACAAGGTCGACCTGCTACCGTATGTGGAATTTAGTATGGACTATTTCCAGCGTGGTGTAGAAGTCTTAAATCCAGGATTACAATCATTCCCACTTTCCTGCCGAACGGGTGAGGGAATGGAAGCCTGGATTAATTGGATCATGAATTGTGTTACTAACCACATCTACGCCTGAACACCGCTCTGCGGCTCGTATTCAAATTACTGGCATCGTCCAGGGAGTAGGTTTCCGGCCATTTATTTATATACTGGCTGAGCGGTTTCACTTATCAGGATGGGTACGCAATACATCCTCGGGCGTTGACCTCCAAATTGAGGGTGACCAGCAGGCTGTATTGGATTTTATCGATTCAGTTTGGGATGAAGCTCCGCCTCTCGCCCATATTGATGATTTGACTGTGACTCACTTATTCCCTACCGGCTACGAAAACTTTGAAATCATTCACTCTGAGGGTCGCAGTGGGGATTTTATGCCCATCTCACCGGATGTCTCGATCTGTCCGGATTGCATTCGCGAGCTCTTTGATCCAAGTGACCCACGTTATCGTTACCCATTTATCAACTGCACAAATTGCGGGCCGCGCTTTACAATCATAAAAGACATCCCCTATGACCGGCCTGCCACTACAATGGCAAATTTCACTCTCTGCCCCAGGTGTCAGGGCGAGTACGAAGACCCTCGCAATCGCCGTTTTCACGCCCAGCCAGTTGCATGTCCTGCTTGCGGACCACAAGTTTGGCTTGAAGAAAATGGCAGCCCGCCTATATATCACGATGAAGCAATCCGCGCAGCCCGCGCCTTGCTCAAAGCAGGCAAAATTGTCGCGATCAAAGGGCTCGGGGGTTTTCATCTGGCCTGCGACGCCTTTAATTCTCGGGCGGTCAAAGAGCTGCGAGAACGAAAGCTGCGCGTCGATAAAGCTTTTGCCGTGATGTTTGCGAACCAAAAATCTGTTGAGGATAACTGCCTGGTTGGTTCTGTCAGCCACCGCCTGCTGGAATCTCCCCAGAGACCGATTGTAATATTAGATCGCCGCGAGAATTCCCGTATTTGCGCTGATGTTGCACCCGGTCAGGAAACACTTGGCGCCATGCTGCCATATACTCCACTGCATTATTTACTCTTAGAGCCAGAACAAGGTTTTCCGGTTGCCCTGGTGATGACCAGTGGAAACCTGAGTGAAGAACCGATTGCAACCACTAACGAGGAGGCCCGCCAACACCTGGCTGGTTTGGCAGATGCCTTTTTGCTTCACGACAGGGATATTGAATCTCGTTGTGATGACTCGGTCGTCAGATTTTTCCAACAATCCCTCTATCCAATCCGCAGGTCCAGGGGTTATGCCCCGTTTCCAATTTACATGCCCTGGAAAGCACCCCAGGTCCTGGCTACAGGCCCTGAGCTTAAAAACACCTTCTGCCTGACCAAGGATCGTTATGCTTTTGTAAGCCATCACATTGGCGACCTGGAAAATTACGAAACATATACCGCCTTCGAGACCGGCATTCGCCACTATGAGAAATTGTTCCGAATTACTCCGGAAATCATCGCTTTCGATTTGCACCCCAACTATCTTGCAACACGTTATGCACAGGAGCGCGCCGAGGTTGAACGTTTACCTTCTATTGGTGTGCAGCACCACCATGCTCACATCGCGGCCTGCATGGTGGAAAATAAAATCGACCCATCTGAACAAGTAATTGGTGTATCCCTGGATGGCACTGGTTATGGCGAAGATCATGCGGTTTGGGGGGGCGAATTTTTACTCGCAACGTATGCTTCATTTGAACGGTTTTCTCATCTGAATTATGTTCGATTGCCAGGTAGCGATCGCGCCATCCATGAGCCCTGGCGGATGGCGTTGTCCTGGTTAAGTCACGCCGGGGTTGATTGGAGTCCCGACCTGCCGCCAGTTGCCTGGGCTGCTGCCCAATCACAGCAAACCGAATTCCACCTAGATCACCTGGAAACCCTCCGCCGTCAAATCGAAACGGGCATCAATGCACCACTAACCTCGAGCATGGGCCGCTTATTTGATGCAGTCGCCAGTCTGATCGGAATTCGTCAAGTAGTAAATTATGAAGCGCAGGCTGCAATTGAGCTGGAAGCTCAGGTTGCCGATGATGAATTTCGTATTTATGATTTCGATGTTCAAGACTGCGTGGTTGATTTTGGGCCGGTGATTCAGAAAATAGTTTTTGACATGAGATCAGGTTTAGCAACACAGGTGATTGCCGCCCGTTTTCATAACACCTTGGCCATCCTGGTCCACGAGATGAGTCGCAAGATGCGTCAGAATAGCGGAATTAATTCGGTTGTCTTAAGCGGCGGAGTCTGGCAAAACCGGACCCTTTTGAGCAGAGCTTACAATATGTTGATCAATGACTCCTTTGTTGTATACCACCACACTCAAGTGCCTGCCAATGATGGCGGAGTATCTCTCGGTCAGGCTGTGGTTGCAATCCAGCGCTTACGGCAAAGCTGATGGCTTTCTGCACCATCCACAATATTCGTAAAGTCCAGTAAAGGGAGATTTATTATGTGCCTTGGAATACCTGGAAAAATCGTCGAAATTTATGAAAGCGGCGGGTTGTCCATGGGCAAGATTGATTTTGGTGGTGCAGCAAGGGAGGTGTGCCTCGCATATGTTCCTGAAGCACAGGTGGGTGATTACGCAATCGTTCACGTTGGTTTTGCAATCAATCTACTAAGCGAGCAGGAAGCCCAAGAAACTTTGAAGACGCTGCAAGAGTTCTTTGATTTGCAGGAAGAACTCGGTCCTGATTCGCCTCCCTTACCTCAATAGCCTGGTTTCGTGCCAAACGATGAAATATCTGGAAGAATTTCGCAATCCTGAGATCGTTCAGGGCCTAATTACCGAAATCAAGCGCAAAATCACCCAGCCCTGGGTATTGATGGAAATTTGTGGCGGTCAGACCCACGCGATCATGCGATACGGTCTCGACCAGCTACTTCCCGAGCAGGTGGAGCTCGTCCACGGTCCGGGTTGCCCGGTATGCGTGACACCTTTGGAATTAATCGACAAGGCCCTGGTTATTGCTGCCCTGCCCGAAGTCATATTTACATCCTACGGTGATATGCTGAGAGTCCCAGGCACTTCAACTGATTTATTTGCCATCCGGGCAGCCGGTGGGGACGTCCGGGTTGTTTACTCGCCATTGGATGCAGTCAAAATTGCCCGTGAAAATCCTGATAAACAGGTGGTCTTTTTTGCGATTGGATTTGAAACAACCGCTCCCGCCAATACGATGAGCGTTCTGCAAGCCCAGGCTGAGAGCCTCTCGAATTACAGCATCCTGGTCTCCCATGTGCGGGTTCCCCCTGCTATGCACGCCATCCTGGGATCGCCCCAAAATCGCGTCCAGGCATTTTTAGCAGCTGGGCATGTATGTGCCGTCATGGGTTACTGGGAGTATCCACCCATTGCTGAAATGTACCAGGTACCGATTGTCGTAACCGGATTTGAACCTGTTGATCTGCTGAAAGGCATTTTCAGTGCTGTATCGATGCTCGAAAACGGGCTCGTTCGGGTTGAGAACGCATATGAACGCGTTGTCACTTTCGCAGGCAATATCTCTGCTCAAAAAGTCATCAATCAGGTTTTTGAAGAATGCGATCGTAAATGGCGGGGGATCGGCACAATTCCGAAAAGCGGCTGGCGCCTGCGTCCAGAATTCAAAGATTATGACGCTGAAATCCGATTTGATGTTGGGGCTATCCAAACAGAAGAGTCAAGTATTTGCATCTCAGGTCAGATTCTTCAAGGAATAAAAAAACCGGACGAATGCCCTGCGTATGGTGTCTTGTGCAGCCCCGAGAATCCACTCGGAGCAACAATGGTCTCATCGGAAGGCGCCTGCGCCGCATATTACCGGTATCGGATGGATTGAATGGACGATAGTGTTTCGATCAATGGAGCGGTTTGCCCGGTACCTCTCATCCACACTGAAACCATTTTGCTGGGTCACGGCAGCGGTGGAAAAATGGCCCACGACTTAATCCGCCGGGTGTTCCTACCTGCACTTTCAAACCCTATCCTTGAGGTCGGAGACGACGCGGCCAACATCCAGTTACCTCCTGAACGGGCACTGGCAATTAGCACAGATGCACATGTCGTTTTCCCATTATTTTTTCCAGGTGGGGATATCGGCAGGCTGGCAGTTTGTGGAACGGTGAATGACGTAGCCATGCTGGCGGCAGAGCCATATTATTTAACTGCCAGTTTTATATTAGAAGAAGGATTACCGGTAGAGACGTTGGTACGCGTTGTAGCTTCGATGCAGTCGGCTGCGGTCGAAGCGGGTATCCAGATCATTGCCGGGGATACCAAGGTAGTCCAGAGAGGACATGCTGATGGCCTTTATATCTCCACCACAGGTGTGGGGGCAATTTTCCCTGGATTTTCCGTAAGTGGAAAAAACGCACTTCCTGGAGATGTCGTAATCTTATCTGGACCTATTGGCGATCATGGCATGGCAGTCTTAGGCGCACGAGGTGAGCTAGGTTTTGAGGCCGATATTCAATCCGATGTCGCTCCGTTGAACCATCTCATAAAAGCAGTCTGCCAGGCAAGGTCTGATATCCATGTGATGCGGGATCCAACCCGTGGTGGTGTCGCGACGACCTTGAACGAAATTGCTCGCCAATCAGGGGTCTGTATCGAAATCCAGGAAACATCCATCCCAGTGAGACCCGCGGTTGCGGCAGCATGTGAATTGCTTGGTTTCGATCCTTTGTACGTCGCCAATGAAGGCAAAATTTTGATCATCGCAGCGCCAGAGGCCGCCACATTTATCCTGGAAACAATGCACTCCCAGCCATATGGACAAGACAGTCGTATCATTGGTCAGGTTTTGGCCGAACCACAAAATCGTGTCCTCATGCGCACAACCCTGGGCTCGACGCGCTTGATTGACATGTTAGCTGGCGAAATGCTGCCGCGGATCTGTTAGCGTATCACTCGGATCGATTGCCATGCGCCTGCGCGAGCCAAAGGTATGTTCGAACTACTTTGCATACTTTCAGCTCGGATCAGCCATTGCTGGATGAAGATTAGACTTTTTTATCGAGGATCACCCAGGCATTCAAACCTTCTGTCTCAATCCGCACATTGACTGCTTCGGGGAACAGCCTCGAAATCTGGGGAGGGGTCAGAAAATGGCTGCGCATCAATGCCAGCTTCTCACCCAGTGCGACTAACTTCACGGAAAAAGTGCGCACATCGGGTTCTTCAATGACCAGCTTGCCCCCCGGTTTCAAAACTCTCCACAGTTCATTTGCGGTTTGCTGCTGATCGGTCACGTGATGCATCGCATCCACCATCAGCACTCGTTCAAAATGCTGATCCGGAAATGGCAATCGTTCCGAATGAGTGCATAAAAGAACCAGGCCATCTTTCGACCGGGCGACGTCCAGCATCTTAAAGAATTCATCAGCAACGATCACTGCTCTTGCAAATTTTTTCAAACCCTGGGCTGAACGACCTGTCCCCCCACCTGCATCTAACAGGTTTCCATCAACTGGTAGCTGCATCAACTCGATCAATTTTGCCGGATCCTTCGGATGGATTACGCGGTCATAAATTGGAGCCAGGAATCCAAAATGGTCTAACATATTTCACTTCTTTCTGTTTGATCAGGAATTGATTTTACTCACCGGCGAATATCGAGTTCCATGATCCCCAAGAATTATAAACCTGAATTAAAACCCATCATTCCGATTTGTTCAACAGGGGCAGGAAATACTCCGATTCAAAAAACGATTCTGCCAGGAAGTTCATAATGATCAGGTTCTGGGTACATGAATCGCTCGTGACCAATGGTGTCCGCTCTGACAACTGCTTCCCAGAGGCATCAAATAAGACGATGGTGAGTGTCTTGTCCGAGGACTTCGGTTCGTCGCCGAGCACGACCTCGTAACCACCCGCACCATATTGCGGTGCGCCACCAGAAATCCCCAAATTGAGCACGGGCTGCCCATCCAGCTCTCCTTCGATTTCAACGATAATACCCTGCACCGGAATCCCATTATCATCAAAGATTTGTCCCGCCACTCCAAACCATTGGCATACTAATTCTGGATGAAACACGTTTGGCAAGTAGCTGGGGGAACCGTCCTGGAGCTGGTATGCATATTCCGGTTGAGCCGTTGCTGTGGCAGAAGCCTGGGGTGAAGGTGTTCTGGTTGGTTGGGAAACAGATTCCTCTGGCTGCAGCGGTTCCATGGTTGGCTGCCGGTCGGCTGCAGGAGTCGCTGTAGGTTGGACGACTGCAGTTGCTGTCATCGTGGCTGTGCTGGGCAACGTAGCCTCCACTGGTGTCCCGGTTGGTAATGGTGCATTGCCTCCCGTGAAAGGGATTACACAACCCGCCAGCACCAGGCAAACGATAAATAGCGCGCCTGTTTTTAGCCAGTTGCCACGAACAAGATAGCACGGTTTTAGCTGCATGCGCCCTCCCAGGCTTGTAGTATACGCTAAAAGCTGTGCAGGCATCGTGCCAGAGGACGACAAAACATCGGCCAAAAACGTTTAGGGTCCAGCTGCAACAGGGAAAAGATTTTAGCTCGCTCTGCTGATTTTCGCCAATCGGTATAAATGGGAAAAGGGGCAGACCTGCAAATTTGGCCAGAAATTCAGGCTAATTCTACCGATCATTTGTTCCAATCTACCGCAAAATATGGGAACTCCCGGTGCTATAATACAACACTGGGAGTTTTTATGTCCTCTTTCGCACTGAATCTTACTCGCAGGTTTTGGCCCGAAATCGACCAATTACCTCCGGAAGTTCAAACATCCGGAATAGCCAATGTGCTGACTGTTCTCTACAGCACCCCCTTGGCAATTCTTGGTCTGGTTTGGCTGGTGAGGCAAAGCGATGTAACAATTCTCGTCACATACTGGCCTGCCATTTTGTTGTTCGGCACGCTGATGTATGTGCTCGATCGGCTAAGCTTTTTTGTAACCATTGAGACCGGGAATGGGAGATATGTTAACTCCGAGGGCTCACTGGACACCGTCATCCTGTGGAGCGCGATCCTGCTGATTGGTCCTTCTGCGATCTGGTTGGGATTGTTCTGGCTGGTTGTCTATTTTATTAATCTGTGGGCTGGTTCGCAATCAATAGGTGAGCGCTGGAACAGCCTGCGAAACCTCACCATGGGAATTACCGTTGAAACCCTATGCGTTCTGGTCTCGTTGGGAGTCTACCAACGTTTAGGCGGGCAGTTTCCCATTCAGGGACTCGATCCTGAATTTGCATTTCCGGCTGCGGCTGCGATGATCGTCTTTTTTTTCCTGACATTGCTCATGTGGTCAGTGTTTATTCTGTATGTCCTGGTCCACCGTGGCAAATTGATTGCAGACAGCTCGACAATACCCATCGTCCGACTGGTCTTACTGGCAATTGCCCTTCCCAATCTTGCCAATCCGTTTGCAATTTTGGCAGCAGGTTTATACGTCCAGAATACGGAGATCATGTTTTTATTCCTGGTGGTCGGTTTGTTGCTGGTTGCGGTTCTCGCTCGCAAACTGAGCATGGAAGCCGAATTCAACCGCCAGCGAGCTCGCCAGCTAGAAAAGCTGGAAATTCTTGGACAGGATATCATCAACTCGCCCCCGGATGCATCCTTGCTGCCCCAACTTTTAGAGAAAACCGTGCCGGCCATGTTCGCAGGGCGAGTTTTGATTTGGGTCGCCAATGACCAAATCCTATTGAGTTATCCTCAGGAGTGGGATATCAATCTACCACTGATTGATCAATGGTTGTCCAATCAGAACGGGGCAGTGTCTGTCCTCGCGAAGGAAGCACTTCCGTGGAATCCGAACACACACGCCACCCGGCCAACCATCCTGTGCCCGATTTACGACAATGAATACGGGCAAAACATTGGTGGATTTTATCTTGAACTCCGCCAAACAATCCAACCCTGGGGACCAAAAGAGCTCAGTTCATTATTTACGCCCATCCAAAGCTTGAACTCACAAATTACTTCTGCCCTGCATCAGGCAGAGCGTTACGCAATCTCAATCGAGTATGAAAAAATGAGCCAGGAGCTCACGCTGGCTGGCAGGATTCAGGCCAGTTTCCTGCCAGACCGGATGCCTGACCTTCCTGGATGGCAGCTCGCCGTTACATTATTGCCGGCGCGTGCCACTTCCGGAGACTTTTTCGATTTTATCCCCCTGGATGATCATAAACTGGGCATTGTCATTGCCGATGTCGCGGATAAGGGCATCGGTCCGGCCCTGTATATGGCCCTCAGCAGAACATTATTGCGTACTTTTGCCACCCAAAATATCGATGATCCGCACATAGTCTTAGAGATGACAAACCAACGCATGTTGACTGATGCCCGAGCGAATCTGTTTATCACCATGTTTTATGGTGTTCTGGACTATCACGCTGGCACTCTGCTGTATTGTAATGCAGGACATAACCCACCTTTCCTGCTTTCCGCGAGCGAAGGTCGTTATCTAACCGAATTGGATAAAACCGGCATCCCCATCGGCATTGACGATTCTACAACCTGGGAATCTGCGTTACAGCCGATTAAGGCAGGCGATGTACTCATTATGTACACCGATGGCATTACGGAAGCCCAGAATAAGAATGGTGATTTTTTTGATGAAGACTTACTGATCGAAGCTGCCGAATTAAGGCTTGGTCGCCCGGCACACGAAATTCAAGCGGCGATCCTGGAATCGTTGCAGTCTTTCGTCGGCGAATTTCCACAATCAGATGACATCACTCTCATGGTCCTGGCCCGCGACCAAAATTCCTCCACCGTCCGATTTAAATAAAATGACCCGCCAGGTTGACTGGTAGGTCATAGCACTCTGGGTAAATATCCAATCAAGATTTGCGTTTATACATCTTGAGCACGTTCCCATTCAGCGGATCAAAGCCAAACTCAACCTTGTCCATCATTTTCCGCATAAGGTACAAGCCAGCCCCGCGTCCTGACACTTTTTCCAATGGTACTGTAGGATCAGGGTCCGGAATCCCTTCTGGACTAAATCGTTTTCCTTGATCTTTGAGCACAATTTCAAGACCTTCATCCACCTGTTCGCAGGTGCAGATGATTTCACCGCTGGACTTACTTGCATAGGCATGCTCAATAATATTGGTGCATGCTTCATCGACAGCTAACTCAACTGCGTAGACCTCGTCTTCATTGAAGCCGATTTCGCGAGCAATTGAGGTAATAAATATACTGATTGCCGGTAGGCTCTCAAAAGATCCAGGAAATTTCATGGTTGGCATTAGAACCCGGTTTACCATTAACTTGGGCCATCAGGGAACATAACAAATCAAGTGCAGCTGTAAAAACAGCTCAAAATTGAGCTACAGCAGCCGTTACATCATCAAATATCTTAAAATAAGTTCCCATGCCCACGAGGTCTAAAGAACTCCGGATGCGTTCCTTAACATTCGACAAAACAACCTCACCGCGATTATATCGTTTGCAACGCTTTTGCGCTTCGATAAGGACCCACCAACCTGCACTCGACATGAAATCCACATCCGACATATCCAGAACGATTTTGTATACCCCCCGGTCGGTAACTTCATTGAGGGCATCTTCCAAACGGGGTGCTGTCAAACCATCGACGCGACCATTCGCTTTTACCATCGAACAGCGTTTGTAGTCCGTTGATTCAATCTCCATAGTTTCATCCATCCTGGTGTTTGGGATTTGATAAAAAATAGTAGGTGGTAAACTAAAGTATATCACTGATTAAATAAGAATCCAGGTGCGAAGAAGTCTCATGGATCAACAAATTACCCTATCGACTTTGAAAGAAGTTGTAGCCGAGTTTGTGGCTGCACGCCAATGGCAGCCATATCACAACCCCAAAAATTTGGCAGCGAGTATTGGGATTGAGTCTGCAGAATTAATGGAGCACTTCCAATGGCTGACAGATAACCAGTCCGCCGATCTTATCCAGGATCCCCAGGCAAAAGCAGAAATTGCTGATGAGTTAGCAGATGTGCTGATTTATTGCCTGAGTTTTGCCAACACAACGGACATCGATATTTCCCAGGCAGTTATCACAAAGCTGGAGCGCAACGAGCTCCGTTTCCCCCGCAGCAATCCGCAGACGAATTCTTCAGGAAAACATTAGGGAAACTGCGCGAATTTCGTATCCAATAGTCCATCCGGGTACGCAGCCTAACAAGCATACATGGGTATAGCACTGGATGTTGATTGGCTCACCATTTCGCGTGTTTTTCGGATCCGGGATAACGAACCTTAATATCGACTATGCGAATTTTAATGATTGTAAACCTTTTTTTGGCTGAGCCGTAAATATATTCGATTTTCTACCCGATATCCAACCGGATTGGCTTCCTACCGTCAGGTATAATCTGGCAGGAGCCGCAACCAGGAGGTATACATGGTAGAACGACCCGATCTAACTGGTCTGCCTGCGGGTATCATCAACTACATCCATTACCTCGAATCTCAGCTCAATGATATAGCTTTCAAAAAAACCAAAGCCGAGACAGTTGATCACGCCGATCCAGACCCGAGTGAACCACCTACCACGATTAATATTGTCACCGTCAGCCAGGGCGGATTAGTAAAACGAACCCCGCGCCATCTCTATCATCGCCAGAGGCGTGGCGGAATGGGTATTTTTGATATCGAACTGCCCGACCAGGATCAGCCCGCTTATTTAACAGCCGCAGATGAAAACAGCCGCCTGCTCTTGATCACGAATCATGCGCGCGCGTTTCACCTGCCCCTCAACCGCCTGCCAGAGGGTGAGGTGCGCAGTAAGGGTCAGCTGTGGAATGATCGCATCGAGCTCCAGGAGGGCGAGCACCTAGCAGCAGTTCTTCCCAATCCCGTGCAGGGCTATCTCGCAATACTCAGCGAGCGCGGCTACATACGGCGCCTGCGCCATCACTTATTTGGTGAATATATGAAACCAGGAACAGGTTTGCTGGATTTAAGAGAATCTGGCGAATTGGTAGCAGTCTGCAGCACGTATGGCGAAGGTGACATATTTATTGTTACGCAGGCTGGGATCGGGATTCGATTTGCCGAAAAATCAGTGCCCCCCCAAGGCTGCCGGGGGATTCGCCTCCAGGAGGGCGATATTCCGGTGGCTGTATGCGGCGTCAAGGAAAACTCTGGAGTTTTTCTGGTCGGTGCTGACGGGCAGGGTACAATTCGCTTAATGTCCGGCTTTGCGCCAAACAAGGCACCTGGCGCGGGTGGAAAAATTGTCTTCAAAACCAATCAGGCGGTTGGTGCAGTCACCGCGGGCGAGACCGACGATTTGTTTATCATATCCCGGCTCGGAAAAATTATCCGCTTTACTGCAGTTGAAGTCCCTCCGAAGGAGGGAGTGGTCCAGGGCGTCGTTTGTATGTCGCTGCGTTCTGATGAATGCATTGCACTGACGACCGGCACACCCTGATTTAAAGCAGACCAGCCGCACGCGCCTTTTCCAGCACGCGCTCGGCGGCTTTTATGATTGGAGCATCGATCATTTTGCCCTGGTGTGCAAAGGCACCCACCCCCCGGGATTGAGACAACTCAAACGCCTCCAGCAGAGTTTTTGCTTCCTCAATTGCACGGGCGGAAGGAGTAAACGCTGCTTGAACAGGCTGCACCTGGTCTGGATGGATGACCTGTTTGCCGCTGTATCCCATCTGAAATCCCTGGACAGCTTCTTTAGTCAACCCGGCTTCATTTCGAAAATCAATAAACACCATATCAATGGCTTGTATTTGTTGAGCGGCTGCATGCAAAACGACTGCGCTTCGCGCAAAAAATACTTCCCAGGCGTCTGGAGTACGCACCGCTCCAATATCACCGGCCAAGTCTTCAGCACCAAATACCAATGCCTGTACCCTCTTGTCTGCGCTGGCAATTTCCATTAAATTGAGGATTCCCTTTGCTGTTTCGACGATCAAGATCAAGTTTGTAGAGCCAGGCACAATCGAATTTTGTGCTTCGAGGTCACTGATCCATTCGCCGATCTGTTGGACTTCCAGGCCAGATTCAACCTTTGGGATAACAATCCCATCGGGTCTGGCAGGGAGAACAGCTTCCAAATCGAGCAGCTCGATACCAGACCCTACCGCGTTGATCCGTGCAAGACGCTCAGCCCGTCCAAAATTTTTTGTGCGCAATGCATTGGCAATTACTTCGCGCGCAGCTTCCTTGCGGTTCCAGGCCACACCGTCTTCCATATCCATACAAATACAATCGACATCGAGCGAGATTGCTTTATTGATTTTTCGCTCATCATCCCCAGGCATATATAGCAATGCACGTCTGGCTCGCATAATCTCCCTCTTCGTATATAAATAGTATGTTCTGGCAGATCTGTTTGATTTATTGAAAACCGTGGTATGTGGAACCGATTAATCTTTGCCACGCTGCTGAACACCGATGTCAATTTCAACTTTGAACCAAGACAAAGCATTTGCTTGAAATTGTATCATCCAGACTTGTGCAGCCCACCTAAGGTCGACCGGTCCCGCAGTATATTCTCATATATTCGCACCACGCTGAATCTCCGGCTCCTTGACAGGCATAATTCATCTGGTTATTATTTCGACGCCAAACGATTTTGCAATGACTCACTCTGGCAATGTACCTTGGATTTTGGATGGATAATGAGTTACTGGTTGGAGGCACTCAAACCTGGCTCTACCGCTGCGGGCACTCCGCAATAAACCATTTTGCGATTCCTCTCACCGGAATGTTGGCGTTACGGCACCTTGAAAATTTTGAGATTGAACAGGTAAACATGGATCATAAAACACCGTTAGTGATCGCGAATAACCCGGAGCAAAACCGGATCGAAGTATTTGTTGACAGCCACCTGGCAAAAATTGATTATTACAGGTCGGGCACACGGATCATCTTCACCCATACCCACGTTCCCCCCGAACTGGAAGGACTCGGCATTGGAAGCCAGCTGGCTCGTTTCGCGCTCGACTACGCACGCGAAAACCACCTGCAGGTTGTCCCACTTTGCCCATTTGTGTTGGCTTACATCAAACGCCACCGTGAATACCGGGATCTGGTCACCCCGCCTCTGGACGACTGAATAAATGGGCTTACGGCCTACCAAATTAGCCAGGCTGGCGCAGGAAAAGCACGCTTCGTTCCAGCTCAATCACGATGTCACCAGCCTGGTTGCGGCCAATCTGTTTAAGTCGGATAATGCCCCGGCCAGGATTGGTCTTTGACAGCCGTTTTTCCAGCACTTCGGTTTCTGCATAGATCGTGTCCCCATGAAAAACAGGTCGTGGCGATGTAATTTTTTCGTAAGCCAGGTTGGCAACGATCGTCCCATCGGTGAGATCACTGACAGATAAGCCGACGACAAGCCCCAGTATGAAGATGCCGTTCACAATCCTCTGCCCGAACTCAGTATTTTTGGCAAAATCAGCATTGATGTGGAGCGCCTGGGGGTTCATTGTCAGCGTCGAAAATAGGACGTTGTCAAACTCGGTAACAGTGCGTCCGGTTGAATGGCGAATGTGCATCCCAACCTCAAGATCGTCATAAAATTTACCTGCCATCAGTCCACCTCGAATTCAACCAGTATCTGGTCCAATTTGACAGCCTGGCCCACTTCCACAGGAACGGCTGTTATCTTGCCAGATCGTGGTGCCTGGATACGGATTTCCATCTTCATCGCTTCAAGGAGCAGTAAGGTAGCTCCTTTTTCAACAACATCGCCTGATCGCACGAACACATCGCGTACCTGGGAGGGCATCGGGGCACGGAGTGTTCGGTCGGCATCTCCTACAACCTGCCTATGGGCGGCACGCAGCTCGGGTTTCTCAACCAGGTACGTACAACCGTCATAAGCAACCCAGCGTTTCCCGCCTTCAACCGCTGTATAAAACGTCCGGATGCGGTTTCCAAATCGCAAAGTCAGGGATTGGCGGTCTTGTTGAATGACTTCCACGGAATACGTTTCGCCATTCAACACCACCTGCCATTTGGCGTCCTGTTTTTGGAGATTCACGATATATGCCGTTTGATGGGCTACATAGTTGAAGGTGTACATGATTTCACCAGGGATTATTCTTGAAACGGAACCATACCGGTCCGGAAATTACGGCTTGTCTGCCAGGGGCTGGCAGGATCAGTGCCCGACACGTGGAGAGGGCCGGATTGATCGGTGAACAGATCGGACAGAGCCGCGGCAATCAGGACCTCCGGTTCAACCCCGCACAGAGGTGGCACCCAATCCGCAAAATTTTGCTCCACCCAGGTTGTATGGACTTTGCCAGCTAAAAATTCAGGGTGGTTGAGCACATCTTGCAAGAATTGCAAATTGGAAGTCAGCCCTAATAAAACAGTTTCTCTTAACGCCGTCGTCATTTTCTGTACCACCGCCGCCCTGTCTTCACCATAGGCAATGATTTTAGCAATCAGAGGATCATAATGAACGGAGATAAAATCACCAGATGTTATCCCCGAATCAACCCGCACCCCAGGACCAGATGGCTCCGCAAACCACAGCACTTTTCCACTGGCTGGTAAAAAACTGTGCTCAGGATCTTCCGCGTACAGCCGGCATTCCAGTGCATGCCCTTTTTGTTGGATTTCTCCCTGCTCAAATCCGAGCCTTTCACCTGCCGCAATCCGAATTTGCCATTTAACCAGGTCGATCCCGGTTACTAATTCGGTTACCGGGTGTTCCACTTGCAAGCGCGTGTTCATTTCGAGAAAATAAAACTCCTGTGTGTCTGGCTCAACAATAAATTCAACAGTGCCCGCGTTGGAATAATTAACCGCTCGCGCCGCCTGGATCGCTGCCGATCCCATGATCGCGCGCAGTCTGTCATCCACAATTGGCGACGGAGACTCTTCAATTATTTTTTGGTGTCTGCGTTGGACTGAACAGTCCCGTTCAAACAGGTGAACCACGTTGCCGTGCAAGTCGCCCAACACCTGAAACTCAATGTGATGTGTGTGGGGCAGATACCTTTCAAGGATGAGGTGGTCGTCGCCAAAAGCATGCATTGCTTCGCGCGCCGCCGCCGCGGCTAGCTCCACCAGTTCCGCTTCCTTCCAAACGACCCGCATCCCCTTTCCGCCCCCACCAGCAGCTGCTTTAACCAGGATCGGATAACCTAAGTCGCTTGCAAGTCCATGGAGCCGATCTGGGCCAGGGATGATACCGTCAAAACCAGGAACAACCGGAACACCGGCTGCCAACATCCTTTGCCTTGCAGCAGCCTTGTCTCCCATGATCTCTACTGCATCTGCTGGAGGACCGATAAAAACCAGGCCTGCTGCGTCAACTGCCCGGACAAATGCTGCATTTTCTGACAACAGACCATAGCCTGGGTGAATCGCTTGAGCACGGCTGCGCTGCGCCGCCTCTAATAACTTTGGTACCGCCAGATAAGAATCGGACACGGGTGCTGGCCCAATCGGATAGGCTTCGTCAGCCATGCGAACATGCAGCGCAGATTCATCTTGCTCTGAGTACACAGCAACCGTACGGATATCCAGCTCCCTGCACGCCCTGATTATGCGCAGAGCGATTTCACCCCGATTGGCGATCAGTAATTTCTTAAACATAATCATCCTTATTCTGGCCAGCACTCATATCAGGTATCTCGGTATTCTCAAGGAACCAGTCCCCACACACGCACCGTACCATCCTCACTGGCTGACGCAAACCAACGTCCATTGGGGCTAAAAAAAAGCGCCTTGATCGGCCGGGTGTGACCGGTCAGGCGAATCAACTCTTTCATCTGATCCGTAGAATAGAGGAAAATGTCACCGCGTTGATTTGTCACAACCAGCATGCCGCCATCATTCGAAAATGTAATCGGCACACCATCAACTGGGATCGAACCAATTTTTTGCCAGCGCGTAGTGTCGATGATGGTCACCTCGTCCCCACTGCTGGCGGCCAATAGGGATCCACCCGGTGAAAATGCAAGTGATCTGGCGGGAAATCCCGGCAGCTTTGTCTCAATTTCCTTAAGCTCCCAATTCCACACGGAGATCCCCGTATCGTAACCGCCGGTCACCAACCACTTTCCGTTCGGAGAGAATACCGCACTGTCGATGAACTCAAACTCAGACTGCGCCTCGAGGAATCCAATCGGATCAAGGCGCGTCGGATGCAGCAGATAAATTCCAGACATAGTAATCACCGCGGCTGCATTTCCAGCGGGGGACTGCCTCACCATCAATGGAACCGCGGGAATAGGAAATTCGCTTAATTGGGTACCGTCGATTGTGCGGAAAGCATCTACTTTTTGATCGGCGCGATCGAAAATCACGGTAATGGCGCGGCCGTCCCCGGAGGCAGCCAGACTCCGCAAATAATTCGTAGGACCCCAGACCGGTGGCGTTGAATTTGCAGTCCCTACACCCTGTAGATTGGGTGCAGAGATTCGGTACGCAAGCTCTCCATCCTCCAGGTTATATGCGTTCACCCCCAGCCAATCTGACCAAAATAACATATCGCCCGATAGATTGCTCGCCAGGCCTTCTGATGGCTGCAATGATTGAAAACCAGGACCGCTCACACGCCGCAGTAAGCCACCATCGCTCACTCGCCATGCCAGCACCTCCCCGCTGGGAAAAGCGCCGAGCAAGTAATAGCCATCTCGCGAAAAAGATAGTTCGCCGCCTGCCATAACCTGGGAGCCATGAGCATCAGCTAACACCCGCACGAGCTGACCGTCGCGCACCTTCCAGATCCCAATCTTATATCCAGGAAGAATAGCGGCCAGAAAAGTACTCTGATTCGAGAAGGTTAGCCCCGACAGTGTCCTCACGTCTGTCATTAAAGTATGAATCAAAAGGCCATCTCTTATACGCCAGATATAAGCGGAACCTTGCTCATCACATCCCGCAGCAGCGTATGCGCCATCCGGGCTGATTGAAATATCCTTCAACGTGCTGCACCCAGAGCCATCTTCGGCTAAATTCGTATTCAGGCGCCTGAGCAGGTCTCCTGAAAAGGTATCCCAAACACCTACTTCATCTTGCGCCAGGCGCCCGACAGCCATCGACCAATCGCGGTTAAATTCGATTTCTAAATCCCGGGCCCCCGTTAGTTGACTTCGCAGCTGGTTTTGTGATTGGTCTTCCAGATAAATACCATCACTCAATTGGACCGCTCGCAGCACACCCTCCCCAGAAAGGTTTAGGCGCGAAATTAGTTCGGCGGACTGATCCAGCGGTGACAGAGTAATCGCGTCGAACAGCTGAATGCTGGTCTCAGATAGAATGCCCAGGAGTAACCCATCTCGAGAGAGATTGATCACCGGATTTCGGCCCGAACCAAGACGCACTCGTTCGACCAGGCGATCAAGACTGGCGAGGGTGATTAACCCTCCGGCATTCACCCGATTGTTTCCATCAATAGCCATTGGTGTTACAGGCTGTGAATTGCTTTGCTGGGTTGCAGTAGCAGTCATTTCCGTGGGGGTGAAATCTGGCTCATCAGGTTGGGGGGTTAAGGTTGATGTCGAGGTAATCGTGGGCGGTATGGTAGCACTTGGTAACGAGCTGCCAGGTGTTGTCGTCAGGGCAACGATCGTAGCCACTGCCGAGGACGGTGTCGTAATTACCCCACTCGAAAAACAGGCCAGTTGAGCAATTAGCAGGACGAACACACCAGCCGGTAAGCCAATCGACACTGATTTAGAATTTGCCATGACTCCAGGGAGCAGCTGCCATCACATTCGAAATACACCAAAACGCCCACGTTCCCGGGGCGCGTGCAGGACGACTGAAAGCGCCAGTCCTAGAACGGTCCGGGTTTCTAGCGGGTCTAAAACGCCGTCATCCCACAAACGCGCGGTCGAGTAATATGGATTCCCTTCCTGTTCATATTTTTCCAGGATCGGCTGCATAAAATCTAGCGCTTCTTGTGCTTCCAAGGGTGGCTGGTTTTCCCGTTCCAGTTGTTCTTTTTTGATTGTCAGTAATACATTAGCAGCCTGCTCGCCTCCCATCACACTGATGCGAGCATTTGGCCACATCCACAAAAAACGGGGATTATAAGCCCTGCCACACATACCATAATTCCCTGCGCCAAACGATCCACCAATGATGACTGTAAGTTTTGGAACCGAAGCATTCGCGACGGCATGGACCATTTTTGCGCCATCCTTGGCAATTCCCCCCGCTTCATAATTTTTTCCAACCATAAACCCGGTAATATTTTGTAAAAACAACAATGGGATTCCCCGTTGTTCGCAGAGCTCGATAAAGTGGGCACCTTTCAATGCACTCTCCGAAAATAGGACCCCGTTGTTGGCTAATATCCCAATCGGATAGCCAAAGACATGCGCAAATCCACAAACCAGCGTCGTCCCATAACGCTGTTTAAATTCTCGAAATAGGCTGCCGTCTACAAGCCTAACAATGATTTCGCGCACATCATACGCTTCGCGAAATGAGCGCGGCAGGATACCGTAGATTTCATTCGGGTCATAAATCGGGTCTTGAGGTTCTTTTCGTTCGACTTCCAACCTGGTCACACGGTTCAATGTACCAACAATCTCCCGGCAAATCGCCAGGGCATGCTCATCGTTTTCGGCATAGTGATCCGCAACACCGGAAAGGCGGGTGTGAACATCAGCTCCACCCAGCTCTTCCGCGGTGACATCTTCACCGGTTGCGGCTTTTACTAACGGTGGCCCGCCTAAGAAAATCGTCCCGGTCCCCTTGACGATGATGGCTTCATCGCTCATCGCCGG
The DNA here is from genome assembly GCA_963824065.1 of uncultured Chloroflexia bacterium. Classification (GTDB taxonomy): domain Bacteria; phylum Chloroflexota; class Anaerolineae; order Anaerolineales; family DRKV01; genus JAGUYX01. The sequence goes on along the minus strand of CAWGNX010000002.1, from coordinate 808,032 downwards.
CACGTACGCTCCTCCCGCCGTACAGGAACCCATAACCGCCGCAATTTGAGGGATCCCCTTGGCACTCATCTGAGCCTGGTTGAAAAAAATTCTTCCGAAATGATCAGCGTCCGGAAATACTTCATCCTGGCGCGGTAAATAAGCTCCGCCTGAATCAACCAGGTAGAGACAGGGCAGATGATTTTGCTCTGCAATTTGTTGAGCCCGCAAGTGCTTTTTAACCGTCAGTGGATAGTACGAACCGCCTTTTACTGTCGCATCATTGGCAACGATCAGCACCTCCTGACCGGCGACTCTACCGATGCCTGTTACGATTCCAGCGCCGGGTGCCTCCCCGCGGTACATCTCCCAGGCTGCCAGGGGAGAAAGTTCAAGAAATGGAGCATCCGGATCTAGCAGCAGCTCAATCCGCTCGCGCACAAATATTTTGCCTTGAACTTCAAGGCGCTGGCGATATTTCTTGCCTCCACCCTCCCGGACAAGTTGAAGGCGCTGCCTCAGTACAAGAGCCAATTCCTTATGATAGGCTGCATTCTCAATAAAATTGGGCGAATTTGGATCTACCCTGGATTGCAAAATCTCCATGCATACCTCGTAGGGCTGTCAGAATTACCGAAAAATTGTAGCATGAATTCCATAATATGCTGCTCCCAGGCCTGAACGCTGTATCGGACCATCTCGATTGCTGCCCACCATTGGATCCGAAAAATCGCCGCGCTGATTGCTCATCCGCCGTAAGTGGCATCGCGGGTGCGTTTTTACGAATGCTTCGCTAATCAGGGGTGACCCTACAATGTCCCCTATCTTGGATTTACTGTTAGGTAGATTTGGCGCCCAAACCAGACAGGACTACCAGTCGGGTAGCTGGTTGAGGAGCAGCCGGTAATTTTCTGCCAGCTGGATGTGACGAAGCTTGCGTTCTCCGCTCTCAAAATATGCCAAAGGTTTTAACAGCATCCGGAAGAGGCTTGCCAGGAAAAGAACAATCTTATAGAGCAAAGCCGAACCACGCCCGTAATTTTTGCGGAAAAATAACAGCTTGCTTTGATAAAGGCACAAAAACATTTTTTGAGCAACCTGGCGCGTGGATTGTCCCCCATAATGAATCACCTGGGATTGTGGCACCCAATAGATATCCCAACCAGCCAGCGTTATACGGTAACACAAATCCACTTCTTCTGAATACATGAAATAATTTTCATCAAACAGCCCAACCTGATCCAGGCAGGTCCGCCGGACCAGCATGCTGGCGCCCTGCACGTAGCCTACCTTATGCACCTCGTCCGTCGCCCAATCATTCAGAGGATAGACCCCGTATTTAGCAATTTTGTCCAGGTATAACAAGCGCCACAGCTCGCGCCGGATCGTGGGAAACGGGAATGCTGCTGGTTGAAGAGAACCATCCGGATTAAGCAGTCGGGAACCAGCAACCCCTGCTTTTGGATGAGTTTCTAAATAATTGTACAAAGTATCAAGTCCGCCGGCCTGGATCTCTGTATCTGGATTTAAGAGCAGCACATAGGGTGCGGTACCCATGCGGATTGCTTGATTGTTCCCACCTGCAAAGCCAAGGTTTTGCACATTCGCGATGGTGATAACTTCAGGAAATTCGCGAGCCACCATTTCCAAGCTGCCATCAGTGGAGGCATTGTCGGCAACCCACACCCGGAGTTCTTCCGGGGAAATATCGGCCAGCGAGTTAAACAGGGCTGTGAGACATTCCTTTAAGAGCGCACGCGTGTTCCAGGAGACGATTACGACATCAATCAGAATCATTTCGCTAATCTTAACCCGAATTACACACCTGCGGGATTACAAAATTATTGGTTCTCCGTTGGAATTGTCATTCGTACAGGAAAGTTGAAACAACCATAATGACAAAAGTGCCGCTTAAAAAATTGAACATCAATTGCTCGTGCCTGAATGGTCAGCCGCTGATCATGAGATCCGGAAATCTCCCAGGAAATGGATTTCTGAGCAATCGCTGTTTATCCAAGTAATGTTCATCGACCGACCTGATAAGAGCTTAAATTATGCTGGATATCTGGAACTTGCGTACCTGCCAGATTGTGATGGGCAAATCTAGGGGTATTTTTTTGAGTCGCTGTCTGGCTGAAAGTTCAGTGTTTCTGACCAAGCAGCATCTCGACTGTTGCCAGGCCTTCCTGAAAGGTATCTCCAAGGTATAATCCAGGCATCTGCAGGCGCAGCTCCTGCGTTTCGACAAAAACACGTCCCCCGTATGCGACCATTGGTTTTCCGGTTTGTGCTGCATCCGGCAACCACCTGGGCCATTCCATTAATTGAAGCGCAGATTCTTCTGTCATGGCAACCAGCAAAACTAATGTCGGTCGAATTTCTGCAATGAACTTTGACAAATCATATAATGGCATTGATTGCCCCAAATATGCGATCGGCCAACGGCGGCGGCGAAGCAAAGTCGCCATGATCAGCAAGCTCATTTCATGCCATTCACCCGGCCCGCAAGCCATGACAATGGGTGGCCCGCTGCGAACCGGTGGGCTGCTTAACATCCATTGCATCAAACGGTGGCGAATATAATTCGTTGCCAGGTGCTCGACTGCAACGCTGATGTTCTCATTCTCCCAGGCATGCCCGATGTGCGCCAGAGTCTGGAGAAAGCACCTCGAGTATCAGCGATTCTGGTGAACTGGTTGCCAGCGCCTCTCCCAGAACCTGATCTGCAGCGGCTGTATCTTTAGCCATAAATGCCTGCATTAACCGCCGCTGATAAACCATCATAAGTGGATTTGTTGAGGTTTCAATTTCTTGCATCGCAAAACCGGGATCATCATCGACTTCCTGTGGCACCAAACCTTCGTCGCCCCTTCCAGACAATTCCTGGTGGCGTAAAGCTCGGACAGCTTGGGCAGTCTGCATACCTTGATCGATCCGATTTTTAACCCAGCGCAGTTGGATGATGTCTCGTTCCGAATACAAACGGTGACCTCCAGATGTTCGCTCGGATTCAGGAAAACCATAACGCCTTTCCCATGCACGCAAAGTCGCCTTGGATATTCCGGTCATTCGTGTGACGACACCAATGTTATACAATGGTTCATCTCCCGTCCGGTTGGTTTCGTTCTTTATTACATTTTGCGAGTTGACCATTAGAAATTTCTCCAAAAATTAATTGGGAAAGGATGCAAATTTTATGACGCCAACAGTGTAGCATACTATTATACTTACGTCAAGGTTCTCTATACATAATTTATACAATATATTGACAATACATAATTCTGTGTTATACTGTTGTATAGTCCAGGTGATGATCGCTCAGCAAGCTAATTCGGATGCTTCCAGCCGCCGAACACGCATGGAACAGGTTTCTTGAATGACAGGACCACCAACCGAATAATAGTTTCCAAGTTATTCTTATCAGGAGATAAACATGTTAGTCATTATTGAATTAATCGTCACGCTCGGTTTCTTAGCAACCGGATATTTCCTGTTGCCAAAGCCTCAACGCGTGCCTGTTCGGAATCGCCCAGCCACACGCAACTTTCGGAGACCCGTATGACCTTCGAAGCCCATCATTGGGAAAACCGCCTTCTTTCATTGGCGCACGAGGCTCTGGATGCCCAGCCAGTTGAGCAGGAAGCCTTTCTGGATCAGGTGCAGCTCTCCCAGGCCTACCGGGTGTGTACGAATATTACTCGTGCGCACAGCCGAACATTTTTCATGGCTTCTGCCCTCTTACCTCCTGGCAAGCGTGATGCAGCCAGGGCATTATATGCTTTCTCTCGCATTAGTGATGATATTGTTGATCGCTCGAACGGAGATGTTCTGGCGGAGCTATATCGGTGGCGAACCACGGCTCTTTATAGCAAGCCCGGGGAAAGTGATTATGTTCCGCTTGCCTGGGCAGATGCCCGTAAAAAGCATCAGATTCCAGCGAAGTATTCTGAACAACTTATCAATGGCATTGCCCGTGATGTTAAACAGAAAAGATATAACACATTCAGCGATTTAACGGTTTATTGTTATGGAGTAGCCTGTACTGTCGGGCTGATGTCAATGCACATTACCGGGTTCGAGGGGCAAGAAGCTATTCCTTACGCAATTCGCCTGGGAGTGGCACTGCAGTTAACGAATATTTTGCGGGATGTCGCCGAAGATTGGCAGTCTGGTAGGGTGTACCTGCCAGCGGATGAGCTGAATGCGTTTGGAATAACTGAAGATGAAATTGCTCACGGTTCTGTCACACCTGCGTGGCGCCAGTTTATGCAATTCCAGATCGAGCGCGTCAAGCAGCTCTATTCATCAGCGCTCCCCGGCGTTCGGTTGCTCGACCCGGATGGCAGATTCGCAATAGCGGCAGCCGGTGAGTTATATAGGGGGATCATTGATGAAATAGAAGCCGCAGATTATGATGTGTTCAGCCGTAGAGCCAAGGTATCGACCAAAAAGAAGTTTATGCGCCTGCCTGGGATCTGGTACAGGGCGCGAGTTTCTCGTTATTAGACCAGGCTTAATGAAAAGGAAGATCCCATGCGAGTAATCATAACGGGTGGTTCAGGTTTCATCGGAAGAGCGTTAACCGAAAGTCTGGCAAAAGACAAACATGAGGTGATTGTTCTCAGCCGTAATCCAACATGGGTAGTGGGGATGCCTGATGGGGCAAGGACAGTTGAATGGGACGGAAAGTCGGCATCTGGTTGGGGCCATTTCGTAGATGGGGCCGATGTAGTAGTTAATTTGGCGGGAGAAAATATCGCTGGTAATATCCCTTTCGGCACTCGATGGACGAAAAAACGCAAGAATGCAATCCTGAATAGCCGCGTGAATTCTGGGAAAGCGGTTGTTGAGGCAATCTCAGGTGCAAAACAAAAACCCAAACTTTTGATTCAAGCATCCGCCATTGATTATTACGGCAGCTTTTCCGGTGCAGAGTTATTGACAGAGGATTCCCCAAATGGGGATAGCTTCCTGGCAGACGTTTGCCGGCAGTGGGAAGCATCAACCCAGCCCGTTGAGGCGCTGGGCGTCAGGCGCGTTGTTATCCGAACGGCTCTGGTCCTTTCAAAGGAAGAGGGTATTTTGCCCTGGATGGTACTTCCATTTCGATTTTTTGTCGGCGGACGGTTTGGCAGCGGCAAGCAGTACGTTTCCTGGATCCACGTTATAGATGAGGTTGGAGCAATTCGCTACTTAATTGAGAACGAGGACGCTGCAGGGGCATACAATCTGGCTGCCCCCCAGCCCCTACCGAATCAAGAATTTGGTAAAGCAATCGGCAAAGCGATTGGTCGTCCATCATTTTTCCCAACCCCGGCTTTTTTATTCAAAATTATGTTTGGCGAGGCTTCTTCACTGCTTTTACGAGGACAAAATATCATACCCGCCAGACTCCAGGCAGAGGGATACGAATTCAAATTTCGTGAGGCACTACCAGCCCTGGAAGATTTATTGAAGGCTGAGAACTAATAATCTGTTATGGCCAGTCAGGCACGGGAATTCTCTCACCGTTTTACGGTTCGGGCGTCTTTGGAACAGGTTGCCGCTTTCCACAGCGATTCACGCGCCTTGCGCCGTCTGACACCACCACCAGTCATTGTCCAATTTAATGACGTTGAACCGCTTGGAGAAGGGTCGTTGGCTGATTTTACGATGTGGATGGGTCCTATCCCTGTTCGCTGGGTTGCCAAACATACTCAATTTGACCCCCTGCACGGGTTCACAGATACACAGGTCAGTGGCCCATTTAAGGCCTGGATTCATCGCCATAGTTTCCAGCCCATGGATGATCAGACAACATCCGTCATCGATGAAGTTACAGCGACACCGGGTTCTGGCATAAAAAGTGGTCTGATCAGCCGTTTTATGTGGCTTAACTTGCGTATTTTATTTGCATACCGGGCCTGGGTCACCCGGCGGGTCGTCGAAAAAACGGGGGGTTCATGATGCGCGTGGTCGTTATTGGAGCTGGTATTGGTGGATTGACGACTGCCGCAGCCCTGGCTAAATCCGGATTCGATGTGACCGTCCTGGAAGCACACATCTATGCAGGCGGCTGTGCAGGTACATTCTTCCATCAAGGATATCGATTTGATGCCGGCGCGACGCTGGCCGCGGGCTTTTACCAGGGCGGCCCCATGGATCTGGTTGCCCAAAAAACCGGGATTAAATCCTGGCCGGCTCACCCGGTGGAGGCCGTTATGGCCTCGCATTTACCCGATGGCAACCAGATAACTCGCTGGGCTGGTGAAAAACGCCATGCTGCCCGAATCGCAGCATTTGGCAGCCAGTCAGATTCATTCTGGCATTGGCAAGAATCGACCGCGGATGCGCTGTGGGATTTTGCCCTGCGATTGCCGGACTGGCCATTGCAGACTATTCACCAGGCACTCACAACCACCATGACCGGCATCCGCTGGCTCGGGCAAGATTTTTCCAGGTGGAAGCCCAATTTCCTGGCTGACTTCTTCAGGCCTGCCTCAGTCCATTTAACAAATACGGACGAGCGCTTGCGCCTATTCATTGATGGTCAGCTGTTGATCGCCGCCCAGTCAACCAGTAATTATACCAATGCGCTTTATGCGGCTTCTGCCCTTGACCTCCCCCGGCGAGGGGCTGTCCATCTGGAAGGCGGGATGGGCGCAATCGCCGAAACCCTCGTGGGTGCAATCCGGAAGCACGGAGGCAAAGTCCATTTCCGCAAACGAGTTACAGAAATTCTGACGGAAAATCGCCGGATAATAGGGGTAAAGCTTCAGCGCGGAGAGATTTATCCTGCAGATATCGTCATCGCGAACCTCACTCCCTGGAATGTCAGCCGCTTACTCGGTTCGGCCGCGCCGCCTAGGCTTCGCAACCTCCCAAAACAGCCCGGGGACGGTTGGGGGGCGTTCACCCTCTATCTGGGACTTGATGAGAAACAGCTGACTCCAGATCTACCCTTGCATCACCAGGTCATCCAGCGCGAACCACTAGGTGAAGGAAATTCTATCTTCCTATCCATCAGTCCAGGTTGGGATTCCTCGCGCGCACCTCACGGCCGCCGGGCAGTCACAATTTCAACTCATACTAACTTTTCCACATGGTGGGAGTTGGCTGAGCATGATCCAGATGGCTATCAGTCCCGGACGCAACAGTTTACTGAAAGACTCCTGGATCTGGCTGAAATTGCTCTGCCAAGGATTCGCTCCGGTGCAGACCTTATTCTTCCGGGAACCCCACTCACTTTTCAACGCTACACCAGTCGTGCCTGGGGTTGGGTGGGTGGATTTCCAATGACCAGCCTGTTCCGCGCCTGGGGACCGCGCCTGGCACCAGGCCTCTGGATGGTCGGTGACAGCATTTTCCCCGGGCAGTCAACGGCTGCCGTAGCCTTAGGTGGAATCAGGGTTGCAGTGGATGTCAAACGCAGTTTGATGGGTGCAAAACAGCCCCAAAGTGGAGCCGAGTATGCCGTCTCCTGAAATCGATTTCCCCCACACTGACTATGACCGACGCGCTCATCTGGTTGTGTCAACATCATTTACGCTGTATCCGCTTGCCCAGCACGCCTCGCTGGCCAGTATGTTCATTCATGACAGCAAATCGATGGCGGTTATGAGCCATGAAATCGAAGACAACCTGTCTCGCTCTACTGCCCCTGCAGATTTGTACAGTGGTTTTCAACATCTTTCCAGATTTTTATCCGTGGAACATCGCTACCGGCATTTGGCTGGACTTGGACATACACTCTATGTATTTGGCATCCCGGATATAGACCCGCCATTAATTCCAGGTATCTATTACATTCCACTAACAGAAAATCATGCATTGGCACGCGAATGGTTTGTAATTGCCAGCACAGCAGAATTTTGCTCTGCACTGGTCGCTGAAGAGCTGTTCGAATTCTCGTCATCGAAACGTGATGAACAAATCGGCACGCACCGGCATTTTCAGGGCAGTTGGACTTTCGACCCTCCAGTGATCTCCGCACTCGTTCATCACCTGCGTGATGAGCTTGACATACCGCTGTCGCTTCAGACTGTCCACCAACCTCACGACCAGCGAAAACAGTTGGATGCCATTGTTAGGTCGACAAACCAGCTTGTCAACGAATTGGAGCTCCGTAACCAGGCGATTAATTCACAGCAGAAACTTTACGAGGATTTGGTGGATATGTTAGTCCATGATCTGAGGGGTTCACTAACCAGCGTGATTGGCTCGTTGGAAATCCTGGCCAGTGGTCGGGCTGAACAACCCGATGATGCTCAAGCATTGATCGATAATTCACTTGAAAACAGCCGCCGGCTTGCAAACATGATTACAAATATGCTCGATATCAACAAATATGAAGCCGGTCATTTGCATATCAACCGGGAAGTGGTGAATTTGCACGATCTGCTTTTGGCTGCCGTCGGCCGATGGAATCTCACCGCCGGGTGGTCTGGAAAAACGATCACCACCCGGATAAGTGCTGAGCTGCCTTTGCTGATCGGCGACACGGATATGCTCGAACGAGTGCTCGATAACCTGTTGAGTAATGCCATCAAGTATGGCACGATGATCCAGTTGGAAGCGAGTTACTCCAGCAAATTAGTTTCCATCTCAGTGATTGATGACGGTCCGGGTATTGCTCCTGCAGACCGCGAAATTATTTTTGAAAAATTTATGCAGGCAAACCTGGGAAGTGCCCAGCGGAAAGGTACCGGGCTTGGATTGGCCTTCTGCAAAATGGCAGTCGAAGCCCATGGCGGTACGATTCAGTGTTTGAGCCCAGAATTCACCGGTACAGAATTCAAGATTTCTCTACCAATTTCACCTCCCCATCCTCTACGTCCTGGAAAGCTTTCTGAAAGGAAACGAAAATGAAAATCGGCATCATCGGCTGCGGTTTTGTTGGATCGACAGCTGCCTATGCGATGGTCCTGCGCGGTGTTGGTCGCGAAATCGTTATGGTTGATCTAAATCAGGCGCGAGCAGAAGCCGAAGCCAATGATATTCTGCACGCTGCTCCCTTTGCCATCGACATTCATATCCAGGCAGGTAATTATGCAGATCTGGAAAACAGCAAGGTGGTTGTGGTAACGGCAGGTGTCGCCCAAAAAACCGGGGAAACCCGCCTGCAGCTATTGGAACGGAATTATGCGGTCTTCCGACAGATTATTCCAGCAATACTCGACGTTGCACCCGAGGCAGTTCTGGTAATTGCCACCAACCCAGTAGACATCATGACCCACATCACCGCCAAAATAGCCACTGAATATGGAATCCCAACCCAGCGTGTCATCGGTTCCGGCACTACACTCGATACAGCCCGTTTACGTGCCTTACTGGGGATCGAGCTGGGCATCGATTCCAGCCATATCCATGCGTATGTCCTGGGTGAGCACGGAGATTCAGAAGTACTAAACTGGTCGGCGGTAAATGTCGGCGGTATTGGGTTGGCAGAATTTTGCTCCCAACACGACCTTGATATTTGCGGGGACCGACGCATGGAAATCGATCGAATGGTGAGAAATGCGGCATACGAAATTATCCAGGGCAAAGGGGCCACCTATTACGGAATTGGTGCTGCGCTTGCCAGGATCACAAATGTGATCTTGCGAGATCAGCGTTCAATAATGACCGTTTGTACACCCCTCACCGAAATCTGCGGAATTCATGATGTCACGATATCAATTCCGCAGCTGGTGGGTGGCAGCGGAATTATCGATACATTTCCCCCTGAACTGGATGAAGAAGAAGAAGCCGCATTAAGACGCAGCGCCCAGGTTATTAAGGAAGCGATCAACTCCCTGGAACTTCAAAGTCGCCAGTAATAAGCTGGAATTCCAATGGCGATTTGATCCGGAATATTCTTTATAGATACAAATGGGTTGGATTACTTAATAGTGAAAGCTATTCATGACGAATAAAACAGTAATTTGGTGGCTCAGGCGTGATCTACGCCTCACAGATAATCAAGCGCTTACCGCAGCACTGCGTTCAGCAAGCACGGTCATACCGGCTTACATCCTCGATGAACATTTGCTCTCGGCGAATGCAAACGCTGAAAAGCGATTAGATTTTCTATTCAGTGGACTTCATATCATTGATAATGACCTGCGCCAGTTAGGTTCCCGGCTGGTGATCCGCCGCGGCAATCCGGTCGAAGCGCTGGAAATGCTTTGCCAAGAAGCAAACGCCGCGGAAATATTCGCCGAAGAGGATTACTCTCCATATGCCCGCCGCCGGGATTCCGACGTCGCCAAACAAATCATTCTTCACCTCGAACCCGGTTTGACGATCCACCACCCCCATCAGGTAAGAAAACCAGGAGGCGAACCTTATTCTGTATTTACACCGTTCATGCGCGCCTGGAAAGAAAAACCCACACCACGTTTTGTAGATGTCTTGCCAGCACCGCAGCGTCTACCCCCGGTTCCAGAGATAAATTCAGAAGAACTACCAGGCATCGTATTGCATGGGGATCGCAAAACATTTCCTGCCGGAGAGCAAGAAGCGCATGCAAGGCTGCAAAATTTTGTGGATGGCAGCACTCCACTGATCTTTCAATACAAAGAAATGCGGGATCGTCCGGATTTAAACCGGACTTCGGGATTGTCCCCTTACCTGCGCTTTGGAATGTTATCGATCCGCCAGGCTGTCCTCGCCGCCCGTGCCAGTCTTCTCGAGGCTCGCACTACAGCCGCCGAACAAAACGCGGAGAGCTGGCTGAACGAGTTAATTTGGCGTGAATTCTATTTTTCGATTTTGTACAATTTCCCAACTGTCCTCCGCCAAAGTTTTCGCTCAAACCTGCGTGGAATTGGGTGGTCCAATGATGTGGAAATGTTTTCCGCCTGGAAAGACGGACAGACGGGTTTCCCGTTTGTAGATGCGGGCATGCGCCAGCTCAGGCAAACCGGTTGGATGCACAACCGTCTGCGGATGGTAGTGGCTTCCTTCTTGGTCAAGAACCTGCTGATCGATTGGCGGTGGGGAGAACATTGGTTTATGCAGCAGTTAATCGATGGTGACCCGGCTGCAAATAATGGTGGTTGGCAGTGGACTGCTGGTACGGGAACGGACGCAGCTCCATATTTTCGCATCTTTAACCCGGTGATCCAAGGGAAAAAATTTGACCCACTAGGTGAGTATATTCGCCGATGGGTGCCTGAACTCGCTCTTATCCCAGATGCCTATATTCACGAGCCCTGGACGATGCCTGCCTTGCTGCAGCGTAAGATCGGGCTTCTAATCGGCGTCAATTACCCTGATCCTATTGTGGATTTAGGCTGGTCGCGCCAACGTGCTTTAACAACGTTTCAGAAAGCAAATGAAGAATTCAAAAATACACAACAAGCAAACTACGATTATGCTTGATGAGTAAATTTATCAATGGAGATAAGTCAATGTCAGCACAACCGAAGTTAAACTATAACGGCTACCGTACACTTGATGCATTCGTTTTTCCAGGAGAAGAGCTGGAAAACCGGGAAGAAACCATCCAGGGAGCTGTCCGCGATATCCTGGTAAACATTGGTGAAGATCCTGCGCGGGATGGATTATTGAAAACCCCCGATCGCGTCGCTCGTATGTATGATGAACTGACTGCCGGATATACAACAGATCCCAACAAGTTGGTCAACGGAGCTCTATTCGATGTTGAATATAACGACATCGTACTTGTCAAAGATATCGAATACTATAGTTTATGCGAACATCATATGCTCCCATTTTATGGCCGCGCCCACGTAGCTTACATTCCAAATGGGAAAGTACTCGGTTTGAGCAAAATTCCGCGGATTGTCGAGATGTTTGCTCGCCGGCTGCAGGTCCAGGAACGAATGACCGCCCAGATCGCGGAGTTTCTCGATGTTTTACTCAAGCCACAGGGTGTTGCGGTTATCATTGAAGGCGCGCATATGTGCTCAATGATGCGCGGCGTCAAAAAAACTGAAGCCAGCATGTTAACCCGCACATTCCTCGGAAAGTTTGAGCAGGACGGCGCTCTCCGCCAGGAGTTCCTCAATCTCCTCTCAAAACCCAGCTTCAAAGACTAACGAATTGCCTATTTTTGGATTTACGGATTTCTTTCTGCTTCTTCCGCTGGTGGTATTCACCACTCTACACCGGTAGGACCACCAGCGGAGCAGGCAGTTTGCTGCCATAATGGCTTACTGGTCATTACCTCGGGTCGTTTTTGCTCAATATTGGCGGCCCAGGAATATACATTCTCTTGAGGCTGTATTTTGGGTGCGTCTCAGATCTCGTGCTGCAACCTGGGATTGGTACACGGTTGACAATTGGCAGAACTCAAATAGAAGAACATACCCAAATTATTTTAAACACCCTTGTCGTTGATTGGTGAGCATATTTTTTGGTGCAAGTACTTAAACCCGGCTGACTTAAGGGTCCGCTCTACTCAGTGGGGCTGATAAATAACCTCCGCTGGACGAACACCCTGTTACTTATTCCGGCATGGTTCTGGTAACTGATGAGGTGCGTCAATGACCCTGGCACGAGGTTGGCTGCACAGAATCCTATACCCGTTCCAGCATTATGTAGCATACGTATCCGGCTCAAAGAAATAAATCCTAACTGAACCACCCAGAATTTTTAGCTTATTGAACTCATTCTAGCATTCTGCCAGGAGATCGCGAGTTCCCGGCAATTCTATAATATGTTGACGATTGATTTGTGCGCTAGCCGAGCGGGAGTTGGATTTGGAAGACAATGAAACCGCACCCCGTTAAATCAAACTCCTTCAAGTAAAAACCCGCCATAATTTGGTTAGAACCACCCAAACTAATCCGGTTTCTGCTATACTTTCGATAATTACTCCCAATACGGAAATGATCTTGAATATGCTGCCAAAGTTTGAAGATGCCAGTCAAGAATACCATTCCAGGATGCAGACCATCATCATTGGAGTGGGTCTCGTGCTCTCCTTGATTGGTATCGGCGCCATGTTCGCAGCCGACCAGCGGCAAGGATTATTTTTGATGCTGGTCGTGATTTTTGCGTTATTGGCATCCTGGTACATGATTACTCGCAAGCAGCTCAAGTTGTCTGCCTGGGTACTCGTAAGCGCCCTGTGGGCTGGAGTGACAATTTTTGGTCTATTTTCAAGTGAGTATTTACTGACCTTGATTACGTCTTATGCACTGGTCGTTCTCGTAGCGGCCGTGTTGATTGGCCCATGGTCAGCTACCTTATTCGCCGTTTTAAGTACAATCGCCACTTTCCTAATTCCCGCCATGGTTATGCGTGGGCTGCTGCCCGAGCCACTGTTTGAATTTTACCTGACGGGTGCTGCTATTGTCTCCATTATCAACCTGTTATTGATGATAGGGCTGGTTTATATCGATTCCCGCAGGACTGAGGCCGCCCGCGAGCAAAACCGGCGCATTGAAAATAAATATGCAATGGAGATCCTCGAGCTGACCGAGGGACGCCAAAAGGTCGAACTTGCCTTACAGGAGAGCGATCACCGCCTACGAGCCATTCTCGAATCCGCGCCTGCCGGTGTGATGATCGTTGACCGGCGTGGTTTGATTCAATTTTCCAACCAGCTAGCCCAACAAATATTTGGCTACAGCAACGAAGAATTGGTTAATAACCCGATCGAGATGGTCGTTCCGGAAGCTGTGCGAGAAATCCACACGGTCGAGCGGAAAAATTTCACGCGCAGCCCGCGCATCGGACCCATGGGCTCGGGGCGGGAATTGGAGGCCCGGCGGAAAGATGGCTCCCTTGTCCCTGTTGAAATTGGCCTGAGTCATGTTGAGACTGACAGCGGGCGAATGGTCATCGCTTACATTGTAGATATCAGCCAGCGCAGAGGGATTGAAGATGCCCTCCAACGTGAACGGAATCTTTTAACCAGCATCGTCCAGACCAGTGTTGCTGCAATACTGGTCATGGATGCGCGCGGCCAGATAATATTTGCCAATGATCTGGCAGGCAATGTGTTGGGGTTACAACGTTCGAGCAATCGCCGCAATCTGTTTGAGCTACCTGGTTGGTCCGTCTCCGATCGGAATGGAAACCTGATCAGTTCCGATCCCCTGGGTTACCACCAGATCGCTGAAACCAACCAACCCATCACGGGTTTAGAACGCATATTTAATTCTCCCGAAGGTCTGCTAAAATTTGTCCGCATAAATGCAGCCCCGATTGCGGACGCCAGCGGCGGGGTTGCTGCGGTGGTATTTTCCGTCAGCGACATCTCAGAACAGATCCTGGCAAACGATGACTTGCGCAATTCGCAAATCATGATCCACAAAATCGCGGACTCACTGCCATCAATACTCTATATTTTTGATCTAACAACGAACTCGATCACCTATTTAAACAAGGCAATCCAGCCAATATTGGGCTATGAATCGGAAGAATTATTAGCCTTTTCCCAGGCTGAGCTGGAAAACTTTGTTCACCCAGATGATGCCGAAAATTTTTTAGCGGTAGCTGAACAGATTCCTGGAATGCAGGTTGGGGATATTCTCGACCATGAAGTGCGAATAAGATCAAAATCCGGTGAGTGGCGGATTGTCCGCAATCGTTGCACGACTTTCGACCAGGATAACGAAAATCATACTGTCCAAATCATCGGCACAGTAATTGATGTAAGTGCCCGGAAAGCCATTGAAAGTGAATTGCGCGAAAGTGTTGAGCTTTACCGACTGCTGGCAGACAATGTCACGGATATTATTTCTAAGCTGACACCGGATGGGATTTTCCGGTTTGTATCCCCGGCGAGCATCATTCACCTGGGTTACAGCCCTGAGGAGTTGATCGGTACCAATATCTATGACCTTATCCATCCTGAAGACACGGGTGAGCTGATTGATCCAGCCAGTCTATCCAGCCCAACCGACGATGTCGAAACCAATACCTACCGTGTTCGCCGCAAGGATGGAAGATTTACGTGGTTCGAAACGATCAACAAACTGGTACGGGACCCCCACACAGGGGAGGTGCGTGAAATTGTCGCAGTCTCGAGAGACATATCCGAACGGAAGCATACCCAGGAAGAGCTGGAAAAAGCGAAGGATCTTGCGGAGTCGGTCAATCGAGCGAAAAGCGAATTTTTAGCAAACATGAGCCATGAAATTCGCACTCCACTGAACGCCATCATTGGCATGACCAGCCTGCTTTTTGACACTGACCTTTCCCTCGAACAGCGTGATTATGTTGAAACCGTACGAGGTAGTGGAGATACCCTGCTGGATGTGATCAATGACATCCTCGATTTTTCGAAAATCGAGGCCGGAAGGATGGAGCTCGAACAACAGCCCTTTGATCTCCGAGATTGCATCGAATCTGCGCTTGATCTCGTTGCTCAGCAGGCCGCTGAAAAAGGCATCGATCTGGCGTACTTCATTGCGGAACACGTCCCCACGATGCTGGTTGGTGATGTAACCCGACTGCGGCAGGTTCTCGTCAACCTGCTCAGCAATGCTGTAAAGTTTACAAATATTGGCGAAGTGATCATCACAATCACCAGCCAACCGCTGGATGCCAATGTGCATGAACTCTTCTTTGCTGTCAAGGATACGGGCATTGGGATCCCCCAGGATGCCATGAACCGTTTATTTGAAGCCTTCAGCCAGATTGACGCATCTACAACACGGAAATATGGTGGATCGGGGCTCGGATTGGCAATCAGCAAACGCCTGGTCGAAATTATGGGTGGGCATATGTGGGTAGAGTCAAAGATCGGCGAGGGATCAACATTCCAATTTACAATTCAATCTCGGGCTGCGCCCAGCCAGGGGCGGATCCACCGCCGTGGAACACAACCCTTATTGCGAAATAAGAGTGTCCTGATCGTAGATGATAATGCCACCAATCGCTTGTTTCTGACCCGCCAACTGGATAATTGGGGCATGCAGTTCCAGGCAGCTGCGTCCGGCAGCGAAGCGCTTGAAATCCTCCGCGCAGGCAAAAAATTCGATATTGCTCTGTTGGATATGCAAATGCCTGAAATGGACGGGGGCACACTCGCAAAACAAATAACGATGATTTCCGGGGCACGCTCGATTCCCATGATCATGATCACATCGCTAGGGACGCGCGATGAATTACCTTCCGACGTTCGATTTTCGTGGGTTTTGAACAAACCCATCAAACCAATCCAGTTGTACCATGCATTGATGAACGCATTAAAGGTCGAAGTCACCCCCGAAGCAGAAATGGAAGCTACCAGTGATGTCTTCGATGGCAGCCTCGGCGAGCGTCACCCACTGCGAGTTTTATTGGCAGAAGACAATCTCATCAATCAAAAAGTAGCCATGAATATCCTCGAGCGGCTCGGCTACCGGGCGGATGTCGCTGCGAATGGGATTGAAGTTTTGGATGCGCTCCGCCGCCAACCGTATGACTTAGTCTTGATGGACATCCAAATGCCTGAAATGGATGGTGAAGAAGCTGCAAAAATCATCCGCAATTTGCTTCCAGAATCCCACCAGCCGATTATCGTGGCAATGACCGCGCATGCCTTGGAGGGAGACCGGGAGAGATATATCCAAGGAGGCATGGACGGGTATATCAGTAAACCCGTACATGTCCAGCAGCTCAAGGATGTGCTCCTGTCGTGCAAAGCAATCAAACCGCGCGGCACAAATACGCTTGCTAGCACGCGCAGTATGGCGGTTGTCTTGGCAACAAAGCTCGCTAAGAAGAAAACCTTTGATTTGAATATGATAGACCAGTTAAAGGCGACCGTTGGTGGAAATACAGAAACCCTGGCATCCCTGGTGGATTCCTATCTTGAAGAAACCCCCCACTATCTCATATCGCTGCGGGATGCGTTAGAGCGGGGTGATCTAGAGAGATTTAAACGAATTGCACATAATTTAAAAGGGTTGAGTGCTACCTTTGGAGCCATGAAACTTTCTACAATCTGCGAGCAAATTGAGGCGGTATCAGGCAATGGAGGGCTCGAAGGTGTCCCTGACTTGATCACGCAGGCTGAAAATGAGTTCAGTCTGGTAGCAGAGCAGCTGGCTGAATTCCAGTCAGCAGACCAAAAGGTTGCTGATCACGAAAACCCACCCAACCCAAGCTTGTAAGCCGATACAAACCAGAGCCCGCATTGCCTCGAAAAAACCCACTGCTGGACAATTTTAAAGCTGACCGAACCAGAGCGATATATTCTGCATCCTGCGCCGATTTCTCATTGATTGCTTATCTGCCAGGCTTTACACAGATCCCCAGATTCAGATACAATCCAGACCAATGACAAAATCAAGACTTTCTCGGCGAGATTTTCTGAAACTCGGACTCGTTTCGTTGTCATCACTGGCTTTTCGACCCGATTTCAGCCGTGAAAATCCTCGCCAACCCGATTTGCTCGGGCGAATAACCATCGATGAAATCGATGTGCGTGCAAAGCCGACTTCAGACAGCGAAATCATCGGTAAACGCTATCGCGATCAGCTGGTTACGATCTACCGGTCATTCGATGCTCCAGAAGGGCCAGCTTATAACCCGCTCTGGTATCGTGTTTGGGGCGGTTATCTCCATTCGGCTTACATTCAGCTGGTTCGCTTCGCAACTCATTCACCGGCTACCAACATGCCTGAAAGCGGCCGCCTGGCAGAAATTGCAGTTCCAATGACGCCTGCCTTTACCTATAACCGATTTGAAGGCTGGCAGCAAGTCTATACGCTGTATTACGAAACCACTCACTGGATCACCGGTACAGCCGAAGGGCCAGATGGCAAACCTTGGTACCAGCTGACCTCCGAATTGGACCGGTATCTGGATTACTTTGTCCCGGCAATTCACATGCGCTTAATCCCGGATTCCGAAGTCAGCCCATTATCACCTGATGTCCCTGCGGAAGCAAAAAGAGTCGAGGTTAACATCTTGCAACAAACGTTGACCGCGTTTGAAGGTGATGAGGTTGTCCTGAAAACCAAAATATCATCCGGTCTACCCAGCCGCGATCCAATTCCAGAAGGTACCCGCACGACCTTGGGCAAGTTTAATATTGGCTCAAAATCACCCTCAAAACACATGGGCGCTTTATTAACTTCTGGAGCCCCAGGGTCTTACAGCCTGCCCGGAGTCCCATGGACATCTTTTTTTATTCCGGAATACGGGGTTGCGTTCCACGGAACCTATTGGCACAATAATTTTGGGCTCCCAATGAGCCATGGCTGTGTCAATATGCGCAACGAAGATGCCCGCTGGTTATTTCGTTGGTCAACTCCTGGTTTTGTCAACCCACCAGAAGATCAACACTCGTGGGATGCTCGCGGCTTTGGTACTGTCATTAATGTGACTTAAACCACTCTTATTTTCGTCCCGTTGTTCTCTCACTGTATTAAAGCACCTCAAACAGGGGGTGAATATTTAACCCGGAATTTTTGGTATCTGTGTTTTTCATTCTTGGACTTAGAAGAATAACAATTTAATGACAAGCGTCAACTGAGGGTCTTAATTTGCCTGCGCATAACACCCAACTGCAGGTACTAGGGTTTACTTGACACTCCCTACATCCTCTCTATAATCGGATTTGTGGGACAACATAAAATTGGATGACAGATCAACGGTATCTTGTAACGGATCAGTATAAAAACACAGCTAACCTGGCTGCTCGCCATGAATTTTATGCACGCTTTACCACCAGCCCGGTAAATTGGTTCGAGTGGGTATTTTCACAGTTCGATTTTCCTGAAAACGCCAATTTGCTGGAAATCGGCTGCGGAAACGGTGAGTTGTGGCGTCAAAATCAAACTCGCATTCCATCCTCATGGCATTTGACCCTCGGTGATTTATCCCTACAGATGGTCCGCCAGGCGGCCCGGACTTTAACATTTTTACAACAGCAGGCACAGTTCCAGGTTCTGGACGCGCAGTTATTGAAATACGATAACGATCTATTTGATGGCGTTATCGCCAATCACGTGCTATACCATGTACCTAATCCAAACCGCGCAATCCTGGAATCGCACCGGGTATTAAAAGCCAAAGGCACATTTTATGCTGCAACGAATGGGATTGATCATTTGCGAGAACTTCACGATCTTATAGCTGATTATCCACCAGTTGCCGATCAGCTAACACCCAGGAACCTTGCCGATCGCTATTCTTTCAACCTGCAAAATGGTGAGGAGCTGCTTCGGAAATACTTTAGCCGCGTGAAACTTCAGATCTATTCTGATGGTGTTATTGTTGACAACCCTGAACCAATTGTCGCATACACCTTTTCCCTATTGCCCAAGTCTGGGTCCAGAATTTCCGAGCCAGAAAAAGAGGGATTCCGAGCCCACATACAATCCCACATTGATCATTTTGGCGGCAAACTTCATATCCAAACATCGACAGGCATGTTTATTGCAGAAAAATCAACCAGGGCAACCCGATAGTCTGCTGCTATTCTAACCCGGAGGGGAAACATGAATGAAATTCTCAATAATTTACTCGGCTATCTCATCACAGGTATTCAGGTAGGTTTGCTGGCAGGTGTCCTGGCAGGGGCAATCACCTGGAGCATCATGAAAACACCTGATTCGCTCTTCCGAGGCATCGCTGGCTTTGTGCTGGGTTTCATCGCATTTTCCCTTTTTCGCGGGCAGGACCTGGCGCAGTTATGGAGCCAGATCGCGGCCACAGCTGGTGGTGCGGTTCCGCGTGGTCTGGCAGAATACACCCTGGGTCTAGCTTACCAGGCTTTAATCGCTGGTCTGGTTGGCATGTCGCTGGCACTGGCAATCACATCGCCAGCGAATACGATTAAAGGTGCCCTGTTCGGCGGTTTACTCGGAATTTTCCTGGGCATTGCATTACAGGTAGTAGTGGGAATGATGAATTTACCTGTCGAATCAATTTATTACAGCCCGGCGATTGGCATAGTTGTTCTCGTTGTGTTTGCTGTTTTTGGAGCAGGTTCCTGAGAAATAGTCATGCAGGTGCTAACCCGGCGCGATTTTCTGAAGTTAGCTGCTACCTCCTTGGCATCCTGGCTGCCTGTCATGAGTCATACAACGCTGCCTCCCGAGGATATACAGCCACCCATCGGTATTGGGCGTGTAACGATTGCTTATATACGCATTTACAGTGAGCCATCGTTTAAGAGCAAAGGAGTCGATTGGCGCCGTCGTGATGAGCTCATTGACCTTTATCAGGTACTGACTTCCAGCGAAGGTCCAGCCCACAATCCAATCTGGTATCGGGTAATTGATGGCTATGCGCATTCTGCTTACTTACAACGAGTCGAAACGGCTGCTCTCAACCCAACAGCCACCTCGCTCCCAGAAACGGGTTCCCTTGGAGCGCTAACTGTCCCTTTTTCTGATTCGATCCGCCGGATTGGATCCCGCAGCTGGGAGCCACTTTATCGTGTGTATTTCCAGTCTGTCCACTGGGTTACCGATATCGTCTCTGGCCCGGATGCACGCCCCTGGTACGAACTGACGGATGAACTACTGCACGTCCGCTACCACGTCCCCGCTGAGCATATCCGGCTGATTTCAGAGCTGGAATATGCCCCGCTATCTACTGGTGTGCCGCCCGAAGATAAAAAAATATTCGTTTCTCTGTCTAAACAGACGCTCTCTGCTTTTGAAGGTGAGCAGCTGGTTTACCGGACGAGTATTTCCAGTGGTATTCCAAGTCGAGAACTCCCGGATAACGGAATACCGACGGATACGCCGGTGGGTTCATTTCGGATCGCCTCGAAAATGCCATCCAAACACATGGGGGAAGGCGAGCTTACATCGGATTACCAGGCCTATGAGCTGCTCGGTGTGCCCTGGAACTGTTTTTTCGTTTCAACCGGAGTAGCTTTTCATGGAACCTTCTGGCATGACAATTTTGGGACCCGGATGAGTCACGGCTGTGTAAATATGCGAAATTGTGATGCGTTGTGGTTGTTCCGCTGGACGACGCCTGTTCATAATGCCGGTGAGTGGTTTGTACGGGGAAATGGGACCCGGGTACAGATAATCCCATAATTCCACAAATATTATCTGATTCCGGTTGACATTCGCGTCATCCATTGTTATAGTCACATAGATATTATCTTCATTTCTTTTGGGTGACTATGAGCCTGCTCGCATCCGAACGCCAAGCAAAAATAATCGATTTACTCCGTCGAAACGGCACCGTCGAAACCAATACCCTGGCTGAAGAACTGGGTGTTTCGAATATGACCATCCATCGTGACTTGAATAGGCTGGCGGAAGCCGGCATTATTCATAAGGTCCACGGTGGAGCTACCTTGCACAAGCCAATCGATCGCGCACCCCAACCGGATCTATGCCCGATGTGTAACAAATTGGTCAAGGAAAGGATGGCATTCATCATCCATCTGGAGGATGGCAGCCAGATCAAAGCCTGCTGCCCGCATTGTGGTTTGATGATGGCTGCCAATATTCCTAATTTAAAAAGCGCTCTGGTGACTGATTATCTGGTGGGAACAATTGTGAGTATAACCCAGGCGACTTTCCTCATGCACTCGAACGTCACAATTTGCTGCTCCCCAACCATCCTTGCGTTTGACAAACCTGAGGATGCCATCCGCTTCCAACGCGGCTTCGGCGGTACACTGGCAGACTACGATACTGCCCGGCAGTTTGTACAGAGTTCGAATAAGCCGCACGTTTCTTTCTAACCTCAACCCTGGCACGCGCAAGCCCCGCCTGTGTTCCCACAGGCGGGGCTTCGTATATTTCTACCCGAACAATCTATAACAACAGGCGATCAATCATCAACGCCAGGAACAAAAACGCCAGGTACATACTCGAATAGCGGTACATCTTCCAGGCAATTTTGTTGCCCTCTCGACGCCAAACCTGATACGCTGTATAGATCAGCATGATTCCCAACAAACTGGCTGCAATCAGGTAAATGCTGCTACCCAGCCCAAATACAGGCAGAACCAGGGTCAGTGCAACCAACTCAATTGTGTATAAAAATACCTGCCAGCGGGTTTCCTTTTCACCGCGCACAACCGGCAGCATGGGCACACCTGCCCGTGCGTAATCTTTACGCCTGACAATCGCCAGTGCCCAGAAATGCGGTGGTGTCCATAAAAAGATCACGCCAAATAATAAAAGTGAGGGGAATGTGAGGCTGCCCGTCGCGGCAGCCCAGCCAACAAGTGGAGGAATTGCCCCGGCCCCTCCACCGATGACGATATTTTGAACCGTAGTCTTTTTGAGGATCAAGCTGTACAACACAACATAATACAAAATCCCTGCCAGGGAAAGGAGGGCTGCGGTAAAGTTTACAAACGTAACCATTACAAAAAAAGAAATGAGGCTGGCGCCAACCCCAAACGCTAAACCTTCGGCTGGTGTCAATCGGCCAGCCGGGATGGGCCGGCGGGCTGTACGCTGCATGCGTACATCATCTTCCCGATCAATAAACTGGTTGATGGCCCCTGATCCTCCGGCTGCAAGAAAACCTCCCAGCATAGTCCAGAAGACCAGGGCAGTACCCGGCCAACTCTTCGCCCCAATCAACATACCGGCAAATGTAGTTACCAACAGCAATGCCACTACAATTGGTTTGGTCAGCATTAAAAAGTCGAGCAGCAGCTTTCCAAATTGCCGGCCTGCAATTGCTTGGATTTCCAATTGCTCATCGGCATCGGTCCGATGAGTTATACCAGTCAGGGTGGTCACAATCACAAGGCTTGCCCAAATCGCTGCCGAAGTTGCTGCGTGCAGACCGATCAAATATGCCGGGTATCCAGCACGCGCGTTAACCGCACCCATCATACCTTGAGCCAAAAACAGCACCACGGCAGAGGTCGTTGCGACCAGAATTGCAGTCTGGCTGCGCTGCCGTCGGTAGGCCATAACCAGAAGGCTGATCATGATGATCCCGGTCAGACCAACGAGTAACCGATGGCCCATATTAATCCAGCCTGGCAGGCTGTCTGGAAAGAGCATATTGCTGCATAAGGGCCAACCCGCGCACGCCTGGGTAGCCCCGGATGCCGCGACGATGGCTCCGCTCAGCAGAACGCCAAACACCAGCGCCATCGCTGCCAGGCTCATGCGGCTGAAAGCTGTTTTCCAGCGGAGCTGCCTCGGTAAGCGCTCAGGCGGTAAAAACGCAGCGGTAGTGCCCATAAGTATCAACGCCTGGACGAGTAATGCCAGCCCCAAATGGAGGGCTCCTATCCATTCACTTTGGCGGAGACTCGGAATTGCCCCCAACGCGATTTCAATCACGAATACCAGCAGGGCAGCTCCATGGGACGATTTCAGGATTGGATGGCTCTTACTCTGGCGGAAAACTCGCGCTGCGGCGGCTGCGATGATCAGAAAGGTAATCCCGGTGACAATCCGGTGCAGGTAGTCGAGTTGCCCGGCAGATCCACCTGGCGGCAGCATGGAACCAAAACAAGTTGGCCAATCTGGGCACGCGGTCCCATCCACTGCACTCAGGCCGGTTCCAATGACAATGGTTAGAAAAACACTGACTGCTGCCAGCAGGCTGAGGTGCTTCTGTTCGAGTCCATTCTCAAAAAACGATAATTTGTGAGCAAGGCGGCTGAACTCGTTTTTCATCTCCCGCTTCCTTCAAATCCCGTTTCTGGGGGGTTGTAGTCCAACTCAGCGTCGGAGGGGACAACTTCTTTTTGAGCAGCTTTGGCTGCACGGGCTTTGCGATCCCGGATGATGTAATACGGATAGCCCACCGCCAACAGGATCGCAAAGCTGAACCATTGCACGGCATAACCCTGGTGCGGTCCTTCTGTAATTTCGATCTGCACGGTCGTTCCGATGGGAGGTACTTCTGAAGCCCCAGCAGGCTCGCGGATGAGGTATAGCAGGCTGATCTCGTAAGGCAAATGTGCCTTTATCGCATCCAAATCCACGCACCAGACAGCCAGCGTTTGGGCTGGATTTTGATTGGTCTCGCCAGAATCTTCCAGGCAGCTGCGCACTCCAATCCGATTGGTTGTGCCCACCAGGATTCCCTCCACCTGCACGGGACCATCGACTGCATATTGATCCAGCTTGCCATCCTGGTAGGCTTCAAATGGCACCCAGCCGCGATCTACCAAGATATGGCGGTTTGTTCCTACGATCAACAAAGGCGTCAGCAGGTGGACTCCCAGCTGGTCCCTGTAGCTCTGGTTGCTCAAAATCACCTGGTTGGCTTCATCAAACTCGCCGGAAACGAACGCTTTCCGGTAAGTTTGTTCGCTCAGATCATCTGCCTGCGGCGATTGTAAGTCAAGGGGGGGCAGGTCACGGGTTGCCAGCACCGCACGATTAAATGTTCGCCGCTGTTCCAACCGATCAAGCTGCCAGATCCCCAGTCGGATCATGACCCCCACCGCGGTCACAACCAGGATTGTTGCAATGATCCAGCGCCTGGAAAAAAGCTCTTTGATGAGCGTCATATCAGTTTATTCCTTCTTCGTCTGATCTTGAAATTCTTCGTACTGCCGCCAACCCCATTCAGGTTGGTATAAATTCCCTTCTGCCTGGGATTGTTCGGAGTCACTCTTCGATGACTTTATTGGATATACCAGATAGCTGTATACAAGGAAAACCATAAACAGCGGTGGTACGCCATACCACAACCCAATCAGTCTCGTCTTCCAGGTCGTTGCTTCTTTAACCGTCAGCCCAAGATAATTTGTTGTACTGAATGAGCACGTATACGCAAATTCACTTTCCATGTCCAGGTTCAAACTTGCGCTCCGCCCAGGTGGAATCCACAAGGGTCCCAGCTCATGCGCCGTAGTATCGTTATTTTGCACAACCAGAGTGTCACCGATAACAAAAATCATTTTCTCAGGGATACTGCTCACCGGTTGACCTGCGGCTACTGACTGGGATGCACCCTCAGGAATGACCAGCCGGATTTCCATGGGTGCGCGCGAAATTCTGTCTTTGCGCAGCAAATAAACACCTTCGCTGATTGCAAACATCAGAACCGTTGCCAGCACAAGTAAAATCGCTGCACGTTTAAATAGATCGTTCCATACGTCTTCGCTCATCAAGTACCTTCGCCTTCACTCAGCAGGTAACGCGTATCCCTTAAAATTGACTCTGGTGTCGTACCGAACAGGTAGGTTACTCGCAGATCGCCATTTCGGTCGATTGCATAGGTACGGGTCGAGTGCTCCATCAGGTAGCCTGCCGCACTGTCCGTTTCAACCTTGTTTCGAAAAACATAGTAATCTTTCCACACGCCTTCCATCTCTTCCAAACTACCTGTCAGACCGGTGATCCCGTCTCCGAAGACCGGCAAATAGCCTGCCAGGCGTTCGGAAGTATCCCGCTCAGGATCAATTGTGACAAAGACAAATTCCACTTCGCTGGCTTGTTCCCCAAGCTGTTCACGAACTTGTTTGAACTCAGCCAGGGTCGTTGGGCAGATATCCGGGCAGTTGGTATAACCGAAAAAAATCAAGACGACTTTGCCTGCCTGATCACTCAGATGATAAGGCTGACCGTTTTGGTCCGTCAGGGTGAAATCCGCAGCGGCTGCCGGCGGATCGATTTTTGAACCCATAAATTGGTAAGGCCGGGTTAGAAACACGCCTCCAACAATTAAAATCAGGCCTACCAGAGCTGCCCCCCCGAACAGAAGAACATAAAATCTTTGGATGCCAAAGATAGTTTTACCAGGCTTGGTTTGTAAGGTTTCTTCCATGATACTGAATTCCGACTTGCTTATTCTTCCAACATTTTCTGGCGAAAGAAGGGTTCTTCCCCTTGTATCCTATTCGGAAAAGAACCCTCCTGTCAGTCTATTACCAATTAATCAGTCCACTTAGCTCGTTTAAATCGCCGCCATCCCCATCAAGTAAATTGCGGGATAGAAGAAGAACCAGACCACATCTACAAAATGCCAGTAAACCGCCGCTGCTTCAACTGGGAAGTATTTTTGGGGTGTATAAAGTCCCTTGCGGCTATTCCGGTATATGATCATCAGGAAAATAACACCGGAAAAGACGTGGATTGCATGCATGCCTGTCATCATGTAAAAAACAGCCCCATAAACATTTTCAGATGGGCTCAGACCCGAGAACGGCCACTCGATAAAGATCACTCCCAGCAAAAACAGGATGCCGAGGGCAATTGTTGCTAATAACCCCCGCTGAAAATTTTTGCGATCACCGAAAGCGATGGCAGTCTCTGCCCGGTTCATAAAAAAGCTGCTTAACAATAAGGCGGAGGTCAGCAAGAAGGCCGGCAGTTGTTCCAGGTCCGGTCGAGTTCCTCTCCACAAAACCATCCTTGAGATGAGAAGCCCACCAAATAAAAAGACTTCCGATCCAATGAATAACCATAAACCCAGACGGTTCATTGACGATCTGCGCGTATACTCCCCCAAACTCTCCTGGGCAGGTAAACTTTCGACATTAGCTGCCATTAGTGATTCTCCTCAGGCTTAAACACATGACCGATGTGCATATATTCCCTCAAGACCATGGATGTTTTCAAGATCGCAATCAGCGCCAGGACCCAAATCCAACCGCTGGTATTGGCCCCAACCTCACCGAGCATAAATTCGCCAATCGTGAAAACAAACAGGATGATCGCGATGGTGATACCAATCATGTACTTTTCGTTTTTCTTCGCCATCAATTCGTCATACGTAGTTTTTTCAGTCATCTAATATCCTCCTGGTCTGGATGCAGTTCATTCAGTCACCGGATGGAGACGGTGCCGGAATCGGCCTGACATAGACCGATCCAGCCAGTCCATAATCGTATGGATTCCCAACCACCTCGATGGGTTGGTCAAAGTTGTATACCGGTACGGGTGACGGCACCTGAAATTCAGGCGAGCGCGATCTCCAGGGATTGGCAACCGCTACGGTTCCATACTTGGCACTGTAAACAAGGTTGAAAATCATGATCGCTATAGACAGGGCTATCACAAATGCAGCAACTGTGATTGCGAACTGATAGGACGAAATCCCCAGGCCAGCATCGTAGTCAGCGATTCTGCGGCGCATACCCATCAGCCCCACCAGCATCTGACCGAAGGTCTGGACGAGAAAACCAAGGAACATCAACCAGAAATGGGTCTTCCCCAGCCGTTCGTTGTACATTTTTCCGGTAACTTTGGGGAACCAGTAATACAAGGCCGCCATGAATGGAAAGACATACCCTCCAAACATGGTGCTGTGGAAGTGTCCCACGATATAGTAGGTGTCATGCAGGTACAGGTCTGTCGATACCAGCCCGTTTGGTGGTCCAGAGAGACCGCCAATCAAGAAGACAACCACCCCTCCAAGTGCAAACAACATCGGGGTAGGAAATGTCAGTTTACCCTGCCAGACGGTCGCGGTCCAACTGAAGAATTTCACACCGGTTGGAACGGCGACCAGCAAAGTGCTGACCATGAAGGGCACGCGCAGGTATTCCTGCATGCCTGAAGTGAACATGTGGTGAGCCCAAACCAGGAAACCGACGGCTGCGATACCGATCGAAGACAGCGCCACCCAACGATAACCAAAAAGCGGTTTGCGTGAAAACACAGGCAAAATCTCACTGATCACCCCCAACCCAGTCAAAACGAATACATACACAACCGGATGCGAGTAAAACCAGAAGAGATGTTGGTAAAGCAGTACATCACCACCTTTGGTGATATCAAAAAAGCCCATGCCGATTACACGCTGTAAGAGCGCCATCGAAAAGGCAAGACCAATCAGCTGTGTGGCACCAAACTGGATTAAGGCAGTCGCAAGCGCAGTCCAAACGAAGACAGGCATTTTGAACATGCCCATTCCTTTGGCGCGCATTTTCAGAATTGTGACAATCGTATTGATCGAACCCAGGATACCGGAAAACCCGAAAAGATATACACCCAGGTAAAAAGTGACCATGCCCAGTGGAGCACGTGTACTCAGAGGCGGGTAAGCAACCCAACCTGTATCAACCCCACCCAGGAATAAAGACGAGAGCAGCAGCAAGCCGGAGGGTACCGTCACCCAAAACGAAAACCCATTCATGCGTGGAAATGCCATATCCCTGGCACCAATCATCAACGGGACCAGGTAGTTGGTCATCGCAGCCACGCCCAGCAGGATGGAAGCAATCATCACCATCCCGTGCAGAGAAAACATGGTGTTATATCCGGTCAACCCCGATAGAGTAGTCGGTGTGCCTGTAAACAGTTGGAGTCCCGGGCTGGCCAACTCTAAGCGGAAGATCAGGGCAAATAAACCGGCAATGACGAAGAGCAAGACCCCAAAACTGCCATATTGGATCCCAATCACCTTGTGATCAACTGAAAACCCCAGGTAACGTTGGGCTCCTAACCAATTTGGGTCATCGTGCGGATGCTCTGAAATCTTATGCCCCATGGCAGCCCGGTACCAGTCCGTGAGGGCGCCCACACCAACCAGGAAGAATACTGTTCCAAGGATTCCGCCGATCATCCACGCTGCCTCCGGGTTCCATGCCGGCAAGCCCATGATCAGACGGATGCCAGTCACTAACGCCATCCCAGCCAGGACGCCGATGACCATTGCGATCAAGCCACGGATCAATCCGTATTTCAATATGCCTCTCATCCTTTGCTCCTTGACTACTGCAAGCTTTCGATAAATGCAATGATGTCGTTAATTTGGGCTTCCGAAAGAACCTCGCTAAAATTTTGCGGCATGATATTCGGTTGGAAACCGGCAACGATCTTCGCATTTGGATCTATTATCGACTCACGCAGATACGCTTCGTCCACAAGCACAGTCGTGCCATCTGCCAGCTCGCCCTGTTCGCCGAAAATGCCTAACCACGATGGACCAACAATCACAGTCCCATCCTTGCTGTGGCAAGCCAAACAGCCAAATTGTTCGGACCAGATTGCGCCTCTGTCGACCGGATCTTCGGGGAGATCTAGTTGGTCAAATACCCAACGGTCGAATTCAGCGGCTCCAACTACACTAACCGCAGCCTGCATATAGGCGTGCTGCTGCCCGCAAATTTCCGCGCAGCTGACTGTGTAGCTGCCGATGCGATTGGGTGTTATCCGCAGTTGTGTTCGCCGGCCCGGCAGCAGATCTTGCTTTACCCTAAATTCAGGCACCCAGAATGAGTGGATGACGTCGACTGACTCCATATTCAACAGGACTTGCTTGTTGATCGGTAAGACGAGCTCGCTCGAGGTAATTCCATAGTCTGGGTATTCAAATCGCCATGCCCACTGTTGGCCCACAACCCGGACTTCCATTGCCTGCGGATCTGGACTCAATACTTCGGACAGGTTGAACGAACCATAAACGGCAAACCCAATGACGGTAACCAGGGGGATGATCGTCCAGGTGACTTCCAGGGCATTATTCCCTTCTTGATGCGGCCCATCCGTCTCATCACCTTTTTTACGCCGGAAGAAGATCACACTGTACAGCAAGAATCCGGTGATCAGCGCAAAAAGACCTGCAATAAAAATCCATAAGATGCTGAAAGCCTGGTCAATCGGTCCTGCCTGCAAACTTGCCGCCTTCGTTAGCAAAAAATCATTTTGCAGGATGAAGACTCCTGCCACTGCCAGCAGGACGACCAGGAGTATGACTCCGATCCAATGCTTCATAACCTCTCTCCTCGATTTGTTAGCTCGCTGAGGAGAACGCTTACCGCTCTCCTCCTGAGGGGATTGTGTCCATTCGCTTAACCACTCATCAATTTGGGAAGCAGCCAGGTTGCGGCGATCGTATACCACCGCCTGGTCTCCCCCTTCCTTCAAAGAAAGCAAGACCACACGTAGTTTCCCAGCGCCTTCCATAAAGTGCGCCAGAAACTCTTCCCTGTTGACTGCGTTGTCATCATAATCGACGATTACCAGGTCAGGCTGCAGTGCCTGGATGGCTGAAAAAGCCTCATCAAGGCTGGAAACTACCCCCAAAACCGTGACATCCTCCTCCTGGCGCTTTTGGAGCAGGTTCGTCAGCCCCTTAGCAAACAAGGGATGGCTGGAAGCTATCAATACGCGGCGAGATTTTCCTGGAAAGTCAGTCATAAATTGTGATCGCGCATTCACCTGATACTTCTTGAAAACTCACGAACACTATAACAAATCTGACCTTTTTTGTCTGTCAACCTCAACACCGAAGCGTAGGATATTTATTTGCACAAAAGGGTGATATTTTTGTCACCCAAAGGCCGCCTGCATACGGCAAAAAAAACGCTCCGGGATATCCGGAGCGAAGAATTAGGTCAAGAGAACGCCTGCTGAAAGGTTTACTGGCGGATTAAACCCATCTGGGTGGCTTTGCTTACCGCCTCAGTCCGGTTTCCGGCATCCAATTTTTCAAGAATCCGGCGCACATGGGTCTTTACAGTATTTTCCGAAATAAATAAATCTGCCGAAATCTGGGCGGTCGTCATCCCCTGGGCCAGGCATTCTAATACTTCGATTTCCCGCTTACTCAGCCCACCATCGGGAACATACCCCTGTTTGGAAACGACTGCTTTAAGAACCTGGGCTGTGACATCTGGAGAAAGAACCGCCTTGCCTTCTTGCAGCGCCAAAATTGATTTGCGTAGTTCATCAGGTTCTGCATTCTTGAGTAAATATCCATCTGCCCCGGCATTAATGGCACCGAATAAATCTTCCTCGTGTTTGGAGATCGTCAGCATCAGGATCTTGGCACGGCTTTTTTTCTTTAACTCACCCACCGTTTCAACGCCATCCATCACAGGCATATTCACATCAAGCAGGACCACATCCGGCTGTTTATTGAGTACTATTTCTATAGCTTCCCTACCGTTGCCTGCCTCACCCACAATCTCAAATTCAGGAAATTCTGCCAGCAAGTTGACCAACCCGGCTCTGAATAAGGCGTGATCATCCACGACGACCAGCCTGACTGCCTGGAATCTCCCATACCGTTCACTACTCATTATCCGTTTTCTCTTTCGAGGGCACATAGATGCCAACATGAATGGTTGTGCCTTCCTGTGGGCAACTGATCACTTGAAAATCAGCCCCGATCAACTCAGCTCGCTCGCGCATCCCCCGTAATCCATACTGGGCTACGATACTGACTTCTCCAGGTGTAAAACCGTGCCCATTGTCGCGAATTTCAAGCACCAGTTCATCTGCTGTCTGCACGCAGCGTACTTCCAACCGGGTGGCATGGGCATGCTTCCTCACGTTGCTGAGCGCTTCCTGGACAATTCTGATCAACTGCACCTGGATTTCGGGAGAAAGGTTGTTTAATTGCTCGATCGCAACGGCATCCGTGGTGATTCCACTGGCCTCCTCAAAATCAGCCAGCAGGTCACCCAGCCAGATCTCAATATTGTCATTAACCGGGTTCGTACGCAGGCCATCAATCGCATCGCGAACATCGAGGTAGGCCTCCGAAAGAATATTGTAGCTAGTATGCAGGCCATTCTCCAGACGATCATACTCGCTGCGGTTAAGGTAATTTTGCAGTTGGGCCACTTGAAGCTTTAAAAAGCCCAAAGTTTGGGCGAGGCCATCATGAATTTCACGCGCCAATCGGGTCCGTTCATTCAACATAGTTTTATATTCCAGCTCGGAGGTCAACGCAGCATTATTGACTACCAACGCCATGTGTCCAGCCAGCATATTTAGAAGTTCTAGCTGGCGCCGGCTAAATGCAGATTGGACGGAATAGCCCACCAGGATCGCCCCGAGGGAAGGACCATTTTGGATGGAGAGCGGGGTAGCCATGAGCGAACGCGCTGCCAACGATCTCCCGGTTGTCCCCGAAACATCGCTCATCATTACTGGTTCCGTGGAACTGCTAACACCCTGCACGACACTCTCAACTAGGGACTGTAGTTGTGGAGAGATGGCACCTCGAGTTATTCGCAATCGATCCTGCCCCGTACGTGGGTCCTTTAAATATAGTACTGAAAAATCTGCCTCCAGGGTCGCCTGGATATGCTCCAATAACCCGGTCACGATCCCTTCCAGGTCAGTTTTTTGGCGCAACATCTGCAGCTGTTGGAATGCATTGATTTCTCGTTTGCGCAGCCGCAAGCTTTCTAGACCCAGGGCAGTTTCATCAACAATGGCACGCAAAAACTCATCCATTTCGGCATCGAACGTCTCATCTTCACCCAGATAGAGGGTCAACATACCTACGCGCCGCTCCCCGCAGCGCAATGTCATGCAGTGTACCTGTAGAATCCCGGGTAATTCAGCCTCGGGCGCAGCATTAAAGACGGGGCAACCATCGTCATGGACTGCTCCCTTTCGCTCGCAAGCTGCGCAGCGGCTGCGTATAGTTTCAGAGGCCAGGTGTTCTGACCACGCCTCCATCAAAGGCAGCGGTAAAATCCCCCGGCTGATTGCGGCTTTGGGCTGTTCCCGCTCATCGAATGGCACGAAGGAAGCACCCCGGGCACCACTCACCTCTAATGCCAGTTCGAGCACCTGCGCAACCATTTTGTCTTCATCGTCTGTTTCAACCAGGTTGCGCCCAATTTGAAATACAACGGTTTGTTGTTTCTGCAACCTTTGGAGTCGCTGCTCAAGGGCTGTAATGCGCTCTTTTAGTTCTTCCCTTTGCGACATCAGGCTGAGCGCCCAAGTTGCAATGATATAGGCAATGACTCCAACCGAAAAGAGGTGCAACAACATCCATACCGGGTCCGCAATCACGCCCGGCCATATGTACTCCAGCAGCTCCTCACCGAAAATAAGCGCGGCGGCTGCGAGGACAATAACGATTCGGATCAGCCTGCCTGCTCGAGCGGGATGTGTCATATTCATTCGGAAATTCATGGAGTTTGGCTGCTTGTGAAGATGATGTTACAAGAAAGTGTGGGGGTGATTTGAACTCATTTTCACAATGTAGACAATTATAACCCAATTGGGTGACACTGTAATCACCATTTGATAGGATTGTGCTTACCAGGATTCTAGCACTATTATTAAAGTATGCACGCTGGCTGATTGATCGGCAAAGTCCATGGAGGGGACATAAATTTGGCGGGCAATCCATTGGTGGCTCAAATTAATTTAAAATCCTGGAGGAAATGATGAAACGCTTGCTACCCCCGCTGTTACTAATTATTTTACTGGTTGGTTTGCTCTCTGCGTGTGGACCAAAAACAGCGAATCTGACAGTAACCCTGAAGGAATATTCCTTCACACCTAACCAGTTTGAAGTTCCGGCGAATGCAGAAGTTACCCTGACCGTCATCAATGACGGCACATTGGAACACGAATTTGTAATTATGAACCTGGGTATGATGGCAACCCCCCCTTTTAGTGATGATGATGAACCGAATATTTTTTGGGAAAAGGAAGCGCAACCTGCGACTTCGGAAGTCGTTACTTTTACGGCCCCCGGTCAAAAAGGTGAATACGAGGTCGTGTGCGGCATCCCGGAGCATCTGGAAAATGGGATGATCGCCTCGCTCACGGTCAAGTAAACATTCAACGGAATAAAACTAAAGGCAGGGTTCTCCCTACCTGGAGAACCCTGCACGGGTTGCTGTATAGACAGTAATAACTATCATATATTCGACTGTAATATTTCTAAAACCTCGCTTGAATGCTCGGCCGGCCGAACATTTTCAAATACTTTGACAATTTTTCCATCCGGACCGATCAAGTATGTAGTTCGCAGCACACCCTCATAATCTCGACCCATCATTTTTTTGGGACCCCAGGCTCCATAAGCCAGGCATACCTGGTGATCCTCATCTGCCAATAATGGAAATGGTAGATCATATTTTTCTTTGAACTTCATATGCGATTTTGGTGTATCTGGGCTCACACCCAGGATGGTCACACCGGAAGTCTCATATGCGCTGTAATCATCCCGGAAATTGCAGGCTTCCTTCGTACAACCAGGTGTATCGTCTTTCGGATAAAAATACAGCACGATCGGCTTGCCGCGGTAATCACCTAAGCTGCGGGCGGTGCCAGTCTCATCAGCCAGGGTAAAATCCGGTGCTGTCGCACCTGCCAGTAATGCCATTCATTCCTCCAAGTTTATTATTAAGATATTAATCGGCTACAGCCGGATCAATCCAATTTTTTTTAACGCATTTTCTAATGCATCGATTGTTACTGGCTTAATCAGAGTTAGCAATGCGCCTGTTTTGCGCGCTTTTTCTGCCGTTTGGGGCTGATCATCCGAAGTGACCATGAATACCGGCACATCTCTTAAACGGGGATCGCGCCGTACGTATGAGAGAACTTCGTAGCCACTGACACCAGGCATATTGATATCCAAAAAAACAACTTCTGGCACCCGTTTGCTAAGCTCCAGGATCGCAGTGCGTGCACCATAAACTGGCAGCGCCTCCACATCCAGCAGGCGCAACATATCACACAGGCTATCTGCAGTCTGGCGGTTATCATCGATGACGAGGGCAGAGATCATCTTCTCACTCCAATTCGGCGATTATTTTTCCCATCCAGGCAATATCGTACCCAGGGAGAATGGCAACATCACGGCGAAATTGACTGTCTTCCAGCAGGTCAAACAGTGGTTGCAGCAGTTCGCTTTCTGCAAATTCACGCGGAACCACCAGATCATATCGCTCCTGGTAAAGCGGTATAAAGTCTAGTTCGAGCGCCCTGGCTGCAGCGGCAATTCCCAATCCACAATCCGCCCGGCCGGAAGCGACTGCGGCGGCAACCGCCAGATGAGTATATTCTTCCTGATCATACCCTGTTACCTGTGCGGGGACAATCCCCAATCGGTCCAGGTGGAAGTCCAGCAGCACGCGCGTCCCTGCTCCCCTCTGGCGGTTCACAAAGCGAACGTCCGATCGTGCCACATCGCTCAGCGAATTGATCTGTAGAGGGTTCCCATTCCGCAAAATCAGGCCCTGTTCACGACCAACCAGGGCGACCAGGCGAATCGGCATACCCGGAAGATACTGGTGGAGGAAAGGAAGGTTGTATTCACCACTCTCCGGATCTAACAGATGAGAGCCAGCCAGGTGGGCTTCTCCTCTGCGAAGCGCTACCAGGCCTGCCTGGCTGCCTGCATTGGCCGATACAAACCTGCGTCCATGTTTGCTAAGGTGCTGAGCAAGCAAATCCAGGCAAATATCATGTGAGCCGATTGCCAGGATGGTCCGGTCGAGTTCATTTGTCGCCCTGTATAAGCGCACCTTGACTGTTTCGCCAGCCTGGTACCCCTGGGTTCCGCGTGGAACGATCGTAATCCCATCCGCTCGGACCAGGGAGGTAATCACACCTGCACCTCTGGTCAATGGAGCTGCCAGGATTTTCTGCCCTACTTTACCAACGACCATTCGCACGTAATCGTCATCGCCTGCGGGCGAGCTTAATTTCCGTGTAAGTTGCGCCTGAATTTCGAGCGGGGCTTCCGGGCTGCGGCCCAGCCAACGTGCAATGAGCGGTTCAACGAAAATTTCCCCGGTAAGCGCTGCAGAGACCGGATACCCAGGCACTCCGATCACCGGCACCAGACTGCCATCTGAGCGCACAAGCATGCCGATGATCACGGGGTGACCAGGGCGTACTGCGACACCGTGCACGAGCAGTCGCCCCAGCTCGCTAACAACTTGTGCTGAATAATCTTCCGAACCGGCGGATGAGCCAGCATTCAGCAGGATCAAATCACTCTCTTCCAATGCGCTTTTAACTTGGCTGCGGATTTTTTCCAGGTCGTCTGGGATAGCAGGATATCGTTTAGGAATCGCACCCCACTGCAGAAGCTGGGCAGACAGGACGATTGAATTAAATTCAATGATCGCCCCAGGAGCAGCATGTTCGCCAATCTGAATTAATTCACTGCCCGTTGGTATAACTGCGACCCGCGGTTTTTTGGCTACACGCAAAAATACATTTCCACTGGCAGCTACCGCACCAAGATCCACCGCTCTCAGGCGATGTCCCGCAGGCAGCACCAATTCTGTTGCTACGATATCCTCACCTAAAGGGCGAACATTCCGCCAAGGTGTCAGCGCTTCTCGGATACGGATGCTGAAAGGTCGGCGCGCATCGCTGGCGATCAATCCAGAGTTGTCTAACGGTTCCACATATTCAATTGGGATGACAGCATTCGCCCATTCCGGAAGTTGGTCTCCGGTATCCACATACAACGATTGAGAACCGTACAGTAGATCGAACGGCCGGGTTGTCGTCGCGCCATCTGTATCCCGGGCACGTACAGCAAAACCATCCATAGCTGAAGCATGGTAATGTGGTGACGAGAGTTCTGGCCCATACGGGTTCAGCAAGCACCCTGCCAGCAGCAAATTCATCAAGGCTAATTTCTTCCACTCCAAGCAGACCATCCAGACCCACCTCGGCTAATGCCAGTCGGAGTCTGCTTTGGGCTTCTTCAAGCGGGATGTCATGGAGATAGACATCATTCATGGTTGCAATACCCTGGTTTCAGCATTCGTACATATAAGCAGCGATATTTAATAACCGGTTCTGTGCAGTGTTTGGATAGCCTGGGGAAGTTGAATTTCTTTGACAAGTATATAATCCGTGTCGTAAGTGGATAAAACAAAAATGCTGATCCCTTCAGCGGCCAGGACCGTACTGATTCCTGCTAAAATGCCGATCTGATTAAAATCCAACGGCCCCACAACAGCCAGCGCCCGCCAGCCAATCTCGATCAGCCCACCATCTGGTTCGCTCCCTTCCAGGCAGACGATTGATATCTCTTCGGGAGTGACTGTAAGGGACCATAGGTCGCCCGCGGCACGTCGTTCAGAAACCGGTGAACCTACGGGCAACCGGCAGATTGAGTAACGTCCCTCAAGTAAATTCAATCTGACCATGCACTCACATTAAAATTACATTCACCGGACTGCCAGCCGCAAGTCCGGTGGCATCTGCTGGAATAGATACCAATCCATCGGCGCGCACCAGGCTGAATATCAAGTTGCTCTTGCCAAAAACAGGCTGTGCCGACCAGCCATCCGGCGATTTAACCAGCCGGACAGGAATCCAATCTTCCCGGCCACTTTGCGAAGCCAGGTTTACTGCCAGCTTGGCGGGGACCTGGGAGGGTATTTGCCGGTAAAACATTCTCATCAAGTGTTTGATAACAGGTGCTGCAAATAATCCGGCAATAACTAACGCACTAACCGGGTTTCCTGGCAGGCCAATCACCGCTTTATTCTGGCAGACTGCGAGTATAGTTGGTTTTCCAGGGCGCACATTTATTCCATGAACCAGGACACCCGGTTGGCCCAGGCTATTGATCACTTCTGCGGTCAAATCACGCGTGCTGGCCGAGGAACCCGCAGTAATAATAACCAGATCGTTCTCCGCCAATGCCTGGCGCGCAGCTTCTTCCAGGGCATTTTTCCGGTCAGGAATGATTCCATACAGCACTGGATTGCCTCCGGATTGTTCGATGAGCGCTCCTAATGCGTAACTATTGACATCACGCACCTGACCTGGCTGCGGCTGGTTTGATGGAGGAATAACTTCGTCACCAGTTGAAAGAATTGCTGTGCGCGGAGGCTTCCACACAGCAACCTCGGTGATTCCCAAACCCATTAAGCCGCCGATTTCAGCCGGGCGTAAACGCGTCCCAGCCGGAATGACCACCTCACCCGCTCCTACATCTTCGCCGGTCTTTAAGGTGTTTTCTCCAGTTGCTACCGCCTTTAATAGTTCGATTTCACCTTCTCGGCTGCGTTGGGTATGTTCGACCATGATCACAGCATCGGCACCCTGAGGCAGCATGCCACCCGTGTGAATGAGAGCACATTCTCCGGTCGATAGACGAATCCCAGCAGCCACCCCCATCAATACCTCGCCAATTAAGCGCAAATACCCAGGTAGCGACTCACTTGCGCCATGTGTATCTACTGCACGGACAGCGAACCCATCAACCGTGGACCGGTCGAAAGGTGGCAAATTGTCTGGCGCAGTTACCGCCCGGGCGATTACCCTGCCTAGTGCATGGCTGCTGGATAAAATCTCCTGGAACTCGCCCTCGTCACTTTCAACCCATTGGGGCACATTCGCCAGCAAAGTTTCCAGCGCCTGAGGAGGGGTCAAAAGGGTTAAAAATTCAGGCATGGATCAGCGCGTCCAGAGTGCAAAAGTGATGAGATACGCGGTCAACCCATAGATGGTTGCCGCCATGAACAAGAGTAAGTTCCAATTTGGTTTAATTCCGCCAGCAATGCGGTTCATATACCAGACTTGAAAGATCGCCAACGGAAAGGTTAAAAATCCAGGCAGGCCAATCGAGTATGGCAAACCGAACCCAATCGCCAGACCAAGGATCAGGTAAGCGAAAAGTAAAGACAGGTTATGGATGCGCATGCCGGTTTCCCATCCGCTGCGCACCATCAATGTATTTTTTCCATATTTTAAATCTGAGCCATAGGCGGGCAGCTCGAATGCTAGAAGCATCGCCAAGTGTAACAGTGTCAACGGAAACGTTGTCATTGCCAGCAGGCGATGGAGTTCACCCGTTTGCATTAAAAACGCAAATGCAGGCACCAGGTTAGAGATAAGAATGGCCGTTGTGACTTCCCCGTACCCGGTATTTGCCAGCCTGACCGGCGGTGTGGAATAAAAAAACGCACCCAGGAAAATAATGATCATGACAACCAGGGTCGTAGGGTTGAAACTCGGCGAACGAACAAGAAAGACTGTCAGCGAAGCTGTGATTGTCAATGTTGTCAGTGCAGCAACCAACGGAACCATCCGAGGCAGTTTGACCGGTTTCACCTCCCCATCGTTGCCATTAATCGGTGGATTGGTCGGATTATCCAGGATTGGCGAGGTATCAAAATATTCATTTAGATAGATGGTGCTTAGCTGCATCAGGGTGACCCAGGCCTGTCCGATCAGGTACGCTGTCGAATCAAGCTGGATGCCGAGGAATCGAGCCACCCCAGTGCCAAGCGCATAAAGCAACGCTGCCCCAAGCAAAGACCAGGGGCGAGATATGCGGACAAATTTAATCACAGCACTCATGGTTGGGAATAATTTCTTTCTATTCGTTCTCGGTATATGAAGTTCACACAAATGATACCAGATTGATCCTAAGCTGTTGGCAGATTATTGATATAGGCAACCTAATTTTACAATCTCCGGTTCGGCAATCAACCAACCGCCACCATTGGTGCACCCAATTCGCCAGACCTTCCGCATCCAGGTGGCCAGATCAACATGAACCTGCCCAAATATACTCTACGCGTTGAAGAAACCAGCCCACGAAGTAGGGATATTTAACCAAAGCTAATATGGTTTTCTTTAATGGGTGTCGCCAGATGTTTGTTGGGTGAGCGCTCGCCGTATATCACGCTGGTGGATTTGGTTATGGCGATACATCAGCTTGATCATAACTTCCAGGGGAGCTTCCCCCAGGAATGGATGTCTACCAATTTTCTGTAAATCGGCATCGTCCATGGACTCCACTAATAGAATTGTTTGTTGGCGCAGGTCGCTGAATTTTTCCAGCAAAAATGGGATCGCCAGGTTCTCCAACCCGCCTACTTTTCGCCGGTTGAATTCGTCGAGGTCAAAACCCGCTGGTGACCCGCTGCCCCCTGCGAGTACATCCCGGATGATCTGGGGGATCCCTATCTCAGTGATCACAAAATGGGCCAGTATTTCGCGGACATGCCAATCTGCCCCATCCGAATAGAGCAAAATTTGCCATTCGTCTGCAGAAATCTGCTGGAAGAACTCCAGAGTTTTTTCCCCTTCTAAACGCAGTTTTTCAGCCAGGTGGATACAGTTTTCGCTCATTGGAGAGAATTCCATTTGAGGCCACATTACTTGTGTTTCAGCGGATGATCCGGACTGCATTCAATATTGCCAGCAAAGCCACACCCATATCTGCGAAGACCGCCTCCCACATGGAGGCCTGGCCCGTAATCCCCAGGATGATAAATACCAACTTAATTCCCAATGCCAGGATAATATTTTGCCACACAATCGCGCGCGTCCGCTGACCAATTCGAACTGCGTCAGCCACCTTTTGGGGAGAGTCGCTCATCACAACCACATCTGCACTTTCGATGGCAGCCTGTGAGCCCAGCGCACCCATCGCAATCCCGACATCGGCCCTGGTGATCACAGGGGCATCATTGATCCCATCCCCCACATAAGCGACGCGCGCGATTCTGCGGGCTTCTGTCCAGGATGGCTTCCAATGCTGCGACTTTGTTGTCTGGTAATAACCCTGCATGGTATTCATCAACACCAAGGGTTTCCGCCATGCGGGCTACTTTGTCCTCCCGATCCCCAGACAGGATGATGATATCCCGCACGCCGATTGCGCGAAGCTCATCGATTGCCTGCTTTGCTTCGCCTTTTACTTCATCATCAACGATCAGGTAGCCGGCATACCGCCCATTTTCTGCGATGTGGACAACGGTACCTGGGAGATCGCATACCGGATGCATAACTTCTTCACGATGCATCAGGGTATCATTCCCCGCCAGTACTTCGCGCCCATTGCTGCGCGTTCTAACGCCCAGCCCTGAAATCTCCTCCGAGTGCTCGACGGATGGAATGTGCTCCTGGAGACTGGCTGCCCGGATGGATTGGGCGATTGGATGAGAGGAATGCGCTTCGGCTTCCAGGGCCAATTCCAAAATCTCCATTCCGCTTTTCCCTTCAACCGGTTGTACTTCGACAACCTTGAACACCCCCTTGGTCAAAGTTCCTGTCTTATCGAAGACCACCGTTTTTACACGGGCCAATATATCCAGGTAATTTGAACCTTTAATCAAGATTCCCTGGCGAGAAGCAGCTCCAACTCCTCCAAAATAGCCCAGTGGTATGCTGATTACCAACGCACATGGACAGGAAATGACCAGTACAACCAGCGACCGGTGCATCCATTCCGTAAACGTCGCGCCTGGAATCAACAGGGGAGGCAAGATTGCGATCGCTGCCGCAGCCAATACAACGGCTGGCGTGTAATATCTGGCAAACTGGCTTATGAAACGCTCTGTAGGCGCTTTGCGACTCGCAGCGATCTCCACCATTTTTAATATCCTGCTGATTGCCGAATCACTCGATGGGCGGGTTACCTCGACGTAGAGCGAATCGGTCTGGTTGATCATGCCGGCCAGAACCTCATCGCCCACGCATATCCTGCGTGGCACGGATTCACCAGTCATCGCCGATGTGTCTACCTGCGAGTTCCCGCTCCTGACGATCCCATCCAGGGGAATGCGATCCCCGGGGCGGATCACGATCCGATCCCCGGGTTTGACGTCCTCAACCGGCACAGGTTGGAATTTTTCCCCGGTCACCAAGTTGGCTGTATCGGGCCGGACAGCCAGCAGCGCCTGGATCGATCGCCGGGAACGGCGCACCGAAAGGTCCTGCAAAGTTTCACCGATCATGTAAAAAATCATCACCCCAACGGCTTCGGGAATTTCTCCAATCACCCAGGCACCTGCGGTTGCCAGGGTCATCAAGAAATTTTCGTCGAAGATCTGGCCGCGGCGGATATTGCGTGCTGCCGCAAGCAGGACGGGGTATCCGCTGAGCAGGTAAGCCGGGAGCATCACCGCAATTTCTGCCCAACCGTTCCACGTTGCGCTCAGCTGCGCTTGAAAAATCAAACCAACCAGGAACAGTCCAGTAGAGATGGCAATTCGCAGCCAAACCCAGTGCTCACTGCGCCATTCGGTGACAGCAACCTTGCCCGGCGTCCCTGTCAAAACCAGATCGATATCGGGATCAATTTCGCGCACAGTTTGCCGGACGGTCTGTTCAATATCGTGATCGAGATCGGAGGAAATTGTAAGGGTTCCCGAACCAAAATTAACAAATGCTGACTGAATCCCCGGAGTACGATTTAGACGATCTTCAATCTTCTGAGCGCAGTCTGCGCAGTCAAGGTTATGTAATAAATAGCTGCTCTCTTCAGCGGCGCGCATGTTCAACGTGCTCCAGGCCCATCCTGAATAAATTGGCAACATGCTCATCATCAAGGGAATAATACATTTGACGACCATCACGCCTGGCACTTACCAGCCGCAGCTGCCTCAACCCGCTCAGATGATGGGAAACCGCTGACTCACTCATCCCGATCGCAGTCGCAATATCACCGACATTTTGTTCTTGCCCAGCCAGAACGGCGACAATTCTTACCCGGGTCGGGTCGCTAAACGCCTTGAACAAACCAGCAACCGCGGTGGCTGTCTCTTCGGTCAATAATTCCGGCGCAGTTCCATTCATGTTAATACCCCATAATTGAATATATGTTCATATATTTGAATTTATTATAGGATTATCCCAGCCGGCTGTCAAGCTGACATTTGTCATTTTCACCGCTGACCGACTTCATGATTGTCTTCGTCCCGGTCAAACAGGATTAGAATATTCTGAGATGACCTTTGAACCACTGACATGCCGCTCTACTTTTGATATAATGACTCAGATTTGTCCTCTAACCAGGACTTTTGCATCAGGACTTTTTCATGTTCGTTAAACGCTGGCACAGGCCGGTTGTGTACTTACTCTATTTTTATGCAACGGGTCTGTTGGTGATGTCTGGCGCCCAGGTAATCAGTGGATCAACCTGGTGGCCTATTGAGCTTTTTAACTGGGCCATTCCATTCACGATCACCCTCAGCGTCTTTTTTTTATTCTTATCCCTCCGGCTGAAGCGGATACTGCTAGCCGGATTTTTTGGAGTTATTATATTGGCGTCTTTTTTGAATATTCGTAACGTCTGGGCAGACGGCGCCAACCTGCCCTATCGTCAGACAAACACCTATTTGGTTATGACCCATAATGCAGGCAATGGTCTGGCTGATCCCCAAAATTTGGTCCAGGCGCTCCGTAATTCTGGTGCGGATATCATCGGCCTCCAG
Organism: uncultured Chloroflexia bacterium; assembly: GCA_963824065.1. Lineage (GTDB taxonomy): Bacteria > Chloroflexota > Anaerolineae > Anaerolineales > DRKV01 > JAGUYX01. Next base: position 765,365 of record CAWGNX010000002.1, on the reverse strand, counting down.
GAAATTACCACGATCCAGGCAGATGCCATTCATCGGGATCTCGCTGACCTGTACCCGTATCGAATACTATTCGGGGACGGCATTCCTGGCAAGGGTCTGCTCAGCAAATACCCCATTTTGAGCTACGAGCAGCTGCAATTTTATCCTGATCGCCCGGATTTGATGGCAACGATCCAGCTGGGAGATGGGGAATTGACAGTCATCAGCGCCCACCCACCCCCACCGCGCTTTCATCCCAACGGCATTTATATGAATGCCGCCACCCGCCTCCAGATGGATGCTTTGCTCTCTGTGGCAACACGCAACGGGCCGGTTTTGATGCTGGGTGACTTTAATATGACCACACTATCGCCTGATCATTTACGGATGCGTATGAATGGATTGGTGGATGCCTTCCAGGTTTCTGGGCAAGGGGCAGGGTTTACCCTCCCAATGCGTTGGCGCAGGATTCCATTATTGCCCATGGCCCGGGTAGACTACATCTGGCACAGCGAACACTTCCATTCTGTTTCTTCCTGGATTGGTGATCCGACCGGATCCGACCACCTGCCTGTATTCAGCGAAATCCAATGGAAACCCACCCCGGCAGTCACCCTGCACTAGCAGCTGGCTGGCAACGCGTTGGTATCAACGCATAATCTGAATTAATGTTGAGCTAAGAAAATATTAATCTTTCTGGACAAGAATCTGCTTGATTTTTTGTGCACATTATGTATAATACGAATACCTGCTGACCGGGTGCCCCCCTCACCCGGTCAGCGGGTTTTTTAACCCTTGGCGACGATCCATTGAGACAGCCTTTGATCTGGAACATGCCGCTCTGTACAAAAAAGCAATGAACGGCGCTTACTCAGCGGCTTTTATTTGATTGAAAGCCCGTACTTATTCGTTGCGATCCCTGGTTTTTATTTATAACCTCAGCTATACTTAATAGCACAGATGTTCGTTTCCCTGGCAAACCAATCTTGTTATTCTTTCCTGGAAGGTCTGGCTCATCCAGCGGAGCTCGTCCGTCATGCTGCCGCAGCCGGCTGTTCGGCAGTTGGCCTGGCTGATCGCGGATTTATGAGCGGCTGTCTCGAGTTTTATGAGGAGTCTCTGGTTTCTGGCATCCAGCCTATTTTTGGGATCAGCCTGCCAGTGGTACTTAATCTACCCGCCTCTCACGGCATACATCCGATGGAATTGAACGGCATGTTCCTTTTAATTGCCCAGGATCTTTCTGGCTGGCAGAGCCTGTGCCGTTTGAGCTCAGCTTTACTCACCGAACCCGAGTGGATTGAAAAAAAAGCCTTGCCGTTTTCTCGCCTGAGCCAGGAAGCCGAAAATTTAATTTGCCTGACAGGGGGCCTGACCAGTCCTTTGTTTCAATCCGACCAGCGCTTGACTGCAGAACAGGCATCCACCCTGGTCGGGCGACTGCAGGAAGTTTTTCCAGCCCAGTTGTTTATCCAGCTCTACCATGACAGGCGACCCCTTGCAGCCAGCCAGGCAAACCGACTGCAGTTTGCGCGCCGCCACAGGCTCCCGCTGGTCTTCGCCCCCGAGGTCCATTATCTTGAAGCCACGCAAAAGGACTTGCACCAGCTGGCTGCTGCCATGCGGAAAAATGAAACCATCCCTGCGCATTCCACTGAACTCGTTCAGCAATCCTACCGCTTCATTTTGCCTGAGGAAGCCACCTTGTACTGCGCTGACGTACCTGAGGCGGTTGAGAATACTGCCAGGATAGCTTCACTATGCAATCTTAACCTGCCAACAGGCAGCCTGAACTATCCGGTGCTAGACCTCGGAAATGGAAAAGCACCATCTGATAATGTGCGCCTGCTGGCCTATCAGGGAGCGCTTGCCCGTTACAAGACGATTACTCCCAGGATCAAGGAGCGCCTCGAGCATGAGCTAACTGTGATCGAAAAGTATGGTTATGCATCTTTATTCTTAATCATGTCCGAAATCATTGAGCATGCCCGGCAAGCCGATATCCCTACCGCTTCGCGCGGGTCGGCATCCTCTTCCTTAGTCGCCCATTGTTTGGGTATTACCACACCTGATCCCATTAAATTAAATTTGTTTTTTGAACGCTTCCTCAATCCGGCGCGCACCACTCCGCCAGACATCGATACAGACATTTGCTCGGTGCGCCGCGATGACCTCATTCGATTTGTTTACGAGCGCTTTGGGAACGACAAGGTTGCCATGGTTGCAACCATTAATCGTTTTCGCCCTCGGTCTGCCTTGCGCGAGGTCGCGAAAGCATTTGGCCTGCCGCCCAACCAGATCAACCGGCTGGTCTCAGATTTACCATACCGGGGCTGGGGTCCACCCTGGCTGCGCGGCCGGGCTGACAGCGATCCTTTTGAGGAATTATCTACTGGCTATACGAAAAATCCATATCCAGCGGTTTTTAATGCTGCCCGTTTTTTTATTGACCGCCCACACCACCTGTCGATCCACCCCGGCGGCGTTGTAATTTCACCCGGCCCTCTGACTGATTTTGTCCCCACCGTGCTGTCCAGCAAGGGCATTGTCATCACCCAATTTGACCTGGACGGGGTCGAAAAATTTGGCCTCGTTAAAATCGATCTGTTAGGCATCCGGGGGCTCACCGTGCTGGGCGATGTCGCCGACCATGTGCGCTCCAAGCAGGCGGCCCCACGAATTAAGCGTCTCGATATTATCAACACGATCCCATTTGAGGATGCGCTTACCTCACTCACGGTGCGGAGCGGCAAGACGATTGGCTGTTTTCAAATAGAAAGTCCAGGGATGCGGGCCACCCTCAGAGAAATCCAGGCGGAAAGCATCGATGATATCCGCATCGCCCTGGCATTGTATCGCCCTGGACCCATGACTGGGGGGCTGAAAGATGCTTTTATCCGCCGCCACATTGGACTGGAAACGGTCGAACACATCCACCCTGCCCTTGAACCACTGCTCGCCGAAACGCACGGTGTGATCCTGTATCAGGAGCAGGTGCTCCAGATTGCTCACGAGCTAGCCGGGTTATCCCTTTCCGATGCCGACTTGCTGCGCCGGGCAATGTCCCATTTTGATCCCGGACAGCAGATGCAGCTTCTAAAGCAGCGCTTTATTGAAGGCGCGGGGCTGCACTCTGCCGTTCCAGTTGACACGGCTGAGATGATCTGGTCTCTGATGGCTGCCTTCGCCGGATATGGATTCCCCAAAGCGCATGCGGCTTCCTACGCCGAAATCGCCTGGCGCTCAGCCTGGTTTAAGGCCCACTTTCCAGCCCAATTTCTGGCAGCCGTTCTTGCCAACTGGGGCGGTTATTATGGACAGCGTGTTTACCTGATGGAAGCACGTCATCTTGGTATTCCTGTCAGGACTCCGCATATTCAATTTTCCAGCCAGGAGTTTTCTGCTGTCGAGTTGGATGGCACACCGATTTTGTTCATGGGCCTGAACCAGGTCCGCGAGCTAACCCGCCGTACCCAACAGCGAATCATCACCCTGCGTCCATACCACTCATTTTCCGATTTCATCGCACGAGTTGATCCACGTCCTAAGGAGTTGGACCACCTGATCAAAGTCGGATCGCTTTCTGGTTTTGGTTCCATCCCCAGTCTGCTTGCCAACCGATCTGGGAGTTCCCGCGCGTCTCACCCGCTGCAAATGCCGTTGTTTGACTTGCAAACAGCCGCGGAACCCGACCTGGATGATTGGCCTTTAGAAAAAATAGCTCTCGTTCAGGAAGAAATTTTAGGCATCAGTGTCGATGTCCATCGCCTGGAGTTATTTTCACACCAGCTCAAGAAGGCAGGTGTCATTTCAACATCAGACGCAGTCGCAAAAACCGGGCAGGTTGTGCGAGTGGCAGGCATGCGCCAATCCTGGCGTCGGGCGACTACACTAACGGGCGAGAGCGTCTACCTGCTGACCTTAGAAGATCTCGATGGCAGTCTGATCGTTGTTGTCGATCCGATCCAGGCGCGGCGTGTCCGGAGTCTTCTTAAGCCACGTATTCCGGTTATCGTTGAGGGTATGATTGAAATCGATGAAAGCAGCGGCGAGCCGATCCTACGCGCCCGCCGTGTTCATGCTTTGATGGAGTGAGGTGCCCAACCTAAACCGGATTTGGAGCCATTGCAACCCGGTTTTTCCCCCCCTTTTTCGCCATGTACAACCCCTGGTCAGCCCAATCCAACAGCATCATCAGGCTCTCGCATTCTGGAGAAATTGATGCTACCCCAATGCTGATGGTAACCCTTAATGGTCCTCTCGAGGAATTAATCAGGCGGGTTCCCACCAAAAACCGGAGCCTCTCAGCAATTTCCATCGCCCCAGAAATTTCAGTTTCTGGCAGCAGCACGGAAAACTCTTCACCGCCGTATCGTCCCAGGACGTCTGTACTGCGCAAAACCGAGCCGCAGCGATTAGCCAGTTCTATCAATACTTCATCGCCAACCGCATGCCCATACGTGTTATTTACATTCCGGAAATCATCCAGGTCGAACATTAATGCAAATAGCGAACGGCTGAACCGGCGTGCCCGGTCGAACTCTCGCTGCCCCAATTCCATCAGGCCGCGCCGGTTGTACAGGTGAGTCAACTCATCCGTGATCGCTAACTGCTGCACATTTTGATACAGGCGTGCGTTCTCAATCGCCATGGCAACCTGGCTGGCGAAAATTGTCGCAGCCGTCTGATCCTGCGGCGTCAGCATATTTGCCAGCATCCAAAAAGTTCCGATTAATTTATTCTCAGCCATTAACGGCAAGAAAAAGCCGCTCATCTGGGCACTCAGTCCAATTTGATGACCGATCCTCTGAATTAAGCGCGCGCTGACATCAGGAAATATCCGGGTCATCAAGGTCGTCAGATCATCAACAAAAATGGTGTCTCGGGCGTGAACAACTTCGTCAAACAGCATAAACTCATCTTGCTTCAGCTCGTAACTACCGAATTCCCTTCTTACCATCCGGCTGATTTTCTGAATTAATCGATCCGGGAGAGATGTATAGTGAAGTCTCAATGAGTTGTTCTCTTCAGCAGACATCCAGATAAAACAGGTGATCTGCATTTTACGCAGCTCTTCACCAAGGGTTTTCATGACACTGTCTGGATCACGTGCTGACTCTAATTGGACGGCTACATGACTGAGCGCCGTCAGCAGATCATTGACGCGCTCAAGCGTTTGGGCTTTTTGTTTTTCGGCTTCCAGCAAATTTGCTTTGGCAATCGCCAGTGCGATTTGACCGGCTGCCTGTTCACCCAGGGCCAATTCATCCAACGAAAAGGAGTGAATGTCTCGAAAAATGACAAAAGCTGCCCCAAGATGTAGCCCGTTCGAAATGAGCGGAAGCACCAGAGCTGACCGGTAGCCTGCGACTGCCAACGCAAAATAGCTCTCAAATCGCGCATCCAGCAGGTTCCCAAGCACCTGAGAATGCCCGGTTTCAAGTACCAGCTCAGTCAGGGAATTTAAAGCACTCACCAAATCATAGCCATTCCCGAGCTCGATCTGGTCAATTGATGCCGTGTATTGGCTGATTTCGGCGTTATCTGATTGCCATAAAGCGATTAAGACATTATCCGCACCTAACAGGGTAACCATTTGTACCGACAGCATGTGCAGCACATCCTCAATTGATTGAGATGCAATCGCTGTCTGCGTCATCCGGTTTAATAGTGACATCTGCAGGGCACGTTCGTGGGTTTCTTCAAACAAACGTGTATTTTCAATTGCGATCGCTGCCTGGTTCGCAAACGCAAGCAACCTTTGGGCATCCTGGTCCCGGAAAAAATTTGGGAAGCTGCTGTCCAGGTTGATGAATCCGATTGTCTGTTCCTGGTAGCGGATCGGAGCAACCAGATTCGAATTCACCCAATCGACCGACGCAATTCTGACCCACTGTTGTTCTTGTTTTGTGTCGTTGGTAATTTCGGGCACTCCAGACACGAGCATCCGGGTCAGGTTGCCGAACTCCGTTATTGAGCGGGGAAAATCTACTGATGGATCAGGCCGGCCGATTTCCTGGTAACCACGCGTACAGGCAATATTCAGGATCCCGGATTGAAGCAGCATGATATTTGAAGCATCATGATCCAGGATCTTTGCGATGCTATTCAGTATGTGACTGAAAACATTCTCAATACTCGTCGTGGCTGTCATCACCGCCGTTGTATCGCGTAAAGCCTCGCTTAAGGCAAGCTGGGCACGTTCAGCGGCCTCTGAATCAATCCGGGCAAGCGCACCTCCGAGAGTGTCCGCCAGGCTTCTGAGCGCGTCGATTTCGTTTGAGGACCACTGCCGGCTTTCGTAGATATCATCCAGCCCCAAAAATCCCCACCACACCCCGCGGACCGAAATCGGTACAAACGCATATGAACGCAGCTGGGCTGCCATGACAACCTGGCGTTCGGCCTCAGGCAGTTCCTCGATAGTTCCGTGCATGGCCCGACCTGAACAGAGAATTTGCGCCCAGCGGTCTAATCCCACCTCTGCATAATTGGCCTGGATTGGATACTTTCCCGGACGGATATTGGGATTATCTTCATGAACCCACATGCTCCGTTCAATAAAATCGAGGGTGCCTTCTGGTCCAGCCAGATTTTGAAATACGTATGCCCTGCTCACACCTGCAAATTCACCCAATTTGCGGAGAAGCTTTGGCAGTGCATGATCGAGGTCAGGTGCCTGGAGCAGCTGCTCAGCCCCATATGCCAATGTCTCCAGGATCTCATCTCTGCGGCGAGTTTCATCAAGCAGACGGCCGCGTTCGACCGCCATTGCCAGGGCATCTGCCACCTGTTCAACCAGCGCGAGATTCACATGTTGGTAGCCTTCAGTAATTTCCCAGACCAGGTTTAATGTCCCAATCACTTGCTGACCAATTAAGAGGGGGATATTGACACGCGAGCGGAAGCCCATCTCATAGAGTGCACTTTCTGCAGGGAAGTTCCGTTCAGTGCTCAAATCGGGGGTAATATGCAGCTGGCCAGAAAATATATCCTCCGCTGCCGCTGAGCTTTCTGCCAGGTATAATTTGCCTTTTACCAGGCCCTTATCTCGCTTTTCAGTGGATATTAACCGGAAATAATCGCTGTTTTCACTGAGCATGGCCAGGCTCACCCGCTGGCAGCCAGTCAATTGAACGATGTACTGGTTAATTTCTCCCAGGACTTCCTGGATATGCGGTTGGGCATTTGTTAAATGCAGGATTTTCCGTACAGTCTCAAGCTCTTGGGCTTGTTGGCGCGCCGAGTCCAACATCTGCGCTTGCTCAATCCTGGACGAAATCAAACCCGCCATAGTTTGAGCCAGACTGATATCTTCGGCAGAAAATTCGCGCGGCTCGAAAATCGCATCACAACCCAGGGTTCCGATGACCCTGTTGTTTATGAGCAGCGGTACGATCAAGATCGATTTTACCTGGCGTTCTGCCATGATCGAATGGATGTGTTCGAGAAGGGGATCTTTTTGGGCATCCAGGATCGCCAGCGGCTTCTGGGTGTTAAAAATGACATCCATGGACCGGTTTCCTTCCAAGGGTATCACCTGCCCAACCGACGAACCTCTACCTGCAGGCTGGTGGTCTGCAAAAACTACCAGCTGCTTCTGGTTTTCCTCCAATAACGCAATTCCAGTTTGGTCAATCTCCAACACTTTGCCCAGCCCTCTGGCAGCTTTGTGCAAGATCTCGATCAGATCCCCCGGTTCGTTGATCGCCGTAGCGATTTCATTCAACAAGGCCAGCCGTTCTGCCCTTTGGCGGGTTTCATCAAACAGGCGCGCATTTTCGAGGGCAATTGCGGCTTGATCGGCGAAGGCTTTTAACGTTGCCGCCTGAGGCGAGCCATACTCGTTAGCCCGAGCGCTGTTGATATTTATGAAACCGAGCAAGTTACCACTGCGCATGATCGGCGCGCCAACGTAAGATCGGATCCAGCTTGTCTCCCGCAAGATTACCCAGCGTTCATCCTGGTGGGTGTCGGGATAGACAACCGGTCTACCGGTGCGCCCCATCTCCCGCAGGATTGGGAAGCGATCAATCGGTGCATTCCATGACCGCTGCCTTTCGATTAAGGCTTCGTTCTCATATCCCCGGCCGCGAACGATCGTCGTCATGCCATTTTCAACGATCATCACATTCGCCGTCGAATAATCGATTACTTTCTCCAGGCTCGTCAGGACGCGGTCTAAAATGATGTCAATATCCAAGGTGCTATTTAATGTCGCCGCTACTTCGCGCAGTGCATCTGCCAGTCGGCGCTGCTCCCGTTCCTGGGTAGCAGCCGATTTCTGATCCCTCAGATCATGAGCGGTGTGAGCAACATACGCCCGCTCTTGAATATAAAATTTCGAAGCGGTTAGCGATATGGGTATTAGTTGCCCGTCTTTGGCAACCAGGCTGGTCTCAAGCAGGAGCGATGATTGCTGGGATTGCAATACCGCCAGTGACTTCTGGGTTTTGGCCTTTTTCTCCGCAGGGATCAGATCAGTTATGGTCTTTCCTAGTAACTCCGGGTATGTGTAACCGAGCAAAACCCGGGCGGCTGAATTAGCCCCCTGAATTCTTCCTTCATCCAGGGTCGTGACAAGGATAAATTCATCCAGGCATTCAAAATGATTCCGGTAGACTGGTTCATGGTTTGTTACCGAGTCCAGCTCTCCGCCTGGCAGAACGGGTTCGAGATTGACTGCCAACAGATTCTTTTTCTGGGCGCGGTTTTTATAACTCAAGGAGACGGTTGCTATCACCGGGATAGCCTGTTCTTTTTGAACTTTGATTCTTAGACGGAATGGATTCGAAACCTGGGCTGTTTTGGCAGGTTCAATCAGGCTGTTGGCAGCCAGTTTAATCTGCCGCAGGGCGCAATCCGTTGGTGCATCGTTTACAAAGAGATCTATTACGCTTTCAAATGCTTTACCCAGCGTTTGTTCAGCCGCAATACCGGTCAGTCTCTCCAGGCCAGCATCCCATCCCGCGATTTCTCCAAGCTGGTTAATCAGCAAGGTACCGCCTTCTGTTTCCTTGGAAAGTTTTTCAGCCGGGTCATCCAGCTGGATTTTCTCATCACCAGGACCTGGCGAACCACCGTGACTAGAAAATAATTCCCAGCGATTAATATCTGGCGCGATCAATTCGATTCCGCGAAGCGGGAATCCGGCTGGCAAGTATTTCCTTCGCATGCAACGGAAATCAAACCAACGCCTGATCTTCCCAGAAATTGAATCGGTGGGCTGCCCGGGCAAAATGCACAGGCAAAGCATCACCGCTGCGCAAAATAAATTTGCAAACAGGATTATTTGGAGGTTAATAACAAAAAAGTCGTTTTGCATAGTGATGAAAATGGTCTCCCTGTGTCAGGCCCTTCCCAGGTAAGTCCATTTTAGGCATAGCTCGAATGAAAAACCTCCGGGTAATGAAAATTACCCAGATCATGATATCATGCCAGCCAATTGACACTTTTCACCTGATTTAATTATCGACAAATAACACAGGTTATGGCATTACCAATGAATGACGCCTCCATAGCAATTATATCGATAGCCGGCCTGCAGTGTACACCTGCGCGCACGTATCCTCTTAGGTTTTATCAGACAAGGTATTCAGGCTATTTCTTCTGCTCTTGAGAACGATAAGAATGCAAGGGTGAGCATGCGGAATTTTAAATCATTATTACTAATGGTCTGGCTCTACCTGGCAGGTATCGCTTTGCTTTCCGGGTGCACCCGCACCCAACTCCATTCATCAGAGCCATGGAAATTCACACAGGTCAGGCTTGTGGATGCTTTGGACGCCCCAGCCAGTGACCTTGACATCACTGTAATTTCGGCCCGAGCGGTTTCTGACAGGCTGGAATTTCGCATGGAATTGCTCGATGTGCCGGATCTGGCAAGCGCGGATATCTGGGTAATCCTGAGCCCACAATCCACAAGTGCCGTCTGGTCGGATGAATTTTTATCGCGCCCGGGATTAAGCTCCAACCGCGACTGCCTGATCTTGTTTGCCGCAAATGGCGACCACCGTGCCTGGGATGCAGCTGGGACCCCGGTAAGGAGCGCTCGGCTCCGGGTAAGTCGCAATCCCGTGCTCGACCTGATCGATCTTTCTGTGCACAAGCCGTGCGGGAATCATCCCGGATCCAATTTGAATTTCTCGATTGGTTTGGTAAAGACTGGCTCAGCGATTGCCGCGGACCAGGCTGGACCGGCGAACCTGTCCGCATTGCCGCCTGGGAAGACGGGAGTGCTGCTGGCCCTATGGAATACATTCCCGGCAACCTCACCTTCTGCCGCGCTGCGAGCCTGGGATGGCGCACATGGCGGTTACTTCGGGGAGCGGCACGGTCTCGCAAATTTCCTGGCGGCTGCCATGGATTTTAAATTTCCTTTTTTTCTGCTCGATCTCAAAACGCCCGAATCCCTGGCTGCCATGGATTATAGCGCAGCATTGGAACCAGTTCAGTCGCTGGCGCGTGCAGGCCGGCTATTAATACCGCAGACTGCCTTGCCTCCTCTGACCTCACCAATTGATCGCCCGAGCTATGATCGAATGTTGGCTGACAGCCGCCAGGCGGGGCTGGATTTCGGTTTGCACCCATCCCAAATTGCGTTTTTACCCGAGATCAATGGATTTGATGCGCTCCCCGATAACTATCGGGCAATCTTTTACACCACTCCGAGCCCAGAATCCAACCCGGCGAGTGCCATCCTTGCCACGCGGTTTACCGGAGGTCTGCTGCTCCGGCTTCCGGAAACACCACTGGATCAGATCAACCGAGAAGGTTTATCCTTACGGGCACGGCGCCAGCTGCTTTCTGCGCTCAATCCCCAGGCCGTTCCCTTGCAGTCCTTCGTCCTGCTCGGTGGCGATTTTAATCGCTCTGCGTGGAGTGATGAACGTTCCATCAGGGCTGCCCTGGAATACCTGGCTGTTCGGCCCTGGATCACCTTCCTTGACGAAGCCGACCTGCTAACTTTACCTGGACATAAACCGGATGGTGAGATGAGCGTGACTGCAAGCTCCGCCCCATCCCCGCAGTGGTCACCTGCCGAATACTCCGAAACCGCCTGGTTGGCGTACCGGGCAAACCAGCTTCCGGTCGGGCTGCCTCTCGATCTCCTGGCCTCGCTGAGACAGATCTACAACTGGCTGCCCGAGAGCCTGGAGCAGGTAGCATCCTGGGCGGCCGCGCCGGCGTCAACCAGCGCATGTCTCGAAAAAGACAGTGGGACGAGTCCCACGACGTGCTTATTATCCTCGCCTACCGTAATTGCCTTGATTGATCCCTACCAGGCAGGTGTCTACTTATTGGCAGCCGCAATTCCGGATCAAAATTCGCTCACCAATATTGACTATGCGCAAATTGTGGGTTCATCAGCCCAGCTCATCTCAGGATTAAGCGATCCATCTGACTGGAACCTGGCGGCTGGTTCGTTCGCTGATCCGATGGTGATCCCTGGCGGTTTCGCGCGGTCTGCAAAACCTGACAGCATCCAGGTATCCCAGTCTGGTCTGACGATCTCCGGCTCACCCAATCTGCACTTTGCGCTGCTCGCAGATGGGCTGAGGATTGAAAGCCAGGTTTCATCGGGCTCATTGTATGAGACTTCCGTGCCGCTGATTTTCCAACCTGAACAGAGATTTCACCCAGATTGGGCGGCGAATTTCGCTGTCAATTCGATTCCAGGTGGTTATATGATCACCTGGGGCGGCAAATCCCAGGTAACTGTCACAAGTAACGCCGATCTGCGCGTCTCATCTTTTAATGATTCAAGCGATCTCGTTGGTGGTCCAGAGAATCCGGACTACGAATACCCACCGGGTCACTTCTTGCCTTTCCCCCTGATCAAATTAGATCTCGCCGCATCATCCGATTTTTTCGTTGAAATCAGGCTAACGGCTGGTCTCCCGCAGGCCAGCCGTTAACCGTCAGGTATAGCTTTACCAGCCAGGCAAAAACATCCAGGTTCGGAATCTTGCGGGTCGGCAGGCTGGCAAACTGGGGTGTTTGGCGGTTTTTTGAATGGATAACTAACCTGCCATCCCCGATCACGATCTTTTCCAGGTCTTCCCAATGGATGCTGCGGCCGCGCCAGGTGATCCCCTGCAGCCGGTTTACTGCCAGTGGGCCAAAATTAACCATCTCGCCGCGCTGCAAAGCAGTTTCGGCCGCGCTATTCCAGATTGGGTTCAACCGGGAGCGAATTTCTTCACAAAGTTGATCCATTTCCTGTACTGCCGGCCCAATATACAGCCGGGTTCCACTTTTCAACCTGAGGCGGATCACCAGCCTGCTCCCACGCGTCGCGGTTAGGCCCGGTTTTACCGGATCGATTACCAGGCTGGTAAAATCCTCCCAGCGATATGTCTGGACGCGGGTGCCCTGCTGGTAAGCCATACCAAATTCGTACAACAGGTAATTTTTAACCGATCTGGTAAATCCCACCCCGAAAATCACCATACCTACCAGGAGTACGGAACCACCGAATACCAGGAGCGCTAGGGCAGATCCCCAAACCGCCGCCAGACCAAAATTCAGCCAACGGACCACCATCTTGAACGCCGCCCATGCCATAATGATTCCCCCGCTGCCCATGAGCAACATCCCGACCAAGTGCCACATCCGGTGTGGATGCCCATCCCCGGGATAATAAAAAGTTGGCCGCCCCATCCATCTGACGCTTAACAAGCTCATGGGGATGCGGGTTTCTGAACAAGTACCCATAATCATATAATAAAGGATTTCCTGCCTAAGATTCTAAAACAGCCCACGCATATATTCATTACAAACAGGAATACTAATGACCATCCAAGCAACTTACCAACCTGGCGAAAACTTCGCCCTCCAGCAAGATGCTGACGACCAACTGGCAGATTTCCGGAACAGCTTCTATATCCCGCTCAATGACCTGGGGCGTCCCTTGATCTACTTTTGTGGGAACTCGTTGGGTCCGCAGCCCAAGGAAACACCATTTGTGCTGAACCAGGTGCTTGAACAATGGCGCACCCTGGCAGTCCGCGGGCACTTTTCTGGTGAGCAGCCGTGGATTACATACTATCGGCAGCTTCTTCCTCAGTTTGCTGAAATCTTGGGCGCTTTACCTGAGGAAGTGATCCCGGCCGGCACACTCACTGCAAATATCCACCAATTGCTGGCATCTTTCTATCATCCAACTGGAAACCGCCGGAAAATATTGGCTGTTGGGGGTGGTTTCCCTTCCGATCGTTACGCCCTCGAGTCAATGCTGGCACTGCGCGGGTTGGACCCGGCCGAGGTTCTGCTTCCGATTGCACCTCCACCCGGCAAGGATTTAATCGACGAGACCCAATTCGATAATGCGTTTCACACCCAGGGTCAGGAAATTGCCCTGGTATTTTTCCCGGCAGTGCATTTTGCCACCGGTCAGGTTTTCCCGCTGGCAGAAATCACCAGCCTCGCTCACCGACATGGCAGCCTGGTTGGATTCGATCTGGCACATGCCTCAGGAAATATTCCATTGCATTTACACGACTGGGATGTTGATTTTGCTGCCTGGTGTGGGTATAAGTATTTGTGTGGTGGGCCAGGAAATGGAGCCGGGATGTTCGTCCACCAGCACCATAGTTCCCGTTCGGATTTTCAGCACCTGGCAGGTTGGTGGGGTAATGATCCCGCCCAGCGGTTCGAAATGCGGGTCCATTTCGAACCAATATTAACTGCCGAGCGCTTCCAACTCAGCAATCCTGTTATTTTTTCATTGGCGAGCATGCTGGCACCGCTTAAACTCTTTCAGGCAGCGGGGATGGAAAATCTGCGTCAAAAAAGTCTGCACATGGCGGGGTATCTCGAATATTTGCTGGATTCCACCGGCAGCGAGGGCTTCCGGTTAATTTCGCCGCGCGACCCACAGGCACGCGGCTGCCAGCTATCTGTGCGCGTTCAGGCCGACGCGGCCGCCGTGGCAGAAGCGCTGCTCGCCAATGGTGTGGTCGTTGATGAACGCCCGCCGGATATCATCCGGATCGCCCCGCTGCCCATCTATAACACGTTCCACGAAATCTGGCACTTCGTCCAAATCTTTTCGGCCGTGCTGGCTGAGCTGCCGGCTCGCTAATCCATCCAGGTCATGCCCACAACAAAAACCCGCCTGCGGGATAAATCTTGCCGCAGGCGGGGAATGATTATTTGATTATGTGTCCACGCTCGGGGGGAGCGAGCGCAGGATTTCTAGCACCGCCTGCAGCTCTTCATCACATTCCTGGCAAATCTCAAGATGCTGTTTGACCAGCGGCAACAATTTTTTTGCGTCCTCGCCGTTTTGAATGGCTTCAGCATACTGATCTAGAAGTCGATATACGTCCTCACAGCCCAGCTCAACTTCCTGGGTTTCCGTCAGGGCTGTCATCAGCCTGACCATGCGTCCTTCAGCCTCAGATGGGGCTGCTTGCTCGCCAGATGTCTGTACCGGTGAGCCAGGTTTGAACCAAGAGATGAGCCGATTAATCCAATTCATTTGCTTAATTAGATAGTCATTCTTACAAAATTCTTACGCCTTGGAAAGATCCAGGATCCTATTCACCCGAAGGCCGCCAGGATTTCCTGAGGTGCAAGGCCTTCAGCTTCCAGCCGGGCTTTTAATCGCAAGCGGGCATCATGCAAGAGTTTGTAGAGTGCATTCCGGTTCGTTCCCAATTGTTCTGCTACGATCTCCATCGGCATGCCATTCACCCCGAGCCCGATTAATGCCGTACGCTGCCGGTCAGTTAATTCCTCACGGATGATCCGCTCGATGCGATCCATCAGATCTTGCCTGACCGCTGACGTTTCCGGGTTCTCAGATCTGGACTGGAAACCATCATTACCTCCCACCAGGTAATTTGGATTCGCATCCAGGATCTCATCCAGGGAGGCTTCCCGCCAGCGTGCTTTTCTTAGCTCAGTGAGCGCATTTCGAACTGCGATGGTGTATACCCAGGTCGTAAATTTTGAGCGCCCCTCAAATGTATCCAACCGATCCAGAATGCGCAAAATTGTTTCCTGGGTAACTTCATTGACCAGGGATTCGAAGCGCGGATCATCTGCACGCAGCCATTTCGATAACCCAAAAGGCAGACCTGCTAGAATGATCTGACGCAGATCTTCAAGGGCTTCTTCCTGTTCCGGTCCGGTGGAGGCCAGGTCGTGCAGCCATGTTTCATTGGTTCGTTCACGGGGCATACCCGGCTATTATACCGTACGGCTGGTACCAATCCGAGACCTCTCACTCAGCTGACTCTACCTGATCCATCAGGCTGAAAAATCCCTCAGTGAGCGTGGGGTGGATGAAAATCGCCTTGTGAAACACAGTCCAGGGTGCCTCTGCCAGCATCAGGCTCATCAGCGTCTGCACCAGCTCGCCTCCCTGGGCTCCCAGGATCGCGGCTCCCAAAATAAGCCCCGTTTCGGCATCCACGACAACTTTCATCATCCCCTGGGTTTGGCTACTTTCAATTGCCCTGGCAACCCATGCCATGGGAATCTTGCCCACTTTGATCGTAAAGCCGCGCTGGCGGGCTTCTTTTTCTGTCAGTCCCACCCGGCCCAGCTCGGGTTCGGTGTACAGCGCGTATGGAATGAGCCGGCTGCGGATGGACTGTTTAATCTGAATGAAAAAGGTTATGAAAAGCAATTTGAAAGTCATTGTAGGAGATGTGTGTAAAAGCCGGACCGCCTTTCACATCCCCAAGGGCGTACACACCAGGCATAGTGGTCTCCAGGTAATCGTCAACTTGAATCCAGCCGCGGGCATCCTGCTGAATTCCGGCTGCTGCAAGGTTCAGAGATTCTGTGTTCGGGATCCTTCCCGCCCCAACCAGAACGTGGCTGCCCATTACGTGCTGCTCCTGCCCGTCCGCGACACGCCGGATGGTCATCCGGATCTCACCATTGGTTTCCCTGGAAATTGCCGTGACCTCACAGCTCAGGAAAAATTTTATCTGTTCCTCCTCAAGCGCAGCCTGCAGGCTCTCGGCAATATCCTGATCTTCACGGGGCACCAATTGGTTCGAATGTTGGATAACAGTCACCTGGCTGCCAAAGCGCCGGAACATTTGCCCGAACTCAAGCCCCACATAGCTTCCCCCAATCACCAGCAGGTGTTCCGGCAGGTCTGTCAGCTCCAGAATTGATTTATTCGTCAAAACAGGTACGTCTTCGATCCCTGCGATCGGTGGGAGCCAGGCGCGCGTGCCGGTATTGATAAAGATTTTCTCGCTGGACAGGGTCTCGCCATTTACAACGACCGTTTTCGGGCCACTGAACGAGGCATCTCCCCGGTACAGAGTTATATTTGGTCGCTGGTCGATGCGGCTCTGCTGTCCAGCCCGCCACTCTTCGACAATCCGGGTCTTACGCGCCACGACTGCCGCTAAATCGACTTTGGGAGGGCTGGTGAGCACACCAAATTCAGCCGCTCTGCGGACGGTTTGCGCGGTCCGCGCCGAGGCCACCATCGCTTTGGTAGGCGTGCAGCCATAATTGATGCAAGAGCCACCCAGGTGCTCGCGCTCAATCAGCGCCACACGCCAGCCCTGATCGGCCAATTGGTGAGAGAGCGGGCTGCCGGCCTGGCCGGCGCCAATAATGATCGCGTCGTAGGGTTTCATCGGTTAATATCCTCTATTTGGGCTGTCATCAAGATCTCGTATCCTGGTTTTATACGACAAGCTATCCAGACAAACTTCCGGCTTTTCTGGCACGACTCACTCAACCAGGCGGCAATGGGATTTGGATCGGAATACCCGGTGGCTCAACCGTCAACCGAGGTTTCCAACTCCGCCAACTCAGACGATTTCAGGCTGGATATCCTTACCGTTCTCCTGTTGCCACCCGATTAATTACTCCAAATCAGCAACTCGGTGAATAAATTACGGCAAATTAATTCTACCTCCCATCCGACACATCGATAAAACGTTGGCTATGCGAATTTTTATGGTCTCATATTGCCTTACACTGCTGAATCTACAACCGATTCCCATCCTCCACCCCCTGTGTCCAATCTAGATGGCCCAATACATGAAGTGCTCTGAGCTGCCAGATTCTGCGGCAGCGTGCCAGCACCTTTTTCCCCAAAATATCCTTTTGCATGGCAGTCCCGGAGACACATTCACTCAGCAAGCTACTCAAATACAAATGACCGGCTAACTTTCCTCCCCCCTCGCCCAGACCACAATCGCTCCGCGGGTCTGTCCAGGTGCAGCCAATAAACTCGCCTAAACACTACACAGAGTCAGAACAAAACCACCCTGCATACAGACATCGGGCTCAATCGTTCCCCTGGGACAGCAGGCCATTTTAATCATCACTCTCACTACTACCATCGAATTTAATGTTGACAACAGCAACATTCTAATATAAAATGTAGACAGTGGCAACATTAGAACATTAATTTGCCCTGGCTAACCTTTCAATTTAATCACCGGAGTCAATAATGGTCAACAAATCACCCGACCGGGAAGCCTACCACCACGGTGACCTTGAAAATACACTCATCCAGATTGGTCTCGACCTTCTGGGGGAAGTCGGCCTGGAAGGGCTCAGCCTGCGTGAGGTTGCCCGCCGGGCAGGCGTCAGCCATAATGCAATTTACCGCCATTTTGCCGAAAAAGAGACTTTGCTGGCTGGGCTTGCTACCCAGGGATTCCTCAACCTATCGGATGAGCTCACGTCGAAAACGCGCCCTTTCAGCGGCGCACCACGCACCAAGTTATATGCCGGCTCGCGAGTCTATGTCCAATTTGCGCGCCAAAACCCGCACCTGCTGCGGGTGATGTTTGGCACCCTGCCCCATGAGCCGTACCCCAAATTGCAGCAGGCTGCCAGGAAAACCTTTGACCTGCTTGTGGATATCATCGCCGAAGGTCAGGAAAGCGGCAGCCTCTCTCAGGGTGAGACGCTCAAATTTACCCTGGCCTATTGGTCCTTATTGCATGGTATCTCCGACCTTCTGACCGCTGATAAAATTCCATATGGACTGGCACAAGCAAAATCGGAAGATGATCTCGTCCGGCAGGTGATAGACTTGTTATTTAACGGGATCGGTTCAGAAGTCTGAGCCGGATATAAATTTGAAAGGAGTACGGATGCTGGCAATGCAATTGAGGCAACCCGGGGCTGCTGAAGATAACCGCCTGATGTTTGCGGAGACTGCCCAACCAGAACCGGGTCCAGGAGAAATCCTCCTGCGGGTTAAGGCCTGCGGCGTTTGCCACACCGACCTGCACATTGTCGAAGGGGAAATTAAACCAGCCTTCCTACCCATTACGCCCGGTCATCAGGTGGTAGCGACGATAACTGCTTTGGGTGGTGGAGTTTCTGGCCTGGAAATTGGCCAGCGGGTGGGCGTGCCCTGGCTGTTCTCAACCTGCGGGAAGTGTGAATTTTGCCGCCGGGGCGAAGAAAACTTATGCCCCCAGGCCTGCTTCACCGGGTTTGATGTCAATGGTGGCTTTGCCGAGTGGATGGTGGCTGACAGCCGATTTGTCTTGCCCATACCGGCTGCGCTCAGCGATCTGCAGGCGGCACCTCTGCTGTGCGCCGGGATTATTGGCTACCGGTCGCTGCACAGAGCCGGCCTGTCACCGGGTGAAAAGCTGGGATTAATCGGATTTGGAGCCAGCGCCCACCTGGCCATCCAGGTCGCCAATTATTGGAGCTGTGAGGTGTATGTGTTCACCCGTTCTGAATCTCACCGCCAACACGCCCTCCAGTTGGGGGCAAAATGGGCCGGCGGCATTGAAGATCCAGTGCCCGATCTGCTGGACCGGGCGGTATTATTTGCCCCCTCTGGGGCGCTCGTCCCCCTCATCCTGGCAAAACTGCGTCCAGGCGGGACTCTGGCGATCAATGCCATTTACCTCACACCCATTCCTGAAATGAATTATGAACTCATTTATGGAGAGCGCACTTTATGCAGTGTCGCTAATGCCACCTACCAGGATGGTGTGGACTTCATCGAGCTAGCCGGGCAAATTAGCCTGCAAGTTGACGTCACGAGCTACCCAATGCAGGAGGCGAACCAGGCATTAATTGACCTCAAACACAGCCGTTTCAACGGCGAAGCCGTACTGGTGGTGGATTAACGCTTTCCGGTTGAGCGCCTGCCTGGTCATGCCGGGGAACGAATTGGTTTCTGCCTGCGTCTATACTGCAGCCATATTGGTGCAATAGAGGAGGTACAACAATGATTGTTCGTCAGAAGCCGGGTCTCCAAACCCGCAAAGGACCAGTGCTGATTCTGAGCCTGATTTTAATTTCCGGAATATTCCTGGCAGCCTGCACACCGGTGACCCCGGCGGAGGGCGACCTGCCGGAAACCGAACCCGGGAGCGGCGCCGCGGCATCCCCTTCCCCGCAGGAGACCGAAAACCCGGCTCCCTCGCCTACCCAGCCAACCCGTGACCTGCCCCCGGGGCGCGAGCTTGCCCCCGGCGCGGGCATTCCCCTGGTGCCAGAAACCCCGGTCATCGGCGAAGTTCCCGGGGACCTGCTCGAAAAGATGTACGCCTTCATGGAAACCGATCTGAAGCTGGACCGGTCGCAGTTCACGCTTGTGCGGGCCGAATCCGTTATCTGGCCAGATGGCTCGTTGGGCTGCCCGCAGCCGGGTGTGATGTACACGATGGCGCTGGTGGAAGGCTACTGGGTGCAGGTGCTGGTGGGCGAGCAGCTGGTTGACTTCCGGGCTTCCCAGAACGGCAAGTTTCAGATTTGCCAGCAGGGGGATTTCAACCTGCCGATCAGACCGATTAGCACCCCCAACCAATAAAGATGCCCGATGTAAAACGGGGCCTCGCTAACGAGGCCCCGTTTTTTGATCCGAAACTACTGAACAGGTTTACGGCTGGGGCATAACGATGACTGCTTCGGAGGAAGCTGTCGCGCCGCCCTGATTTCCCGCTCCGCGCGGGCTGTTGGTGAAGAACAGCAAACCAAGATCCTGGTTGAGTTCATCGCCAAAGTCATAGGTCGTAAAGCTGGTCTTGGTCTTGCCGAGCACGTCTTCCGTGGCAGCCCAGTAGCGCTCACCAAGCGGGTAGGCCGCCATGCCTTCGATGGCATCTGTCAGGTTGCCATAGAATTGATTTTCGAAGGCATACACATCGACGCCAACCGGAGTGGTGAAGAAGTCGCTTGCATCCAGGCCGATCTGGTCACCGCAGATAGCAAATACAGTGTTGGCGGTGTTGGTGGCGTTCGTGACGTAGAAGAAAGCCGATGCCCGACCCGTGCTCAGATTGGCTACCCACACGAGCTGGGGCTCGCCGAAACCAAGGGCGGAATTGGCATTGAACACCACATAAGTCATAGACGCCATCCTGGCCGACATCGAGATAAACATCGTATTCCGTCGATCAGCGGCAGGGTCAGCCGCTCCCAGGTGTTGATGGCAAACTCCCACACGAAGGAGGCGTTTGCCCCGCAGTAGCCAGCTGGCACCGGATAAGTTTGGATACCGAACGCCCGGAAATCAACCACAAGGTCTTGCTGACCCATCCCACCTTCCGGCTGGTTCTCACTGACTCCCAGCAGCGAGTACACATCCACCTGGGACGTGCCCACACCACGGTTGACCACTTCCACCTTACCCATACCGTCCTGGAACTTCAGCCCTGGGCGGATAATGGTATTGGCGGCTTTGCGCGGCAGGACCTGCCATGCCATGTGGATCGGCTGTTCGCCATCATCGAGCACCAGGTAACCGTCGTACTCATTGATGTTCGAGCCCTGCGGGATTGGCGCCTTGCGAGCCGCCGTTCATGTAGTTGCCGCGCAGCAGGTCACCGTAGATGGTCATCTTGACCGTGAAGGTGGCATCCTTGCCGGCTTTGACGAACACGCTCTTCGGCGCGCTGACCATCACGGCTCCATTCTCCTTGTCATCCATGTAGCGGAAGGTTGGAGTAATGGAGTAAGTGATGTTCTTGTCCGAGTAATTGCGCACGCGCACCGTCTTGAACAGGTTGACGACGCTCTTATCGACATCGTGGAAGCCAAAGCTGAGGGCGCCGGTCAGGTTTTCATCGTCCCAGGCCGCAGCGGGGGCCATGTAGGCCGTATCGACGCGCACTTCACCACCGCCGATGCGGGTGATGGGGGCCAGTCACCAACAACTGAGTTGGTGGTGTAAATTTCGGTCTCGCCGTTGTTCATCAGGCGGGCTTTTACTTCAGCCGGGATCAGGCCTGGGTAGGCCTGCAGCAGAAGGGCTGCTGAGCCGGTTACCATCGGGGCTGCACCCGAAGTACCACTGAATGCAGTCACACCGGTGCCCGTACCATATTCAGCGGACACTGAAGCACCAGGGGCTCCAATCTCAGGCTTAATCCAGCTGTCCTGATTACGCGGTCCGCGTGATGAGCTGCCGACCATTGTGCCCACCAGGGGCAGACCGTTGTCGGGATCGATTGTCATGATCGACTTCCCCAGCGGCAATGGCAGCCCTTCAGGGCGTTGGAATTTGCCTGGCTGATCATGTAGCCGGGGATATCGATCGGTCGGTCGCCGCCATCGCCACCGAAGAACGGGTCGCTTCCATCAACCAGACCGATGATGCCGGCTTCGCCACCAGCGACACCGATATTACTGATCTTGAGAGTAAAGTTGCACGCGCCGCGGTCGACCAGCACGATCTTGCCCGCCAGCGAGCCGGCCGGGAAGGCTGCGCAGCCGTTCAGGTTGCCACCCGCGCCGTCACCGTACTGCATCGGGGCGGTGATGACCGATGTCGGGTAGGGTGACCACGATTGATACACTGACAGGTAATCACCGCATGCCTAATCCACCGTCAGGAAGGGCTGGAAGGCGCTTGGAACGTTGGTTTGCGCAACAGACAGGGCCGAAGTCGCCGATGATGGCGTGCCTACGATGTAAGGCAGGTTGGAGCCATTGCCGGCGGAAGCAACGGTCAGCACACCATAGGAGGAATTAACTTCCACGGCATAAGACAGGTCGTCATCGAAAGGCTGCCCGTAGTTGGAGCCCAGGGACATATTGATCACGTCGACATGGTCCGCCGGGTCGCCATCGCCGTTCGGGTCTAGGGCGAATTCCATACCCTGGATCAGGGCGACGCCCGAGCAGGCAGTTGATACCGAGGAGCAGACTTTGACCGCGTACAGGGAGGCTCCTGGAGCCACGCCCAACTCGCCAGCCGATGATGTCGCCGACATGGGTACCGTGTCCGCCTGCAGGACCGTCATCCAGCGGGTCGGGATCGGGGGCTAATGGCGTTGTGGGCCAACCGTTACCGACGAAGTCATACCCGCCCACAACTTTGGCGGTCGGGAACGTCCCCGGTTCGATGATCGTGGGATCATTGGCAGCGTAATCTGCGGGATCACCGGAACCGCCAAAGGCGATATGGGTGTAGTCGATGCCGCTGTCCAGCACCGCCACGCGCACGCCGGTGCCATCGAAGCCCATAGCATGCATGTTAGAGCCGCCGATGTAAGGCACGGTCTCGGACAGGTCCAGCTCGTAGGTGCCCACGGGGGCAATCCGGGCGACCATCGGGTCGCGGGCGATCGTCGTCAATGCCGAGGCATCCACCTCAACAAAGACAGCGTTCATCACCAGCTGCACCTGGGCAATAACGCGCGCATTGGCACCCATGGCCTCAACCCGGCTTAAGAAGTTGGCTTGCTGGGTTTGCAGCAGGCGCTGGATGCGCTGCGCCGAACGACCCTGGATGTTCCGCTCGGCGACCGATTCGGAGCGCAAGCGGATGATCACCTGGGTGGGACCGGTTGCATCCAGCAGGCTGCCGTCCAGGCGGGCGCTGGTTACTTCCGCATCCACAACCGGTGTTTCGAGTTTATTTTCGGTTACACGGGCCGGCACTTCACCGGACATCCGGTCGGGGGGAGTCGATCCTTGGGCAAACGCCGCAGGTGCAACGGACAGCAGCATTGCCAGAATCACGATGATATTTAAAATCTTCCTCTTCACGTTTTTTCTCCTTACGATATTGATGGGTTGGTGCGTAAGTCACGCTGTAAATTGATAAAGCATAAAGTTGGATGGGTACGAGCAGCCGCTGCAGATCAATCCCTCTCTCCGCAACTGGTCCTGCCGCATCTGCATCCAGGCATCACCTCCTTCCGTAGCATGAAAGCATGCGTGATGAATCAGCGATTGCTGCTTTCCTTCGGTAGTCTGGCGATCTGCGACCAGGCAGACCCATAACTTTGCGCCCTCACCTTGCGATGAGTTTGCCGTTTCGGGAGTTATCAACTTGGAAGAGATTGTCGTTTCGGGAAGATATGCCGGAATTAAAATCGAGCCTGCGCGTGAATCGCACTAAGCTCGATTTTTGGTCAACTGGAACTGCCCTGCGCGGTGTTCGCCTCGAACAGGCGGGTAAAGCTGGATTTTATTCCGGTTCGGGCAGCAAAAGATCTGGCAATCTTCCATTGGATTAAGATTATAACCTGAAAGCCCACCTGCTTAAACTTACAAAACTGTAAAAATCTACCCGTATTCGAGAAATTTTGCAATAGAATTTGAGTAAACGGCTAGGCATCGCCATCCAATAACGGCTGGTGAGTCCCTGGTGTTGGGTACAGAGGTGCGGTTGAGCGGCCCGCTGGTGTGCCGAAAGTATGCTGAATCAACACTCTCATCTACTCGCACGACCATTCTGAAAAAGCCTGCATGGTATAATGACAGGACGCTCAACGAGGCGAAACCAGGGTGATTATCCCAGAACTATCAGCATCAGCACACCAGATACCGGACCTTCCCGGGCTGATGGTTCGCAGGAGAGAGATCTATGTCTGGACACTCAAAATGGTCCACCATCAAACGCAAAAAGGGGGCTGCGGATGCCAAGCGCGGCCAGGTGTTCACGCGCCTCACGCGTGAAATTGTGCTGGCAGCCCGTGAGGGCGGCAGTGACCCGGATTCAAACTTCAGGCTGCGGATCGCGGTTGAAAAAGCGCGCGCCAACAACATGCCCAAGGACAATATTCGAGCGCGCCATAAAACGCGGCAGCGGGGAAAATAAGGACGGAGCTGAGTTCGAAGAAGTGGCGTACGAAGGCTATGCCCCCCACGGCGTGGCTCTGATGATCTCCTGTGTCACCGATAACCGCAATCGTACAGTGGCGGACATCCGCCATGTTCTCAACCGCTACAACGGCAGCCTCGGAGAGGGCGGCTCGGTGGCATGGCAGTTTAACCGGGTGGCGTATTTTTCGTTCGAGGCGAAGGGGAGAGACCCCGACCAGATTTTTGAGCTGGCAGTTGAGGCCGGCGCGGATGACGTTGTTTTCGATGAAGATGAGATCGAGATCGTTGGGCCGGTTGAAATCCTACAAGCAGATCTCTGACCGGCTGCGCCTGGCAAAAATCCAACCCGATGAAGCCGGTTTGAGGATGATACCCACCAACGAAATCGAGCTCCCCGTAGATGACACCCTGCAGGTCATGCGGGTCATCGAAGCCATCGAAGATTTGGATGATGTCCAGGAAGTATTTTCCAACCTGCACCTTTCGGAAGATGCAGTGGCGCAATTTGAAGCTGCCTGATCCGGTATGCTGGTGATTGGGATTGATCCCGGGACTGCCACTACCGGGTATGGGGTCGTACACGAAAACCCGGATGGAAGTCTGGCAGTCATTGATTATGGCGCCATCCTGACTCCCGCCGGGGATCCGATGCCAACCCGCTTGAAGGCGCTCTACCAGCAATTAAATAACGTTATAATTCTCCATCGTCCGGACGCCGGAGCGGTGGAGAAATTATTTTTTCAAACGAATGTCAAGACGGCTATCACCGTCGGGCAGGCGCGCGGTGTCATTTTGCTCAGCCTGGCCAATGCGGACCTGCCGGTAGCGGAGTACACACCATTAGAGGTCAAGCAGGCCGTCGTGGGGTATGGAAATGCCGAGAAGAACCAGGTCCAGCAGATGGTCCGGGCGCTGTTAAACCTCGACGAGATACCCAGGCCGGACGATGCTGCGGATGCCCTGGCTGTGGCCATCTGCCATATTCACAGGGCGAGCATGCAGGCAGTTTATGACCAACATTAAGCGGACCCTCAGCCGACCAGCCCTGCCCAAACTATTCAGGATGCGCTGATTATGATTGCATCGGTTAGTGGAAAGATCGTGCGTACCACCAAAGATTCTGTCATCATCGCGGTTGGGGGTATCGGACTTCAGGTTTACACCACCGCCGATCAGGTTGCCACCGCCCGCCCAGGTGAAACACTGAGTTTGTTCACTTACCTGGTCGTGCGGGAAGATGCGCTGGCCCTGTATGGATTTGAACTTCTGGAAGCACGCGAGCTGTTTGTCCTTCTGCTGGGGGTGCCGGGCGTTGGACCGCGGCTCGCCCTGGCAATTCTCTCTCAGCTTTCCCCGGAGGCTGTCAGGCGAGCGGTGTTTAACGAACAGGCCGATCTGTTTGCCTCCGTCCCAGGCGTAGGCCGCAAGACCGCACAAAAAATCCTCCTGCACCTGCAGGACCGGATCAAACCGGGGCTGGAAGATCTCGTGGCGGTGTCTGCCATGACTGATCTGGATGGCGAGCTCCTGGCGGCCCTGACATCACTTGGCTACAGTATCGTTGAGGCCCAGGCAGCCATCCAGAATATTCCGCGTGACACGCCCCCCGACCTCGAAACGCGCTTACGCCTCGCCTTGCAGTATTTCTCGCGCTAGACCTGTTCACATCGCCCAACACCAGCGGAGGTTCGCCTTGTTTTCAAAGAAAATCATAGCGTTTATTGGGCCCGGTGCCATGGCTGAAGCCATGATTGCGGGCCTGATCCGTGAACAAGTGGCCGCACCAGAATCATTAGTGGCAGCGGGGCCACGCCAGAAACGCCTCGAGCAGCTGACTGAAAAATATGGTATCCGCGGCACAACCGATAACCGTGCCGCTGCCGCGGAAGCGGACGTGGTCGTCCTGGCAGTTAAACCCCAGCGCCTGGATGCTGTTCTGGTCGGCCTCCGCGATGCGATATCGCCGTCTGCACTGGTCCTGTCCATCGTCGCTGGCGCACCGATTGAAAAAATCTCCGGTGGGTTGAACCACCGGGCTGTCATCCGCGCCATGCCGAATACCCCCGCACAAATCGGCGAAGGCATCACGGTCTGGACGGCTTCTGGTGCAACCGGCGAGCAGCATGAAATGGGGCGCCGCATCCTGACTGCCCTGGGTGATGAAATCTTCATGGAAGAGGAATACTACCTGGATATGGCAACCGCCTTATCTGGGACCGGACCGGCCTATGTGTTTTTATTTATGGAAGCCATGGTTGACGCCGGTGTGCACCTGGGATTCCCGCGCCGGATTGCCGAGCAGCTGGTTGCTCAGACGATGCGCGGCTCGGTTGATTTTTACCTCAAACACATGCAGGACAACGGCAGCTCGGTCCATCTCGCTCATCTGCGCAACCAGGTCACCTCCCCGGGTGGGACTTCGGCAGCGGCGCTGTATTACCTGGAAAAAGCCGGATTCCGTACAGCCATCTCGCGGGCGGTGTGGGCCGCCTACGAGCGCTCGCAAGAACTGGGCAGCGAAGCCAAATCAAAGGCTCCCAAGGATGACTCAGTCGACTGATCCTGTCCACAACCAATGAGTCAGGATGGATACATCGCCGGGGCAATCTCGTCCATTACCCCTGCCAGGCAGAATCAGGCCAAAGTGTAGCCTGCGGTTTGGAACTCCTCCAGGATGGAAGCTGCCCAGGTTTTTACCGATTCACAATAATTTTCATGACCTACGCGCACAATCTCGGCAGTCGTCATGCTCCAGGCAACTGGGCTGTCGTAGGCTGCATATGAATTTTCCACCCCGCGGATTTTCCAATCGTGATTGCCCCCGTCGACCAGAGTGCGCGACTCCCGGCGCACATCTTCCGGGTTGGCACCTTCTCGCACAAATTTCACAAGCAGGTCTAATCCAAATGTTAATCCGCGCGTAGAAAAAAGCGTGCGGTGCAGCAGGTGATACCACAGCACCGCCAGAAGATGCACCCGCGCGCCATAGTCCGGATATTCGTCTTCCCAGAATAACATCTGGTGAAAATTCGATTCGCAGGTGACTTCGCCTACCCATCCTGCGCCGCATTCCGGACAGAGAGTTTTCGATCTCAGGGGTACTCCCTCCAGCTCATCCAAAAATCAATCCGCGATTCTGGCCACGCACAAGGTCTGGTAAATTCGAATATGTAAAGCGCGCTTGACATTTCAAATCCAATCCAGTATATTATATGTAAAGTACACTTTACATATGGGTTCTTATGGGCGATGACGTTGTCAATTATATTCGCGACTTCCGGATAGAGCGCGGCCTTACCCAGGACGACCTGGCCCAGGCAGTCGGGGTTTCGCGCCAGAGCATCAATGCCATTGAACGCGGCCGATATACGCCCAGCCTGCCGCTTGCGCTGCGTTTTGCGCAATATTTCCGCTGCTCCACGGACGAGCTGTTCCGTTTACTAGAGGAAGAGTCTCATGTTCACTGAATGGATTTCAAAATTATTCGCCGTTGACGAGCGGTTCATCATGCACCGCTACTATTCTACGCGCTGGGCAGTGGTTGTGGGCGGGATCCTCATGGGAGGCTGGGTGCTGTATGAATACTATGTTAATCGGGTTGTTCGGTACGATTTCATCCTTATTATGTTGGCAATGGCAGTAACAAAATTAGGGATGATGGTGTACTACCGCATTACTCAATGACCTGCCCTCGTCCAGAGAAATTCGGTAGGGTCACCAGTTTTCGGGTGTTGGAGGTTGATATGGAAATCAAGCGAAAATTTCACACTCCCCAGGGATACACCACAGCGGGGATGATATTTTTCCTGGTCGCAATTTGTGCCACGCAAATTGCCGATGGCAGGCTTTTGGGTGCCGTATTATCCGGCCTGATTGGGAATGAAGCGCTCACCGGGACGATCCAGGGGTTCGCAGATGGATTTGCCCTACCGATGTTTTTTGCCTCGATTTTTTTCTCTTTGCGCGGCTATTCGCTGCAGAGAAATCAGAAGTAAACCTTCCTTTTCTCCTCAGCGATCGCCCTGATCGTTTATATAACCACCGACCTGCCAATCAATTGTGGCTGTGCAGGGTTCCCCGCATTTATTTCCCTCCTCTCGCAAACATGATTTAATGTATAAATAAACAACGGACTTTCACGAGCGTGTGAAGCACCGTATTGTCCAAGTTTGTTGTGACCCAGACAAACCTATCTGGAGGGATTTATGACCATTTTCTTATTTTTGTCACTCATCGTCGCAGCCATCTCGGTGATCTTTGCCCTGCAAAATACCGAAATAGTAGAAATCACATTTCTACTCTGGACGTTTAAGTCTTCGGTTGCTCTGGTCGTCTTAGTATCCCTGGCGCTGGGCGCTCTGATCAGCTACCTTGCCTCCACACCAACGATGCTTCGCAAGGATCGCGCAAACCGCAACCAGCGGAAACGCATCACGGAATTAGAGGCCAGTGTCGCCGACCAAAGCTTAAAGCTCGATTCTGCTCAAAAACAGATCGCCAGCTTACAAGCCCCGTCCACGGCAGTCACGGGGGACGACGCTCCGCCTGCAGCGGAAGGCAGCAAGTCCCTCTGGCAGGGCAAATCTGAATGACCAGCCTCGCATTCTATAATGTTAATAACTTGTTTTTGCGCTACCGCTTCGGTCAGACCTACCCCGGGGATATGAGCGGCTCCTCGGCGGGCAGCGACCCGGAATGGGGTTTTTTACCGATCAACAATCCGGGCATGTTTGAACCCTATAATCCGGATCAAACTGCCCTATCGGCCCAGGTCCTTTCCGAAAACGGCTTACCGGATATCCTCTGCCTGTGCGAGGTCGAAAGCCTGCAGGCCCTGCGCCTGTTTAATGATTTTTTCCTGGGCAGCCATTATCCATACGCCCTACTGATCAACTCGTACGACTTGCGCCAGATTGATGTCGGTATCCTCAGCACCAAGGAGATCCTGTCGGTGCGTTCCCATGTCGATGAGCTTGACGGACAGGGACGCCGCTTGTTCAGCCGCGACTGCCTTGAGGTAGCGATCGGGTTAATCCCTCGGGCAACCGCCGCCTGTACCTGTTTATCAATCATTTGAAATCCAAATTTACCAGTTCTGGCAGCCCGGCGGAGTCTGAACGTTCCGATCAGCGCCGCCACGTGCAGGCCGAGGCCGTCACTCGGATCGTAAAAGAGCGATTTTCCGAATATCTCTACAGCCGCTCGCGGTTCGTTGTACTGGGGGACCTGAACGATCAGCCCCTTTCTCCCTGGGTCGCGCCGCTGGTTGAGGAGGCGGGCCTGTTAAACGTGGTTGATTTGCTGCCTGCCGAACAGCGCTGGACCCACTGGTACAAATCGCGCAACCGCACCAGCCAGCTCGATTACATGCTGCTTTCTCCCGTTTTGGCGGAGGCTGTCATCCAACGCGGGATGCTACCAACGATTGAACGCCGCGGTCTGGGTTTTGACGGTTATTACGCCTCTGGCAGCCGCCGACCTTTGACTACACGCATTTTTCGCAGCGAAAACGATCCGGATCCCATGCGTATTAATTTTGATTTTCCGCGATTTGATTTGGTTGAACAAACAGGCCAGCAGGCCTCAGACCACTGCCCGGTCTTCCTCGAGCTGCCCGTTTGACGAACCCGGAAAACCAGCTGCCCATGGATCATACGGCATCCCAACCGACCTTGCTGGTGCTGAATGGGGTTTCCAGCTCAGGCAAGTCTACCCTGCTGCGTGCCCTCCAACAAGCACTGCCCGAACCTTACCTCGACGCCGGACTGGACCGGTTCCTGTGGATGCTGCCCAAAAAATACCTAGATCAACCTCTGTGGAGTGAAATATTCCACTATGAATACAGCCCACCGCCGGAAAACCGGATTTTGTCAATCCAGCCCGGAGTCCGCGGCCGCACTCTGGTATCGGGCATGCATTCAGCCATCGCATCCTTGCTGAACCGCGGGAACAACGTCCTTGCCGACCACGTTCTGCTCGACCCGGCCTGGTTGGCTGAATGCGCCCAACTCTTTCAGCGATCGCACGCCTTTTTGATCGCCATCGAATGCCCGCTGGAGGTGCTCGAGGCACACGAACGCTCCCGCCGCGATCGCACACTGGGACAGGCTCGCGCCCAATACGAGACCATACATGCAAGCAAGGTATATGACTTCGCTGTCACAACTCACCCCGCCTCTCCCGAAGAAAATACCCACCAAATTCTCACATGGCTTGCTTCTGCGCCCCAACCGGCGGCATTCCGCCAGATTGCCTCCATGTTGGAATGACCGCCATCCTGGATTTTTTCACAACCCCAACTTGACGCAAGATATCTTTTACCGAAGGAGAACTTTATGCAGCCAACTGACCCAATATCTCCCGCTGTCAGCATCCGGCCCGAAGTACCCGCAGATGGAAGCGCTGTCGGGAAGGTTATTTCGGCAGCCTTTGATGGCCCTGCTGAAGCCGATCTTGCTGCTGCCTTAAGACAACATCCAGACTGTTTTTCGCTGGTTGCGGTACTGGCAGGCGAAGTTGTGGGGCATATACTTTTCAGCCCGGTAACGTTCACAAACGCCCCTGCCCCCTCCCGTGCCTTCGGACTAGGCCCGATCGCAGTCGATCCAGCCCAGCAAGGCCGGGGGATCGGTGCATTGTTGATCAGAACCGGCCTGGATGAGTGCCGGTCACGTAATGTGGATCTTGTCGTTTTGCTGGGTCACCCGTCGTATTACCCTCGTTTTGGCTTTGTTCCAGCAGTGGAATTTGGCATCCAGTACAGCGCACCAGTGCCTGCCGAAGCTTTCATGGTGCTCGAGCTGAGGCCAGGTGCCCTGCAGGACTATCGCGGCATTGTCCATTATCTGCCCGAGTTTGATGGAGTCTAAGGGTGTATTTGTGGTTACGCGGGCTGGATCACACCAAAACCCCAGGTCATTTCTGGAGAGATACTGCCCCGAATCCCTGCCTGGTTACAACCACCACCGGCGAGTGCATACACTGCGTGCTTACACCTGTATTTCTGCAGAAAATACACATCTATGCGAAATATAGCGTAATAAATTTCCGCCTTATTCAAGCAAACTTCTTACATTGCAGCGGGTGGCTGGTGATACTGCGTAATTCGCTGGTCTGTGTTTAAACGCAGCCTGCATTCAGCGTTTGCAGCATTCCATGCGGCTGGAACGATCTCTCCTGCATCTCTTTGTGTTTCTTTTTGGAAGGCGCTCAGCCCAATTTGTGAATAACTAGACAATACCCATACTTTCAGGTATCATTTATCCGGTTTCCCACCAACCCGCTGAGGACGAGCATACCGATGGCCACCCGCATGCCTGACCCAATCAGACCGGTAAGAACCGGTATCACGGCCGGCCTGGTGAGCACCTCGAATCCAGAGACTCAGTGGTCGAGGGGAGTTGCATGGATCCAACGATCAACCTGTTAAAAACACTGACGGAAGCCCACGGTGTCCCGGGCTATGAAGGACCTGTGCGTGCCATTGTCCGCCAATATTTAGAGCCGCTGGGTGACCTTGAAAAGGACAAGACTGGCAATTTGATCTGCCGTAAGTCCGGATCCAATGAAACCCCCAGGGTGATGCTTGCCGGTCATATGGACGAGATCGGGTTTATGGTCAAGCACATTACCCCGGAGGGTTTTCTTAAATTTATTCCATTGGGGGGCTGGTTCGATCAGGTTCTGCTGGGGCAGCGTGTAATCATCAAGACCAGCTTGGGTGATGTGACCGGTGTTCTGGGCGCGAAACCACCCCACCTGCTGCCGGCGGATGAACGCTCGAAAGTGGTCGAAAAGAAAGATATGTACATCGATATTGGGGCAACTTCCCGGGACGAAGTACTCGCCGCGGGTGTTCGCCCTGGTGATCCGGTGATCCCACACGCTGATTTCCAGGAGCTGGCAGGTGGGAAGACCTACCTTTCCAAAGCATTTGACGATCGTGTCGGGACGGCTCTGGTTATCTCAGTGCTCGAAGCGCTCCGCGATACGGCACACCCAAATACCATTTATGGTGTCGCAACGGTCATGGAAGAGATCGGGCTGCGGGGTGCTACTACCAGCGTCCGCTCGGTGAATCCGGATGTCGCCATCATCCTCGAATCAGATATCGCCGGTGATGTCCCCGGGATCACAGAGGATGTTTCCTCGGTAAAACTGGGCGGCGGGCCGACGGTGCTCATTTATGACGCACGCATGATCCCCAACCTGCGCCTGCGCGATCTTGTGATGGATACTCCGCGTGAGCTTGAAATCCCCCTGCAAATCTCATTCATAGAAGCCGGTGCAACCGATGGTGGCGCGATCCACCTGCATCAATCCGGTGTGCCGACGGTCGTTATCGGCGTTGCTGCCCGCCACATCCATTCTCACAGTGCCATCCTGCACCGTGATGATTATGACCGGGCTGTTCGCCTGCTGGTTGAATTATTGGTCAGGTTGGATGATCACACCGTAGCTGGCTTGACTGCCTGATCTCATTGGAATACACTGCCCTGCGCTGAACGCCGGGCTCGCTTAAAGGCCGTATCTACTTTACTGCAAGACAAAGAAACATTGTAACGGAGGCAAGATGTCTGACTTGATCAAGCAAATTACGTCCGATCTGCAGCACCAAATCGACACTTTCAAACCTGAAGTCGAAATCCGCGAGGTCGGGACCGTCATCGAGGCAGGGGATGGCATTGCCCGTGCCACCGGTCTGGCGGATGTTCAGGCCCAGGAGCTGGTCCAATTCGAAAATGGTGTCATGGGGATCGCTTTCAACCTCGAAGCACACAGTGTGGGGATCATCATTCTTGGGATTTACGAAGGCGTCGAAGAAGGGATGCAGGTCCGTACTACCGGACGCATTGCCTCGGTTCCGGTTGGGGACGGCATGGTGGGAAGAGTAGTAAACGCTCTCGGTCAGCCCATTGATGGTAAAGGTCCGATTAAATTCGATCATTTTCGCCCGATCGAACGCATCGCTCCTGGCGTTGTGGCACGTAAAGATGTCGACACACCCGTTCAGACCGGGATCAAAGCCATCGACTCGATGATCCCGATCGGGCGCGGCCAACGTGAGCTGATCATTGGCGATCGCCAGACAGGCAAAACTGCCCTGGCAATCGACACCATTATCAATCAGAAGGGCAAAGACCTCATCTGCATCTACGTTGCGATCGGCCAGAAAAAGGCAGCCGTCGCCCGGACGGTTGCCATTCTTGAACGCTTCGGCGCGATGGATTACACCACGGTTGTGCTTGCCGCGGCCGATGATCCGGCCGCCATGCAGTTCATTGCCCCTTATTCAGGGTGTGCCATCGGTGAAGAGTTTATGGAAACCGGGCGCGATGCCCTCGTGGTTTATGATGATCTATCCAAGCATGCCTGGGCGTACCGCCAGGTGTCGCTGCTATTACGCCGCCCTCCGGGACGTGAAGCCTATCCGGGGGACCTGTTCTACTTGCACTCGCGCTTGTTGGAACGCGCTGCCCGGCTCGCTGACCAGTTTGTCATCGTGCCCAAACCATTCGACGCCGAAACCGCCACCTCGGAAGACGCGGTCAACGGGCAGGTCTATATTGGCCCGGTTGCCCACCACACTGCGGATCAAGCCCTGCAAGCCATGGAAAATCCAGATGCTTACAAGCTGGTTAAAGTCGCAGGCACCGGTGGCTCGCTGACAGCTCTGCCAATCATCGAAACTTTGCTCGGTGACGTTTCTGCCTACGTACCCACCAACGTAATCTCCATTACAGATGGGCAGATTTATCTGGAAGGCAATTTGTTTTATGCTGGTATCCGCCCGGCAGTAAATGTGGGCATTTCAGTTTCCCGGGTGGGCGGCGACGCCCAGACGCGCGCCATGAAACAGGTGGCCGGGCGCCTGCGCCTGGATATGGCTTCCTTCCGGGAGCTGGCGGCATTCGCCCAATTCGGCTCTGACCTGGATCGCGCCACTCAAGCTCAGCTGGCCCGCGGTCAACGCTTACAGGAAATACTCAAGCAGCCGCAGTACGAGCCAATGTCGCTTGAAAACCAGATCATCGTGATTTTCGCCGGTACACGCGGGTTTTCAGATAAAGTGGCCATCGACCGCATTAAAGCCTGGGAATCTGCCCTGCAGCGCTACATGGAGACCTCCCATCCGGATATTGGCAAGGACATTGCTGCCCGCAAGCGGATCACCGAGGAAACTGAAGCTCGCCTACGCGAAGCACTGACCTCTTTCAACTCCACCTGGCAATAGCCGGTTCAGGTGAGCACAGGAGACTGAGAAAACATGCCATCCGCAAGAGAGGTCCGGCTGCGCATCAGCAGCGTAAAGAATATTTCCCAGGTCACACGCGCCTTACAGGCAGTCAGCGCCAGCAAAGTCCGCAAAGCGATTGCAGCAGTGAACCACACGCGCCCATATGCAACCAAAGCCTGGCAGGTGCTCCAGCACATTTCAAGCCAGCCCGGGCGCGGAACACTCCACCCCTTGCTCACCGAGCGCACCAAAATCAACAACTCCCTCGTGGTTGTAATTTCCGGTGATCGCGGCCTGGCGGGTGCATACAACACGAACATCATCCGCTACACGTTTAATGAATTTGGAAATTATTCCAATCCGGTCCAATTTGTGGCGGTTGGGCGGAAAGGGCGCGATTTGTTGTATCGTTCGCGCCGCAACGTCCTGGCAGAGTTCAGCAATATACCTGCTGCGCCCACGTTTGGCGATGTTTCGGCCATTGGCCGCCTGGTTGTGGATGAATTCCTGACGGGGACCGTCGACGAGGTGTACCTGGTTTACACCGACTTTATCAACATGATTGCCCAAAAACCCACTCACAAACGCCTGCTGCCTCTCAGCCTGGAGGCCGGGGATGGGCGTGTCATGGATTTTTCAGGTGGATCGTCACGGACCTCAGGCCGCGTATATTTACGAGCCAAGCCAGGCTGAAATATTGGATGAGGTCATCCCGCGCTTCACCGCTCTGCAGGTATTCCAGGCAATCCTGGAATCACAGGCCAGCGAGCACGCCGCACGCATGGTCGCGATGAAAAATGCCACCGATAATGCTACCGAACTGGCGGGTGCCCTGACGTTAGAATACAACAAGGCTCGTCAACAAACGATCACAAGCGAAATGCTCGATATCGCCGGCGGTGCTGAAGCACTTGCCCAGGCCGAAGCTTAATATTTGGAGGAATGAATGGCAAAGTCAACTGGACATGTTCAGCAAATCTTAGGTGGTGTCGTAGACGTCGAATTTCCTGCTGGCGAGCTCCCAGAAATTTACGAAGCAGTCGAGATTAACCGCCCGGATGAAACCCCCCTAGTCCTCGAAGTGCAAAAACATATGGGCGGGCATATAGTCCGTACGGTTGCAATGGACACGACCGATGGTTTGCGGCGGGGCATGCCCGCAATCGCAACTGGTGCCCCGATCACCGTACCCGTCGGGCCTGCCACGCTTGGCCGGATCTTTAATGTGCTCGGCCTCCCGGTGGATGGCAAAGGCAGCGTCACGTCAGACGTGAACTACCCGATCCACCGCACAGCGCCTGGTTTTGAAGAACAGACAACCTCAGTCGAAGTTTTTGAAACCGGCCTGAAAGTCATCGACTTAATTGCGCCGTTTACCAAAGGCGGCAAAACGGGTATTTTCGGCGGCGCAGGCACTGGAAAAACCGTCATCATCATGGAGCTCATCCGCTCAGTCGCTACAGAGCATGAAGGCAACTCCGTCTTCGCGGGTGTTGGTGAGCGAACCCGGGAAGGCACCCAGTTGTACCGTGAAATGCTTGAATCCGGCGTGATGAAGGATACCGTCATGGTCTACGGGCAGATGAATGAACCGGCAGGTGTCCGCCTGCGGGTGGCGCTGACTGCCCTCTCGATGGCCGAATATTTCCGCGATAGCGGGCGGGATGTGCTGTTATTTATTGATAATATTTTCCGCTTCTCCATGTCTGGCTCGGAAGTCTCGGCGCTGCTGGGGCGGATGCCTTCCGCCGTTGGCTACCAACCCACCCTGTCAACGGAGATGGGCGAGCTTCAGGAACGGATCACTTCGACACGCACCGGCTCGATTACTTCGATGCAGGCAGTCTACGTACCTGCTGACGATTATTCCGATCCCGCCCCTGTGGCGACATTTACCCACCTGGATGCCACCATCGCCCTTGAGCGATCGATCGTCGAAAAGGGCATTTTCCCGGCAGTTGACCCGCTCCAATCAACTTCGCGCATCCTCGATCCAATCATCGTCGGCGATGAGCATTACAACACCGCGCGTGAGGTTCAACAGGTTCTACAGCGCTACAAAGACCTTCAGGATATCATCGCCATCCTTGGAATCGACGAGTTGAGCGAAGACGACAAATTGATTGTTTCCCGCGCTCGTAAGATTGAACGCTTCTTTTCGCAGCCTATGTTCGTCGCCCAGCAGTTCACCGGCCTCGAAGGACGCTATGTACCCCTCCGGGAGACTGTGCGTGGTTTCCGCGAAATCCTGGACGGGAAGCACGATGATCTTCCCGAGCAGGCTTTCATGATGGTTGGCAGCATCGATGAGGCGACTGACAAAGCCGATGAACTGTCTAAATCCGATTAAAGAGGCAGAACATGCCCATCCGAGTTGAAATTGTTTCTGAAGACAGAATGGTTTACGAAGGGGATGCCGATATTATCGTCGTACCCGGGGTGAACGGTGAAATGGGCATCCTCCCAAATCATGCCCCGCTGATCTCAACCCTGGGTTTTGGCATTCTCAAAGTGCGCGGCCAGGGTGAGGAGCAGGTGTTTGCCATCTCTGGAGGCCTGGTTGAGGTACAGCCGGAGGTTGTCACGGTGCTGGCCTCTGCGGCTGAAAACGTCTATGAAATCGATATCTCGCGTGCCGAAGCAGCCCGCCAGCGCGCAGAAGAAATATTGAAGGAAGGCCCGCCCCCGGATACGGATACCTACCTGGCGGTAGAAGCAGCCCTGCGCCGTTCGAACCTGCGTTTGGATGCCGTCCGCCGCTATCGGAAATCCGGCAGCCAGCCGCGGCCTGGCGAACCAGGCTACGGCGCGTAAACCAAGAATTTTCGAGCCCTGTTTCCCTGTTCCTGCCCATTGCGCGAGCTGGTGGGTTTCAGGCTGCCGGGCTCCTGTCAATTAAGCAACCGCCGTATGCTGGCACAGGCAGCCAACAAACTGGTAAAATGCGTTAGGTTACCTGCCTGATCTAAGCTTGCACCTCGGCAGCCACCTGGAGACCCCAACCAAATGGCATTGTTTTCGAAAGATCTGGGTATCGACTTAGGGACGATCAACACCCGCGTCGCCATTGGCAACGAAGTGGTGATGGACGAACCTACAGTGGTCGCGATCGCAGTTTTAGAACAGAAAATCGTCGAGGTCGGTCAGGCAGCCCAGAATATGTACGGCCGCGTTCCGGAATCAATCGAAGTCGCACGACCCCTTCAAAATGGTGTGATCGCTGATTACGAGGTCACCGAACGCCTGCTGGAATACTTGATCCGCAGGGTTTCTGGTTCTATCCGCCTGTTCCGTCCCACGGTCATGATAACAATCCCCCATGGCATCACCAGTGTTGAGAGCCGGGCTGTCCACGAGGCGACATTAGCAGCCGGCAGTCGTGAGGTGTTTTTGATCCAGCAGCCGCTCGCTGCCGCACTGGGGGCCGACCTCCCAATTGGCACACCTTCCGGTAACATGCTGCTTTGTCTCGGGGGAGGTGCAACCCAGGCTGCCGTCCTTGCCATGTATGGAATTGTCTCTGGCGAAACGTTGCGCGCCGGTGGTATGGCGATTGACGAAGCCATTGTCAGCTACACGCGCCGGAAATATGGCATTATCATCGGGCCACAAACTGCCGAACAAATCAAAATCCAGATCGGTGCAGCAGTCCCCCAGGAGGAAGAACGTTCTATCACCATGCAGGGTCAGGATCAGGTTTCGGCCTTGCCGCGACCGGTGACACTAACCACTGGCGAGGTGATTGAAGCAATCGAGGAGCCACTCCGGGATGTGATCGAAACAGCGCGGCGTGTGCTCGAAAAAACTCCTCCTGAGCTGGTATCCGATATTATTGACCGCGGTCTCGCGATCTGCGGAGGGGGTGCCCTGCTGCCAGGGATTGAGAAGTTGCTCACGAAAGAGCTCGGGGTACCTGCTTACCTGGTCGATAACCCCACCAACTGCACCGCTGAAGGGGCTGCGCGGGCGCTTGTCCCGGGAGTTTTTGCTGCGATCCGCCGCAACCTGCCGCCAGTGTAACCACACCTTCAAAACGAATTTAATAACGACCGGGGGCGCTCATACAAACTGAGCGCCCCCGGTTTTAGTCATACCCGGGTGGAGTGCGCTGGAATTCATCAGCGCCGGGTGGCTGGCAGGAAGACTTTCATCATCTCTTTGACTTCATAATTCACTGAGGTTGCGCTGGAGTGGTTTTGGCTGTCGGTGGAGGTTAAGGTGAGCACGTGCCAGCCTGGCGATAAGTAGTCAACGCGCAGATTCGCGCCCGTGCCCAGAGCCCCATCAACGCTTGAAGTCCACACTAGGGATGAATCTTCAAGTTCGCCTTCTTCCAGATCGTAGCCACTGCCCATTAAAACTAAAGGGGCCAACCCTGCATCGCCATTTGCAGGGAAATGGATTACAACCAACGGTGGGTGATCCAGGATAGTGAAGTTCGCATCGCTGCTGTCTTGGTTCGTGAAAAAACCATCGCTCACCAGCACTTGCAGCCGCCCGTTTGGGCTCCCTGGCAAATATTGGGTGTCAATTTCGTAGCTGGTCGCGGTCAAATCAGTTGCCAGTGGCTGCCAGCTCAAACCTCCATCTGGGCTGTAAAGTAAGTGGTACCGCAGTAGATCTCCATCCAGATCACCACCCTGCCAGGTTGCTGTAAAACCACTATTAAGTACTTCGCCCCCGTTCGGATAGCTGACTTGCACCCAGGGAGGATTCGCGCTGGCAGATGATTGAGCTTTAATAGTCACCCCTTCTTTCACCACGATCCGGGCTGCCTCACTGGTCACCGGCAAGGCTATCTCAAATCGGTCAGTCGAATTCGTCAGATCGGCCTCATAATCATAAAATTCTGGGTCAAAGCAGTATTGGGAAAGTAAAGTTCCATTGGTTTCCTGGAGCTGCACGCAGTAGGTTGTTCCCGCAGGTGGGTTCGTTGGGGGTACCGTCATGCTCATTTGCCATGCTGGACCAAGGCTTACTGCGCCGCTGTCACCGACCGTCCCGCGTATAAGCAGGTATGTACTATCTTCCACTCCGCTGAGAATTGCCTGAGGCGTTGCGTTTGCCTGGAACAATTTTTGTTCATGGAAAGGTGAAATCCACATTGGGATAGCCTGGCAGTAGCTCATAATATCGTGGTTGGTAACAGGCCTGATTTGCTGAGCAATCACATCGACCCCATACTCTTAAATCGTGGCATTGAGATATTTCCAGTCTGTCGAGGAATCAAGTGCACCACAGGAGTCAGCCGTGTTAGGATGGCGCAATCCCAGGTTGTGGCCAATTTCATGGGCGAAGCAGATTGGATTCAGACTGCCGTAAGCTGCCCTGCCGCGGCCAGTCTTGCCAATCGTGATATTTGTGGACCATAAAGGGTCCGAGACACAGTACGTCAGCGGGGCGTCATTCGCAAACACCCCATACACCTGGTCATACTGCTGGTCTGGCGGCTGAGTCCGGTTTGCCAGGTTCAACCTGTCCATCAGCAAATCCATGATCTCGGGTGTATAGTACAGCTGCAAGCTTTTTGTCAGAAAAGCACTCGTCCATTCGATTGGCGGACCGGCTGGTGTAACCTGAATTTGGAAATTTGGATAGATGCGCTCAGCCAGCGAGCTCAATTGAACTAAATTATTTAATACCGGGGTTGTATCGGTTAGCAAGGTGTGGTAACGGATAGGCACAGCAAGCACCCGCATTACGCGCCGTGGAGTAAAATTAACCTGGCGGGAGAACCGGTTGTTTTCCCTGGTCAGCTCCTCAATTGAACCATCCGGGTTTAATATCGCAACCAGTTCCAGGTCATCAACGGTCCAGGCGTCTGGCAGATAAAAATTAAAACTGCGTGCCAGATCTATACGCAATGAATTCAGGCTTGTGGCTGCGTACACAGTCTGCTGCCAGGGGGTACTGGTTAACTTCCCGATCAGTGTGTCCCCCTGATAACCCCACAACTCACAGCTCACGTTAGATACTGCGCCTCGGCTCGATTCAGCATACACTCTAACCAGAGTCGGTTTACCCGCCACCAGCGGCACTGCATTGTCTGGGGTTTGCACAGATTGTACGATTTCCATCGCAATTGGACGCAGGTCTGAGATTGCCGGCAGGGGGGATAATCGACAGTTCGCGTCGCTTGTGTCCCATGGGCTGAGGGTCACCTTGCTGCCAACAATCTCATCTCCTGTACCTCCAGGATTGCTGGGATGGCGCGGTCCATTCGCTGATCCCCAATAGTTGGAAGAGGCATCCAAATTTTGCGGCAGGCTGTTAACCACCGTCATTCCGGGATTATTGCCGCGGATGCAGTTGTGGCGGGGGCTGATACTCTGGCTCCCATCCCACATTTCAAACCCCCAGCCCGATTGGATGGTATTCCGATCAATTGTCCCCTCTGCCTGCACTCCTGTGCCGCACAGGGAGCAGCCGACAGCGATCGCTGAACCAGCCCCAGTCAGGACATTATCTTCAATCTTTACTGTCGGTCCCCAATGCAGTGCAATTTTCCCATTTTCAAAAGTGTTTGCGATTGCGGTCACCAGGGTCTCTGACCCGCTGGCTTGCAGCAGAACAGATGATTCGCTGGTTACATTTCCACTATAGATCAATGTGTTTTCTGTTAAATAAATCGTTGCACCATCAAAAGCTCTGATTCCCTGGTTGTGGTATGCAGATAGAATTATGTTTCGCGAAAGGTATGCTTGGGCGCGCGGTGGGGCTGGCGCGTAATATCCAGAGACTGTAATCGGCCCGGAGAGTTGGTTATCTGTAAAATATGCCACACCTTGTTTATCAATATCAACCGCGCCGGTCATCGTCGCGATTCGCATATTTACTGTGCCCATATCGCTCACACTTAAACCAAAAGTGCCACCTCCGCCTTCAATATCGAGGGTGCATCTTCCGTTAACTGCCAGCCAACCTTCGATCAACTGGACACTGCGGAAATCTCCACGACAATCCGCATTTGTGCTCCCATACTCACCCACAGTTACAGAAACTTGATTCAGGGTTGCCTGGGTGATATTGACGCTGCCTAACTTTACCTGGATGCTGCCGCTGCTAATGTCTGGCCTTTTCGTGATCACCGCAGATTTCGGAATTGTGAGGGTTGCGTTGTTACTGATATAAACTGCGGCTGTCGAATCAGTTTCACTGAAACCAATCTCGTAAGCCAGGGCATCTAACTCCAGTGATTGAGTCACATTCCCATCAAAGACCCCAGTCTTGACTGAATCCTCAAAATACACCAGGCGCACTTCATCATCCTGGTCGGTACACGGTTCATTACAACGCACGACAACAAACCGGTAATAAAACGTGTTCCCTACCGAGAGCCCTCGATCGCGATAGAAGCTCGTCGTCTCGTCAGCACCAGTACTAATTTTTATCAAAGCATCCGCTGATGTGCCGCGCCACAGTTCCCAGCGGCGAAATCGCCCGGGTGAGCTTGGGTATCCGGCAGGATCCCAAACTAAGTCGACCAGGTTATTTGCGACGAGGGCAACTTCACCATCTACCTGCGGTGCCAGCGGAATCGCTAACTGTTTGGCAGCGGCCCACCAGCTTGTGCTCCCCGGATTTAAACTCGCCACCAGGAACAGCAAACAGCAGCTCAAGTTAAAGATATGGCGTAAGGACCGGATAATCATTGCTGCCCTCCCCCGATCACCAGTTCCAAGAATGCCACGCACAGATGGTATCCGTTGAAGCTGACCAGACTCTGTGCGCTTTGTGACGTGTATCACAATCATAGAAAAATTCCTGCATCCGGTCAAGCAATTCATCTACTTGGAGAAAATACAAATACCCCTGATGAATTTCTGTAATCTGGCAACAGTGAAATACCAAAATCTCAGCCTGCACCTGGCTAAGGAAACCCCGGTATAATCTGCGTCATGAATGCACCAGTCATCGATCCCATCCGGCAGGGGCAGGCTCGCAATTACGCCCACCTGCGAAGACGATTGATGGTAATCGATCTCGCCATCGGTGGAATTTATCTGTTGGCCTGGCTTTTGTTGGGCTGGTCGGTCGCTTTACGTGACGCACTGCTCGAGCTGACCAGCAATCCGTGGTTACTTGTGGCTTTATATGCCCTGATCTTTGGCGGTATCTACCTGGTTCTGAACTTCCCTCTGTCTTATTACGAAAGTTATGTACTGCCGCACCGCTTCGGTCTCTCGCACCAGAATCGGGTTGGATGGATCGTCGATCAAGCCAAGGGACTGGTTTTGGGATCTGTTCTTGGGCTCGCAGTCCTCGAACTCATTTACGCCCTGCTCCGAGCACAGCCCCAGACCTGGTGGCTGTGGGTAGCGGGTGTACTGCTGGTATTTGATGTGCTGTTGGCTAATCTTGCCCCCATTCTGATTTTGCCTTTGTTTAATCGATACATTCCCCTGGCGGAGGAGCACGCTGACCTGGAGAAACGCCTGATGCATCTCTCGGATCAGGCCGGTACCCACGTGCGTGGTGTTTTCACCTTTGATATGAGCCGCCGCACCAGTGCAGCCAATGCTGCCCTGGTTGGCCTCGGATCCTCGCGCCGGATAATTCTGGGGGATACGCTGCTGGCAGAATTTACCCCAGATGAGATCGAGACCGTTCTTGCCCATGAGCTCGGGCACCACGTCAACCACGACCTTCCGATCCTGATTGTCCTTCAGAGCCTGCTCACCCTGATCGGCCTGTACCTCGTATCAATTTTCCTGGAGTGGGGGGTGGTTTATTTCGGTTTTTATGGCCCTGCCGATATCGCCGCCCTGCCCTTATTCGGCCTGGTTTTAGGCAGCTTTGGTCTTATCAGCCTGCCGCTCGGAAATGCTGTTTCCCGCTGGCGCGAACGTAAGGCCGATGAGTTTGCGCTGCAACTCACAGGCAATGGGGTTGCTTTTGCTTCCGCGCTTATTCGCCTGGCAAATCAAAACCTGGCGGAAATCGACCCTGCCCCCTGGGAAGAATTCCTATTGTATTCACACCCTGCGTTATATCGGCGGATTGCACAAGCCCAATCTTACCCTGCTGGATGATTTGCTCCCCGGGAAAGCTAAAACACCTGTTAAATAAAGACACCCCCGGGCATGTTGACCCGGGGGTGTTGGTATAAACCTGGGTTTAATCCAGGTAATAAGTCATACGCTGCAAGTGCACAGCCGGGTCAATGTGCTGTACTTTTACATCCGCAGGGATATTTAATGTAATCGGCGCATAATTTAAGATCGCCCGCACGCCGCCCTTGATTAACTTCTCAGCCACATTCTGGGCAGAATCCGCCGGGACAGTGATCATGGCGACCTTGATCCCAGCAGAGCGCACTTTTTCAATCAAATTGGCTGCATCTTGCACGACAAATTCACCCACCATCTGGCCAATTTTTGACGGATCGGAATCGAAAATCATGCTGACAATAAATCCTCGATTGGCAAAACCCTGGTAACGGGCAACTGCATGCCCGATATCCCCGACACCGACGATCGCGATCTCCCAGGTCCGGTTTACATTCAGGATTTCACTGAGTTGATCGATCAAGAAGGGTATGTTGTAGCCTGTCCCTTGTTTTCCAAACTCCCCAAATTGTGACAGGTCCTTCCGGATTTGGGCAGCGGAGATACCCAGGTACTCCCCTAGCTCTTGCGAGGAGGTAACCTGGCGGCCTTGATGCGCCATCGTTTGCAATGTTCTTAGGTAAAGGGGCAGCCTCCCGACCACAATATCCGGAATCACTTTATCGAGCATAGATTTTCCTCCTACCGGCGTGGGATGGCACAGCGCAAGTGGCAAAAGCCACAAGCGATTTATACCACTTCTCTCTCATTTGTGCAAACCTTCGCGAGTTTAGTACAATAGCTTTCATTGGATGCACGAACGGTCGCAAATCACTAACTGCTTCGCAAGCAGCATGGGGCTCAGGATCCACTGGTGATTTCGGCTGCCAGGAACGTCTGTCATGGCTTTTTCAGGCTTTTCTACCCTTTCTTAAGCACATAATCGCGCCTATGATTAAGTAGGATGAAAGAGTTGGGGGAACGATTTTTAAAT
The DNA here is from genome assembly GCA_963824065.1 of uncultured Chloroflexia bacterium. Taxonomy (GTDB): domain Bacteria; phylum Chloroflexota; class Anaerolineae; order Anaerolineales; family DRKV01; genus JAGUYX01. The sequence goes on along the minus strand of CAWGNX010000002.1, from coordinate 721,087 downwards.
AGGTGGTCGTAAAATGTTTACTTTTGGACCCATCCCTTCCCGCCGTCTGGGGAGCAGCCTGGGGGTCAACCACATTCCGGCTAAATTTTGCAGCTATGCCTGTGTCTATTGTCAGGCCGGGCCTACAACGCGATTGAGCTGCAAACGACGCGAGTTCTACCAGCCTGATGCGATTATTTCTGACCTGGAGCATTGCCTAGCAGACCTGGCAAAACGTCAGGTACATGTAGATTACATTTCTTTCGTTCCAGATGGCGAACCCACTCTTGATATCCACCTTGGCGAGCTGCTGATCCGCTCAAGAAGCTTCGGTTTACCACGGGCTGTTTTCACGAACAGCACATTGCTTTCAGATTCGTGTGTTCGCAGTGAACTAGATCATGCCGACCTGGTTTCTGTCAAAGTTGATTCAATCGATCGACATCAATGGCGCAAAATCGATCGCCCATATGCCCGCCTGGATCTCGGTGAAACCCTGGAAGGCCTGCACCTGTTTGCAAAATCCTACTCGGGGCGCCTGATCACCGAAACCATGCTCGTGCAGGGTATCAACGACTCTCTGCCAGATCTGGCTGCCACAGCGGAATTTATCGCCTCTCTCCAGCCGGCCGCCAGCTACCTCGCTGTCCCCACTCGCCCACCAATGGAAACCTGGGTATTGCCACCCAATCAGGCATTTCTGTCTCAGGCTCTGGCTGTATTCCGCACGATAATACCTTCACAAGTTGAGCTCCTTATCCAGGGTGACCCGGCGAAATTTGCTTCTGCCAGCCTGGCTTGTGAGAGCATCCTGGCGATCACCAAAGTTCATCCAATGCGCCGGGTGGCTGTACTTGAAATGCTGGCAGAAGCCGGGGAAAGCGAGACTACGCTCAATCGCCTGATTGGGCGCGGCCTTCTTCAGCCGGTCTCTTACCAGGGAGAACTGTATTACCGCCATTCACCCGTTCTCGACAAAAAGAAGTTCCCAACAGACGGGTGATATAATCCGTCCGTATGTTTATCGACGAAGTTGAAATCCTGGTCGCATCTGGCTCTGGAGGCGATGGCGTTGTTCACTTCCGCCGTGAAAAATACGTGCCGCGCGGCGGTCCGGATGGCGGTGATGGTGGGCGAGGGGGAGATGTACTCCTGGAGGTTGATTCGCGCCTTAATACGCTGTCATCCTTCCGCTACCAGGAAAAATTCCAGGCCGATAGCGGCTTAAAAGGTGGTGGCAGCAACCGTACTGGAAAATCTGCCAACCATCTCCTCGTCCTGGTACCGCCTGGAACCATCGTGTACGATGCTGAATCGGGAGAAGTTCTTGGCGATCTGGTTGAAGCGGGACAGCAGCTATTGGTTGCTAAGGGCGGCCGTGGCGGTCGCGGCAATGCGCGCTACGCCAGCTCCCGGAACCAGGCTCCGCGCATGGCCGAAAAAGGCGCTCCCGGTGAAGAACGCCGCCTGCGCCTGGAATTAAAGCTTATTGCGGATATCGGCATCATTGGCGTCCCAAATGCTGGCAAATCCACATTTTTGACAGTCGTTACCAATGCCAAGCCGAAAATCGCCCCGTACCCATTCACGACGCTTGAACCAAACCTGGGGGTGGCCGAGCTTGATCCGGAAACAAACCTCGTCCTGGCAGATATCCCAGGATTAATTGAAGGCGCCCACCTGGGGGTTGGACTGGGACACAATTTTTTGCGCCACATCCAGCGAACGCGGGTCTTGATCCACCTCCTGGATGGGCTTGCTGAAGATCCACTGCTCGATTATATGCAGATAAACGCCGAGCTCTCCCTTTTCGACCCTGCCCTGTCGACAAAGGCACAGGTGGTCGCAGTTAATAAAATCGATTTGCCCGATGTCCAGGCACGCTGGCCAGATTTGCAGCAAGCCTTGAAAAAGCGTGGCATTTCTCCCCTGGCAATCTCGGCTGCGACAGGCGAAAACGTACGCCAGGCTCTATATAGCGCGGCTGCCCTGCTCGCTGATGCGCCGCCGCTGCCCACCGTGGCAGAACTCCCAATTTACCGTCCCGAAGCTGATCCTCAGGCGTTTACCATTGAGCGTTCGACGGATGGCTGGCGGGTACGTGGCCAATCCATCGAACGGGCTGCCGAGATGACGTACTGGGAATACGATCAATCCGTGCGCCGCTTCCAACGCATTCTGCTGGCCCTCGGAATTGATAAAGCCTTGCGCAGCGCGGGTGTCAAGCCCGGTGACACCGTTCAAATAGCCGACTATGAATTGGAGTGGCAGGATTGAATCCCGCTGAGCCGCGTAAACGGTTGGGGATATTTGGAGGAACGTTCGATCCCCCGCACCTCGGTCACCTGATTCTAGCAATGGAGTGCCGCTGGCAGCTTGCTCTAGATACAGTGTTGTGGGTGCTCACTCCCAACCCGCCTCACAAACCCGATCAGCCAATCTCCCCTGCGAAAACCCGCCAGTCACTTGTTCTGGCTGCCATCGGCGATGATCCCGCATTCGCCCTGTCCACCATCGACCTCGACCGGCCGCCACCACACTATGCGCTTGATACAATGCAATTAGTACGCCGCGCCTACCCACACGAATTCCTGGTCTATTTAATGGGCGGCGATTCACTGGCTGACCTGCCGGAATGGTACCAGCCGCAGGAATTTGTTGCCGCATGTGATGCCATCGGGGTAATGCGCCGCCCTGGCGAGACAACCTCCGATACAAGCCAATTAGAATCCGTACCGGGTCTGACTGCGAAGGTGAATTTCGTTGAGGCCCCCCTGCTCGAGATCTCTTCTTCAGAGATCCGCCGCCGCCTGGCCAGCAACTTGCCGTATCGTTATTACCTGCCACCCGCGGTCTTTGCCCGGATTGAAAATCGGAAGCTGTATCGAGACGGATGAGATCAATTTCCGGCGTTTCAATTCAATCAGGCCCAAAATGCCCAGGCTGATCACGAATCTTGTACTTACTATTTTTCTCCCTTCGTGAGAATTGCTTTGGGCAGCATGGCATTCACATATAGCCAAAGCCGATCGTAGAACTATCGCCGCTCTATTCACGAACAGAGTGGATAATGGGGTTGTGTGATGCGGCGAAGCCGCATTTCACAACCCTGAACTTCTTTCATGCGAAACTTGTTTGGCGCAGCCAGCAATCTGTACGGCAAGGCATCATCACGCTATAATAGTATTAATTCGCAGGCGATTCTTGATCTCCCTATGAAATTTTGGGAAAATTTGGAAGTGAAGATTATGACCATAATTGGCTCAGACCGCCCGATCTAGAATTCTGCAGTATTGCGACCGGGCAAGATAACCCACCCTGATGAAATGGAGGATTCCATGAAATATCTGATCGGATTTGTAACAGGTGCAATTTTTGGGGCAGCGGTTGCCCTGCTCTATGCGCCAATGACTGGCGAAGAAATGCGCGGGAATATCCGCACAGAGGCTGATGCGCGTTACCACCAGCTTGAGGATCAATGGCAGCACGGAGTGACTGAAATTCAGAACCGGCTAGATAAAATTAATGCAGATTTAAAAGCCTCGATCGATCAGCTGCGCAAACAGGAAACCGAATCCCCTGCTGAGGCGGGTGAATAACCCCGAATTTGTTGCCCCCAGTTCCCTTTTGGAAACTTGTCTGGATATCCGGGTGTCAGCACCAGCACCCGGATCCTACTTATATGCATCAGATGAGAATTACTGGGTTTTGAAAATAGGAGAACTAATTTCGGGTCAGTATTTTCCTGAGACACGAGTCTTGTCAGATCCTGGAGTTAATATAAATAATAGTCTGGATTCATCGGTGCAAAGTTCTTGCTTAGGGTCTCATCCTTGGGCTGCCTGGGTTGACTACGTGGGGAATTATGGAATTTTGACCATCTTCAATTGCGGCTATCCCCAAACCTAAACCCACTGTTACTGACGAAGAAGCACACTTCTGCTATTATTTCCTGGTGTTCCGCGAAAAGGCAAACTTCCAAAATAGTCCTCGGTGTTATACCAACCCAATCAGGGTTATAAATCAGAGAAAATTATCTTTTTGTATCATGAATCCACCAACTGCCCGGATGCAGTGCACCTGCCGCACGACATGATAGCTCCCAGGAACCTGGATGGCAATATTGAGCATTTGTATTCTCAAATCATAAATGTGTTAGAAAAACAGCCGTATTTCGATTTCCAGTGTATCTATCCAGTCTTTCCCTGAAACTAATGAGTATCCACAGGCACAAAGAATTCGAGGATCTATGTCGGATAATAACAGTACTCGCCGTGTAGGAGTGTTTGTTGACGTATCGAATGTATATCTGAGTGGTGGTTCCCGGATGCGTTACGAAATCTTACGCCAGTATGCCAGTGGTCACGGGTTGATACAGCGCTTAAATGCCTATGTCTCTTTTGATGCAGAACGGGCTGGGAATGATCGTGAATACAATGACCGTTCACGCGCTTTCCATGATGCAATCCGGAGCATCGGCTTTCACACCACGGTCAAAGAAGTGCGCTGGTACACCGAGCCTGATACCGGGCGCCGGTTTGGCAAGGCCAACCTGGATTCGGATATCGTCATTGATATGGCAACTCAGGCGCCCCACCTGGATTATGTCATCCTGGTATCTGGAGATGGCGATTTTGTGCGCCCTGTTGACTATATGCGCGGCAGCGGCTGCCGGGTGGAGGTGATGGCCTTCGAAAGTGTATCGAAAGACCTTCGCCGTGAAGCGGACGTCTTTACCTCGGGATATATGGTCCCCGAATTACTACCAACGAATCGCCGCGAGACTCCCTGGGGCTCCCCGGGCTCGACGGTCCGCGGGATGTGCTCCTACTACAACCAGGAAGAAGGGTATGGCTTCCTGGTCTATATGAAGACAATTTCGCCCTTGACGTGGCTGACGGACACGCGCAATCCTGAGTCACCCTACGCGTCTGCTTTCTTCCACGCATCAGACTTGCCGTTTGAGTTTAATTCTACACTCCTGCCGAGCAGGACGACCATCTTTGAATTCGATTTATTTCAGGGAGACAAAGGGATGGTTGCAACAAATCTTGAGCTTGCAGGTGAGGCTCGCCAGGTGTAGGCGCGCAGCCTCCCTCACAAGCAGGTAGCGGCTCGCCTTCAGCCAGGTAAATGCCGGCGAAGTGCACAGTACTGGCCTAACATGCCGCAGGTCAAGAGAAGCAGGCCGAACGGCGCAGCGATCACCCACAAATTTGTACAGAACATCACCACCACAGTCTGCAGCAGGCTGCCTTCCAGGCAGCTCAAGCACAAAATATTTCCCGAAAGGGTCAGCGCGGCTGCCCCAATTAGTAACACTGCACCACAAAGGATAAGCAGCGGCGGATGTTGTTTAATCTGCTGGACTGGATTGACCATGAGTGATCCCTCCCGGTGAAAACTTAACCGTACGCGATCCTTGAACCCCCCCAAAACATAATCCTTATTTGTGAAACCACGCACTTCAAGTATAAATCCATACTTCAATAAAACAATAAACATCACGCGACAAAACGCTCCAGATTGGTGGGAGTCCCTGCCTAACCCATTAAAATTAAGATTCCCGCTGGCAGCGGGAATCTTCAGAGAAGCTCCAAATCAAAACAAACAAGCAAAAGAGATTGGTTAAAAAACCAGCAGTAAGGACTATCGGTATACCTAAATTGATAGGTTGGCTGAAGTTTTACCAGTCTACATATTTCGTCACGGTGCGGTAAAAAGATTGTTTGCTAGGAATTCCGAATAAATTTTAAGAAAAATCCAGGTGTTTTGTGCCGGAGGTCGCACCTGGATTTTACTAATTGACTCTTCCCGCTAGGCTCAGACCTGGTCCACTCCACTGATAAAGGCATCCGTCATTTCACGGGCAATATCATCCCGGAACTGCTTGGGTGGTGTTTTCATAAAGTAAGATGAAGGTCCGAGCATGGGGCCGGAAATTCCACGATCCAGTCCCAGCTTCGCGCAGCGAATCGCATCAATCACTACCCCGGCTGAGTTAGGCGAATCCCATACTTCCAACTTGGTTTCCAGGTTTAATGGTACGTTTCCAAAGGTCGTACCTTCCATCCGGATATGGCACCACTTGCGATCGGTCAGCCAGGGCACGTAATCACTTGGTCCGACATGCACATTCGTTTCATCCAGCTTATACGGCAGCATACTGGTGACAGCGCCGGTCTTGGAGATCTTTTTCGACTCAAGGCGCTCACGCTCAAGCATGTTCAAGAAATCGGTGTTCCCCCCGAAATTAAGCTGGTAGGTACGATCGACACGCACACCTCGGTCAACAAACAGGCTGGTGATGACCCGGTGCAAGATCGTCGCACCCACCTGGCTTTTCACATCGTCCCCGATGATGGGCAGTCCATGCTCCTTGAAACGCGGCCCCCAATATTCCGAGCTGGCGATAAAGACCGGGATACCATTAACGAACGCACAGCCGGCATCCAACACCTGGTCAACATACCATTTGGTCGCCATTTCAGAGCCGACAGGTAGGAAATTGACCACGACATCCGTGCCCGTGTCTTTAAGCAGCTGGACAATATTATCCGTTGGCCCGGGTGCTTTCTTCACAATCTCTGATAGGTATTTTCCGATACCGTCATGGGTCATACCGCGGGCGACTTTTACGCCCAGATTGAGGACTTCTGCGAATTTGAAGGTATTGTTTGGATACGAGAAAATCGCCTCGGCAAGATCCTTGCCAACTTTCGTTTCCACAACGTCGATCGCCGCAGAAAATTCGATATCCCCGACGTGGTAGCCGCCCAAATTGGCATGCATCAACCCCGGGATGAACTCATCTTCGGCTGCATTTTTATAAAACTCAACACCCTGCACTAGGGCAGAAGCGCAGTTTCCGACTCCGATGATGGCAACCCGGACCTTTTTTCTTTCACTCATGGATTAAACTCCTTAAGACAATGCTGTTCGTTGTATTTCCAGAAATGGGCAGCCGCCGCACGGCCTGGCTGGTAGGCGAAATATGCACGTGCCGCATCTCGAAACCGGAGAAATTATACTCCCCCCTGCTCGATATGTGAAATCATTCGCAAAATCTGGCTGGTAGATAAAATTGTCTTCGAGTTCCGTATAAAGAATTTCGTTAGTAGTTTTGGATGGTGAAAAGCCCTTCTCATCGAGCAACGAGGATAATTACCTTCTTTGGCGGAATTTTGGGCTGTGCTATAATTTTTTTAACAGCCTGGAGCCACACATGCCTGATAATCCCTCAAAACGTGCCCGGCAGCTGAACCGATTGATCGAGCTGAACCATCTTTCGGCACGCCTGGATCCCGCCGCCCTGCTGCAATCTATTGTTGAAATGGCTGCCGAACTGACGCAGAGTGATTACTGCTCCATCCTGGTGTATGACCCCCCATCAGAATCCTTAAAATTTGTGGCAGGACCCTGGTTGCAAATGCCTATGCTGGCACTGATCAATGTCCCGCTCGAAGGCAGTATTGCCGGTGAAACATACCGGGATAACGAGGTCATCCAGCTAACCAGGGTTGAGCAAGATGTCAGGTTATTCCACACGGTAGAAGACCTGCTTGGTATTCGCACACGCTCACTCCTGTCTGTGCCGGTGCGCCATCGGGACGTCGTGCTTGGCGTGTTGCAGGCTGTCAATAAGTATGATGGTGAGTACAATCACGAAGATACGGCTTTCTTACTGAGCCTGGCGGCCCACGCCGGCTCAGCCGTGTATCACCAACAACTCGAAGCGCGCCTGGACCAGGTTGAGCTTGCCCTTGATGAACTGGAACAACGAAAAACTGATTTTATTTCCATAACCTCACATGAGCTGCGCACACCTTTGGGTATCATCTTAGGCAACGCCACTTTTTTACGCGAGATGATCCCCGGACCAGATTTCCGCCCCCAGCTAGATGCGATTGTGATCAGCGCGCTCAAGCTAAAAGAGCTGGTTGAGTCGCTTACGAAAGCCGAAAATTTGCAATCAGGGACAGCCCGGCTGCGCGCTGAGGCTGTAGATATTAATGCCCTGGTCGAAGACCTGGCGACCGGTTACCAGTCGGAAGCCTGGCGCAAGGAGATCACCCTGGTTACCGCCCTATCGCCGGATGAAAATATTGTTGCTGGCGAAGCCGACAAAATCGCTGGAATCATCCAGAACTTGCTCCGCAATGCACTCACCTTTACCGATAAAGGCGGCCATATCCAGATTTCGACCCAACACTTGCCCGGTTATGTCCAGGTCGCTGTTACCGATACTGGAATTGGCATCCCGGAGTCGGAGCAAGATTTAATATTTAACCGTTTCTATCAGGTTGAATCTCATCTTACCCGCAGGCATGGCGGTATGGGCCTCGGGCTTTCGGTCGCAAAAGCCATGGTGGACCTGCATGGTGGGCAAATCTGGGTAGAAAGCCAGGAGGGGCGCGGCAGCACATTCGCGTTTGTGCTGCCTATCGCGCATCCCGATTCATCATTGCCTGAGGGGGAATTCACACAGGATGAATGAGCCAGCCGCAGATCACACATAACACCGTGAGCTTGTCTCATTTCCTGTCGAATAAAACTGGGGAGTTCTCCCTCGGCTGTAAACTAATTTCTTAACCTTCAATTCCAGCATTAAAAGATTTAATGCTGATGTTCCTAGTACCTCATCAAAAAAGTTTTGTTAGGCAGCACGATTTGAGTAAAATCTAGCGCAGCTCGATAAAGTCCATGTAAGGATGAAAACCACAGACAAGAGCAGACCTTGAACAAACAACTTTACTCATCCAACGGGCTGCGCACGGCTTTCGGCCCGCGGTTGAGCACATGGGTATAGATCATTGTGGTTTTGACATCTTTATGCCCAAGCAGTTCCTGAACGGTGCGGATATCATATCCGGCCTCCAGCAAGTGGGTGGCAAAGCAATGACGAAAGGTATGGCAGCCAACTTTTTTAGGAATACCCGCTTTCTGCAGCGCCACCTTGACGGCTTTTTGCAGCCCGGTTTCACTCATATGAAAACGACGGATAATGCCATCTTGTTCATCCGGCGATAAGAGTGAGAAGGAAAAACATATTGCCAGATCCATTCCCGATTGGCATTGGGGTATTTCTCGGCTAGCGCGAATGGTAGATAAACGGCACCATATCCTTTGGACAGATCCTCGGCATGGGTTCTTTTGACCTGGATCAGATGATCTTGCAATGGTTCTACCAGACTGGCGGGCAGAAGCGTATAACGGTCGTGCGCGCTTTTGGCATCACGCACGACAATCTGGCGATACTCAAAATCCAGATCTTTTACTCGCAAACGGATACACTCCATCAGGCGCATGCCGCTGCCGTACAATAAGCGAGCCATCAGCAGGTGAATGCCACTCATTTCATGCAGCACGGCCTGCACTTCAGCACGGCTGAGCACGGTGGGCACGTGCTGAGATGGCTTGGCGCGCACCGAGTTGACTAGACCAAGCTCCTGGCTTAGAACATTACGGTACAGGAAAAGCAACGCGCTAAGCGCCTGGTTTTGTGTAGAAGCCGAAATATGCTCTTCTAAGGCCAGGTGAGTTAGGAAAGCCTGAACTTCGCCAGTACCCATCTCTTTGGGATGGCGTTTATTATGGAAGAGGATATATTTTTTGATCCAGTAAACATACGCTTGTTCGGTGTTGCGGGCGTAATGCTTGACTCGGAAGGCGTCGCGCACCTGGTCTAGGAGTTTTTTGGGGCGGCTTTCCATGTTTTTTGTTCCAAGGATTTACATGAGAGATCAAGGGATCGTATAATAAGTATCAGCAGACTTTGATTTTACAGGATAATTCTGTATATAACAACGAATCAGCTATATATACGGATATTTTCTGTATATATATTGTTGGGCATTCGTCTCTTACATGAAGGAGTTTCAATGACTATTATTGGTTTTATTATCATCCTGAGTATATTTATTTCCTATCTTGCTATGCTCTTTATATTCCATCGCTTCACCTACAAGACCTGGATTTTTGATATTGGTGTTGTAATTGGTATGCTGCTGGGGGCTACGAACTGGTTTCAAGCAGGTGGCAGTGGGCTTTCATGGGTTACGATTGTTTTGGGCGTCATTTGGTTTATTGTGTCAAGAATTGAGCTGAAAATTAAAGGTTCTAAAGAACTAAACCTTCATGTGGGCGACAAAATACCATCTATGGCCTTTTTGAAAACAGATGGCACTAAATTTTCTGAACAAGACCTGATTACCAATGCTCCCGCATTGCTGGCATTGTATCGTGGTTGGTGGTGTCCATCGAGTAAATTACAATTGGGCGAAATCATGGAAAATTATGAATACCTCAACAAGAAGGGAGTTAGCCTCTATGCAGCATCTGTGGATGAGCCAACGCTGGCAACCCCAATTCAAGAGCATGTTGGAAACAAAATAACAATACTATGTGGTGTCTCAGAAGAAGTGTTGACAAAAGTTGGGGTGTTGGATACGAAAGGCGCGCCTTGGTATGACCGACTCATATTCGGTGCGCCTGAACGACCAATTTCCATGCCGGCCATACTCGTCATCAACAAAGATGGACGGATCGTTTTTGTTTCCCGCTCCACTCGAGTGGATGACCGACCTCGAGCGAATGAGATACTCGCCAGCCTTACAATATCTTCCACAAATTGATCCGAATGTTTCCTTGTCGTAGTTCATGCCCAACATCGCTTGCAGTTGACGCGCTCCGCTTCGCTTCGCCGCGCAACTGAAGCCCACCGTTGGGCGGTAGTGGTTGACAAGTTTACAAATCATAATAAAAGATACTTACATGGGGAGGGTATTGCGCAATTTTTTTGACGGCAAAGCAACAAACACTGGTCTAATCCGTCAGCAAGAAGAAAGGATGAAGGCCATGAAAAAGCTCACTTTTCTCGTTATTCTGATTCTGTTTTTCAGTATATTGGTTTCCTGTGCTCAACCAACAGAAACCCCAACAACTTCGGGTGAGATGATTAACTTGGGGGACGAGATCAACGGCATGGTGTTCACAACCACCGAAGAACATGACATGTACATATCATTTAATGCATACTGTGGATGGGATCCAAAAGAGAAAACTGAAACTACATTTTACTACGAGTGTGCTGCTACCCTTGGTGATCGAATTACCTTTGGAAATTGCATAGGTATTATGGGAGATAACACCAAAGACCTTGATGAAAGTTGGGAAATCCTCAAGAAGGATGAAATCACTTTTGACGGTAAAAAAGTCAACTTATCAAGCTTTGGTACACAAGATTTTATTGCACATAACGGGAAACCTGCTCGGATTTGGAATGTAACGGTTGAAAACATCGCCCCAGGTGACCACACAATCCAATGCAAGTTTGAATATGAAGGTGTTTCTTATGAAGAAAATATTGCGATATCAGTTCCTTCTGAGATGGGAGTTTATCCTGTGCTTTCACCGGATGTAGGTCCGGGGCTGCACCGCTTTACATCTGAACAAGCAAAGCTCAATTACTTCCTTATGCTCCCTGGCGAATACGGCACTAACCCTCAAGAAAAATGGCCGTTGATCCTCTCTCTTCATGGTTTCGACCAAGGCGTAATGAATGACATGGATTTATTGGAAGGTTGGCTCCTCAAACCCACAGATGATATTGCTGATTTTCCCTTTATCGTATTATCACCCCAAGGGAAAGGTGAATATGAATTCTGGGCGACAGACGAGATGATCAGCGCGCTCATTACCTTGCTAGATGAAATCAAAGCCTCGGTAGCCATAGACGCCAAGCGCATTTACCTGATCGGCCACAGTGCGGGGGGAAACGGCACCTGGAGCCTTGGGCTTGCCCACCCCGAACGCTTTGCTGCGCTCGCCCCGGCCGCGGGTTATTATGGATGGCCCTATACCGTTCCCGAAAATATCTGTGATCTAAAAGAGGTTCCCATCTGGGCATTCCACGGGGCCAAGGATGAAATTATCCCCTTGGAAGCGGAACAAATGCTGATTGATGCATTGGAAGCCTGTGGTGGGAACGTACAATTTACGATCTTTCCAGATACCGGGCATGATGTAGATAGTCGACAGGTTTACACTTCTGAGCTATTCACATGGTTACTGGAACAGGAGCGAAGATAAAAAGGAAAACCGCCCAACCCAAGCTGCTCTTGACCGGGGCTTTGCCCCGTGGGTAAACGGCGCGATTTTTCGCATATCAGTTCAAGCAGAACCGCGTCAGGGTAAAAAACGCCCCGGCAAGTGAGCAAACCGTTAGGCGGCTTTGGTTGAATAATAATGATATTTATTAAAAGAATTCTCCCGCATTGACTACTACCTTGAGGTGGTTTTTGACGACGACAGTGTCCGCACCATCGACATTGCACGTTATCTCAATATCGATGAAGGCAAAGCACTCCAAAATAAAGTCGTGCTATCAAAATTATTCATTAGCTCAGATTCAAAGCACCTTATTTGGGAGGATGGTACCGAAATACCCGCCAATTATCTCTATGATAATAGCTTGTTGGTTGGATGGATTGACAAATCATGGGGCGCTAACACTCAGGCATGGCAACCAATAAAATTTGAGAGTGCGTTGATAAAGATAGAACTAATAAACAATGAAGTACATTCTTCTCTATTGCTCGACGGAAAACCCCATCCTGCATTGATGTTTTCGAGTGTTTTATTTGGAATACACGACAATACCCCTTGGTACCATGTCCCTTTTCCAGGTGACAATGGAGTATACGAGCCAGAATGGGAGGAACCCCCAATTATTCTTGACACTCTTGAACAATTGCTCCAGATGGCTAATAACGCAATTGACGCAAAAATGGAAGCAATACTGAATATCACAGACCATTTGCAAAAAACTGGTTGCGACCTATACGTTAGTCCCATTAGCCCAAGAAATGCCGCAATATTTGCTAAACACTTTAAGAAAAATGCCGCCTAACACCGCGTGCACCCGACCGCCTGCGGCCTGGGTACGGACAGGCTTTTCCCCTGCAAAATTGTGTGATTGCAGAAGGCACGCCCCCTAAACCCGGCGGCGGGTAACGCACACCGTTGGTTGGCTGGTCATACCAACCAACCAAAAAAACACGGCTGATGTTTCGTTAATCCTGCTACCGTAATCGTAATCAGTTAAACCCATTCATAGAGCCTTTGCTTATGTCACATCAACTCGAACCAACAATGATTGAATTCTTCCAATATAATCATTGGGCAAATCAAGAACTCATGGGTATTTGCGTAAACTTAAGCAATGAAATCATTACATCCAGCATTCCAGGCTCATATGGTTCGATTCGCGATACGTTTACTCATATTCTGAAGGCGGAAATCAGCTTTTTGAAGCGAATTCATGGAGCATTTCCAGAACCAGACTTTAAGTGGGAAGAGAATCCAAGTGTGTCTCAAATGATGGCGTACGAAACATTATTGAACAATTCCCTATTAGATACGCTTCAGAGTGTTCCCGCAACTCAGAATGTACATGAAGAAGGCAAAGGCTGGACATTCGATTATGAAGCACGCCTAATCTTCATGTCAGTGGTCTATCATGGCATCGCCCATCGGACTGACATCACTACAGTACTCAACAACAAAGGCATCAGTCTGCCTGAGCTCGATGTCTGGGGCTATCAATCTACATACCCAGAACGGTTTCAATCTAGACTAGTCAAAACTGAGGAATAATTTTTTGTGCCCCCCCACGCCACCCAACACCGCGTGCATTGGACGCTGGGGATTCTGCGGCATTTTCGAGCATTTTTCTGGCTTCGAGTTTTTCCTGCTCCCGAATAGAATCCACGCCCGCCCACACGCAGGTAACGCAAACCGTTGGGCGGCTGTCTGCTAAACAATGTATCTTGATTTATGGAGAATGAATAATGCTGGAAATCGGCGCAATTGTTTGGGGAGTGCGAGACCTAAATCGGGCAATAAATTTTTGGAGGGAGGCTCTGAACTATAAACTAAAAAGAGAGCCTGATGTTGATTTCGCTATTCTTATTCCAAAGGAAGGTGAAGGCATACAACTCTCATTAAATGCAGCGGTTACATCCGACAAGCCCAAAAGACATCACATAGACTTGTTTACTCATGACCAGATAAATGAGGTAGAACGTTTGATAAAACTTGGAGCTATAAGAGTGAAATGGAATTATGACGCTGAAGCGGACTATGTTGTTCTATCCGACCCAGATGGAAATACTTTTTGTGTTGTTCAAATATAATCTTACAGTTCATATCCCCTGCCGTTAAAATATTCAGAACTATTTGCCTGTACGTATATCTTTAAGTTGTATGCAAACTTTTACAAAAATTATCATGGCTTCTCTTTTTCAGGCAAAGAGTATTGCGCAACACAAAGCCGCCCAACAAAGCGTGCACCTGACGCTGGGGATTCTGCGCAGATCTCAAGCATTTTTCTACGCCTTATCATTTTTCTGGTTGGACGGCTTCGCCGTCCCCGCCCCAGCGCAGGTAACGCAAACCGTTGGGTGCTCGCATCAGGTCAGAATGCTAATCAAGGAAAAGAAAAGAATATGCCGCGATATACAAGCCATATTTACGCTAAACCTACGGAGGAATTGCTTTCATTCCTTCAGTCACATCCTTTGCTATCAACAGGCTTGTTTTATATTCGCCAATCAGCTTCTGGTGATGTGAAAGACATAATCCGAAATGGTTTGCCCAACGATGGCTTGGTGATAGTTCGTGAGCTTTGCGACCCTGGATCCAGTTATCAAAACGAAGCTGATGTGCATAAAAATGCTGGTGCTCCTGTTTTGTCTTGGTGGAATGTGCAGGGAGGGCAGGATATTCAAGTCATCCCGCCCAACCACATCCCCACGTTGGGGTTTGCAACGATTTATGACAATTATGAAACTAATCCCCCTCCACCAATCGAATTCCTCCGCTTTCTAAAACAACTAAACGCAACATATAAAACTACGATTGCGTTTTATCATCATTACACAGCTTACGAGGATCGACTTGCAGATTGTGAATATGCCTGGATATTTGACAAACAGGATGCAGCATACATTAGGCATGTGGATGAACCGTATAAAACCGTTTTCTATACTGCCAATGACGAACCTCAAATGATTCATGACAAGTCTACCAACGACCAACCAATTTTGGATTTCGTGATGGAGAAGTTTGGCATCACTTTGTCACCATCCTCTGACAGACCTTATTTTTCCGACCTCGATTGGGAAAATTACAGGTTCGGCACCCGAACACCACTAACAGAGAGTTCACAGCATGACGAACAGCAATCGTCAAATGTGAAAACTTTGCATAAAAGCAAACGTAAACCGCGTAGCCATACCAACAAGCGCAACATTGAATCTCAAGGGTTGAAAACCTCAAATGGAAGTGATTTCTCAAAAGCAAACCAAGGCCTTGATTTACACGGCATTATCATCGCGCTGGGTGAACGAGCACTGAATTCGACCTGGCTGGGGAACGGCGTAGAATGTTTGGGAGAAAATGCACTGGAACTGTACTCTTACACCGACCACGAACGGACAATCGCAGGGTACGATTTGCTTCGCATCACATCTGGTATCTACCAAACAATCGAAGGCGACTTCAAAGCCTTTGAGAAAGGCTCGACATCTCACTGGTTTTACATACGGGCTTGGGATGGCGGTGGATTCTATATTGAGATGAACGATCCAGAAATCCAAGAACGCCTGAAGAATCAGTTTCAAGCGGTTGAAGATATAAAGGAAACGCATCTTCCCTATGAAGGCTTGTTCATTCCTTGTTACCACTAGAGATTGGAAAAGAGGAAACGCACCCAACACAGCGTGCAGTGGACAGCAGGGATTCGGCGCGTTTTTTTGGCAGTTCTCTGGCCTTTGCAGAATCCCGTTTCGGAGCATCATCCACGCCCGCCCACACGCAGGTAACGCCAGCCGTTGGGCGCTCAAGAAGGTCTAAATAAATGGCTTTGTACAATTACCTCGTGCTGAATATCATCTGTCCCCGATGTGGTATCAAGGCAGAGATGGAGGCTGAATTTCGATTTGGCTTAAGAGAATTAACTCATTATCACATCGGAGATGAACTACGCTGGGATGGAATGGGTGTTAAAACACCAGAAACGCGCCCAGACGAAGGGAACTACGATGATGAAGCCTATGTTGTCTGCCCACTCTGTGAACGTGACTTTTGGCTTACTGTTTCTGTGAGAAAAGATATCATCGTGGGCGCCTCTGTAGACACAACCAAACAGACCTATATTTCTGATAACGACAGACAGCCACCAGCAACGGGACCAACAGTGCAAAGCAAGTGGGATCCAATGGCACATGCAGAGATGATGAAAAAAAAGGACTTCACCTCCTGTTTCTGCGTTTTTCTTGATCGACTCTCTGGAAGCCATTCAAAGATGTATACAATGGCTTTCAATCCTAAAACCCTATAACATGCCCGACATGCAGGATTTGCAATATTTCAAGGATGTACGTGAAATTTATGAATCGGGAAAGGTTGTCATGAATTTTGATTATGACTTCACGGTGCTTTGGCAAGACAAAGAATATCCAGAAAAACTTCGGTGTCACTTTTCCGATAAAGGCCGATACGAAATAGAATTGTGGCTACCAGGTGTAGTAGCGAATGAAGTCGCGGATAAGTTTAAGGATGGGCATGAAGGATTCTTTTGTGCTTTCATGTCACACGCATTCTATGATTGAATTGGTAAATGCGCCCAACACAGCGTGCACCCGACGTGTGGGAGTCGCGGCATTTTCAAGGCTTTTTCCTGGCTTCGAGTTTTTCCCGCTCTCAGAGCGAATCCATACTCCGCCCACACGCGGGTAACGCATACCGTTGGGGAAACTTTGGTCATCATTACACTTCTCCCACCGGATACAGTCTTTTCAGTTTGTCCCTGGCATTTGGGATGGTGAAACGCCAATCAATTGTTGCTTTGCTGTTGTTTCGTTCAGCTTCCCAAGCGGCAACTTCCCTTGCGATGATTTCTTGGTTGCCCAATCTGCGATCTAGACATTGTCCAGTCAGCACAGAAATTTCGACTTCAGCCATGTTCAACCAACTACTGTGTTCGGGTGTGTAATGGAACTCCAGTTTTTTAGTCAATCGCCGCGCCTGTTCAGGCGGAAAGGTTTCATAAAACGCAGCAGGTGTATGCGTGTTGAGGTTGTCCAACACAACGCGGATCTTTTCGGCCTCCGGAAAGTGGATTTCAGCCAGGTCATGCATGCAAAAGGCGAAATCCTGTTTGGTTCGGCGGTCGGTGACTTTGACATGTCGCCAACCCACCAGGGGCTGCAAAAACATGAACAGATTGCAGGTGCCTTCTCGTTTGTATTCAAAATCATAGCGCTGGGGCATTCCACTTTGCATTGGCAAGGGCAATCTGGTTTCACTCACCATTTGATAGGGCACTTCGTCGAAACAAATCACTGGAAAAGCTGGTTGATAAGACTCGGCATACAAATCCAGGATATCTTCCATCCGCCAGACAAATCTGGCACCAATGACGGTCGGGATACACCATTTCTGACGCTGCCAGGGTTTGAGATCGTTTTTTTTAGCACCAATCGAACCGCTTCATATGACAAACTCTCCAAATCGGTCAAGGTCACCAAGCGATCTGCCAACAATTGTAGTGTCCAGCGCACTCGTCCATCTGGAGGTTGGCTTTGGGCTAAGGTAGTCAGGATGGTTTCTACCTTATCGTCAATTTTGGGGAACCGTCCTGCCCGAGGCAACTCGTTCAATGCAAAACTAAGTCCGCCTTCAACCAATTTGCGCCGCGTCCTCAGCACTGTCAACCAACTCGTATGTAAAAGTTCAGCTATTTCGGAATCGGCCTTTCCACTATTCGCCAAAAGCAGAATATTTACTCGCTTGATCCTTCTGGCACCTGGACGACCTTTCTGGGTCAGTTTGACTAATTCTGCCTTTTCGGCTTCCGTCAAATCAACAATGTATTTCTTCGCCATCGCCATCTCCTTCCTGGCTTTTGACGAATTTTAACTATCAAAACTTTTTTGATGAAGTACTAGGTTCTGCGTATCCAGATTACCCGGACCTACCTTTTGACGCCGGGTCTGCCTCCAGAACCAGGAAAACCAACGGTCACGCCGCCGCGAGGTAGCCTTGGCAGTTTTCCATAAGCACAGTATAGTGTAGGGCAAACATCGGCTCTGGGAAATTCTCCCAATCGGTTCGATCCGGCTGCTGGCGGGTCTGGCAAACTTGTTCCCGCCGGCTGCTGTATACCCTATTAGCGGAGGTAATATATGCATTTAAAACAAATCACCAGCATGATTTTGATGTTGATTGTCCTGGCAGGCTGCAGCACCGCCACCCCAACCCCATCTCCTTCCCCTGAGGTGAGCCCGACGGAACCTCCGCCAACAGCAACCGCCACACAATCACCGACGGCGACACTCGAACCCACGCAGGAGCCATCGCCAACATTACTGCCGACTGTCGCTGCCCCCGCCCTCGAGGGATCTGGAGTGCTAGCAACGACAGATTTTAGTGTTGCAGCTCCTCAAGGTGCCGCGACAATCGTCGAGTGGAATCAGGTTAACGGCACTCCGATCGACCCGAATGTTCCACCCTATTTTAATGGCCTGCCTCCGCATCTCCTGGTCGTGTTCGATAAAGAAGCAGTATCCTTGTCTGACTTCAACCCGTCTGAACGGCAGGGGCGCATCCTGCCAATCCAGGCTTATAACGCCATGTACCAACAGGCAGGAACGGACGACATCCAAACACTCGTCAATGATTTGCAGACCATCCTGACAGATCAGCCGGTTGAAATTACCGGTGCGATTCCAATCCTGCCACCTCTCAATGCTACCCAAATCTATCGGGCACGCATCCAATATCTGTCGTTCAACGGCGGTGAAGGTGTGGCATTTGTCACCAGTTATGCCCAGGGGATCAACCCAATCACCAACGACAACTTGTATTATTTCTTCCAGGGTTTGTCTGCTGATGGTGAGCAGTATGTCTCTTTCGTCTATCCTGTCCGTTCCGCCGACTTACCAGACACGATTGACCAGGTCTCTCAGGATACGATCACGGCTCTAGAAGCTGATCCCAACGGCTATTATGCGGCTATCACAGACCAGTTGAACGCTGCAGCGCCATCCAGCTTCACCCCCAATCTTGACACCCTGGCAGGTATGTTCCGCTCTATCAGTATCAGCACAACCCCGACAACACCCACCCTATCTGCAGCGACCCAACCCCCTGCCGGAGTCACTCCCTTGCCGACCATTGCCGTCACGCCAAACCTCACCCCGCAGCCGACAATTTCATACTTACCAACACCTACACCCACACCTGTATATGCCGGGGCGGATATCCTCGGGCGCTGGTTCTGGGTGAGCCTGACCCCACCCAGCGGCAGCGCGGTCTCTCCTACTGATCCCGACAAGTACTCGGTGACTTTTAACGCCAATGGAACGCTCTCGGCAATCTCAGACTGCAATACAGCCCAGGGTACATTCACCCTACGCAGGGCAAATCTGGCGGTCGATTTCACTTCGGGGACGACGGAAAACTGCGGCAACAACTCACTGAGTGGTGAGTTTATCGATGCCGTAGAAGACGCCGCCAGCTACCAGGTCGACGGCAACAGCCTGGCGATCACATTGAAAAACGGCGGCTCGATGCGACTCACGAAGTAGCCGAAGGACTTCCACCGATTCCCAAAATAGGTTCGTCTCCCATTTGAATACCGGTACCTGGTCCCAGCCCTTCAATAAATTCGGAGGGCTGGGTTTTTAGATCCAACGAATTCACTTTGATGCAAAATAATGTGGCTATCTGATCTCAAGTGACGAGCCGGCCTTCATAGAAAACTGCCAGATCGTGACCCGGGTCGAGATAGACTCTGGCCGACTGCCCTTCTGAGAACATGCGGGTGTGGGCCTGCATTGCGCTCACCAGCCTGCCGTCATTAAGGCGCAAGCGGTATACCTGGTAGGCTCCGCGGTAAATCCGTTCGATGATCACGGCATTGGGCAACCCGTCCGTCTCGAAATTGATGTCATCAGACCGAACACCTACTTCAACGTAACTCCCTTCGGGTAACCCGGTCCTTTGGCTAAGTTTTCCCAGGGAGGTTGCAATGGCTGTACCTTCCACGATTCCAGGCAAGAACTCTGTACCCCCCAGGAACTCAGCAACCGCACGGTTGGCAGGCTGTTGGAATACCGCCTCAGGCTGCCCAACTTGCAAGACCTGACCGGCGAGCATGACTGCCAGGCGATCTCCCATGTAAAAAGCTTCTTCCTGATCGTGGGTTACAAATACCGCCGTGACGTGCTGGTGCCTAAGAATCTGGCGGATTTCAGCGCGCATGACCAACCGGCGGTCAGCATCCAGGTTCGAAAACGGTTCATCCAGCAGCAGAACT
The DNA here is from genome assembly GCA_963824065.1 of uncultured Chloroflexia bacterium. Classification (GTDB taxonomy): domain Bacteria; phylum Chloroflexota; class Anaerolineae; order Anaerolineales; family DRKV01; genus JAGUYX01. The sequence goes on along the minus strand of CAWGNX010000002.1, from coordinate 700,725 downwards.
TCTGGCTGCGGAGCGAGCGCACGCGCCAACGCCACCCTCTGCCGCTCACCACCTGACAGCTCGTGTGGGAAGTGCTCGGCGGCGTGTTCCAGATTGACCAAGGCAAGCATTTGACTGGCAATCAGCTGGCGCTCCGCTTTTGGTAGGCTGTGTAAACCAAAAGCGATATTCTCTTGCACGCTTAAATGCGGGAAGAGAGCATACTCCTGGAAAACGAATCCAACTTTGCGTGCCTGAGCAGACACGAACTTCTGCCCATCAACCAGCGGCTGGTCAGCGAGGTAGATGGTTCCCCGGTCGGGTCTCTCGAACCCCGCCAACAGCCGTAAAAGGGTCGTTTTCCCGCAGCCGCTGGGACCGATCAAAGCCAGCGTCTCACCCCTGTAAACAGTGAGGTCGAGATCGCCGACCGCCATGACATTTCCAAAGGATTTCGTCAGGTTCTTACAGGTCAACAATGGAGTCGTCAAAGCTGATTTTCCTTAAACATCATCAGTCCGAGCGGGATCGAAGAAAAGAATACTAACAACAGGGCCGGCAATGCGGCTCGCGCGAAATACGCTTCGGACACTGCTCCCCAGACAGAGGTTGCCAGGGTGGAAAAATCTAGAGGAGCCAGGATTAGCGTCGCGGGCAGTTCTTTCATTGCAGTAAGGAATACCAATCCGGCGCCTGCCAGAGCACCGGGAAGCGCCAGCGGCATAGTCACAGCGAGGAAAGCACCGAGGCTGCTGCGCCCCAGGCTGCGCGCAGCTTCTTCCAGCGCGGGGTGGATTTGCCGCAGCGAACCCTGGAGCGCGCCTGATGCCATCGGCAGGAACAATATCAGGTAGGCTGCCAGGAGCACCGGGAAGCCCTGGTAGATCCATTTGGCGAAATTGGACACGAAAAAAACCATGGCCAGCGCAACGACAATCCCAGGGAGGGCGTAGCCCACGTAACTCAATCGGTGCATGATTCGGCTACTGCGGCTGTCGGCCTGCACAACCAGTATGGCAACCGGCAGCGCAGCCAGCAGGGTAACAACGGCTGCCCCGCCTGCCGCCAGGAGAGAGTTGCCGATGCGCCTGGTCAAATCAGGGACGACGCCGCCGGCCTCAACACCGCGCACCAGCCAGTAGAACAGGACACCCAGCGGGATGAGTAAAGCCAGTGTAACAACCAAAAGGCAGAAACCTGCTGCCACCCAGCGCCAACGACCAAGGGCTGACCTGGGTGCAGGACGTGCCGCACCAGAGGGTGTGCGGTACTGCCGGGCCTTGCTGCGCTGCCTGAAATCGAAAAGGAGCAGCAGCAGGGCAACCATTACCAGCATCAAAGCCAGGGCAGCACCTGCCTCCCTGTTAAAACTCGATTTATATTGGATATAAAGTACTTGAGTAAAGGCAGGAAAACGCAAAATTGAAACTGCCCCAAAATCGCGCAGCACATACAACGCCACCAACAGTCCGCCGGCAATCATTGCCGGCATAAGTTGGGGGATGACAACGCGCTGAAGGATTTCCCGGTTGGTTAATCCAAGGCTGCGGCCGGCTTCTTCCAGGGCAGGATCCAGGCCGCGCAAGGCTGCCCGAACAGTCAAGTAAACATAAGGGTAACTCAAGATTGTCAGCAGGTAAAACGCGCCTGGAAAGCCATAAACAGATGGAAAATCAACGAAACCAATCCAGCTTTCCAGCAGTCTGGCGAAAATCCCCTGCGGTCCAATAGAAGCCACCAATAAATATGCCCCAATATAACTCGGTATCACGAGGGGTAAGGCAAGCACTGCCGAGAAGAACCGCCGCCATGGAAGGTCGGTGCGCACGGTCAGCCACGCCAAACTCACCCCCAACAAGATGGTTCCGGCAGTCACACTAACCATTAACAGCAAAGTATTTCCCAACGCCCTCAGGGCGCTGAATGATCTCACTACTGTCAGGCTGTGCACCCCGCCATTTAGCGCACGCACTCCAAGATAAACAACCGGAAGCAGCACCAGTGCCAGGACAGACAGGCTGGCGACCCATAATAATATCCGCCAGCCTGACAGGCGCCCAAAGAAAGCCGCCTGTGATTTAAGAAGATCGGGGGGCGAATGTACAAGCGAATTCCGTGGAGCCATATTTATGGCAAGACCCCGGTTTCTTGTAGCAGCGCAACTGTGTTTTGCAGATCACTAAGCTCAGACAGGTCAATTTCGGCAGCATTTAAATCATCCAATGGGACCAGTTCGGGTGGCAGGGTAATACCCGTAACCACCGGATACTCGTAGGTTTGGGTCACGAAATACTGCTGGGCAACCGGTGAGAGCATAAAGCGGATGAAGCGCATGCCAGCATCCTGGTTTTTCGCTGTTTTCAGCAAGCCTGTTCCCGCGGTCATCACCAGCGATTCCGGTCCACCAGAGGGCATGAAATAATTACGAGCTGCGAATTGCTCGCCCTCTTCCTGCAGGAAGCGAAACAGGTAATAGTGGTTAACGAAACCAACTTCGATCTCACCGGCTCCAACCGCTGCTACAATCTGGGAATTCCCATCGAAAACGACCGGTTCATTCGCCTGGATCCCCTCCAACCAGCGCTGCGCCTCTGCTTCCCCCCACATTTTTCGCATGGCTGTCACCATTGTCTGGAAGGAGGCGTTTGTCGGCGCCCAGCCAATCTTCCCTTTCCAGGCCGGATCGGTAAATCCCCGGATATCCTCTGGCAGGTCTGGCGGGGAGATTTGCCCGGTGTTGTAAACAATAACCCGGGCGCGCCCGGAGATGCCGACCCAATTTCCGTTATCATCCCGAAAACGCGGATTTACGAGACCCATCACATCTTCCGGCAGCGGCTGGAGCAGCTCCTCGACCGCCCCCAACCCACCCGGATCCTGAGCAAAAAATAGATCTGCTGGCGAGTTCGCACCCTCTTCGAGCAGGGTTGCTGCCAGCTCGGTTGTGCTCCCCCAACGCACCTGCACATCAATTCCAGATGCGTCTTCGAATTGTTCGATAATAGGTCCCACCAGGCTCTCACTGCGCCCTGAGTACAAGACCAGTGTTTCTCCCTGCCCAGATGCCTTCTGCGAGGTGCACCCTACCAGGATCAGGGCAACCAATACAATCGAAGTGATCCAACGCATTCTACTCGCCTCCTACTGATGTTATCCATCGGACAATTTACTGCAGCCTTCGCGTCTGCCTGTGAGCGGATTTCGTCCACAGGTATCGGAAATTCCAACACAGTAAGCACCGGTATCCTTATCAGAGCGGCCTTGATTTCAGCAAAAACCCGGGCTGTCCAATCCATCGTATCAACCTTCTTCAGGTTTACTCGAGTATAATCAATTAGGATAATTTATATCAATATTATGATGTTTAATTCTGGTTCTATCGAGGTTATAATCGGGGTTTCACCCTGGGTGCAATCTTTCACCAATCCAACCGAACAGTGATAATTAACATCGTGATCGAATCGAATCCCACCTTCGCAATGTGCCGCTATGCAGCGGAAATTTACCGGCTGCAGGAGCACCACGAATATGTCGGCCTGACAGAGCTCGCGGGTGAAGTGGACGCGTCCCTTCAGGCAGCCTCACGCATGATTGCACGCCTCAGGCAAGGCAGATTTATCGAACATGAACCCTATAAGGGTGTGCGTCTGACCGAGCTTGGTCAAAAAATTGCATTACCGGCAATCCGCCGCCACCGTCTGGCTGAGTTATTTCTAGTAAATCGGCTGGATTTTGGTTGGGATGAAGTGCATGCAATGACAGATAAGTTCGAGCAGGGTATTTCCGATGAGATCGAAGACCGGATCTTCCAGGTGTTAGGTGCACCGGCGCGCTGCCCGCATGGCGAGCCAATTCCACCGCGCTCCGGACCTATGCCGGTACTTGATGATATTTCCCTCACCAAGATGCCTCCGGGCAGGTCTTACATTGTCAGCCGGGTGCGCGTGCACAATCCCGCAAAGCTGCGTTATGTCGCCGACCTGGGCCTGCTGCCAGAGCGTAGTTTTGACCTGCTTTCTTTTTCACCCTTCAATGGACCGGTGCGCATCCGCATCCAGCGCGCCGAGCAGGTGCTCAGTCATGATTTAGCCTCGGCCCTGTGGGTTTTCCAGAATCATCCGCCGGAATGAGGGTGAACTTCACGCCACCTTCGTCAGGCTGGCTCATCCAGGGCAGGTTCCGAGCGAAGCATTCCCAGACCCATCATCGTTAAGCCGGTGATTCCCCTCGGGTGTACGCCCCTAGAAACAAAACTATCGAAGCTCAGCGCGCCATCCCCCTGCAAGTCGATGGCAGATATCAATGATCAAAAGAAGCCGGGCAAAAGCCCGGCTTCAAAACTAGCATCGCAGGTGCATTTTTTAATAATAAAATCCCATGTTATTCAAAATATCGACAACGAAATTCCACGACAGTGCCAGGATGGCTGCCGTGGCAATCAGACAACAGACAAAAATGATGGCTGTTACCACGCACGCGATCAGGCAGCCACGGTTTCGCCCCCCAGTCTGAGTTGGCTGCGCGGGAGGCGGGCTGTACATACCGGCATTCGAAGGTTGGGAGGCTGCCGGGCGCGGCGTGCTCATCGGTGGAATATCGATGACTTCCGCTTCAACGACCTCAACCACAGGTTCGTCAGGCTCATCAACATTTTGGTAGGAACTCGTGGACAAATTCCTCCGCATCTGGAAACAGGCTTTCGGCATTGACCGCAGCCCCACAGGATGGGCAGGTCGTATCTTCAGGCATCAGCGGGGTCCCACAATTCTGGCAGCGTGCGTCACTGGTCGCCATAAATTTCTCCTTGATCATCGGTAACGTGAGTTGGGTTTCGCTGATGCTATTGTACATTAAGCCCAGGCTGCAGACCACACCCAATTTGAGGTCTGGTCGACCGGCGGCACGTACTGCACCGATCCGCATAAAGATTTCTAAGAGTGGAGTTTGTCAGCCTCTGTTGTACGGGGCGGTGGACCAGCCCGCACCAGGCTGCCATCGCGCAGCTCATAGATCAGGTCAGCCGCCTGAATGACCTGCGGATCATGGCTGGCAACGATTACGGTGACTCCGGTTCGTTCCACGATTTCCTTAAGCAGGCTGATGATCGCCAGACCAGTTGCCGTGTCAAGCTGTCCGGTTGGCTCGTCCGCCAGGATCAAATCTGGCTGGTTAACCAGCGCCCGGGCAATTGCCACCCGTTGTTGTTCGCCGCCAGATAACTCGTAAGTCCGGTGGTTGGCGCGTGGAGTTAATCCCACCAGGTCCAGTGCCTCGCTCACCAGTTCCCGACGTTCGTTCACAGCCAGACTGACCATTCGTAGAGGCACTTCCACGTTTTCCTGCACCGATAGAAATGGCAGCAGGCCAAAGGTCTGGAAAACAAAGCCGATTTTCCGACGCCGCAGCTCAACCCGATCCTGCGGACTGAGCTCATCCAGCACCTGACCGCCCACCGACACCCGCCCTTGACTTGGTTCATCCAGCCCTGCAATCAGGTTAAGGAGGGTTGTTTTCCCCGAACCCGAACGCCCTTTGACAACCGCAAATCTCCCGGCGGGCACCATCATGTTAATTTGCCGGACTGCATGGACGGCTTCTGCTCCTAGTTTAAATGTTCGCGACAACTGTTCGGTCTGCACTGCAGGAATTCGGGTCGGTGGCCTGCGCCGCAGCACCGGGATCGGCTCGGCTGCCTCCGCTTCAAGGCGAATGAAATCTTTGACCTTTTCCTCGGGCCAAACGGTAACGTAAGAATCCTCCAGGCGCACTTTGACTCGCTCGCTCATATCCAGTGATTCCATATAAGCCTTGGGCAGCTGCAGCCGGCCCACCTGATCGAGGATCACCCATTCCTCTTCGTGGGTCACATCTCCGCTTTCCGCATCGCGCCGCCGCCGGATTTCGGTGCTCGTGCGCCCATCTCGGATTGCCACAACCCGGTTAACCAATCCAGAGACAAGGGCATCATGGGTCACAAGAATGATCGTGGTGTTGTAAAGCTGGTTGACCAAACGCAGGGCTTCAAAAACTTCGGACGCCGACTGCGTATCAATTTGCCCGGAAAGCTCGTCTCCAAGCAGCAGAGGTGGATTGTTTGCCAGGGCAACTGCAATGGCCACGCGCTGCTGTTGGCCCCCAGAAAGCCGGTCGGGGCGGAAGTCTGACCGATCTGCCAAACCCACAACATCCAATAATTCCAGAGCACGCTTACGCCGATCATCAGCCCCCGCTCCGGTAATCATCATCGGCAGTTCTATATTTTCACGTGCTGTCAAATATGGCAGTAAATTTCGCGCTGGCTGCTGCCAGACGAAACCGACCACCTGCTGTTTGTAACGCACGCGGTCTGGATCCTTCATAGCCAACAAATCCCAGCCGCTTACCTGGACCCGCCCAGCAGAGGGTACATCCAACCCACCAATCACATTTAACAGGGTCGATTTACCCGCCCCAGATGGACCCACCAGCGCCATGATTTCACCCGGCCTCACTTCCAGATCCAGTCCCTGCAGGGCGACAACCTCCAGGTCCGCAACCTTGTAAATTTTTACCAAGTTTTCACACAGAACAAATGGTTTGACGGCCTCCATCACTCTTCTCCAATCCGCAGGGTACGCTGGATACCCGCCCGTGACAGACTCACCAGCAGGAACAGCAGGGCGAGCCCAAAAAACGCAGCCAGGCTGCCATACACAACCAGGATATCCACCGGTGAATAGGTCAGCTGGCGAACGACCACGCCGGGAAGCACCTGGCTCAATACCTGGGTCAAATAGATGCGCATCATCTGTCCCAATCCGTAGCCGATCCCGGTGCCGGCGATAAACCCCAACAGCAGCACCACCAGTCCTTCACCGGCCAGCAGGGCTGCCAGTTGTCCGGACGACAGGCCTTCTGCTCGCAGTACACCAAACTCATAACTACGCTGACGTGCGTTGAAATAACTCACCAGCAAGAAACCGGCCACACTCAGCACTACCAGGACCACGGCATTCAAGGCAAAGGCTCGTAATGTTCCCCAAGCCATGGCATTGGTGGTCAACGATTTCAGCTCCTCACCGGCATCCGCCAGCAGCCGCTTCTCAGCAGCAAATTGCTTCGCCAGCGTTGCGGCTGCTTCGGGATCGACATCCAACCAGACTTCGTGCGAAAACACATCTGGCACCGCACTAACATCGTATTCATCTTCTAATGCCGCCCGGTCGATAACAACATACCGGCCGAGTGCTGTCGGGAAATCGACTATCATCCCACGCACTTCTAAATTGATCTGCCTGCCGCGGTACTGCATCGGAATCACATCTCCGAGCTGTGAGCCGGATGGCAGCCCCTCAAGTGAAAACACCCCCGGGTACGACTTCAGAGAAATTTGCTGCTGTCGGAGATAAGGATCCGGGCCAAATTCACCTGCTGCCAGCGTGGGGGTCGGGGCAGCATTTTTCTCCTCTGGAGCTGGTTCCCAGCGTAATGCCCTGACAATCCGTTCGATTGTCAGGTTAGACATACCCGCTGGGTAGCTGGTAACCTGCCCAAACGTCGCGGTTGGGACAGCAATCAACGATATGTAATTTCCATCCAGGCGTTGGAACTCTGCCCGAAAGACCGGGACTGCGGCTCGCACTCCGGGTAGAGCCGCAATCTCTTCCAGGGGCTGACGCCGCTGCATAATGCGCAGGTCCGCCCCGGCCCTGAAATGAGCGATTTCCGTCTGCGCCGTTTTCAACGAGCTGTTGAAAGTAACCGCGAAGAGGCTTAACCCAACCGCCATACTGATCAGCAGGATCATCTGGCTGGCATTGATCGGATTGCGTGCCAGGCGAGCCAGGCCCAGTTTGAGCACCAGGCCGCGCGTCGCCCGTGCCAGCCAGGCAAACCCGCGCAGCAAATACGGGAATAATCGCAGAAACACCAAGGCCAAGGCAATGAGCAATAATGTCGGTCCAAGCAGCAGCAGCGGATCGGCGAAGGCTGTATTTTGAACGCTGTTAAACAAGAATGAACCACGCGTGGAGAGCTGCCAATATGCCAGCCCACCTAACACCAGCAGGAATACATCAATGTAGCGTTTCTGCCAGGCGGATAGAGTCTCGGGGCGCGCCCGTTGACGCTGCCAATCCAGCAGCGAGCGGCGCGCCGCCGGTACCACCGGTAAAACCAGGGCCAACCAACCCAACCCCGCGCCAAGCGCAGCCAAGAAATAACTCTCTGGTGGCAGGCTTGCTCCCACCGGCTCACCTGTGAGTACAGCCCATATGCGCAGCAGCCCAAGCGCCAACAACGGGCCAAACAATAACCCCGCCAGAACTGCCAGGAGCAGGCGGTCCAGGGCAAAGCTCAGAACCACCGTCCGGCTACTCGCACCACGACCGGTCAGGGTCACGATTTCACTCTCCGATTGCTGGGTAGCAAGCCCTGCCAGAACCGTTAGCGTGTAAAGCACAAATGCAAACGCCTGGGCCGACAGCAAATAGAATACGCTTCGCACTCGCGAGAGATCCTGCCGGTATTGAGTCAGCAGGTTGGGCAGGTTGGATTCGAGCGCTGCGCCGCGCGCGTCCACCTCGGTGCGGACTTTAATCAAGCGCCCTTCGATGGCAGCGGCACTCTCAGGGTTAATGAGCCCACGGTCGATCAGAAACCGCCACTCGACCTCCCCACTGTTGATTTCCCGCATCGTACCCATTGGCAGCAGGACTGAAAGGTGAATCGTGTCTTCATTCAATCCAGGGATAATCCATAAATCGAAAGGCCGCGGATCTTCCCACCACAGCGGGTTCTCGGGATCGATGGGTTCAAAGATCCCCACAATCTTATAACGGACACCCTGCGAATCAAGCAGGATATCGCCAATCTTGTAGCCACTGTTTGCGGCGGTATCGACTGCCAGGGCAACCTGGTATGTTGGGGGATCGAAATCATGCCTAGGTGGGGGTTCTGCGCCGTGCTGGGGCCACTTGCCAGCCACCAGCTGGAGCATATCCGTCATCCGGTCGAAAGACCAGGCAGTGATTGTGTTGTAATACAACCGCTCACCATCATCAACGGGGATTACCTGTTTAAACTTAATAACGTTGGTTTCCGACTGCACCATCCGGACCTCAATCCGGTCGGTCGCCAATCCCTCCAGATCGTCCCGAATTTCGCCCGATAGCTGACCGGTCATCACGCCCGGCAATCCGGTCACCCTCAGGTTGCGTCCCTGGACGGAGGAATTCTCCAATGCCTGGAGCAGAGCTGCGGTTGCAGTCGTTTCTGCCAGCGCAGGAAGCGACCCGAGCAAACCCGCGGCCAGAGCCAGCCCTGCCAGCAGTACCAAGTTAACGTGCCAATGGCGCACCAACCTGCGCATCGCCAGCCTTAAGAAAGTCATCTTGCCGCCCCGTTCACATCCATTACCCGCCTCATTCTTCACCTATGCGCAAAATCCGATGAATTTCTGAGCGCCACAGCAATACCGTTCCCACAAACAGGGCCAATAGGTATGCCAGGCTCAGACCACCGATCACTCTCAGCACCAGGCTCAAGTTCTCGCGTGCCTGGAATGGTGGCACTGGGGGTGCATCTCCCAGGACGACAGGCAGATCAGGCAAGATCAACCGGTTCAAAAGGATGCCAAGCACAACACCCAGCCCAACCCCGGCAGCAATTAATACGATTTGCTCGATTATCAATGATCCGTAGAGCTGGGCGGGCGACATTCCCAACGAACGCAGGATACCGTAAACCGTAGCCCGCTGCCGGGCGCTCAAAATAAAGTAAGTGATAAATCCGACCAGGCTTAACAAGAATGTCACCAGCGTCCCCAGAGTAGTCACCGTTCTCAGCCCAAGTGAAAACGGGTCAGACTGGATGCGCGCCAGCTCTGAATTCAATTCCCAGGTACGGTCTGCCGCTGGATAGCGATCGAAAAGCGCCTGTGCGTCCTGCCCATCATCCAACCGCACCCAAAATTCATTCGGGTTGAAGGGGCGCGCCAGCTGACCGTTCAAATCATTTAACAGCGGGATCATTGCACTCACAACAAATGCACGGTTATCCTGATCGTACAACGTTGGGAAGTAGTCCACCACCCCCCGAATTTCGACGATTTTCGTTGTCCCCAAAAATTGGATTTGAGCCCGGTCACCCTCTGCCAGACCGGTAATCTCCAGAAATCCAGGACTGGCGAGCACTGGCAGGGCGACATTATGCCTGGAAATATCGGCCAGGCTGAAGGCAAATGCTGTTCCTGGACGGTATGGCAGAAGCAGCGCTACCGATGCAACCGGACTGCGAGACGGCGCTCGCCGGCTGTAGCTGGCTGAAAAATTGGCCGAGTTTGTCTGCCAGATACGGCTGGGGTCTTCAAAATCCTCAACCACTTCAAAAACACCATCTTCACCAGCTACGGACAGGTCATCCAATGCCAGTCGGCGGTTGCCTATAAAACCCGAATACACTTCCGGAGGGACCCGTTTTAATCGGAACCAAATCGAGTGGATGGCTACCGGAACCTGTTCAGGAAGTAGTTCCGGCAGGGTCCCTTCGAAAAATCCCCAGAGAACTTTATCGCCAGATTCAAGATCACCTTCAAGGTTGCTCAAGTTGAGACTTGTGACCAGCATCTGTCCCGCGGCGGTTTTGATTTTTACCTGCACTGCAAGATATTCCAGCGGGTTATAGCCCAAGCGTGCGGCCTCTTCGGTCGCCAGCCACAGTCCCACCTGACGTGGCGCCCCTGGAAGAGACAACACCGGCGCGACCTGTTTTGGATCAGTGACCAGCTTTCCTAGCTGTTCACCCATGGGAATGTTTGAAAAATCGGATCGGAAAACAGCCGCACCTGCCATCGAAAAAGGGTCGATTGCTAACATATCAAACGCCGGAAAACTACGATACGTACGCACATTAACCACTGCAGGAATACGCCAGGCCGGCGCGACCGTTTTTACACCGGGCTGGTTTGCCAGATCGTCAACCGCGACAAACCCATCGAATGCCAGGCGCAGTGTGCTCCCAGTGGCGTAGAGAGCGCGATCCTGGTCACTTTGCACCAGGGTGGCATTGATCCCGGTCGCCAGGATGCCTAACGCCAGCGTCAGAGTAAGCAGCAGCACCAGGCGTGTGATGTGGTTCGGGCTGCGTGCTGCTTGCTGTAAAGCCAGCGGCAGAGCCAGATTGCGCCCACGCGCTGCGCCGCGTGCCAGGAACCGCAAGCCAGGCGGCAGCAGCCGCAACAATATGGTCGCGCTGCCAATCAACAACGCCAGCGGCGCGGCCAGCAGCAGCCAATCCACCCGGCTGAAACCACCAGTCATCTGCACACGCCACAAGAGGAGCAGACCACCAACCAGCAGGAACACATCCAGGTACAGCCGCTGCCAGAGCGGCGGGCGGTCGTTGCGAGCGCGCTGCTGCAAATGCACCACCACCCCGCGCCGCACCGCCGGAATTGCAGGCAGCAGCAAAGCCAGGATGAGCACAACACCCCCGGCGGCGGCGGCCAGCCAGGAAGCAAGCGGTAGCCTAATATTTACCTGGGCGTACTGCAGAACGCTCGCTAAAGGACCCCATTCCGCAAGGCCCAGAACGATGGCATACGCGAGCAGTGGGCCGCATATCAGCCCGATCAAAGCGATAATCCCGGCCTCAACAAGCTGCAGGCGAGTAACCTGGCGCAAGGAGGCTCCCCGGCTTCCCAGGCGTGCAAATTCGCCTTCGACCTGGTGCACATACAGGCCGGATACCATGACGATATAGTACAACGCCAGCAGCAGCACTTCCAACAATAAAAAGTACAACGGCAGCTGAATTCCCTGGGCCTGGTTTTCAATCCGTTCAATCACAGCCGGCAGATTGGTCTCGATAATGACCCGGTTGGAGCGGTTTACCAGGGCTGACTGTAAATTGGCCAGCTCATTGCGAAACCCAACCAGCTCGCTCGACTGCAGGCTGGTTGGATCGATCATCACCTGCCAGCTTGATTCCAGGCGTGAGGTGGGAAACCAGCGTTGCATGACGGCTGCCAGATTGCCAGGGGGAATTAACGCGCTAAACTGCACCGGGTAGCGCTCATCCCCTTGCGCCCGCAGAGGGTTGAATACTCCCTGCCAGCGGGGATCATTGGGTTCAGCTGGCTGGACGATTGCGGCCACCTGCAGGCTAAACGTGGGCGCTTCATCAACGGGTCGCAGGCTGAGCGGCAGCTTGTCACTAACGGTCAAGCCATAGGTCTGGGCAAAGGACACGCCAATCGCCACTGGCAGGGTGTCACCCGCAAAGCCCTCCTCAGGCCAGGCACCTTCCAGGATTGTGAGTGTCTCTGGGGCTGGGTTGTAAGTTCGTAAATTGACGCGCTGGTCGGAAATCAGTTGATCGCCAATCCACGGGTAGAGAAATGGGGTCGCCTTGGCTGATAGCAGCTCATTTTCCACCTGGGTCAGGTGCTGTGCCAGCAGGGCTCGGATTTCCTGGTCTTCGGTTGCTTGCACTTCTACATCGGGCGGCAGAAAAACGGTCAGCCGCAGATTGCCATCGAGCACAGAATCACCCCGCAGTGCAAACGGCAGGGCAGCATCCTGCACGGTCTGCACCACCAGCGGCCCGCTCGCGAGCAGGACAGCCGCCAGAATGACTCCAAAAATGAGGGTGAGTAGGATTTGCCAGTAGCGCCGGGCGCGGCGCACGATCAGCGGGAGGACGTTCATGGCCGGAATGGTTGGCGTGATGGTTGGCAAGCGGTGCCTTTAGTGCCTGGGTCTCGAGTTTGCCAGCCCCTTACCAGGAAATGTGAACAATTCATTGTAGCAAAAAATTGTAAAGAAATCATGAAGACCAACGACCCGCACCGAACCGTTGGAGGTGGTTGTCTGCAAGGCCGCTGATCAGGCGTACCTCTCTACAATGCGGCCTACTGAGCCCCATCGCCATCCCAATTCTTGCACAAACCGGCCCGATCAGGTTATAATCGGCAGGCAATCGGGGCGTGGCTCAGCCCGGCTAGAGCGCACGGTTCGGGTCCGTGAGGTCGGCGGTTCAAATCCGCCCGCCCCGACTGAAAGACGGGTAGCATCTGCTGCCCGTTTTTATTTATTCCATCGTTATAACTGACCGGTTCAAATCCGGGTGCACAGCGCGATCACCATTCGGTCGAAATCTCCTTTTCCGCACAAGCCGGGCGTTGGCGACCATTTCTTGGCTTGCCAACAGAATCGTATAGTTCGGTGGTTGGCGGGAATCTTGCAGCCTATTCAGAATGTTGGAATATGAAATCCCGGATAGATGCCGGCAGCCGTGCCTTTCCATGACTGGGATGAATGAAACTATCACAGAAGTGTCCGATTTGGATGAATTATTGCCATCTATACTTTAAGCAGGAGACCCCCGGCCTCACGCTCCGTCCATAACACAGGGGAAATCGCGCTCAATTACCCGCCTTTTTGGGTGAAAGTAGCACAAGGTGACGATGCTGAGCGTATTAATCATCGAAGATGATCCCGACACAGCCCGTTTTTTCAAGGCTGTGCTGGACCTTGTCGGATTTGATTCGCAGATCGCGACGACCGCCCGCGATGCTTTCAACACCCTCACCACCTACATCCCCGACATGATCCTGCTCGATATGCGCCTGGGCACCGAGATCGGTGGGCAGGAAATCCTGTATCAGGTGCGAGCGAACAATCGCTTCGACCATACCAAGGTGATCGTGGTGACGGCCTACCCCATCCTGGCCGAGCACGTGGTCGATCTGGCAGATTTGATCCTCGTCAAGCCCGTCGACGTGGACCAAATCAAAACCTTCCTTGAACGCCTGGGGAATTTCGAAGTCCGGCCCAAACACATGCAGTTCCGCGACCCGGTAACGGATCTTTACAATGCTGAGTTTTTTCAAACCCGCCTGGAGCTGGCCTATGAGCGCGCCCGCCGCCGTTCTGATTTTCATTATGGAGTCATAACGATCAGCATTCACATGCGCGACCGCGACCCGGAAAGTGTGGATTACGAACTGCGAACGGCTTTGCTCAAGCAGATCGCCCAACGCCTGCGACAGAATCTGCGCCCGACGGATACCCTGGCCCACCTGAATAATTGGAAGGTTGTCGCCCTGACCGAAGAGCTCGCCGATCCGGACGATATCCGCCTGGTTGCTGTTCGCCTGCAAAAATTACTCGAAGAATCGTACTGCCCTCGGCGGGGAACAATATGACGTGACGGTAAACCTGGGGGTCGCAGTTCGCCGTCCGGAAGATTCAAGCGCCCTCACAGCCCTCGAGTTGGCAGAAAAAGCGCTTACTGCTGCCAGCATCGAGGGTATAAGCAAAATCCACATTCTCTAAATCATCTATGTGCGAAGCCGGGTCGCTGGGTTGAACTGCTGCTAGCTCCTTGCGTGTGCTGACTTAATCAACACACGTGGAAAGATATTCTTTCTGGCGGCTCAAGGCTGCAGCACCCGCACTCCAGACAGGTAATCCGCCAGGTAAAGCAATCCATCCGCACTCGGGACGGGAATAATGGTCGAGACCTCTTGGAGTCGCCAATCTTAGAACGCCGTTCACACACACGCTCAGGAGGCTGCCGTCATGGGTCACAGCCAGGTGCAGCCATTCCTGAGGCTGGTATTCAATTCCCACCAGATCCATTCCACCGGCGTCAACATTCCAGACCCAGATCCGGTCGAGTCCATTAAATACCGCAGCGGGTGATTCCAAAACTTCGCGGCCGGTCATTCCCAAGGATAAGCTCACCGGAAGCGGGTGTCGTTATTGGGGCTTGGCTGTTGTCTGTACGCAGCCACAAGCTGATGGTTTTCTGAATTGGCCAGTCGCTTCCGATAAGCACTCCGCCGCGAGCCAGGCTGACATAATTGCTTGTCCCATCAAATTGGAGCGCATACCCGGCATCGGCACGCACCGGTATAAGAAATCTACCGATAGCTGACATGATGACAATGCAAATTATCAGATTCACCAAGCGAATGAACCAACGCTGCTGAGCCGGAAATGAAGACAACCACCACCTCCAAAATGCCCCCCAGGGGCTCCAGGCTCGTTTGTGTGGAAACTAAGTTTGATAATATTATAGGTCATTTTTTTGAGCGTCATTAATGGTCTGTGCTTGTCGTTAAAAGCTCGCTTGATTGCCTGGAAAATTCCCAGGGTATTTCAGGAGATATTCATCCAATCTTTACCAATTCTGAACCAGTTTCCATTAAACTTTGTTTGACTTCGGAATATCCGGAGAATGATTTCATTGAAAAAGGAGTTGTAGATGAAAGTAAAAATCTTGGGGATTATCGCCATTTTTGGTGGATTGTTGGTCGTTGCCCTGCTTGCTGGCGCGTTGTTCTTTGGACTGACCAGCCAGGCCAGTGCCCAGGAATACACTTCTGGTCTCGGTGGGCTGACGACGCGCTTATTCCACCATGGACGAGGTGGTTTTGGGGGAGGAGAAATGATGCAAGGTGAGCCCGGCGACGGAGACAGCTACCTGGCAGAGGCACTGGGAATTTCTCTCGAAGAGCTCCAGGCAGCCCAGGCACAGGCTCAGGAAGCTGCCCTGCAGCAAGCCGTTGAGCAGGGGCTGCTGACCGAAGCGCAGGCCGACATGCTGAGGGAACGCCTGGGGACCGGACGGTTCGGTTTCGGTTCCGGGATGTTTGGTTTTGGGATGCACGGCAAAGGTGCTGTCTCAACAATCGATTTCCAGGCACAGTTGGCCGACGAACTCGGTATTTCAGTTACAGAGCTGGAAACGGCCCAACAGGCAGCCCGTACAGCTGCTATCCAGGCAGCTGTCGAATCGGGTGATCTTACGCAAGAACAGGCAGATATGATGCTTGCCCGCCAGGCGCTGAGCGCGTACCTTGACCCTCAGGCATTAATGGCAGAAGCGCTGGGTATCACCATCGACCAGCTGCAGACATACCAGGCAGAAGGACTCAGAATGTCTGAGATTCTTGCGGATCTCGGTAAGAGCACGGATGAATTCCAGGCAGCTCATCAGGCAGCACATGCTGCCGCGATTGCCCAGGCTGTTGCCGATGGTGTAATTTCCCAGGCACAGGCTGATGCCCTGGAGTCCGCGGTGCCATTCGGTCCAGGTGGGTTGGGTGGCTGTGATGGGATGCGCGGTGGTCGCGGCGGTCGTGGGGGCGGTATGCACGGATTTCCCGGCCGTGGCGCCCCGGACAAGTACACTCCAGGCGCCACATCAAGTGGTGATGCATAGTTCTCTTCATTAATGGTAAAACGGAGCCCGGCAGATTGCCGGGCTCCGTTTATTTTTTATTATTGTCATATCGAAATTTGTAAAGTTTGTTGGATAAAAATGCATCTACACCGGGTTATGCCGGGGGTTATGGATATGGCGGTAAATCCTCAGGGGGTGCATACCAGTCACAGATCTGTACCTCGTCGTTGACTTGCCCAGCGGAAATTGTAAATTCAATCAGGGAGTGATCTGTGCAATCCGCGTTCAAACCGCATGAAACAGCCTGGGAGTACAGGCCGGCTGTACCAGGGTTATCCAGAACAAAAGCATACGCAGTGTATGTACCTGCAGGCAGTTCCATCGTAAATCCTGACTGCCCAGCGGGATGCAGAATGCTCGTAATCGTTCCACTGGACTGCTCTACAATCCGCAGTGACAGTGCGGGAACTGCCTCTGATGGATAACAAATTACTCCATCCAGCACTCCCGCACCACTGATCGCCTGAGGTCCCGGGTATGCATTATCTGAAGACGGGGTTGTTGCTGTGGGATCATTGGTCGATGGTGGAACTTCATCTGCCGGAGTTTCTGCCTGTCCCTGGCTGCAACCCGCCAGGACAATCAAGAACAGCATCAATACTGTTAGAGTTTTCAAAAGAAGAGTGCTTCGTTTCACGGGATTAATCTCCTTCCATGATTCAATAAGAATGAAACGCTGTAGCTTGGTTTTTGGTTCCCACACTGGACATGTGGCATTCCATCCGCTGACCTGATCAGGCTCAGTCCAAGCCTTTCAAAGGATGCCCTTCCCCAACCTGACAGCATTATTGATAATAATCAAGGACCTCCTGCAGCGCCTGTTCCGCCAGATTAGGATCAGCCGCCAACCATATGACATACGGTCCACGCTGAAAGAAAAAATGGAGCTGATCTGGTCCATCCAGGGTATACACGGTGGTTCCGCCAAGTTCAAGCGAACCCTGGGGGACAAATGGAAAGCGTCCTGATTTAATACTGGACTGCATCGCATCCAGCACACGGCGCGCCTGGAAGGGCACCAGTGTGCCTCCTACCCATAATCTGATGGCGTGGTCCGGTCCAAAACTCGCGGTTGCTCCGCGAGTCATGTCAAAATCCTGGTTGTGCAGGCGCTCAATCTCTAAAACTGCGGCGGTCCCAAACGTCGAATTTGCTTGCTGAATTCCAGCCAACTGAGCAGGCACCGGTGCTTTGCCAGGATTTGCCAATAGCCAGTTGTTATACAGCACCCCCCCCAGGACCAGCCCAATCACGACGGCCCCAATGCCGATCAGTGCAATTGCAATCCACCGTTTCAACATTTCTTCTCGACGATCGTAATTACCATAAAACCAGGATGGTTTAAGCCAGAGTGCAAAACCGCCTGCAATCATCACACGAGCCGGGTTGTTTGTCAACTAGTAAAACCGGGCTATATCGAGCTGCTGCAATCCGTGAAAGCCACTCATTCAACCCAATTCTCGCAATCAGGCTGATGAAGAACCGGCGGTTAGCCTGGCATGAGAGCCGGCGGATTTCACGCGGACGATCGGAATTTGAGAGTCTATGAGCCCTCATGCAGTTCAGGCTGGCTTGATTTTTTGCGCCAACGGATGATAAATTTCTCGATTTCAATCGCCACAAAAACCAAGCTGCCTGCTGCGAGACAATAAAGCAATTCCACTGCCGATAAAGGAACGATGTTGAAGAATTGGTCAAACACGGGTATGTAGATTACCATAAGCTGCAGCAAGAAAACCACCAACGCCAGGGCAGCTAACGGAATATTTGTCCGCAGTCCCAGACGGAAGAACGACTCGCTGCTGGATCGTGAAGCCAGCGCCTGCCCAATTTGTAAAAATGCCAGGGTTGTAAAGATCATGGTCTGCCATGCGCCGGTCTCTGGGGTGGCAGGATCATAAAACAGTCCGCCTACCAGCAAACCAATCACGGCAATCATGACGCCAACCCAGGTGACATGCCGCATCAAACCGCCGCTGAAAATCCCCAAGCTCGGGCTGCGGGGGGGCATTTTCATCGTGCCCCTTTCCGCGGGTTCCACACCAAGACCCAGTCCGAGCAGTCCATCGGTCAATAAATTCAGCCATAAAAGCTGGAGAGGTAGAAGGGCAACGTTAATTCCGAGCAGTATGGGAGAAAGCAGCATAACCAGCACCTTGCCGATATTTCCGGCAATTGAAAACTTTATAAAACGGCGGATGTTTTCATAGATCACCCGCCCTTCTTCAACTGCCGCCACGATTGTCGCAAAATTGTCATCGGTAAGTACCATCTCGGATGCTTCTTTCGAAACATCGGTTCCGGTGATGCCCATGGCAATTCCAATATCCGCTTTTTTCAATGCCGGTGCGTCATTTACCCCATCACCGGTCATCGCCACGACCTGGTTTTTTCGCTGCAAGGCTTCCACAATGCGCAATTTGTGTTCAGGCGTCACCCGGGCGTAGATGGAAACATCGCTCACGGTTTGCTCCAGTTGGGCAGAGTCCATTTGATCCAAGTCCCGGCCAGTTTTCACCCTGCCGTTCGTGCTGATGCCCAGGTCGTAAGCGATAAACCTGGCAGTCAGTGGATGATCCCCGGTGATCATTACCGGGCGTATACCAGCCTCTCGGGCAGTTGCAACTGCCTGGCGTACTTCAGGCCGGGGAGGATCGATCATCCCCACCATGCCAACAAACACCAACTCCTGCTCAAATTCGGTATCAGCCACCGGGGTGGCATTTTCCAACGGCCTGATTGCCAGACCCAAAACACGCATCCCATTCCGGGCCAACTGGTCATTCGCAGCCTGGATTCGCTGCTGCCAGGATGTATCCATGGGTAAGATGGTCTCATCGACCCACAGGTGAGTACTCAGCTCCAACAATCCATCCACAGAACCTTTGGTCAAGAGCAGATAAGGTGCCTCCAGAGTTTCTAAAAGTTTAAGCACTTCCGGGAGTACATCCAGTTTTTGCGGCAGCCGATGCAAGGTAGACATCCGTTTGCGATCCGCATCGAAGGGAAGTTCATTGATTCTCGGCAGAGTCTCCGCTTAACCGATCGATTTCCAAACCTGCCTGGTTGGCTGCAACGAGCAATGCCCCCTCAGTAGGATCACCCAAAAATGTGTACTTTCCTGTTTGTTGGTCAGGGGAAAGAGAAGCATCATTACAAAGTGCCCCAACAGCCAGGGTCAATGCCACTGCCGGGGGCCGTCCCCCCAAAACCTGCAGATCATTGCGCACCAGCTGGAGCGATGGGGCTGGATGGCGCGTGGTCCCTGTAAGCTCAAGGTAATGCCCTGCAACATCGATCACGGTAACGGTCATCCGGTTTTCGGTCAGGGTGCCGGTCTTATCGGAACAGATCACCGTGACCGAGCCGAGCGTCTCTACAGCAGGTAATTTTCTCACCAGTGCATTGCGCCGCAGCATCCTTTGGGCACCTAACGCGAGCGTTACCGTTACAACTGCCGGTAATCCTTCTGGTACAACGGCAACGGCGATGCTGATGGCGGTTAAAAGCATTTCTGCCAGGGTTTCACCGCGCAAAAGACCTATCACCAGCATCAACACCGCGACACTTATCCCCAAATAGGCAAGCGACTTTCCCACCTGGTCAAGCTGGCGCTGCAGAGGTGTCTGATCAGGTTGGACTTCCTGGATCAATTCGGCAATTTTCCCCAATTCTGTGCGCATCCCGGTTTCAACGACCATACCGGCTCCTCGCCCATATGTCACCTGAGTACCCAGGTAAGCCATATTAACCCGGTCTCCCAGGGGCAGCTCCGAGTGATCCAAAGCTTGGGTACTTTTAAGGACCCCATCCGACTCACCGGTCAGAGCAGCTTCCGTGTTACTGAGGTTGACGGATTCGGTCAGGCGCAAATCGGCAGGTACCCGGTTGCCAGCCTCCAGGATCACCAAGTCACCCGGCACAAGCTCGCGTGCTGGAACCTCTGCAATCACACCCGATCGTTTAACACGGACGTTAGGCACTGCCAGTTGTTTCAGCGCGGCAATCGCCTTTTCTGCACGGTATTCCTGGAAAAAACCCAGGAATCCAAACAGCACCACAATCGCAGAAATTGCCACTGTCTCAGTCGTCTTGCCCAATAATGCAGACACAACCGCGGCTGCGATCAAGATCAGCACCAATGTGCTGGTGAATTGGCTGATGAGAATTCGCCACGGATTCTTACGACCCTGCTCGACGAGCTCATTCGGGCTGCCGCTTTCAAGCCTGGTGCGGGCTTCATCAAAAGACAGCCCCGTGAGGCTCGAACTTGCCAAAATCTCTGCGACCTCTTCAACTTCAATTGTATGCCAGTGGATTTTTTCTGCTTGAGACTCGTGAGACATTGATGCTCCCTCTGGAATTTATGGGAAATGATTATGATGAATTTCTTAATTATTTGGGATTAGGGCTTGATTAGAATTCTATGATTCGTTCTGAGAAAACAATCCCGGAGGCCAAACAGGCTAACCCTCGGTACTCTGACATTGATTGAGCTCAGGAGTGACCCGCCATGCTCGCTTTGATCCAGGCTGGAATGATCAAAATCTGGGCAAATTCACCATCTGTCTTTCCCTGGATATGCAAACCTGTCCGGCAAACAAGCGGATCAATGATATGCCTGGTTTTTCGGGATTCCAGTGACCAGCAGCGCTCCGTGCCCGGCTGCTGAGCCTGTTTCCCCAGGGGCTCTTTCTGAGTATACTCTCGTATAGGAAGCTTATCCCCTGGCGAGTCTGCCAGTTCGAGCTCAAAGACAGGAGGCGATTTTTGTTTGGGTTCACGTATCGCCGTGCCCGGCGTCTGATTGCCTGGACTATACCCTTGAGTTACGCACTGATCGCCCTGGCATTGGGTTACTTTAGTCCGGTGATTGACAGGTTATTCGATGAATATGTGGATGTAAGCTTTGGAACAACTGTCAGTATTGAATTTCTCTCATCCCTGGCTCAGGGGATGTTGGCCCTCACTGCGATCATTTTTTCGATTCTCATTATTTCGGTCCAGTTCGGAAGCTCAGCCTATTCCCCTCGCCTGGTTGGGATGTTCACGCATGACCGGATCATCCTGCACACCATGGGGGTCTTTATCGGTACATTCATGTTCGCCCTCGGCAGCCTGGTCTTTGCAGATCTGACGAACACAATCTACGCACCTCCTGTGACGATCCTGCTCGCGCTCACTTTTCTTGTTATCAGTACAGTTATGTTTGTCACCCTAATCCAGCGCCTCTCAGTACTCCAGGTCAATAATGTCCTTGCCACGATCAGTAAATATGGTCTGCGAGCAATCGAGCTGACCTACCACAACCAGCCCTTTGGCACTCACCCGGTATACAGCGGATCTGTGAGCGACTTACCGGTGACACAAACGCTGACCTATATTGGAGAACCCGCTTCGGTTCTGGACATCGATATCCCCGCTCTGGTGCGTCTGGCCCGTCGTGTAGATGGAGTGATTTCCGTGCGTTATGCCATTGGGGATAACGTTCAAAGTTCTGTTATCCTGCTGCGGGTCCGTGGCGCTCGGAAACGGATTAGCAATTTTGCGCTGCGCAGGACCTTCAAACTCGGACCAGAACGCCAAGCCGATGTCGACCCTCGCTATGCTATCCGGCTGCTGGTGGATATTGCGATTAAGGCCTTGTCACCTGCTGTCAACGACCCAACAACGACTGTTCAGGCGATCAATCATATTGAGGGTCTGTTACGCTCCTTGGGCAATCTGGACTTGAACACCGGTCATGTATTTGACCAGCAGGGTAATATCCGGGTCATCATCCCGGCTTCCGATTGGGACGATTATCTGGCTCTGGCTCTGGAAGAAATCCACATTTTCGGAAAAAGGTCTGTCCAAGTAATGCGCAGGTTGCTCGCATTAATTGATGATCTGGAGGAGCTCGTCCCGCGCGAACGCCAGGTGGCACTGCATGTCATGCAAGAACGCCTGCGACTTTCCATCGAACAGAATTTCTCGAATCCCCAGGACCGCGCCGAAGCGCTGGCTGTGGACCGCCAGGGCCTGGGTCTTGGCCGAACTGCAAACCACTGAGCTTGCGGCAGTTTAAAAAATCGACCTGGCGGAAACCGCCAGGTCTGAGGTAAAGAGCATAACTCAGGGTAATTCTCCGATTTGCAAAGCAAAATCGTTTCCTGCATTTACCTGGCGGGTGCTTAACCCCACTCTCTCACGTTCAACCTGAATTTCAAGGATCCTAACCAGGACTCGTTCACCATTTTCGAAAACTTCATTGAGATCCCGGTCTCCATAATCACCCAGCTCGCTGACATGGATCAAACCCACGATACAATCATCCAGGCGAACAAAGACGCCAAACTCCCGCACACTTTCAACTTCACCTTCCAATAAATCACCGATCTCATGCTCCTGTGCAAATTCCTCCCATGGATTGGGCAGCAGCGCTTTGCGACTTCAGACTGATCCGTTCGCGCTCTGCTTCCACTCCGGTCACTAGAACTTCGATTTGCTCGCCTTCTGCGAGCACGTCTGCAGGATCCGCAACTGGCTTCCAATCCAGGTTTGAAATATGCACCAGCCCGTCAATGCCGCCCAGGTCTACAAATGCGCCAAATGGCACCAGGCTGACGACTGTGCCAGTGAGAACCTGGCCCACATGCAGTTCCTCCAGGCGGTTTTTGCGAAGCTCCTGGCGAGCCGCAGCTTCGGAAAGGACGAGCCGTTGGCGGGGTTGATCTACATCGATGACTTTTAATAACAGCAGGCTGCCAATAAGCTCCTGCTTGATTTCATCCCGCCGTGAACTTGGCTGTTGCCGAATCGCCAGAACCTGGGAATTGGGTACAAACCCATCCATCCGCCCGAAGGCGACCAATACACCACCCCGATTTGCACTGGTTACTGTGTATTCCCGCGCTTCTTCACTTTCCATGAGTTTGCCAGCACGCTGCCAGTCTTCCTCTCTCAGGCCGCGTTGAATTGATACAACCAGGTTACCGTTCCTGGTGGGAGTCTCGGTCACATACACCTGGACCTGGGCTCCTTCTTTCAAGCTCTCCAGAAGTTTGGCTTCCAGGGAGCTTAAGTCCCAGGCTGGCACGAGGGCATCACGTTTCGCGCCAATATCCACATAGGCAATGTCCTCCACCAGGTAGACGATGGTGCCAGTAACAACCTCCCCGCGCCGGAAGGTGCGGGAACTATAGGCCTCAAGCATTTCCGAAAACTGCTCTAAAGTTTGGGTCGTTTGATCCGCTATCATAAAATATTGGGGGGTTCCTTTCATCGAATTTTTTTCACAGGTTGTCTCGTCTAGCCAAATTACCGCTATTGGTGGTGTATGACCTTCAGTCAGCCGCAACCGGCTCCTGGTGAGTTGACTTAAAGAGTTGCTCCAAATCGGCGCGCGCCTCATCGGGATGGATTTGCAAGGCAGCGGCCCATTCGGTGATCAGCCGCTCTGCGAGTATTTCCAGGGCTCGCTTTTCAGCATCGGTGATCCCACCGTTCTGGCGGCGTCCCTCCAGGTCCCTCAGCAGCTCAACCATTGGCTGCAGCTGCCCAGAAGCACTCACATTCTTAATTCGCGCCCGCCGAACTTTGTAATCCACATCCATCTCGACTGGTTTCTGTTCGAGCGTCTTGAAAACTTGCTTGAGCCTGCTGCCAGACGCCAAGGGTCTGACACGGCTTGTGTCAGCTTTCTCCACGGGCACATAATAGGTAGCATCAGTTCCCGCAACTCGGTAATAACGGATTTCCTGGCCGGATAACTTTTTTTCGACGATTCCAGTAATCTCTCCGACACCATAAAAGGTGTGGACAATCTGGTCCCCAACCTGGTAAATTCCATTCTTTTCCATTGAGCCTCCTGCCTCCATTGAACGAAATTTTGAGCCCTCCTTCCTGCTGGCTCCTGAAAATGCCAAATAAATATCGCCTGCCCTCACGAATGGGCAGATCGAGGCATATTGACCGCATCGCCTGCAACTGGGAATGCCCACGATGACCATGGGTAAGCAATTCGTCCCCCTCTTGCCCACCACATACACTTCCTGGCAAACACGGACACAGATAAAATTGCTTCTGTATGTTAATATTTTACCATAACAATTCGGTGTGGTCAAAGGAATATGCGATTTTTGTTTGAAAATAAAATAAATGATGCATTTGTTGCTTACATACCCCGGAAACACTGCCTCTAACAATTTTGATATTTGCATCTCAGGAGGCGCAGCTATAATAAGGAGTTAGCCGGTCTGATTAACACAACTTGCTCCCCCATCAGGTAACCTACACGAGGCATCGTGAACACTCCCCAATCCTTTCATTGCCCAAACTGCAGTGCACCTCTGCAGCTGCCAACCAGCCGCATCCCGGCTGTAACTTGCTCCTTCTGTAGCAGCACCGTGATTGTTCCTGCCGAGCTGCGGGTCACTTATGCCGAATCTCCGGAAAGTGATCCAAATGGATCCTGGGTATTGCCATCCGCAGAATTGACCGCGGAAAGTGTTGAGAAGATCCTCGTGCTGGCTCATTCCGGGCAAAAAAGTGAGGCTGTGCGCCTGATCTGCGAGACTTTTAGGGTCGAGCAGGCAACAGCTGAGCACGCAGTGGACCGGCTGGCAGAGGGTGAGCCAGTCAGCCTGCCAGCACTCATAAGGAGCACGACCACTGCATCCGATCAGCAACCTACCACAATTGATCTTTCCCCTTACCGCGGCCGGATTTTGACCTGCGGCATCCTGCTGGTCTTGACTATTGGCCTGACTGCGGTTGTTCCGATTGTCCTGACGGCTGTTCTACCCTCTCAAATCATAAAGGTCGTCGAAGTCCTCGATCCAGAAGCGGCTGCGACTATCGGACCTGCCATCCAATTTAATCTCGCACCCCCGTTCACCAACTCAGCCTCACCCACACCTGGTCTGATTTCTCAGGTTTTCGCATTCGGTCAGGAGGGCAGCGGCGCAGGTTATTTGATCGATCCAAGAGAGATCAGTTTAGATGCCAGTGGGAATATTTACATCGCCGATCATGGTGACGGCCGCGTGCAGCGCTTTAACCCCCAGGGAGAATATCAAATCGGATGGATCACATCCCCGGGAGATTACACATTTGGAATGGATGTTCAACGTAATGGAACCGTTTATTCCATCGTTCAGGGCGATTTATATATCTATCAAGGCTCAACGGGAGAGCTTCTCCAGGTCATTGAGCCTGACCCCTACTTCAATTTTGAAGATATCGCCGCTGGCGCTGATGGGGGTCTCGTCCTGGTGGCTGACAATGATACGCTCGTCTGGATGGATGGGGATGGTACTCCGCTGCGTAGTGCGCCGGATGTTATTTCAAAGGTTGAGCCAGACAGCGAATTGAACGCCCGCATCGCCCTGGATGGGTTGGGTAATGTCTACCTGCTGGGCCGTTTCACGAACAGTGTTTTCAAATACAACTCGCAGGGTGACTATCAGTCACGCTTTGGCAGTGATGGTGATGAGCCGGGGCAGTTCCGTGCACCCTACGCGATCGCGGTGGATAACCTGGGAAATATCTATGTCAGTGATATCAAAGGTATCCAGGTCTTCGACAGTACCGGACGCTACCTGGCGTTGATCGAGCCGCCGCGGGTTGCCTTTGGGATCGATTTTGACGATCGGAACAACCTGTTTATCGTGACCAACCAACCGCAGATGGTCAAGTATGAACTTAACATGCCTTAAAATCAATCTGGATAAAAAAGTTTCTGGAAATCCATTATTTTGATATGCGCAGAATTCAAGAGCTTATCTGTTCCTGGTGGCGGATAGATGATTCGAACAGCAGGATCCTTTATTAATCTCTTTGAACTAAAAACGTTGTGAGCGCTGCATCGGATCTGTGATTTCACCTCCCAGCATCAGCAGTACACCGGGGCTATAAGTAAAATTGCTTTGGCATACAAGTACATAATTTAAATTCTTATTCCTCCCCAGCGAACAGCAGGTATTGGTTCATGGCTTCATAAGCGTGGGCGGCATAAATCGAGCCCGGTCCACCACCCATCATGATCCCTACCCCAATTGTTTCCAACAGCTCCTGACGGGTTGCACCTGCATTCACTGCATTATTGGTGTGATAAGCAATACAACCGTCACATCCAACCACGATGCTGATTGCCAGCGCCATCATCTCTTTCACATTCCGCCTTAATGCCCCATCTTCAACAGCTTTTTTGTGCAGACGTGCAAACCCACCGTATGGCAAGGGAATTTCCTGTCCAAGCCGTTCGAGTGAACTCTCTAAAGATTTACGCTCTTCATTATAGTTTTCGATCATTTTCTGGCCTTTCGTTCTTATTAATTTGCCAAATGGATTTTCTCTTGCTGACTGGGATTTTGCCAGAGAGAGAAAGCAGCTCTCGATTCAAATTCAGCTCCACCGTCGATCCATCCAAAAGTGTAAACTGGCATGAAATCCCTCAAAACATTCAAAAAGACGAATTTATATTCGCAAGAATTAACCCCTGTCGCCAGGGGTTTTCTGCACAATCAAGCAACAATCTCAAATTCTGGATCGAGAGTAATTTCCGACTTCACTGAATTCGCCACGAGGCTGTATTTTTGAGCTGACTGCATAGCCCGATTGGCCCGTTTTTTCACGGCTTCAACGGTTTCATCCCCAGCGGAAATCTGGATTTTTGGCCACAGCTTTAGATGTGTAAAAAATTCTGTCCGATCAAGCTCGATCAACTTGGTGCCTTCAGCCCGGCATTCATAGGAAAGCAAATTCAGCTTGTACCGCTCTGCGGCCCAGATAAACATCATCATGATACAGGTGTTGGCTGCGGCCACAAATGCATCTTCCGGAGTAAAAACACCCGCATGTCCTTGAGCATCTGGCGGAGCCGAAAAATCCATCTCCGGGCCATTTCCCATGGCAATGTGGCCCCAGTGTTCTCCCTTCCAGTTCACCGTTGTATTATAGGTGGCAGTGCGTGAACTCATGGGGCAACCTCCAACTGCTCGCAGAAGCGGGCATATTCTTCCTTGAGCATCGCTGAGTAAAGTTGTTCCTGCCCTGAAGGAATGGGATTATAGATACGAACGGTCTCTAAAAGTTCCTCGATATTAATATCTTGAACCTTACGTCCGGCGGAATGCTGCTGCTGAAAAATCAATGGTAACGCCACTAAAGATACGGGATTTCCATTTACTTCTACGTCTTGCACAGGAATACCTGAGCCGCAGGAGCAGGCTGCCTGGGTAACCCCGGGTGTTTCCTGGTGAACCGTTAAGTCCTGGTCACTCACAAATTCACCGGTTCGCCGGCTCCAGTGCTTTTCAATCAATTCATCCACGAGTGTTGCGATTTCGTCAGCAACCATGTCCACAGCGTCAAGCCCTGCTTGATCGAGCTTGCGCGCGCCCTGAGGTGGCTCCATCTTCCGCTGTGTGACCAGCTCACTGACGACCACGCTGGCAGCCGGTTTGCCAGAATACATTTCCGTGCCACGGGCAGCGCACCGCAGCTCACAGCCGTCGACTGCGATCGTTGGGTAAAAACGCGCAAAAGCACGGTCACCTTCCCCTCCGGCTAAAAACAACGGCAGGCAAATTGTGACGGTATTTCCCGCACGCAAGCCTTCCAGCACCTTTAATGCCGCCAGGCGTGTGACGGTACCTTCGGGGATTTCTTCGCCGGAACAGGCGACGATGCCGACTTTTTTCTCTTTAAGATCTACCATCTTTATGCCTTTCCTGACCCGCACTCACCGGACCGGTCAACAACCACTGCGATCTCCTCAGCCAGGGCATTTGCCAGCAAATATCCACCTTCGTTTAATTCGGCGATACCTTGAGGCTTAAACTGCCGGTATTTCCGGTAGACGTCGAGCACCGCAAAATCCTGAAGCACCTGGCCGCCAGCTTCTTTCACCATTTTGGTGGCACAGGCCAGTTTGCACCCATCGATGGTGACGGCGGAGAACTGCGCTACATCCGCCCTGGCATTTTCATCTCCCAGGACCAGCATGGAAAGCGCTACGAGCTTGGTCTGGTCCGGTCTAACGTTTTCCGTCACTTCATACGCAGCTTCCCTGCTGACTGTGCCGTAGGTTTTTCCAATACCAGAGCACGGAACAATGATGACTTTATTTTGTGAATGTTCACTCATTATTTTTTAGCCTCTGCCTCTGCTTCAACTTTCATCCGCTCAAAATAAGTTTCGGGCGAGTACAGACCTGCTTGTTCCGTTTCCCAATTTTCAGGTGCGATGACTGCCATCCAACCTTCTCCATAGGGATCCTGGTTGATGGCTTCGGGGGCGTCTTCCATGGCCGGATTAATTTCAACAATCGTTCCGGAGATGGGCGCGCTAAAGCTGATATTCACCTTAATGGTTTCTATGACAGCAATTTCATCCCCAGCAGAAAATTTCGTACCCACCGGCTTAATTTCAGCAAAAGCAACATCGCCGCTGCGCTGCTGGACAAAATCGGACAGACCAATGGATACGCGGCCATCTATTTGCTTAACCCAAACACCTTCTGAGCTGTAAAACCGGTCATCAGCAACTCTGAAGATAAATTTGTCGACCGTTGTTTCCAGGTATTCTGGCATGTGTTCTATCCTTCGCATAAATCCTTATATTCATACTTCCGAATATTTGTTGAAAAAATATTTCCCCACCCAAAGAAGGTGGGGAAGTTCCAGGCTAAACAAGTTCGTTAACGAGCCACGTCGTTACTTCAGCTTCCGTCGGGATCCGGCCCGCACAAACTACTTTTTCGTTGATGACCAGTCCCGGGGTTGCCAGAATAGGGTAGGCTTTGATTTCATTCCAGTCGGTGATTTTCACAAAATCTGCTTCGACACTCAACCCACTGACTGCTGAACGGGCAACAGCCTCAACTTTTTTACAATTGTCACAGCCTGGGCCGAGAACTTTGATGCTAAGCATTGCGACCTCCAATAAATTTGGAAATTGATACTACGTTTGAATGGTGATGTCATCCATCATCAGCAATGAAGGAGAATTTTCTTCGCCCGAACATCGCGGGCAGATGCAGTCTTCCAAGGGGATCCCACTTGGGAATGTATATTGTTCCAGGTGAAATTTGTTGCCCTCAATCCATTCTCCGGCTTCCTGGATGATCTCCAGCAAAGCCGAGTTGCGCAGACGATAGTAAATATTGCGCCCATCTCTGCGGGAAGTAACCAG
This sequence comes from uncultured Chloroflexia bacterium, assembly GCA_963824065.1. GTDB lineage: Bacteria > Chloroflexota > Anaerolineae > Anaerolineales > DRKV01 > JAGUYX01. The sequence continues at coordinate 671,340 of CAWGNX010000002.1, read as the reverse complement.
GTTGGCCTCCCGCAGTGCCATGAGCTGCTGGGAAATATAAGCCTGCCGCAGGTTCAAAGCCGTTTCGAGATGACAAACACAGGCTTCTTGATTGGCAAGAGCCAATAGAATTCTCAGCCGGGCTGGTTGGCTGAGAATCCGGAAAAGGGCTGCCATTTGCTTCGATAAATTCTTGGGGTTAGATTTCGCTGTTCTCATATTCATCAATCTGAATATATTTTAGTCCTTCGACACCCTAAGTAAGAGTGACATCTATCCGATAAATCACGCTCAATTGTCACATAAATCATCTGCCCAGGTCTTGCTCCACTCACTGGGCAAACCTTTCCGAAATCATTTATTGCCCAATTGGCGGATACCGCCGCTGCCGCGGATCGATTGGTTGAGGACGGCAGGTTCTCCGTAATACGAAATATTACCACTGCCATCGATCGTCACATCCAGTTCTTCTGTCACCCACACGGTCACATCCCCAGAACCCGGGATCCTGACCTGAGCGCTTTGGGATTCAACATTCGAAGTATCGCAGCTTCCAGAACCGGCGATACGGATTACCTGATCACTGACCTGACCATCCTGGATGTCCACAGAACCTGAACCAAAGATGTCCACCTCCAGGCGGGTCGTATCCAAACTATCAACCACAATATCGCCGGAACCACCCAGTCGGATCACAAATTGGGGCGGGGCGATTGAAGGAACGCTGAACGATCCACTGCCCAGGAGCTGGATTTCCTCCAGGCTGCGTACGCTCACCAGATACTTAATCCGGCGGTTCATGCCGAGATTCGTACCTGGATCGATCCCCAGATACAGCTTGCCGCTGCGGACTTCGGTAACGAGGTGTCCCATGACATCCTCAGGCGCCTCGATCTGCACAAATTCTGTGTCTCCTTGCTCGACGGTGACAATTCCGGAAGTTTCCAGGATGATCGCGTTAAAGTCCCGCACTGCCAGTGTTTGAGTCGTTAATGGCCCACTGCCAACCAGATCGCGTGTACCAATTTGGATACCCTGGGTAAGAGTATTGCATGCCATACCCACGAGAGCCAGTAAAGCTACAAAAATTAACAGCATCTTGCCAGGTTTCATTTTCATATCCTTTCGAGCGCACAGGATGACAGTCAGACGCCTTCATTCTATCAAATTGCCAGCAAATCCAGGTGAACCATGTAGCGCCAACCAGCAGGTTCCCGATTAAACAACGAGTAGTCAAGATAGATTCAGTTCCAGCACTGGCTGGGTGTATACTTTTTCCGGTTGGATTATGGGCGACAATCAAGGTGTTGAACCTTTCTTTACGCGAAAAGATGTCAAGTGCAAGCACGCAATGTACCTCTGCTAACTGTCAGCCAGGCTCTAGCCATGTGCGGTCCGCCCATGGTCGTATTGCTGGGCGGAATCCTGGGTGCGGAGCTGGCCCCCAGCGAGGCGCTTGCGACATTACCGGTCTCAATGCTGATCGTCGGCGTTGCCCTGGCAACCATCCCGGCAGCCTTATTGATGCAGCGTGCCGGTCGCAAACGCGGTTTTCAGGTCGGTGCATTGGCATCCATCGGAGCAGCACTCCTGGCAGCTTTTGCCATCCAGCAATCCAGTTTCGCTTTGTTGTGCCTTGCCAGCCTGCTGATCGGTGGAACAGGGGCATTCGTCCAGCAGTACCGTTTTGCGGCTGCGGAATCTGTCCCACCCGAACACGCCGGACGAGCAGTCTCTTTTGTTTTGATTGGGGGAATTTTTGCCGGATTCCTGGGACCTCAAATTGCTAAATGGACGGCCGATTGGCTGCCCGCCACCACCTTTACCGGCTCCTTTCTTGCCCTGGCAGTCCTTTATGGCGTGGTTTTGGTGCTGGTCTCGTTATACCAGGATAATCCCATCACTCAAGCGGAAGCCAACAGTCCTGCGCGGCCGCTGCGCGAAATCATTCGCCAGCCCGTGTTTCAGCTGGCGGTCCTGGCGGGTGCGGTCGCCTATGGAGTGATGTCTTTCATAATGACCGCAACTCCGCTGCATTTGCATACCCACAGTGGTTTTTCATTGGATGCAACTGCTCTTGTCATTCAAAGCCACCTGATTGCCATGTATCTCCCATCCCTCTTTTCTGGTCGCCTGATCGAGAGGGTCGGCTTACTCCCGGTGATGGTCATGGGACTTGTATGTCTGCTGGGGTGTGTGGGTGTTGGAATTGTCAGCCGCGACCTGCTGCAATACTGGCTGGCGCTGGTGCTGCTCGGGCTGGGATGGAACTTTTTATTTGTGGGCGGGACGGTGCTGCTGACGCGTACTTACTTCCCAGCCGAACGTTTCAAATCCCAGGCAGTGAACGATTTTACGATTTTTGGCGTCCAGGCATTCACTTCGCTTTCTGCTGGTACCGTGCTTTTCCTATCCTCCTGGGATTTCCTGATCCTGATCAACCTGCCCGTGCTGCTGATTAGTGGATTGTTATTCGTCGTAATGCGAGTTCACCTGCGCACTCAAGCCGTCTCGAGTCAGGGAGGTTGACGAAGCAGGCGCGGCAGAATATCGCCCAAGTCGCATCCGAGGTGGCTGCGGTCCAATCGAATCATACAACGGGCGAGTATTCAAACACCTGAACCAAACTAAAACAATCCGTGCGTCGAAGCCCGGCCAATTTTTAATCCAATATTTCGGATAACGTATCCAGATGGGTTTTTTGAAAAATACCTGGCTTATCTGCTGTGAAAGGTAATTCAATTCCTGATAATTTATGCTATAAACAGGCTGAAAGCCAGAATCATTCACTACGGAGGCTGCCGGATGATTAAAACCACGAGTAAGTTACTTGGGCTCTTCCTTTTTCTGCTGCTTGCGAGTGCCTGCCGTCCTGCCGCACAGCAGACGCCAATTACCACCAATGATTGGATCCTGACTACACTGGCTGGACAACCAGTTCCAGAAGGCATTGTTACCGCTGAGGTTAGCGATGGAAACCAGGTCAGTGGTTCGGCTGGCTGCAACCAGTACACTGCCAGTTTCACAACCTCCGGAGATAGTATCCAATTCAGTGATGAGATTGCCACCACTCGCATGGCCTGCGCAGATCCTTTGATGCAGCTCGAATCAGCCTACCTGGCAGCATTGGGCAAGGCTGCCAGCTATCAGGTTGCGGGTGAGAATCTAACTCTACTTGACTCCCAGGGCAATGAGCTGGTCACCTTTACCAAGCTTGTACCGCTTGATCTCACCGGCACCAACTGGGAAGTCACTTCTTACAATAATGGCGAAGGTGCGATCATCAGTGTATTGCCAGATGCGCCTGTTACCAGCAGCTTCCGGGGAGATAGCAGCCTGGTCGGTTTTTCTGGCTGTAATGTATACAGCAACCTGTGGTACACGGATAATTTCGCCATCGACGTAACATTCGGCGGGCAAACCCGCTACTCATGCAGCGATGCCATCATGCTCCAGGAGGCTCTATTCCAGGCGGCGTTTGGAATGGCAGGGGTTTACAAAGTCCTGGGAGATTCGATGGAATTCCGCAACAGTGCAGGCGAACTGATCATGACCTTCCAGCGCCTGGAAGATCTTTCTCTGACTGGTCCCAACTGGCTTTTACAGTCTTTAAACGATCAGCAGGATGCGCTGGTGGTGCCAATTTCTGGTACCGAACTAAACCTGACATTTAACGAGGACGGAACCGCAGGCGGTTCATCCGGCTGCAACACGTACTCGGGCAGTTATCAAGCGACGGACACCGATTTAACCTTCGGACCGCTGGCATCAACGATGATGGCCTGCGCCGAAGACATTATGAACCAGGAAGCTGCCTTTCTCAGCTTCCTGGCTGCAACCACAAATTATGAGATCCAGGGCAATTATTTGCTACTTAAAGATGCCGATGGCCGCGTGCTCTTGCTTTTCAGAGGGACACTTCCTGAATAAACGTTACCTCTGCAAACAAAACAGCCCCCTCCAGGCGCCTGGAGGGGGCTGTTTTGTTTGCAGAGATTAGTGAGCACCGATCTCCTGAATATATGCCTCAATTTCAGGCAGCGCTGTCAGGCGCTCGTAAAAGAAGTTATTGACAACCCGAATCACTTCATCACGGGCGGCTTCTGCTTCGACATTCAAAGACTTGTTCTCCTGCTGGCGGCTGAGAGCGTCGCGCAGGCGCAGCAAGCGGCGCACAATCTCCTCCTCCTCTTCTCCCTCCAGGGATTGGATTACAGCGATGATCAGGCGGTCGGTCTCGGCGAGCATCTGTTCTTGCCCAATCGGGCTGTCTGGGTTTGAACAGTCGTCGATTGTCCGGATGAGCGACCATACCTGGTAAAGCATGGCCGCGGGTTCGTCAAATAATTCACGCACATACGCTGCCATATGGTAGCGCCCGGTGAACCGGAAGACGTTGTACATCCGTTTTGCTGCTTTGCCATAATTGGCAGGCTCGCCCTTGATATACTTCCCCACTTCTTTTTCGAGCTGCTCCACATAATGCTCGAGCGCGTCCGCAGAAACATTGCGGGCCAGTTTGGCAAAAATTGGCGCAGACGAAGCATCCAGGTAGACCTCCTGGTAATAGGGGTCCAGGAAACCATCCAGGGGTATGATCGTCCCGTCCGGCGCCTCCCAGGTCACATCCAGCATATTACTGGCGTTAGCCAGCACCTGGCGTACCGGATCCATGACGATCCAGTCCAATTTGCACCAACCCGGATCCGTGGAAACATCATCCCAGGTGAGATCGTAAGCCTCTCCGTCGGGAGAAGTGACTGATATCTTGCCAGCTATCACTTCAGCGTGCGACCAGGAAACCGGAGATCCCGCGGCCAGTTGGCGACCATCCCGCAGCACATCCTGCGGGTAGCTGCCAAATTTCACTTCGATCAGCTGGTAGTAACCTCCATCGAGCGAACTGAGGGCTTTTTCGCGCATGACGTCCGCCAGAATCCGGCAGGCTTCTTCTTGGCTGGGTGCCAGGATGTTTACCCGCTCGAAATAATCTGCGTCACCAGGGTAGGTTTGGATCTTCGACTGGGCCGATGATCCTGAAAGCGCTAAGGCCGTTTCGACAACGCCCTCCCGGTCGTCAATTTCGACCAGCTTGCCGAGCCTGCGAAAATGCGCCAGATCTTCGATGCTGAAATCCAGCATCACCATCCGGTGGCCAAAAACCCCGCTGCGGGTATCCAGATCGATTTCTTCCGCTTCCTGAGCGGCCCTGGCTGCCTCCAGCCACCAGTGAGCTTCGTGTTCATCGAGCTCAAAGCCCATCCGCTGTGCTGATGTCACCAGGCGGGCAAGCGGATCTTCATTTTCAGTATTCTCATTTGTAGACATTTTCACCCCACGTTTCGATATCAATTCAGGATCGGCTCAGATTGGCCGTGTGCAGTTTGTCAAGCAGCTTGCGAAACAGGTTGGCCTGGTCGAGGGAATCTTGCAGGGCATTATGGGCCAGAGGTTTGTTGATCTGCAAAGTCCGGCAAACGTCCTTATAAGAGGTCTTCTCCCAGGAGGTCTGGTACAGTCCCATATACAGGGCTTTGATATCCAACGCGGCATGACCAAAGGGATTGCGGCCAAGATAGCGGTGGAAGTAATCAGCAATAAACATCCAGTCGAAAGGTGCATTAAAGGCAACACATACGGGCAGCTTCCCATCGGGCGTCACACGCTTGATCCAGGCTTCGAAGCGCTGCATGGCAACAGCGGGCTCCACTCCACTTTCCTGGAGCGCCTGCATGGAGAGTCCGTGAACAGCTTGGGCCTCGTCAGTCATCCCAAAGCGGTCGGGCTGGAATTCCACATAATACGTGCTTGGGGTATCTTCAAGCGTGCAGGCACCCAGGGACAACAGTGCAAAAGTGCCAGGATTTGGTCCGGCAGTTTCCACGTCGACCGAGATAAAAAATAGCGGCTGGGTTGGCAGCATGAATTGCTTTTCCTTCAATCCAGACTCTAATAGATAGTTGTGATTTCCGCAATCCACCCAATGGGACCAGTACCCCAGGTACAGAGGATCGAAGGCAGGCAGGACGGTATCCAATCTGGTTTGATCGCCTATTCAGGTTCATCGGTAGCCGGCACGGTTATTCGTCCGGCGGCAGGATTATCGTCTAACCCACCTCGGGTACCCAAGTTTCGAGGGGCGAGCTCAGTTGTTTCACTTCGCGAACGTGATTTTGACTATCCACGAAGACCACGACCGGTTGGAATGCCGCCAGTTCGTCTGCCTCCAGCCAGGCATAACTCATCACAATGATGTGGTCGCCAGGTTGCACCAGACGGGCAGCGGCGCCGTTCAGTTGCACCTCACCCGAGTCAGGCTGGCCCGGAATAACGTAGGTTTCGAAACGGGCTCCGTTTTCTATATCAACAATCTGCACGTGCTCCCATGGCAGCAGCCCGCCAGCTTCCATCAGCAATGGATCCAGGGTAATTGACCCAACGTAATTCAAGTCTGCGCTGGTCACAACGACCCTGTGAATTTTACTCCGCATGAAATGGCGCATCATCTCAGTTATTCATCTCCCATATAAATTTTAAACCATCTAAAGTTAACCAGGGGGCGATGATCTCAATCATGTCGGTCTCGCGCGCCATGATTTCCGCCAGTCCGCCGGTGGCGATGACTTTCATATCGGCCCCCAACTCCTGCCTGAAGCGGGTGATCATCCCCTCCACCAGCCCGGTATAACCAAACAACAGCCCGGACTGCATGGCATGGGTGGTATTCCTGCCGACCGCGTTTGGCGGGCGCTGCAGGTCAACGCGCGGTAATTTCGCAGCCCGTATGAACAGGGCTTCGGCCGCGATTTCGATGCCGGGAGCAATCGCGCCACCCAGGTAATCGCCCTCTTTCGTGATCGCATCGAAGGTGGTTGCCGTGCCAAAATCAACGACACATGCTGGACCCCCGTAAAGCTTCTGCACTGCCGCTGCATCGACAATCCGGTCAGCCCCAACCGCACGTGGATCCTCATACCGGATGCGCACGCCGGTGCGTACACCCGCATCCACAACCAGGGGCTTGCTCCCGAGGTACTTCTCGCACGCCGCCTCAATCTTTCCGGTCAGCGGTGGAACGACCGAAGCCATACAGATACCTTCCAATTGTTCTGGCTTTACCCCGGCATGTTCCAGCATCCCGTAGAATTGCAAGCCATACTCGTCGGGCATGCGTTCATGGGCGGTCGCCAGGCGCCAGCGTGGTCCTAACTCGTCCCCTGCATACAAACCAAGGGTGATATTGGTATTGCCAACATCAATTGCCAACAACATCGTCGTCATGTCAGAGTCCTTGCTCAGCTAACCAGGTTTGGAGATCCACCAGATGCTCGTTATAGTGCTCCCAGGTATCGGCTGCCAGCCATTCGTCCAGTCCGCGTGCCTCCAGCTCTGCCAGCGGCGCCGCTTCAACCAGGTTCACAATTTGTTCGAAAGCTTGTGCCTCCAGGGGGACAACCTCCACAAGCTCCAGGTCCTGATAATGATCCAGTACCCAGGCATTTGGTTGGTCGTCGTCCATTAATGGAGAGCCGAAATCTGGATAACCATTTTTCAGCAGAAACTGTTCCAATTCCGCGGGGGCCTGGCTAGGAGTATATTCCTCTCCGTTGGCTGTTTCCTGGAGCCGGTCTGCCAGGAACTGTTCGTAACTCCACAGGTGAAGCAGCAGTTCGCGCAGCGACCACTCTCCTGCTGCCCCGGCCTCGTTCCGCCGTCTGTAGGGAACCCGCTCTAAAACAGATTCGAAATAATTGCGCTCTCCGCGCAGTTTAAGAAGCAAGCGATCGCGGGTGATGCCACTGGTCATACTGCCTCCCGCACTCCCAGCAGCAGGTTGTCAATCAGGCGTGTTTTGCCGATGTAAACAGCCATCGAGAGCAGCGCCTGATCGATTTTGCCTTCCTGTTCAATCAGCGTCTGGGGATCGGCTACCGAGATGTACTGCACATGCGCGAGCGGTTCCGCTGCGATCACCGCCTGCATAATGGTCCGCATTATGTTCGCATCCCGCTCGCCAGAATCAAACGCCAGATTGGCGGTGGTCAACGCCTTATACAGGACGGTAGCGGCCTGTCGTTCAACTCCGCTGAGATAGGTGTTGCGGCTGGACAGTGCCAGCCCGTCCGGTTCACGCACGATCGGGGAAACAACGACTTCAACTGGCATATTCAGATCCATGACCATTTTACGGATCACAGCAGCTTGCTGGGCATCCTTCTGCCCAAAGTAAGCCCGTTGAGGTTGGACGGCGTTCAACAGCTTTGCGACCACCGTCGTTACCCCACGGAAATGCCCCGGGCGATGAGCGCCTTCAAGCGGTTGGGTCAGTCCTTCGAGCTCCACCCAGGTCTGGTAACCAGGTGGGTACATATCGGTTTCAGAAGGGGTCCAGACCAGATCCACACCTACCTTTGCCAATAATGCCAGATCGAGTTCCAGATCACGCGGATAGGCTTCCAGGTCCTCGTGCGGTCCGAATTGGGTCGGATTGACAAAGATACTAACGGCAACACTCTTGTTCGCTGCCTGCGCGGACCGCACGAGGGACAGATGCCCTTCGTGCAGGAACCCCATCGTTGGCACCAGGCCCAAGGGATTGGGCAGAGCCTCCCGTGCGCTCCGTAAGTCGGCAAGGGTAATCACACGTTTCATCCAACACTCCTGCGATAAGAAAAAATTTCTACCGGTCCAGCTGATCGACGCCGTACCTGGCTAATAATCAGATTGCGTAAAAGCTCGTTCTGGGGCGCTGCGAGACCCAGGCTGTGGGCAGCTCGGATGACTGCCCCGTTGATCGCATCGATTTCCGTCGGCGCGCCGCGTCTTAAATCCTGAAGCATGGAGGAATCATTGTTGGCAGTTCGGGAAGCAACCGCTTCGACTGCGCCAATCGGGTCGTCAAACGGCAGACGGATGCCTGCGGCAGCGGCTACGCGTGCACTTTCCAGGGCTGTTTGGCGCAAGCAGTCTCGGCTGGCGCAATCTTCGAGGAGTGCGCCGTTGCGCACACCCAGCAGTGCAGTCAGCGGATTAATCGCCGAATTGATGACCAGCTTACCCCATAACAGCGAATTGACCTGGGTGTGTTCGCTGACCGAGAATCCAGCCTTACGGAGCAGCACTACCAGTGGCTGTATATTTTCCTGCTGACGTACATCAATACTCCCACTGCCGCCGTAACGCACATAACCAGGCTCGATCAGTGCAGCACCGGTGGTGGTCACGCCAACCGCGACGCGCTGTGTCCCCAAGGCAGCGGCGAGAATTTCAGCATTACCAAGGCCGTTCTGAAGGGTCAGCGCTACTCCATCTGGCGCCAGGCAACTGGCAAGCTGCCTGGCTACTCGTTCGGTCTGCCAGGTTTTTACGAGAACGATCGCCATTTTTGGATCCGATACCCTGGCAGGATCCTTGGTTGCCAGCACGAGCGCCTGCACTCGCAGTCGTGCCTGTTCTGGCAGTCGTGCCTGCTCCTGCTCCGTCGTGCCCCCTTCCAGCAGAGCGCCGCGCTGATTTAGCGCATCAATTGCCGCCTGCCAGGTGCCGAGCATCGTCACCTCAGCGCCAGCCTGTGCCAATCGAACAGCAAACAAGGTTGCCAGCGCACCTGTCCCGACGATTAAGACCGGGGTAGCCATCAATCGCCTTCCATAGCAGTCAGGAAAGCCTGCCATTCACCTTCTGGCATTGGATAAGTATGCTCGTACCCGGGAAAACTCCGTGCGGTGACATCGTCGCGATAGCTTTCGATCGCGGAAACCATTTCCTTGTACAACTCAGCATAGCGGCGCACGAAGCGCGGGGTAAATCGTTCAAAAATACCCAGCAGGTCGTGCAAGACGAGCACCTGACCATCGCATCCCACACCAGAGCCGATCCCAATCGTAGGGATTTCTAAATGCCGGGAAATCCATTCTGCCACCGGGGCAGGCACGGATTCGAGCACAATGCTGAAACAGCCCGCTTCTTGCAGGGCGCGTGCATCTTCATACAAACGCCGGGCAGCATCAACGGTCCTTCCCTGGGGTTTGAAACCGCCGAGCTGAGCGATGGATTGCGGAGTCAGCCCAAGATGGCCCATTACCGGTATCCCTGCTTCGGAAATTGCCCAGACGGCGTCAGCGCGCTCCGTTCCACCTTCCAGCTTGACAGCCTGCATCCCGCCTTCTGCCAGGAAACGCCCTGCATTCCGGACGGCATCGGTGACCGATGCCTGGTAAGACATGAAGGGCATATCGCCTACCAGCAGCGACCGGCGGGCGCCACGCGCCACAGCTTTGCAATGGTGGATCATCTCATCCATAGTGACGGGCAGGGTATTTTCATACCCGAGCACGACCATCCCAAGGGAATCACCAACAAGGATCACATCCATCCCTGCTTGATCGACCGCCAAGGAAGTGGGGTAATCGTACGCCGTAAGCATTGTAATTGGCTCACCGCGCAGCTTTTTAAGGCGCACATCCTGGATGGTCACCCTTTTTTGATTCGCGTTTGTATGATTGTTAACAGGGGTATTGTTTGACACGGTACCCTCCTTGTCCCGGGTAGGGGCCGGTAGAAAATGGATTAACCAGCTTTCTGCAGCCATTGTGTTTCCATTCCGGTTGGTTAGCTAATCCAGATGGCATAGCTGCACAGCTCAGGTCTTTTCGTATTGTACTCCGATTTAGACAAGCTTGGTGTTAATTGTGCGTTAGAAAGAGGCAATCTACCCAGCCTGGTTACTTCCCTCCTGCCATCCAGGATAAATTCCGGACCAGGCGCGCCTGGAATTCGAGCTGGTAAAACTGAGCGTAACCGACGTTCAACTGCCAGGCTTCGTCCGGGTGCCTGGAAGGAAATTGGATGAACGAATGAGGTACTTGATGCTGTTCAACAGTGTAGCGCTCATTCGGTCGCCAGGAATTGATCTTTTCTTGCGCCAGCTGGTAGCGGAACAGCTCATCGGCATGATTATTCCAGGCGATCCAGATTTCTTCTCCCGCGACTGTACTCCGGTGTGCGCCGCAGCCCGCAGCGACTTCCATAATGGCGCGCCGCTGGCTGACCGCTAGGTTGGTGGTGAAAGGCAGCAGTCCTTGCGGTCGTTTGGCAATCTCCGGTAGATTGTGCCACAAATCATATTTTTGTTCGGTTTCCATCCGGAAATTTGTCACAAGCTGCCTCAACATCGCCAGTCCTTCGGTATTTTGCACTGTCAGACCATTGCTGCGGCACATGTCTACACGCAATTTCTGCCCTGGATGAAGTTTCACATCACGGATGATCACCTGATTCTCGCTCGCTACAAACTGCCACTCGGCAGCCAATTCCTGCCCATCGATCTTCACCAACATATAGTCTGGCTTTTCCAGCGCCATGAAGCGCAGTGTGTATACGCGCCGCACTGGTATTTGGGATCGATCACCCTGGGCTGGCTCGATACGAAATTGGAGCCGCTCGCCTTGCCAGTCAAGTCGCATAGGCGTCTGGGCAGATGCGCCGGATTTGTAGCTCTGGGTTTCCCCGTCGTCTTCATAAAGGTCAAATTCACCGGAAGCCCCGGGAAAGATGCGTAGCTCAAGCTCCTGGGGGTTAGAGATCCCGCCCCAGCCAAATTCAGGCGCGAGCGGCAAAATTGCACCCGCACGTGCGAAGACCGGAATGTCGTCCAGGCCTCCATAGATAGCATGCCAGCTCCCTGCCTGAAGTTCACGTCCGCTGAACAGATCAAACCAGGCGCCGGGTCTTCCCGTCTGGTTCGCAGCCGCCTGAGCATTGCCTGGAAGCCAGACCACCTGCCTGGCAAGGCGCGTATCCGGATCCAGGGGCTCGGCAAACGGAGCAACAACCAGCTCATTCCCGAAGCTGTATGCCTCCGGATTGGCATAGGCGGCATCTTCGAGCGGAGTCAGGTGGTAAAGCGGGCGCACCAGCGCTTCACCCCTGGTTGAATTACGCCATGCACAGGTATACAGGTACGGAACCAACCGGTGCCTCAGACGCATGGCAGCCATCGCAGCCTGCGCCACGGTGGGATCATACTCCCAGGGTCGCCGTTCGTGAAACGGATTGGAGGTACTGTGCAGCCTCAGGATCGGGCTGAACACCCCGAACTGCACCCAGCGCAGGTACAGTTCCCGGTCTTCCACCCCGCTCATGTGACCGCCAATATCGTGGCTCCACCAGGAATAGCCAACGTTTGCCGCGCTGGCTGTGAAATGTGGCTGAAATGCCAGGGCTTGCCAGGTGACGGCGGTATCCCCGGAAAAACCAATCGGGTAGCGGTGGTTACCCAGCCCACCCCAACGTGAAAAAATAAAATGGCGCCGGTCTGAATTGCGCCCCAGATCATAAAAGTGCAGGTGATTGATCCACCACAGCAGGTTCAACCCCGGCAGCCGGGTAGGATTCCCCTGCTGCCAATCCATCCACCAGAAATCGACCCCCTCTTTTTCACGTGGATAATGCAGGTACTTGAAATACGCTTCCACAAAGTCCGGATGTGTTGGATCAAACTCGAGTGGTGCTTGTGTGCGCGGATCGATCCCCAGGGCGCGAGCCATTTCCGCATAGGCGGCCTCGTGTGGGTGGACGCCCTCTGCCGGGTGCAAATTTAGTCCGGTTTTGAGGCCCTGCTCGTGAAGAAACTGGATAAAGCCTTCTGGATCTGGGAAAAGTTCCCAATTCCAGGTGTACCCCGTCCAACCGCTGGATGAATTTCCTGTCCGGGTGATGTGCCAGTCCATATCAATAATGCAGACCGACAATGGAACCTGGTGGCGGCGAAAGTCAAGCACCAGCTCACCCAACTCAGACTGGGTATATGCCCAATAGCGGCTCCACCAGTTACCCAGGGCCCAGCGCGGCAACATTGGCACCGGGCCGCTGACCTGAAAATATGCCTGCAAAGAGGCGCTGTAGTCCGTACCAAAACCAAAAAAATAGAGATCAAAGGCACTGGGGTCAGCAGGGCGTGGTTCCAACCAGCCCTGCTCGTTGAACAGCAGGCTGTTGGAATCATCCACAACGCCCCATCCATCCCGGGACAGCAAACCTGGTTCTAATTCGATCGGGCCGTAGGTCATATCCAGCGTGCGGGTAGTCCCGCCCAGGTTGCATGCCTGCTGATCGCCCCAGGACCAAATACTGCCAGTGTCTTTTTGGATGACCTGGAGGCTTGTTTTTGTTGGCTGGGATGCCGGCTGGCAGCGAATGATCAAATTAACGGTTTCAATCTCTAACCAGTCTCCTTTGTAATTCTGAGTAAACCCGGGTATCGGCTGGCGGCGGTACCAGAACACCTGGCTCGCCTGATCGGTGAAGTTGCCTGTCAGGCTGTATTCGATCCGCACCAGGCGCGTATCCAACAGGCTGAAGCGGTAATTGCCACTGGTAACGACCGCCCCTGGATCGGCGATTGGCTGGGCATTGAGAAGGTAGTGCGGGAACCTGGAAGTCATCGTTTTTCCTTTGATTGGCAGCCAAATTTGTTGAATTTTACCGCACCGTTCAAATGCATAAAGTGTTATATTATTCGGAATGTTTGCACGCTGACTGGTTGTATTTGTGATTAAGAAAAGATCTTATTCTCAAGTAGAGTTTGGATTATGGCGAAACAATTTAACTCCTGGTACAGATTGACTTGTGCGCTGCTCGGCATCTATGTGCGTTTCTGCGTTGATGAAATCATCACCTTCGGGCAAGAAACCTTATCAAAAGGCCCAAAAATTCTAGTTGGAAACCATCCAAACGCGTCGGATGGCTTATGCCTGCCTTCGATTGTTCCGGAGCATTTGCATTTTGCTGTCCAGGCCGAAATCTTCACCTTGCCATTGGTCGGCATGATCCTCAGGCGGGCAGGCCAGATACCGGTGTCACGCGGCAAAGGGCAGGAGTTTGTCCAGAGAGCGAGTGAAATCCTGCAAAGTGGATTTCCTGTGGTTATCTTTCCTGAAGGCAAGCTGAACATGAATACCGGCTTGAAGCGTGCCCGTACCGGAGCCGCACAGCTGGCACTGTCCACGGGAGTTCCATTGGTGCCGTTTGGCTTTTATGTCCCTGAGCAAAATATCCGGATCATCCGTAAACGGTTTTACGGGCGGAGCACCATCGGCGGCTGGCAGTTCGGCGGGAAATTATTAATCAAGTTCGGCGAAGCGTTCCAATTAGGTTCGACGGACCCGAAGCTAGATTTCCGTGATGCTCTGCACATTCACACCGAATCAATCATGCAGCGGATTGATGTACTCGCTTCCCAAGCACATTCAGAAGCCGTCCGGCTGGGATTGGTACCCCCGTCTACCGAGACATCCCCACTAACTGGGGCTGTCGCCGATTGAGCGATTGCTCAGACTCCCCCGCAGCGAAATCCAAACCAGCTCGGTAACCAGGAGCCCAAATACCCCGGCAGTCAGGCCGAATCCTGCCTGCTGTGGTAGAAAAAACGCCTCAAACCGGTCAAGGGGAAGGAAAAATAATGCCAATGGTAAGCTGATGGCTGCTGCCAGCAGTGCTGGCAGTGGTTTATCCAACCCCAGCCGGGTAGGTACGACAAACATAGCTGTCCCCCACAATCCAACAACCGCAGCTCCGATCACAAAGATTGCATGGGTAAGCGCTCCCTGCGCAGATGGCTGGTTAACCCAATAAACAAGCCCACAAATTATCAAAACTGACAGTGGGCACACCCCAATCAGGATACCCAACATCCGTTTGAGCTGGCCCTTCCCGAATGTTTTATCGATTTCGCCCAGGTATTTAGCAATTCGATTGGCTGCCAGCCAGATTAAAATACTCGCGAAAAAAAATCCCGTAGTGAGCAAGGTCGCGGTCATAGAATGATTGATTCTCCGGGTTTATGGACTTCTAAAAAGTATATATTAAAAAAGCTGGTGCGGTAGGGGGGTAAATGTCATTCACCTTCGCGCCATTCAGTGACCAATCGCTGCTGGAATTCGGTTTCTGGCGACAGTTGCTCGCAGTCAGGGAGCTGGCTGCGCAGCGAGGTGATTTTTTCCAATACATTTCGCCCAGCGGCTAAATTGTGGCGGGCGAGAAAGCAGCCGATGACCGTTCCGGTGCGCCCCCTGCCGGTCAGGCAGTGGATATACAAAACATCTCCATTGGCCAGGGATTGATCGATTGCGTCGAGAATGAAGCGCATTTGCTGCCGGGTGGGTATTTCCTGATCCCTAATTGGGAACCGCTGGCAAGACAAATTCAGTCCACGGCTTTCTGCGAGGTCACGCAATTCTTGCTCGTAGGGCGGCAAAGATTCCCCATCACTGTCAAATTCATCAACCTCCATGAGATTGATGACCCGTTGGATTCCGCATTCAAGCAATGCGTGTAATTTCAGTTGTGCGGTTTCAGGCCTCACATCGCTCGGGTATTCCCCTGCCAGAAGCCGGCCAGGGATTATCCAGTAAGAACGTTCATACGGCAGGGATGTGGGAACGCTTGCCATGGTCGCTCCAGAAAAGTAGTCAGCTCGATTCCAGCATACCCAATCCCACTCATGCGCGGCATAACAGGTTCCTGACAGGAGGGTGGCAGCCCAGGTAAGTTAATTTCGGGATAAATGACCTGTGCATGCTTGCCTCACATCCTCAGAATAATTACCTTTTTGGTTTTTTCCAGCGAATTCGATCTATGCACCTTTCACTGCTCCAATCCCAAACCGAGCGGGATAATTTGTTGCTAATTTTCCGCAAGAAATGCTGTGAGAGTTATACCAGAGCTTGGTTTTAGCTGTATGATTGTAGTACATGATATGCATCCAGAAGGAGATCCAGCATGGTTCAAAAATTAAATGCCGGACAGCTTTACCACAGCTGTGATCCGGCCCAATTGGGATGCGAGACCAGCGCCGAGGCAGAGCAACTCGACACGATCATCGGCCAGCAGCGCGCAGTGCGCGCCCTACGTTTCGGGCTCGATATCAAAGATAAGGGTTTTAATATTTATGTTGCCGGGCTGCCGGGTACTGGTCGTACCACTGCAATTGAGCGCTACCTGACCGAGTTTGCCGCGCGCCGGCCTGTGCCAGATGATTGGATCTATGTCAATAATTTCCACGACACTCTGGTTCCAAATGCCATCCGTCTGCCCCCTGGACGCGCGCCTGAGTTCCAACGGGACCTGCAACATTTGGTCGATGGCGCGATTAGCGATCTGCGCGCAGCATTTGTAAGCGATGAATACACCCGCCACCGCGAGGATATTGTCAATACCACACAGCGTCAAAAACAAGAAATCCTGAGTACCTTGAATCGCCAGGCGCAGGAAGTAAACTTCGTTCTCCAGCCAACCCCAATGGGGTTGTTTACCATCCCATTGAAGCAAGGTAAGCCTTTGAGCGAAGAGGATTTTCTCAAGTTACCTGAGGATGAGAAGAAGGAAATTACCGAACGCCAACAGAAGTTAAAAGTTCACCTGGAGGCTGCAAATCGCCAGGCTCAATCGCTGGACAAACAACTGCGCGAGCGCCTGGAGGAGCTCGATCAGCAGGTCGCTGAATACGCCACGCACAGTCATTTTGAAGAGTATACAGAAAAATATAAAGAGCTGGATGAGGTTCCGGATCACATCGCTCATATCCAGGAGGATATCCTGGCAAATATCCGCGCATTTGTGAGAAGTGATGAGGAAGAGGCTCCAGAATCATTGCTCCGCCGCCAGCAGCACCAGGATCCGACCCGTAAATTTAGTGTAAATATCCTGGTGACCCATGCAAATGACGATGGCGCACCGGTGGTCGTGGAAACGAACCCGATCTATAACAACCTGATCGGGCGGGTAGAGCATGAGGCGGTTTTCGGCGCGCTGGTTACGGATTTCAGCCTGATCAGGGCAGGCAGCTTGCACCGCGCCAACGGAGGCTATCTTGTGCTGCCGGTAGAAGATTTGCTGCGCAACCCTTTTGCCTGGGATGCTCTCAAACGGGCGCTGGCAAACCAGAAGATTGAGATCGAAGATATCGGTGAAAGGGTCGGTTTTTCCACCAAGAGCCTGCGCCCCGAACCTTTGCCATTGGACGTCAAAGTCATCCTGATTGGGCGGCCAAACATCTATCAGCTGCTGCTCGCCTATGACGAGCAGTTTATCGAGTTGTTTAAAGTCAAAGCAGATTTTGATACAGAAATGGACTGGACCGAGGATCAGATCCAGGCCTACACCGTCTTTGTTTGCAATTTGTGTAATACCGAAGATCTGCGCCACCTGGACCAAAGCGGCCTGGCACGCGTGGTGGAACATGCGGCCCGATTGGCAGAAGACCAGGAAAAACTCTCAACCCGATTTGGTGAAATGGCCGATGTCATCCGGGAGGCCAGTTACTATGCCGTGCAGGACGATGCCCAATTTGTGGCCGCGGCGCATGTCGAGAGGGCTATCGACGAGCGTTTCTATCGCTCCAGTCTGGTGAGGGACCGGCTGCAAGAGATGATAGCCCGGAATATTATCAAAATCGATACCACTGGCGAAAAGATTGGCCAGGTCAATGGACTTTCAGTGCTTTCGATGGGTGATATCAGTTTCGGGCAGCCAAGCCGGATTACAGCGAGTTTGAGCCTCGGTAAAGATGGTGTGATCGATATCGAGCGCGAAGCCGAAATGGGCGGTCCCATCCACACCAAAGGTGTGCTCATCATGGCTGGCTACCTCGCGGACCAATTTGCTCAGGACAAGCCATTAAGCCTCTCTGCCCGGCTGGTTTTCGAACAAAATTACTCCGGGGTCGAGGGCGATAGCGCCTCCAGCACCGAGTTGTACGCCCTGTTATCAACTCTTTCCGGACTGCCGATTCGGCAGGGCATCGCCGTTACCGGATCGGTCAACCAGAAAGGTGACGTCCAGGCGATTGGCGGGGTGAACGAAAAAATCGAAGGATTTTTTGAGATTTGCCGGGCGCGCGAGCTTACCGGCGAGCAAGGCGTAATTATTCCGGCCAGCAACCAGGCAAACCTGATGCTCAAACAGCCTCTGCGCGAAGCCGTCGCAGATGGCAAATTCCATATCTGGGCAGTCGACCACATTACCGAAGGGATTGAGATCCTGACCGGGGTCAAGGCCGGAGAACGCGAACTCGACAGGCAAGTTCACAAGCGGCAGTGTATTTTCCCGGGTGGATGAACGCTTGCAGCAGCTGGCGGAGAGGCTGGAACAATTTGGCAAAGATGAGGATCGAGACGATCCAGAAGAAGAAATGAAGGAAACCACCACCGAAAAACCCTGATTCAAACGGTTGGCTCTACCAGGTAAGACGATTGGATTCTGGGGGAATTTATTTTGATTTGCGCGGATTTCTGAGGTCCGTTGCCTCATTCCGCACTGTTAAATAATCTCTTATTGATACTCTACACGCGCGGTGTGAATTTCCCAACCGCACCAGGTCATGACCACCAGCCATCCAGCTGCCGCCGGGGTGTCCGGCAAGCTATGCACCAATTCCCGGAATTCTGGTCCGATCTTTGCGAACCGGAATAGATGCGTATGGTCCTCAACCCTGAACTCAATTCTCAAACCCGGTAATCAAGCAGGCGGCGGGCGTAATACTTGCTCCACGACTGTTCCGGTTCAACAGCCCGATACAATTCATCCAGCATTATCAGCAGGTTAGCCAGATCGGTTTCAGAAATCCGGACTCCCAACGGCTCCAGCCGGGGTATGAGATGTGCAGCATACCAGGCAGGCCATTCCGGATCATAACCATCTACCTGAAGGAATGCCTGGTGGTGATCCCGCTCGGTTTGGGCGAGCAGGTCTGCCAGCTGTTCTTCCATTACCAAGCTCCCTACCTGGAGCATATGCAGGGAAATTTGTCCCCTGCCCACATTGGGTAAATATTGTTCGCCGAA
Organism: uncultured Chloroflexia bacterium; assembly: GCA_963824065.1. GTDB lineage: Bacteria > Chloroflexota > Anaerolineae > Anaerolineales > DRKV01 > JAGUYX01. Next base: position 652,519 of record CAWGNX010000002.1, on the reverse strand, counting down.
GTACGCCTGGCAAAATCTTATTCGTACTAATGCAATCTCACAACTACTTCCGGGAATAATTTTCAACCCTTCCGCTATAAGTTATGAAACGATTGCATATACAATTCTACGACAAATTCCAGCACATGGTTACGGTGCAACGTCTATACGAAATTCACACACATCGAGACCAGATTCACAGCTCTCGACAAAATTATCCTCAAAGTAAATATTGAATTGTGATGTCCAAAATGGCTTGTTTTCATCTATTACAAGTCCAATACCCACCAACTCGCAATCGGGTCCTTTAAGTTGTTTGTCTTTAGCCCGCTTGGTTCTCACACTAACGCATTCCCCTGGTTGAAGAGCGCTGAGTTCCCACTCTTGACCCCGGATGTAATTAGGCGGGTTGCCAAGCTGGACCCGCTCAAGCGGTAAGGCGATCTCGCCACTATTTAATAATAATAGACCTTCCCGGCCGCGTAATACGATTTGCATTTGGTACTCATCCGAAGAAATGCTGTTACTAGTCGCCAGAGGAGTAATCAATGCTGGTTCAGTGGCTGTTGCCTGTATTGTCAGTGGTACAGAGCCGGTTGCAACCGGTTCGGAATTTGAGCGCAACAATTGGCTGCCGAAACGAATTCCAGCGCTCACACTCCAACCACATAAAAAAATAATAATCAAAAGCCCCGCCAGCGCGGCTAGCGCTAGGCATGGAATGGCTAACTTAGACCTGCGCGATGTGGGCGGAATATCTGCCTCCGTTGATCGCCTGGGGGAGGCTGGTCGATTGTTTGGTGCAGCCAGGACAGGCAGTGGCTGTGAGTTTACTTGCAGCCGTACGCGCTCGGCAATCGTTAAAGAGGAAAGTGTCGAAGGTGGAGGAGCAGCCGGCGCTACAGAATCTTGCAGGGCCGCAGACAAGGCTTTCACCAGGGCGGCGCCGCTGCTATAGCGATCATCCGGATTTTTTTCGAGCGCCTTAAGAATTACAGCCTCGACCTGTGGGCTGATATCCGCGCGCAGGCTGCGCGGGGGTGGCACGGGCTGATTAAGATGCTTAAGCGCTTGTTCCACCGGATCGCTATCTTCGAAAGGCAGCTGACCGGTAAAGATCTCAAACAGAATGACACCCACTGAATATAAGTCGCTGCGCGATTCGGCTTTGGCAGAAGAGATAGTCTGTTCGGGCGAAATATATTGGGGCGAACCGAAAATCTCCCCCAACGTGCCTACTTCCTTGATCAGTGCCAACCCGAAATCGCTTAGAAATGCCCGGCCCTCTTTATCAAGCAAGATATTGCCTGGCTTGATATCCCGATGGACGACACCCCTTGAATGTACGTAATCCAGCGCGTTGCATACATCGGTGATGATATGGAGCACATCTTTGGGCTCCATGAACTCGGCATCATTCCGGTAGCTGGAGAGTATGGTGTGCAGGTCGGAGCCATCGATGTACTGCATCACCATGTATAAAAAACCGTCAATCTCACCATACCGGTACAGAGGCACGATGTTCGGATGAGAAAACAGGGCGATTACTTGTGCTTCCCGCTCGAAGCGCGTGATGTAGCTTTCATCGTATTGGTGAGGGAAGCCAATTATTTTTATGGCTACATATCGCTTCAAACGCGTATCCACTCCTCGGTAGACACGCGCCATCCCACCTACGCCTAATAAGGCTTCGACTTTGTATTCATCGATTGTGCGATTTAAAAACGGGTCTTTTTCAACCATCACGATCTCTAAGGGAGGTAGACTTCGCAGTATTTTTCATCAATTTTACATCTTCCCACTTCTTCGCCAGCCCACAACACACGGAACTCCTTGGCGTCTTTGTCTTTTATCCAGAAAATCACCCCCGAATTTTGGATTGGCCGGCGGTAGACCAGGTACAGATCGTTGCATTCCTTGGGACTGAGATGCTCGGTAAGTTCCAGGATTTCCAACACCATGCAATAATCGGCCCGGAATTTCGAATAGATATTCCCCCAATACCAGCCTTCCATCCGGACTACCGGATTATCATCTTTACCCAATAATTCGAATGCCAGGGGATATACCGAGCGGTCTTTGCCGGAAAGATTTTTGATGTAAAATCCGGTCTTATCATAATACATAACGAAAAGATCTCCGTCCGGCCGGCCCGGTGGCGGGGCATCGGGAGGGCTATTCAGCGTAGGGCTTGGAGGGATCTCAGTTGGCTCAGCGATTGTGGAAGCTGCCGGAATTTCGGTCGCGGGTTGAACCCTGGTCGGGATGACAGCAACGATCTCCACAGTCTGGATGGGGGGTATGGTCTGGGTTGGCTGAACAGTGGCAGAGCGCGCGGTGTCTACTTCGAACGTTAATACCGGGGCAACAGCCTGTGCACACGGACGGTCCGGGTTCAACAAAAGAGCCGCCAGAAAAAAACCCATCGCACCCAGCAGAATAAGGACTCCACAACCAATCCAGAACCTGGTCAGTTGGGTTGGCACCCCAGGCACCATTTTGCGTATCGGTTCAGATACTGCTCCTGGTGAAAAGAGCGCGGTTGCTTCTCGCCGTTCATCCACAATTTGTGCCAAGCTGATTTGGGATAAACGGGGCGAAGCGGTTTGAGCCGTTTCGACTGCACTATTTTTTTGGGGGAGGTAGGGAGATGTAGGGATGATGACATTCAGCGCCGCTGCCAAAGCATCCATCAGTTCTTTGCCGGACCTGTAACGATCATCAGGACCTTTGCTCAATCCTCGCAGTAGGACATCTTCCACCTCCTGGCTCAGGCCAGAGTTGATCTGCCGCGGCCGAGGTGGGTCGAGGGTCAAATGTTGGAGGGCCAGTGCGGTAGGTGATGGGTCGTCAAATGGCAGGGCCCCTGTCAGCATCTGGTAAAGTATCACTGCCAGCGCATACAGATCGGATTGCGGCACGACTTGAGAGGAATCGCGCGCCTGCTCAGGAGCGATGTAATGCGGGCTCCCGAATACAGCCCCAATGGAACCCTTCTGGATGCTAAAAGCCAATCCAAAGTCGGTCAGAACGACCCGGCTATCGGTGGAGATTAATAAGTTGGATGGTTTCACATCCCGGTGGATCACGCCATGGCGGTGAGCGTAATCGATGGCATCGGCAGCAGCCCGTCCAATACGAATCACATCTGCATGAGGGATGAGCTCGTTTCGATCTGAATATTCGTTCAGAATCTGCTCAAGGTCCATACCCTGGATATATTCCATGACGTAGTAGATATATCCAGCTTCGTCATCAGCATAGTAGATGGGGATAATATTTGGGTGGTGCCAGGCAGCGATGGCGCGGGCTTCATGGACAAAGCGTTGGGCGTAAAGCGGGTCGTTGCGGGACCTGGTATCGATTACCTTTATCGCCACCGGGCGGTCGAGCTTTACATCCCATCCATAATACACCTCAGCCATACCGCCACGTCCAAGCAGCTTCAGGATGTGGAAATTAGCAAGTCGACGTCCAACCAATATTTCGGAGGCAGGCATGGATTGAACCTAAACGCGTGGATGAATATCCCTCTCATCAATTAATGCGTGTAAAATTATCTTAATCGAAAGCTTACCACAAGCAAGGATAAACTGTCGATATTTTTAGACGGACCCTTATGTACTATTCCTTTAACTTTCCATGAACGATCAGATCCAGTCGATCTTCCTGTTCACATGTCTGACGGTGGGTTTGCTGCTGCTTTGGGCGGCATGCATCGCTGCCGTTTATTGGGACGCCACCCGGCGGAAATTAGCCTCTGGCGAGGTAATCGCCTGGGTCGTGCTGGCTACCCTGCTCCCCCTGGTCGGCGCTGCAGCCTACGTTTTCTCACGCCTCATGGCCACGCTCTTCTCACCTGGGAGACCAGGCTCGATTCCGGCGCGCAAAAATGCAACCCTGCTTAAACGAGCACCTCAGCCAGAAGCGAATACCGGAACCATTCTGGCTGCCGACCTGCCCCAAAACACAAATACAGCAGTACAACAGACTCGCTTCAGGTCGCCGGATGAACTCCCTGCCGCAATCGTGAAGTTAATCGTGATCGACGGTCCCCATATCGGGCAGGAGTATCCCATTTTCAAACTGCCGGCGCAGATAGGCCGCATCCCCGAAGCCGCAGTCCGGCTTGATCAAGATCTGGGGGTCTCGCGCCAGCATGCCGAAATCTACGAGCAGGAAGGGGAGCTGCGCATTCGTGATCTGAGCAGCGCACACGGAACCCGCCTGGGGGGATCCAATATTAAAGACCAACGACTGGAGCCAGGTGACCACATCCAGGTTGGGATCACCACCCTGGTTGTTCACAGCAGTGAGGATCGAATTTGAACCAGGCCACAGATGGGCCACTCTGGCGATCGCGCCTGCTGAAGCGCCCGTTTCCGTGGGATACAAGCCCGATTCGCCCAACCGAAATTGCGGATGGCTTATGTGAAGCCGCCCTGGCCCGAGAGAATCTCCTGGAAGACGCGGAATACCATAAGATATCACCCAACTTATTTGTAGTTGAGGTGAGCCAGGAGAACTACCAGCTCAATTATTTGCCCTTGCTGAGTCAAATCCTTGACCAATGGAAAGACCGGCTGTTAAATTGCATGCTGACGGTCAACAATCGCCAGGGTCGGAACGAATACCGTTTTGCCGGAGCTGTCCGGACCGAAATCCGCCCGGGTGCTGGTTTGAAAGCCAGCCAGGCCCGCATTTTGTGCACCCACCAGAGCGGGGAAACTGATACGGATTCAGCCGATGGTGCTGCGCTTCTCGCCTGCCTGATATCCGAAGACGGCAGTAAAGCCTGGCCTTTGCGACTAGGGTTGGTAACCATCGGCCGGAATGTGGCATGTGATGTCTACCTGGATTCCCCCGAAGTGCAGCGCAAAAAGCTTGTGAGCGGGGTGCATGCCTATCTTTACTGCCAGGAAAACAACTTCCGGTTGTACGATGGCTCCCCAGATGGGCGGCCTTCCAGAAACGGAACCTTTGTGAACCTGGCACGCGTCCCCCAATCAGGTGTGGCGCTGAAGGAAGGCGACCAGATCCTTCTGGCCGTTACCAATCCTGCCAGACCAGACCCGCAGGTTTCAGGCGTGGCAGTGCTCTGGTTTCGGTTAGAATGCCGCTGATGGATGTTGATCTGAACCTGATCCTATTTGCTGGAAAATGGGCATTTATCGGGCTGATTTATTTCATCCTGATGCTTGTCGTTATCGCCGTGCGGCGTGAGATCGCCACCCATATGCCCAGACAACAGCCGGTTGAGGCGTTTGCCCCAGGCCGATTGGTTGTACTTAATCCAGGTGGTGACCAGCGTAGCCACCCGGGCGACAGCCTGGCTTTAAAATCCGTCACTACCCTGGGGGCTGAAGCCGGAAATGACATCGTCCTGGGCGATCCATACGTCTCTGGAAGGCATGCCCGTCTGGCCTGGGATGGTTCGGTATGGTGGATCGAAGATCTGGGAAGCGCGAACGGAACCCGGATCGACGGAGATCTGTGCCCGCCGCAAATTCCCTGCCAGGTTTCTTCTGGAGCCAGGTTAGAGCTGGGTGATATGGTATTCGAGCTGCGGACGTGAACCGATCGACGGAAGCGATCCTGCTCATATTCGTCTTTTTGACTGCCGTGCTGGGGTTTGGTTTGCTCGCCATCGGGATGCAGGTAGCGCGAGAACAAAGCCCATTTGCCGGCCTGCCTGCGGCAGTCTTACCTCCCCTCGTGATTGGGATTACAGCTTTCGGGCTGCACTCGCTTTTGCGCTACCGCCGGACCAATGCCGAGCAGTTGATCCTGCCCATAGTGGCACTATTGCTGACAATTGGGCTGCTCATGATCTGGCGGCTGAGAGGGCCAGATGGATTCTGGCAGCAAACTTTGAGAGGTCTTGTGCCCGGCGCGATCTTGATGGCTGCCTTTATCCTTAAACCCGACCTGCTGGATTCCCTCAGGCGTGCGGCGCCCCTGCTCATCGTTGTCGGAGTCGCGCTTCCTATCCTTACCGCACTGTTCGGGGAAGTGGACGAAAGCGGCGCAAGGCTCGCCTTGAAACTGGGTGGCCTGCCAGCAATCCAGCCATCCGAGATCATCAAGCTGACCATGATCATCTTCCTGGCATGGTACATTGATCGCCAGGGCCGTCGTGTAGAAGGCCGCGCCCGCCCATTCCTGGGCTGGCTGCGCTTACCCGGTTTGCAGAATTTCATACCTGGTCTTCTGGTAGTTGTGCTGGCTACCCTGGCACTGATCGAAATGTCCGATTTTGGGGCCGTGCTCATCCTGGGAATGATCTTTATTGGGATGCTTTTTGTCGGGTTCGAGACGCGAATTTTTTTATCCGTTGCGCTCATCGGAGTATGTTTAGCCGCTGTCGTTGCCCTGGTGCTCAGCGTCTACTGGGATGTTCCTAATGTCATTCGCCAGCGGTTCATGGCATTTCAAGACCCCTGGAGCGAGGAAATGATCGTGGTGGATGGTCGGCCGACCGGTATAACAATCTCAGAAGGGCCGGGCTATCAAATCCAACAATCGATAAACTCCATCGTTGCCGGGGGGCTGAGCGGAACTGGTCTGGGTTTTGGCAAACCCGAGTATGTTCCCCTGGCGCATTCTGATTTTATCTTTGCCGCAATTGTGGAAGAGTTGGGGACAATTATCGCTCTGGCCGTTTTGTTCTTGTTCATGTTACTGCTAATGCGTATTATGCGTACATCCCTGCTTCTACCAAATGGCCAAATTTTCGAGCGCGTGCTCTTGATGGGAATCTGCATCCATATCTTCGTGCAAGCTTTTGTCATGGTGGGCGGAACGATAAACTTGCTTCCACTGACGGGCATAACGATACCTTTCTTGAGCCAGGGAGGTATGGCATTGTTGGTGAACCTGTTAGAGATCGGGATTGTATTGGCTATCGTTCAACGCACAGGAAGCCAACAAACATGATCTTCGAACGGCGCGCCTGGCAAATCATCGATGTCGCCATCCTGGTGCTTCTGGTAGTCTCTTTGCGCATGGTGTACTGGCAAATGGTGCGAGGGTCCGAGCTGCTTCCAGCTATTCTCCTGACCGGCAGTGTACAAGGAGATGGGCTCACTACACTCATTCGCGACGAGCAGGGTGTGGATGCGCTGCAGGAGCTGCGGGAATCCCTGGATAATCCCCAAGAGCTGCCCCAGCCAGCGATCCAGCGCCTGACCGATCTACTGGCAACCATCACACGCGGTTCCATTTATGACCGCAACGGGAATCTCCTTGCCGAAGACCGCCAGGACGCACAAGGAAACCGATCCCGATTTTATACCGATCCAGGTCTGGCGCATGCCCTGGGATATGTTTCCGGCTTGAGATTAGGTGTCACTGGCCTGGAAAGAATTTATAACGAAGTTTTACTCGGTCTGGACCGGCCTGACCTTGGCTTTTACCGCATGCTTCACCAGCCGATCACTGGTGACAGCCTGGTACTTACAATCGACGGAACGCTGCAGCAAGCCGCAGAGGATGAGTTGGCGGGCAGAGCTGGCGCTATTCTTGTCATGGATGCCGATTCTGGAGCGATCCTGGCAATGGCCAGCCAGCCAGGGTACGACCCGAATCGTATCCTTGAGCCGGATTACCTCGCCTCGCAGGAGGAGGCGTGCGGGGGCGCTCCAAACTGCAGCGGCATCCTGCTCAACCGGACTACCCAGGCGTTATACACGCCTGGGTCTGTCTGGAAGACGGTCACCCTGATCGCGGCCCTCGATTCGGGACAGGTGCCCGCCGATGCGATCTTCGATTTCGGGGAGCCGGTGCAGAGCCCCGAAGGTCCTTACTACGTATATCAGGTGGGTGGCGGCACCATCTCAGATCCGAACCATGTGGAAAACAGCCTGAGTTTGGAGCTCTCTTATGCAAAGTCAGCGAATGCCGCCTTTGCACGCATCGGTGACGAGATGCCACCGCAGGTGTTGATGGATTATGCTGCTCGTTTTGGCTTTCTCTCGTCTGGCCCTGGCGCTCCCCCTGCGGCCCGCTTCCCTTTAGAAATGGACTACAGCGCAAGTCAGCTCGTCAAAGATGCCAATGAAATTATCGAAAACGATTTGCTGCGAGCAGCCACCGCAATTGGGCAGGGAGAGCTGCTCACAACTCCGCTTAACATGGGAATGGTTGTGCTGGCGGTGATGAATGATGGTAATCTTCCCCTACCACACCTGGTCGAAAAAATTTACACACCATCTGGATCTGCCGCAACCCGCCAGCCGGAGCAAACGAGGCTTACCGGCTTAATGAAGCCAGATACTGCCAGGACAGTGCGCCGGATGATGATCACCGTGATCACACAGGGCAGCGGCAGCAAAGCTGCGGTTGAGGGACTCACCACAGGTGGTAAGACCGGTACGGCCCAGGTGGGCGGCGACCTGCTGCCGCACGCCTGGTTTACCGGCTTTGCTCAAGATGAAGAACAGGCAGTGGTCATTGTCGTTCTGATCGAAAACGGCGGGGAAGGGTCTCAAGTGGCAGCGCCTGTCTTTGCCCGAATGGCGCAGGCTGTCTTTGCGCGAGATGGCGGGCTTGAGCCAGCCGTCACGCTGGCCGCTCCCACCCCAACGGCGCAGCCCACAGAATGGACTGCTACGGCTGCATCTCCGGTGGAAACAACTCCTCCGACCCCAACCCAAACGCCAAGCTTTGAAGGGATCCCGCCGCCGGATATCCCCTACCGGGAGGATCGAATCGACTTCACTGAGCTGGGATCAGCCACCTGTCCGGGCAACCAGGTAGGTCCCGTTGGAGATGGCATATTCACCTGGCCCACGGTCTACCAGGCAGTATCAGGTGGCATATTTTCAGAAGATCACCCGGGTGTTGATTTCAGCACCCCGGAGGGCGTGCCGGTCTATGCCGCTGATGACGGGCTGGTGATCTTCGCCGGGTGGTCTGAGCTGGGTTACGGGAATGTCATTGTCATCGACCACGGCAACGGATTTAAGTCACTTTATGCGCACTTAAGTCATGTAAGCCAATACTGCGGGGCAAAAGTAAAATCTGGGCAGTTGATCGGCCAGTCGGGTTCAACAGGCAACTCTTCAGGATCGCACCTGCACTTCGAAATCCGCGTCCCGGGGGGTTACTTGAACCCACTAAAAGTATTGCCGACACCCTAGGCAAAATAGCCTTCGGCACAGGGGTGAGGCATTAAATCCTGTGCCTGGCATTACGAAATTTCACAACTCAGGTATCTCGTCACTTGATGGGTTGAGTAATTCCCTCCCGAGAAATTTGGGGGATAGAAGCTGCTAAAAATCATTTCAAAACTTCCTATTCTGATGCCTACCACTCGCAAAAAAGTGAAATTTAGGAAGAGCATTTATTTCTGTCTTTGTTGATTACCACCCCGAAACGGGATTACAAAGCCTCTCTTGGTCAAAAACAATATCAACTGATTTCAATAAGGCGATTGAAACCGGCATAGTTTGCGCCTCTGTATACGGCGAAATTTAGGCAAGGCCGCATACGCAGTTGCTGGACAATTCCCCGAAGATTCGCTATTGTTAATCTAAGCCCAGGTCGTTTTTTCCGGGGTGAACACCACGTAATCGTCTTCCGGACCAGCAATGACGCGTCAAGTGTGGTTCGATAGGCGGTGGTGTGATGTTTACCTTAACTCGAGTCACTACATCTCAAGAATTTTTACCCTACCTTGAGCTAGTCAACGAGCTCACCGGTGATTTTTTGTATTTCCCCCTCTCCTATTATGCTGAGCCGCTCATCTATCCCCCACTCCTGAACCCGCGGAACGCCATCTTCGTTATCCACGTTGGCAGCCAACCCGCCGGATGGTGCCAGTTCCACTGTCGTGGGCGTACCATTTCGGTGGAAGGATTGTATGTCAGAAGCAGTCTGCGCGGGCACGGCATTGGACGGCGGACTCTCCACCGGCTGGAATTTTGTGCCCCGCAGTGTGCGGATTTGATCGTATTAAAAGTGCACCGCTCTAACCCGCGCGCCCGGCGGCTTTACCAGCGCTGTGGGTTTGTGGCACGCAACCTGGAAAAGAATACGGGATTCTTCAATATGTACAAGAAGCGCAGGTCTGGTATGCGCTGCAGCCTGCGCCCCTGTCATTCGACCTTTAGCATTAGCCGCAGTGACCACAACAGCCTGCCAGGTACCCTGTTTGCGGAAATGCTGGCCCGTCCTAAGGTTGATTAATCACCGCCGGCACCAGCCAAAAAGGTTGGGCCTGATCTGCCCGGCCCAGGTTGCGGACCGTTAAGACAAGCTGGATTTCTTTGCCTGCCAGCGCGCTGAGATCGAGATCAATGCGGGTCAGTTTTTTATCAAATGTCTCTTCAAACGAAACCAAACTGCGTTCCGCAGCGCTCCCCCCCTCAAGATACCCCACTGAATAACTCACCCGGCAGGTCTCAAACGTCGCCAGGCAGCCCACATCCGCAACAAAGTGGTCGCCTGTCTGGACCAGGTAAGGCGGGTAAACGCCGGAAATAAATGCGCCGGTCAGTGTACCTGGTCGTGTCCACAACGCAGGCTCATCCTCTGTCCGCCCATCTTCCAACTGGGGAGCATCGAGGACAGTAATCGAGCCGCTGCTCGCGGCCGGGTCACCCAGACATGGCAAGGTACCCGACCGGCTGCGCCAGCGGGCCGTGCATACAGCAGTGACTAAATCAAATGCCACGTCTGGATTGGAATCGCGCACAAACACGCGTAGATATAACGGTTGGTCCCGGGTGACACCCATGCCAAATACTTCCCCTTTATCACTTCTGAGCAGCCAAAAGCTCTGGACCTTACCAGGTTCACGTGGGGCGATAAATGTGAGGCTTAGATCTGCAAACGTATTGGGTGACACGTTTTTACCAATAAAAACCTGTCGTCTGGATTCTAACCGGTCGCCTGAATCGAAGATCAGCTCGTATCCACTGGTCCATGTGCACGTGCCGCCGTTCCGCACTGTCCAGGTCTTCAGCATCGTTTCGCCCGGATAGACCAGGCTGTTATCTGGATAGGTAAGATCGGCAACAAACTCGCCCAGATTGCAAGGTAACACCAGGGGTTGGAAAGAAGTTGGAACCGCTGTTGGCTGGGGTGGTGTGCTTGACGGGCTGGGGGTGAAGGTCGAGGTCTGACCACCTCCAGGTGTGGCGCTGACCCCGGTTGGTATTGGGGTAGCCAATGTTGAACCGCTGCCTCCCGGCCCCGGGTATGGGTAGGGACTCGTCGCTGGAAGTCCTGTGCCAGGACCCGGATAGGGGTCGAAGGGTACGGTGGGCAGGGTGGTTCCCGGCGGCGAGACCGGCGTATCAATAGGGCCGGGATATCCCCCAATTCCTGGGGTTGGGGTCAGGGTATCAGTTGGTACAGGTGTGTTCAATGCCGCCTGGGTCTGCTGAGCGGCAAACGTTGCCTGGCCGTCGACAGTCGCGCTGCTTTCGACCGCACCGCCGATCACCGGGAGTGCTACCACAAGCGTTTCAGAAATATCCGGTCCGGTCGCCTGGTAAGCCCAGGCCAAACCCCCCAAAATTAACAGCAGCACACCCAGCCCAGCCAGCCAGGGCCACTGGGTGCGGATAAACCGTTTGAGTTTATACGGCATACGGGTAGTATACGCCAGATTCTTATATTCCGGAATCAAGGACGGTGCTGATTGTGACAAAACGCGCAGGGAATAATGACATATGAGACTTAATACACCAAGATTGCTTTGTTACAACTAGTACAGATACCAACCGCCTGCCAGACGGAGTGAAAAAAAGTGCAATCAATCCCCAGCGAATATCTCGACATCAACCGCAAAAGCCGGGCGATCTTGCCATTTTACGAGCTGGACATCCGACCAGCCCAGGAACGAGTTTGTGATTTCGAAGACGTTGTACTTGCCATGGATGCAGAACGGGCGATGTACGAGGCATCGCGCTGCATCCACTGCCCTGACCCGGCGCCCTGTGTTGTCGCCTGCCCGGTGGATAATGATATTCCATCCGCAATGTGGCTGATCGAGCAGGGTGATTTTATTGGCGCGGCCCAGCTCTACCGCCAGAACAGCAGCCTGCCGGAAATCTGTGGGCGGGTTTGCCCGCACGAGCAGCTTTGTCAGGGTTCGTGTGTGCGCAATAAAAAACACGAACCGGTGCTAACCGGCGCCCTGGAAACCTTTGTAGCTGATTACCGAGCGCGAGGTGACAGGTGTGCAGGTGAGCGTGGGCAAACCATCAGGTTATAAAATTGCCCTGGTCGGTGCAGGACCTGCCGGTCTCGCCTGCGCTGAACAGCTGTTGAAATTCGGATATGCGGTGACACTGTTCGACTCAAAGCCTGCACCTGGCGGTTTGCTGACCTACGGGATACCTAATTTTAAGCTGCCAAAAGAAGTCGTCCTGGCCCGTTGGGAGGATCTCTCCCAGGCAGGTGCCATTTTCACCGGAAACACCTACGTCGGTAAGGATAAAACGATCGACGACTTTTTCGCTGAAGGCTTTTCGGCAGTTTTCATCGGAGTTGGGACGGGGATAGACGCTCCCCTTCAAGTAGAAGGTGAAGACCTCCCCGGTGTCTACCTGGCGACGGAATTCCTGATCCGCGCCAATGTCGCCGAAGACTTACTGCCAGAAAGTATTCGCTCCCGCCCAACGATCGGCCAGAAAGTCGTGGTCATCGGTGGGGGTGATACTGCCTCGGATTGCCTTCGTACCACGCTCAGGATGGGAGCGGAAGAAGTAACCTGCCTGTACCGCCGAACTGAACGAGAAATGCCGGGGGGCCGCAAGGATCGCAAGCTTGCGCGGGAAGAAGGCGCTCGTTACCAATTCCTTACCCAACCGGTGCGTTTTATCCCTGGCGAGGACGGCCGCCTGGCGGCAGTGGAATGCTTGCGGATGGAATTAGGTGAGCCAGATAGCTCCGGGCGGCGCAGGCCTGTCCCTGTGGAAGGTTCCAATTTCATGGTTGCCGCAGATACCGCCATCCTGTCTTTGGGATATTGGCCTGATACGCTGCTCGGTGAAACAACGCCAGGCCTCGAAACCAGAAAATATGGCCTGATTGTCACCGACTCGCGGACCGGTGCCACATCCCGGCCAGGCGTGTTCGCCGGTGGTGATGCTGTCACAGGACCCGACCTGGTCGTCACGGCCATGGCTGCCGGCCGGCGAGCCGCGGCTGCTATCCAGCAGTACTTACAAAATCTAGGGCAATAATCGATATTACCTGCAAACAAACTCGCGGCAAGCAGAGCGGCTGTGGCCCGGTGCAAAATTTTGCACCGGGTTTTCTCTTTTTTTAGGTATTAACATTGATTGTGATGAAATGTCGAAATCAACACACCCAGTTATCAAATCTTTGCTACAATAGATGTAGATAGGAACGGTCAGAATTTAATCCTATCCAGGAAATGCGCCACCTAGGAATCAGGCAGATAGAACATATACAGGTGAGCGCGCATGGAGGCAAGGATGGCAGCAAGTAGCATTAGCACTACCCACATTCATCAGACAGGTTTATTGGCGAGCCTGGGACGAGCCGTTGCACAGCTGTTTCGTGTCAATTATTTTGCAAATGCAGCAACCTCAGATGAGCCAGTATCAGGGGCAGTTGCCCCCGCTCAAGACGACACGGTGGAACCGGTCGCCAATCCAACGAATACCGATCCAAAAGAAGATCGGACGATCGTAAAGACTGGCCCGGAAACAGATCGCACGATTGTAAAAACATAACCCACCCGCTTTCGGCCACCGGACAAAACTGTACCAGCGGATTGGCCCGGTAGGCTGCTCTGGCAATGGAAAACGCTCCCCACTTCGTCGCGCGCGCTGCCGAATTGGCGTTCCTGGAATCTGCTCTGCAGTCCATGCTGCAGGGGCAGGGTCAGGTTCGCCTGGTGGCGGGTAAAGCTGGCGCGGGAAAATCAACCCTGGTGGAGGAATTTGCCCGCCGGGCCCAGGAAAATCACCCCAACCTGGCCCTGGCAGTCGGCATATGTGACCCACAGACAGGTTCCCAGGATCCTTACCTCCCCTTTCGTGAAATCCTGCTAAAACTGATGGCCGCGGCAGAGCCCCTGAATCAGCCAGCTGGTACGGACCAGACGCTCTCCAGGCGAATGAAAAGTGTTGCCTTGTTTTCGATGGAGGCTGTTCTGGCGGTTGGGCCAGACCTGGCTGGCATGGTGCTGCCTGGGGGTAAATTTTTAGCCCAGGTGGGTCGCCTTGCCGTCGAAAAGGCTGGCTGGCTGGATAAATTCCAGGAGCGGGTCGGTCGCCAGGAAGTGCGGGGCGATCTGAAAAATGCCAGCGGATTGACGCGTGATCAGGTCTTCGAGCAGTACATCAATGTGCTCAAAAAAATTGCGTCCAAAATCCCGCTCGTCCTCGTTCTGGATGATCTGCATTGGGCGGATGAAGCCTCCCTGGATCTACTTTTTCGCCTGTGCCGGCGCTTGGAAGACAGCCGGATACTACTCATCGGCACGTATCGCCCAGACGAGCTTGGCGGGGCTGCCAGCGGTGAACGACACCCCCTCGAAAAGCTGATCAATGAACTGAAACGATATTTTGGCGACACCCTGCTCGACCTGGATGGAGTGACAGCCCAGCGCGGCCGGTTGTTCGTCGATGCCCTGCTCGACAGCGATGCGAACATCCTGGGCGAGGATTTTCGCCTGGCATTGTATTCGCATACCAACGGTCATCCTCTTTTTACGGTTGAGCTCATCCGGGATCTGCGCGAAAATGGTGGTCTGATTAAAAACCAGGCGGGAGATTGGGAGGTTGGCAGCGGGTTGGAGTGGAGCCGCATTCCGGCTCGAGTAGAGGGAGTCATCGAAGAACGCCTGGGCCGACTGCCTGCACCCATTCGCGAGGAACTGGCAGCTGCCAGTGTTGAAGGCGAACAATTCACCGCCGAAGTCCTGGCAGCCATCCTATCGCGTGATTTACGGCAGCTTATTCGCGAACTGAGCGGTGATTTGCAGCGCATCCACCAGCTGGTCGAAAGCGCTGGCTTAACGCACGTTGGCGGTCAGCGCCTGTCTAACTACCGGTTCAGCCATTCTCTCATCCGTACGTACCTGTATGAAAACCTCGACACGATTGAAATGGCATACCTGCACGAAGAAATCGCCAGGGTGCTCGAGGAGATGTATGGGCAATATGCAGCCTCGTATGCTGTTAAGCTGGCTCATCATTATGAGATGGCACAAGTCAGTGACAAAGCCGCCACCTATCTGTTGGAAGCCGGGCGGCAGTCGGCAGCCCAGTTCGCCCACCAAACTGCTCTGGAATTCCTGGTGAGAGCCGAGGGCTTGCTCGCTGCAAACCGCCTGTCTGACCGGTACGATTTACTTGAAACGCGCGTGCAGGTATACGACATGTTAGGAGAACGAGCGAGCCAGCAAGTTGCCCTGCAGGCCTTGCTCAAGATTGCAGAGAAATTGGATGATCCACTCCGGTTGGCAGCGGCTGAACTGCTGCAGGCTCAGTACGCTTTTGACACCGGCAACATGGAGCAGGCAGTCAATTTATGCCAAAATATTTTAGAGCGGACGGAAGTGCTGCGATCCGATGATCCACAGGTGGTGCACCTCCATGTCAATACCCTGACGTTGATCGGGCAGGCGCTGCGGCTGCGCGGAAATGTGCATGAAGCCCGCCGTCAATTAGAACAAGCCGTAAGCCTCGCGGAACAGGCGGATTTCCCGCAGGGGCTGGTCCAAGCACTTAACCACCTGTCAATGACCTATTGGAGTGAAGGGGAACCTGCCAACGCCGAGCCCTATCTGGAGCAGGCTTTGCAGGTCGCCCGCGAGCTCGACGACCCGCGCCGCGAATGGTCGGTCTTGAGCAATCTGGGGGTTATTGCCCGCGACGAGGGTAGATCTGATAATGCAATTTTGGATTATCAGCGTGCATTAGAAATCGCCCGGCAGATTGGCGACCGGTTAGGAGAGAGCACCGCACTAACTAACCTGGGGGAAATTTATTTTAAAATCGGAGATTACTCGTTGGCCCGCCAGCATCTCACAGCAGCCCAGGTACTGGCTGTGGAGATCGGTGATCGCTCTGGCGCCGGGATTGCCATTGCCAATTTATCGGAATGTTCCAGAATGCTGGGTGACCTGCATGCGGCGGGCGATTTTGCTCGCCAGGCCCTGGCCTTGTTTCAGGAAACAGGCTTTCGCATGGGGGAGGGAATCATCCTGGGGAACCTCGCTGCCATGGCTCAATCCGGCGGGCGTCCGGACTTGCAGAAAAAATTTGCTGAGCAGTCACTGGCTGTCGCCCTGGAAACGAGCGACCGGTACGGAGAAGGTACAGCATTAAACCTCATGGCCCAAGCAATGCTTAATTTAGGAGAACATACCGAGGCACAGCTGCTGTTCGCCCGCGCCGGGGACCTGTGGCAGTCTCTCGGGGATGAGGCTGGAGGCTTTCAAGCGCAGCTCGGGCTGGCAACATGCTCCCAGAAACAGAACAATCCAGCAGCCGGGAAGCGGATTAGTGAGCTGGCATGCCAGTTGGTAGAACAGCCAAATACCCTGGAAAACCTGCCGCTTGGAGCCTATCTGGATTTATACACAGCCATCCATTCCATGGAGAATGCCGAACCTTGGCAAGCCGGCTGCCCGACAGCCGCGGATATCGCCAACCTTACCCGGCAGGTCCTGAATACACGTACACACAGGATCAGCGATCCCACCGACCGCCAGAACTTCATTCAAAAGGTAGCATTGAATCGCCGGGTTTTAGAGCTGCCGGGATAATCGAACAAAAGCGATGACTTAGGACATGCCAGCCAACAGAAAAGGATACGGGCGGTCTTACCTGTCGGTGCTCATAAGGTCAGCAGCAAAATTGCCGTCGCCAGGTCCATCAAGAAATGCACTACAACCAGATACGGCAACAATCTGGGTCGCCAGTACAATACCAAACCGACCAGAAATGCAAACGGCATGAACATCAGACCGCGCCAGACGATAAACTGCCCATCGAGCAACAGGGGAGCTGCCAGATGTTGGAGACCCAGAAGCAGCGCAGGTAGAGCGATCGCCAGCAGCTTGCTGCCGGTCTGGCTTTCCAGGCGGGGCATCACATACGCGAAGTAATTCGGCAGCTCGGCCAGCGCCTGGGTCGCAGGAAACAACAGAATGGTCACCCAGGCTGCCCACAACGGCAGCGGCTGGAGGAACAAGTTGTTTCCGGCCTGCGGATCGCCGAATATTGCCTTTGAGAGCATGCTGTTGGGCAAGAAAGCGATCGGACCACTGATCAGCAAAACGCCTGCCATGACCAGCAAATCCGATTTCCAGTAGGCGCGATCGAATTTAAAGAGATCCCAATACCGTTTTCCTTCACCGCGGTACAACCTGACCAGGAGGAAAAGGCAGATAAAATTCACGAGCGATACGGTGATCGGCCACCACGCAGCGGAGGCGTCCCAGCCGGAGGCCGCACCCGCCAGGTAGAGAACCGCTGCGAAGATACCCTGCATGACTAAAAAAAGGAACAGCCGGGAAAATAACATCACCCACGCCCAGCGTGGCGCGGGGGTGATTCCTGTTTGGGTTGGGAAGGTCGTCGTGCTCATTGCAGGTCTCCTGAAAATACTCCCGGTTGTCATTCCGAACCCTGGCGCTTCTTACCGGATTGAAGGATCCCTTGCACGACCGTCTGCCATGCAGGCAATCTGCCGGAGATATTTGGCTAAATGGGATCCCTCGCTGCGCATCGGGATGGCGACTGCCTGGTTCCCTTCGAAATGAAATGCGCCCTGGCGCTGTTAATTAATTCGCGATGTTAAAATTTGAAAGCCATCCTCGCACAGAACCCTGCACATTACTATTGTGTAATTACAGTTTTTACTGAGATAAATGTCATCCTTACCAATCAATTCAGGAGATCTTTAAATACACTGCCATCTTTCATTACGAGGGCGATATTTTCTGGATTTTCGAGGATGCGAACATCTTGGAGCGGATCCTGGCGCACCACGATCATATCCGCCAGTTTGCCCGGCTCCAATGTCCCAACCCGATCCTCCCAGCCCAGGCACTCAGCTGCTGTTCGGGTGGTAGCAACAATGGCTTCCATGGGGGTCATCCCTATTCTGACCATCAAACCAAGCTCGCGCAGGTTGGTACCGTGCGGCATGACTGCCGCATCAGTGCCCATAGCAATCCGGACGCCTGCTTTATAGGCCCGAGCGATGCTGTCGGCATGCGCTTCGCTGACTTCGTGCGCCTTACGCAGCCCATATTCTGGCATGCCCGATTTTTCACCCTGTTCAAGGATCGCGACCAGAGCCAGCAAGGTGGGCACCAAATATGTCCCATTTTCCAACATCAGTTCGATCGCTTCGTCATCCAGAAAAATGCCGTGTTCGATGGAGTGGATCCCTGCGCGGACAGCGTTTTTAATCCCCTGGGCACCCTGAGCATGCGCCATCACCCGCACACCGCGCCGGAAGGAAGCCTCCTGCACAATCACACGCAGCTCTTCGAGCGAAAACTGGGTAAATTCTGGGTGATCGGTCGGGCTGAGTACACCGCCGGTGGCATGGACTTTGACGACTTCCGCACCTGCCCGTAGAACTTCGCGCACCTTCTTCCGCACCTCCTCCACGCCATCACAACGCCCATCAGGCATCCCAGGCCAGGCAGGCAGCAGGTGAAATTCCTCTCCGGATAGCATCCAACCATCGCCATGGCCACCTGTGATTGTCAGCGGAACGATCGAGATCTGCAAGCGCGGCCCAACAATCAGCCCGCTTTCTACCGCCTGTTTCAAGCCAGCATCCGCCCCGCCGGCATCCCGCACACTTGTAATACCGGCCTCGAGGGTGCGGCGCATGTACTGCACAGATTGGTAAAACCGCATTGAAAATGGCGTAGTCATTACCCTGGCGAGGTTGATTTCCTCGAGCATCATGTGCACGTGGGTATCGATCAATCCAGGCAAAATCATCCCACCGCGGACATTAATCTCCTTAACGGTGACGCTCGGAAGGCTGATGCGGCTGGCAGGGCCAACCTGGTGAATGCGGTTATCCTTGACAAGCACGGCTGCGTCTTTCAGCGGCGGGCCGCCATTCCCATCGATCAAGGTCCCATTACGAATCACGGTATATCCCATTATTGCCTCCAACAGTTTTTCAAAATGGTTGAACTTGAATTACACCGATATAATTCACGGTTCACGCTGGTAGGGATACTCCGCCATACTCCCGACAAACTGCGGTAAATCCGGATGGCCCAACATCTGGCGGACAGCATGCGCTTCCCCGATATGGAACCAATAATGGTACAGGTTGCGCAGCAGCATTGTTCCAATGGAGTTCGCCATCGGCCGGCCTTGATCGTTGAAATGATCCTCAAGTCTGGCAGAGTCCAAAGTTTCCAGGTATCGGTCTGCCCGGCGGGTAACTTCCTGCCATACGCTCCACATTTCGCTCAAATCGGGCGTACTGGCAGGCATCCCTGAGCCAACCAGTTCATGCAATTCCGGGTATAGCAGCTCGCCCTGTGCGGACTGGATCCAATAACGATTTTCCTGATCGGCAAGGTGGCCTACCATCCAGGCGATACAGTTCATTGGGCCGAGGCGCTGGCGGGCATCATCATCCGAGACACCTACCAGGCAGCGCTGCAGTTCACGCCGGGCAAAATGAAGCTGATTGACCAGAGGGTGAATTGACATTTTCGCCTTCCTCACTCAAGAAACAATGGCTATGCGTAATATTGTGCAGTTTGAATCCGTTCGCTGATAACTCACCCTATTTTACCCGTTTCCGGTTGAAACCTGCCAGGATTCCTGGAATGCCAGGATGCGCAAACCTACTTTTATAACCATCCGGGGCCCTTTATACAACGAAGACATTCCCAGGCACCATAGCCGCCCGGCATCGACAGAGCTCGAGCGATGCCTGAGCGGGTACTTCCTGCCAGCAAGTCAGCCGATCAATATTATGGTTGCTCCTTTGGGTCGCTAATGCCTATGGCCAGGGGATCTGTACCGGGGCAGTATAGCCGTGTTTTTCTACGGCATACAGCAAACCGCTGGAGTTGCCGCACGCCGGGTCATCGAAAAACGTGTAGGAGCTGCCATCCGTATGAACAGCTTCGAATACCAGCCCGCCGTTCTGGCATAGGTAGGCTTCGATCAGGTAGCCGCGCCCATCTTCCGGCGGGTTGACACGCACCGGTTCCCAGGACACTGTTACCTGGTTGCCCTCCCGGCTGGCCTGGACCAATTCTACCGGGCCGACGAACGTTGTTCTTGGCAGACTGGGCTGCCAAACAAGGACGGTAAAAACATCCCCTTGCACCTCTCCCACGGATGCCGCCGCCCAGCAGAAATAATCGATCTTGTCCGGTTTTAGATACAACCAGGTACCCGAATAATTACGCCCACGCACCTCGGCATGATCTCCGGGAAACAGTCCGGCAGCATACAGATAGGCTGTACCCGGGCCATAACGGCAGTTGGCCTGCTCTGCGGC
Source organism: uncultured Chloroflexia bacterium (assembly GCA_963824065.1). Lineage (GTDB taxonomy): Bacteria > Chloroflexota > Anaerolineae > Anaerolineales > DRKV01 > JAGUYX01. Next base: position 632,050 of record CAWGNX010000002.1, on the reverse strand, counting down.
TGTAAATTCTGGAAAATCAAAGGTCGCGGTCGCACTGATGGTGGGGGTAAGCGTGATTGTCGGGGAGGGAGTTGCCGTGCTGGTGGGCGTGCGGGTCGCCGTGCTGGTGGAGGTTGCTGTACTGGTGGAGGTTGCTGTGATTGTACTCGTACTGCTGGCCTGTACAACCCGAGTTGGAGCAGAAGCAGATGAGCCAGGCAGGCCTACCGCCGCGCTTTCTGTGGGAGCCGTGCGAGGCGTCTGGCAGCTGGTCAGCATGAAACCTAACAGAATTAGCACGCCGAGGAGAAAGATTGATGGCTGTTTCATCAAGTATGCGGCTCATGGTTCGTGGAGGGTTCTCAGGCGCGCCGGTCACGCCCAGGAGCATCCAAAACTCGCTTCAGTTCACGGTGATCTAACCAGACCAGACCGCAGTGCACACAGGTATCAATCACGATATTGCCGGGACCCCCATACAAGTGGGTGGACATAGGTTTCCGGCAGGATGGGCAGTTTACGGCCCGGCGAAGTTCATCGAACGGCGGTGGTCCTGGCTCAACTGCCGGTGTGCGCGCCCAGGCCCGCAGTATTTTCACAGTCTTACCAAACTGGTCCTGCGCATAAAGCATACCATAGCAGTTCGGGCAAACTTCTGTGGGAAAGCCTTGTATGTCTGCCCAAAGCAGGGGAAGTTTGCAAACTGGGCATGAATGCCCAGCCGGTTCGTCAGAAATCCGCAGCCCCTGGTCATCGGGCACAGGCACATAGACCGTCTGGCAGTACGCGCACTCATGCGATGCACGCAGTTGGTTATAAACCATCGGAGCGCCGCAGTTTGGGCAGTTCATTCAGGTACCTCACCGATAAGCTGATTTTCCAATCTCACACAAACTAATGTAGCAAACAACCATCCAGACAGCAATAACCCTTTAGTAGAGCAGCCATAAAAGGCGAATGAGCTATCCTGGCCGGATAGCTCATTCGCATGGTTAGGCATCCCGCCAGAATGGACGCCTGACAGCCCGGGTGAGGAAGATTACGGGCTGACCCAGCCGTAAACCTCGCCTTTGAACGGTGCGGCTTCCGGATTGGCCCATGTCGTTGGATCAACCAGCCAGATCGACCAATCCGTTCCATCGGAGCCTTGGGTTGTATAAGCCAGGCGCGTCCCGTCTGGTTTCCAGGCCGGGTTGTACCCCTCGCCCAGGAAGATTTCTTCCCCGCTGGCAGGCTGCAGCGCCCACAGTGTAGGGCGCCGGCCCATCTCGGGCAGATCGTTGGTGTTAACGTACGCCAGCCACTCGCTATCCGGACTCCACGCCAGCACGCCGTAAAACTCGCTGCCGCCCGATGGCTGGTAGGGATGAAGCAGCTCGGATTGTGTTTGGGGCAGGTCGAACACGGCAACCCCCAATACACTGCTCTGATTCACCGCCCATGCCAGGCGTTGGTTATCTGGCGCGAATGCCGGCAGGAACATCGCATTCAACGGCTGGCCAAATTCACCTGGATCGAAAACCCGTGGGCCATTCGTCAGGCTGTAAATAGTAGCGGTTGGTCCGCAGCACCCAAAAGCAATGCTGTCTCCATCTGGGGAAAGTGAAAATTCACCTCCCCCGACCTCATCTAAAACCTGATAATTGCTGCCATCCAAATTCAACAGGGTAGGATGGTCTGCTATCCCAACATCTTCCAGACTTGATGAACCGAATGCCAGCAGATCTGGGCGGGCAGCCCAAAATTTTGGCCAACGTTCGATCCGGTCAGGAGTGTTGGTCAGGTTGCGAGATTCCCCGGTTTGCCGGTCGAGCAGGTAAATATCTTCTGGATCGCCGTACCCATAAGCGACCCAACGACCATCCGGGGATACGGCAGCGTACATTGAGTCCACCAACCAGACTGGTGTGCCATCTCGCTCTACCAGCCATAACCCTTCACCATTCCTGTACACAAGCCCGGCCAGCGGATGGGCTGGTAATCCAGACGTGGGTTCCGGAGTGGGTGCAGCCTCCCCTGTATCCCCACCTGTGGTGTTCACAGGGGTCAATGCAGGGGAGGTGGGCGTTGCTCCGGGCGTGCTGGCTGCCATTCCATCCGGTGTGGGTAATTCCGCCAGACTGCAGGCTGCTAAAACCAAAATCACCAGAACAAACTGAGTTTGTACGATTCTTCGAAACACGTTGCCTCCTGATTTGTCGCCCATCTCCTCCGCAAGCAGTAGACCATTCATTTCTGCGAGCTTATTCAGAGGAGCCAATTACGAGTACTGGGTGAACTTGCCAACTTTGAATTGACGCCAGCCGCCATGATTCGGTTCCCAAAACACGGATTCGCTTATGATTGCTCTTGACTCAATACAACGGCGCCGGAGACTACCAAGTATACCAACCTGCCCCGAATGTGCATTCCTGTGGGCGTTAGGTTTTTTCACTTGCGCTCATAGGGCAAGGTCTATGCGAAGTTTTCGGCTAAAAAACGCCATGCCATGGCCCGCAGCAGCACCCAGAATCCGGCACCTGGAAACGAAATCCGTTCTGGGAGATAATTTTCCAGGTACCGATATTCTGTTCTTCGTCAATTCCTGGAATGCCTGACCTTGGCGTATCAGGTGGTTTTCAATGGGATAGATGCGCCCGTTCCCAGTTCGGCGAGCATATCGAGAACTTTATTCGCAGTGTCAATTTCTGCAGAACCCAATCCGCAGGCAGGGGTTACCAGACTGCGTTCGACCAACAGGCCCAACGGCAGATCGATACCCTGGGCTTCAGCGCGGGCGGCTGTCCGCTGCAAGCCGGAATTTAACTGGGCGCGGATCTGTGATGGAGTTTTAAGTTCGATGCCGGCATGGTTGGGAACGATACCCCAGGCAACCCAACCTCCCCGATTCAGGAAGCGCGCCAGCTCCGCCGGGAACAATGCCAGGCTGTCTAAGTAATCGATTGCATCCAGATTGAGCACGTCCACAGTGGTGTCAAGCAGGACAGGCCAATCGGTATTGCCGCAGCAATGCACACCAGCCAAACCACCCGCCTGGTGGATTGCAGCAAAAACCTCATCCAACATACCGGTTACATCTGCCCGGCTGAGGCTGACATACGCTGACCCGAACGAAGCCATGTACGGCTCATCCACAAAAATGAGAACGTTATCAGCCACAGTTTTGAGCGAACCCACCTGCCAGCGCGCCCCCAGAGCGATAGTTTTGACGATTGAATCGGCCAGGTTGGGGTCATACAGACTGGCGCGCAGATTTTGATCGGTCACCGTTAATCCCAGGCTAAACGGGCCTGTGATATGTCCTTTAATCCATGGCAGCCGCTGCCCGGACAGGAGGGCCAGCATGGCATAATACCCGGCGGCAAAATCCTCAGGCAGTGCAAAAGCAGCCAGGTCATCTGCCAGTACATATTCATAAAATTCTTCCAACCGACTAGCCATGTCGCCGGTCGTATCGAAATAAACTTTTTCCTGGACTTCGTCAACCTGCAAACCCGGCAGGCGGGCACTGTACTGGACGTACATGTTTTCCTTAAAAGAGCGCCTGGGTAGCTGCGGCCAGGCCGGGATACTGAGACTGTCCACCAGCCGGGCGCATAACGGCCCTGGTTCGGTATGTGGGAAACTACCAATCACAGTTGTTTGGGTCATTGCTGGCTCCTGCTGCGCTTCTATATCATTGTATCCAGTATACCGGCAAGGCGCGCAGAGCGGAAATGACAATTGTAGCCATTCAAACGACAAATTTCCCGGTTTTACGGGTATGCCAGATGCCCACCGTGCTGCCAACCCTAAGGTGGTCAAGGCATAACAAGTGGGGCAAACGGAGCAGTTGAATGCGCTCAAACAGAGTGTGATCGAGATACAAACCTTCTGGCTCACCGAACTTGTCATGCAATAGAAGCCGAATCGTGTTAAACTCCTGGACAATTCCACATTCGAACGAGATGTATGGAAATCATCCAACCTTCCCTGACAGAATTTGAACCGATAAAAAACTTGCTAAGTACGGCAGCCCTGCCGACAATCGACCTGACGCCGGATCATTTACAGCACTTCCTCGTTGCCAGGGACAATGGCAGCCTGGCTGGAGCTGGGGGTCTCGAAATATTTGGGCGAGATGCCATGCTGCGATCTGTGGTCGTCGAACCTGGGTACCGAGAGCGTGGCCTCGGAAGCCATCTGGTGCACCGCCTGGAAGAACAGGCACGCCAGCACGGGGTTGCAGCGCTCTACCTCCTGACGACATCCGCCGAGCGATTTTTTTCTCAACTCGGTTACTGGCGGATTGACCGCAGCCAGGTGCCAAGCAAGATCCAGACCACCGAAGCATTTACCAAGCTCTGCCCTGACAGCGCGGTGTGCATGCAAATTAACCTCTAACAGCAGGCTGCAGTGCCTTTCCATGCGGGCGCGTCACAGCCCGATTGGGTAACCCGTCCCACGCCAGCCGGGTTGCTGTGGGCCAATTTCCAGCCAGCAAAGTTTATTCGCCCTTGAAAAATAACCTTATGGTAGAGCAACCTTCTCTTGACGCGCCCCAGTCTCCGGAGCCACAATCCGTCCCGCCTGCGGGAAACCCACCTCCCGTTCCAATTTCCGGAAGGCCTGCCAACGGACGTAAACCCACATGGCGAACTCACCTGGCGCTTGGGCTTGTGGTTGCAACGGCCCTGTTCAGCCTGGTTCAAGGCATTCTTTACTTCCAGCCAGAGTTGTTTGTCGCTTTTTTTCGTGAGGACACTCCCCTGCCATCTGACTTCGTGACCCGCAATGAACGCCTGTTGCGGTGTATCGCAGACGCCTTGCCAGCCGAGGAGGTCGTCGGCTTTGTCACAGATATTGAGGGAGCTGCTCACCGCGAACGCTATCGGATCACACAGTACGTCCTTGCACCAATATTGGTCGATGATTCGAATAATCATCGCTACATCATTGGAATCTTCAGCAACCCGAACCAGCCCTTTCCCCTGGATCCAAGCGAGTTCCCGCCCCTGATGTCATGCAGCCCCGGAATCTATCTGCTGCAGAATAATTCCACTCCCTGAAACCAGATGCTGACGATTGCTAGTTTTTTGATCATTTTGCTTACCGGGTATTTCCTGGCTGTCCTTTTCTTGCCGCGATCCGGATTTTGTGCCTATCAATGTGTCCCTGGCCCAACATGCAGATGAGCCAACCCGGCCCGCCTTCCGAAGGTCACTGCGTTGGGTGCGCTTATCCCTGGTGCCCTTCCTGGGAATTGGTTTCAGTTCCCTGGTATATTTCGCGTGGCGAGTCTTATTGGGACCGCCCGGCTGGACCTACCTGCTTTTCGAGCTGGCGATTGTCCTAGTTTTAGCTGCTATTTATGTTCGCTCTGGGATCACGCCGCGCTTCAAACGCCGCCAGATTTCCATGCAGGGCTATAACCGCGTCTGGCGAATAATTTTGCCCACGTCTTTCTTTATTTGTCTGGCTGGCCTGATCGCCGCCTTCATGATGGGAGCAGCCATTTTTCCGCATGGGTTTCAAGATTCCTGGCTGGCGTGGAACCTTGGAGCCCGGTTTTTATACCGCGCTGGCGATGCTTGGACCCATATGTTTTCATCTTTATTAGAGCAGCCGGATGCGCCTTTACTGCTGGGCAGCACAGTCGCACGCCTGTGGACATTCCTGGGGGGCGATGCGACCTGGGTACCACAGATGTTCGCCGTCCTGTTCACAGTCTGTCTGGTTGGGCTGCTGGTTTCATTAATCGGTGTGATGCGGGGCAGGCTGGCGGGATACACCGCCGGGCTGGTGCTTATTTTTGCCAGCGCACTGGTTGTCCTGGCGCCTGCCCAAATCGCGGATATTCCATTTGCCGGATATATCCTGGCGACGTATGGTCTAATCTACCTGTATGATGTTGGCTATACGCACGACCGGCGGGCGCTTGTGCTTGCCGGTGCCTGTGCCGGCCTCGCAGTCTGGACAAAAAATGACGGCTGGTTGTTTCTGCTAGCCCTGGGGGTTGTCCATTTCCTGCGTTCTCGCCGCCAGCCAAACCGAGCCGCGGTCCTCCAGCCCGGACCCGCCTTCCTGGCCGGTTTGCTGCCAGTCCTTTTTTATATCCTGGCTTTTCACCTTTTCTTCACCCCGGCGCACCCCCTTGTTTCTGGGATTGCTGGCGGCACCTTGGCGAATTTGATCGACCTCAACCGCTATGGACACATTTTGTCCGGGTTTATCACCCAATTCGTTAGCTTTGACGCCAAAACCATGGTGGGCTTTGCATTTCTAGTGGTTTTCCTCGTAGTGGCAGGAATCGAACCCGGCAGCCTCAAACGCGATGAAAACCGTTCACTGATATCCACCCTACTGGTATTAGTGATCCTGTTTTTTGTGGCTCTGGTGTTATCCCCGCGTGATCTAGAACTCTTGTTGAACAGCACGATTTACCGCTTCTTGTTGGAAATCTGGCCTTTATTTGTCTTTATCACCCTGATGCTGGCGCGTTTGCCCGGGATCACCCGGCAGTGGGATCTGCCTCCTGGTTAACGAAAACAAACGCCTGGACGAGGCGTTTGCACGTTTAGCATTTCCTAACTAGTGGGTCAGTTGGCACGGAACTTGCCATTCTGAGTGGAAAGAAATCTACTCAGAAACGGCAGGGAGAAGTCAATGACCAGACGAAAAAAAGACCCACTCCGCACATTGACAGAAGAAGAACGGGATTGGTTGGAACGGATCAGCCGTTCACACAGTGAACCTGCAGGCCATGTAGCAAGAGCAAAAGAAATACTGGCTGTGGCAGCGGGACACAGTTACACCCAAGCAGCGCAAAGGGCTGGACGGAAATCAGGGGATGCAGTTTCACAATTGGTGGCACGTTTCAACCGGGAAGGGATCGCGTCCCTTCAACCTGAGCATGGTGGTGGGCCGAAAGTCAAGTACAGTGCCGTCGAGCGAGATCGAGTGTTGACTGAAGTGCGCCGCAAACCAGACCCGGAGAAAGATGGCACAAACACCTGGTCGTTGACCACCTTACAGAAAGCACTACGCAAAGCCGAGGATGGGTTAGCGGAGATCAGTACAGAACGGATCTGGGTGATCTTGCAAGAGGCAGGGTTTCGATGGCAGAAATCACGCAGTTGGTGTGAAACGGGACAGGTGGTGCGGAAACGAAAACGGGGTGTGGTCACAGTCATTGATCCGGATGCCACCCCCAAAAAGAGTTGATCGAGACAGCCTATCGACAGGGAGAAAAAATGGGGTTGACCGTGTGGGTTGAAGATGAAGCGGGGCCGTATCAAACGGTTCCCTATCCAGGTGAAAGCTGGCAGCCAGAGAGCCATCCCATCCATCAATCTCATGAATATATTCGCAACGGAACGGCCAAAATGCTGACCTTATTTCACCCGGCAACTGGGAAGGTGCGGGTCAAAGGGGTTACCCAATCAACCAATGCCATCTTACATCCCTGGCTCAAAGAACAGGTCGAAGAAATCTTGAAAACCTTACCAGAGAAACCCATACTCGATGAAGAAACAAACCGTCAGGTCTGGAAAGCCTGGCAACAAGGGTTATCAAAGCGAATTACGCTGGCAGAAAAATTGCCGCCTTTACGTATGTTATTGATCTGGGATAATCTTCAGGGACACTACACCCCAGAACTGGTTTTGTGGCTATTTGCGCATGGGGTGATGCCGTTGTATACGCCCTTGGGAGGTTCATGGTTGAACATGGCCGAGTCAATCCAGCGCATTCTGGTTCGTAGAGGGTTGGCAGGGCAACATCCACAGGCTCCTGAGCAAATCATTGACTGGCTGGAAGGGGTTGCTTTTGGGTGGAATGATGATCCCACTCCATTTGCGTGGGGCGGCGCACGAGCCGCCCGTCGTGAACGCAGTCGAAACAGGCGGCATGTTTTGGGTGGTTCGGGAGCTTGCGCTTATCGCTCAATTCGTGCTAAACAAAACTTGGTTCAGAAATGGCGCTCTGCATGCCAACTGACCCACTAGAACAGACTTGTTTGGTAAGGTGTGTTTGGACCACCCCAGCCATAAATTCCCAAGTCAACACGTTCACGCTCGTCGAAGACAACCCCTTCTTCTTCCAACAGTTCGCGCTGGTGGGAACCGCCTTCACCGGGAAGACTGATCTTGCCCTGGGCATTCAGAACACGCTGCCAGGGTACATCTGGCGGGCAGTTGCGCATCGCCTGACCCACCCAGCGCGCCCCATAAATACGGTTTTCTTCCGCCTGTATTCCATCCGGTGGATCAAGCAAGGCAGCGACCTGGCCATAGGAAATGACTCGGCCGGATGGCACCTCACGGACCAGGGACCAGACCCTGGAAAAATATTCTGCGCGCTGGGGCGCAGATAATGGTCTGATTTTCATCTCTTCGAGTATAGCGGGATTCTTCCCAAAACAACATTTCAGATATATTCGGCCGGAAAGCGTTGGCGGCAGTCGATAACCCAAACGTGTAGGCCGGGATAAACAGGCGCGTTAGCGAAATTCACCAGGCCCTGCTGCTCTTGCAAACAAATTATCAATCAATACCTGGAAACCTGTGGCCAGGATACCTTCATACCCGGCTGCAAAAATGGCCATCTGGCTTCCCTGCGGCAGAGGAGTGCTGATCCCTCGGCGCCCTGCGACCTGCCCGTTGATCGAAACCAGAATTTCACTGTCAGAACAGGTCACGTTGATCTGGTTTGCGGCATTTGCGACTGTAACCAACCCAACGGCATCCTGCCACTCGGGGTCGGTGAGGGCGGTATATAGGCCGTCTTTCCGCTGCCCCAGCGCCAGCGTTCCGGAGGCAGGATCGATCTCCACCAGATAAAAATTGTTTTCATCACTGAATTGGCAGAGCACCCCAAACGTCCCGCCCGGGGCGGCTTCTGGCACCTGAGCCTGAAATTCCACGAGTTCTGGAGCAAAATCCACAGGTAGAAAACTCAACGCGAATACCCCGGGGGCATCCACTTCAATATAATACTGCCCTTCGGGGAGGTAGCCGCGCCGCGAGTCCTCCCGTTCTGCTTCTGACCAGCCGAGCAAATTGGTCGAGAAATCGTCGCGGATCTCGGTGGCAGTCCGGATTTGCGAGCTTGTGTTGGCTGGCGCCGGGTTTGGATCCAGCTCTTCTCCATCGGGCGTAGCGATCACGGTTGAAAGCTGGGCGGGATCAACCTGAACAGGCGTCAGGGTTGGCTGGGCGGTGAGGGCAGCTACCACTGCCGGGTCTGGTTGGACGGAGGGTGCGCCACTTTGATTTAAGGCACGCGGCAAATTATCCGGCGAAATGGTCAACTCAAGATCCGCGGCATTTGCTTGCTGCCAGTGGTCATACCAGATCAGTCCAACCAGGCCAATAGCGATCAAAGCCAACAATCCAGCGCTGATCCAGAATAACCAATCTTTTGCTTTTGGAGAAATCACAATGCGCAAGCCCTCGTTTCGTGTGGATGGTTCAGAAGAAGCAGTGGTTCGATCTACAGCCTGGATGTCGACAACCGGGCTCTGGCTGCCGGGTTCGGATCGGACAGCCGAAAGACCTGCACCGCAGCGCGGGCAACGCTGCAGGTCGGGCGCTAGAAATGTCTTACAGACCGGGCAGGGTTTAAGCGGTGGTTGGGGTGTCATGGGTCAGGCAGCTGACAGAAAGAATCATACACGATCTTTGCGCAAGAGGTGCAAAATTCGGCCCGGAAATTTTTGAAAGTGGAATTCGCCGGAAGGCACCGATTAGATGCGAGCCGTATGGTATTCGTTGAAATACTTACTCCTATCTACAATCGCTTCCGAGGCTTCTTCCTGGTTTTTACTCAGATTTTCAACATGGGAGGTCACGAAACCTTGCCGCGTGCCCTCCTAGCCATCGCTGGCAACCTGATCATGCGAGCCATTGGCATGCCTGCCATTTCCGTTCACTCCAGGCGCATTCTCAATTCCGGTGCTTATGGACAACGTATCGTTTGCGATTATCATGCTGGTGAAGTCACGTGCTGCGCTGCGCGGCTGGACGCAGACAGCTTGCATTTAAACGTAGGCAGAGTAGGCAGACCCCAGGTCTGAACTTGGGGTCTGCTGGTAGGTTACGGGCTCAGTGGATTAAGGCTGAGGATCTGGTAATTTGCGTCTAAGACAACTTCCCAGCTAGAATCCGTGCTCTGGTTACGGATTTCTACAGTGTAGCGCGTGTTGGCAGGCGCAACCACCGGGTAGCGTACCAGAATCTCCCAGCCACCGCCGCGGTAAAGTGTCGAAACCGCGCCGAGCAAGTTTTGGGGGGTGACGTCTTCACTTTGCCAGTCGATCACCCCAGGCATACTCGCTTCACTGCCCGCTTCCGGAATCTCAGCGAGCAAATCCTCGAGAGCTGCATCCCTTGCCTGCGCTGGGTCCGGGCCAGAAATGGAATCACTATCGCCCTCCGGGCGTTCGGGCTGGATTTGCGGATTTTGCGGATTGGTTGGGTTTGTTGGGATAATTGGAGTGGCGTCTGGCGTTGGTGCCAAACCAGTCGTGCACGCGGCCAGGCGAAACAGAACAACGGCACACAAGACAACCAGGATGAATTTCAGAACTTTCATGGCCTTCTCCTTGAGGTTAACTGGACGATTCCTCTCCTGGTAACTAAACGTTTTTTACAAAATTTCTGTTCCCCAAGTAGGCCTTACAATGAACAACTACCACCAATCCAAGGTGAATTTAGCCTGCCACCCCAAGATCGCCATCGCACTTGGTGAGGTCCTTGGGTAAAATGGAAAGAAATCGTTGAGATCCAGCAGTGTTGCCCTTTTTTGATATATTGATCCCGGATCGAAACTAGGAGAACCAGCCATGCACATCAGCTTCCAGTCTCGTCATTTCAAAATAATCACTGTTTGGTTCACCTGTTCACTGGCATTCGTTTGGTCAATCGGTGCATTCCTCACATATGGGAATGCTGCCGCCCAGAGCAGCGCTAGCATCCAAATTGAGAATAGCATCCTGCCGCCTGGCTTCGTCGACGTCTATCGCGTGCCCGATTTGCAGCCAGGACAGACCCTTTCTGCCCTGGCTGCAAATACAAGCGGCAATCTGGACCCGGTCCTGATTATCACCGCGGCTGATGAAAATCTTTATGAGCTTTTCCAGTCCTATGTAGCCATGCAGCGCGAGCTGATTCAGAATGACACCAACATCCCGCAATCGATCTACGATCTCAGGGATGCAACTTTCCCGGCCTGGGATGATGACAGCGGCTCTGGGCACGATGCGTACCTGGAATTTTCTCCAACCAGGTCTGGTGATTATTTCGTCCTGGTTTCGTCAGCACTCTCAACGACCGCCCTATCAACATCCGGCGATTACCGGCTGGTGCTGGGATTAAATACGGAGGAGGCATTGACCATCGACAGCCTCCCGATAGGCCAGCCTTTTGCGACTTTCGAGCAGGCCATTTCCTCCCAGGAAGGCAGAGTCGAAGAAGAAACGGGCTTCTTAGCACCGGGCACTGCCTATACTGAATACGAACTGGAAGATATCCACGCCGGGGATACCCTATATGTGTATGTGGAACGGACCAGCGGGGATTTCTTCCCAGCCCTGGGTTTGCTGGATTATGGCAACAAACCTTTGTCCGTGGCTAACCTAGCAGGTGAAAACACAACGACCAAGCTCCAACTTGCTTTTGAAGAGACAACCGCCGGGATTAAGCTGAGAATTTTACCCAATGAATCCAGCCCTGTGGACGCGGGGGGTGAATTTCGGCTCCAGGTGGGGGTTAACGTCCCTGAAATCGAGACCGGTACGGCAGAACCTGGAGGGCAGTTTGTCATCAAAACACCGATTCCGGTGGAGGTAGGAGTCAAGCTGCTTCAGATTGTCAATGTGGAGCAGTCCATGGAATTTTTCACAGGGGTCGGAAGCCTGCGGATGGATTGGAGCGACCCGCGCAATGCATTCAGCCCGGATAGCTGCAACTGCCGGGAAAAATTTTATAGTGAAGCCAACTTCAGCACATTCTTGAAAGATGTAGAAGATCGCTGGCCTGATTTTTCCTTCGCCAACCAGCAAGGCAATCGTTGGGTGCAGAATCGAGCTGTGGTGCTGCGTGCGGATGGCAACGCTACCTATTACGAACTTTTCACAACGAACTTCCAGGTTGATTTTGATTTCCGCCGCTTCCCATTTGATATCCAGACGTTCTTAATCCGCGTTGACCTGTTATTGCCATCCAGGTACTATATTTTTACTGAACTCCCGGGCTACAGCGAGATCAGCAGCGAGCATGGCGAAGATGAATTTATCCTGACGAATTTTCAGACGAATACCAGCATTATCCCGGCCAACACCGGCACCCAAAATTCTCGTTATACGTTTACTTTCGATGCTCCCCGTCACCTGGAATACTACATTTTGCAAGTGTTTATCCCGGTTCTTCTCATCGCCATTATCTCCTGGTTAACTTTTTTCCTGCGCGACTACACCCGCCGAATTGAAGCCGCCGCAGCCAACATCCTGTTGTTTATAGCTTTCAGCTTCAGCCTGACTGAAAACTATCCTCGATTGGGTTACCTAACTTTTCTGGATGCGTTGATGGCAACCACTTTTATCGTCAATACCGCGGTTGTGGCCTACAACGTCTACTTAAAACAGCTTGAATCACGCGGTTTGGGCGAACGCGCCGAGCGGATCGACCGGGTTATGGACTGGGTTTACCCACTGATGTACCTGGTAGCTATCGGAGTTCTCTACCTGATTTTCTTCCAGGCGAGCGCGTGATGGATGATTTCACTGTTAAATTTTTGTTAATCGCGCCGGTACCCTGCCATGTACCTTTATAATTTCCTTCACAATCCTAGTTCCGCTAGAAAGCGAGAAAGATCTGATGAGTGAATTGATCGTTTTTGCCTTCCCGACCGAAACCGGGGCCGCGGAAATGAGCGTTGCCGTCAAGAGTTTGCAGAAACAGCAACTGGTTGACCTGGCAGATGCGGCGACAGTCGTCCGGCGGCCCGATGGCAAGGTCAAAGTAAAGCAGGCCGTCAGCCTGGTTGGCACAGGCGCGCTGGGGGGTGCCTTCTGGGGTATGCTGATCGGTTTGCTATTTTTTATGCCATGGCTAGGGCTGGCGATTGGGGCTGTGACAGGTGCCATCAGCGGAAAACTTTCTGATTATGGCATCGATGACAGCTTCATCAAAGAAGTTGGTGAGAAAATCGAGCCTGGGCACTCGGCCCTGTTCCTGATGATCACCGACTGGACGGAGGACAAGGTTCTGGCCGAGCTGACCAAATTTAACGCTCAGATCATCCGTACATCCCTCTCGAATGAGGACGAGCAAAAACTACGGGAAGCATTTGGGGCCGCCGAATAATACCCCCCAATTGATCTTCAATCGGTCTTTTACGGTGCCGGGCTCAAACATTGCCCTGAGCTGCGTTCATCCGGGCTCGATTTGGCCGCGCACGACCAGCACCGAGCAAGGCGCATAATGCACCAGCTTGCGGGATACACTCCCCAACAACCAGCTCTGCACCTGGCTTAACCCCCGGCTGCCAGCCACAACCAGGTCCACCTGCTGCTCTCGGATATACGTCAGGATTTCCTCGCTGGCGTCGCCAGCCAACAGCACTTTGCGCCCAATGCGTACACCTGCCCGTTCCAATTCGGTGCAGGCTTCCTCAATTAAAATCTTACCGGCACGTCGTTCCTGGTCCGACTGGACTTCCAGACCCTGTGAGAGGTACTGAAGCTGCTCTGCTGATTCAACCGGATAGCTGACCGCCTCCAGGTTGCTGGGGTACACCAGGGTCAAATCTTCCAACCGCAACTGGGGGGCAAGCACATGACACACATCCACCTCTGTCTCAGCCGGTAATTGGAAACCGCATAGGAATTGCCGCGCCAGCCGGCTGTGTGGGGACCCATCGGTCACGTACAGAACCCGGTTCAGCCCTGTAAATGGGCTTCGCACGATTAAAACCGGTTGCTGGGCATATTCCACAACTTGCTGGGCTACCCCTCCCAGCAGCACCCCAAGTGCAGCCCGCCGCCCACGCGCCCCAAGCACAATCAGGTCAGCCTGGCGCTGATTGGCTGTCGCGATAATCGTCTCAGCCGGGTTAGCTCCAAAAGATTTCAGGGATTCCACTGGAGGGCCACCTTCCATCTCCAACAGGCTGCAGGTTCGCTCCAGCACTGTATCGATAAAAAAGTTAAAGGAGGTCAACTTAGGTACAATGACCATCATCACTGCAAGCGAACAAGCCGGATAGCATGGCAGGTCTCGCACTAACTGGGCGGCTGCCCAGGCATGTTCTGAACCATCAACCGCTAACAAAATTCGTGTTCCTGCTGTGCCAAAATTCATCGCATACCTCCTGCAAGGAAGAACGAAAAACCGCCGGCAGGCACCGGCGGACATTGTTGTAGAGATTTTTGCGGCCCCTCACCTGGTGAGAGACTTCCGCCTTCCAAGGTCATCAATGGGAGCGAGGCAAATATCAATTTGTAATCTCATTGTACAAAATTCGGCAGGTGAAGTCTAGAACCTATTCATCGCCAGAAAGGCTGGTAATCCAATCGCAATCCAGCTTCGCCTGGATTTGTTGGAGCACCGAATCGCGCTCAATAGATGAAATGGTTTGCGATTGAATATTTTTCCAGGCTGTACAGAATGGTGCTCTCATTTTAGGTGTCAGGCGGATGGCCTCATTGGTCAGATCTGATGCTGTGCTCCACTCTCCGGTATGCGCAAAACCATAGATGAACGGAAGCAGCTCCCTTCCGTGTTCCGGTTTCATCCCCTGCTGATCCGCTTGTCCCCAAAGATCTACGATTTTTGACCATTCTCCATACTGGCGCGCAAGATCGGCTTTCTCATAGTAATAACACCAATTTTTTCCTGGATCAGGCCCAAAAATTTTCGCCGGGATCGGTCGCATCCCGGGACCATCCTGCCAGATCAGATCAAGATTGGAAATGATCGCTGCCTGACGGGTCAGCTCCGGCAGTTCCTGGTATTCCTGATCTTCAGCAGAGAGCACCCACAGGCACTGGTTGGATTCTGGTTCATAGGAAATTACAAGGCTGTCCTTGCTATTGCCCCTGAACACTGTGTAAAAACGATTGTAGCGAATGGGGATTCCTTGCAGTAGTTCATCCATGCGATCATCGAATCGTCTGGAAAGGCTAATAAACCAGTAGCCCAGCTCAAATTCCTCACTCGCTTTCGGATACAGGGTACTGATTGCGAAGGCAGTTTCGTATTCAGTCATCCGGTTGAAAAGTTCGCCTTCAGCAAGAAATGTCGTCCCTGGTTTAACATACGGTGCTCGCCACGAAAGTTGGTGATAAAACTCGGTCTGGTCAGCCCAGGACCAGCGATATTCGTTGCCTACCAGCAGGTTCCAACCAATTGCCAACCCAACCAGCAAACTAAGCAGGATGAGGCGATATTTTGGGTTGCCAATCAATCCAGAGATTAATGCAACAATAGCCAGGCTGGCACCCAACAAGCCAGCCAGAGAATAGCGGTCACTCCACAAAGGGTTATCTGTCACAATAAACTGGTCAGTCAGCCAGATGGGCAACAAACCTAAAAGGACCAGGAGCAATCCCAAAACAAAAGCTTCAATCCACCAGCGATCGGCAGTAGAAACAGAATCTGGTTGTTGTTGTTGGTCAAGACCATCACCTGGAATCTGGAGTTGTGAAAAGTAAAAAAATAAGCCGATTGCTGATAGAAACGCGGCACCAACTGCCAGCAAGTTTGCTGGCAGTTGAAAATTGAACATAGCCGGGTTAATTGCATTTTGCCAGCTTGAAAATAGAATGGTCAGCGTATCCTGGAAACTGTATTGGATAAAGTGTAAAGCGGTTTTCAGGGGTGCTTCCAGCAAACCAGAAAGGATGAGAAGCTGGTTGCGCTCATAACCGGGCTTCGGTTTTGGCATTAAGTAAAGCCGGTAAACAACGAAAGCGAGCCACAAAAACAAATAAGGCAGCCAATACAATAAGGTACGGCGTAATTGCGCTTTAAATCCCCTGGTTTGGCGGCGTACCATGATCCATAAAATTACTGGACGAATCAGTTCCAGCCCTGCAAAATATTCCAGGAATATTAAATGGCCAAAACTGGCTGCCAGCGACAGGATCGTAAAAAGCGCAAATCGAGTTGGACGCTTTACCGCTAAAACCATCAACCAGATTGACAGGACATAAAGCCCATACCCAAACCAATGCATGGAATAGGCAATCGAAAACTGCTGCTGCCGGAAAAGTGGGTAAATTAGAAATAATATTGCTGTCCAAACGGCTTCGCGTTCATGTTCACGCCAGATTTCTCGCAGGCAAATCCAGATCACGATTGCCGTCAATGTCCTCAAGCTGAGGGCAAATATTTGCCAGGCCAGGGGGTTGTAACCCAAAACCCGAAATCCAAGTGCATAAAACATGTAAGCCAAAGGGCGACCGTCGAATAAAAAGAAGTCTTGTAAACCCTGCAAGCCACCGTTAAAACTGAAGTAAACATGATGCCAGTCATCCAGGTATAACCCCCAAAAAGGCAGCAGCAATCCGAATGCCAATATGCTGACTACCGCCAGGAGCAGCGGAACAGACCGTCGTGAAAAGCGTAGCGAGTTAAAGAAAGTGGGCATCATTCATCAACCGGTCGTCAGCATAACAATTATTAGCTGGCATGAGCTCTTAAAAACTGCTCCCACTGGCTGGTCTACTTATAACACATCTACAAGGTGTTGGTTGGCAGCTGTCCGAATCATTCTATCCAGGAAACAATCAGCTTTGCCAACTCCTAATTCACCCGATTAATAACCTTTTTCAGAACGATTCGGGTAAATTCACCTCATCCGATGATCTGATTATCGGGATATTTCCTATTTTCAATCCACGAAATTAGATTTCGCAGGTTCACCAGCTGCAAATGTGACGAATATCTTTTTGGCAGGTGACATATTGCCATTGGCAGCAATCAGTTAATCCAGTATTTTATGGTTAGCCATAAGAATTAAGGCAATTTATTATGGAAAACCATAACACCTTCCAACGAACATCCAGTGAAAGTGCAGATATGTACCTGCTGACAACCACCCGGTTGGTGGAATCAGGTAGCCCCGAACCTATCCCGCTTGCCACCCTTGCGGAGGCACTGGCTATCCAGCCGGTTTCTGCCAACCAGATGGTTCACACGTTGGAAGAGGCGGGATTATTAATTTACCAGCCCTACAAGGGCGTCCAGCTCACCGAATTAGGCCGTTCGCAGGCGGAGCGCATCCTGCGCTACAGGCGGCTGTGGCAGGCTTTCCTGGTCGATCACCTGTGCCTGGATGCGGCCCAGGCGGAAGCATTGGCCTGCGACTTCGAACACGCAACCACCGAAGAAGCCGCTGGGAGGTTGGAAAACTATCTGGCAAAACCCGCTGGCATACCAGGCATTGTAAGCGAAGATTCTGGGGCTCTCACCCTGGCAGAGGTGATACCCGGCCAATCCGTGCGCTACAGAGAAGCACCTGCGGAGCTCAGTATCTTTCTGACTGCCCAGGGCCTGCAGCCCGGTAGTTCAGTACGCATCCTGGGACGCGGCCTGGCAGGCGACCTGCTGCTCGCCATTAAGGGCGGCAGTTTACACCTGACCCAGGACGCAGCGGAAAAAATATTAGTCACATCCCTAATTGAGGGCGGTTGACAGCATGGCAGTGACGAATTCGCCTGCACTGCCGAACGCCAACAGCCGCGCAATTGCATTAATTGGACACCCCAATGTTGGTAAATCAGCGATTTTCCACCAACTGACCGGACAGCGAGTGATCGTTTCGAATTATCCGGGCACGACCGTTGAAATCGTCCGCAGCCAGGTGCGTGACATGCCCGATATCACGCTGGTAGACACCCCTGGTGTGGTTACTTTCCCTTCTGCTTCAGAAGATGAACAGGTCACTGCCCGAGTACTGCTTGAAGAGCCTCTGAGCGCAGTCCTGCAGGTGGGTGATGCGAAAAACCTAGCCCGTACACTCTATCTGACCATCCAGCTTGCCGAGCTGGGACTGCCGCTGGTTTTGGCTCTTAATATGGCGGATGAAGCTCGCCAGCACCGGGTCAATATTGACACGCAATTACTGGCTTCCAAGTTAAATACAGCTGTCATATCTACAACTGCGGTGCGCGGCCAAGGGCTGACGGAGCTGCGCAAGGCGCTGCTGTGTGCCGCCGTCCCAGACTTTCAGCTTAACTATCCGGACGAAATCGAAACTGCGCTGTCAAAAATCCTTCCCACCCTTCCGAAGGCCTCCATCCGCCCGCGCGCCCTGGCATTACTTTGGCTGGGTGGTGATCCCGCGGCTCGCAGCTGGTTGCAAGCCCACCTGCCTGCAGATGAGTTCACATCGCTGCAGTCTGCTCGAAATGAATTGGAGACCTGCCTGGGAGGTGCAGTCGTCGATACACTGCAGGCTGCCAGATATGACTATGTCAACGAACTGCTGCCAGAAATCCAGCAGCAGCAGGCAGCAGGCGAGCTGCTGTTCCGCCAGAGGTTATCCAATCTTACGACCCATCCAATCTGGGGCGTGGGGATCCTGGGAATTGTGCTGTACGGCCTGTATTGGTTTGTAGGTGTATTCGGCGCCGGTGTCCTGGTTGGCTTGCTTGAACAAAACCTCTTTGGCCAGATTGTGAACCCATGGATGACTGGCATGGTAATGCGCTGGATTCCATTCCCATTGATTCAGGATCTGCTGGTCGGGGAGTTTGGCTTGTGGACGATGGGGATGACCTATGCCCTGGCGCTGATCTTACCCATCGTATTCACTTTTTTCCTGGCGTTCGGTGTGCTCGAAGATTTGGGATATTTGCCCCGCCTGGCTGCCCTCAGCAACCGTGTTTTTGTTAAGCTGGGATTAAATGGCAAAGCGGTGCTGCCCATGGTGCTTGGACTGGGCTGTGTCACCATGGCGACCCTGACGACAAGAGTCCTGGAAACTCGCCGCGAACGCCTGCTCACCATCCTGCTGCTGGCGCTGGCGGTGCCCTGCTCCGCCCAGCTTGGTGTAGTGATGGGGCTTCTGGCGGGGATATCCCTGGGCGCCACCCTCATCTGGACGGGAGTGGTCGCAGCGGTCTTTCTGAGTGTAGGCTGGCTGGCGGCTCGCCTGGTACCCGGCGAACGCAGCCGCCTGCTGGTGGAGCTGCCCCCCCTCCGCATGCCAGTGTTTTCAAACGTCCTACTCAAAACAGCGGCTCGTCTGGAATGGTATTTGAAAGAAGTAGTACCCTTGTTTTTAATAGGCACCCTGATCATGTTCGCCCTGGATCTCATAGGCATCTTGAATTGGTTGAATACTGCCGCACAGCCACTGGTGACCGGCTGGCTCGGCCTGCCCCCAGAGGCCTCTGGGGCCTTCATCATGGGATTTGTGCGCCGGGATTTTGGCGCGACAGGCCTGTTCGTGCTTCAATCCCAGGGCATGCTTTCTCCTGCCCAAATTGTCACTGCGATGGTGACGATTACCCTGTTCATCCCTTGTGTCGCCAGCATCATGATGATTGCCAAAGAACGCAGCTGGCGCACTGCCGCGGCGATTACGCTGATCGTTTTTCCCTTGGCGTTCCTGGTAGGCGGACTGGTCTATCGGGGCCTGGCCCTGGTTGGTTGGGGAGGTTGAAATGGATCCACTGCCTGTCTTGATCGTCTGCCCAATGTGCGGCTGGGAATACACCCCACAGGAAAACAGCGCCTGCCCCAGCTGCCCCATCCAACGCAGCTGTACGTTGACCTGCTGCCCGAACTGTGGCTACGAGACGGTGGACCCGGGACGATCAAAACTTGCTGGATTTTTACAGAAGATTGGCAGCCTGGCATCCAGACCCAATCGCAGCCACACATCAGCCTCCTGAGACCTGGAGACGAGCATGAACCTGCGGAACTGGAAACATTCATTCCAATCCCATGCCCGGCTGGCTGATGCGGCTGTTAGTGGCGAGCCAACCTCGCGCTTGCTGTCAACCGTCCAGCCTCAAGCGACTGTCCGGCTGGTTGGCTACCTGCCCGGATTACCCCCAGAGCGCCGGACCCAACTGCAGGCGTATGGGTTGCTGCCAGGGCAGATTCTGCGTGTATTGCAGCACAACCCGGTGACCGTCATCCAGGTGGGATTGACTGAGCTGGCCCTTGACTCCGAGCTAGCCAACGTTATGGTTGTGGAATGAAGATGCCCTGGATATTCTGGAAATCCAGCTTCCGCATAATTCAGAACGGATAGGGTGGCTTGCTAGTCCCAATGCTTGAATTGGAGTTCAACATCCGAAGCATTCGCGACTGAATTCAACCCAAGTACTTATCCGTTAAATCATAAATATTCTACTGATTAGAAATCATTTAAGAATCCTACGAGCATGAGCTGGCAATCCTGCCCCAATGGTGGATTCACCTTCTGGTCGCTTTTTCCACCAATTCCCGGATTCGCCGTTATCTCCAGCGGTTTAACGCTATCATTAAGAGTAGATAATTAATCAGTCAGCTCATATCTTTCCGCACAATTGTAGAAAAAGAAGTTAGGAATGGGTGTTGAGATGAAGGATAAGATGCCCCCTAATACCGAAAGGTCAGGCGAAATAACAAATTCTGATGGATATTCAAATGAAGACCATCAGGATTTTAGGAAATCGGCTGCTAAAGCCGCGGCCCGAGGAGACTGGAAAACAGCGTCACTATACTACGCCCGTGGGTTAGATCAACGCGCGGTCGAATTAGCATTGATCAACAGCGTGCAAGAAGGCCTATCCTCCAAATATGATATGCAAGCCATTTACGACTTAGTCGGGGACAAACTCCGAGACACGTTCAACGCCCAGGTAGTGATGATTTCTCAGTACGATCCCCAAACCAATACGATTTACCACCATTATGCGATTGAGCGCGGGCAGCACCTTCACATCCCAGGTTGGCATCCAATTGACGCTTCAAGGTCCAAAGTTGTCAGCACCAAAAAGCCTTTGATGATAAACCAAGATGAAATTAACGATCTCCTCGATACCAAAAAAATGCAGGTCGTTCCGGGAACGGAAGTGCCAAAGACCTGGTTGGGGGTTCCGTGGCTGGTAGGGAACGAGCCCAGGGGAATCGTTAGTTTGCAAAACCTGGACATTGAAAATGCCTTTTCTACCTCAGATATTGATCTTTTGACAACCTTAACCAACAGTATGAGCCAATCACTGGATAATGCTCGATTATTCAATGAAACTCAACGATTGCTTGACCAGGTGGAAAGAGAAATGGGATTGGCTCGCCAGGCTCAAAAGAGTATTCTCCCTCTACGTATGCCAAGACATTCCGGCTATGATTTTGGATCTTTGATCGTACCTGCCAGGGCTGTCGGGGGAGATTTCTATGATTTCATTTCATTGGATAATCAGCGTCTTTGCATCGTGATTGGTGACGTTTCGGATAAAGGCCTGCCAGCTGCTTTGTTTATGGCAGTCACCTTCAGTCTGGTGCGAGTGGAAACCGGACGAAAAAATGATCAGCGCCAGATTTTAGAAAATGTCAATAAATTTCTCATGAAGATGAACGCAAAGATGTTTGTGACGCTGCTGTATTGCATCCTGGATTATAAAACCGGCAGCTTGCGGTATTCTCGGGCCGGGCACCTGCCGCCTATTGTGCTCGACCGGGATGGAAATATCTTGGAACTACCTTTATCAGAAGGACAACCGCTCGGAGTATTTAATCAAATGTCTATTGATCAGCAGCAGTTGACCATACCACCTGGGGGTCTGGCATTGTTTTTCAGTGATGGCTTGCATGAAGCTGTTGACTCATTAGAAAATCAATTTGGACTTGAGCGGGTTAAGGAAATACTGGTCACTCACCGGCATGAAAGAGCAAAAACAATCTGCAAAAATTTGTGGCTGGCGGTTCAAAACCACAGTGGCGCAATCATCAATCAGGACGATTTCACCGCCGTGGTATTAAAGCGAGACTAAGCTACTTGAACGACCATTCAGGGGGACAAAAGCATCCATTCTATTGCACCAGAAAAGTTGATCGATATGGCTGAAACCGCGGAATGAATAGGAACAGCGCATATGGCTAATCTGGTTTTTCAAGGTATCCAGGCACCCGGATGACCAGCCACCTGATTGGGCATTACCCGGGATGCAGAAAACCAGATTTGCCAAAATTGGCCGCTGTACCTCAGCCCTCAGTGCTGCAATGCCGGAAAACGCTGCATCCATCCGACCGAAATCCCGAAAAGATACGCATACAATCGAATGGAGGTCGTTTATGGGCGCATTCACCTGCGGAATGTCTTGGGGAGCGCCCTGATTTTCATTCATAATTATGAAGCCGTGCGAAAGCAACCATCAATGATATACATAGCGCTGTGGAAGTGATTTGACGGCCTCTTCCAACAAAATCAACCGGTTCGCTCTCAGCACAATAGAAATTATCGCACTGTTATTTCCCTCATCCTGCTCGCGAATGCGGTTCTCAGTGTCCACCGTTGAGCGCAGGGCATACAGCCCATCCGTTAAACCGGTAATGTCCAGAGCTTGCCCCGGTAGGTGGTTCCGGTAGGTTGTCTGTCCAACCGGAGGAAAGACCATGCAGGTTCGCTTCACAGTGGGTATATTGGCGATATGCGGGGGCATTGACAGCCACCACAGGATCGCCGCCCGGTGTGCGAGGAACAACTGCCCTCGACACATCGATCAGGCAGTAACAAATTTTATCGCTCGCTATGAGCAGCTCCGTGATCTGCCCGGTAGTTGACATCAACCAGAGTTCATAGATGCTAAAATTCTCCCAGTGCCAATGACCATGGCGGCTGTCGAAGTAAAAGACCCCGGCATCCCGCACCTGGAAAGTGCCGTCCGCACGGTAGACATGCTGTTGGACACGCACCCTACTGCGCCCTTCCAATTGCAGACCGTTGACCTCGAGTGCGCCAATACCGCTGTTGCAGATCGAGTTGCTGAAGCGCAATAGGCGTTGGTAGGTGACCGGTTGGATTTCAAGCAGAACCCCTGAGGACGCCAGGGTGCGCAAATCGGGCAGGACTTCAAGCGGTGGGAATTTGAGAGGCTATTGGCGGAGTGCGATGGATATATCATCTTCCAGCGGAATCCAGCGTGGGGTTGGCTGGGGTTCTGGAGCCAGGCGCGTTTGTTTTGAATGTTCGGCCAGCATGACCAGGCTGGAGTGCGTGGAAGCTGCCACCCTGCTCAGGATTGCCAGCAGCCAGATAAGCGTGATCAAGCAGGCAGCCAAGCCGGCGTAAATGCCAGACCCGGTGGATATTTGGACGTGAAAAAACCCAAATCACAGTCGTTTTGTTCACACGGGGAGTGCCATACTGCGCTAAAAATCGGTAATGGTAGATTTCCCTTTTTTGGTTGGCTGGCAAGGTAGTGCGGAGATTATAATATATCCGTTTTTCTCGTTTGCGCTTTCGAGAGCTTGATGATATACGTTCATAATATTCTCATACCTGGCTCTTCCCAGCCTAAACCACACACGATGTGGTAAAAATGAGAGATTTGTATGCCGAAACCCAAAGTGTTTGTCACCCGCCTGATCCCCCGCAAAGGACTCGATCTCGTCCTGGAGGCCTGCCAGGCCGAAGTCTGGCAGGAACAGCTGCCACCTTGCTCCGACCTGTTGAAACAAAAAGTGCGCGGGGTCGATGGACTGTTATGCCTGCTCACCGATCGGATCGATGGCGAGCTCTTGGATGCAGCCGGGCCACAGCTCAAAGTCGTCAGTAACCATGCGGTTGGCTACGACAATGTCGATGTACCCGCCTGCACCGCTCGGGGAATACCACTCGGAAACACACCTGGCATCCTGACCGATGCCACCGCAGACTTTACGTGGGCGCTGCTGCTCGCTGCCGCCCGGCGAGTGGTTGAAGGCGACCGGTATGTCCGGGAAGGAAAATGGCTCACCTGGGAGCCATCCTTACTATTGGGCTCTGACCTGTCAGGAGCCACCCTGGGTCTGATAGGTTTTGGGCGCATCGGGCAAGCAGTCGCAAGGCGCGCGGCCGGGTTTGGCTTGCACCTGCTGTATCACGACCCCAACACTTCTGTGGATGCGGGCTTGCCATACCAGGCCGAGCTGGTTGATTTTGAGACTTTGCTCAGGGAGTCCGATTTCATTTCCTTGCACGTGCCTTTGAACGCCAGCACATATCATATGATTGACCGGGCAGCATTTGTCCTGATGAAACCAAATGCCGTGCTGGTCAATACCGCGCGCGGCCCGGTGGTGGATCCCGAAGCCCTGTACACAGCGTTGAAGGAGCGGCGCATCGCCCGGGCCGCGCTGGATGTAACCGACCCCGAGCCGCTGCCAGCTGGTCACCCGCTGCTGGAGCTCGATAACTTGCTGGTTGCACCACATATCGCTAGCGCCAGCGAATACACCCGCGGCATGATGTCCTACCTGGCAGCCCAAAACCTCATCGCCGGGGTGCGCGGCGAGCGGCTGCCCCACTGCGTCAATCCCGAGGTCTACGAGAAGTAAACCTCCAATATATTCGATCGTTTGGTCCCGTCTTGCAGGCTGAATAAACCTGGGAATGTGGACTTAAGCAATCAGATGTACCCACACAGCCATCCTACCCTAAACACGAGGTTCCCCGCATGTCGAACCAAGCCGATGAGCCAGAAGCACCTGCCACTTTCTTTCATCGATTGAATACTCCCATTTGGAAACAACGCATTGAGCTCATTGCAGCCATCCTCATTTCGATTGCCACAGTTTTTTCTGCGTGGTGCGCGTACCAATCGCGCCTGTGGAGTGGAACCCAGGCAGCTGCAACCAATGCCGCGGGTGCTGCTCGCGCAAGCTCCGCGCGATTGACCAACCAGGCGCTCACCCAAACCACTGTCGATGTGCTCTTATTCGAGCAGTACGCGCTGGCAATCAGCGAGGATAATATCCGTCTGGCAGATTTTTTACGAGACCGCTTTCGGGACGAATTTAAACCCGCTTTTAATGCCTGGATTGCAACCGAACCATTGACAAACCCGGATGCACCGCCTTCCCCATTCGGTATGCCTGAATATGTGAATGCCGACCAGGTTGAATCCGACCGTCTGGTTGCCCAGGCCGAGCAAAAAGCGCAGGAAGCCAGCCGGGCCAATGACATCGGCAGCCGTTTCGTACTCTATACGGTTTTGTTTGCGATGGTGATGTTTTTTGGTGGGGTCAGCCTGCGCATCGGTGACGTGCGCGTGCGCCTGATGCTGTTCAGTTTTGCCCTGCTGGTTTTTATCGCTGGCTTGGTGTTTGTCTTCACTTCCCCGATCCGGTTTATTTAAGGAGCACGCTCCTCCCACCCCATGCTACAATGTTTCCCGCCTGGGGCGTCTCCACTCGCCCCGCTGTTTATATGGAGCAGTACATCAGGAGTTTAATTGTTATGGAGCCACTCAGAACTCGCGCCCTGGCAAGAACATCCAGCAGCCGGCGTGATTCCAGGACCGTTGCAGCATTCAAGACAGCAATTGTCGATCACCTTTATTATGAAGGTGGACAAGGCGCGTACACAGCCAGTATTTACGATGTGTACAATGCCCTCGTCCATACGGTTCGCGATTTGTTGATCGAAGGTTACCGCACGACCATTGACGCGTTCGTTGAACGCCAACCGCGTTTTGTTTATTATCTATCCGCCGAGTATCTCCCAGGTAAACAGCTAACCCAAAACCTTTTGTACACCGGAACCACCGAGCTGGCCCGGCAGGCGCTCATCGAGCTGGGCTATGACCTGGAGGAATTGATTAATCTGGAACCTGAGCCTGCCTTAGGCAATGGGGGCCTTGGACGCCTGGCGGCATGTTTTATGGACTCCCTCGCCACCATTGATATCCCGACCGTCAGCTATGGCATCCACTATGAATTTGGCATTTTTAACCAGTCGTTCCGTGATGGATGGCAGGTTGAGAACCCAGATGAGTGGCTGGTATATGGCAACTCCTGGGAATTCCCGCAGCCCAACAACCGCGTCCAGGTTGGATTTGGCGGACGCACAGAAAAATACACAGATACACAAGGTCGCGAGCGCGTCCTGTGGCAGCCCGCACAGACAGTGATGGGCGAACCCACTCACACCCTGGTTCCAGGATTTGGCACCAGCACCGTTAATATGCTCCGCCTGTGGCGGGCGCGCGCCAGCAAAGAATTTGATTTCCAATTGTTCGATGTCGGGGATTACGCGCGTGCAGCAGAGCAAAAAATCTCTTCTGAGAATATCAGCAAGGTGCTTTACCCCAACGACAACACCTCCCAGGGCCGGGAGCTGCGCCTCAAACAGGAATACTTTTTTGTCGCCTGCTCACTGCGGGATATATTACGCCGCTATCAGGCATTTTCTGAGGATTGGAGCGAATTTACCCGGCGTGTGGTGGTTCAGCTCAATGACACTCATCCGGTGCTGGCGATCCCCGAGCTGATGCGCTTGCTCGTTGATGAACACGGGCTGGACTGGGAGCAAGCCTGGGAGATGACCACGGGGGTGTTCGCCTACACCTGCCATACCCTCCTGCCTGAAGCGCTCGAAAAATGGCCGGTGCTGCTGCTGGAACGCTTGCTGCCGCGCCACATGGAAATCATTTACCGCATCAATCAGCGATTTCTCGATGAGGTAGCAAAACGCTTCCCCGGTGATCTGAGCCGGCTGGCGCGCCTATCGATCATTGAAGAAGGGCCTGAGCGCCTGGTGCGGATGGCATTTCTGGCTACGATTGGCAGCTTTTCAGTCAATGGGGTCGCCGAACTGCACACCCACCTGCTTAAGAAGTTGGTCCTGACGGATTTTGCTAATTTGTGGCCTGATAAATTTAACAATAAGACAAATGGTGTATCTCCGCGCCGTTTTATCCAGCTCGCCAATCCGCGCCTCAGCCATCTGATTTCCTCCCGCATCGGAGAAGGCTGGCAGGCTGATCTGGATGGCCTGCTTGCCCTGGAGCCTTTTGCCACCAATGCAGATTTCAGGTCGCGCTGGCGGGCCGCCAAGCTGGCGAACAAACGCACAATGGCCGAGCACATCAAACAGCTGACTGGCATCACGGTCAACCCGGAGTCGATGTACGACGTGATGGTCAAACGCCTGCACGAATACAAGCGCCAGCACCTCAAAGCGCTGCACATCATCACGCTCTACAATCGCTTAATTGCCAACCCTGACCTGGATATCGTGCCTCGCACTTTCATCTTCGGCGCAAAAGCCGCCCCAGGTTACCAGATCGCCAAGCTGATTATCAAGTTGGTCAATTCCATCGGCGCGGTGATCAACGCTGACCCGGTCATCAACAATCGTTTGAAGGTGGTCTTCGTACCGAATTTTAATGTGACCAAAGGGGAATGGATTTACCCGGCTGCAGAGCTTTCTGAGCAAATTTCCATGGCTGGGAAAGAAGCCTCTGGAACTGGCAATATGAAATTTGCGCTGAACGGAGCCCTGACGATAGGCACTCTTGATGGTGCGAATATCGAAATACGTGATCGGGTAGGCGCAGAGAATTTCTTCTTGTTTGGGCTGACTGCCGATGAAGCCATGGCGTTAAAGCAGAACAATTACCAGCCCGTGGAGTTTTACCAGAAGAATTCCGAACTGAAAGCAGCCCTCGACCTGATTGCCTCTGGTCATTTTTCCAATGGGGATGCCAGTCTGTTCCGCCCGATCGTCGACTCCCTCCTCATGTACGATCCCTTCCTGGTGCTGGCAGACTATCCTGATTACATCGCCTGCCAGGATCAAGTCGACCTGGCATATCGGGATAGGGATGGATGGACAGAAAAATCCATTCTGAACAGCGCACGCAGCGGTTTTTTCTCTTCCGACCGGGCCATGCGCCAGTACTGCACAGAAATCTGGCGTGTCAATCCTTACAAATAATTCAATAATTTTCGGGACCTGCGAGGTTTTTTACCGATAGTTAGGAATTCCATCTCAATCCGTATTCCCCATCCGACCAACATACAGGCGAATTGCATTACCCCCCTGCGAACCTGAACCGAATTCTGTCCAACGTCTGGAGCTCACCATCCGGATTGACTATCAACCGGTGGGCGTCCACCTCACCGGCAGGCTCACCAGGCTGCGGAAAAGCGGCACATCCCGGTAGACCAATGAATCAACCGGCGCATTGAGCTGCAGATCAGGCAGGCGCTGCAGGAGCGAATTTAAGGCGATTTCTCCCTCCAGGCGCGCCAGTGGAGCTCCAAGGCAGTAGTGTGCGCCTTTGCCGAAAGCGATATGCGGGTTGGGTTTGCGCCCCACATCCAGTTGATCAGCATCAGTAAACTTGCTCTCATCGTGATTGGCAGACCCCAGGATGCCGATAATCATATCGCCGCGCTTCAGCTGTGCACCAGCCAGCTCCGTGTCAGCGGCCACGAACCGGTTCAAAGCCCGTTCAACCGGGGATTCAAAGCGGAGCAGTTCTTCCAGGGCCTCCGCCATACGTTCTGGGTGGCTGCGCAGCTCATTATTGATTTCCGGATGCTGGAGCAAGGTCAGGGCAGCGCTGCCAATCAGCGAAACGGTGGTTTCGTGGCCAGCAACAATCAGCAGCGCCAGCATGCTGAACAGCTCGGATTCCGTCAGGCGGTCACCAGCTTCCTCCACTAAAATGAGCGCTGAGAGCATGTCCGCCTGAGGATTCTGCCGGCGTTCCTTGACCAGGTTCCGAATATACATGGCAAAAGCTCCCAGCTGCTGGAATGCTGCCTGCTGCTCAGCCGGAGAAATAGCCGGGCGGACAAACGCATCCGACCACGCCCGGAACGCATCCCGGTCGCGTGCGGGAATCCCGATCAGCTCGGCTATAACGGTGATCGGCAGCGGAAAAGCATAGTCAGACACCAGCTCCATGTGCCCATGTGCCTGCACTCCATCGAGCAGTGTATCTGCGATATCCTGGATGCGCGGCCGTAAAGCCTGGATGACTTTTGGGGTGAAGGCTTTGCTGACCAGCATTCGCAGGCGGCGGTGGTCTTCCCCGTCCTTGTTCAACATATGGTTTTCAACCAGGCTGGCCGCCGGGTTGGGTTCTCCCAGCCAGGCCTGTAATTGTTCTGGATCAAACGCCAGGGCCGCATCGCGCACAAAGGTTTTATCGTCCAGCAGCATCTGCTCAACCGT
Organism: uncultured Chloroflexia bacterium; assembly: GCA_963824065.1. Classification (GTDB taxonomy): domain Bacteria; phylum Chloroflexota; class Anaerolineae; order Anaerolineales; family DRKV01; genus JAGUYX01. Next base: position 602,926 of record CAWGNX010000002.1, on the reverse strand, counting down.
CGCGTAACTGGAGACGAACCAGATTGGAGTTCTCGCCATCCAAACCCGCTTGTTTAATGATTGGGTCAGCCTGCCGCATGTTGGCGAATATTTCATGCGTCCGCTTGCGGAAGTCCTGCGAATAAATATCGTACTTCTGGGTATCTGACACAATTCACCTCGCACCTATTTTCAGATAAAGTTTACCATTATTAGCATCAAAGCCGTGCTAAAATTAATACCACATCATTCCACGCGAGAACAAAGCTGAAAGTTATTACCACTGAATCGCGGCGTTCGGAAACCCGACGCAATAGTCACAGGTCTTAATTCCGTTTTCTGGAAACCATGCCTATGCGAAGTGTTTTATAAAAGAGCATATCTCCCAAGCCGCAAAATGGGTCAGACCCATGCACCAGTCATCTCCACGGATCCTCAGGGGCGTATGTATAACTTTTTGTCCGACTCGCTGTATCACTCAACGGTACCACAAACCTGCGTTCAACTTATATGATTACAAATGTAGCCAGATTTTCCAGCATGATTCATTAAAAGGAGTACAGGCTATGCAAGAGGATGGCGACTTAAGCACGACCGAAGGCTCCCAGCGGCCGGCCAGGGAGTGGGCAGCACCTGTCAACCGTTTGGAAGTTCACGAAGTGCCCGCTGGTGCTACCAATATCAATCTGGATGGTCAGCGGGTCGCGACACCATTGAAGGGATTTGGTGCGCTGTGGCAAAAGACTTACCGGGTTCGCCTGGAGGGGCTGGATGTCACCCCCGAGCAGGTAGTTCAAATCTGGAAAGCGAATTTTCCCAGATACCAACCCCCCGAAAACCGGTTTTATCCCACGATGGCTGGCATCCGTCCCGGTGAGTTAATTTTCATCGATGGTAAAGTACCGCCATTGCCCGGAATGCCGAAATTTTTACCAGTCAGCAGCGGCGTGCTCGTGTTGTATGCGGATGAGACCAGCTTCAGCATCGTCACGCCAGAGGGCTTTCCCGAAGCCGGGTACAACACCTGGAGTGCCTACCGCGATCCGGATGGGGTTACCGTCGCCCAGGTACAGACATTCGCCCGCACCGCAGACCCGCTATATGAATTTTTTTACCGCGGGTTGGGGATCAGCGCACACCAGGATCACGTTTGGACATATGTATTGAGCCGCCTGGCGGAATCGCTGGGCACACGAAATCCGCAGCCGAGCATAGAGAAGCATGTGATTGACCCGCGCCTGCAGTGGCGCGAGATCACCAGCCTGCCGCGCAACGCAGCCATCCGCACTGTTTTTTATTTAATGGCAGCCCCCCTGCGCTGGATGCGGCGCGTAGTTTCGCACCAAGAACCCCAAGGTCAGGCCGAGAATGTTCGGCGACACCCATAACATAGTCAACAGGAAACCCCTCCAGTTTTTCTGGATCCGCTGGGAGCTTAATAAGAATTCTTAATTGATCGCCACCCTTAAAAACAGCCGTATTTTACTCTTCCTGGCTCTGAGCTTGCTGGGCGGCCTGTTTGTGTTAGCGTATAAATTGGGAGAAATGACCTTCGGTCAGGCGCTTGTCAGCGTTTTTAGCATGCTTGCTATGATGGACATTCAGTCCATCACTTACGAATCAGGGACAGCAATCATGCTGCCGTTGGAAATCGATACTGAATCGGAGACTGAGAAACATGGAAAACTACGATCTGATTGTCATCGGCGGTGGTCCGGCGGGAGTCACAGCGGCTTTACACAGCAGCGAGCTCGGCGCCAGGGTTTGCCTGGTCGAAGCAGAGCAGCCCGGAGGAACCGCCGCCAATGATGGTGTTGTCCCCACCCGCACCCTGGCATATGCAGCCCGCCTTCTGCGCCAAGCGCGCCAGTTTCAATCCTATGGGCTGCTTGGCCAGCTGCCGGAATTGGATTTTGCGCGCGTCCTGGCGCACGCCCAAGCCAATGTTTACAGCCTGCACGAAAAAAAGCAGCTGATCGAACACCTGGAAGCCAGCGGCGCAGTTGTGCGCACCGGGGTTGGGCCTGCCCGTTTTGTTGACCCGCACACGATTCTGCTGGAGAAAGGCCTGCGGCTGTCAGCCAGGCGATTTATACTGGCGACAGGGGGGCACAGCCGCCGCCTGCCGTTTCCTGGCAGTGAATACACACTCAGCCACTCAGACTTGTGGCGGCAAAAAGCCCTGCCAGCATCAGTCACCATATTCGGAGGCTCTGCAACCGGCTGCCAACTCGCCTCCATCCTGCACGATTTTGGCGTGCAGGTGCGCCTGGTACAGCGTGGTGACCGAGTGTTGGAGCGTGAAGACCCGTTGATCTCCGACACCATGCTTGCGGCCTTCCGTGAGCGCGGCATCGATGTCCTCCTTGGACTTGACAACATCGAGCGCGTCTCCATCGCCCCGGAAGGCGGTTTCAAAGTTGATATCCGGCATATCTCCGGTCCGCAGTCCTGGAACACCGGCGCGGTGCTGACAGCTGTGGGTTGGGCAGCCAATGTGGATAGTCTCGATCTGGCCAAAGCCGGTGTTGAGATCGACCGCGGTTATATCAAAATCAATGACTACCAGCAGACGACCGCTGAGCATATTTACGCCGCCGGGGATGTCACCGGGCGTATGATGCTGGTACAGTCAGCCAGTTACGAAGGGCGGATTGCCGCAGAAAATGCTGTTCTGGGGAACGGCTTGCCATACCGGCATGCGGTGGTGCCTCACGGCGGTTTTACCGACCCGGAGTATGCCGGGGTGGGTTTTTCTGAGGATGACCCAACCCTGGCGGGCCAGGCGGCTGCTGTTGTGATTTCTTACCGCGATCTGGATCGCGCGGTGATTGATGGTCACCCGGAAGGCTTTCTAAAACTCGTTTTTTCTACCGAAACCCACCGCATTTTGGGCGCTTTTGTCGTTGGCGAACAGGCTGTCGAGATCATCCAGCTGGCTGCCGCGGCCATCGTGGCGGATATGTGGGTAGAACAGCTTGCTGAGCTGGAACTGGCCTACCCGACCTATACAGCCATTGTGGGTCTGGCAGCTCGCCGGGCCTTGTACCGGTTGGGTGTAATGCCGGTGCATCCTGACCGGCGATCCACAGAAACGTCTACAGCTGAGTGGGAGCGCAGTAGCGAGCGCAGTAGCGAGCGCAGCATCGATAGCAGCGGCGAGCCAGGCAAAGATGGAAGCAGCTAATCGATTGTCAGGGGATCGCAGCGTGCAGCAATTGTTATTTCCAAGGAGTCTTCGATGTCCGGGATTGAAATAAACCAATCCCAGACCCAGATCGCCTCTCCAACTTCACATAGGTTGGAACGCTTCGTATTAAACCTCACCCGCCTGGCCTGGCTGCTCACCTCCATCCTGGCAGTGAGCATCTTCATTGCCACTGCACCAGCCCGTCACGACCGGCTGGCGCGCCTGGCGCTGGTGCATGAGCCCAGCATCGAAAAGCTGGGGATGAGCATGCGCTTTTTTGTCCAGTACTCCATCGCCCTGGACAGCCTCGTTTTCCTGGTTTTCCTCATCCTGGGCCTGGTGGTAATTTTTCGCAAATACAAAGACCGCTACGCAGTATTCATCTCTGCTTTACTGATCATGTTGGGTACTTCTCTCACCCGCCCTTATGACAGCCTAGCGAATGCGCCGCACTCAGCGATCATCGGCCTGCTTGTGCTGGATGGGTTGGTGACCGCCGCCATCATTTATTACCTGTATTCCTTTCCAAATGGGGTCTTTCAACCCGCCTGGCTGAGCTGGCTGGCTTTGGGGTGGGTCGGATTGAGCCTTTACTGGTATGTCTGGCCAATCGTGATGAAGCCGCAGTCCGCAGCCCTGGCACCTCAACCCGCGTTGATATTTCTTGGCTGGATTGCGGGCGGTATCCTGGCAGCCATTTACCGCTATCGCCAGACATTTGATCGCGCCCAACGCCAGCAAACCAAGTGGCTGGTGTTCGGCTCGATTGTGGCTGGCACAGGCTTCTTTACCCAGTTGTATTTAATTCCGATCCTCTTCCCGCAAGTCTCAGAGCCAAGCCCGGCGCGTGTGTGGTACGTCATCTTGGGTTCCACTTTCCTCTACGTTACGATGCTGGTTTTCCCGTTCAGTATGGCCTTCTCGATCTTACGCTATCGATTGTGGGAAATCGATTTCATAATCCGGCGCACACTTGTCTATACCATCGTTACAGCCTTGCTCACCCTGCTGTTTGTTGGACTGGTAGCCGGCCTCCAGCAGTTGATTTACCGCCCGGTCGGCCAGCCACCGATCCTGGTCGTGGCGCTCTCGACGCTGGCAGTCGCGCTGCTTTTTACTCCCCTGCGACAGGTTACACAGCGTTTCATCGACCGCCGGTTTTACCGCTCCCGATTTGACCAGGCGCAGCTGCTGCACCAGCTCACGACAACCCTGCGCCGGAAAGTGGACCTGAACGAAATTGCCGACGAAATTCTGGCTGCTGTAAACGATAGCCTGCACCCGCAGCTGGCATGCCTGTGGTTATACCCGCCAGATGGCAGCACACAACCAGGCAGCCATCCGGCGGATGTAACTGAATGTGGTACGCCCGATCCGCAGTTACTGGATCTGCTGGCGAACTTCACCGGCGCGCTGGATATCCTCGAGTTGGATCCCGCGCTGGAATTGACCCGGGATCTGATGGACAATGGCACTTACCTGGTGGTACCCCTGATCAGCCAGGACGAGGTCATTGGGACGTTAAACCTTGGCAGGCGGCTTTCCGACCAGGAATACTCAGCCAACGACCGGTATTTCCTCGCCAGCCTGGCAAGCCAGGTTGCTCCTGCTCTGCGGGCAGCTCAACTTGCCGACCAGCAGCGACGGGCAGCCCTGGAGCGCCAGCAAATGGAAACCGAAATAAGCATGGGGCGCGATGTCCAGCGCACTCTGCTGCCCGCCAGCCTGCCTGATATGCCCGGCTGGACAGTGAACAGCCATTACCAGCCCGCGCGCGCCATGGGAGGCGATTTCTTTGACCTGTTCGCCCTTAAAAACGGGCGTATTGGTATCGTCATCGGGGATGTTTCCAGCAAGGGGATTCCGGCTGCGCTGGTCATGTCCTCGACCCGCAGCCTCGTCCGGACCATTGCTCAGATGGTGGATGCACCGGGGGAAGTCCTTTACCGGGTGAATGAACTGCTGGCTGGTGATACTCCTCCTGGGATGTTCGTCACCTGCCAGTATGCCATCCTCGAACCGTTGAGCGGCGATGTAATTTTCGCGAACGCCGGGCACAATCTGCCCCAGGCTGTTTTGGAGGGTGATGTCCACGAAATCCGTGCCCGGGGGATGCCGCTGGGTATGCTGCCGGGCATGACGTATGAAGAAATCCAGACCAAGATTTCCCCTTCTGAAACCGTCTTGCTTTACTCAGACGGACTGGTGGAAGCCCATTCTCCCTCCGGAGAAATGTTCTCAAATCTCCGCCTGCGCAGCTACCTGTCTGAAATGAATGATGCGGGGGCTGTAATTCCCAGCCTGCTTGCCGCCCTGGACGATTTTTGCGGACCGGATCAAGAGCAAGAAGACGACATCACATTACTGGTTCTTCACCGCCAGCAAAATTCGAGGTAAACTGATGACGACCCCACCGGAACCCAATCAACCTCAGCCGCCGGCGAGCTGGCGCACGATCAGCGAGTTTACACTTCCCGGGGAACCAGGCAACGACCGCCTGGCAGTTGATATTGTGGCCGATATTGTCTCGTCCCTACCCTTGAGCGCCGACCGGCTCGAAAACTTGAAAACCGCCGTAGCGGAGGCGACCCTGAATGCCCTCGAACACGGCAGTCAGTACAACCGCGACCTTCCGGTGGCAATCCGTGTGCGTACCTCTTCCGCAGCCATTTCGGTTGGAATTACCGATTACGGTGAGCATGACATTCCCGAGCCTCCTCTGGAAAACCACCACGCGACCCAGGCCGCGCACAACAAATTGTCCGGTATTGAACTTCCGGATATTGACGCAAAGATAAATGGTTTACAATCTCCTCGTGGTTGGGGCTTTTTCTTAATTCAACACATGGTGGATGATTTCCATATTACCAACCAGCCAGCGGCACACACAATCGAATTATTTTTATATCTTGAAGGAGAGTAAGATGAGCCTGAGGTCGCTTCAAGTTGAAACCATCATCACAGGACCAGTCGTTACACTGGCTTTGACCGGAGAATTGGGCTCACTTGCACTTGCTAATTTGCAGGACGCATATGCACAGGTAGAAACAACCGGTTTGCAAGCGCTCATCCTGGATTTTGCTGGTGTGGAATATGCCAACAGCGCCGGTCTGGCGGCTGTCATTCAACTGATTGCCAATGCTGGCGCCAAAGGAGTGCGGCTGTGTGCCTGCTGTCTGAACCCGCATTTTCAGAAAATTTTCGAAATTATGAGTCTGACGGAGTATATCAGCCTGTATGATTCGAGGCAGGCAGCCCTGGCTGCCTGTGCAAACCCGTCAGGCGAATCAAAATCCTGAAATCGGATATTTTTAAATCCTCATTTTAACGAAGTTCAAGATTGGAGAGAAACTATGAATTCCCCTTCCGTTACATTTGAAGTTGTCAGCCGGGATACTGTCGCAGGGGTGATTGGCGTACACGGAGCACTGACATCAGCTGGCGAAGCCAATTTGATGGAGGCCGTCGCAGAAGCCACCGCCGATGGCGCCCAGCTGATCATCCTGGATTTCAATGACATGGAGTTTATGAACAGCACTGGCATTGGCCTGCTGGTGACCCTGTTAGTGCGCGCCAATCGCGCCCAGCAAAAGCTGGCAGCATGCGGGCTCAATGAACACTATCGCGAAATTTTTGCCCTGACCCGCCTTGAAGAAGCGTTTGCAATATTCTCTTCAGCAGAGGAGGCACGCGCCGCCGTCTGATTAGGTAGCCCATCTGAAACAGATCCCTCGCTTCAATCCCGGGCAAATTCATTGGAGCCGCGGGGTCGGGTTGACGGAATCCGCGACTCTGATATACCGGCAGACACCTCAGCTGCGAGAACAACATGTCAACGCTGGTTGGGCAAATTTTAGAAGCCAGGCCTGATTTCAGACCCATAAATTCCTTGCTCTCAATCGATTGATCAGCAGTTCCCCCAAATCGTCCTATGATAAAAACGGTGAACCGTTCGATTTAGCAGCCTCTCTATCTTAGCACACTTCCAATCTGGCTGATTCCTGCTTGGATAACTTTTACTGGTTTACTTTATAATTAGGGTCAACATTGTCATAGTATCACCGTACCGGCTCCACAAGTGGAGGCTCCCCGGTTTCCGCTTTCCCCCAAACCAAAATTTCGCCTGGCGTTAACATAGTCAAGCAGCCGTACTCATTGATTTATTACAGATCAAGCACCTTGAGAGCCAGTCTCGAGGCAAGGGAATTTTAACAACCTGTAGATGATCTCGACTCACCGGTCGACCAGCGCATAGTTAGCGGACCCTGGTCAATTGGAACAGGCAGTTACCAACCCGGAGCGGGACATTCTGGTTCGTTTTATTGATCAGACCATGGATCTACTTGAACGCAGTCAACAACTGTCTGGATTGGAATCCGCGCTGGTGGAAGCCAGCGCTGGCTCTGGTCGCATTGCACTGATCAGCGGTGAAGCCGGGATTGGGAAAACTTCGCTTGTCCGCAGGTTTGCCAGCCGTCAGCCCGCCAACGTGCGTGTATTGTGGGGAACGTGCGACCTTCTTTTTACACCCAACCCGCTCGGACCTCTACTGGACATGCTGCCAAACATGGTTGGCAAAGCTGGCTCCCTCCTGGAAGCGGATGCACCCCGCTCTGCAGTTTTTAACGCTGTTCTGGATGAGCTGCACAGGACTACCACAATCATCGTATTTGAAGATATGCACTGGGCGGATGAAGCCACGCTGGATCTTGTGAGGTTCCTCGGGAGGCGGATCACCACTACCAGGTCGCTGATGATCCTCACCTATCGTGATGATGAACTCGGATTCCACCACCCGCTGCGGATCATTTTGGGTGACCTGGGATCCTCGGTAACAACCCACCGCATTCAACTGTCACCGCTCAGCAAACAGGCCGTGGAGGTTCTCGTTGCTGGACGCCAGCTGGATGCCGCTGCCCTGCATCAACAAACCGGAGGTAATCCATTTTTTGTCACAGAAGTGCTGGCCAGCCCGGCAAGCGGCATCCCCCCTACCATCCGAGATGCCGTCCTGGCACGGATTGCACGGCTGTCCCCCACCGGACGGGCCCTGGTCGAGACCGCGGCGGTGATCGGCCAGCATGTCGAGGTTTGGCTGCTAAATGATATCGCTGGTAATGCGATCGGGGCGCTAGATGAATGCCTTGCAAGCGGAGTACTGCTGACTGAAAACGAAGTGCTCGTATTCCGGCATGAGCTTGCCCGCCAGACGATCCTTGCATCCCTGTCACCCCAGCGCAAATACAGCCTGCATCAGCGTGTGTTGGGTGTATTCAGAGCGATGCCAGTCAAACCCAGTGAGTTAGCCCGCCTGGCCCACCATGCCGAGGCGGCAAATGATGAACTTGCCGTGCTGGAATTTGCACCACCTGCCGCTCAGCATGCATCCGCCACGGGCTCCCATCGGGAGGCGCGCATCCTGTATGCCCTGGTTCTGAGGTATGCCGGCACCCTGCCACTGGCTGAGCAGGCCAGGCTGCTTCATGCTTACTCGCGCGAATGCAATCTGACTGAAAACCAGGAGCAGGCGATTGAAGCCGTCCAGCAGGCACTTGCCATCTGGCGCCGGCTGGATGACCCCCTCCAACAGGGGGATATGCTGGCCTATTTAACTATCTACATGCGCAATTCGGGCCGGAATCAGGATGCCGAACGGGCCAGCCGGGAGGCGATTGAGCTGCTTTCGGCACTGCCTCCGAGCCGGGAGCTTTCGCTGGCGTATCGTGCCCAGGCCACCCTCCGGATAGCAAATCGGGATACACGTCCAGCGATCGAGTGGGCGCAGAAAGCCATCGAACTCGGAGAGCAGTACCAGGATGAAAATGTGGTGGTGATGGCACACGTTGTGATCGGTGCAGCCACACTTTTCCAGGATTTTGAGAAGGGGCGCAAATACCTGGAGCAGCGTTTGGCAATCGGCCACCAGTCCGGGAACGAGGCCCAGGTCGCCAACCTGTATGCATATATCGGCTCGAGCTGTGCTGAAATATACCAGTTCCATTGGGCGCTCAAGTATCTATCAGAAGGCAGTGCGTATTCCGCCGAACGCGGTATGGATATCTTCAGCCGGTTTATCAATTCCTGGCTGGCTAAGACCCAACTTCACCTGGGTCATTGGGAAGTTGCCAATGAATTGCTGGGTTTCCTGGCTCAAAACCCGCCGACCTCAGCCATTACCCGGATCCCATTCCTGGCCGCAACCGGCCTGCTGCGAATACGGCGTGGGGATCCCGGCGCGGTGGATGTTCTGGATGAAGCTATGCAATTAGCAGAATTAACCGGCTGCCTTCCGCATATCGGGGCCGTGCGTGCCGCCCGAGCAGAAGCAGCCTGGCTGGCGGGTGACCTGGAGTTCTACTCGCCGCGAAGCGAACGCTGCATTTGAGCTGGCTGCCAGCAAAAATCACCCCTGGTTTACCGGGCAGTTTGCCCTCTGGCGCTGGAGGGCAGGTGAGCGTGTCACCCTACCCAACTGGACCGCACGCCCATTTGTTTACCAAATCATGGGCGATTGGCAGTCAGCCGCGGCAGCCTGGGAAACCCTTGGCTGCCCATATGAGCAGGCCAGTGCGCTGTCTGATGGCGATTTGTCCGCGCGCCTGGAAGCCTTGCGGATTTTCGAACAGCTCAGCGCTGATCCGGCAGCCGATCTGCTCAGGCGCAGCCTGCGGGATACTGGCAGACTGGTCCGTAAACCGCGCGCTTCAACCCGTCATAATCCATTCGGCCTGACCTCGCGCCAGGTCGATGTTTTGGATTTACTGGTCGAAAATCTGAGCAACAGCGCGATTGCCGACCAACTCAATATCTCACCGAAAACGGTAGACCACCATGTTTCCGCCATCCTGGCGGCCCTGGATGTGCACTCGCGGGAAGAAGCCGCCGAGCTGGCGCGCCAGCACCCCCGTTTTTATGAAAAATAGGGAAATAACCACTTAAATATAGGGAGCGATTCCCGATGCGCAAAAACTCGATAATTCTTATCCTTGTTATCGACAAAGGAAAGGAATTGTTTTATGCGCCCACTTTCAATAATCGTCTCAAGCACGCCCAGCAGGGTATGGTTTACTCGCCTGCTGCTCGTTGTGATTCTTGCCGCTGGCCTGGTTTTCGCAGCTTTTCCGTTCGGATTTGCCCGGGCAGCAACGATCACTGTCACCACAACCACCGATGAGATTAACACCGATGGAGATTGCTCACTGCGCGAAGCCCTCCTGGCAGCGAATACGAACCAGCCCGTCGATGCGTGCCCCGCAGGAACGGGATTCGATACGCTCGTGCTTCCAGCCGGGACTTACATTTTGAGCCTCCCCGGTGACGATAGTTCCGGTCTGGTAGGCGATCTGGATATCGTCGAATCGGTCACCATTGAGGGCGATGGCCCACTGACGACCATCATCGACGCCAATGGCATCGACCGAGTTTTGGAAATTTTTAGCAACACCCAGGTGCTGCTTTCCCGGCTTGCGTTGACCGGCGGTGATTCTGGCAATGTTGCCGGAGGGGCCATCCGGCTGTTCGGTCAACTGACCATGGATCGCGTCCGAATATCCAATACGCTTAATGGGGATGCAATTTATGCCCTTAGTAATTCCACTCTGACCCTGGATCGGGCGCGGATTGAATCCAATTTAGATGGAGGTTTATTTATCCAGGCAAGCGTAACCGCAACAATTCGCAACAGCACGATCAGCAATAACAGTGATGAGAATTCCGGAAGTGGAATTTCGAACAGCGGCAACTTATTAATTTCCAACAGCACCATCAGCGGCAATTCCGCCAACGGCGATGGCGGGGGTATCCATTCGAACGGCACTGTCGAATTGAGCAGTGTCACGATAACCAATAACTCGGCCGGCGGTTCCGGTACCTTTGGCAACGGCGGAGGAATTGCTTCTGTGGGTGGCACGGTGACTTTCCGCAACACCATAATTGCCGGTAACAGCGATCTCTCAGGGGGCAACAATCCAGATTGCAGCGGCACACTGACGAGCGCCCGATATAACCTGATCGAAAACACTGCCGGCTGCGCAATCGGCGGGAACACCACCGGCAACCTGACCGGGGTCAGCGCCAACCTGGGTGTATTGAGTCAAAACGGCGGCGGCACCCAAACGCACGCCCTGCTGCTGGGCAGCCCGGCGATCAATGCGGGCAACCCGGCAGGCTGCCTGGATGAAAATGGCGACCTCCTGGGCACAGACCAGCGCAATTTTGTACGCAATGGGATTTGTGATATCGGGGCATTTGAACGCAACTCAGCCGGTACGCCCACACCCACCAATACCCCCCTGGTGTCGCTTACCCCGACCCCTACGGTGACTGTGCCCTCTCCCACCATCACCCGTACACCCACCTTCACCATGACCCCAACCCGCACCGCGTCCCCGACCAGCACCCCCACCCGTACACCAACGGCTTCCAGCTCAGCAACATCGACCGCGACTGCCACGCGCACCTCCACTGCCAGCAGTACCGCAACCGCAACACGCACCCCAACGATAACCTCCACGTTTACTTCTGGCCCATCCCCAACAAATACGTCTACCCGCACTCCCACGCTGACACCCACCGTGACATCAACGATCACCCCGGGGCCGTCTCCCACCAATTCTGCCACGGCGACCAACACCCCAACATCCACCGCGATTATTGAACCGCAGGAAACACCTTTCCTGCCAACCTACTGGCATTATTTGCCATTTCTGAGCAAGTGATATCCACAGAGAGGAGGATTCAGCATGCCACGCTACCTGGTCGAGCGCACCTTTCCGAATGGTATTTCATTGCCTGGGCCAGGTGGTGATGAAATTGAGCGCAATAGCTTCCTTGAGAATAATAAATTGGATGGTGTCACCTGGGTTGTTACTTATGTCGTACCCGGCCGGAATAAAGCATTTTGCATCTACGATGCCCCATCTCCAGAAGCATTACGCAGAGCGGCACAGCGCAATGGGCTGCCCATCGACCGGATCAGCCAGGTGCGCGTGCTAGATCCATATTATTACGATTCCGGAAGCCCGGAAGGAGATGGTTGATCGGCGACCAGTCTGGTAGTCGGTCAATAAACACGTGAGTGAGCACCATCTGCAGACATGATTGCATGGTCAGACCTGCCTGGTCGCGTGCATTTCCATCGTGCTGGAGGCAGCAACGACAGAACCTGGAACTTGATAGCAGATAATTGGCTGCCCACCGAAAGCTGCGGTGCGTTGATCGGGCAGCCCGGGGTCGTTTCTCGTTTCGATCATCTGGCTGCCTGTGTTACACCATTCACGTTAGAATGTAAACCTGATTCCATCCCTAACTAAAGATAAGAACCGGGCAATGAATCCCATGCCTTTACCTGGAATTCAGATAAACGGATTCCTCATTGGGCGTACAGGTAGTTCATGCGGCTGTGCAGTGAAGCAGTCCCGAAAACGATTCCGCCTAGACCATCGGCCCCGCACCTCAAACGTAACCAATTCTTTGGGAGGGGTTATATCCCTTGTTCGCCCGGTAACCCAGTTGCCCCGCCAGATCTCGGGAGCGAAATCTACTAGTACTGGAGTACCATATCTAACAGAACTGATAGTGAAAATCTGACAAAGTTTAGCTACAATTATTGAAGGAAACGTGTGCAGAACTTTAATAAAATATCCTGCAGGTTGACTGCCCGGCTGATTCTTCAAAATCGTTGTGCCGAAGGCAAATGGTTAAGCTATAATTCTTCACAGGCCTCCAGTAATCCTATACTGCCTTAGGAGAAATTAACCTGTGTTGCCACCCGCTGAGCAAGATCGGTCCAATGATTCCCAGCTGGGTCTGGATGTAGACCTGGTGCGCGAGCTTAGCAGCCAGAGGCTCGCAATGATTGTAGATGACGACGAAGATACTGTCTCGCTGATGAAATTGACCCTGAGGCGAGTAGGTATCAACGTAGCCAGCGCCAGCAGCGGCGAAGAAGCTCTACGCCTCACCGCTGAGACCCACCCAGATATAATCCTGCTTGACATTATGATGCCGGGTATTGACGGCTGGGAAACACTGAAGCAGCTTAAGCACATAACATCAGTCCCGGTAGTCATCATCTCGGCGATCCTGCACGAGGATGCGGTCGTACGAGCTTTTGCGGAAGGCGCTCTCGATTACATAAAAAAGCCATATTCGCATAAAGAGATCGTGGCACGTATCCAGGCCATCTTGAGCCGGTCGGCACCGCCTGAACCGCACCGGGTGATGGTCTTCCCAAATTCGAAAGTTGTGATCGACCTCGAGTCGCATCTCGTCATGGCGGATGAACAGCCCATCAAGCTGACTCCGCAGGAGTATGTCGTGCTCACGTATCTGGCGCAGAACGCCAACCGACCCGTGCCGTATGAGGAACTCGCTGGCGAGGTCTGGGGTGAATTTAATTCTGATATTCGCAACCGGCTAAAATGGGTTGTCCATTCGTTGCGAAAAAAGCTTGCTCAGTGCGGTGTTTCGGAAGAATTAATCGGTAATTATCAACGATTTGGTTATTTGCTTCAGGATGCTTAAACAGCAAGATGTATCAGCTCAAGGATGGAAGAATACCGCACTTCAAGCAACAAGGGAGAGATTAAGGTGACAATAAAAACACTCAGAAGTCTTTATCGCACAGCCTACATAATTGGTGTAGCATTCATCATTGCCTCAATCGCACTGATGCTGCCCGGTGGCAGGAACATCAACCCTGCATCCGCCCAAACAGGCTGGTTCGTTACCCTGTCATGTGATGGCTTTGACCTCGATGCACCGGAACATCCGGCTGTCAACGTGCGCATACAGGCACGCGCTCCCGGTGACACCAACTGGGGGTACCAGCAATCCTTGGCGTTGGACGCCGGGGGACCCACAACGGTTAGCCACGTCTTTGATCCAGCCCCGCCTCCAGGATCGGAAGTATTAATCCGAGTATTTGCCGTCTCGGATAACGCCAACTTGTTTAATTTCAAGGACTACCTGCCCTGCGGTGCGGAGACCCCCACGAATACTCCAGTTACCCCAACCAATACACCGGTGACTCCGACCGATACCCCAACAAATACGCCGGTGACTCCGACTGACACTCCTGTCGACACGCCTACCAGCACCGCCACCATTACCATCCCAACGATTACGAATACACCGACGGATACCAATACGCCAACCGTAACACCGACTGGCACGCTGCCCACCAATACGCCAACCTTCACACCTACCTTTACTCCAACTGGGACGCTGCCTACCATTACACCGAGTGTGACTCCCACTTTTACGCCGACGGGCTCATCCACCGCGACCAGCACGGCAACGCCTCAGACTTCCATCTCCACACCGACCCCGCGCCAGCCGCGCTCCACCAATACCCCCCAGAGTGGGATCCCCTCTCCCGCCCCCCAGGGCACTCCCGGGGTATTGATCCCGGAAACCGGACTTGATCTGAATGCCCAATTCAACTTTATGCAGCGCAGTCTGTTGAATCTTGGGCTTGGCTTCCTGGGAATTGGTCTGGTCCTGCAAGGCATGGCATTCAGTACTGGACGTAAGGAAGAGTAGCACCACTAATCTGTATCTGACTTCCGGACAGCCCGATCGGGCTGTCCGGGAATTTTTTAAGATGATTGGAACAAAAACGGATTTAGAATCGTAGTAGGTATATTCTCTGGTGAATCCAAAGCACGGCACATCCCAGCCGCTCCAGCTGATCCGGGTTCACCTGACTTGTTTCCCACACGATAGAGGAGAATTTCCATGGATATAAGAAGAAGTACTTTTTTCAGGCTGATGTTATTGACTGCTGTGTTCGTACTGGCTCTAACCAGCACGGCACCTGCTCTGGCAAAATCCTACAACCTGGTTCCTGGGGATATTGAACTTGGAAGGCAAGGAGTTTTCGTTGCCAGTGGTGGCCCCGGACTGGCGGCTTCGCTTGACCTGATCAAATATCGAGCCATCCTGCGACCGCCGGACGTCAGCATCCGCACCCTGGGGATTGATATGACCTACGTCACCGCCCAGGGTCGCCCGACCCAACCCATGGGCCTAGTCTATGTCTTTTTTAACCTCACCAAGCAGGAACGAGCAGCCTATAACCGCAATGGTAGTTCGGGGTTTTCGATCTGGATGTGGGCGCCAAATGACAAGGGCGTGAAGGTATGGACGGAATGCGAGCGCACCCTGTACGTGGAACGCGGAGAATACGGGCGGCTGGCATGCCTGGCAGTGAAAAATGCCCAATACTACCTGGGTTCCACTGTGTTCACATTTGAGACACCGCTCCAGCGAGTTGAACGTTAATTCAATTTCATCAGGGCGCATTTTTCTTACAGCCCGGGTCGTGCCCCAGAACGACCCGGGCTGCTGTCCGCCAGCCGCAAAGCAACCATGAAAATCAGGTGGGAAGGAGTGATATACTCCAGCCTGCTGTCGGAAACTACCTTTTATTGTTTGTCAGGTCCTATTAACTTTGGCTGAAACGTCTGTCTCCCCATCCAAAACCAACCACCTCCTGCGCTGGATCATGGTCACCGGCGGAATGATTGTCGTATTACTGGCAGCATTCAGCCTGTATCGCGATGCCAGGGTTTATTACTCACCGCTCGATGAAGTGGACGTGGCTGCACTGCAGGACGACCAGGGGTTTGTCCCGATCTATGCCGCCGAAGTTCCTTCCAGCGGATTGGAGAGCGCTCCTACCCTGGACCAGGGTGCGGCACCAGATATCAGTCAAATGCCAACGAGTACACCCCTCGCGGCCACACCTACCCCCGATGGGCAGCCGACTCGCCGTATGAGTGCAATCCTGCCTTTTCCTACCCAAACCGCAACCCCCCAACCAATCTATATCCCGGATAGGATTTTCATCCCTGCCATTGGGCTCGACGCACCGATCATCCCGGTGAGCAAACGCGAAATTGAAGCTCAAGGCCAGCAATTCGAACAATGGATTGCGCCAAAACGGGCAGTTGGCTGGCACAATACATCAGCGACTCTTGGGGTCATTGGTAACACTGTTCTCAACGGGCACCACAATACAGACGGGGAAGTCTTCAGAGACGTCAACACATTGATCGAAGGGGACCAAATCCTGGTGTACAGCGGGGAGCAAGTATTTGTTTATCAAGTCGGCCTGAGCCTGCGCCTCAACGAGCGCTTTCGCCCGGTGGAAGAACGCCTGCGCAATGCCCAATGGATCCTGCCGTCCCAGGATGAGCGCCTGACCCTGATCACCTGCTGGCCGTATGAAAGCAATACGCACCGGGTGGTCGTGGTTGCCCTGCCGGTGGAGACAAGCGACACGCGACACTGATCGGAATACTCGCACCTCAATACGAAGTTAAATATCAACATAAACGAAGACGGAACAGGATATCATCCTTGTCTCCGCTGCGCTAAATTATTCTCGGAGCGAATTGCTGATAACTCTGCGTGACAAACACGGCCCAGGAGCACACATCTGGCATGCACCTGATCTCCCGCATTCCAATCACAACCTGTTTTATTGATCTCAACTGGCTTGAATATTTTGCACGCCTCTTTGGGGAATGCCTCGCCCGAATTTCACGACTTATTTCTCTTAATCCACAAGCAGCTGTTTCAATTCGATTGAGCAGATTTCCACTTCTTCCATTAGAAATCTGATTAAATTCGATCATAATTGATTAAAACTTATTGACTTTGATCATTTTATTAAGATATAATCATAACTGATCAACTCCAATCCTGGTCATTCTTTATGATGCTCCCTGAGCAGCGCAAACAACGAATCATCGAATATCTTTCGCAGAATACATTCGGAGATGTACCTGCCCTGGTGGAGATGCTGAGCGTATCTCCCGCGACGATCCGCAGAGACCTATCGGAGCTTGCGGATCGAGGTTCGATAATTCGCACCCATGGCGGAGCGAGCCTTTCTGTCCAGGGTATGGGACACGAGCCTTCGTACCATTCGCGTGCGAAGGAGCATGTTTCGGCCAAGCAGGCGATCGCTATGCTCGCCAGGCAGCATGTCCATGAAGGCGAAGTCATTGCCATTGATGTAGGCTCGACCGCCCTGGAATTTGCGAAATGTTTGCGGGAACACCACAATATCACAGTATTCACTGCAAACATTCTGGTTGCTGAAGTGCTTGCCAATAGTGAAGTGAATGTAATTCTGGTGGGTGGAACATTGCGGAAACGTGAAATGTCGGTTGCTGGACCAATCGCTGTGCAGATTGCTACCCAGTTTTACTTCGACAAGTTCTTCCTTGGGACTGCTGGCGTCTCGATCGAAGATGGATTAACCGATTTCAGTATCGATGATGTCGATGTTAAAAAAGCTTTCTTGTCCCATACCAAGGAGGTAATCGCACTCGCAGATCATTCTAAATTAGGCAAAATATCATTTGCCAAAATTTGCCCAATTTCCAAAGTCAGCCAGTTATTTACTGACGCGGATGCCGATCCGATCTACGTCGACGCCCTGCACAGTGCGGGTCTCCAGGTTATGGTTGCGGAATGAAAAACGTTCACGAAGGAAAAATTTGAAGGGGAAACATGGACTGGATCAAGGATCTGTTTAAGACCAACAAGCCTGCCATCGGCATGGTGCACATCCTACCGCTTCCAACATCTCCTCGCTACGATCCAGAGGGCGGTATGGATACAATTGTTGCGGCTGCGCGAAAAGACCTGCAGGCGCTTCAGGAAGGCGGCATCGATGCAATCATGTTTTGCAATGAGCACGACCGCCCATATACATTCAAAAGCAACCCGGCGGTAATCGCTGCGATGGCTTTCGTCATCGGGATTGTGCGCGCCGAGATCCGGATTCCATTTGGAGTCGATATCCTGTGGGACCCGGTTGCAGCTTTGGCGGTAGCACATGCCACCGGGGGCAGCTTTGTCCGTGAGATCTTCACAGGTGTCTATACCAGTGATATGGGGCTTTGGGATACCAGCGCTGGTGAAGCGCTACGTTTTCGGAGTACCATCCGCGCAGACAAGATCCGCCTGCTGTTCAACATCAATGCCGAGTTTGCAGCTCCCCTGGCGGCCCGCCCGATTGAGGAAGTTGCCAAATCTGTCGTGTTTTCCAGCCTACCGGATGGAATCTGTGTATCCGGCTCCATGACCGGTCATGCTGTTGACAAAGGTCAGCTCAAATCAGTCCGCACAGCCGCCAGCCCAGTCCCAATTTTTATAAATACGGGAGCGAAAAAAGAAAATATCGCCGAGTTAATCCAGCATGCCGATGGCGTCATCGTTGGCTCGAGCTTAAAAATTAACGGCACAACCTGGAATCCAGTTGATCAAGCACGCGTGGAGGCCTTCATGTCCGTGCTTAGAGCCAATCGTTAGAAAGGATTGCTGTGAAACTAGGAATTTTCCAGGGCGCGTTTGCTCCCCAGCTTCCTATGGAGGAGTGCCTGCGGATTGCCAGGCTTGAAGGCTTTAATGGCTTTGAGCTTTCCCTGGAGACCGCTTTAGATCTGCTCCCGGAAGCCTACAATGAACAAACCGAATCAATCCGGGCGATCCAAAGAAGCGTCGGATTGCTGGATCCGCGACCGGGTGGGATCCGTTACGAGTCGCAGCCAGCTGAATGGTTCGCTATCAAACCATTCGCCGAAAAGCTCGATCTGAAGTTGATTAGCATCTCAACCATGCTGCTATTTTATTACCCATTGAGCAGCCCAATCCAGGTCGTCCGGGAACGCGCGCTGGATATCGTCCGAAAAATGATTGATATTACTGCCGGAGTGGGTGGTGATCTGGTGCTGGTTGCACCAGGCATGGTCCAGGGTGATACAACCTACAAACAGGCCTGGGAGCGTACACAGGTGGCACTGGAAAAGCTGTTGCCATATGCGGAAGAAAGACGCATCTCCCTGGCTCTGGAAAATATTTGGAATAAATTTCTGCTCAGCCCGCTCGAGTTCGCACGTTTTATCGATGCGTTCCAATCTCCCTGGATTGGGGCATATTTCGATGTAGCTAATATCCTCGCTTACGGCAACCCCGACCAATGGATCAGCTACCTGGGTAATCGTATAAAGCGAGTCCATTTTAAAGATTACCGCCTCGATATTGGTGGTATCCAGGGCTTCACTAACCTGCTGCATGGTGATGTGCCCTGGCAGAAAGTTATGCAGGCATTAAATGCAATCCAGTATGATGGCTGGATTGTGGCGGAGGTAACCCCGTATCGAACGAAACCCGAACAAACCCTACCCGACACATTCGCGGCGTTGAAATCCATCCTGAGTCTTCCAACCGGATGATCTCCGCCAGATTGATTTCAAAAATCAATAATGAACTCAGAAAAGGAGAGAAAACATGAAATTATCAAATGAAGTTTACATCGTCGGTGCCGGTGATCACGGTATTCGATTAACCCATGCATCCGACTGTGCTGTGTATTTAATTGATGGTGGCAACAATGAGCTGGCATTGATTGATGCCGGCGTTGGGGCAGACACGCAGGGCATAATAAATATTGTCGAGAATGATGGCCTGAATCCCAAAAACATAAAAACGGTCTTTTTAACCCATTCCCATACAGACCATATCGGCGGCGCCAAGGATTTACGAGACCTGTTAGGCTGCAAAGTCGCCATCTCCGAGGAAGAGGCACCTTTTGTTGAAAACGCGGATGAAGAACGCCTGGGACTGCGAGTTGCCAAAGATGCGGGCTATTACCCGCGGGATTTTGTCGTCAAACCCTGCCCAATTGATATCCGGGTCAAAGATGGTGATGTGTTCACCATTGGAAACCTGAAAATGACAGCAATCATCGTCGCCGGACACACCCGCGCCCATATCATGTACCTGCTGGAGGGCAAGGAAAAACGTTATTTGTTCGCAGGCGACCACATCTCGTATGGCGGATTGATCAGCCTGCAAAATTATGCCGAATCAGGTTCGACGATTGATGGCTACCGTGCCAGCGGCAAACGGCTGGCAGATATGGATTTGCGTGTGGACGCTTTTTTACCATCCCACATGCTGTTCACTTTGAACCGCGGTCAGACCGAAGTTGACAAGATGATCAAGGCGAGCCAGCATTTGATGTTCGCCGGTCGGGTCTATGCGCCTGAACGAATTTTCTAGCCGGCAGATCGTTACCCCGCGATCAACCACCGCTACCGCGACAATCTAAATCGAAAGCCAGGAAGACTATGCGCATTGGCATTGTAGGAAACAACCTGTACGGGAAAATTTTCTTTCGATCCTTTCACGAGTTCCCGGGTGTCCAGGTCGTGGGGATGTGCCCTGAGTTGGGCGAATCCCTGTCACCTTTTACCACCGAACAGGGTATTCCTGCCTATCCCGACTTCCAAACTATGCTTGACCAGGCCAACCTCGATGTCGTCGTGCTGGCTTCGGTAACCTCCGCCCATTTCCCCCAGGCTGTTCAAGCGATGGCCGCCGGGGCACATGTTCTTGTTGATCGGCCAATGGCACTCTCACTGCCTGAATGTGACCAGATGATCGAGCAGGCGGATCGTACAAAACGGCGCTTGATGATTGGACATGTTCTCCAGTTCTGGCCTGAATATATGGCTTTCCGGGACCTTATTGATGATGAGGTCCTGGGAAACCTGTCTGCTGCAACAGGCTGGCGAATATCAGGTACGCTCAACCCGGACTGGCAGAATAGATTGCTAAACCCAAATTACGGACTTGGCTGTCTCGAAGCGCACTTCCATGACATTGAATTTTTTACCTTCCTATTCGGAAAGCCAGGCTCAGTATTTGCCCAAGGAATCAAGAATCCGGCAGGCGCATGGGCACAGATTCACAGTCTGTTAAAGTACCAAAACGGCTTGCATGTCGCTCTGGAAGCCAACTATAACGTTCCCCTAAATTATCCATTGAGCATGCATCTGCGGGTTGATGGTAAAAACGGAACTGCGGTGTTCAATTTTCAGGGTGCCCTGGTAGCCCAGGGCAGTGCCCAGAGAAACATGCTGCTCTTTAGCAATGACCTGGAACCCGAGCTTGTTCAGGTTGAAATCGTCGATGCCTATCGGAGTATGGTGAATCATTTCCTGGATTGCGTTAACGGCAACAAGAATCCGATCTATGGCAATCCCATCCACTCGAGAGAGGCTTTGCAAGTACTGCTTGCATTATCCCAATCTGCTGAATCCGGCGAAGTTATCTCCCTTTGAAAAGTGATTGATGATCATGGAGAAAAAATACCTGCTCGGGATTGATATCGGAACATACGAATCCAAAGGCGTGATTTCAGACCGCCAGGGCAATATTCTGGGGTACGCTGCCATTCCGCACGAACTTAGCCTACCGCGACCTGGTTGGGCTGAACATGCCGCGGATGAGGTCTGGTGGCATGATTTTTGTTCGTTGGTCAAAACACTGATCGACCAGACCGGGATTTCTGCTTCCGAGTTCGCGGCGATCGGGTGCAGTGGCATCGGTCCAGACTTGTTACCCGTCGATAAAAACGGCAAACCACTGCGTGCAGCAATTCTGTATGGGATTGATACCCGGGCAACGGCAGAAATCGCCGAACTGGAACAAGAAATCGGGGCAGAACGCATCCTGGCTGTTTCTGGGAACAGCTTATCAAGCCAGTCTGTAGGACCGAAGATCTTGTGGCTGGCGAGGCATGAGCCTGAAATATTTGAACGCACGCACCATATTCTCACCGCCACCGGCTACCTGGTGTTTCGGCTCACAGGAGCTACCTGTATCGACCACTATACCGCGGCTACCTTCGCCCCGCTCTATAACCTTTCATCCTTCAATTGGGATGAGACCATGTGCCGCGGCATCGTCGACCCGGGCGTGCTGCCAACGCCCGCCTGGTCAACAGCCCTGGCTGGTGAGGTGCATGCGGAGGCCGCAGCCCTAACAGGACTTGCAGCAGGAACCCCGGTAATTGTCGGTACAACCGACGCTGCCGCTGAAGCGGTCAGCATTGGAGTTACCCAGCCCGGCGAGCTGATGTTGATGTACGGATCAACATTGTTCATGATCCATGTAGTTAACCGGTTGATGATCGAACCAAAATTGTGGACGGGGATGTATCTTACCCCCGACACATGGTCGCTGGCCGCCGGTATGGCAACAGCAGGTTCACTGACACGCTGGTTTCGCGACCAGTTCGGCCAAATTGAGCTGCAGGCCGAAATCCAGGGCGGGCAAAACGCGTATGCAGCGTTATCATCCCAGGCAGACAAAATTCCACCTGGAAGTGAAGGTCTCGTGTTGCTCCCCTATTTTAGCGGGGAACGGACTCCGATCAATGACCCTCTGGCGCGCGGCGTTATCGCTGGTCTGACCCTATCGCATACGAAAGCCCACCTCTATCGGGCTGTTCTGGAAGGGATTGCCTATGGAATTGCACACAACCTGGAAGTCATTAAACAGGCCGGCGGTACCACCAATCTGGCGGTAGCTGTCGGTGGTGGTACGAAAAGCCTTCCCTGGCTCCAAATCGTCAGTGATGTGACCGGGGTAGAGCAGATAGTCCCCGACCAGACGCTGGGCGCCGCTTATGGCGATGCCTACATGGCTGGGATGGGCATCGGTTGGTTCGACCGGTTATCTGATTCCAAATCCTGGGTGAAATCTAGCCAGCGGATCTTGCCCGATCCGGATCGCAACCGCCTCTACGAGGCTTACTACCGCGAGTACCGGGATATTTTTCCAAGGCTGAGCAGCAACTTACATCATCTCGCCCAATTGGGTTATGGGAACTCCGAATGAATTTGGAACGACTTAGTCGATTATCCGCGATCTCAGCTCCTTCAGGTTATGAGGATGAAATCATCCGTACAATCCGGCAGGAGATGCTTAACCTTGTGCCGGAGGTGATTACCGACCGGTTAGGTAATCTCATCGCCTTCCATCCGGGGACAATGCCGGGGAAGTCCGATCCGCTGATGCTGTTCGCCCACATGGATGAGCTGGGATTCGTCGTCCGGAAGATTGAGGAAAATGGATATCTGCGCCTCGAGCGTTTAGGCGGTGTGCCCGAACGGACAGCACCCGGGATACCCGTCATGGTGCTGGGCGCACGTGAACCAGTTCGGGGAGTCATTGGACACAAATCTCATCATTTTACGAAACCTGACGAAAAATATGCGCCATTAAAGATCCAGGATTTATACGTCGATATCGGCGCTCCATCCCAACAATCTGTGTTGAAGCTCGGTGTTTCGGTGGGTGACCCGGTTACCTATGCTCCATATTTCCATGTGCACGATGACCTCATTTTTGGCAAGTCGATGGATAACAGGTCTGGTTGTGAGGTGCTGCTTTCTGTGATGGAGAATCTTGTTCAAAAGCCCCACGCGCGGGATATCTACTTTGTCGCCACCACCCAGGAAGAATTCAACCTGAGGGGTGTCGTCACTACCTATCCCCGCATCCGGCCCGAAATTGCGGTTGCGATTGACGTCGTTGTAGCCTGTGACACCCCTGATTTAATCGGTGTGTCCGATACCCGGTTGGGCGGTGGACCAGCCATTTCCCGCTACACATTCCACGGCCGTGGAACTTTGGGAGGCCTGATCCCCAACCCGCGCCTGGTCGCCGGGATCATCCAGACTGCCGAACGCGAAAATATCCCCTACCAAAAGAATGTATCTATGGGATTGCTGACCGATACCTCCTTCTACCAGCTAGAAGGCGAGGGAGTTTACTGCCTGGATGTGGGCATACCTACCCGTTATACCCATGCCCCGATTGAGGTGGTTTCATGCTCGGATATGGATTTCCTGATCTCGTTATTGACCCAATTTTTCAATGACCTGCCACATGATTTCAACCTCAGTCGAGGTTAGCCACCGGCAAGTTGTGTATGATAAGTTTCATTCGGACAAAGGAGGCGTCGCCTATGTGGATGGTATCTTAATTTGCAATTGAAACCCTGTGACTGCTCGCCCCCCTGAATATTTCCTGGAGGAAAAAATGAAGAAAAGCTCCCTGCTTACGAAGTCAGTTTTTTTTGGCCTGATGGCACTACTTTTGATCTTGAGCGCTTGCACACCCGCAGCTACCTCCACACCCGCCCCGGCGGAAACAACCGAAGTCAGCGCACCGGAAGCGACCAAAGAAGAAGCGCCGCCCCCTGAGCCAACAAACACGGAAGCCCCTGCCCCAACCGAGGCACCCGCTGCGCCTGTCAAGGATACCCTGACGGTCGCGATCAATGGGCAGCCCTCCCGCTTACAGCCTCAACAACCGGTCGGTCGCTTGAACGAGATTGTGAATGCCCTGATGTTTGATGCATTGACAACCCGCGATCCAGAAGGAAACCTCGTCCCAGCGCTAGCGGAATCCTGGAAATTGATCGATGATACAACCTGGGAATTTAAACTACGTTCTGGTGCAACATTCCATAATGGCGATCCAGTAACCTCTGAAGATGTGAAGTTTACATACGAGGAGCTCGTGCTTAATCCCGATGTCAAATCGCCTCACACGACCTTCCTGCAGACCATCCAGGAAGTGGTGGTGATCGATGACACGACCTTCCAAATCAAAACCACGATTCCGGATGTCTTGCTCCCCTCCAGAGTGTTTGACCTGTACGGCAGCATCGTACCCAAAAACTATTACGAACAGGTCGGGGATGCCGGGTTCGATAATGCTCCCGTAGGCGCCGGCCCGTACAAATTCGTCGAGTGGGTCAAAGACAGCCACATGACCCTGGAAGCCAATGAAGACTACTGGGGCACGGTACCGGAGTTTAAGACTCTTACGCTGCGGTTTATCACTGACGATGCTGCCCGGATGGCGGCTGCCCTGGCCGGTGAAGTCGATATCGCCAGCAACGTTCCGGCTTCTCGCGTTGAAGAGCTGGACAGCGCCGATAACATGGAGATCCGCTCCGCACCGAGCTCACGATTTTACTTCGTGGTGATGAATACTACGCAACCACCCTTTGACGATCCCCTGGTTCGCAAGGCCGTCAATCTGGCGATTGACCGGGAAGCGCTGGTCCTGGGTGTCGGGCGAGGGTATGGGACCCCGATTGCCAGTGTTTTCATCCCCCAGACCTTCGGCTTTGCGGAAGACATTCAGCCGCAATACGATCCCGATCAGGCGCGCGCATTGTTAGCGCAGGCGGGGTATGCGGATGGATTTGATGTCGTTTTCGACTCATTTACAGGCTCGATCGTCGATCACTCAAAAGTGGCTGAAGCGATTGTCGCCCAGCTGAATGAAGTCGGCATCCGCGCGACCCTCAATGTTGCGGAATTTGGCGTTTTTGGCCCAATCCGATTAGCCCATGAGACGAATCCGATGTATATTTACAGTCTGGGAGATTGGGCGTTCGATATGGGCGTCCACCTCAAGAGCTACCTGGAAGGCTCACAGGGATATTACTACATCGATCCAGAGCTGGCCGCCAAGGTAGACGCAGCGTTGGGTATGTTTGACGATACTGAACGCGCGGCCGCCTACAAGGAAATCCAGCAGGAGTTCTTTGACAAAGCACCCTACGGCTCAGTCTACCAGCTCGAACAGATCTGGGCTGTCTCTCCCGATGTAGTATGGACGCCACAACCAGATGAAATGTGGAGGTTCCACTTAGCTACATCTACACAATAAATAAAACCGTTCGATAAATCCGGTGGGGTTGCTCGGGGCAGCCTGTGCAACCCCACCTCCCGATCAGGGGACCAGCATTGGAATATATACTTCGGCGCGCCCTGCTCTCCATACCGGTTATTTTTGTCGTCTCAATTGTTGTTTTTGGGATGATTTTTTTGTCCGGAGATCCGGCAGTTCTCATGCTGCCACCTGAAGCCAGCGCAGAACAGGTGGACGCATTTCGCGAAGCGTATGGTTTCAATGACCCTTTTCTGGTTCAATACGGCCGGTTTTTAAAAGATGCCATGCAGGGGGATTTTGGTCGCTCGCTGCGCTATAACCAGCCCGCCATGGAGCTGGTCATCGAGCGCCTGCCGGCAACACTTCAGCTGAGTTTTACAAGCGTGCTACTGGCAGTAATATTTGCCCTGCCCTTGGGAATTATTGCCGCAGTCAATCGCAACCGGCCTCCGGATTATGCGGCTTCCTGCCTGTCTGTGATCGGCCAATCCATGCCGAATTACTGGCTTGGGTTTATGCTGGTGTACCTGTTTGCCGTCAAATTGGGCTGGTTACCCACATCCGGCGGCCCGGGGCTGCGCTACGTGATTCTACCGGCTGTGACCATTGCATTTGCAATCATGGCCTTGATCTCCCGGATGACCCGCTCTTCGATGCTCCAGGTCCTCCACCAGGATTACGTCCGGACGGCGCGTGCCAAAGGCCAGACAGAAAACAAAGTGATCACGGTGCACGCCCTGCGGAATGCCTTACTGCCCATTGTGACCATTGTCGGCCTGCAGTTTGGCTATATCCTGGGCGGTGCAGTGGTAATCGAAACGATTTTTGCTTGGCCTGGCCTGGGTTTATTAACGATCCAGGCAATATACAACCGGGATTATCCCGTCGTCCAGGCTGCAGTCTTATTCTTAACCGTGAGCTTTGTGGTGATCAACCTCCTGGTAGATATCTCCTACCAATTCTTGGATCCCCGGATACGTCTGGTGAAAAAATGACCGCCGATCGCGATCCAACCAAGAAGATTAGTGAGCTCGAGGCGCAGGATCGGCCGCAGTCCGTTTCCAAACCCCGGCTGCCGAAGGATTTCGTCGACATCTACCGGGCGTTAACCCGCAACCGGCTCGCTCTGCTGGGTCTGATTATGATGGTTTTGATCATCCTGGGAGCGATCTTTGCCAATGAAATTGCGCCGCATGATCCCACCAAGCAGAATTTGCGCCTGACGCTGCTGCCACCCTCTTGGGCGGAAGGCGGTCAACCTGAGTATCTCCTGGGCACCGATGATTTTGGGCGGGATATTTTCAGCCGCCTCTTATATGGAGCCAGGGTTTCAATTCCGACGGCTGGCCTGGCAGCATTTTTTGCATTATTTATTGGTGTAAGTGTTGGCTTATTCGCCGGGTATTTTGGCGGCACGCTTGATATCGTCCTGACCGGTCTGGTGGATGTGTTCCTGGCGTTTCCATTAGTGTTGATGGCGCTGTCATTGGCTGCCATCTTAGGACCCAGCATGCGCAATCTGATGCTGGTGATGGCACTCACCGGTTGGATGACCTATGCGCGCGTCATACGTTCGGCGGTGTTGAGTCTGAAAGACCAGGAATATGTGATGGCTTCGATCGCCCTGGGCGGCAACTCACGGAGGGTAATTTTCCGCCACATCCTCCCCAATGTTCTCGCACCAACCCTGGTTCTGGTGGCGTTCAGCTTTTCCACGTTTATTATCCTCGAATCTGCATTAAGTTTTTTGGGGCTTGGCATCCCACCACCTTCACCTACCTGGGGCAGGATGCTTTTCGAAGGTCGGGATTACTTGACCGTTGCCCCCTGGTTAATAACCTTCCCAGGGATTGCAATTATGGTTACGGTGTTATGCGCCAACTTCATCGGGGATGGGCTGCGGGATGCACTTGATCCACGCCTGCGTGGGCTGACGAACTAACTTTGCCCAATCTTCTTCTCTGACTTGATATACGCTCCGATAATCCACAAGCAGCCAGCAAGCAGTTCATCGAGCGCTGGGCCACGCGAAGCCAGCCCCGGAGGCCTGGGGCTGGCTCGTACAAAGGGATAGGAGGAAGGAGAGGGAAGTTGGCTGTGTGTGGGTTGACCTAGAAACTGCGCTGCACCTCAGCACGCGGAGTGCGGTCCGCTTGAAAAGTACCACCAGGCTCGACCGGCTCTGCAATCAAGAACAGGCGTCCCCAGTTCGACTTCCCTTCGGCTTCAATGCAGGTTTGCAAAACCAGTCTGCCTTCCAGGGCGTACACCTGGTAAAAGAGATCGGCAGCAGTGAGTCGCACGCCCGGTACATCGAGATCGAGGAAATCAGAGTAAGGGGATGATGGTTGGAGTGCCCGCAGACGACGGATTTGCGCTACCCGGTAGGCCTGCACCCCGTGAATACCATCCACAAGGTATAGAACCTGTCCAAGGCTCAGGTCGTCGAATTGGGCGCCTGCGGCAGTATTGTGAGCCAGCAGGCCGGTCGAGCCATATCCGGCGGCCAGGCCGAAATGGGTAAGTTCCCCATCCGCCGGAGAGACATATGCAGGATTACCAGCCGGCTGTTGCACCACCGGCAGCGCCAGCAGGCCGGGTACATACAGCCCCACTGGCAGCTCTGCGGCTGCAAAAGCCAGGTGTTCCGAGAATGCTTCAAATCCACGGTCGCGCAGCCCAAACACCAGGCTGCCCGGCGCATAGGCAGCTCGTGAACTGGCACCAAGACCAGCCAGCTCCGTAGCCCCTTCACCCGCCAAAACGGCCCCTGGCCGGATCAGGCCAGTCCCAAATGCCAGCATTAGCGCCAGCAGTAAGGGCATTTTCAGGGAGGCAGTCGTGTGAGTGGTCATTCGATCATTCTCGTTTGGTTAGTAAATAATTTGATAATTATTTGTTACTGTTATTATTTTAGTAAGTTTATAGACAGAACACCGTAACAAAATCATTGCATTCTTTGTTGACCAGATTGGTCAATACGCACAAATAACCCACCAGTTTGCCCTGGTGGGTTAGAAAATAATTAGAGAATAAGGGGATTAATTATGGAAATATAATTTTTGAGGCGAGGGTTTGTCCCGGCTAACGGCGCAAGGCCCTCGCCTCCCGGTGGTCTTGCAGGAGACGCTTACAAATAAAGAGCCGCTCCATGCTGTTTGAACCACCGGCGCTGATCTTTGTAGCCGGGAGACAGCTCGCTTACCCGCCCCCAAAAGGCCGCGGAGTGATTGGGGTGGTCAATATGCGCCAGCTCATGGATCACCACATAGTCGATCGCTTCCGGTGGTGCCATGACCAGCCGCCAGGTGAAGCTCAGGGAACCACTGGTCGAACACGATCCCCAGCGAGTACGCGCGCCCGTGATGCGCAACTTTTTGTAGCTGTAGCCGAACTGCCCTGCGAGCTGCTCCACCCTGGATTGAAGCACGCGCCGTGCCTCCTGCCGGTACCAGGCTTCACAGGCAGCCCGTGGGTCCGGGCAGCCCGCCGGCAGGAAAAAATTCTGCCCATCGAACGACAAGTTCCCCCCAAACTCATCCGGGCGCAACAGCGGGTAACTTTGCCCGAGAAAAGGCAGCGTTTCCCCGGCCCGGTAGGTGCGCACAGGTGGATTTCGCTGAAGAATTTCGGCACGCCGTTCGGCAATCCAGCTTGCTTTTCCATCCACCCAGTCCTGGATGAGTTTCCGGCTGACCTTGCCTGGAGCCCGGACCGTCAGGGAACCATCACGCTCGACTATGAGGGCAATCGTTTTCCGCCTGCTGCGCACCAATTTGTCAATTTTAACCATCCGACAGAGTATACCAAAATCCCTCGCGAATTATTTAGCCCGGCGTGGGGTAATGCAGCCAGACAGCCGTGATGGCTTTTACTGGAATCACCAGTCGCTGGCGCGTGAAAGACACTGCTGGCTGGATATCAACCCTGGCAGATGCCCGCCGACCGGAGGCGTACTGAGAGAGCCAGATCGCTAATTGTCTCGCGCCGCGTCATAAAATCGAGGTAGAATTAAGCCAGGTCCAACCAAATTTCCTCCAGGAGTTTCCTATGCGAAAAATCGCCGTTGCTCTCTCCAAGGGCGGCGTTGGAAAAACCACCACCGCAGTCAACCTGGCCGCAGGGCTGGCCACGCGCGGCCAGCGCGTGCTGCTGGTGGATGTGGACACCCAGGGCCAGGCTGGCCGCGCCTTGGGGATCACACCCCAATTCGGCCTGGGCGAGCTGGTTCTGGCGGAAGCCACTCCCGAGCACGCCATCGCCAGCGCCCGGCCCAACCTGTGGCTGCTGGCAGGTGGACGCTCTCTGAGCGGCCTGCGCATGGCCATCAACCGGCGCGAGTTCGGTGGTGAGCAAACCCTTAAAGAAGCCCTCGACCTGCTGGATGAGCGCTTTGACCTCGTAATTCTGGATACAGCCCCCGGCTGGGACACCCTCACAGTTAATGTTTTGTTTTATGCCGAAGAAGTACTTGCCCCGGTTTCCATGGAAGTGCTCACCCTACAGGGACTGCTGGACTTTGCCCGCAATCTGGGATCCATCCAGAAATACCACCCTGCCTTAAGTTTACGTTATGTCCTCCCCGACATTTGTCGACCGGAGGGTGCGTAAATCGGAAGAAATTCTGGGGCAACTTGAGACCCATTTTGCAGACCAATTGTGCGAGCCAGTGCGCTACAATGTGCGCCTCTCGGAAGCGCCCGGTTACGGCCAAACCATCTTTGAATATGCCCCACATTCTGCCGGCGCGGTTGATTACAACCGCCTAGCTGAAAGGATATTGAACCATGCCTGATCGGAAATCCACTCCTGATATCCTGGCTGAGATTCTGGTGGGTGCACCGCCCTCAGAAGAAATGAAGGTTGAGCCACCCACCCTCACCCCGCCCAGGAAAAAACGACCTGCTCCAGCACGAGCGGCTGAGACACAAACCCCCAAGCCCAAACCAGCTGCCCGCTCTGCGGCTCCCATTCGCTGGGAATACGTGCTGATCTCCTTCCAGGAGCACCGCGGTTGGCGGGCGCGCTTCAGGGATGGAGTGGAGCTGACCGATTGGACTGGTGGCCCGCTGCTGCACGAAACCTTGGCCCAACTGGCACAGGAAGGCTGGGAGCTGGTAACTGCTACGAGCGGAGAAGCTCTGTATGGCGCGGCAGACAAGCGCCAGTTATACTTCCGGCGAGCGGCAAGCTGAAACCCTTACCCCGGGCAGAGTTAATAACCCAGGCAGCACTCGCTCCTCAACAAAACACTCCCACACCACTCAGGGCATGGTGTGGGAGTGTTTTGTTCCTTCAACTGGCAGTTTTCTTCCAGTCTGGTAATTTGTGTGAGTTACAGCTCCACCTGGCGGAAGCGCCATATGGCGATGGCAATAAACACCACCGTCCCCACCGTAACAAAGAATACCGGCACCCACGAGATAGGCGTTTCCCCCAAGATCAGGCTGCCTGCAATCGGTGGCAGGCCATCCCCAACCGGCGCTATGATAATCCACGGCAGCACGGTGACCAGAGCTGGCACAGCACCCATAATAAATTGCTGGGTGAAGAACAAACCTAAGGGGATTCCAATGACAGGCGCCCATGATTCAAAGAACGTGCCCAACATCAGGGTCAGGCTCAGCCAGAACAAGGCATGCAAACCGAGCACCGCCATCCCGGAAGCAAAATCCAAAACCGGCAGAGCATAACCGAAATACAAAAAGGAATACAGGAAATACGCCACAATGCCCGGCATCAAAATAGCAGTAACGAGCAGCCCAGCAGAATTGCCAATTGCCTTGGCGAGGATGAATGCCTCCCTGGAGGCCGGCTTGGAAAGCACCCAGGCGGCTGTCCCATTCTGACGCTCGCCAACGATCGCTCCCTGCATGGCGATTGTCACCCCAATCCCGGTGACCAGCCCGGTGAAAATCGTGTATAGAAAAACCAGATTGAGATCAATCACTTCGCTGCGGGTCTGGATAAGCGTGACCAGCAAGATAATATCAATCATCGCAATCCACATCAGGCTGTTGGTTAACCAGCGCCGCCGCCCGAACCACGAACCGAGCTCGCCACGCAGCAGGTTGTTCATCCCTCGCCGCCAGCCGCGTTCCGTTACAAGCTGCATCTGGTCATTGCCCGCCATGCTGGCCTCCTTCGATCACTTGTACAAATACATCTTCCAACTGGTACTCGCGCCGCCGGAAATCGGTCACCACGATTGCCGGGTCTTCCAGCAAGGTGCGCAGCAGTACAGTTTCAGCCTGATCGGCATCGCTCACCGCGACCAGCCAGCTGACTTCGCCAATTTGGGCCGCGTGCTCGTTGCGCGCTCGCGTCTCCTGAACCGAGCTCACCCAGGGAAGTCCTTCGAGGCGCTGGCGCGCGGCTGGCACCGGTTGCCGCAAGCTGACCTGGAAGACGACACCTTCGCTGCCCGCCAGCAAAGTTTCAATGGGCCCGAAGGTAACCAGCTCGCCGTGGTTGAGGATCGCCACCGAGTCCGAAACCTTCTGCACGTCATCCAGGATATGGGTTGAGTAAAAAATTGTGGCATATTTGCGCAGGCGCTCCATGACCTCCAAAACATCCCGCCGCCCCAATGGGTCGAGCGAAGCTGCCGGCTCATCCAGTATCAGCAAATCCGGATAGTTCACCTGGGCCTGGGCGATTCCCAGGCGCTGGCGCTCGCCGCCCGAAAATCCTTTGATAGGCCGGTCTGCCTTTTCTTGCAGCTCTACCAGCTCCAGGGTCTCTTGCACCCGCTCACGGATGACCTTATCGGGACCCTTGAAGAAAAAGCGCGCCGTGTAGTTGAGGGTTTCCCGGGCGGACATGTGCTCGTAAAACCGCGGATCCTGAGGTAAATACCCCACCCGGCTGCGGATCTCGGTGCTTTGCTGGAGGATATCCATCCCAAAAACAGATGCACTCCCGCTCGTCGGGAAAATCAGCCCTAACAGGAGCTTGATCGTGGTGGTTTTTCCGGCCCCATTGGGTCCAAGAAAGCTGAAAATGGAATTTTTCTAAATCGTCAAATTCAGGTTTTTAAGGGCGTCTACACCTTTGAACGATTTGGTCAATCCCTGGGTCCGGATGATGACTTCATGAGGAGGTTGGTTCACATGTTCTCCTTTCCAACGCAGGATAGCAATTTGCCAAACCCTATTATAGCGATTTTTGAGTCTGCACGCCCCCCGTGCTTTGCTCCGGCACTGTTTTGATCCATTAGGATTGAGATTGGAGAGGTGAAAGTGTAATCTCTTTGAGCACATTGTCCACAATCCCAGCCTGGTGTGGCTGTAACGAAAAGAGAGGATAGATAACACTTTTTGAAGCCATGGTAATATGACAGAATCTTTCTAGAAGTTACCAGGGTGTTCCTGTGAAATTCAGCCAACATCCCGCACAGAATGAAGACTATCCGGAGTGCTATAATCTTTATAAAGCAATTCGCCATCGGACCCCACCGGCAGCCGTATGGACCAAATCTTAATTTCTAACCTGACATCCTATATCGTAATTTTCGCCTGCCTGAGCCTGGGTGTGCACGTAGTGACGCGTGCCCCCCACCGCGTAAGTGCGTGGGCTTTTGCAGGTTTTGTCGGCTGTATCGGGGGGATATACCTGATTAATTTGTTTTTATTCCCTCAACCAGGAATTACACCATCAGCCGCCGAGGAAGCCAGCGTCCTGCCTGCCTTGCGGGTAAAGTGGGCTACCATCTGCTTACTGCCTGCATTTTACTTTCACTTTACCTGGTTTTACTTCCCACCGGTTTTTCGCCGCCTCACCCGGCAAGTTGTGGCTGTGTTTTATTTGATTGGGGCCGGATTGGCGCTCGCCAGCCTGTTTACGTGGTTTGTGATTAGCGGCGTGCAGTACCACGGTCCGCAAGAAATCTTCCGGCCGCGCTTCGGACCCGGCATCCTGCTTTTCTTGATTTATTTTTTTTCCGTTTGCCTGCTCTCATCAGGAGCCCTGATTTATGGGCTACGGAAAGCGCACTCGATTTTCCTCCGCCGCCAGATACTCAGCCTGCTTACGCCTTTTGCACTGCTGATCGCAGCTGCCGTGATTAATTCGATCCTGCTCTTCACCTCCGATAATCTTCACCTGCTGCTACAGCTTTCCACGGATGTTCTCATCATCCTGGCTGCGTTTATCTATGCCAGCGTGATCGTCCAATTCGGCTCGATCACCGGCCGCCCAGGGGCTATCCGCAGCGTCTTTTTCACCCTGACCGGGACGATGCTGGCCTTGCTGGTCCTCTCGGTCTCTCTGACCCTGGATGTATACCTGTCGACCCTGATTGGCGGCCCGCTGCCCCTGGTGACCTCGATGTTGATTACGGCGTTCATCGCCGGGTTCCCGGTCTTTATCGATGGTATCGCCTGGTTACAGCAGCACTTGTTCCAACGTGAGACTTCTGCTACACCGTTCAGGCTGCCCACCCTGCAGGAACTGAATATAGAAGATCCCGAGCTCCTGCGAGATGAGCTGCTGGCGTCCCTGGTAAGGGATGTGCGCGCCGGTGGCGCTTTTGTAGCGGAGGTCGTCCAGGCACCTTTCAACCCGTCCATTGACCTGGACCCTCATTTTGCAGACCTGGACGAAATACAACCCAGCTCCACCTCGCTGCAGGTCGTAGCCCAGTTTGGCAAGCTGCCCCTGCGCCCTGGCCAGCGCCTGCCGGCTCCGAGCGAGTTGGGGCAGGGTGTGACCCTGGCAGCGGCGCTCACCCCTCAGGAGATGGAAGCCCATGCCTGGTACGGTCTGGCTGCCTTTTGCCGCCTGACAGGCGCAACCATACCTGAAGCGCTGCTGGTGGTCTGCAAGCCTGGGATGGCGTTCCCCCTTAATAACCATGAGCTCAATATCATCCAGACTTATGCCGGGCAGTTCGAGATTGCTCAGCAAATTATTCACATGGATTTGAAACGCCAGCGATCTCTGGAAGCTGCTACCGACCAGGAAGCAGCCATCCGCCAGATTGACACCCGCTTCCAGGCGCTGGCCGCCGGCCCAGCAGGCAATCCGAATCAGAGATCTGGTACAGTGCCGCTGCGGATTGGCTTACTTGGGCCGCTGGAGGTCTGGGTGGCAGGCCAACCCGTCCCTGAGAATGCCTGGGAATCAGAACGAGCACGTGAATTGCTCGGTTACTTGCTTTGGAAGGGCACCGCCGGGGCAACCTCATCCGAGCTGGCTGAAGCGCTGTGGCCTGACCGCGCGGCCGAACAGAGCGCGAACAGCCTGTATGTAACCATCAACCGCCTGCGCAGGGTGCTTGAGCTCGACCTCGAACGACCGCGTGATTCCAAATACATCCTCAGCGACGCGGGGCGCTACCGGTTAAATTATGACGCTCCGCACGAGTTGGATGTGGATGAGTTCATGGAATTGGCGGCTGCCAGCAACGCGAATCAACTGCGCCGGGCGGTTGAGATCTACCGTGGACCTTACCTGGCGAACAACGATTGGTCCTTGCCTCCCGATGTGGAAGCTCACCGCCGCACCTTGGAACAAGTGTACCTGCAGTGCCTGCGGCGCCTGGCAACCCAGGTCAGCGGGCAAGAAGACCTGCATTACCTGCGCCAGCTGTTGGCAGTGGAGCCGCTGGACGAAGACGCGAATTTGCAAATTGCCGAACGTCTGCTGACCAGCGGCCGCACCGACCTCGCATTCGAACAGCTCGCCAGCTACCGCCATCTGCTGGCAGAGGTGGACGAAGAACCTTCCGCGGCCATCCGCCAGTTATGGCGCAAGGTGGAGCGCAGCATGCAAGAGCAAATTCCCTGACTCACTGGCACGTCCAAGCTCTGGAGTGTAATCCGATCGATGGGGGAGAGCCATACACCAGAGCCTGCTCGGTTCTACCTAACCAATCCTGATTCCGTCCAGTATTTGCAACCAATTTCGCTCGCCTAACAAAAATGCAAGCTAATTTTGCCGGGTTACCTCTATGCGTAAGGTTTTCGTAAGGCTGCCCGATTATAGTGTAACCATCATACAGCGCTTTATGGCGCACAAGGCCGGTGGCCTGGTCGTTCGGGGGACGAAGGGGGAATTGAGCGATCAGGCCGATTTTTTTTAATAATATTCCGAAATTGCACCGCTCCCTGTTGTGATATACAATCTAAATGCTGAGCAACTCCGTTCTTTGCAGGCGCAAGGCGGCTGGGATGGATCCTGATAACCATTCGAACATCCGCCTGGAGGCTGACTTGATTCAAACCCGGCAGCCTGAAGCGCTGGCTGGTTTTTACCACAAATCCCTGGGTCTGGAAGCGCCGCGCCTGTATTCGGAGGACCGTCTGGGTAGGCACCTCGCCAATACCTACCTCGGGTTCGACCAGGCTAGCGAGCGGCTCCTCCAGCCTCAGCACCCGGTCAGTTTTAGGTTCCAGGTGTGTGATATTACGGCGATGTATACCAAGATGCTCGCGCTCGATGCCGCACCCGGTTGTCCCCCAACCAGGGAAGGAAGCCCCGGGGAAATCCTGGCATTGTGCTATGATTCGGATGGAAACACCGTTGGCCTTATTTGCCCGTCTGCCTGACAGCTTATTTTCAGTCGAAAGGAATCGCTATGCACCCACCTGATATATTGATGTATGGGCACCGTTTTTTTATCCGCACCCTGGATGCCTTCCCCAAAGCTGAAGTGTACCGCACCGGAGCGTGCGGGATCTGGTCGGTAAAGGACCTGGTTTCTCACCTGGGATCGTTTGAATTACTGCTGGTTGATATCCTGGACGGCCTGATGACGCCCGGAACACCCACACCCGTGCTGCAGCGGTACGGAGCAGACCCCATGCGCTTTAATGATGATGAAGTTGGTGCACGCGCAGCACTTAGTTACGAAGAAGTCCTTGCAGAATACGAACAGGCCCATCAAACCGTGCGCGCGTTAACGGATCGGCTGGAACCTGGCCTATGGCGCAAGACGGGGCTGCTGGCCTGGTACGGGGCTGAATATGACCTGGAGGACTATATCGTTTACAGTTTCTATGGGCATAAGCGCGAGCATTCCGGGCAGATCCAGACGTTTTCAGATCAATTCAAGTAAATGCGGCTGGCTTCAGATTGGCTGCCACTCCGCTCCACGGGGGGTGATTGCAAAAGCACTGCAAACGGGAACTGCGGACCGGAGCGGACCTGCCGCGTGGCACAGACCTCGCTCACCTTCAAGGAGATCTCCCCTGGCAAACAATCCCCTCAATCTCGCTCTTCGCTTCGCACTTGAAATCATAGGGTTACTGGCCCTGGCGTACTGGGGTTGGACCCAGCATGCCGGCCTGGCACGCTGGCTGTGGTCACTGGGGTTACCGCTGCTGGCAGCCGCCCTGTGGGGCACTTTCCGGGTGCCGAACGATCCTGGCAAGGCTCCGGTGGCTGTTCCGGGGGTTGCCCGCCTCATCCTGGAATTGGCCTACTTCGCCGCGGCCATCTGGGCTTTGTTTGCAGCAAACAAGGATCTGTGGGCTTACATCTTTGCCGGGCTACTCCTTTTCCATTACGTTATTTCCTACGATCGTGTATTGTGGCTGCTGCACCAGCCGCCGCCCGCGCATTAAGCTCCAATGACCGGCTTGCTGCGTGTGCTTGTTGGTACAATCCTGGGGCTGCCGGCTGTCGCCCTGGGCTGCCTGGTGTGGGTATTTTTTGAGGGGGAATATTTCCAGCCCATTTACCTGATCGTAAGCGCGGTGCTGGCTGCCAGCGCATTTTTTTTGGGTATTCTGCTTGTCCCGGATTCCGGGGAGAAGCGTTTCTGGCCCCTATTCCTGCGCCTGATGGTGGCATCGTTTCTGGCAGCCCTGGTTGCCCTGATTGCCCTGGCAGCGTTGAGCATGACGCCGCTGTGCGTGGGGCAGGATAACGGTGATGGAACCAATGACCTCGTATTGTGTCTTGTCCAGACTGGGTTTGTAGCGGTCTTCTTTGGTCCCATCGTAATGGGTTGGCTTGCTATCGCGGCTGCATCCGCTGGCCTGTTGTTGAGCAAGCTCCCCAGGGGCAGTACCAGTTCTGCTGGTACTGATAATCTGGCGGGTTCGCAGCCCAAATGAGGTACCGGCGGTGGGTGCGCCACAGTCGGGAAGATCCATTGGTGAATTGACCGGTAGTCGTCCTGAATTGCCACTGTACCTCCCTGCAACGACAATAAAGGTGTTCGATGCGAATTTTGTGGTTGGGGCGTGCCTTCTCTACTAATGAAACCAAATGCAGCTCGCGCCAAAACCGCCAATTGCCAGGTAATGATTGGTCCTGGCACACCCCGGCAAATAGGATAGAATTAGTAAAGATTGTTCGGCCCAGAAAGACTTGCGATGCTTGTCGTCGAAGAACAAATCGAAACAAACAAATCTGCAACCTGGGTGTTCGACTGTGGCACCGACCGAAACTGGATTCCAGCCTGGAGAAAAGGGCTGGTCGATGTCCGGCGGACTTCAATCGGGGATGCCGGTGTTTACACGCTCGACATCCACATCAGCGCATTGACAGGCTGCAGGGGTGAAGCCGGGCATGAGCTGCTGGCAGACGACCGACATCAACAAGTGGCGACCTGCACGATTTCCGGACCATTCCCGGGGTGCGGCTTTGTTACTTTCATATCTCTGCCCTCCAGTGCTGATTCATCGGGTGCAACCCTGGTGACTCGGCACTCCGAGGGAGCGCCGGGCGGGGTTTGCAGCCCGCTGGCAGCCATTCCCCACCGGCAGAGGCGCAGTGACCTACCCAATTTTAGGCAGCGTTTCGAAGTTGGGACGACCTGACGATGCTTGAATTCGATCTGGATTCCTGCCCGGCCTGCGGGGCGCTCCTGCCGGGTAGCGCTGATGGCTGCGAACTGCTCTTTCAAGAACTCACCAGCCGCGATTTCCAGGATGTGCTTTATTTTCCCACCCACCGTGTCCTTGTGGATTGTTATGCCATGCAGCATCCTGACCGCTATGCCGTTTCGGGGAAATCATTTGCAGCTCACTTGACCGGTCTGTGCGTCTGGCTGGATCACAAGGGGGATGTGCAGCTAAACCGCGCCATTCAGCAGTGGTTGAGCACCAACCCGACGCTGGCGAGACCCACACCACCAGAAAAACGCGGCCGGCTTACCATCCTGGATGTGCAGTCAGCCGCATCCATTGCCGAGCACAAGCATATCATCCAGGCCTGGGCAGAATCCGTTTGGGAGGCATACGCCGATTACCACGACCTTGCCCGTGCCTGGATTAATCTCGTACAGACCCACCAGGAGTAACTATGCGCAGTAACAGAAACTGGCGGCAGTCGTTGGATACCATGGAGGCAGATCATTATGTCCTTGCAAAATAACTATCAGATTTTGTTTGCTTACATTTGGAGCACGAACCGCACCCTGCGCGAACGAGCTTCCAGGTTGGACAGCAACGATTTCAGCACCAGTCCAGGAGCCAGCCAGCGCTCACTGCATGACCTTTTTTTCCACCTGCTCGCAGCCCAGTCTGGGTGGAGAGTGGCTTTGGAAACTGGCATCCAGCCCGGGAGGATAAACGCTGAAGAATTCCCAGATCTGCCTGCCCTGGATGCTGGTTACCTCCAGGAAGAACAGGCGATGACCGCCTTGCTGGCAAGCCTGTACGATGCACGGATCGCCAACGATATTTCATTGACAACCCGCCGTGGGCACACCTACACGCTGCCCTACTGGCGCGTGCTCCAACACCTGGTGCTGCATGCCATGCAGCACCATACTGAAATTGCCCAAATCCTGACCGACCACGGGCAGTCTCCTGGCGATATCGACTTCATCTTCTACA
This sequence comes from uncultured Chloroflexia bacterium, assembly GCA_963824065.1. Lineage (GTDB taxonomy): Bacteria > Chloroflexota > Anaerolineae > Anaerolineales > DRKV01 > JAGUYX01. The sequence goes on along the minus strand of CAWGNX010000002.1, from coordinate 563,404 downwards.
GGTAATGGGCTTGTCTCATGATGACTGAAGGCCGGCTGCCAGCCGGCGCGGCAATCCAGGAGAAACCGGATGACACGAATTCAAGAGTTTGCTGAAATTGAATTATCATTCAGGGAGCGTGCCCATACCATGGTGTGGTGCAGCTTTGCAACCATCGATACGCACAACCGGCCGAGCTCGCGAATTATGCACCCAATCTGGGAGGGGAAAACCGGCTGGGTTGCTACCAACCGTAACTCGCTGAAGGGTCGCCATCTGGTTCTCAACCCGTTTATTTCGCTAGCTTATATAACCGACCCGCTCAAACCTGTTTACGCGGAATGTACGGCCTTCTGGGAAGACGAGCTTAGCCCCAAGGAACACATCTGGGAGCTGTTCCGGTTGACCGCGCCCCCACTGGGCTACGACTCTGCGGTTATCTGGCGCGATGTAACCAACCCCGAATTCGGCTTGCTCAAGCTGATGCCCTACCGCAGTACCCTGGGGAATCTGGCAGAACCGGGAGAGAGCAAATTCTGGCGCGGCAGCCCTGTTTTGCCGGTCGCAAGCTCTAACCGACCCTAAAAGCTGCTTATTTCATTTCAACCGTTAACAAGGGACCCTCTCCATGACCACTCCAGGAACTCAACCTGCTTTTTTAACAGCCCGCTGGGCACAGCTTGCCATGCTGAATTACGAAATCGAGCCGCAGCTGCTCGCCGGGCGCATTCCCGCCGGCACAGAACTCGACATGTGGCAGGGGCGCTGCTTTGTCAGCATGGTGGGTTTTCTGTTTCTTGATACTCGCCTGTTAGGAGTGCCGGTTCCATTCCACCGTAATTTTGAAGAGGTAAACCTGCGTTTTTATGTCCGCCGCGAGCAAGACGGCGAGCTTCGCCGGGGGGTTGTGTTCGTCAAAGAAATCGTACCAAGACCCACCATCGCCTGGATCGCCCGCATGGTTTATAACGAAAATTACGTCGCATTGCCCATGGCGCACCAGATCGATGCTCTCCCGGACGCACCGTACGTTTCCTACACCTGGATGTGGCAGGGGCGCAGCAACCGCCTGGAAATTAGAGCGCAGGGTGAACCTTTCCTGCCGGATGCTGGTTCGCTGGAATTTTTTATCAGCGAGCATTATTATGGCTATGCGGCTCAACGCGATAACGGGACCGTGGAATACCAGGTTGAACATCCGCAGTGGACGGTCTGGCGTGGAATGGAGGCGGCGTTGGACTGCGACAGTGGGAATTTTTACGGCGCGGAGTTCGCCGAGCCTTTGAGCCAGCCACCCGGCTCGATGTTCCTGGCGACTGGCTCTCCAGTCACAGTCCGGCGCGGGCAGCGGTTGTGATGCCTCTCGTTATTAACGGGATCAGGAGGCTGATATCCTTATCTAAATAGAGGGCAGCAGTGCCCCATTTGTTTTGGTTGTCCGAACTTATCCGAAAGCCAGAACTCCCACTTGACGCCGCGCCAAAAGCGGTGTTATATTCGAGCATATCCTGAATCGAAAGGAGGTAGCCCATGTCAGCCGAAGTCATCTTGCGATCCCCTGTCCATGCAGGGTCTGTGCTGCATGGGTGTGCCTGTTGATCTGCCTCCCGCCGATTCCCGTATGGTGAGCTAACCACAGGCGCGCCCCGCCTGTGGTTTTTTTTATCCTTTTCGAAAACCCAAGCCGCTGCGGCACACACCTGCCGCGGCTTTTTAATTCGCTGCATTGCTTACCAACCTGCTCTTCAATGCCTGTAAGGATTTTTATCACCATGCATACCTATACAGATTTTGACGAATTCGACGATTTCGAAGAGTTCGAACCACCCATCCAGCAGAAGAAAACCAACCGCAATGCCCCGCGGTTGGTCACAAAGTGGAATCCGAACCACAAACCTAAGAAAAAAACGGGCATGGTCATCCGCGAACTGGCGGATGACGAGGTGGAGAAAACCACCGGTTTTATCAAGACCTTTGTGCCTTCTCGCCACGAACGAGTCTGGATCGAGGAAGCGATCGGCCCATTTTACAACCAGCACTGGATCACGGATATCCTGCGCAAAGTTAAAGGTGGCAAAGAAGCCAATGTTTACCTGTGTGCCGGGGATACCAGCGCGCCGGTGCCACTGCTGGCCGCCAAGGTCTACCGGCCGCGCAATTTTCGCAATCTGCGCAACGACCACATCTACCGCGAAGGCCGCGCCAACCTGGACGAAGCCGGCAACGAGATCACCAACCATGGCAAACTGCATGCCATGCAGAAAAAAACCGGGTATGGGCTGGAACTGCTGCACAGCTCCTGGATGGCCTACGAGCTGGCAGCGATGGAAAAGCTGCACGCCGCGGGCGCGGATGTGCCAGCGGCTTTCGGGCGCAGCTCAAATGCAATCCTGATGGGGTACATCGGGGACCGGGACTTCCCGGCTCCGGTGCTGCAAACCATCCACCTGGAGGCTGCAGAAGCCCGTCGCCAGTTCGAGCGGGTGGTTGAAAATATCCGGATTATGCTGGCGCAGGACCTGATCCACGGCGATCTGTCAGCCTACAACATCCTGTACTGGCAGGGTGAGATCACCCTGATCGACTTCCCCCAGGTCGTGGCTCCCGGGCAAAACCGGAATGCGTACAGGATTTTTGAACGTGATGTCATCCGGACGTGTGAATATTTCCAACGCCAGGGTGTGCAGAGCGAGCCCAAGAAGCTGGCCTACGACTTATGGAAGGAGCGCGGGCTGCGCACCACACCCGATATCAACCCTGCTTTACTCGACGATGGATCCGACGAAGACGTGGCCTACTGGCAGTGGTTGCAGGAAGAGTGAAAACTGGTGGGATGGTCCCCCGGATGGCGAGATGGGGATGCAGGTTAATCGCTTGCAGCGGAGGGCGCGGTGTTAGCAATCACCGCGCTCAAAGCCTCACCCAGCACCTGTTCGCTCATGAAAACTGCTCTTCTCTGCCAGCGAAGCTGAAAACAAATCCATGGTGTAAAAATTATCCTATTTACAGCAGCTCAAGTGAACAGCCAGTGTGTTCGCGATGAATACATCATTCCAAATGTAGCCGCGGATTAATCTGGACGATTTTTGTGACCCAGAATATTCCGATGGTCAGGGATTGCTCATCGTTTCACCAATGGGAAATAGCTGCGCGTATGCCCGTCAAAGGGGCGGTAGTCTGGCACAATGACATCAATCGTCACCCCGCCCAGCAGCTGGCTAGCTGCATATCCTTCCACTGCCACCCTGGGTTTGCTGCCTTGTGGCAGGGGAGTCCCCACCAGGATGGTTACTGTAGCCGGAATTTCCTGACCTGGCGCCAGAGTCACCTGCCCGGGCGAAATACTAACCGACCAATCTGTAGGTAAATCGATCCGGCGCACACGCAGATCGATAGAGGTAGTTGTCGCCAACGGGTTCCCAACCTGGATGGTCTCGGTGAGGTTGTTCACCTGCGCCATGCGGTTGGCCGGAGTAGTGAGTGGCCTCAAGCCTGCGCTGCCGCTAACGCTGAAGTACGGGTTGAACATACTGGGATGCAGCAGTGCGTTGCCGGTATCGCGAGCCGTCGCAGCTTCGCCTGTGTAGATCGTGATCAAATCCCCGGCAATATCCGCCGGATTGGCAGCGATGATTGACTGGCGGTAGGCTTCGATATCCACATCGGTCATCCCCATCTGGTGCGCTTCGGCAATTTCCTGGGCAGTGAAACCGCTGGTTGCCAGGCGCGACTGATAGCTGATCACATCGCCTACTGTGATGACCGTCTGCGTCTCACCTTCCGCTTGCAGCACTGCCACAAAGGCATCCAGCCTGTCGGCGTAGGTCAGCAAGGAATTGCCGAACTGCTGCAGGTAATACAGCATTTCGTTGGACTGGTTCGAAGCCCAGGTCAGATCCCCAGCAGCTGAAGCGCCTCCATACCGATCAAGCGCGGTGGTTGCTGCTGCGCCGTAGGCCTGGACTTCAGCCAGGGACCCGCTCACAGCGTTCAGTGCGGCCGCGCGCTGGGCGGAGATATTTGCATCTGGCTGTATCGGTGCAAAAGTGTGCCATTCGGGTAGGGTCACAATCGTATAATCCTGGCGGGGTGGGTCGAAACCCAGGCTTTGGGAAATCTTGCTGGCGGCATCCTTAACTTTGCCCCACCAGCTTGAGATGATCCCCTTTTGAATTTGCGTCGGTCCAGATGGCAGCTTACCAATCGCGTTGAAGGCTTTATTGGCCTTTTCGAGTGAATCCTTGGACTGCGGTGAAATGGGCGGCGCCTGTTTTGCATCCCAGTTAAACTGTTTCAAACCGCTGCCGCCATCCATAGGAGCGGCCAACGCGACCCCACCCACCGCCGTAATCGTGTAGCTCACCTGCACGCAGTAATGCCCTGAGATGGGCGGTGCAAAGGTGGCCTGCAGCGGCAGGCTGCTGTTAGCCGGTACCCTCAAACCGGTGAGATTGCCGATGGGACCGAAGGCCAGCCCGACCCCAGCCTGTGCATACTCAAAGGCCACATCCACGGTGATCGCCGCATTCAGCGGATTGTTCAGAGTTCGCGTGCACAGTGGTGGGAACCCCCGATATCACCGGCTGTGGGGTGATGGAAATATCATTGCTCATATATGGAGCCGGCGAATTGGGAAATAGCTCGGTGAGGTTAGGAACCGACGTGAAGGTCACGGTCGTTGTAGGTGCCTGGGCAGCTTCGCAGGCATTGGCCGCGTTTGGATCCAACCGGGCCGTAACTTTGGCATATCCTGGGCTTGAAGAGGTGAGATACGCCCGTGTCTGGCCGGTCAGGTCAGTCACGCCTCCATCAACTACCGTTCCAAGAGAAGTAGATAAACGCACTGTACGACCTGCCAGCGGCATGCCATTGCCATCCACCAGGTTCAGGTCAAAATAAACCTGCGTCAAACCGTCCGCGGGAGCGAACCACCGTTGTGGGGTCAGGCTGATGGCCGGGGAATTGCTCAGCGGGAAAGGCACACTGGCGTCGCTTGCCGTGAGCACCGGGCGGAAGAGCACCCCCGTGCTGACTGGATTACCGCTGCCCGTGCTGCAGCCCGGGGTGTCTGCCTGGGGGCCGTTGGCGTCGCCCCACCAGTTGTTGCTTGCGAGCACGGGGTTGACTGGCTGCAGGTTGCGTACGCCGTAGAGCGTGTTGCCGGTAATCTGCCCAGCCAGCAAGGAGCCGGCGGCATTAAAATCGAACTTCACCCCATCTTTCGCGCTGTTGCGGATGACTGTGTGGTGAGCGATCAGCTGCCCATCCGACACTTCAATATTCGCACCGGCAACATCGCTGCCGCCGTATTCAACCGTGACATAATCGAGTTGGGCCACAGCATTGCCTCCGTTGCCGAACACATACAAGCCACGCCACGCACCCGGGCTTTTTGTCACCCCGGTCAGGGTGATCGGCTCAACAGGTGTGCCAATGGCAGTCAGCTGCCCAGAAATATTCATCAGGCTGTTGTTCGTAAACTCCAGGGTGCTGCCTTTTTCCAGGGTGAGGGCATCCCCATACTGGTTGCTCACCGATCCTTCCAGTAAATATGGAATGCCCGGGTTGTTCCAAAAACGCTGACCGGGCATATTTGTAACGCCCTGCACGCGCACGGCATCCGTACCATTCTGGCTGGCGCTCAACCCGCTCAGCTTCAGATCGGTGGAAGGCTGGTTGAGCTGGATGGCATTCTGCTGGTTGCGAGTGAACGATGTAGCCTGCACCTCGAAGCCTGCCCGGTAGGTGAGGTACAGCCCGTTTCCGGCGCTGTCCTCCACCTTGCTGTGTTTGATCATTACCACAGCCTGATCAGCATAAAGTGTGGCTCCATATGAGCCGCTGACCCCGCCGTATTTCAGGGTGACGATGTCCAGGTTGACGATCGCCGGGGTAGTCGGGCTTCCGTCCGCATTGATGCCGCCCCACGATCCAGCCGTAGCGGTCACTCCAGTCAACGTGATGGGTTGCGTGGCGCTGCCAAGGGCTACCAGGCTGCCAGCAACGTTCAATTTGTTGGTCGACGCAGGCTCGAACTGGACCGTCACGCCGGGCTCAATGGTCAGTGTCATCCCCGCCGGCACATTGACGCCCTGAGTGCATACATCGTATGGGCTGCTGACAGCCGTCCAGGTTTCACTGGCAGCCAGCGAGCCGCAAACCGCAGTGGTCGCAATAGAGGAGGTATTTGTGGGCCCTTGGGCATGCACACTTGACCCGTCAACCACAAAGATCAGATGAGCCAGAAACAGCAGAGACAAAGAAACAAGAATGTGTTTCATAGGTCAACTCCTGCGCGCCACGTAGGGACGTCGTGCGTTATTTTGAAAGTTTGTTATTCGGTGTTTGCAGTCCCCCAACCCTTAATTGAATATAGTGTATACCGTACAACCATCGATATTTATATGTATTTCTTAATATCTTGTTAGGGTTTTAACATCATTTGTTCCCGGCAAGCGTGGATTCTCTGTCATTTACCCATCAGGCAACCCGCTTGCAGCAATTTCCTTGGTCCCCACGCAGTGCGCCACCTGACTGCCGCTTTTACCATTCACCGAGACCACCGGTATGAATATCCACGCCGCGATCATCGAAGTTGTCTGGTTCATATGGTTAGATATCTATCCCGGCCTGTCGGACAGCGACTCCGACGGGTTCAACCCTAAAGACGAGTGAGGGCGCGGTAATGGCAATCGCCGCGCCCAGATTTCCATCTGGGTCCGATTATTCATATAAAAAGATGCACTGCGCCAGGCAGTGCATCCAGTTAAACCCTAAATAAATTTACAGCCTGATCATTACCAGTCGCGCTGGAATTGCATGGTTCCGCCGTCGGCGAACAAATCCAGCCGCAGGTCACCCGCCTCATCAAAGAACAGGATGCGGGCAGCATCGAGCTGCTGCAGATATGTGCTGTCCTGAGTACCTTCCGGGCAGGCCATCATGGTCATCATCGCCGGGCCAAGCTCCAGGCTGCTGTCCTGCAGGGTATAGCTTCCAGAGCCAAAATTGCAGTCCGCTTTAATCAGGTACCTGCCATCTGGCATAAACCGTAGGGTGTAGTTCTCAGGCTGCTCGGGAGCGATCAGCTCCACTGGCGTTTGCGTCTGCAGCCACTGCCAGTTCACACCCAACAAAGGCAGAACTTCCGCAGGAACGGTGCCGATCTCCTCCTGCCCGGCTTCTCGCAGCGCGCCATCCTGGTAATCAAAATACAACACCACATGTAGGGTTGGGCAGCACATTGGATCTTCCGGACCCTGGGTAACCAGGTCCACGACGGCCTGCCCGTCCTCCCAGGCAACGGAATTCACAATCACCCGATCTCCAAGCATCGTCACAGCCAGCGGCTGAACAACGCCATCCTGAATCGATACCAGGTGCAGATCAATGAACGTGCCGCTCCCACCGCCGTTCGAGGCCAGGGTCACCAGGGCGGCTTCTTCGCCACCCGGCAAGGTAAGGTAGACCGGCTCGCCGATTAAGCGCACCGTGATTTCGGAAGCAGAGCCCTCCGCAGCAGGCGTGCGGAATTCTCCGTCGCTGAGCTGGGCCGTGCCACCGGGCACGAGTTGATTGCCATAGGCAGCATTTGCCAGGAGTACCTGGCGATCATCAACCTGTACCGCGCTGGTATCAACGGGCTCGCCCTCACCCGCGCTACGAATAAAAACCAGCGTCTGCAGCCCGTCAGCATCCACTAAGATTAACTGGTCAGCGGTCAGCTGGTATGCGGCCGTTTTTTCCAGAGTCTGCAGGTAGTTCGCTTCCTGTTCCATCACTCCTGATGGGTCAGAGCACAGCATTTTGGTGGAGGCGGCAGGTCCGATCGCCAGCAGCTCGCCATCCAGCTCGTAACTGGTTGTGTAACTGTTGCAACCGGCCGATCCGCTCAGACGATTTTCAGAAAGGAAGGAGGCGGTGATGGTGGTGCCCGCCAGCGGGCTTGCAAAGGCATCTCCACCAATCATGAACCCGTCCAGGGTCCACTGGGTGTTCTCGAGGCTCATGCCGGGAGCTGCCTGGGCATTATAGGAAGCCACCAGGGCGCCGTCCGCCGTGCGCAGCTCAAGCCGCCCATCAGCAAATCCATAGGTAGCGGCAGTTGGCAGAGCTTGCAGGTAAGCAGCTTCCTGTTCCATAATGCCATCCGGTTCGCTGCACGCCATTAAGGTTGAGATTCCTGGTTCAATCGCGATCTTGCCACCATCCACGCTGTAGCTGGCGGAGTAGCGGTTGCATCCGGACGAGCCGCTCAGCGTGCCATCCTGGGCAAACTCCGCGGTCAGCGTCGTGCCTGCCAGCACAGAAACCACGGCTTCTTTGCCGTTATTGTATGAAACCAATTCCCACACCACGCCGGTCAGCGAAGGTGCGGCTGCCTGGGAATAAATAACCAGCGGGTTCCCATCGGCATCCAGCAAGAGCAAGTTCTCCCCCTGCAGCTGGAAGGATACAACCTGAGCCAGGTTAGCCAGATAAGCCAACTCCTGGTCCATAATTCCATCTGGATCACCGCAGAACATCATCGTGGAACCGGCCTGGCCAAGTGTGAGACTGTCACCGTCCTGGGTGTAGCTGGCGAAGTAGCGGTTGCAGCTGGCATTCCCGGTAACCTGTCCATCCAAAAACTCGGCGCTGATCGTAGTGCCCGGCAGGGGCGAAACGATGGCCCCAGCAGCATTCAAAAAGGTCGCCACCGTCCAATGGGTACCATCCAGCACATCGCTTCCGGGGCTGGTTGGCTCAACCGGGGTCTGGCTAACGACTTCCACCAATGACCATTTTATGGAGGAAGCATCGGCGGGTGGGTTTTCGATCTGGGTCTCTGTGACGATCAGCTCATATTCATAACCCGGCTCGAAGGTAAAACCTTCTATATTGCCATAAAACAGCGTGTATTCAGCCTCCGGAGACCCCTTGACCTGCATGCACTGCTGGGGGGCCACGCCCACGCAGTCCACAAGCTCGGGACCGACGTAAATCGTCTTTTCGGCGCTCCGAGCAGGTTCTGGCTGGGATTCATCGCCGGGTCCTGGGGTAAATCTGGCGCAGGCTGCCAGCAGCAGGCTGCTGAAGAGCATGAGATTAGCAACAACTTTGATGGGTTTCATTCGTTCTCCTTGTATCCATTCATAAAAGGACCTGATCCCGATGGTTGAAGCGGCGTGGGCTGCGGTCCCTGGTATTTCATTATAAACGCCCCATATTGACGGGCCGTTCCGCAGGTTAAGAAACCTTAATCTGGCAAGCAGATCGATGGTCTTTCGAATGAGATTGTGCCAAAATGGAGCTGCGGCATCCAATCCAGATAGATGCAGGAGATCACTGATGGCCGAAAACCTTTTTTCTCCAGCTCGGGCTGCCAGCGCCAACCATTTCAGCCTGGCGCTGTACCAACAGCTCGCCGGAAGCGCAGGACCTGCAGGTTTGTGCGCCTCACCTTTCAGCGTACTGGGGGTGCTGGCGATGGCGGCTGCGGGAGCCCACGGTGCAACCGCGGCCCAGATGCAGCAGGTTTTGCAACTGGATCCTTTCGATCCCGGAGCGCATGCCGCATTGGGCTCGTTATCTTCCGGTTTGGAGTTCTTTGCCCGGGGTTCGCCTGGAAATTGCCAGCTCGCTGTGGCCGCAAACCGGGTTCGTGTTCGAAGCGGCGTTTCTTGAGCTGATGGAACAGCATTACCACGCGCTGCTAACACCGGTGGATTACATCCGTTCTGAGGAAAGTGCTCGCCTGCAGATCAATGCCTGGGCTGAGTCCCGCACAGCCGGAAAAATCAAGGATTTGCTGCCTCCCGGCACGCTGACTGCCCTGACACGCCTGGTACTGGCGAATGCTATCTATTTTAAGGGAAGTTGGGAGCAGCCCTTTGACGCCGAGTACACCCGGGATGAACCTTTTACCTCAATGGCGGGCGCAGTGCGACCCATCCCACTCATGAGCCAGAAGCTATTCGGTGGCTATGCGCAAAATTCAACATGCCAGGTCCTGGCACTGCCTTTCGAAGGCCGCCGTATCGAGATGGTCTTTCTGCTGCCCAACCAGACAGATGGGCTGCCTGCCCTCGAGGCCAGCCTGGTTGAGCCCGCTTTCGACAGCTTGCTCGCCAGCCTGCACTCCACAGAGGTGCAGGTGCTGCTGCCGGTCTTCAGCCTGGAGACGGCATTCGATCTTAAGCGGCCCCTGGAAACCCTGGGTATGCCGGATGCCTTCGACCGGGAGAAAGCTGATTTTTCCCGCATGACCGGTTCGCGCGACCTGTTTATATCGGCCGCGGTTCACAAAGCATTTCTGGAGGTGAATGAACAGGGAGCGGAAGCCGCCGCTGCCAGCGCGGTTGTAATGGCCATACGCGCCGCAGCCCGCCCGCCGCTGGTCTTCCGCGCGGATCACCCCTTTTTATTCCTGATCCACGAAGCCAGCAGCGGACTGGTGTTGTTTATCGGCAGGTATACTGGCGAAAGCTGACCGGCTGCGACCCTCATTTGGATGGTCTCCAAGCAGGGGATCCGCGCAAAAAGTGTTCTTCCGGGATTTTCCCGTCGGGGGTAAGATGAACGGTATGCAAGTCGCTCAGGCCCCCGGGCCACGCTTCCCCACCGACATCCGCCTGTTATTTACCACACGCAGCCTGCGCCTGTTCGGCTACGGGTCGCTTTCGGTCATCCTGGCGCTGTATCTTGGGGAGCTTGGTTTCAGCACAGCCGCCACTGGCCTGCTTTTCAGCCTCACTTTACTCGGGGACACCGCCATCTCCTTGTGGATCACCACCCATGCCGACCGTTTGGGCAGGCGGCGGATGTTGGGTGTGGGCGCGGCCTTGATGATCCTGGCGGCGGTGGCATTTGCCTTCACGCACGACTTTACTCTGCTGCTGATCGCGGCGATGATCGGGGTTATCAGCCCGAGCGGCAACGAGATCGGCCCATTCCTGTCAATCGAGCAGGCTGCCCTGTCCCAGCTCGTCAGTGACCGCCAGCGCACAAGCGCTTTTGCCTGGTACAACCTGGCAGGCTCGTTTGCGACCGCGTTGGGCGCCCTGGCAGCCGGAAGCCTGGCGCAGCTCCTGCAAGGCATGGGCGCCATGCCTCTGGACAGCTACCGGGCGGTGGTATTAGTGTACGGCGTGGTTGGCCTGACGCTGCTGGCATTGTTTGGGCGCCTTTCTCCCGCAGTCGAAATCCCGCAGCAAAAAGCTGGGGTGGAGCTGCCCACCGATCCCGCGCCTGGTTCCGGGAGCAGTGGCACCCAACCCGGAGGTGGTGCTCCGCGTTCCCGAGACCCGGTCGAAACCCGATCGTTTTTGGGACTGCACCGCTCCCAAAAGGTTGTTTTTCGCCTTGCAGCGTTATTCAGCCTGGACGCATTTGCCGGTGGTTTTGTCATTCAAAGCCTGATGGCGCTGTGGTTCAATCACAAATTCGGCGTAGAGCCGGCGGTGCTGGGAGCCATTTTTTTCGGAGCGAACCTGCTGGCTGGGGTTTCGGCGTTGAGCGCTGCCTGGGTGGCAGGGAAGATCGGCCTGGTAAACACAATGGTTTTCACCCACCTGCCGTCGAATGTGCTCTTAATCCTTGTGCCGTTTATGCCCAGCCTGGCACTGGCTGTTGGCGTGCTGTTCGTGCGCTTCAGCATCTCGCAGATGGACGTGCCCACCCGCCAGTCGTACACCATGGCGGTGGTCGACCCGGACGAGCGCTCGGCGGCCTCCGGGATCACCAACGTTGCGCGCACAATTGGCGCCGCGCTGTCACCGGTGATTTCCGGACTGTTCCTGGCAAATCCAGCCCTCCTGGGCCTGCCGTTTGTCCTGGCGGGCAGCTTAAAAATTGTGTACGATGTGGCTTTATTTATTAATTTCCGGGCGATCAAACCCCCGGAAGAAGTCCAGCAATCCCTTCAAACCAATCAGGAGGAACCATTATGATCTGGATCACCCGCTCGCACGTGCATGTCGATCGAGTTGCCTGTCCGTGGCTGATCAGCCGTTTTATTGACAGCGACGCAGAATTCCTGTTTGTCCCCAAAAGCCAGGTAAATCAAGTTGCGGCCGAAACCGGCGCGATCCCTTTTGATGCTCCGGGCGTTGAGCTGGGGCACCACGACGGGCGCTGCTCGTTCGAAGCCATTATCAGCAAATACGATTTGACCGACCCGGCCCTGCTGCGCCTGGCGCGCATCATCCACGCCGCGGATGTCGCCGCTGACATCGATACCGACCCGCTGGCGCGCGGGTTGGAAGCGATTGCGGTGGGCTACAGCCTGCGTTTTCCTGACGACCTGGAAAACCTGGAATACCAGTTTGAGGTATACGACGCGTTGTATGCCTGGTGCCGCCTGGACGTAGCGCAGCAGGCATAGAAACCGATTACCTGCCTGACGAGGTTGGTGTAATCCTTATTCAGAGAACCCTGTGAGAGAAGGCTCAACCTGCCTGTGAGCGGTTATCAAACGAAAAAACCGGCCCGGTCCAATCTGCGTTTTCCAGGTATATTTCCTGGAACTGCCCACGGGTGTATGCGCTGATCACCTTCCGCCAGAATGCCTGGGCGGGCAGGTTGCGCTCAACCACGCGCACTTCCCATTTTGAAGGCAGTCGATTAAATATCTGGACCGCCACCTGGTTACCCACCCCCTGCCGGCGGTACTTGCGCATGACGAAAAACTCAGCGATCGAGCGCTCATTCCCTTCAACGAGAACGTACTCATTGACGAGCACGAAACCAGCCAGCCGATCGATGACCGTCACCAACCAGGCCGAGCGCGCAGCATCATTCCAATACAAATCCAGGTATTCATCGCCATAAATCCCATTCTCATCCACGTCGCTGCCCACGTATTCCGAAAAATCGTACAGGTAGAATTCCATCAACCGCCGGATGAGGATCCGGTCGGAACGGGGCACCTCCCGCAGGATAACATTCATCGTGAGCAGCCTCCAGGTTCGCTTGGGATCTGAGATCCTCAGCACACAAGCAGATTAAATCAGCTCTTTGACAAAGTGGACGGTCTCCCTGGCGATGGCAAAGCCGTGTTTTTCGTACAGCCGCAGGGCACCGGTTGGATTTTCCGCATCTACATCCAGGGAGGCGTATTCTAAACCTTCTGCTTTAAATTGCTGCAAACTGTTGGCGAGCAGCGCCGAGGCAACCCCGCGCTCGCGCCAGCCCTGAATGACGCCAACCGCCTCCACCCAACCTTCGTGAAGCTGCGGGGAGGGGTCTGGTGAAGGTGCAGGTCCTTGGACCGCGGCCGGCACAATCCAATTGACACAAAATCCCACAATCTGGTCGCCAGACATCGCCAGGCTGGATAAATCACCGCGGAACTGCGGCACTCCGGTGAAATATTCCTGCCAGAGGGTCATATTCATCTTTGGTAATCCCCAGTGGCCGTGGAAAGCCTCGTTAAACGCATGCATGAGCGCTTCATCCTGCTCGGGTGTCCAGGTCACCAGCCGCAGCTCTTCTGGCAGTAAGGCTGCCAGCAGGGGGAGTGCCAGCCTGCGCCGCATCTGGTAGGAATATCGTTTTGCCTGGAAGCCCTGCTGCTCGAACAGCTTTTTGCGGTCTTCCAGGTGCCCGTCACAGCTCGTGTGCAGGATTTGCGGTTGGGAGGTCTCCGCGGGGCCAAAATCCTGGCGGGCGCGGTGCTTCCAACCACTGCATCAGGTATGTTCCTATCCCCTGCCGGCGCCAGGGGATCGCGACTTCCCCTGTCGTCAGGGCGATCTGCTCATCATCAGCCGGGGGTAGTAACAGCATACCCACCGCGGCGATCTCGCCACCAGCACGGGTGGCTGCCAGTGTGTTGGTTGCGATCCGGTCCCCCAGCATCGCCAGCAGGCTCTGCATGCCCTCTTCCGAGACGCGGCTGCTTTGGATGCCATCCGCCATCGCTGGTCGGTTTTGAACAAAGTCAACAGAGCCGACAGGTCAGTCTCAAACAGCGGTCGCCATGTGAATCCAGTAAGATTTGCAGGTGGTGCGGGGAGTGTGTGTCCCATCTTGGAGCCTCGCTCAATTTACACAGGTTGGTCAGCCATCACGAATCCAGGTCTGGTTTACCAGCAAGAACAGCTCATCACAAAGTTCTGCGGGGGTCTTTTCCCAGGTGTAGATTACATGTTTGGCGAGAGCCGCATTGGACGGGTGCCGCATGAAGTGCTCATTGATGTTTGGCTGCATGGTGCGCAACGACTCCTCGCGGGAAGCCAAAATTTCCAGGGCTGCGGTAACGTCAGGGCAGGGCAGCAGCAGGATGAGGTTGGCATACTGCGCCAGCACGCGATGCACGCGGTGGAAAAGGCGCCTGTCCTCAAACACGGAATGCCCAGCGCCAAAATCAAACACGCAGTCGCGGTGCTCGGACGTGATGCGCTCGACGGCATAGGCCTCAATGGGTTTCCAGTAGCGGTAAAGTCCCCAAAAACCTTCCCGTTCTTCGATCTGGGCCGCCAGGTCTTGATCATAGCCAAGCTCATTGTAATAATCCCAACGCAGATCATCCATGGAAACCTGCGGGACATCCAGGCGCGCCGCCAGCAGTTCAGCGGTGGTCGTCTTTCCGACACCAATCGGGCCAGTCAGGATGGGATCAGTGATGATTACCATGCAAGCATTATACAGGAAGAGTGTCACCCGCCGTATGAGTGAAGCGCGCCAGGATTTCATCCGGATGGTTTGTGGAGAAGGCAACCTCTTCGACAGGACCCTTTTTCTCCTTGAGAACAACCACCACTCTTGGGAATTCCAGGAAATTAAAAAAGGCGCGGTAGCGCCCTTGCACAGGCGTAAAATGAATGCCCGCCCCGCCAATCCGCCTCATGGAAGTCTGGTCCAAATAATGACTTTCAATATTATCAATGGGGATTTCCCAGGTGAAGAGGCCAAATTTCAACACCAGCGCAACGGAGGTCAGGTGGATGGTAAGCGTCCGGTAGTTGAGGGAGTAAAACAAGAACAGCAAAAATACCAGCGAGAAGAAGCCGATTAACCATCTGGAGCCGTCCGCCAGCAGCTGCCAGAGGAACAACAAGAGGCCAGCCAACATCAGGCCAACAAACAAGGACTTGGTTGTGCCAGAGCGGAGCTGCTCGTGGTAGGCACCATTTGGGTCCATCAGCACATCTACCTGAGCAGCATTCCGGTTACGATCCATCCGCAGCGTTGGCTGCGATCACAATTCGATCGGGACAAGCGCATGCGTGGCTTCTCCGTAGGACCAACCATCTAAGACCGGAGGTGTGACTCCCAGAGCGGTGAGCATGCTGCAGATCTGCTCGCGGTGTTCGCTCGCATGGTTAATGGCCTGCAGCAAAACCACCCAGGGTTCTACCAGGTATCCATCTCTTGTCTCAAGTTGGGCTCCCTGCGGAAGTTTGGATCCGTCCCTCACCAGAGCCAGCAAACCACTTCCGCTGGCGCTCGCGGCATCCTGCAGCCCGGCAAATGGCGGGGAGATAGGACTGCGATCATTAACGGGGAGCGTCAGGAGTGAGAGGTAGCCATGCTGTGATCTTACAAGATGTGTCAAGGTAGCGCGAATGCTCCCAACGGTGGCAGATGATGGTTCCGCATCGAGCTGTTCATCACTCAATGCAGAGCAAGCCTGGATGATCTGGTGATTCGCCCAATTGTTGTGGTCAAACAATTTTATGAGGATATTCTCGTTCATTAAGCGACACCTCCTTGAAAAAGCCAGAACCCGCCTGACTTGAATTCCTGCATCCTGTCCAACTTACGCGTTTTGGCTGTTAATGTTGCTGAATCCGGGCAGAACAAAAATTATACACCCAGGCCATTATGCCAACAGGGAACAGCAGACCGCCATCCTGATCGATTTCCGTGGTTCCAAGCTATCTGACAGCCGCAGCACCTCTCCTTGTGGGTAGAAAAACGATACAATACAATCTGACTGGACATTTCCAAGCCGGTGTAAGGAGACCCCCCATGCCCCAACTCCCGAAAGCCATCCTGTGCCTGCGCTTGCCCGACCTGGAAGCAGGCCGAGTTTTTTACCGCGATGTCCTGGGATTAGCGGAGCTGCCGGCTTCGTTTCCGCATTTTGATATTGGGGGAGTCTTCCTGGTGCTCCGCGAGGGAACTGCCCCGCCGCCCTCCGATGAACCGGACCCATTCCCCCAACTGGCGCTCGTTGTCCCCGACCTGGAAGCTGCACTCGCAGGCCTGGTCAAAGCCAAAGTCAGCCTGCCCTGGGGCGTGGAAGATAACGGCCGCGATCGCTGGGTGCGGTTTTATGATCCCGCTGGCAACCTGCTGGAGCTGGTCCAGTTTGGCGCACTGATCAGCCGGTGAGAGACGTATGACCAATGCGCCTCCGGATTTCGCTGCCCTGCAGGCCGAGCTGGTGGATCTGATGGATGAGTTGGGGATCCCCGGGCTGGGAGTCCTGGTTCTGGAGCATGCCGCCACCCTCTGGTCTGATTATCTTGGCTATGCGAAAATTGACGAGAAAATCCCGGTTGGAGCCCAGACTGTCTTTGAAGCCGCCTCGCTCACCAAGCCGCTCTTCGCCTATGTCGCCCTCAAACTGGTCGAAGATGGGCTGCTGGACCTGGATGTCCCCCTGGATGAGTACCTGCCTGCTCCCTACCTGCCGGACGAGCCGCGCAGCCGCCTGATCACCGCCCGGCAGGTGTTATGCCACACCAGCGGGCTGCCCAACTGGGCTCAGGAGGGTGAACCCCTGCAGCTGGAGTTCCCTACGGGGCACCGTTTTGCCTACTCGGGTGAAGGATATGTTTACCTGCAAAAGGTCGTGGAGCAGATCAGCGGGCAGCCCATCGCGCCGTTGCTGCAAACTCGTATGCTCACCCCTCTTGGGCTTGCGTCCGCTGAAGCCAGCCTTGTCTGGGAGCCAGAGTTCGATCTGACCTGCGCCACTGCTTATAACACCAAACAAGAGCCGGTCGATCGCGAGCGGACGGTTCAAGGCAACGTTGCCTACTCGCTGCGCTGTACGCCAGCTGCCTACGGCAGGTTCATTTCCCGGATGCTCGCACCGGGAACCGGGGACGGTCACTGGCTTTCTCCACAAACCTGGAAGGCTATGCTCACCCCCGTGGTGCTGGTGAAAGAACGCGGGCAGCCGGACAAACCACCACCGCCCCAAATTCCAGGCCTATGCTGGGGATTGGGCTGGGGCATCTCGGAATGGGAGGGCAGGCGCTTGTTCTGGCAGTGGGGTGATAACGAGGTTTTTCACTCCCTGGCAGTTGGGGAGCCGGACACCGGACGCGGCCTGATCGCAATGACGAACAGCCAGTCTGGCCTCAGGCTGTGGCCGACACTGGTGCGCCGCGTGTTTGGTGAGCCCCACCCTTTACTTGTCTGGCTGAATCGCTACCGGGCATGATCTCTCATGATGATGGGAATATCAGGCCGCGACCACCTGAGCCTACCCAAACACGTTATATTGCCCATTTACGCTCGAATGACCTGACCTCTCAAAATCGGCAGTTGATTTTGGAGAAAATTTACCTACAATATATAAATAGGATCTTCCGCGGGAGCTGCCAACCATCAGCTGGTGGCCTCCCGGTTGGGACAGCAGCCTGACGCGAGGCATTCCAGCAGCCGGGTTTATTCAACCGCAGTTTGCTGGCAGGTACTTAGCCATCACGCTTCGTGTGTCCGTGTGCCCTCGTGGGCGAAGGCCTGGGAAATCGCCGTGGCGGCAGCCGGGATAAATTGCGCAGGCAAACCCAATTTGACGGATTCTTTCCGGTCAGGCGTAACACGAGCAACAGCCGCGCGATGCCAGCCAAATAAAAGGCTTAACTTTTGCCCCAGGTCAGTCAAATGGACCACAACCAATCTCTGACCCTGCTGATAGTTCTAGCCCACCCTGATGACGAGACGCTCGGAATGGGAAGTGTGATTTCCTATTATGCCTCGGAGGGTGTCAAAGTCCACCTGTTGACCGCCACGCGTGGCGAGCGCGGCTGGTTCGGCGTGCCAGAACCCAACCCAGGCCAGCAAACCCTTGGCATCCTGCGCGAGCGGGAGCTGCAAAATGCAGCCCGTGTGTTGGGGATTTCCTCGGTGAGCATGCTTGGCTACGTAGATGGCGAGTTGGACCAGGCAGATCCCCTGGAAGCCAGCGGGCACATTTCAAACTTCCTGCGCCAGATCCGCCCCCAGGTTGTGGTTACTTTCAGTCCAGATGGGCATTACGGGCATCCCGACCACATCGCCATCAGCCAGCTTACCCACGCCGCGCTGTTGAGAGCTGCGGATCCAAATGACCTGGCCGGCAGCGGTCTTCCGTCCCACCGGGTTTCCAAATTCTACTATCTGGTGGACAGCCGCAGGCTGGTCAAACTGGTCGAAACGGTGTTCGGTGGGGTTTCGATGGATGTGGATGGCGTCATCCGGAGCCACATCGGTTGGGAGGAGTGGATGCTCAGCTGCCGGATCCCGGTTAGGGAACACTGGCGTACGGCCTGGAATGCCATTTTGTGCCACCAAACCCAGCTGCCGAACCTGCGCGCTTTGGCCGACCTCGATGAAAAAATTCTGGCAGCTTTGCTGTCGGACGGTGCATTTTACCGGGTGTTCAGCTTGGTAAACGGCGGCAGGCAGCTAGAAAACGACTTGTTTGCCGGTTTGCGTTAGCCTCAGCTCTGTTGGGAAATTCTAGCGTTCGGGACAGGCAGCCTCCCGGAACGCACCCAGGTTTTGCTGCTGCCATGGAGAATTCTTCATGACCCTTCTTGTGATCGCGTATCCAGAATTGGCTGCTTCTGACCTAAAGCTGATCCAGGATTACCGCCTGCTGCACGATGAAACATATTACCGGCGGGTTGGCCCGCATTTTGCGCTCGTATTTGCGGTCTACGGTTGGGAGCCGCAGACCTATATCCGTGAAGTTGCCCTGCGGGCTTCTGGTTTCCGCCAGTTTGATTTTGAGCTGCGCAGCGCGGTCGTTACAAAAGATGCCTTCAGTGAAAACTATCAGACTTCCCTGATCCCCGATGAAGGTTTGAGCCGTTTTGTCCGCCTGCACTACCAACTCTACCGCGGCAGCCTGCAGTCTTCCCGTCCGCTGAATTTGGACTTCATCCCCGGTCTCAGCGTGGGGAATTCCCGGGACGCGCAGGAATGCCTGGAAATGGTTGACCACTGGAACAGCAATGGTTTTTCCATCCGGGGGCGGGTGTGCCAGCTGGCTGTCGCCAGCTTTAATCACAAAACGGTTCAAACCCTGGAACGCCTGCCGCTCGCGGCTGAGTGAGAAGATGTTGATGGCAGCATGCATAAAGGTGCAAACGATTTTTGCTGGGTATGATTTTCAAACTCATCCCGGTGTATTGACCCTGGTCGAACCGCTCTCAATGCTTCACGCACGTCCCCGTCGCCACCACTGCGTTTATAACCAACCCAACCGCTTATGCCCGGTGGAGGTCCAGAACCCGGAGCAGGTCGGAATGCAGCCCGACCGGCATGACCGGATCACTGGCTTTAGAAAGTGATCACTCATGTCAGGAGAAACTGCCCAAGGCCAGTTCTCCGCCTTTATTGGCTGGCAGCCGGAGTGCAGCGCGCTGTGCAGGCTGGGGCAGCAGGTCATTGGCTTAATTTCACTTCCCCGCGGAAAAATTTACGCGGATTTGATAGCAGATGCTGCCCCTGTGGCTGCTCACAAACGCCGCTATGATGATCGGTAATCTTGCCGACACACTCAGAATTCACCTGCCTGCCCGGCTTTGCTGGTTTGTTAAAGGAGGGTACCGATGAGCATTCCCCTGCGCGCCGTCCGTTCAACCGACTGGCCTGAGATCCTGGCGGCTGCCAACCGCGCCCTGCCCGGCTTTGAGGCCGAAAACGAGGAGTGGGTTGAATTCAGACAGGCACATGCGTCCACCGGGCGCCGGCGGATCGAATACGTGCTCGCCGGCCAGGATGAGCATCTGGCGGCATACATCGCCCTGGAAGAAGGCCCGCAGGACTGCGAATTTCGCCTGTTCGTGGTCGGCGCCTGGCAGGAATTGTGCGCAGATTGCCCCCCGCACGGCACACTGGGCGATGCGTTGTTGGAAACGCTGCTCGCCGAGCCAGCTGCCCAGCAGGCACGCCTGCTGTGGGTGCGCGAAACCGCCTCCGATCCTGTGCTGGAACTGTTTCTGCGTCATGGATTCCAGGAGATCAAGCGCTTTTTGATGGAAAATGAGGTGGATGCAGTCGTCCTCGTGCTGCCAGCTTCCAGCTGAATCTCCGGGTATTTTATCCCTGCCGCGGATCCGCTGCGCCCGATAGCTCCTTCACGAGAGCCAGGCGCGCTGAAAACCTTCCGTGTGCGGTCAAGGAACCAACAGGCAAATTACTATGCAAACTGTCCTGCACGATATAAATGGGCGATTTGTACTCGAAATCATCCGCTGGTCTCCTGGCGTGATCGCCAGCGAGCGCGACGCCGTTGATCTGGTGGGATTATGCGGAGAGAACGCAACCGACCGCCTGCTGCTGCATGCCGAGGCGCTGAGCCCGGATTTTTTCGATCTCTCCACCCGCCTGGCAGGGGAAATCCTGCTGAAATTTAGCAACTACAGCATCCGGGCCGCCCTGGTGGCGAATGAAGAACAAACCAGCCACGGAAAATTCCCGGACTTTATGCTCGAAACGAATCGCGGCTCGGATTTCCGCGTGTTCGCGGCGCCCGGATCTGCCCTGGAATGGCTATCCCAACCCTGAGTGCGCAGGCTGAATAGTAAATTTCCGAGTCCCGCACTGGTTAGATCCAGCGCCGCACCCGCAGGCAGTAAGCGTTGTACGCGGCGCTAAAGCGCTCTGACAGCATGCGTTCTTCAGCCAGGATAAAGCGCTGCTGAATGAGGAATAGAAACCAGGGGATGGTGAAGAACGGCGTCAAGGCACCCAGCAGCCCGGCTGCTCCCAGGAGGATAAGCACAAACCCCAGGTACATCGGGTTGCGGCTCAACCGGTACACCCCATGCGTCACCAGGGCAGCTGATGATTCGCCGGGGCGGATGGTGGTACCGGCAGCCTGGAAAAGCCCCGCACCCTGCAGGTTCAAGATGATTCCCACGATTAGCAGCAAAGTGCCCGCCAGGTTCCACGGGATGGGCAGCAGGGTTGTAACCGGGAAGAAACGGTACAGGCCCAGCATCACCAGCAGCGTGCCAAGCAGGTAAGCAGGGGGGAATAGCCGTTTGGATTCCTGCAAAGCCGCCTCTCCATGGGATGTGAGACTCAGCATAGTTCAAAATTGTGGATAAACTGTGGATAACTGCGGCAGATCATGTGGATAAAAATCAGGATTTGCACCCGATCCCGTCCCCATCCCCGTCAAAATGGTGTGGATCGGGTGGCAGCACCCGGAAGCGGCGCGCCGGCACATCTGCGCAGTCCAGGTCGGGCGGCGGTGGTGGCAGGCAGATGTCTGGGTAAGCGGGTGAGCAGCCCGGCCGGCTGCCGCCCTCGCCTCCAGCTGGGGCGGACCCAGCCGGGCTAAATGGATTCACAACGCCAGGCGCATACCAGCCGGCCTGGTCCGCCCTGGCATCCCCTTCGGCCTGTAAAAATGTGCTGGCACAGGCCTCGTCGGGCGGGAAATTTACCGGCGAGGCAAGCCCCTGGCGGGTCAGCTCGTAATTAACAAAAATTTCTCCCGCCACCACGTAGCGCAGCAGCCGCCCGTAGCGATCCACCTGCGAGACATCCCGGAAAAGGAGCAGCAGCTGCCCTGCCACCATCCGGGCATTGGCTGCGGCGGCTTCAGCCGCGAAAGGCGCTCCGGATTCGGGAGAATCGATGCCGATGTAGCGCAGGCGGTACACCTGCTGGTCCTCCAGCAGGCGCACTTCGATTGTGTCTCCGTCCAGCACGCTAAGCAGATCGGCCTCCTGCGGGGTTCCCTGCAGGCAGGCACTACCAGCCACCACCTGAGCCGGAAGGGGAGTCATTGTGGCAGTGGCAGAAGGCACAGCGGTGAAATCCACTGCGGTAGATGCCACCGCGGTGAAAAGCACCGGGGTGGAAGTGATTGAGGCAGTCCGGGTTGGAAGCACGGTAGCCGTCACGCTGTTTGTGGGAGTAGCCGTTAGCCGGATGGGCGCTGCGCTGGGAGAAACAGCCAGACCAATGTGCGGGCGATCAACTGGAGGCACATCTGCAGCCGAATCGCTGGCGGCAAGCAAGCTGTAGCCAACCGCACAGCAGGCCGCGAGCCCGCCCAGGGAGATGAATAGCGCACCAACCTTGATAACAGCAGTGTTTAACGAGGTCACAACTATGCGCAAATAGCTTGCAAAGCTGAGCTCCTGATAAGGAACGAACTGCGCCTGGATACGCTGCTTTCGATGCTGAACCGCAGGAACACGATCACGGAGCTGTGGATCTTTCTGAGCCTGTTCCAGCTCAGATGAGACCTGAGAGAGCCGCTGTTCAATCTCTTTTTTTTCCTGCACGCTGGGGATGCCGCGGTATAGGCTTACCAGTGCAACAACCGGCAACCCCAGTAAACCCAGGGCAATTACTGTGATGCCCGGCAGGATCAGGGTCGGATTTTCGGACGGGACGACCAACAACAGCAAGGCAGCAAGACAGCTCAGGCTGCCCATCATCACGCCGCAGGCGACGAGCAGCCGGCGCGCACGCTGGATTGCTATGCCAGGAAAACCCAGGTTTTCCATCCATTCCCCCGGTATATACATTGCTTACGTTTTCCCGGTAGTTCACCACCACCGCCCGGGATCAGCTGGTGTTTAACACCAGCCATTGTGAGTATAGCACGAAGAAACCGCGGCTTGTTCCATTTACCGAACAAATATTCAGATTATTAATGTAAAATTTAGTATAATTCTGGTAAACTAGTGAGCAAACATTTGTTCTACACAAGGAGGACAGCCGGTATGACCAAGACAGCGCAGGATTACGAAAAGGAATTTCTGGCCCAGCTCGTGCCCCTCACTGGCAAGGATCTGGCGGACTGGATGGCCGTCCTCAAGGACAGCGGGCTGACCAAAGCCCCCGATATGATCGCCATGCTGCGGGCGGATTACAACCTGCAGTACAACTATGCCAACATGCTTTCAGCGATTTTCCGCAACGGCGGCAAGCCGGTGTACGCCGACATGGGCGGGATGCTGGAGGCCCTGTTCGAGAAAAGGCCTGACCTGCGCCCCTTGTACGAGACCCTTGAAAACCGCCTGCGGGAGGCGCTGCCCGCGTTGACCGTGGTACCCGCCAAATCGTACGTCTCCTTCCGTGTGGGGCGCGAATTCGCCTGCGCCACGCCGATGAAAGACCGCATCCGGGTCGGCATGGACCTGGGCGACAAACCTTTTGATGACTACCTGCTGCCTTCCAAAAGCCTGGGCGCCATGCCCCGCCTGGGTCACATGGTGGAAATCACCAGGGAAACTGAGATCAACGACCGGCTGCTCGGCTACCTGGTAGAGGCGAACGCTCGCGTTAATGGGGGTTGAACCTTAGCTGAACGAAAAATGCGACAGGCGTGCCGGTGCAGGTTGAAGGTTACCTCGCGGATTGACACCCAGCGCAAAGGCAGCCCTATCCCTGCCCGGCAGGTGTCAGTTGTGGCACAAGTTTAATGCTCTCTCTCCGGTGCGAAATCGAGGCGTTTGATTCTGTGTGCCAGTGGTAGGGTCTGTTACATAAAGGGCTAGACACCAGAGCCTCATTCCGGGAGGCGGTTACCGACCGATCAATGGCAGGAACACGGATCTGCCCGCCAGAGTTTGGCCCAGCGCCGGGGCACTGAACCCTGAACAACCAAGCTCGCAGCACGCTTTCACCCAATAAGTGTAGGCCGCACCCGGCTCCACATTGAAATCCTGGTAGCCCGTTGAAGTGAGTTGATCCGCCAGGGGTTCAACTGGTGGTTGGTCATCCAGGCTGCGGAATACCTGGTACCAGTGCGCCTCGGGCACCGACTGCCAGCTGAGCGTCACCTGGCGGGACAGCACCGGGTCTGTGACACGCAGATCTGCCGGCGGCTCCAGTGCTCGGAAGCCTGTCTCGACCAGGCTCAAATCGGAGCACCCGGTGAGGTTACATCCTTTAACCCAATAGTGATAGAGCATTCCTGCCTCTGCCTTGGTATCGTTGTAGGTAGTGCCGTTCAGTTCGACCAGGGGGTTGTCTGGTGGGGTCGTATCCAGACTACGGAACAATCGGTAGGTCACTGCTTCGTGGGCTTGTTCCCAGCTGATCAAAATCTGCCCGGAAAACGTGCCATCAGAAGCGGATAAACCAACCGGTATCGCAGGTACAGGCAGGTTGATATCTGCCACGAAGGATGCCTCTATTGAGCCGCCGCAATTTTCCACTTCGACTGTGACCTGCTTGGGACCCGCTGCGGTCCAGGTGAAGCTCACTTCTGACTCGCGGGAATCCTGGGTTATCTCAACCGGGTCATGTTCGTCTGCGTTCCAGGTAAATGTGAACGGTC
Source organism: uncultured Chloroflexia bacterium (assembly GCA_963824065.1). Taxonomy (GTDB): domain Bacteria; phylum Chloroflexota; class Anaerolineae; order Anaerolineales; family DRKV01; genus JAGUYX01. Next base: position 538,965 of record CAWGNX010000002.1, on the reverse strand, counting down.
CCGCCAGGCTGGCAGGGTCCACGCGTGCCCTGAACGTGACCGGCGTATTGGTGCTCGCAGACGCGGGTCCGCTCAGGATCACCTGGCCTGGTGGCAGGCAGCCCATCACAGCGAAGGTCCCTGCGTCGCTTGGGGTAGCAATCACACGGTGGCCGGGAATGTCAACCTGGCTGGAGTCTTCGATTTCCCAGGCGCCGCCCTCCAGCTGGAAGAGCTTCAACGAGTTCTTCCGGTGCAACACTATGCGTATAACTCAGCACGAGCAGTATAGGCACCCAGCAGGTCAGCAGCACTGCTGTCGGCGTGTGTCACAGGTGACAGACGGTAGGTCATCGCAGCGCTATCCAATCCTGGAATCAGTGGATCAACCATGTACTGCTGGAAAGTAACTGCGCTCTCGGAAGCAAAAACTCCAGCCGGGAACACAAACTGGGCCTGGTCGCTTTTTCCTACCAGCTCGCCGCCTTCAGGGGGAATATAAGCTGTTTTGCGATCTTTCAACCTCCAGGCTGCCAGCAGCCCATTTTGCGGCGAACTCATCCACAGAAGATTTCCGGATATGTGCAGATCGGTCACCCCGCTCAAATATTTCAGGCTTGCCTGCAGCTGGGGCTCAGCCGGGTTTTCCAGGTTGATTGCCACTATACCGCGCGGGCCATCATTGATATACACCGTTTTCCCTTCAGCGGCTAGCAAATTCCCTTCGGCGATTAAAACCCTTGACACCTCAACCGGGTCCGGTGGGCTGCTAAGGTCCAGCACATGGACTCCGCCCCGGGAGAAATCTCCCTCCCACCAGGAAGTCGTCTCTGCCACCACCGCGTAGTGCTCCACGAGAGAAAAATCAGTTGGTGATGTGGTGGCGGGCCAGTACAAAACTGGCAGAGGCCTTTCAGGCAGGCTGGCGTCCAGGACGAACAGACCCCCACCCGTGGGAACCGAATCGATGGTGACAGGCTCCGCCAGAACGTAAAGGAAATTGTCTCTCGCCTGGATGAGTTTTGTGAGGCCTCCACCAGGGGTCAGCGGTACCAAACCCAGGTCCTGGGGGTTGGCTGGTTCGTGCAAGTCGACAATTTTTATACCCGATGTACCGGCTGCCAGGTAGGCAAAATCGCCCAAAACCGCGAGGTCGCTCGCTGGTCCCACTTGAAGGGATCCCAGCGCTTGGGGCTGCAGCGGATCTTCCAGGCTGAATACACGCAGGTTTTCACTATCCAGGCCGTAAAGGGTAGCCTCAGCCAGGGAGAGTTTGTTCAGCGAGTCCACAGCCGGCAGCCGGGTAGTTTCCACGAGGTCCGGCAAATGGCTGGCGTCATGCACGATTAAACCCTGTCTCCCTGCTGCAGTATAAAGTACATCACCATTGGCCTGCACGTCCAGTGGAATGCCGAGCTGCTGGTAAGACCCGACTTCGATCGGTGGTGCCTCGCTGATATCCAGCAGGCGCAGACCTGCTTCGCCGTCCGCCAGGTAGACCAGGTCGCCGGCTGCCTTCAGCGAGTAAGCCGTACCCGGGGTATCCAGGCTGGTGATCAGAACCAGAGCGGTGGGGTTGGTGATATCCAGGACGAGCAGGCCAGCTTCGCCATCCGCTACATAGGCGCGTGTGCCGAATATATCAACCCCTTCAGCCGATCCCGGCGTATCATAAACAGCCACTTCCACCGGGGCAGTCGGGATTGATATATCGAAGACGCGCAGCCCACCGGTCTGGTCGGCAATATAGGCATACTGTCCCTGAAGGGCGATATCCATGGCAAACCCCGGCGTATCCACCAGGGCAGCATTGGTGGGGCTGGCGGGATTGGACACATTGATCACATTAAAATCCAACCGACCAGGAAGCCACGTAGGCAAAATTTCCTGCTACTTCCAGAGCCTTGGGATTTCCGCTTGTGACCATCGAACCCAGGCGAACAGGCCGGGCAGGATCAGCGAGGCTGAGGATATTTAGATGGAAATTGTCAATGTAATACGCAGTCCCATCTGCGATTACAACATCTTCACCAGATGAGCCGCTCAGGTATGAATCACCGTACACATAACGAGGTGGGCCTGGGTTGCTGATATCGAATACGCTCAATCCTCTCCAAAAGGTGGTAACGTATGCATACCCGGACTGTACCGCCACACCCCGGATGGTGTCCGGCAGCGGGATGCTGGCTCCCAACAAAATCGGCTGGTCCGGCTGCGAAACATCAAATACGGCCAGACGGTTGCCGATTCCTGTATACAGATATGGATAGTCGAGGATTAATTCTTTGAAGACTCCGCCGTACTGCACCTCTGGGCTGAGCGGACTGCCATCGTAGATTGCCGTCAGGTTGTTGCGCCCCACGTTCGAGATTCCGTAGGCAATGTTCATATAACCTTCTTCGCCCCAGGCCGTTCCCCACGAGTTGCGTAAAATCCACGCGCCCTGGCTGCCCAGGCTGTCATCCCACCCGACCAGCACGACGGCATGGTTTGTACCGCCACTGCAGTAGCTGCTTTCATTTGTTTCGAAGACACCGCTGTGGTACGCGCTGAAACCTGGCCCGGCGCAAATGAGCGTATATACCGGACCGTACTGCAAGATTGCCTGTTTGATCGCAGCGGTGCTCGCCTGGACCTGCATGCTAGCATCGCTGGTGTAGGGATGCCTGAACGGCTGGCTGCCAATGCAGCGACTGTTGTTGCTCCGGTAGGGGCAGTCCTGCTCCAGAAGCAGGCCAGCTTCGCGTTCCAAAGAGGCAATGCGAAAATTATGGTAATCAAAAGCCTGCGAGCCGCCGCTGCAGGACCAGTTGGCCTCGTTGTGCCCCAGCAGGAACTGTTCAGCGAAATCGACATCCTGCCCGGTGTGGATTTTTTGCGCTGCTTCGAGCACACCGGTCGTCGCAAATGCCCAGCAGCTGCCGCAGCCTCCCTGGTTTTTTATCGGAGTTAGGCCGTTCAAACTGCGCCAATCGAACGATTCCGGCAGGATGAGATCGGTAGTCAAGTTGGTTGTGGGTTCCACCGGTGCTGGCAGTGGGGAAATTGGTTCGGCATCAGGTCCGGGGTTTTCCAGCGGCTCGCCAAGGATTGTGATCTGCACCTCGAATGTGTCAAGTGCCAGAGCATCACGTTCCCAGCCTCGCCGGTTTTCTATCAGCAACCGGATTTCGCCAGGCTGCTGAACCCTGAGCTGAATAGATTCCAGGCCAGGTGCACCGGTCAGATCGCTCTCAGGCTCGAAAACGCGCCTTTCCAGCCCAAACAGGTCTGGATCGAGCGTGGAGAGGTTCCACATGTAGCCCGTGGAAGGGTTGGCCGGCAAAATCAGCTCCAGCAGCGTCCCGGTCGTCACGGTGATTTCCGATCCGTCGTCCGCCGCAGACAGGTATACGATCGGATCTGCGGTGGCGGTAGTCATGTGCGAGTAGCTCGCTGCAGGGAAAGGAAAACAAAGGAATATGAGGATTAAGATGATCCTGGGAAGTAAGCTCGGTAGTTTGCCCATGTCATAACGCTCCCTGGCATATCACCAAAATTCAGGGCGCCCAAGGGTTTGGGTATGTTGTTTATAACGTTTCCCCCGTGTGAAGTGGTCCCATTTACACGCCAGCACGCAGGCTGGCGCGCCGGACACAATTTGATTCTAGCGGAAATTTGGATGTTATTTCCTTGCAGTGGTCGCTGAAAAAATGCTGCCCGTACCGCCAGCTTTTTTTCAGTCTGGCACGGGATGTGTGGATATAAATTCTTGCTCTTAAGATTGGTTTATATCACTGGAAGCTGGGTTGCTTCTACATGTTGGGGGAAACGAAAAGAAACGATTGAATCTCTCCCGGCTGCTTTTTCCATCCAAGGCGAAACAAAATTGCTGCGTCTACCGGCAACGCAGCAATTCAAAAATCGATCGCCCGGATGAAAGATTAGCCTGCGCCAGGGAAATGGTTGGCTGAGCTTGGACCGCCAAGGAAAGTGAGCTAGCGCAATTTAAACCGGCGGGTTGGTTGCCTGCATATGCTCCACGGACTGGCGCACCAGCTCGCGCAGCACCTGTGGATCTACATCGTCCAATTTCTTGATGTACAGGCAGGACTTGCCGGTGGTGTATTTGCCTAATTTGGCCAAGAGGCCTTCATAACTATCGAATCCGGACATGATATACAGCGTCAGGTTCTGTTTGCGCGGGGAGAACCCGGCTACGAACCAATCGCCTTCGCGCCCGCTCGCGTATTTGTAATGGTATTCCCCAAAGCCCACAATGCTGGTGCCCCACATTTTGGGCTGTTCGCCGGTAACTTCCTGCATTAATTCCAGAATCGCAAACGCATCGCGGCGTTTACGCTCATCCGGGACGCTTTCCAGGAATGCCTGCACACTCTCGTCGTTTTTTTTCGTTTTCAGCTCCGCCATTCAGACCTCCATTCGCTATTCCAACCTGTCAGGCTTAAGAATTGGTACAAAGGGTCATGCCTGTGGGGATTTTACCAAATAACTACAGCGGATTGTTCCACCTCCACCCGCTTTCTGGCTCAATGAATTAATGCAATGGGTCATTTCCGTTAGAGTTTACACCAGATGTATATTAATCGGACAATTCTGACCATAATATAACGGAATCCCCACCACACCGTCGTTAAGCATATCGATAAAGACCTCACGACAACAGCATGAAAGGAGGTGGCCTGTCTTTTTTAGCGCGTGTCCAGCAGTTTAATGGATCCCGATTTTTCGCGAAAGGAAGAACCTGATGCAGCAAAAAATTAATCTTAACACAGCCAGTGCCGCTGAGCTTGCCTCCCTGCCGGGGATCGGCGCGGGCCTGGCTTCTCGTCTGATCACCTACCGCTCCACGGTGGGCCGCTTCCGCACCGTTGCTGAGCTGGCGGCAGTGCCCGGGGTCAGCGAAGCGATGGTCAGCCGCTTTGCCGACCGGGTCGTTGCCGGAGAAAAAGAAAGCGGCGACGAGCTGCCTCCGCAGGTCGTCAAAGTGATCCTTACCTCCCCGTCTGGTGCGGACGACTACACCAGCCACCGTCTGTCTGCTACCTTCACCCGGCGGGAACGCCTGCCCGGCGAGGACGATGACCAGATCACCCTGTGGGTGGGCGCCCAGATCAGCCTGGAGCTGCCCAAAAGCGGCGACGTGACCCTGACCTTTCCCAACCCCGCCGACATCCAGGGCGATGTGGCCTTCCGGGTCTCTGCGCCAGATGGAGAAACCCTGTTTAGCGCCAGCGTTCCCGGCGAAAAGCTAGGCGATCAGCTGCGCTTCCGGGTGGAACCGCGGCGGTACGCGGAAACCTTACCCAATGAAGACCCTGCTTTTGGCCGCCCCACCAAGCTGCGCGGGCGAGTGATCGACCGGGCTGGCAAAGTCCAGATTGCCAACCGCCAGGTCGTGATCTGGGGAGCTCAGGCTCCGCAACCTGAGGCGGCAGATTTCCGTGCCATGATTGTGGTGCAGACCGATGCCTCCGGATATTTCTCTGGTCCTTACCCGGTCGGCAGTTTCAGCGCCGCGCATGGCGATGTATCGCTCAAAGAAGAGCCCGTTTCGGTACCCATCCACCTCGAGGACGGTGGGATCTTCCCAGAATCGGTCATCCTGGTCGTCGATGTGGATGACTGTATGTGCGATGATGATGAGGATGACTGCGGCTGCGGGAAAGAAACCGATCTGGTGCCGCGCGATCCCGACATGGTCGACCTGGCTCGCGGCGATGGGGTTTACTCCAGCGACCCCGGCGCGGGAAAATGTGTCGATTTCACCCGTCCCAACCGAACCCTGGAAGAGTTTTCATTTTCCTATGTCCTGCGCACCACGCAGCCCGACATCAAAGGTCTGACCCTTGAGGAGCCGAACAAAATTGATATCCGCCAGATTGCGGCCGTTTTACAAGGCTCCAAGGCTGTGGCGACTGCCGCTTTCAGCACCGCCGACGCCTCAACCCCAGATGTCTCCTTGCGCTCGGTGGCAGCCTCGGCTCAGACCGGCTTTACGACCGATATGATCGACGCCAGGGTGCTCAAGACTCTGGCGCGCGACCCCGATGGATTTACCCTCACCAAAATCGCCGCGGCGGCAAACCTGACGGTCCACGGCGACCTGCTGCGCCTGCTCGCCAAGCACATCCAGTTAAAACCTGACCGCTCCCGCCTAACCTGCGATGCCCCGGTAGACTGGGACGACGAACCCACTATTTACCAGGCCTGCAACATCGCACACGGGCACATCCTGCACTTCAAACAGGAATGGGTCGCAGATGGTTACTCCATGGGCAACCTGCTGTACAGCCTGCCGCTCGCCCCTGGGCAGAAAAAACAGATCGCCATCGTTGATTGGGAGCGGCGTGAATCCGCAGCCCGCACAGAAGCGATCGTGGAAACGGAACAGCTGGATGCCGCAATCTCGCGTGACCGGGATATCAATGAAGTGGTGCGCGGCACCGTGAGCGAAAGCGTCAGCGGCGGCTCGCACTCTTCGACCGGCTCGTTCGGCGGCGGCTTGGGAATTGCGGGTGGCATCTTCGGTGGAGCAGGCTTCCTGGGGGGCTTGCTGGGCATTGGGGGCGGTACCTCCAGTGCCAGCAGTTCGGCCTTCCAGAACAGCTCGCGCAATACCGCGGCCAGCGCTCTCAATCAGCTGCGCGACCGCACCATCCAGTCAGCTTCCTCCGTGCGCTCCCAGCGCTCGACCGTTGTCCAGACCATGCGCCAGGGGGAGCGGGTCACGGCAACGACCGAAACCCTGGCAAACTACAATCACTGCCATGCCATCACAATGCAGTATTTCGAAGTGCTGCGCCACTTGATCGTGCGCCAGCGCCTGGTGGATGTGCAGGAATGCCTGTTCGTGCCGCTCTTGATGAGCCGTTTCAACCGCGATAAAACCCTGCGCTGGCGCAACACGCTGCGCAGCGGCGTGCCGCGCAGCCTGGGCAAAGGTTTCGATGCCCTGGAACGGATCGAAAATAACTATGTTGGCTCTGACCTGCCCGTGGGGCGCTACGCCGACCAAACCCTGGATTACCTGGACGGTGATCTGTACATGCGTTTCGAGCTGGCCCGACCGCGCGACAAGGATGATGATTTTGACGCCGGCACCTGGACCTGGTTGGGCAACATCCTGCCCTTTATCAACGCCGAAGAATTTTACAAAAACCACCTCAAGAACCAGCAGTTTAAAGACCGGGTGTTCCTGGAGCAGCTTGGCCCGCAGATTGCGGAACGCTTTGTGCAAAACATGCGCGTGTTTGCGGTGCGCAACGACAACAGTGAAGTGGAACTGCCCATCGATGCCACCTTGCTGTCCGATTTCGTGAACGACCGCCCCCTGTATGTATCCGTGCGTCTGGGGAGTGCTTTACCCCCCCTCGTCCGGGCTGACATCAAGTTCATCAAAATCAGCGGCATTTCCCGGCTGGGACCCTGGTTGTTCCAGCTTCTGCCAGCGAACTCGCGCGTCATTGTGGAAAGCGGCACCATGCAGTACCGCACCAAGTACTCGTCAGACTACCTGTTCCGCAGTGCCCGCATTCAAAACGACATCAAAGGTTTTGATGATGTGCGTATTTTCACCCCGCTCAACCGCCAGGAGCTGCGCAACCCGCGCGAAGAAGATAAAGAACTCGCCCGCAACCTGCTGGACTTCCTCAATGAGCACATCGAAGATGCCCACCACCACCTGTGGCGGGAGATGAGTGAAGAGCGGCGATATATGCTGCTGGATGGTTTCGAAGCACCTAACAGCGGCGGAAAGAGCGTGGCTTCGGTCGTAGATAATGTTCTGATCGGCATCGTGGGCAACTGCCTGGTGATGCCCGTGTCGCGCGGCTTCCACCTCGACCCCACCTTCCGCCAGGATGTGGAAAACCCCATCGACCTGCTCGAGCACTACCAGCCCAACACCCCCATCGAGCCCATGCGGATTGCACTGCCCACCAATGGAGTGTATGCCGAATCGGTGATGGGCGCCTGCAACTCCTGCGAGTTCAAAGAAGAGGAACGCTTCTGGCGCTGGGAGGAATCCCCCATCCCCGACTCGCCGACTGCGATTTTGCCAGTCAGCACCGAAAGCCGCCGCGCCGAACCGCCCAACCTGACCGCCAAGGATTTCCCGGCTCCGATCATCAATATGCAGACCGCACCCGCTGCGCCTGATCCGACCGGGCTGGCAGCCGCCCTGCAGCTACTGGGAACGCCCAATATCTTCAAGGACATCACCGGGCTGGAAGGCACCCAGAAGAATGCCCTGGAAGCCCTCCAGGGAGCCCTGGACACTGCCCAGTTCTTCGGTGGCAAAGCGGCCGACCTGGCGCTGCAAGCGAAGATGGCTCGCGATATCGACAAAGCCATGCGCACGATCAAAACCGCCAAGGACAACGGCCTGATCAATGACCAGCAAGCCCAGGAGCTCACCAACAACGCCATCAAGAGCATGATCGGCGGGGGCTCGGGTGAAGCTGCCAAACCGATGACCACCTCGGACGTGCAGAGCCTGGCAGAAACTGCCGGGCAGAACAAAGCCAATATCAAGGTTGCCCGCCCCGGCGGTGAGAAAGTGGAAGTGGAAGCCAAAGGCGAGGCCGCCGAGGACACCACCCGCCCCTCTATCATCCTGCCTACGCCGACCAACACGGCGGATAACCGCTCGTTTAACGCCTCCCGGCAGGATAAAACCGGCGTAATCGATTTAGAAGCCACGGTGCGCAATGCACCCGCGGGATCCACCTTCCGCTGGTCACCCGCTGAACCCGGCACGATCACCATCGATAACCCGTCCAGCGGGCGGACCCGGGTGCGCGGCGTACGCCCTGGAAAAACCGCAGCAGACTTCGCGGTGTTTGACTCCGGCGGAACTCAGCTGGCAAGCGTCAAAGTCCAGCTTTCCATCCCGCAGTTCGTGCGGGTGGTTGAAGATGCGGCGGTCTTTGACGCGGCCCTGGCCAAGCTCAAGCTGGATGACGTCAAAAACAGCGTGGTCGCCAAAGCCAAGGAAGCGTGCGAGAGTATCCTGGGAACTGCCAATGCCCGCACCATCTGGGAGTTTGGCGGCTTCTCGGAGGCAGTTCCGGGGCATGTCCCGGCAGCCAACGTGATGGTGGCTACCCTGCGGGGCGATCCCCCGGCGGGCAGCGAAGGCCTGCTCGGGCGCACCAATGCACCCGGCGGTCTGGGCTTGTTCAATGAAACCATCGATATCTTCCCCGGAGGGTATGATGATCCCGGCGCATCGGATATCGATGAGGAGACCCAATCGCTGCTGATTGATCTCGAATCAGCCACCATGACCGATCCGAAGCTGAAAAACTTCGCCATCGAAGTGTACGGGCGCATGCTCGGGGAAACCCTGGCGCATGAGATCGTCCACGGCTTGCTGTGGGACCAGATCAACCCGCCCAGCGATCACAACAACCCGCCCATCGCCAATGACCTGATGAACGCCGGCGCGGACCGCAGCTTCCGCAAGCGCACCGGGTTTGAGAATACCGCACTGGTGAGCCCGGTGGACCCGGACAACTACATCGACCACGGAATCGCCTCGATTGGCGGCCTGCAGGCCACCAACCAGGCACTGATGAACAACAATTTCCCGGTACCCCCGGCGTTTGCCTAAGTTTCCCGGCACAACGGACAGCCCCCTGCTCAATTACAGGCAGGGGGCTGTTTCATTTTTGGATCGTTTCAAGAACTGCTCTGGTTGCCCATCCCCAATCCCGGCAGCCAGGCCATTCGGACGGTCTCTCAACCGCTCCCTTGCCACAACCTGGCCCAGGTCTGCGGCCCAACGATGCCGTCCGGGGCAATCGAGTTCTGGCGCTGGAATTCTTTGACGGCATATTCAGTGTCGATCCCAAAGATGCCATCCACCAATTTCAGGAAGCCAAACTCGTACAGCCGGGCCTGGAGGGTTTTAACATCCTCGCCGGTCATTCCCTTATGCAGCATGCGGGCCAGCTTGGGGATCTCTTGATCGGGTGCAGGCTGAGTGGGGACATCATCCTGGCTAATTCGATCGGGTGTTTCAACCAGTTGGTTTTGCTGCGCCAGGTAGGCGGCAACCGTGGCCTGCAAATCCTGCCGGGAAGGGCGCGCCTCGCAGGCCGCCTGCAGCAAATCTTCGAGCCAGCCCTGGGCATCCGCTGCCTGGAGCACGCGGAACAGGTCAGTTTCGTAGCTGCCGGTGTGCGCCAGGGCAGCATAATTTTTATCCAGGCGCAGCTCGAGCAGCATTTCCATGTCTTCCGGGCGCGGAAAACAGTCCAGCAGCAGGTCAAGCAGGTCTTGTTTGGTGGGGGAATCAAGCGGGCTCATGGGTTTATCCTGGTGGTGGATAAGTTCTTCAGGGATTATAACGAAGCCACCCCTGCACCGCAACTGGCAGGTAAGATTGCTGATCGCATCCTGGAATTTAACCCTTCAAATAGATCGGACCCTAGAACGGTTCACCTGAACGGGTTAAAAACAATTACAACCCTTATGTTAAGATAAGGTGCAAAGTCGCATTGATTGCCGCCAATGGCCACATCCAGACCGTCATATCCTGCGGTAACTCATTTTACAGTAGGAGGATTGGAATGAAAAAAGGATTGGCTGTAGTACTCATCCTGGCGCTTTTCATTGTGCTATCTGTTCTGAATGGCAATTTATGGACGGGTGCCAATGCGAGGACATCCGATGACACGCCTACTCCCACAGTATTCTGCCCGGCCCCGACCTCCGAGCCCTTTTATGTAGATCCACTTACTTCACCTACGAAACAAGATCAGCAGGACATCATTGTTTATCTTGGCAATGGCGAGGTTATCACGGTGTCCTTAGAATCGGGAGTATATACCAATACAAGCTCATCCTGGCCTGCAACTGTGAATGTAGCCCTGCTGGAGAACATCACGCATCATTTGCAGGTTTAAGGGCGGGTAAAGGATCTAAGCAGTGGGGGCTGCACGTATGGAGGCTATACATTGAGCACCACTGTTGACCGGGTCGGCGGTCCATTGGTCATCCAGCAGGTAAATACCTTTACCTATCTTCCATTCGCATTACGAGAGTCTGAAGTACCCTGAGGGAGCTTCTTCCCGCGGGAAGACCTGCATCCAAAGTGGCACTGATCGTTCATTGACAAGAGAACTTCACCCCCTGTGCCCAGGAAACCGCGCTTGCCATAGAACGCCAGCAATGGGTCCGCGATTTATTGCATCCGGTGGCGCGGATAAGAACCCAGCACACGTTGAAAAGGGGTCAGCTCGTCCAGGTGGCCGAGCGCCTTGTGGCAAACCTCATCGCTGGCATGACCTGCAAAATCCACGTAAAACAGATATTCCCAGGGTTTCCCCTGAATGGGGCGGGATTCGATTTTGGTCAGGTCGATATCCCGCAGCGCAAACACACTTAAGGCTTTAAACAAGGCCCCAGGGTGATTGTTCAGGCTGAATACAATCGAGGTTTTATAATCGCCATCTGCTGGATCCGGGGCAGGCAGCGCATGCGCGGCCAGAGCCAGGAAACGCGTATAATTCGCGGGATTATCCTCCATGTTCTCAGCCAGGATGTTCAAACCATACACCTCGGCTGCCCGCCGGGAGGCCAGGGCGGCTGACTGCTGGTCGCCGTTTTCACAAAGCAAACGGGCACTGCCGGCGGTGTCAGCTTCGACGACCGGTGTCAGGCCGAGCCGTTTCAGGTTCGCTTCACATTGGGCGAGCGCCTGCGGGTGTGAATGCACCGTTTTTATTTCTGCCAGCTGTACGCCGGGCAGGGCCATCAGGCAGTGGCTAACACGCAGGTGATACTCGCCCACAATAAACAGGTTGTGCCTCAGCAACAAATCATAGTTGCGGTGGATGCTGCCGGCGAGCGAATTTTCGACAGGCACCAGGCCGTGGGAGCATTTCTGGCTGTCGACGGACGCAAACACATCCTCAAAACTCCGGCAGGGATTGGTTGCAGACTGGCTCCCGAAATATTCCAGAGCCGCCAGTTCACTGTATGCGCCCGGTTCCCCTTGAAACGCGATCTTCAAGGGGAGTGACTTTTCTCCAGGCGAGGCTGCAGACAAAATCGGCTTATTGGTCATCAGGCTGAGTTGGATGCTGAATCAGACAGCCAGAACCGTTTCATCCACATAATCCAGCCATTCGTAGGAACGGGCATGCTGCCCCTGAACGGTTTCGCGGAATGCGGTTTGCAGGGCTTGGGTGACCGGGCCGCGCTTACCGGTGCCGATCTTGCGGAAATCAATTTCACTTACAGGAACGACTTCAGCGGCTGTACCGCACACGAATACTTCATCAGCCGCATACAATTGATCGCGCGAGATGGGTTCTTCAACAACTTGAATTTCCTGATCCATTGCCAGGTTGATCAGCGCATCGCGGGTGATGCCTTCCAGGATGGTTGTGCGGGGCGGAGTGTAAATGACGCCATTGCGCACTAAAAACAAATTCTCACCGCTGCATTCAGCCACGTAACCAGAAGGGTCCAGCATGACGGCCTCGTCAAAGCCCGCACGTTTGGCCAGGGTTTTTGCCATTGTGGAGTTGACATAATTGCCGGTAATTTTTGCTTTGGTCATCATCACATTGGGATGGTGGCGGGTGAACGAAGACACCATCAGGCGTACGCCGCGCTCAGCGGAATCATCACCCAGCAGGGGTGCCCACTCCCAGACTGCAATCCCAACTGCGGGCTGCCAGGCATCCAGATCGAGGCCCAGGGGACCCACCATATAGACTAAAGGTCGAATGTAGCAGGAAGAAAAACCGTTGGCACGGATCGTCAGATGCACAGCGTCGTAAAGCTGGGCCGCGGTGTATGGAAAATCCTGGATACCGGCGATCAAAATCGATTTTATAAAACGGTCCAGATGTTCGCGCAGGCGAAAAACCGCGGATCCCTTGGAAGTGTTGTAGCAGCGAATGCCTTCAAAGACTCCGGTTCCATAATGCAGCGTTGGCGTCAGGAAATGTACAGTTGCCCTTTCATACGGAATAAGTTCTCCATCCATCCAGATATAATTCGATTTCATCTTTGCTCCTCCAGATTGAATTTATGGATCATTCATGAGTCCTGTGCTTTGTTTGCCTCTCAAACAGGTTGGTAAACCTCGATATTCTGTTGAATTCTGGCTGTCATCTCATGCGTTGAGAGGCTGCGCTGTCCATCGAGGGCCACATCCGCAGTTCGGCAGCCATCTGCCAGGGCATGTCTGACTGCCACGCGGATGGCTCCTGCTTCGGTGGTTAACCCCAGTGAGTACTCACACAACAATGCCAGAGAAAGGATCGTGCCGACGGGGTTGGCGATGCCCCTGCCGGCAATATCGGGAGCCGAGCCATGAATGGGCTCGTACAGGCCAAACCGCTGCCCCAGGGAGTTCACGTTGTTTCCCAGAGATGCAGACGGGAGATTACCCATCGAACCTGCCAGCACCGAGGCTTCGTCCGTCAGAATATCTCCAAACAGGTTCGACGTCACGATCACATCAAAGGATGCCGGCCGGGTGAGCAGGTACATGGCAGCCGCATCCACCAGAATGTGCTCCAGCTGGATGCCAGGATAATCTCGCGCGACCCGGGTGACCGTCTGCCGCCACAAGCGCGAGGTTTCGAGCACATTCGCTTTGTCCACCGAAGTCACCTTTCCCCGGCGCTGGCGTGCCAGGTCAAAAGCCAGGCGGGTGGCGCGCTCGATTTCTGATTCACGATAGACCATCGTATCGACAGCTTCGGTTTCTCCGTTCACTTGCCTGCGCAGGCGCGGCTGACCGAAGTAAATCCCGCCGGTCAGCTCGCGCACCACCAGCAGATCCACGTTTGCCAGGACTTCTGGCCGGAGCGGGGAAGCCGCCAGTAAGTGGGGATCGGGCTGCACCGGACGCAGGTTCCCAAACAACCCGAGTTCCTGGCGGATCGCCAGCAGGCCTTGCTCTGGGCGTACGGCAGCCACAGGGTCGTCCCATTTCGGGCCACCCACAGCACCCAGCAAGACGGCGTCGGATTGCCGGCAGGCAGATAATGTCTCCGGCGGCAGCGGGTTGCCGGTTTGATCGATTGCGCAGCCACCAATGAGCTCCTGGTGGAAATCAAAGCTATGCCCGAAGTGGCTGGAGATGGTTTCCAGGATCGAAACCGCCGCAGCGACAACTTCAGGCCCGATGCCATCGCCCGGCAGCAGGGTGATTTTAGCCTGCATCGGGTTTAACCTCGCCGCGCTGGTTGCCTGCGCCGTTCATTAAGGCATATTCCATGCTGTCTGCCAAAGCCCGCCAGGAAGCCTCAATAATATTGGTGCTGGCTCCTACGGTGCTCCATTGGCGTGTCCCATTTTTTGTGTCAATCAGCACCCGGACTGCCGCAGACGTGCCGCTGTCGCTGTCCAGAATGCGAACCTTGTAATCACTCAAGCGGACCTGGCTTAGCTTCGGGTAAGCATCCTGCAGGGCTTTCCGCAGGGCTTCATCCAGCGCGCTGACCGGTCCATTACCTTCTGCGGCGGTGTGGATCAGCTCGCCGTTGACGCGGACTTTGACCATCGCTTCAGCCAACATACCGCGCCCCTGGCGATTTTCAACGATCACGGTGAAATCCACCAGTTCAAACGGCGGTGTGTAGCCTGGCTGCAGGCGCTGCAGCATGACTCTCACCGAGCCTTCGGCACTTTCAAACGTGAACCCTTGCGCCTCCAGGTTCTTAATCTGGTTCAAGACTTCATGCGCCTGCTTGCTGTCCACATCCAGGCCAAGCTGGCGGGATTTATCCAGGATGTTGCCGCGCCCGGAGAGTTCGGATACCACGGTCCGGCGGCGGTTGCCCACCAGCTGGGGATCGATATGCTGGTAGCTATCCTCATTTTTCATCACTGCCGCCACATGGATGCCGCCCTTATGTGCAAATGCGCTTTCCCCCACGTACGCATAGTGCCGGTCGTGAGGCAGATTGGCAACTTCTGCCACTAAATACGAGAGATTTGTCAGCTGGGCCAGATTTTGCGGGGGCACACATTCATACCCCAGCTTAAGCTGCAAGCCGGGGATCACTTCACACAGGTTGGCATTCCCCACCCGCTCCCCATAGCCATTGATTGTGCCCTGCACCTGAACCGCTCCAGCCTGCACGGCAGCCATTGAATTGGCAGTGCCGCACCCCCCATCATCATGGGTGTGGATTCCCAAGGGCTTGTCGAGCACGTCTGCCACAGTCGTGACAATTGTGCTGATATCCCAGGGCAGCGTTCCACCGTTGGTGTCGCACAAAACTAAGATATCTGCATCCCCTTCGGCGGCTGCGCTCAGGGTGCGCAGCGCATATTCTGGATTCGCGCGGTACCCATCAAAAAAATGTTCCGCGTCATAGATCACTTCTTTGCCCTGTGCTTTAAGATAGGCAACGCTTGCCCTGATCATGCGTAAATTTTCTTCCAGCGTGGTTTCCAACACATCAAATACATGCAGATCCCAACTTTTTCCAACTACCGTAACCACCTGGGTGCCGGCCTCCAGCAGCGCCTGAATATTGGCGTCTTCCTCAGGCAGCGAGTTTTTACGGCAAGTGGATCCAAAGGCCGCCACCTGTGCATGGGTAAGCTGTAAATTCTGGCAACGTTGAAAGAATTCAGCATCCTTGGGATTAGAACCAGGCCAACCTCCTTCGATGTAATCCACGCCAAACTCATCCAGGCGGCGGGCAATTATTAATTTGTCATCTACCGAGAGCGAGATGCCTTCTCTTTGAGTACCATCGCGCAGGGTGGTGTCGTAAATTGCGATTTTTTTCATCGGAATGTCCTTTCGTACCGGATCAAAAATGGATCATCAGCAGGCAGCATGCGAGGGAACATTCCAGGAAATCGCCTGGACGCATCCAGCAGCAGGCTGCTGCCGGGACTGCGTCCAGAAAATCCTCCGATTTCGCCAGGCAGGATCGTATTCAAAGTTTATGCTGTTCCTACCGGGCAGTGGCTTGTTCATAAGTCGTAATCTCTGGCAGACGAAGCAGTAAATAACCCAACGTGTCTGTGCCCTCAAGCAGGCATAGTTTATTGAACGGATCAATCGGGAACTCTTCCGTTTCTCCATCCGGAAAGACGATGGTCTGGGAAGGCAGGTGAATTTTGACTTTTGCTGCAGGGTCCTTCGCAACAATTTCGGATAATCTGATATAGGCCTGGGGGGTCACGGCTACCGGAAGCAGGCCGTTTTTCAGGGCATTATTGCGAAAGATATCCGCGAAGCGTGTGCTGATGACTGCCCGGATACCCCAACCGGCCAGCGCCCAGGGTGCGTGTTCTCGGGAGGACCCACAGCCAAAATTATCCCCGGTCAGCAAAATGCTGGCGCTTTGATACTGCGGCTGGTTCAAGGGAAACTCAGGGTCCGGCTGGCCATCTGGCAGGTAGCGCCAGCTGTAGAAAAGCCCCTCTGCCAACCCTGATTTGTCGGTTACTTTGAGGTAGGAGGCCGGGATGATCTGGTCCGTATCGATATCGGTATGGTGCAGTGGAATGACTTGCGAGGTGAGTTCGATAAATGGCTGCATGATCGTTAATCCATCAATTGGCGCGGATCGGATACCCGCCCGCTAACTGCGCTGGCGATGGCGGTGAGCGGGCTGGCAAGAAACGTGCGACCGCCTTTACCCTGCCGGCCTTCAAAATTGCGGTTGCTGGTGCTGACGGCATACTGGCCCGGTTGGAGCTGGTCGCCGTTCATCGCAATACACATACTGCAGCCTGCTCGCCGCCATTCGGCGCCTGCTTCGATGAAGATTTGGTCTAAACCTTCGTTTTCAGCCTGGCGGCGGATCTGTTCTGAACCCGGAACGACCAGCATCCGCACCCCAGGAGCAACCTTGTGTCCCTTTAACAGATTGGCGGCCTCGCGCAGGTCGGAAATGCGTGAATTGGTGCAGCTGCCAATAAAAACCACATCGATCGGGTGGGAGAGCAGCGGCTGACCGGGACGCAGGTCCATGTATTCTACGGCTTTCTTCAAAGCTGTACGCCGGGCCGAATTGGGTTCCAGGTCCGGGTCGGGAACGATCTGGTCAATGGCGATGCTCATGCCCGGATTGGTCCCGTAGGAGATCATCGGCTGAAGGTTTGACACATTCAGCGTGATTTCCCGGTCGAAGCTTGCTTCGGAATTCGGATTTAAGGGACCTCCAGGCTGAAACCGCCGCATCCCAGGCAGCGCCTTTAGGTACAAATTCCCGTCCGGCAAGATAGGCAATTGTCGTGTCATCCGGCGCAATCATGCCCGCCCGGGCGCCAGCCTCAATGGACATGTTGCACAAAGTCATCCGGGCTTCCATCGCGAGCCCTCGGACAGCCGAGCCGCGGTATTCGAGCACCATCCCGGTGCCGCCCCCAATGCCAATCTCGGCAATGAGCGCCAGGATCATATCCTTGGCGGTGACACCTCTGCCAAGGCTTCCTTCAAAGTTAACCGCAAACGTCTGCGGCTTGTTCTGCAGCAAACATTGGGTCGCCAGCACATGCTCGACCTCACTGGTGCCGATACCGAATGCCAGGGCGCCAAACGCTCCATGCGTGGCGGTATGCGAATCACCACACACAATGGTCATTCCGGGTTGAGTTAATCCCAGTTCAGGACCAATGACATGCACAATCCCCCTTTGATCATTATGCATGTCATAGAGGGGAATGCCAAAATCTGTGCAGTTCAGCTCCAATTGGCGGAGCTGTTTGGCTGCCATTTCGTCTACGATGGGCAAATCCAGCCCGGTCGTCGGGATTGAATGATCCATCGTAGCAATGGTGCGATCCGGGCGGCGCACTTTAAGCCCGCGCTCGCGCAGGCCGGAGAACGCCTGGGGGGAGGTCACTTCGTGAACGAGGTGCAAATCGATATATAAGATCGCAGGTGCGCCATTCTCCTGCGCTACAACGTGGCTGTTCCAGATTTTCTCAAAGAGTGTCTGAGTGCCAGGCACAGCGCTGCGCTTTGCTTGATTATCAAAGGTAGGCATCAATAAATTCCTGATCATCGGGTGAGATTAAAACCCACTCAAATCCCAGCCCCCAGGGATGGTGCGTGGATCTGGAAAAGGATCCCGGGTGGATGGCAGGCCGGGCAGGTGAGGGTCGGGCACTCCGTATTCCACGGATGCATCGGCAAGCGGGGAGGTTTGAGAGACGTTAGCGGAGTTGATCTTTCCCGAGGGCAGCGTGTCCCACGGAAAGGATTCGGGCCGTTCAAATGGGTCCAAACCAAAAAGGAATTCAGGTGTTGAGGTTGACATGGTTTTCCCTTTTATGAATTTAGATTTGCAATATCGCTTCGGTCTGGCTGAGCGCGGAAAATTTCCCACTGGCCTGAACGAGCTTGTTGAGGGCAGACAGATAGGCCTTGGCACTGGCGACGATAATGTCGGTGTCGGCCCCATAGCCACCAAAAGTACGGGCCTGGCGCTTCCCGTTTTGGGGCGAAGTGCGTTTGGGGATACTCCCGTTGTCCGCCTCCAGCCGTACGGTCACTTCGCCCAGCGCATCGATCCCTTCGGTGATGGCGTGCACATTAAATTCCAGGAGTACATTCGGCGCGCCTACAACCGCATCAATCGCTTGAAAAATCGCGTGCACAGGACCTGTGCCGACCGAGGCCTGGATGTGGTTGGTCCCATCCGGCCCCAACAAGCGCACTGTCGCAGTGGGCAGGCCCATCGTGCCGCAGGTGACCTGCAAACCGACCAGCTGAAACAATTCTTCATCCTGGCTGGCCTGGTCTTCTACCAGGGCTTCCAGGTCGGCATCGGTGATACTTTTCTTCTTGTCCGCGAGATCTTTATAACGGGCAAAGGTGCGATCGAGCTCCAGCGGGCTCAGCTCGTAGCCCAGCTCTGCCAGGTGGATTTTGAGAGCATGCCGGCCGGAGTGTTTTCCCAGCACCAGGCGCGAGCGGCTGATGCCCACGGTTTCCGGGCGCATGATTTCGTAGGTCTGATTATGTTTAAGCATGCCATCCTGGTGAATGCCGGCTTCATGGGCAAAGGCATTAGCGCCCACGATTGCCTTGTTTGGCTGGACGGGAATCCCGGTATAGTTTGAAACCATGCGGCTCACGCGGGCGATCTGGGTGGTGTCGATGGCCGTTTCGAAGCCATACAAGGAGCGCCGCGTAAGCAATGTCATCACCACTTCTTCCAGAGAGGTGTTGCCAGCTCGCTCGCCAATGCCGTTAATCGTTACTTCTGCCTGGCGCGCTCCGGCCTGGATGCCAGCCAGGGTATTCGCAGTGGCCAGCCCAAGATCGTCGTGGCAGTGCACCGATACGACCGCGTTGTCAATGCCGGGAGTGTTGGCGATGATGCCGCTGATCAGGTTGTGGAATTCCATTGGGGTTGTATACCCAACGGTATCGGGGATATTTAACGTCGTGGCGCCAGCTTTTATGGCTTCTCCCAAAACCAGGTATAGAAAATCTGGGTCGCTGCGGCCGGCGTCTTCGGGAGAAAATTCCACATCCGGGCACAAAGAACGGGCATACGCAACCATCTCCCGCACCCGGTCAACAACTTCCTCCGGGTCCATATGCAGCTTGTACTGCATATGGATCGGTGAGGTAGCCAAAAAAGTATGGATACGCGGGCGTGCTGCCGAGGACACCGCCTGCCAGGCCGCCTCTATATCGCTCTTGGTGGCGCGAGCCAGACCGCAGATGATGGGAACGTGGGGACTAAGCTCACTCTCCCCTGGAGGCGGATTACCCACCTCATCAGCGATCCGCCGCACTGCCTCCAGATCATCGGGCGAGGCAGCCGGAAATCCGGCTTCGATCACCGTCACCCCGAGGCGGCTCAGGCTGCGTGCAATCTCGAGTTTTTCCGCTGAAGTGAGAGCTGCACCAGGGGATTGTTCTCCATCGCGCAGGGTCGTATCGAATATCGAAATGAAATTGCTATTCATAGGCACCTCTTTTTGCCGTCCTACCTTCGTAGAATGACCACGCCTACTCACCCGGTTTGATCGTGACCGGATCGATAAACGGCATCATCTCGCGAAGATCGGCGCCAACTTGTTCAATCATGTGGTTTTGCTGCGTCACGCGCTGCTGGTTGAACCAGGGACGGCCTTCCCGATTTTCTTCGATCCAACCCTGGGCATAGGCACCGCTCTTAATATCTTGGAGAAGCTCGTACATCGTGTGCTTGGTTTCTTCGTTGATGATCCGCGTGCCGGCTGTGTAATCGCCGTGTTCGGCCGTGTCGGAGACGGAATAGCGCATGTAATTCATACCGCCGCGATACATCAGGTCCACAATCAGTTTCAGTTCATGCATGCATTCGAAATAAGCAACTTCGGGTTGGTATCCAGCTTCAACCAGTGTCTCGAATCCGGCTTTCACCAGGGCGGTGATGCCGCCGCACAGCACAGCCTGTTCGCCGAACAGGTCCGTTTCTGTCTCCTCAGCAAACGAGGTTTGAAGTAATCCAGCCCGCGTCGCGCCCAGGGCAAAAGCGTAGGAAAGAGCATTTTCTTTCGCCTTACCGGTGTAATCCTGATGAACTGCCAGCAAAGCAGGCGTTCCGCCACCTTCCACGTAAACCTCCCGCACCCGGTGCCCAGGTGCTTTGGGAGCCACCATGCTCACATCCACATTGCCCGGGGGGACAATGGTGCCAAAGCGAATGTTAAAGCCGTGCGCAAACATTAATGTCTTCCCTGGTGTGAGATTGGGTGCAATTGATTCTGCATAGATCGCGGCCTGGGCCGTATCAGGGGCGAGCATCATGATGGTGTCAGCCCAGGCAGCGGCGCTGCTGATATCAACAACCACCAGGCCGGCCTGTTCGGCTTTGACCCAGGATTTGCTTCCAGGGCGGAGACCCACTCTCACATTTACCCCGCTGTCTGTCAAATTGAGAGCATGGGCATGACCCTGAGAACCGTAGCCAATGATGGCTACTTTTTTCTGCCGGATGAGTTCGGGATTGCAGTCTGCATCATAATAAATGGTTGCCATATTCGATCCTTAATTGGTTTAGGCGCCTGGACGACGCCCGGATTTAATTCCATTCATCGCTAATTTGGTGATAACCATTGGTGCTTTGCCCATTCGCGCCAGGTGCGTAGCGGATGCCGGAGGCAGTACCGCGCAGCATCGCAACCTGCCCGGTGCGGACCATTTCCAGGATCCCTTTCGGCCGGAGAAGCTCGATCAAGCTTTCAACTTTATCCTCCGTGCCAGAAATTTCCACAATGACCGAGTCAGGCGCCACATCCACGATATTGGCCCGGAAAATGGCTGCTAGGCTGGCTATTTCTCCGCGATCCTCAGGGGTAGCGCGCACCTTGATTAACGCCAGGTCGCGTGTAACAGCCGGTTGGTTGGTGACATCCTGGACATCCAGCACATTCACCAGCTTGTACAGGTTTACCTCCGCTTTGCGGGCATTATTTTCTTCGTTTTCGAGCACGATGGTCATACGAGATATTTCTGGATGCTCGGTATGGCCCACATTCAGGGAGGAAATGTTGAAATTTCGCCGCCGGAAAAGGGATGCGACCCGGTTAAGCACCCCAGGTTTATCCTCGACGAGAGCAATGATTGTTTGTTGCATGAGGGTTTTCTCCTGTCATTCAAATGGAAAGGTTCAGTCCTGGGCAGCCATTTCTGGCTGAGAGTGCTGGGCGGGCCGCCGGATTGGCCGCCGGATCATTGCATCCAGGTCCGCACCGGAAGGCACCATGGGATAAACGGCTTCTTCGCGTTCTACACGAAAATCGAGCACCACAGGACCAGGCGTGCTTTTCGCAAAATCTAGTGCGCGGCCGACGTCGCCGGGTTCAGTAACTCGCATGGCAGGGATGCCGTGAGCATCTGCCAGCTTCACAAAATCCGGGCCAAGGAGCGGGGTCCCGGCGTAGCGGCTTTCAAAGAAAAACTCCTGCCACTGGCGCACCATGCCCAGGAAGGAATTGTTCATAATGGCAATTTTGACATTCGCGCCTTCCTGGACGGCAGTGGAAAGTTCGGCTTGAGTCATCTGGAAGCTGCCGTCACCGTCCACCACCCACACTTCTTTATCCCGATGGGCAAACCACGCCCCAATCGCCGAAGGCAAGCCGAAGCCCATTGTCCCTGCACCGCCGGAGGTAATCAGGCGGAATGGTTGATCCATCGCGTAATACTGGGCAGCCCACATCTGGTGCTGACCCACCCCTGTGGTCACAATGGCTTCGCCGGCGGTGAGCTCCCACATATCGCGGATAACTTTTGCGGTGTAGAGCTTCCCGTCATCGGGCCAGGAAAGGATGTCGCGAGCCACGCTTTCAGCCCGCCACTCAGCGATCTGTGCGAGCCAGGAATCATGCTGCAGCTTTGCCAACATGGGGTTCAAATCGCTTAAAATTGTTTTAAGATCACCAATCAGGGGAACATCCACCTGGACATTTTTATGGACTTCGGAGGGATCAATCTCGACGTGAATTTTTCGGGCGCGGGGAGCATAGGTGCGCAGATTGCCGGTTACCCGATCGTCGAAGCGCATGCCGAATGCCAGCAGCAGATCGGCATTTTGGATCGCCAGGTTGGCATACGCTTCACCGTGCATTCCCATCATGCCCAGGCTGAGCGAATCTGAAGCCGGAAAGCTGCCCAAACCCAACAAAGTCATGGCAACCGGAATTTGGGCTTGCCTGGCAAAATGACATAACTCTTGCATGGCACCCGACATCAGTACGCCGTGTCCGGCCAAAATTACGGGCCGCTCCGCACCCTCGATCAAACGCAGTGCTTTTTCCAGGTCTGCCTGGGGGGCGTGCGTAGGAGGATGGTAACCTGGGAGCGAAATATCTTCAGGATACTCAAATTCAACTTCTTCGACCTGCGCGTCCTTGCAGATATCGATCAAAACCGGCCCGGGACGCCCGCTGCGAGCAATGTAAAAGGCCTCTCGCACAACCTGAGCGACTTCATCAGCCCGCGTGATCAGATAGTTATGCTTGGTGATCGGTAAGGTGATGCCGGTAACATCGGTTTCTTGAAACGCATCTCCCCCGATCAGGTGAGAATGGACCTGGCCCGTGATGCAAACGATTGGCGATGAATCCATGGCTGCGGTTACGATACCGGTCACAAGGTTGGTTGCGCCCGGCCCGGAGGTGGCGATTGCCACACCGACTTTGCCGGAGGCGCGCGCATATCCGTCTGCCATGTGGGCAGCACCTTGCTCGTGGCGTACCAGCACGTGATGAACGGGATAATTCAGCATGGCGTCATAGACTGGCATGATCGCCCCCCCGGGCAGGCCAAATACCACCTCCACGCCTTCACGGATGAGGCATTCCCATAAAATATCTGCGCCCGATTTTTTCATTTGATTCGCTCCTTGCCTTTTGATTGATAGGATGGCTTATTTGGGTTGCTCAACATAAAATCGCGCCTGTACTGGCGCTGGTGACAAAGCGTGCATACCGGCGCAGCCAGGAGCTTTCGGTAGAAGGCTCGTATGGCGGCAGCTCAGCCAGCCGCTGTGCAATTTCTTGATCAGAAAGACGTACGCTAAGCGAACGCGCTGCAATATCAATATCGATAATGTCGCCATCCTGCAGGGCTGCAATGGGTCCGTTTGCCGCTGCTTCGGGACTGACATGCCCGATGCAGGCACCCCGTGTTCCACCTGAAAAACGGCCATCGGTGATCAAAGCAACCTGATCCCCAAGACCCATACCCATAATCGCTGATGTGGGAGAGAGCATTTCCTGCATACCCGGTCCTCCGCGTGGTCCTTCATAACGGATGACGACCACATCACCGGGCTGCACCTGCTGGGATAAGATGGACTGCATGGCTTCATCCTGGCTGTTGTAAATCCGGGCTGGCCCGGAATGCTGGCGCATGCCAGCCGTGATGCCGCCCGTTTTGACCACTGCCCCATCAGGAGCCAGGTTGCCAAAAAGGATCGCCAGGCCGCCCACCGGGGAATGCGGATTATCATAGGGCCGGATGACATCATGGTCGGTAACCGTCTTTCCAGCGATGGAGGCGCCCAATGATTGGCCGCTGACGGTCATCCTGTCCATATGGAGGGTGTTGCCCAAGCGGGCAATTTCGTTGAGAATTGCAGGAATTCCACCGGCCCTATGGACATCTTCCATGTGCCAGGTGCCCGAAGGGCTGACTTTGCACAGATATGGAACCCGATCGGCAACCTGGTTGATCCGTTCGAGCGGGTAGGTCAGGCCAGCTTCGTGAGCAATCGCCAGGGTATGCAAGACGGTATTGGTTGAACCCCCCATCGCCATGTCCAGCGCAAAAGCATCGTCAAGGGCGTCTGCGGTAACAACCTGGCGCGGGGTAATCCCGCGGGCCACCAGATCCATAATCTGTGCCGCTGCCTGGGCTGCAAGCGCCTCCCGCTCGTCTGATAATGCAAGTGCAGAGCCGTTGTAGGGCAGCGCCAATCCAATCACTTCCAACAGGCAGTTCATTGAATTGGCAGTGAACATGCCCGAACACGAGCCGCAGCTTGGGCAGCCATAATCCTCCAGCATTTTTAGACGCCCGGCATCAATTTTTCCCGCTTTGAATGCCCCTACGCCCTCGAAGACTGAAATCAAATCAACCGTCTCGCCATCAGGAGTTTTTCCAGCAGCCATGGGGCCGCCCGAAATGAATATCGCCGGAATATCAACCCTGAGCGCAGCCATGATCATGCCGGGTACAATTTTGTCGCAGTTTGGAATACACACCATTCCATCAAACTGGTGAGCCTGGATCATCGTCTCCACACTATCGGCGATCAATTCCCTGGAAGGTAGGCTAAACTTCATCCCGGCATGTCCCATAGCGATCCCATCATCGACACCAATGGTATTAAATTCAAACGGAACACCACCCGCTGCTCTGACTGCCTCCTTAATTCGCTTTCCAAAACCCTGCAGGTGAACGTGCCCGGGGACGATATCCACGTAGGAATTGACAATCGCGATGAAAGGCTTTGAAAAGTCCTCATCCCGGACACCCGTAGCTTTTAAGAGCGCCCGGTGGGGAGCTCTCTCAAATCCTTTTTTGATGCGATCCGAGCGCATCTCACCTTGCATTTTTTTTACTCCTGATGTATGTATTCGGAAAAAAATCGGGGCTGCCTTGCTTGGGCAGCCCCGATTTTCTTCCGATTGTGATGTGCGTTTTTATCGCCGTCTGATCGTCGTGACTGTCCAAGCGTAAGTAGGGCTCTCAATCCCAAGGATAAGAACCAGAATGGAAATTAAAATAATTACGACGAGCCCAGCAACAGCAAACATAGATCGACTATCCTTACATTATCGTTAGGACAAGTGTACTTAGGGCAGGTGCCAGTGTCCACAGGCAATATGCCCAATAGATACCGCTCCTCTTTTGTGCAAATTGCACAAAAGAGCTGTAATTCATCAAAATGTTCCAGATATCTGCGGTCAGGAGCTGCCCAACATCCGATTAACGTGAAGCGCTAGCTGCACCGCAAGCCTGGTTTCTGGGCGGTCGAAGTCTAATACCAGGATTTCTGAGATGCGCTCCATCCGGTAAATCAGCGTATTGCGATGGATGAATAGGGACTCGGCAGTCTGGGATAAATTCCCATTATGTTCGAAATAGGCTTCAAGCGTATGCAGTAATTCCGGTCCACCCTCAAACTCCAGCAGTGGTCCCAGTGTTTCTTTAAGGAAGATTTCTAACTCAGGATTAAACTCAATTTGCGTGAGCAAACGATAAACCGATAAGTCTGGAAAATAGAGTGGTTCCTTTGTACCCAGGCGGCGCGCCATTTCCAATGCCTGACCGGCCTGGCGAAATGAACGCCGCCATTCAGAGAGATCGCTGGCTGGCGCACCGATGCCGCACAGGAGCTGTACACCCGCAGGCTCACCGGCTTCCATGACCAGAGCAGCCCTTCCGAGAGCCCGGGCAGCCTCGGCATTATGGCGGGCAGGGTCGTGTGGGCAGAAACAAATAATTTCTTTCTCCATCGAGCTGATTAATGTTTTTAGTCCCAGGCGGGCAACAGCCCCATTGATTCTTGTTTCCATCCGCCGCATGGAGGGTGCCGGGTTTCCCTCCCAGGCGAAGCGCATTGCAACGTAAGGGCGACCCGGGTTGATGCCCATTTCCTGGACCCACAACAAAGCATCACGCGGCGAGAGCTCATCCTGTAATAAAGCCGTCAGCAGGTTCCCTTTTAATCGCTTTTCTGTCTCACGCACAGCTTTGGTGCGCGCCATTTCAACGGCGCAGACCAGCGCACCCTGCTCTGCCACCAGTTGGTCAAGGGAATCGATCTCATCTGCCATGCCCACCAGGGAAAGGTAGCCCCGGGCGACTTCACTGACGATGATCGGTGAGACCAGGCGGCGCAATCCCCCGGGGATCTCCTGAGTAAAAACATTGGGATATTTACCAGCCTGTTTGCGATCTCGCAGGTTTTCAGGCAGGCTGTTGAGCTCCGTAAGATGCTTCAGTATTTCATCCCAGTAGGCAAGCAGCGAGTGGGAGGAGCACTGCACCTGGATCTGCAAGCGTTTATCCTGAATTAAGATGCCTCGCCCGGTAATCTCACTCATCGCCTGCGCAATCCCCACCAGTCCGTTCCCCTCCGCTGCCAGTTGGGAGAGATGTGCATGAATCTGGACCCCGCGTTCCATCAGGGCAACCCGGTGGTTGATCACGATGGTGAGCAGCCTGCGCAGAATACTGGATAGATCGCCAGCCTCTGTGATTGCGCCCACCGGAAGTTTTCCGCTCACCTGCGGTTTACTCCCGGGTTTAAGATCAACCAGCAGTATAGCTGCCGCACCCTTGCGGCTCATCTCGCCGCTCAGCACCTCCAGGTCCTGCCGGTTGCCATCGACCAGGAGCAAATCATCAAGTTTGACTTCATCAGGCGCTGAGGTGACCCATTGAACTTGCTCAACCCCGCCTGGATCACCGGCAATCCAATGCACAGGGTCGCTGAATGCCAGACGACATAACTCATTCAGCGTGGGCAGGTGGTTCGGCATGGGGTAGCTCTGGATATTGGACACAATGGATGCAAGCAGGGTAGCAAAAGACGATAAACAGCTTCGGAATTATAGCATGCTGGCCTAGCCCTGGCTGCACAGGTGGAATTGTCCTCTAACCCACCGACAAGCGGTTTCTTTATAAAATGAAAGAGAAATGAAACTGGACTACGACCCCCTCGCCCAAAATAATGACCAACGCTATAAAGCCAGCCCGATGCGCACCACGAAAGCCGCTCTGCTTTCCCTGGCTCAAAAGATCCATCCCAGGCGTGTACTGGAAGCTGGCTGCGGCACCGGGCAATGGCTGGCGGCGCTTTCTTTCCATGGCTATGCGACATTTGGCTTCGATTTTCCAGCCGGAATGCCTGCCCAGGCACGCGATCCTGGCGCAGCCCTGACCCGCGCCGATGCCATATCTCTGCCGGTTGCGGCATTGTGAAATTTCTTATTTATTTTATACAAAGCACTCCACTTGCTATAATGAATTAGATTAAGATCAATCTGATCTTAATTATCAATATTATGTCCCTGTTTTCCAGCCAGTTCAGCGCTGCTTCCAACGCCTACCCCGACCCTGGAAAATGAAAATACCTGGCCAGGTTCGCTTGTGCCAGAAACCCCGCCTGTCATCACCCGCCAGGTGGCAAACCGTCCCATGATTCCCCGGCTTGAAGTGCATGCTGCCTGCCTGCGTGGAGGCGCTTCCTCTCTGACTGCAGGACGCCGTGAACGGCTTATTTGTGTGCGATTTATTGATCCCCCTCCCAGCGACCAGGAACCAGGTGGGCAAACCACCCGCCAGGCAATTTGAAGTTAACCACGGCATCCCTGCGGCTGGAGACATCCCGGCTTACAGCGGTGTCCGCGGTCCGGATGCACATATTCTATGAATGTACCTGCTTATCAGGAGGTGCCAATGCCAAGCGGAATGCCTGACTGCCATATCCTGGAATCCGGGGTCTGGCTGGCAGTAACCCGCAACTGACGTATTTACGTTTCGAACAAACACACACACGGAGAGGAACCGGGGCAAACGCGGTCTGGTGTGGGCTGCAGTTTGTCCAGCCATTTCGGTATGCACCGGAAATCGGCCAGATGAAATGATTCCACTTAAACGCGACACCGGCCGATAACTGAGTAAGGAGACTAAAGATGGATTTGAAAAGAAGCAAAATGAAAATTGTTTGGGGGTTGGTGACATGTCTTGCCATCGTTGCCCTGGCACTGGCCGCATTCTCCCTGTCAGCCACTGCCCAGTCGTACCCGCCACCACCCCAGGTGGATGATTTTGAAGCAGCCGAAGCCGCCCAGATGCTGCTACCCGACAAGGCCGCCGTGGAATAGCTGATTGCCAATGGATTCGACATGGATCACGGTATAGTGCAAACGGACAGCGGGGTCGTGGTCATGGTTATAGCCATGCCATCCGAGCTGGCGTTCCTTGAATCGGTCGGTTTTGAACGCCTGGCAACCGTTTCCAATCCAGAAATGTGGGCCGAGACAATGGCTGAGTGCTCGGCAGCCCTCGCCGCTCCTGCTGATCAACCAGGGCTGCTGGCTGAAGCGGGTGACACCGTCCAGGTGCTGCGCGCTGACTACTGGAAGAGCGACTTAAGTGAGGCACTGTCTATTGAGGCCAAAACCAGTGCGGGAACTGGCGCAAGCATGACTGCCTACTGGGAACCAGCCCCACTGTTTGGGATTACCTGTAAAGAAGCTGCAGGCATGGGAACCGTGCCGGAAAAAGCGGTATTTTAAGTACACCATTCGCTATACCGATCCAGGCAGCAAGACCGACCTGGTCTATGAAGGTTATGTCATGGGTCCGGATGATTTTGGCGCTACCGTAAGCTGGCCAACTCCGCCGACCGAGGGCGTTTCGACCTACAGCTGGGAGATTTGGGTTAACGGCGGCCCCAGCCTGGGTTCTGGCAGCGGTACGTTTGACTGCGCCGCGCCTCTGCCCAGCCAGCCGCCGGCTGGCAGCCGCTCGCTGTAAACCTTTGTTGATGTTGGAGTCTATATCTACCATTTCCGCCAGCAGTCCACCTCCGGTCGTCCTGGCTACGTGACCGTGGTTTCCAGTGAAGGCGGCAGCGACACAGCCTTTTTTAGCGAATGGGTTCCAGATGGCGAGTTCGCGACCTACTCCAGCAGTTATGTCTCCAGCTACATGGATCCCACTCAGCTTTACGAGCGGATCGAAGCCCTGGCTGCCGAGTTCCGGGACCTGGCAGAAATCATCGACGCGCCGTACCTGACCAACGGCTACCGGCGCCAGGCGATGGGCCTGCTGGGATCGACCACCAGCACGCGGGTTGCCCTGACGTCTTATGCATGGGGTCATGAAGGCGGAAATGACATCACCGTCTCCGCCGTCGATCCGGGTGCAGCAGACAGCCCGCTGTCGGTGAGCGTAAACGGGAACGACATCCTCGTCTCGCTGGCGACAGATTCAACCGGCGCCACCACCTCCACCGCCGCCCAGGTGATTGCAGCGCTCAACGCCGATCCTTCTGCCAGTGCACTGGTATATGCCGACCCGTACCGCGGCAGCTCGGCTACCGGTCTAGTGGCCCCCGAGAGGATCGCGATGAGCGATTATTTGAGTGCCCCGGCGGAGATTTCCCGCGAGCCTTTCCAGGTCAAAATCCTGCGCATTGGTAAGCACCGCGATGGGTCTCGCCCCGGAGTCTTCTTCTACGCCCAGGAACACGCACGCGAGTGGGTGCCCCCGCTGGTGACCATCGAAACCGCCGAGCGCCTATTGCGGAACTATGCCAGCGGCGCCTCCAAGGAGCTGCTTAACAACCTGGATATCTTCATCCTGCCTTCGGTGAACCCGGACGGCGGGCATTACAACTTTTACGATGCCAGCTTCCAGCGCAAGAATATGACCAATTACTGCCCGCGTGGTGACAACAACGACTTGAACCGCCGCAATTCCTTTGGGGTGGATGTAAATCGTAATTACCCCGTTGGCTCATTGTTTGATGGGTACTTTGGTGCAGATGATTCTTGCGTCGGCACAACGTATTCGGGTCCTGCTGAACTCTCCGAGCCCGAATCGAAAAACGTGGCCTGGGTGGCCGACGCTTTCCCCAATATCAAGTTTTCCATGAACATCCACTCCTCCGGCAATTACTTCATGTGGTCGCCGGCAGCCTACATCGTCCCCAGGCGGATCAGCCTGCCGCGCCCTTCCTTCGGTGAGGAGAACTTCTTCTACTACGCATCAGCGCGCATCCTCCAGGCCATCCGCGAGTATCGCGGCCTGGTGGTTACGCCTGCCCGCACGGGACCTGTCATTGACGTGCTGTACTCTGCCGCCGGTAACTCGGGAGACCATTTGTATTACGATAATGACATCTATGCCTGGGATTTCGAGTTTGGCACGAGCTTCCAACCGAATTGGACGGAAGCCTATGCCGAATCGCAGGAATTTTCAAACGGGCTGATCGAAATGCTCGAGCTGGCCCTCGATGTGGATCGCGACAGCACTCCGCCAACTGCCTGGCTCACGGACGCGGCCGATGCCCGCTTTGGGCGTAAGCCATTCTACGGCCTGGCGATGGTCAAGATCGCCACATCCGAGCCTGCCTCGGTTTACTACACAACCGATGGCAGCCAACCGACCATGGATTCACCTGTCTACAACTCCAGCGGGATTCGCGAGCCGGGTGAGATCCTGCAGTTTATGTCAACCACCACGCTGCACTGGTTCGCTGTTGATGCAGCCGGAAATTCTTCCAGCGTCTATGCCCAGCAGGTGATCGTCAGGTAAACCGGCAGCTGCGGTCATCTGAAAATAGGCTGTCCCTCCCCAGGGGACAGCCTATTTGATGCTGGTTTGCTGGCTACACGAAATTACTTTACAAAATTCGTAGCCCTGCAGGTCACCTAGCCGGAGGGATACGGGCTGGGGATTTCCACCTGGAGCACCAGACCTCCGTGTTCCGGTGACTCAATCTGCATGCTGCCCCCCAGCAGCGCCGCCCGTTCGCTGATGCCAACCAGGCCGAAATGTTTCTGGGCTGATAGCTCCGCCAGGTTAGGCAGCGCGCTGAATCCCTGACCGTCGTCTGAAATCCGGATCCGCAGGTAATCCATTGGGGTGCGCTCCATCAGGATCCTCACCCGCTGTGCTTCGGCGTGCTTGCTGACGTTATTCAACCCCTCCTGGATAATGCGGAACACCGACAGCTCGATGTACTCGGGCAAACGCCCAAGGTTATTGTCTATCTCTGCATAGATAGCAATGCCGGTGCGTTCTTCCCATTCCTGCACCAGGGAGCGAATTGCAGACGATAACCCGTGGTTATCAATCGTTGGAGGCCGCAGGTCGCGGCAGAGCTGGCGCAGGTCGCTCACCACCTGCCGGATAGAAATCCGGATGGCATACAGCTCTTTGCGCTGCTCTTCCGAGCTTTCATCGGATTCGGCTTCCTCGAGCCGGTAGTTCATCGACAGCAGATCCTGGATCACCGAATCGTGCAGCTCACGCGCCAGGTACTTGCGCTCCTCTTCCCTCTCCGTCAGGAGCCGCAGCTGGGTTTCCTGCAGGGCCGCGTTCAGGCGGTCCATCGCCTGCACCTGGTCGCTTAATTTTTCGATCAGCTGGCGGTTGAGCGAATCGCTGGCCTCCAGGTTTTCATGAAGTTCGGTCTGGGCTCTGAACAGCTCTTCGGACTGCTGCTGGGCGCGGTGGTAGCTTTCAAGCGCCCAGATCACCGGGGTGACCTGTTTCTGGTTCTTCGCTCCCACCACGAGCTCGACGACATCCCGGGGAGTACAGTCTGCCGTACGGCGATCGGCAATGAGCCGCCCCTCGTACAGCACCAGGATGCGATCGGTAATATTGAACAGGTGTTTTAAATCTTCGCTGCAGATAATCGCACCCATGCTCTGCGCGGCGGCTTCGTGGATGCGGTTGAGCAAAATTTCCTGGCGTTTGAAATTCAAGTGGGAGAGCATATCGTCCATCAAAAGCAGGGTGAGCGGCTGGCAAAGCGCCCGTGCCAGGGCGACCACCTGGCGTTGTTCATCATTCAAATTACCAATCGATTCGGCGAGCAAAATCTGGGGCAAGCCAAAGTCCGCCAGAAACTCACGCCCGAGATGATACATCCTTTCCCAATCTGGCATTCCCAGCTTTGTGTGTTTCACCAGCTCGCGCCCGAGGAAGATGTTCTGAGTCACCGATTGGAGTTCCACCAGCTGAGGTACCTGGTGCACCAGCTCTACGCCGCTCTGGCGCGCCTGTCCCACGGAGGTGAACAATATCTCGCGACCCTGCAAAAAAATTTTACCGGCTGAGGGCGGGCTTACTCCCCCAATCAGGTGCAGCAGCGTCGATTTCCCGCTTCCCCGGCGTCCTACCAGGCCAACAATTTCACCCGGCTGAAGTTTAAAGGTTACCCTGTCCAGGGCTTTCAGGTTGCCATAGAACTTGGATAGTGATTGGACTTTGAGAAGTGATTCTGGCCATAGGTATCTTCAATTTTCCATGAATCACCAGCGTAGGGTAAGCGCTTATGCCATTCTGAGGTGGGCGCAGCCCCTTACTTGAGGGATTATTCCCGCTGGGGTTTGCCATCCAGAAGCAATTACTCTGCATGCGCTGACAAAAAGCGGGGCAGAAGACCTGGAGACCCCGTCGCTTCTGACCCGCCTTGTGACCAAAATTACGAGCAATTTCGGCGTGCTATTTTCTCACGCTGCGTGTGGCAACATCGAAGATCACCGCCGCGGCCAGCACGATCCCACGCACAATGTACTGGTACGAAATCCCGATCCCCATCAGGTTCATGCCGCTGGTCAGGGAAGTCATCACCAGGGCACCGATAACCGCCCCGGTCACTTTCCCCACGCCGCCAGCCGCCGAAACTCCACCCACAAATGCCGCCGCGATGGCATCGAGCTCAAACAGGGTACCGGCGGTTGTAGTGGCGGACTGCAGGCGGGAGGTGAACAAAATGCCCGAGAGCGCCGCCAGCATCCCCATCTGGCCGAATACAAGATAAGTGATGCGCTTGACACTGACGCCGCTCAACTGGGCGGCTTCCGGGTTGCCGCCAATCGCATAGATGTGCCGGCCCAGCACGGTCTTGGTGGTAACAAAATAGTAAATCGCCACCACGATCAACATGATAACCACAGTCCAGGATAAGCCATTGTACCCTGCCAGCACCCAGGTTATTCCGCCCACCAGGATTGAGACGAACACGAGCTGCAGGATAAAAATATTCATTGGCAGCACTTCGAAGTTGTAGGCTTGCTTTGTCCGCCGGCTGCGGAGTGAGCTGTAAATGTACAGGATAATTGCCAGGATGCCCAGCAGCAGGGTCAATTTATGCACCCCGGGTAAAAAATTCTCCAGGCCAGGAATATCCGGAATATATTCATTCCCAATCGCATTGAACGCGTCGTTGGGCACAATGATCGTGCCGGTCGATTCGGTCACTAACAAAATGGCGCCGCGATAGATCAACCAGCCGGCAAGTGTGGCCACAAAAGCGGGGATCCCCACCCGGCCTACCAGGACACCGGGGATAAATCCCAGCAGCAGCCCGAGTACGAGCACAAGGATTATCGCCGCCCAGGCCGGCCAGCCCCAAAACGCGATGGCAATGGCAGCAATCGCACCCAGGAACCCGGCCAGGAAACCAACCGACAGGTCAATATGGCGAATGACGATGACCAACGTCATGCCGACACCGAGGACAGCGATGTAGCCGGTCTGATTGAGCAGGTTGCTGATATTGCGGGACGAGATGAAAATTCCATCGGTCAGGATAGCAAAGATCGTCCAGATGACAAACAAGGCGATGAACATGCCATAATCGCGGATGTTCTGCCGGAGAACCTTCTGAAGATCCTGGATGAATGTCATGGTGAGCTCCTCAGTTCCTGGTTGCCAGGTGCATAATTTTTTCCTGGGTGGCTTCTTCGACGGGAAGCTCGCCCGTGATTTCCCCGCTGGAGACAACATAAACACGATCGCTCATGCCCAAGATTTCCGGCAGCTCCGACGAAATCATGATAATGCTCATGCCCTGTTCGACGAGCCGATTCATGATGGTATACATTTCGAACTTAGCGCCAACGTCAATCCCACGGGTGGGCTCATCCAGGATCAGAACGTTCGGCTTGACAAACAACCACTTCGCCACCGAAACCTTCTGCTGGTTGCCGCCGCTCAAATTGACGACCATCTGTTCGATGCTGGGCGTTTTGATGTTCAAAGAATTCTTATATTCGTTGGCGACGTTGATTTCTGTATTGTCATCCACGACATCGCGTTTCGAGATTTCCCGCAAATTCGCCAGCGTGATATTTTGCTTGACATCCTGGATGAGGATCAAACCATTTTTTTTACGGTCTTCAGAGACATAAGCAATTCCGGCCTTCATGGCTTCCTTCGGGTGATTAAAGCTCATTTTCTCACCCTGGATTAATACATCCCCGTGGGTCTGGAAGCCAGTTGGATTCCCAAAGATGCTCAATGCCAGCTCCGTTCGCCCGGAGCCCATCAGCCCGGCGAAAGCCGACAATCTCGCCTTTTTTCACATTAAAATTAACGTCTTTCAGGATGTTCCGCCCGAGCTGGGGATCGTAGGCATTCCAATCTTTGACTTCAAAGCACCACCTCATCCGAGCGGACATGTTCGCGAGTGGGGTAGATATTCTCGATTTCACGGCCCACCATGTGCTTGATAAGCACAGTTTCGGACACTTCCCCTTTGTGCGCGTCCAGGGTGACCACGGTCTTGCCATCGCGCAGAACCGTCACCGAATCGGCGATCTCCATGACCTCCTTCAGCTTGTGCGTGATCATGACGCAAGTCACGCCTTGTTCCTTCAAGTCGCGCAGCAGGTCGAACAGGTTGTCGACGTCGATCTCGTTCAATGCCGAAGTGGGCTCGTCCAGGATCAACAGCTTGACTTCCTTGCTCAGCGCCTTGGCAATCTCGACCAACTGCTGTTTGCCGACCCCCAGATCCTTGACCTTCGCGTCCGGGTTGACATCCAGGCTGCACTTTCCGGATCATCTCGCCCGGCTTTCTTGATCGTTTCATTCCAGTCGATCGGAAATGCCGCTACTTAATTTCGTGGCCGAGAGAAATGTTTTCGTAGACCGTCAGCTCAGGGACAAGCGCCAGCTCCTGATAGATGATGCCAATCCCGGCTTTTTCGCTGTCGCGGATGCTGTTAAATTTTTGGACCTGCCCATCGAACATGATATCCCCGCTGTACTCCCCGTACGGATAAACGCCGCTTAATACCTTCATCA
The DNA here is from genome assembly GCA_963824065.1 of uncultured Chloroflexia bacterium. Lineage (GTDB taxonomy): Bacteria > Chloroflexota > Anaerolineae > Anaerolineales > DRKV01 > JAGUYX01. The sequence continues at coordinate 503,693 of CAWGNX010000002.1, read as the reverse complement.
GGGTGGATTTGCCGGCGCCGTTTTCGCCGACCAGACAGTGAATCTCTCCTGCGCGACCCTGAAAGCTGACATTATCCAGCGCCTTCACGCCGGGGAATTCCTTCGTAATGTTCTGCATCTCCAAAATAGGACGTGCTCATGGCAGCTCCGGTCTGAAAATGGCAGGTGAGTTTTAGGCTCCGTCCGGTTGAAGGCTACAGGAGTAGGGGCGGATACCCGCCCCTACTCCAACACTTATGCGTGAAACTTACGGCAGTCCGGTGAAGTCACTGGCTGGATAATAGCCGGAATCGATCAACTCTGCCTCGACATTGTCGGTGTCGACCGTGACCACTGGCGATTGGATCGCCGGGACATCGATCACACCATTGTTGTAGGCGCCACTGGCTGTCGGCTCAGAGCCTTCCAGCAGGGCCACGGCAGCATTGATGGCTGTCATTCACCAGCGTGCGCACATCCTTGAAGACGGTCATCGACTGCTTGCCGTCGATGATGTACTGCACGGAAGCCTTCTCGGCATCCTGACCGGTGACGTAGTACGTGGTCACATCGGTGTCAGCAGCGAAGGCATCTGCGATGGCCCGGGCGGTGCCGTCGTTCGGGGCCAGGATGAAGACGTTGCCCTTGTCGGCCGCGGTTGCGGCGGTCAGGTTGGCTTCGGCCAGGTTCTTGGCGGTGTTGAAGTCCCAGTTGGTCGTGATCTGGCCGATGATCTTGGCCATCTCGTCACGGGTCAGCGTCGGCTTTGTCCTGCAGCGCAATCGCCTCGCTCGGAGTTCTTGATCACGAAGGTGCCGTCGGCGATCTTGGGCTGCAGCACACTCCAGGCGCCTTCGAAGAAGATGAAGGCGTTGTTGTCGGAGGCAGCGCCCGCATACAGGTACAGCGGGTTGCCGGTGCCGCTCGGCCTTGTCAACCAGGTACTGGGCCTGCTGGGCGCCCACGGCGATGCTGTCGAAGGTCACGTAGTAGTCGACCGCATCGGTGTCGCGGATCAGGCGGTCGTACGAGATCACGGCTCACACCGGCATCGCTGGGCGGCTTCAGCAGCAGCGGCCGCGGCTGTGCCATCCTGCGGGCTGATGATGATCACTTTGACGCCCTTGGTGATCAGGTCTTCGACGTTGGCCTTTTCCTTGGCGGATGACCCTGGCTGAAGAGGATTTCTGCATCGTAACCCTGTTTCGCCAGCGCTTCGCGGAAGCGGGTCTCATCCTGGATCCAGCGCGGCTCATCCTTGTCGGCAGGACGATGCCCACCCGGCCGGACACCAGCTCTGGGGCAGCCGCGCAGCGCTTCCAAACCGGTGAAGTCACTGGCTGAATAATAGCCCGAATCGATCAGCTCCGCCACGACGTTGTCCGGCGTCGACGGTGACCACTGGCGACTGGATCGCCGGGACATCGATCACACCATTGTTGTAGGCGCCACTGGCGGTTGGTGCATTGCCTTCCAGCAGGGCCACGGCAGCATTGATGGCGTCATTCACCAGCGTGCGCACATCCTTGAACACGGTCATCGACTGCTTGCCGTCGATGATGTACTGCACGGAAGCCTTTTCGGCATCCTGACCGGTCACGAAGTACTTGGTCACATCGGGGTCAGCAGCAAAAGCATCTGCGATCGCCCGGGCGGTGCCGTCGTTCGGGGCCAGGATGAACACCCGGCCCTTATCCGTCGCAGTTGTGGCGGTCAGGTTGGCTTCGGCCAGGTTCTTGGCGGTGTTGAAGTCCCAGTTGGTCGTGATCTGGCCGATGATCCCGGCCATCTCGTCACGGGTCAGCTCGGCTTTGTCCATCAGCGCGATCGCCTGGTCGGAGTTCTTCACCACGAAGGTGCCGTCCGCGATCAGCGGCTGCAGCACACCCCAGGCACCTTCAAAGAAGATGAAGGCGTTGTTGTCGGAGGCGGCGCCCGCATACAGGTACAGCGGGTTGCCGGTGCCCTCGGCATTGTCCACCAGGTACTGGGCCTGCTGGGCGCCTACGGCGATGCTGTCGAAGGTCACGTAGTAATCGACGGCGTCGGTGTCGCGGATCAGGCGGTCGTACGAGATCACAGCCACACCCGCATCGCGGGCGGCTTCAGCAGCGGCGGCCGCGGCTGTGCCATCCTGCGGGCAGATGATCAGCACTTTGATGCCCTTGGTGATCAGGTCTTCGACGTTGGATTTTTCCGTAGCGGATGTAGCCCTGGCTGAACAGGATTTCTACATCATAGCCCGCTGCTCCCAATGCTTCCCGGAAGCGGGTCTCATCCTGGATCCAACGCGGCTCATCTTTCGTCGGCAGGACGATGCCCACCGCAAGTGTTTCACCCGCGGGTGGCTCGGTCGCCGCGGGTTCTTCGGTCATCGCAGCTTCTTCGGTTGCTTCGGGCGTGGTCGTCGCAGCTGGCGTGCAGGCAGACAAAACCAGGCTCAGCAGGATAATCAGGGTCATTAGCAACGTGATCGGACGAAGTATCTTCTTACGCATTACAGTCTCTCCTTAGGTATAGAAAAATTGGAATCAGGATATCTGGCGATTGCTGGAACCGTATCCACAAATAGGCCACCTCCTGGCTGTTTGGGAAAAGATTATGGGGATTTTGTTCTATGCTGGATTGTCATCATTGGGTATATGGCGCGTGACATAGAAGTGAAAATGAGCATAGTCGGTACTAGTTTAACAAATTATTAATAAGTCTCCTCCTTATGCTCCCTTATTCGGATTAGGGGATTTCCCCTAATTTGGTACAGAATATACTCCTAAGTCCGATTTTTGGCGAGTCCTGCGCAGCCTCGATTTTCGCCGTGATAGAATGCACTTGTGGCAATAACCCGTATTTTAATCGCTGATGACCATGCAATTGTCCGGGCAGGCATCCGGACGGTTGTGGAAGAGATCGAAAATCTGGAAGTAATCGCCGAAGTTGATGACGGTCCTTCCTTGCTGGCAAGCCTGCATGCCAACCAGCCCGATTGCATCCTGGTCGACATCAGTATGCCCGAATTCAACCCACTTAAGACCCTGCCCGAAATCCGCGCCCTCTACCCTGCGATAAAAATCCTGGTGGTCAGCGTGTACGACGACGAATTTTACGTCCACGAGCTGCTCCAGGCTGGGATAAACGGCTACCATCTCAAGGATCAGCCCTTGAGCGACTTGAAGCTGGCCTTGCAGCGCGTGTTGGAGGGCGAACGCTGGATTTCTGGCCCGCTGATAACCAAGCTCGTGGGGGGTGCCCGTCCAAATACCACGCCACCTACCCTGACCCTGCGCCAGCGCGATATCCTGCGGCTGCTCAAGGATGGGTTGGATAACCAGAGAATCGCCCTGGACCTGAACCTGAGTATCAAGACCGTGGAGAACCACCTGACACGCATGTACAGGCAGCTGGGTGTAAACAGCCGTCTGGAAGCTGTTAATTACGTCAGCCAGCACCCCGAAGTGCTGGGGATCGCGGGTCACGAACTGGCCCTGCAGCGCCCCAACGAACCTCTTCACATCCATGGGATTTCCATCCTGCTGGTCGACGACAATCACCGCTACTTGCAGCAGCTCCAGCGGGTGCTTGGTAAAGTTCAACCGCACACCAACCTTTACCAGGCCGAGAACAGCAACACCGCCGTGCGGATCGCACAGCGCCTGCAACCCCAACTGGCGCTCGTGGATGTCGTGCTGGGGGAAGAGGATGGCATCCTGTGCGCCCGCCGCATCAAGTCGGTTTCCAGCCAATCGCGGATCATTATGATCAGTGCTTACCCCGACCGAGAATTTCACCGTCTGAGCATCGAAGCGGGTGCGGTAGCTTATCTGGATAAAAAAGACCTCGACGCGCGCACCCTGCGCCACCTGGTCGAGGACCTGTCGGCCTAAAGCCGTATTATTTTGTACTCCCCCATTTTCAACCTGGCATTTAAAACAAAGAGCGGGGCCGGCCAAGACCCCGCTGTTCCTGTGGAGGCTTACCGATCCACTTGGGTCTCGGTTAACCTATTTTTATTTTAAATGAGTTTTTGTTTTTTTTCCCTTTCATATGTGTTAGGAAAGTTTCAGTATATTGCAATACTTCAGACGGCAGCCGGGCAGATGCTGGTCTCAAAAGATTGCCGCTTGCCAAGCTCCCATACCACGACCTCGGCGTCAATCTCCACCGCGCCCATTGCCCGTGCCACCGAAATCCGGTGGTGCCCATCCCGTACGAAATACCTGCCAGCAACTTCGACCAATTCAACCGGTGGCAGCCCATCCACCCGGTAGGCCTGCGCCACCCGCAGCCAGCGCTGCATCTGGTGATCGTGGCGGGGATTGAAACTGCGATCGAAATCCTGGCTTTTGCTTTCACTGCCGATGATCGCATGGATGGGTACCCGGCGCAGCCCGGCATAATGCTGGCTGCTGACCGAGCGATTGCGGACAACGTCACTCAAGTCTTCCAGATCACGCCCAGGGATAAGCCAGGCCAGCAAGCGGTTTAGACGTGCCCAGGTGCGTAATTTACCGAAAAGCTCCTTGGATCTGGAGAACGCCAGGATATCTGCTGAGTAGGCACGCCCGGCGGTCGTGCGGCTTTCATTTTCCAATGCATAGGGTGTCAACATGTCTGCCTCCAGGGTTAAGCTTTCGGTCACTCGATTTCACTATACCCAGTATAGAATTGGGGTGTCCCTCGAGCGCGTCCCCGTGCGTCCCGCTTGCGTCCCAGGCCAGTTCGGTTTCTGGCAGCTATGACCGCTCTATCTGCCCATAGTGTCCGCAAAAACCATTTTCCAGTTGAGCCGGAAAGCTAAATTGGATATTTCGTGTAAAATTATCCCGGAGGGAGATTAGGATGGTACAGCTGCATGTAAATTTACTGGGCGCACCGCGTATTCTGAGTGAAGGCGAAGCCGTCAATCTAGGGCGAAAAAAAGTGCTTGCCCTGCTGGCATACCTGGTCGTCACCGACCGGCCGCACAGCCGGGATGCTCTGGCGACCCTTTTTTGGCCCGATTATGACCAGAGCGGTGCCAGAGCCAACCTGCGCCGAGATATTTCCCGCCTGCGGCAGACCATCGGGGAGGAATTTGTAGATCTCGAAGGCGATCAGGTGCGGATCGCGGACGAGGCCGGGGTGACGACTGACGTGGCCATTTTCCACCGACTGGTGGATCTGGCAATTTCCCATGGTCACAGTCTGCGAGAAGGCTCAACTCCGCTGTGTCCCTCCTGCTTCTCGGCCCTCACGCGGGCTGTTGAACTTTACGGCGGGGATTTTATGGCCGGGTTCAGCCTGCCTGACAGCGCCCCGTATGACGAATGGCAGTTTTTTGAAAACGAAAACCTGCGCCAGAAGCTGGCAGAGGCTTTGCAGCATCTCATCATCTGGCACACGCGCGAGGGAAATTTCGAGCGCGCCAGCGAGTACGCCCGCCGCTGGCTGGCCCTTGATCCCCTGCACGAGCCAGCTCACCGCCAGCTGATGCAGCTCTACGCCTGGTCTGGGCAGCAGGCAGCCGCTTTGCGCCAGTACCAGGAGCTCACCCGCACCCTGAAAAGGGAGCTGAAAATAGCCCCAGAAGAGGCCACCACCGGGCTGTACGAGGCCATCCAGGCGCGCACCCTGGCGCCACCGGATATTGTTGAGGCCGCCCTTCCGCAGCCTCCGTTTCCCTTACCGGCCGCGCCGCCCGTTCAGGCTGCCCCAGCCCAGGCAGTCGCGGCGCCAGCCGCACATCCGGTGGAGCCAACTGCGGGCCAGGCTGGCAGCCGGCTGTTCAACCTGCCCCCCCAGACCACCGATTTTGTTGGCCGGGTGGACGAATTAGCCGCTCTGGAATCCCTGCTGTGCAGTCAGGACAGCCATCGCCTGGTTACCATCCTGGGGCCTGGAGGGAGCGGCAAGACCCGCCTGGCGATCGAGGCCGCCACCCGCCTGGCGGCGGTCTTCCCGGAAGGCTTGCAGGACGGCGTGTGGTTTGTCCCCCTGGCGCCGCTTTCATCCACCGGCGCGATCCTGCCAGCAATCGACGAGCTGATCAATTTCAGTTTCCAGGGCAGCCAGGAAAACCAGACCGACCAGCTGATCGAGTTCCTGAAACCGCGCCGGATGCTCTTTGTTCTGGACAATTTCGAGCACCTGCTGGATGAAGAAAGCGTGCATGCGATCGGGCGGGTGCTGGCTGAAACGGAACACGTCCGCATCCTGGTCACCTCCCGAGCGCGGCTGAACCTGCACTCCGAATTCGTTTACCTTTGGAAGGGCTGCGGGTTCCCCAGGCGTTTGAGCTATCCGGACTGGTGGAGCTTGACCAGCGCCTTGAAGAGTATTCCGCGCTTAAATTATTTGAGCAATGCGCCCGGCGTTTCCAACCCGATTTCCGCTGTGACGGCCGAAAATGTGCGCGGTGCGGTTGAAATTTGCGATTTGGTTCAGGGTATGCCGCTCGGCATTGAGCTGGCAACTGCCTGGCTCGAAATGCTGCGGCTGGACGAAGTTGCCAGTGAAATCCGGCGCAGCCTGGATTTTCTCGAAACAGATTGGGACGACATGCCCGACCGGCAGCGCAGCATCCGTGCCGTATTCAACAGCTCCTGGAATTTGCTCACTCACGGCTGAGCAGGAAGCCGTGACGCGGATGTCGGTATTTTTGGGAAGTTTCAGCCTGGAAGCGGCGCGCTCGATCAGCGACGCCCCGCTCAAGTCCCTGTTGGGACTGGTGCATAAATCCTGGCTGCAGCGCACGTCGGAAGGCCGGTTTGTCATCCATGAACTGCTGCGCCAGTATGCTTATGAAAAACTTCAGGAAGACCGGTCAGTTTGGGAAGATGTGCGCTTCCGACATGCCACATACTTCGCCGATTTCCTGGCAGAACAGAACATTGCCATCCGCAGTCCAGATCAAAAGGAGGCCTTTACGGCTATCCGCAACGAATTCGATCACATCCGGATCGCCTGGATGTGGCTGGCGGAACAGGGCCGGTATGAAATTATCATCTACTGGATGCTGCCAGGAGTCTTCCGTTACTGCGAATCGCGCTCGCGCGCCTCGGAGCTGATGCCGCTGCTGCAAGCCGTCCAGTCCATCCTGCCGGATGATCCCCAGGAAGAAGAAGATAAACGCGCCATCGCCATCGTTTACACCGCTGAAGGTGCCTTCTACAAAAACGGCTACCCCGTGCGCTTCGAGGCGTTTGGCATGCTGCCGCCGCCCAACATCGAACCGCTGAAAAGAGCCTGGGAACGCTCTGAAACACTGGCTATGCGCACAAACCTGTGCTTCTGGCGGGTGATGCTGTGCTATCTTTATGGGCGCCTGGTGGACCTGCCCGCCGGGCGGGCAGCCTTGCAGGAACTCGTCCCCCAATTTCGCCAGGAAAACCGCCAGTGGGACTTGGCATTTGCCCTGATCATGCTCGGACAGCTTTACGAGCTGAATTTCGTCAGTGAAGCCGAAATGGATGAGTGCGATTTGATCTGCACCGAATCATTCGAGCTGTTCAACCGCCTGGGTGACATGCGCGAATCCGGGCACGCCCTGCGCACCCTTGGGAACCTGCGTCGCTTCCAGGACCGTTTCCGCCAGGCGATCGAAGCCTGGGAAAACGCCCAGGAGAAACTCGTCAACGCCGGAGATTGGATCATTGCCAATGATATCCACTTCCAGATCGGCGACCTGCACCTGGAGCTGGGTGAGTATCCCGAAGCTTTCACCCACTACCGGGCCATGAGCGATACCTACGCCCAGAGCGGGCATACCTGGCTGGCGGCGCGCGTGCTTTCAAAGGAAAGCTACGAGGCACTTACGCGCCGGAGACCTGCCGCGGGCGTTCGAGACCCGTATGCAGAGTCTGGAATACTGCCGCCAATCTGGCGATGTGTTCGGCGAGGCCTGGAGCGTGTGGGAGCTGGGCGAATATTACCGGGTGACAGGCGATACCAAACAAGCATACCAGGCCTATGACCGCGCTCTGCCGTTGTTCGAGCAGGTCAACGACCGCAATGGTTACACCTTTTTCCACCGCGGTTTGGGTGACCTGGCACTGCAGACCGGGGATTACGCGCGCGCCCACAAGCAGTTTTTGCTCAGCCTGGAGCGGGCACAGGCAGTGGGCCATCAATGGGGCGCGGCTTATGCGATGTATGGCATCGGCCGGGCAGCCACCGGGTTGGGGGAATATGGTGAAGCTCTGGAATGGCTGAAGGAGGCGCTGGAAGCATCGCGCAACGTCTGGCACAATGGCCTTACGCTGCTGGTCTTGAGCGGCGCAGCCAATCTATTCGGGGTCCACGGAGATCGCGAACAGGCTGTCGTGATCGCGGCATTTGTCAGCGGGCACGTCAATACCTGGTATGAAGTGCGCAACCGCATGCAAGCCCTGCTGACCGAGCTCGCCGCAGAAATGGAGCCGGCCGCTTTCGAAGCCGCCGAGCAGCGTGCCCGATCCATGCAGCTGGATGATTTCCAGCTGTGACCCGCAATAACAGCGGGCCGCGGCAGCGTGAAGGAAAACCAAAAGCCCGGGTGAAGGGTTAAACCCCTCACCCGGGCTGATCATTAATCTGGGTGGTCGTTTACCCGTCTCAGCATTCAACTGGTTTGGGGGCAGCAACCCGCCGTCCTGGGCTCAACGCAGCCAGGTTCATCCCGACTGGCAGCCGCTGCAGTACTCCCAAGAGACCGAATGCAGCCGCAGGGAGCACAGCCGCCAGCACAGCCACCTGCGGCGCTCCGAAGGCCACCACCAGGTAGCCCGTGACCGCGAAACTGACAATTGCTGCCCCAGATTTGATCGTATTGAGCAGGGAAAGGCCGCGCGCCAGCTGTGCGCTTTCCAGCAGGTCGGTGCCCAGTGCTTGAGCCAGGCCGTTGTTGATGCCGAATGCCACCAGCATCAGTGTGGCAGCTACCCAAAAATGGACCACACTCGATGCCGCGCTCAGGATGACCGCGCCAGCGGCTGCCATGCCGTAGCCCGCCATCAACAACCGGCCGCGCCCAATCCGGTCAGACAGCATGCCCATCAGTAAGACCACCGGGATCGCTACCAGACCGCTGACCGTGGCAGTGCTTGCCATCTGGGCGGCGCTGAAATCCATCCCTTTCATCATCAACGGCGCGCCCAGGCGGGTGATCGAAATCCCCATGCCAGCCAGCAGGCTGGACAGGGCCAGAGCGTAGAACCGCAGGTCGAAGGAGCGGCCGCTTTGAGCTTGGGGTGAATCGTTCTGCATAACCGGGTGGCTGTCAGGAATGCCGCGCAGGCCAAAGACACCTACCAGCGGTAAGCCAATCCATAATCCTGCCAGAGCCAGGAACAGCGCCGGGAAACCGGCCGCTGTGACGATTCTGCCAATCAACGTACCGCCCACCAGAGCTCCTACAGGTGCTGCCAACGACATGAGGCTGAAGGCGCGCCCACGGCTGGCCCCGCTCGCCACCCGCCCTGTGAAAATACTCACCTGGGCCAGGACGACCCCTCCCACGAACCAGGCAGCTGCCAACAGGGCAGCCATCTGCCAGAAGGTGCTCACGAAGGCCGTCAGAGCGAGGGCAGCAATGCCCAGCAATCCCACGCCAATAAACAGCGCGCGCGGCGAAGTGCGCCTGTGCAGCCCCATCACGGCCACCGGTCCGGCTCCATTGGCCAGAAAAATCAACGCATAAAACAGGCCAATCTGGCCGGAATCGGCCCCGAAGCGGGCCACGAACAGCGGCAGGACGGGGAACAACCCCATCCCAACAAAAAGGATTAAGAAACTGCTGAGGAACAAGAACATCAGTTGGCGGTTGCGGTTTTCCATGGTGGTACTCCTTCCAGGTTGATCCATCTAGACCCAAGTTTAAGGAAGTGGCGTCCGCTCAGCGTCCCTGTCAACGTCCCACATTCGGATTTTTTGGATGAACTTTGGCGGATATATTTCTTACCCACCAAAAAATCCGGTGCCAGGCCGCAGGTCATCCCTGGCGGGTACTTCCCGCACGTTTCCTTGCGAAACCTGAATTGCATTGCAACCCCATTTTCGCTATACTAAAACTGACCACGCGGGTCTTCTTTTCAAGCACCATACATCGCATCCCGAAGAACAGACCCGTTTATGCGTTTATTTAAATGAATAGCACTTGCGATAAGGAGCGCTTCCATGCTGGTTGAGGATCAAAAATCCGAGTTGATTGAAATTTTGAAACAGGCTTTTCCAGCCCGGGTGCAGTTCGAGATGATGCTCGATGTCCGTTTGGGTCGCTCTTTGGATGCCATTGCCACAACCAATGCCCTAGAAACGGACATCTACTACGTTGTGCGCGCGGCCGAATCACAGGGCTGGACAGTCCAGTTGATCAACGCTGCGCGTGAGTCGCGGCCCGGGGTGGCGGCACTGCAGGAATTTGCCCAGGAGTTCGATCTGACGCCGGTCAAAAAGACCGAGCTGGAGCTGGTGGTCAAAGCTGGCAAAGGATTTTTAGACGTCGCATCCTGGCGCAGCAACCTGGGTATGCTCGAACCGCGCATCTGCCGGATCGAGATCAAGCTAAATACCGGGGATTTGGCTTACGGCACCGGCTTCCTGGTGGCGAATGACAAAATCATTAACCAACTACCACGTCATGGAATGGCTGGATAAAAAAATGGCCAATCCGGCGGAGGTCCTGGTACGTTTCGACTACAAGCGCCTGGAGGATGGGGTTACTCTGAACCCGGGTGTAACCTACAAGCTGGCGGAAGAATGGAAGAAAGCGGAAAGCAAATACAGCGCCGCCGATAAGAAGGGCTCTCCTAAAGATGCCGTGCCCAAACCGGATGAGCTGGATTTCTCCCTGGTGAAACTCAAAGGCAGCCCGGGCAGCGATAAGGTCGGCAAGGTCATCGAGGACAAGGCTCCCCCGCGCGGCTACATCGCCCTGACCGGTGACGAGCTCGAGCTCCAGCCCGGTGACCCGCTGCTCATCCTCCAGCACCCGGAAGGCGACTACCTCAAGCTGGGCCTGGATACCGAGGGCAGTCTGGCGTACAACAGCAACCACACTCGCCTGCGGTATGCCACCAACACCCTCAAGGGCTCATCCGGCTCGCCATGTTTTAACATCAACTGGAAACTGGTCGCGCTGCACCATGCCGGTGATCCGAACTATTCGGAGCTGCACCCGGCAGAGTACAACCAGGGCATTCCCATCCACCTGATTTACAATTACTTGGAAAAAAATGACCTCACTTCCGAATTGGGCACGCCAGATGAAGAAGATTAGCACTGGGGAAGAATGAATATGGGAAAAAGCCTGACCTTAAACCAACGCCAGAACCTGCTGTCCATGCTCAGCTTTGCTTACCAGACGATCCCTGACTTCGAGCTGCTGGTGGATACGCGCCTGGGCCTGGTGCCAGCCAATATCGCCCCCGGACAAGCTCTGGATAAACGCGTCAGCGAGCTGATCAACCAGTATTACAACCGCGCCGATGTCCTGCTGGATGCGATCATCAACGATCCCAAGCAAGCCGGCAACCAGGTGCTCCAGACAATCTTGCAGGATATGCGCAACAACCTGATCGATGATGAAGTAGGCCTGGTGGTGACCGATCCGTTCAAAGCCTGCCTGGTCGCCGGAAGCATTCCATTCATCAACCGGGTCAGCTATCGCGACAAGCTCGAAGATTTATTCAAGAGTAAAAAACGCTTCCTGGTAGTGAATGGGCCGCCCAAATCAGGGAAATCGCATTCTTACTTCCTTGTATACGAGATCGCCGAAAAATACGGTCACAAGCTGTCTTATATTCCTCTGGCGGATGAAATTCCTTCAACCTACTACCCCAACGACCTGGCGCGCCGGATCGACTCTGACCTGGCCCTGCCACCCACCGAGCCCATACCTGCCCCGCAGAACATGGGCGAGCAGTACGTGCGCGAGCTGTTTGACTGGCTGGTGAAAAAAATCAACCTGGACGGCAGCCGGGCCTGGATCGTGCTGGATGGTTTTGACCATCCCGACCTGCGCCCGGAAACGCGCGACTTTGTCTTTAAGCTCATCCAGGGTATTAAAACCCTGCGTTTGCGGGAAGTGCGCCTGGTGCTGCTCGATTACCCGAGTCTGCTCGGCCGGTTGACGCCGGATGTCAAGATCTTCGTCCACAGCGAGGACCTGCAGTATTTCGATGAGCCCGAAGTGAAATCCTATTTCGAGAAATTTTTCGAACAGGCCAATATCATCGCCGACTCGACGCAGATCGAAGCGCAAGCACAGGGGGTATTCCAGGAGCTGCCCGCCACCCTGAGTGTTGAAGAACGCCTGGCAAAAATTATGGAGCTGGTCATGGAGCGTGCCCTGGCGCTGCTGCCAGGGAATTGAAAGCGAGCCTACCGAATATGGGCATCTTGAAATCGATCCAGCTCAAGCTGGTCAACGACTACCTGCTGAAGGCTTTCTCATCCCGCCAGGAACTGGCGGATTTCCTGCTCCAATACATGGACGTCAACCTGTTTGCCATCACGGAAAGCGGTAACCTGGTAACAGACGTCTCACGGCTGGTGCAGACCCTCGACCAGCGTGATATGGCCCTGATGCTGGTGAATGCCCTGCGCGCCGCGCGTCCGGACGACCCCCAGCTCATGGCCCTGCTCGATGAACTGGATTTGTCGGCAGCCAGCGCAGCCGGTTTCCCTGATTCCGAATTCTTTGCCAGTTTAACCATCGACACGGGACACTGGCGCACCCGGCTGGGACGCCTGGAAACTCAAGTCTGCCAGATTGAAATCCGGCGGTTAGGAGACAACCGGCGGCCGGACAAGAAACAGGGCGGAGAAGCCAACCCGGTCGCGGGCACCGGCTTACTGGTCGGCCCGGCGCATGTGTTGACCGCCTACCGCCTGCTGGAGCCGGTCGTTAAAGGTGAGGTAAAGCCCGGCGACGTGATTGTGCGTTTTGATTACCGCATCACTCCAGATGGAGAACTGCTGCATCCTGGCATTGAATACAGCCTGGCTTCCGACTGGCAGGTGGCAGCCAGCCCCTCCAGCCCGGAGGTCGAACCAACCGGCGGCGAGCTTGATTTTATCTTGCTGCGCCTGCAAGGCGCACCGGGTCTCAGCCCGGTGGGCCGGCAAACGGGCGGGGATGGCGCGGCGCGCGGCTTTTTCACCCTCGAACCGGTCGAACCCCCCGGCGAGGGCAACAAACCGCTCCAAATGCTGATCCAACCCCCCGGTGAAAACCTTGCCCTGGTGTTGGCAACCTCGCCTGAGCTGCAGTGGAACCAAAGCCACAGCCGTCTGCTCTACCAGGTCGAGGTCCGGCCTGGTGATACCGGCGCCCCGTTGTTTGATATCAAATGGGGTCTGATTGCCCTGCACCTCGGTCAGCTTCCAGAGAGCCCCGATCCCCAGTTCCAGGGCGTACCGGCGGCAGCCATTATTAATTTTCTGGTCGAAAAGGGCTTGCTGGAAGAGCTGGCGGGACGGCAAAAACGGCCTTTGGTAACGAAGGAGCAGCTTCAAGAGCGCCTGAACCAGATCAAATCCAGCCGGGCAGCCCCAGCCGAACCCGCCGCCCACGATGCGCTGTGGGATCTGCGTGAAAAAACTGCCGTACGGGCTTTTTTCGACCTGCCTGACCTGACCAGCGCCGGGCATGGCTTAAGCCCCGGCGAACAAAGCGCCCTGCCAAAGCTGATCGCAGATTCCACCGTCATGACCGGGGTGTTCGAACGTCCGGTCTGGATGCTGCGCCACCCGGTGCGCAAGGAAACTTTGCAGCGCCTGGCAAAGGATGGGCGTTTGCAGCAGGTCCTGGCTGATAACCCCGCCTCCATCCCCAGCCCGCTCCAGGAAATGCTTGATGCCTATATTAAGGGGCTTGCCCCTTCCCTTGCGAAGCAGACCCTCGACCAGCTCGAAGCCAGCCTGCAGGTGCAGGATTGGCTGGCAGGCTGCGTGGAGGGTATGCCTACTACCGAAGATGTCCGCCGGGCGACAGCCCGTGCCCGCATGCTGGCCCCCTTCCGCATCCTGGTGGGTGACTTTTTCCGCGGCCGGTATGATGAGCTGGCCTGGCTGCGGCGTGAGGCAGGTCTGCTGGATGAGCCGCAGGCAGCCGACCCATCCGGGAGCCAGCGTGAGTTTTTACCCCTCCAGCTCTACGGTCCGGGCGGAATGGGCAAATCCACCCTGATTGCTAAATTTCTTCTCGAGCACGCCGAAGTGAGCGAGGCCGCGCGATTTCCATACGTGTATATTGATTTCAACCGCCAGGATCTGAACATCCAGGATCCGGTATCGATCCTGCTGGAAGCCATCGACCAGCTCGAAGTGCAGTATCCGCTCGATTCAACCCTGTGGCAGGATCTGCGCCAGGAGTGGCTGTCCAGCCAGGCGCTTGCTTTCGCGCCTCAGGAGCTGGCAGCGCAAAAGTATATCAAGAGCGAGATCGAGACCCGGCTGCGGCGTTGGGAGCGATATGTCAGCCGCTTCCGGAGCGCGGTCGTCAACATTACCCACGGCGAGCGGCCGTTCCTGCTGGTACTGGATACATTTGAAGAACTGCTCTACCACAACCGCGAATACTTGCAGGAGCTGTACCAGTTCTTGCTTTCTCTGTGGGACTTGGTGCCGCGGTTTGTGGTCCTGATTTCGGGGCGCGCCAAAATCCCGTGGGATTATGCGTCCAAGACCCTGGAGCTGCGCGAGCTGTCTATCGAAGATGCGGTCGCGTTACTGCAGGCGCGCGGCCTGCCCGAAGAAACGGCTGCCATGCAGGTGATCAACATGGTTGGGCGCACACCCCTGGCTTTGTCGCTGGCGGCCGACCTCTATAAACGGATGGAGGGTGATCTGGCCGGCCTGGACGAGCAGGAGAGCCTGCGCACGTATTCTGTCCACGTCAAGGACCACCTGATCGAAGGCCTGCTCTACCGGCGCATCCTGGGTCACATTCACAAGCAGGACGAGCGCGTTGAAAAACTGGCTCACCCGGGCCTGGTGCTGCGCCACATCACCCCCGATCTGGTGTTAAAGGTCCTCGCTGAGCCGTGTGGGATTGAATTCACATCCCAGGACGAAGAAGGCCGGCTGCAGGAGGCGCGCGAGCTCGTGCAGCGCTTGCGGTCCGAAGACTCGCTCGTCGAACCGGATCCTGGCGACCCTGAATTTCTCCGCCTGCGCCCCGAGCTGCGTCACGTCATGATCAGCCTGTTGAAATTTGACGAGCCGGACCTGGTGAAAAAAATTCACGAGGCAGCCATCAGTTATTACCAGGACCAGCAGCGCACCTTCGCGGCCGGCCTGGCCGCTTTGCCAGGGGACAGCGGGTCTGAGCTGGCCATCGAGCGCGGCTTGCTGCGGGCGCGCGCCGATGAGCTCTACCACCGCCTGATGCTGGAGGAAGACCCTGCGCTGTTGAAAGAAGAATCCTCCGACCGGCTGCAGGCGATTGCGGATGAGTTAGGCAGCGCGATCAGCGACATGCCCCCGGCTGCCCAGGCATATTTGGCCAGCCGCACCAAAGCACGCGTCATGGTGGATGAGGACGTCATCGCCCAGGCAGATCTGGCGACACGCGAACGACGCGCTGCAACCAGCGCCCGCAACCTGATCGCCCAGGGGCAATACCAGCAGGCAGCCGAATTACTTGCCAGTTTTGAAGGCCGCTCAGCAGACAGCCCGCTGTACGCCCTCCAGGTACAGGCGCTCACCGCCCTGGGGCAGACCGAACAGGCCAGCAAGGTGCTGGCGGAAGGCATTCTCAACGCCCCCCCCAATACCCCGATCCTGCGCGAGCTGCTGCTGCTGGACGCCGCTGGAGACGAAGCAGCCGGGCGATTCGCGGGGGCAGTTGAATCCCTGCAGGGCGCTCTGAAGATTTCCACCCGCTTGAACGAGCCGCTGGCACGCCTGCAGATCCAGCTGGACCTGTACCGCTGGTCGCAAGCCAATCCCCCTGTCGCTGGTTTGGACTCTGCCGCCGAGCTAGATGCTCTGCGTGCGGCCTGGCTGGAAGTGCCAGACCAGACCTTGCTGCAGGATCCGCGCCTGATACGCAGCGCAGCCGCCCAGGTGGGCCCCGAAGCGCCTGAAATCGTGCGCCGAGCCTTGCTGCTGGTGGGGCCGGGAACGATCCCCCCGCCCAGCCTCGAGCATTTTGCCAGTGCGGTGGCTGCCTGGGATGACCAGGTCTCATGGGAAAATGGGCAGCCAGCGGGCATTCTGGCCCGCTTTATTGGCGCGCCGCTGCGTGAGGATATTTACATCACCTGGCAGGAGTATTTCCAGGCGACCGCCTGGAGCCAGGCTGGCGATCAAATCCGCCAGCTCGTCGAACGCCACCCGCTCACCACCACGATGGCGATCACTCTGGCTGACCTGCTCCAGGCCAGCGTGCTGCTCAACACCCACCAGGCCGACCTGCTGCAGCAGGTGATCGTGACCGGCTTTACACCCGCCGAGCTGGATAAACTGGCGCGCGAGAACCTGGGAATTTCCATCAGCACGGCCAGCAGCCGTGATACGTTTGCCGGGCAGGTGGCCGATCTGATCAACTGGGCGGAAGCCAATGCCCGCCTGACCGAGCTGGTGCGCGGCGCAGCCTTGCAGCGTCCCAACCACCCTGCCCTGATCGAGCTGTTGAATTCGTTGGGCCTGGGCAGCCAGCAGGGCAGCCTGGATCTCAACGATCCTGAGATCGCGATCCCATATTACCAGCAGGCGCTCGAGCTTGCCCAACAGCAAGCGAATGTTGGCGAACAGCTGGCTGCACTGGCCGGACTGGCAACTGCCCACCAGCAGCGCGACGAACTGCAGGTAGCCCTGGAATTTGCCCGCCAGGCTGCCGAGCTGGCTCTCCAGCAGGGCAGTCTGGAGGCGCAGGCCTATGCCCTCAGCGATCTCGGCTACTATGAGCGGTTTGCGGGTAATAAACAAGCTGCCATGGCGGCCATTGAAAGCGCCCTGAAAGCTGCAGAACAAAGCGAGGATGAAAACCTGGTTGCGTCTATCCTCAACGACCTGGCGTTCGAACAACGCCGCCAGGGGGACCTCTCGGCGGCAGAAGCCAGTTTCCAGCGCCGATTGGAGATTGTCCTGCGCCTGGAGGATCTGCAGCAAGCCGCCTACGCTTTGTGGGACCTGGGCTCCATTTACCAGGCCAAAGGACGCCTCCAGGAAGAGCTCCAGGCCTACCAGCGCGCCCTCGATTACATCCGCAAGGTGGGCCTGGCAGACACCGAGAGCTCCCTGTTAGCCCTATTGGCCGACGTTAAATTCCGGATGGGAGAACCGGCCCAGGCGCGGGAATTGTCGAAACAGGCGGTTAATGCCGCCCGGATCAGCGGAAACGAGGAAACCATCTTACGTTCCCTGGATGATCAGGCGTATTTATTGGCGCGGCTGGGTGACCAGCAGGGGGCCATCAAAGCCTACCGGGATGCCATCGCCTCCGCTGATCAACTGAAGCAGGTCGTGCACCAGAGTGCATTACGCATTTCCCTGGCTTACCAGCTGCTGGACATCGACCAGAAGGACGAAGCCCAGGAATTGATGACCCGTTCGCTCGAAATCGCCCGCCAGGCGGATGAAAAAACGCAGATCATCAGCAGCCTGACCGCGCTGGGAAACTATTACGCCCACTTACAAAACTGGGAAGACGCCATCCAGACTTACCAGCAAGCGCTGGCGGCCGCCGAGGAATACAATGACGAACTGTGGCAGGTAACTGTGCTCGGGATCCTGGCTGGCGCCTATGGAACCACCGAAGATTATCCCCACGCCACGGAAATCTACCTGAAGAAATTGGATCTGGCCCGCCAGACCGGCCAGACTGAAAGCGAAGTCGAAGCTCTGGGCGAGCTGGCCGCTTTGAAGCAAACCGAAGGCGCACTGGAAGAATACCGCCGCTACCTGGAGCAGCAGCTGGCGCGCGCCCGAGAGACCGGGCTGCAAAGCACGGAAATTTATGCCCTCTACCAGCTTGGCAGTGATGCCATTCAAAACAGTCGCGTCGAGCTGGCCCACCATTATTTAGAAGCTGGATTGAAGCTGGCTGACTCCAGCGGAGACCGCCAGGCTGCCGCCAACCTGCACTTCGAGCTTGGGCGCGCTTTTGAACAGGAGGGAGATCTGCCGGCTGCGCGCCAGCACATGGAAACCTCCGCAAACCTGTTCCGCCAGCTCGACAACCCGGCCGCGGATGAGGTGTCTGAATACCTGGCCGGAATGGAGCAGACCGGCGATACAGAGACCCACGAAATTGACAGCGATTTCAGCAGGGTGGAGTTCAATGTCACCCAGAAAGTTGAAAAAGTCTCAGGCGATGTAACCGGTTTGCGACTGGAATCGCTGGGCGGTGAGACGACCAAATCCAACGTTGGGCGCGGCCAGCCGCTCGACTCCGCCATCCAGCAGGCTGCTGGGACGGTCGGGCGCGGCGAGCTTCAGGCTCCTGACGGGGCCCGGTTTTTCACGGCCTTCCTGGTCGGCCCCGACCTGATCCTGGCTCCCCAAGATCTGCTGCAGGAGCTTCTGGCAGGCAAGCTGCCCCCCTCTACCCTCAGCTTCCGCTTTGATTTTGCTACCAGCGAGAGCAACCGCATCCTAAGCCAGGGGCAGGCATACAGCCTGGCAGCCGGGTTCAAAGCCCTGTGGGAGAGCGGTACAGAGAACAACTGGCTGGTCGCAGCCGATCCCACACTAGGCTATGCTCTGCTGCGTTTGGCGAATCCAGCCGGAACGGACCCGCGCGGTGGAGTGCGCGGTGCCCCGGCACGCGGCTGGCTGAGCCTGGCTAAAGAGCCGCTCTTCACAACCAACCAGTTTGCACTGCTGGTGCACTACCCCTTTGGGCGGCAGCGCACGATTGACAGCAGCCAGTTCGGATTTGATCGCCCATCCGAAGATGGCCGCTTTATCGGCTACGACTTTTTCGCTCGTCCCGGTTCGGAAGGCGCCCCCGTGCTGAATGCTGCGTTGGAAGTGGTCGCGATCCACCGCTACACCATGTCCGGCGACCAGGAGCTGCAGTACGGCCTTACCAGCCAGGCGTTACTGGCAGATTTCGAGGCGAAAAACATCTTGCTGCCGTCCGCGCCACCACCGGTCCAGCTCAGATAATCCTTATAATTAAAACCGCGAACGTCCCCAGGTAAATCAGCGGGTAAGCCCACACTAAGATCGCATCAATTTTCTGGAAACGGTAGAGCATCTTGCCTTCCTCCAGCCGTACCAGTACAACATTATATAAAACCACTGCCACGCTGATGGCAAACGCCGATATCAGGACCGTATCCATAAAAGTCAGGTAACCCAGCCGCGGCAAGTCATCCGCGATGGTAAAGTTGTACGCGATAAACAGCAGCAGGTTCGCGCTGGATACATCCACCCGCTTCGAATAATCCTTGAGGAAAAAAGTGAACCACGATACCAGGATGATCAGCAGCACCGGGAGCATAATCCGGAAGATGTAATAATCCAGGTGGCGGGTGACTACAAATCCAAACGAGTAGCGCGAGACAGGTAGGCGAGTGCTGGGTGACTCGGTAGTGACTTCGGTGAAGTCTTCAATGACATACCATTCTTCTTCCCCAAGCTGGGCGCCAACTGCAGTATAGGTTTCATCATTCTCGAAAACATAATACGTATCCGGATACAGGCTGTCCACCCGGATATAAAAGGTTTGCTGATCGAACGGAAACTGGGTGAAATCGAAATCAGGAGCTTGCAAAGTTGTCGAAAATCGTTCAGTATACAGAGCCCTGCCGTCCGGATACACCACTACGAGGCGGTTCTGGGTCCAGCGGTTGTTCTGCTGATTAAAAATTGTGAAAGTGGGCCAGCGGTTGGCACTGTCTCTCAAGAAATCGTTGAAATTGGAATCCTGGTAAATTTTCTGCTGGCAGTTGCAGGTTTCGGGGCTGAAAGCCAGGGCCGGATCCTGCCACTCAAAACGCAGGGTGGCAACTGCCCCAAAATTTTCGGCGCGCTGGTCAACGCCGGTGATTTGCTGCAGGCGGATACCTGCTTTAACAGGTATTGGCAGCTGCAGGACTGACCGGCCTTGCTCTTCGGGGGTGCTGTCGAGGACCGTGGCATCATTTAAACCGACCAATATATCCACCGAGACGGGTTCATCCGTGAGAGGTTCGCAGCACGTCTGGATTTCCAGCTGGTAACCCTCCGCGCGCGGGAAAGGTATACTGCAGGATGGCGGTGGGATTGCTGCCGCTCAGGTTGGCAGTCCGCAGGGCCTTTCCCCCAAAATTACGCAGAACGATTACTGGGCGCAGATCACTGGTTGGGATTTCTGTTCGCACATACAGGCTGTCCCCGGCATCAAAACTGTTTAACAGGTAGGAGCGCGACTCAGATTCAGCCGCCAGGCTGACATTGACTGCCTGTACACTGATATTTTTGGACGATTTTTCCTGATCCAACACACCGATCTGGCCGCTTGCTGCGACAGCTTCGCCGGTGAGAACCTCGCGCGCGTTTATTCCCAGGGTGAGACGGTATTCGCCAAAGCTGGTCCCCGCCAGCGCGCTGGTCACCATCAGGTAATAGTCTCCCGGTCGTAGAACCGTGTATTCGAACGCGGCTGAATACCCACCTCCGCTGTCATCATCCCACACCAGCGCCACCTGCTCCATCACCCCCGGCAGCGCCTCCAAGGGATCGCCTCCCTGGGCACTCACCGCCAGGGATTCAGTGCGGATGCGATCGCGCAGTTCCAGCAGGTCGGTTTCTGGGCGCAGTAAGGCTGCAAATGGGTCCAGGTTGCCGGACAAATTCCGCACATGGACATACAACACCTGTCCGCTGCGCAAATTGGGCAGCAGGTAGTAGTCATACTGCCCGATCTCTAACCGCTCTTCGATCACCTGGATCTCGGCCTCGCTTTGGGCGCGGGCGGGAATTGCACCCGCGGAAAATCCGGACAGCACAGTGCAAAACAGGGCAAGCAGAACAATCCTGATACGTTGGTGGATGCTGGTCATTCCCTCTCTCCAAAAAATAAAGTTCGTTGTTAATCATCCATTGAAATTCGCCCCCTGGCAAGCAGGCCGGGCAGGCGCGATCCCGGGCTGGAAGCAAGCTCGCATTATTCACCCGACCCGAGGCTCGGTTGAAGCCGGTGGCAAGGTTTGGCCTGTGCCAGAATCCCAGGATGATTTTAAATGATAACCGGACAAAATAGAACTACAATGTAACCTCAATGCACCCCCTGCGAGCCCATGCTACAATATTTTTACTGCATGATCGATTCTGTAGGGGAGCCGTAATGCAAACCCTGAATGATGCCACCAAAAACAATCCGGCTGGAGAGCACACCAGCCCGCCCACCCGCCTGCCGGCTTTCTCTCACCTGGCAGCCGCCTCCTTGCTGGCGAACCAGGATGCCGCCCTCGAAACCATCCTGCCTGAGCTGGCTGCTGAAGCCGCGGCCGCACTGGAAGCCGATGCCGGCTGGATCACGCTGCTCGCGCCGTGCGGGGAACACGCCCGCGTCCATTATGCAAGCGGTCTGCCCGGTGCGGGGGAGCTCAACTACCCGCTTGAAAATTCGTCCGACTCCCGTATTCTCGCTCAAGACGGTCCGTTGCAGCTGGATTTTGCCAGGCAGCGTGAGCTGGAAATATTGGGAAGTTTGAGTCTAACCGGCCTGGCAGGCGCTCCGCTGGTTTCAGGCGGTCAAACTTTCGGCACCCTGAAAGTCCTTTTCCGCCAGGAACCAGCGTTGAACGGAGACCAACTGACTCTGCTCGCACAAATTGCCCGCCAGACGGCTGCCGCTGTGCGCTTCCACTGCCTGGGCCTGGAAGTTCATAAACTGACCATCACCGACCCGCTGACCGGTCTCTTCAACCAGAGCTATTTCCTGGAGATTGCCAGCCAGGAGCTGCAGCGCGCCCGCCGCTACGAACACCCGTTTTCGCTGCTGCTGATGGATATCGACCATTTCCGCTTTATCAATGAGACCTACGGGCACTCCATTGGGGATGAAGTCTTGCGCGCGGTCAGTTCAACCCTGCATTCCAGCCTGCGTGTCGTGGATATCCTAGCACGCTTTGGGGGCGAAGAATTCGTCCTCCTGCTGCCCGAGACCGGGCTTAACGAAGCCCTGGGCGTCGCCGGGCGTCTGCTGTATACCCTGCGTGCCACCCCTGCCGAAACAAGTTCCGGCGCCATTCCGGTCACCATGAGCATCGGGGTCGCCGGGCTGGTCAGCGAGGACGGCATCACCCTGGATAAGCTGCTCGAGCGCGCCGATAAAGCCCTCTACCAATCCAAGAAGAACGGGCGCAACCGGGTAACCGTGTGGGTGGAGGACTGAGCGAATTCGCCTGCCAGGAATGTGGGAATGATGCTGGCTAACCGCTCTGCCAGGCGGCTGTATTTATCTCGCCGGGCATCCCAGTACCAACCTGAAAAACGCGCCGCCGGACCTCCATATCTGAAGCAACTGCCTCCAATAATTTTCGTTTGCCCACCTGCGGGCGACCACCACCCAAGGCGGCGGTCGCTTTGGTGGGCGCAATGACCACCTCCCCGGCACCGAAGCTGCAGCCCGGCGGGCTGCTGTTCATTTATGCCGGCCTGACTCTGGCTGCTGCGCTGCTCGTACAGGCCCTGGCCTTACCCTCGCTCGCCCTGGTAGCCCTGCTGCCGGTGTGTTTATGGTCAGCGTTTGTCTACCCGCGGCGGGTTACTTACGGCCTGCTGTTGATTTTCACAATCATATCGCTTCTGGTAAACTGGCTGGGACCGACTGGCGAGCCAGTAAATATCACCCGGCTGGTCGGTGGTCTGGCGCTGGCTGTCGTCCTGCTTGAGCTAATTTACGCCCAGCTCGCCCAGCGGCGTGCCTTGCAGCAAAGCCTGGCTGATGCAGTAGCGCGCCTGGGCTTGATTGTCGACAATGTCAATGATGCCATCCTGGTGGAAACACCGGATGGGGCTATCCTGGACGCCAATCCGAAAGCCTGCGAAATGTATGGGCTGCCGAAAACAGAGTTGTGCAGCCGACGGGTTGCTGACCTGGTACCTGCATCAGAAAACCTCAGCCCCATCCTGGATGACCTACCCGATCACCCAGTTGAAACCCTGAACCAGCGCGCCAACGGCGAGATTTTCCCCGTGGAGCTCACCCTACGCAGCTACCAGACCGGGTCACAAACTCTCCTGCTGGTGGTCGTGCGCGATATCAGCATTCGCAAACAAAACGAGGCGCTGATCATCATCCAGAACAAGCTGGCGTACGAAATGTTAATTGCGGAATCAGCCGAAGCTGGCGCAAACCAGATCCTGAACGCCGCCCTCCAGCTTGCCGGGGTTGAGGTCGGGGCAGTGTACATCGTCCGTCGCCACCAGATCCCATTGAAAAAGGTTGCTTTCCGGGACAAGCAAACGAATTCTGCGGGTATGCCAGCCGAGCTGCCTGTGCTCGGCACACCTGCCAGTCTCATCCAGCAAGGTCTGCCGGTCTACTTTGCCGGCAGCGATGATATGCCCGATGCCTACAAAGCCATGCGTGCCAGCCTGGAGGTGCGCGCCACAGCCGTCATTCCAATTGCGACAGGAGGTCATCTGGCTGGCATCTGCATACTCGGCTCGCGCAGCCTGGACGATTTCCCAGAAGCGCTGCGGAGCTGGCTGGAAACGATTGCTTACCAGGCCGGGAGCGTGCTGGTGCGCCTGGAGGCCCAGGAACAACTCAGGGCCAGTGAAACCCGCTTCCGAACGACGTTTGAAAGCGCCACGATTGGCATCTTCCAGACCACACTGGAGGGCGAACTACTCTCTGCTAACCCGGCAACGGTATCCATTCTGGGCTACCTCAACGAAGCAGCCCTGCGGGCTTCCATCGGGACGGATGTCAGCCAGTTGTATGTAGATCCAGACGATCGCCGGAGGTTGATTGAACAAATCCGCACGTCGGATACCGCCCGGCGGATGGAGATTCGCATGCGCCGGGCAGATGGCAGCACCATCATCTGCGTCCTGGGCATGTGGGCTGTACGAGCTGAGAACGGTGATTTACTCTACCTGGAAGGCTTCCTGGAGGATGTTACCGAACGATCGCGGCTGATCCGGCGGCTCGAGCAGCTCAACCAAACAGCCCGCGCCATCCTGGATGCCGATGACCCGTCAGTGCTGCTGCCCGAGCTGCTCTATAAACTGCACACTGAAATCCCGTACGACCGGCTCGAAATCTGGACCTGGACTCCGGCACCGCCTGAAAAGCCGGTCCCAGCTTCACCTATCCGCCGGGAAATTTTCGTATTGGGGGAAGATGGAATCCTGGAAACCGTTGTTGAAGTGTTGAATCCAGAAAGCGATGGCGTGCTGGAGATGCCTGCGTGTGCTGGCTACGCGCAAAGTTGCCTGGAACGCCTGGCTGAGGAAACCAATCCCGGACCATTCGAACTTAGTTGGCTGGCAGAAGGTTTTGCGCTCTGTCTCAGCGCGCCGATCACAACCCGGCACATGGTGAGCCATACCCACGCTGGCGTGCTGCTGGCCCTCAACCGCCAGCCCGATGGATTCGGCCCATCCGAACAGATCCTGGTTGAGCAGTTCACCGGCTTGCTTTCCCTGGGATTCCAGGACAGCAGCCTGCGCGCTTCGCTCAGCCTGGCCCGTCACCAGGCCGAGCAACGTGCCGAACAGATCGATCGCCTGCGCGCTTTTGCCGAAGGATTAAACGAAGCTGCCACAGCGGCAGTAGTCTCCGAAATTGCTCTCGAGAGCGTGTTGGCGATCGCGGATGTCGATCTGGGCTGGATCGCGCTCTACAACCAGACGACAGAGGCCCTGGAAATCGTAAATGCCCACAGCCGCGGGGAGAGCACTCCGAACAATACGACTCTGAGCGAGATTAACCGCTATTTACAGACACAACAGGTACAGTGTGACTGCACTCATGAGCTGCTGGTTGGCAGCTACGAACGCCCGCTGCTGCGCAGCTGCACACCGCTGGCTGGCCTGCCGCAATCTTCACAGGCCGATCATCAGCACCTGCTCCTACCGGTGTATTCGAGCCGCCGGCTTTTGGGAGTGATCAACCTCAGCTGGCCCGGCGTGTCCGGTCTCGATGCGGGTCTGGAGCAAGTGCTGACCGCTGCCGCAGCCCAGTTTGGGGTGGCATTGGAGCGTGCCTTGTTATTCGAACAGGTTAGCGAGATGGCAATCCGCGATCCGCTGACTGATCTTTACAACCGGCGTTATTTTTTTGATCGAGCCGACTATGAATTTCGCCGGGCGCGCCGCTATAACAAGCCGCTGGCACTCTTGATGCTCGACCTGGACCACTTCCGCCGGGTGAATGAGCTGCATGGTCATCCGGTGGGCGATGTTGTTCTGCACGGCCTTGCAGTTCGGCTGCTGTTGAGCATGCGCAACACCGATTTGCTGGCCCGCTATGGGGGTGAAGAGTTCGTGGTGCTGCTCCCGGAAACAAACCTGGAGCAGGCCGCCCTGGCGGGGAGGCGCATCCAGGAGATCATTCGCAGCCAGCCTTTCGAGGCTGGCGAGCTGCTGGTCCCTCTGACGATCTCGTTGGGAGCCGCCAGCCTGGATGATACTTGCCAGGATATCTCAGAGCTGATCGAGCGGGCCGACCTGGCGCTGTACCAGGCAAAGAACGCCGGACGCAACTGCGTGAAACTATGGCAGCCTGAGACGGCTATCCCAGGCGATTAAAACATTTACAGATTGTTGGAGCTTTCAGGGAATAAAAAGGTAACCGCGGCCGCTGTTTTCATCCAGCATCAAGTAGCGCGGGCCATCCTCAGCCTGATAGGTAAAGGCACGCGTAACGGCATTCGGCGATAACTCGATCCACAGAATGCCCTGCAGCTCGTCGACCGGTGTTTCCACCCAATCTTCCCCCAGGCAGCGTGCGACCGGAAATTCCCCTTTGAATGTAAAACTTGTGGCGATAAACCCATCGGTGAACCCCGAGTAACCACCGCGTACTTCACTCAGTGCACCGGGCAGTGGCGCGCAGACATTCTGCATGAAGCGCAGCGGCCCGCTCAGCCGATCCAGTGGGGGCCGATTTTCCCAGTAGCCGCCGGTCAGGGCGAAATACATGACGAAGGACGTGAGGCACGCCCCGACCAGGACTACCGGAATAATCATCAAACAACATGTGCGAAAACGCATACCACCAAACTGGTTAAGTTGCAATCAACACAACGCCGATGATGATCAGGCACAGGGGGACGAGCAGCAGCAGGGCTGCTACCGTACAACCACATCCAAAACACCCGCGGATCATTCTTCACCACCTTTCCCAATGAACAATCTGTTCTAAAGGCCGCCTTCCGCCGGGCCGGGGGGCATCGGGCGGTTGGGCGGCATAGCCAAAGGCGATTGCGATCTGGGCGCCCAGGTCGGGCGGCGCACCCAGCACCTGGTTCGCGCAGCCGGTCTCATGGAAATATACCAGACACGAGCTCACACCCTGATCCCAGGCCGCCAGCTGCAGGTAGGCCGCCGCCTGGCCGATATCGAATGACCAGTCGGTTTTCTGCAGGATAACGATCGTGAATGCCGAGTGCGCCACATGCTCGGCATACCTTCCGCACTTCGCCAGGGCTTGCAGGATTTCCCTGTCACGCACAACGACGAAGTGCCAGGGCTGGGTGTTTTTGCTCGACTGCGCCCGCCGGCCTGCATCGAGGATGGTGTAAATCAGTTCCTCGGAGACAGGCTGGTCGGTATAGCTGCGCACCGCACGTTTGGTTCGGATGGCGGCGAGAGTTTCCATTGGGTTTGGCCTCCAGTAAAACTCGTCTGTGCCCGATCGTTCCCGCGGCGGTTGATCCGTCTCGCAATTCGGAGAAACACCCAAAATTGTGATGTTTCTTCACAAGTATCTACGCAGGAAGGCGGGTTGGGGTCGCGGTCCGATTGTTCAGTGAGTGTTCTTATGCAAAGTCTACCCCGAGCCGGGGGGCTGTCAAGAGGTGGTAGCCCCCTGGAGGGCGCTCAGGTTTCGGCCGGTGGGCGCTGGCGCTTCCAGAACCAGGTGCCGGTCATCAGATTGCGGCGGTTGAACGCCAGGAGCGCCAGCAAGAACATCACCAGCGCGGATCCCAACAGTACTAAAGCATCTCCGGTTCGCACTCCAATCGTAAATGCTTCGGCTGTGGCTGCATAGTAGTTGTGGGGAAATATGAATTTAAAGTCCTTGAGCGATTCGACCAGCGTCACCAGATTGTTACCGACAAAGGAAATGATCAGCAGGGCAGCGGCAGCCATCCCGGCAGTGCTGCGGGTGGGCAGAAACGCTCCAAAAAATAAAGACGCCATCATAAAAAAGGCCAGCAGCGGCAGAACATTGGCGATCGCAGCGGCCATCTGTCCAAAACTGATCGGGGTTTCCAGCTGTGGGTTGGCGATTGCCACGCTCACCATGGCTCCAATCAGGGTCAACAGCAAAGCCAGAATTAAGGTAACGAGCAGCCCGAGGGCCTTGGCGATCACGAGCTGGGTGCGGCTGATGGGCAGGGTCACCAGCAGTTCGAGGGTTCCTTTGTCTTCTTCACCTGCCAAAGCACCCGTGCCCGCCGTGATGGCAAAAATCCCGAGGATGATGGGAAGAAAATTGAGCAGCGTGGAGGATACATAATCGGCAAAGGTCAGCATCGAGTTAATGCCAAGGGCCTGGTAAATGGGCAAATCGAGCAGTCCCTGGAAACCTGCCATCTGTTCGGCGAACTGTGGGTAAATGGGGATATACACCAAGGCAAGAAAGGCTGTGAACAGGCCCCAGCCCAGGATGCTCCCCTGGCGAGATTTGACTTCGTGTAGAAACAGGCTAAACATGGCGGCCTCCGTTTTCTGCCGAACCATAATAGGCCAGAAAGACTTCTTCGAGGGTGACCGGCAGCGTTTCAATATCAACAACGTTGTACGTGGTAGCCAGCTGGAGGAGTTGATTCAGGTTTTCACGCACTTCGAAGGACAGGCTGTTCGCATGCTGATCAATCAGCTCTACACCCGGCATGAGCAGGGTTTCGGGAGCCGGAGCAGCGGCAAAACTTAACCGCACCCGCCGAAACTGCTGCTGCGTCAGGTCGCTGATCCGCTCGGTAGCGATTAACTGCCCATCCCGGATGATGCCGACCCGGTCGCACACGGCCTGCACTTCGGGCAGCACATGCGAGGAAAAGAACACCGTCCGGCCCTCGGCACGCGCTTCGCGCACCAGGTTGAGCACGGTCTGCTGAACCAGCGGGTCGAGACCGGTGGTTGGTTCATCCAGGATCAACATTTCGGGGTGGTTCATAAAGGCTGCCACAACGCCCACCTTCTGCTTGTTGCCGCGCGAATACTCGCGCATTTTGCGGGTGGGGTCGAGGTCAAGGCGTTCGCACAGCTGGCCGCGGTAGGAAAGTTCTCCGTTGACTCCCCGGATGTGACCGGTGAGGGATAGGAACTCGTTTGCGGTCATATTGTCGTACAGGCTCAGCTCACCGGGCAGGTAGCCGGTGCGCTTGCGGATCTCAACTCCATCTTTGTGGCAGTCGAGGCCAAAGATCCGGGCAGTGCCGCGCGCCGGGCGAAGCAGGTCAAGCAAGACGCGCAGGGTGGTGGTCTTACCGGCCCCGTTGGGCCCTAAAAAACCAAACACCTCGCCCGCCTGCACGTCCAACCCAACCCCGAGAATGCCGCGCTGCCTGCCGTAATAGACGGTCAAATCCTGGGTAGAAAGGACGGTTTCGCTCATTTTTGGGCTCCTGGATTCTGGCTGGTCGTTATCCTGTGCACCCCGGTTAAGAAGCGAAAAACCCCAGGGGGCCAGGGCTTGCTGTGATTTTACCCTGATTACAGGCTTGCGGTCAGGGAATCCGGGAAAATGCGGGCATTCACAAGGTTCGGGTTTGAAGTTGGGGGAAGCGGATTGGCGGCACTGCGCCAGATCAAACGGAGCGAGGTTGCCGAGCGAAAAGTGTGCGTCGGGCGGGCAAATCCAGCCGGCAGCATGGCTTGGATGGCGCGCCGGCTGAATCTGGTTATAATGGAAAAAGGCTACCTGACCCGGGGGGAGAACCCCACAACAAACCAAACCCCAGGTGCTTAAGCAACTGCTGGAGGATCGTTGGCGGACGAGAATACCAGGATTGTGAGGCAAAATCAGACCGCAGTTGTGCAGGCAACCATCCAACGCTACCAGCCCCTGGTGGAGATGGCTGTCAGCCAGCTGTTCAGCCTGTCGCTCAGCGACGGGCAGTATCTGGCCCGGGTTATCTACCTGTTGGACGGGTTGTGCCCGGCGTCGGGAGTCAGCGCAGCAACCCGCTTGCATGCCATCGATCTAGAGTTTGTTCCGAAGCTGGACGCAAACGTCACCAGCGGGATTCATCTGCACGATCCGACCGTTTTTGCCTCGCTGAAAGGCGTGCTGGCTGAAATCGCCACGGGGGACAAGGAAAATTTTTGGCTGGCGCTGGCAGCAACCTGGATTATGGCGGTGCCCCTAGAGCCTCGATTCCTGGCAGGCGAACAGCTCGATCCATCCACCATGCTGGCAGATGAGAGCCGCTTCCGGGATTACCTGCGCAGCGAACTCATGCAGCGCCTGGCGCACATGTTCTAAGTCAGTCCAGTCCTGCAAAAACTGCCGCGATCCGCCTGGCAGCTTCCCCATCCCACAGCTCCGGTGGAACCAGGGCCGGGTCCGGCTCCAGCAAACGGGTTGTGATGCTCTCCAACAGCGGCTCTCGCCGGGCGGCAACCAGCTGGTTGGTGCCCTGGGTGATGGTGATTGGCCGCTCGGTATTGGGCCGGACCGTCAGGCAGGGGATCCCCAGGTAAGTAGTTTCCTCCTGCACCCCACCCGAATCGGTCAGGACGAGGCGCGCATGCGCCTCTAAGGCAAGAAAATCCAGGTATCCCAGCGGTTCCCACAGGTGGACGCCCGGCGACTGCGGGGCCAGGCCGGAAACCTCCAGCGCCCGGCGTGTGCGCGGGTGCAGCGGCAGGATCACCGGCAGCCAGCGGCTGGCGACGTCGAGGGCTGCAATAATTTCCCCCAGCGGGCCGGGCTCATCCACGTTCTGCGGGCGGTGCAGGGTCACCAGCAGGTAATCGCTCGATGGCAGGCGCTCAGCCAAAGCAGACCAGCGGGTTTCCGCTTTGGACAGCAAGCGCACGAGTGTATCGATCATCACATTCCCAACCCGGTGGATTTTGCCCGGATCGATGCCTTCACGAAGCAGGTTGGCATCCCCATCCGGTGAGGGTGTAAACAGCAGGCTGGAAACCTGGTCGGTGAGCAGGCGGTTGATCTCTTCGGGCATCGTGCGATCGAAAGAGCGCAGCCCGGCTTCTACATGGGCAACCGGCAGGCCCAATTTGGCGCACACCAGGGCCGCGGCCAGGGTTGAGTTTACGTCACCAACCACGACAACCCAATCGGGATTCTGCTCCAACAGGACTGGCTCAATAGCCTGCATCACCCCGGCTGTCTGCCAGGCGTGGCTGCCCGAACCCACTTCCAGGTTAATCTCCGGGCGGGGCAGATCCAGCTCATCAAAAAACACCTGCGACATGGCGTCATCATAATGCTGCCCGGTGTGAATTAGAATCTGGTCGAAAGGCTGGGGGTGTTCGCGCAGAGCGCGGATGACCGGTGCAATTTTCATGAAATTTGGCCGGGCACCGACCACGTGTAAAATTTTCACAGGTGTACCTCCCTGAGTTGATACCGTACGAGCCGGGCTTTGGCTGATCCGGATGCTGCAGAAACACCAGCGGCAAATGCGTGGGAACTACCTGCTAACAATTCTTCCAGCGCGCATTCCCAGATTCGCAGCCCGCACAATGCGACCGGATTATACGGGAAAACTCCCCCAAATGGGAGCCAAATTCAACGGACAGGATTCAGCGTGAGAAACTACCAGTTGGTTCAGCCGGAGGGCATGCGCGGTTAGGAAACGCGCCGAAAGCCATGCCAATCCAGCCCAAAATTTCGCCTATGCGCAAAATCAATAAGATTTCAGCCGATCAGCCGCGGCAGGAGACAATCCGCCGCAGCCAGCCCGGCGGTCCTATTCGGACTCGACGAGCAGGGTGGCGAGGTAATCCTGCGGCTTAATGGCAGCCGTTGAGACCGGGTAAGGTGCGAGGGCACGCAGGCGGATGGTGTACCTGCCCAGCCAGGTGCTGCCCAGCTCGCTGCCGGAAGTGGACAGCTCGGCGGTTTGCGGATTCCCATCCAGGGCCATACTCAGAGCAACCACGGCTTCGCCTGCCTGAATACAGCGCGCATCCGACGGGCAGCGCAAGTCGCTCGTAACCCCCACGAACTCGATCTCAAGCACACCGCCGGGACCATCGATGCGAGCCGACTGGGCAGGGGATAACTGGAATTCTTCGCCGGGTTTTGCGGTCAGGGGCTGTTCCTCTGCTGCCGAGGCGCAGCCGGCAAGTAGACACAGCACGACGAGTAGAGGGAAAAGTATTTTGGATGAGCGCATGGGCAGACGCCTTTCTTCGATTACCAGACGCTTGCTGAGCCCCGCCAGTTCCCGGAATTTCGCCTGCCCCTCACCCATTGGGCGGATCTCAGCCGGGTGGGTAACCACAGCAGCCACCCGCTCACCGGGAGCGCAGATACTGATGATCTCCCAATTAACGGGTGGGCACCTGCGATTGCGGGTGATCTGCTGAATGCTGTTCGCATGTTTCCGC
This sequence comes from uncultured Chloroflexia bacterium, assembly GCA_963824065.1. Classification (GTDB taxonomy): domain Bacteria; phylum Chloroflexota; class Anaerolineae; order Anaerolineales; family DRKV01; genus JAGUYX01. The sequence goes on along the minus strand of CAWGNX010000002.1, from coordinate 472,055 downwards.
TACCGGGCAATCTCAGCAGACGCCATCCTGCCAAATTGGCAGCTCAGCGCCAACGTTTTTGACGTCCAGGGGCCAGACCGGACACTTACAAGACTTCGATCTCGGCGACCGAGTCGAAAATCCGGGTGGGCTGGTAAGGGAAGCGCTCCACGTCCTCGCGTTTGGTGACCCCGCTCAACACCAGGTAGGTCTGCAGGCCGCTTTCAGTGCCGCCGACGATATCGGTGCTCATCGTATCGCCCACCATCACCGATTCTTCCGAGTGAGCGCCCAGTGTGCGCAGCGCGGTGCGCATCATCAGGGGGTTGGGTTTGCCGATGAAATAAGCTTTTACGCCGGTGGCGGTAGCGATGAAGGCTGCGGTCGAGCCGCAGGCCGGAATCAAACCGCCATCGCCCGGCCCAGAGACATCCGGGTTAGTGGCAATGAAACGCGCCCCACCAGCCACCAGCCGCACCGCCTGGGTCAGCCGTTCGTAGCTCAACATGGTCGTTTCACCGACGACCACGTAATCCGGCTCGTGATCGGTGAGGATGTAGCCGACTTCATGCAGGGCAGCGGTCAAGCCCACATCTCCCAGGACGTAGGCACTGCCGCCGGGCATCTGCCAGCTTAAGAACTGAGCCGTTGCCAGCGCGGAGGTATAGATCGCTTCCGCCGGAATATCCAGTCCGATCCGCCCGAGGCGGGCGGTGAGATCGCGCGGGGTGTAGAGCGGATTGTTGGTGAGCACTAAAAAGCGGCGGCCTTTCTCGCGCAGCCGCTGGATGAATTCGTTCGCTCCGGGTAGAGCCGTCGAACCGTGCACCAGGACGCCGTCCATATCGACCAGATAGCTAGTCGGTGGGTGGTTATTCATAGAATTTACCTCGGATTAATTTCTGGCCCCAAATTATAGCCTATCGCTGACCTAAGATCCGCTACTGCCAGCCGCACCCGCCGGAGGCCTGTAGCGCTGCACCAGCTCGCAGGCAGCTGCCCCGGGCTGGCAGGCGAGCCGCCGCAGTGCTTCTGGTCCCGGCGCCAGGCTGGACTGCCACGCCGCCCAGGCTCCCCCGGCTCCCATGTAGCCCGAGTACAGCTTGGCAACCAGGGCATCCTGGCCGCAGATCACATCCCAGGACAGGTCCTGCAGGCCCAGGTGGGCTTCGCGCAGCGTGCCCAGCAGGCACAGGACGAGCCGCGCTTCCGCCGAGGGTTCCATGATCATCGTCACCAGATGCACATCATCTGGCAGCTCCTGCAGCCCCAAATAACCTCCAATGTCTTTTTCCAACGCCCACAACACCGCCCGCCGGGCTGCTGACGGGCGCAGGTTGCAGGTGCCGATCGAGAAATCCTGAGCTGCCACCAGGCTTGGCTCAAGGCGTGCCAGGTGTTCCTGGGAGGCTTCTCCCAGGCGGCGCACAGGTGGCAAGGATGCCTGCCAGCCCTGCTCGGCGCTGCGGATGACCGCGACCAGCCACACCGGGGGCAGGCAGCTATTCGGGGTTTGATTTAGTAGTTCCACTCTCCATCCATTGTACCTGTCCATCCCCGATTAAAGAAGCCAGGCGGTCTGCCATGGAAGGGTTTTCACATTCCAGCGCGGTTGTTTGGGAGACAACGCGTTCAGTTGCTGATAAATTTGGGGCCTCACCGGATGCAAATTCAGGGTATGATTGATTTTACTCGTTTCCCCGCCAGGACTCCGCCGCATATTATCCCCAGCAGTCCCTGGCGGTGCGTTTTATTCCTAAGCTCGCTAAAAAATGATCCCCACAACCCGGACTCAAACTCCCTGTGTGCCCAATTTAAATGACGGGCTGGCTGTCTACAGCCGCGGGGAAGGTGCGCCAGTACTCCTGATGCCCTCCCCGGATGGTTTCACGTTCTCTCCAGACGCATGCAGCCCCCTGGCAGAACTGCTGGTGGGGCTCGAGCGGCGGGTCGTTACCTTCGATCCCCCGGGCGCGTACGCCTCCACCCGCCCGGCGGTTGTCAGCCTGGAGGAGCTACATGCTGCGGCGCAGGAAGCCCTGCAGTTCGCCGGGCTGAGCGAGCCGGTGGATGTCAGCGGGTACGGGATGGGTGCCTGGGCAGCGCTGGCGTTTGCCATCCATTATCCCCAGCAGGTAAAATCACTGGCTTTGATTGGAGCGCTGTCTGGCAGAAACGCAATTCGTCAATACCGCGGCCTGCCATGGTATTTCCGGCGCAGCGACCCGGATTACTGGCGCTATACAGCCTGGGAACGCAAGCTCAGCCGCGGGCAGGGCAGCCTGGCACTGCACAAAAAGCTGCTCAGCCTGATCGCCCAGCACGCCTACTTCAACCCGGACAATATCCCGATGATCCAACCCGACCCAGGAGACGAGCAGGTGCCAGCGCCGGTGCGCGACCGCTGGTCGCAAGCAGCCCGCGGCCTGGATTACCGCCATGCTGCGCGCGGGATCGACGTGCCAGTGCTGCTGTGCGTGGGCCGTTTTGATGCACTGACACCGATTGGCTGCAGCCAGGAGCTGGCAGAGCGCATCCACGCGGCCTGGTTGATGATCTTTGAAAACAGTGGGCATTTTCCACAGGTCGAAGAGCCGCAGCCCCTGAGCGCCGTGCTGGCAGATTTTTGGAGGGTGTGAACCCGCAGACCGGCGGAACACCCACCCCGGTGCGGGATAAACCCAATGGCAGCCACCCAGTACTATTCCCTCCCTGACGGACGCCGGAGCGCGTATTGTGAGTACGGCGACCCCACTGGCAGCCCCATGTTTTATCTACACGGCTGGCCCGGCTCGCGCCTGGAAGGCACGCTGTTTCACGAAGCCGCCCGGCAGAACGGGCTGTGGCTGGTGGCTCCTGACCGGCCCGGGCTGGGCCGCTCTGACGAGCTGGTTGGGCGAAGTTTACTGAGCGACGCGCAGGACCTTGCGCGCCTGGCTGACCACCTGGGCTGGGAATCGTTTGCGCTGCTGGGTTGGGACGCAGGCTGCGCCCCGGCCCTGGCCTGCGCTTACAGCTTGCCAACGAGGGTGAGCTTCCTGCTGATCGCCTCCCCGCTGACAGGCCTGGCTGAGTACCCTTCCGGCGCAGCACAGCTGCCGCGCGGCGAGCAGTTTGCCATCCGCGCCCGCGGATTCAACCCTTTAGCGGCTCACCTGTACTACAAGCTCTTTCAGCTTTCTATCCGCCTTTCACCAGGCAGCAACACCCGCCGGCTCTTGGCTTCCAGCCCGGCGGTCGACCAGGAAGCGCTGGCGGATCGCGATCTCCAACGCCAGCTGATCGCCAGCCAGCATGAGTCTGTGCGCCAGGGTGCCGCCGGGATCAGCCAGGACGCTGCCCTGGTACGCCAGGATTGGGGTTTGGGGCTGGGTGAGGTCCAGGCTCCGGTTCACATTTTCCAGGGCAGCCTGGATGGGATTGCACCGCCCGGCTTTGCCGTGCATCTCGCTGAACAAATTCCGAATGCCGTGCTGCACCTGTACCCAGAAGCGGGGCATTTTCTGCCGCTGACCTGCCAAAAGGACCTATTCTGCACGGCGCGCGCCGAACTCGACCCAGAAACTGTACCTGTAGAGTGGTAAGCCGGCTCACAATACATGGCTTCTGAGAACCGCGTGTTGTCGATCGCGAACCCGGCAGATTTGCATTCTGCCGAGAAATTACTATAATAGTTATGGGTATCCCACCGGCCGGATACCCTGCGCCACGCCACTATCGAGCTGCGCCTCTGCCGGCCTGCCACTGTCATCCTAGTCCCACGAGTTAAACCGTATTAACCATCATAATTTCCAGATCGCCCGGAGAGAGCCCGTCGCCGCACGTCCCGGCGACCCGCAGGCAAGCTCTGCGTTGCGCGGCCCAATCCAGCGATTAAGAAAGAGGTATCCCATGGCAAAGAAACTGCTCCTGGCGCTTGCATTTGCGGTGGCCCTGGTGCTTGTATTCAGCATTTTCGCGGCTGCCCGCCAGACTTCCTCGCAGGTGCTGGCTTACCAGTCTGGCCCTGCTTCCAGCCTATCCAGCGCCCGATTCCCAGGCGAGCTGCAGTTCGAGCGCGCACCTCTGTCGCCTGCTGAGCCTCGCGGCGACCGTCCCCTTGCGCCTACCGGAGTAGATTTCCGGCGCGCCTCAACCACCGAGCTCGGCTTGACTGCCACTGGACTGGAGCGCGGACCGTTCCAGGAATCGTATTTCTTCGATGATATGGAGGTCGGTCCCGGGGCGTGGGCAGCCAGCGGGATGTGGCACCTGGCCGATACAGCCAGCGCCTATCCCAACACATTCTCCGGGTCGGCCAGCTGGTGGTACGGGCAGGAATCGACCGGCACGTACGATAACTCCCTGCCAAACAGCGGGTATCTCCAAACCGGACCCATCACCATCCCGGTCAGCGCGCCGGCGGCCTACCTGAGATTTTATTCCTGGGAATTTACTGAAGACCTGGGCACCACCCACGATACTCGCAAAGTCTATACATCGCCTGATGGTACGACCTGGACCGAACAATTCCAATCCAGCGAATCAACCGCCAACTGGCACGAAGTGCAGGTGAACCTGTCGGCGCTGATCGGCACCAGTTTTTATCTGCGTTTTGAATTCACAGCCGACGACGGCAGCTACAACTTCTATCCTGGATGGTACCTGGATGATGTCGCCGTGGGCTACGATCCGCTGCACGTGGAAAGCGCCGCACAGGTGGGGTACGGCTTACCGGGGGACAGCATCAACTACCCGGTAGCAGGCCGCCTCATACGGCTCACGAACCACACCCCTGTCTCCACAGTGATTACCGCTACGACCAGCAGCGTGTGGCCCGCACTGTTCGACGTGCCGATGGGCAGCCTGGACCCGGGAGTCTCGGCGGATATGGCTGGCACAGTGGATGTTCCCCTAGCGGCCCTGCCCGGCAGCTACGTGGATATTACTCGCCAGTACACTTCGTGGGCAGATCCGACCATCTCCAACACCCAGGTGCTGCGTGCCTGGGTGGGCAAGCTGGCGCTCTCAAACTTCGATGTGATCGATGACGGCAGCGGGCAAAGCTCCGGCAACGGCGACGGGAGGATCGATCCCGGCGAAACCATTGAACTGTATACCGAACTACAAAACAACTTCGACCGCACCGCTTATTCTGTCTACGCCATCCTGGACAGCACTCCCGCAATGACCTGGCTGGATAACCAGGTGGGTTATGGAGATATCCCTGAAGGTGCCACTGCTCCGCCCCAGGCGCCGTTCGTCTTCACAGTGCCGGAAGGAACACCACCCGGCAGCACAGTCGATTTTTCGCTGATGGCTTTCGGTTACAACCTGGCCTCGCAAAACAATCTGAGCCTCACCGTACCCTTCGCGATCCGGCTCAACCCCAGCGGGATTGGTTTTGCCGCTCCCGGCACCACCCTGACCTACACCCTGCTGCTGGAAAATTACAGCGGGGTCGATGACGCCTTCACCTTTACCACTACCGGCAACACCTGGTCCACTGGCGTCACTCCCAATCCCACTGGCCTGGTGGCGAATGGCGCCAGCCTGCCAGTAGATGTGCTGGTGACTGTACCGGAAGCTGAGCCAGAAGGTGGGCAGGACACGCTCACCGTCACTACTGCTGGTTCACAAACACCAGCCTCTGAGATCAGCGCGGTGGCCTCCCTCACGACCACCGCCACCTGCCTGGCAGCAGGCACCTCACCGGTGACCATGGAAGACCTGGAGGCTGTCTACACCGCCCAGCCGCTGAACCTGTACCTGTTTGTGTTTTCTTCTGACAATGACACCCTGGATGCGGCCCTGGATGGCTACAATTGGAGCACCGGGTTATGGGAGACAATCGCCTTGCAGTCCGGCGGCGGGAGCGGGGTTCTATTCGATGGACCGGTGGATCCCGCTTACACCAGCTTCCGCGTAGATCTCAATGATACGGAAGATAATGATCAAATCTACTACGATTACGAGTTCGTCAACTGCCCGGTGGTGGTTTTTCGCCCGGAGGAGCAGACGCGCACCGCCGCCCCTGGGAACGTGCTGACCTACACTCAGACTGTGCAAAATCTCACCGAGCTGGATACGACCCTCGAACTGACCGTCACCGGCAATGCCTGGCCTACCACCCTGGTAAGCGGCAGCCTGCCGCTGAGCCAAACCCCTGTTCTGGCTCACAGCGAATCCTTTACGTTTGAAGTCCGGGTCGAAATCCCCGGTAGCGCGGATCCGTTGGCGATAGATGCTCCCAGCGTGTATGCGTTCGCGACCGTCGATCCTACCCGCAACGGTAACGCCAACCTCACGACCGCTGCCATGCCAGCGGGCTGGCAAATGGGCTTTGTTTCAAACGTGGAGGATGCTACTTCTACGGATTTCGAAGCCTATTTCGACCCGCTGACCGGCACGCACCCCACCCGCCTGACCTACGACCGCAACGACCAGGGCAACCTGTCTATCAGCGCATTTGCCAATCCCGACACACCTGCAGCCTGGGAATTTGCCTACATGAATCCCCAGGGGCAGAACGTGCGAGAAGTGCGCTGGGCGCGGCTGGATGCCAGCGGCGCGTTGGCAGCCGGTCCATTTGTGGTTACCGATTTCAGTGGGACTTTCGACGACATATCTGATGAAACCCCGTCGATCGCCATCGACCCGGTTAGCGGTGTGATCGGCCTGGTCTGGCGGCGCTTCCAACCATCTGCGAGCCTGCCCTTTGGTGCCGTTTATACCGCCCTGTACGAGCCAGATGGCAGCGTTGTGCTGCCACCCACCCGCCTGTCTCCGGCTGCGCCCGAGCCCCAGGAAAATTACGATCCGGTAATAGAGGCCTTTCGATCCGGGGGATTCGGCATTGCCTGGCAACATTATTCATTATTCACGGGCTACCCGGTGGTGTATTTCGGTGCGCTTAACAGTTCAGGAGTTGTCCACACACCGTTCGCACCCTTGGATTTCGGCGGTTTCTTCGGAAATTCAGCCCACCTGGTCCAGCTGCAGGACAACAATCTGCTGGTTCTTAATTCTAGCCTGGGCGGGCTTATGGGCAGCTACCGTGTTTATTATGGAGTACTTGACCGCAACGGCGATTTTGTCGCTGGACCAACTTCGCTCGACGAGGCCAGCACCAGCTACCAGGAAGATTCATATCCCGACGCCGTCCAGCTTGCCAATGGAAATGTGGTTGTGGGCTGGCTGCGCTACGACGAAGCAGTCGGTGATTTAAACCGGTTGACATTCAATATACTGGGCCCGGATTACGAAGTGCTGACCTCCACGGTCAGCCTGCCGTACCCGGACCATTCCTATAATTACGATTTGAGCATGGCCCGGGCCGCCGACGGAGAGGTGGTCTTTGTATGGGAGAGCGAGTGTTTCAGCGGCTGCACGAGCCTGATCAGCACAGCAGTGATCGCTCCGGATGGCAGTGTGCTGTTAGCGCCGATTCCTTTCCGTGAAGGCCCCGGCAGCGCGAACATTCTGGCGCATAACGGCACCGCAGCCGGAGGGCAGCCCGCCCAGCCGCTGTTTATACAGCTGATACCCTTCGTGAGCAAGGAATAACCAGCCAGCAAGCGAGCTTTAAAATTCAGTCAAAAACGAGATGGCCTGAGCGTGGGGTTAGCGAGCTCCACGCTCAGGTTTTCGTTTGCACCTCAAAGAACTCACTCACGCCTGCCGCATGTTTTGACCGAAAAATCCTTCCCTGCCACCCCCGAAAATTCGGAATCCCTTTACAATACGCATATGAACGGAACAACGCTCACCAAGCTGATCCCTGCCCATTACCGGCGCATCCTGCCGCTTTTTGACGGCTACCTGGTGGACCCGCTGATGCACGCGGTGATTGAAGGCCAGCGGCCCGGGCGCGTCTATGCTGATGACGCCAGGCAGCCCTCGGCAGCCATTATCTGGACAGAGACGGAGTGCGTCTACGTGGCGGGTGATCCAGCCAACGAATCATTTCTATCCGGCGTACGGTCCCTGGTCGAAAAAACGATCATCCCGACCGCCAAAGCGCTCGACATGGACTTCATTTCCCTGTTCTCCCACCCGGCAGGTTTCCCACCCCGCCTGGAGGCGCTGCTCGCCGATCTTGTGCCGCTGCGCACACCTGCCAATACGTTTCAATTTAACCCAGCGCGCTTCAAAGAGCGCACTGCAAAGTATCACCTGCCAGCCGGGCTGGAGCTGACTGAAATCGATGCTGTTTTGCTGCACGACCCCGAAAATGAAGGCTTGCTGGACGGGGTGCTGCATTATTGGGGAACGGTGGAGGCATTCTTACGCCACAGCCACGGCTATGCCGTGCTGGACAGCGCGCAGGAGGGCGCGCAAGCCGTCTCCTGGCTGTATGTCCAGGCGAGCGGCGGTGGCGGCCAGGCACCTGATTCATGGACAGATCCGAATTACCGCGGCCAGGGGCTGGCTTCGCTCGTCGGGCGGCGCTGGATCGAGGACTGCCTGGCAAGCGGGCAGCAGCCATTTTGGATCAACGATCAGGCCAACCACGCCTCGCGCCGCCTCGCCGAACGGATTGGCTTCGATTACACCAACAACATCGAGCTGGTCGATGTGCCGTTTTACCCGTTCGAATTCTACCGAGGCATGGCACGCCATTTTTTCCTGGTGAACGACAGCTACCGCGAGGCCGCCGAAGCCTTCGAGCGTTCTTTCCAGCTTGGCGCCGCCGACCCGATGGATTATTACCTGGCTGCGGCTTCGTGGATGCACGCCGAAGAGCCCGAGAGCGCACTGGAGAACCTGCACCGGGCCATAGATCACGGCCTGGAGGATCTGCTGACCCTGCAAGGCACCGATGCCTTCGAGGAGCTGCGCGACACTCCCGCCTGGGATAACCTGCTCCAGCATTACCTGCGCTCACGGAGGATCAACTGAGCGCACCCCACCTGGCTGCTACCCTGCACGACCCTGAAAATCGCCTGGCGAACCAGTTCGAGCACGTGCAGCCCGTCCTGAACCAGGTGTTTGGCGGGCTGGCGATCCAAACCACCAGCACCACCGGTCAGGTCACCCTGGAACGGCTGGCGCAGGCCGGGGCGGTCATTCGCCGCAATACCCCGCAGGATGACAGCGGGCCGCCGCGCATCGGCCTCAGCCGGCGCCAGGTTGTCTCCCTGGCGCTGGAATCCGGGGCCGATTGGGTGCTGTACTGTGATTTCGACCGGGCGCTGCACTGGGCCGAGTTCTATCCCGGCGAGCTTGCCACGATCGGGGCCGCCATCCAGGACTATGATTTTTGCGTGCTCGGGCGCACCTGGCGCGCCTTCCAGTCGCACCCGCGCTTCCAGGTAGAAACAGAAACGATCATCAATCATGTTTTTTCCCTGGCCTGCGGCCTGGAGTGGGACGTCACTGCCGGAGCGCGCGGCCTGTCTCGCCGGGCATGCGAAACCCTGGCTGCGGTGTCCCGCGATGAGGGTCTGAGCACGGATATTTCCTGGCCCCTGGAGCTGCGGCGGCTGGGCAGTTATTCGCTGGGCTACCTGGAAACCGAGGGCCTGGAGTACGAAACAGCCGATCGCTATGCGCAAGACGTGGCCCGGATGGGCGGGATAGATGCCTGGCGCGCCTACCTGGACGCTGACCCCGTGCGCTGGGTGCACCGCATGCGCCTGGCATTGGAGGAGGTCGAAGCCGTCCTGCCGTTCATCCAGGGTGAACGCTCGGGTCCCATCGGCCCGGTCAGCAGCACGCGGGATTAGTAATTTATGTCACCGGCGCTCTGATCGAGAGCCGGTGACAGGCTTTAGCTCTCGCCGCCTCATGCTGCGTTCTGCCTGCCCCGCAGACCGGGCGGAAGCTGGCGCAGGGAAGCCCGGTAGCGCCACAGCAGCAGCAGCGCATTCCCGATCCAAATCGAGACGAAGACCGGGTCCTGGGCGCCTACTAGCAGGTAGACCAGCACTCCCAACGCCGCCACCAGGATTGCCCAAGCCTCCGTTTTCAACAACCAGATACCCACAGCCAACCCCAGACCAAAAATCAACGGTACGACGTACAGGGTCAAGGCTGTCCAAATGCCAAAGGTTGTCGCCAGGGATTTGCCCCCGCGGAAATTCAGGAACGGGGTGTACGCATGCCCGATCAGCGGCGCCAGGCTGATGGGCACCAGCCACCAGCCGCTGATCCCGGCGGTGTAATAAGCCAGCGCAACCGGCACCAGCCCTTTGAGCCCATCCAGAATGATCGCCAGCAGGCCCCAAAATGGGCCGCCGGCTTTCCAGACGTTTGTCCCCCCAGGGTTGCCGTCACCAACCTGGCGAATATCCACCTTTAAGACCAGCCGCCCCAGCCAGTAGGCGAGCGGCAGCGTCCCGCACAGGTAGCTGAAAAGCACCCAACCTACCCCACTCAATACGCTCATTCGCCCTCCTTCCCAGGCTGGCGCCCGGGAGCCTGCCCGGTTCCACGCCTGCGCAGCCGGTCCAAATACACGCGCCCGCGCTCCTGGCCCTCCGCAGAGATCAGCAGGAGGACCCCGAAGGCCACCAAGGTGGTGGTCACCAGGAAGAAAATAGCCTCTTCCAGGGGCAACCCTGCCAGGCTGATCCCCAGGGATTGGCTTGGGGCAATCGTCCAGGTGCCGCTGGAAATGGCCGTGGTGTCCAGAAAACACAGGTATGCCACCAACGGCACGATCACCGCCAGCACCAGCCGCCCGTAGCGGCGCAGGATATCGCCCCCGAAGGCCAGCTGGAGGATGATCGGCGGCAAAGCCCAGGCCAGCTCCAGCCCCAGGTAGGTGCCCGGCTGCCAGCCGCTAAACAGGGTGACCACGCTGCCGATCCACAAGCCGCCCAGCAGCACAGAGGGCAGCCAGCGCCAGGAACCTGCCAGCCGGGCTGGTGTTTCCGGCAAAGCCAGCCGCCGCGCCAGGAACGACAGCCACAAGCCCGCCAGGATCGTCTGCACCATGAAGAAGGTGTATTCCTCGATGGGCACCCAGCCAATCACGATCCCGGTGACAAGCGCCGGATCGTAATACCACACGCCGGTCGCCACCAGGTAATTATCCCAGGGGGTGGTGTAGATGACCGCCACCCCCACATGCAGGGCAATCGCAGCCCACAGATTCCAGGCGCTTAAGCGGGGCGGCAGCGGGCGCGCATGGTGAGTGTCCCACCAGGCGGCAACCGCCAGGAGGAGGATCGGAATGCCAATGAAATAGATCAGGACTGAAAAATAGGTCATCTCACACCCGGCGCCCTTTCCAGGAAATGCCCCTGCCCAGCAGGCGCATGGCAAAGCCAGCGATACCGGCAGCCTGGACGATCAGCGCACCGACCGGAGCAAGGACCGCCAGACCGCCCAGGTCGAAGCGGCGCGCCCACGGCAGCAAGCTCACCACAGACGTCGCCCAGGTGATGGGCAGCCAGCGCATGCGCAGCTGCCCGGAGAGAACTCCCACCAGAACGATCAGCGGCGACATGAGCGCGGTGATAAACAGGGCGGTGACGGCTGCCCAGCCGCTCTGCCACTCCAGCGAGCCAAAAGCCAGGCGCGACAGCCCGTTGAACATCTGGCGCGGTCCGCGGTACATCCGGACAGCCGCGGCATCCTCCCCCAGCATGACCGGCACCCGGTAGCCGAGGCGCGCCAGGTGGTTACCCAGGGCGACATCCTCCAGCGGCTCGCGGCATACGGTGGAAAAACCACCGCTCTCCAGGTAGACGCTGCGCTTGAGGAGAATAAACTGCCCGTTGAGCAGCGCATTGGCGGGGTTCTCCCCGGCGAACAATCCGGCATAGGCCGCCGACAGGGCCAGGCGGTCGCTCCAATCCTGGGGCACCTGGCGGAGGAACAAGCTTAAGCCATCCAAACCGGATTGCACAGCACACTCGACTGAGCGCGCCGCTCCGTCCGGGGTATGGATGGTATCCGCATCGGTGAACAACAGCCATTCTGTTTGGGAGGCCAACGCGCCCTGGTGGAGGGCATGGGGTTTTCCCATCCAGCCGGGCGGCAGGCCCTGAGTGAGCTGCAGCACCCCGACGCCGTACTCTCGAGCAATTTCAGCCGTGCGGTCCTGGGAATGATCATCCACGACCAGGACCTGCCTTTCACCGGGGTAGCGCAGCTTTGCCAGGCTCGCCAGCAGTACGGGCAGGTTGTCAGCTTCGTTGCGCGCAGGGATGACGATCGTCAGCGAAGGCAGCGCGCCCAAAGAAGAACGCGCCGCGGCAACAGAGCCAGCAGGCAGGACCGGCATCCGCCGGTAGCGCTGCTCGGCTCGCAGCCCGAACGGCAGCGCCAGGAATGTCAGCAGCGCCGAGCGCTTATAATCCCACCAGCCCGGCATCTCAGACCCGCCGCCGGATGCGCATCAGGACCCCCGGGCGCGGTTCCAGGGTAGCGCCCATGTAGGGTTTAATTGCCGGCCCATTGAGCAATTCCAGGTCAAACTGCTGCAGCAGCCGCCCCAACACCAACCGCGCCTCCACCTGCGCGAAGGCTGCGCCAATACAGTTGCGCGGGCCGCCTCCAAACGGCACGTAGGTCAGAGGCGGGCGATGAGCTTCCTGCTGCCGGTCAAATCGTTGCGGGCAGAACGCTTCTGGGTCTGGCCAGTGCTCCGGTTCGCGGTGCGACAGGTAGATCGAATACATCACGCGCGTATCACGCGGCACGTAGTACCCGTGCAGGGTCATATCTTCCCCCGCCCGCCGGTTGCCGATGTGAATGGGTGGATACAGGCGCAGGGCTTCCTTGATAACCATTTCGATATACGGCAGGCTGTTCGCCTGTTCCAGGGTCGGGAGTGCCTCCTGGCTGCCCAGTACCTGGCGCGCTTCCGCCTGCGCTTGCTGCAGGGACTGCGGGTTTTTGCCCAGGAGGGTGAGCACCCAGGCCAGCAGGGCGGTGCTGGTATCGTGCCCGGCGATCAGCATGGTCAGGAGCTGGTCACGGATCAGGTCGTCATCCATCTCAGGGTTCAAAACCAGGGCGCCTAACAGGTCTGCGGGGGACTCAGATGGCGGGTCAGCCTCCAGCTCCGCCCGGCGGGAGCGGATCAGGTCATACAGGTAGTCATCCATGGCTGCCTGGGCGCGGCGGTACTTGGGATGGCGCGGCATCCGGGGGAATACAATCCACCAGCCGGGTGAGATGTACTCAATCAGGTCCAGGATGGGGTGCCACAAGCGCGCCATATCGGGCTCAAAATCCACTTTGAACAGGGTGCCAAACAGGATCAACAGTGCGATTTTGCGCATCTCCACCAGCATGTCGTAGGTTTCGCCATCCAGCCAACCCTGGCTGACCCGGTCGGTGTACGCCCAGAAGGCCGGTATATGGGGCAGTACATACCGCCTCTGGAGCAGCGGGTCCATGGTGGCGCGCAGCTCGTCGTGGGTATCGCCATCGACCACCAGCACTCCCTGGCGCAGGAGCTGGCAAACCGGGTCGCTGGCGTTGCGCCACAGCAGTTTGTGGCGCTCGCTCACCAGGATCTGGCGGTTGGTCTCCGCACCAACCATCACGGCTGGTTTGAAACGCGGCAGGGTGATTTGAAAGGCGCTGCCGACGTATTTGTACATCAAGGCTAGGGCGGTGAGCAGGGATTTTTCGCGCAGCAGCCCTTTCAGGATTTCTAATCCGAGCGGGCCATCGGCGACGGGCAGTGGGGGTGGTTGGGTCATGACGCTCCAAATTCCTGGGTTCCGGCGGCAGCGGCTCGCCGGGTGATTTTGATTTGTGAATTATTTTACTCGCACGTGGCGTAAAACGCATATATTTTTCAAAATCAAACCTTACTGCGAAAAAATCAACAGCGTGAAGGCGCATTTCTTTGGGAAAATCACAATGCACAAGTCAGCGCAGACGCTGCCAGCGCGGTAGAGAAGAGAATCCCCCGGTCGCGGCTGCGCAGCTGGCAGGCGAAAGGCGTCCGCCTCCTGAGAAACTCTCAGGAGTCTTTGGGATGACTGCACATTTTTCCCAATAATGCAATCACGTACGGCTGATAAACAAGGATTAACCTTGGAAGAAACCGGGGTTGCCTGTACAATAACGGGCAATGAAAGCGCCCGCAGTGGGTCTGCAATCCGGGCGTTGGATTGGAGGACGCATGGTTCAAAATATCCACCAGGCTGAGCCGGTGCACGCCGGATTTCCAAGCCTGGTACACACCTCTCAGCCGGCATGCCGCGGGGTGCTGCCATGACAGGACGCCCCGAAAATCCGTTCCTGCCGCGCATCCATTCGCTCATGCCCGGGCTCGAAGTCCAATCGGCGGTGATCAGCGATGAAGGCCTGATGAATGATGTCCTGGTGGTTAACGACGAGCTCATTTTCCGCTTTGCCAAGAGCGACGAATCCGCGGCCGCCCTGCACAGCGAGTGCAGCCTGCTGGCTCACATCCGCCCCTACCTGATGCAGGACATCCCCCAACCCCTGGCGGACAGCGAGGATGCCATGGTCTACCGCATGCTGCCGGGGGTGCCCCTGACCCGCGAGCTGCTGGCAACCCTCGAGAAAACCACCATCCAATCCCTGGCTGACCAGATCGCCGAATTCCTGCGCCGCTTGCACAGCATCCCGGTGACCGCCTCCTTACCGGAGACCTCCGCCCCGGTGCACTATGAGGACTGGGTCACGCTGCGCGCACAGGTCGTGCAGTCCATTTACCCGCTGCTGCTCTCGCACCAGCGCCGGGCATTGGATTTGTTTTTTGAGCGCATGCTGAACGACCCGGCGAACTTCAATTACGAGCCAACCATTATCCACGCGGACCTGGCACCCTACCACTTGCTCTATGAGCCCGAAACGCGCCGCCTGAGCGGTGTGCTGGATTTTGGGGTGGCAGGTGTGGGTGATCCCGCCAACGACCTGGGCTGCCTGATCCAGTATTTTGGCGAGCGCTTTGTCAAACGGATGCTGCCTGTGTACCCAACTGCGTCCGCCCTGCTGCCGCGAGCCCGCAATTATGCACGCGGCCTGGAGCTGGAATGGGTCACCAAGGGCATGCTCAGCGGGGAAACATCCTGGTTCACAGCTCACCTGGCAGCCGCCCGCGACCTGGAAGGCTGGGAGTAAGGGGCGGTGATTGGATTGCTTGAGCTGTGTGATTCGCAGGAATCACGTCAAATTGTCATCCCGAAGGGCATCCCATCCGGTAATCCTTGCCTGAGAAAAAAGCCGGGGATTTGCTCGTAAAGCCGGGATATATGGAATGACAGCCTTCGGGCTTTCTCAATAGTGAAGTAACAGTCGTGACCTTTCAATAAATAAACGCCCTGCGGATCTGGAATCCACAGGGCGTTTTTGAGCAGTCATTCATCAATAATGGATCATGCGGGGCAGGATTTTAGCCTGTTTGATCCAATCGGTTACCTGCATCTGGGTAGGCAGCTGGCGCACCAGGTTTTTCTCGGCATTGACTTCACCCATCTTCTCGAAAAGGTGTTCCGGATTGCGGGTGGCGAGCTCAACCACGGTATCCACGCCGGAGACTTCCAGCAGCTCGGCATATTCTGAGCCAATGCCCTTGATGCGGTACATGTCTACCTGGTTCACCCACTTGAGGACAAGCTTTTGGCTGATCCCGGTCTGTTCGACGATCCGATCGCGGCCACGCGGCGTTGCGCCCACTTCCAGCAGCGCCAGCGGCGTGTCGATCCCGATCTCAGCCAGGCGAGTGGCATACGCAGGCCCAATCCCTTCCACGAACTCGAGCGAATTGCGGAATTTTGCAATCTCTTCCAGGGGTTGGGGGGCTTCTGCCAGTTCTGGTACTTCTTCCTCGGCTTCGGCTTCGAATTCGGCCAGCCAATCGGGCAGCTCCATATCCATCCCGGCAGCTTGAACGTCCAGCTCATCCTCCAGGGCGGGCTCTGCAGGAGGCGTTTCTTCGGCCTCATCCTCGCCGGACAGCGCGGCTGCCGCCAGGCCTGCACCCACCAGGCCAGCCCCCAGGGCGGCATCTGCCATGCCACCCCCGGCGGTATCCTCCTCACCTGAAAAATCAAATTCCGCCAGCCAATCGGGCAGCACTTCTTCTTCGGTTGCATCCGCCGGTGGAGCGGCGAGCTGCTCTTCTTCCAGCTCGGCTTCTTCTTCGGCGTGGTCCGCGGCCAGTGCAGCGGCCCCCAACATGCCCGCTCCCAACATTCCAGCTCCGAGCATGCCTGCCGCTCCGGGTCCAGCCTCTGGCATGTCACCCAGCTCATCACTGGCGCTCACGGTTTCCTCTTCCGCCGTCTCCAGCACAGGCTCATCGACTTCCTCAATTGCAATCTGGGTATCCTCTTCTACCCCAGTTACTGTGCTGGTCTCCCAGGGTGCTGGTTGGAAATCGTGCTCATCTTCCATGGTGTACGCCTGCACTTCGCGCTCTGCCTGGCGGCCGCGCCAGTACGCGTACAGGAAATACAACAGCAGCACGATAAACAAAATACCAAACAACCATCCCAGCAGGACCCACACCTGGTTGACCGGCGGCGGGGGTGCAGCAGGCACAGGTCCAGATACCCCTACGACTGCTGAAAAGGCAGCGACATCCGCTGGATTCAGGTAGCCGGGATCAAGCTGGACGTTCGCCAGGGTGGTCTCAGCGTATGGACCCAAATCATGGTAGCGCTGGACAGCCAGCTCGGCATCCGGGCGCAGGGCGAACGAACCGATCACCATGCGCAGGTAGCTGACCTGCGCCTCTGGCGAAAGGTTGCGCGGGGAAGCATCCGACCACTGCACCGGCCACAACCAGCGAGTGATCAAAACGAAGGTCAATAAAAACCCCAGCAGCGTGGTGAGGAGAAACCCCACGATTGGGATTGATAGGAATGATTGGCGCTCATTCATGGTTTTCTTCCCTTCCAATGGTTACCGGGTTGTGAGCATTTGCATGTAATAATCATAGCCGATTTCTATAAATACTGCACGTGGGGTTGCAGTAAATATGCCAGTTTGCCCGTGCTCCCGGCAACCCATTCCAAATGGATTTGGGTGACGGCATTCACCCCAGGAATAGGTACATCTGAAATTGAGCCTGCGCGGGACAAGCGCCTGCGATGAGGTTGGGCAGACGCACCCGGGGGCTGAAATTAACACACGCGGGTACAATACGGGTTACCCATGTGTGCTTTACCAGGCTCTCAAAACGAGCGCTCGCAAACTCCTGTGTGGCATACCCTCCCGGCGGAGGCAGCCAGCCGCCTGCTGGATGCTAACCTGGAAATGGGTCTGACCGAATTGGAAGCCGCCCGCCGGTTAGACACCCACGGCCCGAACGCGCCTTCCTGGCACCCAGTTCGTGCCGCCTGGCGGGCTGCCGGGCTGGAATTACTGCAGCCCCAAAGCCTGCTGCTGCTGGTAACTGGCGGGGTTTATGCCGGATTTGGCAATCTGCCAGCCGCGGCCTTTGTGGGTGTGATTTGGATCGTTTTCATCACAGCCAACCTGCTGAAACAGCGGCGCATACGGCAGATCATGCAGGCGATCGGCGCACGCAATTCGCCTTCTGCCATCGTGCGCCGGGAAGGCAAACGGCACGTCATCCCGGCTGACGAAGTCGTGCCGGGGGATCTGCTGCTCCTTGAAAAAGGACAACGCGTGCCTGCTGATGCCCGCCTGGTGCAAAGCGTCAGCCTGCTGATCGATGAATTGCCCGTGACAGGTGCATCCCAGCCCGCGGCAAAAGCTGCCGAAGGCTTTATCCCGCCAGGCGCACCACCCACCGAGCACCGCAACCTGGTGCATACCGGCACCCTGGTTCTAAATGGCTGGGGTGTCGCCCTGGTGGTAGCAACCAGGTCTGACACCGAAAACGAACGCCAGCCGCGCCCCACCGAGAAACCTCCGGCGCACACCCGCCGCCAGGAAGAACTGGCCAACCTGACCCGCCGGCTGGCGGGAATTGCCCTGGCAGCCAGCCTGCTGATCCCCCTGCTGGCCTGGTCGTTGAATGAGATGCCAGTCGAGGAAAGCCTGCTGAGCGGGTTGGCGCTGGCTTTTGCTTTCCTGCCGCTGGCAGAGCCGCACACCTACACGCTGCTGCTGGCGCTAGGCACACACAAGCTGGCGCGGCGCGGTGTGATCATCCGTAAGCTAGATGTGATCGAAACCCTGAGCACCCTCACTACGGTGGCTGCTGATAAAACCGGTACGCTGACCGTGAACGAGCCCACCATCAGGCGCTGGGTGCCAGGCGCCTGGCAGGGGCCGCTCCTGGAGCTGGGGGTAGCCGGCTGCCTGATGGAGCAGCGCGCCGACCCGCTCGATGCAGCCCTGCTCGAGACGGCCAAGGAAGCCGGGATTAATCTGGAGGCGATGCGCCGCGCCTGGCCCATTGTGGCCCTGAATTCCTTCGACCCCAGCCGCCAACGGATGTCGGTCGTTTACCAGCGCCACGAGCGCAGCTGGGCAGTTGTGCGGGGTGCACCAGAAGTTCTCCTACAAAAGTGCATCCGGCGCTGGACGGCCGATGGAGCCGACGAGCTGCGCGATCCAGATCGCCAGGCGATCCTCGCAACAGCGGCGGTAATGGCAGGTGCCGGGCAGCGGGTGCTCGCCCTGGCTGAACGCCGCCTTCCGCCGGGAAACGGTCTGGATGACCTGGGAGCGGCTGCGGTCGAAGCCGACCTCGTCTTTGCCGGGTTGGTGGCATTTTCAGATCCCTTACGCAGCGAGGCTGCACCTGCGGTGCACAGCCTGCAGCAGGCCGGTCTGCGTTTGCTGATCCTGACAGCCGATCACCCGGAAGCCGGGCGGTTCGCGGCCTCCCAGGTTGGCCTGCAGGTGCCTGAGCATCCACTCACTGCGGCCGATCTGCAGCCTCTGACCCCGGCTGAATTGGGCGAGGTGCTGGTGGGTCAAAGCCTGGTCACACGCCTGACCCCAGACACACGCCTGGCGATCGTCCAGCAGTTCCAGGCAGCCGGCGAACGGGTAGCTGCCACCGGGGCTGGTTTGAGCGATGCCCCGGCGCTTGCTGCGGCGGAGCTGGGGGTCGCAATGGGCCGGGGAGGGACCGATGCTGCCCGCCAGGCAGCCGGGCTGGTGCTCGGGGATAACAATTTCCATTCGCTGGTGGATGCAATTTTTACCGGGCGGCTGGTGTTTGCCAACAGCGTGAAAGCGTTGGGTTATGCCCTGGCGTGCCGTTTTGGCCTGGGATTGGCTGTATTGCTGCCGGTCCTCTTCAGGCAGCCAATGCCTTTCACCCCGCTCCAGCTGCTGCTGTGCGGGCTGCTCATTGACCTGATGTCTGCCACCATCTCTTTAACCGAACCGGCTGAGCCCGGTCTCGACCATCAGCGGCCGCGTTCTCCGTTGCCATACTGGCGCGACGAACTGATGGATGGCCGTATTTTACGCGGGGCGGTCGCATTCTTCACAGCGACCAGCGCAGCATATTTTGCAAGTTACCTGCTCTCGGGCAGCCTGCCGGTCGCTCGGGCGGTGACCTTTGCCACCTGGGTGATCACCTCGGTGCTTGTGGCGTACAGCCTGCGCTCCGATCGCACACTGCTGCTGCGCCAGAATCTGATTTCAAATCGCTGGGTGGTTGTGTGGTTGGCAGTTGTCACCGGTATGCTTGTTTTGCTGCAGGCTTTTCCCGGGGCAGCCGTGGTGATTGGCGAGGCTCCTTCAAGCCAATCCATCCAATTACAACCCTTAGACTGGGGGCTGGCCCTTTTCACGGCATTGTTCGGGCTGGCGCTGGCTGAGCTGCGCAAGCTGATGGGATTGCTCGCAAACAAAACTACGGCTACTTGAGCATAATAACCCCACAGACAGCAGAACCTACTCCACCCGGCCGATGTAAATTGCCACAGGGTGCAACGATTAATCCGGATCCATCCAGGCATATTCTTTATGGGACCGGCTGAGCGTAGATCTGCTCTTAATTGAAATTCGTTTTCGATGATTGATCAGGGAAAGCCCAGCCAGAAGCGCAGCAGCAGATCGACAGTGAACGCGGTGCCGCTCACCAGCAGGGTCAGCCCCGCACCACCCACCACCAGCACGAAGACCGCAGCCAGGGGGATGACCCACACCCGCCAGCCGGATAACTGGTGAGCTGCATTTACACCGATCCAGGCTCCCAGGAAGGTCAGCACCAGGGCAGCGATGCGCGCCACCAGCTCCAGCGGGGGGATCAGCGTCAGGTAAAGCACCAGGTTGCCCATTAACCCAAAGCTCATGGCGCGCAATGTTTGGGTATAGCTGCCCTGACCCCCAACCAGGCGTGCCGCAGCAAATAATAACAGCACCAGCACAGGCCAGATTGCCAGGCGGATCGTGAACGCGCCCAGGAAGCCTTCCGACTGGTCGAACCAGGCGGAAACCATGGCCATTAATACCAGCACCAGCAGCGCGGGGCCGGTCATGTACGGGTCGCGCGCTGCCGATTGGTACGCATCCCGATCCAGCCACAGGGCATGCGCAGCAATGCTCAGCCAAGACTTAAAGCGCTGCAATCCTTCAATTAGAACGCTGTTCGACCAATCGCTGACACGCGCTGATACTTTTTCTCCGGCTGCATTGTTAATTTTTGGGACTTCCAGGTTGCGCCGGCTGTTCAGAATGTGGTACAAATCCGTGGCATTTTTGGTTGGCGGAACGTCCATTTCTGGCGGGTGGAATAAGAAAGCATCGGTCTGCTCGCCACCCAAACCGCCATGGCTGCCGATCAATTCCTCCATGGCTGCCACCGTGCCATCCGCATACAGGGTGCTGTTAACAATTAAATCACCGGCGTTGGGAAAGCTCGCCAGGCGCGCCACCTGCAACGCGCGCGAGGTTAGGCTCCCCGTAGGCAGCCAGCGGGTCGGTGCCAACGACCTCACCGCTTGCCAGATCGCGGTAACCATGCTTGCCCAGCACCACAGGGGCGTGTTCGTCCCGGTAACCGATCACGAAGCCGACCCCGTCGTGGCTCACCAGGGCCGGCACCATGCCGGGATAGGCCTGCTCCAATTCCCCCAGAGTCACGCGCTGCGGATAGGGTTCAAAATAAACCTGAGCCAGGTTACCGCTGGCGCACACAATCACCCCAATGGTCGCCTGCAGGTCTTCTTCATCCTGGCGGGCGGTGCCACGCGCCAGGACTTTGTTCGTCTGGCGCATGACCCTCTGTCCGACCCGCCCGCCCACACCTTGATTCTGGATGTTCTCAATTTCGGCAGCCATGGCCCGCACTGACATTGTGCCATCGTCCCCACCGGTGGTTTGGGTAATATACGTGCCTTCCGGAAGATAACCCTCGATGAATTCTTTAAGTGTGGTGTTGTAACGCTGGTAAAATGTCGGCCCGAAGGATTGCCCGTGATCAGAGAGCAGGATCAGCTCGTAGGGGATCGGCGCTTTGCGCGCAATAATATCCTGTACACGGGCGATCACCCGGTCAAATTTGCGCAGCACGTAAAAAGCATCCGCAGTCGAGGGCCCAGAGTGATGAGCAACTTCGTCGTAGCCCGGCCAGGTCATGTAAATCGACGGGCTGCCCCGAATGATATCCAGCACCAGCAGATAAGTGGCCACTTCGCGCATCATCACCGTCGTGGAGGCGCGCAGCAAAGGGTAAAAGTTAACAAACCGGTTCAGGCGCGGCCGGGTATTTTTCAGGCGCTGGCGAAGAGCCTGCCAGATTTCCACCATCACATCGGCTAGAAATAATACAAAGACCCGCATAATAAAATACGGGTTGAGCACCAACAGGTACATATCCTGCGCTCTCCGGCGGCGTTCATCCGGCGTGCCGCTGCGCAGGTTGGAGAGCGTCAGGAGTGACTTTTCGGCATCGCCGTCCAGCATATTGTTAATGCTCGATCCCCCGCGCAGCAAACCCAGGCCGTGGGAAAAGCGCTCATTTAACAATGCGGCATCGTGCCCGGAAACCAGCAGACGCTCGCTGGATTTGTCATACCAGCGATAAGCCGGGATATCGAAGTTATCGCCGAACATGATCCCGGCCTGGCAGGCTGAGGTCTGTGAAGGCAGCCCACAGTCGACCCGCGACAACTCGTAGCCCTGCTGGGCAACCATCGCGGCGACCGCTGGCATCTGGCCTTCGGCAATCGCTTTTTTCATCTGCCAGTAACTCAGGCCGTCGATCTCGATCATTACCAGGCCGCGGTGAGCATAACGCGACTGCGGGAAGGTCTGCCGGGAAGCCAAGCGTTCCACCAAGCCCTGGTAAAACTGGTCGTCATCATCAATGGTCAGGATGCTGGTAAACAGTGTATTAACCCCAGCCAGAACCAGGCCCCCAAAAAACGCCGACACCCACGAGCTGATATCAAAACCGGGCAGGATGGCAGCCGTCAGCGATAGCGTGATGGCGTTGATGAGAAACCCGACAACAAACAAGGCGAAAAATCCGAACGGCAGCGCCAGCAGCAGGATGAGCGGGCGTACGATCAGGTTGACGATCCCCAGCAGCAGGGCCGCCGCCACCGCGACCACGATTGCCGGTGTTCCATCAACTGGCGACAACGATATCCCTGGAATCACCAGGCTGGTGACCAGGAGCGAGGCCACGTCCACCAGCCAAAGCACGGCAAAACGGAATAATATGCGGAAGAAATATCTCAGGTAGCGCATGAAAGATCGTGAATCCTGGTTTTATTATACAAAGGCTGGCGATCACAGAAAGTTAATCTTTGGTCTTTCCTGCAGAAAGCGCCTTGATGCGGGCATCGGGCTGGCAGATTGGCAACCCGCCGGGTTCTTGCCCGGCGTGAGGGGGGGAGAAACAGGCAAATTTTTGCTACAATGAAAGTTATGTCCGGACCTTACCTCGCAAAAATTGACTGGCAGGCAGATGGGAAACCAGATTACCTGTTCGGCACCGGAGCTACGCGCCAGGAACGGGGATTGGTGCTGGTCGGCGCCCTGCTCACTGGAACCCTGGTGGTCTACCTGGCTCTCACCGGTCACCTGGGATGGAACTGGTGGCAGTTTGGCCTGGCGCTTATGATCGCCCTCGATACTGGAGGTGGGGTCATCGCCAACAGCCTCAGCTCCTGCAAACGCACCTATCACGCTCCGTTAAGCTCCAGTGCCGGCTGGCAGGAACGCCTGCTGAAAAACCATTTTGCCTTCAGCCTGATGCACATATACACCCTGGTAGTCGCGCTGCTTTTCCCAGGCGGCGACTGGTTGTCCGGCCTGGCCTGGTATCTGGGATTGCTGGCTTCCAGCGCGTTGATCTTGCGCCTGCCGCTGTACCTCAAACGCCCGGCAGCAATCGGCTTGTGCTTTGCGGCAGCTGCGGCTGCGCTCTACCTGCCCGGTCCTGCTCCCGGATTTGCCTGGCTGGGACCGGCCTTGTTTCTCAAAATCATCTACGGGCACCTGGTACCCGAAGAACCCTACCGCCCCTGAGTGGATCGTCGGAATATTCAAACCAAGATTCTTGACCACCGCAATCAGGCCGTGCTATCATGGATGCGGCGCGAGTACGCAATCCATCCACCTTGCTCGCACAGCGAACATTGATTTCAGGCCGCTTTGGACGGCTGGCTGTAATGGCCCTAATTTCACCAATAAATCACGACAGGAGGCGAGATGAAAACCTGGGAGTACTGCTTACTCACGGAAGTGTGGATCAACGACCCCTATTCCACGCGGCTTGAAGTTCAATATCCCGACCCCACCGAGTCGGCGGATTTTCTGACAGATGGCATGAGCCTGACAATCGCCCTCAACCGCCTGGGAGCTCAGGGTTGGGAGGCTGTTAATCTGGATGCCGAAACTGTTGAGAATGGCACTGTCACCAAGGTGCTGTTAAAACGTTAATTTACCAACACTTCGGTTCAAGCGCGGGTTGTAGGTGTTTGGGGCGGATTCACCCAGGCTGGCGCTTGTTGTTCCAAGCACTTTGTAGTCCGGGTCGTTGTGGCTGGCTGCTTTCCCTTGCTCAAGGCACTGGAGCTTTTTCCAGCAAGGGAAAGAAGGTGTTCTCCCGGCAGGGATCATCCGGATTTATCGTTTCGTTGATGATTCCTGCCTCGACGAGAGCCAGGCGATCGCGCACACTCTGTGGTACGGAACTATCTGCTTCATGGAACGGAGCCAGACCAATGCCACCCGCCTCCAGGTCAAACGTAACGGTCCCTGACGTGAACGTGCTGGAGATCAGATCCGAAATGGTACTGAAGACAACATTGTCAAAGCGTTTCACCGCGCTGCTCAACAGCTTTTCGGAGCCATTCACAGATCCGTTGTCAAAAACAGTTTGATAAAAATCCGTATCCACCCCAATCCCCCAAAAGCCGGATTGGGTGGTGGTGATGACCGATCCCACGCTTGTCGGTCCGCCAGCCGCAAAGATGACATCCGCTCCGTTCGCGATCATTTCCTGCGCCAGCATGGCGCCCTGGGCTGGATCAGTAAATGAGCTCGCATAGGCTTTGTTGACATACACCATCGGATTGGAGCATTGCGCGCCATTCTGGTAGGATTCTACCAACGAGACCACAGTGGGTACAAATTCTGGGCCGCCTACCACACCTACGCCATCGCTCTCCGTCATCAAGCCTGCCAGGGTACCTGCCAGGTAGCCCATCTCTTCATACGCGAACCAACCACTGCGCATGTTTGCCGGGTAAACCTCTGGGAGATAGTCGATCGCCATAAAATTGGTGCTTGTAATCTGCGTTGCTACACTCAATGTAGCATCACCCATGGCCCATCCAGCAGAAATGCACAGCTCATTTGCCTCCGTTGCGCACAGCATGATGGCGGGTCCATAGTCCGCGGGGCCGGTCGTGGTGTAGACCGTGCCCACCACCTCCAGCTCGCTCTCGGCGCGCAGCAGTCCTTGCACACTCTGCCAATTGGGATTCCCCTCCGATATCCCCGCCTCGTCGAGGATCAAACCCACGCTCACAGGCGCAGCCTTTGCTGGCATCCCAGTTTGCAATCCCCCCAACAGAAACACAACTGCGGCAACTGGCAATAAGATAGCCCCAACAAGACCTATGAATCTTATGCTGAAGTGACGAGTTCCCAAGTTTTTGTTAATCACGGCTGCCTCCCTCCCGTTCATCTCGGCCTGATTTTATGCAATTGTGAATCGAACCCCATCCAAAAAAGGGACCAGGGGTATCTGGGGAAACATAAGTATTTGGGCTGAAAATGAAAATGTGAATTTGGCAGCGCCTGAGCCATTCTCATTCGAACCGCTGGTTTCTATTTTCAACACAGTCCCCAGAGCACGCGATCGCCCTCATCTGGAAAGGACGGCACGCTGTGCTCCATTCACCTTTCAACCGTTGGAAAAGCAGCCTCGTTTCCGATTAAGACAATAGCCGCTACACCTCATCAGCGGCTACGATGAACAAGGCTGTAATGTAAAACCCCGCCGGTCATGCTTGCTTCAACGGTTGACTCGAGTTCATTATACATTTTCAGGACTCAAGAATTAAGCAATTTCGATCTCGCCAACAAATTGTTCTTTGCGGTTTACGCACTTTGGAATTTTTCCGCTTCTCCGGCATCCAGGCCGTCTCGTTTCGACCCAGATACCCCGCACAATCCCACACGCACCCGCTGCCTTCGCCGGATAACCTGCGCAGCAAGTGTGATGGAGGCAGCCTCGTCATTTTGCCTGAGATGGTGCCGGGTCAACCTGGGCCGTGTTCCACAGACGACACCTGGATCCATTTGTGCGGTCGCCCAACTATGGATTCATTTCAACCAGCGATCAAACCACTCGTATGCCAGGGCGCGCGCCGATTTGGGAAAACTATGGCCATTGCCATGCATGTAGTAGCCGAACGCCTCGGATGCATCCGATAACGTATAAACCTGATACAACATGGTCCCAACTTCCGCCAGAAACTCTTGATTTCCATAGGCAGCGTCAAAATAGGACGAGATATTCAGCCAAGGCCTGGGGGCGATGCAGGCTGCGACTTCGTGTAAATCAAACGGTGGGTCCAGATTCTCCATGAAATAGCTGCGCAGCTTGGGGATAAAGATATACCCCTCTTCCAGGCACCATTCCATCCGTTCTTCCTCTTCAGAAAATACCGATAAACCGCAGTTGCTGACTGCCGCTTTTATCCGGTCATCCAGTGCCGCAACCATTATGGCATTGTGCCCACCGAGGGAATGCCCAATCACACCGATGCGCTCCTGATCGACAAAGTCAAGCGTACCTAAAGCGTCGATGGCTGCTTTTGAATCTTCCAGGTTTTTACCGACGATCGACCAATCAGGATATTGAGCGTAGAACGGAGCCGAATCAAAACAATCTTTCGAGGGAAAGACCCGTTCTCCAGCCGTCAGGTAATCAGGCGCCAGCACCACGTAACCTCGCTTTGCCAGTTCATCCCCGTAGGCAAAGTCTCGAAAACCCTTCAAACCCACAACCTCATCCTTCCCCACGTTAACTGTTTGGTGCAGGGCCAGGATTGCAGGTGCAGGTTCCGCAAGAACCTTGGGGCGAAGCAGGAAGGCCGGAATTCTTTCCCCATCTCCAACTTGGTAAGAAATTTTTTGGCGCAGATATTCATCGAATCCTGCTTCGCTGCTGAGCTCGATCGATCGGGTATTTCTTGGAACAGGTGGGAACCCGATCGTGTCGAAAAGGCGTGCCTGGATATCTTCACGTCTGTGCACCCACTGCTCAATCGATTGAATGGATACTTCATCACCTGCCAGCAAAGGTTTTATTGCCATAAAAACACCCATTAAAATTACGTGCAGCCAGCGAGTATTTTCTGCAAGGAATCGATTGCCTTGAGAATCTCATCCGGTTTTTTGCCGATTTGATCCAATCGGGTAAACGATTGAAAAAGCTGCGGTTGTGCCAGTCATGCTGCGAGTGTTGTCTGCTCTCACGCTGGGTAGCGGCGAATACGCTTGAATCAATTCGAGATGCAGTTGGATGACTGCCCAGAGCGTGTGACCCGCGCAGTTGATGTTCATCCATTTTTGGCCCGACCTTATGCAGAAATCTGTTTACCGTGCAAAAAGCGAGCAGCTGCCATCGATTGTTTTAATCGCCGCCAGGGTTCAAATATTTTTTCTTTCGTGCTCGACTGTGACTTTACTATACCAATTTTTTCGCCTAAATCCATCCCAGCACCCGCCAGCTTGCTGAGGGGGTTATGTAAGAATTAAGAAGAATGGCAGTTTCGTGAATTCCGTTCTTGTGGTAAGTTAATCTTAGCGGGTAGATACTCAATCAATGAAACCCGATCAACGGTTTCCGGCGGATGCAGCGGGTAGACTTTCTCGTATCCTGGTTGCCATTGCCGGAAACTATGTGGGTTCTGCAAGGAGAAGAAGATGACCCAACCCGAAACCCCTCCCCCTTCACCGGAAGAAAAACAAAATAATACCAAGCTGCTGAACTGGATGCTCATCCTGGTTGGGGGCCTGTTTGTTATTGCTTTCATAGTATTGATCTATGTCTGGTTCACCGGACGGCAGCCTGCAACACCTGAACCAGCTCCCACCCTGGCACCGGAGAATGGGGCCGACCCCACCTGGGATCGCATCACGGCAGCCGGGAAAATGGTGGTGGGCACGGCAGCCGATTACCCGCCCTTTACCTTCTACAACACTTCCTTCCAGCTCGACGGTTTCGATATCGCCCTGATGAGGGAGATCGCCAGCCGCCTGAACCTGCAGATAGAATTTCAAGACATCGCATTTGATGGGCTGTACAACGCCATGCTGGTCAACCAGATCGACCTGGCAGCCGCCGGTATCTCCCAGACTGCCGAGCGCGCCCAGCTGGTCGATTTCAGCGATGTGTATTACTTCGCCGACGATGCTGTGCTGGCGGCAGATGGCTCTGCGGTCGGAAATATCAACACCGTCAACGACCTGGCTGTCTGGCGCATCGGTGTGGAACGCAGTACAGTCTACGAAAACTGGGTGCAGGAAACCCTGGTCGATACCGGTTTAATCCCACAATCCAACCTGCTCGCTTACCATCAAATCGAGTCTGCAGTCAGTGATCTGGTGCAGGGGCGGGTGGACGTCGTGCTGACCGATTACAACCCGGCGACTGAATTTGTCGCGGCCGGAGGTGTGCGTATCGTCGGCCGCGGCCTTAACCCGCAGTATTTTGCAATTGCGATGCCCAAAGGCGCAGCAACATTAAAAAAACAGGTAGATGGCGCGCTGAGCAGTATCAAATCCGATGGGACAATGACCCAGTTGTACGTCACTTTCCTCAACGGCGCTACCGGCATCATTCCGCCCCAGGTGACTCCGACCTCGCCTCCGCCGGCCCCAACACCGACTCCCCCGCCGTGTGTCGATGGGATGACATTTGTCGCCGACCTGACCTACCCGGATAACAACATGACCAGCCCGCCCATCCTGCTGCCGGGCGAGGCTTTTATCAAAGGGTGGCGCATTCGCAATTCCGGCACCTGCACCTGGAACAGCGGTTACGTGCTGAATTACGTGGGCGGCAACACAGCCGCCTCCCAGATGGGCGGCATGCCAACCCCGATCGTTGGGCAGGTTCCGCCCGGCGCGGTGTATGACCTGTATGTCCAGATGACCGCACCGTTCGTGACAGGCACCTACCAGGGCTTCTGGCAGCTGCGCAATCCTGCTGGTATGTTCTTCGGCAGCCGCATTTGGGCCGGTATCATCGTCTCTGTGGATGGCACCATACCCGGCATCGACCCGCCGAACATCCAGCGTTTCCAGGTGAATCCAGATGTGATCAACCTGGGCGCTTGCCAGGTCGCAGACTGGAACGTGCAGGGCAATGTCCAGAGAGTGCGCCTGCTGGTCAACAATGTGGAAGTGTGGGGCAGCGCGCCGGCGCGCGGTTCCTACGAAAACTGCCCGCCAGGTGCAGGCCAGATCACTTACACAGTGGAAGCCACCGGTCAAGGCGGCACCTCCAGCCGGTCGCGGGTGGCTACCGTCAACCAGGCTCCACCGCCGCAGGCAACAGCCACTGTGCCCCCGCCAGGCACTGCTACCGCACCGCCTCCGACACCAACCCCACCGCCGCTCCAACCGCCGGTCATCACCAGTTTTGTCGTCCAACCGGCGACCCTGGAAGTGGGCCAGTGCGCCAACATGAATTGGAATGTGAGCGGTGACGCGCAGTACATCCGCATCCTGCGCAACGGGCAGGTGGCATTCGATAACATGCCTTCCGAGGGCAACGGTCAGGACTGTTTCAGCTCGCGCGGCAGCGTTTCCTATGTGCTGGAAGCCACCGGACAGGGACAGACTGTGAACGCCCAACAGAACGTCACGGTTAACCTGGTTGCCAGCTTCGAGCTTGTGGAAATCGCCAACAGCGCCATGGAGCTGAGCCCGGTGCTGCCCGGCACTACCATCACCCTCGACCTGAATAATGACCAGGTGTCGGGAAATGCTGGCTGCAACACCTACACCACCAGCTACACCACCAACGAGGATGTCCTGACTGTCCGGCCCCCTTCGGCGAGCCAGCAAACATGCAACGATCCGGCGGGCATCATGGAACAGGAAACCCAGTACCTGGCTAACCTGACCCAGTCCAACCGCTATGAGCTGGCAGGCACCCGCCTGGAGCTGATCGTCCGGCACATCGATCCTGCCACCCGCCAGGAAATTGATACGATCCTGCTGGTGTTCAGACAGACACCGTAACCCGCCCTTTTTCATAATAAAAGACCGGCTGCAGATTTGCAGCCGGTCTTTTACAACCTCAGTCTGGGAATAGATCAGATTTGGGCACACACCCTTTTTCTGTTCCTGATCCTGAATTTACGTTTTTTACCACACACCTGGCAGCAGTCGGTAGCGCGTCCGGTGGGCATACTCGGCATAGCCGGGCAACTCGGCCTGCAGCATCTGGTCCTCCAGGCTGGTGCGGAAAATTGTCAATATGAACACCAGCAGAACCGGCAGGCACGCCCACAGCGTGCTGAGGAAGACTGGGGTTGCGATCCATGCCAGGAGACCCCCGGCATACCCTGGGTGGCGCACCCAGGCATACGGGCCGCTCTCGACCACGGTATGGCCGCGCTCATTCTGGATGCGCACGTAGCTTGAGAAGAAACGGTTTGTGTAAAAAGCCCAGTTTGCCAGCAGGTAGCCTCCCAGCAGCAGCACCAGAGCAGCGAGTGTCACTCCCAGGGGCAGCGGAGGTGTCCAGCCGAAGCGGTGATCCAGCCCGGCGACCACCACGATCATGAACGGCCCAATCAGGCCAATCCAGGGAACAATCTTCCGGTCCCAGGATTTGACATTTGCCTGATCCGCGCCGCTGGCACGCTCTTGAAGCAGATCCGGGTGGACGCGCAGCACCATCAGGCGCCCGGCAAGCATACCAACCACGACAATTACACTGTAAACCCAGCCCTGCCACCAGCGCAGCGTTCCCGGCGCACAGGAACAGGACCAGCGGAGGTGAGAAGAAAACCACTAACGCCGCCAGAATGCGGGTGAGTGGGATCGCCTTGTCAGGATTTTGGTTCATGAGCAGTGATCTTTCACAGTCCATGGTTGAGGTCAGGCAGCATCCCGGCAGGTAGTACCCGAAAAGGCACACCATCCTGCCGGGCTCAGCGAACTGAACATCTTTCGTGGGGGCTGGAAAACCAAACCAGGATTCAGCAGGCGTGCCTAGCCGGGCCACAAATCGTGGTAGACCACAATCTTGTTGCGGCGCTGCCGAAGCGCCTCCCGCAGGGCACGCTCGGCCATCAGCACCAGGCTTTCGGGTGTGTCATTTTCACGCGAACCCTCAACAATCCCAATGCCTGCGGTGACACCCAGCTCGATGACGGGACCCAGCTTGGGGAAAAGTACAAACGGCCGGCTGCTGATGCGATACTGCAGGCGGCGTGCCACCTGGGTACTCGCCTGCTGGTCGGTCTCGGGCAGAAGCAGCAGGAATTCGGCATCGTGGTAGCGCGCGGCGCGGTCCACTGTGCGGATATTTTCCTGGATGATCATCGCGATCCAGCGCAATATCTGGTCGCCAACTTCACCCCCGTACAGGCCAATAATTTCTGAGAAATCGTCCAGCTGCAGGCCAATCAGGGCCACCGGAAAACGATATCGCCGGCAGCGCTGGATTTCGAAAGCAAGCTGGCGGTCCATCTCTTCCCCGGTCAGCAGCCCGGTCAGCGAATCACTCACCCGCAAGTGGTTAACCTCTCTCACCAGGCGCGAGCGCTCGAGAGCAAAACACATCGCCCGCTCCAATAAGTACGGGGTCAGGCGGCTGCGATCGAGGTGCAGCGGCGGCAGGGAATTGAACAAAGCCGCATTGACCTGCGGGTCACAACCCGGGGCGGACTCATCCGCCATCACCAATACGGGCACAGGAGTGCCCAGCGATTCAGCCTCGCGCAGGAAGCGGACCACTGTTTGCGTCAGGCTGGTCGGCTGTCCATTGACGATTTTACGATCCCCTGCAGGCCCAACCGGGGTAATATCGAGCAGGCAGATATCGCAGCCACCCTGGGTTAGAGCCGCGAGGCCAGACTCCAGTCCAATGATGCGCTGAAAATAAAAGCCACCCCCACTGACCTGTTTCACTAAATCTTCGACTATAAGCGTGACAGGCTCTTCTTCAGCGACTATGAGGATGTTGATCGAGTGTTGGAGCATAAACGCCTCCAATGGCAACAGCGCTTTGCCGGAAGATGAAGCCATCCGGAAGTATGAGAAATTTAGCAGGAGACCTTATATATATTAATTTTACATTAATTTGTTAAAAAATGTACAACCGATTCCCCCTATTTTGATTAATTTTCTCAGGAGCCTTCATCTCCAGGTGAGCGGTCTTCACGGCTGGCACGGCATGCATCCAGCAGGGCCTGCGCCAGGGCCTGCGCCTGGGCCCGGGTGATGTAAATATTGGTTTCATCGCTGCGCAGCAAGCGCTCATCCGGCGGGCAGTCTTCGCGGATGCGCACCAGGATGTTATCATCCCAGTCGCAGTCTTCACAGTCGTATGAGATTGCTACGCTCAGGGTCTCGTCCAGGAGCAAGATTGCCATCGTTGTCCTCCTAGGTCAGGCAGGTACAACCACTCAGCCAACGTTCAGCTTAATTTTACCAAGTCTTAGCCGATTCCTAATTAAATCTTAATCATGAGCGGGTATATTTTAGGTGGTTGATTGGTTTGGGGTATAGCAGATGTGGATGGCTCTCCTCTAGACAGCGTGCTGCGATACTCGCAGCACGCTGTTGGTTAAGCTCCCATTACGGGTCGTTGACTTTTCCAGCCAGATATGATAAATTTCGTGCCGTTGTGGCAGCCGTACAGCCTCGCAGCACACCGCCGCGCTACACGATCCGCAGACCGGCTACGCCCTGCCCAAAAACATTAATTTTTTATGTAGAAAGGAAGCACCCGAAAATGGCAGAGCGTCAAAGTGGTACTGTCAAGTGGTTCAATGCCTCCAAAGGCTATGGTTTCATCAGCGGCGAGGACGGCCAGGAGTACTTCGTGCATTACTCCGAAATCAATTCCACCGGCTACCGCAGCCTCCAAGAAGGCCAGAAAGTCCAGTTCGCCCCCATGCAGGGCGATAAAGGCCTGCAGGCACACGACGTCAGCGTCGACACCGACTGAACACCTGCCCGCGGTCTACAGCAGACGGCGAGAGCCACAACTTATATTGAAAAGCACGAAAATGCCCGCCTTAAAGCGGGCATTTTTTCAAACAGGCAGCGGCCCGGCGGCAACCGGGTTCCAGGCTGAAAATAAAACCGGAACGGTGGTTATGCTATCCGCCGTTCCGGCATAAGACTGACTGTTTAATACATCCACAGCTTATTCTTTTTCCCAGAAGATCTGCGGTAAAACCGGCAGGCTGG
Source organism: uncultured Chloroflexia bacterium (assembly GCA_963824065.1). Classification (GTDB taxonomy): domain Bacteria; phylum Chloroflexota; class Anaerolineae; order Anaerolineales; family DRKV01; genus JAGUYX01. Next base: position 439,319 of record CAWGNX010000002.1, on the reverse strand, counting down.
CAGAATGTTGGCTCTGTACAACCGGAATAAACTGGCGATCCCAATGCAGCGTGTAGCACCAAACACCGTCGCACAACTCCTGGTGGGCTTCACCCACCATGCCGGCGGCAGTCTGCCCCAGCGAGCCGTTCAGCGAGTACCTGCCGCTTTCCAGGAGGCCACCTCCGCCCGTGAGCGCCCACCAGGCAACCATACTGCGTCCCTGGGCAAAGGCCGGGGCTGCCAGCAAGATGACCATACCAATCAATAGTAGGGCCGCGGCAAGTTTGATTTTTGGTTCCATCGCTTATTTCCTCTGATTTCCAACGTGCAACGCAAAATCCGATGTTTTACTCCCAAATATCCGCATGGCAGGGCGCTGCCAACCGACAACCCATCCGCTGACAGGCATCCGGCCCTAAGCCAACCTGGCAAAAGGGCACACAAATTCAACCAGAGTCGCGACTGGATATTTTGTGAGTTATGTGTATATGACCTACTACCGTCGTGCGAACGGACAAGTAACGATACACAATTGCAGGAGCTGAATGTGCTGGAGCGCATGCAGCAGCATGCGGTGAAACTTTGGGTGAAGCAGGCAGCGAAAACTGTTTCTGCCGTATTTCCCCTGGCAGCCGAAGCCGTCCAGAGCGTAATCCTATTGTAAACGATTATTTGGTATTCTCAATCATCGATATGCCAGGTAATTCACCCAATTTTCTCAGTCTCCTCTAAACAATTCGTTGCGATCCCTTAATCTTCTCTAAAAAAGAGCTTAACAGTCGTGTGGGATACTAATCATCGATACGGGTTAACAAAAAATACCAATTTCCTCTCCCTTTTATCGGTTTTTCCTCCATACGAACACCGGGATGCTGCGGACCTTAGACCGCAGCATTCTGGTTTAAGGGGTGCCACCCGCTGAAGTCAAGGCGTGGGTGCTTTTTCGCTGCTAAAAAATTGGGGGGAACGCCAGCCGGGAATATGCTCTACAATTCACAATATCAGGACCGATTTTTCCCTGCCAGGTTGAAAGGACGGCGAACATGTTCTCTGCTGCGCGCACGCGCTGTTTGGTCTGGCTCCGGGTGGGGTGTATCCTGGTCTGGCTGGCAGCCAGCCTGGGAACTGCCGGGCAGGCCAGTGCAGATGTTGGCCCGGTGCCCATTGTGCCGCCGGGCAGCGGCATCCAGACGCTGGTCGAGACCCCGGTGCAGATGATATCTGAGGACGTGCGCCTGAACCTGCGTACCCCCACTCCCGCCGATGTCCAGCTGTTTTCGATCGTCCCACCCGAAATCCCATTCAGCCTGGATTGGTTGCCGGTTGTGGCGGACGTGGTGGCGAGCTTTACGCTGCTTAATCCCACCGACGAAACCGTTGCGTTAGCAGCCTGGTTCCCGATGGCAGCCGGGCTGGCAGACAGCGGCTTTCAGGGCCGGATTGAGGGCGTGCAGGTGCTGGTTGCTGGCGAGAGCGCCAGCCTCAACCAGGTGGAGCTGCCCAACCCGGCCGGGGAAAGCCTGCCCTCCATCCCGTGGGTGAGCTTCCCGGTCAGCTTCCCGCCAGGGGAGGAAGTGCAGATCGAAGTGCGTTACGTTCTGCCGCCGCAGCTCATCCCGGGCGACGAGCGCGGCATGAGCTTTAACTACATCCTGCAAAGCGGCGCGGGGTGGGCCGGGCCTATCGGCAGCGCCGAGCTAGCAGTGCGCCTGCCGTATCCCGAGGCCAGCCCGGCGACCATCGGGCATATGCCAGCTGGGGGCAGCGTTGACGGGCAGGTCATCCGCTGGCACTGGACGGATCTCGAGCCATCCCCCGCGGATGACTTCCAAATCCTGCTGCTGCAGCCTGCTTTGTGGCAGGAGCTTCAAAACCGGCAGGGCCTGGTGGCAGTCAGCCCCCAGGATGGGCAGGCCTGGCTGGAACTCGGCAAAGCCTACCGGAGGGCAATTTTTTCAAAAGTGCCCTCCGGTGATGCAGATTTTAGCGCCTACTACCTGCCCAGGGCCATCGAAGCCTACCAGAAAGCCATCGAGCTGCTGCCCGCGGCGGCTGAACCGCATGTTGGACTGGCCGAAATGAACCTGGTGCCGCTCTTTGCACTTCATGCGGCCAGTGAGGCTGAGCTGGAGCCCGTGTTGGACGAGCTGGCCCTCGCCGAAGCGCTTGAACTTCAGAACCCACCGGAAGCTGGTGTGCTGAGTGTGGAGATGCTGCGCTACTACCTGGATATCCTGTCCCAACGGCAGCAGCGTGCGGCTACGCAGGTCGCCCAAAGCTCACCCACTCCTGGGCCAACCTCCGCTCTAACTGCCACCGCGCTGCCAACCCTGGCTGCCTCAGCCACCTCAGCCGCGTCCTCGACGGACCAGCCAGCGGCAACCAGCACCCCGGTGGTTGGCAAAAGGAATGCATCCAATCTCTTTACACTGGGGGCGGGCGTGCTGGTAGGTGGTGGTCTGCTGCTCCTGCTGGCGGCGTACCTGCTCTACCGGCGCAACAGTTGACCGGCGGGCAGGCCACCCTGGCACAGGGCGGCACTCCGTTGTAAACTTAGATGCATGCCTCGCCCCTCTGCCATCAACCGCCGCGCCTTCATCCGCCTGGCTGGCGTAGGGGGATTAAGCGCCCTGCTCGCGGCCTGCAGAGGGCAGCTGGAACGTATGTTGGTTTCGCCGACCCCTGTAACACCCATCCCCTGGCAAACACCGGGCGCGGATCTACGCCCAGAGATGACTTCAACGGCTGCCACGAGCGAATCCGTGATTAACCTGCCGCAGGTGGTCAATAGTGACCAGGTAAGCAGCGGCGTCCTGGCAGGAAACCAGGAACCTTTAGAAATCCACATGTTTCCACGTGGGAACGCGGCCATGGTGCCTGAAATTCTGCAAGCCAACTCTCCGCGCGCCAAACTGGACCCTGACCCGGTGGAGGAGTGGCAGGGCATCCCGCTGCTGCGCCTGACCGGACGCGATTTTTTCGGCCAGCTGGTGACGCCGCTCGATTCAATCAGCGCCGAAGTCTTCCAGCCCGGGCATGATTATTTAATCAGCTATTACGTGCGCAGCCTCGGGGATGACCCGGTCTTTTTCTGGATGCGCCCGCTGGCTGGGGGGAACAGCAACGGGCACGGCCCACACCTGGCGAGTGCGAACATCCGGCGCGTCTGGCAGGTGGTCCCGTGCGTGGCGCCCAACCGCCTGGGGTATCCCGGCGACCCGACCCGCCCCCCTCAGGAACCCGGAGAAGCAACTCTTTACTGGCTGTTCCAGGGTCATTCCAATGATGGCTGGACGATCGACCTGCGGTTGGGGGGCTTCCTGATCGAAGACATGGGGTCAGCGCAGCCGCGCGGTGTGGCGGTGATGGGCGACAGCACCACCGAAGGCTTCTCGAATGGCACTGACCACCTCATGACGCGCGAGTGGACGACCTGGGCGGCGGCCCTGCTCAACACCCCGTTTTTCAACCGCGCCCATTTCGGCTGGACGACCGGAGATATGCGCCTGGCGTGGGGCGCGCGCATCACGCCGCTGGCACCTGCCTGCCGGTACTGCATCCTGCAGGGCGGGTTGAACGATGTGGCGCTCTCTGTGCCGCTGGAAGTCATCCAGGCGAACTTCATCTGGATGGCACAGCAGGCAGAGTCCGAAGGGATGCAGCCGATCATCTGCACCGCCACTCCCTACAACGTGATCACCAATCTGGGGCGCGAACCCGACCGCCAGGCGCTGAATGCCTGGCTGCGAACCAGCTTCGAGCGCGTGCTGGACTTTGACCAGGTGGTGCGCGATCCGGGCGATCCTTCCAGTCTGCGCAAGGAAGACGGCTGGTATGGAGACGGCGGGCATTACGACCATAAGGCCAAACGCGCCCTCGGCGAGTACATCGCCAGCTGGCCGGGCTGGGATTTGCCGCAGCCCGGGCCGTACCCCGTGAGCTGAAAGTCCATATCTCCGCAAGCATCAAGATTGCCGTACCTGCGTGGCTCGCAGCGAACCGCCGCCCGTCATTGCATGGGAGCGCCAGCGAGCGTGGCAATCTCGTTTTTTCGTCGGCGGGCATGGGATGCATGCTTTGCGGATTGCGCATCCTGCGAACGGACCCTACCGCTTCTTAATGAAACGTTAATTAGACAATATATTGACAATACATAGATATATGCTATACTTTCAATCGTCGTTAGTAAAAATCACAGATAAGAGACTTTTTAGGAGGAAGTAAATCATGTTGAATTTTGCAAAAAACAGGAAGTGGGTCGTTGTAGTTCTGGCGCTGCTAATTGCAGTGTTTGGCTTTACCGCCGTTTCCCCGGCGCTTGCCAGCGATGGCACTTTCACCGTCCAGGCGTACCACGGGATTAATGGTAAGACCCTGGGCCTGAGTCGTGAACTGCCGGTCAACATCTTCATCTACAACGGCAGTGGCTACCTGGTAGGTACAATTTACAACTTCACGTTCGGCGAGCGGATCGAAACCAAGCTCCCCGCCGGTACCTACACGATCGAGATCAAGTCCCAGGAAGCCGGTCCGCTGCCCAGCATGACCGTCGGACCGGTGGAAATCCCAGAGGGTGTGGAAGTGCGCTTGCATGCTCGCTTGCTGCCTTCGGTGCAAATCCCATCTGTAATCGTCAAAGTAAAATAATCCCTTAGTGGTAGCAGGACCAGACCCGGTGTATGCACCGGGTCTTTTTTATTTCTAGCTCACCTTCTCGCAACCAATAAACATCGGGTACAATCCTGCCCACCAGGGTCAGGGGCAACCGACACCAGTGTTGAGTAGAACAAACCCGAATGGGGTGAAGCTACCCGTTGGATAATCAATTCAAACATGATGCCCGTTTCACCGGACAATCTTATTCAGGAGGACAGCATGACTGTTGCTGAGAACAGGGCTCTCGTTCAACAATTTGTTGAGGAAGATTTCAATACGAATAATCTGGACGCCATTCCAGATTTTTTTGTGCCGGGTTCCCTGCTCGCAGGTGGATTTGCAGGGCAGATGATGGTTCTGAAAACGGCTTTTCCCGATATTCGCTTTTCCATTACTGAACTGGTGGCAGAAGACGATAAGGTGGTCGCCTTCATGACCACCCGCGGGACGAATAGCGGGCCTCTGGCAGGCTTGCCCGGTTTCGGGAAGCTGGCTCAGCCCGTACATCCCACCGGGCAGCTTGTGACAGGCACCACAGTGTAGCAATTCACGATTCGAGATGGCAGAGTTTTATGCCTGAAGTCAGAGCTTGACCAGCTCAGTATCCTGCAGCAGCTGGGGTGGACGATTAAACCTCCACAGGCAACCTAAAGGAAACCCGGGGCGTTGAATAAAGAATAAATATCTTATTTGGGTCTACTCAAGGGTCAATTTCAATCTTTCCATCATTTACCCGGTAGAACAGCGGAAATCTGGGTCTTCCTGAGGGACGGGCGGGAGCAAAGGATCGCTACTCCCATTATCCATTCGGATGCTTCTCTGCACTGCGCTCCATTCAGTATGACATCAGCGAGGGCAGCGAATTTTCCTGGTGGACAGCTTCACGAATTGAGAACCCAGATGGGTTTGACAAAGCGACCCGGCTGAACTCCAGCAGTTTGGAACCGTCATGCTCGAAAACCGGTTTCGTGCAATAGAATAGGATAAACTTTCTATCCTGTCCCCTTTCAAAGAGTGCAAGGATGCAAATCACCATCTTCACCGCCGGTTCTTTAGGCGACGTCCAACCCTGCATCGTATTAGCCAAAGGCCTGCAGCGTCTCGGCCTGCAGGTGCTGCTGGCTGCTCCGGAGAACTTCGCCGGTCTGATCCAGGAGCAAGGCCTGGGCTTTTACCCGCTGCGCGGCGATGTCCAGCAAATCATGGGCAGCGAGACCGGGCGCAGGTTTATGGAAACGGGCAGCACCAACCCGATCCAATCCATGCTTGCCATGCGCAAGCTGCTCGGCCCGGTTGCCCTGCAAATGGCTGAGGACGCGTTGGCAGCCTGCCATGCGGCCGAGGCGATCATCTCCCTGGCGGTATTTGCCCCGTTGGGAAAGACAATTGCAGAAATCCAGGGCATTCCACTGATCAACATTGAACCGACGCCGCTGCTGCCGACGCGCGCCTTCCCGGCGGCAGGGTGGCCGGTGCAGCACAACCTCGGTGGGCTGCACAACCGCCTATCGGGGCACGCCATGCTGGGGGTGATCTGGCAGTGGTATGGTCCCTATGTGAACGAATTCCGCAGGCGGTTCGGGCTGCAGCCTTATAGAAGTGCCGATTTCTACCGCCTCCTGACGACCGCACCCCTGCTGGGCGCTTACAGCCCGAGTGTGATTCCTCATCCTCCGGACTGGTCTGAGAACGTGCACATCACCGGTTACTGGTTCCAGGAAAGCCAACCCGATTGGCGCCCGTCCGGCGAGCTGCAGGCCTTCTTAGACCGGGGCGAGCCGCCGATTTATGTGGGCTTTGGAAGTATGGCGGGGCGCAATCCAGATGTGTTCGCCGCACTCGTCCTGGATGCCCTGGTGCAGAGCGGGCGGCGGGGTTTGCTGCTCACCGGGTGGGGAGGCTTGGGCGTGATGAATGTCCCGGAGGATGTGTTTGTGGTGGACTTGGCGCCGCATGCCTGGCTGTTCCCGCGTATGGCGGCTGTGGTGCATCACGGGGGCGCCGGGACGACGGCGGAGGGACTGCGGGCAGGGGCACCCACAGTGGTTGTGCCTTTCATCGTCGATCAGCCCTTCTGGGGAAAACGGATTCATGCGTTAGGAGTTGGACCGGAGCCCATCCCGGCCAAAAAACTGACGGCTGCCAAATTAGCTGCGGCAATTGGGACTGCGACCGCAGATCAAGCGCTGAAAGCGCGGGCGGCCGCGCTGGGTGAAAAAATCCGTCGTGAGGACGGCGTGGACCATGCCGTGGAAATCGTCAGGCACGTTTTGGGAGTGTGACCATGTCAGAAGAGAACGCGACGTACCAGACAGTACCTTTTCCAAAGATCCGGCGTCTGATGGTGGATGGTGGGCGATTGGGACGCCAGAAACACATTGTGCACGGGCTGGTTGAAATGGATGTCACCCGAGCGCGCCAGATGATTCACCAACACAAATCGCAAATGGGCGAGACCCTGTCGTTCACGGGGTTCATTGTGGCCTGCCTGGGACAGGCGGTCGACAGAAACAAGCATATGCACGCCTGCCGCAACTGGCGCGGTCAACTCGTTTTGTTTGACGATGTGGATGTAAACACGATGTTTGAAGTCGAGGCGGATGGTCGCAAGATCATCCGTCCCCACATCATCCGCGCCGCCAATAAGAAGACCGTTCGCGAAATTCACGCGGAGATCCGGGCATTTCAGGCCGGGCACACGAGCAGCCCGGAGGGGAATTTTATCGACTGGTTTGTCCGCCTGCCGGGATTTATCCGGCGTTTTACGCTCAGAATGATTTTCAAAAGTCCGCGCAGGCTGAAAGAAATGAACGGCACGGTGTCCATGACTGCCATTGGAATGTTCGGCAGCGGCGGCGGCTGGGGGATTCCGGTGTCGAACCAAACGCTCCAGGTCACCCTGGGCGGCATCGCCGAGAAACCGGTTTTGGTAAACGGCCAGCTTGAAAATCGTGAATTTCTGTGCGTGACAGTCAGCTTCGATCACGACCTGGTTGACGGCGCGCCGGCAGCACGCTTCACTCAGCGCTTGAAGGAACTGGTTGAGAGCGGCGCTGGCCTGGATGAGATCGACGGGCCAGCAGACCTCTCGCCAGCGGGCTTTGCAGGTAAAGCCACAGCACAGCCTTAATATCATTCAGGAAGCAGGAAAGAGTCAGTCACAGCGAGTAAACCCACAGCGCCAGCCCGTCGAAATACGGCATGGCGCATTTCTTTCAGAAAGAAACAGAGGCATCTGTCACGGCGAGGTGGGCGCTGTTTGGCGACCGCTGGATCGCAGCGAACGTGGCAGTCTCGTATTTCCCGTCCACGGGTTGCCAACTCGCTGTTTTTTGTTGGTTCGCTAGTGAATTTCTCGAACCAATGCTCACACTACGACCTTGCTCTGCGAATAAATTTCTTGCACAAACGCTCACGCTTCGACTGCGGCCGGCTGAACGACGCCGCCCTCCGCTCAGCGAGGAATTCCCTAATTTGTTTCGGATTCGGGCAAACGAAAATGGCTATGCGAAAATCTATATGTCAATTCCGCTCAACTGCCTGCGAGACCAATCGCTTCCTTCGTGCTGCCGCGTAGCACTCGCGCTGATCACCCAATTTTACGCGGCTGCTTTCAGCCCGACGCCACTGTGATGACGACATTGCCCTTTTTTTGGCCGGTTTCGACATAGCGGTGGGCCTCCGCCGTTTGTTCTAACGGGTAGCGCCGGTCAATGACCGTTTTTATCTTCCCGGCCTCGACCAGCTCTGCGAGGAAAATTAAATCTTGTGTTTTATAGGAAGATGTCCCGGTTATGATGTGCTTGCTGCTGGCCTTTGAAGCCCACGGCGCGCGAATCTTGTCTGAAAGGGCCGAATTACCGAGGAGAAAGAAGCCGTTTTCCTTCAATGAACGCACACTCCCCGAAAACGAACTCTTGCCTACCACATCAAAAATGACGTCATACGTCCGGCCGTTTTTGGTGAAATCTTCTTGCGTGAAATCAATGACATGGTCTGCCCCAAGCGAGCGCAGCATGTCCAATTTCCCGGTGCTGTCCACGGCAGTCACCTCCGCCCCATAATACCTGGCAAGCTGCACCGCAATCGTACCAATGCTGCCGCCCGCACCATTGATCAAAACCTTGTGCCCCCTCTGGATATTTCCGAATCTAAGAAAATGCAGTGCTTCAAGTCCCCCCACCGGCAACGCGGCGGCTTCTTCATAGCTCATATTGGCCGGTTTCAATGCCAATACACCATCCCCGGGTTTTTCAGGCATACTTTTATACTCGGCATAACAACCTAGGCCAAAACCGGGGGCACCAAAAACCTGGTCGCCTTCTTTAAATTGCGTGACATCTTTGCCCACAGCCTCAATTTCCCCGGCCAGTTCCTGCCCTAATATCGTTAATCTGGCTGGTTTCGTGAGTCCTACGTAGAGGCGCATGGGATACCCTAACATGAGGGGCAGTTTAAGAGTGCGCATCTCACAATCCCCCGCGGTGACTGTCGTGGCGACAATCCTTATCAAAACTTCATTGTCCTTGGGGGCTGGTTTTTGAATTTCTCTCAATTCAAGTCCATCGGGCGGCCCGTATTTCGTCCATACAATCGCTTTCATCCATCTACCTCCGTTCGTCAGGGTTTGCCGGCAGGCACGACCGTGATGACAATTTTGCCTTGGGTGTGCCCGCCTCCAAGGTAGCGAAGCGCTTCAGCAGTCTCGCTTAGCGGGTACATTCGATCGATTACCGGGATGAGCTTGCCGGTTTCACAAAGCTCTGCGATAAAAACCAAATCTTTTTGATTGGGTTGAACCCCCAGGATCTGGATTTTCTTGCCTGTGGTTCTTCGAATCCGCGGCCCGATGAACAAAATGTGCAGCAGGGTAGCCATCGAGCCCCCGACAAAGTAATAACTTCCATTCGGCGCCAGCGCTCGCTCGTAGTCGGAAACTGAACGATACCCGACAAGATCAAGGATGAGATCATACTGGTTGCCAGTTGTAGTGAAGTCTTCACGGGTGTAATCCATGACATGGTCCGCCCCAAGCGAGCGCATGAAATCCAACTTCGCCGTATGATCCACGCCAGTCACTTCAGCGCCATAGTATTTGGCAAGCTGCACGGCAAATGTGCCAGCACCACCGCCGGCGCCGTTGACCAGCACCTTTTGCCCCGGCTGTACCTGGCCTTTATCGCGCATCCCCTGCAGAGCAATTACTGCTGCCTGTGGGATGGCTGCGGCTTGCTCGAACGTAAGGCTGGCTGGTTTCAGCGCCAACGCTCCGCCGCGAACGCAGACATACTCAGCAAAACCACCCATATGCCCCAGGATGTCCCCAAATACTTCATCGCCCGGTTGAAATTGCGTGTGGTTTTTGCCAGCACTTTCAACTCGCCCGGCGATATCGGATCCAAGGATCCGGTGGCCTGGTTTTAGAATCCCCCCGAAGCGGGCATACAACGGTGTTCCTACTAACGACTCCCAATCGGATCGATTGACGGAAACCGCTTGAATCTTGATCAGGATTTCGTCATCTTTCGGAACCGGTTTTTCGACCTCCTCAAGTTTAAGGACATCAGGCGGTCCGTATTTTCTATATACAACTGCTTGCATCCGCTCCTCCATGGGGATATCACTTGCCCTTTTGTTATGTCAGCCGATGAATGCCCTTTCCAACAGATACTGCAGAAACGCCAGGATGAGGGGCAGCGCGATTGCCGTCAGGGCAAAACGCGCAGTTTCAGGCGACCAGGGCCAGGCCGGGATCGCACTAACTTTCCGGTGCTGGATCTCCAGGCTGGCGATGGTCCCGTTCAGCATTTCGATGGCTGCGTGATCTTCCGCCTGCAGGCTTTGTTTGAACTTGTCCAGGGCCGCTTCGAACTGCAAATCAATCTCCTGCAGCGCCTTTTCTTTGGCGACCACGATTCGCCGGTGAACCCCGTAAAGTGGACCTGCAAATACCGCTGCAGCCAGGAGAGTGATGAGCACGGCAAATCCCAGGATAACCGGATCTGCCCACAATTCCGGATTGATCAGCATCCAGCCGTAGACACCCACCACGAGCCCGACCGCAGTCGTCGCGGTTAGCCTTGAAAACCCCTGTAGTGGCCCCAGGTGAAATAGCTTGACGCGGACATACTGTGAATTGATCGAGGTGACAAGGCGCAGCTGGCGGATGGTGTGGTAGATGAACACGCCAAATAAGAAAGCCGAACTTTTATCGGTGATCTGAAATACGATGGAAAACACCGGCAGCTCCTCCAAAGCCGCATAACGGACGGGCACCGTCCCCAGCCATTCCATGAGGATCACAACAACCAATCCGATCAGCCCGGCTGCCAACGGCAGCCAAGACGGCATGTTCGCAAGCTGGTATTTGCAGCGCTCGAATTCCGAATCGGTCGTACCCAGAACGGGGCGCATGCTGTCCAGGGCAGCTACCGCCAGGTTGTCCAGCAAATAATTCAACCCCAGGAGGAAGGGCGTAAACAGAGCATTGAAGATAATTACCGGCATGAGCTCCTGCGCGGGCAGGCCGCCTTCCAACCATAAAACCAGGAGCTGAATCACGATCAGCACAAACCCAAAGCCAATGTAGAAGACCCAGGTCCGTTTCGAGCGCATCGCAACCCAAATGTTAAAACGATCGATCCAGCTTGGCCGGTAGGGGCGCGCTTTGCCCGGCCCGGTAGTTGTATCAGCCATCTTTCCCTCTCAAATCACGCATGGCTCGCGCTGTATTGTCATGACTGCCGACTATCTGTTGATCCTCCAGCAGCCTGGCTCGCATGCAATATCATACGGCAAAGCGGAGAAACGGGCATAATGATTCATTACTCCGCGGCAGAGGCAGAGATTGGGTGGACCGTGATCACGACATTGCCTTTCTTATGCCCTTGCTCGACATACCGGTGCGCCTCGACAATGTGTTCCATCGCATAGCGCCGATCAATGACTGATTTTAGCTTTCCCGCCTCAATCAGCTCTTTGAGGTAAATTAAATCTCCGGTTTTTATGCTTATTGATGTTTTTTCAGAAAGAAAGCATCCATTTTTCTTTAGCGCTCTTTTACTGTGTGAAAACGAACTCTTGTTTACTGCGTCGTAAATAACATCGTACATCTCACCACTTTCGGTAAAATCATCTTTTGTGTAATCGATGACCTTATCGGCTCCCAAAGATTTTACCAATTCTAAATTCGTAGTACTGCATACCCCGGTTACTTCCGCCCCAAAGTACCTGGCAAGCTGTACCGCATAAGTACCTAAACTTCCAGAAGCGCCATAGATAAGGACTTTTTGTCCGCTCTGGATATTTCCTTCTCTGAGAATATTCAATGCGGTAAGTCCGCCAGCCGGAACGGGGGCAGCTTCCTCATAAGTCATATTGACTGGTTTTATTGCCACCAACCCCCTTTTTACTACTGCCCCTTCTTCAGGCAAATCTGGTAGACATATATACTCGGCATAGGCGCCAAATCCAAAACCGGTAAATGCGAAGACCTGGTCACCTTCTTTAAACAGTTTTACATCTTTGCCTGCTGATTCAACTTCACCGGCTAGCTCCATCCCCAATATGGTTATTTTTTGGGGTCTTATGAGACCATTGACCAGCCTTGCGAGAAATGGGTCAGGTTTTCGCATTCGCACGTCCCCACGATGTACTGAGGTTGCATATATTTTTATCAGCACTTCATTATCCTTCGGAGTGGGTTTTTCTACCTCTTTGAGCTGGAGAACCTCGGGGGGTCCGTATTTTGTGTAGACAATGGCTTTCATGGGTATAGCTCCGCAATTTGATTGTGGCCTTGTTCCAAAATCAGAACGACATTCCCCTTTTTATGCCCCTGCTCGACGTAGCGGTGCGCCTCGGAAATTTGCTCCAGCGGGAAGCGCCGATCGATGACCGCCTTCAGCTTGCCGGACTCCAGAAGATCTCTGAGGAAACCTAAATCTGCTAAGTTTTCGCTGGTTGAAGATCGAATAGAAACAAAGGATCCATTTTCCGCCAGCACGCGTTTACTCTCAGATGGCGAGCTTTTGCCAACTGCGTCAAAAATGAGGTCGTAGATCTGGCTGGATTTTGTAAAATCCTGTTTGGTGTAATCGATTACCCGGTCGGCTCCCAGGGCCTGCACCCATTCTAAATTGGAGGTGCTGCACACCCCGGTAACGCTTGCCCCGAAGTACCTGGCAAGCTGGACAGCATACGTACCCACACTTCCCGATGCCCCATAAATCAGAACGTTTTGCCCGCTCTGGATATTTCCTTGTCTGAGAATCTGCAGTGCGGTCATTCCTCCAACCGGGACGGCGGCGGCCTCCTCGAAGGTCACATTGTCCGGTTTTATCACCAGCATACCATCTTCTGACAGGCAGATATATTCGGCGTACGAGCCCGAATTCAAGGCGGTGGTCGTTCCAAAAACCGGGTCGCCTGCCTTAAATAACGTTACTGATCTGCCCACAGATTCAATTTGCCCGGCAAACTCATGCCCCAGGATTTTCTTCTTGCGCACCCCAAACAGCCGTAAGGGGATATACAACAAGGGGTGGAGAGCTCGCAGCATCACATCCCCCGCGGTGACGGTTGCCGCAGTGATTCTCACCAGCACCTCGGTCTCCTGCGGAGCAGGTTTTTCCAACTGCTGTAATTTAAGCACCTCCGGAGGTCCGCTTTTTGTCAGAACAATCGCTTTCATAAATAGGCCTCCTTCCTTACTGCGCGGCATTGCTTTTTATTGCCTGGCAATTTACTAAAAGTTTCTATTTCAGAGACGGGATAACCAGAATCATCGGGATCAGCATAACTTGGTCTCGGCATCTCCTCAGGAATCCTTCAAAGTCACGGCGAAGCTGGATTTTTTTGACAGGTGCGGCGTTCCTTTTTTTATGCAAGCTATCGCGGCACTGCCTTAAAGATAACCCATTTTTACCTTCTGAGCGCTCACAGAACCAAAACATCCCATCAGATACTCGCCACTGCCGTCGTGAACCCGGTCGAGCTTCGACGGGCTGGCGTATGCTGCCGGGTGCGGCGATCTCGTAATTATGTCAGGGATGGCTGCGGCGCAAAAACTGCGCCGCGCGTTACCAGTGCTCATATTCATCGAGCAAGAAATTTGCGCCGCGCGGTGGTTAGCTCGGGAACGAAAAAACTGTATACGAAAACAGCGCAGAAAAGGAAATAATCTGCCCAGATTATGCGGGGCGAGCCGCTGTCATTTACCTTCCGGCGGCATCGTTATGACGACCTTTCCGCGGGCGTGCCCATCCCCAAGATAGCGCAGCGCCTCAGCCGTCTCACTTAATGGGTAGCGTTTGTCTATCACCGCTACGACCTTGCCTGCTTCCAGAAGCTCTTTGAGAGAACCCAGATCTGCTTGGCTTATTTTTGCCGAGACACCCCCCATTTGCTTGCCGCCGCGCTTTGAATTCATTGGTCCCAGGAGCATCGCCTGCATGATTTGGGTCAGGGTTCCTCCTGCCATGACATACCTGCCCTGGGGCGTTAATGCACGCTTATAAGCTGAAAGCGGGCGGCTGCCGTTAACCCCCAGGATCAGGTCATACTGCTGCCCATTTTGGGAGAAATCTTCCTGGGTGTAGTCGATCACATGGTCGGCTCCCAGCGTGCGCGCCTGGTCCACATTGCGGGTGCTGCATACGGCAGTCACTTCCGCCCCGAATGCTTTGGCAATCTGCACCGCAAACGTCCCCACCCCACCTGACGCCCCATGGATGAGTACCTTCTGTCCTGCTTGAATTTGCCCTTCATCGCGCAGACCCTGCAGGGCTGTGATCGCTGCCATGGGCACTGCCGCAGCTTCCTCGAAGGATAGATTGGCCGGTTTCAGCCCAAGGGCACGTTCCGGAGCCGCGGCATACTCGGCAAAACTGCCGCTCCCCGCGATATCTCCGTAGACCTCATCACCCGGCTGGAACTGGGTGACGCTGCTCCCCACAGCTTCAACCCGCCCAGCCATGTCCGCCCCGAGCCGTGTGTATTTGGGTTTGAGCAGGCCGCTACCCATCAGGCGCACCAGGAAGAAGTCCGCAGTCAGGAGATGCCAGTCATAGGCATTGACGGAGGCCGCCTGAATTTTGACCAGGACCTCATTCTCCTTCGGTACAGGTTTTTCCACATCTTTGAGCTGAATTACATCGGGAGGTCCGTATTCAGTGTAGACAATGGCTTGCATGGGTTTCCTCATCACCGCAATCAGTCTGGTTGTAGTTACTAAGTTTACGCTATTTCAGCCAACAGGGTTGCACATCTGAATTGGATCGGTGTAACACCCCCCAGCGAGCGAACCGTGATCCCAAACCATGGCGAGGCAAGACGCAAAAATGCGCAAATCCGGATCCCTGTCTGATTCGCATACTCTTACCGCGCTTCCTGCAGAAAATCCTGGGCATTTTTCCACACCCGGAACGGTTTGCGTTACCCGCAAGTGGGCGGGATGTGGACTTGGCTTGAGAGCAGTATAAACTCGAAGCCAGAAAATTGCTTGCAAACGGCGCCGAATTCCATTTCACGCAGGGATACCTGCGATCCAAAAAGGAGTTCCCATGAACGTACAGTGAGCGAATATCTCAAAGTTTGATTGACTTATTTTCTCATCAAGTGTGCTAATCATTTAGTCCCTTTCCATTGAGAATTTGCGGCATACATTTTTCAACCCTTGCCTCCCGTGTTTTGGATTGTTTGGGTGCAGAAAAATATAGAAAGTATGCTCTTTGCCGTCCTGGCGTCAATCCATCAAAAGCAGTTTTCAAGGCAGGGATTTCATCTAATTTCTTTTGAAATTCTTCAGGAATGGTGTATTCTGTCGTCTTTTTATAATCCACATGCAACCCGGCTTTTTCCACTTCTATGGCTTCATAAATATAGATTTTCAAGATGGGTTCCATCTCAACAATTTCTTGAACATTGGTGAACCGAATCTGGCGCGCCGCCTGCACATTCTCCGTTTGTTGGATTAGAATCCCATGGGCATCTTTTAACAAGGCACCTTTGACAAACAAAAGCGCACAGTACTCTTTAAAAACATGGATTAAAACGATGTTGCTGTTCTGAAACGTGTAACAAGGAACTTTCCACTTCACTTCTTCGGTCAGCCCACAGTCAAGAACGATCGCTCTCAGCCTCTCCAATTCTTCCTGCCACACTTTGTTTTTACGTATATATCCACCAACCTTGGGATTCAGGTTACTCATTTATTGATCCTCTGAAATAAACTGAGCTTATTTCTGTTTACAACTTCTTATACTTGTTTGGCTATGGCTCAATTGATTCAACCAAAGATTTTCCGATAGCATTCAAATCTTCAATGCAGTGACCCTCACGCGGGTTAACGGTGTGCGAGGCTTGCGCTGGAGCAGACCGGGGTTCCGCGTCCAAGCGAAAAAAAGTCTGAGGTGCAGAAAACTGATTGTGATGGCAGCAGAATCCCGCCAGTCAGGTGCACGCGGTGTTGGGCGGCGTTTCACCGCAAACCAAGTTTCTTTGCCAAATCCTGGCGATTTACACCATTTGACATTGCCACACCATCATCCAGGATCAATTCCCTGGCCTCCTCTAGCGACCAATCCTTGGCACTGTCCAGCCAGCCGACGGGTGCCCAATCCACCACCCTGCGGTAGCGGTTGACTGGCCAACCGTAGAATTCGCCCTTGGCGCTGACCTTGCGATCATTGCCATCTATGGTGATGTAATACTCATATTGTAATTGCTGAATGGCGGTATCCACCGCACTGGCGCCCTGCTTGCTGCTGACGCCCAGGGTTTGCCGTACCTGGCTGATGTTAAGTGTGCCTTTATCTTCAAAAAGCTGCCAAAGTTGCCAGGTTCTTTGGTTGACTGTTCCACTGGCCCAGCGCTCTGGCATGGAGAGCGTTGGATGAAAAGCGGCATAGAAAATCGGGTACATGCGCTGGGTGACAAAGCCCTTATGCCTACCCAGAATACAGCCGTAAGCCAGCCGCTTCTCTTCAGCGACGCGATCTTTCCAGCGCCAGGGGTCGGTATCGAGACCAGTGTGCCAGAGACTTTCTGCGGTTTCGTCGCCTAGAGATGGCAATCCTGGCATGATGTTCGACAGGGCCATGAAGCCCAGCGATTCGACGCGGGCAACAAAATCATTATAAGTGGTCAACATAACAGCCATTTTGGCCATCCCGGACAATCGTAAATCGCGCTGCCTAACTGTAGGCTTCGGGCGCGGTGCGGGTGGAAAAGTCTCCTTCGAGGGCAAGACTCGCTGGAATACCTCGAACCTTCTCAAGGGAACGGCGGCAGCAAAGTCGGCTGCAAGCCGGGGTTGGGCGGGCGAATGATTCTGCCAGGTTCCTTACCAGGCGCCCCAGCGGGCAGACAACATGTAGTTGTGCTGCTGGGACGCTCACGGCTGCTGAAAAAGCCCGCTGATGCTACCGTCGGAGTCTCTTACACTTGCGAACAGTCCTCAGCCCACCGCTTTCTTCACGAGCACGCTGATTCGTGCCTCATCAGCGGCGGTCAGCTCCTTCAGCGCGAAGGCGGTCGGCCACATGGCGCCATCGTCGAGATTCGCCGTGTCGTTGAAGCCGAGCGTCGCGTAGCGCGCGTTGAACTTGTGCGCGCTTTGGAAGAAGCAGACGACCTTGCCGTCCATGTTGGCATACGCGGGCATCCCATACCAGGTTTTCGGCGTGAGGTCTGGCGCGCTGGCTTTGATAATTGCATGTAGCCGCTCGGCCATGTCGCGATCCGCGTCCGGCATCTCGGCGATCTTCGCGAGCAGGTCGCTTTCCCCGTCTGCCTTGCTCTTCTTCGCGCGCGCTTCCGCTTTCAGCTCTTTGGCGCGCTCCTTCATCGCGGCTTTTTCCTCGTCAGTGAAGCCCTCGGACTTTTGCGTTTCTTTCGCTGGGCTCATAGAAACCTCCATAATAGTGATTTATTGTCGTTAAAACCGAGCCCTCGCCCAACGGTTTGCGCAAGCGGCGGACGGTGGGACGGGGGTGGGCAAAAGCCAGGCTTTCACCCACCCAGGAAGGTGGGCAACTCTATTTTAGAACGTATGCTCTAGACTGTCAAGACAGAAATTGTCCGAATTAGCCGCCGTATGCCTGCTGCAGGCCGGCGGCGATGACCTTTTGCACCTGGAGCATGGCATCTGTCACTCCTTTGGATTACGAGGTCAGGGTCACCCACCCACTTGCCTGACGGCTTGCGTTACCGGCAAGTGAGCGGATGGAGATTCTGTTTTTTATTGGGGCAAATGCTGAAGCTAAAATCAACTCAATTTTTCGGGGCGAATCCCACCAGCCATGTGCGCGGTGTGTTGGGCGCGTTTATTGAAATTGTGATTATATGCCCTGCTGATTCTTTTTCTTCACCGATACCTTTGAGATCATTACCGTAAGCTTCATCACCATTTGGAACCTTCCTCCCCCCCATCAAAATTGACAAATATGGCCTTGTAGCGTATAGTTTTATTCTTGGTCGCCAAGCATGCGGCGTGTCATGGGTAGCGGCGAATTATTTTTTAATCACAAACTAAATAAGGAGATCCAATTGATTACGCTTTTTGGTCAACATGGTGTAAAGGATTTCGAAGCTTGGTTAAGTGGTGGTAAGCAGATGATGAGTGATAGTAATCTTATGGCGCAACTGGGCATTGTAGGAACGAGTATCTATCGCACGGTAGATAAAAGTGAGGTACTTGTCGCCCACAAATTCAACAATTTGGACGACGCTATTAAATACAAGAATAATCTGGAGTCGGCAGATTTCCACTCAATCCTCAAGCAAATAGGGGGCATACCTCCCGCCAGACTCTGGATCATGGAAGAAGTTTAAACCTTCTCTTTCGCTGCAAGATTAACTGGATGCTGTCGTCAATCTGCAGCGAACCATCAGGTAGAGTATCGCGACAGCCAGGTTAACTAAGTTACTGTCGGTCTGGCTTACTTGTCACCTAAAAACCAAGATGGACTCCGCCGACCGACGTGGCTTCGCTCAACTGGGCACGCCTGGTTGGGTTGCTGCTGAGTTTGCGCCCCGACAATTTTTGGGCCTTTTTATGGCTTCGAGTTTTTTCTGCTCCCGAACATTGTCCACGCCCGCCCCGCCAGCAGGTAACGCCTGTCGTTAACCCACCCAGCCATGCTGGTCGGCTTGTCAAGCCAGAGCCAGGGCACTATAATCTCTTTTTTATTGCGCCCCTGCCCGTATGGGCAGCCTTGTCCATTGTGCGCAGCACATCTCCCCCCTACCTTATATTTCATTTGCCATTTCCGCAGCCGCCCCGGTGAGATCCTCAAATCCCGTTCGACCTGCTCAGCGCTCTGCCCACTGCTTTTCAGCAGCTCTCGCGCCCCCAGATTGAATTCGTCGGTGTAAGGACGAAAGCTTCGCTTGCTCATTGGCCTTCTCCTCTCCGTTCTAGGGTACTTAGATTACCAATTATTTGTGTCCACTAAATCGGGGGAAGGCCATTCATCTTTGTGATGCAATCGTGAACATTCACGAAGGCGGTTATACTCGGAAAACGGATCGATTATTTCCTTTCTTGTAATCCTGTTAATTTAAGATCCGGAAAACCTTTGCTTGTACTCCATGACACGATCCTATTTGAGGAGATCTGTCAACCATACTACGAAAAGCGCAGCGATAGTCAACCAAATCACAATGATGGTCGCCGCTGCAAACCAATTGGTTTGTTTATCTTTCCCCATTTCAATCTCTGCCCGCGCTCGACACTCAACCATCACCGAGGCAGGAATCATCCTTATCGCAATTGCAATTCCTAATGGAACTAAAAGCAGGTCATCAAAGTATCCCAAAACAGGAATGAAATCTGGAATCAAGTCAATTGGGCTGAAGGCGTAGGCAATCACCAGCCCTGCAAAGGCTTTCGCGTACCATGGTGTGTGTGGATGCCTGTATGCCAGATACAAAGCATAGGTTTCGGCCTTGAGTTTCCTGGCACTTTGTTTCCACTTATCAAATGATCTTCCTAAACCGCCCTTCATCAAATAGATCTCTTTTTATTTGGCCATTTTACTTGCACCATCTACACCTTGACTGGCATACACTTTATTGGCAAATTCGTGGTAAGCTGCTTGGCAAAGTACCAACTGATCCCCAGCAGCATTCCACTTCGGGCTATGATAAAAATCACGGGCATTAATTTTGACCAACCAGTTCTTTAGTTTTTGAAGGTCCTCTTCTGTCTCTTCCAACTCTGCAAAGGTAAACTTCTCTTGGCTGGTTTCCCTCTTCAGTTCCGCGATTAAGGCGTCACAGCGCTCGCAAAACTCAGTATATTCCTCGTCACGATCTGATCTAAACTGCACCAGAATGTCATCCTCAATCGACTGGTTCAGGGTACCGGCCTCAAAGATGTAACCATTTGCTCCATGCTCCTGGATGTAAACCAATAATTCTTGTGCAAACTGCTTCTGTTCAGGTGTATGGGGTAAAATCCAGACGCCGTTTTGCACCCCTAAAGCACCAGCAGCCCGCATCTTTCGCCAGACCATTACTCTAATCGTTGATGGCGTTGCTGGGAGTTGGGGTAAGAAGAGTAGCCATTTCATATTTTGTCACTCAAATTAGTATGTAACACTTGTTTCATTTAGAATACCAGCTTTTCAATAAAACGCAACAGTTGTTACATCCGGAAGAGCAGCATTCTTAAGTTCAAGTAAAACGCAAGAAAGGCCTTTGGAGGTAAAAGCAAGGTCTGCAGCCGATGAAAACTTTTTCCAACAGGCTGTTTTGTTGTACGAACAATAGCCACCATCTTGCATTACCCTCCACCTGGGCATTCGTAACTCACAATCCAGGCGGTTCATTGTGAACACAGTAGATTTTTTACAATATTTATCGAATTACCATATAATAATGATACATCTTTCACCATTTGAACCTGATATTAATCAAATTTCGTAAAAAAAACCCCACACCATGAACTGAACCCCTAAAAGAAGACACAAAAGAGAAAGCACCTCATGCGAAAATAGTAGCAGGAGGTGCTTTTCTATGTCTGGAACAAAGGGAATGACCCATTACAGCTTGGAGATAAAACTGCAGGCTGTCCATATGCATGAAGAAGAAGGTCTTACGTATGCTGAAGTAGCGGCACACCTGGGACAGCGGAAAGCTGAGCGGATCAAAGTTTGGATGCGCCAGTATCGACACGAGGGTGAGGCGGGCTTAGCCAAGAAAGGGAGCGGACGGCCTCTCAAAGTGTACTCTGAAGAGAAGCGCATCGCTCAGTTGGAGCGGGAGAATGCGCTGCTAAAAAAATTCCATTCCGAATTGCGAAAAGTTATGCTCGCGAGGCGCAATATCGGGTCATCGAACACTACCGAGGAACCTACCTGGTGAACGAAATGTGTAGCTTCTTCGGGATCTCGCGAGCTGCCTACTACGCATGGCGCAAACGCATGGGCCGACCTGAACGGGACCAAGAACGCTTGAAAGAAGTCTTGTACGCCTATGAAGCTTCCAAAAGGACCTATGGCTACCGGCGGATCGAGCTGTGGTTGCGGCAGAAACGCGGGCTGGTCATCAATCACAAGGCGGTTCTCCGGCTGATGAACCGGCTCGGTATCCATTCTGTGGCTCGGCGGCGCAAGCTGTATCGCAAAATGAGCCAGTTGGGCACCTTCCACCGTTACGAGAACGTGCTCAATCGAGATTTTCGAGCGAACCGCCCCAACCAAAAGTGGGTCACCGACATCACCTACGTGGCCACACAGCAAGGGTGGGCTTACCTCTCAACCATCAAGGACTTGTACGATGGCTACATTGTCGCCCACCTGATGAGCCCTTCCCCTTCAGTGGCCCTGGTCACCCGAACCTTGAAGCTGGCCCATGAAAAAGAAGTGGTCACTGATGGACTGATCCTCCACAGTGACCAAGGGCATCAATACACTTCGCAGGCGTATCATGTCCTGACCCAACAATACAACATCACCCCGTCAATGTCAAGACGAGCCAACTGTTGGGATAATGCTCCCATGGAGAACTTCTTCGGTCACTTGAAAGAAGAAGCCCTGCGTCAGATCAAGACACCCACTTTCGAGGAAGTCAAACAAGTGGTGGAGGAATATATTCACTTTTACAACTACGAAAGGATACAATTGAAAACAAGACAGACACCCTACCAGGTAAGGTGCCTGTCCAGTTAGCTGTTTAGCCTGCGAGGCGGCTTTCTTTTTTTGTCAACCCGTAGGGGTTCACTTCACCCGCAGGGGTTTTTACGATCCGTAAAAACCTTCGTTGAGCGTAAGTGAAAAGCCAAGTAGTGGTCATGCTTGCGCGGGAAGGTCAAGGAAACGCTCAAGACACATGAGGATTCGTATGGAACCTGTCAACATTCCTGTGCTTCATCCGGATTTGGCTGCAAGCACCTGCAGCCGCCCAGTATGCTGACGATCAACATCGAAACAGCACGGCGCTTCATCCTTGGCAAGCAGGGCTTGTGGCCCGGTCGGCGCTGGCAAGGAATGGAGGGGACAGAACAGGCCATGCGCGCCATGGAGTACCTGCAGCTCGACCCGCTGCAAATCATCGCCCGCAGCCATGACATCACACTGCACAGCCGCGTGCTCGCGTACACGCCCGGCATGTGGGAAGAGGCGGCCTACCAGCAGCGCAAGTTCTTCGACTGGGGCGGCTGGCTGGCTACCCGCCCGATGGAGGATCTGCCGTACTGGCGCGTGGTTATGCAGCGTGAGCGCGATGGCAATCCTGACTGCGACCCGCGCATCCGCAAAATGGGCCGTGAACACGCCGAGGCGATCGCGGAAATGCGGGCGCAGCTGCGTGAGCGCGGCAGCTTGAACAACCGCGACTTCGAGATGGCAGCCCGCACCCGGACGCAGAGCTATCGCGGCCGCAAAGACAGCGCCCTGGCTTTGTTTTATTTATGGCGCACCGGCGAAGTGATGACGCACCACCGTGAGAACTTTGAGCGCGTCTACGCCCTCACCGAATCTGTTGCGCCTGCGCACCTCATCCGCGAAAGCGACCCCGCCGAGGCGGATCGCTTCTTGATAACAAAGGAAGTCAGCTTTGCCGGCCTGTCGCGGCTGAACCGCGCCCAGGATTCGTATTTCCGGGGCGTGCCCTTCAGCAAGAAGAAGCAGATCTGCGAGGCGCTGCTGGCGGACGGTGACATCATCGAGGTGCAGGTTGAAGGCTGGAAGGCGGTGCACTACGCACTCGCCAGCGACGCCCAGGTGCTGCTCGACTTGAGAGCCGGGCGCGTTCCGCAGGCGTGGATGCCGCTGGAGACCACCACCACGGAAGAGGTCGTCTTTCTGGCACCGCTCGATCCCGTCAGCGCCCGCGGGCGAGCCAAAGTCCTTTTCGGCTTCGACTACGTGTGGGAGGTCTACAAACCTGAGGCACCAGCGCAAGTTCGGCTACTACACGCTGCCGGTATTGTGGGGCGACCGGCTCGTGGCGCGCTTCGACAGCAAACTCGACCGGTCGACCAATACGTTTGTCATCTTGGGCCTGTGGTTGGAGGATGAGGTCCTTGGCAAAGACGAGGCGTTTGCGGAGGCACTCGCCTGCGGGTTTGCACGCTTCGTCACGTTTCTGGGCGCGAACAAACTGGATGCAAACGCAATTAAGGAACCGCTGCTGCGCAGGAGTGCATGCACATCGCTTCAAGCGAATTAATGGCAGGTTTGATGGCGCTGGTGCCCAGTTTTTACCGCAGGAAGTCCAGGGACCTCCAATTAGCGGCACGCAGCCCTCGACAATGTACTGTCTGAATATTTTCCACCAGGCCTGTTGGTATGCCCATTTTTTAACTTCCGGCAGTTGATAGCTCTGGTAACTGGCATACCCGTGCCGTGGCCTGGATTACCCTTAGGCCACTGTGAATTTTTTCCTTGATAAATGAGACGAAAAAGAATTATTATAATAAGGTTGGCCAATTTAGTCGGGTATTTTCAGCAAATGTTGTAAGCGTGCTCCTTCTGGTTTTAGAAAACCGATAACCTGCAAAGCAGAGAATGCGATTTTTTGGTTAATCGTGGCATTTTCAATGGAAAAAGACTCTACCCTACCCAATCGCCGAATACACCTGTTTGGCGCATTACGCGTATACCAGGATGGACACCTTTTCCCATTAAGTGGTGAAAAGACCTTAACTCTGTTTGCTTACCTGGTCTTGAACCCACGCCGGCCGCATCATCGTGAGCAGCTGGCTGATATGCTCTACATGGATGCCCCGTATGATCGTGCCCGGCGAAATTTTTCCGACACATTGTACCGTCTGCAGAAGGCATTGGGCAGAGATTGGTTCGATGTTGAAGGAGACGTGGTCGCTTTGCGCACAAATGAGCTGCTTTGGGTAGACGCGTGGGAATTCGAACGCTTGGCTGGCAGCGATCAAGTAGACCATCTCCAAAAAGCAATTGATCTCTACACCGGCGACCTGCTGCCTGAGCTGTATGCAGACTGGCTGGTCACTGAGCGGGAGCTTCGCCGGAATCAATACCTGACTGCACTCGAAAGGCTGGCGGCAGTACAAGAGAAAAAGGGAGAACTCCAACAGGCCTTGCTGACCTTGCGCCGCCTGGTTTTGGCTGAACCTTTGCACGAACCCGCCCACCAGATCTATCTGCGTCTCCTGGGGCGAATGCAGCGTTATGGCGAAGCGCTTGCCCATTACGATTACCTGCGCACGCTGATGCTTTCAGAATTGGGCGCAGAACCGCTGGCAGAAACCCGCCTTATCGCAGAAACGATAGAACACGAACGCGATCTGGCGACGATCCAGATCGTCACTGAAGAGCAGACACCATTCGTCGGAAGAAATGTCGAACGGGCGACAATGTTGGCGGCTGTCGAGGCGATGCTCAAAGGAAAAGGCACGATCATCGCGATCGAAGGCGAAGCAGGTATCGGCAAGACCAGGCTGCTGCGTGAAATTGCGGCCAGTGTGCGTTGGCGGGGGGCCAGTTTGCTGCAAGGGCAGGCCAGCGAGACCCCCAATGCCTCTCCGTTTTCACCTCTGACCGATGCGTTGAGGCCGCTATTTAACAGCCCACATTTGTTACAGCTCGAAGCGCTGCTGGCGAGTGAAACCCTGGCTGCTTTGGCACCGTTATATCCAAATTGGGATACGAAAGCCGCCCTGTATGACGTGTCTCCTCAACAGGCGTCTAACCGCTTCTACAGTGCCTTACAAAAATTTGGCGAGATTCTGGCTCAATTGACACCCACCGTTTTCGTGCTCGACGACCTGCAATGGGCTGATTCGGTGTTATGGAAGAGCCTCGAAGGATTTGCCAGAGGCCTGGTGCGCGGCGGTGGACTTTTCATTGTGGTTTACCGGCACCCTGATATTGAAACCATGCCTGGTTGGGAAGTGATTCAAAATTGGGATCGCGCCGGGATCATTAAGTTCATCACCCTCGAGCCGCTTACCATTGAGGAGGTCGCCCAACTGGTTGGACAGAATAAACCAGCTGATCCTGCCGCAATCCATGCCAGGACCTCCGGCAATCCATTCTACATCCACCAATGGCTGGCTGATCCGAATTTGGATTTCCCAACCCCCCATAAAACAATTCTCCATCACCTGCAAACCCTGTCGCCGACTGCGAGATTAGCCATTGACAGCGCTTCGATTTTAGGTGAAACCATACCGTACCGGTTATGGTCTGAGGTTGCCGGTTTACCGCCGCTTACTCTGGCTGGATCCAACGACGAACTGATGGCGAAACGTTGGCTCCAGCCATCGATCTCCGGCATTACATTTACGCACGACCTGGTTCGTACAGCGGTTTACAATGAGATTGAGCCAAAGCGCCGCCGTCGCTTGCACGAACGCGCTGCCCAGGTCTACCAGACGCTCAGTCCTGATAACCTGCGCGCGCAGGCCTTCCATCTTGACCAGGCAAAACGAAACAGCGAAGCGGCTGCCACTTACTACCAGGCCGCTGAAAAAGATATTTCGCGATTTGCTTACAATGAGGCCGCCAATTCTCTGGCGAGGGCACTGGCACTGCTGCCAGCTGAGGTAACACTCCAGCGGATCGAAACCGCCCTGTCCCTGGGTCGAGTATGCGGGGTTATTGGCGACCGGGTCCGGCAGCGCCCGGCTTTGGATGAAGCCATGATGGGCGCGCGGATACTGAAGAATCCCGATCTACTGCTGCAAGTTTTGCTTACAACGGCTCAAGCTGCCATCAGCACCAACCAAAATGCCAATGCGGAAGCGCTGCTTTCAGAGGCTCTCGCACTCGCTCAGAAGCTGCAGGATCCCAAAAGCGAAACGGAAGTGCTGCTGCTGAGGGGAATGAATGAGACGAATCTCTTACATTCCGTCGAGGCCAAAAAGTACAATGTGAAAGCCCTTAAGTTAGCTCAAAAAATTTCTGATCCCTCCCGAGAAGCACGAGCACTGCGCGGATTAGGCATCGCGGCGCGTGACTTAGCCAGACCGCTTGAATCGATCAAATGGCTTGAACAGGCGCTGGTCGTCCAGCGCCACATTGGAGACCGGATCGGCGAGGTGACCACGCGGGCGAATCTGATTACAGCTTACTTTGATCTGGCTGCCTGGGATCGTGTCCTGGCGATCTCTGATGAAGTTCTTCTTCCGGCGATGGAACTTAATCTCAGTTACGTTTGTTCTTACGTGCGCCACCTGCAGGCTTTAGCCTATTTTTCGTTAGGTGACTATCCCACCGCAAGAGAAATCTTTATCCAGGTTGAACAGGATTACCGTGCGGTTGAAAATGAACGTGCGGCA
Source organism: uncultured Chloroflexia bacterium (assembly GCA_963824065.1). GTDB lineage: Bacteria > Chloroflexota > Anaerolineae > Anaerolineales > DRKV01 > JAGUYX01. The sequence continues at coordinate 412,918 of CAWGNX010000002.1, read as the reverse complement.
ATTTTAGCCCATGACAGTTTGGGTATCGTGGCTGAAAATGAAGGCGATTTTGAGCAGGCAGAAAGCTGCTACCGCTCTGCGCTGGCGGTGATTAGAGAGATCGAGGGCGCCACTGAAATTCCAATCATCCTGAATGATTTGGGGGCCCTGCTCCTGCGGCTGGAACGACCTTTAGAGGCGATCCCAGTGCTGCAAGAGGCTCGTCAACATTGGATCATCGAAGAAGATGAGCTTGGGCGCTTAAAAGCGGAGGCCTACTTAGGGCTGGCCCTGCTGTCCAGTAATGAGCCCATCCAGGCAGGTGAACTGGCGGCAGATGGATGGGAGGCTCTCCAGGCCGGGTTGTCCGTTGGGGAGCAGCCTCAAGCCTGGTTGTGGGCGCTCTGCCGGCTGTTGGTGGGATTAGATCAGCACGATTCTGCACAGGTGGTTTTACAGGCTGCCTATTCAGAATTACAGCGCCAGGCTCGCGCGATCAGAGACGCGGATCTTCGGCATAGTTTTTTTGAACGGGTTCCTTTAAACCGTGCCATAGTTGCGGCATACGATGATCTGACCGGAACCGTGCGTGTCGCCGCAGTTCAATTGGCACGCAGGGATGCGCCACTTGGAAGGCAGCTTCGGGAAGATGAATATGTGCTCGTGTATTGGACTGTGAACGCCCCCGAGGACGAAGCCATTGCAGATAAAACCGACCGCCGCCAATCCCAGCTAAAGCGGTTATTACAACAGGCTGAGAGTCAGAACGCGGCGCCCACCGACGAAGACCTGGCGCAGGCTTTAGGGGTCAGCCGCCGCACCATTTTGCGGGATATGCAGCTCCTGGCGCATGAAATACCAAGACCTCCAACCCGAAAACGTAAAAACTGAATTTTCTTGCCCCGGCTATTCGATACCGTGAAATCGGGATAAGAATATTTAAACGAAATCAGGTATTCCTCTCCGGTCCCGAACAGAAGTTAGATAAATCGGGGCATTTTTGTCACAATAGCTCCCCATTCAACCCATTTAACAGCAATTTCCTATCGTTTTTTGTCACATTCGCCCTGGCTGCCGGCGCGCGCCCGGTAATTTCCCGACAACCATTGTCTAATATGGTTCTTGAAAGATGAATACCCAATACATCACATTCATTTTGCGGTTGCGACTGGCTGACCGGGATTTCCATGGGTCTGCTGGAGAAAAAGTATCCGGATCGCTGCAACAGGCTGGCTTGCAAGAGCTCCACTACTTTGATTCGCTGGAGAAGCTCCATGAAGACTTGCATCAGCTGGTCGGCCAGGTGATTTTGCACTACCAGGCCCGTGGAGAAGATTGATGATTTTCCATCGGCCGCTCGGCACTCAAGCCGCTCGGCACTCAAGCCTCAAGCCACAGGCTGCAGGAAACCCCGCGGCCTGCAATGCCGGGCAAGGTCAACCGGCCCCTATTTCACCAGGAGGTGGAGGATGAATAATCAGGCGACTTACTGGGGTGTTTCGACCTGTATCGATTTGTACGAGTGTGACCTTCAACTAATGCAGGATGAAGAGTCAATCAAGCGCTTCGTGCGCGAGTTGTGCGAGCTGATCAAAATGCGGCGTTTTGGAGAGACACAAGTGGTTCGTTTTGGCGATGATCCACGGGTCACAGGCTTCAGCATGACCCAGCTGATCGAGACTTCGCTGATCTCCGCCCACTTTGCAGATAACTCGCAGTCGATCTATCTGGACGTGTTCAGCTGCGCACCCTATGACCCAGAAGAAGCTGCGGAGTTTGCGGCTCGTTTTTTCAATGCCCAGCATCGCAAAATACATACCGTGGCGCGCACTTGAGACCCCATGATCAATCACAATTTATTTTCACCTAAGCTGGTGCAGGGGATGGTCATCCTGCTGGCGGTCATGGCGGTCGCTGTAGCAGATGTGCTGCTCAAGAAAGCAGCCGCGCAGGGCAATCTGCGAGCTGCCTTAAGCAGCCCATGGCTGGTTTGTGCAGTCGGTTTGTATCTCTTTCAGATCGGCTTCTTCATCGTTGCATTTCACGCGGGCTGGAAGTTGAGCATCATCGGCGCCTTGCAGACCGCCCTTTACGCGCTGATCGTCCTGGCTGCGGGCATCTTGTTTTTCAATGAAAGTCTGACCCGCATGCAAATCATCGGCATTTTGCTAGCCTTCAGCGGTGTTTTGCTGATCAGCTGGCCCTAATCCATGTTCTTGAGGAAACCATGAAAAAGCACATCTCGATAAAATACCTGTTTTCTTTCGTAGTAATCGCATCTTTTCTGGCAGGCTGGATACCCGTATCTGCCCAGGCGCCGGAAATTCAAACGACCCGCGGCATGACAGGCGAGCCAATCAAGGCAGACCAGAGCCTGGCTTCTGAGGTCACGACAGCTCAGACCTTGACGGAAAACAACCCCTTATCTGCTGATCTTCTTGCGCCGGAAATCACCACCTCCATCACCCGCACAGAAAACAGCAGCGCGGCGATCGTCTACTCCGGATCCTGGAGCAGTCGCGCTGTCACCGAGGCCAGCGAAGGTACAGCTCAGCGCTCGGGAATGGTGGGGAATACAGCCGCGTTCACATTCACCGGTGAGTGGGTGGGAATCGGCTTCATGGGCGGTACCAACGCTGGCAAAGCCGAAATCTCTCTGGACGGCGTCAGCCAGGGTGTGGTGGATCTGTACCGCAACGGGACAGATCCTGTCAGCCTGTACTACAGCAATCTGCCTAACGCAAGCCATACCATCACAATTACGGTCCTGGCAGACCAAAACCCTCTCTCTTCAGACAACATGGTGCAGCTCGATTACTTCGATATCTGGGATGGCGCTGCCATGCCGGATGGACTCTTCGACCAGGACAGCGCGCGTGTTTTCCTCAGCAATGGATGGGGCACTGTGAACAACGCTGCCGCCAGCGGCGGCAGCTATATGAGCGCATTACTGGCAACGGCCTGGTTCCCTTTCACCGGGGATAGCGTCACCTTCCAGGCGATTGCTTTTCCCAGCGGGGGCAGCGCGGCTGTATCACTGGACGGCCTGCCAGTCACCCACCTCGCGCTGTACAACAATGCGGTCGCTCCTCGCACGCTCTCTCTGGCAGGGCTTGGAGCAGGGGCGCATGTCCTGCAAATCAGCACCTACCGGGGCAGCAGTACGATCGACGCCTTCAGCACACCCGGTGCCGCCCCATTTTATACACCGCCTCCGGTCGGGAGCTACCATCGTTATGAAGAGGATGACCCGGCTTTATCCTACAACGGCTTGCCCTTCTCTGTGACCAAGCCATCCTGGGATATGCTCGCTAATTCGGGCATCCCTGAAGCCAGCGCTTCGTCGGTGGCAATTTCTAACCAGGCCGGGGATACCGTCAGCCTGACATTCGATGGTCGCTGGGCAGGCCTGGGCTTCCACAAGTACCAGTATGGCGGGCAGGCGGAAGTATTTCTGGATGGCCTCAGCCAGGGGATCATAGGTCTATATTCCTCTCAGAATGACGTGCTCGCAGTGCAGTTTGGCAATCTGAGCGCAGGCGCGCATACGCTTTCGGTCACCGTATTGGGATTACCCGATCCACCCGGCACGCAGGCCAACGTCCGCCTGGATTACTTCGAGGTATGGGATGGGCAAAACCTGCCAGATGATTTGGCGAACGCCAGTCTGCTGGCGCCGGACGAGCGGGTCAGCCTGGGCGGCCTGTTATCACAGATAGATAACCCCGCTGCACTTGAGGGTGAGTATGTGTCGACTGGGAATAACACCAACCTCTGGTACGCGTTCACCGGCGACAGCTTCGCTTTCTACCCGTTCAGCCGGCAGCTCTCCCCGGCAGTGGTCGAGGTTTATGTCGACGAGACTTTGGTCGACACAGCAGATTTCAGCTACCCCTTCAGCCAGCAGCCGCTGACTTTCCGCTATGCTGGATTTGGTGCGGGCATCCACGTGGTGCGCGTGAAGCAGATCAACAACTTACAGGTAGATGCTTTCCAATCCAATCCTTCGGCAGTTGCCTTCGGACCGCTGGCAGAGTGGTGGGACAACACCCTGGCAGGCGCCTCGATCTGGGGTGGCCTGCATGTACCGGTGGCCGTGGGCGATGTTAACAACGATGGGATTGTGGAGATCGTAGTCGCCTCCAGCGACATCAATAACAACGGCACACTGGCACTGTACCGGGGTGATGGCGGCGATACCGGGGACGGCGATCTGATCCTGTGGAGCCACCCGTACAATATTATCAACGGCTTCGAAGACGTAGGCGCGCCGGCGATTGCCGAGCTCGACGGGCAGCCGGGCGCGGAAATCATCCACCCAACGGTTGACGGCTTGTATGTTTACCACTTCGACGGCAGCACCTATTGGTATACAGATACGTTAAGCTCGCACGCTTTCTTTGCTACGCCAGCGGTGGGCAACCTGGATCTGGACCCTGAGCCGGAAATCGTGGTCAACATGGATCACGACCTGGTCGTATTCAATGCAGATGGCTCGCTGGCCTGGAACCTGGCAGCGTCTGCCGGGATGGGGATGCCAGTTCTGGCAGACCTGACCGGCGATGGCGTATTGGATATCCTGGTGAATGAATCCGACACGGACAAACTGCACTTGTATGATTTTGGCCTGGGCAGCCCAACCTTGTCCTGGACGGCAACGCTTTCTACGACATTGGGAATCTACGGCTCTCCGGCAGTTGCCGATATCGACGGGCAGCAGCCGGGAGGCGATCCCGGGCCGGAAGTAGCGATTGCGAGTGACGGATGGCTGAATGTGCTCGATGCCGATGGCAGCTTGCTGCACGCCACCCCGTTGGATGCCGGTGCGCCGGGCGGCGTCGCGATTGCCGACCTGGACGGAGATGGCGAAGTTGAGCTGGTTACCAGCATGTATTGGAGCGGCGGCGGGATGATCTACGCGGTCAATGCAGATGGTTCGGTGTTGTGGAGCACCCCTGCGGAAGATAATTCTCCGCTTTCCGTCTCCTTGATGGACCTGGAAGGGGATGGGCACTATGAAGTTGCCTGGAATGGAGCGGTCGACGGCCTGACCATGTTCGACGGCAGCGATGGGAGCGTGATATTCAATGAGCCGCATCCAGATGTGATCTCTAAGACGGGCTCTGATTTCCCCGTGTTTGCGGATGTTGATCAGGATGGCTACGCAGAGATCGTCGTAGCCTCACAAAAGGGTGTCCGGGTTTTCGGCTTTGACGGCGTCTGGGGGTCAGCTCGCCCGGTTTGGAATCAGCACACCTACCACATCACCAACATCAATGACGACCTGAGCATCACCTATCAGGAAACCAACAATTGGGAGGCTGGCAACACATTCCGGGCGCAGCTCTCGGTGCGCAGCACAGTGCCGGGTCAGCTCTTTTTACCGTTCCTCCTGCGCTAAGGATATTGGATCTTCAATGGCTGTTGGCTTCCATCCGTCGTGAAGCCAACAGCCAACAATCACCCGCCCGAAAAACGCTTTGAAGGAAAGTTGTCCGGTCCCAGGTTCGCCCTACGAACCGACGACCGCTCGATCCGAAATGGCGGCAATTTTGGTCAGTTGTGATAATACACCCCGCAAGTTGGTGGGTCACCTGCCTTTTTTTCGCGCTGCGGGGTAGGGCGTGCCTGCGTTCGCAACATATCATTCAGAACTCTCTCGACACACTCCCCTGCTTGCGAGCAACGTGGAAAGTCCCCCCGGATTGAAAGCCAGAGGGACTTCTTACTTAGCCGATGCGGAGAATGCTTTCGTCGGATGAAACGCGTTTTAGAAAGGTTGGTTTTGCCAGATTAAGTACAAACGCTCCTGAGATTTATCGCTTACCTGGCATATCCGTAGGTGCGTTTTAAGAATGCAGGATTATATACAGTGCAGGCATTCGTGATCGGACCCGCCAGAATCCGCAACGGCTCACTGCCATCCCAGGAGAAGGTCACGGTATCGTTGTCGTGATAGTAATCCAACAACGGGCGATACACAGTGGGCCAAAGAAGCGTATACTGCATGAATGTGTCCTGGGCTGGATTGATCACCGCGATTGGGCTGAGACCCGCAAATCCCAAACGCACCTGGCCGTCTACCAGCGGCGCGCTGGCATCCACCGTGAACGTATTGGTGAATTCTTCATCTGTCTCGAGCAAGTAGATGGTGTAGGTGTGTTCGCCGAGCGACCAGTACCCGGGAGGGAATTCCAGCGTATAGCTGTAAGTCAATTCTCCGTTCGAACATTGCCCTGGGGCATATTGGCCAACCAACTTCGCCTTCCCGGTGGCATTCACATGCAGGCTGGCATCTCCCAGTACATAATCCTCACCATTATAAGGAAAATAGTACCCCCAATTGCTGAGGCGAAAATTGGTTCCACCCCCGCTACACAAGTCAAGCAGCCCGAAATACCCGAAAAACTCGCAGGCCTGCTCGATGGAGGCGATCGTCGGGTCGCTGAAATCGAACAAGTAGGGGCAGGTAAGGTTGAATCCCTGCCCGTTGTGGATGAGCTGGCCTTCGGTCTCGAAGCGATTGAAGGTCCCGTCGGAATAAAACCAGGGGATCCAGCACGTTACGGTTTCCGGCGCGTCCGCCGCGGCCGGTACCGCCAGCCCGAAAGCCAGCACCAGGCTTATCACGATAAAGAGCATGGTTCGCTTTTTCATTGCACACCCTCCTTGTTGTGCAAGTTCAAATGGATTTGATTCTCAGGCGCGCAGTTGGCTAAGCATTCCCCATCCGCATTCCAGAAGTCGCCTGGCTCTCTTTCCGGAAATTTGCGCGCCGCACAACAGGAGCCGGCCTGGCGATCTCCAATATAGTATTCTACAAAAAGGCGATCAAGAAATTATCAATTCTCCCCAACAGCCATTTTATTGCCCGCCGGGCCACTGTGCCCTTCACGGCATCCAGGCGGTTAATGGCGAAGCCCCCCGGGGACCTCTCGGGGGGCTTCTGTTTCCTGGGGTGGGGAATGCACCAACCATTTCAGGCGCAGAGCTGCTTACTGGGTTTGAAACTCGCGGCGATGGCGGGTTCCACCTGCCACGTCGTTACTTGGCATAGCCATGGTTGCGGAGCAAATAGGCATTCGGGGGAACAGCCCCGCAGAAACTGGTGAGGGGACCAGGCATGATCTGAACTGGCTCTCTGCCATCCCAGGAGAAGAGATATAAATCGCCATCTATGTAAGGCAAAAGGACACTTATAATATTTCGACCAAAAATACTGGTAAACTGCATGAAAGTGTCCTGGGCAGGGTTGATTACATCTGTCGGAGCAACGTCAAACGGACCGAACCGCACCTGGCCTTTTACGATGGGAGCACCGGGATCCACAGTGAAGGTATTAGTGAAGGATTCCGAATAACCATTGATATCGAGGTAGTACATGGTGTATTCGTGCTGCCCCGGCGACCAGAACCCGGCGGGGAATTCCAGCGTATAGCTGTAGGACCACGCACCATCCGAACACTGGCCCGGTGCATACTGGCCGTGCATCGTCGCGGCTCCGGTAGACAACACCTGCAGGCTGGTTTGAGGTACCGAATAGACTTCCCCATTATATAAAACGAAGAATCCAAACCAATATTTCCACTGGAAATTTTTCCCATTCCCGTTGCAAAAATCCGGAAATCCGTAGGATTCGAGGTACGCGCAGGCCTGCTCAATCGAGGCAATTGCCGGATCGCTGAAATCGAAGGTATAGGGACAGTTAAAATTGAAACCCTGCCCGTTGGGAACAAGCTGCCCCTCGGCTTCAAACTCAAAATAGGTGCCGTCCGAATAAAACCAGGGGATGAAGCAGGTCATGGTTTCCGGCGCGTCCGCCGCGGCCGGCACCGCCAGCCCGAAAGCCAGCACCAGGCTGATCACGATCAAAAGCATGGTTCGCTTTTTCATTGCACACCCTCCTTGTTGTGCAAGTACAAATGGATTTGAGTTCAACTATGCGCAGTTTGCCAAGCATTCCCCATTCACATTCCCCGAAGTCGCCTGGCTCTCATCACGGAAATTTGCGCGCGGCACAAAAGGAGCCGGCCTGGCGATCTTCACACCGATATTCTACAAAAAGGCAATCAAGATATTATCAATTCCTGGAATTTGTTGATTGCATTTCGTGCTTCGCTTTTCTATAATAGAAGTCGGGCGTGATGCTCTATGAGCATTTTGCGGTTTCGATTCCTGGGAGGCTTTGAGGCATTGGGGGGAGAGACCCCTCTGCAGGGATTTATCTCGGACAAATCGCGGGCGCTGTTGGGTTACCTTATCGTAGAATCAGGTCGCTCCCACCGCCGGGAACACCTGGCTGGCTTGTTCTGGCCCGAAAAACCAGAAACGAGCGCCAGTCACAGCCTGAGCCAGGCTGTCTATTCACTGCGTAAATCAATTCAAGACCAGGTCGCCTGGGTTCCGCTGCTGATCACACCGCAATCGATACAGTACCAGTGGGACAGCCGTTCTTGGCTGGACGTACTGGAATTTGACGGGCTGCTGCAGATCTGCGAGCAGCACGACCACGTGGATCGACTGGCCTGCCACCCCTGCCTAGCAAACCTCGAAATACGCCTTTCAGCTCTACCGGGGAGATTTTCACCAGGGTATGCACGTGAATGGCTGCCATGCCTATCAAGAATGGTTAACCGGGCAGCAAGAATCCTACCGCCAGAAGATGCAGGAGGTGACCCAGTGGCTGGCGGATGGTCACTGGCAGAACGGGTCACCGGGGAAAGCCCTGTACTATGCCCATCGGCTTGCATTTCTCGATCCATTTGGGGAGGAAATACACCGCCTCATTCTGAGCATCTTCCTGGCAGAAGGCAAGCGGAATGAAGCGCTGCTCCACTATGAAAATTTCCGGAAGTTATTAAACGAGCTCGGTGTCGAGCCTGAAGCAGAAACCCGCAACATTTACGAGCAGATTATCTCCCAGACCTAGAATGTCCCTGGCAGCTGTCGAGCCTCCCAATGGCCTGACGTTCCGCCCCTGGCGACTTGCCGATCGCGGAAAGGAGATATTGTATAAATTTGAGGATCAACCCAGGTGGTGCCGCCTGCTCATACTTCAGGTAAGCATGTCGACGACAAATCCGATTTGCCCAGCCTGCTTAATTGGGCTTCCAAAACTGCTCCTGCCCAACAAGCCGGCTGAGGTTTAAATATAACCGCCCGGCAGTTTACCAGGCGATTCACTCTGTGAAGAGGGAGAAGTCCCACTCCACACGGTGCGTAAGTACCGGTTGAACTGCCATCAATCCAAGAAATCATCCACCGATAAATTAACAAAAGCAGCTTTGATACATGTGGGGTGGTTGATTACCCGCCCCGAACTGCACTCATTTGGCACACTTAGCCCATATCCTCGACTCGAATCACTGAGATCAGGGTGAGGTTGAGATCGCGAAGCCTGGCGAGCAGCCCGTGGAGTGCGGCCTGGTCTTTTACCGGGCCTGTGAGCAGGGTCTCGCCATCCAGGGTCAGGGTTAACCGCAATCCATTGAACGCTTCCGACCAGGAAGGCGGGAGATGGCCCTTGATCCGAATTTCATAAAACTCATTTCCGCGCCGATTGCTAACCATACAGTTCATCCCCAATTCGCTCGGAAACCAGGCGACCGGAAACCAGGGCAGTGGGAATTCCCGTGCCCGGATGCGTGCTGGCGCCAACGAAAAACAGATTTTTGTAACGCGGATGGCGGTTGGATGGCCTGAAGTACGCCATTTGCCGCAGTGTATGCGCCAGCCCATGCGTAGCGCCATGCACCAGGTTGTATCGCTCCTGCCATGCAGGCGGGGTGTATGTCTCTTCGAATTTGATATGTGCTTCGAAATCGGCAATGCCTAGGGTCTTCAGGCGGCGAAATACATGCTGGCGCGCCTCATCTCGAAGCTCATCCCAATTCTGTTCTCTATGATCACTCATGTGCCCGACAGGCACGATCGCGGTCAGAGTATCCTGTCCGCGGGGTGCCATAGATGGGTCGAGCCGGGCCGGGGCGTGGACATACAGGCTTGGATTTGCAGGCAGGCTCAAGTCACGATCAATACTTTCGAAGTTCTCGCGGTAATCATCCGCAAGGAACAGCGTATGCGGACCGAGGGCAGCATACGTTTTATCCATGCCCCAAAAGAAACTGATCACGGAGCAGGAGAATTGCTTGCGTAATAGTTTCCTGGCATTCTCATCCTGCGGAAGAAGATTCTGGTACACATAAGGTAGGTCTGCGTTGGCAAGGACCACATCCGCATCGTGGCGCGATCCGTCGGCAAGAATTACGCCTCGGGCGTGGGTAGAGTTTGTATCAATCCGTTCCACAGCCGAGTTGAAGATGAATTCCACACCGGCCTGGCGGGCAAATTTCATGAGGGTCTCGACCACGCTGTACATACCGCCTTTGGGATACCACACGCCATGTGCCAGTTCCGAGTACGGCATCAACGAGAAGGTCGCGGGCGCTTCGAACGGACTCATCCCCATGTAAACGTCTTGAAACGTAAAGGCGGATTTCAAGCGCGGATCAGTGAAATAAGCAGCCATGTTGGAATAGTGATGGGTGAGCGGCTTCAGGGAAAAGAGCAGTGGAAGATTCTGGAGGTTGAAGAAATCCGAGGCCTTGCGAAAATTGCGGTTGACCAATTTTTCCATCGCGAGCTGGTAGTGGCGGTCTCCTTCCTGCAAGTAGCGCAGAAGTCCCTGGAAACTGCCTGACTGAAATGATTCCAACTGCTCCTGCAAGGATTTTATGTCCGAAGTGAGCGCAAGCTGGCTGCCATTATCAAAAACCAGATGGTAGGTCGGGTCGACGCGCTGCAGATCGAGTTCTTCGCGCATGGAAATTCCCAGGGCACGAAATTCCGCATCATACAACTGAGGTATCAGAAAAAGAGTGGGGCCGGTGTCAAAATGATGGCCTTCTCGACTGAAGCGGTCACAGCGCCCGCCGGGGCGTCCATTCTTTTCCAGGATCGTGACATGCAGACCGCGTTTGGCGAGGTGGGTTGCTGCGGTAATCCCACCAATCCCTGCGCCTATGACAACAACAGATTTTGTTTTCATCATTTGCCGTGTCCTTGTGAGGCGAAGGGCTGAGACAGAGTCCCCACGCCTCGTACATCAAACATGGATGAAAGGGCACTCCAGCTCATGCGCAGTCCAGTTCCGATGCTTTTTCTTTCACTGTACTGTGAGCGCAGGAAATAACCTTCTCTTTCAATCGTGTCCAACAGCCAGGCAAAGCGTGCGGTGTAGGCAAAACCCGCCAGACGGCAGCGCGGGCTCTGGACCCGTGCCAAATAGCCTTTCCCAGCCTCAAAATATTCACGAGCCAGGAGCACCCTGCTCTTCACCCAGGCGCGATAAGCCTCGCTGTGTACATCCTGCGGAGTGATGTAACTCTCTTCGAGCACTTCGCGGTGGATGTTATAGTACCCGGCCTGCATATCATCAAAAGTGTCGCGCAGCATGTGGGTGATGTGTGCGGCAGTGACAGCCAGATAACGCGTCTCATCGAGCGGAGCGAAACTACCATGCCCGATGAAATAATGCATGGCTTCGGTCACCGCGCTCGCCAACCAGTGCGTGTACTCGTTCAACTCGACTTGCGAGATCAACCTGCCGCGACGCCGTGTATCGAAATCCATCACCAGCATCATGTTGCGCAGATAGGTCTGCAGCCCGCTGTTCTTTTGCTCATCGCGCCGTACCAGCTCGACCAGCATTTGCTCCTGGATGTTTGCATCCTCAGGCGGCCGCCCCTGGTAACAGCTTTCTAGCAGGATTTTCTGCCGTTCGAGGAATGATTCTCAGCGTTCGGAGGCTTCGCCACCGCTCAGCATCAGCCTGGGTCCTGATTCCGCGTCGAGTACGTCATCCACCCAACGGAAGTATGCGTATGCCAGGTAAGCGTCGTTGACCCGCTCGCGATCTACCAGGAACCGGATTGTGGCATAGGTCTGTTTGCTGGCTGCTTTTGTAATCGCGATGGCAGTGTTTGCTTGGGTTTGGTTCACTTCAGCCTCCGTTTTGTGAAGGGGCAGCGGTTATACGCTCAGATGTCAGGTTTACTGCGATTCCAAGGCCGGTGATCTGCTCTGGCTGAGCGGCAATGTGCGGGCAAATCGGGCGGGGTGGGAAGGAGAGCTGGCCGCAGGTCGGGCAGATAGAACCTTCCAGGCGGTAGCGTTGGGCTTTCAATCGCCAATGACGTGGGATTTCCATAGCATTTCTCCGCTTTATTTCGATAGTCCACCCGTCAGGCGCCGGGGACTGGATGAGAACCTTGGTTTTGCGGCGGTTTTCGGCCTGGCATCCACGCTGAACAGGGTGTCCATGCGCAGGAACAGGCGCAGGTCGCCGCGTAGTTTCATTGCCCCGCTGATCAAAACCTTGGGGAGATTCAGCCTGCCGGTCAGCATCTGGCAGAACACGGCTGTACTGCGCATATGAATGACCAGCCCGGGGCGATCAACAACGCCTTCACCCGACGAGGCTGCTGCTGGGGATAGATCGACATACCAGGCGCCCCCACCAGGACCATCCACGCGAAAAACGAGGGTCGTGCTCAGTGAGGCGCCAATATCGAAGCGATACAGCAAACTGAATGCGCGCATTGTCCGCCCGATCACGCGGTGGCGAATCTCGGGCGAGAGCTGCAACCACAGCGGCGGCTGGTTGGCAGGTTCAGCCACCTGCGCCGAGTGAAATAAACCTAGATGGCTGATGATGATGCCCATGCCTTCGACGATCCGGACAGGCCGGTTGTAGATCGGCATCTCCAGGGTCAGCTCAGCCTGGTCCGGCGTCAGATTAGCGGCAATGTTCGCTGTCTCGGTGAGAATGTCCAAAAGGTTGGTGCACAGCTCCTTCATCGGTATGTCAAGGTGCATGTCAATTCCCTTGCGGTTGTACGCATTGAATTCATAGCGGTCGTCCAAACCAATGTAGGTGTACGGCTCGCCACGCAGTACGTGCTTGATGCCGTCGAGTCCGGCCCCATTCAGGGCGACCAGATGCGCAACCGTCTCGTGCAGGGTCCACTCTTTTGGGCCTCCCTTGACTGGTTTGTCCCAATCCACCTCGACGAGCCCGGCGAAAAATTGGGAATAAATACGGCGCACTTCCAGTAGATCATCGGCTAGAGTTTGCGGGTCAAACGTGTTATTCAAAGTATTTGTGTTCATTGCTATGCCTCGCTGCGTTTTCTATGGCAGTCTATTGTGAATTGAGTGTTCGTACGAGAATTCAGATCTTGCAGGTGGGGCTGTGCAGCATTGGGCTGCACCAACCCCTATCTGCTGCCAGGCGTATGAAATGCCCTGCCTGGGGCAAACTCAGGTCATCCAACCAGCCTTTTTTGAGATCTCTCCTGGCGCGGCATGGGCAGCGCTGAGAGAATGCCGAGAACGATTGCCACGCCGATCGTGATGAGCGATCCGCCTAGATCGGGCTTGGCGACCTTGAGAAAGACGATGCCCAGGGCGATTGCCACTCCGGGTCTGCAGGGAGATCCACAGGAGCGGATCGCCCGCCAGGTTGCGGAAGTTTTGGGACAGCGGTGCTTTTTCCGAGCCCAGCGCCTGCCCGATGGCAGCCATCCGCGGACCGGTGAGCACAACCGAGAGGGCGATCACCAGGACAAGCGCCCCAATCGACACATAAGCCCACCATGCTCCCGCCCCAGACGGTCACCATCATGTAAATGCCAGTGATGACTGCCGTCAGCATTGAGACGAACCCGACCTTGCGAGTGCTTTTCAGAATACCCATCCAGCCGCGAACCTGATCCGGGGATACTGCCTTTCGGATTTGCCGCAGGCCGGTCCACTCGAGGCCAAGTGCCACGAAGAACCCCAGGGCGCCTACGATATGGAAGAACAAAGCAATTGAGTAGATGTTCATGGTTTACTCCTTTATTGGATCCTTATTTACTGCTGTAAAGCATGTACCCATTATCGATAGTTATGGAGCGCGTGGCATCTGGCGAAAGGTGTATTTAGGGTTTATTTTGGGTTTAGCTGCATGCAGAAGACCGGTGCTGCGCACCAATTCCATCCATATATCGACAGAAATTTGTTCAGCGAACCCGGATCATCCAGCCTGGGGGCTCAGCAGATACTCAACCGGGACAGTTTGCCTACCAGCCATTAGCGGGCCAACGGGGCACTTAGGTCGAGCGCATCAGGCTGGAATAAACATCTCCGTAGGTTGGAGCTGCGCGGCCAGGTCGTCTGCCCAGGCGCGGATAGCCTGCCAGTCCCTGTGATCGCTGGCAGTGGTCATTAACCTCTCGAAGAAACTCAGCTTCGACGGGTCTAACTTCCCGACAAACATCTGCCGGGCGACCGGCTTCAGCCAGGGATACTTCCCAAGTTCTTTGTCAAGCTGGCGGCGCGACCTCTGCATCGCTGCATCGCCTGTGCTCAGCGGGCCGAGAGCGAAAATTGCCACAGGCCGCTGACTGAGGGCTTCCTGGAACTGAGACAGGAATTGGTGGGCTTCTGGGTGCCAGCTGGCGTTATAGATCGCTGCCCCCAGCACGACCGCAGCATAGTTATCAAGGTTCTTGACAGCCTGCATCGGTTGAAGATCGACTTCAAACCCGGCTGCGCCCAGTACGGCGGCGATGGTCTCGGCAACCTCCTGCGTCGAGCCGTAGCGTGTTGCGTAAGCAATCAGAATTGATCTTGTGTTCATGGTCTTGACACTCCTTCGTTGTGTTATTCAGGTTATTTCACACGCAGTGAACCTGTTGATTAACGCAAAGTATAGGCAGACGCAGGGCGCCTGCCATCTGACGAAAGGTGTATTTCGAGTTTATTTTGGGTTTAGAGGGAAGATGATTACGGCGCTACATCAGGCGGAGTTCGCGAGCACGCGCCACCGCCTGAGTACGACTGGTCACGTCCAGCTTGCGATACAGGCTGGACGTGTGGGTCTTGGCTGTTCCCAATGCAATGCTGAGTGTCCTGGCAATCTCCTGGTTCGATAGGCCATCGGCCAGGAGGCGCAGGACCTCCAGTTCGCGGTCAGTCAGTGGTTCAATGAGCGGCTGCTGCGCGGCAGGAGTGATGGCGACATCGCGGTCGAATTGAGACAAGAGGGCTGCGACATACTTCGGGGATAACCCGTGCGATCCGGCATGGCGCAGTAGATTTGCCATCGCTGTGCCTTCGTCCAGAAATACCCGCACGTACCCTTCTGATTGTCCGAACGTCAATGCCCTGGCGAGCACAGACAACGCGCGCGGCATATCGCCCAAATCTGCAAGCGCAAGCGATTGGAGGATCAGCACCTCAAGCGCACGTCCCATCTGCCCAAGGGCTTCGACCTGCACCAGGATGGGTTCCAGCAGCGTCAACGCCGTGTCTGCTCGCTCTTGAGCGATCAGGATCCGCGCGGATGTCAGGTACGCAACCTGGTGCTGGTAGGTGATCTCATCGACTGGATTGAGCGGATGTGCATGCGCCCAGCGCGTCACTGCTTCATGGTTGGCTTGTTCCAGCCATATCCGCACCCGGAACGCGTCAATCTGGGGCACCCTTACCGTCGTAACGCCGTGTCCGCGCGCCAGCTCTTCTGCTTCATGCAGTGAGGCGACCGCGCTATGCGTGTCCCCGCGGGCCTGCTGCAGACGCGCCCGCATCAGATAGGCACCCGCCAGAGTGTCGGGGTTACCCCAGCGATGGCCAAATTCAAGAGCCTGCTCCACACTGCGTCCGGCTGAATCGAGTTCGTTCCACTCGTACTCAATGCCAGACAATCCAAGGAAAGCCTGCGCGGCAGCCGGCATCATCCTTCCATCGGATCGCGTTGCAAGCTGCAGTGCCTTCTGAAAGCTCCCCGCAGCCTGGTGAAGCTCCCCTTGTTCGGCCAACAGAGCCGCGCTGGATGAGAGCGCCAACACACCGGCGAGAAAATTGCCCACTGCTGCGTTAATTTGACTTGCCTCCGCAAACGCTCGCATGGCCCCGGCCAGGTCACCGGTTTGCCAGCTCGCATCTCCCAATGTGAAGATGACAATGCCTCGGATGATGACCTCGCTCTCCGGCAGCTCGTCAATGGCCTCGTGCGCCAGGGTGATGGCCCGCTTCGCCTCGCCGCGCCTTGCCACAGCAAGCGCCCGGATTGCGGCAATGTGACTCCGCGCAGCCTGTGAGTCTTCTGTCATTCCAGGGGATCCCAGGTTTCGTTCAGCTTCTTGAAGCACGACCTCCAACGGATCGAGCTGACCGGTGCAGATGAACGCCCAGGACTGGAGGATTCCAAGCCACGGCCGTTCGCGATTGAGCGGTACGATAGAAGCAATCCAGTTGAGCACCGTGACTGCCTCGCCGCGCATCAACATCTCCAGGGCATTGTTCTCGATGAGCCGGGCGGCGCGCGGCTGATCCCCGGCTGCCAGGGCATGGCTGATTGCCTCGCCGACATAACCATTTTGTTCGTGCCATTCTGCTGCACGTTGGTGCAGTTCAGCAAGCTGGTCCTGGTATGCCAGCCGAAGCTGGGTGCTGAGTACATCCGCAAAAAGGTGGTGATAACGGTACCAGCGGCGCTCCTCATCTAAAGGCACAAGGAACAGGTTGGAGGTTTCGAGCTGCCTCAGCAAGATCTGGCTGTCGCTGCGCCCCGTCAGCCGGTCACAAAGCTCACTCGTCATCCGGCCAAGGATCGAAGTTTGCAGCAGAAAGGAGCGCACCTCTTCGGGCTGGCGCTCCAGCACTTCTGCGACCAGATAGTCCGCCACATAGTGGTGGCTTCCGGTGAATGCCGCAATGAATTTGGCGGTATCATCGAAGCTTCCGGTTGAGCGCGGTGTTTGCATCGCCAGCGCGGCCAGCTGCAGCCCGGCAATCCACCCCTCGGTGCGCTGCTCCAATGCCACTACATCATCGCTGGTGAGAGCCAGCCCCATCCGCGTGTTGAAAAATGCCGCTGCCTCACTGGACGTGAAGCGTAAGTCATCTGCGCGAATTTCGACCAGTTGAGCACGGGCGCGCAAGCGGGCGAGCGGCAGGGGTGGGTCAGCACGGGTGAGGAGAACGAGATGCATGTGCTGCGGCATGTGGTCGAGGATAAAAGAGACGGCTTCATGGACTGGTTGTGAACTGATGGCATGGTAATCATCAAGCACCAGCGCGAAGGAATGGCTGATCTCGCCCAGATCATTGATCAAGCCGGTCAAAAAGGCCTGGATCGGCGGTGGTTGGGGGGATTGCAGCATGCCAAGTGCCGTCTCAGCCAGTTCCGGCTTTAGAGTCCCCAGCGCCGCGACCATGTAGGCCAGGAAGCGGGTTGGGTCATTATCCTCTTCCTCGAGCGAGACACAGGCAATGGGATAGGCATCCCCGGCGTTGGATGCGCGCCACTCACTGATGAGCGTGGTCTTCCCGAACCCGGCTGGGGCGGAGATCAGAGTGAGCGGAAGTGTGAGTCCCTGGCTCAGGCGCGCAACGAGACGGGAACGCGGGACGAGCGTCGGACGGGGAGGTGGGACGAAGAGTTTGGTCGAGAGAAGCGGAATCGCGGTGCCCACACGCTTAATCGCTTTCCTTGTCGTTCGTGCAGCAGGCAAACGCAAGAGTTAGCTGTGCTTGAGAAATTCAGTAGCTGATGGACCTGTGCATCCTGATTCCATGAAAAAATTCGACATACTGGGTGGATATTTTCAGTGAGTATAGCATAGACTAAAAGCCGTCAGCACACTGCAATCAACTTTAACTGAGGCCCCACCAATCGATGACACGTGGTATTCCCACCCATACGAGGTTCTTCCTGAATCCAAACACTCCCCCCGCCCGACCGGGTGCCCGCAATGCAAATGTTTTTTTAGCAACCTGCTCCATGATGAGGGCCGGGCGGGAGGTGGTTTCTGCGACGCTCCACCTTGCCCCAGCGAGCGAATTCACCTGGTCAAAGCCTGACCTTCGGACAAAACATCAGACATATCGAAAATGGTGGTCATTGCCAAGCCTGGCGCCTTTTGCCCGATGCTGCGCAGCAGCAACTGGGGCAATCTCCTCGACAGCGTGGGAGATCGCTTCGCTGGCGCTCGCGATGACAGCTTTGCGAAAAATGTCCGAACTCCGGTCCGAACCTGGTCAAAGCCTCTTGACAAACCAGGCTCAATTTTCTTATCATTAAATCAGCACCCTGCTCGCGCGGGGACGCCGATCTACAAGGGATGAATGCAGGTTATGAGGCCCTCCCCGCCGCAGGGGAGGGTTTTTGGTTTATCCCGGGAGGTGACTCATGAGTGGAAATCGAATTGCGACTTTAATCCACTGGACACCGCGCATCCTGGGCATCCTCATGACCATTTTCGTCAGTTTGTTTGCCCTGGATGTTTTCAGCGAAGATTACACCTGGTGGGAAGCGCTGTTGGCGCTGATCATCCACCTGCTGCCGTTTGCCGGCTTGCTGCTGGTGGCGGTGATCGCAGGCTGGCGCCTGCCGCGCCTGGGCGGGCTGATGTTCATTGGTTTTGGCGTGCTGTACCTGTTTATCGCCTGGGCTCAGGACCCACTGGCGATGCTGCTGCTGGCAGGTGTCCCGATCCTGATTGGGACCCTGTTCCTGCTCGACGATGCATACCGCCAGCGCCACTCCGCCAGCCCGGCATAAATCACTCAGTCGCCAGATTCTCCACGCAGGGAGGCTGCGCGTGCCTGGAGCTGCCCGTGCAGCTTGTTCAGGTCTCGCGGCAGGAAGAACATCGCCGCCAGCAAAAACAGGGCACAGAACCCCCACGCCGTCACGCTGATCGACAGCAGGGCCGCCTGGATGGAAATCCGGTCGGCGATGATGCCCGCGATCAGCGGGGAGAGGGCTGCGCCGGCGTTATCCATGAAATTGAACAAGGCGGTCGCCGTGCTGCGCACTTCTGGCAGAGTAATATCCTGGACGGTGGAAAGCACGTTGGCCGCGGGAAAAGGCATAAAGACCGCAGTCGCCATCAACAGCGCCAGGAACAGGCCCTGGCTGGCGGGCGGCACGTTTAAGGTCAACGCCATCAGCACTGCCCCAAGCACCACACCGATGAACGCAATGATCAAACGGCCGCGCGGGTTGCGCTTGAAAAGCGCATCGCCGAGCGCGCCGCCGATGGGATATCCCGCCGCCAGCACCAGGATCGCCGGCACCATGGTGGTGAGGATGCTGCCTTCGTTGTAGCCGCGCTCCAGCTCCAGGTATGCAAAAATCCAATACGTGATCACATTCCAGGGAAACACTCCTGCAAACCCCTGGGCGAAGAGCAGCAGCAGGCTGGGCTTACGTAAGAGGTCCAGCGCAGCCTGACGGT
Source organism: uncultured Chloroflexia bacterium (assembly GCA_963824065.1). Classification (GTDB taxonomy): domain Bacteria; phylum Chloroflexota; class Anaerolineae; order Anaerolineales; family DRKV01; genus JAGUYX01. The sequence continues at coordinate 393,650 of CAWGNX010000002.1, read as the reverse complement.
TGAACCGGAACTGGCCCACTTCCACCTGCACACCTTCCAGCTCGGGTTCCGCGCCGCCGCGCGGCACGTTTGGCACCCCGAACCAAATGGCAACTGCCAGCACCAATCCCAGCGAGCCGGTGATAATGAACACGTTGCGCCAGCCGATGACTCCGCCCAACACCAGTGCCAGCACCAGGCCAAGCAGGTAGCCGATCGGCGCGGTGAGCTGCACCAGGCCGTACACTTTGCCGCGCACGGTTGGCTTGAACATATCGGAGATCATGCTGAAAATGCCGGGGTAGCTGGAGTCGTCCACGCCGGTGGAGGCCCGGCTGGCGAGGAACAGCGGGTAGGTGGGGGCAATCGCGCTGATCCAGGTGGTGGCGCCCCAGATGGCTGACGCCAGCGCCAGCAGACGGTTGCGGGCATAGCGATCATACAGGTAGCCCCACACCGGGTAGAGCACCGCCCCCACGATCAGGGCGCCAGTCGTCACCAGGCCCATCTGGGTGAAGGTGATATTAAAGGTTGCGATGATATCGGTGGTCAGGGGACCGATCAACAGCTTATCGGTCTGGTGGAGGAGCATGAACAAGAAAAAAAGTGCCACGGTGAGCCGGGTACGCCTGGCGGATAGGCGGGTGGGGGTCATGGGCCGCTCCTGGGGTGAATTTTGGGTTAAGTATGGCACAAGGCAAGCTGACGAGTCAAGTATCCAGCGCTAGGTGCGCGGCGTGTCTGGAACCAGGCCGAAATGAAACTGCAAGGCCGGATGGGTCAGCATCCAGCACTTTTCAAACTGCCTTCCCACCCAGCTGGTAGTGGTAAACACCCATGGTTTTGGCAAGCAGTGGAATATTGCGCGCCCAGGCGATATGCTTCAAACGCGGCTCGCTGGAACGAAACGGAAACCACTCTGCCAGCAGGCGAATGCCCTCCCCCCAGGATTCTAGATCTGTGCCGTGTTTTATAGCCCAATTGCAGCGGGCGCCGAATTGGGTACGGGCCACCCGGCGGTTGTTGGCCCACACAAAAAATGGCGAGAAGGCATCGCAGACCAGCTCCGCACCTGGAAAATGCTCGCGCAGCATCTGCACCAGGGCCTGGACCTGTTCACCGCTAAAGTACATCAACACGCCTTCCGCCAGGAAGAGCACCGGCCGGGCCCGGTACGGCTCCATCCGCGCCAGCCAGGTGGGATCAAACACGGAATATGCCAGGAATTGGTGGCGCTCGCTTTCCGCACCGATATATTTCCGCCGCAGGGCGATGACCTCCGGGAGATCAAGGTCAAACCACAGCACTCGACCGTCGTCAACCCGTTCGAAGCGCCCATCCAGACCGCAGCCAATATACACAACGACCGGATCCAGGTTGTGCGCGCAAAATTCGCACACACAGCGGTCGAATTCCCGGCTGCGCAGGATCACAGCAACCTGGGATTCTTCATCATGCGGGGCGTGCTTGATCCGCTCGAAATCAAAGGCGTTCTCCTGGACCAGTTTGACTGCCTGCTCATCGACCAGGAGCGCATCCGGGCGCTGTGATTCCAGCGCGCGCATATACAGGGGCAGCAGCAATGTTTCTGGGACCCCACTCAGGGTTTGATCTGTCATCCTGGCTACGATCCTGAACTGATTCTAGCAGATCTCGATCAAATCCAGATCAGGTTTTGCCGGGCAGGGCCGGCCAAACCGACCGGCTCCCCACTTCCACTATTTCACAAAATGGTTCGCTTTATTTGGACTATAATTACCAAGTAATTCAGGGTTGTCCAACCCATTCGAGAGGATTTTCCAACTCTTTTTTCTTTTCCCATTTTGTTGGAGCTACCATTCAAGCCGGAATTTCTATCTGAAAAGGGTGCGATGGGTGAGCTTATTCAAGCAAAGCTATTTAGTCCTCGGACGCAGGCTTATCTGGCTGCGCGCCTACAACTTGTGAGGCGGCGAAGCAGCGGGCTGGAAAAGAAACGACCAAGACGCCATCAAGAGGGAATGTATTCCAGCCGAGGACGCAGCATTCAGAAGCGCGTAAGGATCCTGGCCGCGCTGGTTTCCGTGCTTTCAAGCCCACTTATTGACTGCGGCCGCACTGCGAGTCCTGGTCCACAAACAAAAAACGTTTTCGGTTTTTTTGATCCACGCTTTTCCACTCATTTTCCCCTCCTCGTCTGTCCCAAGGCCAGCAGATTCTTGTTCGTTCATAACCAGGCACAGCCACACCCGAGAACTGGTCAGCTCAAATGACGGCAGGATTACTCGCTTCTAAGCTTTACATTCCCCCAACTCGTCTGGATCTCGTCCAGCGACCGCACATCCTCGAGAGTCTCGACGTGGGCCTGAGCGGGAAACTGACCCTTGTTTCTGCCCCGGCGGGTTTTGGCAAGACGACCTTGGTGAGCGAATGGATTCGATCGTGTGGTCTTCCGACAGCCTGGTTGTCTCTGGATAATAACGATAATAATCTGGCCCGGTTTTTGATCTACCTGATCGCCGCTCTGCAGCGCATCGACCCCCAGATCGGGGGCACTATCCAGGCTACCCTGGAAGAATCGTTGTCTCCAAAGTTTGATATTCTGCTCACCAAGTTAGTCAGCGAGATTGAAGGCCTGCCCGAGAAGTCCATCATCGTCCTTGATGATGTTCATTTGATCGATTCAAAACCGGTCCACGATGCCATCAACTTCCTGATCGAATATTTGCCACCGAATATCCACCTGGTGATTTCCGGGCGCACTGATCCACCGCTTCCGATCTCACGGCTTCGGGTTCAGGGGCAGTTGACTGAAGTGCGGACCTCATCATCTGCGCTTTACAAATCAAGAAATCGGCATCTTTCTCAACGATCTGATGGGCTTTGACCTGTCAGCAGAGGGTATCGCAGCCCTGGAAGCGCGCACCGAAGGTTGGATCGCCAGCCTGAAGCTGGCTTCAATATCCATGCACGGGCGGCAGGACTGGCCCGAGTTCATCGCTGAATTTTCTGGCAGTCACCGTTATGTCATCGATTACCTCGTCGACGAAGTCATGGCGCGCCAATCAGAAGAGGTGCAAGACTTTTTTGCGCCGCACATCCATCCTGGAACGGTTCTGCTTGCCTCTTTGCGAGAGCGTCGTCGGTGAAAGTGTGGACCCGCATATCATCGATTACCTCGACCGTTCCAATCTATTCTTGATCCCGCTGGATGATCACCGGGAGTGGTATCGCTACCACCATCTTTTTGCAAATTTCCTGAGTCAAAGACTACGTGAAACAGAACCAGACAGGATCCCCGAGCTGCATCGCCGGGCCAGCGAATGGTTTCAAAGCCAGGGTCTGTTGGATGAAGCCATCCAACATGCCCTGGCTGCCGAAGATGTGGATCGTGCTATCCGCCTGGTCGACCAGGTGGCGGCGGACTTGTTGTGCGCAGAGAGCCTAAAAAGCTCCTTAAATTGATGGACCAACTGCCTCCTGAACGATGCCAGGATTACCCCCTGCTATGTCTCCTGCAGGCCTGGGCACTGCTTTTCCTAGGACAGCTGGATGCGGTTGAACCCATCGTGCAAATTGTCGAAGCCAATCAGGGTAAAGCACCAGGTATCCCACTCCCTGGCTATGTGAGCACCGTGCGAGCCTATTTAGCCAATATGCAGGGGGATGTGCTCAAATCGACCAACCTGACCGAGGTTGCACTCGAAGAAATGTCGCAGGCACCGCCGGACCGGATGACGCTCATTTTCCAAGGATCTGCGGTCATCTGGCTGGGGATAAATTATCGCCGCTGGGTAATCTGGGCAAAGCAAGCCAATTATTCACAAAAGCAGCCGATCTCAATCAGAAAGCGGGTAACTTTTACGCTGCCCTGGCATCGTTTGAGCAATTGGCCAGATTGGCGGTGCAGCGCGGGAATCTGCACCAGGCGATGGAAATCTATCAAAGCGGGTTGAAATTGGCTGAAAATTGGTTGGAGGAAGAAGGCAAACCTCGAGGGAGCTTAATCGCCTCCGCTGGGCCTCAACTGGGTCTCGGAATGGTGCTGTATCAAATGAACGACCTGGTTGGAGCTGCCGCTTGTATCCAGCACAGCGCCGACCTGCTTGAATTGGGCGAACTCTGGTTGAGTACCGATGCCTATCGGATGCTGGCTTACATTGCCCAGGCTAACGGGGACTTTGAAACCTCCGCTGAACTATTGAGCAAAGCCTGGGCTATTGATGATAGTCTCCATTTTCGACAAATAAACACATCGGACCCTCCGAGCATGGCGCAGTTGGGAATTTTGCTCAGCCGCCTCCGGCCGGATATGGCTCATTTGGTTACAGACGCCAGCCGGCGGATTGAGAATCGAGGTGTGCATGCAGACGATGAGGTTGATTTTTCCAGCCCAACCGGCTACCCCCGCGAGCTGTTCTATGCAGATCTAGCGCGGGTGCTCATCGCCCAAGGACCGGGCTGCTGAAGCACTGCCTTTGCTCACACGCCTGCTGGCGGCTGCCATTACCATGGAAAGGTTTGGCGATGCGATCCGCTACCTGTACCCTGGTTTCATTGGCGCATCATAGACCTTGGGAATACGCGACCTGCCTTAGACACCCTCCGTCAGGCACTGACCCTGGCTGAACCTCAGGGCTATGTCCGTCTTTTCGTTGATGAGGGGTTCGCAATGGCCGAACTTGCTTGGTTTAGCGATCTCACAAAATATCGCAGTGGATTATGCCAGCAAACTTTTAGCCGCTTTTCCCACCATATGTACTGAGTCAGGTGCCAGCCGCTCAAGGGTTGACAACTCTATCACAAAGTTTGGATGAACCGCTCAGCCAGCGTGAAATCGAAGTTTTACGGCTGATGGCCGAGGGGTATAAATACCAGGAGATCGCTGATAATCCTGGTCGTCAGTATCAATACGGTTCGCCACCACACCAAAAACGTTTATGGCAAGCTCGAAGCCAACAACCGCACCCAGGCGATTGCCAGAGCCAAAGAATTGAACCTGCTGTAGTTCTTCCCACATCTTTTCCCTGAAAAACCACATCTTTTCTCATTTCCTAACCGCATGAAAATGCGGTGATTTTTGATTCTGCGTCCAGCTATCCTGAGTGTGTAGACAATTATTTGCGGGAAAACCTCTCACGATGGAGAAATCTATGACGGCTGAACAAAAGAAAAATCGCTTTGAGATCTACGAGATCACAATCCTTGGGCACCTGGATACCAAGTGGTCTGAGTGGTTCTACGACATGACCATCACCCACGAACGCAGTGGCACCACCACTCTAACGGGTCAGCTCCCTGACCAGACGGTTTTACACACGGTGCTCGACAGGATCCGGGACATGAACCTGACGCTGATATCGGTCAACCAGATCGTATCCGATGGGCAAACCATCAATTATGCAGTCAAAGGAGGCAGTCATGAAGAATAGCACAACAAGGTCACAAAAAATTGGTTGGCTGGTTTTTACATTGGGTGGGTTGTATATGTTTGGTTCGGGTTGGGGGTTCACCCTCTTCGGCCAGCTGAAATCTCACCAGGCTCGGGCGATGGTGCCTGACTTGAATCAAGTTTAGCCGATTGCAGCAGCGGTTTGATGGAATGGAATAAAAGGAGAAAACAGCATGAATTCTAATGATTTAGTCATCCAAACAGAAAGTTTGAGCAAGTCTTTCGGCGAGGTACATGCGCTCAAATCGCTCGACCTGCATGTCCCTCAGAAATCGATCTTCGCTTTTCTGGGTCCGAACGGCGCAGGCAAAACCACCACGATCAAGCTGCTGCTCGGCCTGCTCAAACCCACCAGCGGGAGCGGAAAAATCCTCGGCATGGATATCGTCCGCGATAGTGTTGATATCCGCGCCAAAATCGGCTACCTGCCTCAAGATATCCATTTCTACGAGCACATGACTGCCCGCCAGACGCTGGAATACACGGCCAAATTCTTCTACACAGGTCCCCAAGAGGCGTTCGACCAGCGCGTAAATGAGATGATCGAACTGGTTGGACTGGAGGGCAAAGCTGACCGGCCGGTTAAAGGCTTTTCGGGGGGCGAGCGCCAGCGGCTGGGAATCGCCCAGGCAGAAGTCAACTACCCAGATCTGCTGATCCTGGACGAACCCGCAGCCAGCCTGGACCCGCAGGGGCGGCGAGATGTGCTCGAAGTGATGTCCCGCATCCGTAAACATGCCACGATCTTCTACTGCACCCATATCCTGGACGATGTGCAAAGGGTCAGCGACCAGGTTGCCATCGTCAACCAGGGCGAACTGATCACACAGGCGTCTATCGATGACCTGCTGGCAGGTACGGGAGACGTGATCTACTCAGTAAGCCTGCGGGGCGATGCCCAAAACGCCTACTCCCAGATCAATCAGCAACCCTGGGTTTCCGGCATCGAGGCCAGCCAGGCGGGCGATCAGACAAGCTGGCAGGTGAGCGTGACGGACGAAGCCGCAGCCGAAGACCAGTTGATGGGTCTGCTGGTAAACAGTGGTTTGAAGGTATCCAACTTCGGCCGTAAAGAACAAAATCTGGAAGACATCTTCATCAATATCATCGAAAGGAGTCAGAAATGAGCGCAAATGCGTCGATTCAGTTTCAACCTGTCCAAGAAAAAGGCTGGAAGCGGGGGCTGGGCAACTTGCTGGAAGGCGAGTATTCGTCCTGGTTCAAATCATCCAGGTGGTGGAAACACCTACTCCTGTGGTTTGCGATCATCAACCTGATGATGGTCATGATGCTCATCGTATCTGCCAAAGATGCCAGCAGTGGCGGCGATGCGGTGCCAATCCTTTTCATGTACGGGATCTTCGGTGGGATGTTTGTCGCCTTTGGGGTGATGGTCATCATGCAGCGGGTCATCGTCAGTGAAAAGCGCGCCGGTACGGCTGCCTGGGTGCTCTCCAAGCCGGTGACACGCACAGCCTTCGTCGTCTCCCGCCTAGTTGTAAATACGGTTGCCATCCTGTTCACTTCGGTGGTCCTGCCGGGTGTGGTCTTCTATTTCACCCTGGGATTATTCAGTGACCTCGGATGGCTTACCCCCCTGAGATATGCCGCTGGCCTGATGTTAGTGGTGCTCCACACCTTCTTTTGGATTGCCTTGGTGCTGCTGATGGGAACCCTGTTTGAATCATCAGCCGGAGTGATTGCCGTTCCGATCGCCCTTTTCTTCACCTTCTGGATGGGAACAGGGATGATCCCCGGCATGATCTATTTTTCCCCGTTGCTGCTGGTCTTTAGCCCTGATCCAGACGCGATCAATGCCCTGTCTGTCTCTCTAATGACCGGTGAGCCGTTGTTCTCCTGGCTGCCTGTCATCGCAACATCCGTATTAAGTGTCATCTTTATTGCCGTAGCCATCTGGCGCTTCAACCGCCAGGAGTTTTAAATGCCTGGAAGAACTATTTGGGTAAGGAGCAAGTCAATGAAAAACCTGTTTGTTTTGAAGAAATCCCTGGCGTTCTTGCTGACGATCCTGATGGCTGTTGTCATCCTGGTCGCAAATGCCGGATCAGCCGCAGCCCAAGAAAACACAGTTGCGCCGGCTGGGAATGTGCCCAGTGCGTTTGCCCAAGGACCAGGTCCGACCAATCCCGCTGAACTGGAGTCCTTCCTGGATGAGCTTATAGGAAGCGAGCTGGAACAGAACCACATCGCCGGCGCCGCGGTTTCTGTCGTCAAAGATGGCGAATTATTTTTTGCCAAAGGCTACGGCTACGCCGATCTTGAGAACAATGTTCCTGTCGATGCCGAGCAAACAATCTTCCGCATTGGTTCAATCGGTAAGACATTCACCTGGACGGCGGTGATGCAGCTGGCCGAGCAGGGCAAGCTGGACCTGGACGCGGACATCAACACGTATCTCGATTTCCACATCCCGGATACCTTCCCACAGCCGATCACCCTCAAGCACCTGATGAGCCATACATCAGGGTTTGAAGACCGGCTGGCCGATAGTGTGGTCCTGAATGCTCAAGATATCCAGCCTGCAGGCGAGTGGCTGGCATCCCACATGGCGGCAAGGGTGAATCCGCCCGGCGATTGCGCTGCTTACTCGAACTACAATGCAATGCTCGCGGGGTATATCGTGGCACAGGTATCTGGCCAGCCCTACGACCAATACATCCAGGAACATATCCTGGACCCGTTGGGCATGGCTCACTCGACCGCCCAACTGCAGCTGCCATCAGACCTGCGCGCCTACGCATCCAAGGGATACACGTACGTCGATGGGGCGCTGCAGGAATTCCCCGAATTTATCCCACAGCCAGCCTTGCTGCCCTCCGGAGCACACCATGCCAGCGCCACGGACATGGCTCGGTTTATGATCGCGCATCTGGAGAGCGGCCGCTACGCTGACGCGGCCATTGCCGATGCACACATCTTGAACGAAACAACGATGCAGCAAATGCACAGCACGCTGTACACTCCCGATCCGCGGCTGCTGGGCATCACTTACGGATTTTTCGATTGGAGCGGGAACGGCCCGCACACGATTGGGCATCGAGGCTACTCGGCGCCGATGCACAGTTTGCTGCTGCTGCTGCCCGATGAGGACCTGGGCGTATTTGTGATCTTCAACAGCGCGGGTGCTGATGAGATCGCAAATCCATATTTCGGTTTCCACCGTGCGTTTTTCGACCACTACTACCCCACGCCTGCAGCCGCGGTATTACAACCTTCGCCAAACTTCACAGACCGAGCCAGCCGGTTTACGGGCGGTTACAAACTCACCGCCTTCCCTTATACCAGCTTCATAAAAATCTCAGCGCTCTTCGGCGCATACACAATGGATATCAGCGATTCCGGCGATGGCACTCTGCTCATTGCGACACCCTATGGTGACTACCGGTTTGTTGAAGTGGAACCGCTGTACTTCCGCCAGGTAGACGGTCCGTTCACTATGATCGTGCGTGAGGATGGCAGTGGGCACATTGCTCGGATATTTACCGATTTCATGAACTACACAGCTGCCGACAAGCTGGCCTGGTACGAAACGACTGGTTTCAACATGCCTCTGCTTTCGGTTTGCTCCTTGCTCTTTCTGATCATGATCCCCGTAGCTGCGGTGCGCTTGATTCGGAACCGCCGTCGAAGCGCTGACCGGAAACCAGCCGTGCGCGGCGCCCGCGCGGCCGATTGGATCATCCTGGGCATCTGCATTCTGAACCTGGTGATCCTGGTCGGTACGGCCTGGGGTGCGATGGGCGGTTTATCCAACGAACTGCTGGACCCGCCCATGATCATAAAAATCGTCCTTGGCCTGGGCATTTTGTCAGCCGTGCTGACGGTAGGCGCGCTGATCTTCGCTGTGTTGGCCTGGGTGAACAGCTACTGGGGCATCCCCGCCCGCGCCTATTACACGCTGGTGACGCTCGCGGCGGTCGGGTTTGTCTGGTTCCTTAACTATTGGAACCTGTTGGGCTGGCGGTATTAGTTGGCAAACGAATTAAGGCTGGAGGGGATTGCATCCGCTTCTCTCCAGCCCAAAAACCAAGAAAATTGATGGAGATATGAAATGGACAAGCAAAATGTATGGAATTGGAAGTTTGTAAGCATCACCCTGGTGCTCATCGGTGTAATGCTGCTCGCCGGCTGCACATCCAGAGCCAGGGTGGGGGAGCTGCAAACTGAGTCTCAATCGGTCGAGCTGGGTGACGGAAATCCAGTCCACGTCGAAATCGCCTACGGCGCAGGCATCCTGCAGGTGGCAGGTGGCTCGGATAAGCTGTTGGAAGCCGATTTTACGTATAACGTGGCCGCGCAGAAGCCGGAGGTGACTTACACGGACGATCAGCTCGTTGTTCGGCAGCCCGACGTCAAAGGCCTGCCAGTCTTGCGAGGCCTAACGGACTACCGCAGTGAGTGGAACCTGCGCTTTTCAGATGAGGTACCAATGGATTTGAGCCTGGAAATTGGCGCCGGGAGTGGCGATCTGCAGCTTGCTGATCTGGATTTGACCGGGCTGCATGTCAGCCTGGGCGCAGGCGATTATTCCATCGACTTGAGCGGCGACTGGGCGCGTGGCCTGGACGTGATCCTCGAGGCCGGCGCGGCCAACCTCAGCGTGCTGCTGCCTGCAGATATGGGTGCCCGTGTAACGGTCGAGGCCGGTCCGCACTTGATTGAAGCCCAAGGCCTGGATAAGAATGGAAACGTCTACACCAATGCCGCCTATGGCGGGTCGGGAGCATCGCTCCAAGTGACCATCCAGGCGGGAATTGGGCAGATTTTCCTGGTGCAGGAGGAGCCAGCTCAATAAAGCGGGGATGCGCACCGGGTCGGTCGAGCCGGGGAAGCATGCAGTTCATTCCCCTGAAAACCAAAAGGTTGTCGCGACCCGTGTGAAGAGTCCTGAAAAAGATTCAGCGAATGAGTGAGGCAGGGGCTGCCTCACTCATTCGCTGGTCAAGTCCTTTCAATAAAATCAGTACACCAGAAAAGCAGATCCTTGGTTTCTAGCGGGACGGCGGAGCTTACCCGCCGTTGGAAGACCCCCTAATTTTCCAGGTTTTCGGTGACCCTGATCCTGACCATGCTGCCGATCAGGTCATAGGGCAGGGGCTGGTCCAGTGGAAAATGCACCGAGCCCTTGGTGCCTTTATAGGTAGACAGCTCGGGCAGCGCAGCCAGCAGGGTTGCTGTCCGGGGATAAAACCCGATGTGGTGCTTCCATACTGCAAAAGAGACCAGGAACCCGTTCAGCTTATAGCCGGGCATGTTGTAGCTAATGCCTTCCTCGGCCTGCGGTGCAGCACCTTTGATCACCGCCCGCAGTCTACCCAGAATCTGCTGCACTTCTTCGGGGTACGATGCAACATACTCATCGACCGTCTGTGGTGAGCGTTTTTGCTTGTCCATTCTGCCTCCATTGCCTAACGCCTGAGCGCCGGGTTGAAGGTTGAAGTATACGCAACCTTATCCTTTTGCACCAACAGCAGCAGGCAGGTAGCAGCGCATCAAAACGGTGATTTTGCCCAACCGGGCGACTTCCTGAAATCCCTCCCGGGCGTACATCTTGAGGGAACCGGTGTACGACGGGCGGGCTGCACCTGGCACATCAAATGGGAAGGCCTCGACGGTGCCGCCGCCCTGCTGCCGGATGTGCGCCAGGGCGGCATGCAGCGCGACCTCTGACAGCCCCACCCGGCGGCGGTGTTTGTCCACAAACAAACAGGCAATGCGCCACAAGGGTCCCTGAGGCGCGGGCAGCGCCAGCTCCAGGTAGGCGCGCATGCGGTCGAAGCGCGTGAAGCCCTGCGCCGGGCCAAACTGGCACCATGCCACCGGGACACCGGCGTCATACACCAGCAGCGCGTAGCCGCGCCCCTGCAGCACCAGCTCGTGCTGCAAGTGCTTGCGTTCATCCCGGGTCATCTTCCAAAATTGGGAGGAGGTGCAGCGGTTGGCAACGCACCAGCAGCCGCCGCGCACTCCCTTGTGCTTGCCGAACAAGGCCTCAAAATCGGGCCAGGTGTCCGGGGTAAAGGGTTTAACTCGTAACTGGGCATGCTTGGCGGCTCCAACGGCAATCAATCGATCCAAAGGTTTGGCTATGCGAATTTCCGCGGCAAGGTTCCGCTACATGACAATAAAATTGGGTTGCATCGAGCGGAGTTGGTTATTATACTGATTATACAGATTCCCCTGCCGCCGTACACCAATCTGCAATTCTGGCGGCAGCTTTTTCCGCTCTGTTAACAGGGTTCCCAAACCTCGGAGGATCAAACGATGAGCAAAGTTTACCTTCACCTGCCAGGCCGACCCGACCGGCTGCTGGGCAGCGTCAAAGAAAACGGCGATGTGTACCGATCGGATGCAGGCCTGGACGACCGGATCGGCAGCACTGACCTGGCGACGGGCAAAGTTTACCGCAGGCGCACCGGCCCGGATGAATACGTGGGGAACGTTGACAGCCAGACCGGCAAGGTGCACCGGCAGGTGCCGTTTGGATCAGATGAATACCTGGGCCGGGTGGAAGAGAACGGCAAGATGTACCGCCACAAATCTCTTGCCGGGGACGAGTACATTGGAAAATTAATCGATCCACAAAGCCACGTCCACAGCGGCGCAGCTTTCCTGCTGCTCGTTTACCCGGCCAGTGAAGCCAATGAAAATGATGAAGGTGACCAGCAGAGCGAATAAGGCCCATCCGCCAACTCGTAGTAACTGCGATTTGTCATTCCAACTGGCGGGAGGCGGTCGCAGATATCCCCGGCGTTTTTTTGCCAGGCAGAGGCGCACCGGAACGACTGCCTTCCCTGCAGACAATCTTATGGCGAGGGAGTGAATGTTAGGAAGCCGGGCTGCGCCGTGGTAATGCACCTGCAACGATCCCTCCAGTTTACGCCGCACTGCAGGTTTGAGTGCGGCCCTTGGGCGTGGTTTATTTTCAGAGGCGCAGACAGCCCATCCACCAGCGAAGTATTGTAGAGGCAAACCAATCGTACCCATCGAGCGTTGAAAATCCTACGGTATGAAGGTTAACGATATCAAACCAGCAAAATTCCAAAAACGCCTGCCTGTTGAGCTGACCAGCTTTGTTGGTCGCAAGCACGAGATTGCCGAAATCGAACGCTTGCTGGCCTCCCAGCGCCTGGTAACCCTGACCGGGGTAGCCGGCTGTGGTAAAACGCGGGTTGCTCTGCGCCTGGTGACCAAGGTGGCTTCGCATTATGGAGATGGGGTTTACTGGGTTCCTCTGGCCTCGCTGGCAGAGAGTTCCTTGTTCGTTCAAACGGTCGCCAAATTCTTGGGCGTTCCAGACGAGGCGGGTCGTTCACAAACGGAAAGCCTGGTCACAGCGCTCAAGGACCAGTCTATCTTATTAATAATGGACAACTGCGAGCATCTGCGCAGCGCCTGTGCCGATCTGGTCGCAGCTTTACTCGCAGATACCGAAGTCCGTGTGCTGGTCACCAGCCGGGAACCGCTCCAGGTTCCTGGTGAGGTGCTGTATCCCCTCCAACCGATGGCAGTCCCGCCGCAAACGCTTCCGGTAGCCGAACTCGCCCAGTTTGACGCAGTCCAGCTTTTTATCGAACGCGCCAGGGCGGTCGTACCGCCTTTTGATTTGACTGCCAGCAATGCGAGTGCAGTCGCCAGTATTTGTGCGGCCTTGGACGGTATCCCGCTGGCGATCGAGCTGGCCAGCGCCCGGATTAATGTCCTGAGCATCGAACAAATCGCCGCCCGGCTCGACCATTCCTTGAGCCTGCTGTCTTCAGCCGGACACCCCTCCAGCAACCCACATAAAACCCTGCGGGCGGCCATTGATTGGAGTTACGCACTGCTCTCGGAGTCAGAGCAGGTGATGCTGCAGCGCCTGGCAATCTTCCGCGGCGGCCTCTCGCTCTCAGCTGCTGAAGAAGTTTGCCGCAGTGACGGGATCGAAGCCGCGCAGGTGATCGACTTGTTAGCTTCGCTGGTCAAAAAATCACTCCTCACCGCCCAGACATTAGGTGTGAACGAGGCTCGCTATTCGCTACTGGAGATCCTGCGTGAATACGGCCTGGAGAAGTTGAGCAGAGTTCTGGAAATTGGGAAGTGATCCATGACCGGCATTTGCAAACTTTCCTCACTCTGACTGAAGAAACGGAACCGAAGCTGCTCGGCCCCTACCAGCAGTTTTGGCTGAATATGCTGGAACGCGAATTCGATAATATCCGGGCTGCCCTGGTGTGGGCGCTGCAAACCCAACAAATCGCTGCTGGTCTGCGCATCGCAAACGCCAATTACCAGCTGTGGACGATTCGGGATTATGCTGAAGAGGGCCTCAGCTGGTACGAGCGCCTGCTGGCAAAGATTGAGGATGGCGTTCCACCTGTCGTTCACGCCCAGGCCCTGTCCTATGCTGCTAACATGTCCGGCTTTCGCGGGAATTTGGCGAAACAAACCGCCTACGGGCGGAAAGCGGCCGAGCTCGCTGAAGCGGCTGGTGAGGAGGGGAAGCAGGCTCTCATCTGGGCGCTATCAGCCCAGGCGTACGGTGCGCGCGCCGAAGGCGATTTTGATACCGAATACCGGCACGTCAGGCGTGCCATCGAATTGAATCGTGAGCTGGGGAATACTTACCTGCTGGCGGTTGGTTTGAGCACGGCCAGTTTCTCTGCCATGTCCCTCGGAAAGTATGAGGATGCGCGGGCTCTGTTAGAGGAGGCCATCCCTCTGCTGCGCGAGCTCGGAAACCCGTACCGGATCGGGATGGCCCTCAACTTCTCTGGCGATTTAGCTCGCTGTGAAAAAAACTACCACCACGCACACCTGGTTTACGAGGAAAGCATTACCATTCTGCGGGATATTAATGCCGTGCGCGATCTTGCGTCCGTCTTGCACAACCAGGGGCATGTCTACCTGCATCTCAATGATCTTGAAACTGCACGGAATCTGTTTCGTGAGAGCCTGGTGTCTCATCAAACCCAGGGCAACAAAGCCGGTGCGGCAGAATGTCTGATTGGGTTTGCCGCGCTGGCAATCCTCCAGGGGGAGGCCGCGCTGGGAATGCGCTTACTGGTGGCGACATTAGCCCTGCGTAAACAGCCCGCATCCGCTTTATGGGCCGCGACCCGCATGGAATACGAGGATTATCTGGCTCTGGCAGCCGGGCAACTAACCGAGGACGAAATCGAAACCGAGGCGGCAATCGGGTGCAGCCTTTCGCTCGATCAGGCAGTCAGCACTGCCAAGCAAATCGCCGCTACCTCACCTGCCCCGCGAAAATATTCTGGGGGACAGCATGACCTGACCGAACGCGAGCTGGAAGTGGTTAAGCTAATCGCCCAGGCGAAATCGAACAGCGACATAGCCGCCGAACTGGTTTTAAGCAAACGCACCGTCGAAAAACACATCGCCAATATCCGCTCCAAGCTGGAGATTACTGAACGGACAAAGATTGTGCGCTGGGCATTCGAGCACGGGCTGATAAATTCCGAAGAATAGGCAGCACCTCGAACCCCTAAGAAACGCTCGTTTGTCATTATGGACCCGGCGTTGTGTGCCGGGTGTGGCAATCACGGGGCTGATGTGGAGACTGCCACGTCGGGCAAGAAGCGCCCTCCTCGCAGTGACAGATGACTGATTTTCTTTCTGATAGAAATGCACCCTGTCGTATTTCAACGGGCTAGCGCTGTGGGGGTACTCGAAACTACGTAAGCAGATACGTGCGGGCACGTATGACAAAATAGGTGAGAATTGTCATAATTGTTTCACCAGCGAATGAAAGGAGAAACAAAAATGTCCACAGAACAAAATAAAGCCCTGATCCGCCGCTTCATCGAGATCACAGGCAAGCCGGATCCATCCCCGGTGATGTCCTTGTTAGCCCCGGATTTTATCGCCAATGGTAACGAGGATGGTGAGATGTTTGTACAACATCTCAAATACTTCTTGACCGCGTTCAGCGATACTTATTACACGGTTGAAGAACAGATCGCCGAAGGAGAACTGGTGGTTACCACCGGTATTTGGGGCGGCACACACAGCGGTGACTTTCAAGGCCTGCCCCCTCTGGAAAGCCGGTTGCCATCAATGCAGTCCTGATCGATCGCATTCAGGATGGCAAAATTGCCGAGCACCGCGGGCAGTTTGACAACCTGGGGATTCTGCAGCAGCTTGGCCTGGTTCCGGCTGCATAGCCCGGCAGAAAATTGCTCAACTTTGCAGTTCTCGGGGATATGCACCCTGTCTGGCGCGTGCAAGCAGAACTCTTGTACAAATGCTCTTCACTGCTCTCGAAAAAAATCATGTGAAGACGCTCACAGAGATCGTGCTGCCCAACTCCGTGGTGCATATTCCCGATCTGCAAATCATGAAGCCTTCTGAGGGGACTGCGTGCGG
Source organism: uncultured Chloroflexia bacterium (assembly GCA_963824065.1). GTDB lineage: Bacteria > Chloroflexota > Anaerolineae > Anaerolineales > DRKV01 > JAGUYX01. Next base: position 377,851 of record CAWGNX010000002.1, on the reverse strand, counting down.
CTCCACAACCCGCTCCTGGCTGGCTTGGAACAACTGCATTCGGTTGAAATCACTGAATCGAGCCTGGGATTGGGGGAAATCATGGGCTATACGAAAATTGATGCCAGGATTCAGCCCCGGATTGGCGCTACAGGATCGTTTCCGTTTCCCATTCAGCTTCCAGCGCCATGAGTTGGTGCCACTGTTCGAGCGCAGGCGTATAGGCAGCCAGCCAGGCCGGGTAGCTTGCGGAGGCCAACGCCTGTTGGTACGCAGCCCGATCCTGCCAGTGCTGGGTGGCGAGGTAAGAACGAGTTCCGGGTATGCGCAGCAGCCCCAATCGTTTGCACCCCGGCAGCAGCCGGTAGTGCGGAGCGATCGTGGCCTGCACCAGGGCGACCAACTCGGCTTCCGTGTGCCCATCCAGCAGCACCCAGCGTTTGTACGTGGTGTATTCAGACATCGTTACTCCTTCTACGGGATTGCACCGACCGGGATTGCTTATTATACTGAGGCTATCAAACCAGACTCAAATCAACTATTTGTTGCCAGATCAATCCTTCCCGCAGGAGAAAATGCCCATGCAGCTACCTGAATCAGCCCGGCAGTTAATCGCTAAAGGCGTTGCCGCCCACCTGGTCACCCTCAACCCGGATGGCAGCCCGCAGGTCACCATCGTCTGGATGGGCCTGGACGGTGACGATCTCGTCTCAGGACATCTCAGCGAGACGGTTAAAGTACCGCAACATCCGCCGGGATGGGCGTGTGGCGGTGACGTTTGAATCCCCCGAGCTGAGCGCCATGGGACTGACCGAATACCTGGTGGTTTACGGTGAGGCGCAGATCGAAACCGGTGGGGGTGCCGCCCTGCTGCAGAAGCTGGCTCACGTCTACCTGGGACCGGACATAAAATTCCCGGCAATGGACAATCCGCCGGAAGGCTTTATCTGCCGGATCAAGGTGCGCCGTTTTGGGGGGGTCGGCCCGTGGACCGGGCGACCGGTGTGATCAGCCAGCGGAAGATATGCGTGAACGCCTGGATATTGTTCACCCGGCCGAATTTGTCAGGGAAGGCGCACGATGGTCGGTTTGTGGAGCAGGCTGGCCTCATCTCCGATGACGAATAATCCGGGCGAAAACCCAACGGGGTGTTCAACTGCCAGGCCAACTCCCTGGGCATTTTTGGGCAGGTCGAAAACCTGGACCGTGTTCAGGGATTGACCCACCGCCAGCGAGGAAGTGAGCGGCGCGGCAGCCCCCCACTCGGCATCGTAGGCCGCCTGCCCTGAAGGCGAGAGATCGTACACGCGCCCCGTGCTGTCCAGCAGGTGGACCGCGGCGCTGCTGGCACGCTGTTCTCGCCCGCGAGCCTGGTTCGACAGGCGCAGTGTTACCACGTAGAATACCCCTTCCGCCCGGGTGCCCTGGCCCAACTCCGCTGTCTTCTCAACATTTTCCACAGCCACGCACCAATCATCAAAACAACGGTCTTCGCCCAGCGCCAGCACCCGCTGAGGGGAAGCCAGGGAAACCCCGGCCACGATTCCCAGGTAGACGGCGAGGCACACGCCGAGCCCGACCAGCAGTTTTCCAGCCAGCTTTGACCGCCCAAGCAGGGCACTGACGGCTGCCCCAGCCAGGACGGCTATCGAAGCCAGAAATCCAAGGATCAAGACAAGTTCGAACATCACTCTCCATACCGGGGGAGGCAGCTCACCACCTTGAGCGGTTTCCAATAGAATGTGGAAAGCCAAATTGGAGCATACGCGCCGCTCGAAGTGCTGTGGCCTACCGCAGTAAGTATACCGGAGCGCCCGTGAACCGGGTGCCCGGTGTAGCGCGGGCTGAGATGCGCCAATGCAATTTTTCCTGTGACCCAATCACCATCTTTGGTTACATTAGTTTGTGCACCTCGGTCGCTGTGCTCAAGCTATTCCTCCAGCCCGCTCTGGAACTGTTCAACATCAGACGCATTCCAATCGATACCTGAAGCCTCACCAATCTGCTTCGCTTCAGAGAAGCTAAATCGATTCTGTGTGGGCATCGGGGATCTTCTTGAAACCTGAATATTTTTAGATATCCGGGGGGTTGTCTTTGCTTTACGATGTTATTCATTTAAACTCAAACACACCCTGGCCAAAACTACCGGCTGAGGTGTGTTGATCTCCCCCAGTTGGGGAGATTTTATTGGGTCTGATCAAATGCCCGGATGGATCAGTTTAGCGAAATGCTTTGCGAAGCCCACCCCCGCGGAAGAGTTTGACAACAAACAACAAGAGGATGGCGCCTCCCAGTGACACAAGCATGGTCGGGAGGGAGATCGCATCATTGATCGTTCCAACACCCAAAAGTGGGGATATGAACCACCCTGCCACGAACGCGCCCACAATGCCTACCAGGATATCGAGGATTAAGCCCTGCTGCGAATTCGTGTGCATGATCCGGCTGGCCACATATCCGACGATCGCGCCAGCGATGAGATAGATAATAAGATTCATTGATATTCTCCTTTGTGAATGGTTTGAAATCCAGTGGTAAACCGTGTTTGTGCGATTATCGCCAGTTCTCGCTGATAAAAGGCGCCAATCCAACTCAGTAAATAGCACAGCCTTCAGCCCGTCGCACGGCTCCGCGGGCGTCATACTTTTGCAGCCGCCTCTTTCACGTCCTTCATCCGCTGGTTGAATTCCTCTTCAGCGTGCTCCCGCGTGTAGCCATACTTCTGTTGGAGCAGGCCAACGATTTGGTCGGCATTGCCGCCCGCCTGTTCCAGTTCATCGTCGGTGAGTTTTCCCCACCATTCTTTGAGCTGGCCGCGCATTTCTTTATATTTGCCTTCATAAATATCTGAATTCATCCAAAATCCTCCTAAATCGCTTTCTATAAGCTGCCCCAATTTTTGCCGGCGCACGGGACAGCGTTATACGCCGGTCTTTCTACCTGCTTCTCCTCCACAAATACCAGTAAAGGGCTGTATGTGCCGGTGAAACGAATAAAATGAAGGGCAAATTTATTCTATAACTTCAGGCTTCCGGGCACATCCACCGGTCAGGGGATATTGATCTCCACCGGTTGGGGGAGATTTTTTAGTGCTTGATCGAATACCCAGATGGATCGGCTCAGCGAAATGCTTTGCGCAGCCCACCCCCGCGGAAGAGTTTGACAACAAACAATAAGAGGATGGCGCCTCCCAGCGATACCAGCATCGTAGAAAAGGTGATCCCCTCATTGATCGTCCCAATGCCCAGAAGCGGGGAAATGAACCACCCCGCCACGAACGCCCCCACAACGCCAGCCAGGATATTGAGGATTGAGTGCGTATTGGAATTCATGATCTGGCCGGCCAAATACCCAACGACTGCGCCAGCGATGAGGTAAATAATGACACCCATAATAATTCTCCTTCGTTATTGGTTTGGAATCCAGTGGTAAACCGTGTTTGTGCGATTATCGCCAGTTCTCGCTGATAAAAGATGCCAATCCAACTCAGTAAATAGCACAGCCTTCAGCCCGTCGCACGGCTCCGCGCGGGCGTCATACTTTTGCAGCCACCTCTTTCACGTCCTTCATCCGCTGGTTGAATTCCTCTCAGCGTGCTCCCGCGTGTAGCCATACTTCTGTTGGAGCAGGCCAACGATTTGGTCGGCATTGCCGCCCGCCTGTTCCAGTTCATCGTCGGTGAGTTTTCCCCACCATTCTTTGAGCTGGCCGCGCATTTCCTTCCACTTGCCTTGAAAATGTCTGAATTCAATTACGAAATCATCCTAAATCGCTTTCGAAAAGCTGTCCCATTTTATGCCGGCGCTCGGGACAGCATTATGCGCCGGTTTTCAACCTGCTTCTCCTCCACAAATACCAGTAAGAGGCAGAATGTGCCGGTGAAACGAATAAAATAAGGCGCAATTTTATTCTATATCTTCTGTCTCCCGGACACATCCGCCGGTCAGGGGATGTTGATCTACACCAGTTGGGGGAGATCAATTAAGAGTAAGCTCAGGCTGCGCCTCATCAGCCATCAAAGTGTGGAGAGGTGAGAACGGCGCGATTGGTTCTGCCGGCGGGTCGGCTTGCAGAACGGGTTCAGCTTTCTCAATCAGTTTGGTGAGCCGCTCCATGCTGCTGGTCACCAATGGCTACAGGCGGTTCATCCATCGCCTGGATGGCGTCCCAAAGGCGGGCCTGCCGTTCTTTGAGGTCTGAAACCTGGACGGCTGCCCCCGAAACCGCCCGGTGGCTGACCAGGCGGCTCCACAGGATCTGGCATACCACCGATAAAGGTGGCGCAATGATGATGCCGAGCAGACCAAATGCGTCTGCCAGGGCAATGAGCAGCACGACGGTCAGAATGGGATTATCCCATCTGCGCTTGAAAAGCCGTGGCTTGACCCATATTCCCAGGGCAATCAAGACGACCAGCGTATAGAGAGCCGTAATCAGGCCGAGCTGCACACTGGTCAGCAGCCCCACCACGAGCACTGGAATGACCGCCAGGACTGCCCCAACCACGGGTATCAGACATGCCAGGCGCCGATCAACGCCAGGAGCGCCGGGTATGGAGAACCGAGCAGCCAGTAACCAAGCCCGAACATCAGCCCGGCCAGGAGACTGTGAATGACCTGGCTGCGAATGTAAGCGCCGAGGTCCGGCTCGATTGTCCGCCAGATACCACGTGCCTGTTTGCGCTGGCCAGAGGGAAGCAGCGAAAGCCAGAGGCGTTCAAAATGAATTTGATTGATGCTCCAATAGATGCTCAAAAACAAAATGATGACTGATGCCGCTCACGACACCGCCAATACCCTGCGTGAAGCCGAGCATGAGCCGGCAGCACGAGCTGCCCCTGGTCGCCGGTAAATGCATCGAAGAGCATGCTCGGCGGTGGCAGCCGCGCAACCAGCGCCTGTTGGAACGAGCTGCCCTTCAGCCATACCGGCAGACGTCCACACATCCTGCACCGCCAAAGTTTGGGCTAACTGTTGGATCTCATTGATCGCGGCTCTACCCGACCAGGAAGAGTAAGATGCCAAAACCACCCAGGGCTACCAGGTACAGAGAATCCAGGCCACGCGCACCACAACGCCTCGCCCGACCAGACGGCTGACCAATGGGCGCAGTGCGGCCGCCAGTGCAAGCGAGATCAACACGTAAACGACGACGATGCGGAACTGCCACAGCACCACCAGCGCCAGCAGCGTGGTCATAACCGCCGTAGCCGAACCATACCAGCTTGCTTCGTCATGGCGCACCGGTTGGATTGACCTGGGCCAGCAGAGAATCAAGGTCGGTTGTAATGGCCTCAATCTCATCCATCACCTGGTCGATTTGCTTGACCCTCAGGTCCGAGCCCCCTTTCTTGAGCCGCGCCTGCTTGCGCAGGTCTTGGGCCAGGTCTTGGGCTTCATAGCGCAGCCGGCTGGCATAATCGCGACCAGGCGAGACCTCCGGCTCCATCGCTGTCTGGATGAAAGACGAAGCGATCGAGTAAAAGCTGAATAATGGCCGCCATGGGAATTGCCATGAGCGCGCCGGCAATGCCGAACAAAGAGCTAAAGGCAAAAATCGCCAGCAGGGAGACGAACGGATTGACCCCCACCGCCTTACGCATGACGCGCGGCACCAGCAGGCTGTTTTCCACCTGCTGAATGACAACCGTGGCGAGCGATCACCCAAATCAACTTGGAAGGCGCAATGGATAGGGCAACGACCGCCGCAGGAATGGCGCCGAGCAGCGGCCCAACCATCGGGACAGCCTCCATCACGCCTGCCACGAGCGCCAGCACCAGGGCATTGGGCAAGCCGATGAGCAGATAGGCAACCAGCGCCATGGCTGCCGATAACCAGGCAGAGGACGCCTTGTCCGGCAATGTAGAAACCAACCTTGGATTCCATGGCCGAAATCAATTCGCTGATGCTCTCGCGCTGGCCCGTTGGAACCAGCAGCAACAATGACTGAATGGTTCGCGGCCCATCAAGTGTCCAGTGCAAGGCCAATAGCAGGATCGCCGTGGTCATAAAGATGACTTGAGCCGCTAATCCCACATATCCCCAGGCCTGCCCTGCAGAAGCCAGCATTTGCTGTCCCGTTTGCTGGATCGGCTCAAGGCCGCCCAGGCCGGGTAGTACTGCCGGGAGGAACTCACTCAAGTGCACAATCAAGGGATTGGGATAATTAACCATCCACACACGCAGGTTTTGGTAGTAACCTGGCACAGCGGCAACGATCGTTGCTGCCTTGCTCGACAATCAATGGGAACAACAACAGCACAAAGCCTAATAAATAGGGCGAGCAGCAGGAGGTAGACGAGAATGACCCCCACCATCCGGGGAAGCCCACGCTGGTGCAACCAGGCTCACGAGCGGCCTGATCACCGTGCCCATCACGATGGCGACGAACAAGATGAAAATGACCTGGTAAAAACGGTAGAGCAGCCAGAAGCATAGGGCGACAAAAACGAGCACCAGAGTCGCCCACATGACGCGCCGGAAAGTCCATTGATAAGGTGGTGAAGGGGGTTGGAGTGCCATGCTTGGGATCCATTCCTTTTATCGCGTCAAGCTGCCGCGATCAATTCAGTGATTTGAGCAGCACGGCATAGCGCAGGCCGTAGGAGTCGCTGATCACGACAGGAAGCCCATGGAACGACGTGGAGAGATCCTGCAACACCTCCGGTGCTGCATAGTCTTCCGGGTGGTTCAGAGGGCCGACCTCCAGGACGGCAAACAGCCAGACATTACCCTGCTGAGTTTCGGTCAGAACAAAGCGGCTGATGAATGGTGTTAACCCACGCTGGGCCAGGATGACTGGCATCGCCCGGGCTACATAACGAGCCGCTGGAAGGAAACGGTTAACACTCATGGTCATATCCATCCATCTGAGCGCAGTTTTTGCTCGGCTTCAGCGATCCAGTTGATAATGGATGGCTCAGACGGACCGATGATTTCCACCTGGGTCATCTGATCACCTGGGAGTTGTGGCTGGTTGAGTTGGCGCATCGCCCGCTCCGGTAATTGAAGATAAGGGTGAGCGGGGTCTACGAGCATCTCATCCACCAGGATGAAGGGTTTATTGTTATAACGCGCGATAGTGCGCAGGCGAAGCTCCAGCACAGGTATAAGACGCCGGTATGCCAGGGCCGCACCCACGATAAGCAGGACAACCACCAGGGTGATCAGAATGACTTTCAAAGGGGTAACGACAAACTCTCCCCACAAGGCACTTCGTGCTGCTACACCCCGTGCACGCACAATGTCAGCCTGGAGCATCGCCCACGGTGTGGCCGTCAACGAATTAGCCGTCTGGGTAGCTTGCACCCGGGCAGTTTCGGTGGCCTGGACATAGAGCATCGCCTGGGCCTGGGCGGTCTGGGTGACGTTCAGGCTGTAGGCAGAATACGTGGCTGTGGCAGCCTGGCTTTGAGCGGTTGCCTCGGCATTCCAGGCAATCTGGGTTTGGTCAGTACTGAACTGCTGCGTGATCGCGACCGCCTGGGCAGTCTGGACGACCTGGACATCCAGAATCGCCTGGGCCAGGGCGGTCTGGGTAACATTCAGGCTGTAGGCAGAATTCGTGGCTACAGCAGCCTGGCTCTGAGCGTTGGCCGTCGCATCCCACATGCTCTGGGTTTGTTGTGCGATGAATTGCTGCGTGGCAGCCGCCTGAGCCATGTTCAAGCTGACCGCGGTGCCCTGGTATGCCATCTCCATAATCTGCCGTTCGTTGGTATCCAGGGTAGCCTGTACCGCGGCATTTGCAGCCTGAGCCATATCCATGCCGACCACTGTTGCCTGGTGCGACAACGCCTCCAACTGGCTCTGACCATAATCCAGTGTCGACTGCGCAGCGGCATAAACCTGTGGCGGTTCGCTGGTGCCTGTCAGGGTTGGCGGCGCTACTTTGGCACACGAACAGATTCAAACTTATAAAAGTAACGATCAGTAAAGTCGCAATCCAGCGCCAGATTCTATTCATGATCAAGCCATTCAATTGCTGTCCTGATTACGCAGTGGTTGGTCGACTTCCTGCCGGACAGAGTCAATCCCATCCCATAACCTGACAACACTTGCAGCAAAGACATTTGCCTGAGGGTCCTGCAGCTGCGTGATCCGGTTCATGGTTTGCAAATAAAGTGGGGTGGAAGCGGAGGCCTGCGCCGGCCGCGCCAGGCTTTCGCCCAGGCTTGCCAAAGGTTTTGGGAATGATTCTTTCAGCCAACTGCTAACTCTGCTAACTCATCCAGCCTGGGGCTGCCCCCAGAACGCCGGCCCGGTTTGAGCAATCCGCCCAGCAGCAGACCAAAAATAAGGGAGATCGTGACTGTCACCCAGGGGTACCTGGCAGCTTTCTTGCTAAAACCACCTGGCACTCGATCGGCAATCTCCTGTATTTTCGCGTTGTATTGGCTCAAACCATGTCCAACATCCTCATTAATGGTCTGTACTGCGCCGGTTACTTTTTTCTTTGTGTCGTCGGCCAACTGGTCAAACTTCCGGCTCACCCCGGTGACGCCATCATCTTTCAACGTAACGAAATCCTTTTTTATCCGGGTCATCCCGGTGACGTTATCATCCTTCAAGGTCGTCAAATCTTTTTTCGTCTGGTTTACGTCCCGATTAACTTTTTTTCCAAATGTTTTATCGTTCATCGCCTTTACCTTTTCTCGCTTTCGTTATGAGTATGTTCGTGAGGTCTCAAATACCTGGCTGGAAAAGTCAGGGATAGGATCAACATGACCTCAATTAAGTCTAAAACAAATATCTCCGGGTCACATCCACCGGCCGGGGGAACATTAACTACACCAGTTGGGGGAGATCAGGAATGGGTGGGGACGGTACCACGGTCAAAAGCGATATCATCCCAGGCAGCCGGGTCGTTAAGTGACTCTAAATGCGTAAACACTGCAGCCATTGGCATAACCTGCCGTATGCCCGCCTCGATACCTTCCAAGAGCGCGTGCCCTCGCTGGACTGTCCATTCACCGGGAACCAATACATGCAGTGATATAAATACGCGCGCACCAGATTGGCGAGTTCGAAGCGCATGATACTGTACGCCGGTTTGCAGGTGCTGGTCTAAAACATTTAGGAGCTTAATTTGTTCTTCAACAGGTAGGGCTGTATCCATCAATCCGGATACCGAGTTCCGGATGATGCGAAACCCTGACCAGACGATATTACCGGCGACAACCAGCGCTATGATCGGGTCCAACCGCACCCAGCCGGTCAAAGCTACTGCCCCAACTCCAACCAACACGCCCACCGAAGTCCAGACATCGGTCAACAAATGCTGGGCATTGGCTGTAAGGACAATCGAGTTATACTGCTTTGCCGCCCGGCGTAAAACCAACGCCACACCCAGGTTTACAAATGAAGCCACCATCGAAACTACAATTCCAAGCCCAACCTGTTCCAGTGGTTGTGGGTTGATCAGTCTTCTCACGGCTGCCACGGCAATGCTAACCGCGGCCACAAGAATTAGCATGCCTTCGGCGCCGCTCGAAAAGTATTCAGCCTTGTTGTGACCAAACAAATGTTCTTCATCGGCTGGACGGGCGGCTATAGTCAACATCGCTAACGCCATCAAGGCGCCAGCCAGATTAACGAATGATTCCAGCGCATCTGAGAGCAGGCCGACTGAGCCGGTCAGCTCGTAGGCTAGTGCTTTAAGACCAATGGTTAAAATTGCCGCAGCAATGGAGAGCCAGGCAAAACGTGTAAGCGAAGAATGTTTCATCGAGTTTGAACAATTGCAACGGCATCTCGCAAGCGTTCAGCCACCCGTTCGGAAGTCTCGCCTTTGCTGATAAAGGCATCCGCGCCGGCCGAGAGGGCCGCCTGGTGACGAGAATCCAGATGGCTGATGAGGACGATGAGCACTGCCTGTGGGCAGGCTTCCCTTAGTTTTGGCAGGGCAGTCCCCAACTCGCCAGCGACCAGCCCCCAATCAACGACCACCAGATCTGGGCGGGTAGCTGGAGCCAGGGCTAACGTAGTAAGCCAGTCGGAAGCATGCCCAACAACCTGCATGTTCATATCTTGGAGGATAAGCTGGATCGCTGAACGTTCATCGGGCTGGGCATCTGCTAAAAAGGCGCGTTTCATACCTTAATCCTATATCAAACACACCCCGGCCGCATCCATCCGCCGGGGTGTGTTTATCTCCCCCAAGTGGGGGAGAACTTTGTGGCTGCAGCCGCGCCGGACTGTCAGGAAACCAGCCCGCTGCGTAAAGCTAATGCCACTGCTTCTGACCGGCTGGCAACGCCCAGCTTGGATAGGATGTTGCTGACGTGGGTCTTGATGGTCGATGGGCTGACCACCAGCCTTCCGGCGATCTGGGTGTTGGTTAAACCTTCGACCATCAGGGCCAGCACATCCCGCTCGCGCTCCGTTAAATCCTGGCCTGGCACGGGCGGCTGGTTGGCCGCGTCCACGAGCGCCTGGGCAGCCTCTGGGGAGAGCGTGGCACGCCCCGCGTGGGCGGCACGGATCGCGCGCGCCAGCTCATCCGCCGACACATCTTTAAGCAAATAGCCTATCGCCCCGGCCTGCAGCGCGTTCTGAACCACATCCTGCTCTTTGAAGCTCGTCAGGGCAATGACCTGCACGCCGGGAAATTGTTCGCGAATGAGGCGCGTGGCGGTAGCCCCATCCATGTCCGGCATCATCATGTCCATCAGGATGACGTCGGGTTGGACCTGGGCACAGAGATCAAGGGCGGCCTCCCCGCTGCCGGCTTCACCCGCCAGTTCCAGGTCGTCAAAAACCATCAAGAAAGTTGCCAATCCCCGGCGCACCATGGTATGGTCATCAACCAACATCACGCGAATCGGTTGGGAAGAGCTCATTATCATTCCGCCTTCTGTTCTTCGGCTTCCGCCCAGTGAATTACAATTTCTGTGCCATACCCCGGCTCGCTGGTGAGGGCTAACGTCGCTCCCGCGGCTGCAGCACGCTCCTGCATCATGCTCAGCCCGTAGTGACCTGGGGGTGTTTGTCCGGGATCGAAGCCGCGGCCGTCATCTCGAATGCGCAGATCAACCGCACCGGTATTTAATTCTAAGTGAATGTCCACCCGGCTGGCCCCGGCATGTTTGGCAATGTTCGTTAACCCTTCCTGGCACAGGCGGTAAAGCGCTACCTGCACAAGCGCGGGTAATTTCCCTTTTCCCGCGACGGTTAAGTTGACGGGGATATTCGTCCGTCCCGCCAGCGCAGTTGCCAACAGGTGCAGCAGGTCGCCTAATTCGGCATCCGTCAGGGTCGAGGGCAGCAGCTCGGCCAGCAGCAGGCGCATATCGGCCTGTGCGCCGCGAGTCAGGCGGCGCAAATCATCCAGGGACCGGCGTCCTTCTTCCGGGTTCTGCTCCCACAGGCGCGGCAGAACTTCAGCAATCAGCCCGGCTGAGAATAGCGACTGGTTGACGGCGTCGTGCAGGTTGCGCGCCAGCCGCTGCCGCTCCTGCAGGACAGCGAGCGTGCGCGCGTGTTCGTACAGCTCAGCATTGACCATGGTGATCGCCGCCTGGTTTGCCACGGTCAGGGCCAGGTCGGCGTGATGGGCAGTAAAGAAGTTCCGCTCGGCATGCGCCACCCCGATTGCCCCGATGACGCGGTCCTTGATCGCCAGAGGAACCCACATCCACGACCGACCGCCCTCCAGCAGAATGCTCGCCTGGTTACCCAGGAGGGAGCGTAGAAAGCGGGCCGGCGAATCCGTGTTTTGCACATCGGCGATCCGAGCAGAGCGCTGCCCGTTAAACAGTGCGGCCAGGGTTTCTGGATTTTCCAGCCTGATTTGGAAGGGCATGGCCTGTTCCAGCCGCTGCGGCCCGCGCACAGCCAGGGCGGTCAGGGATGAGCCATCCAGCTTGAAAAGCCCGGCATGCGTATAATCGATAATCACCCGCAGCTGGTCGAGGATCAAGCCCGGCTGGAGCTCAAGCGCGGAAGCCAGTGTCTGGGAGATCTCCAACAAGGTGGATTGTTCGCGGGTGCGCTCTTCCACCCGTTGTTGGAGCAGCTGCTCGGCTTGCACCCGCTGGCTGACGTCCCGCACGAGACTCAGGAGATAAGTTCGGCCATGATCCGTATAGATTGTCCCACTCAGTTCTACATAAAACGGCGAGCCATCCCGGCGCGTGTGAACCTGTAAGTTTACGTTGGCGCCTTCCAACCGGCCTGCCTGACCATTCTCGAGGAGCTGGTGAGAACTGTCGGAGTGGATGAAACTGGTCCGGTGCAGGCCAATAAATTCAGCGGGTGCATAGCCGTACATCGCGCACACCGCAGGGTTGGCCTCGACCACCAGGCCGGTCTCCAAATCACTGATAATCATCCCATCACTGGCGATTTCGAAGATATTCCGGTAAGACATCTCCCCCTCATCAATCTGAGACGCATGGTTTTGCCCCCCGCTGTGCTGCGCACTGCTGTGCAGCGCGGCCAGCGCCGCCTGGAGCTCTTCCAAAAGGCGCCGTTCTGGTGATCCAGCCGGCCAATGCTTGGAAGGAATGGCGGGGAGTGTTTCCGGATTCTGCGCCGTTTGCTGGAGCAGGCTGGACATAAGCGCATACAAATCGTCCGTGGGAGACATGGATATAGTTTACCCCAGGCTGGCGCGACTTGTCACCCGGCATCATTTATCTACGGAGAGCCTTCTCCAGGGTGAAGCCAGCCTGTTTGCGCTGCCCCAGCCCTGGCAAAAAACATCGCACGTACACCTGCCGGCGAGCCTCATCGTCCGAAGGTTCACATTTTTTGACCAGACATCGATCCAAAATCCTTCGTGGCAGTTTGTCTCACGCGCCTCTTGCAAATCGGCGCGAACCAATGGACCAGTTCGTCCTTGACACAGGTTGGATATATTTATAGAATCCTTATGATTTCTTCAATTATCCTGCTTACCCTTTGAACCATCGTATCTAAAAAATCGCATCGGTTTTTCTTGTCCATTTGGGGAACGAAACAAGCAGATCGCCATTCTTGCAAGTTTATTTCGTCCGAATGGATATTTTGTTAAATTACTGTTCACACTAAGGAGGCAGAAATGAAAAGAATGACAATTGTTACGCTGGTTTTCATCCTCGTCCTGGGGCTGGCGCTGAGTGCATGCAGCCCGTCTTCAAGCGGAACTGGAAGTACGTCTGGCGAAGGGCTTGGGGGGAAGAAGCTTGTCGTCGCGCATGATGTCAATTTCCCGCCGTTTGAATTTCTCCAGAATGACGCCTACACCGGGTTTGACCTCGACTTGATGAACGAAATCGCCAAAGTCGCCAACTTCGAGATCGATTACCGGCCCATGGATTTCAACGGCATTATTCCAGCCCTCCAGGCCAACCAGGTGGATATGTCGATTGCAGCCATGACCATAAAACCTGAACGGGAAGAAGTGATCGACTTCTCAACCCCCTATTTCCGCACCGGTCTGGTGCTGGCGGTCAAGCCGGAAAACAACGATATCGTGAACCCGGAGGATTTAAAGGGTAAGACCATCGCCGTTAAGATTGGCACCAGCGGCGAAGCCTTTATTCGCGAGCTGCCCTATGCCAGTGAGATCAGCATTTCCACGTTCGACAGCAATAACGATACCTACCTGGCGGTCATTAATGGCAACGTCGACGCCACCATCAATGACGATTCAACGCTGCGCTACTACATCGCCTCTGAAGGGCCGGGTACCCTGAAGGTCGTTGGTGAGCTGCTGACCGGGGATGATTACGGGATCGCCGTGCCCAGCGGGCAAACTGCGACACTGGAGGCCGTCAATGCGGCATTGCTCGAACTGGCCGCAAACGGCAAATATGATGAATTGTATGAAAAATGGTTTGGGGTGAAGCCAGACCTGAAACCAGGTCAATATTAGGCCAGCAATTCAGGCTGCAACTCGACCACAGTCAAGATCCGCAGTCTGCTCTCGGAGAGCAGACTGCGGATGTCTATAAACCCATTGATTGCGAACATTCTGTTTGCCATCTTCCATCAGCAGGAAAAAGGTTTGCCATGTTTGATGACTTTTTAAGCATTGCCATCACCTATTTGCCCCGGCTTCTGCGCGGCGCGCTGGTCACCCTGGAATTAACTGCGGTCGGCGTCAGCCTGGGATTTATCCTGGGTATGATCACAGGTGTGGTGAGAGCCTATCACGTCCGCTTCCTCGATGGTTTCTTTCGCGGTTACGTTTACGTTATCCGCGGGACTCCGCTCCTGGTTCAGATCTTTTTCATTTTTTTTGGCATCCCCAATATCATCGGCCGTCCCATCTCACCCTTCGTCGCCGGTGTGACTGCCCTCACCATTAACTCGGGCGCCTATTTCGGCGAAACAATCCGGGGGGCCCTGCAGTCCATTCACAAAGGCCAGATCGAAGCCGCACGTTCATTGGGTCTGAATTGGTTCAGGACGATGCGCTTTGTCATATCGCCCCAGGCTTTGCTGGTCGCATTGCCATCCCTCGGGAATCAGTTTATCATCAGTTTGAAGGACACCTCCCTGATCGCGGTGATCAGCGTCGAAGAATTGACGCGCAATGGGCAAATTATCATCGCAGCTACGTTCCGGGCCTTCCAAATCTGGCTGTTAGTCGCAATGATTTACCTAGTTATGACCGGAATCTCGGCGTATTTATTGAACAGGCTTGAATCAAGGATGAGCAGGTATACCTACGGATGACCACTGAACCCCTGATTTCACTGCGTAATATTCAAAAATATTTTGGCGATTTGCATGTTCTAAAGGGAATTGATCTCGATGTGATGGAGGGGGAAGTCCTGGTCATCATTGGACCCTCCGGATGTGGAAAATCGACCCTCCTGCGCTGCATCAACCTGTTAGAGACACCGGACAAAGGTGAAGTGATCTTTGACGGTGAAAATATTCTCAATAAAGGCATCGACATCAATCGTGTACGCACTCGCCTGGGGATTGTGTTCCAAAGCTATAATCTCTTTCCCCACATGAATGTGATCGAAAATATTAAGCTCGGCCCCTGGCGCGGCTTGGATTTAGATGAAGCCGAAAGCGAGAGACGCGCCATCGAACAGCTGGCCCACGTCGATTTACTCGATAAGGCACAAGCGTACCCGAGCAAACTATCCGGCGGGCAGCAGCAGCGGGTTGCCATTGCCCGTGCCCTGGCGATGAATCCACGTGCCATCCTGCTCGATGAGGTCACCTCCGCCCTTGATCCTGAAACGATTGGCGAAGTATTAGAAGTGATGAACAAACTTGCGGCAGAGGGGATGACCATGATTGTCGTCACGCATGAGATGGCCTTTGCCCGCGATGTGGGTGATCGGGTTATCTTCATGGATGAAGGCGTCATTGTTGAGCAGGGCACTCCTGCCAAGCTGCTTACCGATCCAGATCATCAGCGTACGCGCGATTTTCTGGCGCGGATCCTGTAAATACCATACCTTGCAGCGGATAGCACCCGCGCCTGCGCCCGATATCCGGGAGAATATTTGATGTACGGTGGGTGCTCGCAGGTACTTGATGGGTTTGCGCCCCCCGCCGCTCTGCGCGCAGGCGCCAGGTAGGATGGCTGGCAGGCTCGCCAGCAAACCGGGAGGACTTGAAATGGATGAGACACCTTTGAATCCAATTGCGGGGGCACGGGGCGCAGGCAATCAATTGGCTCTGGAGCGGCTGGCGCTGCTGGCAGGTGTATGGGCGGGTCGCGGGCGTGGCAGTTATCCAACCATTGAAAGTTTTGAATACATCGAGACGTTCCGGATAAGCCACGAACCGGGCACAGCCTATCTCACCTACGAACAGCGTACTGAGTTAATTGATGCGGATGGGCGGCCTATTCGCAGGAGCCATTGGGAAGCGGGGTTGATCCGGCCCAAGGAGGATGGCAGTGTTGAGCTTGTTTGTGTCCAAAGCAGCGGTCGGGTTGAAATCTTGCGAGGCAGCCTGCAGGACCTCGAACCTCCTCCAGGCGAGTTTTCTCTGTCCTTCGAAAGTGAAATCATTGAAAACGATGGGCGTGCGCTCCACTCGAGTCGAGTGTGGCGGCTGGCTGGCAATCTTCTCGAATATGAAATGAGCATGCAGACGACCAACGTTGGTGAACTCACGTTTCACGTTGGGTCACAACTGGCAAAGTAAAGCAAACCAACGGTCAGAGCGCTTTATTGGGCGGCCGATAAAAGCTCTGCAAATCAACCGCCTGCCATCTGGGGTCAGCTTCACTTTGCAAACACCGCCCGCAGGCTGGCGAACACCCGCCCGAACGAACTCTGCTCTTTCTCGGCCTCCATGCGGTTGTTCACGGCGGTCCCCTGCCCTGCATCCTTCTGCCCGGCTAACCGCCCGGCCTTCCGCGCTTGCGACTGCAATCCCTGCTGCCGTAGGGTCTGGATGTGGTGCTGGGAGTTGAATTCCATATTGATGCGGTCCATGTCGGCTTCCTTTCGCTGTTTCCTGCTGGGTTATTTCCGATAGTTCCAGGATACCGGCGAGCCGGGGGGGTGGTCACCCCCCGAAAGTGGGGAATTTGGGTGGATTTGGTATAAAATAGGTTCCAAGACATGATCACAAAATCACCTGAGCCCCCTGCCTGGCTGGAACCCCTGAGCGAGCGCGAAATCAGCATCCTGCGCTTGATACGTGATGGGTACTCGAACCGCGAGATCGCTCAGCGCCTGGCGCTGGCTCCCGAAACGGTCAAGTGGTACAACAAGCAGCTCTTTGGCAAGCTCGGCGCGGGCAGCCGCACCGAAGCAGTCGCCCTGGCGCAGGCCTACGGTCTGCTGGATGAACCCGGTTCGCTGGCTGCTCCCGAAAAACCACCCAGCAACCTGCCCGCCCAGCTGACCTCCTTCGTCGGGCGCCGCAAGGAGCTGGATGAGCTGCGCTCCCTTTTAAAGGCCAACCGGCTGGTGACGCTCACCGGCCCGGGCGGCACTGGCAAAACGCGCCTGGCGCTGGAAGCGGCTGGCACGCTCGTGGAGGGCTACCAGGATGGCGTCTGGCTGGCTGAGTTGGGACCCATTCGCTCGCCCGATTTCGTGATGGACACTCTCGCCCAGATCCTGGGAATCATTCGCAGCGGCGAGGCGCCCTTGCTTGACATCATCAAGCACAACCTGAAAGGCAAACACCTGCTGCTTGTGCTGGATAATTTTGAGCACCTGCTGCCTGCGGCCCCGCAGGTGGGCGAGCTGCTCGCGGCTTGCCCGCGCCTCAGTGTGCTTGCGACCAGCCGCGCCCGCCTCGGGCTGTACGGCGAACAGGAGTACGGCGTACAGCCGCTGAGCCTGCCTGATCTGCAGCAAGCACAGCTCCCGGCCCAATTGGAACAGTCGGAGGCGGTCAGCCTGTTCCTGCAGCGTGTGCGCGCCGTTCAGCCCAACCTGGTGCTGGATGAAGCCGGGCTGCAGGCCGCGGCCCAAATCTGCACCCGCCTGGAGGGGCTGCCTCTGGCGATCGAGCTGGCTGCCACCCAGGCCAAGATCTTTTCCCTCGAGAAATTGTCAGAGCGCCTGCAGGAACATATCGCAGACCAGCTCAGTCTGCTGCCGGGCGGTGGGCGCAACCTGCGCGCCACCATTTCCTGGAGCTACAACCTGCTCACTCCGGCTGAAAACCAGCTGTTCGCCCGCCTGGCGGTCTTTACCGGGGGAGGCATCCTCGAAGCCGTGGAACAGGTATGCGGGGGTGGCCTGCCCCTGCCGGTGGTGACCCTGCTGGGAGCGCTGGTGGACAAAAACATGGTGCGGGTGCAGATGGGTTCAGACGGCGAACCGCGCTTCGGCATGCTGGAAACCATCCGCGAATACGCCGCCGAACGCCTGGCAGAGGCCGCGCCCGACGTGGATATTTTCAGCCGGTACGCGGCCTATTACACCCACTTGTGCGAGCAGGCCGCGCCTGAATTCCGCACCCACCGCCAGGTGTACTGGTTCAACCGCCTGCGGGCCGAGCAGGAAAACCTGCGCCAGGTATTGGCCTGGTCGCTGGCTGGGCCGGAGATTAATTATGGGTTGACAATCGTGGGTATGCTGCGCGATTTCTGGTACTACACCGGCTACGCCGCCGAAGGGCGGCGCTGGGCGCAGCAGGCACTGGCAGTCATGGAGGGGGCAGATCCTGCCCTGCAGGCGGGTGTCTGCAACACGGTGGCTGAAATCGGCTACGTACTGGGTGACATGGGCACCGCCAAGCAGCTGAGCCACAAAGCTCTGTACCTGTACGAGGCGACCGGCGACCGGCGGAAAACAGCCTGGATGCAGTTGTTTGTAGGAAGTCATCACATAGAAAGGCCAGAAGAAATCCCTTTGGGTTATACCTATACCCGGCGCGGGCTGGCTACACTGACCGAACTGGATGACAAGCCCGGCATGGTGATGGGGTTGAACGTGCTGGGGGAGCTGGCGCGCCTGGAGGGGGATTACGCTCAGGCCAAACAATACTACGAGGACAGCCTGGCCCTGGTGCACGTAACCGGCGAGGAGCTGCGCGTGGCAATGCTCTACGAAAACCTGAGCTTCATCGCCTACCGCTTCGGGGAATATCGCAATGCTCTGGAGATGATGAAAGAAGCTCTGACGATGGTCAGAGCTATGCGCAATGATTACGGGATTGGCACCTTTGTGGCTTGCATGGCGGGACCTATTGCCAAACTTGGGGATCCGCAGCGTGCCACCATGCTGCTGGGTGCTTCGATCGCCGTCCTGGAATCCATCCAGCTGTACGGCCACCAGCTGGCCGATGATGTCGAAATTAATGAATACATCGCCGAATGCCGCCGCCAGCTCGGAGAAGAGGCCTACCAGGCCGCCCTGTTGGAGGGTGCTGAGCTGACCATCCCGCAGGTCATCGAGCTGGCGCTGGGCGCCGGTTGACCACCGTCACCCCTTCACGTACGATAGTTTTTCCTGGATAAGCCCATCCCGCACGGTGTACACATCCACCCCGCGGATATGGCCTGGCTGACCAGCCGGGTCCACCCAGCTGTACGTCCAGCGCATGACACACCGCTCTCCGAGGGCGAAAATCTCCTCGATCTCGATCCGCGCCCCCGTTGACCCCTGGAAAAATGCCTCCCAGAAGATGCGCTGCGCTTCTTTCCCGACGACCCGTTCGCCGTCCGGCGGTGGGGAGGTGTTCTCGAAAATGCTGCCCGGCGTCAGCCAGCGCAGCATGCCCTCAACGTCGCCGGCATTCAGCGCCTCGTTAAACGCCTGCACCACCTCCACTACATCTTCCGCAGCCGGTTCTGCGTTCAGCGCCATGCCTCGCCGTCTTGCGGCTCAGGGCTGCCTGACGACATCCGTGCTCTGCCCGGCGGCAACGGCAAACTGCCCAAAATAGTTGCCAAACATGGCCTGGGCGTAGACGGTGGTGAACAGCACGCCAAACCCAAAGAAGATCGAGCCCAGGCCGGCGACGATGCCCGCCAGAATTTGCACCAGCCACAAGATCAGGAAGTCGCCCACCCGCCCGTTGATCATGCGGTAGGCCTCGCGGAATTTCAATCCATCACCGACGTGTCCAGAGCGGATGAACATGACCAGACCGCCAAAGCTCATCATCTGTAAGAGAATCCCCAGCAGGATCAAGAATGGAATGAAGCAGGTCGCCATACAGATCGCAATAAACAAACCAATATTGCTGGCTTGCCCACCGTTATCCAGCATCGATGCCAATAACCCGCCAGGAATCCCGACCAGCAGGGCGATGGCAATCGCCGGCAGGGCATAAACGAAGGTGATTACAAAGAATTTAAATCCGTCAACGATCTTCTGCCCGACTTCGCCCCATTCCGGGAGCAGGTCTTCCTTGCCCTCGACCACCCGCCGGGCGGCTTCGACCATAAATCCAGCCACATAAAGCTGCCCCAGGATCGGGATCAAAGTAATCAGGCCGCCGATCAGGATCGTTTCGATCCATTTTTGATCTTCAAATACGTAGCTGAATGATTTTCCAAGGTTCATGCAGTGTTCTCCTCATTGAATTTGCGTAAATGCGGGCCATCCCGGTAGGTAGGGGTCAGGGAACCCGATACCCAGCCGAGCTGGATTATTTCACATTGTAGCAAGAGTCCGGTTTAAAGCAAGCGAGAGAGGGATTTTGTCATATTGGCGGTGGGCAGAATTTGATCATTGGAAGATTGGCAAGCCGCCCCATCCTCAACATCGGGTTTAGCAGTTGGCACCCATGCCAACCAGCAGCAACCCTGCCAACATGCCCTGGAAGGATTTGAACCCCCTCACCGATCGGCGCTGCCGGGCGGGCTTGGATGTGGGGTTGGGCAGCCAGACGCCTCAGGAATTTTTCGCAGTAATACAAGTATATTGGCGGTATTGATCAACAAAGGTTAAGACTTTTGTATCTCGGAAGCCGCTCTCCTTCAACATCTCATCCATATCACCACTTTCAAACAACTTGATCTCCCTGGCAAATCCTTTCGTTTCAAGCGAACCTTTCTCTGTAAAACACACGACCGCTTTCCCATTCTTTGCCAACACGCGCTGCATTTCACTGAACCCTTTTTCGAGATCCTGCCAGTAAAAGATCGAGTTAACACTACATACTTTATTAAAATGCTGGTCTGGATATGGCAAAGCTTCCACTGGAGCACATTTCAGCTCAAGTCTTCCACTTTGAATGATTGGCAGGTAACGCTTTTTGGCATCTGCTACCATTGCAGTGGATTTATCTATTCCGGCCAAACAGCCATTGGTTACGATCTTTGCCATCCGATCGAGTAAATAACCGCCCCCAAAACCGATATCCAATACTCGATCGGTTGGCTCCAATGCAAGCAGCTCAAACACTGTATCATTTAGTGCCGCGTTTCTGCGATTCCATGTCCAGGCTGCCAATTTGCTGAATTTTCTCGTTGGATTTCCCAACTGTTTTGCGACAAGTTTTGAAACTGTCATAGTTATTCATGATTTCGTGCTGACAAACGCTCCGGTGCAGCGGCCACGCGCAGAACCACCCGCGGCAAGTGCTTGATTGCGATTTGAGATAGAGAAGCAACTGCAATATTCCGCGATTTATAGAACCAGCGAGTGCAATTTAATCGACTGAATTTGCATGCGCTACTGACCAGGCGGGCGAAAATCGACCTTCATCTTTACCGCTTCGTCCATTTCTTCGGGAGTAAGCAAAGCAACTGCACGAATGCGGAAAGTTCCGCTGGCGTTTCCGGCCAGTGTGATCGCTGTTGAATGAACATGATCAGGTAGATTGACGATGATATAAAAATCTTGCTCGCCATTGGAATAGTAGAAGGCTTCCAGCGTTCCGCCCACACTTTGGAGTGCCTGTTTCGCAGCGCCAATTCGTGCAGAACCGCCTTCGGCAAGCAGCCCCTGATATCCTTCTGAAGTGTATGAACCATAGAAAAGGTATTTTTGCATCAGGATTCCTCATCAAGAATTCGATCACATCCATACATTGGGGGGAAATATCTCTCCTGACAGCATTGATGGCTGGCATACGAAAAAGCGCAGCCGCCGCCGAGCAGGTTGCCTGCAGGTGTTAGGCAGCCTTCTCCCGAGCAGCCCGCCACCGGTTACAGTAATTGTCATCGATTTCCACATTTCGGAACAAATTCAGATGGTGTAGAAACCACTGCGAGCCGGCTCAGTGATCATTTTAAAAAGCGAATAGAGCGCCTTGCACAATGGGAATCAGATGCGCACATTGTTCCAAAGTTAGATACTCTCCATTCACTTGCTTCGTACTTGCTCTATATTCCCTTGCGTGTTCTTCTGACCAGAAGAAAACTGAATTTCGTCAGTATGAATCAATGATGGTCCGTTCTGTGAAACTTTTCCAATCAATATCTGGCATAAACACCAATGGGTTTGAGCCTGGTTGGCGAATGGAAATCCGCATATGACTATCGATTGTAAAGTGCATTTCCTGGTCGCAGTGTTTGCACTTTGATTCTACTTCAATTGAAACATATTCTTTTCGTAAATGCCCTTGCACGAAGGGCGTCGCGATCGCGTCTTCTGCTCAAGCCCCGTAAAGGCGTTCGCCGCTGCTGAAGACCAATCTGTGAGGTGTGGCTTCTACGGTTACTGGATAAGCCCAGGCAACTGCACCTTGATCGTTTCTTACCAGGAAGAATAAATTTCTCTCGAGTTCCTCCAGGATTGGCTTCACCAATTCAAGCGCTATATTCAGTTTCTCAGAAATGAACTCTGGTTCAATTGGCTTCTGAGTGTTCACCATTTCTTTCACGACAAAATAGCGAATTTGATGATGAGCCTCGGTCATGAAACTCAATCTTGACTGGCTGTGCTGCGGAATGTGTGCCAGGCCTTGTTTCCAGGCTGCCTGTGGAATTTCGAGGATTTCTTGGTCTCGCCCAAGCAGGATTTTTTTTCCATAAGTTGCGCTCTCCTTTTACCGGGTTATAAGGTAGCCGCCCACCGGATTGGCAGCTCAGCCGCCTCCTGGCAGGTCGCCTGCCACGGGTGTAGGCCGCCATACGAGAAGCGGCAGCTCTACCTGGGTGGCGCGTGCTACCCCCCCCCTGAATTTTCCTCCCATGCAGACCAGGAGTATTCGTCTGAGTCAAACGATAAAAAGGCGATCGAATGACCAGAAGCATGAAACGCTAACGTAATAGTGACCTGCTCTGCCTTCTCAAATTTTGCCTGGTAAACCACGACCAAAAACTCTTCCGATTGGCGGACTTGATCAACCTGGCGGGAAAGGTAGTTCCCGATTTTATTGTCTAGCCCCTGTTTCCAGGCCGCGAAAACGGTGGGTGGGACTTGCCCAACCATATCGGAGTCGAAGTCGCGTGAAAACACACCGTAATCATTGGCTGCCAATCCAGTGATTAAGTTATCTGTGATCGGTTCGCTAAACGCGAGCACAGCCGATTTTTCCTTGCCCGCGAGGGTCCGTTCACATGCGGTTAACCAGAACAAGGTGCTT
Source organism: uncultured Chloroflexia bacterium (assembly GCA_963824065.1). GTDB lineage: Bacteria > Chloroflexota > Anaerolineae > Anaerolineales > DRKV01 > JAGUYX01. The sequence goes on along the minus strand of CAWGNX010000002.1, from coordinate 354,967 downwards.
AAAAGAAGAATGACTGCACAGCATCTTGCGATCTTTCCCTTCTCTATTTTCTTAGCATGTGCACAAAACCGTGACGATGATTTTGGTTCCATCTCTGCTAACTGCCTGCTTTTCCATGTTATGGCGGCCCAACGGCCTGGGTTTCCCGCTGGTGGGCGGGTCGAGCTAACACCGCTGTGACGGAACCAACTCCAAGCCAGGAAAACTGCTTGAAAACGCGGTGTTTCCCCAAGTCAGGTGCACGCTGTGTTATACGCCATCCGATACCTTGCACTACAAAAAGAATGTCAGGTATTTACGTGCTACTGGCTGGGTTGCCAGCCGCTTAGTGGTGTTAGTTGTATCTGCTTCGAAAGATCATAGGCAGTCGACAGGTCGCTGTCGCTTTCCACGAGCACGCGTCCGAGCACGAGCACCGAGTTGTTCGGCGAGGATATCTGTGTCATGCCGCTGCGGCACCGGTCCTTTCCAACCGGGACCGCTGATCGAGATAGTCGCCGGCCTCGCGTTCCCGTGGTGCGTTTGCCGACGTAGGCAAAATTAGTGTTTCTTGACGGATCTGTGAACTGCACGCTGTAGTAGCGACCGGCCATATCCGGCACATGCAGGACTTGCGGTCCTTTGGAGAGATCGAGCCAGCCGACCGTAGGGAGCGTGTCGTGGTTCACACCGGTAGTCATCAATTTTGAGGCCGAGGCGGGCGGGTGGAGGGGATCTGCAAAAAGCGCTTGCGGCTCCGTATAGAGCGTATTGACCGGGATGGGGCCGTCGCCTCCTCCTTTAACGAGGATCGCTCTCTTGTACACTAACAGCATCATACGCGGCCAAAAGTAGGTGAAAAGGAACCATGCCGCGACCATGACCGAACCGAATAAAAGCAAATGCTCCAGTATGAGTCATCATTTCACCTCGACAACCGGCGGTACCGTATACTCGCCATTGAGAATGGCCGCGCCGGGCACATACACACGCAGCCAGAGTATGAAGTTGCCCGAGGGCGCGGGCAGCCAGTTGGATTCATGGCCTGCCGGAGCGGTGTTCTGAAGGTAAATATCAACGGAGCCGTCGGCGTTCGGCACGAGGCCGGAGCGATCGCTCACGCTGTAGCGGTTGATCGGATTCGCCACAAAGCGATTTTGCGCAGTCGCCCATCGTCAGCGACCAGAAGGCATTATTCGGCGGAAGACCGTCCGGCGGGAAGTGCATGATGTAGTCGTGCTTTCCGGAGAGCGTATGACCTGCGCCATCTCCGGACGTCGTCCAGTACATCGCCTCTTGCGGTACGTTTACCGGGCCAGGAAATATTTGGGCGCACGCCGCTCGCAACAACATGCCATTGCCGGGCACGCCGCATCCGCACATGGTGATCCAGCCGTTGACCTTCGTGGTCTTGATCCTTGCGAAAATTTGGGCAGTGACAAACGCCAGCCCGAAGCCGATGAGGATAGCCTTGCACCACGTCATTCCGCACAGTTCTTGTTTGGGGAAAGAAGAATAAACGGATGAAGAAGAAACCGCATATCAAGCTGATGAGCGCCGTCAGAATCGTGGATGTTCTATTGATCATATTATTTTCCCTTATCAGCTTGAGCTTAACGGCGCAAGCTGGATCTGCTTTGCAAGGCCGTAGCGATTGGGAGATCGCTGTCACTGTAGACATGCCCTCGGCCTATTTTGCCGCCCCACTACTGCATAACAAGCCACCTTGCGGTGTATTTAGCTGTATGCAGGCCTATTAAAGATTATATACCGAGGCGGGCAGCTTCCACCGAAAAAAAGACCCCTTAACCAGGTCTGCCATCGGCTGCGGTTGAAGAAATACGCCTGCCGGTCTGAGAAATCGTATCTGTATTGGATCAAACAATCCAACCTGTTTCGTAACAAACACCTCCCGCACAAGCCGGGGAACTTTGAAGCGAGCAATTTCTCGCCTACCTGGCGGTTAAATGTTATGTGCTGTGTCCATCCATAATCAGGTCTTGCGTTTACTTCCAATTCAATTCTGAGAAGTGTGTGATCGGCCATTTGAATTAAATGCAGGCTAAACGCTTAGACTGCCCTTGGTTTTGTGAGGGCTCAATTTTATGGCTTTTCGCAAGAGCACCACGTAGATTCGCGTCCACTCTTAAAATCAAGCCTGCTTCCTGCCCCGCTGGAAAAACGCACCCGAGCGGGAAGTAACTCACACCTCGGCCGGTATTTCGATAAAAAAGGTTGACATAGTCTAATAACCCTGATAAACTTAACCCAGAAGTTAACTATCATGGCAGAGAGACACATTCCACAGGATTTAGACCACTTATTTGAAGCGCTCGCCAACAAACACCGGCGCGAGATCATCTACGTGTTAAGCCTGCAGCCGTGCTCAATCAGCCAGTTGGCTTCCATGCAGGGTCTCTCTCTGCCAGCCATTCACAAGCACATCAAAATCCTGGAGAAAGGCGACCTGATTCTTCGCAAGAAAATCAGGCGCACCAATTTTCTAGCCATTAACCGTAAATCCCTGCGTGCTCTGCAGGATTGGCTCGGGCAGTATCACACATATTGGGGCAGCGATGCAGAGACCTTGGAAAACTATGCCCTATATCTCGCCAAATCGGACACTACTATACAGGAGAAAAAATGAAGAAATTTATGTTCTTAACCTACGGATACGAAACGCCTACTCCGGAAATTCATGAAGCCTGGGGCAACTGGTTCGCTTCCTTCGCCGACAAGATCGTGGACGGCGGCAGCCCATTCGGTGGCGGCACAGAAATCACCCACGCCGGGACAAAAGCACTGCCTGTTGATAAGGGAGCCATCACCGGCTACACCATCATTAACGCCCAGGACATGGATGAAGCCGTAAAAATAGCCCAAAGCTGTCCAATCATCACCGGTGTCCGGGTATACGAAGCCATGTCAATGTAAAGCCTTGCTGCAGACCAGAAATACAACCTGAATCCAATTTTTCTCGAATGTATCATGTCTGTTATCCCCCCGGCCCTACCCGAAATGGGATAGGGACCGAGGGGGATTGTTCTTCTGGCACACCCGGAAAAATTAGACGGAGGTTCCGATTTACTACCGCTGTTCGGCGCAGAAGCAAACTGCTGAAAGGTTCTGTGGAAAACCTTCTGCCATCCAAAGATGGCTGCCTTTTATTTCGATGCGCGCTTCAGCCCGCGCAGGACATTTGTCGTAATTTATGCATGAATGGTCAAATATCCCAGCCCGTCCAGAGCAGCCGCCCGCGAAATGGGGTAAAATTCGCTGGAAGGCAACAGGAGACCAGCGATGAACAACCCCTCGAAACCTGCTCCCGGTCTGCGGGTGCGCACCGGGCTGACCGCCGGAGAAACCGTGACTGTGTACGGCTCCCCCACCTGCGGCTGGACCCGCAAGCAGCTTGATTATCTGAAGGACAAAGGGCTCGCTTATACTTTTGTCGACTGCGACACCCAGGACTGCCCGGATTTTGTGGTGGGATACCCGACCAGCGTGCGCGGCGGGCAGACCTACGTGGGCTACACCCAGTTTTAGTCCCGGTTCACCGCCTGTTGGTATGCTCTCGCTCCGCCGCTCCGCGGCGGAGCGTTTTGATTCCCGAGCCGCGAGACCGGAACGCCCCGCACGAATACCTCGTGTTGAGCGGAGGCATTCTCAGGATGCCGCAGTCGAGACGTACTTTGGACCCTCTGCGTACCCCGCCCATTTCCAGGTACAATATTTCTTTCAAAACGCCTCCCAGCTCGCCCTGAGAAAATTGTCCGCAAACCTGAACAATCAGCAACTTTCAGCAGCAAAGCCGATTTCCCCCCGACCATGCGCCTGACTTTCCTTGGCACTTCCGCCGCCAACGCTTACCCTGAATCCTTCTGCCTGTGCCGCAACTGCACCCAGGCGCGCCTCCTGGGTGGACCCAGCCTGCGCCGGCGCTCGGCTGCTTTGCTGAACGACGATCTGCTGATCGACCTGGGTCCCGACATCCACACGGCCTGCCAGGCGCATGGACTTTCCCTGGCAGGTGTGCGCTACTGCCTGCAGACCCACGCCCACGACGATCACCTGGACCCATCGCACCTGCTGTCCCGTTCGCCGGAATACGATGTAGTGGGAGCCCCACTGCTCCACTTTTATGCCTCGCCGGCAACCCTGGCACAGGCGGCTGCCCTGTTGGCGCGTGACCTAGCGCCCGCCGCTCTGGATGAACCCAGCGCCCAGGCACGCCTGAACCTGGTCGTGCATCCGCTGCAAGCCTGGCAGAAGATCGCTGTCGGTCCCTACGAGGTGACCGCGGTGCCTGCCCAGCACGACCCCTTCGTGGAACCTGTGCTGTTCGCCATCCAGCAAGATGGGCAGGCACTATTTTATGCCACCGATACGGGTGCTTTCCCTGAAACCACCTGGCAAGGCTTGCGCTCCCTGGGCGTGACCTTCGACCTGGTAGTGCTCGACCACACTTATGGGCCGGATGAAAACGGCACCGACCACCTGTCCGCAGCCCAGGTGGCGGAATACGCCGCCCGCCTGCGCCAGGAAGGGCTGCTCAGCCCTGGCGGGCGTGTTTTCGCAACTCACATCGCCCACGCGGGCAACCCGCCCCACCCGCAGCTAGCGGCACACGCCGCCGGGCACGGCTATGATGTGGCCTACGACGGCCTGAGCGTGCTGGTGAATGGCTAAGCGCATGCCGGAATCGTCTTCCAAAGGCAGCTCTCCCATCCCTCTTTATCCCGCGCTGGTCCGCCGGCTGCGCCTGCGCTCCCAGCAGCTCCACCCGCAAACCCGCACAGCCTCCAATCCGGTGGCGGTCGTCCGGCAGGCTGTGGCTCTGCAGGCGCAGGAAACCGCCGCGGCGGCGCTCTCCCTACAAGGCCGCGCCGCTCCCGGCCTGCGCGCCGAACAAGTGAAACGCACCCTGGACGTGGAGCAAAGCCTTGTGCGCACCTGGCTGCTGCGCGGCACCCTGCATTGGGCCGCTGCTGAGGACCTGCCCTGGCTGTTGGACCTGCTGGGGGAGCGCTTCATCCAGCAATCGCGCGGCCGATATGCCCAGCTTGGTCTGTCCGAACGTGGCCTGGAGCGCGCCGCAGACGTGCTTACACAAACTCTGACCTCAGGTCAGCACACCCGCCGCGAGTTGGGGCAGGTGCTGGCAGGAAAGGGACTCCCTATCGCAGGGCAGGCTCTCATCCACACCCTGGGCTATGTTGCCCTGCGCGGCAAATTGTGCTACGGCCCCGACCGGCATGGTGAAGAGACTTTCCGCCTGCTGGATCTGCACAGCACCGGCAGGCCCGCCCTGGACGAACAGGCCGCCCTGGCTGAGCTGGCCCGGCGCTACCTGGCAGGCTGCGCGCCAGCTTCCCCACCAGACCTGGCTGCCTGGGCGGGCCTCAACCTGAGCCAGGCCCGAGCCGGGTTCGCGGCCATATCTGGGGAACTGCTGGAGGTCTCCCTGGGAGGTGAACCAGCCTGGATGCTCGCCAGCCAGGGCGCGTGGCTCTCTCCTGACGGATTGGCCGCGGCTGCCCAGCCGTTGGTAAACCTGCTGCCGCGCTACGACACCTACCTGCTGGCCTACCGCGACCGCAGCCTGGCGGTGCCTGCAGCTTATGCCTCCCGTATCCACCCGGGCGGAGGGATCATCCACCCGGCGCTGCTGGTGGACGGACTGGCCGCGGGCACCTGGCGCCTGGATACCCGCCGGAAACAGCCCAGGCTGGAAGTTTCCCCGTTTGAAGAGGTCGCTGCTGCAGTCCAGGTACTGCTGGCAGTCGAAACTGCCCGGATAGGCGAATTCTTGGGGCTGACCCTGGAGCTGGTCATCCTGGCGCCGGCATCAACCGCCTGATACCGGGTAATGCGCCCGGCAGACATTTTCAGCATGTCCATTTTCATATAGTGGGATGATCCTCGCCCAGCCGGTTGCCATCTTTTTTCTGCGGGATGCTGCACCACCAGCACAGCCTCGCGCAGGTTACGAGCAAACTACCCTGGAACGGTCACAATCCCAGCGTCATTTTTGCAATGGTGAAATAGATGAAAAGCCCGGTGGCATCTACCAGCGTGCTCATCACCGGGCCTGAGACGACCGTCGGATCGATCTTGAGACGCACCGCCAGGGTCGGCAAAATCGCACCCAGCACGTTGGCCCACACCACAATCGCCAGGATGGCAAACGAAACTGTCAAAGCCAATCCACTGGTACTTCCCCAGGTCAAGGCACGTACATAAGCCACGGCTGCCATCGCCAGTCCCAGCAGCAGCCCAACCCGCGTTTCATGCCAGAGCGCCTGCAGCGCGTCCCAAACATGCATCTCGCCCACCGCCAGGGCACGGATGATTGTACTGGTGGTCTGCGAGCCAGCGTTCCCGCCGGTCCCGATCAATAAGGGGATGAAGAAAGACAGCGCCACCACTGCCTGAAGCTCTCCTTCAAAGTGGCGCAGCACCGTGCCGGTCAGGCTTTCCGTCAGAAATAACAGCATCAGCCAGCCGAACTCGCTTGCGGAACACCGAGCTCGCCCGGGTCAGCAAGTAGGGTTCGCCCAGTGGTTGAGCGCCGCCCAGCTTCTGGATATCTTCGGTGGCTTCTTCAACCAGGACATCCAGCACATCGTCGATGGTGATGACGCCCAGGAGGATATTTTCGTCGTTCACAACCGGCAGAGCGATCAAATCGTAGCGCGCCATCAATCCGGCGCATTCTTCCTGGTCGACGCCGGCTTTGACCGAAACGAGGTCAGGTTCCATGATGTCCATCAGGACTGCCTCAGGATCCGACACGATGAGCTGGCGCAGGTTAATCGAGCCTTTCAGGTGTGTCTCGCCATCCACGACAAACAGGGAATAGATGTTGTCTATATCCGGCTGCCAGCCCCGCACTGCCTCAAGCGCCTCCCCGACCGTCATGCGCCGGCGCAGGGCCAGGTACTCCGAGGTCATTAAGCCGCCGGCGCTTTCATCGGGATGCAAAAGCAGCGGGCGGACTTCTTCCGGGTTGTCGAGCCGTGCCAGGATGGCCTGGGCTTGCTGGGGCTGGATGTCGCCCAACAGGTCGGCAGCTTCGTCCGGCTCCATCTCATTGACGATCCGTACTACTGTATCATCCGGCAGAACGGCTACCAGCCGGGCAGCCTCTTCATCTTCAATATTCTCCAGGATGTCTGCAGAAATTTCTGTTGCCAGATTGGGGAGCAAAGAAACCTGGTCTTCATCATCCAGGTCTTCGAACACTTCCGCCTGGTCGGCAGGTTTTAAATCAAGCAAAATATGGATGGCCTGATCCAGGTCATCCCGTTCCAAGGCCTGTTGGACCTGGGTTAAGATCGATTGCGTGTCGGGGAAGCTCATTGAGCGCCTCCAGGTATGAGTTTAACCCTGGAAACGCCCGGCAATGGCGCAGCCTTCCAGGGCTACAGGATTGGCGTCCTGCGCGGTCTATGTTCGTCAGCAAGTTCGGCAGCCGAATCCGCTTCGCTTACCGCAGTGGAAGAAACTGGCAGAGATACCATCCTGTAATTATACTCCGCGACCATTCCCAAATAAATTTCGAATTTATCACCCAAGCGTCTGGGTTTGCTTGAGACGCGATTAAAACGAGGCCTATATCCACCCGCCAGGAGGTGTCTGCAAAGCATATCATTGCCAGGAGTTAATCATCCAGCACACCGCAGGAAACCTGATCCAGGGTGGTTCTGGACGACAGAATGGCGGCCTGCCACAATTCCATTCCCTTCGAATGAGGCAACCCGGTTGGCGGCTGCCTGATTGCCCGCAATGTATGGCAATAACTTGCCCTGCCTGCTGTTTGGCGGGTACAATATGCCCGGCAGGTGACCGCCGGTTAGGTCCTATCCCGCTCCACCATCCAGCCCCAGCGCGCCTGGCCCGGTTGCCCCGCCCAGATCCCCAACCCATCGTTCGCGCGCCCGGATCGGTCCAGGCTTGTGTGCTCACACGTTAACCAGCGTAACACGGGGACAAAACAGGAAGGAAACGATTCATGCTAACGATCTCGCGTGAAGAGCTGCAGGCCAAGCTGGCTAGCGACGATCAATTCAAGCTGGTCATGGTGCTCAGCGACTGGCACTTTCGTGCCATGCACATCCCCGGCTCGATCCAGATCAACCAGCTCGATGAAGCGCTGGAGATGCTGGACAAGGACGAGGAGATCGTCGTTTACTGCACCAACCCGGTCTGCCTGTCCAGCCAGTACGCCTACCGCCTGCTGGTTGAAAATGGTTACACCAACGTCCGTCGGTATTCGGGCGGAATAGAAGAGTGGTATGCGGCCGGCCTGCCCATCGAAGGCGCTCTGGCAGACGAGGCTTAATCGCCCCGCGGGAGAGGATCATTGGCTAAGAATCCAATTTTAATGGTCGTCGACGATGAACTGGACGTGCTCCAGGCTGTCGAGCTGGACCTGCGCCGCCGATATTCCCAGCAGTACCGCATCCTTAAAGCACACAACGGCGAAATCGCGCGTGATACCCTGGAAACCCTCCTGCAGCGCGGCGAAGCCGTGGCCCTGCTCCTGGCAGACCAGCGCATGCCCGGCCTGACCGGGGTAGAGCTGCTCGAGCACGCCCGGAAGCTTTTCCCGGCGATGAAAGCCGTCCTGCTGACGGCCTACAGCGACACGGAAGTCGCCATCCGCGCCATCAACCAGGTGCGCCTGGATTATTACCTCACCAAACCCTGGCACCCGCCTGAAGAAAACCTGTACCCGGTGCTGGATGACCTGCTCAGTGACTGGCGCGCCGGTTACCAGCCAGCTTTCGAAGGACCGCAGGTCATCGGCAGCCGCTGGTCCCCCCAGGTGCACGCCATTCGCGAGTTCCTGGCCCGCAATCAGGTACCCTTCCGCTGGCTGGACCCGGAAACATCCCCAGAAGCAAGCCAGCTTGCCGGGGCTGACGAGCTGCCCGCGGTCCTGCTGCCAGACGGCACGCGCCTGATCCGTCCGGGGAACTCTGAGCTGGCCCAGGTCGTCGGGCTGCGTACGCATGCCGAGCTGCCGTTCTATGACCTGGCGATCGTTGGGGGCGGCCCTGCCGGGCTGGCAGCCGCGGTTTACGGGGCGTCGGAGGGCATGCGCACCGTGCTGGTTGAAAAACACTCCCCTGGCGGGCAGGCTGGAACCAGCTCGCGAATTGAAAACTATCTTGGGTTTCCGGTGGGGCTGAGCGGGGCCGACCTGGCTCGGCGGGCTGTGACCCAGGCGCGCCGCTTTGGGGTTGAAATCCTGGCCCCCCAGGAGGTCGAGCGCTTGAGCCTGCTCGACCAGTACCGGATTCTACACCTGGCAGATGGCAGCGCGCTCAACTCGCAGGCCGTGCTGATCGCCACAGGTGTTTCCTACCGCACCCTGGATGTCCCCGGGATATCCGGGCTGACCGGGGCCGGGGTATATTACGGCGCCTCCCTGACGGAAGCCCCGCTCTATCGCGATCAGGACGTTTATATGGTGGGCGGGGCCAACTCTGCGGGTCAGGCGGCAGTGTATTTTGCCCGCTATGCCCGCCGGGTGATCATGCTGGTGCGCGGCTCTGCGCTTTCCAATGCAATGTCCAGCTACCTGGTGGATCAGATCCGCCAGACACCAAATATCGAGGTTCGCACCCGCTCTCAGGTCACCTGCGCTCACGGCTCGGGCCACCTCGAGCAAATCACAATCCGCAGCCTGGACAGCGAAGAAGAAACCACCCTGCCCGCGGCCGCCCTGTTCATTTTCATTGGCGCTAGCCCGCGCACTGAATGGTTGGGCGAGCAGGTGAGCCGCGATCGCAGCGGCTACATCCTTTCCGGGCGCGACCTGTATGTGAATGGCGCGCCGCCACCCGGCTGGACGCTCAAGCGTGAACCTTTTTTGCTGGAGACCAGTGTGCCAGGGGTGTTTGTCGCTGGAGACGTGCGCCACCATTCGATCAAACGCGTCGCCTCCGCCGTGGGTGAAGGCGCCATCAGCGTGCAGCTTGTGCACCAGTATCTGAATGCTGGTTAGCATGGCACGGTCAGGTTTGTGCACAAGTCTGCGGCATGGAGGCTGGAGCCGGTATGTACAAAGAATTACGTGCTTTCCCTTCCTTTAAGGTCTTCACCGACCAGCAGGTACACGATCTGGCGCGCTTGGCGCGCGAACGCTCGTTTGCCGAAGGGGAAGTGATTTTCCACGAGGGGGAAGCCAGCCAGGGGCTGTATGTACTGCTGGAAGGCGAATTCGAGATAGTCAAGCGCATCCGCAACCAGGAAGTGGTAGTTTCGCGCCATAAGCCTGGCGAGTTTGTCGGCGAAGTGGCATTCCTGACCGATTCGGTCCAGCCAGCGACCGCGCGCGCCACCCATCCCAGCCGGTTTGCATATTTCCGCCCTGCCCTGCTCCAGCAGCTGCGCGGCACCCCGGTGGCGGTGCTGGTAGCCTCCATGGCCGAGCGCCTGCGCACGGTCGAAGCTACCGTCTACCAGCAGGATAAGCTGAGCGCGTTGGGTAAGATGGCTGCCGGCCTGGCCCACGAGCTAAACAACCCGGCCGCAGCCGGCCTGCGGGCGGCCCAGCAGCTCTCAGGTTACCTGGCGCGCCTGCAGGCGCTGGTGCTGCGCCTCAACCAGCTCGGCCTGACGGCCAGCCAGCTCGCCTATCTCAACGATCTGCAAACCCATCTCACCATCCACAAACGCGAAAACCCCGTCTCCGACCCCCTGGAGACCAGCGACCGGGCCGAAGAGCTGGCTGTCTGGCTGGAGGCGCATTACATCCCGCGCAGCTTTGAGCTGGCGCCCGTTCTGGCGGAGGCCTGTGTGGAGCCAACTGAGCTGGACGAGCTGGAGGCCGTGCTGGGGGAAAGCCTGCTCGATGAAGCCCTGGCGTGGCTGGAGAGCACCCTGACCATCCTGGACCTGCTGCGCACCGTGCAGCACTCGATGAACCGCATCGCAGACCTGGTGAAAGCCGTCAAAGGGTATTCATTCATGGACCAGGCTCCGCTTCAGGAAGTGGACATCCACGAGGGCCTCGAAAACACCCTGTTGATGTTCGCCCACCGTCTGAAGAATACCCGCCTGGTGCGAGAATACGACCCGAACCTGCCAAAAATCACCGCTTACGGCAGCGACCTCAACCTGGTGTGGACCAACCTGATCGATAACGCCCTGGATGCGATGAACGATGAGGGCGAGCTGCGCCTGCGCACGTACGAGGCAGACGGTTGGGTGACCGTGGAGATCACCGATAACGGCCCTGGCATTCCAGAAGAAATCCAGGCGCGGGTGTTCGAGCCGTTTTTCACCACCAAAGCACTGGGCGAGGGCACCGGGCTGGGTTTGGATATCGCCTACCGGATCATTGCCGAGCGCCACAACGGGTTCATGGATTTTACATCTCAGCCTGGAAAAACAACGTTTCGGGTTTGCCTGCCTGCTGGGGCCCGCCCCGCTGCAGATCCCGAAGCCCAAGCAGAATCTGAATGAGGTATGGAGGAATTTTCATGTTTAAGATCAAAGATTTCTATTTCCAGCTCGCGGACGGCCGCGGCCAGGGGGGGCCAACCTGCAGCCATATGGACCAGATCCAGGAGGTGACTCCCAGCGCGGAAGGCTGCGAGGACTGCCTGGCAATGGGCGGTACATGGGTGCATCTGCGCCTGTGCCTGACCTGCGGGCATGTGGGCTGCTGCGATAATTCGCCCAACAAGCACGCCACAGCCCATTTCCACGCCACCGGGCATCCCATCATCCAGTCCTTCGAGCCTGACGAAGACTGGCGCTGGTGTTTCCTTGATGAGCAGATGGTGTAGCGGAGAGCGGGTAGAAAACTGGTATGGCTAATGTGGTTTTAGGAACGACGATGTCCCTGGATGGGTTCATCAACGACCAGCACGGCAGTGTGGCCGCGCTTTATTCGGATCTCGCCTCATATCGAGACACCGGACCGCTGCGGGAATCGATTCAGAACACTTGGGCTGTTGTGATGGGGCACAACTCGTTTGCGATGGCAGAAGACCCGGACTCGCTCGCGGACAATTACGAATACCAGGTGCCGATCTTCGTTCTCACCCACGCAGCTCCACTCCGCCGTCCCCGGGAGAACGACCGGCTGACCTTTACCTTCGTGACCGATGCCATTGCAGGCGCGGTTGCCCAGGCAAAGGCCGCCGCAGGGGATAAAGATGTCACCATCATCGGCGCCGCCAGCACCGCCCAGCAGGTCCTCCAGGCCAGGCTGGCGGATGAGCTGCACATCGATATCATGCCGGTCCTCCTGGGAAGCGGGCTGCGCTTTTTTGAGAATTTGACCGCGGAATCGATCCGGTTGGAGCGCATCAAAGTGGTGAAGCTCCCCGGCGGGCGAACCCATCTGCGCTACCGCATCCTGAATGATTAGGCAGGATGCAGGCGAAGGAATTCCAGAACCAGCCATGCGCAAGCTGGTCGTGGCTATGCGCAAATAGCGGATGATTGGGATCGTTCATGGCGTCACCAATTCATAATCCAGATAGCAGACGCACGCCGTAGCCGCACCCGTTGAATACCCGTACAGGTAGCGATCACTCAGAACTACGCTTCCGGTCCATTCGTAAGGTGTGGAGGTCGCAATCGTTGCATCGTACAGAAGAAAAGCATTCGCAACCGTTGGAGTCCCGGCTGGAGTCGTCATCAGACCCAGCCGGACGGTTTGCGATCCACCAACCGCCATCACCCGCACCCGCTTAAGCAGCTGCGGAGCGCTCGACGAAGCCCCCCACAAATAACCCCACGTTGCCGTGAGCAGCAGGGGAATCGGAAAACCGAAAGCAGTAGGGCGAACCTCCGCCACCAGCAGCCGCCCGACCGTGGAGGTCACGTACTGGACCGATACGGTCCGATCTCCGCCTGTTTGTCGCCGAACTCGGATTCTCGATCTTAATGTTGTCACGGTCTCACGTAGTCCTGACCTTTATGCAGCGAACAGAGCAGGTAGATACTATTCGCCGCACCTGCCAAAGCCCACAGCGTTTTGCTGCCAATCTCGAACATTAGCTCGATTTTTAAGTTTGACCTCGCAGGTACTGAACCCTGATAAACAATCGAAGTGTCCGGAGCTGGATTAGCATCAGAATAGTACAGCGAAAGGGTTACTCCGCCAGCTGACACATTCACAGCATTAACTTGAAACAAGTACCCTGGGGTATCCTCGATCTCCGCTTTTGAGTTGCTGACCAGCTGAACCGTCCGGGGAATGTATTTTAGAGTGGCAACCCCCAACACTAAACGGTCGTCACCGTCAACCTGCAGCGGGACCAGCCGACCGTCGCCAGCTTCACCCAGGAGCATAACCGAAGTCGGCAGCCCCGCCCTCCGGGGCAGATATACAGTATCCTCTTCATCGTCATAAGGCGTTTCTATGGGCATTGCAAACCTTTTGCCAGCAATATTGGCTGTTCAAGTGCATGTCTCAGATTGCCCGCCGAAGCCTCGCACGGCTTCGGCGGCAGGATCAAGACACAATACCCCATTTATTGCTCAGGTACGCAATCACCCGCCCGACTTCCGTTGCCGTCAGCTTGCGGTCGAATGCCATCACCTCACAGATGTAGCCGTTCATCCAGCGGGAAAGCCCATCAATATTGGCTCCGATCTTCGCATTCGTTGTTGAGTACGCACCCTTGCCAAAGACCGTGTCCACATCTTCGCTCTTTGTGTGGTCGTCCAAATAGCCAGTAATCTCCGCTTCCTCTTGCATCGTTGCCCCGAAGATATGCGCCCCGATGGGGGTCTCTTCAATGACCGCAGACACGCTGGAGCTTGTGTCATACGTGACTGCATACATCCGGTCATCTTCATCAGGTACAGAGTAAAACAGCTCAAAGATCCACGGCTGCGAGGCGTCTACATTTGAGAAGGCAATCAGCATAGGGTCAGCTGCTGGCGCATGGTCCACAATCTTAAACACACCGAACAAGGACAGCTCAGAAGTGATAGCTATGGTTTGATTCACCAGTTTGTAATAATCATCCGTGGCATCCATCAGAACCGCTTGCAAGCCGTTCTGAATGTTGGTTTTCATCAGTCCCTGCAGCGTCAGGGTGGGCTGGATCGCGTGCCGGCTCGAACCGCTCAGATCGGGCAAGACATAAACAGGCAGGTCCTCAACCGCTGGCAGCTTGGACACATCCAGCCAGAACAAACAATCCTCGATCCCCAGGGGATTGCCCAGAGAAGAACGCACAGCCGGAATACCCCACTTGTCACCCAGGAACTCGGAGAGCTGCGCCATCTCGGAATCAGACAGCACCCGATCATAGATCAGCAGCTCACAGATGTGACCGTTATAAGGAAGCGTGGAAGTATCCCGCCAGATACCCAAACGGCTTGCACCCTGCGCCCCGAACGTGCCCGTATTGACAACGCCGACTTGCTCAACCCCATTTCGCCACAGCGAGACCGGAGACCCTTCCACATTCGTTAACCCGATAATGTTGCCCCCGGTCATATCGCTGGCTGCAGCAGATACCGCACGCTCCGCCGTATCAAACACAGACACCGCCACAGTTGGGGTGTTTGTAATAGTGAACCAAAAATAATAAGTGTTGCCTGTATTTCTGGAAAAGATAAACGGAATACCTGCAGCCGAAAGCCCGACCGTGTTAAGCACAGCCACAACCGTTAATTCACCGTCCAGCTCAGGGTTAGGCGGAATCATATAATCGTTGCTGCCATCAAACAACACACCGGGCAAACCATTCAGCACGCCCGTTTTGTAAAGCGGGTAGCGCGTAGCCGTTCCCTGGGTTGCCTTCGCCGTTCCGGTCACCTTGTCAACCCAGCCGCCAACCTGCTGACTGTCAGCCGTGACCGGGGTAGTTAGCGCGCTGTCTTGAAACAGCGTGCTTAGATCGTTAGCATCCAGCCACAGCTGCAGACCTTCCAGCGTATCAGGAGCAAACGCAGATTCGGCGCTCCTGTTACGCAGGTACACAGGCACCAACAACCGTCTTAAGTTCGCACGTCCCATTTATCCACCGCCCAACCGTCCGTATAAGGTAAACCCTGGCGCACCGATTCAGCGCGGAGCTGCTGCAGCGCAACAAAAAACTCGCGCAGCTTCAGCCGCGCCCAGGCGCGCAGCGATTCCACAATGTAAATGTCAATATCTGCAGTCTCTGCCAGCTCGACCGCTCTTGTCATTGCCGCCTTGCCTGCAGCCCCCTGGATGATCACGTTCTCATGGTCCGGGCGGACCGTGGTAGTGTCCGCGCTGTCAAGATCATCGATCGTATGCAGCGCGGTGTACCACACCCGAACAACTTCATCCTCTAAAGGCTCCGCCCCGTTGATCGAATCAAAATACAGGGTCGGCTCTCCGGCTAGGTCCATTTGCCGCCACGCTCTCACTCGATTCGGAGGCCAAACATCCGCGGTATCGTCATACGGCCACCAGACATTAACCACCGCCAGCAGCCCCGTGATCCCCATCTCGATCTCGCGCCCATCCTTCTCTAATTCCACCGTTGCCACATTGTGATTAGGCCAGGACTGCGAATACTCGTGCAGCGCACTACGCAGCGCCGCGTCCAGCTCCGCCGTGGAGTAGATCGCATTCCCGGCATCAGCTAGCACCAGCTCCAAAATATCACGGATACCTGCTAACGCTGTCATTTTTCACCGCCTGCAAACTGTCATTTCGGAGCCCAACAGTTGCGCCTGGCAATTCAATTTTACTGCGTCGCAGAAACTTTGCAATCTTCCTTGCGCTTGTACGCTACTTTTGAGCGTAAGCTAACTTGTCCGCCGGCGCACCAGGTGAAGCCCGGGCGCAATTTATTTTGACGCCTTGCGGCTCCGGCGCCGCCTGGCGCTTTGCGCCAGTCGGATCCTGGGGCTTCGCCTTCGGCTCCGCCACCCGCCCTCCGCCGCCGGCTCCGCCTCAGGCGCGCAGCATCGACCGCCAGCAGGTACTCTTTTCTCAGCTTGTGTTTTTGTCCGCTCGGCAGGATCACAACCACAGTATCAGGGTTTTCTTTGAAGCTCAACAGCTCCGCCTTGCTGCAGCCAAACGCAGCAGCCGCCAGCTCGACATAATCAACAGCCATCACAGCCACCTTTCAAACCAAAACAGGAGACCCCACCACCGCGGCAGGGGGGCGCTTTGCTGGGTGAGGCCTCCTGCTTCGCCATACAGCGCGCAGACTACACGCGCAGCCGGAAATGTGCAATCGCTCCGAACTCTTTTAATACCGAGGTAGCCGCAGCGTCCCAGGACATTTCCACATGGTAACTTTCACCGTCGCCATCGATCCATGCCGGAGTGTCCAGCGTTAACGTCATTCGATGCTCGTCAACGTCAATCCGCTCTGCAGCGGCATCGTGCCCCGTGTCATAAGTCGTAGACACAGATGCCGCGCTGTTGATCGTTCCATCAGCAGCCAGGGTATCCTTGTAAAGTGCAGCCGCATTGGAATCCAGCGCACCCGTCCCAACCGTGAACATGATACAAACATCCAGCAGGTATGCCCCGACCAGCGTAGCCTTCGCAGGCACCGGAATCGGGATATAAGTCACGCCTGCCGCGTCCGCTGCGGTCCGGTTCACAGACCAGACATTAGAAGCCACCGCCTGGGTCCAGGTCCCGGCAGAATGCCGCGAACACGGTAGGCGGAATGAACAAGTACAGATCCTCGTCAACATAACCCATTTTTGAACCCTCCAATCAAAAAAAACAAGTTTTAGTAAATACTGTTTCTGTTGTTGGGCGCAAATGCCGCCCAACTTCGGCGGCAAGTTTCTGGCGGGCGGAAATGCACGCCCAACTCTTCTGGCGCTCCGCTGCGAGCTGAAAAACTGCAGCTCCGCGCAAGACTAGCCTGCTACATTGCTTTTGTGCAGCGGTCGGAAGTCCTGGACCAGCACCGTCACAAAATGCCGCACTTTCAGCCGGTGTTCATCATTCGTGAACACAGCAGGCGATAACTCGCTGCCTGCAATGAAGATCTCCGGCATCAAGCCGAATCGTTCACCAACCACGATCCCAGGTACCAGCATCGGGTCAACAGCTGCAGCCCAATCCGTTGTGTCAGTCCACTCAGGAACGACAACCACATCGCCGAGCTTGCCCTTGAGCAGGTTGTCACCGATCACAGACGCGCTCACGTTGAAAGTATCATACAAGATTTGCTGCGCTGTCAGCTCTAAGGCTTTTGGCACCAGCAGATAACGCGGGTCCAAAGCCATCGCGGCACCAGTACCATACAGCCCGGCAGAATTCTTGATCAGCATCGGCTGCGAGTAAACCGCATTTTTCACAGCCACCCATGCAGCAGACGAAAGGGCGGTTGTCAGCAGGTTAGCATGACCGCCCGCGGTGGTAACCGCCGTAGCATTGAACAGCGCCCCGGTGTCCGCCATGGTCGGACCTACGCCAGCATTGGCAGTGAACACGGCGCTCACGAGCTGCGAGATGAGCCGCATACCGCTTTTCGCCAGCTCACGCGGATAAATCCGCAGCTTGCGCGTGTCATCCCGGTCGATCAATTCCAGGGTGAGCGGGATGTATCCGCCGTACTTCGTGAAGTCGGCAGTTTCCGGAGAGTCGCCGATCTCGAGGGGCTGGTAGGCTGCGCCCTCCGCCACACTTGGCAGCGTGCCCACGGTCCCCACCAGGATACCCGTTACCGTGTTCAGCGTATCAAAATGCTCCTGGGCGGTGACTTTCATCCACCAGTCATACCCCGAAGCACCAAGCGCCGCCCATTGATTCGCCACGATCTTATTCATAGCGTTCTTGACCAGCCCGGTGAAATCCGCCGTGGTCGCCAGCTGCACGTTCTCAACATGAAACCCGCCGTGCAGCTCACGGTCACCCGTCAGCAGCATATACAGCTCTTTGATCCCGCCCAGGCGAGCAGCCTTGACACCCTCCGCTCCCTTGTCACGTGGAGCATCGAGCAGGTCATCTACTGCAGCCTGCAGCTGGTCCGCGCTGTCAAACACGCCAGACACCCGCCCCAACCCTTGAACGGACGCCCCGCCTGTCAGATCAGATACCAGCTTCCGGCTGTCATCAATGGCAGCGGTCAGCTCCGCAGCATCGAACACCCGCCCGGAGAACCGGGCGCGCAGATGCTCTTGCATTGGTCCGGGCAGCTTGGAAGCATTCAGCGCCGAGTCCAGCAGGTAGCCGCACATCTGCAGCCGCACCTGCTGCGCTTCCTCAAACTCGCGTGCCCTCTTCGTTTCCTCCGCTTGCTGGTCTAAGATCCTGCGCGCGGCTTCCAGGTCAGCAGTCACTCCGTTGCCCTGGGTCGATTGGATTACTTCTTCAGTTGTCAGGCATTGCAAACTCTCCTCTTGAATTGTTGGGCGATCCTGTGCCCTGAACAGAATTAAGCGCACGCAGGAACGCCCCGCCGCGCGCAGGGTTGAACACCAGGTCCAGCGAAAGTACCCGCAGGATTTGTTTAACTTCCCTGCCCTTCGCCTTGAACACCACGTCAGCAGAAAAACCTACCCGCGGCTTTTCCGTTTCATCTGCGAGGAGCTGCAGTACCCAGCTCCGCCAGCAGCGCACCGCTGGGACCCATGGGACGCAGCTTAAGCTTGATCCCTTGCTTGTCACCGTCCCACCTGGGCGCGGAGCAAACCCCTGCCAGGTCGCGCACGCTCCGCCCGGAGAACCACGAGTAATTGTGATCAATAAACGTTTCAACACCCGACCACAGATCCAGCAATTCCTGCAGCACATTCGCTGCAAACGTCCAGCCGTTGCCATCCCCGGCTGTGATCGCCAGGATCTCGAACGTTCCCCCCGGCTGCGCCTGCCCGGAGACTTCCATCCGCTCTCTGATTTCGTACAGCTCGTTTTGCTCAGCCATGTTTACATCCTTTTTTGCAACTTGATTTCTGGCCAGAAAAAATTAATTGCATACGTTCCGCTTCGAAGCTCCGCCCGGCTCGCTCGGCTTCGCCGGTCTAACTGCGGGGCTGCCGCCCCCGGACCTTACCGCATTCAGCTGCGGGCTCCCCGCCCCTGCCCCCGGTTCCCGCCTCGCTCGGCTTCGGCAGCTCCTCGTGGTTGATCATTCGCCACCGGCTCCGCTCCGCTCCGGTTGTAAACCGCTCGTGCTTCGCGCCTGCAGTCGGCGGAGCGCATAAGGCCGCGCTGCCGCCTCCCTCTCGTTGCTCGCACCAGCACGCCCTCCGCGGTCCGCTCATTTGCTGCTCTCCGCTGGCTCTCCGCTGATCGGGTCAATCTCAACTGGTTTTATCTTTATGCCAGCCGGGTTTTTGGTTCCGGTTTTTGGCTGAGCTGCACCAGGTGCCGCTGGAGCTGCAGGCTGGACCTTGGGAGGGGGAGCAGCAGCCCCCCGCTTGAGCATCTCTTCAATGTCCACAATTTCACCAGCAAAACGGTACACGATCCGCAGCAGCTCCGCATCATCAACCAGCGCCCGATCACGCAGCAGACCAAAAGCGTTTGTCATGATGTTTGTTGCCGTAGCCAGGGCAGCATTATCACGCTGCGAGATGTCCGCTCCGGTGATTGTGATTTGTGCTTTTGCGCGGACCTTGCGGTCAAATGCCGCCCGGCGCTTGATCACGATCTTTACCACATCCTCCAGCAGCCACAAGAAGAACTCTTGCCTTTGCTCGTAATGGCGGAAGGTAGGACCGCCTGCAGCTTCCGCAGTTGTCCGCGTTGCGCTCTCCGGCTCCGCCAAAAAGTGCATCGGTGTACCGCTGCCTGCAGCGATCATTTTCTTAATCGAGAGTCCATCTTCCCCGGCTTCGTAGGCTTCCAACTGCGAGTTAAGCACGCTCCATTCCTCTGTAGTATCCGTGACCAGGATGGAGCCTGGATTAGGAGGGTTGCTGTTAAGCTCCGCCTGGCGGCGGAGGCGATCTGCATCATTGTTGAATGCAGCCTTGACCCAGAACAGAAACGTATTCCGGTATCGATTCAGACTGACCCGATCCTCCAACCAGTTTGCATACCGCGAAAGCCAGCGCAGCAGGGGAGCCAGATCACTTTCACCCCACAGCGCCCCGACCGGGCGATTGATTGCGTAGTGCAGCATTACAGGCTGTGATGGGTCGTCGTCCAGCTCGTTGTAAACATTCCATCGCCGCCCCCGGATAAATCCCTCAGCTAGATGCCGGGCTGATTTCGTTCAACCCTGGCTTCTCCCAGATCACAGCTTCTTGCTCTAAATCATTGGCGGCGGTCTCAATTTCTTGAATCTGACCAGCAGGCACAGCTCGAATGTAGGACATGCCAGCGGCATCCGTTGAGACAGCCAGGAACAAGTCGCCAGAACGTGAAAGCTCGTCACACAGCTCGTTGCAGCGCGTTTGCATCCGGTTAAGCCTGTGGTTCCAAAACTCCTGCAGAAATTTATTTGTGCCGTCGTGTTCTGATTCAATCCCGATCCCCCCGCCTACCACGTATTGAGTCGTCAATGCTACAATCCTGCGCGCCAGGGGATTAACCCGCCATGCTTCCAGCGCATCTCTCAAGACTTCATCGCGCTCTGTATCGTAGCGATCCCTTGGATAGTGATTCGTATAAGCCAGATCCCGCACATCATCCAGGGAGCTTACCGCCAGATTTACCCGGCGCTCAATTTCTGAGCCAAACAAATGTTCTATTATTTTGTGGACAAAATTCGGCATGACCTCAGCTCCTTGCGTGCCAGAGGATGATCCCATCTATGAAGATAGGACCCTCAAACGATGAATAAATCGGTGTGCCGAATTTATTTGCTCTCCGCATCTGCCCCCAGCACAGTTCGCTGGATGGCGCGAGCGAACCAGTCCTGCCCCGCGTCGTACAGCACCGCCGTCAGCACACCCAGCCCCAGCCCGTACATCCCCACCCCGAACCAATAGCCGAACACCAGCCACCAATCGCCGCCCGGCGGGCGGGTGGCAGACAGCATATACAGCCCGCCCAGCGCCAGCCCAACCAGCAGCGAGGTGATGTATTTGGCTCTGCCAGCGAGCCTGAACGCCCGGCCTGTCCACCACACCAGCCCGAACACCACGAACACCAGCGGCACACCTGCGGCCGCGGCCGAAAAATAAACTGCCAGGTTGATCTCCATGTTGCTCTCCCTCAGGTAGGTTTCAATTGCCCGGGGTCTGCGCCTCAAAAACCCCGGTCCAGATCGTGCAGCGGGTCAGCGCGCGGGATAAAAACTGGCTCAGCCGCCACCGCCCAGGTCTTCCCATCCAGCACCCCCACCAGGGCCGCACTCAGCAGCAGGTCATCGTGCAGGGGCATACCGCTTGCCGAGGCGGTGCGCCCTTCCGGCACACCCCAGCGCAGCAGCTTGCCTGGACCATCCAGGATCTGCGATTTGCAGGCGGCGCACTGCTCCCAGAAGCGCTCCTGCAGCACGCCGGCTGACCCTCCCACCGGGGCGTGCTCGCGGTAGCGCCCGGTTTCAATCACCGCCAGGAACTGCCAGCCCAGGTCGCTTTTCGACTTGCTGCTGAAGATGAACGGCACCACCCGCCCCGGCAGGGCTTTATCCAGGAAGGACGCCAGCCCGGCCCCCACACCGGTCGCATCCACCACCAGGTAGCGCGCCCCCCAGTGCGCCGCCTGCGCCACAATTTCCTGGTACAAGCGGGAGTGTTTGCGCCCCACCCATTCCTGGCGCGACACCACGCGGTAGGTAGGCCCCTGCTTCAAACCTCCCAGGCTCACCGCGACGACCGTCAGGGCGGTGGAATCGCGTCGGCTCCGGTTGAAGTTAGCCGGGTCACTCCCAAAGGGATCTTCGTCCTCGCCCGCCACATCCAGCAGCAGCGCGTAAGCCCCGCCCGCAGATGGCCTGACCTCCGGCAGGTGGTCGCCCTGCATCAGGGCGCGCCGGTCCTCGGGGAACAGCCCTGCCTGAGCGTCGATTTCCTCGGAAAAGTACTGGGTGCGCACCAGGGGATGGTTCCGCCCCAGCCGGCGTACCTGCTCATCCACAAATTTGCCGTAGGCGGGCACTTCGCGGGCCACCTGGCGGGCATCCGTGCTGAAAACCCTGGGACGGCCGTCGCCCTCTTCCGCCAGGCGTGCCTGGCGCAGCTCGCGCGCCAGCAGGGTCTTGCTCGTCCAGGCTGTGCCCCAGAAGACCCGCGTGGCATTGGTGCTGGCAGCCATCGGCAGCACGTCCTTGTCGAACTTGTCAATCTGCACATCCTGGGCTTCGTCCACCTGTAGCAGGACGTTGGCAGTCGCCCCCACGATATTGGCATCCGGCCCGCCGCTCAAAAAAGCCAGGCGCGCGCTCAGAACGGCGTAAATGTAGCCCGATTCCTTGCGGTACAGGCTCTTGAGCAGCTTGCTGCCGCGCAGCACGCGTTGCAGGCGGCGCATGGCATTCAGGCTTTGCGGCTTCCAGGTCGGGCTGATTTTGACCATTTCGCCGTTCTTATTCGCGAAATAGGTCAGCAGGTAGGCCTCCACGTAGGCCTGGGTCTCATTTTTGCCGCTCTGGCGCGGGAACAGCACCACAAAGCTGTCACCGTGTCCGGAGACCACCGAGGCGATGATCGCCGCCGCGGCTTGTGCCTGGTAGCTGCGCAGGGTGAACCCGTTGCCTACTTGCGTAAACAACCGGAAGTCGCGCAGCATGGCCCGGATAGCCACGACCAGATTCACATTCCCAGCCATTACCCACCCGGCTCTTCGGCTGGCTGCAGAGAAAGATGAGCCAGGTAGCGCCTCTGTTGGGCGGGCGCCTGGAGCATCATCCCCAGTGCTTCCACCAGGGCTGCCTGGATTTCGGACTCGCTGGCTTCCAGCAGCAGCGCCCGCTGGCGGGCCGCGTACGGTGGCAGCTCAAGTTCCACCGCCTCGGGTTCAAAGAATACTTCCTCGAGCGCCGGGAAATACACCACCCCGGGTTCATTCGCCTCCAGCTTCCAATTGGGCGTTTTCACTGTCAATCTCCTCCAGGGCTGCCAGCAGCGCCGCAGCGATGGCGTCCGAGCCAGATTGGCTCAGCGCTTGCTGGGTTTTTAGCAGCACCGTCAGGCGCGCCGTTGTGGCGCTGACGGCGTTGATCAGGTTGGTCCATGTGCGAATCCCGCTGTCATCGTTTTTTTCTGAAATTTTTCGCATCGTTTCGCGCAGCAGATACCGCAGCAGCCGGATTTCTTCCTCCAGGCTGCCGGGATCGGCCTCCAGGTCGGGTCGGTAATCCAGGGATTCAGTCACCAAGCTTTTTTTTCCATTTCAAACCCGGGCAGGGGGATTTGCTCCTGGTCGTCTGGCATGCGGCCTCCTTCTGGCGGCGTGAGCGCGTTCGGGGTTTGAGTTGTGTGAGTTTTGGGGAACGGGACGGGAGGATCTGGTGGACCAGTCTGGATGTCGGGTTGCCCCCTGGTTGAAAATGCCCCTTTAAACGCAAAAAGCGTGAGCTCTGCACTCACGCCGCCGTACTGGTTTTATAATAGAACAAATTTTCTGTCTTGTCAATATCCTGTGGTGCGCATAAAATGAGCGCCAGATGAGAGTATTTTCGCCAAAGTTCCAAAATCTACAAAGAACCTGGCTGCGATGCGGAAAATTCGCCGTTTTACCTGCGCCCTACCGCACAACGTGGGCTGCAGTTGACGCAAACAACCGGTGAGCCCAACTGGCGGCCATAGATGACAAAAATGTATCTAATCTGGTATGCGGCCCGGCCCATAGCAAGGATAAACTAAGGGCATCCAACCATTCACATTCTATGGATTCTCAAGATCAGTTTACTGTTGGGCAAGAGGTTAGATTTCAAGACTGCTTTGATCATGAACTGTGCAGCAAGTTCCCTCGAATTGGCGCCGACGCCGGAGAGGAGGCGTATCCGCTGGTGCAGGATCGACATCCGTTAACCGTTCGACTGCGGTTAATGATCTTCGTTCTGATTTCCGTATCGCCGGTGCTGGCATTCATCCTGGTCAGCGGCGCGCTCTACCGTGCCCGCGCCCGGGCAGAGGCCGAGGCGGCTGCGCGGCTTGCTTCCAATCGCTTCGCGGGTGTCTACGCGCATTTTTTCGAAGAGACGCGCGCCCTGCTGTCCGCCACCGCCTTGCTGCCCATCGTGCGTGACCGCGACCTGGCGGAATGTTATGAGTTCTGAGAATATTTGCTGACTGTCGACCAGCGCTTTGCTGCGTTTGGCGCAGCCGATTTCGCCGGGGATTTTTACTGCAATGCGCCCCGGGTAACCCCTTTCAACATCGCGGACCGCCCCTACTTCCAGCGCCTGCTGGCCTCGCAGCAGTTCACTATGGGCGAATACCAGATCGGGCGCTCGACGGGTATTCCCGGCCTCGCTTTCGCCCACCCGATCCTGTCGTATGCCGGGGATCTGCTGGGGGCGGTGATTGCCACCATTGATTTAGAGGCTGTGCACGAATTGACAGCCGGAACCGATCAGCCCCCGGCGGGATGCTGACCCTGTACGATCCGCGCGGCACCATCCTGGCACAGATCCCGGACCAGGGCAGCTGGGTCGGCCAATCCATCACAGAGGTAGCGCCCGGCTCCGTCCTGGCGAGCCTGCCCTCCAGCGACGTCGTGCAGGGGAGCGGTCTGGATGGGCAGATACGTTATTTCCACCTTTCCCAAATCCAGGACGATGCCCAGCCTTACCCGCTGACGGTCGCGGCCGGGATCGATACTGCAGCCTTCCTGGCAGAACCCAACCGTTTCATCACCAGCAGCCTGTTGGGGCTGGGCCTGACGGCCCTCCTGATGCTTGCCATCGCCTGGGTGAGCAGCGATGTTGTTTTGTTATCCTCAACAAAGTAAAAACCATCCTGGCGGTGATTGCCGAGCTGTCAGCCGGCAATTTTTCCGCACGGACGAATTGTTCCGCACGGACGAATTTCTCCGCACGGACGAATTTTCCCACCGGCCTGGATGAGCTCGGCCAGATTGGCGCGGCGATCAACCAGATGGCGGCGACCATCAGCCAGCACCAGCAGGAGCGGGATGCCGTCCAGGCTTCCCTGATGGAAAATGAGGCGCGCTACTGCACATTGTTCACCACCCTGCAGGAAGGCTTTGCGCTGCATGAAATCATCTGCGACCCGCCCGGCGTCCCGGTCGATTACCGCTTCCTCACCATCAATCCGGCTTTCGAGGAGCTGACCGGCAGAACCGTGCGGGAGGGGCTGCCGGGCATCGAACAGGAATGGATTGATACCTATGGGCGGGTCGCCCTCACCGGGCAGCCGGCGCGCGCGAGAATTTCAGCAGCAACCTGGGCAAACACTTTGCCGTCATGGCTTTTTGCCCGCAGCCCAACCAGTTCGCCACCCTGTTTGTGGATAACACCGCCCGCCTGCAGGACCAGATCCAGCGCCTCTCGGCTCTGCGGGAAATCGACCTGGCGATCACCAGCAGCCTGGATCTGAATGTCACCCTGCGCATCATCCTGGACCAGGTGTTGAACCGCCTGGGGGTGGACGCTGCCAGCGTGCTCCTGCTGGACGAGCAGACCCAGGACCTGGTGTACACCGAAGGCCGCGGCTACCGCACCCGGCTCGCTGAAGACACCCGCATCCGGCTGGGAGACAGCCCCGCAGGGCAGGCTGCGCTGGAACGCAAAACCCGCTACGTGCTGGATTTACCCGCCGCCGGGGATCAGTTCAGCCGCCAGGAGCTGGCCGCGGCCGAAGATTTCCAATCCTGTTTTGCCATCCCGCTGGTGGCACGCGACCGGGTCATCGGCGTGCTGGACCTGTTCAGCCGCACCCCCCTCGAACCGGAGCGCGGCTGGCTCGATTTCCTGGAGGCGCTCTCCGGGCAAACCGCCATCGCCATCGAAAATGCCCGCCTGATCGAAGAGCTGCAGAAGACCAACACCCAGCTGACCCTGGCGGACGACACAACCCTGGTAGGCTGGTCACACGCCCTCGAGCTGCGCGATGATGATACCGAGGGCCATATCCAACGAGTCACCGAAATGACCCTGCGGCTCGCCGCCCGCATGGGCGCCACCGAAGAGGAGCTGATCCACATCCGGCGCGAGTTGCTGCTGCATGATATCGGCAAGATCGGCATCCCTGATATAATCTTGCTCAAGCCCGGCCCGCTCACCAGCGAAGAATGGGCGGTGATGAAGCTCCACCCGCTGTTCGCTTACCGGCTGCTGAGCCCCGTGCAGTTCATACAGCCCGCCCTGGACATCCCTTACTGCCATCACGAGCACTGGGACGGAAGCGGTTACCCACGCGGCCTGGCAGGCTGAGACATCCCCCGGGCAGCGCGCATCTTTGCGGTGATCGACGTCTGGGATGCACTGCTCAGCGACCGGCCCTACCGCACGGCCTGGTCGCCAGCAGCCGCCGCATATATCCAGGAGCAAGCCGGGGTTGGCCTGGATCCGGAGGTCGTCACGCTTTTTTTACGATGATCGATGAGTTATTTGCCCAGCGGCAGTCCTCCAGAGCCGCTGAATCTCACAACGGGAGAAGAAATCCGCCTATGCCTATCCACAATCGTCCTTTCGTCCCATCCGGGGAAGATTTCAACCGTATGTGGCACTTTCTCAGCCGTGAATACACGGATAAAAAAGATGGCTTTACCTGGAGCCAGGGCCGCCTGGGGGATTGGCGGTATGGACTGTGGAACAAGCAGAAATTTGACCTGTCTTTTTACAGCCAGAACGCCCAGTTGTGGCTGGATGAGTTTGGCGAGCCGGCGGGCTTTGTGATCAACGAAGATGGCGGCAACCTGTTTTTTGTGCTCGTCCGCCGCGGTTTTGAAGGGCTCTACCCCACCATGCTGGACTGGACGGTGGCGAACTGGCTGCCGCGCTACCCATCCCTGCGCGCCGAGGTCCATGAATTCCAATCCGAAGTCTTTCCCCTGCTGGCGGAGCGCGGTTTTGGCTCGCTGGGAGAGGTTGCGACCACCCGCGCCTACGATTTAACCCACACCTTGTTATCCGACCTCCCTGCCCTGCGCACCGGATTCCACATCACGACCATGGCAGAAAATGGCGATTACGCCGGGAAGGCAGCGCTCTACCGGGATGCCTTTGAGGAGCAGGATACGGTGGGCGAGATGGATCTGATCCGCTATGCTTACTCGCGTCAGAACCCGGCTTACGACCCAACCCTGGATTTTTCAGTCCTCACAAACTCGGGTGTGCACGTGGCCTCGTGCGTGGGTTTCCCCAATTCGTCCGACCGCATGGTGGAAGTGGAAAAAATCTGTGTTCACCGCGGCTACCGCCGCCAGGGGCTGGGCGCAGCCGTGATCCAGGCCTGTTTTGAGCGCCTGGATGAGCGCGGCTACAAGCGCGCCTACATCACCGGCTACAGCACCGAGGCCAACAGCCTGTATGAAACCCTTTTCCCCGCGGCGCGCAAGGTCTGGACGCAGTTTGAGCTGGCTGGGAAAGTGGCGGAAGATCCGCAGCGAGCCGCAAGCCCAGCGAAAACAGAGTAAACGGGTAGATCTCCTTCCCCACCCTGGCTATTTTCCCCCGACCGCTTTTTTCCAGCGACCGCTGTATCCCATCGGCCGAGTGGGTCAGATTGATCCCACAAGCCATGCGCCACAGCCGCACAGAGGACATCGCGCGCACCATCCAAGGGTTTGTCCTCCTGGCAGTCACCTGGCACTCGCCATCCCACATCCCTGCCCTCTAGGGGGGTTGCCCGGAGAGGGGCGTCAGATGATGATTTTCTTTCTGCGTAAAATGAATGCAATTGGAATGAGAAGCAGCCACGTCAGCCTGGCAAGCTCGTAACTGACGATAGCAATCCCAATGGAGATAAGAAATACCGAGAGCGTAATCAGCGGCGACAGGAATAGCTGGCGGTGCGTGTTGACATCCAGGCGCTCATCCACCAGGCGGTTATGATAGGTGGCATACCCCCACAACGCGATGGAAAGCAGCCCGGTTACGATGATCGTCAGAGCATAAAAGATCGTCGCGGTGCGGTTTCCATAATCGCTGATGACCGAGGTTGGAAATGGGATAAAGGCGATTGCCATCAGGAACAGCAGGTTCAGCCACAGCAATCTGCCGTCATAGCGCCGGACATAGCGGAATTTGCGGTGATGCGAGATCCAAAAGCTGCCAATGACCAGAAAGCTGATGATATAAGCCATGTACTTGGGCAGGATCTCCAGCAGCTGGGCGGTCAATTGGGCATCGCTGAGTGCCTCTTCTCCGCCAGGCAGGCGGATATCCAGCACCAGGATCGTGATCGCAATGGCGAAAACAGCATCGCTGAAAAAGACCAGGCGCTCAAGACCAAGCGCTTCATGATCGCCTTCAGCGAGCGCCTTTGCGGGTGAAATACCCGGCTTCGAAGTTCTCCTGGGCATGGATAGCGCCCTTTTCGCTTAAGTCCGTTCGGTTGCAGCGCAGCCGCGCCGCCTCAAGGGAATTCGCAAACAAGTATACTCCCGCCTGCCGAAAGCGCGGCGGCATTCCTCGCCCTGCAGTCCACGGTTAATCCATGCCGGTTGCTCAAGGCGTGGCCGCGCTGGGGGCATGGCATAGATCTTTGCGCTCATCTCCGCCGCGATCCGGATGAATTCCGGGGCATTTACCTTAAAATTTTTCGGCGATACGTCCAATCCCCGCAGGGATACGTACCAGATTGGTAGATGCAGCCTGTCCCCCAACCAGCCCCCCGGTCCGGCTGACCACCTGCAATGTTTTAGAAAGTGAGGCAACCGTGCCCAGGAAACTGTTAAACCTTCAACCCGCTAGGCTGGCGATACTTGCCGTCCTCTTATTGGCCTTGCTCGCCGCCCTGGAAGCCAATTTCCACCTGCTGCCCCCTGCCCGGGCGGATCTCAACGTTGTGGCGACCCTCGCAGCCATCAAAGACAACACCCTGTACGAGTCTGCCACAGGCGCCATCAGCAACGGCGCCGGCGAGTACCTTTTTGCCGGCACCATCCAGACCGGGGCCATCCGCCGGGCAGTGATCGCATTCGACATCGCCGGCAGCCTCCCCGCTGGCTCAACGATTAACAGCGTCACGTTGGAATTGAACATGTCGCGCACGGTTTCGGGAAACCAGGCTGTTGCCCTGCAGCGCCTGCTTGCCGATTGGGGCGAAGGCGCATCCAACGCCTCCGGCGAAGAAGGCATGGGCGCGCCCTCAGCGACCGGCGATGCCACCTGGGTCCACACCTTTTACGACACCCAGTTGTGGGGCACCACGGGCGGCAGTTTTACGCCCACCGCCAGCGCCAGCACTCTGGTTGGCGGCATTGGCAGCTACACCTGGGGCTCGACGGCGCAGATGGTCGCCGACGTGCAGGGCTGGCTCGACAGCCCCGCCTCAAATTTCGGCTGGATCCTGATAGGTGATGAGTCCGCCCTGCAGTCCGCTAAACGCTTCGACAGCGCCCAGAACAGCACCGTTGCCAACCGGCCTGTGCTGACCATCGACTATACCCCGCCCGGCGAGCCCACTGCCACGCCCACGCCGACCCAGATACCCTCCAGCTTTTTCTGGACCTACCTGCCCTGGGCGGCGAATCCATAATGCTCGCTGATCACCCACATCGCCCACGCCAGGCAAGCCGCCCCTGCCAGGTAAGCCCCCACCACATCTGTCAGCCAGTGTGCGCCCAGGTAGATACGCGAGACCCCCACCAACCCTATCAGCAGTCCCATACCCACCAGGGTCAGGGTTCTCAGCGCTCCCGGCCTCATGCAGCGATACGCCAGCCACATCAGCAGCCCGAAGAGCATCACATATTCCATCACATGCCCGGACGGAAACGAGTAGCTCAGCTCGTCCCGGTACACCCACACGGGTGGGTCCACGGGCGCGGCCGCATCACTATCTCTTTGATCAGCAGGTTGACCAGGAACTGGAGTAGCACCGCCATCCCCAGCAGCACCCCGATCCGCCGGTCTACCCGCCAGGCAGCCAGCAGCGCTGCCAGCACCGTTACCAGCCATGACCACGGCGTCCAGCCGAACCGCGAAATTGCCGCCATAGCCGCGGTGAGCGGCTCGCTGCGGTACGGACTGCACCGACTGCGTCACCACCAGGTCAATCGCTGGGGTGGGGTTATCCCCCGCCACCCATATCCCCAGCAGCACCACCAGCAGGACCACGATGGTGGTGCCCGCCAGCAGCCACAGCGAAGGAGGGTTTGAGTGCCGTTTGTGTTGTATCCCGGTTCGTCATGTGGTAAGGCCTCCCGGGGATAGTGTAGCAGAGAATGCAATCCAAACAGGTGCGCGGCTGACAACGCGATTGGCCTCGATTTCCAGCCTGGAAGCCGCGTTTCAAGCCAGTCAACCCAGGCATGCTAAATTGGATCCGCCGCTGATCAACGTTTAATTCAAATCACACGCTCTCCGGACTAGGCTATCCCCAGGGACACGGCATACCCAACCAGCCCCAGCCGTTCGCAGCCCCACAGCCGCTCCATTCACAAACAGTTTGGCAAACCCATCTCTAAGCACCCCAACCTCTCCTAACGCTCCCCTAATGCCCCCACCTAGAAATTTCAGGTACAATTCAAAGCGGAGAAGATCGGGAATATTGCCCCGCGGACCGCTCTGGCCCGGCCTCCCGGGTTCCGCTGCCAGCGGATTCCAGCCCCTGGCAGTTTGCCAGAGCTGCCGCACTCACCGGTACAGCCATCCCTCCGCCGCCACGCGGAATTGGCAGATCCCGGTGCAGCGCGTTCCGCGGTGTCGCGCATACCGTCCAACTGTCTGGCAGGAGTCCTCTTACCCGTATAAATCCTGACGGCTACTCCCTCAAGCCCGATACCAACCCCGAAACCGACCTCGCCTACCTGCTGCAGCACGCCGTCCCCGGCGACCCCGAGGTGCTGAGCGTGCTTCAGAGCCGCTACGCGGCTGACCTGGCGCGCCTGGCGAGCGTCCTGCAGGACTGTGAGGGCAGCGCCGAATACTGGGCCGCCGCCCATGTCCAGGAGGCCGTCCGCCGCACTCTGGTGGACGCGACCCGCCACCTGGATCGCTTTTGGGGCCAGGAAGGGGTGCGCGAATGGCTGTACAAGCTGCTGCTCGAGCGCATGCTCAGCCGCCGTACCCGCCGCCACCTGGCGCAGTCCTTTTCCCAAAAACTGCCCCTGGAAGATGTCCCCGACCCTCCACCGCCCCACGGTAACCCCGCCGGTAATCCCGCCGGTAATCCCCGCCGGTCAATCAGTCATCACCCCACTGCTGGACCTGCCGCCCGCCCCACGCCTGGCCGCGCTCCTGCGTTACGGGCACAATCTGCCTGTAGGGCGAATTGCGGCGGTGTGTGCCTGTTCACCGGCCGAGGTCCATGCCGCGCTGGCGTCCGCCCGCCAGCGACTTGCGCCGCACCTGGGTTTCCAGCCGCCCGACGGCTGCTCAGGCTGGACCTACGACCAGACCCAACCTTCCGCCCGCCTGCAGGAGCGCCTGGACGGCCTGCTGGACGCCGATCCCTACGCGGCGGCTGCGCTGCTGCGCCACCTGGACGAATGCCCGGCCTGCAGTACCGCTGCCCAGGGTTGGCCGCAGTTGGAAAACCGCCTGGCGAATGACATCCGCACCCGCTGGCCCGCTCCATCACCTACCGAGCTGCGTTCCCTGGCAGATGAAACCCGCACCCTGCTTGTGGAACCCGATCGACCGCCGCTTGTGCTGCCCTGGAAGGTGCTTTCCTGGACGGGTTTGTTCCTGGTCGCTCTACTGTCGGTTGTGTTTGTTTTCAACCGCATCGGCACCGACGACCCGCCCCCGCTGCGCCTGGAGGATGTGCCCGAAGTGGTGACCGCCCCGGAGCATTCTCTGCCCACCCCCACCCCATTCCCCACTCCGCAGCCGATCCCGGGCATCGCCCGCTCCAAACTGATCTCCACCTTCGCCGGTCCCAATGTAGTCTGGTCAGGCGAGCCGTCCATCTCCGCCGATGGGCACTACCTGGCATTCAGCTCGCTCGCGGATTACTGGACACCCGGCGACGTCAACCAGACGACCGATGTGTTTTTGTACGATCTGCACAGCGACCGGGTCGAAAGGCTTGCCTCCAGTACCTCTGGCAGCCAACCGGTCATCTCAGGCGATGGGCGCTATATAGCCTACATCGTGTACGACGAGACTCAGCTCCCGGAGGGCAGCGGTCCAATTTCCTGCACGACCTACGGCCCGGGCAACAACCGCACTTTATACTGCGCAGACCTGCTGCTCGCCGACCATGAGACCGGGCAGGTCACCCGCATTACCCGGCCCCTGGTGGAAGGCGCAGCCCTGGAAGCCTACACCTCCCAGCCCACCCTCTCACCCGATGGGAAGTACCTGATGTTCTTCTCATCCGCCTCGGACCTGCCCGGATTAGACCCGGCCGCGCCGCCCAGCCTGTGCCCATCCCAAAACAGCCAGCGCAACTGGGGCAATATGTGCACCGACCTGTTCATATACGAGATCGCCACCGGTGTGATCGACCGCCTGCCGCTCGGGCGCTTCCAGTACATCACCGAGCGCTACCCCGCACTGAGGCACCCCCCTTCTATGAGTGAAGGCGGGCGTTACATCGCCATCACTCTTTCCACCAATGACGAAATTGGCCCCAGGGTGCCGGTCGACTATCCCACCGAAGCCTTCGTTTACGACCGCGAAACCGGCGACTTTATCCCCCTCGATATCACCTACCGCACCCAGGTGTACCCGGATGGCAGCAGCTCGCAAGCAGTGATCTCTGCCAGCGGCGAGTATGCCGCATTTGTGTCGGAGGCCAGCAACCTGATTCCGGACGATACCAACGGCGTGCCGGATGTATTCGTGCGCGGCCTGCTGGACGGCAGCATCGAGCGGGTCAGCGTGGGGCCGCTGGGGGTGGAAGGGGATAACCCCTCCGGGGTGTTCCTGGTCAACCACGAGAACTTTCACGAACGCCTGGCGATTTCGGGGGACGGGCGCTACGTGGCGTTTGTTTCGGCGGCCTCCAACCTCTCGCCTGAAGTAGACCCCGGCGAAGTGTGCTGGCAGATGATCAACGGCGAGGTCTGTTCGGGCCTCTACCTGCACGACCGCCTCACCCACGAGACGCGCGTGGTATCCCACACCGGCGGGACGATGACCTTTCATTTCCCCAGCCTGTCGGTCGACGGGCGCTGGCTGGCTTTCTCGAACAGCCGCACCGACTGCCAGGGTGGCTATCCTTATGAAGTGTGCGCCGACCTGCTGCTGTACGACGTGGAGAACCGGGTTACCATCTCGCTTACCCGCCAGCGCGCGCTCAACAGCCCGGACGGCGACTTGGCCTTGCTGCTTTCAGCACTTGAAACCAGCAGTCATGTCCAATCCGCACCTTACCTGCTGCCAACCCTCGACCGGCCTGCCCAGCTGGTGGAGCACGCCCACTCCGGGCGCATCATGGCCGTGGATGTCTCCCCCAACGGCGAGCTGCTCGCCACCGGCGGGGACGATGAGCGCGTATTGCTGTGGGATGCAGATACCCTGAAACAGATCGACGCGCTGGATGGTTATGGGGGTCGCATTACGGCGGTGCGCTTCGATTCCGAAAATGCCTGGCTGGCAACCGCCTCCGTCGATGGAACGGTGCGCATCTGGCGGGTGGACGAGCTCGCCAGCAACACTCCCCGCCGGGCACTTTCCATCCTGCGCTTCGCCGGCGCCGGAGAAATCCAGGGCATGGACATATCACCCAGCAGCACCTGGCTGGCGGTCGCCTCCCCGACCGGCCTGTGGATCTGGGAGCGCAGCGAACGCCAGTTCCAATTCCGAGAAGACCTGTCCATCCCCGAGCGCAGCTTCACTTCAGTCGCGTTTTCACCACTCGAAGACCCGGACGGGCGCGTCCTGATCGCGGCCGCATTGGATGACGGCAGCGTGCTGCTGTACGATTTTTTGGACAACCGCGTGGCAGCCCGCCTGGGCGGTCACGAGCGCAAGCTGAACGACCTGGCCTTCAGCCCAAATGGGCGCTACCTGGCGACTGCCAGCCGTGACCAGTGGGTAAATTTGTGGCAGATCAATCCCAACGTGCGCCAGCCCCAGCCCAATTACCAATCCAGCTTTCTTCACCCGGAGTGGGCAGCCGCTGTAGCGTTTTCCCCCGACAGCGCCACCTTGATCACCACCGATTATGACAGCCGCATCCATTATTTTGACGTTGCCAGCGGGGACGAGCTCCAGCACATGGAGATCGCAGAGTTGGGGAGCGTGCTCGCCATGGCAATCAGCCCCGGCGGCGAGCGCCTGTTCACCGGCTCGGTTAACGGCAACCTCGGGGTGTACGCTACCCAGGGTCGCTGACCGCAAAGTGGATTATTACGTGGAAACGGAGGATATCCGCCTGGATGAGCAGCCGAATGTGGATCCAGCTTTCGGAATCCTGCCTGAGGATGCAGTCTTCAACTTTTATCAAAGCCTGGAAGAGCTGGCAGATGCCAGCAGTTTTGAGCCATTGATTCTGGAAAACCCACCGGAAGGCTTTCGGTTTACAGCTGCTTACCACCAGACCAGTCCCACCGAAGTTCTGACCACCTTCTACGAGCGCGCCAGCGAGTTTTGGCGCGACTGGCGTCCTGGTCCTGCGTCAGGGCAGCCCCGGCTCAGGTCTGTTCACCTACCCAATTTCACCGGGCACTGCGGTGCTCGAGGCTGGGGGTCAACTTCGATGCACCGTTCGGCAGCGGGCTGCCGGACCAGGTGTCTGCCGAGCTGGTGATCGGCGAATGGCGCAGTGTCTACACATCAGCCAGCCGGTACT
Source organism: uncultured Chloroflexia bacterium (assembly GCA_963824065.1). Classification (GTDB taxonomy): domain Bacteria; phylum Chloroflexota; class Anaerolineae; order Anaerolineales; family DRKV01; genus JAGUYX01. The sequence goes on along the minus strand of CAWGNX010000002.1, from coordinate 320,284 downwards.
GGGCCTGGGAGCCGGGCTCGCCTGCCCTGCACCTGCGCTGGCTGCTTGGCGAGCGCGAGTTCGCCCTCGACTACTACGCTGTGCTGGACCAGGTTGACCAGAACCTGTTCGTGAACGAGCTGGTCGCGACCGCCAGCACCCTGCACACCTTCAGCGAGCTGAGCACTCGCCCCGTCGGTCGATATGCCCTACCTTACCCGCCCCGGCGACACCTGCAGCGGGTTGGCTGCACGGTTTGGGGTGGAGGCCATCGACCTGGTGCGCATCAACGGCTCGTACCAGCTCGACCTGATTGCCAAAGGCTGCGAGCTGCTCGATCCGGGTTTGCTGATGTATGTGCCGGTCACCCCGCAGGAAGTGTTCACCGCCGACCTGGACTGTAAGAACGGCCCCGAGCGAGTGCTGTTTCTCAGTGACCCGGAAGTGGGCGGGATGGGCATGCTGCTCCAGGCCAGGCAGCCTTCTGGTGTGTATACCGACAACACCCTGGTGCGGGTGCAGGATGGCAGCCGCCAGGTGATGCGGTCCCCCGCGCTCAACCCCATCCCTGAAGACTGCGGCGCCCTCGTGTCGACCCAGGTTTTCACCGGGGACGAACCACCGCAGCTCCTGCTGTTTCACTGGGACGGCAAGCACTTCGCTACTGTATTGGATACCCCCGGCGAGCTGCTCAGCCTGGAAGGTTCGCTGGAGCGCGGCACGCTGCGTTCCCATACGATGTCCGAGATGCCTGCGGATAGTGAAACACCGCCGGGCGGTGAAACACCGGAAGTTACCAGCACCTGCAGCCGCACCTCCGCCTGGCAGCGCTGGGAAGATGGCCGGCTGACCGAATACGAATCAACCATCATTCCAGGGTGACTGCTCCGCGCCGGAAAGCCAGCAGTCGCCCAGCCAGGTGTATTATGCCACCGCCAACCTGGACTGTACCGGACCGGATGAGCGCTGTGTACATCCTGCCCGCCGCATCCGGGCGTTCCGGTGAGCTGCAGGGGATCAGTGTGTACGTGCAGGCCGTGGGCGGGGAATACGTGGAGCAGGCCCGTTACATGCTCGACACAGTTACATTACACTACCCCCAGCTCATCCTGGATGGGCACGGCATGCTCAGCAGCAGCCTCCAGCCGGATTCATGCCAGTTTATGCTCCTGCTGCCCCTGGCAGCCGACCCGGCGACCGGTCAGGGCGACATCACCCGTGTCCTCCGTTGGGATGGAAACGCGCTTGCGGTCGTGCTGGATGCGCCCGGAGTTTTGGTCGGGCATTCTTCGGTTGCCAGGCTGGAGCCGGCGCACTTCATCACCCGCGAGTGGCGCCTGGCTGCCTCCGGGCAGTGCAGCCCCATGAACGTCATCTACAGCTGGGATGGCGCAGAGTTCGTTCCACAGAACGCCGCGGTCATGCCAGCCCTCTGCACACCGCCCTAAGCCCCCATACATACATGACTATGCGAAGTCTGCCGCTAAACCACCAAAGTCACCTGTATGGTGCGTTCTGCGAACCAACCATCCATACAACCCGAAACAAATAGGCAGGGTAGCAACCCGCCCTACAGATCGCCTTTGCGCTATCCAAAAACCATCCGAAGGGTGCGTTCTGCGAACGCACCATCCATACAACCCGAAACAAAAAGGCGGGTTAGCTACCCGCCCTACGCCTGCTGTTATTCCGGGTCCAGGCGGTTTTTCCAGGTCGAGGAATTACTCGGGTGACCTGCATGCAAACCGGCAGGCCCGTTAGGTTATTAATCAGGGTCGTTGCTGTGGTTCGGAATTGCCGCCGCTAAGAAGTCCATCTCCCGCTCGTGGATCGTCGCCAGGAACGCATCCGCGCCGTGCATACGTTTAAACGCCAAAAATCCGCGCTGGATCCAGTCGTGCAGCTCACCCCAACCCGCCGCTGTGACAGGCGCGTGTAAGACATTTAACGTCATGCTGATCATCGGTATTTTCGTGGTGAGATCGACCATATGCCCGATCCGCCCGATCAACTCGATCTGGTAGGCGTGCTCAGCGTAATTATCGCACAGCCGGTAGCCTTCCCGGTACAAATCCATGGTAATGTTATCAGTCACCCCCAGCTCATTTTGCATGACAGACCACAGCTTTGCATCCAAAGCTTCCGTCAGATCATTCAATTCAATGACCATTCTCACCAGTTTGAGCAGGATATCTGGTAAGAAGCGGGACATGATTTCATACAGGTGCCTGATCTCCTCGTCACGATGGCGGAAATCTCGGGCGGCGTACACATCCTCCAGGAAGAAGCGGCAGGCTTGCGCATATCTCGGGCTGGCCAGCAGGTCTGAATAGGTGCCTTCCAGGCGCCTGCTCTGCCAGGCACGCAGCACATCGATGTGGTCTTTGCGATCGAGGGTACGTGCATGTTCGAGGAGGGCGTCTGGCGACTCCAGCTGCTGGGTGAACGTTATCATTCGGTGGAGTTTATTGAGTGTGGACATAGACTGCAGGAGTATATCAGATACTTTTCTGTGTCAGGGCTAGAATTTTATTAGAATTTACCGGCTTTCCCATCTCACAGCGGGATGAAGGCATCGTCTTCCTCTTCCAGCAGTTCCAAAAATTCGACCACCACGCGTGGGTCAAACAGTACGCCTGCCTGCTCGCGCAGGTAGGTGCGCACGTCGGCCTCTGGCCATGCCTTGCGGTACGGGCGGTCGGTGCGCAGCGCCTCCCACACATCCACTACCGAGAAGATGCGCGCCGCCAGGGGGATCTGCTCGCCGTGCAGTTTGCGCGGGTAACCGCTGCCATCCCAGCGCTCGTGGTGGCAGTACGGGATCTCCAGGGCAGGCGCCAGGTAAGGAATTGGCGACAGCAGCTCGAAGGCGTAGCCTGGATGCGAGCGCATGATCTCCCATTCATCCTCCCCCAGCGGGCCCGGCTTTTTGAGGATATCATCCGGAATCGCCATCTTACCGATATCGTGCAGCAGGGTGCCCCGGTAGACGTGCACCATGTGGTCCTCGGCCATGCCAATCCGCCGCGCCAGGCGCAGGGTCTTCTCGGTCACCGCCCGGCTGTGCCCTTCGGTTTCCTTGTCGCGGAGCTCGAGCGCTTTGGCCCAGCCTTCCAGGGTTTTATCGTACGCCAGGGTCAGCTCCAGCTGGCCGCGCTGTAAATCCTCCACCAGGCTGGTGTTTTCGATGGCGGTTGCTGTCTGGCGCGCCAGGGTGTCCATAAAATTCACCCAGTCCTGGTCGAGCGAAAGCCGCCGGCGCAGGAATATTTCCATCACTCCCAGGATGCGGCCGCGCGCTTCCAGGGGCACCCCCAGGTAGCTGACAAATCCTTCTTCTTCCAGCCAGTCGTGCAGCACCCGGCTGGTGAGCGGCTGCTGGCGCACATCGGGGATATAAACCTTGCGCTGCTCCACCACCGCCTGGCGGGCCTGCCCGAACGCTTCCCGCAGCCGGGCCGGGTCGGTCGTTTGGGCCTGGAAGCCCTGTCCGGTGGCATACGATAGGCCAAGGGTGGGGTTTTCGTACAGCAGTATATCGGCCGCATCCACATCCAAAAGCTCAACCACATGCTCCACCACAATCTTGAGCAGGGTGTCCAGGTCCAGGATGGAAGTGATCGCCATCTCGATGGTGTGCAGGGCCTCCAGGCGGCGCAGCTGGCGGCGAGTCTCTTCGTGCAGTTCGGCGCGGTGCAGGGCGCTGGCCGAAACATCCGCCACCGTGGCAATCACCCGCCGCTCCAGCTCCGAGAATGTGCGCTCACGCCCCACCATCACTGCGCCCACCGGGTTGCTCTGGGCGATCAGCGGCAGGATCAAAATGTGGTGCAGCCTGCCATCTGAACCTGCCAGGCTGCGCTGGGTCACTTGCTGGCGCGTGATCGACTGGCGCACATCCGATTCAAGCCAGCCTTCCGGTGGCCGGGATGGGCAGCACGGCCCGCGTTCGTCCACCAACAGCGCCAGGTTGCCGGCGCCGCTTTGCTGGTAAATGCGCACGCAGCACGCGTCCACCACCTCAGCCAGCTGCGAGGACAGGATCGGGTACATGTCGTCCCGGCGGCTGGCAGTGCGCAGGGCCTGCGAGACCTGGATGATTGCTTCGCGCTCCAGCTCCTGCTCCTTGCGCTCGGTGATGTCCAGCACAAAGCTGAAGACGCGCGGTTTGCCGTCCACATGCTGCAGGCGGGCGTTCACCTGCACCGGGACCCGCCGCCCGTCCCGGGTGACGTGCAGGGATTCGAACGAAGCCGCGCCCTGCTCGATCATCAATTTCAGCCATTCTAAGAGGCGCTCGCTGTTTTCCGGGAGCCCGAGCTGGCTGATGTTCATCTGCTTCAGCTCGTCGCGCGAGTAGCCCATCCAGGTCGAGACCAGCGGGTTGGTGTCGAGGATGTTCCCTTCCATATCGTGCACGTAAATCGCCACCGGCGACTGCTCGAACAGGTCAGTGTATCGGCTTTCGGAATGCTGCAGGGCATCCAGGGTGTTGTGAATGGAGGCGTACATGCGGGCATTGTTGAGCGCCACGGCGGCGTAATCGGCAAATGTGCCCGCCAGGGCGGCATCTTCCTGGGTGAACGGCACCCCCACCCGGTTATGAGTCATTACCCCCAGCACCTCATCATCGATGATGAACGGAGCCGCGATCATGCGCTCATCCAGCTCCACCGGGGTGCCCGGGATGTGGGCTGCACCATCCAGGTTTTCGATGTCGTTGAAAATCATCGTGCGCCGGTTTTTGACAGCCTGCCCGGTCAGGCTGGCATCCACATCCAGGCGGAAGGAAAGCACTTCTTCCTGGTAGGGCTCGTCGAACGCCAGCACCGGGCGCAGGGTTTTACCATCCGGGTCCAGCAGGTAAATCGCACACGCTTCGCCGTATAAAATCTGGCGCGCCCCTTCGCCAATGCGAAACAGCACATCGTGCAGGTCCAGGCTGCCGGTCAGGTGGCGGGCGCTATCGATCAGCCACTCCTGCTGGTTGCTGACCCGCCGCAGGCTGGCCTCTGTATGGCGGTGGCTGGCAATTTCGGACTCCAGGTGAGACTGGGCAGCCAGCAGCTCGGTGGTCCGTGCCTGGACAATCTCTTCCAGCTCGCTGGAGGCGTTCTGCAGGTTTTCGATCGTCCGCCAGCGACGCTCCTCCACTCCGATGGCAGATGCCAGGATCCCGAGCAGGTTTTCATCCCGCGGATCCAGCTGGTAGTCCCGCTGGAAGACCGCGCAGAATGAGCCAACCGCCCGCCCGGCAGCGCGCACCGGCTGGCCCACGTAGGTGTGCAGGCCGAACTGGCGCACGTTGGGATCGCTTTGGAAATATTTCGTCTCCGGCAGGTTGCGGATGTAGATCAAACGGTCGGGGGTCTGGTCATTGTGGTTGGCCTGCAGGATAACATCGAAGCAAATATGCCCTTCCGCCACATCCACCCCGCGGTAATCGGGAGGCGCCTGCCAGGAGGCCGCCGTTACCAGCAGCTCACCTTCCAGGCGGTTGTAGAGCATCACATCCGCGTTTAACAACTCGCCGCACAAGTTCACCAGGCTGCGAATGTTTTCCTGGGGATCATCTCCGAACGCCAGGAAACAGGCATTCACCCTGCCCAGCCAGTCCGGATGGGCTGCCTGGGCATTGCCGCCCATCTCCGCGCTGTTCCCAGAGATCAGCGCAGCCTGCATCCCGATTGGGTCAGTCAAATCCCCGCGTATTGCCGCTACAACCCGGTTCAATAAACTCAAATCCATCACCTATTCTTAATTTTCATCCTGGATACCGCCCCCCGGCAGCTGCCATCCATTAAAACACATCCCCGGACGCCGTGGATCAGCGATTAGTTGTAATTTCGGCAGATCGGTTCCGGCCAATTCTTCCCGGCGGATTAATTCCGGCGGGTTAATCCCGGAGAGAACCCATGCCGTTCAGCAGCTTCGTTGCGCCGAAGCCGCATACTGCCCTCAGCTTTCATCACCTTCCACAGCCTGATCCGGGTGGTGCAAGGCCAGCCAGCCATCCACGCCGTGGCTGGCGTACCAGCACTGGTTTTTACCGCTGCGCTTCGCCTGGTACATGGCGGAATCGGCAGCGACCAGCAGCCCGTCCAGGGTCAGGCTGTCATCCGGATACAGGCAGATGCCCATGCTTGCAGACAGGTAAAATCGGTTCGTATCCACCTCAAATGGGCGCGCCATGGACTGCAGGATCCGCTCCACGGTGGCTGATACGTCTTTTTCCTGCAGGATGTTTTCGAGGATCAGGATAAATTCGTCCCCGCCGGAGCGGGCAATGGTATCTGCTGCCCGCAGGCAGGCGCGCAGCCGTCGGGCAACCTCCGCCAGCACCAGGTCCCCGGCTAAATGCCCGCTGGAGTCATTCACCTGCTTAAAATTGTCAATATCCAAAAAGACGACCGCCAGTTTTTCACCGCTGCGGCTGGCGGCTGCAACCGCGTGCTGCAGCCGGTCGGCGAGCAGGGTCCGGTTCGGCAGCCGGGTGAGCGCGTCGTGAGTAGCCATAAATTCAAGGCGCTGCTCGGCCTCTTTGCGGTCGGTTATGTCCACAGCCACTTCCAGGCGCACATAGCGCCCATCGTGCCATTGGATAGCGCGCCCGGAGTTCAGATACCAGCGTTGGACAACCGGGTTGAAATCCTCCCACACCAGCCCGCTGGTCGGGAGCCCGTTTGCATCCATCAGTTTGTGATTGTTGCACTGCTGGCAGGGCTGCACCCGACCATAAAAGCGCTCGAAGCAGCGCTCGCCTTCCAGCGGGCTGCCGAATACCTGCTGCAGGTATGGGTTTGCCAGCAGAATCTCGCCGTTATCCATATCGCAGCAGTACACGCCCACCCCCAGGCCGTCCATGACGGCTCCGATCGACCCGTAAAATTCCTGCAGGCGTTCGGCGGTGCGCGCCTTTTCGGTGATGTCACGGCTGAACACCCCCGCGATCACCCCGTGCTGCAGGACAATCGGGAAGATGACCGACTGCAGGGTCAGCCGCTGACCGTCCGGACGTTCAATCTCATGCTCATTGAGATTGCTCCAACCGGGCTGTTCGTTTGCCAGGACAGATTTGAATGATTGCTGGAGTGCCTGGCGGAATTCTTCGGTCTGCTGGTCCGGTGGGGTCAGCTGGAAGATCACATCCCACAGGTAATGTGCGCACATCTGCTCGGCGGGATACCCGGTGAGCGCTTCCATCGCCGGGTTCCAGCTGGAAATTAAGCCGGTTTCATCCACCATCACCACCCCGTCGCGGGCCTGCTCGAGCATGCCGCGCAGGCGCAGCTCGCTTGTTCGCAGGGCTTCTGCCATACGCTCGCGTTCGGTGATATCGGTATTGGCAAACACGCAGCCTGTCACCTGGTTGTCCTCACCGACCAGTGGGTAAATGCGCGACATCATGTGGAGCTCGCTGCCGTCCGCACAGCGGTAAAAAATATCCACACCCTGGTGGGTGCTGCCCTCCAAAACCCCGTCTACCAATTGGGCGAGGCCTGCCTGGGTCGTGGGACGGCTCAACAGCGTCTGGTACGACTGCCCCAGGATGTCATATTCATACTGGAATGCACGCACGCAGGCCGGATTCCAGGTTTGGATGACGCCGGAGGTGTCCACGGTGAAAATCGGGTTGGGAGAGTGGAGCACAGCCTGGCGGTAGCGCCGGTCACTTAGCTGGTGGGCTCGCTCCGAGATCACGCGGCTGGTGATGTCGTTATAAATGGCCAGGATGCCATCCTGCTGGCCTGCCACAGGCACCGGCACCCCAAACATTTCCACGTGCAGTGTGCTGCCATCCGCCCGGCAGCGCACCCCCTGGGAATGGATCGGCTGGCCGGCTTTCACCCTGCGGGTCAATTCGCGGGCTTCCTCCCGCGTTTCATGATCGGTCACTACCTCGTCCAGGTCTTTACCAGCCAACGCCGTACCCAACCAGCCGAACATCTGCTCGAAAGCCGGGTTCCATGAGACAATGCGGTGCGAGCTATCCAGGGTGACCACAGCCAGAGGCGCGTTTTCCACCAGGCTCCGGTAAAACACACGCTCGCGTTCGATCTCGGCGGTGCGCCCCTTCACGTGATCCTCCAGGTTGGCCTGCAGCTCGCGCAGGGCCAGGTTGCTGCGCTCCAATTCATCCAGGCGATCGGCAGCTTCGGATTCGCTGCGTTCGAGGCTGCGCCCCAGGCTGTGCTGGAGCAGGGCGGCAAACATTAACATCAGCGACCACAGCACCATCAGCTGCTGCAGCTCACCACTCGCGACGCGATCGGGGTGCAGGGTGGCGCTCAGGCTGAACATGGTCATAATCGCCAGCATCCCCAGGCCTGTGAACAGGTAGCCTCCCACAATGCCGAGCAGGTAGCCGGCGCAAATGACGATCAGCAGCAGCATCGCCATAAACGGGGAGACGACCCCTCCATAGGCATACCAAATGCGCTCGTTGATCAGGAAAAATGCCGCCAGCAGGAACAGTACACTGGCTGCTCGTACCTGGCTGCGCTGTACGAGCAGCCAGGCAGCCAGCAGTGCCAGCCAGAAAACGCCGAGCAGCTGCCAGCGCGGCTGCTGGTTGAAAGCAGACAAATCGTAGCCCAGACCCATCACCAGGCTGGCGATCCAGGCCGCGCCCAGGAACAAAGTCAGCAGGCGCGCCTGGCGCTCCGTAGTCGGGTCTTCAAATCGGGGCAGGCTGATCAGGGGTCGGATCCAGGTGTGCATTTTGGCAGTACTTTCAGATGCAGGAAAGCTACCTGACTTCCCTAACTAACCATACCATGCCGCGCCCTCCGCTGGCATAGTAAGTGAGTTTTACTTTTGTGATAAAGCGCGCGAATTTTGTAATGAACTGTGCCGCAGGCTGGCTTACAAAGGTGATAGGCGGGTTTCCCCTGCGATTCGCTATAATCATTTTGGACAGACCACGCTGTCTTGAAAAGCCTCACCCCGAGCTGTGCATCGCGAACGTTCAAGATCAGATCTAAGCCCTGGCAAAGCTGTGGGCGCGAGGCGCAGTTTCACAATTGCATAATACCGGCTGTGTAGGGGGACTTTGACCCAGGCCGATGTGCCCGGGCAGGTGGCAACACCGGTCCGGGCACAGGGAATTAAAGGGCCGGATAGTCCGGTATGGGTTTGTGGGTTTATCCTCCCGACCGCAGGGTGGGACCCCTGAGAACCGCAGCTCTCCAAGAGATCGTCTGCCGGATTGGTGAGTCCTTATTTCGTCCAGAATGAAAATCTGCCTGCTGCTTATGGCTGGATTTTGGTCACAACACAAAAATTATGTAGATTTTGTAGATTCCCCGGTAAAACTCTCATTTTAAATTCATAAAAAGCGCGCACTCACGGCTTGACCAGACGCAACTCTTGATTATACTTAATATATAGATCATTTGTTCTATTATTTACCCCCATTCACGGAGAAAACCACATATGCCCGAACTCACCGACCAGCAGCGATGGTCGTATCGCGTGCTTGCCAGCACCATGCCCGTGCTCCGGCTGCTCAACGACCTGGCTCGCCCTGCATCCTGCGCCGAAATTGCCACCGTCCTTGCCATCACACCCAAAACCGCCCGGCGCTACCTGGGTGATCTTGAGCACCTGCGTTGTGTTGCTCGCCTGCCCGATACCGGAGAATTCACTGCCCTGGCAGAGCTGGACGAACTGCTGGCGGCTGAATCGCCAGAGGCACAGCCGCCTGGCGGTATTCCTGCGCCCGATTTGACCCCGGAACCTGGCCCTGTCCGGATGGCCGGAAGTTCTCCATCCGGACACAGCTCAGAAATCCCCCTGTGCGTTCCCCCGGAGCCTCCCCTACCACTGGAGGAAAAAATTTTTCCTCCTCAAGAGGCTGTTGTTGCTGTTAATGATTTAAAGATTAATAAATTAATGGGTTTAACAACAACAGCAGCCCCCCAGCGCGGAAAATTTTTCACACACCCCGGCCAGCTGGAGGCCTTCCCCTGGCTGGCTGGCCCGCTCCCTGAGGAGCTACCCCCACCCGAACCCCAGCCTGTCAAATCTCATCCCATCCCAGACGAGGTGTGCCAGGCCCTGGCAGCCGCCGGCATCGGCGAGCCCAAACGCAGCCAGATCGGCCGCCTGGCACACATCACCCCGGCTTACGTGCGCGGCTGGCATGCTCACCTGCAGGCCAACGGCGCAGCTCGCACGACCGGCTTGCTGGTGCATGTGCTCGAGCAAGGCGACCCGCTGCCGGAATCTGCCGGAAAATACGGCGCCGATGGCGAATTCCACCTCAAGAGCTGCAAGTGCAAGGCATGCTTCTGGGGCGACCTGCTCTGCCCGGAGTGCGGCGAGTACCCGTGCGAATGCCTGGACGAAAGCCTGGACGAAAGTCTGGACGATGGTCCAGAACGATGCCTGGAGTGCGGCGAATTCGAGTGCGAGTTCGTGCACGAGGGCGTGCACGAGTTCGTGCACGAGGGTGTGCACGAGGGCGTGCACGAGGGTGTGCACGAGGGTGTGCACGCGTGCCTGCAAGAGGGCGAGAGCGCATGGGATGATGCATGCCAGGAGAGTGACCTGCTCGCGTGCGATCGCGTGGGCGATAGCGTGGAGGTTTACCCGGCATATGCGCCTTCTGGCGGTGCGCCTGCAGGCACTGCCGCCCGTACACGCGCAGCCACTAACGTGCATCCGCCAGGCAGCCTCGACCCGGGCGGAGGAAGTCATCCGGGCGGAAGAATCATCCGGGCGGAAGACATCATCCGGGCGGAGAAAATCATCCGGGCGGAGAAAATCATCCGGGCGGAGAAAATCATCCGGCCAACTCAAGCCAACCTTATGATAATGGCCCGCCGCCGCGCACCCGCAGCCCGGATGGCCCAGCAGCGTATATCCGCGGCCTGGATCTTCCAACTTGCAGCCGAACCGCGGGCATCCTAATCCACCACCCAACCAGTCGGAGCATACCCATCCCCCTGCCTGCTGCTGGAGGCGGTCTGTGAAAAGCAAACCCGCTCGCAAAGTCATTTCCCGGCCCAGAGGCACCCTGCCCGGTGTCACCCCGCCCGGCCCCACACCGACCAGCCCGATCCCGCTGCGCTACTGCATGTGCGGCCGGCTGGCAGCCTTCCGGCTGCGCGTGCGCTGCCTGGACGCCAGCCTGGTGGAGTACCGCTACGGCACGCTGTACCTGTGCGAACCCTGCTACCGGCTGGAGGTGGAGAGCTGCATCAAGGTGGCGCAGCTGCCTCCCTACGTCGGCCTGCTGACGCCGCCCGACATGCTGGCAGCCATGTACACGCGCAAGCGCTCCCGCCGCCGCTGGACGCCTCGCAGAAGAACTGGGCGGGTGTGACTGCGCTTTGCACACGCACAGGTTTCTCCCGATAATCAAACTATCCCCCGGAGGTACCCATGCCAATCGAGACCCCCGTGCCAGCCAGCACGACCTATTCACCCGGACCACCCGCCGCGCTTTCCCTTGGGTATCCGCTTGGCTTCTGGTCCGCCAGCCTCTCCACGGTGGGGGGCGTTGTCTATTTCCTGGTCATCCTGATCGCAATTGTGCGCGGCCAGTTTGCCATCCCCCCTGGCGAGGCGCTCCAGCTCTTCGGCGGGGTGAGCAGCTTATTGTTTTGCCCGGTCCTGGTGGTCGTCTTTGCCAGCCTGCACGCCGTCACACCCCCCGCGAAAAAGGTCTTGAGCCAGATCAGCCTCGGCTTTACCCTGCTTTTCGCCCTCTCGGTCAGCATCAACCGCTTTTCGCAGCTGGGCGTCGTGCGGCAGAGCCTGGCCCAACAACCCGCGCCCGGTGTGGAGTGGTTCCTGGCATACGGCGATCGCTCGATCATGCTCGGGCTGGAAATGATGGGTTGGGGCTGGTTCCTGGGGTTGGCGCTGCTGAGTGCCGCGCCGCTCTTCACGACCGGCCGGCTGCAGCTTTGGCTGCGGGGATTGTGCCTGCTGTACGGCGTGCTGGGCCTCACCAGCGCCGTCGCCTTCTTGCTGGCAAACCCCCTCGCATCCATCGGGTTCGTTGCCTGGGGTTTCATCCTGGATATCATCACCGCCCTGCTGGCGGTGTATTTCCGGCAGGCCCGCCCGGCTGTTTCATGATGCCGCAGTTCGACAGCCTGCCCGCCGTGGCCCTGCGCCGCAGCCGCTGGGCCCGCCGCACGAGACTCAGGTGAGGTTGAAGCTCAAGCCGCCGGGTTGCGGGTCTTGTTCCCGCGGAACTGGACCAGCAGGGTCCCCAGTGCTGCCAGCAGCAAAGCCACCAGCTGCAGGCCGGTCAGCGCCTCCCCCAGGAAGATCCACGCCAGCAGGGCCACCTGGAACAGCATGGTGTTGTTGATCAGGCTGGACTCGAAGGCCGGCAGGGAGCGCTGGGTGAAGTTCCACAGGGTGAACGCAAAGGCGCTGTTGACCCCTGCCAGCCACAGTATGATCAGCAGATCGCGCCCTGAAAGCGGGGGCAAACCTTCCAGCCCGGCGCCCAGCGCAAACAGCACGATTGAACCGATGCCGATGCTGGCGGCGGTCACTGCCACGGGTGTAAGCGTTCCCCGCCGGTTGACCCGCCGCCCGAGCAGGGTTGCCAGCGTATTGCCCACCACCCCGACCAGCACTGCCAGATACCCCACCCAGGCGCTTCCAACCGGGGGAGCAGCCGCGCCGCCCCGACCCGCCCCCAGGAACAACCAGACCGAGCCCAGAAACAGGGCGCTCCCCAGCCACTGCAGAAGCGTGGGCCGCTCGCCGAGCAGCCCCATCCCCAGCAGCGCGACCAGGGCCGGAGTGAAGCTCAGCAGCAGGTTGGCGGAGGTTGCGGGCAGGTACACCAGGCTGACAAACAAGGCGCCCTGGGTGATCGTGTACTGCAGCAGGCCAAACAAGGCCAGCTCCAGCCAGCCGCCCCGGTCCAGGGCGCGCAGCGAGCGCAGGTGTGCACCGCGCAGGCTGAACGGCAGCAGCATCAGGAACGCCAGCAGGTAGCGCACCCCGGCGAAATACAGAGCGGGCAGGTCCTGCAGCCCGATCTTGATCAGCACCCACGAGCTGGCCCACAGGGTGGTCACCAGGAACGCCAGCAGGGCAGCTTTGCGGTGCGCCGCGCCGGTTGGGGGAGTGAGGTTGGGGTGAGGATTCATAAGTATGAGGGCAGGGTGCGGGTGCCCGATCATTATACATGCACGCTGTCAGCAGCAGCCTCACCATTCAGCCCCACCGGCGCAGCAAGATCCATAACGGCAGATCGATTTTGGTGTCTTGGATTGCACCGTCCGGAACCATTTTACGAAGTGTGGTCGCCCGGCGGATGAACGAACGGGTTTACGACGAGGCCGTGAGCGCTGAGGGGCTGCGCATTGATCGGAGGCTCAATTTTTAACCGGAAGGACGCCAGAATAATGCGCCTGACGCCTCCGGGTGCTGTGAAACATTGCGCACTGGCTGACAGAAGAAACTTTGTTTCCATTCAGATCTCAATTTCAGTCAATACCTGACCCTCCGATAAAACATCGGACCCAGCCGGAAATGAGGGTCCTTGCGAAGCCTGGCTCTGTTTACCTGATTCTGCGCAGCATCAGGGGCAATCTCCTCGATAGAGTGGGAGATCACTTCGCTGGCTCTCCTAAGAAACTCTGTTCTGTCACTGCGAGGAGGACGTCTTTTGTCTGACGTGGCAGTCTCATTGTTGTGCGGGAGATCGCCACACCCGGCACAATACGCCGGGTTTCCCTCGCAAATACTCGGGACAGGCGCGATGACAACCTGACAGGTTTCATCCAGAAAGAAATGCATCTATGCTCTGGATGTACTCGCGATGATAGCTTCGCAGAAAATTTCCGAACTCCAGTGCGAACATGGGGTAAATCCGCTTGACCGAGCGTTTGCCAATTTATATAATGAAAAGCGAACTGGGTTCCTGCCCTTATCATTATTTCCTTTTAAATTTGCCGCCGAATTGAATACCCGTGCAAACCATTGAGCATGCCTCTCCGCCGCCCAGACCGGCGGGATGTGCAGGCTGCCGACCGGAATATCTTCATCGTATTGGAAGGAGGCGCCGATAAGAGCCTGGTTGTCGCAGTGCGCTTCGCCAACCTTTTCCGGCATAAATTAGGAGGGCTTCAGCATGAAAACCATTCGAATCCGCAGAGTCCGCTATGCAATCATTCTCCTCACCCTGATCCTGGTGCTCGTCAGCGTCACCGGCGGGATGGGCGCGGCTCCCAAGCAGCGCATCGTCTGCCTCGCGCCGAGCTGCGTCGAAGTCATCTATGCACTCGGGGTGCAGGATAACCTGGTCGGCTGGTCGCAGTACACCGACTACCCCCCCGAGGTCACCCAGACGGACGGCTGGGTGCCGTATGACGAATACCAATTTATCAGCGTGGAAGACGAGCTTGCCAAAGATGTCGCCGTGGTCAGCGGCTTCGTGAACTACAACCGCGAGGTCATCGACGCCCTGGATCCCACGCTGATCATCGCCACCGAATTGCTCCAAAAGAACATGGCCGACGAGCTTGCCGCCGCGGGCTACAACGTGCTTTATCACAACCCGACCACGCTGGACGAGGTCTTCCAATCCATCCTCGATATTGGCGCGGCGACCGGGCGCACCAAAAAAGCCGTGCGCATGGTCGATGGCTTTTACGAGGAGATCGAGGAAATCAAGGCCATCACCGACGACCTGCCGGATATCAGCGTCTACCTCGAGATCAGCCATTACGGCCCCTGGGCGACAGGCTCCGGCTCCCCGATGGACCAGATCATGGATATCGCCGGAGGGGTGAACATCTTTAACGACATGCCCTACACGGCCTTCCCGGCTGAAAACACCGACATCGTCGCCCGCAACCCGGATGTGATCCTGACTCCCCTGTGGCCCAATGCGGCAACCTACGAAGTCACCACCGTCTCCGAGATTGTGATGCGCGAGGGCTACCAGACGATCACCGCGGTCATGAACGACCGGGTGTACCATTATGATTCAAGCCTGCTCAAACGCCCCGGGCCGCGCCAGGTGACCGCCATTCGCAAGCTGGCGTACCTGCTGCACCCGTACTATTTTAAGAACCCCGAAAATTCAGTCTCCCCCTGGGAGCTGGGCAAAATCGACGCCGACGCGTATTACGACCCACCCGCGCCGCTGCCCTGAAAAATCTCGCGCGAACAGATTATTTCCACGGCACCCCGCAGAATGAAGCCCGGGCATGCTCTGCGGGGTGCCGGGGTATTCAACGCGCCGCTTGTGACCACCCGCCTTTTTCTCTATAATCAGAGTAATTGAAAGGCGGGTCATGCCCCGATTGACAGCCGCACAACGCGAACAATTGATTCCCATCCTGGTTGATGCTTTTCCCAGCCGGACGCAAATGGAAGCCGTCCTGTCCAACCTGGGCGTTAATTTTGACGCGCTCGCTTCCACCGGCACCTACGCCACCGACCTGGTCTACCTGCTGGACGCCGCCCAGGCGGACAGCTGGACGCTGCGCCTCCTGGATGCCCTGCAGAGAGCCAACCCCGGCAATCCGGCGTTGAAATCTTTCCTGGAACCCTTCGACCTGAGCACTGAGGCCCTGGCCCAGGAACCCCGGCAAATTCCCCTGCACTACCGCCGCCGGGCGGCGGAGAAAACCGACACCCCCCCAGCCCTGCCCGAACTCCCAGTCGGTTCCCGGCCCAGGTCCCCTCCCGCCTGGCTCGCGCCTGCCTTTCAACCGCAACGAAATCTTCACCGGGCGCAAACAAGACCTGCAGCAGCTCGCCCAACACCTGCTGTATGGAGCGGGCGAGGCCGGCCGAGAAGTGGGCCTGGTGGAAGCCCTGGCCGCCACCGGGATGGGCGGCATCGGCAAGACCCAGCTCGCCGTGGAGTTCTGCTACCGCTACGGGCGCTTCACGTACGGCGTGCACTGGATCCAGGCCAACCAGGACATTCCGGCTGAGATCGCAGCCTGCGGCCTGAGCCTGGGCCTCCAGCCCTGGCCCGATGACCTGGCTACCCAGGTGCGGGTCACCCTGCAGGCTTTATCTGCTGACCTCCCTCGCCTGGTGGTGCTGGACAACCTGGAAGACCCGGCGGTGCTGAAAACCTGGCTGCCGGAGCTGAATCCCGCCCGCGTGCTGGTCACCTCCCGCCGGGAAAAATGGCCCAAAGGGAGCGGGCTGCGCACGCAGGATGTGGGCGTGCTGAGCCCGCCGGAAGGGCGGGCGCTGCTCTGCAAGCTGGCAGAACGGCTGGAACAGGTTTCGGAACCCGAGCTGGATACCATCGGGGAGCGCCTGGGCTGGCTGCCGCTGGCGCTCGACCTGGCCGGGCGCTACCTGGCCGACCGGCCGCGCCTCAACCCGCAGGGGTATTTGATTGAGCTGGACGAGGCCGGCAACGCGCTCATGCAAACCTCTCTCAAGGATTGGGTCGCGGCCAACCCCACCGGTCACAGCACCGACCTGGCAGCCACCTTCACCCTGAGCTGGGGGGAGCTGGGCGAGCAAGAGCGCCTGCCCCTAGATATTTTCCTGGCGTGCGGCTGGCTGGCGCCCAATGCGCCCATCCCGTACGCGCTGCTGGAGGAGGCCTGACCAGGCCGGGTTCGACCGGGGGCTCAAGCGCCTGTACGAGCTGGGCCTGCTCAAGAGCGGGGATAGCGGCCCCGTCATCCACCCCCTGCTGGCGGAGTTCAGCCGCCTGGTCGGCGCCAGCCTGCCAGCCGATTCCGTTTTTGAAAAGGTCACCGAGGCCGCCATCCGGCAGGCCAATCGCGCCAACAACCGTGGCATCCCTGCCGATTTCACCCCGCTGCGCCCCCACCTCGAGCAGCTCCTGGCCCACCTCCAGAGCGCGCCCACGGGTGCGGCGGCAGATCTCATGAATAACCTCGGCTTCCATCTGCAGATGGTTGGCGATTACCCCGCGGCGCGGCCCTACTACGAGCAAGCCCTGGCGATCAAGCGGGAGGCCCTGGGAGAAACGCACCCCGACACCGCCCTCAGCCTCAACAACCTGGGCACCCTGCTGAAGGCCATGGGCGACCTGGCAGGCGGCGCGGCCTTACTACGAGCAGGCCCTGGCGATCCGCCGGGAAGCCCTGGGTGAGCAGCACCCCGACACCGCCACCAGCCTCAACAACCTGGGCTCCCTGCTGCAGGACATGGGCGACCTGGACGGGGCGCGGCCCTACCTGGAGCAGGCCCTGGCGATCCGCCAGCAAGCCCTGGGCGATCAGCACCCCGACACCGCCGCCAGCCTCAACAACCTGGGCCTGCTGCTGCAGGCCATGGGCGACCTGGCAGGGGCGCGGCCCTACCTCGAGCAGGCCCTGGCGATCCGCCGGGAAGTCCTGGGTGAAAAGCACCCCGACACCGCCGCCAGCCTCAACAACCTGGGCGCCCTGCTGCAAGCCATGGGCGACCTGGCCGGGGCGCGGCCCTACTACGAGCAGGCCCTGGCGATCACCGGGAAGCCCTGGGGGAAAAGCACCCCACCACCGCCACCAGCCTCAACAACCTGGGCTTCCTGCTGCAGGCCATGGGCGACCTGGCCGGGGCGCGGCCCTACTACGAGCAGGCCCTGGCGATCCGCCGGGAAGCCCTGGGCGACAAACACCCGGACACCGCCAGAGCCTCAACAACCTGGGCTTCCTGCTGCAGGCCATGGGCGACCTGGCCGGGGCGCGGCCCTACTACGAGCAGGCCCTGGCGATCAGCCGGGAAGCCCTGGGTGAAATGCACCCCGCCACCGCCAACACCCGAATTAACCTGATAGTACTGCTAATGCAATCCGGGGAAAACGAGGCGGCTCTGGCAGAACTACTAATTATTGTCGAAATCGCCCAGCAGGGAGAGCTGCCGGAATCGCACCCGTATGTCCAGTTCCTGGCCATGCTGGAAACCCAAGGTGAACAAGATTCCGAACCGGATGACATGTAGGGGATGTGATCGCGAACGCTCCACGAGCCTACTGTCATTCCGAGGCAAAGCCGAGGAATCCCTGATGCGGCAGTCCTTCATGCAGATAATCAACTTTACAGGTCAGGTCATCAGGGATTCCTCCCTCCGGTCGGAATGACAACCGCACAACGCGAACAGTTGATTCCCATCCTGGTGAAGGCCTTTCCCAGCCAGGTGCAGATGGCAGCCGCCCTGTCCTTCCCGGGCGTTAATTTTGACGCGCTCGCTTCCACCAGCACCTACGCTACCGACCTGGTCTACCTGCTGGACGCCGCCCAGGCGGACGGCTGGACGCTGCGCCTGCTGGATGCCCTGCGCAAAGTCAATCTCGGCTGCCCTGAATTAAGCAACTCCCTGGAATCCTTCTACATAAGACCCAAAGCCCTGCCGCAGGAGCCCCAGGACATTCCCCTCCACTACCGCCGCGGGAACGCGGAGCAATTCTACATCCCCCCGACCCTGCCCGTACCCGATGCGCTCCCGGAAATCGCCCGGGGTGCCCACACCACAATCGCTCTGTGGTTGCTCCAGCTCAAGGCAGCCTTTCGGCGGCCCGCCTCACGCCACGCGCCGGATCTCACACAGGTAGGCACGGTGCGGGACGGAACCGCTGATCGGGTCAATGGCTTCGCTGCCGATGAGCAGGTTGAAATTCGCCCCGTCTTCGCTGAATGGATCGTAACCAGGCGCGCCGATCTCCGTGCAAGCCTGCCACCAGCCATGCTGCCCGCAGGCCACATCCGGCTGCAGGGTGTCGTTCAGCCGGGCGCGTGCTCGCACGCTGCCCTGGGGAGTTCTCGATGCTTACCCAGTCCCCGGGCTGAATGCCGCGGGCGGCTGCGGCTGCCGGGTGCAGCTCAACCTCCGGCTCCAGTGCCTTCCGGCGCAAACTTGGTAAGGCGCGATGCTGGCTCTCGCAAAACAACGTATGCTTGGCACAGGTGAGAATCAGCGGGTAGCGCCGGGCCAGATCCGGCTGGCTCGTGGGGCTGACCAATGGCTCGGCATACTCCGGGAGCGGCGGGTAGCCGCCTGCGAGCAGGGTTTGCGAGTACAGCTCGATTTTCTTGGTCGGCGTGTTGAAGCCGCGCGGCACGCCGTCCTTCATATCAGCGAATTTCCGATAGTGGGTTTGCTGGGGTACAGACACACCACCCGGGTTAGCGCGCAGCTCATCCAGCGTCAGGCCGGAAGGCTCGAGCTGGTAGCGATAGGCCGCTTCGATGTCGCCCCCCCAGAAGTGCTCCCCCAGGCCCAGGCGGACCGCCAGGTCGAACACGATTTCGGTATCCGAGCGGACCTCCCCCTGCGGCGCGGCGACCCGCTGGCGGAGCTGCACCCGTGACTGCGCCTCCTGGCTCACCTCGAAGCCGATCTTGAGCGCCTCGCGCTCAAAGGAGCTCGCCACCGGCAGGACGATGTCGGCCAGCTCTGCAGTCGGGTTCATGAACAGGTCGGCATGCACGTAAAAGTCGAGCGCGGCCAGCGCGGCCCGCCCGCGCTTCCCATTGGCGTGCGAGAGCAGCAGGTTCGAGCCAAAGCCGACCAGCGCATGCACGCTGTAGGGCTGCCGCTCCAGGATGCCGCGGTAGACCTCCTCCGAGGTGACATTCTGCCAGCGGGCGGGCCCGTATGGGCGTTCGGGATACCCCAGCGCCCTTCTCCGCTGCTCAGCAGGCAGCAGCTCGCCCCCTGAGACGCTCGCAGACGGCACAGCCGTAAAGCGCACGTTGCCTCCCCGGGCATCGAAGCTGCCGGTCAGCACAGAGAGCTGGGCAATTGCCCGTGCGATCTGGGTGGAATTGGTCTGCATCTCGACCCCGCTCCAGGCGTAGTAAGCGACCGGGCGCGCCTCCCACAGCAGCCGCGCCGCCTCAACGACCTGCTCGCGGCCGACGCCGCTGATCGCTTCGACGCGCTCCGGCGGATAACGCTGGCAAAGATCTGCGATCAGCGCAAACGCGGGCTGGCAGACGATTTCGCCCTCGATCGTCTGCACCGGGTATGCGCCCGACAGGGCTGGTTGCGGTGTGCCGCCGGCATAGCTGCCTGTTGCCGGATCGTAAATGATCGGGCAATTCAAAGCCTCGCTCCAGGCTACATAACGCTGGGAGCTGCCTGTCTCGGATAGATCGTGCTCGGTAAGCAAACGCCCATCATCCGGACGCACAAGCAAGGAGCCGTTCGTCCAGTCGCGGATGAAGTCCCGGTCGTACCAACCACGGGCGATCATCACCCCGGCAATGCCGAGCGCCAGCGCGCCGTCGGTTCCAGGGCGCACCTGCAGCCACAGGTCAGCTTTTTTGGCTGGTCCGGTGCGGCGCGGATCGACCACAATCAGGCGGGCGCCGCGTTTGAGTGCTTCCATCGTGGCAGTCGCATGGGACAGCCGGGCAAGGTTCGGGTTATAGCCCCAGTAAAGAATGCAGCCCGCATTTTCCAGGTCGGGCAGGTACACTCCAGGCACTCCGGTGCCGAAGGTGTATTCCGTTGCCAAATAGCGCCCCCATCCACACAGCTCCATGGCGTAACACAGGTTCGGACTGCCGAAGGCATTCATCAGCCGCTGGATCCAGGCCAGCAAGTCATCCGAGGCCGACGTGGATGGGGAGACCACGCTGAAGACAACGCTCTCCGGGCCGTGCTCGCTGGCAGTTTGGCGTAGTTTTGCAGCCGTCAGGTCGAGCGCTTCTTCCCAGCTGATGCGTTCCCAGCCAGGGTCGGGGTCGCCCTTCGGCCGCGTGCGCTTGAGGGGGTAAAGCAGACGATCCGGATGGTAGACGAGCTCCGGCGCGGCGCGGCCTTTGGCGCACAGTGCCTTGCCGGTGGGATGGGAATCGTCCGGCTCGAGGGCGATAAAACGGCCGTCTTCGATCACTGCAATCGAGCCGCAGACGCGAGACGCACATGGCACAGTACCCCTGGATGCGCTCTATAGATTGTTGCTTTGTTGACATGGAAACACCTGCTTTTCCTATGGCCTACCGGCCGGATTTACACCGGTTGCCCGCGGCCTGGACCACTGCAGTTACAAATGAGAGCTATTCGCTATATTTTATTCGATATTCTGTGCCTGGGAGAGAAATTTCCTGTTGTCAATCCGATCCCTGGAGTTTTGCCAGGCTGAGCGATTGCCTGAAATGGCCGCCGCACGCCTCCATACCCTGCGGGAGAAGTTATGATCACCGGGATTCCCTGCGGTTCTTTCGTGCTCACATAGGACAGGAGGAATGACCTCCCCGGCACGTCTTCTCAGTACCCTGGCGCATTTCGACTGCAAAACACCTTATTGGACATAATAGAGTTCTTAGGTGGAGATTTCGCGGACGTAGTCCCAGAGCCGAGGCAGCACTGCCACCTGCCCGCATCCAGGAGATCATTCATGAACGCAAGAATTGATCAGGATCCAATCGCAGAACAAGTCTGGCGCACCTACCTCACCACCGGGTGGTCGACGATGGACCGGGGCAGGAGGTTCATCCTGCGGGTCATGCCGGGGCAGCCGCGCTGCAAGGCGTGCTTTGCCCCTTCCGCGGCCGGGCGGATCGATCGTGTGTTTGATCTATCACATAGAGCCCTCGAAAATGAACCCGTCGCTGTGCAACCAGTGCGAGCAGTTTGCCCGCGAGCACCCGGGCGGCACGGAAATCGAGCTCTCCCTGCTGTTCGCCGACGTCGCGGCTCGACAACCATCGCCAATCGTGGGCGATTCCCAATTCAGCCAGCTCATTGATCGCTTTTACCGCACCGCCAGCCATGTGCTGGCAATTCCGATGCCCTGATCGATAAGATTATCGGCGACCAGGCTGCCGGGATATTCGTGCCCGGTTTTGCTGGTCGCCAGCACGCCAGGCGGGCGATCGAGGCAGCCCGCACACTGCTCGCGGCCACCGGGCACGGGGCGGATACTCCCCCCTGGATCCCGTTGGGGGTCGGCATCCATACCGGGGTGGCGTACTTCGGCTCAGTGGGCTCGAAGGACAGCTCCGTAGACATCACGGTGCTGGGGGATACTGCCAACATCGGCCCGCCTGTCCTCCCAGGCCGGGGTCGGCGAAATCTTGATCAGCGACGATGCCTTCCAGGCCGCGGGCCTGGATCTCGGCAGTTTGGAAGTGCGCCAGCTTGACCTGAAGGGGAAAAGCCAGCAAGTTGCCGTGCATGTGTTGGGTGGAAACAAAGCCCCGGTCGCGTGAACGGCGCTCCACATATCAAACCGCCTCCTACGAAGTTGGCTGGTCTCTGCCGCACCTCCAAGCCGCACAATTCATAAAACCCCGCAACGCTCGAGGCACGAAAACCCAGGGCCTGTTCTGCGCTCATGGTCGTATGCTCCCATTTTCTCGCGCTGATCACCGCCGCCCTGCAAATTCACCGCCAGTGAGAGTGCTCCGCCGAAAGCCGCCAATTTTCAAAGGCGTCCCCGACCTCTCAAACCGCTGCATCCGACCTGCCGGAGGCGGATCCCCAATCCCCAGGCTGCCAATTCTGCAGAGTTGACAGTTTTTGGCACTTCGTGAACTGGTTTTGGCACTTTTCACGCTCTATGCTCTGTATAGACATAGTAAGCGAAAGGAGCGTGCCAAATGAAGTACATCCGCTGGTTTACCGAAATTGGAGCGTGCAACTCAAGCCTGGTGGGGGGCAAAGGCGCCAACCTGGGCGAGCTGACCCATGCCGGTCTGCCTGTGCCGCCCGGATTCTGCCTCACCTCGGCCGCCTACCAGGAATTCATCGCCTATTCCGACATCGACCAGGTGATCCTGGAATGCCTGGCAGAACCTGGACCTGGAAGACCTGCAGCAGGTGCGCCGCCGGGCGCGTTATATCCAGCAGGTCATCTGCTCCATGCCCATCCCTCCCGAGATTTGCGACGAAGTCACCACCGGCTACCATACCCTGGTTGAACGCACCCAGCGCGAGGTGCCGCTCGCGGTGCGCTCGTCTGCCACCGCCGAAGACCAGGCGCAGGCCTCCTTTGCCGGGCAGCTTGAGACCTACCTCAACATCCGCGGGCTGGAATCCCTGCTGGATCACATCCAGCACTGCTGGGCTTCGCTGTGGGCGGAGCGCGTGGTGTCCTACATTGCCAGACAGGGCCTGGACCCGCTCCAGGTTTCCATGTCGGTGGTGGTGCAGGTCATGATCCCCACCGAAGTGGCGGGCGTGCTCTTCACCGTCAACCCGGTCAGCGGCAAACGCGAGGAAATGGTGATCAACGCCAGCTGGGGCCTGGGCGAAGCCATTGTTTCGGGCCGGGTCTCCCCGGATACCCTCACCGCCCGCCGGCAGGACGGCCGCGTGCTCACCCGCCAGATTTCTGACAAAGAGCTGCAGATCGTCTACGCTCTGGGTGGCGGAACCGAGGAGCTGCCCGTACCCCCCGAGCAGCGCACAGCCGCCGCGCTGACGGATGCGCAGGTGGGCCGGCTTGTCCGCCTGGGCAGCCGGATCGAGGCCCATTATGGCAGGCCCCAGGACATCGAATGGGGGTTTTACGACGGTCAGCTGTACCTGCTGCAGTCGCGCCCCATCACCACCCTGGCGCTGCAGCCGGTTCACCAGTACCCGCAAGGGGAATTCAACCGCTCGATGTTCATCGAGATCTTCCCCGACCCGCTATCGCCCATTTTCCTGTCGATTATCGTGCCCCTGTTTAAGGGCATGCTCGATTTCACCTTCCGCGCCATGGGCTTCGAGCCGCGCCCGGACATCCAGGCGATTGGCGGCTTTTACAACCAGCCGTACTTCAACCGCGATTACATCGCGGCCGCTTTCCAGCCGCTCTCCCCGGCTGCACGCGAGCCCGTGATTGCCCAGATGGTCAATCCCTTCGGTGAGCACGCTGAAGAAACGCAGCTTGAGCTTTCGCTGCCCTTTGTGCGCATGCTCGCAAACATGCTCAAGTTCATGGTGCGCTTTCCCAACCAGTTGCCGGGCATGATCGCCCGCTACCGGCAGGAAGTCGGTCATGTGGAGTGCTTCCCCTACGAAATCGCTACGGAAGCTGAAATCTGCAACGAGATCCAGCGCCTGGCCTTTGAATACGCCGCCCGGCTGCTCAACAATGACTTTTTGATGATTGCGGTCATCGGCAGGACGTACCATCTGCTGGGCGCGGTCCTGCAGCACGATTACCAGGCCGAAACCAGCGAGGTGGTCTCCCGGCTGATCTCGGGTGTGACCGGCAACGTGACCATGCAGACCAACCAGCGGCTGTGGGACCTGGCCCAGGTGGCCCGCTCCTCGCCCGAAGTCAGCGCGCTGCTGCGCGAAAACTCGCCCGCCCAGGCGCAGAACCTGCTGCGGAGCACCCGCGCAGGCCGGGAATTTCTGCGCGCCCTGGACGAATTCCTGCTGGAGTTCGGGCACCGCGAAGTGCGCATGGATATTCTCTACCCCACCTGGCGCGAAGATCCGGCCCCCGTGTTTGGCTTCATCCGCAGCTACCTGGATGCAGACGAGAGCCAGAGCCCCTACCACCAGCAGGAGCGCCTGATCGCGGAACGCACGGAGCTCACCAACCGGGTGATGCAGGACATGCGCCGCACCCTGCGCGGGCGGCTGCTGCTGGCCCCGCTGGTCGGCTGGATTTTGCACCAGACCCAGCGCCACACCCGCGAACGCGACACGATGCACTTCGAAATGACACGCCTCTTCCCGCCCATCCGCGAGCTGATCCTGGAGCTGGGTATGCGCTGGTCGGACCGCAAATTAATCGACCAGGATGAGGATGTGTTTTTCCTGACCATCGAGGAAATGGTGGCCATGTCAGCCTCCCCGCATCCGGCCCAGGAGCTGGTGCGTTCCCGCCAGCAGGCTTTCACCTATGCCCGGCGTCACGCACCCCCGGTGGTCATCCGCGACGGGGAAGAGATTTACGCAGACACCGGTATCGCGCTGGAGCAGGGGGCCACCCACATGCAGGGGATTGCGGGCAGCCCGGGCAAATGCTGCGGTCTCACGCGGGTCATCCAGGGTCCCGAGGAGTTTGGCAGGCTGCAGAAAGGGGAAATCCTGGTTGCGCCGATCACCAACCCGGTCTGGACCCCGCTGTTTGCCATCGCCGGGGCAGTGGTCACCGAGGTGGGCGGAATCCTCTCGCACGGTGCCATTGTGGCCCGCGAGTACGGCATCCCGGCGGTGATGTCGGTGCAGGGTGCCACCCGGCTGCTGCAGGATGGGCAGCGGGTGACCGTGGACGGCGATAAAGGCGTGGTGGTTCTCCAGACGGAGGCCTGAGATGGAAGTGGGGATCCTGGCAGTTTTTTACCTGATCGGCTCGGTTCCTGCGGCGTGGATTGCCGGCAAAATGGCCGGTGTGGGTGATATCCGCGAGCAGGGCAGCGGGAATGCCGGTGTGATGAACGTGGCGCTGAACGCCTCGCGCCTCGCAGGGCTGGTGGTTTTTCTGGCTGAAATCGGCAAGGCTGTGATCACCGTCGGGTTGGCCCGAGCCATGCACCTGGGGGAAGTGCTGACCGCCCTGGGGGTGCTGGCGGCGGTGCTGGGCACACGCCATTCCATCTGGATCGGCTGGAAAAGGTGGGCGCGGCAACACCCTGATCGTTTCCTCGCTCACCCTGCTTTCCTGGCTCAGCGCGCTGATCGGGCTGCTGGTATGGGTGGCCGGGCGGCTGGTTCTGCGCAGCTCGTACCGCGCCACCCGCCTGTGGCTGCTGTCGCTGCCGGTCACCCTGGGGCTGGTAACCCGCTCCTGGCCTTACGCTCTGATGGGCGGGGTGCTGGCAGGTTTCTTCCTGGGGGCGCACAAACGCACCACCGATGACCACACCCTGTTGATGGAAAGCTACCCCAGCCTGTGGCAGTTCCTGACCGCTCCCCGCCGCCCGAGACAGCGCCGCTCAAACGAGCGCGCTCCTTTGGAGCGCCCTGACAATGAGCCGTCCGAAACCTGGCTGAAGTCCGGCAAATCGAACGGATGAATTGCGGTCGTTTCCCTGGCGCGGTGGATCGATGCACACTGACCACATCCTGGCCCGCCGTGCACCCGAGGATACATGCATTCGTTTGTCATTCCGGGGCGCAGCCTAGGCATCCCTTCTGCCACCGCCCTCCCTGCATACACTCCACTGAATAGGTAAAGACTTTGGGGATTCCTCCCACTGGCCGGAATGACAGCCTGCATTTGCCAGGGCCTCGCGCTCCGCGAACACTGCACCAGACTGCCCGCAGTTCGCGCGCTGATTAATAGGTCGAATGTACCAGCATCGGGGAGTGCATCAAAGTTGTATAATCTTCAATAGACCCACGCAGTAATCCAATTGATCGGAGGTGTAGATGACCGTGATTTAACCCTCCTCTTTGCGTGTATCCTATCCGACCTTGAGTTTGTTGAACGTGATTTGATTCTTCCGAACTCGTGACAAAACCAATACCTAATCCTTTCCGTCTTGAAACCTGGAGGATTTAGAAATGTTGCGATCAAAAGTTCGCTGGATCGTGCTGGCTGCTGTGCTTGTCTTGCTGTGTGCAGCCGCATTTTTAGTTAACCCGGTGGCCCTGGCCCAGGGGGGGACCCCGCTCCCGGATGTCACCGGCCCAATTCCCGTCACCGAGACCTCTTACCCGTTTATTGACCAGCTGGGACCCCCCCGGATTGCGATGTTCGCAGCCGGTTATGTGGAGGAAGAATACTTCTTCAGCGGGACTGCCAATGTCTATACCTGGGATGCGGACAACAACCCGTCGTCCGCACGCCCGATGCCCCCTACGCCACGCGCATCATCGTGCGCAAGCCCGGAAACCCTCACAAATTCAGCGGCACCGTCTGGGTGGAATTCCTGAACCCCACCCTGGCCTTCGACCTGGACCGCATGTGGCAGCTCCACTATGACCAGATCTTGAGGGACGGCGACGCCTGGGTCGGTATCACCAGCAAACCCGTTGCGATTGTCGCCCTGAAAAACTTCGACCCGGTGCGCTACGCGCCGTTATCCATGGCGAACCCGCTCCCGCCGGAGGAACAAACCTGCGGGCGGCTGCCCGGTGAGCCGGGCTACTCCAACAACACCTCCAAGCTGTATGAAAACGGGCTGATCTGGGACATGATGAGCCAGTTGGGCGCTTTGCTCCGCAGCGACACGCCCCAAAACCCGTTGGGCTTGCCTGCCAGCACGGTCTACGGTGAAGGTTGGTCCCAGACCGGCGGTTATTCCTACCGCTACCTGAGCACCTTCGGCCCCCTGGCGACCCTGGCCGATGGGTCGCGCATTTTCGACGGCTGGCTGGTCGGCGGGCCCACCGGCCCCACGGCGATCAACCAGTGTGTCTCAGCCCCGTCTACCGATCCGCGCCAGCAGATCCGCCCGAACGGGGTGCCGGTGCTCAGCTTCCGCACCGAGAGTGACAGCTTCAGCTTCAACTACCGGCGCGCCGACAGCGACGACCCGAACGACCAGTTCCGGCTGTACGAGATTGCCGGCGTTTCGCATGACTCCGCCACAATCTACGAAAACTTCCCCACCCTGGAGGATGCCGCCAAGGCCCAGGTGACCATTCCCAGCACGGAGCCGTGCGGGATCGTCCCACCGGCGGTGGTCATTGATTTCCCCTACGAGTACTTCTTCAACGCCGGTGCGATCAATTTGAAGAAGTGGAGCGCCGGCGTGACGCCCCCCTATGCTGACCGGTATGAGTACAGCGGGACCACAATCGTGCGCGATGTGTACGGGAACGCGATTGGCGGTCTGCGCAGCCCGTATGTGGACGTGCCCATCTCAACCTATAAGATGCCCACCGGCGGGGTCTGCCCGTTCATCGGCAGCCGGATCCCGTTCTCTGCTGAGCTCCTGGCTCAGCTCTATAAGAACCACGGGGCATACGTCAACCAGGTCAGCAAGGGGGCCCAGGCTCTCCTCAAGGAAGGCTTTTTGCTGCCGTGGGACGCCAGCAAGATTAAAACCGAAGCCGCTCACGCTGTGGTACCGTAGCATCATTCAAGATTAACCGTTCGCAAAGCCCTGGTCTGGCAGGAATGCCGCCAGGGCTTTGCCATTTATGCCAGCCAACCCCGCCCCGCTGACCTCGGCCTCCAGGCTGCAGCCAGGCAGCCGCGCCGGCCTCGCCTCTGCTGTGCTCGCTCGCCGTGACATCCGGCTGTCCTCGTGTGCTGTCCGCCAGCACGCATCCCACAGCTCCCTGGCAAACAAGCCCACCTTTAAAACCTTGCGAATTTTCCAAAATCATATAAACTACTTTATATTGTCCATTATGGTCTCTGCCTGCAGAAGACGCTCCCGTTCTCTCATCCAAACTGGCCTGCATCGCAAGAACAAACCCAGGGGCGGTCCCACAAGCGGTTGGAATGCAAGCATCCTGCCGCGCAGGCTGCGCGTCGGGCGTGCAGTTTGACGATCCAGGACCCCCAATTAAGCGCTCCGGCCTGCCGGAGCGGCTCGGTTTGCGATCTGCAGCCCGGCCGTTGACACCCAATATCCATACCCGCTGGCGCCCGCGCGGCCTCCCAGCGAGCCGTAATCAGCCCTTTCCCCGCACAGGAGGCGAGCATGACCGACCAGGTTGAGCAGAAAGTTCACTTAAACGGCATTCACGGCAGAAAAGGAAGCTACCTGCTGAGCTTAAGCGAACGCGAAATTCTCGAA
Organism: uncultured Chloroflexia bacterium; assembly: GCA_963824065.1. GTDB lineage: Bacteria > Chloroflexota > Anaerolineae > Anaerolineales > DRKV01 > JAGUYX01. The sequence continues at coordinate 291,749 of CAWGNX010000002.1, read as the reverse complement.
GCCGCCCTTAAACAAACGATTCCCGAAAATTTTAAGGAACTCGAAGCCAGGTACACGCGCAAACAAATCGAAGAGGAGAGCGGCTCCTTTGAAATCGCCTTCGGGCGCGACCCCAACAAACTCAGCCAGGCGGGCTGGGGGATTATCTTCCCGGGAACATTGACCGCTCCCGTCCGAGATGGGCTGGTGGAAGCGCTCCATCCGCTGCTGGCGCTGCGCAAGGAGCAGGCCAATTGGGACGCAGAAGAGCTGTACAAGGAATACATTACCCCGGAAGAAGGCGCGGGAAAGGGAGAATCCGCCCTGAACTGGATGAAACGCCATGGGGCGACACCCGGTACGGTCAATCCAAAAATTATCCCCTACTACCTGCTGCTGGTAGGCAGCCCGCAGGAAATCCCGCTCGGCTTCCAGTACGAGCTCGACGCGACCTACCTGGTAGGGCGCCTGTATTTCGGCAAGCAGCTGGCGAACGGCGCGGAGACCTACGACCTGGACGCCTACGCGCGCTACGCCGAACGGGTGGTGGCAGCCGAGCAGGGCCAGCTCAAGCTGCCGCGCCGGGCGGTCTTTTTTGGCCCTGCGCACGAAGGCGACTCTGCCACCCAGCAGTCCAGCGCTGACCTGATCGTCCCCCTGTACAATGAACTTTCGCAGAATTACACCGAACAGGGCTGGCAGATCGAGCATGTGAACACCGGCGACAGCACCCGCTCCCGCCTGCTGGAGCTGCTCGGTGAAAAAGACGCGCCCGCACTGCTGTTCACCGCCTCGCACGGCGTGGGCTTTGATGTGGGCGACCCCGAACAGGAAAAACTGCAGGGCGCCCTCCTGTGCCAGGATTTTAGCCAGGTGGGGATGGCGATGGAGCGCGATTATTACGTGGCAGGCGAGGACATCCTGGACGACTTCAGCCTGCACGGTTTGATCAGCTTCCATTTTGCCTGCTTTGGGGCCGGCACGCCGTATAAAGATAATTTCTACCACCGCACCGGCAATGTCCCGGAACAAATAGCCAAACGCGATTTTCTGGCTGCCCTGCCCAGCCGCCTGCTCAGCCACCCCAGGGGCGGCGCCCTGGCGGTATGCGGGCACGTCGACCGCGCCTGGACGTACACGTTCAAGTGGGGGAAGCAGGCCAAACAGCAAACGGAAACGTTCCGCTCCACCTTGGCACGCATGCTGAGCGGGGCAGACCGTGGGCCTGGCCTTCGACGATATCAATATGCGCTACGCCCAGATCGCGGTCAACCTGCAGCCGCTGCTCGATGAATACGAGGTCAAAAAACCCGACCCCGCCGAGATTGCCGGCCTGTGGACCGCCAACAACGACGCCCGCGGCTACACCCTGCTGGGGGACCCGGCGGTGCGCCTGGCTGTGGCAGCCAAGGATGAGGCTCCCGGAGCACGCCAGGAGCTCGCCCCGGTGGAGATCAATTCCGCCGTGGTGCAGGCCGCCGAAGCCTCCGTGCAGCCCCCTGAAGAGGAGCAGAAACCGTTCGATGCTCCCCAGACTCCCCAGGCTCCCCCGTCCTCCAAAGTCAGTGCTGCCGGCGGTGGGGTCACCATCGAAATCACCCCGCAGGGGCACGTCACCCTGCACATGGGCGGCGGGCAGCTCAGCGCCCAGGCGGCTGGATCGGGCGAAGAGCTCGAATCCTTCTGGGCAAAAGGGATGCCGGAATCCCAGCCTGCCGCACCCGGCGCCCTGGATGACGTCTGGCAGAAGATGCGCCAGTTCCTGGTGGAGATGGGGCAGAAGGTGGAAAATTTTGCCCAGGACCTCACCACCCTGGAAGTGCGCACCTATGTGAGCGACGCCATCGACAAAGTGGACGTGAAGAACGGCAAGCTGGAGGGTGATACGGTCCAGCGGGCTGTCACGGTCATCAAGCTGGACGGCGATACTGAAGTGGTGGTGCCCACCTACGCGGGCGAGATCGACCAGGCGCTGTGGGCCATCCACCTGCAGACCGTGGCCCAGGCGCAGGCGCACCGCGCCGAAATGATCAAAACCCTGGGCGAGCTGGTCGCCAGCCTGATCCCCGGAGGGAAATAGGCGTGGCCAAACCCGCCGCAGCCGAATTTGTGTTCCGTCTCTCTGGAGCCGGGGAGGTCGTGGACGAGCTGGGGGTGTGGCAGACCCCCGCGGTTGGGGAGGCGGCCTTTGACCTGGCGGGATTGGAGCGAGCCAGCCGCTCAGAAATGGAACAGGTCAGCCGCTGGGAAGTCGGCCTGCCAGCCGACCCACTGGCTGCCGAACGCGCGCTGGCCCAACACGAAACCCGCCTGAAGGTGGCTTCTGTGGGCCTGGTGCAGGCTCAAGCCCGCGTTCATAATTTTGTTGCCGCCGGCGGCAGCGTGTCCGAGGCTGATGCGTTCAGCCTGGTCCCTGGCGCGGCGCCAGACGCCCGCCCCGAGCGCGCCCTCAGCTCCTGGATGCAGGCGGCGCAGGAGGAAAGTTTCGCCTTCCCTCCCAAACTGCCAGCGGGGGCCGAAGCCGCCGCCCGGGAGGTGCAGGCGTTCCTGGAGAAAGTGCGCAACACCACCCGCTACCTGGCCTACATCGAAACCAGCCAGGACGGCGTGCGCCAGGCGCTTACCATCGTTTCGTGGGGCGGCGATTTCCAATCCGTGGTCAAGCCCGCCACGTCCTCCCGCGCGCAGGCAAAGCACACCCGCGCCGTGGAGCTGGCAATCGGCACGCGTGACGCCTGGATCCGCATGGGGCTGATCGTGCTGCGCAGCGCAGCCCAGCTCAGCCTGCTGTTCCCCACCAACCCGATCCTGGCCGTGCCAGCGGCCTACAAGTTCATTCGCCAGGTCCTGGATCAAATTCAAGCCATCCAGGACCTGCATACCATCCAAGCCTAAGCGAAAGGAAGCAATCCATGTCCGACCAAGCCGCACCCTCCAAAACCCCCGAGCAGGTCATCCGGGATACCCTGCAGGCCCTGGCAGCCGCCCTCACCGATGCCGCCGGGATGCAGGTCGTCACCCAGTTCCAGGTCCTGGATGAAAATAACCCCGGCGCCAAACCCAAAGGCCCGTTCGACTTTGCCAAGACCGAGATCCTGCTGGATGGGGACCGCAACGTGCTGGTGCCGACCTTCTTCGACACCGGCGACCTGCGCGTGCCCCAGGCCGTGTACGACCTGCACGAGAAAAACGTCCAGGAAGCGATGGCCTACCGCAAAGAAGCGCTGCAAATGCTGGTGGATTTCGTCAAATCCCGCCGGATCGGGTGAGGTTGGTTTCTCCGGCAGTCCCGCGCCGCGCTGCTGCCACAGAGAGCACATCCACAGCCTGGCTGCATTTCACTCTGGGTGAAACCACACTTGTCATTGCGAGTACATCCACAGCATCGATGCATTTCTTTCTGGATGAAACTGACTATAAAGTCATCGCGAGGAGGGCGTATTTTGCCCGACGTGGCGATCTCGCTTTTGATAAATGAGACTGCCACACCCAGCACTATTGGCCAGCCCGTCGAACGTCGACGGGGTTCGCTGTGACAACCATCAGTTTTTCAGGAGCGAGCGCAGCGAGCGTGGCAATCTCTGCTTTGGGGGCGTGATTGCCACACATGCTGGCCCCTCGCTCGCAGGGACAGGACTCGTGAGACGAAGCCCTGCGGGAATCTTTAACAAACGTGCGGTCGGAACACTCAATCACCACCCCCGCCCTTCATGTTCATTGAAAAAGATTCGCTGAAAGGAGACCCACCGGATGGCAAAGTATTACATTGGCCTGGCAGCCACCATGCACGATTCAGCGATTGCAATCCTGTCTCCGGAGGGCGAGGTGCTCTTTGCGGAGGCCACCGAGCGCCCGCTGCAGAACAAACGCGCCTACAACTGCCCCCCGGATGACCTGGTGCGCATCCCGCGCCTGGTGCAGGAATGGTGCGAACCCGGCGCGGAGCTGGTGGCGGCTGTCTCCTGGAGCCGGAGCTATCTGAGCCAGCTCAATTTCATGGCATTTTCATCCCAGGCGAATCCGGCTGGCCAGTATGACAAGCTGGACGAAACCACCTGGCCTTTACCCTCGCCGGACGCGATGGCGATCGGCCTGCGCAACAGCCTGAGCCAGGCCGGGCTGAACCTGGCATCCACCCGCTCGATTTCCAACCCGGTGGAAATCCGGGGCTACGACCACCACCTGTCACACGCCGCCACCGCCGCCTACACCAGCCCTTTTAAGGAATGCGTGGTGGCCATCGTGGATGGCTACGGGGAGATGCGCTCCACGGGCTTTTACTACTTTCATAACGGCGGCTTGATCCCGGCTCCCTAGAAAACCAGACCTAACGGAACTCACCGGTGAAGAAACGGTCAGCCTGGGCTTTTACTACGGGCGGCTGTGCGCCTTGTGCGGCTTCGATCCCATTAAAGGCGAAGAGTGGAAGGTGATGGGTCTGGCACCTTACGGCAAATTCGATCCAGACTTGTACGCCCTGCTGCAGCCGCTGATCCGGGTCAACGGCCTGAAGCTGGAGCCTGGCTGTTCGGCGGAGGAAACGCTGCACGGGCTGCAGCAGCTGCGCTCCCTGGCCCGGGTACCGGGCGCTTCTCCCCTGGAGGTCGCCGACCTGGCCTATACCGGGCAGCAGGTGTTCGAGGAGGTCATGGCCGGGCTCCTGCACGAGCTGTGTGCCTTTGATTTATCGGAAAACCTGGCCCTGGCGGGGGGCTGCGCGCTGAACTCGAGCTTTAACGGCAAGGTCGTCGCCAGCACCGGGTTTAAACGGCTGTTTGTCCCTTCAGCACCCGGGGATGACGGCAATGCCATCGGTGCAGCCTACCTGGCCTGGCGGGAAGACCATCCCGGCGAGCAGCATTCTCCGGGCTTCCAGACCCCCTACCTGGGGACAGGGCTCGCCACGAAATCCTTCGAAAATATGCAGCGCTTCAGCGGCTTGAACTTCACCCGTGACCCGCGCCATCTGGCCGAGCGCGTGGCAGGGCTGCTGGCGGAGGGCAAGATCGTGGGCTGGCTGCAGGGGCGGGCTGAGTTCGGCCCGCGCGCCCTGGGCAACCGCTCGATCCTGGCAGATCCGCGCTCCCCCGACATGAAAGACCGCATCAACGACCGCGTAAAATTCCGGGAGGAGTTCCGCCCATTTGCGCCTTCCATCCTGGATGAATTGGGGGATCAGTATTTCGAAAATTACCAGACCTCCCCCTACATGGAGCGCACACTGCGCTGGCGTCCGGAGGCGGCCGGGCAGGTCCCTTCGGTCGTCCACATCGATGGGACCGGGCGTTTGCAGTCCGTGCGCCGGGAGTGGAATCCCCGCTACCATGCGCTGCTCCAGGCGTTCTACCAGCGCACAGGCGTGCCGCTGCTGCTGAACACCAGTTTTAACGTGATGGATAAGCCCATCGCGCACTCGGTTGAAGACGCCCTGGGGACCTTCTACACCACCGGCATGGATGCGCTGGTCATCGAAGACCTGCTGTTAGAAAAATAACGATCCAAGAAAATACCCCCGTTAATCGGCATTCATGCAGGTTAACCCTGCGAAACGAGCGGCTTTCGCCCACCGCCGGTCACCTCGGCCCGCGTTGGAAAGCCGCGCTCATCTGTGGTTGCCAGGACGGCCTGAGAAACGCCATTTATCCGAGTGAAGGGGAGGGCGATGGTCGGCGAATAAACACAGGCAGCGGCGCGACAAAACGCTCTACAGCGAGGCCGAGCGACAGTTCGAACCCGCGCGTGCGCTCCACCCGGCTGAGAGTTATGACCAGGTCTTGATCTGTTTGTCCGTCTGGTTGTTTTAAAATAAGGGTGGAGGCGGATGCCCCCACCCTTGCGAGGATCTCAAACGACGACTATTGATCGCCCCAATAAGCGGCCGAAGCGAGCATGGTCCATTCACGCTCTGGATCCGCCCGGTAGAGCGGGTTCATAGCAAAGATTGTCAGTCGCGCCGAGCCGGAGATGCTGGTCCCATGGGCGATGATGGCCGACCCAGGCGCCGACGCGGACTGGGCATCGGCCAGCCACAGCCCAGACAAGAAGTAATCGGTCAGCGGCAGCCGGCCGTCGACGGACATCGTCGCTGGAACTGCCGTGAACCAGGTTGGTGGGTCCATGATAGCCGTATCTTGGGCTGGGAACGCCCCGACGATCGGGCTGGTGGGGCCGCCCTCGTTGTTCCAGGCCACAATACCGCTGCGACCGCTCCCGGTCCGGCTGGCTGCTGTGAGGCCGCTGACGAGTCCCGCGGAGGACAGGAAGTTGGCGCCGTTCGTACCCGCGCCCATATACCCACCGCCCCCGGCGAAGAACGCCTGGAGCCGCGCCCGGGCGGTCGTTCCAGAAGGCCAACCAGCGGTGTTGAAGACGAGGTCGTAGCCATCAAGCGGGTTGGCTGCCGAAGGGTCATTCAGCTGGCTCCCACCGGAGGTCGCGATCGGATCGGCTGTAAAGCCCAGGTTGCGGAGCGACCAGACATCCTGGTTCAGCGAAGTGGTCAGCACAGCGATGTGCGGCACGCGGTCAATTGGCTCCGTCAATGGCAAATCAGCGATATTCGCTCTTCTAAACCAGACATCGTTCGCTCGTCCGATGCTCGCCAGGGCAACCTTCGTCGCCGGGTCAGCTGCGAAGATCGCGCCGCCCGCTGGCAGAGTCTCACCGGCGGGAGATGTAAAGGACGTCATCGCCAACTGCGCCTGAATTCCACTATCGAGCAGCGCGTTGAGTGTCCTGACTGCGGTCGGCGAGTCGATCTCCAGGACATAAGCCTCGGCGACGCCAGGTTCGACCCCACCCAGCAGGTGAGTGGGCTTGAGGACGCGGTTCGTAATCGGTGTGAAGCTTGCCTCGCGCGGGATCAACAGCCGTGTCTGCGCCCCACAGGTAGCCGTGGCTCCAGGCTCCGGGCGGAGCATAGAGCCGCTCAATCTGCCCGGAGACATCAGTGCCAATGCTGAGCGCGGTGTCTGCGAGCCCGCGGTGTGCCTGGGTCATCCAAACGACGTAGGAGCCCTTCTCGAAAGTCGTGCCTTCAAAGGTCGTGTTCTGCTTCATCTCGTCGACCTGGATATTGTTGGTCAGCAGCCAGTTCACCAGCCGGTTGGCCTCCGGGTCGCTGCGCTGCCCGGCTCCGAGCGGGATCACGTAGGCCAGCGGATATTCGCGCATCCACATCCCGTCGGTGTCGAATGGAGGTGCGCAGCAGTCCGGTCGCGGGGCATTTGTCACGCCCCGCCAGTATGTCTCAAGCTCGTCCCACAGCAGGTCGTGGCGATTCTGGAGATCGAAGAGCAGAGTCGACCAGGCGACGGTGTACTGGGCAACCTTCGATCCAAGCCGGCCGAGCGGGTGAGTGGTGCTGCCGGGTACGCCGCAGTTCAGCGAGGTAGAGTTACACATTTCAACCGTTGAGCCGTTCAGCCCAACGAGCTGCATGTACATGGGTGTGTAGAAGGGTCCCCAGTCATCCCAGCCCTCAGCCTGGGAGGGTCCGGGTGGGAGGCCGTTGGCGCACAGCCCGCTCGCCGGGGGTGGACTGCCGTTGGCGCACCAGTCGAGGATCGGGCGGGTAACACCCAGACCGGCTGCGTTCATGGCAGCCTCGTTGGCATCGATGCGGCTGACGTTCCACTTCAACCACAGGTCATAGTCGATACTTGGGTTGTGCGGCTTGGTCGTCGATTCGATCAGGGTCGGGGTTACGTATCCATGTTGGTCGAGCATGTCGGGGGGCAGCCACTCATGCAAAATCGAGACCACGGCCTGGGTTTCCGGCTGCGACTGGGTTAAGAAGTCCCGGTTCAGGTCGAAGTTGTTGCCGTTCGCCCGCGTGCCGGCGATACGCCCGTCCGGGTTATGATCGACATTCCAGAGCAGGACCACGTGATTCAGGATGGCGTCGACCTCGGCGTCCACACCATAGGGCGTCGTAGCCAGGCGCTCGACCAGCTCGAACATGGCGTCCACGCCTTCATATTCGTTGCCATGGATCGCCGACTGGATGAAGATCGGCACTTTCACATGATCGCCGGCTTTATCGAGCATCGCTTGCGCCCGCTGCGGCTCTGTCAGGGCGATCTTGCGGATATTCTGCCAGGCCTGGAAATCCTTGCGCTGCTGGGGGGTGTCGAGAGCGTTGATGGTGACCAGGTACAGGTCCCGGCCGAGCGCAGACTGCCCCAGAATTTTGACCTCCATGCGTCCCATACTGCGCGCCTGGATATTGGCAAGCGTGCAGGCAATGGCGTAGTAGGGAATATGCGGGAAGCTGCCAGGCGGGTCGGCGGGGTTGCTGCCGTCTGGCAGGGCCGCGGCGGCGTCTGGCATAGGCGTGCCGCACCACGGCGGCGCAATTAAGGCGCTGCCTGCATCGGATGGCGCGGCTGCGGGTGCAGCAAAAGCACCCACGGGGGATACCAAGATCATGGCAGCCAAAAGGAATGAAAATAAGCGCAGCAGAACCTGCTGAGATACAGCGCTTCGCCGAAGAAACCGAATATTAAACATTATCTTTCTCCTCATTATGGCTATTGTAGGTACAGCCTATCGCGCGGGCAATCGCAAGTCCGCACTCCCAGGAAAATCCATACTTTTCGCCCATACAACCACCTTTCGTTTTAAATGTTCAAGAAAAGGTTGAGCCTGCGATTTAATTCAGCTTTCGGGTAAAAGCCGAATTGTTTGACCGGTTTAATCCCCCGTCTAACCGGTAACAATAATCGAGAATGGTATTTAGGATCTGATAGGTTATAGCTGAGATGAAAATTAGAACTGGAGCGATAAAATAACTGACATATTTTATCTAATTTATATATTTTACCATAGGTCCATAACCTTCAAGTTCTACGCGGATCAATTCTGGGTTTGCCTGGCTTACCCTCTCTAACGCACATGGTGTGGTTTACAAACTCATCGTGGAAAGAGAGTGCGATGTTTATATGCCGCCACCCGGGCCAGAAAACGAGTGAAAATGGAGGCAGCGCGTAAAGTTAAATTGCCGGGCAGGTGAAGCACCAAATGCTTAACCACCATCACCCGTTCCGGAAATTGCGAACGGGTAATGGTGTTACAGCCAATGGTTAGGGAGTTTAACTTTCAGGCGATCAATCAGCCCATGCGCTGCAGGCGTTCGTTGACCGCCTTATTGAGCTGTTCTAGCTGTGCAACCTGAGTTTGTAAAACAACCAGCTCGGTTTGTACAAGCTGCGCGACGACTTCAAGAGCTGACCGGTCGCGAATCTCAGCGATCCGGACCCATAAATCTGCGGGAGTTGTCATTTTTCACCATTCCTATTTCTTTTTGCTGGTTTTGCTGCCTTTGTTGCCGGCAAGATCTTCCATTTCCTTCATTTTTTCCTCAATTGCCCGGTCAACCTGTTGGAGTTGAGCCAGCTGAGCTTCCACGATGGTCATTTCAGACCTTACCAGGCGATGGACGAGTTGAAGTGCTTCCACATCTTGAATATCTCCAATTTTCGTCCACAAATCTGGCAATGTTGTCATGCGATCCTCCTTTCCATTTCTTATCTATTTTCTGCGCACGAGATGAACAAATTCGGCGCCAGTAGTGCCCGGTCAATCAAGCTATGGGTTTGGATTACGGTTCCTGGGAATATGACGGCGTCGTTGATCATCACTGGGCCCTCAATCCGTGAATCCCGTCCCACCACAGCTCGCGAGAGCTTGACCCCCGGCTCGATATACGCATCTTCAGCGACGAGCGATTCACAATCGTTGCGGGTCAGCCACTCCATATTGGCATTCAGCACGTCTTCGGGACGGGTGAAGTTGTAGTCCCAGGCGATGATTTCTTCCGTGTAAATCGATTGCCCGGACTGCATGTACAGGGCGAGCGAATTGCTGATTTCGTATTCATCGCGGAGGGCGGTGCGGGGTGTGCGGGCGATGGCATCGAAGAAATCCGGCTGAAGCGCGTAAATCCCGCAGCCTTTCAGGTTCGTCTGGGGCGCTTTCGGTTTTTCAACAATGCTCAGTACCCGCTGGTCCGGGTCAATCTGCACCTCACAGGATTCAACGATCAGCTGGCGGATTGGCTCACGCTTTACGGCGATCGCCGCCTGCCCGTTCTGCAGGCGCCGGATCAGTTTTTCGGGCTCGGCAGGAGCGAAATAGTAATCACCCAGGGTTAGCAAAAAGGGAGAATTGACATACGGCATCACCCGGCCAACGGCATGGGCGCTGCCCAGTGGCTGCCCCTGGTCGATATAATGCACAGCCACACCAAACTGACTGCCATCCCCAACCGCCTGGACGACATCAATCGCCCGGAACCCAACGACCACATAGACTTCCCGGATGCCTAATAAACTCATCAGCTGCAGCTGGTGGGCAATCAATTCTTGATTGGCAACCGGCAGAAGAGTTTTCGGAATCTGTTCGCCGATCGCTCCCATCCGGCTGCCGCGCCCTGCGGCCAGGATCACACCCACCAACTCGCTCACAAGACACTCCTTTCGGTTTCGAGCAAATTCTCCAGGACTTCAACCGCATCCGGGGTGTGTTGAAGCGTGTGCAGGTAGCGTTCTTGTTTCTGGCGCAGGGCCAGCCCGGTTTCTGGATCCTCAATGATGTGCTTGAACTGCTCTTTTGTGGCCTCGTCGCCGAACAGCTCTAACTCCCAGAAACATTCCGCCAGCCGGTTCTGGTGGTAGAGCCCGATGGCGTCCAGGTCCTCTTTCACCACCGATGGGAACACCTCAAACGGAAAAACCGACCCTAAGCGGAACGCTTCCATGGCAAGCACGATCTTGAGCAGCTCGCCATCCAGCCGGTTGGTCAGCTCGATCAGCCGGTAGCTGTTCTTCAATACCGCACAGGGCTGAAAACCACACACCGCTTTGCCCATCGAGATCGAGACACTGTTTTCGGTTAAGACCAGATCGGCGCTGAAGAGCAGGGCTTCAAACTCGGATTTGGGAACGGGCGGTAGATTCTTGATATGCAGCCTACCATCCGGCACATTCTGCAGCAATCCGCCGTTGTTTACCGAAACCAATGTCACCGGGCGGGAAACGTCTGCCAGGTAATATTCAAGCAGCAGGGGCAGGAATTCATATAAAGGCAGCCGCAGCCGTTCGGCATAGCGCCAGGCCCAATTGGGAACGGAGTGGAAGATCAAATATCCATTTTCATCATCCAGATATTTCCGCCGCGTTTCCTGGACAATGGCTGAGGGTGTGACAAAAGGCACTTCCCAGTAGCGAAACGGCCGCCCGCGCCGCCCATCAACCGGCCCGGGCTCATTCATCGGGCAGGGCAGTAAAATTTCCATCCTATCCGGGATGGCTGGGATATCCAGGTAAGACAGGTTCAAGTGCGGCGGCCCAAGGTACAGCCCCATGGCGCGCTGGGCGAAGCCAAAATGGTCCAGGGTGACCAGCCGGGCGTCCACGCCAGCCAGGTTTTCATCCCAACCCGGCTCTTCCACCAGCGGGGATGTGCCACCGGCAAAGAACATGAGCGGGTAATCCGCAAAGATAATGATGTCCGGGCAGAACGAGGCCACGGCCTCATTCCAGCGCAGCACATTTTCACTGCCATCCTCATCATCCAGCAGGATCACCTGGTCCGGGAAATGGATTCCGATGAACTTTTGGGCGAACGGTGATGCCAGGAACAGGAATTCGTGCCCGGCCGCGGCCAGACGTTCGGCGATGTGCAGGCAGGTGATCGTCTCGCCGGAGCCTTCTTTGACGGGAGCCACGATGAGAACTTTCATGGTTGGTATCGCTCCATCGTAGGCCAGGCCTGCGGTAAGCCGGGCAGCAGATTGCTGAGGGTCGTCTCTAAAACCTGATGGAACTCCGGCAGGCTCTGCAGTCGCTGCACATACACCTGCTGCCTGGCGATCAGCTCCCCGCGTGCCTCCGGATCCAGCAGCAAACGCTGCAGCTCCAGCCGGGTAGCTTCGCCGCCAAACACTTCGAGGTACGCAATTCCGTCGAATAGGCTGTTCATTGAAAACAACATCAGCTGTTCAACTTCCTGACGGCCCCAGATGGGGAAGACTTCGTAGGGGAAAACTGACCCGACGCGTTTGGCTTCCATATCCAGGAGCAGGCTGCGGACTGGCAATTCCACCTGGTTCACCAGCTCAATCAGCCGCGCGCGGTTGCGCAGCACGGCCGCGGGAATACCGCCGCAGATGGCCTTACCAAGACTGTTTGAAACCTGGTTCTCGGTGAGAACCAGGTCGGAGGCCAGCAGCAGGCGCTCAAATTGTGCCGGTCCCATCGGGGCCAGGTTAAAGATCTGCAGGTTATCATTCTGGACTGGGGTTAGCAGGCTGCCATTATTCACAGAAACGACCGTAACCAGTCGCGGCAGGCCCGCCAGGTAAATTTCAAGCAGGCTGGAGAGGTAATCGTAAAACGGCAGCTCAAACTGCTTCGTAAAGCGCAGCGCCCAGGCAGGCACAGAATGGAAGATCAGCAGCCCTTCAGGGTCGGAAAGGATGGATCGCCGACTTTCAAGTCGCCGGCTTTCAAGCCGCTCGCTGCCAGGCGGTTCCAGTTCGGTCTCAGCCATGCGGAACGGGGTGCCCTGCCTGCCTGGCACGGGTCCCGGCTCGTTTGCCGGGCAGGGCAGCAAGATTTGCATCCGCTCCGGGATCGGCTGGATCGATTCGTTGTGAAAGCTCAGGTGGGGTGGTCCAAAGTACAGGTTAAATGGGCCCTGGGCATAACCCAGGTGATCGAACGTCAGCAAGGGGATATCCAGCTCGTCGAGGCCTTGCAATCCAGCGCTCCGTTGCCAGCAGCGGCTCACCCCGGCGGAAAAACAGGAGCGGGTAATCTGCAAACAGGATCACATCTGGCTGGAAACCATGCAGGAGCTCATCCCAGCTTGCCTGATTCGCCTCCCCATCATCGCTCAAGGTGGTCACTTCATCCGGGAACCTCTGCTGGATGAACCTGGCGGTAAACTCAGAGGCCAGGAACTGAACTTGATCACGGTGCGCGATCATAGATTCCGCCGCCTGCCGCGCAGTCAGCGCCTCACCGGACGAGATCTCGCTCGGAACCACAAATAAGCATTTCATAAGGTATGTTAATGGATCCCCAAAATCAAACAGATCCTGGTAACCTTCCCGGAATCCTGGCCCGACTTCCGTTGGCACGGTTTCGAGCGGCTTCTACACAATGTGTTGTTTTGGGCGATGGATGGTCCGCTTAATCTATAAAAACAGCAGCACCTCACTCGTCGATCCTACGGAGCAGGTACGGCTAATTCTGAGCGAACCGAAAACTCATAATGTAACCATAATGGTATGGCGCTATCCATTATAAATAAATCAGATGGTATGAGTTAACTTAATAGATGATGTGTGTTTTTCACAAAGGCGATGGGCGAAATTGGAAATTGGTTCACAGGCAACTATTCCGCTCACCAAGGTCGGGATCTGCAGGTGGCTCCCAGGCCCGCCAGCAGGAGTGCAGCCAGCATGGATTGCCGCACAGGTGGTTGTACGCCAGGAAATCCATGTGTGAATCCCTTTCGCCAGAAGTCCCCCAACCCGATCAAAGACCAGATCCGTTCGCAGGATCGGGTAAAATAAGCGCGCAGTGAACGAGTTGAATGAGTAAAGTGATCGGAGCTTTCCCATGAGCTGCTGCCAGTGCCAGGGACTGGAAGAGTTATTTGACGAGGAGTATGTGCGCGGTGAGCTGGCTGATTATCACGCCAAAGGGCCTGACGAGACCACCCGCATGCTCGTCGATGCCCTGCGTGCCGCCGGCGTTCAGGGGTTGACCCTGCTCGATATTGGAGGCGGGCTGGGTGCCATTCAGCACGAATTGTTAACCGCAGGCGCTGAGCGCGCCACGAGTGTCGAAGCCTCGCACGCCTACCTGGACGCGGCCCGGGGCGAAGCTCAGCGCAGAGGCCTGGCAGAGCGCATTCGCTTTGAGCACGGCGATTTTATTGACCTGGCAGTGGACATCTCACCGGCAGACATTGTCACCCTCGACCGGGTCATCTGCTGCTACCCCGATATGGTGAAGCTGGTCGGCCTGTCGGCTGCGCGGGCACGCCGCTTTTACGCCCTGGTCTTCCCGCGGGATACGTGGTGGATCAAATTCGGGCTGGCCGTCCAGAATATCTACCAGAAGCTGCGGCGAAGTAACTACCGCGCCTTTGCGCATTCCACCCAAGCGGTCGAAGAAATCGTGGGCAGTTATGGGCTCAGGCGGTACGCCTATCAGCGCACGATGATCTGGCAGGTTGTGGTCTACCGGCGCTGAGCACGTGGCAAACCCCCAAAGACCCCTTACTCCACCTCGTAGTGTAAAAACAAAATAAAGTCGAGGTCGCCGGGCGAGGCACCCAGGTAGGTCAGCGCCATGGCAACCTCGGCGCGGTGCTGCATACCGTGCAGCACCACGTGCATCAGGATCTGCCCCAGAGGCGTGGTCCAGGTCTTGCCGCTGGTGGTGGTGTAGGTGATGGGATCGTTCAGCCTGGCGGAGGTCAGCCCGGCGATTCCATAGCGCATCTCCTCGGCTTCTTCCCGCCAGTGGGCGTACATCGTCTTCAAATCAGGGTACTCGTCTTCGCCCGGCAGGCTGGGCGGTGAAACGCCCAGCAGGGCACGCTGGCGCCAGATCCACTCCGCGCCAAGCATGTGCGTCAGTACGGACCGCAGGCTGCGCGGCTGGTCATACGCCAGCAAATCCAGCGGCTCGCTGAACTGTCCCTGCGCCAGCTTGCCTGCCGCGGCGAAAATGCGGTCGGAGGCCCAGGCATTGTAGCGGAACAGGCGGCTGATCTCATCCAGGTTCATACCATTCTCCTCACGACCGGGTGGGCGCGCGTGCCGCCCAGGCTCCCCGCAGACTGCGGGTCGGGTTTTACCGCCCGCAGCAGCAGGTGATGGTTGGCAAAACTGGCCTGGGGCGTGCCCGCATCCTGTTGGGCGAGCCATTCCGCCGCTGCGGGCGGGGCGGCTGCCAGCAGGGTTTCCAGCAGGATCAGCGTTTCAGGCGAACAGCCCTGGCGCTCTGCCCAGGTGTGTAAATTGTGGCGCTTGACGTGGATTTCAGCCTGCTCCACCTGCAAACCGGCTCCCATGCTGAGCGCGCTCCAGTCATCCTGGCAGTACGCCCGGTTGTGGCTGGGATCGCGTGTGCGCTCGAAATCGTCGACATAGCGGGCAGCCTCCGGGTCATCCGGCAGCACGTGATCTTGCAGCACGAACACCCCACCGGGGCGCAGCACGCGAGCAGCTGCGCTCAGAAAACACGGCACATCCGGGAAGTGATGCGCAGCAATGCGGCATGTCACCAGGTCATAACCCGACGCGGCGAAAGGCAGGTGCCCGGCCTCTGCCAGGCAGAAATCGGCGTTTTGCACACCGGCCCCTGCCAGGTGAGCGCTCGCCGCCTGCAGCATGGCGGGGGTCAGGTCGCAGGCGGTGACCCGGTGCACGTAGGGCGCCAGCTTGAGAGCGGTGTGCCCGCCGCCGGTCGCAATGTCCAGCGCTTTCCAGTCCGGCTGAGGCGCAGCCAGAATCAGCAATCGCTCCAGGTCAGTGCCGCTGGCATGGCCGGTCGACTTGACATAAGCCTGCGCGGCCGCGCTGAAACGGCTGCGTGAGAATTCAGGGGTAGAAAGATTGGGATCCGGGACAGGAGGCACGCAGGTCTCCCAGCGCCTAATAACAGCGCGCCACAACCTGCTCGGCGAACTGCGGGTTGCCCAGGTACTGGGTGCGCAGCGCAGCGACAGCATCGCTGCATTCGAGGGCTTCTTTGTATGCCCGGCGGTAGCGCAGGGCGTCGAAAATATCCGCTGCAGCCACGATCTGGATCAAGTCTCCCAGCCGGGCACCGCCCATCTGGTGGTCTTCCGGGCTGCCGCGTTTGCCGCAGCGCGGGTAGGGATTGGGGACGTAATCGTGGTGGGCTGCCACGATCTCAAGCACTTCGACCGGCTTGAAATCGCCCAGCTCCTGCAAGCCCAGGCGCGGATGCGCACGCAGGCGGCGCGATTCCCAAGGCGTGAGCGGCCCTGGCTTGGCTAGCAGCCGGGCGGGGATTCGCAGCTTGCCAATGTCGTGCAGCAGGGCAGCGCAGCCCAGGATGGACAGCCAATTTTCTTCTAACTGGTTTTCAATCCCCAGGTCAATACATAAAAGCCCGACCCGCAAGCTGTGGGCATGCGATTCAGAGTGGTGGACCTGGAGCTGCTCCAGGCGCGGTCCGATGCGCACATCATTAAGCAGCTTGCGGAAAACTTCGCGAGCAGTATGAGATTGGATTTGGAAGGCCATCGTCGTGTCCTGGTGTTGAGTTTATCCTGAAACCGTTTTCAAGGCAACTGAATATACCGTTGATTTAAGACAATTTTAGTTACGCTTCGCTAACAAAACTGTTAATTTTTGCTCATCAGCGGTTCAGGTTGTCCGCCCCCTGCAATGGGGTGGCAAGAGGCGGTGTTGATCCGGCGGGCTGGCTGGAGGACTGCGTGAATCCCGCCGGTGGTGCCAGCGGGATTAGGTGCAAGACACGGACCAAATAAATGCCGTTTGGTGGGCATGCACCAGCCTTACAGCGCCCTCATGCGCGTCGAGCGGAACGAGCCCCGCGAGTGCAGTCGAGCCGCCTGGCAGTGATTACGTCTCCGCGCGATGCATGCCTGGGTTGGTATATAGTGACTTTGTAGGGTGGGTTGGCCGTGTTCAGCCAACCCACCAATTATTGATTTAGCTGGATGCTGGCCGCGTTCTCTCAAACGCGCCGCTTTCAAAAGCTAGTCGAAGCGGCGTGTTGGCAACCCGCCCTACGAATGGTATCGTCTCGACTGCGCCCGCTTGACAAAAGCGCAAGCGGCCTCCGGTCAACGTGTAAAATCAGCGACGTAGTCGCAGCGTGTACACCCTGTGCGCACCGCATGCCTGGGTTAGAATGGGGCTATGGCGAAATCTTCTTCTGCCACCCAGACCTCGGTGCGACCGTTATTCCTGGCGCTGGCTGTTCTGGCTCTGCTGGCGGTTCTGCTGGGCGCTCTGGCGACCGGCCCCTACGGCCCGGGCGTGGCGGGGGATGGCATCGCCTACTTGTCGGTGGCCGAAAACCTGCGCCATGGGCAGGGCTTTCTCAAGCACAACGGCACATCTCTGGTCGAATGGCCCCCGCTTACCCCGCTGCTGCTGGCAGGCGGCGCGTCTCTCACCGGCCTGGATGTGCTCCAGGTAGGGCGCTGGCTCAACCTGTTGGCGCTGGGGGGGATCGTCTTCCTGGGTGGGGCGCTGGTCTACACAAGCCTGCCGGAGCGCCGCCTGTGGGCGCTGCTCGCCGGGCTGGTTCTGTTGACTTCCACCTCCTGGCTGCGCGTGTCTGCCAACATCTCCTCCGACCCGCTGTTTATGGTGCTGGTGCTGGGGTTCCTGCTGGTCGCCTGCCGTTACCTGCAACGCCCCGGATGGGGAACTTTGCTGGCGCTGGGCTTGCTGGCGGGCCTGGCAGCCGTGCAGCGCTACGCCGGGATCGCATTAGGCCTCAGCGGGGCTGTGCTGATCGTATGGGCGCGCCGCCGCGCACCACGGCGCCTGCTGGCTGAGCTGGTCCTGTTTGGGCTGCTGGCTGGTGGGCCGCTGCTTGTGTGGGTGCTGGGGCACAACCTGCCTGCCACCGGCACACTGAGCGGAGTGCGCCCCCTGGAACGGGTGCTGCCGCTGGGCAATTTGGCTGATAGCTATGCGAAAATCATGAGCTGGTTTTTGCCTTACGCCCTCTCCGAACGGGTGCCGTCCGTGTTGTTCCTGGGCTTCGGGCTGGGCGTGCTGCTCGGACTCAACCAGCGGCAGGACTGGCGGCGTTTTGGGCGGCGCTGGCTTGACCCCGCTCACCTGCCGCAGCTGCTGTTCGCCGGATTATACATAGCGCTGCTGGCGTTCAGCGTGCTCACCCAGGATGTGCGATTCCGCATCTCCGACCGCTACCAGGCGGTGCTGCTGCCGAGCGTGCTGGTGCTTTTGTTCACCCTGCTGGAAGAGCTGCTGCTGGCGCACATCCCGCCCCAGCGAAAGCGCCGGGCGCAGGGGGTGATCCTGGCAGTGTTTGGATTGTGGCTGCTCTACCCGGCTTACGGGACGGTGAAATACGTGCTGCAGGCGCGCCAGCTTGGCGAATACACCTACAACCAGTATACAACCCGCGCCCAGCAGGAGTCCCGCATCAACGCCTTTCTGCGGGACTATCCGTTCGAAGAAAACGCTGTGCTGTACGCCAACTACACCCCCGCGGGCTGGCTGGTGACCCGCCGCATCACCTACAATGCCCCGGCTAACATCTACCCCCTGCTCCCCGAGCGCAGCCACCTGCTGGAAAACTTCAGCGGTTGGCCTACCCAGCAGCCAGCCTACCTGCTGTGGTTCCTGCCCAATGAGTTCGACAGCTATTACCCCCCGGAAATGCTGGCGGAAGTCGCCAACCTGGAATTGATTTTCAAGGCCAAAGACGGGGAGGTATACCGCGTTTCCCCGAAATGACAGCGTAGACAATCGATTTCCATATCAGGTTCAACATTTTCATATTTGGGCGGGAGATTGCCACGCCGCCAAACAACGGCGGCTCGCGCTCACTACCTGTCATTGGGAGCGAGCCCCAGCGTTCCCGGCGTTTCGTGCCGGTCGTGGTGTTCGTTTCAGCCCATCCAGCGCCTGTTATGCACCTGAATCGCAGGACACGTCGAATCAGCGCGATGCTGGGCAGTGAGACATCAACTCTTATGGAGGCTTCGATGAATGACAGCACACTCTTATTGTTGCTCGCGGTTTTATTCGGCTTGATTTTCGGGGGGCTGGGGTTGGCCCTGCTGCTGGTTGGCCTGGCTTCCCGGCGCAAAGCCCAGGCCAGCTCCGGGTGGCCCGCCACGCGCGGGACCATCCTGGTGGCGGAGGTGCGGGAGCAGAGCGATTCCGATGAGGACGGGTACTCATCCACCTCCTACCGCCCTTACGTCCAGTACGAATACAAAGCCAGCGGCAGCACTTACCAGAGCAGCCAGCTCACGTTTGGAAGTACGGTCAGCGGAACGCGTGGCTGGGCGCAAAAAGCCCTGCAGGCCTATACTCCGGGCGCGTCGGTGATGGTCTACTACAATCCCGCCAAGCCAGGTGAAGCCGTCCTGGAGCGTAAGGCGGGGGGATTTACCCTATTCGTTGGAGTTGGAGTGGTGTTCCTGCTGATCGGTCTGGGAGCGCTGTGTCTCGGCAGCCTGTCGGTTTTCCTGTAAGCACGGGGGTAGAGGTTGCATTCCAAAAGATAAACGGTTAAGTCACAACCAGCGCGCCTGGGCCCGCCTCGTCTGCCCATGCCAGGTCACCGGCTTGCAGAATATTCTGGACTTTAAATCGCTCAGCTCGTTTTACGCACATTCTCAACAAGGAAATACACGCTGACCATACATACCCAGCCAGGAAAAATGAGTGTCACCCACACGCTCAGATCGGTGATGGTCAGCAGGATCAGCGCCAGCAGGAAAGTAATCAGCGCCAGCCAGCGCGGCAGCACTCCAGTGCGCAGCCAGATCGATCCGAGTGACATCATGAAAACACTTGCCATGCGCAGGGCATAGACGTTGCTGATCTGGAGCATCATCGCCCGGCCGAAGTAAATCACATCAGGATCGAGAATTTTGCCAGGAATAACGCTCGATCCGGCCAAAATGCCACCGGCGATCGCCATACTGACAAAAATCATCCCCAGGAATAACAATCCGCTGCCGAAAAACACCGTCGAGAAAAACTGATCCTCATAATGACCAAGCCGGTCGCGCACCACGCCAATGAACCACAGAAAAGCGATCCCGGCAAAAGGCATCAGTCCCAGTGCGATGCTGATCCGTCCCGCACTATGCTCCACCCAGGAAAGGTCAGACGCCAGCCCGATCGGCAGGGCTGTCCTGAGCAGCACCAGGCTGGCTGCAAACAGGAATGCAAACAGAATGCCCGCCAACGCTCCGGCGCGCGGCGCGGTCAGTACGCGCCTTTCCATAGGAAATATCTTGCTTTCAGGATCCGCTCTTTCCACTGGCTGGTCTTCGTTCATGGCATTTCCTTCCTGCGGCATTTACCCGTTTCGTTACCCAACCCATACCGTTGGCCAATCATAAGCGCGCCAAAGATCACATCTAGCCCGGTGTTCTTTCCAGTTCGTATTCCCTGCTTGCCAGGGACATATCAAACACCACCTGGTCGTACCACCACAGCCGTTCGAAGATGCCGCGGGCAGGTAATCGGATCTGCGGCAGGCGAATGCTGCCCGTTCCCGCAACCTGGCGGATGACCTCGCCGATGGTCCGGATGCCATCGATAGCATCGACCAGGCGCAGCTCGCTGTCTGCCACCGGCAGGATCAGATCGTGGGCGCTGTGGCTGCGGTTGATCAAAAGCGCAGCCGCGCCCGGTGGCAGGGCGGCTTCCCCGGGGAATAGCGTAGCCGCTTCAGGCAGACGCAGCGGCACATAGGCTTCCCAACCGTCCTCAAAACCTGGCTGATCACCGCCGCCGGGCCGGTCATCCCGCCGGGCAATCAGGCTGTGGCGCAGCATTGTCCCGCGCCACGAACTCGAGCGCCGCGTACTGCTCTCTGGGCGGCACACCTGCCAGGCGGGCGGCATGGGGAGTTGCAGCCAGGCTGCCGCACTGCGGCAGGTAGGGGGCCTGCCGCAGCCAGCGTTCAAATGACATCCCATTGCGCTCGAGAAAATCGAACAGCTGCGGCACGCTGTAGGCGCGATCCC
Organism: uncultured Chloroflexia bacterium; assembly: GCA_963824065.1. Classification (GTDB taxonomy): domain Bacteria; phylum Chloroflexota; class Anaerolineae; order Anaerolineales; family DRKV01; genus JAGUYX01. The sequence continues at coordinate 271,001 of CAWGNX010000002.1, read as the reverse complement.
GGGGATGGAGCAGCGCATCCGCCAGCCCGGCTTTGCTGGTAAAATCGGGCGACTCGCCCAGCAAGCGCGCCAGGGGGTGGTCGCGCGGCAGCGCCATAAGGGTGGTTGCCAGCTCCTGGACATCCTTCAATGTGTGCCCAATTCCCAGCCGGCGGCAGTAATCCTGGATCATGTAAACGCCCGCCCGCCCATAAGGGGCATACACCATCAGGTGCAGCGCTCCATCGGGTTTGAGCACCTCGCGCAGAGCCTTAAGTCCCGCATCGGGATCCGGCAGGTGGTGCAGCACGCCCGTACAGACCACCTTGTCGAAGCTGCGCCCCAGCTCGCCGGCGCGCTCGACCGGCAGTTGGTGCACTTCGAGATTGGTCAGATTATATTTGCGCTTGAGCGCCAGGGTGTGGCGCACGCTGGTCGCGCTCAAGTCAATGCCAACGACCTGGGCCGCGGGTTCGCGTAAGGCGTGTTTGGCTGCCTGTGCGGTGCCGCAGCCTGCCACCAGCACGCTGATCTCAGGTTGGTAGGGTCTGGCAGGCCAGTGCAGGTGGAAGTCCGCCCGCCGCCGGCCGGGTTCCTGCCAGCGGCGGCGGTAGCCGTCCAGGGTTTCGACCGGCGGGGGGTAGGGGTGCAGGTCGTAAAATGCCTGCACGGGGTCCTGGACGGTGTTCTCACCAGGGGGCACGTTTTCGCGTTCGTTCATTCCGATTGTTGCCCTGAGCCATAGGTGCAGCGCACGCACAGGTGCGCTGCACCTGATCTATCAAGGGTCAAATTTTGCTCCCCATGTTTTCTTCCATCTTCTGCAGGATCTGGTCGACGGTGAAGCTGGCCGGTTTCATGCGCGGCGGGAACTCCACAAACGTATCCAGGAACTGTCTGATGAGATATTGAGCGGCATACGTGATGTAGGCGTGGTCGATCATCCAGTCAAAATAGGTGTTGGAGGTAATATCTGCCCGTTCGAAGGGATCGGTACGCAGGTTGAATATCTTAGGGACGCGCAGGAAGACAAACGGCTCCATCCAGATCTGGATCGTGCCCTGGACGCGCTGCTCAGCAAAGACGATCTTCCAATTGTCGTAGCGCAGTGCGACCAGATCGCCGTCATCCGAAAAGTAGATGAAGCCAGGTCGCGGTCCTTTCTCCTCCTGGCCTGTCAAATAGGGCAGGAAGTTGTAGCCATCAATATGCACCTTGAATTGCTTGTCTTCGGCTTGATAGCCGTGCAGCAGCTTCTCTGAGATGCCTGGATCACCCGCGGCCGCCAACAGGGTGGGCAGCCAATCCTGGTGGGCGATGATCTCGTTGGACACAGTACCCGCCTTGATCTTGCCCGGCCAGCGCACCAACATCGGCACACGGAAGGCGCCTTCCCAGTTGGAATTCTTTTCGTTTCGGAAGGGGGTCATGGCGGCATCGGGCCAGGAGTTCATATGCGGGCCATTGTCGGTGCTGTACATCACGATCGTATCATCGGCGATGCCCAGCTCGTCCAGCAGGTCCAACATCTGCCCGACGTGCTTGTCGTGTTCCACCATGGCGTCGTGATAGTAGGACTGCCAGCGCCCGGCCTGCCCCAGGATTTCCTGCGGTGGGTGGACGCGGAAGTGCATCCAGGTGGTGTTGAGCCAGACGAAGAAGGGCTGGTCATTGGCGTGGGCACGGCGGATAAAATCCTGGGCGTAGGGCAGCGTTTCTGCATCAATCGTTTCCATGCGCTTCTTGGTCAGGGGGCCCGTATCTTCAATTGTCTGCTTGCCCACCCGCCCCCAGCGTGGATGTTCGGTGGGGTCGTCTTCTTCGGTGGCATGGGAGTGGATCACGCCGCGCGGGCCGAAGATCTTTTTGAAGTTGGGATAGTCCTGTTCGGAGGGGTAATCAACGTTCTCCGGCTCTTCTTCAGCATTCAGATGGTACAGGTTGCCGAAGAATTCATCAAAGCCGTGCGACGTGGGCAGGTAATTATTCTTATCCCCGAAGTGGTTCTTGCCGAACTGGCCGGTGGCATAGCCCTGCGGTTTAAGCAGCTCGGCGATGGTGGCGTCTTCGGCCTGCAGGCCGATGTCCGCGCCCGGCATGCCCACCTTGGTGAGGCCGGTGCGGTAAGGACTCTGCCCGGTGATGAAAGCGGCCCGGCCCGCCGTGCAGCTCTGCTGCCCGTAGGAATCGGTGAAGCGCATTCCTTCGTCGGCAATTCGGTCGATATTGGGCGTGCGGTAACCCATCAAGCCTGAGCTGTAGCAGCTCAGGTTGGTGATGCCGATGTCATCACCCCAAATGACCAGTATGTTTGGTTTTCCGTTTGGCATCGTTTTCTCCTTGGTGTGATTGTTTGTACCTGCAAACAGGTTGGCAGGAAGCTTGTCAAAAGGGCTGCTGGCCTGCTGAATTACGGACTGGCTGAGCCAGCGCGTTTGAGCGCCGTCCGTGTCTGCGGCTCGGGAAGCTTTTTTTCACTGCTGAGAGCAGGCGCGCGCCCGTGGCACTGGATGAATTTGCGGCCGCTGCCGCAGGGGCAGGGGTCATTACGGTGGATGCCTGTAAAGGCTTGCTCCAGTATCTCCATCACCTCCTGCGCTTCGCGATCCCGCCGGATCAGGCCGGCCATGATCTTCATAGGAAAACTGACATGGTGGAAAAACTCCATGAATCCGGCGCACAGGTAGTTAAGACCCGGTTCGCCGTCGGGCGTCAGAATGAAGCGATTCTTGGGGCATTCGCCGTGGCAGGCAAAGCGCACCTCACACTCCAGGCAGTAGCGCGGCAGGCTGTCGCGCTTATCCTGGCCGAATTTTATCTGCTGAGGCGAAGCCACCAGCTCGATCATGTGGCTCTCCTGGATGTTGCCCAGGAAGTAGTTCGGCTCGACGAAGTGATCGCAGGAGTACAGGTCGCCGTTGTGCTCAATCGCCAGACCTGTGCCGCAAGTTTCGTTGAAGACGCACATCCCGGACGAACCCATACCCAGCCAGTTGCGCAGCGTGGCCTCGAACGTCTGCACGAAGACGCTTCCGACGTCTTGCTGCACCCACTCATCAAAGATAACCGACAGGAAGCGGCCGAACTGTTCTGCCTGCACGGAACGCTCGGACACGATTGTCCCTTCCTGGTAGAGGGTCAGGCCATCAGCGTTGATGCGTTCCACCACCGGGATAAACTGCATCCAGGTTGTGCCAACCTCATCGCGCAGGAAGCGATAAACTTCCAGCGGGTAATCGGCATTGACCCGGTTCACTGTCGTCAGCACGTTGTACTCAACGCCGTGCTTTTGCAGCACTCGCAGCCCGCGCAGAACCTTATCCAACGTCGGTTTACCCCCCTTGTCCACGCGGTAGACGTCGTGCAGCTCGGGCGGTCCGTCGATGCTGATGCCGATCAGAAAGTCATGTTCCTTGAAAAAAGCCGCCCAATCATCGTCCAGCAAGGTGCCGTTGGTTTGCATGGTGTGCAGAAATGTCATGCCTGGGCGGCGGTATTTCTCGACCAGCCCCATCACCCGCCGGTAAAAGTCCAGCCCCATCAGGGTTGGCTCACCCCCCTGCCAGGCAATATTCACCTCGTTCGTCTGGTGGGCTTCGATGAGCTGGCGAATGTACTGCTCCAGCACGGGTTCGCTCATACGGAACTTGCTGCCGGGATAGAGCACCTCTTTGTCCAGGAAAAAACAGTATGCACAGTCCAGGTTGCAAGCAGCGCCAGTGGGTTTGGCCAGCAGGTGGAAAGCCGGCGGCGCCTGCCGAGGGTACCCGGTTAACATGGGGCCGGAATCCAGTCCCGCGGATAATGGCTCATTCCTTGAATCCTGGTGTAAATCCACACGTCGCTCCATAAAATATTATTTTCACCTGTCAATCGTTACAATGGAAGACCAGACCCGCCGGGAGATTGATTGCGGGCGGCCTCACTCTCCAGCCTGTGAATAGTCCTGCTCTGAATTATACGCCGGCGGGGCGGAATCTGTGCTCTCAAGAGTCGTCGTCTCGCGCCGGAAGCGGGCTGCCACGTTTTTCATGGCCGTGACCGCCATCTGCCCGAGATTTTGGCTTTCCGGATCGTCTGGCGGAACGAGCCCCAGTGCCTGCAAATCGATGCGCCCCTGCTTATCCAGGGTCTCCAGGTCGGCGCGCAGCATGTATTTGCTGTAGACATCGATGCTGGTAACCAGCAGGATCATCACCACCGGGCCGTACAGCGCGCCGATCAGACCCAGCACTCCCAGCCCACCGAAAACGCTCAAGATCACCAGCGCCGGGTTGAGCTGGGCGCCTTTTGGCACCAGGTACGGGCGCAGGATGGTATCAATATTCGCCACGACGATTAAAAAAGCCGCGATCACAAAAATCCCCTGCCACAAATTCCCGCCAATAATCAATATTATGCCGATCGGCCAGGCCAGCAGCGAGATGCCGATCAGGGGCACCAGCGACAGGAACATCGACGCCAGGGTCAGGAACAGAACAAAAGGCACCCCTGCGATCCAGAACACGACGCCCATCGCCAGTCCCGAGACGATGGCAATCACGAACGTCCCTTTGAACATGGCAGTGATCATCAGGTCGATCTTGTCCAGGAAGAGCTGGGTGATTTCCGGAGGAAAAGGCACAATATCCAGGATGTCCTGCTTGCCGGGGCGTTTGTAGCGCGGCAGCAAGACGTACAGGATGACCAGCACCACCAGCGAATTGGTGAGCAGCCCGGGGATCAGCCGCCCCAGGCTGAGCAGCAGGCTGGCCAGCCAATCCCAGATCTGGCTGAGAGCCTGGCTGACGCCCTCGGCAATCTGGATTTCACCGAGCTGCAGGTTACCAGACGCCAGCGACTGCAGGGTCTGGTCAATCCAGGCGCTGACCCCGCTGATCGATAATTCCAGGCTATCGAGACCCAGCCCGCTGAAGAGTAAGCCAGCCTGCGAGAAAGCGCCTCCGATGATCAGAACAGCCGGGATGGCAATGACCAGGATAAAGACCAGCATGGTCATCCCGGTCGCCACGGATTCACGCCTGCGCACCCATTTCCTGCTCAGAAACCAGTTATACACCGGCTTAAGGATGATCACCAGCGCCAGCGCCAGCAGGATCGCCCGGGTGAACTGCCACACCAGAATCAGGGTCAGGACCGACAGGATGGCAACCATCCCAAAGAAAAAGGCTCGCTGTGAAACCAACTGCTTGTTGATCGAAGTTTCCATGGTTCCTCCTGGAGTTTGCGCCAGGTTACCGAACAACAGCCAATAAGTAGGGCATGCTTTAGCCTGCCTTTGTGTGGACAAGCTGAAGCTTATCCTACTTCAGGCGCAAGCTCTGCCTCCATTTTCCCTCAAAATACTACGGCTGCCCCGCTCGAGCGGGGCAGCCAGGTATAGCAATTTACAGTCTGGTCCTCACCCAAACACAGGAGGTTAAGGAACAGGCGGCGGTTGGATGACCGGCACGTTGCTTACGTTTTCGGCACGCACGAAGCGCGCTGCCACCCAACCCTGGCCGCTAGCGGCAATCTCTGTGGGGATGTTGACAACATAGTGCTCGCGGTCCGGGCTCACTCCCACCACTGCCAGGACGGTGCCGATCGCCACTCGGCCCAGGCTGGGATAAGCATTCCCCGGCCCAGAGCGCACGTTGAGCGGCTCGCGCGTGATCAGGGAGGGCGCACCCGAAGCCGGTGCCGCCGGGGTGATGTTGCGCGGCAGGTCCGGCGTGGGGATTACCCGCACGTTAGCGGGCAGGTTGCTGGCAAAGGTGAACGCCTTGAACACCCAGCCGGTCCCGTCACTCGCCAGGCTGACCGGCAGGCGGACGGCCCACCATTGTCCATCTTGACTCTCGCCCAGCACTTCGGCGCGTGAGCCGGTTGGCGCCACACCGAACACCGGGAATTCCACCGCAGGCCCGCTGCGCAGCGTGGCGGGCTCGCGCATGATCACCTGCGGGGCAAACTGCGCCGGTGCCGGGAAGTTCACTAAAGTGGGCAGCAGCGGGGGCGTGATCACTGGCAGCGGCTGCCCGGTCGGGTTGGTGAGAATCACGAAATCCGCCGCAGACCAGGCAATCCCGGTCCCCACCCAGGTCGTGGGAACCCTGATGGCGTACCAGGAGCCGTTCGGATTGATCCCCAGGATCTCGCCCGAATCACCCTGTTGGGCGGTCCCCAGGATGGGGAAGAGCATGCTTGGGCCGGTGCGCACGTTGACATTGACCCGGGCCGTGCCGGTGGGCACGTTGGCATCTGGTTCGGGGATGTCGACTGGCGGCAGGGGTTGGGTCACAACCGGCGGGTAGAACTCGTCCTCCAGCACCCACACCCGCAGCTGGTCGTAGCTGACCGTGAACGGGCTTTCGGTTGCCGCGCGCACGAAATAGCCAAACCTGCCATCATCCAGGTAGGTGTAGTCGGTCACGGTCTCCAGGAAAACCCCGTTCATATACAGCGAGAGATTTTCATCAAAGGCCATCAACCCCAAGCGGTTAACCGCACCGGGGGTATTGAGGATGGCTGCGCTGGCGGTCGGCGCGACCAGCACGGTCGTTGCCTCTCCATCCCAGATGGTGAGGGTGTACTCACCGGCGCAGTTGATTCCATACAGGTAGCCGCGGTCATTGTCCGGGGCGCGGAAGATGAACCCGAAGCGGTCCTGCGGATTACAGCTCTGCGGCATCTGCAGCGTGGTCTCCACGTAGAAATTGCCCAGCCGCGGCCAGGAGAATTCCCAGCAGGCGGCTTGCGGCTGCCCGTTGGCAGTCATCACCAGCTGCCCGCCGGTGATGTCGGTCGTGAAGCAGGCATTGCTGAAAGTGGTCCAGTTGTTGGCATTGTCGAAGTTTTCCACGCCATCGGGCGGGCCCAGCACCGCAGCCGGGTCGCCTTCGATGACCACAGCGGGAGCTTCTACCAGCGCTTCCCCGGCGTTGGTAAACTCCATTGCTGCCGCGCCTTCATCCAGCAGCAGCACCAGCGCCCCGTCCCGCGTACCTGCACCGGTCACACGCGCCAGCAGCCCGCTGTACAGGTCGTACTTCGATTCCGGTGCGCACGCCGCCAGGGTGCTGATGCCCGGGTTAATGGTGAGCTGGGTGCCCAGCAGCTCGTAGGTACCGGCGAGCTGGTTGCAGTCTGCCTTGGCGCTGTAGGTTCCATCGTCCCGGAAAACCAGGTTGTAGTTCTGCGGGTCGTCGACGACCGACTGCGCGGCTGGCTGAGTCTCTACCAGGGCAGTCCACTGCCACAGGATGTCCACCAGATTTTCCTGGGGAACAGCTTCCAGTCCGGCGCTCAGGTCGGCAGCCGGGCCGCGCTGGAAGAAAATCTCACCGGCGCCATCCGCCAGGGTGATCACCAGGCTGCCAAATCCCGTTCCGACTCCAGCAGCCTGGCCGAGGTATGCCAGGAACTGGTCGGCAGACGAATCCGGCGGGCAGGCCATCAGGGTGCTTGGACCGAGGGTGATGGTAAGCTGGTCGCCGGACAGCGTGTAGGTGCCCAGGACATTGTTGCAGTCAGCCCGGATGTTGAGCGTGCCATCGTCATTGAAGGTGAGGGTGTAGTTCTCAGGGTCTGGCACGACGAATTGGGCGGCTGGGGTTGTCTCCCGTCCACCAACCCACTGCCACGTGACCCCCACCAGGTCAGCCTGGCTGACCGATTCGAGCAGCTGCGGGGCTTCGGTGGGCACCGGGGTCGGGATTTCGACTACCTCAGTTGGCACCGGCGTTGGCGAGGCGCACGCCCCGAGCAACAGGCTCAAGACGGCGAGCAGCGCCACGATTGGGTATAGCTTACGTTTGTTGCGAGTATTCATAAAACTCTCCTTTTATTTATTGCGCTGAGCCATTGACTATCCACCCAGCGGAATAGCAATCATCACCAGGAACGCCCCCATGGCGGTCAGGAACAGGCCGGTCTTCCACGGGCTCGAACCGCTGTACTTGCCCCAGCTGTAACCAGCGTAAAACAGCACACCGAACGAAACGAGATTGGAAAGCCGAATCGCCAGCTCATAGTGGCTGCGCAGCACCAGCAGCGGCACAAGGGAGGGCAGCACGGCTATGACCGCAACCACAATACAACCCAACGCGCCCGCAACATCCTCCCTTTTCACCTTCACTGGTTGAGGCTGGCTGTCTTGTAAATGATCCAGGATTTCTTTATAGAGCAGCTGTCGTTTTTCCACGCGTGTGATCGGCTCCAAAACGTGATCCAGCTCATCTGCGATAACCTGCACCCCTTCTGCCTGGGTTGCCGCGTTCTGGATACTGGTCAGAAGCCGGTGCTTTTCACCGCGCTCGAAAACGCTCGCCATCATATACAGGACGCCGTTGATCACCCCCCAGGCCAGTGAGGAACCCAGAATACCTACAATCAATTCGTTCACATCGGCCACCGTGACCGTCAAGTCCGGATCGGCATTCAGCTCCAGGAATGCAAACGCGATCGTAAACGTCAGCAGGACGAGGATCGCAACGATCGTCTCGACCAGCCAGTCGATCGGATCGAGAAGGCGTCCAAATAAGCTCTCTCGGGGGGTCTGTGCCGGGGGGACTCGGTGGGAGGGTAACCTGCGTGCGTCCATCGTGCTATCCGCTACTTTCGGCACACCAAATGTGGTGCACTTGGAAGCGAGTATGTTAGGGATGTTCCTTGGCAATCGGCGTCAACAGCAACCAGCGCCGCCGGCAGGTTCAGACTGGTGTGGCGGCAATCCTCACTCACGCTGCCCGAAATTATATCAAATATACCGATATCCCGGTTTGCGCACCAGCGGGAGCAACGCATACAGCGAGATGCCGCCAACAAATAAGATCCCCCGGCAAACTGCAGCTCGCCGCTCACGATGTGGTGCGGCAAGTCGAATTTCTCCGCGGCCGGAGCCTCCAGGTAGGTCAGAAACGCCGCCAGGCTGGCATTCAGCACGACGAGTATAAAGTCATTCATCTTGCCCAACCCGTGGCTCAGCACGCCCACAATGGACGCACCCCAGCCCCCAATGAACACCATCAGCAGAGACACCGTGCCAAAGATCAAACCCCGAATGCTCAGGATGCCTGAAATTCGCTTCCAGCCCCAGGCCTTGCGGTAAGCCTTGCGGTAAGCCGTGCGGTAAGCTGTGCGGTATGCCGTGCAGTCGACGAACAGGTTCAACAGGGTCAGCGCACCAGTGAAGATCCAGGAGTAGCCCAGGGCCAGCACCAGCATGGTTTCGACCGGGGCTGTCAACAGCAAAATCCCGGGAAGGATGGTGAACCCTCCCCAATCACACCCAACCACCATGGGGCGCCGGGTCTCGAAGATCATTGCATTCAAAGCTGTTGCCATTTCAATTACGCCATTCCTGTCTGTACAAGATTCATCAGCCACCTGACTGGCCAAAATAACTGAGTATGCAAGGCAAGTCAGCTTGTTTCCGATCGTCCTTCCCCAGGCGGCACCTGGGTTTTCACGTCGTCCAGCCAGGCCTGAGCCGCTTCCAAGGCATCATATGCGGCGACGCCCCACTGCCGTTGGACGACAAACACATTCTCCCGCCCGAGACTGTCCAGTAAGCCGGTGCGCTCCAGCTGCTGCATTACACCCGCGCTGACGCCGGCTAGCATCACTTTGCCACCGTTGGTCTGTAAAACCTGGTTGTACCGATCCAGTACGGCGATCATGGTGCTCCCGAACCTGTTATAACCTCGGAACACAAAGATCACCACGGCTTCTTTAACATCTTCAGCCGCAGGCAAATTTTCCTCAAAAGTCTTGGCGGCGGCGTAAAACGGGCTTCCGTAGGGGTACAGGACAGTCAGCTTGTGGTCAGAAAGCCGCTGCGGTGCGGGCTGCTCAAGAGGGAATGCGTTCTTGTTCGATGGGATCAACTCTACCAGCCGCAGGCGGTTGGCCTGGTGGAAGACGAACAAAAGGACCGAAAGGCCCACCCCAATCAGTACAGCAAACTGCAACGGCATGACCAGGGTGGCGAACAGGGTAAGCAGCATCACCACCCGCGGGATGGCACCTGTCTGCCACACGGTGCGGATGGATGCGAAGTCCAGGGTGCGAAAACCAATCACAATCAGCAGGCCGGCCAGGGCTGGCATGGCGATTAGTTCGACCAGGTCGGCGAACAGCAGTACGGTGACGGCTATGATCACCCCGACAAGGAAGTTGGACCAGCGTGACCTTGCCTCAGCATTAACCACCATCACTGTCCCCGAGAGTGAGCCGCCGCAAGGCATCCCGTGAAAGCAGCTGGCGACCAGATTAGCCGCGCCCTGGCCGACGAAGTCTCCGGAGGGGTCGGGGAATTTACCGTTCGGGCTCGGGTAACCCTGGCTGATCCCGGCGCCCTGCACCAGTCCGGTTACGCTGAGGGCAAAGGCAGGCAAGATCAACTGGAAGATCATCGAAAAATTGGGCAAGGAGAAGGATGGCAGCGCGTTAGGCACTGCGGTGACATCCCCAACCAGCGGAACAAGATAAAACCAGGGCAGGAATGGTAGGGCCGAGGCAATCACCATGGCCAGGATAAAGGCAAACTGGCCGGTGAGCTTGATCCTGCCCAGGACAACAATCAGCAGCACGGTAGTCAGACCGACGATCAGGATCGGCAAGAGGATCTCTTTGGCGTTCAAGGCAGTATCCACTGCCTGGATCACTCGATTTGAATACTCACTTTCGAACCCGGTAAAATCGCTCAGCTGACCAAGGATGATCAGAAGCGCCACACCTTTCAAGAAGCCGGTCATCACAGAATGGGGCACAAACCGCACAAGAAAACCCATCTTTAGCAGTCCGAGGGCGATCTAGATCAACCCAACCATCATCGCCAGCAGGTATATCGCCTGAAGTTTGGCAGCCGGGGGTATGCCCGTCAGCGAGCTGGCCACCGCCAGCGATAAGGCACTGGTGGTAGAGATGTGCATCATCTCCGAGCTGCTGTACAGTGCGCCGATTGGGGATGCGACGATCATGGTGTACAGCCCGGCCAGGGGGTTGATGCCGGCCAGCAGCGCCGAAGCCATGCTGTCGGGAATGCTTGCGACGCCCACAGTAAACGCGGCGAAAAAATCGGGCAGGATGTTATTGCGATTGACGCTCCAGCGCTTGCGGGCGCTTTCGACAATGTTTGCAGTCATTTAGAATGCCCTCGAGGTTCTACTCCGATGTGTCCTTTCTGCAGGTGCCACTTGTAACCGACCATCTCGACAATGCTGACCACCGCCAGGTACTCGATCATCACGGAAACTGCTTTGATCCATTGCATCAGCGTACCAATATGCATCTTTGGTTTATTTGGGAGCGAGCAGCTGTCCAGATGGCTGCTCGCTCCACATCCACTGGATGAACAGACTGATCAACAATACCCACCCGGGAAAGACGAGGGTGATCCATGGGCTGTAGTTGACCACCACCAACAGGGCGAGGGCCAGCGAGTAGGTGACCACAGCCAGCCAGCGGGGCATCAATCCGGTCCGTAACCAGATCGTGGCCAGCGAAATCATCGTAACGCCCGCCATGCGCAGGGCATACAAGTTGCTGATATGCAGCATCTGCGCACGGCCAAAGTAAATCACCGAATAATCCGGCGTCTCCCCATCGACCCTGTGGTAGGTAGACAGGATCCCACCGGCAATGGCCATCGAAACGAAGACCATCGCCAGGAACAGCGGGCTGCTCCCAAAGAAAAACGGTGGAGAAGAATTTATCTTCAAATTCTCCCAGCTTGTCGCGCACCACGCCGATGAACCACAGGTAGGCGATCCCCGCGAACGGCATCAGATCCAGGGCGAAGCTGATCCGAAAGGAGCCAGTGCTGACCCAGCTGGTATCGAAAGTGATATTAGAGGGTATGGCGCTGCTCATCAGCACCAGGCTGGCGGCAAACAGCAGGCCGAACAATATGCCGGCGATGGCCGCCGCCCGTGGGGTGGTCAATCGTCGGATTTCTATGTCCGTCCCTGATTTATTCATCATCCCATCAATCCTCACAATTCAATTTGCTACTTCAACCGATCAATCGGCAGGAGTGACCATTTGCCCTAAACTTTCACAATATCGTCCGGTTTCCATGTCTGCTCGAAGAATGGCTCCAGCGGCCCGTACAGGCGGAGGTAGGTAAACCAACCCTTACCGGGAACGGTTTTGACCCAGTTCTTTTCTTTTCCAGCGGGCGCTTCCGGACCAAAGAAGACATCGTAAGAACCATCATCGTTCTGTTCAGGCCCGTCAAAGCTGTTGATGCTGGGCTTGGGCATGCCGTTTTGCAGCAGCGAGCGCGTCTTGGGATCGTATAACGTCACCGACCAGAAGTTGTTGATGGGAATATTCGGCGGCAGGTGTAATTTGTAGGTTTGGCCGCCATTCAGATAATTGCCATGCGCATCGACATAGGCACCCAGGTACTGAGACCCGGCGCCCACGATTTTGTTGACCATGGCCGGGGTCACGCATATGGCGGTGAAGTGGAAGAGCGTTCTGGCATCCAGGTTGCGGACGCCGTTCTTCAAGAACTCATGGCTGCCGCCCACAAAGATATATTCCCAATTGCGGTCAGGATACACCTTTGCTTCTGGTTCGCGCGATTGGTAGGCAATCGCCCGGGCCATGCCAAAACCCGTTTTGGCGGCGGTATCGAGGATCTGCCGCATGCGCTCATCGGGGTCAAACTGCTTGCCCTTCTCGATGCCCAGCGCCCTTAACAACCCCAAATGTTCCGTGTAGAAAGCTTCGGTGGGTTCGAATTGGATCACCTTGTCGAGATTTACAAAGTACTGGAAATCATTGGGGTGGATGGTATCTGCCGGTAGGCTGCCGGCATTGGTGATATTGGGCTTTCTATAGCCATCTTTTAACGGATAGACCGCGCAATGCTCACCATACCATTGGATGGCCTGCTCGCCCATGCCGCTGATCTTTTGGCTGGCACGCGCCATGACCCACACTTTATAGGTGCGCGAACGGGCGACGAAATACCCTTCGGGGACTTCGCCTTCATAATCTGGCGGCAGCAGCAGGTATTTGCCCCCTTGCCCCTGATCCGGGCCGACCATGCCAAAATCGATGATATAGCGGAAATAGGCATCGTTGGCCATCCCCAAAACCTGCGGGGGGATTTCAACCACCGTGGGACCATCTTTCTTGAGGTCAACATTACAGGCAAAATAAACGCTTTCCGTATTACCAGTCAAAACCAGCGGGGTGGCGTCCAGCAAATCGGCAGCGACAGCCAGGTCAGAACATTCCTTACACCCCCAGCCTTTTTCCTGTCCATCAAGCAATGAATACATCGACATCGCCGGCATAAAGTCAAGGTAGGCCTGGCAGGCACGCTGAAAATCGAGCGCATCAAACAGCTTTTGGGCGGTCTCTTTGGTGGGATACCCATCCAGTACAAATTCAAAATCGCCGATCGGTGTGGTCAGTTTTTCTGTATTCATTTTTCTCCTAACCTTGCTTTGATCCTCATCAGGACTGGCAAATCTTCAAAGCTCTGCCAGTCCAAGTTTTGTTCTATTGCGGCGCCAATATTATTGGACGTCAGTTTACTGCCTTGCCAAGATGAGCCGCATCTCCGCTTCGCTATCTGCGATTAAATCTCCGCTGACGTCAAACGTCACGCTGTGGATCGTACCGGTGAACTCGAAAGGCGGCTCGTAGAAAGGCGCCACCGGCGCGCCAGGATCCGCTCCTACGGTGATTCCGCCCGTCAACCCCAGGCTAAAAGGCGTCGTGTGGGGAAATTCCGCCTGGCCGACGAGATTGCCATCGATATAGAGCTGAGCGCGGCCCGGAGTACCCTTCCCGTTTGCGAAGTCCGGCGCACCAGTTACTTCGAATTCGAAGCGCAGTTCGTGATGCCCGGCCGGCACCGGAACAGAACTGGTCACATGCAGGTAGTCGCGCGCCACATAATTTTGAACGTACTGCAGTTTGTTATCCTGCACATAGAATGCATAACCGCCATCGACGCCTCCAAAAGAAACCAGCGCGCCCTCTGCTCCGCCGTCGGGAATCTCCACATCGGCGGTGATGCTGTGGGTGCGGTTGAGCAGGCGCGGGCCGGCGTTATCAGGCACGGCCTGCGTGTGCGGGTAGAAGGTATAGCGCTTGCGGTCTTTGGTAATCTGCGGGCGCTCGTCAAGCATGCGCGGCATGCCGCGGCCATCTACTGGCAGGACATGATATTTGCCAGCCTCAACATACCATGTCGCGATCATCTCGATCAGCTTGGCGCGGTTCCCTTCGGCGATGTTATGGTTTTCGGCAAAATCTTCAGCTACATGGTAAAGTTCCCAGCCTTTGGCATCCAGCTCCGTCAGTCTCTCGGCTGGGATGGGATTTCCAAAGCCGGTGCCGGCCTCGCTGAATGAAGGGCCTGGCCAGGGGCAGACCGCCCGCCAGCCATTGTGGTAAATGGAACGGTGGCCGAGCATTTCGAAATACTGGGTGTGATGCTTGCTCTCGGCCTGGGCATCATCGAGCGTGTGCGCAAAGCTGACCCCTTCAATCGGGGATTGGGCGACACCTTTAATGCTGTTGGGGGGTTCTATGCCCGCAAGCTCCAGCACCGTGGGCATCATGTCGATGGCATGGGTATACTGGCTGCGGACTTCGCCGCGCGTTCTGAAAACCATTGGGGAAGTGCACGATGAAGGGATCGCTGATCCCGCCGCGGTAGGTCTCGCGCTTCCAACGGCGGAAGGGCGTGTTGCCTGCCCAGGTCCAGCCCCAGGGATAGTGGTTGAAGGTTGTGGGGCCGCCCAGCTCGTCGATGTGGTCGAGGTTAGTCTGCAGGTCCTCCTTCACTTGATTGAAGAACAGGTTTTCGTTGACCGAACCGGTCGGGCCACCCTCAGAGCTGGCACCGTTGTCGGAAACCAACATGATCACGGTATTCTCAAACTCGCCGATTAATTTCAGGAAGTCAAACAGCCGGCCCAAATGGTAATCGGTGTGTTCCATGAAGCCTGCGAAGACCTCCATCATGTGTGCATATAATCGTTTCTCATCTGCTGAAATCGTGTCCCATTGGGCAACATCGGGATCATGGCGGGATAGCTCAGCATCCGACGGGACGAGACCCATCTCTTTCTGGCGGGCGAAGGTCTTTTCGCGATAGGCATCCCAGCCCTCGTCGAATGCGCCTTTATACTTGTCGGACCATTCCTTGCGCACATGATGAGGGGCATGCATTGCGCCCGGGGCAAAATATATAAAGAATGGCTTGTCAGGCGCGACCTGCTTGGCATCGGCGACAAAACTGATGGCCTTATCCACCAGGTCCTCGGTCAGGTGGTAGCCCTCTTCAGGTGTCTTGGGAGGCTCCACCTGGTGGTTGTCAAAAACCAGCTCGGGGTAATACTGGTGGGTCTCGCCGCCCATGAAACCGTAGTAACGCTCGAAACCACGACCCAGCGGCCAGCGGTCATACGGCCCCGCAGCCGATATCTGGTCGGCCGGGGTCAGGTGCCATTTGCCAATGGCATACGTGTTATACCCATTCTCCAGCAGGATTTCCGAGAGGAAACCATTCTCGAAGGGAATATTGGCGTTGTAGCCGGGGAACCCGGTTGAGCCTTCGGTGATACAGGCCATCGCGTTGGAGTGATGGTTGCGCCCGGTCAGGATGCAGGAGCGGGTCGGTGAACACAGGGCGGTGGTGTGCATGTTGCTGTAGCGTATGCCGTTCTCCGCCAGCGAATCCATGTTGGGCGTATGGATTGGGCTGCCGTAACAGCCAAGTTGGGCATAACCGACATCGTCCAGAACGATGAAGAGAACATTGGGTGCGCCTTTCTTTGCACGCGGCGGCTCCGGCCAGGCCGGCGCGGACTGGTCGAATGTGCGGCCGACGACGCCGGTAAACGCTGTTCCGGGTTTGTATTCTTTTAGCGACATGATTATTGCCTCCTCGTATGAACTAAAGTGAGATGCAGATGAAAAACAACCAGCCCAGCCCGGTTCGCAGGGTCAAGGTAGCACCCACGCCGATCACCACGCCATCCACCACCAGGTCCAGCAGCACACCGAGTTACAGCCCGGGCGAACTCGAGCCATCCGGCGGCGCTTGCCGGGCGGCGTAGTACTCGAGCGCAACGAACGCGGCCCCGCCCACAAAAAAAGCCAGCAGCACAACCAGCAGCGTGCCTTCCATCACCGCCGGGGGCATCAGGCTGAACGCCACCAGGGCAGTGATGATCCCGGCGGAGAACTGCAGCGTGGCGCTCACAATTGCATGCGGCAGGGTTACATCTTTCCGCCAGAGGCGCTCCCAGGTAAGTCAGGATCCCAGCCAGGCTGGCAATCAGTACGACGAGCACAAAGTCATTCATCTTGCCCAACCCGGTGCAACATCACCCTGACTACCAACAGCTGCTAGAATCAACCAACCACCGGGTAGCCCGGTCCGAGCGGAATGCCGAGCACGAACCACACGATGAAGAACAGAATCCACACCAACAGGATGATCAGAGCGTAGGGCAGCATAAGCGACACAATTGTCCCCAGGCCGGCATTTTTTTGGTAGCGCTGTGCTATGGTGACGACGAAAGGCAGGTACACCATCAGTGGGGTGATAACGTTGAGCGGCGAGTTGCCCACCCGGTAGGCCGCCAGCACAGTTTGCGGCGCTACCCCCAACCGGACGAAGATCGGGATAAAAACCGGTGCAAAAATTGCCCACTTCGGGACGACCCCCGGGATGATGATGTTGAGCAGCACGATCACCAGGATCAACCCCACCAGCAGCGGCAGCGCGCCGATGTTGGCCTGTTCCAGCAGGTCGGCCATGGCAACCGCAGCGACCGTGGGCATGTTGGTGTAATTGAAGTAGGCGATGAATTGGCTGATCATCAGCAGCATGAACACCAGCCCCGCCAGTCCGGAAAACGTTTTGGTGATGGCGGCGATCACATCATTGCTGGATTTAAACGTCCCAGCCCCGAAGCCGTAGCAGATGCCAGAGATCAAGAAGACCAGCATGATGATGAACAGCAGGCTGTCCATAAAAGGCGTATTACCAATGATCCCGCCAGTCACGGGGTCACGCAGCGGCGCGCCAGAGGGCGCCGTCAGCAGCGTGATCACCACAAGCAGCCCCAGAAAACCAAACAGGGCAAAACGCAGGCCCCGCTTTTCCTGGGTGGATAACTCGCCATCATCCACGCTGTCCGCTTCATCAGCCTCGCCTTCGGGGTGGTAGGTTCCCAAGCGCGGCTCAACCACCCGCTCGGTAACCACAGTCGCCACAATCGCAATGACCAGCGAGGAAACGACCGCGAAGAAGTAGTTGGCGACGATGGTGATCGGTTCCCCGCCGGTCAGCCCGATGGCTTCATTGGTGATCTCGGTCAGCATGCTGTCGACGGGTGTGATAAGCAGGTTAACTCCGAAGATGGCGCCGACCCCCGCAAAGGCCGCCGCCATCCCTGCCAGGGGATGCCTGCGCAGGCTCAGGAATGCCGCTGCCCCCAGGGGAATCAGAATCAGGTAGCCGGCATCCGAGGCGACGCTCATCAACACGCCCACGAAGATGATGATAAAGCTGATCAGACGGCGCGGGGCCACCTTGACCAGCATGCGGATCAGGGCTGACATCATCCCTGCCCCTTCGGCTGCCCCAGCCCCCATCATCGCAATGAACGTGACTGCGATCACCCCAAAGCCCTGGAAATTCCGCACGAACGACGAAAACAGGAACCGGATGCCCTCCACCGTGAGCAGGCTTTCAATAGGGATTGTGCGCTCCTGAATTTCAAACTGCTCGTCGTACGGATCATCGGGCAGGTAGACGCCGGGCGCGGTTGTGTCTTCATAATAGTTTGGTCGCAGCTCGGTCGGGACCGGCACCGCGATCAGCTCGGTGACGCTGACACCCGCCAGGAAAAGGACGTGCGACAGTAAGATGATGAAAATAATCAGGTACAGGAACATGAGCACCGGGTGGGGCACCTTGTTGCCCATTTTCTCGATGCCATCCAGTATCTTCTGGGTAAAACCTTTCTGTGTGCTGCCTGCTGCAATTTCTCCAGTTGTCATAAAGGTATCCCTCCAGTCACCGGCACAGGTTTATCGGGCGTAATCTTGTAGAAACGCAGTAATTAGGCGCACACCCACGCCAGTCCCGCCGTGGCTCTCATACGGCTTGGCAGGCCGGTCGACCCAGGCCGTCCCGGCGATATCCAGGTGGACGAAGGGGTAGTCGCCCACAAAGGCTGCCAAGAACGCCCCGGCGGTGATCGAACCCGCTGGGCGACCGGCAAGATTCTTGAGATCTGCGATCTCGCTCTTGACCATCTGGTGGTACTCGTCCCACAAAGGGAGCTGCCACACCCGCTCGCCGCTGGTTTGACCTGCCTTGCTGAGCCTGTCCATCAGCGCCTGGTCCGTTCCCATCATGCCGGTGGCATGCGAGCCGAGGGCGATGATAATCGCCCCGGTGAGCGTAGAAAGCTCCACGATAGCGTCTGGCTGGTAGCGCTGGGCATAAAACAGCGCATCCGCCAGGATGATGCGCCCCTCTGCATCGGTGTTGAGCACCTCGATGGTCTTACCGCTCAGCGACTTCACAACATCGCCAGGTCGATAGGCATTGCTGCTGGGCATGTTCTCTGCTGCAGAAACCAGACCCAACACATGCAGCGGCAGCTCAAGCTCGGCCACGACCTGTATAGCGCCAAAAACAGCCGCGGCACCGCCCATATCCGATTTCATGGTTTCCATCGCTTCTGGCGGTTTGAGCGATAATCCTCCGGAATTGAAGGTCAGACCTTTGCCAACCAGGCAGATAGTTGGGTTGCCTTCATCAGCTTCACCGTATTCCATCACGATGAAGCGTGGCTCATGTTCCGAGCCTTTTCCAACAGCCAGTATGCCACCGAAGCCCTGCTCGACCAGCTGAGCCATGTCCAAAACGGTCACTTTGATACCTGCTCGCTTTCCGAGCTGGATTGCCTCCTCTCCCAGCTCAGGCGGGTGCATGGCGTATCCCGGTCCATTGACCAGGTCGTGTGCGAAAGCCACGCCGCGGGCGATCTTCTGTCCGTTGGTGATGCCCACCTGCGCCTTCTCTTCAGAGATGCGGGCAAACACAGTGGCACGCTCCACTTTCAAGGTCTGCTCTTCAGATAGACCGGTGCGGTAGCGCCAAAAGCGGTAGTTTCCAAGCTCGGCACCTTCTGCAAATGCCTGAGCAATCTCCTCGGAATTCGAGGGCAGCTCGCCGCTGACGGCGATCGTAATGGCTTTTATTTGCAGTCTTTGGGCTTCTTTGATGGCGGTCGCGTTTGCCCACCGGATCGACTCGGCGGAGGCTTTCTCTCCTTTGCCCAGCCCTAACAGCATTAGTCGCCGCGGGACGAGCGCCCCACGCGGGTACAACAGCACTGTTTGACCTGCCTTGCCCTGAAAATCCTCGGGCTCGAGCAGGTTTGCCACTTCTGATGGGAGGGGTGTGTCCTCGAAGCTGGCAAGCATCGCCAGTTCAGATGGCTCGCGGCAGCAGATCTCCAGTTTTAACGTTGATTTCCATGCCCGTCTCCTTATTTCCTGTTGAACAATGCAGCCAATGCGTCATCTCTTGTGCGCAACTCCAGCACGTTCCCTTCGATCTGGTAGCTCGCTGCGCTCTGCAAGGCTGTCAGGTATTGCGCCTCCTGATCCATTACGCCTTCCGGATCGCTACACATCATCATGGTGGACGCCAAGGGTCCAATCGTTATCTCGTCGCCGTTAAACTTTGTATGCCCCGTTGTATTGATTACAGCCAGAATTTCCAGCCAGGTTGCCATCTTCGCCGAAACTCGCCGTCAGGGTCGTCCCCTCCAGTACACCGACGACCGCCTGCGTGCCGTTATTGTAGGCAGTCGCCTCCCAGCTGGAGCCCGCCAAATCCTGGGATTGGGCCTTGTAAACGGCCAATTGAGCGCCATCCACTCCAGTGAGGTTGAGCTGGTCCCCACTGACTGCGTAGGTTTTCACCTCACCCAAAGTTTTCAGGTAGGCGCTCTCCTGATCCATAACTGCCTGCTCGCACATCATCATTGTCGACGCCATCGGCACAGAAAACGTGATGTTACTGTCAGAGACGGTGTAAGTGCCGCTGTACCGGTTACACCCGGCCGATCCCTGCACCTTACCATCGGTAGTGAATTGAGCGGAGATGCCGGTATTGGCTACAAGCGGCTTGCCCTTCAGCTCTGTGAGCGCCCAAACTTTGCCGGTCAAGTCGCCCCCTTGCTGAGAACCTGAAGAAGTGCACGCCGACAGGATCATCATCCCGACACATATACTAATAACGAGCCAGGTCTTATTCATCTGTTTCTCCTTAAATTAACCATCGAACGGTGTAAGTCCTGCCGCATTTATTATTCTCATTTCCGCAGCTCATCAAGGTATGCGATGGCTGTTTCGATGCCCCGTTGGAACATCTCGATGCTGTAGTGCTCGTTTGGCGAATGCAAGCCATCGCTGTCCAGCCCATAGCCCATCATGACGACCGGAATTTTCAACAAACTCGCAATGTCGGCTACAACCGGTATGCTGCCGCCGCCGCGTGTGAAGACCGGCGAATGACCCCAGGCCTGTTCGTAGGCGCGGGAGGCCGCCTGCATCTCCGGCAAATCGATCGGGATGAGGGCAGGCATGCCTGTCGTCAGCAAGCTGACACTGACTTTCACCGTCTTCGGCGCGATGGATTCAATGTACTCTTTCAGCAGCGCATAGATCTTTTCGGGATGCTGATTGCCCACCAGTCGAGAGCTTAGCTTCGCCCCGGCTTTTTGGGGGATGATCGTCTTGGGTCCAGGACCGGTCCAACCACTCCACATGCCGTTGATGTCGAGCGTCGGGCGGGCAGAGATTCGCTCGCGGATGGTGTACCTGGAATCGCCCCACGTTGCCGGCACGCCCGTCGTCACTTTGTACTGCTCCTCACTCAGCGCGGTTTTGGCGATCATTGCGCGCTCCGCTTCTGTCAGCGGGACAACATCGTCATAGAAGCCCGGTACGGCAATGGTGTTATCGGGATTGTAGAGCTTGCCCAAGATTTCGACCAACGCCAGGGCGGGATTGTGCGCCGCCCCGCCCCACAACCCGCTGTGCAGGTCTTCCTTGGGTCCCTCGACTTCGATCTCTAAATAAGTCATGCCGCGCAAGCTGTAGGTGATGGCGGGCTCTTCGATGACACGCATGGAGGAATCGCTGATCACGCATACATCAGCCTTAAGCAGGTCAAGGTGTTCCTTGATAAAAGGTGTCAGGTTTGGCGATGAGATTTCTTCCTCGCCCTCCAGCAAGAATTTCAAGTTCACCGGCGCACCGCCGGTCTGCAGATAGGCCTCCAGGGCTTTGACGTGGATGAAAAGCTGCCCTTTATCATCGGTGGCGCCGCGCGCATACAGCCGGCCATCTTTTTCTACCGGCTCAAAAGGCGGCGCATCCCAGCCGTCTTCCAGGTCGGCGGGCACCACGTCGTAATGCCCGTACACCAGCACCGTGGGGCGGTCAGGACCGGCGCCCAGCCACTCGCCGTACACCACGGGGTGTCCTGCAGTGGGCATCACCCGGGCATTCTCCAACCCCAGGCCGCGCAGGTGCTCTGCCAACCAGTGCGCCATGCGCTGGATGTCAGCGGCATGCGCCGGGTCGGTGCTTATGCTGGGGATGCGCAGCATCTCCACCAACTCATTCTTGAACTTCTCCGCATGCAGGCTAGCATAATCACGTGCGTTTTCACTTGCTTGGGTCATCAGCTCATCCTCTTCTAGGTCGATTTAATTCATTCATTCCGCCTGAGCCGCCGGCTTGCTGTTGGTGGTTGGCGTTAGAGGGTGCAGTTCGGCTGGTAATTCCGCCGGGTCATAACCCGGTAAGCCGCGTGCCGGGAAAATCGCCAGCAGCGCGATTCCTGCCAGGATCAGGAACGAGATCTTGAGCGCCCGCAGGCGCGCGCGGTGTTGATGAGCACGGCTTCGTCCACCTGCACGCTCGTAGCTGTGGTTTCACTTAATTTCTCTACCAGCTGGTCGTTGCTGATAAAATCAACATTTTCTAGGTTGAGCTGGCGCTGGATTCCGATGGGGAACAACAGGCTGTTCGCGACACTGGTAGTGATCAGCAGCGTCAGGACTCCTACTGCCACCACGCTGGCAAACGTGGTGCCGAGCGCAGTTGACAGATTGTTGGCTACGCCCCGCAATGCGCCCACATCGCCCGCCAGCTCCTTGGGCGAGGCCGAAACCAGCACGTTGAAGACCAGGGTCAGCAGCGAGCCCTCGCCCAGGCCCAGGATGATCAGGCTCATGATAACTGCCGGGGTACCCCATTCGTTCTGGATGGAGAAGGCCAGCAGCACCAACCCGGAGGCCACCACAGCGAAGCCCACGCTCCCGATCTGGCGCGGGGTCAGCCGGTCGTATAAACGCACAATCAGGATGGCGGAGGTTGCAATCGCCAGGGTGTACGGGATGACCGCCACGGCAGTAAACAGCGTACTGCGGCCCTGCACGATCTGGATATACAGCGGGATCAGGAAGTTGACCGCCGGGCCGAGCGCGCTGATCATCAACAGCGCCGCCGTCGCTGAACGCTCCTTGGGGGTATCCAGCACCTCCAGCGCAATCAGCGGCGTGCGGCCTTTTTCCTTGCGCGAATGCGACCAGGCAAAGAAACCCTGCCCGATCACGATCCCCAGCACTACCATCACCGGCGCCGGGGAAAGCCCCAGCAGGCTGAACGGCGCATCGGGCCCCGCCAGCACCACCCCCCAGGTGTTCAGGCTGTTAAACCCGAAGCTGATCATGAAAATGGACACCGCCGCCAGTACCGCACCGATGACATCGATGCGTACCTGGGGCTGGCGCGGCACAGGCCTTAACCGGAAGCTTAGCAGGAAAACCAGGATGGAGAGCACCCCTAGGATGCCGAACGAATAGCGCCAGCTCAGGGCGGTGCCCAGGTAGCCCGCCACAAAAAACGCCAGCGCGCCCGAGATGGCGGGCGTACCCGCCAACAGGCCGAGAGCCTGTGCCTGCTGCTTGCCCCGGTAATTGGCGGCGATCAACACCACCAGCGTCGGCACCAGCCCGGCCGCGGCCAGCCCCGCCACCAGCTGCGCCAGGTTCATGCTCTGGACGTCCTGGCTGAGCGCCATCCATATCATGGCCGCACCATGGAGCAGCACGGTCACCTGGAAAAGCAGCCGCTCGCCGGTCAGATTGCCAATCTTGGCGCCCAGCATGACAAATCCAGCCACCGCCAGCGAATAGAACACCAGGGCCGTCCCAACGGCGCTTGGCGAGGTGTCGAACTCATCCACGATTGCGCCAATCGAAACTGGCAGCGCATTTACATTAAAAGCCATCTGGATTTGGGCCAGGAGGATGATAATCATCGGCACCCATGAGGCTTTCGCGACGCTAGCGGCTCCCGCTGCCAAGCTTGATTTCATTGTCATAACGCGTTATTCTCCTGTCAAGGCAGTGGCGGGAAACCTTCGCCTGCCGATGTGTTTCAATCCGTTATCTGCTGCGCAGCACCTGCTAGACCGATCACGCCCTTATGGCGCGCAGTAGCCTGTACGCGGCGGCTTCAGTTCTGCAACTGACCGGAAAGCACCGCAAGCAACTTCCCGGCACTCACACCTTCCACCAGGGCCAGGTCAGCACCCATTTCGACCGCCTCCGCCTGCTGGAATGCGTATTTAACCACCACGATGCGAATGATGCCCTGCAAGCATGTCCTGACCTGGTTAATCTTTTCATAGGCTGCCATACCCCGGCTGGATTCGCATTCCGGGACCAGGTAAATCAGGATTGCATCGGGGCGTTCTTCCAGCAACTGGGCCTGGAGAGGTTCAAGGCCGGTCGCCGAGGCAATTAACTGCAGCTCAGGGGCCGATTTGATCAGCACGGCAAACGCCACCTGCATTTGTTCCGGAGCGATCACAGCAATCTGCCTGTGGGGTTTCTTCATGCGCTGCTTTTAGGCGATTCCGATTAATCAGAGTTTGGTGGATCAAGCTAACATCAGCTAGACTTTAGCGAAAACCTTCCGGCATGTCAACGCCAAGGTTTCGTATTTTTGTCGGGCAAAATTGGACGTCCAAACTTCCATATTTGGAAGCTTTGCCTACGTAAAATTGCCTATGACAGCCCGGTTTCGTGCTATAATCCTTCCGATTTTCCAGCAGCCCTGTGCTTTATTCACAAATTAATTTCCGGAAGACCGCGGTGTTGTCATCCTTGGACTGTTGGCTCGCCAGGCAGGTGTATCCAATGCCTTGCGGCTGGTAGAACATACTGAAATCATGAAGACGACCCTATGAACAGTATCCAAATTGCCCTGGGAGTAGCCGCAGGGATATGTTTCTATGCCAGCTTGTACCATTTCCTGGTGGGTTTGCGCCGCCAGCCGCGCGATCCCGTCCACCTGCTGTTTGCACTTACTGCGCTGTCATTCGGGATCATGAACTTCATGCAGATGTTCCTGCACCCTGCGGTTGCCGCTGGCGATGCAAGTGCGTTTATCCGCGCGGACCGCTGGTCGTTGATGGGCCTGCTGCTTGGTGAGTTGGGCCTGCTGTGGTTCATCGCCTTCTACACGCGCGTAAAACCCTACCTGCTGCTCGCACTTTTAAGCCTTCCCATCCTGTTTTTTATGTTCGTGCATGTGACTTCACCCGCCACCTACATCTATTCGGCAGTCACCGGGTATTTTGAGGTGACGCTGCCCTGGGGAGAACCGATCACCATCGCCGATGTGTCGCTGAGTCCCTGGAGCAACTACACCTCCGTCGTTTGGATTACACTGCTTGCCTTTGCCGTGTATGCCTGTGCGCGCCAGTACCAGCGCGGCGACCACCGTGAAGCTGTGTTTCTGGGATTGGCGTTGGCAATCTTTGCGGCCTCCATCCTCAACGATAATCTGCTCGATGAAGGGCTGATTACATCGATCTACCTGCTCCAGTTTGGTTTTGTGGCGATCATCGTGGTGATGAGCCTGGCGCTGTCGAACGAAATCATCGCCACGGAGCGCGAATTAGAATCCCTCAACGTAGATCTGGAAGAGCGTGTTGAGCAGCGCACTTCCGATCTTTCTGCAGCGAATGTTTCCCTACAGGCAGCCAAAGAAACGGCAGAATCCGCCAACCAGGCCAAGACCCTGTTCCTGGCGAATATGAGCCACGAGCTGCGCACGCCGATCAACGCCATCCTGGGCTTCACCCACCTTTTGCAGCGCGACCCGGTGAACACCAGCGACCAGCAAATGAAACTGGAAGTGATCGCTCGCAGCGGAGAGCATTTACTCGACCTGATCAACGATGTGCTCGAGCTGTCCAAGATCGAGGCCGGTCGGATTTCCTTCGAGGCTTCCGATTTCGATCTCTACCGCACCCTGGAGAACCTGGAAAGCATCCTGCGCGAGCGTGCCGGGAACAAAGGGCTGGAACTCGCCGTCGAGCGCACCGCAGGCCTGCCGCGCTACATACGCACTGATGAGCGAAAGCTGCGCCAGGTCTTGTTTAACCTGCTTGGCAACGCCATCAAGTTCACAGAAGCAGGCCGTGTCGTCCTGCGCGCGGCAGCCAGCGATCTGGCTGCGGGTAACCTGGGACCCGCAAGGAACCATCGTTTGCTGCATTTTAAAGTGGCAGACACCGGCATGGGCATTGCCGAGCAAGAAATGGGCCGCCTGTTTGAGGCCTTTACCCAAACCGAGAGCGGGCGGAAGGTCGGGGAGGGGACCGGGCTTGGACTACCGATCAGCCAGCAGTATCTGCAGCTGATGGGGGGCGAGATACGCGTCGCGAGCCAGGTGGAAGTGGGCTCGACATTCAGCTTCGATATCCCGGTCGAAATCGTTCCAGCTGAAAATGTGCAGCCCACTCGCCTCGCACAGCAGGTGATCGGGCTAGCCCCAGATCAGCCTGCTTACCGCATCCTGGTGGTTGACGACAGCCCGGATAACCTTGCCCTGCTGCAGCAGATGCTGGCCGGGGTGGGGTTCGAGGTCCAAACCGCAGAGGGAGGCCAGGCTGCGCTTGCCGTGCTGAATGGTTGGTTGCCCCACCTGATCTTGATGGATATCCGCATGCCAGGCATGGACGGCTACCAGGCGGCGAGGTAAATCAAAGCTGGCACGGGGACCGTACCAAAGATCATTGCCGTTACTGCCAGAGCTTTTGAGGATGAACGGGGCCGGGTAATGGAGGCAGGCTGTGATGACTTCGTGCGCAAACCGTTCACCGAAGAGGCAATTTTTAATATGATGGCAAAACACCTGGGTGTGCGCTATGTTTATGCAGCTGCCAGCCCGCCACCACCCAGGGCGCAGAGTGCCCAATTAACACCCACCGACCTGCAGGGGCTGCCTGCCGGCTGGGCTGACGGGCTGCACGAAGCCGCGACCCGCGGCCGAGCCTCAGAGGTGCTTGACTATGCTGCCCAGATTGAAACTGGCCACCCGCGCCTGGCGGAGACTTTGCGTGCCCTGGTGCAAGATTTCGAATTCGAGCAAATAGTAGCCCTGTCCAGTTCATCGGAGTAATGGCTTCATCTGTTCAAGTGACTGAAGCCACCTCCACCAAACCCATCTCAACCTAAGAGAAACAGCCGCCGGAGCAACTCAGACGATGACACAACCTGCCACCCCTGAACATCAAGGTGACCTGCTCGTTGTGGACGACGACCTGCCTGGTTTACGCACTATTTCCAGCCTGCTGGTGGAACACGGTTACCAGGTGCGCGGCGCCCGCAATGGCTCCAATGCTTTAATGATGGCTAACGCGGATCCCCCCGAGCTGATCCTGCTGGACATCCACATGCCCGGAATGGATGGCTACCAGGTGTGCGCAGAACTCAAAAACAGCCCTGCCACTCAAGATGTACCGGTGCTTTTCATCAGCGCTGGGGATGACGTGCTGGAGAAAGTGAAAAGTTTTGAACTTGGCGGGGTCGATTACATCAATAAGCCCTACCGGGAAGAAGAAGTGCTGGCACGCGTCGCCACGCACCTGACATTAGCCCGGCTCCACGCACAACTGCGGTCCGCAAACGCCCAGCTGCAGATAGAAATCATCGAACGCGAGCACGCTGAAACGCACCTGCGCGAGCGCGTCACAGAGCTATCCGCCCTGCACAACATCTCCAGGACAATCGGATCCAGCCATACGCTGCCCAAGGTGCTGGAGGCCGTTTCGCAAACGACCGCCGAACTTTTCGGGGCATGCCTGGCTTTGATCGCCCTGCACAGAAATGATGGGAATGGCATCAGCGCCGTGGTCGGGTTCGAGCGCAGGCAGGGCGCGATCTCTTTCACTACAGTCGCACCGCAGCAGGTTGCGAAGCCGGGCGACCAGGCGGCTGGAGCACCTACCCGTGTACGCCTCCTCACTGAATTGGACCCAGCTGCTCTGCCAGACCCCATCCAAGATTATGCCCGGGTTGCCCATGTGCGCAGCGCGCTGGTGGTCCCATTGAGATCCCGCAGCATTGACGTGGGAGTACTGGTGCTGGGTAGAGAGGCTGAACACTCAACATTCAGCGAATTTGAAACGGCTTTGGCAGAGACCGTTGCCGCGGATATCTCGGCATCCATTGAAAATGATTACCTTGCTGCTCAGGCGCGCCTGGCTGCCGTGGACGCCGAGCGCCAACGGCTGGCACGCGAGCTGGCATGATTCCGTCACGCAATCAATTTACAGCCTGATCCTGCTCAGCAGCGGCTGGGAGAGAATGTCACGCCAGGGCACCCTTGAAGATCCTGCGGATGCTTTCCGCCGCCTGGGCGATGTGGGGCAGCAAGCACTGCGGGAAATGCGCCTGCTGCTGCACCAGCTGCGACCATCGCTACTCGAAGAAGGTGGGCTCGTGAATGCGCTGGTGCAGCGCTTGGAAAGCGTCGAGCTGCGTGCCAATATTGATGCCAGACTCATCACAAACGGGGATCTGGAGGGCCTGCCGCCAGCGATTGAGGATGAGCTCTTAATATCGCCCAAGAGGCGCTGAATAATTCGCTCAGGCACGCACGCGCCGAACATGTGCGGGTGCGCATCACCCAAACTCCGGACTGGGTTACGCTCGCCGTGGAGGACGATGGGCAGGGATTTGATCCCGGTGTCAGGCGAGCCGGGATGGGCTTGCGGAACATCCAGGAGCGGGTGGATAGCGTGGCAGGGACATTAACCCTCCAATCCCAGCCAGGTGACGGCACCCGGCTAACGATCTCGGTTCCGGTTGGAAAGGCGGTCGAACAAACATGACGTCAGATGTCATTCGCATACTTATTGCCGACGACCACCCAATTGTGCTCCAGGGCCTGGAACTGGTGATCAACGCCGAGGCGGATATGATCCTGGTAGGGCAGGCAGCCAATGGGGCCGACGCTGTCCGCCTGTTCACAAGCCTTCAGCCGGAGGTGGTTGTGATGGATTTGCAAATGCCGGTGCTCGACGGGCTGGCAGCGATCAAAGAAATCCGGCAGACCCGCCTGGATACCCAAATCCTGGTGCTGACCAGCTTCCCGGAGGACGACATGGTGATCGCAGCTATCCAGGCGGGAGCCAATGGTGTTATGCTCAAGGACTCGCCGCCCGCCCAACTGCTGAATGCCATCCGTGCGGTTGCGCACGGGGAGAGCGCTCTTCATCCGAAGGTTACTGAAAAGCTCATGAAGCGCGTGCAGCAGTCTCCCGGTCCATTGACCGTCGAAAAGCAGCTGACGGCGCGCGAACTCGATGTCTTGAAGGGTCTGGGAGCGGGTCTGCCAAACCGCGAAATTGCCCAGAATTTGTCAATCTCGACCCGCACTGTGACTACCCATGTGCGCAATATCCTCAGTAAGCTGGGGGTGGAAAACCGCACGCAGGCTGCACTGTATGCGGTTGAGAAAGGAATCGTTCCGAGGCCGGGCAAGACGTAGCACGAGCATGGGGATTGCCCTACCGGTTCATCATAACTTTGCTCGCCTGTTCCGGCAGGTCCTGATTATCTTCTGTTGGGTTCTGCCATCAAAAGACTGCCCACCAGCTACCCAATATCGTTAGGCGGTCATGGCTGGCGGTTCGGCGGCTGCATGCTCAACAAGCTGCTAATCCACCGTGTGCAGGACCAATCCGGTAGCCGAGGTGTCTGAGCACAATTGCCCGCGGATGATGGGTATTCCTGCGGCTCTTGGACCTCATCTGTCCAGCATGCGTCCAAAGCCAGCGGCGGCTACTCTTCAGGTGGATCAACTGCCTGCTGCGGCTCGCTCGTCTGGCGCGGTTCGTCTATCTCTGGAGGGGTAAGACTGGCTTCGACCGGGGGCGGATCTGGCTCGTCTGGCTTGCCTGCTGAGAGCTTCATCCAGAGCAGGCCGATGATCAGGCCAATCGACACCCCCAGCGTGAGGCCGGTGGCCATGCTGCCGGTGGCTGCTCCCAGCGCCGCTCCAACCCCCGCACCGATCGCCAGCCAGGACCCCAAGGCGACTGCCCCACGTCGTTTCCCTTCGTTATCTGCCATCTGGTCTCCTGAAGCGTTAAACGAATGTGGCGACTTCGCCCAGCGGCTTGCGCTGGATATCCGGCACAACGGCTCCCTCGGCGGGGTAGCCGACTACCAGCAGCAGGTAGGCACGCTCGCTGGATGGGCGCCCCAGGACCTGGTTGAGGAAATCCATCGGGCTGGGTGTGTGCGTCAGGCTCACCAACCCGGCGTGGTGTACAGCAGTGATCAGCAATCCGGTGGCGATGCCCACAGATTCGCGCGTGTAATAGTGCTTGTAGCGCTCGCCCTCCTGGCTGATCTCGTACTTGGCTTCGAAAATGGCGATCAGCCAGGGAGCTTCGTCCAGGTAGGGCTTGAATTCATTCGTGGCGAACGGCTCCAGGTCTTGCAGCCAGGATTCGGGTGCTCGTCCGTGGTAGAAATCATCCTCCACCGATTCGGCCGCCAGGCGGATTTTGTGCTTGATCTCTGGGTCGCTGATCGCCACGAAATGCCAGGGCTGTTTGTTCGCCCCGCTGGGCGCGGTGGCTGCGGCCGCGATGCAGCTCGCAATCACGCTCTCTGGCACCGGGCGGCGGGAAAACTGGCGCACCGTGCGCCGGTCGCGCATTTCGTGCAAGAAATCCTGGGCGCGCTGCTGCATTTCGGCGCTCGAAAATTCCTGGTAGTTCGGTAGGGGGATCATCCGGGCTGGGCTCATCTCGGTCTCCGTTTCGATCTGGAGTCACTGGGTGGGATTTCCCTCATTATAGTAGATTGTATGCCAGATTGAATTAGTTTTTGGTTTTCTTCAATCCCAGGTGCAAAAATGAGACGCCATCCGTTACAATTAACCACCACACGATATGATGTGCATCATCCAGTTTGCATCAGGAGCGCGCCTATGCTGGCACTGGTTGGAAGCGGCGAATATCTGCCCGGGGTCGAGCCAATCGACCGCTATTTGTTATCCCAGTTGAAAGACCCGCCGCATGTGGTGTGCCTGCCAACCGCCGCTGGCACCGAAGGGCCTGAGCGCATTAAGTACTGGATGGATCTGGGGGTGCAGCACTTCACCCGCCTGGGTGCCCAGGTGGAATCCCTGGAGCTGTTGAAACGCACCCACGCCCACGAGCCGCGCCTGGAAGAACCCCTGCGGGCTGCAAATTTCATCTACCTATCGGGAGGCAAGCCCGATTACCTCTACCGCACACTGGAAGGCACCAAAAGCTGGCAGGCCATCCTGGATACCCACCGCAACGGCGGGGTCGTAGCGGGCTGCAGCGCGGGGGCGATGATTTTTGGCGAGGCAGTGCTGGGGATGCGCGGCCTGACGGAGGGTTTTGGGCTGCTGCCCAACGTGGTGATCCTGCCGCATTTCGACGAGTTCGGCGGCCTGATGCTGCGTATGTCGAAGATGCTTGCCGGGCGGCACTACATCCTGGTAGGGATCGATGGCAACACCGCCCTGGTGGTGGATGATACCGGCGCGCGCGTGGTGGGCAGCGGGGGTGTGACCGTATTCCAGCACGGCGGCGAGCAGCGCTACAGCGGCGGGGATGAAGTGCCCCTGCCGGGCTGAAGGGGTCGGGCAAGCCGGTATACACCCAGAATCAACAGCTCGTAGCAACGGCAGTGACAAACGTGAGTTTCTTAGGAGCCGCCTCTCGCTGAGCGGAGGCCGCTTGTGGGGTTTACAAGCGGGTGCAGTCAAAGCGGGCGGCGGTGCGCTGAAGTTCAGCGCCGCAATCTCATCCTTTCTGTGCCTGCGAACCCAACCGTGTCTGCTGGAGTCTGGCATCCCTGAAACGACTGCAAATCATTCAGGGAATCTATCGAGCAGGTATGGATTGTAGGGAGCCCTCTTCGTCGCTGCACTCTGGGTCGGGATGACAGACACCCGGTTTACTCCAGGCTGAGCCGCATTCAAAATGGTGGATTTATTATCAAACACACCCGGTGAGCTCACCGGGTGTGTGGGGTTCAAGCGGATCCTATGGGCCGGGACAGCCAGCCTCAATCCAGGTAATCGACGGTATCGACTTTCTGGTTGTAAATCTTCCATGTGCCGCCCTCGGGGCGCAGGATCATTTCGCCGCTGACCCGGTTATCCCGGAAATCCGGGCCGCGCAGCTTGCGAGTCGTCAGGACGAAAGCCACGCGGGCTTCGCGGCTGCTGGCCTGCAGCACTTCCAGTCCCGTCACCTCGTATGACAGGTCATACTGGCTGAAAATGCCGCTCAACATCTCGCTCGTCTGGCTGTAGGCGGGGCTCTGCGAATGGATGGTCGCCATGTACAGCTCATAATTTTCGGCATTGGAGGCGCGGATGTTGGTGTATATTGGGGCAAGCAGGTCTTCATTGGCCGGGGCTGTAGCGACAGCCGGCAGGCCAGCCGTCACCTTTCCGGCGGCTTTGGGCACCAGCATCAACCCCAGGATGCAGACTGCAGCCAATCCAAGCACACCGATCAGCAGCCATTCCCAGCGCCCGCCTTTTTTCTTGGCGGGCTTTTCCCCGGCGGGAGCTTTGGGTTTCAACCAGTCCGCGTGGGGCGGTGGGTCGGTTGGCGTGGGCACGACCTGCATGCCCGCCGCCTGCCAGTTACCCAAACCGGACGGAGCACCATCCCAGGCCGCGTCTTCCTGATCGGCAGCCTGGTTAGCTTCCACGTATGTCCAGGTGCTGGCGGAAGCCGGCGTAGGCCGATTGGTCCCGGCTGCCAGCCCGGCCAGCGCCTCTGTCTCAGGGTCGGCTTCCACGTAGCCAAAGGGACTCCCCGGCGAGGCAGCACCGGCTGCAGAATCATCACAGTCCAGGCGAGTGCCTGATAATGGCGCGGCTTCCTGGTAGGCCCACAGGCTTGCGGTTGGGGCCTGTGTGAAAACCTCGACCGGCATCCCCTGCAGCTCAGTTAACCGCAGCCGGGCGGCTTCATTGCCAGGATCAAGGGCCAGCACCCGCTCAAGCGATTTGATCGCGTGCTCGGGCTTGGTCACCACCTCCGACAGCAGCAGCCAGCCGTTGCGATTGTTGGGGTCAACGCGGAGCAGCCCCATCAGTAGTTTGCGAGACTGCTCGTAATCCCCCAACTCGGCAGCCTGCTGTGCTTTGTTTAATGTCTCGACAGAATCCATTCCTTATCACTCCCTGTGCATCCCCCACCCGGGGTCAGCTCGTAGCGGCCCCGAACCTGGTGGTCATCATGGCGCGTAGTGTACTGTCCTGGGTATACCAGATTCCAGCCTGCGAAACGGTATCAATTCCGAGACACAACAATTATCGGGTGACAATTTTTAATTGCAAAAAAAGATGTAACCCCTACCCGCCGTTTTCCCCGGCATCTCGCCCAGCCATCCAGGCCTCCCGGTACACCCGGTAGACATAATAATGAACGGGTTGGGTCCAGGCCTGCTGCTCAGGTGGAAACTCAAATATCCCCTCTCCGGTGCGCACTGCGCCGGCCGCGATTTGCATGTTGATGGAGGCCGCATTGTTGACATTCGGCGTCGCCTGCACGGCTGTACAGTCCGTGTGGGTGAACAGGTAGTCCACCAGCGCACGCTTTATCTCCACCCCATAACGGTGGCCCCAAAATTCCGGCAGCAGCTTGACGTCAGTTTCGACGATGCCCTCCGCATCCGGCACGCCCAGGTGGCACTCCCCAATCGGCACACCAACCACGTCCCCACCGGTGAGCAGCTCCACCACCAGGCGCCGCTCGAGGATGGGTCGGTTCTGGTCGCGTTCCAGCAGAGCCTGCACCTCTTCCAGGGTAATCCGCAGCCCGAGCGGGAACCCGACGTGTACCATCACCTTGGGGTGGGTCCACAGGCGAAGGAAGAATTGGGCATCCTCAGGCAAGGCGATGCGGGCCAGCAAGCGGGCTGAGGTGAAGACGATTTCAGAGGGCATATCCGGATGATACCGCATGATCCGGGCTCGGGGATCGATTGAACGCGCTTCGGCTTCGGCGTCATGGGTGATGAACTACACATCGCCTGACCCCTCCCGCGCAGCGAGTGCAGTCGAGACGTTGGGTTGGTAGATATCAAGTGTCAATGCGCTCAATGTTCTGAGAGGGGTACACTCACGGCCACCAGCTCGTCACGTCCCGGATCGCGATCAGGCTGTCGAGCACCACCTGCTCACCCCCCAGGCCGGCAATCACCGGGGCAAAGGCCTCGATGACCTCCAGCACTTCGCGCGCGCCCGGAGGGGGCCAGCTTTTCCAGCAGGTCAGAAAAAGCCTCGTGTTCGGGCTGCCCGGCAGCCTGGCAGATTTCCGTCCACTGGCGGGCATAGACTTCCAGCAGTGGCACACGGTCTAATGTGGTCTCAGCAAGCATCCGGCTGAGCAAGGGCAAAGTTTCCGCAAGCTGCCTGGGAGACAGGAGAGAGAGCAAGGCTTCCCAGGCATGCAAGGGCTTCCCGACCTCTTTGAAGATTTCAAAAGCACGCTCCAGACCCATCTTCGCCTGACTAGCAGGCAAACAGGGGATCATACCGGCTAGCGCTACAATTTGATTTGCCTGGGGAGAAATTGTATCAATGGCCTCAAAAGCTTTTCCTTTGAGCTTAGCCTTCAGGTAGGGTGCCAGGATTGAAATCACTTCGGCCTTATCGTAATCATCAAGTTCTGTGAGAGTTTCCAGCACCCTTCTCAGCTGCCGTTCTAACAGGTAAGGAGCCAGTCCAAAAAGCACATCTGCCAGATGGTATTTGTCGATCAACAGGGTATGATCAAAAACCTGCTGAACCTTCTCCGCTTTTAAATATGGCGCCAGACCCGCCAGGACTTTGGACTGGCTGTAAGGGTCATCCATCTGGGCTGCCATATCGAAGGCCTCGTTCAGCAAACTTTCAGGCAGAAATGGAGCCAGCGCGACCAACGCATCCGCCTGATTGCTGCGATCCTCCATTGCCATTGTGATTTCATAGGCTTCGCTGAGCAGGTTGGCTGGCAGATCAGGCGCGGCTTTGGTGATCAGCTCAGCTTGTTCGTCAGGGTAGCCCAGCTCACGCATCCATCCAATACACTGGGTCAGGACCGCCTGCTGCTGCGATTCTGGCAAATACGCATATAATTCGAGCATCACGCTGGCTCGATCGAATGGAGAAATAATCTCGGAGGCTGAGTTGAGTGCCAGCAAAATACATTCGCCAGCCTCCTCCGCGGACAGATGCTGAGACAGGTTTGCCAGGATGCGAGCTTTGGCAGCCGGGTCTGCTAATGAGCCGGTCTGCTCCTTCAGATAGGTTTGCATATCCCTGGCTAAATGGGGCTTGAGAGCGACCAGGGATTCGGTTTGCACGTCGGGACGATCCAGCTTAGTGAGCCGGGTGATTGCCTCTTTGTGGAGCTGTGGGGGCAAGAATGCTGCCAGTTGCGCAAATGCGCCTGCCTGGATGGTGGGTATCCAAATCTGGCTGGCAACTTCCTGTACGAGGATCATCAGCTCAGCTGGAAACCGGGGTGCCAGGTTACTCAGAGTCCAGGCCTGGACGTATGGATTCTGGAGTTGAGAGAGCACCGCCAGTAATTTTTCTTGCCATTCTTGAGTCAGCCTGGCAGCCAGTCCTGAAAATGCGCCAACCTGGGCCTCTGCATCACCGACCCTGCGGGTCACATCGAATGCCTGGGAAACTAAATCTGGCGGCAGGTAAGGGAAAAGCTCAGCCAGGACTTCGGCTGGAACCAGGACTTCGGTTGGTGTACCGATTTCGTAAATCAGATGGAAAGTCTCCCGGATTTGGGCTGGGGTTAAGTACGGTGCAAGACGAGTCAAGGCATTCAGCCGGTCGTAGGGAGACTCAGGTTGTGTGGCAATCGCGATCGCCTTTTCGAGCAGCTCGGGGGGTAGGTGCCCAGCCAGGGAAGCTATCATGTCTGGCAGGTTGTCCAGGTCATCCACCTGACTGGCAATATCGAGGGCCTTACTGAGCAGATCTGGGGGCAGTTTCGATGCCACAGCTTCAAGAAAATCTAGATACATGAATTCATCTTCACTTGAGGCAGCAATATCCAGGGCCTTTTCGAGAAGGTGCGGAGGCAGATCGTCTGCCAGTGCAGTCAGGATTCCGCCTTGATCCGCAGAATCATCGATCTGGCTTGCGAATTCCAGCGCCTGAACCTGCATGTCCTCGGTTAAACCGGGTGATAGAACCGCCAAAAGCGTTCCTTGAAGAGAAGGATCACCGACCCGCTGGGCAGCTTCAAACACAATCTGCACCAGTCGGGGAGGCAGAAATTGGATCAGCTTATTCAGGATGTAACCCAATTCGTTGTATGCCTGCAGGCGCGGAAGCAAATCTTCGACCTCGTTAACCAGCTCCAGTCTCTGCTCTCCTGCCAGGTGGGGGGCTAACTCGGCAATTAAAACTGCTTTTTCAAATGGATCATCTACCTCATTGATCATCGCGCGCCCGCTGCGGATGGCCAGGCTCTTTTGGTCGGGCTGCAGGCGCGGGGTGAGAGCAGCCAGGGCCCGCCCGCGATGGTAGGGATTCTGGATGTGCGCTGCCAGATCAAGCGCCTGGTCAGACAGGTTATCGTGCAGGTGGGGTGCTAACACCTGCAAAGTGTCGACCTGGCTCTCGCTATTTCTGGCATTGACCAGGTTGGTTAATACCATCTGCAGGCTGGCTTTTCTCAGTTCGGAGTCCATCAGGGCGACCAAATTAATAAGAACCTGGGCCTGGGTTACAAGCGGTGAAATCTGATAGGTAATTTCAACAACCTGTGCCAGATGCGCGGCGGATAAGTAGGGCGCCAGATTCATCAGGATTTCGACTTGATTGTACGGCCCACCCGATTTGCGAGCCAGATCAATCACTTCTGCATGCAGATCCTGCGGCAGGCGGCTGCCCAATCTGGCAAAAAAATTGGCCTGTTCTTCAATCGTTAATGTCTGGCGGACCGCTTCCAGTGCTCTGGGCACGATTTCCGCCGGCACTCGATCTGCCAGCCGCTCCAGAGCATCCGACTGTTCGAAAGGCTGGTTAATGTGGAGCGCCGCAGACAGCGCATTTTCCACCAGAATCGCCCCACGATCGGCGGGGATGTCATTCAAGGTAGCCAACTCGAAAAAGGCCTCGAAGCGTTGGGCGGGGTCGGGTTTGCGCCTGGCGTAGGCTTCCGCCTGGGACAGGTTGAGGACCCCGGCCTCAACGGCGCGCTTGAGCAGCTCTGGCGGAAGGTTGCTGCTGAGCGAATCCACGCTGGCGAAACACAGCGCAGCGCGCACCACCTGCCCCAGATCGGGCGGCCCAGCCCGGCGGGCTGCCGCCCAGGCATGCTGTACATCCCCCAGGAAGCCGTCCGGGGTGCCTTCCAGTGCCTCCCACGCCCTCCGCCAGCCATCGCTCATCAGGGCGTAATACGCCTCTGCTGGGGTGCGTGCCCGGCCCTGTTCCAGGTGGGCGCCGTAATAACGCAGCACGTATTCGGGCGCTTCCTCGGGCGCCAGATCGCCGGTATTCAGCTCCGCCAGGACCTGCTCGCCATATACCAAAAAGCGGCCGCGCAGCTCATTCCGCTCGCGGGACGTGTGCGTGCGGGCAAAATGCTCTCCCAGCCGGGGGTGGGTAAAGGCATACCCGCGTTCGATCCCGTCGCCGATCAGGAAGCGGGTGATAATGCCGGCAGTGCTCTCGATTTGAGCGCCAGAAGCAAACAAACCCTGCCCCAGCTCGTATAAGTCATCCAGCCTGAGCGGACCCAGTGCAGAAGCACACAGGTCCAGCAAACCGCGCACCAGCGGCTCATGGAGCGGTGCATCTGACCCCCACAGGCGTGCCTGGTCGTTAAACCACTGCTCGAAATAGGCCTCCAGGCCCGGGTCCAGCTCCTGCAGGGCGGCCGGAGACAACCAGGCAGCCTGGTCGCCTGCTCCTGCCAGGGCATCGAGGTAAAGGCGCACCAGCAGCGGGTCGCCCTCGCTGAGCGTGAACAGGCGCTCTACCAGGTCCGGGTCGCCCGCCAAGTGTTCGAGCGGGTCGCCCATGGAATGCAGCGCCTCTGCCAGACCTCCCGCATCCAGGCGCTCCAGCTCAAAAACCTGCCCCCTGCGGCCGCGCCAGCCGAGGCGGCGCAGCCAGGCATCCATTCTTTTATCGTTCGCC
This sequence comes from uncultured Chloroflexia bacterium, assembly GCA_963824065.1. Taxonomy (GTDB): domain Bacteria; phylum Chloroflexota; class Anaerolineae; order Anaerolineales; family DRKV01; genus JAGUYX01. The sequence goes on along the minus strand of CAWGNX010000002.1, from coordinate 233,438 downwards.
AGCGGTCGGGCCGCCACCAGGAAGCGCAGGTGCGGCGGCGGGTAGGTTGGGGCCAGTGTCTCGCCAAACGGCTGCCCGGCCTTTTCGTCCAGCCCATCCAGGATGACCAGCAAAGAGATGCCTTCCGGCAGGGGTTTATCCAGGTACTCGCGGTACAGCACGTGCAGATTGGCTTCGTTCACCCCGGGCGGCGGCTCGCCGTGTAGGCGCGCCAGCCGCGCTGCCAAGCCGCCGAAAATGTCCGGCTCGGTGTTGCTGCTGTAACGGATGCTGACCGGGTAATAGGCAATCCACAGGTCATCCACGTGTTCAGCAGCCAGGTCGGCCACCCAGTGCGCCAGCAAAGTGGATTTGCCCATCCCGGCGCGCGCTACCAGGGCCGCGTAAGGTGGGGCTTCAGGGTCATCCAACCACGCCTGCAGGCGTGCCAGATCGCTCGTGCGTCCCCCGAACGGAGCCGGGTCCTCGGGCGTGCCCAGATAATAGAGCAAGAAATCACGAACGAGACGCTGCAAGGCCGGTGAGCGTTCGCGGTAGCCTTCCAGCAGACTCTCCCAGGGGTAGGCATAGGTACTCGGAGCCCCAGCCGTTGAGATTGGGGTTGGCTCAGCTACCCAGGTCGGGAAGTCCTCGGCCAGCCGGGCCAGGGCCGGGTTGCCCTGGTTTTGGCGGACTGCCATCAATATCAGCTCCCCCAGCCAGCCCTCGGAATCGGCGGCTTTGACGACCTTAAACAGGTCATCGCCATACGCGCCCGTATTGGCGATCGCCCTGAAGCTGCGGTCCAGGCGGTCAAGCAGCCGTTCCATTTCCTCGGGGCGTGGAAAGGCTTGCAGTAAGGTATCAATCACCCGCGCCCGCTGCTCACCGTTCAGAGTCGGCATGTCGCGCCTGTCCTGATCATAGTTTTATTATAGGGGATTCAGGCAGGGGTGCAATCCGCACCGCAAGCGACCGTTGAGGTGAACACTTCTGGTGAAGTTCCTATCGGCGGTCTGCCTAGGTCGGATGGCATATTGACCTGCGCCGCGGAATTTTATACCCTCGCCAAAACAGGTGAAATATACTCCTACCAGGAATTTCGCAATGCTCATTAAACGCACCCTTTCACTGTTGGTCCTGTTTGCCCTGCTCGCCCTGGCCTTTACCCCGCGTGACCACAGTGCAGCCAATTCGGGCGCGGCTCCCAACCTGCCGCCCACGCTGGAAGAGCTGCCCCTGCTCACCCCGGCTGACCTGGCCTATATCGGCGCGTTCCGCGTTCCCAACCAGGACGGGGACGGCAACTCGCTGGGTTACAGTGGGCACGCCCTGGGTTACTACCCGGCCAACCACTCCCTGTTCTTCGGCGGGCACGATTGGTACCAGCTGCTGTGCGAAATCGGCATCCCGGCGGAGATCAACCTCACCCAGACCGCGGCCGTCCTGCAGGACTGCTCGGACGTGTCCGAAGGCCACCTGGACAGCATCGACGACGGCAGCATCAAGCTGGGCGGCACGCTGGTCTACAACGGGCGCCTGCTGGTATCGGCCTACAGCTATTACGACGCCGACGGCAACCAGTCGGTTTCGCACTTCACCAGCAGCCTCGATCTGGGCAGCAACGGCGACCTGGGCGGCCCGTACGCAGTGGGCGATTGGGCGGGCATCGTCTCCGGCTACATGGGGCTGGTCCCGCCCGAATGGCAGGCGGTCCTGGGCGGCCCCGCCTTCACCGGCAACTGCTGCCTGTCGATCATCAGCCGCACATCCTACGGCCCGGCGCTTTCGATCTTCGACCCAGACAGCGTGGGCAGCGTGCAGCCTGCTCCCGCCGAATCCCTGCTCAACTACCCCTCCAGCCACCCCCTGGCAGCATGGAACGCCACCAGCCCGCTGTTCAACGGCACCACCCAGATCCGCGGAGTCGCCTTTCCACCGGGGTCGCGCAGTGTACTGTTCTTCGGGCGGCAGGGGGTCGGTGAGTTTTGCTATGGGGGCGGGGAGGAGTGCGGCGACCCGACCAGCATCTACCAGGGCACACACGCCTACCCGTACGTGCACCAGGTGTGGGCGTACGATGCGCTCGAGCTGCAGGCAGTGCGCGATGGGTTGAAAGAACCCTGGGAGGTGCAGCCGTATGCTCTGTGGCGGCTGGAGGATATGGACTCAACCGGCAGCGCCACGCTCGCCGGGGCCACCTACGACCCAGCCAGCGGGCGGGTGTACCTGACCGAGGCCTACGGCGAGCAGCCCGTAGTGCATGTTTATGAGCTAACCGTGCCGCAGACACCCAGGGTCGAGCTGCGCTATTACCTGCCTTTTGTGCGGGATTAACCAGCTCACCGATCGCTGCGAGCGAGCCTCAGCCAGCATGGCAAGCTCGTTTTTTTAGCGCGTGTTTTTTCCGTGCCGGATTCGCCGCGCGGCCTGTCTCAACGATAACCGCCATTCAAAACCATAATCAAGTCCCTCATCGAGCGGAAGCCTGCTGCCTCTGCAGGCTGTAGTCGAGATGTCCGGAGTATTCTGATGCCCACTGCTGTGAGGTGATTAGCACACCAGCGAATGCGCTCTGCTGTTTTAGGTCTCGAAATGACCGACTGAAAGGGGAGTTACCACCCCCACTTAAGATCCGGTGGGGTTTTGAGGGTTGTGGCGAAGGGAGGTTGTCAATCCGAGCCTTGCGTTTTCTGCATGGGCGAGGAATCCCTGGGGATTTGCCCTGACATTCAGAGGGTCTGCCTGTCAGATACTGGTTATGGGGATTCCTCCCTGCGGTCGGAATGACAACTGGAGGGTGATGTTTCTGGCGAACAGATCCCTGACAACCTGCTACGGCAGGCTCGCATCTCGATTCACCACCGGCAGGTGGCTCACCGACCAGACTTCAACCAGGGCGTACGTGCCCAGCTGGCAGGCAGTGACCACGAGCCGGTTCTGCACCGGGTCGTGATCCAAAGTCCCGGTAGGGGAGCAGGTCTCGGTGGCAGGAAGCCAATTTGAAGCTGCCGCATCCCAAATCATCAGCATCAGGTTCTCTCCACTTAACACGTTCTCGTTATACTCCAGGGTCAGTGTCATGGGAGCCAGCAGGGGCAGGTCATCATGGAACGCACCATCCTGGTACATTCCCAGGCTGAAGGCCTGCCCGGCCAAAGACAGGTATATGGGCAGCTCCAGCCCGGCGTGGGTGCTGAAATACAGCGTCCCATCCGCGCTGACCGCCCCAGGAGGTACTTCAACCTTGGTGACCCTGCCCATTTCGTCAGTGTATTCCAGGCTGGCGCCAGGAACCGGGGTGATCGGCGTGGTGAGAACGGCAATCGTCGGCGAGTACTCGCTCCACAGATCCTGCAGCTGCTCACCAATGGCCGCGGAGAATGTGCGCAGGCGGGCATAGTACTCGCTGCTGGCGGGCAGGCTGTCAGCCAGATAATCGCCACTATTCTTTTCCGGGGTTATCCCGTGCACCGTGAACGGCCCGTTTGGATGGGTGGCATAGCTCAGCTCGTAGAAACCATCCCCCGCCGAGTAGCGAATGGGCGTCCAGGCGAATTCCAGGCTGCCGGGGGCTGCGCTGCGCAGGTGGAGGTCCGTGGGGGGTACGGTTTGCGTGTCTGCCCAGTCCGGGTCCCACTGGTTTAGAAAATTCAACAAGCCCAGATCGGAAATGGACAGCCGGTTGAAGGACAAATCGATGCCGTATAAATGCCCGAGATTGCCGAACTCAGGCGGCAGACTGCTGAGCTGGTTGAAGGAGAGATCGAGCCACATCAGATTGGAGAGATTTCCGAATTCGGGCGGAAGGCTGGTAAGCAAGTTGTTGGTTAGATAGAGTTCTATTAGATTTTGTAGATTACCAAATTCGGGTGGCAGGCTGCTCAGCTGGTTGTCGGAGAGATGGAGGTACAGCAGATTGGAGAGATTGCCAATCTCAAGCGGCAGGCTGCTGAACTGGTTGTCGATGAGATTGAGATAACGCAGGTTGGAGAGAATGCCAATTTCAGGCGGCAGGTTTGTGAGCTGATTTGAGCTAAGGAATAATCCCGTGAGGCTGGTCAGATTACCGATCTCAGGCGGCAGGCCCGTGAGCTGGTTGTAGGAGATACCAAGATTTGTCAAATTCGTAAGATTGCGGATTTGGGTCGGTAAAGTGGTGAACCGATTTGCGCCAAGATCAAGTGTTTCCAACCTGTAAAGATTAAAAATTTCGAGCGGCAAGCTGGTTAGTAGATTTCCAGCTAGATTGAGCACTGTTAAATTTGTGAGATTGCCAATCTCAACCGGCAGGCTGGTGATCTCGTTATAAGATGGAGAGAAACTTTTCAAACCTGTGAGGTTGCCAATCTCAGCTGGCAGACTTGTGAGGTGATTGAAGGAGAGATCAAGATCAGATATGTTGGTCAGATTGCCAATTCCGGCTGGCAAACTGCTGAGCAGGTTATGGTCAAGCGCAATGTTGCTTAGATGGACAAGGTCACCGATTGAATTAGGTAAGCTGGTGAGGCCATTGTAACGAAGATTAAGATTCTCCAGGTTTGTGAGACCGCCAATCTCTGCTGGCAAACTGCTGAGTCCGTTAAATTCAAGATCGAGGATTTCTAAATTAGCCAGGTTTCCTATCTCGGCGGGTAGGTTGGTGAGTTCGTTTACGGCAAGAATGAGAGAATTCAGATGAAAAAGGTTTCCGATCTCAGCAGGTAGGCTGAAAATATGGTTATTCCATAGATTGAGCCAATTTAGATTGATGAGGTTGCCAATCGTAGGTGGGATGGCCCCGGTAATATCCATTGATTGCTCACAGAACTGTCTGGCGCACCAAGTCATTGGCCCTAAACCAATAATTGTTCCCGAGCCACAGTAGACCCCATACCAGCTGCAGGGCGTATTTGTATCCAACCAATTGGTATCGATAGCCCAGCCCCAAGCGCTCGTACTTTGATAAAAGTCTACCAAAGCTTCGCATTCCGCCTGCGGGATTTCGGTCACACTGCCGCAGTCGAAGGTCGACTGCGCACGGGCGTCCTGAAGCGGCATGCCGGGAGCCAGGATCAGGCTGATGACCAGCATGACCAGGCACAGCCTGGCAAATACAGACCGGAATCGGTTTATAAACATTTTTGGATTGGTGTGGTTGTGCATGATGCCTCCCTGGATCCTGACACCACGCAGTGCTCCCCCTGCAGGATGCGCTTTTCCTGCGGATCTTAATCATAGCAAATTCCTGAGTTACCTTGCGTAACAGATCGTCTGGATTGCCTAGCACCACTATTAAACACAGCCAAATCGCACCTTCTGACCCAGGATTGCCACACTGCCTGTATCATCTGCATCCTCTGGCAAAAATACGCAAACGGCCTCCGCTCGAGGTGCGCCGGAGCTTCATTGACCCGGCGAGCAAACGGTGGAAGTCCCTAGATTATTCATAACCATCACCTTCCACGTCGAGCGGAAGCCTACTGCTTCCGCAGGCTGTAGTCGAGATGTCCGGAGTATTCTGATGCCCGCTGCTGTGAGGCGATTAGCATACCAGCGAATGCACCTTGCTGTTTTGCGTCTCGACTTCACTCGCTGCACTTTTTCCGCTCGACGCGAGGAAGCTCGTACAGACAGACCTTTATTTGGATGGCAAACCAACCCTCTTTCGATCCGGGAGGGATTGGTACGTTCTGGCGAAGGGAGGTTGTCATTCCGAACCTTGCGTTTTCTGCATGGGCGAGGAATCCCTGGGGATTTGACCTGGCATTCAGAGGGTCTGCCTGTCAGGAACTGGTTATGGGGATTCCTTCCCTGCGGTCGGAATGACAGCTGGTGGGTGTTATGCCCGCCAGACAGCCGGGCAATCGCACCGGATAAAGTGATGATCCAGCCAGCCATTTACCGGTTGCCAAGCCGCCTCATTTTTTGTATAGTGTAGGTGATTAGCCATCCAAGGGAGGCGAAACCCTTCGATCTCCGGCCAATCATTCCAGCAACCCTTTTTCAAACTCGAAAGGAGAGATCATGTCGGATAGCGTATACAAAGTCATTACGCTGGTTGGCACCAGCACAGAATCATGGGAGAAAGCAGCCGCCCTTGCCGTTGAGACCGCCAGCAAATCGCTGCGCGACCTGCGCGTGGCTGAAGTTGTGGATATGGATGTCACCATCGAAGACGGCAAGATTAAGCAGTACCGCACCAAGCTTCTGATTTCGTTCAAGTACGAACACGAATAAAAACCACCCCTTTCCTTACCCCGGGGGCCGGTTTCGGCCTCCGGGGTCGTGGTTTAAAGGCTGGAGAGCAGGCATCATGCAGCGCTATTTCTTTAGAGGACCGCTTGGATGCTATCGTGACCGGTCTGCGGGACGTCTCGTCATCGACCACCTGCAAAAAAACGCAGTTGGTCTCCGCTCGACGCGCACGGGCTGGTGAGGCGCGGAAAATTGATAGTTTCGGGCATGTCTCGACATATAATTCTTTGCAATCCCCCCGTCGAGCGGAAGCCGGCGGTTTTTGGCGGCTTCAGTCGAGACGGTAGACCTGCATAACGCGCGCAGGCTGGTAATCCAGTTGAGCCTCAACTTCAGCCGGGATTCACCCCGGTTTGCAGCTCGTCTGCCACCCGCTCATCCTGGATTCCGAGGTACCCTTCAATTTGCTGCTCCAAAAACCAACCCACATCGGGCGAATCCAGGTTGGAAACCAGGTTGAGCTGGCGCTCATCCGCCAGGACCGCCACCAGCTGGTAGCTGCGCGCGCCTTCGCTGTTCTTTGGGCTCTGCTCGCGGCAGTAAAACTGGCGCACCTCGCTGATTGGCACCTTCACCTCACCCCACCACGGCAGCGGATCGTGCTGCACGCTGAATGTGGCCTGGGTCAGGCGGATCTTGGTGGAATTCAGGAACCCAGCCAATGTGGAGTAGGTGAGACCAACCCCCACCGCCAGGTGGGCAACCGGGAACACGATCATAATCCAGGGCGCGTCCATCCCAAAAGCCATGCTGTACCAGAAAATTAAGAAAGCATCCCAGGCAACGCAGAAAAACGCCAGCGGGATGTACTTGGGTGAAAACCAGCGCCACTCCAACTGCAGCTCGCCGTTTTTCTGCTCGAGCTGCACGCTGCGCGGGCGCGGCTGCCTGGGACGGGTGCGCAGCCACTCACGCGGGGTCAGCACGGGCTGGTCATTTAACTGGAAGAGGTGCTCGTTCCCGCAGTACTGGCAGACCACCCACGCGTCACCTGCCTGGTAGGTTGTTTTTCCGCCGCAGGACGGGCAGGTAAGCGTGACGAAATTCTGCAATTGTCTCTCCCTATCAGATAAGCACGAAACTCGGCCGCCCTGCAGCCAGGGATGCCTGTCTTTAGCATACCCACGCGGAATATTTTACGCCATCCCCTGAACATCCTGATTGAGCTCACCTATCCATCCGGTGCCGACCGCGCCCGGTCCAGGATGGAGCAACCGCGTTTCCCAACAAAATCGTTAACCCCATTCTTTCTCAATTTCAATTAAACTTATGCTTAAACATTCTGCAGGGGGACTCAAAAAACCTGCCTCGGTCCGGCCTGGGGCACACGGGCAGGGCTGGGAAGGTGGAACATCTGCAATCATACCAACCGCCGCGGCCAAATGAGCGACCGGGTGGGAAAAAAAGGATCTATTTATGGAATACGATCTGGTTTTTGAAGGTGGTGGCGCAAAAGGGATTGCGTTTGTGGGAGCTTTGCAGGCATTCGAACGCCATGGGCACCAAACGCGCAGGTTGATCGGGACCTCGGCTGGTTCCATCACGGCCTGCCTGATTGCTGCGGGCTACGATTCGCAAGAAAACCTGGCTGCAATCGCTGAAAAGATGCCGGATGGACGGCCGCGCTTTGCCAGCTTTATGGATGTCCCCACCATCTATGAAGACATCCTGGTGCGGGACCAATTGGGTTATTGGCTCAAGACGGAGCTTGACAATCCCATGGTTCCCAATTTAATCGAGCCGATTGTCGATAATGTGATCGAAAGCATGATGAAGCGGGATATCTTCCGGCATCTCACATCGCTCTTCATGTGGGGAGGCTGGTACGCCGGGGATGTCTTCATCGAATGGCTGAATGAAAAGCTGGATGCCGGTGGACGCAATTTAGCCGGATCGACCACGACCGAGTTCTTCCAGAAAACAGGCCGGGATTTGTCGGTGGTGGCTTCCGATTTGACCGGTAAGGAAATGCTGGTGCTCAACCACCGGACCGCACCTACCCTGCCGACGGTTTGGGCGGTGCGCATGTCGATGGGCTGCCCCTTTGCGTGGCAGGAGGTGACCTGGAAGACGGAATGGGGTACCTACCGCGGGCGGGATCTGACCGGGCACAAGGTGGTGGATGGGGGTCTGCTCTCCAATTTCCCCATCGGATTATTCGTTGCAGAGGATGAAAATATCAACGAGATCATGGGCGAGGGGGGGCAGTCGGAGGATGTTATCGGGCTGCTGATCGACGAGGCCCTGGACGTGCCGGGAGCTGGCGATCCGCCATCCCAGGGTCCATCCACACCGGGTTTCTTAGAGCGTGTGGACCTGCTGGAAGCGATGATGCTGCGTATACACGGGTTAGCCGACACCGTGCTTTCGGCGCATGATAAAGCCATGCTCACCGCCTACAAGGAGTTGATTTGCCACCTGCCTGCCAAAGGTATCGGCACGATGGAATTTGACATGTCGCCGCAGCGTGTAGAGGCCGTCCTCAAGGCCGGGGATGCCGCGATGGAGGCTTTCCTGGCGAGCGAACACCAGCTGGTCCATCCAGATGAGCCGCGCCCGGCGGTTGGCAGCCGCCTGGAAGCCCGGCCAGCCGAGGTGTAAACGAATTCCAACTGGTTATTAACAAAATCGTTAACCCCAAACCGGCTCGAATTCCGATAAAATTTAGAGAGGGAACGACGCGGCGCGACCACGCACCATCCAGCCAGCACTTCGCCGCGAACCCATTTAACGCCATACCTGCCAAACTATGCAGGAATCTAGCATTTGACGACATACCGGGACGGTTTCCAGACCACCACCAGATTGGCGCCGCCTGCCTCCATTGGCAGACGGTGAATTTGGCGCGCCTGCCGTCCCACGCCAAACAAAAATTTTTCATGCCATATCCACACCACCCCGGATCAGGCCGGGAAGAAAGGAGAGGGGTAACCCATTTTTATCGCCACCTGTCAACCGGGGAGTGAGATGCGATGACGCCATCATAGTTTGCCCCCTGTTTTTGGATACATACTAGTCAAAAGAAGAATAAGGAGATTAGCATGAATAAAAGTTTAGTCAATGCGTTTTCGTTGGTAACGGTAATGGCTCTGTTGCTTATGGCAGTGCCCATGCAGAGCGCCCAGGCGAGTGGCGGTGGCTCTGGTTCGGTTAGCCTGACCGCTTTGGGAACTGCATACACTCAAGACTTTGATACCCTCGCTATTGTGGGATTAAACAACGACCTTTCCATCAACGGTTGGTTTTTGGACGAAGCGGGGACCAGTTCAAATAACAACGGCCAGTATGCTGCTGGCACCGGAAGCGGCAACGCAGGCGACACATATAGCTTCGGCGCTGCAGCCAGCACAGAGCGCGCATTTGGTGGATTGTTGAGCGGTACATTAAATCCTACCATTGGCTCACAATTCACGAACAACACTGGTAGTACCGTGACTGCGCTCGATATTTCCTATATTGGTGAGATGTGGCGCGCTGGCGTAACAAACCGCGGTGCGGCTGACCGGCTCGATTTTCAACTCAGCACGAATGCAACCAGCCTGACGACCGGCGATTGGACAGATTATGATGGCCTGGATTTCAGCAGTCCGAACACACTCGCTGCAGTTGGAGCGCTGAATGGAAATTCAGCGACAAATCAAGCATCTGTCAGTTTTTCCATCACAGGATTAAGCATTCCCAATGGTTCATCCTTCTGGATCCGATGGACAGATTTCAACATTGCCAGCTCTGATGATGGCCTGGCAGTGGACAATTTCTCTCTGACCCCGAGGGTACTCGACCTGGCTCCCGATGTTGCCAGCACCTACCCGGCGGATGGCGCCACCGATTTTCCCATCAACGCGGATCTCACGGTGAACTTTACCGAACCGGTTAACGTCACCGGCACGTGGTTCGACCTGTCCTGCTCCATCAGCGGCAGCAGTATCGCCACAACTGCCAGCGGTGGCCCCACGACCTTCACGCTCAACCCAGACGTAACCCTGGTCGATGGCGAAACCTGTACGCTGACCATTTTTGCCTCGCAGGTCAGCGACCAGGATGCGAATGACCCGCCGGACGATATGGTGCTGGACTTTACAGTTGGCTTCACGGCCTTTGATGTCTGCGCCGCATCCTATACGCCAATTTACAACATTCAGGGCAGCGGACTTTTCACCCCGATCCCTGGCACGGTCACCACAAAAGGCGTTGTGGTCGGTGACTTCGAAGGAAGCGCCAGCCAGGGCGGCTTCTTTATCCAGGATGCGGCTGGCGATGGCGATCCGGCAACATCTGACGGTATCTTTGTTTACACAGGCAGCGCTGACCTCGTGAGTGTGGGTCAGGTTGTGCGCGTCACTGGTTACGCCCGTGAACGGTTCAACCAAACCACCCTCAACGGTTCTAACAGCAACAGTTCACCAGTCCCTGCGGCAAATATCGTTCAATGCGGCACCGGAAGTGTGCCAGCGACCGATGTGTTCATGCCTTTCGCAGATGCTGACCGAACCAGAGCGTTATGAGGGTATGTATGTGCGGCTTCCGCAGTCGCTGGTCATTTCAGAATACTTCAATTATGACCGCTTCGGCGAAATCGTGATTGCCCTGCCACTTGATGGCGAAACCCGCCCCTTCACCGGCACAGCCATCGACGAACCAGGGATGCCGGCGAACGCCCGCACCCTCGCCAACAGCCTGCGCCGCATCACCCTTGACGATGCCACCAGCGCCCAAAACCCGGCTGTTCTTCGCCACCCGAACGGCGAACCCTTCTCGCTGACCAATCGCTTCCGCGGTGGTGATACAGTCCAAAATACGGTTGGCGTGCTCGGTTACGATTTCAGCCTGTACCGGATCTTCCCAACTGGACCGGCGGATTACACTGCCGCGAATCCCCGGCCGGCTGCGCCTGAACCGGTAGGCGGAACTGTCCGCCTGGCGGCGATGAACACGCTCAACTTCTTCGTCACGGCTGACTACCCGACTGGAAATCCGCTGGATAACAAGTGCGGCCCGCTCAACAACGTGGAATGCCGCGGTTGGGACAGCGACCAGGTCGATGAGTTCACACGCCAGCGGGACAAACTGCTGACTGCGCTCTCCGGTCTTGATGCCGATGTCATCGGTTTGAATGAGATGGAAAATTCAACTGGTGTTGAACCGCTCGAGAGCATCGTTTCCGGTTTGCCGGGATATGCCTACATCAATACCGGCACGATCGGCACCGACGCGATCAAAGTCGGCCTGATCTACCGGTCTGCAGTGGTCACCCCGGTGGGTTCGTACCAAATCCTTGATTCATCCGTTGATCCGCGCTTCATTGACACGAAGAGCCGCCCCGCGCTGGCGCAGACTTTTGAAGTCAATGCCACCGGCGCGCGCTTTTCGGTGGTCGTCAATCACCTGAAGTCCAAAGGTTCCGACTGTAATGATGTCGGTGATCCGGACCTGGGCGACGGTCAGGGCAACTGCAGCCAGACTCGTCGCGCGGCGGGGGAAGCCCTCGTGGATTGGATTGCCACGGATCCAACCGGCAGCGGTGATATCGATTACATCATCATGGGCGACCTGAATTCGTATGCCCGTGAGGACACGATTACCGTGATCAAGGCCGGCTCCGATGACGTCGCCGGCACGGGTGACGATTTCACGAACCTGATTGCCTACTACCAGGGTACCTATGCCTACTCCTACACGTTCGATGGACAGGCCGGGTATCTCGACTATGCCATGGCCAATGCAAGTTTGCTGGCCCAGATCACGGGTGCTGCCGACTGGCACATCAACTCCGATGAGCCGGACGTGCTGGATTACGATACCACCTTCAAGCCCCCTGAACAGGATGCGCTCTACGAGCCGAACGCGTACCGCACCTCCGATCACGATCCGGTGGTGGTGGGACTCGATCTGCTGCACTACAATTTCACCGGCTTCTTCAGGCCAGTGGACAACCCGCCTGCGGTCAACGTCGTAAAAGCGGGCAGTTCAGTTCCGCTGAAGTTCAGCCTGGGTGGGTTCCAGGGCCTGGATGTTTTCCTGAGCGGCTATCCGGTTTCCCAGCAGGTGGCCTGCGGGTCAAACACGCCGCTGGCTGGTAGTGAACAAACTATGACTGCAGGAAATTCCACGCTTTCCTACGATCCCACGACCGATCAATACAACTATGTCTGGAAGAAGTGAAAAGGCCTGGTCAGGCACCTGCCGCCAGCTTATCGTGATCTTGAACGATGGCTCTGTCCATACGGCGAACTTCTCGTTCAAGTAAATGCAGGCTGCCAACGCGGCCTCAACAAACGACAGCCCTCGTTTCGAGGGCTGTCCACCGGGTTGTAACCTGACCCAATCAATGAAAAAAGGTGGCGGCTCGCAGGAGCCGCCACCTTCGTTTAACCCTGGCGTTATTTGCGCAGCAGAGGCATAAAATTTACCGAGAGCACATGGACCGTCGTCGTAGCGAGGACTTGATTGGAGTCATTCGCCACGGTCAGTGCGGCCGTAAAGGTGCCAACGTCTGGATAGATGTGATTGATTTGCGCGCCGGTACCTTGCCCTCCATCACCAAATGCCCAGGAGTAGGTCACCCCGCTGCCCTCGCTGATCGTGCCAGTCAGGTGCGTGGCACGTCCCAGCCAGGTGGGGCCGTTATTGCTGGCAGACACCCCGCTTACCGGTGTATCGCGTTTGATCAGAATGCCGTTTTCATCATACATCGCCAATTTTTCTAAAAATACCGGCGGGTAGTTAAGTGGATCGAGCACCTGGGCTGTACAGACAACTTTATTCGACTCCGCCAGCACCACGCCTGAGCCCTGGAAAATGGCATCAGTGCCTGGGCTGCCTCCCAGGAGGACATCATCGAAATAGATGGTGGTGTTCTGGGTGCTGAAGGTGACGGTGCGGTTGGGGGGCATGTTCACCGTCCCGGTAAACACTTCCGTCCCGTTCCACTGGTAAGCCACCACCTCCACCTGCACATTGTTGGTCTGGTCGATGTTCGTGCAGTGAATGGACGTGGCTTCCCTGCGGCTGGCTGAACCCTGCTCACCATCATCCGTCACCCCGCTGAAGCGTAAGATCGGCAGAAGATCGAGCGGTGCTGCCGGGTTGGCCCGCACCCGGGCAGCTGCCGGCAGAACGAGCGCGCCCAGCACAAGCAGCAGCAGCGCACACCCGCCGGTCAGTAGCAGATAACGTAAAAGTTTCATGGCAGCATCTCCCTGGCTGCCAGCTAAGGCCGGTAGAGCTCAAGGCTGCCAACAAATACTGGCGGATAATTGAGCGGGTCGAGCACCTGGGCGGTGCAGATGACCTTATTTGAAGCCGCCAGGACCAGCCCAGAGCCCTGGAAAATGGCATCAGTGCCTGGGCTGCCTCCCAGGAGGACATCATCGAAATAGATGGTAGTGTTCTGGGTGCTGAAGGTGAAGGTGCGGTTGGGGGGCATGTTCACCGTCCCGGTATACACATCCGTCCCGTTCCACTGGTAAGCCACCACCTCCACCTGCACATTGTTAGTCTGGTCGATGTTCGTGCAGTGGATCGAGGTGGCTTCCCTGCGGCTGGCCGAACCCTGCTCCCCATCATCGCTGACCCCGCTGAAGCGCAAGAATCGGCAGCAGGTCGGTAGCCTCCAGCAGCGTATCCAGGGCATCACTGGCATGCAGAGAACCACTGCGCCCGGCTGTGCCTTCCTCCTTCTGCAGCTCGCCGGTGGCAGCCGAACCGGCTGCACCTTGCTGGCCCTCGGCTGCCAGGCGCTCAGCGTCGCCGCCCAACCGCGATCCGGTCCTGCCTGCCTCTCCCTCCGGGTAGGATTTGGCAGCCTGGATCTGGGCATACACCGTGAAGGCCCCCGCCGCGAGCAGCAATGCGACCAGGGTCAGGACAAGGAATATTCGGTTTGCTCTCATGGGGTTCTCCTACAAGGTGGTTGTTCGGTTTTCCAATGTATTCATTATAGAGAAATTTCTCGCGAATTGGGCTTACATTTCATTTTTATTAGCCCTTTGGTTGGTTAGAATCTCGCCGCGCTTTTATTAGGCTGGTAATAATGGGGATCCTCCCTGCGAAATCAAATCGTCACACAACCACGGATCTGGGGTAACATTTTCTAACCGGTCTCATCCAAACCCAGAGAAAGCAGGCTCTCATGAACCTTCCAGAAGTCATCACTTCCCAATACCTGGCTGCGCTCAAAATGCACAAACAGACCATCGAGGAATGCCCCGAAGCGCTCTGGGACAGCCCCGATGACAAAACGAAATTCTGGCACGTTGCTTACCACGCCCTCTTTTACACCCACCTGTACCTGCAGGACACCGAACAAGATTTTATGCCCTGGAGCGAACACCGCCCGGAATCCCAGTTCATCGGGCGGCTGCCCATGCCCCCACACGACACACCCGGGCTCGGAGAGCCGTACACCAAAGCAGAACTGCTCTCTTATCTGGCGATTTGCCAGCAGGAAGTCAGGCAGAGAGTCCCACTCCTGGACCTGGAAGCTGCCTCCGGTTTTGACTGGCTGCCGTTCGGCAAATTGGAGCTGCAGTTTTACAATATCCGCCATCTCCAGCAGCACACCGGTGAATTGATGGAGCGAGTGGGATCACGGGCTGGAGTCGAAATCCATTGGGTAGGCGCGCAGCCCTGAACAATCCTTGAGAAATTCCAGCGGGTGCATTCAAAACACACCACTTTTTTCGTTCGCAGCTTGCTGGGTAATCCGAATTCCTGGTATGCAAACGACCCTCCCAGCCGTTGTGGCAGGGAGGGTCAATCAATCGTCCGGTCGCTAAAGGATTGATTCGGTTCAGGCAACCGTTGGCCAATCCTGCTGCTTGATGGCCGCTGCGGGTAGTTCCAGAACAACCCCACCGTTGACGGACAGGCAGGCTCCGAATGGTACGAAAATTTCCGGTTCCGATTCGCGGGCTACCTTGAAGTCATAACTGCGCACTTCGCTGATGGTACCGATGGTGCCGCCATCCCGGCCGACGACCGTCATACCGGGCTTGAACACATCCCGGCCGGTCCGGTAATCGAAATGCTGCGGATTTTCACGGGCCTGCTGGCTGATCTTGAGTTCGTTGTGCACATCCCGCACGCCCAACACTGCCAGAGCGATGTCCTCGACGGCGCGTTTGGTGTACAGGGTGTCTACCTTGCCGCTCAGATTAACTTCGCCACCGGTTACCAGCACATCAATTTCGCTGGCATCGATCCCGCTGTGCTGCATGATACGGTCGCAAATGTCTTCGAAGATACGCGTGTCATTGCGCTGGTAATTGCGGGGCGCAATGCCGGTGTAGGGACCGGATTCGGGATATGCCGGGCCGGGAGCGTACGGAGAACCATACCGCCCACGTCCGTAACCACTCCAATGCTCAATTTCGTACGGCTCATAAGCCGGTCCAGGTGCGTACGGCGAACCAATCATCCCCGGATTAATAATATGGTAAGGTAGGCGGGGATCATGCTCCTGCCAATAGCGCGGTCCCGGTGCGTATGGAGAGCCGTAATGGGAATAATCGAATTGTGGCTCGCCAGTCTCGTTGCTGTGTAAAGTCCTTTTGGTGTTCATGTTTGCTCCTTCTTCTTTTGCACTTACCTATATGCTATTCGATCGATGCCTGCCGTGTGGCGGTGAGCCGGACCCCTGCTACGATTCAGCCGGGTTGCCGGTTACACCAGCCCTTGGAACAGCATTACCCTAATCGTAGGTGACGGCTTGCTTTAAGTAAATAGACAAGCATGTATCTTGGGGGCACAAACCCGGATAGATTCGGCCCGGCAACCCCAGGTTCGGCGGTTAATCTCGCCGAACCTGGTACCAACCGCCCGAAAATAGTTATAATAATTATGGAAACAAGCCAGCCAGCAGATTCTCCCAGGCAGCGATTCCCACGGCTTGGGAACTGCCAGGCCAAGAAAAACCTGCTTTATGACGGAAAAAATCCGCGTTCTACTGGTCAACGAGATCCGCCTGATGGCAAACGTGATAGCCGATGTGCTCGCCGACGAGCCAGACATCACGGTGGTGGACTGCGTCACCACGGCCGGGGAGGCGCTCGCGCGCGTCCGGCAGGGGGATGTGGATATCGTGCTCGCCAGCACGCGCCTGCCGCAGGACGGTGCCCTGGTGCTGACCCACCTGCTCAGCGAAAACGACCCGGAAATCAAAGTGCTGGCGCTGGGGATCAGCGATAACAAAGAGAGCATCCTGCAGTTCGTCGAGGCGGGTGCTGCGGGTTACATCCGCCGGGATGATTCGGTGGAGGATTTGCTGGAGAGCATCCGCGCGGCCGCCGCCGACCGTGCCCAGGTTTCGCCGCTCATTGCGGCAGCTCTGATGTCCCGTGTTGCCGAGCTGACCGAGCTGCTGTCACGCTACCAGAACGGCATCAGCCCCGAGTTTGATTCACTCACCCCGCGCGAGCTGGAAGTGCTCGAATTGGTCGCCCACGGCTACACCAACCAGAACATTGCCGAACAGCTGTATATCGAAGTTGGGACAGTGAAAAACCACGTTCACAACATCTTGCAAAAGCTCGAAGTCGGCAGCCGGTTGGATGCCGCCGCCTACCTGGCCATTGTCCGCCAGAGTGCTGCCGCGGGCCGCACGCGCGCCTGATCCGGCCCGGCCGGGTCTGGATACCCGCCCGCCAATTCCCAACTAACTATATCTATAAATGTATCCTCCCGGTGCGGGTGGTCTATGGTAAGCAGAGCTGCTTTCCAGTATGGTATGATCATATTCGTTGGCGCACTGCGGCTCGGACCGTCCTGCGCCATTGTCCCGTGCAATCTGCGGGCGTATGGAGGTAATTGGATTGGAAAATCAGCGCGTCATCCTGGCTCACGAAACTCGCTTCCTGCGCAGCACTCTCAAACGCCTGATCGCTAAATCGCCCCAACTGGAGGTCGTAGCTGAAGTGGACCGTCTGGAAGACCTGCCCGCTGTGCTGCTGGCAACCCCGGCTAGCTGGCTCATCCTTTCGCTGCCAGAAAACAGCAGCCTGCCCCCAGACATCCTGGATGCCCTGCACCGCCGGCCATCCCTGCGGGTTCTGGCAGTCTCTGGCGATGGGAGCCGGATGCGCGTGGAGTGGATCGAACGCCATGACCACGAGACCGGCCATTTGAGCGTCGAGGAATTCATGGCAATGTTTTCGGCACCGGAACACTTTCCCGAGCACAAACCTTCAGCCAGGTGACCTCTGGCTGCCAGCCGCACCTGGCGTGTCTGGCAAGCCAGCTCTGTCTGTTGTTCCCCGCCGTGCGGCTTGGATCATTCAGCCTTACGTGCCGGACTCCGCACTGGCGGTCTGCGGAGACGTGCGCTTGCAAACCGGGCCGGTAGACAATTCACCGCGTTCCAGTGCATTCATTCATTGATTAACCGCCTTATATGCTAGGCCTGAAACCCGGTAGAAGCTCATCCACCGGAAAATAATAAAATTCAAGGAGAAATTTATGACGAAAACCGAAGAAAAAATACGGATGGAAGGTACGATCACGGAAGCGTTCCCCGCTGGAAAATTTAATGTCGAACTCGATAACGGCCACAATGTGACCGGCTACCTGTCAGGCAAAATGCGCCGCTACTACATCAAAGTGGTGCTGGGTGATCGGGTGACGATTGAAATTTCCCCCTACGACCTGGTCCGCGGGCGGATCGTTTTCCGCCAAAAAGTCCAGGGGCCGCAGCCCGGCCGGGTAAACTAACTCGCGCCGTAAACAAGCCAGGATCATGCCATGTCCGTAACCCATACCCCTGGTTACTTGATGAACCTGCTGCGTGGGCGCATCGATATCACCCACATCCCATTCAGCGATCGCGGTTCTCGCCTGCTGATCTACCAGGAAGCCGGAGAAAGCCGGCTGTATGTCAAGCTGGCCGAGCGCCTGGTGGGCCTTGAGCCCGGGCTGGAGGCCTATCGCTTTCGCCCGCCGTTCATCTACGATCTCACCCTGCTGGATGAACGCGGCGATCCGCTGGAATTTCAAACGATGACTTACCCGCATGCCCTGTACTTCCAAACCAGCCAGGGTGAATTTGGTCTGGTTTTCCAGGAACGGCAGACGCTCTCGATCGGGCTGCCAGCCGGGATCACCGCCGGGCTGCGCTTTAAAGTGACCCCCCAATTCTGGCATACCCACGAAAAAGGCGGTATGTTAAAAGGCATCCGCAACCTCGTGTACAGCACAAACGGGGAAATTGTGCACAACCAGATCGAGCCCACCAGCGGCAGCTACACGGTGGAGCTGCTGGTGCAGGCTGCCAGCGATACAGCCATCACCTTGACTGTGCGCAGCCAGACCGATGGTCCGCACGAAACCAAACCCTTCTCGGTGGCCTACGCCGCAGCGGTTGAACGCTGGGAAGTCATGGTTCAACCGCCTCCCGCCCGTCGCCGAGCACCTGCAGGCTACCTATGCCTATGCCTGGTGGGTGATGGCGAATAACCTCATCAGCCCGCAAGGCAACGTTGCCTACGAGGCCATGTTCCCATCGAAGATTAAATATATCGGCCTGTGGCTGTGGGACAGCGCCATGCATGCCCTGGCCTTCCGGCATGTGGATCCCGAGCTGGCCCGCAACCAGATCCGGGCGATGCTGGCTTACCAGCTTCCGGATGGCATGCTGCCGGATGCCATCCATGATGAAGGGGTCATTTCAGAAATCGATCACCCGCTGCGCGCCGAAGTCACCAAGCCGCCCATTCTGGCCTGGGCCGCCCTCAAGCTGCACGAAAAGGATCCCGACCCGCAGTTTTTGCAGGAAATCTACCTGCCCCTGGTACGCTGGAACGCCTGGTGGACCAGCATGAACGATGATGATGTAGATGGGCTGGTGCAGTACAACCACCCGTATTCCTCAGGCCTGGACGACAGCCCGCTGTGGGACGCCGGCATGCCGGTCGAATCTCCCGATTTGAACACCTACCTGTGCGTACAGATGGGCTCCCTGGCAACCATGGCCGAAATTCTGGGACTGGAGCATGACAGCGCCATGTGGCGCCGCCGGGCAGCCGGAATCGTCAAGCGCATGATGGCCGATATGTGGGATCCCCAGGTGGGGTATTTCCAGGCGCTGCACAATGACCAGCCCCTGGGCGTGCTGACCCCGTTCAACCTCTACCCGCTCTGGTCGGGGCAGCTTCCTGCCGAAATCAATGAACGCCTGCTGGCACACCTGACCAACCCGGATGAATTTTGGACCGCCTACCCGCTGCCCAGCGTGGCGCGCAGCGATCCGCATTACAATCCGCAGACCATGTGGCGCGGGCCGGTCTGGGTGAATATCAATTATTTCTTCATCGAGGCCTTACGCCAGATCGGGCGTCATGAGCTGGCTGGCGAGCTTCGCCGCCGGACCCTGGAGCTGGTAATGAAACACCAGAACCTGTACGAGTATTACAACCCCGAGACCGGGGGACCGGCAGATGCCGCCGACCCGATCTTTGGGTGGACCGCGGCGGTGTTCATCGACCTTGCCCTGCAAGAGGAACCACCGCAGAAACCCGCGAGGTAAGTCCATGACGGTCATCCAGAACCCGCAGCAGGCCGCAGCCGCCCTGCAGGTGGACTCCGACAGCCTGCTCGAGTTTTTAAACCAGCGCCGCTTATTCATCGCCGCCA
Organism: uncultured Chloroflexia bacterium; assembly: GCA_963824065.1. Classification (GTDB taxonomy): domain Bacteria; phylum Chloroflexota; class Anaerolineae; order Anaerolineales; family DRKV01; genus JAGUYX01. Next base: position 213,599 of record CAWGNX010000002.1, on the reverse strand, counting down.
ACCGTGCCCCGGTCACCTTCCAGCTGGACGAGGCCGGCGAGATTGAGCAGGTGCGCGGCAGCGGTGGGCTGGTAACCGCCCTGGCCGGGCTGGCCCAGCATGTGGATGCCACCTGGGTGGCCTGCGCCCGCACCCCCCAGGACGCCAGCTGGCAGGCAGGTGAGGTCGAGCTGGTGCCAGACAGCGCCCGCATGCAGGTCGCCTTTATCGATCCCAGCGCTGAGGCATACGATGGCTACTACAACCAGATTGCCAACCCGCTGTTGTGGTTTTTGCAGCACTCCATGTGGAACCTGCCGCGCATGCCCGTCATTGACCGCAGCACCTGGCAGGCCTGGGAGCACGGCTATACGAAAATCAATCATATGTTTGCGGAAGAAATCAGCCGCCAGGTGCTGCGTAGCCGCCAACCCAGTCTGGTGATGCTGCATGATTACCACCTCTACCTGGCACCGCGCATGATCCGCCAGCTGCTGCCGCGCGGGCAGCGCCCTACCCTGCTGCACTTCACTCACATCCCCTGGCCCGGCCCTGAGTACTGGCTGATCCTGCCGCCCACCATGCGGCATGCCATTCTGGACGGCTTGTGCGCCGCTGATTTGCTCGGTTTCCAGACCGCGGCCGATGCAGCCAACTTCGTCCGCACGGTGGAGACCTTTCTGCCCAAAGCCCATGCCAACCTGCGCCGGCAGCGCATCTGGTACCGCAATCACGCCACCCATGTGCGCGATTTTCCCATTTCAATTGATGTGGCCCAGCTCAAAGAGCTGGCTGCTTCCTCAGAGGTGGCCCTCCAGGCCGCCGAAATTCATGCCCTGGTTGGAGAACGGCAGCTCATCCTGCGCATTGACCGCATCGAACCCAGTAAAAATATCGTGCGCGGCTTTCTGGCCTACGAACAGATGCTTGAGCTGCACCCGGAGTATCGCGGCAAGGTCGTTTTTTTGGCGCTGCTGGTGCCCTCCCGCCTGGCCCTGCACGAGTACACCGATTACCTGGATCACATCAGCGCCACCGCCGGGCGGGTCAATGCCGCCTACGGCACCAGTGATTGGGAACCGGTGCGCCTGCTGGTGGGAGAAAATTACCCGCGCGCCGTGGCAGCCCTGCAGCAGTATGATGCCCTGCTGGTGAATGCTATTGCAGATGGCATGAACCTGGTCGCCAAGGAAGGGCCGGTGGTGAACCAGGTGGATGGCGTGTTGATTTTATCGGAGCGCACCGGGGCGCAGCAGCAGCTTGGCCCGGGCGCGACGACCATTTCCCCCTGTGATATTTACGCTACGTCCGAAGCCCTGCACCAGGCGCTGGTCATGGACCCGGTCGAACGCCAGACGCGCGCCCAGCGACTGCGCTGGATCATCGAACGCAGTGACCTGCACACTTGGCTGTACAACCAGCTCGCAGCCGCCCAAAATCTGGGTCTGTGAGCCGGCAGGTCGCTGGATAGGAGGTTCGCATGCAGACCGCCCTCTTGCATTACACCGCGCCCCCGGTGGTGGGTGGTGTTGAAGCCGTGCTGGAAGCGCACGCCGGACTTTTCCAGACCCATGGATACCCGGTAACCCTGATCGCCGGGCGCGGCGACCCGGCGGCACTTCCCCCAGGCGCAGGCTGGCGGCAGATCCCCACCATGGATACCCAGCACCCGCAGGTGTTGGCTCTCAGCGAGAGCCTGGATGCCGGGCAGGTGCCGCCTGGGTTCGCTGAACTGAGCCAGTCCCTGGAGGCGCAGCTTGCAGATGCCCTGCGCCCATTTGACAACGTGATCGTCCACAATATTTTCAGCAAGCACTTCAACCTGCCGCTGACTGCTGCCCTGGCACGCCTGGCAGCAGACGGGCGCGCCCGCAATGTCATTGCGTGGTGCCATGATTTTACCTGGAGCAGCCCGCACTCGCGCGCCAGGGTCCATCCCGGTCAGCCCTGGGACCTGCTGCGCACCTGCCTGCCCAACGTGACATACGTGGTGGTCTCCGAGCAGCGCCGCCGGGAGCTGGTCGAGATCTCGGGGATGCCCGCGGCGGAAATTACGGTCATCTACAACGGGGTTGACCCGGCTGCAGTGCTGGGCCTCTCCCCGGCTGGCGCGGCCCTGGCAGAGCGCCTGGGTTTGCAGGCAGCCGGCCTGGTGCTAATGATGCCAGTGCGGGTGACGCGCGCCAAAAATATCGAGTTTGCCCTGGAGACAGTTTACCACCTGGCCCAGGATTCACCAGACGTGCGCCTGGTGATCACCGGCCCACCAGACCCGCACAGTCCAGACAACCTGGCCTATTACGAGACCCTGCGCCGGCGGCGCAGCGAGCTCGGCCTCACCCGCCAGGTGCGCTTCGTTTACGAAAGTGGGCCGGAAGGCAGTTCGTCCTTCGAAATCCCCATCACCCAGGTCTACGAACTGCTGCGCTGCGCGGATGTCCTGTTGATGCCCAGCCTGCGCGAAGGGTATGGAATGCCCATCCTGGAAGCAGGCCTGGCAGGCATCCCGGTCGTCGCTCAGCTCGCCGTTCCGGCCGCGCGCGAGATCGCCGGAGTGGACCTGGGGATCGTGCTGGAGAGCCAGACACCTGCAGAGGCCGCCCAGGAGATCAGCCAGCTGGTGGAGATCAGCCCGACGCTGCGTTTTAAACGCCGGGTGCGCCGTTCTTATACCTGGGATACCCTGTTCTACCAGTCAATCGAGCCGCTTTTAGTGAAAAGTTTCCGGAAATGATGGCAGAGCGGATGACAGATAAGAATTTCCCCCTGCGAGACGAGATCAATGCCGCCGCCTGCCTGGTCTTATTCCTGGATTATGACGGCACCCTGGCGGATTTTGCCCCCACCCCAGATGATATCCGTGTGGAGGCAGAGGTCGTGCGCCGGGTGAAGGCCCTGGCGGGGCTGCCCCGTACCACCGTGATCCTGCTCAGCGGGCGGCGGCTCAAGCACGTGCTCGACCTGGTGCCTGTGGAGGGCATCTGGCGCGCCGGTACCTACGGCATTGAGCTTGCAGATCCCACGGGAGCACCCCGCGAGCGCCTGGATTTCGACAAAGTGCGCCCGGCCTTAGACCGGCTGCGGCCGCGCTGGCAGCGCCTGATCCAGGGGCGCCAGGGGTTTTACCTGGAAGATAAAGGCTGGACGCTGGCGCTGCACGCGCGCCATGCCGAGCCCGTCGAGGCCAAGGTTGTGCTGGCGAAAGCTCGCCGCCAGGCCGAGCGCGCCGCTTTGCACCAACCATTCCAGATTCTTGGGGGTGAGGCTTTCCTGGAAATTGCCCCTCAACTGGCAGACAAAGCCGCTACCGCACGTTATTTCCTCAATTTTCCTGAGCTGCAGGGCTGCCTGCCGCTCTACCTGGGGGACGATGACAAGGATGAAGCGGCCTTCCAGGTCATCCAGGATGCCGGGGGGATTGCTGTACGAGTGGGAGAGCGCCCGGAGCCGACTGTGGCCCGCTACCAGCTTGCCAGCCCGCGGGAGGCGCGCCAGTGGTTGGACGCCCTGCTGGATGCCCGGGTGGTGTGATGCTCTGTTCGGAGCTTACCTGGGACGACGTCTGGTACCCACCACCTTGAGAGCTGCTGGCAGATGTCTTTTGCTCGGACAGCCCTGCCAAGATCACCCGATCTGGAACCGTGTTGCTAATGAGGGCAGTCGCGACGATTTTGCTCCTACGCTCCGCCCTGGCGCTGCTCGACCTGCACCAGGGCGTCCTGCACCTGGGCAAGCAAGGACAGCTCACCCTGCTGCTGGAACAGGCGAGCGCTCTCAATGAGGTAGGCGCGCGCCAGACGCAGATCATTCTGAGCCAGGGCCGCTGATCCCAGGTGATAGAGGGCATCGGCTTCCGCCCAGGTATCTTCCAGGCGCCTGCTGAGTGCCAGGCCTTCTTCCAGTAGATTACGAGCAGCCGTGAAGTCCGCCTGCTGCACAGCGACGGCCCCCAGGCGATTGAGGCTGAGCGCCTCGAAGTAGAAGTCACCGAGACGGCGCGCCAGTTGCAGGCTGTTATTAAAACTGGCCCGGGCGGCGTCCGGCTGCCCAAGGCGCAGGGCGATATCCCCCAGATTCCACAATGCGATCGCCTCGAATTGGCGATCCTTAATGCCAACCGCGGTGGTCATGGCCTGTTCGAACAGCGACCGGGCCGCTGGATAGCCCCCTTGTGCCAGGTGAACACGCCCCAGGTTGATCAGGCAGAGCGCAGCATTCTTCTGATCACCGTTAGAGCGCCAGAATCCCAGGCTGGCTTCCAGTGCCTGGCAAGCGTCATCCAACCGGCCCTCGTTGAGCGCTGCCTGTCCCAGGATCATCTGGGCGCGCGCCACACCCAGCGGGAAACCCTGCTGTTGGCAGATCGCCAGGCTTTCCTCTGCCAACACCTGCGCGCCGCGGTTGTCGCTGGTTGAAAGGTGCACAATTCCCAGGTTATTCAGGGCATATGCCAGACCCTGGGGGTGGTTGATTTGACGGGCTAAATCAACACCAGCCTGGGCCAGTTCATGCGCTTTGCGATAATCCCCCTGGCGCTGAGCAAGCAAGCCGGCCGCAGCCAGGGCACGGGCACGCGCCGGCGATGGATCGGGACTGGCTGCGAGCGCGCCTTCTAACCAGCCGCGCCCCTCGCTCAGGAAAGCACGGGTGTGCCAGAAGGGGAAGAGTGCCAGGGCAAATGCCAGGAACTGACCGGGGGCGTGCTCCCGGCACCATTCCAGTACCTGGCGCAGGTTGCGCTGTTCGGCAGCAACCCGTTCCAACCAGTAAACTTGCTCATGCCCGGAAAGACCTGGCTCGGCCATCACGGCAAAAGATAGATAATAATCGGCGTGGCGCTGGCGGAGCTGAGCTGTCTCTGCGCGGTCATCAAGGCGCTCCAACGCAAACTCGCGCAGCATCTCCAGCATTGAAAAACGATAATCCTCCGGGCTGTATTCCAACCGCTGCAGCAGGCTGTTATCCAACAGGATGCTCAGATCATCCAGCAGGTCGTTCGTCAAGTCACCCAGTTGGCACACAGCCTCGACCGCTTCCAGATCAAAGCTGCCAGAAAACACAGCCAGGCGAGCGAAAAGCGTCTGCTGGTCGGGTTCCAGCTGATTCCAGCTCCACTGGATAGCCTGGCGCAGAGTATGCAGGCTGCTGCGTCCGCCGCGGCCTTGCAGCAGGCGCATGGCGGGAATTCCTGCTGAAGCCCCAGCCTGCGGGGGGCGGGATAAACGCTCCAGCAGCCGTACAGGTCGCAGCAGTCTTACACCAGCAGCGGCCAGCTCGATGGCGAGCGGCAGGCCATCCATGCGAACACAGATGCCAGCCACGGCAGCGGCATTGGCAGCCGTCAAGGAAAACGATGGATCAACTGCCTGGGCACAGTTGATAAAGAATGCCACCGCAGGGTTGGCAGCCAGATCCTGTAGCGGCGGCAGTTCATCGAGATCGGGAAGCGCCAGGGGAGAGAGCGGGAAGCGGCGCTCACCGGCGAGCTGCAGCGGGGCACGGCTGATCACCACCAGGCGCAGACCAGGGCAGGCTGCCAGCAAGACCGCGATCTGCGAAACGGCGGGCAGCAGGTGCTCGAAATGGTCCAGTACGAGCATGGTTGGCTGCTCTTCCAGCAAGCGCGGCAAGCGATCCAAAATGGGGGTGGCAGCAATCTCACCAACACCCAGCGTCTGGGACAACCAGTCGAGCAGATTTTCCGGTTTACTCACCGCCGCCAGGTCCAGGTAAGCAGCCCGCTGTGCGGAGGATTGTGCCTCCCATTGCTCCGCCAAAGCCAGAGCCAGACGAGTCTTGCCAACACCCGGTGGTCCCAGCAGGGTGATTAAGCGCACCTCCGGGCAGCCCAGCAAATCCAACAACTGGCCCAGTTCATCCTGCCGCCCCACCAAAGGCATCAGGGGGCGCGGCAGCTTCGGCAGGCTGCCGGATTCACCATCCGGCAGCCGCGCCAGAACTGCAGGGGAAGTGGGCAGCGCCGGCTCGGCCTGCTGCCGGATGCGTTCTGCCAGGGACTGGGTTTCAGGGGATGGCACGGTAGCCAGCTCGTCTGCCATCAGGCGGCGGCAGCGCTCGTACTCCGCCAGGGCAGCCGCACGGTGGCCGCGCCCGTCAAGCACTTCCATCAGCAGCCGGGTTGCCTGCTCATTCCATGGATCAAGCGCCAATTGGCGGCGGGCAGTCAGCATGGCGGCGCGCTCATCCCCCTTGTGGACATAGGCCCGCGCCAGGAATCCAAGGATGTCAATGACATCCAGGCGGAAGCGCTCGCGCGCCAGCAGTAGCCAATCTTCAAACGCCAGGCTGACAGGCAGTGAAAAACCAGCCAGCAGTTCGCCGTGATACATCCCGGCTGCCTGTGCCAGATGAGCAATGCACGCCTCACAGGTCGTCAACTCAGGATGCGGGTGGCGGCGCGCAGCCATCAGTAAACCGCTGAAGACACTGGCATCCAGGTCGGGAGGGGCAGCGGGATTCCACTGCACCTGCTGGCGGGTGACCAGCAGGAAGGGCGGGCCTTGGCCTGAGTCCTCCTGCAGCGCGGCGCGCAGGGTGCTCAGCGCCTGGCGCAGGCTACGGTGAGCAGCTTCTTCGGTTGAATCAGGCCACAGCAGGGCAGCTAATGTTTCACGGCGGTGAGGGCGATCGGATTCCAGCGCCAAATAAACCAGCAGCGCCCGGACTTTATCAGTCCGCAGGTGTTCCAGCGGGGCACCGTTTAAGGATGCCTGAAAGGGTCCAAGAGTTTGCAGGGCAAGGTGGCGCATGGCGAACTTCCAGGACAAATTATACCGGGGAGCGATAAAGCCGGTTTTATTTTTTTGGCGATTTCTTTAACGCTTGGCAGCTAGAATGCAGCTAACTACCTGCCCCCTTCTAATGCTCGGAAGAGGGAGAATGGATCAATCGAGATAAAAACAGAAACAGATTACCCAAGCGAATACCGGTCGTACCTGCTGCGCCTGGTGCGCGCAGGCGAGGCGAGCGGCGACTGGCGCATTCAAGTGCAAGAAGCACGCAGCGGTCAGACCCACAGCTTTATCGGGCTGGCCAGGCTGATCGAGTATTTATTGGAAGAGCTGGGTGAAGAAACCAGCCCGGTATCCGATCGACAAGCGAGGACAGATGACCCGTAAAACACTGCACGTTTTGCTTTTGCTTGTAATCATCCTCAATAGTGGAGCCTGGCTGGTTCGTCCGGGGCTGGCTCAAACCGGAGATCCAAACGCGCCTGGTGAGATCGCCGACAGCGGTGCTCTTCAGCCGACGCTGCCGGACGCAGCCCTGGGATCCGCGGTTCTGGAATCCTGTCAGAGCGAAACTATCAACCACGTGTTTATGCCCCTGACAGCACGCGATGCATCGGGCGGTACGCTGCAGCGACTTTTTCGGGCCATCAACCCCCAGGAAGTTGCAGCCGCACCTGTCGAGCCCACGCTGCCGCAGGATCCCAAACTGGTTGCGCCGGTTTTGGATCGCAGTGTGGCCTACGACATATTCAGCGCCAGTGCGTTCCTCTATACGGGGGCCAGCGCGGTGCAAACCGGCGTGGTTGCTGGTTCCATTACGGCGCGCTGCGTGGCAGTGCTGCGCGGCAATCTCATCACCCGCGATGGCGCACCGCTGTCCGGTGTGACCATCAGCGTGCCGGGCCACCCGGAGTACGGGCAAACCCTCAGCCGGGCCGATGGGTTGTATGACCTCGCCGTCAACGGCGGCGAGTTGCTGACGCTTTCATTCACCAAAACCGGGTACCTGCCCGTGCAGCGCATGCTCAGCCTGCCGCGGCGCGCGTATGAAGTGGTGGCCCCGGTCGCGCTCATCCCGCGGGATACCCGTGCCACGGTGATTGACCCGAGCGCCAGCAGTGCGTTCCAGGTGGCGCAGGGCAGCCCGGTGAGCGACGCCGATGGAGCCCGCCGCGCCACGCTGCTCTTCCCGCAAAGCGCGCTGCAAGCCCTGCTGGCAGCCGATAACGGGCTGCATGCGGTCGGCAGTATGACAGTTCGCGCCACCGAATATACCGCTGGTATTGCCGGTGGGGCAGCCATGCCCGGCGATCTGCCGGAGAATTCTGGCTATACCTACGCGGTGGACTTCACGATCGATGAAGCGACCGGCCCGGTGACGTTCACCGAACCGATCATCAGCTACACAGAGAATTTCATCGGCGCGCCGGTCGGCAGCCCGGTACCTGCCGGCTCATACGACCGCGCGACAGGCAGGTGGATGCCAGAACAGAACGGCATCGTGATCAAGATCCTGTCGATCTCGGGCGGGCAGGCCAGCCTGGATGTGACCGGTGATGGGCTGGCGGATACCGGATCGGCGCTCACCAACCTGGGAATCACCACCGCCGAACTGCAGCAGCTTGGTGGGCTGTACAGCGCCGGGCAGGAACTGTGGCGCGTGCGCATCCCGCACTTTTCACCGTGGGATTTCAACTGGCCGTTCGGACCAGGGCCAGACGCTGAACAGCCGCCGGCCGCGCCGGAAGGCGGCGACCAGCCCAGCCCATGCAGCGAGTCTGGTTCGATCATCAACTGCGATACGCAGGCGCTGGGCGAATCTCTGCCGCTAACGGGCACTCCCTTCAACCTGAGCTACACCAGCAAGCGCACCTCCGGCTGGCTGGTGGATAACATAGTCGATATCCCGGTTACGGTAGGCGTGCCGCCCAGCGGGTTGAAAGCGATCGGGCTCAATGCCCAGGTAGGCGGGCAGACCATTTTCAGGCGTTGGGGGCGCGGCTCAGCCGGTAATTCGTACGGCATCAGCGGGTTATACTCAGGCACAATCGGCGCTATTGCGCCAGATATCACCGTGCGCCTGGTCTGGGATGGAAAAGACGGCTTCGGACGGCTGACCAACGGGCGTCCATTGGCGCGCTTCGACATCACCTATGTGTATGATTTCACGTACTACAGCGCCCGCAGCGACTTCGAGCAAAGCTTCGCCCAGTTCGGCGAGCAGACCTTCGTTAATAATGGGCGGCAATACTGCGAATACCTCGATTACCCGCCGGCAGCCGACGTGGCGTTCGATTTTTGCGGGATCAACGTGGTGCGCTCTTACGTGCGCCCCATGGGGCATTGGGATGCACTGGCAGCCACTGGTTTGGGCGGATGGACGCTGGATGTGCACCATGCTTACGATTTAAATGATGGTGTGGTGCACCTTGGCGACGGGCGTGATCTGCGCCTCGCAGACGTAGGTGCAGTCATGACAGCGGTCATCCCTGGGGGGACCAACATTAATTACGTGGGCGATATGGCGGTGGCCCCGGATGGCACGATCTACTACCTGGATGTCTCGGATCGTAAGATCTACCGCATCAATGCAGACGGCACAAAAACGGTGCTGGCAGGCAATGGCAGCCAGGGATACCCAACCGGAGATGGCGGGCCTGCTACGGCAGCCACACTGGGCTGGTACCTGAACGCCCTGGAAATTGGCCCTGACGGCAGCCTATACCTGGCAACGACCTATGATAATTTCAACGCCGGGCTAATCCGCAAGGTCACGCCGGACGGAAACATCCACACTCTCGCCGGGGTGTACTACACATCCAACTACCAGAACAACGGCGACGGAGGTCCGGCGCTGGCAGCAAAGTTGAATTCGCCGGTGGACCTTGTCCTGGCACTGGATGGCAGCCTGTACATCGGCGAAACACCCGCCTACCGCAATTCCGGCGGCGAGCTGAACCGCATCCGTGTCATCTCGCCCAGCGGCATCATCACGACCATTGCCGGTGGGGGCAGCAACAACGACACCCAGGCTGACGTGAACGGCGTGCGTGCCCAGGAATGGGGCGCGATGCCGGGAGCGGGCCGCATGGCGCTCGGGCCAGACGGCAGCCTGTACGTGCCGTTCCCCAACGGAAGCACGCTGGGGCGCATCACCCCGGATGGCATGCTGCGCCGAATTGCGGGCACGGGGATCCCCCAGGAATACGGCGACGGCGGTCCTGCGACCAGCGCGGGTATCAGCACACCGCTGGCAGTGGCGGTTGATGAGAACGGGCTGGTGTACCTGCGCACGCGCTACTTCAACAACGACTATGTGCGCCGCATCACCCCCGAAGGGTTAATCACAACCCACGCCGGGAAAACCTGCGGAGGCTTTCAGGACAACAATGGGCTACCGGCGCGCCAGGCCTGCCTGACAAACCAAGTGTACAACAACGGCCTGGAGCTGACCCCGGATGGCGTGCTGCTGATCAGCAGCACGCGCGAACGGCTGGAGCGGATCGAGCCGCCGCGCGCTCCGGGCGGTGATTCTGGTGCAACGTTTTTGATCCCGGCACCGGATGGATCGGAAATTTGGGAGTTTGCCTCCAACGGGCGGCACCTGCGCACCCTGAACCCCCTGACCGGCGCGACGCTGTACACTTTCGGATATGACACCGCCGGGCGGCTGGCCGCGGTGACCGACATGGATGGCAACCGCACCAACATCGAGCGGAATGCAGGTGGAGCAGCAACGGCGATTGTAGCGCCGGGCGGGCAGCGCACCACGCTGGCAACCAATGCCAACGGCTATCTGAGCGCCTTCACCAACCCGCTCAACCAGACCACCACGCTGGGATACTCAACCAGCGGCCTGCTGACCAGCCTGACCGACCCGCGCGGAGGTGCGCATACCTACAGCTACAATGCCGACGGGCGGCTGGTGGTGGACACCGCTCCTGGCGGGCAAAGCAAAACGATCACCCGCCTGGAAGCTCCCGGGCACACCACCGTCACCGTCACCACCGCGCAGAATCAGGTTACCACCTACGAGCTGATCAACCTGCCCAATGGCGATCTGCAACGCCGGGTAACCTCCCCGGACGGCACCGCTCAAACGCTGACCATCTCAGACGGCAGCGTCTGGAAATTGGAGGCACCCGATGGCACGACCTACGCGGTGACATACGGGCCGGATCCGCGCTGGGGGATGAGTGCCCCCCTGCCGGCATCTGTGGCGATTTCAACTCCTAACGGGCTGCTCTACCAGATGGAGACCCAGCGCACCGTCACGCTGGCAACGCCGGGCAACCTGTTCAGCCTGACACAGCTGGCAGAGGAGCACCTGATCAACGGGCGCACCTGGCGCTATACCTACACCGCCAGCGACCGCTCGCTTGAGGTAAAAACACCCACCGGGCGCACCTTCCGCAACCTGCTGGATGCCTTCGGGCGCATTATCGGGATCGTGCGCGACAGCAGCGGCGGTCTGGCAGACACCAGCGTGAGCTACGACAGCAGCGGGCGGTTAGCGCAGATCACGCAGCAAGCGCGCACTGTCTCCTTCGGCTACAGCAGCAGCAATTGGCTGACCAGTGTGATCGCCGCGGACGGAGCCACTTCCAACATGGCAGTTAATGCTGGCGGGCAGGTGACTGGCTTTACACGCCCGGATGGGCAGGCAATAGCCTTCGCCTATGACACGATGGGCAACCTCACCAGCCTGACGCCGCCGGGGAGGTCAGCCCACACACTGGCCTATAACCTGGCAGGGCTGCCGACCAGCTACACCCCACCGGGCGGGCTGGGCAGCTACCAGTACCAGTACGACAGCGGCGGCAATCTGACCACCTACACCCGCCCGGATGCACGCAGCCTGACCATGAGCTATGAATTCAACGGTTTCCGGCTGGACACAGTGAACCTGCAGCGCGGCTCCGTCAATAACAGCTTCGATGCTGCCGGGAGGTTAATTGGGCTCAGTGACCCGGGCGGAGTTGGCCTGGCTTACACCTATGATGGTGCGCTGGTTAAGGACAAGATTCAAAGCGGCCCGGCGCCGGGCACAATTTCCTTCAGCTACAACCCACAGTGGCTCATCAGCAGCATCAGCCTGAACGGCGCAAACTCACTGGCGTACGCCTATGACAATGACGACCTGCTTGTGCAGGCGGGTGCACTGTCGCTGGCACGTTCAGCCACCACCGGTCTGGTGACCGGCAGCACGCTGGGCGGGGTAAACGACACCTGGACCTACAACCCATACGGCGAAGCTGCATCCTACTCAGCCAGCTACAACAGCGGCGCGCTGTACAACTACACCCTGACGCGCGATCTGCGCGGCCGCATCACCCGCATGGTGGAAACGACCAACGGAGCCACAAGCACCTACGATTACACTTACGACACGTTGGGACGCTTGACCCAGGTACAGAAAAACAGCAGCCCGGTCGGCACATACAGCTACGACGCCAACGGGAACCGCACAAATGCGAACGGCGAGGCGGCCTCCTACGACGCGCAGGACAGGCTCCTCACTCGCGGCGGGACGAGTTACACCTATTCTGCGGCTGGTGAGCGTCTGACCAGGGTCAACGGCGGGCAGACCACCAGCTACGTGTACGATGAAGTAGGCAACCTGCTCTCTGCCACCCTGCCTGACGGGCGCGTGGTGGGCTACCTGCTGGACGGCTACAACCGGCGCTCAGCCAAACAGGTCAACAGCGTGGCGGTGCAGGGATTCCTGTACCAGGACAGCTACCGCATCGCCGCAGAGCTGGATGGAGCAGGCAGCGTGGTCAGCCGCTTCGTGTACGGGGCGCGCGGCAATGTACCTGAGTACATGCTGAAGGGCGGGCAGACCTATCGCATCCTCTCCGATCCAAAGGGCAGTGTGCGCCTGGTAGTCAACACCGCCACCGGGCAGGTGGCCCAGCGCATGGATTACGATGCGTGGGGGAATGTCACCCAGGATACCAGCCCCGGCTTCCAGCCATTTGGCTTTGCCGGCGGCTTATACGACCGGGATACCGGGTTGGTGCGTTTTGGGCTGCGCGACTATGATCCTGCCGCGGGCCGCTGGATCACGAAAGATCCGCTGGGCTTTTCTGGGGGCGATACTAACCTGTACACCTATGCTTCGAACGACCCGGTTAACCGCATCGACCCAACCGGTCTTGAGGATGATGCCGACCCCTCCCCATGCCAGCCAAAAGAGACCTGGGACCAGAAGGCGCGGAAGGTGCTGGACTCTTTCAAGCGCATCCCGGATAATTTTAAGCGCGGCACAGTGATGAAGACGATCAATAATGTGTGGGGTAAGATCAAAAAGATCGAGAAGGTGCTGGACGACGCGCTGGAAGTGAAGGAAGCGCTCGATTCGCCGGATCCGATGGATACCCTGGATGTGATCGATAAGGGCATGGAATACATCGACCAGCCCGTGCCGATTACCCCGGTGGAAGCGGTCAAGGAGACTACGAAAATGGTGCGCAAGACCATGAAGGTGGACCAGGACCGGCTGGATAGGGCCTTCCGAGCCGGGGACCCGAACAACTCCGATCCCAGGTAGTTGAGCGGGACCACTTCTATCCCAACCTTCCCTCGAAATGCGCAATTTTGGGGGAAGGTTATTTTGCCTGCATTCACTGCCCCGCTTTCCATCAATTACCAGGGTAGATGGCTGAACACAGGGTGGTGCGCCCCTCGCCCGGAGCAGATCCGCGGCAGCCTACCAGCCTGCCAGCCCGCTGAAGCCTCATCATTGGCTGGACGCCCTGCTGGATGCGCGCAGCGCGTCAAACTCTGCGATGGCAAAACCCCGTTACGGGTGGATTTGTTTGTGCGCGGGAAACCATACCGTAATTTTTTAGAAATGATCGTTAATACCCACAATGCCTGTTCCAGCCGCATGATCACAGGCAGCCCTGACCTGGCGCAACAGGCCAGGTGATCCAGCCAAAGGAGGCACACAAGATGGCAGATGATCTAAACCTGTTGGATGACAATGGCAACACCGCGCTGCAGTTCAGCAGGAATGATGCCAACCTCACCATCGGAACGACCGACAACGCCGGCGACCTGGCAATCGCAGACGAGACCACCCGCCAGGTGCTCACTTTTGCCAGCCGTTCGGGGGAGCTGTCCTACCGCATCTCCTTCGATGTGATCTTCTCCAACTCGAACCCGCACCACACCTTGCGCATCCGCACAGGCCCGGCACGCAGCAATATGGGAAACTGGGACACCCTGGATACCGGCGCAGTAGCAGCCCACGAGTTCGGGCACATGCTGGGCCACCCGGACGAGTACAACGACCCTGCCTGCCCCAGCCGCAGCCCGGTGAACACCGGCACGGTGATGGATAACAACTCGAACAACGTACCCAGCCTGCTGATGACGCGGTTTGCCAATAATATCGGCTCAAACGTCGTGAGCCCGTAGGTGTGATCGACCAGCAATGCCAAACAACCTGGACGCAGCGGCGCATCCCGGTTGTTTTTTCTTAATAAGCACCATCTCTACCAAAGAAACCAGTTTCGCTGGGAACATTGCGAGCGAAACTCGGCGAAAAGCTGCAGAAATTGCTGAATACCGTCTTTAATTGCTTACTCGGTACTAGGCAAGCTGACTCTTTAATTCTTCAATGACTTGATCGTGATTCAATAATCTTGCCAGTTTTCGACCGAAAATATCGAACATAACCTGCAGCACGTTTGGCCAGATGGTGGCGATGCAATCGGTGACAGCCGTCACTCGATAATCCCGCATGGCAGCACTAAAAAGTGTGGCACCAAGACAAAGATCTGCCATGCTGCCCACAATGATTAAATAACGGATATCTCGAGATCTTAATGCAAGATCAAGCGGCGTTCCGTAAAACTTATCAAGTGTATAACCGTCAATAATCAGTTCACCGGGACGGGGTTTTAACTCATCAATAATATCCGGATTTTCCGGGCCCTCTGTTCCGATAATACTGTTGCTGGATGGAAGCCCCCATCCAGTCGGCTGACCTGGAATGGCTGGCAAGTGTTCGGGGCCGAAAGGATCGATTCGGAGACATGGAATCTCCGGGCTGGCTATGTATTTCGTAAAAATGACTGAGATATCGGAATTTCGACAAAAGCCCAAAAGTTTTTGAATCCCAGGTACGATATCCCAGGCCTGTGACACCCCCAACGATGCTTCAGGATCCATGAAACTGCGCTGCATATCAATGACTAACAGAGCGGTCCTGGATGGAATCAAGCGGTGCACTTCGTTGATGCGAGCCAGTTTTTTTGCCTGTAATTCCTCATGTGTAGCCATGGTTGCCCTTTCTTATGAACGAGTAGAGATCCTGGTATCCTTCATTTAAGTTTCAGGCATGCGCGCTGACCTGGTTTGTGTGTGACCCACTGCCAGAGCACATCGCAGGATTGAGCAAGGTTAGTTCAAAGCTGCACCTACTTCTTACTGCGGATCATCTTTTCATAAGAAGCAATGATCAGCAATAACATCACCCCGCGTATAACTCCCTGGTACCAGACATTGATATCCATCAAGCTGAGTAAATTGGCGAGGATCCCCAAAACAAAGACCCCAAAAACCGTACCGAGTATGCTTCCCCTTCCACCTGCCAGCGTAGCCCCTCCGATTAAGACGGCAGCAATGGCTTCCAATTCCATCCCAGGACCCAAGACTGGATCGGCAGCGCCAAAGCGTCCAAGCGTATATACCGCTGCCAAAACCGACATTAGCGAGCAGAACAGATACGACAGGAATATCACCTTAGTAACATTGATTCCAGCATTAAATGAGTTGATCCTGTTTTCCCCAACTGCATAGAATCTTCTACCTAAGGCTGTAAATCTTAATAACAAACCGAACAAAACCAGGAGAATCAGAAGCAAGATTAATGCAGAGGGGATCCCATAAATATCACTGCTGAATAACGCTTTGAATATTTCTGGTGACGGACCAAATGGCTTTGGGGAAACGACTAACGCAACCCCCTCCAGGATTAACATCATCCCAATCGTGACAACAAATGGGTCAACCTTCGCCTTCAACACGAGGAGAGGGTTGATTGTACCAATCAGGACTCCGAACGCGATCATAACCAGAACACCCACAATCGGATCCTGGTTGAACTTGGTCATAACAGTAAGGCCGATCACACCCGATGCCGCCATCAGCGCTCCAGAAGAGATGTCAATGCCTCCTGCAATAATGACAATTAATTGACCTAGAGACAAAATAATCAAGATCATCGATTGCCCAAATAAATTACTAAAATTCAACCAGGTTCTAAAAAATGGATTGATGATGGAACCAATGGCTAAGCCTGCGAGCAGGATAAATAACAACAGGAGAAAATTGTTGTTTGTATTCAAGAAGAAACGGTTGATCAAATTCTTTGATCCAACGCTGTCGATATCCGCTTTCTTCGACTTTTTAATTCCCGTGGAGGCTGCAATATTCATAATCGCAGATTCGGTGATATCACCATCGATCCCACCAACCAACTGATTTTCAGACATCACCATGACCCTATGGCTGAGATAAATCAGTTCCTCCCAATCTGACGTAACCAGGATAATACTTTTACCGCTTTGGACCAATGCTTTGATGACTTCGTAGATTTCTTCTCGCGCTCCAATATCCACACCCCTGGTAGGTTCGTCAAGAAGCAGCACATCTGAATTTGCGAGTAAAGTTTTCGCAATCACTGTTTTTTGCTGGTTCCCGCCGCTTAACTGGCGGACAAAATTAGCCAGCCGGCTGGTATCCAGCAGGACTTGTTCGGCCGATTTTTTTGTTGCTTCTTTCTCTATCTCATTTTCGACCAAGCCCAACTTCACCCGGTCATCCAGGGTGGAGGCTGCAATATTAAACTGGGCACTTTCACTCAGGAATAACCCACTTGCTTTTCGATCTTCTGGTACGAGAACAATCCCATTCCTGATTGCATCAGTAGGATTTCGGATTTGGATTTCAACATTGTCCTTCAGGATTGTGCCGGAGATGGGTCGATCTATACCAAAAATCGATTGCAGCAACTCAGTTCTACCTGAGCCGACAAGACCGGCGATCCCTAAAATTTCGCCCCTGCGGACAAAAAAATCCACCGCATGTACACCTTTTTGAGATTCTAAATCCCGGACTTCGAAAACAATCTCCTGGTTGTTCTCCTCCGTGAATGCCTTCTTTAAGATCACATCATGTCCAACAATATGATAAATGACGGAGGACTTCTCCATGCCTCCAGTGGAAATATGAACAAGTTTCCCGTCCCTAAGAATTACGGTGCGCTCACAAATTTCTGCGACTTCATCTAATCGATGGGAAACGTAAATAACCGTCGTGCCTTGCTTAGCGGTTTCTTTAATTTTGGCAAAGAGCCAATCAATTTCCGATTCTGATAGAGCAGATGTTGGTTCATCGAGCAATAAAATTTTGGGGTTTTCATTAAAGGCACGGGCGATTTCAACCATATGTTGTTTGGCAATACTCAAACTTGAAATCAATGCATCTGATTTGATTCCCAGATCGTATGTATCCAGGATTTGTTGAGTTTGCTTATTGGTTTCTTTCCAATTGATTGTGCCAAATTTGGTTTTAATCTCTTGTCCAATAAAAAGGTTTTCGGCTACTGTAAGATTGGAAAATAAGTTGAGTTCCTGGTACACACTCACGATGCCCAATTTCAGCGCCTGGACGGGTGAATTGTGCTCGATTTGTTGACCAGAAAGTGAAATTGTGCCCGAATCTGCCTGCAAGGTGCCGCCGATAATTTTAAGTAAAGTGCTTTTGCCAGCACCATTTGCCCCCAACAACCCAACTATTTCGCCTTCATAGACATCAAACGTGACATCTTCTAGAGCCCGTTGACTATAAAATGATTTGCTAATTGAATTGATTGATAATAATGCTTCCGCCATTAAGTACTCCAACATCTCTACAAGGCAGCCTTGGGGCTCTTTGGGGATTTCCTGCAACAATCCTTTTAGATCCTTTAAGGTAAACGTCAGCCATAAAGGTGATTTTCAGATTTATTTCGGATGGCAACAAATTACCGGAGGCCGCCAACAGGTTTATTTGCTGGCAGCCCCCGGTAGCAAGGCGAAATTTTACTTGTAGTATAGGCCTACATATTCTGGTGGGATGAGACACATCGCCCAATAGGAATCCGGCATTCCCTCAGGGATGATGGCTTGAACTTCGGGACCCGTCATAACTTTGGTTTCAGTAATATAGCTTTTCGGGACTTCTTTACCTGCCAGGTAATCGAAGAGTAAATCAGCAGCAATCGCTGAGGCTTCACTCCCGCCTGGGACGGTAATGTATTTCGTAAAGTCCAGTTCGACCGCTTTCTTTTGGAAACCATTCCAATCGTCGACAGTCAGATAGGGTAAAGGAAGGTTAGCATCGGTGTACGCCTCAACTACTCCCAACCCCATTAGCGCGCCATCCGTGATAACCCCACCGATATCTGGATTGGCGCTGAGGAAAGTTTCCATCTTTTGTTTCGTCACGGCTGGGGAATATTCCCCGTAGTCCACGCCAAGATTTTCGATATCCGGGCACTCAGCAAGGGCATCATTAACGCCTCTCAGCACACTTTCTGAATATCCGCTGCCCGGCTCGCCCATGATCGTGACAACTTTGCCTTTTCCACCTAAGGATTCGCAAATATACGAGGCAAATTCCTTGCCAATTCCATAGTTGTCGCGATCGATGTAAGAAGTATATTTGTCAGTCAGCAGGCTTGCCCCAAAAATGAAGACCGGGATGCCCATGTCGTAAGCTTTTTCGACTACATTGACCAGAGCCAACTCGCTTAATGGCTGGATCATCAATGCATCGACGTTTTTGGTAAGCAAGTTTTCAATCTGGCTGACCTGTGTTGTTGCATCTCCCTCTGCAGACTCGTAATAGACTTGTTCTACTTTGTCCTTATACTTGATATCAAACGAATACTGCAGATGGTACATCAGTGATGCCGCCCAGTCATTCGTGGGTCCTTCATACGAAACACCAATGACGTATTTATCTTTTTCGGCTGGAGTGGTTGTTTCCGCCGCCTGTGGGGTACATGCTGTTATCAGCAGACCCATAACCAAAATAAGGACCACGACTCGCTTCATTTCTCATTCTCCTTTTCAAATCGATTTCCAATGGGCCGTAAAACAAATTGCTGCTCGATTTCTCATTTCTTTGCCGTTACAACACCGCTAAAGAGTGCCAGGATCAGTACGACGCCTGACACAATATGCTGAAATGGTGCAGATAAACCAAATAACGTTACAAAATTTATGACGATTGTCATTGCTAATGCACCACCAATAACTCCCAGCACAGATCCACGACCACCCCCCAGGTAGTTGCCACCAATAACTGCTGCAATTAGGCTGTTAAAGCTGTATCCGGCCCCAATCCACTGATCGGCAAAACCCACATATCCTGCTAAAACAATTGATGCCAGGACTGCCAGAACACTGCAGATCACATAGCTCTTAATAATCGTTAAATCTGCTTTTATCCCGGAGAATTTCGCTGCCGAAAAATTCGTACCGACCGCAATTAATTTCCTGCCATATACGGATTTCTCCAAAACAATAAAAGCGATTATGGAGACGATCAGAAATATGATTAATGCATTTGGGATATCAAAGGTTCGATCGCGCCCGAAAAATCGGATGGCTTCTGGAACAGTTCCCGCGGGTCTGATTCCTGCCACGAGCATCCTGATTCCAACCAGGATGCTCCCGGTAAACAGGGTGGTTAAGAATGGCTGCACGTGATACTTGGTAACAATAATCCCATTAGCCAATCCCACCCCAATGCCAAATAAGAACGCTGCCAGCACGCCGATGATCAGTCCAGGCATCCCAAAGTTGTTGAAGCCATACATGAAAATGGTGATGCCGAGCTGCATCGTGGCTGCAACCGAGAGATCCACACCTCCGCTGACGATTACAAATAATTGACCAATGGTTAAGATGCCTAATGCTGATGCCTGGCGCAGCATCGTCATGAGATTATTAATTTTGATAAAATCTGAGCTATAAAATGCAGCAATGATCAGTAATAAAGCAAGAATAACAAAAACACCATTATGTTTATTTAGCTGAATTTTTTGAGATATTGCAGCCATTTCTTCTCACGAATTGCCTTTGATCATCGTTAACACTTCGTTTGAGCTTAAAACCCACCCAAATTTCAACTCAATATTCTTTAAAAATGCAGCTTGTAGATCGGGCATGTATGAAGTCACACAATCGGATACCACCAGGGCTTTGATTCCCAGCCCAAAGGCATCATGGACTGTCTCCGCGACACATACCTGAGTGACTGTGCCTACGACAATAATGGAATCAAGCCCTTCACTTTTCAATATATCGTAAAGCGTGGTGCGGAAAAAAGCGGAATAGCCATATTTTTCGACAATATAATCATCAGGTTGTGGGTAGATTTCATCGACAACATCGCTGCATTGTCTTGCGGCCCCGAGATCAGCATAATAGCGTTCAAGGCCGCGCCGGCAGGCACCGAATTCTTCAATTTGCGGGCTCCAGTTCCACAATAAGGTCCTTTTGGGGCCAGAAATGAATTTCGTATAAATGATGGGAATGCCCGTTTCACGAGCCGCATCAATGAGCAAACCAACTTTAGGAAGAGAAAGCCTGGCGTCCTCCACTTCCATGGGTGCGCCCTCTCTTACAAAGTCATTTTGGAGGTCGATAATGAGCAGTGCAGACTTTTTAATGTCAATCATAGTTTTTTTGAAACCCCATTTGCTGTGATATTAATTCCACTGTCAGGCACAATTTCTGACCATATTCAGGTATCTGGTCCAATGAAAATCTTTGAATTGGAGCCGAAATGCTGATTGCAGCAATGGGATATTTCTGGTGGTTAAGAATTGCTGCACCAATGCACCGCCCTCCAATTTCATTCTCTTGATCATCCAGGGAGAAGCCGCGCTTTCGGGTAACCTCCAATTCGTCTAAGAATTTCTGTTTATCGGTAATTGTGGCTGGTGTCAGGGGTAATAATTGATAATCATTCAGGATGGTTTCTAGATCTTGATCTGGCAGTTGAGCAAGAATCGCTTTCCCAAGAGCAGTTGAATGAACCGGCGCTCGTTTCCCCAATTCAGTTCGTATCCCAAGCGTGTGATGCCCGAATAATCGTTCGATATATACGACTCGATCGTGATCTAGAAGGGCTAGATTGACACTTTCCCCGCACCAGTCTCGAAGTTCTTCCATATAAGGAGCAGATAGTTTTCGCAAATCAAGCTGGTTAAGCAATACCGAAGCGCGATCCAAAAGCTTAACCCCCAGTCGATATTTGCGATTGGCCGGATTTTGATCAAGGTATTTGGCTGATTTGAGGGTATATACAAGCCCCGCGACAGTCGCCGGGTTCATATCCAACAATTTCGCGATCTCAAGATTGCCCAGCTCTGAAGCGCTGCCATCAAAGAGATCAAGTATGTTCAATGCATTTTGGACTGAAGCAATGACCTTGCGGTGGCTTGGACTCTTCATCTAAATTTGGGTCTACAGGATAGGCAAATTTGTGTAGGTCAAATCATCTTTGGTATTATCACCTAATTTCCATTCCATTTCATGTGTTGTATGTCATCTCTTGGTTCTTACTTTTGACCTGGCACGGTTTTTCCTTAAGTCCACACGAGACAATCCTGGATTCATCAAGAAGTTCTGGCATCGGCACAGAAATTAACTTCTGGATTGCAGGCGCTCTTTGCCAGCATCTTCGTTGGGTTCGCATCAACATAGGTTGAGCACTCACGATGCCATCTGCCCTCCCCATCCGCCCCCCACCCTGCCCCAGGGAACCAGCAGGCCCCTGCCAACGTCTCACCCTTGTATGCACCCCGGGTGTATAATCGCGCTGTTTTGGCAAGGAAACCTTTCCCATGAAACCTACCCATTTTGTGATTGCCGCCGTTTTTATTCTCGCCCTGCTCCTGGCAGCCTGCAGCCCGAGCACCGCCCAGCCAGCTTCTCCCAATCCAGGCAGCAGCCTGCCCCCGGGCAACCCCTCCGCCGGGCAGCCCCAGGTTTTTAGCGAGGACACCCCCCCGCCTTTCCCCACCAAGGACCAGTCGCCTCCCGCGACCCCAGAGATCAAAGGCCAAGACCCGCTGCCTGGTTGGGCTACCTATACGAACAGCACCTATGATTTTGGGTTCCGCTACCCGGACTCCTACCTGGTGGCAGACAGCCCGCACGAGGCGCGCCTGACTCGCCCCGGTGTGGAGCTGCGCGTGCAGTTCCGCGGCGCGGATGAGCTAATCCCGCTCTCCAGCGATCTGCCCTACGAAGGTGAAATTGAACCTGGTGCGGAATTGGAATTTTTTGAGCACGGTGTCCTGGAAGTCCGCCACCTGGTCAACGGCCAGGTTCTGGCAGTCGAATATACTTCCCCGGATGGCGAACTGAGCGGCCCGGACGTGTACTTTGCCATCCAGCTCGTCAGCCTGCAGTCCGATGTACCCCTCAGTGAAGAACTGCTTTCAGAGACCCGCATTCTGCTCAGCTCGTTTGAGCCGTGGACGAATAACTGACCCTGCGCTTACGCAAGCTGGCGCTTGAGCTTACAGGCACCCAACCCCCTTGACTCCAGCCGCTGCAGCCTTGCTTGCATTGATACAGGTGAGCTGCCGCGGTCCAGGCTTGGCAAACTGCCTTATAATCAGAGACAGCGTGGATGATCTGGCGATCCCGCACAACCGCGAAAGGATGGAACGATGGATCTCGATGGCACCCTTGAAGAGCTGCGCCAGGAAGAGTATTATGCCCGCCTGGTAATTGACCGGCTGCGGCGGGTAGTCTTCTCCCAAAATGACCCCACAAGTTTTCCAGAGCTGACCACGCAGCTCGAACAGGCTGAGACAGACCTGGCGGAGATCGAAAAAGCGATCTCACGGCAGCTCTCCCAGGACCGGACCTCCGGCCTACTGCTTGATAACCACCGCACTGGCGGACTGCTGGGCTCGCAAGAAAGCGGGCTGGTGGCTGCCTTTTTCCTGCGCATGTCCGCGATCCCGACCGCCATTTACCACCTCCTGGATCCCAGCCACCTGCCCCTGGTCACCATCACCGTGCGCAACGTGCGCGAACACGGTGCCCTGCGCCTGCGGATCACATCCTATATCGAAAGGTACTCAGCCGAAGCCGTCGATACGGTTGAGCTGGCCCCAGACACCGCCCATACGCTGCACCAGCTCCCGGTGCTGTTCACCGGACGCCTGAGCGGCATGTCGGAGCTGGGCCGGGCGGCTCTGCACGTCCGGGTGGATGACCTGGATGCGGGTGTGGTGCTGCACCGCTCCCAGCCCATCTGGCTGCTGCCGCGCAACAGCACCCCGCTGGCGCTGCGCGACCCGCAGTCAGGCGCCTGGCATGACCTTTCCCTGTATTTCGGGGCCTTCGTCACCCCCAACTCTCCGGCAGTCATGCGCTTTTTACGGCTGGCAGCCGAACACCATCCCGATCGCCAGATTACCGGCTACCAGGGCGGGCCAGAAGGGGTCGAATCCCAGGTGCGGGCCGCCTTTGATGCCCTGAAAACCGAAAGCCGGATTACCTACCAGAATACCGTGCTGGAGTTTAACCCCGACCAGGGTTTTGCCACCCAGCGCGTGCGCCTGCCGCGCGAAAGCCTGAACGAGCGCAGCGCCAACTGCATCGATGGGGTAGTGCTCTTCGCCAGCTTGCTGGAGGCCATGGCGCTCTGCCCCGCCATCGTCATTGTGCCCGGGCATGCCATGCTGGGCTGGGAAACCTGGCAGGGTTCTGGCGAATGGCGCTTTCTGGAGACCACCATGATCACCTCGCACACCTTCGATGAAGCGGTTGCCTCCGCAGAAGAAACCGCCCGCCGCTACGCGACCCTGGCAGAAAAAACCGGGCTGGGGCACTTCTTCCAGTGCCATGCCCTGCGCATCCTGCGCGCCCACTACGGCATCACACCCGTGGAATGACCTGCCTCTGCTTGCGGGAGGCAACCAGCGTTTGAAAAACAAATTATTTCACTACCGGGCGGCGGGGGTTGCCGCCACTGCTACCCACGTGCTGCTGCACCGGTCTGTGCTGGATGATTTTTGGAGCCTGCCCGGCGGGCATGTGGAATGGGGGGAAACCGCCAGCGAGGCTCTGCAGCGCGAGCTGGCGGAAGAGACCGGCCTGATCGTCCGAGTGGGTGCATTCTTATGGGCGGTGGAAAACTTTTTTTCCTACAACGGTGCTCGCCATCACGAAATTGGCCTGTACTTCCACATCACGCTGCCTGAGGCCGCAAATGACCCGGCCTGGACGATGATCGGTGAGGAGCAGGATGAACCTATGGTGGGTCGCCCCTTCCGGCTGGAATTCCGCTGGTTTCCAAGACAGAAAGAAGTCCTGGAGCGACTGCCGGTGCTGCCGGCATTCCTACCAGGCTCCCTGGCGGCGCTGGATGCGGGCGATGGGCGGGATTCCCAATCGGCACTGCATATCGTTAACCGGGAATAATTCCACCGCGCTGCGCGCTTATTATTAAGGTAGGGGATCGCTGCGCGGTCAGACCTGTCTTCCCCCTGTTAGCTTCGCTGCTATCCGCTCTGGCTGTATAGAAACCTGACCACGCGCACGGCATCCAGCGTCAGCCACTTGTTCGGCTCGCCCGGCTGGCCAAAGTCGATTGGCGAGCCAGGCCAGTCAGCATCCATGGGCCAGGTGCCATCGGGCAGCTGCCTGCTGAGCAGGTACTCCACTGCGGGGGCGACCCCGGGCTCATCAAGCGTATAGCCGAGGCGCGCCAGGGCATCCAGCGCACTGATGACGCTGAAACCGAAGTATGGGTACTTGAGGCACTCCCACGTCCCCCACGCGTCACCCACATGATAGCGGCTCATACGCGGTTTCATCAATAGATAGCGGATAGCATCGGCAGCCTGAGTGATGCCAGGCTGGGACGCAGTCTGGGGATCGAGCGCCGCGATGCGCAGGATGTCAAGCGTAGCCCGCAGGCAGCCGCGATCCCCAGAAGCGCGGCAGAACCACATCCCGTCGTCCCGCTGGATCGGCAGAAGCCAATCGATCGCCCTGCGCACACGCGGGTGATTGCCATAGCCAAACTGGATCATAAAGCGCACGATGCGCGCGTGGGTACAGGGTTCCCCATGCTCCTGCCACACCTCCCCCTGTCCGGGTACCCGCCGGCGGCGGCAGAACAGGCCGTTCTCGCGCTGGTGTGTGAACATAAATTCGCATGCCCGCCGGATGTGTTCCTCCTCGGCAGTCAGCCCCAGGTCACCCAACACACTCAACACCCAGAAGGTGCCGCGACTGGCCCTGGGCAGGTAAAAATCCCGCTTGCCCCAATACCCATCCCGCTCCTGGGCTGCCAGCAGTTCAGCCACTGGTGGGTAGGCAGGAATCAAAGCCTGCGCCGCACGCACCTGCGGGTCGTCGTAGGGTCGGCCGAGGATATCGATCAGCGTCCAGTAGCGAACGGGAGAATTTTCCGGTTCCAACAGCCAATCCGTTGGATCAACTGTGAGCCTGTCCTTCCAGTCACTCATGGACAATTCCTCGGGAGCCAAAACTTTCACGCTTTGTATGAAGCGGGGGAACCCTGGGCCAGGAACGCTGCTGGCGCGGAGTACCAGAAGCTAAGAGCCGCACCAGGAATTATATCGCGGCTGTATATCATGAATGAGCCGGGGGATTGTTGCCAACCACCCAATTTCAGGCCATCCAACGCAGCTCTACCGCGCCAGGTAGCCGCCGTCTACCGGGTAGTAAGCACCGGTGATGAATGAAGCTTCATCCGAGCTCAGGAAAGTCACCAGCCCGGCGACCTCTTCGGGTTGTCCTAGGCGCCCCATAGGGTGTAGGGATACCAGCATGTTAAGCGTATCCGCGTCGTCTTCCAGCGCGGCGATCAGCGGGGTGCGGATGAACGCCGGGCCAACCGAGTTGATGCGGATACCTGCTGCGGCATACTCGATGGCCGCATTTTTAGTGAGGCCCACCACTCCGTGCTTGGCAGCCACATAGGCTGGTGCAGTAGCGAATCCCACCTGCCCCAGGATGGAGGCCATGTTGGTGATTACGCCCCCGCCGTTCTTGAGCATGGCGGGGATTTCGTAACGCATGCAGTAGAACACGCCGCTCAAGTTAACCCCCAGCACTTTATCCCAGCCCGCGATACTGTAATCACCTGTCAGGTTGGCCTCGCCGCCTATGCCGGCGTTGTTGCAGGCGATATCCAGCCGCCCATACCCGTCGAGTGCTGCCTGCACCAGGGCCTCACAGTCCGCCGCTTTAGAGACATCCGCCCGCACGTACTGCGCTTCACCGCTGGCAGCTTTGATCAGGCCCACGGTCTCCTGCCCGCCCGCATCGTCCACATCCGATACGATCACCTGCGCCCCGTGCGCGGCAAACTGTTCAGCGACGCTGCGACCTATCCCGGAAGCCGCGCCTGTAACCAAAGCCACTTTACCGGTAAACATAGCCATTTGAGACAATCCTTTCACCGAATGAACCGATATTTTTGATAATTATAACAAATAACTGTTAATTTTGCATAATAACCACCCGATCCATCTGCGGATCGCCGCGTTAAACGCTTATGTTTGCGCTATTGCCTCGCTCGGAGCGTGTGCTTTCACGGGTCGTACCCTCTTTGGGTGTCCCAATAAGAAGAGCGGTTAATGCCACCTGCACGAAGGTCTTTTTGTCATTTTTCTGCCTCCAGGCGTTTTTATGGAGAGCGGTGGGAGATTCAACCACGCAATCGTTTGTGTCAGCCATCCCCCAGCCACCTTACAACTTGCAGCCCTGTTAATGACCTGCCGCCGGTTCGCTGGTACAATCGAAGGAGACGACGGTTGTTTTCCGATGATTTCAATTGAATATTCCTGCGCCTTGCGCAGCACAGGAGGTGCTCCGGACCGAGAGTAATCAAGCATTTTCTCTTCCGTGTTTCACACGTTCCCAATTGATGGGGCAATTCAAGCAACGTAATAACAGAGGAAGGTTCAAAGATGCGCAAATATACCGGTCTTTTCCCCCTTGTGGTGACTTTGTTGCTGGCTGTTCTGGGGGTCCGCACGGTCCTTGCCGACCACACCCCCAACCCAACCAGCGTCACCATTGCCGGCAGCCTGCAGTCTGAGCTGGGCTGTCCGGGCGACTGGGACCCAGCCTGCATAAACACCTATCTGTCCTATGATGATTTTGATGACGTCTGGCAGGACAGTTTCACCATCCCGGCAGGCAGCTACGAGTACAAAGCGGCGCTTAACAACACCTGGGATGAGAACTACGGCCTGAACGCTTCTCCCGGAGGCAGCAACATCCCCCTCAACCTGGCTGCCGAAACCAGCGTCAAATTCTACTACGACCACAAATCCCACTGGATTACCGACAATCAGAACTCGATCATCGCCACCGTGCCCGGCAGTTTCCAATCCGAGCTGGGCTGCAGCGGTGACTGGCAGCCGGACTGCCTGCGCTCCTGGCTGCAGGACCCCGACGGCGACGGGCTGTACAGCTTTGAAACCACCAGCCTGCCGGCGGGTAGCTACGAAGGCAAAGTAACCATCAATGAAGCCTGGGATGAGAATTACGGCGCGGGCGGCGTGCCCGGCGGCGCCAACATCCCCTTTACCGTCCCGGCGGATGGCACCCTGGTGCGCTTCTCCTATGACCCGGTCTCCCACATCCTGACCATCCAGGTGGGCAGCGGGCATGCCCCGGATAACAACATTGAGTATTTCGGGTTAGGGCACGATTTACACGATACGCTCTACCGCGTCCCGTTCGGCGCCATCACCCCCGGCACTGAACTCACCCTGCGCTTCCGCACCTACCACAACGATGTGACCGGGGTGCGGGTGCGCGTCTGGGATGCGCGCGAAGGCCACCAGTTTTTCCTGACCATGCTGCCGGCTGCCAGCGACGTCTCGTGCTACGATGCTAACCAGCCGGAAGAAACCTGTGACTTCTGGCAGGCCAGCTATACGCCCACGCAGGAAGGCCTGCTGTACTACCGCTTTATCGTCACCGATGGCACCGCCACCGCCTACTACGCCGATGACAGCTACCAGAACGGCGGCTGGGGCGTCGCCACGCCCGACCTGGTGGATAACAGCTACGCAGTTTCGATCTACAACGCCGCCTTCGAACCAATCGACTGGCTGCAGAACGCGGTGGTTTATCAGATCTTCCCAGACCGCTTCCGCAACGGCAGCCCCGCCAATGACCCCACCGGCACTGAACCGCGCTACGGCTACCCCGACAATCCGGATGACCAGATCATCAAGCTGGATTGGGGGCTTCTGCCAGAAGGTTACTGCCGCAACTATGACAATCCTGCCGATCCGTGCATGGAAAGCCCGCGTGGCCGCGATTATTTTGGCGGCGACCTGCGCGGCGTCTACCAACGCCTGCCTTACCTGAAGAGTCTGGGCGTGACTGCCATCTACTTCAACCCGCTGTTTGACGCGGGCTCCAACCACGCTTACGATACCCAGGATTATTACCGGATTGACCCGTTCTTCGGCAGTATGCGCGAATTCGTCTGGTTCAACCAGCGTGCCGAAAAGCTGGGCATCAAGATCATCCTGGACGGCGTGTTTAACCACGTCTCCTCCGACAGCTCCTATTTTGACCGCTACGGTCACTTCTCCGAGCTGGGCGCCTGCGAAAGCATCGCCTCCCCCTACCGTTCCTGGTTCACCTTCCGCCCGCAGGCCGGCGGCCCATGCGTGGGCCCCGATGGCCCCAATACAATGACTTATGAAGCCTGGTTTGGTTTCGACAGCCTGCCGGTGCTGGATAAGAACAACCCTGCCGTGCAGGAGCTGGTCTACAGCGGCGAAAACCCCGTTGCCCAGTTCTGGCTGGACCAAGGCGGCGATGGCTGGCGGCTGGACGTGATGGGTGATCCATCCTTCCCGGCCGATTTCTGGCCCGATTTCTATCAGGCGGTCAAGGCCGCCGACCCCGAAGCCCCGGTGATCGGCGAGCTTTGGAAGAAAAGCGAAGTGCTGGCCTTCAACCAGGGCAACCGCGCCGATTCGACCATGAACTACCGCTTCCGCAACGCCATCCTGGGCTTTTTCGGAACGGTCGACAACAAAGGCTTCCCGGATGACGGCGCCTCCAACCAGCCGCCCTCATTGTTCGTCGATAAGCTGGTGTCGGTGCGCGAAGACAACCCGGATGCCACTTACTACAACATGCTCAACCTGCTGGGCAGCCACGACACCCAGCGCATCTTATGGGCACTCACCCCCGGCGCGAACAACCGCGAGGATAAAGAGTTCAACCTTGCCAACCTGGAAACCGGCAAAGACCTGCTGCGCCTGGCAACCGTGGTCCAGATGACCATGCCCGGCGCGCCAACCGTGTACTACGGCGACGAGATTGGCATGACCGGGGACGACGACCCTGACGACCGGCGCACCTTCCCGTGGACTGGGGGTGGGCCGTACGGCCTGGGTGGGGATGTATCCCTGTACCAGCACTACCGCGGCCTCACCCGCTTGCGGGCAGCCAATCCGGTCTTCCGTACCGGCAAGCAGATCTTCCTGCTGGCAGATGATGCCCAGCGCACGGTTGCCTACCTGATGCGCAGCCCGGCTGCAGCCGCACTGGTCGCCATCAATCGCTCCGATTCTCCCCAGGATCTGCAGATCGAGCTGGGTGGGAACCTGCCCTCCAATGTGATGCTGAATGATGTCTATGGCTCCGCAGGGGTGGTCACCGCCAACGGCGGCGTGCTGCATGTCAGCCTGCCGGCTTACGGCGCTGCCATCTTCCTGCCCGTCGCGGGCACGGACCTGGTCGCACCGCCTGCCCCTGCCAGCCTGGCAGTGACTTCCGAAGGGGATGGCAGCGTCGGCCTGGCGTGGGACGCTGTTCCGGGTGCAGACAGCTACCAGCTTTACCGCAGTCCGGTCTCCGGCGGCGGCTACCTGCCGGTTGCTGAAACAACAGCCACGAACTATGCGGACACCGGCCTGGTTAACGGGCAGACCTATTACTATGTGGTCACCGCGCTGGACCTGGCTGGCAACGCCGGCCCCGCCTCCAACGAGGCCGCTGGACTGCCGCACCTTGTGATCGGTTGGGCGAACACCCAATGGCCCCCCACCCTGGATCACACCATCAGCACCGTAAACCGCACCGGCAATGTCTACGGGCAGGTGTGGATCGATGGTCATACATCAACCCCCGGGCAGACTCCCAGCCTGTGGGCCCAGCTCGGCTTCGGCCCGGTTGCCAGCGACCCACGCGGCGCAGGCTGGAGCTGGGTGGATGCCAGCTTCAACGTGGATGCCGGTAATAATGATGAATTTGTGGCTTCGCTGCTGCCCGACCAGGTTGGCACCTTCAACTACCTGTACCGCTACAGCACCACTGGCGGTCGAGACTGGTTCTACGCCGACCTGAATGGGCCTATCGGGGGCGGCCTGCCCACCAATCCGGGCGTGCTGACGGTCAACTCGTCTGGCGATGTGACCCCACCTGCCACCCCGGCCAACCTGATCGTTACCGCCCAGTCCCCGTCCGGCATCAGCCTGGCCTGGGATGCCGTGCTCGGCGATCCCAGCCTGTACGGCTATGAGGTGCGCCGCAGCGCGACTGCCGGTGGGCCGTATTCAACGGTCGCTCTGACGACCACCACCAGCTACACCGACAATGCCGTCAACGAAGGGGATGAGTTCTACTACGTGGTGCGGGCGGTGGATCAATCGTTCAACCGCTCCGGCGACTCCAACGAAGTGCTCGGCTCGGCTGCATTGCGCACTGTGACCATCACGTTCAACGTCACTTCGCCCAACTCTACCCCGTTGGACGGCGTGGTATACATCGCCGGCACCATCGACCAGTTCGACGGCGGCTACCCGCAGTGGAACCCCGGCGCCACCCCGCTCACCCAAACCGGCCCGAATTCGTGGACGATCACCTTCACCGGGCGTGAGAACACCGAGGTCCAGTATAAGTACACCCTGGGTTCGTGGGATTATGTCGAAAAAGGTGCAGCCTGTGAAGAGATCAACAACCGGGTCGTTACGCTGAACTACGGCACGACCGGTACGCAAACCGTGAACGATACGATCGCCAACTGGCGCAACCTAGGAACGTGCCCGCCGTAGTCACAAGATACCTGACATTTCTGGGTTAAAATAGGTGCGGGGGATTCTCCCCGCACCTTTTCTTATCCGTGCCAGGACCTGTCCAATGACCAAAAATGTCATGCTCACCGAAGATTACCTGATCCGCCAGATCAGCATCCTGCTGGCGGCACTGCAGCGCATCGTGGGATTTAAGAACACCTACATGTACGTGGAAGCGCAGATCGCCATCGACCAGGCTCTGGAAGAAATCTTCGGGCTGCGCGCCGACCTGGTGCGCCAGCTCGATGACCAGGCCCTGCTGGAGGCCATCACTTACCTGGATGTGCTCAATCTCGACAAGCTGCAGGTCGCTGCTGAAGTCTTCATGCACGAGGGGGATGTCCACTCCCAGCGCGGCGACGAAGCAGCCAGCATCCAATCCTACACGCGCGCTTTGAATTTTTTCCTGGATGTGAGCCTGAACGGGGGTGCCTGGAACCTGCCTGAGCCAACCGAGCAGATCGAGGAGCTGGTTGAACACCTGCGCAGTCGTGACCTGGACCCCGATACCCTGTACGGGCTGTACCTGTACAGCTTCAAACGCAGCCAGTGGACGCGTGCTGAAGAGCTGCTCGCGCGGATGGAAGTTTTCCCGGATCTCACCGACGAGGTTGCCCGTTTACAGCTCGAGCTGGCCGCCGCCCGCGTTGGTTAGCCGCCCTAATTATTGGCACGCTAAATCAAAGCAGCCCGGTGGCAGGGGACAGGCCGGTGAGGTAGCACCGACCTTATGTCGCCCCGCACCGCTCGCGAATGATGAATTTATTACGCCTCCCGGCAGTGAGGCCTTATCATTCCGTCAAACCGGATTATTTCATTTGAATTAGCGAGATCCAAAACGCTTTTGTTTTGTCCAGCGGTTGAACGCCGCAAAAAGATTCAACCTGATCGCTGGACCATACACCAGGTTAGGCTGCCGGCAGCTTCACACCCAGGGGCGCCAGGAACCACTCCATCCCACCGGAGATCTCTTCCTCGCTTACGAGTTTATTGCCTTCAACTTTCCACCTGCTGCTGGCTACCGGCCAGGTGATTTTTTTACCACTGGCGGGGATGACCCCCAGGCCCATGGCAGACATATCAAAATCACCGGTGTGCGTCCCCTCAAAATAATATCGCATGAAGACAGAATCACCCTCGTCGCGGAGTTCTGTGTAGACTGCCTTAAAATCTTTGAATGCGTTCGCCAAAAGCTGGCTCATGCCGATAAATGTCTGTTTGTCCATCACAACGTTACCGTCCTTGTCGAGGCTTTTAAAATCGTCCGAGAAATACGTCTCGGCTGCTTTCATAAGGCTCGCCGGTGGATTGGTCCATGCCGTGTCATAGTATGCTTTGACAACATCAGATTTACTACCCATTTCGTTCTCCTTTGGATGTGGCTGTGCGCTAATTTCAAAGCACACATGGGGGTGGCAATGATAGATGAATTGGATTGTGGCGCGACAATTAGCCAGTCCATAACATCCGGTATTGCCGTGAGTAAAAGGCCGCATATTCTATTGGAAGTAATATGGGTCACAACATATGCGACCATAAAGCCCTGGATCTTTTACCCCCAGTTGACGGGTTATCCCCGTCTCTGTGTTTCAGGACTCTGGCCGTAACCAGAAAAATTATAACGCTTATTACGATATATTCGATAAGATTAGGGTTTTTTATGGTAAGTCTAATTTTTGGGGAAATTAAATTAAATCTGTGACCGCGACTTCCCGCGGACCCGTGCGAAAGCCGGCGAAATCCCGGTCATGAATGCTCACCCGGAGCGCGACCTGGAATGGATCGAGCAGGTGCTCCAGCCTTTTCTTACTTTGTGAGCAAATGCTACGAGGCAACGCCAGGGATAAAAATTCACACCGCCCGGCTGCCAGGTCGCTGCTGGTCGCAGACCTGCTATAATTCAGCCCTATGAGCCTGTATTCTGAAGACGCGATGTCCGTCGATGTTGGTCAGCGGCTGCGCGCCATGCGCGCCGAACGCAACCTTTCCCTGCGCAACCTGGCAGCCCGCAGCGGGCTCTCGGCCAATGCCCTCAGCAATATCGAACGCGGCCAGACCTCCGCCACCGTCAGCACGTTGTACAAGCTCGCCGACGCGCTGGGGGTGTCCATCACCGCCTTCTTTGAAAACCTGGAAGCCCCGAAAGCGATCGTTTTCCGCAAAGCCAGCGAACGGGTGCGCGTGCCGTTTGCGCGCGGCCTGTGGGAGGGCTTGGGTGGTGAATCCTTTGACGGGCGTGTTGAGCCGTTCATGCTCACCCTGGAAAGCGGCGCCAGCAGCGGCCCATTTAAAATCACCCACAGCGGGCACGAATTCGTGATCTGCCTGCGCGGCCAGCTTGAGTACACGATTCTCAACCAGGTCTTCCTGATGGAAGCTGGTGACAGCCTGCTGTTTGCCGCCCAGCTGCCTCACCGCTGGCGGAACCCGGGCAGTGTGGTGACCAATGCCATGTTCATCCTGTCTGGATTTGACGAAAATGAGCGCCCGGCGGGTTTCCACACCCCAGCCAGCGGCTGATCAGACCCACCTAACGGATCAACCACTACGGGAACGTTACCCCTCTTCAGGTTGTATGCTGTCCCCTGGAGCAGCGCACGCCTTCCCCCACTTATCGAAACTGATAACTGCTCACCACGCTGTTTGCTTGACGCACCTGCTGCCGGGGTCTATAATCCGCCAGATCCAATCAAAAATCTCTTCTTTTAGGAGCGTGGCGTATGCCACTCCGCAGGTTGACCTTGTTTTTTATCTTGGCTTTTTTGATCGTTGCATGCCAGCCTAAAGAGCCGGCCCAGTCTCCTGGGGAAACACCGGAGCAGGCATCTGCTCAACAAGCACCAGGGGGATCCAGCGGTGCGCCTGCCAAATACCAGTATATCTTTGAGACACCCGCCGACCCCGTCCAGGTCAGCCCCACCCTCGAAACGGACGCCGGTGCAGAGGCCCTCATCCCGCTGGAAGGCGGCGCGCTGAGCGTTACCGGCGCGGATGGCACCACCTACACCCTCGAAATCCCGTCCGATGCCCTGACCGAGGCGACCACTGTGCGGATGACCCCGCTCAGCGCGCTGGGCGGTATACCGTTCGGCAGCGGGCAGACTTATGCTGTCCAGCTCGAGCCGCAGGGACTGTTCTTCAATAATTTTGCCACCCTCACCATCACCCCGGCTCAGGCCATCCCGGTCGATGAGCAGCTTACTTACAGCTACGAAGGGCAGGGAGAAGACCTTGTGCTCGCCCCACCGGTCGTTGATTCCAGCGAGATCAAAATCCAGATCCTGCACTTCAGCGGCTACGGCGTCACGAAGGGTCTTTTAGCCGATATCGAACCCGAACGCGAGCGCCTGGGTGGCAGCGCAGAGAGGCGCTTGCAGAACCTGACAGCCGAAATCCTTCTTGCGGAACGCCAGCGCCAGCTGCTGGGGATTGAAAACGCAGATAACACTTCCCTGGCGGAAGCCCTGGCAGGCGTTTTCCAGCAGTACGAAGAGCAGGTGCTCAAACCGCGCCTGGAAGCCGCCGGTGAATCATGCGCGGCCGGTCGGCTGGCCCTGCAAACCGCCCTGGGGTATGAACGCCAGAAGCAGCTGCTGGGGATAAGCGACGAGAGCTCTGGTGGAATGGGGCAGTTCAGCGGATTGATGGATACAGTAGCCGATGTGTGCTTACAGGAAGAATACGAATTGTGCGCGGAGGAGCACGTCATCCACCGCATGATCCCGGTCTGGTTGGGCATCGAACGCCAGTACCAGCTCCTGGGTGTTTCCGGCGAGGGCGCGATCCCTGCCGTCATTCAAAAGGCCCGTGACCTGACCCAGAAGTGCCTGACCTTTGAGCTTGATTTAGAATCGACCGGGGTATTCGATGACGGTGAAGATGGCGGCTACGAGTCGACAGTCGAATCAGCTGTCAAGCTGCGCTTCATTCCCGATGAAATGCTCATTAAGGGAGAAGCCCCGCTGGTAAACACTGCGTTTGATTTTCGGGTGAAGGGATGTTCTACAACCAGCAACCGCGGCGGTTCCACCTTCGAGGTGCTCGACCTGACCTACATATCTTCCACCTCCGCTGAAAATCCGCTCGGGGAGATCGAAGATTTTCGTATGGGTTATTACCCGGCTCCAACGACCGAGTCCTACACAGTCTCCTGCCCAGATTCAGGGTCGTTTAGCAGCCCGCAGCAGCCGCTGTGGTCTGGAATTTTCTGGGTGCTGCATGAAGGTGAAATTGACTATGGATCAGGTGCGGCTGGCTCTGGAGGGGACTCAGGCAGCACCAGCGCACCCGTCCCGGGGAATGTCTCCAGCATGATGGAATTGCTGGGCGCCGGAATGTCGCTGCCCGGGGCTGGTCTGCCGCAAGTTTCCGGCGGGGCAGTGTTCCTGGCCCAGGACTGGGAAATCTTCGGGGACGAATACTTCGCCAAGAAAGAATGGATTCTCGAAGACGCTGGCCTCGGCATCGTTGAAACCGGCACATTCAAGCTCTACCACCGTCCGGGAGGCTGAGGTCCGGAGTTTGGGGAGGTTGCAGGCTGGTGGAAACTTAACTTCGAACCGCATTTGCACCAGTAACCGCATAGATGCCCGTTAAAGAGTCCGGGGCTGCCGGGAATGGGATTCCTGGCAGCCCCTTGCATTCTCCTCCGGGCGAACGGAGACCCGCCGCCCCTCCGGAAAGTTCGTGCGAATTGCTTTCGACGAATTGCTTTCGGCGAATTTCTGTATTCGTACAGTTAAATAAAGACGATCTGGGCGCCGTCGGTCATATCCATAAAATCGCCGGCGGTCACGATTGCTTCCACACCCTCGACAAAGTCATCCTGTTTCAGGCCCATCATGTCCACTGACATCTTGCAGGCATACAGGTGTGCCCCGGCGTCGGACAGCATTTGCAGGTACTCGCGCACGGGTGGCACTTCCAGCTCCGCCATCTTATCTTTCATCAGCTTGGTGGCGAAGGCGGTCATGCCAGGCAGCACGCCCACCAGGTTGGGGATGCCCAGGTTGCCGGTATCCACGCCCATCATAGTCATCTTCATGGCAGTGTTGGCGACCGGCGGGATCTGCAGGTGATCAACCCGGTTCTTGTTGATCATATCCAGGCCCCAGAAGGTGAAGAACATGGTGACGTCAATGCCGTTGCCCAGGGCGGCCCAGCCCATTACCAGCGCCGGGTAGGCCATATCCAGGTTGCCCTTGGAGCAAATAAACGCAATGTGGCGGTTCGGTTGTTCAGTCATAGTTTTATCCAGGCTCTTGCTGCGAGCAAGAAAGCGCGGCTTAGACGCAGCCTTCCGGCTTACCTACCCCGGCGATCTTGGCGACTTTTTTAGCCGGGCCTTTGGGAAACAGGGTGAATAATTCCTTGGTGCTGATCCCGGTCCCGGTCGTGATCTGGCGCAGCGTGGGCGATGCGCCGGATTCCGTCGTCTTCGCACGGCAGAAATCGATAATCGTCCAGTGCGCCGGAGTCAGGTCAGCGATCCCTTCCTCCGCAGCGATTGCCTCGGCGATCTCTTTCGTCCAGCTGCTGGGATCGACCAGAAAGCCTTCATCATTGCGTTCAATCCCTGCCAGCACATCAAATTCAGCATACGTTGTCATTTTTTTCTCCTTATCCAGGGTCAAATTAATTATTCAATCTGCCATCGTTTTGACGATGTTTAACATCCGGGCCATGCCGCGCTTCACCTTCGGGTCAGAAAGCTCGCGCAGCAGAGCCCAGGTTGAGATCGTATCGGGGATGTTGGTTTCATCGCTGGCCGCACCAATCAGGTTGTTCGCCATCGACAAAACTTCAGGCTGGGTCATATTGCGTACAGTGGACAGGATCGTGACGACATTGTCACCCAGGGCACGCACATCCTCTTCGCTGAACTCGCTCATCACCCGTTCCATCACGTACATTCCGCCGCGGGCGAAGGCGAAATAACCGGCCTGCTCCATCGCCTCGAGCTGCTCCACCGCCCGGTTGAACACCTGGCGTCCCATGAGCTGGGTTTCATCCGCCAGGTCGTGCAGCGCTTCCAGCTTGTCGAGCGTTTCAACCAGCAGCTGGGTATCGCGCAGCAGGCGTTTCAGCAGAAACAGCAGGTCCTCCAGCTTGAACTCGGTGCCGATTTCAGCCAGTTCGTCGATCGATATCTTGATCATCTGGTTGACCATGGGCACCACGTCATTTTTCAGTTCTTCCATCGCCTGGCTACGGCGCTGCTGTTCCTCCATTAAGAAGGTCAGCCGGTCAATCTTATCATTCAAAACAGCCAGGTCCGCCTGAGTCACCACATCATTGGCTGGTACAGTTGTATCCATCAGGTTCGCCTTAAGCCCACTTGCCAGCCATGCTCATCTGCGACTCAAAGGGCATTTCGCCGCCCTTCAGCAGCACGTTCCAGTAAATCCAGCGGAAGCTCATTTTGCCCCAGTGGTTTACCGCCGATTCTTTGAGCAGAGAGAATGGACCGAATCCGGGCAGCGGGAATTTGCCGGGCAGCGGCTCCACATCATAGTTGAAATCAATCAGGATCCCCTTTTCAAAGCCCGACTCAATGAAACAGTTGGCGTGCCCGTCAAATTTGGGCAGCGGCTCCAGGCCTTCCATGTGGCGCAGCATATTCTCCACCACCACATCCAGCTGGAAGTGCGCCACCGAACCGGCCTTGGAGGTCGGGGTGTTGCCCGCATCCCCAATCACCCAGATATTCTCATAGGCTTTCGCCTGCAGGGTGTTTTTATCCACCGGCACAAAGTTCAGCTCGTCACCCAGCCCCGAGCGCTCGATGATCTCCGAGCCCATATTGGTGGGGATCGTCACGAGCAGGTCATAATCAATCTCACGACCGTCATACGAGCTGATCACATTGCGCCCCGAGTCCACCTCCATCAGGGTGTATTCGGATTCCAGGTGAATGCCCTTCTCACCGAGCAGATCACCCAGCACGGCGGAGGCGCGCGGCTTGGTGAAGGCACCTGGCAGCGGGGTAACGAACAAAATGTCCACCTTATCACGCATGCCGCGTTCGTGGAAATACCAATCTGCCAGGAAAATGAATTCCAGCGGGGCCACCGGGCACTTGATCGGCATCTCGGTGACGTTCACCACCATACGCCCGCCCTTCCAGAACTTCAGGTACTTGCTGAGCGCGACCGCCCCATCGTGGGTGTAAAAATCGAAAATATTCTTGCGCCAGCCGCCATTCACCATGCCCTCTGTCTGGTCGGGGCGGATCGTGCTGCCGGTGGCGATGACCAGGTAATCGTAGTTGATTACCCGGTTTTCACGCGCCAGGATGACCCGGCTGGCTTCCGGCTCGATGCGTTCAATCTCCGAATGCACCATCTCTACCCCGGCTGGGATGAAAGACCGTTTGGGCTTGATGACATCCGTGGGGCTGTAGATGCCGAACGGGATGAATAAAAAGCCGGGCTGGTAGTAGTGGTTTTCTTCCCGGTCAACGATAATAATCCGCCACTCCTGGGAATCCAGCTCTGCCACCATCTTGTTGGCGACCATTGTGCCGCCGGTCCCGGCGCCAAGGATCAACAAAGTTTTCACAGTTTATTCTCCTGGTACTTCAATTTGTTCTACGCTAAATACTGCGGTGCGGACCAAATCCGCTTTGCTCTCCACCGAAGCTGCCAGCACTTCGCGCAGCAGGTCGAGTGCCTGCATGATACGCTCATCCGCCACAGAATACATCACCGACTGGCCTTCGCGGCGAGCCAGCACCATGCTGCGCTCGCGCAAGATTTTCAGGTGCCGCGAGACGGTCGGCTGGGGCACACCCAAAGTCACTGCCAGATCGCTGACGTTTAATTCGCGGTCGTTCAGGGCGTACAGGATCATGATGCGGTTGGTATCGGCCAGACCGCTGCACACCTGGGCATGCATATGAATGATTTCTTCGCGTAATCGGTTGTCCATTAAACTCTCCTGAGGGGTCAACAGCCGGCCCGTCAACTTATCCGGATATCCACATATCTGCCAACATTTATCAAGTTTACCCAGGCGGCTGTCATTCAACTAGTGAGATTTGTCACAATGAGGTGTGACATTTGTAATCTGGATACCATTAGTCGGGTTACAGAAGCCATGCCAAACGAAGATTCCGCACCCTCATGCCCTCCTCCGGGCTGCCTGGCAGGGTTATAATCTGCCTGTGCCTGATCCGCTCGATCTTATCGAACCCAATTTGTACCCTGGCCTCGCGGCGTGGCTGGCACCCCTGGACGAACACCTGGCGGTTTTCTCGCTGCTCGCCGGGTGCTCGGCGGGGCGGATTTTCGGCGCTCCCGGTGATGTGAATGACCCGCTCCTGGTCCAGGTGGGAGGGCGGCTGTACCTGGCGGGCAGCCCCACCCCGCAGAACATCGCCGCGGTCTGCGAGCTGCTGCGCGCCCGGGTGATTGCCGCCTCGCCGGGTGCGCCGGACATGTACGTGCTGCATGCCGCCCCGCCGGACTGGATTCCGGCCTTGCAGAGCGCCCTGGCGGATCTGAAGCCGCTGACCGATGAGCGCACCTGCCTGGAGCATCACGCCCCCGGCTCGGCCCCCGCCGCCAGCTTCCCGGAAGGCTACCTGCTGCGGGAAGTAACCCCGGAGCTGCTGGCTGACCCCCACCTGGAAGGCCTGGACCTGCTGGCAGAGGAGATGTGTTCGGAGCGCGAGTCGCAGGAGGCTTTTTTCGAGCGCAGTTTTGGCCTGGTCTTGTTATCTGAAAACCGGCTGGCAGCATTCTGCCTGTCGGAGTACAACCTCGCCAAGCGCTGCGAAATCGGCATTGCCACCCTGCCCGATTACCAGCGCCAAGGGCTGGCAGCCCAAATCACTCTGGCCTTCCTGGCAATGGCTGCCCGGCGCGGCATTCACCGGGTTGGCTGGCATGCCTGGTCCGACAATCTGGGTTCTCTGGCGACCGCTCGCAAAGACGGGTTCTCTGAGCACGAGCCCACCAGCGTGCTGTACGGCTGGCGCGACCCGGCTTTCCACCATGCGGTCCTCGGCAACCGGCGCCTCCGTCAAAACGACTATGCGGGTGCTTTAGGCTGGTATGAACAGGCTTTTAACCTGGGAGAGCCTCCCGCCTGGGCTTACTGGAACGCGGCCATCTGCCAGGCTCACCTGCAGCAGGCCAGCTCGGCCCTGGCGTTCTTGCGGGATGCCGCGGCGCGCGGCCTGAATGATCCGGAGATGCTCCAGGCCAGCCCGCACTTCACCCAACTGCACGCCACCTCAGAATGGCAGGCTCTCCTGGCAGAGCTGCAGGCCGGCAAACAGGTTTGAAAACCAACTGCCGCCCAACTTAAGCTATACTTTGAGTCTATCCAGCGAAATCTAATCATAGGGAGGTGTTATGTCCCCGAAACCCCTGGTCTTTGCAGTCGTTTCCATCCTGGCAGCCGCCCTCCTCCTGGACCCAGCCGCGGCTCCCGCCGCCCTGAGTGCCGCGCGCTCAAGCCGGGCTGACCCCGCCGGCGGCCCCCCTGACGGTCCCCAACCCGCCCGGCATCGGCGATGCCTGGGTGGTGAGCGGGCTGGATACAGCGGGCTGCGCGGATGGCGATACCGCCTTCGATGCGATCACCTACCTGGTCAGCGGCTCTACCTATACCTTTCACGCAGTCGTCGCTGCCGGCAGCAGCATATACATGGATTATCTGGACACCATCCAGCCAGTGACTTCCGGCGCCGACCTGTTGATCCTGCTGGAAGACAACACCGGCGGGACGGCCAACGCCAACTTCCCCCTGCCCGCCAATACCCCCCTGACCATTACCATGACCCTCTCCCAGGGAATTTCTGGCACGCCCGTCTATCGCACGGTGCTGGATTACACCTGCAATACTGGCGCTCTGCAGGTGCTGGAATCCAGGCCGCTGGGGCTCAACCCTCCCGTACTGAACTATGACAGCCTCGCAGGAAATGGCTGCCAGACGGGTGACCTGACCCTGAACCTGTTTGCCAATGCCAGCCAGGACCAGACCTACCTGCTGGAAGCGGTGCTGCGCGACAGCAGCCAGGTGTACATGGACTACTACCGCCCGGCGGCATTTACCACCGGCCCTACTACCTTCATACTGCAGGACTACGATGACCGCGGTTTGCAAACATCCACTTTCCCGCTGCCCACCGGCAATCTGACCGCCACCCTCACCCTGCGGGATGCCAGCCGCCAGCCGCTCTACCGCAGCGATGTCATCCTGGACTGTTCAAGCAGCTTCGAATCACGTGCCATTGCCACGCCCTTCCAACCCGCCCAACCTGCCCTGACCCTGGTGGATAAGGTGCTCGGCGGCTGCGCTGCTGGAACGCCTACTTTTAATGCCACCCTGTGGACGGAAAGCACGGTGCCGTACCTGTATGAAATCCTCGTCCAGCGCGGCAGCAGCGTGTACATGGATTATTACCGCCCGGATCCCAACCGCCTGCCGGGGATGAATCTGTTCATCCTGGAATCGGCCAACGATCGCGGCCGGCAGAATGCGGCTTTCCCGCTCACTGCTGGGCAGCCGGTCCAGGTCACCCTCGGGCTGTACGACCCACAGGGCAAGCCGCTCTACGCCACCCACTTCGACTATGACT
Source organism: uncultured Chloroflexia bacterium (assembly GCA_963824065.1). GTDB lineage: Bacteria > Chloroflexota > Anaerolineae > Anaerolineales > DRKV01 > JAGUYX01. The sequence goes on along the minus strand of CAWGNX010000002.1, from coordinate 172,102 downwards.
GCGGCGGGATGGGCACTGTGACCAACCTCAGCGAGTCGGATTACGACCAGCGCTACCTGCCGCTGGAGTGGAAAGCCGTCCTGCCCTGAAGCACGGGTGGATCAATCTAATGGGCGTCCGGATTTATCCATCCGGACACCCGTCTTTAACCCCATGCCCCTGCTCGCAGCCTGGGGTACAATAAACTGTACACACCGCTCACAAGCAGCCCGCCGGGCTGCATACAATGGATCCTCTGCTGTCACACTCTCGTTCATGACACCCCAAATCGCCATCACCTACGCCGTCCTGGGCGTCGCCGTCCTGCTGTTTATCACCGAAAAAGTGCGGCCCGACCTGGTCGCTTTGATGGTGCTCCTGGCCCTGGTCCTGACCCAGATCGTCACGCCCGAGCAGGCCCTGGCGGGTTTCAGCAGCACCGCGGTGATCGTGGTGTGGGCCATGTTCATCATTTCCGCCGGGCTGCGCCGCACCGGGTTGAGTGCCAGCATCGGGACCGTGCTGGCAAGCTTTGCGGGCCGCGGCGAACCGCGCCTGCTGTTCGTTTTAATAATCACCGCCGGGCTGATCTCCGGCTTCACCGGCATGAACAACATCGCCGCAACCGCTTTGCTGCTGCCGGTGGTCTTTGAAATTTCCCGGCGCGCAAAACGCCCGGCGTCCCGCCTGTTGCTCCCCATGCTGTACGGGGTGCTCATTGGGGGGATGTCCCTGCTGATCGCCTCGCCAACCAACCTGCTGGTCAATCAAGCACTGCTCAGCCTCGGCCAACCCGGCCTGGGTATGTTCGCATTCACTCCCGCGGCCCTGGTCTTTTTGGTCGCCGCCGCCCTGTGGATCACCCTGTTTGGACGCCGTCTGCTACCGGCGCGGGTAATCCCGCGCGCCCTGACTGCCGCTGATGCTCCGGCGGCTTTCCAGCAGGATCACCGCAGCCTGTTCGGGCTGGAAGAACGCCTGGCCCTACTCAGCCTGCCCCCGGGCAGCCCGCTGGCGGGCAAATCCCTGGCAGAAAGCCGCATCGGCCAGGCCCTTGGGCTGACCATTCTGAGCATCCACCGCCGCAGCGGCGAACACCTGCCCCCCGAACCTGACGAAAAGTTTCACGAACAAGACCAGCTGCTGGTGTTGGGCCGCCTGGATCATCTGCAGGAACTGCTCGCCCGCCCGACCTTTGATGTGGTCGATGATCCGGTTACGATGACCCGGATTTTATCAGCCCAGGTCGGCCTGGCAGAGTTCAAAATCACGCCCGACTCGGAGTTCAACGGGCGGTCGCTGGTCGAGGTTTCGTTTCGCCAGAACTACGGAGTCAGCGTGCTTGCCATTCAGCGCGAGCAGGTCACCAGGCGCGCCAATCTGCAGGACATGATCCTCGCGCCGGATGACAACCTGCTGTTGATTGGCACGCTGACCCGCCTGGAAGGCCTGCACAGCCAGCCGGGCTTCCGCCGCCTGGGAAAGGATGAAGCGCGTGCTTACCAGATCGACGAGCGCCTGCTGTATATCCGCATCCCCGATGATTCAGCCCTGGCGGGACGCACGCTGGAAGAATCGCGCCTGGGTTCGGTGTACGGGCTGGTTGCGCTGAGCGTGATTCGCTCGGGACAGGAGTCCCTGCTGCCAGAACCCACGGTCAAGCTGGAAGTCGGCGACCTGCTGGTAGTGGAAGGGCGCCCATCCGATATCGAAGTGGTGCGCGGCCTGCGCTCGCTGGCCATCGAGTCCAACGTGCACATCGACCTGGCTGCCCTGGAAGAAGATTCGATGGCGATGGTGGAAGTGGTGCTCTCACCGTACACCAACATGCTTGGCAAGACCCTGCGCGAGGTCCACTTCCGCCAGAAGTACGGCCTGTCGGTGCTGGCGATCTGGCGCGGTGACCGCCCATACCGCACCGACCTCGCCAACATGCCGCTCCGCAGCGGGGATGCCTTTTTATGCTACGGGCCGATTACCCGCTTTGCAATCCTGGCGCGCGAGCCCGACTTCATCGTGCTGCGTAGCGGCGTCCAGGAAGAGCCTCGCCGGACCCGCGCCCTGGCAGCCGGCTTGATCCTGGGCGGGGTCATCCTCACAACCCTGCTCAACTGGCTGCCGATCACGGTTGCCGCGCTGAGCGGCGCGGTCTTGATGGTGCTGGTTGGCTGCCTGACGATGGAAGAAGCCTACCAGGCCATCGAATGGAAAGCCGTTTTCCTGATTGCCGGCATGCTGCCGCTCGGGATCGCCATGGAGCAGACCGGCGCCGCCACCCTGCTGGCGGACCGTGTCAGCGGCTGGCTGGGCGGCGGTGGGCCTCAAATCATGCTTGGCAGCCTGTTCCTGCTGACCTTGCTGGCGACCCAGTTCATCCCCAACCCGGTCGTGGCGGTGTTAATGGCGCCGGTGGCGCTCACCCTGGCAGCCAGCCAGGGCGCCCAACCGCACGCGTTTTTGCTGACGGTGGCTTATGCCGCCTCGTGCAGCTTCCTGACGCCGGTCGGGCATCCCGCCAACCTGCTGGTGATGAGCGCGGGGGGCTACCGCCTGCGCGACTACATGGTTGCCGGGCTGCCGGTGGCGATCATTGGCCTGCTGGTGAGCATATTCCTGCTGCCGCGCCTGTTCCCGTTCTAAGAGAAGAGCCTGCGTTTGAAAGGTCGTTATTCTGGCAGGGCAAAAAGCGACTGATCCACTTTGGTCGATATTGATCTAAATTCAGTTAGCATACAAAATGCTAGGGATTACAAAGGGGTCATCACCAAACGGATAAAGGTTTACATTCTGTTGGGATACATTTTTACGAGTTTATGCGTCAGGCTGTTAACCTAGCGGTTTAAGGTTCAATTTCACATAAAGGGTGAATTTGAATGTATGGCCATAAAATTGTTCTATGGCTGGCGTTAGCGGCAGGACGGGGAATTGGCAGACAAAAGCCCCAGCCTCAACGGTGTGCGTTACTGGCGCTGGGGCAGGCGTGGACTCTGCTGGGGAGCAGGAAAAACTCGAAGCCAGAAAAATGCTTGAAAATGGCGCACAGTCCCCAGCGTCCAGTGCACCCAGCATGTCAGAGGGCCGTCATTTTTAACAGGAGAACGTGGTTGCGTTCTGAGAACGCTGTGTTAGGCGTTTTTGCTTATGAATGACTTTATGATTTCCGCATATTCTTGCGGATGCGAAACATGTGGATCGTGATCGGCATCTTGAATTACCGCTCTTTCTGCTTGGGGAATTGCTTTGTGAATTTCATCCAGAATAACGCCATAGAATTTGGCACTATGTTCGCCTTGAGTAAGCAAGATTGGATTTGGAAATTTTGCCAGTCGTTCCAAATCGACAGTCCAGGGATCGGGGTCGTTGACATCATCAATAAAAGTTGGTGCCTGACTAACAAGGAATTGTCGAAAGTCTTCAGGCATATCATCCCACACATTGGGTCTCACCACCGCGTTCACAAACCTACTGATGCTTGACTCCATTTCTCCTACCATCAGTTGCTTGACTACCTCCCTTTGTAATTGATCCATTTCTGCCACATGTTTGTTTGCCGAAACAGTTTCATTCAAATGGAGGAAAGGAGGTTCATGCGCACCCACACTCAAACAAATTTCTGGATGATCCGCTGCCATCCTGAGTGCAATCATGGCACCATAGGAGTTGCCGAGAAGATGGACAGGTGCCAGGTGTAACTGATCGAGCAATGCAACAAGATCATCTATGTTATCCTTCATGGTGCTTTGCTTAGCAGGGCGTTCACTCTGACTGTGTCCACGCCGATCGTAGTTCAGAACACAAAAGTTATCCGTGAGATAAGGCACAAACTCGCCCCAGTTATTGTGGTCTACCCATGCACCATGAATTAACGCAATCGTAGAATCTGAATCTGATTGCCCCGACAATTCCCAATAGAGTTCAACACCATTAATAACATCCTTGGGCATATCTACCTCCTCAAATTAACGCCCAACCAGTGATTCTCCTGCAATTTTGCAGCATATCATGTCACCTGCGGTGAATATCCAGTTTTGCCTCAAAAGTTTTTTATAAGAGCAGATATCATAACCAAACGGTTAGAGGCTCTTGTCCAGTTAAGAGACAAAATCACATAAAGATGCCATGGATCTTTACATCCAGGTTTCCGCCAGAAACTTTCGCCTGGGTTTCACCAGATCCGTTACAAATAACCACCTCGGTGGGATTGCTCAGGGCAATGCAGCAGAATTTCCCTTTGTCTTTCTGGATATTGGTTGATAGTAGACGCTTTCGATATATTATTTGCCAATTCTCCATCGTTTCGAATAATTCTTTCATGGAGCGGCCTTCAAAATAAAGTAGGTTGAATTTGTTTTCGTCAGCCATTGTTTTCTCCTTCTGAATAATCTAGCAATTGAAATAGCATTTCATATTTACTACCTATCGATTGGATCTATAGTTTAATTACTGTGGTTTATTTAATTTTTTTGGTGGTTCACGGATTAATCAAGATCATGCATGCTTTTTTCTGTAAAAGAGGTCAAGTGATCCATTTGAATTGAAGTTCAGAACCTTTCAAACGACAAATACACTTTGCCCGTCTCGCAGGCTTCGCTGGTCTCCATCAGCAGATCACTCACCAGCCGTAGACAGGAAGCCTCATTTCAAGGACTCGGAACGCAATCGAAAGTACTTCCCTGGTTGCCCCTGCTCTGCGGTGCAACCCGTTACCACAGCTCCGCAGCTTCCCATTCCTGTCTTAAATTCTATACCCAAATTCCCCAAAATCGCCAAAAAATGCCTCATCACCAGTTTCGTCTGGTGGGTTTTCTGCTACCTTCTCAACTCATATCGCATCGCCACCGCCCCCGAGCCGAACTCCAGCTGGCTCACAAGCTTCAAGTCGATAAGCTTCGATAGCCCCGCGAACAACGTCGGCCCGTGGCCCACCAGCCTGGGATGCACCACGAACTCGTACTCATCGATCAATCCCAGCTCCGCCAACGCCAGCGGGAGCTTCACGCCTCCCACGAACAGTCCCTTGCCTGACTCCCGCTTGAGCTGTTGAACGGCCTTCCCCAGATCTCCGCGCACGAGCTCCGCGTTCCAATCGACCCGGTCCAGTGTGCTCGACACGACGTACTTCTTTGCCGCGTCGATCGTCCGGGCGAAGGGTTCCATCCAAGGTTCCATCCAATCGGGCCTCACTCCCGCCTGCGCCGGGAGCCGCCACGCTGCCTCCATCATTTCGTAAGTCACCCGGCCAAAGAGGAGGGCATCGGCCTGGGCGATGTTCTCGGCTGCGTGACGATGCAGGTCTTCGTCCACAAGACCTGCACGATGATCGCAGCACCCGTCCAATGTGATGTTGATGGAATACCGAAGGGGTCGCATAAAGTAAGACCTCCTACAAAGATAGAGCCACCTGACGGCTGGCGTTACCCGCTTGGGGTGGGAGGGCGGAGACGCCGTCGAGGCGGATAAGACCCACAGCCAGAAACATGCTCAAAAAACGCAGTGCTTGCCCCAAGTTGGGTGCGTTCATTTCTGGGCGGCATGCAAAGAACATCAGGCGCTATCAGGCGAACATTCGTCCTTTGCCTGTCCGCGAATAGAGGCAATCTCCTTAAGCATGGCAGCGACGCCGGTGCGCTCGAAGAACAGAGTGCCTAATGGGGGAATTCGTGTGAGGGGATAACAATCGCGGCTGCCATTCCTTTCTAAAATTCTATCCCCAAATCCCCAAAAAAATACCTCATCACCAGTTTCGTCGGGTGGCTGGCTGTGGTCAGCCAGCCACCCATTTTAACCAGGCAGGGAATAGATCTCATCGGTTTCCTAATGGGTCTCCAGCAGCCACTCCGGACGCGGAGCGTCCAAAGCGGCGTGACACCGCCGGAGCCCTGCCTCACCGCTAGCTTTCAAGGTGACCGAGCGCCAGTGAGCACGGCTGAACCCAAACTATCAAAGTATAAAACCCCTTAAAGCCGCATGCTGTGGACTGGGAATTCCACAGCATGCACCAGGAAGGGGACTACCTATAAGCGGGGAGAAGAGAGAAATGGAGCCTTTGCTCGCTATTGTTAATCTGCTCCCAGTATAGCGCCTGGTGGTTAAGCGCATATAAACATTAGGTTAAGATTGTGTAAATAATCGCCCGCCCGGACCATGCTGGCCAGCCTATGCGTCCCGGTCGCCTGAGTCATAGACCAACCGGCATGCGCTCAGCCCTTCACCGCCCCCGCCGACAGACCCTGGCGCAGGAAGCGCTCCATCGCCAGGAACAGGATGACCACCGGCAGGGTCATAATGGTGGAAGCTGCCATGACCACGTGCGGGCGCGGGCTGGGGTCGTTAAAAATGGTGTTGATCTGGATCGGCATGGTGAACAACGTGCGGCTGTTCAAAAAAATGAATGCATACAGAAATTCATTCCAGGCAATCATGAAGGTGTACACCAGCACCGAAATGATCGCCGGGATCGACAGCGGCAGAGTGATGCGCCAGATGACGTCCAGCCGCGAGCAGCCGTCGATCAGCCCGGCCTGTTCGATCTCTGCTGGCACCGTGCGAAAATAATTCGCCAGCATGTACAGCGCCACGGGCAGCGTCTGGGCCAGGTAGGTGACCACCAGCACCGGCAGGTTGTCCTGCACATCAAAACCAAGCTGCCCGCCGATCTGCGACAGCATGGCAAACAGCGGGATGATCAGCAGCACCCCCGGAAACAGGTACACCAGCAGGATGCCGTTCAGCATCCAGTCTTTGCCGCGAAACCGCAGCCGGGCGATGGCATACGCCCCCAGGGTGGATAAAATCACCGCGATCAGCGCGGTCGGGATGGCAATTTTCAGGCTGTTGATGATATTGCTGCCAAAATTCCAATAGCTGGGGCTGTTTTTATCGAACAGCTCGCGGTATGCGTCCAGACGCAGCGCACTGGGGATATACACCGGCTCGCGCGCCCCAATCTCAGCATAGGTCTTAAAGGACGAGCTGACCATCCAGTAAAAAGGGAAAAGGATGCCCGTCAGGAAGAAGATCAGGATCAAGGAAAAAATAAACCGCCGCCAGGTGATCCAACCCGCCAGGTGATCCAACAGGCTCTTGGGCTCGCTCCCCTTCGACCGGGCGGAAGGGGCTGCCATGGAATCATTCATCGGTTTCTCCCTTCAGTCCTCGTCTTCGCTGCGCATCACAATGCGAATGTAAATAATCATGAATAATGCCAGCAGCACCAGCAGGATCATGGCAGCGGCAGCCCCGCGCCCAAAATCGAACAGCCGGAAGCTGAATTCATAGGTCAGCACGGGCAGCACCTTGGTGCCGAACCCGCCCCCGGTGAGCAGGAAAATATCGTCGAATTTATTGAACGTCCACATCAGGCGCAGCAGGAAAATTGCCCCCAGCACGTAGCGCAGCTCCGGCAGGGTGACGTGCCTGAATTTCTGCCAGAGGCTGGCGCCGTCCACTTCGGCGGCTTCGTACAGGGTGTCATCCACCGCCTGCAAACGGGCCAGGATCATCAGCATGGCAAACGGGAAGTAGCGCCAGGCCTCAAACAGGATCACCAGCACCAGAGCCAGGCCGCGCTGCGCCAGGTAGGCAATCGGTAAATCAATCACCCCCAGTCCCATCAACAGGTCGTTCACCACGCCCGAGGGCCGCGGGTCGAGGATCCAGCGCCACACAAACGCCACGCTCACAATCGGGGCGACGTACGGGAACAAGAAGATGCCACGCACCAACCCGCGCGCCCGGAACGGCTGGTTGAGCAGCAGGGCTGCTACCAGGCCCACCAAGACGGTCAGGGTGGTAGCTGCCAGGGAGTACACCACGCTGGTGACTGCCGCACCCCAGCTGTTCAGGCCTTGAAACTTGAAAGCAAAATCGTTGAAAACTTTGGTGTAATTTTCGAACCCGGTGAAGGGTGCGCTGAACACATCATTCAGGTTGTTCAGGCCAACCTGGTGGAAGCTGATCCAGATACTGAAAATCGCTGGAAAAATGACCAGGCCGAACACAATCAGCGCCGTCGGCAGGATCAATACCCAGGCCAGGCGCGCCTCGCGCGACCGCAGGGAATTCCAGCGGCTTTTCGGGGTAGAAACGGAGCGGGCGCCGGCCATCACACCTTCCCAGGTGATTGGGTGGGAGGCGCCGGGAAAGCGCACCTCCCACCGGGTTGGTAGTCCGTTGAGATTACTGGCTGCGATCTGCCAGCAGGGTTTCCACCTGCTCCTGCAGCCATACGGCGGCAGTTTCGGGGGTCATTGTCCCTTCCAGGGCGATATTGCTGAGCACTTGCGGGATCAGCAGTCGTCCTTCGATATCACCCACCACGGCTTGTTCGGTGGCATCGTAGTCGGGCCGGAATAGCCAGCGGCTCATTGTGTCGTAGCCGTTGGCAATCTGGTCCAGCGTCTCGCTCGAGTAGTTCGCAAAGTAGGGGCTTAATTCCTTCCAGCCGTCCACTGCGCTGGCTGTCACGGGCACCTTGCCGAACGGAGCCAGAGCCAGGATATCCTGGTAGCCCTCCGTCAGGAAGTATTCCACCACCTGCTGGGCTGCCGGGTCGGCATCCCGCGTGAGCGCCAGTGTCACCAGCTGCCCGTAGGAAGCTTCCCCATTGGGACCCTGCATCATCGGCGCGAAGCCGGTCATGCCAGCCAGGTTATCAACCGCGATCTGGACGTTGCCGCCGCCTTCCAGGCCGGAGCCATCCACCAGGTCGTCCATGATGTAGGTGCTGTAGAACAGCATCCCCGCCTGGTCGAGCTCGTAGGCTTCGCGTGCGCCGCGCCAGTACTGCGGGCCGGGCAGCGCGCAGCGCTGCAGGTCGGTGTAGAACTCGAGCGCGGCGATCATCTCCGGGGTGTTCATGGTCACATTCCCGTTGTCATCAAACGGCCAGGCATCGTTGGAAATCGCCACCTGTTCAAAGACCTGGTGGCCGTAGTTCTGCCCCGGGTCGGTGCCCAGCCCAACGGCGTAGAGCAGGTTCCCGGCGCCAGGCAGCGCGTCGCAGGCTGCGTTGATGTCATCCCAGGTCAGCGGCGCCGCCAGCCCAAGATCATTGAAGACGTCTTCGCGGTACCAGATGGCCTGCAGCCAGCCATCGAAGGGCACGGCAGCGTACTTGCCCGTCGCCTGGTCCGTCACCATGGCGAGCGGCGACGTGCGGAAATCGTCCACCCCGATCGAATCGATCACCGCGCTGGCAGCATCCTCATCCAGGATGCCATCTGCGGCGAAGGCCGCCACACGCTCCACACCCATGCGGACGATATCGGGCAGGCGGTTGGCAGCCAGGGCTGTCGCAATACGCTGCGAAACCCCGGCTTCCTCAATCGGCACGATGCGCACATCGATATCCGGGTTTTGATCCATAAAGCGTTGGGCGACTTCTTCGTAGACTGTTACGCGAGCTTCTTCGTTGTCGGTCGTCCAGAATTCAACCACTGTTTTGTCGGTCGGCTGGGCAGGTACCTCCACCTCAACAACCTGGGTGACGACCACTTGCTCGGTGACAACCCGTTCGACTTCGACCGTTTCCACGATCCGCTCGGGTGTCGGCGTGGCTGCTGGCGAACAAGCCACCACCAGCAGTGCCAGCAGGATTAATCCTGCTATGAAAAAGATTTTTTTCTGCATGGTTCCTCCTCAATAGGGTATTAATTTGGAGCATTTCCCTGGCGCCAGGGAGCTGCTTTCGATAGTCCAGCACCAATTTGTCTGGATCCCTGTTCGCCTGGGCTGGTCTTGGCGAGCAGGACTAGCTAACTTAATAAGCCGGGCCGGTCGACTGGCGGATGACCAGCTCGGGCTGGAGCAGCACTTGTGGTTGCTCGGGGGGCTCACCGGCGATGAGCTGCAGGAGCAAGCCGGTCACCAGCTTGCCGATCCGGTAGATCGGCTGGTGGAGCGTGGTCAGCGGCGGATGGCTGTGGGCAGCCATGGGAATGTCATCGAAGCCGGTGATGCTGACATCCCGCCCCACCACCAGGCCGCGATCCTGGGCGGCAGACAGCGCACCAATCGCCATCAGGTCATTCCCCGCGATCAGCGCCGTGGGCGGTTGGAGACCCTTCAGCAAGTCCAGGGCAGCTTCGTAACCACCTTGCTGGGTCAGGTTGCCGCTGGCCTGGGGAACAGCTTCCCAATCCAGCCCGGCCTGTTCGAAGACCTGGCGCAGCCCGTTCAGCCGTAAGATGGAAAAAGTGAGCTCTGGCGGCGGGGTAATCACCCCGAACTTGCGGTGACCCAGCTCCAGCAGGTGGGCTGCAATTTCCTGCATGCCAGCCGCGCCATCCTCATCGACGTAAGGAAAGTCGGCGTCTGCCAGCGTGCGCCCAAAACACACGAACGGCACGCCGGATTTGCGAAGGTAGTCGACGCGCGGGTCTTCGAGCGCGCACCCGCACCAGAATGAACCCATCCACCCGCCGGCTCTGCACAATGGCCCGGTAGGCGGCATCTTCTTCCACCCCGGGTGGGCGGGTCGATACGAGCAGGTCGAAGTTCCGTTCGGCCGCGGCATTGCCCACTCCGGCGATAAACTCTGAAAAGAACGGATCGGAAAAGCGCGGTCCAAAAGTTGGCAGGACCAGCCCGAGCGTATCGCTGCGCCTTTTTTGCAGGCTGAGGGCCTGCTTGTTGGCGCTGTAGCCCAGCTCAGCCGCCACCCGGCGCACTTCGGCCTTCGTCTGTGGGCTGACGTCGTCGTAATCGTTCAAGGCGCGCGAAACCGTGGTAATCGACTTTCCGACGCGTCTGGCAATATCTTTTATCGTGACCGGCATATTAAAACAGGAGTGTTGCTGTGGAAACACCGAAACAAGTGGAAACGATTCCAACGATAAACCAAAACGTTTTGGATGTCAAGCATTATTTGGCAGTGAGCGTGATCACCCCACCTGAACCCGGTGTTCTCCCGTCCCTGGAACGGAGAGGACAATCCCAATCTGGCCAAAAACCATGGTCTAACAAAATTGAAAGTGGATTTGGGTTGCCAACCAGCCTATAATAATGATAATGTTTATCCGTATTATCATTATTCTCGCGTAATGATGACAGGAGGCCAAACTATGTCCAACCGCAAACGCTTTTTGAGTATCCTGGTCCTGACTGCGATCCTGCTGACGATACCGATCGCCGCCCTGGCCAACAAGCAGATCTGGAAAGCCAACCTTTCTACAGCGAACGAGGTCGGTCACGATGTGGTCGGTTCAACCGCCCGCGGCTCGGCAGTCTTCGCCACCAACCCGGATGGCTCGCTGCACTTCATTCTCCAGGTGCGCGGCCTGTCGGGTCCTGCCACGGGCGCCCACATCCACGCCCCGGCGACCACCGCTCAGAACGCACCTGTGGTGCTTACTCTGTGCGGCAACCCAACCCCCTCGGCGGCAGGTGCCTGCGTCACGGATGCCGACGGCAATTTGCTCGTTGAAGGCAATATCGATGGCGGCCTGCTGGCTGCCTGGGGCTTGCCCGGCGGCACGCTCTTCAGCTGGCTGAACAGCGAGATGGCTTACGTCAATGTGCACACCGCCATGAACCCGGCTGGTGAAGCCCGCGGCCAGCTTGCCCCACGCTAACTATTAAGCAGATTATTTCGCCACAGCATTCTCCTTGGTAGAGGTGCCCGGCTTGCCACCGGGCATCCGCCATTAACCGGGCAGTGTCATCCCGAGGCAGAGCCGAGGGATCCCCAATGCCAACCTCCATCATTCAGACGACCTGCTGGAAAGGAGATGTCCACAGGGATTCCTCGCTGCGGTTCCCTCTCTTTGCACGGGACAAGCGGAATGACAACTTTTCGTTCGGACGGTACGTTGGAAAGGTGATGTCCTCGGAGATTGCTCGCTGCTTATGGAATGGCAACCAGGATATCCTGGATAAGTTTGAGAGAAGTTGTATCCTGATAGTAAAATTATTAATCATCTCTTCCCACAAGGACGATCAATTATGACCGAACCATATCCCTATCCCGATGAGACCCTCGACCCCGCAGACTGGCAAGCCCTGCGCCACCTGGGCTACCGCATGGTCGATGATATGCTGGATTTTCTGGAAAACATCCGCGACCAGCCAGTCTGGAAGCCCATCCCCGAGGAAACTGCCCGCTTTTTTAAGTCGACTGTTCCGGCCGAGGCGCAGCCCGTTGACGAGGTCTACGCCGACTTCCTGGAGAATGTGCTGCCCTACCCTACCGGCAACGTGCACCCGCGCTTTTGGGGCTGGGTGATGGGCACCGGCACGCCTTTCGCTATGCTGGCGGAAATGCTCGCCGCGGGCTACAACACCAACCTGGGCGGCGGGCAGCACGCCGGCGCGCTGGTTGAGGCGCAGGTGCTGGACTGGCTGAAGGAGCTGCTTCACTTCCCGGCAGAAGCCAGCGGGCTGCTGACCAGCGGCGGCTCAATGGCCAACCTGGTCGGTTTGACCGTTGCCCGCAACCACCGCGCCGGTTACAACCTGCGCCAGGAGGGCGTGAGCGCCTCCCCGCAGCCGCTGGTGCTGTACACCTCCAGCCAGGTGCACTCCTCGGTGCACAAAGCCGTCGAGCTGCTCGGGCTGGGCCGGCGCGCCCTGCGCGAGATCCCGGTGGATGCCGAATTCCGCATGGACGTGGAGGCATTGAAAGCCGCCATCGCCGCCGACCGAGCTGCGGGCAGCCGCCCGTTCTGCGTGGTGGGCAACGCCGGCACAGTCAACACCGGCGCTTTCGACGACCTGGATGCCCTGGCGGACCTGTGCCAATCGGAAGGCCTGTGGCTGCACGTGGATGGGGCGTTCGGGGCGCTGGTCGCCCTGGCGCCCGGTCTGCAGCACCTGGCGCGCGGCCTGGAGCGCGCCGATTCGGTAGCCTTCGACCTGCACAAATGGCTGTACATGCCCTTCGAAGTGGGCTGCGTGCTGGTGCGCAGTGAGGAAATCCACCGCCATGCGTTTTCGCTCACGCCGGACTACCTGGCGCACACCGCGCGCGGCCCCGCGTCGGGCGCGGCCTGGTTCAGCGATTACGGCGTGCAGCTTTCGCGCGGCTTCCGCGCCCTCAAGGTGTGGATGTCACTCAAGGAGCACGGCTATGCGAAGTTCGGGCGCGTCATCCAGCAGAACACCGACCAGGCACACTACCTGGCGGAGCTGGTGGATGCCCACCCCGAGCTGGAGCGCCTGGCGCCTGTGCCGCTCAATATCGTCTGCTTCCAGTACCGCGCCCCGGGGCTGGCGGGCGACGCCCTCAGCGCCTTCAACGAAGAGCTGCTGCTGCGCCTGCAGGAATCCGCTGTCGCCCTGCCCTCCTACACAAAAATTGATGGGCAGTACGCCCTGCGGGTGTGTATCACCAATCATCGCACACGCGCCGAGGATCTGCGCCTCCTGGTGGATAAAGTGGTGGCGCTGGGCCGCGAGCTGGCAGCAGAGCAAGTTTGAGGGTGCCCCACATCCGATCCAGCCGTTCTCGATCTTTTCAAACCGTCTACCCGGCCTGAAGGTATGCGGCCCACATGAATAGATCCGGCTGGTTACGAGGGTCTTCCGCTAACTTTTGTTGTACAATCAATATGTAGAATCAATCACAAACGCGGGCTGTCATTCGGCGAGCCTCTTTCAGATCCATCCCGCGCCTAAATGCGGTTGGTCAATTTCCAGCTTTGATCGCGCCTCCACGCCCGCCCCAACGCCATGACCGCAGCCTTTTTGGTCAGCGATAGATTTTTCCGGACACTTTCAGCCTAAGGAGAAAACGTAATGACCACGACCACCCCTGCCACAACCAGCCTTTCAGGTGACATGGAGCGCAAGTTCATCTCCCTGCGCCGCTTCAACGTAAGCATGGGATTCTTACATCTCATCCAGGGCATTTTTATGATCCTGGTCAGTAATGACACGACCTATCCCATCTACACGTATTACCTTAAGTTTGATCTCGCAACCCTCTCGCTAACACCGGATCCCCAGCTCGTCTACAACCTGCGTTTTGGGCCAGCAGTTGCCATGTTCCTGCTCATCTCGGCTGTAGCGCACTTTTTTCTAGCAACGATTGGCTACCCGCGCTACGTACAGTATCTGAAGAAGGGCATGAATCCTGTTCGCTTCTATGAATACGCCTTAAGTTCCTCATTGATGATCGTGCTCATTGGCATGTTATGCGGGCTATGGGACCTGGGCGCTATCATCCTGATCTTCGGTTTGAATGCCATGATGAATCTATTCGGCATCATGATGGAGGTTCACAACCAGTACACAGAAAAGACGGACTGGACTTCCTTCATCTACGGCTGTATCGCCGGGATCATTCCGTGGATCGTGATAATGCTGTATTTCGTTGGCGCAGTGTCATCCGGTGACAACCCGCCGCCAACCTTCGTCTACGTCATTATCCCCACCCTGTTCGTATTTTTTAACATTTTCGCCATCAACATGGTATTGCAGTATAAAAAAGTTGGACCCTGGAAGGACTACCTGTTCGGGGAACGCGTCTACATCATATTGAGCCTATCAGCCAAAACCGTGCTCGCCTGGCTGATCTTTGCCGGTACCCTGGCCCCGGTTTAGGCGCGGGCCCCTTCACCATCTGGCTCAGCGCCTTGCGCCAGCCACCGGCATTCCCTGTCCTCATCTCCAGGCTAGGCGCGTCTTCTATTCCTATCCGCGCACAGCCTGCTGGATCCTTCCGAGGCCCAGGGCTCATGCAGCAGGGGTGACAAAACTCCCTGCTTTCAGAATCTAGCATTCCGACAACATTCCGCCAGCGCACACTACGGGAGGGGCAGGAACGAAATCCTGCCCCTGGTTGGGCGGCGGTTATGATGATTCCCAGAGTTCGCCGCCGCTGTATTTAAGTGAAATATGCTCCAGAAACTGGCGGGTACGAGCTTCCTTAGGGTTGCTGAAAAACTCATCCGGCGCAGCCGTTTCAAACCATACACACTCATCCATCAGAATAAACCGGTCGGCAACATTGCGGGCCAGATACGGAACATTCGTTTCAACGATCAGCGATATTCCATCCTGGGCCAGGCGCGTCTGGATTTCGATCAGTCCCCGGATTAAGATTGGATCGAGGGCCGAAGTCGGATCAGAAGACCCTATTCCCTGAATAGCCATTCCCGGTTGTATAGGAATCATCCAGGCCGCTTCTAGCGCGACGCAGCCTGTTCTGTGACGGTTATTGCCTAAAGATGAAACGGATTTGTTCGCTTAATCACGAATAAACCTTCCTATAATCTGTCAAATGGCCTTTTTTTACTTTTGGGAGGGAAACCATGCTTGCTACCGCTTTGACCCAACCCCGCCTCCGGGCTGCTATGGCGCTGGTGTTTGCGATCTTGCTCTGCCTGGGGGTTTTGTTTTACCTGGCTTACACCACCCGCACCTTCGCCCAGACCAGCGCTGAACCAGTCGCCTGGCAACAGGCTTCGCAGGGCCTGCCGCAGGGCGACCCCTTCAAGCTGTTCTTCTCACCCGCATACCCGACCGACGAGCAGGTTTTCGCCACGCACCCGCTGCGCGGCACGTACCGCGCCCGCCGCGCCCAGAACTGGGAGCTGCTCGACCCGCACGTGACCCTGCTGGCGGTCTCGCCTAACTTCGCCGCCGACCAGACCCTGCTGGGGGGTAAGTGGATCAGCAGCGTTTATAACGTGGTGCGTTCGATAGACGGCGGCGAAACGTGGCAGCCGGTGTGGGTCGACCCGCCGGAGGACCTGGCGGTGCGTTTCTCGCCTGACTTCGTCAATGACCAAACTGTCTATGTCGCCTCGTCGCACGTCGACCAGGGTGGGGTTTGGCGCTCCACAAACGGCGGCGCAACCTGGAACCCGGCTCAGCAGCTGCTCACTCCGGTGTTGGGCGGCAACGTCAATTACGGCGTGGAGGTGCTGCTACTCTCGCCCCAGTTCGCCGCGGACCACACCCTGTGGGCGGTCACCCACAACCAGATGATCTTTAACGGCGGCAGCTACACGCCCTATTCGGGCTACCTGTACCGCTCTGTGAACGGCGGCGACACCTGGCAGGCCTTTGGGCAGGCTGCCTACAATGGCTCGGACTACAACCTGCTGGACATCGAGCCCTCCCCGAACTACGCCGCGGACCACACCCTGTGGGCAGTGAGCGAGATCCCGGACTCGCTGCCGGATGAGGGCTTGCTGTGGACCTCCAGCGACTACGGCGCCACCTGGCAACAGCTGCCGGAGCAGCCTCCCATGTGGCACAGCGGTGCAGCTGATTTCCCCGATCTGCTGGTCTTTTCTCCGGCCTACAGCAGCGATCACACGTTGTATTTCAGCTCGAACGCCGGGGTGTACCGCTCGCCGGATAACGGAGCGAGCTGGCAGCCCTTCGGCAGCTTCACCTCATTCTACGACTGGTGGTCATACATCGCCCCCTCTCCCACCTACGCCAGCGATCACCTGGTGTTTATCACCGTTGCCGAAGGCCTGTACTGGACAGACGACGGCGGCTCTACCTGGACCTATGTCGAGCTGAGCGCCCTGGACGGGCATGCGCTGGCGCTCTCGTCAAACTATGCTGCCGACCAGAACTCTCTGGACGGGGCTGGGTCACGCCGGGGTGTTTGCCTCGCCAGACGGTGGGGATACCTGGGCGCCCACCGGGCTGCACAACAGTGAGCAGGTCTTCGACGTCGCCGTTTCCCCGGATTTCGCCAGCGACCACACGCTGTTTGCTGCTACCGCCGGGGGGGTGTACCGGTCCACCAACGGTGGCTCGGATTTCCTGACCGTCACAATGGGCCTCACCGACACCAACGTCACCAACCTGGGGATCTCCCCCGGCTTTGCCAGCGACCAGGCCCTGCTGGCGGGCACCTACGGCGGGCTGTTTTACTCCAGCGACGCCGGCGACCATTGGACGCTTGGCGCGGGCATGCCGGATTTCTGGCGGCTGGTGGAAGACCTGGCGCTCTCGCCCGCTTTTGATACGGACCACACCGCCTATGCCGCGTTTCGCTACTCGGGCGTGTACCGCACTGTGGACGCCGGGCTCACCTGGCAGCCGCTTGGCCTGAGCGGCTTCGACGCCAGCTCCCCGGTAGCCCTCTCCATTGCCCTGTCCCCGGACTTTGCCACGGATCACACGGTGTGGGTGGGCACCCAAAACCACGGAGTGTACGTCTCGACCAACAGCGGCACCAACTGGGCTCCTGCCAGCCAGCCGCTGGATAACTGCCAGCCGATCCTGGTGAGCGGCAGCGGCGCCGACCAGCAGGTATGGGTGGGTGCAAGCCTGCCTGGCTACCAGCCCGGGCTGTATCACTACACGGGCAGCAGCACCTGGGAGCAGGTCAGTCCCGGCTTGTTCAACTGGGATGTGCTCGCTCTGGCATTTGACCCGGAAGGCGAGGCATTGTTTGCTGGTGTGGCTGCGGATGGAGTTCTGGCGGGCACGTCCGCTGCCGTTCAGCCCGCGCAGCGGCACCATCACCCCAGCCGAGGGCGGATCATTAGCTGCCTGGGATGGTTCCATGGAGATCAGCTTCCCACCCCTGGCGGTCAGCGCAGACACAGACCTCTTCCTGACTGCCGCCCAGACCGATTTCAGGCCCCGCGGGCCGGGTAGTTCTGGATGGGGTAGATTTAAGCGCCAGCCAGGGAAGCACGCCCGTCACCACCTTTACTGAGCCTTTCACGCTGGTATTCTATTACAGCGATCCTGCCCTCGGGCCGTATGCCGAATCCGGGCTGCGGATTTACACCTCCAACGGCGCAGGCTGGACCGAGCTGGTCGTCACCCGCGACCCATCCGCCAATACGGTCACAACCCAGGCGGACCATTTCAGCCGCTTCGTGCTCACCGCCGACGGCAGCCGGTTGTATTTCCCGCTCACCCGCCGCTGAGCGCCAGCCGCCTGCACCCTTCAAGAGGCCGGGACCCACACCCCGGCCTTTTCCATTTGGCCGCGCGGTTCCCTGTTTCGCACCTCGCGCAGGGTTATGGCTTATTTGTAGGGCGCTGTTTGCCTGAACGCATCTGGGCTACCCGCCCACCGCGCGTCGAGCGGAACCATCTACTGGCGCAGTCGAGACGACAGTTTGCACGGTAGTTTACCTGAACGCACCAAAGGCCGAGGCTTCAAGAAAATAATGAATTGAAACGCCCCTCAGCTAACAATATTGTTAACCGCAAACACCCCCAAATGAGCTTACCTTAATTTGACAAATCAGGTACTTATACTATAAATAAAGGTGGGGGTTGTTCCTGCGATGGGTTGCAATTCGGCACTGAAACTTAGATGTCAAACAACCAATTGCTAAAGCAGACCACTTTTCCGATTTCTGTATCTACCGGAAAACTCCTGGCGGTTTGCTGACAGACATGAATCAGACTTATTTTGAAAGCGAAAGGAAGAAGGATGAAATACCAGGTTCGAGTTTTTCGCGTATTAATGGCAGGTATGCTCCTGCTCAGCATGGTGCTGCTCTTATTCAGCACGCAGCCGGCGTCAGCTGACGGCGATTGGGTCGTCATTGCCTCCGGCCTGGATAACCCGCGCGGCCTGACCGTTGGCCCGGACGGCGCTGTGTATGTAGCCGAAGCCGGGGTGGGTGGGGCTGGGCCCTGCGTCAGTAACCCCGAAGGCGGCGAAGATGCCTGTTACGGACCCACCGGCGCGGTCACGCGTGTCTGGGAAGGCGGGCAGGAACGCATTCTGACCGGACTGCCATCGTTAGCCGATTCAAGCGGGATGGCTGCTTCCGGCCCAGCAGATGTTTCTTTCCGCGGCCGCACCGGCTGGTTAATTACCGGCTTTGGTGGTAACCCAGACAGCCGGGAAGAGCTGCTTGGTGAGGTTGGGTCCCAGTTTGGGCGCCAGATCTTGTTCATGACCAGCGGCAAATACCGCTTCGATGCCGATGTGTCGGCTTACGAAGCCGAAGCCAATCCCGATCAGGGTGAGATCGACAGCAACCCGTATTCGGTGGCCGCTGTGACTGGTGGTAAAACCCTGGTAGCAGACGCCGGCGCCAATGCGCTGCTGATGGTCGTGAAAAACAAAGTATCCACTGTGGCAGTCTTCCCCGACCGGATGGTGGACGCTCCCGATTTCCTGGGCCTGCCGCCCGGCACCCAGATCCCCATGCAGGCGGTCCCGAACTCGGTCGTTGTCGGCCCGGATGGCGCTTACTACGTGGGCGAGCTGACCGGCTTCCCCTTCCCGATTGGTGCAGCTCGCGTCTACCGCGTGGTGCCCGGTCAGGAACCTGAGGTTTACGCCGAGGGCTTTACCAACATCATTGACCTTGCCTTCGACCCCAACGGGCAGCTGTATGTGCTTGAGATCACCAAAAACGGCCTGCTGGCCGCCGAAATGGGTGGCGACTTCACCGGCGCTTTGATCCGAGTTGAAGCCGATGGCAGCCATACCGAAGTTGCCAGTGATGGTCTGGTAACCCCCGCCGGCCTGGCGATCGGCCAGGACGGCAGTATCTATATCTCGAATTATGGTGTATTTGCCGGAGCCGGCGAAGTTCTACGCCTGAGCGGCGAGATCGAAACCACCAGCCGAATTGGGCGGCCCATTGTGGGTATCCCACCGGTTCACCGTTCGCCTTCTGGGTTGACGGGAATGATCAACCTGCTTTCTGGCAAATAGATTTCAACCGGCAGGCACAGCTACAACCCCCTGCTTGCCGCACAGCATGCGAAAGAGAGCCAGGTATACACCCGGC
Source organism: uncultured Chloroflexia bacterium (assembly GCA_963824065.1). Lineage (GTDB taxonomy): Bacteria > Chloroflexota > Anaerolineae > Anaerolineales > DRKV01 > JAGUYX01. The sequence goes on along the minus strand of CAWGNX010000002.1, from coordinate 152,444 downwards.
TCTCGTTTTATTTATTGAATAGGGCGTCCTGCAGCATTAGGCGCGCAGCGCTGCTGCGGGGATTTCTCAATAGGTCCCGCACTGTGGGGAGACTGGCTATAACAGGATTGAGTTTTTTTTAGAGCCAGCGCCCGGAAGCAGGGTGGACTCCCCCACTTGGAACCTTCTGCTGTGGTTCCTTCATTTCACAAATAAAGGCTCCGCCGGATCCGGCGGAGCCTTTTTGCGCAGATTTCCCCTGTGTCAGAACTCAGTCGCCCGTGTTATGCGCCGGTGGTGGATTAAAAATTGGTAGATACCACACGCCCAGGGAAAAGCCCAATACCGCAAAGGCCACAATTCCCAGGGCCACCAGCACTTCGATGGCGGAGGGTGTGTAGGTGGCTGCCACCACATTGCCCAGCACCCCTGGCGACCAGTCCGGCGGGTGCCTGGCTGCAGGCACCCAACACCATGCTCAGCACGATGATCAAAGACAACAGCAGGGTGATTCGTTTGGACATTCTGGTTTTCTCCTCACTAGTTTGAATACAACAACTGCTTTGAATGCCGCTCCGCAATGGTTTCGAAGAGCGCATCCATTTAATTGTGTAAATTTTCACTAATTATAGCCAGCGGGCAGCAGGGATCATAGTTACATTTGTCCCTGCCACTAACGCTTTTACTTGGGCTGATTGATAAGCGAAACTTATACTGATGGGCAAGAGATGCATCATCACGAAGGCCAGCCAGCGTCCATGCGACCATGACAAATATCATCCCGGAGTAAGACATTCTTCCTAATTTTGCTAAAAATGGTCTGGATAGGACGATCGTCCCAATGACAAACCGGGGAGCCTTTTTTATAATCTGCAAAGAGTTCCGGCCAGCGCCGGAAGTTAACAATCCAATGCCTGCGGAGGCAAACCAGGCGTGCGCAACAATCCTTCATGGCACACGTTTCTGATGGGATTTATTTTCACCGTTGTCGGCGCGCTGGTTTTACTGCTTGGCGCCCACCGGACAAACCTTGTCTGCCAGCCAGGCGCTCCGGCCGAGGTTAATTGCACGATCCAGTCCGACTGGATGGGCTACTTCCCCCAGCCGCCGCGCACTGTGGTGAATGTGCAGGAGGCAGTCGTCGACGAAAGCTGCGACAGCGATGGCTGTACGTACCGGGTGGTGCTGAACACGCCGTTCTACAGCGAGCCGGTCACAAACGTTTTTTCCTCCGGTTATGACGGCAAGCTGCAGGCTGCCAACCGGGTAAACGCCTACCTGCAGTCGGGCACGACCACCCCGCTCGAGCTGCGCCTGAGTTTAGGCCTGGGTTGGGTTGCACTGGTCCCGGTGATTTTCATCCTGATCGGGCTGACTTTTATGGGTGTGGTAATTGCCCGGCTGATCGTTTGGATCATCGGGCGGGTGCAGGCCTGATGCTCGGCTCACATCGGTTGCATGGCCGCTGTTTATCAATGGTTTACTTGAGGAGCGCATGAAGTCACTCATCATTTGGAAGTTTTTTACTGTTGCAATCCTGGCTGCCCTGCTGCTGGCAGCCGCCCTGCCGGGCGGACCGGCGCGGGCTGATTCAGATGACATCAGCCTGCCCATCTACCTGCCAATGCTCGTCCAGCAGAACAGCGCCCCGCACGGCGCACCCACCGGCTGGTTGGGGTATGTCAACCAGCGCCGCTCGTTGGGTAATCTGCTGCCGATCACGGAGGAGGCAAGCTGGAGCTTGGGCTGCACGCTGCACTCCACGTACATGGTTAAAAACGATATCATTGCCCATTCCGAAGATCCCGGTCACCCTTATTTCACAACCGAGGGCAACACTGCCGCTGGCAGCAGCAACCTGATGGTCAGCACCAGTGTCGATACCAGCGAATTGGCCGCGATCGATATGTGGCTCACCGGTCCGTTCCACGGGCTGGGTATGCTGGATCCCCGCCTGCAGTCGACCGGCTTCGGCTACTATCGTGAATCCGACGGCAGCCTGCAGATGGGCGCCTGCTTTGACGTATACCGGGGCGCGGCCGACCTGCCTTCCGGCACAAATTTCCCAATCTACTGGCCCGGGCCAAGCAGTGAAATGCCCTACCTGACTTACACAGGCGGCGAAGCGCCCGACCCGCTGTCCTCGTGCAGCGGCTACAGCCCGCCTTCCGGTGCGCCCATTTACCTGATGTTGGGCACCGGCGAGGCCAGCGTGAACGTCAGCGCCAGCAGTTTCAGCCGCGGTGGGCAGGCCTTGCAGCACTGTGTGCTGACCGAAAACAGCTACACCAACCCCGACCGCGCCCACGCCGACCTGGGACGCTGGGCCCTGGGCTACCGCGATGCGGTCGTGATTATGCCTCGCCAGCCGCTGCTTTCCAACAGCACATACGCCGTTTCCATCACCGCCAACGGGCAGACCTATGCCTGGTCCTTCCACACCGGCAGCGGCCTGCTGCAGCACGCGGAGCAGGAACAACCCGTCCCAATGGTTATCCCTATTGAAGCAGGCGTCAATAAATAAGCACAACGGTACCCAAAACACAACTCCCGGAAAGCATGGCTTGCCGGGAGTTTTTAATTATTCCAGGTGGCAGCTGTGATGGATATCCCCGCGCCGCGAATAACCCGGTTGAAGCTGACCCACGACCGCCACCGTAAATTTCCCTCTTGACAAACTAATAGTATTAGTTTATAAACTAATCTCATTAGTTTTTAGAAGAAAGGAAATCTAAACCATGGCAGCTTCAACCTTCAAACACAGCAGCGGCACCCTCGCCTACACCGATCAAGGCACCGGCCCGCTGGTGATCCTCTCCCCCTCCCTGGGCGATGTGCGCGCCGAATACCGCTTCCTGGCATCCCGCCTGGTGGCAGCCGGCTTCCGGGCCGTTTCGCTCGACCTGCGCGGCCACGGCGAATCCTCCACCGGCTGGGACGAATATTCTTCCGCTGCAATCGCCGCTGATCTCCTGGCGCTCATCCGCCACCTGGACGCTGGTCCGGCGATACTGGTCGGCACTTCCATCTCGGGGGCTGCCGTGGCCGAGGCCGCCGTCGCCGACCCAACTCTGGTGCGCGGGATTGTTATGGTGAACGCCTTTGTGCGCGCCACCATCCCACCCTGGATCGCCCGCCTGCTCTTCACCCCGTTGTTTTCCGGCCCGTGGGCTGCGAGTGCCTGGATACGCTATTACCGCACGCTCTATCCCGCCGCCCCACCTGCCGATTTCGAAGATTATCTCGCACAGCTGGGTGCAAACCTGCGCCAGCCCGGACGCATGCCGGCTGTGCGCCGCATGATGACCAGCTCCAAGCAGGATGTGCCCGGCTTGTTGAGCAAGCTCCCCGTACCAGCCCTGGTGATCATGGGTGAGCGCGACCCCGATTTCAAAGATCCGGCTGCTGAAGGCCAGCTCATCGCCAGCTTGCTGCCCGGCAGCCCGCCGATGGAGGTAGTGCCCGAGGCCGGACACTACCCGCACGCCGAACAACCGGAAACCACCGCCCGCCTGATCATCGCGTGGGCCTCCGCCCTGCCGCTGGTTGTGGAAATGCTGGAGCTGGCCCATGTCGCCTAGAGCCGGGCTGAACCGGGCGGTGGTGGTTGCCGAAGCCGCCCGGCTGGTGGACGAGAGCAGGCTGGAAAACCTGACCCTGGCTGCCCTGGCAGACCGGCTGGGTGTGCGCTCGCCGTCACTTTATAACCATGTGGACGGGCTGCCCGGATTACTGGCGGCGCTGCGCCTGCAGGGCATCCATGAGTTGGGCAGCGTGCTGGCACGCGCCGCGGTCGGTAAAACCGGCCCGGGCGCGGTCTTCGCGCTGGCGGGCGCGTACCGCCAGTTTATCCTTGCCCACCCCGGCGTGTACCCGCTCACCGTCCAGTCGGTTTACCAGCACGCTTCACTCGATCCCGAGCTGGAAGCTGCCAGCCGGGAAGTGGTCGCGATTGTACTGGCAGCCCTGGCAGGGTATGGATTTGACGATTCGGAAGCCCTGCATGTTGTGCGCGGCCTGCGCAGCCTGGTGCACGGCTTTGCCACCCTGGAGCTGGCAGGCGGCTTTGGCCTGCCCCTGGAAATCGATGAGAGCTTCGATTTGATGATCCAGGCGTATGTAGACGGGCTGCAGGCCCGGCGTGAGGCTGCAGTTGGTGCGAATCGCCTGAAAACCAATGCGAATGCATAACCATTTAGTCGATATATTGATTGCGGTCCAAATGACTTAAGACTTGCTTCTCATCCCCCCGGTTGCTTCCCCGCAGACAGGCGATCCATTTCGATTGGCGAGGCATGCGATGATAGGCAAAAAACATGACACCTCCCGAAATTAATAATCGGGAGGTGTTTGTTAGACCCCAGACCCAATTAATCTGATGGATCAAGCGGGCTTCTTGAGTTTTTCAATGTACATCTTGCGGAACTTGGACACCTTGGGCGCGATCACCACCTGGCAGTACGGCTGGAAGGCGTTGCGCTCGTAGTAATCCTGGTGGTAGTCCTCTCCAGGGTAAAACACATCCAGAGAAGTCACCTCGGTCACAATCGGCCGCGACCACAGCGGCTGGGCTTCAGCAATGGCAGCCTCAGCTGCCTGTCGCTGGTCTGGCGAGCTGTAAAAAATGGCCGAGCGGTACTGCGGTCCCACATCGTTGCCCTGCCGGTTGAGGGTCGTGGGATCGTGGATGGTAAAAAACACCTGCAGGATTTCGCGGAACGAGATCACCTGCGGATCGAAGGTTAGCTGAACCACTTCCGCATGACCGGTCGTCCCGGTGCATACAGCCTGGTAGCTGGGATTGGGCACGTGCCCGCCCGCGTACCCCGACACCACTTTTTCCACGCCCTGCAAATCCTTGTACACGGCTTCCAGGCACCAAAAACAGCCGCCGCCCAAGGTTGCCAGTTCTTTTTGATTTTCCATGTTCATTCCTGCTGCCTCCTGAATTCTTGCGTTTGCGCTGCTGATTAGACGCAGTCAGGGCTCATTTTCTTCCCAACCCCGCCAGGCCCAGCACAAACCCGATTGCGGCTCCTGTCAGGCTGCCCACCGTGGCATATGCCAAGGCGCCCAACACGGGCGCGGTAATCAGGATAATCGCCTGCGGCTGGCCGGGTTGGAGGGGAAATTCCAAACCCACTCGCAGGCCGAAATAAGCGCCCAACGGCAGCGCTGCCGCCGCGCACACCAGCGCGCCATCGCTCGGCCCGTTGACGCGCGCCGCCAGGGCTGCCGCCAGCAGCCCGGCAAATACTCCGATGGCCGCCGGACGAACCAGGGCAATCAATAACAAGCTCACCACCAACCCCACCGCGGTTGAAAATAAAAGCCGCCGCCAATCGACCATGCCTGTATCTCCCTCCAGAAAATTAGTTCATCCAGCTTCAGCCAGTCAGGTCCCTGCTGCAGCGCTCCGCAGGAAATCGCCCAGCACCTGGTTAAAGCGCTCCGGTTCTTCCAGGTTGGGAAAGTGGGAACATTCCGGGAATTCGACCAGCCGGGCATCCGCCAGTGACTCCGCCATATGGCGTGCCGCGGCGGGCATGTTCGGATCATCCTTTCCGCCGCTTACCACCAGGACCGGGAGGAGCACCTCCCCCAGGCGCTCCAGCGCCGGGACGGCCAGCCGCTGTTCCTCCATGCCTCCCTCGGCTTCGTTGCGCAAGGCAATTTCATCCATCTCCGCAACCTGGCGGCGCAGCCGTTCGGCGACCTCGTCGGGACGGCGCTGCGGCCCCACCAGCCAGATTTCGACTTCCAGTTCAGCAGCCCGGGCAAAGTCCCCGGCCTTGTAAGCCGCCACCATCGGCTCCCATTGGGGCGGATCGTCGCCCGTGAAGGTGTACCCCGAGGGCGCGCTGCATGCCAGTACCAGTGCGCTGACTTCCTGCGGATGTACCAGGCAGAAATCAAGGGCCACAGTGCCGCCCTTGGAGCTGCCCACCAGAGCCGCAGGCTGGAAATTCAGCACTTCCAGAACCGCATGCAGGTCTTCCACATGCGAAAACGGACCCGCCACCGCCGGGCTGCGCCCGTAGCCGCGCAGGTCATAGCGCAGCACGCGGAAATTCCGGCGTAGCTGTTCAAACTCTGTGTCCCACATGCGGCTGTCGGCAATCCCGGAGTGCAGTAGGGCCACCGATGGGCCAGCGCCCGCCAGCTCGTAGTACAGCCGGGCGCCGTTAACCTCTAAAAATCCACTTTCGCTGTCCATTCAGATCAATACCTCGTTTCGAATTGATGTTTATTCGTCTCAGTGTCCTATCTCCAGCCGGGCCTGGTAGTGTTCCAGGTTGGCGCACGTGATCTGCGTCAGCTCTGGCGGAATTTGATCGAGTTGGAACCAGCCAATTGCCGCGCATTTGCCCGGCTCGCGGATGCACGCCTCCCCGGCGGTCACCCGGCATACAAAAGTCGGCGAGACCCAGTGCTGGCCTTCGTCTGGCAGGATGTGATCAACAACATCCAGCAGCTCGCCGACCTCAATCATCAGACCGAATTCTTCTGCCATTTCTCGCCGCAGGGCAGCAGCCAGAGTTTCGCCAAACTCCACCGCCCCGCCCGGAAACTCCCATAAGCCGCGCTCGTTTTTCGCCTGCGGGCCGCGCTGCGCCAGGAATACGCGCCCCTGGCTATCCACCATCACGGCTCCCACACCCACCCCGATGTAATCTTTGCCCCGGATCATATTGGTTCGTCCTTGATTGCACCGTGGATATCCCTTGGGGGTCGCTGCGAGCCCCGCACGAGTGCAGCAGCCTCGCATTTCATGCTGAAGGTCAAGTCGCAGGACGGCAGCTTAAACCCTGCCGCACAATGACACCTCCTGCGTAATTCCTGGCTGCCTTTCCAAACACTGGCATTTTATGCAGGGGTGAGCAATCCCTTTCCGCACACCTTTCTTATGGACAACCCATTTGAGACGTGGTGATCATCAGGATCCCTCGCGGCCTTCAGATTGACAACAGCCTTGTTCTCTCCAGAAAAAATGCGCCCTGCCGTGGTGTATGGATATACAGCGACACCAAACCTTATTTCGCTGGAATGCACCGCGCGCTAAGAAAAAACCCCGTCGCATTCCAATGTGCAAAGTTTACCGCATTTCTCCGGTTGTGATCAGCCGCACGCGGCTCCAGCTGATACGGCTCGGCAAGCACGCCTATTTAAAATCAGCCAGTATTCACCTGCCATGCCTGCTGTTTCCCCCTTTCATAAAAAAAATCGCCGAAAACGGCGATTAATTTCTCATACTGAGTTCGCTCGCAGCCGCGCCAGCAGCCAGCGCGCCAGAAACAACAATCCCAAAACTACCAGCGCCAGGCGTTCCTGGGTCGCGAAAAAGCGCACCACCTCCCGCAGCCCATCCGCCATCACTACCACATCCCCGGTGTTGAGCCAGAAGGGTGTCTGCAGCACCGCCAGCGTCGAAAGCACCAGCACCGCGAACATCACCGTCAGCAGGAACAGCGCCCGGCCCAATCCCATCCGGGCGTCGCCGCGCTGGTTGCCTGCCAGCAGCCAATCATGTGTCGGATCGCGCTGCGCTTCCAACAGCATGTGCACCACCAGCCACAAACCGATCAGCATGAGTGCCAGCAGGCCCACCGGGCTGAAACCGGTCAGCCAAAGCGCCCAGGCGGAAGACAGCAGGCCCACCAGTACACCCAGGATCGTCGGGGGTTTCAGGCGGCGCGGCAGTGCCCCAAATAGGCGCTGCAGCACCCGCCCACCATCCGATACTCCAGCAAAAGGCAGGATATTGAGCACAGCCAGCAAGGCGCTGAAATTCGCCAGCTGCGCCCAGGCGTTGTCTGCCAGGCTGCGGCTCAGCACCGGCCCGACTCCCAGGGCAAAAAGGGCCAGCAGCAGGCTGGCCACTGGTCCACCCAGGTGGATCAGTCCATTCTGGAAAGCACTCAGCTGGCGGCGCTGGGCGAGCGGTGTCAGAGTACCGATCCCCGCCAGGTGCAGAACCAGTTCCCAGTTCACTCCAAAGCGCGATACCACCAGGATATGCCCGAGCTCGTGTACCAGCAGCCCAGCCGTCACGACCAGCGCCAGCGACCAGTTGCGGAAAAACGCCCCGGTCGCCAGAGTCACGACCCCGATCAACAGCAAGCTATTCAATGTGTTGCGAAGCTGGCGATTCAAGCCTAACACCCTCATAACCAGGCATTTACCGGAGACGAATTAGAAACAATCCCCCACCGGTGAGACCTCACCGGAAAGAATGGCCTGGTGGCTAAATTGAGATTAAGTTCACCGAGATGGCTGCAGCGCGGGCTGGAAACCGGCTGCCGACCCAGCGTGTGTCCTTATGTTAAGGATACTACGAGAACGGCCGCGTTTGGCTTTGAATTGGATGAGAAATGCGGCTGATGACCTTAATTCTCCGGGGAGTGCGCCTGCTCACCCAGCAGGTCATCGAAGTACGCCGTGAATGGTTTGAGTGCCCGGAAGACATCCAGTAAATGCGCCACCAGATCATCCGCCAGCACCTGTTGGTCGCTCAGTGGGTGCACCGCTTCGAAGCGTTTGTGGCGCAGCAAATCGATCGCCGGGTGGTCCGTGCTGTAGCCGCGCGGGGCTGTTTTCACCTGCTCGCCGCTTATCTGCCCGAAATACTGCTTAATGAATCGGCCGCGATCAGGCTGCGCAGCGGTTGGTCATCCCGGGCGATCGCCTGCCGGACGGTCTCCAGGCCCTGCGGGGAAACCATAAACAGCCCGCCCGCTGCCAGCGAGCCGTCGTCTGGCTCGATTTGGAAATAATAAGCACGTCCGGTCGTTTTACGGCCCTGTTTACCGAGCAAAGCGCCCATATTGGTCTTGTATGGGGATTTATCCGCCGAAAAGCGCACATCGCGGTGGATGCGGAAGATCGCCTGCTCTGGCGCCAGGCTGCCCAGATCATCCACCTCCCCAAAGCGGCTGATCAGCTCGGCGGTCAGGGATTCGAAATCGCCCCGCGCCTGGTCGTAGCGTGCCCGGTTAGCCTGGAACCAGTCGCGGTTGTTGTGACTGCGCAGGTCGCTCAAAAAATCCATAGTGTCCTGTAAATATGCAGGCATAAACCCACCTCCTTCCTCTGTCATCTATGATACAAAACATCTGTTCTAGTGAAGATTAAAGAATTGATAGAATGTGGCTACTGAGAGCCTCTGGAATGGAAGCGGACTAATTCTCATCCATCCCTTCGCTGAGCTCCGCTTTGGGGATGACAAATGAGTAGGCAACTTTCAGAAACTCAGCCAGTGCTCGTTCGTTGCTGCTCTGTTTCTTCAAGTTCAGTCCCGCGCACCGTCACCTGGGCGAAGCGCCGCTGAACCGCCTGCCGGTAGCGGAAGACCGGGTAGCCGAAAATCACCGCCAGGCCGGCCTGGATCTTGGGCGGCAGCCCGTACTCCCGCCGCAGCCGTGAGCTCGACTGCATCACATAGCCGGGGAAACCCAGCATGCAGGTACCCAGGGCGAGCGCCTGGCCTGCCAGCATGGCCTGCGTGGCAGCTACCACCGGATCGGCGGGATCAGCGTAGGGAGTGGCATAAAAATAAAGCAGCAGCGGGGCGTCATACAGGAACCAGTCTTCCCCCAGGTGGTCTTTCGCCTCATAAATATCGATTGCCGGGCGGATGAAAGCCCGGTACATCTCGTAATTTTCGCGGCCAATGAATGGACGCATCAGCCCGAGCACGAACGGATTGGCCCACACCCGCCACTTTACCATTTCTTTGGTAAGATCCTTGCGGAACTGCTGCACCGCCTCCCGGTTGGTCAGCGCCAGCACACCCACCTCGGAGGGCGGGATGCCCATAGGCGCGGTGGCGGCAGCCTCCAGGATTTGAGCAGCCACTACCGGATCAATTTCTCGCTCGGCGAAACTGCGCGTGCTGCGCCGGCTGCGCATCAGCGCCAGCAGCGCCGGGTAATCCGCGCGTTCTTCCATCCGCGGCAGCGGAAGCAGGTCATCCGGGACTAGATCGCGTCCGTGGATCGTGATGCACTCCAGCGGGCATACCAGCATGCACTGACCGCAGCCAATGCAGCCGAACATAATCGACTGATCCACAACAAGCCGCCCATCCACCATCTGCAGTGGCGCGCCCTTGCACACCTGAACGCACAAGCCGCAGTCCGTACAGCGGCTGCGATCTACCACCACCTCCGCCTGACCACCTGCCCGCCCAAAATTGAGTGCCATGGGTCACCTCCCATGCAGGGATTGCCCTGACTCTTGTGATCCCAGCCCACACGGCTGCGTTTGTGACGGGTGCGGCAATTCCTTCTTTAAGCGCAAGTCGTATCTGCGCCGAGATCGCGGCGCTGAAATTCTGCGCACCGACCCCTGCCAAATCTCCGATACGAATTTTTATACAATAAGTGGAATTCCGGCAGGCTGCAAGTAAACTCCTTCCTCGCCCGAGCTGTAAATCATCACAATCCGCGTGATTTATCACAATCATAAAGTTGGTTTCAGCCGAGCGATGAACATAATTCTTGACTCGTTGATGAAGTGGCGTTCAGTCAAAGCCAGTGTCGTAACCTACGGCAAGAATTGCACCAGACCTGACAATTTTTTTAGGCATGGGTCGATCTGTTATTTTCTGAGATATAATCCCTCATGGGATGGGATCCATAGACAGCTTCGAAACTGCCGTTGAAAGCGAAGAAAGCCGGATGGAACAAGATTGGGGGAACCCCTAACATGATGTCCAGAAGACTTTATATTATCAGCAGCTTAAGGATTACTATGATATGTTCTCTCATGAGCAGATACGGGTTTATCTCTTCAGCGATTTGATGAAGAAACCGAGTTTGATGTCTGAAATCGATCTATCAAATTCTAAATGTTGAGCGATAACTTCACTGCAGATTTGGAAAATGTGTTCAATGCTTCTGCTGGAAGCAGTAAAAATCCCTTCATTAAATAAATTTTTCAATAAACCATACAATATAAAAGACTTGGTCAGACCACTACTGCCTAATTGGATGAGGAAGAGTGTTAAGCGATATATCAATAAAACAAATAGAAATCCAGCTCAAATACCCTCAAAAAGCGTAGTCAAAGTTGATCGATGTTTTTCGGGATGATATCGAGAAACTCAGTCCTTTATTAATTGTGATCTCTCTGACTGGCTTGAGGTTTAATTCGTTAATTATCGAATTAAACCTCATTTCTTCCCTTATATTGATAAAAATCTGATCAATCGAAAGGCGAATTCAAAAGATAGAAATGACTCTCAGTTCGCCTGAATATTTATTTACTGTTCTCGGTATTGTCATCATATATTATTTATCACCGCATAAATTAAGATGGCTGATAATACTTGCAGCATCTTATTATTTGTACCTTAATTGGAATCCGAATTTTATAATCTTATTAATCATCTTAACGATTCTAAATTATATTATCGCCCATCAGATCAATCGTACAGAAGATACAACCCATCGAAAAGCTTATCTTGCTATAAGCATTTGTATAAATTTGGGGGTGCTACTATTTTTCAAATACGTAAATAACATTCGTTTTATGTTATTTGCCTCAGGTGGTGATCTAATTGGTGGATCCCCCATGATTTATTGAATATCGTTTTCCCTCTTGGATTATCTTTTTAATTCATTTCGGCTGATCAGTTATGTAATTGATGTGTATCGAGGCAGACAAAAGCCTGAGGGCGATCATCTTGGAAATTTGCACTATATGTCTCATTTTTCCCAACTCTAATCGCAGGACCGATTGAACGATCAAGTCAATTCTTACCGCAGATCGACACGATTAAAAACCCGAACAGAACCAGATTCTCATCAGGATTGCTACTAGTCACCTGGGGGTTTTTCAAAAAACTGGTCATTGCTGACAGGCTGGCTTTAATAACTTTAATAATGTCTACAACTCCCCCGTAGAGTTCAGCGGGATCCCACTAATCATAGCTACCTACTTTTATGCAATTCAGATCTATTGCGACTTTTCAGGCTATACAGATATTGCAATCGGGACTGCCATGATACTCGGCTATGATCTGACAGAGAACTTTCGACAACCTTATTTTTCGAAATCAATGAGCGAATTTTGGCGGCGCTGGCATATTACACTGTCGAACTGGTTTCGTGATTATGTATTTTTCCCATTAGAAAGAAAAAGGCGTCGTAATAACAACATGGCGCAGTATGCAAATATTCTTGTAGTGTTTCTTTTAACTGGTATGTGGCATGGATCGACAGTGAATTTCTTGATATGGGGCTTACTGCAGGGTGTATTTATCATTCTCCCAATGATTTCCGAAAATGTCAAAGAGAAGTATTTCCCCAATAAACACCTATTTAAACCCTCCTGGATCTTGGAATGCATAAAAATCATATTCACGTTCCAATTAATTTCTTTCTCCTGGATATTTTTCCGCTCAAATTCGATGTCAGATGCCTTCAGTATTGTTTCAAAGATATTTACCGACATTCAACTATCATCAGGATATGGAATGGATATCGGTGGTTTGTATGAATTTGCGATTATTTCTATATCTCTCTTAATTCTCTTTCTGGTTGATATCCTGCGAGAGCGAGGGAAAACATTGGATTTCGTTTATCGAATACCGACACCGGTTCGATGGGTAATTTTTTATTCCTTGTTTTTTAGTATTTTGATCTTCGGAAAATTAAACATTACTGAATTTATCTATGCGGGTTTTTAACGGCGATTATTCCTTTTGTTAGATTCGTTGTTTTTTTTCTTCTTGGGGCAGTGATCCTGCATGGGTTGGCAACTATTGCTTCAACGGTTAGTCCGGATGGAACAACTACTTTTTTACAGATCGACCAACATAATCTGGAAGAAGTGCTCGCACACAAAAATTCTGTTGAATCAATTGTGCTTGGAAGCTCACACGGTGATGATATCGATTTTTCTGTCATGAATTATGATGGATATTCTCTCGCCCGTGCATGGGGTGATCTATTTGAAATTCAATATTACCTGAATTATTTAGTACCGCGATTACCAAAACTCGAAGTTGTATTTATACCAGTTTCTTATTTCACCCTGGATTGGGATAATGCAAAAATTGAGGACGTTTCGCTACGCCGAACACAGATTTATGAAACGATCCCTTCTTGGGTACCGATCTCTGGAGATCTAAAAAACTATTTGATTGGCAAAGGTACTAAACTTCTGCCGATCCAAACTATTCTGCGTGAAGATAATTGGAAAGGGATTTTCCAAGATTTGTTGAGCAATGGACCTGAGCGATTAAACCAACCACCATCCATTAAATGCGAGTATCCCCAGCTTGCAGTTCTGGCTCAATTATCACGGTCAAGAGCTGAGGAACAGATCCTATTTGCACGTGAAGTACATCAGAACCGCCCGGAAATCCGTGAAGATACCCTTCAAGTCCTGAAGGAAATCATTTCTTATCTTAATGAGAAAGAGATCAAAGTGGTTTTGTTCTCGCCACCCTACTATGAAGTGTATAGCGAATATTTTATGAAGCACGCTCCGGATCTTACTGAAAATTTGGCAGAGACAATGTCAAATCTGCAGTCAGAGTTTTCGATTATATATTTTGATTATTCCATTGATGAAAGATTTAATTCCGATTACACACTTTTCAAAGATGCAGACCATCTCAATCCTTGTGGAAAGAAGCTGTTCTCAACGCTGCTCTATGAAGATATCAATAAATTCACTGAACACCCTAGTGTAAATGATAGGGACACGACCCAGATGAATAAGGAATATTAAGGAAAAATGGATTACAACAATGCGATAACTCTCACAGGAATCATTCAGCAGCATGCCCGAAGGAATCCTAATAAGTTATCACTGGTATTTTTGAATGATGATGGCAGTGAACAGGTTATAACGGCAGGTGAATTTCATGAGAACGCAGCTCGTTATGCCATTGCTCTTCAAGACATAGGAATTGATCGCGATGATCTAGTCATTTTGGTATTACCCCACTCCGTAGAACTATTATATGCATTTTGGGGAGCTATGTATCTCGGTGGAATCAGCTCAATTTTCCCGTTTTTAACTGAAAAGCTTGATCCGGAAATTTATAAACAGCGCGTGAAAGAGCTTGTTACTCATTCTTCGGCGAAGGCTGTGATCACTTTTCCTGAATTCAAAGAAGAATTGACTGCCCTTTTATCATCGGCAAAATGTACGGTTTTATCAACAGCGGATGTTGCGGTTTCAGACATGATGGGCTCGGTAGACGATAATTGGCCTGAATATTCTTCAGGAAAAATTGCCTTCTTGCAGCACAGTAGTGGAACAACAGGACTCCAAAAAGGAGTAGCACTAGCCCACCGTTCAGTATTGAACCAGATTGAAGCATACAGCGCCGTTCTGGGGATCAATCGAGACGATTGTATCGTAAGCTGGTTACCTTTGTATCACGATATGGGACTGATCGCGGGATTTGTTTTGCCATTAATCTTAGGTATCCCATTGATCCTGATGTCGCCATTCCGATGGGTGAGAGATCCAAAAACATTACTACATGCAATTCACAATCATCGCGGAACACTCTGCTGGCTGCCGAATTTTGCGTACAACCATTCTGTTCGAGTGATCCGTTCAAGAGATATAGAAGGTATCGATTTATCCAGCATGCGGGCATTTATCAACTGTTCCGAGCCTGTGTACCATCAAAGCCACCAGGCATTTTTAGAAAAATTCGCCGTCGCTGGTATCAACAGAAATGCACTTTCAACATGTTACGCAATGGCAGAGAATACTTTTGCGGTTACCCAATATCCGATAGGTGAAGCTGCAAAAGTTGATTGGGTAAACATTCGTTCTCTTCAGAATGATAAAATTGCACTGCCCTCAGATCAAAATTCCGAGACAGCAACTCCCATGGTCAGCTGTGGAATGCCTGTTCCAGGGACAGAAATTCGTATAGTTGATGAGACAGGAAGTGATCTTCTTGAGAGACATGTTGGGGAGATTGTTTTGCGCAGTAACTACATGTTAAGTGGTTATTTTCGCCGTCCAGACCTGAGCACAAAATCAATTCGGAACGGTTGGTACTTTACTGGAGACATGGGCTATATCGCAGATGGAGAATTATTTATTTCCGGGCGGAAGAAAGACCTAATTATTGTTGGGGGAAAGAACATATACCCACAAGATATTGAAGCTGTGGCGAACTCCATTGAAGGCGTTGTGCCGGGACGGAATGCGGCATTCGGTATCTTCGACCAAACATTGGGATCTGAAAGTATTGTGATGGTGTGCGAACTTGTAAACGGAAAGATGTCCGATACTGAGTTAAAGATCCTTTCTACAGAATTGCGTCGTCGGGTCGTGCAAGAATGTGATGTTGCTTTGAGTGATCTCCAATTCGTGGAGAAGCGTTGGATTATAAAAACATCTAGTGGGAAGATATCTCGCTCTGAATGCCGCGAGAAATATAAACGCGAATTTATGGAAGAGTAAATATGATGGATGATATTGAAAACACCTTGTTAGATTATCTACAAACAAATATTCTCAAACGCCATCGAACTTCGATAACCAGAGATGATCCTCTTATTTCGGTCGGTTTGGTTGATTCCTTCCATCTAATCGATTTAGCGTTATTCATAGAAGATACCTATAAGGTAAAAATCGATGATACGGAATTGAATGCCAGCACATTCGATACTGTTGCACAGTTGACTGAGCTTATTCTCAGTAGAAAAGTGACATAAAAACACTAATCCTTATGCTATACCATCTGAACCCTGAATGAGCGATTACACAAGGTATTGCGCTAATTAAAACTGGTCCGAATTCATCCACCGGACCAATCGCTCATTTTCAAAAGACAATACCTTCGGCAAAAATAACGTAAGCGGATAGGGCCTTTTGTATTTGAATTATTTTTTCTCCAGCCTCCGGCAATCAGCGGACCCAGCGTTATTCTATTTCACACTGGCCTTGATCAGCACCCGGAAGCGGCGCTCCTATCCAATCGGTGTGGAACAGAAGCTCGGCACGGAAGAAAAAAAGCCGCCAACCAGGCCAAAAAGCAAGCCCAGAAAGCCAAATCAGCCCATCCAAAGCGGAAACCTGGACGTCCAAATAGAACACCTCGTTAAGTCAGCAGCTCACCCAGATAACTCGCCGCCCGGTCCGAGCCCGTCCTCCTGGCGCACCTGTTCACCTCAATCGAGCGGCGCCCTGGCGCAGTGCCTCCGAATGGACCAGCTGGTGGATGCCACCTGCCAGGCGGCTCACCGTCAGGCGCTTAAACGGCAAGGGCGGAACAGCTGCCCCCAGCTCCGCCAACCTCCGCCCCCAATCGTACTGGTCGAACAGGAACGGCACCACCAGCGATGGCACCCCGGAGCGCGCTGCAAAACCGGTCGTACCCGAGCCTCCGTGGTGCACCAGCGCTGCCATGCGCGGAAACAGCCAGCCGTAAGGCGCATATTCCAACGGGTAGACCTCTGGCGGCAGGTCGAGCTCCCTCAACCCAAAACTGCCAGTATGCAGCACCAGGCGCTGCCTGGCCTGGCGAGCGGCCTGGATCACGACCCGGGCGGTCGCAGCCGGGTCTTTGAGCGGCATGCTGCCGAACCCGGCGAACACCGGCGGCGAGCCGGCCTCCAGGAATTTTACGAGATCAGGCGCAGGCTCCCAGTCCGGCTCCTGCGGCTGCCACCAGCCGGTAAGAGTGACATTGGCACCCCAGTCCGGCGGGGGCGGCACCACCCGGGGGCTGAATCCAAGCAAAAACGGCAGTTGGTAACGTTCGGCAAACGGGCGATAGGCGGGTAAAGGTTTCATCCCCAGCTTCTGGACGCGCCAGCGGTTAATCGACCTGCCCAGCAGAAGCCACACCATCTGCTCCGATAAGGTGTAGCTCAGGCGGTTGTAGCCGGGCAGGCGGCGCGGCGCACGCGGCAGGCCCAGGGCAGGAAAAGCGGTCGTGGGTACCAGCGGCATCACCGCCAGCAGCACCATCGGCACACCGTGGCGCTCCGCCAGGTCCCCACCGAACACCCCGCCTGGGAGCTGGTTGAGCAGCAGGCTGGAGTCCGCAATTGTTTCTTCAGCGCGGGCAATATCCTCCTGCAGTACCAGGGCGGCCCGGCTGAACGAAGTCGCCAGCCTGAACATGTTTGCCCCGGCGGTCTGCACTAGAGCTTCGGCATCGCCCCGCACCGGTAAGAACTCCAATCCGGCCTGCCGCACCAGTGGCGCAAAATTTTCGAAAGAAATTGCGGTCACCTGGATGCCAGATTGGGCCAATCGCTGACCCAGCGCCAGGTATGGGAAAACATCGCCGCGCGAGCCCAGGCACAAAATGGTGATGCGTTTATTATTCATACCGCCCTAGAAGTCAACCAGCAGGGTTAAATCACCACATCCCGTAAAAAGGGCCGGGCAGGTCGCCCAGATATTCCTCAATCCTGCGGCGCACCCCGGGCGCGGTTTCCACCGGCAGGCTGCCAGGAGCAAAGAAACCAAACGCTTCGATCTCGGCGTCCGGCTGGAAGCCCGCATCCAGCTCCTGCAGGGGGCCGCAGAACAGGAGCACATGATCGTTCTTGTGCTCCTGGAAGCTGGTGTAAGCACCCATCAGGCGCAGCTCGCCAGCCAGCGCCCCGGTTTCCTCTTTGATTTCACGCCGCGCCGATTGCTCCAGGGTTTCCCCTGGCTCCACACCGCCCCCGGGCAGGGTCCAGTAAGCCTGGTAGGAAGGTTTGACCAGCAGGAATTCACCTTCCCGCTCGACGAGCACCCGCACCCCCACCGTAATCGGGCGTAGCACCTTCCAGGCGATCTGGCTGGCTTTGTAGGCCAGGGTCAGCAGGCTGTTCACACCGGTTTGGAGGCGGTGACGAACGCGACCCCCACCAGGCCCGTCCCGGTGTGCACCGACAGCCCGGGCGAAAGCTCCGCCAATAGGATTTCGTCTGGGGTGGGCAGGTTGATGCGCAGCTGGGCTTCAAACTCCAGGGCGGCCTCGCGAGCATCCACATGGACGATTCCCATGTGCTCCACCGGCTGCCGGCCCATGCTTTCGGCGGTCAGCGAGAGCAGGCGCGCCCAGGCTTTGCGCTGGGTGCGGGTGCGTTCCAGCATATCCAGCACCCCACCGCGGATCGTGAGGATGGGTTTGACGTTAAATAAATCGGCGATCCCGGCTGCCAGATGCCCGACCCGGCCCGACATCGCCAGGTATTTCAAAGTTGACAAGGCCGCAAACAGGTGCGTCCGCTCCCCGACAGCCTGCGCCCGGGCGATCACTTCTGCAGGAGCCGCACCTGCCGCGGCTGCTTCTGCCGCGGCCAGCACCATGAAGCCCTGCCCCAGCGATAGGCTGCGCGTGTCTATGACGTGGATTGCCATTCCTGGCAGCTGCTCGGCCGCATCTTTCGCCGCACTATACGTCGCGCTGACCTCGCTGCTGACCGTCAGGCAGACCACCGCCTGCGCTCCCCCGGCAAAGGCCGCTTCGTAGGCAGCCGCGAATTTACCGGGTGAGGGTGCAGCAGTCGTCGGCAGGTGGCCATCCCGCTTGACCCGTGCAAACAGGCTGGCATCATCGATGTCCACCCCACTCTCAAAAGATTCGTCGGCAAATTGGATAGTGATCGGCACCTGGCGGATTCCCAGCTTTCCAGCCAGTTCTTCAGGCAGGCTGGCGTCGCTATCCGTAATGACTGCGGTGGGCGTGGTCATACTTCCTCCGTAGGGTGCTGGGACTGCGCCCAGTGGGCGGTGTCCATTATTCTGGCGGCCCGATCATGCGGACTCCGGCGGTAAAGTTTTACCAAGGGTGTCACAAACCAAAACAACACCAGCACTCACAGCCGGTCGTTTGGCAGCCGGTTTCACTAATTTCCATTCATTGTACCCAAGCCTGGGGCTTTTTCCTACTGTTTTATTGACCAACCCTCAGTTTAACCTACTCTGGAGAGCGTTCGCCTTGTCCCGCTTTGACCAGCGAAAATCGCAGTACGGCCCGCCGCGCGCCAGGGTTGTGGTGCGCTCCCAGTTCATGTACTTAAGCGGCGGGTCATACATCAGGTCATCCAGCCGGCAGAACACCGCAGTCAACTCTTCGGCGCCGTAGGCGCGCAAGGTATCCAGGTACAGGCAGGTGTGCAGGTTAAACGCCACGTGCCGCGCATTGTCCTCCAGCCACTCAATCTGCCAGCCTTCTTGTGGAAAACTGGTTTCCATCTGCCAGTGCAGCGCTTTCCGGAAGAGATCGAATGGGAGCGGTACATACTGAAGGGCGCGCACTTTGAGGGCCAGTTTTGCCGGGAAGACCTGGATGTAGGCCTGTTCCACCACTTTGAGAGCCTGATCCTGGCTGCCCAGCACATCCTGGAGCGCCCGGTACAGCGCCAGGCCAGGCAAAATATTGCCAAGCAGGTGCGCCTGGAGAGCTTTGTTTTCCCGCTGCGGAGCATCTGCTCGCAGGTGGGCATAATTAATTTCTGCCAGGGCCAGTGCCAGCTCCACTTCACCCGGGTCGATGGTAGACTCCAGGGCAGCCCGCAGAGCCGTTGCCTGCGGCAGGCTGTACTGGAAGCGGCGGCGGTGCGCGCGCCAGAACATCAAAACGACTCCGGCTGCCAGGCCGGTTCCAAACCCCAGCCAGCCCAAAGCGCGGTCACGATCACCTGTTTTTGGGCTGTCATTGGATGACGAGCTTTTGGTTTTCACATCTACCCCCTCACTTATTTCAAGGTTTACGCTGCGACAACCCCAGGACATTGCCATCCGGGTCCATCAGGGATGCGAGATACGCGCCCCAGGGTTTTGGCGTTGGTGGGTAACGTATGGCAGCACCCATGCTCACCAGACGTTCGAAAGTCCCCTCCAGGTCATCGACCTCAAACCAAAGGGACGCCCCGCTGCGTTCACCAGTGGTGATTTCCGGCTCGACCTCGTCAAAACCAAAATAGACCTCGCCGACCTGGCAGCCCAGGTGCCCAGGTGATTCCTGATAGGGTCCGATTCCAAGCCCATCCCGGTAAAACTGAGCCAGCTGCGCCATACGGGATGTAAAAATGATGACCGTACTCAGGCTTGTGCCGGTATCGTTTTTTTCTGCCATACGATTTACCTATTTGCCCTGGATGCCAAATGGGGAAATTCGACCTGACCAGGATTCGGCCTCACCTGGTTTAAAAAGCCACAAAGCCCGAATGTCAGGCGCGTTTGCGCCAACGCAGGAGAGCGAATACACCTACCAACCCGGCGGTGACCGCCGCGGCCGCGCCCACACCTGCAGCAAGGCTGGTGTAATCCATCTTTAATTCGGAACGGCCACTCGGTATGAGCGGTGGCTCACCCGCCAGGTATGGATACAGCCGGTCACCAGCGGGTATTGCTATCCCGCTGAACTCGGCATAGACCCGCAGCTCATCCGCCAACATTTTGATCTCATCTTTTGCCACCCGGGCATGCCCCACCAGGGCGGTTTCCATCTCATCCGCCAGGATTAATCGTTGCAGGAAACGCACCATCAGCGGCTCGGGCATTGCCTGGAAACGCCGGTAATTTCTCGGGATAATGGGTATTCCGGTCGTACTCAGCACTGCCAGCGCTTCGCGCGTGGCGCGCGCCGCCAGGATCAACAAGTCTGGAGTGGCAGCCAGCCGTTGGCGGTCCAGGCCAGCTGCAAATAGGGCGGGGGCAATCCCGGGCATCAAAATGGCCACGTGGGTCTTAAGCCAGGCGTCGATATCTTTTTCGATCTTCACCTGGTAGCCTTCCATCGAACTTAACAGGGCGGCTGCCAGGCGGGTGCGCAGGCGGGTAAAGCCATCCACCTCACCAATGGGAATGGTGACTTTGTTCAGAACTGAACCGGCTAAAACGCGCACCGTATCACCCTCGAGATAGCCGGCGGAGGTGGGAAACCCGAGCAGCACCCGCTCTGCCCCAAGCGCAGCAACCCATTCCCGCGCGCCGGCGAAATTATTCTGCAGGAACAGCACGTTCGGGCTGTGCTCATTGGCTGCCAGCACGGGCAGGATTCCCCGCGCATAGCTCTTGCGCATGATGACCAGGATGAAATCATAAGGATCATCAGGCTTCAGCTCGCTGAGGATGCGCGGGCGCGCCACCGTGAGCGCGCCTGATTTCATGTCTTCCAGCTGTACGCCCTTGGTGCGCAGGGACTCCAGGCGCTGGCCGCGTGCCAGCAGCGCCACTTCGTGCCCGGCTGCAAGCAGCCTTGCAGCAAATAATGATCCCAAAGGTCCAGCTCCATAAACTAAAACTCGCATGTTACCTCCAAATTTTTAAGGGAAAGGCTGCTCGGGGGTCACAATCACCAGTGCCAGCCGCCCGGCGTAGGTTTCCAGGGTCGCCCGGTCCGGTCTGGTGGGCAGGCCATCTGCTTTCATGATCGCGCCAATCATCCGCGGGTGGCGCTCCAGGCGCAGGGCGAGGAAATCGGCGATCTCAGGCGTCGAGCAGATTACCCGCGCCTGTCCGTTATACCAGCGGTTCTGCACCCGCACCCGCACCAGCGGGCAGGCCTGGATGTTTTTCACCCAATCGGCATCCAGCCCGGTAGATGAGCCCAGATACAGCTCACAGTTGAGCAGCTCGTACTGCAATGGAGTCACTCGCTGTAGACCAGTTTTTCGACCACGGGTGTAGAGCAGCAGCACCATCCGACCGAGCAGCGGCGCCATCCCGTGGGAATACAGGTTCACGATCAGCTTTTTAGGCGGGGAGCGGAACGCCCGCTCTTGGGTGCTCATGATGGAGGCATCTCCCTCGTGGAAAGACCCAGACATAGTTTAACAAAAATTACGGGGCTGTGATAGTGCCACTTTTCCCGAGATAGAAATTCCTCACCAATGGATCTGCTTGCGGTTCTTAAAAAACCCACCGCTGGGGCCATCGTCCGGCAGAGTCGCCAGCCAAAGGGCAGTATCCGCGCCTTGCTCCACGCTGCGCGGCGCTGAAGCGCCCCCCATGCGGGTGCGCACCCAGCCAGGGCACATGCTGTTGATCTTGAGATTGCGGCTGCGGGTCTCCGCCGCCAACACACCGGTCAGGGCATTCAGGGCAGCCTTGGAGATACGGTAAGCAGCCGTATACCCACCCATCCCCTCCAGCTGGCCCATTTCCGAAGACACATTCACCACCCGCCCATAATTGCGCCGTTTCATTGCTGGCACCAGCGCCTGGCACAGCAGCAAGGGAGCGGTCAGGTTGACTTCCAGCGTCTCCTGCAGGACGTTCACCGGCAGGTCGAACACGCTTCGATCTTCGTCCAGATACACCCCGGCGTTGTTGACCAAGACATCCACCCGCCCGAACTGCTCGAGGGCGCGGCCTGCCACCCGCCTGATCGCCTGTGGGTCGCGCACGTCCAATTCCTGCCAGGTAACAGCCAGCCCCTCACCCTGCAGGGTGGCGCACGCCCGTTCGCCCTCTCCCGGCTGGCGCGCCGCCAGGATCACGTGCATCCCCAGCTTCCCCAGGCCCCGGCAAATTTCGAATCCAATCCCACGGTTGCCTCCGGTTACCAAAGCGATCCATGTCATCCTGCTGCCTCCTGCGCGTATCGATTGTCTGGCGTTCCTGATTTTACCGGAAGATTATTCATCCAATTTGCGAAAATCAAATCGCCCGAGCGAGCATGAAATCCGCAAGATTTCCAACGCGTGCGGGTCCTTACGGCAAAAAAATCCTCTATAATCATATTGTGCTAATTTTCACAGGATTGGGGAAGGAGTGTCACCATGCAAGGTTTGCACAAATTGACAATTGGGAGAACGCTGGCTCGGTCGCTGGGGGTGCTCTGCCTGCTGCCGGCGCTGCTGGCATGCAGCGCATCTGCCCAAACGGAAACCCCCACCCAAACGAATCCGCCCCCAGGCGCAGGGGTCACACCCACACCTACACCTACTCCGGTTGCTGGCGGCGCGCCGGTCGAGAATGTGCCACCTACTCCGGATCGCTGCCCGACCGATACCACCACCTTCGAGCTGGCTGCCGCCCACACCTTCTGGACAGACACCGGAATGGGCAAGTGGAACTGGGAAGCCTTTGGCTCAATCCCGGTGATCGTGACCAAAGGCGGCGCAGTGGACACCGCATCCCAAGGAATCGTTCCCGGGAGACAGTTTGGGACGTTCAGCTCGGTCAGAAACTCCTGCACATTTGAGGCTCCGGCGGAAGTTCACACCTCGGTCAGCGGAGTCTGCGCGAGTGGGGTGCTGAAACTGGAGATCACAGAAGACTGGCAGATGGGCACCTACGATTGGCAGTGTGACGATAAGAGCTTCCAGGCGCAGGTACCTCCGTTGGGGGTCGCTGTGCACCCGGATGTGAACTTCCCGCTGCAAGGCGAGGGCTCGTACACCTTCGAAATCCCCTGGGGCGGCGGGGGCGGGACGAAGATGTACACGCTTTACCCACACATCGAGCCGGTGCCGCTCGTCACCCCGTAAATCCCCGCCATCAGCCGATCCAGTCCGCCCACTGATGTGAGCGCGGCTTACCAAGAGCTTTCAGGTACACGTCGGTTTTGCCGTAATAGATGAGCAGGGCTTCCTTGTAGATCTCAAGCTGCACGTTGAGCGGCACCCGGAAGTCATCACCGCGGTCCACAATTTTTTCACGGACATCTTCGTCACTCATGGCCTCCAGTGTCTGGCGCAGCTCGCCATCCAGCCCGGCGTACCAGGCGCGCAGCTTCGCCGTGCTGCCTGCCAGGCTGGTGTCCGGCTGGCGGTAGGAGAAGTCCATCGTCAACTGCTGAAAAGAACGAATGTAAGCCGTTTCTACCTCGCCGATTTCCACGCACAGCTCACCCAGGCTGCGGTTGCCGGGCAGGCTGAAGGCAAGGTCAGAATCATCCAGGCCATCCAAAAGCTGGCCTCGCAAGGACTGGTAAAGCTCAAAAAGCGGGAACTGGTTCTGCATCAGGCTGTTCATAGGTTCCTCTTCTCGTTGAAACGACAGCATCAACCGGCGGATCCGGTCAGATTAAATACCACCGGAATGCCTTGCCGGATCAATCCGCGGCTGTCGTCGGCTGTTCATGCTACCAGGCGAGCGCACGGGCCAGCAAAGATTGGACAAAAGCAGCTTTGCCCGCTGCATATCCGGCGCTGTCCGCCGGAAACTGTGCCGCCAGCTCCAGTTTCAAGGCGCTGTAGGCAGCTGCTTCGGCGGGGTGCTGGCGCAAATAATCCCGTACCGCCAGCAGGCGCTCACGATCCGGGTGCCCGGCGGCGTAAATGTGGATGTGGTGGCTGCGCTGGGTGTGAGTACCCTTGACCAGGTAGCGCCGCCCAGGGATGCCGTTCTCACCGCGCACGAGGTAACCGCGCCGGATGAATTCCACTTCTAGCTCATCCACCGGCTGAAGGTCGCCTACCACGACCAGCACGTCTACAATCGGCTTGGCATACATCCCGGGTACCGCGGTGCTGCCGACATGCTGGATGTCGATGACCCCCTCGCCCAGCAGGGCAGTCAGGCTGCGCGCTTCCCTGGCAAACGACTCAGCCCATTGCGGGTCGTAGGCCTGGACGGTAATCGCCCGCACCAGTCTATATCCCCATCGAATTCAACAGGATATGCACGATCGATGAGGCGACCAGGTTGCGGGTGCGCTCGAAGATGTAGCCAAAACCCACGCCCAGCACGGCCTGGCTGACCATGGTGCTCGCCAGGGCAGTCAGCAGGCTCTCCCCGCCGGTATTGCTGTAGCCCAATCCCAGGTGCCAGGCGCCAAAAATCAATGCCTGGATCAGCAGTGCCCAGGACGGCGAAAGAAAATGCCTCAGGCGTGTCTGCAGGGCTCCTCGGAACAGAAACTCCTCAAAAAAGCCGTTGTTGAGGGTGTTGGAGAGCAGGCGCAGCAGCACCAATCCCAGGGTCGACCAGCCTGCCACCAACCCAAACGCAATCACCAGCAGCGGCACGCTGCTCCACAACAGGGTCACCTGCCACACCCGGTGGCCGCGTCCGAGGCCTAACTCCGCCGGGCGGGCGCCCAACAGCAGCAGGAACACCAGCGGCAGGACGAAATACAGCACAGGATTGGCCAGGTAGTTATCATTGCCAAACCAGGTGCTGCCGTAATGCTCAAGCAGGCGCACCAGGGACACCCATCCAGGCAGGCCGGGCTCCACCGGCAGCGCACCGTGGAACACCAGGCCGCGGTAGCCGGTCAGGCCGATGACAGCCAGGATGATCAGGAGCTGCAGAGCCAGGCGCAGACGTTCCTGGCTCTCATTCGGCGGCGCTGTGTGCGGGTTGGGCTCGGTGAGGGCGGAGGTCAGCAGGCAGAAAAGCGAGATGCCGACCAGCAGGATCAGCCCGGTGAGTGCCAGGCTGGCCTGTCCTGAAATCGAAAGCAGCAGCGCGCTCGCCAGCCACAACATACCAAAGATCCACACCTGCGGGGAGGTGAGGGCCGCACGCACGGTTTGTTTCACTTGTGGGAAATTCCTTTATAGGTGGGATGCACGCAGTAAATTAAATCACGAAGCACCGTGAGAATCCAGGGCAAAGGCAGAATTCTCCGCCGGCCTTCTTGCCGCCATTCCGGGTGACCAACAGGCACGACCAGGCTACTTGCCTGACCGCGAAATTACCATTGAACAAGACCGCAATGCACGCTCACAGCAAGGTATAATGGCGGTCGATATTATTCAGACAGGAGTGATCCAAATGATCAACATTAGCAGTTTAAAGCAGGACAGGCGAGTGTTGGTGCCCGCTGCCATCATAACCCTGGTGCTCACCATTGCCTTGCCCATTCTTGTCCATTTAATTCCCCCCGTAAACGGGGTGCCCTGGGGAGCACGCTTGATCCCCATATTCTACGCACCGTTCGTCGCGGCCATGCTCTTCCACCCGGCAGTCAGCTTGTTGGCAGCATTGTTTGCCCCCATCCTGAATTACTTACTCACCGGCAGCCCCACCCTGGAAATGGCTTATCTCCTGAGCTTTGAGCTGCTTGTCTTCAGCCTGCTGGTCGTGCTGCTCGCCCCACGCCTTTCCAGGCTGCCAATCACCGGACTCCTGGGTTTCCTGCTGGCGAAGGTAGCCGCGCTGGTGCTGCTCACCCTGCTCCCGGGCAGCCTGATTCCGCTGGAAACCTGGATGTACTTCCGCAGCTCGCTGGTGAATGCCCTGCCCGGCATGCTGGTGCTGGTGGGTTTGAACTACTTTATCATCAGCCGGCTCCGCCCCACAGGGTCTGAGTAACCTGATGGACAAAGTGGAGCTGGATTTCAGCGAGCTTGTGGGCCGCCTCAAAGCGCTGACGCTGCCCCAGGTTGACCGGGTTGTGGGCGTGGCAACCGGAGGGGTCGTCCCTGCCAGTTTGGTGGCATACCAGCTCGACCTTCCATTGGACCTGATCCAGATCAATTTCCGCGCCGGTGATAACACCCCTCGCTTCGAGTCACCGCGCGTGCTGGAGGCAGGTAGAGCGTACGCAACCCCCCAACGCCTGCTGCTGGTGGATGACGTGAGCGTGTCGGGCAAGACCCTGGAGGCCGCCCGGCAGCTCCTGGCAGGGCATGATGTGATCACCCTGGTGATGAAAGGCCGGGCCGATTATGTTCTTTTCCCAGAAATCGGTGAGTGTGTTCACTGGCCCTGGCAGATGCACGCGGCGGCGGAGGTGGTTGGCGAAAGTTAGCGCAGAGATTACCTGAATTCGGTGTAGATATCCCCCACCGCAGGCTCGGGGCCGGGCAGGATGCGCGTTTGATCAACCTTTACCACCCCGCCTGTGACCACGACCGGGTAGCGCTCCATGGACGCCGGCGGGCCGAAGTGGTAGCTGCCGTCCAGCCAGAACTGTGTCCCAGGGCAGGGATCGATGAACCTGGATTCCTGGCCTACCCAATGAATCCGGCAGTGCGGCTTGAGGGGGCTGAGTGCATGCAGGGCAATCAACTCATCGGCGGTGTTTACCACGAAGAATACGCCTCCATCGGCATAGATCTCGTACGGCTGGTCAGAAGGTGGGAAATCCTCCACCGACCCAATTTCAGTGAAAACGGGCTGCGGTAGGGCAAAGCGCAAACCGACGGCAATCACGAATCCCACCAGGGCCAGCCCAGCGGCGACCAGCAGGATCGCGAGCAGCATGCGGCCCGTGCCGGTACCGGTTGGATGGGCAAATGCCTTCTGTCCGGTCATACTTAACCTCCCCAGGGTAAATGTGCCGCCTGGGTCACCCCAGATATTGTCGCAGGTTGGATTAATTCCATATTACACCCGATTTATCTGAATTTCTCATGAGAAATTTGCTCGGACGGCAGCTCGAAGTCTGAAGGTGCCGGGAGTGGGCCAGGTGCTGGTCTGGTGCTGGCGTATAATTAACCATGATTCGTTGGTAAGCTCGCACCCACCCTGCCATGGACCCAAGCCACCCAGTTCCCACCGCAGCACCGGCTGCACCCGCCGGTAGTCCGCCTCCCCGGTTGTACCGCGTCCCCCCGGAGGCGATCCAGGTGTACCAGATCCGGGCGCTCGCCCAGCTCCTGCCAGTGCTGTCCATCGCGCTGCTGGCGGGCCTGCTGGTGGGCTACCGCGGCCTGCCGGACACACCCTTCGACTACGCAGTGGCGGGGCTGATGCTGGTGGGCCTGCTGGTCGTGGGCAGTATGACGATCCTGCGCAGCATCCGGCGCACCTGGGAAGGCTATGAGCTGCTGCTGACCGGGGATGCACTTATCCAGCGCCAGGCCAACCGCCCAGAAATCCGGCTGGCGCGCAGCAAGGTAACCTCCATCGAAGAGCGGCCAGGGCGCAGCCTGGTGGTGCGCGGAGCTGAGCCAGACCAGCGCATCCAGATCCCCGCCGGGATTGAGAATTATGCTTCGCTGCGGGCGCAATTGGCAGGCTGGGCGCCCGTGGAACCAGGCTAGCCGCGGCCCAGCGCGCGGCAGGTGCTGGGAGTGTCACAGGCCTCGTATTGGTGTTCAATTATTGGCTGTTGGTGACTGGCTTCTTGTTGATTGGTAAACCCCGCATAGCCTTCACAAAGGATAACCCATGATAATCACTCCCAAATCAAAAGTATCCGATATCCTGGAAGAGTATGGTGATATTGCCGATGTGATGGAGGTCTTTGGCGTCAAGCGGGTGGCGCGCTATTCATTCCGCCGGATGCTGACGAAAGCACTGACGGTTGAAATGGCGGCCCGAGTGCACGGGGTCCCCCTCGATGAATTTATGGGTGCATTGAATCAGGCGATCGAAATGCAGCCGAAGAGCCAGGAGCTGAAAAATGAGCGCGGGGCAGAATAGGTGCACCCACCGGCCAGAAAAATAAAGTCCATTTCCTCGCGAGGTGAATGGTATTAAAAAACGTATTTCAGAATGGATCGTTAAATTAAAACCACGGTTGGCATGCCTCGGCAAAGCCTCAGCCTGATAACCGTGGTGAGCAGATATGCATTTTGGGAAACAGCACCCCTATACGCTGTCCTTCTCAGGAGTTTCGTCCAGCTGGCCCCCATTCAGATCTTCCAGCAGACTGTCAAGCGTTGTCAGAGCGGCTTCCAGGCGGTTGGTCAGAGGGCTGATATCGCCCTGAGCCTGCACCACTTCCACATCGGGCGCGTGCTCACCCTCCTGCGGGGCCTGCTCGGGCCAATCGCGCAGCGCTTCAAACTCCTCCTGGAAATACGCGACGATGGAATTCTGGATCCGGCACCAGGCCAGCATCGGTCGCTACCCCCAGCCAGACGCTGCCGTTGTAGCTGATGATGCTCACCCCCAGGCTGATGCGCCCCGATTGGGGCACCCAAGCCATCAACGTATTGATCGGCGCACCTGCCAGATAAAGCTGTGTCTGCGGTCCGGGCACATTCGTCATCACAGCGCTGCCTTTGGTGTCGAAGAAGGCGGTCGCCAGGGCTTCCAACCGCCCGGGGATCGCCCCTAACACACCCAGAATGACGAAGGTTGCTGCAGGTTCCACCGAAGACTTCAAGCCATCCATGTTGGCTTTCAGCTTATACAATCGCTCCACCGGGTCGTGCTTGCCCACCGGCAGAGTCAGGAACACCAGACCGAACTTGTTGCCCAGGTCTTCATCCAGCTCCAGCGGGCGCAGGTTGACCGGAATGACGCCGCGCAGCGTGCCGCGTGCGACGGAATCTCCGTACTCGGCGAGGTAGCGTCCCAGCGCGCCGGCGACTGCGCTCAGCAGCACATCATTGACCGTTGCCTGGAAATATTTCCCGGTCTCCTTTACTTCCGCCAGCGACACCGGCTGAGACCAGGCCGCCCGCTTATCAAAACTCAGCGGCCCTTTGAAGCGCGACTGCGGGTCAGGCCAGCGCAGGGCCAGCTTTCCCACTGCTGCAGCGAACTTCAATCCCTGGCGAGCGCGGATGCGGGCGTGCTCCCGGTCACCCAGCAGCTTGCGGCCCTCATCCCACAGGTCGTGCAGCTGCACCTGAGTGTTCGCCAGCGCGGAGGCGTTGGAAGTTTTCACCGGCACCATGGTGGGCTTATCTTCACCGCCAGCCTCATCCGGGCTGTCCCCTTCCGGATTAACATCAGTCAATGAAAGCAGCACCTGCATGAGCGAGATACCATCGGCGATGCTGTGGTGCAGCCGCCCGATCAAGGCGCTGCCCTCACCATATTTTTCGACGATGTAAAACCGCCACAATGGACGGCGTGGATCCAGCTCCTCGCTCATCAGCAGGCTAATCAGGTCTTCCAGGGCAGCCTGGTCGGCGGGCTCGGGCAGCACCACCCGTTCCAGGTGGTTTTCAATCGTGAATCCGGGATCATCTTCCCAGGAAGGGCGCATAAACGGCAGGCGCGGCACCACCACCCGCTGCTTGAAGCGTCGGAAGCGCAGCATATGCGTTTCAATTTTTTCTTTCAGCAGTTCAATGTCCGGCGGCGCATCAAACGCCATCAACCCGGTGATGATCATCAAATTTTCGGGGTGATCCATGCGCAGCCAGGCGTGGTCAATCAGGGATAATTTTTTTCGGGCCATCGTTTACCTCTCAGTAAACGTAACATAAAACCAGGACAAAATCAATCTATTTGCCAGCGTTCGGATGAACCCTTCGAGCAAGCTGTGGCAGGTCGATCGCCGCCATCGTTGGGTCTCTAATTTGGATCCAACGAAGTGACTGCCGCACCCGCCTGGCCTTGTTCCTCGGGAAAGGCCCAGGCTGTACCTGCGCGCTCAGCTCGACCAGTCCCAAAACCAGTACGCCAGCCCTTTGAACTCGCCCCAGCCTGCAAATGCGGCTTCGATTTGCGCCGGGGTGATCGGCTCGCCGTCATAGAACTCCTGCGATACCATCTTGTGCGCCCACGAATCCACCGGGATCTGGTCGTAGCGCCCCAGGATCATCAGCAGGTTGGCAGCCGCGTACCCACCAACACCCTTGATCCCCAGCAGCTCTTTCCGCAGCTCAGCACTTGGCAGTTCCGTCTGCTTGAGCCCCTCCAGATCCAGCTCACCGGAGGCCACCCGCCGAGCCAGCTCGAGGATATACGGGGCGCGGTAGCCCAGGCGCACCTGGCTGGTGAAGCCCTCCAGGCTTTCCTGCGCCAGCCGCTCCGGGGTTGGGAATGCCTTCTGCGCCGGGTCGCCGGAGTGCGGGTCACCGTAGGATTCCACCAGCTCGCGCACCATGCGGATCGTGCCGCCCCACTGGGTGTTGGTCGTCAGGATGGTTTTGATCACATCCTCGAACAGAGTCGGCGAGCGCAGCACCCGCCCGCGTGCCTGCGAAACTACGTGCGCCAGCCGGGGCTCGTTCCCCGCCTGGGCATAAAACTCGCCCAGGTCCGCATCAATCTGGAACATCCAGCCCGCCGCTGCAGCGGCTTCAGCCTGTTGGGCAGGGTCGAGTGCCTCCCCGGTGCGAACCCGCAGGCCATTCTCAGCCGGTCCAAAATCCAGGCACACCACGCTCCCCCCCGCCAGCCGCAGGATGTAGGCCAGGTCATCGGTCTCCTGATCCAACACGAAGGGCGCCAGCTGCGCCCAACCGTGGGATTTGACGACCACCGTGTACGAAAATGGCGGGCGGGCTTCTAAAATCAGGTTCATGAGCAGATCCTTTCAGTGAGTCATCCTGGCAGCGTCAAGCAAAGGAAATATTGCCAACCCGGCCTGCAATCTTTCCGATCCAGAGCGCCATGGGAGGGAGAAATCTCATCATCCACCACACCAGCCTCAAGCCGTCTCAATGGAAGGCATTCGATTCAGGGATCGTTCACCCTGGCAAAAAGGCCAGCAGTCCGGCATGGCAGCTACGCCGAGGCCCCGGAGTAGTTGCGCACGCCCAGCCGCCAGATGAGGCGCGAGACGACCAGCAGAAAGACCGCCAGCGCCGCCGCCCCCAGCAGGGTGTAAATCGTCAGCCGCCCGGTGAGAGCCTCCGCCGGGATGGTGACCGCAAACGCCACCGGGACCAGGAAGGTCAGCCCGAAGCGCAGCCAGTCGGGATAGATGGTAACGGGCCAGCGCCCGGCAGCGTACAGCCCTTCAAACAAATTCACCAGCTCGTGCACGCGGATGATCCAGAACGCGATCGAAGTCAAGATCAGCCAGAAGCAGTACACCATGATGCCGCCCATCAGCAGGGTGAACAGAAACCCCAATACCATGTTCACGCTGAGCAACTCCTGAAGCTGGAAAATCGCCACACCCAACACTACCAGCCCCAGAACCACATCCACCATCTGCCACAGGCGGAATTCGCGCACGCTGGCGATCACCTGAGAATCCACCGGCTTGGTGAGCGCAAAGTCCAGGGTGCCATCCTGAATATCATCCAGCAGGCGCATCATGTTGGGCTGGATTGCAGCCCGGATCAGCCCGCCCATCAGGATGAACACCCCCATCACCGCCAACAGTTCGGGCTGCGTCCAGCCGTTGAGCTCGGTCGTCTGGCTGAAGACCAGCCACAGTCCGATCAGACCTACTCCCAGGCCGATCAGGGACTGCAGGATCTGGATGAAAAAATTGACGCGGTACTGGAGCTCGTTGAGTATCCCCACCCGCAGGTAGACCAGAGCCAGCTTAATTGTGTGCCGCATGTCAGTTCCCCACCGCCGAAAAGCGTCGGATGCCGAAGCGCCACAGGATGCTGACGCCCAGGATGCCAATCACGATCCACAGCACCTGCATGCCCAGCCCGGTCACCAGCTGCGTTGGGTTGAGTGTGCCGATCAGGGACTCGATCGGAAAGCCGAACGTCCATTGGAAGGGCAGGTAGTTCGCCACATTCTGCACCCATTCCGGCATCAGGCTCATCGGCACCAGCCGCCCGGAGAGCACCAGCTCGGCCGCGAAGTACAGCTCGAAGATGGCGCTGACACGCGTCGTCCAGAAGGTGAGCATCCCCAAAATCGAGAGCGACATGGTGCGGATCAGATACGCGCCCCAGATGGCGAAGAAGAACACCACGATTTCCAGCAGGTTGGGGCTGAGGGTGGGCTTGAAGATCAGGGACAGGATCAGCGCCAGCGGCAGCCACAAAATGATCACAACGATCTTCCAGCCGGCGAAGAAAGCCACATCGCTATGCAGTGGGTGGATCGGGCGCAGCAGCTCCATGGAAAGCCGGCCGCGCTGGATGCGCCCCTCCCAGCCGTAGGGCGTGAAGACGATGTTCATATTGCGCACCAGTGTCCAGACGATGTAATAAGCGGCAAACGTCCCGGCGGTGTAGCCCCCTACCGAGCCGCCTTGGGAGTTGGCGATTGTCGTCCATACCACCAGGTAAATGACCGGCTCAGCGATCATCCCGATCATGTAAAAATAATTCGCCCAGCGGTACTGAAATTCCTCCTGGATGGCGATCTTCATCATCGTCAGGTAGTAATCCACGTAGCGCCTCATTCCTCTACTTCCTGGGAAACAGGTTCGGCAGCCGTACCCGGCGCTTTGTAGTCCGCCGATTCCTGGGCAAATACAGTCTCGATGACATCCTCGATAGGCGGGTCAACCACGGTCAGATCATCCACGGGCTGCTCGCTGAGCAGGCGGGCTGTGGTGCGCGCGGTCTCAGCTTTGGGCACGCGCAGGGTGAAAACACTGCCTTCCTGGCTGAGCACCTCGCCGTACTGCGCCAGGCTGACCCCGCCGTTCTGCAGGGTCACCTGGATAGTTTTGTTGGCCGAAAAACGCTCCACCAGCCCGCTCAAGCCTCCATCGTACAGGATCTTGCCGTGGTGGATGACGATTACGCGCTTGCAGAGTGCTTCCACGTCCGCCATGTAGTGCGAAGTCAGCATCACGCTGGCCCCATAGCGCTGGTTGTAGGCGGCAACGAAGGTGCGGATGCGGCGCTGCATCGTGACGTCAAGACCGATGGTGGGCTCATCCAGGAAAAGCACTTTGGGGCGGTGCAGCAGCGAGCCGATGATCTCCATCTTCATGCGCTCGCCCAGCGAAAGGTTGCGCACCGGTTTGGTCACAAGGGAACTCACGTCCAGCAGTTCGATGAACTCATCACGGGTACGCTTGAACTCCTCCGGAGGGATTTCGTAAATGGAGCGCTGCAGATCGAACGAATCCATCGCCGGCAGGTCCCAGACGAGCTGGTTGCGGTTACCCATCACCAGGGTGATCTGCGACAGGTACTCCCGCTGGCGGCGGTACGGTTCGAAGCCCAGCACGCGCACCTGCCCGCTGCTGGGGTGCAGCAGCCCGGAGAGCATCTTGAGCGTGGTGGTTTTTCCGGCGCCATTGGGTCCCAGGAATCCCACCACCTCGCCCGGCTCGATGTAAAACGAGATCTGGTCGACAGCTTTGACAGTGGTGTGCTTGCGGCGCACCAGGGCTTTGGCCGAGGCTTTCAGCCCGGCCTCGCGCACCGGCACCTGGTAGAACTTGGAAAGCTGGATGGCATGAATGACGGGAGTGGGTTTGGTCAATACTTTCTCCTCGGTAAAACGGCACAGCCGGGTGATAGGGACTTGCTAATTATACGCGCAGATATTTGGATGGCAAGTATCCAATAATGCTCTCAAGTCCATCACCTCTCCTGCAGACCGCCAGAGTCGATGGGCGTCATTCGTATGATCAGAGGAATAGGAAACAACAGGCCGATCGTCATTCTTAGCCATCTACGGCCATGTGCGCAATTCTTTATGGGATAAACTGGCCCAATTGTCATCGCGAGGAGGGCGTCTTTTGCCCGACGTGGCGATCTCGTTTTTTAATAGTTAGACTGCCGCACCCGGCACAAAACTACGGGTTCACAGGGATAACCGCCGATTTATTGAGATTGTAGCCAGGTAGGGTGGCAAACAGACGCCAACCCACCCTACGTAATTAGAATCAGCTTTGAGCTTGCATAATGGTTCACACAGTACGACTGTTACGATTATATTTTTTTGAATTAGCGGAATTTGATTCAAAACCAGGTTTCGGTTATTGCTCCCCCACCAGCACTTCTAGGTCCTCCCAGCCGTAAGCCACTTCTCTGTATGTTGCCCCGCCGATCTCGATCGGCTGCTCACCCGCCAGTTTGCCGCCCATGTGCTCGTAAAAGCCGCGGGTGGGGTTCGTATCCAGCACCCACAGCATCATGCGCTGAAAGCCGCAATCGCGCAGATGGCGGGCGCCAGTCAGGAACAGCTCGCGCCCCAGGCCGCGGCCCTGGCATTTTCCCAGCAAGTAAATACCCCACAGCTCACCGTCATACGCGGACAGGCTGCCGCGCTCCGGGCCAACGGTCACAAAACCCACAATCTCCCCGGCCCATTCCGCGACGAAAGTAACAACCCGCTCATCCTGCGGGGCCAGGTCCTGCTCCCAGCGTGCCTGGCGGCGTTCGGAGGAGAGACTCGCCAGAAATTCATCAGGAATCTGGCCGCGGTAGGTTTCGCGCCACGCATTCACGTGCGCCCGGGCAACCCCGGCAGCATCGCTAACCACCGCCAGCTGGATCAGGATGGCTTCGCTGTTTACGTCCATCAGCCGGAACTCCTGCGCACCTGTTCAGCGGAAGCGGTTGGGCCGGCGCGGGTCGAGGCTGTTATCGTAAAGGGGCACCCCCTCCGCGGCAAACAGGGTCTCAAACCCGCTGAAAGCCGCCAGAAGCATATCCTGCACCTGCCCCAGGTCTGCATAGCTGCCCTGCACAACCACGTCGAGCAGCTCGTCAAAATGGTCCGGCTTGAGCTGGAACCGGCGCGCTTCCCGGATATACGCTGAAAACGTGGTGAACGGCCGCTCATTCAGGAACGCCGCCACGACCAGCATCTGCTCTACCGCGCTTGCCAGCAGCAGCCCAATCCCCTCTCTATTTTCGACAAAAACCGCGTTGAGCACTTTCCCGGCGCATTCCTGGACTTCCAGCCACTCCCGCGCCGCCTGGTGCAGGAACGCGGCCCGCGGGTGGCGGATCGCCAGACGCTCCTGGTTGAGCTGCTCAATCCAGTTCGGGTTCAGGAGGGGCACCAGGTGATCGGAGGCTGCCAGCACCCATTCCGGTGTCAGTGTTTGAAACTGGGCCAGGTAGTCCTCCCGGGTGTGGTACACCACCTCCACCAGCAGCCCATCCACCAGGCGCTGCAAATACTTATCTTCCCCTTCTGGCGGGCGCTTTTCCAGAAATACGTCCAGCTCCAGGTCTGAGAAAGGCAGGTCCTGTCCCCTGCCGAAAGAAGCGGAAGCCGCCACAGCCAGCAGGTTTTCCCCAAACCTTTCCTGGAACAGGGGCAGCAGGCTGCTGGCAGCAGCCTCGCGTTGGGCATGCGTGTGAGGCCGCAAGCCCGCCGGCAGACCTGCGTCTTGCCATGCGGGTTCGATCGGCTGCGGTTGAGGGTTGTTTTTGGGTGTCATCTTAGGCGCTCGATCGCGCGCATTGCCCGTCCAGAAAAACCGCCTACGGCTGGATGCGGAAGGTTTGGGCGCTCTGCTCGAAAATTGGCCGGCGCTCGTCCCACTCATCTTCCCCGGTAGCATACGTCAGCGCATAAATGGTATTGCCGTCTTTGAGGATATAAACCAGCTCGCGCGCAGTCACCCCGGGCAGATCCAGGCGGACTTCGAACACCCCGGCCTCGGCCTGGTTGAGCTGAACTTTCGCCTGGGACAGGATTTCAAACCCCGCCCCCATCTGGCGCGATACCGCGTCCATATAATCGTCCAAACTGACCACCGACAGCACCTGCTCATGGGTGATGTTGACGTTCGTCAGGAACCCCGGGCTGCCCATTTGCGAATCGAAGACCCAGATGGCAAAGGCCTCGGGGTTGTTTTCGATGGTCGTGGCAATTTCGGTGAAATCCGGCCCCAGGTTGCGCAGCGCAGCCACCACCACCGGCAGGTCTTCTTCCAGGTCGCCGCCCTCAAAGCTGTCCGGCAGCCACAGCTCGACCCCGCCGCCCTCAAACAGCTCCCAACCGGGAATGGGTGTCGGTTCGGGTGGGGTGGCTTCGCCCCCACCGCCTCCCAGGAATGCACAGGCCAGCGTTGACGCAGCCAGAGCCAGGGCGGGGAGCAGGCGCAGGATGGCTTTCATAGGTCCTCCGCGGCGCATCGAGGTTTAGATCCAGACTTCCGGCGCGGCCGGGCGGCTGGCGCTGGCATCTCCGGTATTCAAGGTGCCGGCAGGCTCCAGCAGCAGGATATGGCATTCGGCCTCCGCAACTGGCTTGTGCTCCACGCCGCGCGGCACCACATACAACTCGCCAGGGTTCAAGCGCACCTCGCCCTCGCGCAGGAGGAGGCGCAGCTGCCCGTGCAGCACGATAAATGCTTCATCGGTTTCCGAATGGCTGTGCCAGACAAATTCCCCTGCGACTTTGGCAAGCTTAAAGTGGTAATCGTTCAGGCTGGCGATCGTACGCGGTGCCCATAATTCACTAAACGACGCCAGCTTATCAGCAAAATTAATTGCAGAATGGCTCAATTGACCTCCAAATATTTGTAAATGTTCCCTGCCAAGATATTCTTCCAAAGAAAATAATCATCCCGCGCATCGTCACCCTGCTGTCAGGGCAGAGTTGTGTGATTTGCCAACCGTATTTATTGTACTGAATAATTTGGTGTGATGCGAGGATATATGCTGAATTCCATAGGGGCGGCGGTTCAGCCGCTCTCCAGGCGCGGCGGTCCCTGGTGGATGCGCTGCCGCAGCTCGCCTTCCCCGCTGGCCTGCCACATACTTTCAATCCACCAGGTGGCTCCGGCAGATGCCCAGCCGCGCACGATTCCGGCCGCGTCCGGAGGGTCATCTCCCGGGGTGACGCCTTCAACGACCAGGTCAAACGGCACATCCACCGGGCGTTGTGCCCGCACGTACGCTGCAATCTCCCCCAGTTGTGCCGGGGTGGGTGCGCCCATCCTGCCATCGGCTCCCCGCACGTTTGGCAGCAGCCCGTCGTAGCGCAGGGCGCGCTGCATCGACTTTTCGAAGGGGTACGCGCCAACCACCCAGACCGGGATGCGCGGCTGCTGGATGGGCGGCGGGGGCGGCATGAAATCGGTGGGTGTCACGCGGTAGTGTTTGCCCTCAAATTGATAGGGCTGCCCGGCCCACAACCCGGTGAGAATCTCCAGGCCTTCATCCAGCAGCTCAGCTCGCACGCGGCGGTCGGTGGTTTCACCAAACGCCTCCCAGCCGGTATCCGGCGCGCCCAGTCCGACTGCCAGGGTAACCCGGCCGCGCGAAAAATGGTCCAGGGCAACCGTCTCGGATGCCAGTTTCCAGGGCCGCATGCGCGACAGCGGGGTGATCATGGTTCCCAACCGGATCCGTTCAGTCTGGGAAGCGGCGGCAGTCAGCAGCACCCAGGCATCAAAACCCCACACGGGCTCCCACACAAAGAAACCATCCCAACCGGCAGCTTCAACCGCCTGGGCCAATTCGGCCGCCAGGTGCGGGCCGCCCCAGGGCAGGACGAATCCAAATTTCATGCTGACTGCCTCCAGACCAAAACGAGGATGACCGCCGGGATTTGTTAACCGCCGGGATTACAGGGCTTTCAGCGAACCGACTTCCTGGATATCCACCGGGACGCCATCCAGCTCAGCCGGGATGAGCTCATGCGGCGCCAGGCTTTCCGGCGGCAATTTTTCATCCACCATCACCACCACGGCAATTTCTGATGTCTGCACGCCGCCCACTTTACGAAAACCAATGCCGCACCCAACCACATGCGGCATGGACATCAGCTCGTTGACGTGCGCGTTTCTCGCAGCCCGGGCGCGGGCGTAGGCTTCTTCCCCGGAGGGAGCGCTCTGGGATTCATCCTGGTTCACAGATCCACCTCCAGGCAATCCAGAACAGCCTGGATTGGATTATAGATAGTGCTTTGTGTCGAGCCAGCAAACAACAGGCCGACCGCTCGCTGCCCCGCCGCCTCCACCAGCAGCGAGCCCGAATCGCCTCCCTGGGACATGGGCGTCGAAACAATCTGCCCATCGAACGTCGCCACCTGGTTTGGTCCGTAACTGACCGACACGGTTGATTCCATGACGATAATTTCGCCGGTTGTGGTGCCGGTCGTGCGCCCAGACTTGCGGACCGCCATCCCCAGGAACGGGGCGACCGTGCCGGTGATTGGGCCAATATTCAGAATTTCATCCACGATCTGGCTGTCATCGAGCGGGCGAGCGACAGCCGCATCCACCAGGTTGGCGGCTTGCGGGCGCGAGATGAACATTTCCACGCGGTGATCCGAACCGAGCAGACCAGCCACCCAGTTGCCAAAGCGGGCGTAAGCCCCGGCAATATTACAGGTTCCTGGCTCGCTGTTAAAGGTGATCCGGCAAAAACGCTCGAGCTGCGCCAGGGTGTCGGTGCGGGTTGTCCCGCCGTCCGCCGCTCCGGGCTGCAAGATGGCGTCACCCGGGCTGGCGTTATTGCTGTTGGCCAGGACATGGTTGTTGGATAAGATCAGCCGCGCACCGGTGGCCCGGTCGCGCACCACGGCTCCAAATGTGCCGGTCGTGATCATATAGTGCCCCAGGCTCACGCCAGGAGGTGCAGGCCGGAAGCGCCCGGTCGGGGACTGCTGAGGGCGCAGCTCGCCCACCTCCACTACATCGGTACGCACTTCGCTGACCGCCTTCGGGACCAGATCGTTGACGTTTAATGCAGCGCGCGGCAGCTTGCGCTCCACCAGCACCACGACGCTGACTTCATCGGTGCGTACCCCGTGGGATTCTTTAAAGCCTACCCCCACACCCACCACGTTGGGGAGTCCCATCAACTCACGCTTGTGGGCATCTTTCGCCTGTC
Organism: uncultured Chloroflexia bacterium; assembly: GCA_963824065.1. Lineage (GTDB taxonomy): Bacteria > Chloroflexota > Anaerolineae > Anaerolineales > DRKV01 > JAGUYX01. The sequence goes on along the minus strand of CAWGNX010000002.1, from coordinate 113,265 downwards.
TGACCTGCGCAATTTCAGCCATCATCTACCTCCTGGCAGTTTTCCCTGCTTGTAGCAGAACCTCTGCGTGAAGCAGAACTTCTGCTTGAAACACGGACCTTTGCATTAAGCAAAGACGCTGTCTCTGATAAAGATACCATAATTGAGACAAATATTCTCGTGTTTGGATGCATGCCTCATGCCAACCGGAGGGTGCACACCCACGGGCGTTCACCGCAGCACCCATCGCATGCCGTTGGCTGGTATACATGCCTCTTACCTGCATTGTTTAACGCTGCACAGGCGAAGTTTTCAGGGAAATTCTACCGTCTGATCATAGTTCCAGGATGGTTTCCACCTCTGCCAGGCGCAGTCCTGTGCGCTCCTGGAACAAGGTGTAAATCCAGCGGTACGCCGGAAATTGTGCCCGCATGGCATCCGCCGCGCTGCCCATCATCCCGGTGACTTCCGGCGAGGCCGTCAGCGCCACGACCATATGCCCCAGGCGTTTGGTTGCAACGGCCGCGTCGAACCACACCAGGTCCTGCACCGGCGCGCCCTGGTAGCGTTCGTACTCCGTCAGCACTGTTGTGCGCCAGCGGTCTCCCTCGTAGGCGCCCAACAGCAGCAGGGTCCACGCCAGGTCGAAGCGCGCGTCGCTCACCGTGAACTGCGTCCAATCCACCACCACCAGCCGACCGGCAGGGCTAATGAGCACATTTCCGGGGTGGAAATCCCAGTGTACCGGGGCAGGCGGTTGAAGGGTTATATCCACAGCGCGGGCAGTAAGCCAATCGAGCACCGGCAGGAAGCCATCCAGGTGGAAATATTCCAGCTCGCCTCGGTTCCCTGCGAGCCAGCGCAGAAGCCAATCAGCTGGGTCCGCAGGGCGCTCAGGTGTAAACTGGCGCCAATCGAGCTGGTGCAGGTCTGCCAGCAGGCGGCTGAACTGCCCCAGGAGCGTCTGGCCGACCTGTTCCTGCTCGCGATCGATGAGCGGCCACATCTGCTCGCCGGGGATGTACTCCATCAGCACGAATGGGCGATCCAGGATCGATGCATCCAGCTCCAGTGCAAACACCTCCGGCACAGGATACCCGGCCTGGTGCAGCAGTTCCAACGCGTGATGCTCGCGCGCAGACTTCACCTGGGCATCCGCGGCTGGGTAAATCCGCAGCACAAGCGCCTCCCCATTCTCAAATTCTTGCAGGTAGATTTCGCTTTCCCAGCCGCGCGCCAGGAAGCGCAGTGCCTGAGGCCGGGCACCCGCCCAACGAGGGTCGGCAGACAGGTAGGCATGCAGTCGGGGTTGTAACCGGTCGGAGTCCATCGCGTTTTTCACCACGCCCGGTCATCGATCGGTGTGGAATGATCGACGACGATCTGCCACGTTCCCGCCCGGCGGACGTATACGCACGAAAACCGGGCGGTGTAATCGAAATGTACATCGTGGTTGCAGCCGCGCGCCCGCCAGCGCCCCAGTACAACTGCGGTCTTCCCGTACAGTTGGATTTCCAGCTCATCGCTGGCAGCAGCGTCCCAATGGTGTTCGCCGGAGCGGTACGAAGCGAGCGCCTCTGCACGGCGGATTGGGCGCCCATCAACCGCCACCTGGATGTACTCGGGCGCCAGCATAGCCGCGATTGTCTCCAGGTCCAGTTCATGATGAGCGCGCGTCCAGGCACGTTCTGCTTCCAGGACTTCCTGAACATACGGATGCTGCCGCCGGGGAGCCTGTTCCATCGCACCCATCCCTCAATCGCTGAAACTGCGGTCCCAGGCAGCTTCCACCAGGGCCGGGTCCAAACCAAAATCTTCTGGGATCAGGGAATGCATGTAGGCATCCGCCAGTTCGCCCTCAGCCCAAACCCGCCGCCGCAGTAATCCTTCACGCTGTGCGCCTGCTTTTTCCGCTGCCCGCAGGCTGGCGTGGTTATCCCTGGCAACCACAATTTCTGCCCGCACAAGGCCCACCTGGGTGAAGCCAAACCTCGCCACCATGCGCGCTGCCCGGCTGGCGACCCCCTGCCCAGTGGCGCTTGTGCGCACCCAGTATCCCAGGTTTGCCATCCTGTAAAAGGTGTTGATGTGATTTAGACCCGCGCCTCCCAAAAACATCGCGGTGGCTCCGTCAAGGATGGCGAACTGGTATTCGCTGCCGTGTTCCCAGCTGCGCCGGACCGCGAGCTGCCAGACCGAAGCGTCAATTGCGGTGTAGTCTGGGGTGGCCCAGGACATCCAGGGCTGCAGTTCATGCAGCGACTCCTGCGCCGCATCGAAAAGCACACTGGCAGGCACAGTAAACACCGGCTCCAGCCGTAGACCGCCTCCGGCAACTACATAATTTAATGGAATCACTCGGCTCCCTCTCTGAGTTGTCAGCTGCCAGAACCACCTGCCCCACCCGCCTGCTTCCGTTGGACGTAGCGCGAAAAGATGAGCAGCACGCGCACCGTCCAATCAGTCGTCCGGCTGCCGGGGCGCCGCCAACTGGCTGTGAGCGGCAGGTAAGGTGAGCGCGCCGGGCGCGGCCCGAAATCCCATTGACCGTTGGCCTGGCGCTGGTTCCACAACCACACCAACATCGGGCCAGCCCGGTCAGCCCAGCCCGGAAAACAATCCGCCAGCAGCTGGTGGGACGCCAGCCAGCGATCGATAATGTTGGAGCTCTGCCTGGGCGCCGCTCCCAGCGGCACGTTCAGGTAGCCCAGGCCCTGTGGCAGACTCCACAACCAGTGCAGGAGGTGATCCTGAAGATCAACAGGCAGCAGCCCAGGCTGACTGCCCAGCAGCTGCAGCTGATAGCGCCCGTTCAACACCAGGTAGCTGCCGGTGACATAGGTTCCGGTCAGCTTCAAGTGAGCAGCTTCCTCCGCTCGCGAACTGTAGCGCCCGTCCGCAAATGCCTGCTCGGCTATCATGCGCCAAAAGCGGCGTTCCTTCGTCAGGATCGGGCTGGTAGGCTGGATGCGCGCCAGCGTACTTGCCAGAAACAGGCGGATGCCAATCGGCCAGCGGTTGTTTTTTTCTGGCGGGTCTGGAAATTCCAGCTTCCAGGTCATCAGGTCATAAATGTAACGAGCCGTGCGCTTGAGAGGTGGATGCCTGCCATCCAGACCAAGAGCCAGCGCCCGCTCCACAGCCCATTCTGTGGTGGGAATGGGCTGCCGCCGGTGAGAATCCATGCTGTGAAAACGACCCCAACCACCATCATCTAACTGTGCATCCAGGATTGCCAGCGCCTGCGGGCTGGCGTGCAGTTCTTTCATAGCCGCAACCAGTTCATGCTCGTGGGCTGGTCTCAAAAGCACATCCCGCAGCACCCGGACGCGCACAGCCGGATCTGTGGAAGCCTCCAGGACTTTTCCGGAGGTGGATACGATCAGCTCGTAGAGTTGGCCAACGGATGGCAGTTTTGAGCGCTCTGGGGCGGGCATACGTACATTATGCAGAAATAGGACACAAATTTCAAGCCCAACAGGGTTTCCGGCTGGCAGATTGCTTCACAGGCTCATCATGCGGCCTCTCCTGCAAATGATTCTTACCCGGTCAGTTTTTCCGCGCCGGAGCTTGATCCGCCAGCAAAAGGATCGGAACCGCTCAATCCAGCCCGATTTCCACAAGAAAAGGGATCGGGTTTGTGGAATATGGGGATTGTTCCACGTACGGAATTTGTCGTCTTGTGAAAGCCGTGCCGGTCCGAGGCACGCACCACGGCAGCCAGGATCAAATGGAGTAAAATAACCCCACTTAACCTGCACTTGATCGTGGTGGAATTGTCATCCGTGTGCATCCAGCCGGCAGACCATTGATTGAAAGACTTCGCAAAGGAAAACACCATGCATCTCCCATATAAACGCATCCAGGTGATTATCAATCCGGCATCCGGCAAGGATGAACCGATCCTCAACGTGCTCAATAACGTGTTCAAATCCACTGGCATTGATTGGAACGTCAGCATCACCCATAAATCTGGGGATGCAACCTGCCTCGCCAAAGAAGCAGTCGCCAGTGGAGTGGATCTGGTCGCCGGGTACGGCGGGGATGGCACCCAGATGGAAGTAGCGAATGGCCTGCTGGGCAGCGGTATTCCGCTTGCTATCTTGCCTGGTGGCACGGGCAATGCTATGGCTCACGATCTCAAAGTGCCGATTAAATTGAAAGAGGCAGCCGAGTTGATCATCTCCAGCCCAAAACGGCAGGCCGTTGACCTGGCGAAATATGGAGACAAAGTCTTTATGCTGCGCGCTTACACAGGGTTAAGCGCCGATGAGGCTGCGAGCCGGGAAAGTAAAGATCGCTTTGGCCAGCTCGCGTACATCCAGGCTTCTTTGAAATTCATCACCGAGGTGTCTCCCATCCAATATCGAGCTACCGTAGATGGTGAAGTGGTCGAAGGCAAAGCACTGATTTGCTTCATCCTCAATGCTGGTTCGATTGGGGGCGTTTTGGGGATCTCCCTGCCTCCCATCGGAGATGTGAGCATCAGCGATGGGTACCTTGACCTGTACGCGGTGACCAAAGGGGTCCAGCCTTTGAGGGCGCTCTCCAACTATTTGTTCCATGCGGGCAGCGCCGAGGCAGGCATTTACCACTGGCGGGGTAAAGAGATCACATCTGGAGGGCGACCCGCCTCAAGACGTCTGGATTGATGGGGAGATTGATGGTCAGACACCCTTTACAGCGACCGCCATGCCCCAGGCGCTGGAGGTCGTTGTACCGGGATAATAAGTGGTTAAATCCTGATTCGATCGCAAACTTTGAGCCCGCCAGATCGGGTTCAATAAAATGACCCACTCATTTTTCCAGGCGACTGGCCCGGCACCTCCAGGAAACTGTCACACAGCCCGTTCGTAAGATTTTTGCAGCTGCCGGATCCAATTTCAGCGCTTGCCCTGGGGCAGGGGGATCGCAAGCAGCGCCTCATCACTCCGGAAAGATTGCCTTTTCAATGGCTACATGCAGCGCACGCGAATAGCTACTGATCCTTGCATAAGTAACTAAAGTGTGGTCTGATTGGCCACATGGCAAAAGACAAACCGAAAAGTTGGAAAGAAGAACGCCGCAAGCGAGCCTGGACCTTATACCAGACCGGCTGGACACAAAAGGACATCGCCGAAGCGCTCGGAGTAACCCAAGGTGCCGTCAGCCAATGGATCAAACGCGGCAGGGAAGGTGGCGAAGCGGGACTCACAGAGCAGCCCAAATCAGGCGCTCCGGTGCGTTTGAGCGAGGCCGAACGCCAAAAGCTCCCGGGCTTGCTGGAACGGGGTGCGGAGAGCTTTGGTTTTCGCGGCGATCTGTGGACCTGTGCCCGGGTGGGCCAATTGATCGAGCGCGAGTTTGGTGTGAAGTACCACCCCGCCCATGTCAGCCGCATTCTCAAGGACCTGGGGTGGACGCCGCAGAAACCGATCCGGCGCGCCAAACAGCGCAAGGAAGCCGAAATCCAGCGTTGGAAAGACGAACGCTGGCCCGAGTTGAAAAAAAGGCAGCCGAGGAAGGGCGAACAATTGTCTTCATAGATGAATCGGGCGTCTATTTGCTGCCGCTGGTTGTGCGCACGTATGCGCCTTGCGGTCAGACACCGATCCTGAAGGAATTCCTGTCCTACAAGCATCTTTCCCTCATCGGGGCGGTCACGCCCAAAGGCAGGTTGTTCTTGACGGTTTATCCGCATTCGATTAAGAGCCGAGAAGTCGTCCTCTTTCTTGGCCAATTGCTCCGCATGATCGCAGGTTCTCTGTTGGTGATTTGGGACGGCATCCCGACACACCGCTCCAAGGTCGTCAAAGCCTACCTGGCAAATGGAGCTGCCAAACGTATCCACCTGGAGCGATTGCCAGGCTACGCCCCAGACCTCAATCCGACCGAATGGGTTTGGAGCTATCTGAAACTTGCTGATTTGGCCAATGTCGCCTGCGATCATCTACCTGACCTGGAAGCGTTGATCAAAAACTCGAAGCGGCGCATTCAAAGGAGGCCGGAATTGATCCAGGCTTTCGTTCGCGATGCTGGTTACGAACTTTAGAAACTTGTGCAAGGATCAGTAAGCTCGGAGTCCTTGTAGCCAGCATGGGTGAGGATTGCCACCACGAAACCCTGCCTGGGGTACGCGTACAGCAAGCCATTGGCGCCAAAGTCCTCATTCCCGCGCACAAAAATTCGCGGTTCGCCGCGGGATGTCTGCCCGACAAACCAGCCAGGGGTGGCGCTGCCTTCCTGAATGGCAACCATGGGTCTGAACATCTCGGTGAGACTCGCTGCAGAAAGGATTTTGCCCGAACGGAGCGCCTGATACCAGGTGGCTAAATCGCCAGCGGTTGAATACCAACCCTGCTGCCCCCACTGCAGCGATGTTAATCGTTTGGGGAGCTTGTCAAGGCTCGGAGCAATACCTGCATCCTGCCCGGGGTGCACGAGATCTGTATCTTGTAAGCCCGCCCGGCTGAGCAGCTCGGTCCTGACGAACGTCCGGTAGGATTGCCGGGTGATGATCTCCACAATCGCTGCAGCCAGCTGATAATTGTCGTTTGAATAAATGAAGCGCGTTCCCGGCGGGGCTGCCAGGGGCTGATTAAGAATGCTTGTGATGGCATCGGCCCGGTTTGCCGCGTTTTCTGAGACATAACTCTGCGGCAGTCCGGACAGGTGCGCCAGGAGCTGCCGCAGGGTAATTGCCTGTTTGTCTGCCGGCACAAAGGGCACGTAGCGCGCGATCGGACCATCAATATCCACCAGCCGCTCGTCGTGACAGGCGAAAAGCGCCGCACTCGCAAATTGTTTCCCGATGGATGCAATCCAAAACCGCGTTGCCACCGTCATCGCGACACCGCGGATGGATCCAACGGCAGCCTCAATGAGATGCGCCTCCTGCTGCTGGACGCGCATGGCCCCCGAAAATCCCGCCTCGGCTTCGGTTTTCAAACCCTCCCGCAGGCGAGTGACGGGAGCTGGATCGTAACGATCTGATTCAGCCAGCATCCTGAATGAAAGACGGCAGGTTCAGGACTTTTCCCAGCGGATGGTAATTTCGTCTTTATCCCCCAAAGCGTCCTGCAAGATCTTTAACAAACCGGGGTCAATGCCATCTTCAACGAACAGCCCCAGGGTAAGCTGGGTGATTGCATAGTCCTGGTCTTCCAGGGATTCTTCTTCCAGCTCGTTTTTTAAAAAATTGAGCTGGTCGTCAGTGATCAATGCCAGGGGTTCTGATTGGCCAGAAACAAACAAGCGGATCATACCAGCCTCCTGAATCTTTTGAGATATTGCTAGTTTATCACTCCCGCAGCCACCCCAGCGCATAAGCCAGCATCATGCCTGTCAATTGGGCGCTCAGGATAGCACCCAGCCAGTTCCGGCGGCGGACTGCGATCCCTGTCACCAACCCACCCGCCGCGGCGCCGGCTGCGTTGGCACACTGCACGGCGCGGTTGGCCTCGGGAATGGAGCAGCCGCGTCTCACCAGCGACCACTTTACAGGGGCCCACCATCCAGGGCGGGCAGCGGCAGCAATCCCAGCAGCGGGATCAGCAGGTTGGTCGCCAGCACATTCCGGGCAACTGCCTGTCCACGTGAGCCAGCCGCCTGCCGCCGGTAAGCCAGCCATGCCAGGGGTGCCACCAGCAAGTTGAAGAGCGGCCCACCCAGGGCGCGCAGCATGTGCTGGGTAGGTGACACCTGGCGGTCGTTAACCTCGTTATAGACCACCAGCGGGGTGCCGCCGAGGATTCGCAGGTAATCCATCGGCCGCTGCACCATGTGGGCAGCCCCGGCATGCGCGAAATTATGACCCCACTCGCTGAGCACGACCGGGGGTGTGCTGAGTGCACCCCGCAGCAGCGCTTCTCTCCACGGGAGCGGTGGGCTACCACGGCGTGCCAGCCAGGCGAGCAGCAGCCAAACCACCCCCGGCAGCACCGGCAGCCAGGTCCAGCCCTTCACCACCACAGGTGTGCTGAATACGCGCCCAATCACCCGCATTTGTTCCCCGGGTTTCACCCAACGCGGTGTTTCCATGCGAGTTTCCCTCCTGGACAGCGGCTGCGGTTGGACCGGACGGCTAGATCTTGAGAATTGCGGTGGCTTCGATCTCCACCAGGTACTCTGGAGCCACCAGTCCTTTCACCTCGATCAGCGTGCTCGCCGGGCGAATTGCGCCGAAGACCTCGCCGTGCGCCCGGGCGATTTCTTCCCAGTTCTGGATGTCCGTTACGTACATGCGCGTGCGCACGACATCCTGCAAAGTACCCCCCGCAGTAAGCAAGGCCCGTTCAATTTTGGTGAAAATATACATGGCCTGCTTGTACGGGCTGCTGGCACCGAACAGGTTGCCGTTTTCGTCCACTGCCACGGTGCCCGCAACCTCAATCACATTGCCAATCCGGACGGCACGCGAATAGCCCCCCAGCGCTTCCCAACTGGTTCCAGACGAAATATTCTGCCTTGCACTCATAAGCCTCCTCCGATAAACCGAAGCAATCAAGGGGTGCTCGCTCCGTTCGCTGGATTAAAGTCTATAGACAGACCTTAAAAAAAGCAAGCTGGTTTTTTCCCGCCGGTTCTCCCGCCGGTTCTCCCGCCGGTTCTCCCGCCCGGTATCCCGCCAAGTATCCCGCCCGGTATCCCGCCCGGTATCCCGCCCGGTATCCCGCCAGGTATCCCGCCAGGTTTCAATCAGGCTGCACCTCACCACCAGTGCGTTGCGGGAATAAGTCCAGCTTCATGACCCGCTCACCTTCATCTTCCTCACCGGTGTAGCGAAAACCAAATTTTTCATAAAAGGGGCCCGGGCCACCTTCTACCGGCACACAGCTCGTGAACAGGAAGTGCGCCATCGGGCGGCTGCGTACGTGCTCGGTCAGTAACTCAAGGGCGCGCCAGCCGTAACCGTGTCCCTGGTAGCGGGCGTCGATCATCAACCGCCACAGGAAATATTTCGGTTCTTCAGGGTCGTCATACAGCATCACAAACCCAACCGGAACTTCCCCGGCATAAATTGCCCGGAACCAGGCATGGTCGCGGTCGAAATAAGCCTGGGCAATGGAGACGGAATTGGGGGCGACAAATCTCTTTTGATCGGGCGATACATCCAGGCGCATGATCTCGCGCGCAGTCTCGCGAGTCACTTCGCGCAGGCTTACTTGAGCCTCGGGGTCGGGCATGGGGCGAATTTCGGCAGGCATACACTCTCCATCCGGATAACAGGTATAGACCAGTTATAACCAAACCTGGCCTGTTGGGTCAAGCCTGAATAACTCGAGGCGGTAATTTGAAACAAAACCTGATTTTCAGGCATTATGCGATCCGAGAATTAATACCCCCGCTTGTCTGGTCAGATCCTTCCCACAATTGACGTAACGAACCAGTCCTGGGAAGCAGTTTTCCGCATTTCAGATTGCAGATTTAGCGGTATTCCCGGCAGCCAGGGTAAATAACAATCAGCAGCCCACAGCACCCCGCCCCACGCAGACAGGGGCGGGGTGCTGCGGGAAATCAGAATTCGATTGGCGATTGCGAGAACGCGGCTCAACGTTTGATGACAGGCATAAATACCGGAAAATCCTGCGCCATCAAGCTCCAAAAGCCAAGGGAGGCAGCGTATCCTGTGCTGGTGGAACGGAATATTCCGGTTTGCCCGACCGTCACTTTAAGTTCGTAACCAGCCGAGCTGGCTGCCCCGCCTCCCCCGCTGAGCGGCACCAACCAATCAATCCGGAAATGATTCGAGGACGCTGCCTGGACTGCGGAAGTCAGCAGCAGGAGCAGACAAAGGGCTGCGATAAGAAAGGCAATCCGTCTACTGTGCATCGCCCACCCCCTACCCATCGTATTCCAGGGTCAGGCGCACGCCGCCCAGGTTGATCCATGTGGAGGCGCCGCTGAAGCTGAACTCGATCGTCAGGTACAGCACGCCCGAACTGCTGCTCAAGGTGTTGTTGGTGGTTAAATCGAAATGCTGGATGCAGCCCGCCGGCTGAGCCGCGATCGCGCAGGAGCGGTCTGAGGTATCAAACAGGATGCTCGCATAGCAGTTGGGGCAGGCTCCGGTCTGCCTCCGCAGCAGGACAGCCGTCACCCCATCAAATTCCGTCTGACCAGACCAGTAGACATCCAGCCCGGTGACCTGGGCTGTTTGCCCGTACTGCGTACCTGGGACGGTGATGGGCAGCATGATATTCTTGTTCCCCGCCGCCGCGCCCCGGTAGATCATCGCCCCGCCTTTGTTATCCATATCGATGATGGTTGAATCCGCCTGCATGTACGGGCGCGCCCCGTTGCCGCTGATCCAGAGATAAGTCGGCGCTGTGCTCTGGATGATGCCTGTTCCGCTGGCCCGGATCGCTGGCCCGCTGGCACTCTCTGCCACCAGACCTGGTCCGTTTGAAAGGTTTGAGACATTTAGCAACGCGCTGCCGCGCGCATACTCGATGGTGGCGCCCGGCCGCAGGGTCCAGGCATAGGGCACTGGATCCACGAATTGGCGGGGAGTCATCTCACCATCAGAGTTTACTTCGAGGCTCAGGTAGAGCTGACGCCCGTCCATCGGGCAGGTAGATGCATTCATGTATTTGCTGAACAATCCGTCCACCACTGAAATCGTGCGGGTATCCTCGCACAGGGCCGTACCGCCGGAGCTCGCATCATACAGCCGCATGGTAAGCACCTGATCGCCGTTCAAAGGAAAACCATTTTCATCAGTCAGATAGCCCTGCACCGGGAAAAAATCGCTGATGGCCTCCGGCGCATCGGATCGGTCCGGGCGCTGGGGCTGGGGTTCCTGAGCCAGCGATAGATCGAATGCCAGTGCGCTCAGCCCGATCACAATCAGAAACAGCATGAGCAGGAAGAAAGGAAATTTTATTTTGTGGATAGTGCGCATGGAATCCTCCTTAATAGAAAAAATGCCGCTGGAGAGTATTGGTCAGCGGCAATTGCGGGAGATAGTGAACGCTTCCGTTTGGATTCCGGTCGCCGTGCGAGCCAGTGGCGCCAGCCTTGCGATTGTGAAAGATCACACAATGATTGTAGCATAGTCCCGCCCGTTCTTTTCGCACACTCGGGCTTTGAAATCTTTCAGGACCGTGTCCGCAGGGCAATGACCACTCCCTCCCGCTGCATCGGGAAGCACCTCCCGTCCGGGTCGGCTCTTACCGGCATGGAACCAATTTGTAATCCCTCCTGCTCCTTGATACAATAACCGTGGAAGGCAGCGTGTTGCGATGAATTCCTCGCTCCGAAATCCAAAAACCATCCCTATCCCGCTGGTCCGGCTGATCCCCATCCTGGTAGTGCTGCTGCTCGGGCTGTCTGGGTGCGGAGCCGCTCCACCGGAAGGCGCAACCCCCCCCACCGAGATGCCCGGTGAAGCACCGGCGGAAGCAGTAGCTCCGGCGGAAGAAGCTGCTCCGGCGGAAGCAGCTGCACCGGAAGAGGCACCGGCAGTAGCTCCGGCGGAAGAATCCGCGGCTGTGGAGTCGGCAGCCTTACCTGCCCCAGACCCGGCGCTGCTCGCCCGGCAGGCACTCGACCGCCTGGAAACGGGCCGCTTGCTGTACAATCCCCCTGCCCAAATGGAATATGGTCTGCCCGAGCGGGTTGAGGCTCGCATCAGCTTGAACCCGGACGAATCCCTGTCCGGAGGACTGCTCGGCATCGGCGCTCCCATCGAAGAACCTCTGCAGGTCGCAACATTTATGAAGATCCACCTGACCGGCAGCGGATTCGACATCCTGCCTCTTAGCTCTGAGGAACAAATCGTTGCAGGTGATACCTATACGCAGTGGTCATGGGACGTCACCCCGCGTGCCTCTGGCACCCAGAACCTGGTCCTGGTGGTCACCGCCCGGGTGAAAATCCCTGGCTTCGGCGAAGATTTAAAAGACCTGCAGGTAGTCGAGCGCCAGATCGAGGTGCAGGTCAGCCCGGTCCAGGCAGCCCAGCTCTTCTTCCAGAATAACCTGGAATGGTTGGGCCCGGCTGTGCTGGCTTCACTCGGCGCGGCGCTGGGCTGGGCCTGGCGGATGCGCAGGAAACAACCCCGGCTCTAAGCCGCCCCCGGCATAGACCGGGCCCGATCTATGCAGTCTGGTTCGCAAAAAGGATTCACCATGCCCAACCTGAACACCCTGCTCGGAAATGTTGCTGCCCCGTTCCTGGAACGAATCAGCCGCCCGGCGCGCCAGGATGGCCGCCTGTCTCTGCCGGAGCTGCATGCGCCCGCGGAAGTGGCCCGCGACCACTGGGGCATCCCCCACATTTTTGCCTCCGACCAACACGACCTGTTTTATGCCCAGGGCTTCGTGCACGCCCAGGATCGCTTTTTCCAGATGGAGTTCAACCGCCGGCTGGTCGCCGGGCAGCTTTCTGAAGTCCTCGGCGAAGTCAGCTTGCCGGTCGACCGCTGGATGCGCACCCTGACTCTCCGCCGGGTGGCTGAGTTTGAAGTTGGATTGCTGAGCGAAAACGGGCGCCGCATGCTGGGCGCCTATGCGCGCGGCGTAAACGCCTGTCTGCGCCTCGAGCCGCTGCCGGTGGAATTCACCCTGCTGCGCTACCGGCCCGCGCCCTGGCGCATCGCCGACACCCTCGCCTGGATCAAGATGATGGCCTGGTCGCTGTCAGTCAACTGGGAGACAGAGATCATCCGCGCCCGGTTAATTGACCGCCTGGGTAAAGACGCTGCCCGCCAGCTGGACCCCGACTACGCAGCCGAACTACCTACGGTGATCCCGTACGGATTTGATTTTTCGGGGATTGGGTCGAGCGCCCTCGAAAGAGCTGCCGCGGTCAGGCCGTTCAGCGGGCCATCACCCTATGACGGCGTTGGCAGCAACAATTGGGTTGTTTCAGGGGCGCGCACGACCACCGGGATGCCCCTGCTGGCCAATGACATGCACCTGGCGCTCACCATCCCCGCCATCTGGTACGAAAACCACCTGCAGTGTCCCGATCTCCAGGTCACCGGGGTGACATTTCCAGGAATACCAGGGATCGTTGCCGGGCACAACGGGCATGTGGCCTGGGGCCACACCAATGGCTTCCCAGACGTCCAAGATTTGTTCATGGAGCACTTGCGGCGCACGGCATCCGGAGGCGTGGAAGCCGAATACATGGGAAGCTGGGAAGCGGTGCGCCTGCTGCACGAGGTTATCCAGGTGAAGGGCAAACCGCCGGTCGCGCACGAGGTGGTCGTCACCCGCCACGGGCCGGTAATCAACGAGCTTGCCCCAGACCTGTCTGGAGAGACACCCCTGGCTTTGTGCTGGACTGCCCTGGAACCGAATATGATGATCGAATGCCTGCTGGAGGATGTTTTGGCGGCGAAAAACTGCGCCGAATTCCACGCCGGTTTGCGGCACTGGCACACCCCCTCCCAAAACGTAGTTTACGCGGATGTGGAAGGCAATATTGGCTACACGCTTTGCGGGAGGGTCCCCATCCGTAATAACGGCGATGGGCAGGTTCCCGTCCCCGGGTGGGTGGCAGATTACGAGTGGGTGGGGTACATCCCATACGAGGACATGCCGCACCTGCTCAACCCCGCCCAGGGTTATATTGCCACCGCCAACAACCGGGTAGTTGGCCCGGATTACCCCTTCTACCTGGGCCGCGAGACAGTCAGCGGGGACCGTGCCTTGCGCATCCACGAGCTGCTCGCCAGCCAGGAAAAAGTTGCGCCCGAATTTATTGAAACGATGCAGTTTGATCTGGTGTGCCCCTCGGCGCGCCGCCTGCGCGCCCAGGTTGTCGATCTGCCAATTGATGACCCCGAGCTGGCACCCCTGCTGGAGCTGCTGCACGCTTGGGATGGCAGCCTGCAGCCTGATTGCGCCGCGGCTGCGGTCTATGAAGTATTCTACCGCCAGATGCTGGCGCTGCTGCTCACCGGACGGCTGGACGAATTCGTTGTCCGTCCGGCTGGCAGCGACGGTCGTGGACTGGCGGCCGAACGCCTACGGCTCAGCGAGCATTACTTTGGCAAGGGACCCACTCCCCTGCTGCAGGAGGGCTCGTTGATGGGGATGCGCGCCCTGGAATGGCTGCTGGAGCTGCTCGACCAGGAAGAGTCCCCCTGGTACGACCTGGGTGCCGGGCAGGGGCGCACCGCAGCCGTGAAAACCGCCCTGTCAGCCACGCGGGACTATCTGCGGGCAGAACTTGGTCCCGACCCGGATGGCTGGGCCTGGAGCAGGCTGCACCAGCTAAAGCTTGCCCACCCGTTGGGTTCGCTGGAGGCCCTGGCACCCTTTCTCAACCGCGGTCCCTACCCGCTTGGCGGCGATCACAACACAGTCTGGGCTACCGGCGGTTACCTGCACCAGGCGCCGGGCAATCAGCTGGTTGGCCCGCCCTATCGAATGATTGTTGACCTGGGAAATCTGGCAAATTCACGCGCCATTCTGCTGCCAGGGCAGTCGGGACGCCCGGCGTCCGAGCATTATGCCGACCAGATCACGGACTGGTTTGGCGGCGCATACCACCCGATGCAGTTCCCCCAGACTCCCCAGGAAGGCGCACAAGAGCACCGGCTGTACCTCGACCCCGGATCGGATATCAGCGCGTCAGGCTGACTTATTCACCCGCTCGCGCCAGGTCATGCTGCACCTTGCATGGGAAACCAGATCGGCAGGCTGAACGCCGCAGGCATTTTCTTGCACAGGGGGTCATTCCTGCGCTGCGGCGGGTTCCAGCACCACCACCGGGATGTGCCTCCCCCGCACGCGCCTCCGGTAGGCTGCGTATCCGGGGTAAAAAGACTCCCCCAGTTTCCAATAGGCTTCCTGCTCGCTGCCAGTGGCCTCGCGTGCCAGGTAGGGCTGGACCGCACCCTGGAAAGTTACTGTTGCCTGCGGGTTGGCGCGGAGATTGTACAGCCAGCTCGGGGACTGCTGCCCGCCAAAATTGGTCGGGAAGACGACCAGCCGCTCTCCATCCACCCCTGCCAGGAGCGGGGTCGTGCGCGGCAGCCCGCTTTTCACCCCGGTCGTTGTCAGCCAGATGACAGGCAGCCCGGTCAGCACGCCGCTCAGGGTGTGCCTGCCCCTGCTCAACGTCAGAACCTGCCGGTCGAGAGGCGGCAAAATACGGCGCAGTAGCTCGCCCGCCCAGCGGGTTGCTGCCAATCGGAGCGCCACACGCTGCAAGCCGTTCGGATGGTATGCAATTAGCGTCATGTACCAACCATTTAATCACACACGACAGCCTGCGCCAACCCGGTCCACAAGCATCCCGGCGGCATTCACAAGCAATCAGGCTTTTTCTGCTTACAAACTGGAGGACTGCCCTTAAAACCAGGACCCCGGGAAATTCCCGGGGTCGAGGATGCGTGTGGGCACGAGCAAGATATTAAATCATCGGAATAATGGTGTTATACATTTCGCTGATTGCCGGCCCGACAAACGCCAGCGCAACCAGCACAAGAACGACTACTAATGCAATGATGAGTGCATACTCCAACAGCCCCTGCCCACGGGAACCGGATGTTGGATCGATCATAGGAATCTCCCGCCCAGGCAATCGAACAGCTTTTAAATATTATAGGAGAAATTGTGCGTTTGTTCACTTTCAATGTTGTTAGTCCAAACAGCAACACTTTCAGCCTTACACACTTCCCTGTATTCTCAGACCGCAACCGGCAGGATCGCCCTACCTGCCGTAAACCTGATTTCCTGTGTTGGAACCCGGATTTCCGGATTCCGCTCAGCGTGGCGCAAACCGCGCCAGTTAAGGTAAAATCTGTGCTGATCAAACCAGAGAAAAATCGTCTGAAACGAATGTGCCCGCCTGGTATCGCGCGGATTGCAGCTTGAGAAGTGACAGGCCTTGCGCGCAGTCCCCACCAGCCTTCGTGGAAGGGATCTGACCCGGACACAGCCGGCATCCAACTTGCAGCCCATAACGAATAATCCAACCCTTCGAGAGAGAGAACTATGCACCGAAAGCGCGCCACCTGCCTGACCGCTCTGCTCCTGGCAAGTTTCCTCACCAGCCTGCTGCCCGGCCCTGCCTACGCCCAATCTGGCGATTGGGAAGCACTCGCTCCCGGGATTGATTACCGGGTTTACCAGCCCTCCGAGCTGCCTTCCAACTGGACGGAGGACCCGATCCACGTCACACGCATGGACCGCAGCAACCCCAGCGTCACCCTCGACACGACCATCGCCGGGGGCTATATCCAGGTGGGCACCAGCGGGATCAACCTGTGGACCGGGGCAGGCATGGACAAGCACGTGGACTACTGGGACGGCGCTCTCAACGCCTGGGGCGACCTGGGCAGCGGCGGGCAGCCCTATTGGGGCACCACCGGCACCATTGTGGCCGCGATCAACGGCAGTTATTGGGATACCAGCACGTTCATCCCTTCGCAGGGTCAGTTCCAGTCCGGCTGGTACAACTGGAAATATGTAGATGATGAGAGCTGGTCTGGCCTGGTATATAAGATGAACAAGGATATCTTCATTGGCAGCTGTGTTAAACAGCCCGCGGATGAGCAGAAAGTTATTTTTGATTTTCTAAATCCAAATCCGGACAATGAAGTGAAAATTGCCGGGATCAATGTCCCCCGTGCGGACGAAAGCATCTACCTGTACACACCCCAATACGGCATCATCGCAGATCAAACGCGTCCGCCCGAGTACGATTACACGGTGGAAGCGCTCGTTCAACTTCCTATACCTCTTACAGCAATCCCTTCAGGCGAAACTGAGTTCATCACAGGCAGTGTAATCACCGGAACCATCGTCGATATCCGCACGAACGCGCCGCAGGATGTCTTTACCCATACCTATGGCACGCCGCCGGCGAACATTGGGTTTGACGAGGTAATCCTCTCCGGGTATGGACGCGGTGCAAGCAAAATATTTGACAAAGCCAAAATCAATGACATCGTTGGGATTAATCTCCGCATCAATGACGGTATCCCAGGTGACTGCTTCACCCCCACCGGGAATTCATGGACCGAAACCTATGCCGCCCTTGGCGGCGGGCAGACAATCGTGAACAACGGCGAACCGGTCAACATCGGGGCCGGGGTCGCGCCGCGTACCGCCATCGGCTACAGCGCCAGCTACATTTATTTTGTGGTTGCCGAAGGACACCCCATCTTTAACCAGCAGGGCGATTACATCGACCGCACCGGGATCAGCATGTTTGATCTGGGTAAATTCATGGATCAGTTCCTGGGCGTCGATTCCGCCATGAACCTGGACGGCGGCGGGTCATCGACCATGGTGGTCGACGGCTACTCCGTCACCCATTCAACCGACCTGCTGTACTGCCCGCAGGCTTTCATCCCCGGCATCCTGAAGCCAGCCGCAGCCGCGCAGCAGGCTGCGCCGCCTGCCGCGGTAGAGGCAGAAGAACCATTCTCCACTCCCTACCGCTACCGCAGCACCTGGAACCCTTACAATGGCAGCCGCCTGCCGGCCCCGGCTGACCCGCTGGAGGTGCAGGAGGAAGCCGTTGATTACGCCTTCGGGCAGAGCTGCCACCGCCGGGTGCCCAACGGCATCGCCATGGTGGTCGTCAACCCCATGCAGCAGTCGCAGGCCTACACCGTGCCCGACCTGGTAGCAGCGGTCACCGCCACCTCCATCCGCCAGGGCCCCGGGCTGAATTATGCTTCCTTTGGCCCGCTGCCGCTGGGCACGATCACCCAGATTGCCGACCCCGGCAGCAGCCTCAACGGTGTGTATGCGACCGGGGCATATTGGTGGTATATCGAATTTAACGGAACGCAGGGCTGGGTGGATGAGCGCGCCCTGGTACCCTACGAAATTTACCGGGCGCGGTTCCTTCCGGAGGGCCGCTGAAGCGCATGACCGCCCCACGGCGCCTGCCGCGCCTTCTGCTCGCCAGTGCAGTTGGGCTGCTCGTGTTCCTGGCGGCCTGTTCAGGCACGCCTCCGCTGCCTCCCGTGTTAACCCTTGCTCCGGCGCTCCCCACCTCCGAGAGCCTGGATCAGACCGCCCCGGGCGAACCTGCTCTGACCGCGGAGGCCTACCCGCCTCCACCTCCGCAGGGTCCGTACCCTGCCCCCAGGTATTTTTAACGAGTCCAATGCCCGGGTTGCCCCGTTTGCCTTGCCTGGCCCCGATCCAGCCGCGGGTTGGGTGGAGCTGGAGCCGGGCATCGATTACCGACAATTCTCCGCCATCACCGGCACGGTCGATCCCATCCACGTTGCCCGGATGAACCGCGGCCCGCAGTACCCGCACCTGACATTGGATACCCTCAAGGGCGGTGGGGTACTGGTCCCCTGGGCGCTCCAGGGGGTGGATGGGCAGGTGGCACAAGCCGAAGACAGCCTGAACTTTTGGGGGGATGCCGGGCTGGGCGGCGAGCCTTACTGGGGCAAGCGCAACCACATCGTGGTGGCAATCAATGGCAGCCTGATTGATCTCCAGGATCAAAATGACGACAACAATATCCCGATCACCGTGGCGGGGTATCCCAACCAGGGGATGGTCCAGAGCGGCTGGTATATCGACCGCTTTAAAGATTATGAAAATCGCTCCGGCTTCGTCTGGACGCTGGGGCGGCGCGCCTTCATCGGCGGTTGTGTCAGCCACCCGCCCAACGAGCAAACTGTGCTACTCGACCCGACCCAGCCCGGCAGCGAAGTCAAGCTCAGCGGCATCAATGTCCCGCGCACGACTGACCAGGGTCTGTTCCTGTATACTTCCCATTTCGGTGTCACCACCGGGCAGGCGCCCAAGTCCAGCTCCCAGAGTGTGGAAGTGGTCGTGCGCCTGGAAAACCCGCTGCTGATCGTACCCGCCGGTGTCGAAGACCCGCTCACGGACGATCGAGTTCTGGGGCCATATCGTCGCGGTGCGCGTCAATAAAGACCCGGCGCCTATCGGTTTCGATCAGATCGTGCTGTCTGCCTACGGGGTAAATGGCACAAAGCTCCTGGATTACACCCGCGGTCGCGAAGGCCTGTGGGTGGGCATTAATATGAAGATCGTGGATGGCTCAGCCGATCGCTGCAAGGTGGAATCGGCCCGCGATTGGACGGAGGCCTACGCGGCGATTGGCGTCGACTCAACCCTGGTCTCCGGCGGAGAACCGCAGACGATTGGCGGCGGGCCTGCCCCGCGCACCGCCATTGCTACCAGTGACGACTATATCTACTTTGTCGCCGCTGAAGGGCACCCTGTGATCAATGCCGATGGGAGCCGCGGGCGCACGGGCATCACCCTGGACGATCTGGCGGTGTTCCTGGCGGATGAGCTGGAAGTGAAATGGGCTGCCAACCTGGATGGCGGCGGCTCGACTACCATGTACATCAACGGGCAGGTCGTGACCCAATCCGGGGATTACCTGCCAATGGTCTGCCGCCAGGTTTACCTGACCGCCGTCCAGCGCGGCACAGACGGCGAGCTGCCGCCCGGTGAAGCCGCTGGGCAAGGCGGCGTAACCCCTGCCGGCCCGGCCATCCCCTCGACCCAGCAGGAGCTGGATCCCGCAGCCCTGGCGCTCAATTCAGGATACGTGCTCGGCGAAACCAGCCGCACCGGAATCTGCCAGCGTCCTGTGGTCAACAGCCTGGCGATGATCGTCGCCGAACCCATGATCAAGAACGGTCACTACCATACCGATGATGTGGTCTACACCCTGGGCGAGACCCACCTGCGCCAGGGTCCCGGGACCAATTACGGCACATTCGCCCTGCTGCCGGTCGAAAGCCAACTTAAAATCGCCGATCCCGAAAACACCCTCAATGGAGTGTACGCAACTGGCACTTACTGGTGGTTTGTCGATGCCGGTGAGCTGACCGGCTGGGTCGATGAAGCCAATTTCTCCACCATGCTGTTGTCGCCACCCCATCTACCGTAGGAGTTCTCCTGGTTTTGCAGAAAATTTCCCCGCAGTTGCTGGTTTTATTGTGCATATTTATGGCACTGCTCCTGGCCGGCTGCCAGGGGAGTGCTGCTGAAACCCAGGCTCCCACCGCGCAGCCCGCAGCCTCAGCCACACCGGCTGCTACCCAGCAGGCCGTATCCACACCTACCCCATTGCAAGCCGCCACCCCCTCAACCCAGCCTGATCCCACCCATCCCGTTGGGACGCCTGCCTCCAGCCCGGAAGCTCATCCCACCGATACCCCCACCCAGACTGGATCCCAATCCACTCCGCCTACCCCCGCCTCCCCCTCTCCGGCGGCTCCTACCAGCCCGCCCTCGGCTGCCTCTCCCGAAGGCAGCGCCGAGTCATGCCTGGACCTGGCTGGGTTTTACGGCGACCTGAGCATCCCAGATGATACGTTTTTCTACCAGGACACCCCGTTTACCAAATCGTGGCGGATTAAGAACGAAGGCAGCTGCACCTGGGATGCCGGTTACGCCGTGATCTTCAACAGTGGTGACCCGCTCAGTGCCCCACTCACCAGCCCGCTGCCGCGCAGCGTGCCTCCTGGGAGCACGGTAGACATTGCCCTGGACATGCGTGCCCCGGATGCAGGCGGCAGCTATTACAGCAACTGGGAGCTGCAGAACAGCAGTGGAGATCGCTTCGGCCTGGGTAAAGCCAGCAAAGATTTCTTCTGGACACGCATCAAGGTGGGTTTTCTGCCATCCGGCGAGCCTGTTGCCGGCACGTCACAGGGCAGTCCAGGAGCAGGTGGACCTGCAGGTAGCGGGGAAAATGCCACTGCAGGTAGCTGCGCCTACACCAGCCCTCCCGGCTATGCCCAGGAGGCGATCCAATACATTAACCAGGCTCGCCTGGCGAACGGCCTGCCCGCCCTGGCGGAGAATCCGTTGTTGGATGCGGCTGCCCTGGCTCACAGCATCGATATGGCCTGCAACAACCACAGCAGCCACACCGGCACCGACGGCAGCTCGTGGCCCGACCGCATCGCCGCCCAGGGCTACGCGGCTGCGCTGGCGCTAGAAAACGTGTATGCGGGTGACCCAACATTTGGTGGAACACCCCGTGGAGCGGTCGACTGGTGGCTCGGCAGCCCGGTCCACCTCGCCAATATCCTCAATCCGAACGTGACCGAGATTGGGGTCGGCTATGCCGCCTCAGAATCTGCCGAGTATAAAGGCCGCTTCACCGCCGTTTTTGCCCGCCCCTGAGGTTTCTTGACCAGATGGAGAGCGATTCCCTGGAACATTCCAGGGGTTTTTTCGTTAAATTTAAAGGTTTTCGGCCCGAGTTGCGTTAATTACTTAGAATGATCACCGTGACGACAGATTTCGACCACCTGCTGGAAAAATCCCGCCGCGACGACCCGCAGCTGGCAGAGCTGATGGTAAGCACTTATGCCAGCTACCTGGACCGGCTGGCTTATGCCTACCTCGGCGACCCGGACGAGGCTCAGGACACCGTCCAGGAAGCTTTCATCCAGGCTGCCCGCCAGCTGCACCGCTACCAGTCAGGCACTAATTTCCGCGCCTGGCTGACCACCATCACCCTCAACCTGTGCCGCGATCGCCTGCGCCGCCAAAAAAGGCGTCTGGCGCTGGAAAACGTCCTCCAACGGGTGGGGCTCGCCCAACCACCTGACTCAACCCCCGAACAGGCCTACCTCGCGGATGAAGCACGCCTGCGCCTGCGGGAGGCCGTCCAACAGCTGGACGAGCCTCACCGGGCAGTCGTGCTGCTGCGCTACGTGCAGGGACTCCCGGTGCGCGAAATTGCCGGGGTGTTAGGGATCCCGGAAGGGACCGTGTTTTCCAGGCTGCACCACGCCCACAGGCAGCTTCGCCGGCTGCTGGACGCGCATCCAGGGGAAGGAGAATCGAGCTGATGAATCCGCTCAATCATGACCAGGCGCGCCGCCTGATTCAGCGCCAGCCGCAGCTCTCCCCGGTCGAACATGCCGCGCTGGCTGAACATCTGGCGATCTGCCCGGACTGCCGCGCCGAGTCCGAGCTGTTCGACCGGTTGGTCTTGGAGCTGCCCGCCGCTTTCCCGGGGCCTCTCCCGGTACCAGCAGTCAACCGCGAGCGCATTGCGCTCGTGCAGCATGAGCTCAGGAGACAACACATGTCCGCAAATCGAATTTCTATTCCCCGCCTGGCAGCAGGCGTCATCGCCTTGGTGGGGCTGGTGCTGGTCATCAGTTGGGTCGTGCGCAGCCTTACCCCTATCCCGGCTGCCTCTCAAACCGCCATCCCGACTGCAACCCAGACCGTTACCCCTGCCCCCCATCCCGGAACGCTTCCTTCCGGTGGTATTTCCCTGCCATCGAGCACACCCCGGGCAACTTTCACTGCGATCCCCGAACCGACGCAGACTGCCTCCCCCGCCGAGCCTCTGATCAGCGGGGAGAGCATCCGCACCAACGGCTGGTCCCCGGATGGTCAGTGGCTGGCGTACTGGTACGCTGCCAGCCGCGCTGAAACCCCTCCAAGAGGCCCGTGGCCCTCGGGTGAGCTGCAGTTTACGAACCCTTCCAGCGGGTTGATCTGCCCTCACCCGGAGGTGACCGCTCTCAGCTACGCTCCCGGTGCCTGGACCCCTTCTGGTGAATTCCTGGTTGCAGAGGGCGGAGAGTATCTGGCGGGTGTGCCGTGCGGGGAGTTCCGGGCGCTGTCCCAGGCGGAGTATGCTGACCTGCTGCCACCCCCCGCATACGATCCAGCCCTGTCCACAGCAGGCAGCTACCGGGCAGAAACCACCATCCTCAGCCAGGAAAACGGGATCCTGCAGGCTGAAACCGTGTTCAGCGAGGCGAGTAGCGGGCGGGAGGTGTTCCGCCTGGGTTGGTCCCGCTGGGATGCGCTCGGCGACCTGGGCCTGGGAGGCGAATGGCTTGATGACACAACCTTCCTGGTGCATCAGTCCCTGGAGCGCGGCCCGCTGCTGGTTTCCCTGAACGGAACGCTCGAGGTGATCGAGGTAGCGCAAGGTTTGTTTGGCGTGGAGAATGTGGTCAACCCCGATCCGGACAACTACACCGGCTGGGTAGCTTTCGGCTCACCGGTCGCGAGCGAGGGTGGGGTTACGCACATTCTGCTGTTGGGCACCGGTATGGAAGCGGCTTTCCCCGATATCATGCTTTTCCACAGTGAAGACGCCCGGGTAGAAACCCTGCCGTTCAAATCTGTTTTCAATACTGGCTTTATCCCTGCGGGACGCCCCGCACCCGGTGACCAGCCCTGGCTGGTGGTGGCGGAAACCGATTTTTCAAGCGGTTACGAGCAGCGCTCGTATTACTACCGTGAGATCGATGCGCCCGGCCCAGGTTTCACCCTGCTCGGCGACACCTATCATTTAGAATGGCTGTACGGTAGCTACACCGCCCCAGACAACCGCCTGGCGCTGGGCTGGGACGCTGGACGAGTGCGCGTGCAGACTTTCCCCGGTGAGCAGGTCTTGGGCGAATTTTCGACAGGCAAATTCAGCGCGGCTTACCTGGATTGGGCTCCCGGCGGGCAGTACCTGGCAGTGTCCGGTTCTACCCTCGGCGGCTCCCCGCCTCAGATGGGCTTGTTTATTATTGAAATCCCTCAGCCGTGAAAACGACAGGATGCCCTCCTGGCGGATTTTATATTATCCGCAAAGCGCAGCTTTTTAAGCAGAATCAGATCGACAGACGCTGTCATTCGATTGATTAGCTGAAAGTAAAGCAGCCTGAACGTTGAGCTTGTACTCATTCGAGTAGAAATTGGGGTGTTCCATCCAGCTTTCGCAGGGTACTCCCACCTTTGATCGGATACAATTAGCCGAACTTTGGCGGGGAGGTCCTGCATGGAGATCAACTTTTTGCGCCTGAACGAAAGCGGGCAGTCCGGCGGCACGGTGGTGGTCATCGATGTGATGCGCGCCTTCACGACCGCTGCCTACGCCCTGGCCTCAGGTGCATTGGAGATTTTCCTGGTCAGCACCGTGGAGGAGGCGTTTGCCCTGCGCCGCGATCTGGAACCGCTGGGTCCGGTGCGCCTGATGGGGGAAGTCAACGGCCTGCCGGTGCCTGGATTCGATTTCGACAACTCCCCCAGCCAGCTTTCAGAAGCTCAACTGGCAGGAGCGCGTGTCATCCACCGCACCTCTGCCGGGACGCAGGGGGTGTTCCGCAACCGCGCGGCGGACCACCTTCTGGCAGCCAGCTTTGTCGTCGCCGGGGCGACCCTCCACCGCCTGCGCCAGATCAACCCGCCCGCGGTTACTTTTGTCATTACTGGCGACGTTCCCGGCGTGTTCCAGGCGCCCGAAGACTGGGCCTGTGCCGAATACCTGGCAGACTGTTTGCGCAGCCAGGAGCAGCAGCCTCCTGACCCCCATCCTTACCTGGCACGCGTCCAAACCTGGCGGCCCACTCCCCAGCGGCAGAACGCACCCGGCGGTTCAGCCCTGCAGACTGATCTGCTGCGCGCTCAGGAGCTGGACCGTTTCGATTTTTCCCTGCCGGTTGAACGCCGGGGAGATCGCCTGATCCTGCGCCGCACCCCCTCGCCGACCTCCGGGGGTGGTTAACCCTGATGCCTTCCACCCGCCTCAAAGCCGATTTACTGCTCCTGCTGACCGCTGTGATCTGGGGGCTGGCATTTGCCGCCCAGCGCTTTGCTGCCTTGGAGACCGGAATATTCTCATTTAATGCGGTTCGTTTTGCGCTCGGCTTCGCGGCCCTGGGCCTGGTCTGGCTCGTCTGGAAACGTCGCCACCCCATCCATGAGACCGGAAGCTGGATTAAAATCCCGCAAGCGGGACTGGCGATCACATTATCCGGGTTAGTTTTGTTCCTTGGCAGCGCCTTGCAGCAAGCTGGCTTGCAGTACACGACCGCGGCCAATGCCGGCTTTATTACCGGGTTGTATGTGGTCATCGTGCCGGTTCTGCTGGCGTTGGTGCTGCACCGGCGGGTTGGCTGGCAGGTTTGGGCTGCAGCGTTGCTGGCGGTTGCTGGCCTGTACCTGCTTTCCACCGGGGCGCACCTGGGTATTAATCGCGGTGACTTGCTGGAGCTGGCAGGGGCATTCATGTGGGCTTTGCATGTGATTGTGGTCGCCTGGGCGGTGCGTTTGCTGCCCCTGGTGCCGTTTTCGCTCGGGCAGTTTGCGATTGCCGGTGTGCTGAACGGCGCCGCGGCCCTGGTCTGGGAGCTGCCTTTCACCCCCTGGACTCCTCCGGTCTGGCTGGCGGTGCTGTACGTCGGTATCTTTTCGACAGCAATTGGCTACACCACTCAGGCTGCCGGTCAGCGCTATGCGCCCGAAACCGATGCCGCCTTCATCTTAAACCTGGAAGCGGTCTTCGCTGCGCTGTTTGGTTTTCTGATCCTGGGAGAAAAGCTGTTACCCGTTCAACTGCTGGGGTGTGCGTTGATCCTGGCAGCCGTGCTGTTCATCCAATTATCTCCGGGTCAGCCGCACCAACTGGCTGAACCTGATCACCTGCCGGATTAACCAGTGGCTCTGGTCACTTAAAATCACACTCCCGGAGGGATATTGGATGACCTCCGGGAGCCTGACATTTAAGGACCACGACGGTTTATCAAAAAATGTAACCCCCTGTGTTTTCCCGGTCTGGGATGGGCCGGGAAGAAAACCTGTTTGCAGGGAGGCTCCAGCAACCTCGGTCTGCTCAGGTGTAAATCAGGTCTAAGACCCTCCTTTCTCAGATAACAAATGATTGCTAGTTGCCATTGCCTTTGAAAGGCAGAACGATATACTGCAAAAAATAATGTAATAATGCAGTTACCACTAAATTACTTTGTAATATCACTATACAAGAAAAGTGCCAAAAAGTCAACGGGTTTTGACGTTTCATAAGTATTGCAGATTCAATTGCCCTTTGCAATGTTTGTCCAAGGGGCAGGTTTATTGCCGCGTATAGGCTGCCAGCTTCCCAAACCAAAGGCCCCCGCCTGGAGGGGGCGGGGGCACACACTGGGAGGAAACCGATAAGGGCCAATCAGAACCAATCGCTTGCAATTCGCTGGCTGGCTTTGGCCTGCGTACCGCAGGAACGATGATTCAGTCTAATATACGCACGTTCGCAGAAATTGGATTGCCCGTTTTCTCTCAATGTCCATAAATTGGTCATTTTATTGATCGATTTCGTGTTTTAATACCCTGGTGATCTGGATACCCAACCTCACCTGAAGTCAAACCATCTTATGCATTTCCAATCGCTCGTGCGAGATGTTACATGACCCTTGCAAAAAACTGGCAGCATTGGAGGTTGATGGTTTCCGTTTTTTTTACCTGCTTGTTGATTTACCTCATTTTTTGGTCTGGGCATCACTAATCAATCGATGGGGTTGTCATGTTTCAGTATGCAAAAGCGCTGTTTTTTCGCGGTTCTTTTCGGATGAATCCCCCAATTTTGTGGGGACCTGCGGTCATCGATGTAAGTAAGTGGGCGATTGGACTCACTCTCATTTATATGGGGATCTTAGCCGGCTTATCATCATTCCCTCCATTCAAGAATATTAATTTTAGCGTCACTCCCTACGATCCTGGGATACCGTATAACGAGTTGCTCCTCTACGATCGCACGTATCGTTACAGTTCTTTTGTAAATCCACTAATCACCGCACTGACTGCCATGTTTCTGTACTGGTTGTGCATTCAGCTTGGACTATCCAAAAAACGAGCAGTCGCCGCGGCCTTGATTTTTGGCATCGCCTCTCCCGCTGCAGTGTATGCAAAACTCGACTTTGCCCAACCATTGGCTTCCTTATTCGTCGTATTGGCGCTGATATTTTTTGTAAGGGCTAGGTCACACGGGAGAATCAACCTGGTTGTAACTGGCACTTTTCTGGGACTTACGATCCTTCGCGCGCACAGAAATGGCATTGGTTCCCGTGCTTGTTTTTGTTGTCGCGACTTATTTTATAAACCCCCAACCTCAGGGCGAGCCTCTATCTTTGGTAGATCGGATAAAGAATCTACTTTGGATCGCAATGCCTGTGATCGGTTTTTTCGTCTTGAATCAATATATCAACTATATGCGCTTTGGATCCTGGTTTGGTTTGGGATACCAGCCAGGATCCGAATTTAATTTCAATGGAATTGCCGTGTTTACCGCCCTCCTTGGAAATATTTTGAGTCCAGAAAGAGGGCTATTGTTGTTTTTCCCGCTCTTCTTTCTCAGTTTCTTTGGGCTGGCAGTCTTAATCAAGCAGGACCGCCTGATCGGGATTATTCTCCTGTGCACCATTCTCGGGAGTATATTGATGTATTCGTTCTGGGAGGATTGGGATGCAGGTTACAGTTGAGGGCCTAGATTCTTAATCCCAAACATTCCCTATCTCGTTTTGCTGGTTTTTTTCACCAAACAAAACCAGGCCTTCAGAAAATGGAAACTTGCCTTGTTGCTATTGCTGCTGGTTTTGGGCGCCATAGCAACGTTTCAAGCGCTCTTATTCACCTGTTTATCAGCTGCCGAGCAGATTGCATTTGATGGAAGCTACCACTACCCAATCGCCGAGATCCCTTTCCTAATCGACTGGGAAAAATTAAATGATCCAGAATTGTATGATATTCGCTTGCTGTGGCAGATCAATGAAACCATTGGCCTCAGGCAATTAATCTTTTTTGGCAGCATCTTTTTACTGGGGGGTATTTTCAAAAGTTGGATCGACTTTTTTATTTCCACAAAAGAACAATCATAAGTGTGTAACAGGCTGGTTTTCAGCCGTTCGATAAATCGAGCGATTGAATTTTAAAGAAATTTTCTATACTGGTATTGTAAATCCGCTATTTCTTGTCTTTATTATAAATTTTCTCGCTTTACGATCAACAGCCCGGCTGCACGCTCCCACACCGCCCGCCGGATCCTGCAAAAATACCTACCAACAACTCGCTATCACTCCCACTAGCCTGAATAATTTTTACATCCTGAGCAATGTTTTTCTTGACTGCGGCTGTTTTTCCAGCTTCGACCGGGGGTCCTCCGGTTTAACCTGGCAATGGCCAGGCATCCCCCATTTAAACAGGAATACGACCGGTTTCTACCCATCCAAATTATCCCACCCATGTTCAGGAGCACAGCAGGCCAAAAACCGCCACCCCCATCTTTCGATTTTCTTGGCAATTCTGGCAGGCGTCCTGCTGGCCTTCAGCCTGCCAGCTGGCATTGCCCTCAGCCGCGGGCTGCCTCGTGCCAGCCTGGCCCCGGTTGGCACGGGCTTTACCTACCAGGGTCACCTGGAAAGCAGCGGCAGTCCGGCCAACGGCCCGTTTGACTTCCAGTTCCTGCTGTTTGACGCCGCGGCTGCAGGTGTCCAGATAGGTGCAACCCAGACGATCGGTGACCTGCCGGTTGATAACGGCTATTTCCAGGTCAACCTGGATTTCGGGTAAGCGCATTCGGCGGCGGTGAACGCTGGCTGGAGATCAATGTGCGCCCAGGAGCCAGTGCCGGCGCTTTCACCACTTTGGCCCCGCGCCAGGAGCTGACGCCCGCGCCGTATGCCCTGGCGCTGCCCAACGTCTACACCAATGAAAGCGTCAATTTCGTGGGGATCGGGCGCGATTTCCGCATTTCCGGCAATGAAGTGTTCGGCGTGTGCTTCAACGGGAGTGACAACCAGTACGGCGGGATGTATGTCGAGACATCCAATGCCAGCGGCTGGCCGTTTTACGGCTATGCCACCAACGGCTCCTTCCGCGCCTGGACCTACTACGACGGCACTACCGGGGATTGGCAGCTCTATAATGCCGGCATTCGCTTGAAAGCGCCGAATGAGGGTGGGCTGTGGATTGGTCCCAGCCAGGACTTCGGCCTGGTGATCAGCAACACCACCAACAATGATGGCGTTCGCATCTTCGACACGGGCGACGATGGCATCCAGATCGGCAGCAGTTCGTATTTCCCCAGTTACGGTATGTACTCCCCCAGTCCGGGCGTCAGTGGCTACGGCCTTTGGCCGAACACAGCCAATGCCGCCGGCCAGTGGGCGCTGTACTCGGTTGATAACATCCAGGCTGGTAACGGGTTAGCCCAGGCCTATACCCTGGTCAGCCAGGTGACTGGTCCCGAGCCATTGAATGTGGGTGACCTTGTAGCAGTAACAGGCGCCGCCATGCCGCTGGTGCGCCTGGCCGATTCAGCCACTTTTAACGGGGTGATCGTGGTAGTCAGCAGCCGCATGCTGTATGAGGTCGCCCCCGGCAAGGAAGCGGAGGGCGAGATGGCTTTGCACAGCGCCGCTGGACCCGCCCAACCAGGTGAATACGTGGCCCTCACCATCTACGGCATCGCCGAGGTGAACGTCGATCCCGCAGCCCAAATCACGCCTGGGCAGCGTCTGACCGCCTCCAACCTCGCCGGGTACGCCCGCCCGTTAATGAGCCAGGAAGTGAACGGCATGCTCGTAACCGAAGGTGCGCCGGTCATCGGGGTCGCCCTCAGCGCACCGGTCCCGGGTCAGTCCACCATTCCGGTTTTCGTCACCTTGCGCTAGGCGGCTGGCATGAAGCATAAACTTGTAATCATTCTCGGCGCAAGCCTGGTGTGCCTGCTGCTGGTTGGTGCCGCCCGGTCTGAGGGCATTTCTATGCCCGCATCTGACCTTGCCGACGACTTCAGTATTTCCTGGTGGACAGTCGATGCAGGTGGGGGGCGCAGCCAGGGATCCGTATTCGTGCTGACCGGCACGCTGGGTCAGCCGGACGCCAATCGCGCATCCGGTGGGAATTTTGTCGTCACAAGCGGTTTTTGGACAGGTGTACACCGGTTTAAGGTGTTTTCACCGCTGATCCGCCGCTGACCAGCCAGCGTGTAAACCCAGCAGCTGCGCGATCAGGTCAGGCGCAGCTGCTGGATAAACACCGGCGGTGATTTATCGACCCGAGAGATGTTTTGAGCCTCCGGGACGCTCACACGCGGCAAAAATTCCCTTGATTCGTCCATAAGTTCCTTGTACAATGAAAGAAATCGAATACACGCGGAAGGCAGCCTGTATCCGGTCTGCCCGCAACCCGCCCTCATCGTAATCCGCCAGGTTGTCCGGCGGATTTTGCTTCTCACCCGAAGTGCAGGAGGTGCGCCATGACCCTTGAACATCCATTCTCCACAACCCCCACCAGCCGCTGCATCCTGCTGGCAGTCGACGGATCCGAACATTCCATGGCAGCTGCCCGGCTGCTGTCCGAACTGCCCTGTGCGACTGGTTGCGTGATCAGAGTAGTTGCAGTGATGCTGCCGCGCCAGGCCTCCACCCACGCCTTGCTGGAGGACGCTCTCGAACAGGCCCGGTATCTGCTGGAGCAGCAAGGTTGTGTAGTGATCACAGAACTTCTCACTGGCTATCCTGCTGAGCAGATCGTGCAGCATGCTGATCAGGTTCAGCCAGAGCTGATCGTCCTTGGTGCCAGAGGGCTGCGCGCTGACCCTGGGGATCCTGTTGGGAGGTGTGGCCCAGCAGGTCGTAGAATATGCCCGTTGGCCCGTCCTTGTTGTCCGGGCACCGTACACCGGTCTGCAGCGGGTTGCCCTGCTCACCGACGGTTCCGCCCAGGCGCGGCGTGCCCTCGAGTACTCCGCCAGCTTCCAATTTCCCGCCAACACCCGGCTGCGCCTTGTCCACGTCCTGCCGCCGATGCCAACATCGGAGGTGATCGCCCGCTCCTGGCCGCTTGACCTACAGGTCTCAGGTGGGATGCCCCTGGCAGAGATTGAACAAGGTTTTCAACGCCAGGCAGAAATGGAGGAGCAAGAAGGTCGCCGCCTGCTTGAGGATGCTACCGTCAGCCTTGAGCGGGCTGGCTTGCAGGCCGTCCCGGTCCTTCTGCGAGGGGATGCCGCCAGCGAGCTGATCGAGTACGCCCGTGAGCACGAGATCGATCTAATCATTGCCGGCAGCCGCGGCCTCGGGCAGGTGCGCGGCTGGCTTTTGGGCAGCGTCTCCCGCAAGCTCCTCCATTATGCTGGCTGCTCTGTGCTGATCGTGCGCACCGGGGAGGTGATTTGAGGAACAGGTCTGGTTGAGGTTGGAGGTGAACAATGGCTCGCTATCTGGATACATACTGGTGTGATGGCTGCGGTGTGGAAATCACCTGGGGACCGCTACTCGATCATCACCGCGAATATTGCTGTTTCGATTGTATGCAAAATCGCCCCTGCGATTGCGGGAGTCGCGCCGAGCAGGAGGAAGACCGCCGCCGCGCTGCCTATGATCTGACTGGCGTACCATACCTAAGCGGCGAATAAAAAAAACAGCCGGAGGCGATATGCGTCCGGCTGCGGTCAGAGCTGAGGGATCAGGGGGTTGGGTCCCAACCAGCAATCTGGGCCATCAGCACCCAGTAAGCTTTTGCGACCCGGATCATCCCAGCAGACACAGAACCCAGGTGCCCGCCGTCGGTCTCGGTCGTGTATTCCTGGCATATGGCGGGGGTATTCTGCCCGTCATCGGGGTAGTTTTCAAAATTATTCCCGTTGTCGTACGGGATCCCATCCCGGTTGTCATAACACCGTCTGCCATCCGGGGTATAAGACAGGATATCGGCCACATCAAACAGCACGCGATTATTGTCGATCGCATACTGGCGCATCATTTCATTAAATTGAGTCGATGTATCGGTCCCATTGCTGCGCGCCAGGCTGGTCGTCCAATAAATGAAGACTTTCCCAGGATTCTGGGCTTCAAAGGTCTCCAGATCGTAGACATCCAGCAAATTGGGATTGTTGTCAAAGAAACCACCCGGCATGTCAGCGATGCTCGAACCGGCATACACATCAAGGTAGGAAAATTGGTAAGACACGACCTGATACTGATTCATCAGCGGGCGAACCATATTCATGAAACAGCCTACTTTTTCATCCCAGGTGGAGCAGTTCTCAACCCAGGTCTGGTACACCCAATTGCTGCGATCGTGCGTTCCAGGCCAGACAAATTCGGAGGGGCTGACCGAATAATTGTCATCGACGTGCTCCCAGCGCTTGCAGTAGGTTGACGCGCTGGTTGAGGGCGTGCTCAGACAGTCCAGACCCAACGAGATATTCATACCCACCGAGGCATCGATATACAGCATGTGCAGGTTGGCGGCTGCCTCCCTGTATTGGGTTGGGATCTGGTCAAACAATGCCACAGAATTGTGGTTGGAAACTACAAAACCTTCTGGCAGCAGGGTTGGCACACTGGTTGGCGAACCGGTAGGCGAGGGGGTCGGATTGGGATTGGAGCCTCCCAGGTATCCAACCAAAGGTAGGTATACGGGAGGTTCATTGGTTGTCTGCTTGAGCTGAGAGCTGAGCACACGCCACTGCGGCACCAGCGCCAGTCCAACCAGGACAGCCAGGATGAGGGTCGCAAATCGTAATTTCATAAATTCTCCTTATTTCTCCATTAAGAAACACACACCAATCAAGGGTGCAGTGTTGCCTGCACGATAGCTAACCTTGCATAATTGTTAGTTTTGGCAGGTGATTTTAACATACTTCGCTCGCTGGTTTATGTAAATGGACGAAAAGTACCATTTGACCGGTAATTTGGGATTGGATTGGAACGAAAATATCCGCTCACACGTCTATGCCATACAAGGATGCACAGGTACTTGCCATGCGTCGGGTTTCGTTCTATCTTATAGATGGACCGAAATTGGCCCGAAAAAATATTCCGGACGGTTGCTCGTACCCTTGCGAGAATAATTCATGGCGAAAAACCGTCCTGGTAGGCACCGATTATTCGCCAGTAACACGAGGAAAAGCCCAATCCAGGCCGCTCAAACGAACTGCCTGTACGGCGAGGAGAACAAAATGAGGAACACCCGGAAATATCTGCTGCCGTTTATCATCTTGCTTGCGCTGCTGTTGGCAGGCTGCAACCTGGGTACCCAGGCTCCGCCAACTACGGACGCAGCCTCGGTGTACACCCA
The DNA here is from genome assembly GCA_963824065.1 of uncultured Chloroflexia bacterium. Taxonomy (GTDB): domain Bacteria; phylum Chloroflexota; class Anaerolineae; order Anaerolineales; family DRKV01; genus JAGUYX01. The sequence continues at coordinate 80,503 of CAWGNX010000002.1, read as the reverse complement.
GGCTGCCCAGACCGTCATTGCCGATCTCACCCAGACGGCTGCTGCTCCGGATGTGAATGCCATCATGACTCAGGCAGCCCAAACGGTGGCAGCGGAGCTGACCAATACGGCTCCCACTGCAACCCTGACACCTACACCAACCCTGACCTTCACCCCGGAACCGCCCAGCCCGACCCCCACGATCACAAACACACCGCGGCCGACAGCCACTTTTACGCCGACGCTGAACCCGCTGCCCTGTAATGCAGCCCAGTTTGTCAGCGATGTGACCATTCCAGACGGGACAATCTTCCCACCGAACGCACGCTTCACAAAAGTTTGGCGCTTGCGGAACGTTGGCACCTGCACCTGGACATCACAGTACGCCCTGGCGTTTGTCAGCGGTGAGCGAATGGGTGCTCCGAATGTTCTCGGGCTGGCTATCAATGTTCTCCCGGGCCAGTCCGTCGACCTGAGCGTCGAGTTGGTCGCCCCCAACCATGCTGGCACATACCGCGGCAACTGGATGCTGCGCGATCCGCAAGGTAACCTGTTTGGGATTGGCAGCAGCTATAACAATCCCTTCTGGGTCCAGATCAGAGTGGCGGAAGTCAACTCAAATTATGCATACGACTTTGTTTACAGTGTTTGTGACGGTGAATGGAGCAGCGGCTCGCAATCGCGGCTGCCCTGTCCGGGCGTTTCGGGCAGCGCCGATGGATCTGTGAACATCCTCGATAACCCGGTGCTCGAATCCGGTCGCCTCGAAAACGAACCTGCTCTGCAAGTCGTCCCCAATAACAAAAATAACGGTTACATCCAGGGCCGATTTGGGGGCATCCGCATCCAGAATGGGTATCGCTTCAAAGCCGGTGTGATGTGCGGCGATAACACCAAGGGCTGTGACATCATTTTCCGCCTGGCGTATCGCGAAGGCAGCGGGCAGATGGTTGAATTGGGCAGCTGGCGCGAGGTCTACGATGGGCAGTACACCACGGTGAATGTCGACCTTTCTTTCTTGAGCGGCAAGACGATTGAACTCTTCTTGATTGTCGATGCCAACGGTGGTACGAAAAACAACATTGGCCTGTGGTGGGTGCCGCACATCGAATAAGGTCAGCCGGGTTTTGATCCCTGGTCGCCGCTTGAATTTGGGATGAGAAATTAATACTGAAACCTGTTGATACTCTATTCATAAACTGAGTTTATCTATGCAAGCCGCGGGACTCTCCGAGCAGGGGAGCCCGCGGTAGCGCTAGAACCATGTGCAAGGGCTGGCTCTGGCAGGCTGATTGGCAGGACTGGCAAATATGCGGTTAAAATCGTTCGCAAGGCAGCGTTCGCTTCAGCAAGAGGCCACTATGGAAATTAAAGACCTGTTTACACCGGAGGAATGGCAAGAGTTGCGCGATACGCTGCTCCTGCCGGCAGCCGCGGTCATGGCAGGAGATTTAAGCGGGATAAGTGGACTGGCGCAGGAGGGCAAAGCACTGTATACCGAGCTCAGCCGGGTCGCCGCGGACCCGGATGGTAATCCCCTCGCTCAGGCTCTGGTCGTTGAAATCCTGAACCAGGAAAATTCCACAACAGAGGACGGGGCGCCAATGCAGGCAGAAAAGGATCTGGAAACCCTCTACCAGCGCCTGACAGTGCTGCTTGATCTGGTGAATAGCCGGGTCACTCCTGAGGTCGCATCCGGATTCAGGGATTGGTTATACCAAATTGCTGTATCAACGGCTGAAGCTGCCCGCGAAGGCGGCTTCCTCGGTATTGGGAGCACGCTGGTCAGTGACGACGAAGGTCTGGTGCTGTCCCGCCTGGCAGAAATTTTAGGGGTCACCCCCTGAATTGAGCATGCCCTCCGGCATCTGCACGCATACCACCCGGCCGCGAGCGCATGTTTCCCCATTCGCATCCAACCACGCCTCCACGATCACCTTGCGGCTGCCGATCTCAACCGCCCGGCCGCGCACTTCCAGGGGAACCCCGAGCGGAGTGGGTTTCAGGTAATCAACCTGGAGGGAGGCAGTGACGTAACGCAGCGAGGGCAGGCTGTCCTGCTCCCGGTTTTGAGCCCGGTACGCCGCTGCCGCAGCAGTGCCGGTCGCATGGCAGTCGATCAGCGAGGCAATCAACCCGCCGTACACATAACCCGGAATGGCTGTGTGGTACGCGCTTGGAGTGAAAATACATACACTCTCGTCGCTGGCGCCTTCCCAATAGCTCTGGAGATGCAGGCCGTGCTCATTTAACCGCCCGCAGCCATAACAATGGGCAGTATCATCCGGGTAATAATCCTGAAATGCTTTTTCTTTCATTCTTGAGAACCTCCACAGGCTGACCAGCCATCCAATTCGTATCTATCCAAATATCGAGCAGGTTGAAAGACATGGCTTTGCTCGATTAAAAGTAGGCTCAAGAGAACTCATTTCAAAATTCGGTCGGTCCACCACAGGATAATCGCGAGCAGTCAAGGTGCTTTACGAGAACAGGGCTTCTACTGGGCGCTCAGCAGTTTTTCGCCAAACGCTGATGGATCGCTCTTCACGATGTTGAGACTCTGCGCGCCATGCCATGCTAGGAAGCTGCGCATAGCAGAGGCGACTCCCGCGACAAGCTCGTCTTCTGGCTCGATGCCCGGCTCAAGGTAGAGGGCATTCAAATTCAGCACACCGGATTTGCGATCCAGTTTCGGATCGAAACGCCCTACCAGCCGATTCTTATGCAGGATCGGGAAGCAGAAGTACCCATAGACTCGCTTTGCAGCAGGCTTGTAGCACTCCAGCAGCTGCTTGAAGCCCCACAGTTTTTGATCCCGATCCCACGCCCAGAAAAGCGAATCGAAAGGGGCAAGAAAGGTGGTGCGTTCCGCTTTAAGATCGCCATCGGCAGCTCGCTGCAGCAGCGGCAGGTTGTCGCGATGCACCAGCCACGTTTTAACGCCGTTCATAGACTCACCCCGAATCCCGACCAGCACGCCTTCCTTGATAAGGGTTTTGATCATCAATTGGGCAGGCGTAGATTTCATGTAAGCGTAAAGGGTGAGATGGCGCGGCTCGAATACACCAAGCGACTTCGCTGCCTGTTCCAGGCAGAAGCGGCAGCGCCTCATCGGGATCGACAGGCGTGGTGTCAACCCACTCTGGCAGCACGCGGTCCCTGATATCATATACGCGCTGGAAGTTCACGCGATCCGCCACCATCAGGTCGCCCCAGGCGAACAGCGCCTCCAGCGCCATCTTGGAGGGCTTCCAGTCATACCACACACCTTTTTCGGGACCTTTGTGCTCGAAATCCCCAACGCGCAGCCCACCATCCGTGCGGATGCGCTCCAAGGTCTGCTCAGCCAGTTCGCGATTGTTTTTTTTATTCACCCATTCATGAAAGCTGGGGTTGTAGCTGATGCTCCGATCTGTCCGCCACCTATGGTAGCGATAATTTTCCAGCGGGATGATGCTGGCAGCATGCCCCCAACCCTCATAAAGTATGCGCTGATTGGGGGTATAGAGCAGCTTGTGGAAGTCGTCCATGCCATACGCTCCGAAACGCGCCCACAGGGTAACGTACTGAGCGCGGTTGACCACGTGCACCGTATCGATTTGCACATAGCCGAGCGCCTTCACCAGGTCGACGATGGTCTCGGGGGTGGGGGCAGGTGATGCCCCATCAGGTGTCGTGAGGAGCTGGGTATGCAGCACGACCGCTCTCAGGGCGGAGAGGGGGTAGATCGTGCTGGAAGCTTTTCCCGTCATGAGAGTCCCTTGTTATAAGACAGAGGCACGAAGAAACGGTCGGTCAAGGAAGAAAACTCCCAGGATGTTCTGCTTGCATCTCTGCCTTACTGAATACTCCGATCTGCTCATGCTTCCAGCCCAGTACGAGCATGGATTTTTGAAATAAGTTCCAGACACGCCATCAACAAAGCTCCACCTTGAGAAAGAATCCTAACATAGAACCGAAAAACATCAACTGCCGGCGAATGCCGAATAAACTATGGGAGGGGGGTTAAGCTCAGGGCAATAAAAAACAACCGGCGCTCCCAGCCAGTGCAGCAGGCGGGCGCTCCGGTTGGTCAGCCAGGAATGAATAGTTAATCCGGTTTTGGTGCCCAGCTCCCTGAATCGATCCGCACAACAAGGTCAGCGCGCAGCTGAAGGAGCAGTCGGGAAAAATTCTCTTCCTGAGCCGTCAGGCGTGCCTGGTGGTCCAGGATTTCGAGCATGTAAACCAACATTGGATGCCAATCCAGGGCTTCGGGCAGCACGCCAGTCAGCTCGTTCATGGATTGTTCTAAGGATTTGCGCAGCTCATCGAGATCTTTCATAGTTGGGTTCCCTGTACACACGAGATGGAATACGGTTGCTGTGAGTTCGGAGATCGATCGACTGTTGCGAAGTCATCGAAAGCCGGCATCTGTGGCCTGACCCGCACCAGCACCAGCCCGAGAACCAGATCCAATACGGCCACCAATGTGATCGCCACGCTTCCGGTGGCCGCGATCAGCAAGGGTACAAACAGCGGTTGGTCGTCCGGGAGCGGTACGATCAGCATCGCCAGGAACGCCAGGCTGGAATAGGTCAGACCGAGTTTAATCGCCGCCGGCAGGTGCCGGAGCAATTGGAGACGATTACGCCACAACCTGAGCAGGATTTGCTGCTGCAGCTGGTGCAGCTCATCGCCCGTCAGGTCAGGTAGAAGTTTGATCCACGCAGCCCGCCGTTGGGCGTGCCCGCTCCCTTCGTCAATCGTCATGGACAGCCCCCTCTCCGCTCGCATCCGCTGCTGCCGCGCTGAGCTGTCGCAAGTGCAGCTTCTGGTGGGCAATTGCCAGCATCTCCTGCTGGTCGACCGGCGGCAGCCGCTCAAACAAGGCCAGCAGCGGCGCGTGCTCGCTTCGCCACCCATCCGGCAGGGTGGGCTGCGGCCGGGCATCCGACTGTCCTCCCGACCGATCCTGGAATAAAATTGGTTTGGTTTCCATGCAGGTCTGCTCCAGCAAAGCTTTTTACCGCCTGCCAATTAGAACAATCGTGCTGACTTTGTTTATATCATAAAAACTGGATTTTTGAACCCCCGTCTAATTCCGCAGCCCGGTTTTCACAAAAAAGCCACAGCCGATCGTAGAACGACCGCCGCCAATTCACGGACAAAATGCCTCACCGGTTCGTTTCATCCGCTGCACGGCCTGGCAATCCCAAACGTCTGCGGGTGGAAAGCCTGGGTCCGGTGGCTCAGCCATGGGTGCCGGCAACCGGAGTTTCCCTGCCGGGTCAATCGCGGGCAGTTTTCATAGCCGCATTTGGTAAAATTTTATGGTGCAGAACCCGGACGCTTATACCAGCTACCAACACCTGGCCAGAAACGAGTTAGAAGGCCGCGATTACCGCGTCCACCTCACCTGGCGGTCCTCCCCTCTGGCGGTAGTTGCCCCGCACGCGGGTGGGATCGAGCCTGGAACGGGAGAGCTGGCTGCTGCCCTGGCTGGGGATGTACATTCTTTATACGTCTTCGAAGGGCTCAAGCAGGCTGGCAGCGCTGTCCTGCACATCACCTCGACCCGCTTCGACGAACCACGCTGCCTGGAGCTGATCCAATCCGCAGAAACGGTCCTCACCGTGCACGGCTGCGCTGGTCAGGAGCCTGCCGTATATACGGGTGGTCTTGACAGGCACCTGCGTTCCGCCATTATTCGCAATCTCAGTGCAGCCGGGTTCCAGGCCCGGGTTGATATCCCGCAGCGCGGCGGTTCGCACCCTGCCAACCTGTGTAACCGCGGCCGCCGGCAGCGCGGCGTGCAGCTCGAAATCACGGAAGGTCTGCGCAGCCGCCTGTTCGCCAGTCTCGACCAGTCAGGCCGCCGCTTTAAAACAGCCGCTTTTTTCCAGTTTGTAACCACCCTGCAGCAAACCCTGACCCACCAACCGCGGCCCCAGGAGGATACCACCTATGAATGACCTGATCTGCAGCGCTGACTCATTGTTCCATTATCTATTTTCGAACGATTCCGCCCAGGCTGAGTCGATCCTTAAGATAGGCCTGCGTCCCCTGAGTGACTTTCCAGACAGCGCCCGCTGGCAAGAAATCCAGGCAGCCCTGCCGGGTTTTTTCGAAGGGTTGTACCGGGAAATTGCCGAGCCAGTTGTGCAGAAACCCTATATTAATTCAGGCATCTTTCTCAGCCCGATAGATTTCCGCCTGCTGCCGGAATCCTTTCTGTATGATAAACCCCGCTTTGCGATACCTTTGGACCGCATCGACCCGGAATGGGCCTGCGTTACTTATGAGCTGGATGGCAGCCGGTCGCGCTTGCCTTTCAGCCCGGACACCCTGCAAACTACCCGCCAGCTGTGGCGGCGGGAACTGGTCGAACGCTGGTTTGGAGTGGATAATCACAAGGTGTTTTATTACGTACCGCAGGTTGTGGTTTACCAACCAGGGGGCATTCCTGTCCAATCCGGTGACTTCGAACCGGCTCCCTGACCCGTGCACCCTGGCCGGGAATGGCTGAGGACCCTCCACCCATTGCATTTTTTGTCCGATTGGCTAGAATGGATATAGCCTATTTAAATCTTGGGAAGAAATCGTTTTCAATTTCCGAGCCCGGCTGTCAACAAGAATCCATACTGACCAGATCCGGCATATCTGGACAAAACAGCCAACTGGAAATTCGCGTTGAACCAGCGGAAGATCGCTCCATGATCTGCCACGTGTGCGGAGAGCTGAGCCATCGTGAGAAGGCCATTCCTTTACTACAGGCGGTGGACCGCAGCGGTGAATGGTCCATCTGCCCAGACTGCCTACCAATGGCAGCCGCCAGTGCGGAGCGAATTGGGAACGAACGGGCCGAAAGCCTGGACTGGCTTTCCAATCAAAACATGCGAGGCAGACTGGCAAACCCGGCGGCGGCTGGAGGTTGAAAAGCTGCGAACTATATTCGCAATTGAATCGGAATAGAACGATGCCCCCTGTTGAGATAACCCCCCCTCGAGTAGAACCAGTCACCCTGGTGGGTAGCGTTGTGCGCCTGGAACCCCTGGCACTCGAACACAGCCCCGCTCTGGCAGAAATTGGGTTGGAACCTTCAATCTGGCGCTTCATGCTGTACGGAGAAGTAAATTCACCGGAAAAGATGCAGGCGTTTGTCACGGATTTGCTGGAACGCCAGGCACAGGGCACCGATCTGCCATTTGTCGTCGTCCACCTGCCCAGCGGCAGGCTGGCGGGCTGCACCCGCTACATGGATATCCGCCCGGATCACCGAAATCTTGAAATTGGCGGGACCTGGTACGGCCTCGCCTACCAGCGCACGGCGGTCAACAGCGAGGCGAAATACCTGCTCCTGCGGCACGCCTTTGAAACCCTGGGGGTGGTGCGCGTGCAGTTAAAACCGACTTACTGAATGTGCGTTCGCAGGTTGCCATCGAGCGGCTGGGGGCTGTACGCGAAGGCGTCCTGCGTCAGCATATGCTGCGCCCCGATGGTACGCTGCGCAGTTCGGTGTATTACAGCATCCTCGCCGCAGAATGGCCGGACGTGAAAGAACACCTGGAAGGTATTTTGGCACAAAGCAGTTCAGGGTAAAACCCGAAAGATCAGGTAATCCCCGAACCGGGCTGCTTCCTCCAGGAACCCGGCGCTTGAAGGGTTCCAGTTCCCCAGGTCCTTTTCGGCGGGACCCCAAAACACATATTCAACCCCAAATTGATGCAGCAGTTCCAGGCGCGCCTCATTCGTGCCAATTGCAGCAAAAAAATCAGCGACGCGTGGCTCAAGGGCTGCCAGGTCTACGGATTCTGGCCCGTGCCCGATTACTACTCGCACGGGAGCCCAGGCCGGCAGCGCATTGCCGGTCGTATAAGCCGCCAGCACCACGACCCCCGGAGGGCGTTTTCCGCCAGCCACTCGAAAGCGCGCACTTCTTCCTGCGGGCGAAACAAGGGCATCTGCGGCTGAAAGGCGCTGAACAACCCGCCCACCAGCAGGATCAATGTTGAACCAAGGGCAGCCGCTCCGGCACCTGCCAGGAAAATTTGCCGGCGGCGCGACACCCTGGCCTGCCCGGCATAGCCGGCGACAGACGCCAGAGCCAGGACCAGCCAGGCTGTCCAGACCCCTTCTGGCAGGCGCCGCTGCAAGTTGTAGGGCAGGTAGGCCAGCAGGGGAAAGATCACAACCCAGGCAACCGGCAGCAGGCCCGGCACGCCCACCGCCCGCCACAATCGCCTGGCTCCCAGCACAGCAAACGGTAGCAGCAGCCCGAAGGCCAAAATGTAGTAAAGCGGATGGGGAGAAATGATCCGGTTTTGGTCTGCCCAACGGCTGGCGACCGGGTCGAGTGTAAACGCAGCCAGGTTATAAATCACCAGTGGGGCTGAGATAACCCCCGCCCACAGGATTCGATCCAGGTAAGGCGGGCTGCGCAGAGCTGCCCAGCGGCGGGTGACCAACAGTACAGCCGCCGCGAACGCGCCTAATACTACCCACGCACTGACCACAGTCAGCGGCTGCATCATGCCCAAACCCAGGAAACACAACCCAGCCAGTACGCCCGCTCCGGGTACATGGAACGGCAGCCGCCCCAGCGCAGGTCGAAGGCGCAGCCATTCGGCTCCCGACAGCACAGCCCGCAGACCCCACAACAGCAGCGCCCTACCTACCGCCAGGTGCGGTAAGCCATACAGCATTAAAAAACCAAACGTCTCGGGGGAGTAAAAAGCCAGGGGCTGGTCCAATCCGGGCGCAGTCCCGCCAATCAGCCTGACTAGGGTTTCGTTCAGGCCCAGGGATAAAACCAGCCAGCCCATCCCGCCGCCGAGCGCCGCCAGCACCAACCCTATTCGCCGCAGCCAGGTTCCGGGGATAAACCAGGCCAGAAAATCATACGTTGCCAGGCAGTACAGGCAGATACCCAGTGCACGGAATAAGTGGAACAGGGCAACCAGTTGTTCGTGCTGCCCGGGGGGCGCACTGAGCTTGCCCAATAATATGTAAGGCAGTAACGCCAGCACTCCATTTTGGGGCAAAGCAGTGTAGGGGGTGTGCAGCAGCCAGGCTCCTTGCGCCCCGCTGAGCATTTTGGCGATGTAGGAGTTGCCGTCTTCTACCCCAAAAACAAAACCGGTAAAGCGCCAGTCGGCCCCCTGGGAACTTGCTGCCACCAGGTAAGGCACGCTCGTCAGGATGATCACAGCCAGAGCGAACCACAGCACCCAGTGCCGTTCTGCCCTTGAGATTGGAAACATGGCTTGGTTTTACCGTTAAATGCAGGTTTGCGCAAAAGGGGTTCAGCGCACCGTGAGGTGTGCCGGAGGTCGTTGCGCCCGCTGCCAGCGGGAGGCCAGCCAGCTGCCCAAAAGGATGCCGGCGCAATCAGCCGCCAAATCGAGCAGTGAAAAACTCCGCGTGGCAAACCAGATCTGGCTGATCTCTTCCAACGTCACCAAGACTCCCACCAGCAGGATGCCCAATCCAACCTGAACGCCCATCAGTTTCACCTTGCGCCCGCCGAGCGCCAGGTTAACCAGCAGGCTCAGCGTGCCAACCAAGACAAAATGGCTGACCGTATCCCCGAACGGTACGCTGTTCACGAGACCAAATAGCCCGCTCAGGTGCCCGCTGTCAGCAGCCACAACAATCAACAGCAGGAACCCGAAAAATCCGGCCGCCAGCCAGCGGAATCGCCGTATTCGTTGTGAGTAACGCATGGTTTATTGTACTCCCGCGCGGCTGCACTGGCATTCCCCAAAGATCGGATAAAATTAAGCTATGCCTGGATTTAATTTTTCGACAACCACACTCGCGTCTCATCCCCAGGGAGCCGCCATCCAGCGGATTTTGTCCGCCGCGCTGGCTGCAGTCGAGCCTGCTGAGGCAGTGCGTATGCACCTGCGCCGCGAGGGCCGCCACCTGTTTATTGGTCCGCCGGATGACCAGCGCCTGTATTACCTGGACGACTATGCGCATATATATATCGTCGGTGCGGGCAAGGCCGGTACCCCGATGGCCCTGGCTGCCAGCGAATGCCTGGAGGATGCCTTTACCGGCGGGGTTGTGATTGTCAAAGAAGGTTATGCCAGCCTGAACCCGCAGCTGCCTTTACCCACCAACTGGTCGCGCCTGGAGCTTCTGGAAGCCGGCCATCCCCTGCCGGATGAGCGCGGCCTGGCAGCCACCCGCCGCTTGCTCGACCTGCTGACCAATACCACCGCTGCCGACCTGGTCATTTGCTTGATTTCAGGTGGTGGCTCGGCCTTACTTACCCAACCGGCTCCTGAGCTCAACCTGGGCGACCTCCAGGCTCTGACCGGTTTGCTTCTGGCAAGTGGGGCGACGATCAATGAAATCAACACGCTGCGCAAGCATCTGGACCTAGTGAAAGGCGGTGGGCTGGCGCGCGCCGCTGCCCCGGCTGAGCTGATCACCATGGTCCTTTCGGACGTGATCGGTGACCCGCTGGATGTAATCGCCTCCGGCCCAACTGTGCCCGACGCCAGCACGTTTGCGGCTGCCTGGAGCATCCTGGAGCGCTACGATCTGACCAGCCGCCTGTCGCCGGCTATCCACGACCGGCTGCGGCGCGGCCGGGATGGAAAACTGCCTGATACCCCGAAAAGTGAGGATCCGCTCTTCCAGCGGGTCTACAATGTTGTCGTCGGCAGCAATCTCCAGGCGGCGCGGGCCGTGCTGGCTCAGGCTCGCCAGGAAGGATTTTTCAGCCTGCTGCTGACAACCTACCTGCAGGGTGAAGCCAGCCAGGCGGGACGCCTGCTGGCGTCCATCGCCCGCCAGCAGGTTGCCAGCGGGGAGCCGCTCCCGGCTCCGGCCTGCCTGGTCGTAGGCGGGGAAACGACCGTCAAGCTGCAGGGAGATGGGCGCGGAGGCCGCAACCAGGAGCTGGCGTTGGGTGCAGTGGAGGACCTGGATAGTCTGCCCGGCGTCCTGTTGGTAACCCTGGCAACCGACGGCGGCGATGGGCCAACGGATGCCGCGGGAGCCGTGGTGAGCGGGGCGACCCTGCGACGCGCCGCCGCGGCGGGCCTATCTGTGACCGATCACCTGCAGCGCAATGATTCCTATAATTTTTTTGGAACATTGGGAGATTTGCTCAAGCCCGGACCGACGTTAACCAATGTCAATGACCTGGCGTTCCTCTTCACCTTCAGCGATGGAACCCTGTGAAGCGCAGGCTGCCCGGCAGCGCATCTTACCCGCGCCGCCCGCTTTCCAGGCCATTTTCACCAGGCTGGTATTTTGACCCCCTGCGTGAGGTCAGGCTGTACTTTCGAGCCAGGCCGCGTAGACGCTTTCCATTTGTTCGATGTGGTTCGGCACATGGCGGGAATAGATCTCCAGCCAATCATCCAGGCTGATCACCCCGGCCTCCGGGTGATCGACGGTGTTGCCCCAGGTGGCTTCCGGAAGATTTTTCACCAGGTCATATGTGCTCTGGCGCAGCCAGCGAAACAGTTCGAGGGCGTTCACCGCATCCTGCTGGTTGTATTCAAGCACCTGCGCCCAGCGGCTTTCATCATACGCCATGATTGCCAGACCCGGTTCGGCGACCAGGCGGCGTGCCCGGATGTAACTGTTGGCTTCACTATCCGCAATATGGATGACAATCTCATGGATAGTCCAGTCGTCCGGTGCGGCTCGAAAATGCCACATTTCACGGGGGAACTGTGCCAGTGCATCCACCAGCAGTTCATAAGCCCGGGCATAAAGCTCCAATTTTTCCTGGCGTTCGATGGTCTCCATCTTTAATTCTCCTTAAAAATAAGCGGTCCACGCGGAGGATCAAGAATCCGTAACCCCGCGCCACACAGCATCCAGCACCTGCAGTGCGGTCAGATTACGCTGGGTCCAGCCAGTTTGCAGCTCATTCGGGTCGTCAAAAAAGCTGCGGCCATAGGTCAGGTGAGCTCCGTCCTCCTGCAGGCCCGCGTTGGGCGTGTCCTGGACTGCCCTCCAGTAATTCCACAACGGCAGCTCATATTCCTGCGCCAGGCGTGCGATGGTCAGGTTGAGCGAGCTATCCTTTTCCAGGTTATCGGCCTTGGTAGATAATATTGGCACCACACCGTTATCCAGGAAGTACTCGATCAGCATGCGCAGATTGGGCTCAAATCGTTCTGGGCGCCAGACATCATTCGTGCCCAGCATCACGAACACGAAACTGGGCCGCTGCAGCCGGTATTCGCACTCCAGGGGTGATTCCTGGGCGGTGCACTCTTGCGCGCCGGTCCACAGCGGAATGAACATAGCCGCAGTCGTCATCCCCGATTTTGCAGCGACGCTGGTGCGATCCCAGGAACCCTTGAATGTCTCGATCAGAGGTTGGAGTTCGGTATATTTCCCCAGGTTGTAATACTCGGGGGGTCCGTCAAAGTCTCCCAGAAACCAGGCAGGCGTGCTGCCGCAGTCGCCCACTTTTGAAAATGCTGTGGGATTGTTGCCCAATTCCAACCCATAACGGTACACCTGGCGCATGCGTTCGCTGATGGATTCTGGAATAATGGGCAGGGTCTTCCAATCCTCCGGACCCAGGGTGGGCAGCGGAGTTGGCTCAGGCAGCGTAGCCGTGGGCTGCATCACGGGAACGACTTCCGCTGCGGTCGGCTCGCCGGTTGGGGTCGCTGCCGGTCGTTGGGTCGGTGCGGCAGTGGCCTCGACCGTGGATGTGGGCGGCTCGGTTGTGAAGGTAGCCGTCGCAGCCTGCTGGATGGGCGATGCAGACGCGGGCGCGCAGGCTGCCAATACTCCACTCAGGCAGAGGAACACAATCAGGGATAACAGGAATTGCTTCATTGGCGGAAATTATAATTGACCGCGGCACCCTGGCTCGAGCAGTTCGGTGAAAGTATCTTAATAATCGTCCTCGTAGATCGGGGAATCAATCATCAAGCGAAACAATTCTTTCTCAATAGGAATGCATCAGCAGGTATGGCGAATAAAAAAAACTGGGGTACAGATCATGAGATCCGTGCCCCACAAATAAACCAAGGGAGTACGCCGCAGAGTGTTTGTTCAGCTCAAGTTGTACAGCTCGCCGTATTTTTGCTTCAGGTAGCGGATAAGGGGATCCACGTCCAGCCCGCCCCCGGTGACTCGTTCGATGAGCTCTGGGGCGGTGTATTTGCTGCCGTACTGGTAGATATTTTCAGTCAGCCAGCCGCGCAGCGTATCAAATTTTCCCTGGCCGATTTCATCAGGTATTTCAGGATGGGCGGCAAGCGTCTTTTCGTAGAACATGGCACTCAAGATGTTCCCGAGTGTGTATCCCTGGAACGCACCTCCGATGATACCCGAAAACCAATGCACGTCCTGCATCACACCCATCCGGTCATCGGGCGGGGTAATGCCCAGGTCGTGCTCATAGCGCGACATTCCAGGCATCCGGCAGGTCCTTCACTTCCAGGCTGCCTTCCAACAATTGCAGCTCCAGTTCGAAACGGATCATCGGATGCAGATTATAGGTGACCTCATCCGCTTCGGTGCGGATCAGCGAGCGCTCGACACGGTTGATCGCCCGGTAAAATCGATCCAGGTTTTCATGACCGAGCTGTTCGGGAAAGGTCTTTTGGAGCTGGGGATAATAGTGCTCCCAAAACGGCCGGCTGCGCCCGACGATATTCTCCCAGGTGCGCGATTGGCTTTCATGCACGCCTGCCGAAGTCCCCACGCCAGCACGGTCCCCTCGTAATCCTGGCATATGCCCTGCTCGTACATGGCATGCCCTGATTCGTGCAGCACGGAAAACAGGCAGTTCCCCAGGTCTTCCTCATCCACCCGGGTGGTGATGCGCACATCACCCAGCGAAAATTTGGTCATAAACGGATGATGGGTCAGATCCAGGCGGCCGCGTTTGAAATCATAGCCAATTTCCCGGGACAGGAACTCGGAAAAAGCAAGCTGCTTTTCTTTGGCGAATTTGTTTCGCAGAGGCGCATCATCGGCGGGTTCCTGGGCGCTAATCGCCCGCACGATGGGCACCAGCTGCTCCCGCAGCTCACCGAACACCCGGCGCACATCAGAAGCTTTCATCCCATAATCAGCAAAATCGATCAAGGGATCTGCAATGTGCTCGTATCCCGGGAAACAATCCGCGAGCTGGCGGCTGAGATCCAGGGTTTTTTCGAGCTCGGGTCGCACCGCCGTAAAATCATTGTCCGGGCGGGCTTTGATCCATACCTGGTAGCTGTGAGCGGCATGGCTGTAGACCGCGCCGATGAGATCCGGCGGCACTTTCATCAGCTGGTCGTACTCGCGCCGTGTGGCCCGGATGATTGCAGCATCATCATTGTCATCAGGCAGGCTGCGCGCATACGGCTCAAGCTGGTCAAGCAGTCGCCCGATTTCCGGGTCGGCAATTTTCTCCTGCGCCAGCTGTGAAATCCACGCTGACTGGCGGCCGCGTGCCGGCGCACCGCCCTCAGGCATATACGTGCTCTGGTCCCATGCCAACAGAGACGTGATCCAGCGTAAATCCATCACGGTCTTGCAACCGGTTTTTCAACTCCTTCAACTGATTTTCCGTGCTCGATTCAACCTCCACGGATTCGACCGCCAGGGTCAGAGTTTCAATCAAGATATCCTCATCAACAGCATCCAGCTCGCTGAAGCTCAATTCTACCGGAAAGGCATTCCGAAACAACCACGTGAAGACGGTGGCTGTTTGATCCTCATTTTGGAGCTGGATACGCACGTTGCGCCGCGCATTCACGCTGCCCATGCGAATCTGATTGATCCACTCGTAGAGATCCAGTGCTCCGATCACACCTCTGCGCAGCACGAGATCGCCATAATTAATCCGCCCCGGCAGCATGCGGCTGGCAGACACACGCTCGTTGCCGCTCCGGTATTCAAGGACTTCCACCTGGATTTCTGGCAGAACCACCTGTGTAAAACCTGCCAGCACACTTTCTGTATCGCCCGTGCCCAGGTCGACCAGAAAATTATAGTTGGAGTAGGGATTCTCACGCTGAACAGCCATCGGATGCCTCCTTTTTTGCACACGCCGCGCATTTGCCTTTTGCATTGTTATGATCCGGAATTCCTGCCCTGCGGCAGGTAAACCAGGTCCCGGTAAATTTCCAGATTAAAATCGATATCCAGCTGGTAGCTGTGACGTGCCTCGTCACGATAGGTGACTCGCGCGTGTAGACGAGTGGGTTCCCCCCTTCTGAAATACGCCTGGCTGTCATCGAGGAATGTCCGGATGCACCTGCCGGGTGCCAGGAATGGCAGGTCTTTGAACAGCGGCAGAGCGGATGTCTCCTGGGTGCCGCCCAGGCCACGCAGCCCGGGCTTCCAATCCACCTTCACCCCAAATGCGGGGCGATCACCCGTGTTTTCAACACTGAGATAAAGCAAACCGGCTTCGAAAAGGACATCCACAAAGACATACGGGCGCGGCGCGTTATCTGGCTCTCCCCGTGCAGCATCTGCCTGCAAACTCCGCGCGCTTTTCGTCTCCGGGTCACTCACAGACAAATTGTATCATTTAAGAAAGGTTTATAATGAGTTGATATTTCACCAACCTTGTCGCCCGCGATCAACTCTTGCGGTGGAATAAACCCCAACCTTTTCATGGATGCATCCCTTTCCTCGCCACCAATATCCCGCACCCGGCGCTTCCTGGCGCCTTTCAAGACGGCTGGCAATTTTGACTGGCTGGTGATCGTGCTCTTTTTGGCGATCAATCTCATTGTCCTGGTGAACGCGGTGCGCCACAACCCGGAAATGGGCTACGATGCAATCGACCACCTCGCTTATATACAGACCCTGCCCGATCGGCTGCCCGGTCCCGAGGACACAAACGAGTATTTCTCCGCCCCCCTGCCCTATATTTTGCCTTCTTTGGTGAATAAAGCCTGTCTGGCAAACGCCGGCGGGCTTGACGAACAAAGCTTTGAAACCTGCCGCAAAACAGCCGGTAAATTTTCCCAGGGAATCAATGTCCTGCTATCCTTGGGGGCTACCTACCTGCTGCTGCAGATTTGTATCCAGCTGCGCCCGGGCAGCCGCACCCTGCGATTCTCCACACTTGCACTATTGGGTACCCTGACCGTGTATTACAAGACCTTCGCCCAGGTGCGCGGCGAGCCGTATGTCGTGTTGTTCACCGCCTGGGCGCTGTACCTGCTGGCGAAGCTCCTGTTCAACCGGGAAACGGCCGGTTGGAAGGATGGCGTTGGACTGGGGGTGATTTTGGGGCTCCTAATCCTCAGCCGCCAGTGGGGCTTCATGCTTTTTCCAGCGCTGGGCCTGGTGGTGCTGCTGGTGCTGGCACTGGAAAAACGGCAGGCGCGGGGTCTGGTGGTTGCGTTTACCACCAGCCTGATCGTCGCGTTCCTGGTCGGCGGCTGGTTCTACCTGTATTTATACGCCCGTTATGATACATTCCTGGCGTTCAACGAGAAATCGTCCGGCTTCTCTTTCGCCAACCAGCCCTACGAGTTTTACCGCCACACGGGCCTGGATGATTTCCAGCTTTTTCGCGAACCTACCCGGCGTGTGTTTGATAATATGCTGATCCCTATTTTTTATTCGGAGATGTGGGGCGATTACTGGGGCTACATGGTCTTTATCCGGGACAAATCCTACCTCGGCCTGCTCGGGTATGCCAACCAGGCCGAGATAAACCCCTACCTGGGGAGGGTGAACCTGGTCTCGCTTTACCCCACCTTGCTGTTCGCAGCGGGCCTGCTCACCGGAGCGCTTGCCGGCCTGCACCTGCTGCGTGCGCAAGCCGAACAGCGTTCGCGCGCCCTGTTTTATTTTGGACTCACCCTGTTTGTGCTGGTTTCTGCCGTGCTCTACCTGTATTTTTTGATCAGCTATCCGTTCCTGGAAACCGGTACGACGATCAAAGCAACCTACCTGCTGCACGGCCTGCTGGTGCTGACCCTGTTGGGGGCCGAGTTCCTGGAGCAAATCCGATCTCGCTGGCCGCGGCTGTACCCGGTGCTGCTGGTCTTGCTCCTGCTGGTGTGGGCGCACAACTTGCCAGCCATGATCAGCCGCTACTTTTCCCCCTCTTGAAGCTCAGCCGTACAGCTCGGGGTTTTTAAATACCACCAGCGCCAGCCCAACCGCATGTGCATACAGCTCGCGCCGGTCGATCGCGCCCCCCGTGAGGATTCCGATGGCCCCGTCCTGGCGTTTCGAGTCATGACGCTGGAAGATGCGGTCGTCCGCCTCACCCAGCTCCACGCCCTGGCGCACCAGGTCCGCGACCCCCGGCGGCAGCTCAAACGACCCGCTGCGCGCGGAGCCCACCCGCCCGTTGCTCTGCACCACTACCCAGGCGAAGGCGCGGCATGGGCTCCCCCGGAACCTCTTCTATCCCACCTTCGATGCCCACGAAAAAATCGAGCCCGGGCTGCTGCCGGGCGGCTTCCCGGGCGCGGTTCAGCGCCCCCCGGCGGGTCTCCCCATCGCCTACCGGCTGATCGGCTACCCCGGAGGGCACATCCAGCCCCAGGACTTCCAGGGGCAGGTCAGGGAAGATGCGGCTGAATCCGTCCTGCACAGCAGATATTTTGACCGGGTTGGACGAGGCTACCAGCACACTTGCCATGTTATTTCCTCACCCGCGCTTTCGGGCGGAAGCGCAGCGCTGACCAGGTCTCGTCGATGACAATCTGGGTCACCGGCACCCAGCCAGCCGCGTTGACCGGTTCCCCGCCCTGGTCGCGGTGGATATCGATTTTGATCAGCGAGCTGCGCTTGGGGTAAGCAATCCACAGGAAACCGTCAAATTCGACCGCCCGCAGGGCTGCCGGAGCGCGCTCAGCCAGATCTGCCTGGGATTGGACAAAGAGCAGCACTGCCGGGTATGTGCCTGCGGTGTGGCCTGCCTGCTGGCTATCCCCGGTTGCTCCAGCCAGGTCTTGCCCCAGCTCGGCGGGCGCGTGCAGCACCAGCAGTTTTACCCCGGGCTTGACGTGCATTTTCTTATGGACTGATTCTGCATTCATCCAAATCATCTCCCGGAATCAATTCGTCTGCAATCCCCACATTGTAACAAGAGAAATCAAAAAGCTCCGCTGTAGATGCGGAGCTTTTTGATTATTTGCTCATTGAAGCTTCTTGTGAAGGAAGGTCTGGGTTCTCTCCCACGCTTCCCGGGCCTCCTCGGGCCGGAAATCGGCGGGGCGATTTTCCTCGATGAACCAGTGCCCGGCTGCTGGGTAGTAATAAAATTCAGTTTGGCAAGACGCAGCCTGCATAGCGGCTTCCATCGCCTGCACCCCATCCAGAGGCTCCCACTCGTCATTTACCGCAAAGTGCCCCTGATAGGCGGCCTGGCTCGTGGAAAAATCCACCACATACGCGCCGTAAAATACGACCACGGCCCGCAGCACATCCGGGCGCAAGGTCGACAGCAGCACCGCCCAGGCTGCCCCGAATGAGCAGCCGATGGCTCCCAAACCCGCCTCGCTCCCGTCCGCCCGGGCAGCCAGGTCATCTAATGCGGCTGTTGCTGCCTGGAAAATAAAATCAGAATCGCTTGCTCCCACCAGAGCTTCCGCCTGCTGGATCTCGCTGGCAGTCTTACCCTGGAAGAGATCAGGCGCAACCGCCCGGAAGCCAGCTTCTGCCAGCCGGTCGCACATACTTACGAAAAAATCATTTAAACCCCACCAGGCATGCAGCACCAGCACCCCGGGAGGGTCTGGAGCGTGTGGCTCGGCAACATACGCCCGCGCTTCACCATTGGCTAATCTCAATTGAATCCATTCACCCATGCCATCCTCCTGTTCCTGACCAAACCACCTTGTTGGCAGTACCTCCTACGGGTTACAAGACTGCCGGAGAGGCTGCCCGTACTTTAACATAGAACATATGTTCTTGCCAGATCGAGTTCACTCTTGACTCGGCTTTCCTGGCAGCGCGAAAATGGATAGAACCTTGAAACTCCGCTTGGTGTTCTTGAACTGTCTGATGCTGCTTGCCTCTGCTTGTAGCAGCTTAAGCGCCCCTTCACCCAGCCCGAAAGATGAATTTGCTGCTGCTCAGAGTGCCCTGGAATCCTACCTGGCTGCTTTGAACAGCGGGGATTTCCAGCTTTCCGCCCGGCTGTATGCCGGTCCGCTGGATGACCTGCGCTACATGAACCCGGAGATGGATCCTCTGGATGAAGCCGCACTGCTGGAAGCCGGCTGCCTGATCAACGGCTTGCAGTGCCTTGCGTTGCGCCGGGTTACCAGCGTAGAACAGGTGGATGAGGGTGTGTTTCGCTTCACGGTGGAATTTTCCAACCCGGATGGCAGCTTGTTTGTGCTCGGTCCGTGTTGTGGCGCCAGCGAGACAGAAATACCCTCCCGGGCCATCTTTGGGCTTACGGTGCGCGCGCAGGGGGATGAATATTTCGTGGTTGACCTGCCGCCTTACGTGCCGTGAGGCTTACCGGATCACGACAGAACGATTAGAAAAAATCGAGCTAATTGTCAGGCTGTCTGTCTTAAAATTACCCCAAACTGGTGGACTCGCTGTTCGACAGCTTCGTTGGGCTTGATCTAGTAATCAATACAAAAAAGGTAAGAAGCGAAAAGCCGACCGGCATAAGATAGACCCAGGGCTCGGGGTGCGTTCCTGCCAAAATCAGGAACGTGAAAATTGCCAGGCAAACGGTGATCGATTTTATCGTTTTCGATGCCTGGCTAAAATTTAACCCCCCGAAAAAACCAACCAGCCAGATGCTGAGAAAAATATAATCATAATAACGAATGTAGGGGGATACAACGGCAGGCAGCAGCGCCCCCAGCGCACATAATTCCAGCAACTCTAATTTTCCTTTATTAAATAATTGCCATGCAAAAACGATGAGCCCAACCTCAAACATCAATGGAACAAGTTTCAATGCGAACGCATTCAGGCCGGTGAGCTGGATCCCAAGAACGTAAATCGTAAAATCTGTGATTGTGGCGACGGGCCAATAATGAATAAAGATGTCGTTTTCCAGGATGCCAAAGGTTTGCCTGAAATCGACCTGGGGGTATGTCTTGATCCAGCTCGGCCAGAACAAGGTGGCTGCACCCAGAATAACCAATGCAGTAATGCTGATCCATTGGAAGAATTTCTTTCGATTTTCGGGTTTGATCCCCAGCACTGCCGCAGCTACCAATCCAAACGAAATGGTGGGCTTGAAGATCGTCAGACCAAACCAAATTCCTGCACTTGGAATATTCTGGCGCAGGAGCATGCGCAGCCCATTGAGACCCAAAAAAGTAAGGATGATTGTTGTTTGGGCCGCTTGAAATGTGCGGAAGGATAAAAAGAGCATGCCAAGCTGGATCAGCCGGATGCCCCAAACTGGGAGACGCGCCGCGAGGATTTGTTGAGCCAGGATTAGGCACACTAACAAAAATGCGGCGTTCGTGATAATCCAGGCAATGGTAGCCGTCTCAAATGGTAAAAGCGCGTAAGGTACAAAAAAAAGTCCCACCCAGGGCAGGTTGATAAATGTGCTTTCGTTGGCGTGGATATTCCCCACCGCCAACAACTGCACATAGGGATCGGAGCCATGCAGGAATGTGTACCCCCCCAGCCAGAGGTGGATAAAGTCGTTGTTCCAGTGGTTAATCAGGGCGAATAAAAATAAAGCTGTGGCTAAACATAGCAGGATGAGTGTGAGGAATAATTCGATCAGTTTGATCCGCTGCTGGTGGTCAAGTTGTTGGAAGGGAAGCGGCATGATTGGGATGCCTTTCGTTCAACCCACCCACAACCAGTTCAAAAAACTGTATAGGAAGATCGTCTGGAAGATGAAGAATACGGCGGTAACCAGCAACCGTGAGGGCTTGGTTTGAAATAACAGCGCCATCGCCAAAAATCCGGGAAACAGTGTGAGTGCATACCGACCGAAACTATCCATGAGGAACAACGGTGTTGCCCTTGTCAATAGCAGGGCCAGGTTTAAGACCAGGTAAACAGTCAATGCAGGATGGATTCGACGAAAGCTGTAGATAGTTAAAAACGAAAAGAATACAAGCATAATAAAATCAATCACATCCGGAAGGGTCAATGAAATGGCAAACAACTTTTGGAGGATGATGACAACACCCTCCCATGGTAGAACCGTCCGGATATCAAAATAATTGAGGAGCGCGTCTTCCAGGTTTCCAAACTGGTTCATTCTAAGCCAGGCAGAAAACAGGGGGAAAGGCAGAATGGGCAGGAGTAATACCAGCGATGGCAAAAACACCTTGGGCGTCAGGTAAGCCCGCCAGCGCTGCGGATTGAAAAGTTCCCTCCACAAATGTTGCTGGTCAGCGCTCGGGAGTTTTTCCGCTTCGAGGAAATATACCAATAGGAATATCGGGGCAAGCAGGATCCCCTGGTGCCTCGTGAAAGCAGCCAAAACACCTACCAGCGCAGCTGCCAGCCATTGTTTTTTACGCGCCAGCAGCCATCCTGCGAATACAAATAGCAGGAACAATGCCTCTGTGTAGGCCGCCGCCAGATAAAAAGCGAATGGAAATGTTAAATAAAAAATGATCAAGTACTGTGGGTTAACGGTTGGTATCTCTAATTGCGAAATTTTATAGAGTAAGATGACACCAATCAGCGCGGCAGTATTCGTGAGCAGCAGCCCGGCCAGCAGATAATTATCGCCCAATAATTTTCCCAGGGTTCGGATCAGAAAGGGATACAGCGGCGCAAAGGCGATCGAGCCGTCCGTCGCAGAATAACCCTGCGCGGCAATTTTTAGATAAAAGGCTGTGTCCGAGCGGTACCACAGGTTGATATACTGGTGAATTTTTTGATCAGATTGAACGAGCACAGAATCTCGAGTGGCATTAATTTCGGCAAAGCTTAAATCGACCTCTTCGTAAAAGCCGATATTCAAAACCAACAGCACAATTACCATGATAAACAACAGGTGGCAAAAAAACAACAAAGTTGTCTTTTTTATATCCCAGCGCGGCTCGTCTGAAACGTGGTCGATATTAACGGCCTGCAGAAAGGGAGTTTGGGGTAGAGACATCAGAATTATTCGCCCGTTTTTATATGATGATACAACTTATGGTTCTCGCATGAATTTCACCCTTGAATTAATCATCATTATAGGTCACCGATTAACAGTTAGCATTGCAATACGTTGATAAGTGCATATTTCTGAATGCCAGTGTTGCGGGCAGCGAGCCATACCGGTATATTTTTTACAATCAAGATCTCTCCCTTGCGACCCAATCTTGCAGAAACATCTCATAATACTGATTCCCAAACCGTGCTGCACAAATCCAGGTTTGCCTGGCCTCGTATGTTTATTAGCAGGCTGCTGGCGGGTATCTCCAATTCGCGCTTGCACCTGTCGCTAATCGTGTAGTAAGGTCGCTCTATGGAATTCGTACCCTGTGCATTCTTGGGGTCTGCCCTTCGAGATTTTGCCCGTGTCAGCTGTCAGCGTCGTATATAACAGAAGGTACACGATTTTGACCCATTGTAATGACTTTACCCGCTGGCTGAAATGTGCATTTTATCGAGAAGTTTTATAATCAGAGACAGGATAGGTTAGTTGTACAGATTACCGCCACTCATCAGAATAAAGCCAGTTGCCAGACCTGTTTCTAAGGTTGTGCTCGTCGTGAGGTATCTTAATGCTGCAGCATGTGGTTGCCAGTACAAGACTCCGGTCGGAATCAAGTTAATACGTATATGCGATCATTAACGTCACGTACGTTCCACACGCAACAGCAAATTCGAGATCTCTGGCTTTATGAGCCTGCACTTTTTCTATTGGTTAGTTTCTGTATCTACGCAGTTTTTGCAGGCTTGCACGCCTGGATTCGTGAGAATTCGTTCTCCATTTTCAGCCTATCCGGTTATGCTTATTTTAATTACCTGGCGGATGCTTTCCTACACGGCCAGTTCCATCTGCGGTTAATTCCTGCCGACACCCACGACCTGGTGTATTTCAACCAAAACTATTTTCTGTACTGGCCCCCATTTCCAGCGGTCCTGCTTTTACCCTTCGTCCTCCTGTTTGGTGTTGCAACCAGTGACATCTTCTTCACTCTCGTGATTGCATCCCTTAATGTGGCATTAACTTTTGTATTTCTGCGGCAGCTTAACCAACGCCAAATCTTTCAGATTTCCAGGCAAAATCAGATCTTCCTGACGGTCTTTTTTGCATTTGGGACCGTGCATTTCACACTGGCTTCCCTGGGTCGGGTCTGGTTTACCGCCCAGTTGATTGGCTACCTGTGTATTCTGATCACCTATATGATAACAATATCTATCGAGAACCGCTGGGCATTTTTCCTGGCTGGGCTAGGTATCGCAGCCGCTACGCTAACCCGCAATCACCTGATCTTCATGGGTATCTGGCCCGCTTACTACTTGCTCACGCGGTTTAGCAAACGTGGTTTGCGCTGGTTATTCACAAGTAGTTTATTGGGCCTGGCGCCCATAATCCTTGGTTTAATTTTCCTGGGGTATTACAACTTTGCGCGTTTTGGGAATCCGCTGGAAGTCGGGATCGAATATCACCAGATGGCCCAGCTTTTTCAAAATGACTACTCGGTTTATGGTGCGTTTAACTTACATTATTTACCAACAAATTTCTATTACCAGTACATTTTTTATCCATTCCCGCTGTCCCAACAAAGTTTAATGGGGGGCAGTTTGTTCCTGTTAAGCCCCCTGTTTTTAGGTGCGTTTTTCGCATTCAAGCGCAGGCTTGATTTATCGGTTATTTTATTAACAGTGACTATCCTGGTTACAATGCTGCCGATCTTACTTCTGATGGGCACCGGTTGGGTACAATTTGGCCCGCGCTATACACTCGATTTTACGGTTGCACTACTGCTCCTGACTGGTATCGGCATCGGAAAATGGAAGCCCCGCACCATCTTCCTGCTGATGCTCATCTCGATCCTCCATTATTTAACGGGCGTCGTACTTTTGATAAACATGTGATGGGTGAGATCAACGTGAATAATCCCAAAAGAATTTATATTGTCCTGCCTGCGTACAATGCAGCAAAAACCCTCCGGTTGACGGTCAATGAAATCCCTGCCGTGCTGAGGAACAACATCTTGTTGGTGGACGATGCCTCCCAGGATGATACCGTTTTAATCGCAGAAGAGTTGGGCCTGAAGGTCATTCGTCACGAAAAAAACATGGGCTATGGAGCCAACCAGAAATCGTGCTATACCCATGCGCTGAAAATGGGGGCTGACATTGTCATTATGCTGCATCCTGACCACCAATACGATGCCAGGGTGATCCCTGATTTAGTTTATCCCTTGCTTCGCCAGGAGGCAGATGCCGTCTTTGGCTCGCGCATGCTTGGGGGTCATCCCATGGAAGGGGGGATGCCTCAATGGAAGTACATCGCCAATATATTTCTGACCGCAGTGGCAAATGTTGCTTTTGGGCGCTACATGACTGAAATCCACTCAGGGTTTCGCGCCTACACCCGAAAATATCTGGAGACTGTCTGCTTCGAAGACAACAGCGATGATTTTGTTTTCGACACGGAAATTATCGCCCAGGGGATGGCAAATGGCTTATTCTTTAAGGAAGTCCCTATCGAGACGCGCTATTTTCCGGAAGCGTCCTCGATTAACTTGAGGAGCAGCATCAAGTATGGATTCGGCGTTCTGATGGTTTTATTCCAATATTATTTATTTCGAACAGGCCTTACTAAACGCAAGCAGCTGCTACCGAAAAAAACGTTTGCAGTCCAGAACCAGCAAAAAGCTTTATGAGAATTTATGCACAGAGAAGAGAAATCGTTTTCACCCGACCGGCTCGAGAATTTGTGATTCGAATCACTTGGGCCCGTGGAGGCCTGCCCACAAGCTATTAATCTTCACGGAAGGCTGACTGCCTGCACTAGTCCAGCCATCTCATCACGGTCTAATTCCTTCCGCCGGTATTACTCGCTGGTATTTCTTCCCCACTGGTTTTTTTTCGAGCCTGGACGACAAATTGATAGCCTAATATAGTTGGGAATAGGCGCGTCATCGAGGCGAGTGCACGGTGGCTGGTTTGTCCTAACGCTGCTCGAGTAAAAAATGGATGGACCAGGTTAAGCGGAATTGGTGTTGGTACGATCTGTTGAATCTCCAGGCCGGTGTTTAAGAGCATTTCAACAAGGGTGCGCTGTGTAAAAAACCGTAAATGGGTGCGATCGAGTATCCCCCGGTCCGCGTAATCGAAACGCCCGAACAGCAGCTTTAGCCGCACCCACAAATTAGCAATATTCGGCAGGGAGATGAAAAACAGCGTTCCCACTGCCTGCAGATTCACCAGCCGCGCAAGTTCTCTGTCCGGATCTGGAAAGTGTTCGAGCACATCGGCACAAACGACAACCTGAAACCCTCGCAAAAATTTTTCCCCTACCCTTTGCAGTGGTTCGCTGCAAATTTCATCATAGTAAGGTTGGGCAAGCTCCGCCCAGGACGGGTTGGGTTCGACGCCTCGAAAGACAAGCCCGGAGCCCTCGCAGAATCGAGCGACGCTACCTGTTCCTGCGCCAACATCAAGAACGAGTGTCCCCGCGGGGCGTTCCTTTAACCAGTTAGCAATGATTGAATGACTGGACCAGGGGTCGGGTTTGTCCAGATATGGAAAATTCTTGTCGGTGGGCATGCAGCTTCACCTGCTCAGCGGCAGGGGTAGCTCCTCACCCGCGAACAGCCGCAGGTAGCGCTGCCGGATGTGCCACACCCGCAGGGCAGCTTCGATCTGGATTTTCAAGGACATCTTGGATCTGCCGAAAATCCGCTCCTGGAAGTGGATCGGGGTTTCCTGGATGTGCGCTCCGGCGAGGTGGGCGCAGTATATCAATTCCACCATAAATACATACCCGGTCGACTGCAGCTCGTTGAGTGGCATGCGCTGCAGCATGGTTTTACGGAACAGGCGGAACCCGCCCGTTACATCTTTGATCTTCATCCCCAGGATCGTGCGTGCATAGGTATTTCCAAATGCCGAAAGCAGTTTGCGCTGGAGCGGCCAATCGGCGTCCACGCTTCCCCCCAGGGTGTAGCGCGAGCCAATCACGACATCGTAGCTACGGATCAGCTCGATCATGCGGGCAATCACTTCAGGTGGGTGCGAAAAGTCAGCGTCCATCTGGCCGACCGCCCAGGAATCCGTCTTAAGCACCTGCTCAAACCCCGCCAGGTAGGCCGGGCCAAGCCCTTGTTTCGCCGCCCGGTGCAGCACCTGCACCCTTTCCGGGTAGCGGTTGTGAAATTCATCCGCGATCACTCCGCTGCCGTCCGGGCTGTTATCATCTACAATCAAGACCCGCAGCGGATCAACCGGCAGCTCCATCAGGACTGGAATTAGCCGCTTGAGGTTGTCCGCCTCATTATATGTCGGGATAACCATGGTCACCGGTGCGCGTGCCGGTAGTGTGGCTATGGAGAGCTCGTGGTTGATCCTGGCTGCCATGTGTTTCGCTCCTGGTCCCACAGATCACTGATTTCTGCAGGGTCGTCAACTGACATTGGTTGTGCTCTTAGAACGGTGCGCCTCCAGCCGGTTTCGGCAATCCCGCTGTGCACCGCTGACTCAATTATCCTCAAGAAAGCCACCTCCAATGGTTGCAGCTTCCTGCCGGTTAAACACAGATCCTGTCATGATTCATGCCAGGCCAGATCCGCCTCGCCCACAGGCGCTGCGCACTTCAAAGTTGGCCGGGGGTGCGCCTCCAGGTGACCCGGACGGCTAATCAGTCGCCTGGGAGAGTGCTGTATCCAGGCCTCCGGTGCGACGTTTCATTTCTTCCTTGAGCGCCAGCTCGATATCGATCATCTGTACATCGCCATGGTAGGTCGCCGGCTCCACGTTGATCACCCGCTTGAGCACCCGCATCACTGCCCCAATGCGTTCCAAGCTCAGCCGGCTGTCGGTGACAATCTTCGCAAGCTGTGGATCGTCCAGGTCGTTCCGCTCGAAAGATTTAGCCAGCATCCCCAAACCACCGCTGACAATGAACAGGTCATTATTAATATAGTGCGATAGGGTCACCACCGTTTTCCGAATGGCTTCGGAGGCAATCAGATCGTGCAGCAGCATCTCCTTTTCACGCGTCGTGCGTTTCTCAAGCAGGGCGCGTTCCACCGCATCCTGCACTTCTTCGATCGTAAATGGCTTTGCAAGGTAATCCCGCACCCCCAGGCGGAATGCCTCGACGGCGATATTCTCCGAACCGTACAGGGTCATAAAGATGACTGGAGCCTGGCACAACGTCTGGCGCAGGGCCTGAAGCATCTCCATGCCAGTCATCTGCGGCATGCTCATGTCCAGCAGGATCAGGTCGGGATCATTCTGCACAGCCAGGTCTAACCCCAACTGCCCGTTAAACGCGGTCAGCACCTGGTAACCCAGGGGCAGCAGGGCGCTGTTCTTCAGGAACGTTAAAATATCCTGGCTGTCATCAACGATAAGGATGGTTTCGCTTGGCATTCTGGCACACTCCGGTATCCATTCCGTGGATCTTTGCCGCGTTTTTACTACGCGCTGCTGCCGCCCGCTCAAGAAAACGGCTGATTAAATGATTAAAACCCGGAGCGAGCCGGGTTTCAATCCCCTGAAGGGGGCAAATTGCAGGTGAATTGTTACGAGCTGGCTGAATCTGAGTCGGTCAGATCGGATTCTCGAGGCCGCAGCTCAATTTTGCCATGCCGATCCGGATGCCGGCCGGTAACCCCGTCGTAAAATCGCTTGATCTTGGCCAGGTCATTCCCCAGATTTCCACTCGGAACAATGGACGGCCCGATGCCGCCAGTTCGCGATGGGTAGTCCAGGTACGCCAGCACAACCGGTATGTTGGCGCCCTGGGCGATGTAATAGAAACCTGTCCGCCAGTATTCCGTTTTACTGCGGGTGCCTTCGGGTGCGATGGCTATGGCCAATTCGTCGGCCTCGTTATACTTGTCGATGACCTGCTGGACAAAGTTGGTGCGTTCCCTGCGGTTGACCGGAATCCCGCCCAGCAGGCGAAAAAACCAGCCGAACGGATTGTTGAAGATGGAATCTTTACCGATCCAGTTCATGCGAATCCCCAGCGCACCCAGCACCAGCAGGGTTAATGGCAGGTCCCAACCTGAAGTATGGTGTGCACCAACCAGCAGGTACTTGGGGTAGGTAGGTACGTGCCCGCTGGCTTTCCAGCCAAACAGTGCCAGGATGAACTGAGAGATAATTTGCAGCATGGTGCGCGGTTGGGCGCGCATTGTTTGGTTAATCATAATTTTCTTTCTGCCTGGACCTTCGTCCAGGGCGAAACTCGGCCAGCCTGCAACCGGCAATTACCCGGGCAAAGTTTGCCGCGTACCGGGTGGATCTTCTCAAAAACCGGGCTTGTGCCTGGTAGAAGACGCGGTAGACCGTTGGTAGCCGCACAGTTCCCCGCACGGTAATCCCGCACGGTAACCCCGCACAGTTATGCCGAACCGGCTGTTTCGTTCCTTTCTTGTTCTGGAGAAGCCAGCAGTCTGGTTTGAATCTCCTGGACCGAGTCAACCGGCACCAGGCAAATCGTCTCATTGGCACGATCGATGACCAGGCATTGTTCCAGCAAAGTTGCCACCAGCGGGTTGGCATTAGCGAGTGCCTGCAGGCGGCGGTAATTGAGCTCGTTCAGATCGTAATATTGTTCAGGACCCAGGCGCGCCACATCGGCGCTGCCAATAATATCCATCATCAGCATGCCAGTCAGCTTACTCAAGCGCGCCTCCCCATGGAAACCGGAAGGTTGGTTGGTGTGCAGAAATGGGGGATCAAATTTCGAATTAATGAACCAATGCCCAGGTTCAAATTTAGGTTGCTGATCAAAGTGCTCCTTCCAAAATCTGCTTGGATTATACCGGATGCGAGCTTCAATTTGCACTCTTTAAAGTTAACCCCTGCTGAGAAAATAGTTACGCCAGTGCCGCAGAGTGCATTTCCGGGTGATCTTGCCTCGCCCCAATCGGCAGGTACTCCGAGTCGCTGGCCTGATGTAAAATCAAGGTAAAGATTGGAGGCGGGATGCCTGAATTTCTCCCCGGGCGGGAGCTGTCTGCCCGATATTACCATACCGCCGTCCGGCCAATTATGCAGGACAATTTTCCCGGGCTGCGTTATGCCGCCGCACTTTTCGGCCCCGGCTCTGAAGTGCAGGGCTTTGACACGGCGATGTCCCGCGATCACAACTGGGGGCCGCGCCTGGATCTTTATCTCCACCCCCAGGAGCACGCTGCGCTGGCTGGCTCCATTCTCAAGGCATTGGGCGATCAGTTGCCCGAAAAATTTTCAGGCTACTCGACCCACTTCGCCGCCTCCCCAGACGAGCCAGGCACCCTGCTGCCGGCTGAACCTGCCGGAAGACCCATCAACCCTTACATTATAATCCGGGAATGGGGCCAATTTTTAACGCTCCAGACCGGGCGGGATATGCAGGACGGCCTCCGCCTGGCGGACTGGCTGCTGGTGCCAGAGCAAATCCTGCGCAGCCTGGTCCAGGGGCCGGTGTTTTATGACGCTCTGGGGCTCCTGCACCCCTTCCAGGAGCGCCTGCGCTGGTACCCTCAGGACGTCTGGCGCTACCTACTGGCTGCCCAGTGGGCGCGTATAGGGCAGGAAGAGCCTTTCATTGGGCGCACTGGCAGCGTGGGGGATGAATCCGGCTCGCAGGTGATTACTGCCCGTCTGGTGCGGGACCTGATGCGCCTATGCCTGCTGCAGGAAAGAGCCTATGCCCCCTACTCCAAATGGTTTGGTAGCGCGTTTCTCCAGCTGGACTGTGCAGCAGAGATGGCACCTCTGCTCAGCGAGGTCCTGCAAGCCCAAACCTGGCAGAGTCGCCAGGATGCTTACATGCTTGCCTGCCAGCTGGCTGCCCGCCGGCAGAACCGACTGGAACTGTGCCCGCCGGTGCCCGAGTCGGCCCAACCGTTTTATAAGCGCCCATTTTGGGTTATCCAGGGCGAAACGATCGGGCACATACTGCACGGCGCAATAACGGATCCCGCCGTGCAGGCGCTGCCCTTTGGCGTCGGCAAGGTGGACCAGTGGGTTGACAACACAGATATCCTCTCCGTTCCAGCCCGATTTCGACGGCTTGCGCCGGTCTACGGGCTGGAAGAAGATTGATGTCATATCCTGGATTTCCCCGCCGCTGGTCGAGCTGAAAGCGAGGATAAATATGCGAAGCTACTACAAACCGATCCTGGCTTTGTTGGGCACAATCCTGGCGATCTATTTCACCACGGGTCTGCAGGATCGCCTGCGGATGTAGGCTGGCAGGACGTTTAACTTTCCCCCGTATTATCTTGGTGTCCAGGCCCTCATCCTCCTGGTTGCAGCCATACTCGTTTTGCTGGTGGCCTACCTGTGGAGCCGGCCGAGGGAACACCGCCCGGCAGCCTGTGTCTTCCTGTTCGCTGGGCTGGCATTGTTCATCTACCCGTCCCTCAGGGCATTTGGAGGGCTGACGTTGCTTTTTCCGGGACGATTTTTCGCCTCCTGGATGGAACGGTTCTTCCCGGGAAGCGTGGGGTCCCTGGCGGCTGCGCTCCTCGCCGCAGCCGGACTGCTGCACCTGCTGCGCCACCGGGATTAATAAAACCGCCCCGAATGGGGCGGTCAGGGCAGGTCAGACCTGGAATTACGGCGTGCCTGAGCCAGACAACGGCTTCGGCACAGAGACGGCTCCATCTACCAGCGGGCCAGGCTCGGGTTCCTGGGCAGGTTTTAGCGCGCCTGGAACGAGCAGAATCACCAGCGCCAGGATCGTAAACGGGATCAAAGCGATGACACCCACCGGCGTGGGACCCAGCAGCAGGTTGGGCGTCCCAGCAATGAACAACCCACCAATCCCAGCAATCCCGTTAACTGCCCCGTGGGCGATCACTGCCGGCCAAACGCTGCCCCCACGCAGTGCCAGCCAGCCAATGATGACGCCTAACACGATGCAGAACCACACCATGCCCAACAAGCCCAGCCAGGGGAAACCTGCGTAGTCAAACCCATAGTTGTAACCCATGGCAATCACCGGCCAGTGCCACACTCCCCAAATCACACCCACCAGCAGCACCGCTTTGCGCCCACCCAGGGGCATCAGCTTCGGCTGCAGGTAGCCCCGCCAGCCAAATTCCTCGCCAAAGGTTGGGATCGCATTCAAGATCGGCGCCAGCAGAACGGCCTGTATGGTCTGCGAGACTGCAAATGCCATGAGCGGTATTTGGAGGTCATTACCTGTCACTGCCAGGATTTGTTGGCGCAGCAGGCTGCCCCCTGCGTCGTAGTAGGCCGGGTACAGGTAGAAATACAGGGCGGCCCCCAGGATGGTGAGCACTGCAGGCAGGACCCAGGCCAGCACCCAGTAGATCCAACCCCTCCGCAGGCCGCCTCTGAGCTGGGCATTTTGCCAGCCTTCACGTGTAACCAGGCGGGTGAGAATATGCGCCAGCGCCGGTCCCCACATGTAAAACGTTGCCAGCAGCACCAGGGCCACGGTTAACGTCGTGCCGGGAACCAGGATCGGGCTGTTCTGCAGGCCGCCGGTCAACCAGATAATACCGCCAGTTGCCCATGAGATGCCAAACGCGAACACCAGGTATAGACCGATCCGGCGGGTATCAAGAGTACGGGATTCCATCAATTTCTCCTTTAAATTAGATCCCGCGCTGCGGGCTAATTCGTTTCCGGCCAGGATGCATCTGGCAGGGCAGTTTCGGCGTCCCCGGCATCCGGGGACAGCGTCACATCGGGCAGGGTGATCAACGCCAGCAGCTGCCGCGTGCGCCCGGGCGCCGGTCCTTTGGCAAGCTGCGGAGCCAGGCTTTCATTCATCAGCTGATTAAAAGCCTGAAATTCCTCAGGTGATACGTAGAATGCAAGCTTTTGAAACCCCATCCGGTTCAGGTCATCTGGCAGGTCTGCCTCGCGGATAAAACGGGCATAATCGTCCAGCAGTCCCAGCAGGTAGCTTACAAACCCCCGCAAATGATCTTCACGGGTCAGCTGGCCCGCTTCACCCAACGACAGGTAAGCGCTCCCCGGCTTAAGCGAGTAAATTCGCTCGACCGTGTTGCGCACCCGGCGTTCTGCCACCACCTCCAGCAGCCCCCCCGCCACCAGCTTCTGGATGTGGCGGTACAGGGTTGCCTGCGGGACGTCACCCAGCAGCTCACCCAGCTCAGCCGGGCTTTTCTGCTGGCCGGCCAGGGCCATGACAATCCGGATGCGCACCGGGTGCAGGATGAGATCCAGGCGAGTTTCTTTCAGGATGGGTTTCCCTTTATTCTCATAGTTGATAATCGATTTTGATTTTATTCTCATTATTGAGAATTGTCAAGATTTGCGGTATCCGGTTTGACCAGGAAGCGCGCCACGCTTTCCACGATCGCGCTTAGCTGATCTCGCCTCCACGTTCTGGGGTACAATACCGCGCAAACCATGATTCCAATCACGAGGTCAGCATGCACATCCTTGTAACCGGCGGCGCAGGCTATATCGGCAGCCACACCTGCCTGGCGCTGCTTCAGGCTGGCTATGCAGTGAGTGTCGTCGATAATTTGAGCAATTCCCGCCGCGAAGCGCTGCGGAGGGTGGAAGGCCTGGCTGAGGCCCGGCTTGATTTTTACCAGGTCGACCTGCTGGACGAGACTGCCTTGCTGGATGTTTTTGCTCAACGACCGGTGGAGGCTGTGATCCACTTTGCCGGACTGAAATCCCCGAATGAATCGCTCGCCCAGCCGCTGCGTTATTATCACAACAACCTGACAGGCACGCTGCACCTGTGCGCCGCCATGCAAGCCAATGGCGTAAACAAGCTGGTCTTCAGCTCCTCCGCAACCGTTTATGGCCCGGAAAATCCCTGCCCGCTCAAAGAATCCTACCCGCGGCGTGCCATTAACCCGTACGGTCGTTCCAAAGTCATGATCGAAGAAATGCTATTAGATCTGCAGGCCTCCGCCCCAGAATGGGGCATCAGCATCCTGCGCTACTTCAACCCGGTCGGGGCCCATTCTTCCGGGCAAATCGGCGAGGACCCGCGCGGCATCCCGGTCAACCTGATGCCTTACCTCACCCAGGTCGCCACCGGTCACCTGCCGCGCCTGCAAGTTTTTGGGGGTGACTATCCCACCTCAGACGGCACGCCTATTCGCGATTACATCCATGTTATGGAC
Organism: uncultured Chloroflexia bacterium; assembly: GCA_963824065.1. Taxonomy (GTDB): domain Bacteria; phylum Chloroflexota; class Anaerolineae; order Anaerolineales; family DRKV01; genus JAGUYX01. Next base: position 47,381 of record CAWGNX010000002.1, on the reverse strand, counting down.
CTGGCACGCGGCCATCTGCGCGCCCTCGCCAGTCTGGAGGTCAACACCGGGGCGCAAATCTACAATCTCGGAACCGGTCAGGGGTACAGTGTATTGGAAGTGATCCAGGCCTTTGAGAGTGCCACCGGGCTCAATATTCCTTATGAAATCACCGGGCGCCGTCTGGGTGATCTGGCAGTCAGTTACGCCGATCCCTCCCTGGCCTACATTGAGCTTGGCTGGCAGGCGGAGTGCACCCTGGAACAGATGTGCGCCGACGCCTGGCGCTGGCAGAAAGCAAATCCCGACGGCTACCCGGACACTTAAGGAGCTTTGCATGAGTGCATCAGAATGGGAACATCTGGCGGGAGAGTCACGCCAGCGTTGGGATGCAAACGCGGCCTATTGGGACAACCGCATGAGTGAAACTGGCAACCGGTTCGCCATCGAGCTGGTTTTTCCGGCTGCCGAGCGCTTGCTCGCCATGCATCCCGGTGAGAGCCTGCTGGAGCTGGCTTGCGGCAACGGCACCTTTGCCCGCCGTCAGGCCTCCCAAGGGATTCAAGTGACCGCAACGGATTACAGCCCCAGCCTGTTAGGGCTGGCGCGCTCCCGCGGCGGCGAGATTGAATATTTGCAGCTGGATGTCACCAGCCGCGCAGATATGCAGAAGTTAGCCGGTCGGCAGTACAGCGCCGCGGTGTGCAACATGGCTTTCATGGATATAGCCGCGATCGAGCCCCTCCTGGAAATCCTGCCCCACCTGCTGGCCCCTGCCGGGCGATTTGTCTTCACTCTGATGCACCCGTGTTTCAATTCGTATGGCACGTTCCTGGCTGCCGAATCCGGTTTGGAGGGAACCCTGGCGGTACAACATGCGCTTAAAGTGACCCACTACCTCACCCCCCGGGTGACCGAAGGCGAGGCCATTTCCGGCCAACCGGTGCTGCAGTATTATTTCCACCGCCCGCTGCATATCTTGTTCTCAGCGTGCTTCCGGGCTGGCTGGGTGATCGATGGCCTGGAGGAACCCGCTTTCCAGCCTGTACCAGAATCCGGGCAGCCGCTCTCCTGGTACAGCTATTCTGAGATTCCACCGGTGCTGGCAGTTCGCCTGCGCCCGACCACGTATTGACCGCTGTTTTGAAACTTCCCGGAGCTGGTCATCCTGAAAACCTTCCGGCCATCCCCCCCGCGTGAGCTGTTCTGGCTGCTCGTCCTGGCGATCCCGTTCCTGCTGGTGCTCGGGCGCGGCGGGAATGGTTTTGCCTACCCCGATCGGGATGCTGAATTCTCAGACCTGACTCTCACCCATTACCTGAACACAGCCACACTGCGGGATGAGCTGCTCGGCAATGGGCGGCTGCCCTTGTGGTCTGCCACGATTTTGAGCGGCAGCCCATTGGGGGCGAACCCACTCAACGGGTTTTGGTACCCGTTTGGCTGGCCAGCCCTGCTGCTGCCGCTGCCGCTGGCGTTCAACCTGCTGGTAGGCCTCCACTTGGCATGGGGCGGGCTGGGGCTGTATTTCCTGTTGCGCCGGTCAGGGACCGGTGCAGGCGGAGCCATTTTTGGCGGCCTGGCGTTTGCCTTGCTACCCAAGATGTTTGCCCAATATGGAGCCGGGCACCTGACCCTGCTCTACGCCGTCCCGTGGACTCCCTGGCTGCTGCTGGCAGCCAGAGTCCGCCGCCCATGGATCCGCCTATTCGCCTCCGGCCTGGTGCTGGCGCTGGTTTTCCTGGCCGATGTGCGCTGGGCGGTGTATGCCGGGGCGCTGTGGCTGGGCTGGGCAGTCTACCTTACCTGGAGCCAATCTGAAGGGACCCCTGCAGCCCGGCGCCTGTTCGCCCGCTTAATGGAATGCCTGGGCGCAGTACTGCTCACCTTGCTGCTGGCAGCCTGCCTGTGGCTGCCGCTGCTCGAATTGATCTCCCTCAGCACGCGCGCCGCGCTCGACCCCACCGAAATATTCGCCATCTCGCTTTCCCCGGGCGGCTTGTTGGGAGTGCTCTACCCCCCGCTGATTGGAGCAGCCCACGAAACCACGCTCTACCCAGGTGCCGTCGTGCTGCTGCTGGCGCTGCTGGCGGTTGTGTGTCTGCTGCGGCGTCCAACCGTGGCCTTTTGGTCTGTTGTTGCGCTGCTGGCGCTGCTGTTTGCCCTGGGTGAGAACCTGCCCGGCTTCACGGTCCTGGGGCGTCTGCCGCTGGTGAGCTTGCTGCGCGTCCCACCGCGCACCCTGTTTCTGTTCGGGCTTGCCCTGGCTGCTCTGGCGGGCACCGGTCTCGATGCCCTGCCAACAATCGCTTCTGACCCATCCCTGCGCCGGCGTGCCCGCCTGCTGCTCGCCGGACTGGCTGCCTTTACAATCGGGCTGGCAGTCGTGATCCTGGTGATTGCCCGGCCTGAACGCCCGGCGCCTTTTTATTGGGGAGCCGCGGCGATGCTCGCCGCGGCCTTGCTCATTGGGGTGGCCCTGCTTGCCAGGACCCCCACACGCACGATCCAGCTGGCGGCGCTGCTCCTGCTCGTCCTGGATGGCGGTTTGGCAGGGCAGGCTCTGCTTGCATACCGCTCCTGGGAGTCTATCCTGCAGCCTAAAGAAAACCTGGCGCGTTTCCTCGTCCGCCAGCCCGGTAACTTTCGGGTCTACTCACCTACCTTCAGTTTGCTCCAATTCCAGGCCTATGATTCAGGCCTGGAGCTTGTCGAAGGCGTCGACCCGCTCCAACTGCGGGATTACGTCACCTTTATGGAAACTGCCAGCAACATCCCGAACCCCGGATATTCGGTAACCCTGCCCCCCCTGGCAGACGGCTTTACAGCCAATGCCGCCTACCCGCCCGACCCGGCTGCACTAGGACTGCTGAGCGCTCAGTTCATCCTCTCCGAGACGGACCTGCCGCCGGTGACGGGCCTGGTGCTGGTCGATACAGTGGATGGCACGCGCATCTACCGCAACCAGCTGGCACGGCCGCGCGCCTGGGTCATTCCGCCTGAGGCTCCACCCAGTGGGGAGGTTTTTTTCCCCGCCGTGCTGACCGAAAGCACACCCTTCCGGCTGCGGGTCGAAGCCCAGGGACCCGGGCAGCTCGTGCTGGCAGAAATTATGTACCCCGGCTGGGAAGCCGAAGTCGATGGCGAGCCGGTTGCCGTCCAGGGATTCAACGGGCTGCTGCGCAGCGTGCCCCTGGCAGCAGGCGCGCATGCGGTTCTGTTAACCTTCCGGCCGCGCCTGCTTTGGTATGGCCTGGGCATCAGCCTGGTGGCCTGGCTCGGGTTGGGGCTGCTCAGTATCATTGTTATCCTTCGCCGGCGCCGGGCCTGACCGGCCCGCACCCAGGGGCGGTTTCCTCCGTTATAATGCGGAGCGAAAACCGACCGGGTCCCCTCTTTAGCTGATTCCCATGAATGTCAACCACCCAGAACCCCCTGAAGCTAGCCGCTTCCACCTCTCCCGCCGCAGCCTGTCGGCGGTGGTATTAATTTTCGGGCTGCTGGTGACCAGCCTGGTAAACTTTAACCGTTATTTCAGCCCGGAAAAGTTGATCCCAAAGCTGCTCGACGAAGACCGTGAGCTTGCCCTGGACAACGCCACTCGCTATTTGAACAGCTTCGCCTGTTTGCTGGCTGACCTGCCCCGCGACCAGGTCATTGGATTCTGGTCACCAATTGTCGGCGATAACCTGACGGATAATTACATGCAGTTCTTCCGCATGGCACAGTACGCAGTCGCGCCTGTGCGCCTGGATGCAGTTGGGGTCAGCGGAACGGAAGCAGCACCCGGCAGGGTGGAACCGTTTGTTTTTGACGCGGTGGGGATCGATTCCATCGACTACAACTCCGAGGCAGACTATCCACTCATCATCGCTTTCACCCCGGATAACCTCAAATCCAGCCTGAGCCCCCTGCCAGGATACTCCCTGGTCAGATCGTGTGGCGGTGGTATCTATCTGGTCGAGCGCGAGGGAAAACCGTGAGTCTCATCAACGCCTGGATTGTCATCAAGATCGGGCTCTCTATTCTGATTCCGGTTATGACAGGGTTTTTTCTCACCGGCTCACTGCTCCGATCCACCCCGCTCAAACGAAATCTTGGCCTGACGATTGCCCTGGGCGCGGCGCTGGGCTGGGGGCTGTTTGCCCTGCTCTATTTTGGATGGCGTGTGACCGGCCTATCGACCACCTGGTTGTTTTGGCTCGAGGCTGTGCTGATGGTTGCCAGCGGGCTTCTGTATCTGCGCCACCGACCCTATTTTCGGGCTCCAGCGCGACCTGCGCTGCCCCGCCGCTGGCGCATATTTCTGGGAACCGCCGCAATCCTGGCGCTGATTCTTGCCGCGCTGCCTATGCTGGTCGGTTACGCCTGGTACCCCCATGGCACGTGGGATGCATGGTCGATCTGGAACCTGGCAGCACGCTACTTTTACCTGGGGGGTAGCGACTGGACGCTGCTCTTCCACCCCTCGAACTACCACCCGGATTATCCCCCCCTCGTCGGCGCCAGCCTTGCCCGCCTGTGGACCTACCTGACAACCATCCACCCCCTGGCTGGGGGGCTGAACGCCGCTTTTGTCAGCCTGACCACGGTTATGCTCGTCGGATTTGCCCTGGCATTCTTGCGAGGCGCCTGGATCGGCATCCTGGGCGTCCTGTTGCTTCTGGGATCCAGCTCCTTCCTGGCGATAACCGTAGCCCAGATCGCAGATATCCCGCTCGGTCTTTTCATCCTGGGTATCGTGGTGTGCAGCTTTCTGGCTCACGAGCTCCCCGGTCAGCAGCCTGTCCTGTTGGGCCTGGCGGGTGCCTTCGCAGGCCTGGCTGCCTGGACGAAAAACGAAGGTTTGTTGGTTGTCGTTTGTTTTCTGGGCGTGCAGGTCGGCCTACATCTGTGGCACCGGGACTGGCGCGGGTTGCTCACCGAACAGGCCTGGATCTGGAGCGGGCTGCTGCCCTTGCTGATCGCATTAGCGGCTTTTAAGATAACCTATGCTCCCCCGAATGACCTGGTCGCTGCCCAGGGAGGGGATACTCTGGGGCGGCTGCTGGATCCCGATCGCATCCGCCAAATTTTTGCGGCCTTCCTGAACCAAGCCTATACCTTCTGGCCCAAGATCTCGGTGCCCGTGATCGCCCTGCCCTTGGTCCTGGCACTTGCAGGCGTCCGCAAAGATGGGCTCCACCGCCAGTTATTCTGGCAGTCTGGGATGTTCCTGCTTCTTATACTGACAGGCTACTTTGTCGTCTACCTGATCTCACCCTACGACCCTGCCTGGCACCTGCAAACGTCTATTCATCGCTTATTCTTGCACCTGTGGCCTTCCGCTGTTTTTCTAACCATGCTGGCTGCCCGCCTGCCCGAGTTCGAAGACCGACCCGAACAGGCCAGTTTTCCACCCCGGCCGGTTGGCTGGCAGCAGAAATCCCAGGAATGACCTGCCACCCGTAACTTTCCCGCCCGTTGTGCAACATATAAGATAGCACCTGCAGATAAGATCAGGTTGCTCGAAAAAGGACCGGCTGAGCAGGCCGGCCTCCCGATTTTGTGGAGTCTTCCCATGTGGTATTGCGGCCTGTGATGCGCGATCCATACCGGGGGCCCGGCCCGGGATGGCCGATCTCGGGTCAGGCCCTGTTTACAGGTACTACGTTGGTAGAAGAAATGCCGCGGGTGTTTACTAAGGTGTGGAAGCTGCCTGGTGAGCTCCGCAATACTTTGTAGGAAGCAGGCGTGTGTGTGGGCATGTCTGTTCCGATAACTACCCGGCCTGAAGATTCCCATCTGCGGACCGGGTAGCTTTTTTTAATATCACCCCGAACAGTCCGGGGGCTGCATTCAACTGATCTGCGGCTGCTGCTCTGTCACATCATCAAGGTAGTGCACCCCGCTCAGCTGTTCAGACACCTGCCATAAACGGCTGGCATCGGCGTTGCTGTGGGAGGCCTCGCTGGAGCGGCTGATCACCGGGTAGCCGCGTGCCCCGCCCAGGCCATCTGGTCCGATGTATTCACCGCCCGCCAGCCCGGGTGCAGTCGCGGCATATAAGGTCGGCAGCGCGCCCATTGCGGCGCTTTGGGCAAGCACTGAATTCGCCATACGCATCACAACCACCCTGGCTTTCGAGCCATCCAGGCCGGGTCCGGCGTACGACAAATTGGTCGCAGCATAGCCGGGATGTGCGCCCAGGCTGATCGCCCGCGCCCCGCTTGCCTTCAGCCGCCGGTCGAGCTCGTAGGCAAACAGCAGGTTCGCCAGCTTGGACTGGCTGTAGGCCGCCCAGCGTTCGTATCGTTGTTCACCCATCAAATCGTCGAAATTGATCCGGCCGCGTTCGTGCAGGCCGCTGCTGACGGTGACGATGCGGGCTGCGGGTGCTGCGCGCAGCGCCTCCAGCAGCAGTCCGGTCAGGGCGAAGTGCCCCACGTGGTTCACGCCAAACTGCATCTCGAAGCCCTCGGCGGTCTTGCGCGGGGGAATTGCCATCAGCCCGGCATTGTTGATCAACACATCCAGGTGCGCGTGGCGGCTGGCGATCCTTTCCGCAAAGGTCTGCACCGAGGCCAGGCTCGCCAGGTCCAGCCGCTCCACTTCCAACCGGGCGTTCGGGGCCGATAGGCGGATTTCAGCCTCCGCCTGGCGCCCTTTTTCCAGGGAGCGCACGCCCAGGATAACCTGGGCCCCACGGATTGCCAGGGCTTTGCTGGCTTCATAACCGATGCCGCTGTTGGCACCGGTGATCACCACCGTCAGGTCGCTGGCATCTGGAATCTGTTCTGCGGTCCAGTGTCCGTTGCGATTCATAATCGATCACTCTCCAGTACGTGTAATGAAAACATTTTGATTATCCACAATTGTAGCCTCAAAACGCCAAATTGTCAAACTTTATTAGACAATACTTATACAATACTAATCCTTCGCAGCCAGGGAAAACGCTCGGAGTTTTTTTTCGCCGCCCCAACTGCGCGCTCACTGCCAACCCGCCAACCTTGAGATCTGGCGGGGGCTGGGGTTGCTCGCGCTTCCCCAGCCGTCAGCGCAGCTGGGTGCCGCCGCTTAGGGGATGAAATTCACTGCGGCGCCACGGCATTACTGGCTGGCAAAATCCTGCTGAATTTCAATCGAAACATGCACCAGCCCAAGATTTTCCGGGAGGCGGGCTTTGTATTCGTCCGGGGCAGCGGGATCGTGGGCAGCAATCGTGAGTACAACCGCGTAGATGTTTGGGCCGATCGACCAGAGATGCAGATCGGTGACCCGGCTGTTCTCGTCCGCTTCAATCCTGCCCCTGATGATTTGCTGGATTTCCTGGGGTCCCTGCCTATCGAGCAAGACCGAGCTGGTAGACCGCAGCAGCCCGAATGACCACCAGCCCACGAGGGTCGCCCCCACCAGGCCCATGACAGGGTCCATCCAGAGGAGCCCGAAGTATTTCGCGGCCAGCAAGGCGACAATAGCCAGCACGGATGTGAGTGCATCGGCCATCACGTGCAGGTACGCTGACCTGAGGTTATGGTCATTATGATGGTTGTGCCCGTGCTGGGAATCGTCGTGCCCAGGGTGGTTATCATCCACACCGAGAATGAACACACTGATGCCGTTGACAATCAGCCCGACAACCGCCACCAGAATGGCCTGGTTGAAGATGATTTCAACCGGGTTGATCAGCCGGCTGATGCTCTCCACCGCCATAAAGAGGGCAAATACAGCCAATAATACCGCCCCGCTGAATCCTCCGAGAGCGTTGATCTTGCCAGTGCCAAAACTGTATTCGCTGTTGCGTGCATTGCGCCGCGCAATCACATACGCAAAGACGTTGATGCTGAGCGCGGCGGTATGCGAAGCCATGTGCAGGCCGTCCGCCAGCAGGGCCATCGAACCGAAAAGGGTGCCTGCGATCAGCTCAACGACCATCATGACCGCGGTAATCCCGATCACAATGAGCGTACGCTTTTCGCCCGGGCGTTTCACCTCCTGGCCGAATGTGTGACTGTGCTGCAAATGGTTGTTGGTGTGCATGGGTTTATCGCCACCGCATGGAGAGCGTACTCTGCTGCTGAACCTGGCGTGGCGACAATTTTATCCTATTGCGATATTTGTTGGCGTGCGGCCTCCTGCCCAATCCGAAATTGGTCATGCGAGCTGCCAACCCGCCTCACGAAACCGGTCACTGCGAGGAGGGCGCTTTTTGCCCGACTTGGCAGTCTCCACTTCAGAACTGAGATTGCCACACCCGGCACAAAACGCCGGGTTCGCAATGACAAACGTGAGTTTCAAAGGAGGCCCCGCAGGGGCCGTGGCAATCTCATTCATAAAACACAAGTCTGCCATGGTGTCCAAATTCAGCCTTTCACACAGTGGCAGATTGCGTTTATTACAGAACGAAATGCGCTCCGGGCGGTAGCTTAACTCGCTCAGATGCCATCCCGCTGCCATCACTGCCCCACCAGGGGCAGGTACACCTGGGGGTTGGTGCTGACTGGTGCGCCCTGGTATTCGTACGGGCCGATATCGCAAGCGCCCGAGCGGCTGTAGCCGCGCTGGTCCAGCACCGGGCAGGCAGCCGGGTTGGCGGCATCAATCGCGGGGCTGCCGGCCAGCAGAGGCATGGTCTGCGTCGGACCGCCGTTATCCCCCAGGCTGCCGAGCAGCGGGTCAGCATAGATCGGGTTGGCGGTGATGGCGTTGTTGACATCGTTGTTGTAAGTGGGTTTGTAGCGCGGGTACTGGATGTTGCCGCCGCCATCCGTCATCGGGCGGTTGGTGTGGAACCCCTGCCACTCGGTCTCGCTCGGCAGGGTCTGCCCGATGTTGATGGTATTGTTGAAAAAGATCGAGTTATACAGGGTGACCACCTGGTTGGGGTTCGTTGTCCCGCCGCCGTGCAGGGCACCCGCCTGGTATGCGGCGTGGTTGTAGGCAAACAGAGAGCTGCTGATATCGATCAGGCCCAGCGTCACCGCCATCGCACCGCCCTGGCCCACCGTGTTGAATGGGGCAGTCGTGTGGTTGTTCGTAAAGGTGACGTTCGCCACCCGCCCGTGGCCCAGGATGGACACCCACAGCGCCCCGCCCTGCTTGAGGGCCGAGTTGTTGTCAAAGCTGGAATCCTTGACCTCCAGGTTGAACTCCCCCACTCCGCCGGCGTGATCATCCTCAATGTGGTAGATGGCGCCGCCCTGCCCGAACTCGCCGTTAGACCCATCGGCCCGGTTGTTCTCGAAGACGGATTTTTCATAGGTCGCCAGGGTGCCCTTGTTGTCGGAAACCACCACCGAAAACGCCCCGCCGCCGCGTTTGGCAAGGTTGCCCCGGAAAACGCTGCCGCAGACATGCACGCGGTGGTGCGAATCCGGGTTGTAGCTGTTGGTGACGCCGTCGAGATGGACCGCCCCGCCGTAGCCGTGCACGATGCCCCCGCTGGTATCATCGACCGCCTGGTTGTTTTCGAACAGGCTGTTCGTGATGATCAGCCCGGTGGCAATGCCCCCGAACGCGCCGCCGTTGCCCGCCAAGTTGTCGCGGAAAAGAGACCCCGCCAGCACGGTTTCGTACGAGTTGTGCACGAACACCGCCCCGCCCTGGTTATCAGCGGTGGTGAGTTCGGTCGTGCGGTTGTTCTCCAGCGTGGCGTTGATGATCGTGACCCGCGTCCCGGGATGCCCGGCTGCCAGCGCCCCGCCAGAAATATCCCCGGTGGTGGCCCCACCCGGGGCGCGCCCGTTCACCAGGCGGAGGTTCTGCAGGGTGATCGCGATCGTGCCGACCGTATTGGGGTCGTGCCAGTCTTTGTGCAGGATGCGGGTCAGCCCCTGCCCATCCAGTGTCACCAGCCCGCCCCCATCCAGGACGGTGTCCGCGGTGGTGCTCAGCTCGAGCTGGGTGGTGAGCGGGATGCTGACCAGTCCGCCGCCGCAGTTAAACGTGATCTGCCCGCCCTGGTCCAGGGCAGACTGCAGCCCGGCCTGGGTGCAGGTTGTGACCACGGTCGGGTTGTTCAATGTCACCGGCTGGACAGCCGGGCAGACCGCCAGCCCGGAACCAAAGGTTGGTGCGGCTGGGGCAGCGGGCGCTGCGGCAGCCTGCTGGCTTGAAGGTGCGCCAACCAGGCCCGGGAAGACGGCAGCCAGCACGAGAAAGACGGCTATACGCAAATGACTGCGGGGGAAATCAGGGAGTTTCATCGGCAGGGCTTCCTTTCCAGATGGTACGCCCCGATCATAGAAAATCCCGGGCCGGGCGGCAATAGTCCATAACGCCCAGCGCTCGGGCTCCGGCGCGTGGTGGGCCTGGAAGTGTAAGTCGCCCGGTGTGGTCTGCGGCACAGCCTCGGCGCAGCTGCCGGCGCTCAGACCAGCGTCAGCAGGTACAGGCTCCAGGCCAGCATCAAGGCCAGTCCGCACCCCGCAATGACCGGCAGGGCGCGCTCGCGGAGCGTAAACCTCCGCAAACCCACGACCAGCAGGACGACCAGCGGGGACAGCAGGACGCCGATCGTGGGAATCGCCAGGGTGCGCAGGTTGGCATTCCCCTGCAGCAGGCTCACCACCAGCGCCTGGCGGTCGTCCAGGACAAACGGGCGCAGTGCCAGCCACAAGCCAGGTTCGCTGATCAGCCGCCGGATCGCCTGCCCCTGGAAACTTACCCCCAGCGGCTGCCCTTGTGTGTAAGCTGCCAGGTCCACCCAGCCCGGTTCGATCGCGTGCTCCACCGTGTACACAAGCACGAGCTGGTGAGCCACCAATAGCAGCACAACGCCCATCCCCGCCCAGGCCAGCCCGCGCGCAGGGACTTCAGGGCGGCTGGCCAGCAGCCGGCGCAGGCGTTCGACCAGGAAGACGAAGCCCAGGGCGATCACCGGCAGCATTTCGAGCAGAAAACACTGCCCAAACATCCCGCCTGATACCCAGTCCGACCAGTAGCCGATCAACAGGCTTTGCAGCACGCAGTACGTGACCAGAAGGATTTTCAAGCGGCGCTCGGGTGCCCAAAACAAGCCCAACAGGCCCAGGAACACAAACGGCGTCCACCACAGCAGGCCGCGGTTGGTGCTGAAGAAAAAGTCCAGGAAATGGATGGGAAGCCGGCTGTCCACAACCGCAGTTGGCTGGGGAATCACCAGGATTTGCCCGTAAAGCCCGTACCACTCCACCATCTGGGGCGAGATCGTCAGCCCGAAGGCGAGCAGAAAAATCCCGAGCTGCGCCACCAGCGCGCGCCAGGATTGGCCCTGCCCGCCTCGGGTTTGCCAGGCCTGCTCCCCGAAATAGGCCAGCGGGAACAGACCCATGAACACCCCCGACTAGCGGGTGAGCATGGTAAATCCCAGGAAGACGCCCAGGGTAAGGCCGGAGTAACGGAACGGCAGCGCCCCGCGGTCCAGCAGCAGGTAAGCCAGCACGAGCAGCGCGGCGGCAAACAGGTTGGTGGTATGCCCCATGATGGGCTGGCGCAGCATAAAAAACGCCAGCGGCGTGGCCGCCAGGGCCACCAGGACGGTGATCGCAGACAGGCGCCTGCCTGCGAACAGGCGCAGGGCGCGGTAGATAAAGAACAGGCCCGCTGCCCCGTACAGCAACGACGCGAACGACACCACTGCGATGTACGGGAAGGAATACCCCGTGGCCCTGTCCGGGAAAAATAGGCGGACAGGCAGGTGAACCGCCAGGAAAGCCGGCGACCAGAACACGCTCGGCCCGATCGGGAAGGGGCTTCCCTGCAGGCCGCGCTCGGTCTCCATGGTGGTATCCTCGCCGATCAGGGTCCGGTTGCGGAAATCGAGGTCGTGGTCGATGAGCGGCGAGGTAAGCTGGGCGTAATAATAGGAAGGGTCCCACAGCCAGTTATCCGTTGGGCCGTAAAACAAGGCCATCACGACCATCAGCAGCAGTGAAACCGCCCCAATCCAAAGTGCCGTGCGAGTAGCTCCGCGCATAACCGCCTGATTGTAACATGCTGGATTTGTCTCAATATCGCGCCCGGGCGCATACTGACAGCCAGGTCTTTGCCGGGGCAAAGGATCCCCCTTGAGCCTGCTCCCATCCCGTCACTGCGCATGTCCTGAGGCAGCGAAGGAACAGGACGCCTTTCGTCCGACGTGGCAGTCTCGTTTTTAACAGCGAGATCGCCACCCTGCCCAAAACGCCGGGTTTCTCTCGCCCCCTTCCAGGACGGCCCTGCCCTTAACCTTAATGGTATTTCGATTAATTTCTGGGTATACTTTTCCTGTGGGGACATAACCTTTGAAGAGAACATCAACAATTGGAGATCGGATTTCGATTTTGGATTTGCCGCCGGCAGGATTATGGGGAAATATAAAAGCCAGGAATTCCATACCCAATTGTTGGATGATTCCGGCAGGGTGGTTTTTCAATGCAAAGAATACGCCACCCCAACCGCCGCGGCTAAAGCCACCGGCTTGCCCTGGAAAGAAGTAATGGTTGGGATTTTTGGAAGTATCTTGATGTGCGTTCTGGAAACAGGGTCAAGATCGGCGCTCTGCGAATGAAAGGTTAACTGCTTGTGCGAAGGCTATCGGATACTTTCATGGCGGCACTCACCGGCGGCTTTCTCGCCGGGATCACGCGGCTCGTCGTCAAGGACAAAGACCTCGACCTCCAGATCCGCGCGGACAGCATCAATATCTACTATAAAGGCAGCTCCCTGCTCCGGCTTGCTCAAAAATCCGAGGCTGTCTATCAGGCACATATCCATGCGAAATTTTTAGAGGGCTGCCAAGTGCCTGACACGCTTACGGATGCTGCGTCCGCCGACCGGTTTCTGGCCGCGGTCCCGGCACTCAAAGAAAACATTATCAAGTACGGCAAATCATCGCTCGAAGTGGAATACGAGCAGCTCATCATTCGCGCCAACAATTACGAGCCGCGGAATGCCACGGAATATTTCATCGTCGACCGCCAGTATGTGAGTGGTAAGGAGGGGCGGTTCGACCTGACCGGATTTTACTGGAACCGCAATAAACGGCGCAAAGGTCAAACCGTACCGCTGTGTCTCATGGAAGTGAAATTTGCCCTTAACGCCGACATCCAGCGGGTGGACGAACAGCTATCGCGCTACTACCAAGCCATCCAGGCGGACTTCACGGCGATGGCGGAGGAAGTGGAAGGTATACTCAAGCAAAAACTGGCGCTCGGCCTGTTCGACCAGCCCCCCAACCGGCTCGAAGCCATGCAGACGCTCTCGATCTCGAGAGAACTCGACGACTGCCATTTCATCCTTTTCTTGATCGATTACAACCCCTTCAGCCGCCACCTGCACAAGGAAAAGCTCGCCAGCCTGTCTTTTGCCAAACAAATCCGCATTTTCCACGGCGGGTTCGCGCTGTGGGAAACTGCCTTAGAAAAAATCGGGGAGGGCTGAGGGTACAGGCAGCTCCTGTGTGGGGGAGGTGAGGCATGGGTGTCTCGACTAACGCTCGACGAGGTGAGGCTCGGGCCAGGCAGGGCTAACAATCAGCGGCACAGGTGCTTTGATCTTTGTCAGAACGCTTGTAGAATATCAGGAAGTACTCCATTCATAGGGTTGGTTTAGAGACAGGATGACTTATAACTGTTTGGTCGCTGGTTCGGGTCCTGCCGGAGGCACCAATCCCTTGCCCCCGGCGGTGCGGATCGACCAATTCCTCCAAATTCCCTCTTGACTATATAGAACATATGTACTAATATAAATACGGCGTGGGAAGGTCTCTCACGCTTTTCCTTTTAACTGCCCAGGAGGAACCACCCATGTCATACTTCCAACGCGATCCCGATCCCCCCGCCGATCTCACCCCCCAGCCCGTCACCCCGGCGCCCAGGCGGCGTGGCGCGCCCATAGGCAACACCAACGCCTTCAAACACGGCTTCTACTCTTCCCGCTTCCAATCCTCCGAGCTCGCCGCCCTGCTCACCCTGCCCGAGGGCCTCACTGAAGAGATCGCCCTGCTGCGCGTGTGCATCCGCCGCATCTTCGATCTCTCCGAACAGGCGGCCAGTGTCGACCAGGGTCTCAGTCTCCTCACCACCCTTGGGCGATCCATTTCCATCCTCGACCGCCTCCTACGCACCCAAAAAACGATCTTCTATGCCCAGGGCATCGAGCACAACAACCTCGACGAAAAAATCTTCCGCCCCCGCCGCAATTCCATCGAATGGTACATCGATATGCTTCAAACCCAGCTCGATAAAGCCCTCAACCCGCCGGAACCTGCCCCCGCAGGTGATCCGCTGAATGAATCGCAGCCTTGAGCCCGCTCGAGGCTTCCATTCCATCCCACCTCCGGGAAATAGTGCTCGCCGCTGGCTGCAGCTGCCCAATTTCATGCATGTTCTTTTGTTTTACGGGAGTGTTCCACACAATGATTTGCACCTCATTTGAACCTCAAATTCAATTCCAGACCCTCGCGTCGCCTGTCCCGAGCGTAGCCGAGGGAAGCGTAGCCGAGCGAAGCGGAGACGAGGGAAGCGCAGCTGCATTTCGGCCGCAGTCGAGACACCGTTCTTCCTCCCTCGCCCCTCCGGTGTATAATTAACGTTTACCGTATATCCAGCCTCTTTCTACCGGCCCGCCAACCATGATCTGCTCCCGCTGCTCCACCGAAAACCCACCCCAGGCGCGCTTCTGCGCGAGCTGCGGCGCGGCCCTGGTCGCTCACTGCGCCAACTGCCAGTCGGAGCTGAGCCCCGGGGCGCGCTTCTGCATGTTCTGCGGGGAGCCGGTGATTGCCCAGTCGCCCGTGGACCAGCGCCGCCACCAGGAGCTGGCCGCGGCCGCCCCGGATGCGCTGCTTGCCAAGCTGCGCGCCAGCCCGCCCCTGAGCGGTGAGCGCCGCCAGGTGACCGTGCTGCTGGTGGATGTGGTCGGTTCAACCGCCCTGTGCGAGCAGGTCAGCGAAGATACCTGGGCGAAAATCCTGAATGAGCTGTTTGACGCCCTGACGCCCCCCATCTTCCGTTACGAGGGCACCCTGGTGCGCCTGCTGGGGGATTCCCTGCTGGCCTTTTTTGGCGCGCCGGTGGCGCACGAGGATGACCCCGTGCGCGGCGTGTACGCCGGTCTGGAAGCGCTGGCAGCCGGGCGCCAGGTGAGCCGCGAGCTGGAGGCGCGCTTCGGTGTCCAGATTGCAGTGCGGGCCTGCCTGCACACCGGCGAGATTGAATTCGGGGACACTGCGCGAGGACCTGCGCTTTGAATACACGGACGTGGGCGGCACCACCAACCTGGTTTCGCGTCTCAAGTTCGCCGCGGGGCCGAATACCCTGCTGGTCAGCGAAGATACCCGGCGCTTCATTGCCCCGCTGTTCGAGCTGGAAGCGCGCGGCGAGCTGGCCGTCAAAGGCGCGCCCGGCGCGGTGCAGATCTTCGAAGTGCTGGGTCGGAAAGCCCAGCCCGGCTCGCTGCGCGGCCTGACCGGGTTGGAAAGTCCGATGGTTGGCCGCGAATTAGAGCTGCAGAGCCTGCTGCGTCAGTGCGAGACGGTGCGCGCCGGATTGGGGCGGGCAGTGGTCATTACCGGCGAACCCGGCCTGGGGAAAACGCGCCTGATCCAGGAGTGGCAGCGCATCGTGCTGGGCCAGGAGTCAGGCGCCGCCCTCACCTGGACCCAGGGACGCAGCCAATCCTACGGGGTGGAAGCCGCCTACCAGCTGCTCAGCGACTGGCTGCGCAGTGCCATCGGCGCCCCCTATGGCACACAAGAGGCGGATATCCAGGCGGCGCTCAACAGGCTGCTGGAGGGCCTGCCGGAGGTGGAGCCCGAGCTGCAGCCAGTGATCCACCACCTTTTATCTCTGCCGCTGCCCACTGAGCAAGCCGGGCCGATTGCAGCCCTGGACGCAGAAACCCTGCGCGGCCAGTACCAGGCCGCCGTGCGCCAGCTGGTGCGAGGCCTCGCCCGCCGCCAGCGCCTGGTGATCGTGCTGGAAGACCTGCACTGGGCGGATCCATCTTCGGTGGAAGTCTTCCGGCAGGTGCTGCCGGTCGTCAACGAGCTGCCCATCCTGGTTTGCATGGTCATCCGCGAGGATCCTGACTCCCCCGGCTGGGAGCTGGTCACCGCGGCCCGCCAGATTCTGCGCGGCAGCCTGCTGGAAATCAACCTCAACCCGCTGAGCGAGGCGGACAGCCGCCTGCTGGTCGCCAACCTGCTGGCGGTGGAGGCGCTGTCAGAGCATGTGCGCCAGGTCATCCTCAAAAAAGCCGAGGGCAACCCCTTGTTCGTAGAAGAGGTCCTGCGCATGTTGATCGATCGCGGTACGATCCAGCGCCGCAACGGGGGCTGGACTGCGGTGCGCGAGGTCGAGCTGGTGGATATTCCCGACAACCTGCAGGCCCTGCTGATGGCGCGCATCGACCGCCTGCCGGAGGAAGTGCGCGAAATCCTGCGCGTGGCGGCGGTCATCGGGCGCCAGTTCCCGGTGCGCGTGCTGGAAGAAGTGCTGGAAAGGAGTTCCTGTCAGTGAGCCTGCTGACCCATCTGAACACGCTTGAATCGGCGGGGCTGCTGCGCCTGGCCCAGCTTGAGCCAGACGTCGAGTACCTGTTCCGCCACCAGCTCGTCCAGGAAGCCGCCTATGCCTCGCTGCTCGCCGCAGATCGCACCCGCCTGCACCGTGCCGTGGGGCTGGCGGTCGAGCGCCTGTATCCGGGCCAGCTGGATGAGCTCTCAGCCTTCCTGGCGCACCATTTCGAGAACGCCGGCGACCCTGAGCGCGCCCGCAAGTATTACCGCGCGGCGGGGAAAAAAGCCCTCGCCTCGTATGCTAATCGCGAAGCCGAGCAGTATTTCCGCAAAGCACTGGCGCTGACCCAGGGACCCATCACCCGCGCCGCCATTGAAGTGGGCTTGGGCGAAGCCCTCTCCCGCCAGGGGCAGTATGATGAAGCCATGCTCACCTGGCGCGAGGCCATCGCCATTTATTTAGAGCAGGGTGATCTCGACCTGGTAGCCCGCCTGTATGCCAGCGTGGCCCGCGCCTGCCTGGTATAAGGACGACATCCCTGGCTGCCTGGAGATCTGCCAGCAGGGTTTGCTGGCAGTTGAAGGCATTCCGCCCAGCAAGGGGCTGGCGATGCTGCTTCACGAAACCGGGCGCTCGTTCTATTTCAACGCCTTACAGGAGGAAGCCGCCCAGTACTGCCAGAAGGCGCTCGCCACAGCCGAGGCGCTGAGCATTGAAGAGGTGCAGGCCGATACCCTTGCGACCATCGGCATCCTGCCCAACACTCCCGTCCCTGAAGCGCGGGCGGCGCTGGAAAAAGCGGTCGAAATTTCCATGCGCACGGGCAGCCTGCAGATCGCTCATCGAGCCTATCACAATCTGGCAAATCTGATCATGGACAGCTTTGGGGATATTGAAGGCGGGCGCCAGTATTACCTGAAAGCCCTCGAGATCAGCCGCAAACGCGGCTCCCAGGCCTCCGAAGTGCTCACCATGATGAATTTAATGGGCATCGAACTGAATACCGGAAAGCTGGACGCGGTGCGGTCCATACTGGCGGAAATGGAGCAAAAAATCGCCACCCTGCCGGAGAACCGGCACGAGCAGCTCACAATCGCGATCTTTAATGCTTACCTGCAGTATTTCGATGGGCTCACCGACGAGGCGCATACCGAGCTGCGCAGGCTGCGAGAACAGGTCGGGCGCCACGGCAACCTGCCCTTCCGGGCCAACCTGAGCGCGGAAATTGCTCATATGCTATTGGAGCAGGCCTATTGGGGACAGCCGATCGACTGGCAGGAAGCGGAAGCCGCAGCCCTGGAAAACTACGAGCTCGCCCAGCGGGGAGTCTCTGAGCTGACGATGGCTCTCTCTTTGCTCGTTGCCTATTATGCCCGCCGGCGTGAGCTGCCCGCTGCCCGGCTGTATCTGGAAAAGCTGGAAGCCACTGTGGACCTTGAGCGCCGCATTTGGGATCGCACCAGCCTGGGCAGAGCCCGCGCGGAGCTCGCTTACGCCCAGGGGGATTGGAGCGCCGCGCTACACGACCTCACTGAAGTGTCAGACCTGTTCTTCAGCACCGGGCGCCTGGTGGATGCCAACCGCATCTTGCTCTCCCAGGCAGAGATTCTCCTGCGCCGCGGTGCACCCACTGACCTGGAAGGTGCCGCCGAATTGCTCAGCACCGCCCGAGGTAACTATGAGACGATGGGCATCCGCCTCTACACCGATCTGGCGATCCGCCTGCAAAACGAAATGCGCCAGCTCAGCCAGGCTCAGGCCCTGGAAAACCAGCAGGTGATCCAGGAAATGGCGGCTGCCGGGCGCCTGCAGGAGCGTTTTTTACCCCGGTCCCTGCCCGACTTTCCCGGCTGGGATTTCAGCGGCTGGCTCGATCCGGCGCGCCAGACCTCCGGTGATTTCTACGACTTTATCCACCTGCCCGGCGGGCGGTTGGGGGTGGTGATTGCGGATGTGGCCGATAAAGGCGCGGGCGCCGCCCTGTTTATGACCCTCACCCGCTCCCTGCTGCGTACCTACGCTACCGAGTTCCCGGACGACCCGCGGCGCGTCCTGGGCGCCACCAACCAGCGCATCCTGGCGGATACCGACCAGGCCTTGTTCGTCACCCTCGTGTATGCGGTGCTCGACCCCGCCAGCGGGTCGCTGGTGTACGCCAGCGCCGGGCACAACCCTCCCTACCTGCTCCGCGCCGGTGAGACCCTCGAAACCCTGGCGCTGACCGGCATACCCCTGGGGGTGGAGGCTGCTACCTGGGAGAGCCGGTCCATTGATCTGGCGCCTGGCGATACGCTCGTGCTGTACACCGACGGCGTTACCGAGGCCCAGAACCCGCAGGGCGAGTATTTTGGCGAGCGGCGGATTGAATCGGCTTTGTGGTCAGGGGTAGCCAGTGCCGAAGCCCTGCAGCAGGCCATTGTCTACGACCTGGCGGAATTTGTCGGTTCTGCCCCGCAGACCGACGATATTACTCTGGTAGTCATCCGGCGCGAATATTAAGACACCCTAAAGTAAAACCTCATGCTGGTATGTTAAAATCGGTGCGCTATGCGTTCCAACCGCCGTAGTATTTCCGCCCTACTGATCTTTTCGCTCCTGGCGCTGCTGGCTGCCATCGTGCTGCTCTTGCTGCAGCTGGTCAGCTTCAGCCGGCTGCGCACATCGTTCCCCACCGGGATGCGCATTGCCGGTGTGCCGGTGGGCGGCCTCACCCGCCAGGAATCCGCGGAACGCCTGCTCCAGCAGTACACCGTGCCGGTGGAAATCCGCTATGGGGGCAGTCGCATCCACCTCGATCCGGCGGTGATCGATTTCAGCCTCGACCTCGACAGTATGCTGGCTGCCGCCAACCTGGAGCGCACCGGGCAGAACTTCTGGCTGGATTTCTGGAATTTCCTGTGGAAGCGCGGCACACCCGGCAGTGATGTGCCGCTGCGGGCCACGTTTTCCGAAGCCCGCCTGCGCACCTACCTGCAGGGCGAAATCGCGACCCGCTACGACCAGCCTCCGATCCCGGCCCAACCCGCGGTCGGCACGGTGAACTTTACCCCGGGGCAGCCCGGCACCGTCCTGGACATCGACCGCTCGGTAGCTTTGATCGACACCGCCTTGCACACCACCAACAGCCGGGTAGTCGACCTGCCGTTACAGCGCAGTGAACCACCCCGTCCCTCATTCCAAAACCTGGAAGTGCTGCTCAAACAAACTATTGAAACATCTGGCTTCGATGGGGTTTCGGCGGTCTACCTGCTCGACCTGCAAACCGCCCAGGAAGTCGAGTTCCTCACCAACCAGGGCCAGGACCTGCCTACCACCCCCGACCTGTCATTCACCGCCGCCTCAATCATCAAAATCCCGATCATGGTCTCGGCCTATCGCAATATTGGTTCCGAGGCCGACGAAGAGACCGCCAACCTGATGTCCTTGATGATTGAGCGCTCGGGTAACGAAGCCGCCGACTGGTTGATGGACCGCGTCATCACCACCGGTGCGCAGCCAGGCCCGCTGGGCGTCACCGCCGATATGGAGACGCTGGGCCTCAATAACACCTTCCTGGCAGGTTATTTTTACGCCGGCGCACCGCTCCTGCGCCGTTTCGATACGCCGGGCAATTCCCGGACGGATGTTTTTACCGACCCCGACCTGTACAACCAGACCAGCCCCACCGAAATCGGCATGCTGCTCGCCTCGATTTACCAGTGCGCCAACCAGGGCGGCGGCGCCCTGATTGCTGCCTTCCCAGAGGAGATCACCCCCGAAGAATGCCAGCAGATGATCGAACACCTCAGCAACAACGAGATTGCTTACTTGATCGAAGCCGGCACCCCGGATGGCACCAAGATCGCCCACAAGCACGGCTGGGTGAGTGATGTCTTTGCCACAATCCGCACCATTGGCGACGCCGGGATCGTCTACTCCCCTGGCGGCAACTACGTCCTGGTGGTCTTCGTCCACCACCCGGAGCAGCTCATCTGGGACCAGGCCTCAACCCTCGTCGCCGAGCTGTCGCGGGCTGTGTACAATTACTACAACCTGCCCCAGCAGTGACCCGCCTCCCCGATCCACTCAATTTAGACTAAAGATCACCCGGTTTAGGTGACGCTTCCCACATGCCCGCCGGGTGGGTTTCTGGTACGCTGGAATCGTATTGCCAAGGAAAACGGTTGAACCCGTTGCAACGCGAACCGCCATGAACTCTCTCCCCCCCGCCGCCCAGACTGAGTGGGCCGAAGTTGACGCGCAGGGCCGCCTTGTCCTGCCCCCCGGGATTGCCGCCCTCTACGGGATAAAACCCGGGGCATTGCTGCGCCTGGAAACCGGGAACAACGACCTGCGCCTGCACCGCCCGGTGAGCCACCTGACCAAGGTCTACATCGAGCCTACGAACCGCTGCAATCTGGCCTGCCGCACCTGCATGCGCAACGATTGGGAGACCAGGCTGGGGCGGATGAGTGAAAAAACGTTCGCCCGCCTGCTCGCCAGCCTGGAAATAATCGAGCCGCGCCCTACGCTGCATTTTAGCGGCCTGGGCGAACCCCTGTTTCACCCAAAGACACCCGAGCTGGTCGCCCGCGCTCACGGCATCGGCTGCCGCACCGAGCTGATCACCAACGGGACGCTCCTCAATCGCAAAACCAGCCAGGCCCTCATCGACGCCGGTCTCGACCTGCTGTGGGTCTCGTTGGATGGCGCCACCCCGGAAAGCTACGCTGACGTGCGCCTGGGCGCCGAGCTGCCCAACGTGCTCGCTAACCTGCACCTGTTCCGCAAGCTGCGCCAGGGCAGCCACCATCCGCGGCCCGAGATCGGCGTGGCGTTTGTCGCCATGCAGCGCAACATCCACGAGCTGCCCGCCGTGCTCAAGCTGGGGCGCTCCTTCGGCGCGAAGCATTTCCAGGTCAGCAACGTGCTGCCCTACACGGCTGAGCTCCAGGATGAGATGCTCTACACGCATGCCCTGCGCAACGTGGCCTACCTGCCCTCGCCCTGGCTGCCGCGCCTGAGCCTGCCCAAGATGGACCTGGACGATACCACCAGCGCGGCTTTCCTGGCGGCGCTTAACAGCGGGTTGAACGTCACCCTGGCGGGGAACAACCTCGGCGGTGGCAACGATGTGTGCATCTTCATCGAAAGCGGCTCGCTGGCGGTCGGCTGGCAGGGCGAAGTGGCACCCTGCCCGCCGCTGCTCCACACCCACACCCACCTGTTGAAGGGCAAACCGCGGCATTCGCTGCGCCATATTGTGGGGGACATTCACACCCAGGACCTGGGCGCCATCTGGGACGACCCGGTCTACACGGCTTACCGCACCCGCGTCCAGAGCTTCGCCTTCGCTCCATGCACCTACTGCGGCGGCTGCGAGCTCACCGACGACAACCTCACCGACTGCTTTTGGAATCCCTTCCCCGCCTGCGGCGGCTGCCTGTGGGCGCAGGCAGTCATCCAGTGCCCGTGAGCATGCCGTTCTGGGGCGCAGGGCTGCACACCGCAAGAAAGGCATTTGCGGTTCGCTGCGACAATCATTTGTTTTAGCTATCCAAACCATTATCCGCAGTGTCGGATCTCAAAGATAACGAGACCGTAGGGGCAAAATTTGGCGTTTGTCTCAAAGATACTGAGACTGGCCTACTGGCGAAAAAGCATAATGAGCGTGCATATCCTTCATATTTAGTTAGGCTCTCGGCAAGATCGTGAAGCCAGTCTCACTATATCTGAGATGCGAGTCTCATTATCTTTGAGATGAGTCTCAATAACTGTGAGATCCTACAAACTGGCCAATGCAGCGGGTCTTCAGAATCGAACTGCCAGATATTGTTGGTGCCTTTGCGGCTGGTGAAGATGATTTTTGGAGAGCTTCCCAAACCCCAGACGTAAAGTTTCACGCATTTACAGCGGTCAAGGTGAAGAAATCGACAGGGACTCCGTCCTTTTTAACACGACCGGACCAAATGCCGATTTTATGGTCACCAGCCCTCGCCAGCAGATTGAGGCCGCAGCCGGCACTAAAATAGTTTTTAACGTTGAGATTCGCACGGAAAATATTGCTGGTGACAAAGGGGTGGAAAGTGCAATCGGTTGGTTTGATGGGCTGGGGAAAAATATTGGTTGGTCAGAATCGAAGTTGTTGAAAGGAACGAATGACTGGATGACCTTGCGAGTGGTTGGAGAAATTCCCGAAAATTCGGTGGAAATGACTCTGGTTCCCATAAGAATATTCAGATTCCGCGGGTGCCGGAGAAAAAGTGTGGATCGATGAGGTAAGTTTCTTTATTGGAGAAAATCAATAACCAGAGGGGGTTTTATTTAAGCCAGGTTCGTTGGTGGTTACTCGCCTGTCTGGTAGATTCTGCCATCGCTAGTTTCCGAGATTAATCGAAGACCCAGCTTTTGAACCATATCGGCTTCTGAGACGAGATAACTTCGACCGATATCAATGAAGTGGACCACGTATACAGGTGGTCCTGATTGGATGAAGGATTCTAATTGTGCAAATTGACTTTCCATGTTGAGTGAAGTGGCTGCTGTCGCAGGATTGTATTTCGCGGGATAAAAAAAAGTATCTTTTGAAGTCGCAAACCAAACGAAATCCGGGGCATTGGTAATTATTTTTGAGTTTTCAGGCAGGAAACGCATCTCGATCAACGTGGGCGACTAAGTCCAACTAGCCTTCGAATAACCCAAACCGCTGCGGGAATATTGGGTAACCCATTCCTGGTTGGCTGCCCCGAATCCAAGCAGAAAAATTGCGATCATTAGTCCCATAACCGCCTGAAAACGAAACTTCACCGGCTTGCTTTGACAATCTCCCATTTCGGTATACAATTAAGTCAATAATACAATAATACAATCGTACAAAGAGACAATTGTGCGTTTTTCCGCAATCGAAAGGAGGTCGCCGCAGGCATGCAGATCGAAATTGATTTCCGTTCTTCCGAGCCGATCTACTTGCAGATCATGGAACAGATCCGCCACCAGCTCGCAACCGGTGAGCTCAAGCCCGGCGATCAGCTCCCCACCGTGCGCCAGATGGCGACCGATTTGCGGGTGAACTTTAACACCGTGGCGAGGGCTTATCGCATGCTGGACGAGGCCGGGTTGATCTCTACCCAGCAGGGGCGCGGCACCTATATCTGGCAGCGCCCGTCCCCGGAGGCAGCCAAGCATCTGCGCCAGGAGAACCTGGAGTCCCGGGCGCGCTACTTTTTGGCAGACGCCGGGCGCATGGGCTATACCCCGGATGAGGTGCGCGCCGTACTGCTGCCTTTGCTGGCGTTGTGGGATGCCAACGGAGGCGCTCCGAACGGGGATGGCGGCTGACAGCGTTCCCCCTTGAACCGTTCATCCACCTGCCCTCTGGCAGGATTCATTTACCCTTTTTGAGGTAGCTATGCCAAACCTGAACATGACCTACGAAAAATCGAAAGAAGATGAGCCGAAGAAACCCTCCAATAACCGCATCAACGGCGTCGCCTTCTCCATGGCACTACTGCTCTGGCTGGTGGGCGCCGGGATTTCCTACTGGCTGTACACGCTGGACTTTCAGCCCTGGGTATTCATTGGGGCCGGCATCCTGTTCTTCGTGCTCGGTCTGAACGTGTTGATGGCGCTCAAGATCGCCTCCCAGTGGGAAAAGGTGGTCGTGCTGCGCTACGGGCGGATGCGCGGCTTGTTTGGACCGGGCCTGTTCTGGATCATCCCGGTCGTGGATACGACCGTCAACTGGATCGACCACCGGGTCATGGTGACCCCGTTCTCGGCTGAGAAGACCCTCACCAAGGACACCGTGCCGGTCGACGTGGACGCGGTCCTGTTCTGGCTGGTATGGGATGCCGAAAAAGCCGCCCTGGAGGTCGAGGACTACCGGGCCGCCATTGCCTGGGCCGCCCAGACCGCCCTACGCGAGATCATCGGGCAGATGAACCTGGCAGATATCCTGGTGGGCCGCGCTCGCATGGACGCCGACCTGCAGAAAATCATCGACGAGCGCACCACCCCCTGGGGCATCACCGTCCAGTCCGTCGAAATTCGCGATATCGTCATCCCGCAGGATCTGGAAGATGCCATGAGCCGCCAGGCGCAGGCCGAGCGCGAGCGCCAGGCACGCGTCATCCTGGGCGAGTCCGAAATGCAGATTGCCGACTCATTCGCCGAGGCCTCTAAGGCGTACATCGACAACCCCACGGCCCTCCACCTGCGGGCCATGAACATGCTCTTTGAGGGCCTCAAGGAGAAGGGCGCCATGGTGATCGTACCCTCCAGCGCGGTCGATACGATGAACCTGGGCAGCCTGGGCGGGCTGGTAAGTCTTTCCCAGCTCAAGGCACCCAACGGCGACAAGGAGTAGCCTATGGCAGCGGAGATGCAGTGGGAATACCAGGTGTTCACGGCGGGCTCCAACTGGCGCGGTCTCAAGGATGAGGAGCTGGGCGTGCTGCTCACCAACCTGGCTGCGGAGGGCTGGGAGATCGTCAACGTGGCCTTCCCCCATGGCAGCCGTCCCAAAGTGATTGCCCGCCGCCCCATGCCAGAACCTGAGAAGCGCAAGCGCACCTGGCCGAGTTAGCTTTTCCAGACGAATAATCCGGGGACCTCGCTCATACTGGAGGTCCCCGTTTGTTCACCACTCCGATTTCATTAAGGGCACACGATTGATTGATCATCCCCCTCAGGTGAAACAGTCAGCGCGAGCTAGAGATAGCCTGGTCATCCGCCTCGAGGCATAATGCGCTGGCTCATCGAGCTCAAGGCGACGCCTACCTTTATCATACGCCAATTCCACCCTGGCTCAGGCAGACGCATTTCCCTCCCACAGGTGCCGCTTGGAGCTCCGGCAGCTATGCCCAAAGATGGAGTCCAGGTTGTCATCCGCAACACCTACCCGCTCACAAAAACCGTTGAGCTGCTATTAAACATTATCGTGAACGGGGATGAATTTCGCAGTAGTTGGGGACCGATTGCAATTACCGGCCACGCCCAATGGGAGGATGTCCCTGGTCTGGGATGGGCAAGTTACCCCCCTGTAGGGGGGATGAGTCCTGCCCAGGTCAACCTGACCGCAGTGGAGCTGGCGGCTGGTCCTGGAGGCCATGAGACCGAGTTCGGTACGGATGGTTTTTACTTCATGCACTATGACGAAGGCGATAACATGAAGCTGATCCTATATGACGAGCATGGCCTTCAAAACCAGACCCAGACCCTTTCCTTCTTGAACGCACCGGCGATGTCCGCTCGCTTGCAGACCTTTTTCAATGGGGTGGACACGGGCGACGTGTTCGGCATTGCCCTGTATGACTCAACGGACCCTGACCTGACCGAGCCACCCATTATCCCGGACCCGGTTGAAGTGACGGCTGCTCCGGAAGAGGACAGTTTTATTGTGTGTGCGAAATGGTATGTCAATCTGCTGGTTAATAATTTTGGGCAAGATTACGGCCTGGTTGATGATGGCTGGCGGGCACGCGGTGCCCTGATCGGGATTTACCTGGATAGCATCCTGTCTTATGCCGACAATTTGAGCCCATCTGGCTGTGTAACCCTGCCCGCACCGGGGGGAGCAGCGGATATCGTTATCTTCTTTTATGGGGTGGCTGAGCTGCAAACCGATGGAAACAAAACACTCCAGCCTGTTGTAAAAGTCCTGGGAATAGGGGAGATGCATCGACACAAGAAGCAATATTCAATAAAAAACCATTTAACCCATGTTTCACCAATCTTTTGATGTTCTGTCCTGCTGCAATCATCACGCCATCGATATTCACTTTCACCAATCCTCGTAGGCGAAATTTTCTCAGTCGGTGAAATTCCTTGGCCTCCCCGAATAAAGGTTCGACCCAAACACTTCTTTTCCGCATGGCTTTTTGATACATTTCTGTTTGCTGATAGGCTTCGGCTCTATCCAATTCCTCTTGAAAAAATGAACGAAAAATATTCCGACCGCTTTTACTATTTGTGCATCTTGCCTTGACCGGACAGGCATCGCAGATATCAGCATTCGCCCGATAGATCAGATTTTGTTCTGTCTTTCTCTTAGAAAAAAGCGGTAAGACTTGGCCCTCAGGGCAAATGTATTAGTCATTCTCTTGATCGTAACGAAAAAGATTGGGAGGATAACATCCAGACCGGTTTCTTAAATCAGGGGTTGGCAGGTAAGCTTTGATGCCCATAGCTTCTAATCCGACAATATTCGGCACTGTGCCATACTTGGTATCGCCGGTGGCTTGTATAGGTTGAATTGCCCATCTAGAGCAGACATACTTTACCAAATCCAACATGGGTGTGTTATCCATGATCGAGGCTGGCGTCACAAGTGCAGTAAGAATAATCCGCGCTTTCCCTCCATCCACCACATAATGATCCCGATATCCCAGAACAGCGCGACCTCCACCGGACGGACGCATCGGAGCGGCATCAGGATCTGTAAGACTCACCAGCTCATCGGTAATCCTTTGGTATGAGGGTTTGCGAACTCCGGTGATCCGCTCGCCGTTGTACATGGACACCATTTCACTAGTAAACGAGGCGCTATCGGACATTCCATTTGGATCTTTGGGAAAGAACTGTTCCAAATGGTGGTTGGCCTCCATTTCAACTCGACTGACCATAGCACTGATGGCCGCGTTTGCCTGGACTTTCGTGCTGTCAAAATATAATTCCGCACCCCATACCAGTCCCGCCTGGATGCACATTTCGATGATGTGCTCGAAGAAACAGTGAAAAACCTCCAGACCAAATCGCTCACGGATTTTGCTCAAGCTGCTGTGGTCCGGTACCATTTCACCCAGGTCATAACCGATATACCAGCGGTGCGCCAGGTTGAGATTGACTGTCTCCATCAACTGCCGTTCCGAACGGATCCCCTCAAAGAAGGCAATCAGCTGCAGCTTGAAGACAACCACTGGGTCGATGGATGGTCGGCCGATTTCCGAGTAGCAGGCGGCCACAAACTCATGAACGAAACTAAGATCCAGGCACTCTTCTAGGCGACGATAGAAATTGTCTTCAGGGACTAAATCTTCCAAAGAGATGTCATTGAGCGGTTTGAAATTTCGGACCTTGTGACCGAGCATGCTCCAACTCGCTGGTCCATTCTGTAGATGGACTAAAGGTTTAGGCGCTGAACAACAGCTTGAAGCTCGTCATCGGTCACCCCCAGATAGCATTTGGTGTAAGCGATACTGTTGTGGTTCAGTTTGTGCATGATGAGCGCCAAGTCTACCCCGCTCATGCGCGCATGATACCCCCAGGTTTTGCGAAGGCTGTGCGTTCCAAAGTTGCCGCGGAGGCCCACCTCTCGACAGATCGATGTGATGAACTTCCGGCCCTGGCCGCGTTTGATCGGGTGAGAATAATCATTGGTTTTTGGATTGAAAAATACAAAATTTCCTGGATTCTTCCTGATTTCCGGATTAGCAGCAAAATATTCTTCCAGGGCTTCCCGAATGCTCTCGTTGACGACCACTTCTTGCCGTTTGCCCCGCTTTTGTTCCTTGATCCAAAAACGTTGCCGGATATGTCCTTGGTCATCTATAAAATGTTGGATCTGCAGTTGCAATAAATCGGAAATACGTAAGGCAGTATTGATCCCCACCACAAACAGCAACAGGTCTCGGAATCGCTCTTGCCCGCGTAGCAGGTTCTTGATTTGAGAAATCTTTTTTCGGTCGCGGATCGGTTCAACGAAATTCATAGGTTATATGAAATACCAATAAAAGTCGGGTGTACATAATCAATCTGACAGCTAAATATGTCCACTCAGAACACCTTATCATTTCTGAAGAGAAAAGGCAAGTACCGATAAATCGGCACTTTTCGAGCCTGAGTGAACACAATGGTTATTATGTCTACTACTGGTAAAATTCCGACTAAAATACTAACAAAGGGGATATCCGCGATTTGTACTCTGTGCGTTATATGTGTAGAAGTATTACCGGAACTAAATGTCTTTCGGTTGAGATAGAGAATAATTCAATGAGACATCCACTGAAGTTTATCCTTTGGGTTTTGCCGGTATTAGGAATTGTACTGGGGTATGCCTACACCTATTTACTTTTTCATGGATTATTAGAAACCTGGCATTTTGTAGGCAAACCAGACGAGAATATCGCACGTATCGATGGAATTGGAGAGGCTCGTAAATTACTTGTTACGACAGAAACAGGCAAAATATATTCTTTCGAATTTGGCAATATTTTCTTAAATGAATTCGATAATTATGAGGGAGAAGTCGCTCTCCCACCCCAATCTGCGTGGAAAAAAGAAGAGCATGATACTGTCGATACAGTTCATCCTCTCGAATATTACGGTGCAGATTATTTCACTTGGCCCCCGCTCTTTCAGGTTGTACAACGGTATGAGGCGGCATATCTGTATAGGGTGGAAAGCAAAGGCGAAGTCAAGTTTGCTTTAGCGGCCGATGGAAATTTATGGATGTGGTATCACCAAATTGAAGGTTTAACGGGCGATGCTTTATTTTTTTTCTGCCCGGTGATGGGCTTTTTAGCTGGCCTGGTTATTGTCCTGATTGCCATAGGGGTTAATCAGCTCAAACGCAAGAATCACTTCATTCAATGAGAAATTCGATAATTGTGCGCTTTTCTCCTTTTATTCAATCCAAAGGAATCTACTTGGTTATCCGTAAAGATTTATCCACCATTATTTTCATATAGGGGTTTTTCAACAAGCTGACTCGTTCTGCGGCATTATGACACCCAGGCGTCAACAGGTCCCAAGGCCGCATTAATTGGCATCTTTAACGCACAGCCGAACGTCGGGTACCGGCCCGAAGTGCCCGGCTGGGATGGCTTTGGGGTGCTGTCCTATGTGATCCAAGAGCGCTACAAAGCCAGCGTGGCTGGCAATTTAATTCTCTACAGTGATGACTGCCCGACGGAAGGCACCCAAAACTGCTCGAAAACCTTCAATGGTCAGCCTGCGGTTTTTCTGCGACCCACAGGGTAGAATGGCTGGCGGAGAAAGTTTGTGGCGGCTCATGTATGGAGCCACCGCATGCTCGCAATGACCACCAGCGGAACGACCAGTGACTGCAGCTTTCAGGAACCGGGAGTTTCATCCAGCCATTCGATGAAAAGCAGCGAATATTCCACCTGCGCAGCCATGGAAGGCAGGGCGCACTCTGTCTCTGCCGAAGCCTGGAATAACCCGCTGGAAGGCAATAATCCAGGCGCAACTTTCGTCTATTGGAACAGCACAAATTTTAATGTTGAAGTCGGTCCGGACCAGGCGTGGTGCCTGAACGGTTCCTGGCTCGCGGGTTTCAACATGCCCTCACTGTGCAATTACTACGGCATTGACCTGGACTGGATGCGCCACTGGTGCGATTTCCGCACGAATGACACCCCCTCCAGCCCGGGGTTTCGCCCAAACCACAATTATTTGAAGACCTTTATCGATCTGGCGACCTTTGCCGGCGGCGAATATAACCTC
Organism: uncultured Chloroflexia bacterium; assembly: GCA_963824065.1. Classification (GTDB taxonomy): domain Bacteria; phylum Chloroflexota; class Anaerolineae; order Anaerolineales; family DRKV01; genus JAGUYX01. Next base: position 17,499 of record CAWGNX010000002.1, on the reverse strand, counting down.
TCGGGAGCAATCCAGGATGCGCTCTCCGATCCGGAAATGTTGGATCGCTGGAATACGTATGGCATTATCAACGGTATTCAGACATTCGGCTGTAATTGAGTAAATTCGGTCTGTGCGCCAGGATCCTCGGCTGCCAGTCCATGATTTAAAGACAGGCGATTTCAGGCATGCCGCAGGGAATCAAACCGCGCTGCAATGCTCAATGCGTGCCGCAGTAATCCTGGTAACCCCCATCGGGGAAATACTGGGCTTGTTCCCTGGCGGTCAGGGTGCGCGTACCCGCCTGTTCACAGGCAATACCCACCCAGGTTTCAACATCGACGTTCCACTCCCACAAGCTGCCGTCTTCGTAGCCGGCCTGTAGCCGCCTGCCGTCCGGTGAAAAAGCCAGGGCGATGTTTGCAAGGTGCCCGGGGTTCAGCGGGGCCCCGATTGGCTGGTAGCTTGCCAGGTCCCAGAGGATCAGGTTGCCATACGCCCCACCGGAGGCCAGCATAGATCCATCTTCCGTTATGGCGATGCTGGCGACTGGTTCGGTGCTGATACTCATCCGAGCTATTTCTTTTCCGGTTGCCGCCTCCCAGACGCCAACCGAGCCATCGTAGCTTCCAGCGTATACCCTATCCCCATCCGGGCTGAAAAGGATCGAACTGATCACAACGCCATGATCGATGCGCGTGATTTCATCGCCTGTGTCCGCATCCCACACCAGGATGGTGCCATCCTCACTGCCCGAGGCCACCCGTCCCCCATCGGGGCTGAAGACAACAGACTGCACTCCAATTCCGTGGTCAACCTCGGAGATCTCGCGCCCCGTTTCCGCCTCCCATACCACAGCGATTCCATCCACATCCCCTGAGATGACCCGCTGCCCATCCGGGCTGAAGGCCGCGGAAGTCACGACATTCGTGTGGAGCTTTTGGGCGATTTCCGTGCCATTGGATGCATCCCATACCGCGGCATAATCCAGATCCAGGTCATTAACCCTGCCACCCGAGACGACCCGTTCGCCGTCCGGGCTAAAAACAGCACCTAAACCGATGCCTTCATCCAGGCAGCTGACTTCCTCTCCGGTCGGGATATCCAAAACACAGATTTTTCCAGAGGTTTCCCGGATGACTGCACGGCTTCCATCCTTGCTCCAGTCAACGGAGGTTACATAAGCAGGGCTGATCGACGCAGGTGCCGGCCCGAATAAACTCTCAATGCCGCTCCTGCCCGCCACGCGTTCCGTGCCCAACGGCTGCTTGGGGTCCACCAGAAATAGCTGCACCTGGTAGTTATTCGGGTCGTTGGCAACAACAACCCCCAGAAGATTAAATCCGGTTTTCGGGTAATATGCGACGTAGCGGATCCAGCCAAAGCGCGACCGATCACGCTGATCGATCAACCCGTAATTCTGGGTCGAAAAGACAGAGATTCCGATGTCAGCATCGCCGCGGGTGAAGGTCTTGCCATCCGGGCTGAAGGCGGCTCCAAATACCGGCTGGCTGACGCGCGGCAGGCTTACCTCCGTCGATTCCCGGAACTGGGGGACATCCCAAAAGCGGACATTGCCATCCCGGCTGGCCCCTGCCAGGAGGCTGCCATCGGGCGACCAGCTCACCTGAAATATCGGGGCGTCATTCGCGAGTGGATGGATGACGGCTTTCGACTCCAGGCTCCACACCCCCACCCCTTCATTGGAATAGGGCGGAGTTGCACTGTCCAGCACGTTTCCAAGGCTGTAAGCCAGTAGAGTGCCATCGGGGGACCAAGCGAGATCGGTGATCTGTTTCTGCTTCAGATCAAAACCAAATTCGATCCTCTGCCAGGTCCTGGTATCCCATAAATCTATTCGATTAAGCACTGCGACGGCGAGAAGTGGTTGGTCAGGATGAAATGCCAGGGCGCGAGTCTGGTTATTCGAGGCCAGGGTGGCAACCCGCTCCTGGGTGGCTACATTGGTGATAAACAGCTGCTGCTCACGAATACCACCCGAGGCGAGCAGTGAGCCATCCGGGCTGAAATCCAGGCTGAGCACATTGCCTGAGTGCAGGCGAAAATGATCCCAACCCGGCTCAAAATTGTGCACCCGGTAATTCCAGATCGACACCCGGCCAGTTAAGGTTCCCCAGGCTAACCGTTCCCCATCCGGACTGATCGCAAAAGCGCTGATCTCGACATTTTCTGGTGGCAGCGGCGGCCCGTACTCCTGAACATTCTGGCTTTCCCTGCGCTGCACGATATCCAGTAGCAGGGATTTGTTTTCCCAGGCCGGCTTGATGGCGTACGATTCGGCTGCTAACACGGCTGCCAGGTCGGTTTGGCTGGTAAGTAAGCTGGAACCCTGGGCCGCGAGCTGGCGCGAAAAGGCCAGATCCGCCAGCTTGTTGGCGCGCTCTTCATTAGCCAGGGCTTCCGCAGCTTTGGTTTCGGCCAGGGAGCTGGCCGCCTCAGCCGTCCCGCGCTGCTGGTTGGCGTATTCTCCGGTCGCCCGTTCATTAATTGCTTGCTGGGCAAGCACCGTGCTGCCGGCTTGCGCTGTGCTCAGTAAATTCGTGGCCGTCGCCTGGGCAAATACCGCAATCTCGCGCTGGGTGTTGGCTTCCGCCTCTGCAGAGCGAGCCGCGTTGCGCTGGAGATAAGTCGAGATGGCAAAAATGACCACAACCGCCAACGCCAGGGTGATCAAGAGCAGGAAGCGCCGCTGGGTTTTCGCGCGCCGTTCGGCCTCTACCAGCTGGAGCGCCGCTTTTTCTTTCGCCTCGGCTTCCAGGCAGGCTTCCAGGAACTCGGTTTCTTCCGGCAGCATCTCCTGGGCATGCTCTCTGGCCCACGCTTGAGCCTGAAGCAGGGACTCGCCGCGCAGCAGCAGGTGCTCAGCGCGGTTCTCAGTGTGCCAGATGCTGGCCTGGCGCTGGAGCAGGCTTAGATTTTCCTCGAACCAGCCCGCATTGCTGCGCCGCACTGGCGCCACAAGCCGGTCATGCGCCAGCTCCACCCAGGTGCGGTTGCGCCCAGATTCCAGCCGCACCAGGTGGGCGTCCTCCAGGCGGTAGATGGTATCGTTGCTCAGGCCCTGGCTGGAATCCTGCTCCAGCAGCACCTGGTTGCGAATCCCGCTGGGGGTGATCAGAACCTGATCGAACCAGCGCCGTAGCGTCCGTTCAGGAATACCCATGCGCTTGGCGATGGCCTCCACCTGGGCGCTGTAATAATCACCCAGCGCCTGGTCGACATCGCCGATGGCTTCGATTTCCGCCAGGGTGATCGTTTCCACATCCGGGTCTAGCTTTTCCCACATGTTGTAACAAACCACCTGCATCTGCACTGGCTCGACGTATACCCCTTCTTTGTCCTCGATAGTACCGTTTAGTTTTTGGACCCTCACCCGGCTTAAATCAGCGATCAGCTTGTCAGCAGCCTCATCGGTAAAGGTCACCCCCTCCTGGAGTGTGGTTTGCTGCAGAACCTGGCGCACCGTCTGCGGGCTGAGCAGATCCAGGCGGAAAGTGTTGCGGAAATGAGTGGGTACCGCCAGCAGGTACGGGTCCAGCCCGGCGATATAGTCCTCGCGCATCGAGAACAAGGCCCAGCGGTTGGGATCTTCCAGAGTGGATCCCAGCTGAGCAAAAAACGCCTGCTTTTGGGACAGGTCGGATACGTCGATTGTCAGGATTTCTTCGAACTGGTCGAACACCAGGATGGTGGCTTTTTCATCTGCGCTTTCTGTTAGGTTGCCGCGGCGTTGGGTGAAGTACTGTGCCAGATTAAGCTTTGCCAGTTCGGCGTCTGGCAGTTGGTCCTCAACCAGAAGGTGCTGCTCGAGCGAGCTCAGTACGCTGAATGTGTAGCGGTTGAAATTCTCCACGCCTGCCAGCTCGGCTGGCGGCTCCAGGTTTACGCGCACCACCGGCAGGGCGACAAAGCGGCGGGTCTTTAATTTTGGCAGAAGGGCGGCCTGAATGAGCGAGGTCTTGCCTGCTCCGGAGGGCGAATACAGCAAAATGATGCGCTCGGCGATCAACAGGTTGGCAAGCTGCACCGTCTCGCGATTGCGCCCGTAGAGAGGCTCGCCTTCCTGGAATGAGCGCGGCCCGACAAACGGGTTCTTTCTTTCGGCAGGTGCGTCAGACATCAGGCGCCCTCTTCCAATCCCTGCACCAGTTCCATCAGGAAATCCTCGCTGCTGCCCCAATACACGCTGATTTTCTCCTGGTCAAAGTATTTTTCCAGGTACTGGCGAGCACGCTGGAGATCGCGGATACGTCCTTCACCGGGGATGATCTGAGCCGCGGCGTGGCTGTTGCTGAACTTCTTCAGCCGCTCTTTTCCTTCCTGGGCCATGATGATGCGAAAAAGCACGCGGAACTGCCAATCTTCCATGCGGAAACCCAGGAAGAGCAGGGCTGAATTGGTGAGTGCAGCGCGCACCACACTGGGGATCCACTGGCGGTTGAGCGTCACCCCAATCAGGTAGTCAAAAAATTCGTCCTCGGTCAGTACGAGCGAGTCCTTCTCGCTGATCTGTCCGAATAGGTGATACACCAGAGGTTCCTCTGGCGTGGGTTCGATCCCTTCGTATAGGAATTTTTCCTCTGGGATCAGGTTATTCCACGGACACAACCGCACCTGCGGATTCAAACCGGCCTCGCGGAGCGCCTGGCTGAGAAAGTCGGTGGTCGCCGCGGTAATATAAATCGGCAGCCTCAGCCGGGCAAGCAGCCGGTAAGGGCCAGGATTTTCCTCTGTCCAGACGCTGCTGGAAATATCGCTCAAAATTTGACCGGTTTCTTTCGTTGACCAGACCCGGTCAGTCTTCATTTTGTCATCGACCAGCTCCGGGTAGCGGCGCAGGATTTCAAACTGGAGCGCTTCACGGTAGGCGGTGCGTAAAAAATTGGGGTCCTTGTTGATAGATACGAACTGGGCAATGCGCGGCATTTCCTCCAGATCGGTTTCAGACAGGGGGTAACCATGCTTTTCCGCCCAGCGCCGGGCGATTTCTGCCTGGCTGCCCAGCAGCGCATCGCTCAATCCCGGCCCGACGATGGCGGTGCACTCCTGCTCCCAGATGGTGCCTTTTAGACTTTCCCAGCGTTCGGCCTCATCGGTATCCCCACTGAATCCTGGTTGGTACCACAGGTAGCCCAGGCGCAAGCGCATAAACAGGACCGGCATCCACCAGTCGTGGCGGTAGCCTACGGCTGCTCGGGCGGCTGCCAGGGCCTGGTCAATATGCCCGTCCTCAAGCAAGCGGATGAAGAAAGCAGGGACGAAAACCTCCATGGTATCCATGCTGATGTTCCCCTGCATGGCCAGGATAGCGGGAATGCCGGCTTGCGCCAGGCGCGGCCCAACCGCTGCCAGGGCGCCCTGGCTGTCGCTGGCCTGGCTTATCTCACCCTTCCCGGCACTCTGGCAGGAAACCAGCACTACCAGGCGTGGGCGCATCTCCGCAGGCAAATTCGCAATCCGTTCTACGAACGTGCGCCCCGAGCAACTGTCGGCTGTGCCATCGCTTTTCTCCAGCAGCAGAATCGTGCCAATATCGGCGCGGCTGGACAGCGCTCCATGGCAGACGAGGTACAGGATATCGTAGCCTTCCCGTAGGCGATCGATCAAGTTGTTCAGGGACACCTGACCCTTGGATTCGGGCGTGCTGATCAGGGTGGATACCAGGGTTTTCTCCAGCCCGGCTTTTGCACGGCTCACCTCGCCCGGCACGTCTACTGGCATCAGAAGTCTCGCCTTCGACCTCGTATTTCCCTGTTTCCAAATCTTGCGGATTGGCGACTGCCACTAGAGATTTCAAGATCCCTTTGGGCTTGAGCTGGAGCTGTTCCCAACCAGCGCTGGCGAGCAGGCGCGAAAATAAAATATTCTCGTTTTTGGCAACAAAACTGTTGTTCTCAGGATGGCACAGAGTTTCCCAGCGCACGTTGTGCAGCTCAGGCGCGCTGCGGTCGATGTAGAGCCGCAGCCTGAGCTTATTACTACCGGCAGCCTGAAGCGCCTGGTTAAAATACAGATGGGTTTTGGGATCGCTAAACAAGAACTTGCTTAACACCTGCCCATACTTCTCCGGATCGAGGCGCAGATTGCCCAGCTCTACCAAATCCAGCCAGGTTTCACAGCGCTCTGGAAGACGGATTTCAGGCTCATCCGGATCGTTATACCGCAGCTCCACCAGATAACTGGTGCTATCGCCGTGAGAAATTTTAATTTCAAGATCTTTATAATCCGTCACTCACACTCCTGCATGTTATTATGCACAATACGTGGACAAAATGCAACAAATTCTAACTTATTTATCCATTCCAAGGTGCCGATTCTGATGTTTCAGCAAATAACAAGATCAGGCAGAGGATTTTCTCGCCCACCTGATTCAACCCGAAGAATCCTCTCTCTACTCGAACTTCAAACGGCTCACCCCGACCACCAGGAAGACCACGGCAAAGCCCAGCAGCACCACCACTTCCTGCATCACCCCGGCGACCCCCTGGCCGCGCACGATGATATCGGTGAATCCCATCATCGCCCAGGTGGAAGGCAGCACTTTGACCACGGTCTGGTAGAGCGGAGGGGTGATTTCCAGGGGCCACCAGGCGCCTCCCAGGGCTGCCATGGTCATCGACAGCAGGATGGTAAGGCCGGAGGCCTGCGAGCGGGTGCGCACAAAAGCCGCCACCATTACCCCCATGGAGACCGCCGCCAGGCCGAACGCCACCACGACCAGCACCAATGCCACGGGTGAATTGCCCCAATCCACTTTGAAAACCAGCGCCCCCACCCCGATCAACAGCGCCATCTGCACCAAGCCCATGCTCAGCCGCCCGCCGATTTTGCCGGTCAGGATGCTGCCCCGGGTGGTGGGCGTGGTCAGCAGGCGACGCAGCGTGCCCCCCAGGCGCTCGGCGACGAATACTTCGGAGGCTCCCAGCAGGGTGATCAGTGTCCAGGTGACGAGCTGCCCCGGCGAGGACTGCTCAAATCCGGTTGCGATCTGCTCGGACGAACCCTCCGGGCGCACGACGGTCACGCTGAGCGGGGTTTCCGCAATCACTGTGCTGGCCATCTCCAGCCCGGCGTTGAAATACTCGCCACGCTCCGGCTGGCTGGCGAAAGGCCGCCGTGCTTCCGCTTCGGCAACGCTGCTTAACGCCGCCCCGAGGATCCCTTCGACGCGCCGGACGGCCGAGGTCACGGCCTGCTCGATCGCCAGAGCCTCGTTCGAGTCTGGCTTACGCAGCAGCTCCAGAGTGACCGGCTGGCCCTCGGACAGGCTCGCGCCCATCCCCTGCGGGATCACCAGCAGCGCGGATGGCCCGTCATCGGCGGCAACGGCTTCGCGGGCATCCGCCTCAGCCCGCACCTCGGGCCGGATGACCGTGGAGGCCGCCAAAGTTTCGAGCAGAAGCCCGGATTCGCGGCTCTGGTCCAGGTCAGCCACCAGGAGCACAAAGCGGGTATCTCCAGTTTCCTGTGGGGCGAGGCCCCCAATGCTGACCCCCAGGATGGCGGTGAACACCAGCGGCAGCACCAGGAAGAAAACCAGTGTCCAACGGTCGGAAAATTCGACCAGAATATCATTCCAGGCAAGATTAACTATTTTGCGCATCCTACACCACCTACCGGTACTGCCGCCGGAAAATCAAAACAGATATCACAACCAGGACAACCGCCATGCCCATCAGGGCCAGCAGGATGGGCGCAAGTTCCGCCAAACCTACCCCCGAGCGAATTGCCGCAATGCCTTCCAGGCCAAGCGCGTTGGGGGTGATCAGGCCCAGGGACTGCAGCCAACCCGGCATCAAGACACGCGGGATGAAATTCCCGGCAGAGATGGCGAATATCAGGCTGATGGCTGTGCCCATGGCGTTTGCCTGGCCCGGAGTGCGCGCCACGGCGGCAATCAGCAGTCCCCAGCCGGTCGCCGCAGCCACCAGCGCCAGCACCAGCACCAGCACCAGGCCCGGCGCGCCCCAGCTTACCCGCAGCACCAGCAGTGAAGCCAGGTACAGGATCACCATCTGGAAAATCCCACTGTTATAAATCCCCAGGGCTTTGCCGCCCAGCACCTGCGCCGCCGTGGTGGGGGTCGTCAGCAAGCGCGGCAAGGTGCCGCTGTCGCGTTCGACCAGGATCGTCCGCCCGCCAGCGGTCACCGTGAACATCAAGAACAGGATCGCCATGCTGGGAGCGGAGTACGTCAGCCAGTCGAACCCGCCGCCAGTCTCAGATGTGTCTGCATTGGCTGTTTTGACGACCAGCAAGCTGCTCCCGGCGGTTTCATCTGCCGCGCCCTGCCCCAGCTCTGCGCCGAGGGCGGCGGCTTGCGCCGGGTCCAAACGTCCGCTGGTGATCAACTGCGTGATCGTGACCTGAGCGCTGGTCACCCCGGCGTAAACCCGGTTCAGGAACTCATCGACAACCGACCGCACGATCCCGGTGCTGACCGGGGCCGCGGGATCGGAATACAGCTCGAGATCAGCCGGAGCCCGCGCCGGAGGTGCCTGCCCCCCGGCCTGTTCCCCGCTTCCCGGGAGGATGGCAGCGCTGAATCCAGCCGGGATGATCACCGCCACGTATGCCTCCCCGCGATCCACCAGACTGCGGGCGGCTTGCGGGTCGCTGCTGCTTTGCGGTTCAAGCAGATCCGCCAGATCCGCAGACTGGAACACCTCAACCAATGACGCTCCGAGCTGGCCGCGGTCCTGGTTGACCACGATCAATGGGATATCCCCCAACCCACTGCCGCTCCCGGAGCCGCCACCGAAGGCGAAGGCGATCACCAGCGTCAGTGCAAACGGTGTGGCGAGCATAAGAAGCAGCGCGGTCGGGTCATTCAGCATAAGCTGGAAATCTTTTAAGGCAATCGCCAGGGTCTTTTTCATGCCGGTTTTTTCCTTTCGCCCGCCTCAGTCGCGCAGCGTGCGCCCGGTCAGGTTCAGGAACACGGCTTCCAGGTTGGGCTCCTGGATGTCGATCGAACGCACGCGCAGCCCAAGCTGGCTCGCCTGGCTGATAGCCCCCGGGAGCACCTCTTCGGCTTCGACCACCACCAGCACCACGTCCCCGTCCACCGCAGTGGCCTTGATCACCCCGGGTGCACCCTCCAGGGCGGCTGCCAGGGGTGAACCGGATTCCCCTTCGCCCAGGTGCAGGGTAAGGGACTCGTGCTCGCCCACGGATTGGGTCAGCTCCTTCTGGGTGCCCAACGCGATCAGCTCGCCGTGGTCGATAATCCCTACCCGGTCGGAAAGCTCTTCGGCTTCTTCCATATAATGGGTGGTGTAGAGCACGGTCATCCCCGCCCGGTTAAGTTCCATCACCGTATCCAGAATCTTCCGGCGACTCTGTGGGTCAATTCCGACCGTGGGCTCGTCCATAAAGACAACTTTGGGCGCGTGCAGCAGCCCGACAGCGATGTTCAGGCGACGTTTCATACCGCCCGAATAAGTTTTTACCCGGTCTTTGGCCCGGTCAGCCAGCGAAACCTGCTCGAGCACAACCCTCATCCGTTCTTTCAGGGCGCTGCCGTACAGGCCGTACATCCGGCCCCAAAAAGCCAGGTTCTGCAGCGCGCTCAGCTCATCGTAGAGGGCGATTTCCTGGGGCACTACCCCGATTACCCGCCGGACGCCCATCGGGTCTTTACTGATCGAGCTGCCATCGACGATCGCATCTCCGGCTGTGGGAGCGAGCAGCCCGCTGATCATAGAGATCGTGGTTGTCTTCCCGGCTCCATTCGGTCCCAACAGGCTGAAGATTTCGCCCTGCTGGATTTCAAAACTGACATCCTTTACGGCCAGGATGTCTTCTGGCATGAACCGTTTTTCGAGACCCTGGACCTGTAAAATGGAATTCATGATTTGCCTTCCTCCACGTTAAGCCTTGCGCTGGCTATTTGGCTGGTTTGATCTGAGTGCTGAGAATTTTCCGGGGTGGTAATTAATCTTCCCAATCATAGGCTTGTGGCAGTCATTAATGCAGCCGCCACAAGTCATACCATTGTCGCACGACAACCACATACCTACAAGCCATGTGCCGTCAAATTCCATTGGGATACTGTGAAGAAGCCACCTCAATTGCCATGCCAGTCATTTCCCGGAAGTCGCCTGGCAGGGCAGCTTTCAAATTTGATGGGGTTCCACATTTTTTTACTGCGGAGCCTTCAAAACATGCCTGCCGCACCTTTAACGGAGAACTGACGAATAAGAGTCGTACCGGACCTGACAATAATAATAGGACTTTTCTCATCAAAATTAAATAAAATTAAACTAGTACTTTTGGGGGATGCGTATCCCCCGCACCCACACTTTGTGATGCCGTAGGAGGCACATATGATCCACAGAAAGAAATTACTTATCGCTTTTGTTGTGGTTCTCATGACTCTGCTGGCACCGATGAGCGCTCTGGCAGGCACGCGTGTCACCGGTGGATATACTCTCACTTTTCCGGATGACATGCTCACCTGCAAGCCGCTGTTTGCGTTTACGCTGGCAGGGGCTTCTTCCACAGCGACCGTTGAATTTACCTTATTCGATGTAAATATGACGACCAGCGCATTTTCAGCCATTGGGGGCGGCAGCCTGGTTTATGATGCAGGCAGCGGCTTATTTACTGGCTCGTTTGCTACCATGGTCGGCGAAGGGGTCCACACCTTTTTTGCTGGTTTTACGGTCAGAGATCCTGACGCAGGTGTTCCCTTAAAACAGGTGAGCACGTCGAAATGGGAAGTCACCTGCGAGGCACCACCGCCTCCCACAGGCGGTGAAGGCTGTACGCCGGGCTATTGGAAGCAGCCGCAGCACTTGGATTCCTGGATGGGCTATGCGCCATCCGACCTGTACAACGAAGTCTTCGGTGTGAATTTCAAATCTGGCCTGACCCTGCTGCAAGCGCTCGGCATGAACGGCGGCGGAGCGAACGCTCTCGCCCGTCACAGCACCGCAGCCCTGCTGGATGCCCGCAGCACGAACGTCGACTATGACTTCAGCGTCGCTCAGGTCATCCAAGCCGTCCAATCGGCATTTGCCACCCGCAATTTTGAAGGCGTCAAGAATGTGTTCGAATTTTACAATGAACAGGGCTGCCCATTAAACTGATAAATAATTTCTTTACTGTTGCCGACATCCCGGGTCGACCTGGCCCGGGATGTATTTTACGTGAAATCGGGAGGTGGAAAAAGTAGATAGGTTTTCAATGCTCGCTTTTTCCGAGGTCGGGTTGGTCTACAGCTTCAGCTCGACAATATCCCCGTCTGCCAACACATATTCGCGCGGCACCATCTGCCCCTCGAACTGCGTGCTGCCCCACACCCGGGCGGTCGCCATCTGCTCGTAAAAATCTTTATGCACCTTGCGGGCAAAATCGGCCACCGTGCTGCCCCGCTTAACACAAACGGGGCGCTCAGGTCCACCCCTTTGCCGGGCACGCGGGCATACACCCGGACCACATCCAATTCGGCCAGGATCGCCTGCTGGAGGGCAAGCAGGCCATACTCGCTAACCGCCGATACTGGATGGCAGGGCCATGTTTCTTCCAGCAGCTCGCAGAAGATGGTATACAGCTCAGCGTCTTCAGCGTGGTCACATTGGTTGACTGCCACCAGCACCGGTAAGTAGGTGTGCCTGGGCAGAGCCTCGCCGTTCTCCAACAACCGCTGCGGCAGGATGCGGTGCTCGGCCAGGATGCGCATGGATTCGTGCAGCTGCTGGACCGGGTCGGTCTGCAGGTTCACCACCACCACCAGCAGGTCTACCCGCCTAAGCAGGTTAATCAATTCGGGCTCGACAAATTCTGGCTGCAAGGGCGGGGTATCGATGAGCTGCACCGGTACGAGCTCCACGACTACCATTCCCGGGGTGGGCTCCCAGGTGGTAAACGGCGCTGGCGATACCTCTGGCTCGGCGTTGGTCATAACCCGCAGCAGGGATGACTTCCCGGTGTTCGCCAGGCCTACCAGTGCCACTGTACCGGCCCCTTCCTGGTCGATATGGTAAGCAGAAGCCCGGCCCCCGCCTCTTTTAGTCGCGGTTTCCGCTGATTCTTTCAATTTGGCGAGTTTTCGGCGCAAATCAGCGCGCAGGTGGTCAGTGCCCTTGTGCTTGGGGATGGTACTGAGCAGCTCTTCCAGCGCTTCTGCTTTTTCGGCTGGAGTTGCAGCGTCCTTATAGCGCTTTTCGACTTCGTAGTATTCGGGAGGCAAATTGGTCGGCATGCGCTTGCTCCTGAACAACGGGCAGCAAAATCAACGTGAGTTCGGGAACAGGAGAGGGAACAAATTCTCTGAATTCCCGATCTAAGATTAATTAAATCGCGATTCTTGCAGGCAGGCAAGCCGATTCCATAAATCTATGCGCATGATGCTTTCGATAATCCAGGTCGCGAGCACGGATCTACCCCGGCACACGAACAAAACTCACCTGGGAAAATGGAAAAGCCGGGCTGGCACCCGGCTTCTGTGCAAGAAACCATCTGCAGTACGCTCCGAATGACGGCGTTTGAATATCGGTGCGCAGGAATGCGTCCCGTCTATGACAAACCTGTTCTCAGCTGCACAAGGGCACTGCGTGCCCTGCACGTGCTCTTGGTTAATCTTTATCGGGCACGAACCAGCCCAGAACAGCACTGATGATGCTGATAATGATCGCCGCGATAAACGCGGTAAACAGATTCTGGAGCAGATTGCCGGTAAAGGTCAGGAAGCTCCCTGCGAGAAGCGCCGTAAGAAGGAGCATACCGGCATTAATCACCAGCGAAAATAAGCCCAGGGTGAGGCAGGTAATCGGCAGTGAGAAAAGCTTGACAATCGGCCGGATAAACGCATTTACCAGCCCAAAGATGACCGCCACAAGCAGCAGTCCCCAGATCCCGCCGGTGATATCGATGCCCGGCAGAATGTACGCGGTGACGAACAACGCCACCGCATTTATGATGATTCTCAAGATGATCCGCATGGGTTTCCTCCTCCAATCAGGCTGAAATTTCGTTGAGAAATTCTACCAGACCCGGCGCCAGATTGCGCAACTGTACGCCCAAAGCCGCCAGGCTGGCATCAATCTGGCGGGCATGTTCCTCAAAGTGCATGTATGGATAATGGAATAATCGCCTGACGGAAACCATCCCGGTGAGGTTGGGATCCCAACTTGGATACCTCAGGCTGCGTTCAAAATCGGGTTCAGGAATTCCAGCCAACAATTCCAGCAGGTGAGCATGAGCCTGGTCGTACTGCACCCCGGCACTCTCGGGCGTCAGGTTCCGCGCGCCCCAACGGGTGGCCCAGCGGTTGAGCAGGTGAAACAGCCATTCTGGCGGAAGCGGGACCTGGCGCTTCATCCTGAGCAGGACCCCCAGATCGGCGGGCATCATCTTAACGGCGTACATAATGTGCCAGGCCAGCTCGCGGATATTCCAAGCCGGGTTGGTGCTGGGAGCCTCCCAGAATTCAGCCGGGATGGCTTCGATCAGTGCGTGGTATGCGCCGCGAACCTTCTCCAGTTCGAGCCGGACAAACTCCTGCGTAGATTCTGCTGATGTTGGGGCACCCTCCGATACCCGTGCCAGTGGGATATTTTGCATGGCATATTCCTAACCAAGCAGTGCTTTACCCGAAACAGGGCCGACCTTCCAGAACGCGGCTGCCTCCGCCAGAGGAATAACGACAAACAGCGCAGCCCGCACGGCTCTGGCACTACCGGCCAACTCATCCGCACGCCTCTGATGTTTCAGGTACCTAACGCGTTCGCTGACCTTCCCCGGAGCTGCATGCGGATCACATCAACCAGGATCTTCACCAGCATTACTGCCGCCAGGAAAACCAGCACAGACCGGTCAGTTGTGAGGTAAGGCAGTGCGACCCCAAAGAGATGCAGCAGGACAACAGCATAGAGCAAGATCCCCAGGACAATCCCCAGGATTGTAGAAGGGTGAGACCAACTAAATGTACCAATACGCATGCCCAGGGAACAGAGCACCTGCCCGAGGACAATTACAACGATCAGCACCAGGCGGTCATTGGACACTAATGGCAGGTTGAATTGAGCCAGGTTGAGGGCTATCAACCCGGCGATCAGCAAAGCCAGGCCCGGTATCAGCCATCCGGTTGATTTGGATTGGGTGGGAGTGATTGCAGTCATGATGTTTGCTCCTATGGCTTAACTGCATGGATCGGGTTGTTTGTCTCATTGGGAAGCAGGCCGCGCTCGCGTGCCTGTTCGCTGTATACCTGGATGATCGCCTGTGGTCCTTCCATGGTGATCGTAACCGGATTCCCTTCCTCTGGATCGCTGATGCGAGTGGAGAGCTGCGGCAGGACGACCTTTTGCACCCCGGTCAGCTCCGCCAGAAACGCGGGTAAACCTTCCTCCCACGGCAAAGTGAGGGAGATCCCGCCTGGTAGAAGTGCTGCTTTGTCAGCGCGCGCAAACATATCTCGGGTTAGCTGGCTAATCCGCTGCAGCTGTGGATTATCAAACCGCCCGAGGTGTTCTTTGAACGGAAAATCATCCGGCGTAAGAGGCAGTTTCGCCAGCGGAACCACAGGATTCTCGCTGGCCCATTCATTTGCCAGCGCCCCGTTTGGCATAGTGAGCTGCCGGAATGTATCCGCTGGCAGGATGTACAGCATTCCATCCACCCAGGGGCCGGCATCCTGGATTTCGGAACTGGCAGCAAAAAAGTATAGATCGATAGCCTCCCCGGCGGGATTGGTAAGCTGGAATACACCGTTATTAATCGAGCCGCCTGCTGGAGCCCTGTTTATCACGGCAAAAAACATGGCCCACACGGGGTAATGGGTGGCATAGACCGCCCCCAGGTTGCCCCGCCCGGTCTCATCGAACAGCTCAATCGACTTGCGTACTGGCGCGAAGACCTCGATCTCGCGGTTGTTTGAGCCATGAAACATCGGCCCATGGGCGCGTTTCAAATATTGCAGGAATTCAAATTTGGGGTAAGCAAGATCATAAACCAGAGGTAAGCCCGGTCCAGCGGCCAGTGCCTGCTGGTACAGCATCTCGAACCGATGATCGCGCTTCGTATCCGCGCGGGCTTCGGGCAGCTGCCGCATCCCGATGATGGGTTCGGCGCCTACGGGCTGACGCTGGAGCTCGAGATTACCCAGCCGCATGCCAGCGGGATTGGCATCCTCTTGCCAATCAAACGCGACAGGCATCCCCGCCAACATGCTGGATGCCACGACCCAATCGTTCGTGCTGCGAGGCTCCAGGCGGATTTCATAACCCGGCGGGAGGCCGGGCAAATCCAGGACAAGTCCCGTTGGCGAGGCTCTCACTATCAGGGTACCCACGGCACCGCTGTAATATAACCCGGCGAGGCTTTGAAGAATGGCAGGTTGGACGGTCAACTACCCTCCGCTCGATCCTGGTACAAACATCGTTTCATTGAAGCTACCAAGGGTGGTCAGCCAGGCGCTTGGCTGCCCTATATAATGGAAGCGACTGTGTCTAAGGATACACCGGAATCAAACGATTTTGGAATGCAAATTTGGGCTGCTATCGGACCCGGCGGCCCTCCGAAGAATAAGGACGGGAATTCAGCCTGGATAGCACACCATGCTGGTTGGCGGTCTGGATCCAGCCCATGTCTCCAATCAGGCGATACAGGCGGTGTGGGACAATGGGTTTGGCGAATAATTCAACCGCCTCCGCTGGTATCGGAGTGTTCCGATCCAATGCTACGGCGCACAGCGCGAGGGCCTGCTGCAGGCCGGCCGCGCGGCCTCCCGCCTCCTCCAGATGCTGCCCATTGACCACCCCACCACCTCCCATAGCCAGTCCTCCAGCCCAATCGAAACCCGTCTCGCTGCAGAACTGCTGCACAATCTGTAATGCCACCTGGTTGTGGAATGCTTCTGGAAAACCGCAGTTAACAATTGCCAGGAAAGCTGGGCCGGGCTCGGATTGTTCCTGCAGCACAGAGGCCAGCTGCTCCAGCGCCTGGATCACCGGGGCTGGCAGCTGGTCGACATACAACGGGCACGCCAATATAACGAGGTCCGCCTGGCTCACGTGCTCCAACACCGCATGCCAACGCGCCGGGGAGCGCAGGGTCGGGTTAATCCTCTCCTGGTCTGCCTGCCAGCCCAGGGCTTGCAGCCTCTCCAGCAAATACCCGCCCAATGCTGCGGACGTGCTGCGGCGCGCGGACTGCCAATGAGTAAAAATGCCTTGCGTGCTGTCATGCCAACACCTCCTGTGGAGAGTAAAACTGCCCAACCTGATCCTGCCAATCCGCAGCTGACATACCGGGCACCAGCACCGCACACTGCATGCTGGGAGGATAAAAATTGCGGCTGTTCCGCTCCGCCAGCTGCCTGAAGATGGCCGCGGAGCACGGCGTCCGGCGCGGGAAGGGCACCCACTACCAGCAAGGCCGGGTAGCGTTGGTAGCGGCGGTGGTGGTGAGTTTCGCCGTTAACCTTGGCAAAAAATGGGGAGATATTTGGAATAAGGTGATCCACAGCCTTTTTCAGCACCGAAGAATACCCCCCGAATGCGACGGGTGTAAAAAAGACAACCAGATTGGCCTGCATATAAGCCTGGGCCACCTGCTGCCCGCCATGCACCTGGATGCACTCACCTGGCGTGCGAACCCAGCAGTTAAAACACCCCAGGCATGGTTGGATATCGAGCGACCGTAACGGCAGTTCCGCCAGCTGCGCACTCTGCTCGCGCAACATGCTTGTAAGCCGGGTGTATAGTGGGGTGCTGAAATCCAGTTCAGAATAGCGGCCATCCAAAATCACCGTATCCATGTTCATCTCCTCATCCGTGTTTGTTTTGAAAAGTCATGGACTGGGATCATAACATACAATTGTTTATATGTAAATAATTACATATATAAGTTTGATTAGAAGAATTTTCCACAAAATAAATAAACCCTCCCATGGTGGAGCAACATCCACAGGAGGGTCTGGTACGCAGGTTCGAGCGTGCGGCGCTAAATTGGGGGAAACAGGCAGTTCAGGTTTCGAATAAATCCGGTGTGCGCTTGGGGTGCAGAAACGTCGCCAGCAGTACCACCCCTACCAGCCACACAACCAGGCCCATCCCGCAGCCCAAAAACAGGCTCATATCGGCAATCTGATCGAGCGTGCTAAACAGCACATAACCGAAAAGCACAGTCAAACCAAACGCCATCACAGTCCAAATTCTCACCAGGAGATAATACATAGTGGCCTCCCTTTTGCCTTTTACACCCTCTTAACGGCAGAATTAATTGATTTCCTGCATTATTCCCATAACGCCTGTGATGCAACTTTTGTTCCATTATCGCAAATTCCTGAGTCCGCTTGCCTTGCAGCTTCGGGGCGGTTGGCTGACAATGCAGCGATTATAGGGAGAATTTTCAGGAAATACGGGACGAATGAGCCGGCTGATCTGTGGCAACGATCCAGTGAGGACAGGCATGTAGAGATTGCCAGGAACAAGCGGGGCGTTTATAATGGGCTTGCTGCCGCCCCCGTAGCTCAATTGGACAGAGCACTTG
>CAWGNX010000001.1:0-1021009 GCA_963824065.1 uncultured Chloroflexia bacterium | reverse complement strand
ACAAAACGTCATATCCGGGTCCACAAGAAATCAATTGGAATAGCTTTCCGCCATTCTGGTAAGTTTTGCATTTTATCGCAGGATAGGCGATACTTTGTGCAAGAGTCAAAAACCCAGGTGTCATACCAATCAATTGCAGAGGATTATTGGATGAAAACAAACTTTGAAAACATGGCTTTGGAAGGCGGCGGGGTGTGGGGGATTGCTTATGCTGGCGCAGTGGTTGAGCTGGATAAAATCGGCATCCTAACCAACATCAAGCGAGTGGCAGGTACTTCTGCAGGTTCAATTACCGCCCTGCTGCTGGCACTGGGCTATAGCAGTAGAGAAATCCACACGATCATGTCTGAATTGGACTATTCCAGGTTCTTGGACCACCGCAGCCTTAAACAGGTGCTGACGAAATACGGCATGTACGAGAGCAAATTTGCTACTGAGCTTTTTCAGGGCTGGGTAGCCGAAAAACTGGGCTCAACAAATGCCACTTTTCAGGACTTACACCAGGCAGGTGGAATGGATCTGCGTGTGTATGCGACCAACCTGAATACCAAACAAATCCATGAGTTTTCATACAAAAAAACGAAAGAAGTTCCCCTGGCAGCCGCGGTCCGGGCATCTATGTCGGTGCCGCTCTATTTCACCGCCGTTGAAATTGGCAGCCAACTTTTCGTGGATGGGGGCACGGTATTCGATTATCCATTGATGGGTTTTGGAAAAGATGAGATTATGGACACTCTGGGCCTGGCATTTGCCAGTTCTTCTGCAGCTGCTGCCGGAGATGAGGCAGATACTGGATTTGGCTATAACCAGCCCGCACAATATATCCACCGCCTGATCACTGTGCTGGAACGAGTACAGGCGCCAATACTCGCCATTCATGAAAACTTGAAAGACAATACGATATATATCGATACAGGGGATGTCAGCTCGCTTCAGTTTGCGGTGAGTGAAGAAGATAAGGACTTCCTGATCGCAAGCGGGCGCAGAGCGGTGCAGGCGCATTTTCAAAATAACGGAAAGGAATAACAGAGATGAGCAAACCTTCCAAGAACAGGTCAAAATTATTATCC
Source organism: uncultured Chloroflexia bacterium (assembly GCA_963824065.1). Taxonomy (GTDB): domain Bacteria; phylum Chloroflexota; class Anaerolineae; order Anaerolineales; family DRKV01; genus JAGUYX01. The sequence goes on along the minus strand of CAWGNX010000001.1, from coordinate 1,019,939 downwards.
AAGTTATTATTTCTGGATGTGTTCGCAGACCCTTCAACCCGCCCGATGTTAATTTACGTGGCATTGATTCTGCTGGTTGGGGCAACCTTATATCACTGGCTGGAAGGCTGGGATTGGATCGATTCGTTCTATTTTGTAGTGGTCACCCTGACCACCATCGGATACGGCGATTTCACACCTACCACGCCGCTCACAAAAGTGATTACAATCTTCTATGGCATCAACGGCGTCATTGTCCTGCTCACGTTTTTCGACATTATCCGGCGTTATCGCCAGATGTTGCTCCAGGAGAGCGCTTCGCCAGCTGGAAATGTTGACCATCCCGCGACGTGAGCTATCCTTTCCAAACCACCAACCAGATCAGCTTCACCAAAATCTTCAAACGGGAATGATCGATTGGATTCAATCACTCCAGCAAACCGGAACATGATTAGCACAGGTTTTGACGAGGCCCGTTTGTTGAAGTTTTGGAGGAGGTTGCTATCTTGCGGCCATGATACCGGGCCTGAAAATACTTTCTTGGATGGAATTTTCCTGCACCTGCCACCGACGGTATCCAGGAATCTTCCAGGTCGACCCCTCCCCCCTGTCCAGGCAGTGGCTGCGATGAGGGATGTTAAACTTTGCTGAATGCTGCCTTTGGTGGTTGGTGTAGGATAATTTTTCGTCCTCCTGGGATCTTGCCTATTTCCAATCGGACGGAGGGTCTGGTTTCCAATTTCATCCGAGTCCCAGCCCAAAGCTAAATTATAAATTTCGATATAAACATGACAATGGTATACTCAAAAACAGCCTACCGAATGAGCAAATAGACTGCAGAAGCCCGGAGAATGCAACCAAATGAACCCAATCTCTCGCTTTTTTCGCTCACTTGTCCGTTTCATCGTCGTCTGGTTTGTCGACGCGTTATCCATCCTGATTACCGCCTGGATTACCCCGGGGATTAATCTTTCTGCGGTGGGGGATGTTCCCGCCTTCGTGGTTGCTACCGGGGTGGCACTGGTCCTGGGGATTGTCAACTTTCTCATCCGGCCCCTGCTGCTGCTGGTCGCCATGCCGCTGGGATGGATGGTGGTTTTCCTGGTGGGTTTCTTTATCAATGCCGCCATGTTAAAGCTTACAGCCTCTCTGATGCAGGGGTTTGAGGTCAACAGCTGGTGGTGGGCATTTATCGGTGGTATTGTGCTCTCCCTGGTGAATACCATCCTGACAGAATTAATGAATCTGGATAACGACAATTCATTTTATGTCAACCTGGTTTTACGCCAGGCTGCCAAACAGGCGGAGAAAGTGGAAGGTGACGATACGCGTGGTCTGCTGATGGTGGAGATAGATGGGCTAAGCTACTACCACATCCAGAAAGCGATCGCAGATGGCTATATGCCCACTATGAAAGCGCTGATTGATGAGGCAGGCTACAAGCTCTCGCGGGTGGACTGCGGGCTGCCAGCCACCACCCCGGCCTGCCAGGCCGGCATCCTGCAGGGCAACAACGAAAACATCCCCGCGTTTCGCTGGCTGGATAAACAAACCGGTAAGCTGTTGGCGGGTGGTCAGGCAGCAGCCATCATCGAGCCCGATCTTATCCGACGGCAATGGGCTGCTGCGGGGCGGCTCCAGCATCAGCAACATGTTCAGCGGCGATGCAGCCAAATCGATTCTGACCTTCTCAAAAATTCGAGCCGGTTCCGACGATGATAAGAAAAAGCGTGCCCGCGATATGTACCTGCTGATGCGCGATCCGAATTTCCTGATGCGCACCCTGGTGCTGTTCTTTGGCGATGTATTCCAAGAAATCTGGCAGGGCTGGCAGCAGCGCCGCAAGGACGTCAAACCACGGCTGAATCGCCTGCATAATGGCTACCCATTCCTGCGCGCCGCCACAAATGTTTTTTTGAGGGATGTGGGTGCATACCTGACCATCCTGGACATCGTACGGGGTGTCCCGGCGTTATACATGCTGTGGGCTGGCTATGACGAGGTCGCCCACCACTCTGGGCCCTGGACCAAGGACGCTATGCTCACGTTACGCCAGTTTGACCGCACGCTGGCCCTGATCCTGAGAGCAACCGAGGAAAAGGCGCCCCGGCCCTATGAATTTATCCTGCTCTCCGATCACGGGCAGTCCTTTGGGCCGACCTTTGAGCAGCGCTACGAAATCGGCATCCTCGATTTCATCCAGGAAAAGCTGCCAGAAGGCACGAAAGCAGTGGCGACCAGCGGTGGGGATGACGGCAGCACCCCGGTCGCCGCAATGATGCAGGAATTGGAAAACATCGAAAACCAAAATATGGCTGGCTCAGTTGGCTCGGCCGTGATGCACCGGACAACCCGGGCCATGCAAAATAATAAGGAGATGCAGCAGCGCACCCAGGAGGTCGAACCTTCCAACGTTACCCTGTGCTACAGCGGTAACCTGGCCCAGGTGTATTTCGATTTATACCCGCGCAAAATTACCCTCAATGAGCTCAACCAGGCCTACCCGGGCATGGTCGATGCCATTGTGCACCACGAAGGTATCGGCCTGGTGGTGGCATACGAAGATGACGGTGAACCCGTGGCGTTTGGCAAAAACGGTGCCCGCAACCTGCACACCGGGGATGTGATTGGGGAAGATCCCCTGACTCCATTCGGCGATGTGGATCTGCGCGCCTGGCAGCTCCGCCGGATTGCCGATTTCCCCAATGCCGGAGACCTGATCCTAAACAGCACCCTTTACCCGGATGGCAGTGTGGCAGCCCTGGAAGAGCTGATTGGCTGCCACGGAGGAATGGGCGGTGAGCAAACCGACGCCTTTATCCTCCACCCTGGTGACATGCAGGTCCCAGAAACCCGCAATTCGTACGAGGTCAAAGCTATCCTGGATGCGCGCCGCGGCCTGGCTGGCCCCACCCCCAAACCAGAACAGCCCCCAGAAGCCACGATGGACTCCTGGTCGCTTGCTGTGCTGGGAGGTGGACTTGCCAGGGTCGGCACATGGCTCCAGCTCGCGGCTTCTGCAATCTCCCTTAACCGGAATACGTATCGGGCAATTGCCCGGGATATGTATATGACCGGACCAGCCTTGTTGATCGCCTTCCTCGCTCAGATTGTGCAGGTTTTCAACACCGAGGGTAGGCTCGACTTTGTTCAAATTCTGGTCCGTTATGCCCTCTGGTTCGTGTCGGTTTTAATCATGCAATTTACCGCCCGCTTACTGCGTGGTACAGGGATCTTTCACCAGCACTTTGCGGGTGGCTGGCTTTGCTCAAAGCGCGCATGTGCTGGATCTTCTTGGATTCGTGCCGGTGGTAGGACCCCTGGCTACTTTTCTCGCCTCCCTGCTGACGGTGATTGGTGTCTGGTTGGGCACGGTAATTGTCCATAATATTAAGGGCTGGCGTACGATTATCTTGCCGATTGTATATCTCGTTACGATGGTCGTAGCTTTGGTGTTCATACTTTCGATCTTAAGGGGAACCGCCTTTGTGTTTGAGTCTTTGCTCCAGGGCATTGGAATAGGAGGCTAACCGCGTCGAACCTCGCTCGGCGGCGGCATTTGGCCTGCACTCCGCGCACCGGGTTGAAGTTTCCCAGCAATATCTTCCATCTCCCGACCTGGTTACTTGCTATCGTAGCCAGGTCGGGTTTAGTTTTCGGGCATAGCCCATCTCCCCGATCCATTGGATTCAGATGACTATCATCCTATAGTTTCCTTACCGAGATTCTGCTAATGTACTTTTGGGGTCACGTCTTCAACCACCCGATCCCACGAATTTCCAGTGAACTCCCGCCGGAAACCGACTCCTTTGATTGTGAAGCGTCCAAGAACTGGCGAGAAAGGGGAGTATCTCATGCGAATGCAAACCAGGTGGGCCAGGGTTTCCGCCAGCCTGCTGCCTGCGCTGGCCCTGATGATAGCGTTGAGCAGTGCAGCCGGAAGCCTGGCATTGCCAGCGGACAGAAATGTAGGCGAGTTTCATAGAGCGGCCGCGAACAGAAATGACGCCATCATCCCAGCCGACCGAATAATAGATTGGAGCACTGCCGGCATCCCTGGCGGCATCCCGGTTAGGCAGACTATCTGTACGACCATCGACAGCTCGCTCTACGGTAATGGGTCAACCGACGCTACGAACGCCATCCAGGATGCGCTCGATAACTGCCCGGATGGGCAGGTGGTATACCTGCCGCAAGGCACGTACATCATTTCCGACACGATCAACCTGGATGACTACGACACCTTGCGCGGCGCCGGACCCGGCAAAACGATCATCAAACACACCGGGGGTTACTCCAGATCCATGGTTGACATGCGCGGCTCGGTTTATTATCAAATTTCCTCGCTGCATAAGACCTACAATGTCCTCACGGCGAACAAGGATTCGCAGGTGATCACGTTAGCAAGCACCACCGGGATTTCCCCGGGAGACATCCTCTTGATCAACCAGCTCAACGATGGCGATCTCGTCGACCCCGTCGGCGTGGAGGGGAAATGCACCTACTGCGGCTACGAAGGGGGCGATCGCGTCCTGGGGCAGTTTGTCGAGGTGACCGCGGTTAATGGCAGCCAGGTTTCGCTCAATCTACCGCTCCACTGGACCTATGACCCAAACCTGGAACCTTGGGCCTACCAGGTGGATGCCAATGCCATGGTCCGCCATGCCGGTCTGGAGGACATCACCCTGACCCAGGACGATCCCGAAGTCGAGTTCATGATCGAGATGGACGGCGCCCAATACTCGTGGGTTAAAAATGTTGAAATCAAAAACGTCCAGCGTCGCGCCATGTGGGTCATCGATTCCCTGCAAAACGAGATCCGCGATATGTACATTCACATTGGGATCGACGGCTACGGCCGGGACCGCGGCTACGGGATCTTCCTGGATCTCCACAGCTCGAACAATATGGTTGAAAATAACGTATTGAGCACCATTGACGGCGGCGGTGTGATGGCGGGAGGCGGAGCATCCGGCAATGTCATCGCCTACAATTACTTTCACAATATTTCCTTCGATGATCCCTGGTGGCTGATAGCCAGCCCCTCCATCAACCACAATCCCCACCCAAAAATGAATTTATGGGAGGGCAACATCGCCTCTAAGGCTGAAGCGGATATCATCCACGGCTCATCCAGCCACAATACGCTGTTCCGCTGCCGCTCGAATGGCTGGCAGGCCGAATCCATCACCACCCGCAATAATGCCATCGAGATCGCCGCCAAGAATACATACATGAATGTCGTTGGCTGCGTTCTGGGAACGCCCGGTAAGTCCAACCTCTACGAGGTGCTGCCCGGGCAGCCGTATGATGATTGGAGCGACTTCGTGATCTGGGTGCTGGGGGTAAGCAGCGGCGTTGAAGATGATCTTGTTGCGGCAACACTCCTGCGCCATGGCAATTATGATTACGTGACCAACTCGGTGGTGTGGGACGCCGGGATCTCCGACCATGAACTCCCGGATTCGCTATACCGGAGCGGAATCCCTGAGTGGTGGTGCCAGGAGACGCCCTGGCCAGCAATCGGCCCGGATGTCGCCGGGTATGCCAACAAAACCCCTGCCCAGCGCAGGTATGAGGGCTTGCCCTGTACTCCGGCTTCCGAGCTGGCTTTATTTGCCACCCCCGCCAACCAGTCCATCTATTTGAGCTGGGAAGTCGGCACAACGCTGCCGGTTACTACCACCTGGCAAATTGCCTACGCAGGTCCGCCGGGCGACCAGCTTTCGCCCATCAATGGGCTGCCAGCCTCTGCCCGCGCCTACACACTGACCGGGCTGACCAACTACACTAACTACACCATCACCCTGAGCGCCATGGTTGCCAGCGCGCCTATTCTGACGGATACACTCACATTGATGCCAACCGACATTCTGTTGCGTCTGCCTGCGGTAATGAGGGAGCCCTGAAGCCCACCGGAAAACCAGTTAAATCCCCAGGGCAGTTTTCTGATTGACCGGAATGGGTCGCTCATCATCCTGCCAATCACAAACAAGGAGTCAGTAACCCTGCCCAGAGTTAATTGTCTTCCCACAGCGCCCTGGATAGCGTGTCTTTCAGCACCTTTCCCCGGTTACAATCAAGGTATGGCAGACCGAATCCCCACAATGGGCGCGAACCAATGAAAGCGCTAATCGTTGACGACGACCTCGTCCTGGCAGATGTCTTGGCGTTTACCCTGCGCCGGGAAGGTTTTGAAGTCTTTTTGGCCTATGATGGCGTGATGGCATTGGAGCGCTGGGAACTTGAAATGCCGGACATCGTGATCCTGGATGTGAACCTGCCGCGCATGGATGGTTTTTCAGTCTGTCGGGAAATCCGCCAGCTGGGAAACACCCCCATCCTTCTGTTGACCGTGCGGACTGATGAGGATGATATCGTTACCGGACTGCAGGCCGGGGCCGATGATTATATGGTTAAACCTTTCAGCCCACGGCAGTTGGTAGCCCGCGTGCATGCCATCCTGCGCCGCACGCTCAAAATGTCGCCTGCGCCTTTTATGACATCCGGGGAGCTGCACCTCGATCTCAGCCAGCGCTTGCTCACTGTCGGAGAGGGGATGCCTATCCTGCTTACAATCCTGGAAACACGTTTGCTGGAATACTTAATGATCCATACCGAACAAATTTTGGCGATGGATGGAATCATCGATTATGTATGGGGACCGGGTGGGGGAGACCGGGATATGCTCCGGCAGCTTGTGCGCCGTTTACGAGCGAAAATCGAGCCCGATCCAGCCCATCCAACCCTGATCACAACAGTTCCAGGCCAGGGGTACGGGCTGCTGTTATCCAGCTGAACTGTCCGCCCAACCTGTTTGTGCAAATTGTCACAATCTTGTCACAGGCTTTTCACATCCCCTGTCACACGTTCTTGCTAAATTTAACCTATCAGAGCATCAACCTCTGACCGTGGCGCCTGCCAAATTCGATCCGCCGGTGTGACTGTTTTGGTACCGGCTGATTCAAATTTCCAGCATATCCGGCGTTTGTCTGGCAGATTCCCCGGCAGGAGATAAAGCCCGTGTCAGATATTATGAAAACCAGAGCGGCACCCCACGATCCGGTGACTACCCAGTCTGCCGCTGACCAGCCAGGCTGTTTCACCCCGGCGGTGCTGTCAATCCTGGATGTGGTCAGCGAAGCTGTCGTTACTTTCGATCAACACGGTCAAATCCTCTATATGAACCAGGCCGCTCAACAGATCAGCGGCTGGACCTCCACCCAGGCCGTCGGGACCTCCATTGATCTGATTTTCCGCCTGGCCGCTTCATCGAAAACATTTCGGGAAGTGCTGCCACCGCCGGGCGGCGCGATCCCGCTGCAGATTCTCGATCAGACCGGCGATGCTTTGCCCGTCAGGGTATCTGTTCCTTCTGCCGCACCGGCAGAGCATCCTTCAGACCGTTGCGTCATCCTTTCGGGTGGCGGTCGTCAGCAATCCTCGCTCCAGGAGCTGCGCACCAGTTTTATTGCCAGTATCACGCATGAATTTCGAACGCCACTCTCTGCATTAAACGCTTCAGTCGAATTCCTGCTGGACGAGATGGCCGCGCTCTCCAAAGACGAGATTGAAGAACTTCTGCATTCAATCCATATGAGCGTAACCGGATTGCAGACCCTGATTGATAACTTGCTGGAAACCAGCAGCATCGAAGCCGGTATGTTTACCGTCCGCCACCAGGCGGTCAATATCGCGAAAGTGTTGGATGAAGCGCTGCAGGTTATGCAGCCGTTACTACTCCGCAGGCACCAGCAAATTTCCCAGGATCTTGTTGAGCCTCTGCCCCTGCTCCATGGAGATCCCACGCGCATTAAACAGGTGCTGGTGAATTTGCTTTCAAATGCCAGTAAATACGGTCCAATCAACCAGTGCATCGAGGTGTGCGTAACGCTGTCCGGGGTAAATGCGCTGCGCATCTCGGTTGCAGATCACGGGCCTGGCATCCCTGAAGCCGACCGCATCCGCCTTTTCAAACGTTTTGTCCGGATACACGACCACAATGGACCGCAGCACGGCATTGGCCTGGGCCTTGCCGTAGTGAAAGCCATTGTGGATGCGCATGGTGGTCAGGTGGGGGTCGAAGCATCGCATCAAGGCGGGTCGGTTTTCTGGTTCACCCTTCCCATTTATGGAGCAACGCATGAAAGTATTGATCGTGGATGATGACCTGGCTCTGGCAGACATCATATCTTTTACAATGCGGCGCGCCGGATTTGAAGTGACTCAAGCATTTGATGGTCGCATGGCCCTCGAGCGCTGGCAAAGTGCTGAACCCGATTTAATCCTCCTGGATCTTAATTTACCCAAACTGAGCGGATTCAAAGTCTGCCAGAGCATCCGTGCTCAATCGGATGTGCCAATCATCATCCTCAGCGTCCGGAACGCAGAAGAAGATATCATCACCGGATTAAAATTCGGCGCCGATGACTATATCCTCAAACCATTCAGCCCGCGCCAGGTGATCGCACGGGTTGAGGCAGTTCTACGCCGTACCCGCCAGCAAAAAATCCAAAGCGGCCTCCTTCAGGCGGGCGGCTTGACGCTTAATTCTTCACGCAATGAGCTCAACCAGGGTGACCTCTTGCTCGTTCACCTGACCTCTTTGGAGTGCCGCTTGATGGAGGTCTTATTGCGCAACTATGGACAAGTTGTGCCTGCCGATCTTTTGATCGATGCAATTTGGGGACCTGCTGGAGGGGATCGGGGGATGCTCAAGCAGCTGGTTTATCGCTTGCGTCGTAAGCTTCACGCGATCCCATCCGACCCGGCGTGCCTGGAGACCATACCCGGCATCGGTTATCAGCTGCGAGAAATCCACGAGCCTTCTGAATGCTGCGCGACTGTTGTGGCTGATTACGATGCTGGTTAATCGCCTACATAGAGGATTGTTACCAACTTGTTACCAGCAGGACACTGAAATTGTTACTGAGCTTTTATAAATTGAAAAGTGAACAGGCCGCTCCAGTCGCTGCCTGGCAATTGGTCTTCTCCGGTGAAATTCAGGAGGCAGTCATGAGTACGCTGATCGAGTTAAAAAGGAAATTGGATAACTGGGACAACAAAATCGTTCTGGAAGCTGTGGAAGAGCTGCGCGTCCGCGGCTGGTTGAGTGACGGCTCGTTAAATGCTGTGCCGCTGTGCGATTGCCATCTCGAGGGTGCGGATTTACTAAAAGCCAGCCTGCGTAAGGTTGATTTGCATCGAGCGCACATGCAGTGGGCAGATTTGAGCATGGCGGATCTGACGGGTGCCAAGCTCTCGCGTGCAAATTTGCAGGGCGCCAACTTCAGCCAGGCGGTGATTAATGATGCCGATCTTTACAAATCAAACCTGGGCGGAGCACGCAATTTAACCGCGGAGCAGCTATCCCAGGCCAGGCGATTGTACGGCGCCACCATGCCGGATGGCAGTGTCTATGATGGCCGTTTTAATCTGCGCGGTGACCTTGAATTTGCTGTTTGGGGCCGGGTGGATATGACCGATCCACAGGCGATGGCTGAGTTTTTAGGCGTCCCGCTGGAACGTTATCTCGAAGGCCAGCAGGCTGCCTTAAATGTCACCTGAAACAGGCCGCGCCCAGGCTTGAGGGATGCCTGCCAGTTAACCCAACTGAGCTGGTTCAGAAGGTCTGGCAGTTGGCGCCCGGCATCCTCATGCTTGGCGGGAGGTAAATATGATTTTTACAGGTTTTTTGGTGGCAGCGGTGGTTATTTTCGCACTTCAGGCAGTTCTCGCCAGGCGCCTGATTTTTTCAGCGTTGTGGTTGGCGGGGGCGAGCGCTCTGCTTTCCATCTTGTTTTACCTGCTGGATGCTTACCTGGTCGCGGTCGTCGAGCTGAGTGTCGGCGCAGGGCTGGTAACTGTCTTGCTTGTGTTCGCGATCAGCATCGCCGGGGAAGACGTCATGCAGCTGCGGCCTTTGGTACCCAGGATTTTAAGCAGCTTGCTCGCCCTGGCAGCCATTCTGCTGATCGGTAGGTTAAGTTTGCCTTCAGGACCCCTCCCACCTGCCCAGTCAGAACCTGCCGTAACGACCGTCATCTGGAATCTGCGCGGCCTGGATATTCTCGTCCAGATTTTATTGATCTTTGCCGGAGTGCTGGGACTGCTTGGGCTGCTGGCGGAGACAAAAGCGCCATTGTTGTATCCCGTGGCAGAGGAATATGCTGAAAAACGCCAGCATGATCTGGACGAGCTGCAAGAACAAACCCTTGAAGGTGAACTGGAAAAGGAGCCCGTATGAGCCTATCACCAGTTACTGTGCTCATGGCTGGCGTGCTGGGCCTGCTGGGCATTGGGTTGTACGGTTTGATGATCAGCCGCAATCTGATCAAGCTTGTCATCGCCCTGCAGTTGCTGGTCAAAGCCGCCCTCCTGGGCTTGATCCTGGCAGGCAATGTCAGCGGTCAAATAAATTTAGGTCAGAGCCTGGCTCTCACCGCGCTTGTTGCCGACACCATCGTTGCAGTGATCGGTGTGGCGCTGGCAATCCAAATTCAGCGGCAGTTCGGCACCCTGGATGTCAATGATCTCTCTCAATTAAGGGGATGAAGCATGGCTGCCTGGTTGGTAATTTTAGCAATCGCAGTTCCCTGGCTTGGAGCAATCTGTCTTTGGCTGCTTGGTGACCAACGTCCCAATCTTCAGCATGGTTTGGCTTCGATCTTTGCAATTGTGGGGGCGGCGATTTCCCTGGGCCTGTTGCTGGTCATCGGAGCCGACCCGGTCGTCAGCGTACCTTTGGGCAGCGTTTTCGGCGATTTCACTTTAGTCCCGGATGGGCTGGGGGTCTACCTGGCGCTGATTGCAGCTATCGTTGGGGGGTTGGCAGTGATATTCTCCAATGATTACATGCGCGGAGAGGCGCAGCTAAGCCGGTATTACGCGCTTACCCTGCTTTTCATTGGCGCCATGATCGGCCTCGTACTCTCGGGAAGCCTGTTATTTATGTTCTTCTTCTGGGAAATTACAGCTTTCTGCTCCTATGCACTGATTTCCTTCCACAACGACGATCCTAAAGCGGTCGCGGGGGGCATCAAAGCGCTGATCATTACCTCTCTGGGCGGGATCGGCTTGCTGGCAAGCGCGGTGCTCTCTTACAGCTATCTGGGCAGCTACCAGCTTAACTCGTTTTTAGCCCAGGCTGGTACCTTACCCGGTCAGGTGCTGGGTTTTATCGCCTTCGGCTGTTTGATCGCCGCCGCAGCAAAATCGGCCCAGATTCCATTTCAAACCTGGCTGCCAGACGCCATGGAAGCACCCACGCCCATCAGTGCCCTGATCCACGCCGCGACGATGGTCAACGCCGGGGTATACCTGCTGGCCCGTTTTTACCCTGCCTTTGAAGGGGTTCCTGGTTGGAAATTTTCAGTTATGACCGTTGGTTTGCTATCCGCGCTGCTGGCTGCTCTGATGGCCCTATTTTGCACCGACCTCAAGCGCACCCTGGCATTTTCGACGATCAGCCAGCTTGGCTTTATGGTTTATGCCATCGGAATCGGTGGCTTTTTCGCCAGCCAATTCCACCTGCTGAGCCATTCAGTATTCAAAGCACTCCTGTTTTTGGGTGCTGGCGCCATCATTCACGCCGTTGGCACCCGGGACATGCGCAAAATGGGAGGGCTGGGCAAACGCATGCCTTTTGTGCGGGTGGTGTTTATTATCGGGGCTTTGGCACTTGCAGGTCTGCCAATCACCAATGGCTTCTTCAGTAAGGAGCTCCTCCTGGAAACTGGCCTGGCAGAAGGGCCGCAATGGGCCTATTTCGTCATGCTGTTCGTCGCCGGGCTGACAGGCCTCTACACAATCCGCATGGTCATGCTCGTCTTCTACGAGCCGCCTCAGATCGAACAAAACGTTCATGACGCTCCAACGGTCATGCGAATTTCGTTGTTTATCCTGGCATTTCTAACGCTTACAACCTGGTTGTTGGTTGGTGGGCTGGACCGCATCCTGGCAGAGAGCCTGCCTTACCACAACCTGGAGCCAGAATCAACCGCAGCAATCCTGACTGAGATATTGACCTCTGCTGCCACCTGGATCACTGTTGTGATCGTGCTGCTGTTTGCCTCGATCTGGTTCTGGCGCGCCCAACTCACCAACCTCGCCCGCCGGCTATCCCCGCTGATCGATTTCATCAATGCAGACTATGGTTTCGAATGGATCAATCAGCGCGTTTCTCGCCTGACAGTGCGCGCGGCCTCTGCCCTGCAAATCACTCAGACCGGTCAGTTGAGCTGGAATGTAGTTGCGGTTGTGGCGGGTCTGGTTATCCTGCTGGCGATCATCTCATGGGGCGGTTAATATGAACATCCCGGCCTTTGTTTGGATCCTGATTACCCCGTTACTGTTCTTGCCATTAATCTACCTGAGCGGGCATTTGCCATTTCGCACGCGCAAGCAGTCCCCTGCCCAACTGACCGCGCTGGTGGGTCTCATCATCAGCTGGGTTCCGTTTGCCCTGGCAGCAGATCAGGTAAACCAAGCCGGCCAGATCAGCTATTCCCTTGGGTCCATCTCCTTGTGCTTTGATGGTATCAGCCTGCTGCTGACAGCTGTGACACTCGGGCTGGGGACGTTGGTGGTGCTGTACTCCGGTCCCTACCTAGCGGCAGAGATCAGCCAGGAAAAATACTACGCCATGCTGGTCGCTATGATTGGCGTGATGATTGGCCTGGGCTGCGCCTGCGATTTATTTAATCTGTGGATCTGGTTCGAAGCCATGGCAGTTTCTTCCTACCTGCTGGTCGCTTTTTATCACCAGCAGGAGCTTTCGCTCGAGGCAGGTCTCAAATACCTGGTGCAAAGTGCGGTGGGGTCGGTGCTGGTTTTGTTGGGCATCGGTTTGGTGCTGGCAGAGACCGGGACAACCAGCCTGGCAGAGATCAAAGCGATCGCTCAGCCCGACCCGCTCCTGCTGGCAGCCGGGGCCTTGTTTGTCATTGGCTTTGGCGTCAAAGCAGCCCTGGTGCCGCTCCATACCTGGCTGCCAGATGCCCACTCTCAGGCGCCCAGCGGGATCAGCGCCATGCTCTCTGGCGTTGTCATCGAAGCCGGGTTGATCGCAATGCTGCGTTCATTAGAAGCATTGGTTGGAGTTTCCCACATTTGGGGGCCTTTGCTGCTTGGTTTGGGAGCTTTGAATATGCTGGTCGGCAACCTGATGGCTTTTCGGCAGCAGCAAGTCAAGCGACTGCTGGCTTATTCCAGTCTGGCGCACATGGGATATATGCTGCTGGGCCTGGGGATCACCATTTATGCCAGCAATGCCAATGCCGCCCAGGGCAGTATGTTTCATCTCCTTAACCACGGCATGCTGAAAGGACTTGCATTCCTCGCGGCTGGCGCGCTGCTGTATTCCCTGACAATCTCTGCTGGTTCGCACCGCCCGCTGATGATCACGGACCTTTCCGGGGCAGGCCGTCGTTATCCTGTTGTCGGATTGGCCCTTTCGCTGGCCCTGCTCGGCCTGGGCGGTCTGCCCCCGCTGGCTGGTTTCATGTCAAAATGGCAAATTTTCGTTTCGGGTTTTGAAACCCAGGATCTTTGGATCATGGTATTGGTCATTTTTGCGGCGTTGAACAGCGTTTTCTCGCTGGCATACTACGCGCCCCTGATCAATGCCATGTACCGCAGCAAATTATCCACCCCGGTCAGGACAGGTGCACCGGTTCCGCTGGCAATGACAATCCCGCTGGTTGGCCTGGCAGGGCTGGTTCTGCTGGTGGGTGTGTGGCCTGCCGTTACCTACTGGCTGACATCTCCCGCAGGCTCGGCTTTGATCCTGGCTTTTGGGAATTGAAACAATAGGAAAAAGAGTATGTCCATCTCCATACTTAATCCTGTGATCGCATTTTTATTGAACGTATTTCTTGTAGCAGCACTGTACGCGGGCGGCAGGCTTCTGGCTGGTCCCAGCCAGGCAACGGAAATGAAACGGAGCACCTACGCCAGCGGAGAAGCCCCTCCCACTCGCATGGCGGCGCCCGGCTACCGGCCCTACTTTGTCGTGGCTCTGTTTTTTGCAATCCTGCATCTGGGTGTGCTCGTATTAGGGACCAGCACCATGTCAACGATCGCCCTCGTGTACCTGGTAGGTTTGATGTTCGCGTTGATAACGCTGATATTGGGTTGATGGTAACTGTCAGGAGGGTTGGATGAATTCCGAAAATTTTGGGTTGGAACCCATTTTAGACCGTATCCGGTTGTGGGCGCGCCTGAACTCCCCCTGGCTTGTTCATTTTAACAGCGGATCGTGCAATGGCTGTGATATTGAAATCCTGGCAACCCTTACGCCGCGTTACGATCTGGAGCGTTTCGGTGTCAAGCTTAAGGGCAGCCCGCGGCATGCGGATGTGCTGGTTTGTACAGGACCGGTTACGCGCCAGGCACGTGAGCGCTTGATACGCGTCTATGAACAGATGCACGAGCCAAAATTTGTTGTGGCTGTTGGCAGCTGCGCTCTTTCGGGGGGCGTATTTCAGGGTTGTTATAACGTAAAGGGCGGCATCGACCAGGTGCTGCCCGTGAACATCTACGTGCCGGGCTGCCCGCCGCGCCCGGAAGCCATTATCGATGGTGTCATCCAGTTATTGAAAAGTTTAACCAATCCCTTACCAGATCCAGCCAGCTCGCCGGATTTTTCTCCCGAAGCAACGGCCTGATGCGGGTGGAGGTGCATAATGGACAATGAAGAAATCTTTAGCACGGTCCGTTTATTGATCGAGGATTTTGCCCAAAAAATCGAGTTACCCGCGCCAAACTGGATGGATGTTTACCTCAACCAGCGCACAGATCTCATCCCTGCCGTGGCTGGTTTGCGAGTTAAGCGCCTGGGGTACCTGGCGTGCATTACCGGGTTAGACCCTGGCACAGCGGAATCTTCATTCGAGGTGCTGTATCATTTTTGCCCCGGTGCAGCATTAATTAACCTGCGCGTGGAAGTCCCCAAGACAGATGCCTCAATCCCCAGCCTGTGCAGCATCATTCCCAGCGCAGAGTCTTTTGAAACGCGAGCTGCAAGAAATGTTTGGCATCACCGTGATAGGTCTGCGCAATCCAGCTCACCTTTATCTGCCGGATGACTGGGAAGATGGGGTTTATCCCCTCAGGAAAGAATTTGATCCACAGCAGATTATTCACAAGAACTGACCAGAGGTATTGTCATGCAGAATCAAGCCAAGCGAGAACAGTTCACCATTCCCATCGGCCCGCAGCACCCGGCTTTGAAAGAGCCTGGACACTTTTTGTTCACTGTGGAAGGCGAAATCGTCACCGACGCCGTTGTCCGCCTTGGGTACGCCCACCGGGGCATTGAAAAGGCCACGGAACAGCGCAACTGGATTCAGAATCTGTACTTATTGGAGCGTATATGCGGCATCTGCTCGCATATCCACGCAACTGCCTATTCTTTGGGAGTTCGAGCAGCTTGCCGGTGTGGAAGCCCCCCCCAGGGCGCAGGCAATCCGGGTTTTGGTTGCCGAGCTGGAACGCGTCCACAGCCACTTGCTGTGGCTGGGTGTTGCCGCGCACGAAGCTGGTTTTGACACACTATTTATGTACAGCTGGCGCGACCGTGAAACCGTCATGGACTTGCTGGAAGCCATCACCGGCAACCGCGTGAATTATTCTGCCAACCTGCTGGGCGGTGTTAAATGCGACATCAGTGAAAAGCAGGCAGGCGAGATCCTGCTGGGCCTGGAGTACCTTGAATCGCGCTCCCGGCATTACCTGGAGGTGGTAACCAGCGATGCATTGTTCTTACAGCGGACACGTGGGGTTGGTTTGATGACCCGCCAGCAGGCCGAAGTTCTGGGCGCCGTGGGTCCAACTGCCCGGGCATCTGCCGTCCATAGGGATATCCGGGTCGAAGCGCCGTATGGGGCGTATAAAGATTTTCCCGTCAGGATAGTCTTGGAGACAGCAGGCGATCTCGAAGCACGTTTTGCTGTCCGCCTCCAGGAATTACAGGTATCGATCAACCTGATTTCGAGAAATACTCGCAAATATGCCAGCCGGCGAGCTGGAGGTGCGCCTGCCCAGGCGGATCAAGCCCGGCGAAGCCATCAGCCGTGTCGAAGCGCCGCGTGGCGAGTTGTTCTATTTTCTCAAGAGCAATGGCACCGACAAACCAGAACGTATCCGGGTGCGCACCCCAACCATTTTCAATATGACTTCGGTGGTTAAGCTGGCGGTCGGGCACCAGCTTGCAGATATCCCCATGATCCTGGCGGGGATCGATCCGTGTTTTTCGTGCAATGATCGCAGCATTGAGATCCGCCGTCCAGGTCAGGTAAATGAGGTTTGGGACTGGCAAACTTTTCGAAAGCAGGGTCTCAGGTAATCCTATGGAGATCATATCCGGCTTTATCGCACTGCTCTTCTTTCCCGGCGGGCTGTTTTTGCTGGCGGCTGGTTTGACCTACGAATGGATCGACCGCAAGCTTTTGGCCCAGCTTCAAAACCGGGTTGGCCCGCGCTGGTTCCAGCCTCTGGCGGATGTTGTTAAGCTGCTGGCAAAAGAAGAAGTCATCCCTGAAGGCGTAAATGCCCAGCTTTTTATCGGTCTGCCCATTATTGCGCTGGCTGGCGGGTTGACGGCTGCGCTCTATGTTCCGATGGCCGGGCTGCCGCCATCTTACAGTTTTCCCGGCGATTTGATCGTGACGATCTATTTCCTCAGCCTGCTGACCCTGTGCCTGGGACTGGCAGGTGCCAACACCCTCGACCGGTTTTCTCTGGTTGGCGCCACCCGCACCCTGACCCAGTTGTTTTCCTATGAAGCCCCATTCTTACTGGCGCTGCTCGGACCTGCAATGGCCGCTGGAAGCTGGCAAATTGGTGAGATTCTGGGTTACACCAGCGAGCACTGGCTGATCGTGACCCAGCCTCTCGGATTTATCGTGGTATTGATTGGATTGATGGGCAAGCTCGAACTGCCGCCCTTTGATGCTCCGGAAGCTGAAACAGAAATCGTTGCTGGCGCACTGACAGAGTACAGTGGGCGCGGTCTGGCTCTCTTCCGCCTGGGCAAAGGGGTTGAAATGGTAATCGGCCTGACCCTGGTGGCAGCGTTTTACCTGGGTGGGGTCGCCAATCCATTCTGGTTTTTGGTCAAGACCCTGGCACTACTGCTCCTGGTCGCCGGCATGCAGGCCGTCCTGGCACGCTTGCGGATTGACCAGACGGTTGGCTTATGGTGGCGGTTTGGCACATTGTGTGTGCTTGCCCAGTGGCTGATTACGATCGGACTGAGGGTATTGGTATGAAAATCGGCACCATGTTCAAGGATGTAATCACCTCGTTTTTCTGGAAACCTGCCACCGAAAAATATCCTTTCGAGCGCAGGGAGGCCCCGGAGCATTTTCGCGGTCGCCTGATCTGGAACTCAGAAAAATGCACCGGTTGTGGTCTTTGCAGTATGGACTGCCCGGCGGATGCCATCGAGATGATCGTGCTGGACAAGAAAGCCAAACGATTTGTGATGAAATATCACGCCGATCGCTGTACATTTTGCGGGCAGTGTGTTTTCAGCTGCCGCCAGGAAAGCCTGGAAATGGCAAGCAAACTTTGGGAGCTGGCAGGGCCGGACCGGAGTGGATTTACGCTTTTCTTTGGTAAGGAAGAGGATATTCGTGATGTGCTGGTCAACTCAGTTCCAACAGACCCTCAGACGGATCCGGCTTAATAAAGGCCGCTGTCGCATTGCAGTCCTGGGCGTGGGCCAGGAACTGCGCGGGGATGATGCCCTGGGTTTGATTGCTGTGCGCCGGATGAGGCGCGAGCTGCTTCCTCTGGCATGTGGCCTGACCGAGCTGCTGCTTATCGAAGCTGGGACCGTGCCCGAAAATTTTTCCAGCCAGCTGCAGCACTTCCAGCCAGACTTGCTGCTGGTGATTGATGCCGCTTGGCTGGGGCAAGCCCCTGGCACAATCGCCTGGCTTGAAGCCCACCAGACCACGCAGGTTGGTTTTTCTACCCACAGCCTGCCCCTTGGTCTGATATTGACCTACCTGGCTGCCGAAGCAGGTTGTGAAGCAGCTATCTTAGGGATCCAACCAGCCGATCTATCGTTTGGCGTACCGCTGACTGAGGAGGTCCGCCGGGCCATCACTAAACTGATTTGCGGATTTAACACTACCCTCAGTCAGGAACCAATGCTGCCCGATCCGTTGAACTATTCAAGAAATCCCGAAGCAATGGGGTAATCGAGGCTGCGCCGGAATGGGTTTACTACAAAGGAATTCACTGAGAGATTGTTTTGGGGCTTTGGCCAGGTTCACAAATGATTATGAAAAGAACTTTCAGCGGACTGACCCAGTCTCCTGATAATGATTTGGAAGGAAGGTTGTTATGGTAGATCAAATGTACCTTGCCAAGACAAGCTTGCCGCTCTGGTTGGATCGATTGGGCCAACAAGCCATCCTGATCGCTCCACGTCGCGTCAAAAATGACTTTGTGTTTGCGGAGGTCACATCGATTGACGAGGTGGTCCTGGAGTACCCAACCACCCTCCTCCCCCCAAAGAAGAGCCTGCTTCCCCCGCGCGAGACACTTCTTCAAATTCGATCTCAAAGTTGGGCAAACCACTCCGGTGTTTGAGGCTGATCCTACTATTCTGCTTGGGGTGCATGCCTGTGATATGCATGCCATCGATTTGCTCGACCAGTTCTACAGCAGTATATTCCCCGACCAGCACTACCAGAGCCGGCGTGATAATCTGTTACTGGTCAGCATCGAATGCCTGCAGCCCTGCCAGGCGGAGTCCTTCTGCCGGGATATGAATACCCACAACGTTCCATCTACTTATGATCTGCACTTGACCGATCTTGGTGACGGATACAGCATCGATATTGGCACACAGCGTGGAGAGGCTTTACTGCAAGACGTTCCCGGTGTAACCAGTATGACCCCGGAGAAAAGGCACCAACACGAGCGCGTGCTGAGCTTAAAAGGAGCACGTTTTACATATCGTTTGCGCCCCCGCACCTCGGAATTACCGGCCCTGTTCGAACTTAATTACAGATCAACACTGTGGTCTCAGCTGGGCGAGCGCTGCCTGGGCTGCGGAGCATGCAACCTGGTATGCCCTACCTGCTCGTGTTTTAACGTTAGCGATGAGATCGACCTCACTTTAACCCGCGGTGAAAGGTTCAGGACGTGGGATTCTTGCCAGCTCGCTTCATTCGCAATTGTTGCTGGTGGGCATGATTTCCGTCCAGCACGTGCTGAACGGCTGCGCCACCGTTTTTTTCATAAATTTAAATACCAGTCTGGTGCACCCAACCTGGTTGGCTGTGTGGGCTGCGGGCGCTGCGTCCGTTCATGCATGGCCAAAATTTCACCTGTGGAGGTTCTGAACACCCTTTACCAGCGCCGCGCTCTCCCGGCAGGCGGAGAGAAGAGAGGTTCGTATGGCGAGTAGCACGTTGATCGATCAGTCGACTGCTGTTTCCAGCTACCTGCCGGTTATGGCCCGGATCATGGATGTTCGCCCACTGACTGCGTATGAGAAGCTGTTTACGATCGGTCTGCCGGATGGCGTTTCACTCCACCACAGCCCAGGTCAGTTTGTCCAAGTTTCGTTGCTGGGAACCGGTGAAGCACCCATCAGCATCTCGTCCTCACCCAGCCGCAGCAACGGCTCCTTTGAGATCTGCATTCGCCGGGCCGGAAGCCTGACTGATGCACTGCACCGTTTGCAGCCGGGAGATCTCTTGGGGATCCGCGGTCCGTTCGGGCACGGCTTTCCTATTGAACAATTCCACGGCAAAGACCTGTTGTTTGCTCCTGGCGGGCTGGGGCTGGCTCCACTTCGCTCGCTGATAAACCAGGTGCTGGATGAGCGTGAGAAATTCGGGCGTGTCATGATCCTGTATGGCGCTCGCAGCCCAGCCGAATTATTGTTCAAAGATGAGCTCGCCCAATGGTCTAACCAGGAGGGGATCGAGCTCCACCTGACCGTTGACCGCCCGGATGAAACCTGGCAGGGAAATGTTGGCGTCATCACAACCTTGTTCCCCAAAATCAAGATATATGCTCCAAACACGGTCGCAATCACCGTCGGACCACCGGTGATGTATCGTTTTGTGCTGGCCGAACTATTCGGGCTGGATATTAAAGAAGGAAATATCTGGTTGAGCCTGGAAAGGCGCATGAAGTGCGGCGTAGGAAAGTGCGGGCACTGCCAGATTAATTTTCTTTATACCTGTTTGGATGGACCGGGGTTTTCGTATGCGCAAATCAAGCATGCAGCGGAGGCACTATGAATCGCAGACCGAAAATCGCTTTTTTTGACTTTGCCGGTTGCGAAGGCTGCCAGTTGACTGCCCTCAATTCTTTGCAAAATCACCCCGAATTGTTGGAGGTGGTGGAAATCGTGCAGTTTCGCGAGGCCATCAGCGCCAGAGGTGAGGATTACCAGGTGGCGTTCATTGAAGGTGGATGTACCCGTCCGGAGGACGAACAACGTTTGCATGCCATTCGGGAACAAGCCCAGATTGTCATTGCTTTTGGCGCATGCGCCCATCTCGGCGGTGTGAATGCCCTTCGCAGCTGGCAATCTCAGAGCGAAGTGCACCGCTACGTTTACGGCGAGCCAGGCAAGTTCCTGCCCAGCTATTCCGTGAAGCCTGCAAGCGCAGTTATCGCGGTAGAAGCTTTTCTTCCTGGCTGCCCGATCAATCCCGATGAATTTATTACAGCCGTCAGGTACCTGCTGCAAGGCCGTCTGCCTGAAATTCCGGATTACCCGGTATGTGTGGAATGCCGTTTATCCGAGGTGCCGTGCCTGTTCTTGGAGGGACAGCTTTGCCTGGGGCCGGTCACTCGCGGTGGCTGTCATTCATTTTGTCCAACTTACGGGGTAGGCTGTGTGAGCTGCCGCGGCCAGATACCAAACGCAAATCTCAGCGGGCTGAAACTCGCAATGGCAGACTTGGGGATGGAAGGCAGCCAGTTGGACGAAAGCCTCAAAGTTTTCCAATCCTACCTGTTGATACACGAAAAGATGTGACCCTATGGCACTCAAAATGAATCCCACACTAAATATTGACGTCCATCACCTCACCCGGGTCGAAGGGCACGGGAATATTCGGGTTGAAGTCCAAAACGGCGTACTGACTTGCTGCAAACTTGAGGTAATCGAAGCTCCACGCTATTTCGAAGCCATGTTAAAGGGCAGGCACTACGCCGTGGTCCCGCGCCTGGCTTCCCGCATCTGCGGTATTTGCTCTGTGGCCCACTCGACTGCCTCCCTGCAAGCCATCGAAAGTGCTCTCCAGGTCAGGAATAGTGATCAAACGATCTTGCTGCGTAAACTGAATTTTTTAGGCGAGATGCTGGACAGCCATATTCTGCATGTGTACATGCTCGTCACACCCGATCTGCTCGGGATGGACAGCGTACTGCCGCTGGCACACAGCGCACCCGAAGTTTTGCACCGCGCCTTGAGGCTAAAAAAAGTAGCAGGGGAACTGTGTGCGCTGATCGGCGGCAGGCATACCCACCCAATAACGATGACGGTAGGTGGTTTCACTCATCTGCCCGACCAAGCTGGATTAGAGGCCTTTTACCGGCAGCTGCGTGCCATCCGCCCCGATATCGAAGCGACCATAGCGTTGTTTCGAGATTTAAAGGTGCCTGATTTTGAACGCGAGACTGAGTACCTGGCTCTTTCCCAGCCCGATGAGTACGCCCTGCTGGGAGGCCGCCTGAACAGCTCGGATGGCGGCTCCTGGCCGATCGAATCGTACAAACAGGTCGTCAGAGAGTATCAGGTATCCCACTCGACAGCCAAATTTGCCCGCCACCAGCGCAATTCCCTCATGGTGGGGGCCCTGGCTCGGATCAATCTAAACTACAGCCAGCTCCATCCAGCTGCCCAGGCAGCTGCCACCGCACTGGATCTTGCGCCGATTTGCACCAATCCATTCAAAAACACGCTCGCCCAATTGGTGGAAATCGTCCATTGTTACGAGACTGCCCAGCAGCTCCTGGAGAAACTGCTGGCCCAGGGCATCGAGCTCCAAGAGCCTGCGCGCCCGGAGCGCCTTTCCGGAGAAGGTGTGGGCGCGGTTGAAGCACCACGTGGTACGCTTTACCATCATTACCAGATTCGCGGCAGCAGGCTGACCGGCGCGAATTGCATCATCCCTACCGGTCAGAACCTGGGCAATATTGAGGCCGATCTGCGTGTCCTGGTGCCTGCCTTGCTGCAAGACACCCCCGGGCAAATTACCCAAACCTTGGAGATGCTAGTGCGTGCCTACGACCCGTGTATCTCTTGTTCTACACATATGGTGGAGGTGAATATTGTCTGAATATGTCACTCTACGCGTCGAGATCCCGAGTTGGGCCCGATATTTCCCCGGCCAGCCTGATGAATCCGACCTGGGAGCGATCCTAAAAACCGGCTATCCAGGTCCCCGCCTGATGAATATCGAAACCCGGCCGCCTTCAAGCAATCGCTGTCCGGGAAGTCCGCTGCCAAGTTTGTTGAAAGGAAGAAAAAAATGGCTAAGATCTTAATTATTGACGACGACCCCGATATCGTAACCGCAGTCACCCTGACGCTAAAAAGTGTCGGACACGAAATCATCTCGGCGCCAAACGGAGAGGAAGGGCTCAAACGCATCAAAGCCGATGTCCCCGATCTCATCATCCTGGATGTGATGATGGACACGAAGACGGAAGGTTTTCAGCTGGCCCTGAAGCTGCGCAACCCGGATCCAGTCTCAGAGTTCGTCCGGTTTAAGGACATTCCAATCCTGATGTTAACCGCCATCCACAGTACCACGCCGCTGCACTTCGAACCCGATGTCGATTATCTACCGGTCGAATTATTCGTTGACAAACCAATCGACCCGGATGACCTGATCGCAAGAGTGAATTGGCTTCTAACCAGGGAGAAAGTGTAACCAGGAACAATACTGAATTTTCATTGATAGCTGGTTGCGTGAGGAGCGCGGGCTCCCGGGCAGGTAAGCATTAATACGCACGCAGCAATTGCATGCTTGGCAAGGGCTGCTTCGAGTATCCATTCCTGTCCCGAGCAAGTGGCGGCAAAGTGGATTACATAGATCAAAGCCGAATCCGGGTAGACTTCGCCGGTTTAATCTTCTGTTTGATTAAAAAATCCGGCCAAGGTTCTGCCAGCCCGCCTCCGAGTGCTGATTGAGGGACATCTATATGCGGCGTCAACTTGCCAGGTTAATGGGTGGCCGGCTTCAGCTTGTGCTGATCGCCAGTTTCTCGCTGGTCGCAGCTCTAACAGTAGGTCTGAATGCCCTGGGCAGCTCCCGGGTCATCAACGATTACTTAACGTCTGCAGAAGACGAGCGGGTCGCGCGTGACATGGACCTGGCGCGTGCCTTTTACCAGCTCAAGCTCGAGGAAATTGCCGCCATCAGTAAACGCCTGGTGCTCGACCAGTGGGTTAATGATAGTTTCTCGGCGGCCGAATTGGGAGATAATGAGGCGCTGCGCATTATCGATGAGCAAATCACCAACAAAATTGCCGTTTTAGCCCTGGGCGGCACCCACACCATTCTGGTGTTGGATGCAGACGGAAACATCCTGGTGGGGCGGACACTGAGCCAAAACGGCACCCTTTCTCCGATCATTACCCAGGGAAGCTGGGCTGGGCTCCCTATCCTGGACTCTACTTTTGCATCAGGCCAGGAAACGTATGCAACTGAAGTAATTCCAGCCGAATTTTTGGCCCAGGTCGGGCTGGATGGCCAGGCTGCCATCCAGCTGGTGGATACTGCCATGGCCGCCCCAGAACCTTTCGACCTGCGCGAAGGCACTGCCGGCCTGGCTTTAACGGGAGTAGCTCCGCTCAAGGACCCATCAGGAAAGGTACGGGGTGCTGTTCTGAGCTTATACCTTTTTAACAGCGACTATACGCTCGTCGATCGCATAAAACAAGTCGCTGGTGTTGATACGGCAACGATTTTCTTTGGCGATTCGCGCATCTCCACCAATGTGATGACTGAATCAGGTGAACGGGCCGTTGGCACACGCATGTCCCAGGCTGTCCATGATGTCGTTTTGCAGCAAGGGCTTGACTACATTGGCCGGGCTTTTGTGGTAAACGAGTGGTTCATTACGCGCTACGTCCCCCTCAAAGACCATTTGCAGCGCGTCGTCGGCAGCCTGTATGTGGGTGCCAGTGCCTCCGCCTTTGAAAACCTGGTTCAAAACTACAATTCCCAGGTGGCAATCATTGCCCTGGTGTGTATCTTGCTTGCGGGAATTATCGCCATTCCAATTTCACGCATCATCACGCAACCAATCCAGGAATTGGTGGCTGCCAACCGCCGCCTGGCAAGGGGCGATATGAATATGCGCGTCGAACCATATGGGAGTGGTGAGCTGGCAGTTTTGGGTGAGTCATTTAACGCCATGGCTGAAACGCTGCACCAGACCCAGCAAGAATTGCTGCACAAGGAGCGCCTGGTCTCGATGGGGCAGCTGGCAGCCGGGGTTGCCCATGAAATTAATAATCCCCTGGCAACCATTTTGTTGTATGCGGATGTTTTGCGTAAGCAAACCAGGGAACAAGACCCTCAATATGAAGATTTGACTCTGATCATCAACGAAGTAACGCGCTGCAAAGAGATTGTTGCCAACTTGCTGAATTTTGCCCGCCAGCAGCAAATCGTTGCGCAGGTGACTGACCTGCATGCTTTGATCGACGAGGTGATCGAACGGGTCGACCGGCAGCCTGACTTTGATAGGATACAGATCGTTCGCAATTACGATTCACGCCTGCCGCAGATCACCGCCGACTCGGCTCAGCTAAGCCAGGTGTTCATTAACTTGCTGTGCAACGCTGCCGAATCTATCCACGCAGCGGGCACAATCACCATCACAACCCGGAGCCAATCGCCAGATTGGGTGCAAATTGACATCCGCGATACCGGCTGCGGGATTCCCCAAGAAAATCTTGGGCGCTTATTTACCCCATTTTTTACAACCAAACCTTTGGGGAAAGGTACGGGTCTGGGCCTGTCAATCGTTTACGGTATTATCAAAATGCATCGTGGGCAGATCACGGTTACCAGCCAGGTGAACCAGGGGACTGTGTTTACGATCACCTTGCCTGTCCGCCTGCCATCCGGAGTCAGCACTCCGGATGGCACTTCCATTATGATTGGTTAAAGATATACTTTCGTTAATCGTCAATTTCTGTCAGCATTTCAGGTTCAGGATGGCATGCGAGTCAGGATGAGCCCCAAAGCAAAAATTCTGGTGGTCGATGACGAAAAAGGGATTCGCGAAGGCTGTAACCGGGTGCTCGCGCCGGATGGGTTCGAAGTCTGGTTAGCAGCTACAATTCGGGAAGGCCTGGATCTCATTTTAGTCGAGAACTTCGATCTGGTACTGCTGGATGTCATGATGCCCGATGGGCGCGGCCTCGAAATGTTGGCGCCGATTCACACCAAAGACCCCGATATCGTCTGCATCATCATCACAGGTTATGCTACGGTCGAGCTGGCAGTCGAAGCGATCAAACATGGCGCGTATGACTTCATCGCCAAACCATTCACTGCAGATCAACTCCTCCTGACGGTCAGCCAGGGTCTGGAAAAGCGACAGCTTTCCCTGGAGGCCAAGCGCCTGCAGCAAATTGAGCAGCAAGCTATCGAGCTGGCGCGCGCGCAGGCGGACCTGGAACGCCTGGACCAGCAGAAATCAGCTTTTATGACTACCGTAGCTCACGAGCTGCGCGCACCGATTGCTGGGGCACAAAGCCTGCTGCGAACGATCCTCCGCGGGCTCGCCGGTGACCTTAATACCCAGCAGCGTGACATGCTTACGCGTGTGGAAACCCGCTTGGACACGCTGCTGGAGCTGGTCAATGACTTACTCGATCTGGCGGCCAGCAAGACCTTTGAGGCCGATCAATCATTGGCGCCAGTGGGGTTGGCTGCCGCGGTGCAGACTATTGTCAACCATTATCAGGTTGAAGCCCAGGCCAAAAACATCGAGTTATGCTATGACCCACCAGCAGATGACCTGGCCGTTTGGGGCGTGCAAGAGGGGCTGGAGCGTATTTTTTCGAATCTGGTGAGTAATGCAGTCAAATACACCCCCGCTGGAGGGAAAGTAACAATCACGCTGCTTGCAGGCGAAGGGCAAATCCAGGCAGTGATCACCGATACAGGCATTGGTATCCCAGCGGATGACATGCCTCAGCTTTTTGGCGAATTCTTCCGGGCCCGCAATGCCAGAAAGTCCGGCATCGGTGGCACCGGGTTGGGATTGAGTATTGTCAGGCAGCTGGTAGAGCAGTTTGGGGGCCGGATTGACGTTGCAAGCCGCGAGGGGCGCGGTACAACTTTCACCCTTACCTTTAAACAGGCATCCTGAGCCAATCTGATATAATGTGTCAATAATATCAGGTATACATGCACTTCATTTTCCTGGCTTTGTCTGGGAGATGAGGCTTCCTAAACCTGACCACATCGGATTTCCACGGACCTGAGCCTTCCAGCGAATACTTCATAAAAATATCAACCAGTCATGTACGATTTCTTAGTAAAGATTCCTTTGTTTGCAGAGCTGCCGCGGGCGGATCTGGAGCGATTATGCCAGTTGGTAACCGAGCAGCAAATTGCTGCAGGTGATGAGTTATTCAAGGAAGGCAGCCATGGCGACAAGGCTTACGTCATCAAAGATGGTCAACTTGAGATCCTGAAAAATACTGGGGGTAGCGAAGTATTGATTGCAGTCCGGCAGTCTGGTGAAGTAATCGGTGAAATGTCCCTCCTGGAAGCAGCCCCTCGCTTCGCCACAGTCCGTGCCCGGACACCCAGTACCCTGCTTGTGATCGAGTACAGGCATTTGGATGACCTGCTCAATACCAGCCCGTCGGCAGCCAAAGCAATGCTGCATACAATCACTGCCCGCTTGCGTTCCACCGAGCTTGTTGTCCGGCAAAGTGAAAAAATGGCCCAGCTGGGCACTCTTACGGCTGGTATCGCTCACGAACTGAATAACCCGGCAGCTGCCATTGGGCGCGGCGCACACCAGTTATTTGATTCATTCAGCCAGTTACAAGAGCTTTTTTTAAAGATGAACCAGCTGGAATTTTCTGCTTCACAAATGGAAAAGTTGCAGTCCCTGGACAAGTTTGCGCGGCAGCAGGCGACCGTGCCCGATATCATGGATTCTTTGGATCGCAGTGACCGGGAAGAGCAGCTCGAGGACTGGATGGCATCTCATGGCATCGCAGATGGCTGGGAATTCGCACCTACTTTAGTTAGCATTGGATGCGATCCAGACCAGTTGGCCGGGCTGAAAGCCGACTTTCCCAATTCCCAGCTGCCGGTCATCCTGGAGTGGATAATCGCTGCCTTCACAATTTATAGCTTGCTGGAAGAAATCGGTCAGGGAACTTCCCAGATGAGTGAAATCATCAAGGCCCTCAAATCGTACGTTTACCTGGACCAGGCTTCGCTGCAGCTTGTTGATATCCACGCAGGGCTCGACAACACGCTCATTATGCTGCGCAGCAAGCTAAAGGCTGGGATCAGCGTCCGGCGTGAATATGCACCAGGATTGCCTCGCATCTATGCACTTGGCAGCGAATTAAACCAGGTTTGGACGAATATTATCGATAATGCAATTGATGCCATGGATCAGCGCGGCGAACTGATTTTACGCACACGCCAGGAAGATCAATGGGTTATTGTCGAAATCCAGGACAACGGGCCGGGCATTCCTGCTGAAATTCAATCCAAGATCTTTAACCCTTTCTTCACGACCAAACCCGTTGGCAAGGGCACGGGCATGGGCATGAATATCAGCTACAACGTCATCAAGAAACATGCCGGGGATATTCGCTTTTCGTCCCAGCCAGGAAAAACGATTTTTGAGGTAGTCCTACCAGTTAACTTTGAAATCGCACAGAGCAGCAACCTGCCGCAGCGCCATGCCGCTGCATACGATGATGATCAATTGCTGGGCATTCTGGAAAACACCCACTCGATTGCCGTCGTGGGTATCTCCGACCGCCCGGACGTACCCGCTACAACCGTCCCTGCCTACCTGCAAAGTGTTGGATACCGTATCTACCCGGTCAACCCGAACATAGACCAGGTATTGGGTGAGAAATCTTACCCTGACCTGTTCGCGCTTCCCAATCCAATCGATTTGGTGCTTATTTTTCGCCGCAGTGAATTCGTTTATGCGATCGCAGAACAAGCGATCGAAATAGGTGCCAGGGTGATCTGGATGCAAGAAGGGATCATCAATGAAGATGCTGCGGCGCTGGCAGAGCAAGCTGGTCTGACAGTAATCATGAATACTTGCCTGCGTACTACCCACCGCAGATTGATGCCCGAGTGAACAACCTTGTGG
The DNA here is from genome assembly GCA_963824065.1 of uncultured Chloroflexia bacterium. Taxonomy (GTDB): domain Bacteria; phylum Chloroflexota; class Anaerolineae; order Anaerolineales; family DRKV01; genus JAGUYX01. Next base: position 991,589 of record CAWGNX010000001.1, on the reverse strand, counting down.
GCAGGGTTTTTGCGTCCCTTTCATGTATAATCAAGGCGCTGCCCGTACCAACTGCTGTGCTCTTATTTCTGGGGGAGTGTTTCAAGAAATAGTTGATTAGTGAAGTAATTCGGGATAAAACCCCACCATGTTAAGCCCGCTAAATTCTAGAATCAAGCTAGAGAGTACAAATGGCAAAACCGATCATTATCGCTGTCGATGATGAACTTAACGTTTTAAATGCGGTCGAGCGCGACTTGAGGGCTCATTATCGCAGTGAATATCAAATCATCAAGGCGAACAGCGCTCAGGAGGCCTTGGAAACCGTCCACAAGCTTAAACAACGCAACTCACAGATAGCCTTATTTCTGGTGGACCAGCGCATGCCTTTGATGAGCGGCACCGAATTTTTAGGGGAGGCGATTAAGGTTTATCCGGATGCCCGCAAAGTGCTGCTGACTGCATATGCGGATACACAGGCCGCGATCGCAAGCATCAATCAGATCGGTCTGGATTATTATTTGATGAAACCCTGGGACCCGCCCGATCTGAACCTTTATCCGGTCCTCGACGACCTGCTCAGCGAATGGCAGGTGACGGCTGCACCTCCGTATGATGGCATCCGGATTGCGGGAACGCTGTGGTCGGCCGCTTCACATGAGATCAAAGATTTTCTGGCGCGCAACCGAATACCCTATCAATGGCTCGATATTGAAAAGGATCCTGTTGCAAAACAGATGATCGCAGCGGTCAATCCGCAAGATCACCGCCTGCCAGTTGTGTTTTTCCCAGACGGCAGCCTGCTGGTGCAGCCCGATCACCGCACGCTGGCAGAAAAAGTTGGCCTGCAAACGCAGGCCTCCCAGCCATTTTACGACCTGATCATCATAGGAGGTGGACCAGCCGGATTGGGAGCGGCAGTCTATGGGGCTTCGGAAGGGCTGCGCACGGCTTTGATCGAGCGTGCCGCAACGGGTGGTCAGGCAGGTACAAGCTCGCGGATTGAAAACTACCTGGGCTTCCCTAAGGGGTTGAGCGGCGCGGCCCTGGCGCATCGCGCCACTGCACAAGCCACCCGATTGGGGGCAGAAATCCTGACTGCCCAGGAGGTTGTTCAGGTCAGCATTGATAACCTCTATCGCCTTGCTACCCTCGCAGACGGCAGTGAACTGAGCTGTAAAGCAATGATCATCGCAACCGGAGTCACTGTCCGCAAATTGGATGCACCCGGTGCAGATAAGTACACCGGAGCGGGATTGTATTACGGAGCCGCCCTCAGTGAAGCCGCCTACTACCGCGGGCAGCCTGTGCTAATCGTCGGAGGGGCGAATTCCGCCGGGCAAGCCGCCATGTTCCTAGCGCAGTATGCCAGCCAGGTAACGATGCTGGTCCGAGCTACCTCCCTGGAAACCGGCATGTCCCAATACCTCGTCAATCAGATAATGGGCACCAGCAATATCCAGGTATTATTGAATACAAATTTGGTGCGAGTGTATGGAGACGAACGTCTGACTGGGGTTGAAATTCTTGAGAAGAGCACCAACACCACTCGCCAGCTTGAGGCGGCAGCCCTCTTTTCTTTCATTGGTGCATTTCCTCACAGCCAGCCGGTTGCCAGCCTGGTTGAATGCAATCAGGCTGGCTTCATTCTTACTGGACCTGACCTACTCAAAGACGGCAAACGTCCCCGGAACTGGACGCTCCCGCGTGACCCTTACATTTTAGAGACCAGTGTCCCGGGTATCTTCGCGGCCGGCGATGTCCGCCAGGGTGCGATGCGGCGGGTAGCCTCGGCTGTCGGTGAAGGTGCAACCGCGGTCAGCCTGGTTCACCAATATCTAAAAACCGTTTAACGCCAGAATTGTAAAAATCAGTGAATTGATCTAAGGGCATTTCGCAGGTAAGTGTCCCGCAGCTCCAGATCTGCGATGTGATTGGCAATCTCGATCACCATCCCCTCCGCAGCCTGGCGTTCAACTTCTGCCTCTTCCAAACGGCCGGCCGCGACCAGGCCATCAACGGCTGCAGCATGCGCCTGCCAGATTAGCGGGCGCATTCCAAGTTCCTGGGCTTCCTCCCTGGCCTGTTCTAACACTACCAAACCTGACTCGAGATCTCCGCTAGCCAAATAGACCTTGCCCTGAATCAGGGAAGTGAGCGGACCGTGATAGCGTAAACTGTGATCTTCAACGTAGCGTTGCGCTTCGTCAGCAAGGCGCTTGGCTTTATCAAAATCCCCTCGGGCACAGGCTAACCAGGCGACCCCGGAAAGATGCCGCGGCCGCTCCAGGAACGAAAAAATGCTCGGAAAATTAATTCCTTTATCGAGGACCTGCTCGGCAATCGTCAAATCGCCTAAGGTCAGCGCACAATGACCCAAATCTGCCCAGGCAACTGCACCTGTTATTCCAGCATTTGGGGACTCGAGCAGGTGCAGCGCATGTAAGTGAAATTCGGCAATTTTGTCACTGAACTGCGGGCCAAGGTCAAGGTAGATCGATCCCATAACTCCCAACGCCGGGACAAGGAAAAAGGGTTGGTATTGCTCGAGAGGCATCCCAGCGCTGAGAGCACGCTGCCCGTATTCCAGGGCTCGTTCGTATTCTCCCCGCCCGCGCGCGATCTCAGCCAGGAGATAAGCCGAGACAGCCTGGGTACCCAGGTCTCCGATCAAAGTGGCAATTTCCAGTCCCTGTTTGAGAGCTGTGACTGCGGCCTCCGGGTTTCCGGCATGCATATGATTAATGGGAATGGCAAGACTCAACAGCCAGGCTTCATGGGCGCGGTCTTCAACAATTCGTGCCATTTCCAGGCCTTCCGCTGCCCTGCGCCGGGATTCCTCAAACTCCATCATGTACACCAAACTGGTGGCGACATGTTCCAGGCCCAAGGCAATATATTCCTTGCTGCCCATCTCCTGGCCGACTTGAATTACTTCATCCATATGTTTGACGACATTTTCAAAATCCGCCTGAGCAGTGCACATCTGGCAGCGCAGCAAATTGGTCTCGGCAACTCCTGACTTCTCGTTGTATTGCCGGGTAAGGTTATCCGCCTGGATGAGCAGCCGGTCGGCCTGCTGAAATTCACCCATGTGCAGGGCAGTCACAGATGCGGTTTTGTTTAACGCGGAGATTTGCATGGCAATATCAGCATGAGATTCAGCCAGTTCGAGCATCTCCTTGTAAATCTCCAACGCTTCGTCGATCCGGTTGGCAAAGGCCAGTGTCCCCCCCAAACCTTCATACGCGCGTCTCAAGAGCGCCAGATCGGAAATTATGTCCTTCTTAGCCAACACCTGGCGAAAGTATTCGCTCGCTTCCCCTGTAGAATATGCCCTGGCTGCCCGCTCACCAGCTTCCACCAGATAAGGCATTGCCTGGTTCATCTGCCGGGCATCGAGCAAATGCCGGGCGATTTCTGCGGCTGCCTCCGGTATATGCCTGATTAATGCTTCCGCTGCCAGGCGATGGAAAACCCGGCGATTGCCGAGCAAAATGGAATTGTATGCTGCTTCCTGGGTCAAGACATGCTTGAATGTGTAGGTTCGCCGGGGCGTGCGGCTCTTCTCACGCACCAGCTCGCGTCTCTGCAATTCAACCAGGCCTGCGTCCAGCTGGGCTGGGGTCTCTACGATTTCCGACAGAATATCGACAGCAAATTCGCGGCCAAGGACTGATGCGGCTTGTAGCAAATGCTTCGTCGTATCGTCCAGGCGGTCTAGGCGGGCTGTAATCACCCCTGCGAGTGTATCGGGGAGGTCAATATGTTTGATCTCCCGCGTGACCTGCCAATGATCTGCAACCATCACTACCAGCTTGTTGTCAATTAACGAGCGGATGATTTCTTCAACAAAGAAAGGATTTCCCTCTGACCTTTCAAGGATTTTCGCCCGGACGTTTTCAGGGAGTTCGTCAATCTTCAGAAGATTGGAAACCAGTTCGCGAGCATGAGCTGCATCGAGCGGATTTAAGCTCACCGCTTGATAACGGTGGCTGTATTCGCGCTGGGCCTGTTCATGAAAACCCCACGAGACCTCCTCACGGCGGGGTCGGAAGGCGGTCAAAATCATTAAGGGCGATTGATCGGTCAGCGGTAAAAGGGATTGCAGCAAGTCAATCGAAGTCGGATCAGACCAATGCAGGTCATCCAGGTACAGAACGACAGGTCCACTTTTCGCTAATTGGTTTAATAACTCAGCTATCTGAGTGAATATCTGGCCGCGCAGTTGGGGAGGCGGAAGATATTTCGTCCGGTCCGCGGCTTCACCTTGCAGCGGGATATCGAGGAGAGAAGCAAAGAATGGTGCAACTTCCTCTGTACGCGCCGCAAAACAAGGCCGTAATCCGACCACCAACTGGTTGTACTGATCTTGCGCGTTTGCATCTGGTTGGAGATTAAAATAACGATGGAACAAATGGATAAACGGTGCAAAAGGCACCGAAGTTTCATAAGACTGTGAGTGCCCTTCCAACCATTGGGGAGCAGGCCCGGTATCCAGTTGAATTGCCTGGTGGAATTCAGAGATCAAACGGGATTTCCCCAACCCGGCTTCTCCTATGATCGAGATAATTTGCCCGCGGTGTAAGTTTTAACTCGCTGGCAGCAGACCACAGGGCATCCATTTGGTCCTTGCGACCGATCAGTGGTGCATTCAACCCGGGTAAGCCGCGCAGGCTGCCCGGTTGGGCTTTGCGTCCCATGGCGCAGTAAGCGACCACAGGTTCTTCATGACCTTTTAACTGCAATCCGTCCAGGCGTTCGAACTCGAACAATGGAGCCACCAGCCGGTAGGTAGGCTCCGCAACCAGTACGGTCCCTGCCTGAGCGTTTTGTTCCATGCGAGCTGCGATATTGATAGCATCGCCCAGGGCGGAATACTCAACACGCAGATCAGATCCTACTTCCCCCACAACGACAAGGCCAGTGTTAATCCCAACCCTGATCGCAAAATCAATACCCCAGCGCTCCTGCATGTGCTCACCATAGGGCTGCAGATTCTCCACAATTTCCAGGCCCGCCAGCACAGCGCGCTGCGGGTCATCCTCATGAGCAATCGGCGCACCAAAAAATGCGAGCAAACCATCCCCCTGTAAGCGTGCGACGGTACCTTCATAGCGATAGATAGGTGAAATCATGTATTCGAATGCGCCATTCATGATTTCGGCCCACTCTTCAGGGTCGAGCTTTGAAGCTGCCAGGGTCGAACCCTGCACATCACAAAACAGGATGGTAACAACCCGGCGTTCACCTTCCGTCATCTGGCTCTGCCTGGCTGAGTCCAGCTTGGATAATAATTCTTTAGGGATATATCGCTGCAGGAGATCACGCCCGGCAAAGGCCTGCTCCGCCACTTTTGCCGGGCTGGCTGCCTCGGGAGCCGGTTGTGCCGCGTTATCGGAGACTGGCTGCCCACACTGATTGCAAAAGCGGGCATCAGGCTGAAGCGCACGGCCGCAGTTCGGACAAGACTTCTGCAAAGCAGTACCACAGTTGAAACAAAAACGTGCACCTGCAGGGTTTGTAGTCTGGCAATTAGAACAATTCATGTGTAGTTGAGTTTCTGGCTGAATGGATTATGGAACAATCCTGCCTGGCTGGATATTGCTAATTATACTCAGAATTATCTGGATTATCATCGCGGGCGATATTCCAACCAGGGCAATTGCATATACCCTGTTGTGGCTAGCGGATTCCCTCATTTGAGAGTTTAGGTGCATGTTGATCGGGTTGCAGTCCGACCAACACACCTCTTGTTTCCTCCCTGCCAGGGATCTTACTCAAATGCACTTGTTATGATATTCCACAGCTGCTGGTCTGCAAGGTGATTAACAATGTCCCGCTCGCGTTGTTGCGGCGGGACATATTCTCACATCACACGATTTTCCTAGCGAGACGAGCCGCCACCCACTCACTATGGAAGCGGGAAGCAGTTGCCAGTTTCCTGCACGACCGTATGGTCAGGATTTGCTACCAGGGCGCACATCTGGGTGGCGGTCTCAGGTTTGTCTGCCAGATTGTACTCTGTGAATGGGCGTGGACCGTAATAAACGATCCAGTTGGAAAAATCTCCAGGCACACCTGCCTGGTCCGGCGGTACGGTATCGAAGAAAAAGTGAACGTGCAGGCTGTTCTCTGCCTCGGTAAAGCCTGTTGTCTCGTAAGTAACCACATAATTGTATTGTGCGTCCAGGCTGATGCCGGTGATTGCCACGGTATATGCGCCCGCCCCGGCGGGTTCTGGCGTGGGATCAACAACCGGCAGAGATCCAATATTTCCACTTACAAATGTATGGTCGATCGAGGCCCAACAGGTTGCATTCAAGTCTAACGGATTCTGAATATTCCACCAGCGGCTGTTGGTGGTGCGCTCCTTTACCAGCAGCATCGCCCACTGCGCCAGGTCGTTTGTAACCGGGGCATCGGCAAAGGGCGCGCTGCGGCACACCGTTGCCTCCAGGGCAGTCAAAACCACCTGGTCTGGCAGCGGGTAACACGTACCGCTTGCCGGCTGGATGCTGTGATCCGGGTTGGCTACCAGCGAGCACATGGCGGATGCATTCTGCGGGCGCTGGGAAGGCGCGTACTGGGTGAACGGCCGCGGCCCACCCCACAAAATCCAGGGGCCGCTGCCCGGGTTTCCTGCCTGTGCTTCAGAAACGGTATTAAAGAAAAAGTGCACGTGCTCACCGGGCAGTGCTTCGGTATATTCAAACGTTTCGTACTCCACTTGATACTGGTTATTTTCATTCACCGTGATGCCGTTAATTCGCACAAACTTCTGCCCCGGCGGCGGCTCGCGCAGTGGCAGCGCAGTCAGGGTGGCAGTAGGCGTAGGCAGCTGGGTCTCGGTGGGTGTAGGTGTGATGGTTGCGCTGGCTTCCACGGTTGGAGACGGCTCTGGCGTGTTTTCCTGGGTCGCGGTAACCTCCGGCAACACGCCAATTCCGGGCGGATTTGCCTCATTCCCGCCCAGCTTTGAGCCAATCCAGATGCCCCCAATCACCAAAATCAGAATCCCCAAAACGCCTAAAATCGCGTACATCAACATGGGTTTGCGTTTGCTGCCGCTGGCCGCGGCGGCTGCGGACGGGGTGGCTGGCGGGGGACTACCCGAACCCGCTCCCGCTGCGGTGCCGCTCCCGGTAGAAACCGGTGGCACCGCAGCCTGCCCGAGCGGTGGTTCTGCCATTGTTCCAGCCACCGCAGCAGCCGGAGTTTCTGCCAGGGTTCCGCCTGCACTCGAGGCTGCTGCAGGTGCTCCCTGGCCCGGTGCACCGCCCGCGGTCGCTGGCTCTCCAGGCCGGGCACTCGCCAGGCCAGCCGCTGCCAGCCCGGCCATTGGTGCAGATTCGGGGGTCAGCGGTGAATTGTCAATTTGCGTGGCGGAATATGGCAGCCCGCCTTCCAACCGGTCCAGAATCCGCTTCAACGCGGCCGAAAACTCGGCTGCCGAACCAAACCGGGCCGTGCGGTCTTTTGACAGCGCCTTTTGGATCGCCATCACCATATCTTCCGGGACCTCCGGGCGCAGGGACTGCAAGTTTGGCACCGGGTCATTCAGGTGCATCATCATCAGAGTCATCGCCGATTCGGCTTCAAACGGCGGGTGACCGCTCACCATCTCAAACAAGGTCACACCTAATGAATAAATATCCGAGCGTTCGTCCGGCGATTCGCCGCGAATTAATTCGGGCGACATGTACATCGCTGTCCCAACCACTGCGCCCGTCGCAGTATGCGTCTCGCCGCCCAAAATTTTGACGATCCCAAAATCCATCAAAATGCCCTTGCCGTTCACATCCAGCATGATGTTGGCCGGTTTTATATCCCGGTGGATCATGCCGCGCTGGTGGGCATAACCCATGGCATTTAAGATATCGCTTGCATAGCGGATCGATTCTTCGACCGGCATCCGGCGCCCGGCAGTATTCAAACGCTGCAGGCGCGCCTGCAGCGTTTCACCCGGTATGAACTCCTGCACCATGTAATAGACTTCATCATCATGGTTAAAGTCATACACCTGCACGATATTCGGATGCCGAAGCTGCGCCACCGCACGGGCTTCTTCCTCGAACCGGATGATAAACTTGGGATCAGTCGACAGATGTGGGTGAATTAATTTGACTGCGACAATGCGCTGCAAGTTAGGGTCTTTTGCCTTATAGACCGCGGACATACCCCCCTGACCCACTACTTCGAGGATCTGGTACCGTTCCCCTAATGTCTTCCCAATCCAGCTTGGCCGGCTCATGTATTTTCCTCCACCCACCCGTTGCGATGGTAACGTAGATGCATAATTTTACTCAATTAACCACAGCCAGGCATTGTTAAACTGGCAGTCCACTGTACCCGATTGGCTCAGAGCCACCATCGCCATAAAGCCGTTTTCAAAATTTACTTCAGCATTACGAGCATCATTCAACCGGGCCTGGAAATCCGCTTTGATTTTTGCAGTAACCGTCTCATACTCAGCCAGCTCCTGGGCGTAGCGGGTGTTGGCTGCCACATCTTTCAGGTCTGCCGGTTTGATTGGCGGGTCTGGCAGGCGCGGCTGAGGCAGCGGGTCATTCGGGTTCACGCTGCCGATCAGGGTATTATTCGTATAAATATCAAACTGGCTGCCGCGGCCCACCACAGTCAGCTGGTTTGTGGCACCGTTCTGCCAGTCAAAGGCTGGATCCAGGCCGTAAGCATACAGATCCCGCCCATTGACCAGGTTACCATCGGCCATAACCCCAAATAATACATGCCCGCTGGCAGCCCGCGTGGCAATCACCAGGTACTGGTTCAGGGCGGCTTTGTTCCCATCCGAACGAATCACAAACCCGCAGCCCGATCCGCCGTACTGCGTATCCCAGGTGATATCGGCGGAGATCACAAAATCTGCCGCGATGGTCACCAGGAATTCATTGCCAAAATCATAATCATGGAACCCATCCAGCTGTAAACGCAGCGGAGGGTGTATCCATCCCGGACGGCCCTGGTTTGGGTCCACCCCGTACAGCGGAAGTTCTGCCAGGAAAGGACCAAATGCGGTGGCAGTGGCAGTTAATACATCGGCATCCAACTCCGACTGCGCGGCCTGGGTCGCCTGGAGATCCTGAGCGGCTTGAGTGGCAGTGAGTTGTGCTTCGGCTACAGCTTGCTTCTGGTCAGGTTCACCAGCTGCGGCGGTTGCTGTACCGGCGACCGCCGTACCCAGGTTGTCCAGCTCAGCAGCAGGTTGTGGAGCACAGCTGCTGAGCATCCAGGCCGCCAACAAAAACAGCAGCACCTCAACACCGCGTATGCGCAGAACTGGATTCCGGTGATCAGACTGATTTCCCCGCTGCGGCACCTGCTGTTGGGCGTGCTTCTTGAAATGAACATGCATCAGACGCGATCCTTGCGGTAGATGGCAAACAGAGTTGCAAAAAACAACACGGTGATGATCAATCCCTGCACGCCCCAGGCGATTCCCAACCGCGTCCAGAACTCAGACCGGTCATCTTTATTAATAAATGCCCAACCAAAATTGTCATAGAACGTGCTGATGATTCCTTCGGCTTTTCCGACGGCGGCATTTCGGTCAATCTCCCAACGCGCCCGGTCTTCCTGATAGGCAGTCATCTCTGCTGTAAATACATCGGCCCGGGCCTGGAAATCTTCAATTTGGGTTTTGTAATCCTGCTGGATTTTCTCCACGTCGGCCTGGTACTGCTGCAGAGCCTGGAGATACTGTGCCACAGCCACCTGGTCGGTCTGGTCATTGGGCTCTGGTGGAGCTGCTGGAATAACTGGTTCTGCCGGTGGGTCGCCCAGAGCCGCCGGTTCAACTGGCTCGGGTTCATCGACTGCCGGGTCATAATATTCTCCCAGGCCGGGGAAATTGCAGGACTCTTCCCGGAGCACATTCAAACCCATACACCGGCAGGCATTGGCTGCCTTGTCGTCAAGGGTCATTGCGTCGCGGCAGGTCTTCCGGCAGTGCCCAGCACAAGTCCGCGGCTACCGCCGAGCCGATCCCGGAGATGCCAACCACCGCTTCAAATGCCCAGCGTGAAGAGGTTGGGGCGCTCACATATTCCGGCACCGGGATCAATGCTCCCCCTAATACAACCTGCGGGATGATCAGCAAGATCACAATCAGAGGGGCAGCATTTGCATTTGGTGCAATCGCCGAGGCAAACAATCCGAGCATCATCCCTGCCATCGTCGCCAGCACCAGGGTGAAGTAAAAAAGGCCAAATTCCACCCAACCGCCTGGCATCTTGAAGGCCAGGTAGTGGATGATCGTATAAGCCGCAGCCTGGTAAAGTGCCAGCAGCGCCGCCACCCAGACTTTGGAGAGCACATACGGCAGCACCTTCAGGTTGACCAGGCGCTCCCGCTTGTAAATATCCGCTTCTTTGACGAACTCACGCATCTGCGCCAGCCCGCCCACCATGATCGCAAAAATAATCGGCTGGAAAAGCGAGGTTATAGCGTTAGCCACATCTCCATCCGCAAACGAATACAGGTTGCGGCCCAAAATCAAAGCCAAGACGACATCCAGCATGCCAACGATAGGTGCCGATGCCAGCATTAAGATCAGGCTGGCGCGGTCGCGTGTCAGGATCTTGATATTGCGTGAGGATAAAATCTGGAACTGCCGCAGCCCGGAAATCTGATTGTGATGTGGCTTCGATTTGGCTTTCGCCGGGCGCTCACCCGGAGGAGCCAGTTCGGCAGGTTTCCCTCGGGTTGTTTTAACGGGCTGCGCTTCGACTGACACAGTCCGACCGCGCGCCTGCAGCGGTGCGACCACGTAGTTTTGGTAAGCAGCCGATTCCTGGTAGCGCGTGGCCCATTCTTCTGCGCTGCCCTTTTCGCGATCATCCAGGATCGCGTAGATTTCGTCGAATTCCATGCTACGCGGATGTCGATCGCGTTCCGTACGATACTGGTCGAAAAAGTGCAGCGCTTCGTCTGGTGGGCCGAACCAGGCCAGGTAACCGCCGCGTGCCAGGAACACCACCTTATCAGCCAATACCACGTTTTTAGTCGCATGCGTGATCAGCACAATCGTGCGCCCCTGATCCGCCAGCCGGCGCATCAGGTGCATGAGGGCGGTTTCAGTGCCGGGGTCCAGACCGGAGGAAGGTTCGTCCAGGAAAAACAAGCCCGGCTTGGTCAGCAGCTCCACCCCGATCGAAACACGTTTTTGCTGCCCACCGCTCAACCCGCTGATCTGCACGTCTTTGCGATGGGTAATATCCAGGTCAGCCATCACATCCATCACCCGCTGGTGCCGTTCCTCAGATGTGGTGTCAGCGGGCATGCGCAACTGCGCTGCATAATCCAACGCCTGGTAAACGGTCAGCTCCATGTGGATGATATCTTTTTGCGGAACGAAGCCAATCTCGTTGCGCACTGCATCAAAGTTTTGATAAATATCAATTTCGTTTACCAGCACCCGCCCGTCTGTGGCAGGCCGGTAACCTGCAATGGCGTCCAGCAAGGTGGATTTCCCGCCGCCGCTCTGCCCAACCACCACAATAAACTCGCGCGGCTCAAAAATTAACGAGATGTTTTTCAGCAAGTTGAGATCCGGGCGCACCCATTTATTGAGCCCCAGCGCCTCCACCAGCATGCCGCCTGCCTGCTGCGATTCGGCCAGTTGATTTGCTATTAGCACAAACCGGTAGGGGCCTACCTGCAGCCTATCCCCTTCGGTCAGCCATACCTCGCTCGTAATTCGCTGGTCATTGACAAACGTCCCATTGGAGCTGTTAAGATCTCTAACCCGAAAGCGCTGCCCGACCTTTTCCACAAGTGCGTGGTAGCGTGAGACGGTGGGTGCATCCAGGACCACGTCATTTTGCTCGCCTCGGCCGACCTGAATCTGGTTTTTCTCGCCGAATTCAATCGCATGTGTCGCCGGGCGGGAAGCTTGCTCCGCCGGCCAATCGACTGTCAGGGTTACCATCAGGCCCGGGTCATTGCTGCCAATCCGCAGCAGTACTTCGTGGTGCAGATCAAGCGTGCCGCTTAGAGGTCGCCCTTCAAAAAGCACCGGGTTGGTGCTCTCAGGCAGCACCGTCAGCTGGAAATTGCCAGACCGCTGCTCGATGATGGCATGGTGGGCTGACACAATTGGAGAGGGCAGCACAATGTCGTTATCACTCGCCCGGCCCAGGGTGGTCCGCGGCTGCTCCAGGGTGTACACACGTGATTCACCACCCGCTACGACTACCGCCAGCCGCGGGGGCGGCAGCTCCTGTACGACTGGCTCCTGTCCAAGCTGGGTTTCGGCTCCCCGGTTCACCTCCGCCGGGGGAGACTGCACCGCTCCGCCCGGTCCTGGCGCGGCGGGTTCCAGGAGCGTGCCTGCCGCGGGCTGGACCGGTAGTTCCTGGTCCAGGACGGTTGCTGATTGCGATGCCGGTTGCATATAAAGCAGGCGCACCACTTTGCCGATATTAATCGTATCCCCGGGCTGTACTGCGACTGCCCCGCGGATGCGCCCTCCATTCACGAATGTGCCGTTGCTGCTGCCCAGGTCTTCCAGGTACACCTGCTCATTCTTGACGAACAGGCGCGCATGCCGGCGGGAGATAGAGGGCACAGGCAGCACCAGGTCGACACCCGGTTCGCGGCCAAGAGTCATTTCAAGCTGGTCAAATTCGATTTCTCGACCAGGTTCAGGTCCAGCCTCGATTACCAGTCTGGCAAAGATTGGTCGGCTCATGTTATTTACCCCGCATCAGTTTCATGGGCGATTGGGTGATGGTATGCTGTGCAAACCCAGCCGGTGGTTTCTGGAATACCACCTGCCAGAAGGTCTGGTTGCATAAAATAATTTGCACAATTTAGATATTATTTACTAATATAGGAAGATTATACAACGTGGCTAAGGCATGTCAAGCAAAACGGGCCTTCGTTTGCTAAAGTTTTTGCAAGGTTTCAAAAAAAGATTTGTCCCCGCGTTGATCCGCTCATTGTGAGGAGTAATTGGCTCACACGCGCCGTTAATTCCGATTGGAATTGAGCTCCGCCGTATTCAGCCATCTCAGCTGGCTGCGAAACCCCCGGCCTCGTAATCTGCCAGCCACTCGGATGTCAGTTCCCCCAAATCCCGTCCCTCAAGCTGCTTCGAAGCCGCTCGCAGCTCCCCATCCGTCAGGTGTTCAGACAGATCTGCAAGCAAAACCTCGGCAAGGTCATGGTTTTCCTTCCAGCTCAGCCGATGCGCGGCGACAAAGGCCGCCAGGGCAGCCGCAGCCTCAAATTTTCCCTCTTCAGCCCGGCAGCAGGCTTCACACAGCAGTGCCAGCAGTGTTACGCCGGTCTCATCAGCTTCCTGCAGCACATCCAGGCAGCGGAAAATGTTCCCACGCGAGTAATCCACATCGCCCAGATGGGCAGCCGCCCAGGCCTCCTTGGCGTACGCCTGGGCCATACTCCACAGGTGGTTATCCTGTTCTGTCAGGGAGGAATACGCCGCGTAATGGTGCCGTGCATCCGCATAGCGGCCTTCCTGCATGGCTAAATCACCAATGGCGCGCTGGTAATACCCCAGCCCTAAAACCAGGTTAATCTTCTCAAATTGGGCGCGCGCTTCATCAAAAAATTCACGCGCTCGCTGCGGGTAACCAAATACACGGTAAGTCTCACCCAGTTCAAAAATATTCCAACAGTAATGGGTCTGGGTGCCATACTTTCTATGCAGCTCAATGCTGCGCTGGCGTGTTTCGATCGCATGCTCGAACGTGCTGTAGCGCGTCGCCCACAGGCTTTCCCAGGATAAACTTTCTGCCACCATTAGCTGGTTGCCAAGGCCCTCAAAAATACGCCGCATTTCCTGGTAAGACTTGAATCCTTTATCTGCATATCCCCGGTGAAAATACAGGGATGCCAAGTCCCAGTAGATCGATCCCATGCCGAACTGGTCGTTCATTTTTGAAAAGTACTCCTGCGCCTGCTGGTAAAGATCCACCACTTCTTCGATCGGTTTATTTTTTGCCATGGCGTTGGATGCCATCAGCTGCAGGATGATGGCTTGTTCATAAGTCGTTCCCAGCTTACGGAAGATCAGCAGGGCCTCCTGCAAATTCTGACTCAATTGATAGCCCGGAAATTGCCCCCAGAGAATGGATCGAATCAGCAGTGCAGCGCCGAATAACCATGGATCGCCCTGCTCGCGCAGGCGCGCGATAACCGCGTCCAGCATAGCTTCTGCCTGGGGTTCGGGATTACGCGTGGTATACATTTTCCCCAGCACGACGAACCAGAATCCCAGTTCATCTGCCAGGTTTTCATCGACTGCCAGCTTCCACAAGGCTTCCAACCGTACTTCAGGCCGATTTTCCTTGTATCCCCAGTTCTCTTCAAAATAGATTTCGATGATCCCCACCATCACCAGCGTAAGTTGTTCTTCCCGGTTCAAGGCTGGCGTGAGCGCCAACCGCGCCTTGCGCACCCAGGAGATAATTTCATCGCTGTGCCAGCGCATCATGCCAAATTGGTTGAGTCCTGGCAGCAGCTGTTCCCGGATGACCTTCCAGCGTTTTTCTGCCACCAGCCAATCCCAGGCAGCCTTGATATTGGTATTAATTTCTTGGGTAAACTCTTCCAGGGCTGCCAGTTGATCCGTGCTGCGCATGCGCCGGGACAGGTCAGCGACGAATCCTGCATAATAGGCAGCATGCCGGTCTCGAATATTTCGCCAGGAAAGCGCTTCTTGCTGCAGCTTTTCCAATCCATAGTGTTGGAGCATCGGATGAAGCTGGTAGCGCCCATCTTCCGCTTGCAGCAGCCAGGATTTATTAGCCAGAGAAAGCAGGGTGCGCAAAGAGGCCTCGCTGATGTTTTGAGCAGCTTCGCGGGTGAAGCTCCCTGTAATTACGCTCAGGTTCAGAAATGTTTCGCGTTCGATCTCGTTCAGCAGCTTCCAGGAATAATCGAACACCGCCCGGATGCTGCGCTGGCGCTCCGGGACATCTGGTTGGTCGGTCGCCAGGAAATCCAGGCTGCGGCGAATCTCTGCAGCAATCTCTTCTGGCGGCAGCAGCTCCAGCCAGGTGGCAGCCAATTCCAATCCTAGTGGCATCCCGCTGACCAACTGGCAAATTTCAGCCACCGAGGCCGCATGTGCATGATCCAGCTTGAAATCGGGCTGGATCCGGCGCGCCCGCTCCAGGAACAGCTGCATCGCACTGAACGGTTTGGCCTGTGTTTCGGGATCTACCCAGGAGGCAGCTTCGCCTTGGGTTGGCATCCGCATCCCCGGCACCGGGAAGACCTGCTCTGCCTGGATGTTCAGACGCACCCGCGAGGTCACGATCAACTGGACGGCGCCAGCTGCAGTCAGGATATTAATCAACAAGCTGGCTGCTTCTGGTCCTGCTAGTTGGTCAAAATTGTCGAGAATCATTAACAGCTGCTTCTCCCGCAGGTAATCCAGCAGCTGCTGGCTGGGTGCATCCTCTTCTTGATGGAAAGAGAAATTCAAGGCTCTCGCCATTGCCGGGACGATTTCACCCGCGGATTGCACCGTCGCCAGCGGCACAAACCACACACCATCCTTGAAGCGATCCCCGATCTCCGCGGCGGCCTGGATGGACAGGCGCGTTTTTCCGCTGCCGCCCGGACCAAACAGGGTCAGCAAACGCGTTTTGGGGGATAGTACGAATTCTTTGACCTGTTCGATTTCCGGCCGCCGCCCAATAAAGGGGGTGGTCAGTACCGGCAGCCGCTGGGATGATCCGGTCTTCGACTCTGCCAACGGCGTTTCAGCCGGGCGAGCACCACTTTCAAAGTTCCCCGTCCGGATCCGCTCCAACAAAGCCGTCGTTTCCGGCTGGGGTTCGATGCCCAGCTCACTTTTAAGCACTTGCGCACATACTTCATACTGGCGTAATGCCCGGTTCCGCTCGCCCATCCCGGCGTAGATCCGCATGATCGCCCTGTGGGCGGCTTCATTGAGGTCATCCAGCCGCGCCCAGGTCCACGCTTTGGCCAGAGCCAGGCTCCCAGGCTCCGCGTTGTTCGTAATCGGCGGCCAGCCGTTCAAGCGCCGCAGCATATTCGTAGCGATAGGCTTTCCCGCTGCTGACGCAGCCAATCTTCGAACGGTTCGGTGTCTTGCAGGAAGAATCCTTCCAAAAATTCACCCTGGTAGAGCGCTGTGGCAGCTTCCAGGTGAGGAACCGGATCCTTGTCCAAACGTGCAGCTGCCAGCTCGTGATTAAAAATCGTGATGTCCACAAATACATCATCTGTCATTTTAAAACCGGCTGCCTCCCGGTCTGTCTCCAACCAGCTCTTCCCCAGACTTTTATTCAGCTCGTATAACGTCCGGCGCAGGTATGCAAAGGCGCTCTCACGCGGGTATTCCGGCCAGAGAACTGCCGCCAGATGCCCGCGCGGCTGGGGTTTGCCCGTCACGACCAGATAGGCCAGCAGCGCGATCGCTTTCCGTCGGTCTGTATCAAATGCGGCGCCATCGAGCAAGATTTTTGGAGGTCCCAAGAGGGAAATTTCCAATTTGGGCATTTTTTGATTATAGCCGAAACGGAGACCGAAACGGTCGCGCAACGCATCTCGCCACGAGGAGGATACGTTCGCTCCCTACACTATAGATAACTTAGCAAAGGAAGCACGTCATGAACGGAAACTACCAACTCACCTCCCTCACATTTCTCGGATCGAGTAAAGAATCTCCATCAAGCGCTCGCCGGATTGCCTCCAACCTTTTCAACCGGGCCCTCAGCCAGGGCCTGCGCAGCCGGTTCTTCGGCAAATTGACCGGGCACGGCAGTACTCTCTTAACACTCGATCACCAGCCAGTTGCCTGCCGCGAAAATCGCAGCAGCCGCATCACATTCGTACCGCTGGATAAGATTATTGGCAGCGAGGGGCGCAGTGAAGATTTCGACCAAAATTTTAATCCGTTGCAGCTCCACAGCCGGGACCGCTGGGTCGGGATCGCCGTCGCCCGCAGGCAAGGCGTGGCGCTTCCCCCGGTCGAGCTGGTTCAGCAAGGTGACCGCTACTTCGTGCGCGATGGTCACCACCGCATCTCTGTTGCAAAAATCATGGGTCAGCTGGATATCGAAGCCCGGATTGTGAACTGACTGCGATTCTGAATAGATTTACGATCTGTTCCAGGGTTATTAAAACCTGTCCCGCGCACTGGTCTGTGGCGGGACAGGTTTTTATTTCAGTCGAAAAGTCTATTTACGCATCGTTGGTAGATAAACCACGGTTCCGGTCACTGTGACCTGGTATACCTGGCTGGTCAACCCACCGTCGCCATCTGAAATGGTAACCGTCACCGGGTAGACTCCGGGTTTCATATACGTGAAGGCAAAGGTGAAGTAATATTCGCCGGCAGCCAGATTCAGGCTTTCAGTCACACCCTGCTCCCAGGTAATTTCCACAGTATGCTCATCCAGCCAGCCCGGGTCTGTAAAGGTGCCATCAATGACCACAAGCTGGCCCACGAGCTGCTCCAGATCAAAGACATCATTGACGAGGATTGGGTCACTGTTATCAACCGTTACGACCAGGGTGTCGCTGTCTTCGCCACCTTCAGTGTCCGTGACGGTCAGTGTAACCACGTAAACACCATCATCAGCAAAGGTGTGGCTGGGGGTCAGGGTGCCTTCCGCCGTAGCGCCATCCCCGAAATCCCAAACCAGGGTCTCGCCGTCTGCCGGTGTGCGTAAGCCTATATCGACAAATGAGCCCTGGAAATCCACCGGTTCCCCTTCGGTCCCGGTCTGGTCAGGACCCGCATCAACCACGGGAGCATCGTTGATCGAGTTAATATCGATGCTGATGACTGCTTCTGCCGAGTTGACCATGCCATCGTTCACCGTGAAGGTGAAGCTGTCCGCTCCATGGTAGTTCGCCTCCGGAGTGTAGGTCAGGTCGGGCGCGGTGCCGGTCAGAGTGCCGTAGGTGGGCAAGGTGACAACTGCAAAGGTCAGCGCATCGCCATCCACATCCGAGCCGGTCAGGGTTACATCCAACGGGGTATCTTCGTCGGTCGCCAGGCTCTGGTCGTCCGCCGTAGGCGCATCGTTCACAGAGCTCACCGTCAGGTCAACTGTGGCTTCGGTTGAGTCAATTGTGCCGTCATTGGCAACAAACGTGAAGCTGTCCGGACCATGGTAGTTGGCATCCGGAGTGTAGGTCAGGTCAGGCGCGCTGCCGGTTAGGGTGCCGTGGGCAGGCGGGGTGCCGACTGCAAAGGTCAGGCTGTCCCCATCCACATCCGAGCCAGTCAGGGTCACATCCAGCGGAGTGTCTTCGTCGGTCGCCAGGCTCTGGTCATCCGCCGTAGGCGCATCGTTCACCGGGTTCACCGTCAGGTCGATTGTGGCTTCAGGTGAAGCCACCGTGCCGTCATGAACCCGGAAGGTGAAGCTGTCCGCTCCGTGGTAGTTCGCATCCGGGGTATAAGTCAGGTCAGGGGCGGTACCCGTCAGGGTGCCGTGGGCCGGCGGTGTCACAACCGCGAAAACCAGGGTGTCCATCGTCGGCATCCGAGCCGGTCAGGGTTAGGTCCAGCGGGGTGTCTTCGTCGGTCGCCAGGCTCTGGTCATCCGCAATCGGTGGCGAGTTCACATAAATGCTGATCGTGGCTTCGGTCGAGTTGGCCATCCCATCGTTGGCAACGAATGTGAAGCTGTCGGGGCCATAGTAATCAGTATCCGGAGTGTAAGTCAGGTCGGGTGCAGTACCTGTTAGTGTTCCATGGGTAGGTGGTGTTACGACCGAGAAGGTCAGGCCATCCCCATCCACATCCGAGCCAGTCAGGGTGAGGTCCAGCGAGGTATTCTCGTTCGTCAGAAGACTCTGTGGGTCGGCAACCGGTACATCATTGACCGAGTTCACCGTCAGGTCGATTGTGGCTTCAGCCGAGTCGACCGCCCCATCGTTCACCGTGAAGGTGAAGCTGTCCGCTCCATGGTAGTTGCCATCCGGGGTGTAAGTCAGGTCAGGCGCGGTGCCGGTCAGGCTGCCGTGCGCCGGCGGGGTAACGACTGCAAAGGTCAGGCTGTCTCCATCCACATCCGAGCCGGTCAGGGTTAGATCCAGCGGGGTGTCTTCGTCGGTCGCCAGGGTCTGCGGGTCAGCTACCGGCGCATCGTTGACCGGGTTAACGACCAGGCTTACCAGGGCGGTATCACATTGGCCTGTTGTGTCGCAGATCTGGTAAGTGAAACTGTCCGCCCCGTGATAATCCGCATCTGGCGTGTACGTGAAGGTTCCATCCCCGTGGTTAGTCAGGCTGCCGTACGCAGGCATACTGCAGCCCGTGCAGGTCGTATTCGTGGTGGCAACCGCCAAATTACCATCTGCATCCGTGTCATTGGCAGCCACATCGAATGTTACCGGCGTATCCTCATCGGTCTGGAAATCTGTACCGCTGTCGTCGACCGCTGTGGGCGGTGTCCCGTACACATAGCGCACCGCCAGCGGGGTCGTCAGGCCGCCTGTGCCAAAGTAGTAACGCAGGCCAACCGAGCCAGTCTGGTTTTCGATCCCAGCCGAGTTATTCCGCCCGGCGTAGGCAGGCGCAGCCGAATAATGGACTTCGATGACGTTTGTGCTTTCGAACAGCTTGATCTGAAACGTGACCGGGTTGAGGCCGGTTGTCCAAGGATAATGCGGCACATTCGTATACTGGAGGATAAAGCGCCGGTTTGGCGCACTCCCAAGCGTCTGGTAACGGATTGACCCCCCAGACGATGGATCTAGATCCGTCCACCAACCAGCAACCATCCCGTCTGGATCTGCTGCATTGGGTATCCCGACAGTATTAAAGGGCGATGGCTGCCCGGATAAGAACGTCAGAAAGCCGTTTGAGCTGATATAGGTATTGGTATAGGTCGTGCCGTAGAAACTAAAACTAAACCCAAGCGGGACTGCCCCGCTGGTTTGGTCATCCGAAAGGGTTACGCTTGTTCCCGTTCCGGAAATATCCTCGAAGTTGTACGTCGGTCCACCAGGTTCGGTTGAATCTGAAAAATAATATCCATATGAGTCCGGGCCTCCACTGAGGGCAAAAGCTGGGCTGGCGGTCAGTGCCGCCAACATGAGGATAAATAGAAGAGAAGAAAAGAATTGCGTGGAACGATTTCGGTTCATACATTCTCCTGATAGTTAAAGCAAAATAAATTTGAGTGAGGACCAACAAAAATGTTCGGTTTCCCCTGCCAGATTGGATGATAAAAAATCGTCCGGCTGCCGAACACCAATATTTTTTGATGGGTCGGGGGCTGTTCGATTGAATGTTTATCGTTCGATCCCGGTTTGCAGGGTGGATCAGCGGTGTGTCCCTGCCTGAAGCGGGCTATCTGGGTGTTTTCTCCCATTTTCCTGAAGCGTTTACTGCTCTCGCGCTTCATGAGCGAAAATTTTCCTGATTAGATCTTATCAAGCCAATAGGATTTTTAACATGCCAATAAAGTGTTTAAAGCGTAACAAGACGTATTTTTCTTCGGGTATACGGCTTGCTTCGAGCTTCTTAACGAAACTCCAGGACTGATCGACAATTGATGACAAAACTGATGTGTGAAAAGTTGGACAGGCCAGAATATTCCAGGATTAATGAACCCAAATACCCCCACCCTTCCCAGAGCCTATCAGCGATACATGGATAAAGCGTGCGCCAACAGGGACGAACTGACCTGCTGGCGCACGTAAGCTGAAACTTTTACCGGATTACTTCACCTCTGGGAAAAACAGTAAGGAGCACACCACGCCGTCACCAAATACACAGGTATTATGGGGTAATTCCCACCAATGACTTGCAAAATTGAACGTTGGAGGCGAACCGGGGCTGTAATCTACCCCCTGATATACGGTATCGATCCTTCGCTCCTCTTCGGGCCATTGGTAAGTGGCTTCTGGGGCAGTGAGCAATCTGATATCCCCGCGGTGAACTGCATCAGCAGTATTGATCACGTATAAATAAGGGTCAAAGAATAACAGTTGCCCGTGTGGCAAATCCAGAGAATTTGGTAAAACAACAAATGGCGCTAATGTATCGAACTCTATGGTGAGACGAGCTGTCCTCCCAGGAGGGAGTAAGGTCAAACGTTCACGGGTATTTGCCATGGCAGGGAAGACATCCGATGTCTTCGAAAAGATTGTAAAGTCATTATCCATAGAAGCATCGAAGGCGGTCACGCTGGAACTTAGCACAACTCCATTTTGGTCATAGATCGTCAATGTGGCCGTTCCGCCACTGGTAAAGGTGTTCGCTGGAAAGAGAATGTGGAATGTGTGGTCGTTTACTGCACCGCGCGCCTGGGGAGTGAAGCTCAAATCGATCCTTTCTAAACCGCAAGAAAGCCGCGATGCGAAGTCAAAACTACCGGTGATATATGTGATCCAATCGTTGTAGTCGAAATCGATCCGGCCGGATATCGGCAAATCTTCGTATCCAACCATCGCTCCGAAGGAGGTAAGTGAGCTGCAGCTTGTTTCAAAACCACTTAAAACCAATGGGAGGTAATACCTAAAAGGAGCGGTAACTGTCACCGTAGCATCGTCATCATCACTAACAGGCGTGCCTTCATCATCGGTGCCAGAAGCGGTCACGATGTCAGTCTCAGAATAACCTGCATTCCCGCTCACCATTACCTGAAAGGTGCAGGTGTAGCTCTCACCCGGTTGGATGCTCTGTGGCAGGGAGCACGTACCCTGTCCATTCAAGTTGCCATGGATATCATCCTCCAGGGAGTTGATCGTCACCGGGTCCAGCGGGTTGCTCAGATTCGCGACCACAACTGTGAAGTTGACCAGGCCACCAGGCTCCACCACATGGGTCGGATCGGCAGTCTTGGCTACTTCGATAACCGGCGGTGGTTCTATGACCGTCACTGTGGCATCGTCAAAGTCATTGACGGGCGTGCCCTCATCATCACTGCCAGAGGCTGTCACAATGTCGCGCTCAGAATAGCCGACATCACCGCTGACCGTCGCAGTGAAGACGCAGGTGTAGCTGTCCCCCGGTTGGATTATCTGTGGTACTGAGCATGTGCCCTGTCCATCGAGATCACCATGAACATCATCTACAAGGGATGTAATTGTTACCGGGTCACCCTGGCCGCTTTGATTCTCAATGACAATCATAAAGGCTGCCACACCGCCTGGTGCATATACCTCGGTTGGGTCGGCAGTCTTGGTCACTGCGATCACCGGAATCCCGTCGCCTCCCACGATACTTACCTCGGCATCGTCGGAGTCTTCTACCGGAGTATCTTCATCGTCATGTCCACTGGCAGTGACTACATCGATCTCAGTGTATCCTGCAGAGCCTTCCACCGCGGCGCTGAACTGGCAGGTGTAGCTTTCGCCCGGCTGGAGAGTCTGGGGCACAGAGCAAGTGCCCTGTCCATTCAGGTCACCGTGCACATTATCCACGATGCTGGTAATCGTTACAGGGTCAGACGGGCTACTGTAGTTCGTGATCGTGACGGTGAAAGTCACCAAACCTCCCGGCTCAGGCATTGTCAGCGGGTCAGCGGTCTTGGTCAGCTCAACCGTGGGCTGCAGGTCCGCTGACAGTCACGGTCTCGTCGTCAGTGTCGCTGGCGGTGTTGCCTTCATTATCTTCCACCGTCACGAAGGCAGTGTTGTCATACGTGCCCGCTTCGCTGTGGCTGACCGAGTAGGTGCAGGTGACGGTCCCACCCGCAGGGAGGCTCGTGCCCACCAGGGCCAGGCATTCCGCCGAGAGCGCGTTGTCGTCAGTCAGGGCTGTGATGGTCACCGCTTCGGCTGAGGAGTTGTGGATGGTGAGGGTGTATGTGAACACCCCTCCCGGCTCGGGCAGGGTCAGCGGGTCAGCGGTCTTGGTCAGCTCGACCGTGGGCAGCTCGTCGCTGACAGTCACGGTCTCGTCGTCGCTGTCGCTGGCGGTATTGCCTTCGTTATCCTGGACTATCCACGGAAGCGGTGTTGTCATACGTGCCCGCTTCGCTGTGGCTGACCGAGTAGGTGCAGGTGACGGTCCCTCCCGCAGGGAGGCTCGTGCCCACCAGGGCCAAGCATTCCGCTGAGAGCGCGTTGTCGTCAGTCAGGGCGGTGATCGTCACAGCCTCGGCTGAGGAGTTGTGGATGGTGAGGGTGTATGTGAACACCCCTCCCGGCTCGGGCAGGGTCAGCGGGTCAGCGGTCTTGGTCAGCTCGACCGTGGGCTGCAGGTCGCTGACGGTCACGGTCGCGTCGTCAGTGTCGCTGGCGGTGTTGCCTTCATTATCTTCCACCGTCACCAAGGCAGTGTTGTCATACGTGCCCGCTTCGCTGTGGCTGACCGGGTACGTGCAGGAGACGGTCCCTCCCGGTGCCAGGCTCGTGCCCACCAGGGCCAGGCATTCCGCTGAGAGCGCGTTGTCGTCAGTCAGGGCTGTGATGGTCACAGCCTCGGGCGATGGGTTGTGGATGGTGAGGGTGTATGTGAACACCCCTCCCGGCTCGGGCAGGGTCAGCGGGTCAGCGGTCTTGGTCAGCTCGACCGTGGGCAGCTCGTCGCTGACAGTCACGGTCTCGTCGTCAGTGTCGCTGGCGGTATTGCCTTCATTGTCCTGGACATCCACGGAAGCGGTGTTGTCATACGTGCCCGCTTCGCTGTGGCTGACCGAGTAGGTGCAGGTGACGGTCCCTCCCGCGTGCCAGGCTCGTGCCCACCAGGGCCAGGCATTCCGCTGAGAGCGTGTTGTCGTCAGTCAGGGCTGTGATGGTCACCGCTTCGGCTGAGGAGTTGTGGATGGTGAGGGTGTATGTGAACACCCCTCCCGGCTCGGGCAGGGTCTGCGGGTCAGCGGTCTTGGTCAGCTCAACCGTGGGCTGCAGGTCGGTGACGGTGACCGTCGCGTCGTCAGTGTCGCTGGCGGTATTGCCTTCGTTGTCTTCCACTGTCACGGAGGCCGTGTTGTCATACGTGCCGGCTTCGCTGTGCGCTCACCGGGTACGTGCAGGTGACGGTCCCACCCGCAGGGAGGCTCGTGCCCACCAGGGCCAGGCATTCCGCTGAGAGCGCGTTGTCGTCGGTCAGGGCGGTGATCGTCACCGCTTCGGCTGAGGAGTTGTGGATGGTGAGGGTGTATGTGAACACCCCTCCCGGCTCGGGCAGCGTCAGCGGGTCAGCGGTCTTGGTCAGCTCGACCGTGGGCTGCACGTCGCTGACGGTCACCGTCGTCGTCGTCAGTGTCGCTGGCGGTATTGCCTTCGTTATCCTGGACATCCACGGAAGCGGTGTTGTCATACGTGCCCGCTTCGCTGTGGCTGACCGAGTACGTGCAGGTGACGGTCCCACCCGCAGGGAGGCTCGTGCCCACCAGGGCCAGGCATTCCGCTGAGAGGGCGTTGTCGTCGGTCAGGGCGGTGATCGTCACCGCTTCGGCTGAGGAGTTGTGGATGCTGAGGGTGTATGTGAACAGCCCTCCCGGCTCGGGCAGGGTCAGCGGGTCAGCGGTCTTGGTCAGCTCGACCGTGGGCTGCTCGTCGGTGACGGTCACCGTCGCGTCGTCAGCTGTCGCTGGCGGTGTTGCCTTCATTATCTTCCACCGTCACGAAGGCAGTGTTGTCATACGTGCCCGCTTCGCTGTGGCTGACCGGGTACGTGCAGGTGACGGTCCCTCCCGGTGCCAGGCTCGTGCCCACCAGGGCCAGGCATTCCGCTGAGAGCGCGTTGTCGTCAGTCAGGGCGGTGATGGTCACAGCCTCGGGCGATGGGTTGTGGATGGTGAGAGTGAAAACGAAGTCTCCACCCGGCTCGGGCAGCGTCAGCGGGTCAGCGGTCTTGGTCAGCTCGACCGTGGGCTGCAGGTCAGTGACGGTGACGGTCGCGTCGTCAGTGTCGCTGGCGGTGTTGCCTTCATTATCTTCCACCGTCACCAAGGCAGTGTTGTCATACGTGCCCGCTTCGCTGTGGCTGACCGGGTACGTGCAGGTGACGGTCCCACCCGCAGGGAGGCTCGTGCCCACCAGGGCCAGGCATTCCGCTGAGAGCGCGTTGTCGTCAGTCAGGGCTGTGATGGTCACCGCTTCGGCTGAGGAGTTGTGGATGGTGAGGTGAAAGTGAAGACCCCGCCCGGCTCAGGCAGTGTCAGCGGGTCTGCGGTCTTGGTCAGCTCAACCGTGGGCTGCTCGTCAGTGACGGTCACGGTCTCGTCGTCGCTGTCGCTGGCGGTATTGCCTTCGTTGTCCTGGACTTCCACGGAAGCGGTGTTGTCATACGTGCCCGCTTCGCTGTGGCTGACCGTGTAGGTGCAGGTGACGGTCCCTCCCGGTGCCAGGCTCGTGCCCACCAGGGCCAGGCATTCCGCCGAGAGCGCGTTGTCGTCGCTGAGGTCCGTGATGGTCACCGCCTCGGGTGAGGAGTTGTGGATGGCAAGCGTGAAGGTGAACACCCCGCCCGGCTCGGGCAGGGTCTGCGGGTCCGCCGTCTTGGTCAGCTCGACCGTGGGCAGCTCGTCGCTGACAGTCACGGTCTCGTCGTCGCTGTCGCTGGCGGTATTGCCTTCATTGTCCTGGACATCCACGGAAGCGGTGTTGTCATACGTGCCCGCTTCGCTGTGGCTGACCGAGTAGGTGCAGGTGACGGTCCCTCCCGGTGCCAGGCTCGTGCCCACCAGGGCCAGGCATTCCGCTGAGAGCGCGTTGTCGTCGGTCAGGGCGGTGATCGTCACCGCTTCGGCTGAGGAGTTGTGGATGGTGAGGGTGTATGTGAACACCCCTCCCGGCTCGGGCAGGGTCAGCGGGTCAGCGGTCTTGGTCAGCTCGACCGTGGGCTGCAGGTCGGTGACGGTGACCGTCGCGTCGTCAGTGTCGCTGGCGGTATTGCCTTCATTATCCTGGACATCCACGGAAGCGGTGTTGTCATACGTGCCCGCTTCGCTGTGGCTGACCGAGTAGGTGCAGGTGACGGTCCCTCCCGCAGGGAGGCTCGTGCCCACCAGGGCCAGGCATTCCGCTGAGAGCGCGTTGTCGTCGGTCAGGGCGGTGATCGTCACCGCTTCGGCTGAGGAGTTGTGGATGCTGAGGGTGTATGTGAACAGCCCTCCCGGCTCGGGCAGGGTCAGCGGGTCAGCGGTCTTGGTCAGCTCGACCGTGGGCTGCAGGTCGGTGACGGTGACAGTCTCGTCGTCAGTGTCGCTGGCGGTGTTGCCTTCATTATCTTCCACCGTCCACCAAGGCAGTGTTGTCATACGTGCCCGCTTCGCTGTGGCTGACCGGGTACGTGCAGGTGACGGTCCCACCCGCAGGGAGGCTCGTGCCCACCAGGGCCAGGCATTCCGCTGAGAGCGCGTTGTCGTCGGTCAGGGCGGTGATCGTCACCGCTTCGGCTGAGGAGTTGTGGATGGTAAGAGTGAAAACGAAGTCTCCACCCGGCTCGGGCAGCGTCAGCGGGTCTGCCGTTTTGATCAGCTCGACCGTGGGCAGCACATCATCGAATGTCACCGTTTCGTCATCGGTGGCGCTCGTGTCGTTCCCGTCACTATCCTCGGCATGTACCGTGAATACATTTGTATGCGTCGTCCCGGCATTCCCGCTCAGGCTCGTGGTGTAGTCGAACGTGCAGCTCGCTCCCACCGCCAGCGTGGTACCCACCTGGCAGTCCCCATCGCCCGTCAGCACGCCAAACACGTTATCGGACAGGCTGGTGATCTCCACTGAGACGTTGCCCGTGTTCTCAACCACGTATGTGAAGGTCACATCCCCGCCAGTCTCGGGCACGTTGTTGTTATCCGCCGTTTTCGTCACCGTGAGCGCAGGTATAGACCCAAAGTAATGGGCGTCATCCGTGTCTTCATACGTGGAGTTGTTGTACACACCCCCCGCTGTTGCGGTGTCCTGATGTTGTCCGGCAGCCCAGGCCAGCCCGCCGTAGCAGACAAAGCTCTCACCCGGGTCCAGCATCGACGGGATTGTGCACGTCGTCGTCAGGTCGATATCATCATAGAACAAACTCATATCAGTGTCAGCCAGCTGGATGCTCGTCAGCGTCACGTTGCCAGTGTTCATCACCTCAAACTGGAAGAGCGGGTTTGTCCCCGACAGCAGGTACGGGCCGGGCACGGCATCCGCAGGCACCCAGGTGAGACCGCTATCCACGGAAATATTCTTCACTACCTGGATGGCCGGGTCGCTTCCAAAGTAAGATGCTTCATCCGGGTCCGGGGTTGTCTCGTTGCTGTCTGCAGATGCATGGTTCGTGTGTAGGTCGGAAAGGGCAAGCACAGGCCCGAGCGCGCAGTATGCGACGTGCATATTGTTTACAGCGCTGGGAGCCGGGATGGTTAGCTGGAAGCCGTTAGCGGGATTTCCATCCGCATCGACATAGTTCACTGGCGATTCGGGGCTACCCTCCAGATGGTACCAGGTGCAGGTGGAAGGATTGAGTGCTGCTGGAACATCATCGTCGGTGACGACCACATAGGTCAAGGGCTGATCGCCGGTGTTCTCCACGACAAATCGATAATATACATCGCCGCCGGCGTTTAGTTCCAGGTGCGAAGACCAAGGACCGGTGCTCGCCGGACCAACCTGCTTGAGGAAGTTCAATTGGTAGACCGGGTCGCGGACCAGCAGATCTGCTGTGGCGGTGTTTCCCAGGCCGCCATTGGAGGAATTGACCTGGACCATGTTATGTTTGAGGCCAGTAGTTGTGCCGTTCACAGTGACCGAGAAGGTACAGGAAGTGCGCGGAGCCAGGCTGGCCCCACTCAAAACCACGGTATCTTGCACGGGGGCATTGTTGTTCGTGGTAAGTGTTCCGCTGCCACTACAGACATTTGAGAAGCTGGCATTAGCGACGTCCAGGCCTGCGACCAAGGTGTCTGTGAAGGAGACGCCGGTCAGGGTGATTTCCGTATTGGGGTTGATGATGGAGAAGGTCAGGGTGGTGCTGTCCCCGGTCAGGATGGCGTTGGCGCCAAAGGACTTATCGATAATCGGCGGGGCGATTACGGTCAGGTCATCCTCGCCGTAGCCATCTATTGTGGTGTTGGGGCCAGTTTCGGTTGAGGTGATGTTTGAAGTCAGGTTGTTATAGGAACCGGTCATCAGGCCAGTTACGCTAACGTCAATCGTGCAGGTCTCATTCGCCGCCAATGTTGCACCACTCAGGCTGATCGTACTTGTGCCCGCCGCAGCGGTGATAGGCGAAGTGCCGAACGAACAGGTGGTGGACAGCCCGTTCGGGGTGTTGATCATCAGCCCGTTCGGCAGGGAGTCGTTGAACACCACACCTGTCAGGCTGCTGGTGTTGGGATTGTGCAGGGTGAACCGGAGCACACTGTTGCCGCCTACCGTGATGGGGTCAGCCTGGAATGCCTTGTCAAGCAGTGGGGCACTGGGACGTGCACAACCATCGATAGTGATATTGTCCAGCAGAACAGAAGCAACAGGCTGATTGCCTCTCGTTTTGGCAGTGATGCGAAAATAGGTGTGATTCGTGCCCGTGGAGGCTGCCGTGATTGTTTGCAGCGGCTGCCAGGAGCCTTTGGTTGCATCGATCCAGCCTGCCAGCGAAAAATTTGCGCCATCCGTGCTGGAATATACATAAACCCAATTGTTGTTGTTGGCTCCCCACTGCCCATTGGTCTCAAGAGCATATTGGAATCTGAGCCGGGCCCCACCATAATCGCTCGTGTCGATCTCAAACTGGATATACGGAGCAACCGACACAACCGGATCGACGGTAGAGACATCTGTCCATGCGTCCGTCACCCGCCAGGCATTGGTAGTCACACCAGCAGAGTTGGTGAACTGGCCCGACCCGTTCACGCCGGTCAAGGCCGCGGTAGCCTCGGCAAAATCAACAAGTGCTAACGGATTGATCAATTCATTTGGAGGCGGGCCGCTGGCATCAGGTATTGTCCAGGTTGCCAATACGGTCGGTAAGGCACAGCTGCTGGGCGGAGCCGGCAGGGTAGTCACCTGCATGTAGTCTGTGGCGTTGTCCTCGGTATCGTTACTGCCAATGAACAGGTTGTTGGTCACGTTGGTATACAGGCCGTTGGCCGTCGACGCAGCCGTGACGGTGACGGGGAACGAGCAACTTGCGCCGGGTCCCAGGCTGGCGCCGCTCAGGGCAATCGTGTCTCGGGTAGGTGGAGAATTGTGTGCCAGCGTGACCGTACCGGTGCCGTTACAAGCGTTCGTGAGGGTGCCTGTGGCTACGGTTAGATCCAGCGGCAGGGGGTCAGTGAAGTTCAGATTGCTGATTGTGGAAGTGCCAGGGTTGGTGAGAGTGAATGTCAGTGTTGAGACCCCGCCGGGGAGGACGGTCTTTGGCTCGAAAGCCTTTTCAATGCCAGCATTGACGATCCGGAATATGCGCCCGTTCGTGGAGAAATCAGCGTTGTAGTGATAACTGCTGCCAGAGAAATCGTAGATCAGGGTGTTAAGGGTATCGGTGGTACCGCTGCCGCCGATGATGGTCACATCGTACGCAACGCTGATGGTGCCGCCGTACTTGCCAACCCCCAGGCATGAACGGTAATTGAGCGAGGCGGGATCGTTTTCCCAATTACAACCATCGGCGTAGAGCTTGCTACCGGCCCACAGGTCTGGGCTGGTAGTGTCTTCGGCTGTATACGTTGTCGTGACGCTATTGACCTGGAAAATGGTGTTCGGGAAATTGATGAAGGTCTCGATCTGCTCATATCCATTGGTTGCTGTAGAACCGTACAGAGTGATGGTATAGCTGCTGCCAACCATGAGTGTCATCACCCCACCCGGGCCGACGTTAACCCCATCCAGTGTCACGTTCGTCGTTGAGTTGCGGCTTTGCGAAACCAACCATTCAACGTAGATCTGGCGTGTCTGCGGCGCTTGAGGATAGCTGAGCGAGACCCCGCCATCGGCGGTCACGGTGATCTGATATGGACGGATCTTGCCGCGGGAAGCCGGGTCACGGGCAACCTCGACTTCAAAGTAAAAATCGTGGCAGGCACCAGGATTAATGGTGATGGCCGCCTCCGCGGGGCCAGGGATCATTGAATAGGACCCAGGGCGCAAGTAAATATAAGTGCTATTGGTACTCGAGGTCCAGGTGAATGTCGCGGTCACACCCGTGGCCGGGTCAGCTCCTGCGGCATTACAAACTCGTATTCCCACCGGGAAATTATTCGGCCCAACGCTAACATTATTGCTGTCCAGGCCGATCACTTCCCAGGTCAGGGGGCTGACGGAGAGAGCGACGTCGGCTTTGACCGGCTGGACGGTGTGGAACATACTGAAAATGATCACAAAGATGGTGACCAGGGGAAGAAGTCTCTTAAACTGAAAGAAACGGGTAATCTGTTTAGTGAGGTTGGATGGCATTGGTGGTACCTCCAGGACTAAAGCGTTTGTGTCTTTGTCAATGGCTTAAATTGGGTCATGCTACCATCTGGTCTGCAGCGGTAAATTCCACTATGACTGTTTTCAAAACCCCCTGCTCATTTCACCGCAGAGACGTGACCCGCCGTATGTATTCTCTGCCGAAATATTTCCATGCCGCCTCGCGCCAAACATCGTCCAGCTCCTTGAACATGATCCCGACCGGGCGGATGGTCGCCAGCCGGTCGCTCATTACCCCATCCAATCGACATCTAATAAAGCCATTGCTTTCGACTTTTACAACACACTATAGAGAGTATCGCTAATACAGCAGTTCCATCTGTCATGGTGGGCTCAGTTGGATTTTTCTGGTTCGCCGCGGTGTGGTGATGAACGATCCCTGGGTGGATTCAAATTTCCCCTACATTGATCTTATCTATCCGAAGGGATTTTTGGCATATCAACAAAGTGTTGAAAACGTGACAAGATGCGATTTTCTTCAGGTTTACGCCGTTGATTCGATCTGCGCCAAATCAACTCCGAGATCGATTGAGAGGGAGATAACAAGTAAATGTTTCCGTTACGCTGCGCGTAAAAACCGCCCAATGGATGGCATTGGGCGGCTGATAATCGGTTAAAAATCCTTCAGCATACGGAATTTTTGATGTGGACCTGAGCAACTGCCTCAGCCAGACAGCAGCTGACCTGCGAAAGCTGTAAAATCACGCCCGGTGGGCTCCTGGAATACGCGCAGGTCAAAATGCCCGGCAGCTGCTAGCAAATGATCGATGATATCCGCCTGGATACTCTCGTATTCCTCCCATTGAGTTGTACGGGCGAATATATATATCTCGATCGGTAATCCGGTCGGGTTTGGTGACAAGGTGCGCACCAGGAACGGCATCCCCTGCTGGTGGATGTCGGGGCGGCTTTTCAAGTAAGCCACTATATAGTTCCGGAAAACTTCCGTGTTGGTAATTTGCGGTCCATCCAGCGGCGAATCATATTCAGCTAGGCTGGTCCGCCGGTATTCATTAATGGATTGAATGCGCACTTCCAGGGATTCCTGGATCAGGTCGATTTTCCGCAGCTGCGCCAGCATGCCCTCGTCGCAAAACTTGATCGTATTCATGTCCACCAGGATCGAGCGCTGGATGCGCCGCCCGCCGCTTTCCTTCATCCCACGCCAGTTCTTGTAGGCAACCTCTACGATCCGGTAAGTCGGGATAACCGTAAACGTTTTATCAAAGTTTTGGACTTTGATCGTGTGCAGGGTGATGTTGGTGACGTCACCATCCGCGCCATAGCCTGGGACCTCAATCCAATCACCTTCCTTGATCAAGTCATTCGCAACAATTTGCACGCTGGCGACCAGCGAAAGCAGCGTGTTTTGAAAGATTAAGAGCAGCACCGCAGTCAGCGCCCCTAGACCAGTGAGCAAAACCAGCGGTGATTCACCGGAAAACAACGAAATGCTGAGAATAATGGCGACCAGGATGATCAAAATCTTGGCGATATCCAGGTAACTCTGGATGCTTACCCCGTTAAAGCTCGCACGGCTTTCATAAACTTCGTTCAATGCGCTCAAAAAGGCATTCACACTGATGACCGAAATCACGATGATCATGAACAGCGTCACCTTGCGGATGTTCAGCTCAAATTCGGGCAGCAGGTAAGCCAGCAGGTACACCACAATCAGCGGTACCAGCCATGAAAGCCGGAATGGTTTTAGATGCTTGATAAATATGTCATCAATTTGGGTTGATGAGTGTGAGGCCAGGCGCACCACCCCGCGGATGATGACGTACCGGGCGATCAAAAACAAAATCACGCTGAAGAGTGTTATCGCGCTGATTGCCAGAATCGGGTTTTCGATGAACCAGTTTTGAATTTGGGTTGTATCCATTGGCCTGCTCCCAAAAATGATCCATTATCTTATCATTTTTCAGCCGGTTTAAGCCTTGACAGCCGTGTTAGGAATCCGGTTGTTATTAGCCGACAAACAAGATAGCGGCATCTTAAGCCGCTCCGTTCACAAACACCTACACACAAAAATGCTGTGGTGGGAATCCTCTGCGTAATCCCTGACCGGAGCAGTCTGCTGCCGGCGAATAAATACTGCATTGCGCTGGGGATACATCTTCCGGGAGGAGGATTACCGCTCTTTTGAATGCTATACTATTCAAAAAATATAACCACGCCAATCATCTGGGAAATGCCACCATCTGGAATTTCGGGCAGCGGCATTACCAGGCATCAGCCGTTGAGATGGAGCGAATCATGCCTCTCTTTGACCTGGACTATTTGGCCCTGCTTGCCAAGCAATACCCCACCATCCAGAGTGCTTCGTCAGAAATTATCAACCTGAGTGCCAATCTACACCTGCCTAAAGAAACGGAGCACTTCCTGTCCGACATTCACGGCGAACACGAAGCGTTCTCTCACCTGCTGCGCAGTGGTTCTGGGTCGGTAAAGCGCAAAATAGATGAACTCTTCTCGCAGGAGCTGAATGACCAGGAGCGCATCGAATTTGCCACATTGATTTACTACCCAAAAGAAAAACTCCCATTAATCCTCAGCCAGCTTGATCCAGCGGAAATTCCCGGCTGGTATCGGGCTATCCTGCTGCGGCTCGTCCGGCTTTGCCGGGAGGTCTCTTCCAAATATTCCCGGTCTGGCTTGCGCGCAGCATTTCCGCCTGAATTTGCGTTCGTAGTCGAGGAACTGCTTAAAGAGCAGGAAATCATTGACAACCGGCTGGAGTATTTCCACAATATTCTGGACACCATCATCCAGATCGGCAGCGCCCGGGCGTTCATCACGGCAATATCCGAGATGATCCAGCGCCTGGAAATTGCCCATCTCCATATCCTGGGGGACATCTATGACCGCAGTCCGGGTGCTCATATCATCATGGATTACCTGCTGGATTATCACTCGGTGGATGTTGTTTGGGGTAATCACGACATCGTGTGGATGGGTGCCGCCGCGGGCAGCGAGGCTTGCATGGCAAATGTCATTCGGGTTTCCCTGCGCTACGCCAACCTGGAAACACTCGAAAACGGTTATGCACTCAGCCTGCTGCCCCTAGCGTCATTCGCGATGAATACCTACCACAACGATCCTTGTGAGCAGTTCCGACCCAGGCTGGCGAGTGGCGATGAGTTCACAGATGCAGAGCTGCAGTTAATGGCCCAGATGCACAAAGCCATCACGGTTATCCAGCTCAAATTGGAAGCAGAAATTATCCAACGCCGGCCTGCGTACCGCATGCAGGATCGCCTGCTGCTGGACAAGATTGATTTTGAGAGCGGCATGGTCACCCTGGATGGGCAGGAATACCCTGCACTCGATACTTATTTCCCAACGGTCGATCCACACAACCCCTACGCATTGACCGAGGCTGAACGAAGTGTCGTTAACAAACTGCGGCTATCTTTTCTGAACAGCGAGCGGTTGCAAACTCACCTGCGCTTTTTACTGGTAAAAGGCAGCATGTACCTGATTTATAATGGGAACCTGCTTTATCACGGTTGTATCCCAATGAATCCGGATGGCAGTTTCCTCATCTATGAAGAGAATGGTCAGTGTTATAAGGGGCGCTCCTTTCTGGATCATCTCGACCGCCTGGTGCGCCAGGGCTGCCTGGCAGAAGAGCCTGCCGCCCGCCTGGCTGGCCTGGATATCATGTGGTATTTGTGGTCGGGCGCCGATTCCCCTATTTTTGGGAAACAAAAAATGGCGACGTTTGAACGCTACCTGATCGCCGACAAATCCACGCACAGTGAACAAAAAAACGCCTATTACAAGTATCGCGACCAGGAAGAATATGCCTGCCGCATCCTGGATGAGTTTGGACTTGATCCGGCCAAATCCCATATTGTCAATGGTCATGTACCAGTGAAAGTAAGGAAAGGCGAAAGCCCGGTGAAGGCTAACGGAAAGCTGCTGGTGATCGATGGCGGCCTGGCAAAGGCTTACCAGGCTCAGACCGGGATTGCCGGGTACACGCTGGTTTACAATTCTTATGGGCTGTTACTGGCTGCCCACGAGCCGTTTGTATCTTCCCAGGCATTCGTAGAATCCAACCAGGACCTCCATCCCCAGACAATTATCCTGGAAACAAACTATGATCGGATTCGGGTCAAGGATACGGATGCAGGTCGGCGATCCGAAGTGCGCATCACCGCCTTGCAGGCCCTGCTGGAGGCTTATCGCAGTGGTCAGCTTAAAGAAAGCGTTTAAGGTGTATTCTGCTCGGACCGGCTGCCTATCCAACAGTCACATGCCCGAACCCAGGGTGCATTTCTTCAAATCGGCGTGACCTCGGGCGGGTAAAATTATTCCCGCAAATATGGCAGTTCGCTTACCCAAGCCGGTTAGCACCCTGCCTGCATTAATCACTGTTCAAGTCAAAAGAAAAGGAGACGATCGCATGCGCATTGGCATCCAAGTTCCGCAGTTCCGCCCCAGCACACCCGAGTCCATGGGGGCGTGGTTCGCAGAAATCGCTCAGGCCGCTGATGAAAACGGCATATACAGTATGTGGGTCATGGATCATTTTTTCCAGCTCGGCGGCTGGCTGGGAGCGCCTGAAAACCCCATGGTTGAAGGGTATGCAACGCTGGGTTATCTTGCAGGTTGCACTCAGCAGATTAAACTGGGCTTGCTGGTCGGTGGTGTGATTTATCGCCACCCGGCAGTGGTCATTAAAACAATCAACACACTGGACGTTCTTTCTGGAGGTCGTACTTATTTTGGAATCGGCGCGGCCTGGAATGAGCATGAGACGCTTTCACTAGGAATGCGCTTTCCCCCAAAAAAGGAACGGTTCGAGCAACTGGAAGACATTCTTCAACTGGCACACCATATGTGGCGCGGGGATACCACCGAGTTTAAAGGCAAGCAGTTCACGCTGCCCTATCCGGTGAGCAATCCCCAACCATTGACCAAACCGCACCCTCCTATCTTGATCGGCGGGATGGGAAAAACGAAAACCCTGCGGTATGTTGCCATGTATGCCGACGCCTGCAATTTCTTTGCCGGCGCGGGTGAAGAGTCACTCAAGGAGCACCTGGAAATCCTGAAAAATCATTGCTCACAGGTTGGCAGGCCATATGCAGACATTGAAAAAACCGTGCTCAATACCATCCGCCCAGACGATCAGGATATGGCGGATGTGCTCAACAGAGTACAGGAATTACATGCTTTGGGCTTTTCCCATGTCATCCTGAACATCAATGGTGACTATACCCCCGAGCTGATCGCCGCACTGGGTCAGGAAGTGGCAGCCCAGGTTGCAGCATTGTAAGCACGGTCTCAAGAGCCTTTTTTGTCCACATGAGCCTCGCATCACCGCGAGGCTTATTGTTTCTCCCTGCAAACCGTTTATAATCCAATTTGTGAAAGTAATCACCAATCCGCAAACCGTGGAGAACCCTATGCTGAAAGTGCTGATCCCTGCTGTCCTATTGCTTGCCTTATGGTTGGGAGGCTGCAGCTCACCCCAGGCGATCGATCCGACCGATGGTGGTGCGCTCATCAAGGAAATGCTCCTGGAACAAACACCAGGCTGTGCAACCTGCCATTCGCTCGAACCAGGGGTGACCCTGGTCGGCCCCTCTCTGGCAGGAGTTGCCCAGCGGGCAGAAACCGTTTTGCAAGACCCCGCTTACACAGGTAGTGCGGTGACATCTGCAGATTACCTGCGCGAGTCAATTCTCTACCCGAATGTTTATGTACCTGAAGGGTTTGTAAAAGGCACCATGTACCAGGATTACAGCGACCACCTCAGTGAGGAGCAGGTCAAAGCCCTGGTCGATTATATGCTCACGCTCAAGTAACGAGATCTCCCAAAGGATCAAGGACGCGGGCCGCGGAGGATCATACAGTTGGCCTGGGAAATAGCCAGGGTCTCAGCTCCGGCATTGGTCACCACGGCAGACATATGTAGAAAACGCTTCGTCAACAGATCCACCCGCGCGGTCACCTCGATATACGGCTCATCGGGTGCTACAGATTTGATAAAGCTGGTGTTCAGCTGCATCGTCAGGCTGGGTGGCGCGACCAGGTAACTGAGCGGCCCGTAGGCATTATCCAGAGCCGCCACGATCATACCGCCCTGCATCATACCGAGCGGGTTTCGGTAGCGCTCTTTCACCGGAAAGCGGACCACCAGTTCTGGCGCGTTCTCGTCCCAGCGGATAAATTCCCCTTCCATATCTACAAAAATCGCTGGAGGCAGCTCCAGCCCATTCAGGTTGGGGATGTTTTTTCGAAGTTGGGTAAAAATTTTCTCATCGATCGCTTTCATTGTTTCTCCAGGCAGGCAAAGGTCCCATCCCGCACGGTCATCCCGCATCCAGAGCTTCTTTGATCAACTCTTGCTTGAGCTGCCAGAGCCGCTCGGTCAGTGAAACGTGATAACGATGCGGATTCATCAACCGCTTGACGCCTGTATCCAGCCTTTCCATGTCTTGCGCGCGCTGGTGGCGTAAAGCCTCAATATCCGGAAACTTATAGACCAGCCTGCCCGCATCCAAAATGGGGATATGCAGTGGTTCAATTGCAGTGATTTCCTCCTGCCGCAAAGTCCGGTATTTGGTGTGGTCGGTTGGGTGGCGGAAAACAATCTCAGGCATCACGCGGGGGATCCTCGTCATCCAGGGTCAGCAGGTCGGCGGTCGCTTTTCCCCGGTAGTCATAGATCCGGTAAGCGCGCTTATGCCCTGGATTGATCGTTTTCGCAGGAGTCTCCGAAATTTTAATCGCCGGCACCCACTTATCCTGATCGCATACTGCCACGAGCTTGTAGACCCCGTCTAAAGCCGCCGACCCAGAAGAAGTAATCAGGCGTGTACCCACGCCGTACACCAGGCGCCGGATCAGGTGGTTGGCATCCACACCATAGCGCGGCGCCTCTTCTTGAATTTGAGTCAAAATCTGCCAGATTACCAATTCATCGAGCTGGTTCGACAAAACGATGCTGGATTCTGCGAAACCTGCGTCATCCAACATTTTCGCAGCCTGGATGCTCAGATACGCCAGGTCACCAGAATCAAGCCGCACACCCACCGGTTTGTGCCCCTTGCGGCGCAGCTCCTCAAAAACCCGAATGGCGTTTGGCATGCCGCTGTTCAGCGTATCAATCGTATCAACCAGCAGCAGGCATTCATCCGGATAAGTCTCGGCATACGCCCGGAAAGCATCCAGCTCGCTGCCGCCCAATGCAGTGAATACCTGCACCATGCTGTGCGCGTGGGTGCCTTTCGGCTCGTATCCCAACATACGTGAGATCTCAACATTCGAAGAAAAATCCGCCCCGCCAATCAAAGCGGCGCGCGCCCCAGAGTTGGCAGAACCATCCTGCGCCCGCCGCATGCCAAATTCAAGCATCACCTGGCCGCGCCCGATTTCCCGGATGCGCGCCGCCTTTGTCGCAATCAGGGTTTGATAATTGATCTGATTCAGCAGAGGAGTCTCTAATATCTGGGCCATAACCAGCGGTCCCATGACAATCGTCTGGGGAACATCCGGATGCGCGACTCGCCCTTCCGGGATGGCAAGCATCGAGATTCCATCGAAGGTACCATTCTCACTGAGCCAGTTCAGGAAGTCTTCACCGAACAACCGGGCGCCGGTTCTCCCACGCAGGCTGCGCAGGTAATCGATATCATCTGTTTCAAACCGGATCATCTGCATCCAGCGCACGAGCCACTCCAGGCCTGCCGAAATGCAGTAGCCAGTTTTATGAGTGCCGTAATCCGGGTAGCTGCGAAAAAAATGATCGAACTGGGCTTGTTTCTCATGCAGGCCCATCCGGTAGTAAAGCTGAGCCATGGTTAACTGGTACATATCGGTATACAGAATACTGTGTTCCTTCAGGTGAGGGGTATTCAATCTGCCTTCCTCCTGCTCGGGGAGACCCGCAAAGGTTTGTTATTCAAGAATTCGCCGGATTGCGTTTCCTTAAAAGCAGTCCATCCAGGCTGGCGCCCTGGGTTACCACCGACATTTCCGCATGCCCATATTAAGATTCTTCCAACGAATTGTGTTTATGTCTTCCGGGAACATTGTTTGCTCCCAGCCTTTATTCTACACCGACCGGCGCACTGCGGGGAATTTCCGAACGCTATCAGCAATTGATCCTAACAGATGCAGGGACCTCACGGAAAAACGGTTGGCGCAGGCAGCGGTCTATTTTTGCAGTCAAGACTCATTGCTATACTACGTTGGAAGTTATTAACAGGATTTCCGTTATGAGCATTCTTATCGACTCGGCCAATCTCGAAGAAATTAAAACCGCCAGCGAGTGGGGTTGGGTCCAGGGAGTTACAACGAACCCGGCCCTTATGGCGCTTAACCCGCTGCCGAGCGACAAAATTCTGGCAGCGTTCAGGGATCTGATCGAAGGTCCGATCTTTTACCAGCCACATTCCCTCGCCCAGCCAGATTTTTTTCGCGAGGCCGAGCTGGCCCACTCGCTTTTGGGTGACCGGCTCGTTTTAAAAATCCCTGCTACTCCAGTCGGATTTCGCAATGCAGCGCGTCTTACCGGTAGTCCACCCTGTTGTATCACCGCGCTCTACTCGCCGGGCAGGCACTGATTGCCCGGGAATTGGGCTCAAGTCATGTCGTGGTTTACTACAGCCGGATGCAGAGATTGCTGCCGCAGGCAAACGAAGTCTTACAGCAGATCCAACAGGTCCTCGCGGGCAGCAGCACCCGTTTGCTGGGTGCCAGCTTCCACTCGTTCGACGAGGTCCAGGCTGCTATCTCGGCTGGCGTCCGACATTTAACCCTGCCGTTCAGCATACTTCACCAACTGCCCATACACGAGCTGTCGGAGGCGGCCATACGAACATTTACAGAAGAAGGGAAAGGATTAGACGGCTAACGAAAAGGAGCCTGTTGCGAGGCTCCTTTTGGTCTATTGGTCAGGGTAAACGTTGCCCCTGCCATAATCTGGATCGTGAGCTGGGCGCAACCAGCAATTGTTGGATGAGCCGCAAGAATTCGCCAGCCAAAACCTCTTTCGTGATTACAAAATCCGCCCCAAAGGAATCGGGGGTCTCGGCTGGTTGATGCGCTCTGCGACGATTATTTTCCGGGCTGCCGGCCAAAGATCTGCCAGGGAGTCCATGAACTCAACCAGATTGTAGTTTAAAGAATAGGTTTCGAACAAGATTAAGTCTGGCGCCCGCCTGCCGGGTGACTCAAGCGCCTGGTGAATATCATCCGCTGTTACGACAGATTCAATTTGAGGAACTGTCGCCAACAGGGCAACCAGGCTGGTACGGTAATGCCCTTTTTTTGCTATCACAAGCGTATGTACGTCTGCCCTCACCTGTGGCTCCTCAGATCGATGAAATTCACAGACTAATCATACAGGTTTGTTAGTTTTTTTGGATCGGCGGAATGACCTAAATTTTGGAATTCCCAACCAGGGCATAAGCTGTACAAATCGGGCTGAGAAATCAGGCGGCGCAGGTTGTGTGATTATTCTTTTGAAGGCGGGGTGTAGCGGATATGCGCGATGCCCTCACGCAGCGCATAAAGTACAGCCTGGGTGCGGTTAGACAGGCGTAGTTTTGCCAGGATATTCGTAATGTGCGTGCGCACCGTCCGTTCACTGAGCACCAGGTCATCCGCAATTTCTTTGTTCGTCTTGCCAAGTGCGAGTTCTTGTAATATTTCGATCTCGCGTTCCGTCAGGCTGCTGTCCTGTGGTTCCTGGCTGGATGGGTTTTGAATATCTTGCATTAATTTTCGAGCGATCTCAGGTTGCAAGGCAGGTTTATTTTGATAAGTATCTCGAATGGCCTGGATCAATGCTTCTGAGGAGCTGTCTTTCATCAAGTAGCCGGTTGCCCCAGCCTTAATGGCGGAAAAAATCTGGTGGTTCTCGGAAAAACTTGTCAGCACCAGGATCCTGACATTCGGATTCTGCTTTTTGATCTCAACCGTCGCCTGGACACCATCCATGCGCGGCATGATCAGGTCGAGCAGGACCACATCCGGATTTAACTCGACGGCCCGCTGCACAGCTTCCAACCCATCCTGGGCCTCACCAACAACCTGGATGCCCTCCTCTACCGATAGGAGTGCCTTTAAACCATCCCTCACCACCGTATGGTCTTCAACAATCAAAACACGAATCGTCTCCGCCATTAATTTACACCAATCGTAATCATAAGCCGGGTACCTTCATTGGGTCCTGTTTCAATAGCTATTTTACCCCCGAGTGCTTCAGTGCGCTCACGAATGTTATGCAATCCCATCCCACCTAAATTCGCCATCTCTACCGGGTCAAACCCGCTGCCGTCATCGTGAATTTCCAGCCGCAAGGAGTTGGGCTGGGCGTCTATATAGATCGAGACATTTTTTGCCGAGCTGTGTTTCAGGGTGTTGTTCAATGCTTCCTCGATAATTCGGTAAAGAGAAAGCTCTAGCGCTTCATCGAGGCCGAGGTCCCCTTCCACCCGCAGTGTGGCATTGATCCCGCCCCGCTTTTCAACCGCGTCCAGCCTGCGTTCCAACGCAGCCACCAGTCCTTCCTGCAGGTAGACCGCCGGGCGCAGCTCGTACACCAGTAAGCGCATTTCTTTTAGTGCCTGCTGGGCGGCTTCGTCAATCCGCCCCAGGTCATAGCGCAGGGTTTCAAGATCCCCCTGGTCCAGTACGCGCAGTCCCGCTCCAGCAAACAACACCTGGCTGTAGATGAGCTGGGTGACAGAATCGTGCAGTTCCCGCGCCAGCCGCTGACGCTCCTCAATG
This sequence comes from uncultured Chloroflexia bacterium, assembly GCA_963824065.1. Lineage (GTDB taxonomy): Bacteria > Chloroflexota > Anaerolineae > Anaerolineales > DRKV01 > JAGUYX01. The sequence goes on along the minus strand of CAWGNX010000001.1, from coordinate 950,519 downwards.
ACCGCCGCCTGGCGCGCCTGCGCTGCCAGGTTGGCCCGCTCTACGGCATTGCCAAGCTGGTCGGTGATGTTCATAAATAGATTTATATCTTCAATCGAATAATCCAATACCGATACATTAAAAATTCCGACCAGACCCAAAGTTTGGTGACGGGCTCGCAGGGGAGCCAGGATACAGGCGTTTTGACCTCGCCAATCCATTTGCTTAAATACCGCTGGCAGGCGCGGCTCTTCGCTGATGTTCGGTACCACCAGAGGACTGTTGGAAGATAAAACCTCTTCCCAAAAAGTCTTTTGAATTTGCATTTCGGTAAAATACTGGCGGATATCATCCGAAATTTGGTACTGCGCGGCCAGTCCAAGCACCTGTCCATCGGCATCCCCAAGCAGGATAAAACCCATCTCACTGCCCATAACCTCCAGTACAATTTTCAGCAGACTTCCCAAAAGCTGGTCGTCGTCTGTCGATTGACCGGCAACCTGGTTCAGGCTGTAGAGCGCTGTGAGGTGGCGGGTCCGGATATGCAGTTGTTTTTCCAGCGCATCCAAGAAAATCGCCCGGTAAAGGAACGTACCGGTGATCGAGGCAATCGTATCAAGCTGTTCCAGATTATCCACCAGCACTGCGCCAGGCTCATCGAATAAGAGCAGCAGCACCCCAAAATTGGAGGACCGATACGCCAGGGGGATAATCGCTGCAGAACCACTGCTTCCTAACAAGCGTTGGTAAGGCTCGGCTGGATTCCTTTTCAAGAAGCCTGGGATTTTTTTCAAAATCCGGCGCTCGCCTGTCTGGAAAACCTTCCAAAACAGGTCTTCTCCCCCAGGGAGGTGCATGCCAATGAGCGCTGGGTCATTACTGTAGCGCACATATAAGCTGGTTTGTAAGTGATCGGGGAAAAGGAACGTCCCTCCCACAGCCCCATAAAATCGGGCTACCTGCTCGAGAATGGCCGGGAAAATACTTTCCTCGTTATCAACCTGCCCCAATGCAAAGGTGATCTTCGAAAGAACCTCAAGTTCTTCTGACTGGCGGTGGGACTGCTCGTGCAGCCATGCCCTTTCCAGAATATGCCCCAGCTGAGCGCCAAAAATGTTGACCAGCTCGGCGTCCTGAGGTTGAAAACAATCGATTTTGAGAGAGCCCAAGGAAAGAAAACCCACCATTTCTTCCCCGGCAAAGATCGGCACGCCCAGCCAGCCGCGTACGGTTTCCATTTCTGGCCAGCTGCGAAAACGCGGGTCGCGGGAAATATCACCAATAATCACGGGCTGCTGCAATAAACGCAGTTCTGCGACGACCGGGTCGGACGGCGAAAACATCCCTTTTCCCTGCTGGCTGTCCTCCCCAAAATATCCTGCCGTTGCACCCTGGAGCGTATTTTCAAGCAGGAACAAGCGCGCCTGATCATAATTGACCAGATTTCTCAAGTTAACAAGAATAGTCTCCAGACTTTGGTTTAAATCTGCCGAACTCGCCAGCGCTCCCATGATATCGCGCATTAATTCGGCTTCGTGGCGCTGGTTGCCTGTGTGCTGCCACCTCTGGATAGCCAGCAGTGCCAATGCAAGGGATTGAGCCGCCTGTTCAAGAACTTCCAGGGAGCTGGTCTGCAGTGGGCCGCCATCTACCAACCGGAATTGAATGAGCCCGGTAAGCTCTCCTTCCGCCCACACTGGGAGAAATTGATCAACTCCGTTCGAGTACACCTCTCCTGCACTCCAGCTGAATATCTCCCCAGGGTCCGGCATCAATTCTGGTCGCGCTTGGTCCTCTGAAATCTCCAGCTGGTAGCTCTGCTCAGCCAGAGGGATTAAAGCTCGACCGTGCGGCTGGACACGATAAACCCGGGCAAAATCTAGTCCCGGAAGCAAGTTGGGCATAAATTTCAACAGCGCCCTGGCTATTTGTTCTTCTTCGCCGGCAGCCAGAAATGCCTGGTTGATTAAGTGCAACGACCGCCAGGATTGTTCAATTTCTGGCGGTCCAGGTGAGGCTGCTTTTGGGTGCCCCGGCTTATGCATAAGGCGGTATGGATTGTTCCTGCTGCTCACCAAAACGGCTTTCAATTTTTAGGTTGGCGACCTTCATGTTGGCTGCGGTGTGCTTAATTGGCTCCTGCAACGATACGCTCCAGTCGGGCTCGAAACCCGCTTTCATCCGTGCTTCCGAGCACAATATCCTGGATAATACCGCGCTGATCAATAAAAAATGAGGTTGGCATAAATAAAATGCGGTAACCATTATAGACGTTTTCGTTTTCATCTAACAGGACCGGCAAGGAAAGCCCAAACTCGCTCACCAGGTTTTCTACATCAGTGAACACTTCCTGGCGCGTCCCGTTGATCGAAAGCACAACGAGGCCTTCGTCTGCATACTCTTTTTGTAACGCCTCGATGACGGGCATTTCGTCCCGGCAGGGGATACACCAGGTCACCCAATAATTCAACATGACCGGGTGCCCACGCAGTTCAGCAAGCGTCACGGTCTGCCCGTCCAGGGTGGTCAGTGTAAAATCAGGTGCCAGGTTTCCGATGGATGGATCCACCGGAGGGAGCGGTCCTTCAATGATTGGCTCTGCCGGAGCATTTTGTTCTGCAGGTGCAGCGGCATCCGCATCAGCTTCTGCTGCAGACTCACCAGCCGGTGGGTTTGTCTGGGTACTATCTGCTCCCTGGGCGAGTGCGGGAACTTCTGGGAGCAAACCAGCGTCTTTTGTAACAGGCAGTTCACTGGCAGCCTGCGATTCACCGGATGGACCGGCATAGACCATGGATTTCTCGTTGATGCCATCAGCCGGTTGAATTTCAAATGTGGATGAATTTAAAGATAGGTCGGGATCTCGTGATTCAGACGAGCTGCATCCAACAACCAGTAATGCGGAAACAATAAATATTAATACGGTAAATAAGTGGGAAGGCTTCATTAATCCTCTTACGGTCGGCAACAGCCCAACAGAACAGGGCTGTCGGTTCGATTTACTTTCTCGTTTTTTGTGAAACTAACTTGGATTATAATTGTAAATCAAACGAATTCTAGTCCTTTTGGTAGATCACGCCTTAAAACAGGTCAAATGGACTCCCCCACAGGCCATTCAAATTAAGTCATTTGTTGTATTGCATCATTTTTAGAAAACAAATAGAATACGTCTGTGGGAATTCGCTGAAAATTGATTTTCGGACCATTCCACATGCTCGTGCGTAAACACAACCGGCGAATTCACGATTAACCCACTTTTTTGGGTTTGCTTGTATAATTCTAACCTTGAAAATAGCAGCGTAGTAACGGCAAAAATCGACCAAAGGAGTCAAACATGTACGTACGAACTGATACAAAAGCTGGGGCCGCGTGCTACACCGTCCAGTCGGGTGACAGCCTGAGCTCGATTGCCGGAAAGTTTTATGGCACGCCAGCCACGTATAATGAAGTGATGAAAATTTATTATTCGAATATGACCACCATCGGGTCGGATCCCAATAAAATCAAGACTGGCCAGAAGCTGTATATTCCCGATTAATTCCCCCTGATTTCAACTCCTTTCCTTAGAACAAAACTGTCCCCGCGCATTGGGGACAGTTTTGTTTCTTATACGCTCAGGCTGCCCATGTTTTACCAGGGCCAGAAATTCAGGATTGGTGTCCTTCAAGATGGCAATATCGTCCAAAAAGGTCGAAGGGCAATGCCGCCCGCCGCTTTGAATTGCAACTTGCTGGCGAGATGGCTAGCTTGCCGGGGCTAACTCTCCATTTGGATCACGCCGGCGGCGGCTGACACTTTTTTCTGCAACGATCTTGCCCTCTACGGTTGGGGCACCTTCGTCCACGGGTTCATCGCTTTCGCCCGCCAGCTCTGCATCTGCTTCCAGTGCTTCGCGAGCCTTGCGGTAAGCCTGGCTGTAAACCGATACAGCTTCAACATACACCTTGCGGCGCTCTGGCTGCCGGTCGAGATTTCCGCTCAGCAGCAGTGAGAATTTCAGACCTGTTTCTTGTCCGTGAGATGCAAGTGCTTTTTCAAAGCGCTGCGCTTCTGCTGCCGTCAGGCTTAAGTACCAGCCTCTGAAATCATCCGGGACGGCTGACGACTTTTTTACCCACTCGCCTACCGGGGCCGCTAAATCTGTTGGCGCGCCTTGCGGTGCAGGTTCCGTCCGTCGGAAAGTGGACTTCACCTGAGCAACCACTTCGCTGCTTTTCTGTTCAATTTGATCGCCCAGTTTCGTGGTGGCAAACAAATATCCGATGGCAGCGAAGATGATAAAAAGCAGGAAAAAAGACATGGGTTCCTCCGATTGCCTGCTTATGCTGGGTTTACGCAGAATCCGACTAAATGATTATGCGGCGTCCCGGCGTTTCATCCACCGACCAATCAAATATCCAGCGACCACTGCCAGGATTAACAAAAGAGCTAAGGCCATGCCAGCCTCCTTGCCGGGTTTACTTGTACAGCTTGAGCATCCGTGGTTCCAAACTGTCGCCGATCGCGTGAATTATAGCATACCACTCTACCAGTGGGTTGCCACCCCTCGTGGTGGTAGCGGGATCCCATTCGCCTTCTGGAGCCAGGCATGAATCCGTATCCGGCACAGGTTTGTTTGTTTGCAGGTGTAGTGGATATTTACTGTAAACTGTCTGTTTTTGCAATCCATTCCGCTCACAGGGTTCCGTCGGCTCCACTCTCGGAGGCTTCGTTAGAGTCTGGACCGGATTGCTCTCGTAAATCTGTAGACACCACTTTACTTTCGCTGACCTGCCAGCGTTTCCATTCGGCGCTCGACCACAAACCACGCCGGACAGCGTCCTCTGCCGCCAGCAGGGATTGGTAGCGAGAACCAGGGTTTTGAACCAGCTGGCGGGGATCGCCATCTTCAACGATCTGCCCATCTTCGATGACCACAACGCGCGGGAAAGAAAGCGTTTCGCCAACATCATGGGTGATACAGATTAAAGTCGCTTCGTCCCAGTATTGACGCGCAGAAGCCAGCAAACGGCGACGGGCCTCCCGGTCCAGGCCGCGAAACGGTTCATCCAGAAGCACCAGGCGCATCTCCCGGCGCAGCATTGCCCGCCCCAGCCGGACACGCTGGCCCTCACCGCCAGAGATCAAGCCGCCGCCTTCACCCAGGCTGGTTTTTAGCCCTTCTGGCAGCCTCTCTAAAATATTGAATAACTCTGCCTGCTGGATGGTCTCGCCGATCGGTGGCGCTTCTTCATGCTCCATGCCAAAACGCAGGTTGTCATATAAAGATCGATTCCACAGTTGGATGGCTGGATCGACCCACGCAGTTTCCTCGCGTAAGGCCTGGATGCGGCTGCCATCCAGGGGAACCTCATCCACATAAACGGTCCCTTTTGAAGGGCGGTGCCAGCCCAGCAGCAGCCCGACCAAGCTGGATTTCCCGGCTCCAGAGGGACCCACAATCGCCAGGTGCTCCCCAGCTTCGATCTCCAGGTTGATTTCCTTCAGGATGGAATGCCCGCCTGCCTGGACATCGACCGCCTGGATATCAATACGAGCCGACTGGTGACTTTCCTGCTGGAGGGCATTTGCCTGTCCGCGTCCATTTTCTGAAAACCAGATTTCTTCTTCATCGGGAGCAGCCAACGGTTCTAGCAAACGTAATACGCGGTTCCTCATCATGGGGTACTGCTGAATCTGGTCTGCCAGCGCTTGGCCCAGGGTGGGCAAATTAAGCGTCCAGTAGAACAGCAGCAGGATTTCACCCGCCTGTCCTCCCTTGCTGATGTAATTCATAACGATCAGGATAGCGAATGTGGAATACAACAAAATCCCAATCGCCTGGATGTAAGTCGCCCAGTTGTAATAGTCGCGCCCGGAGCGCATCCACTCAACCATCAATCCTTCATGCTGGCGGCGTAAGGAGCGTTCGGCACTGTGGGTCTTCGCCGGGACCAGACCAAGCAGCCCATCAAGATAAAAGCGGCTGAGCGCGCCAATATGGGTTCGCAGCCGTAGATCGCGTTCCTCCAATACCGGACGGGTAAAGAAAGAAAAACCGATAAAAAACAAGGTCCCTACGATTGCCAACGGGGCGCTGACCGGATCCAGCCAGATGACGCCGATCGTCGTCAGCACCAGTTGAAATCCGGTGCGCAGCAGGCTCATTCCCAATCCCGGTAGCTGGCGCAGCGAGCGCAAATCGTAAGCGCGCTGGGTCATATCGGAGGTCAGACGGCTGTGAAAATAACGATCGCCCAGGCGTGGCAATTTCTGGAGGAAAGCCATACGCAGCCGTGCTTCCAACCTGCGCCCCATCCGCAGCACCGTCGCGCTGATCGGAAATTCTAGCAGCAGTGGGACCGTAACAAATGCCAGCAGCACGGCGACTGCCGTCGCACGCTGGGCTGCGGTCGAAAAGGTTTGCCCGATCTGCAAAATGCCCTGGAAAAAAAGAGCTTCAATCATGACAACCACAGAGGCTGCCAGCAAGGCCAGGATGAGCACGGATGGTGTCAGCAGCCCGTCCTCGCGCAGCGCTTTCAGCACTTCTTTTTCCGGATGGTAAGCCGGCTCCTTGAGAGCAGCTTCCAGGTCGGGCGGCAGCGGACCGGCGCCGGGAACAAGTTTTTCATCATCGACCAGGGTTAGTTGGGGTTTTTCGCGTATCCCCAGGATTCGCACCAGGACAGCACCGCGCAGGGTCAGCATTTCTGGGGCTGGCCTGCCGGCTGGATCGACCCCCTCATCGGCCGGCAGCACCGACCAATAAGCCCCCGGGATGTGCACCGCATTATCCACCTCATCTGGCTTGCCCAGGGGACCAAATTCACGGTTCAGCTCGAAAAATCGCTGGAGAACTTTTCCCGCTTGCTCCCCAGGGGCAAACCCCTTGGCTTTTACCAGCGACGCCACCATTCGGATCGCTGCATCCAGGGTCGCCAGCCCGAGCCAGGAAGATTCCTCCGTGGCACTTTTGATCAACGTGCTAATTAATTCTGGTGAGAGATTAAGCTGCTGCATGCGCACCCGCAGGGGGGCCAGAAAACCTTCCGTGCGTGCCCAGTCTCGCCAGGCAGTGGTTGGCACTGGAAAGGAATGTATAAAGATCTCTTCCTGGAATTTTTCCCAGCTTGGCCAGCGGCGCCCCGTCGCTGGGTCCATCACTTGCAAGAATCCGCCAACTTTCCCCCAAACTACCAGGAAGTGGGTGAGGCCGTTGGGCAGGCGCACCACCACGATGGCTGGCAGGTTTTGCGCCTCAGCGATAATCAGGTGCTCCGGGGGTACCATCACCTGCTCAGCCTGCAATCCAAGTTGGACCGCGATATCTTCAATCGTATTGATGGAAGTGCCATCCACATCCGTCTGGCAGGCTTCGCGCAGGCGACCATAACTGACAGGCACGCCAAAGCCTTCCAGGATGGCTTTCAGGGCCGCAGGGCCGCAGTCCATCGCAGAAGTCTGGACGACCTCTGGAATTAAAAATCGCTGGTCGGCAACAGGCGTTTCGAACAATGTCATGGAGGCGGATTCTGGAATCGCTGCGGGCTAACGGGTACCTGCCCACGGTTTAAATACTTGCCGGAGGCACGCATGACTAGGTTGGCTGGTGTGATGTATTCGGCTTCGACCTCTACCCGGGCGCTGAACTCTCCCGAAGCCGAGCCCGCTGGCAGCTCCCCACCCATCACCAGAATTTCGACCTGTTCTTGGCCGGGAGTTTTGTTGATGACCATGGCAGGTAAGGTTACCTGCTGCCCATCTTCTGCGAAGTTCAGGCGCAGCAATGCTGACTGCCCCACGTGGATGCGGGGCAGGGATTCGGGCTGGAAACTGGCATACAAACGCCCATCTTCGGATACGCTCACGCCAGTACTGTATTCGTATAACGTGACGTGCGCCAGGAAGAACCACATCACCAGCGCAATTACAATCAAAAGCGCCAGCGCCATCCCTATCAAGGAAGCCCGAAAACTATCGATTTTCATTGAGCGTAGTGAACGTGAAAATGGGACAGACACTCTCAATCTCCTCAATCGGTCTCCGTGCTGCAATGATGCGCGGAGTCCGCCCGAAAGATGTTCACCTTCTTTTAGGAAGGCTGCTGGCTTGCAAATATTCCTGCCGCAGTTTCCGTGTGCTCCCTGGTTCAACGGATCCACCGCAGTCCGCCTCCGGCCATTCTGAGGGATGTACCGGGGGTCAATGATTAATTATACCTGCTCGCTGTTTAAGACTCACTTTTCCAGGAAAAGCTCAGTCAAAAGGACTAGCAGGCCGGCTGGCTGAGTACGACAAAAATACCTTGATGCAATGTCTACTTGCGGGTAAGATTAAACCGGATAGAACGGTCAATCTTTTTCAGGAGAAAACTCGATGAAAGTTAAGACAGGTTTGAGAGCTGGAAACCTTATCGATGAGCTTTCAACAGACGCATCCCAGATATATGATTCGGTGCAGACCTGGTTTAATCAGCAGGGCAATCAATTGACCGATTTTACGGATGCTCAGATTACCCGCGCAAAAAACCTCTGGAACTGCATGCTGAAAGCGTAACCTTGTTTTACTTATTGATCTAACGTGCACTACAGAGGTGCCTGTCTGGCAGAGGGCGCCTCTGTTTTTTCTACCGGTTTTTACCATCAGGCTTGTCGGCACTCGTGATATCCGCAGGGATCAAGATGCAGCCGTATGAAGTTTAACAGAGATGGCAACCGCACTTAACTTAAGCGACATCAGCTGGCCGGTCAACCGTCTGGGTGAACTCATCGAAAACCTGGCACGCAAAGCCGGGTACGCTTCGCGTCCGGTCAAACTTCCCCAACCGCCCGATCAGCTGGCAGACGCCGGGGATGAGACCATCAGCCGCTGGATCGATGTTGCTGCCGGTTATTTGGGGCTGGAAGCAGAGCAAGTTGAAAGCAGGTACAGCGATACAGCCGAATTGATCAGCTCGGCAGGACCGGTTATCCTGCGCTTGCCAGGTCCGCTGTCCAAGGGCGAAGCGCGCCTGGTTGCCATCGTGCGCGGGAATAATCACCGGGTGAGTGTCCTCAAACCCGATTTACGCCAGCGCAAGGTCGCCACAGAAACGTTGCGCTCAGCTTTGTGCGAACCCTACGAGGGCATCCTTTTTGACGGCGTAAACGCGCTTCTCAAAGATGCTGGTGTACCGGAAGAACGCCAAAAATATGCCGCTCGCGCCATTTTACGGGAACAATTGAGCGGTGTGCGTGTCCCCGGCGGTTGGATGTTAAAACTATCCCCCGGTGCCAGTTTATGGACGCAGTTCAGGCACAACCGAGTGTATTTATCATTAGCAATCACATTATTTCTCTATCTGGTGCAGCAGTTGCTGGCGATCGGCTCGTGGTTCGTTATCGGGCGTGGATTTTTCCAGGGAAACTACGACATCGCCTGGCTACTGGCCTGGGGACTGTTGTTATTTGCAACCATTCCTGTACAAATCCTGGTGAGTGACGCGCAAACCGAGCTTTCATTGAACGTCGGCTCGATTTTTAAACAACGCCTGATGCACGGCACGCTGCAGCTTGAACCTGAAGAGATCCGCCATCAGGGTATGGGCCAATTTCTAAGCCGGGTGATGGAATCAGAGGCCGTCGAATTCCTGGCGATGAATGGCGGCTTTCTGGCAGTACTCTCCTTCATTGAACTCACCCTGGCAGCCATTATCCTTGCCAACGGCGCAGGCGGTTTACTGCAGGCTGGTATCCTGTTCCTGTGGGTCCTGATTACACTGGGAATTTTATGGCGCTACTACCAGAAGAGTAAAGATTGGACCAATGCCTACCGGCAAATGACCAACGAGCTGGTTGAACATATGGTTGGTCACCGCACCCGGCTGGCACAGGAAGACCGCACTCACTGGCATGATGGTGAAGACCTGGCACTCGACCATTACCTGACCCTGTCCGAAGACATGGACAGGATCGGCATCCAGCTCAACGCAGTGATCTCGCGCGGCTGGTTGTTAGTGGGGCTTGCCAGCACAGCCATTCCCTACATTTTGGGAAACGCGACCCCTCAAGCCCTGGCGATCAGCCTGGGCGGCGTCATTTACGCATCGCAGGCCTTAAGTAAGCTGGCTGGAGGCGTGCAGAGCTTTATCGGGCTGCTGCTGGCCTGGCGCCAGGTTGGGCCGCTGTTCCAGGCAGCTGCCCGGCCACGCGATATCCAGGCTCTGGATACCATCTCGCGCGGGCTGCGGGAAAACACCCCGATGGCTCAGAGATATACCGGGCAGGACCCAAAAGCCCCCCAGCCGCTGCTACTGGCAAAGGATATTTCATTCCGCTACCGGGCAACTGGAAAACCGATTCTCGATGAATGCACGCTGGACGTCTTTGAGGGCGACCGCATCCTCATTGAGGGACCATCCGGCGGAGGTAAATCTACACTGGCTGCCCTGCTGACAGGATTGCGCGCCCCTGAAAGCGGCACCCTGCTGCTGTGGGGCTACGATCGCCAGATTCTGGGCAGCGAGGAATGGCGCCGCCGGGTTGTCATGGCGCCCCAGTTTCAAGAGAATTATGTCTTCACCGAAACGTTTGGTTTTAACCTCCTGATGGGCCGCGGCTGGCCGGCAAGCGAAGAAGACCTCGCCGAGGCGGAAACCATCTGCCGCGAGCTCGGGCTCGGCGAAGTCCTCGATCGGATGCCATCGGGTTTCCAGCAAATGCTGGGAGAAAGCGGTTGGCAGTTATCCCACGGTGAAAAAAGCCGCCTGTATATTGCCCGCACGTTGCTGCAAAATGCGGATGTCGTCGTTTTTGATGAAAGTTTTGGCGCTCTGGATCCGGAGAATCTCCAGCGCTCGCTGGAATGTGTGCTGCGTAGGGCACCGACCTTATTGGTGATCGCCCATCCATGATCCGGGCAAGCAGAAGGCTCGCAGGGCTGATACAATTTGACTGATTGGAAAGCGAGAACAAAATGAAAGTAAGAACCAACTTAAGAGCAGGCGCTCAGGGTCTGGGTGATGTCATTGCAGACTTCACCCACCTCACCGGGCTGGATCACCTGGCTCAAACTTATGAAGACCTCACCGGCAAAGATTGTGGCTGCGAAGCCCGGCGCGAAAAACTCAACCAGGTCTTCCCGTTCCAGTCCAACCCATGAAATTATCCGGATTGGGATTATTGCTGGCAGCTGTGCTGGCTCTGGTCCTCAGCGGTTGCGGGGCTTCGCTCCCTGCGGGTTGCCCGCCGGACTGCATCGGCCAAAATCTCGCCGGTCGCAAGCTGGATAACGTAGATTTAAGCAATGCCAACCTGATTGAATCCACTCTGACCAAGGCTTCCATGGTCCGGACAGATCTGACCGATGCCAACCTGAGTGGGGCACGCCTGAACGAGGCCAACCTGGAAAGCGCTACCCTGGATGGTGCTTTGCTGTTAGGTGCAAATTTGCGTAACACGATTTTGCGCAACGCTTCCCTGGATGAAACGGACTTGCGCGGGGCTAACCTGGAGGGCGCGGTGTTGACCCGAGTTGTTCTGACCAATACGCTTATGAGCGGTGTTGATATTAGCAAGTCAGAGATGATCGGGGCCATCCTCACTGGCCTGGATTTAAGCGGTCTGAATGGGTCCGAAGCAAACCTGAGCGGCGCAGAGTTAGCCGACACCAATTTGTCGGGGTCTGCTTTCAGCTTCTCCGATCTAAGCGGCGCAAATATGCAAAACAGCGACTTGAGTGGTTCATTACTAAACCTGGCTCGTTTCCTGGGCACCAACCTGTCTGGCGCCAATCTATCTGGTGCGCTGATGGTCGGCTCGGACCTGACCGGCGCTGATCTGTCGAATGCCAAACTAAACGGTGTTAATTTTGTGGGAGCGAACTTAAGCGGTGCCAACTTGAAAGGCGCCGATCTCACTGGAGCAATTTTTCTGTTGCCCCTGCCACCAAATGCCGGAGCATCGTTTGATTACAATGAACTCACCGGGGATGACTTCATCAATGCAGTGCTGGAAACCCCAATATCGAAAGCCGTTTTTGATCCGCTCGTCGTCGAGCTGAACGAGCTTAATATCAAAGCATTCTTGAAGGATGCGCTGCTGCAAGGCGTGATCTATGACGAAAACACCATCTGGCCTTTGGGCTTTGTCGTGCCAGATACCGCGATCAAGTCGCCGTAGTTTCGTCCACCTGCCTGCACCGAGAGTATCACCGGAATATTATGGAAACTGCTCAGATTGAACAACCCAAACGACGCCCCAGCCGCAAGAGAGTCGGGTTTGTCGTATTCCTGATCGTTATCGTGGCGCTGTGCCTGGGATCTTTCGTAAGTGTCTGGCGCTGCCCACCCCTGTGCCTGGGATTAAATATCACTGGCCGTGATTTCCGCAACCGCGAAATCAAGCTGGGTGTCTTCACCAATGTGATTGCCAAAGGGGCAGATTTTTCCGGAGCAACCATCGACGAGCTGGTGTTTAACGGCGCGGACCTGAGTGGTGCTTTATTTGTCAAAACCAACATGCGCCAGGTCAACCTCGACAACGCCATTCTGATTGGGGCTGATCTGCGCCAGGCCGACTTGAGCGCCGCCAGCTTTAACAATGCCGACCTGCGCGGTGCCGATTTATCGGGGGCGATCCTGACCGGGGTAGACCTCACAAAGGCCCAATCTCTGGCAGCCACCAAGTTCAACAAAGCAAAACTGGTTGGCGCCAATTTATCCGGCACAGACCTGACTGGCGCGCAGTTTGCCAATGCTGAAATGAACGGCGCGATCCTGGAAAATGCCACTCTGGATGGGGTCAACCTGACCGGCGCCAGTTTGGATGGTGCAATTTTAACCAATGCATCTCTCGTTGGCGCCACACTCGATGGTGCGACCCTGTTGGGAGCCAACCTGACCGGCGCGGACCTCTCCGGAGCCAGCTTTGTGAACACCATTATTTCTGGTGCAGAAATGGAAGGTGCCAATCTATCAGGCGCTACGCTGTCCCTGGCAACCTTTAACGGAGTCAATTTAAAGAATGGGATGCTCAACCGTGCCCAAATCACCGGCTCACGCCTGGCCGGGGTAAACCTGGAAAACGCAGTAATGAACGACATCCGCTTAGATGTCTATGTCTTTTCCAATGGCCGTGTTCTCCAAACCGGGCTGGATGGATCCAATTTATCGGGTGCCCAGCTTGCCGGCGCCTACCTCGCCGGGGCAGACCTGTCCGGCGCCAATTTCCCCCACGTTAATTTCAGCCAGGGCAGCTCAAGACCGGCAGTATTTGTCGACACCATCCAGGTGAATGGCGTCGAGCGCACAATCCAGGCGAACCTGGCGGGCGCCAATTTGCGCTCGGCCGACTTAACCGGGGTCTTTCTGAATGGCGCTGACCTGCAGTTTACCGACCTTTCCAGCGCAGTGCTCAAATTTGCCCAGATGGAAAATACCCACATGGAAGGTACCAACCTGGCTGGCGCCGATTTACGCGGCGCCAATCTGGTTCAGGCTGAATTGCTCGACAGCGACCTGCGCGGCGCAAACCTGGCAGGAGCTGACCTGAGCCGCGCCATTCTAAATCCACTTGCAATCGAAAATACCCGTTTTTTCAGTGTCAACCCGGTTGATTTTTCAGACCGCCCGCAGCTCACCTATGCCAATTTTTTAGAGGCGGTTACCCAGGAGGACTGTCTGGTCGGTGAATTTATCATCGAGCGGGACGGCAAACTGGTCATCTCCAATCGTTATTCGCCGGATGATTTAGGGATCAGGTTTTATAACAGTGATGAATGGCAGGATGCAGTTGCCTTTTTATGTGTCGCCCGTCTGAGCGAAATTCAGACCCGCGGCAGCCTCGGGCAGATCCGCCTGGCAGGGGTTGATTTAACCGGCTCTGACCTAGCATTCACCGACCTCTCCGAAGTCGTATTTGAAGAAACGGTTCAGGTCGATGGCCGCCCGTTTACCCTGCGCGCCGACCTTACTGATATCTATTATAATGATTTCACCCGGTGGCCTTCTGGATTCACACCACCCCCCTCCACTGAAACACCGCTCCGGGAACAAAACTGACCCGGCGGAGGTCCGCTTCCATGACGACAACCATTGTCATCGCCAATCAAAAGGGTGGCGTTGGTAAAACAACCACCGCGGTCAATCTCGCCCACGGCCTGACCCTCGCCGGGGAGCGTGTTTTGCTCGTGGATCTGGACCCTCAAGGGCAGTGCGCTACGTTGTTGGGGCTGAAGCCCGAACCAGGCGCATTCAACCTGCTCGTGGCTGACCTGCCCCCCGATGAAGTTATCCGGGCGACCGACCGCGAGCATCTGTTCGTCGTTCTGGGGGATCGGAAAACCGCTGTCGCCCAGACCGTGCTCAGCGTCCAAAGGGCACCCATTTCCATGACGCGCAGCAAGCTGGTTCCTGCCGCCGAAGCAGACCAGATCGACTATGTATTGATCGACACCTCGCCCAGTGTCGGCGAGCTGCAGGAACAGGCATTGTGGGCCGCGCACGGCGTATTGATCCCCTGCGCCACCGATTATCTGGCTTCCGATGGCGTCTTTAATATCGTCACCACCCTGGATAAGCTCCGCCAGGAACAGGGCTGGCACGGGCGGATGCTGGGTGTGCTGCCCACCTTTTATGATGATGTGACCCGCGAATCGAAGGCCACCTTGCTCGATTTACACGACCGCTTCCGGGAATTTATCCTGGAGCCCATCCACCGGGCTACGATCCTGCGCGAATGTGCCGCCGAGGGCAAAACGATCTTCGAGCTGGCACCCTCATCCCGCGCCGCAGAGCAGTACCGCAGCCTGGTCGCGTACGTACAGTCCTGGAATTCTCCCTGACGACAAGGGCTCAACCCGCAGCACCTCCACAATCCCGTCCCTGATTCCATATCCCAAATGCTCGTAATATCAAACGAGACTGCCCGGTGGGGCAGTCTCGTTCTTTGATTAACCAACGCTTCCAGCGTAGTTTACCTACGCTGCAGCCGCGGATTCCTCGCTGCTCTCAGCAGCGGTATCCTGCTTGCGGCGGCTGGAGGCTTTTTCGGCGACCGATTTCCCGCCCACCACTTCACCTTCCAAAACTTCCTCTGCCGGTGCAGCAGCTTCCTGCCGGGCAACTTCCTGAGCCTTCTGGTAGGCCTGGCTGTATGCTGCGACGGCATCGATGGTGACCTGGCGCTGCTCGGGCTTATCATCCAGCTTGCCGCTCAGCAGCAGGTTGATATCCAATCCCAGGGAACGGGCGTGATTATTAAGGGCTTTTGAAAAGGCTCCTGCCTCGTCCGGGGTGAGACCAGCCATCCAGTTTTTAAAGTCCGGCGGGACATTTTCAGCGCTGGCTGCCCACTCCTGGAGGTTGGCAGCGGGTTTTCCCGAACCAATTTTCTCTCCCACCCATGCGCCTGACTTCTCACCCAGGTCGCGGGCCTGCCCGGCAACCTTAGCCGCCGTCTCGTCGATCGTTTTGCCAGCCCGGCTGCGGGCTAACAGGTAACCGAGAACTCCAAATAAAGCTAACAAAAGAATCAGATACATGATTCGCGCTCCTCAGACAGGGTCTGCTCGTTCCAGCCCGGTCGCAGCATGGGTCTGCATCGCTTTGTACGGCCAGGTTCGTTTATTGCTTCGCGCGCTTTCCGAGCAGGAAACCCAGGCCAAATGCTGCCAGAATAAAAATTGCCAGTGCCATCACCACTCTCCAGAGCAACAGCGGGTGGTTCTAGTTCAGGATGGGGTCCCGGTTAGCGTGCGCCGGTGAGTTGGACCCAAAACCGGCGCAGCTGGTCGCTGGCTGCCTGAGCCTGGCTGTCAATCCCCTGCGTAACGGTATTCAGCGCACTGCTCACGCCCTGCAGCGCCTGGTTTACATCGGCATTTGCCTGTTCAATGACATTTCCGGCGTGGAGATTTGTTTTTACTTTCATCATTTCCTCCAAATAAAATTTTGGTTTTGAGAGATCCCAGATCGCCTACGGTTGGAGTGTAGGCGTGGGGGTAAAGGTTGGAATTGGGGTCAGCTCCAGAGTCGGCAGCGGCGTCACAGGCACGAACGGCGTGCTGGTGACCCCACTGCTGCTGCCGGTGTCCGCCTCGGTTTCAGGGGTTGTGGTCGGCAGGTCTGGTCCCAACATTTCCGGCAGTGGGAGCAGGTAAGGATTGTCGTTGGGGACCAGCATCACCTGGATACCCGGCCCCAGCTTGTCCACGTACTGGTAGGTGATCAAATCCCGGTTCTGAGATAGGATTTCATTGATCAACCGCAGGGCATCGGCCTGCGCCTGCGCCTTGAGCAGGATCACCTGTGCTTCGGCCTGGCCTTCCAGAACGACTGCCTGGGCGCGCCCCTCCGCCTCAATCCGGAATTTGTCGCTTTCACCCTGGGCGAGTTGGCGAATTTGTTCCGCTTCGTAATCCTTTTGGGTTTGTGCCTGCTCTGCCACCTGCTTGGCTTCGATTGCTTTGGTATATTCGGGCGAAAATGCAATATTGCGGAGCAGGAAACGATCCAGTACCAATCCTTTTTCACCAAAAGAAGCCCGCAGCAGCTCGTCTAGGTTCGCTTCCAGGTTTTTACGCTGCGAGCTGTTCACCTCGTCAGCCGTGAACTGCGAAACCTCCGTTCGCACCACACCGCGGAGTACCGGGCGGATAAAATCCTCCACGTACCTATCCTGCAGGTCGATATGCAGGCGGACGATTTCGTTAGCATCCAGCCGGTAGATTATCGAGCTGTCCACGTAAACCAGCTGCCCGTCCGAGGTGCGCGCAGAGATTGAATCATCCCCAATTTTATCCCCCTCCAGAGGCTCATTGGACATGGTGTAGTTTTGCCAGTATATCGGATAGTGCTCAACCCTCTCCGCCAGCGGGACGATGAAATGCAATCCCGAACGCATCGGCTGTTCCCGGTAACCATCCCGGCTGAAGAGTGAAATGACGACCCCTACTTCTTGTGGTTCCACGAAGATCAGGCTGGCGCTTAGCAGGGTGAGCAGCACAATCACTACCAGGATCCCGATGACCCGCAGCGAGAGTATTTCTTTCCCGGCTTCCTTCATGCCGCCAATTTGATAGCCGCGCAGCCCGACCAGCACCACGTAGATTACAAAGACAACCCAGGCTGTAATGGTTACGCCTGTAAGCAAATTATCCAACATAGAAATTGAAGCTCCTCAATCAGCGCCTCGTGAATCAGTCCGGCCGCCAATTAACAATTATAAGTGGGATTTTTCGATCGTGTTCCTGATCTTTGCGGGTGAATAATAAAGATCGGTCAAATGTCTTATGTCCAATTAAGACAGAATGCCGTCAATTTACTCTTGTTTGATCAATTCGGGCGTGATAATATTTAACCCGATGATGAGGATCTCCAGGCAGGAAGCCAGATATACATCGCAAGACCATGCCCCAATCCTGGCGCCTTGCCTTCAGTAAACCCGGAAAAGATAGTCTATCGGTGAACAAACCTGATTGGGTTTACTCCACTTACACCGTCTTTGTTTTTGAAAATTGAATTTGTTTGCGAGCTGGATCAATCCAAAGAACAGGAGTGTAAATCCCATGCCGACAAAACCCATGTTGATCATTGAAAGCGCCCAAGAACAGCCAGTCGTGCAGTTCAAAGTGCGCACGAACCTGCGCGGTGGCTCTATGGAGGCCTGCCAGAAAGCCGTTACAGACTGGAAAACAGAGTACGACAAGTGGTACCTGAACGCCCTGAACAGCGGAAAGCTCAAACCGCCTGCCGCATAGCCGGGTGTACATTACGATTACGAGCCGTTGTTCAAAATCCACCGTTCAATCACACAGGACAGGAGTGAAGATTCATGAATATCAAAACCGATCTTCGAGCAGGCGCCTGCTATACCACTGAATCTGGATGCTACGCCCAGCGCGATTTCTGGAAGGCACAGGAAGGGAAAATGGAGCAGTACGCCAAAGGCGGCTCATCTTCCGGGTTGTATGTTTCACCCTACCCGCCCAAGGGCTATACTGGTTATTGGGGTGGTCAGTATGTGAGCAATGCTCCAATGACCATCGAGTGCATCGATCCCGCCACCGGCAAACCCGTCGTTCCTCCGACGACACCGCCGACGACACCGCCCCCGACCACTCCCCCGCCTACCGGCGGCTGGGTTGGCGGCGTTTATTACCCCGATTACAGCGGCTACTGCGCAACAGTCACCGTGCCTCCCACGACTCCCACGACCCCACCCTCCGGCGGCTACGTCGGCGGCGTATATTATCCCGACCGCAGCGGCGTGTGTGCAGCCGCCTGAGCGGGTGTACCTGCAGTGAGGGATACAGATTCAAACCCTCTCAGCCGGTGAATTGAGCGATCAAATGCATGTACGCACAGACATTAATGCCGGCGGTTTGATGGATGACGTCGGTCAGGGTATCAAGAATGCCGGGAGCTACCTGGCGCAGTTGTTGACCGAGGCCGATGCCCAGGCCACCCAGGTCGCCAATGATGCAATCTACTTTTCAACCTCACTGGCAGACTGCATGAACACCAAAATCCAGGCGCGCGGCAGCCGCTAATTTATTAATTTGGATGGGTTTATATGGCGGGGCAGGTCGCTGGACCTGCCCCGTTTTCCTTTCCTTCGATCAGCACCGCGGCGGTGCTTCCTGTGCTTCTTAACCCTTTAAAGCTCGGAAATCTCCACCATGACTCCTCGGGTGGCTAGTGTCATGGGGATAACCCGCACCTGCGGCAGGGTATGCCGGATCGCGGCGCCCAGCGCGTTCCGGGCATCCAAGTCTGCACTCCCCAGCACGGTCAAAGATCCTCCATCCCCGCCGGCGCCGTTCGTCTTCCAGCCAGCCGCGCCGCACCTCCTGGCAATCGCTGCCAGCTCATCTGTGAGCGGGCTGATCAATTCGGGGTGCAGTTTGCGCTGCGCCTCGTGATTTTGAACCATCACCTGCCCAAAGGCCTCCAGGTCTCCATTCGTCAGTGCCTCCCGCCCCCGCCGGGCGCAATCCCGCAGGCTTGGCAGGGGTTCGGCCTCCGGGCCGGCCTGCTCGAACCGGCGGATAACCATCTCGTGCACCTGTGACGACTGGTGGGATGTGCCCAGGTAGATCAGCGTGAGCCGTTTTTCCAGCGCTGTACGCACCCTGGCAGGCAGGTTGAGCGCTGTAACTGACGCCTGCGGGTAGGCAGGCATCTCGATCCAGCTGATCCCCCCATACGCCGCAGTCAGCTGGTCTTGAACTCCGGACTGCTGGCCCAGCCGTTCGGTTTCCACCCGCCAGGCTGCATACGCCAGCTCGTGCTTCGTCATGCGCCCGGGGGTCAGTCCGTCCAGTGCCCCCAGCAGCGCGACCGCTACCGCCGCGGAGGTGCCGGTGGACGCCCCGGGGGGCATCTCCGAAGAAATGCTGATTTCCAGGCCTGCGTTGGGCGGCAGGGGCAGGCTGTCCAGCGAGGCTTCGATCAGCAGATGTTTCTGCCAGCCCATTCCAGGCTGGTAAATATATTCATCCTGGAAATTCTCGGCCCGGATCAGGAATTCCGCTGGGTTTTGGGCCGGGTAGACCTTGATTTCCACTTCGACCCGCGGCGTCACAGCCAGGGTCAACAGCTCACCGTGCTCTGCAAACCAGGTATCCGTCCAGCCGCCCAGGTCGCAAATGCGCACCGGGGCGCTGCTTCTCACTATCATCTCGGGAATACCGCGCGAATGAATCATCCCGCCGGATTTGCGGTTAGCTGGCAGCCGAAGCCCTGCGCTGCAGCACGATCCTGCTCAACCAGCCGGTCATCATGGGCAAACGGTGCAGCCGCCGGCTGTGGATCACGGCGGTCGCCCCCCGTTCCAATGCGATCCGCAGCTCCTCAGGGGTTGTGCCCGCAAAGGCGGTGGCGCTGTAACCGATCGTCCACAGCAGGTGCGAGTCGCTGCTGCCGACCTTCGCCTTACCCAGGCGTTTCGCCAGCTGCAGGGCTGCCTGGTTTGTCTGCCGGTAAAGCAGTCCGGCGTTATCCGTTTCGATTCCCACCAGGATGCCCGGCACATCCGGGTCGCGCGAAGGCAATTCGCAGCGCGGTCTCACCCAGGCCGTGCGCCTTGGGAGCCATCGGGTGCGGTGCCACGCACAGCCCGCCCTGCTCCCCGATCCGCAGGATCGTCTCCACCAGTGACAGCCCGGGAGGCACGCGTTCGTGCAGGAACAGCCCCAGCAAATGACCCTGGGCCGTGGTGATTTCGCTGCCCGGAATCACATAAATTCCGTACTTGCAGCCAAGTTCCACGGCTTCTTGCGCCCCGGCGATTTCATCGTGGTCAGTGATTGCGATGACATCCAATGCCGTCTTCTCGGCCGCGTAGCGCACCACCGCTTCCACCTGGGCAGTGCCATCCCGGCTGTATGTGGTATGGATGTGTAAATCGGCAAGTCCCATACAACGCTTCCTCGGATCGTATTTGTCCTAACTATACCAAAATTCGATAATTTTTAGTTCCTCCCCAGGGCTTGCTGGGTGGGTTTTTCCAGGGCAATGTGCCGGTGGCCTATCCGGATCGCACCAACTAACGGACAGGCAGGGCGACGGATGACCGTTTTTTGTGTGCCGATCTACACATGACAACCCGTCTAGTTTAAGGAACAATCAAATCATATTAATGTTGGAGGTCGTTTATGCCTGACAATCACTTTGATGCCAGCCTGCTCGAGGAAGTGGGTGCGGCGGTGAAGATCGCCGGCACCATCTTGCTGCGCCCCCTGCTGCGCTCACGGTATGCGGTTTGGGGCGCCACGCCCGCAGAAGTCCAGATGGCGCTGCCTTGCGATGAATTGATTGCCAACCCAAAGCTGGTATCAACGCGCGCGATCACCATCCAGGCCCCGGTTGATGAGGTATGGTCCTGGCTGGTCCAGATCGGCCAGGGGCGCGGCGGGTTGTACAGCTACGAGCGCCTGGAGAACCTGGCAGGCTGCCAGATGCACAATGCCAACCAGATCCTCCCCGAACTGCAAGCTCTAAAAATCGGAGACGTGGTCCGCCTGGGACCAGAAGGCTACCCGGCATTTGACGTGATCGCCGTCGAGCCGCCGCGCCTCGTGGCGCTGTGGGGCGGCCCCGATGTGATCCAGCATCCCGAGCTGCGAAACCTGGCAGCCAGCAGTACAGAGGCGATTCTGTGGAGCTGGGTCTTTAACCTTTTCCCGGTGGATACCGTCACTACCCGAGTGATCATCCGGGCGCGGCTGGACTTCATCGAAGGTTTTGGCAACACCCTGATGTGGAAAGTCGCCACCGACCCGATGCACTACAACATGGAGCGCCAGATGCTGCGCGGCCTCAAAAAACGGGCTGAATACAGCGCCAGCCAGGGTTGAGCCGATCCCCCTCACCAGCTCTTCAATGAAAACAGCCTCCTCGGAGTACGGGGAGGCTGTTATCAACACAGCATTGGATTACGCGCGCCGGTTTTGGAACCAGCCGATGATTGCCAGCAGCACGACCGCGCCCAGGACCGCCAGCAAAAGCCCGCCCAGGCTGAAGCTGCTCGCACTGAAACCGAAAAGGCTCCCGACCCAGCCCCCGATGATCGCGCCTAAAATGCCGACCACGATATTGGTCAGGCAGCCCATCTGGTCGTTGCGTTTGGTGATGATGCTCGCAAGCCACCCGGCAACACCTCCGAACACGATCCACAAAATAATTGACATGATTTCCTCCAGTGATTGATTGAGATAGTGTCACAACTAGTGCCACAACGAGTGCCACAACTTAAGTAAGACGCTGGAACGTATCTTACCCGATTATACAACACTCCCTGCGCAGCGAAGTCGCGGCGTTCAAAAAGATCTCGCTGCGCCTTGTCTGCTGTGCGTCGTTCTCCTGCCGCTTCCCGGCGAATTCGTTTGCAGGGTGCCATTCGCAGAACGCGCCTCGTACCGCCCCAGGCACGATGGTATCCGGCGAGGTGAACTGTCCCTGCGCCAGGTTTGCAGCTGCAAACCTGGCGTTGCGCTGTCATACCAGCGGGCATTGTTAGAAAGGTCATCAAAGATCAGCCAGGTGATCGTCCATTCCGATGCGCTTTTCCCGCAGAGTTCTGGCGGGCGCGCAGCGTGAAGTCAAACGACCATTGTGCTTGACACCATGGGTGCGTTGCGCTATTATGAAGTGGAATGATCAAGAACTTTGCTGATCCGGACACCGAGCGGCTGTTTTTCGGTCAGAGACCGCGCAAGCTGCCCAACCAGATCTGGCGGGTGGCGACTTGTAAACTGCTGATCCTGGATGGCGCAGAATCTCTACAAGACCTGCGCATCCCCCCTGGCAACCGCCTGGAAAAACTCGCTGGGAACCGGTTAGGCCAGCACAGCATTCGGATCAACGATCAATGGCGTATCATTTTCCGCTGGCTGGACGGACATGCTCACGAAGTTAAAATCACGGATTACCACGACTGATTGAGGTTTATTTATGGCAAACATAAGGGAAATCCCCCCGATCCATCCAGGTGAAATCCTGCTTGAGGAATATCTCAAGCCGATGGGCATCACCCAGTATCGCCTGGCGAAGGACATCAGCGTGGACCCCAGGCGCATCAACGAAATTATTCACGGGCAGCGTGCGATTACAGCGGATACTTCCTTGCGGCTGGCGCGCTACTTTGGGACCTCCGAGCGTTTCTGGCTGAACGTGCAGTCTCGCTACGACCTTGAGCTCCAAAAAATGGTGCTCGGTGAGCGGTTGGAAAAGGAAGTTAAGGTGCTTGCCTGAGGAAATCGCTCGGCTATACCACCTGGCCCCGTAGTAATACAGCCCGATCTCGCTCTGTTCGCGCTGCCCGGTGAAGCGAAAGGTGGTGGGGGTGGTCCCGATGGGGTTGCGCGTTTCGCCCCTGGAAATCCCGCCTGGGCGGGATTTCTAAGCGAATAACGCATGGCGTTATTCGCCACGGGTTTGTAACGTAATTCCGCGGAAAAAGCTCCGCTGCTGTTGGTGGTGATTGTCGTCGAGCCCAGGTGGTCACTCAGCAGGTAGCTCACCGTGGTTCCTGCTTTCATCCCGATCCGCACCGCGCCCACGTAGTAGTACTTCTTCATGGTGGAGGCCAAAGGTTAATCGGTGTTGACAGACAAGCTTTATTGTTTGGCTTAGAAAATATGCTTTCAAATTCTTCGAATGATATTTCTGAAGCAGTATCTAATGAAAGAAATTGGTCAATCCATTCTTTGCCAAATACCTCATCAATAACCTGCACGGATGCTTCTTCCAATGAATATTCCTGGTTTTCAGGCCAAAACCATACCTCAATGTATGAATTTCTAGGGCAAATCATAAACTGTTCGTTGTCTGTAACGACTGGTCCGACGAAATTTATGATAAATCCTTGCTGTGGATAAAAAAGCAGAAGATTGAATTGATCAAATGCTCGATTTACCCAGATACGGACTTCGCCAGGTCTCCCATAGGTGGCTAAGATCTTCCTCAAAGAATAGAGTTCTAATCGCTCTTGAATTGAAGGATCGTTAAAAACGATCTCTAGTCCTTGATCCGTTTCCCTAACAAATTGCAGTTGATTTGATATCCACTCGAGTGTCTGATTTTCAGAGTTGATCTGATATTCAATAAAGTTCACTAATGTGACATCATCAGTGGGGATCTGAAAATAATATGCTCCTTTTTGGGAGTCTAGAGATGTGTTCGAATTCAGGTAGATTTTGAAATTGGTCGAAGAATTGGGCTAGTTCTTGGGGTTGAGCCTTTCCAGGTGTCAGGCCCAGAAAACATGGAAAATTGCATTCTGCATTTGTCGCAAGTTCCAAAAGAAATTCCTTTTGTGCTTGCTCCACTGGCAGAGGAGTTACACCGACAAATGACAACGTTCGAATCGGAGTTGGAGTTAGAGTTCGCTGCTGCGGTGTTGGTGTAAAGGTTGAAGTTGATTTATTGGTCTCATTGGTAGGTGTTTGTGAAAGTACTGACGTAACTGAAATTTGTTGACTTGTTGAATCAGGAACGAGTGAGAAATCAGGTTGGGGCGAATTTGGTTTTGATGACGAAGTTGGGCTACACGATGCCATTAAAACAAGCACGATCAAAATAGCCAATGGATGATTGATCATAGTTCTTTATTCCTTTTTCATGCCCAAAACATCATGGCAGCACAGAAGCTTGGGCAACCCAGCCATACATCGCAGTCATAAATTCTGCTCTTTTGGGACCGAGTACATCATTACCCCACAAGCCATAGCTCCAACCAATGAACATATCTGCAAATATCTCAGATCTTGTTACTTGCGGACTCTGAACCCAAGTGAAACTGTTAGCCGAGCCATAAAATCCTGCGGGGCGTTGTAATAGATTGGTTGTTAGTGCATTTTCGGGGGTCCTACCTAAGCGCACATTGAATGCATGGCCAAGCTCATGGATAACATTATTGATTTTTCTAAGCAAACGGATTGCATATTCAGGATACTGGGACATGGACGCAAATTCGATGTGAGTTCTGCTATTTGTGTAACCAAACGCAGGCTCTGCACCAGGTGTCTCCCGACAACCTAAGCAATTGGGATTCCACTCAAATCTCAATGGATTTTGTTCGGTTAATCCAAATATTTTCGAGAATGCTTGTGAAGCAGATTTTTGGGAAAGTTCAGCGAATGACCCAGCAACTTTCTTGACGCCCTGCAAAACAGCCCAAACATTCTCTGATGACCAGTCTCCTACCAACTCCACATTATATTCCGCTTAAATATCGCGAATCGTGATATCACTACAATCCCCCTCTGCTACATGTTCCGCATCACAGGCTAAATGCCCGCTCGGATCGGTGTAGCGCACCGGCGCGTTCAAAACGTACGCATACCTGTCCCATGCCAGCGGATTTCCCGCGCCGGGCACGATGGTATCCGGCGAGGTGAACCTTCCCAGCGAGCTGTCGTACCAGCGGGCCCCGTAGTAGTACAGCCCAATCTCGCTCTGTTCGCGCTGGCCTGTGAACCGGTATGTGGTGGGGGTGGTCCCGGTGGGGTTGCGGTATGATTGTTCTTTCGGTCAATTTCATGGATAACTCGGTTCCCACATGTAACTCAGAATCGTATCATTTTGGTCAGGAACAGGGTCGGATTGATCTACAGAATATACTGATACTAGATCCATTGTTAGTGGATCAATCACCCAAATTCCATAGTCATCGGGTTTTTCGGAAGGCTGCTTTTTTTGAAATCCGATAAAACTGAATAACTCATCACCGGCATCATTTTCAATATATTGGATCGAGTTGCAGAAGATGTGAGTATTAGGATCTGTTGACCAGAGTGGTTGCCAGGTTTTTCGTTCAAATACCGTTATCGTGTCCTGTTCGGTGCAGAGTGCCATCCAGTTTTTAGCTAGAACTGGTCTTCCGGTCAATCCCGCAGGTAATTCAGCAATACTTGTCCAATCATGAGAATTCAGATTTAACGACCAAATCTGGTCAATCTTCCTGGCATGGTTTTCATCGAGTTCTACTACCTCAACCGTTAGGCTTTCTGTTAGATCCGATATTTGAGGGTCAGGAAGGATGTGTTGGATCGAATTTGATGGGAATGAATCAGATTTTAATATTACTTCGCTATCGACGGTGTCGGATCTTCCGATCGTCATCAAAGCAATATCATTCTGATCATTAACCACCGCGACAAGGTTATCACTCAACCAGTTCAGTGGGGAATTTCTTTTTTGTGCATAGATTTTAGTCGTCATTGGTATATCCAAATTGATTAAGTAATAATTTGTCATCTCGCTAACTAAATCTACTTGCTGAAAGGAGAGATAACGGCCTTCTGGCGACCAGGCAGGTGGTTGGCTGATATAGGTAATTGGCATGCAACTGTCTGGGGGTGCGAAGAGGGAGCTGGGCACCAGGTCGCTTATTTGCTGGTGCTTGCCATCGGCGAGAGTGTAAAGCCATATACTATCCGCGCCAGTTTTTGCCGGATACTCATCGATACTTGTAATTCGATTGGGCTGGGATTTTACATAGGCGATCTGTATGCCATCTGATGACCATGAAGGAAAATTTAGATCGTTTCCAGGATCACTCAGAACTTGTTGTTCATTTCTGTCAATCAGATCACTCAGCAATATTTCATTGTTAATTTCTCGAAGACATTGGAAAAAATTGGTACCCATACCGAGTGCGATCTGAGGAAACTGGTGATCCACTTGTAAAGGAGTCGCACTTGGTTCAATAGTTGTTGATGCGGTAATAACTGGAAGATTTGTAAATGTGGGGACTATCACCGCGGTTGGTTTTAGGTCTGAAGTGGCAATATTCTCCGATGTGTGGGAGATGATCGTCGGCGTAATTTGTTCGCGAGGTGAGGCGGGCCGACAGGAAGAAATCACCAAACTAATGAAGAAAAAGTAAACTATTCTCATTCTATTGGAATCCACTGGTTTCATGACTATATCCTCATCATTATCGACATTGTCCATTTGGAACGGTGATGACACAATGAGCTGGTCGATTAGAATTCCAATTATAAAAATGGGTCCGCTCATATAACGCAATATTCTCGTATTCACCATTCCGATCATAATCAATACAGGGCCCAATACAATGTGCATCCGCCCAGTGAGTTGCTCCAAAAGTTATATCCAATCCAATATCAGAACTAATAATTTCTTGGGCAGCCTCGCGCAAGTTGTTGTAAGCAACAAACAATTCGTAACCACTATCAAAGTATTTTTGCCAATTCTCAGAAGGATTATAGGCAAGCCCTGTCGCCATTCCATGAACTTCACTTACAGCAGCATTCCTCCAGGCGAATTGATCCTCTTCATCATCGTAATTTTGATCGAAATACACAAGGTCATGACGATTCCTAATCGCCCAGCCAACTCCAATAACATCGTCATGTTTTTCAGTTCCAAATTTAATTCCTTCTTCAGAAAGCATAGCCCTTGTCATTAATTCGACAGGATCATCAAATACATTATCCCAATTGGAAATCATTTTTGGGCGGACCCAATCACTGCAATCCCCCTCTGCTACATGTTCCGCATCACAGGCTAAATGTCCACTTGGGTCCGTGTAGCGCGTGGGGTTGTTTTGGACGTAGCTGAACCTGTCCCACGCCAGCGGATTCCCCGCGCCGGGAATGATGGTGTCCGGCGAGGTGAAGCGTCCCAGCGCACTGTCATACCAGCGGGCGTTGTAGTAATACAGCCCGATCTCGCTCTGTTCGCGCTGGCCCGGGTTTGTGGTTTTACAAACCACAACTTGCGGTACGTGGTGGGGGTGGTCCCGGTGGGGTTGCGCGATCCGGCGCACGCTCCACATGCCTACTTTGAAAAACTTCAAAGGATAAGATATTTCACATAACACCTATACTTATTCCACCTCCAAGCATGCTCGCCATTCGGAAATATCCATAAATTTATCAAATACTTTAACAAATTCAAATTTGAGCGAATTGAATGTGTAAAAACCAAGATAAGATGAGAAGCCCAGATCTTGATCAAGGATCTGGAAATCATTCGGTAATTCGTACATCCCTTCCGGGGTTTCAAGCTCATTCAAAATATAGTTTGTTTCATCAGTATTGATATTGATCTCGGCGATTTGGCGGACTTTCGTTGTTGAAATTTCATCGTTGAGTGCAGTGGTATCAACCGCCAGCTCTGTATCGCTTACCCACCATAAATCAGCGACACCAGTTATATCTGGAAAGATATGAAGCAAGTTTTCACCACCTACATTCAAAACGGCTAATTGGATATTGTTTTGATCCTCGTGTTCGATAAGGAGGGCAAGGTGGTTACCAGATGGAGACCAAATTAATCTTGCAATTCTTTCGTTTAGGCTAGATAAGGTTAGAAGGGTCCTGTGGTTGGTTCCATCAGGTTCTGAGCTGAATATATTATGAAAGCCGTCTGCATTGTAGTCCGTATAGGCGAGTAAATTCGACGAAGGATTCCAGGAGGGTGAGATTGCACCCCCAAATCGGGTCACTTGGTATTTGATTCTCTGATCATCTTGCGGGACCACGAACAAATTTTGAAATTCATATTGATCAAACCCTAAATATCCAGACCCAACCAGAATTCCGATCGAGCTATGATCTGGGGAAATACTGACCTGCCAGATATGCTCGTCTGGATTAAGGCTTTCCATAAATAGTTCAGATGTGAAGAGCACCTGTTCATTTTCGGGATTTTGCTCCCAAAATATCACATCTTTGCTCTCTAACAAAATTGTTGAAGCACATCCATTTGGGCTCACATCCAAAACGTCAATGGGATGACCATATTTTGTTTCAATTTGCCAGTAATCATTTCTCGCCGGATCGTAGAAGAATATTGAATTGCGATCGATCGATCGGAAAAAGAATCGCAGATTTTTGTATTGATTTATTGACTCGATAGAATTTACACTTTCAGTCGGGAAAACCGTTGATTTTGC
The DNA here is from genome assembly GCA_963824065.1 of uncultured Chloroflexia bacterium. Classification (GTDB taxonomy): domain Bacteria; phylum Chloroflexota; class Anaerolineae; order Anaerolineales; family DRKV01; genus JAGUYX01. The sequence continues at coordinate 922,152 of CAWGNX010000001.1, read as the reverse complement.
AGTTAATGTAGGCGTAATTGGTAGCGGTGATGCCGTATTTGATGGAAGGGGCAAGATAGTCGCTTCCAAAGGAGGAGTATAAGCTGCCTCTGGAATCTCAGTAACTACCCGATTGATTTTGCATCCAAATAAAGTACTTAGCATCAATGTAAGAATTAATAAGGTATTCCACAGGAAGATCCTTCGATAAATACACATAATTGTGTTCCAGGTGCTGTTCATAATGTGCCCTTCGTATTATGGAAGCAGAAAAAATTTGTTATCATACTGAGCAAAATCTGTTTGCCCTAAATCCACGAAATTGCGTTGAAGCTCGGATTTTGTCATCGGCCACCAGACCATACCCTGGAATGGGTCAGTTTGTGTCAAGTTCACGTTTAACGATTTCCTCACTTCAAAATGCAAGTGATCGCTTGTCTCCACATTGTGATCCAACGTGCCACCCATAAATCCAATAACATCTGTAACGCCTACCTGTTGCTCTTCAATTACGGATATCCCACTTAAGTGTGCATAAATAGAATAGTAATTTTGACTGTGGACACTGTGTTGAATCAGCACGTAGTTTCCCCAATCAGACTCGCCTGTGCGAATAACGAGCCCCGGCGCTGTAGAATAGATTTCACGCCCTTCCCAATTCACAATCAAATTTTCGCTCCCCCACCTATTCTGGCTGTCAATAGCTGGATGCCATCCATCAAGTTCGCAGGAACCGGTATACGTATTACACCCACCAAAACCAGAATAATAATAATCTCCGTGAATTGGTGATTGCATTTGGTCTGTGAACAGCCCAAGCGGAGATCCTGGGAGGCCAGGTTCTACGGGCCTCTCGTCCTCATTGTAACTTGGCAAATCTAAATCGATGTAATCGCCATTTTCATCGCATTGTTCAGTACCTAAAACTGCACATGCGATATTTCCGCTCGGATCGGTGTAGCGCACCGGATTATTGAGCACGTACGCATACCGGTCCCACGCCAGCGGATTCCCCGGCTCCGGCACGATGGTATCCGGGGAGGTGAACCGTCCCAGCGAGCTGTCGTACCAGCGGGCGTTGTAGTAATACAGCCCGATCTCGCTCTGTTCGCGCTGACTGGGTTTGTGGTTTTACAAACCACAACTTGCGGAATGTGGTGGGGGTGGTCCCGGCGGGGTTGCGCGTTTCACCCCAGGGTTTGTAGCGCAGCTCGGCGGAAAAAGCGCCGCTGCTGCTGGTGGTGATAGTCGTTGAGCCAAGGTGGTCACCCAGCAGGTAGCTCAGCGTGGCGCCGGCTTTCATCCCGATCCGCACCGCGCCCACGTAGTAGTACTTCTTCATGGTGCTGCCGTGGCAATTGGCTACGCCAATTGCCCAAGCGAAACGCGTGCGTTTCGCCGTCCACTCGAAGTAGTTGCCGATGTAGGTTGTGGTCACCCCGCCTGCCGTGCCCTTGATGCGGTTGCCTGCGCGATTGCGCAGCATTCGCCGCCGTCATAGATGAAGCTGGCGGAAGCCCCCCCGCTCACCAAGACCAGCCGGTTTTCGGCGTCATAGCCACAGCTGCGGCTGGCGGCGGTCCTGGTGCTTTTCTCCATTCCAGGAAACTTCTCCATTGTGAATAAGATAACATATTCCCGATCACAAATCGATCCCCCACCCGGCAAGAAATGTAGCCAGGCCTTCACGCTCCTGTTCATCTTTTTCAGTGCCTCAGTGATTTCCTCTTGACAAATCAGAACATTTGTTCTATACTATCCTCGACGGCAGTTTGCCGTCCATCTTCGTTTGCCTGCAGCTCGCACCTTAACATGAAATATTGCATAAATTTCCATCCCCGCACAATGATTTGTACCTCAATTGATCCTCTTGGAAACAATTCCCCGTTCACTCACTTATTTACTACGCTCAAATCCCGCCCTTCCACAGCCTGCCTGGGATTTGTTTCAATAATACAATTCCCCCTCGCCGCGCGGCGCCGTGTTTTTGGGTTTTCGCCAATGCTTTGCCCTTACCAGGCCAGCCTCTTGACAAAAACCTTTTTCATGCTAAAATCCTTTTTATCGATAAAATAATTTTTAATGATAAAAAGGAATCAAATCGTGAAAACATTCACCGATCAGACCTCCTTCATCATCAAGGACCTCGACACCCTCAAAGTCATCGCCGACCCCCTGCGCTTCCAGATCCTCGACCTGCTGGTGATCGAGCCGCTCACCGTCAAAGAGCTGGCTGAAAAACTCGGCCTGGCCCCCAGCAAGCTCTACTACCACGTCAACCTGCTCGAAGAACACGGCCTGATCGTGGTCGCCGATACCCGGGTCGTGTCGGGCATCATCGAGAAACACTACCGCGCCAGCTCACCCGGCATCGACATCGATCCGTCCCTGCTCTCCTTTTCCACCAGCACCGGGCGCGAGAACGTCAACGCCCTGCTGGTTTCCACCATCGACGCCACCCGTGAAGACCTTATCCGCAGCCTGCAGGCGCGCGCTTTTGCCCTCGACCAGGGCGCCGCCGAGCAGCCCCGCCAGGTGGTCATCAACCGCGGCATCAGCCGCCTGTCGGAAGAGCGCGCCCAAGAATTCTCCTTACGGCTCCACGCCCTGCTCGACGAATTCGGCGAAATGGATGAGAAGGACAGCGACCACCAGAAATTTGCCCTGACCGTCGCCTATTACCCCGCGTTCTACTTCGCGGAACCCGCCCCCGGTGCCCAGGAGGATCAAAATGGCTGAAATTGCCGCCTCACCCCCCACCGCTGCAGTCGAAACGCGCGGCATGAAAACCTTCCTGGTCATCTGGGTCGGGCAGCTTATTTCCATGGTCGGCTCCGGGCTGACCGGTTTTGCCCTGGGTGTGTGGATTTACCAACAGACCGGGCAGGCAACCCCCTTCGCGATTGCCGCCTTTCTCAGCTCCGTGCCGCGCATCGTGCTTTCGCCCATTGCCGGCCCGCTGGTTGACCGCTGGGACCGCCGCAAAGTGATGATCGCCGCCGACAGCGCCGCCGCCCTGGGCACTCTGGGCATTACCCTGCTGCTGTTCTTCGGCAGCCTGCAGATCTGGCAAATCTACCTGCTCATCTTCTTTTCTTCCTGCTTCGGCGCCTTCCAGGAGCCGGCTTACACCGCCTCGATCACCATGCTGGTCCCTAAGAAAGAGCTGACCCGCGCCAGCGGTCTGGTCCAGACCGGGCAGTCGCTCGAAACCCTGCTGGCGCCGCTGCTGGCGGGCGTGCTCTTCGTGTTCGTCGGCCTGCCCGGCATCCTGCTGATCGACTTCATCACCTTCTTCTTCGCGGTGGGTGCCCTGCTGATCACTCGCATCCCCCAGCCGGAATACGTGCCCTCCACCGCGCCAGATGAAAAACCCTCCATCTGGCGTGAAGCCGCTTTTGGCTTTTCTTACCTGCGCGCCCGCGGCGGCCTGCTCGGCCTGCTTCTTTATTTTGCCCTGGTCAACTTCTTGCTGAACATCTCCGTCGTGCTGAGCGGCCCGCTGGTGCTTTCCTTCAGCACTCCTGCCAGCCTGGGCGTCGTGCAGACCGCCAGCGGTGCAGGGATGCTGGCGGGCAGCCTGCTGCTTGCCGCCTGGGGCGGGCCCAAACGCAAAGTGCCCGGCATCATTGCCGCCATCGGGCTGGGCGCGGTTGGCCTGCTGCTCATGGGCCTGCAAGCCTCAGTCGTCCTGATCTCGGCCGGGTTCTTCCTGCTGCTGTTTGCCATCCCGCTCGCCTCGGGTCCCAGCCAGGCCCTGTTTCAAATGAAGGTAGCCCCGGGTATCCAGGGCCGGGTATTTGCGATCCGCACCATGATTTCACGTTCGATGATGCCGCTCGCCTTCCTGCTGGCAGGCCCCTTATCCGACCGCCTGTTCGAGCCCCTGATGCAGCCCGGCGGAGCGCTCGCCGAGTCCCCCTGGGGGGGCTGCTGGGCAGCGGGCCGGGCCGGGGCACAGCCGTGGTGTTCGTCTGCGCGGCGGTCATCCTGCTGCTTGCCACCTTCGCCGCCTACGCCTACCCGCGCATTCGCAACCTGGAGTCCGAGCTGCCCGACGCCGTCGAATAAACCCCCGGGAGTGGTGTTCTCCCGCAGGAGCGATATCTCCGCTCCGGCGCTGAGCGTCTTTGCGACCGCAATGCTGCAGGCTGCCTGAACAGTTTTCGATTTTTTTCGCAAGCCTTGGATCCCCCCCTTGGAGGGATATGCGCCTCCTGCGGGATCATACTATAATAGGTCCATGCGCAAATTGCTGAAGCTGATCCAGGATTCAGCCGGCACATTCACCAGCGCCCGGGGTACCCTGATGGCAGGCGCCCTGGCCTATTACGCCCTGTTCTCGATCGCGCCGCTGTTCGTCCTGGCAATCACCATCGCCACGCGGATGTTGGGCGCATCCGGCACGCTGGAGGTTATCCTGGACCAGATCTCAGGGTTCGTCACCCCCGAAGTAGCCTACTCCATCCGCACGATGGTGGAAAGCTATGTTGACAACGCCTTTGGCACCTTCCCCACCATCATCAGCCTGGGGATCATGTTTTTTGCTTCCTCAGTCTTTTTCGTGCAGTTGAAAACCGCCATCAACCAGATTTGGGGGATTGCCTCCCGGCCAGACAAGAGCATTTTTCTGCTTTTCCGCACGCAGGGTCTGGCTTTTGCCAGTGTCATGACCGTGGGTTTGCTCCTGATCACGCTCACCCTGGCATCCACAATCCTGAATACAATCTCTTCATTCCTGTTCGGGAAGGATTCCTTCCTCTCTGAAACGTTTTTCTTCTGGGACTTCTTTCTCTCGGTCTTCATCCTGACACTGATCTTCGGCTTGATCTTTAAGATTCTTCCGGATGCACATATCAGCTGGCGCGATGTATGGCTGGGTGCCGTTGTCACAGCGGTCGCTTTCACCATCGGCGAAAGCATCCTGGGTTGGTACCTGGGCCGGAGCAGCATATTTTCCATCTATGGGGTCGCCAGCTCGGTTCTGCTTATCCTGGTGTGGGTGTATTACTCCGCCCAGATCCTGCTGTTTGGCGCAGCCTTCACCAAAACCTTTGCGGACCAGTTTGGGGCACGCATTAAACCCAACAGCTCTTCTTTCTTCATCGAGCGCCGTTTCAATAACTACTCTGAAGAGCAGGAATCCAGGTCACCCAACTAATTCTAAAATCATTCATCTGCAAACCGACCGGGGCTAAGGATCCTTTCAGCGGCGCAAGCCAGAAAGCTCCAGCTTCAGGCGCATCTTGACATCGTTATCAACGAATAACGACCCGTGATACTGCTGCACCGGGTGGATCTCCGAGCCTTCTAAAATCGTACTGGCATCCGGGATCGTCTGGTCACCGGATTCTTCCACAACCAGGTCCACTTTCTGCCACTCACCGCTCGCACCGCGGTGGATCGTTACCCGGTTGGTGGTTTTTATCCCGTAGCCAAAAATTGACAGGCTGGGCACGCTCAAGCCACTGCCAACCTCTTTGCGGAACTGGTACGCCTGCTGCAAGTGGGGTCGCATCTCTTCCGGCAGCCAGGTCTCATCTTTCAGCACGCGGATTGGGTCGCCATTCTGGTCGAAAACGCAATCGTAAATGGGCAAAATCTGGTACAGCGATGGAAAGGTAACCAGCACCTTCCGCAGGCGATCGCCCAGCAGCCCAAACGGCAGCAGATCCACTTTCAGGATCAAATTTGCCACCGCCCGCGGGACCCCATAATGCGGCCCGCCCATAAACACCACCCGCTCGACGACGTTTTTCCCACCCAGGCGTTCGACATAATAGCGGGTAACCAGGCTGCCGAGGCTGTGCGCTAAGATCACAAAGGGTGGTGGGATTTTCCAGGCCTCGATTTGCTCCGCCAGGCGGCGGGCTGAATCGCGCACATCCTGGCGCCAATCATACCCGAACTCAAACAAATTCACATCGCGTTCATACCCCAGGCTGCCAACCAGAAAATCACCCAGCCGGTTGTACTGCTCTTGCTTGATCAGGTTCGGGACGATTACGACCTCATTGACAATGCCGCCCGGCTTAAGCTGGTATTTGGTTTCCGGCAGCGCTAAAATTTCGGGCTGGGTAAAGATATTCCGCACGTTCGGCCACACGCGCTCCCCATCCGCCCATAATTCAGAGCCCATTAACCCCGGCACAAACACCACCGGTGTCAGGCTGGGGGACAGGCTGCCTTTCAAAATTGGGGCTGATATCGTCAGATTCTCAAGCGTGTAAGGTGCTTTATAAACCAGGCGTGCCTCTCCGATCTGAAACGTATCGCCATCTGCCAGCACATGCTCGCTGATCGCCTGTCCTCCAAACCAGGTGCCATTGGTGCTGCCCAAATCTCGCAGGACATATTCCCCCTTGCGGTGTTCAACCTGGGCATGCTGGCGGGAGACTTTCGGGTGTTCGATGACCACGCTGTTTTCAAGCTGCCGCCCAATGACGGTCCTTTCCGCATCCAGGGGAACTTCCCAGGTGCGTCCAGGCATATTGATCACGAGCCGCGGCCGGGCGGTTTCGTACAGGGTCATCGAGACGGTTTCCCGGGCGAAAGTATGTTCGAGATCCGCCATATTATCAATCATGGTTACGTTCGGCAGTTCTTCCTCCAGCCCGGTATCGAAGCGCAGGCTAGCGCTGCCCAATTTCAGCATATCCCCGGGGGAGAGGCGGGCACGCTCCACCCGGCCCCCATTCAGGAAGGAGCCGTTCGCCGACCCCAGGTCCACCAGGTAGCAGCCCGACGGGCCGCACTCCAGGCGGGCATGGGCGCGGGATACACGCCCATCCGCCAGGACGATGTCGCTTTCCACACCTCGGCCAATCACAACCTCGGTTTTGGCAAGCTCAAAAGACTGCTCATCCCCATCGGGCAGAATCAGCACCAATTTTCCGTACATCTGCATGATACGTGCTCCTGTACTCTGGCTAGGTCTTCACGACAACGGTGTTTTGCTCACGGTGTGGTCCGGTGTGCGTAATGGCTGCGCCCTCCCCCGGCCCAATATCCTGCATAATTTTATCTGATTTATCGCCTGCTGAGCAGCCGCAACCTGCCTGATTTCAGGGTTTTTACCCGCGGGATGGAAAGGGTTGAACTCAAGGGTTAGGCTGCTTGCGAAAGTACCGGGTCCTATTCTTGAACGTAGCGCGGGTAAGTAAGCTTGGCAATTTCAGCTGCGTTCAGGTCGATGTCCAGCGTCAGGAAAGGCGCCTCGCGGGTCGTCAACCCCAAAACTTCACCATCCGGATCGATAATCCAGCCCCAATCGCCAAAGCGGGTTGCCTCCGCGCCGCGGCTGGTGCGGTTTGAAGAAAGTTGAAAAGCCCCAGAAACGACTGCAGCTGCCCGCCCGCCAACCAGCCACTTCTCGCGGGTTGCGTACTGGGTGGCGCGGGGTGTAATCAGCAAATGGGTGCCGGCGCGCCCTAAAAAGCGAGCCTGGTCCAAAAACCATAGCTCTGTGCAGATTAACAGACCCAGATTCAGGTGGTGCAGGCGGATCATCGTGTACTCCGGACTGCCTCTGCCGTACCAGGAGGCTTCCCAAAAGCCATCTTCATCGGGCAGGTAACTTTTATAGTGCGCATCAAGCAGGCCGCTCTCCGGGGACCAGACAAAACCGGCGTTCCGGCGCCCGGCTGCCACGTTCACTGGACGCGATCCGATGACAAACACCGGACCAAGCTCATCCAGGCGCTCCAACCATTCGTCATGCGCGGTGACCGCCGCTTCCCAAACCGCATCAATGAACGGCTGCTGTTTGGCGAACCAGGGCGCAAATGGCATCTCGGGCAGCACGACCAGCTCGCTGTTGCTGGTGCGGACGTGCTCGCCTAGCGCAGCCCAATCCCTGGCGAACAGGTCAGGTTCGTCTGCAAGCTGGCAGACAGTTACTTTCACAGCAGAACCTCCGGGTAATAATGCTTACTCTCTTAAGCAAATTATAGTACCAAAGGGACTGACCGATCCGGCTGTGCTTGCATAGCCTCCAAATTAGACTAAAATACTTATATATCCTCAACAGGATTAGATCCTTCAGCGGAACACCTCCGGCTGTGGGCAAACAATTTTCCTGGAAAACAAGACATTGGTATCCCGGGACAGCACCCCAATCCGGGTTGCTCCATGAGGGATGGCCTACATCCCTCCAGTGATTTTTTGATGAAGCCAAAGATTTCAATCCGGCACGACCTGGGGCTCCAGCTGCTCACATTGTATGTGTTCTTCGTCGCGCCCGTTGTGATCGCGGCCCTGGTGTTCGATGCCTTCAGCACTCGCCGCCTGGAAGCTGATATCCGGGCTAACGACCTGGCATTGGCACATGCCATTGCCCAGGAAACCGATGTTTACATGCAAAATGCACTGCAGGCCGTTCGCCAGCTGGCTGGCTACGCCGCGGTGATTTCTGCCGATGCATCTGGGATGAAAATTGCGTTCGATACCGTATTAGACGCCCGACCTGACATGAATTTGGTTTACCGGTTGGACGCAAATGGCCTGATGCTTTTCCACTCCCCGGTGGGACCCGGCTCGACCGTTGGCACAGATTTTTCTTTTCGCGAGTATTACCAGCGGGCGTTGTTAAGCAGCACCCCCCTGGTTTCCGAAGGAAGAATCTCCCCAACGACCGAACAGCCGGTGGCGACCGTTGTCATGCCGCTGCGCAATGAAGACGGGGATTTTTTGGGTCTGGTCGGTGCAAATTTGAAGCTCCAATCCCTCAGCCACACGCTGCTCAGCATCATCCGCCAGTATCCAGCCGGGGAACAGTTCCAAATTATGATCCTGGATTCAGCCGGGCAAGTGATTGCTCACTCCGATCCCAGCCAGCTCCTGCAGGATATGCGCCCGGATTTGCAACCGGTTTTAAATTCTCTGAGTGCTGCCAAATCCGGCAACCAGATTTCCACAGTGAACGGTGCAGAACAGCTGATCAGTTTTGTGCCGGTGTTTAATGCCGGTTGGGGAGTTATTGTTGCGCGCCCAAGCGAGATCGCATTTGCAACTCCCCGGGCAGTCCACCGCAGCGTTATCTTGACAGTAACGGTATTCCTCCTGATCGGCCTCTTGTTTTGGTTTGCACTGGCATCACGCGTGATCCGCCCGTTGGAAGAGCTGGCTGAATTCAGCCAGAAGATCGGCCTGGAAGAAGATCTTTCCCCAGCGCAAACCCAATCCCTACGCAGGCTGGCGCAGCGCCACGATCAGATGGGTCATCTCATTCACAGCCTGACCCGCATGGAACAGGCGGTCCAGGCACGCCTGGACGAGTTGACCAGCCTGTTGGAAACCAGTGCCGCCGTTGTTTCCACACTTGATTTGCAAACCGTGCTGGACCGGATACTCGAACAGGCCGAGCACCTGTTAAAAGCCCCCAAAATGGCGATTATTGCCCTGGATGAAAAACAGGATGCCTTTCGAGCGCAGGCCAGCCGGGGTCTGTCCGAACGTTATGCCAACCAGCTCAACATAAATCCCCAGGAACCCCTTTCGGCCACCCTGCGAGCCATCCGAACCGGCGAACCAGTCCAGATCAGCGATATCGAGTCCGATCCCGGATATACCGGTCTACGGCCGCACGCCACCGCGGAAGGCTACCAGGCTTTGCTGGCGGTCCCTTTAAAAACCCAGCATGCCCCACCTTCTGCACTGGTGGTGTACTCGCCTACACCGCACAAATTCTCACAGCAGGAAATAAATCTGGCGACCCAATTTGCCAACCAGGCCGCCATGGCGATCGAAAATGCGACCCTGTATGCCCACAGTGATATGCGCCTGCAGGAGCAGACCCGGCGCCTGGAAGCGCTGATCTTATCGCTGAACGATGGGCTGATCCTGGAGGATCTGCAAGGCCGCATCCTGTATGCAAACCGCCGGATGCGTATCCTGGCGAAGATGGAGCGACCCGCGATGATCGGGCAGCCTTCCCAACAGGTGTTGGAGCGAATTTTTGACAGCGCATTGAACCAGGACGAAGCCAGGCAGCAGGTTAATGAAGCCCTGGAAGGCCGCGGCCGGAGACAGGTTGAACTGAAGCTGGATATCGATCAAGGTGTGCGCTATTTCCTGCTGCAGGTTTTTGCTGTCACTGACACCAACCGGTTACCGATCGGTCGCGGCCAGATCTGGCGCGACGTGACCGCCGATCGTGAACTGGACGAATTAAAATCAAATCTCATCGCGACGGTATCGCATGAACTACGCACACCGCTTGCCGCAATCAAAGGCTACGCGACTACATTACTGGCTGATGATGTAGAGTGGGATCCGAATACCCAGCGCGAATTCCTGCAGATTATTTCAGGAGAGACCGATCGCTTGACCAGGCTGGTCTCCGACTTGCTTGACCTATCACGAATAGAAGCCGGCAGCCTGCAGATGAACCTGGCTCCCATCCAGCTTGAGCGGCTGGTGGAGCATGCTGCAGCTCAAGTGTTCGGCAGCAATTTGAGCCGCTTGCAGCAGCACTACCCGCCGGATTTGCCTCCCATTTGGGTTGATCGCCAGCGGGTTGAAGTCATTTTACGCAACCTGATTGAAAACGCAGATAAATATGGACCGCCAGGAGCACCCATCACAATCACCGCACGCCTGATCAAAGATTTCATTCAGGTTACGGTGAGCGATCAGGGTCCCGGCATACCCAGCCAGCATCGCGAGAAAATATTTGCCAGTTTTTACCGGGTCGACGGGCGCCTGACACGGGCAATTCCGGGTGCGGGGCTTGGGCTGGCAATCTGCCAGGGGTTTGTCCGTGCTCATGGTGGGCAGATCTGGTTGGAGCCTCAAACAACCGGTACTGCCGTTACGTTTTCAATTCCCACGGGGGAAGCAGGTACCAGCCAGGTAGATGTCGCTGCGCTGACGGACGGCGTATCTCAATGAACAAAACCCAGGTCCTGGTTGTTGATGACGAAAAAGCACTGCGGGATTTCATGCGCCGCAATTTAGAAGCCCGCGATTTTCAGGTACAAACTGCCGCCAACGGGCTCGAAGCCCTGGGAATCTTTACAACCCAGGCCGTGGATGTAGTCATACTGGATGTGATGATGCCCGGTATGGATGGTCTGGAAACGCTGCGCCGCATCCGCCAGCAGTCTATGGTACCGGTTATCGTATTATCCGCCTTGGGTGAAGAAAAAGATAAAGTCCAGGCATTAAATCTTGGAGCGGATGATTACCTGACCAAGCCGTTTGGAGTTAGCGAGCTGCTGGCGCGCTTGCAGGCCGTCCTGCGCAGAGCACGCTGGGTTACCCCACAAATATCCTCAGAACGCCTGGTGCGGGGTGGGATCATCGTCGACTTGAACGAGCATACCGTCCAGGTGGACGGCAAACCCATCGTTCTGACGCCCACAGAGTTCAGCCTGCTGCTTTATATGATGGAAAATACCGGCAAAGTTCTCACTCACCAGGCTATCCTGCAGCACGTATGGGGGCCAGAATACGGGATGGAGGCGGAATATCTGCGAGTTTATATCGGTCGCTTACGGCAGAAGATTGAAATGGACCCCGGACGTCCACGCTACTTGACGACCGAACGCGGCATTGGCTACTGCTTCCAAAGTTAAATCCTGCGCCTGGCACTCAAGCTTGTCAACCAAACAATCACCGGCCCGGGTTTACTCGTAGGCTGATTACCCATAAATTCGCTCGCTATGAGCCAAGTTTTTCGCTGAATGCTTTCATCGAAATGTTCCAGTAACCTCATCAAACCGCGCCCGATTTTTATATTCTGTTTATAAATCTCCCTACATGTTTAGGAAAAATTTGTTTTAGCCTGTTAAGCTGATCGTACGGAACCGTTTCCATGCCGGACCGTTCACCTATTCCCAATTGGAGGGCAGAAATGAAGCGTTCACTTTTTGTAATTCTGGCATTACTTCTCGCAGCCAGCCTGCTGCTCACTGCCTGCACGCCTGCCGCACCTGCCGAACCAGCGACGGGTGATGAGCAGCCCGCTGCAGAAACCACGGCTCTCATCGGCTTTACTGCCTCGCAGACCGGATCGCTTAATGTTGAATCCACTCGCCAGATCAATGGGCTAAATTTGTGGATCAAACAGGTAAATGATGCCGGTGGTCTGCAGCTCAAAGACGGCTCGGTCGTGAAATTTGACACCAAGTTTTACGACGACGAATCCAACAAGGATCGCGTCCAGGAGCTTTACACCCGGTTGGCGACCGAGGACAATGCAGACTTCTTAATCAGCCCATACTCCAGCGGCCTCACCGATGCATCGGCAGTGATTGCCGAGCAATATGGCAAAGTTATGATCACCACCGGGGCAGCATCTGACAGCACCTACCAGAAAGGCTACACCTTGGTCTTCCAGGCATACACCCCAGCCAGCCGCTATCTGACCGGCGCGCTGGATCTGTTGGCTGCTACGGATCCGAACGTCAAGAAGATCGCAATCGTGCACGAAAACGACAAATTCTCAACCGATGTCTCCACCGCTGCGGATGCCTATGCCAAGGAGCAGGGCTACGAGGTTGTTTTGTTTGAAGGCTACAATTCAGCCACAACCGATTTTGCGCCGTTTATTAACAAAATCCAGGAATCCAATCCGGAAGCCATCCTGGGCGGCGGGCATTTCCAGGACGGGACGACCTTTGCCAAGCAGCTTTATGAGAAGAATGTTTCTGCGGGTTTTATCGCTTTGCTGGTGGCTCCACCTGAACCGAGTTTTTCTGAATTGGGTGATGCAGCCTTCCGCATCATCGGTCCCAGCCAGTGGGAACCCCTGGTCAGTTTCAGTGCCGAAAACGCCGGCAGCCAGGCCTTCTATGGCCCTTCAAGCTCCGAGTTTACCGAGGCTTATAAGGCCGCCTACAGCGAAGATCCTTCTTATCACGCAGCAGGAGGTTATGCAGCCGGTCTGCTGCTGCAGCGGGCCATTGAACAGGCCGGATCCCTGGACACCCAGGCGGTCAAGGCAGCTCTCGACAGCACCGACGTTCTCACCTTTTTCGGTCATATCAAATTTGATACCTCTGCTGAAAATCATGGCTTGCAGACCGGTCACTCGATGGTCTATATCCAGTGGCAGAAGGATGCCAGCGGCAATCTGGGGAAACAGGTCGTCTGGCCCCTAGAAGGCGCGACTGCAGAAACAGTATTTCCATAGAACACACGGTTTAAGATCAGCAGGTGGGCGCATAACTGCGCCCACCTGCGCGCAAGCCGAAACAGGGCGCAGGATAATCTGCACCAACCCAGCCACCAGCCGAGGAGAACGTTATGGAATTTCTAATCGACGGACTGCTGATCGGGTTTGTTTACGGGATTGCGGCGATGGGCCTGACATTGATCTGGGGGGTCATGAATGTGATCAATCTGGCCCACGGCCCAATCATCGCACTGGGTATGTTTGGGGTATACATTCTGCTGAACAAATTCGGCATCAACCCTTACCTGGGCATGTTCGCGGTCGCGGCCGCGGGTCTGCTGACCGGGGTCATTATCTACCTTGGGTCGATTAACCGTGTGATCAATGCGCCTCACCTGTCGTCGCTGCTGGCAACGTTCGCCATCAATATGATCATCATCGGCATCGGCACTGCAATCTTTACAACCACCCCTTACAACATCGATATGGACATGGGGAGCATCACGATCGGTGGGGTCACCATCCAGTTGACGCGCCTGATTGCGGCTGTCGCTTCGACCCTGATAGCCGGTGCCTTGTACTTGTTTTTATACCGGACTACGACCGGGAAGCATATACGCGCGGTAGCCAACAACCGGGCTGCGGCAGAATTGATGGGCATCCCTTCCGCCCGGATACTCGCACTCAGTTTTGGCCTGGGCACCATGCTGGCGGGAATTGCGGGAGCCTTGATTGCAACCATTTTCCCATTCAACATCCTCTCCGGTGGAGTCTACGAGCTGAAAAGTTTTGTGATTGGCGTTCTGGGAGGCCTGGGAAATCCCCTAGGTGCCCTCCTGGGAGGCCTGATTTTGGGGGCAATGGAAGGGGTCATCCCGGCTTTCATGAAAACCAGCTGGGTGCCGGTGTTTGAATTCCTGCTGTTCATCGTCATCCTGCTGGTGCGCCCACAGGGCCTCCTGGGAGCGAAAAAATGAAGGCGTGGCGCCAACCGGGTATCTGGATCAGCCTGGCATTTGTGCTGGCAGTAGGTTTCTGGCCAATTTTCGCCCAAAATGCTGCCAATCGGGAAGTGATCTTCACAATCCTGCTATCCATGGTTCTCGCTTCCAGCCTGAATATCATCCTGGGTTACGCAGGATATGTTAGCTTCGGTCACGTCGTATTTTTTGGCCTCGGCGGGTATGTTGGCCTGTTCCTGATGGCCAGTTACAACGTATCGCTTTACCTCGCCATGGCTGCCGGCGGACTGGCAGCGGCGATCCTGGCATTTTTATTGGGCAAAGCAATCCTGCGCTTACGGGGTGCCTATTTTGCCCTGGCTACCATCGGGGTCAATGAAGCCATGCGCGCGTTGATTATCAATATCCCTTTATTTGGAGGGCCGACCGGGATCTCCTTAAATTTTAGCATCTACAGCGATTATGGCGGAGCAGTCAATGCCCTGTGGCTGGTTTATTATCTAACCATAATCCTGACGATTACGGTCGTCGTAATGAGCTATCTGATCAAAACCAGCAAGTTTGGGCTGGGGCTGATGGCGATACGCGAAGATGAGGATGCGGCGGAAGTGATGGGAGTAACCACCCCCAATGCAAAAACCTGGGCGTACATCTTCTCTGCGATACTGCCCGGAATCATGGGTGTCTTGTTTTTCTTCAAAAACGGGAATATCGAGCCAAGTGATGCTTTCCGGCTGCATTTTTCAATCGAAACTATCGTGATGGTGATGCTGGGTGGTCAGGGAACGGTACTGGGGCCGCTCATAGGGGCCGCCGGGTACCAGCGCCTGCGCGGCTTTCTGTTGACCAATGAGATCTTCAAAGATTTCCAGCTGGTCGTCGCGGGCGTGCTCCTGCTGATCATCATTCTCTTCATCCCCGCCGGCGCAATAGGTTGGGTAAGGCAGCGTTTTCCCAAAACCCGGAGGTTCTTACCATGATCTTACAGGTAAGCGGTGTCACCAAACGATTTGGCGGGTTGCAGGCCCTGACCGATATCACCTTTGACCTTCCCGAAGGCCAGATCCTGGGGCTGATCGGCCCAAATGGCGCCGGGAAAACAACCTTGCTCAATGTGATCAATGGAGTTTATTTTCCTGAAAAAGGTAAGGTCATATTCAAAGATACCGATGTTACCCGCACCAAACCCTATGATATGGCCCATATGGGGCTGGCGCGCACGCACCAGATTGTGCGCCCCTTGAACGACCTGAGTGTGCGCGAAAATGTTATGGTTGGGGCCTGTTACGGTCGCGAACGGCACAACCTGGGTGCCGCCTCTAAAATTGCTGAGGAAGTTATTGAATTTGTCGGCCTGGCGGCACGCATAGACCAGCTGGCCAGCAGCCTGAATGTGAGCCAGAAAAAGCGTCTAGAAATGGCGCGCGCCCTTGCCGGCGCGGCCATATTTACTGCTTTTGGATGAAGTGCTGGCAGGGCTGAACCCTTCGGAAGTCACGAGCATGATCGATGTAGTGCGCAACATCCGCACCCAGGGTATCACGATTATCATGATTGAGCACATTATGCATGCCATTATGAACGTGTCTGACCGCATCATTGTGTTGGATTACGGTCAGCAGCTGGCGGAAGGTACCCCAGAAGAAATTGCCAATCACCCCAAAGTCATCGAAGCGTATTTGGGGGATCCGAAGCTGGCTGAACGCCTGGCGCAGCAGGCTGAATGAGGAAGCGAGATATGGCAATCCTTGAAGCACGAGATATCAGTTCGGGTTATGGCGAAGTGCAAATTTTGTGGGATGTGGCACTCCAACTGGAGGCTGGCAAACTCACCTCATTACTCGGAGGAAATGGTGCCGGCAAAACCACCTTCTTGCGCACGATTATGGGTGCCAATGCCCCCTGGAAGGGCAGCGTCTGGTTTGAAGGGCAGGATGTGAGCAAGCTGCCGCCCTATGCCAAGGCCGAGATGGGCCTGGTACTGGTCCCCGAGGGCCGACAGCTGTTTACCGACATGACAGTTGCCGAAAACCTCGAAATGGGCAGCACCCCCAAGCGCGCCAAGCCCAACCTGAATCGAAATACAGAACGAGTATACACCATGTTCCCACGCTTAAAAGAACGCCGGCTGCAAAAATCCGGCACGTTGAGCGGCGGTGAACAGCAGATGCTGGCTGTCGCACGCGGCATCATGGCCGAACCAAAAGTTTTGATGATCGATGAGCTGTCCTTAGGACTGGCACCGGTTCTTGTGCTGCAGCTTTTTGAAACGCTGCTCCTGCTTAAAAAGGAAGGGTTGACAATCCTGCTGGTGGAGCAAAATGTCCAGTTGGCACTTTCGATCAGCAATTATTCGTTTGTGCTTTCCCAGGGCAGGATCGAGCTCGAAGGCCAATCACGCGACCTCATGCAGGATAAGCACGTCCGGGAGGCGTACCTGGGCATGTGAATTATTTGCTCTTCCACGCAGCTGCTGTTATCATAAAATTATCCTATCATTTCACGCCAGGAGATAACTATGCTTGTTGGCGAACGCATGTCTCAACCGGTAATTACCATCCCTCCCACAATGCCGATCAATGAAGCGCTCAACCTGATGAAGCGCGAACGCATCCGCCGTACCCCGGTCGTGAAGGACGGCAAGATGGTCGGCATCATCTCGGATAAGGATTTGCTCAATGCATCACCTTCACAGGCAACCTCACTCAGTGTTTGGGAATTAACCTACCTGATCAGCAAGATTCTGGTACGGGATGTGATGACAAGTAAAGTGCTGACGGTGAGCGAAGACACGCCCATCGAAGAGGCCGCCCGGATCATGGTGGATAATAAAATCGGCGGCCTACCGGTGATGCGGGGTGAAGAGCTGGTGGGAATAATCACAGAGACCGACCTGTTTAAGATCTTCCTGGAATTGATGGGTGCCCGCGAAATGGGTGTCCGGGTAACTGCCATGGTGCCAGAACGCAAAGGTGAGCTGGCCGAGCTTTCTCGGGTTATTTCAAACGCCGGGGGCAATTTCATTGCCTTCGGAGTCTTTGAAGGCGATACAAGCCACCAATCGCCTGGTCACATTTAAAGTGGTCGGTATGACGATCGAAGAAATTAAAGCCCTGATCCAACCAATTATTGAGAAGTTGGTGGACATTCGCGAGTGCTGATTCTAGCCTGAGAGAGCTCCTGCGCAACCCAACAAGTCAAGCAGGCTACCCAGGTAATCATGTCTTGAGATGACCCATGCCATCCCATACATACCAAAGCGGAGTAACATCCGCTGGTGCCAACCCAGTTTGAATCGCATCAATTTCAATGTGCGGATAAGGAAAAAGATACAGCCTTTAAAACAAAAACAGGAAGCTGATCAAAAAACAACCCCAATCCAAATAAACGGATTGGGGTTGTTCGTTCAACTGCTGTCTTTGCTTAGTTTTTCCCTTTGATCTTTTCGAAGTCACCGGACGATGACCTTTTTGCCAGTCTGATCGCCTTCATAGGTTGTGGACTTCGATGCGGCGGGCTTTCACTTCGTCCGATTTGGGAAGGGTCAACATCAAAACACCTGCAGTATAGTTCGCTTCAATCTGATCAGCATTTACCCGGGTAGGGAGCGTGATGCTGCGGGCGAACTTGCCAAACCGACGTTCGCGCAAGTGATAGCGGGTTTCGTCGACACTCTCTTCGGCTTTGACCTCACCACGGATCGTAAGTGTTTTATCGTTAAAGGTAATTTCGATATCTTCAGGTTGGACGCCTGGAACTGAGGCTTTTACCAGAAATGCCTCATCATTTTCGACCACATCCAGGGCCAGCCCCCAGGTATCGGAAGATACCAGGCGCGGGCGAGTAAGCTGCTGATTTTCCCAAACGCGATCAAGCAAATTCGACATGATTTCCATTTCGCGGAAAGGATCCCAACGTGTCAGGTTAGCCATTTTTCTACCTCCGAGGAAACTTAATTAAATGTTTTACAATCAGTGTTTATTGTACGTGATCCGTGTTAGAGGACCGTTGTACAAATCTCAGAGGCCTGTCAATTGTCTGTTAAATTTTTATCAACGCGCCGGTTACTCATCCACACGATAGGGTACTTCTGTAATCACAATTCCCCGCTTAAACAGCAGGGCAGCCCGCAGCCAGAATGCCGTTTGGGTATGCAGCACGTTGGTCCAGCGTTTTTGCGAGACAAATTCTGGGACAACGATCGTGATCACTTCACCGCTCTGTGTCTCGCTGGAAATCGATTCAATATACCGAAGAAGCGGCTCGACAAACGTACGGTAGGGTGATTCGAGAATGACCAGGCGAACACCGTTGCCCCACTGTGACCATTTCTGTTTAACCTTTTCGGCATCTTCAGGGTCAATAGCGACATGCACAGCTGTGACATCATCCGAAATCGAGATGGCATAACCGAGGGCCTCAAGGGTGCCCCGGTGGACACCGGCGATGGGCATGATCACCCGGTGGCGGCGCACGCGCAAAGCACCGACCGGATTATCCAGGGATAAGCGACTGGCGAGGTTTTTGTAATGGCGGTAAATCACCAGGAACATGACAACAAGGGTCGGTGTGAGGATTAATACAACCCAGGCACCATCGGAAAACTTGGTGATCGCAAAGACCATCATGACGATTGCCGTGCAAACCGCCCCAAATCCATTGATAAACATCTTGACCTTCCAGCGCGGGTCAAAACGGAGTACGGAACCTGGCTCCCGAATTTCTTCACTTGGCTTCAGGCGGCCAATTTTCCTCCAGCGGCGGGACATCCCACCCTGCGATAAGGTAAATGACAGGAATACACCAATGGCATATAGGGGAATTAACGCCGTAACACTGGCCTGGAACAGGATAATCAATAATGAAGCCAGTAAACTGAGGGCCATTATGCCCCGCGAGAATACCAGGCGGCTGCCGCGAAAAGCAAACTGGCGAGGTAAAAACCCATCTGCCGCAACCAATGCACTGAGGCGAGGAAAATCTGCAAACGCTGTGTTGGCTGCCATGATCAGGATAACGGTCGTTGCGGTAATCATTAATAAGTATAAAACCCCGCGGCCGTTGTAAATCGTCCTGACCAACTGAGAAATGACCGTCTCTCCCTCAGATGGGACTGCGCCGACCTGCCCGGACAGAAAGGTGATGCTGAGGAACAACGTGCCCAGGATGAGGGACATGGCGATCAATGTGCGCCCGGCGTTTTTGCTGCGCGGCTCGCGAAAAGCAGTGATCCCATTGGAGATTGCTTCCACACCGGTCAGGGCTGTAGTGCCGCTTGAAAAGGCGTGCAGGATGAGGAAGAGCCCAATCGCGCGGGCCGTTTCAACCACTTCCATAGGAGGCGGATCAACCACAGTTCCCAAGCCACCGGTAAAGTAGCGGAAAAAACCAACTCCGACGGTAATAAACATCATACTTAAGAAGAAATAGGTGGGGATGGAAAATGCAACCCCCGATTCTTTCACGCCGCGCAGATTCACCAGCATAATAAAAATTACCATGCTGACTGCAATCGGAACGCGATAGACAAACAAATTCGGGTAAGCAGAAATGAGCTGGGCAACGCCGGATGAAATTGAAACAGCAACCGTTAAAATATAATCTGTCAGCAGAGCTGCTCCTGCAATCTGAGCAGGCAGCAGCCCCAGGTTGTCACGCGCCACAATATACGCACCCCCCCCGCCGGGGTAAGCATGGATAGTTTGTTCATAAGATACCGTCACGATCGCCAGCAGGATCACAATGGCAATCGAGATGGGGAACGCATAAACAAAGGCTGCGACGCCCGCCGCGCCGAGGATCACCAGGATTTCCTGTGTGGCGTAGGCAGTCGATGAAAGTGCATCCGAAGCAAACACAGCCAGGCCAACCGCTTTACCGATTGTCTGATGCGGGGCATCCGCGGTCGCCAAAGGCCGGCCAATCAACCAGGTGCTTAATGAACGCCGGGGAGGCGTTTCGTCCTGCTTGTGAATCACACCACTTTCATCGCCAAATTCAATACCGGCAGCCATACTAACCTCCGGGGATAAAACCCCATTGAGAGCTAAAATCTTTCGTCAAATTAACAAACGACTATTTTATAATACCAGTATCCAAATTACATCTCAATCTACCACCAAATAGATATAATAACTCTCCCATTGTCTAAAATATTATACAATTGAGGTCCAATGGAAGCGATCATCATTTCACCCCTGGCAGATGAAACGAGCCTGCTGGTTTTTATCGCACAGCAGGCAGGTATATCTTTCCAAACCATTCCACACATCAGCCAAGAGGTGAGTGCCTGGGATGAACAACCGCCGGATATCATTCTCCTGGCACTTCCGAGAAACCCAGACAGCGCCGTGGCAGACATTCATGCCATTCGCGCCCGTTCCCTGGCTCCATTGGTGGTGATCGGAGATCAAATCACCGAGCAGGATCAGATCCAGTTTTATCAAGCAGGCGCCGATCTAGTGGTAATGCGCCCATTCAGCGCCCGCCTGCTGGTAGCCCAAATCCAGACCTTGCTACGCCGGACAAACCAGGCTCAAACCTTTGGGTTGCCCATGCAAACCGCTGGTCCAATTTTGCTCGATCCGGTTTCACACCAGGTTACAGTCGCAGGAGGCGAACCTCAGCACCTGACCAATCTCGAATTCCGGCTACTGCACATACTGATGACCCACGCAGGTCACGCGATCCCGAATGATTTTTTAGTGAGCAGTGTCTGGGGATACCAGGGTGAAAAAAACCGCGAGTTGGTGCGTGGCCTAGTCCAGCGCTTGCGAGCAAAACTGGAAGCCGATGCTGCTACGCCGCGCTTCATCGAGACTGAGTCCGGAGTTGGTTACCGATTTAATCCGGAAGCAGAAAACACCAGCCCACTGTAATCAAATCTGCCCTTCTGGGGCACCTCCCACCCGGCCTTTCTCCACGCGAGGAATCAAACTCACATCGACTGCCTTTAAAAACGCCTGGTATCTGTCCCAAAAGAGGTAGGTTTTGAAAAAAGGAGCAAGCTCCGTTATGATGGAAGCAATCACCCAACCATCGCACGGAGCCTGCTGTGTCTATTGTCTTGCTGAAACTGCCGGATGTCACGCATGAAGCCGAAGGGAGACCGCAGCACTGCCCGAGCTGCAAAGGAGAAATCTTTCAGCGCTGGGGAGGGCGGTTGAGGAAAATCCGGGATCCACACGTGCGGTATGTGCTGGTGTATCGCTACCGGTGCTGCGGGTGTCGGCACACCTTTCGGCATTATCCGGAGGGAGTGGATGGTGCCCAGCAAAGCCAACGACTGCGCAAGCTTGCGGCGTTGATGTGAGTGCTGGGCTTGAGCTACCGGGGGATCGAAGCCTTGCTTGGGGCGTTGGGGATGGGGATCGGGCGCATGAGTGGCTGGCGGGATGTGCAGGACTGGGCTGGTCAACTGCGCCAGCGGCGGAAGTGGCAGCCAGTACGGGTGTTGGGGTTGGATGGTGCGTATGTCCGCGCCTGGGGTGCGGTGCGCCCGGTGCTGGTGGCGGTGGATGTCGGTGCAGGGCAGCCGGTAGCGGTGGGCTATGTGGACGAACACAACCCGCAGGCTGTACGGCGCTGGTTGGAGCCCCTGGTCAAGCGTCTGGGAGTGCAGTGTCATCGTGACCGACGACCTGGTGCATTACAAGACGGTGGCGCAAAAGCTGGATCTCGAACAGCAAATCTGGCCAGTTCCATGTGCGCCGCTGGGTGGGACGCACCCTCCACGAGCTGCAGACCAGCCTGCCGCCTCCCTGGCTGGGAATGCTCGCCGAAGTCAAACAACTGCTTCACGAGCTGCCGATCGAAGGCTCGCACAGACGGTTTGAGTTATGGAAACAGATCGACGAACCGCGTTCGGCTCGCGATGAACCCAGCACTCCCGTCGATCGACTGCGCGATTTGTTGATCCGCCTGAGCAACCATTGGGAGAACTACCGCATCTTCGACCGGCTGCCCGAGGTGCCCTGGACCAACAACGCCACCGAACAAGTCATTGGGCGTATGAAGATGCGCTCCCGGACGGTGCGCGGTTACAAATCCCAGGCCGGTTTGCTGGCCGCTCTGATGGCGGCCGGATCTGGCATCGCTTGATCTTCCAGATTGGGGAAGGGGATTTCGTGCCCATCCCGTTGTCCTTGAAATTCCCCCACCATTTTTGGGACAAACACAACGCCTGGCATTGATTGATATTCTGGTTGGTTGGTGCTATACTCATCTGTGCAAAATTAAATAAAATTTGCACTAGTTGAACTATATATGGAATTAATGACGAGTCACACCCCTGAAAAAGCTGCCGACGACGGCGATCCTCCCCAGCGTGGATCACGTTGCCTTTGCACACTAAAATCTGACGGCATGCTAATTCATATGGAGAGTTGCGCTTAACGGGAAGCGATCCTGACTGGACGCTTACTTCCCGGCAGCACAGCTGTCCGGGAAGTTTGTTTTTAAGCCTTTGAAAGGAGACATTTGGAATGCACGGCAAAACCAAACACGCTGACGACGACCCTGGCAGTTCCTCGCGGCTGCCCCCCTGACGATAACCCACAGAGGAGTTAAGAATGATCACGATAATGAAAACCCAAACAAGCGGCCTGATGGTCATGCAGGAACCTGTCATGGGGAGCTGGATTAACGTAGTTGATCCCACCCCGGTCGAAATTGAACAACTCAAATCCCTCGGTATTCCCGAAGATTACATCACTTATCCATTGGACGTAGACGAACGCGCCCGGACAGAACGCGAAAACGGGGAAACTCTTATCGTTCTGCGAGTACCCTATTACGTGGATGATCAAGCCGATATCCCCTATACCACGATCCCGCTCGGCATTATCCTGTCGGCCAATGCGATTATCACAATCTGCCGCCGACCGGTCGATATTTTGGAAGCCTTCACGGCGGGGAAGGTGCGTGATTTAACTACCACAAAATTTATCCGCTTTGTACTGCAAATTCTACTCAAAACCGCCGGGCGGTATTTGACATATGTGCGTGAAATCAATAAAAAGGTTGATGTGCTCGAAGATAAGCTGCAGATGTCTACCCGCAATAAAGAGCTACTGAGCATGTTAAAGTACCAGAAGAGCCTGACGATATTTACAACTTCGTTGAAATCCAACGAACTAATGATGAAACGTCTTCAGCGCAGCCAATTATTTAATTTATATCCAGAAGATGAAGATCTATTGGAGGATGTACTCACCGAGACCCAACAGGCGATTGAGATGACCAACATTGCCGCCAACATCCTCAGCGCAATGATGGATGCCTTTGCATCCCTTATATCAAACAACTTGAACGTTGTTATGAAGGTGCTGGCCTCAATTACGATCGTCGTCAGCCTGCCAACGATGGTCTCCAGCTTTTATGGCATGAATATCAACCTGCCTTTGCAAAGTCACCCGTACGCATTTATGCTGGTCATGGGGATGACGCTGGCATTAACCCTGGCGGCAGTATGGATCCTCTGGAGGCGTGACCTGTTTTGAGTAACACCACGGTTGCCCCAAGCTCAAGCAGGTCACAGGTATGGCAAATCCGTTGGAGCCACGGACAATCAACATCCAAGCATAAACCTGGAATTTTGAATTTGGATAAAATTCTGGAGGCTGACGATGGTTTTACCACATCACCAGCCTCCAGGCCTCCGGAAGAAGTAATGAGTGGGGGCACTCCTCCCAGGTTTTCGCGCCGGAAATGCTTATGCTACAATAGCTTAATTCTAGAGACTTCCCTTGATCCCAGCACCAGAAAACTACACCCATGCTCAATTCCCGTCCTGAAACGAATAAATCCTCGTTACGGGTCCTCCTGGTAGAGGATGATCCAGCGATGGTGTCCCTGGTCAGCCTGGGCTTGAAATATGAGGGCTATGAGGTATTAGCAGCCGAAAATGGCCTTGCGGGTTTGCAGTTGGCTGAGGCTGAGCATCCCGATTTGGTAATTCTCGATTGGATGCTCCCCGGGTTGGATGGGATCGGTTTGTGCAAACGCATCCGCTCGCAGAGTGACATTCCGATCATTATCATCACTGCCAAAGACGCTGTCAGTGACCGCGTGATGGGCCTTGATGCGGGCGCCGATGACTACCTGGTCAAGCCATTTCATATTGACGAGCTGCTGGCGCGGGTACGTGCCCGCTTACGCCGCAAGCTGCCAGAAGCCAACCAGCTTACCTTTACGGATCTCAGTCTGAATGTGGATTTACACGAAGTCACACGTGGAACTGCATCTCTCCGGCTGACCGCCACAGAGTTTAAGTTATTGACATATTTCCTCAAACACCCACGCCAGGTGCTTTCCAAAGAGGCGATCCTGGAAGCTGTATGGGGCTATACTTTTGGGGGCGATGCGAATATTGTGGAGCAATATGTGCGCTCGCTGCGCCAGAAAATAGGCAACCCCGTGTTGATCCAGACGGTGCGCGGCGTCGGCTATGTGCTGCGTGAGGATGAAGGGTGAGCGGAAAAATCTCCTATCGGGGATTGATGATTACGTTATATCTGGGGAGTCTGGTGCCCCTGCTGGTTGTAATGGGCCTGTTGGTATACGGTATCCAGCAGGCTTTTATGATTAACAACACCCGCAACCGGTTGAACGAGTTTGTACAGGCCGCGGTTGAATCCACCACAGTCACCGGGGATACGCTGACACGCCTGGCTGTCTCACTTGGTGAGTCCCTTCGGGTACTGGGGGCTGATGTGTTCGTAAAAGATGCCGTCGGCAATCCGGTACCACCAGCGCTGGGAACCGGTCCCTGGCTGGATGATAGCCAGCATCGGCAGGCGCTGGAAAGCAAAACCGGCAGTTTCCAACGCCTGTCAACTGCAGAAACTGATCGCCTGGTATACCTGGCACCTATTCTGGATGCGCAAGGCCAGCCGCTCGGAACTGTTGAAGCCAGCCTGACATTGGAATTTATCGAAACCGAACTGGCTTCACTGAGACGCTGGTTGCTGGTTGTCGTTGGTGGTGCTTCTGCCCTGGCTGTCTTACTATCTTTGGTCATCGCTGAAATCGCCCGCCGCCCATTAGGCGGCTTGATGCGTACTGCCGCCCGGGTTGCCCAAGGGGATATCAACTCCCGGGCGCCGCTTCCGGAAGTTGCTGAAGTCCGGCAGCTGTCGATTACATTTAATACTATGCTTGATCGTATCCAGACAGCGATGAACACTCAAGAGCAAATTAATGCCGAAATGCGCCGTTTCGCGGCTGATGCATCTCACGAACTTCGCTCTCCGCTGGCCGTGTTTCGGAATGGGGTTGAAATGTTGGATAAAGCGCTGGCCCGCGCTGACCAGGAACAGGTCGATCAGGTGTTGGTGCTGCTCCGTAATGAAACCGAGAGCATGACCCGCCTGGTGGATGATTTGCTGCTGCTGGCGCGGATGGAAAGCAGCAGCGGAGCTGCTGAAAGCCTGGGCCGAGAAATGACCCTGGCTCCGATCGAACCCTTACCATTATTGGAAGAAGTTTACGAGCGCGCCCAGGTTCTGGCCAATGGGCAGCATTTGGAACTGGCGTGGCCTACCATGGATTTACGTCCCATACTTGGTGACCGGAATCTGCTGAGGCGTGCATTAAACAACCTGGTAGAAAATGCTATCCATCACACACCATCCGGAAAGCGTATTTTCCTCTCCATTCAGGGCGATCAAAATCGCTGCCGTTTTTTCATCCGGGATGAAGGTGCCGGGATTCCTGCCGAGGACATTCCGCGCATTTTCGAGCGTTTTTACCGGGGCGACAGCGCTCGTAATCGGAGCCAGGCCAGCACAGGGCTTGGCTTGGCAATCACCCGGGCTATTGTGTATGCTCATGATGGTGAGATTGAAGTTGAAAGTACCGAAGGGGAAGGCACAACCTTTATTGTCACCATCCCTTACCAACTTATTGCCGCAGCACGTCAGGGGCAGCAATCAGCCAGCCGGTGAAGCGCAGCGATTTTATTCAGCAAAAATTCAGTTTGTCTTCAGGGCATGTACAGTCTCCCCGATTAAGATTAGTTTAGCTAAACACGCACTGTATCACCTTAGCTTTTGATTGTTAACGAAAGGAGACACTCTTATATGGCAAAAAGATTTCTACTCTTAGTGGGTGCATCCGCGCTGATCAGCGCGTTTTTACTGCTTATTGGCACCAGCATTCTGGATCGTGTCAATTCGGTCAAAGCTTCTTCCGAGGCTCAGGCGCTCATGTTGAGCCAATCCAAGCTGGCGGATGGCAGCCTGGTAGGTTTGGAAGCTTGGAATCAGCAGCCTTCAGTGCTGGCAACTGAGCCAGCACTGAAAGAAACAGCCGTTGCTTCGATTTCTGAAGTAATCTCTGCGCCGGCAGCTTATGCTGAACATGTGATCACCCTGACCGGGACTGCCAATCAAATCAACGGGCAGCAGTTTTTACTGACAGACAACACCGGGCAAGTCCTGGTAAACCTCCCCAATCTGGCCGCCTCCCTGGGAGCCGGAGAAAAAGTCAGTGTCACTGGCATGATGAATGGCGCGGACAGCATGGATGCCTGCCGCCTGGTGAATGGGCTGGGTATGGTCGTCCAGGTTCAAAGCTGCGGATTCGCCACCAGCTTCACATCGACCTCAACTGGCAGCAGTCCAACGAGTGGACAGCCCATTACCGTTGCCCAACTGCTCGACAATCCAGGGAATTATTATGACCTTTCCGTCACGGTGACCGGACTGGTTACCTTGTTGAATGATGGTGAATTCCTGTTGAATGATGGTACCGGCCAAATTCTGGTCGAACTTGAGGATGGCGATTACCAATTGCTTGGCTTGCAGGATGGCGACACCATCTCTGTCACTGGCGTTTTTGAATCGGACGATGGGTATATTGATGTAAATGCCTGCGAGGTCAGCAGCGTGTCTGGCACCATAACCCTCAGCGATTGCTCAGGTTCGGATGATGGAGACCAAGGCAATGTCAATGTCAATTCGAACGACAATAGCAACAGCAACAACAACTATAATGACAACGCCAATGTCAATGACGATGACCATAATGCCAACATTGACGATGATCATGATGACAGCAACGATAACAGCAGTAATTCCAATGACAACCATGATGGCGATGATCATGATGACAACAGCAATGACAATGATCATGGCGATGATCATGGCGATGACCATGATAAGGGCAACAGCAATGACCATGATGACGACGGAGATAAGGGCGGCGACAACGACAACGGCGATTAATTTCCGTCTGTCTTAGAAAATCACACGATCCTCTCTCGCTGTAGCGGGAGAGGATCGTGTTGTGTATGGTACATTTCACACGCAACCTAAACCATTTGCGCATCTTGCACCCCTGCATTCCCAGACAGATCAGGACCCTTCTTTTGAAGGCCGTGTTGTGGGCTTCGCGTGGCATTGCCGCCCCGTGGGAATCCCGGTATACTGGGCCGCATGAACCGCACTGCCGTGCTGATGAGTACAGCCATGCTGCTGATCATCAGTGGCCTGCTCTTCGTGGGAATCGAGCTGCACAAAACCGTCACTGTCGTGATTGATGGAACAGCGACCACAGTACCCACCTGGTCTCAAACGACAGGAAGCCTGCTGGAATCCCTGCGAATTCCCGTCAACCCATCCGATCGAATTGATCCTGCAATCGACACCCGGCTGCAGGAAGGTGAGACGATTTACATCAATCGTGCTTACCCGGCAGTTATATTGGCCGATGGCGATATGGTGACGGTTGTATCTGCGGAAAGGCTGGCAGGCAATTTGCTGCAGGAGGCAGGCATCCAGCTTTACCCAGGAGATATCCTGCAAGTAGATGGGCTGGACTATTCAGCCAGCGGGTCTCTGTCAGGCAGCAAGCAGCACTCCCTGCTGGTACGGCGGGTTATTCCAATCACGTTAAATACACCGGATGGTTCCCAGCAACTTTATTCAACTGCCCGCACGCTGGGACATGCACTGCAAGAAGCTGGCATTTCCTTATCCGAGGCAGATGACCTGGAGCCCGCCGCCAGCACCCTGTTAGACGGCCCGCTAACCGCCTGGTACAAACCCGCGCGGACCATCATAATTCAGGCCAACGGCGAGACGATCCACCGAAAATCTGCTGCAGCAACCGTTGGAGATGCCCTGGAGGAGGTGGGCCTATCCCTGCAGGGGCTGGATTACAGCCTTCCCGGAGAGGCCGCCCCCCTGCCCAAAAACGGTAAAATCCAGGTGGTGCGCGTCCAGGAAGCGGTTCAACTAACCCAGGAACCCATCCAATTTGAAACAGAATACCTGGCATCGGCTGATTTGGAGATTGACACGCAGAGCATCCTGCAGACTGGAACATACGGCGTCCTTGCCCAGCGGGTGCGCATCCGTTCTGAGAATGGGCAGGAAACCAGCCGTGCCATTGAAGCGGAATGGCTCGCACAGGAACCCAAAAATCGGATCGTCGGGTATGGTACAGGCATTACTAAGAAAACGCTGAAAGTTCCGGGGGGAGAAATTGAATATTGGCGGGCGGTGCCGATGTATGCTACATCCTATTCCCCCTGCCGTCTGGGCGTAGCGCAGTGCAATGATGTCACCGCATTGGGGATCAAGCTGCAAAAAGGTGTTGCAGGTGTAGCAAAAAGTTGGTACGGCTTCACGGCGGGCCAGCGCGTGTATGTGCCCGGTTATGGCACGGCGATCATTGCCGATTTCGGGAATGGCCTGCCTGGAAAGAATTTAATCGATTTGGGTTTTAGTGAGAGCGACTTTGAACCCTGGCACCAGAATGTGATCGTTTATTTCCTGTGGCCGCCCCCACCGCCCGAGCAAATCAGGTATATACTGCCTTAGCCCCCGTTCCGCAGCTCCAGATATTTCTGGCGGTTTGCCGAACGTGATACCTTGCCGCTGCTGGTTTTAATCAACCAGTTACGCTCCACCAGTTCGACAACGCGCACAGTGATATCGGAACCTTTGTTGACAGCCAGCCGCACCCGGTCGGAAATCTGGCTGCGCTCATCTAAATCGGCCTTTGCCACCTCAGCAATCACCACAACCTCCTCGGTGCCGGCTTCGGCATTCAAAATACCAAAAGCCGAAACCCGCCCTGGGTAAATTCCTGGCACAGTATTGACAAGTGCTTCAATATCCTGCGGGTAAATGTTTTTCCCTCCGACAATAATCAGGTCCTTTTTGCGCCCGGTTACATACAGCTCACTGCCCACCAGGTAGCCGAGATCTCCGGTCAGGTACCAGCCATCGTGGAAGGCTTCGACGGTCAGATCAGGCCGGTTGTAATAACCGCTCAGCATGCAGTGGCTGCGAATTGCAATTTCGCCGACAGTCCGCTGCGGGACGTCCTGGCGGGACTCATTCAGGACCCGGACCTCCACACCCTCCACAGGGTGACCGGTAGATAGCAGTTTCAGCGCCGTCTCCCCAGGGAAAGGCGGGCGGGCAATATGGTCGGCAGAGAAAGCCGGCTGGCTGATTTCATCCACAACAACTGAGGTATCAATCCCCCCCTGGGTGACAGCAAACACATTTTCAGCCATGGCATAACAAGTCGCCAGCGCGCCCGGCTGCAGGCCATATGGCGCGAATCGTTCACGGAATAATTGGTGGCTGGCGTAATACATTGGCTCCGAGCAGTTAATCACCGCCCGCCAGGAAGAGAGGTTGATGTCTTCCAGGTCTTGCGAACGAATTTTTTGGGCGCAGAAGTTGTAAGCAAAGTTTGGCAACCAGGACAGTGTTCCTCGGTACCGGGAAACGGCTTGCATCAAGCGGTAGGGCGCCCGCACCCAGTCAAACGGTGACATCAAAACCAGCGGGATAGCGCATAACACGGGCAAAATGAACCCGGCGATAAGACCCATATCATGGTACAGCGGCAGCCAGCTGACAATCACATCCTGAGGCTGGAGCCGGATGGCCCGGGTATAACTCTCCAGCTGGTTGAAAACGGCCTGGTGAGAAAGTGCCACGCCTTTTTGCAGGCCCGTGGTCCCCGATGAATGCTGGAGTAAGACGATATCTGCAGGATGGGCTTGCAGGCCCAACAAATGGCCTGGGTTGAGCTCAACAACAGGCTGCAACTCTTCGGCAACCAGCACGACCCGCACCGGCGAGCCGGGCTGTATGGCAGCCTGAACTTCGGGCAGGAAATCGGCGTAGGTAATTACCGCAGCTGGCGCAGTAATCTCAAATAGAGTTCCCAGGGCAGACCGGTAATAATCTGGGGAAAGTTTTTCGGTCAGAAACGGCATGATGGCTGGCACAGCTCCATGCAGAACCGCGCCCCAAAAGCCATAAGCCAGGTTTTCACCGTGCTGCAAAATCAGGATAACCACCTCACCCGGGTGAACACCCGCACCTGCCAGTGTACTTGCTACTCCGGCGGCGCCATGCACCAGTTCAGAATATGTCAGGGTGCGGTCTTCCTGGCGGCTGAACAACAGGTGCAAAGCAACCTGGTCCGGCGTTTCCTGGTAAATCCGGATCAACTCGCCGCTAAATGTTTTCATAGGCACATCATACCATTCGGGCTCGCACAAGGTCTGCCAGCTGGTCGATCGTGTCAAAGGTATCCACGTTTAACTCAGTGTCATCAATTCGCACCCCAAATTGATCCTGGATGAATAATGAAAGATCGACGAGACTGAACGAATCAACCAGTCCGCTGGAGAGAAGTGGCTCTTGAAAGCCAATCTGGCGACCGGGTTGTTTTAATAGATCTGCGGCGACATAAGCTGCCAACTGGTTAGGAAGAGTATCGGTCATCGTTGCGAACCTTTCATTCAGGGAATAGCCATGTGGTTTACCGTACGCCAGACCCGATCGAGTGCTCGCAAGCCAGTGAAACTACGCACGCTCCAGGCGTCTGTCGTCAGATAATTATTATCGGTGCGGTTCAAATCAAGACCTTTATTTGGTAGGCTCTGCACCGCTGACCAAAAATTCCACAAAGGAATGTCATAGTCATAAGCGATCTGGGCAGTGGTCAGATTGATGCTCTGATCCCCTTCATGGTTATCGGCTTTGGTGGAGAGGATCGGAAGGGCGCCCCGGGCAATGACATAATCCACAACTTCGCGGAGGCGGACTTCATGAGTATAACCGTCCCCGTTTGTCCAATTGGTACCCAGGTTGATGAATACAATGCTGGGCTTGTACAGGCGAAACTCACAATCCAGCGGCGTTTCACCCGGCTGGCAAACATCCTTGGGCGCCCACAAAGGCGAAAAAACCGAAGCCACACTCAAACCGTTTTTTACCGTGGTATGCAGGCGGTCGTAATTTCCCTGGAACTGCGCGATGGTTTCTTCAAGATACTGGTAATCGTCACCAAGATAATACCGGTCAGTGCTGTAAATACCCAGAAACACCGGCGGTTCGCTCTGGCAATCACCGATGATGGAAAACACGCGCGGATCGTTGCCCACTGCCAGACCCTGCTGGTAAATATCAATAGCTCGCTGGCTGACGACCGGAAGCACCGGCCAGGTGCGCCAATTGCGGGCCGTGGGGCGTGTATCCGGTGTGGGCGTATAATCCGGGGTTGCGCTGGGTTGGCGTAAAGTGCTGGTCGGCACTGCTTGTTCGGGCGGGGTGATTCCAGGTTTTACCACAGACTGACTGGAGAGCGGCGATGCAGCCAGATCGATCGTTGGCGAACCTGCCGGCTCACCTAAAGAGGTTTGCACGGTTGGGCTGGCAGGGAGCGTCGTGGTGACATCGGGACGGGCCAAAGGAGTTTGCGTCTCTGAGGCTGGCGTGCTGGCAGCGCAGGCGCTCAGGATAAATATGCCAGTAATAAAGAAAACCAACCTGGCTTTCCGCCAGTCTGAGCGGGACAGTCGGATTCGCTCGTAAATCCATATCATGCTATTACTCCGTGTCCAATACCTCTAAAATATATTGCCCAATTATAACGGCAAGCTCAGTCGTCGCTTGCGAATTGAGGTGAATGGCACTATTGGTAAAGTTTTCTGGCGCAATCTGGTCCCAAAGATCAAGGTAATTCCATCCTTTGGCTTCGCCCTCAGCTGCCAGAATCCTGCGATACTCATCATATGCCCAGCGCGGGTAGTAAAAATTGTACCGAATATTGCTGTTTTCGCCTTCGCTGATAAACATAGGTTCGTTAATCAAGATTACTGGGGCTGGCTCCGCCAGGGTTACACCTGCCTGGATAACATCCAGTGCCAGAGCAGATGGATCGATTTCCGGTGGCTGCAGGCCGTAGTACTCCACTTCTGCGGTTAAATCTGTTGCCAAAGGTGGGTACGTTTCTGGAATATCCTGGTCGATGCCTGTGGCTGCCCACAATACACCGTACACCTGGTAGCGGATCATGTCCGCCAGGGTACGCCGATCACCCAAGATCGTGCGCTGCCAGAAATTTTGGCCGATAAAGGCTGGATCCGTGAGTGAAGAGGCCAGCCCATAGGATTCGATTAAACGTCGTACTGGCTCTGGATTGTGCTGTACAAGCGGGGTGAAGAGTTGTTTTTCTTGAGGAAAGGCCTCCAGGGTTACCAGCCACACCACCAAATCGGGCTCAAACTGCATCACCTGATCGAGCACCAGCAAGTCCTTGGTCAAGGAAATTGTTGGATAGCCCAGGTTATAAAAGTGCATCTCGCGGCCGTCCGGCGCAACCAGGCCCATCTGGTTAAGATTCGCTGCCAGAGTCTGATCATTGCGTAGAAGGTAGCCCCAGGTGTTGGAGTCACCCAGGAGAAATACCCGGAATTCATTCGCCTGTTTTGTCGCCCCGGTAAGCTCGTGGGAGGCAAACATGGCTTCAAGTTGGAGCAAGCTGAGATTGTACGCTCGTTGAGGCACTTCACCAAACGGTAGGCGCAGCCTTCCCGGGTAAATCCAGTTGTATGCACTCAGCCTGCCAAGCCAGCTCAGCGGAACCAGCCAGGCAAAAACAAGATTCACCAAAACAAACAGGATAGCCGCCTTACCCAGTACCCCCCACACCAGGCGAGTTTCCTGCCTCGCTGCAGATTGGCTGGTTATTTCAGTGCCTGCCATGGTTATTTCACACCGAACAAGGTTGCAAAGGTCTGTAACGAGAGCTCGACAGTTGGCAGGCTGAACCAAACCCAACCCAAAGCGACAAAATTAAAGGTCACCAGGATAGAGCCAGCCTCCATGAGCCGGGCAAAACGCGGGTTGAGCTGGCGTTCAGGCTGGCGTGCACGCAGCTTTTCGTTATAACGGTTGTGAATGAATAGCCCAAATCCGTGCCAGGCGCCCCAAATTGCGAAGTTCCAGGTGATCCCATGCCATAGACCGATCAAGACCATCGTTGAAAGCTGTCCAAACAGGATAATCCAGGTGACAGGCAATTTGCGCGGGCTGGAACGCAAGGACCGGGTCACAGGATTGAAGTAATAAGCCCGGAACCACATTGCCAGGGTGATGTGCCAAGAATTCCAAAATTGAGTCAGATTTCTTTGAAGGTAAGGGCGATTGAAATTTTCTGGCAGGCGGACACCCACCAGCATCCCCAATCCGATGGCAATATCGGTGTAACCCGAAAAATCAAAATAGATCAGGAAAGCATACAGGTATAAAACCACCCACATCCAGACTGTTGAATTGATCTGAGGAGCATTCTGGGCACTCAAGGCTACCAGCGCCAGAGTATCTGCAATGACGAACTTCTTAAATATCCCCCAGACAAAGCGCTCGCCGGACGGGCGGAATTCGGAACTGGTCAGACGGAAATCCCGCCGCAGGTCCGGCCCAAAACGCTGGATGCGGTCAATCGGTCCAGCTGTATAGGCTGGAAAAAAGATCACAAATGTCACCATATCACCCAGGCTGGTCTCCGGCAGCCGCCCAGAGACACGGTCGCGCAGAATGTGGATCAGGCGGAATGCCACGTATGAAAAACCCAACCAGCGGATATCCATCGAACTGGCGAGGGCAGGGTCCTGCCCCACCAGGCTCCGCAAGGCCGCGCTCAAGGACTCGGCAAGCGGGCCGGATTTGAGCACTACAAAAAAAACAAGCAGCCCCACCACAAACAGGGTTGCGAGCCTGGCCCGGTCCCCAGCCGCACGCACAAACACCACGGCAAGAATACCGGTTAGGATCACTGCCAGCAGGATCTGGGTGACAGCCGGCGGGCGGGTAGGGAGGAGGCAGCACAGTGGGTCGATGTAGCGCGTCAGGCCGATGCCCAGAACCAGCCCCCCTATGAGCAGTCCCGCTGCCAGGTCCTCGCGCGCCACGCCGCGCAAGCCGCGGGTACGGGTCACAGCCCAGACAAAAATCACCAGCGCCAGGGTGGTGGTGGGAAACCAGAAATCGAGGTTGCGGATGGGCATGCCTGGCTGCAACCAGTAAATAGCCAACACACTGGCTGTTAGCAGCAACCAGGGCCGCGCCCGGCTGCTGCTCAGGCGGCCTACAAGCAGCCCAAGTACGGCAAAAACCAGGATTTGTTGTAGCGTCATCTAAAAACCCTGGTAAATCCACTGCGGTGATTGGTCGGCAGTCAGGATGATAACCAGCAGCAAAATCAAACAAAGCAGCAGCGCGTATAAGTTCTCGCGCTTCAATAACCGGCGCAGCATACGAATCATTCAGCCTGGGGGTAGATTAATAACCGCACATTCGCCACTCTCCAGCCTCCTGGAGTGTACGAAATGTAAAATTACTCAAGTCAAAATTCGTGTCTTCATTCCCATAGGTTGCGATGATGCCACCTGTACATGTAACCAGCGTATACTCCCCTTCGGTTCCATTCGACTGGCATTGCAAATTATCCAGGCGGGTTTCCACTCCCGCAAAGGCATCGAACTCCAATTGGGCAGCTTCTTCCCAGGCGGCACAAGAAAGGCTTTTCATTTGATTGACATCCCCACTCGTCAGACCCTGGTAATATTCAACGACTACCTGGCCTACAGCATCGCTTTTATTCCCAGATCCGCTGCATGCAGCCAGGGCGAATGAAAGGAACACAAAACAGCCAAAACACAAGAACACCACCATCTTATTGTGAGGTGCGAATTGCAAGCTAATTCTCCGGTTCTGTTTCATAAATAACCTCAAATCGGAAGAAGGTTCCTCCGGAATCTACCGAATTATACCCGTCTCTACCTGATCTCTCCTGCCTGAAACACAAGCAAAATTACCTTGATGTTCTATCTGGCTGGTGACAGCATTCTATTTTGAGCCAGACTGCTTTTGCTATCTGACCCGCACAATCGGCCACAGCGGTACAAACAGACATCTTAATGCTAATCACCCTGTCTCAAAGGAAAGATGAGCATTAAATGGGTCTGCCAATTATTATGAGTGAGGCTAAGGCGCGGCGCTTGTCGAGCGCCGCGCTCAGGACTCCTTTGCACTCTTTGTGACCGGGTAGCAGATATTCAATAACTCCAGCAGACTTAAGTAACCCAACACCCGGTATTGCCCATCCACGACCGGAATCCCTACCAAACCCGCCTGGTGCATGCGCTGATAAGCCGTATCCAGGCTTTCCTCCGGCTGAACGTAAACGGGGGAGACCATAATGTCAGCCGCAATCTCTGGCATTTTTCCATTCGATGCATCCAGCGCACGGATGTAATCCGCGGGATTTTCCATAAACTCTTCCGGCACAATCGGCACAAGCATAGCCTCCCCCAACTGTTGTTGGTTAATCACACCCATCAAACGATCTTCTGAATTAACCACACAGGCGACTGCCGCATGGGGTGCAGCCAACAGCATCAGCGACACGTGCGGTAAGGGCGTATCCGTACGAACGATGACAGGCTCCAAACGATTGTGCTTTATGATGGTTCCAATTTTTGTACCACGTACGGCACGCCAATCAGCCAACCTCTGCTCTTCACCGCGCTCAATCAAATCATCTTCAAACCACTGGATCAGGGGTGACGGTCGGGGGGTATCAGGTTGATCCTCAGATTCGTTTTTAGGCTTGGAACCCCATTTCTGCAATCCAAGAGCAATCCCCGCAGGCAAAGTGAACAAAATACCGCTGCGCGGCCTGTCAAAACCACCTACAATCCTGTCCGCTTCGGCAATCGCCCGCTCTAACAACCCCTGATCGTCGACCAAAGCCATGAGGGTGCGCTGTTCAGGGCGCCCCTGTTCAAACAGGCTTAATAGGCTCGCGAGACCGCTGCGGTTTGCCCAGTCCTGCGCTTGAAATCCCCCGACACTTTGTAAAATTGTGACACCCGGTACCCCGACTGTCTTCCAGGCAGTTAGCAGGTCAGCAAAATAATCCAGGTCGTGTAGAATGACGACCAGCAGTGTAAGGGAAATTGGCGTATTTGGATTCTCTTCTGATTGTATGTTTTGCAAACTAATCGTCATGCTCCTCGTGTTCCCCATTGGAACCAATGGCTGCCCCTAGCGAGCGCCCTAAACCATTGATGAGCTGTTCCTTCTCAGCAGCAGTCAACTTCGCCCCAGAATGCAACAGAACAAAGTAGGATGGCGGCATTTCGCCTGATTGAATCAATCTTGCTGCATCATCAACCTCACTTTCGCCGCGGCCCCAGGTTGAGAAGTTCAGCCTCTGCCGCCCTTCATTAACATCGCGCTGAATTAACCAAGATACTGGAGCGATGTTACTATACCAGGGCCAAACGGTTTCGTTGCTGTGGCAGTCGTAACAGGCGCGCACCGCCAGATCACGTGTGGCTGGCGAATCCCAGTTGGGTTCAGCGACGACTGGCGGATTGGCATGATCACGCCCATAAGGAACAAGCTGGATCAGCCCGAACAGGACCAATCCAATGACCAGCACCAGGACCACAACTCGACCAATAGACATTTCAAGGGCTCCTTTTTGAACAAACCGGGTTTAAGGATCAGGTTGATCATGATCAGCATCGATTCGGTCTCATCCCATATTATATAATCAAACAACCGGACGCTGGCGACATTGTGAAACACCAGAAATAGCCAGCCGGAGGAATCAATGCCCCACCCTGATGCTGAATACTGGAACCAGCGCTACCGCTGTGAAGGCCCTGAGCGGGCTAAAAAAGAACCCAATCGCCTGCTGCTGGATTTCGCTCACTTGCTGCCAGCAACCGGGATTGCGCTGGATGCAGCCTGTGGTGCGGCTGTAAACGGTCTCTACCTGGCGAGGCGCGGTTTGCAGGTTATCGGGCTCGATATTTCGCTGACTGCGCTCAGTCTGGCAGTTGCTGCCGCGCGCCAATCCAGACTGCCATTTTCAGCGGCAGTCTGGAACCTGGCTGATCCATATCTGCATGCAAATTTCTTCGATGTCTTGTTAAATTTTCGCTATTTATCCCGTCCGGCTTTGGGTGAATACCGTCAGGCGCTCAAGCCTGGCGGGCTGATTTTTTTTGAGACTTTTCTTGCCCCGGCTCCTGCTGGATCGAACCCCATCCATTATCTCTATGCTGGCGAGCTGCTGCAGGCGTTTGCCGGGTTTGAAATTATTACAAACAGCATTCGCCAGGTTGCAGATCGCCGCCTTGAAGCCCTGGTTGCCTGCAAAAATCCCTGAATTGACACAATCCCCTTTTTAAAAACACTAGCCTGATCAGATTGGAAGTAATTATGCCTGGCGTGGATAGATGGGGCAGCCGCTTCACCCGCGGCGGCTCGATCGTTTCCTGAGAATTAATCCTCAGAAGCGATGTTAATCCTCTTAGGCATGTAACCTTTTGCCGCATTGCGCGTCCAATAGATAACACATCATCGATGCCAATTTCCCTATGCTGTTGCAGTCCTGGAGGTCGCGTGGATCAAGAAGCATTTCAAAACCGGTTGGCAGAACAAACCCAGCCGGTCTTAGTATATTTTTGGGCTCCCTGGTGCCTGCCCTGCAGGGTACTTTCACCTGCGATCGAAAAAATCAAAGAGGCCTACGCCGATCAGCTATTTGTTTGGAAGCTGAATGCTGATGAACATCCCCAACTGCTAAGAGATCTATCGGTATATGGCATTCCTACCCTGGTCGCTTTCAAACACGGAGTAGAAGTCGACCGCCATACTGGCTTAATGAGTCGAGGTCAGCTCGAGTCCTGGACGCAGATGTTTCTGACAGGAAGTAAGCCAAAAAAAGGTGGTTTGCGCACGGGAGAGCGCCTGCTACGTATTGGCGCAGGAATTGTTCTGGCGGCGGCCGGGCTTTTTGTCGAGCCTACCTGGTTTTTTTTCCTTGCAGGTGGATTGGTGGCTTTCACGGGGATTTATGACCGCTGCCCAATCTGGCAGGCAATCCGCGCCCGGTTTTTCGACCAGACCGGCCAATCGCCGACTTTGTGAGGATTTGGCGGGGGTCAAAATATTGCCGTGGGCGAAATTTTAGCGGACGAAATCAGCATATAAAACAAAAGACCGGCTGGCTTACCAGCCGGTCTCACTTTTTAATCATCCGATCAAAGATCACCACCCAAAACCTTGTCACCGGTCGGGCCTGGGCTGCCTCCCGCAGGCTCTATCGTGACCCCAAAAGCCGGGTAGCTGGAGAGGGGATCAGGAGCATCAATCTCCATTACGCCATAGCCGCTACCCGACACAGAAAACACACCGCCGCTGCTACGCTCGCCGTCACGGATCAGCCACAGCTGATATTGCTGATTTTCATCCAGGTCCGGCAGATTATCCACAACCAGGGTGCCGTACCTGCCGTTTTTACTGATCACCAATAGTCCAGAAGCCTCCGGGGCAATATCGGTACTGGCCAGGCGGACGACCTGCATAACAGGTTCTTGAGCAGTTTGCGTCAGGGACTTCACTTGATTCCAAAGTACCAGATTGAGAACCCCAAGGAAAACCACCAGGGCCAATCCCACGAAAGCCCATGCCGGTGCACGCCGTTGAAACATATTGCGTAATTCTTGCCACCATGCCAGTCGCACAGGTGTTTCATGCACGGCAGCCGGTTGGATCTGCGCCAGAATCTGTTGTTTCAGATGGGCAGGTGGCTCAATGCCTGGCACAGCCAGCGGCAGCTGCGCCAATACCGCTTGGTAATCAGCCAGCTCCGCCTGGCAAGATGCGCAACCCTTCAGGTGTTCAGCTGCACTTGCTTTATCAGCCTCGTCTAATAAACCCAGCGCGTAGTCCGGGATGCTGTCATAAATATGTTCATTTGCCGGCATAATAAATACC
Source organism: uncultured Chloroflexia bacterium (assembly GCA_963824065.1). Lineage (GTDB taxonomy): Bacteria > Chloroflexota > Anaerolineae > Anaerolineales > DRKV01 > JAGUYX01. The sequence continues at coordinate 882,979 of CAWGNX010000001.1, read as the reverse complement.
TTTATAAAACAAGGAGGATGCCTTGCGGCAGCTTGCAGCTGACCCAATTAATCCACTGATAAATACGTACCCGGACGCATGTTGGATGTATTTATTCGCCATCCTCTTCTTCCAACAAACGACGTAGTTTTTGCATTGCAAGCCGGATGCGGGTTTTTACGGTTCCCAACGGTTCACCGAGCGCGTCAGCTATTTCGCTGTGCGACATACCTTTAAAATAGGCCAGCATCAATGGCTGGCGCTGATCTTCTGGCAATGCTGCCAACGCAGACCGCACCCGCTTCTGCATCATCGCCAGCTCGACCAATTCGGGCGTAGTTTCTGGATGCGGCAGCAGGTCAGCCTGGTCATCTCCCCACGAAACACTTGTGTTTTCAGGCCGGACACCCCGCCGGCGCAAAATATCGATTGCCCGATGGCGGGCGATCGATGTCAGCCAGGTACTGACCCGGCTCTGTGCTGGCTGATAGGTACCCGCTTTCTGCCAGACACTTGTAAAAACATCCTGGGTAATTTCTTCCGCGGCAGCTTGATCGCCAACAACGGTTAATGCTACGCTGAAAACCAGGCGAGCATAACGATCATAAAGCACCTCCAGGGCATCTGCCTGAGAGCGTGCCACAAATTGAATTAACGCAAAGTCATCGTACGTTGAATAATCCAATATGTTTTCCGGGTGCCTGAGTTACCTGCATAGATTATACCGAAATGAAAGGGCGGCTACGGAGATTTCGAGCCGCCGATTTTCGAACTTTACAAAATAAGCTATCCAGAGAATGCACACCGGGTGGTTAATGAACATCTCCGCGTGGAAGCAAGATGATCCGGACGCCTCCACGAACTACTGGCGAGTACGTCCCTACTAACTGAGAAGCCAGTACGGCACCCGTGGTAATTTGGGGGTTGTGATTTTACGGCAGGCTCGTATTCCTGACCTGCATCGTGAGGACAAGCTTGCCAGTATCCACCGTACCCGTAGAGGCCCAATTTACGATGTCCAACGGAGCATAGCCGCTGTATCCAGGAAAAACCTGTTCGATATTGGGGTTATCCAGGCGCCTGAGTAAAATTTCACTGACCACGCGCCGGTAGTCCGTGGTGACTTGAAGGTCGTTGCCGTCATACAGCTGGTCAGCGCGCAGCCCGGGCCAATTCCCGAAAACCTGCCCACCCCGTACCCCACCACCAAGCACGAACATCACCGAGCCATGACCGTGATCGGTACCGTGGGCTGCATTTTCCTTCAGGCGGCGACCGAATTCGCTCAACACGAGCACATTTAGCCGGTCAGTGTATTTGCTGGCACTCGTCCCGTCCAAATCCGCATACAACGCAGCCAATCCCTGCCCCAGCCGGGCCAGCTGGTCGCTCATATACCCACCGGAGCCATCCCCTTGATTTTCATGGGTATCCCAACCCCCCAAGTCGATCGTCGCAACCCGCAGCCCGATGTCCATCTTGACCAATTGGGCAATCGTCTGGAGCTGGTCGCCGAAAGAGCCGGATGGGTATACAGCTCCATTCGCAGGCGAATAATCCCCAGGATTGAGGTATTCGATCAAATCCACCGTATCTAACGTTTGCAGGCCTGCCTGATACAACCATGTTTCCCCATCGTAAATGGCGCGCAGAGCAGCGCGCTGAGCTTGTTCGTAGTTCCAGTGCCCGGTGAAGGAGAAGCTGTCCGGACTGGACATGGCAACCGCCTCAATGCTGCCAAGCAGGGACATGGCGGTTGAACTACCAGTGGAAACCGCAGGAATCCAGGAGGTCGTCCCGAGGGCAGGCGCGGTTTGCAGGTGGCGCGTGATCCAGCCCTGCCCGGTTGTTTTCACGCCCGGCGTCCCCAGCTCGATAAACTGCATGGCATCAAAATGGCTGCGGGTATCCGCCGTCAGGCCCACAGCATGGACAACAGCCAGCTTGCCCCCCAGATACAGATCATGTAGTGGACCAAGCGCGGGATGCATCCCAAACCGACTGTCTAATCGCAGGGCAGAACCTGTGCCTGCGGTGGGTATCTGGAGTTCAGTTCGCGCAGCCTGGTAATAACCTCGATCGCTGCTGTCGATGGGCGGGACAACATTTAACGCATCCCAACCGCCACGTAAGAAAAGCACCATTAAGATTTGGTGTGACTCAACCATACCGGCGCGCGGCGGGCTAAATATCAGGTTGGTCACCCGGGCGCCTGCCATGGCAGCAATTGCGGCCGAGCAGCCTTGCAGAAAAGAGCGTCGCGAAATATTATTTTCCGGCATTTTACCCTCCTCGTCGCTCAGCGCAGCTGGAAATCGGGGGTCATCAACAACAAGGCAACCGCCCTGGGCAACCGCTCATTAAATTGTTCTTGCGGCAAGTCAAAATCCGCGTTAAAACCCTGGGCCAGGAAGTCCACGATTTCAGATCGGTTTTCCAATGGGTGCATTGGGCGACCCAGGATGCGATCAATCCAGAAATCTGCGATCTCATTGGGGGTCCGGATATGAGCAGGAGTTTGGGAAAGCACATCGATGGTCGTGCCATCGATCCAATTCTCCATCAAACGGTTCGCAAGCCGCCAGCGCTGCAGTATAGAATTGGTACTCGTCCAGGCAGGTTTGAAATCCGGCCAGCCATCAGGAGAAAAACGCCCGAACAGCGGCTGACCCATCCGGTCGTAGTCCCAAAAGAACTCATCGGATGGGGAAAAGTCTGCCTGAGTCGCGCGCAAAAAACCAGCTGCGGCCTCAAATGGGCGCTTCACCTTTTCTCCCCAGGTGTCGCGAAAATCGGTGGAAAGCAGGATGGTCTCCATGACCCGTTTTAATTGGTCAGGGGCGTCCTTGTTGTCTAAAAATGTCTGGGCAGCCTGTGCGACGAGGGTCTCGCTGGGCTGGTCCGAGACGAACCGGCGGCACAATTTGCGGGCAATGTGACGGGCTGTGCCTGGATGAGACGCAATGATGTCCAGCACATCTCGCCCATCCTGCATGGCTGGCTGGTTTGCAGGCAAATAACGTCCCATAAAAAATTTATTGGCCCAATCGTGCCAGTCCTCATAGTATAAAAATCCCCCAGTGGTACCCACACCTGGTTCCCAGGTGGAATAATCCACCCGCCAGCCAGTAAAGGCGCGCGCCGCTTCGTAAACATCATTGTCCACGTAACCGACCGCGATTCCATTCACATCTTTGGGCACATCAAAAGGATCCCCTGTACCCAGGTAATTTTCAGAGCCCAGTGTATGCAACTCCAGCAGTTCGCGGGCGAAATTCTCGTTGAAACCTTCTTTTTTATTAATGTAATTATCGAGATAGTAGAGCATGGAGGTGCTCTTGGCAACCGATTCGATCATTTGCCGGAAGTTACCCAGGGCTTTGGCACGGATCACGTCCCGATCGAAATGCACAAACACCGGACCAACATACGAATGCCCCCCATACATGTTAAAGTGGTTGTGCCAGAAATCCACCAGCAGTTCAAAAACCTGGCGTTTGCTATACACAGCCCGGATGAATGCCGCCCATATGGTTTCCTCCAGGGGCAGCATTCGATACCCCCATCCCTGGTTGTTATTAATGACATGCTCTGACCAGAGTTGGTTGAGCGTCTTTCCCAGGGTAATAAATCCAGCATTTGTCAGGCGGGTCTGGCAGGCACTGTCATTGATACTGGAAGGATCGAGCTGCTGCTGAACAAAGGCAGCATATCGCTCGTTTGAGTTTGCGCCCAGGGCGCGAAATTCGCCGCGCGCCTGGTCGCTGAAACCAAATGTCAGGCGATTCAAGGCAACCACTTCCAGGTCAGGCAAAGGCGGCGGACCCACCTGACGAGCCGGCTGGCGGCTGCCTGGGGGCAAGGGGGCATCCGGCCCAAGCGACTGTTCCGGCGGTTGGATTGCTGCCAGTGCAGGCAAAAAACTGCTTAATCTTAATGCTGAACGCCGGCTGACGATCGGAGATTGATCTGCATCACCCATGTGCAGCTCCTTTGCTAAATTGAACAAGGACACAGTGAACACACGGATTGTAGTTATGCGGCTGGCAAAGGTAAATAGTCCTAAGGTACTCTGTATTGTCGTGTAAAACGAGTCTCTTGTGTCACGCTCGCAGCCGTGATAGCATCACCCTTGAAGCACTTCCCCAGGAGGGCAGCATGATCCGGTCAATTTATTTTTCACCAGAGGGGACGCTCGAAACGAACCTGGATCCATCTGAATTTTCAATCCGGATGCAAGCCAAGAACGGCTTGTTATGGGTCGATATGGCATCCAGCGAGCCCGAGCAGGATGCGCCCATTATGGAACAGATCTTCAAATTCCACCCGCTGGCGATCGAAGATGCTCTGCAACAATCCCATCTACCCAAGATTGATGATTGGGAAGATTACCTGTACATCGTCCTGCACGCCATCCAATACAACAAGAACAGCGATGACCCCATCCATCCCCTGGAGTTGGATATTTTTATTGGGAGCAATTACCTGCTTACCCATCATGATGAACCAATCGCAGCAATCCAGCGTGCCTGGGAGCTGTGCCACCGCGACGATCGCCCAGCTCGCAACGGGGTGGATTACCTGCTTTATCGCATTTGCGATGAAATTGTTGGCAGCTATATGCCTGTGGTCGAAGACCTGGATGAAGCCATCGACGTGGCAGAAGATGAAATCTTTGGCGACCCTGGTCCCGAAACCCTGGAGCGCATCTTCAATCTCAAGCGCTCAACCTTAAAAATGCGCCGGATCCTTGGCCCGCAGCGCGAAGTGTTCAACCGCCTGGCACGCGATGAATACCGGTTGATCGACCGGAAGGCGCGGATATACTTCCGGGATATTTACGATCAGCTTGTCCGGATGCACGAAATTGTCGAGGGGATTCGCGACCTGGTGGGCGGCACTCTGGATTCGTATCTATCGGTCATCAACAACCGCATGAATGAAATCATGAAAACCCTCACGCTGATCACCACCTTGTTTATGCCGATCTCATTTCTGGCGAGTTTTTTTGGCATGAATTTTTTCCAACCCGTTTCTCCCCTCCAAATTTGGACGGGGATGCCAGCCTTCGTCCTGACCATGGTGTTGATTGTCCTCACCCCCCTCGGCATGTATTTGTGGATGCGCCGCCGTAAGTGGATGTAATCCACGTAACGCGGATACTCAAACAGGCACCCCTCCTGCTCCTGCACAGTGGGCCTTTTTCGATTGGAAACGAGATTATCTTTTTAGCGCATAAAAATGAGATAATTCTCACCAATATTGCCAAAATTCGGCCTTGACAAGAACAGAAATGCGCATATAGTTAAGGCTGCTTAACTGATAAAAGGAATTAACCATGAACGAAGCATCACAATTCACCCAGGCTGTGCACCTGTGGGCAGATGTATTTATGCGGCGCGAAATGCATGATTTTATTCATTTTGCCAAATCCACCGGGTTATCCATGGGTCAGATGGGCACCCTGATGCGCCTCTACCACCACGGGGTTTGTGGCGTTTCCGACCTGGGTGAATACCTGGGTGTTACCAACGCCGCTTCCAGCCAGATGATTCACAAGCTGGTTGAGCAGGGTCTACTGGAACGATCCGAGGACCCTCATGATCGCCGGAACAAATTGATTTCATTAGCGCCAGCGGGGAAAAATCTGGTGCACGAGTTTATTGCCACCCGCCACACCTGGATGGAAGATCTGGCCTCACAGCTAAACTCCGAAGAACAACTAGTGATTATTACTGCGCTTACCAGTTTGGCGCAAGCCGCGCGCAAGCTGGATCCTGTCAGGGATGCTCAACCCCAGCTTTTACGAAGCGAATCAAATTAGCGATTCAGCAAATTCGATCGCAGTCAGCGCTGATATTAATTATTCAGGAGATTCACCTTGCAATCACAACGACCCCCTCAAACCCGGCGCCCGATGAATAATCGTTCACTCGGCCGCGCCTTACGCTACCTGACAAAATACAAGGGCGAGGCCTTACTGCCTTACCTGTTTTTGCTGATCGCAACACTCGCCCAACTAGCTGTGCCAAAGCTGCTTGGAAACATTATTGACACGATCACCAACAGCTTCATCTCCAATGAAGTGCTGACACGCTTGAGCAGTATTCCGGCAGCCTTTCAAGCCCAGGTCTTTCAAGCAGTAGGTTTGACACAGGAGCAAATGCTAAACTATCAGCAAAATGGCGAGCGCCTGCTTATCCAGGCCGGCATCTTTATCGTCATTTTTGCGGCAATCCGCGGCATTTTCGCTTTCCTGCAGGCTTACACGGCTGAAAAGAATTCGCAAAGTATTGCATTCGATTTGCGCAACGACCTGTTCGCCAAGATCCAGCGCCTGTCCTTCTCTTATCACGACCGCAACCAGACCGGACAGTTAATGATCCGGGCGACGGATGATGTTGAAAAGGTGCGCCTGTTTATCGGACAGGGCTTGCTCCTGGCGGTGGGTGCCCTTATTCTGCTGGTCGGAACCCTGGTGATCTTGTTTACGACGAATCCCAGGCTGACCCTGGTAGTACTGCCGATATTGCCATTGGCTTTGATCTTGTTCATGATCTTTGGGACGATCAGCCAACCCTTATTCATGAAGGTCCAGATCAAGCTGTCCAATCTGAACACGATCCTGCAGGAAAACCTGGCAGGAATCAAGGTGATCAAAGCCTTTACTCGCGAAAAAAGTGAGGAGAAAAAGTTCAAGGAATTTGCGGATACATTGATGTATCAGCAGATCACGGTGGCGCGGGTGTTCAGCTTTTTATTCCCGCTGGTCTTTCTGGTCGCCAATCTGGGCCAGGCCGCGGTTTTGTATTTCGGCGGGGCCCAGATTATCAACAGCACCCTCACGGTTGGTGAGTGGCAGGAATTCAGCCTGTACCTGGTGTATGTCTTTATCCCATTGGCTCAATTGGGGTTCATCATCACCCAGATGGCTCAGGCTTCGGCCTCTGCCACACGCATTTTCGAAATCATCGATACCAAGTCGGATGTAGAAGACCGGCCGGGAGCCCTAACCCTGGACGAAATTAACGGTCAGGTGGTTTTTGAAGACGTTTCCTTCCGCTATTTCAACAGCGGAGAGCCGGTGCTGAGCCATGTTGACATTGTGGCAGATCCCGGGCAGACAATCGCATTGCTCGGAGCAACTGGCTCCGGTAAAACCACGATCATCAACCTGCTGCCACGTTTTTACGATCCTACAGAAGGCCGGATACTGATTGATGGGCAAAATATTAAGGATGTGACCCTCGAATCGCTGCGCTCCCAAATCGGTATCGTGCTGCAAGAAACCACCCTGTTCACTGGCACCATTCGCGACAACATCGCGTATGGGCGTTCGGATGCAACGACGGAAGATGTGATTGAGGCCGCTAAAGCGGCGGCGGCTCACGACTTTATCATGTCCTTCCCAGAAGGATATGACACACCCGTTGGCGAGCGCGGTACTACGCTCTCAGGAGGCCAGAAGCAACGGGTGGCAATCGCACGCGCCCTGTTGTTAAACCCGCACATTTTGATCCTTGATGACTCAACGAGCAGCGTGGATCTGGCAACCGAGTATCAAATCCAAAAAGCACTGGATAAACTGATGGAAGGGCGCACCAGCTTCGTGATCGCCCAACGCATCAGCACCGTGCTGAACGCCGATCAGATCCTGGTCCTCGAAAAGGGCAGTGTTATCGCACGCGGCACGCACGAAGAGCTGTTGGAAACAAACGAAATTTATGCTGAAATTTACAACTCCCAGCTGTTGTCGGATTTAGATGAGATGATGACCGGTGATCTGCTCACCGAGCAGGCTGAAATCTAAATTCTGAGCACAAACTGGAACCTGGAGAAATACAATGATTGGTGGACCTCAAGGAATGCAACGAATGTTAGGCCAGGAAACTTCCAAGCCTGTGGCGGTTGGAGCAACCCTGCGCCGTTTTGGCCAGTATTTCAAGCCTTTCTGGCTGGTGCTCATACTGGTGGGGGTGCTGGTAATTGTTGTCACCTGGGCTAATGTGACCGCACCCAAGTTAATCGGACAGACCGTTGACTGCTACCTGACACCGGGCTTATCCCAGGCAACTGGCGGCCTTTTTCCAGGTGCGGGTGTAACCGAAGCATCACAATCGAGCTGCTGGTTCGATAATGGTGCACGCACGCTGGATTCGGCGGCCCGGCTGGCCGGACTCGGGCGGATTATCCTGCTTATTATCGGTCTGTATGTGATGGTCTCGGTCTTCACCGGTATGCAGTTTTACTTGATGAGCTGGGTTGGGCAGCACGTTCTGCGCGGGCTGCGCGTGAATGTTTTTGAGCACTTACACCGGTTGACCCTCAGTTATTACTCTGAAAATGAAGTCGGTGATTTGATGAGCCGCATCACCAATGATACAGAAACCATCCAGCAAGCGTTAAGCTTCGCTCTGATCAGCGTGCTGAGCGGCTCCCTGTTGATTGTTTGGATTGGCTATTCCATGCTGACCGAAAACCTGGCTTATGGCCTGCTCAGCTTAGCCATTGTGCCAATCATGGGCATTGCCACCTGGTGGTTTTCATCCCAGGCACGCAAAGCCTTCCGCCGGACGCGGCTTGAGATCGGTGCAGTCAATGCCGAGCTGCAAGAAAATATTTCCGCGGTGCGTGAAGTGCAGGCTTTCAGCCGCGAGTCTGAAAATATCGCCAACTTCCGCACAGTCAATGCGGCCAACCGGGATGCCAATGTTCGGGCAGTCGCCTTTACGAGCGCACTGGCACCCGCCCTGGAAGCGCTCGGTTACCTGGCCCTGGCCATCGTATCCGTGGTGGGCGGGATTGTGCTGCTGCGCGGCCAGACACTCTTTGGTGCGACAATTTCGCTGGGCCTGATCATTACCTACATCACCTATGTCCAGCGCTTCAACCAGCCCATTCAGCAGATTGCTGTGCTGTGGACCAATATCCAGAACGCCATCGCTGGAGGTGAACGAATATTTGGTCTGCTTGACATCCCGGTCGACATTGTGGAAGCCGCGGAGGCTATTCCACTGGCTTCCATTCAAGGGCAGGTCGAATTTGTCAACGTGGCAGCCGAATACAAATCCGACCAGCCGGTCCTGCAGGGAGTCAACTTCAGCGCCCAGCCAGGTCAGACGATTGCCATCGTCGGGCCAACAGGCGCCGGTAAGACAACCATGATCAACCTGATTCCACGTTTTTATGACGTGACCGGGGGAGCCGTTTTAATCGACGGCACAGACGTTCGGTCAGTGACAATGGAATCGCTGCGGAGCCAGATTGGCATCGTCCTGCAAGATACATTCCTGTTCAGCACGACGATCCTTGAGAATATCCGCTTCGGGCGGCCCGCAGCCAGTGATGAAGAAGTGATAGAAGCTGCGCGCCTTGCCCACGCAGACACGTTTATCGACCGCCTGCCAGATGGATACGACACTGTACTGGGCGAGCGCGGCTCCGGGCTGAGCCAGGGACAGCGCCAACTTCTATCCATTGCCCGGGCAGCTCTGGCAGACCCGCGCATCCTGATCCTGGATGAAGCGACATCCAGTGTAGATACCCGCACCGAACGGTTGATCCAGCAAGCTCTCGAAAAGCTGTTGAAAGGCCGCACCAGCTTCGTAATTGCCCACCGTCTCAGCACCATTCGAAATGCCGACCAGGTATTGGTGCTCGATAAGGGTCAGATTATTGAGCGCGGCACCCATGATGAGCTGCTGGCGAAAAAAGGATTTTATTTCGATCTGTATATGAGCCAATTCCGGCGGGAAGAACCAAAAGGAACCCCAAGTGTAACGGGGCCGGGCAACCTGGCACCAGCGACCGGAGACTGAAGAACGCCTGCTACAATTTGAACGAAATAAGGATTGGAAAGACCCGGTAAATCAAACCGGGTTTTTCTATTGGAATGGCTATAATCAAAACGCATCCTCTAACCGACACCCGTAACATCGGGCGCGTGTATCGATTCCCATTGCTGAAAGGCAGGCAATCAGCGTGTTCATCTTTCCTTTGATTCCTGGGCAAAACGAGCAGATAACTATCCATCACAGTGAACTGGCCTTCATAAACCCTATCGCGCTCCTGGAAGAAACGACAAGTGTGGTCTGTATCCAACTGGCTCCGGGCGGCGTGCTGGGCAGCCATCCAGCCTCAGGAGACCAGCTTTTCTGTGTGATCACCGGGCAGGGTGAAGTGACCAATGCAACAGCGGAATACCAACCCATCCAGGCAGGTCAGGGTGTGCTCTGGCGGCGCGGAGAATGGCATACCACTCGCAGTACCAGTGGTCTGATGGCTCTGGTGATTGAAGGAACACTAAATCGGTTCAGGCTGCAAGAAATTTAGGTTTTGCAGAGATGGGGCACCCGGCGGGAGCACAGCAGGTTGCCCGCTAACCACTTTCAGGCAATACAGTCTGATTGGCAGCCAGTCCGAAGCTCATTTCTTCCTCTTCAGCGACCCGCATCCCCTCCGCTTCGTTCACCCGCGCCAACAGCAGCCCTCCCAGCACAAAGAACAAAATTAACGAGATCACCCCCATCCGGCCTCCGCCAGTGAGCTGGGTTGCCAGACCGAATACCAGGGGACCGAGAACTCCGGCAATTTTTTCGCTGATGCTAAAAAAGCTAAAAAATTCGGCAGACATACTTTTGGGCACCATCCGCCCGACCAACGCCCGGCTGAGCGCCTGGCTGCCGCCCAATACAGTACTCAATGCCAATCCCAACATCCAGAAATGCAGCTCAGCCTGCATGAAGTATCCCCCGATCGTGATCAGGATATAGATCACAAGACTCACCAGGATCATACGGATGGTCCCATACCGTTTTCCCAACCTTCCAAATAACAGCGCAAATGGAATTGCCACAAACTGGACCATCAGCAGCGTCCCTATCACAGTGGTATCACTGAAATTCAGTTCTGCACCATAAATCCCGGCCATCACAATAATCGTGCCAATCCCGTTGCTGTACAACCAGAAGGCCAGGATGGTTTTGCTTAGTTCGCGATAGCGGCGGATTTGGCGGAAGGTGTGCCCCAGGCGCAGCAAGCTGGCACGGAGAGGTGCCTTTCCGGTTTCTCCAGCACGGATCCGGCGCGGCGGCTCTCTTACAAACCGCCAAAGCGGTATGCTGAATACAAACCACCAGACCGCCACGCTTAGAAATGCGAGGCGGGTCATTAGCCCGGTCTGATCAGAGGGAGCAAGCAGGATCATCCCCAGGTTAATCGCCAGCAGGGTGCCGCCTCCGATGTAACCCATGGCATAGCCGCGCGCCGAGACTTGATCCATCGTCTCGGATGTTGATACAAATGGCAGCAGCGCATCATAAAACACCAGCGAGCCAGAAAACCCAATATTACCCAGGATATAAAATAAGGAGGCCAGCAGCCAATCGCCGGTTTCTATCCAAAATAATAATGCTGAGCCAGTCACTCCCAGCAGGATAAACACCGTCAGGAAACGTTTTTTTGAGCCGGTGTAATCGGCCATTGCCCCCAAAATTGGGCTCAGAACGGCAATAACAAACAATGCAATGGCATTCGTGTAACCCCAATAGGCAGTGGCCACATTGGAAGACAACCCCTCGCCTGCCACCCGGGAATAGTAAACCGGCAGGACTGCTGCCATAATCGTCGTGCCGAAGGCAGAATTCGCCCAATCATACATCGTCCAACCAAATACTGCCCGCCCAGTCTGAGCACTCTCCATATGGCCTCCCAGAATCCTGACTCGCTTCATTATAGCCCGGCTGGTCGCACAACCAGCACCTGCATCGTGTGGGTTCAGATCGGAGAGCTATGGGGTTGCGCTTACCATCGATGTCGTGAAAGATGCACCATCGGCTAGTTCTTTTTGAGAAAGCCCTGCGCACCCGATGAAAGCACATGCTACAATTAATCGCCAATCGTCAATCAAGTGAGAAAAATTGCCCACTACCCGCCCTGCCCAGACTGACCAATACGCCAAATTTTTTCGACCCTTGCAAGACCAATCCGCAGAATACTTGGACCAGTCGGATGCGGATACTCACCTCTGCATATCCGAGTTTATCCATTTATTCCAAACCATCGGTCAGGTCCATGCCATCCTGGATGCAGTCCAGGCAACAGGAAATTATTGGATCGAGCAGCGTAAACGGAAGCTGCACCCCCCAGGCTTTGATCCTGGAACCACAATTCCAGGTCTGTGGCATCGGCAGTTGGGTGCTTCAAAAACTGGAGCAGGATTTCGCCGGGCAAATTGACATTATCGAGTTAGGTGTACAGCAAGCAAACATCAGCGCAACCAGCTGTACGAAGGTTATGGGTATAAATCTGTACAATCCCTGACAGAACCCGGGGTTATCAAAATGCAAAAAAATCTCCCATCTAAGCATACAGAGCGAGGCTACTGATGAAACCGACAATCCTGGTCGTTGGCAGTATTAATATGGACCTGGTGGTCAAGACCCCCCACCTGCCAGAAGCCGGAGAAACGGTCTTGGGTAGCAGTTTCCATAACTTTCCTGGAGGGAAAGGCGCCAACCAGGCAATCGCGGCCTCCCGAATGGGGGCCGAGGTATGCATGGTAGGCAGGGTTGGTGCAGATGCATTCGGTTTAGCCCTGGCTTCCGTCATGGAAAAAGAAGGCATATCCCTTACTTATCTCGAACATGATTCTGAAGTCCCCAGTGGTGTTGCCATCATCGTGGTGGATGGGCAGGGTCAAAACAGCATTGTAGTCGCCCCGGGTGCCAACAGCCGCTTGACACCTCAGGATGTGCGTCTGGCTGGCCGGCAGCTCCCCTCATTCTCCGCGGTAGTCGCCCAGCTTGAAATTCCGCTTGAGTGTGTGATCGAAGCCGCGCACGCGGCCAGGCTTCGCAAAGTTCCATTTATATTTAACCCTGCACCCGGTGGAGTGATTCCGCGCGAACTGCTGGAAATGGTCGATGTGCTGGTACCAAACGAACACGAAGCTGCCATGCTCAGCACCATGCCAGTTAACACCCCGCAGCAGGCGGAAACAGCCGGGCGCGCGTTGCTGGCAGCTGGAGCAGGCAGCATTGTCATTACCCTGGGCAGCCAGGGCGCTCTCGTAATCCAGCACGATGGAACATCGGTGCATATACCCGCTCATCCGGTGAACGTCATGGATACGACCGCAGCCGGCGATGCGTTCACCGCTGGTCTGGCAGTTGGCCTGGCTGAAGGCATGGAACTGGTCGATTCGGCGCGCCTTGGAAATGCGGCTGGCGCGCTCGCGGTCACCCGCCTGGGCGCGCTGCCTTCCCTCCCCGAACGCAGCCAGGTGGATGCGCTCCTGCAATCCCGGTCATAAAATCGGGACAACTGTACCCAGAAAACAGGATGGTTTACAGTTTGCATGCCTGATAGATCAGGGTTTAATAAAACTAGATGAAACAGGCTTGATTGAGCGGCTTCATCCAGGTTTCCTTGGTGAAGTAGGAATAAACTCCATATGGACAGTTCGACGCTGATCGTTGTCTACTTTTTGTACGGCCTGGCGTTTTACACCATGGGAATTGCGGTCTTTCTGGAACAAGGGCGCGGTATGGATACGCGCCTGCGGCATGCCCTGCAGCCCCTGGCTGCGTTTGCATTGCTGCACGGAACGCACGAATGGCTGGAAATGTTCCAGATCATGGGGTTATTGAACGATCAAAATTTACCGAGCTTGCTCTCTGAAAGCCTACGGATTGGCATGCTGGCTTTCTCTTTCCTTTCTCTGGCGGCCTTTGGCACCTATTTGCTGGCCTCGCCCGGCCAGTCGCAACGGATCAGTATGCTGGTGCCGCTGATCATGGCGGCGATCTGGGGTTTTGGAGCCCTGCTGATAAGGGGGCGTTATGGTGGTTCGTATACGATGTGGCTGGTTGTTGATGTATGGTCGCGATACACCCTGGGTATCCCCGCGGCCCTGCTCGCCAGCGCCGGATTGATTAACCAACAGCGTATTTTCCGGCGCGCTGGCTTATACAAATTCGGCCGCGACAGCCTGTGGGCTGCGATCGCATTTTTATGGTACGGGTTGGTCGGGCAAATATTCACCCGGCCCAGCACATTGTTCCCTTCGAACTATATCAACTCTACCCTCTTTTTAGACACGTTTGGTTTTCCCGTGCAGTTCCTGCGCGCAGTCGCCGCCGGCGCAGCCGCCGTATTCATCATCCGTGTATTGCGCGCTTTTGATTATGAAACCAGCCATCACATCGCAGACCTCCAGGAGGCGCGCGTTGAAGAAGCGGAACGGCGCGAAGCTCTGCAGCGTGATCTATTTAAACGGGTGGTCGATGCTCAGGAAGCGGAGCGGCAGCGTATTGCCCGCGAGTTGCATGATGAAACCGGGCAGGCGCTGACCGCGATCGGGTTGGGCCTGCGCGGCATCAGCACCATGCTGTCCCAAAACCCAGGAAAAGCGGCTGCAAACCTGGGCCAGCTAGAAACAACTAGCGCAAATGCCCTAACCGAGCTCCAGCGACTGATTGCAGACCTGCGACCATCTCACCTGGACGACCTCGGGCTGCCTTCAGCATTACGCTGGTATGCCAGCGAGCTCGAGCAGCGCATGCCATTAAAAATCGATGTTACAATCCAGGGGCAGCCTGTGCAGCTCACACCAGAAGCCAACACCACGGTTTTCCGGATTTTCCAGGAAGCACTCACCAATATCATTAAACACGCCCAGGCCGATCATGTTCAAGTGACCCTGGTATACCAGGCTACGGAAATTCACCTGAGGGTGCAAGATAATGGCAAAGGCTTTGACCCTGCCTTGCGCGCCAATCCCAACCGGCCCACATGGGGTCTTACGGGCATGGAAGAGCGGGCAGCATTATTAAGCGGGCGGATGTTAATCTACTCGCTGCCCGGCCAAGGAACCCGGGTCGAAATGACCATTCCCTACCAGGATCATGATCATTCCCCAGATCCCCTTGAGAAACGAGAAATCCAAGATGGCGATTCGCCTGCTCTTAGTTGATGATCACGCTGTAGTCCGCAGCGGGCTACGGATGTTAATCGAAGCCGAACCAGATTTTGAAATCGTTGGTGAAGCCGGTTCAGCCAGCGAAGCTCTGAATCTTGTCACACGCTTGAATCCGGATGTAACCTTAATGGATATTGGGCTGCCTGATCTTTCTGGCATCGATGCAACCCGTGAAATCAAACGGATTGCCCCACAAGTTGCCGTTGTCGCCCTGACGATCCACGAAGATAAAGAGTACTTCTTTAAGATGCTCGAAGCTGGCGCCAATGGGTACGTACCCAAGCGCGCGGCGCCTGAAGAGTTGCTCACTGCCATCCGCGCTGCAGCCGCTGACGAGGTCTACATCTACCCCTCCCTGGCAAAACTACTGGTCAGAGACTACCTTTTACAAGAACAAGGCGGCAGCAGCCAGGAATCCCACGACCAGCTGACCGCTCGCGAGCAAGAAGTGCTTGCCTATCTGGCGGATGGCGCCAGCAACAGCGAGATTGGCGAAATCTTGAGCATCAGCCCAAAAACCGTCGCCCGCCACCGCGAAAATATCATGGAGAAATTAAACTTGCATACACGGACCGACCTGGTTAAATACGCGATTCGCAAAGGGATCATCTCCGCATAAAGCCAGGCTGTATAAGATTTTCCAGGCCAGGATACGCGTGTATCCTGGCCTATTTGTTTAAATGGGGCATTTTGCCCATCAGTAATGGGTTGAACGACCCACCCCCTACCTGGTAGTTTTCCCATCCCATAATCATTCCACAGGTGGAAACCTGCTCCACGCCTGGGTTGGAATGGGGCATACCTCCCATGTTTTAATGGGAGATTGTGCCATTTTTCACACATAATAAATGGTTTAGTCACCGAATTTACCCCCACCGGCAAAATTGCTAGACTCAAAGTAGAAAAATAGTGCCCATCCTAACAGGAGGTTGATCATGATTACTACTCTTGCTGTTGTCATTTTATTCCTCGCCAGGCTAGCCATTCCTGTCGCGGTCATCCTGTTCATCGGTGAAGCCATTAAAAGGGGACGTTCAAACCAGGTGTATTCGTAAAGTCCTATGGAGGCAGCAATGAAAGAAATCCTGGCACTTTTTTTCGGCCTGCTGATTTGCCTCGCGATTCCCATCGGGATCACTATTTTGATTGCTTATTTCTTGAAACTTATAGACAAACGCTGGCAAGACGAGGCGACCGAAATCAATTCCGTTGCAACTGGGATGGCATCCCGGGTCCCATGTTGGGAACAAAATAACTGCGCGGCTGAAAAACGCGCCGGCTGCCCCGCCTACCAAAACTCGCAAATACCTTGCTGGCAACAATTCAGGGATTCTGGGGGGCGGCTGCGCGAAGGCTGCCTGGGCTGCGATGTATTCCGGGAAGCACCCATCCCGGTCACGTTTTGATCATCCGTCAAGCCATCATTATGAGGAGATATGCGATGAAAAAATGGATTATCCGCCTGATCGTTGGTCTTTGTTTTGCTATCCCAATGATCTTACTTTCTTTTGTCTTTACCCAGGCAAGTCCGCTCCCGGTTGAAGATCCGGTTGATATCGAACAGTGCCGGGCCTGCCACACGACTACGGTCGAAGCCTGGGAAAACAGCACCCACGGGCATGCCTACAATGATGAAGGCTTCGTCCAGGTTTGGGATGCAGAGGGAAACCCGACCGAATGCCTGACCTGTCACACGACAGGTTATGATCCAGAAACGAACACCTGGGCTGCCGATAACATAACCTGTGTTGCCTGCCATAATGAAGGCATTGAAGAACACCCGATGAAGCCGATCAAGATCAACCGGGAGTTGGAGCTGTGTGAAACTTGCCATACGGATACTTACTTCCAGCTTTCCACCAGCATGCATGGTGAAACCGGTCTGACCTGCGTTAATTGCCATGATCCGCACATGAATTCCTTGAAGTACGAAACAACCGGGGACCTGTGCGCATCCTGCCATGGTCAGCGAGTTTCGCGTTTTGCCCACTCTGCCCATGCTACCCAGGGGCTTTCTTGTGAAAACTGCCACCTGGACACCAACACGCTGACGGATGATGGGCACCAAAAAAGCAACCACACATTCAAGGTCAGCCTGGACACATGCTCAGGCTGCCACGGTTACGAAATTCACGGTCCGACGCAAGTTGACACAGGCTCAGAAACGGCAGCTGAAGGTTCAACCGGAGAATCCGTGGATGCATTGCACGCCGTCGAGGCCACGGTTGTCAGCACAGATCCCGCACCGGGTAACCCAATGGGGTTTGCGGTTGTCGCTGGGCTGGTTGGTATGGCTGGCGGAATGATCCTTTCACCATGGCTCGAGAGCTGGTACCGCAAGGTCAACAGCAAGGACAAAGAGAACAAATCATGACGACACAACTCGAACGCCGTGAATTCCTCAAGGTAACTGCTGTCGCGACTGCAGCAGCCGCTGCTCTGCGGATGGCTGTGCCAAAAGCTTCGGCCTCCTCCAGCATCGGGTCGAGTCCGCATAAATGGGTAATGGTAATCGACCAGGAAAAATGTGTGGGGTGTGGTCAGTGCGTGCTGGCATGCCGGGCGAACAACGATGTCCCCCCCAATATTTCCTGGACCCGGGTAATCAAGGTTGGCAAAATCGGCGAAAAAGATATCTACCTGCCCCGGCCCTGCATGCACTGCGAAAAACCGCCATGTGCCGAGGTGTGCCCGGTTAAAGCCTCGTATAAACGGGCCGACGGGATTGTGATGATGGATTACGATCGCTGCATCGGTTGCCGGTATTGCGAAGTTGCCTGCCCATATGGCGCCCGAGCATTCAACTGGGAAACCTTCAGCGGGCCAAATCCAGCAGTCCCCACCTGGGGTGAGCCCGAAATAGACCGCCGCCCACGCGGAGTGGTTGAAAAATGCTCGTTCTGTTACAACCGCATCGACCGCGGTTTGGAACAGGGTCTGACACCTGGGGTCGATGCAGCTGCTACCCCGGCCTGTGTGGTCGCCTGCCCTACCGGCGCACGCATTTTTGGCGACATCAACGACCCTGAGTTGGAGGTAAGTAAAGTATTGGCAGCAAATCCCTCCGCGTACCGCTTGCGCGAAGACCTGGGAACCGAACCCCTGGTGTACTACCTGCCTGTCCGTTCGGCTGGTATCCAGGAAATTGTTGAGCAGGAGGTGACCCCGTGAGCGCAGCCACTCGCAACACCCGTTTCCATTTCTCCCGGTTCCACCTGTGGCTGATGCTGCTTGCCACTGTGATCGTTGGGGCAGTGGTAGCCGCATCGTTTGTCTTCACTCGCGGCCTGGTCGTAACAAACTTGAGCGACCTGGTCCCGTGGGGGCTTTGGATCACAATTGACCTTTCATCCATTGCCATGAGCGCAGGAGCTTTCTTGTTATGCGCGGCGGTTTACCTGCTCGGCTTGAAAAAATACATGCCGATTGCGCGCACAGCAACCTTTGTCGGCCTGATCGGATACAGTATGGCGGTCTTGTGCTTAATGCTGGATATCGGCCGTCCAGATCGCTTCTGGCACGCACTCGTTTACTGGAACCCGCATTCGCTGTTGTGGGAAGTTACGATGTGCGTAACCCTTTACTTCACCGTATTGCTGCTGGAAGCATTTCCTATTATCGCTTCAGCCGACGTGATGCAGCGGCGCTACCCCAGACTGGCAGCCCGCATGCTGAGCGTACACAAATTGGCACCGATCCTGGCGGTGGTGGGTCTGGGTCTTTCCATGCTGCACCAATCCTCCCTGGGTGCGGTCTACGGCATCCTCAAGGCCAAACCGATCTGGTACAGTCCCGGGTTGTCGGTGCTCTTTATGGTCTCGGCAATCGTAGGCGGTCCATCTTTAACGGTACTGGCTTCAATGATCGCTGCCCGGCTCACACCCCTTGCCAGGATCAATGACGAGATTCTGGAAGGTGTTACTCGTTTTATTTCCTGGGCGCTGGTTGGCTACCTTTACTTCCGGTTTTGGGATGCTTTGTCAGTCACCTACACCTATGTTCCTGGGCGGAATGAGGGCCTGGCGATGCTGACAAAAAATTCGCTTTCCTTCAATTTCTGGATTGGAGAGATCCTCCTGGGAGCGGTCATCCCACTCGTGCTGCTGCATGTCAGCCGGTTCCGCAAAAATCCGAACTTGAGGATGCTGGCCTTGTTCCTGATCGTAGGCGGTATCGTTGCTTACCGTTGGGATGTAAACATGGTTGGCCAGCTGGTTGTGCTCAGCTACCTTCCCCAGGAAACCATTGCTCGTTACACGACCTATTTCCCTTCGCTCATTGAGTTTATTGCCGGTGCAGGGATTGTGGCGTATGGTGTCCTGATGTTCACACTGGGAGTACGCTATTTCAAGGTGGTGGATCATACTTATGGGTCTGAGGAGCATGAAGAAGTAGAAACAACAAGTCTGCCGATCCCTCAACCACAATCCGGAGACTAAGGATTACTAAACCCAAACAGGGTGCTCAACCAGCGAGCACCCTGTTTTGTATTTACTTAAGGATTAATTTTCGATCGCCCCGTTATTGATCCATTCGATAATCAACGCCAGCTCTTCCTCCGTCATCTGGCCAGGATGATTTGCTGCCTGCTGGATGCGGACCAGCAAACTACCAGCCGCATCACCGGGCAAGATCGCCGGGCCGCGATTACCCCCCTCCATAGCAGTCGCGTAGGTCAAAAGATTTCAGACCTCCCATCGCTTTCGGATCGTGGCAGGCACTGCATCTTTCCGCAAAGATTGGCTGTGCGTCGCGATCATAGTTCACTGGGCCACCACTGGCAGGCGGTGTTGGCTCTGCTGGGCCAGCTCCCTCGGAGGTTGGCTTTTCTGGCGCGCCAGCAGATATCCAGTCAATCACGGATTGCAACTCGCTGTCACTAAACTGGCCTGGGTGTCCACCGGCTTGCTGGATTTGAACCAACACACTGTTTTCTGGGTCCCCAGGGACGATAACCGGGCCATCCTGCCCACCTGCCATCGCATCAGCGAATGCCAACAGGTTCAAACCGCCCATGGCAGTCGCTCCGTGACATGCAGAGCACTTGCTTCCAAATAACGGCCCGATTGTGTTCGAATAGGCTATCGATTCACCAGTACCACCGGGAGTCTCCTGCTCCCCCGATCCGGCGAGGGATTCAGGTGCCCCTGCTTCGATCCAGGCCTGGATGGTCTGAATTTCGCTATCGGTCAGCTGACCGGGGTGCCCACCTGCTTGCTGGATGACCAACAAGTAACTGCTGTCCGGTTCGCCGGGCACA
Source organism: uncultured Chloroflexia bacterium (assembly GCA_963824065.1). Lineage (GTDB taxonomy): Bacteria > Chloroflexota > Anaerolineae > Anaerolineales > DRKV01 > JAGUYX01. The sequence goes on along the minus strand of CAWGNX010000001.1, from coordinate 862,760 downwards.
ACCGCCGGCCCAGAATTTCCTCCTACAAGCGCACCCCCATAGGTGCTTAAGTTCAGGCCGCCCAGAGCTGAGTCCCCATGGCAGGCACTGCATTTGGCGCTTAACATGGGGTCCACCACGGTATCCCAGTCAACTACGCTAACTGGCAGATTCGGGGTAGGTTGAGGTGTTGGGGAGGGTGCCAACGTGGGGAAGGGAGTGGGAGTAAGCGGTGCAAACACTGGAGCTTGTTCCACCGGTATGATGGTGGTCAACGCCGTTTGCTCGAACGTGACAAACCAGACAATACCAACCAACATCACAGCACCGATGATCGACATTGTGGGCACAAAAATTCGGAATCGCCGGGCAGCTTTACCAGGGTCAACATGAACAATATTGGAACCAGCTTTGATATCCGCCAGCTCAATGGGATGTTCATGCTCCATCTGGGATTCCTTGAGGTATCCTGAAAATATACTTCTATTCAATGTTTTGACCAAAACATTGTAGAAATGCCAGATAATGATGGAAAGCACAGCCAGGATAGCTTCCCCACCATGGGCAGCCTTGGCTGCCGGGATCCATTGGCCATCGAGGAAATTTGTGGTCGCGATCGGATTCCACATCATGAAACCGGTGATCACCATAATCACCGTACCCCAAACGACCGCCCAATATTCGAGCTTTTCCCCGTATGTATACCTGCCTTCCTGGGGACGAGTTTTCCTGGCGCCCAGGTTGAACAGGAACCAGCCAAGCAAATTCCTGCCGTCATCCAAATTCGGGAGCATGCTGAGGCGGTACCGCCTGACATAGATCCGGTAGACAACAACACCGATGTGCCAGACCACCGAAATCATCATGATTGTCGCTGCCACACGGTGGATAATACGAACATTCTGGATACCACCCAAAGCAGAAATGATCCCAATCGAAATGGGGGACATAAAAAACCGCTGGATCAATCCAGTTATACCCAGGACAATAAAACTAATGGCAAATACCCAATGCTCTAAGCGGTAAAGGATGGGAAAACGCAGAATTCTGGGCGCCTGTTTTTCTTCGGGCATCGTTGTCTCGGCGTTACTCATGATTCCGCTCCTTCACGCTGTCGTACACTTTCCGACCAAAATCTGCCGCCACAAGAACGATCATGAATCCCAGGACGCCTGGGATGAAAAACTTGTAAAACAGGTTGACAAAGTAAACTAATGGGTATCGGGTCGGGCTGGGCTCATAATGGCTGAGCCAGGCATCGGAAAAATTCTCGGAAGCATCAGGATGGCAGCGCTGGCACTTTACCAGCAGGTTTTCTTTCACCGCCAGGGATTTGTTCGGATCGCTGCTCGAGGCAATATCATGAACGCCATGGCAGTCGATACAAACCGGTGTATTCGGAATCTGGCCTTCCTCCGTCGCAGCAAAGATCACATTGGTCGTCCCATGAAAATCAGCAATGTAAGAATGAAAAACATTCGTGCTGATCCCGTACTTGTTCATTAACTCCTCATTGGCATGGCATTTAGCGCAAATCAACGGCGATGCCAGAGTGAAATTTTCATTCGTGCTTGGTCCTTGAATATTGTGGACACCGTGGCAGTCCGTACAGGTCGGCACATCGGGGTTGCCTTCGCCAATCAATGCCGCGCCATGAACGCTGTCCTTATACTCTGCATAAATTTGCGAATGGCATTTCTGGCACATCAAGGGGATATTGCTGCGCGGTTCGCCAGGTGTTTGTATATTATGGGCACCGTGGCAATCAGTGCAAACAGCTGCATTCTCATTCCCGGCTGCGAGAGCCTTCGCGTGGACGCTGTCCTGGGTCGCTTCGTAGTAGGATTGGTGGCAAGTTGTGCACGATCGGTAGCGCTGGAGCTGAAATTCCCGCAATGTTTGAGCAGTTAGTTCCGGGTGAGGGTAGCCGCTGATATCTGTATGGCAGACCTGGCAGACAAAATCTTGCTGCCCATGTACTGAATCTTTAAACACATCTGGATTGACTGTCAGGTAAAGAATTTCTCCAGACGGCAGGGTGGTTTGCATACCGGGCTGAGCGTGACATGCAAAACAGCTCGCATTTGGATCGTCCGGTGAATATTCACCCGTTGTTGTTTGCTGCAATCCACCTGAAATCGGGCCGCTGCCGGCATGAAAACCGCCGGGCTGTTGGCTGGCCTGCACGGGGGTAGGCTGGGCGTAAGCCAACCCCATTAAGAGAAGCAAGGCTGCCAGGGTCCCGAAAACGAAGCAAAGCTTCTTGAAGGGGTGCATAACCTCTCCTTCTATAGGAAATTACGACAATACCGATATATTTCAAACACTAAGATTTTACTTGGGGCTTATTAATCTGCAATGTGACATTTGTAATTTTATCTATCAACTGTTCATCATAAATAACGCGAATGCATGATAAGGAACAAGGGGCGGGAATACAATCCACACCTATCTCCTACTGAGATTTTCTATATGTTCGCAAATTATAGGTGATTTAACTGATAATTGCCAATCATTAAAGAAAGTGGGGCTGCCGTAACCGGGCAGCCCCAACGATTAGAAATCCTCAAGATTAGAACAAGCCGATGACTTGTTCGGTTTCCAGATCGAGATCGACATCAAAGAATACTGGACGGGTTGGTAATCCTGGCATCGTGCGCATCTCACCCAGCAGCGGGTAAAGGAATCCAGCTCCCACCGAGGCACGAATATCCCGTATCGGAACCCGGAAGCCTTTGGGGACACCCTTCAGATTGGGATCGTGGCTCAGGCTCAGATGAGTTTTTGCCATGCAAATTGGCAGATTATCATACCCGAGGCGTGTATATAAGGCAATCCGTTCTTCAGCCAGGGGCAAAAAGTCAGCCCCATCCGCACCATAGACTTCTTTGCAGATGAGCTCGATTTTATCTTTGATGGGCAGATCCAAGGAATACAGGAAGCGAAAATCTGATGGTTTTTCAGCAGCTTTCATCACTGCCTTACCCAGCTCTACCGCACCTGCGCCTCCTTCTTCCCAATGGTTGCTCATCACGGCGTCCTCGGCGCCTGCCAAAAGCGCAGCTTCGCGAACCAGCTCGATCTCAGCCGGTGTATCTGTCTTAAAGCGGTTGATGGCTACGACGACTGGGATGCCAAACTTGAGGGCGTTTTTGATGTGAACCACCAGATTGCCCAACCCAGCCTCAAGCAGTTCCAGGTTTTCGTCCGTATAGGCCGAATTAAGCGGCGCTCCTGCGACCACTTTGGGTCCGCCACCATGCATCTTGAGCGCCCGGATGGTGGCTACCAAAACAACCACATCAGGGATCAAGCCTGAATAGCGGCACTTGATATTAAAGAATTTTTCCATGCCGATATCTGCGCCAAAGCCCGATTCGGTAATGACATAGTCAGCGAGCTTTAGTGCAATCCGGTCCGCAATAATCGAACTGTTTCCGTGGGCAATGTTTGCAAACGGCCCAGCATGGACAAAGACCGGCGTCCCTTCCAAGGTTTGCATCAGGTTAGGCTTGATCGCATCCTTCATCAATACCGTCAGCGCGCCTGCTACCCCAAGGTCTTCGGCAGTGATCGCTTCACCACTGCGGCTGGTACCGACGACCATTTTACCCAGGCGGGAGCGCATATCAGCCAGATCGGTAGTGAGAGCGAGGATCGCCATTATTTCACTGGCGACGGTTATGTCGTAACCAGTCTGGCGAGTGAAGCCCTTTTCATCCGGACCCTGACCGATAGTGATGGTGCGCAAAAAGCGATCATTGATATCCACAACGCGGCGCCAGGTGATGCTGTCTGGATCAATATCCAGCCGCACGAGCCGGCTGCGCTCTTCGGGTGTCAAATCATCCGGGTTTTCTTTGGTGATTCCGAGTTTCTCCAAACGCACCTTCATACCAACCGGGAATGTCCGCACTCCTTGTTTGTCCGCAGGTAACAGGCGGTCAAAAAGTTTTTCATCGGATTGGCTGGCCTCATGGAACATGCGCGCATCGATCGCCGCAGCAAGCAGATTATTAGCTGCTGATATAGCATGAATATCACCCGTGAGATGCAGGTTAAAATCTTCCATCGGGATGGTCTGGCTGTAACCGCCCCCGGCCGCGCCACCCTTAATGCCGAACGTCGGCCCTTGACTGGGCTGCCGGATGCAGGTGATCACCCGCTGCCCAAGATGCGCCCCCAATGCCTGGCTTAAGCCAACGGTAGTGGTGGTTTTACCTTCACCAAGCGGCGTAGGGGTGATGGCAGTGACATCCACATACTTACCATTGGGGATATCTGCCAACCGGTCGAGTATCGATAGTTTTACCTTTGCCTTGTAGCTACCGTAAGGCTCAAGCTCTTCAGGCAGAATGCCGATTTCAGCGGCAACTTCGGTGACAGGTTTTAGCTCGGCCTCCTGGGCAATTTCAATATCTGAGGGTACCGGCTGCCTCAATTTTAGATACAATGGGCGAAATGAGCGAGCTCCAGTCAGTGTGTCTTCACGACCCATGGAAAACCTCCTTTGATGGTCCTGGTTATGAATTCGGGCGGAATACCCCAGTTAATTTGATTATCTTCCTATTGTGGCAAATTTAACATACGCGCGCAAGAGAATCTCTTCCTTATACGGTAAGCTAAATGTCACTTGATTTGTAATTTTCGGGAAAGAAAGACCTGATCCAGGCACATAATCTGCCCATCGCGCCGCCAAGGTTCTGCTTTTGGATAACTTAGATGCGACCAATCCCTCAGAGGTCTTTGACGAGATACAGCTTACCGCGCCTGAATCCACGGCCAAGATAATACCGGCGAGTACCGACAGCCGCAATCACAACGAGGCGTTGGTAGCCTGCCTGACGGCTGATCTCAGCCGCTTTTTCCATCAAGGTGGTCCCCAACCCAAGATGCTGCGCGGCTCCTGCCTGCCCGGTGCCTACCTCGAGAGACTGCCCGTACACATGGACTTCACGGATCAGCGCAGCGTTCTGCAAATCTTCTAATCCGGTTGTTGGTCCATCGCTGCCGGGTAGGGAAAGTCGCAAGAAGCCTGCCAGGCGGTCGTCTGGTGTAACGTACGAGAGGAAATGTTCACAGGCGCCGTCTACCTGGTAGACCAGGTCATCCAGGGCGAGTTCAGTTGGGTCTATTTTGTGACCGCGCACTTCACGGCAGCGCACGCACTGGCAGTGAGTGCCGCGCTTTTCCAGCTCTTTATGAACATCCATGCGCAAGCTGGTGCGCTTATTCCCCTCAACGACGTTGGTGGACGGGATATCGCGGATGACCCGGTTGACCCGACAGTAGCGCGGAATAGTCACTTTGATATCTGCCAGGAGAGTGATTAATTCATCCGTTGAATAGGGGTGATACTCGCCGCGCTGCCAGTAGGCATACAGATCAGCGTTCGCAAGCAGTTGGGTAGGATAAATTTTCAGCTCGTCGGGGCACAAACCATCCCATAAGCGCAAGAAATCGGCCCGGTCCGAATCCAGGGAAGCTCCCAGCAAATTGGGCATCCAGTGGAGCACGATTTTGAACCCCGCGGCCCGCAGCAGGGCCACAGCCTGGTGGGTTTCACCCAGGGTATGCCCACGCTGATTGAGTTCCAGGATGCGATCATCCAGGCTTTGCGCGCCCATCTGCACTTTGGTGACACCCACGCGGCGCAGCCATGCCAGCTCCGGCAGGGTGACATGATCGGGACGCGTTTCTACAACCAATCCCACATTGCGATGGCCAGCCGTTTCGTTGCGACTGAACGCCTGCTCAAGCGTCTCCGACGCCTCCCCGTTTAATGCTCGGAAACATTCCAACAAAAACCATTCCTGATAATCCTTGCGATATGCGCTCCAGGTCCCGCCAAGGATGAGCAGTTCGATTTTGTTGGTTGGGTGCCCCACCGCTTCCAGGGCTTTAATCCGCGCCTGAACCTGTTCGTAAGGGTCAAATTCATGCTGCAAGGCACGCATCGCCCCAGGTTCATCCGGCAGGTAGCTCTTTGGCATCCGGAAATCGGTTGGACAGAAGATACATTTTCCGGGGCAAGGATACGGTTTGGTCAGGACAGTGACGGTAGTCACGCCGGAGAGCGTGCGCATCGGCTTCATCCGGATGCGCATCAGCAAACGGGGATCGGGCTGCCACTCGCCGATTTCCACAAGTTCCCGGTAAGCCGACACCAACATATGCTTCCCCAGGTATCCCCCTTCAGGGAGGGGGTTGCGGCGGATCGCATCGAGCACATTTCGACCAGCACGGATTTCTTCCAATGCACGGCGCGCCGTATCCAACCGCTCCGCAGAGATTTTTCGGGCGTCGTACCAGGCCTGTTTGCGTTCAGTGAGGTGTTTAGCCATAGACAAATTGTACCCGACGATTCTACTCCAGAATTTTCCTCCTAGAAGTACCGCATCCAGGCTCGCTAGGGCAACCGGAAGAACGGGGATTCGTAAGATGCACCCATGGCAAACACTTTCTATTCAAGCCCTGCAAGGCATCAAGACACACACCGGCAATCAATACGGTACAATCAATCAAAACACAGCCAATTTATGCCAGCAGCCCATGGATGATCAAACCGTAAAACACCTTATTACGCTCAACCAGCAGTTTTATGTGACCTTTGCAGACTCGTTTTCCAGCACCCGCCAGCGCCTCCAGCCGGGGGTGCAAAACGTACTTAATCGGATTCCACCTGCCGCAAAGCTGCTCGATCTGGGTTGTGGCAACGGCACGCTGGCGAAAGAGCTGGCAGAGCGCGGCTTCCAGGGAAGGTACATCGGGCTGGATTTCAGCCCCCAGTTGCTGGAAACAGCCCGCCAAAACGTACCGCCGGGATCCGCGTTTGTTTTTTTACAGGCCGATCTGAGTTCTGCTGCCTGGGATACCAACTTGGCGCAGGAAAGCTTCGATTACATTCTGGCATTCGCTGTCCTGCATCATATTCCGGGTCGTTTAAATCGCCAGCAATTACTGGTAAGCATCCGCAGTCGCCTATCTGGCGGGGGACTCCTGGTGCACTCCAACTGGCAATTTCTCAATTCTGAACGCCTGCGCAGCCGCATCCAGCCCTGGGAACGAGCTGGAATCCGGGTAGAAGACGTGGAACCGGGCGATTACCTGCTGGATTGGCAGCATGGTGGCGTCGGCTTGCGCTACGTGCACCACTTTACACGACCAGAACTCGATCAGCTTGCAGAGGAAACAGGATTTTCCGTACTGGAAAGCTTTTTATCGGATGGCGAAGGTGGGAATTTAGGCATCTACCAGATCTGGCAGCCGCGTTAAAAGTTAAATTTCAGCCCCAATCCCTTGAGTTAGTTGTATAATCAAACATTCCTGACAGGCGATGACGACAAACAAGATGAAAACCCTGATTATTTCAGATATTCACGCCAATCTAACTGCCCTACAGGCCGTTCTTGCTGAAGCTCATGATTATGAATCGGTCTGGTGCCTGGGTGACTTGATCGGGTATGGGCCGGACCCGAACGAATGCATCGAAACCGTACGCGAACTGCCAAACCTGGTATGCCTGATTGGCAATCATGATGCTGCAGTCCTGGGAACGATCGAAGCTGCGGCGTTCAATCCGGAGGCGCGCGCAGTGGTGAACTGGACACGCCGCGTCCTCAATCAGCAGAACCTGGAATTCCTCGGGCAGCAGCCGGCTCGCACGGTTGCGGAAGACATCACTCTGGCACACGCCAGCCCGCGCTACCCGATCTGGGAATACCTGCTGGACACCTACACCGCGGATGCAAATTTTGATCATTTTGATACGGAGGTCTGCCTGGTCGGGCACACCCACGTACCAGTCATCTATCACCGCACCAATGGCCCATCGTCCACAACAGCATTTATTCCAGAACCGAACACCCGCCACGACTTACCGCAGCGAGTCATAGCCAACCCCGGATCGGTTGGACAGCCCCGTGATCGCGATCCGCGCGCCGCGTATGTGCTGCTTGATACCGTCAAATACTCCTGGGATTACCGGCGCGTTGAATATGATGTCGATGCAGTCCAGGCGAGGATGGAACGGTATGGACTGCCGGAGAAACATATCCGCCGGCTGTCCTCTGGCTGGTAGATCGAACAGCCTCCACTCGGAGGCTGTTTTTTTCTGCCCACCCGGCGGGAACCGAATACCCGGTTGGGGCGTCTACACTGCATACTTATCCATCAGTCACTCATCGTGGAGGGGAAAAGAATGAAAACCAGAATTACCCTGCTGATCGTTATCGTGTTTGCTCTCATTCTGAGTGCCTGTTCTCCCGCAGCCCAATCATTACCGGAGAGCATGGCGGAAGAGGGATTTGGTGGAGGCGCACCTGCCTTCGCGCCAGAAATGGAGCTGGCCCGGGATTCAGCATTTACTGGCAACGATCAAAGCCAGTCCGTCGAGCGGTTGGTCATAAAAAATGCCGACCTGGCGATCGTCGTCGCAGATCCGGTCGCAAGCATGGACGAAGTGGGACAGTTAGCCGAGGACATGGGTGGTTTTGTTGTCGCCTCTAATCTGTTTAAAGTCACCTCCGATAACGGGCAGGAATTTCCGCGGGCAACCATCACCATCCGCGTTCCCGTCGAGCGGCTGAATGAGGCTCTGGAAGCAATCAAATCTGGGGCGGGTGAAATATTAAGGGAAAATGTAACCGGTCAGGATGTCACCCAAGATTACACCGACCAGCAGTCCAGGCTGCGAAATCTGGAGCAAACAGAAGCTCAACTGCAATTGATCATGGATGATGCTGTGCGCACCGAGGATGTCCTGCAAGTTTACAACGAGCTGGTGCGGGTGCGCGAACAAATTGAGGTCATAAAAGGTCAGATACAGTTCTACGAGCAATCCGCAGCGATGTCTGCAATTGCGGTAGATATCCAGGCGGAAGAAGCACTGGAGCCGCTCTCGATAGGGAGCTGGGAGCCAGGTGGAGTGGCGCGTGATGCGATACAAGCATTGATCAATGCCATGAAATTTTTTGTGAAAGCCGGCATCTGGGTCTTGCTGTTCCTCGTACCAGTCGTGCTGATCCTGCTGATTCCTCTACTCCTGTTGGTTTACCTGATCCGCAGGTTGCGCCAGCGCCGGAAAGCAGGCAAAGCGGCACCTTCTGAAGAGCCACAGGCGGATCAAACCAGCTAACCCAGGACATATACCTGATTGCGCCCGGCTGCCTTCGCCTGATAGAGTGCCTGGTCAGCGCCTTTCAGCAAATCTTCGAGGGATGTACAGTCTGGACCGATCTGGGCAACACCCAGGCTGATGGTCACCTGAACAATACCATCATCCGCTTCCACCTGTAAATTTTCTACACTTTCATGCAGGCGCCTGGCGACGAGCCGTGCGCCTGCTGCTGTCGTATTGGGCAGCAGAACCGCAAACTCTTCACCCCCGTAACGGGTCAGGATATCGACATCCCGAAGCAGCCTGGCACAAAATTCCGCGACTTCATGCAGCACCAGATCTCCGGTGAGATGACCAAAGGTATCGTTAATATTCTTAAATCGATCGATGTCGAGCATGATCAATGCCAGGGGCTGTCCGTAACGGATCGAGCGGTCCACTTCTCGCCGCGCCAAATGAAAAAAATGGCGGCGATTATACAATCCCGTCAAGGAATCGGTGATCGCCAAACGCTGAGCTTCGGCATACAGGCGGGCATTTTCAATGGCGATGGCAGCCTGCTGCGCAAAGAGAGTGAGCAGGTTCATGTCATCATCGTTAAATACACGGCCCATCTGGTCAGAGATGACCGAGATAGCGCCCAAAAGCTTACCACTGGCGAACATGGGAACTGCCAAGGCGGTAATCGGCAGCCCGATTTCCAACTCCAGGGAGCGTTCTTGCCAATTGAAGTAATCGTTGATCACCAGGGACTGGCGGCTGAGCACCACTTTGCCAAGGATATCTTGCCCAGGCATCAATTCGGGTTGCTGCCGCTTGCTTTTAATATTTTCCTGGGAAACAATCCGGTAATAGACCTTATCGGGATCAACCAACCCCAGCTCGCCACCGCTGGCTAAGGTCAGCTGGATGGCACGCCGCAAGATTGAATCAAGCAGGCGGGGCAGCTCCAGCTCGGCTGACATTTCAGTCAGAGTCGTACGCAAGGCCTCGAGCTCGTCGGCCCGGCGGCGTTCGCGATCAAATAAACGCGCATTTTGGATGGCAATCCCGGCCTGGCGGCCGATCGTTTCTACAAATCCTTCCGCTTCTTTTGGAAAAATTTGTTGCGGCTCGCGTTGAAACAAAATCAAAACACCCAGGTGTTCTTCACCTGCCTTGACCGGTGCTCCAACACCTGCATGGATACCGGTTTTGACCCACTCGGGCAGCGCAAATGGGTCCGCCGAATAGTCAACTATACGAACCGCCTGCCCGGATTGGATAATCCGCCAAGCCATTCCGGCTCCATGAGCAGTGAGAGTTTCGTTTACAACCTGGGGAAGGTTGTGCAAATAGGCATACTCTAACCACTCACCCGTTGGATCAACCAGACCCAACACCCCGCAATCAGCGTCCAGGATTTCCACAGCAATTTGCACCACGTTCTGCAAGATCAATGGCAGTTCAATCTCGCTGGTAATAATCCGCATCATTTCACTCATGCGCTGCTCGCGCTGCAGGCTGCTCGCCATCTGTGATCGCAATGCTACCAATTCCAATAATAAAGACGCCTGTTCGGCAAATGTATCCCAAACTTTCTGCTCTGTTAAAATTTCCGGGGGGTCTGCAGGGTTTACCTGCCCCATCAGCAAGGTCGGATGACTGCTTTCTCTGACTAGCGGCAAGGTGAACCAGGATGACGGAGAGCCCTTGACTGGCAGCACGACCGATCCTGCAGGTATGGAAAGCAGGTCGCCCTCCCCAAATTCAGACTGGACGGCCATAACCGCGGGGCGAGAGGCTGTTTTTTCAGGCAAACAGGCGGCTACCTGCCAGCGGGGATCTTCAAAGCGTAAAATTAAACAGCTGTCAAATGAGAGCAACAACTGGCTGCTTGTGAGTATCACTTGAAAAATTTGTTGGTCAGTCAGCACTTGATGCCGGGCAGTGGTCAGCATGCTGATCGCATCCGCCAGACTCTGATAGTGATTTGTCTTGTTCATTGATTTTGCAGCTAGCAGAGCTTCCCCTTGTTCCCTGAGTTTCAATGCAGGCTTCAAAGTTGCCGGGCAATTCCCCCTGAAGTGGGTCGTCCGCGGGCAAAAGTCAACGGTCGCATGTACGGCGAATAGTAGAATAATTTTCGATCTAAATAAGGTTTATAAAACATACTGGGAAATTGTCAAGATTAAAGCGCTGAATTCCCAGAACCGAGTCGGAAATGAGCGCGTGAGGCCTATTTTTTCGCGGTGATGACCTCAGATTAAGCGCGCGAAGGTCGTTGGTGCATCTTTCTCCACTGTGTTCACTGGCAAATTGGGCCGAGATAGCCCAAGCTTCATTTACAGAGAACCCGTATCAATCCCCCGGCCCTGCCTGCCAACCCGTTGAAAGGCGTGTATAATCTGCGGCGTGCAGACATTTTCTGTAGATACAAACGACCTGACTGGAATGCGGCTCAATCCCTGGCAGTTAGATGCCCTGGAGCAATACCGCCAGTTGTTATTAGAATGGAACGCCGTCCATAACCTGACTGCGATCAAAGCGCCGGATGAGATTCGCAGCAAGCATTTCCTTGATTCGCTGAGCTGTACGCTGGCATTTCGCCCCGCCGTGCCAGGCAAGCTCGTTGACATTGGTACTGGAGCTGGTTTTCCCGGACTGGTATTGAAAATTGCTCACCCGGCGATGAAGCTGACACTGGTCGAATCGGTGCGAAAAAAGCTGGACTTCTGCCAGCTAGTCGCTGAAAGAATCGGATTGGAGGGAATTACCTTCATCAATGCACGGGCCGAAGAGGTCGGGCGAATAAAGGAACACCGTGAACAATATGATTGGGCAATTGCGCGGGCTGTCGCAAACATGCCAGTCCTGGCAGAATACCTGCTGCCGCTCGTGCGGCGCGGTGGCGCGATGATTGCGATGAAAGGGGAGACAGCACCGGTTGAGGCGCATCAAGCGGAATATGCTTTCCAGCTACTGGGAGGCCACCTGCGCAAACTGCTCCCGATCACACTTCCGGGAGTTGCCGAACAACGCTACCTGGTGATTGTGGACAAAGTGGCAACCACTCCCGAAGCATACCCGCGCCGAACCGGGATTCCGGCTAAACGCCCGTTGGACAAGAAGCCCCAAAATCACCCACAGCCTACAAAACAAGAATAAGCAACTCCTCAGGGGTGTGACAGCCCTGGTCCAAAGATTAACTTAAGATTTTGATCGGATCACCTGGCTTGATCTGCCCTGGCACCAGCACCCGGGCATACACGCGCGACCAGCCTGGGTGGCGCGTTTGGGAAACACGCGCATACCTTTCGTCCGAAAAAGCCGCCCGGATATTGGTACACGGTGTTGTAAAGTGCGTTATCTCAAGCACAACCACTTCACCCAGCTGCAAGCGCAATCCGAGCTCCATTGTGCCCCAATCGAAACCCGTGAGCGTGATATTTTCCCCGATTGCGCCCGGGTATATTGGGTGGCCTTCAGCCTGAAGCGCCATAATGAGCTCAAGGGAATACAGGCAGACCGCGCGCTCTGGGCCACCATGCACATCGAGGTTTCTCTGGCGATCACCTTCCACACCATCCGGGGTAACCAGCACCTGGGGGCGCGCCAGTTTTGGGACTCCGCCCTGGGACACATTGATTTGAAAAATGTGCATACCTTTAATCCTTCGCTCGAAACAAATCAGGTACAGCCAATCCGCAGCCGCCGCCAGGCATCATAGGGGTATAGATCCAGGCGCTCCACGGCATCTTGCTGCATCCCGCTCCAATCACGCGTTTGAAAACGTATGTGAGCACGGGCAGTAATCTCCTGGAATTGTTCCTGCAATCTGGTGAAGGCTTCCGGGATCGTTTGGGCGCAGAGATTAGCCAGACGGCTGTCACTCAGGCTTTTGTTCATCGGTATTATTTGGAGATTCGCCTTTAACTGGAAAAGCATGCTCCGGTTGGGTGAAGGCAACCAGGCGGCCTGCCTGGATCTGCCAGATGGATGAGCCCCTGGTAAAAGCAGGATCAAACAGATCGAGATCAGTTGTTGTCAGCAATGCCTGTTCAAAACCACCCAAGCGCGCAAGCAGATCTGAGCGCCGATCTGTATCCAATTCTGCGAGCACCTCATCCAGCAGTAAAACCGGCCAATCACCCGAACGTTCCTTCATCCAGGCCACTTCCGCCAGCTTCATTGAGAGCATGGTAGTCCGGATTTGACCGCGTGAACCATAATGCCCCAGATCGATGCCGTTGGACAAAAATCGCAGTTCATCACGGTGGGGACCGAGAATAGTTACACCACGCTGGATCTCTTCACTCCGGCTGGCATTTAGAGCTTCTAAAAATCCCTGGTAAATCGCCTCGTAGGTCATACTGCTACGGTCAATCGGTGTATCGATAGGCAGGGCAAATTGCTTCTCGGGTTGGGGCAGCGGATCGAAGGAAGGCTGATAAACGAGGCGCAGTACTTCCTTGCTGCGCGTTAACCCCATGTGCAAGCCAGCCGCATGCCGCTCGAGCGCCTGGACCGCCTGGATGCGCGCCTGGACCAGGTGCGCTCCTGACCGGGCAAGTGTCTCATCCCAATAGGAAAGCTGGGCAAGATCCCCGCTGCGCTCATAAAGCTGCTTTAATAATGCATTCCGTTGTGTAAGTGTGTTGTTATACAATGCGAGGTGAGCAGCATAGTCCGGGTGGACCTGGGCCAGCGCCAGGTTAAGGTACCTGCGGCGCTCATCTGGAGAGCCTTCAACGATGCTCAGCATGTGGGGTAAAAAGAGAACCGCATTGAACTGGCGAAAGAGTTCATGCAGCTTGTGCTTGGTATGATCGAGCAGTACTTCTTTGCGCACCCGGCGGGCGCCGGGATATCCGTTGTTTTCCTGGATAATGCGCAGTTCAAGCTGGTGGCGCTTACCTCCACGCACGAACTCAGCCACGATCCGAGCCACAGCAAGCGGCTCCTGGGCTGACAAGAAGTTAATGACCTGGCGATCATGATCGGCATGAAAGGCGATAAATGTCGCTAAAAAATAAACGGCTTCCAACAGGCTCGTTTTTCCCTGAGCATTAGCCCCGACAAGTAAGGTGGTGCCGCGCGGCACATCCGCGTCAAAGCGGCTGAAATTGCGATAATTCGTCAGGGAAAGATGGGTCAGGTACATAATGATTGACACAAGTGCCACGCGAGACGGTCTGCTCCGTGGCACAGATTAAACATTCGAAATCTCAGCAAGGGTACAAAAATTTGCAGCAGGCCAGGAATGGTCAGTCCAGGTAAACTTCTTCAGCGTCTGCTTCTTCCAGCCTCCAGACGCGCTCAGCCCGGTCAGTAAAAAGAATACCGTTCAAATGGTCAACTTCATGCTGGAATATTCGCGCCAGCCAACCTTTGGCTTTGATCTTTATCGGCTGCCCACGCCGGCTCATTCCTTTTACTGTGACTGATTCGTTGCGCTCCACGTCACCCGCAAAACCGGGGATAGACAGGCAGGCTTCGGTGGCAGTCAGGGTAGAATGAGATGGGCGCACAATTTCGGGGTTCACAACAATATACAATTTGGGCGGCACATCTTCGTCCTCTTCATCACCATATTCCACCACGATGAGCCGTAAAGGCACGTCAATCTGAGGTGCTGCCAGACCCACTCCCGGGGCTTCCCGCATTGTATCGACCATATCATCGATCAGCGTCTGTAAGTCCTGCCCATAATCGGTAACAGGCCGGGCCTTACGGCGTAAAATTTCTTTGGGTACAAAAACGATTTCTCGTAACGCCATTTACAAATACCTTCCATTAATCAAATCAACGGTAAATTTTACCGTATTTCTAGTAACCGATGTCCCTCCAATTGTATGGGTTATTCGACTCATCATCATAAACTTCGATCCATTCTGCTAGGCGCTCGCGCTCTTTTTTATCCTGATCTTCCTGTTTTCTTCGTTTTAAGACATCAATCCGGCGAAAAATGTCCTGCTGGGCCGCGGCAGGGTTAAAAATTTTGTCGAACACGAACCGCGTGCCACTGACATCAATAATGACATCTCCAAAGTTAAACAAGATCCCAAAAATCCCGACCCGCCTGACAACCAGGCTGAGAATATTATCCAGCGAAGCTTCCCGGCGCTGCTCTGTGCCAAGCGGTCGCTTGTCAATGTCAAAAATCTTTTCATAGGTTACCTGGAAGATATCATTACGCCAGTCGGCATACTCATAAATCCACCAGATTATCGGTATCAGCAGCAACACCAGGGTGACCATCCAATTCAAGAATTGCATATACAACAGAATCAGCACACCGACCGTCAGGAAGGCAGGCAACCAGGTATGCCAGATCAAGATGACCCAATGCTTGCGATATGTTATCGTGTCGCCCTGTTCGTAGCGCATGCGGATAAAATCACGCCAAAACGCAGGTCCGCGCACCTTTTTAACGCGTTTTTTACGCCAGCGCCGTTTGGGTAAAGACTGTTGTGGGCGGCGCTCTAAGCCGATGTACTGGCGAACCGTCTGGTGAATTGCTTCGTGCGCCTGGCTGCGCTCTTGTTCCTGAGCCCGTTCGCGATGCTCGTTGATCAGGTCGATAATATGCTGGGGTTCTGGAACATTATCCAGCGTAATCATACTGGTGAACGTTTTAACGATTACATTTCCGTAGTTCAGTAAGCGCCCAATTTGGGAGGACTGCTGGTCGGTGGAACGAATCGTATACAGGGGGGCTTCCTGGCGGTTTTCATATAATCCGATCACCTGTTCCAACCAGACGATCCGTTGATCTGTCAAAATGTAATAATCGTTTGTCCAGTCCAAGTAATTCCATATACCCCAGATCAGACCGATGACAAATGTAATGCCTGCCAGCATCCACGGCAGGCTCAGGGTGGACACCCAAGCCCACAAGCCAAACAGCAGAGCGATCAACCAAAAAGCAAACGGCAAGAACAATCGCAGCAAAAGCACAAACCAATGCCGCCGGGCGATCAAATAAACGGTTTCGTCATCACCCAGCCAGTTGAAATTAAGTTTTTGGGTGAGATCCTGGGTCCGGGAAACCATCCGCAACGAATTGCGCACCTCAGGGTGTTTTTTGGTCAGCGGCTTTATCTGTTCGGCAGTAAATTCGATCAGGACTGTAGCTGGTCCGGATACCGCTGTTGAGGCATACGGTTTGCGACCGATCATACCCTCTTCGCCAAAATAATCGTTGCTCTCCAGCTGGGCCACAGAAATTTCTTCACTGCCATTGTTCCACAGAAGGTCAACGGAACCGCGATAAACGATAAAAAACCGGTCGGCGTGCTCACCCTGGTTGACCACCCGCGTACCTTTGGCTGGAAAGATCAGCTTTAATTGTTCGGCGAGCTCATCCAGCTCTTCATCTTCCAGGTCGGCGAATAGATGGGACCGGTAAAGCGTTTCCTGGATGCGCTGAGCGTCTGTCGGCATAATTTTTATTCTAGCATACTACTCCATCCAGAACTGTGGGGTGCAGCATTCGTGCCGCCATAACAATCGCATTTGGAGGAGCCATCGCAGGCGGGGAATTTTGACCCCCGATGTGCAGGATTATGCCTGCCCCACAAGGGCAAATGCGATCGCCACATGCTTGCCGCGCGGATTCCTGAAGAAGGGGAAAGAAAACTGGGGCAGAGCGGCGCCTGATGCGCTCAATACAATTGACCCTTGTGAAAGTCCTGATCCTAGCCGACCGTCCACTTCGGAGGAAATGGATTGGTGTTAGAATGGCGTGGTAATTCACCTTCTGGAGGATAAACAAACTATGCCCATTCATTTTGGGACGGACGGTTGGCGGGCGGTCATCTCGGACACTTTTACTTTCCACAATTTACGCATGGTGACCCAGGCAATTGCCGATGCAGCCCGTTCAAGGGATTGGAATAACGGCTTCTCTGATACTGCTACCGATAACAACACCATGATTGTCGGTTTCGACACCCGCTTTTTATCCGATCGCTATGCCATCGATGTGGCCCGCGTGCTGGCAGCCAACGGCTATCAGGTTTACCTGAGCCAGTCTGATTCGCCGACCCCGGCCATCTCTTACGCGGTCAAATCGATGAACGCAACCGGCGCAGTGATGATCACTGCTTCCCACAATGCTCCTCGCTATAACGGCGTTAAATTAAAAGCGTCCTACGGTGGATCCGCTTCGCGCGAACAGTGCCGGAGGGTGGAAGTCTACCTGAATGACAACGAGGAGCGTGGGCGCGGACCGAACCTGATGGATTACGATAATGCCCGGCAGGCGGGGTTGATCCAACGGTTTAACCCGCTGCCTGAATATTATGACCACCTGCGCACTTTGATTAATTTTGATACCATCGCCGACAACCCACCCCGGGTGATTGTGGATTCGATGCACGGTTCGGGCCGAGGTGTGATCCGCGGTATCCTGCAAGGCACCGGTTGTGAAGTCCAGGAAATTCGCGGGGAGATGAATCCCGGATTCGGCGGTGTGCACCCGGAGCCAATTATGCGCTATTTGGGCGCACTCGCCAGCGCACTCAGCACCGGCATGGGCGACCTGGGACTGGCAACGGATGGGGATGCCGACCGGATTGGGGCAATGGACGAACGCGGTAATTTTGTGGACCCCCACCGGATCATGGCACTGGCATTACGCCACCTGGTTGAGAAACGAGGTTGGAAAGGCCCGGTTGTGCGCACCGTTTCCACCACCCGGATGATCGACCGGCTGGCTGCTCGTTATGGCCTGGATGTATACGAAACACCAGTAGGTTTTAACCACATCGCCGACTATATGCTCAAAGAAAATATTTTGATCGGCGGTGAAGAGTCCGGTGGTATCAGTTTCCAGGGACATATTCCTGAGGGTGACGGCATCTTAATGGGCTTATTGTTGGTTGAGATCATGTCAGCCTCGCATGCACATCTATCCGAACTGGTGGAAGAATTGGTTGCAGATGTCGGTCCGGCACACTACAAACGCACAGATCTACGCCTGCGTTTTCCGGTCGCTAAAGAAAAGATGGTCGCTATTCTCACCAACCAGGCTCCTGCCCAAATAGGTTCGGAAGCGGTCCTGGAGATCTCGGCGGTTGATGGGATCAAGTATATTCTGGCGGACGACTCGTGGCTGTTGATCCGGCCATCTGGCACTGAACCGGTGCTCAGGGTGTACGCTGAAGCCCGCAGCCAGGAAATGGTCAAAGCCATGCTCGATTTCGGCGAATCAATCGCCGCAAAAATCACCGCATAAACCTGCCTGGCTCGCCAATAAAAAAACCGGCTTTTGTCGAAGCCGGTTTTTCATTGGTTACGTCTCTTGTCAGCCTACAGTACGCAGCCTGCGTGCCAGGATGATCACAACCAGCAGGATGACCGCAGCAGCGATCAAACCGGTTACGCCTGCATTATCCATAAAACCGGTATCCGGCAGGCCTGTAGGTGTGGGTGTACCCAATGCACCGCCCGCGCTTTGAGTTAGCAAGGCCGCCACGGTGGCAGTACGTGGATCGACTGTTGGGCTCTGTTCTGCCGATGTTGGCGAATTGGTTGGCAAGGCTACCACAGACGTGGGAGTCAGGGTAGCCGTCACCGGCAGCGGGGTTACTGTCGGTGTTGGTGTCCAGGCCTGTGCAATCGCAGTTTGAGTTACCGCCTGTGCAACCTGGGTATTCTGAGCATTAATTTCGGCAATTTGAGTTTCCCGCTCCGCACGCGTTTGGTTGCCACGCGTTACGAGAAATCCGATCATGCAAATTAATGTAAGTACAATCGCGGCAATTCCTACCAGAAGGATAATCAAAAAGGTGCGGTTATTTGATTCTTCCGGCTGGGGCGCATCATCATCCTCATAGGCAGGCAAATCATCATCCAGATCGAAATCAGCGTCGTCTGTAAATGCCATGGTTGTTTCTCCTCACAAGCTGTGCGGGTTATTTTTTTTCAAAATACCCTTTATTTGTACTCTAAAACCTGCAAATTCGCCAATGGAACCACCACCCGCTCACCGCTGTCCAGGCGGACCTGCACGCCTTGCGCAACAATACCACTGGGAAAGTTTGTCAGACCAGGAATAACACCCTGGATTGTACCCACCTGGGATGCATACGGCGCCCGGACCAACCGCACCCGCTGTTGGGGAGCAATTTCTTGGGGCAGGGGTGGGGGAGCGGGCTTGCCAGTAATTGGCAAGGGAATCACCACTTCTGGGCGGAGGCCCTTATAAGGATCATAACTCTCCGCATTGAGAGAGATTTCGCGATTGTTATTGGTGGAAAGCAGCCGGTAAGCCGCCATATTCATCGGTAACCGCCCGAATCCCTCGGTGAGGAGTACTGGAAACGGCATTTCCAGCGCAACTTCCGCAAACCGGGATGGCATGCTCCCCAGAATCAAGCCGCGGATTGGGATTTCTCCCAGGGCGCGCAGCGTATCTAAATCAGCCAGGTGCCCTCCAAGCAGGATGCCCCCTCGCAAGCTGACATCTACATTCTCGAGTTTGAGCACTGCGCCTGGTTCGCGCGAGATAACCACCATTAAGCCAAACTCTACTTTCCCATTCCCCCAAACGCCCTGAACCAGTGCTCCAGACATTTCAACAATCACACCCTGATCGGATATCATCTCAGAAATAATACCGGCATAACCGGCAATCAGCTCAAATGGCTCTTCGGCTTGCTGCAGAAGCACCTGACCATTTTTAATGTAAACAATCCGCCCATCGCATGGCGAACGCATCACACGGCGTACCATGCCCTGCGGACCCGTGGCAATAACATCCCCCTCCACAACCTGCTCTCCGGCTACGCGATCGATATACTTTTCCGCTTTCTTAGGATGGATGCGCAAGCCGCGCGCCACATCAAGCAGCACATGGTCTGCTGCAATTTTCGCCTGGGCAACGACGTCATGCGGAGCAACTTTTTGCCCCTGGCGCACCAATACTTTCCCTGGGGCTGGCAGCATTCGCCGGCGGTAGATAGTTGTCAAAGGAAGCACATAATTTGTAGTCGGCACGGTCATAGGTTCATTCCAGTACATGCAAGATTGATACCAAAATCGTCAGCCACCAAGGGTCCACATCCACTTCCTCAGCAGCTCCTGGCGGCGTGCCGGATCATCGAATAGCCGCAGTGGTCGCCCGCGCGCATCAATCACGATCCCCAGCGCTCCACCGACAACACGCTTCAGGATCATACCTTTGCCAGGTCCCATACCAATATCCGCGCGGTGAAAAGGTTTCAGGTACAGGCTGGCAACCTGCCCTTGAGCCAGAGGCAGAACTTCCAGGCTGCCTTGTTTAACATCCAGTTTGATTTCTTCCTCAGTATCCTTAAGGGTCATCTGGACCCGCAGCACGGGGGTGCCAGGTTTTGCGCTGCTTACCGGGCTGATTACAGCCCCTAAATTCGTGAATGTCCCGGAATCTAGGACTTGAACAGCCAGAGTTGGATTAACAGCCGACGCCGCGCCCAGGGCAGCAGCCAGGCTATTCCGATCAAGGATGACCGTTGTAATCCCGGTGGGTTGGATGGAATCTAAAATCATTAACAGGCTTTGTCCTAGATTGCTTGCCCCGGTTATGGTATTACCAGATGCAATGATCGGCTCGACTGGCGGCAGCAAAGGTTGGGAACCGGAGCGCACACGATTGCCATATATATCCATACTCATTCGCTGTGCCGCCAGCCGCAATAAATGCCGCGCTAAAGCCTGGTCCAGGGCCAGCTCCTCACTCGTTTGTGGCAAAGAACCAGGATAAATTTCTTTGTTATAGATATAATCCCGCACCCGATCTTCAGGCATATCCATCGGGAGCCACTGCATTAAGCGAGCCAACTGAGTCGAGCTGTTAAATAGGCTCTTCGATCGACCCAGCCCATATTCCTGGTAAACGCCTAAATGGCCGCGACCATCCAGGGCATACCCAATGGTAGCTGCACTGATGCCCAAGTCTACTCCAAGCACCCCTTTGGAGCTGTCATCAAGGCTGAGAAACCGGATGACCCGCCCAAATGCCGTTGCGCGTGGCATAAAGCCCCCGCCCGCCCATGCATCAAGCTCTTGCAAGCCGGGTAGTTTATGCAGGCTCACATTGCGATAGGCCCGCGCCATATAAACCTGGGTGGCCTCAATTTGTTCTTGCTCCAACGTGGGGCGCACATTAGGAGCCAGCTCTACCTGGGTTAAAGGTGAAAAAACTTCCTTTATCCGGGTGCCAAGCTCCTGATTCCCGGCGAATAACAACTGGGGGCGAATTTCAACGGGCAGCAAATTACACGCCAGGCGGATCGGCTCCAGCATACGCAAAGTTGATTGGCCTGCCCCACCATCGGTGCCACCTGCTATCAGGATCAGGTCGGGCTGCAGCTCGAGCACCGCATCCAGGCGCGCCTCTGTCTTGCGCCGGTCATTTAAGCTGAATGTATCGATGATTTTTGTGTATGTTGTTGATGCCAAGCGGCGGGCACTTTCCACCGACACATCTTCTAACAAGCCTGTGATCAGAACATTCAAAGGCGGCCCGCCCGACATAATGATGACCATGGCATCCACACCTGCGCCATCGCCTGTCGCCGGCATCATTAACCGCTCATTGCTGCCGACCAGACGGCGTCCTGAGATATGGGTCAGGTCATCCATCGCAAACCGGACACCTTCACTCACATTCATAAATGGAAGACCGATAGTTGTTGGTGCATTCCCCGCAGCAATAAACCGGTAGCTGCCATCCACAACATCAAACAAGAAAGCACGTGTGATGGTTTCGCCGATATCAATTGCCAGCAGAGTGTCAAAAGAAATGGATGAAGGTGCCATAGCTTTCCAGCATCAAAATGGAATGAATACTCGTAAAAAGCTCACCAGTGCGGTGATCCGTTCGATAAATGCTGCCAACGCGGCCGAATATACCCCAGCAAAAAGGGTGCCAAAGGCTATCGCAATGAAAACCTGCCCCAGGACTCCAATTCCGGTTTGAACCTGGCGCAGAATTGAGCTCTCACCACCCACCTGGCGGACCCCAAATTGGAAATACACAAGTGTCGCCAGGGTACCAATCAGCACGATCAGGCCATTACCCAAATTGAAGGCAGCTGCTGAAGCGCCCAGTTGGGAAAAAAGAGTCCCCAGCACAGCTCCACCAATCGCAACGCCTGCTCCGATGCCCACCATCACCGCCATTGATACTGTCCCCAACCAGGAAAAACGCGGTGAAAGTTTAAAGAGCAATAACCCACCCAATATTAACGGCACCACCCGGATCAGGCGCTCGCCCCAGGTGCCAAACAACATCGGGATAAATACCTGTGGCAAAAGTACGTTATAGATCAGCAGAGCGCCCACATAACCCGCGGCCGCACCAATAAAAAGGTGGATCGCCAGCCGGAAAAACTGGTTGTCACCCAACAAATAACTGAATACAGCAATTGTCAGCAAAAAGCCGAGAGCAGTCCCAACAAGTTCAGGCAGGCTCATTGGTTTGCTCACCTTTCGCGCTGGATTGTTTCCTCCCGGGGAGAGAGGTCAACCAATTCACCAACCCACCGATCAAGATTAACCCGGCTGCGACAAGCACCAGGATTTGATACGTATCCCAATACTGGCTCCCCAGGCCTGCCTGACCAACCATACTCTCGTAGGATCCGCTGCCAGACAGACCGGCAATAAATCCATCCACCAGGTTGGCATCCCCACCGTAATACGGCCGGATGAGTGGTTCAATCTGAGCGCTCGTTCCCAGCAGGAACTTCGTCGTTCCTGTGCGGGGACCAATTTGCTCGATCCAGGCGCGCCCGGTTTCCTGGCGGTCGGTGAGAACCAGGATCATTGCATAATCAGAGAACTTTTCGACGTTTGCCAGAGGCAATAAGCGCGGATCCCACGGTTCGTACCCGCTGAATGTGTATGGCAACAACAAGCGCATCGGGAAATTTACCAGGGATTGCAAGCCGGTTGAACCACCCGGGATATAACCTAAATTTACATATTGAGAGTCACGCTCATAGGTATATTTTGCGTTCAATGACTGGATAACATTCTCTGCCTGAATTGGCCCGGTCGTCGTCGTTGAAACAAGTGTCAGGTATACACCTCGCAGCATTAAATGATCCAACAAAGCCGTGGAAATTGATTCCATTTCCCCTGCCAGTCCTGGTTCGTAGTCAAATGCTACGAGCACCTGTGCCTGGGGGGGCAAAGAATTGATTGCTGTATAAACGGCCTGAGCTTCCGGCCCTGAAACAGGAAATTCGGCCTGGCCCGTTCCAGTGAAAATGCCAAATAAAGCACTTATGATGAGAATTGCGAAAACCACCCAGCGGAAAAGTCGTTCGGATATCGCACGACCAACCGGGGCGACCGGTGGAACTTTCACTTCTTGTTTTAACATTTGCTCGAGGAGCGAAATATGCCGCTGTTGTGCTTCGTTTACATCCAGGCGGACGGAAATTGATTCGGGTTTGCTGATCTTCAAGATATCGGCTTCAGCCGGCAGAACATCCTGCAGACCTACCAGTGGACCCGCACTTTCAATTTCGCCGGTGGACTGTTCAGAAGGTGTTTTGGGTGACATGACTGCATCTACCGGGCGCATAGCTGCCAGCCATTCCGGCAGATCAGCACGAACAATTCCATCTTCCTCTGCGCTTTCCAGTTTATCTGCAGTTGTTTCCTTCTTTACATCTGCCAACCAATCCGGCTCCTGTCCGAGGTCGACATCACTGATCTCATCCCCCAGGTCTGAATCCAAAGCAAAGGGTAACAACGCCGCGGCCGCGGCCGCGGCTGCCAGAGCGCCGCTCTTGTCATCATCGTGCTGCACTTCATCCTGACTGGTGCCCACTTCCGATGCAAGTGTAGCCAGCCAATCATCCATATCTTCTGCTGGCGGGGATGTTGCCATCGAGGCTAAGTCAGGCATCTCGGCCAGCTCGTCAATTTGGTCTTCAGCCGGCTGTAAATCCACGAGCCAATCCGGGATTTCTATCGCCTCCAACTCAGATGCTTGTGATATTTCGCCATCTGCATCGCCAAACATTTCCCCGGCAGGCGGTTCTTCAGATTCTGCTTGATCGCTCGCCAGGGCAGCACCCACAAGTCCCATCGCAGCAAACTCTGGTGGCTGCGATTCGCGCAACCATTCGGGCAAATTACCCGGTTCCAGCGCAGTTTCACCCGTTATTTCGGGTGTGTCGCCTTCTTCCAAAGCTGAAAGCCAATCGGGAAATTCGTCTGGTGTCTCTTCAGCAGGCTGCGAGCCGTCGATGGATTCGACAACAGCAGCTTCCATCAACCACCGCGGCAGGTCGCCTGCCTCAGCATCACTTTCGGCCGCCAGGCTGGTTTCAAGATCCTCATCCGATGGCCAAGCTGGCAGCTCGCTCGCCTGATCGCTTTCAAGCCGGGCCGCTGGGAGTTCTTCAAGAGGTTCTTCCTCACCTGTGCTGGCTTCGGAGACAGGTTCTTCCAGGCCAATTTCTGCCATCCAGTCGGGAAGCTCAGCTTCAATTGCCTGGGGTCCCTCTGATGGCTCAACCAGGCTACTTAGATCCTCCTCGCCCGGAGTTTTCAACCAGTCGGGTAAATCCTCATCTACTTCCATTGTGTCACCGGTGAACTCAAGGTTTTCGGCATCCGAAGATTCTGCTTCATCTTCGGTGTGAAACCCACCGGTGCCGGCACTTAACCCAGCCAACCATTCCGGTGTATCGTCTTCAGCGGCAGGTTCTGTTATTTGAGGTTTATCTCTTTGCTCTTTAAGCCAATCAGGCAGCTCACCTTTTTCTGCTGGTGGCAGGCTTTCCGTACCTGAATCAGACTCATCCAGGCTTGCCAGCCAAGCACTTAGGTCAATTTTTTCGGCATTTGATTCTGCAGCGAACTGATCGTCAACCGGCTCATCATCTGGCTCATATTCTGGTTCGGGCTCCCTCAACCCTCGCTCTGGCGGAGCTGCGTCCAACGCCGATAAGCGATCCAGAGGATCCCGAAATTCATCCCCTAAACGTTCGGCTGCGCTATCATCCGACCAATCGCCTTCCTCATCCCCCGCCAGGTCACCTTCTGAACGCAATGATCCCAGCCAATCGTCGCTACTGCCTGCTTGCGCCGGATCTTCAGAAATGGGACCTGTTAATGGCTTGATCCGCGCCTGGCAAAACTGGCAGATACTGAGATCTGCCGGATTTTCTTTTCCACACATTGGGCAGCGAATGGTATCCATCATCAACCACCGTATGGGCGATCTGTCCCGGTCAGGATGCGCAATCCTGTTGCCAGGGTGCCCAATCCGATTCCCAGAAGCAGACCGCGCGTCCCTGCCAGAGCCCAGACATTGCTGATCCAGGGTTGGATTGTGTCGCTAAGGTATGGGAGATCCAGGCTGCTACCAACCAGGACGATTAAGAACACTGCCAGGAAAACACCGGTAATGAATGTTGGCCGGCGAGCAAGCATCCGGATGGCTGCCAAAGCCAGCGCAATCGCCAGAAGCGCCATTAAGCTGCGTTCTACCGGGACCTGAATGTAACGAAATATATACTGTGCCAGCGATTTGGAGGGGTCTGCCGTATTGCCGAGAAAGAAGTCAATCGAGGCCAAAGCAAAGGTGGTTAACATCGTTGCCAATACGACGATACTGCCCAACCGGCTGCCAGATTTTTGCCGCACCTTTTGGAGATGGACTTTTGCCAAGTTCAATAAGCCAACCAGCATAGCAACTGCAGCCAGGATTACACCAATTTGCAAAAAATAATCCCGCAGCACCAGCAAAAGGCTGGATTCGCCGGGTTGGGAAGGCGCCAGGAAGTATCCCAACAAGACCACGACACCCACCGAAATGGCAACAACTGCCGACCAGGGTATTTTCAGGTTAATTTTCACAATCCCCCCACGAATAACGATAAGAAGAGATCGTCCAACCCAACCAGCTTGAGCAGCGCCCCCAAAATCAGGAGAATCACGATCACCCAGCGAAAAACATCCTCTGTGCGCAAGCTGGCAGTGTGCAGTTCACCTGCCTGGAGGTAGGCCCCACCGGCGAAAACTTCTTCGCCGATTAATGGTTGTTCGGTTGCTGCAAACAGAACTGCCTGACCGTCCAGATTATCGGAACCAGCCAGGGTGATGCTGCCATTGCGTTCAGCGGCGTCAGTCAGCAGGCCCACTTCACTGCCAAAATGGCCAATCAAGACATTGGCTGTTACCTGCTCATCCATGATGACCGGAATGCCTCCCGCCGCATATGAAAACGGAGTCGGGCCAGTCAGCCGACCTGCCAGCGGATCGTATTGCGCCTCTTCACCAAGATCACGATAGGTAGATTGCAACGTATCTTGCGAGAGCATCGTTAGACCCCCGTCCCCGGACGTAACGATTGGCAACCTGTCACTGATCGATATGATCCGAGCCACGCGTTCCAGCATTTTCAAACCTACAAAAGCCACTGCACTTTCCAGGCCAATTACACTGCCACGCCCAAGAGAGAAGTGCAACCGCGAACCATCCTCTACAGATAGTCCAATCGCCCGGGCAATGTGTTGAAAAACCGGAATCGGACGGACCTCTGGTGGTGCGGCTTTCCTGCGCGAAATGCCGAAGACCAGCAGAGTAATGAAAAACGCGACTACAAAAATGAAGCCAATAATTCCAGGAACGCTCACTTCACGGGCTCCTCGCGCAAATAATGGATAAATTCACGCACCTGCTCCGGCTTCTCAAGCATTGCAGCCAGCTCAGGAAGCGCATTCGCTTGTGACCAATGTCCGAGTATGGGTTGCAAAATGTATACCACTTGCGCGCCAAGAATGGTCAGGGGACCCGCAGCCTCTAAGAGCGATGCTGCAAAGTCCCGCAACCCCCATCTATAGAGTAACTGAGCCCACCGATCCCATATCTGGTGGTCAAAATTCATGCATAGAGTATAGCACAAACCCAATTTATGATGCAAACAAACAAAAAAAGGCATATTTTTTAATGAAAACGGATTCCTTATGCTGCCTGCCGACATCCAGCAGTGTACTCAAGCTAATGATTCAGTCATCTTCCAGAGGCGAATGGGTTACTTTGAATTTCCAAAATTTATTGCACAGACTGGACTGAACTAATACCGGACCAAAATCCAGCAGAATTTACCAGGTGAATTTGTCATTATTCACCGAATTGTCGGTTTCTTCTTTCCTTTAATGAGCAATCGGCAGCAATGCAGATATAAATCCACCAATTTTTGTCTGAAATATGACAGGTAACGCTTTTTTTTGTGTCATATATAACTATCGGATTCCAGGGGGGAGGACTAAACTAATTCTGGATTGCCCAGGTACCTACTCCTGATAAGATTTACACGCAGAAAAGGTGTTCAAACCACGGTAACAAACCCTTTCAGTGGATGCCACATCCAGGTAGAAACAGCCGGTTGGTGTCATTGAGGACTAATCAATTTAAAGAAAACAGAACAGTTTTCTGGGACGAAACCAGCATATTGTTCTTTATTCCAGTATCTGCTTCCCAGCTCATTCCAAAAGGGAGTAAACAGTTATGGATCGACAAATGATCACGATTGACGGCAACGAAGCAGTTGCCATGGTTGCTCACAAGGTAAATGAAGTTATCGCCATTTACCCCATCACTCCGTCGACACCGATGGGCGAGCTTTCTGACGCCTGGTCGGCAAGTGAACAAAAGAACCTATGGGGCACGGTGCCTTTGGTGGTTGAAATGCAAGCCGAAGGCGGCGCGGCCGGAGCAGTGCACGGCGCTCTTCAGACAGGTTCGCTAACGACAACATTCACAGCCTCGCAGGGCCTGCTGTTGATGATGCCAAATATGTATAAGATCGCTGGTGAGCTCACCTCGACCGTTTTTCACGTCGCAGCGCGCTCAATTGCGGCCCAGGCCCTCTCCATTTTTGGTGATCACAGCGATGTGATGGCAATTCGTTCCACCGGTTGGGGGTTGCTTTCTTCGGGAACCGTGCAAGAAGCCCATGATTTCGCCCTGATTGCCACCGCTGCCACGCTCGAAGCACGGGTGCCCTTTGTACACTTCTTTGAAGGTTTCCGTATCTCGCATGAGATTAACAAAATCACACCCCTGAACGACGACGAAATGCGGCAGATGCTGGATCAAAAGCTGATCCATGCCCACCGGGCGCGCGGGCTATCACCTGAGCACCCTGTCCTGCGCGGAACTGCCCAAAATCCAGATGTGTATTTCCAGGCGCGCGAAACCGTTAACCCGTATTATGCTGCCTGCCCGAATATTGTCCAGAAAGCGATGGACAAGTTTGCCACTATGACCGGGCGTCAGTATCACATCTTCGACTATGTGGGTGCACCGGACGCAGAACGAGTCATCGTTGCCATGGGATCAGGCGCCCAGACCGCCGCAGAAACTGCTCGCTATCTGAACCAGCAGGGAGAAAAGGTAGGCGTGCTGCTCGTACGTTTGTACCGGCCTTTCCACGCTGAGTTATTTGTCCGGGCACTGCCAGAAACTGTAACCAAGATTTCGGTTTTGGACCGCACCAAAGAACCCGGCGCTTCCGGCGAACCGTTGTACCAGGATGTAATCACCGCTCTGTCAGAAGGCCTGAATAATGGATGGGCACCGTTCAACAGCCTGCCGATCGTTGTCGGAGGTCGCTATGGTCTGTCCTCGAAAGAGTTTACACCGGCGATGGTGAAAGGCGTATTCGATGACCTGGCGAGCGCGAAACCGAAAAACCATTTTATGGTTGGGATCAGCGATGATCTGACGAATAACAGCATCGATTATGACCACGCGTTTTCCATTGAAGATGAACAGGCAGTGCGAGCTGTCTTTTTTGGGTTAGGTTCGGATGGCACCGTGGGAGCCAACAAAAACTCCATCAAGATTATCGGCGAAGAAACAGACAACTACGCCCAGGGTTATTTCTATTATGACTCAAAGAAATCCGGCGGCCTGACCATATCCCATCTTCGCTTTGGCCCCCGACCCATCACAGCTTCGTATTTGATCAGCAAAGCCAACTTTGTTGCCTGCCACCAGTTTACTTTCCTCGAACGCTACGATGTGCTGGCGTATGCCCAGCCAGGCGCCGTTTTTCTACTAAACAGCCTGTTCGGCCCGGAAGAAGTCTGGGATCAGCTGCCGCGTGAAGTTCAGCGCGATATCATCGCCAAGAAGCTCCGGTTTTATACAATCGATGGGCAAAAGGTGGCTGAGGAAGCCGATATGGGCCGCCACATCAACACCATCATGCAGACCTGCTTCTTCGCAATCAGCGGTGTACTGCCACGTGACCAGGCGATTGCTGCCATCAAGTACGCCATCCAGAAAACATATGGCAAACGCGGGGAGGCAGTCGTCCAGCGCAACTTTGAAGCGGTCGATAAAACCCTGGCAAATTTGCACGAAGTCAAAGTCCCAGATGCCGTGACGAGCGAATTCAACCGGGTGGCTTCCGTTCCTGCCTACGCCCCTGAATTCGTCCAGGATGTGCTTGGCGAGATGATCGCCATGCGTGGCGACAATCTGCCGGTCAGTGCGATGCCCGTCGATGGCACCTATCCCACCGGGACTACCCAGTATGAAAAACGCAATATCGCCCTGGAAATCCCAGTTTGGGTGCCTGACCTGTGCATCCAGTGCGGAAAATGTGTGTTCGTTTGCCCGCATGCCGTCATCCGCCAAAAAGTGTATGAGCCTACCGCACTGCAAGGTGCGCCCGAAACCTTCTTAACCTCAAAAGCGCGTTACAAAGAATTCCCTGAGTGGCAATATTCCATCAGCGTGGCACCCGAAGACTGCACCGGCTGCGGGCTGTGCGTGGAAGTTTGCCCCGCCAAGGATAAAAGCCAGGTTGGTCACAAAGCGATTAACATGGAACCCCAACAGCCTATCCGAGAGCGCGAAAGAGTGAATTGGGATTTCTTCTTACAGATACCCGATGTTGACCGCACCCAGATCACCCTGGGAACGATTAAAAATTCCCAATTGTTACGCCCATTGTTCGAGTTTTCTGGGGCTTGCGCCGGTTGTGGCGAGACCCCCTACCTCAAACTGGTCAGCCAATTATTTGGTGACCGGGCGGTTATCGCCAACGCCACCGGCTGCTCTTCAATCTATGGCGGCAACCTGCCGACCACTCCCTGGGCAAAGAATCAGGATGGGCGCGGCCCGGCCTGGTCAAACTCGCTGTTTGAAGACAACGCCGAGTTTGGTCTGGGCATGCGCCTAACCATCGATAAGCAGCTGGAGTATGCCAAAGAACTGCTGCCTTTGTTTGCCAGCCAGATTGGTGAGAGTCTGATTAGCGAGCTTGTAAATGCCGATCAGAGCAATGAAACCGGGCTGCAGGCTCAGCGCGAGCGTGTGGCGGCTCTTAAGGAGCGCCTGCAAGGCATCGATGACCCGCGCGCGTGATCTGGCCAGCATCGCGGATATCCTTACCCGCCGCAGCGTCTGGATCATCGGCGGAGATGGCTGGGCGTACGACATCGGCTACGGCGGGTTAGACCACGTCCTGGCTTCGGGCCGGAATGTTAACGTCCTGGTCATGGATACGCAGGTATATTCCAATACCGGAGGGCAATCATCCAAAGCCACACCGCTTGGAGCAGTGGCAAAATTCGCAGCCAACGGCAAAGGCCTACCGCGCAAAGATCTGGGTATGATCGCCATGTCCTATGGCTATGTGTATGTCGCCCAGGTTGCAATGGGCGCCAGTGATGTGCAAACCTTAAAAGCCTTCCAGGAAGCGGAAGCCTATGATGGGCCATCTTTGATCCTGGCGTACAGCCCTTGTATCAATCATGGCTTCGATCTGCGTTACGGCCTGGAGCAGCAGAAACTCGTCGTCCAATCCGGCATGTGGCCGCTCTACCGCTACAACCCGGCCCTGGCTGACATGGGCAAGAACCCGTTAACCCTGGACTCCAAAGATCCCAGTATCCCGGTCTCAAAATTCGCTTATAACGAAACTCGTTTCCGGATGCTATTGCTGAGTGACGAACAGCGCGCCGAGCGGTTAATGAAACTGGCCCAAGAGGACGTTGAAAGCCGCTGGAACCTCTATAAACAAATGGCTGCGATGAGCTTTAACGGCAGTCATGATGAAGAAATGATCGAAGAGGCCTGAGACAAAATCCGGCAGCAGGTCCGGCAGGAGGTACCTGCCGGATTTGCCCAAGGGTATATCCAGACTCCTAACCAAAACCTTGATGGAAAGGGAAGAACACATGG
The DNA here is from genome assembly GCA_963824065.1 of uncultured Chloroflexia bacterium. Lineage (GTDB taxonomy): Bacteria > Chloroflexota > Anaerolineae > Anaerolineales > DRKV01 > JAGUYX01. The sequence goes on along the minus strand of CAWGNX010000001.1, from coordinate 831,472 downwards.
TAGACCTGTCTACGACCTATATGGGACTACAACTTAAGAACCCCCTGGTGGCCTCTTCATCTCCGCTGAGCGAAAAAGTGGAGAGTGTACGCCAGCTGGAAGACGCAGGAATTGCTGCTGTCGTGATGTACTCGCTGTTTGAAGAGCAGATCATTCGCGAGGGCCTTGCCTTACACCGCGTGCTGGAGGAAGGAACCGAATCATTCGCAGAAGCACTCACCTACCTACCGCATTATGGACGTTACAGCGTGGGGCCTGAATCTTACATCGACCATTTGAGTAAAGTCAAGCAGGCGGTCAATATCCCGATCATCGGCAGCTTAAATGGCTTTACCAGCGGTGGATGGATTGACTACGCTCAGAAAATCGAGCAGGCGGGGGCGGATGCTCTGGAGCTGAACCTGTATGTGCTGCCAAATGATCCCGACGTCAGCAGCATGGAGCTGGAAGATACCTATATCAAGCTGGTGCGCGATATCCGCAGCCGTATCCAGATTCCAATTGCCGTCAAGCTGAGCCCGTTTTTCACTTCCTTACCCAATGTCGCCCGCCGATTGGTCGATACCGGGGTGAACGGTCTGGTTCTGTTCAACCGTTTTTACCAGCCTGATTTAGACCTGGAGGAGCTGGAGGTCGTACCCAATTTGGTACTGAGCAGTTCGCATGAAATGCGCCTGCCCTTACGCTGGATAGCGATCTTGTATGGTCGGGTTAAAGCCGATTTTGGCCTCACAACTGGCATCCACACTGCGCAAGATGTACTAAAGGCATTAATGGCAGGCAGCAGCGTTGCAATGATGGCCTCAGCCCTGCTTAAGTATGGGCCGCAGCATGCCACCCAGGTCCTGAACGATATGGAAGCCTGGATGTCTGAAAAAGAATACGAGTCGGTCAGGCAAATGCAGGGCAGCATGAGCCAGAAGTCTGTGGGCGATCCAGAAGCTTTCGAACGCGCTAACTACATCAAAGTCTTAAGTTCATTCAACCTGACAGTCCGTTGAGAACGAGAGGCGCGTGTCCCTGAAAATCGGGGCGCGACAAGTACTAAAAAAGGTGGGCAGGCCGGATCTGGTAATCCGGCTTGCCCACCTTCTTCGTTAACAATTAGCGGGGGGATCTATGGCTGTGCGTCAACGGCCTCTTTCCTGTAGCGGTATACGATCCGGCCGCGGGTCAAGTCATAAGGAGACATTTCCACGCGCACGCGATCACCTAACAGGATGCGGATGTAGTATTTGCGCATTTTTCCCGACAGGTAAGCCAGGACTTCGTGCCCATTTTCCAGGCGCACTTTGAACTGGGTACCCGGAAGCGCTTCTACAACCAGGCCTTCTACGTTTACTTTGCCTTCCTCTTTAGCCATAAAAACCTCCGGTAGGAGTTCGTGACAAACCTCGAGCCCCTGAATTATTCAGTACGTACCCGCTGCTGGCGGCGCTTGATTCTGCGAATGGATTTTTTCTTCTGAATACGGCGAAGCTCGCTCTTGGAGACAAACCATCGCTTGCGACGCACCGTACTGAGGATGCCACTCTTCGCTACTTTCTTACGAAAGCGCTTGAGCAATTGATCCTGGGACTCACCTGAGCGTAACACAACTGTAGCCAAACTGATTCACCTCCTTTCATGGTGAAATGAGACGGAGTACCGGTAGACCACGAATGCCGGTGGGCAAAAAAAATCGGCCGCGTTCGTAAAGGCAGCCGAGCAGAGAAAAGTGGACCGGTATCTCAGCGGAAAATCATGTTTCTGCTACACACTCTCCGTGTCGCTTATGAACTAGACGTTGGTGTGAACAGCTGCGTGACGAACAGTGAAATTATAAGCAAAGACCACTAAAATGTCAAATAAAAATTGCAAAACCCGGCTGATTCGGTATGTTTTTTGGAAATCCGAGCCAGAAAAGGCAGGGTTAAAAGAAAAAAGTCTCTTGGCAACGACCTACTCTCCCAGGGGGTCGCCCCCCAAGTACCATCGGCGCTGACGGTCTTAACTTCCGGGTTCGGGATGGGACCGGGTGTACCTCCGTCGCTCCAATCACCAAGAGACTTTATTCACGATGTTAATCAGGCATATAACTGAATACAGATGATCAGGAAAAGTTCCAAGTTCTCCGCGCCACGGGTTAAGCCCTCGGCCATTAGGACAGCTTAGCTGAACGCATCACTGCGCTTACACATGCTGCCTATAAGCAGGTGGTCTTCCTGCGGCCTTACTCCCTTGACAGGATGAGGGACCTAATCTTGAGGCAAGTTTCCCACTTAGATGCTTTCAGCGGTTATCTTTGCCAGACGTAGCTACCCAGCTATGCCGTTGGCACGACAACTGGCACACCAGAGGTCTGTCCACCCCGGTCCTCTCGTACTAGGGGCAGATCCTCGCAAGTCCCTTGCGCCCACAGCGGATAGAGACCGACCTGTCTCACGACGGTCTGAACCCAGCTCGCGTACCGCTTTAACGGGCGAACAGCCCGACCCTTGGGACCTTGTCCAGCCCCAGGATGCGATGAGCCGACATCGAGGTGCCGAGCCACGCCGTCGATGTGAACTCTTGGGCGTGACTAGCCTGTTATCCCCGGGGTAGCTTTTATCCGGTAAGCCACGGCCCTTCCACTCGGTACCGTGGGATCACTAAGCCCGTCTTTCGACTCTGCTCGACGCGTTGGTCTTGCAGTCAAGCTCCCTTATACCTTTACACTCTTCGGCTGGTTTCCATTCAGCCTGAGGGAACCTTTGGGCGCCTCCGTTACCTTTTGGGAGGCGACCGCCCCAGTCAAACTGCCCACCTGGCACGGTCCCCTGCCCGGATGACGGTGCAGGGTTAGGGTCTAGACATAATCAGGGTGGTATTTCACCGTCGGCTCCACCGAGGCTAGCGCCCCAGCTTCAAAGCCTCCCACCTATCCTACACAAACCATGCCCAAACTCAATGCCAAGCTACAGTAAAGCTCCACGGGGTCTTTTTGTCCTGCTGCGGGTAACGCGCATCTTCACGCGTAGTTCAATTTCACCGGGTCCTTCGTTGAGACAGTGCTCTGATTGTTACGCCGTTCGTGCGGGTCGGAACTTACCCGACAAGGAATTTCGCTACCTTAGGACCGTTATAGTTACGGCCGCCGTTCACCGGGGCTTCGGTTCAAAGCTTCGCTTACGCTAACCTCTCCCCTTAACCTTCCGGCACTGGGCAGGCGTCAGCCCCTATACATCGTCTTACGACTTAGCAGAGACCTGTGGTTTTGTTAACCAGTCACCAGAGCCATTTCACTGCGACCTCCCTGGGCTCCACCAGTAAATGGATTCACCCTAGAAGGCACCCCTTATCCCGAAGTTACGGGGCTAATTTGCCTAGTTCCTTAACGAAGGTTCTCCCGTTCACCTTGGTATACTCTACCCGTCTACCAGTGTCGGTTTGCGGTACGGGCACCTGAAAATCAATGCTTAGAGGCTTTTCTTGGCAGCAAGGCTCAACCACTTCTGCCTTAGAGGCTCGCATTCGCGTCTCAGCTCGGTCTGCGGATTTTCCTACAGACTTCAACGCCTACCCGCTTACACCTGTACAACCAATCACAGGCTGGCCTACCTCGCTGCGTCCCCCCATCGCTCATTCCAGGTGGTTCCGGAATGTTGACCGGATATCCATCGCCTACGCCTCTCGGCCTCGGCTAAGGACCGACTAACCCGACGCGGATTAACCTGCCGTCGGAAACCTTAGACTTACGGTGAACATGTTTCTCACATGTTTTACGCTACTCATGCCTGCATTCTCACTTCTGCCCGCTCGAGCCGTCCTTTCGGTCGACCTTCACCGCTGGCAGAACGCTCCCCTACTGCCCCAGACAGCTCGAAAGCTGCTGAGACCCATGGCTTCGGTGTCAGACTTAGCCCCGTTAAATTTTCCGCGCAGGACCACTTGACCAGTGAGCTATTACGCACTCTTTAAAGGGTGGCTGCTTCTAAGCCAACCTCCTGGTTGTCCGAGTAGTCCCACCTCGTTTCCCACTTAGCCTGAACTTGGGGACCTTAGCCGATGGTCTGGGCTCTTTCCCTCTCGACCACGAAACTCATCTCCCGTAGTCCGACTGCCATGCTCTAGAGTACTGGCATTCGGAGTTTGATTGGGTTCGGTAAGCAGTAAGCCCCCTAGCCCATTCAGTGCTCTACCTCCAGTACTGAACACATGACGCTAGCCCTAAAGCTATTTCGGGGAGAACAAGCTATCTCCGAGTTCGGTTGGCATATCACCCCTACCCACAGCTCATCCCCTAACTTTGCAACGTTAGTGGGTTCGGGCCTCCACGAGCTGTTATACTCGCTTCACCCTGGCCATGGGTAGCTCACCCGGTTTCGTGTCTAATCCTTGCGACTATACGCCCTATTCAGACTCGCTTTCGCTACGGCTGCGGGTGTCGCTCCCTTAACCTCGCCACAAAGATTAACTCGCAGGCTCATTCTCCAAAAGGCACGCCGTCAGGCATAGCGGCGCGCAGCCGAGTTTCCCCGGCGCACAGACCCGCCATTAGCCCTCCGACTGCTTGTAGGCTCACGGTTTCAGGTTCTATTTCACTCCCCTAACTGGGGTACTTTTCACCTTTCCCTCACGGTACTTGTTCACTATCGGTCGTCAAGCGTATTTAGCCTTGGAGAGTGGACTCCCCAGCTTCCCACCGGATTAGCGTGCCCGGTGGTACTCAGGTACCCAGCGGAAGTTGATCCATTTTCGCATACGGGACTGTCACCCTCTATGATAGGCTTTCCCACACCATTCTGCTAACAGATCAATTTGTAACTTCCATATGCCGGGCCCTACAACCCCCGAGGAGCAAGCTCCTCGAGTTTGGGCTGATCCCCGTTCGCTCGCCACTACTAGGGGAATAATTTCTTTTCCTCTGGTTACTAAGATGTTTCAGTTCACCAGGTTCCCTTCCTCTGGCCTATGTGTTCAGCCAGAGGATGCCATGGGATCGCCATGGCGGGTTTCCCCATTCGGAAATCCCCGGATCGGCGCCTGTACACGGCTCCCCGAGGCTTATCGCAGTGTCCCACGTCCTTCTTCGGCGCTTGACGCCAAGGCATCCACCGTGAGCCCTTAGTAGCTTAACCACGTGATGCGGAGAAATTGAAACTTTTCCATGCAAATTTACTGTATTCAGTTATTAAGGTGCCGTTCCGGCAATTAGCTGCCGGTGCAAACCGCCGGTTGCCCGGCAGCTTGCAGCGACATCCAATTTCTTTCAATTATTAACTTGCTTTGCAGGTTGAGCCTGCCCTAAAGACATTTCGGCCCGGCACAAGGCCGGGCCGCGGGTGCTCGTACCATTAGTGCGTTCAAAAAGGATTAGGATTGGTTTACTTGAGCCACAAACACCTTTTCGATAGGTCTACCCTCTCCGTTATGGTTTCCCAGGTGGAGATGAGGGAACTCGAACCCCTGACTTCCGCCTTGCAAAGGCGGCGCTCTCCCAACTGAGCTACATCCCCAGTTAGTGCGCCTGGGGCGAGTGGGCCTGAGTGGATTCGAACCACTGACCCCTGCGTTATCAGCACAGTGCTCTAACCAACTGAGCTACAGGCCCGCGGCACCTCAACAACTAAGAAGTGATAGGAAGTTTTGCCAGCTATTTTGCCCCTTGCACATTTGGGGACTTGATTTGAGGTAGAGCATCCGTCTGCACCACAAAAGTGCTGGACAGTTGCTCAGATTCTCAAGAAAGGAGGTGATCCAGCCGCACCTTCCGGTACAGCTACCTTGTTACGACTTCGTCCCAGTCACCAGTCCCACCTTCGACGGCTCCCTCCTTACGGTTAGGATACCGGCTTCAGGTGTTACCAGCTCCCATGACGTGACGGGCGGTGTGTGCAAGGCCCGGGAACGTATTCACCGCACTGTTGCTGACGCGCGGTTACTAGCAACTCCGGCTTCATGCAGGCGAGTTGCAGCCTGCAATCCGAACTGAGACCAGCTTTGAGGATTGGCTCCACCTCGCGGTTTTGCAACCCATTGTACTGGCCATTGTAGCGTGTGTGTAGCCCCGGACATAAAGGCCATGCTGACTTGACGTCATCCCCGCCTTCCTCCGGCATTAAGCCGGCAGTCCTGTATGACACATGTAACATACAGCAAGGGTTGCGCTCGTTACCGGACTTAACCGGACATCTCACGACACGAGCTGACGACAGCCATGCAGCACCTGTACAGGCCTCCCGAGGGAGGGACAACTTTTCAGCCATCCCGTTACCTGTATGTCAAACCCGGGTAAGGTTCTTCGCGTAGCATCGAATTAAACCACACGCTCCGCTGCTTGTGCGGGCCCCCGCCAATTCCTTTGAGTTTTAACCTTGCGGCCGTAGTTCCCAGGCGGTGGACTTACCGCGTTAGCTACGGCACTGATGGTTTTTACACCACCAACGCCAAGTCCACATCGTTTACAGCTAGGACTACCGGGGTATCTAATCCCGTTCGCTCCCCTAGCTTTCGCGTCTCAGTGTCAGAAACGGTCCAGGAGGCCGCCTTCGCCACTGGTGTTCCTCCCGATATCTACGCATTTCACCACTACACCGGGAATTCCACCTCCCTCTACCGTTCTCAAGCCTGACAGTATTGAGCGGCCTCTCCTAGTTGAGCCAGGAGCTTTCACACCCAACTTATCAAGCCACCTACACGCGCTTTACGCCCAGTAAATTCGGATAACGCTCGGTTCCTACGTGTTACCGCGGCTGCTGGCACGTAGTTAGCCGAACCTTATTCCTGGGGTACCGTCCTTGCTCTTCCCCCAGAAAAGCGCTTTACAACCCGAAGGCCTTCATCGCGCACGCGGCGTTGCTGGGTCAGGCTTTCGCCCATTGCCCAATATTCCCTACTGCTGCCACCCGTAGGTGTCTGGCCCGTGTTTCAGTGCCAGTGTGGGGGGTCACCCTCTCAGGCCCCCTACCCGTCGAAGCCTTGGTAGGCCATTACCCTACCAACTAGCTGATGGGACGCAGGCCCCTCCCAAAGCGGATTGCTCCTTTAGACATGAGGCCTCTAATCCTCATGACCACATGGGGTATTAGCCCCAGTTTCCCGGGGTTATTCCTCACTTTGGGGCAGGTCACCAACGCGTTACTCACCCGTTCGCCACTAAGAGATTCTCATGCGAACACAAGAAACTCTTCGTTCGACTTGCATGTATTAAGCACGCCGCCAGCGTTCATCCTGAGCCAGGATCAAACTCTCCGCAAAAACATTATGCATCTTGCGATGCTGAAGTTCTTACTTGAAATAGGCAGGCTTTTGTACTTCCTATCACTCTTTAGTTGTTAAGGTTCTGGTCCAAGAGGCTTCGGCCAACAGAGAGACTAAACGGCCGATGTCACTAAGCTTCGACATCGGCTATGCAGGTCTTTAAACCAGCTGCTGTCTCTGAGTTGGGGCGTCTCTTGTCGATTTTTACCGATCTTCCTCCCGGTCAGTCCGGAGGCGAGATCGTAAGCCCAAGGCCGTCCAAATATTATAAGCTAACGAGCATAATACGTCAAGAGGGAATGCCTTCCCCTTGACAGACTTTCTTGGGATCCACTTGGGATTATTTGGTTTTAACCGGTTTGCTCCCGTAGGAGCGAAACCCTTATGAGTTAATGCTTGCCTATTATATGCACGCAGGTTGTTCTGTCAAGAGGCAATGGGCACCAATTTCGGGTTTTTAGGAAACAGCTTCAGCTAATCCAGCAGCTGGCGACCATCCAGCGCACGTTTGAGGGTATTCTGGTCAGCATATTCCAAATCACCACCGACCGGCAGGCCGCGCGCCAGGCGCGTTACCCGGAGCGAATATTCGGCCAACCGCCGGCCGACATACATTGCAGTTGCATCTCCCTCCAGACTGGGATTCGTAGCCAGGATCACTTCTGCTACCTGCCCACCTTGTACTCGTTCGACCAGCTCCTTGATGCGCAGGTCATCCGCGCCAACGCCTTCGATCGGCGAAAGTACGCCGTGCAGCACGTGATAAACCCCCCGGTAACCTCCGGTGCGTTCCAGGGCAAATACATCCAGCGGTTCTTCGACGACACAAATCATGCCTGAAATCACGCTCAGGGTCGGCACAAACTTCGCACAACTCGCGTTCGCGGTGAGTAATATTGAAGCACTGGCGGCAGTGCCCTGTACTGGTCTGCAGTGATTGCAGGGCTTCCGCCAGATCCTGAGCATAATTTTCGGGTGCGCGCAGCAAGAAAAATGCCAGCCGGGAGGCCGTTTTCGGGCCTATTCCTGGAAGCCGTGAAAAAGCCTCGATCACATTCTGGACGGGCTCGGGGAGTAACATTTTTTGGACAGTTTATCCGGTTGGTCGTTTAAAATGGAAGGCCGCCCGTCAACGGGCCGAGCCTTTGGGCTGCCAGGTTGCGCGATTCTTCCAGGGCGGCATTCATGGCTGCCAATATCAAATCCTGCAGCATTTCCACATCAGCATCTTCAAGCACTTCCGGGGCGATTTCGATAGCAGTGCAGCGCTGGTCGCCAGTTAGAGAAACCTTAACTGCACCACCTCCCGCCGCGCCAGTCACAACTTCGTCAGCCAGCTTGGCCTGGGCTTCCATTAATTGTTCCTGCAACTTCTGTAATTGTTGCATCATACCCCCTTGCCCGGCTGCGCCCTTGGGGGCTTTAAAACCCTTTGCCATATTCGCTATCTCCTTCTCCTAATTTGTTGTCAAGACGTTTTGCCCGGCATGCAAATAAGGACCAGTTATTGGACATCCACGATTTTACCACCCAGATCACGCAGCGCCGCAGCTACCATCCCATCGATATCCACATCCGGGGGGATTTCGCTTTGGCGATCTTTAAGGGCCAGGCAGCGCACAATGACCGTTTTGCCAGCCTGCTCGGAAATCACCTGCTGGGTCAGGTCAAGATGCTCACCCTGCTCCATTTTTTGCTTGAGGATGCGCCCCTCAAACCCCAGAATCAACACGCCGCGCCGCATCCCAACCGGCCGGCAAGAACGCAATAGCGCTGCCGTATTGCGGTTGCGCAGCTCCACCAAACCGACAATCTCCTTCCAACCATCATGGATGATGTCGTAGACCTTGGTGCTTTCCTGGTCGACTGGCGGGCTGCTCGGACTGGCAGAGTTAGGGCCGGCAGCATCTTCATCCTTTGAAGACTCAATCGTTTTCGCTGAGCGGCGAGCTGCCTTTGGTTTCGGTGCAGGCTCAGGATTTCCCGTGTCCACAGCCCCAAGCGCGGCTGGCTCTGGAGCGTTTTGGCTAACTGGATTGGGCGGCGCGTTTTTCGGTTCCCCGCCAGATAGGGAGGTAACATATGCGATTTCTAATGGCAAAGCAGGCTGCCAGCCGGTTCTGAGTTCATTTGCTGCCTGGTTGAATGCCTGGATTAATTCCAGTATGCGCCGGGTTTCCAACATTTGCGCATGGCGGGCCATACGATCGCGCACATCCGCCGTTGCATCGACCTGGTCAGCACTGCCCATTTTGGACAGCAGCAAGCTGCGGAAATAATCCACGATTTGGCGGGCGAACTGGCGCGGGTCACTGCCGCTATCCAGCGTCCGGTGAATCAACTCCAGGCCGGATGCTGAATCTTCAGCCAAAAGGCAGTCGACCAGATCGATCACTGTTTGATTGGTGGCAGTTCCCAGCACCTGCTGGGTCATTTCCAGGGAGATGTGGTCATCCGTCGAAGCAAGCTGGTCGAGTAGGGAAATCGCATCGCGCATACAGCCTGTTGATTGGCGAGCGATCAACTGCAAGGCTTCTTCATCGACGACGAAATGTTCACCTGCGGCCATTTTGCGGAGTTGAAAAATGATTTCTTGCAGGGGAATCCGCCGGAATTCATGCCTCTGGCAACGTGAAAGGACCGTAGCAGGTATTTTGTGGATCTCGGTGGTCGCAAGGATAAAAATTGCATGCGGCGGGGGCTCTTCCAGTGTTTTCAAGAGGGCATTAAAAGCCGCTGTAGAGAGCATGTGGACTTCGTCGATAATATAGACTTTAAACCGGCCCACATTCGGGGAAAAATTAATTTTATCGCGCAAATCGCGCACATCATCCACACTGGTATTGGAGGCTGCATCGATTTCGATGAGATCGATAAAGCGGGCATTGTTAACAGCCAGGCAGTTCTCACACTGGTCGCAGGGTCTGTTCTCCAGGGCAGAGTCCAGGCAGTTGACGGCCTTCGCGAGCAAACGAGCTGTGGTTGTTTTACCTGTTCCGCGCGGCCCGGCAAACAGGTAGGCATGAGCCACCCGGTCGGCAGCGACCGCATTTTGCAGCGTCTGGATAATATGGTCCTGCCCGACTACGTCTTCCCAACGTTGGGGGCGCCATTTGCGGTATAAAGCCTGCGACATACTTCTCTCCACTAAAAGTTTACGAAGACCCAGCTCTGGTTACGGCTTTGGGGCCGGATTTACTGCTGTAAGCCGCTGGATTTCACGCTCCGAATTTATCGGCAATCGCTGGAAGTTCGGTGACGGAACGCTCAGGTTGTAATCACGAATCCGCTTGTTCAACTCGCTCACCCGCTCCCGGAAAGCCACCTCAGCATTCCGCCAGGTTTCTTCCCCTGAGGAATTAGCCTGCCACGCTCGGTAGGCTCGGAGCAGCGTCTGGCGGGCTGCATCCAACTCCGCCTCAATTTCCTGGCGGTCGGCGATCCAGGGAAGGGTAAATTCATTCTCCCTCAACAGATGAAAAGCCAGGCTCCATTCCGGATCTTCGTAGGGATGGTCTTCCAGGTGCAGTGGTTTGCCAGCACCGGGAAGGTTGTTGAATTGACCATCTTCCATGGCTTTTCGGATAGCATCATCGACTCCACGAGCAGGATGATCCAACTTGACCTCATTCAGCTGGGAAATTAAGGCACTGTAAAGACAACGTGCTCATTGCCTTGAGGGTCCAGCAAAATAACAGTGCTTCCAGACTGCCAGACAGCTTCGCTGCGCCCCCAGTACAAATCACTAACGGAATCGACTCCGGAGGTGGTGTGAACGCTTACTGCCCCATCTTTGTACAGGATAAGTTGTGGAAAACTGTACTCCTGGCCGCGATCGCTGCGCAGCCTCCAACCAGCCATTGAAATTTGTTGCTCGCCAATGTGGCGGATGACAACCCGTTCAGTCGGTAAATCGCCGGCCCCGACCACAGAAAATATCTGCAGCTGTGGATTGGCGCTTGAGAAATCAGGTGACTCTTGGGTGACGGATGGTGAGGTAATACCGGCTGCTTCTGTTGGGATCGAGAGCACTTGCCCCACGCCAATTGCTGCCGGATCATCAATCGTATTTGCCAGCATCAAAGCTTCGAGTGTCACCCCATATTGTTGGGCAATACTCGCCAGCGTATCACCAAACTGAACGGTATGCACCAGATTACCCGGCGTAACGGGGGCACCGCCTGTCCCGCCAGACTGGTTGCCGGAGGCGGCAGAGTTGGCTGTAGGCTGGGGTAAATTCAATCCGGAGTTCTCGGCTGTCTGGCTGCGTTCCCAAAAGTAAATGACCGTAAATACGGTCACCGCAGAAACAAGCACATTCAGTAATAAATAAAAGATGAAACGCTTCCAAGAACGCATGGCGGCATTTTCCTACAGGTGGAAAGCAGATGCTGGGGAATACAACCGGGCTCGGCAAGCCGCTCTGTCAAGTATACTATAGCACACGGTATCCTGGCGTTTGATGGTCCCAGGGCTCCCGACAGCAATCTAAAAACAGATGGCAAATACCCATTTTCATCTCGTGGGAAGAGGATAAGCCAGGCGGACATTCATTGGCAGCAAAGTGCGTTGGTGCGTCTTCCACCGACACACTGGACCCCCTGCTTTTGAAAATTCTGTCGGGGCGGCGTAAAAGGAATAGAGCAATGGCCTACCTGATCGATGGACACAACTTAATCCCCCACGTACCCGATCTGCATTTGGAAGATATCGATGATGAGCAGGCCCTCATCGAGCTGCTGCAAGTGTTTTGCCGGCAGTCGCGGAAACCGGTGGAGGTTTATTTCGATAACGCGCCCGCAAGTCAGGCGGGTAAACGTCGGTTCGGGATGGTTACTGCAGTTTTTGTACGTCAGGGACGAACAGCGGATGATGCGATCCGGCAGAGGTTAGCACAGCTTAAGGGCCGGGCAGCTGAGTTTACCGTCGTCTCATCGGATCGTCAGGTGCAGAATGCTGCCCAGATGGCACGCGCGCATGTCACCCCATCACCTGCCTTTGCTCAACAGATGATATCGATCCAGCAGGATGCTGCTAATCGGACTACCGAAAAACAACCCCCTGATTTGACAGACGATGAAATTGACGAATGGCTGCAAATCTTTAACAGCAGGAGCAACCGTCCTAATGGACAATAATGATCAAATTTTTCTAATTAAGTTTTAACCGAACTTATAATAAAAATGAAGTATATTCTATGCAACGGTACCTGCCCTCCCTTTTATTGGTAACACAGGTATCGTGCCACCCAGAGTGTTCCGATTAACATGTCCCTACATGTTGATCGCGAATGGTGGCCCTCCCAGTGAGTTGCCGGGCGTGCCCCCCCCACGCACGGCAACTCCTTTTTAAGCGAAGTTGCGCCGCTCACGAGATCGGCGCAACTTTTTTTATTCAGCTTTCTTCCTATTCAATCAGGCGGTAACGCCTTAGAGCTGCCTCCAGAATCATATTAACCAGGCTGGCATGGTCTATCCCTTCTGCGGCTGCTTCAATGACCAGATCTGAAATTCCTGGCGAGAGCCCCGGGAGCGGGTTTATTTCCAGGATATAGGGTTTATCTCCATCATTGGCATCCAGGCGAAAATCAACTCGCGAGACATCAAACGCCCCGGTCACCCGGAAGACAGCCGCCGTCAGCCAGTTGAGCTCGTCCACCATATCATCTTCCAGCGGTGCCGGACAGAGATAATTCAACTGGTCTGCCAGGTCGACTTTCAAACGGTTGCTGTAAACCACATCTGATTCTACATATGGCTGCAGATCCACTTCCATGGGGGGAAGAAATCGCAATCCTGCCTGGATACGAGGCGCCTCATCGTTTTCTGGCAGGCGCCGTGCAACCACTCCGGTCAGGTTTCCGATCACCCCCACAGTGACTTCACGCCCTTCAATATACTGTTCCACAAGTGCTGGTTGGTTATAACGCCCCAGGACGTATTCAATCTGCTCGTGCAGCTCAGCCTCGCTATTAACAATGGATTTGCTGCTGACACCCATTCCGGTCCCCTCGCGGCTGGGCTTGACAAACATTGGAAAAGGCATATCACTGCTGAGAGGTTCGTTTTCGCGTTCAAACACCTGGAACGCCGGGGTCGGCAGGTCATGGTATGTGAGCACGCGCTTCGTCATTGGCTTGTCTAAAGCCAGCGCCAGGGTCAGCACTTTAGAGCCGGTGTATGGAATGCGCAGCATTTCCAACAAGGCAGGTACCTGAGCTTCACGGGCATCCCCGAAATGCCCCTCGCAAATGTTAAAGCACATATCCGGTGCATATTTACGAACCCTGTCTACCAGGGTGTAATTACCCTCCAGGAATTCGCATTCATGCCCGCCCGATCGAATTGCTTCCACCAGTGAATTCACCGTTTTTTCCGAATCCAGGTCATCCCACATATCCTCCGGCATGCCTTCAAACTGTGGAGCATTCGATTTTAAATTCGCCAGCAGGGCAACACGGAATTTTTTCAAGGTGGTCTCCTTCGCCAATCCGACAAATGATTTTTCCACGACAATTTAAGTTCAGCAGAGCTGCGCGTATTATACTTTTTTCTATGCCGGTGTGTTGGCAGGACTACCAAAGGGGCCGCTTGCCAATCCATTCAGTCCCAGGGTCTACTGCACCCCCTGCTGCACATACCCGGCAATTCGGGGGTGATCATCCTAACATCAGCCGGTGTTTGTCCCAGGCCCTAACAACCGGTCATTCATCCCTCATGACCGCTGTTTCAGCCTTGCTGCTCAAATAGTAAATATCCAGTTTCGTTTGGATTAAGCCTCCCGCAAAGCCGAGCGGAGCTGTAATGCCAGGCCATCCAGCTCTGCGCGCAGCGGGCGGGTACCGTATTTCGGCCCGAACCGGAACCCAAACCCATCCCCACTAAACCGCGGCAGGACATGTAGGTGAGTGTGAAACACATCCTGCCCGGCAGGAGCGCCATTCGCCAGGAATAAATTCGTGCCTTCACAGCGCACATCACTCTTGAACAATGCCTGGCTGATTTTCTGGGCAACCCGAAACATTTGGGCTCCATCCTCAGGGTCAAGATCATCCAGGTAAACGACATGGCGGACAGGCACAACCAGGACATGCCCTGCATTGATGGGCTGGATATCCATAAATGCCGCCACGCGCTCGTCCTGGTAGACGAACGAACCCGCGGCCATTTTATTCAATATCTGGCAGAAAATGCACTCAGCCATCATCACCTCCATTGGATTTGTGATCCAACATGCTACCACGTTCTAATCGCTCCCAACCCTTTTCCTTCAGGAAATTCTCATCTATTCTGGCTTGACAAACGGTAAAAAATCCATTATTATTTTGACATCAAACGATTTGATGTGAAATAATTATGCCAACCCATTATAAAGGCACACCGCAAGAAGAACTTGCACTGAACACTTATATTAAGCTCAGCCGGGCAACAAGCGCGTTCGAATCGCGGCTCGCAGGATACGGCAGCCTGGAGGATCTGACTGTTAGCCAGTTTGGCGTGCTGGAAGTTCTGCTGCACCTGGGACCAATGTGCCAGAACGAAATTGGGCACAAGCTGCTGAAAAGTGGTGGCAACATGACCCTGGTCATCGACAATCTTGAAAAACGCAATCTCGTTCACCGGCAACGCAACCTCGACGACCGCCGAATGATTACAATCAGCCTGACTGAAAAAGGAAGAACGTTGATCAACCGGGTACTTCCACACCAGGTAGAAGCAATCACAAAAGAAATGGGCGTTCTCACGCCTGCAGAGCAGGAAACCTTGAGCGTGATATGCCGTAAGCTGGGCAGAAAAGACAGCAAGTAGAGCGAGTTTTTTTTGGATAAACACTTTGACATTGAAAGATTTTAGATTGAAGGAATATGGACTTACAGGTAATCATATGATGGCATCCATTCAAATTCTAGGTATATCCGGCAGCCTGCGGCATCACTCCTATAACACGGGACTCTTACTTGCCGCCCAGGAGCTTGCTGCCTCTCACGTTCAGATTGAAATCGCAGATTTGGCGGCAATCCCCATGTTTAATGCGGATCTCGTAGCTATGGGTGAACCTGAATCTGTCCAGATTTTCAAAGACCAAATTTTGGGAGCGGATGCTGTGCTGATTGCGACCCCTGAGTACAATCATTCCATTCCAGGGGTGCTCAAAAATGCACTTGACTGGGCATCGCGCCCTCGAAAAGAATCTCCCCTGGCTGGAAAACCGGCGGCCGTGATTGGTGCAGGCGGGATGTTCGGCACAATTCGGGCCCAACAACACATGGTCCAGATCGCAGTCGCGCTGAATATGCACGTCATGAACCGCCCACAGCTGTTGGTAGAGCGAGCCTGGGAAAAATTCAGCGCTGATGGAATTCTGGCTGATGAAACAACCCGGCAGCGGTTGGGCGATGTGCTCGAAGCTCTGGAACGCTGGACGGTCAAGTTAAACAGCGTCCAATCCATACATATTTAGGAATAGGATTTGACCCGGCTAAAGGGTTTAAATTAATTCAATCAATATCAATATCGAAATCAAGGAGGATTAACAATGTCCTGGCAAATCGACACTGCCCATTCAGAAATCAACTTTGTAGTCCGCCACATGATGATCTGAAAAGTGCGCGGCCAGTTTGAGCAGTTTAGCGGTAGCGTAGACTTTGACGAACAAAACCCCGAAAATACCAGGGTAGACGTCCAAATTAACGCTGCAAGCATCAACACCAAGGAAGAACAGCGCGATGGCCACCTGCGTTCGCCGGATTTCCTTAACGCGGATAAATATCCATACCTGACCTTTAAGAGTTCTGGAATCGAGCTCACGGGTGAAAATACTGCCCACCTGATCGGTGACTTAACCATCCTGGATACGACCCACCCGATCACGTTGGATGTGGAATATGCTGGCATGGCAAAAAGCCCCTGGGGGGCAACAAGCGCTGGCTTCAGTGCACGTGGCAAGATTAACCGCGAAGATTGGGGCCTGACCTGGAATGTTGCCCTGGAAACCGGCGGTTGGCTTGTTGGCAAGGAAATTGAAGTCTTTATCGAAGTAGAATTGATCAAGCAGGCCGAAGCAGAACCAACTTCGGCTGCCTGACATCTGCCTATCTGGCAGAGGGTGCCTTGCACCCTCTGCCAGCCTCAATTGGGAGATCTCTTTATGACAATCGTAGGATTGCACCATATCACCCTGGTATCGGGCGACGCCCAAAGAACAGTCGATTTCTATACCCGGGTTTTAGGGCAGCGCCTGGTTAAACAAACCGTTAATTTTGACGATCCCGGCAGCTATCATCTGTATTTCGGGAATGAAACCGGTCAACCCGGCACCGCCATCACTTTCTTTGAATGGCCCACCGCTCCAAAAGGAGCGCCGGGCAATGGTGGCACCCATCATGTTGCTTTGCAAGTTGCTGACCGGCAAGGACTTTTAAAATGGAAACGCCGCCTGGCGGACCTGGGGCACAAAGTCGATGGACCTTACCACCGCAATTATTTTGAATCAATTTATTTCCGTGACCCTGATGGTGTGATTCTCGAAATTGCTACCCATGGACCCGGGTTCACGGTGGATGAGCCTGCGGATCAGTTAGGTCGCAAATTTCGTGAACCACCAGCAGACATGGTAATTGCCAACCGGGATGAAGCCCGCATCCGGGAGGCTACCTGGGAGGAGCACGTCCCGGAGATTTCTCCCGACATGGCCCTGTCAGAAGGAATGCATCACATCACAGCAATTGGCACAGATATCCAGCGCACACATGCTTTTTTTGGCGAGCTCCTGGGTATGCCCCTGGTTAAGCGCACGGCAAATTTCGATGATCCTGACTCCGCGCACTGGTATTGGGGTGTGGCAGGCGGGAAGCCTGGAACGCTGATTACGTATTTCGAACGCGATCCGGCGCGTGCCCACACTGTCCGCATGGGTACCGGCCAAACCCACCATTTTGCCCTGGCAGTTGCGGATGAAGAGATTCAATTGGAATGGCGCGAAAAACTTCTCCGGGCTGGTTTACCGGTATCCCCGGTGATGGACCGGATTTATTTCAAAAGTATTTATACCCGTGACCCTGACGGGCACATTGTCGAGCTGGCCACACTTGGCCCAGGATTCCTATCAGACGAAGATCAAAGCAGCCTGGGAACCAGTTTGAAACTACCCCCCTGGCTTGAGCAATACCGCTCCGAGATAGAAACCCGGCTTCAGCCACTTGTCGTGCCGGCCTGGCGATCGGCGGCACCCTCTCAGGCCTAGGAAAATTTGATAACTCTAAGAAATGTAGCCGACCCCCATCATAACCAACCGGTGCTGGTGGATGGAGCGAACCCCAAGGATGCCCAAGCAGCTGTCATTCTGGTGCATGGTCGCGGCGGAAGCGCAGCGGACATTTTGACACTTGCTGACGAAATCTTTCCTGCCAGTCAACGCACACAGATTACCTGGATTGCACCCCAGGCAATGGATTTCAGCTGGTACCCTTACCGGTTTCTCGAACCTCTGGAGCACAACCAGCCTCACCTGGACTCGGCCTTAAGCGTGCTTGCCAGCCTGGCCGCACAGCTTGCGGACGCGGGTATCCCTCGCGAGAATTTGTACCTGCTTGGTTTTTCACAAGGCGCGTGCCTGGCACTTGAGTTTGCTGCACGGTCAGCCCGTGATTCCCGGCCATTTGGAGGTGTGTTCGGTTTGAGCGGTGGCTTGATTGGTCCCCCCGGCGGTTTGGGGGTCTACTTCGGGTCGCTACAAACCACACCGGTCTTTCTGGGCTGCAGCGACCAGGATCCACATATTCCTGCTTGGCGGGTGGAAGAAAGCGCACAAATATTCGTTGAGCTGGGAGCTTTAGTGACCACTCGTCTCTATCCAGATCTTGGCCATACTATCAATCAGGATGAGCTCGCATTCGTCCGTTCGGTGCTGGCGGATGCAAACCAGAACACCCAATAAATGAATTCATGGTCCTGTGAAACAAGAATGCCCGGTCTGACCGGGCATTTTCGTTCCAGTTACATTGATGCGCCTGCTCAGGCCGCATTTTCTCCAGCTTCACCGGTGCTCGGTTCAGCGTCTTCTGCTGTGGCATCTTTTTCACCCTCATCCGGGACAGCGACCAAACTGCTGGAGATCATCCCATCCTGGGTGAGGAGCAGCCCTTGACTGACGACCCCAGCCTTGGATACAACCGTCGCCCGGGCACCCAGACCATCCTCTGTCAGGATCAGGTCGCTGATTTCCATACTTTCCTCATCACCTGCCATGCGTGAAATTGCCAGGCTGTCTTCGGTCTCGGTAGCCGAGTAAGCCACCTCTTTCCCCGCAGCAAGCTGTTGGGCAATATCAGCCTGTAAGGACTCACGCATGACCTGGGCACCTGCCTCTGCCATCATGTCCTCAATATCGCTCACCCAGGTATGCTCGATGATTGCAATAATCGCCGATGTTCCGGGCTTGAGCGATTCGGAAAGCTCTTTGAGGCGCTGATTTGGCAGTCCCATATCCACTGCCTTGGCAGTCAGTCCACCCACCAGGGCACCCAACGTACCTCCAACAACAATACCCACCGGGCCTGCCAGCAGGGCAATTGCGGTCCCGAAGACCGCACCGGCTACTGCTCCGCGCCCTCCACCGACATCTTTAACATCTTTGATGTGAACCCGGTCCTTGGCATCTCGCCGGATCACTGCCGCATCCTGAATGGCTATCAATCGTTCACGTTTGGCCTCTTTCAATTCTTTCAAGGCATCGTCTGCCCCTGTTTCCGTTTGAAATGCAGCCACAATTAATTCAACCGGTGCTTCTGACATCGATTTTCCTCCTGTTATAGATTTGGTTTTTCCAGACACTATTTTACTATGCAATGGAACACGGGTTATTTATAAAAAAACATCTCCCCCTGAATGGAATTCTAACCGTCAAACCGATCCTGGATGTATTGGGCTGCCTGGCTGACCGTCAATGCCTGGGTGCCGTTACCTGCGCGGACATAAAAAGACTCCTGCCCCTGGTGCTGCATGTAAACTGGGATGGAAGATGGTCGCACCCGGACAAGGCAGATAATTTTATCCTCATGTACTGGAAATGTGACTTCAACATGCTGGCGATATTGGACCCCGAGCATTTTGTTAAAGGCCATGTTGAATGTGTTTTCGAAGCCATCTACGTTTCGTTTCTTTAGCCCTAAAAAATCAGGCTCCAATCCAAGAATCTCGCCCTCATCATTAATGCCAATCAACAAGGTACCCCCCTGGCTGTTCATAAATGCTGCCAAGGTCTTCATGACCGGTTCATATAGATCCTTATTTACTTGTTGTTGGCGGTAATCCCACATGAGGCTGGATTTGTACTCTACAAACTGCCCTTCGCCATCAGTCAAGTATTCAGTAATACTCCGCGGCTCCAGCAGTCTGGCCATTTTTATCTGGCTGCTTAATTCGAGGATAATGTCTCTGGCTTGAACCGGGTTGGGGATATCGCGCACATACGCGGGTGGAGGCGCACTCAACTCGCAAACCAAAGTACCATAATTCGTACGCTTGCCCAACCAGCCTTGCTTGAGATGAATCGATTTTAATTGCTCCAGATCTGCGAGTTTTCGATCTTCCACCAGGTTGCTACGTAGGAGTAAGATGGCATCTTGCGAAATTTCGTAGCTTGGAAAGTACCAAAAAGCAAACGCAATTGCAATCGTCAGGATTTGCAAACTCGCAAAAATGGTGATCGCCAAAACATCATAGGAAATTGTCTTTGAAAGCGGGATCCTTTCATATTCACTGCTCAAATTAATAATCAAGGTCGCAATAAGGGGTAAAAAAGCGAAGAAAAATTCAATCAGGATCACACTACGCAGAAAAACAAAGACACTTTTTTTAATTTGAATTGGGCTATAAAAACGCACTGTCATTTTTGAGGACACCCAAGCCATGGTCTGAGATCCACCCATTATAATCTGCGAAAGGCATCTCGATCACAAAGGCAGATCATATAGTAAAAATCAGGTTACAATCGAAATCAGCAGAACGCACCAAGCTGTTTACTAAACCCGCACGGGAGTGAAGTATGCCCAGGTCAATCTATGCCATCGTAAACCCTGCCTCAGGGGGGGATAGACCGATCTTAAACACATTTAATACCATTTTTAACGCCGCTGGTTGGGATTGGGAAGCCGGCATCACGAAAAAATTTGGTGATGCCCGTCAAATGGCCGGGGAAGCGGCTCATTCCGACTATGATGTCATTGCCATTTATGGCGGGGATGGTTCGGTTATGGAAGCCGCGACTGGTTTGATGGGCACCGGAAAACCCCTGGCGATCTTCCCGGGAGGCACGGCCAATGTCTTCTCTAAGGAATTAGGCATTCCCCAGGATCTTAAACAGGCCTGCGAGCTGGCTGTCAGCAGCCCGAACCAGGTGCGCAAGGTGGATATGGGCCTGGTAAATGGTGAACAGTATTTTGTTCTCCGTTTTGCAACCGGTTGGGAAGCAGAAATGGCAGATATTGCTGATCGGGACCTGAAGGACAAGGTTGGCAAGCTGGCTTACACCCTCGCGGGGATCAAAGCTGTACAGCGTGAGCTGACCGCCCGTTACCGCTTCACCCTGGATGGGGAAGTCCAGGAATGTGAAGGATTGACCTGCATGATCGCCAATACCGGCAATATGGGCATCCCTGGAGTTTCCGTTAACCTAGCACCCGGCAGCAGCGTCAGCGATGGCTTCCTGGATATTGTTGTCTATACTCGTGGAAACACGCAATCCTGGATGAAACTGCTGACCTTTTCAGTCGCGCGTCCAGAAGAACAAATCAAGCAGGATCTTGACGACATGACCTTGAGTTACCAGTGGAAAGCACGCAAGATCAGGATTGAATCTGATCCGCCGATGAAAATCAACCTGGATGGAGAAATTATCGGGGAGACACCGAGCGAGATCGAAGTTGTGCCTTCAGCAGTTGAGGTTATCGTCCCAAATGATCAAGTTAATGTAAATCCGGGTGCGAGCTAAAAGAGACAGGATTTTGGCCAATCCTCCCTTATCCTGAATTGAGATTTTGTGAAACTGAAGTTCACTTGTATGGCTCAGGCCGAATTCAAGCCAGCAGCGCCCGGAGAGCGGGCAGCGCCTGTTCGGCTGCCTGTTCCCCATGCAGGATTGCCTCTTCTGCCCGGTGAAAACCATACAGCAGGCTGATATCCGCCGGCAAAATGGGCTCAATTAGAATTTCTGGCTTAAACAAATCCAAGCGGAAACGGGTCATCGCTGAAATCATGACCATCTCCACGTGCCACAAATCGCGGGCACCCTTGGGCAGGTAAGAAGGTTCAAGCGCCACCGTGGTGGGTGGCTTCCCAGGCTGGTTTTTACTAAAATCTGGCAGCACGTTTACGGCAACCACAACGTCAGCTCCCAACTGGCGAGCCGCATCCACCGGTACGTTGTTCAGCACACCACCATCCACCAGGCGACAATTGTTAAGATCAACCGGCATAAAAACTCCCGGCACAGAGATCGTTGCCCGGATGGCATCTATGACCAGACCTTTGCTCATAGTAACTTCTTGACCGGTGATCAGATCGGACGCGATCAGGATCGTAGGGATTTTTAAATCCTGAAACGTTGTCTCTGCTCCCAGGTTTTCGCTCAGATAGTTATAGATGCGTGTGCCTTTGAGGGTCGCGCCCATCCGGCTGATGCGCGGGTCGGCAAACTTAATCAAACGCGACATTTTGCCCAGCCGTACCGCCTCACTTTCGATTGCCTGCACGGGAGTACCGTAGGCAAAAAAGGCTCCGATCAAGCCGCCCATACTCGTGCCTGCCAGGCAATCGATTGGGATTTTCTCCCGTTCCAACACTTTTAATACCCCAATATGGGCCAGGCCGCGCGCCCCGCCACCCCCCAATACCAGTCCAACTTTTTTCCGGCTACTTCCATCAATCATAGAAACCCAACCTCATAAAATCAGGCCTGATGAATCTCACCACCAGGCCTGATTCCAAACTGAACCGCTCAATTTAATAGCCTTTGGACAGCGTATCGCGCAGAATCTTTTCACCATCTGGGCCGAGCGAGGAATGGTAAAGTTTCCCCTTGTAAGGACGCAGGGCAGCGATCGCCATATCCGGATTTGCTTCGCGCACCAACAGGAAAATAGCGGACGAGCCGGGCAGCATGTCAGTTTCAACTTGTTCGACAAATTTTTTGTCAATACCCAGGTCAGCAGCTTTCCCCACCAGGGCGCCGGCTGCCGCCCCCAGTAACAAACCTGCCACGGGAAAGAAAATGCCGCCAATCAGCAGTCCCAGAATGCTACCGCCAACCGCGCCTGTCTTCAAACCGCGGTCTGTCTGGTCTTTGACATGGATTTTTCCGGCCTGGTCCTTGACCAATACCGCCGAGTCATCCAGGCTGAGGTAGCCTTCCTGCTCGAGGCTGTGCATGGACTCGCGCACCTTGCCCGCCTGGACTTCATCATCAAATGTAATCACAATGATCGTAGACATCGCTAACCTCCTGCAAATAAAGTTTCGTCTTAATCACCATGCAGTGACTTAAGTTTTCTGGTTGCTGCGTTTACTTATCCAATAATAGTAGGCTCAGCGCGAACGACACGATACTGATAATCACCGAACCAATCAACGCCGGAAGAAAACCGTCGATATAAAAACCGACTCCCAACCTGGTGGCAATCAAGGAAGCCAGCCAGAGTCCAATGGCATTTACAACCAGCGTGAGAATTCCCAATAGAGCCATGTTGAGCCGGTTGGAAACCCGGTCGAGTATAGGGCGGATCAATGCATTGACCAGACCAAAGATAACCGCCATAACGAGCAAAGTCAGCCAGGCACGGATACCCTCAATGCGAATTCCTGGAACAGCCCAGACAGCAATCACCAGAGCCAGAGTTAGGATGATCCAGCGTAAAATCAAGTTCATTGACAGGCCCTTGTAATCTTATTTTCCGCCAGCCCTTTGCTGAGCGACTGCCCCAGGGTTGGTGTATGCAGGCTAATTTGGCAAGATCAATTATGCAGTTTCAATTTCGGCAGTAGCTGAATTCTCCTCCACAACAGGGGTCACGAATGCACTCGCCTGTCCTTTGGACTGATAGGCCAGCCACATTGCGCCAACACCGATGACCGTTGCCAGGACACCAATAATCCAGCCCAAGAACGGGATGGATCGCAGTAGAACATAAAGCAATGCACCTAACAGCAACGGCCACACCCGGCTACTGGCTGCCTTGGGGGAAAATCGTTCCAGGATCAGCTGCCCGATGAAAATAGCTATGATCACTTTACTGACGTACGTGACCAAAAACCAAAAGATGGTAAATGCCAGCAGCCAGGCAGCACCACCCACAGTCAGGACGGCTGTGCCAATGGCGTTTAACGTAATTGCGAAGAAAAACATGCTTACCAGAGCAATCGCAACCACAGCCAGCAACAACAGCACAAATCCCGCGATGATCACGATCAATCCCCAGCCTGCAGCGGATAGAGGTCTGTCACGGGTGATGCCGGTAATTGAGCGCACAGCACCAAAGAAAAGCCACACAGCCACCCCGCCAATACCAAGGAAAAAGATTAATTCGCGCAGGCGATCCAACAGCCACTGCAGGATCTGGTCAACATCCAGGCCCCCGGCCTGTTGGAAACGCAGACCGGTAAATGGTCCCAGGCTGGAATACAGCACGGAATCGGAAGGCGATGTGTAACCGCCTGCTGGCAGCTGGCTGAAAATATCCATATTGGCAGCATTTTGAATCCACTCAATTAGTACGTTGATAAATTCAACCGGGCCGATCACCCCTGTGAAGTTGCGCCCCACATCAGGCTGGATCGTACCGCCTCCCGGGCTGATCGCGTAGACATCCCGCCCGATCGTTGATCCTGCCTGCATATCAAGTGCCAGGCTGGCTACATACAGATTGCGGTTAATCTGGGTTGTATCGCCAAGCACCACAGCCACGCCGGTCACATACCCGCTGCCCTGGACTTCGCCATTGATGGTCACATTTTGGCCAATCACTACCAGGCTGCCATCTACTTTACCGTTAATGTCTACAGTGTTGCCGATCGCTAACATATCCCCCAATACATTCCCATCCACCTGGATGCGTGTACCACTCAAGATAACGTCGTTGTCAATAACATCCCCTGCAGCGATCGTATCCCCGTACACAATTCCCTGGGCATAAGCAGTTTCTAAGATGCTAGCGACCATCACCATCAATACAAAAGCGGCGACTACCGCCAAGCTACGTCTAAACCGGGGAGGATAGCCTGTTCGAAGGGTCATGGATTGTCTCCTGTAATAATCGAGTGGATTCATTGTAATTTATAGCACAAATGGATTACCTCAAACAAGCACAAACTTCAGCGTAATCGCATATGTCCTTCTGGAAGGAGTATAACAAAAAGACCTCACAAGGGATCATCGACAGATGCGATCGCCCTGGCACAACGATATCCAGCCGGTCAAAATGAAAACGCCAGGGGTATCTGGCGTTTTGCTTTTAGAAGCAATATTTCGAACCAACGGGATCAATTGAGCGGGGAGGGAGGGATTCGAACCCTCGGTCGAGTTTTGCCCCGACAACCGCTTAGCAGGCGGCCCCAATCGTCCACTCTGGCACCTCCCCAAATATTCAGGCACCCGGGAATTGTATTAACAGGCGGAGGGAGAGGGATTCGAACCCCCGGTGGGTGTTATCCCACAGCTGTTTTCAAGACAGCCGCCTTAGTCCACTCGGCCATCCCTCCATAACCGGGGGCAGCCTCCCCTGCCGGGCCCGAAAATTTTACCACACCTGAGGTCATGGGGCAATGTTATACTATCCCCGCACCATGTCCTTCTTATTTCGCTCATCCCTGCTGCTGGCATTTTTTTTTGGTCTTGAAAAAATTCTGGGGTTTGCCCGTCAGGTCCTGATCGCGCGGCGGTTTGGGCTTTCAGCCGAGCTGGATGCTTTTTATGCAGCCAACAATTTGCCCGACTTGTTGTTCGCCCTGATTTCTGGCGGCGCGTTGGCTGTTGCCTTTATCCCGGTGCTTTCCGAATATTTACAAACAAAAGGCCGCCCGGAATCCTGGGTCTTATTTTCGCGAATCGCTAACCTGATATTTCTGGTGACGGCCGGTTTGTCCATCCTGGTTGCAATTTTTGCCCGGCAAATCGTTACCTCGCCGTTTGGGATTGTTCCGGGCTTTAGCCCCGAGCAGCAGGCGCTTGTCACAGAGCTGATGCGCTTGAACCTGGTAGCCACGCTCATTTTTTCGGTCAGCGGCTTAGTTATGGCAGGTTTGCAAGCCAACCAGCACTTCCTGCTGCCGGCGATCGCGCCAAGCATGTACGATATCGGCATGTTATTTGGCGTGCTGGTGCTGGCCCCTGAGCAAGGGCTGCAGCTGGGGCCGGTTACAATACCTGCCTTTGGCCTGGGTGTGTACGGCCTGGTATATGGTGTTATCCTCGGCTCATTGCTGTTTCTGGGGGTCCAGATCCCTGGTCTGATTAAATTTGGATTTCGGTGGAGCCCAACCATCCGCTTGCGAGACACTGGCGTCCAACAGGTGCTTGGCCTGATGGGACCCCGGATAATCACCGTATTTTTCATCCAGCTGGTCTTCATCGCCCAGGACAACCTGGCATCCAGGGTCGGCGAAGGAGCGGTTGTTTCCCTGGTATACGGCTGGTTGTTCATGCAGGTGCCCGAGACATTGATTGGCACAGCCATCGCCACCGCCTTGCTGCCAACCCTGTCCGAACAAATTGTGCACCGGGAAATCGCCCAATTTCGCGAGACAATCAACAAGACCCTGCGGATTTTGCTCGCCCTGACGATACCAACTACAGCGCTGCTGGTGATTGTGATCCCTCCGGTCGTTGGCGTGCTGGGATTTGACCAGGCTGGCACTGAGCTGGTTGTCTGGACCAGCCGGATGTACATGCTGGGTTTGATGGGCCACTCCTTGCTGGAGGTAGCTGCCCGCTCTTTTTACGCCAACCAGGATGCGCGCACACCGCTCATTGGAGCTGGCCTCGCTTTGATCGTTTTTTTGCTGCTCGGGATCCTGCTTTTCCGACCATTGGGCGCTCCGGGGATTGCATTGTCAAATTCAATTGCCTTTACATTGGAGGCCTTTTTCTTGCTCTACCTGATCAATCGCCGCTTCCCTGGCACCCTGGTTCTGGGAAACGCCCTGGTGCGCATTTCTCTGGCAGCTGCCTGTGGTGCGGTTGTGGCATTTCTGGTTGTAGCAGCTACACCTGTGCTGGGCACCTCCCCAATCATTCAACTGGTTACCAGTGCAGCCGCCCTTGGCCTTGGCATCCTGGCAGTATTGCCCTGGATTTGGAAGCAAGAACTGCGGGTGTTTATCCGCCTGTAGGTTTGCGGGCGTATCCTGCACCTTGCCAGGCAAACATATGTCACTTGCGAGTGACGCCAGATTCTTTTTCAGTGCTTGATGTGTTCCGTCATTGAACAATTACCCTTGTACGGAACTTTAATCCATAACCTTTCCATAGGAGGTTGATCATGAAGCTCACTGGTAAACACATCGCCTACTTGGTTGACGAAGGGTTCGAAGACCTGGAGTTTTGGGTGCCCCTGATGCGGCTGCAGGAAGAGGGCGCCAAAGTAACGGTCATCGCTGCCAAGATCAAAACCTATCACGGCAAAACCTGCCTGGAAGCCACGCCAGACGTCCTGGCACAAGATGTCAGCCCTGACGACTTTGATGCGATTGTCGTGCCCGGTGGTTGGGCACCCGACAAAATGCGGCGCTATCCGGCAATTACCCGCCTGGTACGCGATATTTACGACCAGGGAAAAATTGTAGCCTCAATCTGCCATGCCGGTTTGGTGCTGATCTCTGCCGGGATCGTTCAGGGCCACAAAGCAACCGGCTCGCTGGGGATCAAAGATGATCTCGTCAACGCAGGGGCGACCTGGGTAGATGAACCGGCCTTTCGTGAGGGCAACCTGGTATGGGGGCGGGTTGTGGCTGATATCCCCGATTTCAACCGGGAACTGGTTAAGGCGCTGGCTGGAGAATAAACGCGTGGCGATTCGCAGGCGGCAATTCCTGGTGCTTTGGGTAGCAATGTTGCTGTTTTTGGCTCCAGCAGCACCAAATCAGGGACGCTCGCAACAGGCCGATCCCTGGGAAACAAAAGTCGATACACTAGTTCTTCAAGCGGCCCGGGCCGGAGAAGAGACTGAATTCCTGGTGCTGCTGCAATCGCAGGCTGATTTGAGCCCGGCGGCAAACCTGGCAGGTAAGCAGGCCAAGGGCAATTATGTTTACGAAACGCTAAAAGCCCATGCAGCCCGCACCCAGGCACCTCTGCTGGCAGCCATACAGCGGCTGGGCCTCCCGCATATGGGTTATTGGATCGTCAATACGATTTGGGTGCGCGGGGATTTGGAGTTTATCCAGCAATTCGCCTTGCGCCCGGATGTTGCCCGCCTGTACGCAAATCCACAGGTCCAATTTGCGGCTCCAGAACCTGCTCTATCCAAGCTCGGCACCTCCCAGCTGCCCGCAGCTCCAGCAACGATTGAGTGGAACCTCCTGAAAATTAACGCCGATGATGTCTGGGCGTTGGGCACGACGGGTCAGGGTGTGGTCGTTGGTGGGCAAGATACCGGCTACCAATGGGATCACCCCGCTTTAATCGACCAGTATCGCGGTTGGAATGGGGCTTCGGCTGATCATGACTATAACTGGCATGACGCCATCCACAGCAACGCAGGCTTTAACCGCTGCGGCTTTGATGCGCTGGCGCCCTGTGATGATCACGGTCACGGCACCCACACCATGGGCATCATGGTGGGTGATGATGGAGGCAGCAACCAGGTGGGTGTAGCACCCGGGGCGAGATGGATTGGCTGCCGCAACATGGACAACGGGGTTGGAACTCCTCAAACTTACATCGAGTGTTACCAGTGGTTTGTAGCTCCTACGCAGATCGACGGATCTACTGAGGACCCCACCCAGGCACCGGATGTCATCAACAATTCCTGGGCCTGCCCGGTCAGCGAAGGCTGCAGCGAGCCGGATATTCTGCTGGCAGCCGTTCAAAACGTGCGTGCTGCAGGAATCCTGACCGTTCAATCTGCAGGAAATTCCGGCCCAAGCTGCAGTACAGTAAACACACCGGCTGCAATTTATGACGAATCGTTTACTGTCGGCAACACTACCAGCATCGATACGATTGCCGGCTCCAGCAGCCGCGGTCCGGTGCTGGTAGACGGCAGCGGGCGCATGAAGCCCGATATCTCGGCACCGGGTTCCAGCATCCGCTCTGCCTATCCAACTTATCCTAACCCCACCAATACATACACCTATTTAAGCGGAACCTCAATGGCCGCGCCGCACGTTGCCGGCCTGGCAGCCCTGTTGATTGCCGCCCATCCGGACCTGGCGGGGCAGGTTAACCAGCTCGAAACCATCATAACCAACACCGCGCTGCCATTGACCTCAACAGAAAACTGCGGTGGGATCCCAGGCAGCCAGGTACCCAACAACACATTTGGTTGGGGGCGGATCGACGCGCTGGCGGCGTATCTCGGGGCAATTCCGGTTGACTGGCAGGAGACTTATTTGCCAATTTTACATTCCAATGCAGCGACCGGGAGGAGACGTTAAGTCCGACCATGATTTTACAGAATCAAAAAAGCCCGCGCGGGCTTTTTTGATTCATGATTAAAGGAATTTTCAACCCGCAGTTTGAGCAGCTTCGGCGTGTTTCTCCAGACCCGAGCCTGCCATCAGCAAACCAAGCTCATCCTTGGTTGCATCCGCGGCAGCCATGACAGCAACAATTTGACCATGATACATGACCGCAATCCGGTCTGCCAGTGACATGATTTCTTCAAGCTCAGCTGAAATCAACAGTACACCCACACCCTGATCCCGCATGGCAACAATCTGGCTGTGAATATATTCAATAGAACCTACATCCAGGCCGCGAGTAGGCTGGTTTGCCAGCAAAACCCGTATCGGACGGCTGAACTCACGCGCCACAATCACTTTTTGCTGGTTGCCACCTGAAAGGTTTGAGACCGGCACCAACGGCCCCGGTGTTCGCACATCGTACTGCTCGATTAACTTATTGGCATTTTCAATAACAGCACGTTCATTCCGTTGGACACCTTTTGCAAAGGGTGGTTTGTAATAAGTAACCAGGACGCAATTATCGGCTACTGAGTGCCCCAACACAAGACCGTGCTTGTGACGGTCTTCCGGAATATGCGCCAATCCCTCTTCAAACATCGCCCGGGGATTCAACGCGGGCATCTCATCGCCGGTCATGACAATCGATCCAAACTCAATGGAGCGCAGCCCGGTGAGCGCTTCAGCCAGTTCAGTCTGACCGTTACCCTGCACACCGGCAATCCCTAAAATCTCTCTCGAGCGCACGTCGAACGACACATCCCGAACTGCCTGAATTTTCCGTTCATCCAGCACGGTCAGGTTGCGCACAGCCAGAACGACCTCGCCGGGCTGCGCCGGTTCTTTTTCGACGCGCAGCAGTACATCACGGCCGACCATCATGCTGGCCAGACCTTGCTCATTCGTCTCGACTGGGGTCGTCGTGCCAACCACCTCGCCCCGGCGCATGACTGTAATCCGGTCGGCAATCTCCATCACCTCTTTTAATTTGTGAGTAATAAAAATGATAGAAACCCCGCGCGCCGTCAACTGGCGCATCACCCCGAACAGGTCTTCGACCTCCTGCGGGGTGAGGACTGCAGTGGGTTCGTCCAGAACAAGAATTTTAGCATTGCGGTAAAGCGCTTTGACAATTTCCACACGCTGCTGCACGCCCACCGGCAGGTCTTCCACCACCGCATCCGGGTCCACATCCAATCCGAAATCCTGCGAAACAGACCGGATGCGACGTTTGGCTTCGTTTATGTCGAGGGAAGGGCCGCGGGTTACCTCATCACCCAGGACGATATTTTCTGCGACCGTGAAGACGGGCACCAGCATGAAGTGCTGGTGGACCATCCCAATGCCCTGATGGATTGCATCGTTAGGAGTCTTGATATCAACCGCTTTGCCATCGACAAGGAATTCACCTTCATCCGGAGAATACAACCCATAAATAATATTCATCAGGGTTGATTTTCCAGCGCCGTTTTCGCCTAACAGGGCATGGATTTCGCCTTTTCGGAGGGTCAGATTTACCTTGTTATTCGCCAGCACGCCGGGAAAACGTTTGGTGATGTTGCGGATTTCCAGGGCCAGGGGTTCGTTGGGATTGTCAGTGCTCATAAGTTCCCTGCCGTTACTCCTTTTGATAGGGTACACCGTCTGCGGCAGGCGGGCGAGCGCGCCCACCAAACCCCGCCAGGACGATAATTGTCAGCAAATAGGGCAGCATCCCGATAAATTGATGAGGGATATTAATTTGCCCGCCAAACTGGATCTGAGTCTGCATGGCAGTGGCAAAGCCGAATAACAAGGCGGCACCCCATGAGCCAAGGGGAGTCCATTTCCCAAAGATCATGCACGCCAGCGCAACAAACCCGCGCCCATTCGTCATTCCCCGCTCAAAGGAACCCACCGCTTCAAGCGTCAGGAAGGCCCCGGCGAGACCGGCGATCCCACCCCCAATGATGACATTCCAATAACGCATCTTAAAAACATTAATGCCCACGGTATCGGCAGCCCGCGGATGCTCGCCAACCGCACGCGTCCGTAATCCCCAGCGAGTATAAAAAAGAACGTAATGGACAACAAAAACCAGGATGATGGTTGCGTAGGTGATCGGTGGATTGTTGAATAACACCGGGCCAATCAAAGGTATATCTTTAAGACCAGGTATGGCAACCGGCTGGAGTTTTCCGGCAGTCGTCAAACCCTGCGTATAAAAGTAACCTGTCAGACCGAGGGCGAGGATGTTGATCACCGTGCCACCGATAATCTGGTCAATGCGCAGCGTGACAGACATAAAAGCCAGCAGCAGGCCCAGGAGAGCGCCTGTAGCCACCCCTGCCAGCACCGCCAGCAGCAGGTTTCCCGTCCAGACGTTGACCAAAAAACCAATGAAAGCAGACAGAAGCATCTGGCCTTCAATCCCGATATTAATCACACCCGCCCGTTCACCCATCAGGCCGCACAGCGCACCCAGAACCAGAGGCGTGGATTGGCGCACTGTGGAAGCCAGGACTGCTCCGGTGACGATGGGGTCATACACGTAAGCAATAACAACTCCCAGCACAAGTAGCGAACCGAAACCCAATGCAACTCCGTAGCGGGCCAGCCAGCGCCGCCAGGCAGGTATTGTTAATGTAGCAGAACTTTGCATGATGGTTGACTCCTTCCTGCCCAGTGCACAGACTACTGTTTGCCCCAACCAGAGCTGAGGGTAACCTGTTCGCCTTCAGGCCCGCGTGAGCGCAAAAGCCAGCGCACAATCATATCCGCTGCAACGAAGAACAGGATCAAAGCCTGGATGACATCTGTGATTTCTTTCGCAACCCCGGCAGTGAACTGCATCTGGCTGGCACCTGCCTTCATAGCACCCACCAGAATAGCAGCAGGGATCACACCAAACGGATTGGTACGCCCCAATAATGCGACTGTAATGCCATCAAACCCCAAGCCAATGTTAAATCCTGGTTGGTAGCGGTAAACGACCCCCTGAGTCTCAACCGCACCCCCCATCCCTGCCAGACCACCGGAGATGACCATTGCCAGAATGATGGTAAATGCCACTCGCATCCCTGCGTAGCGGGCTGCATTGGGATTCAAACCCACCGTGCGAATCTCAAAACCAATCGTGGTCTTTGTTAACAACCACCAGGCAAACACTGCCGCGCCAATTGCAATAAAAAACCCGAATGGGATGCCGCCGATATTTGGGATTTTAGCAGAATCAAGGATTTGCTGCGTGCGGGCGACAATGTTGGCTGGATCAGGGTCTTTGAGCGGACCATCTGCCAGATAGTCGGTGATGTTGATCGCAATGTAGTTCAACATGATCGTTGTGATGACTTCGTGCGCCCCTGTGTAAGCCTTGAGCGCACCAGGGATGGCGCCGTACAGGGCCCCAGCCAGAGCTCCGGCTGCCAGAGCAAGCAGCACATGAACAACTGCTGGCAACCCATCGAAACTAAAACCGACAATGGCTGCCGCCATGGCACCAATCAGCAGCTGTCCCTGTGCGCCAATGTTAAAGAGCCCGGCTTTAAAGGCAAAAGCCACCGCCAGACCGCTGAAGATCAATGGGGTAGCTTTTTCGAGTGTTCGCCCGAAGGCCGTAAAGCTGCCAAACGCACCTTTAAGCAAAGCAGCATAAGCCTCAATCGGATTGGCGCCTGAGACCAATAAGATAACCGCGCCAATCAGTGCTGCCAGCAACACCGCAACTAAAGGCACACTTATCTCACGCCAGGACGCAACCAGCCATTTTCGCAAACTCGAACTCGTTGGAGGGGCTTGCGTTTCAGGTCCACTCATCGCGGTGTAGCCTTTCTTTGAGTTGTATTGAAATTATTGTACACGGGAATAGATTTCGCGTAAAGTTTGGGGAGCACGAATTTCCATTCCAGTTTAAAGAATAGGGCACGGATAAAAAACACCGTGCCCTATCTTTCTTCCGAAAAAGATTACATATTAGCTGCCGTAGCCAGTCGTGATGCTGCCATCCTTCAAGCCGGCATCGATCTGGTTAATCTTATCTTTTACTTCCTGGGGAATCTGGCTTTCAAAGTCATGGAAAGGAGCCAAACCAGTATCACCAATGAAGTTACCTCCCGGGAAGCTGCCACTCGAGGCGGCTTTGATCAAGTTGAAAACGCCTGGGGTGATGAGCTTCATTGCGCTGGAGATCAAGCAGGGGTGTGCTTCGGGAACGGTTTCCCACTGATCGCTGTCAACGCCGATGCAGTATTTCCCGCTAACACCCGCGACTTCGATCAGAGCACCGTTGCCGGTTTTACCACCCGCACCGAAGACCACATCCGCGCCCTGATCCATGGCCTGCTTGGCAGTTGAAGCGCCCCATTCGGGATCAGTGAAAGCAACATCCAGGCCACCGGGGTGGTAGGTTGAAATCAGGTTAATATCTGGATTGATGTATCTAGCACCGGCCTCATATCCTTCCTTGAAGGCAACAACAGGCGGTACCAGGTCGGTCCCGAGAACGGCTGCAATCGTTCCAGACTGGGTCATCTGGGCTGCCAAAGCGCCAGCCAGGAATCCAGCCTTATCTTCGGGGAAAATCAGACCAGTCAGGTTGGCTACTGTCTCACCCTGGAATTGGTCGACCCCAATGAACTTAATGTCGGGATACTTTGCCGCAGCCTGAGCAGTCGCCTCACCGAGTGCAAAGCCCACCGTCACGATGACATCGTATCCCGGCCCGGCAAACAACTCGATGTTGGCACCATAATCCTTGGCATCCTTGGTCTCCACAAATTTCGTCAGAGCGCCAAGCTCGGTACCAGCCTGCTGCACACCTTCCCAGGCCGATTGGTTGAAGGACTTGTCATCGACTTCACCAACGTCGGTCACAAGACCCACGCAAAGGACTTCCGCTTTAGGGCAGTCTGCTTCGGTGGGTTCCATGACCTCTTCGGGAGTTGGCGTTGCGGCGGGTTGGCATGCCGCAAGGACAAAGGTTGCTACCATCAGGACAGCCAACAACAACGAGAACTTTTTGGACATTTGTTACTCTCCTCCTTAAAGAGATGTAAAAAAGGTGTTAATACTTGTTGGGGCACTGGATGTTCTCAGTTGTTGTCTCCAGCAGCCCCACATACTTAACTTACCAAATCCCTCCGATTTTGGCAATATGAAATTTATCATGTATTAGCGATTTTGACCCGTTATTGGGTCAACTCCGCTATCAATTCGGCCGGCATCCATCTCAACCAGGAGGCGATCGACGAGCAATTGCCTGCCCGGTGTGAAAACTGCCGGATTGGCATCGGTATAGCGGACCGGCATATTTTCAACGAAACCACTTTCTCCCGCCATCAACCGGGGCCATAAAACATCGAGCGCGGGAACCGGATCAGCTCCAACAGTCGCCACCCAGCGTGTCCGCAGCGTGTCCGGAGGGGCTTGATTTCCCAATAGATAAATATTTTGTTCTGTCAAATACTGCTGCAGGGCTTCATCACCTGCGCCGGGTGCCAGGTAAATCGTTTGCACACCATTTGCCTGATTGATCAGTTCCGCGGCTGCCGCCTGCCAGTCCCCAGGAGCAGAGCCTGCAGGTAGATTTACTCCCAACGGATATGCAAATGGCGGGAAAGGTGGATTACAGAGACCACAGAAAAATTCAGCCCCCTTCAAGAAAGCATTGCTGGCTGCCAAGCTTGCCGCGGAATCTGATACACCCAGGGCTGCCACCCGCCAGTCCTCAGTGACCACAGCGGCAATGTAACCCGCCAGGAAGCCCTGGAGATCAGGCCGCTCACCATCCGGACCGATCACGGAAACATTCTCGCCAGGCTGGATATCCGGAATACCGACCGCCAGAAACTGAGTTTGTGGGGCGCTTGCGGCCAATTCAACAATTCCATCGCCCGGGGGAGTCACGACGACGAGACGCGTACCAGGAGTAATTTCCAGCGCTGAGACAGCAGGCACTGTTACCAGCTCCAGCCCTGCTTCCTCTGACAGGCGCTGCAATGCCTGTTGCAGCAGCACGCCGGCTGGAAAGCCAGCCGCCTCATCATAGACAAGTATAACCTGTTCGGGTTGGGGTGTGGGAGTATCGGTAGGCAAACTCGTGGGCGTTGCAACGATTTCCGGTGGGGTCGGGGTTTCCGGTACAACGCTTGGGCCGGGGGTAGCGGACTGGCAGGCCGCGATTAACAACATCCCGGCGATGATGAAGAAAAACGTGAGGAAAATGGGTTTCACACGAACCACGCGTGGCTTTTCCTTCCTGGAAACAGACTGCCCTGTATTCTACTATGAATACCAGCCAAGACAGGGCAACAGATTTGAGACCGTGGGGAAAGCACAAATGCCTACCAGGAACCAGCGCGTTCCCGCATAGGATGGCTTTGGAGTGCGGTGATTTGCGGAGTTTTCCTGGCAAGCTGCCCAGGACTCGTTTTTTGAATGCCGAGTATAATAGCATCCATGATCGAGCTGAATATCCCGGGCCGGGGGATTATTCGACTGGAGCACCTGGTCTGCGATGTCAATGGAACCCTGGCTGTTGATGGGTTGCTCATCGAAGGGGTGGGCAAGAACCTGCCCAAATTGCGTGACAGGCTCCAGATTCACTTGCTGACCGCCGACACGCATGGTCGCCAGGAACACATCGACCACCAGCTTGGTTTGACTGCCACCCGCATTCAGCCCGGACAGGAAGCAGAGCAAAAACAGCGCTACCTCCAGATGTTAGGGGCTGAGCACGTGGTTGCGATCGGACAGGGAGCCAACGATGCTGCCATGCTGAAAGAAGCGGTTGTCGGCATCTGTGTTCTTTCACAAGAAGGAACTGCAATCGAAACACTGCTGGCTGCCGACGTAGTCGTCCCCGACATCCAGAGCGCACTTGAGATGCTTGAAAGACCCCTGCGGCTGTTGGCGACCTTACGAAAATGAACATACCCAAATCGAACCCCATTCCTGACGAACCCGACCAGCTCCACCCCGCCCGACGCCGGCGAGTCAAACGCCTGCTGGCCCCCTTGAATGATGTTGAACGGGCAGCGATGATTGATGATCTTGCTCATCGCGCCTCGCCATCCTTTGATTTTTTCCTGTTTTCACTTCTGGCGGGTGCGGTATTTTGTGTGGGTATCTTTTTCGACTCCCCCCAAATTATCTTCCTGGCAACGCTGCTCACCCCCCTGCTGGCCCCCCTGGTGGGGATGGCCTTGGGAACGGTAATTGGCTCCGGCACATTTTTTATGCGCAGTTTGGTGGGATTATTAATCAGCTGCGGGTTGGTTTTTGGTGTCGGTGTGGCAACCGGTTTAATTTCGCTCATTTGGCCGCCATCCGGACTGGAGCAGGCTTTCACCAGCACTCAGCTTTCATGGATCAATCTATTCGTCCTGGCCGTGGGCGCCATCATGACCGCGGTCATGATGGCCCGGCGCAGCTCGAGCGCCGTGCTCCCCAGTGCAGCCTTGGCATATGGGCTATACCTGCCGCTGGCCGCGGCTGGTTTTGGGCTCACCAGCCGCACACCACACCTTTGGCCAGATGGGCTGGTGGTATTTGTGATCCATATGGCCTGGGGAACTGCCCTGGCTGTGGTGATGCTGGCCTTGCTGGGTTTCCGGCCCCTGACGTTGTTCGGTTACACCGTAGGCGGGGCGATGGCATTGCTGGGTGTCATCCTGGCAATTGGTATGAGCGGTGCAGGTGCGGCATTCGGAGCTCAGATAGCCCTGCCTACGTTCACGCCGACACCAAGCCCATCGCTCACGCCCACCATGACCGTCACATTAACACCTGTCCCACCTACGATCACCCCAACACTTACACCGATACCACCAACTGCTACGTTTACACCGACGGCAACCCTCACGCCTTCCTTGACACCAACACCGATCCTGGCGCTGGTTGTCCCGGCTGATGGCGCCGTAATCCGGGATGAGCCAGGCGGTACTGTAGTATCCAGCTATATCCAGGGCAGCGTATTGGTTGTACTCGATCCTGAACCGACCCTGATAACAAACCAGGCATGGCTGCTTGTCAGAGGCCCCGACAATATCGAAGGCTGGATCCTGCAAACCTTACTTGTAACAGCCACACCCCCGCCCAATTAGGAATTTAATCAGGGGTGCCGCTCAGATCCAAAGGCGTAAATGCGTCTGGCAGAAGTTCCGCCAGGCGCATTTCTTTGACGACCTCACCTTGTCGATTAACAATCAAGACCAGGGTCTCCAGGCCAAACTCAGCCAACACCTGGCGGCATGAACCGCACGGTGAGCCTCCATTTTCGGTAGCCACGGCAATGGCGCGAAACTGGCGTTCTCCCTGGTGAACGGCTGTAAATACTGCGACTCGTTCGGCGCAAATACTCACCGGATAGGCTGCATTTTCAATATTCGCACCGCTGTAGGTCTGGCCTGATTCAGCCAGCAATGCCGCGCCGACTGAATACTTCGAATAGGGTGCATAAGACCAATGCCGTGCTTCCAATGCCTGTTGTATCAACCCGTCGCGTTCTTCAGGACTTAGCATGATCTTGTTCCACTTCTTCACTCGCTGCCGGTAATATTCGCTGGGCGCGCACTTTGCGGATGCGCCGTTTCGAAACCTGTTCAACAGTCAATCGCAAATCATCGACTTCGATACTTTCTCCTCCTGACGGGACCCTGCCAATCTGGCTGTAAATAAATCCGCCCAGTGTATCAGCTTCATCCACCGGCAGGTCAGCGTCCATCAGTTCATTAAAATCATCCAGATCCATGCGACCAGAACAAATATATTCACCGGGAGCCACTTCCTGGAAAAACGCCTCCTCCCGAAGGTCATATTCATCACGGATTTCTCCCACGATCTCTTCCACGATATCTTCCAGAGTCACCAATCCGGCAACTCCCCCATATTCATCCACCACGACAGCCATATGGATGCGCCGAGCCTGCATCTCAGCCAGTAATTCATCGACTTTCTTTGCTTCAGGGATGAAGTATGCCGGGCGCAACAAATCTTGCAATCCACCAATCTTATTGCCCATCCGCCAGGCATTGAGCAAATCTTTCGCATACAACAATCCAAGGATATTATCAATCACTTCGTCATAGACCGGCACGCGTGAGTATCCGGACTCCAGCAGAGCATCAATCGACTGGTCAAGAGGTGTCTGGGCCTCCAGGGCAAGCACATCGATGCGCGGCACCATAATTTCTCGTGCGAGGGTTTCCCCCAGATCGAAAATTGAATATATCATTTTGCGCTCATCCTGCTCGATCAGGCCTTCCTGCTCGCCTGCATCCACCAGGTTTTTTAACTCAGCTTCAGTAACCCGTACAACTTGCTGTACTTTTCCATCTCCCTGCCGCAGCAGGGCTAGCGGCACAACCGCCAACGGAAACATCAAATTGCCGCTCCAGCGAATAAAGCCGCTCAAACGCAGGGTTACGGATTCTGCGGAGCGGACCGCCATTGCAGCCACGCTCCACTCAAGCCATGCCAGCACAACCGCGCTTAGGAGGATCAGGATCACTTCCCAGACCAGTGTCCCCCGGGCAAACAACCCCAGAGTATAAACCAGCAAGAAAACAACTCCAAGCAGTAAAAACCTCAGGAGCATTTGCGCAATGTATAATTCGGCCAACCGGCGGCGCGAGTCATCCAGGATTTTTAGCACCCGGTCAACTTGTTGGCCCCACTCATCCTTAAGCGTCAACAAGCGCGGCAGATTAAGGCTTGCCAGACCGCCGCGAGCTGCAGAAACCAGCAGGTCTAATACGAGAAAGACAACGAGCAAGATTCCAAGCAAGTAAACTTCGTTAATCAGATTCCTCCTCAGTATGGATCGGGCGAGCCGGAACACCAACAACGATGGTCTGATCGGCAACATCGCGGGTGACTACCGCCCCGGCTCCAGTTTGAGCGCCCTTTCCAATCCGGACAGGGGCAACCAGCATCGTATCCGAACCAATGAACGCACCCGCTCCTATCACGGTATTGTATTTCTGTTTTCCATCATAATTGCAGGTGATTGTGCCAGCCCCAATATTAACCTCTGGCCCAACCTGGGCATCACCCATATATGAAAAGTGACCCATTTTGGTGCCAGGTCCCAGGTAGGAATTTTTTACTTCCCCAAAGTTGCCCATGTGCACTCCGGCAGCCAGATGGGCACCTTTACGTAGATGTCCAAAAGGCCCAATCTCTACATGGTCCTCCAGGAGCGCCTGCTCCAGCACAGAAGCCAAAACCCGGCAGTCATTCCCAATGGAAGTATCTTCAATCATCGTATTGGGCCCGATGACGCAACGCATGCCGATGCTGGTTTTGCCTTTCAGGTAGGTATTCGGCCAAATGACACTATCAGCGCCAATACTGACATCTGGCTCGATATAGGTTGCTGCAGGTTGAATAAGGGTAACACCGGCAAGCATCTGTTGTTGGTTGATGCGTAACTGCATCTGGGCAGTAGCCTCAGCCAGATGCACACGATTATTAATTCCAATCATTTCAGCCTGATCTTCCAGGGTGATGGTCTGGACTGGCAGCCCCGCTTGAACAGCAATCTCCACCAGATCAGTGACATAATACTCCCCTTTCGGAGAGATCTTGATTTGGGTAAGCGCATCCCACAACCATGTACTTTCAAAGCAGTACAGACCGACATTAAGTTCCTGAATTTTCTGCTGTTCAGGCGTGGCTTGGGCTTCTTCAACAATTGCCCTGACACTGCCATCGGGCGCCCGAAGGATGCGTCCAAAACCACGCGCAGACCCGGAGGTGGCTGTTAACATGGTAAATGGCCCC
Source organism: uncultured Chloroflexia bacterium (assembly GCA_963824065.1). GTDB lineage: Bacteria > Chloroflexota > Anaerolineae > Anaerolineales > DRKV01 > JAGUYX01. Next base: position 791,819 of record CAWGNX010000001.1, on the reverse strand, counting down.
GGATGAGTTTTTTGAGCAGACACCAGACGCTGTAATGTATCACCGCTGAGCAGCGGCATGTCGCCCGCCATGACAATAACTAAATCTGAGCGGCCTTCAAGAGCCGGCCGCGCCTGGAGAACCGCGTGTCCGGTGCCAAGCTGCTCGGACTGGACGATGTACTCTGCTTGCTCACCAAACGTTTCGCTAACCTGCCGGGCAGCATACCCAACGATCACGACTGGCCTGGTTTGTGACACCTGGCCCGCAGCCTGCAAGGGGTACCAGAGCATTGGCTTTCCAAGAATTGGATGGAGCACTTTGGGCAGGTCTGACACCATGCGGGTTCCCTGACCTGCCGCCAGGATCACAACAGATATTTTCATTTCTACTCCTGGTAAGCCGAATAAAAAGTGACGAGCCTCGCAAACCTGGATAAACCGTTGCGATGCTCGTCACAGTTCAGGCAATTCGTTTTTGATCGATACGGGTCTTCGTCAATTGGAGACATACTTCGTCTGCCGGTACAAGGCTGGGGCGTCCGGATTCGAACCAGAATCAACGGATCCAAAGTCCGCTGTGCTACCGTTGCACCACGCCCCAATTTGGATACCCTGGCAAGGGCAGCGCAAATTGTAACACACGCCGATAATTCGTGACAAGTTTTTACGAATCACTTCCCAAGGGTTTCGCATCATGCGAAACCGGTAAGTGCATCTTTCACCATTCCGTTGATAAGCAGATAGAGATGCCCCTGGGTCATATGGCACTATTCGGTTAAAGCCGCCGGGTTGTTATCTGGTGTGAGCCCCAGCCGGCGTGCTTCCTCGTAAGAAAGCACTTCCGGGTTGGTGGAATGCGAAATTTCTTCAGCCCCTGCCAATCGCTCCCAAAATGCGTTCAGGTCATCTGCCTTGAGCTTGCGAGGTGTACCCGCCTGGACAATCGCTTCCAGCTCCAGATCGTGATCATGGAGCTCGATTGGCTTGTTTTTCGGACTGACCGGAACCTCTGGAGCAGGTGATCGAGGCGGTTCCGTCATGCCCATTTCATGGAGTAATGTCTGCAGCTGTTCTAATGCCGGGCGCAAGTCCGTATAAGTTAATGATTGGGCGGTCGGAAATTCGGTTGGCGGGAGAACCAACAATAAAGTTAAATCATCTTCAACCGGAGCAGCCAGGAAAGCAGTCCGGTTCCCACGGGCATAAAGCAAACTTTCTGGCTGTGCACTGCCTAAAAATTTAGACAATTTGCGGCTCGCATTGACCGCTGCCATCAAAACGGGCAGAAAGGTCGCGTTTGGTTCAAGCTCGCGGAATTCACCCGCCTGAGCGGCTGCATGACCCAGGTCGTCGAGCAAAAACACTGCCTGGGCGTGCGTAAACTGCCGTAGCTGGGCCAGCAGTTCACCCAGCGTTGGTGGCTTGGATTCTGCGAGCTCAGCAGGAGTTTGGGCAGGAATGGGCAGGGAAAAAATGGAACGGATGGTGGCAATCAGGTCCGAGATTTCAATCGGCTTGTAGAAGAACGCATCGGCACCGGCTGCCAGCGCCTGGCTGCGATACTCTGGCTCAGGCATTCCCGTCACCATGATAACTTTCATATCCGGTTTTTTGGTGCGCATGCGCTCCATTAACTCAAAACCGGTCATGCCGGGCAAACGGAAATCGGTGATCAGCAGATCAACAGGCTGGCGAAAAAATTCGAGCAAGCCTTCTTCCGCCGAAGGCACATCGGCCACCTGAAAATCTTGCAGCAGCAGCTCAATAGCCGCTTTGAGTGCCCGGCGCACATCAATTGAATCTTCAACAATTAATGCACGATACGGAGCCATACCATTAAGGATTGTATCATATCTGGCTTAAGCAAACAGGCGGCGAAATCGCCGCCTGTAAATTTCTGGAGGAGGGAGAAATTATTCAACTCGCCAGCAAGCTACCCAGTGATCAGGCAGCACTTCCTTAAACTCCGGTTCCTGCACTGAGCAGTGTTCCATGGCCACCGGGCAGCGCGGGTGAAACCGGCAGCCAGGCGGTGGGTTTAATGGACTGGGCACATCGCCCTGGAGAATGATCCGCTCCCGGCGTAAGTTGGGATCCGCAACCGGAATGGCTGACATCAATGCCTGTGTATAGGGGTGCAGCGGGTTAGCAAATAAATCCTCACGGGTCGTCATTTCGACCATCTTGCCAAGATACATCACTGCGACACGATCCGAAATATGCTCAACCACACTCAGGTTGTGGGCAATGAACAGATACGTCAGGTTAAACTCATGCTGCAGATCCTTTAAAATGTTCAATACCTGGGCTTGAATGGATACATCCAGCGCTGAGACAGGTTCATCGGCGACAATAAAGTCCGGACGCAGTGCCAGAGCGCGGGCAATACCAATACGCTGGCGCTGACCGCCAGAAAACTCGTGCGGGTAGCGGCGGGCGTGGTAATCTTCCAGGCCGACCTTGCGCAGGGTTTCGATTACAGTCTCAAAACGTTCGCGCGGTGTCCCGATGTTGTGAATTTTCAGACCTTCAGAAATCGATTCCCCGATCGGAATGCGTGGGTCCAGAGATGCATATGGATCCTGAAAAATGATCTGCATCTTGCGGCGCATTTGCTTCAGGTCATCGCCGCGCAGCTTAAAAACATCGATGTCATTGAACAACACAGAACCATCGGTAAAGTCCGTCAGGCGCAGCATGGTACGACCAACCGTGGTCTTGCCGCACCCAGATTCACCGACCAGCCCGAGTGTCTCGCCTTTCCGCACGAAAAAACTGACATCATCGACGGCTTTAACCTGGGCAACCACACGCTGCAGCAAACCGCCGCGCACCGGGAAATACTTTTTCAAGTGATCCACCCGGACCAGTTTTTCTTTCTTACCATTTGTGGTGGCAATGGTATCTGTCATCGCAAAGCCTCTCTTCTCGTTGGTGTCTTCGATCATGGGTGGATCAGTGAATATTCTTGAGAGGGGCCTTATGCCCTTCATTGTCCTGGTACAACCAGCAGCGGACGGTATGCCCAGGTACGGCTTCAATTAAATCTGGTTCGACTTCCGTGCAGATCGCCAAATTGTTCTCAAGCCTGGGCCGGCAGCGGGAAGCGAATTTACATCCGGGCGGCAGGTTGACCAGGTTTGGCACTGAGCCCGGGATGGTCTCTAATCGATCGGTAATCTTCCCCAATACCGGTATCGAGGCAATCAATCCCCTGGTATAGGGATGCATTGGCTGGGCAAACAAAGTTTTGACGTCAGCTTGTTCAACAATTCGCCCGGCATACATCACAGCGACCCGGTCTGCCATTTCAGCAATGACACCCAGGTCGTGAGTAATCAATATGACTGAAGTCCCCATGCGCTCGCGCAAGTCGCGCATCAGATCCAGGATTTGAGCCTGGATGGTCACATCCAACGCGGTGGTGGGCTCATCGGCAATCAGCAGCTGCGGGTTGAGAGCCAGCGCCATCGCAATCATCACGCGCTGGGCCTGACCACCAGACATTTGATGCGGGAAGGAATGCGCCTTACTTTCCGGGTCGGGAATCCCTACCAAACGCAGCAGCTCAACCGCCCTTTCCCAGGACTCCTCTTTACCCATGTTCTGGTGAATCTGGAAAACTTCGGCAACCTGGTCGCCAACTTTAAAAACTGGGTTGAGGCTGGTCTGCGGCTGCTGAAAAATCATGGACATAAGGTTGCCGCGCATATCCACCATTTCCGCTTCTGAAAGCTGGAGCAAGTTGCGACCGTTCAGAATGACGGTGCCTTCAATAATTTTGCCCGGAATGCCCACCAGGCGCATAATTGACAGGGATGTGACGCTTTTTCCACAGCCTGATTCGCCTACCAATCCGAGGACCTCGCCGCGTTTGACGAAAAAATCGACTCCGTCAACGGCCTTTACGACGCCATCTTCAGTAAAAAAGTAGGTCTTGAGGTTCTGCACCTCAAGGATGGATGATGTAGTTTGATCCGTCACCATTCTCCTCCAGATGTGAGATCAACACAAGGCTGTCAGGGTTCCTTACAAATTCCCTGGGCAGCCAGATATTCGGTCATTTGAGCTGTACTTTCCACGTGGAAAGAACCGGCATTAATTTCATCATTATAGCGCCCAAAAACAGTATTGTACTGGGCATGTCGCCCGACCAGTGGAATGATCAGCGTATCCACATTTGAAAAATATTTGGTATTCGAATGGACACGCACAGCCGGTGAATAGGTCAATTCCAGGACCATCATGTTGGGATGAGTCTGGTAATCCGTATATGTCGCATCCGAAAGGCTGAGTGGGTCCCAGCGTTTTTCGGTCGATAGCGATTGGTTGACCAGTTCTTTAATTGGCTGGAAATGCTCATCGACCGGAGTTAATACCAGGTCTTTACCAAAACAATGGATCGTTATCTCCTGGGGAGATTCATCAAATGTGCTGACAAACCACTGCGAATCCCCGGTGTTAACAAATAATACGAAGTAAAAGATCACAGCAACAATGACCACCATGATCAGAAGGAGGGATATGATTGAGGGAGTATTTCGTTTGGCTTCCACAAGCTTCTTTTCAATTTAATCAGGCAGCATGTGAGCTGGCCCAACACGGCACCAGCCCGGATAAATTAATGATCAGGTCTTGAGGCGTGGGTCCATCGCGTCTCGCAGACCATCACCAACAAAGTTGAACGCCAGGGAACAGATAAAAATCGCCAGACCCGGGTAAAACACCTTGGCAGGTTGAGTCCACATGTCGCTCTGGTATTCGTTCAACATATTTCCCCAGGTGGGTACGGGAGGCTGGACACCAAAGCCGAGGAAGGAAAGTGCTGACTCCAGGATAATCACCCCGCCCAGGCCCAGCGTGGCGTTTACAATAATCGGCGCCAGCGAGTTGGGGATCATGTGGCGGAAAATAATCCCGGCATTCCCCATACCCAGGGCCTTAGAAGCCTCGGTGAACTCCTGGTTGCGCAGGGAAAGCACCTGGGCGCGAACGAGGCGCGTGGCGCCCATCCAACCAAAGACGATCAGGATGACAATGATGATCACCGCACTCGACCATTCGCGCGGCAGTCCCGGGATGGTAACATCCCGCAAGATCGCCGAAAGCGCCAGCAATAGAGGCAGCAGCGGCAGAGTCAGCATAAATTCCGTAATGCGCTGGATGACGTCATCTGCCATGCCCCCGTAATAACCGGAAATCGCTCCCAGGATGACTCCGAAGATCTCTTGGACAAAGACGACAATGAAGGCAATAAACAAGGAAATGCGCCCGGCATATAACAGGCGGCTGAACACATCCCGCCCGATAGTGTCGGTGCCCATGATATGTTCTGCCGATGGTGGGGCATTCCGCATCAGAGCCCCACTGGCATCCTTGTTGAGGCTGATCGGGTCATAAGGCGCGATCCAGGGGGCGAGAAAACAGGCCAGGGCGATCAGGAGGAAGACAATGATACCCGCCACAGCCAGGTGGTGCTTGCGAAAACGCCGCCAGATTAATTTCCAGTAACTTTCCTCTTCAACGGTTAATAATGATTCACGTTCGAGCTCTGCAACTGCCATAATTGTTCTCCTGGGACGGAATATCTGCTTAGAAGAGTGACACTCAGCTGAAACGGATGCGCGGATCCACAACCGTATAGAGCAAATCTGCCAGCAGAGTTGCAATTACAACCAGAACTGCTGTAATGAAAAGGATCGCCATGACCACGGGCCAATCACTGCGTCCCAGGGCTTCAAAATAGAGGCGGCCCATCCCCGGGTACGAAAAAATGGTTTCGGTGAGAATCGCCCCTCCAAAAATGCCCGGGATCTGGAAAACCACGATGGTGATAATCGGGATCAAGGCATTCCGCATGGCATGCCGCACGATCACCAGGCGCTCCATTAAGCCTTTGGCACGGGCGGTGCGGACGTAATCCTGGCGCAGCACTTCCAGCATCGAGGCGCGCATAAAACGGCTCCAACCCGCCATGTAAAGCAGGCTCAACATGGCAGCCGGCATGATGATATGCACCAGGCGGTCAACCAGGCTGCCGGGTGTTACGTTCATCACGTCCAGCAGGCTGTCTGGGGGTGCCGCCCGCACCAGCGAAACGCCGCCGACAGGCATAAATGGCAGCCCCCATTCCTTAAACCCGTATCCGAAGACCAGGATCAGCATCAGGCCAAACCAGAACACAGGCATCGCCGAGCCGAAAAACGCAAACGTGGTGAAAGCATAATCGGCCTTGCTGTACTGGTGAACGGCAGAATAAATCCCAATCGGGATCGCCACAAGGAGCGAAAAGACGGTCGCTACAGTCATGAGCAAGAGCGTGTTCCCCAGGCGGCTGCGGATCAAGTTACTGACCGGCTGGGAGGGAGCCAGGCGCCAGGATGTACCAAAATCGCCGCGCAGGATGCCAGAACCGGAGCCATTAAAGCCGGAGATCCCGCTCAACAGGCCGTTATAGCCCGTGAGCCAGGCGATATTGAGCCACGTGCCATCCTCCGGGCGGGGTTTTGCCTCGCCAGCCGGAAATTCATACTGCGTCTCGTCATCCACGATCACAACCGTCTGGTTGTTATTCAAATCGGTCAGGAAGATCTGGTCGCCGCGCGTGCGGACGACCGAACCCACATAAGCCACATCCGCCGGAACCGTTTCGGCGATCTGAGGTTTGACTCGGATCTGGTCCGCCACGAGTACGCCATCTTCATTCGGTTCCCCCCACACCCACAGCTGGTAGCCAGGGTTCAATAGGGGCGGACCAGCATCGGTCCAGAAGCGGTAAGAATCATAGACCTGGACCCGCTCACCGGTTTCGGCATTCAATGCCGTCATCGGCTGCCCATTGGCACCTATCAAGGCGAGACGGTAAGGTGTCAGGCCGACATACATCCAGTCAGCGCCCATCCAATCGTCGCCTATCAACCAGGCCAGGTAGCGCAGCACCAGCGGCTTATCCAGCCCCAGGTACGCTTCCAAACGGGCGATATCAGCGTCACTGACGCGGTTGCGCCGGTCAGCCGATAAACGCAGCCCGGAAAGCGGGCCGCCGGGCGCAACGTTCAGGATGACATAAATGGCGATGGTTGACAAAATCACCACAAAGAACATCTGAATAAATCGCCGGATGAGGTAATTTGTCATGGGGCAAATCTCCTTTCAAATCTACAGATAAGCACTTCGTAGAAATGAGCCCAATCTAGGCCGCTCCGCCTGCAAAACGAATTCAACAAAATCCGGCTCCTAAGAAACTTAGGGTGGTCAGTGCGAGAAGGGCGTTGTTCGCCCGGCGTGGCAGTCTCGTTTTCCAAGAAAGTGACTGCCTCGCCGCCAAAGAGCGGCAGCTCGTAATGACAGCCGGCTGGGTTTCTTTTCGAATGAAATGTGCCCTGCCGCTGTGGATTCACACACGGTTACCGATATGATCCAGCAGCCAGGCTTGTCCATAGCAGGCACAAAAGGGTGCCCGCAAGCGGGCACACTCCTCTTATATATACCCATGGTTGGATAAAAAGGTTCAATAAACAACGGGGAAATCGTTACCAAGCGAGCAGTCCAGACAGCTTAAAAATTGGTTCACGGATTATACCACGTGATAAAAAGATTCGAGCGGCAGCTGACGCTGCCGCTCGAAGCAAACCATCTGAAACGAAGATGTTTACAGGCTAGCCTTCACACAGCGGCCCGAAACCGAACTCTTCGATGTTCCACATTTCGCTGTTGGCGGTCGGGTCCATGAAGAAGTTGCACATATCGGGGCGGGTGGCGGCGAGCTTCAGGCGCAGGAAGAGCGGAGCCACAGGCAGGTTCTCAGTGAACAGACGCTGAGCTTCCTTGTGGGCCGATTTATACGCAGGTTCACCGGGCAGAGAGCCAATGGCGGTTTTACAAACCGTGTCATATTCAGCGTTGGCGAAACCAGGATCGTTCTGACCACCCCAACCGAATGGGAAGCCACGTTCCTGCCCGTCCAGGATAGAAATCCAGGTCGCGGCCGAATCGCCAGGGACGGCGTCAGAAATATACAGGTCACACGATGGCTGGACACCGGTCAACCAGGCAAACTGGCCGATATCAAAGCGGCGGCCAAACAGCTTGCCTTCCGGACCGTCTGCGAACCACTCGCCTGCCGGGTAGAAGGTGGTAATGGTTTCGACACCGCACCCAGCCAGGGAGTCGGCCAAAATCGGAACGGTCTGCTGGCGCAGCGTGGCGTTGGTGGTCTCGTAGTTCAACGTCATCTTTACGCCGTCCTTGTCGATGAACCCATCGCCATCGGTGTCGGTCCAGCCGGCTTCAGCCAGCAGAGCCATGCCCGCTTCAGGATCGTACGGGTATTTCACCACGTCTTCGCTGTAGAGCGGGTGGTTCGGTGGGATGTAGGTATCGATGACGATCGACTGGCCGAAGGTGACGGTGTCAACCACAGCCTGGCGGTCCATGCACATGGTAAGACCCTGGCGGACGCGGACGTCGCTGAAGAAGTCAGGGCGATCGCCAGCATCGACGGAACCATCGTCATAGGCGACGTTCTGGATGCCGAAGTCGGCGTGTTCCCAGGTGGTGCCGGTCACGAACGTCGCATCGAGCTGGCCAGAGGCCTGGAGCTCGAGCAGCAGCTCGGACTGGTTATCGAGACCAGAAGTCTGGTCGGCGATGTCGCACTCGCCAGCCAGGATGGCGGCGATGTTGGCATTGGAGTTCTCACCCGCAAAGCGGTAGACAACATTATCGAACTTGGGCAGACCTTCGCTGGCGCGGAAGTAGCTGGGGTTCTTCACCATGCGGATGTTGTCGCCCTTGGCCCATTCCACGATCTGGTAAGGACCCCAACCGACCAGGTTGGTGGCTACATCGGCGTCCACTGCCTCGAGCAGCTCGGCGGCAGTGTACTGGCCCCAAAGGTGCTCGGGGTAGGGAGTCCAGAAGTTGAGGTAATAGGTGGCATCGCGGAAGCCGGGGATACCGGTCCACACCGTGGTGACATCATCGGTGGCTTCGTAGCTGGCAGTGCGCTCGAGGGCGAACTTGGTGGTGGGGGTATCGGGGTCAGCGAGCAAGGTTGAATGAATAGACCGAATCCTGCAGCGGTGAGCGGGGTGCCGTCGCTCCAGACCAGGCCTTCCTTAAGCTTGAAGGTCACCACAAGCTGGTCCATGGTGACGTCGCCGCCGGTGTAATCCACGGCTTCATCCGAGCCAGAGACCTTGATGCGCTGCACAGGATCTGCGGCGGCATCCAGGGTGATCGGGTTGCCATCGGCGTCCAGCACTTTGTCGCCTTCGCTGGCGGTCACCTGGTTCACAACCGCATCGCCATCGGCGATGCTGGGCATTTTCTCCAGGATGATCGCCTGATAATCGAACGAGCGCTGGTCAATCGGGCCGTCGTAAACAGCTTCGAGAACCGAGGACTGGGCAAGCATCGAGCCGCCGTAGTTGTACAGGGTCTCGGGTTCCTGGCCCATACAGATGACCAGGGTGTCAGGCATGGCAACCGGTTCGGCTGTGGGTGTCACGACCTGAACAACCGTTTCGCCTTCCGTCTCGACCGTAACGACCACGGTTTCGACGACTGTTTCGGGTTCGGTGGTTGCAGCGGGCTGGCAGGCTGCCAGAACCATGCTGGCGATCACCAGCAAACCCAGTACGATCATTAACTTTTTGCTGCTAAGCATTGGTGTTCTCCTCCTAAAGGATTTTCAAGGGATTAGAAAAAAGCATTTGGGGATTGGGAATCCACTGGAACGTCAGATCACTTACACCCGGTAAATCACCTCCTTTCGAAGCCACATGGGACGGTAAAAGCGTGGCGTGACCGTAGGGGAAGCGCCCGGTAAGGACATGGCAGCCCTGGACGCCCCAAAGCTAAAATGAGACAATTCGCGGTGAATATAGCACAAGAGGTTCGATGAGTCAAGAAAGCTACGGTTTCCCTACGTTTACCCTACGGCGTTTTGATCAGGCAATGAGACGCACGTGGTTGTATTGAAAAGCTAACGCCAGATAGCTGGGTAAAAACTCCTGCCCCCAGGGTTCCGGGGGATAATACCTGGGCTTTTTGCGATTGGTTTTTCCTTTGAATGTGACCGGTAAATCTTTCTGCAGAGCAGCTGCTTGCAGCAGGCGCAGCTTCGATTGACCCGGTGTATTCTGGTGTCCCGCCCAGTGTTTTATTCTTTGCCGGATCAAGAAGTCATCCGGTTCATAGCCCCAATCCATGCGATCACGGTAATCCGGGCTGATAATACCTGCCCGTTCCAAAGTTTCCCTTAATCGATTGACAAGCAACTCAAGTAAATTCATATTGCACCTCGGGAAGCAAATCATGGTGCAGTCCAAGCTGCTTTTTGAGTGCTTGCCGACCGTAATGCAAACGGGACTTAACCGTGCCGACGGGCACATCTAAAATGTCCGCGATTTCTTGAATAGACAGGTCGTTTAAGTAGTACAGCACAACCACCAACCTTTGAGGCAGGATCAGCGTTGAGATTGCCTGGCTGACCTGGCGCAGCTCATCATCCATTTCCGCCAGTTGCTGAAGCGAATTCCGCTTACCACCAGAAAACCATTCGGCGATATCTTCTAAAGGCCGGTACCAGCGCTGGCGTTGTTTAACCCAGGTGTATGCCAGGTTTGTCGTGACGCGATACAACCACGGCTCCAGCGGGCGATTGGTGTCTACGCGGTCTGCGAAACGGTGCAGCCGCAAGAATACATCCTGCAGCAAATCAGATGCGGCTTCTGCGTCGCCGGTAATCGCCAGGGCAGTCCGATACACCAACTGCTTATGGCGGTCATATAGGCTGCCCAAGGCTTCAAGGCTGCCCTGCTGGAGATCGAGAACAAGTTGCTGGTCGTTTTTAGAATCCATGAATATCGTCTCGGTCAGATGGAGCTACTATAGATACCCTTTAGACGCAAGAAAGGTTCATCCGGATCCGGGTTAAGCGCAGGAAAATCATCGGCAAATCGTCTGGTAGGGCAGGCTGGAGCACTCTGCCCGTAGGGTAAACGTCGGTGAACAGATCCATTTTACCAGTTGATTCAGTATTGAGACAACCAAAAGCGGAGTTCTGGTTTCTGGACCGACAGATGGATGCTGGCGATTAACGACTGAATTCGTTAATCGAGCTCTTCACCCGTGCGCATGCGGAGATAAGAGCGATAGCGGCTGGTTGGAATATCCCCACGCTCGACGGCCTGCTGGATGGCACAGTCCGGTTCGTGGATGTGAGTACAGTCGTTGTATTCGCAGCCCATCACCAGGTGCCGCATCTCGGGAAAATAACCATCGAGCTCTTCGGGTTCAATATCCCACAGCGCCAGGGCCTTGATCCCGGGTGTATCCGCCACATACCCCCCATCCGCCAGCTTAAATAATTCGCGCACAACGGTAGTGTGGCGCCCTTTACGGGTTGCCTGGCTGACGGCTTTTACTTCGAGACCCAGGCCGGGCTGCAGGGCATTCAACAGGCTGGATTTACCAACACCGGATGGACCGCTCAACACAGATAGTCTCCCCGCTAACTCACGGCGCAGGGTATCCAGTCCTGCTCCGCTGCGAGCCGAGGTATAGATCACTGGATAGCCAATCTGCTCGTAAATTTCAAACTGGGTGCGGGCCACCTGTGCCCCTACCAGGTCGATCTTATTCGCCACGATCAGGCTGGGGATGGCTTGCTTTTCGGCAATTACCAGAAATCGATCCAACATCCCAAAATCGCGGCGCAGGCCGTTCGCAGGCAAACACGAAGACCGCCTGGTCTGGATTGGCGACAATCACCTGCATGTATCCACCAGACGTAGGTGCTTTGCGAACCAAGGCCCGGCTGCGAGGCAGCACAGTTTCAATCATGCCATTTTCCTGATCGATGGAGGTAATCTCCACCCAATCACCAATGGCAATAATATCTTCAGCGCGCGGGCCCTGGCGCAGCTTGCCGCGCAGCCGGCAGACAAACTCACCGGAAGGAGTTTGCACGGTAAAGTATCCGGACTGAGAGCGAGTGACCAGGCCTGCGAGCATACCCATATTATGGCGTTGGGGTAACTTCTATGTCACCCTCAACCGGGGTTTCTTCGGGCTCGGGGGTCGCCAGCACCCCCAGGGAGGATTCCCACGGGAAGCGCGTGGAGCGTTGACCGTTGTAATAAATTTCCAGGATGGCCTTGAAAATCGGAGCTGCAACTTCAGAACCTTCACCGGCATTCTCGCCGATGACTGCCACGGCAATATCCGGCTTGTTTTCCCGGTTCGCCATGGTGTAGCCGGCAAACCAGGCATGCGGATCGCGCGGCGGGTCCTGGGCCGTGCCGGTCTTGCCAGCTATCGGAATGCGGTTAGAGGAGCTCCAGGGACCAAGCACAAAATTCGCCGTCCCGCGGCGGTTGTTCACCACACTTTGCATGGCCTCCTGAATTATTAGTAAGTTTTCAGGGCTGATGGGAAGCTCGCCGCTGACCTCGGGCTCAAAGACATATGACGGTGCTTCGCCTGGGGCTTCAATCCGTTCAATAAGCTGCGGGCGGTAAAGCGTTCCGCCATTCCCGATCGCAGCGACAAATCTTGCCACCTGTAGAGGGGTCACCTGGGTAGAGCCTTGCCCAATGGCATTGTTGACAGCATCAATTTGCTCACCTGGATCGGGAATCTGGCCTCCCCTTTCCTCATCCGGCTCCAAACCAATGATGCCCGTCACTTCACCGAGGCCAAAGCCACGCGCCATGTTGGAGATGTCGCCCCCTTTGCCAGAATTGTACAGGTCCAGACCGATGTGCCAGAAATAAGGGTTGCAGGAGCGCATCAAACCTTCCTGCAGGGTTAATAATCCAGAAGGTGGTGTTTGGTCGCCGCGCAGAAAATGCTCCCAGGTCCAATCGTACAGGGTGACTCCGGGCAGCTCATTAAAATCATATTCACACTGGTAAGGCGAATCCGCCTGGTATTCCCCGCTTTCCAATGCGGCTGCCATGGTAATGATTTTAAAAACCGAGCCCAGCGGATATAGACCCTGAGTCGCCCGATTCAGGAATGGGGCATTCGGATTCTGGTACAGATCCTGCAGCAAAGCACCGCTGTTTGGGTTGGTAAACTCGAAGGCATTGGGATCATACGCCGGTGAGGAAGCCATGGCCAGGACGCGCCCTGTGTCACGCTCCATCACGACAATGGCCCCATTTAATCCGGCGAGGGCACGTTGGGCGCCAATCTGCAGGTCTTTATTTAGGGTCGTATATATCGATTGAGAGACTTCGGAATCTTTTTCAGACAGGCGTGTTGTCGGGCGATTATCGGGTCCAAGCACATACAAAGCCCCACCCCGTTCTCCAGAAAGCCAGTCTTCGCCCCAACGTTCTAACCCGGAGCGCCCCACCCGTTCATCCTGAGCATAACCCAGGCGCAGGAAACTATCCAGCTCTTCGGGCTGGATGGCGCTTACATACCCGACGACATGCGGTGCTGCGCCATTGTCAAAGTAAAACCGCGAGCGATAAGGTTGGAGGAAGACACCATCATAACTGTTAAGGGCACCCTCATAACGGGCGATTGCGTCGGCTGAGACTTCGCCGATGGGTAGGTACCAGCCAAACTGGCGGTAATTATCCAGCTGCGGCTCGATAACATTGGGGTGATAATTGGGATTATTGCCGAATACCTGGTAAAGCAGCGCGAGCAGATCCCCCTGGCGCTCAGGGTCAACCGCACCTGTATCCAGACCAATCGATACCGCATCTGCCTGCGCGACCAGCGCCTCTCCGAACTGATCATAGATATTGGCACACGCCGGGATATAACGCTCCATGTAAAGATTGTTACCCCCTGCCAATTCCGGCAGGATCAAGGTGTCATCCCATTGGACTTTCCAGCTGCCATCCTCCAGATTGAGGTACATGACCGAGTCACGCGAGATAGGCTCCACCAGCACGCTGTCCAAAGTCAACCGGTAGGCAATCTGCGAGCTGCGCGGGGTTGTCAACGCAGACAAAATTTCATAGGAGATGCCCTCGAGGGCAGCTTCGCTGGCTACCCGGCTGTAGCGATTCGTAAATGTTTCCAAATCGATCGCTTCTTTGCTCAAACTGGCAAGCATGCCATACATGGCTTCGTAATCATCCTGCTGCCAGGCCTCCAGATATTGGCGGGCGGCGGCCTCGGGGTCGGGCGCAGGGGTTGTTCGCACCCCCGGTTCTGGGAGGGTTGGCGTGGGTAAAGGTGTCGCAGAAATTGAAGGAGTGGGCGTACCTGCGCTGCCTGAGCAGCCGGCAACCAGAATACCGGTCAAAACAGCCACAACAATTAAAACAAATCTAATAAATTTGCTACTCATTCTTCTCCTCAAAAACCCCGTCGAGCACCTGTGCAAATACCGGACACGAATAATTATGGTGCGCCTGGCACTTTGCCGGAATGTCTTCCGAAAGACGAATTCCGGCTCTAAGCAGGGTACGCAGCAAATGACACAACGGCAGGCCCACGACATTGGCATAACAGCCCGCCAGGTTAAGTACGGGGCAGAAATCCCCATTCTGAATGGCGTAGGCGCCCGCCTTGTCAAAAGGGTCACCTGAGGCTACGTAGGTCTCAATTTCTGCAACGCTGTATGCCCGCATGGGCACGTCAGTCACACAGAGGTCCGTCAATGCCTGCTCACCGGGCGCCTGGACCAAAGCCAGGGCTGTCATCACCTGGTGGGTATCCCCACGCAGCCGCCGGAGTGTCGCAACCGCTTCCGCAGACGAGCCTGGCTTTCCCAGCACTTCACCGCGGTGGACGACAATCGTATCTGCCGCCAGAACAAAACTCCCGGGAGCAGCCTGAGCTGCAGCCGACTGCGCTTTCGATCTTGCCATGCGCAGTACATACGCAGCCGGCTCTTCACCGGGAAGCTGTATTTCATCCAGATTGCCCGGGCGGACAACAAACGGCAGGCCTACCAGACCAACCAGCTCGCTGCGGCGTGGCGATCCAGATGCCAGCACCAGTTCCGTATCCGGGTTCATCGAAATTGCTCGTGCTCGGTTTTCAATATTACTTGCAAATCATACCAGGAATGCAGGTAGATTACCGCACTCAATCGGTCTGAATTCTATCACACTTCAATTTTTCCTGTCTCAAATTAGCAGCCGTTGGTAAAATTCTCATGGAGGACTAAACAACATGGACCTGCTAAAGGAACGGATCTTAAAGGACGGCAAAAACCTGGGGGGTGGCATCCTTAAAGTGGACGGCTTTATTAACCACCAGGTTGATCCCGGTCTGATGGACGAATGTGGTAAGGCGTTTGCCCGAATTTTTGAGCATGTCGGCGCAACAAAGGTGCTGACGGCTGAAATTTCTGGCATTGCTCCTGCGATCATGGCAGCGTATTACCTCAAACTTCCGGTTGTCTATGCCCGCAAGTCAAAGCCCATCACGATGCCTGACCAGGTATTTCTCACCCTGGCACCTTCCCATACGAAAGGGCGCACCGTGGAACTGATTATTTCTCCTGAATACCTTTCGGGGGGTGAAAGGGTTCTGATCATCGATGATTTTCTCGCCTCCGGCTCCACCATCCTGGGCCTGGTGCGCCTGGCTCAGACAGCCGGTGCGGTAATTGTTGGCGTTGGCGCGTTGATCGAAAAGGAGTTTGAAGGTGGTCGCCAGGCACTGGCCCATTTGAATATCCCCATCGAATCGCTAGCCAGGATCCAATCCATGGAAGGCGACGAAATCCGTTTCGCCTGATTCGCCATGCATAACAGCCTCGCAATTTTAGATTTTGGCTCCCAATATGCCCAGCTCATTGCCCGGCATATTCGCGAATCTCACGTCTATTGTGAATTATTTCCCTGGGATGCGCCTGACGAACAAGTGCTTGCCATCCAACCGTCCGGGTTTATTCTTTCAGGCGGACCGGCATCCGTTTATGAGGAAAATGCACCCCAAATCCCGCCCTATGTCCTGCAGTCAGGTCTGCCGATTTTAGGCATTTGCTATGGCATGCAGGCTCTCACGCATGCGCTGGGAGGGCGCGTGGCACCGGCAGCAGAACGCGAATACGGGCCCGCAATCATCGAACAATTTGCCCCCAGCCTGGTCCTGCCGGCGGGCGTGCAAAGCGTTTGGATGTCCCATGGTGATCGGATTGAAAGCTTGCCTCCTGGCTTTTCCACCCTGGCCTATTCGGCAAATTCACCAGTAGCTGCCATGGGAGATCCCAACCGCCAGTATTATGGTGTGCAGTTTCATCCGGAGGTGCGCCACACCCCGCGCGGTGTTGAGCTACTTAAAAATTTTGCCGTTAACATCTGCCAGGCGATCCCGGATTGGACTCCGGACTCCATCATCGTGGAAAGTGTGGATCGCATCCGCCAACAAGTTGGCAGTGCCCAGGTGCTTTCAGCCGTCAGTGGAGGCGTGGATTCAACGGTCGCTACAGCGCTGGTCAACCGTGCCGTTGGCGAGCAGCTTGTCTCTGTTTTCGTAGACACTGGTTTACTACGCCAGGATGAAAGGTCACTTGTTCAGGCTGCACTTCACAAGAACCTGGGCGTTGAGGTCATTATAGTAGATGCCGTCAAGGACTTCATGGTAGCGCTCAAAGGTGTCTCAGACCCGGAACAGAAAAGACGCATCATCGGTGAGCTATTCATCCGGATTTTTGAGCAGCAAGCCCGCCGGCTGGGTGCACCTAAATTCCTGGTGCAGGGCACAATTTATCCAGACGTGGTTGAATCCAGCGCACCCGATCGCAGCCAGGCAGCCCGCATCAAAACGCACCATAATGTCGGCGGCTTACCGGAGGATATGAAGTTTGAGCTGGTCGAGCCGCTGCGTTATTTGTTTAAGGATGAAGTCAGGACGGTTGGCGAATCACTGGGACTGCCCCGCGAGATGGTCTGGCGGCAACCGTTCCCGGGGCCCGGATTGGCTGTGCGCTGCCTGGGTGAAATCACCTCCGAACGCCTGGCAAACCTGCGTGCGGCTGATGCCGTTCTAACAGAGGTGCTGGCGGCTGAAGGGCTGCTGCACCTGGCAGGTGCTGGCGAAGATGTATCCGGCACTTCACAGGCTTTTGCTGTTCTCCTGCCAGTCCGCTCTGTTGGAGTAATGGGAGACAGCCGCACATATCAGGAAGTCATCGCCATCCGGGCTGTAACGACAGATGATTTTATGACCGCTGATTGGGCACGCCTGCCCTACGAGGTTTTGGGCAGGATCTCGAACCGGATAGTGAATGAAGTTCCCGGGATTAACCGGGTTGTTTACGACATCACCAGCAAACCACCCGCGACAATTGAATGGGAATGACGTATACTAAATAACAGAATACCGCAGTATTTCTGTCCACGCATAGAACAATCGAAAATAGGAGAATGCTATCATGGACATCGGTGAAGTCCTTTCGAAAGCCTGGCAGGTAATTTGGAAGCATAAAGTTTTATGGCTCTTCGGCGTCCTGGCGGGTTGTACTGCCGGTAGCAATACCGGCGGTAGCGGGCTTAGATATACTTTTTCAGGAAATGAATTGCCCCCTGGATATATGCCGTTCGGATATAACCTGCAAGACTGGCAGGTGGCTCTATTGATTGCCGCATTGATCGCGATCGCATTGATCGTCGTGGTCGTGGCCATTTTGTTAGGCACAATCGGGCGGATTGGCATCGTACGCGGCACAATGCAAGCTGACGCTGGTGAATCCCGCCTGACGTTTGGTGAATTATTCCGGGGCAGCACCCCCTATTTCTGGCGCGTATTTGGCCTTAATTTATTGATTGGCCTGGCGATCTTTGTCATTGTGGGTGTGCTGGTCGGGTTCTTCATCCTGCTTACGGTCGTCACATTCGGTATCGGGGCGATTTGCTTGCTTCCCTTAATCTGCCTGATATTCCCAATTGCCTGGTTTGTTGGTGTTGTCATCGAACAGGTGAACGTAGCCCTGATCGTAGAAAACGCCGGCGTGTTTGAAGGTCTCCGGCATGGCTGGGAAGTCGTGCGCAGCAACCTCGGCGTGATGATTCTGATGGGTCTGATCCTGGGAATTGGAGGAGGGATTGTCAGTTTCTTAATTGGCATCCCATTGGCGTTCCTGGCACTGCCGGTCATTTTCAGCCTTATTTTCGGCGGCAGTGCTCCCGGCTGGGGTCTGGGGGTCTCCCTGCTCTGCCTGGTCATCTACCTGCCTGTCCTGCTGGTTCTGAATGGGGCCCTGCGCTCCTACATCGGCTCCGCCTGGGCGTTAACATATATGCGCCTGACCGGGCGCACGCCTATCCCGGCAGCCTCCAGTATTGAAACCACGGCATAATCTATTTGCCGTTGGAATACAAAACGATCCAGGGGAAAGGATCCCCCTGGATCGTTTTTCAACTGTTAACCGTGTGTTAAAATAAAAAACGTTATGCCAGACCGCCGCCTGCTGTGGGTATCCCTGATTCTTCTGGCTTTGCTGGTCACGCGCATTGAAAGCCGCGCCCAAGGTGGGGCTCAAGGCAGCCTGAGCCAGATTAATCCTGACAACTTCCCAGAAATCACATCGTTTCTAAGCGTCTACGATTCAGACGGTAAATTCATTCGCGGATTGCAACCCCAGGATGTCAGCATTCTTGAAAACGATCAGATTATCCCGGTGGAACAGCTGACCTACCAGGAACCCGGTGTCCAACTCGTTGTCGCACTTAACCCAGGACCGGCATTCGCGATTCGAGATTCGCAAGGGATTTCACGCTATGATCTGATCTCGAATGCATTACGCAATTGGATAACAAGCAGCTCGGCGGCCCTCGGTGACGATTTGAGCCTGCTCACGACAACCGGACCGCGTTCCACCCATTTATCCGATCCGATCGATTGGCAACGTAGTTTTGATTCCTACCAACCTGATTCACGCAACCTGACCCCCAGCTTTGACATCCTTGGAGAGGCCATTACGGTGGCCGCCGATCCAACTCCCGCACCAGGAATGGCACGCGCCGTCCTATTTATTACCCCACCGCCAGACAATAATGCTGCCCTGGCTCTGCAAGATCTAGCCACGCGCGCCACCCAACTCGGAGTGCGGGTTTATGTCTGGATCGTCGCCTCTGAAGGTATGCTCGACAGCGCCGGTGCCAACTTGATAGCTGAGCTGGCTTTTCAATCTGGCGGAAGTACGTATCGTTTTTCAGATACTCAGCCAATCCCGCCAGTTGAGTCCTACCTGGATCCATTACGGGGTATCTATCTGCTGGCTTATCAGTCATCTGCGCGGGCTCCGGGGGCCTACCAGATTTCTGCGCGCGTCGAGCACACCGGTGAAACGTTGGTTACGGACCCCGCCACCATCAACATAGATGTCCAGGCTCCCAATCCAGTATTCATCCAGCCCCCAACTGAAATCGAACGGCATGCTCCAGAAAGTGAGGACCCTGAAGCTGGATTAATCCCAACCGTGCAAAACCTGCAAATTCTAATTGAGTACCCAGACAGTCATCCACGCGATCTGATTCGCTCCGCACTCATGGTGGACGGGGAAATTGTTGATGAAAATATCCAGGCGCCATTCGACGCGTTCAACTGGGATATTTCCGCATATGATCAAAGCAGTGAACATCTCCTGCAAGTAACTGTGGATGATGTCCTGGGTATGCAGGGGAAAAGCATCGAAACTCCGATCAGCATCTCCATCGCGGGCCAGCCAACCGGTATTGCCAGGGTATTCGTGCGCCAGGCACCCATCCTGGCGGTTGTCTTTGCGCTTGCAGCAGGCGCAATCCTGTTATGGGTGCTGATTATCGGCGGTCGCCTGAGACCCGCGGACGCTACCCGGCCGCGTGTCGGGAGGAGGCGGACGGAACGGACAAAAACAAACAGCAATCCACGGCGGCGGGATAAAGATCCGGTTACCCAACCGGTGCCTATCCAGGCTGAACCGCGCAGCCTTTATGCACCTGTAACTCGGCTTGCCAATCTTGCCAACCGCCTGCGTTTTACCCCACGCCGCAACCCGGAGCAACCATTAGCTTACCTGGACTTGCTCGGTCGCGAAGGAAATGGAGGCCGGGGTGTGCCCCAGCCAATCATGGAAACAGAAATTACCTTTGGAAGTTCAGTAAGCCAGGCTTCCCAACTGCTGGAGGACCCTTCTGTCAGCCCTTTGCATGCAAAAATCGCGCAACGTCCCAACGGTGATTTGTGGATTTTCGATGCAGACACCGTTGCAGGAACCTGGGTCAATTATGCACCAGTTCCTAAAGAAGGCTCGCGTCTGCGCCATGGGGACCTGATTCATATCGGGCGGGTGAGTTTTCGTTTCCGGCTGCCAAATGAAACCGCCGCCCGGCGAATCGTCATCACAAAAGAAGAGCTTTCCCAGTGAATCTCATTCAACAGGCACATCTACCGGTGGCTGCCCGCACGCATCCTGGGATGGGCGGAAAAACAAACGAGGACCGCTTTGCCATTTCCGCACACCAAGTCAGCAGTACTGACCCGCGTCGCTCCCTCTTGGCAGTTGTTGCTGATGGTATCGGCGGACACCGGGCTGGTGAGGTTGCGGCAGAAATTGCTGTGGAAGAAATCAGCAGCAGCATCGCAGCAAGTGATGCTTCCCAACCGGTCGAAATCTTGACTGCCGCGATCATCCAGGCTTCCCAAAAAATCCAGCAACAGTCCAAGCTGCACAGTGAACAAACCGGCATGGGCTCGACCTGTGTTTGCGCCTGGGTCATTGAGGATCGGTTGTATACAGCCTCGGTCGGCGATTCGCGGTTGTACCTGCTGCGGAACAACAAGATCCAGCAGTTGACCGTAGACCATACCTGGATCCAGGAAGCCATGGATCTCGGCCTGCTGACCAGTTCAGAAGCGGTGGATCACCCCAACCAGCATGTAATCAGGCGCTACCTGGGATCGCCAAAAACCGTTGATCCTGATGTGCGAATGCAGTTGGACGTGGACCAGAGTGAGATCGAGGCGCGGCGCGAACCAGGGCCTGATCTTGGAACCTGGCGACAGGTTGATTTTGTGCACCGATGGGTTATCCGACCTGGTGGACGACCAGGAAATCCTGGATATTATGAACAGACACAACCTGGAAAGCGGGCTGGATGTGTTGATCCGCAAGGCGAATGAGCGCGGCGGACATGACAACATCACCATCGTAGGGATCAATTTCCAAATGTTGAGACCTGCGGCATCCCCTTCGCCTGGAGGCCGGCGTTGGTTAACCCTGCTGGTTTCGCTGTTTGGTTTGATCTTGATTTGTGCGTTGGGCGCCGTACTGGCCGTATTTTTATACCGTTTGACCAGCACTATTGTGGGGTTCTAAGAATTTTATCTTCCAGAGTCAGGGCAAAAGAGCAACATAGAGCTGGCTTCCCAAAGCGAGGAACAGTCGCCGGTTGGGACTGACCAGAAATGCGGTAGCTTCACCCTCCGGCAGAGTTGCGCGCGACTGGTACTGGCGTTGTAAAGTCAGCTGAACGCTAAAATGATAGACTGCACGAGCAGCAGCATCCAGTAGAAAAATTGAGGGTTCGGGAGGGGGTGAATATTGGATTTGGACGAAGTCAACCCCCGGGATGTCAGGTTCAATCCCTCTACCGGGGCGGGCATCGGTATATAATGCAGGGTTTTGGCAGCGGGTTGGCGCGGTCGGCAGACTCGAATAAACGCAGGTTGTTACCTGGCTGTTCGAATCCAGCAGATACAGGTCACTGTGGTTGATCGCCATATCGATCATATCGCGCAGCAAGGGCACATCTTCATCGAAGTAAAAGCCGGGGCGTTCGGTAAACATACTACCGGTTCCCGGATAATACCAGACCGCATTCGTCAGCGGATCAAGCACGTACATCGTATCCAAATCAATCCGGATGGCTTCTACCCGGCCCCAATCGGAATCTGGCGCCAGCAGCGGCTGAGAAGTGGGGGCTACGCCGGGTGCGCAGTACAACAGATTGCCGTTGGCATCAATTCCGACAATGCTGGCATCTAAATTGTTTTCACGGGGCAGCGCAGCGATATCAACCAGCGGGCCATTCCCGGGTGTAGGACCGCATAAAAACCCGTTATTTACCTGATACCCGCTGGGAGAAGCCTGCGCATAGATGACAGCACCCACCGAGGCATTCAGCAGGAAAAGATCATCATCCACCAGCACAATGCGGCTGATTAATACACTGCTGTCCAAACCCCCGATCAACGCCGGCTGATAATCCAACCGGTCAATCCACTCCAACTGATCGTACAATCCCAGGATTTGAGTACGCAGCGCTGCAGACTGTTCGGTAACCCTTTCCTGTTCAGCTGTGTCTAAAGCAGCGAGCGCATCTGTGTAAATCTGGCGCAGCGCATCAGCATCGGTCTCGCCTTCTGCCTGGGAGGCAATCGCAACGGCCTGATTAACATAATCTCCATAGACCGATGCACTTCCCCGCTGTGCATATACCGTCCAGGCAACTGCAACAACGATCAGGGGGATTGCGACGGCAATAAACACCATCACCGAAGTCGGAAAGTTCATAAAGGCGTCGTCTGGCAGGAGGCGTTTTAAACCACGGCGCAAACCTGACTGCATCCCAGTCAGGCTGCGATCCAGGGTTCGCACACCTGCTAAAAATGCCGGACCCATATTCAGCTCACGCCTGGGTTTAGGGGGGCGGCTGGGCTGCGCGGCGTTGTCTGGTAATGCTGTTTCAGGCTGCTGCTCTGCTCCTCCAGGCTGCGGGGCAACAGCATCCTGGCTCAAAGTGAGATCTGGGACTTCAGCCACAGAGGTTACCAGTGTCTCATGATCTTCCGGAGCCGGTGCATCTGCTCCAGGCTGTGTGCCGGCAGGCGGGCTGGTCGCCGATATTTCGTCTGCCAGCAAGCCCACTTCCGCTTCTGAAGGTCCCACACTATCTTCAACGGCGGCAGGAGGACCTCCTTCTGGTTCAGTCTCAGCAGCTGCCTCATGGGCAAGTGCCGCTGCCAATGGGAGGATCTCTCCCGGCCCGACCACATGAGCTTCCTGGTACGCTGGACCTGCTTCAGCAATCGGATCGTTGTTCAGAGCTGCCAGGGACTCCTGGTCTGGCACAACTGCCACCGGTTTGGGGCGAGCGATGCGGATCTTTCCAGTACCCGGTCGTGCCTGGATGAGCAGCGCAAAGGGATCGATTTCAATCTGGGATATTAAATCGCGGCGCAGGCTTTCCAGACCAGCCAAGCGACGGTTTTGGAGGAATTCCGGTGTCCAGGCTGGAGAAGGCTGCGTAGAGAGCAGAAGCAAGTCGCCCGGTTGAAGCTCAAATTGCAAATAGCGCACCGGCGTGGTCCGCGCCAGGCCCAGCCCACGCCCTGCCAGCTGCGGGTCATGGAAATGCTCAGCGTTTTGTTCGCTGGCTAAGACAGCATGGGTCGGACCGCACTGCGCCAGGTAAATCCGGTCAGGTCGCATCACACCCACTGTCAGGTATCCAATGGTCTGGAGTCCGCGGCCGGCGTTGTGCAAATTGCGATTAAGGATTTCCTGGTTTAAAAAGGCTGCCAGCTTGCGGATAGCACCGGTGACTGCTCCAGCAGTTTTATAATAGAGGCTGGCTGCCCGTTCTAAAAGCTGGGTTTGCTCCTGAGCTTCCAGGATAGCATTCCCACCCAAGGTGAGGCGCAAAAAGAGCTGGTCATCCACCCGACCGCGTGCCGGACGGCGCGGCGGCTGTGCAGATACCAGTCCGAAAACTACCCCATCATCATGTTCTGGCTGCCGCACAATCGGCAGCATGATTAGATCCAATTTATAAGTCATCAGTTTCGAAACTTATCCAATCAGCGTCCTGCCGTTGATTATACAGGGAAAACGCCGACCACACCGCCCAGGAGAGAGGATGCCCACCACCTTACTACCAACCGACCCAGCAGCTCCGGAACACCTGTCACATGAGGTAATCCATTCCATCGAAACGTTTGCAAATCTGGCTGAGGTGTGGAATGCACTGGTGGAACAGAGTGCAATTCACGTGCCATTCTTACGCCACGAATACCTGTTTGCTTGGTGGCGTACCCTGGGTGGCGGCGAATGGCGTTCTGGTGAGCTCTATCTGGTCCTCGCCTGGCGCAGCCGTGAGCTGGTAGGGATCGCTCCTTTTTTTATCACATCCGGAGAGAATAACAAGCCAGTGTTAATGCTGCTGGGCAGCCATGAAATTTCCGACTGCCTGGATTTTATTGTTGGCCTAAAAGACCACAGCCAGTTCATGCACGGCTTGCTAAACTTTTTAGCCTGCGAAAAGAATCCCGTCTGGCAGGCAATCGATCTGTACAACCTACGCGATGATTCACCTACTCTGGCATACCTGTTAAAACACGCCAGCCAGTTTGGCTTCATAGCCAGGCAGGAAATCCTGCAGCCCGCCCCCGTGCTCGATCTGCCAGACGACTGGGAAGCCTACCTGGCCGGGATCGATAAAAAGCAGCGCCACGAAATCCGCCGCAAACTCCGCCGGATCGAAGGGGAAGACCTGCCTGTGCGCTGGTATATCGCCGCAGATGAACAAAAGCTTGCCGATGAAATCCAGGCTTTCATGGGGTTAATGGCACAAGATCCGACCAAACAAAACTTCCTGACACCAAAAATGCAGGAACAGTTTCACAGCAGCCTGACAGCAGCCTTCCAGGCCGGGTGGCTGCAGCTGGCCTTTTTGGAAGTCGGCGGGCAGAAAGTCGCAGGTTCCCTCAATTTTGATTATGATGGCTGCATCTGGGTTTACAATTCGGGCCTGGAATCCAGCTTCGGCGGTCTTTCTCCTGGCTGGGTGCTGTTGGCCTATTTAATCCAGTGGGCAATTGAAACCGGGCACAAATGCTTCGATTTCATGCGCGGTGCTGAAACTTACAAGTATCGCTTTGGCGCGCACGACCGCTTCGTGAATCGACTAACGCTCACGCGGGGTTGATGCTCACCCGCAGTTCATCCGGTTTCAGCTTTCAGCGCCGCATGATGCGCGGCATTCCCAAACCGTTCAAACGCACAGTGTCCGGGTGATCGTGCCAGACCCCGGGTATCTTCACACCACATTCCGGGCAGGTACCCGCTCCGGTGATGCGGTACTCCTGGATAACGTAGCCGTAGCGCCGGATCAGAGCAGCCTGGCAAGCCGGGCAGCGCGTATCCTCATAATCACCCACCCGCCCAGGGATATTGCCAGCATACACATACCGCAAGCCGGCTTCTTCACCGATCTCAGCCGCCTGGATCAGGGTGCGGATGGATGTGGCTGGGGGATCGACCATCTTATAATCCGGGTGAAAAGCGGTGACATGCCAGGGAATATCCACTGATACCGAAGCAATAAAGCGAGCCGCATCCAAAAGCTCCGCGGGACTGTCATTAAAGCCGGGTATCACCAATGTGACAATTTCCACCCACAGGCCCATCTTTACCGCCAAACGGATGGTATCCAGCACATTCTGCAGCACCCCACCCAGGCTGCGGTAGTGTTTGTCTTGCATGGTCTTTAAATCCACTTTATATGCGATCAAATGCGGGCGCAGGTATTCCAGGGCTTCGGGGGTTCCATTGCCGTTGGATATATAAGCGCAGTTAATCCCCGCCCGGTTGGCTTCCTTAAAAATTGCAACCGACCATTCGGTGGTGATCAGGGGTTCGTTGTAGGAGGAGGCCAGCATACGCGCCCCGCTCTGGCGCGCCAGCGCTACCATTTCAGCTGGCGTCACCTGCCGTATGAGATTCAGTGCAGGGTCAGAAGCTTTATCGCGCAGCACCTGGGAGGTAAACCAGTTCTGGCAGTAGCCACAGTGAAAATCGCAGCCCAACATGCCAAAGGTGAGCGCATCTGAGCCTGGAAACACATGAAAGAATGGCTTTTTTTCGATCGGGTCAGCCTGCAGGGCTGCCACGTAACCATGGGGCACAAACAGCTTTCCCCCCTCGTTAAAGCGCACCTGGCATATTCCTCGCCGGCCCGGGCGGATGAGGCAGCGGTGCCCACAGGCGGTGCAGCGCACTGCCCCATCCGGGTTGGTTTCATACAACTCACCCTGCACCGTTAATCGGTCCAATCGCTCGGCGCTCACCATACTGGCCTCCTTTCTATCAACCTGCTTTTTCGATGATACTGATAAAATAACCCTCAACTTAAGTATAAGCCAAATCCGTGGGGAGACAGCATGACACTCGATATAAGCCAGATTCGCACCCATTTTCCATCCTTACAACGGGAGGTTGTTTATTTTGACAACCCGGGGGGCACCCAGGTTGCCCAACCTGTTATCGAGCGAATCCACACCTACCTGACCCGGCACAATGCCAATCACGGCGGGGTTTTTCAGACCAGCATCGAATCCGACGCCGTTGTGGATGAAGCCCGCCGGGCTACTGCCGACTTCCTGAACGCCTCTCGCCCGGAAGAAATTGTCTTTGGTCCAAATATGACTTCGCTCACGTTCCAAATCAGCCGCTCGTTGGGGCGCCGCCTGGAACCCGGGGATGAAATTCTGGTCACCCGCCTGGATCACGACGCCAATATCACCCCCTGGACCATGCTGGCGGAGGAGCGCGGCTGCAGCATCCGCTGGGTAGATTTCAATGCCGAAAATGGCACCCTGGATATGGAAGATTTCGAACAAGCGCTGGAAGAGCGACCCAAGATTGTGGCATTTGGATTCGCTTCAAACGCCCTGGGCACTATCAACCCGGTGGAAGAGCTCACCCACATGGCCCAGCATGCCGGGGCGCTGGTTTATATTGACGCGGTGCAGTACGCTCCGCACGGGCCGATCGATGTCCAGGCGCTGGGTTGTGATTTCCTGGTATGCTCGGCGTATAAGTTTTTCGGTCCGCACCTGGGTGTGTTGTACGGGAAACACGAGCACCTGGAGGGTTTACAGGCCTACAAAGTGCGCCCCGCCCCTGACAACCCACCTGGCAAATTTGAGACCGGCACCGGCAACTTCGAAGGGATGGCAGGCACCCTGGGTGCACTGGATTACCTGGGCTGGGTGGGCCGGACTTTTGGCGAGCACTACGCCGAAAAATTCAACGGGCGCTACAGGGACCGGGCGCTGCATTTGAAGCAGGCCATGGCGGCGATCCGCGCTTACGAGTTCGAGATCAGCCGGCTGCTGCTGGACATTCTGCAAGAAACCCCCGGCCTGACACTGTATGGCCTGGCCGACCCGCGCCGGCTGGAAGAGCGCGTCCCCACATTCTCCTTCCGGCTGGCAGGTAAACACCCCGAAGAGGTAGCCCGCCGCCTCGGGGAAGCAGGCTTCAACGTCTGGAACGGCAACTACTATGCCCTGGCGGTTACTGAGCGCCTGGGCGTGGAAGACAGCGGCGGCATGGTGCGGGTAGGACCGGTCCATTACAACACGATGGAAGAAGTCGAGCGGTTTGGGGAGGCGCTGCGGGGGATTGCGGCAGATTTGGGCTGAGGTGCTGGCCAGATTAAACGGGTGAATTGCATGGATCGGAGGGTTAAAACTGTCCGAGTTTTAACGGATCAACCAGCCAGTCTGCTTGTATCGATCTGGCAAATTTGGCCGTGAAGTCAGGAAGGCTTCTTTGTTTTCCAAACGCTGGCATACTTCTTGCGATACTGGAGATCATCTTCCATTTCAATTAGTTCCAGCGCCTGTAATCGGAGACTGGCGTCCTGTACAACGTCATAAAGATTCCTGAAACCCTGGATGATGTCGTAACGGATCAGGGTGCCGTTTTTTTCCGAGACGCAATCTTTATAACGGGTTTCAAGCCCGGCAACAAATATTTCCTGTTGTTCTTTGCCTACCGCGCCAACCTTCCATAAAGACTGCAGGCAGTGCCGCGCGGTGACGAAGCGTTCATCCTTCGTCACTGCCAGCAGCGCAGGAAAATCCTTAAGCATGCGTTTCTGCGGATCGCTCTTCGCCAGGTTGCACAGGACCTGGGCGGCAATCGCCCGAACGTGGTTGTCCTTGTCGCTCAAAGCAACCACCAATTCATCCCACACTGCGTACGCCCAATCGACAGGTTGATCGGTCACCTCAAGCACATAGAAAAATGCCCTGTTTTGCAGTTCCCGGTCGGTTGAATACAGGTTTTCCAGGTGTATTCTCGTGATTTCATCCATGTTTTTGTCCATAGAAAGAAAATTTCCGAACAAACGGTTGATTCCGGCTATAAATTGTTCACTGCTCCAGCGCAGGAATATACCAATGCCAGGGCAACAGTACAGGACAGCGCAAATACCCGGCTGTACAATCCGGCTTTCCGCCTCGGTATTGATCAATCTTGCTGACCGAGCGGATTCATGCGGAAATTCTGCTGGATTTCCTGGTGCAGAGGGATATGTCTGGCGATCTACGGGCCGCGATGCTGAGAAGGAAAAGCGATTTTGGCATTCTACCACACCCCAATCGCCTGCCCTGCCGGTCTGCTCGCCTGGATCCAGAGCTAGGTTTGATTGTGGATGCATAAATATTGGCAAATAACTCCCATACTGCTGCTGCAGGTGGCGAAACTGCAGCGATCCTGGAATTTCCAACTGCAAGAGCTTTGGAAGGAAGGTGCGTAGCGCTCCGATGCGATTATTCCAGACAAGCTCAGTGGCAAATTCTGCATAGTTGGGATCATAATTCGATTAAAATGGGCAGGTCACACCCTGGCACCTTTATCATCCGGCAGATTGGCGGTCTTCAACCAGCCGCGTTTCAAGACGGCATTATTGCGAGCACCACACTATGGTAATGATTCTGGTCGTGATGGGAGTATCCGGCAGTGGTAAAACTACCATTGGGCAGGCTCTGGCAAAACAACTGGGTTGTTCATTTTACGACGCGGATGATTTTCACCCACCCGAGAACATCACCAAGATGGCGAGCGGCATTCCCCTGGACGATACCGATCGCCAACCCTGGCTGGCGGGGTTATCCGCTTTGATCCAGCACCAGCTGGCGCAGGCACAAAACGCAGTGATTGCCTGCTCTGCCCTGAAAAAACAATACCGCGACCAGCTCAGGCAAGAAAATGACAGGGTACGCTTTATTTATCTGGATGGCGAATTTGATCTCATTTGGAGCCGTATGCAGGCGCGGTCAGGGCACTATATGCAGGCTGCTATGCTGCAAAGCCAGTTTGCGGACCTGGAACCGCCAGAACCGGACGAAGCATTAATCGTGCCAATTGACAAACCTGTGGTAGAAATTATTTATGACATCTTGCTGGCCATCCAAAATGAATGGCTAAACTAAACTTTACTTAACCAACTTGAGGTAACAATGGCACAACGCGCAGATATCGGATTGATCGGCCTGGCAGTCATGGGCCAAAACCTGGTGCTCAATATGAACGATCACGGATTCACAGTCGCTGTGTACAACCGTACTGTGGAAAAAGTGGATCATTTCCTGGCAAACGAAGCCAGCGGCACACGGGTGATCGGAACACACTCGTTGGAGGAGCTGGTCAATGCCTTAAAACGACCGCGGCGGGTGATGTTAATGGTGAAAGCCGGTGCGCCAGTGGACGCGATGATTGAAAAGCTTGTCCCGCTCCTGGAGCCGGGTGACATTCTGATTGACGGCGGCAACTCGCACTATCCCGACACAACCCGCCGGACCCAATCCCTGGCCAGGTTGGGCATCCTGTTTATCGGTACAGGCGTCTCTGGAGGGGAGGAAGGTGCCCGCTTCGGCCCTTCCATCATGCCCGGCGGCGCGCCAGAAGCCTGGCCGCATGTCAAGCCTATCTTCCAGGCGATCGCAGCCAAAGTTGCCGATGGTACGCCTTGCTGTGACTGGGTGGGTGAAGAAGGGGCGGGGCACTTTGTAAAAATGGTCCACAATGGCATCGAATACGGGGATATGCAGCTGATTGGCGAATCTTACGACCTGCTGCGCTCCGCATTGAACATGACGCCCGCGGAAATGAGTGCTGTCTTTGCAAGCTGGAATACCGGTCGTTTGAATTCTTATTTGATCGAAATCACCGCCGACATCCTCAAATTTAAGGATGAAACCGGCTCACCGTTAATTGACCTGATCCTGGATGCCGCAGGGCAAAAAGGCACCGGAAAATGGACAGTGGAGGCTGCGCTCGAATACGGTGTCCCGCTGACGCTTATCGGGGAGGCAGTCTTTGCTCGCGCCTTATCCGCTTTGAAAGAAGAAAGAGTCGCAGCAGCCCATGAGCTGGGCTCTCCCAATCCCGAATTCAACGGGGATCGTAATGATTTCATTGCCGACCTGAGCCAATCGCTGTACGCAGCCAAAATTATCTCGTACACCCAGGGATACATGCTCATGCGGGCGGCCTCCCAGGAGTTGGGCTGGAACCTGGCATACGGTAATATCGCCCTGATGTGGCGCGGTGGCTGCATCATCCGGGCCGCCTTTTTAGATGATATTAAGGCAGCATTCGACCGCCAGCCCACCCTGACAAACCTGCTTCTCGACCCATTTTTTAAGTCACAGGTGCAGCAAGCTGAACCTGCCTGGCGGCGCGTGGTAGGCGCTGCCGTCGCACTCGGCGTGCCGGTGCCAGCGATGTCCAGCGCACTGGCGTTCTACGACGGCTACCGGCGCGAGCGCCTGCCTGCCAACCTGCTGCAGGCCCAGCGGGATTACTTCGGCGCCCACACTTATGAGCGGGTGGACCGACCGCGGGGCGAATTCTTCCACACCAACTGGACGGGCGAAGGCGGTGATGTGACGGCCTCCAGCTATAATGCTTAATACAAGGTCGCCGGATTCACTCACAATCACCAGAAAAATGGGTAATCGCTAAACACTTTCGATCATTTTCTGTGTCATTTTGATTGCGCGTGTTAGAATTTGGCAACTCGTTGGGTCATGTTCATTCTAACTAATGCCACAAAAAGGTGGTAAGCAAAGACGTCATGCAAGATCAACATGGAGTGGAACAGACACCACCTGGCATCGGTGAAAAGCTGCGCGCGTTCCGGAAAGAGCGTCGGTATTCAATCCGGGTTCTGGCTGAGCGTGCCGGTCTATCCCCAAATACCATCACTCTCATCGAAAATAATAATGCCTCACCAACGGTAACGACGCTTTACTCCATCGCCAATGCCCTGGATATCCCGCTCTCGGCTTTTTTCATCGAAGATGAAAACAACAACGACCTGCATCTAATCCAGGCACAGGACCGCGAGAAAGTTGTAATGCCTGGTCTGAAAGTGAGCGTTCTCCCAGGTAAAATCCTTGATCAGCGAGTACACGTCCTGCATTTCACCGTCGAGCCCGGTCAGGGCAGCGGCAGCGAACAAATGATTCATCCGGGAGATGAGCTGGTGATCTGCACCCAGGGGGAGCTGGAATACCGGGTAAAAGATTCGATCTACACCCTCAAGGAGCAGGACAGCCTGGCCTTCAATGGCAGTTACCCGCATTCGTTTTACAACCGGAGCCAGGCGGAAACCCATTTCCTGGTTCTGATCACAACGGAAACCGACCAAACCTTCCGGTTTCATGTCCAACCAACCCCTGTTGAATAACTAACCCATACAATGATTAATTTTTGTACCCTGACTCGCTGACCGCGAGTCAATTTGGCATTGATATTTCCAGCTCACCTTAACTCGATCTGGAGCAGGCTGCAACCAATTTGGGAAACGGCGTCACTTTTATCAGTAACATTTTCGATATTAATGTACAATTTTTTAGAATCTGTGCAATAATAGTATTTAATTATGTAGATTTTGTAACTAAAAACAGTATCAAATTACCCAATCTCATTTTGAAGGATTGGCCTATGAAACGAACCCTATATGCCCGAGAGCTTGATATTCCGGGTCTCGACCCGGCGGTGATCGCCAATCAAGGCTTTGATGTGAATGTGGGGGATTGCGTGCGGGCGATCCGGAAAGAACGAGGGTTATCCCTACGAGCCCTGGCTGACTTAAGCAGCGTTTCAATCAATACCCTCAGCCTAATCGAAAACGGAAAAACATCACCCAGCGTGAATACTTTGCAGAAGATTTCGAACGCGTTGCGAGTACCCATTGTGGGGTTTTTCCTATCGAAAAGGAGCGATCAGAAAATCATATACACGAACTCCAGGCACAGACAGCGCATGACGATGGCACACGGCACGCTGGAAGACCTTGGGAGCAACCTGCCAGGCAAAGCACCAGAACCATTTATCGTGACTCTTTCACCTTATGCCACCAGCGGCCCGGATTTCACCATGCACTTGGGATTTGAGTTCGTGTTTTGCCTGGCAGGGCGTATGGAATACAGGATTGAAAACCAGCGCTATATCCTTGATCCGGGTGACAGCCTATACTTTCAAGCCTGTTTGCCTCACTGCTGGCAAAATCTGGGGGCTGGTGTCGCGAAAATCATCCTGGTCCTCTGCCCAGCCAATGATTACGAAAACGCGATAAACCACCATTTCAGTCCCAGCAAGGCGTAGAACTGCTCGAACACTTGAGGAGGCAGCATGTTTAAAAAACCTATTTTCACAATTTTGCGGTTTTCAGCGTGTCTAACAGCTTGTTTCCTCCCAATTTCAAGAGGCGGATCCGCTCTCGCACAGCAACCTCCTGAGAAAGACACAACCTGCATAGCATGTCACCAGGAGCAATACACATTGTATGACCAAGGCAAATGGTATTGTTTGTACGAATCACCGGTCCACTGCACAGATTGTCATGGTGGGCAATTGGATACGATGATCAAGGAAGATGCCCACGAAGGATTACTTACCGACCCCCTGGTGGGGAATGCAGCTTTATGCCAGGACTGCCACCCCAATGACTACCAAGAACATGTAGCAAAATTTGCTCAGATTGCAGGAGTTCATGAGAACCATCAACCTTACATAACCTGTACACCGCCTGCACTGATCTCCCAGTCAGTCGATTCTGGTACCAGCACCCGTGTATTTCGGACTTTGCCACCGGGAATCTGGCAGCTGGCAGGAATTGTACTCCTGGGGACGGCAGCCTTGGGCGTCTTCTTGTTCTTCTTGCGCTGCTGGAAGCTTGATCACCTAGGCTAGCCTAGCACAATTAAAGATTTCGAATTCAATAATTGCGAAACGATATCCACTAATTTAATATCCCCTATTAATCGACAAGGAGCATCCATGAAAATCGCGGTGATCACCGATGATGGAAAAACCATCAGCCAGCATTTTGGTAGAGCTGCATATTATCTCGTTGCGACTCTCGCCGATGGCCAGATCGTAGGCCAGGAGCTCAGAGATAAACTTGGACACAACCATTTTGCCAACCAATCTGAACATACCCGGCAGCCTGGTGAACCACATGGAATGGGTGCTGGCTCACATGACAAACATTTACAAATGACAGATACGATCGCCGATTGCACAGCCATAATATGCGGGGGCATGGGCATGGGCGCGTACCAGAGTATGCTGAGCCGGGGTATCCAACCCTTCGTGACAGAGATCCTGGATATCGAGCAGGCCGCCCGGCTCTACGCCGAGGGCAAGCTAATCAATCGGTCTGACCGTCTGCATTGAAGGGAATCCTATGGAATATGCCATGCGCAGCATCGGTATCATTCATACCCCATTTCGAGACAAAGCAAACGTGCCGATTCAACCCTCGCGCTCGAAGGCCCGCGGGCAGGCAGAAATATTCCCTGAGTATGCAGCGGGGCTGCAAGACCTGGAAGGTTTTTCTTATATCATCCTTCTGTTCGTTTTCCACCGGTCATCCGGCTATACCTTAAAAGTAAAGCCATTCCTCGACGACCAGCTGCGTGGCTTATTCGCCACACGCCATCCCTGCCGGCCAAATCCGATTGGGCTGTCGGTTGTCAGGTTAGTCTCTGTCGCTGAAAATTGGCTTGAACTTGATGGGGTCGATATCCTCGACCAAACTCCACTACTTGATATCAAACCATACGTGCCAGAATTTGACCGGAGAACCAGTGCTCGCTATGGATGGCTTGAGAAAAGGAGAACTGAATTCTAACTGCCGCAATACGCGCCTGGTGTCTCGCCTCGGCGAAAATCATTGCCGTGTTGCCCTGGTTAACAATGGGCGCTGGAAAACATGCATGATCAATTTTATAAGAAAGCAGGCGTGGGGAATGAAAATCCTGGATGCAGAATAGCATAGTGAATCGATTAGCCCAAATTATTCCATTCTGGTGAATATTAAACGGCAAAACAGTCGCCTTGGTATCGCAGGAGTGCTCAGCGGGTAAAAACTACCCCCGATCATTCTTCACTCCGTTCAAGGATTGGCAAATATGCCCGCCATGGACCAACGAGATCTCGATAAAGCTTCGCCATCGCTTCGACGACCTGGCTAATATGATTGAGATCGTGCACAACCCAGGTAGCCAGTAAATGGCGCAGTGTCACAGGACCTAATCCTAGATGGCTACCGTGGAACTCCAATTGTTCGCTGGTAAGGTTAAGCATTTTCAAGGCTTTAAGATTTTGAGCGCACAAGAAAGAAAATTTATCTAGCAAATCCGCTAATGATTTACCGGTTGAATCTTCAAACTGCGCAAACCGGTCGAACGAATCACATGTGCGTTCCGTTCTGGAGTTCAGAATGATACTTGTGCGAGGCAGCCAATCGGTTTTCTCTCCGTGAATCAGGTGCCCGAGGACATCGCAAGCGCTCCATGCATATTCCCCGCTATGGGATTCCGTCCAGGCCGGGGAGAGGCCTTCAAGCAAAGCCTTTAACACCACTGTCGTCCTGCTGAGGATGCCATGAGCCTGATCTACCTGGTTTTTTATTTTCGATCCTTGCTTTTGCTTTAAACCTTAATCATTTGTTGAGGTGCAGCATCTTGACCCGCATCATCAAACAGGCAGGTCGTTAATCGTAAATTCACTTGTGATTTCGACCACATCGCGCAAGGTAGCGTAGATCGAGCAGTATTTCTGCTCACTTAATTCAATTGCCCGCTGGATCAACTTCGGGTTCAGGTTATGACCGGAAAAATGGTATTTGATCCGGATTTTGCGATACCGCCAGGGTGGGAATTCATCGCGTTCACTTTCTGCACTTGCATCGAAACCTGTCACGGCCTGTCGCTGCTTATACACGATACTCATGATTTCCCAGGCCGCACAGCCGATTAGAGACAGCGGCAGCAGGTCTGCCGCAATAACGCCGGATGGCTGATCCATAACAATGGGGAAATCAGATCGATCTCTCAGTAGAAAAAGATGGTTTTTAATCCAATCGATGTGCACGATCTCGGATGGCATATTAAACCTGACGATTTGGCATTCTATCCGCCACTTGCTTTCAGGGGGATCAATCCGGATAAATCCGGGAATTTTACGGCGGATGATAGATCCATTTTACTCCAAGTCAGGCTGGCATTTTTTGAAAACAAATCAACTTGGACAGGTAAGTTTTTCATCAGACCGTGAAGAATCAATTAGGATAGAATGTTCAGGCACGGTGATTATTCAATGCGCAGAATTCAAGCTGATCGCACCTGTAGGACCCATCCAAAGAGCGCCTGGATTTATTTTCCATTGCTCATCCTGGTGACCTCTCTGGCGTGTAATTTCCCGGGTCTGACACAGCCCTCCCAAAACCAGGTTAATATGCAGGCCCTCCGCCAGACACTGGCAGCAACCGGACCAACCCAGGTGACCACACTTGCTGTTGAACCGTCCGGCACAGTGGCAGCCGGGGCAATTACTCCCGAAGCACCAACCCCTTTTGACCAACCCGCGCCCGGGGAATTTTATGAATACACCACCCAATCCGGTGATACCCCATCTGCCCTAGCAGCCCGCTTCGA
This sequence comes from uncultured Chloroflexia bacterium, assembly GCA_963824065.1. Classification (GTDB taxonomy): domain Bacteria; phylum Chloroflexota; class Anaerolineae; order Anaerolineales; family DRKV01; genus JAGUYX01. Next base: position 756,126 of record CAWGNX010000001.1, on the reverse strand, counting down.
AGTTGGCCTGCAGCAAATTCCAATTCCATCCGGGCAGGCATCCAATGGGCTCCTCGATCCGGGGCAACCCCTCCGCATTCCGAACAGCCTGACCGAGGTGACACCAGGTGTACTGCTCCTGCCTGACCAGGAGCTCGTGTTTTCCCCCTCTGCCCGCGATTTCGACCCGCCCAGTTTCATTCAGCAGTCAGGCGGTTACCTGAGCAGCTACCATGAAGATGTGGACAATGAAAAACTCACTGGCGCTCAGATTGTGCAGCGGGTCGCCCAAGAACTTTCAGTAAATCCGCGTCTACTGCTGGCTTTGTTGGAGTATCGTTCAGGTTGGGTGTTCGGTCAGCCGCCTACCAACGCAGATCTATCCCACCCCTTGGGATTTTATGTGCCCGGCCGCAGCGGGCTGTTCCAGGAGCTGATGATTGCGGGCACTCAGCTAAACGTCGCCTATTACGGCTGGCGGGCAGGCAGCTTCCTGGTAATCAAACACGCGGATGGCACCACAACCCGCCTGAACCCTGCTCTCAATGCCGGCAGTGCCGCGGTGCAGCACTTGTTCGCCTTGTTCTATAATCCTGCCGCCTGGGGTGAAGCCCTGTATGGATCTGGCAGCTTTCCCATGTTTTTCAGCAAGCAGTTTGGCGATCCCTGGAGTCGCGCTGAGGCAGCCGGACCGCTATTCCCTCCAGGCAGCACCCAGCCGGAACTCACCCTGCCTTTTCAACCGGGCGAGCGCTGGAGCCTGACTGCCGGACCGCATCCTGCCTGGAACTCAGGTACCCCGCGCGGGGCGCTTGACTTCTCTCCGGTAACTGGTGAGGCAGTGTGCGCAACCTCCCAGGCGTGGGTGACCGCTCCCGCCGCCGGAAAAATCGCCCGGGCCGGTCGGAATGCCGTGCTGCTCGACCTGGATGGCGACGGTTATGAGCAGACAGGTTGGGTGATCTTTTTCTTCCATCTGGCCGAAACCAGTCTGATCTCCAGTGGAACTCAGGTGGCACAAGACACGCCTCTGGGCCATCCCTCTTGTGAAGGTGGGCGCGCCACAGGTAAGCATGTCCATGTCGCGCGGAAATATAACGGTGAATGGCTGGAAGCCGATGGTCCCCTGCCTTTTGTCCTGAGCGGTTGGCGTGCCGTCGCGGATGAGCGCAATTATTACGGCACGCTGACCCGGGACAGCCAGGAAGTAAGCGCCAATCCGAGTGGTGGGCAAACATCAATCATCATCCGCGAACAATAAAACACTTGATTGGGTCAGGCAGCAATCAATCCTGTTAAACCGATCTTGCTCTGGAATGGTATTTATAATGGAGAAGGTTCTGAAGAGGCACCGCCGGCCTCCCAAGCCGGCTGTACTCGCCTGCTAGCGGAGTTACCGTTTCCTTTGCCTGGTCCATCAGGCGGGGGTCCCGGGCTGCAAACCAGCAGACCTCTCTTTTACCCTAAGTACCTGCGCCAGGTGTGGCAGCCATCTGGCGCAGGTGTGGCTTAAAAGGTATTAAAACGCAGATGCCAGGGTGAGGGGGGCACCCTGGCATCTGCTAAAGAAATCATACCACAATCCACTAAAAACTCAATAGATTTACCTTAAAGATTAGCAACTTTCCCTTAAAGCACTTTCCGTTGGCACACCGTTCACGGCCCCATTCGTATGGGAGCGGGGATGGGAATTCTGCTTGCAGTTTGCTCGAACGATGTTCACAGCCAAAACGCTCACCGGCCATGCAAAAAAATCAGCGGCCGGGTGAGAGCCACACCCAGAGGCTGAAGTTTTTAAAATAGTCAGGAAATCGCAAAACACAAGGGGGAAGCTTGCAATTATGGTTAAGATTACACAAAAGCCCCAACCGGGAGTCGAACCCGGATCTCGGCCTTAGGAGAGCCTCGCTCTGTCCTTTGAGCTATTGGGGCACGCAGGCGCGCACATTATAGCATCGGGCGCAGAGGCATACAAGCTTTCCAGGAAATTGTTCAATCGAGGCGTCCAGTTGTTATCGCCCGTTTTACTTCCGCAATTGCCTGCGTGATTTTAATATCGCGCGGGCAGGCCTCTGTACAGTTAAAGACTGTGCGGCAGCGCCAGACCCCCATCTGCTCATTCATGATCTTTAACCGCTCTGCAGCCCCGGTATCGCGGTCATCAAAGACAAAGCGATGCGCATTGACTATTGCCGCAGGTCCGATATACGAACCATCTGACCAGAATGACGGGCAGGAGGTTGTGCAGGCAGCACATAAAATGCACTTGGTCGTATCATCAAACCTCTCCCGCGCTTCAGGAGTCTGCAGGCGCTCGCGGCCGTCCTCTGGGAGCATCTCGTCATTAACAAAATAGGGCATAACGGAGCGAAAATTCTCAAAAAATGGTTCCATATCCACAATCATGTCTTTGATGACTGGCAGGCCCAAAAGCGGCTCCACAGTGATATTGGCTGAGCCTAAATCTTTGACCAGCACTTTACAGGCCAGGTGGTTGACGCCATTGATCCGCATGGCGTCTGAACCACACACACCGTGGGCGCAAGACCGCCGGAAACCCAATGAACCATCCAGATAGTTGCGAACATACTCTAAAAGATCCAGCACCCGATCGGTAGGATCGGCTTCAATCGTATAGGTATCGTAAGAGGCTTTGTGACCAGTTTCCCGGTTGTAGCGAAAAATTTTTAAATTTACCTGCATCCTCTACTCCTTACCTGACGTGAATTCGGGGTAATGAAAAAGAGGCAGGAAGTTGTGGATTTTTCGGGCGGTTTCGTTATTCGAAATACCCACAATCCTCTCTCATGTCGAGCTGGGGTTACCTAATAAATTCGTTCCTTAGGCTGGAATTGGGTAATGACAACCGGTTTATAATCCTGGCGCACCTGCCCGTTTTCAAACCATGTCAGGGTATGCTTGAGCCAGTTTTCATCATCCCGCTTGGGGTAATCTTCGCGGGCATGGGCGCCGCGGCTTTCCCGGCGACGGAGTGCGGAGACAGCTGTCACCTCAGCCAGCTCAAGCAAATTGCCAATTTCCCAGGTATTTAGCAGCTCCAGATTAAACACTTTGCCCTGATCCTGTACCCGGACTTCTTTGAACCGCTCGCGCAGCTCACGGACTTTTTCAACCGCCATTTCCATACCAGCTTCTGTGCGAAATACACCGACATGCTCGAACATCACAGTTTTCATCTCATTGGCAATGTCGGCTGCCTTGGCTTTGCCGCTGCCCTGCCGCAAGCTGTCAAACTGGGCACGCGCAAACTCCGTAGGGTCTTCAGGAAGCGGTTGAAAATCAGCCCCGCGGGCAAACTCGGCCGCATTCAGGCCGGAATGCTTGCCAAAAACGATTAAGTCTAATAGGGAATTGGTGCCCAGCCGGTTCGCGCCGTGGACTGAGACGCACGCGACTTCTCCCGCTGCATACATTCCGGGCAGCACTTTATTGGCAGCATCCAGCACAACCTGACCGTATTTGTTCGTTGGAATACCACCCATCGCATAGTGGGCAGTAGGCTGCACGGGCATAGGTTGCTTGACGGGATCTACGCCCAGGTAGGTCCGGCAAAAATCAATAATGTCCGGCAGCTTGCTGAGGATTTCATCCCCGGTCATGGTGTAAGGAGTGCCATCCGGGCGGGTGCGTCCATCCAGGCTGGCATATTTATTGACCGTCTCGGGCGTCACATCCAGGTAAATGTAACGCTTCCCATTAATGCCACGTCCCTCTTGCATTTCGATGTACATGGCACGGCTGATGACATCCCGCGAGGCCAAATCTTTCACCGTTGGCGCGTAGCGTTCCATAAAACGCTCACCCTTGCCATTGACTAACACACCACCTTCGCCGCGCACACCTTCCGTGATTAATATTCCCAGCCGGTAAATTCCTGTCGGGTGAAATTGAAAAAATTCCATATCCTCAGCCGGGATACCGCGCCGCAATGCGATCGCAATCCCATCCCCGGTGTAGGCATAAGCATTGGAGGTTATTTCCCAGATCCGCCCATGCCCTCCCGTTGCAAAGATCACCGACTTGGAGTGGAATACATGCAGCTCGCCCGTCGCCAATTCCAGCGCCACGACCCCGGCTGTTGCTCCATTGGAGATCAGTACATCGATCACCTGAAATTCATCGAAGAAATTTACCTGGTTCTTGATGCACTGCTGGTAAAGGGTTTGTAGGATCATATGTCCGGTTCGGTCAGCTGCGTAACAGGCGCGGCGCACCGGCTTTTTGGTGATATTGTTGGTGTGCCCACCAAACGGGCGCTGTGCAATTCTGCCATCCGGTGTGCGCGAAAACGGCAATCCCATGTGCTCCAGCTCGTAAACCGCAGGTACAGCTTCGCTACACATAAAATCAATCGCATCCTGATCACCCAGGTAGTCGCTGCCTTTCACTGTATCGAACGTATGCCATTCCGGGCGATCTTCCTCCTGGCTGCCTAAGGCGGCACCCACGCCGCCTTGAGCGGCCCCAGTGTGTGACCGGGTGGGATATAACTTGCTGATAACGGCAGTTTTCGCTGTACGCGAAGCATACAAGGCTGCCATCAGGCCAGCTCCCCCTGCGCCGACAATCACAACCTCAAACTGGTGAGTTTTGGTCATAATTTCTGCTCCATCATGCACAAGTTAGTTGGCAAGCAGGCTGTTGGAAGCCATGACAATCGCGAACGCACCGATAAATGTGAGTACTGCCCAGACGATCAGTAAAATTACGCTGACCACACGCAGGGCGCGATCACTGGTGATGTAATCGCGCAAAACCTGCCGTAAACCGTTCATCCCGTGAGCGAAGGCAAATCCGAGCAGCAGGATGTCATAAATCTGCCAGAACCAGACTCCCCAGCGGACGGCTACATAATTGGCACTGATATCATGGACGCCGACAATCACGTCCTGCATAATCAAGTGGACCCACACTAAGGGGATGAGCAGGATGGCGCTGTACCGCATCCACTTCCAGGCAAGCGTGTCGTATGTTTGCGGGATTTTTACCCGGCGGCTTTCAGTTGCCATGTTTACACCTCCACGTTAAAAGAGCCGGAATTCCGGGTTAATGATCCGGGCAGCCATATAAACCGCCGCGGGCAGCCACAGTCCAATCGCCAGGATCAGCGTCCAGCGGGCGGCATTACGCGTCCATTCAATTGACCATTTGCTGGGTGCAAACATATCAACGATGGCAATTCGCAGACCATTCGCGCCATGATAAAAGACAGCAAACACCAGGGCAATCTCCAACAAACCGAAGAATGGCGTGCGGTATAAAGCTAAAGCATTCTTAAAAAACGCTGGTGACCAGTAAAAGGCAGCCATATCGACAATATGAATGATCAGAAACAGCAGCGTACCCAGACCTGTCAGGCGGTGGAGCATAAAGCTGTAATGCCCTTCCCGCCCACGGTAACGCAAATAGCCGGTCAGCGTCGTCTTGAGTGTTGCCATCAACGTCCTCCATATTTGATTGGGAAACCCTACAGAAAACAGATAAATTTTTTCTCAGAGGAAGAAAAGACCCTTCCGTCGTAGTGACAGAAGGGCCCCCTGCTGCGGTGACTGCTAGTCTTGCATATACTGGATTAGTGCATCGCCAAATTCGTAGGTACTCAGCCGGTTGGCATTATCCATCAAACGGTGGAAATCATACGTAACTTTCTTGGCGTTAATCGCTGCCTCCATCCCCTTGATGATCGAGTCAGCAGCTTCATGCCAGCCCATGTATCTAAACATCATCTCACCAGACAGGATCACAGAGCCAGGATTGACTACATCTTTATCAGCATATTTGGGAGCTGTACCATGGGTAGCCTCAAAGATGGCATGCCCGGTTTCGTAATTGATATTTCCGCCCGGCGCAATCCCTATTCCCCCTACCTGAGCTGCCAGGGCATCCGATAAATAATCGCCATTCAGGTTCATGGTTGCCAGGACATCAAATTCACGTGCCCGGGTGATGGTTTGCTGGAAGACAATATCCGCGATGACGTCTTTAATCAGCAAGCGCCCAGATTTTAGCGCACTCTCCTGCTCCGCATTGGCGATTTCTTCGCCTTTTTCTTGCTTGGTAATTTCCCATTGCTGCCAGGTATATACCCGGTCGCCGAACTCGCGTAGCGCCAGATCGTAACCCCAATTCCGGAAGGCCCCCTCCGTGAATTTCATGATGTTGCCCTTGTGCACCAGTGTCACACTGCGGCGGTTATTCTCCAGCGCCCATTGAATAGCGGCACGCACCAAACGTTCTGTGCCTTCCCTTGAAATGGGCTTTAAGCCAATCGCAGAGCTATCCGGGAACCGCATTTTGGCATACTCGGAGGGAAAATTTTCTGCGAGCAATGTTTTGAATTTTTGATTGGCTTCACTGCCATCTGCAAACTCGATGCCTGCATAAATGTCTTCGGTATTCTCCCGAAAAACAACCATATCGACATATTCCGGGTGCTTAACGGGGGATGGGACCCCAGCAAAGTAACGGATGGGACGCAGGCAGACATACAGGTCTAAATATTTCCGTAAAGCCACATTCAAGGAACGGATCCCACCACCAATGGGTGTGGTCAGCGGACCTTTAATCCCAACCAGGAATTCCTTAAACACATCGATTGTTTCTTCGGGCAGCCAGCTTCCAAATTGATTGTAGGCTTTTTCACCAGCAAACACTTCCATCCACTGGATCTGGCGCTTCGTACCATAAGCGGCTTTTACGGCCGCATCAAACACACGCACCGAAGCACGCCAGATATCGCGTCCCGTTCCATCGCCTTCCACAAACGGAACAACGGGGAAATCAGGAACTGTCAGCTTTCCATCTTAAATCGTGATTTTTTCGCCCCGTTCCGGGACTTTTACATTCATATACGCCATACTTGTATCTCCTGCCGGGTTTTGGTGGGACAATTATAGCACCTGCATCTAGTATGGCCTGAAAAGCAAGGATTTTTGTCACACTTCGGGGTCATTCCATTGAGCCAGTGGAATAACTCGCAGTGCTATAATGACCGGGGCAGTGTTGTCTAACAATCTGTTGCCTCCCACGCATGACGAAGCTGGGTTTCGTTGACGAGCAGGTTCATAGTAGTTTATAATCAAACTACTACATTGCCATCCTTTTCCCTGATCCGGGCACCCGGTGACTGGGACACGCGGCAGGTTACCTGCGGAGTCTATTTTATCCATGAGAAAATTTTTGGTATGCGCTTTCCATGACTTAAGAATCCGTTGAAAGCACTGCGCCCAAAACCTGCATCGTTAAAGGATGGCTGAGCGATGAAGTCTGCCGGCAGCAAACCAACACGTTAGTGCGGTTCCCGCTCAAGCTTGCGGGTTTAATACATTGTTTGAGTTTATGACAGGACGATCTGGATGATGCTTACCACAGAACGCAACCACCTCAATCAAAATCCAGCCGATTTAACGGGAATCAATTGGCATACACTGTCTCCCGCGGAGTGCCTGGCAGCGCTTGAAACAGTCTCCACGACAGGACTTTCTACTCAAGAAGCGCTTGCTCGCCAGGCCCGCTTCGGTTTGAATGAGCTCACTGAGGGGGAACGCACGACCATCTGGCAGATGTTGTGGCAGCAGTTCAATAATTTCGTCGTGATTTTATTAATCGTGGCAGCCGTCGTCTCTGCGCTGCTGGGGGATTACCCTGAAGCGGCGGCGATCATGGCCATCGTCATTTTGAATGCAGTGCTGGGTGTCGTCCAGGAATACAATGCCGAAAAATCCCTGGCGGCATTAAAAAAACTGGCAGCTCCCGAAGCCCATGTGGTGCGTGATGGCAGCCGCGATTCTATTCCCGCCCGCGAGCTGGTGCCGGGTGACATCATCCTGCTGGAAGCTGGAAACTACGTACCGGCGGACGTCCGCCTGGTCGAGATCATGAATTTGCGCATCGAAGAAGCGGCGCTGACCGGCAAATCAGTGCCGGTGGAAAAACGCACCGATGTGCAGCTGCCAGTCGAAGCATCCCTGGGAGATCGAAAAAACATGGCATTTATGGGCACCATCGCTGCCTATGGGCGCGGGCGGGGTGTCGTTGTCAGCACGGGGATGCAAACCCAGATTGGCCGGATTGCTGAATTGCTGGCATCAGTTGATGAAGAACAAACGCCCTCCAAAAACGCCTGGACCAACTTGGTCGCACCCTTGGAATTGGTGCGCTGGTTGTTTGTGGGCTTGTATTTTTGGTTGGCTGGTGGCAGGGCAACAATGCCCTGGACATGTTTATCGTCGCGGTCAGCCTGGCGATTGCTGCAGTCCCTGAAGGGCTGCCTGCAGTTGTCACGATCAGCCTGGCGCTGGGGATGCGCGAAATGATCAAGCGCAACGCCCTGATCAGGCGGCTTTCCTCCGTCGAAACCCTCGGCTCTGCGACCACAATTTGTTCTGATAAAACCGGCACGCTGACCCAAAACCAGATGACCGTCACCCGCATCTGGGTGGATGAGCACACCTTTGGAGTAACGGGCAGCGGATATTTACCGGAAGGCGAATTTACCCTGGGCGGCAAACCAGCCGATCTCGAAAAATATCCCGCCACGCTGACTGCCTTATGGGTCGGGGCGCTCAACAACGACGCAGAGCTGGAATACCACCAATCCGGCAATGGTGTCGGACCAACCTACAGGATGGTGGGTGATCCTACCGAAGGCGCCCTGGTTGTGGCTGCGGCAAAAACTGGCGCTACGGTTCAACAACTTGCAACAGCTTACCCGCGCCAGCAGGAGATTCCCTTTGATTCAACTCGCAAACGGATGGTCACAGTCCATTCCGTGCGCGACCCGCGCCCGGAGGACATTTCCCCATTTTATGACAGCGAAAAACTTGAATGGCATATTATCGCTGTAAAAGGGGCACCGGACGTTGTATTAAATTTATGCAGCAGCTACCAGACGATCTCCGATGAGCAGCTTCCCCTCACAGAGAATATCCGCCAGCGCATTCTGAATGCCAACGACGATATGACCCTGGATGCATTACGCGTCCTGGGTGTGGCTTACCGCGTATCACCCGAAAGCCCCAGGATGGATAACCACTCTTCTTTAGAAAAAGACCTGACATTTGTTGGGCTGCTGGGGATGATCGATCCTGCCCGTCCTGAGGTCGTCAGCGCGTTGGCAACTGCGCGGAATGCCGGAATCCGCACCCTCATGATCACCGGCGACTACCCTAACACGGCGCGCGCGATTGCCGAAGATATCGGATTGATTGCACCCGGGCATAAGGTGCTTTCCGGGCATGACCTGGATGAGATGAACGACGAAAAACTGCAGCAGGAGGTGCTTGTAACCGATGTCTTCGCGCGTGTTTCCCCTGAGCACAAAATGCGGATCGTGGACGCATTGCGCAGCCGCGGGCAGGTCGTCGCGATGACCGGTGATGGTGTTAATGATGCCCCCTCGATTAAGCGGGCTGATATTGGGATAGCCATGGGGATTACCGGAACAGATGTTGCGAAAGAAAGCGCCGATATGGTGCTGACCGATGACAATTATGCCAGCATCGTCGCCGCTGTAGAACAGGGGCGGGTAATTTACAGCAACATTCGTAAGTTTGTTTATTATCTACTTTCCTGCAACCTTGCGGAAATTGCAATTATCTTCCTCTCGATATTATTTTATGGTTCCTCACCGCTGACAGCCATCCAATTGTTATGGCTTAATCTGGTTACGGATGGTGCGCCAGCCCTGGCATTGGGTACAGAAAAGGCAGAGCCCGGAATTATGGACCAGCCACCCCGCCCACCCAGCGAGCCAATTATTAACCGATTTATGCAGCTTGGTATCGGCGTGCAGACGGTCGCGATCACAGTCATTACCCTGGCGGCCTATGCCATTGGTCGCAGCATGTACCCGGATATGCCCGTGTTTTCGGAAACAATGGCCTTTGCCGCATTATCGATCTCGGAGCTGCTGCGGGCCTATACCGCCCGATCCGAGCGCTATCCGCTGCTTAAGCTGGGCGTATTCACCAATCGCAATATGAACCTGGCGTTCCTGCTCTCCCTGGGATTGGTTTTAGGTGCGATTTATGTGCCCTTCATGGCCCCCTTTTTCCACACCACACAGCTCGGGTGGCAGCAGTGGCAGGTGATCCTGCCTTTGCTGGTTATTCCATCCCTGGCAGCAGAAGCCGTCAAATACTGGATCAATCGTAAGAAATAGCCAGACTTCTCTGTAATCCCGACCAGGAAAATACTGACCCCTGGTAAGCGACGAACCAGCTTATCCCGCTCGTTGGAAACGGCGCGATGCGGCTTCTCACCCGCACACGCCGTTTCAATTTTAAGGAACTTCCAGCCGGCTTGATCACATTCCGGAGGTATTCTGGCACGATAAAGAGAAAAAACTTTCTGTTTTTGGTTTCCTTGTTGGAAGAATATAATCAAGGGAGACAAGCCAATGACCTGCCCAACTCAGCGATGTTCATCGATAACTTCGCCTTACCTGTTTTTGTGGTCAAACGCCAGAATGAAGGGTTGACCCATGTTGATGATTTGCACTGCCACGAAACCTACTACGCGGGTCAGCTCGAGCTGCTGCGCCAACTTGTCGAAATAAACGACCAGATTTTTTAGTCTCGTTCGTCCAATCCGGGTGCAGTCAGGCGAAAACTTTTCCGGTGCACCGGGGATGCCCCGCACGCGGCAACTGCCGCCCGGTGAGCTTCGGTTCCATACCCTTTATTCCTCGCAAAGCCGTAGCCGGGGTATTCCCGGTCTAAACCTGACATGCAGGCATCGCGGGCGCATTTCGCCAGAACCGATGCGCTGGCGATACTCAAAGACAGGCGGTCACCTTTAACCAATGCGGTCTGCTGGAGAGGGCTTTCATCCAGCACAAAAAAATCCAACAGCAGGTAATCGGGGGGAATCGGCAGCAGTGTCAGGGCCCGCTGCGCGGCGAGATGGACAGCAGGCACAATCCCCAATGAATCAATTTCACCTGCGCTGGCAAAACCCACACCCCAGGCCAGTGCATGCAGCCGGATTTTCTCTTCCCAAAAAAGCCTCTCCGCTGGACGCATTTGCTTGGAATCGCGTACGCCGGAAAGACGCTCGCGAACAAGTTGGTCTGGAGGCAGAACAACTGCCCCGCACGAGACCGGTCCCGCCAGCGCGCCGCGCCCGGCCTCATCAATCCCGGCAATGCGCGTAAACCCGCCTGCCCACAAGTGCAGCTCAGTGGTCAGATCGGGCCTGGGAGGCAGGCTGCCTGACATCGTAATCATACAAACCCCGGCGCGCATTTCGGCGAATTTGGAAAATATCAACGACCATCCGCAGGGCATCTCGCACCGCATTTACTTTGCTTTCGGCACTGAAGTACCAGTTGATCGGCACTTCAACCACGCGATACCCACGCAAGTGCGCGATGTATAGCAGCTCGACATCAAACGACCAGCCGGTCATTGTTTGGTTTCGAAACAAATCTTCTGCGATGATCGCACGAAAGCATTTGAAGCCACATTGGGTGTCATTCAAACCGGGTAGAGCCATCAGACGGATGACAGCGTTAATTAATCGCCCACCAAGGTGGCGATAAGCGGGTTCTTCATAACGGACGGATCCTTCTGCCTCCCGGGTGGCAATCGCAACATCGTATTCAGTAAGCACAGGCGGAAGGAACCGGGTGATTTCTTCAATCGGCATGGATAGGTCAGCATCAGCCATAAACCGGTATTCCCCCTGAGCGACGAGCATACCTGCCCGGACGGCATTCCCTTTCCCGCGGCGATTTTCATGCAAAATGCGCACTTGCGAATACTGCTGCGAGAATCTCACGCGCGACTTCCAGGGTATTATCCTGGCTGCCATTTTCAACAACGATCAATTCGAAAGTAAAAGATTGGTTTTCTAAAAAGTCAAGCGCCTTCGTCAGAGTGACTGGTAGGCGCTTGGCTTCATTGTAAGCCGGAATGATCACAGATAGATATGGTTTTGCCAAGGTCTCCTCAGCTCAGGAGGTTATTTTCATAGCAAGAACATGATGATAAAAGCAAATACGGCCAGAATCAAGATCCATGCACCGAACAAGATTCCCAAAGCGGTCCACTGCCGGCCTGAAAGATTCAGACGGTCGACAAATGATCCCACCCCTGCCCCATCGGAGGATTTCGTTTCTCCTGCCGGGTGATCGGATTGGGGATCGTCCTGGAAAGCAAAAAAATCATCCTCATCTTGAGCAAAGCGCGCGGCCTGACCTGGATCAGCCTCGCGGGTATCTTCGCCCGGCGTCAGGCTTTGTACGACCTTTTGGACTACATCGGTGCGCACTGCGCCGGTATCCTGGACCAGGCTGGCAACAAATCGATCCATCGCATCACTGAGAACAACCCTTGCAGACGGGTGCACAGAATCAACATGCATGCCCGGGTTTGTGAACAACAGTGCCGGGCGAATCTCAGGGATTGGGACTGCATCTTTACGCAGGTGGGCATCCAGGGCACGCACCATCAACCCGACTCGGTTGAGCATATTCGGTTTGGCGGATTTGAAACGCCCACCCTCCATGGTCAACCACGAGTCACCCTTGGCCCGGAATACGCCCCGCGCACCGGATACCAGCAGCACCCAGATTCCTGTTGGTCCAGCCAGTATCAAAGGAATGGGCACATCCGTCCCAGGCAGGATAACGTTCCGTAATAAAACGAAACGGTTGTCCAGGACGCGCGCCATCTGCCCAACCACTTCCTGCTGGGCCTCCATCTCCCGGTGCCAGCTTGAACCATATTGAAAGAAACCCTGGATTCGGTTCCAGAAAGTGATTTTTCCATCCGCAGTCTGGTAAGGTGATTTATCGATGACTCTCATGGTCCCATCCTCCCAATGATCCGAGGTAACTGACCAGCAGGTTGCAATTTTCGTGCAGCAATCGATCCTGGTAATCCCACAAAGAGGTAGCGTGGCAAGCGGTTGAACACTTTTCGATCCATCTCCAGCTCGTCGTCCAGTAAGGAGTAAAATTCGGCGACCGGGAGCCCCGCCCGGGCGGCAAACACTTCAACGGTTTGGATCGCGGCGCCAGGCTGTAGCTGGCTGGCTAAAAAATCGCGCCACTCAACCAAAGCGGGTCTGGGAACAAAAGGCAGCCAACCGTCTGGTGAAACGCTCGCCAACTGCGAAACCACATCAGCCGGCAAATCGCTGGCAAACTGGCGATCCAGGTATGCCCGGAGAACATTGTGCAGGTAAAACCTTTCTCCCGCAAAGCCCCAGGCGCTGTCAGGCCCAAAATAGGGCAAAAACAGCTCATTGACCCAGATCCAATCTGCCTGTAAATGGCAAAGATACCCCGCCCAAAAGGCAGCTTGCCCTCGATTGTTAACGTTCGCGCTCTGGATCGCAGGATAAAGATGGAGCAGGTGCTGCCACGGAAGCTCAGCATTCGAGCGAGGTGGAACCCGAAAAAAATGGGTTTGCTCACGCACCTGACCGGAAATTACCTGAACATCCGGCGCTGTATTCCCAAGTAAAAACGCTGCCCGATTTGCGAATAAGTATTGACGCACGGTTTGCGGTAGGTCCGGGTAGACCAGCAATTTCTCCGCGATGCTCATGTGGTAAAACGGCGTCGGCACAAATTCGATTATACGGTATTATCGCAGATGGCGCGAATTTTTACAACGGGACTCCAGTCATGCAATGAACGACGAATTTTAAACAAAAATGCAAGAGCTGTAGAACTCTTGCACACGCATGCCAGCCAAGCCAATGCGCTCACACAATCGGGACGCCAACCAGGCTATCCTGCTCCACCTTTTCTGTTGAGCCGCTCACCAGGAAATCCTGGTTATTGGAAGCGACAACCCGGATCGGTGACGAAACATCAAATGTGCTTGCCAGGAGAGGAATCCGCCGTCCAGTCAGATAAGACTTGCCAGACTTGATGCGATCGATGAGCTCCTGGCGCGGGATTAAGACCCAATCCGAAAATGTCGGTCCCCGGCGAACATAAGCACGTACCCAATTAACAGTGCCTTCCGAATTATAGTGCACTGATTCAACAACACCATCAAATTTTTGTTTGTTCGCCATTTTGATCACATTGTGCAATGATATTTCGTGTCGGGGTGAGCGGACTCGAACCGCTGACCCCCGCGTCCCAAACGCGGTGCGCTACCAACTGCGCTACACCCCGAGCGGTGTGAGTATAATGCCAACCGTAATAGCCCGTCAAGGAGGAGACATGCCAGTTTCTTTAACATTAGTTGAACCGGGAATTATGTGCCTGGAAGCTAGCCGCCCCGAAGTCCGCAATGCTTTCGATTGGGAGATGATCGAACAATTTTCTGAAGCCGTGCTGGCAGCCCGGCAGGCAGACGACCTGCGTGTGCTGGTGCTCACCGGTGCCGGAAACAGTTTTATCGCGGGCGGCGACTTGAAAGCCCTGCATAACTTCCCGGCAGCAGAGGATGGCAGGCGCCTGTCGATGCTGATGACGGATGCCCTCGCTCATTTCGAAAACATGCCAGCTCCCGTCATTGCTGCGATTAATGGGCCAGCCCGCGGTGGCGGCGCCGAGATCGCCCTTGCGTGCGATCTACGAATTATGGCTCAGGATGCCGATTTGGGTTTCGTGCAGGTTACCCTTGGCTTGATCCCCGGGTGGGGTGGCGGTCAGCGCTTATTGCGACTGGCCGGTTACAGCCGGGCAATGGAATGGCTGGCCAGCGGCCGGATCCTTAACGCGGCTGAGGCCGCTCAATACGGCCTGGTTAATGCCGTGGTCGCGCCTGGCGAGGCGTTTACTGGCGCCCTGGAACTGGCCCGGCGCATTGCCCGCCAGCCGCCAGCCGCCGTAGCCGCAATTAAGCGACTCCTGCTGGCTGGACTCTACCAACCCGCCCAGGCAGCTGCCCGCATCGAGCAGGATCTTTTTCCACCGCTGTGGGCAGCGCCAGCTCATTTGCACGCCGTCGAACGCTTCCTGGACAATTTACAAACCTGATGAATGACGATCTGCACATGCTCATCAAACTGCAAGATGCCCATCACGCCTCTTACCAGGATGATTTGGCTTACTGGAAGGGGCTGGCAGAACGATTCCGGGGCCCGATCTTAGAGCTTGGCTGCGGAACAGGGAGAGTTTACCTGCCCTTGTTCCACGCCGGTTTTTCAATTTTTGGGTTGGACAATGAGGCAGCTGCTCTCCAACTCCTCAAACAAAGGATCCAGCAATCCGGTGGTGATCCGGCTCGCGTTTTCCTGGCAGATATGGCTTCCTTTCAGCTACCTGCTCAATTCAACTTGATTATCTGCCCATGTAATACGTTCAGCACTCTCAGTGAGGCGCACCGCGCCGCAGCACTGGCGGCCATCCGCCATCACCTGGTCCCTGGCGGGTGTTTTGCTGCCAGTATTCCCAACCCTGAACTCTTATTCGACCTTCGCAGCCAGCCGGAACCTGCCCTCGAAGCGGATTTTCTCGACCCGGAGAGCGGAGATCCCGTCCAGGTTTCCAGCAGTTTTGTCCGCCGCGGGTCTATCCTCCAGCTGGCATGGCATTACGATCGCCTGCTGCCGGATGGCCGCGTCCAGCGTCTTACCGCCCGCGTTGACCAAAACATCCAACGATTTTCTGGCTACCAGACTCAGCTTCAGTCTGCCGGTCTGGAAATTAACCATCTATGGGGGGATTTCGATCGCAGCAGCTACACACCTGAAAGTCCAAACCTGATCTGGGGAGCGGTTACTGCGGACGTGATGAACGACTGAGACAGCGTGCGTTGATAATTTACTTATAAAATATTTGTGCTCCTCTTACACAGCTGAATCAAACTTTTAACAGCGGTGCAGTACACTTCAAATATCAAATTCAAAACATAACAAACTCAATCTATCCAATCAAATCGCACCATACTTATTTATTTCGGAGGCAAAGAATGACCCTGTATATTTCCCCTTCCCGGCGGCTCTCGAATGTGCGGGACACCGTGGACCGCATGATGGAAGAAACCATTGCCGAGCTTGCTCCACGCGAACGCGAGCTGACCCTGGCAGTTGACGTACGCACAAATGATGACGGTTATACCGTGCGGGCCCTGGTCCCTGGGCTGACGTCTGAGGACCTGAATATTGAAATTTTAAACAACACTGTGGCAATCCGCGGTGAATTTATCCAGCCCGAAAGCAGCGAAGAGAAAAGCAAATTCCTGGTGTCTGAGCTGCCTATTGGTCGGTTCGCCCGAATATTCAGCCTGCCGACGGCCCTCGACCCTGCCAAGGCTGAAGCTTCCATCAAAGATGGTGTCCTGACCCTGTGGATCCCTAAAGCGGAAGCCCACAAGCCGAAAACGATCCAGGTAAAAGTCGGCTAAGCATTTTCCTTGATCAAAAAAAAGCGCTCTCACGTCCTGTGGGAGCGCTTTTTTTGTCAATTCCTCTTCACAAAGCGGGCACCATTCGCGCATCTTTCCCGCCTCCGTTCGCAAGCACAGCGGGGAGGGAATGCTTCGGAAAACCTTTTTTTGCCTCGCAGAATTCGCAATGAATTTTAGACTATACTATTTAAGAGAGATAGGATGGTATCCAGTCCTATAGTGAGCTATTCGCTGAAAGCATCGATCCATACTCTTCGTAAACCTGGGCAGTGGCCTGGGCGATTGCCGCAGCAAACCCAATCCGGCGGAGACTTGATTAACTGACTTATCCAGGTCTAATCGGTATCCAAAACCACGTTTTCCCTTCCAACCTGCAGGAGGTGATTTCGATGACTGAAGACCAGTCTTCCCCCATTGAGGGAGACAATCCACAGAATACTGGACCCGTAGATTTGAACCATGCCAGCCTGGAAGATCTGACCGAATTGACCGGGGTTGGGGAGGTTCTCGCCAGGCGGATTATTGAAGCGCGGCCGTTCCAAACGATCGATGACCTCAGCCGAGTCCAGGGTATCAGCTCAACCCTCATCAACCAGATCAGGTCGCTGGTGATGGTAAGTGATATCGAGGTTGGTGCTGCTGTACCAGCACAGCCAATTAATCCCGGCGGTGAAGAGCTGCCGGTTCCGCCTGCTCAAGAAACACCTGGCGAAGGGCCTGCTAAAATGGGTCCGGATGGAGGCCTGGATGCCGCTACCCCGCCAGAAGAGCTGCCATCTGAAACCTACCCGGATGAAATGTTCCCCGGCGCTGAGCTTGAAGCCCCTCCAGCAGAAGCCACACCCGCACCAAACAGCGAACCAATTCCAGCCGAAGAACCAGCAATTGCCCCTACGGCAGCACCTGCAGAGAGCCCAATTCCACCGGCGCCTGCCCAGGCTGCGCGCAGAACAATCGCTCCTTCCGATGTCCTTTGGATTACTGCTGGCAGCGGAATCCTTGCCATATTTATCAGTGTCGCCCTGACATTGGGCATTTTGGCGGCGTTGAACGGAGGCCTGAACTTTCTCCGGCCTGCCGATCTGGTGCTGCTCGAGCGCCGAATCGATGGTTTAAGCGCCAACACCGGGATCATTGAAAATGAGGTTAACAGCCTGCGCGGCAGGCTGAGCAATCTGGAAGGTCTGAGCGGCCGCATCAGCAGCGTCGAGCAATCTGCTAAAAACTTGCAAGAAAACATTTCGGCGGTTCAGGAGAATCTCGACGCGCTGGGCAGCCAGATTGGCGCGTTATCAGACGGCATCGAGGAAGTGCAAACAGAAATTGAAATAATCCAGCAGGACACCGGGCGTTTTAATACGTTCTTAAGTGGTCTGGCAGAACTTCTGGGTAATGTTTCTGGCACTGGCGCGGATACCGGCACTGATCCAGGAGGAAAATAAATGAGCTCCGAACCAGTTTCTCCTCCGCCTCCGGATGCAGGTGGCTTTACTACGGCCGCGACAGCTTTTTTACGCGGAGTGGTACGATTGGTGGTCATTCTGTTGATGGGCAGCCTGCTTGGCCTGGGGATTTATTTTGGCATTCCCTACCTCTACAACCAATTCATCCTGCCTGTGGAGCAGAATGCCCAGGCAATCGAGCAACTGCAGTCGAGCCAGGACGAATTGGAACAGTTTCTGGCAGGGCAAATTTCCGATCTACAGCAGCGCATTCAGGACCTGGAAAGCCAGCAAGACCTGACCCGCGAAACACTTTCAGCGCTGCAGTCTGCCGGGGGCTCGCTGCAAGATGATTTGGCAACCGTCACTGCCGAGTTTGAGACCCAATCAGAAATTCTTTCCAGCCTGGAGGCAGACTTAACCCAATCGCAACAGGAGTTCGCCCGCTTGGAACAACAGCTGACCCGTCTGGCAACTGCCAGCCGTGGGCAGCAACAACTGCTGGAAGAGCTGCAAAGCAATGGCTCACCACTTAGAGAAGTCCAAACCGAGCTGGAAATACTCAAAACTTTGCAGGTACTCGCGCGCGCGCGGCTTTTCCTGGGACGCTCCGATATCGATCTGGCACGCGCTGAACTGGTTATAGCCCAAAGGATTTTGGGAAACCTGGCGACGCAAGTCACTCCCGAAGAGGCGGATTATTTTAACCGTGTGCTGGTTAGGCTTGGACTGGCGGAGCAGAATTTAGAGGAAACCCCTTTGCTGGCAGCGGAGGACGTCGAAATATCCTACCAGCTTCTGCTTGACAGGATAGTTCCTGCCATCCGTAGCGGCATTTCCACACCGGAAGGAGCTACACCGGTCTCTCAGACCACCGGCACAACCGGCACACCTCCGCCTGCCAGCGCAACGCCTACCAGCGAAACACCTGCCAGCGCAACACCTGCACTTACCCCGCGGCCAACCAGCACGCCAACTGCCACGCCCTGATTTAAAAATCTGCCAGAGTGCACAATTGCCCGATGATTACCCATTCTCTGACGAATATTAACCTGCACCTTTCGATAAACGCCAATTCCGGCACCTGGAGCATCTTCAGCCGGCACTCCGCCAAAACCGGGTTGAGCGAAATAAGAATGGGACTTTCGGTCGCCAAAAACAGGCAAGCAGGTGCACAGCTCTACAATGTCACCGGCTTTGAACCAGGACAATCAAACCAGCAAACACTACAACCGGGCAGTTCCCAACAAATCCACCTCCGGGTAATTTTGAAGGATTCTCCTCTTGCCTGCCAGGTCAATTTTTCATTACCAGAGAATTCACCGCTGCTGAACTGGCAGCTCGTTATCACCAACCAGTCGGACGAACCGATTTATCTGCGCAAAGCGGATCTGCTGCGGGTGGGTTTTGTCACCATCACACCCGGCAGCCTGGAACGCGAGCTGCCCGCCGGGAATATCCAACTCTCCGCCAAAACAGGAGAGCTGGCATTTTTCTCGAATGGCTGGCAATCCTGGAACTATACTGGTGTTTACCAGTATTATGAGCGTGCTCGCCGAACCCGGTTAGGCCCCCTGGCTACTCCACTTCGGGTGAATGCCGGAACACCAAAAACACGCGGCAGAGGCCACTTTACCAGCGAATTTTTCGGTGTGCTTGGCGATACAACCTCCCGCAGTGCTGTCCTGATCGGATTTTTATCCCAAAAACAGCACTTTGGAACGGTAGAAGCGTATACCGATCCGTTCAAACCGGCCCTGCGGATGTGGGCTAACGGGGACCTAGCGCGCCTGGACCCGGGCACAGTTATGGAAACCGACTGGGCGTGCCTGGGTTTCCTGCACCTCGATACTCCAGACCCGATAAATGAATACCTGGAAGCCGTTGCCCGCGAACACAGCCTCCAAACGCCAAGTGTGGAGCGGATACCGGTTGGCTGGTGTTCGTGGTACCACTATTATCAAAATATCTCTGAAAGTCTTATCACCGACAACCTGCACACCGCAGCAGAAATCCGGCCGGATTTACCACTGAATTTAATCCAGATCGATGATGGATTTGAAGCCCAGGTGGGAGATTGGCTGGAGTTAAAGGACAGCTTCCCTGGCGGAATGAGCCAACTTGCACAAAAGATTCAGGGTACCGGCTTCACACCCGGCCTGTGGCTGGCGCCATTCATTGTGCATCCAAAAGCCCACCTGGCAGCCCATCATCCGGACTGGCTATTGCGCGATGCCCGCGGGCGTCCGGTCAATGCCGGGTTCATATGGAACACCTTCACCCAGGCGCTTGATCTGACTCATCCAGGAGCCTTGGAGTATGCGCGCCAGGTGATCCGCACGGCGGTCGCCGATTGGGGATACCCCTACCTCAAGCTCGATTTTCTTTACGCAGCGGCTCTGGCAGGCCAATATCAGGATGCCACCCAAACGCGCGCCCAGGTACTGCGTCACAGCCTGCAAGCTTTGCGTGAGGAGGCAGGGCCAGATACCATGCTGCTAGGGTGCGGCTGCCCGCTTGGCTCTGCTCTGGGGTTGTTTGATGCCATGCGCATCAGCTCTGATGTTTCCCCTGATTGGCATCCGCGCTACTTCAACACCAATCTGTTCTTTAAACCCGAACCGGATTTCCCGTCCGCGCGGAACGCAATTCACAACACGCTGACCCGGGCCCCGTTGCACCGTCGCTGGTGGATTAACGATCCTGACTGCTTGCTGGTGCGCCCAGATTCCCGGCTGACCCTGGATGAGGTGCACACCCTGGCAAGCGTCGTTGCCATGAGCGGGGGGTCTCTGTTTATTTCGGATGACCTGACCGGCCTGCCGGACGAACGCCTGGAAATCGTCCGGTGCTTGCTGCCCCTGATTGGCCAGCGACCTTATGTTATCGATTGGTTTGACCAACCTACCCCTACCCGCCTACAAATCGATTTGCAGGGTAGTTGCGGGCGCTGGCACCTGCTGGGTTTATTTAACTGGTCTGATGCGCCTGCAGATATTCCACTCTCGTTCGATAAGTTTTACCTGGATGTTAAGCAGGAATACTGGGTGCGCGAATTCTGGAGTGGGGAGACTTTCCGCATCGGACCGAACGGGCACACCTGGCCCGGCGTGCCAGCACACGGATGCGTGCTGCTGGCGGTGCGACCGCGGCGATTAACACCCCAATACCTCGGCAGTAGCCTGCACATATCCCAGGGCCTGGAAGTCAGTCACTGGTATGAAAATGGAAATCACGTGGACCTGACGCTCGCCCGCCCGGGGGATGCCCAGGGCTCGATATGCCTGCACCTGCCCCAGCCGCCAATCCAGGCAACACTTAACGAACAGCCAGTCGCGGGACAGCACTCAACCGGCAATATCTATACATTTCCGGTCAAATTCACGAGCCTGGGTGAATTTAAAGTTGATCTACAGCCGGGCTAAACTTCTCAATAATCTGCTGACATACCAGCTGGTCGGTGGGGAACACCAGGACCGGCAGATTATTTAAGGGAAAATAACGGACCTGCTGCAGGTCGCCGCCAGGTCTTAGAATGCCACCCACCTGGCGGCCCAGGTACCACACCCCGACGGTATGCTGGTGCGGGTTGTGGAAATTTGAGTGGACTGCAAATACGTCGTCCAAAATCACCTCCAACCCGGTTTCTTCCTGAAATTCTCGCCAGGCAGCGTACTGAATGTCTTCATCCCATTCCACATGCCCGCAGGGGATACACCAACCACCTGCCCGCCGCTCGCCTAATAAAAGACCCATGCACCAGCCTTCAACGGAAGGCTGCTGAAGTATGATCACTGCCACCCCTACGGTTGGATTGCGATAATGGACCCAACCGCAAGCCGGGCAGATCAAACGCAGCCGCTCTCCATCGGAGAACGGCTGCAGGGTTTCACGACAATACGGGCAGTAAAGAAATGGAATACCCATACAAGCTGGCAGCGGGGGAATCAGTATCGCAACAGGGCGCAGATACGTCCAACCTGCACCAGGGCAGGCAGCTCCCTGACAATCTCAACATCTCCGCCCGATTTCATGACCTCGTTTACTGCCAGATCGACGATATCATTAATTTTTTCGAATTCACCACCGCAGAAGGAGCATTTTTCCAATGCCTCGCTGGTCATGAAGCCACAACTCAGGCAGCGATAACCGGATGAACGGAAACCATTTTCGATCATCAGGGACATTACCCGCCCTTGTTGTACGGCAGCCAAGGTGTCATCCAGGCCAACGGATCCTTCCCTGCCTTTGGCAGCTGCGGTAATGATTGTGCTGACCAGCTCCGCTTCTCGCTGCTCATCCTCGTGGTGGATGATCCCCATGGCTTTCTCAAAGACCTCATCTTTGGCGGCATTCATACTCATCGGGAGCGTGCCTACGACCAGACTCTGCCAGGTTTTAGGGAGCTGAGTGCGGAACATAGAGAGGTTTTCGTCGGTACCCCCTAATATGATCCGCCGGGCGCGGTGTTCGTTAAAAAAATGGGCCGAAAAATCAGCAGAATCCTTCATGTTGCGTTCGGCAACCTCTTCTGCATAATTCGTCTGCCCGGCCACGCCTCCACGCCGGCCTGGAAATTGAGAGGCCCCTCCACGTTTGGTGTGGCGCACGTCTTGTCCAACCACCCCGTTTTGCTCCACCAGCTCACCCATATGAAAATAAAACAAGCGTGCTCCCTGTTTATCGACCAGAGCGACAGCATAACCACCATAATTATCCAGCAAATCAGCCAGGGGTTTAACATGGGGTGTGTGGGCTGTGCGCACCCGGTCCCGAACCGGGATTGCCAGGCTGAAGGCCCGGAAAAATCCCTCCGGTGCGCAAGAAAAGATTGCAACACTACGCCCTGACCAATCATATTCCTGATCAATATAATCCAGGACTGCTTCAGCATCCTCTGGGAAATCCAATCCCTTAAGCATAGATCGCAGGCGCAGCTTATACGCCTCGGCATTTCCAAGCGCCGGATCGGTATTGAGGTAAACGCTCAGGACCGGATACTGGGCTGTGTACGAAAGCAGCTCCCGCATTTCACTCTGGGTCAACATAATGCGCTCCTCTCTTTAATTGAGAAAGTTGGAAAACGGAGCCCAGATCAGAGCATCTGGGCCCCGCCGTAAACACATTCAAAAACTATGGGCGGCTGGCGAGAGTCACCTGCAGGGTGATTTCTTTGCCATTCCGGAGTACTGTAAACTCCACGGTATCTCCCGGGCTTTTATTGTTGAAAAGATAGGCGATCAAATCTCCAAAGATGTGCAGGCTTTGGTCATCTGCTTTGGTGATCAAGTCACCAACCTGCAAACCACCTGCCTCAGAGGGGCCATTCGGAGTAACTTCGGTAACATAAACGCCCGCCGAGGTCGGTAAGTCCTGTGCCTGTTGAAAAGCCAGGGAAATTTCCGGGACTGCCGAGATTCCCAAATAGGGATATTCATAACTTCCGTTCGCAATCAGGCTGGGAACGACGCGTTTGACGATATTCACCGACACCGCAAAGCCGATACCAGAATTGGTGGGTTCACCCTGGGAAGTAAAGTTGTCCGTTCGGATGGCGCGGTTTACACCAATGACCTCCCCTTGAAGATTGAGCAAAGGTCCCCCTGAATTGCCGGGATTAATTGCTGCGTCGGTCTGGATCACATCACCGGCAGTGAAGTTCTGACCACCAGGGGCTTCACGCAGCGAATTGAGCGTCCGTCCTTTGCCAGAAACGATGCCAATGGTCATCGTACCGCTCAGGCCAAATGGATTGCCAATTGCAACTACCGTTTGCCCAATACGAATAGCACCGGAGTCTCCCAACGGCAGCGGGACGAGCTCGCTCTCTGGCGCATCCACCTTGATCACTGCAAGGTCCGAATCCAGGTCTGTACCCAATACCTGCCCGAATGCTTTATACCCCGAGGGAAACGAAACTTCCAACTGGTTCGCACCTTCAACCACATGATAGTTGGTGACGATGTGACCTTCTTTGTCAATTACAAAACCGGAACCCTGTCCACCCCCCAGATCGGTAATTACCTGGATGGATACGACCCCCTGATTGACCCTGTCATACAGGCTGGTCAAAGATCCCTCGAGTGTAACCAGATCTGGAACTACCACAGGCTGGACGGGATCCGGCACAGACTGGACAACAACTGTTGCTACTGACGGCAAGGGGGCCGGATTTGCGTTGCTCAAGCCACTAAATACAGATTGGCAGGCCAATCCGCTCAGAGCAAGAATCATTACCAGTAAAAATACAACTTTCAAACTCCGCATCATTGGATTATGAACTCCTTTGTTAATTAATTTGCCTTAAACGAACCCACAGTGATGGGAGATCGATGCGCGTTCTCAGGACTTCTTTGAAGCGGCCAGTTCTGCAAATAGTTTTCGCTGCTGGTCAGTAAGTTTGCGAGGAATTTCGACATTGACAGTCACAAACAGATCGCCGTGGCGATTTTTATTTTTAAGCGTGGGCATGCCTCGCCCCGCCAGGCGAAATTTTTGACCCGGCTGGGTACCTCCGGGAATTGTGAGGACAACTTTTCCAGATAAAGTTGGTACGGTCTTTTCCCCACCCAGGACGGCCGTGTATAGATCTACGGCAATTTCCGTGTGGAGGTCATCTTCCTGACGCGTAAAACCCGGCTCATCTGCAACCTCTACCACGAGATAAAGGTCTCCAAATTCACCGCTCTGATTTTGTGGTCCGGCACCAGGAATTCGTACTCGGGTCCCCGTGAGTGCCCCAGCCGGGATTTTTACATCCAGGCGGCGGCCATTCACAACGACCCGGCGTGTGGCCCCTTCGTAAGCTTCGCGCAGGCTGATTGCCACGTTCTGGCTCGCAGATTGGCGTGGTTGAGGGACGTTTACTCTTCCAAAGTTGCCGTATGGGTCGGATGCCCCACTGGATGCAGCACGTCCGCCAAAGACCGTGCGGAAAAACTCGGAGAAACTGCCCCCCAACAAATCATCCAGGTTAACTGATTCAACACGCACACCGCCTGGCATGCCTCCCGGGGCGCTCCCGGTGGACCAGGAATCCCAGTTAAAACCACCGGGAGCCCCGCCGGTGCGCGACCAACTCTGATACGCATCGCCTAACTGATCGTAATGGGCACGTTTTTGGCAGTCACTTTAAACCTGGTAAGCCTCGTTAATTTCCTTAAATTTTTCTTCGGCTCCAGGATTGTCCGGGTTGCGGTCCGGGTGGTACTTGAGCGCCAGGCTGCGATACGCCTTTTTAATTTCACCATCTGAGGCGGAGCGGCTAACACCAAGGGTTTTATAATAGTCTTTATATTCCATAAAAAATCATTACAGGTCAGGGTCCCAGCAATTGCACTCACCCTGAGGATTGGATCACTCCTAGTTTCATTGTATGACGTAAAGAACACCTGCGTCAAGCGGAACGCGCTCCTTTTTATGCAATTCTAACCCTGCGTAAACATGCAGTTAACGATTCCCACGGGTATAAGGTCAGCAGACGGTATTCTCCACGCTTCAAAGCATCTCCTGGTGTTCTATTCCAATTGAAGTTCGACCGCTCGTTTTCAGGTGCGCGGGGAACCGGCACGTGGTTTTCCTTGCCACTTGCGTTGCTCGATCGTATGCCACAACCCATGCCACCTCTGTTTGCACACAGAGCTGTTAAAGCTGCACCCCGAATTGCGCTTCTTGTTAATGCCGGGCTGCCTCATTCTGTCCCTCTGTTCCATTTGCAAGCAAACATGCTATGATTGGAACATGGCAAGCAACCGGGAAAAAATTCTACTGGTTGAAAACAACCCGGAAATCAGCGCTTTTTTGGCAAACCAGGCGCTCAAACCACTTGGATACCAGATCACGATTGAAACTGAATCCTCCGCTGCAATCCAACGGGCGCTGCGTTTGAAACCGGATGCGGTTCTGGCAAATATCGACCTGCCTGGATTAAGTGGTAAGGATTTACTGGTAGCCCTGACGTCGCAAGGCATTCACGTTCCCGTTATCATGATTGCCGAAAGGGGATTGGAAAGCAAAGTCATCCAGGCTTTTCGCCTGGGGGCGACCGACTGCCTGTTCTGGCCGGTGCGTGAAGCCGAAGTTGTGTCGGCGGTGGAACGGGCGCTAAACCTGATGCGCAGCCAACATGAGCGTGACCATCTCGCCACCCAACTGCAAACTGCCAACGAGGAGCTCCAGCAGCGGCTGCAGGAGCTGACTGCGTTATATAATGTTGGCAAAGCCGTCGTCTCAACCACGGATCAAAAACAGCTTTTTAACAAAATCGTGCAGGGAGCTGTAACAGTTACCGAAGCTGATGCGGGTTGGTTCTTAAGGCGCGATGAAGTCTCGCACAGCTTTCTCCTGGCAAATTTTCACAACTTACCAAAAGGACCTGCCGCCAACCTTCAAAAACCATGGGATGACGGAATAAGCGCAATGGTAGCCCTTTCTGGTGAGCCGCTTGCGATCCATGGCGAGCCCATCCGGCGCTTTAAGATTGCTCTGCTGGGCCTTTCTGCCCTGGTTGTGCCTGTGAAGGTTAAAAAAGAAGTCATTGGGCTGCTAGAAGTCGTTCGAAAAACTGACCAGCCTTTCACAATCGCCAATCAGAAATTGCTGGAGACTATAGCCGATTACGCATCCATCTCAGTTGTCAACTCGCAGCTTTTTCACTTTCTTGAAGAGCGCGCCCAGACTCTCCAGGAGGCCGTTAACCAAGCACAAATTTCTGCCCAAATTCATGCAGAACTCTACCAGCGGACTGCACGGGAACTGGGACTCTGGCATAAACATGCTGATGAACACCTGGCCGGGTTGTTAAAGAATACCGACCAGCTGAATGCCGAAAGAATTGAACGTCTGCGGATCACAGAGCAGTCTCTACAAAATATTGGGCGACTCCTGGAACTAGCTCCCTTCCGGAAAGAGTCACTTCAGACCAGCAACGTTACACTTAACGAGTTGCTCCAAGCCAGTATCGACCGCTACCAACCCTTTGCAGTGCTCAGCCAGGTCAGCCTGGAACCCCACCTTGCAGAGGCGCCCCTGATTGTCCAGGCCAGTCCAGTTCTGCTGACGGCAGCACTCGATGGATTGATCTCAAATGCGATCAAATTCAGCCTGAACGAAGGTCGAATAATCGTCCACCTGGGGGCAGGCCCTGGACCGCTGGCACACATTCAAGTGGAAGACAGCGGGATAGGGATCGCTAGCAAAGATCAGGAGCTGGTTCTCACCGGCCAATATCAATCGGATGCCCTTTCCGCAGGACAAACTGGCGGGGTTGGGATCAGCCTACCGCTGATCAGGCGGATCATTGAAACAAGCGGTGGAAAAATATGGTTTGAAAGTTCGCTCGGGAACGGAACCACATTCCACATCACACTGCCCCTGGCACCCTGAGATTTTGACGAGGCAGTCTAGAGCGCAATGGCAAAGGAAAAAATCCTGCTGGTTTTTGGGGATGCTGTCCTCCTGGATGTAATCTCGCGGGCTGTCTTACTCCCTGCGGGTTACGAAATCAGCACTGGAACGTCCCCAGAGCATGTCATCGAGCAGTGCAAGATCATGCAGCCTGACGTGCTGATTGTCGAATCAGCACTGCCAGGCCAAGATTCTGCAAACATCATTCGCCAGGTTAACCAGAATTTCCCGGCCATACCGATCATCTTGTTCGCCAAAGAAATCGACAATGAAAAAGTACGGGCGGCACTGCAAGCCGGTGTGATCGATATCCTTACTCCACCGGTAAAATCGAAAATTGTGCTGAAAACCGTGCAAGGGGCGCTTGAAAAACGGGATTGGCTCGTGGAATGGGCTCGCCAGGAAGCGCGTCTCGAGGAAGAACGCGATACCCAATCGCTGCAGCGCCGCCTTAAAGAGCTGGACACAATCGGCAAAGTAGGCCGCACGGTGACTGCCAGCCTGGACATAGGCAACATCCTGGCAGCTGTGGTGGAGGCAGCGGTCGAGCTAACCAAGGCTGAAGAGTGCAGCCTGATGCTGATCGACCCGGAAACCAATAATTTATTTATCCGGGCAGCGAAAAATTTGGGTGGGGAATTCGTGGAAACATTTCGTCTGCCTGTGGAGGATTCGCTGGCTGGAGATGTGATTGTCACCGACGAACCCGTTTTATATAACGGAGATAACCCGCAGAAGATCAGCACAGCCTTTATGGTGCACAGCCTGATTTATGTTCCTCTGCGCTCGCGCTCTGGCAATATCGGGGTATTGGGAGTACATAACCGGGTCAAGAAGGTCCCGTTTAATGAAAACCACGTGGCTACCCTGGCAGCAATTGCGGACTACGCTGCGATCGCCCTGGAAAATGCCAAACTTTTCAACGATGCTGAAATACAGCGCAAGAAGCTGGATACGATCCTGACGAAGGTGATCGATGGCGTGATCGTTGTCGATCACGAACGCCGGGTGGTGTTTATGAACCCGAGCGCTCGAGATGCTTTCGGAGTCAGCAAACGCCGCCTGATAAGCCGCCCAATCTTTGACGTGATTGACCATCCCGATCTGCTGCAAATCTTTCGCTTTAAGGACAACCAGTTTCCCTGCCGGTTGGAGATCGTGCTGGAAAATGGGCGGGTCTTGAACACCCAAGCAACACTCATTCCGGAGGTGGGCCTGGCGCTGACCCTGCAGGATATCACCCAGATGAAGGAACTTGACCGGATCAAGAGCGACTTTGTCAGCACAGTTTCGCACGACTTGCGCTCACCGCTGACAGCTATCATGGGCTATGTGGAACTGCTCGAACGGGTAGGACCTATAAACGACACTCAGCGCGAATTTATCCAACGGGTGCACTTCAGTATCCAAAACATCAGCACTTTGATCAATGAGCTGCTGGACCTGGGCAGGATCGAGGCAGGCTTTGACGCTCAAAAGGAATTCGTTGCACTGGATGCCTTGCTGCAATTGACGTTAGAGGAGCAGCGCGAGGCCGCGGATGCCAAATCCATCACCCTGATGTTGGAAGTGCCAGAGAACTTGCCAAGGGTATATGCCAGCCCTACGCGCATCCACCAGGTAGTCGCTAATCTGGTAGGGAATGCCATCAAATATACCCAGCCATCTGGCTGGGTAAAGCTCAGCACGCACCTGGAAGCCGGTCAATTGATCCTGCAAATCATTGACAACGGCCCCGGTATCCCTGTCCACGAACAACCTTATATTTTTGACCGCTTTTTCCGCGCCAGCAATGTAAACCAGGCTGTGGGTACAGGTCTGGGGTTGGCAATTGTCAAATCAATCGTTGAGAATCATCAGGGGCGCATCTGGGTTGACTCGCTGCCCGGGCACGGTTCCACTTTCACATTAGTACTTCCGCTGGTGGTCGAACAGGTCGATCTCCCCACCCAATAAAAATAAAATCATGAGCCAGGTGGCTGGCAACTGAAGAGCAGGATGCGGTGAACAAGACCGACCTGCAGTTTTGCTGCCACATATTTTTTAAACTTCGCGAGCAGCGGCGTTTAATCACGTATCTTCGGTTGGAAATTAGAGATGGGATTTTGTGAACCAATACTCGCCCATCAGGAATTGAGATTTTAATAAGAGCGCCCACGCTTTTTGATGTGCCGCTGGTGGGCAACCGCCTGGCGCCAGGCGCCCATGAAGGAATCTAGCTCGGTGCTCAATTTCATCCAATCCTGGACGACCAGAACCAGGCGCGGTGGGTGGTCGAGGAAAACATATCCAGAAAGAAAGGCGCGCAGCACCGCCGGAGATAGCGGTGTACCTTTCAACTCAACAATCATCACTGTATAACCATAAAACGGATCCAGGAATCGCCGGCGAGCCCAGCGCGAAGTCTTGAGGGGGGAATATTTGAATGAGGCCGGACGCCCGGCTGGTGATCACACGTCGGAAGGAAAAACGCACCGGGAAAAACGGAGTCACCACCCGCAAGTGATCATTGCACACCTGGACATAACTTAGGCGGCGGGCTAACAGGGCGACGATGGTAAACAGCAGGCTGGCAAGGGCACCCAACAACACCCACGGGCGCGCCTCGAGTCCCAGCAGATCTACCTGGAAATATTCAGCGATCGCCCAGACACCCACAAGCACTACAGCCAGACCGAGAGTCGCTTTCCAGATACGGCTCCAGAAATGGCGGTAAAGCAAGAGAGGGTGGCGGGTGCCCGCATTTATTTTGGGCATGGGTTGGTCTCAGGTAACCACCTGAGTTGCAAGATTTTCACCAGGCCGTAAGGGCAGGCTGAACCAGAATGTACTGCCTTGATCGAGGGCAGTGCGGACACCGATTTCCCCCTCCATAGCATCGATGAGGCTGCGCGCCACGCTCAGCCCAAGCCCCCATCCTTGCTGCTCGCGCACGGCAGCTGCCTCTGAGCGAAAGAATGGGGTAAACAGGCTGGCTTGATCATCCTCACTAATGCCAATACCATTGTCCACCACTTCAATAAGAAGACCGGGAGACCCGCCTGGCAGGGTGTATTTCAGCGCGCGTATCTGGATCAGCCCTGCCTCAGGTGTGTATTTCCAGGCATTGTTAAGTAGATTCGCCAGCACTTGGCTCACGCGCTGGGGATCGGTAAAAATCGTGGGTAAATCAGCCGGGACCTCCACCTGGAGGGACTGGTTTTTTTCTGCGATGTTAGGTCCCAGGCTCTTAACAACCTGTTGGACGACCTCATACAATGAAATTTCAGCCGGTTCTAGTTTCAAACGGCCGCTCTCCACCCGGTTAAGATCTGAGAGATCCGAGACCAGGGTTGCCATACGCCCGACGTTGTTGCGAATGACGTCCAGGAAATTAAGCTGGGTCTCATTCACCGGCCCGACCGCACCCTGGCGGAGCAGGTCAGCATAACCCTTGATAGCAGTCATGGGGATGCGCAGTTCGTGGACAACGACTGACACGAACTTGGACTTTGCCTGGTTGGCCTGCTGGACTTCCTGGTGCAGGCGAGCATTATCCAGGGCAATCGAGGCATGTCCCGTCAGGCGGTTGAGGAACTGCCGGGCGCTGTCGGTAAATGGGCGGGCGCGTTCGAGCACAATCACCCCAACCGGTTTCCCACCGCGTAAAATGGGTGCCACCAACACAGCCGGCTCACCGGCAGCAGGAGGGTAAGCGCACGCCGCAAACTGATGCCAGGCATCCGCCAGGAGCGGGTCAGAAAGGCTGACAGTTTCGCCAGTCCGGTCGCCTGTGATTATGGTAAGCTCCTGGTCCTCAGGCTCACCTAGCGCCAGCCACCCGCTATCTGCACCAGCACCACGCACCGCCCAGTCCAGGGTGATGCCAGCTACCTGGACCAGATCCAGGGTGGCTGTTAACTGGCGGTCGATCTGGGCCAGGATTTCCAGCTCGCTGACGCGCTCATTCAACCTGGAGCCCGTCTGGGTGTACAACCGGGCATTCTCAATTGCTGCGGCTGCCTGGACCGCAAACGCTTCTAGAAGCTCGAGATCTGCATCCTTGAAAGCGCCTTCCTGCAGGCGGTGATCTACATACAATACACCGCGCACCTGGCCGCGCCAGCGCAAAGGAGCGCATAAAATAGAGCGCAGCTCGTTGATAATGACTGATTCTTGCCCCGCAAAGCGCGGATCAACCCGGGCATCAGTAGTGAGCAGACCGGTGTCTTGTTCAACGACTGTGCGCAGCACTGTCCGGCTGAAGGCCGCGTCTGTTTGGGCCAGATCGGCGCCAGCCAGGCCACGGGCAGCCGCGACCTCGATTTGTTGGGTATCCGGGTCGAGCAGTAATATGTATCCACGTTCGGCCCCGGTCAG
Source organism: uncultured Chloroflexia bacterium (assembly GCA_963824065.1). Lineage (GTDB taxonomy): Bacteria > Chloroflexota > Anaerolineae > Anaerolineales > DRKV01 > JAGUYX01. Next base: position 724,601 of record CAWGNX010000001.1, on the reverse strand, counting down.
TTCGATAACAGCATCCATCACCCGGTTAAACACTTCATCCAGCTCAAGTGAGGCGCTGATCGACTGGGAAACACGATAAAGCATTTCCAGGCGAGCAGATTTCCGCTGGTCATCTAGCATCCGGGTCAGTGTTTGCAAATGCTGGCGGGCTTCGATGAGAGCCGTGCCACCCATCTGGGGTAGAGTAATCTGAGCGAGACGCTGAAGTGCATCCTGCAGTTGGGAGAGTTCAAGCTCAACTTCGCTACGAGTCATTCAGGGCATCCAAACCCGCAACCAGGATTCAGCTTGCCGATGTGGCAAGCCGGGCTGCGGCGTAATAATCACATAAATCCGTCAGGGGACAGCTTGGGCAGTCAGGCCGGCGGGCATGGCAAATTTCGCGCCCGAGGCGAATTAAATTGAGGTGAGCAGCATAATAGGCAGACGAAGGCAGTTGGGCCGCCAGATGGCTGTGCGCCTGGTCAGCAGTTATCGATTGCGGGCGTACTCCCAGGCGACCTGTGACACGGTAGACATGGGTATCGACTGGGAAAGCTGGCATATCCAGGGAAAACTGCATGACTATGGCGGCAGTCTTGGGACCCACGCCTTTAAAATCCAGCAGCCAGGCGCGCACCTCATCCGGGGGCATCCCGGCAAGAAATTCCAAATCCAAATCTCCGCGTTCGGCGGTAATCTGACGGAGCACCTGCTGGATGCGCGGCCCCTTCTGGTTCGCCAAACCAGCAACTCGGATGGTCTCAATCACCTCATCAGAGGGGGCATCACGCACACCCTCCCAGGTAGGAAACCTTGCGCGGAGCGCATGGTAGGCCAGGTCCCGGTTTGTGTCGTTGGTATTCTGGGAGAGAATGGTTGAGACCAGCTCATCAAGAGCTGGCAGAGGTTGGCGCCAGACAGGTTCTCCATAATAGTCCAACAGGCGCTGGTGGACCTGAAGCAGCCGGTCCGCCATTAATGCCCACCCGCCCCCGGCAGCGGCCGAGGAACTTCAAACTGCAAGCGGAAAGCCGGACGTGCTTCACCAACCAGCAACGTGCGGTAATTGTGCAGTTCGACCCGCGGACCGAACGAGTCCAATTCAGTTAACTGTGCCTCATCCAGGGCGCCTAATTGGTTCAGGACTTCCAGGACAACCCCCGGACGGGCGCGGCTGCGCAGGTCGCCATCCGAGATCTTCAGGGCAATGCCGAGAGCCGGAGAGCTGGGGCCCAATGCTCCGGGCAGCAGGCCGACCGCCTGGTATCCTTCAGCGCCGCCTTTGGTGAGGATGCGGCCACGCCCGGCACGCATCAGGGCCGTGTCGAATCGCCCCGGGCCGGCTACCATGTCCGGATGGGCAAGCATCGCCTGGACAATAATGCGGCAGGCGGTCGCACGTTTCTCCGGCAGATCTGATGGATCAGCCAGGTGGGCAAATCCCAGGGCAGCATTCCGCAGGGGAACAGCAAAATTAGGTGCTGAACAACCGTCGATGCCTAATTCGACATCTTCCATTTCGATACCGCACATCTCGGAGAAGGTCTCCAAAATGCGCTGCTGAATGGGATGGATCGGATCGATGTAATAGGCGCCGGGCCAACCCTCCAGATGGGCGAGCGCCAGCATGCCGCTGTGCTTCCCCGAGCAGTTGTGGCGATTGGGAGCAGGTGATTTGCCGCGCAGGCGCATGGCCTCTGCAGTAGGCTCATCCGCAGGTGAGTGTACGCCGCAAAGCAAATCCAGCTCATTGATTCCGGCTTTGTGCTGGATTGCAGCAGCGACGCTGACATGCTCATCTGTGCCGGAGTGCGATGCGCATATCAGGGCAACTTCCTGAGGTGTTAAGCCAAAACGCTCGACACCACCCGCTTCGACCAGCGGAAGTGCCTGAAATGGCTTAGCCGACGAGCGCAGATAGGTAACGCAGTCAGGATCTCCAAACCAGGCAACTAAACGCCCGGTGGCATCCACGACCGCGCCTGAACCATAATGGATGGATTCGACGATTTGGCCACGCGTGAGCTCATAAACCGGGATGTGAGCTGGCTGTAGCATGGGATGCTATTCGTCTTCCACGATAAGCAATTCTTCCACCGGTATGGAATGGCGATTGTAATAACGCTCGATTCCATAACGCAGGCGCTGAGCATACAGCTCAACCCGACTGCGTGGTGGATCATATTCTTCCATTAATGAGGGCACAAGCTTGAGAGCTTCCTCGACCGGGGCGTTATTATTCCATAGCCCGCTCAATTTTTTATCCACTTTTTTGAGCAGCGTGCGTAATGTGCGGATTTCTTCCACGCTCACCGGTCCGCCGCGCCCGCTGATGAGCTCGTATGAACGGAATTTGGAAGAAAGCAGGATTTCGAGCGTTTCGAGCCAGGCCGGGATATCGGCTTCAGCCAGAAAGGGTGGCTGAGCAACCGGAACAGCATCGCCAATAAACGCCAGCCGGGCGGAGGGTACAACTACCCAACTGGCACCCAGAGCCGGACCCGGATGGTAGGCCACGTACAGCTCAGGATCTCCCCAATGAAAATCCAGACGGTCGGTAAAGGTGATATCGGGGCTTGCCCAGCGGCTGCTGCCAAGATCGGTGCAGGTCTCCCACTCAGCACCCATTTCGAGTCCCTGACTTTTGAAAGTGGGTGGACGGCTGCGAAACACCTGGGCCACAAGCTCATGAGCAACGACCGGGCATTCGAGTGTACGAGCGCCTATCGTCCGATCGGGGTGACAGTCCAGGTTGATCAGGAGGCGGTCAATTCCTGCACCGCGATTCAGAAGGGTCGCCCGCCAGGTGCGCCCATCTTCCACTCGCAGGGGAGCGTCTATCAGGACGGTACCGCGCGATAGGCACAGAGCACCCAGGGTGACTCCAGGGAAGGTATCTTCATAGTAAATTCCGCTTGTAAGCTCTTGCATGGCAATCCTATCCGATCATCAATGGAGTTGGGCGCCTCAGCCCCAAAGCGCTCAACTGGCAGGGGGACTTCAGGGCACCGGGTTTTGCTCGGAAGAAGCGGGGTGAGATTTGACGGCAGCATCCGGCACAGGAGAATCGACCAGCGGTGCATGGGCGATCGGTAAGGTGATCGTAAATTTGGAACCAACGTTCACCTGGCTTTCCACCCAGATCTGCCCACCATGCGCTTCCACAACCAGACGGCAGAATGTGAGCCCGAGGCCCAGGCCGCGATTATCTTCATCCGGGAAGTGTACGCGGCTGAATTTGTCGAAAATATATTTCTGTTCAGCTTCAGAGATTCCGCGACCGTTATCTTCTACCCAGGCATGTACCCAGTCATCCCGTGTGTGTGCGCCTACCTTGATCCAGCCGTTCGAGCGTGTATATTTAACCGCATTTTCCAACAGATTGATCAGCACCCGGCGGACCATGTCGCTGTCCACATCCACAGGTGGAAGTGTTAGGGAAATGTCGATTTCCAAAGATTGGTTCTTCGATGCTATGATCAGGTCGACGGCCTCGACGGCATCGCGCACCAGCTCACCCAGGCTGGTGGGACCTTGATTGATCACTGATTGGCCCGAATTGAGTCGATTAACATCCAGCAGCGAGTTGGTCAGGCGCTGGATGCGCTCCGTGGAGCGTTGGGCAATCTTGAGGATGGATTGGATGGATGAGCCGTCGTCTTCGGCAGGGAGCATGTTTTTAAGAACATCCAGACTGGAAACGACATTTGCCAGCGGGGAACGCAGGTCATGGTAAACCATGGCAATCAAATCATCACGTAGGCTGTCCAGGTTTTTGCGCTCCGTGAGATCGCGAAAAATCCACTGCAAATGGCGCACACCATCAATCTCTACGGGGCGGGCATTGACCTGGATAGGCACCTGAAGGCCGGAACTGGTTTCCAGTGTAAATTCGTACACGAGCATCTGGGTGGAGGCACGCAGGGTTTCAAGCTGGGCACCCAGACTCTGGTTGTCGAGGGCATGTAGTTCCTCAATGCCTTTACTGAGCAGAAGAGGAGTATCAAAACCGGTCGCGTCGACTGCCCGGCGGTTGGCTTCGAGAATACGCCCCGAAAGATTGGTGATCAAAATCGGGTCTATGCTGTCTTCGAACAGCTCGCGGTAGCGCTGGTGGGCGGCTTCGAGGCTTTCAAACAACTGGGCATGCCGGATCGCGGTGCCTGCCAGGTTACCGATGCCAGTCAACACCAGGAGGGCATCCGAGTCGAACATGCCGCTAGTGGGGTTGATGGCTTCCAACACCCCGATCACATCACCGCGCAAACGGATAGGGGCGCAGGCAATCGCGCGGGTAGTATAGCCAGTGCGGCGGTCGGTTTCGGGATCGAAGCGATTATCACGGCTGACATTCGGGACGACCAGACCGCGGCCTTCGCGGGCTACCCAGCCAGCTACTCCCTGACCCAACTCGAGACGAATACCGATCACCTGATTACCGACCCAACCGGTAGCAGCCTTGAAGACGATCTGGCCTGCCTGCTGGTCGATCAAAGCCAGAGAAGATGCCTGGACGCGCAGTGCCTGTTCGATTTGGTCCATGAGGCGGGAGAAAACTTCTTCCAGGTTGAGGGTGGCATTAATGACAGCAGCCGTTTCAGCCAGTGCGGTCATTACGCGGGCCTGGCGCTGGCTGTCTGCGTACAGGCGGGCGTTGAGCACGGCAATGCCGGCCTGATCTGCGATCGCCTGCACCAGCTCGAGGTGCTCCATGCTGAAGAAACCGACCTGAGGATGAACGAGGGTGATAACCCCGACAATCTGCTCGCGGGCAAGCAGGGGAGCCGAAACGGCCGATTTGGCCCCGGTGCGGTCCTCAGAATCGTCCGGACGGCGAACCCAGCGCTCGTCGCGGCTGGTGTCGTTCACCAGTGCCGGTTGGCGATTATTGATGACCCAGCCGGCAAGGCCGCGCTCGATAGTGATGCGCAGCTGGCGGGTAGTCTGGTCATGGAGCTGGGCACCATGTATAATGGCAGATTCGACGGGCTGGCCACTATCGTCGAGGACGATAATGCTGCCGCTCATGGCACCAACGTTCTTCATTGCAAGGTAGAGGACGCGTTGCAGAACCGTACGCAGGTCGAGGGCCGTGGCAAGCTCGCGGCTGATGTTATACAGTGTTTCCAGCGTAGCGCGCGTATTTTGGAATTCTGTCATTCGCTCGGACATACGGGCAAGCCTGGGAGGGTTGGGCAATGACCGGTAAGCATGCAAATTTCGCGCTTGAGTATAGCACAAGACGCGGTGGTTGCTTTAAGCTGATCCTGCCGGACCGGGAAGGATACTCCCGGCGGTCGCGACCCCAAACACAGGCATGGCAAGAGATTTTAGGAGAAAACAACCATGGTTAATGCATTCAAGTACGCCAGGGTTGAAGAGGAACGCCGGTTTCTGTTAAGAACTATTCCATGGGATCTGGATCCAGTCGAATCCTATGTAAAAATTTTCGACCTGTACCTGCCAGGGACGCGGCTGAGGCTACGCAGGATGGAATCTCCGACAGGTGAGGTACGGGCGTACAAATTTGGTCAAAAGTACCGGGCAGCAAATCATGAAGTCCACCAGACAGCAATGACAAATATTTACCTTACCAGTGCCGAGTACAAGCTGCTGGCAGGCCTGAAGGGCGCATCCCTGATTAAGAAACGCTACACCTATCGAAATGCTGGCAATGCCTATGGGATTGATGTCTTTGAGGGGCCATTAAGCGGCCTGGTCCTGGCTGAAATTGAACGGCACCCCGACCAGGAGATTGAACAGCTGCCGGTACCTGACTTTGCTATAAGGGAGGTAACCGATGATCCGCGCTTTACCGGAGGGGAACTGGCAACGCTGACCCGAGAGGAGTTCTTGCAGTGGAATGGGGAAAGTCAGGAAGGACGAGTAGGATCATAGCGATGGTAAACAGGATTGGAAAAGACCATACAGGCGAGTTCAGGCAACTTCGGGCATATCGAGAAGCAGGACTTCGAGAGCCAGGCGAGGATTGGCGTTGCCATCGAGAGCGGCAAGTAGATCCTCGATTTCTTTGACAAAGGCGTGCGCGGATTCCAGGGAAACTGAGCCTGCCAAGTGGTAGATTTCGGCCTCCCGGTCGAGGTTTGTGAGCGGCACCCGGGAACCTGCTGTCACCAGGAGCAGGTCGCGCCAGTAACTCAGCCAGACGGTAAGCATCAAGCGCAGGCGTGTACGGTCGCGCCCGGCGCTTTCAGCAAAGTGAAAACGCTCTAATCTTCCGGCTGCCAGCATAAGCGCCTGCTGGTCCAGCCAGGCAGCGCGATCAGCCATAAAACTTTCGTCTTCTTGGAGCTGGAGGGCGTATCCCAGCCGTCCGTTGGAGAGGTGGGCAAGCAGCCGGGCGCGCTCTGGGGACAGCTCCCAGCGCTCGCGCAGACCCTGCTCCGCCAGATCGAGCGGGAGCGGGCGGAGCCGGAGGACTTCGCAGCGCGAGACGATCGTTTCGAGCAGGCTTTCGGAGCTGGAGGCAGTCAGGATGAGAACCACGCTGGGTTGTGGTTCTTCGAGCGTTTTAAGCAGCGCATTGGCAGCACTGGGGTGGGCCTCCTCGAAACGCAGCAGCAGGGCAACCCGATGGCGCGCAGCGTAGGGAGCAAGCGCCAGGCTGCGCTGGAGCTCGCGAATCTGGTCGACTTTTAGTGTGCCGCCAATTTCAGCAGCCTGTACGAGGCTGAGATCAGGGTGCTGCTGGCGGGCAATCTGCTGGCAGGTACGGCATTTCCTGCAGGGAATGCCGGGCTCAAGCGGGGTGGGACAGTTGAGCGCCTGAGCCAGGCGCAGGGCGAGGGTGCGTCGGCCCACTCCCTGGGGTCCGGTGAGCAGGTACGCGTGGCGCGGCCCAGCGCGGCGCAACTGCCCCAGGAGCATTTCCTGCGCCCAATCGTGTCCGAGGATATCCCACATGATGAGAGGATTCTACCAGAGCGAGTGGCTGGAAAGAGAGATTGGCAGGCGATTCGCGGATGGTTTGCCCCACAGACCACCCTAACCTGCCCTGCTGGTTGACACGCCTATCCCCAACCATTACAATCTCCTACGCAGGCCCGCTGGGGTCGTGTAATATTCTCAACAGGGCTGGCAGAGGGAAATCCTGGCTGCCGGCAACGATGGAACCTGGCAGTATGGACTTCACAGAAGGGTTAAACATCCAGCAGCAGCAGGCGGTGATGGCGGGGCTTGGGCCGGCGTTAGTGTTGGCCGGACCGGGCTCTGGTAAAACGCGGGTGTTGACCCAGCGGATTGCTTACCTGATCGCCAACATGGGGGTACGCCCGCACTCAATCCTGGCGGTGACCTTTACAAACAAGGCCGCCCGCGAGATGGAGCGGCGTGTTCAGGATTTGCTGAGTGGCCAAACGCGCGGCTTGACGCTGGGAACATTCCACGGTATCTGCGCTCGCATCCTGCGCCGGGAAGCTGAATTCCTGCCAGTTGACGCGAATTATGTTATTTACGATGCGGATGACCAAGTGGGACTGGTGAAACAGGCCGTTAAAGATTTGAACCTGGACGACAAACAGTACAAACCCCATGGTATACACGCCGCGATATCAAATGCCAAAAACGAGCTGAAGGGACCGGATGATTTCCCGGTGACTTCGTATAGAGATGAAGTAACGCGGCGGATTTACCAGCGCTACCAGGCACTGCTGCTCGCCAGCAACGCGGTGGATTTCGATGACCTGCTGCTTTACACTGCCAATCTGATGGAAAACGAGCCAGCGGTGCGCGAACGTTACGCCCGGCGTTATGAGCACGTACTTGTGGATGAATTCCAGGATACAAACATGGCGCAGTACCTGCTGTTGAAACACCTGGCATCTTTCCACCGCAATATCTTCGTGGTTGGCGATATCGACCAGTCCATTTATCGCTGGCGTGGCGCCGATTATCGCAACGTGCAGCGCTTTGAAAAGGATTATCCGGACGCCCAGGTGATTTTATTGGAGCAGAACTACCGCTCAACGCAGAATATCTTGGATGTGGCGATGGCGGTGATCGACCGCAACCCGCACAGGACGCACAAGCAGTTATTTACCCAACGCGGCTCGGGCCAAAAAATTTTTATGCACGAGGCCTACAACGACACCGAGGAAGCTCTGTATGTGGTGGATACAATCGCCTTGATGGTTGGAACACAGCAGGCTGAGCCGCGCGATTTTGCAGTCATGTATCGGACCAATGCCCAATCGCGCCTGTTAGAAGAGGCGTTCATCCACGCCAACCTGCCGTACAAAATCGTAGGCGCCCAGCGCTTTTACGGGCGACGGGAGATTAAGGATCTGATTGCCTTCCTGCGGCTGGCACACAATCCAAACGACGAGATCAGCCTGCTGCGCGTGATCAACGTCCCGGCGCGCGGCATTGGCAGCAAGACAATCCAGAATCTCCGTACCCTGGCGCAGCGGGAAGGCGTGGCATCGGGGGCGCTGCTGCTGCAGTTGGGCAAGCCGCCGGATTCGGCGTATGCCGATGCACTGGGAACCAGGGCAGTGCGGGCGTTGGCGGATTTTGGGGGAAGGCTGGCGCGCTGGCAGGCAGCAGCTGCGGAGGACCCGCCTCTGCTGCTGCTGGATACAATCCTGGAGGATACCGGCTACCGCGATTACATCGATGATGGGACTGATGAAGGCCGCGACCGCTGGGAGAACGTGATGGAGTTACGACGGCTGGCGGCAGAACGCTCCGACCGGTCGCTGGCGATTTTCCTGGAAGAAATTGCCCTGGTTTCTGACCAGGATACGCTCGACAACGCTACGAACGTCCCGACACTACTGACGCTGCACGCCGCAAAAGGGCTGGAATTCCCAAATGTAATGATCGTGGGGGTTAATGACGGCACACTGCCCCACAACCGCTCATTTGATGACCCCGAGGAAATGATGGAAGAGCGGCGCCTATTTTACGTTGGGATTACGCGCGCTCGGGATCGGCTGTTCCTGATTTTCGCGCAAATGCGCAGCACGTTTGGCTTCTCTGATTATGCCCTGCCTTCTCGCTTCCTGGATGACTTGCCCGAGAATCTGCTGGAAGACAGCCGTAACCGGGGTGAGCGACCGGCACTCATGCCCAGGCGAACAACGGTCAACGAGTCTTACCGTTGGGAAGATAACCAGGCGCGCCAACCTGTCAGGGCATCCGAGCCAAGCTATTCGCCCGGGATGCACGTGCTGCACCCGGCATGGGGCGAGGGGCTGGTATTGAACACCCGCCTGCAAGATGGTGATGAAATCCTGGATATCTTCTTCGATAACAACATCGGGTTAAAAAGGGTAGTGGCATCTTTAGCAAAATTAAAGGTTGTGAGAAAATAAAGATCAGGAGCACAACCGGCGAGTGTTCCTGGCAAGCCGGGCCAGCGAGCAAAAATTCAAATCGGACTGCCAGTTAGGAGCCAGGAAGAACCCGATGAAACCCAGAAAACACACCTTTCAATCAGTTGTATAATCGCCATGCCCATCCTTAACCTCGATTCCATGGAGTTTATCAGCCGCAGCGCCGATCAAACCCGCCGGGTAGGGATGCGGTTAGGTCTGCTCCTGCGACCCGGAGACGTCGTTCACCTGGTCGGCGATCTGGGAAGCGGCAAGACCACATTCGTGCAGGGGGTCGCGCGCGGCTGGGGCGCGTTGGATGCCGCTTCCAGCCCGAGCTTCGTGCTGGTCAACGTGTACCGCCGGGCGGATGGCAGCCAGTTGAATCATATGGATGCCTACCGGCTGGCAGGTGCGCGTGAGGCAGCTGACCTGGACATAATCGAGCTGCTCACAGCCGGACCGCTGGTTGTCGAGTGGGCGGAGCGCGTGCAGGATGCGCTGCCACCTGAGAAGCTGCAGGTGCGCTTCAAGTGGGTGGACGAAGGCCAACGCGACCTGGTGTTCACAGGTTACGGCAGCCGCTACGAAAAATTGATCCAGGACCTGCGAAGGGCTATTTATGGAGTGCGCTGATGCTGTTAGCCATTGATACTTCCACGCGTCGGATCGGCCTGGCCCTGTACCAGGAGGATGCCGTTCTGCATGAGGCAGTCTGGTCAAGCCAAAATTACCACACCATGCAGCTGGCACCTGCAATTGAAGATGCCCTGGCTCAGGCAGGTATCCAAATGGATGACCTGGGAGCGGTAGCTGTCGCCACCGGGCCGGGCTCCTTTACGGGGCTGCGCATCGGGATGGCGCTGGCCAAAGGGCTGGCACTGGCTCGGCGACTTGCGTTGATCGGCATCCCAACCCTGGATGTGACCGCAGCGGGACAGCCGCTGCAAGCGCTGCCGCTGGCAGCCGTACTGCAGTCTGGGCGTGGGCGGCTGGCGGTTGGCTGGTATCAGGCAGGTAAAAAAGGATGGGTCGCAAACGGAATGCCAGAAGTGCATACCGCGGATTCGCTGCTGGAAAAGTTAAGCGAACCGACCATAATCTGCGGGGAATTGAGCGTCGAGGAACGGCGAACACTGCGGCGGGTACGCAAGCTGGCTCTGCTTGTATCCCCGGCTCTGGCAATGCGGCGCCCGGCACTGCTGGCCGAGATCGCCTGGAACCGCTGGCAGGCCGGAAAAACAGATGACCCCGCCAGCCTGACCCCTCAATATTTGCATTATAACGAACCAATTGCCTCATGATAGAAAATCAACAACTGACCATGCGCGCGATGACGCTGGATGACCTGGATCAGGTCCTGGCGATTGACCGGGCATCTTTCACACTGCCCTGGCCACCGAGCGCGTACCGCTACGAGCTGCTCGACAACGAAGCGGCGCTTTGCCGGGTGGCAGAAATCTCTCCACTGGACGATTCTGTTGGAATGCCGTACCAGCCCAAGGTGATTGTGGGTTTAATCGTCATCTGGCTTATCCTGGACGAAGCGCACATTGCTACCATTGCCACCCACCCCGATTACCGACGGACGGGCATCGCCCGGGTGCTGCTGGCACGCAGCCTGGAAGCATGCATCCAGAAAGGGGCGCGCACTGCGCTGCTCGAAGTACGCGAGCATAATGAATATGCCCAAAAACTTTACCACCAGTTTGGCTTTGAACTCTCCGGCCGGCGGCCGCGATATTATCGTGACAATCAGGAAGATGCATTATTGATGACGGTGACCGGAATCGATAGTGAGGTCTATGCCCGGCGGTTGCATGCTTACGGGAATGTAAACTACCAGGCGGAGGAGTGGGAGTCAAACTGATGTACAATGGACGGCGGAGGTGAACCGGTGAATGCGACAGAAGCACTGGCACAAGTAGCCCAGGAGGTGGTAGTCTGCACCCGCTGTGAGCTGCATCACTCTCGCAAGAACGCCGTTCCGGGAGCAGGCCCGGCCCGAGCGGATATCATGTTCATTGGAGAGGGACCCGGATTTCACGAAAACGAGCAGGGATTGCCGTTCGTTGGTGCAGCTGGGCGTTTCCTCGATGAACTCCTGGCAGGCATCGGGATGCAGCGCAGCGAAGTATTTATTACCAACGTTGTGAAATGCCGCCCACCGGGCAACCGAGATCCTTTGCCAGAGGAGCTAGAGGCCTGTGACGATTACCTGGAACGCCAGATCAAGGCTATTAATCCCAAGGTGATCGTGACCCTGGGTAGAATTTCAATGGCGAAGTTCATCCCCAACGTTAAAATCAGCCAGGTTCACGGTCAACCGCGGACCGTGAACGGGCGTTTGGTCGTGCCAATGTTTCATCCGGCAGCAGCCCTGCACCAGGGTTCTCTCAAGCCTGTTGTAGAGGCGGATTTCGCCAGGCTGCCTGAGTTGATAGCCCGGGCTGACACCCAGGCAAAACCAACGAAACCGGATGAAGAAGCGGACGAATCCCCCAAACAGCTCTCCCTTTTTTAACGGAACCGCTAAGAAACAAATTTCCACCATCCCGGTGGAATCATGACAGCATTAAAAACCAGGTATCCAGTTTGCCAGCGGACAGGCGCACGACGTCATGCGACTGGATGGAGATTAAGTATAAAATGACGATCCAAACCACAACAAGCACAAAAGATATCCTGCTTCAGAAGCTGGAGCAGCGCACCGCCCGGATTGCGATCCTTGGGCTGGGGTATGTGGGCCTACCCCTGGCAACTGTTTTTGCCGAAGCTGGTTTCGATGTGACCGGCATTGATCCTCACGCCGGGAAGGTTCAGTCGCTAAACGAAGGCAGCAGCTACATCCAGGATGTGCCCACCGAGCAACTTAAAGCTCTGGTAACCGCCAATAAACTGCGGGCGACGACCGACTTCGCCGCGATCCGGCAGGCAGACGCGGTCAGTATCTGTGTGCCCACCCCGCTGCGCAAAACCGGTGACCCAGACCTGTCTTTCATTCTTTCGGCAACAGAGGAACTGGCAAAATACGTTCATCGCGGGATGGTGATTGTCCTTGAATCGACAACTTACCCGGGCACGACACGCGAGGTCATGCTGCCGATGCTGAGCGAAGTGAGTGATTTAAAAATCGGTGAGGACTTTTTCCTGGCATTTTCACCAGAGAGGGTGGACCCCGGGCGCGAGGATTGGACGACAATTAACACCCCGAAGGTAATTGGCGGCATCACGGCGGCATGCAGTGAGGTGTCGGCGGCATGGTATGCGACGGCTTTGCAGCATGTTGTGTCAGTTTCGTCAGCCGAAGTAGCTGAAATGGCCAAGCTGCTTGAAAATACATTCCGGATGATTAATATCGGTATGGTCAACGAGATGGCGATTATGTGCGACCGCCTGGGGATTGACGTTTGGGAAGTGATCGATGCAGCGGCAACCAAACCATTTGGATTTATGAAATTCACACCCGGGCCTGGTCTCGGCGGGCACTGCATCCCGATCGATCCGCTGTACCTTTCCTGGAAGCTGCGTTCGCTCAACTATACCGCCCGTTTTATCGAGCTGGCATCCGAAATCAACACCGGCATGCCGCGTTATGTCATTGGCAAGGTGCAGGACGCCTTGAACGAACACGGTAAGCCGATTAAAGGCAGCCGGGTGCTGGTGTTAGGAGCCGCCTACAAGCCGGACGTGGATGACCTGCGCGAATCCCCTGCACTGGATGTGATCGGTTTGCTGCAACAGAAAGGGGCTGAAGTCACTTACCACGATCCCTACATCCCGGTGCTGGTTGAAGACGGGGTGGAAATGAAGAGCGTGCCCGACTTGATGGATGCGGTACGCAACGCTGACTGCGTGGTCATCATTACCAACCACAAGGTTTACGATTATGCTTCAATTCTGGAAAACGCGTCCCTGATTGTGGATACCCGCAACGCGCTGGGAAAAGCCGGTAAGGATAACCCCAAAGTGGCGCGATTGTAATCTGCAGGCAGAGCATACACATCGCCAAATGACAGCCCGGTCTTGGTGCACGCCTTTGAGACCGGGCGTTGTGTTCCCACCGCGCTGACCGGGCATAATTCATGTTCCGGCTGCGAAAGAATTTCTTGCTCCCATTACCTGGACTGGTAAATCGGGACAATCCTGGAGGACTGAATGGCAAATTACCTGGTAACCGGGGCAGCCGGATTCATCGCCGCCCGGGTGGCCGAGCTGCTGCTGCAGGCCGGGCATACCGTCACCGGGGTCGACAATCTAAACGACGCCTACGATGTACGCATCAAGGAGCACCGTCTGGCATTCCTGCAAACCATGCCCGGTTTCAAATTCATGCATGGTGACATAGCAAAACGGGAGCTGATCGAACAGCTGTCCGAGAGCGGCATGCCGTATGATGCGGTGATTAACCTGGCAGCGCGTGCGGGTGTGCGCGCCAGTCAGCTGGATCCGTGGGTTTACCTGGACACGAACATGACCGGCACGCTCAACCTGTTAGAGCTTTGCCGCCAATCCGAGATCCCAAAATTTATCCTGGCATCGACTTCGAGCATCTATGGCAACACAAACCAGCTCCCTACGCCGGAGACCGCCGATAGTGATCACCCTCTGCAGCCTTATGCGGCCACCAAGAAAGGGGCCGAGGCAATGGCTCACGCCTATCACTATCTGTACGACATCGACGTATCGGTAGTGCGCTATTTTACGGTATATGGCCCGGCAGGACGGCCGGATATGGTGATGTTCCGCTTTGCCCAATGGATCAGCGAAGGGCAGCCGGTGCGTATTAACGGCAGCGGGGAGCAATCGCGCGGCTTCACATACATCGATGACATCGCCCGAGGGACAATCCTGGCGCTTAAACCTCTGGGGTATGAGATCATCAATCTAGGCGGGCACGAGACAATCAGCATCAACGCCCTGCTGCATATGTTCGAAGAAAAAATTGGGCGGAAGGCGGATGTGGTTTACCAGCCCTTCCACCCGGCCGATTCAATGGCTAATCACGCCAACGTGGAAAAAGCGGGACGACTGCTTGGATGGGAAGCGCAGGTGTCCTTAGATGCGGGGGTAACGCGCTTAATCGAATGGTACAATCGCGAGCGGTCTTGGGCGAGCCAACTCCGCACCGATTGAGCCAAGCCACACGATGGATATGTCCTGGTTTACCAGGTTATACGAACGCCTGCTGAAGAACGAATTGATCCGGCGGGTGGTGACCAATTCCGCCTACCTGTTCAGCGCTACAGGCATCGCCGCAGCCATGGGTATGCTGCAAGGTATCCTAGCCGCGCGCCTGCTTGGGGTCGCAGGCTTCGGATTGCTGGGCACGATCACTATGTTCACCAGCGTGGTGAACAAGCTGGCGTCCTTCCGGATGAACGAGCTGGTGATCAAGTATGTGGCGCAATACAACGAGCAGGGCGATCCGCAGCGCGCAGCCGCGGTGTTCAAAGCCGCCAGCCTGGTGGAAATCCTGACGTCGATCCTGGCCTACGGCCTGGTATGGCTGCTGGCCCCCCTGGGGGCACTGCTTTTCGCCAAGGATCCGGCGACGACCGTCTGGTTCCAGGTGTATGGACTGATCGTGATTGCCAACCTGATGGCGGAAAGTGCCACCGGTTTCTTGCAAATTTTCAATCGCTACCGGCGAATCGCTGTTTTGAGTGTCACCCAGAGTGCGGTTACTCTGGCCCTGATCGCAGCGATTTTCGTGTACTATCAGGTAGAAAATCCCACACTCGATGCTACCCTGGCAGTGATTCTGGCCTATATGATCGGAAAGATGGTGGGAGCGACCGGCCTGACTGCGGCTGCGCTGGTTGAGGCCACCCGGCGTTGGGGGAAGGGCTGGTGGCATGCGCCGCTCAGCGTCCTGGGAGACTGGAAGCACGAGCTGATCCACTTTGGACTTAACACCAACCTGAGTGCCACCATCAATCTGGTGAATAAGGATTCTGAACTGCTGTGGGTGTCATTTTTCACGAACTTGGAACAGACCGGCTACTATAAGCTTGCCCTGGCGCTGGCAAACATGGTGCAGATGCCCGTCGCGCCCATGCCGCAGGCAACGTACCCCGAGCTTTCACGCGAAGTAAGCCGCTCGAGCTGGGAAAATGTGCGCTACATCCTGCGCCAGGGGTCGTGGATGGCAGGTGGGTACACAGCCCTGGCAGGATTAGCTTTGATGATCTTTGGCCCGCTGATCATCCGTGTGATTTACGGTGCGGAGTACCAGCCCGCGTACCCAGCGCTGGTGATTCTGCTGGTAGGTTTTTTGGTCGCCAATACATTTTATTGGAACCGGACTGCTCTGCTGGCACTTGGGCATCCGGAATACCCTACCAAGGTGAACCTGGCGGCGGCAGCGTTGAAGATCGCCCTGGCATTGATTTTACTGCCGCGGTATGGTTACCTGGGTAGCGCGGCTTTGTTGAGCGGGTATTACGTTTTCTCGGTGCTGCTTAATGTACGCAAGACGCGCCAGGTGCTGAAGGAGCGCGAACAAACCGCGCTCAAACCGGCATGAAGATTGCCCTGATCGCTCCCACCTATTTACCGGCCCGGCGGGCTAACACAATCCAGGTGATGAAAATGGCTCAGGCATTCACCCGGCTGGATCATGTGGTGCGGGTAAGCGTGCCGGGCTTACCGGCGCAGCCAGTGAGCTGGCACGATCTTGCCAACCAATACGGTCTGCAGCAGCAGTTTGCGATGGAATGGCTGCCGGTAAATCCGCGCCTGCGCAATTTCGATTTTGGCTGGCGGGCAGTCAGGCAAGCGCGGCGGCAAGGTGTGGATTTGGTTTACACACGTCACCCCCAGTCGGCGGCGTTGGCCGCTCAGCTTGGAACACCCACAATCCTGGAAGTACACGATCTGCCAGGCGGAAGGGTTGGCCCGCAGCTGCTGCGGCTGTTCCTCCGTGGGACCGGTGCAAAGCGGTTGGTAGTGATCACACACCAACTGCTGCAAGCCCTGGAAGATCAGTTGGGAGGGTCTTACAAGCTGCAAACCCGAACCCCGTTCTGCGTGGTGCTGCCAGATGGGGTAGATCTCGAACGCTACCAGGACCTGCCTGCACCGCAGACCGCCCGCCAATTTTTAGCACAAAGTGGTGCTTTGCCAGGCCTGGATGTTGAACGGTTTACGGCTGGTTACACAGGTCACCTGTATTCCGGGCGTGGTCTTGACCTGATTCTGGAGACGGCGCGGCGACTGCCGCTGGTTAATTTTTTGCTGGTTGGTGGGGAAACTGCAAGTGTCGAACAAACCCGGCAGGCAGCACGTTCAGCAGGGCTGGAAAATGTTTGGGTAGTCGGGTTTGTGCCAAACGCCAACTTGCCCCGCTACCAGGCGGCCTGCGATGTGCTGATGATGCCTTACCAGCGCCAGGTCGCGGCATCATCCGGGGGTGATATTGGGCGTTTTTTAAGCCCGATGAAATTATTCGAATACATGGCGTGCCGGCGCCCCATCCTGACAAGCGATCTGGTCGTGCTGCGGGAGATCCTGAGTGAGCAGAGCGCGGTAATGCTCCCGCCGGATGATTCGGAGGCATGGACCCAGGCGATCGCGGCTTTACAAAAGGACCCCGTACGGCAGGCCTCCCTAGCGCAAGCCGCCGGAGACCTGGTAGAACAGTATACGTGGGACGCCCGCGCCCGGCGATTGCTGGAAGATTGATGGACACAAATTCCCCAACCCTAACCACACACGATTGGCTGCGCCTGCATGGTCTGTCGATCCTGGTGCTGTTGTTGTTCCTTGGTTTCAGCACGGTTTACATCTTCTCGCGCGCTATGAATATGGGGTACAACCACGACGAAGACCAATTTATCGCCAGTGCTTCCTTGCTGGCGCGCCAGGGGCTGCTGCCTTACCTGGATTATCCGTATTTTCACATGCCGAACCTGGTGTTCATTTATGCGCTGTTATACCAGGTGGTGAGCACCTTATTATTGTGGACGCGGGTGTTTTCTGTCCTGTGCGGGGCAGGAGCGCTGGGGCTGCTGATTTTCAGCACCTACGGCTTTTTGCGGGCACAACCTATTGGCCTGCGCCTGAGCATGGCAGTTGGCGCCGGGCTGCTGTTGCTGGCAAATCCCCTGTTTGCCTATACCAGCGGTCGTGCCTGGAATCATGACGCCCCGCTGCTGTTCTTGCTGGCCGCGATGCTGGTTTTTCTGGTTGGTCTCCAGAGGCCGCGACCCGGGCGCTGGCTGCTCACCAGCGGGCTGCTGCTCGGGCTGGCAGCAGGGGCACGGCTGACCTTCATCACTGCCCTGCCAGCGTTCGGTCTGGTTTTGTTTTTCGATCCACAAGATGGCAAATTCATTGGACGGCGCGGGGTGCGCTGGCTGCTTTGGCTGGCAGGTGGATTCGTGATTGGGCTGCTACCGGCGTTGATCCTGTTTTTCGCCGGTCCAGATCAGTTCCTGTTCGGCAACCTTGGATACGCCCGATTGAACACCGAATTCCGGCTGGACACAGAATATACCCAGGGTATGGGCCTAACGGATAAATTCCGCATCCTGCAAGATTTTGTGCTGGATGAGCCAGGCAACCTGCTGCTCGCACTGCTGGCTTTGTATTTTGTTTACGCCGGGGGAGCTATCCTGATGATCCGCAAGCGGCGGTTGGATGTTTATGCCTTATTTTTTATGCTGCTGCTGGCGCTGGTCACCATCAGCGCGTTCCTGCCCACCCCCATGTTTTACCAGTATTTTTATGCGATCGTACCACCCGCAATTCTGGGTGTTAGTTGGATGCTGGCGCGCACGCTGGAAAAAGAAGCCGGCAGCACCGGGCGCACCTGGCTGGCGACCTTATTTTTCCTGGCAGTTGTGCTTGTAAGTTATTACGGATTGCGCGACCTGCCCAGCCTGCAGCAGCTACGCCAGGTGCGGCGCTGGTATCCGATCAAAACACGGGTAGTGGCAAACGAAATCCGCACCCAGGTCGGGCATGGTAAGATACTGACCCTGGCGCCGTTGTTCGCAGCCGAAGCCGGGCTGCCGTTCTATCCCGAACTGGCAACCGGTCCTTTTGCCTGGCGCACCGCGTACCTGGTGCCTCCCGGGGAGCGGGAGAGGCTGCACCTGATGGGGCCTGCAGACTTGGCACAACGCATGGCAGCTGACCCGCCAGCAGGCATTTTGACTGGGAAAGATCCCACGGTAGAGCAGCCCATCATTGATTATGCCCTGGAAAATGGATATCTATCCACGCAGTTGGATGAAGACCTATTCTTATGGGTAAAACCGAATCCTTAAATCTTACCCGCAGCACGGGCAGGCGCTGGTTCGCAATCGCAGGCGCCATTGCGCTCGCATCTTTACTTGCCCTGCTGCTGGCCTGGATCAGCTCCGGCTACCGCGAAATTACAGCCTGGCTCCCGTTTGAGGTGGCGATTGCACTGGGAGGGGGTGTGCTCTGGCTGGGATGGATCAGCCTAAAAGGCGAATCGCGCCCCGCCTGGTTGGGTTGGCTGTTGATCGGGGCTGCCCTGCTCAGGTTGGGACTGGGAGTATTTTGGACGGTAGGCCTGCCTACCGCCGGGTATGGTACGGAAGTAGAGCGCGCCGGCTACGTCATGGAAGACGCATACAAACGCGACTCTGCTGCCTGGGAGCTCGCTCAATCTGGGAAGCCGCTGCTGAAGGCGTTCAGCGGTTACCGTGGCAGCGACCAATACGGAGGACTGCTGTTCGCCGAGCGCGCTGCTTTATAGTTACGGACGTAGCAGCACCCACCAGCCCCTGCTCGTTGTGATCCTGGGAGCAGCCTTTTCGGCGCTGGCTGTGATTTTCACCTGGGGCTTCGGACGGCGCCTGGTCGATGGGCAAACGGCGGCCGTGGCAGCCTGGGGTATAGCACTCTATCCCGAGGCAGTACTGCTGGGCAGCTCGCAAATGCGGGAAGCATTCACAATTCCACTGCTGGCGGCGGCACTTTATGGACTAACCCGCTACCGGCAGGGGCGGGAAAAGCTTTATCTCGTCCTGCTGCTGGGCGCTTTGCTGGCAAGCCTCGCAATCTCACCCCCTGCAGCGGTATTAATTCTGGTGGTGTTGATCGCAGTTTTGGCAGCCCAGGACCGGCTTCAGCCGCGGCGGCGCAAAACGCTGTGGTTTATTTTGGGCGCCCTGGTTTTGCTGGCCGGAGTTGGGTTGTGGCTTGGGTGGTCGCAAATTGCCCCGGAAGGCGTCTCCAATCCGCTTGGCCTTGTTGACTGGTGGCTGCGCAAATCGTCAGATTACCAGGCCTACCTGTCACAACAATCATCCGGCTGGGTGCAGCGCATTTTCCGCAATACTCCGCAAGCCATGCATCTCCCTCTGCTGGTTGTTTACGGTGCAGCCCAACCATTCCTACCGGCTGCACTGTTTGCCGGAGGAGCGCCGATCTGGCAGGCAATTGCAATCTGGCGAGCGATTGGCTGGACAGTACTCTTTGTACTGCTGATTTATTGCTTGTGGGTCTGGCTGCGCACCAGACCCCGCCCGGCAGTGATAGGTGCCCTGCTACTTGTCATCTGGGGTGTAATCCTGGTAGCAGCCCTGCGCAGCGGCGGTGACCAATGGGATAACCCGCGCTACCGGGCGACCCTGGCGAGTGTCCAAATGCTGGTGGCGGCCTGGGGTTTTATAACCGGTCGGCGCGCCGGGGATGTCTGGCTAAAACGCCTAGTAATCGGATCGCTGTTGATTCTGGTTTGGTTCATCCCATGGTATTTACGTCGTTATTCACCCCTGGAGTGGCCGGTTGTGGACCCATTCAAGACGCTGGGGCTGGGATTAGCAGCAGCGGGCTGCTATCTACTTTGGGATTGGGCCCGCGGCGATCGCCCGGTCAAACCTGCTTTACCGGACCCACCCGCGCATGATATCCCCTAAATATACTCCATGGCAGTACCTGCTTACAGGTCTGATGATCGCGGTTATACTGGCCGCGCCGCGCCTGGCTGCGCTGGATCGGTTTGTCACGTCCGACGAACCGTATTGGCTGAGCTTGTCCGCCAATTTTTATTACGCCCTTGGGCAGCGGGATTTCGCAGCCACGTTTCAACGCGAACACCCGGCAGTTACTACGCTGTGGGCCGGGACCGCCGGTTTCTTATGGCGCTTCCCGGAATATCGCGGTACCGGGGTCGGGATGATCGTGGCGGAAAAACACGAACGGGTATTCGCCAGCCTGGGCCAGGATCCCCTGGATCTGCTGGTCGCCGGGCGGGTATTCGTTGTACTGGGGATCACAGTCGCAACTACAGCGGCCTTACTGTATGCGATGGCCTTGTGGGGATTGCCCGCGGCACTGGTCGGGGCAGTGCTGGTGGGATTTGACCCGCTGAACCTGGCCATGGCGCGCATCCTTCACATGGATGGGCTGCTCGCCAGCTTTATGCTCCTGGCGGTGATGGCACTGCTGAGCTACTTGCACCGCGGCCGGCGTCCATTGGCCCTGCTGGTTTCCGGCGTGGCTGCCGGCCTGGCCTGGCTTTCCAAATCACCTGGGTTCTTCCTGATCCCATTCGTGGGATTGTTGTTCATCATCGACTTTGCCGGGGGCCTGCGCACAAAACCGGGCCGCCTTTTTATCTGGCCGGCTATAAGAACGAGCCTCCTGCCGCTCTTCACCTGGCTGGCAGTTGGTTTGCTGGTGTATGTAGTGTTATGGCCAGCAATGTGGGTGGACCCGCTTGGGACACTGCAGCGGGTGCTGGCCCAGGCAGGATCGTACGCTGCGGAAGGGCACGGAAGTGCAAACTTTTTCTTGGGCGAAATTTTTTACATCACCCAGCGCCCAACCAGCACATATTTTTTTTACCCGATAGTATTCTTATGGCGGACTACTCCCGCAACACTGGCAGGCCTGGTGCTTGCGATTGTGGCTGGCTGGCATCACTGGCGGCCTCTGGAAGAATTAAAGCAACGCAAACCAGCTGCCAGCCTGGCCCTGTACGCGCTGTTGTTCGCCGTGTTTATGACTCTGGGCGCCAAACTCATGGACCGTTATCTACTGCCAGCGCTGCCGGCCCTGGATTTGCTGGCAGCCTGCGGTTGGGTGGCTGCCGCCGCGTGGCTGGGAAAGCGAGTGAAGGCGAGTAGCACACGTTGGGTAGGCATTGCCCTGCTGGCTGCCGTCGCCCTGGTGCAGATCACGGGGACGCTGCGGACTTACCCGTATTATTTTACCTATTACAACCCGCTTGTCGGAGGCACACAAACCGCTCCACGAGTGCTGATGATTGGCTGGGGAGAAGGCCTGGACGAAGCCGGACGCTACCTGTCGCAAAAACCGGGCGCGGCAGAGCTGCAAGCCGCTTCCTGGTATGGGTACGGCAGCTTTTCCTACTTTTTTCCCGGCAAGACAATCGTGATCCCGGCCTTACCCGATGTAGGCCAGGAGTCTCTGGAAAGGTTCCTGGCAGCGGATTACTTAATCATTTATGGCCACCAGTGGCAGCGCAATTCACCTGCTTCGCTGCTGGCAGTGATTAAAGATTGGAAACCAGAATACAGCATCCTGCTGAACGGCTTGGAATACGCCCGTATTTACTCCACCGATCAGCAGGCCCAACCATGACCCGCAACCCGATCCAATCTCTGGCAGGAATAATGCCCTGCAATCGTCCAAACAAAGATGTAGATTAACTTTTCTTTTCGTTGAATGATGGAAACAAACTCGCCTGCCCCACCCGGTAAGAACCCGCTGAATATCACGCAAATGCAAAAAGTAAAATCAACGACTGGCCTGCTGGCCTGGAACCTCCTGGTGCCAGGCGTTTTCATCGCGGTTGTGATGCTATTTTTCCATGCCCGCGGGTCTTTCGAATTTTCCTACGACGAAGGCGTCGAACTGATCAAAGCCTCCCTGGTTGAACAGGGTTACCAGATGTATTCTGAAATCTGGAACGACCAGCCGCCGCTGATGACCTACGTGCTTGCCGGGACAATCCGTTTCCTGGGCCCAGAAGTCGGCATCAACCGGTTCGTGGTGCTGCTTTTTGCGGTGGCCCTGCTGTGGGCGGCATTTAAATTTCTCGAAATCGTGTTCGGCAAGTGGCAGGCCTTGCTCGGAGCATTGTTTATCTTTCTGCTTCCCAAGTACATGGTACTGAGCGTTTCGGTGATGGTCGGTCTGCCAGCCATCACGCTGGCCATGTTGGGGCTGCTGGCACTAACAGGCTGGCACCGTAAACAAAGCCTGCTGTTCTTATCAGTTTCTGCCCTGCTGCTGAGCCTGTCGGTATTCACCAAGGTTTTTACATTGTTCCTGGTCCCGGTGTTCCTGGGCGGCGTTTTTCTGGGCAGCTACCTGCCGGAGCGCGGCACCATCTTCAGGAAGACGGTATGGGGACCGGTTCTCCTGTGGGGAAGCGTATTTGCAGCGGCAAGCTCCCTGCTGTTTTTCGGGCTGATTGGCAGCGAGTACGCCAACCAGTTGTTTGGCATCCACCTCGCCGCACCAGGGAACCAAGCTTTTGCCAATGAGCGCTACTCGCTGTTTTATTACCTGGGCCAATCCCTGCCGCTGCTGCTGCTTGGATTGCTCGGGGCTGTTTTTGTCGCACGACAGAAAAAATGGCTTGGTCTGTACCTGGTTGCGTGGGCAGCCACTGCTATCCTGGTGTTCAGCACGTACCGCCCCGTATGGGATCACCACATGATTGTGATCACCATCCCAATTGCCATGCTGGCGGCAGTGGCAGGTTATGAAGCCCTGGCGAAGCTGGGGGAGATACTCCGCCAAAATTGGCGGCCCACCTGGCAGGCTGCCCTGGCTCTGGCAGCAGTCTTTGGACTCTTAATCTTCACATTCCAGTTCAGGATACCCGAACCAATCAGCCTGTTAGAACCCCGACCCAGCCTGGCCAACTCGGGACTGGAAATCGGGCCACTGCGCATCCGCTTCCTGGATGAGATGCGCAAATACCAGGGCCAGACAAATTGGGTTGTGACAGATCTGCCGATGTATGCCTACCGGGTGGGGCTGCTGGTGCCGCCTGAGACAGCGGTGTTCAGTGCCAAACGGGTCGAAACCGGATTCTTGACCGATACAGACCTGCTGGCAGTCCTGCAGCAGTACACCCCGGAGCAGGTGCTGTTGGGCAGATTCCGTTATCCAGAGGTAGAAGCCTACCTGGATGAAAATTATCACGTTGTCCACCAGGATGACCAGACAAAACTCTACATCCGCAATGACCTGGAATCCGGAGAGTGAACCTCGTTTCAGAAATAGTCACCGGCCCGCCGTCCAATCGAATCGGGTTATAATTCGGTGCTAAATTTGCCGGAGACCGCCCCAGGCGGCGAACCGCACGTATCCTGATGACCCGCATCCCCATGTCTGCTGCCCAATCGACTACCCCTCCTAACTGGATGACTCGCCTTCGATCCACAACCTGGCTGGCATACCTGCTGGCGGTTGCTGCGGTCCTGCTGTACCTGACCCAAAGCATTGTTTATGCCCACACGCTCGACTCCGTCCTGGATGAAGGCGCTTACCTATATAAAGGGTATGCCTTCGTAACTGGGCAGTATGAAATCTACCAGGATGGTGGTTTCTGGAGCAATCATATGCCGCTCTCGTTTTACATCCCGGGAGTGGTTCAGCAAATTTTTGGGGCAGGTATCCGCACCGGGCGATATTTTTCCATCGCTGTCGGCCTGCTCATGCTGCTGGGTCTGTGGCTGGTGACCCGCCGCATAGGGGGACCGTGGTGGGCAGCGATCGTGCTGTTGGGAATCGCTCTCAACCCGGCGGTAGTTAAGATGTACAGCGCGGCAATTACCCAGGTGCTGATCGCATGTATGCTGGCCTGGGTACTGGTGCTGACCATGGGTGGAGAGCGCCCAATGTGGCAGCTCGTTCTGGGTGCAATCCTGGCAGGGGTGATGTGGATGACGCGCATTAACCTTGCCCCGGTGCTGCCGTTGCTTCTGGTTTATATCTTCTGGCAGTATGGTCGTAAAGCCGGGGTCTATGCCAGCCTGGCAGGTGGGCTGGCAGTGTTGGGGCTGCACGCACTGTTTTGGCCCGGAATTTTGCGCATGTATGCTTACTGGTTCCCCGAACAGCTCACGCCCTTCCTGGACGCCTGGCGACGCCCGGAGGCCACCCCCTATTGGGACCCGGAAGTTGGGTTTGCCACTCGGGTGAACAGCCTGTTCCGGACTGTTCGCTTTCACTTCCTGGCCCTGCTGGGGGTTGCCAGCACCTGGATTTTTTGGCCGCGGCGCTCTGCCTGGCCTTCAATGACACGCTTCCGGACGGCAGTATTCATCTCGGTTTTGTTCCTGGCATTATGGGGACTGCATTTTTATGCGACGATGAGCACGAATTATTGTGCTTTCTGCCTGGAAGGTTACTCGGCTTTTTTCGCCAGCCTGGGCTGGATCCTGCTGGTTTTAAGCTTTGCCAGCTGGCCAGCCACAGCATCCGTGTGGCGACAGCTGATCGCTGTAATTTTCGTGCTTGGCACGGCAGCCGGAATTGGCTACAGCACTTCTGAGCTCTATGGGCGATCGCTGCTGGAGGTTCCGCTGCCATTTGGGTTGGCTTCAATCGGGGTCGTACTGCAAAACAAGTTCGGTATCCTGCCGCGCACCGGGATTACTCTGCTGCCGGCGCTGGCGGGGTTGGCGGCGGGTCTTGTGATCCTGCTGGCAGCCGGCTTGCTCGTTTTTCTTTACCGCAAGCAACCTGGACAGGCGCGCAGCCTGGGCGTATGGGCCATCCTGCTGATGTTTGGGGCAGGCGTACTGCTGTCGCCCACCAATCTATTGGGAGGGGGCTACCAGACCTTTGACTGCAGCGGCAACACCATCGCTTCCTATGAAGCTGCCGGAGCCCACTTGGCCAATACAATACCTCCAGGTTCACAGATATACTGGAAAGGTGGGCTTTCGGTGGTACCCTTGCTCTATGTGCCAGGAATCCGGATTTATCCATCCCAGGTAAACGGGGATTACTCGCTACAGCTGGATGGTGACCCGGAGGCACTCGTTGAGTACGGCTACTGGAACCCCGAGCTGGCCGATCGCTGGCTGAATGAAGCGGATTTTGCCCTGATTGAAGGGCGTTATTACCGCGACTGGTTTCGCGATACTGTAGACCAGAGCCGCTTTGAGGAGCTGGAGCCAACCCCTTTGCAGGCGCCCTGCCGTGAAAATTCACAAATCCGAATTTTTAAGCGGCTGCGTTAGGTGAGACTCAGTCCAGACCGATCACTATGACTGCAAATAACCGCACAATCCTGCAGCTTTACCTGATTATGGCGGCACTAAGCTGCATGAGCGTGGCAGCCAATCTATACCAGCAGGCGCAGCGATTGGGAATTCTTCTGACTTCCCGGCGCTGGCAGGCGGGGATTCTTCTGTTCGGGCTGGCAGCCGGAACTCTGCTGGTGGTGCTGGTGTTTTCCTACACCCGGCAAGGCCGGGCTGTCTTCGAGCGTGCAGCCCGGCCTGCGGCACACCGGCGGCTCTGGCAGGTGGTGACCGGGCTTTTTTTTGCCGCTGCAATTGGGGGCTTAGCCTGGGTAATCCTGGGGCCTTACGGCCAGTTTTTTATTGCATTGGAGCTGCGCCTGCCGCTATATACGCTGGCTGCGTTGTGTAGCAGCTTGCTGATACGGGCAGCTTTTCCCGAACGCTCTTACCTGCAAACCCTGGCTTTCAGCATGGTGCTTTTAGCAGCAGCTTTGCGAGCGGCGCTGTTTGTACCCGATGTAACCACTTATCCCTTTTCGCTGGGTTGGTCGGAAACCAGCCGGTATTATTTCGCATCCCTGTTTTTTTCCAAGCGCATATACGGCATGGCGCTGCCGCCTCCGGTTCTGCACCCCAGCCGCTACCTGCTGCAATCTATACCTTTCCTGATCCCAGGGGCCGGTCTGGCAGTGCACCGGCTGTGGCAGGTGTTGTTATGGGTTGGTCTGCCGCTGTTGACAACCTGGCTGCTGGCGCGCCGGCTGCGAATCACGGATGGGTGGCGCTTCTGGCTGTTTGTACTGTATGCGTTTCTATTTCTATACCAGGGCCCGCTTTACTATCACCTGACCCTTTGCCTGATCCCGGTGTTAATCGGCTATGATAACCACCGCTTTGGGCGCACGCTGTTTTTCGTCCTGCTGGGCGCCTTATGGGCTGGAATCAGCCGGGTGAACTGGATTCCCGTCCCCGGTACGCTGGCCGCCGTTCTGTACCTGCTGGAAAATCCGGTGCTTAGAAAAACTGCTGACCGCGCCAGCTGGAGCAGGATTGGGCGTTATCTGGCAGGACCGGCAGGGTGGTTCCTGCTGGGTGGGCTGGCTGGATTAAGCAGCCAGTTTGCCTACGCGCTTTTCTCGGGCAATGAGCTGGAGCACTTCAGCACCAGCTTCACTTCCGACCTGCTGTGGTACCGGCTGCTACCGAACCCAACCTTCCCGCAGGGCATCCTGCCGGCGACACTGCTGGTCTCACTGCCGCTGTACTTGATTATTGGCGAAAGGCTGTGGCGGTTGAATTGGCGTATCCATCCACTCCGCTTGCTTGGGTTGAGCGCAGTGCTGGTGGTATTCCTGATAGGCGGGCTGGTGGTAAGCGTCAAAATAGGCGGTGGGAACAACCTGCATAACCTGGATGCTTATCTATTCTTCTTGCTGTTGTGCGCGGCCAGCCTGGTATACCAGCAGGTAGGGATCGAAGATGCCGACACACCCCTACCGCCTATCCCGCCGTTGCATTGGGGCCTGGCGGCATTTGCCCTGATCCTGCCAGTGGCATTCGTTCTGCAAAGTGGTGGCCCGGCGGAAGTCGTGGATCCCAGGCGGGTAACTAAAGGCCTGGACACCGTCAGCGATTATGTCCAGGCAGCTCGCCTGGAGGGCGGCGAAGTGTTATTCATTGCCGAACGGCAGCTGCTCACGTTCAACAGCCTCCAAAATGTCCCCCTGATCCCGGATTACGAGCGCACATATCTGATGGAAATGGCAATGGCACGCGCAGTGCCGTACCTGGAAAAGTTTTATGGCGAGCTGGCAGAGCAGCGCTTTGCGCTGATCATCAGCCAGCCACTGAACCTGCAGATCAAAGGCGCAGAAGAAGTCTTCGGTGAAGAGAACGACGCCTGGGTAAAGTACATCGCCCGTACCATCTTATGTTATTACAAGCCTGTAGAAACGATGCGCGATGTAAACCTCCAATTTTTACTTCCCAAAGACCTGGCAAGCGAGAGCACGGGGCAGGATTGCCCGTAATCTTGCGGAGTCGACAGTATGTACTGGTTCTTGAATTTAAACGCAGCTGATCTGCTGCTCTTCGCGGCATTGAGCCTGGCCTGGGCCGGCGGGGGCTGGCTGCTGGTGGTACACGTGTTCCGGCTGCGACCTGCTGAACGTCTGGTAACAGGGCTGGCCACCGGGCTGCTGTTGTTCCTAACTGTCAGCAATTTGCTGGCGAATTTACTCCCTCTGACCATCAGCTTGTGGCTGGCGGGCCTGTTGATCCTGGCAAGTGGGTTGGGTGCGGCTTTCCGAGCACAGCCGCAGGTGCGTTTCCCCTGGCAGGATTTCAAGTTCTGGCAGCCGCTGGCTTCATTGGGGCTGCTGATCATCTTGTTCACCCTTATCCAGCGCGGCCTGGCGCTTTTCGATGAATTCCTGCATATGCCCATGGTGTCCATTATGGCCGCCGGGGATATCCCCCCGCATTTCTACCTGGACCCCGCAGTCAAGTTCACCTATCACTACGGACTGCAGGTTTTTGCAGCCGCGTTGATCCGGCTGGCAGGCTTCACGCCCTGGGCAGCACTGGATGTAAGCAAAGCCATTACGATCAGTTTTACGGCTGTGCTCGGCTATACATGGATCTTGCGCAAAACCAACCAGCGATTCCCGGCGCTGACCGGTGCTTTTGCGCTGATCTTTGCCGGGGGACGCGCTGGCTGCTCCTGCTGCTTCCGCCTCAGCTCATCAACTGGATCGGGCAGTCTGTCATCCCGATTAATACCGGCGCGTACAGCGGCTCGACGCTCCTGGAGGTGCTCACCAGCACCTGGAATATCGAAGGGGGCGGCCCGGTGCCGTTTCCATTCGCCTACCACAGCGGCTCGTTCCTGCCGGTACTATTCAACCTGGGGGCGACCGGCGCGGCGTGGTTCATGATCGTGGTCACACTGCTGCTGCTGAACAACAGCCGCCAGAAGACCGCCTCTGCGGGAGGGGTGTATGTACTGCTGTTGGGCGGATTAGCCCTGAACGCCGAGCACCTGTTTGCGCTCCTGTGGGTTGGATTTGCCTGCGTCCTGCTAATCGCATGGCTGAGTGGACGCAAAAATCAGTCGACCGAGCAGCGTCGCGCCCTGGTTTTCTGGCTGGTTGTGCTAGCAGCCACCGCTGTCCTCAGCGCAGTGCAGGGCGGGTTTGTCACTGAGTTCATCCGCAACCAGGTCGCTATCCTATCCGGCACAACTGCCGCCCAGACGAATTATCACGGTTTCGGCCTGCGCTGGCCTCCAGCAATCCCCACGGCGCATTTTTCCGATCTCGGTCTTTTTAACCCACCGCAACTGCTCGTCCTGCTGCTCGAGTTTGGCCCGGTGCTGCTGCTGGCCCCGCCCGCAACCTGGTATGCTGTGCGGCGCTGGCAGCGCGGCGATTGGCTGACGGCAGCCCTGGGTGCCGCGGCGTGGCTCAACCTATTGTTCGTGCTATTCTTCCGGTATGGGTTGGATCGCTCCATTACCAGGATGCCCGCCACAGCCTTGTGGCTGTGGCTGCTGCTGAGCATCCCGTCGATGTGGTTCTTGTACAAGAAAAGCCGCCGCGTCGTGCGGGCTGCGATCACGACCGGGTACCTGGTGACTGTCTTCGCTGGCATGGTGATTTTCAGCATCCAGCTGATCTCTATCCCCCAACCGCAGCTGACCTATTTCATCAACGGCCTGGATGCCCGGTTCGCAAGTGCCTACTGGAACCGCCTGCCAGATAATGCGCAGGTGCTGGATAGCGAACCATCCCGGGCAGTTACCCTTTTTGGCCGGGCGGTGCGCGCCAGCTCGGATGTATACGATCCGTATCCGGAATGGGGAGCGCTGATTGCATACCCCGACCCTGAGCAGGTGGTTAGTCAGGGATACGATTTTGTCTATATCGACCCGGGCTGGTGGAAGCGCATGCCGGCAGAGCTGCAAGAAGCCTACCAGCAGCCTCCCATTGTCCTGCTGGACGAAGCCGCCAGCGGGGAAGATTTCCGGCGGTTATATGACCTGCGCGGCCTGGACACGGCTGCCCAACCGCCACCCTAAAAGGATGGCCGGGATTCCCTGCTGCTTGCTGGCAGTCGTGGGTTTCCCTGCATCCTGAAAACTTGCTTCTTCTATGAAAATGATGCAAACTCATGTATTGGTTCCGTGAATTTAATCCCCTGACACTGGCCGCGTTTGGGCTGTTGTGCTTGTTGTGGACGGCTGGCGGTTGGCTGCTGGTAGTCCATGTATTCCGGCTAAGGCCCTCCGAGCGCCTGACCAGCGGTCTGGCAACCGGGTTTTTGCTATTTATCACGCTGAGCAACCTGCTGGCAAATGTACTGGCGGTACCCGCCGCCTTTTGGCTGGCTGGCCTGGTGTGCCTCGCCGCCGGGCTGCTGGCGGCAGCTCGATCCCTGCAGCGCCCGCGATTTCCCTGGGCAGACTTTCGGCACTGGCAGCCTCTGGCAGCAATGCTGCTGCTGGCGGGATTCCTGACGATACTACAGCGCGGCCTGGCTCTGTTTGACGAATACTTGCACATGCCATTGATTTCTGCCATGGCAGCCGGGGACATCCCGCCTCATTTTTATCTGGACCCCACCATAAAATTCGCCTACCATTATGGTCTGCAAATATTTGCTGCCAGCCTGGTGCGGCAAGGTGGCTTTTTCCCCTGGAGCGCGTTCGATCTGAGCAAAGCCCTGACCATCAGCCTGACGGCAGTGCTCGGCTTTCTGTGGATCCGGCGGATGACCCGGAATTGTTGGGCTGCCGCGGCTGGTGGTTTTGCGCTGATTTTTGCCGGCGGTTCTCGCTGGCTGCTGCTGCTTCTGCCGCCAGCCTGGCTGGTGCGCATCGGTGAGCAAGTTGTCCCGATAAACACCGGCGCGAATACGGGGGAAACGCTGCTCGCGGCGCTGACCAGCCCCTGGAGTATTGAGGGAGGCGGACCGCTGCCATTTCCCTTCGCCTATCACAGCGGGATGTTCGCCCCGTTAATATTCAGTCTGTCTGCCACAAGCGCCATGTGGTTCATGACAGTGGTCTTGCTCCTGCTTTTAGACAGAACCCCCCGCCAGACCGGCCTGGCAGTTGTATGCCTGGGGCTGTTATTTGCCAGCCTGGCGCTCAGCGCCGAACACATTTTTGCCATTTTGTGGGCCAGCCTGGCAGCAATTTTGGTCGTTCAGTTTTCGCGCACATCCCGTCATCGGACTCCAAGCGCACGCCAGAGCCTGCTGCTGTGGACAGGCACCCTGGGGATCGCGGCCCTGCTGGGAGCTCTCCAGGGCGGCTTCATAAGCGAGACCCTGCGCGATCTGCTGGCCCGCGTGTCCGGCACATCAGCGGGGGTCGTCAATGCATATGGGTTTGCGCTGCGCTGGCCGCCGGGCGTCCCCACCGGGCACCTGTCCGACCTGATGCTTTTCGAGCCAGCCGGGCTGCTGGTGATGCTGCTGGAATTTGGGCCGGCATTGCTGCTGGCTCCGCTGGCAACCGTGTATACCTGGAAACGCCTGCGGTCCGGCGATTGGCTGAGCGGCGCGTTGGGACTTGCTGCGATCCTCAGCCTGGTATTTACTCTGTTCGTTCGTTATGGCGTAGACCGCTCAAGCACCCGCCTGCCGGCAACTGCTCTATGGCTCTGGCTGTTGTTAGGCTTCCCACCGCTGTGGTTTGCCTTCCGTAAAGCGCGCCCGGCCTTCCAGGGCGCGATTGTGCTCTGGTATGGGGTGGCTGTGTTCGGCGGGTTAATCATCCTATCGGTCCAGATGCTGGCTGCACCCCTGCCCCAGACTACGTACTTCATGACGGCGCTGGATGCCCAAATGAGCCAAGATTATTGGAATAAACTGCCACCCGGCGCTCAAGTGCTGGACCGCAGCGCAGCGCGCGGTGTGACTGTGAGCGGCAGAGCCAGCCGCGCGTTCGTGGATATTTACACCCCTTATCCAGATTGGGAACAACTGGTTTCAAACCCCATCCCCGAGCAGGTTGTCGCGGCAGGCTATGATTTTGTCTATTTCGACCGCGGCATGGTGGCAGGAGCTGTACCCTGCCCTGCGCGCGGCGTACAGCGGACCGGGGGTTATTCTGGTGGGTGAGCGCGCCGGTGACGCCGATTTCCGCCGGCTGTACGACCTGCGAGGCTTGCGCCAGCCTCTTCCATCCCCTCCTTGACGTATCCAACCAACCCGTTATAATTCAACAGTTGAATTTTGATTTAAAGGGACCACATGCAAATTGAAACGCACCGTGAGTTGGAGCTGCTCGAAGAAATCGAACGGGATCCAGACATCAGCCAGGCCTCCCTTGCTGCACAACTGGGGGTGGCGGTGGGAACCGTCAACTGGCACATCAAACGCCTGATCGCCAAAGGCTATGTAAAAGTCAAACGAGCACAGCGCCGTAAGCTGCGGTATATCATCACTCCGGAGGGGATCGCGTTTCGCGCTCGCCTGACAGTAAACTACATCGACCAATCCCTGCACTTATACAGGCGGGTTCGCCAGCGGGTGCTCGAGCTGCTCAAAGATGTGCAGTCCAGCGGTTACGCAAGTGTGCGCATCGATGGCGACGGCGATATCGCAGACATTTGCCGGTTAACCTGCATCGAACAAGGCGTTCCGATCAGCTGGGACCCACACGCACCGGTGCTGCAAGTACGCGGGATGAAGGTCCTGCTTTTATGGGAAAACGAGCTTCCGAAGGTATCACCAGAGGCTGTGGAAAGAGGAGCAAATGACTGAAGACCAGCTTGACTTCTGGCAAAACCGCCGGGTCTGCATCACCGGCGGAGCAGGCTTTTTGGGTACATTTGTCACAAAGACTCTCCGCGCCCGAGGTGCCCGCGAGATTTTCATCCCCCTTTTCCCGGAGTATGACCTGACCCGGGAGGATGAAATCCGGCGATTGATCTCCGATGCCCGGCCTGATCTGATCATCCATCTGGCAGCGCTGGCAGGCGGCATCGGGGCGAACCGCGCCCGACCGGCGGAGTTTTTCTATAAAAACTTGATGATGGGCGCGCCCTTGATGCATTATGCCTGGGAAGCGGGCGTGGAAAAGTTTGTTGCCATCGGCACGATCTGTGCTTATCCCAAGTTCACACCGGTGCCATTTAAGGAAGAAAACCTGTGGGACGGCTACCCTGAAGAAACCAACGCCCCCTACGGGTTGGCGAAAAAAATGCTGCTGGTGCAGGCGCAGGCTTATCGTGAGCAGTATGGTTTTAATGCAATTTACCTGCTGCCCGTGAACCTGTACGGCCCGGGCGATAATTTTGACCTGCAGACTTCGCACGTCATCCCGGCTCTAATCCGCAAATGCCTGGAGGCCAAAGAACGCCAGGAACAAAAAGTGGTGCTTTGGGGAGACGGCTCTCCAACCCGCGAGTTCCTGTACGTAGAGGATGCAGCTCTAGGGATCGTGTTGGCGGCCGAGCGCTTTAACGGCCGCGAGCCAGTCAACCTGGGTTCTGGCATGGAAATCAGCATCCGCGATCTGGCACAATTGATCGCCGAGCTGACCGGCTTCACTGGAGAATTTTATTGGGACACCAGCAAACCTAACGGGCAGCCGCGCCGCGGACTGGATGTCTCGCGCGTGGAAGCTTTTTTTGGCTTCAAAGCCGCTACCCCTTTTAAAGAGGGTCTGCGGCGCACGATCGAATGGTATCGGTCAGAAATCCAGCTGGAGAAAGGTTAAGCGGCGAAGGGCCAAATGCCCGCGCCGAAGCGATATGGCAGGCAGCACACTTCTTCAAGCCAACGAACCAGAAACAACCCTCTTGCAGCCTTCTCGGGGCAGAGTTGCCTTAAATTTACGCGACCTGTGGCTCTACCGGGAATTGATTTATTTCTTAACCTGGCGCGACATCAAGGTGCGCTACAAACAAACGGTGCTGGGTGCAGGCTGGGCAGTTTTGCAACCCATTATCAATATGATTGTGCTCAGTATCATTTTCGGAAACCTGGCAGGGATGTCCACAGAAGGGTACCCGCGCCCGGTCTTTACCTTTGCAGCGCTGCTGCCATGGGGGCTGTTTTCGAAAGCACTGACGGACGCTGGGCGCTCCCTCCTGGCAAATCGGAACATGATCACCAAGATTTATTTTCCGCGCTTGATTATCCCGCTGGCTTCAGTGCTGGGCGGGCTGGTGGACTTTGCGATTGCATTTGTGGTTCTTTTGGGAATGATGTTGTTTTACGGGATCACCCCCACGATCAATGTGGTCTGGCTGCCCCTGTTCATTTTCCTGACCATCCTCACTGCGCTGGGAGTCGGGTTGTGGCTTTCTGCCTTGAATGTCCTTTATCGAGATGTTGGCTATATCCTACCGGTATTGACCCAGTTCTGGCTGTTAATCACACCGGTCGCGTACTCATCTTCTGAAATCCCGGCTCAATTCCGGTTCCTGTATGCGTTGAATCCCATGGCGGGTGTCGTTGATGGTTTTCGCTGGGCGCTCCTGGGTACAGAAACCGCGCCCGGACCCATGATGGCATTTTCGATTGGGATTTCAATCCTGGTCTTGGTGAGTGGTTTGTACTATTTTCGATACATGGAAAGAACTTTTGCGGACACCATCTAGGCCCGTACTACATACATGCTATGGCAAACATCTCAATTGAAGTTAATGGGCTGAGCAAACGTTACCGGATTGGAGAACTTTCCACTCGCTACCGTACGCTGCGGGAGAGCATGGTGGATCTGGTCTCCAGACCGATCAAACGCCTGCGCAGCGGCAGGCAGGATACAACAATCTGGGCGCTGCGG
Organism: uncultured Chloroflexia bacterium; assembly: GCA_963824065.1. Lineage (GTDB taxonomy): Bacteria > Chloroflexota > Anaerolineae > Anaerolineales > DRKV01 > JAGUYX01. The sequence continues at coordinate 690,267 of CAWGNX010000001.1, read as the reverse complement.
GATGTGTCCTTTAACGTCCACCAGGGTCAGGTGCTGGGTGTGATCGGTCGTAACGGCGCCGGGAAAAGCACGTTATTAAAAATCCTGTCCCGGATTACAGAACCGACCGAAGGCTATGTCAAAATTCGCGGGCGCGTCGGATCCCTGTTGGAGGTCGGTACCGGTTTCCATCCAGAGCTGACCGGGCGTGAAAATATCCAGCTCAACGGTGCGATCCTCGGCATGCGGCGCCAGGAAATCGAGAGTAAATTTGATGAAATCGTCGACTTCTCAGGTGTTGATAAATTTATCGATACACCCGTCAAACGTTATTCGAGCGGTATGTATCTGCGCCTGGCTTTTGCCGTGGCCGCCCATTTAGAACCGGATATCCTGGTGGTGGATGAAGTCCTGGCAGTAGGCGATGCCGAATTTCAACGCAAGTGCCTGGGGAAAATGAGCGATGTCGCCCAGGCCGGGCGAACGGTGCTGTTCGTCAGCCACAGCATGTCCTCCATCCTGCGGCTTACCACCGAAACCGTTGTGCTTGAAAACGGACAAATTTTGATGCAGGCCCCTACCCAGCAGGCAGTGGATTATTACCTGTCATCCGGTTACTCGCAGACTGGCGAACGCAACTGGCAGGAAAGTGAAATCCCGGCGGACAGCGCGCCGTTCATCCCGGTGGCTTTGCGCGTAAAAACCTCGCAAGGGCGCATTTCTGACACGCTGCGGTCGACTGAACCCTTCGATGTGGAGTTCGATTACCGGTTAGCAGCCCCGATCCAGGGGCTGCGGGTGGGGATTTACATGCAGACCACCCAGGGTGAAACGGTCTTTACATCCTTCGATACTGACAATCCGCACAATTACGAGCAATTTGCCACTCGCCCGGCAGGAATATATTCAAGCCAGGTCAGGCTGCCGGCAGATTTTCTCAATGAAGGCCGGTATGTTCTGGGGGTGAATGCCAGCGTCTACCGGCTGCAGCGCTTTTTCCAGGATGAAAGCGCGCTGGCATTCAATGTTGATTCCAGCGGGGCACCAGGCACCCAGTGGCCTGAGGTGCGCCTGGGAACAATCCGGCCGCGCCTTGATTGGCACATCCTGGCCACCGACGAAGCTATCCAGGAATCGGCACAGGCATGAAAACCAGCACCCCCAGGATCAAACAACTGCTTGGTGACCTGCCGCTGACCGCAGAGACGTACTGGTACCTGCGCCAGCAAGGCAGACCAGTAGGCGGGCTACACCTGACGGAGCTGCAAAGCTGGCTGCCGGAGTGGCGCCAGGCTGCCGCCGGCTCGCCGTACCGCGGCCAGGCAGGCAAGCGCATTTTTTTGTTTGCCACTCTGGGTTACTGGATTCAACACAGCACGCTGCTAGGCATGTGCCTGGCGGCCCAGGGGCACGCAGTGACCCTGGCATACCTGCCTTACGCAAACTGGCGCAAACAGGTGGGACGGTTTGACTTACGCATGCAGAACGCCTACGTGCGCAGCGTAATCGCTGGTGCCAACCCGCATGTGACTGTCACATCCTGGCTGGAGACAGGGCAAAATCGCCCGGCGCTGCCGACCGATTTGCTCAGCGCTGTGGAACAGGTCAGCGCTTTTGACGTAATGTACAGCGACCAGGTAGAGAAGGTTGACCGTTCGGGAGCTCTTTACCACTTGCGCCTGGAGCGAAACAGCCAGGCTGCGGCACAGGCACTGGCAACGCTCAGCGCACAACAACCCGATCTGGTGATCGTACCTAACGGCAGTATCCTGGAATTTGGATCTGTTTTCCAGGCAGCTCGCTCCTTGAGCCTGCCAGTAGTGACCTATGAATTCGGTGAACAACGCGGCCGCATCTGGTTCGACATGAACAAAGAAGTCATGCAGCAGGATACGGATGAGATGTGGTCTGTATACCATGACAAGCCGTTGAATGAAACAGAATGGGAGAAAATCCGCGCTCTTTTTGCTTCACGCCAGAAAGCCAGCTTGTGGGAGAACTTTTCACGCCGGTGGCAGGACGTGCCCAGCAAAGGCAGTGAAGCCGTACGCGCCAGCCTGGAATTGGACAAGCGCCCCATCGCCTTGCTCCCTGCCAACGTCATTGGTGACAGCCTGACCCTGGGACGACAGGTATTCAGCGAAAGCATGACCGAATGGCTGGTAGGAACCGTGGATTATTTCCGGCGCGTACCAGCGGTGCAGCTGGTGGTGCGCATCCACCCCGGGGAAAGGTACACGAACGGGACTTCTGTGGCAGATGTGCTCCGGCAGGCATTCCCAAACCTGCCCGGGCATATTCATCTGGTCGCACACGACGCCCCGGTGAACACTTACGACTTAATCCAGATCGCTGACCTTGGGCTGGTATACACCACGACCGTTGGATTGGAGATGGCAATGAGCGGCGTGCCGGTGATTACTGCCGGGCGCACCCATTACCGAGAACGCAGTTTTACTATCGATCCAGATACCTGGGATCAATATTATGAAACCCTGGATCGGAATATAACCCGCTCGCAACAACCTCGTATCAGCCGCGAGCAGGTCGAACAGGCATGGAACTACGCCTACCGGTTTTTCTTTGAATTCCCGCAGCCCTTCCCATGGCACCTGCTTTACATGCCCGAAGATACCCGCACGTGGCCCCTGGCGCGTGTACTGAGTGAGGAAGGCCAAATCGAATTTGCAGCGGCATTTCAAGGTCTGACCGGCACACCCCGGCGTTGGGTTTCCGCGCAGGCGGCGAATATAGGTGAATGAAACCAAATATGACTGTTGATCCAGAAATCAAGCGCCAGGTGCGCGAATTTTACGATCAGGTAGGCTGGCAGCAGGTCGGGGAAGGACAGTACCAGAATGCCCATTATGACGACCTGCGCCCTGTTTCGCAGGATTATATCCACGCCTGCCACCTGCGGGTAAACCGCCATCTGAATCCCACGGGGCATTGGCTGCTCGATGCAGGCTCAGGGCCAATCCAATATCCCGAATACCTGGAGTACTCGCGCGGATATAAAAAACGAGTGTGCGCTGACATTTCGATCGTTGCCCTGCAGGAAGCCCGCAAGCGGATCGGAGCACACGGCCTGTACGTAGTATGCGATATTGCTCACCTGCCATTCAAACCCGGAGTTTTCGAAGGGGTGGTCTCCCTGCACACTATCCACCACCTGCCTTCTGAAGAGCACCTGCGCGCATATGACGAGTTATACCGCGTACTGGCTGCCAACAGCCAGGCGGTGATTGTCAACGGCTGGGCCAGCGCGGCACTGGCAGACTTGCTGGACTTTCCCCTTGGGCTGCGCCGCGCGGCGCGGCGATTCGCTCGCCGGTTGAAGGGCGAACTGCCCAGGCACGAAAAACCCAAAGGCACTTTTGTGCGCAAAAATACTGCAGCCAGCCTGAAGCAAGATCTGGCAGGCAAAATGGATTTTAAGATTTGGGTTTGGCGCAGCGTCAGCGTACGCTGGCTGCGAGCATTCATCCACCCCCACCTGGGCGGGAAAACCATTTTACGCCTGCTGTACCGGTTGGAAGAGCGTTACCCGCGCTTTTTTGGCGAGAACGGGCAGTACCCGCTAATTGCCATCCACAAACCAGACCCACCCACCCAAACGGCCCCCGCGGCGCGGAGCACATGATGAATTGGAAAAAACAAGTAATTTTAGTGACCGGCGGGACCGGTTCATTCGGCAAAAAATTCATCCAGATCATGCTGAAAGAATACCAGCCTGCCAAGCTAATTGTATTCAGCCGGGATGAGCTCAAACAGCATGAGATGCGGGTGGCGGGCTTCGACCATCCCAGCCTGCGCTATTTCCTGGGTGATATCCGGGATGTTGACCGGCTGCGCCGCGCCATGAACGGCGTGACGGTGGTCGTGCATGCCGCAGCGTTAAAACAGGTGCCAGCCTGCGAATATAACCCGCTGGAAGCGATAAAAACGAATATCCTGGGCAGCAGCAACGTGATCGAAGCTGCCCTGGACAGCGGTGTTGAAAAAGTCCTGGCTTTGAGCACAGATAAAGCGGTCAATCCAGTCAACCTTTACGGCGCTACCAAGCTGGCTGCTGAAAAACTGATTGTGCAAAGCAATGCCTATGCCGCGGGTTCGCCGACCCGCTTTGCATGCGTCCGGTACGGCAATGTCATCGGCAGCCGCGGGAGCGTGATCCCCTTATTCCTGCAGCAGCGGGAAAATTCGGCAGTGTTAACCATCACCGATGATCGGATGACTCGATTTTGGCTTTCCCTGGATCAGGGTGTGCGGTTTGTCATTCGGGCGATCGAGGAGATGCATGGCGGGGAGGTCTTCGTCCCTAAAATCCCCTCCACGCGGTTGACGGATGTCGCCCAGGCGGTTGCCCCGGGTGCGAAGATCGAAGTCATCGGCATCCGTCCCGGCGAAAAACTTCACGAAGTACTGATCCATGAAGACGAAGCCCGGGCAGCTGTTGAGCTGGAGGATATGTTTGTCATCCAGCCAGCGGAAGCATTGTGGTTTGGGCATGAGTGGTCAACCAAAGGCAAGCCGCTGCCAGATGGGTTCCGCTATGACAGCCTGACAAACCCGGAGTGGCTGTCGAACGACGAAATCCGGGCAATGATTGCGCCGGTTGAGGACGCGTTTTAAATGGAAAACTGGCCTAACCAGAAGATCATCGGGCGGCGGCACCTGCGCAACGCCGCGCCCGCATACCGAGGTGAACATGCGCATCCTGGTAACCGGAGCCAGCGGGCTGTTAGGCCTGAACCTGGCCCTGGAAGCGGCCTCTGCAGGGCACCAGGTCAGCGGGGTCACAAACAAGCACCCGCTGCACAGCCAGGAGTTTGAAGTCCTGCAGGCCGACCTGCTCGAGCCGGATACACCGCAAACCCTGCTCGAGCGCACCCAACCCGATTGGGTGATCCACTGCGCGGCGCTGGCTAATGTGGATGCCTGTGAAGGCGAACCCGAGCTGGCCCGGCAAATCAATGCCGAACTACCTGGAAAACTGGCACACCTTGTCGCCAGGGGCGGAGCGCGCCTGGTTCACATTTCCACTGATGCGGTGTTTGATGGGCAGCGCGGCGAGTACACCGAAGAAGACCCGCCGAATCCGCTGAGCGTGTATGCCCACACCAAGCTGGCGGGGGAGCAGGCTGTTGCGGCAGCCAACCCACAGGCTCTCATTGCGCGGGTCAACCTGTTCGGTTGGAGCGCCAGCGGGCAGCGCAGCCTGGCAGAATTTTTTGTAAACAACCTGCAAGCCGAGCGTGAGGTATACGGATTTACAGATGTGTTTTTCTGCCCGCTGCTGGTAAACGATATTGCCCACCTGCTGCTGCGCATGCTGGAGTTAGACCTGCACGGGCTTTACCATGTAGTCAGCAGCGAATGCCTGACCAAGTTCGATTTCGGAGTGCGGCTGGCGCGGCGTTTTGGCCTGGACGAAGCATTGATCACCCCCAGCTCGGTCACAGCCGGGGGCCTGGCAGCGGCCCGGTCTCCCAATCTGACCCTGAATACTAACAAGTTATCCACAGCCCTGGGGCAACCATCCCCAAGGATATCCCCGGCAATCGACCGGTTTTACACACTTTATCAACAGAGTTATCCCCAACGTCTGAAACGGATGATTGCCGCTTAGATTTCCGGCGGATTCTGGAGACCAACCTATGGAAATTCAGATTGCAAATCGAACGATCGGCCTAAAACACCCGACATATTTCATCGCCGATATAGCCGCCAACCACGACGGCGACCTGGAGCGGGCCAAGCTGTTAATCCACCTGGCAAAGGAGGCCGGGGCAGAGGCAGCCAAGTTTCAAAATTTCCAGGCGCCAAAGATCGTCTCCGATTACGGGTTCCGCACAATGGGTGGACAGGTTTCCCACCAGGCAAGCTGGAATAAATCGGTGTTCCAGGTCTACCAGGAGGCATCCATCCCGTTTGACTGGACCCCGGCGTTGAAAGAGGCCTGTGATGAGGTGGGCATCCATTATTTCTCCTCTCCTTATGATTTTGAGGCAATCGATCGTCTGGAGGCATTCATGCCAGCCTACAAGGCAGGCTCGGGAGAAATCGACTGGATCGAAGCGCTGGAGCGTATGGCGAGTAAAGGCAAGCCAGTGCTCCTTGCAACTGGCGCAGCGACAATCGGGGAAGTACAGCGGGCGGTACATGCCGTACTGGCGATCAATCCCCAACTGGTGTTGATGCAGTGCAACACCAACTACACAGCCAGCCTGGAGAACTTCGATCACATCCACCTGAACGTCTTAAAAACTTACGCGACTTTATTCCCGGAGGTCGTGCTGGGGCTTTCGGACCATACCCACGGGAATGCAACTGTGCTGGGCGCGGTCACCCTGGGAGCGCGCGTCATCGAACGTCATTTCACAGACAGCAACGAACGCGAAGGACCGGATCACAAGTTTGCAATGAACCCGGTGGCCTGGGCTCACATGGTTGAGGAAACCCGGCAGTTAGAGCGAGCTCTGGGATCAAGCGACAAGTTTGTCGCTGGCAACGAAGCGGAGACGGTCATCGTCCAGCGGCGCTGCCTGCGCGCTGCCCGGGATATCCAGGCGGGGGAAGTCCTGACCCGGGAGAAAATTGACGTCCTGCGCCCGGCGACCCCCGGAGCGATCCTGCCAGCACAAATCCAGGAGGTGCTCGGTACACTTGCCATGCGCGCGATCCCGGCTGGCAAGGAACTGCGTTGGACGGACCTTGGAAATTAAGTGCGGATTCTCTATTTTTCGCGCGCATTTACGGTCCACGACCACCGTTTTCTAAGCGCCCTGGCACAAACAGAACATTCCATCGGTTTTCTCCGGTTGGAACCGGACAGCCCAGCGCAGGTTAAACCGCCCCTGCCTGCCAACATCGAGCCAATCAATTGGCCGGGCATGCAAAGCAGCGCCGAGCTGCCTGGCCCACTGGGGTTGGCAATCAGCCCAGCGAGCAAGCAACTGCTCGACAGCTTGCAGGGAGCGATCCGAAGCTTCAGGCCGGACGTAATTCAGGCTGGGCCGATCCAAACGGCTGCCTACCTGACAGCAGTCGCGGGTTTCCGCCCGCTGGTCAGCACTTCGTGGGGATATGACCTGCTGATCGATGCAGAACGAAGCCCACTGTGGCGCTGGCGGACTGTTTTTACCTTGAAACGCTCGGCCGCAATGGTGGGCGACTGCCAAACCATTCGCCAGAAAGCTATCGAATACGGGATGGATGCCGGTGGGATTGTAACTTTTCCCTGGGGTATCGACCTGGAGCATTTCAGCCCTGGCCCGGCGCCCGAGCTGCGCTCCGGCCTTGGCTGGACGGCAGACCATTTCGTCGTACTTTCCACGCGCGGTTGGGCGCCCATGTATGGGATCGAAGAGCTGGCACGCGGTTATGCGCGCGCTGCCCGGCAGAACCCCCGCCTGCGGCTGCTGATGCTGGGCAGTGGACCGCAAGCCGGCCTGGTGCAGGATATCTTCCGGAATGTAGGGGTTCTGGAGAGTGTTCACTTCCCCGGGCAGGTGCCGCAAGACGATTTGCCGGGGTATTACCGGGCTGCCGACCTGTATGTCAGCGCTTCTCACAGCGATGGCTCCTCGATTTCCTTGCTGGAAGCCATGGCCTGCGGAAAAGCGGTGTTGGTCAGTGACATTCCCGGCAACCGGGAGTGGATCACCCCTGGCAGGCAGGGATGGTGGTTTCCATGCGGAAATGCAGAGGCCCTGGCTTCAGGTATCCTGAAAGCCGCCAACCAGCAACCCGGGTTGGGCCAGATGGGTATTGCCAGCCGGCAGACCGCCGAGCAGCGCGCCGACTGGAATAAAAATTTCCCAAAACTCCTTGACGCTTACCGGCTTGCCATGACTCGCAGTGGAACAAACAGCTGATGCGCAACGAACCATTCAAGATCACCGCTATCATCCAGGCTCGGATGAGCTCCAGCCGGCTGCCAGGGAAAGTGCTGCACGAAATCAGCAGCAAACCCATGCTGGCGCATGTCGTCGCGCGCACCCGGCTGGCCCAGACTGTGCAGGAAGTAATCGTCGCTACCACGCGCGAACCGGCGGATGATCCTATCGCCGCGCTGTGTGAAAAAGAAGGGTTTGCATTCACGCGCGGCGACCTGTTTGATGTTTTGGACCGCTATTACCAGGCCGCCAGCAGTGCCCAGGCGGATGTGATCGTGCGGATCACCGGGGACTGCCCGCTGATCGACCCCGTCGTGGTTGACCGGACTGTTCGCTACTTCCTGGGCGAAAGCGGCGGGCCGCATCCGCCAGCTGACACGGCCGGGTTCGTGTGGGATTTTGCCGCGAATCGTTTACCGCCGCCGTGGGGGCGTACCTATCCAATCGGCCTGGACACAGAAGTCTGCTCACTGCCTGCCCTGGAGCGAGCCTGGATGGAAGCAACCCAACCCCACCAACGCGAGCACGTCATGCCCTACCTGTATGAGTACTCACCCGTGGCTGATTCCCAACGCCTGGAAGCATACAACCCACCTCCCCATGCAGCAAGCCAGGCCCAAAGCAATGACCAGCCGCAGTTCCGGGCACTGCTCGTCAACCACAGCGTAAACTACGGGCAATTACGCTGGACGGTGGATACCGCCGAAGACCTGATCCTCGTGCGAGCCATCTTTGCCCATTTTGCACCACGTGTGGATTTTACGTGGAAAGAAGTGCTGGACTATTTCCTGGGACATCCCGAACTGGCTGAGATTAATGCCGGCATCCAGCATAAACGCCTCTACGATGTAGATCAGCGCGGCGGATAGGAAAACCAATGCCATTGCTGGCAATTTTTTCGGCTCCCAAACCATTCACCGACCCACATATTGCTACCATTCAGCGCAACGCAATAGCCAGCTGGATGCATCTGCTGGATGTAGAAGTGCTGCTGGTTGGCAGCGAAGATGGTCTGGCAGAAGCCGCGGAAGAAGCCGGGGCACGCCTGTTACCGGGCGTCGCCCGAAACGATCAAGGAACACCGCTGGTCAGCTCGATCTTTGACCTGGCGCGCCAGGCCAGCACAAGCCCTCTGCTGGCATATGTGAATGGCGATATGCTTTTCACCGGTGATCTTGTGAGCAGCGCACGTGCGGTGATGGCACAGGCAGAACAATTCCTGATCGTGGGCCAGCGCTGGGATGTGAATATTACAACGCCACTCGACTTTTCCGAAGATTGGGAAAGCCGATTGCAAACACTGGTCAGCCAGTCCGGCAGGCTGCATCCCCCCCAAGGGAGCGATTATTTTATCTTTCCACGGACCTTGTTTGCGGAGATGCCCCCGTTTGCGATTGGGCGAGCTGGCTGGGATAACTGGATGATATTCCAGGCCTGCCAGCAAGGCTGGCCGGTCATCGACGCCACCCAATCCATCCTGGCTGCCCATCAGAACCACGATTACAGCCACCTGCCGGGGGGACAACCCCATTACAACCTGTCCGAGTCCCAACACAATACTGACCTGGCTGGTGGCCTTGCCCACCTATATAACATGCTCGACACGAATGTCGTATTAGAAGACGGGCAGCTGCGCAAACCACCGCTCAGCCTGGCGCGGCTGGTGCGCAAAGCCGAACTGAAGCTGATGCCGCCGGAAGGACAGCGGCAGGGCGCGCGCTGGTGGACCACCCGCCGCCTGCGCAAACTGCGCCGCCGCCTGACGCATAACTCCCAGGAAATTTAAGCATGCGCATCGGTCAAAACCCCGCCAAATTCATCGCTGAGGTGAACCAGCCGCAGAAGATTACCGTCGCGGTCGTTGCTTATATCCCATTCTTGGGCGGTTATTATGCAGACAGTCTTGAAATCCTCAAACTATGCCTGGGGAGCATCAGGGAAAACAGTGACCTGTCGTATGATCTGCTGGTGTTCGATAACGGCAGCTGCGCGGAAACCCGGGACTACCTGAGCCAGGCACAGGCTGAGGGGGAAATCCAATACCTGGTGCTTTCTGAGAAAAATATCGGCAAAGGCGGGGCCTGGAATATGATCTTCAGCGGCGCTCCTGGCGAATACATTGCCTATGCCGACAGTGATGTGTATTTCTATCCCGGCTGGCTTTCAGCACAGATGAAAGTTTTCGAGGAACTGCCTAACGTGGGCATGGTGACCGGGATGCCGCTGCTAAACCCGGAAGAGTATTTTACAAGCAGCCTGAAATGGGCTGAAAATACGGCGGGAGTCACACTCGAACGCGGCCGCCTGCTGCCCTGGGAGGATTTTTGGCGGCATGCCGGCTCATTAAATAATGATGAAGCCAAGGCACGGCAGTTTTATGAAACACACGACTCCTTGCAGCTGGGATACAACGGCGCCCGGTATTACCTGGGAGCCGGACATTTCCAATTCATTGCTCCAAAAACAGTGCTGCAGCAGACCCTGCCCCTGCCTTCCCAGCGACCGATGGGTCAGGTGCGCTCGCTCGATGAAAAGATCAACGAATTGGGCTACCTGCGCCTGAGCACCCTGGAGTGGTGGGTGCAGCACCTGGGCAACCGATTGACTGGATGGCAGCCGCAGCAAGAGACGGTCGGCAAACCAGCAGGTGCGCCTATCCGATCCACAATCTGGCAGTGGAAACCTGTGCGCAGCCTGCTCACCCGAGTCTATACCAAAACCTTTGAGCTGCTGTACAAATCGTAATTAAATCTGCGCCCGGCTCCCAGCCGGACGCCTACAAGGTTGTTTTGCATGTCGAAACGGGTCTTTATCAGCGCCGATCACGGCCTGGCAATCGTATACTTTCTCCAAAGTGACCTCGTGCCAACGTTGTTATCGCGCGGGGTGGAGGTGGTGCTGTTGACCGATGATGCGCTGATTGAGCAGATCAGGGCGCGTTTTGGTCAGCCCGGTTTGGTGATCGAGGGGCTGCGCCTGAAGCAAGCGCGGGCATACTTCCAGCAGGAGGATTACAGCACCCAATGGTGGGTGGATTTTCTGAGACGAGCCGGAGCCTCGAACCGCATCAACCTGGAGGCTGTCGACAGTCATATCAACCAGGTTGAATCTGAGGCCCATGCCCGGCGCAAACGCCTGTTTCCCCTGATGCGCGGGGCGACCAGCCTGCTGCGTAAATCCAGGACTGCCCGCCAGGCACTGGTTAATTATCAGGCCCGGTTTACACCCAATATCTATGACGATTTGTTCGAGCGCTACCGCCCCACGATGGTTATTGCAGCCACCCCGGGGTGGCGCCTTGATCGTTACTTGCTCAGGGAAGCGGCCCGGCGAGGGATTCCCAATACAGCTGCGATTGTGGGCTGGGATAATCCCAGCAGCTACAGCCTGCCAGGCGCCAAAATGGATTGGGTGACCTGCTGGTCCGAAATCCAGAAGCAGGAACTGGTCTTGGGCGCGGATTGGAACCCAGCCCAGGTGAATATTGGCGGCATACCATCCTATGACGGTTATTTCCGGCATACATGGCTGATACCCAAAGAAGAATACTTCCGCATGCACGGTCTTGAACCATCCCGCAAGCTCATTTCCTTCGCCTGCAGTTTTGTGAGCTTCTCACCCAACATCCAGGATATTGAAGCCCTGGCTCAGCTGGTCTCAAGTGACAGTCTGGCAAAACCCTCTCAGCTGCTGGTGCGCCTGCATCCCAATCACTTTATGGATGTCGACCGGTTCATAAGCGAGCGTGAACGCATCCGCCAGATGGCGCGCGAATTGGCGCACGTCCACGTCGTCGAACCCGTCCCGCTGGGTGGGGAGCTGGGTTACTACTCCGGTGAGGATATGCCAGAAAAATCGTCGATGATGGCTCATTCGGATGTCTTCACAACGGTCTATTCCACAATGGTGGTAGAAGCCGCCGCGCACAACTGCCCGGTAGTCAGCGTGTGCATTAATTCTCAGGAAGGCTGGCCTGGCAAGTACACCCTGCCACTCTCACAAATTGGGGGCTGGCCTACCCACGCGCGCTTCCGGGAATCGGGAGCAGGGCGGGTGGCCATGGACAAAACTCAGCTGGCAGAGGCGCTCAATTTTTACCTGGAAAACCCGCAGGCCGATCAGGCCGAGCGTGAGCACTTCATCCAGCGAGAATGCACGTTTACAGACGGCAGTGCGGGAAAAATCACTGCCGATTTCATACTGGCAATCAAGTGAAGCGAGCAGCTTAAGGAACCCGAATGGCTTTCGATCGCAAATCGAGCTATGTGCTGATCCTGCTCTTTCTGGTGCTCTATATCCCCTACTTTCAAAAGTTTGGGGTCGAGCTTTCTGTGGAGGAGTCAATCGATTTCCCCTCCTTTTACTGGGCGCCAAAACTCGCGTTCGATGAAAAGCTTTCCCCGTTCACAGCTGAGAACTGGGATGTGGCTGCCAGCCAAGTGGATCAGACTCTGTGGGCCTACCTGTACCCACCACCCAGCCTCCCGATCTTCCGCGTGTTGAATGCCGTTCCATACGAAACAGCAAAAATCCTGATGATTTATTTCAATCAGGCTCTGGTAATTGGCTTTCTATTTTTGTTTCTCTTCGGGATCCTAAAACCAAAACCTGCTGAATTGTTCGCCGGTTTTACAATTGCCTACACCTTAAGTTTTTTACCTGTTGTCGAAACCCTCCGCCACGGACAGGTAAACTTGCTGGTCTTAATGTTAATCCTGGTGAGCTGGTATTTTGTCAAAAAAGAGGACAGCCACCCGGCCCTGGCAGCCATCCCGCTGGTATTGGCAGCGATGCTTAAACTTTACCCTGCCCTGCTTTTTATCTATTTGCTCTTAAAAGGGAAGTACAAAATCGTTCTGTGGGGCATTGGGGTCTTCCTGATAATTACCCTGGTGAGTGCATTTTTCCTGCCAGCTCGCAGCTGGATGGATTGGTTCCAAAATGTAGCCAGTGCCGGGTACGGAAGCTGGGTGCGCGGGATCGACCCAGCCGGGTTGGCAAACCAGAGTATAAACGGGTTTACAGCACGCCTGTTCCTCGGTCGCGGGGATAGTGTGCCTGCACTTTTCCCAAGCACATTGGCAGGTAAGCTCGTACCGTATATGCTGAATGGGACCGTCCTGCTGGTCACGATCTGGGCGTGCTGGCGGGGGCGGAACCAGGAAAACAATCTGGACCTGCAAATCGCCACTTACTTACTCGCCATGACGCTCATCGCCCCACTCACCTGGGAGCACCAGCTGGTTTTTGTCCTACCCGCAGCCCTGGTTGCCATTTACAACCTGATTTCGAACCACCCGGTCTGGTTCAGCATGCTTTGGGTGGGTGCGGCAGCCCTGTTGATTGCCATAAACTTTCCATACCTCAGCCCGGTCCTGCGGACAGGTATCCTGACCCTGTTTATTTCAACCAAACTGTTCGCAGTCGGAATGTTGTGGTTGTACAACGTAGTTGCCCTCTACCGCCAAAGACCTGCCAAACCGCGCCTCTCCCATTCGGAAACAGGGCTTCTCCAGCCAGTCTGAGCCCATCGAATCTATATGAAAAATCATCCGTTCATACGCTTGCGGCAGGCGCTGAGAGTCTTACTGAAAGGCACTCCAGCGGACGAAAAGCGCAGCGAAGTGCCTGCGATTACCGCAGAAGAAGTCCGCGAGGCGCGCCAGTTCTTCCCCCGCGACAAATTTTTTATCTTCGGGCATGCCCGCTCTGGAACAACTTTGCTGGCGCGTTTGGTGCGCTTACACCCGGAGGTGCACTGCAACTACCAGGCCCATTTTTTCACCCGCACACCCTTGCTGGAAGCCCTGGTGGACCGGCCGGAGATAGAGAGCTGGCTGAGCCGCCGCAGCAACCGCTGGAATGGCGGACGCGATTTGTCCCCGCTCGTGCTGCGCGCCGCAGCCGATATCATCCTTGAGCGCGAGGCCATGCGGGAAAACAAACGGATCGTCGGTGACAAAAGCCCAAACAGCCTGCTGGATGGGCGCGCAGTTCAGCTGATGAATAAGGTTTACCCGGACGCCCGGCTGCTATTTATCGTTCGTGACGGGCGGGACACGGTAGTTTCACACCGCATCCAGGCCTTCATCGACTCGCCCCAGCATCTTTCGGCGGAGGATCTGCAAATCCGAGAGGCGTTTTCCAGGGACCCGGCACCCTTCATGGCTGGGCAGCGGTCGCTATTTACTGAAAAAGGGCTGCGAAAAGCCGCAGATGGTTGGGTGAAAAACCTGGTTGAGACCGATGCGGAAGGTAAACGCCTGTATGATGAACGCTACCTGAGTCTGCGGTATGAAAATTTGCTGGAGGCGCCTCTGGCAGAAATGGAACGCGTCTGGGCATTCTTAACTGTTGACTCAAGTCTGAATGGACTGGCGGAGGCACTCGCCCGGGAAATCCAGAACAACCCGGACGCGGACTGGCAGCAGGAAAAAGCCAGCCAGATCGCCGCCCCACTGCAAAAAGGCAAGCAGGGATCCTGGCGCGAGCTGTTCACTGAACGTGACCGGCAGTTATTCAAACTAATTGCCGGGCAGGCGTTAATCGAGTGGGGCTACGAGTCCAGCCTGGATTGGTAAGCAGATGAAATTCTTAATTGCCGGGCTGGGTTCCATCGGGCGGCGTCACCTGAAAAACCTGGTTGCTCTTGGACAGAACGATATATTGCTGTACCGAACCCACCAGGGCAGCCTGCCCGACGACGAACTGGCAGCGTTTCCGGTGGAAACCGATCTCAACGCGGCGCTGGCAGCCGGACCGGCGGCTGTGATCATTTCCAATCCAACGGCTCTGCATATGCAGGTGGCGATTCCGGCAGCAAAAAGAGGCCTGCACCTGCTGCTTGAGAAGCCAGTTTCCAATTCCCTCCAGGAAGCTCGCGAACTGCAAACAATTGTCACAAATACAGGTGCACGGGTGCTGGTAGGCTACCAATTCCGCTTCCACCCGGGGCTGAACTGCTTGAAAACGCTGCTCGATCAGGGAGCGATTGGTATTCCAGTGTCAGTGCGTGCTCACTGGGGAGAATACCTGCCTGGCTGGCATCCGTGGGAGGACTACAGACAGGGCTACAGCGCTCGTCCAGATTTGGGAGGCGGGGTCATTCTGACACTTTCGCACCCGCTCGATTATTTGCGCTTACTGTTCGGCGATGTACAGGATTTGTGGGCATTCAGCAGCATGAACAGCGACCTGGGACTGGCAGTGGAAGATAATGCTGAAATCGGTCTGCGGTTTACCAGTGACTTAATTGGCAGCGTCCACCTCGACTACATTCAACGCCCACCCAGCCACTGGATCGAGGTAACCGGAACTCTCGGGACATTACGCTGGGATAACCGCACGGGTGCGGTGCAGGCATACCGGGCAAAGCACGGCGGCTGGGAGCAGTTCGATGCACCGCCTGGTTTTGAGCGCAATGATCTGTTTCTTGAGCAAATGCGCCATTTTCTGGCGGTCGTGATGGAGGGCGACCAGCCGGTTTGCACCCTGGCAGACGGGGTGCAGGCGCTCGAACTTGCCCTGGGAGCGCTTCACTCCGCCCAGACCGGCAGCCTGGTCAGGCTTCACCCTTCGGGATCCAGTGATTTGTCGACTGGCGCCCCTTCAGGGTCTGCGAGTTGATCCACGATTTCCCAATTAATATAAGGGGAATCAATCCGCAGGTACATGGGGATCTCGTTAAAAACTACCCGGCGGTAGTTACCCTCCAGATAGGGGCGGGCCTCTTCGGTGGTCTCATCCCACAGCTGGGCGACGACATCTGGCTGCAATTCTGCAATGGAATAGGCGTAATCCCACTTGGTGTGACCCGGACGAAAGTCCTGCATCGCCCGCCGCGTCAACTTGACCCGCATCGGTTCGCGTGCAATTATAGGGTCCGATTTCCCCATCAAATCAATCGCCGGGCGCTGGGCAAAGTAGGGTATGGCGCCTGCGGTGACAACCGCGACGTGCGCCTCCGGTGCGGTGATCTGGTTGATCAGCAATCCCATGTTGGCATAGCGCTCGGTACCCTTCACAAATAGCGGCTGGCGCCGTAAGAGCAAACGATTGAGATAGTTTTCATCAATCATGGTGCTGAAGCTTACGATACTGACCAGAACGATCGCAACTTCTGCCAGCCAGCCTAAAGATTGCATCCAGGACGGTTGCTGCTTGAAGAGTGCCAGGCGCGCCTGGTCGAGGGTGTAACAAAAAGCCACAAAAAAAAGCGGCATACCCACCGCGATAAAACGGTTTGCGCCGCCCCTGTGCTCCCAGGCATCGCCACCCACGTAAATGCTGTAGGCAGACAGCGCCAGGAAAACCCCCACCAGCAGGATGCCGTAACGATCGCGCACTGCCAGGATGTAAATTACAGGGATCAGATACAGAATCCAGTTGGTCGTCCACAGGAACTGCAGGTATGCATATAAACCTGCCCCTAACCGGAACCACAACGGGATGCCAGACACTTTCAAGTAATAGGTATTTGGGAGCAGCTCCCCATAATAAACCAGCCTGAAAAGCGTCTGAACACCCAAGCAGGTTGCCAGCACCACCAGGCCCCATAAAAGGTGGCGGCGGCGGTTCGCAGAATCCGCCCAAAGCATGTAAAGGAGGATTGCTAGGTAAGGCACCACCATATCAATCCGTACAAATGTACTCACCCCGAGCAAGACATACAACCAGGCCGAAAACCGGCCAGTTTTCGCAGTGCGCAAAGCTATCCAGACGGCCCCGCTGACCATCAAAACCAGCACGCTAACTTCCATCCCTTGCAGGGCCCAGTTATTGAGCGGTAAGTAGAAAGCTGTCAGGACCGCCGCCAAAAGCCCCACCCAGGGACCATTGGAAATTTCATCACCAATCCGTTTGATAACGAACAAGCTTGCAGCAATAAACAACATCCCGCTGAGCTGGACAGCCAGGCTGATCTTGGATAACGACAAGGGCAGTAAATGCAGCACTGCCATGTAGGCGACCCACAGCGGGTTCGAATAACCCTCAACTGGCAGTTCGCCAGGATTCCAGACAGGGCCGTATCCATCCGCCAGGTTTTGGCCATAACGCATGGAGATCATGGCATCGTCAAATAAGGCATAATACCGTTCGCCGCCAATTACGAAGGAAGTTTCCTGGATGTAGTTCCAGGCATAGAGCATATAACAAATGATCAGGGCGAAAAGCAGCACATCGCCCAGCAGGTATTTATGCTTTTCCAATGCTTTCATGGTTAATTCCGGTATCTCATCTGCGCCAAAACACAATGCCGCGCTGGTATACCCGTGCGCCCGTTGATTATAACAATGATGGCGCGCTCGCGATGCTTCACTCTTGCTCCTGAAAACTGATCATACCGTGCCAAATATACCCTCCCAGAAACGCACCTTGAAACGAAACAGGATCACACAAATCAGGAAATTGGCTCTGCTGTTAATCAGCCTGTTTTTATTCATCCTGGCTCTGACCTTCCTGCGTGAAGGCGCCAAACAGCTGGGCCCATTGGTGCGTGGTACGTTAAGTGTGAATAACCCTGCCAATGCCTTGGGGTTCGGCTGGCTATTCGCGTACGCAGTCATGTCAGGGTCACCGGTGGCGGCAATCACACTTACCCTGCTGGATGTAGGTGCGCTGACGAATATGGAAGCTTTTGCGATGATCACCGGCTCACGCCTGGGAGCATCGTTCATCGTGCTGTTCATCGGATTTATTTATATGTTGCGAGGGCGGGGCGACCGCGGAAAAAGCCTTTCCACCGGGCTGCTTTCACTGATCGTCACCCAAACAACTTACATTCCGGCTCTGGTCATTGGAGTCCTTTTGCTCAATAATGGCTGGATGGACTCATTTCAGATGACCACGGCCGCGCAGATAACTTCAGTATTCGACCGGATTTTTGATCCGATTGTCAATACACTGCTGCTTTATTTACCCCAATGGGTAATGTTCGGACTGGGTTTTGTGATCATGATGGTGAGCTTTACGATGTTGGACAAAGCCCTGCCAGAAGTGCATCTGGAGGAAAGTGCATTCAGTGGTATGGCGCGCATCCTGTACCGCCCGGTCGTCACCTTTGCGCTGGGGGCGTTGGTGACCACAATTACCATGTCGGTCTCGCTATCGTTATCCATTCTCGTACCCCTGTCAATGCGCGGTTATGTCCGCCGTGAAAATGTCATTTCCTATGTCATGGGGGCAAATATTACAACGTTCGTGGATACCTTGATTGCAGCAGTGCTGCTCGCCAATCCAGACGCATTTACTGTTGTGCTGGTAAATATGACCAGTGTGGCAATTGTATCCATCTTGATCATTCTCTTCTTATACCGTCCATATGAAAGGGCTGTGCTTGGTTTTACCAACCGCCTGATTACCAGGCGCAAACTGCTGATCATTTACATGTTCAGCATTGTAGGCCTGCCCTTACTGCTGATGCTAATTTAGGAGAGCTTATGCGTTGGCTAATCAGTACCGATGGAACACCTCGCTCCCATGCGGCTGCAAAATTTGCAGCCTCGTTAATCAAGCCCGGTGATGAGGTCGTGTTGTTGGGCGTCTATAATCGCAACCGGGCCGAGAAAGCTGATCTCACAAAATCGATAGAATCGCTTTGCGAGATCCTGGAATGCGCCGAAATCCGGAAGGTCATCCAGGAAGGCTCGATTGTCTCGGTGATTGAAGAAGTAGCCGGGAAGGAACCGTTCGATATCGCGCTGTACGCCTCACGCGGACGGCGGGGGTTGAGCAAACTCCTGTTGGGTTCGGTGGCGGCACGGCTGGCGCATGAAATGCCCTGCTCGGTGTTAATTGTCCGGAAAACACCCGAAACGATTAAGAAAATCTTGATCAGCACCACCTTGAGCGAAGGTCACGATCTGCCGATCGAAAAAGGACTTGACCTGGCTCGGATTGCCGGGGCCGAGGTGACGATCCTGCATGTAATGTCACAGATCGCCCTGGACGATGGTTTTTACGTTGGGCAGCTCAGGCTCACTGCTGCCGAAGCGATGACGCAACAAACTCGTGAGGGTTTGGGTTTTATGCGCATCCTGGAGATAGCTGATCGACTGGGCGTCGCAGCGCAACTACGCATCCGCTACGGCCTGGTGGAGGATGAAATCGTTAAAGAGGTCGTCGAGGGAAACTATGATTTGTTGGTACTGGGCGCGCATGCAAGTACAAAAGAGCTCCGCTGGGAAGAGTTGTTGATTGAGGATGTGACGAACACCGTCCTACTGGATACGCGCTGCCCGGTTTTGATCGTGCGGAGGTAAATCACCCGCGGGAGGTAAATCATCCGTTGAGGATAGTACCGCAAGCGGTTGGGACGCCTAACGAATCTGCCAATTCGCCAATCTGCGATGGTGCTATAATGTCACCTTTGGTTACCCGGAGTGTTCAACACCTGAATGAATGGGCAATCAAACGCCAAGGTTAATGATTAAGAGGAGATGTATTTTATGCTGGAAAAAACCACACCAGAGACCCTGATCTCGCCCTATGGCGGGAAGCTGATCGACTTGCTTGTGCCTGCGGAACAAAAGAATGATTTGATGTCCCAGGCCACTCATTTGCCATCGATCCAAATATCCGCGCGGGCGATGTGTGATCTGGAACTGCTGGCAATCGGAGGTTTTTCACCTCTGGCCCGCTTTATGGGCAAAGCCGATTATCAGCGCGTGCTGGAAGAGAAACGCTTGCAAGACGGCACGTTGTTCCCCCTGCCGATTACTTTAACCGTAAACCCCGATGAACTACCGAATTATGCCGATCAAATCACATTGTGCGATGCACGCAATAATGTGATTGCCATCATGCAGATTGAAGAAGTCTTCGAATGGGACCACAACCTGGAAGCCAAGCTCACCCTGGGAACCACCGATCCCCGGCATCCGCTGGTTTCCGAGATGGGGCGCTGGGGTAAGCTGTGCGTCTCAGGAAATTTAAAAGTTGTAGACCTGCCACGTTACAGCGATTACACCGAACTACGGCGCACGCCCGCCCAGGTGCGTGCCATCTTGAATTCGCTGGGCAACGACAATGTGGTTGCTTTTCAAACTCGCAACCCAATGCACCGCATCCACGAAGAACTGACTAAACGCGCCGCGGACCGGGTTGGAGGCAGCTTGCTGATTCATCCGGTGGTCGGACTGACCAAACCGGGCGACGTTGATCATTTTACACGCGTACGCGTCTACCAGGCTCTGGTAGATCATTATTACGATCCAGAGCGCACGCTTTTGAGCCTCCTGCCGCTGGCAATGCGTATGGCTGGACCACGCGAAGCAGTGTGGCACGCAATCATCCGCCGCAATTACGGTGCGAATCATTTTATTGTGGGCCGCGACCATGCCGGTCCGGGCAAGGATGGCTCTGGCAAACCGTTTTATGGCCCATATGATGCCCAGGAAATGCTGGCAGCACATGAAGCCGAGGTGGGCGTTAAGATGGTGCCGTTTGAAGAGCTGGTTTACCTGGCCGATGAAGATCGTTACGAAGAAATCAATCAAGTACAGCCGGGCAAAAGAGTGTTCAATATTTCAGGCACGCAGGTGCGCGATGATTACCTGGCCAAGGGTCAACTGCTGCCTGAGTGGTTTACGCGGAAAGAGACCGCTGAAATCCTGGCCGAGATGTACCCACCTCTGCACAAACAGGGTATTTGCATCTGGTTTACTGGTTTGAGCGGCTCGGGCAAATCCACCACGGCTGAGGTGCTTACCTCCCTGCTGCTTGAGCGCGGACGGCAGATCACCCTGCTGGATGGCGATGTCGTACGCACCCATTTATCCAAAGGTCTGGGATTTAGCCCAGAGGATCGCGATACCAACATCCTACGCATCGGTTTCGTAGCCGGAGAAATTGTGCGGCACAACGGTTCGGTCATCTGCGCAGCCATCAGCCCTTACCGCTCGACGCGCAATGAAGTTCGCCAGATGGTCGGTGATGAGCAGTTCATCGAAGTGTTCGTGGACACTCCGATCGAGGTGTGCGAGGCGCGGGATGTCAAAGGCATGTACACGCACGCCCGGCGCGGGCAAATTAAGGGCTTTACCGGTGTAGATGATCCCTATGAAGCACCGCGCAACCCCGAAATCACCCTGCAAACCGTGGGAGTCACTCCCGACATGAACGCGCGCAAGATTATCGACTACCTGGAAACTCGCGGCTACCTGCTGCCAAACGGCCGGACCAACGGCAACCGCAGTTAATAGAAGTCTCACCGCAATTCAATGCCCGGGGATGGTCAACTTTTTCCATCCCCGGGACCCCCAAACCCAATGAACAACATTTTCAAGCAGTTTGATCTGCACGGACAGACGGCGCTGGTGACCGGTGGAGCCGGATTGCTGGGCGCGGAATTTTGCCGGACCCTGGCGGAAGCCGGTGCGCAGGTTTTAGTTGCTGATATCCAGCCGGTAGCCGCAGAAACAACAGCAGCTATGCTGGGTGCAGCCGGGTTTGAAGCCCGGTCCATCCACCTCGATGTAACCTCTGCAGTATCTGCAACAACCGCGGTCGCGTTTGCCATGCAAAATTATGGCAGGCTCGATATCCTGGTCAACAGTGCCGCCCTCGACCCCAAATTCGACCCACACAGCCAGGAAAAAGCTGGCGCATCCGGGGCGTTTGAGACCTACCCGGTCGCAGCCTGGCGGCAGGCCTTGGAGGTCAACCTGACCGGTATGTTTTTATGCTGCCAGGCTGCGGTGGCTCCCATGCTGGCCCAGGGCAGCGGAACTATCATCAACCTGTGCTCGATGTACGGGCTGGTGGGACCGGACCAGCGGCTGTACGAACGCCCGGACCAATCGGCGCAGTTCAAGCCCGTATATTATTCTGTAACCAAAGCCGGGGTTCTGGGATTGACCCGCTACCTGGCTACGTATTACGCCGGGAAAAATATCCGCGTCAATGCCCTGACCCCCGGTGGCGTGTTTAACGAGCACGATGAAGTGTTTTTGAAAGCGTATGCAGCCCGTTCAGTTTTGGGGCGGATGGCACGTAAAGACGAGCTCAACGGCGCGCTGCTGTTCCTGGCTTCGCAAGCCTCCAGCTATATGACCGGCGCCAACCTGGTTATAGACGGCGGCTGGACAGCGTGGTGAGTGATGGAAATCCTGGCATTGATTCCCGCCCGGGGCGGATCAAAAAGCATCCCGCATAAAAATATCAAACTCTTTGCCGGGCATCCTTTGATCGCCTGGAGCATCGCAGCCGGTCGGGCCGCGGATCTGGTGACGCGGGTTGTAGTGACTACAGATGATCCCCAGATCGCGGCTGTCGCGCGCGCTTACGGCGCGGATGTGCCCTTCATCCGCCCTGCAGAACACGCCCAGGATCATACACCCGACCTGCCGGTATTTCAGCATGCTCTGGAGTGGCTGGCTGAGCACGAAGATTACCAGGCGGATATCGTCATCCAGCTGCGCCCCACATCGCCCTTGCGGCGAGTCTGGTATATCGACCAGGCGGCAGCCAATCTGATCGAACGACCCGATGCAGATGCGGTGCGCACGGTCTGCTCACCTTTCCAAAACCCATTTAAGATGTGGACAATCGGACCCGACGGTTTGCTGCAGCCGCTCCTCCAGATAGAAGGCACACCTGAGCCATACAACATGCCCCGCCAGGCCCTGCCAGACGTATACTGGCAGACCGGATATGTCGATGCTACCTGGGTAGAAAATATCCGGACAAAAAACTCGATGACCGGCAGCCGCATCCTGCCACTGGTGATCGACCCGAGTGAGTGGATCGATATCGATTCAGCCGATGACTGGCGCCGGGCTGAGCGTCTGCTGGAAAGCGGCGAAATTACGTTTGAGAATCTGGGGTTTGCTCTATAGCAGCCCTGTTTTATGGAGGTTTACATGCCCGTCATTAAGATTGGGGATCGCCTGATTGGCGATGGACAGCCAACCTATATTATTGCAGAGATCGGTGTCAACCATAACGGTATTCTGCAGCTGGCATTTGAGCTGATCGATGCAGCAGTGGATGCCGGTGCCGATGCTGTGAAATTCCAGAAACGCGACCTGGAAAGCCTGTATTCCAAGAAGTACCTGGACAATGCCAACGCCGGCGAAAAAACATTACGCTATCTGCTGCCCATCCTGCAGAGGGTCGAGCTGCCAGATGAGGATTATTACCGCATTCTGGACTACTGCAACAAAAAAGGGATCACGTTCCTGTGTTCTGCCTTCGACATTAAAAGCGCCGACTTCCTTGCCAGCCTGGATGTGCCTGCCTACAAAGTTGCCTCGGCTGACCTGACCAACCTGCCCCTGCTCGAGCACCTGGCCCACACTGGCAAGCCGCTGATTCTGTCCACCGGCATGTCCCACATGGCAGAGGTTGAATTCACGGTGGACTTCTTACATGAGCTGGGAGTAGAGTTTGCCCTGCTGCACTGCAACAGCACCTACCCGGCAGCATTCGAAGATGTAAACCTGCGCTTCATGGACCAGCTTCGCAAATTTGGAGTGCCGGTTGGTTACTCTGGTCATGAACGGGGGATTGCAGTTTCCACCGTCGCTGCAGCCATGGGAGCCAGCATTATTGAACGGCATATCACCCTGGATCGCACCATGGATGGCCCTGACCATGCCGCCAGCCTGGAGCCGCACGGCTTCCGCAAGCTGGTTCGTGATATCCGCCAGGTTTTCCAGGCGCTGGGCAGCGGCGAAGAAAAATTCATCTCGCGCGGTGAAATTCTTAACCGGGAAGTTTTGGGGAAAAGCCTGGTTGCCGCGCGACGAATCGAGCCCGGCGAAAGCATCACACCCCAGATGGTATCCGTGAAAAGCCCGGCATTAGGGCTTTCACCGCAGCATTACAGCGATCTGGTGGGCCGAACAGCCACACGCGTGATCGAAGAAGACGAACCTTTTATGGAGAAAGACCTGGGACACGAACTCCTGCTGGATGCCCAGCATACCTTGCCAATGGATTGGGGTTTTACGGTGCGTTTTCGCGATTACGAGGAGCTGCTGGCGTACCAGCCGCGTATGCTGGAATTTCACTTTACAGACCAGGACCTGGACGAGGCTTACCCCGGAGGCGATCTGCCCATCAAGCTGGTGGTGCATGCACCGGAGTTCTGGGAACGCACTCTGGTGGACCTGTGCGCACTGGATGAGCGCCACCGCCAGGATTCGATCAGGCTGATGCAAAAAACGATCGACTTGACACGCCGTATGGCGCCCCACTTCCAGGGGACACCCAAAGTAGTGATTCATCCCGGCGCGATGAGCCTCGATCACCCGATCACAGATCGCCAGCGTTTGTACGACAATTTGCGGCGCTCGATGGAGACCCTGGAAGCTGGCGATGTGGAGCTGCTTCTTGAGAACCTGCCGCCGCACCCATGGTATTTCGGCGGGCAGTGGCTGACCAATGCTTTCATGGATGCATTCGAAATTCGCGATTTCATCCAGAGCATGGATCTGAAAATGTGCTACAACTCATCCCACCATAAACTCTACTGCAACTGGGCGCATATTGACTTTTATGAGCAGGTGGGTATCTTGCTGCCCTATATCCAGCATCTGCACCTCTCCGATGGGGCGGGCCTGGATGGTGAGGGCCTGCAGGTAGGTGAAGGAACAATCGATTGGGTGCACTTTTTCAAGGTCATTGGGGCTTACCAGGGCACCATGATTCCGGAAATCTGGCGCGGGCATCAGCGCGGCGGGGAAGGTTACCTGATCGCCATGCAGCGCCTATCAGAGGCTTATTTTAAAGCCACCCAGCCTGTCCGGGCATAATCGCTGAGCCACCCAAATTCCTCTTTATGACTGAAGAAGTAGTTTCACGACCCGTGCAGCTGGGTTTTCGTGAGCAGATTACTACGCTGCTGATCAACCAGCGTGACCAGCGCAGATTGGAACGGCTGGCGCTGCGGGCTGCCAAAAAATCGCGGCCCGACCCCAACCTGGCACCTGTTCTTTTTTTTAATGCCTCCACCCGACTGGTAGGGCTCAGCCAGAATGCTGCATTCTCCTTCCTCGCTTCACTGGGACTGCAGCAGGCGGGCGTGCCTGTTGTGCATTTTGGCTGTCACGCCGGTATGAGTCGCTGCGTGCTGGGCACGGTACGGCGCCGCCCGGAAGAACTGCCGCCATGTAAAAAGTGCATCGCCCAATCCGTGCGCCTTTACAGCCATGCCCCAACGTTGTGGTTCAAATTTGCAGCAGAGGCAGATCTGCAGGAGGCGCTGCACGGTCTGGACGTAGAAGCATTGAGCCGCTTCACCTACCCATTAAACGGCAAAATGATGCCCCTGGGTAGATTGGTGTTAAGCTCAATCCGCTGGGCGTTACGCCGCCATGACCTGGAAGATGATGAAACCACCCGATTTTTCCTGCGTGAGTACATCCTCTCGGCATACCATCTGGCGCAGGAATATGCCGCGCTGATCGACCAGCTGGTACCTGGCACACTGGTGATTTTCAATGGAATCTTATATCCCGAAGCGACAGCGTGCTGGGTTGGTAAACAAATGGGAAAGCGGGTGGTCACTTTTGAAGTCGCCTACCAACCATTCTCGGTCTTTTTTAGCGAGGGTCTGGCGACGCGCTACCCAATTGATATCCCGACCGATTTTGTCCTCAGTCCCGCCCAAAACCAGCAGGTGGAGCGCTGGCTTGAGAAACGGTTCAGCGGTAAGTTTACGATGGCCGGAATTAACTTCTGGCCCGAGATGCGCGGTCTCGACGGACAGCTGGCAGAAAAGATGGGCCAGTTCCGTCAGGTGGTGCCGGTTTTTACAAACGTCATCTATGACACCAGCCAGGTGAACACCAACCTAGCTTTCGAGACCATGTTCGATTGGCTCGACCACCTGCTGCCGATCCTGCGCACCCACACCGACACATTATTTGTGATCCGTGCTCATCCGGATGAAATGCGCCCAGGCAAAGAAAGCCGTCAGAATGTTCAAATGTGGGTAGAAGCCAGCGGGGCAGGCAGCCTACCGAATGTTTTTTTCATCCCATCGCGCGAATTCATCAGTTCTTATGAACTGGCAAGCCGCTCTAAATTTGTACTGGCATATAATTCGTCAATCGGGCTGGAAGCAACGCTGCTCGGCACACCGGTCGTGGCTGCTGCCGAGGCGCGTTATACTCAGTTCCCGATCGTGTACCTGCCCGAAACCGCTGAGGATTACCAACAGCAGGTCGAAACCCTGCTGGCTGCGGATGAAGCACCTGTACCGCCTGAATTTGCCGCCAATGCTCGCCGTTTTCTGTACTACCAGCTTTTCCGGGCTTCGCTGCCTTTCGGTGAATTTTTGGAAAGCGCCGCCCGACCCGGATTTGTCCATTTGCGCAGCTTCCCACTCGAATATCTGCACCCTGACCAATGCCTGACGAACCAGGTGATCCTGGACGGCATTTTGAACGGAAAACCATTTCTCCTACCGGAAAACAACCCTTGAAACAAACCATTGAAATTCTATCCACTGCTTTGTTGGAAAATAACCGTTCGCTGGTTGCCTCACTGCGGCATACGGCGGCTGCGCTGGGCCTGGAGTTCGGCTGGCACTACCTGCTGGACCTGACCTGGATATTGAGCCAGCTGGGTCCGGTTAAAAGTAAGAGTATCCTGGATGCCGGGGCAGGCGTGGGTATCATGCAGTGGTATCTGGCTGATAGCGGTGCGATCGTTTTCAGCGTGGATCGCAGCAGCCGCGCCGACCTGGCAACTAAATTCCGAGCTCGCTACCGGGTGCGCGGCCTGCGCCCGGCTGACCTGACCCCGACCAGCGCCATGCTTGGCGAAAAGCTGCGGGACGGACAGTTAGGAGCAGCAGCCCGCAGCCTGGGGCATGCACTGCAGGGCAGCCTGCAAAAAAAAGCACCCGGGGAAGTGATTCTCTACAACCAGGACCTGCGCTGGCTGGAAGACCTGCCCGACAACAGCATGGAGGCTGTCGTCGCAGTATCCGCCCTGGAGCATAACACGCCGGACAACCTGGCGCTGGTCGTAAAAGAGCTGATGCGGGTGCTTAAACCCGGTGGGATGCTGCTGGCAACCCTGGGAGCCGGGCGCGAAGAGGACTGGTTCCATGATGCATCCCAGGGGTGGTGTTATACGGCTGCCTCCCTGCGCCGATATTTTGAATTGCCCGACAGCACGCCCGATAATTATGCCGATTATGATGTTCTGTTCAGCTCACTGCGGGAAAACGCCGAGCTGCGCGACCATCTGGCGAGCTTTTACAGCCGGTCTGGAAATAATGGGATGCCCTGGGGCATGTGGGACCCGCAGTACCAACCCGTGGGTGTGTTAAAAATCAAGGAGCAGCCAACTCATGAACCGTGAACTGCATACGCGCGTAAAGACCTTGCTCGCAGAGGTGTTCCAGGTCCAGCCCGATGAGCTGCCCGATGACCTGATTTTTGGGGACATCCCGCAGTGGGATTCGATGGGCCACATGGATGTGATGATGAGCCTGGAGCAGAATTACGGGGTTGAGGTCACCACAGAGACAATTGGCGGGCTCACCAGCCTGGACGCGATCTGCGACTACCTGGAGGCCCACAGCCATGCCTGATAACGTCCTAATGGTTACGCCAGAGGTCGCCATCCCCGCCCACCTGATCGGTGAAGTTGTTTCCAAGCTGGCCTATGTCGATGAGCTGGTCGGCGGGGCAGAGATCACAGCGGGCGGCACCCAAATCCAACTGGAGCTTAGGCGGGCGATCAGCGCGGTGGAGGCAGAGGCTGTCACCGCGAAAACTCAGCGCGTGGTGCAGTTGATGGCGAAAGGGGCCATCCAGCCCAGGCTGGAGGTGCTGGAGGATCACCTGGAGCGGCCGGTCCCGTACTCAGAAGACCCCATGCCCCTGCTGCTGGCGCGCGGCGAAGTTCATCCCGAAGCGACCGGGATTTACACCCTGGGTCCGCTGGTGACACGCCTGATGAACTATTTTGAGAGCCGCTTCCTGGCACTGGCTGGGGAATTCGATGCGAACCCCTACCGTTTTCCCACCCTCATTCCGGCAGCTTATCTCGGGCGGGTCAATTATTTCCGAGCATTCCCGCACTCGCTAACCTTCGTCACCCACCTGCGAGGTGACCTGGATGTGATCGACCACTTTGCCGCGCATGCCGCTTGCGACGAGCACGGTAACCTATCATCCCCTCCCGACAGCTTTGCCAGTATCCAGACACTGCTCTCACCGGCAGTGTGCTACCACCTGTATTTTTCACTGGCAGACAAAACGCTGCCTGGTGGATCGCTGGTAGCAACGGCGGTGGGTAATTGTTTTCGGTATGAATCAACCAACCTGACCAGCCTGGAACGGCTTTGGAACTTCACCATGCGAGAGGTAATTTTTGTTGGCAGCAAAGAATTCGTCCTGGAAAAGCGTGAAGCTTCACGCCGGTATATGCAGGCTGTGTTTGAAGAGACCGGCCTGGCCTACCGGGTTGAGAGCGCCAATGACCCATTTTTCATCGGCGAATTCCGGCGCCAGGCGGCCTTCCAGAGCGCTTTCCAATTAAAGTTTGAAATCCGCGCCAGGCTGCCATTTAAAGAAAAGACCCTGGCAGTCGGTTCGTACAATTATCACCAGGATTTTTTTGGACGCAGTCTGAACATCAGCCTGCCAGACGGCTCGCCGGCCCATACGGGGTGCACGGCTTTCGGCCTTGAACGGATGGCATTTGCATTCCTGGCACAATTCGGGCTGGAGCCCGAAGATTGGCCGGCGCACGTGCGGGAGGGATTGGGATGAGCGAAGTCACTTATCGCTTGGTGCGCAACCAGGACCTGCCCCTGGTTGCGGAAATGTACCTCGAACTGAACGATTATTTTTATAAGCTGGGCTACCGGCTGCCGCACCCCGAAAACGTTGGGGAGGTCTGGCTGGACTCCTTCCGCCGCACGTTGGGACGCTTCAGCAACGTGTTCATCGCCGAGGTGGATGGGCAGGTGGCAGGTTTTATGCTGTGCCGGATCAAACGCGTGCCACCCCACATGGGCGGGGTGCTGGTTGGCGAATTGAGTGATATGTGGATCATCAGCGATGCCCGCCGCCTGGGTATTGGAGACAAACTATCCCGGCTGGCCCTGGCATGGCTGCGCGAGCAAGGGGTACACTCCGTTGAAATCCAGGTGCTGCGGGACAACGAAGCCAGCTGGAAGCTGTATGACCGGATGGGCTTCCAGCTCGAGTTCCGAGTTGGGCGCCTGCTGTGGGACGAATATATCGATCAAGATGCGTGAAATTACCACTAGCCAACTGGTTGAAGCGCTGGAAAGACTCGGCATGGCAGCCGGGCAAGGGGTCATTGCGCACTCTGCCCTGCAGTTCCTGGGGCGACCCGCTGAAGGCATGCTCACTTACCTGAAAGCCTTGAGCCAGGTTTTAAATTTCCCGATTCCTTCGCAGGGTATTCCCTACCAGGCCAATAAAACGACGGGCACGTTGGCCGTACCGACCTTTAATTTTGGTTTTGCGCGTGGGCTGCCCTACGATCTGCAGGAAACACCTGCAGAAGGTGTGGGGGCGTTTTCCGAGTATGTGCGCAGGCTGCCCGAAGCCAGGCGCAGCCGCCATCCCCTGCAGTCACTGGCAGCCATTGGGGCAGATGCCGACCGGCTGAGCCGGGTCGATACTCCCGGGGCTTTCGATCCGGGCTCGGCTTTTGAGCTCACCCTGGATTTGGATTACAACATCCTACTGCTGGGGTGCGACATCCAGGCGGTTACGCTGCTGCATTACAGCGAGCAGCGCGCAGGAGTGCCTTATCGGAATTGGAAGGAATTCAGCGGTGAAATCGTGGTCGCTGAGGTGGTTTCCCGGCATACCTACCGCATGTACGCGCGCGACCTGGAGCTGAACCCGCTTCTGGAAATTTACCCGCTCCAGGATTTGCTGCAGCAACGCGGCCAGTGGCACCAGACACCCCTGAATTACGGGCAGGTCATCCTGTTTAAAGCCCGCCATTTTGTCAGCGCGGTGGATGAGCTGCTCGGCCAGGATCCCTGGATTTTTGTCACGAACCGGCCCTTGGAAAGCCATTAACCCTGATCTATGACCAAGATGATCGAACTGATCAACGAGCTGTGGCGCTTGAAGCGTGATCTCATCTCGGATGATTTTGACCGGGCTTTATACCGCCTGGCACGCGAAGTACCCATGCAGATTCATGAATACCCCACCGGGACCAGGTGCTGGACCTGGCGCATACCAGAGAAATGGACCTGCAGCGAGGCCTATCTAGAAACGTTGGATGGGCAGCGCCTGCTGGATTACGCAAATCACCCGTTGCATGTCGTCTCTTATTCGCTGCCGTTTGAAGGCATCGTCAGCCGGGAGGAGCTGCTGGCACACCTGCATGTCCACCCGACCCTGCCGGACGCGCTGCCGTTTGTGTTTAAATACTACGAACGTGATTGGGGTTTATGCGCCACGCAAACGTTACGCTCTTCGCTGGAAGACGCTCGCTACCGGGTGGTCATCCGGACCAGCTTTGAGCCCGGCAGCCTGAAAGTCGGCGAGGTCACCATCCCTGGGGAGAGCGCGGAAACGTTCATGCTGGTCGCCCATCTGTGCCACCCGGCGATGGTCAACGACGACCTGACGGGAGTGGTCACCGGGCTGCAAGCTGCCCACGCGCTGCTGGAACGCTCACAGCAGTTTTTTACTTACCGGCTGCTGATCCTGCCGGAGACTATCGGCTCGGTGGCATATCTGAGCGCTAACGAGCACCTGATTCCCGATATGGTCGGTGGGCTGTTCCTGGAAATGCTGGGTAACGAATCTCCGCACGCGCTGCAGGAGTCATTTTTCCCGGATTCACAATGCGACCGCACCCTAAAAACCAGCCTGCGCGGCCTGGACACGCAGAGTTACACCGCTCCCTACCGGATGGTCATAAACAATGACGAACGCCAGTTCAATGCCCCAGGAGTGCGGGTCCCGATGCTCTCGCTGTCGCGGGTCGAGCCGCCAGGTTCACCCACGCGGCCCTACCGCGAATACCATTCAAGCTTTGACACACCTGAAATCATCACCGCGGGCCGGCTGGAGCAGTCACTCGAAGTCGTGCTCGGGTTAATCGACGCCTGGGAACACAATTACTACGTGGTCAATAACTTTAAGGGTGAGGTGTTTGCTTCTGGGCATGGGCTGTGGATTGATTACCACACCAATCCGGAAGGCCACCGGATTTTATTCCAGGTCATGGAACACTGTGACGGCGAACATACTGTGGCGGACATCGCCACCCGGCTGGACACAGACTTCCAGTCGGTCTGGCAGGTCGTGAAGCTCATGAAAACAAAAAACCTGGTCCATCTCAGCCGGGTACCCCAGCCCACGACCCCGGTGCGGAGGCTGCAGTGAACACCGGGGATGGCGTTAAAGGCTGGCTGAAAACCGGTCGCTGGCAGGCCCGGCGGACCCTGGCAGCCATGCGATGGGGAACAGCTGCCCAAAGCCAGGTGCCAGCTGTATTGGGCAATGCCATGCCCAAGTCGGGATCGCACTTGATTATCCAGGTACTGCAAGGGCTGGTGAACCTGGGACCCTTTGTAAATCCCGGCTTCCCACCGGTTAACCGGGCAGAAGATAACCGCAAGCTATCCCAAGAGCAAATCCTGGCGAATATCAAGCGCATGCAGCGCGGGGATATCGCCTATGGTTATGTGAAGGCGTGCGAGCCCTACATCAGCGCCCTGACCAGACCGGAACGCGCCACAATTTTTGTTTACCGTGACCCGCGCGATATGATCGTATCGCATGTATTTTACGCCACCGATATGCACCCCGGGCACGGCATGCACCAGTATTACAACGAAACCCTGCAAACCACCGAAGAACGGATCAACGCGGCGATCTGCGGAGTAGACGAGCCCGGCGCCGAGCTGTCGGGGGTGCGCTCTAAATACGATGACTACCTCGGCTGGCTGGAGTTGGCGGACGTGCTGTGTTTGCGGTTTGAAGATCTGATTCTGGAGCAAGACCTCGCCCTGGGAAAGATCCTGGACTACCTGGCAACGCGCGGTTTCCAAGAGCGCGGCGAGCGCACTGCTGCAGTCGCCACGCTGGCAGAATCCGTACAACCAAAAAAGTCGGGCACCTTCCGCAAAGGCAAACCAGGCAACTGGCGCGAGCACTTTACCCCCGCCAATATCAGGCTGTTCAAAGAACAAACCGGTGATCTGCTGGTGCGGTTGGGCTACGAGGCTACGCTTGACTGGGAGTGACTCCGCAGGCGATTTCAGCATGTTTGTAAAACAGCAGGGACGCTTTGCCAGGCACCGGGTCAGGCGTGTGACGACGCGCCTGCAATGGAGGCGAGCTTCGCTGGCGGGGCTGCCGGTTATGTTCGGAAACTCCTTTCCAAAAAGCGGCACCCACCTGCTCAGCCAGATCCTGGAAGGGTTTGTTCTCCTGGGGCCGGCTACCAACGCTGGTCTGCCGGTAATCACTACCTATGACAACGCCACCGGCGCGCAACGCCCCACCCATGTGCTGCAGCAGGACCTGCACCGACTCCAGCCAGGGGACATTGGCTTCGGGCATCTGCACGCCTCGCCGGACATTTCCTCTGTCCTGTGTGCGGATGGATATTGCTCATATTTCATTCTGCGCGACCCGTGGGATATCGTGGTTTCGCACGCCTATTATGTCACTGAAATGGAACCTGACCATTTCCATCACCGCTATTACACTGAACAGCTTTCCAGCTTCGATGAACGGCTGCGGACCAGCATTTTGGGGCTGCCAGGGGAGCAGGCTCCCTTTCCAGATATCCAAAAACGCTTCGAGCCGTTCCTGGATTGGCTGGACCATCCAGAAGTACTCTGCCTGAGGTTCGAAGACCTGGTGCAAGCACTCACTGCAAACCTGCAGAAAATTATTAACCAGGCCGTCAGGCGCGGTTTCCCACTGAAGGTCTCGGAGGAGCAAGCCATAGAGCAGCTGCGGAGTTCAATCGACCCCAGGCGCTCGCCAACGTTTCGCAGCGGAAAAACGGGGGGGTGGGTGGACCAATTCAGCCCGCAAAACAAGGCAATCTTCAAGGAAGTCGCAGGAGATTTGTTAATCCGGCTCGGGTATGAAAGCGGTTATGACTGGTAACGAGCCGCGCTGTTCGATCGTCATCCGGGCGTACAATGAAGCCGGGCATATCGGGCGGCTGCTGGAGGGCATCCGTCAGCAAACCATAGCAGATGTCGACATCGTGGTGGTGGACTCAGGCTCGACAGATGCTACCTTAGATATCGCCCGGCGCTTCGCAGCCCAGGTAGTGAGCATCCAACCAGAGGAATTCACGTTCGGGCGCTCCCTGAACCTGGGTATCCGCCAGGCGGACGCCGACCTGGTAGTAATTGCCAGCGCACATGTCTATCCGGTTTACCCGGATTGGCTTGAAAAGCTGCTGGGGCCATTCCAACATGCCACCACCGGCTTAACCTATGGCAAGCAGCGCGGCGCACCGGGTACGTATTTCTCTGAGCATCAAATCTTTGCCCGCTGGTTCCCCGATGCAGCCCCCGTGGTACAGGCGCACCCATTCTGCAACAACGCCAACGCCGCCATCCGGCGTTCTTTGTGGGAGCAGCGTCCATATGATGAAAGCCTGGCAGGCCTGGAAGACCTGGAGTGGGCGAACTGGCTGCTGGGTCAGGGCTTCCAGATCACCTACTGCCCGGAGGCGGAGATCATCCACGTCCATAACGAGAACCCGCGCAAAGTGTACAACCGCTACCGCCGTGAGGCGATGGCATTCAAACGCATCTTTCCTCAGGAGCAGTTTAACCTGTGGGACTTGCTGCGGTTGTATATCACGAATGTTAGCAGCGACCTGTGGCATGCCGCCCGGACCGGGCAGCTATTCCGCCAGGGAGGCAGCATCCTGTGGTTTCGGTGGATGCAGTTTTGGGGTACGTACCAGGGCTATCGCCAATCTGGCCCACTTACCTGGAGCCTGCGAGAAACTTTTTATTATCCCCATGGCTTGCGAGCGACAGATCCGAATCAAAGCAGGCAAATTGCGCCAATCCAGTATAATGATAAACAAGATTAAAGATGCGGAGATAACCCTGGGGGAAGCTTTTTTCCCTGCGCTGCCAAATTCATCGAGACATGCATTCACTGATCTTATTAATCCTGGCGCACCTGATCGCTGATTTTCCTCTTCAGACAAATCTCATCTATTCCCTGAAGAAGGAATCCCCGGCAGGCATCATCCTGCATTCCAGCATCCACGCCCTGACTGCCTTCCTTTTGACCGGTCTGCGTTGGGATTTGTGGTATGTGTGGTTGTTCTTGCTGGTCACCCACGCAATCACCGATTGGGCCAAGCTGAGCTACAAATCACCCAAACAATGGTCGGGATTCCTGGTAGACCAGTTCATCCACCTGTTGTTCCTGGTTCTGATTGCGATATGGCAGCCGGGACTCACCAGCCCGCTGCCCGACTGGCTGATTTACTCAGCCTTCGTTTTGGCCTGGACACCCATGATCCTGATGTTTTTGTGGGTTTATGCAGGGGATGTGATCAACAGCACCCCCAACCCATCAGCCCGCGTCCGTTGGATGCGGGAGAACCTGCTGCAAGCCTCCCGCCTATGCGGTTACCCGGTGCTGTTCGCTGTCTTGATCGGCATTGTACTGACTTGATCCATGTAGAAAGCCCAAACTCATGCAAACCATAACAGCCCTGATACCCATGCGGCACCATTCGGAACGCATACCCGGTAAAAATTATCGGCCGTTGGCAGGAAAACCACTTTTCCACCACATTCTGGATACACTCCAGGCGGTGCCTGAAATCCATCAAATCGTGGTTGATACGGACAGCCCTACTATCCTGGCGGGCCTGGCCCAGGATTATCCGCAGGTCCTGGCACTGGAGCGCCCGGAACATCTAAGAGCGGATGATGTCCCAATGAATGAAGTGCTGCTGCACGACACTTCCCTGGTGCCAGGCGATTTTTATCTGCAGACCCACAGCACCAACCCGCTCATCAAGTCTTCCACGGTTGCCAGCGCAATCCAGGCCCTGTTGGCAGCTTATCCGACCTATGATTCCCTGTTTTCAGTCACCCGCCTGCAAACCCGCCTGTGGGATCAACTGGGGCGTGCGGTCAATCACAATCCTGATATCCTGCTGCGCACTCAGGACCTACCGCCGATTTTTGAAGAAAATTCCTGCCTCTACCTATTTACCCGGCAAACACTGCTCGAACGGCGCAACCGCCTGGGCGACCGCCCCTTGATGTTTGAAATTGACAGCAGGGAAGCCCTCGATATCGATGAGGAGCAGGATTTCCTGATCGCTGATTTCCTCAAATCAAACCCGGTCAGCCAGAAAGCCTGACCGGGTCTACCAACCCACCTTGATACTATGCCAACTATCCTTGTAACCGCCCCTTATATGATCCCCACCATGGCCCGTTTCAGGCCGCTGCTCGAAAGCTACGGGCTGGAAATCATCCAGCCTGACGTCCAGGAGCGCATGGAGGAGGCCGAACTGCTCCAGTTAGCAGGACAATTTGATGGTACCCTGTGCGGCGATGACCGCTATACGGCCCGGGTGCTGGAAGCGTGCGCCCCGCGTTTAAAAGTGATTTCAAAATGGGGAACCGGAATCGATTCAATTGATGCACAGGCCGCAGCCCGTCTGGGAATCCTGGTCCAGCGTACGCCGAATGCATTTACCCTGCCTGTTGCCGACTCGGTATTGGGCTATATGCTGGCATTTGCGCGCTGCCAGCCATGGATGGATCGGCAGATGAAACAAGGGCACTGGGAAAAATTACCTGGGCGTTCTCTTAGCGAATGCACCCTGGGAGTCATTGGGGTGGGCAATATCGGTAAAGCCGTGCTTCGCCGGGCTCACGCCTTTGGGATGCGTCTGCTGGCGAACGACATCATAGAAATTGAGCCTGATTTTTTGGCGGAGCACAGGGTGAGTATGATGTCTCTGGACAGCTTGCTGCCAGAATCCGATTTTGTCAGCCTGAACTGCGACCTCAACCCAACCAGCTTTCATTTGATCAACGAACACACGCTCAGGATGTTCAAACCGGGATCCGTAATGATCAACACTGCCCGCGGTCCGATTGTCGATGAAGCCGCGCTGGCGAAAGCCCTGCAGACCGGAGTACTTGGCGGTGCAGCGTTAGACGTATTCGAAGCCGAGCCACTGCCCGCCACCAGCCCGCTTTTACAGATGGAAAATGTTCTATTGGCAGCTCACAATGCAAATTCCAGCCCGGCCGCCTGGGAGCGGGTACACTGGAATACCATCCGCAACCTGCTCAATGGGCTGGGGATGGATACAACCGGTCTGGACCGTTGGAAAAACTCCGCTGGGTAGGCTGTCCAAAAGTGAAGACCTATGGCAAACCACGATAAGAATGGCCGGACCGTCCTAGTCACCGGCGCGGCCGGGGGAATCGGTCGCGCGACGATCCAGCTGTTCCACGAATCCGGGTGGCGGGTCATCGGGGTAGATCGGGCACCCCTAGAGGAAGAATTCCCCGCAGATGGGATCTTCATCCAGGCGGATATCTCGCTCCCCAGCGAAATGGAGCGGATCTTTGCTGAGGCCGAAAGGTTCACCGGTACCCTGGAGGCACTGGTCAACAACGCTGCCCTGCAAATTGCCAAGCCGGTGCTGGAAACCAGTGTGGAGGAATGGGACGCGGTGATGGCTTCCAACCTGCGCTCGGTGTTCCTGGGCGTCAAGCTGGCTTACCCGATGCTTAAACAGGCTGGCGGAGGAGCGATTGTGAATGTCTCTTCGGTACACGCCATCCAGACTTCGGCAAACATCGCGGCTTACGCGGCCAGTAAGGGTGGTTTGCTGGCCCTGACCCGGGCTTTGGCGATCGAATTTGCCCCGGACAATGTGCGGGTGAATGCCATCCTGCCGGGGGCGGTCGACACCCCTATGCTGCGCGCCGGTCTGACCCGCGGGCACGCCGGCAGCGGCAACATCCTCGAGCGCCTGGACAATCTGGCACGCAAAACGGTTAATGGACGGATCGGGCAGCCATTGGAAATTGCGCGGGCAATTTATTTCCTGGCAGATGGAGACCAGTCGTCATTCATGACAGGTCAGGCACTGGTTGTGGACGGCGGGGCAACCGCCCGCCTGAGCACGGAATAAGATGGCTTCATTGCGCCAACAGCTAAAACAAACTATCCCGGCTCCCATGTGGCGGGCAGCAAGCGAGCTGCGATATAGGTTGCAGCGCGCCAGCCAGTGGCCTTCAGCGACTTTCCATCCCCTGCGCCGGAAAAGCATCCAGCGACTGCAGGCTTATGACAACCGCCATCCAGGTGAGCGCTGTTTTATCATCGGCAACGGCCCCAGCCTGAAAGAGACCGATCTCAGCCTGCTGCGAGATGAATATACGTTTGGAATGAACCGGATTTACATGCTGTTTGGCGAGCTGGGCTTTCCAACCACCTATTATGTCTCGGTTAACAGCCTGGTAATCGAGCAGTGCGCCGAAGAAATTCGAGCACTGCCCATTCCCAAATTCCTATCCTGGCGCTCACACAACCTGATCGAGCCAACCGAAGACATGATGTTCCTGCATACCACGTACAGCGGCGCCAAGTTTGCTCGGCAGGCGCGCGGCCGGTTGTGGGAAGGCGCCACAGTGACCTACGTTGCTCTGCAGCTCGCTTATTACATGGGCTTCAAGACTGCGGTCCTGATCGGGGTAGATCACAATTTTGCCACCAAGGGCCAGCCAAATACAACCATTGTGTCGCAGGGAGACGATCCCAACCATTTTCACACCGGGTACTTTGGGAAAGGTTTTCGCTGGCAGCTGCCGGATTTGGAAACTTCTGAACGCGCTTACAACTTGGCCCGCCGCGCGTATGAGGCAGATGGGCGCAAAGTCCTGGATGCCACGGTGGGTGGCAAACTCACCGTTTTTGAAAAAGCACATTACCGGGATTTATTTCCAAAACTCCCCGAAAAATGAATGAATTCCTGGGCCAACCTTTCATATTATGGACCGGGGTATGCCTGGCGATTGCCGGTATCTACCTTTTTGTTTGGCCTAAGCTGAAAGCCGGGCTGGTGCGCCCTCCCTGGTTGAATTTTGTCCTGCGCTGGTTTCACACCCTGGTTTGGGTGCTGCTGGCAGCGGCCTGCCTGGCATGGGACCGCGGTTATCCGTCCCTGGGGGGACCCCTGGCACTGGCAGCAATGCTTTGCTACGGCATCTTTCTGGCATCCCTGGTGTTTGACCGGCGCCAGAACGCCTGACTTGATTGGAGGTTTCAATGTGCAGAAATATCACCCAACTGCGTTTTCCCGATCGCCAGCCAACCGAAGAAGAGCTGCAGGCCGCCGCGTTGCAATTCGTACGCAAAGTCAGCGGTTACCGCAAACCTTCGCGAGCCAACCAGGCAGCGTATGATAAAGCGGTCCTCGAAATCGCGGCCATCACCGGCGAGCTGCTTACCAGCATTTCGCCAGCAGCGCAGGCACAGGCAGGGTAGCTAAGATAGATCGGAGGCAAGGCATGCTCACCGTCCGCACCGCAACTCCGGAGGATGCCGGCGCTATCAGCGATTTGTGCGCTGAAATCCAGGAGCTGCACCATCAAGCCCTGCCAACATTTTTTAAACCGGGCTCTGCCGCCACCTTTCCAACAGAACATGTAAAGGAGTTGATGTCTGAGCCTTTAACAATGTTCATCATGGCTGTGGTAGATCAGGACATCGCTGGCTATGTATTTGCGAATCGGATACAGTCAGCCGAAAACGCCTTCCAGTATGCCTTTGAACGAATCCACATTGACCAGATCGGGGTCCACCAGTTATACCGCAGACAGGGATGCGGCCAGGCGCTGATGGATGCCGTGAAAAATCTGGCAGTCTCCCAAAACATCCCACTCATCACTCTATCGACATGGGGATTTAACCACCGGGCACATGAATTTTTTGCCAGCCAGGGTTTTGAGGCCTTCCTGCATAATTATTGGTTTTCTGTTAACCCTCCAGAATAAGTAATTTATGCTTACCTGTTGCCCGGAAAGGAGCAGCCATGAAGCCCCTCACATTGGAAATTGGCAGGATAACCGGCACGCTGGCGGCGTGCGGCGCAATTGTCTTATGGCTGATCTTTCTCTTTGCAAATCCCTACAACAACCAGGGACAGGCGGTTGATACCGTCCTGGTTGCCATCTTGATGCTTTTTCTGGGCGCTCTGGGTGTACTGGCGGCACTGACGAATCGCCCCTACCTGATGGCATTCCTGGCAGCAGCCATGTTTGTGCCGGTGGGATTGTACACGCTGGGAACACCCGGTCTGTTTCGCGGAATTGGGCTCTTGGAGCTGGTTTATTTTGCTGCAGCACTTCTGATGGCAGCAGGGCACAGTCAGAAACCCGATCCCGGGCAAGCCTGAGTCCTGGTCCGGTAAAAATGACGTTCGAGATTGTTGCCCATCGCGGGGATGCTGAGCTCTACCCTGAAAACAGCTTGCCGGCTTTCGAACGCGCCATCGAGCTGGGCGCGGATGCAGTCGAATTGGATGCCCGCCTTACGGCCGATCATGTGCCGGTGGTTTATCACTACTTTTACCTGGAGGAGGGCACTTCCGGTTCTGGCATGATTGCAGAATGGAACTATAAAAACATTCAAGAACTGCGGCTCGTAAGCTCACCTGGGACTGAGACAAATTTGTTTATCCCCAGCCTTGCAGAGACCCTGCAGCGGCTGGCGGGGCGGATCGGGATTGAGATCGAGCTGAAAGGTCCCGAACCTGAAGCACCAGCTGTATTGGCGGCTGTGCTGGCTGACTTCTACAGCCATTGGGAACGCATTGAAGTGACCAGCTACGAGCCAGCCCTGCTGCTTGAAATTCGCCGCCTGTGCCCTGGGCTGGCGGCAGACCTGCTCCAACCGCGTTCTGAACCCTGGATGGGGCCGGATGTAGTCCGCTTCATCAGCCAACAGCGCGGGCGTTTGTGCGGCGCACGGGCCGTCCACCTACACCCCAGCCAGCTTTCTCGGGCGACCGTCAGCGTTCTTCGGCGCACGGGTTTGGAAATCCACATGTGGGACGCCAATTCGAACGCAGACTTTGCATTGGCTGAGGAACTGGAAATTCCGCGACTGACCACCGACCGGCTGGCATTAGCACTCGAATTTCGAGCCAGAAGCGTAAATGTCCCGAGATAACCAATACCCAGACCTGCTGCAGCCTTTATTTTGGTCCTGGGGACCCATCCAGGCCCAGTTTAAAATTTTTGATAAAGCTCCCCCAGATGAGCAGGTAGCGAACGTCAATATCGTGCCGCGCACCACAAACGGCTGGATCGTTCTGCATGCGGCTGGAGGGGACTGGGAGGTACCCGGGGGAACCAAAGAGCCCGGAGAAACCTGGCTGCAAACAGCCCGGCGGGAACTGCTCGAAGAGACCGGCTGCCAGCTGGATTCCTACAGGGTGATCGGGGGCTGGCGCTGCCGCAGCCTGGCGCAATCCGCATACCGACCGCACCTGCCGCACCCCGAATTTTACCGGTTGGTCCTGGCGGGCAAGGTCACCAGGATAAGCGAGCCTGTAAAACAATCAGAAGATGAAGAACCCGTCGAAATGCAGGTTCTACCAATCGATGAGCTGATCAGGCGTTTCAAGAGCCAGGAATTAAACTTCCTGGCAGACCTTTACCGGCTTGCGGCGGAATTAACCTGAATGGCTCAACATCCCATCCCGGTTGTAAGGATTTTGTTCGGCATCCCCGGCGAGCCACCACCCGACATGACCCACGTACTACGGCAGGGTAAAGAATATCCAACCAGCGTTCTGACCGCTCATCATTTTAGAGGGACTCCACCGTGAAAAAGACAAACCATACGCTGCTGAAAGTGCTGCGCAGGAGCCAGGCGATTCTTGCAACCGATACCCAGGTGATAGAGAGCCATGTCTGAGTATCGCTTTACCATCGAGCAAGCCCGGAAACTCCTGCCGGGGCCGAATGGCAAACCTTTTTGTGAAGTCTTTACCCATGGTTCGCTGGCTGTCGAACTTTACCAACCCATCGGGATTGACCGGCAAACGCCGCATACTCGCGATGAGGTGTATGTCGTCGTGCGCGGCCTTGGGATGTTTACCAAAGGTGGAACTCGCCACCCATTTGACCCAGGGGATGTTTTGTTTGTGCCAGCCGGGATTGAACATCGGTTTGAAGACTTCAGCGACGATTTTTTGGTGTGAGTATTTTTCTACGGTCCAGAGGGCGGCGAAGCCCGTCTGGCTTGAAAACAGGCCGCAATCATGCTTTAACCGCAGTCCCAAACCTCCTCCACCAGAGTAGGGGTGGTAAAATCGCTCACCCTGGCTGGTAAACGGCAGTGAATGACACCATAATGGATAACAAATCACAAGCAGAATCAGACCCAAACCTACCAGCAACCACGTTCTTCGGTCGTTGGCAAACTGTGCTGGCACTCGTGGTTGCTAGCCTGTTCTTGCTGGGCGGCCTGATCCGGCTGATCGATCTCAGGGATCCCCCACTGGATTTTCATCCCACTCGCCAGCTCCGGAATGCCATTGTGGCACGCGGCATTTACTACCGCATAACTCCGGACGTTGACCCTGCCCGAAGGGAAGCCGCGGCTGTTTTCCAGCGCGCCGTTGGGCAGTATGAACCACCCATCCTAGAAAGCCTGGTGGCACTGGGTTACCGACTCCTTGGACAAGAGATTCCGTGGCTGGCAAGGATATTCAACACGCTTTTCTGGCTGGTTGGCGGGCTGGCGGTATTCGACCTGGCGCGGCGGATGACGAGCGTGGATGGCGCGGTGATCGCGCTCGGTTATTACCTGCTGCTGCCCTTTGCAGCCCAAGCCGGCCGTTCGTTCCAACCCGACCCGGGCATGGTGATGTGGTTCAGCCTGGCAATTTATTTTATGTACCGCTGGTCGGAGGACCGGCGCTGGCGTTGGGTGGTGCTGGCGGGCCTGACTGCCGGCATGGCAGCACTGACCAAAGTGGTGATTGCGTATATCATCGCGGGAGGCGCCCTGGGTGTTGTTTTGGCGAGCCTGGGATTTAAACGATCTATC
Source organism: uncultured Chloroflexia bacterium (assembly GCA_963824065.1). Taxonomy (GTDB): domain Bacteria; phylum Chloroflexota; class Anaerolineae; order Anaerolineales; family DRKV01; genus JAGUYX01. The sequence goes on along the minus strand of CAWGNX010000001.1, from coordinate 648,326 downwards.
CGTTCCCCCCAGGTCTGGTCCATGGCCGGTTTGATGGTTCTGCCGTCGGTGATCTACTACGCCCTGTTCACACCGGCAGGCCGGATCACTGAATTCGTGAACGCCTGGACGTTGTCATTAATCCAGCTGATCGCCAGCCCTGAATTTTACGTACGCTGGATGGGCATGCTGCACAGCCTGTTTGGCCTGGCAGTCGTATTCACTGGCCTGGCCGGGGTGATTATTGCCCAAAAGCGCGGCCGGGGACTGCTGGCCGGGTTATGGGTGGGCTACCTGGTTTACGGCCTCACATTACCCTACCAGGTGACCACCCACAATTATTACCACCTGCAGGTTACCCCGATTCTGGCCCTTTCCATTGCACCGGTCGCAGCGCTGGTACTGGCTCAGGCAGCCCGGCAGCCGCGCACCTGGCAAATTGTCCTCCTGGGTGCGCTCCTGGTTACCGCAGCGTACCCGGCCTGGGTAGCACGCTCCAATTTATTTGCTGAGGATTTTCGCAATGAACCGGAATACTGGGCAGAGATGGCCGAGCAGCTTCCAGCAGACGGACGGATTGTAGCCCTGACCCAGGATTATGGCTACCGGTTGATGTATTACGGCTGGCGGAATGTGGACCTGTGGCCAGTAACCGGCGAACAAGATCTGGCAGAACTGCGCGGCAAGGATAGCACTTTTACTGAGTTGTTCCAAAAGCACGCCGGAGAACACGACTATTTCCTGGTGACGGCATTTGGGCAATACAACCGGCAGCCAGAGCTGCGCGAAATGCTGGAAACAAATTTTGCGCTGATCGTAGAGGGAGACGGATACCTTGTCTACGACTTGAATCGCCCTGCGGACCCCGCTCCATGAACTGCCGGAACGAAAAACCGCTCGTTTCCATCATCACCCCGTCTTACAACCAGGGGGCTTACCTCGAACATACCATCCAGTCAGTGCTGCGCCAGGATTATCCGCAGGTTGAGTACATTCTGGTCGACGGGGGCTCAACCGATAACAGCCTGGAGATTATCAAGCACTATCATAACCAGCTGGCATGGTGGGTATCAGTGCCCGATCGCGGGCAGGCTGAGGCGATCAACAAGGGATTGGGAGCAGCACGCGGCGAAATTGTAGCGTGGTTGAACTCAGACGATCTTTACCTGCCGGGTGCAGTCAGCCAGGCCGTACAGGTCCTGCAAAACGAGCCAGAATTGGGGTTGGTTTACGGCGACGCGCTCACGGTGGATGCCAACGGGCATCCGCTTAACCGGCTGAGCTTTGGAGATTGGGGGCTGAGCGAGCTGCTGCGTTTTCGGATTATCTGCCAGCCAGCGGTATTCATGCGCCGCCGGGTGCTGCAGGAGGCAGGATCCCTGGATGAAAGCTATCACTTTATGCTCGACCACCAACTGTGGCTGAGGATGGCACTCAGAGCTCCTATCCGCCATATGGCAAGCCCGTGGGCAGCCGCGCGGCACCATCCTGGGGCTAAAAACAGCGCCCAGGCAGCCGAATTTAGCGCGGAGATTTACCGCCTGCTGGATTGGATCGCCAGCGAACCGACCCTGGCAGACCGCTGGCAGGCTGATCGCAGGCACATTACCGGCGCAGCCCACCGTTTGAGCGCCCGCTACCTGCTCGATGGCGGCGCACCCGGCCCAGCCCTGCAGACCTACCTGAAAGCGCTGCTGGCGTACCCATCGTTTGCACTCCAACACTGGCACCGGATGGCGTATGCCCTGCTGAGCCTGGCAGGGTTAGGGCGCCTGAATGCCTGGTATTACCGGATGAGCCCGCCGCCCGATCTATCGGCGTACCCCCAATTGAACAGCTGGCCCGGCCTGGCACTGGACCGCTGACCATGCAAACCATGCCTCTTACCGCCGAACCCCAACCTGCCCAAAGCCAACACATGGCACCGATCCCGGAAGCAGCCACGCGCCCGATCCTGGTCACAGGAGCGCACCGCAGCGGCACCACCTGGGTAGGAAAAATCCTGGCAGCGACCTCCGAGACGGCTTATATCAGCGAGCCACTGAACGTGCATCACCGGCCTGGTGTCCTGGATGCGCCTGTGGAACGCTGGTATACCTATATCCACCCCGGGAATGAAGCCATTTACCTGCCAGCGTACCGTAAGCTGCTGCGCCTGGAATACGGATTGGGCCGCGAGCTGAAAGCACTGCATTCCCGCAAAGATCTGCTCCGTATGATGCGAGATGCGTGGATCTTCGAATGGGGAAAACTGGGCGGAGCACGCCCGTTGATCAAGGACCCATTTGCCGTATTTTCCCTGGGCTGGTTTATCGAGCGCCTGGGCTGCCAGGTCATTGTTACCATTCGTCACCCGGCAGCATTTGCCAGCAGCTTAAAGCGCCTGGATTGGCCTTTTGAACTGGTTGATCTGCTCCAGCAGCCACAGTTGATCCAGGATTGGCTCGAACCTTACCGGGCAGAGATGGAACTGGCACCGCAAAACCAGGGAGATTTACTCTGGCAGGCGGCACTGCTTTGGCGGATGGTATATTCCGTCGTGGAAGAATACCAGGCCATCTACCCGGAAATCCGTGTCGTCCGGCATGAAGAGCTGTCGCTCGACCCGGTGGGCGGGTTCCAGAGTCTGTATGAGCATACCCACCTGACCTTCAACAAGAAAGCAAAACAAACGATCCTCACCACCAGCAGCGCAGACAATCCAGAAGAACTGCAGCGCCAGACTGCCCATTCCATCCGCCTGGACAGCCGCGCCAATCTTGGCAACTGGAAAAAAAGACTGGAACCAGGCGAAATCGACCGGCTGCGCCGGATGACCGAATCGGTTGCGCAGCATTACTACCAGGCCGAGGATTGGCAGTGAAAGCCGCACCGTTGGTTTCGGTTATTACCCCTTCATATAATCAGGCCCGGTTCCTGGAGGCAACCATCCGGTCTGTGCTGGACCAGAATTACTCTAACCTGGAATACCTGGTGATCGATGGAGGCTCGACAGACGGCAGCCTGGAGATCATCCAAAAATATGCCGGGCAGATTCATTACTGGGTATCTGAGCCCGACCGTGGCCAAACCGATGCCATCAACAAGGGTTTTGCCAGGGCAAGCGGGGACATCCTGGCATGGATCAACTCGGATGACACCTACGAACCGGGCGCGATCAGCGAGGCGGCGAGTTATTTGCAGGCTCACCCTGAGGCGAGCATGGTTTATGGGGATGCACGCCTGATCAATGAGGCTGGTGAGGAGATTGGACGGTTCCCTGCCCGCCAGACAGATTACCAAAAGCTTCTGAAAGGTTATGTGCACATCCCTCAGCAGTCGAGCTTTTTTCGTGGGGATTTGTGGCGGCAGCTGGGACCGCTGGATCCAAATTTTTACTTTGCCATGGACTATGATCTGTGGGTGCGGCTTGCCAAGGTTGCGCCCCTGCATTACCAGCCGCGTTTGTGGGCCAATTTCCGGCTGCATGAGACCGGGAAAACCAGCGTTTCAGACGATCGCTGCTGGCCCGAGATGATGCAGGTATACCGCCGCGAAGGAGGCAGCTGGTTCTCCTGGATGGGAGTAAAAGCCCTGGTAAGGCCGTATTTATTCGCATGGATGCCGCTGCGCCTGAGGCTGCTGATCCGGCGACTTTTGTGAGCCAGCGGCACTTGCGAGCCAGCGGCGCTTGCGAGCCAGCGGCTCTTATCAGCCGGCGGTTTGCACGAGCCTTTGTCGCTGGTGATAGCAGAGTCCAGGGGCCTTGCTTGACAAGCCTACCCCTTTATGAGAGAATGCCCGATTGTCCTAAACGGACCGGGGAATTGAACTCGTCAATTCAATACTCGGGTTACACCCGGAGGAAGACAGCATGAAGTATGAATACCCGCCGCAAGACGATATTATCGACCTGCGCAAATACATTAATCTGCTTTTAGCGCGGAAATGGTGGATTATCGGGATCGCCCTGTTGGGAGCACTGCTCGCATTTGGGCTTGCCTCGATCCTGCCCAAACAGTATCAGGCCACCTCAATCGCAGCGGTAACCAAATCGCGCAATGAATTGACGTTCGACCCGCGCATCGAAACCATCACAGATGCCAGCCTGAACTACCAGTCGTTCGCCGCATTGGCATTGAGTGACACTGTTGTCGAAGAGCTTTTTAAGTCGCTCGAAACATTGCCACCTGAAATTACCGACCCGCTGAGTTTGAGGGGCTTATTAAGCACCGAAGTAAACACCGACTTGATCCTGCTCTCAGCCCGAAACGGCGATCCGGTTTCGGCGCAAACCATTGCCAATAAGTGGGTCGAAATTTTTGTACACCAGGCGAATTCAGTTTACAGCACCATGGACAGCGCCCAGATCACTTTCTTTGAGGACCAGTTAAACGATGCCAAGGAGATGCTCGCTCAGGCCAATGCAGCCATGATAGAGTTCCAATCCCGCAATCGGGAAACCATCCTTGCCAACCAGCTCAGCGCACTGCAAAACTCGTTGGGGGTCTACCTGGATCGTCAGCAGTCCGGTGAAATCCTGCTGCAGGATATCCGCAGCCTAACAGAACAACTGCGCGCACAGCAACCTGACCAGCCCGCAGCGCAGTCGCTGCTGTTCAGTGTGCTGCTCCTGCAGAACCGGGCGTATGCAGAACGCACGCCTTCCATCGCCAACAGCGGCAGCTCATCATCGACAACCTCCCAACAAAATTCACAGGTGCAAATCCAGGTTTCGGCAGCCGACCCCAACACACCCAGCGTACAGGGGCAAATCCAACAACTCGCTGCCCTCGAAGATGTCGTCCAGACCCAACTGGATACTTTCTCCGCCCAAATCACAGACCTGGAGCCGCAAATCATCACCATCCAGCAAGAGCTTGAAGAAGCCCTGTCAGAAAAGGACAGCCTGAAGCGCGAGCAAGGTGTGGCTCAGGAAACATATACGACCCTGGCCCGCAAAGTTGAAGAGACCCGCATTGCCTCGGCGGATACCAGCGGGCAGGTGCGCCTGGCAAGTTATGCCATCCCCGATGACGATCCCGTCTTCCCCAGCCGCCTGCTGATGACCTTGATCGGCGGGGCGGCCGGGTTTTTCCTCGCGGTCATGGCAGTGCTCTTGCTCAGCTGGTGGTGGGAACCCGCAGTGACACCAGCCGGGACAGACCAAAAAGAACCCAACCCTTCCTGATAAAACCTCGATCCGGGCAGTGAAAACCGAATCAAACCAAGTTCCCTGGGAGCAGCCTTTCGTGATTGCTGGCCTGGTGCTGGTCATTGCGATCTATATTTATGTGTTATTTGCTAACTGGGCTTACGACGATCCTTACATAACCTATCGCTATGCTCGCAACCTGGCCAGCGGGCAGGGGTTTGTCTACAACCCGGGCGAGCGGGTGCTTAGCACGACCACACCCCTGTTCACCTTGCTGCTTGCCCTGGCCTACTCGCTGTGGAATGACCTACCGCACCTGGCGAACCTGGTCAGCGCGGCCAGCCTGGCGGTTGGCGGGCTGCTGCTTTGGGACTTGGCGCGGAAATGGCAAACTCCGCTGGCAGGTTGGGTGGTCTTATTTCTGTACCCCCTCTTCCCTTTGGTGGTGACAACTTCCGGCTCTGAAACCCCGCTTTACCTGGCGCTTTGCATTGGTACTTACGCTGCTTATACCCGGCAGCGTTACCTGCTGGCAGCGCTTCTGGTTGCCCTGGCAACCCTGACCCGCCCTGATGCGATCCTGGTCGCTGTGATCCTGGGTGTTGATTATTTCATCCACCAATGGAGGCTCCGGCAGAGCGGGTCACCCAGAGAGAGATTTCCCTGGATCGCTCTGGTGGTGTTTTCGGCAATCCTGGGAGCCTGGGGAGTGTTTGCGACCCTTTATTTTGGAAACCCGCTGCCGGTAACCCTGGGTGCCAAGCAAGCGCAAGGTGTGCTGGAAATCAGCACGACCTTCGCCCCAGGATTAATCAGCAAGGTGATTGAAGTCTATAAAGGAAACCCGCTGTACTGGGTGTTGGTCGCATTGGCCCTGGTTGGTGCGGCCTGGGCGCTGGTACGTCACTCCCGCTGGTGGCTGTTTGCGGCGTGGCCGATCCTTTATTTCGCGGGCTACACTGCCCTGGGGGTCAGCAGTTACTATTGGTATTACGCGCCGCTGGTACCGGGGTTCCTGGTCTTTGCTGGCCTGGGAGTGGAAGCACTGGCGCGGCTTGCCGGGCGCGCCAGCCAGCGGGTGACAGGCAGCCCACCTGAGCAGGCAGCCAGGTGGGCTACCGCGCTGATGTTGCTGGTGCTGGTTCCCTGGCAGGCGTACACCCTGTACCGGGCCAGCCAGTTTACGGATCCTCGACCGGGGGCTTATCGCGCAACCGGCGAATGGCTGGCAGCCCATAGCCAACCGGGTGATCAAGTGGGGCTGCTTGAAATCGGCATGATCGGGTATTATGCCAACCGGCCAGTGGTGGATTTTGCCGGATTAGTGCAGCCTGATGTCGCCCGGCAAATGACAGCAGCCACCACTTATCAAGATACCGCCGCCTGGGCAATTGACCATTACATGCCTGAAATCCTGGTCCTGCATGCAGGGTTTTTCACTGAATCCACCGCACCCTCATCCCTGCAGAATTGTGAAGCCGCAAACACCATCAAAGGAAAACCTTTCGGGTACAATTCGGATTTGGTTATTTATCGCTGTCCATAAGCGAGGTTGTGTATGAATTTCAATCGACTCAACCTGCCAGGGTTGGTCTTTATTGAGCCCACGGTTTTTGCAGACGAACGCGGCTTTTTCATGGAAACGTATGAAGACCGCCGGTTTGCGCAGGCAGGCATCGAAAAACCATTCGTACAGGATAACCATTCCGGCTCCCGGCGCGGCATCCTGCGCGGCCTGCATTACCAGATCAGGCATGCCCAGGGCAAACTGCTGCGCGTGGTGCAGGGTGAAATTTACGATGTGGCGGTGGATTTACAACGCAGTTCGCCCACGTTTGGACAGTGGGAAGGAGTCACCCTGTCAGCAGAAAACCGGCGTATGTTATGGGTTCCTGAAGGTTTTGCCCACGGTTTTTACGTACTGAGCGAGTGGGCAGAGCTGGTCTACAAGGTAACCGATTATTATGCACCGGACTGGGAGCGCACGCTGCTGTGGGACGACCCGGAGCTGGCAATCACCTGGCCGCTGGTCGCAGGTACGCCGCCGCTGATCTCCGCCAAGGATGCCCAGGGATGCCTGTTGAAAGATGCGGATGTATATGACTGATCCGATTGGAGATGAATCTGTCAGGAGTTGCAGCGAGACTGATTGGCTTTTGGATGCCAGACCCGCGCGCTGCGGTTGTTTCGATTGATCGCAGCCCGTGTGCGTTGGAAATCTTGATTGTTTTAGCGTAAGGAGAATACCCGCTTTATGAAAAACGTCCTGGTTACCGGGGGAGCCGGTTTTATTGGCTCAAACTTTGTGCGCTACCTGCTGAAAAATGAGCCGGACATCCAGGTGACCAACCTGGATGCACTGACCTACGCAGGCAGCCTTGAAAATCTTAACGACCTGCCGGGCGCCGACCGGCACACCTTTGTCCACGGGGATATTTGCGACGAAAACCTGGTTGCCAGCCTGCTGCGCAGCCAGCAGATCGATACGATTATCCATTTTGCGGCGGAAACCCACGTTGACCGCTCGATACGCAACCCGGAACTATTTGTCCGCACGAACATTATCGGCACGCACACCCTGCTGCAAGCAGCGCGGCAATACTGGCAGGTGGAAAAATCCCTGGGTGAGCGGCGCGTGCATTTTCAGCATGTCTCAACCGATGAAGTGTTCGGATCGCTGCACCCAAACGAGCTGGCCTGGACCGAGGACACGCCTTATGCCCCCAATTCGCCCTACGCAGCCAGCAAGGCCGCCAGCGATCACCTGGTGCGCGCCTACGGGCACACCTATCAATTTCCCTACACAATTACCAACTGCTCCAACAATTACGGGCCCTACCAGTTTCCCGAAAAGCTGATCCCACTGATGATCGCCAATTTACTGGAAGGCAAACCCTTGCCGGTGTACGGCGATGGCGGTCAAATCCGGGACTGGCTGTATGTTGAGGATCACTGCGAGGCCATCTGGACGGTGGTTAAAAAAAGCCCGCCCGGGCAGACATACAACATTGGCGGAGAAAACCAGCCTACCAATCTAACCGTAGTACGCACCCTGTGCGACATCCTGGATGAGCTGCAGCCAAATTCGCCATACGTGCCCCACAACAGCCTCATCACGTTCGTCAAAGACCGCCCCGGACACGACCGGCGCTATGCTATGGATTCGACCCGCCTCCGCCAGGAGTTGGGCTGGCGACCGCGTCACTCCCTGGAAACCGGGCTGCTGGATACAGCTCGTTGGTATATCGAGCACAGCGACTGGATTGAGGCGGTGCAGCATGGCTCTGATTACCAGGATTGGATCGAGCGCAACTATAAAAACCGGGAGGTTTCATGAAAGGGATAATGCTGGCGGGAGGTATGGGCACCCGGCTGTTCCCGCTGACCCTGGGCATCAGCAAACAACTGCTGCCGGTCTACGATAAACCGATGATCTATTACCCGCTTTCGATGCTTATGCTGGCGGGAATCCGCGAAATCCTGGTGATCTCAACCCCGGATATGCTGCCCATTTTCCGCCGCCTGTTAGGCAGTGGGGAACAATGGGGGCTGCAGTTTGCATACGAAGAGCAAGCCGAGCCGCGCGGCCTGGCAGACGCCTTCCGCGTCGGCCGAACATTCATCGGTGATGACACCGTTGCGCTCATCCTGGGAGATAATATTTTCTTCGGGCACGGTCTGCCCGCACAGCTGCGCGAGGCCGCCGGGCTCCAGGCAGGCGCGATCATCTTCGCTTACCCGGTACGCGACCCGGAGCGCTACGGCGTAGTCGAATTCGACCAGGAGGGGATCGCGATCAGTATCGAAGAAAAACCCAAACTACCCCGATCGCACTATGCGGTACCCGGGCTGTATTTTTACGACAACCAGGTGGTGGAAATTGCGACCAACCTGCAGCCATCTCCGCGCGGCGAGCTGGAAATTACGGATGTCAACCGCATTTATATGGAGCGCGGAGAGCTGCGGGTATCTGTCATGGGTCGCGGGGTGGCATGGCTGGACGCCGGTACCCATGAATTGCTGCTTCAGGCGGCTAATTTTGTCCAGGCAGTGGAGGAGCGGCAGGGGTTGATGATTTCGTGCCCGGAGGAGATTGCTTTCCGGTTAGGCTATATCAATGCCGCTGAGCTGCGCCGCCTGGCTTCTGCGATGGACAGCAACCACTACGGGCAGTACCTGCTGCAGCTAGCCGCAGATCAGAACCTGCCCTTTCACCAGCCATAAATCATGAAAATTTTACTGATTGGATATACCGGTCAGCTGGGTTGGGAGTTGCACCGGGCTCTGCTCCCGCTGGGTCAGATTATTGCCCTGGACTATCCTGAAATCAATCTGGCGGAACCAGAAACACTGCGCCCTTTGGTGCGCCAGCTGCGCCCGCAGGTGATTGTCAACGCCGCGGCTTACACAGCCGTGGACCAGGCAGAGAGCGAGCCAGAGCTGGCAAACGCAATCAACTGCACCGCGCCGGCTGTGCTGGCGGAAGAGGCCAACATCCTCCGGGCGGCGATGATCCACTACTCCACCGACTATGTTTTTGACGGCGAGAAACCCACGCCCTATAACGAGACTGACCCCACCCACCCAATTAATGTATATGGAAAAAGCAAGCTGGCAGGGGAGCAGGCCCTGCTCGAGGCAATCGAAGCCGGGTTGGTGTTTCGGACAAGCTGGGTATACAGCCTGCGGCGGGGTAGCTTTGTGACCAAGGTGCTGGAATGGGCGCACAACCAGCCGGTGCTGAGAGTGGTAACCGACCAGACCAGCAGCCCGACGTGGTGCCGCAGCCTGGCTGCAGCCACCGCCCTGGTTCTGGCGCGGGCCGGCAGCAATCCGGCACGCTGGTTGACGGAAAGGCGCGGGCTTTATCACCTGACAGACCGTGGCAGCGTCAGCAGGTTTGAATGGGCAGAGGCGATTTTGGAGCTGGACCCGCACCGCGAGTCACAAGTCACCCATACAATCCAGCCGGCTGCCAGCCAGGAATTCCCCACACCAGCCCGCCGCCCATCCCAATCCGCACTGGACTGCACCAAGTTTAGCGAGACGTTTGGCCTGCAGCCTCCCGACTGGAAACTAGCCCTCTCCCTGGCGATGGACAGCAGAGTATAATTCATCGCCCGGAGCATCCATTTTGATACCTGAAATCAGCGAAAACATTTACGATTCAACCCGCCGGCGTTTTCCTGCACTAGAAGAGCTGCGCGAAATAATAAATTACCGCAACCTGGTTGTGCAGCTGGTGCGGCGCGACCTGACCACCCGCTATAAACGCTCAGTATTGGGTGTGGCGTGGACGATGTTAAATCCCTTGGGCACCATGCTCATCCTGACGATTGTGTTTGCTAATGCGTTTGGCAGCGGGCCCGAATATGCGACTTACGTGCTAAGCGGGTTGATCGCGTGGAATTTTTTTGCTCAAACCACCAACGCCGCGATGCTGCACCTGGTGTGGGGTGAGGGTTTGCTCAAGCGGATCTACATCCCGCGGACCGTTTTTTCCGTGTCGTCGGCAGGCACCGGGCTGGTAAACCTGACCCTGGCGCTGGTGCCCCTGGTGCTGGTGATGCTGGTGACCGGGGTGCCCATCCGCCCATCGATCCTGTATCTTCCAGTCGCAGTACTATTCCTGGCCTGTTTCGCTCTGGGATTGGGGCTGCTGATTTCGACAATCGCGGTGTATTTCGCCGATGTCGCCGATATGTACGCTATTGTCCTGACTGCCTGGCTCTATCTCTCTCCGGTGATCTACCCGCCGGAAATTTTGCCCCCTGCAATCCAGCCGTGGATCGAAATCCTCAATCCAATGTACAGCTTGATCCAGAATTTCCGCATCCCTATTTACGACGGGGTTCTGCCGCCCGCCCCCATGATCCTGGCAGCAGCCGCCATCGGTCTTTTCACCCTGGTCCTGGGGTGGTTTGTCTTCACCGCGCGGGCCGATGAGTTTGCTTACCGCTTATGACCGTCACCGTGGCACCTGTACAAACGCAAAGCCAGCTTGGCAGCCTGGAAGTGGTGCGCCTGGAAGGGGTATCGGTCAGCTACCGCGTCCCGAGCGAGTATATCGGGACTTTTAAGGAATACTTTATCCGGCGTGTGCAGGGGAAAATCAAACACAATTCTTTCCTGGCCCTGAACGGCGTGGACTTGAGCATCAACCGAGGAGAAGTATTCGGGCTGATCGGCCACAACGGGGCAGGCAAATCCACTCTGTTAAAGCTGGTAGCGCGCGTCCTTAAACCTTCCCAGGGAAGAGTGCTGGCGCGTGGCCGGGTTGCACCGCTGCTCGAACTGGGAGCCGGTTTCCACCCCGAGCTGAGCGGGCGTGAAAATGTGTACCTGAACGGCGCCCTGCTGGGGTTTACACGCCGTGAAATGGACGAAAAATTCGACCGAATTGTGAACTTCGCCGAGCTGGAGGCCTTTATTGACGCGCCTATGCGCACGTATTCATCCGGAATGTGGGCCCGGCTGGGTTTCGCGGTTGCCACCGACGTTAAGCCCGATATCCTGATCATCGACGAAATCCTGGGTGTAGGGGATGAAGCCTTCCAGAAGAAAAGCGCAGGGCGCATCCAGCAGTTCCAGGAACAAGGCGCCACAATCCTGTTGGTATCCCACAACCTGCACGCCATTGAAACTATGTGCGACCGGGTCGCCTGGCTGGACCACGGGCACCTGCTAGCAGTCGGGGAGCCGGTTGAGCTGGTCGATCGGTACCGCAACGCCTGATACGAACAATCCTCGCTCATGTTAAGCTATCGCATTCCGTCCGGCGCAGGCGCCGAGCAGGTCAGTGGACGCCCTGTGTTGGTTACACCGCAAGGGGGCAAAGTGGCTGTAGATACCAGGCTGCACGCGCTGTGGCAACTCGCCGATGATCGCGACCTGGCTGCAATTGTCCGCGACCTGCCGGGTGATTTCGAAGAGTTGACCATCCGGGCAGCGCTCGGCTGCCTGGTAGAGACCGGGCTGCTGATGCGCTCGGGTGAAGCGCACCCTAATGAGGTGCCGCAACCAGCCATGCCCAGCGAAGAGCCTCCAGAGACATCCCTTGTATCCGCGATTGTCGTAGGCTATAACAGCCGCCGTTGGCTCGAACAGTGCCTGCCATCGTTGCATAACCAGACTCACCAGGCGCTTGAAATCATCGTCATTGACAATGGCTCGCAGGACGGCACCCAGGAGTGGCTGGCAGAGACTTACCCCCAGGTGCGCTGCCACGGCTGGGACTCACCCAGCTCCCTGGCAGAAGCCCTCAACCACGGTGTAGAGCTGGCAAATGGGGATTATCTGCTGCTCCTCAATCCGGATGTAAAACTCGAGCCCCAGGCTGTCCAACACCTGGTTGAAAAAGCCCGGCAGCACCCAGAGGCCGGGGCAGTAGCTGCCAAGCTGAAATTCTTATGGCTGCCAGCTTTTCTGAATGGGCTGGGCAATTACATAGGCCGGCTGTCGTGGGGCACAGACCTTGGCCTGGGACATTTGGACCTGGGTCAATTCGACCAATGGGAACGGGTGCCTTCCGGTTGTTTTGCAGCACTGCTCATCCCGCGGCCTGCCTGGGAGACAGTTGGAGAGGTGGACCCCGGCTACCCGATGTATTATGAAGATATTGATTGGTCTTACCGGGCGCGCCTGTTGGATCGGCCTATTGTGGCTGCACCACAGGCGGTCGTCTACCATGCCTTCGGCGGCGAGGCCGATGCTTATGCCCAATCGGGACGGAGCCCTCAAAAAATCACCAATATTGTTTACGGGCGGCTGCGCTTCGTTCGCAAGATCATCGCCAACCAGCGTTGGAAATTCCTGCTGCCTTACCTGCTCGAAGATTCCGCCAACCTGCTGCGTTATAGTCTCAGCGGCAAAACAGGCGAAGCACGCGCCATCCTGGCAGGCTGGCGAAAGTACCGCCAGGAGCGGCAAACGATCCAGGCTGAGGCCGAAATAATCAAGCAGACCAGACTAATCAGTGACCAGTTGTTATTTGCCCAGCAGCGGGATATCCCCCAGCCATTAATCTGGCATGGCTATCCAGAACTGACCTGGGACCTGATTCAAAACCATTACCTTGCACTGATGATCAGCGGAAAAACTCGCCCATTACCCGAGATGCAAGACCAAATAACCCTTAAACGCCTGCTTATTATCAGCAACGACCTGGTAGACCATAAACTGGCCGGGCCGGGTGTGCGCTACCTCGAGATCGGGCGTGCGCTGGCAGTTGAATTCGATGTCACCCTGGCAATTCCAAATGAAACCAGCCTGGAAATCTCCGGTTTAACCTTGCAGCGTTACGATCCAGCACGCTTGCAAAGCCTGGCGGATCTTGTGCAAACCTGTGATGCTGTGTTGTACAGCCCCCCGGTCCTGCAAAAATTCCCATTCCTGGCAAATTTTGCAGGTCAAAGCATGATCGACCTGTATGACCCCATCATCCTGGAAAATTTTCATTATTACCTGGAAGAATCCGAACAGGCCCAGCTGGCGATCAACCAGCAAGCAGTCGATTTAACCAATCGCTGCCTGCGCAGCGGTGATTTTTTCCTGGCGGGCAACGAACGGCAGCGAGATTTCTGGCTGGGGATGCTGGCAGCCAATGGGCGGGTGAACCCGCTCACGTATCAGCAGGATGAGCAGCTTCGCCACCTGGTGGACGTCGTTGGCCTGGGCTTGCCAGCCCAACCGCCGGTGGCAGCCGATGTGCTGCGCCGGCACCTGCCCCAAATTCCTGAAAACGCACCAGTCGTGTTGTGGGGAGGCGGACTCTGGGATTGGTTGGATCCGCTGACCCTGCTGCACGCCTGGCCTGGAATCCTGGAACGAGTTCCCGCCAGCATACCTGGTGTTCCTGGGGACGCGCCACCCTAATCCGGATGTGCCCCAACATGCCGTCGCCCACCAGGCTGTAGAGCTGGCCCGGCAGCAAGGCAGCCTGGAGCACAGCGTGTATTTCCTGGAATGGCTGCCTTATGATGATTTCACATCCGTCCTGGCTGAAGCCGCAGCAGGCGTTAGCCTGCACCCGGTGCATGTGGAAACCCATTTTTCGATCCGCAAACGCTTGATGGACTACCTGTGGGCGCGCCTGCCTGTGGTCACGACCGAGGGGGATGTCGCCAGTGAGTGGATCCGCCAGTACGGGTTCGGCGTGACTGTCCCGCCGCACGATCGCGAGGCGGTGCTGGAGGCGGTCGTGCAGGTGCTCAATCGGCCGCGCGCTGAATGGTACGCGGCCTATCCAGACTTCGCCAGCGAGCACTACTGGAAACGGGTCGTTGAGCCACTGCGGCGCAGCTTGATGGATGGCCGGAAAGCCGCGGATGCCCACATACAGCGGGTCACGCCAAACACAGCCTCATCTCCGAAAAGCAGCTTTTACCGGGCCCTATTCATCTTGCGCAGCCAGGGAATTTCGGCACTGTTTCACCGCGGCTGGCGCTACCTGCAGTGGCGGCTGGCCCAGTTCCGCTGAATTAGCGATCTTCGAGCATAGGAATGATGATTGAATTTTTGCGCACCGTCCGTTTTTACTTGATCCCGCGCGACAGCCGCCGGGAGAAGGTCTACCACGTTTTTCGGGTCGTCCTGCTTTCGCTCAAGCTCTACGGTCTGAGGATCACCGCGCGCCAGAGCTGGCTTGCCATTCGCAGCGTGATCCTTGACCGCAGAGAAGGCCTTGGAACGGGTATCCTGTACACCTACCAGGATTGGATCCGCAGGAACGAACCGGACAGCCGTGCGCTGGCGCGGCAGCGCAGCTTGGTTAAGGATTTTCGCTTCCAACCCTTGATCTGCATCCTGACCCCAGTCTACAACCCTCAGCCGGATGTGCTCCGGGATACCATTCAATCCGTTATCGACCAGACCTACGAACACTGGGAATTGTGGCTGGCGAACGCTTCGGACCAAGGTGGCGTCCGGGAAGTCATTGATATGATGGCAGCCCGCGACCAGCGCATCCGGCCTCTGCACCTGGAGCGCAATCTGGGCATCGCCGGGAACACCAACCAGGCGCTGCAGGCAGCCGAGGGGGAATTTATCGCCCTGCTGGATCATGACGATTTGCTTTCTCCAAACACCCTGTTCGAAGCTGTCACTGCCATTAACGCCAACCCGGAGACTGATTTAGTTTATTATGACGAGGACAAAGTATCGGAGGATGGCAAATCCCGGCGTGATCCGTGGTTTAAACCATCGGCCTATTCACCCGATCTGTTAATCTCCAACAACTACCTCATGCACGCGGTCATCCGAAAATCACTGGTAGAAGAGCTGGGTGGGTTTGATCCAGAAGTGGATGGCGCCCAGGATTGGGATCTGTCGCTAAAAATTTCCGAACGAACCCGGCAAATCGTACACGTGCCTAAAGTGCTTTATCACTGGCGGCAGGTGGAAGGTTCTGCGGCGCGTGATGCCAACGCAAAGCCGTGGGCGTTTGCCGCCCAGGAACGCTGCATCCTTAACGCCCTCCAGCGCCAGGGCTACGCGGACGTTCCGGTCAGCTTTGAGGGGCTGGGCGTGATCCGGGTGCATTGGCCGACCGGAGGCAAACGCGCCTCCATCATCATCCCCACTCATAACAACCTGGAACAATTACAAGCCTGCCTGGCATCCATCCTTGAAAAAACCACGTATTCAAATTACGAAATACTGGTTGTAGAAAACAACAGTACCGATCCAGCGGTGTTTGACTACTATAAATCCGTGGTGGCGCACCCGCAGATCCGGCTGTTGGAATTCAACCAACCATTCAATTACCAAACGATCAACAACTTTGCCAGCCGGCAGGCGACGGGCGAGGTGCTGGTGTTTTTGAACAACGATACCGAAATCCTGGCAGGCGATTGGCTGGAAGAGCTCATTGGGCAGGCCGTGCGCCCAGAGGTCGGCGTGGTTGGGACGAAGCTGCTGCGCCCGAACGGATTGATCCAGCATGCCGGGATGATCGTCGGGCTGCAGGGACACGCCAGCCATATTTTCGAAGACTGCCCGGATCATTATTACGGCTTTTTTGGCTCAACCAACTGGTACCGCAACTACCAAACGGTAACCGGAGCCTGCATGGCAGTCCGCAGCGACCTGTTCGCCCAGGTGGGCAGATTCGATGAGGCCTATATCGTCGGCTATGGCGATATCGACCTGTGCTTCCGGATTTTTGACCTCGGTTACAGGATCGTCTACACACCGTTTGCGCGCGTCTTGCACTATGAAGGTGGCACGCGCGGCCTGACGCTGCCGCCCAGCGATGTGCTGCGCGCGACTACTTTGATGCAGGCGCGTGTCCAAGCCGGGGACCCTTTCTTCAACCCCAATCTCTCTTACCTGTACCGCAAGCCCACCGTGGTCCACCCGCGCGAGGAACAGCGCGGCCACCGGCTGGTGCGTATTCTGCGCCAGTTTGATCTGATCGAAATCCCGATGGACTCTGACCTGTGGGAGACCAGCCTCCTGGTGCTGCCGTTGAAAACCACCATCCCGGCAACGGTTAAAGCCAACCAGGTCCAAAATATCCTGCTGGTAACTCACGAGCTGACACTAAGCGGAGCGCCGATTATCCAGGCGACGGTCGCCGGATACCTGAAAGAGCACGGCCTGACGATTCGTGTGATTTCACCAGTAGCTGGTCCGCTGGGGGAACGCTACGAGGCGATGGGAATACCGGTTACGATCGAACCGCGCCTGCTGGATGATGCGCGGGTGATCCTGTTTCACATCGATGATATCGACACCATGCTGGTGAATACCATCCTGGCATGGCGGACGGTGCATGCCGCCCGGGCGTTCAACCGGCGTTGTTTATGGTCAGTCCATGAATCTGCATTTGGGCAGAACCTGGCCCAGGGTGAACCGGCTGTCCAGAAAGCTTTCCAGGCCGCAGACCTGGTGCTGTTCTCTGCCCAGGCAACTGCCGATCTTTACCAGGCTTTCACCAACCGTGCAAACTACAGGGTGGCATTTACCGGGCTGGACATCAGAATTCCAGCCGAAACTGCCGGCAGCCCGCCGGTGAAAAAACGGTCTGATGAACTGTTCCTGGTGCAGGTGGCGACGTTCGAACACCGCAAAGGACAGGATATTCTTGTTGATGCAATGTCCCAGCTGGCTCCAGATGTTGCCAGCCGGGTGCACCTGTTTTTTATCGGCAGGCACTATCTTGACCGGCGGTTTTACCGCAAAGTTTCACGGCAGGCGCGTCGTCTGAAAAACGTGACGATCGTCGGTGAATTGAGCAACCCTGAGGTCTGGGACTACCTGAAAGCTGCGGATGTGTTCGTGCTGGCGTCACGGGATGAATCCCTGCCGGTTTCGATCATCGAGGCCATGGCAATCGGCAAAACCATCATTGCAACCGCCGCCGGCGGGGTCAATGAAATCTTACACGATGGTGAAAACGGGTTCGTCGTGGCAGTGGAAGATGCTCCCGGCATCGCAGAACGGATTACCCGCCTTGTGCAAGAACCTGGGCTCCTGGTTACGTTGGGAGAACAAGCCCGGCGCAGCTACGAAGAGAACCTCACGATCGATGTATTCGGGCGTAAAGTACACCAGATCATCCAGGAATTGCCCTACATCTCCCAGCCAGTCCGTGAAGCAGCACAACCAGCGGATAACAGTACTTCTCACCCATTCACGCAGCAAAGCAGTTAGGTTATTGTGAGGGAAAACCAGGTATTGGCTGTGATGTAGCCAGAGCACTAGACTAACTTTTCAAATCCCTCCAGCCAATCACCTGTCCGGTATGGGTGCTCATCGGGTCGTGCCTGCCGGAAAATTGCTGGAGATTTTTACAGATATGGCATCACTGCGAAAACTTATTTATGCCCTGCTTACCGCCCTTTGCCTGGCTGGGCTGATTTTCTCGTCAGCTCAAAATTTCCCCGTACTAGCCGAAACTGACAGTGTTACCTTTCCCACCCAACCTGTTGCCGAGGGGGTTGATTATGCAACCCGCGTGCTCGGCGAACCGTGGGATATGAATGAATTTGGGGACGTTTCGATTTACTTCAATGAATCCGGACAGCGCCTGGCAGTAGACACTTTCTCCATTCAAAATGGGGTATTTAACGGGCATTCGGAAGGCAACGATCCACAGAATGGATGGTTTCACGTGCTGTTTCCCGGCTATGAAGGCACCATCCATTCGGGAAAGGTCGGCAGCCGCTATCCAATCAGCTCCAGTACCTTTGGGTGCATGTACATCGCCATGCGGGTAGAAACTACCCGCGCCGATGACCGCTTCCGGGTGCTGTGGTTTGCCAATGACCGGCTGACATCCGGCCCATACGGGCAAAGCAACTGGCTGCTGCCCTACCCTGAAGCCGCCAGCAACCCCTCGTCCGCCTGGAAGTGGAAGCTGTACCGCATCAACCTGCCGCAGGAATCTATCACGATATCGCCATATACCCCCTGGTCGGGTCAGGCCGAATGGCAAGGACTGCGCATCGATCCCACCCGTTTTGGAAATGTTAATTATGCAGTAGACTGGGTACGTCTGACAGACTGCAAGTCTCAAGACGTCACCGTAAATTTCACACCGAACAACAATATCCGGGCTGTCTGGGTGAGCCCGGAAGGCTCGAATCGTTACGTCCGGGTCGCCGATAATGTCAACGGGGGCAGCGGGCGTTACATGCTGGATACCCAGGGACTGCAGGCAGGCAATTACTACGTCGGGCTGGGAAACAGCGGAAGCTGCTGCATCACAGAGAGCACCAGCCTGCTGCGGGTGCAAGCCCAGCCGCGCCTTTCCTTCGAACGCCCGAGCTTCTGGAGCGGCGAGGATTATGCCAGCCTGTACGGCAATCCGTGGGATTTTAGCAACAGCAGTGACGTCAAACAAATCCTGAATACGGCCTCTGCCAGCTATCAAAACGGGGGATTAAATCTAACCACCAATTCAGGCCCGCTGCCGGCTGGAACCGATGCCCAACTGATCATGAATAACCCGGCGCCCGCCAGCTCTGCGGAATTCCGCTATCTGACGTTCCGCATGCATACGAGCTGGAAAGCCGCCTGGCAGAATGTGACCGACGGGATGATCGTGCGCTGGGTATGGTCCGTCCAGGGAAGCTCTGGGCGGAGCGGCTACCGATGCAACCTGGTCAGCCAGGATATCCCATTCGACACAAATTGGGATACGGTGACGGTGGATCTGCATGATGCGTTTGGAGGCTCAGCCGAGCAGGTGCAGGGTGAATGCTCTGGTTACCCGCAGCAGTGGCTTACGGCCCAGCCCATCCTTGATTTCCGCTTTGACCCGAATGAAAACGTCACGGTTGCCACGGACCCGATTACGGGCGGCGGACCGTTTTACCAGCAGATCGATTGGATCCGGCTGACCAAACCAGATGCCATCCAGCAGGGTGGAGTGTATCCGATTCAATTCAGCGTAGATACATCGATCGACGATGTGACCACGCTGGCGTTGTATTACACCACCAACCGCTCGAACCCGACGGCTCACCTGATCTACCAGCAGCAGATGCGCCAGCCGGAAAGCGCTCCCACCAGCAGCGGTGAGACCGTGCTCCTGCCTGCAGACAACCTGCCGTTGTTCCTGCCGATCGTTTCGACACGCCCGACCATCAGTATCAGCGGGCCGCAAGTAGAGTACTACTGGGACACTTCCGGAGTGCCGGCTGGCACGTATTACATTTGCAGCGTGCTGACCACATCAACCAGCCAATCCACTACCTGCTCCGAAGCCAGCGTTAGAATCCAATAAACCATCCATTTTGAAAATCGGAATTGATGCCACTGCCCTGCCCCCGCAACCTGTGGGGGCAGGCAATTACATAATCCAGTTAATCCGCGCCCTGGCGGAGCTGGGTGAGGAGGCCAGTTACGTCGTTTTCACCCAGCCGCATGGGCGCGAGCTGATTGGTCTGGCGGAGCAGGACAACCTGCATTTTGAGCTGGTGGCTGAAATGCCACCTGCGCAGCGCCTTGCCTGGGAGCAAACGCGCTTCCCGGGCTTGCTGCGCCGCAGCGAAGTGGATCTCCTCCATTCCCTGCACTACACCATGCCGCTGAGCCACCCTGTGAAACAGGTCGTTACCCTGCACGACATGACCTATTTTTTGTTCCCTGGCCTGCACACTTTAAGCAAGCGCTATTTCTTTCGAGCCTTCATCCGGCTGAGCGGGCGGCGAGCCGATGCACTACTGGCAGACTCCGAGAGCACCCGCCTGGATGCGATCCGGCTGGCAGGCGTCCCCCCAGATAAAATTACGACCGCATTGCTGGGAGTCACCGAAGATTTCGCACCCATCCAAAACAAGCAGACGCTGCGGCAGGTGGCGGCAAAATACCAACTACCGGAACGGTTCATCTTGTTCGTGGGGCTGCTTGAACCGCGCAAAAATATTGTGACCCTGCTGCAGGCGTACCAGGACAACCGCAAAAATCTGGGTGGAACCCGCCTGGTCATCGCCGGACGTAAAGGCTGGATGTACAACCAGCTGCAGCAATTCGTGGACCAGCTTGATTTGGGAGCAGAGGTCCATTTTACAGGTTATGTAGAACAGGCAGATTTACCGGCAGTGTATAATCTGGCAGACGTGTTCGTCTACCCCTCGATCTACGAAGGCTTTGGACTGCCAGTACTGGAAGCTATGGCGTGCGGCACACCAGTCATCACTACCAATATTTCATCCATGCCCGAAATTACGGGAGAAGCTAGCATCCTGGTGCCCCCGGAGGACTTGACAGCTCTGGGCGGCGCCTTGTCGTCCCTGCTGGCTGACCCGGCCCGGCGGCAGAAAGCTGCCAGAGACGGACTGGAACGAGCAGCAATGTTTACCTGGCAGCGCACCGCCCGGCAGACCTTTGCAGTCTACCGGCGCGTGCTGGCAAATTTATGAGCGACATCTCTGTTTGCATCGTGACCCTGAACGCCGGCGCGTACCTGCGTGACTGCCTGCGTTCCCTGCAAGAAAACACAAATGGACTGGCATTGGAAATCATCGTGGTGGATAATGCATCCACAGACGGTACCCTGGAATTGCTGGCGGCGGAATTTCCGCAGGTGATCGTCATCCGGAACTCCACCAACCTGGGATTTACCCGGCCTACCAACCAGGCCATGCAGCGCGGAACGGGACGCTTTTACCTATGGCTGAACCCAGATACTATCGTCCTCCCGCAGGCTGTCAGCCGCTTGGCGGCTTTCATGGAAACCCACCCGCAGGCCGGTATCTGTGGGCCCAAAGTCCTGAACCGGGATGGCACTCTGCAAGCTGCCTGCAGACGGGGCGTGGCACGCCCCTGGAATACCATCAGTTATTTTCTTGGCCTGCATAGGCTGTTTCCAAAAAGCAGCCTGTTTGGGGGTTACCTGCTGAATTACCTGGATGAAAATGAAACCGCGGAAGTCGATGGGGTCTCGGGCTCCTGTATGCTGGTGCGGCGTGAAATGGTAGAGCAAATCGGATACATCGATGAGCGTTTTTTCGCCTACCAGGAGGACGCCGATTTTTGTTTCCAGGCCAAGAAAGCCGGTTGGAAGGTTTATTACTATCCTGAGGCCCAAATCACACATTTTGGCGGGCAGGGCGGTTCCCGTGCCCAACCGTACAAATCCATTTATGAATGGCACCACTCATACTGGATGTATTACCGCAAGAACCTGGCTGCGGATTATTTTTTCCTGTTCAACTGGCTGTATTATGGGGCCATTCTATTTAAACTGGCATTCACCCTGTTTCTGAACTTCCTGCGACCCGTAAAATACGCCGGACCCAGGCGCGGCTGAGGTCAATGCCAAAATGATCTCTCCCAACCTGATTATCCAAACGATGCTTGTCACACTGGTTGTCAGCCTGCTGGTGGCCTGGGTGAGCATGCAAATTGCCCGGCGCGCCGGTTTGATTGACTACCCATACAGCGCATCGCATAAGACCCACAAACAGCCGACTCCGCTGGCAGGAGGGATAGCTTTTGTGATTGCGATGGCGATATGCAGCATCTGGGCAGGCAGCTTGCAGGATATCACCCTGCGCAACATTTTGATTACGGGGTTGATTGTATTTGTACTGGGCTTGTTGGACGATGCCTTTGTGATCGCGGCACGCTGGAAACTGCTAGGGCAGGTAGCTGCTGCCATCATGCTCTATGTGATGGGAATTTCGGTGGGGATTTTTGACTCGCCCGAGTTTCTGGTTTACTTGCAGCCCCCCTGGTCCACTTACCTGAACTTTACCATCACCTTGCTGTGGCTGGTTGGAATTACAAACGCATTCAATTTTGTTGACAGCATGGACGGCCTGGCAGTGGGTTTGGGCGGCATGGCAGCGGCATTTTTCTGCTTGCTGACCATGGTGTCGGGCCAGGCTTCCCTGGCAATACTTTTTGCGGTGCTGCTGGGCGTGTGTATCAGCCTGTATTTTTATAACTCTGCGCCTGCGCTTTTTTTCCTGGGGGATTCTGGCAGCCAATCGTTAGGTTTTGTGCTGGCGGCGCTGGCAATTGTTTACCAGCCGGTCGATGCTAATCAATCATCCTCGTGGTTTGCGCCGATCCTGCTGCTGGGAGTGCCAATCTTTGATGCCACGCTGGTGGTGCTATCCCGCTTGCGGCGCGGTACTCCGGTCTACCAATCGGCGCTCGACCACACATACCACCGCTTGATCAAAGCCGGGCTGGACCCCAACCGGGCAGTGCTGAGCATGCAGGGTGTGGCTTTTTTATTGGGTGGCCTGGCATTTATCTGCCTGTACCTGCCTCCCTTACAGGCCAATCTGATCTTCAGCGGGGTTCTGCTGGCGAGTTTGATTTGCCTGGTGGTACTCGACCGCAAGTCTTTCTGGCGTTGAGTTGGCCACGGAATGTACCCACCGGGTGCCAGCCTGGCTTCCCCGGGCGCGCCTTTTTTGCTAAAGAGCGATTAGAATACATCCCCTTCAACTTCACCCTGCAACCATGATTGGAACAACCCGATGAAAGAATGGCACTTAAGCGAACAGGTCTACCTCCAGCTCCACCGCTGGCCTGTTCTGCTGGTGTTTGTGCTGGGTGGCGCGCTCATCGGGCTGGCGCTGGCATTGACCTGGGCAACGGATTACGAAGCCCGCCGGGAAATCTTCGTGGGCATTAATGCTCTGCCCCAACCCCAGGAAACCCCGGCCTTTGAATCCTCATATTTTGAACTGCGCAACCTGGACGATTATAAGAACTGGCAGATGGAACAGCTGAACCAGTTTTTATTTACCGATGGGGTGCTTCTGGCAACGCTGGAGGATTTACAGCAGGCTGACCCCGCCTGGGCTGGGGAAACACTTGATACCCTGCGCAGCCGTCTGCGAGCTGATTGGCGCACCGCCGGTGACTGGCAGCTCACCGCGACACACGATAACCAGGGTCAGGCTGAGGGCAGCGGTTAATGCCTGGAGCGACCAGGCAGTCGCCCAGACCACCCAGGCGGTGGAACAAGCCGGGATGATGCTGGCGCTGGATGCCCAACGCCAGGCAAGCGCCCGCGCCCGCAGTAGACTGATCACCCGCATGGACACCCTCCAGCAGGTGCAGGCGCGCCTGAACGGCGAACTGGCTGCTCTGGCAGACCTGGATACAGAGCAGTTGGACGCCCTGACCCGCCAGCGACTGCTCACTCTGGCTGGCCAGGCGGCCGGGTTCACACCTGCCTGGCAATCTGCCCTGGCAAACTTCCCGGATTCACAATCCCCTGTTGCAACCTACCGCACCTGGATTGCCGACATCCTGGTCCTGATCGAAATGGACCAGGAGCTGGCTGAGGGCCAGCTGGCTGCACTGGAAACCGACCTGGCGGCAACAGACAGCACATACCAGGCTGCGGCCCAAAACAGCTACGGCCTCTCCCCGAACCTGGTCGTGCAGGGGATCACCACTCCCCAGCCAGTGGTCTCAATCCAACGTCCCACCGGGGAGCTGGCGGCTCTCGGAGCCGGGCTGGGTTTCCTGGCATGGGCATTTTTCACACTTGTGCAGATCAACCGGGAAACCAGGCCGTGAACCTGCCGTTTTCGAACTCACGCTACCAGCAAGCTGTCCAGGTGTTGTGGGCAATTTTGCTGGTCAGCTTGCCGCTGACGAGCTTTCCTTATTTTCCCGGCAACATCGGGGGAGACACCCTGGTGCGCCCGTTTTTTATTTACCCTCTGCTGGCGCTGCTGGCACTGGCAACCCTGCCAGCCCTGTGGAAAAAACCGCTGCCAAAATCTTACCTGCCGCTGCTTGCATTTGGGATTGTGTTTGCGGCGGGCATTCTGATTCCCATAGCTGCCAATGCAGCCGAAACCCGGGGCGTCAGCCTGGCTGCGCGGGGTCTGCGGAACCTGGCAACGCTGGGGATTGGAGCCAGCCTGTATCTGACAATCAGCCTGCTGCCACGCAGCCGGGAGACCTTACAGGGGGCACTAAAGTGGATCTATGCTGGCATGGCAGCCGCACTGCTGTGGGGTTCTTTGCAGGCACTATACGTATTGTTTTTTAACGAATCCTATTTCCAACTTCTCAACCGGCTGCAGCGTTTGATTTCCTCGCGGCGCTTGTTCGAGCAGCGCGTCTCAGGGATGACGTTTGAGCCTAATTGGTTCGCCGAGCAGATCTGCTTCCTGCTGCTGCCCTGGCTGCTGGCCGCGGTCCTGACGAATACTTCTCTCTTCAAACGCCGCTACCGGTGGATCACCGTCGAGCTTGTGCTGCTGGTTTGGGCGGCGGGCGTGCTCATCTTCACATTTTCGCGGGCCGGGTTGTTCATTCTGGTGGCTGTCCTGGTGGCAGGGGTTCTCTTCTTTCGCAAATCACCGGCTGGGGACCGCCAGCCAGCCAGCAGCCGCCCCAGGCTGCGGCGCTGGGTGGAAGCAGGGGTGATTGGAATTGTGCTGGTGGGAACGATTTTTATCGCCGGAACGCGTAACAATTATTTTGCACGCCTGTGGCGTTACTTTAGTACAGAAAATTCCGGTCAGAACTTTTTCGACTACATCGCATTCGGGCAGCGGTTTACGTATTGGGAAAGCGCACTGGATATGTACCTTGCCAACCCGGTCCTGGGGGTTGGGGCGGGTAATTTTGCATTCCGGTTCGAAGAATTCCTGGCACAGCGCCCGCTGTACCGCCAACCAGACCTGATCCGCCAGATCACGCCCACGGAAAACGGGTTCACGCGCCTGGTTACTCCGAAAAACCTGTATGTACGCATCCTGGCTGAAACTGGAACCGCCGGAGCGGTCCTGTTCCTGGGCTTTGTTGTCGCCATACTTGGAGATGCGCTGTATCTTTGGTTTGCACCCACGCCGCATAAACGTTTTTGGGCGACCGGCGCACTGCTGGGGATGCTGGTTTTCTTACTGGGGGCGCTGTCGTACGATTTGTTCGCCCTGCCAAATATGTGGGTCGTGTTTGGGCTGATTACGGCTGCGGCACACACGTTTCGAAACCAACCCGATCAACCCGAGCCTGTCGTGAGCGCGACCGAGGAGCATGCCGGATAATTACGGCTGGCTCGAGGCTGGCGGTGGGCAGGCCCATTCGGCGTCACCACCAGGCATGTAAACCAGCGGGTTCGCCCCTGCGTTATCCGTAAAGACAGCCAGCGCCAAAGCCTGCCAGTGCCAGCGGTCCACCGGGCAGCCAAAGACCAGCACATCGGCACCATTGGGGAGAACAACCTCCCCGTCCGGGTAGGGTAAAACGATCCCGTTGCTGTACGGTCCAACGAGGTACATACCCAGAAAACTGTACGCGTGTGGTGTCAGACCAGTCTCCTGGTAAGGGTCTCCTTCTCCACTGGCGAAAAAGCGCGGGTACAATGCCCGACCTGCGAGGGTACCCCCACCCTGCGCTAAAAACCCAGTAAGCCCGGCACGGGCGCTGTCTGGCAGGCCGGGTGACTGGAGCGCTGCAGCGATCATCGCCGAATGGCGTTCGGGGGTGTAACGCGGTGCTACCAGGCGCTCGGAAAGAGGTACCAAACTACCCAACAGCAGCACGATAACTGCCGCCATCCCCAGGCGCTGCCAGGGAAACGGCGTACCATTGGTTTCTTCTACCGGTCCCACAACCTGCGGCAGCCTGCCTGCCAGCGGCGGGACCGGTCTTTCGTTTAACCCGGCGGCGGCCCACAAGGTAAGCTGAGCCAGACCAATACCGTAATAGACTATGCTGACCCAATCCACTGGCAGAATGTAACGCCCACCGGAATTCCGCACCAGCGTGTGCATCAAGAGATATGCCAAAACCACTGCCAGTGGCAGCAGACCGGTGTATCTCGCCTGCCGCCAGGCAGCAGCGAGCCCGATCGCCAGAAACAACAGGTTAGCAGCAATAGGTAGAAGCGACTGGCGGAGCAGCTTGCCATCCCAGTCCTGGCGGAAAGGCAGGCGGCGAACGTACCCCTGCACAGAGCAGCAATCACGCCAAAAAGTTGCCAGCGAACGGTGCCCGGCGAACGAAAGCAAGCTGTCCACCCGGTAGGTATTCGGGAATAAGAGGGCGAGCTGGGCCGTACTGTTCGCCAAGTGGTTGGCAACAAAGGAAAGCACCTGGTCGGGATTGTCGCGCACAAATTCGGTTGTCGAGCCAGCCACCCGCTCGACATATTCCTGTTGAGTTTCACCAGGCTCGAACTGATTACCCGCCTGGGCAGGGTCCTGGCTGTAACGCTGCACCACCAGCTCAGCCCGGAAAATGGGTGAATCCAGAAAAACCTGGCCAAACTTGACATAATTCCGCACTACCCAGGGTGTCAGTGCCAGGATGAGGCCGATGCTGGCTAAAGTCATCCCGCGCAGCCAAAGCTTAGGCCGGCGCCAGAGCTGGAAAAGAGCCACCATGCCGGCTGCAGGCAGCACGATGCCAATCTCTGGGCGTATCAGCACAAAAAGACCCAAAACACCCCCCGCGAGCAGGGGCAGCACCTTGCGGCGTGCGGGCTGCTGCAGCCAGAGGATTGCCAGCAGAGTGAAGAGCGCCGCCCCAAGGGCGGTTGGCAAATCTGCCATTAACGTTTTAGCGTTGGAGACAGTCACTGAGCTGGAGATGGTAATCGCATTGGCCTCACGCAGGGTGACGAACAGACCCGCCATAACACCACCGGTCCGGCTGTGAAGCAGGCGGGCAATCCAATAAACCGCCACAGGGAGCAGGGCCAGGACCAGCACCTGCATAGCTACCACGCGTTCATAAGCCAGGTCAGCCAGCCCGTTTAGTAAAGCCAGGAATGCGCCGTATAAAGGACGGCGAGTAAATGGTTCGTTTAGCGACTTTAATCCTTCCCCAACCAACAGCGATTGGCCAGTTGTGTCATAAATAAGCGCATCTGAATTGGGGTAAAGGGCATAATTCGGCGACTGAGGCGCAGATACAAACCAGTTGGGGGGTACTGGAGTTGCCCACCACAGCAGGACAGCGCTCAGGTAAATAACCAGGCTGATCCACAGGTCGGCCTGGTATCGCGCGCCTCCTAACCGGTTTAGCCAACTGCCCGGGCGGCGATCGCTGGCGTATGCCAGTACGACCAACCCAATCCCAGCAAACCAGGCAACCAGCAGCTGGGTATCCAGCAGCTGGGTACCCAGATCGTTCCAGCCGACAGCTTCCGGTGTCAATCCGATGCGGGTGATACCCATCCACATCCAGATCAGAAAGAACGACAGGTACAGGCCCAATACCAGAGCGATAAAATGGATGTTCCGCCGTACAACGCGGCGAAACTCATCGTACAGGTAGAAGGGAAGCAGGGCCAGGGTTTGCAAACACAACCCGCCCAGCAGCGTGAACAACGGCGCCAGGCGCAGCAAATAGGCGCCGGCGAAAGGTTCGCTTACTTCGGGGGCTAGCAGCACCAGGTAGGTCCCACCGACGAACCCGGCTGTACAGACCAGGATCAGGATCGTGAGCGCGCGCCGAGAAACAAGCCGGTGGTCTATCCAACCGATTGTCTTTCCCAGCCAGGCTGGCGACCGCCAGCTCCAAATGAGCAGGGCTAACAGCCCCAGAGCCATTACCAACATCACAACGGCAAGCAGCAAACGCGCGGCCGATAGACCCAACAGAAGCTGGCGACCTGCCTCGGAGGGCAGACGCAGCAAAGCAAACAGAACCACCAGGCACTGCAGGGTGCCTAATCCAAAATACAGCTGGAGAATAAACTGCTTGCGTTTGTTCGTCGTTGGGGAGTCTTCCAAACCAGTTTTCAGCCTCATGAGCACAGCGGGATTCTAAGCACCACCCGGGCACTCACCGATTATAACAAATCCAGCCCGCCCGGCTTCTGCCAGAGCGACTGCCAGATACCGGATGGCCCAATCATTAAGAAACTGTAATTTTCCTGTAAAGGGCAACCCTCTGCATGTATGATAAGATTTTGGAGTTAAATTTACTTTTAGTTTGATTAACAGGTTGTTATGAACCAATCGAGCTCTCGCCCTACGCTTATTATTGTTCTTATTATCGTTGCCGTCTTGCTGTGTTGCCTGTGTATTGCAGTCGCCGCCGGAGGCAGCCTTTTGTTTGGCTTATGGGGTGTGCAGACCCAGCTACCCGGGCGACAGACCTTTTCCGAGCTGATTCCACCGACAGTAATTTTTGTCACACCCGACACCAACTTCCGCCCGCTGCCTCAAAGCACTCCTACACCCCTACCAATTACCCCGCTGGATCAAGCCGCATCACCCCGGGTTTTCGATGAAACGCTGAAAATCCTTGATGAGTCCATCGTACCTGTCAACGATCTTCTGGACCTGGCGCAGCGTCTCGAAGGCAAACAGGATATCCCGGTGACGATGGATCCACCGACAAGCCCACGCAAAGTCGGCGAGCGGAGCCAATTCTGGGTATCCAACGTAGACACGAACCACAACTTCCAGGTTGAAACTACCCTGGAGTACGTGACCGACCACCTTTATTTCTGGATTGAAGACGGGATCTCATTCAACAATAATGACTTGCGCCGGCTGGCCGAAACCTTTGAGGACTCGATTTACCCGACGAACCGGGAGTTTTTTGGCAGTGAGTGGACTCCTGGCGTAGATGGCGACCCACACCTGTACATTGTGTTGGCGACCGGTTTGGGCAGTTCGATAGCTGGTTATTTTTCAAGCGCCGACGAATATAACCCCATGGCGCATGAGTATTCGAATGCACACGAGATGTTCCTGCTGAGCGCTGATAACCTGTACCTGGATGAAACATTCACCTATGGCGTGCTGGCACACGAATTCCAGCACATGATTCACTGGTACCAGGACCGCAACGAGGAAACATGGATGAACGAAGGCTTTTCCGAACTGGCTTCCTTTATGAATGGATTTGGGACTGGAGGTTCTGATTACGTCTATGCCCAAAATACTGACAAGCAGCTGACGAATTGGCCTGATACAGGAGATACCATCCCGCATTATGGGGCGTCATTCCTGTTTGTAAATTATTTCTTGAACCGCTTCGGTACTGATGCAACCAAGGCGGTTGTCAGCAACCCGGCGAACGGTCTGGCCAGCATCGACCAGGTGCTGGCAGGCATGGACGCCCGGGATGCACTCAGCGGGCAGCCGATCACCGCCGATGATGTCTTCAACGATTGGGCGGTTGCTAACTACTTGCGCAATACAACGGTTTCAGACGGGCGTTACGGGTATGCAAATTATCCCGACTCGCCTGAAGTACAGATTACCAAAGATTTTGGGCGCTGCCCGCGGAGCACGGAAGAGTTCAACGTCGCCCAATACGGGGTGGATTATTACAATATTACCTGCTCGGGGAACTACCTTTTGCGGTTTTCGGGCCAATCAGAAGTCGGTGTGCTGCCCGAAGAGCCATACTCCGGCAGATACGCATTCTGGTCGAACCGCGGGGATGAATCACACATGACCCTGACCCACGAGTTCGATTTTACAAATACAAGCGGGCCGCTGACCCTGTCTTACCAGACATGGTACGACCTGGAAGTGGATTACGATTACCTGTACCTGACCGCCTCAACAGACGGGGGCGAAACCTGGCAGATCCTGTTTACTCCGGGCGGCACTGCAGATGATCCATCCGGCAATAGTTATGGTTGGGCTTACAACGGCAGTTCAGGGTTTGGTCCAAGCTGGGTCCAGGAAAACGTGGATATTTCGGATTTCGCCGGGGAAAAAGTGTTATTACGCTTCGAGTATGTAACCGACGCCGCTGTCAACGGCGAGGGTTTCTTGCTCGATGATGTGGCTGTGCCTCAAACCGGTTACTTCAGCGATTTTGAAGCGGATGATGGTGGGTGGATCGGCGAAGGATTTGTACGCATCCAAAATAAGCTGCCTCAGACCTACCGGATTTCGCTGATCACATATGGCGATACCATTAATGTGCAAAACATTCCCTTGAACAGTATCAATGGGGTTGAATTCCCCCTGGTGATGGATAGCGATGTGAGCGAAGCCGTTCTGGTTGTCAGCGGGACCACCCGCTATACCCGCCAGCCAGCGAATTACCAGATAGAAATCGTGCCCGCACCCTAAAAAAATGGGGCTCACCCGCTTTGGTGAGCCCCATTTTTGGTCTATTGATGTGCTGTTTAGCTGGACTGAGCTCGCAAGTGCTGCAATTGGGCTTCCAGCTCAGCGCGCTTTTCGCTGGCAGCTTGCTGGACATCATCCTGGATTTCCGTTACCCGGGTTCGGATCTGGTTCTGCAGATCTTCACCAGACATCGGAGCCAACAGGATGGCAATCCCCGCCCCAAATACAGCACCCAAAGCCGCACCGGTTAAAAAGCTTAACATGCGATTCATTCTGGCCTCCTCTGGTGATGGCAGTCGCTTTATATGAATTATAATGGGAATCTCTCACCCAGATGAGGGTGAGTTTATGGTTTCCTCCGCATATCGACTGACAGGCAGTCCGCAGCAACTTCTCACGGCGGTCCCCTGTCAGTTTGTCATGAAAGGCAAACTACGCTTGTGTTAATTCTCAGTGCAGGGATGCCCCGGGCAGGCTCGGGCTGGCATTACAACCTGATCCATGACCTGGTCGTTGCAGCCGGTCACCAGGACGCGCGCAGCATTCGCAAGCGCTACCACCTTGAAAGTATTTTGACCGAGGTAAACTGCAATATTGGCGCTCTGACGCCCCGCCGTCTGCTGGCGGTGATGGTTCCCTCCGTGCTGGGCAATACATTTACGATTAAGACTCACTCAGCACCCACTCCCCTGGCATTGACCTTGATCCGCCGTGGCTGGATGCGCACTATCTACATCTACCGCGACCCGCGGGATGCCATGCTCTCGGCGTTGGAACATGGCAAACGGGGGCGCGCCAGCGGACACACAAATGCGTTCACCCATCTTGAGACCTTTGATGATGGGTTGGCATTCATGCAGCAGTACCTGGATATCTGGGAAGCCTGGCAGAGCTGTGCTGCAGCTCTGCACTGCCGGTATGAGGATATGCTGGTCAATTACGAAGCCCAGATGCAGCCGCTGCTCAAGCTGCTCGACATGGACAGCACCGCCCCTGAAATTGAAGCGGTAATCGATCGTTACCGACCCGAACAGTCCCGCAGCACTGACCAACGTGGGCTGCACTTCCAGAAAGGGAAAATTGGGCGTTTCCGAGAGGCATTTACGGCCGAACAGCAGGAAATTCTCAACGTGACATTTGAGCCTTTCTTACTGGAGATGGGATATCCATTTTAATTAAGGATCAGGCCTCGATCAATACACCACAGCGAAATGCCCCCGGCGAGGATCCTCCCGGTTTCTACCAGATACAGACTGCTACCGGCTGGCGCCGGGTGCTGGAAGCCTTTGCTGCCTGGTGTCAGCCGCAGCCCAGTTGGTTTACCCTGGATGTAGGCAGCGGTCCCGGTTACCTGGCATTCCTGTTTGCTCAGCTCGGCTGCCAGGCAACCGCGGTCGACCTGGAACCGGTGGTTTTTTTACCTAAACGCCTGCACGCACAGGCAGCCGCCGCAGATGGGCGGCTGCTACCATTTGCCAGCCAAACCTTTGACATGGTCAGTGCTTCCAACGTGGTCTTCCTGCAGCCCGATCCGCAGCCACTGCTGGAGGAACTGGCTCGCTGTTTGAAACCGGGAGGCAGGCTGGCTCTTCTCAACCCCTCCGAGCACCTGTCCATAAGAAGTGCGACAACCCTGGCGGATCAGCGCGGCCTGAGCGGGGCCGACCGGGAATCTTTGATAGGTTGGGCAGTACGGGCGGAAGCCAATCACCGCTGGTCTGAAACTGAATTGGCTGAGATCCTGGCTGGGGCCAGGCTCAGGCTGGTTATGAACAGATTAAGCATGGGCCACGGATTGGCACGGCTCAGCCTCGCCGCCAGGGATTTTACATAGATGGAATGCCGTCAGTGCATCCTCCACCCTGCGATCACAAGCAGGGTGAGGCGAAGCTGAACCGCCTATTTGTGAGCGTCCCAAGCTTTGCCGGGCTGTCCCGGGGCTGGTTGCGGACGATTAGGGTATACTTATGCGTACCTCCCGGATCTTCCAGGCTGCCAAATGACGGGTCAGATCCATGCGCACTGAAGTCATCGATGCTGAATATCCAACGGCTTTACAACACGCCCTGGACGTACTTAAACACGGCGGGATTGTTGCATTTCCTACCGATACTGTATATGGGCTGGCGACGCTGCCAACACTGGAGGAGAGCATTGAGAGCCTGTATATCATTAAGGATCGCAACCGGGAGAAAGCGATTGCAATCCTGATGTCCAGCTATTCAGAGCTCAGCGACGTGGCCTCAGTTGTCAGCCCACTGGCAATGCGCCTGGCCGAGACATTCTGGCCTGGACCACTGACCCTGATCATGCCGCGCCACCCCAGGCTGCCTGAAATCCTGGCAAACAATAACACGATTGGTGTGCGGGTGCCGAACCACCCGGTGGCGCTGGGGCTGCTCAAACTTTCTGGCCCATTGGCGGTCACATCTGCCAACTTGTCCGGGCAGGACAATGCCTGCACAGCCGCGGAAGTGCTGCGCCAGATTAAAGGGCGTTTTCACCTGCTGCTGGACGGCGGTGAAACCCCTGGTGGTATTCCCTCGACAGTGGTCGATTGTACGGGCAGCAAACCGATTATCCTGCGCGAGGGACCGATCAGTGAGGGCGAAATCAACCAGGTGATTTCTTAGAGACCACACACGGATGCGCATCGCAGCTCCCGGCAGACTTCTTTCATCTAATCCTTAACTTTTTTTCATATTGGCTTCAGGTAGATGCATAAAATAGATAGTGCATTCTCCTCACTGAAAACCGCCTCCCAAGATCGCCGGAACTTGGGAGGCGGTTTGATTTAAAGATGCGGGCTCAGCTGCCCGCCATTCAAAGCTCAGAGAGAGGCCAATTAGGGAGCGCGTCAAATTCCAGGTCATCTTGCTGGCCGCGCACAAACCGGAAATACCCGGCAGCCGCTATCATAGCGGCATTATCAGTGCACAGGGAAAATGGGGGAATATGAACCGGGATATGAGCCTGATTAAGGAAGGTATTCCGCAGGACACGGTTGGCGGAAACCCCTCCGGCAACCAGCAATTCCCTGGCCTTAAATTCCCGGGCAGCCACGAGTGATTTCTCAACCAGTACATCCACAACAGCCGCCTGGAAGCTGGCAGCGAGGTCGGCAACGGGCAGCTCCTGGACACGCCCTTCCAGGGCACGCACCTGGCGTAAAACGGCGGTTTTCAGGCCGCTGAAAGAGAAATCCCAGGTATTTTCAAGGCGCGCCCGCGGAAATTCATAGGCTTTCGGGTTGCCAGTTTCGGCTGCCTGCTGGATCGCCGGGCCACCAGGATATTCCAGACCCAACAAACGGGCGACTTTATCAAAAGCTTCACCGGCGGCATCGTCCAGCGTCCCACCCAGCCGGCGATACTGCAGGTGATCCTCAATCAAAACCAGCTCGCTGTGTCCGCCAGAGACAATCAGTGCCAGCAGGGGGAACTGCGGCTCGGGCTGAGGACTACCGGTATAGACCCAGGCTGAATAAATATGACCTTCAAGGTGATTAACACCCAGCAACGGCTTGCGGCTGCCCAGCGCCAGTCCTTTGGCGGCATTGATCCCAACGACCAGCGAGCCGGGTAAACCCGGACCGCGGGTGACCGCGATAGCATCAATATCGCTCAGATCGAGGTGGGCCTCACGCAGGGCCTGCTCGATGACCGGGTAGATCACCAAAACATGCTGGCGAGAAGCCACCTCAGGAAAAACTCCGCCGTAACGGGCGTGCAGGTCGGCCTGGGAGGCGACTACACTGGCAAGCAGCAGGCGCCCATTTTCGATCACTGCAGCGGCAGTTTCATCACAAGAGGTTTCAATGCCGAGGATCCGGGCAGGCAGGAATGTGGTTTGCTGGCTCATGCTCTCAAATGTTACCACAGCACGGCTCAAGAAGACACGGGGAGTACCAGATCATGCGGGTAAGCAGCAAGGATCTCGATTTGCCCATCCGGGCGCACGTAGACGGTGTCTTCCAGCCGGCAGCCCAGACCGCGGTCAGGATAATACAGACCGGGCTCGATGGTAACTACAACACCGGGTTCGAGGCGGTCGGCTTCAGTGGAAGTAACGCCAAACCAGGGAGCTTCATGCACCGCCAGACCTAGACCATGCCCCAGGCTGTGGACATAACCCTCCTGGGTCTGAGGGTTGGATTGGACCGTGGGATGTCCCTGGCTCTCAAACAGCTCGCAGACGCGCTTTTGGTAGTTATAACAGCGTTCACCGGCAACCAGCTCGCCCAAAATGGTATGGTAGACGGAGGCAACATCTGCATACACGGCCTGAACTTCATCCGGGGCATAACCCAGGCACCAGGTGCGGGTGAAGTCGTAAAAATAACCGCCACCCGCTTCACAGGGGAAAATATCGAAGACGATACTCTGCCCAAGGCGCAGCAGGTCGTCGTCATTCCCTGTGCTGTGAGGCACGCCAGCATCCCTGCCGATGGCAAAAATCGTTCCCTCGGGATTATCGGCGCCAAGCTCTGCCAGCCATAAATTGATGCGGCGTTTGACCATCCCGATGCTAACCGGCTGCCCATCGC
Source organism: uncultured Chloroflexia bacterium (assembly GCA_963824065.1). Lineage (GTDB taxonomy): Bacteria > Chloroflexota > Anaerolineae > Anaerolineales > DRKV01 > JAGUYX01. The sequence goes on along the minus strand of CAWGNX010000001.1, from coordinate 613,183 downwards.
TATCGACCAGCACGCCTGCATGGGCCCGATGGGACATGAGAAAATCGGCGACGCGGCCAACAACCGTGGTGGTCACCTGACCCATCTGGCGGATACGGTCAACTTCAGCCGGGTCCTTGGTGGCGCGCGCTTTCACGATGACACTATCCCCAGCTTCACCAACGATTTCCACCTCCGTTAAGAGCGCCTGAAGGGCGCGAAAGATCGCAAACAATGGCCCCACAGAAACACGCCCATAAATCCCCAGCCGGCCGCGGTTGAAGCCAATATCCATAAGCATTTGCTGGTACCGGCGGGCATAGGCCCTGGCCGAATCACCGTTTTCCTGCTTGAGCAGGCGCAAATATTCCGCCGGGTCATGCTGGCGCGTCTGCAAGCCGGTGCGGGCGGCTTCATCGCGTTCCATCGGGTTGTAAAACAGAACAGGTTGGCCGCCGCGCTTCATCAGCAGGTCCCCATTGGAGAGGTGGACATCACCTGTGAAATAGTACATATCCGGGTTGTGATGGGCGGGGCCGGTCACAAGCAGTGCATCCAGGCTGCGGGATTCCATCAGGGCATCTAAATCTTGTTTCATCGGTAGATTCCTTCGTTTGCAGGGGAATGGTTTGCAGTCAGGGAGCAACTACCTGGCTGAGAGACTGGCGGATGGCAGCTAACAAAGCCTGGTCCTGCTCCGGGAGAACGGTGCGTGGGTCGAACAGCACCCGGTCTTCCTCGACGCGCGCGATCACCGGAGTGCTGGCACGGCGCAGGTGGGTCAGGAAACGATTGGGGTTGGGTACTGTCAGGGCAAGCAGGGCAGTGGGCAGCATTTCGCCAGGCAGACTGCCGCCGCCTACGGTAGAGAGCCCGGGAAGCACCGCACCTGTTGCGAGTGCGTCTGTCCATGCGGTCGCGCGGCCCTGGAGGGCTTCCAAAGGGGCAGAAATCATCTGCCAGACAGGCACCTGAGTGAGGGCTTCATCTTTGAGATAGTGGGTGAGGGTGGCAGACAGGGCTGCCAGGCAAAGCTTGTCGGCTCGCACTGCCCGCGCGAAGAGGGTGCTTCTTGAGGCGGGATATGAGGCCAGCATGCCCGGCAATAATCCCCGCCTGGGGTCCGCCCAGGAGCTTATCAGCGGAGAAACACACCAGATCAACACCTGCCTTAAGGGATTCCTGCACCGTCGGCTCGTGAGCCATGCCAAATTGGGCCGTATCAAGCAGGCTGCCCGAGCCAAGGTCGTCGATCACAGGCACAGTGGCAAGGTGAGCCACCTGGCAAATTTCGATCAGCGAGGGTTCGGTTGTAAAACCAACGATCTGGAAATTGGAGCGGTGGGCGCGCATGACGAGGGCAGCCGGCTCCTGCAGGGCGGTTTCATAATCATTGAGGTGCACCCGGTTTGTGGTACCAATTTCGACCAGGCGCGCGCCGGACTGCTTCATGACATCCGGTACGCGGAATCCCCCCCGATTTCCACCAGCTGGCTGCGGGCGATGATCACCGCCCGGCGGCGGGCCAGGGCGGTGAGAACGAGCAAGACGGCTGCGGCATTATTGTTAACAACGAGGGCAGCTTCTGCCCCGGTCAGGCGCTGGAGCAAGGATTTCAGCATGCACCAGGCGGCTGCCTCGCCGCCCATTTGCCAGGTCATATTCAAGGTTGGCGTACCCTTGCGCAGCCTGGCGGGCGGCCTCCAAGGCAGCCACGCTGAGCGGGGCGCGCCCAAGGTTGGTGTGGATGATCACACCCGAGGCATTGATGACCGGGCGCAGGGTGGGCGCGGTCCACTCCCTGAGCAGACTACCAGACCGCTGAAGGAGGGCTTCTGAGGAGGGTATTTGGGCGCTCTCCGGGAAAGCCTGGCGGGCCTCCTGAAGGGCGCTGCGGACTGCCTCAACGGTGAGTGGGCGGCCATATTCAGCCGCGTACTGGCGGGCAGCGGGTAATTTCAACAACTCATCGACAGAGGGAAGCAAACGCAAGTCAGTCATACAGCAGAATCATGGTTTCCACTGGCTGCGCTCGCGCAGGCGCAGGAGCCACTCGATAATCGCCAGCCCCAGGACTAACAACAGAGCAATGGCTACATTAAGCACCCGTCCAAGCTGGAGCCAGGCCAAAGTAGTTGCATAAACACCTACCCATAATGCCTGGCGCAGGATAATACTCGAATTGGCAGGCGGCTGGCTGGTAAACCGGCGGTTCAAGAAGGCAGCAAATGGCATCGCGATGCCGGTAGCCGCCAGGAGGAGGCAAAAGAAAAACAACCAGCGCGGAACAACCGCCGGCAGGGTGTACACCACCAGGAAATACATCCCGCCCAGGCCTAACCCGGCCAAAAAAATCGATATCGGTAGAACTGAACCAACAGAAGGTGATTGATCTGAATCCATACGAACTGTCCCTGATTATAACGTGAATTGACTCCCGCTCGCTTCTCCCTTACACTTGACAACGAGGCAAGCGCAGATGCCCTTCTCGGGTTTGCGAATTCTCGCACCTGGCAAAAACCGGCTGCAAGGTTTTCGTTTGGGTATCCGGATAACGAATTCATTCCTGCCATTCGCATTCACCGGTGTGCCCCAGGCTGCCGCGCGGTCACGGCACCAAACCCAAACGCAGCAAGTTTTATGCCGGGATGATGGGCTGGTGCCGGGCGGCGGCTGCTGGTGAGAATATGTTATATCTGCGCGCAAGGGACAGACTGCCCGCACTCTGTTCTCGAATCCAAACCTGGAGGTACCAATTGCATGGCTAAAGTGCGCTGGGGGCTGCTCTCAACAGCCAATATCAATAAGGCAGTAATCCCGGCTATCCGCAGCTCACCGCGCGGGGAACTGGCGGCAGTTGCCAGCCGCGCTGAGCGGCAGGCCAAACAATATGCGGGGCGTTGGGAAATCCCGCACTCTTATGGGAGTTACGAGGCGATGCTGGCCTCGGACGAAATCGACGCAGTGTATATCAGCCTGCCCAACCACCTGCACGCTGAGTGGTGCATCCGGGCCATGGAGTATGGAAAGCATGTCTTGTGCGAAAAGCCGCTGGCGCTTTCCCTGGAGGAAGTGGATCGAATGGAGGCAGCCAGCCGTATAACCGGGCGAGTGGTTGCAGAGGCGTTTATGTACCTGCACCACCCACAAACCCGGCTGGCGCGCGAGATTGCCCAGCGGGGTGACCTGGGCGAATTGTGCGTGGTACGGGGGGTTTTCAACTTTGCGATGGGGTCGCGGGACAACGTGCGCCTCGTGCCGGAGTACGGCGGAGGCTGCCTGTGGGATGTGGGTGTATACCCGCTCAGCTTTGCCCAATCCATTTATGGAAGCGCCCCGCTGAGGGTCTTTGGCGAGCAATGGCTGGGAGCAAGCGGTGTGGATGAGACCTTTGCCGGGCAAATGGCGTATGCAGGGGGCGGGCTGGCCCAAATCAGCAGCGCGTTCCGGTCCCCATGGTACACCTATGTCGAAATCATTGGAACGGAGGGCCGGCTGACATTGAACCGGCCGTTTGTGCGCCTGGATCAAGGGGCGGAAATGGTGCTGCACCCCAAAGATGGGGAAGCCCAGGCCATCCCAGTCCCCGAGCAGTACCTGTACCTGGGGGAGGTTGAAGATTTGCACGACGCGATTCTGGAGGGTAAACCGCCGCGCCTGCCTCTGGCGGAAAGCCGCGAGCACGTGAGGACAGTGCTGGCATTGTATGAATCTGCCCGCGCGGGGCGTGTGGTGAGGATGGGTTGAGATCATGCGCTTGTTCGAAATCCTGATCGCCCTGATCCTGGCAGTGTACTTTGGTTGGCCGCTGCTGCCGGTTAAGCGGGCGCGCTGGCTGGATGCGCTGCCGCTGGCAGCGCTGCTGGCGAGTATCGTCCAAATCCTGGTAGAGGGTTATCGCTGGCAGATGTTCCCACTGTATGCGCTGGTGGGTGTGGCACTGCTGATGGCAGCGTTCAGGCTGGCGCGGGGCGATAATCAGCAGTCGGTCCGGCGCGGTGCTCAAGTCGGCGGGGGACTGGTAGGTCTGGTTGTACTGGGCCTGGCTGTGGCGCTGCCTGTCTTGTTCCCGGTCCCCAGCCTGCCAGAACCAGACGGACCGTTCGCTGTGGGTACCGAAACGCTTTACCTGGTAGACACCAACCGGCAGGAGATCTATGGATCGCAGCCTGGCGGGCCGCGCGAGCTGATGGTGCAGCTGTGGTATCCAGCAGAGTCAAAGCGCGGAGCACAAACAGCAAGCTGGATTGAACACAGCAATGTGATCGGCAAAGCAATTTCCGCCTGGCTGGAGCTGCCCTCCTTTACGCTGGATCACCTGAAATATGCCCGCACCAATGCTTACGTGGAGGTCCCACTGGCAGGCACAGAGCGCTTCCCGGTGCTGCTGTTTTCGCATGGGTGGGGCGGGTTTCGGGCGCAAAACACGTATCAGTTGGAGGAGCTCGCCAGCCAGGGATTTGTTGTGGCAGCCGTGGAGCACCCCTATGGGGCCGTGACAACGGTTTTCCCGGATGGGCGAGTGGCGCAGCACGATCCAAAGACCCTGCCGCCCGACCTGGATGGTGCGGCTTACCTGCTGGCGGCAAACCGATTGATCAAGCAGTGGTCGGGGGATCTGGAATTTGTGCTGGACAGCCTGACCCGGCTGGATGCTTCTGACCCGCAGGGCTATCTGACGAATCGACTTGATCTGGCAAAAGTGGGTGCGCTGGGGCATTCTACGGGGGGCGGAGCCGCACTCGAGTTCTGCGCAATTGATACGCGCTGCAAGGCAGTGCTGGGGATGGATGCTTATCTGGCGCCGGTTTCAGAGAGCACGCTGGCGAACGGCCTGGATATCCCAGCGCTGCTGTTGTTCAGCGAGCTGTGGCCGAGCGCTGATAACCAGGCACGAGTTGAAGAGTTGTTAAGCCATATGCAAGCGCCAGCTCAGGTACTGACCATCCTGGGGACCGACCACTATGATTTCACCGATCTACCGCTGCTCTCGCCATTGGCGGCTCAAATCGGATTGAAGGGACCGCTGAAGGCAGGCAGGGTGGTAGAAATTGTAAAAACCTACTCGACGGCGTTCTTTGAGCAGGCGCTGCGTGGTCAGGAAAATCCGCTGCTGGCGGGGCCATCGGGTTTGTATCCAGAAGTACAGTACGGAGCTGCTCAATAGTCAATGACCGCACTGGTCACCGGGGGCACGGGTTGCCTGGGCGGAGCAATCGTGGAAGCACTCCTGGCGCGCTGGCGAGGACGTGCGGGTGCTGGCGCGCCCAAATAGCAAGGTGAGCAGCCTGCAGGCTGAAGGGGTGGAGATTGCTGCTGGGGACTTGCTGGATGCGGAATTTGTATATGCGGCGGTACGCGGCTGCCGGGTGGTTTACCACGCAGGAGGACTGTATGCTGCCGGGCTGCGCGACCCCAGGTTGATTTTCCAATCGCATATTGTGGGGACCCGCAACGTGCTTGAATCGGCGCAAAAAACGGGGGTAGAGCGGGTAGTCTACACCAGCAGCGCGATTACGATCGGCGAACGGCGCGGCGAAGTGGGCAATGAGGAAACCAGGCACCGCGGGACATATCATTCAAACATGAAGAGGCTAAATGCCGGGCAGAACAGGTGGCGCGGGTCTACGCCCGGTCTGGGCTGCCGGTGGTCATCGTAAACCCGGCAATGATATTTGGGCCAGGAGACCTTAAGCCGCCGGGTATGGGGGTGATCCATTTGCTCAACGGCGTTTATCCAGGCCTGATGAGCGGGACTTTGTCATTTGTGTACCGGGAGGATGCAGCCCGTGGGCACCTGTTGGCTGCTGAGAAAGGAGTGCCGGGCGAGCGCTACATCCTGTGTGACCGCTGGTTCACGATCCGGGAGTGGTATGGGTGTGCAGCCCGCCTTGCGGGGAGACCGCTGCCGCCAGTACTGCCAAACGTTGTGGCGCACGCTTACGCCCAGCTGGCGGAGGCCTGGGCGCACTTGCGGGGGACAGAACCGACCCTGGCGGTGGAGTCATTCAGGACGGCGGCCTATGGATTCCGGGTAGATGGAGAAAAGGCGCGCCGCGTGCTTGGGCTGGAGCATTTAGCACATGAGCAAGGGTTAAAAAGAGCGATCCGCTGGTGGTGGCAGGCAGATTACTTGCGCTACAAACCCGCGTGTTTGGAATAAAAGCCCGGGCAGAAGTTGAAGTCCAGGTCAGGGGGAACATAAACCGTAGATTTTCCGTCAAGGTGAAATGGAGCCCATCGTCCAGGAGAGAACGACCGCCCCACCACGCGGATCGAAGGCAGTGTGGAAAGGGGATGCCGCGTGTGATTCCTGGGCAGCAGGCGAAACGGTGAATGATGCGCCCTTGGCTTTCGTTTAATGTGAAAAACTTGCGGTGAGAAGGAACACCCATGGGAAAACAAGGGGAATCAATTTATACTTAGATGGTCGGATTAAGCTAGTTGGAGTGTGGAGCGAGAATGTTTCGATCATTTAAATTTGGTTTGAATATCATGCTGATGGTGGTAATGCTGGGTTTGCCAGTACCCGGAGCGGGGATGCAGCGAACCGAGGGCACACCTGCCTCGCCCTGGCCAACAGCCAGCGTGGATTGCACCGGCCAGCTCGCAACAGCCAACCAATGCGGGATGGTGCGAATGCAGGTGGTTGGCGATGACCAGCGCGCGGCACTGGTCGCACAGGGGATTCTGGTTTATGCCCGCCTGTTCAGTCCGGAGGGCGCAGAACTGCTCTACCTGCCCGGCGCGGTTGCAGAACAGGTGCGGGCAAGCTTTGAACCTGGGCTGAGCGGGGCAAGGCTTGAAACACTGGATGACGGCAGCCACCCGGGAAACTATTACCTGGGATGGGTCGCCGAACAAGGCGCTCTGGAGGCCGCACAGGAGGCGGCTGTGGTCCTGGAGGTGCTGGGCGAGCAGGCGGTGATCCTGGCCACCGAAGCACAGGAAACGGCGCTGCACGATGCCGGAATACACCTGGCGCCGCTGGAACTGCACCGGCTGGTGGAGTATTCCCATGTTCCCGCCGCGCCGCAGATCGAAACACCCGATCCGTTCGTGGCGGCATTTATAAACCAGGTGACCCAGACGAATGTGATTAACCATGTGCGCCGGTTATCTGGCGAAACGCCGGTGACGACGAGTGGGGGGACATACACGCTGGGCACGCGCTTCACGCCCAATGAGCAAGCCATTACCCGGGCAACTCGCTATGTCTACGAGACTCTCTGCCTCCCTCGGGCTGGATACGGCCTACCATTATTACAACCTGTTTTATAACGGGATTGATTACGGCGATCGGCGCTCGGTGGTCGCGGAGCAGCGCGGGGTGCTGTATCCTGACCAAATCGTGTTTGTCACTGCGCACATGGACTCGCGCTCGGAAACCTATACGACCTCCTATTCCATTGCGCCTGGGGCAGATGACAATGCCAGCGGCACGACGGCAGTGCTGACCGCCGCAGAAATCCTCAGCCAGTACACATTTGCGTACACCATCCGCTACATTCTGTTCACCGGCGAGGAGCAGCTATTTAAAGGCTCACAACCATACGCTGCCGAGGTGGCGGCGCGCAGCGAGCAGGTGCTGGGTGTGCTTAACCTGGATATGATCGGCAACAACACTGGCGGGGTGGAGGAGTTCGAGCTGCACGTGAGGCCGGGTGAGACTGGTGACCTGGCAATCGCCCAAACTTTCGACCAGGTGGCAGACGTCTATAACCTGCTGATCCGGCCGCGCATCCTGTTTGATGGCTTGAATTTCAGCGACCATTCTTCCTTCTGGACGTATGATTATCCGGCAATCCTGGCAATGGAGGATTACATCAGCCCAAACTGGCACAAGCAGACTGATACGGTGGGTAACATGGACCACGCCTATTTCACGGCAGCAGTGAAAGCCGCGGTGGGAACGGTAGCCCACCTGGCAGGGTTTTATGCGCCAAACGTCAGCGGGACGGTGACACACTCAGATGCGTTGGAGCCGGTCGCTGGCGCGCTGGTAACACTGGAAAACGCCAGCTACCGGGAGGCGCTCACGGCGGATGGGCAGGGACATTTTGCCGGGATGCTGCCGGCAGGTACGTACCTGCTAGGGGTGAGTGCACCGGGCTATGCTCCGTATGATTTGGCGAACGTGATCCTGCCAGATCCGCTGGTGGGGAGCGGGGTTGATCTGGTGGTGGACCTGTGCCAGCTGGTTGCGCAGGTGCGCTGGGCAGCCAGTCCGGTGCCACCCCAGCCCGGCGAGCCGGTAACACTTTCGGCGCAGTACTCGGCGGGGACGCCGCCGTTCACCTACGCCTGGACGGTGGATGGGGCCGCGGCAGGATCAGGGCCGGTGATCATGCAGACCTTTGCTACAGAAGGGGTCCACATGGTGGACCTGGAAGTAGCTAACGAGTGCTCGGCGCAGGTCGGAAGCTTTGGCCTGGCTGTCGGCGGCGAGGTTGCATACCTGCCAATAATCGGGAGGACAGCCAGTCTGCCGGCGCCGTAAAAGGGAGGGCCAGCCCCCACATTCCCGCTCGCAGCTGTGCCTATGGAAAGCCAGGCCTGATCTTCGGCGGCAGGAGGTCCCACGTTCGGAGGCGTATTCTGGGTATCCGCACCTCGAGCCTTTGTGTTCGCCAAAAATGTATCCCTGCAGGCTGCCCAGCAGCCCCATAACCGCTGTGACGATTTCGGTGCGGAAGCCGGATGTGATCAGAATCATGATCACTGCGCCCAGCAGGCCAACGACGATGACCAGGGTGCCAGAATGCCGCCCATAGACCGGGAACTGGATAGCAGGCGCAGGGGAGACTTCGTTCCTAACTCGAACATCCATTCTAAGTTGTGATACAATCGAACGTATGCTGCCCCTCACACCGGAACAACGCGAGATTTCCGAGGCGCCGCTGGGGCGCCGGTTCCTAGAGGGGCCGGCGGGCAGCGGAAAAACCACTGCTGCCGTGGCGCGCCTGGCGCATCTGCTGGAAGCGGGGGCAGCGGGCAGCGAGGTGCTAGTGCTGGTGCCGCAGCGTGCCCTGGGAGCACCATACGCGCACCTGCTGCGTACGCCCGGGCTGGCGGCAGGGGGGCTGCCTGCAGTGCTGACCATCGGCGGGCTGGCGCGACGCATGGTCGAGTTGTTTTGGCCGGTAGCAGCAGAGGCAGCCGGTTTTGCCCACCCCGAGCACCCGCCCACCTTCCTGACCCTGGAAACAGCCCAATATTACATGGCGCACCTGGTGCGACCTTTTCTCGAGACAGGTTATTTCGACTCGGTGACAATCGAGCGCAACCGGCTGTATTCTCAGATCCTGGATAACTTAAACAAGGCGGCGATGGCTGGCTTCGATCACACGGAGATCGGGCGGCGGTTGAAATCTGCCTGGGTGGGAGAACTGGCGCAGCTGCGGGTTTACGACAATGCCCAGGAGTGCGCCAGCCTGTTCCGGAGCTACTGCCTGCAGCACAACCTGCTGGACTTTTCGCTGCAGGTGGAGGTGTTTACCCGGCGGTTGTGGCCCGAAGCGGTTTTTCGGGAATACCTCCTGAACAGCTACCGGCACCTGATTGCCGATAATATCGAAGAGAATCCGCCCGTGGCGCACGGACTGCTGAAGGCGTGGCTGCCAGGAGCAGCGTCGGCTCTGGTCGTTTTCGACGACCAGGCTGGCTACCGGCTGTTCCTGGGGGCCGACCCGCAGGGGGCCAGCGATCTGCGCACGCTGTGCGATGAGGTGGTGCGGCTGGAGAATTCATTGGTGATGCCGGCCGCGGTGCAGGCATTGGGGGAGGCAATTTACGCAGCGGGGCAGCCACCTGCGGTAGTGTCTGCCGCTAAGCGCTCCCGGCAGGTTAATGAGAATAAGGCGAAGCTCGTTAACCCTGCCCTGGCTCTGGAATACGAGGCCACCCGCTACTATCCGCAAATGTTGGATTGGGTAGCAGAACGGATCTCGGCATTGGTGGACGAACAGGGGACGCCGCCGGGGGAGATCGCGGTTCTGTCCCCGTTCCTGTCGGATGCGCTGCGCTTTTCCCTGATGCACCGGCTTGAGCAGCGCGGCATTCCGGCGCGGGCCTACCGCCCTTCGCGGGCGCTGCGCGATGAGCCAGCCAGCCGCTGCCTGTTAACCCTGGCTTCGCTTGCACATCCGGAATTTGGCAGGGTACCACCGCGGGCAGACTTTGCGGGCGCCCTGCTGCAGGCAATCGCAGGCCTGGACCTGGTGCGGGCGCGGCTGCTGGCAGAGATCGTTTACCGCATCCAGGACGGGAAAGCGGTGATGACGCCGTTTGACCGGATCGGCGCAGAAGTTCAGGAACGGATTACGTTTTCGATCGGAGAACGTTACGAAGTGCTGCGCAGCTGGCTGCAAACCTACCAGGAAGGGCACCCGGAGGAGCTGGACCATTTCCTGGCACGGTTGTTCGGGGAGGTGCTTTCGCAGAATGGCTTTGGCTTTTACACAAATTACAATGCGGCCGAAGTGACTGCCAATCTAATCGAGTCAGTCCAGAAGTTCCGCTGGGCGGCGGGGGAGAGCCTATCTGTCGATGGGGTGGTGTTAGGCAGTGAATATTTAGAGATGGTGGCAGACGGGGTCATTGCGGCGGCATACGTGGAGAGCATGCAGGAACAGCCCGAAGAGGCAGTCTTCCTGGCGCCGGCCTACACTTTCTTGATGCAGAATCGCCCAGTAGAGTACCAGTTCTGGCTGGACGCCGGCAGCCGGGCTTGGTTCGAACGGATTGCCCAGCCGCTGACACACCCGTACGTGCTCAGCCGTAGCTGGCTGGAGGGGGCGCTGTGGACACAGACGGAGGAGGAACTCACCAGCCTGGAGAGCATGAGCCGGTTGGCGCTGGGGCTGGCGCGGCGCTGCCGGGGTAAGATATTCCTTGGGCTCAGCCAGCTCAACGAACAGGGTTTCGAGAGCCGGGGACCGTTGCTGCGGGCCATTGACCGGGCTCTGCGGGAGGGGGAAAACAATGAGCGCTAACTACAGGCCGCGGCCTAAACAGGCGCAAGTGCTGGCGTTCCGGCGGGGCAGGATGGGTGTCTCAGCGGTGCCAGGCTCAGGGAAAACATGGACGCTTTCGCGGCTGGCAGCGGATTTACTGTTGGAGGCGCGTCTGGAAGACGACCAGGAGATCCTGGTGGTGACATTGACCAATTCAGCGGTGGATAATTTCAGCACGCGCGTCGATGCGTTTTTGCATGAGAGTGGGCAGCGGCGTGTGCTGGTGCCGCGCTACCGGGTGAGGACGCTGCATGGGTTGGCACACGATATTGTCCGCGAGCGCCCGGCGCTGGTGGGGTTGGCGGAAAATTTCCAGATCATCGATGAACGGCTGGCGGAAGGAATCCGCAGCGAGGTGGCGCGCGCCTGGCTGCAAACTCATTCCCAGACGCTGGAGATTTTCCTGGACATCACCCTGGATGAAAACAAGCTGGATTGGGTGCGGCGCGAAAAGCTGCCCGAGGTGGTGGATGAAATCGCGTTGAGCTTCATCCGCACTGCCAAGGACCTGCGCCTCAGGCCCGAGGACATCCGCCGCCAGCTGGATGGGCTGCCGTTCCCACTGCCCCTGCTCGAAATGGGGCAGGCGATGTATGCCGATTACCAGCGCGCGCTGGCGTACCGGGGAGCGGTGGATTTTGACGACCTGATCCGGCTGGCGTTAAGCGCGCTGGAGCTGGACGAGCACCTGCTGGAGCGAATGCGCTACCGCTGGCCCACGATCCTGGAGGACGAGGCGCAGGACAGCAGCCGGCTGCAGGAAGATATCCTGCGGCTGCTGGTGGGTGACGACGGCAACTGGGTGCGGGTGGGGGATCCGAACCAAGCAATTTATGAAACGTTCACAACCGCCAGCCCAGAGTTTTTACGGCGCTTTATCAACAACCCGTTTGTGGAACGCGGCGAGCTGCCCAATTCAGGGCGATCGACACCCAGCATCATCCGGCTGGCCAACCACCTGGTGGCTTGGGTGATGGCAGAACATCCCCACCCGCAGGCGCGCGATGCCCTGCAGGCGCCCCCCTATATCGAGCTGACTCCAGCTGGGGATCCGCAGCCCAACCCGGCAGATTCGCCGGAGTCAATTTACCTGGTAGGCCGCAAGTACACTGCCAGCGAAGAGGTGACAGCGATTGCTGAGTCCCTGGAGCGCTGGCTGCCAGAGCATCCGGATGCCACGGTGGTCGTGCTGGCGCCCACCAACAGCCGGGCATTTCAAGTTACCGACGAACTGAAGCGGCGCAAGATCCAATACAACGACAGCCTGCTGCGCAGCTCGACTTCCACCCGCACGACAGCAGGCATTCTGGGAACGCTGCTCAACTACCTGGGTGACCCGGAATCGCCGGGCAAGCTGGGGCGCCTGTTGGAGGCCTGGAGGCGCGAGCTGCGTGAGGATGAGGCCGAAAACCAGCTGACGGTGCGAGCAGTGAAGCGCCTGCGCACACTGCGGCGGGTAGAGGAATATCTATGGCCGCGCCTGGACCCGGAATGGTTGCAGGCGAGCGAGCTTTACCAGGATGATCCTCCGCTTTATGAGCTGCTACTGGCATACCGCGATCTGGTGCGGCGCTGGCAGGCGGCAGTACTGCTGCCGGTAGACCAGATCGTGCTGACGGCGAGCCAGGATCTGTTTACACAACCGGCAGACCTGGCGATTGCCCACAAATTGGCACTGCTGCTGCGGTCGGCAGGCGCCCAAAACCCGCATTGGCGGCTGCCGGAATTAACTGAAGAGCTGGCGGTTATTGCGCGCAACGAACGGCGCTTTTTAGGATTCAGCGACGACGATACGGGGTTCACACCCGAGCGCTACCGGGGAATCGTGGTTGTCGCAACAATGCACAAAGCCAAAGGACTGGAATGGGACCGGGTGTATTTAATGTCTGTTAATCGGTACGATTTTCCCTCCGGGATGGAGAACGACCAATATCGGGGTGAGAAGTGGTTCCTACGCGGCAAGATGAACCTGGAGGCCGAGGCGCACGCCCAGATTATGGCGCTCTTCCCGCCTGCAGGCGAATCGGGACAGCACCCCGCCTGGCCTGAGCCAGGTGAGGCCACACAGGCGGCTCGCCTGGATTACGTTCGTGAGCGCCTGCGGCTGCTGTACGTCGGGATCACCCGTGCCAAAACGGATCTGATCATCACCTGGAATACGGGCCGCAGGGGTGATTTGCAGCAGGCACTGCCGTTTGCAGCACTGCAGGGCTGGTGGGAGGACTACCGTGGTGAAACTGCCGGATGATTTTATTTTCAGCCAGGGAAGCCTGCAGGATTACACAGAATGTGCGCGGCGCTTCCAGCTGAGATACCTGCAACGACTGGCATGGCCTGCAGTCCAGGTCGAACCGGCGCTGGAGAACGAGCGCCTGGGGCAAATGGGCGCTCGTTTCCACCGCATGGCACAGCAGTGGCTGAGCGGGCTGCCCGCAGAAAAGCTGGAACCTGCTGAGACCGAACCCGAGTTGGCCCAATGGTGGCATAGTTTCCAGACGCATGTTGGGCGCCTGCCAGGTTTAGAATCCTCATTACAGGCGCGGCGCAAGCACGCGCCTGTTACCAGAAGTTACATTAAGCGCAGCACTGGCAGGCTACCGGCTGGTGGCAAAATATGACCTGGTCGCAGCGCTGGCAGACGGGCAATTCGTCATTTACGACTGGAAAACATCCGCCCACAAGCCAAAACGCGCCACGCTGGAGAAACGCCTGCAAACACGCGTTTACCCTTACCTGTTGGTGCTGGCGGGGGCGTTTATTGCCCAGGTGGAGGTGCGGCCAGAGCAGGTGGAGATGGTGTACTGGTTTACGACTTCCCCCACACAGCCGGAACGGTTCGCTTACAACCCGCAGTCTTTCCAGCGCGATCGACGTCGCCTGGAATCGCTGGTCAAAGAGATCGCCGGGCTGGGTGTAGAGGCATTTGATAAGACTAACGATGAAACCCGCTGTCGGTTCTGCCAGTACCGTTCGCTGTGCGACCGGGGAGGGCGCGCAGGTGAGCTGGGCGAGCTGGGGGAGGTATTTGAAGTTGAAGACCTGCCCGAATTCGACCTTTCCAGCGTAGCAGAAATCGAATACGATTAAGTCGTTCCCTGGGACCGCCAGCAGGCGTCCCAAACAAGCACCATTTCGGCATTCCAACCTGTCCAAAGATGGCAGATACTGAATGGATTTTTCCACAAGAAATCGATGTCCCTGCCGCACTGGTGGAACTCACCGGAAGCGCCCTGCTGGCACGCGTTCTGGTACAGCGCGGGCTGGCAGACCCGCGGTCGGCGCGGGCCTTCTTGAACCCGGATGCGTATGGACCGGCTCAAGCGGAGGAGCTGCCTGACCTGGAAATTGCAGTGCGGCGCCTGATGCTGGCTATCAAGCAAGGGGAGCCGATCATAGTGTGGGGTGATTTTGATGTTGATGGGCAGACAGCAACCACCCTTTTGGTCCAGGCGTTAGGCGCAATAGGGGGGAAAGTGACTTACTACATACCTAACCGGGCGCGCGAATCACACGGCGTGAATTTGCCGGGGTTGGCCCGGCTGGTTGAACAAGGAGCCCGGGTGGTGCTGACTTGCGATACAGGGATTGGAGCCGTCGAGGCAGCAGCTTACGCACGCCAGCAGAGAGTGGACTTCCTGGTGACCGATCACCATGACCTCCCAGAGAAACTGCCGCAGGCGATGGCGCTGATAAATCCCAAATTCCTGGCGGATGGTCACCCCCTGAGTACACTGCCTGGGGTAGGTGTGGCTTACAAGCTGGCAGAGGCGCTGCTTGAGCAAGCCGGGCGCCCGGAGGCAGCCCGCCTGCTGCTGGACCTGGTGGCGCTGGGTGTCGTGGCAGATGTGGCTATGCAGACTGGGGATACCCGTTATTTGCTGCAGCGCGGGCTGCTCGCGCTGCGTGAAACGCGCCGGCTCGGGCTGTTGAACCTGTACGAGCTGGCAGGTTTGCAGGCCAGCCGCCTGACAGAGGAGCACATCGGGTTTAGTATTGGCCCACGACTGAACGCCCTGGGCAGGCTGGATGACGCCAACCAGGCTGTGGAACTGCTGACGACAAGCGATTCAGGCAGAGCACGCTTACTTGCGACCCAAATCGAGGGGTTGAACGCGCAGCGCAAGCTGCAAACCGACCAGGTGTTCCAGGGAGTGCTGGAACAAATCGAACGCACACCTCAACTGCTGCAGCACCATGTACTGGTATTCGCCAACCCGGCTTGGCCTGCCGGGGTGATTGGGATCGTGGCAAGCCGGCTGGTGGAGCGATTTCACAAACCAGTAATCCTGTTTGCCGCCGAGCCAGGCGGGCAGGCGCGCGGTTCCGCGCGCTCGGTGGCAGGGTTAAATATAACCGCGGCGATTGCTGTCCAGCGGGAAATGCTGTACGGATTCGGCGGTCACCCAATGGCAGCCGGGCTGGCGTTGGACACAGAACGTCTTGCGGAGTTCCAGCGCGCCATCGACCGGACAGTGAGCGCGCTGCTGCCGGAGTTTGAGACTCAGCCGCGGCTGGCTTTAGATGGAAGGCTGGGTCTGGAGGCATTGACCCCCGAGCTGGTGAGAGATCTTGAGCGCCTGGCGCCCTTCGGACCGGGCAACCCGGCGCTGATTTTTGCCAGCCCGCCACTGGTGGTAAAGAGTGCGGCGCCAGTAGGCAGAGGCGCTGAACACCTCCAGGTAACAGTTGCCGATGAGATGGGACGTGAGGTGCGGGTCATGTGGTGGCAGGGGGCAGGCTGGGATTTACCTCAGGGGCGCTTCGAGCTGGCCTACAGCGCTCGCAGCAGTAACTACCTGGGACAGCCCGGCGTGCAGATAACCTGGATCGACGCCCGGCAGGTTGCTGACCTATCCCTTCAAGAAGTCTCTTCACAGGCACAAAAACCGCGCCAGCGCCGGATCCATGATTACCGGGCAGTCACCGACCCGCAGCGGGCGCTGGCAGAGACCAGCATAGCCCATTCTGGTGGGCTGCAAGACGCCCAGGTATGGTCTGAGGGCCTGGTAGAAAATCCCCCAGGGGCACGGACCCGTCTGCAGTTGGATCGCGGCGGCACGCTGGTAGTATTCAGCATTCCACCTGGCCAGGCGGAATTGCGCAATGCCATCCAACGAACTGAAGCGGAGGATATTTTCCTGTTTGCGGCAGGGGCAGCGGCCGATTCTCCCGAACTCTTTCTGGAGCAGCTGGGGGGGCTGGTTAAGTATACGCTGCGCACACGGGCAGGGCAGACCTCCCTTACAGCCCTGGCAGGCGCCCTGGGTCAGCGCGAAGAGAGTGTGGCAGCGGGTCTGGACTGGCTGCAGGCGCGCGGTCAGATTCGCTGGCAGGGCAGTGAGGGCGGCCACATGCTGTTGGAGGCCGCCAGCAACCAGACCGAGCAGCAACAGCCAGCGGGCAGCACGGCAGCATTCGGTCGTTTGAAACGTTTATTGGAAGAAACACGGGCGTTCCGCAATTACTACCGGCAAGCGGCTGCGGAAACTCTCACGGACCTGTAACGCAGTTATAAGATCGCATACGTTAAACTGGATACGTCTGGGTAGGCTAAGTACATGACTCATGTGAAACTCGATTTTGAAGAATACCAGCAGTTGGCGGCGCGCACGGCTGGCGCAGGCGGCGAAGGTGAAAGACGTTTAATGGTGGCCGCGTTGGGCTTGAGCGGGGAAGCGGGTGAGTTCGCCAACCTGGTAAAAAAGCTCACTGCGCACGGGCATACGGAAATCAACGGGCCAACACTGAGCGACGAATTGGGAGATGTCCTGTGGTACCTGGCAGAGGCAGCCACCGCGTGCGGCCTGAGCCTGGAGGAGATCGCCCAGGAAAACGTAGCCAAACTCCGCCGGCGGTACCCGGATGGGTTCAGTCAGGAACGCAGCATCAACCGGGATGGCTAACACGATCAACGAACGGCCCGAAATGCAGGATGTTACCAACCGGGATCCCCTGACCGGAGTATTGTCGCGCGCAATGCTCAGCACCTATCTGACTCAGGGGGCAGCGCGCGCCCAAAAACAGGGGCAGCCTTTTTCGCTGATGATGTTGGACCTGGATCATTTTAAAAGCGTCAACGATGCATTTGGTTATGCACGCGGTGATCAGGTCCTGGTGGAATTTTCACGGCGGCTGGCAGAACTGCTCCGCCCGCAGGATGTTCTTTTCCGCTATGGGGGCGACGAATTCCTGATCTTGTTACCAGATACATCCAAAACTCAGGCTGCACGGCTGGCAAATCGCCTGCTGGCAGAAATCGAAATGAGCAAATTCAGCGGCAACCCACCGGTGACGATTTCGGCAAGCATTGGGGTGGCGAGCTGTCCGCAGGATGGCTATACGGCGGAAGCTCTGTTCGAGGCAGCTGACCAACACCACTACGAAGCCAAACGCGCTGGGCGCAGCCGGGTCGTGGAGGAGGTGGTTCCCTGGCAAGCCAACATGCTGCCTACAGAACCCCCGCTATTGATCGAGCGCCATTTTGCACTCGACCAGCTGCACCAATTCCTGCAGACGGAAGGCGGAGCCGTGCACGCAATCTGCCTGATCCAGGGGCAGGCCGGTTCGGGAAAATCGCGCCTTTTAGCAGAGGCTTCCAAGCTGGGGCGCCTGCTGGGTTATCTCACCTTGCAGGTGAGCGGCAGCACCGCCCGGAGCAACCGGCTGTTTGGGGCACTGCAAGATGGGCGAAAGGCTATCGAGGACCTACCCGACCCGCTGGACGGCGAAGAACGATTCATTAAAGCGATCAAACTGGCACTTGTACAACGTAAAGCCAGCGGGCTGCTGGTGTTGATTGACAACGTCAACGAGATTGACCGGCTCACCCTTAAATTCCTGCGGGATTGGAACCAACACCTGCCACAAACCCGGCTGCGATTTGTGCTTGCAATCCCAGATGGGAGAAAAACCATTTTCCAGTACAAAGATAATGTCCAGACGGTGAAGCTTGAACTGCTGCCACTCAGCACCGATGGTTTGCGCCAATGGCTGGAAAACATTCTGGGCTGGGATCCTTCGGACGAGGTATTGGCCTGGCTGTACCACCAAACTGGCGGCTGGCCAGGCGGAATCCAGGCTGGTTTGACGTACCTGTTAACCCAACGGCTCATTTATCCCGATAATGGAAGCTGGACCTACCGCCCCGAGACGACCGCCATCCAGCTGCAGGAGTGGTTGGTCGAACGGCGGCGCTTGCCAAGCAACAATCTGCCAGAACCTTTAAGCGAACTGATTGACCGCCAGGAAGAATTGGAGGCCCTGCGGCGGCAGTTGGAAGCCAACAATCTGGTAGTGCTGCACGGCCCAGGAGGTATAGGAAAGACTCGCCTGGCACAGCAGGTGGGGTTGGAAATGCTGGAACAGTTCTCCGATGGGGTTTATTTTGTGGCTCTGGGTGAAGCCAACGGGCAAAGCGCGGCGATAACGGCAATTGCCGATGCGCTGGATTTACGCTTTTATGGGCTGGCACCGGCCCTGACTCAGCTGGCGCGCTACATGCGGCATCGCGACATGCTTCTGATCATGGACAACCTGGAACCGCAAATCGATTTTACAGGGCTGCTGGTCGAAATCACGGAAAACGCCCCGGGAGTCAAGGTGCTGGTAACTTCTCGCGAGCGCCTGAACGCCCCGGGGTCCGTACTGTTCGAGCTGGACGGATTCACCTGCCCAGACCTGTCTGCCGAACAGGAAATATCTTCACCAGCGGCGCGGCTTTTCCTGCATACGGCACGCCGAATCGAGCCAACATTCCAGATCAAAGCTGAAGAGCGCCCAATTCTGGCGCACATTTGCCAGCTGGTAGATGGGCTGCCGCTGGCAATCGAATTGGCCGCGACCTGGGTGACCACCTTCACATTGCCCGAAATTGCGGCGGAAATCGAAAAAAGCCTGGATTTTCTTTCCACGGAGCGAAAGGATGTCGTGCTGCCGCACCGGCGGCTGGCGGCAATATTCGACCCCTTTTGGAATATGTTGTCTGAAGGGGAGCAGCGAACCCTGATCAGGCTGGCTATATTCCGTGGGGGATTCACCCAACAATCAGCGGCAGAAATTGCAGAGGCATCGCCTTTCTTCCTCGACGCGTTAGTCAGCCGCGGCTTTTTACGGCATATGCCCCCAGAGTATTACGAATTGCACGAGCTCCTGCGGCGTTATAGCCTGGAAAAACTACGCTCCCAGCCGGAAGAATATCAGCATACTCGGGCCCAACATGCACATTATTTCATGGAGAGACTCAACCAGCAGCGATACGCGTATGCGCGCGGAATATTGCCGGTAGATAAACTCGCCCAACCGCGCGAAAACTACCGGCTGGCCTGGAGCTGGGTGATCGACCAAAGCTTGGTGAAGGAAATGGGACTGGGTATTGATGGATATTATGCCTACCTGCACCTGACCGGGAGCTTCACTGAAGGCAGGGCTGCATTTACCAGAGCGCTGGAAATGCTTGCAGACCAACAGCCCGAGACTGCAGAACTACGCCGGATTATTTGTAAGCTGCACATCCGCCTGGCAGGGTTTCTAAACAAGCTGGGTTTGTTTGAAGAAGCCATTCAGCACACACGTCAGGGAGCCGAGCTGGCCCAAACCCTGGATGACGACCAGGCGCTGGCTGCAGCGTACATTGAATGGGGCGAGGGACTGCGCTACCAGGGTGATTTTAAAACCGGACGCAGTCTGCTGAACAAAGCTCTGGCGACCGCCCGGCGCAGGGAAATCCCGGTGATGATTGCCGACTGCCTATATTCGTTGGGAGCCATTGCCCATTACCTGGCCAACATGGAAGCTCAGCGTGGCTACGCCGAGGAAGCTTTACAAATCAGTTTGGCCAACGAAGACTTACGCGGCCAGGCGCGCGCCTATAACCTGCTGGCGATCGCGACTGAAATGGAAGGTCGGTACTCTCAGGCGGAAGCCTATTACGACCGAGCTATCCATCTATCCCGCACGACCGGGGACCGGCTGAGCGAAAGTATCCCCCTGATTAATTTGGCCAGCCTATTGCAATTACTGGGTAGTTATGCGCGTGCCCGTCGGGTGTACGAATATTTTCTAGAAATCAAACAGGAACTGAGCGACCGTCCGGGTGAAGTGTGGGGGCTGGTTTACCTGAGCCTGCTCTTTCACCAACTTGGCAACCAGAATATCGCTGAAAAATACGCCCGCCAGGCGCTGGCCTCAGCCGTGGAGATTGGCGACCGCCACAACCAGGCCACTGCATTGACCAACCTGGGGCACGCGTTGCTCACGAAAGGGGATTATGCGGCAGCAGCCAAGGCTTACCAGGAGGCCCAATCGATCCGGCAAGAGCTGGAACAGGAACGCCTAGCGAAGGAAGCCCTGGCAGGACGGGCACGCACTGCCCTGGCAAGCGGAAAACCAGCCGAAGCCAGGCAGTATGTCGACGATATCCTGGAATTTCTGGAAGACAACTCGCTTGATGGCTGCGACGAACCGTTCCGGGTGTGGCTGACCTGCTGGCAGGTACTGGAAGCCGTCCAGGATGACCGCGCGGCGGGAGTACTGGAGCGTGCTTATCACCTCCTGGACGAGCGGTCCCAGCAGATTCAAGATACTGAGCTACGTTTGAGCTTTTTAGAGAATGTAGACGCGCATCGGGCTCTGGCGGACGCGTGGAAGCTTCAATTTTCAGGCAGTTGATGCTCGCGGAAAATCGCCAGACAGACGGTATGGCCGTGAACAAAGTTGCGCCCCCCAACAGGGCCGATCTCGCCTGCACAGAAAAATCCCGCCAAGGGCACATTGCCCAGACTCTTCTGAACCACAGATACATCCCCATTGGGAGAATCGAACAGGCGCGATCCACGACCATTGCAGGTGAACATTAACACCCCTGCCGCGGAGGGGCGAAATGCCTGGGGGATGAGCAGCATTTCCAGATCCTCACGAGCGGTGAGGGCATCGCGGACGTGGAACTGGACGATCTCGCCAGACCGGATTACATCACCAACAGTGATCGCCCCGTTATGATGGTCGGCAGCCAGCACGCTGCGAATGATAAAATCACCACGTCCAAACGTATCCTGAATCGGGTCGATGGCCCGACCAATAAGCAGGCCGCGCTGCAATAATTGGTGGTCTTCCTCGGGAAGCTGATCAACCATCTCCTGAATGCGGAACAAAGGGGGCTGGTTTTCCAGGCTGAAAATGACATTTTGCCCGGCACCGGTGACTACATAGTGATCACCTACCGGACGGCTGCCCTGCGACACAACATAATCAAAATCAAATTCGCCACTGAGGAGCAGCCCGACTGCGCCGGCGTTTAATATCCGGTCCTTCAGAAAGAGAGTATTCTGGCCGGCCGCCATCGCAGCGCTGGCCATGCCACCCAATAACGGCATCCCCGGTAAAAAACGTTCAAAGGCCCGGAGCACGCGATCGACGGGTGTTGAGAAAGGATCGCAGAAAAGCAGACCCAGGCGCGCCTCAGCCGTGGAAGTTGGCACCGCCCGCCGGAACGCCGCTTCGTCATCTAGCAGGTCATTCCACGCCTGGGCGACCAGGGAAAAAGGGGTGATCGTGACCCCCGGAAGGCGGGCCAGGAGCACAGAGATGGCGGGGGTTTGTTCAAGCTCGTCGTTCGGGCCAATGACCCCTTCGGCGGAACAGCCAATCATTTCCGCCGGGTGGAAAATTTCCTGCAAACCAATCCGCACCTGTTGGGCCAAACCTCGGAAATGAGAAGATAAAAAAACAACAGCCAGATCGACCCCACCATCGCCTACTTGGGGCGCCAGGGTGGTTTGCAGGCGGTGTAAGGCATCGCGCAACAGAGGCTCGGTAGTAACGCCAGAAATGAAATCCATGGGCAGTATCAGGCCAGTTTCTCAGCGGCTATCAAGGCAGCTCCAACGATGCCTGCTTCGTTCAAGAATTGGGCCTGGGCAACCTTCGTCGTAACGGTCAGGTAAGGCATAAAAAGATCCATCCGCTTGCTCGCACCACCCCCTAATATAAACAGGTCCGGGTTGATCAAACGTTCGATGGTGAGCAAATATTCATCAAAACGCGCAGCCCACCTCTTCCATGAAAGCTTTTTGCGCTCGCGAGCAGCATCGGAGGCACGCGATTCAGCATCTTTACCGCGGATTTCGATGTGCCCCAACTCCATGTTCGGCACGAGCTTGCCATCCACAAACAAGGCGGTTCCCAGGCCGGTACCGATGGTTACTACCAGGATCACTCCTTTGCGACCCGCGCCGGCCCCAAAGCGCACTTCAGCTATCCCGGCAGCATCCGCGTCATTGACAACCCAGGTCGGGCAGCCGGTGGCGCGAGAAAACATATCGGCTGCATCCGTACCAACCCAATCGGGATGGACATTGGCAGCCGATTTGGTGACGCCATGCTGCACAACCGCCGGAAAACCACAACCTACCAGACCCTGCCAGTCAAATTTTAGAGCAATTTGAGCTACGAGATTTGCCACGGCCTGCGGCGTGGATGGCACAGGGGTGGGGATACGAAATCGGTCTGTGATCAGTTCGGCATGGTCGATTTCGACCACCGCGCCTTTTACTCCCGATCCCCCGATGTCAACTCCCAAAATCTGCATGTTGGCACCTATCGCATTTGGTTGTTCTGTTGAGATTGGTACGTTTATTATCTAAGTCGTTTTCGTGGATCACCCAATGCTTAGTCCAGGCTCCAGGCAGAATTTGAATTCGGCGTTCCTGTGTCTGGGCAAAGCTAACGAGTTTCCTCTCCCGCCAATGCAAACAAAATACTCGGGTTTGACGGAACTTTTGAGCCTGGAATAATTATACAACTGATCGGCGCAGCTCGCTCGCAGAGAGTCACCGCAGGGTAAGCGGCCGCGCGCAGGTGTCCGCAGCAGAACCACCCGGTATGACCAGAGAGACGTATAACGGTCAGTGAGCATACCCAAGCAGAATCATCGCATTCCGGATGTGGCTGCCCGCGCTGTGCTGTAAGGAGACGTTGAAGCTGATCGTGCTATAATCGCCTACACTCCAACTCCGGAGCAGGCAGGCAATCTGCCGGGTACAGTCTGGCGAAATCAAAGCCACCACGGTGGTTTGCCGGCGTGATTGTCAGTTTCAAACGATCACCTTGTGAATCAAGGACCAATTTAACACACAAACTTCCGCTTAAGGAAAGCGATTCCTTCATGAATTTCTTAATTACCGGTGCAGCGGGTTTTTTAGGGTCGTCACTGGCCAACAATCTGGCCCGCGAAGGCCATCATGTGCGCGGGCTGGACAACCTTTCTACCGGGGACCCACAGGCACTTTCTCCTGACGTGATGTTCACCAGGGGCGATGTGAGCGACCGCCCTAAACTCTGGACTCTGCTGCAGGACATCGACTGTGTATACCACCTGGCAGCCAGGGTATCTGTGCCAGAATCGATCCTGTACCCGGCTGAATACAACGCTGTCAATGTTGGGGGAACGGTCAGCCTGATGGAAGCCGTGCGGGATGTTGGCGTTCGACGGGTTATTTTTATCTCGTCGGGGGCTGTATACGGGGACCAGCAGCAGCAGCCGCTGCAGGAAACTGCCATTCCCAACCCGCGCTCGCCTTACGCCGTCTCTAAATTGGCTGCGGAGTACTACGTGCGTACAATCGGCAGCCTGTGGGGTATAGATACCGTCATTTTGCGGGTCTTCAATGCATATGGCCCCGGGCAGCATCTACCAGCTTCTCACCCGCCGGTGATCCCAAATTTCCTGCGGCAGGCGTACCGGGCAGGCACCCTGGTGATGCACAGCGATGGGCAGCAGACGCGCGATTACATCTACGTGGACGACGTGGTGCGGGCCATGACCGCGGCAGCCACCTCGGCCAACCTGGCAAACAGCATTATCAACATCGGCACGGGCACAGAAACCAGCATCCGTGACCTGGTACGGTTGATCCTGGAAATCACCAACCGCAAAGCCGAGGTGATCGCCAACCCGCAAACCAACCCTGGTGTAGCACGCATGCGCGCCGACATCTCGCTGGCGCGCGAAAAATTGGGCTACCAGCCGCGCATTTCCCTGCCAGAAGGCTTGCGCCTGACCCTGGAGCTCGACCCACGCCTGAGCCGCGAACCAACACGCCCGATTTCACGCAGCTAAATGATGCGATCTGGAGAGCGCCTGCCGAGGGCATTCTTTGCCCGCCCAACTCTGGAAGTAGCGCGCGAGCTGCTAGGCGCGCGCCTGGTACACAATGAAGCCGGGCAGCGGTTGGGGGGAATCATCGTCGAGACCGAAGCCTACATTGGGCAGGAGGACCTGGGCTGTCATGCGAAAGCTGGGCGCACGCCGCGCACCGACGTAATGTTCGGACCAGCCGGATTTGCGTATGTCTATTTCACTTACGGCAATCACTGGCTGTTTAACTGTGTGACGGAAAGTGATGGTTTTCCAGCTGCTGTGTTGGTGCGCGCCATCCTCCCTACCGAAGGAGTGGAGGTCATCGCGACCCGCCGGGGCAGCCAGCCCCAGGCCCGCTGGACCGATGGGCCGGGTAAACTGACCCAGGCCCTGGGAATCAATGGAGCACACAATAAAGCTGACCTGTGCGCTCCCGATGCACAGTTGTTTATCGAACCGGGGCAAGCAATTTCGGACGCAGGCGTGACGACTGGCCCGCGCGTGGGTTTAACCAGTGTGCCGGAGCCCTGGAAAAGCATACCCTGGCGGTTCCTGGCACAGCACGACGCAGTCAACCACATATAAATACAGCGAAAATCACCCTGTTTGGAGGAAACTATGAAGCTGTTAGAAGGAAAAACTGCTATGGTCTTCGGGGTTGCCAATGAGCGATCCATTGCATGGGGAATCACCAAAGCTTTCCACGAGCACGGCGCAACCATTGGCATCAGCTATGCCGGGGAGGTGCTGGAAAAACGTGTCCTACCGCTGGCTGAGTTCATTGGGTGCACGTTCGTAGAGCCATGCGATATCACCGATGACGGGCAGATCGAAGAGATCACCGAAAAAGCGCGCGCCCGGTTTGGGGAGATTGATATCCTGGTACACGCCATCGCTTTTGCCGGGCGGGATGAGCTGAGCGGGCCGTATTACAACACCAGTCGAGAAGGCTTTCACCGGACAATGGATATCAGCGTGTTCTCCTTCACAGCGCTGGCAAAGGCGTTCCAGCCACTGCTGCGACCCGGAGGATCCTTGCTAACGATGACTTACTACGCGTCGGAAAAAGTTGTGCCAAACTACAACGTGATGGCCATCGCCAAAGCTGCTCTGGAAGCCAGCGTGCGCTACCTGGCTTATGATTTTGGCAAGCAAAAAGTGCGCGTGAATGCGATCTCAGCTGGTCCCATCCGCACCCTGGCAGCCGCGGGCGTATCGGGCTTCAAGGCCATGTACCGCCGGTTTGCAGAATTTGCCCCAATGCATGAGAACATTACCATCGAAGATGTCGGCGCAACTGCGGTGGCCCTGTGCTCTGACCTTTCTCCCAAAACGACGGGCCAAATCTTCTTTGTCGATTCGGGGTACAATATTCTCGGTGTTCCGGAGGAAGCTCCGGAATAATAATTTCCGGGAGTCGGCATGTTTCGCAAACGCAACGAGCAGGTACCCGCACCTAAACCCCCGGCGCCTGTCGAGCGGGTTACGTCCGTACTGGGTGAAGGAATTGCCTGGAAAGGCAACATGAGCGGTACAGGGGGCATCCGTATCGAAGGCGCCTTTGACGGGGAGATCAACCTGCGCGGCCTGTTAGTTGTCGGAGAAACAGGCCGGGTGACTGGCAAGCAGGTAAGCGCCAATGTGGTGATTATTGCCGGTGCAATCCAGGCCGACATTACCGCGGAAAAAGTGGAAATTCGGAGCACAGGCCGGGTATGGGGCAATGTCGTCACGGCTGCATTTGCCACAGAAGAAGGCGCATTCCTGCGCGGCCAGATCCGGATGGAGGAGCATGTCGACCTGGCACCCGTACTGGATTCACTTGGCTTGGGTGCGGGGGAAACGGTGGAAAACCTGGCCTGGCAGGCGCAGGCAGAAACGGAAAAACCTGCCGCACCTCCACCCAGCGAGCCAGTTTCTACAGAACCAGCTTCCGGGTGAGACAGCAGGTATCATGCGCAGTGCAGGTGGTGCGATGCGATTCAACCGCTCCACAGCAAGTTAATTGCAGCTTTCGTGCTTAAAGACCCCCACGACCGGGGGTCCTTCTTATTATTGCGAACCTATCAACGCCCGTAATCGACTCCGGCG
This sequence comes from uncultured Chloroflexia bacterium, assembly GCA_963824065.1. Lineage (GTDB taxonomy): Bacteria > Chloroflexota > Anaerolineae > Anaerolineales > DRKV01 > JAGUYX01. Next base: position 586,963 of record CAWGNX010000001.1, on the reverse strand, counting down.
ATGTAATTTTCTAGCTTGCGGATCGTTTTCTCGCGACTGCGAATCATCGCGGCGACCACATCCCCAATGGAAATGATACCGATGACACGGCCGCGCTCAACCACCGGTAGGTGCCGCACGTGCTTATCCGTCATCAATCCCATACACTCTTCGATCGACTGCAGCGGCTCAACCGTTATGACGGGCGAGGTCATAATTCGGTTTACCGGCTGGTCCAGAGGTGATTCTTTAACCCGGATAATCCGGCGGGCAAGGTCACGCTCGGAGAAAACACCTACTGGTTGATCAGCCTCCATGACGAGCAGCGCTCCGATCCGCTTTTCGGCCATCATCTCCAGAGCTTCACGCACAGTGACCTCTGGCGTGATCGACCAGACATCATCGCCTTTTTCATAAAGCAGATCTTTGACGACAAACATGGACTGACTCCTTTCTAACCTGGGTAAATGCCGGAGTTAATGAAATTTCGGGATAAGGAATAAAAAGGACGGGATTCAACCTTTCTCATCCCTGACTGGGGGGCAACGAATGATCCACAGGATGGGTTAATATCAAGGTAATTCGCTCGTATTTACAATGGTTATGGTTAAAATGCTGAGCGAATTTCTCTTGAAAACTATGCTAACAGGGTACAACAATTTAACCCCCTTAGCAAGTATAAATATTCACAAATAAATTATGTCCTTGCGCTTAAAATAGGGCAGCTTCTGAGCTCTGGGCGAACTGGGTTTGGTAGAGATCCGCATACAAACCGCTGCGCGCCAGCAGGTCAGCGTGAGTGCCCTGCTCCACCAGCCGCCCCTGATCCAACACCAAAATCAGGTCTGCTGAGAGGATGGTAGACAGACGATGGGCAATCACTACACTGGTGCGCCCTTCCAGGAGTGGACCTAACGCGGCCTGGATCATTGCTTCGTTGTGCGAATCGAGATGGGAGGTAGCCTCGTCCAGCACCAGCAGGCGTGGATTTTTCAGGACAACCCGGGCAATCGATAAACGCTGCTTTTCTCCACCGCTCAAACGGTAGCCGCGCTCGCCAACGACAGTGTCATACCCCTGCGGCAGGCGGGCTATAACTTCGTGCAAATTGGCAGCCTGCACCGCGGCGTCAAGCTCAACCTGGGAGGCATCCGGTCTGGCAAACAGCAGGTTGGTCCGGATGGTATCATGAAAGAGGTATGTTTCCTGGGTGACCATGCCAATTTGCTCGGCCAGGGACTGCTGGGTAATGTGGCGTAAATCCCTGCCATCAAGCGTGATGCGACCCTCGCTGGGGTCGTAGAGGCGCGGCAGCAGGTAGGAGATGGTTGTCTTGCCAGCCCCGCTGGGTCCCACCAGGGCAACCAGCTGCCCGGGGCGGATTTCAAAAGAGACTTCTTTAATGGCCCAGCGGCGTGAAGCAGCGGTGGCCAGACCGGCTGGCAATGCCAGTGGGCCCTGGCCCGTTTGAAAAGTGACCTGCTCACCAGCAGTAGCAGTCTGCCCATTTGCAGGTGCAAGAATTTCCCGATCGCCTTCAGGCAGATAACTGAACGACACATTTTCGAACTGCACCAGGCCGTCAGCCGAGGGAATCGCGACCGCGTCGGGCTGATCCTTAATTTCCACTTCCAGATCCAGATATTCAAAGACGCGCTCGAAGCTGACCATGGAGGTGACAAATTCCACCTGGACATTGCTGAGACTGGAGATAGGCCCATACAGGCGGGTGAGGTAGGCGGCGAAGGCCACAATCGTACCGATGGTGATACCGCCTGCCAGCACCATGTGGCCGCCAGCCCAGTAGATCAGGGCAGTACCCACCGCGCCAGCGATTCCCAGCCCGAAGAAAAACCAGCGTCCGACGAGTGCCCGGCGGACACCAATATCGCGCACTTTGAGGTTGGTGTCGCGGAAGCGGGTGTTTTCCAGCACCTGGCGGCCAAAAATTTTTACGAGCAGGGCACCATTGATGCCGAGGGTCTCATTAAACTTTGCTGGAGAGGTCGGCGTTATACTCCATGCCCGAACGACGGATGTCGCGCAAAACACGCCCGACACGGCGGGCAGGCAAAATAAACAGCGGCAGGACTACAATCGATAGCAGGGTTAGGCGCCATTCGATGGATAGCATGACAACCAGGGTGGTTACCAGGGTAACGACGTTTGTGATGATGTTTGGGATGGTGCCGGTGATGGCACTCTGGGCGCCTACAACATCATTGGTAAAGCGAGAAATGATCTCACCAGATTTGGTGTGGGTAAAAAAACGCAGTGACATCTGCTGGAGGTGTTCGTACATTTGCTGGCGTAAGTCAAAGATGATACCCTCACCTACCCGCGAGCTGAAATACCGCTCAACAACACCCATCAAGCCGCTGAATATCGGGACTGCAATCATCACCAGGGCCAGCAAGTTGAGCTGGCGAACATTGCCGTTGGGCAGCACGTCATCGATCAAAGCACGGTACAGCAGGGGCGGGATGAGCTCAATCAGAGACTGCAAGATGATCATCACCAACAGCATGATGATGCCAAATGTATACGGGCGCGGATAACCCAGGACGCGCCGCACCAGCTGCCGGTCCAACGTGGGACGGCCTTTCGATTCGTCGAACGATAAGAAACTCCACCAGCCACCACCGTGAAACATAAATCACCTCGTACTCAACCGGAACCCCGGGCCGCCATACACCGCGCGCTGCCCCTGCGACCCAAACCATCTCCCCCGCCGGACCCCAACGACAGCCAGCCACCTGGCAGCTTATAGGCTGATCAAACCCTGCTGCAAGCCCAGGCGGACGGCTTCGGTGCGATTGGAGGCTCCAAGCTTGGTGTAAATTGACGAGACATGGAATTTTACCGTATTGGCACTGATCGTCAACAAGCTGGCGATTTGCTTGTTCGCCAGGCCCTGCGCGAGCAACTGGAGGACTTCTACTTCCCGGTCGGTGAGCAAGTCGCCAGTCGCCTCCGCAGATTGGGTCTGCCCGGCAAGCACTGGGCCAGCAAACAGAGATTCGAGAAAATCAGGCGGTGCGACGACCAGGCCCTGGTGCAGGGCGCGGATGGCAGCGATCAGCTCGGCTGCGGTTGAATCCTGCGGAAGCAACCCCCAGGCACGCAGGGGCAGATCAGGAAGCTCCTGGGCCACCAGAGGATCGTCCGCCAGCAGGAGCAGGGTGTCAAAGACTCCATCTGCAACCGTTGCCTGGAGAGCGAGGTGTAAGGCGTCTTCATTCAGTCCGGACCACATCCACACCAGGACATCCAGATCCGGACCGCTGGAATCTGAAGCTGCGGGCAGCAGCCCAGCCAGGCTGGACGATTCAGCTACCACCCTCAGACCAGCATCCTGCTCCACAAGTGCCCGCAGCCCAAGGCGGGCGGCCAGCGTGGAGGCGATCAGGCCAATCGAGATCAAATCACACTCCCGCGGCCATTACCAGAGCGAGGCGGTTGGGCCAGGGTGGCTTGGATAAATTCGGCCGCAACGTGGATCGGGATGGCAACCCCCTGATCGCCCCCGATGATCATGGTATTGATTCCCACCACTTCACCCAGGGCATTTACCAGGGGACCCCCGGAATTGCCCGGTGCCAGAGGGGCATCTGAACGGATGATGGGTATGGAAGCCTTTCCATCACGGTCAACGGCTGTTCCCAGGGTGCTGACGATGCCCATGGTAACGTACCCTGGCTGACCCCAGGGGTGGCCGACTGCCAGGACGATTTCTCCAACCCGCAGTGACAGCGAATCACCGATCGAGGCTGCCGGATAAACGCCCTGCGGTAAACGCAGCAGCGCCAGGTCCGCTTCCGGGCGGCGGGCAACGAGCTGACCAACCTGCTCGGGGCCATCCGCGAGCTGGATTCCCAGCTCGCGGCTGCGGCCGACCACGTGATTGTTCGTCAAAACCAGGCCGTCGCGCGACCAGATGATCCCGGCACCCACCCCCTGGCGACCGTTATGCACAATCACCAGGCCTGGGTAAACGGACTCCAGCACCTGGGTGAACGAATCCGCCAGGTCGGGCGCAAGCTGCAAAGTTTCATTGAAAGCAGTAATCATTCTTCACTTCCTCTACCAGCTTCATTTTACCCCGCAGTCCGTGCATTCTCTGCCGGGCAGGGATTTTTGGCACCGCACCTTATTCCGATAAACGCTGCCTGGGGAACAGGGGCAGGCAGAAAAAGACAAAACTGAGTAATCCGACAATCTCAACGGCGGTGGCGCCAGCCCCGGCGGGGACGATCCTCCTGGATCATTTCGCCGACAGTGACGTTCAACATTGCCCGCTGCCCGCCGCGCAGCACTTCAACCGGAACGGAGTTACCAACCAGGCCGCCAATCAGGCGGGAGACAAGCTCATCATGGTCGGCTACCGGCTCGCCACCGAAGCCAACCAGGATGTCGCCCACCATCAACCCGCCGCTTTCGGCAGGGCTGGCAGGTTCGATGCCAACCAGCAGCAAGCCGTTTTCCTGGCTGCGTCCCAGGGCCTGCTGCATCGCCGGAGAGATCTCTACCAGTTGGCTGCGCACGCCGAGGTAACCGCGCTTGATGCCGCCAAATTCGGCCAGGTTCTGGGCAATCTGCCAGGCCAGCTCGGCTGGAATCGCCAGGGACGCGCCGTGTGCCAGGCCGGAGGTGTTCACTCCCAGCACATCCCCGGAGGCATTCACCAGCGGTCCGCCGGAGAAACCGGGGTAGGGGATGGCATCGGTGCGCAGGTATTTTTCCAGGCGCATACCATGCCCGCTGTGGGCAGGACCGGCAACTGCGCTGACCACACCCAGGCTGGCCTGAACGCCTTCTGGGGAGGGACGCCCGACTGCCAGGGCAATCTGGCCGACCTGGGCAGGTGGACGCGCCGGGCTGGCAACGGTCAGTCCAGCAGCCTGCACCTTGAGCAGCGCCAGGTCGCTGCTGGGATCGCGTCCGGCAAGCTCTGCACCCAGGCGGGTGCCATCCGCCAGGATTATGGCGAGATCATCATCGCGCTCTACCACGTGGCTGGCAGTGAGCACCTGGCCCTCATTAACGACGATACCACTGGCCGACATACGCTGGCGGCCATCAACCAACACGGTATACAATGCAGCCCGGGCCACCGCAGCAGCCATCGCATCCGATAAGGCCATCAGAGCATTGGGGGAATTCATATCTGACATTCAGTACTCCTTTGTTTTAACTATGAGAATTGAGGAGCGCGGCCGTGAAAGCCAACGCTCACAGGCTGACAGTATACCGGGTACAAATGGTTAGCACACCGGCTGAACGGGCAGTCTGACACCTATCAATCTGGGTAGGGTGGCTATGCCGCCTGCCGGGGGAGATATGATCGAGGCAGCACACCGAACGCCATGCCTGTACAGGACAGGCGGCTGTGATAGAATTCGCACAGCAGAAACCCGGGGCAGTCAACCTGCCAGCCTATATGTATTGGAGAAACACGTGGATACAAGCAAAAAACCCACTGAAGTGGCGGATGATGTGGTAGTCAGCATTGACTACACCCTGCGCGTCGATGATGAAATTGTCGATACGTCGGATGAGGACGGCCCCTGGAGTTTCTCCAAGGCCATGGGAATGTGATCAAAGGCCTGGAAACAGCCCTCTACGGCCTGAAGGCCGGCGACAAAAAACACGTCAGCGTGCCGGCGGTAGATGGGTACGGTGAATATGACCCTGAGGCAATTGTCGATGTGGTGCGCAGCGAGTTCCCGCCTGAAATCCCACTCAAGCCTGGGGTCGAACTGGAAGTTTCGGACGAAGACGGCGACGTGCAGTTTGCTACAATCGTTTCGCTCACCAAGAGTCACGTAAAACTGGACTTCAACCATCCACTGGCGGGTAAAACCCTGGAATTTGACGTGACCATCAACGAGCTGCGGGCCGCCTCATCGGAGGAACTGGACCATGGGCATGTGCACGGGCATGGACACGGTCACGGTCCCGGTGACAAGTTTGATTATGAAGATGATGAAGAATTCGATGACGACGAGCTGGTGTATGAAGACGAGTTTGACGAGCTGGATGAAGAAGAGGTTGAAGAACTCGATTTCGATTTCTACGACGAAGACGAGGATTTCGAAGATCTCGACGACGATGACTAGGCGCTGAGCTGCATGGCGGTAAACCTTACGATCTGAACTGAATGAAGGGGTGTCTAAGCAGACCCCTGGCATTAAAAGGCGGCTGCCCCGCGGGGCAGCCGCCTTTGTAATATTTTAGCGGTTTGGATGCGGGCAGGATCAGGAAGCCTGCGCTGCGCCAGCACCTACATTTCGACTGCCTCTGCGGGCTTTGCCCGCAGCGCCGCTCGACGCGAGGGACCTTTTGTGGCTTATACCCTGCTCTCCACAGGTTCGGCAGAGTGAACAGGCGTAAACACCAGCCCGTCACCCACTCGCTCAACGCGGATGGTATCTCCCTTCGTGGAAAACACCTGACAGGATTTCCAGGGCCAGCGGATCTTGAAGCTCACGCTGGATAGCCCGCTTAAGAGGCCGAGCTCCGTAGTCCGGGTCGTAGCCAACGTCTGCCAGATATTCACGAGCCGCTTCGCTGACTTCCAGGATGTAGCCTCGCTCGGCTAGCAGTGCAGCCAGGCGGCGCAGCTGGATCTGGACGATCTCGGCCAGGTGCTGGCGATCGAGGCTGTGGAAGACCACCACTTCATCGATCCGGTTGAGAAATTCCGGGCGGAAGTGGGCCTGCAGAGCCTGCATGATTTCAGCCCTGTTAGCAGACTTTCCATTTCCCAACCAAAGCTGGGAGGCCAGGTTGCTGGTCATGATCACCACCGTGTTGCGAAAATCCACGGTGCGACCCTGACCATCGGTCAGGCGACCGTCATCCAATAGCTGGAGCAGCACATTAAACACTTCCGGGTGAGCTTTCTCGATCTCGTCAAACAGTACGACCGAATAAGGCCGGCGCCGGACGGCTTCGGTGAGCTGCCCGCCTTCCTCGTAGCCCACGTACCCCGGAGGTGCACCCACCAGGCGAGAAATGGTGTGTTTTTCCTGGTATTCGCTCATATCAATGCGCACCATGGCGCGTTCATCATCGAACAGGAACACCGCCAGGGCGCGTGCCAGCTCGGTTTTACCAACGCCGGTCGGGCCTAAAAAGATAAACGATCCGATCGGGCGGTTGGGATCCTGCAAACCGGCCCGCGAACGACGCACCGCATTGGCAACTACCCGCAGTGCATCGTCCTGACCGACGACACGCTGGTGCAGGCGCTCTTCCATGTGAATCAGCTTTTCAGTTTCGCCTTCCAGCAGGCGGGTGACCGGGATTCCGGTCCAACGGGCGACTATACCAGCGATCTCATCGTCATCTACTTCTTCTCGCAGCAGGGCACCACTTGCCTGGAGCTCTTTGATGCGCTGCTCCTCAGACTGGGCGCGGTCTTCCAACTCACGCAGGGTGCCGTAGCGCAGGCGGGCCGCCTGTTCATAATCCGATTGGCGTTCGGCGGTTTCGATTTCGTGGCGCGTGCCTTCGATCTGCTCTTTCGTATTGCGCAGTTCGGCGATGGCTTCCTTTTCCATCTGCCAGCGTGTGTTGAGCTGGTTAGCCCGCTCGCGCAGATTGGCAAGCTCGCCTTCCAGCTTTTCCAAACGCTCGCGGGAAGCTTTATCCTTTTCCTTCTTGAGGGCTTCGCGCTCAATTTCAAGCTGCATGATCTGGCGATCGACCTCATCCAGCGCCTGGGGCTTTGAGTCGATCTCGGTGCGCAGGCGGGCGGCGGCCTCGTCGATCAGGTCAATGGCCTTGTCGGGCAGCTTGCGGTCAGAGATGTAGCGGCTGGACAGGGTGGCAGCTGCAATCACAGCAGCATCGGTAATGCGCACCCCGTGATGGACCTCGTAGCGGTCCTTAAGGCCGCGCAAGATGCTGATTGTATCCTCTATGCTCGGTTCGGTGACGAAGACCGGCTGAAAGCGCCGCTCGAGAGCGGGATCTTTTTCCACGTACTTGCGGTACTCGTCCAGGGTGGTGGCACCAATCATGTGCAGTTCGCCGCGAGCGAGCATAGGCTTGAGCATATTGCCGGCATCCATGGCACCCTCAGCAGCCCCTGCGCCTACCACGGTGTGCATCTCGTCGACAAATAGCAGCACCCGACCTTCCGATTCGGTGATCTCTTTGAGTACGGCTTTCAAACGCTCTTCAAACTCACCGCGGTACTTGGCGCCCGCGACCAGTGCACTCAGATCGAGCTGGATCAGGCGCTTACGCTTGAGCCCTTCGGGAACATCGCCACTGACAATACGCTGCGCCAGGCCTTCTACGATGGCAGTCTTGCCAACACCAGGCTCACCGATCAGGGCCGGGTTGTTCTTGGTGCGGCGCGAGAGGATCTGCACCACCCGGCGGATTTCTTCATCGCGGCCGATGACCGGATCCAGCTTACCCTGGCGAGCCATGGTAGTCAGGTCGCGGCCGTATTTTTCAAGCGACTGGTAGGTCTCTTCGGGATTCTGGGTGGTGACCCGCTGCGAGCCACGCACCTGCTGGAGGGCCTGGAGCACGGCGTCCTTGGTAAGCCCGTAAGCCGCAAGGCGCTTGCCTTCTGGCGAGTTCAACAAGCCGAGCAGCAGGTGCTCAGTGGAGACGTAGTCATCCTGCATGCCGTGGGTGTATTTTTCGGCGGCACCCAGGACTTCGGCGGTGGCGCGTGCCAGGCCGACCTCGCCCCCGGCGCCGTAGACGCGCGGGCGGTTTTCTAGGTCTTTTTGGACATCTTCACGCAAGGCCAGCACGCTGCCCGCGACGCGCGTGACAACAGCCGGGACCACACCTTCTTCCTGGCTTAATAAAGCCAGCAGCAGGTGCGCCGGTTCAATAGACTGGTGATTGTATTCTTCCGCCAGGCGCTGGGCGCCGAAGACGGCTTCTTGCGATTTTTGGGTATATTTTTCTAAATTCATCGGTCCATCCTGAGTAAACCCAACCCAGCAAAGAGTACATCCTGCAGCTGCGTTGGAGTTTTTTCTACCTGTAAGATGATACGGGCTGGTTCGTGAGTGCAGGTCATCAAGGGGAATTTCCACCCGGGTAGTAACAAACCAACCCATGCCAAAGCAGGTATGACATGATTAATCTTGATTTCTTGTAGAACGGCTGAAGCCGGCATTAATGCTACTCTCAATGTTTTTGGAGGACGGCTGCAGCCATGACTACAAAACATTGTTCGAGAACGACTTAAGTCGCTCCTCCAAGTATAGTAAAGGATGGTAGGAAAACCGTTAAAAAAATGTCAGAAAAATATCTGACTAAGTTCCCACAGGCAGGTTTCCAGTATACTTGACGTGATGAAATCCGAATGTGCGGTGCACTGGTTGGGCCTGGTGGATTACCAGCAAGCCTGGGATTTGCAAAACGAGCTGGCGAGCGAGATCGGCGCGGGGAGGCGGCGTGCGACCCTGCTGTTGCTGGAACACCCACATACTTATACCTTTGGGCGCAGAGGCGACCAGGCAAACCTGCTGTGGAGTGAATCCGAACTGGCCCGGCGCGGCATCACCGTGCACTGGGTGGACCGCGGCGGGGATGTGACCTACCACGGCCCAGGGCAGCTTGTAGGCTACCCGCTGCTGCCGCTGGGCACACCGCAGCCAGCGGCAGCGGGGAATGGATCCAGCCGGCTGCCGCAGGCCGACTACGTGGGCTATCTGCGCTGGCTGGAAGAGACCATCCTTCTTACCCTGGAGCGGCTGGGAATCCCTGCCATTCGGGTGGATGGGCTGACCGGGGTGTGGATCCCGGCGGATGGAGAGGCACGACCAGCAAAAATCGCCTCGATCGGGGTGAAGGTGGATGCCAGGGGCATCTCGCGGCACGGATTCGCCCTGAACCTCAATCCGCAGATGGACTACTGGAAGGGGATCATCGGCTGCGGGCTGGAGGGTTACCCCGCCACCAGCATCGCAGAACAGCTGGGGGAGGCTCAGCAGCCCTCTATGGAGAGCCTGTGCACCGAGGTGGTCCAGGCATTCGGCGAGGTGTTTGGCTTCCGGATGACCTGGGAAGCGGGGCGGGCGGGCAGCCTGAAAGAAAAACGGGGCCCAGATACAGCCTCAGCTCACTTGCCCAGGTAGAAGCGATGAATAGTACCTTGAGATGGTTTGACGCAATATATGAAAACCTGTAAACTATATCGCAGATCGTTTGGCACTCGTCTCCTGCAGGGCATAGCGGATTTCCAGCAGTTTACCGCCCGAGAGGGGACAACTATGGGAGACTCTCATGGCATCGTTCACCTACCAGTTCACCATGCGCACGGGTCCTACGCCAGGAAAGATATTTGTGCTTTCGAACACAGAGGCTACCATCGGGCGCGATACCAGCAACCCGATCGCAATCGCCGATCCGGAGATCTCCCGGCGGCATGCCCGCGTGTACTTCCAGGGTGGGTATTTCGTTTTTGAGGACTTTAATTCGACCAACGGGACATTTATCAACGGCAAACGCCTGGCGGGGCAGTACGTTTTACAGCCGGGCGACGTGATCAACCTGGGCGAGCACGTCACCCTGGTGTTTGAGTTCAGCCGTACGACGCGGATGCAACCATGGTAGCCCCGGCGGTCTTCCCTCAGTCCGAAGAACAGCCTCAGGAGCCAGTGCGTTCTACCAGTTATTCGGCCGCACCTCCCCCATACCCTCCCCAGGCGGGTTACCCCGCGGCCCAAAGCGGCCCGATGTACGCCGGTCAGGTGCCGCCTGGTCCGGACGATTTTGAGCCGATGCCAGAGCAGGCGCCGCGCAGCCGCACGCTGCCGTGGATCCTGGCTGGCTGCGGATGCCTGACGGTGGTCTGTATCATCGCCCTGGGAGCGCTGTGGTATATCGACGCCAATTTCCTGTGGTGCTCGATCTTTCCGTTCGTCCCGGGCTGCCCGTAAAACCGGCTCAGTTCGCGCTCAGCAGCACCCAGCCGCCCGGCTCTTTCCGCCAGTCCAATAAAACCAATACCGGCCCGGATGGGGAATTCCTTATCAGCGGAGGCCCACATGCGGGCCTGGCCTTCGTCCAGCAGACGCAGGGCACCAGCATCCAGTGCCAGGCGCTGGGGTTGGTAACCCGCTCTCGCCGCCGCCTGCACGAGCGCCAGCACATCGGCAGCCAAAGCATCGGCCTGCAATGGTTGGGGGGAGCCGCGTTCCACCTCCAGCAGGGCGGCATTGACTGCCGCCAGCAAACGGCGGGCTTCCGGGTAACGGCCCTGGGTCAGATGGTCACCGGCAGCGGAAAGCAGGGCTTCCAAAGCCAGGTTTTCCGGTTCGTTGGGGCGGCGCAGGTAATCGGCAACAATGCCCCGGCTGCGCATATCGGGGCCGTTCAACAGCCAGGCGGTGAGAAAATAGGCGGAGGGATCGAGCGCCTGCTGGTAGCGGCGCACCGTATCATACAGGCTGGACGCTGAGCAGGACATCCTGCTGGAGGTCGGGGTTAAGGACCTGACCCTGCAGGTCGCCCAGGAAGGACGGCCTCGAGCTCGTCCAGGGTAAGGCCGAATGAGCGGCGTAAAGCCCGGTCGATGACCGCAGACGGGGGCTCGTCAGCCGGCTCCGGGATGGAGCGGTAGAACTCGTCGAATGCCTGCCAACCCCAACGCCCGACCATATACTGGATGAGCGCGCCGGCCTGGAGATAGCCCACTTCGTGCTGGCTGTTGTAAAAATCATCCGCCAGGGCGGTGAGGGGGATATACAGGCCCAGCCCGGGCAGGGCCGCGGCGCGTGTCAGGAGCGGCTCTGGCTTGAAATGACCGCGGCTCAGGTAGACCGCCAGACCTTCTACAAAGAGCGACGGCCGGTACTCGCCGCCCAGGCGGTAGTCGAGGATGTGCACCATCTCATGGTGCAGCACCTGGGCGAGGTCGTTGTTGGCGTAGTTGCGGTCGAGATAGGAAATGGAAATCTCGCCGCTCGCAAATCCGCCGTGACCAAGGACACGCGGCAGCAAAACCACTTCGATCTGCTCGGTGAATTCCAGACCCATACGGCTCACAGCGTTCTCTGCCTGAGCATCCACAATGCGGGTAATATCTGCCAGATCGCGGGCGGCAGGCGTGCCGCTGACGTAATGGATGAGACAGCAATCCGTCTGCACGGATTCCCAGCGGGCGCCTGGCTCGGGTAGAGGCAGCTGGCTGGCAGGGGCAAGCACCACCTGCTGGCTCCAGGCAATACCATCAGGCTCGATGGAAAATTCGACTTCGTACGTACCGGGCTCTAGGGTGCGGGTGTCCCAGCTCCACAGTAGGGTGGCCTGTGGGCGCCCGGCAATGCCAAACTCTCCGAAGCGCACCGGCGGCAAGGACTGACCGGCTACACTCACAACCAGCTCCTGGTCCTGGAGGTCCATACCCGGCGGGGCAATGACCTCAAAACTGACCTGGTCGCCCACAAACAGGCCGCCGTCGGGGTGCAGACGCACGGTAAACCCGTCTGCCTCCTGAGAGGAGCTGGAGATTCCCGCTGGCGCTGGCTGCGTTGGAGCGAATACAACTGCCATAGGAGGCGCTGGTACAAACCCACCCACCGCCGCACCAGCCAGTCCAGCCACAGCCAACGAGTACGACGAGGAACCGCCATCCTGGGCTGAGGACACTGGCCCCCCTGGCACAAGCGCCTGGCAAGCCAGGCAGCTTAACACCAGGACCAGCAGGACAAGCCCGGGCAGGCGTCTGCCGGTTCGCCCGGATAACCGCCGCGATGTGCGGGCGTCGCCGGGATATCCCCAAAGATCAACAAAGAGCTGGCGGAACGGACTCATGGTACGTATTATAATTAGCGCCGGGTCAGGACGCCTGATCACTCAGTAGTTTCTCATCAATAACATTGGAGGCATAACCATGGCTCATTTATTCGTCCCCGGACCGGTGGATGTGGACCCCGAGGTGGCTGCCCAGCAGACCAAACCCATGCTGGCGCACCGCAGCAAAGAATTCGAAGCGATCTTTCACCGGGCGGCGGAACAGTCGCAGGCGCTGTTCGGCACCCAATACCGGGTATTGATAAGTGCCTCGTCCGGGACCGGACTGCAGGAAGCGGCGATCCGCAACCTGGTCAAAGAGCGGGTGCTGGTGTGTGTCAACGGGGCATTCAGCAAACGCTGGTATGAAGTGGGCACGAATAACGGTAAAACGACGGATAGGGTGGAAGCAGAGTGGGGCACACCCATCCGCCCGGAAGAGGTGGAGGCAGCAGTCCGCAGGGAAAAATACGACCTGGTGGCGGTGGTGCACAACGAAACATCCACCGGTGTGCAGAACCCGGTCCCAGAGATTGCGGAGGCAGTGCGCAGAGGCAGCCCCGAGACGCTGATCGCGGTGGATACGGTCTCTTCCCTGGGAGGCGTGAATTTTGCCATGGATGAGTGGGGGCTGGACTTTGTACTGACGTCTTCGCAAAAGGCGCTGGCGCTGCCTCCCGGGCTGAGCCTGGCGGCGGTGAACGACCGGGCGATGGTACGGGCAGAGGATGTCCCCAATCGCGGCTGGTATTTCGACATCCTGCGGCTGGAAAAACACCGCCTGAAAGATTTCGACCCCCGCCACTCCCGCCATCAGCCTGATTTACGCGCTGGACTACCAGATGGGGCGCATCCTGGCGGAGGGCATCCCCCAGCGGGCAGCCCGCCACCTCGCCCTGCAGCAGCGGGTGGAGGCGTGGGCGCTGGCGAACGGCTTCGAAATGTACGCCCAGGAGGGCTACCGCTCGCAGACGGTGAGCTGCATTACCAACACCCGGGAGATGGACATCAGCGCCCTGAACAAGTTCCTGGGCGAGCGTGAAATGCGCATCTCCAACGGCTACGGCGACCTGAAAAACAAGACCTTCCGCATCGCGCACATGGGCGAGATCCACATGGCGGACATCGAGACGCTGCTGGCGGCGATGGACGAGTACCTGGCGCTGCACCACGGAAAATAAAGCACGAGATTGATGCATGAGCGCCGCCTGAAGCTACGGGCGGCGCCGTTCTTTACACGATTGATGAACGAACCCTCCGGTAACCTGTATGAAGTGGTTTTTGAGCGTCTCGTCTACGGCGGGGACGCCCTGGGGCGCCTGCCGGACGGGCGGGCGGTCTTTGCGCCGTTCGTGCTGCCGGGCGAGCGGGCGCGGGTGCGGCTGGTGGAGGAGAAAAAGCGCTTCGCCCGCGGGCAGGTGGTGGAGCTGCTGGAAGCTTCGCCTGAACGGATCAAGCCGCGCTCGCGCGCATTTCACCGCCTGCGGGGGCTGCCACTACCAGCATATGGCGTATGAAAAGCAGCTAGAACTCAAAACGGCGCTGTTAATCGACCAGCTCGAGCGGATCGGGGGGATCCAGGCGCCGCCGGTGCGCCCGGCGCAGGCGTGCGGACCGGCCTGGAACTACCGCAACACGGTGCAGTTCCACCCCAGCGAGGAGGGGCGGTTGGGCTACGTGCGGGCGGATGGGGAGGGGGTGCTGGCGATCGAGGAGTGCCACCTGCCGGTGGAGGGGTTGAACGAGCTGTGGCCGCGGTTGGAATTCGAGCCTCCCCAGGAGCAGGAGCAAGAAGCGCTCGCAGAGCAGGAACCCGCACAGGCCGAAGAATCCAGCGAGCGCATCAGCCTGCGGGAGGGCAGCGGGGGGGAGCTGCTGGTGACGCTGGAGGGGGAGGCGGCACAGGCGCCGGACTTTGCGGTGGATTTCGACCTCTCAGCGGTGTACCTGGGACCGGAACGCTCGGTGCTGCTGGCGGGGGATGACCATGTGGTGATGGAGGTGGCGGGGCGGGCTTTCCGGGTCTCGGCGGGGTCGTTTTTCCAGGTGAACACGGGCGGGGCGGAGTGGCTGGTGAGGCACCTGCTGGAGACGCTGCCGCTGGGCCCGGAAAGCATTGTGCTGGACGTGTACTGCGGGGTGGGGCTGTTCAGCGCGTTCCTGGCGGAGCGGGCGGGGCAGGCGGTGGGGGTGGAGGCCGCGCCCTACGCGTGCTACGATTTCGAGGCCAACCTGGACGAGTTCGACAACGTGACGCTGTACGAAGGGGAGGCGGGGGAGGTGCTGCCGCTGCTCGACCTGCAGCCGGACGTGGTGGTGCTGGACCCGCCGCGGGCGGGGGTGGAGATCGCGGCGCTGGAGGCGGTGGTGCGCATGCAGCCGGGGGTGATCGCCTACGTGTCGTGTGACCCGGCGACCCTGGGGCGGGACGCGAAGCGGCTGGCGGCGGGCGGCTACCGGCTGGAGCAGGCGACGCCGGTGGACCTGTTCCCGCAGACGTTCCACATCGAGAGCGTGAGCCTGTGGAGGGCGGGAGAGGTAGAGGCGGGGAAGGCTGCCGCGGAGCGGCGGGAGAAACGCCACACCGCTGAGCGGTGCGGCGAGAGAGAATAATCGACTCCCAAATTGGGAGTTTTATGTTATTATTCCTCTGTGCGAATCATTTCTCGGAAACGTTTGATCGAATTCTGGCAAATTCACCCAGATGTGGAGCAGCACCTACGAGCGTGGTACACTGAGACAAAAAAGGCAAAATGGAGAACACCGGCAGATGTCAAAACGCTTTATCGGAATGCAAGCATCTTGCCGAACAATCGAGTTGTATTTAATATCAAAGGCAACGCCTACCGGTTGATCGTTGTGATTGAATACCGGTTAGAAATCGTGTTCATCCGTTTTATCGGCACCCACCAGGAGTACAACAAAATCGATGCCACAACGATCTAGAGGAAGTTTGATGGACATCAAACCTGTTCGAACGGAAGAAGATTACCAGGCTGCCCTGAGCGAGATCGAACGATTATGGGGCGCAGAGCCGGACACTCCGGAGAGCGATCATTTTGAAGTGTTGGTGACGCTGGTCGAAGCCTATGAAGACCAGCATTATGAGATCCTTCCACCTGACCCAATCGACGCCCTCGAGTATTACATCGAGAGCCGCGGGCTGGACCGGCGTGAGCTGGAATCATATATCGGCAGCAGCGGACGCGTCTCGGAAGTGTTGAACCGTAAGCGTCCTTTGACGCTGCGGATGATTCGAAAACTGCACTCCGGTCTGGGAATACCTGCCGAAGTGTTGATCAACGAGCCCCAGTCGAGAGCATGAGCCTGTGGAGGCAGGAGGGGAAGTAGGGCGGGGAAGGCTGCCGCGGAGCAGCAAGAGGAACCCAGCTATTGGAACCAATTAAACCTCCCCGCAGTCGGACAATTGCGCGCCAGGCGCGCTTGCTCAGGCTGGGAATCCATCCTAACCGCGCCTCCTAAAGGAAGGCGAGCATAGCCATGCTATGCGGTTGCTGTCTTTCAAATGGGGTAAAGACACTTATGGTTGTTCTTCTTCCTCTTGAAGCCTGAAAGAGTAATACCACTCGCTACCTGCCAGCCGGGTTTGCCTCAACCAAATACTACGTGGTGGATGTTCCTTTTCTGACGCTCCGGTCACAACGAGGATAACCTCACCTCGCTGGGGAATATCAACGAATTCGCACTCGTCGATCGTCCGCCTCCCTGTTCCTCCACCCTCCCGCTTACAGTCTTCGTAGAAACCATCGCATCGTCGCATTCCATCCAGGTGCAGCCACAGGTATCCAACCTCCCTTAACTCGACCCACCACGTGTGCCAATCACTCTCGTAGTGAAAGCCTGCCTCTGGATCATCATATATCTGCTTGTATGTGCCATCCTCTCTCAACACGAGCATATCTGTGGCATAGAGTCCCCCATATTCTGCAACCCAAGTACCGATCAAATCGGCCTCTTTGAAATTCTCAGGCAGAGGCGGGCAATTGGCGGTCGGTGTATCCGTAGCCTCCACTTCACCAAAACGATCAGGCAAATTTGTAATCTGTAAGCATGCTGTTAAGAGCGATAACACCATCAATATGCCATGGGCTATACCAGGATGCTTGTTCATTGAGCCTCAACCAGTCTAGCGAACATCTATGAACAACAAATCCACAGGCCAGGGAAGCTTCTCTAACCCACAGTCCAGGTATCGCTCAGTCCATACGAAAGTCTGTCCCACCGTACCTCCACCTGCACCTCCAGTTTGTTCTCGACGCCGAGGTTCGCTGGCGAACGAAGGGGAGCGGGTCAAATCATCAAAACGAAGTCCGCCGATGAGGCGCGGTATGTGTAGGATTAATCTAGAACGATACCGGTGAATTTAACTATATCATCAAAGGTGGTTTGACCGGTTAGCTCCAGGATGTCGTCCGGGTTTTGACCCAATTCGTTCAAATACAATGGGTATTTTGCAGGAATGATTTTTCTGTGCCACAGGATGTACTCGGGATGTACTTCATCCATCGATACAATTTGAAGGTTCTTCTGCAGACCCATATATATTATTGATTCTTCACTTTGAAATGGTAGGCCCCAAAAAAGAACATAGTATGTGGGTGTGTTTCCTGAAAATTCAACCTTTGGCCATGTTTCTTCCAATTGCTTCCTGTATCGTTCGGGATCAATTTGAAGATCAGATTTGGATGTTTCCCACTCTGCCGGTTTAAAGGGAAGTATAAAAAATGCTGACATATTTTCCAGTCCTTATTATGGTACTACCTCTACTCTGCCATAATACCGACACTGAAACCTGCTTGACCAAGTAAGCTTTCAAAGAAAGTGCGCGCATTTTCAATTGTAGCAAGCAATTAGGTTGGGTCGCGGGCGAACTATCGACAATCTAATTTCCAACCAGTACCCCGCGAACCAACACCCCTGATCTAACCCACCACTCCAGCAGGCTCCCCACATAGTGAATGCGCGGCGAACTTGCCTATTGAGATTATATTTCGGGTTGTTGGGTCTCGCTGCGTGGTTTTTTTGCCCACGGCGTTGCGCCTGCCGCTCGACCGCAGCCCGTAGGTTGGGATCGAGGATCGGGGCGGCGGAATGAAATTTGGCCTCGATTTTGCTTGACTTAAGCCCCGGTTTTCGATATAATAGAACAAAAGTTCTAGACTCGGCGGGTAATTGCCCGAGCGCATTACGAGGAGGAAGGAAAGGTATGATCCGGCTGCAGCTCCCCACCGAATCTCCGATAGATAGTAGCGGGGCAACGGCGGGTAATTCCGAAACTCCTCTCCTGCTCAAGCTGGGCATTAAACCCGGCTGGCGGCTACTGGTGATCTCACCGCCCGCGGATTATTGGGAGCTGCTTGGCTCGCTGCCTGTGGGTGTGCAGGTGCTGGCTGATAAATCCGCCAACTATGCTCACGAGCCGGCGGCGGTCTACGAGCAGGTAGAGTTCATCCACATCTTTACAAGCAGCTTTGCCGAACTGGAACGAACCTTGCAAACCTACCAACGGCGGATTGTCCCCCACGGCATGATCTGGGTCTCGTGGCCCAAAAAGTCATCCGGCATCCGCAGCGACCTGGACGAAAACCGCATCCGTGAGCTGGCCCTGCAGCGCAAGCTGGTGGATGTGAAAGTCGCGGCTATCGACTCGACCTGGTCCGGGTTGAAGCTGGTCATCCGGCGGATGGACCGACCATCCGGCTAAAGCACCGCTGACCCAGGTGAAGCGTGGGAGACAGGCGCAGCAAACAATAACGGAGGCCCTGATGAACGTCGGCATGTTATGGTTCGATAACGACACCCAATCCGAAATCAAGACGAAAATTAAACGCGCCGCGGCGTATTATCAGAAGAAATACGGCGCGCACCCCAACCTGTGCTACGTGCACCCCACCATGGTGAACGGGGAAGCGATCAAAGCCGAGGGCATCGAAATCCGGACAACCCGCTCGGTGCTGCCGCATCATTTCTGGATCGGGGTGTATACCGAGCCGCCCCTGCCGGCAGCGGCGCCCGCCAGCGGCAGCCCGCTTGGCAGCACCGTGAGCTGAATTCTGCAATCAACGGGTGGTGGCGGCAACCAGGGTATTCAGGGCAACCGGCATCTCCACCTGGCTGAGCTTGACCCCCTGGTCGATCTCCAGCAGGCGGTGGTACAAACCTTCCAGGTCAGGCGTGGTAAAACGCCTGGCCTGTTCGTTTAATTTGCGGGCGACGAATGGATGGACCTTGACCAGGTGGGCGATCTCGGCTTCCCCGCCGCTCTCTTCAATCACGGCGCGCGCCATCAGCAGCAGGCGAAACTGGCGCACGACCATACCAAAGATGCGCTGGGGGTCATCTTCCGCCAGCAAGCGGTTCAACAGGCGGGTCGCGGCAGTCCCGTTCCGCTCACCAATGGCATCGACCACGTCGAAGATGCTGGTCTCGGCGATGTCGGCGGTCAGCAGGGCGACGTCCTCATACGCCACGGGGCGGGCATAATTGACATACGCCAGGAGCTTGTTGATCTCGTTTTCGGCGGAGCGGGTATCGCCGCCCACCAGGCTGCCCAGCTCTTCGGCAGCATCGGAGTTGAATTTGCCGCCCAGCGCGCGGGCCCGGTTTTGAATCCAGCGCACCAGAGCCGGGCCGCGTGGCAGCTCGTGGACCTTGTAGAAGGTACGGGTGGGGTTGGCTTTCGCCCAGCGCACCAGCCAGTGATCCTTCATTTTTTTCTTTGAATAAGGGGGCTGCAGGGAGGCGTCATCGAGCAGTTGGTATTCCGCCAGCACGAGGGCAGTGGTGGGCGGGACCGAATCCAGCAATGCGACCAGGGCTTCGCGATCTTTTTTGGCCGCACCACCCGTACTTCCGGGAGCAGGGTCCGTTTCATCCGCATCGCCGGTGGCCTCGCCAAACCGGGCAGGGCGGCGAAAGCGAGCCAGCGGGTTGTGGTAGATCACCAGGCGGCGCCCCGCCAGGAAGGGCAGCACCAGGCAAGCGTAGCGCACTTCGTCCAGGGCCGCCGTGCGTCCATCCAGGCTGGCGGTATTCAAATCAGCCATAGAACCGGCTTCGGCTTCATTTTTGGCCTGCAGGTCGGCGATGGACTGCTTGATAGCGAACTCATCATCGCCGTGCAGCAGGTAGATGACCGGCACGGCAGCGTTCATGAAGTACCGTTCAAACGAGGCAGGTGGTGGGGCAAATCAACCCCGGGTGAGCACCCGGTGGGCGATAAAACGGCCGCGCCGGGAGGGGGATACGGAGACGATTTCGAGGGCACCGGGCACGCCGGATGTGGTGAAGCGCGCCTGGAGCAAATTGCCGAGCGGCTGGGCTAATATCAGACCGATGGTTGCTACCAATGCCGCCAGCGAAAGACGCTCGAATTTGTCGCGCAGTCGCGGGCCTGCGCCGAACATGGCCAGGGCGCCTGCCATGCCTGCGACGGCGCCGCTGGTGACAAAGTTGGTGCCGCAGTTGGGGTGGACCGCCAGTTGGGGCTCGCCGCCGCGCAGGCGGCTTAAGGCCTCGCGGGCAGCCAGGGCGACTTCTTCGCTCGGGAGGTCGGCCAGGATCCAGAAGCCGCCGGTGTTGGAATAGCCAGCCATGCTCTGGCGCGGGTGGCGCTGGGCCAGGATATGGAGGGTGGCGTGCTCGAGGCCGTGGTTGCGGCGCACGCGCGATATAGGGTTGTTATCGATAACGGGTTCCAGGTAACGGCTCATTTGTTCCTCGCTCGGTTCGCATATATTGCTACGATTATAACCATAAATAGCTGAAGGTCGGGGATGAGGCAGGCAAGGTGAGGCATGCCGAGCGTTTCGCGGCCTGAACTTCGTGTTTCAGGCACGGTACGAGTGGTCTTCCATTCATCCCCTGGCCCTTTCCTCGCTGAAAGGCAACTTGGCTATTATTGAGATCGTTGCGAGGAAGGGAAAATCTTATAGGGAGGGTGGATTGCTGCGCAAACCACCCTCCCTATAAGACTCCGGGGCAGGTTGAAGCGTGCGGTACGTGGCGTCTCAACTGCGCTGCCTGCGGCAGTTCCACTCGACGAGGGGGCAAGAACTATTCCGGTGATGAGCGTGAATATGAGACTCAGGTGGTGAACGGGCAAGCTGAAGCTTGCCCTACGATTACACGGTTGCGCGGGCGGGGGCTTTGGCCTCGGCGGGTTTGCTGGCGGTGGCCCGCAGGAAACCTAGAAACATCAAGCAGGCGCCCAGCAACTCGCTCAGGTACAGCCAGTCTGTCAGGCCCGCTTTGACAAAGGAGCCCGCCATGGCAGGCATGAGGGCGCCAACGGCGATCAGCAGGTTGCCCACCATCCGGTCAAAGAGCACCCGTTTGCGCCAGAAAAGATAAGCAGAATAAAGCGCCCCACCAACGAGTGTGATCGTGCCGTAGATGTTGAGCAGAATGGTGAGGGCGGTGATAAGCCCGCTGCGCACCAGGATGTCTTTGTACTGGGCAGAGACCGGAACGGTAGGATCATACGCGGCAGCAGCCGCGGTAGTGGGTGCGGCGAACACAAGCACAACCGCCAGCACGGAAACCGCTGCCAGGATCACGGTCAGTGTGGGTGCAACACCCCGCCGGCGCACCAGCAGGTGCACGGTGCCCTGCCCGAGCCAGGCTGCAGTCAGCATGGCGCCAGTCAGGTACCACAGCTTGAGGGCAAACTCGCTATAGCTGATGTGCAAGAGCACTTCGGACAGGGTGCCCAAACCATACAGGATGAGGCCAAACCCCCAGATGAGCAAATAGGTGCCGCGCCGCCGGGTGTACCGGTACAGGACTGCGCCAGCGAATATAAAAGTGACGATAGTGGAAAAAATGGGTAGGAGATTCATATTTGGGGTCCTCGATCGGATTGGGCTAAAAACAGTCTGGTCAGCGGCTGGCTCAGCTTCCTGGGGTGAGCCCCAGCACAGCTGCCAGGGTCACCATCAGGGTCACAATCACACCAGACAGAATCAGTAACAGAACGATTGCCACCAGCCAGCGCGCCCAGGTGCGGCTGGTAAATCGCTGGCTGCGAACCGGCGGGCGAGCAGCCGGCGGAGGGCTAGTTTTCGTACTCCCGGGCTCCACGCTCATAGGCCTCCAAAGTCTCTAACAGGGTCAGCATGACCTGGTCGGTGAAGCCGGTCAACTTGCGCAGCATGGCGCTCCAGACGTGCGGCGAAGTCACCAGGGCCGACTCGTAAACGCCCAACACAGAATTCATCACCAGGTCACGAAAATACAAAAATGCCTTCACTGCTTCAACGGATGTCAGCTCACAGCGGCGGGCATGGGATGCGTATTCGAAACCGAGGGCGCGCGCTTCTCCGGCAGCCAGGTCACTATCCGCGCTCATGAAGGTCATGAGGCCCTGGATAGTGGCTCGCCCGCTGCGGCGGTACTGCTCGCGGGCTTCGGTGTCCAATTTCTGATACCAGGATTTGTTTTCCAGCTCGCCCTCGCTGATATGCAGGCGAGTGTAGCGCAGGGCACTCTGCTCAACCTGTTCGATATCGGCCTGGCCCTCCGCCTGGTGTGACTGCAGCCACAGCTCCACATCGGACTGGCGATAACGGCGGTGGCCTCCGGGGGTGCGGTGAACCGGCAGCTCGCCCCGGTCGGACCAATTGCGCACCGTGCTGGGATGGACGCCCAACAGGGCAGCGACATCCCCCAGGCTCAGCCATTCATCCAGGGCAACAGGCAAGGGCAGCGAGTCTGAGGCCATCATCAATCCGCCCCCAAGGCGGCGCGTTCGACCAGGGACAGCTCTTCTTCATCCGCCTGCTGGCGGAAGCGTTCTACGTTCACCCGGCTCAACAGAAACAAAGAAAGGAACATACAACCCGCCAGGACGGCAAAGACCGTCATATAACCGGCGACGGCGTTCCCAGAAAGCCGGGTGACCACATCGCGGACAACACCGCTGAGCAAGGAACCCACCAGACGCGAGATGGCATTTGCCATACCCCAGGCGCCAATATATAGGCCGACATTGCCGGCAGTGGTCATATCCAGCATCAGGGAGAGGTTGGAGGTTGTTGAAAGTCCGGTGCCGATGCCCAGGCTGACGATGCCCAGGTAAAACAGGCTCAGACCGCCCAGAAGGGGGCTGCCCACGATCAGCAGGAAGCCCAGCAGGGCTGCCGCACCGCCCCAGCGGGCGACGGTCTTCTTTGCCAGGCGACCCTCGATGAGACCGGAGACCAGCAGCGAACCCAGCACGCATATGCCCCAGATGGCGGTAATGCGGGTGGTGGCGCGCACGGTCATATCAAAGGCTTCGGCGCCGAACGGCTCGAGCAAAACATCCTGACCCAGGAGGGCGATCAGCAAAATGATCAGGTAGAAGATAAACAGGCGCGCCTGGGGGTTGTCCCAAATCATGCGAAACAGGGTTCCCCAGCTGTGTTCTTCGGTGGAGGTTTGCAGCCGGGTATGGCGCACTTCCAGGCGGATCAGACCCAACAGGCCAACTAGCAGGGCCACCAGACTTACCCACTGGAACGCGCGGATGAGCACGGCAGGCGAATAGGGATCGACCAGGCGGCTGAGGATGATGGCGGTGACAATGATGCTGGCAATCATGATAAAGAACATGACCGCCACAGTGCGACCGCGCCCGGATTCACCAGAAAGCTCGGAAGCGAGCGAAAAATAAGCCACGGTCGCCAGGTTAAAGCCCATACCCCAGGCGCCAAAGGTTAGCAGGCCCAGCGCAAGGCCAAGCGGAAAATTGACATCCATTAAGAAGGCCACCTGCGGTGAAACCGCCACGCTGAACACACACAATAGCAAACCGAGCAAGATGTACGGGCTGCGCCGGTAACCCAGGATGGGGTGGCGGTCGGAGAAGGAGCCAATGGCGACCTGAATGGGGGAGAGCAGATATGGGAGAGAAGCGAGCAGGGCGACCAAGGTGGCAGCCAATGCCAGCTCTTTAATCATGACCCTATTCAAGGTGCTGTTGATAGGCACCAGGGTCATGGCGACCGCAGCGTGGATCAAACCCAACTGAATACGTTTGCGCAGCATGCAGCTACCTCTTCAAATTCCAATCCTAGGCGTGTGCCTGGTGGCATTCAACACTCCACCAGGGCCGGTAAAAAAGCTAAGACTTCGCCGGGTCA
This sequence comes from uncultured Chloroflexia bacterium, assembly GCA_963824065.1. GTDB lineage: Bacteria > Chloroflexota > Anaerolineae > Anaerolineales > DRKV01 > JAGUYX01. The sequence goes on along the minus strand of CAWGNX010000001.1, from coordinate 563,063 downwards.
ATAATAGATCAACTTTAAGGCCTGGAGGGCGATCCGTCAATGTAGATTTTGTAGATTTTTGGAGGAATATTATGAGGCTATCGGGTGATTGAGTGATCACCCATTCAGGAGGGGTGGAGATCATCCCAGGCGGGGGCCGTTCGATTTGCTCGAGGGTTATTTGGTGGAGATGGAAGGCTAGCTGACTGCTTGCCCTACTTGGGGAATGCCAAGCCAGAGATTCCATGGGGAAATCTAAAGCAAGTCCTAATTTTCGTCTGGACGGCGCAAACTGGCGGCCGTTCTGCTCGACGCGGGGCGATCTGGACAGGGGTTCTTTAGCGGAGAGGGCAGGCTAGCTGACTGCTCACCCTACTTTGAACGGCTTGGCCTGGTTGGTGGAAACTGACGGTCATACGAAAGACGTTCCGGCGCGATAATTATTTGTGATACACATCACGATCATGTCGCGCCTGCGGAAAAATTAATTGAGCTCATTTATCCTGGAGGAAGCGATGAAAACTTTGTTCAAACTTTTTTTGGTGTTACTGTTTGCCTCCCTGGCAGCTGCGCCAACAGAGCTGGTAAATGCCGCCGGACCCAATCAGGTGCGCCTGACGGCTGACCAGGTATCAAGTGCAGCCGATATCGAAGCAGCCATCATCCAGGCAACCCGCGGGGGATCAAGGCCCGGGGTGGTAATCCTGGATGGCAGACTGGGACCCTTCATTTACGAAACCGGCGAAGGGGCCGACCTCACCATAAATATTTTTTATTCCAACCTGACCCTGTTGGGCGAAAACAGGGCGGAGCTCAGCAACAGCGATGGCATATTCTTCGACGATTTACCAGCTGACCGGGTGACCATCAAAGACTTGCAGTTGGTGTGCACGGCCGACTGCATCGTGGCCTGGGGAAAACACCGCCAGATCAAGCTGCAAAACCTGCACCTAGAGGCGGCTGGCTTCGGTATCCAGGCTGCTCAGACAACCAGCTGGTTGATCCAGAACAACACCATTCAGGCTGGAGGGACTGCCATCCACCTGCTGGAGGCGGTCAGGTTTAACATCCAGCGCAACAAGCTGTTTGCAACTACCGGTGTGCTGTTGGAAAATGCTGCCCACAACCTGGTGAAAAATAATATCATCCAGGCCAGCTACCAGGGTGTGCTGGTCGCCTCACCAAGCAACAACAACCAGGTTGCCAACAACGTGATCTGCGGTGTGGAGGCTGCCGGGATTGCCCTGGAACCCGGGACATATGGCAACCGGGTGTTTCGCAACCGGGTCAGCTGCGCGGCGGGGGCCGCCTGCCTGACGGTCGATGCACCGGGTGCAGCGTGGACAGATAATTTGATTTTTAACAACGATCCGTAAAGGACTCCAGCGGGTAAAGCAAATCCGCCCCAACAAAGTGCTGTTGAGGCGGTTAACAGGGCAGGCTAAAACATGCTCCGAATTATTTGGCGCGGGTAGGGTACGCTGATGTTTGCCCTACATTGAGGCAGCAAAAGGTGGGGCCGGATGGGGAAAGCTGGTTATTTCGGAGACCAGCGCACCCAGTGCAGATGGCTCGCGGGTGGTGAGCAGCCTCCGGCGCAGCTCGTCGGGCAGGCGGTAGGGGCTGATATAGCGGTTGGCATGCTTGCGGAACAACACCAGGCCAAATTCGGGGCCATAAAAATCAAGGGAGAGCTGCAGGTGGCGCAGCAGCACGCGGCGGACTTCAGCAGGCGGAATGGCAGCCCGGTCGCGGCGGCTGAAGATCCAGGGATTGCCGATGGCGCCGCGCCCGATCATAACCGCCTGGCAGCCTGTGTGGGCCTTCAGCCGCTCGATATCTGCCACAGTGCGCACATCCCCATTACCAATCACCGGGATGGAGACCGCCTGTCGGATTTCGGCGATGGCGTCCCAGTCGGCCTGGGCCGCGTAACCCTGCTGGCGGGTGCGCCCGTGCACGGCGAGCAGCGCACCGCCGTTCTCTTCGATGATTCGGGCAACCAGGCGGTAGTTGCGGCAGTCTTCGTCCCAACCCAGGCGGATTTTGGCTGTCAGGGGTATGGTGATGGCGCGGCTGATGCGGCGGAAGATGCGGGCGATGGTAAGCGGCGAGCGCAGCAGTCCAGCGCCGGCACCCCGCCCGGAGACGTTCTTGTCGGAACAGCCCATGTTGATATCAATGGCGTCTGGGCGCAGCTCCTGCAGGCGCAGGGCGGCCTGCAGCAGGCGATCCGGGTTGCTGTCAAATATCTGGAATACAACCGGGCGTTCGGCGGGGTCAAAGGCCAGTTTGCGAGCCACCTGTGGGCGGTCGTTCTGGTAATCGAGCACATTCACGAATTCCGTGTAGCTCACAGCGGAACCGAGTGAACGGCAGATGGAGCGGAACGGCAGGTCGGAGTAGCCGTCCATCGGTGAGAGGATCAGGTCGCCGGAAACGGGCAGGCGACCGAGGTGAAATGCAGGGGCCGTATGATGTATGGGCCGGGTATAGGTTGGTTCGTCCATCAGGGCAATCATCCTACCACAGCCCGGCTTTGGATTGGGAAATCCAGCGATCAAGGATCAGTTCAACGTGGCTTTGAGCGCTGCCAGCAGGCGGTCGACGATCGCCGGGTTGGCGTTGGTGCCCATCAAGCCAATCCGCCAGACCACACCCTTCAGCTCGCCCAGCCCGCCGCCAATCTCGATTCCAAACTCGTCCAACAGGCGCTGACGGACCTGTGCGTCGCTCACCCCGGCGGGAATCCGCACCGTGGTGAGGGTCGGGAGGCGGTGCGAGATAGGGACGTGCAGCTCCAGGCCGAGGTCAGCCGAACCCTGCCACAGGTACTCGGCTGCGGCCCGGTGCCGATCCCAGCGGTTTTCCAGGCCTTCTTCCACTACCAGCCGCAGAGCTTCATGAAAACCGAAGGCGGTGGAGATAGGGGCGGTGTGGTGGTAAGCGCGCTCCGGACCCCAGTATTTACGCAGCAGGGACAGGTCGAGGTAAAAATTAGGAACGGGGCGGGCGCGCAATTCCAGCACCGCAACCGCCGCCGGGCTGAGAGTGATCGGGCTGAGCCCGGGTGGGCAGGAGAGACATTTCTGGGCACCGCTGTAGACAACATCCAGCCCGGAGGCATCCACGTGCAGCGGCAGCCCGCCCAGCGAAGTGACAGCATCAGCCACCACCAGGCCGCCCTGCGCGTGCACCAGCCGGGTGATTTCATCTAGGGGCTGGAGGGCGCCGGTAGAAGTTTCGGCATGCACAAGCGCAACCAGCTGGGCGGGACGCTCATCCAGAGCACGGCGTACCGCGGCAGGGCTGATTACATCCCCCCACGGGCAGGTGAGCGTGCGCACATCGGCACCGTAGCGGCGGGCCATCTCGGCAATCCTCCCACCGAAATAACCACTGACTCCGACCAGAACGAAATCGCCGGGCTGCACCAGGTTGGCAATAGCAGCTTCCATGGCCGCGGTACCGGTGCCCGGGACGGCGAGGGTCAGTTCATTCGTGGTATCAAAGACCCGCCGGAGCAGATCCTGAATGCTGTCCATGACCTGCAAAAAGAAAGGGTCTAGGTGACCCACCAGCGGGGAGGACATGACCTCGAGGACAACCGGGTCAGCATTGCTGGGGCCGGGGCCGAGCAGCAGGCGCGGCGGCACTCCAGCAGTAGTTAAGTTGAGGGCGGCGGTGCGGGGGGTGATCATGGTGAGCTCCTTCGATCTGAGATGGGAACCGGTATCCCTGAGATTTAATTATCTACCATAGCATGTTTCAATGCCTCACGCAGGGAGCGTATTTCAATAATCTCGATCCCGGCGGGCCATTTTTCACCTTTGCGCAGGCGGCGAGGCACGATGGCAGCCTTAAACCCGAGCTTGGCAGCTTCGTTCAGGCGGGCAGGCATCTGGCTTACGTTGCGCAGCTCGCCGGACAGGCCGACCTCACCAATCAAGACCGCATCGGCGCGCACCGGCTGGTCTTTAATGGAGGAGGCGATGGCGGCCGCCATCGCCAGGTCGGCGGCGGGCTCATCCACCTGTAAACCTCCCACCACGTTGACAAATAAATCCTGCTCGCCCAGGCGCAGACCAACGCGGCGGGTGAGCACAGCCGTCACCAGGAGCAAGCGATTAAAATCAATTCCGTTAGGCGTGCGGCGCGGGTTGCCAAAGGCAGTCGGGCTGGTGAGACCCTGGATCTCGACCAGGATCGGGCGGGTGCCTTCCATTGTCACGGCGATGGCAGAGCCAGGGCTGTTGATCAGGCGCTCTGCCAGGAACGCTTCGGAGGGGTTGAGCACTTCCGCCATGCCGCGTTCCAGCATTTCGAAGACACCCACCTCGGACGTCGCTCCGAAGCGGTTTTTTACGGAACGCAGCAGGCGGTAGGCCTGGAAGCGGTCGCCCTCCAGGTATAGGACGGTATCGACAATGTGCTCCAGGACGCGCGGCCCGGCGATGGCGCCATCTTTGGTGACATGCCCGATTAAAAACACGGCAATGCCGGAGGATTTCGCCAGCTCGCGCAGGCGGGAAGCGCACTCGCGCACCTGGGTCACCGAACCGGGGGACGATTCCAGGTCCTGGAGGTAGACTGTCTGGATTGAATCGATGATCAGCAAGCGCGGCCTAATCTGGGTGGTGTGCTCCAAGATGACATCCAGGTTGGTTTCGGTGACCAGCAGCAGTCCAGCCGGCAGTTTTTCCGGGCGCTCATCCCCGGTGCGCTGCAGGCGCAGAGCGCGCATTTTGATCTGGCGCTCGGACTCTTCACCCGAAACGTACAGCACCGGGGCCTCGGTTGCCATCTCCAGCGCCATCTGCAGGGTGAGCGTGGATTTGCCAATGCCAGGGTCGCCGCCGATCAGTACAATCGAGCCGGGTACTATGCCGCCGCCCAGGACGCGGGCGAACTCTACCATCGGCAACGGCAGGCGCTCTTCCACATCACCAGTAATTTCATCCAGGGTCCGGGGAGTCGACTTGACCACCAGACCACCGGCAGGCGTGCGCGGCGCAGGCGTTTCAGCCACGACCTCTTCAATCATGCTGTTCCATGCACCGCACTGGGGGCAGCGCCCCAGGGGGCGGACGGAGCTGCGCCCGCATTCCTGGCAAGTGTACTGCGTTTTGAGTTTAGCCATTCTGCACCAAAAGTAATCCCAATCTGGCGGATTTTAATGTGAAAACATATATGGGTTTACCTGTCCAGGCTGATTATATAACATTTGTTCGAGATTCTCAAAGTAAAACAAAACGGGGCGGTGTTGTACACCGCCCCGCCATTGGGTATGTGTCTGACGATCAGGCTGCTGCCATTTCTTCCGCAGACTGCTCGCTGCCTTTTTCGCCTGATTTCGAATTGGCCCCATCCTTGCGTTTAAGCAGGATCTGGTCTTCGCCTAACAGGATTTCGATCGTGTCGCCATCCTCAAACTCGCCTGAGAGCAGCAAATCCGACAGGCGGTCTTCCACCTGCTGCTGGATCACCCGGCGCAGCGGGCGGGCACCCATCTCGGGGTCGTAGCCACGCTGAGCCAGCCAGTCGATTGCTTCCTGGACAGGTACCAGAATGATGTCGTGCTCTTCCAAGCGGCTTGCCACTTTCGCCAGCTCGAGCGAAACGATCTGGCGGATGTCTTCGCGGCTGAGTGAACGGAAGACAATCACAGAGTCCAACCGGTTGATAAACTCGGGCCGGAAGACACGCTTGAGCGACTCGGTCAGCTTTTTACGCATCTCAGTATAGGCCATCTTTTCTTCCTGCTCTTCATCCCGCTGCAGATTGAAGCCCAGGGAGGTCTGGCGCTTGATCATATCGGCGCCGACATTGGAGGTCATAATGAGCAGTGCGTTGCGGAAATCGACTTTCCGCCCGCGCGCATCAGAGAGATGACCCTCTTCCATAATCTGGAGGAGCATGTTGTGGACTTCGGGATGCGCTTTTTCGATCTCGTCAAACACGATGATCGAATAAGGTCGGCGGCGGATCGCTTCCGTCAACTGCCCGGCATCATCATAACCAACGTAGCCGGGAGGCGCACCCACCAGCCGGCTGGCATTGTGGCGCTCCATAAACTCGGACATATCAAGCTGGATCAGGGCTTCTTCGCTTCCAAACAGGAAGCGTGCCAGCGCCTTGGTGAGCTCGGTCTTGCCAACGCCGGTAGGTCCGAGGAACATAAACGAACCGATCGGGCGGCGAGGATCCTTGAGACCAGCCCGCGCCCGGCGGACAGCCTTGGCGATGCCTTCGATGGCTTCTTCCTGGCCTACAATTTGTTTGCGAAGCTCATCTTCCAGGTGTAGCAGGCGCTCCGATTCTTCCTGAGCGATCTGCATGACCGGGACGCCGGTCCACATGGAGAGCACTTCGGCGATGTCGTCGGCGGTCACAATCGGGCTGTTGGCCCGATCCCAGCCTGTGCGCAGCCGTTCCAACTGGCGTTCCAGGTTTTCCTGGCGCTCCAGCATTTCCTGGGCGTCGTCAAAACGCCCATCTTCCATTGCAAGCGAATGGTTGGCACGCAGGTCACGGAGCTGGGTGACGAGGTCTTTGGAAGTTTTCGCAGCCGGGCTTTTGTACATGCGCACCCGGGAAGATAACTCGTCGATCAGGTCAATGGCTTTGTCGGGCAGGAAACGCTCGGTGACATACCGGGCGGAAAGCCGCGCGGCCGCATCAAGGGCATCATCCGAGATGGTGAGGCGGTGGTGTTCTTCATACGCGCCGCGTACGCCGCGCAGGATTTCGATGGTTTCTTCGAGGGTGGGCTCTTCCACCATGACCGGCTGGAAACGCCGCTCGAGGGCGGCATCACTCTCGATATGCTTGCGGTACTCATCCAGCGTGGTGGCGCCAATCACCTGGAGCTCACCACGCGAGAGGGCTGGTTTGAGGATATTGGCTGCATCCACAGAAGAACCGGCAGCCCCGGCACCGACCAGCATGTGAACTTCATCGATGAAGAGGATGGCCTCTGCGGCTTTTAATTCGTCAATGACGCGCTTGAGGCGCTCTTCAAACTGGCCGCGGTACATGGTACCTGCCACCAGAGAGCCAACATCGAGCTGGAGGACGCGTTTGTCAAGCAGCGGGGCCGGCACATCGCCTTCCACAATCCGCTGGGCAAGTCCTTCCACGATGGCGGTTTTGCCTACCCCTGGCTCACCGATCAGGGCGGGGTTATTTTTGGTACGGCGGGCGAGGATCTGAATCACCCGCTCAATTTCCATCTGGCGCCCAATGACGGGGTCCAGCTTGCCTTCTTCAGCAGCCTGAGTCAGGTCGACTGCGAGTTGGTCCACCATGGGAGTCTTGGCGCGCTTCTTTTCTTCGCGCTCGCTGGTTCGTTTTTCACCGACGCTGGTGCGGGAGGTGGTACTCTCCTGAAGCACACGGCGGGTCTGGCGGCGGATCTGCTCGGCAGTCACACCCAGCTTGCGGAGAACATCGATGGCCACCCCTTCGCCGTGGCGCACAAGCCCAAGCAGCAGGTGCTCGGTACCGATGTAATGATGACCCATGCGACGGGCTTCATCAACGGCGTATTCCAGCACCTGCTGCGTCCCGGGCGAAAGATCGAGCTTGCCCCCGCGATACTGACCGGTGCCGGTCATCCGTTCCACAATTTCCTGAACCCGGTCGACTTCCAAGCCGAGCTCGCGCAAAACGCGCCCGGCAACGCCTCCCTCCTCGCGGATTAAACCCAGGAGGAGGTGCTCTGTACCGATATAATTGTGACGCATCCGCTCAGCTTCCTGATGTGCAAGGCTGAGTACCCGTCGCGCACGTTGTGTAAATCGTTCCATTCCTGACAAGGGTATACCTCCTGTCTTGCTCAACCGGGCCTGAGTTTTATGTTCGTCTGATCAGGCCTGTCGATTGAGAGACATTTTGTCCAGTTGGATTCTACCAGAGTTTCAAACGGCAGTTTGTTGCTCTTGAGTTAACATCTCCTTAGCGTTTTGTCAGATTTAATAATGATACGGAGAAAACCACGCCCTGGATGCAAACCCGTGCCTGATGCAAAAAGAGCGCATCCCGTGGATGCGCTCTGATGTTCAAGTGACCCGGTTTTATTCTGGTTTGGTCTCGTCTTCACCAGCAGCGGCATCCGAGCCTGCTTCGGCAGAGGCAGCCATATCCTCTTCGACATCGGCAACAGCTTCTATTTCTGCTTCGGCTTCTACTTCCGCTTCGATTTCGGCAACAGCTTCTATTTCTGCTTCGGTTTCAACGATCTCTTCCACTTCAGCTTCGACTTCGGCTATGGCTTCTATTTCTGCTTCGGTTTCAACGATCTCTTCCACTTCAGCTTCGACTTCGGCTATGGCTTCCATTTCAGCCTCGGCTTCAACGATCTCTTCCACTTCAGCCTCGACTTCGGCAACGGCTTCCATTGCGGCTTCGGCTTCAATGATCTCTTCCACTTCGGCAATAGCTTCCATTTCTGCTTCGGCTTCTACTTCCGCTTCGATTTCGGCAACGGCTTCCATTACGGCTTCGGCTTCAACGATCTCTTCCACTTCAGCTTCGACTTCGACAATAGCTTCCATTTCAGCTTCGGCTTCTACTTCCGCTTCGATTTCGGCAACGGCTTCCAATACGGCATCAAGGTCCTGATCGGTGCCAGCCTCGTCCTCGTCCAAATCATCATAATCGATGTCGTCTACCTCTTCGGCGAGCTCCATCTTCCAATCGAGGTCGGCATATGCGGCCGAGTCGACTTTACGCAGGCTCAAACCAATCCGGCGGCGCTCGGTATCCACTTTGATGATCCGCAGGGTGAGTTTGTCACCTTCGTGAACGACTTCCTTCGGGTGACCAATTCGCTGCTCGCTGAGCTCAGAAATGTGGATCAGCCCTTCAAGGTCATCATCGTCATTAATTTTGGCAAATGCACCAAACTTGGTCAGGTGAGTAACAGAACCTTCAACCAGCTGGCCCACCCGCAGGGATTTGGCCTTGCGCACCCAGGGATCTTCGAGCAGTTGGCGGATTGAAAGACCAATTCGGCGTCGGTCGCGGTCCACACTGATGACTTTGACTTCGACCTGCTGACCGACCTGTAAAACTTCGCTGGGGTGATCGATGCGATCCCAGGAAATTTCGGAGAGGTGAACGAGGCCATCCGCCCCATCAATATTCACAAAAGCACCGAAGTCTGCCAGGCTGGTCACACGACCAGTGCGGATCTCGCCTTCATTGAGCTCATCCAGCAAACGTTCCTTAAGCGCTTCGCGGGTTTCTTTGAGGGCAGCCCGCTCGGAAAGGATCAACCGGCGGCGGGTGCGATCAACTTCGATCACCCGCACCCGGATCGGCTCACCGACCATTTTTGACCAGCGCTGGTCGCCTGGGTCGGTTTCCCGCGCCCCGCGGCGTGTCGCGCTAACCTGGGATGCTGGCACAAAACCGCGCAGCGTCCCCATCGGGACGATTAAACCGCCTTTGTTATAGCCCGAAATTTTTGCGTCAACTTCGTCGCTAGAACCGAGCAATGCTTCAACCCACTCCCAATCTTTTTCTTCTCTGGCGCGCACATAGGAGAGCAAAACATTGCCGTTTTGATCTTCGGGTTTGACGACATATACCGGAATGCGGTTGCCAACAACCAGCTCGCGCTCGCGTTCCTCTTCGGGGATGCGATCAAGCTCGCGCCCTAAAATCACCCCCTCGGACTTGGCCCCGACACTGACCAATATCTCGTCTTCGCCAACATGAACTATCGTACCCTCACGAATCTCACCGGGCTGGGGAATCTCTAATTCAATCTCCGACTGCTCCAGCAAATCTCCCATTGAGGGCATTTCGGTCTGTTCAGCTTTGGGGAGATTTTCCTGTGCTTCCTCCTCTGCCCCTGAATGGGCACGATTCTCATCCATATGTTGATTACTCCAATTCCTTAGAAATGTGGACGTATTATAAATGTGAACCACTAACTTGACAACCTTTATCAAAAAGTTAGGTAACGGTTATAATGAAGGGCCGTAAGGCAAATCTATGCGACCAATTTACCCATTTACAGCCATTGTTGGACAGGAGCGCATGAAACGCGCTCTGATCTTAAACGCTATTGACCAGCGTATCGGCGGCGTCTTGATTCGCGGCGAACGCGGAACCGCCAAATCGACGGCGGCGCGCGGGATGGCAGCCCTGTTACCGGATATCGAGGTATTTGCCGACTCACCGTTTAACGATGACCCGCACGCCCCCCATACATGGTCGGACTGGGCCAAGGAACATGTTGGCAACGGGGACGATATGAAGGTGGTCAAACGGCGCATCCGCTTCATCGACCTGCCCGTCAGCGCGACCGAAGACCGGGTGGTGGGCACCCTCGATATCGAAAAGGCGATCAAAAAAGGCGAGCGTCATTTCGAACCGGGGGTTCTGGCGGCTGCCAACCGCGGGTTGCTGTATATTGATGAAGTAAATCTGCTGGATGACCATGTGGTTGACCTGCTGCTTGACTCAGCCGCCATGGGGGTGAATGTGGTGGAAAGGGAAGGAATTTCCTTCGTCCACCCGGCGCGCTTCATCCTGGTGGGGACCATGAACCCCGAAGAAGGCGACCTGCGCCCGCAGCTACTGGACCGATTTGGGCTGTCCGTCGAGCTGGTTGGCATTCGCAGCGCTCGGGATCGAGTATTGATCATGGAACGCAACCTGGCTTTCGAGGATGATTCCCAGGCTTTCATCCAGGAGTGGCAGGCACACGAAAAAGAATTATCAACCCAGATCACCCGGGCGCGCACCCTGTTGGACCGGGTGACATACACCAAGCGTGATTTACTTTCGATCGCCGCTTTGAGCGCCGACCTGAATGTTGATGGCCATCGCGCCGACCTGGTGGTGCTGAAGGCCGCCCGGGCGCATGCCGCTTTTGAAGGACGGCTGACCATCAACGGGCATGATATCGCCCTGGCAGCCGAACTGGCTTACCCGCACCGTATCAAACGCGGACCATTCCAGCAGTCCGAGATCACATCCGATCAGCTGGAGGAGCGCATCGAGCAGTTATACGGGCAAAGCAGCAGCAACGGCACGGAGGACGAACCATCCCCGGCTGATGAAGAGGCCGAACAGAAAAAAAAAAGGGTAAGCTAGGCGACGACCAGCCGGAGACTGACCCGTCCGAGAAGGGACAGGCCGAACCCGCCCCGCAGGAGATCTTCCAATCGCTGGATGCGAACTGGTGGGATGGCGGTCAAAAAGTAAAAACCGGCGAATCCTTCGCTCCTCGGAAAATTGATAACCCCCTGGATCGGCTGACCCGCCGCAAGAGCGGGCGGCGGACACGCACCCGCACCGACCGCAAGCGCGGCCGTTATATCCAGGCGCGCCCGGCGCGCGGTAAAACTGATGACCTGGCGTTCGATGCCACCCTGCGCGCCGCGGCTCCCTTTCAGAGCCGGCGGGAAGAACAGCGCAAACAGGTGGCATTTGCGATTGAATCGCAGGACTTTCAAAGGAAAGTGCGGGTAAAACGCACTGCCAACCTGGTGATGTTCGTGGTGGATGCTTCCTGGTCGATGGCGGTCGCCGAACGGATGTCGGCCACCAAAGGTGCGATCCTGTCGCTGCTGACTGATGCTTACCAGCGCCGCGATCGGGTGGGATTGATCGTTTTCCAAAAAGACCGCGCGACGATGGTGCTGCCGCCCACGAATTCGATCCACCTGGCGCAGCGCGCCCTGGCAGACATCCCGGTGGGAGGTAAGACACCGCTGTCCGCGGGATTATATATGGCCTACATGGTCATCGAGCGCGAAAAAATCTCCCATCCCGATGTAATTCCGCTGATCATCCTGCTGACCGATGGGGCCGGGAATGTATCTCTGAGTGGACACCCGCCGCAGGAAGAAGCCCACGCGCTGGCAGACCAGATTGCCGATGATGATATCCGCTGCGTGGTCGTCAATATGGAGCACGAAGCGTTCGACCAGGGGTTAGCCCAATCCCTGGCTGAGCACCTGCAAGCTCCCTGCTACACCCTGCACGAATTAAAGGCAGAGACCCTGTACGCGGCAGTGCGCAGCGAAATCGAAACCTGAGGATCCATACCCACTCGCTGCTTCGATTAATCACCATGACACCTGATATGTGGATTGCCCTGTTCATCCTGGCTGGAGCCATCCTGCTTTTCATCACAGAATGGCTGCGGGTGGACGTGGTAGCCCTGCTGGTAGTCGTGGCATTAATGCTCACCGGGCTGTTAACCCCACAAGAAGCTCTGGCGGGGTTTTCGAACCCGGCGGTGCTGACCATTGCGGCTTTGTTTGTGATCGGCGGCGGCGTATTGCAGACCGGTCTGGCAGGGCAAATAGGGGAAAGTATTTTAAAAATTGCTGGAACGGGAACACGGCGATTAATCGTTGTAATCATGTTGGCGGTGGCGTTGATGTCGGGTTTTATGAGCGATACCGGCACGGTGGCGGTGCTGCTTCCAGCAATCATCAGCCTGGCCTGGAGTGCCCGCACCAGCCCATCTAAGCTGCTGATGCCGCTCTCCTTTGGGGCACTGCTGGGAGGGGCATCTACTTTAATCGGGACTCCGCCCAATATTATCGTGAGCGACCTGCTGCGTGAGAACGGGCTACCCGCCTTCCAATTTTTTGATTTCACACCCATCGGACTGATCCTGGTGGGAACCGGTGTGACCTATATGGTATTCATTGGTCGTCGGCTGCTGCCGGACCGGAGCGAGCAAACCGAAGTGCAGCGGGTGGAGACACCCAAGGAACTGGCGGCTCTGTATGAGCTGCCCGACCACCTGTACCGGCTGCGGGTGCGGCGCGGCTCGGGATTGGTCGATAAGAGCCTGGGTGAAGCGCACCTGCGGCGTGAAAATAATGTAACTGTGCTCGAAATCCGGCGCCCAGAACAGCCACGTTCCGTGGTACGGCTGGGTGGCAGCCGGCTGGTGCTGCAGTCAGAAACCCAGATCTATCGGTCGCCGTCTCCGGATGAGCGCCTGCAGGTGGATGACGTGCTGGTGGTGCAGGGCACTGCAGACGATATCAGCCACACGGCCGCGCTGTGGAACCTGGGAGTCCAACCAGCCAACGCTGATGACCAGCAGGCTTTCAGCACGAACGAGGTTGGGCTGGCCGAGGTAACTTTGCCGCCGCGCTCACGGCTGATCGACCAGACTCTGGTTGAGCTGCATTTCGGATCGACGTACCGGCTGACGGTGCTTGGCATTCGCCGGCCCGGGCTGGAGGGTCCTCTGGATCTCAAAACAACCCGCCTGCGGTTTGGCGATGTACTGCTCATGCAGGGCCAATGGAAGGATATCCTGAGCTTGCGGAAGCTGCGCCGGGATTTTGTGGTGATGGGGCAGCCCGAAGAGATGACCGGGGCTGCCAACCGCAAAAAAGCACCGCTGGCATTCTTGATCCTGTGCGGGATGCTGGTGTTTATGGTCCTGGAGATATTCCCTCTGGCAACTACCAGCCTGCTGGCCGGGCTGCTGATGATCCTGAGCGGCTGCCTGACAATCGATGAAGCGTATAACACCATCGATTGGAAAAGCATCGTTTTAATCGCCGGCATGCTGCCAATGAGCACCGCCCTGGAAAAAGTGGGGTTAATCAACCTGGCGGCAGATGGCTTTACCAACAGCCTGGGTGGATTTGGTCCGGTGATCGTGCTGGGAGGGCTGATCCTAATGACCTCGCTGTTTACGCAGGTGCTGTCCAACACAACCACGACAGTGTTAATTGCCCCGATCGGACTGGCAACCGCGGCTGACCTGGGCGTGCAACCCCAGGCTTTTTTGATGGGGATTGCGATTGCAGCCTCACTGGCATTGGCAACGCCGGTCGCTTCCCCGGTGAATACCCTGGTCATGGGAGCGGGAAAGTACCGTTTCAACGATTTCACCCGGGTCGGCCTGCCGTTGATCTTAGTCTGCCTGCTGCTGGCAACTGCACTGCTGCCAATTTTGTGGCCTTTTTGAACCATGAGCCCTGGTTTGATGGTCAGACTGCGAAGATTGCCGCTCATAATGGTCCTGTTGTTCTGGATGGCGGCATGTTCAGCGGCACCCTCACTGCCAACAATGCCTGCGCTGACGGCAACCAGCCTGGCTCCTCCTCAAATCGCTACCACCCCCCAGTCAACACCGCTCCCCACGCCAACCGGCAGCGTCAGCCTGGTTTCCCGGTTGGGGCACGGGGCCGCTACGACCTTAGAGTGGCTGCCAGACGGCAGCCGCCTGGCTGTTGCCACCACAAACGGCGTCTATTTGTTCGATGGCGACTCGCTGTCTGAAGTTGAGGTCATTGGCCCGGATAGCTGGGTGACCGCTCTCGCTATCAGCAGGGATGGGCGCTACATGGCCCTGGGACAGATGACTGGCAGTGTACGCGTGTGGGATTTCACCACCAACAGCTTCTTTCGCAGCCTGGAAGGGGGCACCGGAACCGTCAGCAGCCTGGCGTTTGACGCTGCAGGAGACCAGCTGGCAATTGGTCGCCTGGACAGCACGATGTGGATCTGGCGGCTGTCGGATGGTATCGTGCGCGACCGGCTGCGCGGCCACACGGATCGGGTCACCGCGGTGGATTATGGGATACAGCAAATGCCTGCCACACCCGGCGGCAGCATGCTGGCATCTGCCAGCCGAGATGGTACCATCCTAGCATGGAACAGCGGCACCGGGCGCAGCGTGGCCCTGTTTGATCAGCATACGGGGCCGGTCAATGCACTGGCATTCGCTCCCTTGCCCCCAGGTATCGGGACGGAAAATGAACGTCTGGCGAGCGCCAGCGATGATGGCAGCGTGCGATTTCTGGGCTCCCCAGAACAATACTCAGCTTTTGATTCTGAACTGGTTCCCCATCCCTGGCTCTGAACCACGGGACGCCCCAGGGATCAGCAGCCTGGCGTTTACTTCGGACGGGGGACTGCTGGCGGGCGCAGACCGGCTGGGGAGCATCCTGCTGTGGAATGCGATTACAGGCGAACCCTACCGCACGTTTCGAGCCTCCCCGGACAGCGCAATCCGCTCGATTTCCTTTCGCCCTGGCACCTCCTTTCTGGCGGCCCTGGGAGAAGATGGCATCGTGCGTGTGTGGAATGCTAACCCCGCCGTAGATTTAGAAATCACAGAACCTGAAGCACTGAGTGCGCTGGATGTATTCAGCGGGGCGGTCAACGATCTGGCATTAAGCACCACCCAGAACTTGCTGGCCTCGGCGCATGCCGACGGCAGCATACGTCTGTGGGATCTGGAAACGGGTGAGGAAACCGCACTCTGGCGAGAGCACACCGGGGCAGTAACGACGCTGGATTTTCATCCGGATGGAATCAGGCTGGTGTCAGGAGGCCAGGACGGCAGCCTGCGCATTTGGGATACCGGGGCCGCAAACGGCCTGACCGATCCATTACAACGCACTCTATTGGGCCACCGCAGTCTGATCTTGCAAGCCAAATTTTCCCCAGATGGCGAACAAATTGTTTCATCCAGTGCAGATGGCAACCTGCGAGTGTGGAGCAGCACAACGGGCACCCCATTGACCTCCCAAAGGAGCGGGGATGCGTGGATTTACAGCCTGGAATTCAGCCCTGATGGGGAAATGCTGGCCACAGGGAACGCCAACGGGGATATCTCTTTCCTGCAGCCAGAATCCCTGACTGCCCTGGCTGCCCCCGCCAGCCTCCAGGGCGCACACACTGGCCCGGTGCTGGACATTGAATACAGCCAGGGTGGAGGTTTGTTGGGAAGTGCGGGAGATGACACCACCGCGCGCCTGTGGATACCCGGCAGCACAAACCCAGCCCAGGTACTGGAAAGTCACACCCGGCGCATCACCAGCCTGGCATTTGACCCTCTGGATCAATTTGTGGCAACAGCCGGGGCAGATGGGCAGGTGATTTTATGGAGTACCGTAAATGGTCAGCCCTTGTTTTCTTTTTCAGAACCCTGGCCGATTACCAGTCTGGAGGTAACCGCCCTGGTTGGAGGCGATATCCGGCTGCTGATCACCGGCAGCAGTGATGGAACTCTGCGGATCTGGCGGGTCAATCTGCCTTAAGCGCCAAGCTCTTTGACAGTTCTGTTTAAGGGGTCTCTTTTTTATACACATCCATATCTTTAATGTAGATTTATCGTATTCGTAGTAGGGCCTGTGGATATGTGGAGAAGCCCCGGAATTCAAATTCTTTGCACTACATGCAGGCTTGTACCCCGCGACTGAACCAGATGTTGGAGAGGACGGCGGTAAATCTCTCCACAGCCTCCCCTGTGAGGAAAAAGGAGGATGTGGGAGAGTTTCTCCACAGTTGGTGAGCATCCCACACAGCCAAAAGATATGTGGGTCTTCCCTGAACGGGCCTCCCATATATGGGGGTGTGCAGAAAATAGCATTAGGGTAGTTTTCCCCAGTTCGATTCGGTTATCCACAGTTTTTACGCACTTATCCACATAAAATCGCCCTAGGAGGCTCTCCCAGGTCAATTCGGTTACCACCGATAGGCCCACATGTGACCGGGTAGAAAAGGGTGGTAGGCTGGAAGATATTGACATCCGGGGAAAGGGTGCGTAAAATTATTTTTAGATATTTATCTAACATCGACGCAGGAAAGTGGGTGAGAGATGCAGGATAACAGCCGGAAAACAAGGCACCAACCGACTGGCATGGCAGGCTTTACGATTATTTGGGCTGGCCAGCTTGTTTCTCTGCTGGGAAGCGGGATGACTACCTTCGCTGTGAGTATCTGGGCCTGGCAGGAAACGGGGCAGGCCACTGCTCTGGCGCTGGCGGGCTTTTTTGGCTTTGGTCCTACCATCCTGCTGAGCCCATTTGCAGGAGCCATTGTCGACCGTTATAACCGCAAGCTGGTCATGATGCTGAGCGACCTGGGTGCCGGTCTGGCGACCATCGCACTGCTGATTTTATACACCAGCGGGCGGCTTGAAATCTGGCATATTTACCTGGCGAACGCGTTCGCAGGCGCGTTTGCAGCCTTCCAATTCCCGGCTTATTCAGCCGCCGTAACCACCATGATGGAGAAAAAGCATTACGGGCGCGCGAGCGGGATGTTATCGCTAGCCGATTCTGCATCGGGAATATTTGCGCCTCTGCTGGCGGGCGCACTGATCGGGTTGATCGGCATCGGCGGGATCATGACGATCGACGTCGTTACATTCATCTTCGCCATTGCCGTATTGATGTTGGTGTTCATCCCCGAGCCAGAAGTCACCGACGAGGGGCGGCGCAGTCGGGGGAATTTCCTGAAAGAATCATTTTTTGGATTTCGCTATATCTTTGAAAAACCCAGCCTCTTGGGGCTGCAGCTGGTGTTTTTTGTCGTTAATTTCATTGCCATGTTCAGTTTTATTCTGCTGGTGCCGATGATCCTGGCGCGCACTGGAAATAACGAGTTAGCTCTGGGAACGGTGCTTTCGATAGGGTCGATCGGCGGATTATTGGGAGGCTTGCTGCTGAGCACCTGGGGAGGCCCGCAGCGCAAGATCAACGGGGTGCTGGTGGGCATGATGTTGATCAGCATCAGCCAGGGAATCATGGGGATTGGCCAGGCGTTCATTGTGTGGGCAGCCGCCAGCTTTTTTACATCATTTGTCCTGCCCATATTGAACGGCTCAAACCAGGCAATCTGGCAGGCGAAAGTCGCACCCGACGTCCAGGGGCGGGTGTTTGCAACCCGGCGGCTGATCGCGCAGATCACCGCGCCGGCGGCCATGCTGATCGCCGGACCGGTTGCTGATCGGCTTTTTGGACCAGCGATGATGCCTGGGGGATCACTGGCTGACACCTTCGGATGGCTGGTTGGGACGGGTTCGGGGGCAGGGATGGGACTGATGTTCGTGCTTTCCGGGATCGGGGGTTTCCTGGTGGGTCTGGGCGCGTATTCCATCCCGGCTATCCGGAACGTAGAAACGATCATGCCGGATTATGCTGGCAGTGTGAAGCCGCCCGCCACGTCGCCAGAGCATGCCTTAAGAGAAAAGCAAATGAATGAATTGCTAGAGCAACGGGCACGCTTAATGAAAACGCCCGATTCGCCATCCCGCCAGTCTGCCTTGCGGAGCATTTCGCGCAGCCTGCGCGTGCTGGGCAGCCCATCGGCAGAGGAGCCGCAAGTATGAGCAAACCGCAATTGTTATGGGATATTGGAACCGCATACGATTTATTCGCCAGCCTGCACGTGCTGCAAAACCCAGACCGATTTGGCTTGCGCGGTTCGTGGGCAGCCGGGGTACGCTCGCGCCTCCCTCATCCCGAGCGCAAGGTTCTGGAGCAGGTTGACCTGGTGTTCTGGATGCCGGTGAACTGGATTTACTGCCTGCAGGGTCCCAAAGATGCCGCAACTGCCCTGCAGGCCCTGGAGAAGATTCCACCAGAACGGCGCCTGCTGGAGCTAGCCCTACAGCCCTCCACGAGCCCCGAAATGCGGACCCTGGTAGATGAGGTGTATCAAAGCGGGCACTGGACAAAAAGCCACCTGGAGCAAATAAAGGCAGAACAAAAAACGCGCCACCGGCCTGCACGCCAGGGCGCCAGTGAAGCGGTTCTGGATGTGTGGGCGCAGGCCGCTGAAATTGGCGAGAAATACCTGCTGGCCCTGGAGGTGTATCACGAGGTTTTTTTTGCGGAAGAGGAACGCCGCATCCTGCCCGCGCTGGAGAAGTCCCTGGAACGGGCGTGCCGCCTGTCTATGACCATGGATGTAGAGTTGTTAATTGAAGAACTTTCGCAAGGGGTACGCTTTGATCCGCCCCTGTTCCAGCCGGAAGCCGATGTGGTGCTGGTACCTGCCTATTGGACAACTCCACTGGTGATTTATGAACGGCTGGCAGAAGGTGGATGGGTTTTTGTTTTTGGCGGGCGACCCGTAGATGCCTCGCTGGTGCCTGGCGAGATGGTCCCAGATACGATGCTGCAGGCTTTAAAAGCGCTGGCTGACCCAACCCGGCTGCGAATTTTACGCTACCTGGGAGAGCAGCCCATGACCCCCTCCCAGCTGGCGCGGCGCCTGCGGCTGCGTGCCCCGACGGTAGTCCACCACCTGAGTGAACTGCGGCTGGCGGGCCTGGTGCACCTGACAGTGGAAGCCCCGGAAAAAAAGAGCGAGCGGCGGTATGCCGTGCGGCTGGAAGCAGTCAACCAATTGTTTGAAACTTTGCGGGTATTTTTAGCGCAGGAAGATTACGAACGATACGAGGAATTCTTGCAAAACTGACATGCCAACCCCAACACGCCTGCTCTCCACACAAGGTGTCAGACTGTATGCCAGCCGGTTGAAGGCTTTCCGGCCCAATGCCCGCCTGTACCTGCTCAATGTCATTATTACCGGCGCGGCAATGGGGATATTCCGCCTGCTTTTCAATTTTTATGTACTCAGCCTAGGTTACGACGAGGCCTTGCTGGGCCGTTTGATTACCGTCAACAATTTAACGGCGCTGCTGGTTGCCCTACCGGTCGGCTACCTGGCGGACCTGCTGGGGCGCAAACGGTCGCTGCTGCTGTCCGGCCTGGGGGTGGTGCTGTCGATCATCGGGATGGTCATCTGGCCTGGGGCGGCGATGTTCTATGCCATGAACGTCCTGTCTGGAATCGCCCAAAGCCTGGGTGCGGTGACAATGGCGCCTTTCTTAATGGAAAACAGCGGCGATGAAGAACGCACTTACCTGTTCAGTTTTGCTTCTGGCTTGCAGATGGCGACAGCTTTCTTCGGGAACTGGCTTGGTGGTTACTTGCCCACATGGATTGGAGATCTGCGGGGAGTGTCAGCGGTCAGCAGCACAGCTTATGCAGGCGCCTTGCTGATTGTGGCAGTTATTGCCAGCCTGGCGGTCATCCCGCTATTCTTTCTAAAACGAAACGACTTACGGAGAGAAGACCGCTCGGTTTTTGCTCCGATCAATTATGCCCGTAAACACCCCGTCATGCTGAGCAAGCTGATCCTGCCGATGCTGATTACTTCGATCGGGGCCGGGTTGATTATGCCCTTCATGAATGTATTTTACCGGCAGGTCCACAACCAACCCGATCCAGTCATCGGGGCGTTGTTCGCCTGGGGCTCGCTGGCGATGGGCATCGGATTGATGCTGGCACCCGCCCTGGCAGACCGCTATGGAAAAATCCAGGTGGTGGTCGTCAGCCAGGCGCTGTCGATCCCCTTCCTGGTGATGCTCGGTTTTTCGCCCTGGTTCTGGATGAGCGCCGTAGCTTATTATTTCCGGCTGGCGTTAATGAATATGAGCAGCCCGGTATACCAGACGTTTGTGATGGAACACGTGGAACCGGGTGCCCGCGCAACCGTTGCCAGCCTGACCAGTATGTCGTGGAGCTTCGGTTGGGCGTTCAGCCCGATGATCAGCGGCTGGCTGCAGGTGAACTACGGGTTTGGTCCGGCGTTTATGGGCACAATCATTCTATACTCGATCTCGGTGTTTATGTATTGGAAGTTTTTCTGGCATGAAGATGCCGATAAAGAGCCGCTGGCACTTCCGGCTGCCGGGGACTAAATCCGGTGAAAGCACCTTCCGGAGACATTCCATGTAACCTATGACTCGATTTTGCATCTAAAGGGGTGCAATTATTATTCTGGTGGAATCAAAATTAAGGAGACAAACACATGGAAATGGTGATTAATTTCCCTGGGGGTGCCCAGGTTGATGCAAATTTTGGACCTTTTATAGTGAAAACCGACCAACCCCCGATGGGTGGCGGTGATGGCTCGGCTCCGACACCGTTTGCATTATTCCTATCCTCGATCGGAACCTGTGCCGGGATTTATGTGCTCGGTTTTTGCCAGCAGCGCGGGCTGCCGACAGAGGGCATCCAGATCATCCAACGGATGGATAAAGACCCGGTAACAGGGATGGTGGGCACCATCGAGCTGGAAATCCAGGTGCCGCCGGATTTCCCCGAGCAGTACAAACCTGCCCTGGTGCGCTCGGCGGAGCTGTGTGCGGTGAAAAAGCATATGGAAAAGCCACCCAGGTTTGAGATCCACACCGAGACAGTGAGCGTAGCCGCGTAATTTGGGGCGGCTCAAGAAGAGTTAATTCAACACTCAGGCCCCTTTCCTGCACAAATCAGAAGCTCTGCGCTTGCTGGTCTGCGGGGAAGGGGGTTATTTATTAAGTGGGAATCGCTCTGGTCCCGGCAACTTGGGGACAGTAAATGGGCTTCCAGGAACTATAGACGGCAGCCTGGGTACGATCCTGAACATCAGGTTTTTTGCAGGATCGTGGTTGTATAATTTTTGACCGTTTCTTCTGCTAAAAACAGGCGCTCGGTGAACTGGCGATTGGTGAGGCCGGCCGCGAGTAGGGCCAGTATTTCCCGCTCACGCTCGGAAAGCGGCTCGAACAGCTACGTCTGGCGGGCGGCAGCGGGCGGCGCAAGGAATTAGTAGAAATCACCCACCGGGTCAGACAATAATAAGGCTGCCCCGCAGTGCTCAGGGGGCAGCCGGATGCAGCCAAATAGGGCGCATTTATGCGGCGCGATTATGCAGGCCCGATATACGTTTTGGCGGGGATGACGGTGCTCTTAGGGATGACGACGATCCCGTCGCGCACCGAGTACAGGTCTTCGTCGATTTCTGTACCCAGCGGGAAGGAACGGATGACCACACCGGGGCCCATGCGCACATTCTTATCGACAATGGCACCTTCAATCTGGCAGCCAGCACCAATGCCAATCGGAACGCCGCCTGGCAGGGCGGCACCGGGGAGGTCGTAATAATCGGCACCCATGACATACGAACCAGCAATCTGGGCGCCGTTGGCAATAATACTGCGCAACCCGATCACCGAATTGCTGATATCGGCCTGCAGAATGCGGCAGCCGTCCGCCATCATGACATTGGTCAGAGTGGCG
This sequence comes from uncultured Chloroflexia bacterium, assembly GCA_963824065.1. Lineage (GTDB taxonomy): Bacteria > Chloroflexota > Anaerolineae > Anaerolineales > DRKV01 > JAGUYX01. The sequence continues at coordinate 541,221 of CAWGNX010000001.1, read as the reverse complement.
CCGCTGACGATGGAGCCGGGCAGGAAGCGGGCTCGGGTGTAGATGGGTTTCTCCGGGTCGTAAATATTAAACGGTGATTTCGGTTGGGTGAGGCTCAGGTTGGTTTCGTAAAACGAACGGATGGTCCCGATATCCTCCCAGTAACCATCAAAATCGAAACCAAAAACCTGCTTCGTATGAATGGCACGCGGGATCACATCCCCTCCAAAATCTGTGAGCGCTGTACCTTCCAGCAATTCAAAGAGAATGTCAGTATTAAACATGTAAATACCCATTGATCCCAGGAAAGGGCGCTCAGGATCATCCCGGCTGACATATTGGGACTGGATCTCCGGATCTTTGGGTTTTTCGATGAAATCTACAATGCGCCCATCCTGGGCCCGCTTGAGAATGCCAAAGCGGGAGGCCTCTGAGACGGGCACTGGCTGGACGGCGACGGTGATATCGGCTTCGGTTTCCCAGTGAAACTGTGCCAGGGAACTGTAATCCATACGATAAAGGTGGTCACCTGCCAGGATGAGGACATAACTGGCGCGGGCGGCGCGAACTTCAAACAACTGCTTGCGCACGGCATCCGCAGTGCCCTGGTACCAGTCGGAGCTGGTAGGGGTTTGCTCGGCGGCAAGGATCTGGACCCAACCCGGGTGGAAGGCGTCAAAATTATAAGTCTGGGTGATGTGGCGGTGGAGCGAGACCGAATTAAATTGAGTCAGCACCGCAATCCGGTGGATATCTGAATTAATGCAGTTGCTGAGCGGGACATCGATCAACCGGTATTTGCCAGCGATCGGAACGGCCGGTTTGGCGCGCATTTTCGTGAGGGGATACAAACGCTTGCCAACTCCACCGCCCATGATGACGCCAAGCACTTCGTTTAATGAGGGCATACAAGATCTCCTAAGCGTGGTGAGATGGACCAGCCGGGAAAACCCGCAAACATGTCCCCTGTGCTGGCAGGCGAAGGGGGTGAACACAAGATCAGAAAACAGGTGTTAGACCTGAATCAAAACCCCATGGCAAACAAAGCAGCGGCTTAAGAATTTTGGGGATCTGGCAGGCGGTGTAACCGCCTGCCAGATCCCCAAACCCCTACTCAGTGAAGGCCGTTGGCAGGTGGGCCCATGTTATAATCCGCAGATGCCGAAGGTGGGAATCGAACCCACACACCCGAGGGTACACGAGTTTGAGTCGTGCGCGTCTGCCAGTTCCGCCACTTCGGCCAGCGTTCTGCAACTGCAAACCCAAGTATAACGAAAACGTACAAGAGGGTCAAGGAAAGTGGAATTCAGCTTCAGCCAAGCGAATATCAGGCTGCGCCCTTTTGAGCCAGAGGATGCCCCGGCACTGCAGCTAATCCTCAATCACCCCGGGTTGGTAGGACGGCGCTATATCCCCTGGGATTTCCCGCACCTGGCTCCCTTATCGAGGCAGCAGGTGGATGGCGTGCTGAAGAAATGGGCGGAGCGCGAAAATGGGATGCGCCTGGCGGTGATCCAGCAGACCGAACAACGTCTGCAGACTGGACAACGGCAGCAGCCAGAAGATCAGCTGGTAGGGCACATGGTGCTCGATTGGGGGTGGGATCCGCATAGCCCTTCGATAGCACTGGCGATTTCGCCGGAGCACCAGCGCCAGGGGATTGGCTCAATGACCCTGGAAATTGGGCTGCGCTATTTGTTCGAATATACCCCGGCGCACAACGTCAGCGCCGACTGGGTTGCCGATTGGAACACGCCTGCCCGATCCTTCCTGGCAAAGCACGGTTTTATGAAAAGCGGCGAGCCGCGCTGGGTAGGGATGCGCGCCGGGCAACCGTTTAACATGATCGCCATGGATTTGCTGAGGCTTGAATGGCAGGCGCTGCAAACGTCCCGGCAGGAGGCCCACCATGCCGATTGAAGGCGAACGCGTGCTGCTGCGCGAAGAGCGCGAAGACGACCTGCCGCTGCTGGTAGCCCTGCGCAATGACCTGGATACCCAGGCATGGAGCCAGACACTACCCCCGGATTACACCCTGCATATGTACCGCCAGCGCTACGAAGGGCGTGAATTTGCCTACAAACGCGACGATGGGCGGTTTATCATTGTCCAGAAAGACAGCCAGGAAGCTGTGGGGACCATCAGCTACACAGGGCTCGAGCCGCGCTGGGAAACAACGATTGGCATTATGTTGGCCAAAAAGTTCTGGAGCAGCGGGATTGCCTTTGAAGCCCAGGAACTGCTGTTAAAATTTCTGTTCCACGAGCTGGGGCTGCGCGTGGTACGCCTGTGGACAAACAGCGGTAACACGCGCGCTGTCCGCCTAGCAGAGCGCTCTGGTTTCCAGGTAAGCCTGCGCCAGCGCCAGGCAGTATTCCGGCAGGGTGAACTGTACAACACGATCATGATGGACGTGCTGCGACCTGAATATTATGCCCTACATCCAGACTTGGAAGATCTGCTGCCTGCCCTGGATGGAAATTAATTAAGACCACGAACCAGGATAAACATGAAATTAGGAATCATTGGACTTCCGCAGAGCGGAAAAACAACTGTTTTTAATGCCCTGACACGCGGCAACCAGCCAACTGCCATGAGCGGCGGGCGTTTTGATGTCCACCAGGCAGTGGTCGACGTACCCGACGTGCGGGTAGACCAGCTCTCAGCGCTGTTCAAGCCGCGCAAGACGACCTACGCCAAGGTGACCTATGCGGATATTGCTGGTCTGGATGGGAGCGCGGGGAAAAGTGGTTTTTCTGGCCCTCTGCTCAACCAGCTGGCACAGATGGACGGGCTGATTCACATTGTGCGCTGTTTTGAGAACCCGAGCGCCCCCCACCCGTCGGGCAGCGTCAACCCGGAGCGCGACCTGGCAGCGGTGGAATCCGAGCTGCTGCTCAACGACCTGATTATGGTCGAGCGCAAACTGGAACGGCTGGATGAAGAAAAACGCAAAGGCGGCGGGCGTGATAAAGCTGTGATTGAGCGTGAGATCGGCCTGTTCCAGCGGCTTCTCGCTACCCTCTCCCAGGAAAAACCCCTGCGAGGCATGGCGTTGACCGAAGATGAAGGTAAGACGCTTTCTGGTTATGGCTTTCTGACACAGAAACCGGTGCTGGTGGTGTACAACCTGGCAGAAGGCAGCGAACCGCCACAAATACCTTACGAGCAGCCGCACAGTGCCACCGTCGCACTGCAGGGAAAGCTGGAGATGGAGCTGGCACAGCTGCCTCCAGACGACGCGGAAATGTTCATGGAGGACTATGACATCCACGAATTGAGCCTGTCAAAGGTCATCCGCCTGTCCTATGCGCTCCTGGAGCTGCTCTCATTCTTCACAGTCGGGGAAGATGAAGTGCGCGCCTGGACGGTTTCCAATGGTGCTACAGCGCTCGATGCCGCGGCTGCCATCCACACCGATCTGGCGAAGGGGTTTATCCGGGCGGAAGTGGTTGAGTATGACACCCTGATCGAGCTGGGGGGTCTGGCAGAAGCACGGGCGCGCGGCAAGCTGCGCCTGGAGGGCAAGGAGTACCTGGTAAAGGATGGCGAGATCATCCACATCCGATTCAATTTGTGAACAGGAATTTTTTACAGGGTCTTCAGGTATAATTTTTCTGCTGGCAGGCAAACGACCTGTAAGCTGCGGAAACCTAATATTTCTAACGATGGAGCGAAAGAATGGATAAAGCACAAGAATATGTTTCAGGTCGTTGGAGCCTGGATGACCTGTTCCCAGCCTATGACAGCCCGGAAGCCGAAGCTGCCAAGGAGAACCTGGAAAATCGCCTGTCTGAGTTTGAGAAACTGCGCGAGCGCCTGTCTGCGGACCTGAAAACCAGCGATTTTTTGGTCATGATCGAGCAATACGAAGAGATCTTGCGGTTGGCCTATGAGCTGTACGGGTATGCCGGGCTGTGGTTCTCTGCGGATACTCAAGACCAGCAGGCGCAGTCGAATATGGCGAGCATCGAGCAAATGCTGGCAGAAGCCCAAAACCGGATGCTTTTTTTCGATCTGTGGTGGAAAGCGCTGGACGACGAAAACGCAAAGCGGCTGATGAGCGCAACAGGAGATTACCGTTACTGGTTGGATGCCATGCGCCAGTTCAAGCCGCACACCCTGAGTGAAGCTGAAGAAAAAGTCATTAATATTAAGAATGTCACCGGCGTGCAGGCGCTGCAGCGGTTGTATGATTCAATGACCAACCGTTATGTGTTTAAGCTGGAAGTGGACGGCGAGGTGAAAGAGTTGACGCGTGGCGAGCTGATGGTCTACGTGCGCGGCCACAATGCCGACCTGCGGGCGAAGGCTTACCAGGAGCTGTACCGGGTCTACGGCGAGGATGGACCTGTGCTGGGGCAGATTTACCAGGCAGTGGCACGCGATTGGCGCAATGAAAACGTTCAGATGCGCAACTTTACCAGCCCGATCGCAGTGCGCAATCTGGTGAACGATATTCCTGATTCCGTGATCGACACCCTGCTCGCGGTTAGCGAGCGCAATGCAGACGTGTTCCAGCGATTTTTCCGGTTGAAGGCGCGCTGGCTGGGCGTGGAAAAATTGCGCCGCTACGATGTTTATGCACCGGTCGCGAAATCCGATAAGTCGTACGGGTATAACGAAGCGGCTGAAATCGTGCTGGATTCCTTCGAGCGTTTTGAGCCGCGGATTGCCGAGATGGCGCAGCGGGTGTTCGTGGAAGATCATTTAGACAGCGAAGTGCGCAAAGGCAAACGCGGCGGCGCGTTTTGCTGGTCGGTTGTGAATGACATGACCCCGTGGGTGCTGGTCAACTACCAAGGTCACCCGGACGATGTCGCTACCCTGGCGCACGAACTGGGCCACGCGATCCATGCCATGCTGGCAGAGAAACATACCCTGCTCACTTACCAATCCAACTTGCCCCTGGCAGAGACAGCCTCGACTTTTGGTGAAATGCTGCTGGTTGACCGCCTGCTGGACAAAGAAACTGATGAAGCAGTGCGGCGCGACCTGCTTTTCCGGCAGGTGGATGATGCATATGCCACGATTATGCGCCAGATCTTCTTCGCTTTGTTCGAGCGGCAGGCGCACGATCTGGTTAAGGAAGGCGCGTCAGTCGATGAGCTTTCCGCTGCCTATATGGAAAACCTGAAGAAACAATTTGGTGATGTGGTGGAGATCGGCGAAGAGTTCCGCTGGGAATGGGTTTCCATCCCCCACATTTACCAGACGCCGTTTTATGTCTACGCGTACGCCTTCGGACAGCTGCTGGTGCTGGCGCTTTACAAGCAGTTCAAGGCAGAAGGGGAATCCTTCAAGCCGCGCTACCTGGAACTACTGTCAGCGGGTGGCTCGGATGCGCCGATGCGGGTGCTGGAGAAAGCTGGCATCGATGCTTCCAGTGCTGAGTTCTGGCAGGGTGGCTTCGACGTAATAAAGGACCTGATCTCCCAGCTGGAAGCCATACCGGTGAGTTAAACCACAGGTGGTGCAGCACTCCTCACGGCAAGGTAATCGTACGGCGGCTGCCAACCAGGCGGCCGCCGCTGATCTTGAAAGCGAAGGCGTTGTGGAGAGAATGGCGATCGATCTGAGGATGGTTTGCAGTGCGGTGAGACGGTTGCTCGAAAACGAACGCGCCGCGTTGAATGAGGCAGATGCAGCCCAAGGCAAACACGGGGATACGATGCTGGCTCTGTGGCAGGAAGTGGACCGGGCTGTGAGCGAGCAGCCGGCAGGTACACCTCTGGCCCCAGAGCTGCTGGCAGGCGCCAATGCACTGGAGATTCCAGGTGCAGATCCACTCTGGATTGAGTACCAGAAAGTGCTGCAGGGCCTGGCGAGTAAATTTCAGGACGGTACGCTGACCGAGCAAAACGTCAGCGACCTGGCAGTTAGGCTGGCGCAAGGCACGCCGCCGGGTGGAGCCAGCAGGCTGGCGTTGGTGGGTGGACTATTTGCTCAAATGGCGCGCAGTGTGGGAGGTGAAAAGCGCCTGGGCGAGCTGGCGCGCCAGCTGGGCGTGGAAGGCCTGTTCGCGGATGGACTCGCGCTGCTGGGGAGCAGTGGAAAAGATGGCGCCGGTCGGGAAGCCGGAATCCGTTTTTTAGTGAGCAAAAGCCCATTCGGTAAGGATCCGCTGATGGCGAGGTCAGCTGCACTGGTATTACGGGAGGCGCTGATTGAAATTAACCGCCAGCAATATTCCCAATCTTAATTATACAAGGGTCAAAATTGTAGTACAATTTAGTAGAACAAATGTCCACCTAATTCGTCGTTCAACGGTTTCACCCCAGCCATGAATACGAACCTCAGCTATTACCGCACACACAGTGCATTCAGCACCCCCGGCGATTATGCCTATCTGTTGGATGGCCTGCCTGATACCCCACAGGAGCTCAGGGAAGTTGTGCAGGGCGTCTTAATCCACAAGGTTACTGCGGGATTTTACAGCCTCACGTTCAGCCGCGAGCAGCGCGACGAACAATACATGCGCACCACCGAGCAGCGGCTGAGACGATTGGCAGCAGTCAGCCCGCGCCCGCTGGTTGAGAGCCGCCCACCTCAGGAACGCCTGGTGGGCACCTGCCGGGATTTTGCGCTGTTGTACACCACCTTGCTGCGCCAGATGGAATACCCGGCGCGCATGCGGGTGGGATTCGCGACCTACCTGTCGCCCGGGCAGCCTTACCGGATTGATCACTGGGTCAGCGAATATTGGGACGAGCACCAGATGCGCTGGGTGCTGGTGGACGCGCAAATCGACGAAGTTCAGATGACAGCATACCAGGTAAAGTGCACCCCCCAGGATTTGCGGGCAGGGACCGATTTTTACGCGGCTGGCGAGGCCTGGAAGCTGGCGCGGCAGCGGGCAGGAGAAAGCCCTGCTGTTCCGCTACAGCGGGCAATGGAAGGGCATGCCGTGCATTCGCGGAAATCTGCTGCACGATTTCCAGGCGCTCAACAAAGTGGAGCTCGAACCCTGGGATTATTGGGATGACCTGAGCCGTAAAGCTGATAATGCCCTGACGGTAGATGAAAAACTGCTCCTGGATCGGATTGCCGATCTGACGCGCACGCCGGACAGCCACGGACCTGAGCTGCGGGAGTTGTTCGCCTCCCTGCCGCGCACCGCACAAATATTCAGCCGGATGAGGCTGGTCGGGATCCGCCAGGATCCCCAGGACGAACCACATGGGCTGCAGCCGTCCGCAGCAGAGTGCATGGTGGTGGGTCTCCAAACTAACGGTAATGAAAATCGAGGTATAGGTTCAAAGCAGCCCCAAATTCGGCCGGCTCTGCCCGATGAGCCGTATGACATCCCGGAGGGCACACCGCTGGCGGCGCAGCAGCAGCAGGATGGACCGGGGAGCGGCGGATTAAGCGATATCATCGTCCGCGGCGCACGCCAGCACAACCTGAAGCAAATCAATGTGCGCATCCCCAGGAACAAACTGGTGGTAATCACGGGCGTGAGCGGCAGCGGCAAGTCGTCGCTGGCATTTGACACGATCTATGCCGAGGGCCAGCGGCGCTATCTGGAGAGCCTGTCATCCTATGCCCGGCAGTTCGTGGGGCAGATGGAGAAACCCCAGGTGGACCAGATCACCGGGTTGAGCCCGGCGATTGCCATCGAGCAGAAAACGATCAGCAAAAACCCACGCTCCACCGTAGGAACGGTGACCGAAATCCATGATTACCTGCGGGTTTTGTACGCGCGAGTAGGCCTGCCGCACTGCCCGCAGTGCGGGCGGGCTGTCCAGCCGCAATCGGCGCACCAGATCATGGTGCAACTGGCGACCCTGCCAGCCGGGACGCGTTTCCAGGTGCTGGCACCGGTAGTGCGTGGCCGAAAAGGAGCCCTGGCAGGCCTCCTGCGCCAGGCCCGTAAAGATGGCTACACCCGGGCGCGAGTCGATGGCGAAGCGTTCGATTTCACAACTGCAAGCAGCCTGCCCGAACTGGACAAGAATAAAAAACACACCATCGAGCTGGTAGTGGATCGGCTGCAAATCCCCGCGGAAGTGGATGACACCGGTTTCCGGACGCGCCTGTTGGATTCGGTCGAAACGGCACTGCGGGCAGCGAATGGGCTGGTCGTGGTCAGTCTCGAGGATGAGGAGCTGGTGCTCAGCGAGCACAATGCCTGCCCGGACTGTGACCTGAGCTTTCCCGAGCTGCAGCCCAACCTGTTCAGCTTCAACTCGCCGTTCGGAATGTGCCCGGAGTGCAATGGTTTGGGCGTCAAACTGCAGGTCGATCCGGAGCTGGTGATCACCCAGCCGCAGCTCTCCCTGCTAGATGGCGCATCGCCGTGGTATGGCAACCTGCGCAAAAAGCAGCCCGGCTGGACATTCAATGTTCTGACATCGATCGCCGAGCATTATGGGACTAACCTGGAGCAGCCCTGGCAGGATCTTCCGGAAGAGTTCCGGCACGTACTGCTGTACGGGTCGGATGGCGAAAAGATGCATTTCAAGCACGCATCGCAGGATGGCTCGTGGAAAGGGGAATCGTACCGAGACATCAAGGGCATCCTGTACAACGTTAACCGGTTGTTCCGCCAGACCAAGTCGGAATACACCCGCCGTTTTTACATGCAGTTCCTGCGGCAGCTGCCCTGCCCGCGCTGCCAGGGCGAGCGACTGTGCCCGGAAGCGCGCTTCGTGACAGTGGATGGGCGGCGGCTGCCGGAGCTGACTTCCGACAGCCTGGCTGAGCTGTATACCTGGATACAGCGGCTGCCGGAGGCGCTCGACGAAGAACAACGCCAGGTAGGTGAAGAGTTGATCCAGGAGATTCGCCAGAGGCTGCAGTTCTTGCGCAATGTGGGGCTGCATTACCTGGCGCTGGACCGCCCGGCCCCTACCCTGTCGGGTGGTGAGGGGCAGCGCATCCGGCTGGCGAGCCAAATCGGGAGCGGGCTGGTGGGGGTGCTGTACATCCTGGATGAGCCGTCGATTGGGCTGCACAACCGGGATCACCGAGCGCTGCTCGATACACTGATACACCTGCGCAATATAGGCAACACGGTGCTGGTAGTGGAGCACGACGCCGAGACAATGCACACTGCCGATTGGCTGATCGACCTCGGGCCAGGCCCCGGGGTGCTGGGAGGCGAAGTGGTCGCGGCAGGCACGCCGGAAGAGGTCATGGCTCATCCGGACTCATTGACGGGCCGCTATCTGGCAGGCGACCTGCAGGTCACACCTCCCAACGGCAAACACCGGCGGACGCCCACAGGCTGGCTGACCCTGACGGGAGCCCGGCTGCATAATTTGAAACAGGTGACCGTGCGCCTGCCGCTTGGGACGATGATTGGGGTCACCGGGGTCAGCGGCTCGGGTAAAAGCAGCCTGGTGGCGCAAACGCTCTACCCGCTGCTGGCGCGGGTGCTGAACAATGCTCAGGCTGTGGCCGGACCGTATGACAATGTGGAAGGGCTGGAGCAGCTGGATAAAGTGATCCATATCTCGCAGGACCCAATTGGGCGCAACCCGCGCTCCAACCCGGGCACTTACGTGGGTGTGCTGAGCGAAATTCGCAAGGTCTTTGCTGAAACAGCGGATGCCAGGGCATTGGGCTATGGCGCGGGCCGGTTTAGCTTTAATGTCAAGGGCGGGCGCTGCGAGGCCTGCGCCGGGTACGGATTTAAAAAGGTAGAAATGCACTTCCTGCCGGATGTATGGGTGCGCTGCAAGGATTGTGATGGGCAGCAGTTCAACCGCCAGACTCTGGAGATTCGCTTCAAAGGGAAAAACATTGCCGATGTGCTGGATATGGATGTTCAGGAAGCGCTGGAGTTTTTCGCCAATTTCCCACCGATCCGGCGCATCCTGCAAACCCTGCACGATGTGGGGCTCGATTATATTAAGCTGGGCCAGAGTGCACTCACGCTGAGCGGTGGGGAAGCCCAACGGGTGAAGCTGGCTAAGGAACTGAGTTCGGGCTGCGACCGGGCGCACAGTGTATTTCCTTGACGAGCCAACAACCGGGCTGCATTTCGCCGACATCCAGCGCCTGCTGGACGTACTGCACCGCCTGGTGGACGCGGGCAACACAGTGCTGATCATCGAGCACAACCTGGATGTGATCCGCGCCTGCGACTGGCTGGTCGACTTGGGGCCGGAGGGTGGGGACCAGGGGGGCTATATCGTCGCAGAGGGATCGCCGGAAGACGTGACGCGGGTGGATGCCAGCCATACCGGACGGGCGCTGCGGCAGTGGTTGGAGAGGGAGACCCAGTCTCTCGAAAAAGTGTAGTCTAATCCCAGACCGATGTTAATTTTAAGCAGCTGTTTGCGGCCCTGGTAGATCGGCTGTTTTCCAGGGCAGGCGCAGCACACCCGTTTTGGTGTATTCCCAGGCCATCAAGAGCAACGCCACCTGGCCCAAACCGAACCAGAGCCCTCCCAGGGTCAACCCAAGCGAGAGCATGTCCATCCAAAATGCGATTCTCTGATTGATGGCAGTAACATCCGCCAAGGCCTGGGAAACCTGCGTCTGAACCTGGGTGGTTGTGCTCTGGACTTCATCCAGTGCGCCGCTGATTGCCGAGGTGGTATTCGTGATGGGGGTAACGACAGCCTGGATGACCCCGGATTTCAGATCCTGGACCTGCTGCTTGAATTCGGTGACCTGCTGGCGGAGCTGTTCCACGCGTTGTTGAAATGCCTGCAGCTCTTCTGTCAGGGTCGGGACGGTGACAAATGGGATTGAATTGGCGGCTTCGAGAGTCTCGTTGATGCCGACCAGTGTCGTTGCGATGAAGGTGGTGGTATCGGCAACTGACTCGATGACCGGGTAAAGCTCATCGCCAATGGTGGCATCAATGATATCCAGGACCGGGCTGCCTTGCTCAAGCTCCTGCCCGCTCTGGGCTACCGTGTCTTCAATCTGCTGCAGGCTGGTACTGGTCTGGTCCAGGCGGGTATTGATCCGTTCAAGCGCACCTTCGCTGACTTCCAGGACATTTTCGATGCCAGAAAGGAGCTTTGTTACACTGTTGGTTACTGGGGTATTGATTGTCCAGGCTCCAATGACCTCTGCCAGGCACAAAACGATTCCCACGGCACTCAAAACCATCACGGTGACTGCCACAACGCGTTTAAATGTCGTCATTTGTTTCTCCTGTTTTTCTATGAATCTACCACTGGTTCTGCGTCGACGTGGGGGGCATCCTGCTGAGATCTCTCCCCGGGTAGTATATCCTGAATAGGTCCGGCAGCATGAGGAGGTGCTTCCTCAAGAGGCTGATCGGGTACCTTAAACTTGAGCCAGGTGGGGATAATGCTGAGGAGAGAAACTACCCCGGTGATGACAAACGGCAGGCGCGGGTCGAAACGCGCCCACAATTGGGCCCCTACCCATGGGGCGGGCAAGGAAATCAACCCTAAGCTGGAATTGAAGACACCATTGAAGATGCCCAACGACTTCTGCGGAACGACTTTTGAAATCAAAGACTGGTAGGCTGGCGAGAGCAGCCCCACCCCGATACCAAATACAATCCAGGTAAAAATGAAACCAGCATAAACCTGAGCCTGGATGAAGATCATGAAGGCGGCAAAAATCATAAAAAAGCCCGCGGAAATTGGCACACGCTCACCATAGCGGTCACCCAGACGCCCGGAGAGGATCGGCGACACCATCATCGCCACTGAGAAGATGGAACCCAGCAAGCCAATTTGGGCCAGCGTCAGCCCGCCGACCTGCTCCAGGTAGAGGGGCTGGAGCTCGCTGGAAAGGCGGAAAGCGATATCGCGCACCCCGTCGGTGAGGAAAATCCAGGTGATGACCCCGCCGCTGAATAACATGACGAGCATTCCCCGGACGCTGAGCTTAAACGAACTGACAGTGAGCTGGCGATCCCCCGCCTGGACTGGCGATTTCATCGTGCGGGCCATCCAGATGCGCAGTACGGCGGCCGCGGTGTAAAACAGAGATGCCACGAGCAGCATAGGCTTGAAACCATACAAGCCCGCCAGAAATCCTCCCAGGGGCGGGCCGATGATGCCAGTTACCTGATAGATTGTGTCGGTCACACCGTAAACACGCCCGCGGTTTTCAGTGGTCGAGTTTTCGGCGATGAATGCGCCAAAGCTGGGTCCTACCAGGGCGAACGGAATCTGGTAAATTGCCAGAGCCAGCACCATCCACTCCCAGGAGGGGGCCAGCAGCATGGCGGCAAAGCCGAGGATGCCGCCGACGCTGCCGATGGCGATAGCTTTCAAACGGCCGATCGAATTGGAGATCCATCCACCCAGTACCTGCAGGACGAGGATCACGACCGAAGTGAGCGTAAACACCAGCCCGACCTGGGTGACACTTGCGCCGAGGTCAGTCAGGTAGATGGGCAGCAGCATCATTGACATGGAACTGGCGATGTTCGCCAGGATCATGGCGAATAAAAACCACCGCAGAAGTGGTGTTAAGAGAGGGGGTTTCCTGGTTGTTTCCATGATTTCAGCAGGCAAGGTGATGATGCACTGTCCAGGCGTAACGTTGAATTTAGATCAGCGCTCAAACGCCCGGATAAAGCTATATGTGTTCCATCTTCCATGAAAACTGAATAAACAATCTGGTTTGCTAGAACACCGGCATACAGGCTGCCAGAAAAGGTGGAAAAACAAAATAATGATAACTTAAAAGGACCATATCTATACAGCTTGATTCCCACACCAGGCGGTGGAAACCAGAGGCTGGAGAGCGCAGCCAGCTTTCCGGGGGCATAAAATATAGGAGCAGCACAAATCGTTTGACATCAAAGTAACTGTTATAATTTGGGTCGGATTCATCGGCATTAAAATAGCCTGCCAGGATTGCAGGAGCCAACCCGACAGAAGAAGAGGCTTAAAGGTTATGCCCCAACCCCGCAGAATCAAACAAATCATCGAGCCGCAGTACGTGATCGAAGGTGCAGGTGTGCTGCTGCGGCGCTCGTTTGGACCGACGCGCGCCAACCCGTTTGACCCGTTTTTATTGTTCGACCATTTTGCATTCAACGATCCGCTGGAAGGGCCGATTGTGGGCTTCCCCACCCATCCCCACCGCGGCATCGAGACAGTCACGTACATGCTGGAGGGAAATGTGCGCCATCGTGACAGCCTGGGCAACATGGGAGTGATTGGCCCCGGCGACGTGCAGTGGATGACCAGCGGGCGCGGCATCCTGCATGAGGAAATGCCGCGCCGCGGTCCGAGCGGGCTGGTGAACGGTTTCCAGCTGTGGGTGAACCTGCCTGCGGCGCAGAAGATGGGGCCGCCGCGTTACCAGGAGGTGAGTGCGGGAGAAATTCCCAGCATCGTGCAGAATGGAGCCACGGTGCGCGTGGTGGCAGGTGAGTACGCGGGCACCCGCGGCCCGGTGGGCGAGATCGCCGCACAGCCGCTTTACATGGATGTCACCCTGGAGCCCGGTGACCGAGTTTTCATTGGCCGTGCCGGGTGGACACACCGCAGTAGCTTACCTGTTCGAGGGTGAGGCGCTGGTGGGGCTGGACGACCACGTCCAGGGAGAATTTGTGCGCAGTGTGGCGATGGTGGTGTTCGAGGATGGCGACCGGGTGCACATCCATGCGGGACCCGGACTGCCGGTCCGCTTCATGCTGATGGCAGGTGCACCTTTCCACGAGCCGATCGTACCTTACGGGCCATTCGTGATGAACACCCAGGAGGAAATCCAGCAGGTGTTTCTCGATCTGCGCAATGGAACGTTTGCCCAGGGTTGAAATTTTGCCTGCCGGTAATGGTGTTAAAATATGCCGGGACCGCCCGCGAGGGCGGTCTTTTTTGTTGTGCCGGGACATCCTGTAAATTTACCTGCCGCGGAAGAATCCGCATGGAAGTTAGGAGCGATGAGTATTGTATAATCACGGCCTGGAAATGGGGCAGCTCAATCTAAAATTATTTGCCCTGGTGGGGGTGATCATGCTGGTGCTGGCAGGGACCAGCTTTGGCTACCTGTTCCGGTTGAAAAACAAATCCCGGGCAAGCTATCTACTAATGTGGTTTTTTTTGTGCGTCTGTGGTTCGGCGGTTGCCACGATCCTGACCAACCTGGGAACCAGCTGGGAGAGGGCGTTTGCGCCGGCGCAAGACGCTCTCTTGATCCTGGGTGGGGTGTTCCTGGTGCGGTTTGCCTATGTATACCCCCACAAAGACCAGCCACAAGAGGCACGCCTCGCCACGATACTATACAGTGGGTTGGCGCTGTTCTGCCTGGGTTACGCTTTGCTTTTTGCATTGAATTATTTCATCAGCCTGCCGCGCCAGTTAGATGAGAACCGCGTTTTTTATATAATCACGCCCCTGGCGGTCCTCCTGGTGGCGGGCCTGTTTTTCAGGCGGTTTTATCATTGGCGGAAGCAGCCGGATTTAATCATGGATGAAAGTGGTTTCCTGGAAGAGCCAGGTGCTGAACCGCCAGCTTCACCGGTAAACCAGCAGGCTGCGTCGGCGCTCCGCGACTTATGGCATTGCACTATCGCTGGGGTTGATGCCGGTGGTGGTGACCGTACTGCCCGATGCATTTCCCGGACTGCGGGGTGTTTTGCTCAGTTTTCTCTTCAACTTCGGGGTCGTATTGGCGATATCGGCATTGATGCTCGTTTATCTGCAGCCACGCCCCCGATCCCACCACAATTTCCGCCCGGCTGGTTGGAATCTCACTGGCGACCGTGATGCTCATCCTGGGTCTGACTGCGGTATGGGTTATACTAATTGGGCCTGGCGAACAAACCAGCGAGATGGTCCTGACGTTCATTATCCTGGTGTTGCTGTCCGGTTTGCTCATCCTATTCGGATTCCCGCTTTTCTTTCGCTTTACCTTGCTGCTTCCGCTCGGGCACCTGCTGGAAGGGGTTCGGCGCGCCAATGAGGGGGATCTGGAAACCCGGGTAGCAGTGACGTATGACGACGAGGTCGGTTTCCTGACGCGCTCGTTCAACCGGATGACGCGCACACTCAATGAAAAATCACTGGCACTGCAGGATGCGACCGCCAACCTGGAGCAAGAAGTTGCCGTGCGTACGGCAGAATTAGCGCACACGAACGACCAGCTCCAGATGGAAAACGAAAAACGGCAGGCGGCCCAGGCGCAGCTCGACCGCCAATTGCGCTACGAGCGGGTGCTTTCCCAGTGTGCGGCGGTCCTTTCAGTTGATGCCTCCGCTCCCGAAGATGTGCACGAGCTGCTCAGCCGGGCGATAGAGCCTCTGCGGTCGGCCACCGGAGCAAGCCACGCCCAGTTGTTCGAAAATTTTTACGATCCAGAAGCCGGCTTTTGCTCGCGGATGATCGCTGAAAGCGCAGACATGGGGGCGGTACATTTTTTGAATAGTCCCCAGTCGGAAAAGATTCCCTGGTCGCTGGTACCCCAGGAAAATCGGCTGGCGATGGAAAAGGGGAAAGCCGTCGGCGGAGCGGTAACCCAGGTTTTTGCATCGGCACCCGGGTTGCTGGCAGAGCTGCAGCAAGATGGAATTCACTCGGTGCAGTTTTTCCCGATCCACTTGAAAGACCAGTGGTGGGGGTATATCGGGTTTGACGATCACGAGCGCACACGGGAATGGGATGAGTTAGAAATCCTGCTGCTGGAAACAGCATCTGGAATTTTCGGCAGTTTTCTTGCCCGCAGTGAGAAGGAACATTCACTGGCAGAGCAAAATACCTACCAGCGGGCGCTAGCATCGTGCTCGCGAGTTTTGCTGCGCCCAGCTGCGACAAAAGATGAACGAGTTCGCCTGCTCAACGAAGCCCTGGGTCATCTCCGGGAGGCGTGTAAGGCTTCCCGTGCCTATATTTTTCAGAACGAACTAGATCCCTCGGAAGACGAGAGCATGGGTATGTTAGCTGAAAGCGTGGCGCAAGGGGTCCCGCCGCAGCTGGACAAGCCCACAAACCAAAATTTCCCCTGGAGACGGATGCCTCCGGAGATGTCTGCCGCGCTGCGAGAGCACCAGCCTTATGGCGGCCCAGTAGAGGTTGCGTTCGCCAGCAAACCCGATCTAATTATGGCTTTTCTGAGCCAGACACCGCCCCTGCTTTCCGTGCAGCTTTTCCCGGTCCATTTATTCGACACCTGGTGGGGTTTCTTCGGATTTGATGATTGCATGCAGCCGCGCCATTGGAAGGAAGCCGAGCTCCAGGTGCTGCGCACTGGCGCCGAAATGATTACCAACGTGCTCTTGCGCTGGCAGCGCGAGGACAGACAGCAGGCCCAAGTGCTGGCGCAGGAAGCCCTGGCGCGCAGCTCCCAACGGTTGATCCAGCCCGCGGCGAGCTGAAGCTGAACGCCGAATGGCGCTGACGGAGGCCCTGGGGTTTTTGGTTGAAGCTGCTTCTGCCAGCCGGGGAGCGATTTATGCGAACAGCGCACACCCTCAGGAGGGGTTAAGCCTGGAGCGGTTCGCTGAGGCCAGTGCTCCGGGGGTGGATGCACATCAAGGAGGTCCATTTGCCGTGCGCGTTCCTTGGGCGCTACTTCCGCCGGAGACGCGGTCTGCACTTGAGCAAGGGGAACCTGTTGGAGGTCCGGTTGCAGGTGGTTCTGGCCGGGTCACCGGAAATCCAGGACGCGGCTGGAGTCCGACCCAGCGCTGTCGGTGCAGTTCTTCCCCATTCATTTTGGAGCGCGCTGGTGGGGCATGGTCGGTTTTGACGACATCGAAACCCCGCGCACCTGGGGCATATCTGAAACGACCCTGCTGCGCACCGGTGCGGAGATTTTCTCCCAGACTTTGCAGCGCTGGGAAGCAGAAGACCAGCTTCAGGAATCCTTGAACGCGCTGGAAGCGCGCGTACACCAGCGCACCCGCCAGCTTACACTGGCCAACGCCCGGTTGTTGGAAGAGATTGAGGAACGCCGGGGAGCCCAGCAAAACCTGAAAAATCAGCTGGCGATCGAAACTATCCTCGCTGGGATCTCGGTAAACCTGATGGCTGCGCGCCGACCTGGATACAGTAATTCACCAGTCCCTGGGCAGTTTGGGTGATTTATTCCAGGCGCGGAGAATTAGCCTCATCCTGCTGGCGGAGAGGCAGGATTTTGTCATCGAAGATATGATTTCCTGGCAGGGGTCAGGCGTCCAGCCCTTTACGAAAGAAGAGGCCCAGTATCTTTCAACGACGTTCTCCTGGAGTACTGGACAGCTTGCCCGGTTTCGGCCAGTATATTTTCAGCCATATATGGAGCTGCCAGTCGAAGCACATCCCGAAAGGTTGTTTCTGGCGGAGCGTGGGATCGAATCGCTGCTGCTCCTGCCGCTTGTGGTCCAAAATCAACTGATCGGGGTGCTGGTTTGTGAAAATATCCTGACCCCAGGCGAACTATTTGAAGATGCCAGCCGCATGTTGGAGGTAGCGGCGGGTATTCTGAGCAGCGCCCTGGCGCATCAGCGACTGCTGGATGACCTGGAGGGCAAGATACATGCGCACCCGCGAGTTGGCAGCGCTGTATGATCTGGCAATCCTCGGTGGGCAGTCTGCCCGGTTAAGCGATGTATTGCTGCCCATGCTCAGCCGCATCCTGGAGATAACTTCCAGCGAAGCCATCTGTTTGCACCTGGTGGAAGAAGACCACCTGCGTCTGGTTGTGCACCTGGGCCTCAACAGGGATCAAATCGCAGAAAAAGAACAAATAGTTTTTCCTGCAACGCAAGGGTGGCTCAACCAGGAACTCGATCTTGTTGACCGCCAAGCGCACACCACCCAGAAGGAGCTTGATTTCTTCTCGATCCCTGATTTTCCCCAGATGCGGTTGGTCCGGCTGCGCGCCAGCAATTACACACGCGGTATCCTGTGCTGCTACCGCCGCTCGGAACTCCCCTATTCACCTTATCAAAACTCGACCCTGGCGGCGATTGGAGAGCAGCTGGGGGTAATCATCGAGAACCACCGCTTGCGCACGGAAGCCGAGGTGTTAGCCAGCCTGCACGAGCGCCAGCGACTGGCGCGTGAGCTGCACGACTGAGTCAGCCAGTCCCTTTACAGCCTGACTCTGTTTGCGCGAGCCGGGCGGGACGCGCTTGAAAGCGGAAACTTTGAGAAGCTTTCCCAGAGTTCTGGGGAAGTCGAAGAGAACTCAAAATATGCGCTGCGCGAGATGCGCCTGCTGCTCTATCAGCTGCGCAGCGAGGCCGTGGACCAGGGAATCAGCCAGGCGCTTACCGACCGCTTCGCAGATGGTCGAACACCGCCTGGGCATCCGGACCGAACTTGCCATAGAAAATGGTATTCAGATCGACCCGGCAGCCGAGCAGGAACTGTTCTGGCTGGTTTCCGAGGCGCTCAACAATGTGGTTAAACACGCAGGCGCCGAGCATGTATCGTGAACGCTGGCCAGAGTGGCAGCAGGGCTGGAGCTGTCCATCCTGGATGATGGCCAGGGCTTTGATCCTCAGCATGCGAACGCCGGGATCGGCCTGGGCAGCATGCGCGAGCGCGCCGAGCTGCTGGGCGGCCAGCTGGAGATCCGCAGCCAGCCCGATGCCGGTACCCAGGTCCGGCTGGTGCTGCCGGCAGAATCCAATGCTGCCGGAAGGTGATTCATGGGTGACAACAACCAAAAATCCGCGTTTTAATCGTCGATGACCACACCGTAGTACGCCGCGGGCTGGCTAGCCTGCTTTCGGCCTCCAAGTACGGGATCGATGTGGTCGGCGAAGCCGGTGACGGCCAGACGCCGCGTGCCCGCGCCCGGGAGCTGCATCCTGACGTGGTCCTGATGGATCTGTTCATGCCCCGGGTCAGCGGGATCGAAGCCACCCGCCTCATCCGGGAAGAGAACCAGCAGGTGCGTATCTTGATACTGACCAGCTCTGGCGATGAAGCCCAGGTGATTCAGGCTTTACAGGCTGGAGCCAGTGGTTACTTACTCAAAGATGCCTCCCCGGACGAACTGGTAAATGCCATCCACAGTGTGTATTACGGGCAGCTGGCATTACCGCAGGAACTGGCGCAAAAAGTGATGCTGGCGAGAATTGAAGCGGGACAGAAACAACCCGAGAACCCACTGACCGAGCGCGAGCGCGATGTGCTGGAATGCATCGCCCAGGGAATGTCTAACAAGCAGATTGCGCTGGAGCTCTCAGTGAGCAGCACCACGGTGCGCACCCACGTCAGCAATATCCTGCGCAAGCTGAACCTCGAAAACCGCACTCAGATCGCCCTGTACGCACGCGACCAGATGGAATAACGCATCCAACTCATCCAAATGGACGAGAAGCCGCCCAGAAATGGGCGGCTTTTTGTATGAGGGGAAATCGGTGCTTCGGTGGATGCTTTTTTGCCTTTAAGAGCTTACACTTCTGACATCTTCCAGCAGTTGGTGCAGTGAGAAATCCTTATCGTGATGACCGACGCTCAAATCAAAGCCATGATTGTCTCCCAACCAGGGATTATGCAGCGCATCCTGGTGGATTCGCTGGTAGGGTTGCCGGTTGCCGTTGACGGCATTGCCAGTGGTGGATTATCCGCGGTTGAGATGCTAAAGGGGAGCCAGCCCAATCTGGTGCTGGTAGATGCAAACCTGCCTTCAGAAGAGTCGCGTATGTTAATCAAACATATACGCACAAACTACCCGCAGGTGTGGTGTGTGGCGCTGGCTACGACCAGCCGGGAACGGGCTTGCCTCGTCGCTGAAGGTGCCCATTTTTCAATCTTAAATTTTGAATTATCTCAGAAAATGCCCTATGTGATTACCAGGGTTAAGGCGGCACCGGGAGATGCTCCCAGCCTGGAATGGTGAAGCCCTGCTCTGCAGAGTTCCAGATTGAACCACAGGCATGCAAGAGCCCATGATCACAGTCTCGCAGCAGAGGATGTGTAAAAATGGTCGCCTGGTTTAAGCAAAGACCTAAATTGTCCATTTTCTTGGGTGTTATCGTCATTTTGCTGGTCGCAATCGTTCTGCTAGCCTTGAAACCTTTCTCGTTGAAGGAAACCTACACACCCAACCCAGCCCAAAGCTACACGGAAGCCGTCAGCCGGGTGGATACCATCCAGGCCCAGGAAGCACAAATGGCCGACCTGCATCCCCTGTGCGGCACACAGCTGCACACCCATGGGGATAAAACTGCCAATGCCGTGGTCTTTTTGCATGGGTTCACCAGCTGCCCTGACCAGTTCAGCCAGCTGGGGCAGGAATATTTCGATGCTGGTTACAACGTATACATCCCGCGCGAGCCGCATCACGGGCAGACTGACCGTTTAGGAAACCCGCTGCTTAATTACACGGCTGAAGAGATGGCCAAGTTTGCAAATGAGTCTGCGGATATTGCCCAAGGGCTGGGCGAACGGGTCGTTGTGGTGGGGCTGTCGGGCGGCGGCACCATGGCGACCTGGATGGCGCAGGAACGGGCCGACGTAGATCTGGCGGTGCCGATTGCGCCGTTTTTAGGCATCGGTTTTCTCCCCCGCCCGCTCAACCGCCCACTGACCAACCTGATCCTGCTGGCGCCCAATTTCTTCCAGTGGTGGGACCCGGTGCATAAAGAGAATAATCCCTTTTCTGCGCCCTATTCATACACCCGCTATCCCACCCATTCCCTGTTCGAAAATATGCGCCTTGGGTTTGCTGTTGAGCGAGATTCTAAACAACAGCGCCCGGCGGCGGGCGGTATTGTGGTCATCACTAACGCCAACGATGAATCCATCAATAACAGCGTTGTGGCGGAATTCGAGCAGCTTTGGCTGAAGCACGGGGAAGAGTTTTTAAAGACCTTCCAGTTCGAGAAGGGTCTTAATCTGCCGCATGACTTGATTACACCTACCCGCCCCGGTGGGAATATCGAGGCAGTCTACCCCAAGTTGCTGGAGCTGATCCAATGATCTGCTTGCAGGATTCGAAAACGTTTCTTTATTCGGGAACCGCACGTAAGCGGTAAAGAGGAGGTATGGAATGAAATATTTAATCGGATTTTTGACTGGAGCCCTGTTTGGTGCAGCAGTTGCCCTGCTGCTGGCGCCGCAAAGCGGCGAGGATTTGCGTAACCGTCTGCGAGCTGAGGCCGAGAGCCAGTACCAGAGGGTGCAGGAGCAAACTCAAAAAGGCATGGCCCAACTACATGAGCAGGTCGATAAGCTTACCAGCGAAGTGCAGGCTGCGACCAGCAAAGCAAAGGGAGCGGGTAAATCAAGCTGAGTTCACCGCACTCCAAAGTTGTTTTGGAGTGCAGGCGCTGCCTGATCTACCAATTTGACTCAGGAATAGCCAGGAGACCCCTGGTTAAAACAACCAATCTTAGTTACCAAGGAGAGGAAAGATGGCAAAAAACAAAAATCGGAACCTGATCGTGGCTTATTTCCCGGATGTTGACGCTGCGGATAAGGCCGCACGGCAGCTCAAGCATTGGGACAAAGAGACAAAAGCCGTGAAACTGGGGGGCATGGGCATCCTCAGCGAGCATAAAGGCAAGCTGAAAACCCACTATGTGGGTTACCGGGCTGCGGGCACCGGCGCCAAATGGGGCACGATCCTGGGCGCGACCGGTGGTCTGGCAACCGGTGTGATGGCGCTGGCGGGCGTTCTCACCGGCGGCATCGGGCTGATCCCGGGCGCGATTGCTGGTCTTGCTGTAGGCACCGTGGGAGGCGCGATGTTCCACAAGCGGGTGAAGATGACTGACGAGGACCGCGCCCGCCTGGAGAACCATTTGCGGAGCGGCGGCGCAGCCCTGGCGGTTATGGCGGATGATTTTGAAGTTGAACCCACCAAAGCCGAAATCACCGGCCTGGGCGGCGCAGTCGAGTCTTACCTCATCCCCGATGACGTGATGGATGAGATCGAAGAAGCTCAGGATGTTATCGAGGAAGCCGAGGAAGAGACCACGGAAAGCTTTACTGGTTTAACGCTCGAAGAGCAAGAAGCGGTTGCCGTGATGATCGCAGCCTCCAGCATTGATACGTTAGCCGCCAGTCAGCTCATCGAGGCCGGTATCACCGACGCCGAGACCTTCATGGCGCGCGCCGCGACGCCCAAGGGACGCGCCGAGCTGGCCGCTGCAACGGGTTATGATGCCAGTGTCATCCTGGTTTGGGCGAATGAGCTGGATCTGGCGCGTGTGCGCGGGATTGGTCCCAAGTACGCCGCCCTGCTCAAACAAGCGGGTGTGGATACTGTACCCGAGCTGGCTCAGCGCAACTCCGAAAACCTGACCGCGAAGCTGGCTGAAGTGAATGCTTCAGCAGGCATCGTAAAAACCCCGCCTTTCCAGGGGCAGGTGGAAAGCTGGGTCGGGCAGGCAAAAGAACTACCACGCCTGATCACTTACTAAACAGGCGCGCAACACTGCCCCTAGCGTAAGTGTTAATTCCTTTACAAGGCAGCGCAGAGTCTTGAAATTGCCCAAGCCGTCCTCCTGGCAAAGCCGGCGAAACAGCCGTATCCAACCAGTGCCAGGAGGCCGGCAGGGCGGAGTAACAGCAACAAAGATTGTTGTAACATCATCTCTAAATCCAGTTGAGGAGGATTGCAATGGGCGATCTTTTAGGATTACTTGTTGGATTCCTGATCGGAGCACTGATCTCTGGCTTCGTGATTTGGATTGTTGGCAGGCTTGGCCTGGGCCTGGAAGTCAGCGGGTTCGGGGCGGCTTTTATCGCCGCGATCGTCATCGCCATTGTGAGCGCGATCGTCACCTGGCTGTTGGGATTGGTCGGGATAACCGTTGGAACGGGGCTGTTAGGTGCCCTTGTGGGCCTGGTCATTGCTGCGGTCGTCTTGATGGTCAGCGATCGCTTTGTGCCCGGCATGAAGGTCAACGGTTTTGGCGGCGCCATCGTTGCGGCCATCGCCATTGCCGTGGTTTACTGGCTGGCAGCCTGGCTGGTTGGCCTGTTCATGTAGCTTTACCTGCGCTGCCAACCCCCCTGTGGGCGGTCCGATGCTCCTGCAGGGGGGATCGATTTTTAATCGATCTAACGAATATCCAGGTTTCGGAATTCCTGAGTGGGATGAAACCTCCCCACCCGCACAATTACCTGTGTTGATTGGATATGAAAAAGCACTTATTAATGTTCTTTTTGCTGGCGATTATTTTCCCAGCCTGTACCAGCTCTCAGATAGCTCCAGTACCAACTGCAGCTCACACGGAAGAAACAGCCAGGGCAGGTGAGGTTGTGTCTGGCACTGCCAGCCTGGATGCACTCGTTGCAGCATTAGGCAACCTGAGCTACAGAGGTGTCTTTCCGGACCGGCCGATCACACTACACGACGGTTATGCTGCCTATACAGACAATGGCCCGGGCCATCCATTCGTGCGTTTGATCGATCACCTCCTCGCACAGGGTGATCTAAATGGGGATGGGGCTGAAGATGCCGTCGCCGTGCTGGTGGATAACACCACCGGATCCGGGGATTTTATCTATCTTGCCGCGGTGCTTAACGCCTGGACGGAGCCAACACCGCTGGAAGCAACCATGATCGGGGACCGGATTCCCGTGAAATCCCTGACCATCGATGGCGCCCAGGTGATCGCGGAGCTCATTGCGCCTGGGCCGGGAGATCCGGCATGCTGCCCAACCTGGAATGTGCGCAAGGTCTTTTACCTCGAGAATGGCCAACTGGTCGAGCGTAGTAGCACAGAGCTGGGCAAAGTATCAATGGATGACCTCTCCGGTTCAAGCTGGCGGCTGGTCAATCTCAATTTGGACCAGGAACCAGTGCTGCCCGAGGCTGAAATCACACTTAACTTTGAAGACCACCAAATCAGCGGGTCTGCCGGCTGTAATCGTTATCACAGTGTGGTGACCGGTGACGAAAAGCTACCCCAGACGCTCCGCGCTGGTGCGATCTCGGCTACGTCCCTGCTGTGTGCAGATCCGATCGCGAGCCAGGAGAAAACCTTTCTCACCCGGCTCGCCCGGGTAGTCGCCTGGCGCCACGATTTCGGCTACCTGTCACTCACCTATCAACTGGATGACGGGGTCCTGGGAGAGCTGAACTTTGCTCCTCACAATCCATGATGTGACTCGCCGGTAGCGTTAAAACCTGAAATTAGGAAGTAGGATGACGAACACAAACCAAAACCAACCAAACGAACGGTTCACCAGCGCGCAGGCGGCATCCATCGCGAGCTGCGCCATCTCCTGGTTGCTTCGCCTCGTCCCGGTGCGAATCAACCAGCCGGATAAATCGGGTCAAAATACCGGGCTCCTGCCATGACAGGCGGGCAATAACATTAAATCTGAAATCCATATCCAGAAGATAGGCAGAAAACCATGAAAAAACAAATCCTTTTCACGATGATCATCCTGAGCATGCTGCTGGCAGCCTGCTCAAACGGGCAGCAAACCGCCACGATCGAGCCGGCGGATGCTGCTCCGCAGGCCACAAACACCGCAGCCCCCACCCCTGCTCCCAGCCCAACCACGGAAGAACCAGCTGCGGTGCCGCCGCCGGAAGAGGAGCTCGCGATGTTGCGAGCCAACCCCTGGCAGTGGACCAGCTTTACCAACCCGGCGGAGCAGTTCAGCGTTGAGAACCCTGCCAGCTACACCCTTACCTTCAACGATGATGGAACCGTGAGCATCGTCGCCGACTGCAACAACGCCGCGGGCTCCTATGTCACGGATGGCAGCAGCCTCACGATTACCGTAGGCCCGGTGACCCTGGCGGCCTGCCCGGAGGGCTCACGGGGCGACCAGTTCATCACCTATCTGGGCGCACCCGGCAACTACTATTTCGAAAATGGAAACCTGTACTTCACCCTGCCTGCCGATGGGGGAACGATGGAATTTGCGCCAGTTACTCAGGCATCTGCTCTGACCGCCAATGCCTGGCAGTGGACCTCGTTTTCTAATCCAGTGGAACAGTATGAGGTAGAGCATCCGGATAATTATCGAATCGTCTTCGCCGAGCAAGGCATGCTATTCGTTTTTGCGGATTGCAATACCGTCCAGGGAAATTACATCCTCGAAGGACAGTCGATCAAAATCGAGCTTGGCGCATCGACCCTGGCAGCCTGCCCGGAGGGATCCCTCAGCGACCAGTTCTTGAGCTACCTGTCCAATGCGGCGATCTACTCTTTCCAGGATGGGAATTTGCTGATCGATCTCTTTGCTGACGGCGGCACATTAACGTTCGCCCTATACGACCCCCTGGCAGCCCTGCGTGTCGCGAGCTGGCAGGAGGTCCTGGAGAAGCAAGTTCAGAGCTGCGATGCGCCAGGCGGGGTGCTGCTGGCGGATACCCCCCAGGGCCGCTTTGTCAGTGCTTATGGCCTCGCTTCCACCCAGGATCAAACCCCCATGCAGCCCACCGATGCATTCCAGATCGGCAGTAACACCAAATCCTTCACGACCGTCCTGTCTCTGCTGCTCCAGGAGGATGGCGTCTGGTCGCTGGATGATCCCCTGAGCAAATGGCTCCCCGAACAGGCCGCCAAGATCCCGAACGGAGACCAGATCACCCTGCGCATGCTGGGGCAAAACCACACCGGTATTCCGGACTACGCGGACGCGGTCATCGGTGAATCTCTGGCGGGAGAAAGCCTGGATCAGGAGGTTCTGGAAAAAGGCTATACCCCTGAAGAGCTGGTTGATATCGGCGTGCAGCTTAGAGAACCCAGTTTTGCACCCGGTGAAGGCTGGGAGTACAGTACGACCAACTTCATCTTGTTGGGGATGGCTGCGGAAGCGGCTACCGGAAAAACACTCGACCAGCTTTACCAGGAGCGGATCTTTGATCCGCTGGGGATGGAGAATACTTACCTGCTGAACGATGTGCCCGAAGATGGCTCCTTCGTCAACGGCTACTACACCTTGACAGAGCGGCACTGGCTGATGTCACCCGTTGGAACGGCAGCCAGGGCTGGGCTGGCGGCAGCATTGTCAGCACCGCCGAGGATATGGCCAGGTACGCCGCCGCGCTGGCGGATGGCACAATTTTTACGGACCCGGCTTCCCTGGAGCAGTTGACGGCGTTTGGCGATGGGGCTGTGGGTCCGTTTAGCAGCTATGGCCTGGGAGTCGGGATCTGGTCCACGGAGCCGCTTGCCTGGGGCCATGCCGGGCAAACCCCCGGATTTCAATCACTATTCATCATCTACCCGGAGCAGAATTCTCAGGTAGTGTTATTTGTCAATTCGGGTTCGTGCAATGTGTATTCAACACCCCCAACCATCAATGTCTCACCTGACCTGTTCACCCAGGTGCCGTAAGGCGCGGTAAACAAGCGGAGCTGCCAGGTGTTGCACCAACAATAAACAGCTCCCCAACCCCTGCCCCGGCAGGGGTTGGGGAGATTATCAATCACAGGAAAAGGTGAAATGACGACCAAGCAAGATTATACGAGCCAGGAGTGGGAGGGATTGCTGCTGGCGCCGGTCATGGCTGGTACCTATATCATGATCTCGGATATGAGCGTGACCGCCATGCCCCGAGAAATGAAAGGCCTGCTAAAAGCAGTGATGGCCCAGGAAGCTCCCGCTGAGGCGCAGGAACTGGTGGCGGCTGTGGCGGCCGATTATCTGGCCATGAGTGAAGAAAATCGAAAGGTGGAGCAGCCCCCGTATACAAATGATGAGAATACCAAACGCCAGGTTTTGGGACGGCTGATGCAGGGCATCGCCGTGCTCGACACCAAAGTAGGCCCTGCTGAAAAAGCGGGTTTCTGTGCCTGGCTGCTGCAGATTGCGCAGACCACTGCAGAAGCCGGGCGAGAAGGAGGCTTCCTGGGCATTGGTTCGGTGCGGGTCAGCGATGAGGAGAAAGCCGCCCTGGCAGAATTGAAAGAAGCCCTCGGTCTGGCGTAGGATCTCCCTGTCAGGGATTATTCATTTTCTCATGACAGTGTGCCTCATCTATGGGACAGAGGTAAGTCTATAAAGATCAAGCGCCCAAGCCTGCCTATACTCATGCTCCTGGTTGCTGTCTCCCTGGCAGCCTGCACGGGCGGAGGTGCATCATCCCCAACGGCACCTGCAGGCAGTTCTCGATCCCCTGAGCGAGCTGAACCAGCCCGGTGCACAGGTATTTTCCCTGCGGCTGACCGGTGGCTCCGGCCAATCTGCCACGGTTATCCTTGCAGACGAGCCTGCCCTGAAGGTCACGTATGGTAAGCCGTTCACGTTTTCTGACAATCCAGACATGCCGACCTGGGATAACCACGACTTGCTGAGCTCAATCCGGGTCCCTCTCGCCCAATTCGCCGGCGTCGACCTGTCCGATATCCGGTCCATCGCCCTGGTGTTCGACATGAGGGAAAGCAGTGCAATCTTTGTGACAGATTTGGAATTTCTTCAAACCATGGACTGAGCCTTGCTCATTCTTTGGATTTTGCGATTGCGCGGAGGTTTGTGATGAATACACTTGTGCCGTTGTTGGTAATGACTTTGCTGATTGGACTGCTCTCGGGTTCGGTCATCTGGATTGTGGGTAAGCTCAGGCTGGGGCTTGAGGTGCGCAGCTTCGGCAGCGCATTTATCGCAGGCATCCTCATCGCCTTTGTGGCTGGCGTGATTACCTTGCTTCTCGGGCTGGCTGGCTTCATGGACAGCGGTGGATTGGTGGGCGGCATCGTCCATCTAATCATCGCGGCGATTGTCATCGCCTTTGTGGCCGGGGTGATTACCTTGCTACTCGGGTTGGCAGGCATCGAGTTTGGCGGCGGCCTGGTTGGCGGCATTGTCCACCTGATCATTGCGGCGATCGTCTTGATGATCAGCGACCGGTTTCTGTCCGGTTTGAAGGTCGCTGGTTTTGGAGGCGCACTGGTGGCCTCTATTGCTATCGGCGCCGTGTACTGGTTGGGCGGCTTGTTGTTGGGTGCGGTCATTTAACCAGGGTGCATTAGGCAGGTTTCATTGATACTCTTCGATACTGGCCTGCCTGGAGGGCATGGACGAAAAACCCCTTTTCCATACAGGCAATCCAGGTAAGCCGCATTCGGTTACTGTGCAAAGGAAAAAGCATGAAATTTGCGACGAATGATTCGGGAGAATTAATCGAGGCGCGTAAAAGCACTCCTGAAAAAGCCCTGTGCCCGTACTGCAAAGGGATCGTGACTCTGCGCTGGCGGCGCAGGAGCCCAGCTGGAGATATAACCTACTTCTGGCGCCACGAGGATCACGCCAACCCCCGGTGCCCGGCTCGCTTCCGGCATGATATGACCACCTGACCGGTCTCGATGTAAAAGGAGCTTGCTTATGAATGATGTCTTCTCCGGATACCAAAATAAATGATGAAAAAACATACCTTACTGGTTTTAGCAATTTTGCTCGCAGGCATGACGGCCTGCGGGGATCCAGGTGCTGATCTGGAATCCGCAGCTGACCGAATTGCCACGAGCGAACCCGTAAACCAAACCGATGGAGGATCAATGAATTTCCAACAAACCGACTTACCTGCCGCGAAACCAGATTATGTCCAGCGGATGGAGGCCGTCTACGGCGCCCCCAGCCAGCGTGGGTTTGGCAGCGCAGTTTTTTATCAAACCCTGCAGCCCAGCGAAAATCTTGAGCAGGCCGCTCTGGCGAAGTACCGCTATTTCGTGGGCAGTTTGTGGGAGCGATTCGGCGAAGAGGCCTGGATGAGCGCCTGGAAGCAGGTGTATACCCGTCCAGCAGGCGCCAAACCCGATATTGTGGCTGAGCTGCGGAGCATTGCAGATCCGGATGCATCGCAATCAGTGCCGATGATCCTGGATGTAATCGAGAGTCCAGAAAAGGCCCTCGCTGCCCTCGCCGCAGCTTATGATGACCCATCCGTAGTGGACCTGGCGGTTTACGCACTGGGCGATGGCGCAGCCATGTCCGGGCTCCTGATCGTTGGGCGGCGGAGCGACGGTGGTACAACCTACCTGACGTTCTTGTACGACTGACCGGTCCGTCGGCAAGGCTGCCCTGGCGGCCCAACCCGGATGTGTGCCCGAGCTAGTTCTTGAGGCTTTTCCGGAATGTAGGATATGCAGTCTCTCATTCTTTGAAACATAAGGTGTCTTATGGAAGATCGTTCTGCACAGCAAATACTTTTAATGAATCAAGCCAGCCTGGATTTTGGCGGCGGGGCAGGGGTGTTCGACATCAACTTGACCCTGCCGGCGGGCGCAATCTTGGGGATCATCGGTCCGAGCGGCTGTGGAAAGACCACAACGATCCGCCTGTTGAACGGGATTTTCGGTCCGACCGCGGGTGAAGTTCGGACCCTTGGTAAAAACCCGCTGGAATTTAACGATGCGGACAAAGCCCGCATCGGGTATATCCCGCAGCAGTTTATCCTGTATCCCAACCTGAGTGTGGAGGAAAATCTGCACTTCCTGGGCGGCATTTATGGCATGCCATCCGGCGAGCGCAAGGCGAAAATCACTCCCCTGCTGGATTTTGTTGAGCTGAGCGAGGCGCGCACGCGCCTGGGGCGCAAGCTTTCGGGTGGGATGCAGCGCCGGCTGATGCTGGCAGGTGCGCTGCTGCATGAGCCTGACCTTCTGTTTGCGGATGAGCCCACCGCGGGGATTGACCCCATCCTGCGCGCCCGGATCTGGGAAAATTTCCGCAAGCTGCGCGATCAGGGCAAAACCTTGCTGGTAACCACCCAGTATGTCGGCGAAGCCGCTTACTGTGATCAAGTGGCGGTGATGCGCAGCGGACGCCTGGTGACCATCGACACACCGCAGGGTCTGCGGCGCCAGGCGCTGGGCGGTGAAATGATCCATTTGCAGGTGGAAGAGGCCCAGCAGGCGGGGGTTAAGCGTTTTCTAGAAACCCTGCCCGATGTAAAAAAGGTGGAATTTATCTCGGGGAAGCCAGGTGGGATGTTTGTGCTGGTGGAAGAAGCCGGTAAAACGCTGCCCATCCTCCTGGAAGCGCTCAGAGACAACCAGGATATTTTACCCAGTACTGCAGAACCGTACACACCTCCGTTCGATGAAGTTTTTGTGCGATTAATCCAGCAAGCCGAGGTTGCCCAATGAAAGCCTTTCTCATCAAAGCCTTTTCGTTCTTTATGAAGGAATTTCACGATGTGCGCCGCCAGCCGCGCCTGATGCTCAGCCTGGTGGGCGGCCCGCTGCTGGTGCTGGCTGCTTTTGGGGCGACCTTTCGCAGCGCCAATCCCTACATCCGGACGATCCTGGTCTGGCCTGAAAACGGCATCCCCGGGATCAGCCAGGAACAGGCGGTGGATTTTATCGGGCAGAATTTTACTGTCGTCAAAGTGACCAGCGATAAGGCAGAAGCGATGCAGATGCTGCAAAACGGCGATGCGGAAGTTATGCAGGTCATTCCAGACCTGGCTGCCTTTCAACCTGGAAGCGAAAGCAGACCTAACATCGAGGTGATTTCCCGGACAATTGATCCCAATGCCGAAGCCTGGATCCGCTCGCTCTCTTTTGGTGAGACGAATTTTATCAATCGGCAGCTCCTGGCGCAGGAGGCCAACCAGGCGCAGTCCCAAGGCCGCGAGATCTTGCCCCGTTTAGAGCAGTCACTTAGCGAGTTTGAACAATTAGGCCAGACCTTGCAGCCTGAGGCCATAGCACGCGCGCAGGAACTGAGCTCGGAACTGCGCGATCTGCTGGCGGGTTTTCTGGTAATCCTGCCTCCGGAAAGCAACGCCACCGCCAGCCTCGCCCCAGAACTGAGCCAGCTCCACAACGATATCCAGGTTTTATTTGACGATCTGAATGAATTGGAAAGTGCGCTTAAGGAGGGGGAGGTGGTTTCCCAGGTTGAGCGCTTGAACAGCACCATCGAAGAGATTGGCACCCTGCAGGGCACCCTTGAGGTTTTCATCGACATCCCGACCGAAAACATCATTTCTCCCGTACAGCAAACCTATTCCAACCTGCGCGGCGCACCCTACAGCCTGGTCGTTTTTTATGCGCCTTCCGTCCTGGCATTGTTGGTGCAGCATTTGGCGATCACCCTGGCCTCCCTCGGACTGGTGCGCGAACGGCAGATGGGCTCATTTGAGATGTTCCGGGTATCCCCATTGAAGTTCGCTCCCATCCTGTTGGGCAAATCTGTGGCTTATATCTCCTATGTGACCGTGGCAGGTGCGCTGTTAACCGCATTGTTAGGGTTGTTGAAGGTGCCTCTACCGAGCTCGATGGGAGCATACCTGCTCTTGCTGGTGCTCCTGGCAACAGCCTCCGCCGGGATTGGTTTCTCGATCTCGGCGATCTCCCGGACAGACAGCCAGGCCATTCAGCTTACTATGCTGACGTTGCTTCTATCCATTTTTTTTACCGGCTTTTTTCTGCCGGTCACCGGGTTCATGTGGCCAGCCTGGATCATCGCCCTGCTCATTCCTATGACCTATGCGATCGAAGGTTTTCAGTATTTAATGCTGGCAGGCGACCCAGTCAGCTGGTCTGTCTGGTTTGGTCTGGGGTTAATTACTCTGCTGTCCTACGGAGCAGTGCTCCTGATCATGCGGCGCCAGTATCGCAAAGTGGTGGATTAAGCCCGGATTGTTTGCGGGCACAGCGCTGCTATCCTGCCAGAGGTTTCGATGGTTGTATAATCACAATGTGCAGCCGGGGCAGCAAAGGCCATTTGATCTGATCTCTGGATACGATGGTTCTGAACAGCACCAAAGGCAGCATTCTGGCTGGTTTTCCCAGATGCCCGTGCTCATGAAACTGTCCAAACGTGATGTCCCCAAGTTATTCAATCTCAAAAGGAGTGAAGGATGAACGTAGAAGTGATGTACCGCCCGTCGTACTCGCTGGCTATGGTAACTTTGGAAGCAAACGAATCGATCCAGGCGGAAAGCGGCGCTATGGTTGCCATGTCGCCCGAATTGGATATGGTGACCGAAGCGAAGGGCGGCTTTCTGAAGTCGATATCGCGCTCCATGTTCGGTGGCGAGAGCTTTTTCATGAACACGTATACGGCCTCAGCCGCAGGCGAGCGGATTGCCCTGGCGCCACCCCTGCCGGGGGACGTCAGTGTGATCGAGATGCGCAACCAGAGCCTGCTGGTGCAGTCCGGTTCGTACCTGGCCTCTTCTTCGGGCGTGCAGGTAGACACGAAGTGGACGGGCGCCAAGACGTTTTTCGGCAGCGAAGGCCTGATCATGCTGAAAATCAGCGGCACGGGCACGTTGATTGTTTCGAGCTACGGGGCGATCCACCCGATGTCTTTGAAAGCCGGGGAGAAGATCAAAGTGGACACCGGACATCTGGTCACGTTCGAGGACACGATCAACTACGAAGTGCGCAAGGTGGCGGGCTGGAAGAGCACCCTGTTCAGCGGCGAGGGGCTGGTAGCTGAGCTGACCGGCCCGGGCGAGCTCACCATGCAGAGCCGCAGCCAGGATTCGTTCCTGACCTGGCTGATCCCACGCATCCCCAAGCAAACCACGTATGTGTCTTCCGGGGGAAACAGCTGAACAGATGCCAGCAGGAATCAACGAAAAAGCGAGCTATCCTCATTATGCAGGGACTGTCGATCCGTAGACAGCCCCTGCATGGTTAATAACTGATTTCTACATTTTGGTTTGTTGATCATCGGGAGTGCGCATGGCGGTTAAAAAGTTGTCCACCTCGCGACCGGCAATCTCCCGGCTGCCAAGACCAAATGCCAGCGCAGCCGCCAGCCCGATCGCGCCGAGCATAATCCCGAATGCCAGGTTGACAATATCATCGGCGATCCCGAGCTGGCGTAATGCCAGAGCTCCTGAAAAAAGAATCACCGCAACCTGGGACAGGCGTGCTAAGAGCAGGGCGTTGTTAACGCCGGTTTCTGATACGATGCGGTAAGCCAACCGGGCAAAGTAAAGGCCAAACCCAAAGATTACCACAGCCAGGAAGACCTGCCATAAGAAGCCCACGAAGACGTCCATGGCATCGACCAGGAAGGTAAAGCCGAGCAGCTCAACAGCAGATGTCGCGGCAAAAATCAGGATAACAAGCAGGATCAGCGATCCAATCCATTGGGAGGGGGTGCGCTGGGCGCTCCACTGCAAACCAAGGGCCTGCGGCAGGCGGTTGAATCCGAGATTGGCGAGCAGGTCGGCGACCAAATTGGCGACAAACCGGCCGATGAAATAAGCCAGGACGACGATCAATACTGCGCCGATGATCGCGGGAACAGCATCAACAACCGTGGTAAGCATCTGGGTGGTTGGCTCAGAGATCGCAGCAATATTCAAGGCATCCAGTGCAGCGATGACGACCACCAGCATAATGAGAATATAGATGATCGAACCGATGACATCGGAAAGCGAGCGTTCCTCCGCGATGCCGATCCGCCGGCCTAAATTGTCGGTGCCGACTGCTTTGAGCAAACCAGTGACAACCTGACGAATAATCCGGGCGACAAACCAGCCGATCAAGCCAATCAACAGCGCGGCGAAGATGCTCGGCAGCCAGCCGAGTACCGAATTGATAATATCCTGGACCGGCTGCGCAATACTGGCGATTCCCAGGGCGGTCAAAACCTGTGGAAGGAAAAGCAGGATAATAAACCAGAACAAGCCGGTTGCCAGAGGTTCGGTGATGTTAACCTGCTCAGCTTCCCGTAAGGCGCCGTATTTTGTCATCCGTTCATCAAGCTTGATTAATTGCGCGCCTTTTAATACCAGGAACTTAACCACGGTAGCGATTAACCAGGCAACAACTAACAAGATGGCGCCTGCGGCCAGCCGCGGCAGGTAGACCGTGGTGACAGATTCCAAAAATGCGGAGAATGGCGCGGCAATCCCACTCAATCCCAGTTGCTGTAGAAATGCGACCAGCACGAAGAGCATCAACAGCCAGAACACGATGGAGCTGATCGTATCCTCGACAGCAAACTGGCGGCGTTCTCCTTCTGGACTGATGGCGTTCTCGATCCGGTTATCCAGCTTGGTGCGCTTAAGTAATCGGCGCACTACCCCGGCAATGAGCCTGGCTAAAAGATAACCAAAGATCAGGATGAGCAGGGCCAGGATCAGATTCCATAGACCAGTGCCAAATGCAGAATTGAAAAAATCTTGTATTTGTTGCATCGTGAATTATCCTTTCTTCAATATGGGTTTGTCGATTGGCAGATGCGTGGCGAGTTATGCGATTATGGAAGCGGAAAATACGGCTGGCTGGAGATGGTGCAGATTTACTATACAAAAAAATCAAGTTTTTGTCACTTTATAAATTAAAATTCCGGCGTCGAACGCCGAGCCGATGTCTCGTGCTGCCTGGGAGGACCGCAGGCTGGAAAAGAAAAAAACTCCGGCTGCGCACAACAATCGGAGTGCTCTAAGCCAGCCACCCGGGCAGGATGCCAGACAATCTTACCCGGGATATTTGAACAAGCCCGGCCGGACTACGGTCTGCCAGGTCTGATTTATCTGCGCAGCGCTTGCAGCGTGCGTGCTCACTCCTCGCCGTCGTCCCCTTCGATTGGGGGCACAGGAAACTCTTCTTCGCCGGCCTTGCGCTCGAGCATCTGCATGGAGCGAAGGATGACTTTTGTAAAATATTTTGCTTCTCCGGCCTGTTCGTACCGATCTGTCTGCAGACGACCCTCCAGGTAGACCAGGCGGCCTTTGGTCAGGTACTCCTGGCAAATTTCACCCAGGCGCCCCCAGGCTTCGACGTTAAACCAGTCGGTGGCCTCCTGCGCTTCGCCGTTAGCCGAGCGCCAGCGGCGGTCGACTGCCAGTGAGAATTGGCAGACTTTCTTGCCGGTGGGTGTGTAGCGAGTTTCGGGGTCGCGGCCCAAGCGGCCGATCAATTCAACACGATTGAGACCAGGCATGGCTTCCTCCCTGAAGAACCAATAGCGAATTTGTTGGTTCCAGTTTAGCGCAGGCTGGAGGTTTGTCAAGCCAGTCCGGCGACCTGCTCTTCGCTGCTAGATCAGTGGCAATCAGATCCATCCCCGTCACGAACCGGTGGGTTATATGGTATATGGGGTAGTTCGTGGTATCCTTAAATACACCTCACAACGAAAAAAAGATCCTCAACTCAGGAAGAATTCTATGTATATTGCGATTGAAGGTGTGATTGGAGTCGGGAAGACCACCCTGGCACGCCTGCTCCAGGCAGCTTTTGAAGCCGACCTTTTGTTGGAAGAGTTTGACGAAAATCCATTTTTGGCAAAATTTTATGAAGATCGGTCCCGCTACGCATTCCAAACACAGATCTTTTTCCTGCTTAGCCGGTATGACCAGCAGCGCCGGGCGGTGCCGACAAAGCTGCGCAGTGGCACGAACCTGGTGGCAGATTATACCTTCGAAAAAGATGCCCTGTTTGCACGCATCAACCTGCGTGGCTACGAGCTGGACACCTATGATCGCCTGCATGAAGCGCTGGCCGAAAAAATCCCCCTGCCCGATCTGGTGGTCTACCTGAGAGCTACTACCGAGGTGCTGATGCAGCGCATCACCCTGCGCGACCGGGCTTACGAGCGCAATATGGAGCGGGATTACATCGCCGAGCTGAACGAAACCTATGAGGCCTTTTACAGCGCCCAGCGCTGGAAAGCACCGGTACTGGCGATCGATACCAACGAGCTCGATTACGTGCGCAGCGAAGCCAGCCTGGCGTGGGTTGAAAACCGCATCCGGCAGGCGTTGAAGCTGGCTCCCTTCCAGCCCGAGCTGCCTCTGGAAGTCGATTCTGGTGATTAACCCGCCGGCGAAGCTGCCGCTGACTAGCAGGGTGGGAAACGACCATGCGGATTAACCGTGATATTTTACTAAAGATTGCACGCGACACGAGTGACCGTGAGGCCCGAGCCAATCGCGAAATCCTGAGTGTCTATCTGATCGGTTCGTTGCTGGACAGCGAACCCCTGTTGGGTGGCACCACCGATATCGATCTGGTTTTTGTGTGGAATTTCACGCCCCCTGGTGAGCGCTCCATTCAGCCACTGACCGATCAGGTACACCTGGATATTGCACACCATTCACGCGCCGTTTACCGCCAGGCACGCCGCTTACGCCAGCACCCGTGGTTGGGCCCGGATATTGCCCAGGCCCAAATCCTGCATGACCCCCAGCATTTTATGGATTTTACCCAGGCCAGCGTGCGCGGCCAGTTTGACCGCCCGGAGGCTGTGCTGGAGCGCGCCCAGCACCTGGCAGAGCAAAGCCGCCAAACCTGGTTAAAATTTGCCACCAACCCTTCACCGGCGGGACCTGCCGGAGCTGCAGACTATCTGGCAGCCTTGGAAAACTGTGCCAATGCGCTGGCCAGCCTGGAAGGCCCACCCCTGGCGGAACGGCGTTTTCTGGTTCGCTTCCGGGAGCGGGTGGGTAAGCTGGGCCAACCGGGGATGTATTCTGGCCTGCTCGGCTTGTGCGGTGCAACAGATGTAACCGTGGGGCAGATAAAAAGCTGGGCCGACCAGCTGGAGGCAGACTTGCTGGCCCAGCCGGAGGCCGGCTACCGGCCCAGTGTTCATCCCCAGCGGCGTTTCTATTTCTTGCAAGGCATGGGCGCACTGCTGGAAACGAGCCAGCCGGAAGCGGCGGTGTGGCCATTGCTGCGCACCTGGACGCGCCTGGCAGCCGCGGCGCCCGCTGGGGCCGGTGTGGTGAATAATTGGCAGGCTGCGGCCCAGGAACTGGGATTGCTGGGGGAGGCTTTTGAAGAACGACTGCAGGGCCTGGATATCTACCTGGACCGGGTGGAAGAAACCCTGGAGACCTGGGGGCAGGCGCGCGGCGTTTGGTAGGTGGTGCGCCTGACCACAGATGTGGGGTTAAACATCCAGGGGTACGCGCAGCAGGGCGCAGCCGCGCCCCGCTTGCTTTTTAAAGTGCTGATTCGCTGAAATCGCACGGAAACCGGCAAGCCTGGGCTGGGTTAACTGTTTCACGTGAAACACGACAGAACACACGCCTGGCATGTTTCACGTGAAACATGGGTGGGTGGGCCAACAGGCGGGTGCCAGTGCACAGCTGACCGAATTGAACACATGTGGTGAAGCTATTCCTTTCCTGGGGGCGATCACCGGCACCAAATTCATTCGAATTTGGTTAAAACTGTTCGCCCACCTTTAAAGGCTCAGCGCGCAAGACTTGCGGGCGAGGGCAGATGAATTGTCAGCCATCTGGCGGCGTGGTAGAATGCTAATGAGACCAATTTATTATCATTTGCCGCAGTATGCAGTGCGGTGGAGGTTGATGGGATGAACAGTCAGACAGGTACATTTACGGTAAAAAAGGGCCTGGCCCAGATGCTGAAGGGCGGGGTAATCATGGATGTTGTCACAGCAGATCAGGCGAAAATCGCGGAAGACGCCGGGGCAGTGGCGGTGATGGCCCTGGAGCGAGTGCCGGCGGATATCCGCGCCGATGGGGGCGTGGCCCGGATGAGCGATCCGGAACGCATCCTGCAAATCATGGATGCGGTTTCCATCCCGGTGATGGCAAAATGCCGGATTGGACATTTCGTGGAAGCACAAATTCTTGAAGCGCTGGGTGTTGATTATATTGATGAATCTGAGGTGCTGACTCCAGCCGATGATGAACACCACGTCTATAAGCACCCATTCAAAGTGCCGTTTGTGTGCGGGGCGCGCAACCTGGGTGAGGCACTGCGCCGGATTGGGGAAGGCGCGGCGATGATCCGGACGAAAGGTGAAGCGGGGACCGGCGATGTGGTGGAAGCCGTGCGCCATGCACGGACCGTTTTCGGCGATATCCGGAACCTGCTCCAGATGCCTGATGAAGAGCTGATGAGCTTTGCCAAGCAGATCGGGGCGCCGTTTGAGCTGGTGCTGGAGACTCGCAGCCTGGGGCGGCTGCCGGTGGTGAACTTCGCGGCTGGCGGGATTGCCACCCCGGCAGATGCTGCTTTGATGATGCAGCTGGGTGTGGATGGCTTGTTTGTGGGTTCGGGTATCTTCAAATCCGGAGATCCTGCTAAACGAGCAGATGCGATTGTGAAAGCAACCACCCATTACAACGACCCACAAATCCTGGCAGAAGTGAGCCGCAATCTGGGCGATCCGATGGTGGGCAGGCAGGTCACTTCCATTCCCGAGCCAGAACTGCTCGCCGGAAGAGGTTGGTGACTTTTTTGCAGGTGAATTTATCGATTTGACGCTATGAAGATAGGCGTTTTAGCGCTGCAAGGCGATTTTAGCGAGCACAGCCATATCCTGCGACGCCTTGGGGTCGAGGTCGTGGAAGTCCGGCTGCCAGCCCATCTGGATGGGTTGGCGGGATTAATCATCCCCGGAGGGGAATTGACGACCATTGGCAAACTGGCTTCGGATTTCGGGATGATCGAACCACTGCGGCAATTTGGGGTCGACACACCCATCTGGGGGACGTGTGCTGGTGCCATTTTTTTGTCCAAGGATGCCCGGCGTTCACAACCCCTCCTGAGTTTGATGGATATCCGTGTGGAGCGGAATGCGTTTGGACGCCAGGTCGATAGCTTTGAAGCGGCCTTGGACGTTCCAGCACTGGATGTCATCGATCCAACACCAGCCCCATTCCACGCTGTTTTCATCCGCGCCCCCCTGATCGAAGCGGTCAGCGGGACCACGGAAGTGCTGGCACGTCTGGAAGATCAACGTATTGTGGCTGCGCAGCAAGAAGGTTTGCTGGCGACCTCATTCCACCCGGAATTGACAGGGGATGACCGCTTTCATCGTTATTTCCTCTACCTGGCATCCAACAGAATCAAAAAACCGGTGCAGGAGCGTTAAAAGAATCCCGTGCATACCCGATCGTTTGACTGGCGAGATTTACCCAGGCTGCACGCGTACCGCAATGAGACCCTGTTTTTTAATAAAGCGTTGCTGCTCACACGGGGTCCGCTGCAGTCACTGGGTGCCATGCTGGCCTCAGTAGTTCCGACGGTCGGTATCTTCACGGTCGTGCACGATCCAGAAGCGCCGCACAGCCCACTTGTGATTGGGCAGGCGATTCACAAGTCAGGTGAAGCCTTTGCCTATATTTCTTTTCTGGCACCTGAGCCGGAATTAACTCCGGAAAACCTGGCACCACTGGTAGACTATATGGTTCATCAGCTGGCAGGGCGGGGCATACTGCGCGTCCTGGCGGAGGTGGAAGAACGCAGCCCTGTGCTGGAATCCTTCCGGCAAAGTGGATTTGCGGTGTTTACCCGCCAGCGCATCTGGCTTCTGCCGGAGCTGCTGGCTGAGATGCCAGGGGATCGGGGCTGGCGGACGGCGAGTTCGCACGACCTGTTTGCAATCCGCCTGTTGTATGGCAGTCTTGTGCCAGGCCTGGTGCAATCGGTTGAGCCGGTTTCTTTCGATGAGCCGCGCGGGCTGGTTTATTACCGTGGGGGCGAATTGAGGGCGTATGTTGAGTTAAAATATGGCCTGCGGGGTATATGGGCTCGCCCATACATCCATCCGGACGTAGAAGAAGCCACCCACGATCTCGCACGCCTGCTGCTCAGCCTGCCGGCGCGCCATAGCCGCCCCGTGTACCTGTGCGTCAGTGCATACCAATCCTGGATGGATGGACTCCTGGAAGAAATGGGCGCCAGGTCATCTCCTCGCCAGGTCTTAATGGTGCGGCATCTGACGGTGCAGAAAAAACTGGAGAGGGCGCTGGCTGTAACGGGGTTAGAAGCACACCCGGAAACTTTTGCTTTTAGCGAATTGGAGAAATAAACCAATCATATGACACAACGCAGAATAACAGACGACCTAGACATTCTATTGAGTGTATTACCATCAGAGATTGCCCAGTCGGTGTCGGCTGCCAATGACAGTGATAATTTGTTGGAAGTAATCCTGGATCTGGGCCGGATTCCCACAGCGCGTTTTAATGATGACAAGGAGCTGGCAGTGAGCGCAGTGGAAACGACCCCGGCAGATATTGCTTACGTGGTTGAGCGAGTGGGTGAGTTTGACGCTGATAACCGGGCAGGTTTGGAGCGCACCCTGCACCGGATTTCGGCGATTCGCAACCGGCGCGGCAGTATCGTCGGCCTGACCTGCCGGGTTGGCAGGGCGGTCTACGGTACCCTGGATATCATCCAGGACCTGATCGAAAGTGGAAACAGCGTGTTGCTGTTAGGTCGCCCTGGTGTGGGGAAAACAACCATGCTGCGCGAGGCCGCCCGCATTCTGGCAGAAACAAAACGCGTGGTTATTGTGGATACTTCCAACGAAATCGGCGGTGATGGCGATGTGCCGCATCCGGCAGTTGGCAAAGCACGCCGGATGCAGGTGGCAACTCCATCGCTCCAGCACGAAGTGATGATCGAGGCGGTTGAGAACCACAACCCGCAGGTGATCGTGATTGACGAAATCGGTCGCGAATTGGAAGCTGCGGCTGCTCGTACGATTGCCGAACGCGGCGTCCAACTGATCGGGACAGCCCATGGAAATACGCTTGAGAATTTGCTGATCAATCCCACCCTGTCCGATTTAATCGGCGGCATTGAATCCGTCACTTTATCGGATGAGGAGGCGCGCCGGCGCGGCACCCAAAAGACCGTACTTGAACGGCGCTCACCGCCGACTTTTGATATCCTGATCGAAATCCAGACGCGCGATCGCCTGGCTGTTCACCTGGATGTGGCAGCAGCGGTAGACTCGCTGCTGCGCGGCTACCCGCTGCCGCCCGAGTTGCGCTCTCGGGGTGAGGAAGGCGAGGTGCGCATTGAAAAAGCACCGCACCCCACCACCACTTCCCGACCGGGGAGCCAGGGAATGCGCCGCCGCCGTGAACAGGAATTCAATGCCCAGCCCCCACGCAACGATCGCCCTGGGGCGATTACTGAACTGGTAGTAGAACCTGCTGGCGCGGCGCGGGGCAGCAGTCCCAACGGTATGCGCCCAATCCGCATTTATCCTTACGGTGTTGCGCGCAACCGCCTGGCGCAGGCCTCAAAGAGGCTGCGCGTGCCGGCAATCATTGTTGATGAGATCGCGGAAGCTGATGCGCTGGTCACTCTGCGCACATATTATCGCAAACGCCAGCGCACTGTGATGGATGCGGAGCAGCGCGGGATGCCAATTTATGTCCTGAGATCTAATACCGTCAACCAGATGTCGCAATTTTTAAGCGACCTGTTCAATTTACAAATTGACGCTCAGGATGATCTGGACACAGAGTTGGTCCTCGAGAGCACGCAGTCTGCCATTGAAGCTGTATTGAACGGAGAAGATTGGATTGAGCTGCCACCAGCCTCTTCCTATGTCCGCAAGTTGCAGCACCAAATGGCACGCCAGGCTAATCTGGTATCCCACTCATATGGAAAGGAGCCCTTCCGCCGGGTGCGAATCTTCCGGCAGTAAGGGCCTCACGGTCGATGTTTATCACCTTCGAGGGCACCGAAGGCTGTGGAAAAACCACCCAGATGCCGTTGGTGGCGGACTTCCTGCGCAGCCAGGGGTATGAAGTCATCCTGACGCGCGAACCAGGTGGAACTGCGATTGGCGACCAGATCCGAACCATCCTGGCTGACCTGAAAAATACCGGTATGCGGGAGCGCACCGAAATCCTGCTTTTTCAGGCCTCGCGTGCTCAACATGTGGATGAACTCATCCTGCCCGGTTTGGAGCAGGGTCACATCGTGCTTTGCGACCGGTTCGCCGATTCGACTCTGGCCTACCAGGGTTATGGATACCAGCGCGACCTGAATGAGCTGCACGGGATTATTGAGTTTGCTACCGGCGGCCTGAAGCCAGACCTTACATGCCTGCTGGATTTGGAGGCAGATGTGGGTTTACAGCGACGGGTGGCAGGCGGGGAATGGAATCGGCTCGATTCATTCGAACGTATGTTCTACATCCGTGTCCGTGAAGGGTATCACA
Organism: uncultured Chloroflexia bacterium; assembly: GCA_963824065.1. GTDB lineage: Bacteria > Chloroflexota > Anaerolineae > Anaerolineales > DRKV01 > JAGUYX01. The sequence goes on along the minus strand of CAWGNX010000001.1, from coordinate 499,580 downwards.
AGCTGGTGCAGGCCGAGCCGGAACGCTGGTTAGTGGTCGATGCTGGACAGGCTTTCGAGCGCGTCCAGGCGGACCTGCGGCGGGCGATCTTAGAGCGGCTGCCTGCCCTGCCGTCCCAGGGTTAAAAGTCCTCGCCGGCAAAGCTGTCGTCACCGGGCAGATCGGGCATCGAAGCCTCAATCTCATCGGGTGACTGACCGGCTTCTAACCGGTTGACGACTTCGCTGAATTCTGGACCCATATCCTCGCCCAACTCCTGGCTCATCTGGCGCATCATGCGACCCAGGGCCTTGGGATCATCATCCAGTCCCTCAAGCATAGAAGGATCCGAGTAGCTGTCCAGTCGGCTTTCTTCAGAGTGCCCGATGCGCACACGCCCAATCTTCCGCTGGATGTTTTCGCTCTGGCAGTGCGGGCAGGTAACCTTTTGCCTGCCGTACTCAGCGTAAGGCAGAAAGACTTCAAAACGGCGTTTGCAATCCAGGCACCGGTAATCGTAATTTGGCATGCTTCCTCCGATGATAGCTTCAAATGGAATTATAATCAGAAAACTTAAGAGTTACCCAGATGAGCAACGAAAAAGATCCCTTTAACCCACTCACTCCGTTCCCGCTGTTGATTGTGATTTCCGGTCCATCAGGGGTTGGCAAGGACAGCGTACTGCAGCGGATGAAAGAACGCGAACTACCTTTCCATTTTGTCGTCACAGCCACCACCCGGCCGCGTAGATCAGGAGAAGTGCATGGCAAGGATTATTTTTTCCTGACATCGGACGAGTTTGCCGAGATGATTGATCAAGGCGAACTGCTCGAATATGCCATTGTGTATAACGACTACAAAGGCATCCCCAAGTTCCAGGTGCGTGAAGCATTAGCCAGCGGGTGTGATGTCGTGATGCGGATTGATGTGCAGGGTGCCGCCACGATTCGCGAAATGTCACCGGATGCGCTGTTGATTTTCTTGACAACCAGCAGCGAAGAAGAAATGGTGAGCCGGCTAACGTCCCGCAAGTCTGAAACGCCGGAGGGCCTCAAGCTGCGCATTGCCACAGCGCGCCAGGAGCTTAAGCGAGTTACCGAATTTGATTACGTAGTTATTAACCGAGAGGACTTACTGGACGAAACTGTGGACACGATCATGGCAATCATCACCGCTGAACATCACCGGACAATCCCCCGAAAGGTTACTCTTTGAAGCACAACGACCCACCCATCGAACCGCGTCCCACTGGCCCTGGTCTGAACGAACAACCCGATCCCCCCCACCTCCCCCCTGCGGGTGAAATACCAGCAGCCCAGCCAACCCGGCTGCAGGCTGCCGGGCCGCGCGCCAGGCCCGTCGTGACTTATAGCATTCTGGCTTTTACGATTTTTATTTACCTGATGCAGGTCCTCAGCCAGAGTGTGCTGGGCTATGACCTGCCGGCCCTGTATGGCAGTAAAGTCAATCAACTGATTGAAAATGGACAGTACTGGCGGCTGATTACTCCGATGCTGTTGCACGGCTCGCTGCTGCACATCGGGTTTAACATGTATGCCTTGTGGATTTTGGGCCCCGGGCTTGAGCGATTTTACGGGCGAGGTCCATTTTTAGCCCTGTACCTGGTGAGTGGCTTTGGCGGAAATGTATTTTCGTTTATCTTTACGCCCAATCCATCCCTGGGTTCTTCAACCGCAATCTTTGGCTTGTTTGCTGCCCAGGGGATGTTCTTTTACCAAAACCGGGCAATCCTTGGAAATGCGAGCCGCCAGGCGCTGATGAACGTGATTTTCCTGGCAGTGGTGAACTTCGTCATCGGCCTGTCACCGGCCATTGATAACTGGGGGCACCTGGGCGGTTTTCTGGCAGGTGGGATGTTTGCGTTCGTAGCCGGACCGGTACTAGGGGTGCGCGAGGATTCCGCAGGCTACCAGATTTATAACCGGCGCAATCCCAATGCAGCCTGGATCGCCGGCCTGATTATCCTTGGGTTCTACGGCTTCCTGGTGTTTATGACGATCTCAATGCGCTCCGGTTAACGCGCCTGTCACGGACTCAAGTGTATTTGGCGGGGCGTTTTTCGATGAAAGCGGCCAGGCCAGCACGGTGATCCGGACCGTGTCCGGCGATTTCCTGGATATGGGCTTCATAATCGAGCACCTGCTCCAGATGCGGGTAAACCGAACGATTAAAATCGCGTTTGGCCAGTCCCATCGCCTGGACCGGACCCTCTGCCAGCTCAGCAGCCCAGGCATTTGCCTGCTGCTCCAGCTCGGCAGCTGGCGCGATCCGGTTTACCAGACCCCAGGTCAGGGCCTGTTCGGCAGAAATGGGCTGGTTGCTGTAAGCATATTCTGCCGCGCGGCCAATCCCGATGAGGGCAGGCAGGAACAATGAGACCCCGGAGTCAGGAGCCAGGCCAATCCCTAAAAAACCTACCACAAACCGGGCGTTGTCCGCAGCAATCCGCAAATCGCAGGCCAAAGCAATGCCCAGGGCGGCGCCAGCCACCGGGCCGTTCACTGCGGCGAGAACAGGCTTCTCGAGCTGGCGGATCTGGAGGATAAGGGGGTTGTAGGTTCGCTGCAGGTGCTGGCGGAATGACAGCTCACCATCCTCTGCGGCCTGTCCAAATTCTTTGACATCCTGCCCGGCGCTGAAAATATGATCCGAACCGGTCAGCAAAACAACCCTCGTTGCGGGATCGCGGGCCGCATTTTTTAGTGCGCTGCGCAACTCTGCGATCATTTGAAAATTAAACGCGTTGGCTTTAGGCCGGTTGAGGGACAGCACCACTACACCATCACGGCGCTCCAATGCGATAAATTCGTCAGTCTCCATGGAGGGTCTCCTCTTTAAGAATCCAACAGTCAGGGGGTTGTATGCAGTTTTACTTCAGCTACATGACCTGGAAAAAGATGATTGTTTGGCGGGTTATGTGATCTACGCACACAAACCTGATGGTGTGGGGCAAATGCAAGTTCTGACCCCTGCGTGAATTGGGCGCGATGACGCGATCCTGCTGATTACTAATTCAAAAATGGTGACAGGTTTAATTCCTGGAAATACCTGTTGGTCAAAGTTTAACACAGGCTGGCTGCGGCGAGAAGAAAAGGGGACCTCACAGCAGGGTAAGCGCATTTGATAATCTCTGGCCCCCACACCCACAATGTTCCCGGCGGGGGATCATGCCCAACTGCCGTCGACCCACAGAAAACAAACGTGGGCGCCTGCTGCCAGACGCCCACGCCGGGAATACCGTACCGGGAGGTTCAGGAAAGCGACTGGGGGCCTTCCAGGTCATCAAAATCAATCAAATCGTCATCATCATCGTCATCATCGAATTCGTCATCAAAATCATCGTCATCATCGAAATCGAGATCGAGTTCATCGTCATCCATATCATCACTATCGTAATGCAATTCGAGTTCAACTTCGTCGCTGCTCAGGCGGATCCAAAGCAGCAGTACATCACCATCCTCAGTCGAAATATGCCGGGCGGCGAGGATCGGGGCCTGCTGCTGAAAACCATCTTCCGTCCGGAATTCCAGGAAAATCGTCTGCTGATGGCGCCAGGCCCGGTGGCAACGCTCAACCAGGGCCGGACCACTGAAGGTTCGCAGGCGGGTCATTGCGATTTCGGCCAGCAGCGGCCCCTCGCTGAGACCCAAAACCCACCCATCCGTCACTGCTTCGAATGTTGGGGGTGGGCCTTCGATGATCGTAATTTTGTCTTCAATTTCCATTACACACCTCGTTCAACCTCCTGAGATGCCGATAAACAGCGATATCTTACCACTTTTTAAGTCGTCTGTGCCAATAGTTTCATTTCAGGTTAATGATCAAGTTTGTTGCATTAATGTCCTGAATTCAGGCGGCTGCCCGGCAGCCGCGACTGTGGGCTGTGTACTGGTACAGCTGGATGGGCAATCCCGCGAGCCGTTCATCTCCACTACTTCTTGCGGAAAATTGGCATGGGTTGCGACCGCTGTTATTACGGTCATTCACCTTAAGCGAATGTCGTGGATAAAATTCTAACCTCACCTTAGGCAAACAGGACGGGGTTGTGGCAGCGCGGCGCGGGAACCTGCGAGAGGCAGGCGGATTGAGTATAATTCTGGATAAGGAAAATATCCCAGGAAAAGCATGTATAAGCTGATTATCATCGTTGAAACTCCTCCCGAAGGGGACACATTCGAACAGCTTTGGCCCTTGTTCTTGCATGAAGCCGAAGCCATGCCGGGTCTGCGCAGGGAAACCACGAGCTGGACAGTCGGCCAGATTTACGGCGACATCCAGGCCGCGTTTATCCACGAGCTGTATTTTGATGAGCGCGAAGAGCTGGAAAGGGCCATGGAATCGCCTTCTGGGCAGGCTGCCGGCCGGATTCTGCAGCGGCTGGCCGGTGGGAAAATGAGCCTGCTGTTTGCCCAACACTTGGAAGATGAGCTCGAAAACATCCAGGCGTATGCTGATGCCGCAGGCCGGAAATCCCAGGAGGTTGATGAGAAGCGGGTCTGATTTGGAGACGGTTTGCCGCGCGCTTGGCTTGTCCGCCCAGGTGATTTACCAGGATGTACCCACGCCAACGGTTGCTGCTGCCGCCCAGGCTGTTGGCTGCCGCGTGGACCAGATTGTAAAATCAATCCTGGTGATGGTTGCAGGGGAACCACTGGTGATTGTGACGAATGGCGAGCGGCGAATTGACTTCCCGGCAGTCGCCGCCCGTTATGGGGTATCCCGCAAGCGCGTGCGCCTGGCAACCTCTGAGGAAGTACTGGCCTTGACGGGTTACCGCGTCGGTGCACTGCCCCCGTTCGGTCACCAAAATACACTGCGGACTTTGCTTGATCCACAGGTGCTGGCAGAAAGCCAGGTATATGCCGGCGGTGGGGCTGAAAACGCGCTTTTGTTTATCAGGCCCGAGGAAATTGGCCGGGCGGTTGAAGTGGAAATCCTGAATGTCACCAAACCCTGATATGGTGTATGCCAGCGGTGCGGATGCTGGCCCTGGGTGGGAGCGGGTGGTGTTGCCTGGTCCAAATCCGCAGGCGCAGACTGCCTGGCTGGCGATTTGGAAAGAACCAGCGCAAGACAGGAGCGAATGAGCAACTCAGCTTCCGGTATACGGCGTTTGCTCTTGCTGCTGTCCATCCCTGTAATGGGGCTGGTCATGTTTTTTCTGGCACGCAGCGCTGTGGGGCTGCCCCGAGCTGTGGACACCGCACCGCGCACAGCGCAAGTGCTGGAATGGCTGCGCGGCGGTGGCGACCGCCAGGGCTGGCAGGTGGTCGCGCTGGAACGCTGCAGGGAAGCCCCTTTTCGCATGCCTTCGAACGGATTCATTGGCTTTCTTTGGGATGATTCGTTTTACCCGGGCCACCGCCACCAGGGACTGGATATTTTTGGTGGTGAAGAAAGCGGCCAGACGCCAGTGTACGCGGCATTTGATGGCTATCTGACACGCCTGGAAACCTGGAAATCATCGTTGATCATCCGCATTCCAGAAGACCCGCTGCTGCCCAAACGCCAGATCTGGATGTATTACACGCATCTGGCGAATGAGCGCGGGGAAGAGTCGTATATCCTCCCTGATTTTCCAGCCGGGACGAACGAGGTCTTTGTTCCAGCTGGAACACTGTTGGGTTACCAGGGAAATTATTCTGGGGACCCCAATAACCCGGTAGGCGTCCATTTGCATTTTTCGATTGTGATCGATGACGGGGATGGTAAATTTCTGAATGAGCTGGAGATCACAAATACCCTTGATCCGTCTCCGTATTTTGGGCTAGCGTTGAACGCCAATAATAACCCGGATGCCGTGCCGGTTTGCCCTGAAGCATTACGGACACCCCCACCCTGAGGCGAGAGCAGGATGCAACAGCAAAATGCCCCAAACGATTATTCCGGAAAAGTCGTCCTGGTCACCGGTGCCGGGCGCGGCCTGGGACGGGCCCTGGTGCTGGCCTTTTCGCGCCACGGGGCTCGGGTGGCTGCGAATGACCTGACGCCCGTCAACCTGGATGTTACCCTGGCCCAGGCGCGGGCGCTGCTGGGCGCGGACCGCAATGAAGAGGTGCGCGATTACCTGGCTGATATCAGTCAAAAAATGGCCGTTCAGGGCATGTTAATCAACCTGCTCGATGAATGGGGCCGGCTGGATGTGGTTATCAATAACGCGGCAGTGGCACCCGCTGCGCCAATCCTCGATATGGATGAATGGGATTGGCGGCGCACACTGGATGTCAACCTGACCGGGGGCTTTTTTTTGACCCAGGTTTGCGGGCGGGTGCTGCGCGAGCAGGGCGGCGGGACAGTCCTGCATGTCCTGGAGGCACCTGCCCAGGCGGGATTCGGAGCTCGGGCCGCATACCGCGCCAGTAAAGCAGGTACGGCTGAGTTGGTGCGCCAGGCGGGAGCAGAACTGGCCCCGTATGGCATCCGGGTGGTGGGGCTGGCGATGGGAGTGCTGGACAGCGAATCTACTCGGGAGCGGCTGCCAGACAACCGGCTGGAAGAAATGCGCGTAGCTGGAGAACTGACCTCGCTGGAAACCGCAGCCAGCGCGGCCCTCTGGCTGGCAGGGGCAGACAGCGAGGCCAGGAACGGGCAGGTCTGGCAGGTTAGTCCGCAGGGTGAGCTGGAAGGCGGGCGGTAGCGAATGAAAGCCAGTAAGGAATTGAAATCGTTTACGGAACATAAAAAGGTGTAAGACACTCGCAGGAGGGCAGGCATGGCAGAACTGACATCGATTTTGAACGAACGGCGTGGAAAGGTAGGCCTGGTTTTCCTTAACCGACCAAAAGCCTTAAACGCGCTCAACCATACATTAATGGTTGAGTTGATGGATACCCTGGCGGAATTTGATCGCGATATTGAGATCGGTGCCATGGTAATCACCGGCAATGAGCAGGCGTTTGCTGCCGGGGCAGATATCAAAGAAATGATTGCAGCATCTGCCGTGGAAATGCTGGTGCGAGATCCAATCGCACCCTTTGATCGCATCCAGAGCATTCATAAACCGGTGATCGCGGCGGTTTCTGGCTGGTGCCTGGGCGGTGGAAACGAGCTGGCGATGTCTTGTGACATGATTGTTGCTTCTGAAACTGCCCGGTTTGGCCAGCCCGAGATCAACCTGGGTGTCATCCCGGGTGCGGGCGGCACCCAACGGCTGGCACGTGCATTGGGGAAAGCGCTTACGATGGAAATGGTGCTCAATAACCGCATGCTGACAGCCCAGGAAGCGCTGCAGTTTGGCCTTGTGAATCGGGTAGTGCCGGTCGAGCGATACCTGGAAGAAGCTCTGCAGCTGGCAGCAGAAATCGCCGCTCGTGCGCCCCTGGCGGTGCGCCTGGGTAAAGAGATGGTCAATCAGGCCGGTGACTCTTTCCTGATCGATGGCTTAAGAGATGAGCGGCGCGCCTTTTATGGACTGTTCTCCAGCCAGGATCAAAAAGAGGGTATGCAGGCTTTTATAGAAAAGCGTGCAGCAAATTGGAAGGGCGTGTAGAATAAGTATAGCGGCGGTTTGTGGGAACAGGCCGCCTGGCTGGCAAGGGGAGAATTCCCACAAACACGGAGCGCGCCACAAAAACAATGATCACCTATCGCCAACTTTCAGTAACCTTAAATTACCTGGAACTGGACCGCGATCGTCCAGTCATCATGCATGCCTCATTATCTTCATTTGGCCAAGTTACGGGTGGCGCCGAGACTCTTCTGGGAGCGGTGCTGGCAACCACCAGCGGCCTGATGATGCCAGCATTTACTTACAAGACGATGGTCACCCCGGAGGTTGGTCCCCCGGATAACGGCATTGTCTACGGCGGGGATAACGACCGCAATTTAATGGCAGAGTTCTATCATCCGGATATGCCGGTTGACCCGCTGATCGGGCGGGTGGCAGAATCACTGCGCAAGCACCCGCGCGCCCGCCGTTCAATGCACCCGATCCTGTCTTTTACAGGGGTGAATGTGGACCAGGCCCTGGCAGCGCAAACGATGGCTGAGCCACTGGCGCCGCTGGCAGTCCTGGAGGAGCAGGGCGCCTGGGTGTTGATGGTTGGAGTCGATCACACGACGAATACAAGCCTGCACTATGCCGAAAAACTCGCCGGGCGCAAACAATTTATCCGTTGGGCGCTGACCCAGCAGGGGGTTGTGGAATGCCCTGGCTTTCCGGGGACCTCCCTCGGATTTCAGGCCGTTGAGCCGCACCTGGAGCGCATTACCCGGCGCGTCACCATAGGCAATGCGCGCATCCAGGCCCTCCCGCTGGAAGAATTGCTTGGCATTGTCACCCAGCTGTTGGAAAATGATCCAGAAGCCCTGCTGCCAGAGGATACGGATGATTTACGGGTCCAGGACACCCGCAAAGCCACCCGTGAGTGACCCAGGGGAGTGGGGTTGGTGCGTCTTCAGGCGCCAGAAGGATATGAGTGAAAACAAAGAGACTGCCATCCAGGGCAGTCTCTTTGTTATTGACCAGCCAGCGGTCTACTTGGCTGTAAAGGGCATGAAATACTGGTAATCCAGTTGGGCAGAGCGGGTATATTTCAACTGTCGCTCCGTGGCATCCTGGAAGCTGATGCGAGGCAGGTTGTCGCTGCCAACTGCGATCGAGGTGAACAGACCCGAATTCCACGACGTATAAACCGGCCGGTTCTGCCAACCTGCAGGTGAGAGGAAGGCGTACTTTAAAATCCCGTTTTCGGCATCGTAGTAGCTGATATAAGGCTGGTTGGCACTGTCCACCGCGATCGATGTAAACAGGCCCACACCATCCTTTATATTAATTGCATCGATGATATCCGGATAATCTGTCTCTCTGGGGGCACTGGCTGCCAGTACGGGGTCTGGCTCACCATCCACGACAACTGCGCTCCAGCCCGTGCCTGTGCGAACAGCATATTTAAGGCGTCCGGCTGTCAGGCTGGGGGTAAAGTCGTAGTAGCTGACTTGGGAAACACCGGCATGATCGATCACCAGGGAGGCATAGGTGCCCATGCTGCCGAGACCATCGACGATCTCGTACTCCCAGCGCCCGGTGCCTGGAACATAGTAGGCGTATTTCAGGCGGTCATTGGTTTCGTCAAAGTAGGCGATATGGGGGGCGCCGCTGCTATCGAGCGCAAGCGAGGTGTAATAGCCCACATCCCCGGCATTATCGATCACCTGCGTTGTCCAGGCGCTGCCGTTCCAATAAGCGTACTTGAGAACATGATTGGTGTTATCCAGGTAGCTGATATGGGGATTATTGCTGCCATCGACTGCGATGGAGGCATACTTGCCGACATCACCGGTGGTATCCACTACCTGAATCCCCGACCAGGTCGTACCGGTCCAGCGGATGTAGCGCAGTTCATTGACCGCACCATCGTAGTAAGCAATTTGGGGGTAATCATTGCTGTCCAATGCCAGGGTAGCATATAAGCCTGCGATCCCTTGTGGATCCAGCTCCCAACGTTCCCATGCGCTGCCCGTCCAGCGGGCGTAACGCAGTGCGGTGCCGCTTTCGTCGTAATAGGCGATGTGGGCGTTGTCCCCGGCATCCAGAGCCAGGGAGGTATAAGCGCCCGTCGAGCCGGCGGTCGCCAGGGTCCAGAAATCCCAACTGGTACTGCCCCTGCGAGCAGCCCTCATGGAATTATTGCCAAAGTCATAATAACTGATTGTAGGGCGATTGTTGACCGGATTCAGCACCAGGGAGGTGAACAAACCAACGCGCCCCTCGGTCTCAACCCAGCTTGTTTTCCAGCCATCTTCCGTCAGCTCGGAATAGATCAGGTCATCATTCGTTTCTACAAACGCGCTGATGCGCGGGTTGCGGTTATTATCCAGGGCAATTGAAGTAAACAAGCCAACCTTGGTACCGTTGATGTGCAGGACAGTGTCGTTGTTGAAAGTGCTGCCCGTTCCGTTGGCGTAGAGCAGATCGCCCGTGATGGCATTGTAATAGCTGATATGGACGGTATTGCGCACATCGACTGCAATTGAGGAATACAGCCCCACACCGCGTAATTCAGGCGGGTCGCCCGGCTGGCGAGAATCCACGAAAACATTGACCCATTGGTTATTATTGATGTAGGCGTACATTAATGCGTCATCGCCTTCGTTGTAATAACTGATGTAGGGCCGGTCATTGCGGTCAAGAGCGAGCGATGTGTATTTCCCGACCGCGCCGACAGTATTCACAACGTTTTTGATCCAGTTGTTGTTCGAATCTTTGTAGATATAGGCCAACTCCTGAAAGGTGGCATCGTAGTAACTGATGTGAGGGCGATTGCTGCTGTCCACAGCAATCGATGTGTACAGGCCAACGTTCGCACCTGCATTGCCGGCTGCGGTGACGGTTTGAACTGACCAGGCGTTGTTCAGGTAAGCGGCGTATTTGAGCTGACCGTTGACCGAATCATAATAGCTGATATGCGGGATATTATTTCCATCAAAATCGAGCGAGGCAAAAGCGCCGACGCCAAAACTGGCATCGACGACGGAGACTGTCCAACTGCTGCCGGACTGGCGACCCAGGTACAGCTTCTGGCCGCCGAAGGCAACCCCGGCATTCCCGTTCGAGTCCAGGCTGGCGCTCCGGCTGGACATATTTTCATAGCGCTCGGCGGTATCCACGGTTTCGGTCAACCAGCTCAGGCCAGTTGTGTCTGGTGCCTGCGGTGTACCGGATGCGGCGGCTGCCGGAAAAGCTGAAACAAGCAGCGCAGCCAAAATAAGAAGGGAGAACCATACCCCAGCAAAGCTGGAGCGGGTCCCAAATAGGCGTGGTTTCACTGCGAAAACTCCTTTTCTAATCGCTGGCATCTGCCAGCGGAGTCCCTGCAAAACGGGCAGGATAAACGTGCCAGAATGCCGAATGGCAAGTATAGCAGGTTGCCTCACAGGCCTCAAGGTCTGGTAGAGGGGCTGTCGGTGTAAAATAATATATTTACCGGGTAAGGGTAACGTGAAAATGTCACCCGATGAAAACAGCAGCTTCCGAAAGGCCATCCGGATCGTCCGGGCTGCCCCGTAGATTCAAGGCTGCATTTTAAGCGAGAGGTATAATCGGAAACTGGCTTGAAAAGCCGTTGACAGGAGGTATGATTGGCCGGCTTAGGTGACTTGCGCAATTTATTAAGCCTGATCGGCGAAGTTGATATTCGCCCAATCCGGGACGAAGCTGTCCGCAGCCTGGAGCTCGCAGTGGTTGCGCAGGATTCCGGGGCGGCCCTGCAGCTGGTAGATATCCTGAGGCGCGACTCTGACCATCCCACCCAACAAACCGAAGCACCAGTCTATGTGACGCCTCTAGATCAGTTCGATCCGAGCGAGCCAGTCGATCTTGTGATTTTGATGCTGGATGCCGACGAGATGCGCAAGCTGTACACAGCTGACACCATGCGTATCTGGCGGACCGCTGGATGGCGTGCGTGCGTGATCGTTCAGGGCTCCCCTCCGGGAGATGGCACAGCCCACGCTGTCGTTCCCACAGCGGGCCGAAAGATGATGCGCATTCTCTATGGAAACGTGCAGGATAGTGAGTTTCTGCGGCAAACATTTGTCCCTGCAGTCCTGGCATTGTTGCCAGACAAGCAGCTGGCGCTGGCCCGCAACTACCCATTGTTTCGCGGCGAGGTTGTCAGGCGGTTAATTAACGATACAGCAACCTCAAATGCGGCTTATTCGCTGACAACCGGCCTGGCAGAGATCATTCCTGTGCTGAATATTCCTTTGAATGTGACCGATATGATCATCCTGACGAAAGCTCAGGCATTCCTGGTATATCGGTTGGGCTTGGCGCTCGGCCTGCCGGTTGAATGGCAGTCCTACCTGAAAGAGTTTGGAGGTATTTTGGGAGGTGGGTTTTTATGGCGGCAGCTTGCTCGCATGCTGGTAGGATTTATTCCGGCCTTTGGCATCCTGCCAAAAGTCGCTATCAGCTATGCCGGGACATACACCGTGGGGCAGGTGGTCTACCAGTGGTACCTGACAGGTCGCCATATATCCGCGGGGAAAATACAAGGGGTGTACCGACAGGCCCTCGAAACCGGGCGGTTATATGCGGCGAAATTATTTGCGCGGCGGTTTGGCATGCGCAAGCTGCAGGAGTCCAGCCAGGGGGGTGAGACCGCCCCTAAAAAACCAAGAAGGGGATTGTTTGGCCGCCGGCAGCAGCCTGCGCTGCCGCCCAAGTCGGGCAGCGCAGTTGCCACCGACCGAGCAGGGCAGGCTTGCTCCAACTGCGGCAGGTTGAACCAGGCGGATGCCAGTTTTTGCCAGTACTGCGGTCTGCCGTTGGGGAAGGCCGAGCCGGCAGCCGGGCGTTAAAGTCGGAGCTCCCGGAAAAATGAGGGATAGCCCAGCCAGTACAGACAGGTTGCCCCTGTGGCACCTGCCGGGCAACCCAGTGCGGTGCGGCTGTAAACATCAGAGCGCCGCAAGGGCGCGGCGCGTCTTACCAGGGTCATCAGTCAGGACGGCATCACATCCCAGGCGGCGGTAAAGCCCCAGGCGCGGCTCGGGGGCAGGGTCCAGTGGGCAGACCACCTGCCTGCGCAGGTGAGCCAACAGCACGTAAAACGGGTTTGCCAGGAGGAGCGGCCAATAAGGGCCAGCCATGTGCACCCCGCGAGCAGGCAGCAGCCCTTTGATGGTAATCCAGCCCAGCAGGGCGCCCGGTGCGGAAGCCTGCATGGCGCGTAGGCGCGGCATGGAAAACGAGAGGAAAACGGTGCGTTCGGCAAGGCCCAGTACTGCTAGCTCAGTTGCCAGGGAGCGGCAGACCGCAGACTGTAAAAAATCATCGCTTTTCAATTCCAGTGCCAGGTAAGTAGCGTCTGGCAGGATGCCCGCCAACTCTGTCAGGGTAGGAATTCGCTGTGTGCTGAATTCTGGGTGCCCAGGCCCGGCAGACAGCGTTTTGAGTTCAGCCAGGGTTTTATCGGCTACCCGGCCGGACCCATCCGTCGTTCGGTCCACCGTTTCATCGTGGATGCAGACGAAGATGCCATCGGCTGACCGGCGCAGGTCGGTTTCGAGAATATCGGCTGATTTCGGCAAAGGCGCGCTGGAAGGCAGCCAGGGTGTTTTCCGGGCAGTGGATCTGGTTGCCGCGATGGGCCATGATATATGGTTTGGGCCGACCAGGGAGCGCAAGGCGTGGCAGCAAGTCAGCTTTCTCCAGCCGCCCGGCGAGCCAGGCGGTCGACGCGCTCATTTTCGGGATGGCCCGCATGACCACGCACCCAATTCCAGCGGACCTGATGGGAGCGGGTCGCCAGATCCAGACCCTGCCATAATTCCACGTTTGCCAGGGCACCGCCTTTGCGTTTCCAGCCGTGGGCCCGCCAGGTGGGCAGCCATTCCGTAATGCCCCGCCGCACGTACTCCGAATCGGTGTAGATATCGACCTGGCACGGTCGCGTCAGGCTTTCCAGGGCTTTCAAGGCTGCCATCAACTCCATGCGGTTGTTGGTCGTTTGTTCTGCGTGCCCGGTTAATACTTTTTCGTGGCTGCCGTACTGCAACAAGGCAGCCCAACCTCCCGGACCAGGATTGCCCAGGCAGGCGCCGTCAGTAAAGATTCTCACCTGGGGCAGGTCACTTTTCATTCAGGGCTCCTGGCGGCTGAGCTCGGCAGCTGTGCGATCGAGTTCCTGCAGCGTGGCTGGGATCCGCTCGGCTAAAAAGTAGGAACGGAAAAGCTGGGTGCCGGCATCCTGCAACGCCCACTGCACCTCCCCCCAACTTGCCAGATGAGGTTCTGTGATCGCCAGAGGCAGTAAGTCCCAGGCTGTTGCCCACTGTGCCCGGCTGGCAGCATAATCATCCAGCAGTGGACGAGCAGCCGACCGCACTGGAAAGCTGCCATCCAGCCGGGTCCAAAAGGCCTGGGTTTCAGGGGTGGTGAGCCAGCGGATAAACAACCAGCCAGCCAGCTGGGTGGCTGGTTTGCCAGACTGGAGCGCAAGGGATGGGCCAGAAACGGGCAGCAGAGGGTCGCCGGTCTCAGCGGGGAAAGGGAGAACGGACCAGTGGTCGCGGCTGCCAATTGCCTGCATGGCCTCGGTGATAAATGGCAGATCTACCAGGCTGGCACTGGCGAGTATGGTTTGGCGGGTGGCAAACACCTCGTCTGGATAAGGAGCCTGGCTTTCCCAGGCACAGGTACCATCAACAAGCGCCTTCAGGAAGCTGAAGGCTGCCTCAGACTGGGCAGTGTTAAAGCGGTAGGCCTTCCCACCCGGGCGAACGGGCTGGCTGCCAAAACTACCCAACCAGCCAAGCATGGTTGGCGGCTCGGTGTTGATCAGCCAGCCGCCATGCCCATCGTTCTGGAAGCTGTTGTCGGTTTTCATGGCTGCGTTCGCGGCGCAGGCCTGAGATCGGAAACGGTCAGGCGTCTCAGGCGGGCGGGAATAGCCGAGTTCATCGGCCCAGGTTTCGTTATAAATCAGGAAACGAGCAGTCCGGCGGGCAGGCAACCCGATCCGCCGGCTGCCGGATTGGTCCTGTTCCCAAAAGACCGGTATAAAATCTTGCTGATCAGCCGGTGCAAGACCCCACTCGGAGTCAGACACGTACGGAGCAAGGTCAACCAGCAGGCCGGACTCGTCCCAGGCCAGCAGCTGCTCGGTATAACCCACAACTACTGGCGCGGTACCGTCCTGAGAGAGTGCCTCTTCCAGCTCTACCGGACTGCCGAAGCGCCTACCGGTAACAATAATGTTCCAGGGGTTGTCCTGGTTGAAGGCCCGCAGCAGTGGCGCAACCTGCTCTTCTGGGAAAAAGTGCCAAAATTCGAGGCGCACGCCATCCAGATCCTGGGCCTCAAGACCCAGCGCTGAGGTGACGACAGCGGTTGGGGTACGCGCCGGCGTGCGGAGGGCAGGGGTGGGCGTGGTGCGTGCAAGGGGCGTTTGTCCGGTTGGTGGAGCTCCGGTTTCTACGGGTGACGGTGTGATTTCACTACAGCCAGCCATTAGAAGCAGCAGGAGAACAACACCGATAGCGAACCTGTGTCGGGGGGACCCACGCTGGGAGAGTTGCGGTAAGATAAATGGAGAAACAGACATAGGCGTGCATTATAACAAGGACAGGGAGATGTGAGAAATGGCTGATCGAACTGCAGAGCGCCTGCCGCAACTGCTTGCTCACCGGCTGCCTGGCATGGACCTGGGGAATGGGTTGTGCTATCCAAATTACGGCGGCAATTCAATCCTTAACATACCCGCCACCGTTTGCGCACTTCTCGGAGCTGAACCCGTTGGCGCTCAAGCACTCGATCCGGCCCTAACGGCCGGGTTGGGAGAAGCCCAACGGGTGGTGCTGGTTTTAATGGATGCCCTGGCACTTCACCGCCTGCAGCGCTGGATTGCTGATGGTTCTTCGCAGGTGTGGGAGCGCCTTGCCCAACAAGGGGTGCTGGCTCCGCTTACATCGGTCACACCCAGCACGACCAGCTCGGCGCTGACAACACTGTGGACCGGACGCAGCCCTTATGAACACGGGATTATGGGCTACGAAATGTGGATGAAAGAATATGGGATGATCGTCAACATGATCCAGCATGCACCGGCGGCATTTAACAACAGCGCCGGCAGCCTGACCAGGGCGGGGTTTACACCGAGGACCTATCTGCCTTTTCCCAATATGGCGCAGCACCTGGGCAGGCACAGCGTGGAAGTCCATGCCTTCCAACATTTCACGATTTCCCACTCCGGCCTGTCGCAGATGCTCATGGATGGAGCTGAAGTGCACAGCTTTGGCAGTGCAGCCGACCTGTGGATCGGCGTACGCCAGCTGCTGGAAGCACGCCGCCACCGGCGGCTTTACACCTGGGTCTACTGGGGAGATGTAGACCACCTGGGCCACATGCACGGCCCGGATGACGAGCGCCCGGCGGCAGAATTTGCCAGTTTCAGCCGGAGCTTTGAAACTTTATTCCTGGATAAGCTTGATCCAGCGCTCCGCAAGGGAACCGTGGTGATTTTGCTGGCCGATCACGGCATGCTCCAAACGCCCCCGGACCCTCATTTTGAGCTCGCCAGCCACCCGGGCCTGGATCGCCGCCTGCACATGGCGCCCAGCGGCGAAAACCGCTTGATGTATCTGTATGTGCGCCCGGGCCAGACGGAGGCGATTCGCGAATATATCGATCGTAATTGGATGAAGCAGTTTCGGGTCATGGATGCAGCTTACGCGGCTGAAAGCGGCTTATTTGGCAGCGGCGAACGCCATCCGCGCCTGGGCGAACGGCTGGGTGATCTGGTGGTGTTTCCGGGTGAAGCGATGTACCTGTGGTGGGCGCCCAAGGAGAATATCTTGTTAGGGCGGCACGGCGGCCTGCACCCGGAAGAGATGCTGGTGCCATTTGTGGCTGCCCGCCTGGATTGAGTGACAGCGCATGCTTGTTTCCTATTGCAAGGATGGGAATGTAAAACAGGCTGCGCAGCTTCTATGAGCCTGTTTGATTTTATTGCGATGGAAGACCTGCCTGGTAAGCGGCTTCGTCAGTAAACTCTCCCCCGCTGACCTTTTGCTCCAATAAGTTGTGGCTGGCATCAAAGCGCAGGAAAACCTCGATTGTTTGGAAGCAAAGGTTTTTCCCACTGCCACTGAGCAGCTTGCGGCACATATAGGTTGCCGGCACCTGCGGGTCTGCATCTTCCAGGCTGGGGTCATTCCGCAGATCAATCCGGCCGCGCAGTACTTCGCCGCAGCGCAGGCAACGGACGTATATCCAGAGTACATCACTGGTTGAGCGGGGGGACCTCCCAAAGAGGTTTCCCAGTCTGTTCAATAGGCCCATGGAAAACCCCGGTTAGGGCAGGAAATCCAGCGGGTTGATCTTGGCGCCGCCGTAGACCAGCTCAAAATGCAGGTGGGAGCCGTAGGAGTTGCCTGTATTGCCCACTGCGCCAATCCCACCGCCCTGGAATACACTCTGCCCGCAGCCCACACCGTAGGAGCTGAGGTGGGCGTAAGCCGACTGCCAGCCGTTGCCGTGGTCAATCACAACCAGATTACCGTAACCGTAGTTGCTCCAACCGGCATAAACAACCACACCGCTGTCGGTTGCAAAAACCGGTGCGCCTTCACCTCCAGCAATATCAATCGCCGGGTGGACGCCAGGATTGTAGCTGTAGCCAGAAATGGTATGGGCGGAGGTAGGCCAGACAAAAGTGCTGGAACCAATCGCACCTTCGTAGACCGCTCCGCAGTGTCCGGCGCCATAATAGCGTGCCGAAGCCGGGTTGCTGCGCGAAATCGCCGGCGGGCCCCAATCTTTGATTGCGCGCTTGCCACCGGGGACGATCAGCCAGCGACCAACTTCGATGTTGGCCGAATCGGGCGTGGTCTCGGTCAGGTCAAAGCGGTTGCCAGGGTAATTGATAATCACCTGTGGATCGACACCAAAAAAAGTGGCGACGGTCTGCAAGCTGTCCCCTTCAGTCCACTGATAATAGGTGCCATCAATGGGCGGGATATTCAGCACCTGCTCAGGCCGCAGCAGATGAGGGTTGTCTTCCAGGGTGTCAAAGTTGCCCCACAAGAGAGTTTCTGGCTTAATACCAAACGAATCGGCAATACTAAAAAGTGTATCGCCGGTTTCCACGGTGTAAGTAATGACATCCACGCGCGGCCGGGTGGGTATGGTGGTGTGCATATCGGTGGTGCGGGCGATACCCTTGCTGAGTAAAGGTTCACTCGCAGCCAGTGGTGGCATTTCGACCTGGGGGAAAACATCAGCGGTGGGGAGGCTTGTGGGGATTTCAAAAGCAGCTGCGGCTTGCGGAAGCGAACCAGGCGTCAGGTCTGCCTGGCGGTTCAGGATCCGGTCGCGGGCGATCCACGCCAGGATTGCCACGATCACGACCAATGCGGTGTAGGTGGTAATTTTAAGTGCGACCACCAGGGCTCGGCTGCCTTTCGCGGGTGAGGGGGTAGGGAGATTGCCTGGTTCAGCAGGCGTGTTATCCGCCAGATCAGGTCGCGCGGGTCGTTCAGATGAGATTGAGCTGTGCGAACCGGGGGCTGGCACGTTGGTTGCTTCAGGTGACTGGGATTGCGATTCTGTCTGGTTTTCGATAGACATCGGGCCTGGGCCTCCTTTCGCATGGTAACACTGCCCCGGAGGTGCGTCAAGGCATGGAAAGTGTTAACAGGTTCTCTCTCATGCAAGGTTAATCGGGGGCAAAATTAAGCAGCTTGCCCGACCCGAAGGCAGTTTAAGCAGATCTAGTTTGCCGTTATTGGATAAAATTCCAGGGGTTAACTTTACCGTATTCGTCGCTCATCAGTTCGAAATGCAAATGTGGGCCAGACGAATTGCCTGTACTGCCAAAACCACCCAGGACGCCTCCCTGATAAGCATAACTTCCGCAGCCAACATTCAGGGTATCCAGGTGAGCGTAAAGACTTTGCCAGCCGTTGCCGTGATCGATGACTACCATATTGCCGTAGCCCCAGTCATTCCAGCCGGCGTACACCACGACGCCGCTGTCGGTGGCATACACAGGATTTCCCAAATCGCCATCAATGTCAATGCCGAAATGGTTGGCGGATGGCGCGTAATCGTACCCGGATAAGAAGCGGTTATTGGCGGGCCAGATGAAGCTGCCGACACCCACCGGCCCATCAGCAATAGAGCCGCAGTTGCCGGGACCAAGCACTTTGGCGACGCCGGGATCGGCGCGGGTGATGCGCGGCGCGCTCCAGGTGACAAATTCGCGCCGCCCGCCTGGAATCACCAGCCAGGTGCCGGGCTCGATCGAGGGGGCAGAAAGATCACCAATGGTTGCCATATCCAGGTCGTTCCCTGCCCAGTTGATGATCTCCTCCGGGGTTACACCGAAAAAGCGCGCCACTCCGTTTAAACCATCTCCAGGCTGCCATTCATAATAAGTGCCGTCTGCAGGGAGAATGGTGAGCTCCTGACCGGCCTGTAGGCGATGTGGGTCATCTGCCAGGACGTTGTAATTGCCCCACAGGATGGTTTCGGCCTGGAGTCCAAATTTTTCGGCAATGTCAAACACGGTATCACCCTCCTGGACGGTGTACTTAACCGTTTCCAGGCGCAAGCGCGAAGGTACTGTCGTGTGGAGCTCCAGTCGCCGGGCAACACCCGGGCGCGCGGCGACCGGTTTTTCGGGAAGTGCAGGGGGGGTCGGAGGCAGTGGTGTAGGAGTAGCTGTCGGGATTTCTGCCGCCTGAACGCCCTGGCTAACCTCGCTTTGGATGCCCGGTTGGGCTACCCGGAAGAACTCACGAGCAACCCAAACGACAATCAGGACCGCCACAATGGAAAACACGTGGGTCACCAGGCGCAGTGCGGAATCAGCCAGACCCAGGCTTGTGAGCTGCTGCCAAAACAACTCGAACCTGCCGGGGGGTGCTTCACCGGTTTGCGAATTTTTGGTTGTTGGGGGGTAATCCGATCCAGAACGTTGGTGAGCAGGATCGTCGTTGGACTCAATCATGGACTGCGTATTACCTCTACGCAGCATCATAACACCGCCGGGGAGCCAACGTCAAGTGCCCTGGCAGCACCTGGTCAGGGGTTTCACAAGCCGCGCAACCCGTGGGTGAAGCGATTATCACTTCGTTCTCAGCAGGGTGGGAAGGGGCTGTGGAAAACGCCGAGACCACTTTCCACAACCCCACCTTGAAAATATCCGCTGGTGCCCGGTCAGGGGTTGTTAACGGTTTCGGCGGCTTTTTCGGCAGATCCAGAGGGGGTATTCTGCTGTTTTAAGACATCAATCGTGGTTTCCTGGAGCGCCGGTCCCAGGATATTGAGAACGTCTGGCGAGGGATAGGGATGCGCTGATTCGACCAGCTGGCTGGCCAGCTGCTGTTGGGTGGCATCGGACCAAAAGGCGAGCACATCCGGGCGGGTGGGCAGGAAACCAGCTGCCTCTGTCCAGCGCCCCAGGAATTCGGAGTCCGACAGAAAGACTGCCAACTCGGTGCTCAGCTCGCGCCGGGCAGGATCGGGGTTGGAGGTGGCCCAAACCCAGCCCGTCGCCAGGGTAAACGGCTCGCCATCGTGCGTTGGAAGCATCGCTGCCGCGCTGTCGGCAGGGGGGTCAGCCAGGTAGCGCGAAGACCAGGTGGCAACCATCGGAGCGCGGTTGTCCAGGTAGGCCTGCCAGACCTGGTTATCATCCTCATACTGGGTAAGCCAGAAGGGCATTTTTTCGCCAGCAGATGCCTGCTGGTAGAAGATGAACACGGCAGTCAAAATTGTCTGATCCAGAAATGGGCGGCTGTCGGCATCCAGGTTGGGTCCCCCGGCAGCGTTGTATTGGGAAAGGGTGAATAAAGCCTGGGGGCTGGCAGCCGGGAACAACAGGGCAGCTGGCCCCTGAAGCAGCTCATCCCAACTGCGGGGCGGGGTCTCGATTTCACC
The DNA here is from genome assembly GCA_963824065.1 of uncultured Chloroflexia bacterium. Lineage (GTDB taxonomy): Bacteria > Chloroflexota > Anaerolineae > Anaerolineales > DRKV01 > JAGUYX01. The sequence continues at coordinate 479,191 of CAWGNX010000001.1, read as the reverse complement.
CGGGCGGTAGAGCAGCACCAACGCGTCCCCGGCAAACGGCAGGCTGTATTGGCCCTGCTCCACCCCGCTTAGCTGGGTTGCATAATCAAACCATTGCGCTGTGCGCAGAGGACCCAGGTCACCAAACGGGTAGAGCAGACCCTTTTGAACGGCGGGTTCAATCGCCCGGCGGGGCAGGGCGACGACATCGGGTAATGCCAGGGGGGCGGCAGTGCTGGCGGTAGTAAGTGTATTGATCATTCCGCCGGTCCCCTCCACGGCTTTAATCCGCGTTTCAACGGTCACATTGGGGCGGCGGTTCTCAAATTCATCCAGGCGCGCTTGCAAGATATCACCCGCGGGTGTGCCTGCTGCCGGATCAAATTCAGGCGGGAGCCACAGGCGCAGGGTTTGCGTACCCGGTGACTGCGACGCATCCGGTTCGATCGAAGGGCTGGGTGAAGGCAGCACAGCAGTCGTGCCGGTTGGCGCGGGTGGGGTACCTGTCACTGCCTCACCCAGCCCAGGGATGGGCAGCCGGTCACAGGCGGTAGCAGTGAGCAGCAGCAAACAAGCCGCCAGCAAGCAGGTGAGTCGTAAAAATGCTTTGCGGAAAAACATGCTGTGGCTCTGCCTGGGTAGAATTTTCATTCCAAGTTTATCGGTCCGCTGACCAGGGCAGTGAGAAGCCTGACTGCATTTTCTACATCCCCGAGATCCACTGTTTCGGAAGGCGAGTGTACATACCGGCAGGGGATCGATATACAACCGGCTGGCATACCGGCCCGGCTGATCTGCATGGCGCGCGCGTCGGTCGTGCCGCCTTCCAGGACTTCAAGCTGGTAGGGCAGCCGGGCTTTTTCAGCCGTGCTTACCATCCAATCCACGATGCGGGGATCCGAGAGCATGCCCCCATCGCGCACCTTAATTGCCGGGCCTTTCCCGAGAGCGACCTCCATTTTGACGCTTTTAGGGGTGTCCCCGGTCAGGGTCACGTCCACCGCAATCCCAATTTCAGGGTCCACAGCGTACGCGGCGGTGGTCGCACCGCGCAAGCCCACTTCTTCCTGAACCGAAAAGACAAAATAAAGCTCGTGAGGGGATTGTTTAACGTTGCGCAGCGTCTCGATCAAAACGGCCACACTGATGCGGTCGTCCATGGCCTTGGCAACCAGGCGCTCGGACCCATTTTTACCAGCGATCACGATGAACGGGCGGTCAAAAGCGGCCACATCGCCGACCTGAATGGGGCAGTCTTTGCGGCTGGTCGCGCCGACATCAATAAATAACCGTTCCAGCGAGGGCATATCTGAACTGCTTGTTAGGCGTTCTGCGCCGATGACACCCAGGGTGCCATCCAGGAACCGCACCCGTCCACCGATGTGATTGTAAGCACGGACACCACCAAGATTAGTAAACCGCAGGAAACCATTCTCGTCAATGTGAGTGACAATAATCCCGATCTCATCCATGTGAGCAGAGAGCATGATGCGCAGACCGCCACTCTGGCGGGTGCCTTTGCGGGCAAGTAGATTGCCCATTGCATCGACCTGGACTTCGTCCGCATGCGGCTCCACGGCAGAGCGCACCAGACTGCGTACCTGGTTTTCGTATCCCGAAGGACCGGGGGTCTCAACAAGTTGTTGTATCAGTGCTTTCATAAATGCTCCTGTTGCATGCAGATCTTGAAATGGAGGCCGCTCAGCGTTCTTGCTGCAATAGCTTGGGAGACAGCCGGCTGAGTGCCGCAAAAACGAGCTGGAGGGTGTGCTGCCAATCATTTACCCGCACGATGGCAGCCGGAGTATGCAGATAACGCCCGGGGACCGAGATAGAGATACTTGGGATCCCAGCGCGCTGCTTGTGAATCGCGCCGGCATCGGTGCCCCCGCCGCCGGGCTGGCGGAACTGGTAAGGCAGGCCAAAATCTTCGGCGGTTGTAACAAAATGGCGTACCAGGCGTGGGTCGGATAAGGTGGATGAGTTGGAGATATACAGCGCCGGACCCGCATCCAGGCGGGTGTTGTAAACTGCATTTTCCTCTCCGTCCCAGGATGGCAGGTCATAAGCCGGTGTGCAGTCCAGCGCAATCCCAATCTGGGGATCGAAGGCATAGGCCGCGACCCGGGCGCCGCGTAAACCAACCTCTTCCTGCACCGTAAAGGCTGCCAGCAGCTCGATCTGCGGGGGGGCGTGCTTAAACAGCTCGATCAACGTGGCCACTCCCAGGCGGTCATCGAGTGCCTTGGCACGCACACTGGGTCCAAGGTGGGAAAATACCGTCGCAAACGTGGCGCGATCGCCCGGCTTGATGTTTTTTCCACTTCGACCGACATCAATGCGCAGATTCTCAATCGTCAGGCTGTTTTTACGTTCGCTGGCAGTGGTGAGGTGAATGGGCTTGGCGCCAATGATACCGGTGATCATTTCTTTGCCGATGGAAACCGGTTTGCCAACCAGTTGGCGCACATCCACGCCGCCGACCAGGTTAAACCGGTAAACTCCTTCACCATCATCGGCGGTGATCATAAAACCGACTTCGTCCATGTGGGCAGCCAGCATGACACGCAATGGAGGTTGATTCTTGCGGTTGCTCGCTTGGGGGCGGCGAACGGCGAGCACATTGCCCAGTGCATCCACTTTGAGCTCATCGGCTATTGGCTTGATCTGTTCTAACACTATTTTTCGCACCGGACCTTCATCCCCGGAGACTGCGCTAGCATTACAAAGGTTTTCCAGCAAGCGGAGTTGGGCGGTGCCAATGCGAGGCAGCTTGAGATCATTCTTTGATTCGGGCATCATGTTTTCCATCTATTCGGCTGGTGATCCAGCAATTTTTGGCACTGCGGATGAACTCATCCGGCAAAATAATTCATCCGGCGGACAGCGCAATCTACCAGATTGACCATTTCATCCCCGGATTCTGCGGGCCGGTTCAATCGTCCCAATTAAAGCTGTCCATCGTGTCCGGAGCAAGCCGAGCGATGACGGCTGCGATCAACCTGCCAGCCCGGCGGATATCTTTCAGAGCGACCAGCTCGACCGGAGTATGCATATAACGCAGCGGGATGCTGACAACCATGGCGGGAATACCTTCCGCAACCACTTGGATGGCAAATGCATCCGTGCCGGAATGGCGCGGCATCACTTCGACAGCATAAGGGATTTCCAGCTGGTCGGCCGTTTCCTTGAAGATTTGATGCAAGTGCGGGTGGATATTTGGACCCCAACCCAGGGTAGGCCCTTTCCCCACCGGGAAGGTGCGGTAATCGTTTGATCCAGAGCTTTTCCCGAAGGTGACATCAATTGCAACCGCCAGGGTAGGGCGCAGCTCGTAAGCCGAGGTGTATGCCCCCGCCATGGTTTCCTCCTCCTGGACGCTTGCCAGAGCCCAGACATCCCAAGTATGGGCGCGGTTTTGCAGCAGCTCAAGGGTGTGGGTAACTGCCGCAACCGAGGCGCGATTATCCAACGAATGACCGGCGATCACTTCTTCCCCCAGGTCCAAGGGAGGCTGGGCAAATGACACCAGATCTCCCGGGCGCACCAGCCGGTTGACATCTCGCACGCTCAAGCCGGTATCGACCAGTAAGCGTTCCAGCGGCAGCGGGTTATTTTTAAGGTCCTCAGGCAGCAGCCGTTCCGGAGGCTGGATGATCACCCCCGGAAGATCCTGGCGCCCGTGGACGGTGATCAGCTGGCCCGGAAGAACGCGGTGATCAATGCCACCGATTTCTGACAGGCGCAGAAAACCATCGGTGATGCCTGTGACCATCAGTCCGATGGCATCCATATGAGCAGACAGCAGGATGGCTGGCCGCGGTTCAGGCCCGCTGCCGCGCTTCAAGGCATACAGGCTGCCGATGCGGCTGGTTTTGATCTCATCGCTCAAAGGCTGCCAGGCTACCTGGATTAAATCCCGGACTGGCTTTTCGTGTCCCGAAAGGCCAGGAACAGAAATGAGTTCTTTCAATAAGTTGTTAAGGTCAGTCATAACCGCCTTTCGTGGATCAAAGGAAATTTAAGGTGTCGCGCTGGGAGCCGGCGGCTCTTCTTCCGTCGGGCTGGGAGTGGGTGGGGCGGTAGTACTGGTCGCTACATCGGGGGGTTGGGTCGTAGCAACCGGCGGTAGTTCGGTAAATGTGGGGGTGGGAACAAGCGTTTGGGAGGGGGTTGGGGTAAAGGTGCTCGTTGCCGGCAGAGTCGCGCTGGGAGGAATCAATGTGGGTATAAAGGTCTGCGTGGGGGTTTGGGTGCCTGTGGCGGTAGCGGTCATTGTGCTGGTATGAGTTGGGCTCGGAGTAACCAATGTTCCGGTTGGGGTTTGAGTGGGGGTTCCGGTGAGGGTCGGTGAGGGGCTGGGAGTCCAGGTGCGGGTGACGGGTGGAGTGCGGGTTGGCAGTGGAGTCACTTCAGGTGCAAATTGGACGATTACCAGGCCGATGCAGTAACATGGGATGGTAACCAGGATAACGATCAGCAGGGTGGTGAGGTTGCGTTTGCGGCGATCCGATACATTTTGCATACGAGGAATTCTCGGAGCGCGATCAATGATAACATTAGCCTGCATCCCAATCAAGGAATGCTATCGATCTCGCATGCCAACGAAAATGTAGGCAGCCTGTAGATACAGCGTTTTGTGAAGGGGTGCAGGTATCCGAGCAGTAACACTCCATTGGTAAATTTCAATCGATGCCAGCAAATTCCGGATGGACCTATCTCTCACCGCATTTTGACGATGTTGCTCTGTCTTGCGGCGGCCTGGTTTGGGAACAGGCACAGGTGGGCAGGGTAGAAATTCTGACAATCTGTGCCGGAACGCCCGGCAGCGGGCCAATTTCAGCATTCGCTGCCGCGCTGCATGCACGCTGGGAACCACAACCTGAGCAAGGAATGACTGCGGATACAGCAGATGAAATTGTGCGGGTGCGCCGCCAGGAGGATAAAGCTGCCTGTCGGATCCTGGGCGCCCGCCAGCGCCTGCTGGAGGTGCCGGATTGTATCTATCGCAGCGCGCCCGGCGAGCCAGATCACCCGCTTTACGCGACCGAAATGGCGTTGTTCGGCCCGCTCCACCCCCTGGAAATTGACCTGGTAACCCAACTTGCGGACAAACTGGCTCTGGTGATCCCCGATCAAGCGGCGATCGTATGCCCGTTGGCTTTGGGCAGCCATGTTGACCACCAATTGGTCCGCCGCGCGGCAGAACTGACCGGCAGACAGCTCTGGTACTATGCGGATTACCCGTACGTGCGCATTCCGGGCATCCACTTGCCGCAAGCAAGCTGGCATTCTCAGATTTTTCAGGTTTCGGGAGCTGGCCTGTACGCCTGGGGTGAGGCTGTCGCTGCGTATAAGACGCAGATCAGCACGTTCTGGCAGGATGCGCAGGCCATGCGCAGCGATTTACGGGAGTATGGAGCCCAGGGCGTGCAATTGTGGCGCAAACTGCCGGGAATCAATTGATTCTTAGAAAACTGTTAGTATTTTTTTAAGAACTGCCACCCATTCTTGCAATTGCAGAAAACTTATGCTAAAATCTGCGTGCGGCGCAAGAGGCAGAAGGACAACCTCGATTACGCCGCGTCTGGTTTTGTATAGCAACTGAAAACGCTTCCATTCAAGGCACTTCACGGGAGTGGCTTTCTTTTCTTAAGAAGGGTCAGGGCTACCGGCGGGATATTGGAGCAGCGGCAGCCTACCTGGCAGGAAAAGTTCATTTCAGGCTTTGGAAATCAGGCGAGAAGTAATTAGCGATACAGGCAAAACGATCCGCGGTCTGGCAATCACCTTGCACCAGTCCTGAACTGATTTCAGCGGTCAATATTTATTCCTACCATCAGGCTTGGAAAATTCTAAATACCAGAAGGAAGATAGGATTAAGCACATGGCAACATCATACCTGACCCGCGAGGGGTACAACAGGCTTCAAGATGAGCTGGAATACCTGCGCACCGTACGGCGCCAGGAAGTCGCAGAACGTCTGCATGAAGCCCTGGAGGGCGGGGACCTGGGCGTCGATCCTGACGCAGAATACGAAGCCGCAAAAAACGAGCAGGCCTTTGTTGAAGGCCGGATCAAAGAGCTGGAAATCTTACTATCCAACGCACGCGTCGTGGATGCACCAGAAAAAACGGATGTCGTTGTGGTCGGCAGCCGGGTAACCATCCAGGAAGACGGTGCCGAGGAAGAAGAGTATGTCATCGTGGGTGCTGCGGAAGCCAACCCGCGCGAAGGACGCGTTTCCAATGAATCTCCATTGGGACGTTCTTTGATGGGCAAACGGGTGGGCGATATGGTTTCAGTGGAAGCCCCGCAAGGCTCCTTTTCAGTGCGCGTCCTGAAGCTTGAATAAACCGGGACTTTTTTTGATTCAGCAAAGAAAGTCCCGCGCGATGATGGGCGCGGGGCTTTTTCTTTTATAATCGATCCCAAACAACTCCCCTGGGGCCAGGCTTTTTTCTCCAAGGGATCCAAATTCTCGCAGCGACAGGCGGTTAGATGATGGCCAAAGTTTATACTCAACTCGAACGCAATCGGCTTGACAAAATCGAACGGCTGAAAGCGCAGGGAATCGACCCCTATCCCCATCGGGTCGAACGGACGCATGCCAATCAACAGGCAATCCTCGAATTCGAAGCAGGTGAGGCAGAAGGGACCCTGGAAAGTGATCCCGTGTGGGTGACGGTCGTCGGGCGGCTGCGCGCCTTGCGCCAAATGGGAAAAATTTCGTTTGCCCATATCGAAGATGGCTCGGGTCGGCTGCAGCTCTTTATGCGGGTCAACGATCTGGGTGAAGAAACCATGACCCTTTTCAACCGGGAATTTGATCTGGGCGATTTTTTGCAGGCCAGTGGAGAAATGTTCCGCACCCGGAGCGGTGAAGTTACCTTGCGAGTGAAGAATATCCGCATGCTTGCCAAGGCGGTTACGCCTCTACCGGCTGACAAGGACGAAATCGTGGAGGGAGAAGTCGTGCGGCATGCGCTGCTTTCGGATCCCGAAACGCGCTATCGCCAGCGCTATGCTGATCTGGCGGTAAATCCGGATGTGCGAGATGTCTTCCGGGCGCGGGCGCGGATCATCCGTTCCCTGCGCCAGTTTATGGATGATCATGGTTTCCTGGAAGTGGAAACTCCCATCCTTCAGCCGCTGTATGGGGGCGCAGCGGCCCGCCCATTTATTACCCACCACAACCAACTGCACCAGGACCTGTATTTGCGCATTTCCTTCGAACTGTATCTCAAGCGACTGCTGGTAGGCGGCTACGAACGGGTTTATGAGATTGGGCGCGACTTCCGCAATGAAGGCGTATCTTTTAAGCACAACCCGGAATTTACCCAAATGGAATTTTACTGGGCGTATGCCGATTACAAAGCGGTTATGGCTCTCACTGAAGAAATGCTGCGGTTTGTAGCCATGCAGGTGCTGGGGCAGACGACCTTTAACTACCAGGGCAATGAAATTGACCTGGGCCGCCCCTGGTTGCGCATCGAATTAAGGGAAGCCTTATTGGATGCTACCGGGATCGACATCGATGCCCACCCGACGCAGGCAGGCCTGCTGGCTGCCATGCGGGTGAAAGGGTACAATCCGGATCCAGATGCGCCGCGCGGCAAATTGATCGAAGGAATGTTGGGTGATTTCGTGGAGCCCAACCTGATCCAGCCCACGTTTATGTACGATTACCCGCGGGATATCTCGCCACTGGCGAAGAGCAAGCCTGGTGATCCGACTATCGTGGAACGTTTTGAGGGCTTTTTGGGTGGTATGGAGCTGTTAAATGCGTTTACCGAACTCAATGACCCCCTGGACCAGGAAGCGCGCTTTTTGGAGATGGCGCAGGCATTTGACATTGATGATGAAGAGCTGCATCCGATCGATGAGGATTATTTACGTGCCATGCGCTACGGTATGCCGCCCAATGGTGGGTTTGGCATGGGTGTAGATCGCCTGACAATGCTGCTGACCGACCAACCCAACATTCGCGAAGTGATCCTGTTTCCGCACCTGAGGGAGCGCGAAGATTAGGACCAGCTGCTGCCCAGGTTCGCAAATCATACAGGCAGCGCTTGACAGTTTAACTCGCTTGGGTATAATGCGAGCATATAGAACGACTTGCGCGGAGCTGAGTAACCGTGATTCCCCACCAGAGAGCTGCCGCCCGGTGCAAGGCAGTGGGTAGTACGGTGAAATCCACTCCGCTGGCGGCGAGCCAGTCGCCTTCCGCAGGAGCAGGCTGCAACCTGCTGTAAGGGAGGCCGGAAGCGCCCGTTAGCGCGTTGGAATGAGGCAGTTCTCCGAAGAGGGCTGCAAAAGCAGGTGGCACCACGAGCGCCCCCTCGTCCTGCTGGCGAGGGGGCGTATATTACCTGCTTACCTTCGGAGGTGGAACCATGCTAGATATCAACCTGTTTCGAGAAAAACCGGAAATCGTGCGTAATTCCCTCACGGTCCGCCAAATGGATCCAGGTCTGGTCGACGATGTGCTGGCGTTGGATACGCGCCGGCGAGATTTGATTCAAGAAGTTGAGGTTTTGAAAGCGGAACGGAATGCCGTTTCGAAGGAAATAGGGCGAATGAAAGATGCGGGGGAGCGCCAGGCAAAGATTGATGCTATGCGCGTGGTGGGTGAAAATATCGCTGCCCTGGATGAACGCTTGCGGGAAGTTGAGATCGATCTGGACAAACTGCTCTATGCGATTCCTAACATCCCGGACGAAACTGTGCCGTACGGCAAAGATGACAGCGAAAACGTCGTCGTGCGTACGATGGGGAAAAACGCCTGTTCGATTTTGAGCCCAGGCCGCACTGGGATCTGGGACCTGCGCTGGGAATCCTGAATTTCGAGCAAGGAGTAAAGATTACAGGCTCGCGTTTTTACGTGCTCAGTGGAGCAGGCGCGCGCCTGCAGCGGGCGCTGATTGCCTGGATGCTCGATCTGCACATCCGCCAGGGTTATACGGAAAAATATACACCATTCATGGTCAAAGAGCAGACGCTATTCGCCGCCGCGCAACTGCCCAAGTTCTACGATAACCTGTACCGGGATGCCGAAGAAGATTTGTGGATGGTACCAACGGCCGAGGTATCGTTAACCGGCCTGCACATGGATGAAATCCTGGAAGAGGATGGGCTGCCGTATTACTATACTGCTTATACACCTTGTTTCCGACGAGAGAAAATGAGCGCTGGTAGGGATGTGCGCGGCATCAAACGCGGTCACCAGTTTGATAAAGTCGAGATGTATATTTACTGCCGTCCGGATGAGTCCCAACAGATGCACGCCAAAATGCTGGCAGACGCCGAGCAAACCTGCGCTGAGTTGGGGCTGGCATACCGGGTGTTGGAACTGTGCACCGGTGACCTGGGTTTTGCCATGCGGCGAACCTATGATCTCGAGGTTTGGTCGCCAGGGGTGGGTGAATGGCTGGAAGTTTCGTCGGTGTCGAATGCGGGAGATTTTCAAGGCCGCCGGGCTAACATCAAGTACCGACCAACAGGTGGAGGCCGACCGCAAACAATCCACACACTTAACGGGTCGGGCCTGGGCCTGCCGCGTACATTGATTGCTGTGCTGGAGAATTACCAGCAGGCAGATGGCTCGGTAGTTGTCCCCCCAGTGCTGCGCCCGTGGATGGGTGGTGTGGATGTGATCCATCCGGAGCACCATCTTTGATCCTTGAATGGATTGATGCTTCGGCCAGAATCCTGGCGATTGTCGTGATGGCTGCTGGATTGTTCGGCAGCCTGATTCCTTTCGTACCAGGATTATTTATCATCTGGCTGGCGGGGCTGGGTTATGGAATTGTTACCGGTTTTGGGACCCTGGCCTGGTGGATGTTTGGCATCATGACCGTGATGATGGTGGTCGGCTCGCTGGCAGATAATATCCTGATGGGAGCCGGTGCCAAGCAGGGCGGGGCATCCTGGCTGGCCCTTGGAATTGGGTTTCTGGCGGGAGTGGCCGGAACGTTGTTGATGCCGCCGTTTGGCGGGTTGATAACGGCACCCCTGGCTGTTTACGTCTATGAAGTTTACCGCCAGGGCAGCCATCGGGGAGCCATAAACACGATTAAAGGGATGCTGACGGGCTACGGTCTCTCTTTTGCGGCTCGGTTCGGTGTAGGGCTGCTGATGATTGCTTGTTGGTTAATCTGGGTGTGGCGCGGTTGAAGCACGCGCTGCGATCCGCAGACCGGGTGATCTTATTCGGGCTCAAAAAATGACATGCCCACACCCAGGTCATCGAGACCTTTATCGGCCCAGTGCTGGATTACAATCGAATCGTGATCCAGCGCTTTGTAGAGCGAAGGAATCGCCCGGTAATCGCCAATTTTTGAGAGTGCACGCACAGCATTCAGCAATTCCTGATGGGAGCCGTTGTCCATCACGGCAATCAAGGCGGGTGTCGCAGGCGGGCCAATCACTGCCAGGGCATCGGCTGCCAGGCGCGCGAGGACGGTATCTTTATTGCCAAGCAGCGAAACGAGTGCCGGGATAGCGGTGATGTCAGGTTGTTCGCGCAATGCTACTGCGGCACAATATTGGATGCTCTTTTCCTTATCTCGTAAGGAACGCAGGAGCAATGGAGTGACTTGCGGTTCCTGGATGCCACCCAGGGCACGCGTGGCCCACCAGCGGGTGTCTTCATCCGGTGAGCTCAACAGAGATTTTAAGACCGGAATGGCCTGAGAATGGTAAACGGCGAGACCCAGGGCGGCTTTCTCGGCACGCGCTTCATCGCCACAGGTCAGTTCAGTAACCAGTGCGTATAAATCAGTCAATAGATTTTTCCTATGCTGGACGTGGAGGTGGGACCGGGAGATTCTCCACGGCAGTCTCACGCCATTTATCCCCTTCGTCGATCAACATGACTGGAATACCATCGCTGATCGGGTATTTACGACTGCAGTCCTGGCAAACCAGCCAGGCGTTTTTCACAAGGTCCAGCAGGCCTTCGGTTTCGCGAACACAAGCAGGGCAGCGCAAAATTTCGAGCAAATCCTTGCTGATGGGCAGTTCTTCCGCTTCTGTCATCTGTGTTCCTTATCGTGGTATGGTGAATAATTCGGTGGAATTATAGTTGTGATTGGATTTGCCTGCAAGGAAGGAATAAAAAACCTCGTCACAAGGTGAGGGGGGCACCCTGCAACGAGGCAACTTTAAGTTTCTCACATAACTCAATAAAAATCAACGTTACAAATGTCTTAGGGCAGGGTTTTTATAGAAAGCGAGAACTAGGTGGGCAAACTTGCACCAAAGCGTTCGCAAACCCTCGCATTTGAAAGCCATGTCTCCTAGAGCAGAGCTTTCAAACAGAACAATAGCTGTCCCAGGCATCTTCATCGCTGCATTCACAGGCGAAAAACCAGCTGGTTTCTTCCGGAGTAAAATCCCATACCCAACGCGATGGACGTCTACAAAGGTTTGGCGGTTCAATAGACCGGCTGGAGACTGCCGCTCAATCGCCCGAGTTCGCGGGCATCTTTGGGGAGTTTGGTGCCCGGCCCGTATTCGTAGACTGCCTGCCAGGGCATGTAGTGAGTGTAGATGGTGTCAGACAGGTACACCTGTCCGTCCCTGGTGACTGTGCGGGTCACGGTGATGTCGGCGCCGTCGGCTTCCCAATCCACCTGCTTGATGGTGCCTTTGGACAGCTCTGCGTTTTCATTGTAAGCTGGGTCGGGGGCAGGCTCGACGTTGGTCGGACCGGTGGTTTCCCAATCTACCGTGCGCCCGTCAGAGGTTGAATAAAACTTCCAGGTCAGGGTACGGGCTCCCGGGTTGACGTAGGTTTCCATCAACAGCCAGTTTTGCGTGTCATTGGTGAACTTAAAATCAACGTAAGGCACGAATACGGTCGCATCCAGGCCCGCCAGGTTTGGATTCACGCTGCCATCGGCGCGCTGTTCGTAATACGAAACCCGGTAAGCATGCGGATTGCGTTCAACAATCGGGAAGCCGCCAAAAAAGACGGTGCGGAACAAGGTAGTGCTTACCTGGCAGACCCCGCCGCCCACACCCTTGATGGTGCGGTCACCGTAAATGATCAATGCTTCTGCGTAGCCGTTATCCAGGCTCACATCGCCGAGCACTTCAGCCATTGAGAAGGTCCCACCCGGTGGAACCAACACGCCGTGAAAGCGGCTGGCAGCGGTGGTGATGTTCTGGATACGGGCTCCGCTCGAACCATAGAAGAACGATGTGTGCTCGCTTACCAGCTCGGTAATTCCCAGGCTTTCAGCGGTCGCGTCATCTCCGACAAGCGGTTCCACATAGTCAAATTCCAATCCAATATTGTGCTCCCCGCTGCGCAGCGCCTCGTTGATCTTGAGCAGGGTTTCCTCAACCATCAAAGTGCGCCCAATCACAGCCGGCTGGATCTCTTCGAGCTGGCGGGTCTCATCATTAAAAATAAAATGGGCATTGGCAGGCGCCTGGGATAAATCGGGAGCGATTGTGTCCAGCAGGGTGCTCACCTGGGCGGTGTCCAGCCCGACCTGGTATTGATCGCCTTCTGGCAGGGAGGCGCGCTCAATGCTCAGCATCCCCGCCAGCTCCTCAGGCTGGAAGACCCACGGGCCGGGGCCGTCCTCACCCGCGCCGGGCACACGCAGGGTCAGGGGAGCCTGGAGGATGGTGCGGGCAATTTCTGCCTGCTGGGTAGCGTCCAGAATGGCTGGGGCGGTTTCGACGACCACCAGGGGAACGATCCCATCTTTGATGGTTTCCACCTGGGCGCGCAGCGACTGCAGGGAAGCGGGTACGTCCAATGTGCGCCCAACCTGCCCAGGCTGGACAACCACTTCCAGCCCATTGACCTGAAGCGAGGCCTCGACCGTCGGGATGTTGATTTCGGAAGCTAGATTTTCAAGGTAGGTCTGGCCCTGGCGTTCGTCGAAGATCAGCAGAGGTGGCAGAAGTGTTCCATAAAACCAGGCGCGGAATTGCTCAGTGAGGCGCGCAGCCGGACCGCCGCGCCGGCCCCATTCGAGGGCCTGTTGGGCGGTGGCGTCTGCGCTCAGGAAAAGGCCGGTTTCTTGCGGCGAAGCAACCCACATCCGGGTGCCGTCCTGGAGGACGACTCGCCCGGTGACCGGATAGGTCAGGCGGCCGGTCAGGCGAGCGGCAGCTTCTTCGGCAGGCAGGCCAGAGAGATCTACCCCGGCAGCCGATACCCCTGGGAAAACTTTGCCGCTGTAATACACATTGAAGGCCAAGGCAATGATTACCAGCGTGGCAGCAAACAGAAATACACCGCCCAGTAAAGCAACCATCACCTGGCTGAAGACATCGACCGTGGAGGGTAAGGTATTGGGAGAAACTGCTTTTGAACGCATAAGTAAATTCTTTTCGGGCCTCGTTACAAGTAAGACGGTTGACTGGGCGGGCGAGTTCCCGCCATATCCGTGCCTGCCAAAACCGCAGATGTGCGGCAGGTTGGCCTATTTTACCAGAACTGGCTCCAGGATGCTCCTTGGGTGGTAAAAAAGAACGTTGCAACATTCGCACCATGGCGCGGCGGGCATATAATAAAACGATCTGTAATCAAGGAGGCAGGCATGGCTCGTTCACCATCCGCGCAGGACGACTCCCAAAAAAAATCTCCCATGGGCATCGGGACGCTGGTTACCCACCTGGGAGAGTATCAAAATCCATATTTTGCGCACGTGATGCCGCTCTACCAATCGGCAGCGTTTTGTTTCCCGGATGTACAAAGCGGGGCAGAAATTTTTGCAGGCCAACAACCAGGCTTCATCTACTCGCGCCTGGGTAATCCCAACCATGACTTGCTGGCGAAAAAAATTGCAGCCCTGGAAGCATTCGACCTGCTGGTTGGCAATCCGGCTGCCACGCTCGAAGAGACCGCAGCCGGGTTGGTGTTTTCGTCAGGGATGGCAGCAATCAATACCCTGCTGCTGGCCCTGGCGAAGGCCGGGGATACGATCATTGTCCAACGAGCCGTCTACGGTAATACATTCCTGGTGCTCCAAAATATTCTGCCGCGCCTGGGAATTCAGGTGGAATGGGTGGATGATCCCCTCCCCGCAGCCTGGGAAGACGCCTTTGCCCGCAATCCGGGAGCGGTGCTGGCTTTTGCGGAGTCACCTATGAACCCGGTCATGTCGATCACCGATTTAGCTGCAGCTGCCGATATCGCCCATCGGCATGGTGCCTGGTTGCTGGTGGACAACACATTTGCCACGCCCTACTGCCAGCGACCGCTTACCCTTGGAGCTGATGTCGTGCTGCACTCAACGACAAAGTATCTGACCGGGCACGGCGCAGTTGTGGGTGGAGCAGCCATCAGCCGCCATGTGGAATTCATCCAGACCAGGGCCGCGTACCTGCTCAAATATATGGGAGCAGTGGCAAGCCCGTTCGATACCTGGTTGACCAACCTGGGGTTAAAACGTTTGAAGTGCGCATGGAGCGCCACTGCGCGAATGCCTTGCAAGTTGCCCGCTACCTGGCAGACCACCCGAAAGTGGCGACCGTTTATTATCCAGGTTTGGAAAACCATCCCGGGAGCGATATTGCCCGGCGGCAGATGAGCTCGTTTGGCGGGATGCTCTCTTTTGAGCTGAAGGGAGGGCTGGCAGCCGGTGAAACATTGATGAACAGAGTGCGGGTGGCAACCCTGGCGGTCAGCCTGGGAAATGTGGATACCTTGATCCAGCACCCTGCCAGCATGACTCATTCTTCGGTGCCCGCGCCCGAACGCCAGAAGATGGGCATCACTGATGGGCTGGTGCGCCTATCCGTGGGAATTGAAAACGTCGCAGATCTGATTGCCGACCTGGAGCAGGGATTGGAAGCCGTTTAATGGGATGCCAGTCCCTGCTCCAGGTCGCTGTCCGACGGTCTCACGCACCGGTATTCTGGTCCTGCACTGCAGTTTGACTGCTGCCTGGCTGGAGCAATTGGACCACGCGGGTCGGGTAAGGAATGTCGATCCCGGCCTGGGCGAAAGCCTGCTCCAGGGCAACGACACCGGCGTCAGACATGTCCAAGAATTTCAGATCGATGGTATCCACCCAATAAAACAGGGAAAAAAGGATCGAGGAGCCCCCAAATTCATTGTAATTGACGCTGGGAGCAGGGTCTGCCAATACCCCAGGAATGGAACGGATGGCATCTAATGCGATCTGGCGAGCTTTCTCAAGGTTTGTGCCGTAAGCGACACCGCACTTAATCTCCACCCGCCGCAGCCGGTTGCGGGTGAAATTGGTGAGCGGGCTGGAGAAGACATCCGCGTTGGGGATGAGCACCTGGCGACCATCGAGCATTTTCAGTTCGGTGGCACGCAGCTCGATCGTTTGCACAACTCCCATATAACCACCCACTGAGATGGTGTCTCCGATCTGGAAGGGCTGCGAAATCAACAAGAGCAGCCCGGCAACAAAATTTTTGCTCACATCTTGCAGGGCAAACCCTACCGTGAAACCGATGATGCCCAGGCCTGCCAGGAAGGCGGACAGGTTGACGCCTACCGTCGACAGGGCAATGGTTGTAATCAGCACGACCACCGACCAGTACGTTATCCGGCTGATGAGCTGGATGATCTGGAGCTTCACTTTGCGCTTCTCCAAACCGAGGCGGACGAGCTTGCTGACCAGCTTGGCAATATACAGGCCGATCGAAAATATGATCAGAGCGATGACCAATCGTGGTAAAAACTCCATGAAGCGATCAGCGAATTCTGTCCAGGTATTTGGGTTCAGTACATCAGGTGGAGGGGGATAGGAGTTTTGAAAGTAGTGCATAAACCGGCCCTTCCTGTTTGGCTTAAATAAACAATATAAAATATCCGCGTGAGTACCTGCCAGTCTGTTGCGAGGCGAGACCCCTCGCCTTGCAGCAGCACAGATCGGCTTAATCATAATGCAGTCTGCAAAATTTCTCGAGTACAATCTTCGCATGCCCAAGGTCTCAGTCCTGATGCCCTGTTACAATGCGGCAGCTACCCTGGATGAAGCCCTGGACAGCCTGGTAAGCCAAAGCCTGCAGGATTACGAGCTGGTTGTAGTGGATGATGGCTCCCAGGACAGCAGCCTGGCAATCCTCAAAAAGTGGTCCAGAAAAGAACCCCGGCTGCGGGTGTTCAAACAACCTCATCGTGGGATTGTGAGTGCTTTATCCCTGGGCTTGCATGCCTGCCAGGGCGATTTTGTAGCGCGCATGGATGCTGATGACCGAGCTTTGCCAGAACGCCTGGCGCAGCAAGCAGCCTACCTGGAGGCCAACCCTGGGATTACCGTCGTCGGCTGCCTGGTGCGGGCGCACCCGACGAGCATCATGGGTCCTGGCATGTTGGCCTATTTGGAGTGGATGAACAGCCTCGTGGAGGATGAGGAAATCCGCAAATCGATTTTTATTGAGAGCCCGTTGCCGCATCCCAGCGTTATGTTCCGCAGGCGGGCGATTCTGGATGCCGGAGGCTACCGTGAGTGTGCCTGGGCAGAAGATTACGACTTGTGGCTGCGGCTCTATCTGCGGGGAGATCGGTTTGGAAAGGTGCCTGAAACCTTGTTGGAGTGGCGCGAGCACCCAGGGCGGCTGACCCACACCGATCCGCGTTATGCATTAGAAAAGTTCATGCAAGCCAAAGCCACTTATCTTTCCGCGGGGCCGCTGCACGAGCGGGACGCGCTGTTCATCTGGGGTGCGGGAATGATGGGGCGCCGGATCAGCCGCTACCTAAACCAGGGCAAACCTCCATTGGTGGCATTTATTGATATTGACCCGCGTAAAATCGGGCGCCAGCGCCGCGGAGTGCATGTCCTGGCAGCGGAGGAACTACCTGGTTTGTGGCGCCGGTATGCGCAACCAGCTTTGCTGGCAGCAGTGGGCGTGCGAGGGGCGCGCGACTTGATCCGCAGCCGTCTGGCAGAAATGGGTTTGGGCGAAGGCGTTGATTGGTGGAGTGTGGCTTAAATGAACAGCCAACCGGTGCGAGTCTTATTCGATGGCTGGTCGCTGGTTTACCAGCCCAACCACCCGGCAGCCCTCCATCTCCTGGAGCTGCTGAACCATTTCCCAGAAAACTTTGAAGCTTTCCTGGCGCTCCCGCGCCCATTGAAATATCCTCTCACCCTGGGGAATACGCTGGTTGTTTTGGAGGAGGCTGGCGATACTGCCGGAGAGCACCTGCGCTGGGAGCAGATCAACCTCGCCCAGATTGGGAAGCGGGTGGGTGCGAATCTGCTGCACCTGGTGACACCTACCCCGGCCCTGACCGGTCGGTTGCCGGTTGTAGTCAGTCCAGCGGGATATGGCATTGAGATCGGGAACGGTCAGGCAGGTTGGAAGGCTCGCCTGCGAGTGGCATTGGCAAGTGGTGGTATGAGCCGCGCCAGTGCCATTTTCTGGCCCGCAGGTCTGCCGACGCCTGGGTTGGGAGCGCCGGTTTACGAGCTGCCCGGATTGGTCGCTCCCGATTTTAACCCGCATGACGCCGTTGAGCCTTCTGTGTTGGAGAAGGCCGGCCTGCCCGAGACATACCTGCTATACCATGGCCCGCAGGATCCTTCCAACCTGCGCCGCCTGTTGGCTGCGTGGAGCTGGGCGGCGGGATCCATCGGGGAATTATTTCCGCTGGCGATGTTGGGTGCTTCGGACGCTGGCCTGGAGCAGGATTTTTTTGAGCAGGTGCGCCAACTTGGTTTTGAACGCTCCCTGTATGTGCTGCCCGAGTTTCATCTCGAGCAAATCCCCGGGATCTACCGGGGAAGCTCCGGATTATTTCATCTGGGGGAGGTTTCAGCCTGGGGTGGCCCGGTGCGCTACGCCCTGGCGTGCGGAAAACCAGTTGTCGCCGAAATCACCCACCTGGCGGAGGCCCTGGTGGGTTCTGCCGGATTTCTGTTGGATGCACGGGATACGCGCCAGATGGGGGCGGCCCTGCTGGCAGTCGTTGTGAACGAAGAGGTTAGTACCAGTCTGCGGGCTGCGGCGCTTAAACAAGCCGGCAGCTGGAAGACCGATCAGTTTCGAGAAAAATTGGCTGCAGCTTATCGAAACGTGTTAGGGCGAGGAAAGGGGTGAAAATTCTGGCTGGCAGTTCTATTGGCGCAAGCGGAAGGCATATATCGCCAGGCCAATCCCCCCGGCAATCAGCACAATTCCCAGAATCCCGAACAGCGGGGCATTGGACCCTCCCACAGGGCTCTCAACGACCGGTGTTTCTGCCAGAGCTTCCGAATTCGGCTGGGCGCCAAAATCCAGGTAGGTTTCGTCGCCGCCCGCGAGCTGCAGAGCATAATTCATCAGGGTGGTCGGGTTAAAACCTTCCGGAGCGGCGATCGTGATATTGTAATCCCCAACCGGCAGATCTTGAAAGCATTCAGGGATGGGAAGCCCATCTTCATCCAGGGCAGAGTTCGTTTCCGCAGTCAGCGAAGTTTGACCGGCACGCTCGCTGATACTGATTGCACCGCCAGCGATGGGGGGTTCCGTTACCTGGCGGAGGGCATCGCCATTCGTATCGTTGAATAAAAGGATGCACAGGGTACCGCTGCTGATTGAAGGGGTAGGAGATGGAGACAGGGTTGGTGTGGCCTGTTCTTGAGCAGGGGCCTGGGTGGGCAGGGCAGGGCCAGCCAGACCAAGTAGCAGTTGCTGGCCCACAGCAATGATATCGTCTGCCCCCAGGTTGTTAAGCGCACGGATTTCGTCAACGGATATCCCGCTTATCGCGGAGATCCGGAAGAGCGTGTCGCCCTCCTGGACGATGTAAATAATCCGTCCGTCTGGACCCGGGGTAGGGGTGGGGAAAGGTGTGGGCTGTTGGTGAGGCGCTGCCCAGGCTGGTGCCAGGGAGGTACTGAAAGCCAATCCAAATAGGACCAGGAAGACCCCAATCCAGAAAATGCGTGGTGAGCGTTTCATATTAGGTGCATTATAACGGAGGATGGGATGGGCGGGAAGCGCCGGGAACGCAGTGAAATTTCAACAAACAAACCTGCCAGTTGGAAAACGCTCAGCAGCTCACGCGGGGGGTTTTCCTAGACGGGCGCGCATTGCCCGGGCGAGTGGGATCAGGAAAATTACTGCCAGCAGGTTGAAACAGACAGCCAGCACGGCACTGGCCCAAATACCATACCCGTATACGGGAGCCGCCACCCATGCCCCAACGGCGCGCCCCAAAGAAAACGCGGCGATGCTGGTAGCCAACAATGTAGCACGTGCCTCGGGTATCAGCTCGGTGAGCAGAGGGATACTGCTCACCAGTGTGAATTCGAAGGTGATGTAAAACAAAAACAGCCCAACCAGCGCGCCCGGCAGTGACTGACCGAAAACGGGTAAAAGCAACGCGGCCGCACAATTTAAACTGATTCCGATGCTAATCGCCCGAATTTTTCCCAGCCGATCGGTGAGCAGTCCAACCAGGCCTTCGCCCGATAACTCTGACAAGCCAATCACAACAGAAGCTATGCCAAGCGCAGCGAGCTGCAGGCCAAAGCTGTCTTCAATCCACACACCGAACACCAAATTGATCGTTTCGTTCGCAGCGGCCATGCAGACACCGATCGCAAGCCCAGCCAGGGCTGGACCGTTGGTGAGCACGGTCCCCAGATTTTTGTAGAATGCCGGCCTCGGCTCACCGGGGGCGCGCCGGAATTGCGCCCGATCAGAAGGAATTCCACGCTGGACAATCAGCAGGGTAAACAGGCCAAGCACGCTCAACGCGCCAAACGGTGATGACCAGCCAAAACGCCCGATCAGGAAACCAGCCAGGGGAATGCCCAAGATATAACTGGCAGACCAGCTTATTTCGATGATCGCGACGGCAGTGCCCCGCCGCTCGTAGGGGACCTGGTCTCCAGCATACGCATGCAGGGAGGGATCAAACACAGCTTTTCCGAGGGCTGCCAGGATCATCGCCAGAGCGAATGTCCAGAAGCGCGGGTAGAAGGCAACCAGGCCAAATCCAAAAGAGAATAAACCTATCCCCATCAGGAAGCCGGTCTTCCGGCCCTGAGCATCCGTCACAGTTGCCAGTAATGGCGCCAGAGCGCTCAACAGCGCTCGAGCAGAAAGTACTTGTGCGATGGCGGAAAGCTCAACACCCAGGCCGCGAGCGAATACAGGCAGGAAGGGGTATGCCATCCGGTAGCCAGTATTGAGAATGGTCCGGAGAGCCGCGAGCAGCAGAATTTGGAGTCGAACGGCGCGCGTCAAGGCAGGTAGCTCTGTAGGTCAGTTCGGAGCTACTGCTCGCGCAGCGGCGCTGTCCGGCGGTTGTCCCGGCGAAACCACCACCCGGCAATTTGTGCGCCAGCCAGCATAGTCAGGGCGACCAGGCTAATGAAAAAGAGCTGGAGGCGCAGCGATCCCGAGGTGAAGATCGGCGAGACGGGATGCAGGACCCGGTCGGCAGCACTTAAGCCGATAGTGAGTGCGACCAGGAAGAGGACGTTACCAATAGAAGCCAGGCTTGGACGGTCGATCAGCGCCAGTCCAAGCTGGAGCAGCAGCCCGACCACAGAAAAAACAAACGCAACCTTCCAGCGTGGCTCCGCCAGGAACAAGCCGTTCCAATTAAGCTGGCTGGCCCACATGGAAAGCGGCAGGTATGTGATCCAGAAAAACAAGCCGGTGCGGCCGAGCGCAGTGGACCAGCGATGCAGGTAATCTTTATGGGTGACCAGTCCTGCCGCGCCGGCAACCGCTGCGCTGATAAAACCCACCAACGCCGTCCAGACCCAGGCCCCGTGCAGGTAAACGACACGCACGTTGCTTCCCAGGCTTTTTTCGGACGGACCGAGAAAGGTCAGGGCGATAATGCTTACCAGAGTCAAAACAAACCAGAAGAGTGAAGATTTCATCGGATCACTTCAACATGGGCATTTTGATGCCGTGGTGGCGGGCCGCGGCAATCGCCTGCTCGTAACCGGCGTCGGCATGGCGGACTATCCCCATGCCTGGATCAGAGGTGAGTACACGCTCCAGGCGCCGGGCCGCAGCCGGGCTGCCGTCTGCAACGATTACCTGCCCAGCATGCTGGCTGTATCCTATGCCAACCCCACCACCGTGATGGAACGAAACCCAGGTTGCTCCGCCAACCGCGTTAATCAGCGCATTCAGAATGGGCCAGTCAGAGACCGCATCGGTGCCATCTAGCATGGCTTCGGTTTCCCGGTTCGGAGAGGCAACCGAGCCTGAATCCAGGTGATCGCGCCCGATGACGATCGGCGCCTGGACAATGCCACGGGCGACTAGATCGTTAAAAGCCAGCCCGGCACGGGCGCGCTCACCGTATCCCAGCCAGCAAATACGGGCAGGCAATCCCTGGAAGGGTACTTTTTCACGGGCCATTCGCAGCCAGCGCTGCAGGTGCTCATCCTCCGGGAAAAGCTCTTTGACGGTCTCGTCGGTGCGGTAAATATCTTCGGGGTCACCCGAAAGGGCAACCCAACGAAACGGGCCTTTGCCCTCGCAAAACAACGGGCGGATGTAAGCCGGTACGAAACCGGGGAAGTCGAATGCGTTGTGAACGCCAAAATCATAAGCGCGCTGGCGAAGGTTGTTCCCATAATCAAAGACCTCAGCGCCGCGCTGCTTGAATTTCAGCATAGCTTCGACATGGCGGGCCATGGATGCATTTGAGAGATGGGCGTATTCACCCGGATCTGACCGGCGCAGTGCGTCTGCCGCCGCGACCGTCAGACCCGAGGGAACATACATGGAGACATCATGGGCAGGCGTCTGGTCGGTGACAACATCTGGGATAATGCCGCGTAAAGCCAGCTCCGGGTAGATGTCGGCAGCGTTGGCGATCAGGCCCACCGAACGCGGGACTTCAGCTGCCACGGCCTCTTCTACTAGGGTCATCGCCTCTTCGAGGGTGTCGACGACATAATCAACATAACCGATTTCATGCCGGCGCCGGGCTCGCTCCGGATCGACTTCTACAACCAATCCCACACCTTCATTCATCGTAATTGCCAGTGGTTGGGCACCGCCCATGCCGCCCAGACCAGCGGTCAGGACAAACTTACCCTTCAATGAACCCCAGCCACACTGGCGGGCAAGCGAACCCAGGGTTTCATAGGTGCCCTGCAGAATGCCCTGGGTGCCGATGTAGATCCAGGAACCGGCAGTCATCTGCCCGTACATCATCAAGCCGCGGGCTGCAAGCGCATCGAAATGTTCCTGGGTGGCCCAATGGGGGACCAGATTTGAATTGGCAATCAGAACACGTGGGGCGTCCGGGTGAGTCTTAAAGATGACAACCGGCTTGCCGGACTGCACAAGCAGGGTCTCATCATCTTCAAGCTCACGCAAGGAATCCAGGATTGCATCAAAAGCCTCCCAGCTGCGGGCAGCCTGGCCGCGTCCTCCATAAACCACCAGGTCGTCGGGACGTTCGGCGACAGATGGGTCCAGGTTGTTTTGGATCATCCGGAAAGCCGCTTCAGCGAGCCAATTTTTGCAGGTGAGTTGTGTGCCGCGCGGAGCGTGGACAATTCGTGGACCGGTCATTAGCAGCCTCCAGGCAGGTGGTTTGGGTGCGGTCAGGCGGCCTCTTAGGCAGGCTGGGGGCATCACCCGCGTGCCTGCGATACGCCGCCTAACAGTGGCGTAAAAAAACCTCCGCCTAGATTATACGTCCAGCGGAGGGATTTTATGGAATCCAAGATGCTTAGAAACCGGTGGCTAGAAAAACAGGCCCGGTGCCCCGTTCTAGTGACAGTTGGGCCTGCCAGCCAAAGACAGCTCTGCGCAGCAGCTGCTGCGCGAAACCGCGTCTTTTAATGCTCGATTACTTGCCGGTAATCAGACCGCGACTGCCATCGGGGTACCAACAAACTGCCCAAAGTTCGTACTTTTCAAGCGTTTTACCAGCTCTGCCTGGGCATCACACCAAACGGGCCGCAGCGGGCAATCTTCACTAAAAGCACAATTGGCCTCATCGGCGACACACTCATTGAGCAAGATTGGGCCATCAATGGCTTCGATGACTTCCAGGAGCGTGATATCGCGGGGTGACCTGGCGAGCGACACGCCGCCCCGGGCACCGCGCGAGGTCTGGAGCAACCCCGAAACGGACAATTGAGAGACGATCTTTGCCAGGAAGGATGGCGGGATGCTTTGCTCCTGAGCGATCTGGCTTGTGGAGGCACGCTGGCCATTCCCGATGCGGGATAAATGGAGTACGGCACGGATGGCATAATCGGCTTGGCGGGTTATTTGCATGGGAGACTCCCCTTTTCGTGTATTTTCGGTATGTAATATCTTTAATCGATAAATACATTTTAGGCTACGTATGTCCGAATTACTAGTGACAGAGGTCATTGTATGTTTGTGAAATTTGTCCGTTCATTGGGCTCAATACTAAAGAAAGTGTTAGTAAATGCGGCGAATAAACTATGGTAATATTTCCAAGCCCGTCAAAATGGCGGGTTTTATCACCGGGCGAAAGGTTTGGCTGCGCTGAGGCGCCTTGGCGGGTATTGCGCCTGGTGGGTTCATTGAGGAGGACTTATCTTATGAAGCAAATTTGTGTCGTCGGCGTGGGATATGTGGGCTTGGTGACTGCAGCCTGCTTTGCCGACCTGGGGAATCGGGTAATCGCCCTGGATATTGTTGAAGAGAAGATTGAAGGATTACGGCGCCTGAAAATGCCGATATATGAACCTGGTCTGGAAGAGTTGGTTGAGCGGAACGTCAAATCCGGACGATTAACGTTTACAACCTCGTATCCAGAGGCGCTTGCCGGCACGGAATTTGCCTTTATTGCCGTTGGCACGCCGTCCGGAGTGGATGGCGAGGCGGACTTGCAGTATGTTGCGGCGGCAGCACGGACGATTGCCGAACATATGCAGGATGACCTGATCATCATTAATAAATCGACGGTTCCCGTCGGGACTGGTGACTGGGTGGCAGATATCATCCGGGAAAGCCAAAAAAAACCCATCCCATTTGCGGTGGTTTCTTGCCCCGAATTTTTACGTGAGGGTTCGGCAATCACTGATTTCATGCGCCCCCACCGGACGATTCTCGGATCACTCAACCCGGAAGCTGCTGAAAAAGTTGCCCAACTGCACCTGCCGCTGCGGGCGCCCATTGTGCTCACAGACCTGCGCACAGCGGAAATGATCAAGTATGCTTCGAATGCATTCCTGGCGACCAAAATTTCGTTCATCAACGAAATGGCCAATATCTGTGAAGCGCTTGGAGCGGATGTCAAAGAAGTGGCAATTGGCATGGGCTATGACAATCGGATTGGACCGCACTTCCTGGAAGCTGGCATGGGCTACGGTGGCTCGTGTTTCCCCAAGGATGTGCTTGCTCTGGCCCACATGGCTGCTGAAAAAGGCCGCCACCCGCAGCTGCTGAACGCAGTCATGGATATCAATGCTGATCGGCGCCGGTCAGCGGTGAACGAACTGCGCGAGATGGTAGGTGGTTTTAACGGAAAACAGATTGGGATCCTTGGTCTGGCATTCAAACCCAACACTGATGATATGCGTGATGCCCCGGCAGTCGATATTGCCAACGCGGTGATGGCAGAAGGTGCCCGGGTCAAAGCTTATGACCCGGTGGCAATGGACGTGGCGGCGCTCCAGCTGCCTGATGTCGGAATGTGCCGGAACGCGTACGAGGTGGCGGAGGGCAGCGATGCTATCCTGGTGATCACTGATTGGAACGAATTCAAACAGCTCGATTTAAAGCAGATATGCGAGCTGATGCGCACCCCGGTTTTGTATGATGGGCGCAATATTTACGATCCGAAGAGTGTGCGGGCTCTGGGTTTTATCTACCGGGCAATCGGCCGCGGGTTTGATGGAAATGGAGTCTCTATCCACCGGGTTGAGGAAGCCACCAGCGCGATATAATCCTCTGCAGGGTCTTTAATCTCAGAAAAAACGTGCCAGCAGGATCCTGCTGGCACGCTGTTCATACGGCGCAGAATGCACAACGATATTCCCCCGGTTTGTGATTATGAAGGCTCGGATTACCAGACCTCGTTTTGGGATCAGGGTCTGCGCGCCTACGAGGATCAGGTCGAAGCGGTGGCGTTGAAGCGGCTGCTGCCGGCCAGCGGGAATGTCCTGCTGGAGTTAGGAGCCGGTGCCGGGCGTAATACACCTCGCTATGCGGGTTACCAGCAGGTGGTGCTGCTCGATTATTCGCTCACCCAGCTGCAGCAAGCGCAAGACCGCCTGGGAAAAAACCCATGTTACGGTTATGTGGCTGCCAACGTCTACCAGTTACCCTTCCGCCCGGGTGTGTTTGACGCAGCAACGATGATCCGCGTGCTGCATCACATGGCTGACGCGCCGCTGGCATTACAGCAGGTGCGTCGCATCCTGCAGCCAGGGGGGATTTTTATCCTTGAGTATGCCAACAAACAAAATTTAAAGGCGATCCTGCGTTACGCATTGGGGCGGCAGGCGTGGAGCCCGTTCGATCGTGAACCGGTGGAATTTGCCAAACTGAATTTTGATTTCCACCCGGGGGCAGTCCGTGAATGGCTGCGCGGCGCCGGATTTGAAATCAAGCGCCAGCTGACAGTATCGCATTTCCGGATGGAGATCCTGAAACGCTATCTGCCGACTGGCTTGCTGGTTAGTCTGGACTCGGCTGCCCAGCTGACCGGAAACTGGTGGCAGCTGTCTCCCAGCGTATTCGTCGCCGCCCAGGTCACCGGAGAAGCGGTTTCGCGGCTGAGGACACCTGCAAATGGCATCGAAGACCTGCTGGTCTGCCCGGTTTGCAGCAGCCCTTCCTTAATAAATGTGCCCGATGACTCGGTACTGAAGTGTGCCAGTTGTGAGCGGAGCTGGCCGGTCGTGGATGGCGTCTACGATTTCCGGGACAAAGCCTGATTTCTCCCCACTCTGGCTCAGCAGGCTTAAGCCGCGTCTTTTTCAACGACCCAGCAGTGAGATAAGCCAAACCAGCGGAAGGGGGTCTTTTCTAAACCCTGCAGCACTGCCCGCAGCCACCTGCCTGCTGTGGGATAACGGGCGATGATATTGTCATAAGCCCCAAAGATAATGCTGCGGGAGATGAACTGCACCGGGAGCCCGGCGAATAAAACTTCGAGATCACGGCGGGTGTAGACGCTCACGTGGGGTGCCAGGCGATCACGCAGCGGGCGGGGCAGGTAATTTACCAGCGGGATGTTGCCGAAATGGTAGCGACCGCGCCAGTAAACCCCGTGGGTTTCGAAAGGATAACCCCGATTTGGGCAGAATAACACGAGGCGCCCTCCCGGGCGCAGGGTGCGCACTATTTCTCTCACAGCTGTCCGGTCATCCTGGATGTGTTCGATAACTTCGTGGCTCAAAATCAAGTCAAATGTGTCCGGTTCGAAAGGTAGCGCTTCTCCTGCTGCGCCCAGGATATTGGCAGACACCTGGCGCGCAGTGCGGGCTCGCTCGAGGTCATATTCCAGGCCGATAACCGTGCCTCCGAAGGGCAGGAGGTGGGCGACATACATCCCAATCCCGCATCCATTTTCGAGAATGGTCGCGCGGATCCGCTCACCGGCCGCGGTGGTGATAATTTGCAAGCGGCGCTGCTGACCCTCACGCCACACATACGAGGGTTCGCCGCGCAGGGCAGCTTTGTCGAGATCTCGATCCATCATTGTTTCGTTTCTTGCTGTGAATCCTGCTAACCTTTCCTGTTTCGCAAAATTATGCGGTGGAGGTCAGCAGCGATTCTGGTAGTAAAATAAAGGCAGGACAACCGGCCTTGCTGTTCCGGCGCCCTCCGGCAGCCAATTTTGTTATTCCGGAATATTATCTCATTCAATCCGGATATTTTTATTGCTCAGCCCGGTGGATGTCCTGACTGCGGGAGTTATTGTCGTTGATTATCAACGCCATTTATTCAGGAGATTGGTATTATGAGCGCGGATTTTATCACGCGTCTGGTCGGGATGGTCTTTTTTGCATTGCTGGGTGCCTATTATGGGGGAACGCTGGGCGTGCTGGCAGACGCACAAGCCGACCTGTATGCAATCATCTTTGGCTTACTCGGTGCGCTGATCGGATTGATCATCACCCCCATGATCACTATCCGGCCGATCAAAGCAATCCGGAGTAAACTGACCCAGGTTTCATCGCAAAAGCTGGTGGCTGGACAGTTGGGACTGCTGGCAGGATTAATCCTGGCAGCCCTGGTTACCCTGCCGCTGTCGAAACTTCCAGAACCGTTCAGCCTGTTTTTGCCGTCGGTAGCGGTGCTGCTGTTTGGTTATCTGGGCATGTATGTTTTTGTAATGCGATCGAACGACATATTCAGCGTTTTCGACCGTTCCAATAATCGCAGCGGCGACGTGGGCCTGCTGGATGGGGCATCCCGTACGATTTTGATGGATACCAGTGTCATTATCGATGGGAGAATTACGGATGTCGCCCGGACCGGATTTATGACCGGTACGCTGTTGATCCCACGTTTCGTCCTGAACGAGCTGCAGTATATTGCCGATTTGCCGGACAGCCTGCGCCGCCAGCGCGGCCGGCGCGGGATCGAGGTACTCTCACAGCTTCAAAAAGATCCCACGGTTCCGGTGCGGATCAGCGATATTGATGTTGAAGGCGCCCGGGATGTTGATGACAAGTTGGTGATCCTTGCCCGCCAGCTGCGCTGCCCCATCCTGACCAATGACTATAATTTAAACAGGGTTGCAGAATTACAGGGGGTTCCGGTTCTGAACATTAACGATCTGGCGAACGCTGTGAAGTCTGTCCTGCTGCCCGGAGAGCCTCTTTCGGTCAAGGTGATCCAGGAAGGGAAAGAACCCGGGCAAGGCGTCGGATACCTGGATGATGGGACGATGGTGGTGGTTGAAGAAGGGCGCAACCTGCTGAACACAGAAACGATGGTAATTGTCACCAAGGTGCTCCAGACATCGGCAGGCAGGATGATTTTTGCCCGACCCAACGGTGATAGTTGAGCATCAGATAACAGGAGAATCATTTTATGCCACTGCGAGTTTACAACACACTCAGCCGCCAGAAGGAAGAATTTGTGACGCTTTCTCCCGGAAAAGTGGCGATGTATGTGTGCGGGCCAACCGTTTATGCCAAAGCTCACATCGGGCATGCTATGTCGGCGCTGGTATTTGATGTCATTCGCCGGTATTTGGAGTACCGCGGTTACGAAGTGCGCCACGTGATGAACTACACTGACGTGGATGACAAAATAATCTTGCGGGCGAAAGAAGAACAGGTCGATCCATTCGAACTGGCGGAGCGATACACCCGCGAATATGACCAGCATTTGCGTGAGCTCAACATCAAACCTGCGACAGTCAACCCGCGCGCTACCCAGGAAATGGAAACCATCATTACAATGGTCTCCCGGCTCTTGGATGATGGGTACGCCTATGAGGCTGATGGGGATGTATATTTCCGGGTGCAAAAAGATGCTGATTATGGGAAATTATCCGGTAGGCGCCTGGAGGATATGCAGGCCGGCGCACGAATTGAAGTTGATGTGCGCAAAGAACACCCGATGGATTTTGCTTTGTGGAAGGCAGCCAAACCAGGCGAACCGGCCTGGGATAGCCCCTGGGGTGGCGGGCGACCTGGCTGGCATATCGAATGCTCGGCGATGAATCTGACTCACCTGGGGCCTCAAATCGACATTCACGGCGGCGGAAATGACCTGATCTTTCCGCATCATGAGAATGAAATCGCCCAGACTGAGAGTTCTGACAGGCAAATATTTCGCCCGCTATTGGATTCACAACGGCATGCTGCAGCTTTCGGGCGAGAAAATGTCGAAGTCGCTGGGCAACCTGGTTACGATTGAGGATTTCCTGGCGGCACATGATGGGGATGTTCTGCGCCTGCTGGTGCTTAATGCCAGCTACCGCAGCCCACTTTCTTATAGCGATGAGATCGTCGGGCAGGCTGAGCGCGGCCTCGAACGTCTGCGTTCTGCGCTCAAACCAGCCCCAGCGGGAAGCATAGGGGCGGCCGCCGCGCAGCTCGAGCTGCTGCATAACCAGATGGAAAAAACAGAACTTGGCTTCACAGAGAGCATGGATGATGACTTTAATTCTGCCGGGGCTTTAGGTCATTTATTCGAGCTGGTGCGGGCGATCAACCAGGCGCGGGCTGCTGGAGCGGCGGCGGATGAGTTGGAACCAGCCCAGACCCAGCTGCGCACATTGACAGGTGTGTTGGGCCTGCGCCTGGGTCCGCCTGACGGGCAGCGCAATGAAGCAGCAGATGCTTTCGTCGATCTGCTGGTTGATGTGCGAACGGAGCTGCGCAAGCAAAAACTATGGGGCATGTCGGACCTGGTGCGCGATCGCCTGGCAGCTCTGGATGTGATTCTCGAGGATTTAAAGGAAGGTACAACCTGGCGGTGGAAGAGATAAACCGCTTCAGGAAAGAAGGCTGGCATGCGTGAGTGGATTGCAGGCCGCCACCCGGTTTACGAAGTGCTGCAGGCTGGCAGGCGGCAAGTCTTCCGTTTGTTGCTGGCGGAGGGCAGTGCGGAAGCCAGCCGGGAGAAAGGGCGCCTGGCAGATGTATTAAACCTCTGCCGAGACAGGAAAATCCCGGTGGAAATAGCCCCGCGTCGAGCTCTGGATGTTGAGGCGGATGGACACCAGGGTGTGCTGCTGCAGGTGGGGGAATATCCGTACAGCGATCTATCCGAGATATTGCTAAGAACAGAACAGCGCCAGGAGCCGGCATTTATCCTCATCCTGGATGCCCTGCAGGACCCGCAAAACCTTGGAACACTGCTGCGGACGGCGGAAGTGACCGGTGTGCATGGGGTGCTGCAGCCATTCCGGCGGACGGCGACCATCACCCCGGCGGTGGTCAGCGCCTCGTCTGGGGCCAGCGAGCACCTTTTGATCGTCCAAACCAATCTTGCGCAGGCAATTGCCAGGCTTAAGGAAGCCGGCGTATGGGTGGTTGGACTGGAAGGTTCTTCCAGAGCTGAACTCCCGGCCAGAATCCGGCTGGATGGACCACTTGCCCTGGTAGTAGGCAGCGAAGGCCAGGGAATGCGCCAGCTGGTGGAAAAATCATGCGATTTGCTGCTGCGGCTGCCCATGCGCGGCAGGGTTGAGTCGCTGAATGCAGCGGTCGCTGGCTCGGTGGCACTATACCTGGTATGGCAGGCACGCAGCTACCAGGGGGCGGTTTAGCTGCGCCTTCATCCAGGTATATCTGTAGATAATTCCTGCCGTCCGGCCTGCCCGATAGCAGTCCAGAGTCACGTAAAATATTTTGTCGTTGGGGTTTAACCTGATGTTGTTGGCTGTGGGAGGTCCGGGTTGGCGCGGTATTGACGCGTGGTTCAAAACCTGATAGACTCTCGCCCCGCTGTAATAATATTGCCCGGATTTCACAAGAAGGACAGGCCCAGGGATCAACATGTAGCGCTCCGATGGTGGCTGGAGCGGGACGGATCTTCTTTCTCGCGAAACCGTAAATAATATCGCCGGTTAACTTGCCGCAGGCACGTGCCTCTGGTATAATGCCAGACGCTTAAGAACTTAATATTGCGCCGACGTAGCTCAATCCGGCAGAGCAACCGCCTTGTAAGCGGTAGGTTATGGGTTCAAGTCCCATCGTCGGCTTGTGTTGCAGGCTGGCGACCAGCGCCAAATGTTTGGCACTGGTCTCGAGCCGGTAACGGTTGATCACCCGGGCGGTTACCCAAGTGGCCAAAGGGGGCTGACTGTAAATCAGCTGTCGGACGACTTCGGAGGTTCGAATCCTTCACCGCCCATCTGGTAACGACGCTGACGGAAAGCAACAAACCCGTCAGCGCGTAGCCACGTATCAGCCCTCATAGCTCAGACGGTAGAGCACGTTCTTGGTAAGAACGGGGTCATGGGTTCAAATCCCATTGAGGGCTCTCGTTGCCGCAAAAAACGACAACATTTGTTGAAGGAGAATACAAGCAATGGGCAAGCAGAAATATGAGCGGACGAAACCGCATCTAAACGTGGGGACGATGGGGCACATCGACCACGGGAAGACGACGCTGACGGCAGCGATCACGAAAGTAGCGGCGATGATGGGTCATGGCGAGTTTCGGGCGTTTGATCAGATCGACAATGCGCCGGAAGAGAAAGAGCGCGGGATCACGATCAACATAGCGCACGTGGAATACGAGACGGAGAAGCGGCACTATGCGCACGTGGACATGCCTGGGCACCGGGACTACATCAAGAACATGATCACGGGAGCGGCGCAGGTTGACGGGGCGATCCTGGTGGTAGCGGCGCCGGACGGGCCGATGCCGCAGACGCGGGAGCACGTGCTGCTGGCGCGGCAGGTGGAAGTGCCGAGCATCGTGGTGTACTTGAACAAGATTGACCAGATGGATGATCCGGAGCTGTTGGAGCTGGTGGAGTTGGAGCTGCGGGAGTTATTGAACGAGTACGGATTTCCTGGGGACGAGACGCCGATCGTGCGCGGGAGTGCCTTGCAGGCGCTGGAGAGCGAGAGCACGGATCCGAATGCGCCGGAATACGAGAGCATCCGGGAGCTGCTGCGGGTGGTGGATGAGTACATACCGGAGCCGGTGCGCGATGTGGACAAGCCGTTCATGATGCCGATCGAAGACGTGTTCTCGATCAAAGGGCGCGGGACGGTGGTGACGGGGCGGATCGACCGTGGGAAGGTGAAAGTAGGGGAACCGATCGACATCGTGGGGCTGCGGGATCAGATGATGAACTCGGTGGTGACGGGCGTGGAGATGTTCCACAAGTCGCTGGATGAAGGGCATGGCCGGAGACAATGCGGGGTTGCTGCTGCGAGGCATCGACCGGGAAGACGTGGAGCGGGGGATGGTGCTGGCGAAGCCGAAGAGCATCACGCCGCACCGCAAATTCATGAGCGAAGTGTACGTGCTGAGACGGGAAGAAGGTGGACGGCACAAGCCGTTCTTCAGCGGGTACCGGCCGCAGTTCTACATCCGGACGATGGATGTGACGGGCAACATCAAGCTGCCAGAAGGGGTGGAGATGGTGATGCCCGGGGACAACGTGAACATGGAAGTGGAGTTGATTGTGCCGGTGGCGCTGGAGCAGGGCTCTAAATTCGCCATCCGCGAAGGCGGTCTGACCGTCGGCGCCGGTGTGATCACCAAGATCCTGGACTGAGAATAAGGTTTTGCTGGTATGGCTCGAAAAAAGATGTTCGCCCGGTTGTGACGATGGCATGCACGGAATGCAAGGAACGCAACTATACAACTGAAAAAAATCGACGGAATGATCCGGGGCGTATGGAACTTAATAAGTTCTGTCCGACGCTGCCGGAAGCATACGCTGCACCGCGAGACAAAGTAGACTGGTTCATTGGGGATAGGCGGCAATTTGTTGCTTCTATCCGGCCGTCTCTCCGATAAAAAGTTTTACTTTTGCATCGCAGGCCAGTAGCTCAATTTGGCAGAGCGCCTGTCTCCAAAACAGGAGGTTGTGGGTTCGATTCCTGCCTGGCCTGCCTCTCGAAAACAACGCCGTCGCAGTATACGGCGTTTTTTAAGCAAGATACGCAATCCGTTTATCTTGCTATCTATCCAATGCCCGGGAAAGTGGGCGCACCAAGGAGACTTGCGTGGCAAAAGAAGAGAAAAAACCACAGCCTAAAAAACCGAACCGGATCCAGCGGTATTTCCGCGAGACGATTGGTGAGCTGCGCAAGGTTACCTGGCCTACCCGCCAGGAAACCATGAACCTGACGCTGGTCGTGATCGTAGTCCTGGTTGTGATGAGCGCATTTTTAGGGACATTGGATTTCTTGTTTTTCCGTTTGTTTGGCCTAATTCTTGGTTCTTGAGTGGTATTTCCGCCCCAGGTCCGAAATTAGTCCGGGCAGTGAATGATTACGGATGTTTAGCATGAGCGATTTTAACGACCAGGAAGAAGAATTGAATGAACAGCCAGAAATCGATGAAACGGTTTCTGAGCATGTTGATCTATCGGACGATGACAACGATCTGACATTCGATCTGCCGGGCCTGGGTGATGATGAGCTGAGCCCCGAAGATCTCGAATCTGGAGATGGCCGCGCCTGGTACGTCGTTCACTGCTATTCCGGATATGAAAACAAAGTTCGTCATAACCTTGAACAGCGCATTGATACGATGGGGATGAAGGATAAAATTTTCGATGTGGTCGTCCCCACAGAAGAAGAGATCGAAGTTAAAGATGGTAAACGGCGGTCCGTCGAGCGGCGTGTGTTTCCCGGATACATTCTGGTCAACATGATTATGACGGAAGAATCCTGGTACGTAGTCCGTAATACACCGGGCGTTACCGGGTTCGTTGGGATGGGCAATAACCCGACCCCGCTGCGCCCGGAGGAAGTATCTCAGATTATCAAGCGCATGGAAGCGGATGCCCCGCGCATTAAGGTAACCTTTAAATCCGGCGAGCGTGTTCGGATCGTGGATGGGCCGTTTAATGATTTCCGCGGCACCGTCTCCGAGATTGATATGGAACGCGCAAAAGTCCGGGTTATGGTAAACTTTTTCGGCCGTGAGACCCCGGTCGAGCTCGACTTTTTACAGGTCGAAAAGACGTAGGCGAACCCAGCATGGGTTCAAGCAACGTGGGAGGGCGCTGAAACACGCCCGCATACACCACAAAGGAGACAGAAACAGTGGCAAAGAAATTAAAGGCAATCGTGAAGTTGAACATCAATGCGGGCAAAGCTAATCCGGCTCCGCCGATTGGTCCGGCGCTGGCAGGACACGGCATCAACCTGATGGCGTTTTGCAAGGAGTACAATGCCCGGACGCAGAACCGCATGGGCGAGATTATCCCGGCGGAAATCAGCGTTTTCACAGACGGCTCATTTACGTTTGTGCTTAAGACGCCGCCTGCTGCCGAGCTGTTGAAGAAAGCTGCCGGCGTCCCGAAGGGATCGGCAGTACCGAATCGGGAAAAGATTGGGAAGGTTACCCGGGCTCAGGTACGGGAAATCGCTGAGACCAAGATGAAAGATCTGAACGCCATCGATATTGAAGGCGCCATGCGCCAGATCGAAGGCACGGCCCGCAACATGGGTTTGGATGTTATCGATTAATAGCCTGGTGGGAGGGCAGGTGGAACACCTGCTCGCTTGCACCACGAAGGAGAAAACATGGCCAGACACGGAAAGAAATACCGGGCTGCAGCAGCTAAAATTGATGAGAACAAGCTGTATGCGCCCGCAGAAGCCCTGGCATTAGCCAAGGAGATTACGACAACAACCTTCGATTCGACGGTTGAAATTCACATGCGCCTGGGGGTCGATCCACGGCACGCTGACCAGCAGGTGCGAGATGTGGTTGTGCTTCCGCACGGCACCGGTAAGACGGTGCGCATTATGGTCTTCGCACAAGGTGAAGGTGCAACGCTGGCGCGCCAGGCTGGTGCCGATCACGTCGCCGACGATGACGAAACCCTCAAGAAAATCCAGGACGGCTGGACGGAATTTGATGTGTCTATCGCCACACCAGATATGATGGGCAAAGTTGGGCGCCTGGGGCGTGTGCTTGGCCCGCGCGGCCTGATGCCGAATCCCAAAGCGGGTACGGTAGTCCCGGCGGAAGATATCCCGCGTGTAATCGAAGAAACCAAAGCCGGTCGCGTAGAGTTCCGGGTGGATAAGACATCGAACCTGCACGTGATCATCGGCAAGGCATCTTTCGATGAGACTAAACTCTATGCTAATATGGCTTCGCTGATGGAAGCTGTACGGAAGGCGCGCCCGCCGGCGGCTAAAGGCACGTATATTCGCCGGGTGACTTTAACCACAACCATGGGACCTGGAATCAAAGTCGATCCTGTCCAGGCCCAAAGCATGGAGAGTAAAGAATAATCTTTCCATAAATCCAAATAAACTACCGCTGCATGCACAGCGGAGTTGGTTTCGCCAGAGACAGCAGGCGCCCGTCCGGGGCTTAATCTCCTGCCGAGGTGAAAGACCTGAGTTGAAATCCGGTTTCCGGATAAGGCACACTGAGTCTTTGCCTGCTGTCTCTGGCGGGCAAAGACTTTTATTTTCGAAAAGGAGGTGATTGTCCATTGGCTATTACGAAGAAGCGTAAAGTTGAGATGATCGAACAGCAGAAGCAATGGCTGGCTCAGAGCAAGGCCGTTGTGCTGACAGAATATATCGGTCTGAATGCGAAAGATCTAGAACAGCTGCGCCTAAAAATCCGGGATGCCGGCGGTGAGATGCATGTCATCAAAAATACGCTCGGTAAACTGGCTTTTGAGGAAGCCGGCTTCAAACTGCCGGAGGATGCGCTGACAAACAGCACCGCCATCAGCTATGCATTTACAAACGCACCTGATTTAGCGAAAGCGATTACCGATTTTGCCAAGACGTCCGATTTTGTCAAAGTCAAAGCGGGTGTTCTCGGGGATAAGGTAATCAGCGCAGACGAAGTCAAAGCCTTGGCTGACCTGCCGCCTCTGCCGGTGCTGCGGGCCCAACTACTGGGAACCATCATGGCGCCTGCCAGCCGGCTGGTACGCGTGCTGGCGGAACCTGGGCGACAGGTCGCGGCAGTCGTCAAAGCGTACGCAGATCAAGGTACAACTCAGGCGGCTGGTTAGGTCTGGGCACCAACCCCGTCCATCCGTTTGAACGGGCAAACTATTCAATCAACGTGCCAAGACACGTTTGGTTATTTATAAAGGAGATAATTTAAAATGGCTGATCTAGAAAAAATGGTTGAGCAACTCAGCTCTCTGACCGTCCTTGAGGCGGCTGAGCTTGTCAAAGCTCTCGAGGAAAAATGGGGTGTATCCGCTGCCGCACCGGTAGCTGCCATGGCTGCTATGCCGAGCGCTGCCGCCGCTGAAGAACCGGTCGAAGAAAAGACCGAGTTCGATGTGGTTATCAAGGATGCCGGCCCCAAAAAGATTGAGGTCATTAAGGCAATCCGCCAGCTCACCAACCTGGGGCTGAAAGAAGCCAAAGATATGGCCGAGACTGTAGGAGCCAAGGTGGTGGAAGGTGTTGGTAAGGAAACTGCCAACGATGCCAAGAGCAAATTGGAAGCCGCTGGCGCCGTTGTCGAGCTTACTTAATCACCTGCAGAGCTGACCAATAAGGCCGCTCACACCGAGCGGCCTTATTGGCGTATCCGCTGCGGAATTTCTGATCTTGCCCATAAAGCCAACGCGGTTGGTGCTGCTAAAACCGATTCGCTCGCATGGGGACTGCGAAAGCATTGACTCCACCTTGTGAGACCCGGTGAACCAACCCTGGTGGGTACTTTTTCGTTTTCATAGCCTGTGGTAATATCAGATGCAGGAGGTGGCAATGAGCGCACGCGTCTTGGTGATCGAAGATGATGAGGGGATTTTAAAATTCCTCCGCCGGGGATTGGCCTACGAAGGATATACCGTCGATACTGCGCCAGATGGGCCGACAGGCCTGTCGCTCGCGCGCGATAATCCACCTGACCTGGTTGTTCTGGACCTGATGCTACCAGGAATGGATGGGCTGGAGGTTTGTCGCAGGCTGCGCGCAGGTGGACCAGTCCCGATTTTGATACTCACAGCAAAAGATACCGTCAATGACCGCGTCATGGGCCTCGATATGGGTGCCGATGACTATATGGTGAAACCATTTAACCTGGACGAACTACTGGCCCGCATCCGGGCCCTGTTGCGGCGTGCCCAACCAGCCCGCCCCCAGGTGCTGCGCTTCGGTGACCTTTCGTTGGATACCGGAACCCGCCAGGCCATGCGCAGCGAGCGGGTAATTTCCCTGACTGCCAAAGAATATGAGCTTCTGGAACTATTTTTGCGCCACCCTCGGCAGGTGTTGACCCGCGATGTGATTTTTGACCAGGTATGGGGTTATGATTTTGGCGGTGAAAGCAACATTATTGAGGTCTATGTTCGCTACCTCCGCCAAAAATTGGAGATGGAAAACGAACCGCGCTTGCTGCACACAGTGCGCGGGATGGGGTATGTGCTTAGAGAACCAACCTGATGTCCCTGCGGACCCGTCTAACGATCCTCTATACCTCGCTGGTAGGGGGGATCCTTTTATTGTTTGGTTTAACGGTTTACCAGACGGTCAGTGCGATCTTGATGGAGCAGATTGATAGAACGTTAGCCTTTGCCTACCAATCTGTCCTGGAATTGTATAACGAAGGTCCGACTGGAGAGGTGGGATTCAGACAGTCGGATACTTTTAACCCGCCTTCCAATGTTGTCATCCAGCTGTGGGATCGAAACGGCCAGTTGAAAGATTACTGGCCAAATTATATTCCTCGCGCACTCGACCCGCTGCAAACCCGTGCCGGATCGCCCCGCTATTCGAGCCTTTATGTGGGAGACAACCACCTCAGAGTATTGACCACCCCAATCCTGGTTGGTGATTTCCAGTTGGGGACTGTGCAGGTGGGGACCGGGCTGGCGATTGTTGACAGCGCGCAGCAGGTGCTGCTGGTTGTTTTGCTCGTGGGGGTGGTTATTTCGATGAGCCTGGCAGCTGTTGCAGCGTGGTTCAGCACCCATCAGGTGCTTATTCCCCTGGAGGCAGTCACCCAAACCGCACTCCAAATTACTCGCGCCGATGACCTCTCACGTCGGATACCAAGTCACGGCCTCTCACAAGAAGATGAAATTGGCCAGCTGATCACTGCATTTAATCTTACACTGGGAAGACTCGAACAGCTGTTTAATACCCAGCGCAGGTTTTTGACGGATGTCGGGCACGAGCTGCGAACACCATTGACGGTGATCAAGGGAAATGCTGGCTTGATGCGCAAAATGGGCGAAGGTGACCCTGAGTTGTTGGAAAGCATCGAAAGTGAAGCGGATCGGCTGACCCGTCTGGCGGGAGATTTGTTATTGCTTTCGCAAGCTGAATCAGGAAAAATGCCTCTCGATTGGCGTTTGGTGGAAATAGATACCCTGGCGTTGGAAGTCCTGCAGCAAATGAAGGTGCTTGCGAAAGATCAGGTTAATGTTAAACTGGGTGATCTGGACCAGGTATTGGTGTGCGGTGATCGGGACCGGATAAAGCAGGTGCTGGTAAATCTGGTCAGTAATGCCATCCGCTATACCCCAATTGGAGGCGAGGTGGTCCTGGGGATTGGTAAGAGCGAAGATCAGGCCTGGATCCGTATTAAAGATTCTGGACCAGGGATTGCTGCAGAAGATCTACCGCATATTTTTGAACGGTTTTACCGTGGAGAAAAATCAAGGACGCGATCCAGGGATGGTCAGGGCTTTGGATTGGGATTATCGATCGCGTACTGGATTGTCCGCAATCATGAAGGACGGATTGATGTCAAATCGAAGATAGATGAAGGCACAACATTCACCGTATGGCTGCCTTTGTCTAAAGGAGATTGTGAGAAAACTGTAAGAGATTAATTCCCTGAAATACCCAGACGTTGGCTTGCCTGGGTGCACAATCCAGATCCACCGGCAGAAAGCCATTCTTGCAAGCGGCTGCTGCTCTTCTTACCCTTGACGGCATCTGCATAAATACCGCCACCCCAATGAGCATAGCGCTGCGTTTCAGCAGCCCATTGCGATTCGGGTCGAGATGCCCCAGTGATCCCACCGTTATAACTTGCTAAGGCCAGCCGAGCATCAGAATTCCGTGCCGACAGAGCATTGGCAAGATAAGCCATTCCCCGGGTGGCATTCGTCGCAGGATCGAATGGGTCCTCACCAGCGGCAAAATGATATGGCATCACCTGGAATAAACCTTTCGCACCGGCATTTGATTCTGCATATGGATCGCCGCAGGATTCGATTTGCATCACCGTTGCCACCAGATTCGGGTCCAAATCGTTTTTCTGTGCCCACTTGACGATTGCATCTTCCCAATATAAAACTTCGGGTGTAAAAAGTTGCGCGAGTTTACCAGTCGAAGCATTACCGGAGTCGGCAACAGGTTCATCGGCAGCGTTCGATGCGGACTGGATTACTTCCTGCTCAGCCTGTACATATTCGCCGGAGGAATTGATTGAGATCGCTACCACCGGGGAAGTCCAATTTAGCGCCAGGAATGCAAGCAAACAGCTAACGGCAACGACTGCGACCAGCGGTAAGGCTCCGAGCAGGCAGCCTCCGTTTTCAAGTTCGGGGGCGGCCTGCTCATCCCAATATTCATCTTCGATGTAAAGGTCATCGTCCTCCCAGGCAACTTGCATCACTCTGACTCTCCTCGGTTCAGGTAAAAATCTAGCTGCGGATGCGACCGATTGAATTCGAGTTGTTCTTAGGTGTAGCACTCATCGAGAGAGGATGGTAGGTTGGTTCTGGGCGTGTAAATGCTGGTTCTGTCCGATTGAGATCGTTATCTTGGCTTGTATTTTTGGGAGCAGGTCGGAACGAAGGCGTCGAAGCCTTAACCGAATTTCCTGATTTACGAGGGTTAAATCCCAGGCTCGGGAGTGGTGACCGACTCCGAGCTGTACCCGGTGCCTTTGCTGGACGCTCGCCGCGTTCCGCCTGAGAAAAAAGGCGGTCTCCCGCTACTGAAAAGGTGCCAATGATCAGGACGCGGATCAACCATACCAGCACTGCGACAAAGATCGGAACGACTCGGAGCAGGGTCGTGCGTTCAACGACTGCATTTCCGAGGGTTTCGTGATTTAAGATGGCAATGGATACGCCCCACCAGGTGAGCATGGCATTCATTGCGGCTGCCAGCAGCCAGGCCCCGAACAAATACCAGACTTCAGAAGGCTCATCAGCACCTTTTTCAGGTGTGAACAGGCGAGCAATCCCCGCAAAGTCGATCCCACAGAAAGCAATTGCCAGAATTGTTGCCCAGCGAATACCTGCGAAACTTAAATCACCTAATAGGTCAGTCAGGGCGAATTCGGTTGTACTGTAATTGAATATTTCAAATGCTAAAAGCGCAGCGATAATCAGCACACCGAAGAGCAGGCCCCGTGGAAGCTGGAACCGCTGAAAAGCGGCGGAAGCTCGGGAGTTCATGTGTACCTCCAGGATACAAGATTTTAGGTTTCGGCGTGCAGGTACCTGAGAAAATATTTAGTTCATTGCAATGTTGATCTATTTATAGAACAATTGTTCGGATTTGTCAGAGACTCAATCCCCCACTGGATTCAGTAATTCATAGAGGTAAAAAAACCATCAAATGACTGCACTCGCCCTATTTAGAGGTAGATTTCAGGCAACGCCTCATGGCTGGTTGGTTGCCGGGGATTGGTCCGCGACCAGGTGGATGTGAAGTTGGGGAAACTCCTGGAATTTTCAGGTATTCAGGATGAGCCGGTATCTATCCTGGTCCCGGCCAAGCAGGTGGGCGACCTGCCTGGCTGCATCGACAATTTCATACAATAGTCCTGCATGCGCTGCTTCCAGGCTGTTGAGAGTGGGGAGCACCTGCTTCGGAACCAGCAGGATGTGTACTGGATACACCGGATTGGGGTGGTGAAATGCCACCAATGTTTGAGTATCTTATATACGCTTCAAGTGCAAAATGCCGTTCACCACCATAAATATCCTACCAGATATCCTGGCCAATCAACGCAAGCATGAGGCGCGATCTACCAGGGTCAACACTAAAACTCGTGAAAAACCACATGATACGCTACCAATTTGCCATTTGTGTACGTGAATTTCCCCGAGAATAACTTCTCCTGGCTCAGCCAGGGCAAAAAAATTCGATCGCCTTCCCACAAGTTTAGATCAAACAGATCTGCATCTGGAATCCAGGCCAAATCGCCCTCAGCAGAATTAATTAGTTCTCCCCTATACTCGGTAGCGGTGAAAACGAACGCATACCAATCTTCCCCATTAGCAAATTTTGGAAATGTCAACAGCCCATGCAGGCGCGGGTTTACAATATTAAGCCCCGCCTCTTCCAAGACTTCGCGGCATACACATTCTTCCGGAGTCTCACCCGGTTCAAGCTTTCCGCCCAGCCCGTTCCATTTACCAGCATGCATATCGTTGGTTTTCTTAATACGGTGGATCATCAGCGTGCGACCGGCATCACGCACATAGCACAGTGTGGCTAATTTCATTGAGTGCCCTGCCCAGGTACGAAAATTCTTGATTGCTGCCGGGCAATATCAATCTCCAAAGAGGTACTCCAATCCCAACCAGTAAGAATTCCGCCAGGATGTGTAATTATGCGCACCTGGGTATTCGAAATATTCGTGGTTGAAATCTCGCATTTCGAGCAGCTGGTGCATACGGCGGTTTGTGTCGATCAGGTATTCGAACATCCCCACGCCAAGCCATAATTTGAGATCTGGCAGGGGTAAGAATTTGATCAAATCATAGATCACAAATTCGTGTTCGTGGATGGCAAACGCACCGGAATTACACAACACCCGCCCAAAAATTTCAGGTATGCGTAATCCGGTGTAAAACGCCATCAGACCGCTCATCGAAGCGCCCATAATTCCAAAGGAACCTGGCGCGTCATCCAGGCTGACCAGATTCAAGTGTTCGTAAGCATGCGGAATGATCTTCTGGGCGAGAAAGCCAAGTGTAATTTCGCTGCAGGCGTATTCCAGCGTTCGTGCCTGCCTGTGATTGGCAATCATCGCAAGCGCGATCGGTTGGATGCGGTCCTGGGCGATCAGATTGTCTACAACGATCGGCAGCCGGCCGCGCTGCACGAAGTCGTTGCCATCATAAACAATGAGCAGGGGCACGGGTTCGTCCGTGGCAGGTTGGTACAAGTAAATCTGCCTCTTAAATCCCGACGCATATTCTTCTGTGGTCACTTCAGTCCGGAAAACCTGGCCGCGGGCAACTTCACGCTGGCGGCGGGTCAGTGGGTGTGGGCTGGCATCAGGCATGTAAAAGTAGTGATTGTAAGAGCCAAACCCATTCGGTGTGCGGCGCGGATTATACGGATCCGCAAAACGCTGGTCGCTTTCCGGATCCCAAAAAGCGTATTCCAGGTAGGCATTGCGCGGCAGCTCGTGTGAATACATCCATAATTCTGGCCCGATCCCAATCATCTCCACCGGGTTGTCTTCCCAATCGAACAAGTCATTGACGAGTGTTGGCGCGGTCTCGCCATGCCAGAGGTAGGTGACGGTATCACCATCGATCAAGGGCGTACCTTCTTTACGGGCGCGCAGCAGATATTGTTCCATCGTTGCTCCACTGTGACATTGTAAACGGGTGCTCCAGATCGTGCGCAAACCAAATCTGGCAACCACCGCAGCAGACATTGTACCACCACCGGCGGACCGGGCATGCCTGATCTCAAGCGAAAACATGATTGAATGATTGAATATATTTGAATATAGATTAAGAATATCGAAAATCAATTGACAAAATGATTAAATAATATAAAATATATTTTAAACCCAGGGTTGATCCGATTTCTGCCCATGAGGTGTTTCAAAGGAGGATGGTCATGTATATGTATGAAGAACGCAAGCAGCCCTCGCTGCGCAACCTGTTCTTATCGGTCCTGGTAATCATCTTGATCATTGTGTATGCGATGATCTCACTCAGCACCGAAGACGCTTTGTGGTTCTGGCCGTTTTTCAAGGAACAGCCGGCCCAAATATTTGTCAATTGTTATGGCGAGACAATCGAGGTGGGCAGTGCGTCTGGCGCGTTTGCCGGTGTCACGGCTGCGGTGAACGAGATGCTGTCTGGCAGCAAACGCTGGGATCCCATCACAATGTCGGAGGCAACCTATGCTGATTACCAGACCCACCCGCAAATGATGACGGTAGAAATTCACTACCAGCCTGCGGTGAGGGTGCATTCGTTTTACAAGTATTACAAAAATCTGGATACGCTGGTCGTACCGGTGGACGGGCGGCATGCCAAGTGGAACCCGGTTTTCGGACGGTTAGGAGACCGAACTCTGGCTGGTGCCCTGATGGTTGAAACCAAAGATGACCTTGTGCAGACTGTGGCAGCTAACGGGGTGTGTACCCCAAAGGATCTGAGTACCCTGCCAGCGGAAGGCGCGCAGCAGTAGGTGAGCACGTAAGCCACCAGTAGGTGTTCCGGGAACAAATTTCTGTCATCCAACCGCATTACCCGGCCACAATGATCAGCCATCTGGCGACGCTGGCATACTGATCCACAGTTGAGACAAAGGCAGCGGAAAAATAAATTTCCCTCCAAAAGGCCAGCATGACCTGTAGAGGGAAATTTATCATTTATCGGAACGATTGATCTTAACAGTTAGGAATGGGTGGATCGCAGTGTTCGACAATATTCACAGGCAAGTAAAGAGTAAATACTTCCTCCGCCTGGGCTTTTACTGTGATCACGACTTCATCCGGTGAGGAGGCCAGATTGAACGCATCGGAAACGACCAGCGAGATTGTGCGTACCGCTGGACCGCCCGGGGTAGTAAAAGTGGGAGAACTTGAGGCGGGATCGCTCAAAGTTACCGTGGGTCCCCCGGTATGCGTCCAGGCATAGACAAGCGGCAGGTTGCAATCGGGATCGAAGCCGCTGTAAGAGAAGCGCTGGCCTGGTTTAAGGCTGAACTTGCTCCCACCAGCGCAGCACGCGAAGTGAGCGCAGCGTGTTCCAGCGGCTGGGCTGGCCCAACTGCTCCATCTCGAAAAATGTGCGCCCGGCGTGGCGGTTTTGGAGCAGCCAACACCCGTTCGGCTGGCGGCGCTTGTTGAGCAGCTCCATGGCATCCTCCAGGCGCGGATCGTAAGAGGCGCGGCAAGCCTGGAAATAATCCAGGGCGCGTAGTACATCGTAGCGCCAGCGAGGCGGGAAGGAAAATCGGGTCATACGGTCATCCACCACCTCACCGGTGCTGTGAGATTTGTACAGCCGGTGCAAAAGCAGGAATTCCCGGCCGTTGGCCTGCGCTGCCTGGATCGCCTCCAGCTCCTGGGGCTGGCGCAGCGCGTACTGCCGCAGCCCTTCCAGAACCGATATGGTCGTATGAAATGAGCTGTGGGTGTCGCCCACATAGGAACGGCAGTTCCAGCCGCCATCCGGCAGCTGCTGGCCTAATAGATGGGCAGCCAGAATGTGCGGATGTTCACCCTCGATATTAAAATATGCGGCCAGCGAAAGCCCCATGCCAGTGACGCAGGTTTCGCTGTAAGTGCCCCCCTTATGGATATTAAGGCCGCCGTCGGGATACAGGCTGGTGTCGAGCAGGATGCGGCAGCCCTGCCGGGCCTGCTGGTTATCGCCGGGCACGCCGAACCGGTGCAGCAGAAGCAAGCTGTAGGTAGTAGAGATCCACTTGGGTGAATAAATCCCACCACCCCATTTGCCGTCCGGGCCCTGGCGAGCCAGCAGGTCTGCCGCCCAACCTTCTTCAGTGAGGCGGGAGCGTTCAGTGCGCACCACCTCCGGGCTGGCATCTACCAGGTCCTGCAGGACCTGCCAGCGAATGGCAGGATCGCCTGCCAGCAGCCAATCCAGTACTTGCGGCTCAACGTTCATGTTGGTCCTGCACAGTCAAATCCAGGCGCATGACCGGGCGCGTTTCCGAGCGCCGGACGACTTCGATAAATCCGGCTTTGCGGAATGTACTGGCGATGCCCGTGAAGGCAAAGACGGTGGGCATGCTGCCGGAATGCGGTTCCACCGGGTAGCCCTCCAGGACAGCCGCACCCTGGGCGCGGGCGTAATCCGCCGCGGCCTGCAGCAGCATCAAGGAAATCCCTCCCCGGCGGTGCCTGCGATGGATAAAGAAGCATACGACCGACCAGACTGGCTGCTCGTCTACGGGTGCCAGGATGCGCGAGCTCGCCAGGCGCGGGAACTCCTGGCGCGGACCAAATGAGCACCAGCCAACCGGCTCCACCCCGGCATAGGCAAGCAGGCCGGGAATTTCGCCGCTGGCAGCCAGGTCTTGCATTGCTGCCCGGTTGCCAGCGCCTTTCAGCT
Organism: uncultured Chloroflexia bacterium; assembly: GCA_963824065.1. Taxonomy (GTDB): domain Bacteria; phylum Chloroflexota; class Anaerolineae; order Anaerolineales; family DRKV01; genus JAGUYX01. The sequence goes on along the minus strand of CAWGNX010000001.1, from coordinate 434,409 downwards.
GCTCGTAGGTGCGGTGTTTTAAGCGCCAGTACATACACCAGCAGCCACCGACTGCGCCTCGCTCACCAAACAGGCGTTCGAGGTCTGGCCAACGGTCCGCAGTCAGGGGAACAATCTCATAGGGAGCGGCAGATTCAGGCATAAATTCCCTTCCGAATGATACACAGCAGAGTGCGGGGTTTTGGCGCACGTTCAGGTGAACATGGTGGTCACAGCCCGTATGCCTGGCAGGTCTGACAGGATGGGCTGCCAGTGGATCTCTGCCAACGGAGTAGCAAACAGGCGCCCGTCGGACAGCGCGGCAAATAGCTCACCGCCGGCGGCAAAAAACCGCTCAACCATCGCGCGCTCCCAGGGAGTATCCAAACCCGCCGAGGCTGGCTGCCAGTCCTGGCCCGCATTATGCGTTTCCATTATCCGCCCGTTGCGATCGACACCATCCGCCTGTCCAAAAATCAGATGCCCGGGGTCAGCCGGATCGATCCAGGCTGCGCGGCAGTAACAGCGGTAGAGCAGCTGCCAGGATAACCCGCCATCGATTGAACGATACAGCCCACCGCCGGTGGGGGCAATGACCAGGTCGGGAGTGGAAGGATGTACCTCGATCGAGTGCACATCGGAGTGGACATACCCGGCTGCGGGCCAGTGATCGGCCGGGCCGCGGCTGCCTGCTGCCAGGGACCAGGTTTGTCCGGCATCCTGCGATACCAGCACCGCACCGTCTTCGACCGCAGCATAAGCGCGTGATCCGTGGAATGCCATACCGCGCACACAGCCAGCCTTGGGCGAGTACGGCAGCGACCAGCCGTATTCATCCCGCATGGCGATCACTTCCGGACAGTTTTGCCAGTGCTCGCCGCCATCGTGGGAAGTAAAAATGGCCGCCGGCTCGGTTCCGGCAAACTCAAAATCCGAATGCTGAGGGTGAAACGCCAGCCAGCGCACATGAGGGACTGCCAGGCCGGTATTGGCGGCGCGCCAGGTTTGTCCCAGATCATCTGAACGAAATACCCCATGCGTCGTGCCTGCCAGGACGACCCCTTCTCGGGCGATCACACTGGTGACCTGCTCCCCAGACAGGCCGGTCTGCCGGACACGCCAGCCGGCTGCCGAACGAACAGCTAGTGCCACCCCGCTGGAAGTGGCAACCCATAGTGAGTCCAAAAAACACCTCCAATCCTACCTGCGGTTAAAAACCCAAGTCGCGCAGTGCTTCTTCGGCCGTGAGCCGCCCGCCCGATTTTCCAAGCAGCTCGTCCCAGAAACGGTCATCGTACCGGCGCGAGCGCACCGGGAGCGGCATGGGCACCCCCCATCCCAACAGGAGCACTTCCTCGCGCGGCTGCAGCCGGGCAAGCATCCCGCGCAGGGCTTCGCGCCCGGCGAGCCCAGAGAGCACGGCCCGGATATCGTCATCGTCTCCCAACCAGCCGGATATGCGCGTGCCGAGCTGGGACATAACCTCATCGTAAATCTGGGAGGGGCGCTGATCGATGATCAGCAGGGTGACATAATATTTACGCAGCTCGCGGGCGATGGTGCTGAACGTTGTCTGGGAGGCCATCTCGCGGTTAAGCAGCTTGTGCGCTTCTTCCACCACGATGACGAGCGGCCGCGGCTCGTCATCGTTGGTGGAACGAAAATGGTTGGTGCGCTCCTCCCAGGCCAGCCGGATGCGGCGGGTTAGCAGGTTGGAAACCAGCAGGTAATCCAGGTCGCTCTCGTGCCCGCCAAAGGAGAGGATGATGTGGCGTCCCGCAGCCAGGGTGTTGATCACCTCACCGATGCCATCACTGGCAGGATTTTCCACCACGTAGTCCAGGTTAAACAGGCGGCGGAGCTTGTTGTGCAGGCCTTCGGCTGCCATGACATTGACTCCGTTGTCGTTTGCCCAGGCTGCGACACTGCCATGGGCGGGCACCTTTTTGCCTTCGTCATTCTCGATGACTGAGCCAACCTTCAGTTGGTTAAATGCGGTGAACCAGCGCTCGCGCCCAAAGGTCGTGACGAGCGCCTCCAGGGTAGTGGGCGTGGTTTCTTTAAGATTGAGCTCGCGGGTAAGCAGCTCAATATCCTCCGGTTGGATGGCACTGGCGGGGATTTCCAGGTTGAAATCGGGTGTCTGGCCGCGGATGGTGGCCCCGCGGCCCAAACCGACCATACGCACCCGGCTGGAAAATTTATTCTTTAACCCGACAACCCGCTGACCGGTATCGGAAGCGATATCATCCGGGCCGTACTCATTGTGCATGTCAAACACCAGCACGGAGGCGGCATTGTATTGGATCAGTCCTGCCAATACGATCCGGGTCAGGAAGGATTTGCCGGTGCCGGTGGCGCCAAAAATACCGGATGAACGCTGCACGAACCGACCCAGGTTAATGCGGACTGGATGGTTCTGCTCGCGAGTGTAGCCAATCACAAAATTACCAACTTCTTCCTGCCCGAAGATTTCAGCGATGTCGCCCGGAGAGGCCAGGACGACCGGGGCATGGTGCGGCGGAATCGTCTTCACCGGCAGAGGGCGCGGGGATTCTCGGTCACCGCGGTCGATCTGAGCCTGCCACTCCTGGTGAGCGGCAGCTGCCAGATAAGGATCTGGACCGACCTCCAGCATCAGGGCCGGCAGTACTTCCAGGTTGGTGTAGAGCGTCTGTCCGTGGAGCAGGCGCGCCAGGTGTGGGGGAAAGCGCTGCTCGGACTGCTCATCCGCAAACCGTGGATCGGTGGCACCCAGCTGCAGATCGGTGACCAGGCCGTAATACTGCCAGTTCCCACTTTTTATGACGACAAAAGCACCTTCCTGGATTTGATCCGCGGGGACTGTCAGCCGCACACGGAAACTTTCTTTCAGCCCGCCGCCGACGATATAACCGATGACCGGGTTGGGGTCGTGAGGGTCGATGCTCATCCTGGTTTCCTTCCCAAAGGTTTCAGCTCACGCTATTAAATTAGCGAGTAACAATCCAAACGCACGCCCGGCGGAATTTCCAAACCAGGGCGACCCGGCAGGATCTGCTCATATGTCCGTCAGGGCGCCGAGGACGCTCATCAGTGCCGGGTAATTATCCCGCAGCAATGTGATCAATTCCCGGGTCGCCTGATCGGCCCAGTCGCCGCGCCCGGCAGCAGCATGGGCGCGGCCTGCCCGGTCAATGAACGCCGCCAGCAGTTCTCCGACAGGCAGGTCGGAGGCGCGCAGGATGTGGCGCAAGTATCCATAACGCCCGGCAGCGGTGAAGGTGCACAGTTCGGTTGGAGTGCAGGTGTAGATCTGGTCCAGGCTGAGCGGCGGGCGCGGCGGCAGCAGGTGACGGACCTCGCCATCCTGGCTGTAGCCAACTGCTAGGACGCTCATTTCCACCGGCACATTGCGGTTAATCCGGTTGTCGGCAATGATGGCCTCGTCGATTCCTTCAGCAGTGACCAGCTGGCGCACCAGCCCATCATCATCGATGTGGATATCGTGGATAAGGCCGAAAATTTCGTAGCGTCCAGGCTGGGGCACGCGCACCAACGCGCCAAATTCCGGCGCTTCGGCTTCGCTGACCCGGCAGCCGACTACAAACCCCGTCGTGCTGGCGCGCAGCAGTCGTCCGATTACCATTCCTGTCATCTCAATACCTCGTTCGTCCTGAGAGGTTTTTCATGGACTGTTTGTTTGTTTTTTCACCCAGCTCGAGACCGCGCCGCAGCCTTTCTTGCAAAATCATCTGGGTGACCTGTTCTTTCTCCGCCAGGCTTACCAGGGCGACCTCATGGGCGCGGTGCAGCAAGTAAGGGTAGGCGCGCGCCCCAAGCACCTGGCACTGCTGCACCAGGGTGGCATGTAAGGCATCCACCAGGGGTGGGCTGTCTGCCACCCAGGCTGGAATTTCTACCCGTGCCAGGGGCCGTCCGCCGCGCCCCGTGTGCAGGTAAAAGAAATGCAGCCCCAACGGGCCCCGGTAACGGGCAGTGGAACCGGATTGGATCGCGAACACAGCAGAACGCTCCCAGGGTTTAAGCAGCTGGGCAAACAGCCACAGGTCAGTGGCACCTGCCAGGGGGTGCAGATCCCGGATCCGGTCCAGCTGGTCTTCGGGAGTCATGGCGACTTCAAGCAGGCGTATCACCAGGTTGGCGGAAGGGCTGTCCACATAACCAGCCGTGGCGGCTCCCTGCTCATGGAGGCTGATGAGAGCCTGCTGGTATTCTTCCAGGCGGCGCCCGAATTCAGCGGCATCGCCGTCTTTGGCACCCCACAACTCCAGCGGCCCATCGGTAAACGTGATCACCGGGCTTTCCGGTGCCGCCATGCTCAGTTCTGCCAGGATCTTGCGTTCGGCGGTATCACGCAGCAGGGCGACGTGCGCTTCGGTAAAGGCATCACCTGGTGCTTGTAGGCGGTCACCGTAAATCAGATCGCTGTTGATGATAGGCCGTGGGGCATCTGCACTGCCGATTTGCATCTGGATGGCGCCGACGTTCACCAGGCAGAATTCCACTTCTGCGTGGCGGTCGGGGTTAATCTGCGAGCCATCGGCGGCAATGATTGTCCCGCGACTGGATGGGGCGGGGGCTGCCCGGCGAGTGTTCAGAGGTTCGACGCCGCCTTTAACCGGCAGGGCGCAGCGCAGGCTTGGATCAGCCTGGTCAACGATGCGCTGGACTTTATCGCGTAGGGCCTGCCAGTGCTGAGCGTGCTCTTCCAGCAGTTCTCCCGCAAGTTGGCGCCGGTCGCGGATAACCTGCTCACGCGCCGCGGCATCCAGGCCGAGCCTGCGCACCTGTTCCTGGAGCTGGCGAAAATCAACGGACATAAAAACTCACCCCTTCTGGCTCAGAACATTTGTTTCAGAGATGCCACCCATTGTAACATTTCAAAGCAAGAACCGGCAAGCAATTGTTGTGCTTGTGACACAACATCATTTTATTCTACCTGCGAACGGAGCGGTGAGAGATATGCCAACAGGTTTCACTTGATGCGAATCACCGGATGGTTTGCGGATCCCCAATCTCCCGCGGTAAAAAAGGGGTAGCTGCCCGGGAACTTTTGCTGAAAGCCGAGCGTTAATGGTTCAATCGCGTTTTGAAATCAAAAGGAGCGTTCCTATGCATAAAAAAACTTTACTGTCTATGCTGGCTGTCCTGGTGGCGATTGTCATCCTGGTGGGTGCCGGCACGTTGCCAGGTGTACTCGCAGCCGGCAATCAGCAAACTACCGAGACCCCTTCGACGGAGGTTGAGCCTGTACGCACGATCTCAGTAAACGGCACTGGCAAGGTCTCCCTCGATCCGGACATTGCCACCATCTATATCGGGGTCCATACCGAAAACACAGATGCCCAGGAAGCTGTTGCGAGCAACAACAGCCAGGCTGAGGACGTGGCGTCTGCACTGCGTGGTTTTGGCATCGCCGAACGGGATATCAAAACCACCAATTTCAGCATCTACCCGCGCCAAGATTATGACAATGAAGGCAAGATTACCGGGATCACCTACATCGTCGATAACACGGTTCAGGTGACCGTCCGGGAGCTTGATCAATTGGGTGAGCTGCTGGACGGTGTGGTCCAGGCAGGAGCCAACTCGATCAATGGGATCGAATTTTCGGTAGCTGATCCCGAGGCGGCTTATGACGCTGCTCTGCAGGCCGCGGTAGAAAATGCCCGCAGCCGGGCGGAAACACTGGCAGCAGCTGCCGGAGTTGAGCTGGGTGAAGTCCAATCCATTTCTTCCTATATTGGCGGCGGGCCGGTGCCCGTGTACCGGGATTTTGGTGGCGCCGCAGTCGAAGCAGCAGCCATGTCAGTGCCGGTTTCACCCGGACAAACTGAGATCCAGGTGGAAGTTAGCATCGTTTATGCCATCCAATAATCACTGAAAGGGTTAAGAAAAACGGGTCTGAGTTAATTACTCAGGCCCGTTTCGGTTTCCTGGAATGTATCCCTCAGTCTGTGCCGCCCTCGCTGCTGTGGATTAAGTAAGCTTCCACCATCAGCAGGTTGTTATCGCCAGCCCGTCGAATGACACTCAATAACTGATCCATTTTGGTGATTTCTTCAAGCTGTTCATCGACAAACCACTGCAGCATGCCGCGCGCCAGGTAGTCCTTCTCGGATACTGCGATATCCATCAGGTTATTGATCTGGCGGGTGACTTCCAGCTCCCAGTTAAGGGCAGCTTCGACGGCTTCCGCCGCGGACTCAAAATCGGGCTTCGGAGCTTTGATTTGGGGAATGCGCAGGCCGCCACCCGTTTCGAGCAGGTAGTGGACGAACTTCATGGCGTGTTCGGTTTCTTCCTCGGCCTGTTCGAAAAATAGTTTTGAAAGCAACATCATGTGCCTGGTTTCAAAAAAAGCTGCAATTGCCAGATACTGCATGCTTGCTCCAAATTCATTGCCAATCTGGTCGTTCATGGCCTGGCTGAGTTTGTCGCTGATTAAAGCTGGGACGGACATGGTTAAATCTCCTTTCACATCGCTGAAAGATTAACGGAGTTATTGCTCCAAATTATACGCTCATTGCGCAGCCATCGGCGCGCGGGTCACTGCCGCCCCACAATACCCCGCTGTCCCGGTCGCGCACGATGACCTGGCCGCGCCCGAATAACGCGCGTGCTTGCCCGGTGACAGGTATAACCGGGTGCCCCATTTGGGCCAGTTCGGCGAGGACCTGGAAAGGAATCCCCTCTTCCAGGGCAACCTTGCCGCCTGAGGTGCCATCCGAAATGCAGAAGCGCGGGCGGTCCAGGACGGCTTGCGGGTCAAGCTGGTCATCGATCAACCCCAGGGCAACCTGGACGTGACCCTGCGGCTGCATGAACCCTCCCATCACACCGAAGCTGGCATACAGGGCGTGGTCGCGAGCATGCGTGATGATGGCCGGGATAATGGTGTGGTAGGGGCGCTTGCCCGGAGCGAGAGTATTGGGGTGATCGGGTTCGAGGTTAAAATTGTGGCCGCGGTTTTGGAGCGTGAAACCCCAACCAAGGGGCACAATTCCGGTGCCAAACCCCATGTAATTGCTGTTAATAAAGGAACAGGCATTCCCCATTCCATCGACAACGCTCAGATAAACCGTGTCGGAAGCTGCGACCGGGGTACCGCGCTGCTGGTCAAGCGTGGCTTGCTTACGGTCAATATACAACGATCGCAGGGCCGCATAATCCTTGGACAGCAGGCGTTTGAGAGGCGCCGGGCTGGTCGCGGGATCTGCAACGTACCAGCGCGTGTCAGCAAAAGCGAGCCGCAGGGCTTCAATTTCGAGGTGCAGGCGCTCCGCAGATAACGGCGGCAGCCGGTGAACTTGCAGATGCTCGAGAATGTTTAACGCTATCAAGGCAGTCAGTCCCTGCCCATTCGGCGGGCATTCCCAAATGCGGTATCCCCGATAGGAAACGCTAATCGGCTGTTCCCAGGTAGATTGATGGGTATTGAGGTCTTTTTCGCGCAAAACACCACCAGCCTGTTTTACGACATCGGCGATGGCGCGGGCAATCTTTCCGTAATAAAACCCTTCTTTCCCATCCTTGGCGACCGATTTGAAGGTGCTCGCCAGACCGGGATTGCGGAAAATTTCTCCGGCGTGCGGCGTGCGACCGTCGATGGTAAGCTCACGTCCGTTGAGGGCATTTGCCAGCTGGCGTTCCCCACCGCGCTCCCAGAAATAGGCCGTCAGCGGCGAGACCGGGAATCCCTCATCAGCCAGGCGGATTGCGGGTTCGAGCACCTCAGACATTTTCAGACGCCCATGCTGGGCGATCAGGTCGCACCAGCCAGCTGCTGCACCGGGAACTGTAATGGTGTAGGGGTGGTAGGGCGGCAGTGGCTTGCCTTCACCGGGGGGTCCAAAGCCGCCGGCTTTTAGAAGGGCGGTTGTGAGTGCCCCCGGTGCACGCCCCGAGCCATTCAGGGCGGTGATATTTTTCGATTCGGCGTCGTAATACAATGCAAAACAATCCCCGCCAATCCCAGTTGACGTTGGTTCTGTGACGTTTAGAGCGGCGGCGGTCGCTACTGCTGCATCCGCAGCTGAGCCGCCTTTACGTAAAATTTCGAGACCGGCCGCGACCGCAAGCGGCTGGGAGGTTGCAACCATGCCTTTACGTCCCAGGACAGGAGAGCGGCGGCTGTTAAATTCGAGCTGGTTGTTCATGAGCCTCCCGGCTTCAAACTGAAACTTCGATGTGGTTTCCAGCGATGACTTCGCCAACGACCCACAGATTTTGGCCAATTTCGGCCGCATCTTCCTGCAGCTTTTCCAAAGCATCAGCAGGTACAGCCATCAGCAGGCCGCCGCTGGTCTGGGCGTCAAAAAGGAGCATCTGTTGGGATTCGGACAGTTGTGGTGCAAACTGGACATGATCGTGGTAATACTGGCGGTTATCCAGCGACCCGGCGGGAAAAATGAATGCCTGGGCGTAGCGAAATGCACCGCGCAGAAAAGGGATTTTTTCGAATGAAAACTGCAACCCTACCCCGGAGGCCTCCGCCATTTCCCAGGCGTGGCCCAAAAAGCTGAACCCGGTGATATCGGTGGCGGAAGAAATTCCATGTCGGACAGCCAGCCCGGCCGCGGTGGCATTCAGGCGCTTCATCCAACCTACAGCCTCACTGACATCAGTCGGATCGGCCTGTTCGCGTTTTAATGCGGTGGTAATCGTACCCGTGCCGATGGGTTTGGTAAGCACCAGCCGGTCTCCGGGTCGGGCGCCGGCTTTGGTGATTATCCGCTCGGGATGCACAAATCCCAGGGCGATCAGGCCGTATTTTGGTTCTTTGTCCTGAATGGTATGCCCGCCAGCGATGACGACCCCGGCCGCGCGCGGCAGTTTCGGCTCCGCCGCGTAGGATCTCGGTAGTGATCTCCAACGGCAAGTCCGGGGGCATGGCGGCGACATTTAATGCCAGGAATGGCCTGCCGCCCATGGCGTAAATGTCGGACAGGCTGTTGGCAGCAGCGATGGCCCCATAATCATAGGGGTTATCCACCACGGGTGTAAAAAAATCCACGGTGACAGCGAGAGCCTGGTCTGCAGATAATCGCCAGACCGCGGCGTCATCGGGCGCGTTAAGATCTGCCAGCAGATCTGGATAATCAGCCGGATTAAAAATTTTCTGCAGAGGGCGCAGAACCTGCGCCAGCGTTTCCGCGTTTAGCTTGGAAGCTCAACCAGCACAATTGGACAGGCTTGTCAGGCGAATCTGGCGGGAGGTCGGCTCTTTGGCGGGTTTTGATGACATTCCGTTCTTTCGTACGGTCAGGGCTGAGAGGTAGGGGTAGGCAGCGGCGTGGGCGAAGATTGAGGAACAACCGTTTCTGGTGTTAGTGAGTCCAGGGATGGCAGCGGCAGCAGATAGGGATTGTCGTTTGGAACAAGCATCACCTGGATGCCGGGCGCAAGATCTTTGATGTACTCGTAAGTGAGCAGGTCCGGATTTGTACGCAGGGCATCTGCCAGCTTGCGCAGGGCTGAGGCCTCGGCCTCGGCCTGGATCAAGCGAGCCTCGGCATCACCCTGGGCCTTGATGACCACTGCGTCCGCCGTACCCTGGGCCACCTGGCGGGCCTGTTCGGCCTCCTGGCGGCGCTGATCCACAATAAAGGCTGCCTGCTGGGCGAGTTGCTCGGCGATCTGCTTCTGCTCCACCGAAGCAGCATATTCCGGGGAAAAGGTGATATTCCGTAAAATGAATTCTGAAAGAGTCAGGCCGTTTGTGTTCAGCTTATCTCGCAGGATCGTGTTTACTTCGTTGGTCAGCTCCCCGCGCCGCGAACTGTATATTTCTTCAATCCCATATTGGGATACCACGTCACGGATGACGCCGCGCGCCAGCGGGCGGACCAAATCATTGGTGTAGCGGTCCTGCCATTCAATGTGGGTCTGGATGACCTGATTCGGATCAATAGAATAAATTACGGAGGCGTCGATCAGCACTTCCTGCCCATCCGCGGTGCGGGCGGAGACAGAGTCATCGCCTTCAAGCTGCCCTTCCGAAGGTGCGATCGACATCGTATAGGTCTGGCGGGAGATTGGATAAAAAACTACATTTTCCAGGTAAGGAAGAATCCAACGTAAGCCGGGCTGCAAAGGGGACACACGGTAACCGTTGGGCGCGACAGCCGAGATGACAACCCCACGTTCTTCGGGCTTGACAAAAACCAGGCCGGCGCTGATGGTAGTGAGCACGATGGCAATTGCCGCAGTCACGAGGATATAAATGGGGGCACCTTTAAAACGCTGATTGCGCGCCGCACGCACAATGGCAATCACAATCAAACCAACCACCGCCAGCCATGACAGGGTGGCAAGGATTTGGAGAACACTGGCGAAATTCATTCGACCTCCTTAAGGATAACTGCTTTAAGCACGGCGGTTGAAGAAACGCCGGGCTGGAAAAATTATACCTGTTCTTTCGATGTCGGTGGTCACGTCAAAAAGCAGCCTGCTTTGGTTGCTACCGGTCCTGAAGCGTGATACTATCTGCGCATGCCGACAACGCCTAAGCACATCTTTGGAACGGTATTGGAAATCCAGGTGGATGGATCAGCCTGGATCAGCCTGCCCACCTCGGTAATCCCCCAACCAGGGCAGTACCTGGCGGCCTGGACCAGAGCCATTGGGCTCGAACCGCTGCCCAGCAGCCTCTTCCCAGCTGGATTAAACTGGCTGGCAGACCTGCCCGACCCGCACCTGGCGCTGTGCCGCCAGGTGCATTTTGCTGCCCCGCTGCCGGTGGAATGGGGGATTGGCACGATTTTAAAAGTGCGCGGTCCGCTCGGACAGGGTTTCCATCCGCCCCGCGAGCTGCAGCGACTGGCGTTGGTGGCGCTGGGCGATACGGCTGAGCGACTGCTGCCCCTGTTGGAGTCATTCCTACCAACGGGCGCGGCGATTGCTCTGTTCACAGATGCCGCTTTGCCCGAGCTGCCGCTGGCAGTAGAGGCCTACCCACTTGAGACGCTGGCGGAATTTCGCGGCTGGCCTGATTACCTTGCTGCTGACCTGCCGGCTCATGAGTTGGGCCGGCTGCGTTCCTGGCTGGCAGCTGGCGAAAAACTGCGGCTCCCCTATCCGGCGCAGGCTCTGGTGTATCTGCCGCTGCCGTGTGCGGCCCTGGGCGATTGTGGGGCTTGCGCAGTGGAAGGACGCACAGCCAATTATTTGACCTGCAAAGATGGGCCGGTGTTCGATTTACAGCGCCTGCTGCGCTGATAAGAGAATAAATTGAATCGCGATAAAAACATCACATGAATGTACTGGCTTTTTTTGCCCATCCGGATGACGAGACCATTCTAGCAGGCGGCACCCTGGCGCTGCTGGCGCTCTCCGGGGCAAGGGTACATTACCTGTGTGCCACGCGGGGAGAAGGCGGCGAGGTAGGGGAGCCGCCCTTATGCACGCGCCGCGAACTTGGAGCTACCCGGGAACAGGAGCTGGTATGTGCGGTTCAAGCGCTTACAGGCCGCAGCCTGACTTTTTTGGGTCATCCTGACCCCGAGGTAGGCGAGGACGGGGAAGTTCATCCATACAGCCAGGATCTGGCTTTCGTGGCAGGCCAGCTGGCAGCCAGCATACACCAGTTTCAGGTGGACGCCATCCTGACACACGGCTCCAATGGTGAGTATGGGCATCCAGCGCACGTATTCAGCTACCAGGCGGCCCTGGTCGCCGTACAATCCCTGGCTGCAGACGGTCCAGCGCCTTTGCTCTACAGTGTGCAGGCTATACACACCGGCCATCCCTACCCGCGGCTGGCCAATGCGGACGATCCAGCCCACCTGGTGATTGGTATTGACCCGGTGTTTGAGCAGAAATTGGAAGCGGCGCGCTGCCATCGCACCCAGCATGCGCTTTTCGTGCGCTGGACCTCCCAGGAGGCTGGCCGGCAGCTTAGCCTCCAGGAAGTCATCATGCACAGCGAGAGCCTGCATCGGATATATCCCGCTCTGCACAGGGTACACCCCCCGGTGCCGGGGGACCTGGATGACCAGTTTGCCGAACGATTGGCCGCGTACAGCCAGCCACCACCTTCCGGAGAGCAAAGTGGATAAAGTCAACCTGGTGCTTGAGCACCCGCTGCTGAACGCAGCCGGTACGCTCGGTTTTGCTCCCGAGCGCGCCAGCCCGGTGGATATAAGCCGCCTGGGGGCGTTTATTACGAACCCGGTCAGCCTGGAGCCGCGCACGGCAGCTCATGGAGAGCGCCTGCTACGTTACCCCGGAGGGTTCTTGCTGCACACCGGCTATCCCAATCCCGGGCTGCGGGCAGTCGTGCGCCGCTATGCAGCCCGCTGGCGACAACTTTCCATTCCCGTCCTGGTGCATGTTCTGGCGCGCTCGCCCGAGGAAGTGTACCGGGCGGTGATTGAGCTGGAAAAGGTAGAAGGGATCACCGGGGTAGAAATCGGGCTGCCGCCAGGGGTTTCTGCGGAACACGCGGTTGGTATCCTCAAGGCTGCTCGCGGGGAAAGACCGGTCATATTGCGGCTGCCGTTTGAGAATGCCCTGGAACTGGGCGAAAAACTTTTTTTTACCGGGGTATCTGTGGTCAGCCTCGGCCCGCCGCGTGGATTGCTCCCGGGCACGTCTGGCAAGCTGGTATCCGGTCGATTGTACGGCCCGGCGGTTTTTCCGCTGGCGCTCCCCGTTGTGCGCAGCCTGGCAGAAATTGGTTTAACAGTCATTGGGGGTGGGGGTGTTTATGAATCAGAGCAGGTCTCAGCCATGCTCACCGCAGGTGCGGTCGCAGTTCAGCTGGATGCAGTGTTGTGGCGGGGCGAAATTCCTGAGATCGCTACCGTTCAAGCAGGATTGTGACCGGGCCGTCGTTATGTATTTCGACCAGCATATTTGCGCCAAATACCCCCTCCTTAACAGGCACTCCCTGACTGCGCAGCAGCGCCGCAAAACGGCTTACCAACGGGCTGGCGACTTCGGGCGGAGCTGCCTCCGTAAACGCAGGACGCCGCCCTTTGCGGGTATCAGCATATAATGTGAATTGGGAAACAACCAGGGCTGCTCCACCGGTTTCCAGGATTGAGCGGTTCATCTTGCCCTGTTCATCTTCAAAAATGCGCAGGTTGGCGATTTTCTCCGCCAGATAGCGAGCCTGGTCTTCAGTATCTCCGGGTCCAACCCCCACCAGGAGCACCATGCCAGGACCAACTTCTGCGATCGGCAGGTTGTTTACCAGGACGCGCCCACTGCGGACGCGCTGTAAAACAATGCGCATTCAGGCGCTTCCTGTGATCGCCATCTCAGCCGCGAATTTTCTTACGGCTCAGCTTGAGCACTTCACCTGGCTCAGCATGCCGCCTGGTTTGAAGTTTTGAATACACCAGCTCGTCATTGACGATCACTTCGAACTTACCACCATCGGAAGGTTCCAGAACCAGCGTTTCAAGCTCGGGCTCAAACTCTTTTAACAATTCAGCCGCCAGACCGACGGCACGATCGGTATAGTGTCAAACAGCGCAGTAGATAATTTTGATGTTAGCGAGCATAGGACCTCAGAGTGGCTTGATGGGCGAAGTTTCGGAGCAGATCAGGCGGATCACCGGCAATATTCCGCTGGTTAGAAACGAATCCGGTGAAAATTCTCCGGCAGAAGTATAACATACCGGGAAACCACCCCGGTCTGCCTAAATAATGCTGCCGGACAATCGTTTATGTTCATCCGGGGGATGCGCATTCCCGAATGAGCACTTTTCTTGTGCTGTGAGGGAAAATACCTAAACGGGATTGCACTTAAAAGAGCGGCTGAGCGCAGGCTGGCATGGCAGAATCGACCAGGTTGAGCCAGATTGCGGATTGGTGAGCTGTGAGTCGTTGGAGGCGAGAATATGCTAAAATTCAAATATCCGCAAGGGTAGCTTGCCCAATCAGTTTTGGAGAACAGGATCAAAGATGCAGATACGCCAGACGGTGCGCCCTTCGCCGATCGCCGGACGCTGGTACCCCGGGGATGCGAAACAGCTGGCGGAGGGGGTCGATCGGTATATTCAAGAAGCAGACCCTCCTGAGTTAGATGGCCTCATTGTGGCGGTGATGGTTCCGCATGCCGGTCACCTTTATTCTGGACCGGTAGCCGGTTACGCGTTTCGCGCCTTGCAGGGTTATACCCCTGACCTGGTGGTAGTGGTTGCTCCCATGCACCACCCCTACCCTTACCCATTGCTTACCTCACTGCACCGGGCATACTGGACTCCCCTGGGAGAAATCGAAGTTGACCAGCAGTCCGTGGATGAGCTCGACAGATTGTTGAAGGCCAAGCTTGGCTTCGGATTGACCCCGGTTGGACATGACCCGGAACATGCTTTGGAAATAGAACTCCCATTTTTACAGCGAGCGTTGTCAGGGCCTTTTACGCTGCTGCCGATCATGGTGCGTGAGCAGACCCAGGAGGTTGTCGAAGCCCTTGGGGCTGCGCTGGCGCAGATGTTGATGGGCAAAAATTACCTGTTGGTCGCCAGCACGGACCTCTCGCATTTTTATCCGCAGGCTGTCGCCCGGCAGTTTGATAATGAAATCCTGAAGGCTGTAGCTGCTTTTGACCCGGCGGGCGTGTTGCAGGTAGAAGAGCAGGGCAAAGGTTTTGCTTGCGGGCGAGGCGCACTGGCAGCGGTGATGGAGGCAGCTGCACGCCTGGGCGCTGACCGGGCGGTTATCTTGCAGCAGGCCACCTCTGGAGATATCACCGGTGACACCTCTCAGGTCGTTGGATACGCCGCGGCGGCATTCCTGAAATCATTAACCGCAGGATCGGGATCGTGACAAACAGCATACATTTGAAGCAAGGCTGGTTGTCAGCATTCTGTTAATCCCCTGGCAGACTTGGTAATTTTGAGATGCAAGAAACACTCCTGAGCGATTTATTCCGGTTATTTTTGGTACTGGTCCTGGTTCTGGCCAACGGTTTCTTTGTTGCTGCTGAATTTTCCCTGGTCAGTGTGCGAAAAACACGCATCGCCGAGCTTGTTGCTCAGGGTCACCCGGCAGCCCTGTGGGTGCAAAAAGCGGTCGAGAGACCGGACAGCGTCATTGCCGCCACGCAGCTAGGGATCACCCTCGCCAGCCTGGGCCTGGGGTGGATTGGTGAGCCGGCTTTGTCGCATTTCATCCAACCGGTGGTTGAATTATTTCCCGCCACCGTCCAATCAGGGATTTCACACAGCATCGCAGCTGGAATATCGTTTGCGTTGATTACATTCATGCACGTTGTCGCCGGGGAGCTGGCCCCAAAATCTATCGCACTGCAGGATCCCGAGAAAACTTCCCTGGTTGTGGGCCGCCCAACGGTCATGGCCGAGCGTGTGTTTAAGCCGGCAATCTGGGTTTTAAATGGCGCTGGCAACGCTTTGCTGCGCATGGTGGGGGTGCAGCCGGCGTCCGGACACCAGCTGGTCCATTCCGTCGAGGAATTAAAAATGATTGTTGCGGCGAGCACTGAAGGGGGCACTGTGCAGATGGATGAAAGCGAGATGCTGCATGCCATTTTTGATTTAAGCGCGCTTAGCGTGCGCCAGGTGCTTGTGCCGCGCACGGAAATGATCGCAGTTGAGGCGGATGTACCCCTGGAGCAGGTGGTGGAACGCAGTCTTGAAAACCCTTATACCAAGTTTCCGGTTTACGAAGATGACCTCGACCAGATCATCGGAGTAGTGCATTTGCGCGATGTCATGATTGCGATGCGCGACCCCACCCGGCAGAATTGTACAGCGCGTGACCTCCTGCGAGAAGCCATTTATGTCCCCGAATCCATTTCAGTCAGCAAGCTGCTGCGTGAATTTCGCCTGAGGCGCCAGCACATTGCCATTGCTTTGGATGAGTTTGGCGGCACGGCTGGATTGGTAACTTTGGAAGATCTGCTGGAAGAGATCGTCGGTGAAGTGAGCGATCCATTTGACACAACCATCCCCGATGTGGAAAGACTGGCAGACGGCACGCTGCTGATTGATGGGATGGCATTGATCGACGATGTGAATGATCAGCTGGGGATTCACCTGATCGAACCAAATTACGATACGATTGCCGGGTATGTGCTTGGAAAACTGAACCGCATGCCCAAGATTAATGATGTGGTTGAGGGGGATGGCGTCCGTTTGCAGGTCGTTCAAATGGATGGGATGCGGATTGAACGGGTCAACCTGAGCCGCCTGGAAACCGACCAACCACCTGAACCTGATCCGGCAGCCACACCTGCCTGAGGCCATATGCCAGTTTATGTAGAAATTGCAGTTAACGTCCCTCAGGTGAGGGGCGTTTTCCACTATCATGCCCCGCCCGAACTGGCTGAACGATTGCAGGTTGGTCATTTTGTGCTGGTGCCGTTTGGAAAACAAACCGTGCAAGGTGTCGTTTTGGGGCAGGTGGACCAGCCTTCGGTGCCAAATACACGCCCCGTGCAAGAACTGCTTGACCCGCAGCCGGTTCTCACTGCTCACCAGATCAAGCTTGCCTCGCTCCTGGCAAAAAACAGCCTGACCACGCTGGCCTCAGTCGTTGACTTGCTGCTGCCGCCTGGCCTCAGCCAACGGGCAGAGACTCTGTATGCTTTATCTCCACCCGGGGATCATCCCAGCTCTCAGGCGGAAGAACTGACATCCACCCAGGTACGCATCCTAAAACTGCTCGAACGGCGCGGCGCGCTGCGCACCTCTCAGCTCGAGCGGGCGCTCCCCCACCAGAATTGGAAAGCTGCAGCCCAGGGATTGGCCCGCCGCAGCCTGGTAACCAGCGAAACCGTACTGCCCGCACCCACAGTGCGTCCCAAGCTGGTGCGCACAGCTCGCCTGGCCTGCCCTCCCCACACGGCACAGGCGGCCCTGGGAGACCTGGGGCGACCCGATACTCAGGCGCTGGAACGCCGCCAGAAGATGCTCCGGTTCCTGATGCAGGAAAATGGCCCGGTGGAAGTCCAATGGGTGTACGCCTCCAGCGGAGGGAACCTGGCTGACCTGCGCCTGCTGGCTGAAAAAAATCTGGTGATTTTGGGGGAGGGAGAGACCTGGCGCGATCCCCTGGAGGGGATGGTGCTTCCGCAGGTCGAAGCCGTGAGCCTGACCCGGGAACAACAAGCCGGCTGGGAGGTAATCCAGCAATCGCTGCGGGCGGCCAGGGATGAGCCACAGGCGCCCGTTTTGCTGCACGGAGTGACGGGCTCCGGGAAAACGGAACTTTATCTCAAAGCCGTGGAGGAAACCCTGTCGATGGGTCGCCAGGCGATTGTGCTGGTCCCCGAAATAGCCCTGACCCCTCAGACCGTGCGGCGGTTTTTGGGACGTTTCCCCGGGCAGGTGGGGCTGGTTCATTCCAGGCTTTCAGCAGGTGAACGCTATGATACCTGGCGCCGGGCACGCGCCGGTTTGCTCTCGGTGGTGGTCGGCCCGCGCAGCGCCCTGTTCACCCCTTTTCATGATCTGGGCCTGATTGTTGTCGACGAAAGCCATGATGAATCCTGATTACCAGGCTGAGCCGCCCAGCTTTCATGCGCGCGAGCTGGCCGCGGTTTATGCCCGTCTGGTGGGTGCGGTTTGCCTGCTGGGCACAGCCACACCAGATGTCACCTCGTATTACCGGGCCCAGCAAGGTCGCTGGCGGCTTGTGCAGCTGCCCGAACGAATTCTGGGGCACAGGAAAATCATTCAGGCCCAGGCACAGCGTTTCAACCTAGAATCGCGCTTTCGCCCATGGCAGGAGGAGGCAGAAACGATTGACCTGCCTCCGGTCCAGGTCGTCGATATGCGCGCCGAGCTGCGCGCTGGCAACCGTTCCATTTTCAGTCAGGATTTGCGGCGGGCGCTGGAAAGTGTCTTGGCGAGCAAGCAGCAAGCCATCCTGTTCTTAAACCGGCTTGGAACAGCCACGTATGTTTTCTGCCGCGACTGCGGTTATTCTTTACGCTGCCCGCGCTGCGACCTGCCATTGACATACCACGGCAACGAACGTAGCCTAACCTGTCACTATTGTGGATACCGGCGCGGCATGCCCGAGCGCTGCCCGCAGTGCGGCAGCGGGCGCATTCGCCAATTCGGCACGGGTACCGAAAAGGTGGAAGAAGAAGTGCGCCAGCTTTTCCCGGATGCCATCACTTTGCGCTGGGACCGCAGTACGACCCGCGGTAAAAACGCCCACGAAGTGATCTTGAGTCATTTTGCCAATCACCGGGCGGATGTGCTTATAGGTACTCAGATGCTCGCCAAAGGTTTGGATCTGCCCCTGGTGACCCTGGTGGGGGTGGTGCTGGCAGACGTAGGATTAAATTTGCCGGATTACCGCTCTGGTGAGCGGGTTTTCCAGGTGCTTACCCAGGTCGCTGGGCGTGCCGGGCGCAGCCCCCTGGGTGGGCAGGTGATTCTGCAAACGTTCCAGCCGGAGCATTACGGAATCCAGGCGGCCAGCAGCCACGATTACCAGGGTTTTTATCAGAAAGAGATCGCTTACCGCCGCCAGCTTGGATATCCGCCGTTCGCACGCTTGGTGCGCCTGGAGGTGCGCCATACCAACCCCCAGCGCGCAGAAGATGAAGCCAGGGCCCTGGCAGGCCGTTTACGGGGTATCCTCAACGCGGCCGATGCCCGCGCCACCGAGCTGGTTGGCCCGGTGCCTTGTTTTTTTGCCCGCCTCGGAGGCGTTTATCGCTGGCAGATTGTCTTGCGCGGCCCTGACCCGGTCGGCTTGTTGCGAGACCACGATTTGGGTGATGTTCGCATCGAAGTAAACCCGCCTTCACTGCTATAATTAAACACTGCCTGATTGACAATTACGCGGCGTGCCGGCCGCGTAGGAAAGAGGTCGTTGAATGGAATCAATGCGCCGAGAAGTGCTCACCTGGCAAGAAGTAGATCGCCTGATGGATTACTTGCTGCCGCAGTTTGAAGGCGATTTCGAGGGAATGGTGATGATTACCCGGGGCGGGATCATTCCCGGCGGGATGCTGGCAGAAGCGATGGGGATCAGGCATATTCTCACGGCTGCAGTGGACTTCCCCACTGAATTCGAGCGTGAAAAAACCGGGTTATTTGCCTGGCCGCACTTTATCCAATTTCCTGACGATGAGCTACTGCGCGGCCGCAGGATCCTGGTTGTGGATGATGTATGGGGCTCGGGGCGGACGATCACTGCTGTAAAAAACCGGGTTTCTGCCGCCGGGGGAATTTCGTCGACCTGTGTACTGCATTTTAATCCCCACCGCAACCTGTTTGGCAATCACCGCCCCGATTATTTTGCTGCCATAACGGATGCCTTTATTGTTTACCCGTGGGAGATCGATCGTGGCCCTGACCGCATCTTGCTGGGTGGTTTTGGTGAAGGCTGACCCCCTGATTTTTTCCAGATAAAATGCTTGTTTTACGCGGCAGCTCGCATTGGTGCCTGAGAATCCCCCCACAATACCTGCAGAATTTTTTATGGATCGATTCTCGCACCGTGGCGCGGCATGCGGTCTGCGTATTCCTTTGCCCAGGTCAAATTTTTATAATCCAACCAGAACCCAAAAGATTTTCCAGGGCGCGGGTCCGCTCCCGACCGGAATCCGGGGGCCGCAGCGCTTGGCGGGGTAATATGAGCCGCACAGAATTTTCCTGTGCCGTGGAGTTCAAGAAATACGCCCGTTTGTACTGGCGGATCGCGTCACCAGAAAATGTTCCGTATGATGCTGGTGTGCCAGAGGAATGCGGAAATCCATGGCTGCCAAACAGATAGGGCCGCGTTCTTCGTTCAACGATCATTAAGGAGTAGAACCCTGACGGTCATTCGAGCCATCTACTGGGATTTGGGCGGAGTTCTGGTGCGCACCACCGATTGGGGTCCGCGGACGCTGCCTGGCGGAGCGGTTTGGGAAGAGCATGCGGGAGTTGGAGGAGCTTGTCTGGGGCGGAGAAATGGGCTACAAAGCCCAAACCGGCGTGGTGAGTGCTGCAGAACAATGGTCCTACGTGCTCGATCAACTTGGCTTGCCGGCAAGTGCGCTGGCATCATTCCGAAGCGAGTTTTTCGCGGCGGACGTGCTCGACACCGGGCTGGTCGATTGGATCCGGAGCCTTAAGGCAGGCTACCGGATTGGTGTCATTTCCAACGCGCTCACTGACGCCCGGGCGTATGTTGAAGAGACTGCCGGGATTGGGGATGCCTTTGATCACCTGACGATTTCTGCGGAAGTTGGGGTGGTCAAACCAGATGAACGCATCTACCGGCTGGCACTGGATGCTTTACGCATGGCGCCCAATGAGGCAGTGTTTGTTGATGATTTTCTGCATAATGTGGAAGCTGCCCGGGCAGTGGGGATGTATGCCGTCCATTTTCGCGAACCGCAGGCTGCCCGCCAGGAACTGGCGGAATTGTTGGCGCGACATGGATCCGGTGCATGAAAGCAGCCGGGCGCGAATTTTTACGAGATCTAAAGGCAGCTGCGGCGTTAGGTATGCCTGAAGCCCTGGATATGGCGCTGCTCGGAATGCGTAACTTACCAGAGGTGCGTGGCAACCAGGCGTTAGACACCGGCAGCATCGAAAAACTACTCCTGCCAGCCGGGGAAATGTTGGGGGAACAGCGAGTGCCGTATGCTTACCTGGAAGATTTGAGCCACGATCACCTGGCTGCGATCCGGGCGCTGGCGGCAGCCGCGCTTGTCCTGCGTACCTGCCGGGGGTCTGCCGAGGGTGACGAGGTTCTTATCCGCCTGGCGGCAGATGCCAGACCAGAAGTACGCCGGGTGCTGGCATTGGCAAGCCGGGAATGCACAGCTGAAGGTCAAACGCGCCCGCTCACCCTGGCTTCGTCCTGGCTGACTGAGCCGGTTGATCCCAAAAAAGCGGCGGCCCATGCTCGCCGGCAGGCAACCGCCCTGGAGATGCTGGTGAATTTTACGCGCATCGCCCCGCAGGCGGTGCTCGCAGCAGCGTGGGGCCAGAAGCAGAACCCTGACCCTGAGGTCCGGGCAGCCCTGGCGGGGCTGCTGGTGGCTGCCGGGCAATCCGGTCAAACCATAGATGTGCTCGATTTGCTTGAGATGTGGGCAGCCGATGCTGAGCCCAATGAGTGGGTGATTTGCCGGGTTTTATCGGCTCACTGGGCTGCAAATACGTCCGGTCGGGCCGCTGCTATCCTGGACGCTTTAGAAGCCAGCCTGGGCTTAACCAGTTCGATCACGAATGCGCGCCGGGCTTTAGCCCGGAAGGGAGAGAATCCGTCCGGATGACCGCGCGCCAGACGTGGGCTCAGCTGCCGATCAAGCTCAAAATTCTGCTGGTTTCAATGATTCTGGCAAATATTGGCAGCCGGGTCTATCGCCCATTTATGCCGCTTTACATCCTGTCTCTGGGCGGCAGCGTGACCATGGTTGGCTTTTTCTTCACGTTTGACACCATTGCCTCCGCCCTGCTGCGCCCCTTTGGCGGGTGGGTGTCGGATTCGATCGGCCGCCTGCAGGCGGTTGGGATCGGCACGGTATTCGGTTTTGTTGGGATGCTGGGGTACGCCATCGCGCCCACGTGGGGCTGGCTGCTGACAGCGACCGCGGTGCTGGCGTTTGGGCGCTCCCTGGTGGGACCTTCTTTTCATGCCTATACTGCCGAAGTTGCTCCTGATGGCGGGCTTGCCCAAACATTCGGCGTGGTCAATGGGCTGTTCAGCGTTGTGGATATTATCGGCCCTTTGCTGGGCGGATGGGTGGCGGTGGCGTTTGATTTGAAGAATGTTTTTTGGGTGGCGGTTGGTTTTATGGGTGCTGCCTCACTATTGCGGATCAGCGTTGCTCTGCGCCAACCCTATCACTGGCGTCTCCTGAAAGTCAGCGGGTTAAAAAGGGGCTTCAATATTATGGTTATGGGGATGGTGGGCGGTGGGCTGCTGACCTGGCTGTTCCTGACAGATGCCTTGCGAGATGTGGGGGTGAGCCTGTACCAAAACCTCGAGCCGGTACTGCTGCAGGATTTTGGCTTGAATGAGGCTCAGATTGGGCTGGTCTTTTCCATGTTTGCCCTGGTGTATGCGCTGAGCAGCATTTTTGGCAGCCGCCTGGCGGATCGCTGGAGCGCACCAGGGGTACTGACCCTGGGTGGAGTTGTCCATGCAGGTGCCCTGGGGGTGCTGGTCATCTTCCAAACGATCCCGGCTACGCTGGTGTTCTTCGCGATCTCGGGGCTGGCGTTTGGACTGGCAGACCCGGCGTTTGATGCGATGCTGGCCCGAGCTGCACCTGCTGGACACCTGGGGATGACATTTGGCCTCTTCCGGACGGCAATCAGCGTGGCTGCCATGCCGGCGCCATTGTTAGGTGCGATCATGTGGGAAAACGGCTCTCCAATGCTGCCGTTTTTATTGGGGGCGGTCTGCCTGCTGGCCGCGGCGATCCTGACCTGGCTGCTCCTGCGCCCGCGAGCTGACGCCGCCGCGCGCGAAACCACCCAGGCGGTAGCGGATTAACCCGGTGAATGCCTGCCATTTTCCGGTATTTGTAATCAACCTAACATATTACCCTCTCGCTTCCCGGCTACAATCAAAGGTGGAGTATTCGACCGGGCAGCGAATGGCCTGGCGTAATTACGGGGAAACCTATGGCAGATTTAACCCATGTGTTGCAAGTCGATAAACAGCGCGATCAGGTAATGAGCTTTAGCAAAGTCATGTGGTGGCTGCTGCTGGGAGCTGCAGTTGCCGTGCGCATGTATATCGTTATGGCACCACCCGGGGGCTGGCTGGCACAGGGGATTGCTGATGACTCTTTTTATTACCTGACAATCGCGCGCAACCTGGCCAACGGCAGCGGGTTCACTTTCGATGGGCTGCTGCCAACCAACGGTTTTCACCCTCTGTATGTCCTGCTGCTCACCCCGCTCTTTTGGCTATTTCCGGCAGGGGGTCTACCGCCGGTTTATACCAGCCAGATAATTGTCCTGGCGTTAAACCTGGCGGCTGCCTTGCCCCTGTATTACCTGTTGAACCTGGTTGGCGGTCAACGTGCCGGGCGGGCAGGGGTGCTGGTCTGGTTGTTCAATCCCTGGGGGTTGATTATTACGGTGAGCGGGGTGGAGAGTGCCCTGTATGCGCTGTGCATTCTGCTGGTGCTGTATGCCTATGCCCGCTGGCGGCTGCAACCCGATCAACGAAGTGCCGGCGCGCCGGCATTAATCGGGGCATTGCTGGGCTTGACTATTCTTGCTCGCTCAGATGGGGTGTTTTTAGGCGCGGCGCTTGGCCTGGATTTGCTCCTCTTTGCTTCATGGAGTCAACGTGGCCTGCGCAAGCGAGTTGACCGCTCGCTGGTCCGATCGGGCCTCCTCATCATGATAAGCGCTGCGGCTGTGCTGGCACCCTGGTTCTATTGGAACTGGGTGACATTCGGGTCCTTGGTGCAGGTCAGCGGGCAGGCTGTATATTGGCATATGCATGCGCGCACTGCCGCTGATGGGACTGCAGCGAATTTTTCTGCCGCGCTGCTGTCCTGGGTGCGCACTATTTTTGGCAGCATGTATTTTTCGGCTGCTGCTCTTGTGCTGCTGCTAGTCGCTGTTGCCTTGAGATTGATGCCAGGCGCGCGCAGAGTGGCTGTTCCACAAGCCGGGAAAAGGCTGCTGACCTTGAGCGGGTTGTATGGGATATTCATCCTCGGATTTTACGGTGCCTATTTATGGCAGCAGCAGTTCTGGTATTTCATGCCGGTTCTGGTGGTTGGAGCCGTATTTGCTGGTGTGCTCTGTGCCTGGATTTGCGATGTATTCGCAGTGGTGGGAAATGCCCGTGCCCCGCGTTTCGTCGAGCTGGGTTTGTTTCTGGTCATTTTATTTACATTTTTCCCGGTTTGGCGCTCCTGGCAATCGGGTGTGCTCCAAATTTACCCGGCGCAGGCGAACGCGTATCGCTTGGCCGAAAAACTGGCGCAAGAAACTCCGCCAGACGCCGTGATTGGTGCCTGGAACAGCGGCATCCTGGGTTATTTTTCAGAGCGAACCGTGATCAATCTGGATGGGGTGGTCAATAATATGCTGCACCAGGAGATCCGCCGCCAGGGTACGCGTTATTTTGATTTATGCGCAATTTGGGGGTATATCCAGGGACAGGGTATCCAATATCTCACCGACTATGAAAATGTCTTTCACGTGGATACTGACCAGATATTTTCCGGTTCCATGGTGCGGTTCCTGGAGCTGAAAGGTGCCGGGAATTCGCAGTCCCAGGGAGTGCGGGTTTACCGGGTTGTAAATAACGCTGAGCAGCCGTCAATAAACAGCTGCCCGGGGCCCTACAAATAATACCTTTGCGCTCCATCTGCGCAAGATACCAGACGGTTTGTATTCAGGCCGGTTGCAGCACCTGTAAAATTTCTTCTAGAGCCTGGATGATCGTGCAGTCGGCTTCCGGGAATATCCCATCTGGATCGTATAACACCGGGCGCACACCAGCCTGCTGCGCACCAATTACATCCGCAAAGTAATTATCGCCCACATAAATGGCCTGCTGCGCTGAGACGCCCAGCAGCTTGAGGGCATGCGTAAAGATGCCTGGATCAGGTTTCCAAGTATTGATTTCGCCGGCTGCCAGCACGAACTGGAAGTAACGCGCCAGCTCCACGTCTTCCAGATAGGCATTGACAGGCTGGGAGCGATTGGTGAGCAGCCCGAGAGTGTGACCCTGAGCGAGCAGCGCCTGGAGCAGTTCGGGCACTGCAGGCGGGATCCAGTCGATTGGCTCGTATATGTCGGACATGTAGGATTGTACGGCCGGGGCCAGCTGGCGTGCCTGCTTGACGTTACAGCCAAATACCTGCAGTTTACGAACCACGTAGTGCTGCCAAAATGCGGCATCCATCTCGCGATAAGTAAGCACGTCTTCCTGCAGCTCCGGCGAGTGGGCCCAATAATAATGTGCCCAGTGGATGGCCTTGCGGCGCAGTTCTGCTGAATCGGGCACACCTTGGGCAACAGCGAAATCAAACAGGGTGTGGTTGGCATCTGGCCGATTGTGGCGCAGGGTTCCATCCAGGTCGAACAGAATCACCTGGGGCCGGTCGGGGACCGGTGAGTTGGGAGAGATCATGGCTGAATTGTAGCAGATGTGGGTATTACCCGCCGATTTCGCTCATTACCCGGTTAAGCGGGATGATCCCGTCTGCCAGACCGTGCCCCCAGGGCTTGTGCCAGATACCTTCCAGGATCAGATCTCTTAATTCTTCCTGGCTTGCTCCCTGGCGCAAAGGTGTCAGCAGATCAACTTCGCGTTCTCTCAGCAGGCACAGCCTCAAACGACCATCGGCGGTCAGGCGGGCCCGATTGCAGTCTGCACAAAACGGTGCCGTGACGGAGGAAATAAAACCTAATTCGCCAAGCCCGCCAGCGAAGCGGAAAATGCGTGCTTCACCATCCAGGTTGCCGCCGTTGGCGGCCTCCAGGGGGCCGAGCTCGGCCTCAATCCGTGCTATTAATTCATCCGATTTTACGACCTGATTCATTTGTAGATCTGTAGCGCCGCCGAACGGCATCATTTCAATAAAGCGCACCTGCCACGCATGGGTGCGAGCCAGGCGGGCGAGATCAACAACATCGGTTTCGTTATAACCGCGGACCACGACTGCGTTGATTTTAATGGGAGTCAAACCAGCCCTTTCTGCAGCCAGGACACCCTCCCAGACCTGCTCGACATTGCCCCAGCGAGTCAGGCGGTTGAACTTATCGGTATCCAGTGTGTCGATGCTGATATTGACCCGGTGTAAACCGGCATCTTTTAACGGTTGTGCCAACCGGCTTAGTAAAATCCCATTCGTCGTCATGGAGATTGACCGGATTCCGGGGGTTGCAGAAATCCCGCGCACCAGATCGACGACGTGAGCGCGCACAGTTGGTTCACCCCCGGTCAGTCGGATTTTATCGAATCCCAGGCTGGCAAATAAACGGACAAAGAGTAAAATTTCATCGTCCTGCATCAGCTCGGCATTGGGGCGGAAAGTCATATCCTCCGGCATGCAGTACACACAACGCAGGTTGCAGTGGTCGGTCAGGCTGATGCGCAGGTATTTTATTGTCCGTCCGAAACGATCCAGAGCCATATGCTTCCTTGTACACCACGAATAAATACGGACAAAGAATGTGGAATTATAACATGACCTGATTAACCAGATTCTCAGTCCCCGCAGCCTGCGGATATGGTTGGTGTGATCGATCTCATGCCATAACGCGCGCCGCAGCAGCTTGCGCGGGCTCCAAAATTCGCCCTCAACGCCCAGGACAGTGGTTACACCTGCCAGTGCGGGGAGCGCTCGCCGGAACTCTGCCCGGGTAACCTCCAGGCGTTCAAAAGGATCGACGGGTATCCGGTCGCGGGGAAATGCCAGGCCGAGGCGATCCAGATACCACCATTCAGCCCCTCCGATGTGACCGACGATGCCGTGCAGGCTCCAGCGCTCGCCCGGGAAGCGGATTTCTGCGGCATCCGGTGTCAGACCTGCGAGGCTGGCGAGCAAATCCTGGCGGCTCCATGCCAGTAAAGCCAGGCCGCGCTCGATTTCGGGTTTAGTGAGCGGTTTCCAATCGGTCAGAAACCAGGCATTGACCTCGTAACCGTTCTTCACCCGTTCGTACTGTTCATCGATCTGGTAAACTTCCCAAGTTTCGACGACGGTGTAACTGGCTCCAGTTGCTTCCAGCCAGGGAGCCCTCGTGTGCTCGCCGAGCCAGCGGACATAACATTCGACGGCAGCCGGCAGTTCCTTGAGGGCGCTATCCGGACCGGAACCGGAGGAGAAGCAGCCGGGGTGGTCAAGCACCCAGGCGATTGTACGCCCCTCAAAATTATTTTCCAGACCGATCCGTAAAACCACGCGCACGCCTCCTGCAGGCTTTCAATCAAGTTTCCGTTTCATAAAGATCGCAACTTCAAAGGAGTTCGCATCATCATTGGTGTAATAAGATAGATCGATGCCTTCCAGCTCGAAACCCAGCCGCCGGTAAAAACGAATAGCTGGGACATTCGTGTTTTGGGTTTCACAGACCAGGCAGCGCAGCCCGGCCTGGACAGCCGCGGCGACCAGGTTTTCCATCAACCTGCGTCCGATCCCTTGCCTGCGATAAATGTCTTCAATATCAAAATCCCACACCCACAGGCTGCTGTTCCATTCCCGCGCTTCAGCAATGCCGATTCCCACCAGGCGATCATCCAGGTACGCGCCGCGAGATAAGCCGCCGCGCAGGGACTGCTGGTAGAGCCGGTATGTAAAATCATCGGTTGTGAAATGTTTATGGTAAGGCTGCGCCAGCGGTTCCAGAACCAGGTCGAATGAGATACGGGCTGCCTGTTCGTTCTTGCTGACCCGGTAGCGCTCGCGGGAAGTGTAACCTGTCACGATCCGCTCCAGTTCCGAGCGTGAAATTTCAAGCAAAGGTCGAATTGTGAGGCTCATGATATCACCACAAAAAGACGCAATTTGTCCAGTTTAGACTATGACATGTGACACTATCAGCCGCTTTGCCATTCGATTATACTGATATTGTCATATGGCAAGGAGGTAACAAATGGCGGAAAAAACATGGCAAACCATTAAGGTCAGTTACTGCCAGCGGGTTGGCAAGGAAGTAGAGTTCGAAGCTGAAGTAATTTATCCGAGTGACTTAATCCCGGACCAACAGCCACGTGTCCTTGCGCACCGCTGTTCTTTTGGGGTGCAGTGCAATCTCGATGGCACCCCCAGCTGTGTTTGGGCAGGAAATAACCCGGCTTACGATCCCTTCAAAGCCTGATCCGGGGAGAATCCGGCAACCGGAACAGAACTTTTAATAATTTGGTTTGTGGAGCAGCAGCAACCCCGCGCAAGTCTTGCGCGGGGTTGCTGCTTAAACGGGCAGAACGTTTGCGCCCGCGTGAGTTGTCTCGCCGTCTCAGGCAATGACGCTCAACTGGCGTCCGACGTTAGAAAAAACTTCCAGCGCCTGGTCCAAATCGGGCCGGGTGTGGGCCGCGGAAATCATTACCCGGATGCGGGCTTTCCCCTGGGGCACGGTCGGATAACCAATAGCCATGGCAAAGACGCCCTGCTCAAAAAGGCTGCGGCTGAAATCCTGGGCAAGCTTTGCCTCACCTAACATGACTGGCGTAATGGGCGTGACACTGCTCCCGGTATCAAAACCCATCTGCTGCATCCCCTGTTTAAAATATGCTGCATTTGCCCATAAGCGATCCACCAACTCCGTGGATTCCTCCAGCAGGTCCACAGCTGCCAGACAGGCAGCCACGTCTGGTACGGTCATCGCGGAGGAAAACAAGAACGGGCGCCCGCGCTGGCGCAGCCATTCGACCACCAGGTGGTTACCTGCGACCACTCCGCCAACAACACCAAAGGCTTTGGAAAGTGTACCGATCTCTACATCTACCTTGCCGTGCAAGTGGAAGTGATCGACAATTCCCCGACCGCCGCGGCCCAGCACGCCCTCCCCATGGGCATCGTCGACCATCAAGATGGCAGCATAATTGCGGGTGACTTCATATATTTTGTCCAGCGGGGCAATGTCACCATCCATGCTGAACACCCCATCAGTCACAACCAGCGCCCGGCGGTATTTCGAGCGTTCGTTTTTAAGCTGCTTTTCCAGGTCTGCAACATCCGTATGGTTAAAGCGAATAATCGGTGCGCGCGACAGACGGCAGCCGTCGATGATGCTGGCATGGTTCAACTCATCTGAAAAGATGGCATCTTCTTTGCCGACCAGGGCAGGGATGGTTGCCAGGTTGGCATTGAAGCCAGATTGAAACGTGATTGCGGCTTCAACACCCTTAAATTTGGCCAGGCGATCCTCAAGCTGCAGGTGCAGGTCCATCGTCCCGGCGATCGAGCGGACCGCGCCCGGTCCGACGCCGTGGCTTTCCATGGCCCGGTGAGCTGCCCCCACCACGCGTGGATGATTGGCAAGACCCAGGTAGTTATTGGAACAAAAGTTGAGTACTTTTTTACCGTCCACAACCAGCCAGGCTCCCTGGGGGGAGCTCAAGGTGCGGATGCGGTTGTAAAGGCCGGCTTGCTGCAGCTGCTGGATTTCATCTTCGATCCATTGCAAACTGGCGGGTATCGTTTGGGTTGTCATGGTCGTTCTCTCCATCGTCAGGTTTATGAGTTGTCGTCTTTGGAATTGCGTTTACGTCCCAGACCGAGCATCCGGCCAAATATTTCAGATGCAGTGGGCATTGCGGTATTCGGCAGCTGTTCTGTGCTCCAATCCGCCGCCAGACGCTGTTTCCACCAGCGATCCCGCCCCTCGTAAGCACGTTTCAGGCGTTCGGTAAGTGCCTCCTGGTTTTCGGTGGCAATATCCGACCGGATGGATTGCAGCGAACCGATAAAACCATCCAGGGTGCGCAGGGTATTGCTCTGGTTCAACAAAGCCGAATTGGCCAGCGCCTCCGGTTTGCTCATATGGGTAATGGGACCGGTCACTTCGGCGTACGGACGCCCAGCCAGTTTGCGACCTTCATGCCATCCGGGTTGGTCGACGGTGGCGTTTACCAGGGCGGCTGCGATTAATCGAGGCAGAATATGAGTCGAGGCCATCAGGCTATCCAGCTCAACCAGCTCAGCGAAGAGTGGGGTGGCGCCCAGCAAGCGCGTCAAATCGGCTGCCAGCTTGACCGCTGCGGAAGCGGTTCCGGGGGGAGCGGCAATTAACATGGGCGTATCCCGAAATAAATCCTCCTGGGCGGCATCAATACCCGAATCCACCGTGTGAAGGTAAGCCGGGTTAATCACCGGCACCAGGCCGACATAGTAACGTTCCTCCGGGAGCAGGGCTGCTGCCCATTCGGCGACCACACCTTTGACGGGCGCCGTATCCATCACAACTGCACCATCGCGCATCTCAGGAGCGATCACCTTGAGCGTTTCTTCTACCTCATTCATTGGGATGGCAAGGAAAATTATGTCAGCTTCACTGACGGCGTTGGGCAGGTTGATATACACGCTATCCACGGCGCCTCGTTTTTCTGCCTTGCGAGCGGTGCCCAGATCGCGGTCATAACCTCGCCGCTCGAGCAGCTCTTGTTTTTCTTTTAAGGCCAGCCCGACCGAGGTGCCAATTTGCCCCAGGCCAATGATCGTGATTTTTACAGTCATGGTCCTCCTAAATCCTTTTTTCAGACCCTCAGGAGGCAGCACATCCTGCGGGTAAATTTAGCTTGCATCGTCTGCTTGCTGCAGCGACTGAAGCAGACAATCTTCAACCGATTGTGGTTCGTTGGTCAAGGTGTCCTGGTGGCGGCGTATGAGATTTACTGCCAGGGGTGCTGCGTTGGCTCGGGCAGCCATATCTGCTCCCCAGGCAGGGTGCTGCTCGGCAACGACAAATGGTTTGCGCCAACCTGTGGCATCGCCCGTGCCCCACTGCCGTACCCGCCCCGGGAAAATGGCTTTTGCCAGCACGACCACGACGCGTTCCCAGCGTTGTACGGGATGAAGCACCTTGCCGACATCATGCAGCAGGGCAGCTTCCAGCAGCATGGGATTTTTTTCTCCATGGGCTTGCAGCTTGTGCACAACTTCCAGGGCATGTGCCTGCTCAGCAGGCTGAAGCTGCAGGAACAACTGAAACTCATCCGGGTTCAAGAAAAAGCGCGCCTGCTCCAAATCTACGGAGTCAGGCGCAGCACGTAAGTCGGCCCAAAATTGGTTGGCGCGATAAAACGTTCTTTTCAGGTTCATCCGACCAGGAGTGTAAACATGGCTTGCAGCGGAGGTCCCAAAATGAAACCCAGCAAATTTAGTCCCACGTATGGGCCAAGAAAGATCACAGCCAGAAGGATGATGGGGCCGTACGGGCGGATGATATCCAGCCGCCGGGACCATTCGTAGGGCAGGAAAAAGTCCAGGATTTTGTCGCCATCCAATGGTGCGATAGGGATGAGGTTAAAGAGCATCAACACCAGGTTGATGAAAATAAACTGGGTCAGGATCATGTCCATCGTTGGCACGCTCCCGGCAGGGAATACAGGCTGCAACAGGCCCAGCTGGAATGGAATCGCAGCCAGGATCGCCATCAACAGATTGGAAAACGGTCCAGCGAGTGCTACCAGCATGGGGGCTGCCCTTGCGCGGCGTTCGAGGGCGTAAATATTTACCGGAACCGGTTTGGCCCAACCAAAACCCGCCACCAACAACATGAGAGACCCCATGACATCCAGGTGGACCAGCGGGTTTAGGCTCAGCCGACCGTAAGAGCGCGGGGTGTCATCCCCAAAATAATTTGCTGTCCATGCGTGGGCAAATTCATGAACTGTAAATGCAACTATCAGTACAAAAATGTTCGCAATAATCGTCGCAAGGTCAATACCACCAAATAACATTTTTTATTCTCCGGAAATCCGATTATACCATTGGAGGCCCGATCGATTTTTACCATTCCAGGGCGGGCTAGGGTTATCGAATTCGCTCTTCTGCGGAAGGCGCGTTCCTGTTGCTAACATTTCTGATGCTGAGGGCAGTCCTCAATATTCGATGGCTCTCGCTGATGGACCGCACCGGCTTATTGCGGTCTACGGCAGGTCTCAGCCAGTTCACATCTTTGCCGGGCGCCAGCATGGTAAAATCCGAAGGCGAAGATTTACAGGTTGAACATGGTGAGCCGTACCCTCAAAATCCTGATCGGTATCACTCTATTTTGTTTATTGCTGGTGGCAAGCACCCAGGTCTTAAGTGACCCGGTGGAACGGGTGCGCTCCTATACTCGTCAGATTGAATTTGATTATGTGAGCTGGACCCTGAATGCACTGTGGGTCAAATGGCAGCAGATGTCGGTTGGCAGCCAGGCCTACCTGGCGCGCGACAACCAGCGGGAAGTGGTGCTGGAATACCTGGATTTGGTTGATCAGATCCGCGCACGCGAAAGCGAGGTTGCCAGGGTCTACGCGGATCCAAATGTCGCTAACCCGGAAGCAGACACCAGCGAGCTGCGCCAGGAAATCGAAATGCTGCAAAATCGACGGAACATGCTGGCGCCCCTGGCGGAAGCCGTGTTTCAGAATCAGCTCAGTGAGGTATTGGATGATTTGGGCCTGGGCCTGGCAGGCCAACCTATGCCGCCGGTGATGTACCATGTAACTCCACCCCCCAATGCGCTCATTGTGTCGCCACGCTCAGCAATCCGGCAAGATGCCAATATTTCCATCGATCCTGATATGACCCTGGAGAACATCACGCAGTTAGAAGAACAGGTCGCGAGCGGGTTGGATGTTTCGACGCTGGTGGTTGGGGTAGGTGGTGTGGGTATGTACCCTACCATGGTCATGCAAACCACAGATTTGAACTGGTTGGCAGAAGTCGTCGCCCACGAATGGGTGCATAACTTTTTAACTCTGCGACCCTTAGGAGCAAGCTACCTGAACAGCGCCGAGCTGCGGATTATCAATGAGACTGTAGCCAGCATTGCCGGAAAAGAAATCGGTCGGGAGCTGATCAGCCGCTACTATCCTGAATACCTGCCTCCCACCTCACCAACCGAGACAGAGCCAAAACTCGAAGAACAGACGCCTGCTGAACCCCCTCCTTTCGATTATCGCGCGGAAATGCACGAGACCCGGATTACCACGGATGAGCTGCTGGCGCAAGGAAAGATTGAACAGGCAGAGGAGTATATGGAGTTGCGACGGCGTTATTTGTGGGATAACGGATACCGACTGCGTAAGTTAAACCAGGCCTATTTCGCATTTTATGGGGCATATGCCGATCAGCCCGGTGGCGCAGCTGGGGAAGATCCGGTGGGAACCGCGGTGCGCGCCCTGAGGGCTCAATCCGTGAGCGTGGCAGATTTTCTCAACCGGATGTCCTGGATGTGGCGCTATGATCAGCTTCAACGGGCGGTGGAACCCGCCAGCGACAGCGGCAGCTAAAGGGCGGTCTACACCGGCTCGTTAGGACTGTTTCAGCCCGGATCAAAGCAAAAATGGAAAGTTGGTAAAATTGTGAAAGTTTTAACATGGAGAAACTGATGCACAAGACCATTCTCTTCTTGCTGGTTTTGATGGCTCTTGTCCTGGGCGCCTGCAGTCCGGCAGCCACCGCGACACCTGCTGCCGAGACCCCTGCCGAACTGCCAGAAACAAGCGAACCCTTTGGCACGGCAACTGCCAGTGACCCGCTGCCCACCGCGACCACTGCCAGCGAAACGGGCGCCAACAGCTTTGATTTAACTGCGGGCTGCACGGTGGTCAGCCGGCGCAGCGAGCCAACGCCTGAGTCCTTGTTCCGGTTGGCTGACGAAACTGACCAGGCGCTTGGACCTGCAGATGCGCGGGTGACGATCATTGAATACAGCGATTTCCAATGTCCGTTCTGCAGCCAGATTGCGCCGGTGCTGGACGAGATGAAAGCCAAGTATGGAAGTGACCTGCGGATTATCTTCCGGCATTTCCCCCTGCCAAGCCATGATAAAGCCCCCCTGGGAGCCCAGGCAGCCGAAGCAGCGGGTATGCAAGAGCAGTTTTGGGGTATGCACGACCTGCTTTTCGCAAGGCAGTCGGAATGGACTGAACTGACGGTCGAGGAATTCCCGGCTTACGTGACGGAGCTTGCCAACGAGCTTGG
The DNA here is from genome assembly GCA_963824065.1 of uncultured Chloroflexia bacterium. Lineage (GTDB taxonomy): Bacteria > Chloroflexota > Anaerolineae > Anaerolineales > DRKV01 > JAGUYX01. The sequence continues at coordinate 400,871 of CAWGNX010000001.1, read as the reverse complement.
CCTGGATATCGAAAAGTTCACTGCCGATTTGGAAAGCGACGAGGTGAAGGCCCGGGTGCAGCGCGATCTGGACGAATCGATGAGCCTTGGGCTGCCGGGCACACCTGCTCTGTTATTTAACGGGCAGTTTTACGGTGGTCCAAATGACCTGGTCAATCTCTCGGCAATTGTAGACCTGATCCTTCTGGAAGAAAAGCAATTCACTGAATGCCCGCCGCAGGTTATTGATCCCACCCGCCAGTACCGGGCAACGATTAAAACTGAAAAAGGCGATATCGTGCTCGAACTGTTTGCAGACCAGACTCCGATTGCCGTGAATAACTTCGTCTTTCTGGCTGAGAACGATTGGTATGATGGGGTCACATTCCACCGTGTGCTGCCAGGTTTTGTCGCCCAAACCGGCGATCCGACCGGAACCGGATTTGGTGGGCCAGGATTCGCATTCAAGAACGAAACCGCGCCCGACTTAAACTTTACCGAGGCCGGACTGGTTGGCATGGCAAATGCCGGTCCAGATTCAAATGGAAGCCAGTTCTTCATCACCTTTGGACCGCAAGAATCATTGAATGGTGGGTACACGATCTTTGCCAGGGTGATTTCTGGGATGGAGGTTGCCGAGCAGCTGACGCCCCGCAACCCGGCAACAGATCCCGGCGCGCCGCCAGGAGATAAAATCTTGGATATCGTAATCGAGGAGAAATAAGTTGCCGCGAACAATTCATTGGGGGTCGGCGCTGCAATTTGCTTTTTCCGCACTGGCAGCCCTGCTGACACTTACATCGGCGCTGGGCCTGACAATGCTGGGCCTGATTGGGATAGCAGGGCAATCACTGGCCGGCGAGGCAGGTAGTTTGCAGTTATTGATGCTGGCGGCAAGTTCATTGTTCACCGGCTTCCTGCTGCTGCCCTCCGCCTGGTTCAGCCTGATGCGCCTGGTGGGTCGGGTGCAGCTTTCCCAGGCGGCAGCCCGGCTGCGCCTGCCGCCGTTGGCCTGGTTCTTACTGCTGGCGCTGACAATTCTGGCAGGGTATACGGTGACACGATTGCAGTCGCCCTGGGTTTACCTGCTGCCCCCCCTGCATGCTTTAACGGTGCTGCTGACGGCTGTGTGGTTTTTTGCGGCGGGCAGCCGCGGCTTGCAGCTCGGCTCACACCAGCGTTTTTGGGGCGTGCTGGCGAGCGGATTGGTACTCGGCCCGCTCCTCATTCTGGTGGTGGAAATCTTTTTCCTGATCGGGCTGGGCATACTGGCTATCGTCAGCCTGGCTATGAACCAACCCCTGCTGGAACAACTGCTGCCACTGCTCGAGCAAACGCAGATTTCTCCAGAAGCTACCGACGCCTTATTTAATCTGCTGCGACCTTACCTGGCAAGCCCGGTTGTTTTGTATATCGCCCTGGCATTTGGGGCCGGGCTGGTGCCGCTGATCGAGGAACTGTTCAAACCCATTGGTGTATGGCTGCTTTACGATCGCCCACTGACTTCCCGCTCAGGGATTTACCCTGGGGATGTTGAGCGGGGCCGGCTATGCTATTTTTGAAAGTCTCTCCCTGACGCTCAGCGGAGAAAATTGGGCGCCGCTGATGATTTCGCGCGGTGGGACGACTCTGCTACACATATTTACGGCAGGGTTGGTCGGCTGGGGCCTGGCGGGGGCATTCCAGCGCAAAGAATACTTGAAATTGGTTCTGGCATATCTGGCAGCTGTGTTCCTGCACGGCCTGTGGAATGCCATCTCGCTGATATCTTCCAGCGGTGTGCTGCTGGTCGATGAATTGCCAGCCGCCAGCCCGATTATCAAAATCGGGGAGATCGCTCCCTATGGCCTGGTTGGATTGACATTGTTCCTGTTTATTCTGCTGCTGGGCGCCAACCGGTATTTCGCGCGCCGGGAACCGATCCATACTGGTACTCCTGCGCCTCTTCCGGCAAGCGCAGCAGGATCTGTTTTCCCGATGCTGTCGACCGAATCGCCTCCTTCAGCCGAAGACAGCAAGCCGGAGTATAATGAAACGCTTAATCCCACCAGTACAGACAACCTGGGGGAAAACCCAACTTTGAGGGACACGGATGGAGTGGATCAACCAACTGATTAATATTTTTCTGCACCTGGACGAATACCTCGGCACGGTAATCCAGACCTACGGGGTCTGGACGTATGCCTTGTTGTTCCTGGTGATTTTTATGGAAACCGGATTGGTGGTAACACCCTTCCTGCCGGGCGATTTGCTGATTTTTGCGGCGGGAACGTTTGCTGGTTTTGGGGATCTGAATATTTGGGTTTTGTTTTTCCTGTTAGCCGGGGCTGCAATTCTTGGTGATACCGTTAACTATTGGATCGGTCATTTCATCGGGCCGCGCGCGTTCAGCGGGGACGTCCGATTTTTGAAAAAAGAATACCTGGACCGCACCCATGAGTTTTACGAACGCCACGGCGGCAAGACGATCATCATGGCGCGGTTTGTGCCGATTGTGCGCACTTTCGCGCCCTTCGTGGCTGGAATTGGTGAAATGAGCTACGGGCACTTTATTACATACAACGTGGTTGGCGGAGTCCTGTGGGTCGGGCTCTTTTTGTTCCTGGGATATTTCTTTGGCAACCTGCCTTTCGTCCAGGACAACTTTTCGATTGTTGTGATCGTGATTATCTTGATTTCGGTGCTGCCTATGGTGTATGAATTTATCAAAGAGCGCCGGCGTGCCGCGAGTGCCCAGGCGGTGGCAGATTAATGATGCACGTTGGGCTGGCTGCCAGACTAACCAAATTCACGATCTCAAACAATCAGTCCACCAGACTGATGTTACTGTTAAGGCGAACAACCCAACAATTTGCTTGTTTTTTAGCGTTTTGGTCGAGTTACTTTCAGCGAATTGCTTCAGGTAATTTGCTGCAGGCATTGCTACAAACAACTTGATCATTTCAGCGAATGCCCGATAACCTGGGACACACCGATCACAAATGGTTTAGAAATTTGCCGGCACTTCACAGGCCGGTTGTGAATAATTGGAGGAATAGCAGTTTATGAATGTAAAAATGTGGGGCAAGGCACTGCGGATCATCCCGCGCCTGAGCAAAGATGAGTGGAACGGGCTGGATATTATCTCCCGCTGGCTGATTGCAACACGCTCAGCTGTGCTGGTAATGACGTTCATCTCAGCCGGGATAGCCGGAATTATGGCCTACCGGGTGGGTAAATTCGATTTTGTTAGCTGGCTCCTGCTGACGATTGGCTTGTTGATGGCCCACGCCACGAACAACCTGCTCAACGATCTGACCGATTACAAACGCGGCATCGACCAGGATAATTATTACCGCTCGCAGTACGGGCCTCAGCCGCTGACGCATGGATTTATGACCGAGCGCCAGAGCTGGATGTATGCGATCGTGACCGGCCTTAATGCTCTGGCAGCCGGGGCTTACTTTGTTGTCACCCTGGGTCCTCCGGCACTGATTTTGCTGGCGGCAGGAGCTTTTTTTGTGCTCTTTTATACCTACCCGCTTAAATATATCGGTTTAGGTGAAGTGGCTGTGCTGCTGGTGTGGGGGCCGCTGATGATCGGCGGCGGTTATTTCGTCATTACCGGCGAGTGGAGCTGGAATGTTGTATTAGCGGGCCTGCCATATGCCCTGGGTGTGACCGGGGTTATCTTCGGCAAGCACATCGATAAATATGCACCTGATAAGGCTCGCGGGATTCACACTCTGCCCGTAATCCTGGGCGAGCGAACTTCCCGTTACGCACTGATGGGCATGACTGCCCTGCAGTACTTGCTCGTTTTCTATCTGGTACTGACGGGTTTCTTTACGCCGGTGATGCTGGTAGTCGTTCTGACGTTTCCAATGCTGCGGCAGGTGTGGGGCATCTACCGCCAGCCGCGCCCGGATGAGCCGCCGGATTTTTACCCCAAGGAAGCCTGGCCAACCTGGTTCGTGAGTTTTGCTTTCATCCATAACCGCCGCTTTGGTTCGTGGTTTTTGCTCGGTTTGCTGGTAGATGCTTTCTTGCGCAGCCAGAATATCCTGTAAACTCCACTCTTAAGAAACTGCCGGTTGTCATTCTGGCCCTGGCGCTTTTTGCCAGGGCAAGGAATCTCCAGAACGACCTCCATCCATACAGATGGTCTCCATGAGAGGTATGGATCATAGGGATCCCTCGCTTCGCATCGGGATGACAACGTCCCCAGTTTCTTTCAGAAAGAAGAGCACTCGCGGAGTGGGAAAACTCCTAATAACGAGAAACGTGATTAACCACGAAATTGATCTTTACAGGTTAATCAGATCCTTCACTCACACCCCGACCCCTCATGGGAGGGCGATTGACCAAAAAACAGGCAGCAGGTGATCTTCTACCTCCTGCCCGTTTTTGGATTTCTTTCCCATCCCGCGCCGAAGGTGCAGTGGGAGAAATCAAGGGGTTGTCTTTTTGTTGTATATCCAGCGGTGATTTAATTCGGGATGAGTGATGTTTATTCGCCAACTGCTACTACCATGGCGATGGCATGGCTGGCGGAATGGCTTAAGCTGAGCGACCAATCTGCCAGGCCAAGCGAAAATGCCAGTGCCTGGGCCTGCCCGTACAGAAAGAGCTGCGGCTCACGCTGCGGGCCGCGCCGGATTTCGATTTCTCGCCAGGCAATTGCGCCAATACCAGTGCCCAGGGCTTTGGCAACGGCTTCTTTGGCAGCAAAGCGGGCTGCCAAAGAAGCCATGTTGCCGCCAACTTCTGCCAGTTCGGTGGGTGTGTAAACTCGATCTAAAAAGCGAGCACCGTGACGGGCAATGACCTGCTCAAGTCGTTCGATTTCGATCAGGTCGACCCCGGTCCTTAGGTTCAATGCGCCTCCTGCTCAATAGGCTGTTTGAGTGGCGACCGTTTCCGTTTCAGGTTTGGTCCGGCTGATGCAATTGCCAGGCGATCCGGATCCAGGAAACGCCGGGCGACCTGCAAAATCTGCTCGGGTGTGACGGCGCGCACGAGGTCGGGATAGGAAAGGTAGTAATCCATGCCCAGATCATACCGCACCAGGTTAATCAAAGATGCGGCAACACCGGCGTTGGATTCCATGGAAAGAGGCAGGCGCCCGATGAAGTTCGCCTGGCTGTCCTCCAACTCTTGCATGCTGACTGGTTCTTGAGTGAAGCGCCGGATTTCCTCCCGCACCAGATCAACCGCTTTGTTCGTGTGTTCAGGGTCCGTACCGGCACTGACATACCACGGTCCGGGCCCGATGCCGCCGCTGAGGCTGCTGAAGGCATAATATGCCAGGCCGTGCTGCTCTCGCACCACGTTTCCAATCCGCCCATACATCCCAAACTGCCCCAGAATATTATTCCCCAAGGCAGCGGCAATAAAATCGGGGTCATGGCGCTGCGGCCCAGCGCAGCCGAGCAAAAAATCTGCCTGGTGTTTGCCTGGAATCGATACCAGGCGAGTGACAATGCCGGGCAGGGTCCGGACCGGCGGCAACTCGGGTGGTGCTGGCTGGTCGGGATTTTGCCAGTCGCTCATATGGCGGGTAACCGCCTCGACTGCGGCTTGTGGGTCAACTGCGCCAACGATGGCAATCACCATCCCCTGCGGGCCATAATGCTGCTTGTGGAATGCCACCAGGTCAGCACGTGTGATGCGCGTGACGGTTTCAGGGTAGCCCTCTTCAGGCCGGCTGTAAGGATGGCCTTCATAAACGAGCTGATCGAAGGTCAGAGAGGCCATTTCGCTGGTATCCTGGGCGCGGATTGCCAGGTGAGTCAGAAATCTGGGCGCGCAGGCGTTCCAGCTGCTCGTTTGGAAAAACCGGTTCGCGGATAGTCTCGGCAAAAATTCCCAGCACCATGTCCAGATCTTCTGCCAGGGCTTTCCCCCCGAATCCGGTAGTGTGGGTGCCTCCGCTGTAACCGAAACTGGCCCCCACGGATTCCAAGGCTTCAAAAATTTGCTGGAAATCCTGGCGGGTTGTGCCGCGCATTAATGCCAGCGAGGTGAAGTCGGACAGGCCGAGCCTTTCGTCTGTGTCAAAGAGAGCGCCTACCTGCAAGTACCCGCTGACGGCAACCGATGGGCTGTTGTCATTCGAACGCGCCAGCACAGTGATCCCATTCGGCAGGGTAACAAGTGTCGTATCGGAAGAGCTGGGTAGGGCATGCCGCGCGGCATTATTCATTGTCATCCATCTCTCCAGTGGGCAGATAAATGCCGATGATGCGATTCTGCACTCGCAGGTAACGCTGGGCAATCCGCTGGATATCTGCCGGTGAAACAGCTGCCAGTTGATCCAGATAGTTCAAGAACCAGTCGTAGCTGGCAAACATCTCCGAGTATCCCAGCCAGAAGGCCTGGTTGGAAATACTTTCACTTCCATAAGCGAACAGAGCCCGCGCCTGCTTCACAGCCCGTGCCAGCTCATCTTGGGATGGGGGGGAATCCTGAATGCGTTGGATTTCGACCTCGACTGCGCGAATCGCCTCCTCTGCGGTGCGCTGGGGATGGATGGTTAACAGGATGGTGTATAGATAAGGGTCTATAGTGGCTTGCATGCCACCGTAGACGCCCACGGCCAGCTCACCCTCGACCAGGGTGCGATACAGGCGGGAAGTTTTATTGGAAATACCGCCTCCGAACATGTTCAAGCTGCTTGGTCCGCTCAGCAAGCTGTCTAAAACAGTCAGAGGATAAAAATCGGGATCGGAAGCCCGGGGAACATGAAACCCAAACTGGACGTAGGTCGTTTCGCCGGGTCCTTCGATGATCGTGCGGCGCTCGCCCAATTGAGGTGGTTCCGGGCGCGTACGCCGGACTGGTGCTGGACCAGCCGGAACAGGCCTGTAGGCCTCCTGGATCAGGTCGATGAGCCATTTTGTCTCGAAATCACCGGTAAGGGCTAACACCGCGTTACTGGGAACATAAAACTTGCGGTAATGGTCGTAGAGCTCGTCGCGCTGGATCGTTTCAAGATCGGCGATGTCACCGATCGTCTCGTGATGGTAGGAGTGGACGCGAAACGAAACCGCTTGCATTTCTTCGTTGAGCAGAAACAGTGGATCATTTTCGTTTCCCTGACGCTCGGAAATGATCACGGACCTTTCGGCTTCTACTTCTTGTAAGGAAAACAGGCTGTTTGCCATGCGATCGGCTTCCAGCTGCAGCACCAGGTTAATCTTTGACGATGGCATTGTCTCGAAATAAGTAGTCCAATCGATATAAGTCATAGCATTCCAATGACCTCCATCACGGGAAATTGCCCGGTCGAGGTCGCCAGCCGTAAAATTTGGAGTGCCTTTAAACTGCATATGTTCTACCCAGTGAGAGATGCCGGTGATACCAGGGACCTCATCGCGTGAGCCAACCCGGTACCAGACCCACTGGCTGATAATGGGGGCGGTATGGATTTCTTTAAGTAAGACCTGCAGCCCGTTGGGTAGCTGCAGGCGGGTAACATCATCGCTCATAGGGTCCTTTATCTGCTCCCGTGATTAAATTATGGACTGCCAGCCGGAGGCTTGCCTCCAATATAGCCGCATAAAATGCTGGCGTTGTTTTGGCAAAGCACCTCATCCCAAGAAACCGGCAGATCCTTGAGCAGGCTGTCATAGGGTTGGACTACTTGCTGCAGGCCGACAAAAGGCTGGTGTAGATCGGTTTCGTTCAGCGGGATGCTGACAGGGACTGTAAGTGTAACAGGAATCATGGCGTCTACCGGGATTTGCATATCCAGCTTTATATTCAAGACCGTGCCTTGCGGAAGGAGGATTTCGGTAGGCGCGTTGATGATGGAAAGCCCCCCGGTAGCGAGATTCACGTGAGCACCGCTGAGGAGCGTGTCTTCGGTCAACACAACGGTTGTTTTTTTGCTCACTGGCAGGGTGAATTGGACGGGGATCTGGTCGTTCACGACAATGGTCGAGCGAATCACCGCCTGGTCCATCAATGCAAAATTCTCCGCTAATCCACTGACCAGCTGGTCACCCACAAGAGACTTAATCGTGAAAATTTCACGCCCCAATAGGATGATCACTGCGACCAGAATTGCATTCAGCAGCAGGGAAAAGATTCCGGTTACCGTCCAAAAAGCCGGTCCGATTTTTCCTTGCCAGACGAAGCGGCGGTAATCCTGCGTGGTCGGTTCAGTTTCGCCAGATGGGGTGATTCGCACGCCCGGTTCTTCCGGGTTGTTTTGGGGCAATTGTTGGGTGTCAGTCATGCTCGGTTTCTCCTGATTCCAGCAAGCCGCAAACCCTTGCTTCGCGGCAGGCCGGATAAGGCGATCTCGTCAAAATGCGGCAGGCATTGGGATATCAAGAGCATCGCACTTGTGAAAACTTTCTCTTGGTTTTATAATCTTTTTAGACAGGCGCCGGGTGAAATTACTGTTTCACGTGATCACCCGTTGGCTGCCGCAAACAGGGAGGGTTGTTCACGGTTGGTGCCGGAAGGTGTACTGACGCTTGGGCAGGTCTCCGGTACAACTATGGTGATCTCAGGAGGTAATTCGACATGAGTGAAAACCCAAATTCTTATCTGGTAGCGGTAATCGGTGCAGGACCAGCAGGGATTTATGCATCTCGCCATCTTTCACAGAATGGTGCCCTGGTCGCATTGTTAAACCGGGATATAAAACCAGGCGGACTGGCCGAATACGGAATTTATTACAACAAATATAAAATGAAAGAAGGCCTGCGTAAGCAGTTCCGCCAGATCTTGGCGGATGAGAACATACACTATTTTGGGAATGTTTCAGTCGGTCAGGATGGAGATTTCTCCTTGGAAAACCTGCAAAAGATGGGATTCCAGGCGCTGCTTGTTACTGTTGGCGCCCAGGGAACCAAGTGGCTTGGTTTACCGGGCGAAGACCTGACTGGTGTGTATCACGCTAAAGATCTAGTATATCATTACAACCAATTGCCGCCATACAGCCAGCAGGCATTTGAGATCGGTCAGCGGGTGGCTTTGATTGGGGTTGGCAATGTCATGATGGACATCGCCCACTGGTTGGTGCGTGATCTCAAAGTGGAAGAAGTGATCGCGGTTGCGCGGCGCGGTCCGGCAGAGGTGAAATTCACCAAGGCCGAGATGGAGCATGTCGGTGCCAATCTGGATATGAATGCATTGGATGAGGAACTGGAGCGTGTGCGCCCGGTGATGGAAGATGTCAACCAGGATGTCGCGGCATCAAAAGCATTTATCCTGGCGGGCGTGCCAAAAGCGCTGCCACGCGTCTCGAACACCCGCTTCCGATTTGATTTTCTGGCCTCCCCCACACAAATTATTGGCGGCAGCAGTCAGCGGGTCACTGGCTTGGAGGTCGAAGAAACGACCCTGTCCCTGCGCCCGGATGGCGATACTAAAGCCAAAGGCACCGGTGTGCGGCGGGTTCTGGATGTGGATACAGTCATTTTCTGCATTGGCGACCGGGTCGATAAATCGGTCGGTTTGCCGGTTGAATGGAATGAATATGTAAAAAACCCGGATCCCCTCTTTCCAGTTGACGGCAATTCCTTCGAAGTCTACGACCCGGCTGCTAAGGCACCCCTGGCGGGCGTGTTTGTCGCTGGCTGGTCGCGCAAGGCGAGTGATGGCCTGGTGGGCGTGGCCCGCAAAGATGGTGAGAACGGCGCCAGGGCGGTGCTCGAATTTCTGGCAGCGGAGGCCAGCTCGATCAACCCAGAGCAGGTGCTGGACAGCTTTCAACAGCAGGTAAAGCGTTTACCCCATCCAGTCGTCAATAAGTATTCCTGGCAAAGGCTGGAAGAGATTGAGCACAGAATTGCGGCAGAAAAAGGTGCGGAATTGTTTAAGTTTAATTCTAATGAGGAGATGCTGCAGGCGCTCGGATTGATGCCTGTTTCAGTCGTTTAAAAATTCCTTTTCAGGTAGCTACAAAGCCCCCCACACTTGCTTTGCGGGGGGCTTTGCAAATTCTCAGAGTAATTTTTCGATCTCCCCCTCAAGCAGCTCGACTGCCTCACCCAGTGTGCCTGCATCGAAAGCAAACCGTGCCCCGGCTTTTGCATACAGTTCAGGCAGGGTGGCTGTGCCGCCCATCGCGAGTGCCTGCCGGTAGCGCCGGACAGCTTCGGCCTGGTCTTGCAGAGCACCTTTCCACACGAGCACCGAGCCAAGCTGAGCCACACCGTATTCGACGTAATAAAAAGGAGCGCGGTGGATGTGCTGTTTGCGGTGCCAACCGGTGGCTGCTGAGTCTTCCAGCTCGCTCCAATCCACGCCGGGCAAATAACGCTGCCAAAGCTCCAACCAGGTCGCGTCACAATTCGCCGGGTCACTGGCCTGTTGGGGGTTGGTGTAAGCCCAATGCTGAAAAGCATCCACGACCGCCATATAAGGCCAAAAAACCAAGATGCGTTCCAGGTGGGCGATGCGCGCCCGGCGGGCATCGGCGTCTGAGTAAAAGCCTCCGGCGGATTTTGCCAGGTATGGTGATGCGAGCAGTTCCATGGACATCGAAGCCACTTCGGAAAACTCCAGCCCTGGGCGGCGCTGCTGGTGGTACGGAAGAGCACGGATTTCAAAGTTGTGAAAGGCATGTCCCGATTCGTGCAGCATCGTGCGCACATCGGCAAACAACCCGACTGCATTGCCAAAGATAAACGGCAGTTTTAAAACCGGATAATAGGTGCAGTAGGCTCCGGGGGCTTTCCCTTTACGATTTTCAAAATCCAGCAGGTCTGCCTGGTGCATTATGGAAAAATACTCTCCCAACTGTGGATCCACCTGTTGGAAAATATGCGCTGCAATTTCGATCAGGTCTGCGCCGGTGCCGTAGGATGGCAGGGCTGGGCGTTCAATGGGGAATAGATCCAAATCCAGATCCCAGGGGCGCAGGCTGCCAACTCCTAGCTGGTTGCGGTGGCGCTCGTAGACCCGGGTCGCGGCAGGCACGGCTACCTCAGCGATGGCTGACTGGAATTGGTAGCAGTCCTGCGGAGTGTAATCCAGCCGCAGCATTTGCTGCCAACGATATGCCCGGTAGTCTGGCAGACCAGCATTTTCAGCCAGGCGGCGGCGCAGCGCCAGTTGCTCCACCCACAGTTCATTAATTGCCGGTCGATCTGCTAGCTGGCGTCCAGCAGCCAGGCGCCAGGCTGTTTCTCGCCGATCGCGGTCAGGCTGATAGTAGACCGGGCGCAGCTGCTGCAAGGTGACTTCTTGAGCTTCCCACTGGATCGTTTGAGCGCCGATGATTTTGTTATACCGCGATCCCAGCTTGCGTTCTTCAGAAAGCAGGGGCAGGTTTGCCTCGGCAAATAGATCGGCTTCCGCCCGGATTTTCCTGAGCGGCACTCGCATGCCATCGGGTTCCAGGCCGCTGGCAAGCAGCTTTTGTTTTAGCCTTTGTTCGGCAGCCTGGGCCCGGGGGTGAATGCCGTCCAGAAAGGCATTAAAGCGCGCTTCTGCTTCTGCATCCTTTGTGTCCAGGGTGGTGGCTACAGAAAGGCGTGTAAAAGCCTCGTTGACCGTATCTGCGATACGTGTCCAGTCCGCCAGCCAGGCTTGGAGATTGTCTGCGAGCAGGGGTTGTTCCAAAAGGGCAAGATAAAACGTCTCGATGGTTTCCCAACTGGCAGCGAGAATTTCATCGGTAGAAACGGGCAATGTGTGAGTAGTCATATCTTCCCTCCGGGTGCGAATTTGCGACCAACCAGGACCCCCTTGCCGATAGGTACGACCACAACATCAAGGCGCGGATCGGCTTGAGCATGTTCGACAAAAGAAGCTAATTCTGGGTGGCTGATGACGTTATCAGCAGTGAATATCCCACCTGGAACCAGGCGCGGGATGACCAGCTCATACACCGGTAAGAAGAGATCTTTTTCGGCATCCATAAAACAAAAAGCAACCTGCTCGTATACCCCCAGATGCAGGAGTGCATCGCCTTCCACCAGTATCACCTGGTTATCAAAACCTGTGGTCTCGGAAGGTTTCTTGTGCCAGGCGCACTTTTTCCGGGTTTTTTTCAAAAGTGATTAACCGGTCGCCGCGCAGCCGGCAGGCGAGGCTTAACCACAGGCCAGAATAACCAGCACTCGTGCCTACCTCGATCACCTTGCCGGGTGGGGCAGCCGCCAGCAAAATCGCCAGAAACCGGCCGGTTTCTGGCGGAATCTGGCGCAAGCGTTGTGCTTGAGGCGTACCATCCAGCCTGTCGCGGGCATCCCGTTCCTCCAAATCATGCATCCGGGCTAAGACTGGCGCAGGAATCTGGTGAAACATTGGATCAGCGGTGCCCCAGGACCGGGTGAGGCTGATACAGCTCCTCAAGATAGGCGATTTCTTCGGGAGAGAGCATGATATCCAGCGCCTCGACGGCCTGCTCAAGGTGAGTCATTTGGGTGGCGCCAATGATAGGTGCAACCACCCCGGGTTTATGCAGCAACCAGGCCAGCGCGACCTGGGTGGATTTAACCCCGCGTAAATCTGCCAGACCGCGCACACGCTCCACAATCTCAAAATCCTCGGGGCGGTAATACAGCTTGAATGCGAAGTCATCACTATTTGAGCGGGCTGTTGGCCCGCTTTTGTCTGGGGTGCGGTTGCCTGCCAGGAAGCCACGTGCAAGCGGGCTCCAGGGAATCATCCCGACTCCTTCTGCCAGACACAGGGGTGCCATCTCGCGCTCTTCCTCGCGATAGACAAGGTTGTAATGATTCTGCATCGAGACAAAACGCGTCCAACCACGCAGATCGGCTGTATACAAAGACCGGGCAAACTGCCAGGCAAACATGCTGGAAGCGCCAATATAGCGCACCTTGCCTGCTCTGACCAGATCATGCAGGGCTTCAAGGGTCTCATCAATCGGGGTGTGGTAATCCCAGCGGTGAATCTGGTAAAGATCCAGATAATCCGTTCCCAGCCGGCGGAGGGATTGTTCCACTGAATGCAGGATATGGAGGCGCGAAAGACCGCCCTGATTCGGCTTGTCGCTGGTGGGATGAAACACTTTGCTGGCGATGACAACTTCCTCACGGCGGGCGAAATCGCGCAGAGCGCGGCCAGTTACCTCTTCGCTTACACCGGCGGAATACATGTCGGCAGTGTCAAAAAAATTGATCCCCATTTCCAGCGCGCGTTGGATAAATGGGCGGCTGTCTTCTTCATCCAGCACCCATTCCCGCCATTTGGATGTGCCATAGCTCATCATTCCCAGGCAAATGCGGGATACCTTCAAACCACTGCGACCGAGATTGGAATATTCCATGACCTCTCCAGGAAATAATGTACGACCGGTTCAGATCGATTCTAGCTGCGTGATGGTATTCTCCATCAGTTCGACTGCTGAACGCAATGTGTCTACATCAAACGCGAAGCTCGTTCCGGCGGTCTGGTAGAGCTCTGGCAGCGAAGCTGTTCCTCCCAGGGCCAGGGCGCGACGGTAAGCCAGGACAGCTGCTGACTGGTCCCGGCGCGCATTAGCCCACACCCGGACGGCTCCTAATTGGGCGAGTCCATATTCGACGTAATAAAATGGTACCTGGAAAATGTGAGGTTTGCGATGCCACCCGGTCTGCAGGTGATCTTCCATACCGCTGTAGTCCACCCCTGGCATAAATTGTTCCCATAACTCTACCCACTTCTGGTCACAGGCCTCGGGCCTGGCAGCGAGCTGCGGATTGGCATAAGCCCAATGTTGAAAACCGTCAACCACAGCCATATAGGGCCAGAACAGCAGGTTGGACTCCAGGTGCTCAATGCGCGCCCGGGCTGCATCTGCCGGGGAATAAAATCCCCCGGCCTCTTTGGTCAGGTAGGGCGCGGCTAGCAGCTCCATGGCCATCGAGGCAACCTCAGCAAATTCCATTGGCACGCTTATCTGCTGGTAATAAGGCAGGTGGGCGACTTCAAATGCGTGGAATGCGTGCCCCCCTTCATGCAGCATGGTCTGCACATCGTCCTGGAGGCCAACACCATTCATAAAGATAAACGGTCGTTTCACCAGAGAAAAATCGATGCAGTAAGCGCCTGGAGCTTTGCCTTTCCGGTTGTCCAGGTCCAGCAGGCCGGCGGAATCCATAGTGTGGAAGTATGCCCCAAGTTGAGGATCAACCTGTCGAAAGATCTTGTGGGAGCTGGATTTCAGTCTGGCTGGATCCTGGTATGGGCGCAGCGGAGGGCGGTTGAACGGATCGATGAACAAATCCCAGGGACGCAAGTTCGGGACTCCCAGGCGCGTGCGGCGGAGTTGATAGCGGCGCGTGGCAGCCGGGACAACAACTTCCTTTATCGCCTCCCGGAACCGGGCGCAGTCCTCGGGCGTGTAATCAAAACGCAGCAGCTCCTGCCAGCGATAATCAGTATAGCTGGGAAGCCCAGCATTTTCGGCCAGTTTCAGCCGCAAAGAGAGCATTTTCTGCCACAGCGCATCCAGTACCGTACGGTCCTGCAGCTGGCGCTCGGCGGCCAGTTGAAAAACAACCGCGCGCGTCTCCCGGTCGGCAGATTCATAAATTGGACGCAGCTGGGTCAGGGTTTTTTCCTCCCCCTGCCACTGGATCGTCTGGGCTCCGAGGATCTTGTCATATTCATTGTTTAATTTTTCCAACTCAGAGCGCAGCGACAGGTTTGCCTGGCGGAAAATTGCTGCCTCGGCACGCATATTCCGGAGCGGGATGGCGAAATTCACCGGTTCCAACTCGCTGGCGAGTAATTTCTCTTTTAACCTCTGTTCTGCAGCAAGGGAAGCTGGATACACATCTTCCAGAAATTTCGTAAATAGCTGCTCGGCGGTCGTATCAGTCGTATCCACCGAGGTCGCGACATATAAACGCGCATACATCTCGTTAATTAAGCGAGCCAGGTGAGACCAGCGCTGCATCCAATCGTTCAGGTTGGTGTTGGTCAGGGGTTCATCAGCCAGCGCCTCAACATACGGCTCAAATCGGGCCCAGGACCATTCCAAAGTGTCCTGAGCAGTATTTGGCAGGGATGTAAACATGGAAATTTCCTCTTGGGCATACCTCAGTGATAATAGACTGAGGTGGGGGGTAAATACTCAATGGTGAGCTGGTAATCCGCGGGTGACTGCCCGTTCACGCATTTTTTGCGTATGAATGCGACCCTTTTGGTAGGCGTTGATCAGCGCACCCACACATTCATCATCCAGGTGTTTTCCGGAGACTTCTTTCAAATAGGCAAACACATCCTCAACCGGCAGCGCTGGGCGATAGGGCCGGTCTGAGGTCATGGCATCAAACACATCGGCAACAGCAACGATCCGGGCCGTCAGTGAAATCTGCTCACCTTTAAGCTGCTTTGGATAGCCGGTCCCATCCAGATGTTCGTGGTGTTCAGCGATGGCTGCCAGTTCGCCGCGCAGCGTAGTCACCTGCTCCAGGATGTGCTTCCCGATGATGGGGTGTTGTTTGATCTGATGGTATTCGTCCGGGGTAAGCCGGTCTTTCTTGGCGAGGATGATATCTGGAATCCCAATTTTGCCAATATCGTGCAGTAAGCTGCCGATCCAGATCTGGCGGTGCATCTTCAATTGTTCGGTCAGCCCCAGCTCGCGGGCAATCTCCATCGAGAAATCACGCACCCGCCGTGAGTGGCCTTCGGTATAGGGATCTTTGGCATCGATAGCCGCGGTCAGGGCTTCCAGCAAACCTTCCAACAGCCGGGTGGTATCGTCATACAGCTCGGCAACTTGCAGTACGGTGGCGGCTTGAATTGCAAGGGTGCGGAACAGCTGGGCGTCTTCTTCTGTGAAGGGGCCATCGACCTTGTTCAGCGCCTCAAGGCCACCGATCGTGTGGATGCCAGTGCTGCCACGCGAGCTCCCCAGGGCAACCATGCGGGTGGTCAGCGGCACTGCCAGGATGGAGCGGGTGAGAAACCCGGTGCGTTCATCTACATCGCCATAATGGCGCTCATCCTGTTTGGCGTCATTGACAATCACGGTCTGTCCGGTTTCAACGACCGAGCCGATGATACCTTTGCCGGATGGTATCCGAATCTGTTCCAGCTCAATGCTCTGGTTGCTGCTGGCATGGTAGAGCACCAGTTCATTGGTTTCGGGATCTACCAGGAATAATGAACTGGCTTCGGTGTTAAGCAGCACCGGGGCATAATTGATAATCATGCGCAGGATTTGATCACGATCCAGGATTGCACCGATTTGACCGATAATCGCGATCAGGGCATTCAAGCGGTTGATGCGCGTCTGTTGCCCATCCATCTGGATTGATTTATCAATATCGGTCGCCAGCCGGTTGGCAAGCATCTGCAGCAGTTCAGTTGGGGGCTGCTGGAAATTAAAAGCTAAAAACACACCAAATAAATCACCGCGTAAAAATACCGGCAAAGCCAGCACGCTGCGCGTACCTTTCAGGGCATATTTTTCCAGGCCCTGCAGCCAGCCGCTCTGGTCATTCAGCTCGTTAACCGCGACAGTCCGGTGGCGGTTCAGCGCTTCTGCCAGCAGGGGCTGCTTGCGCTCGACTGGCGGGCAGCTTGCCAGGTCCAGGTCGGCGTAGCCGCGCTCAGCTTTTGCGATTAAGCTGCCGGATATTTCCTCGACTAAGAACAAAACGCCTGCAACCGCACCGCACACTTCCAGAATTAGCTTCAAGCTCTGGCGGCGCAAGGCGCGCGTATCGGTGAGCATTGCGATTTCATTTGCCTGATCGAAGGCAGTGTAAAAACGACTGATGTCAGTCTCTATGGTGATTTGTTTGTCCCCAGATCGATCACCCATGCTGTTCAATTTCCCCGGTCAAAGCAGGTCTGACTGTGTGCCAGTTTGTTACAAGCTGGTAGGCGAAGGCCATCTCGAAAAGAAGCTCTTCTTTGAAGTGTTTACCCATTAATTGCATGCCAACCGGCAATTTATTTTCATCGAAACCGACCGGAAATGCAAGCCCCGGAACGCCAGCCAGATTTGCTGGCAGGGTGAATACATCCTCCAGATACATGGCCAGCGGGTCTTCACGGTGCTCTCCGATCCGGAAGGCCGTGGTAGGGGCGACCGGAGCGGCAATGACGTCCACCTGTTCGAAAGCGGTGTCAAAATCCTGCTTGATCAAGGTGCGCACTTTCTGAGCCTGACCGTAATAAGCATCAAAATAACCTGCCGATAGGGCATATGTCCCCAACATAATGCGCCGTTTAACTTCGGGACCGAATCTTTCCCCACGCGTTTTTCGGAAAACATCCCACATTGTTTCTGCTGGCAGGCGTGGCCCGTAACGGATGCCGTCAAAACGCGCCAGATTGGCAGATGCTTCCGCAGGGGCGATCAAATAATACACCGGTACAGCGTATTCGGTATGCGGCAGGCTAATGGTGCGGATTTGTGCCCCTAGTGATTGTAGCACTTCAATGGCCTGGCGCACAGCACGTTCTACAGCGGGCTGTAGCCCGCCAATAAAGTATTCCTGGGGTACCCCAACGCGCAGACCGTGCAAATCCGGCGCGCCATCGAATACGATTTTAGGGACAGGCAGATCAAGAGTGGTAGCATCCAGTGAATCGCGCCCGGCCATGATTTGGAATAAGATAGCTGCCTCGCGGGCGGAATGTGCCAGCACGCCAACCGTATCCAAAGAAGAACCATAGGCGATTAACCCGTAGCGTGACACGCGCCCGTAGGTTGGCTTTAAACCAGTGACCCCGCAGAAGGAAGCGGGCTGGCGGACGCTGCCCCCGGTGTCGGTGCCCAGTGCAGCCGGTGCAAGCTGGGCTGCCACTGCGGCGGCACTGCCCCCACTGGAACCCCCCGGAACACGTTCGAGATCCCAGGGATTGCGCGTGACCATATAGGCCGAGTTTTCAGTCGATGACCCCATGGCAAACTCGTCGGTGTTGGTTTTACCCAAGACGACGATGCCGGCATCAAGCAGGCGCTGGACAGCGGTGGCGTTGTACGGAGGGAAAAAACCTTCCAGGATGCGCGAGCCGGCTGTTGCGGGCATCCCTGCAACAGCCAAAACATCCTTAATTGCCACGGGTAGTCCCAACAAAGGCGGAGCTGGGCTGGCAGGGTCCTTACGCCAGGCTACTAACCGCTCATCGGCCCGGGCAGATTGTTCAAGGGCTTTCTCATCATTGACATACAGGTAAGCGCGCACCATAGGCTCGAGCGAGCGCATCCGCTCCAGGTAGGCCTGGGTCAGCTCCAGACTGCTGATTTCGCCGCTGCGGAGAGCCTGCAGGCAGGCGTCAATGGAAAGATCGAGCAAAGAATTCATGGGATGGTGGAAAAGGAGCAGCTTTATTCTAAGACGGGCGGCACCTTAAACTGCCGTTCAAGGGATTGGGGAGCATTCGCCAGCAAGTCATTAATGGGTAATCCAGGACGAGCGATATCCGCGCGCAGTGGGGTGCGGGAGGGCAGCACGCTTGAAGTTGGAGATATCGTGCTCGTATCAAGCTCCTGCAGCCGGGCGATATAGTCCAAGACTGCAGAAAGCTGTTGCCGGTAACGGTTAATTTCCTCCTCCGACAGCTCCAACCGGGCCAGTTCGGCAATGTGTTCTACTTCCTGGATGGTCAAAGACATGGGGGCGATTATATCACAGGGAGAATATGCAATCTGCGTGCCAGCTCCCGGTCAGCCTCACTGGCTACGCCGGGCTGTCACCAGACGGAGGTATACCAGCGCAGATATTCTTCAACGTGAGCCGCCCAATAGGCATCTTCATGATAACCCGGGTAAAGGTAATATTCGTGAGGGATGTTTTTTTTGTTCAGGGTATTTACCAGCCATTGGTTGGAAGTCATCAGGTAATCTTTTTCCCCGATATCCAGGTACAGGCGCGGCAGCTGTTCTGTGG
Source organism: uncultured Chloroflexia bacterium (assembly GCA_963824065.1). Taxonomy (GTDB): domain Bacteria; phylum Chloroflexota; class Anaerolineae; order Anaerolineales; family DRKV01; genus JAGUYX01. The sequence goes on along the minus strand of CAWGNX010000001.1, from coordinate 382,089 downwards.
GAATGGCCTCCAGCCAGCCGCCTAATGCGCGGGCATCCTCCCAAAAAACTGGCGAACTGTGCAGTCCCACGGCGCCAAACAGCTCCCAGTTGCCGATCCCGAAGTGCAGCGCCCACATCCCGCCGCGCGATAAACCGCCCACCGCCCGGTGCTGGCGGTCTGCCAGAGTACGGTAATTTTCATCCACCCAGGGAACCAGCTCGTCGATGAAAACTTCGTCAAAGGGTGTTTCGGAGGGCTCTTTCCACAACCGGTCGTGCGGCATGATTATGATGAAGGGCACCGCCTGGCGGGTGCGAATCAGGCGGTCTGCGGCTTCACCGACTCCCAGCTTTTCCCACTGTTCTTCGGTGTTATTCATCCCGTGAATCAAGTACAGCACCGGAAAGCGCCTGTCCGGCAGGACATCGTAACAGCCTGGCAGGTAAACCCGGATCTCCATAGGGAGCTTCAGCTGCAGGCTGCGCAGGCTTTGATGAACGATCTGCCCAGGTTCCTGCAGGCAGGCCTGGGCTGGGTCAGTCGGGGAAGGACGGGATGTTTGGGTTGGGCGCGGCGGTCGTAGGGTTGGGCTGGGCGTTGGGTCTGCTGGTCGGGTTGGTGATACAAGCGAAGTGGCGGTGCTCCCGACGAACTCCGCAAGGCTGGTTGCAGGCAGGTTTGGTGGCTCCTGAGCGGCTTGACTGGGCTGGCAGCCAGGTAAGAAACCGACCAGCAGCAAGGCGCAAGCCAGCCAGATTCCAGGCATTCGTGCACAACGAAAAAGCACGTTTTGCCTGCTCGCAGGCCAGCGGAGAAGATTCGATTGAGCGGATTGGGGGTCGTTCGCAGCGCTAAAAGGTGACATGCAGGATCCGATAATTGATCGTATTCTACCCGACTTTAAAAAACCAGGGAGATGCGCCTGGCATCTCCCTGATGAGGGGCGTGTTTCTCGGATATATTGTTGTGTTGCATGCATCCCGGCAGCTGGTGGATTCATAGGCCTAGACTGCCAGGCAAAGAGCTATTCCCAACCGAGGTGATTGTCCGGGTAATTATTCGCCCCGGTCACTGCCCAGAGGTGCCTCCTCCTCATAGATAACATCTGACGGGTGACTTACGACACTAAACCGGATAGCCGTGCGCACTTTGTCGTCGATGTTAATATCGACAAACTCAGGTATCACAACAATATCCAGTGCATCCCGCCGTAGGTAGCGACGGGCGAGCGCCAATGCTTTCACTGCCTGGTTGACTGCTTGTGATCCAATTGCCTGAACCTCCGCCCTTTGATGCTCTCGAATTACCCCGGCGATTGCGCCAGCCACTGCAGACGTGCGTGACGTACCGGAAACTTTGATGAGATCCATGATGCCCTCTCTTTCATTGAGGTTTCATGCGACGATTATGCACGAGAACGATACGCCGGGAGATAACAAGTCCCTCCTTTCGATTGTACCGGAATGTAAGGTCAAAAGCAAGCAGATATGCCTTGTCTAAAATCCTCCCGCCAGAAATTTTGCAAAAATTTCGGCCTCCCGGAATGCAGCCAGGTTTGGTGCGCTTCTGATCACTGCATCCCTAATCACCCTGAATCTAAAAAGTCGCTGGTACCAAAAGAGCATAAGGAAACACTGCAATCCCTGGGGTCTGGTTTGTGGCATCCCGCACTTTGTTGTAAACTATGTAATCGACAGAATACGCTGGTTCAGGCAGTGGCTCCGCTAATCGGGAACGGTTGGAAGGTGAACTGTCCAAACTCAAATATTAAGATCCAGGTGGTTCCATGTCTCGATGGGTTGGTTTTTTGATTGCGCTGATCTTCGGAATTGTTGCCGGGTTGTATTATGCCTGGGTATTTGACCCGGTTGAATATGTAGACACCAGTCCCGATACGCTGTTGATCGATTACAAGACCGACTATGTCTTAATGGTGGCTGAAGCATACCAACTGGAAGGGGATTTGGATTTGGCTGCCCGCCGTTTGGCTGTGCTCGGAGATAAGCCGCCGGTTGAGCTGGTGCAGGATGCCCTGCTGTTTGCCGCGCGGGCCGGTTATGTCGATGCGGATATTCAAAAAATGCAAACCCTGGAAGCTCAATTGCGCAGCTGGAATCCAATCCCCCCGGAAAGCAGATCGCTCTTACCAGTCGTCGCCTTGCAGCAGGCTGGCGCCCAGGTCTTCCCATGAGAGACGATCGCCGTGGACCCTGGTACCTGGTAACCGGCCTGATTCTGGGTGTGGCGCTGGGTTTGGCTTACGCCTGGCTGGTTGCGCCGGTGGCATATACGGATACCCCGCCGCTGTCCCTGCGCGCAGATTACAAGGACCAGTACCGGGTATTAATTGCCCTGGCATATGCCTCCAACGGAGACCTTGGTCGGGCACGCGCTCGCCTGGCGCTGTTGAGCGAGGCTGAGCCTGGTCCGGTCATCGCAAACCAGGCCGCGCGCGCCGCCGCGGAAAACCGCCCAACCTCCGAAGTGCAGGCGCTAGCGCTGCTGGCGGAGGCGCTCGGCTCATCGGTGGCGCTGGAGCCAGCCACGCCTGTCACCGAGACCCAACCACCCAGCCTTACCATCACACCCCTACCACTTGCGACATCCACAACGACATTGGCTAGCGAGACGCCTGGCGTTGCCGCTACCCCGCTGGAAGGCGCGACAGGTCAGCCTGCACCAGAAAATCCATCCAGCACCCCTGAACCAGCCCAAACCCAGGATAGCCTGCCTGCATTTACTCCCCTGCCAACCCTGACGCCCACGGCGACGCCCGGAGCGCCGTTTGTCCTGACCGACCAGGAATTCGTGTGCGATCGAGCGATCAATCCACCCTTGATCATGGTGGACGTCTTTGACGCCAGCGGGCAGCCGGTGCCGGGTGTGGAGGTCACGATTACCTGGTCCGGGGGACAGGAGCAATTTTTTACCGGGCTTAAACCCGAGATCGGGCCTGGTTATGCCGATTACCAAATGTCTCCCGATCTGATTTACACCTTGCGGGTAGGTGAAGGCGGACAGAGTATTGAAGATCTCAAGGCAGCGGAGTGTGAAGCTGCCGGGGGCAGCCGGTTTTTAGGCAGCTGGCGCCTGACTCTCGTCCAGCCGTAATCCTATGCTGAATGCTGAGGCACTACCCCGGATCCTGATGGCAAGGAGCGCAGCCGCGCTGCAGAAGCCAGGCACCCAGGGCAGCAAATGCCTGTGAACATTCTCCCGAAATATTGTGTTTGTTACCAGAGATAACCGCCCTCAGGGGGTGATCGTCCCGCAACGCGCGAATCCATCTGCAGAGCGCGGGACCGAAATTCCCCAGCTCAGGATCGGAGCATCAGGAGCGGGCTGCCAGGTCTGCGGATCGAACGGGCCGCGGTAAATCACATCCAGCGTGCTGGCGTCCAGGATGACCAGCTCTTGGGTTTCGCCTTCGCTACTGGCAAGCACGGCAAGCTGGCTGCTATCTGGCTTCCAGACCGGCGGCGGGCCGCCTACACCTGCGAGTTCAGTAAACCGCAGCTCACCGGACTCCATCGTGTACATGTACACTCCGCAACCGGCCTGCAGGCAGGCAAAGAATGCCAGGCGGTCGCTGCCGGGGGAAAAGCTCACCGGGCTGAGCAGACCACCACCAAGCTCTTCTGGTGGGATGGGCTCAAAAACATCACGGATATCCTCCAGGCGGATCAGCCGGAGCGTAAGCGGGTTTTCCCCCAACCCGTAATTCCAGGCCAGCCAACGACCGTCTGGCGAGCGGTCGCACCACCCGCCAGAAACCTGTCCGGTGTCCAGCGTTCGCAGGTAGTAAGAATCTGCATACAGGTCGAAGGCAAAATGCTCCTGCCCGCTGTCATCAGCACCGAGCATAGTCACCCGCGCCTGCAGGGGCAGGGAAGCTGCGTTAAACTCGGCAGGCGTCGGCCCGGGCTCGAAATTCAGGGTGTCCAGATTATACGTCCAGCGGATCGAAGCCGGTACCGGTGGATTGATCGCCAGGGCAGTGAGTTGAATTTCGGAGGGGGTCACGTAACCGCTGGAATCGGCGGCTTCGGGCAGCAGGTGCTGCCAGCGCAGGACGAGACCCATCACCGTGTCCACCCACAGCCGGTCCTCTCTCCGCCCGGAAGAGGATTCCCACTCCACGATAAGGACCTCGCGCCCGAGCAGCTCCTCGATCCGAACAGGCGTGAATTCACCACGCTGGAAGGTAAAATCCTCCGGGTACAGCAGGCGCGCCAGCTGGGAGGGGATGCCCGTTGAGGAATTGGCCGGCTGGTGCTCTCCGGTGGGCAGGCTCGCCAGGATGCAGCTGCCGTCTGTGCAGATCATCACCAGCGATGGTGAGCTCCCCTCCTGTCCGGTCAGCCAGCGGCTGGCGTCAGCTGCGAGCCAGGCCTGCTCGCGTTCTACATGGATCTCGTTTTTCTGTCCGGTTGTGATAAGCGCATCCATCCACAAAGAATTCCAGCGGCTGCTGCTTTGGCGCATGTGCTGGGCGATCTGGTCAGAGGTCGCATCCATCGAAAGGGGCGCTCCTGGGGCCGAAGTAGGCGCCGGGCGGGACTGCGCGGCGGGGATGCGGAGCACCTGGCCCACGAATAACCCGCTGCAGTCCGGCGGCAGGTCATTGGCTTCCACCAGGCTGGCAATGGATAGCGAGTAAGTTACAACAATCGAGAAGCAGGTATCGCCTGCTTGGACGGTATAGGTGAGCTCGTCTTCCACCGCTGGCAGAGTGAGTGTCTGGGTTACGGTCTCTTTGGGGATGCGGAGCACCTGCCCTACGAACAGCCCGCTGCAGTCTGCTGGCAGGTTGTTGGACGCAATGAGGCGGGTGGCTGGAATTGAATACGTAAACGCAATTGAATTGCAGGTGTCTCCTGCCTGGACGGTGTACGTCTCCTCATCTCCAGCTGGCGATGGCGATTCCTGAGCTGTATTAAAAGCAGCAGTCAGTGTGGGGAGATCTGTGGTTACCGGAGGGTTAGTCGTAGCAGGCGCGCCGCCTGGCAAATTCGCGACCATGACCCGCACAAACCAGCTGAAGCCTGCCAGCAGCAGGAGTACAGCTGCCAGTCCCCCCAGCAGGCGCAGACCGGAGCGCTGGGGAGCTGGCCCGCGGCCTGAAGGATAGGTTTCCTGCAGCCGCTGACGCAGGGCCTCTTTACCCTGGCTGGCGGCGCTGAAATCCGATTGCTGCAGGCGCCCAGCGATTTCCAGGTCAGCCTGCTCGTCCTCAGACAGGATTTCATCTGGCAGTTGGTTTTCAAGCAGCCGCTCGAGCCGCTCGTTAAACTTGTGCACTTTTTCTTGTTCGTTCATCATTTCTATCGGCAAGGGTGCCCCGCAGTTTGCGGATGGCGCGGTACAGGATCACTCCGACATTGCTCTCAGTCAGCCCTGAGAGCGCAGCGATCTGCCGGTTGGTGAGGTGGGCGGCAAACTTCAGACCGACCAAGTCGCGCTCGCGCGGCTCTAGAACTGTTAAGGCTCTCTGCAGCTCTTCAAGCTCCTGTCCCAAAACCACTTGATCCTCCGGACCTGGTTGGCGAGTGTGCAGCTCGGGGCGAGTATCCAGCGGCAGCCAGAGGCGCAGGCGTTCTTGGCGCAGGTGCTGGTTGACTTCGTTGCGGGCGATAGCGAACAGCCAGGCTGAAAATGGGGCGCGGTCAGGTTGGTATTTGGTCAAGTTCTGCACCAGACGAAAAAACACCTGGGAAACCAGGTCTTCGGCAGCATCCGGGCAGCGGAAACTGGCGTAGTTGTATATCCGGGCATAAAACCGTTCATACAGGGCTGCAAAGGCCTGGACATCGGTCGCAGCGCGCTCAGCGAGGATTTCATCTGTGATGGAAGCGGGTTGCATGGATTCCAGAAAGCCTCACAGGTTAATATGCAAATCCACCAGATATATTACAAACAGGTCATAACTCGCCCGACAACCGCTCGGCCAGGGCGGTATACCGTTTTTCCACAGGATTATTGCGCACAGCAATGGCTATCGCCCGCCGGCTGCCGGTCAGCACGCACAGTTTTTTCGCCCGGGTGATCCCCGTGTAGAGCAAGTTGCGCTGCAGCATCATGTAATGCTGGGTGACGAGGGGCATAACAACCACCGGGAATTCGGCCCCCTGGGCCTTGTGCACCGAGACTGCGTATGCCAGCACCAGCTGGTCGGCTTCTGACCAGTCATAGGTCACCTGGCGCCCTTCAAACTCGACGCTCAGCGTGTGTTCTACCAGGTCCAGGTCGCAGATTCGGCCGATATCGCCGTTGAAGACATCCTTGTCGTAATCGTTCTGCACCTGCATCACCTTGTCGCCAGTCCGGAACATCTGCCCGAACAGGATTTTTTCAACTTTACGCGGAGATGGAGGGTTTAATGCCGCCTGCAGGCGTTCGTTGAGGGCATTCACACCCGCCGGGCCGCGGTACATGGGTGCGAGCACCTGGATATCCTCCAGCGGGTTGAAACCGAATTTACCCGGTATGCGGGAAGTGACCACGTCCAATACCCAATCGGCGGCTTCTTCGGAGCTTTCAGCCGGGAAGAGGAAAAAATCATCGCTTTCTTTTTCGAACGCGGGCATCTGGCCCTGGTTGATGCGGTGGGCGTTGGTGATGATGTGCGAGCCGGCCGCTTGGCGGAAGATGGTACTCAGCCGTGTGACCGGGGCGATCCCACTGCGAATCACGTCCCGCAGCAAATCGCCTGCCCCCACCGAGGGTAGCTGGTCCACGTCGCCCACCAGCAGCAGGTGGGTGCCGGGCTCGAGGGCTTTAAGCAAGGCGTATGCCAGCATCAGGTCGAGCATCGAGGTTTCGTCGACCACCAGCAGATCAATCTCCAGCGGGTTCTCCGGGTTGTGTTTGAAGCCCTCGACCGGCGAAAAACCCAGCAGGCGGTGGATGGTGCTGGCTTTGCGCCCCGTGGCCTCTGCCAGGCGCTTGGCGGCCCGCCCGGTGGGAGAAGCCAGGGCATAGCGCATATGCCCTGTTTCCAAAGTGGCAATCAGAGCCTGGATGGCGGTGGTTTTACCGGTGCCCGGCCCGCCGGTCAAAATGCTGACCGGGTGCGTTAGAGCGGTCATGACGGCGGTGCGCTGCCCGTCCGACAGGTTGGGGTCCAGGGTGAGGAACATGGGGGGCAGGCTGCTCAGGCGGGAAGGGACGGTCCGGTTAAGCCGCTGCAGAAGGTCGGCAGCACCTGCCTCGCTGAAGAAAAACGGCGGCAGGTAAACTGCCTGCCCGGCGTAAGCGGTATCGTGTTCGCGGGCTGCATTTGGCTCGCCCGTAGTAGCCATCCATTCCAGACGCAGGCGCTCTTGCTGTTGAAGGCGGGTGACGGCATCTTGGATCAGCTCGGGGGGCACTTCCAGCAGGGCGGCTGCCCGTTCCACCAGCTCGGGCCGCGGGGCAAACACATTACCATCACCCACAAATTCGTCCAGGGCGTAAACTACTCCTGCCTCCAGGCGGGAAGGATGCTCAGGCGGTAGCCCGAGATCGCGCGCAATCTGGTCGGCGGTTTTAAATCCCACGCCGTAGATATCACGCGCCAACCGGTACGGGTCCTGCTGGACCACAGACAAGGCTTCCGAGTGATAGTGCTTGTAAATTTTAATCGCCAGGTTGGTGCTCACTCCATGGCTGTGCAGGAAGAGCATGATATCCTTGATCTGTTTTTGCTCCTGCCAGGCCGCCACGAGCAGGCGGGCGCGCTTGGGGCCGATGTCCGGCACTTGGCGCAACCGGTCAGGTTGGTTTTCGATCACATCCAGGGTGTCTTTACCAAACTGATCAACAATGCGTTCCGCCAGGCGGGGGCCGATGCCTTTAATCAGGCCTGAGCCCAAATAGCGGCGGATGCCGGCGACTGTTGCTGGTAAGGCTTGCTCGCACAATTCCACCTGGAACTGCGAACCGTGTTTGGCGTGGGTTGTCCACTGACCCTGCAGGCGCAGGTGCTCGCCAGGCGAGAGCTCAGGCAGATTGCCAACCACGGTTACCAGCCCATCGCGGCCCATCCCGGGCAGGCTGCGTCGGTCGGGCCGCAGGCGTACCACGCTGTAGCCATTTTCAGAATTGTAATAGGTAACACGCTCGACCGATCCAGCTAACTCATCCATAAAGACAATTATAGATGCTTTGGAGGTGAGCCGCGAGATCGGTAAACAAAAACTGCCGGCAAACTGCGCCGGCAGCCAGGACTATTTCGATGGATTCAGGGCAGGGTATTATTCTCCGCCCAGTCTTGGCCCAGGATCACCACGACATCGAAAGCGCTTTCCGGGTCGTAGCTGCTCAGGATATTTTCGTCGCTCATCCCGAACACCTGGGTAAGCACTGCCAGGGTGTAGGGGTTGCCCGTGTAATCGATAATTGTGGTCGTTTCGTACACCTGATCGGCGTTGCTTACGTCGACAACGTTCAAATTGCGTTCGATCAGCAAGTTGGAAGTGGAGGCGGCCAGGCCGGCGATGTACGTGCCGTTGCGCACGGAGATGCGCGCCTGCTCATCGACGGCCAGCTGGGAAGGATCGCTGGTTGTCGCCGGGGCAACCGGGGCTACTGTGCCGCTGCTGGAAAACACATCATCGCGCACTGTGCGGACGAGTTCCATGTTCGGGATCAGGATCCACAGCCCGTCTGGTGATGTGCCGATTTCGGTGTCATCAGGACCGATCACACCCCGCCGGATCGCGTCAGGCGAGATATCTTTGCCGGTCCAGCCCAGGCGCACAAGCTGGTCGAAGGTCAGGTTGGTGTTAATCCCAGATGAAAGCTGGCGGTAGATAGCCGGGGCTTTGGTGATCAGGGTGGGTAAAAGGTTGAAATCGAGCAGCTGTTCACGGATGCCGAGGATGATCTGCTGCTGGCGGCCTGCCCGGTCGAAATCGCCTTCGGCTGTATCGCGGTTGCGGGCATATGCCAGCGCCCATTCACCGGGTAGGTTCTGGCGCCCGGGTTCCAGGGTTTTTAGCGTGCCGCTGCCATCCCCGAGCAGATCGATCGAAATTTCTTCGGGCACATCCACAGGCACCCCGCCGATCTCATCAATCAACTGGACAAACGTGCCAAAATCAACCTGAGCATAATAGGGCACGTCCACACCCAGGAAATTTTCCACGGTTTGCATAGCCAGCGCCGGGCCGCCGCCGGGGGTCTGGTAGGCTTCTCCAAGGTAGTAGGCCGTATTGATTTTGCCATAATTAAAGCCGGGGATATTCACCCACAGATCGCGTGGAATCGACAGCATGCCAGCCGATTTCGTTTGCGGGTCGAGGGTGAACAAGATCATGGTGTCGCTGCGCGGCGGGCCTTCGCCAACCGCCCAATCGCGGTAGTCCAGGCCGATAAACAGGATGTTGATGCGGCTTTCACCATCCCACGGCACGGGCTCCGGTCCGGCGACGGACTGCAAGGGCGCGTCCGGCAGGAGAGTGGGCATCGGCGTAGGCGGTGGATTGAGAGAAAGATCGAGCAGGGGGTTATCACCTGTTTCACCCCAGGCGCGCACGGTATCACGGACAACAATGAAGGTGAGCAGGGCAGCGACCAACAGAGCCACGATAAAAAATCCGCCCAGGATCATCATCATGGTTTGAGATGGCTTCACAGATCGCCGCCGTTGGCGCCGCGGGCGGACCTGAACTGGCGGTTGAGGCTGCGGCATTTGGGGCTGCGGCTGCGATTGAGGCTGGGGTGGGGTAGGGAATTGGGGGTCCATAAACGCCTGTTTTAATGGCTCTCGTTATGGCATGGGATTGTTGCTGGCCCAATCACTGCCCAGAATCAGCTCAACATCGGCAGTGCTGGCAGGGTCATAACGAATACGAATGTTGTTGGGCGAGATGTTCATCAGTTCGACCAGATAATTCAGTGTGTACGGGCTGCCGGTGTGGTCGATGACCATGGTGTAGAAGGACGGCTCACCGTCACCCACCAACTCATCAGGGATATTCAAACCCTGGCTGCGGAGGTAGTCGGCGGTTGTGCTTGCCAGGCCAGGCATCCCGGCACCATTGAGCACGGCTATCCGGGCGGCTTCCTGCTGGGCCACGCCGAGTTTGTCTTCCGTATCCGCGGAAGGACCGAGCGGGCCTTCGGTGGTAAAGACTTCATCGCGTAAAATGCGGATTTGCTCGGGCAGCGGTTTCAGCACATCCTGCGTGCCATCGGGCGTCTTGGCAAAGTTGATTTGCTGGGTGCCAATGATGCCGCGCTTGATACTCTCCAGGGGCACTTGCAGCGCCAGCAGACCGAGGCGAATGGCCTGGTCCAGGTTGAGGTTGGTATTGATGCCGCTTGAAAGATCATTATACAGGGCGGGTGCTCTCTGAAGCAATGTAGGTACCATTTCTGGGCGCAGCATCTGATCGCGGATTGCCAGGATCACTTGCTGCTGGCGGTCGGCGCGATCGAAATCACCGCCATCGGTATATCGCTGGCGGGCATATGCCAGCGCGACATCCCCCGGCAGGGTCTGGATGCCGGGTTTAAGGCGCTTAATCGTCTCGCGCCCGTCGCCGATGATATCCACCTTGATGGGTTCATCCAGCCAAATTTTTACACCACCGATCTCATCGATAAACCGCACGAAGGCCTCGAAGTCGATCTGAGCATAATAATCAATCGGGACACCCAGCAACCCCTCGACGGTTTCCATTGCGAGTCCAGGACCGCCGCCGGGTAGCTTATCTCCTTCTCCCAGGCTGTATGCCGTGTTGATGCGCCCGTAACCGTAGCCGGGGATATTCACCCACAGATCACGGGGAATCGACATCATGCCGGCAGTCTTGGTCAACGGATCGATGGTGAGGAGTACCATGGTATCTGTGCGCGGCGGCCCTTCGCCGAGAGCCCAATCGCGGTAATCCAATCCCATGATTAGCAGGCTGACCCGGCTGGCGCCATCCCAGGGTTCAGGGGTGGGTGCAGAGGGAGCTGGGCCCGTATTGTTTTCGCTTACCACAACCGGTGCGCCATCCGGGCCTGGGGTAGGTGTGGTGGTGGCAGAGTTGATCTGCAAGCCGGGCAAGTCGGTTAACGACCAGGTGTTGACCAGACTGCGCACAAACCGGTAGGATAAAATTCCGATCACAACTGCGGCAACCATAAAAAACAGAACGAGGAAAATTATTCCGACGGGTAATTTTTTGGTGGGTTGTGCTGCTTTCATTGTAGTATCAGACATACGAATCTGTTAAAAAGTTCCCTTCAGGATTTTACCGTAAACCTCTATTATAGCACCACCACCCGGCTTGTGTACTTTACCACAAATGGCCGCCCGGGTAATCGCATATGCCGTTCTGGGGCAAATGTAAACCCGAATTCGGGGAGTCCCCAGAATGAAGGGTTATTACACACTGCGCTTACTCCGACCGACCGCACCAGAGGCATGTTCTGAATCCCAGCTACATCCCGGCGGTGGATACGGTAAAATATTATCCCAGACTGTTGCAGGGTTGGTGCCAGAATCGGGCTAATTATTGCCAAACCTTAATTTTTCCTGCAACCCATGCGAAATGTCCTTAATTTCTGCCACCCACCTCAATAAATCCTTCGGCGCATTTGACCTGTTCAACGGGCTGACGTTTGCCATCCCACCTCGAGCACGAATTGCCATTGTCGGCCCGAATGGGATCGGTAAAACAACCCTGCTGCGCATCCTGGCTGGGCTGGACGTGCCAACCTCGGGCCAGGTCCACCGGGCGCGCGGCCTGCGCCTGGGATACCTGCCTCAGGAATCAGTGCTCGAATCTGACCTGACGCTGTGGGAAGAATGCCTGGAGGTATTTGCCGAATTGCGTCTCATGGAAGCCGAGCTGACTGACCTGGAAATGCGAATGGCAGATCCGGTCCAGGCGGACGAAGCCATGGAGCGCTATGGCACTCGCCAGGCTGAGTTTGAACACCGCGGGGGATATACCTATCCAACTCTGATCCGCCAGGTGCTGGGCGGTCTTGGTTTTGACGAAGATGATTACGAAATGCCGCTGATGCACCTGTCCGGTGGCCAGCGCACGCGGGCCGTGCTGGCGCGCTTGCTGCTCTCCCAGCCCGAATTACTAATCCTGGACGAGCCCACCAACCACCTGGATATCGCCGCGGTGGAGTGGCTGGAAAATTACCTGAGCCAGTACGATGGCGGCGTGTTGATCGTTTCTCACGACCGCTACTTCCTGGATCGGGTCTGCAGCGCGATCTGGGAGATGAGCCGGGCGGGCATCGAAACCTATCGCGGCAATTACACGGCATACCTGGAACTGCGCGAAGCGCGCTGGGACTTGCGCCGCCAGCAATTCGAAGCCGAGATTGAACAACTCACCAAAGATTTGGAATACGTGCGCAGGAACATTGCTGGGCAGAATACGATCCAGGCTAAAGGTAAGCTAAAACGCGCCAGCCGGATGATTCAGGCGATTGAACAGGTGGGAGTGGAGGGTGTTGTGGGCCGCTCGTGGATGGAGATCAGCGGCGAGGTCAGCACCACAACCAGCCCAATGGGGGTCGAGGAAGCCGAGCGTCGTTTGCGCGCCCTGCGTACTCCGGAAAACAGGCCCGTCCACCTGCGCCTGAAACTGAACAGCCGCCAGCGCAGCGGGAACCTGGTTTTGCGCAGTCGCAGCCTGCTGGTGGGTTATCCTGGCAACCCTTTGTTCGAAGCTCCCGATTTGGAACTGCGCCGCCTGGAGTGCGCGGCCTTGATCGGTCCCAATGGAGCTGGCAAGACCACGTTTTTGAAAACCATCCTGGGGCAGTTGGAACCACTTGCCGGGGAAGTGGTTCTAGGAGCCAGCCTGGAGATCGGTTACTTTGCCCAGGCTCATGAGGGCTTGAACCCAGCCAATACGTTGATGCAGGAAATCGAAGCCGTAGCGCCGCATATGCTGCCCGGTGAAATCCGCGATTACCTGGCGCGCTACCTTTTCACCGGTGATGATGTATTCAAACAGGTGAGCATGCTCTCCGGTGGTGAGCGAGGCCGCCTGGCGCTTGCCTGCCTGTCTCTGAGCAGCGCCAACCTGCTGCTGCTGGATGAACCTACCAATCATCTTGATATCCCCTCCCAGGAAGTGCTTCAGGCGGTGCTGGATGAATTCCAGGGCACCATCCTGCTGGTTTCGCATGACCGCTACCTGATCAACGCGCTGGCTTCCCAGATCTGGGAAGTAGCGTCGCGTGATGAAACCCTGGTGGTATTTGAAGGCACGTACAGCGAGTTTCAGCAAGAAAAGCAGAAAGCGCGCGAACGCGCCGCTAAAGTGGAGCATGGCAACGGGCAGCAGCGCGGTTTGCATGCCGAAAAGACCCGCCAGCGCAATCGCCTGCAGGCTGATGAACGCCGCCGCCAGAAGCTGCTGGAGGACGTGGAAGGGCGCATCCAGCATCTGGAGTCCGAACTGGCTGCCTTAACCCGCCAGTTGGAAAATCCGCCGGCTGCTGTAGATGAGGTGCAGCGCCTGGGCGAACGCTACCAGGAGACTCAGCAGGAGCTCGAGCACTTGCTGGAAGAATGGACCACGATCCACGAGCCATGACGCCCGGCTGGTGTGTCCAGTCTCCCGGGTGCTGCTTGAATTGAACCGGTAGTGCATTCACCCAAAGTACCATCTGCCGCGGCATCTTGACTGCTCCGTTTGTATGTAGAGCAACTCCTACCCCCTTCTAATGAAAACCCCAATCGAATTGAAATCCGACCTTTGCGTTTTCAAGGGCGTGTGGTAAAATACTGCGCTGTCTCGCTCCCAGAGGCAGGCATGTGAGAATTAACACGGATTTTAGGCAAGGGATTGGAATTATGAGCGATCAATTATTAAAAGCGGTAGAAGCGCCCGTGAATGAAAACGTGGCAGAAATTCGCCCGGGCGATATGGTCAGTGTTTTCCTGCGGATTAAAGAAGGCAGCAATGAGCGCACCCAGGAATTTAAAGGGACCGTGATCCGCGTAAGGCGCGGCGGTAACACGGCCAATTTCACTGTGCGGCGCGTAGCCAGTAACGGCATCGGTGTAGAACGTACTTTCTTAATCCGGTCCCCACGCCTGGAAAAAGTGGTAGTTCTCCGCCATTCGCACGTTCGCCGTTCCAAGCTGTATTTCCTGCGCGATCGCACCGGTAAGCGCGCCCGCCTCAAGCAAAAATTTGACGCGTAGACTACGCCTGCAGCACTGAGTCACAGGAATGCAAATAGGGTGCAGCCCACAGGTGCTGCGCCTTTTTGCGTTAAATTGCATGGAATTTCGCCCGGCAGACTGTTAAAATAAGCAGGAGGTATACATCATTATGAAAATTCCATTGATTGGCGTCACTACTTCCCGCTTGCAGACAAAATATGGTTTTCCGGCGCATGCGGTCGGAGAAATGTACGTTCAGTCCCTGGCAAATGCCGGGGCAGCCCCGCTGCTCATTCCGCTCAACCTGCCCGAAGAGCATCTGGAGGCAATCCTGGCGAGCCTGGATGGACTGCTGTTTACCGGTGGGGGCGATATCCACCCTACTCGCTATGGTGCACCTGAGGATGGGCTCTCCAATTCGATCGACGAAGATCGCGACCGGGTAGAGTTGTATCTTTTCCGGCGGGTAGTGGAGGACAAACTGCCTTTTCTGGGAATTTGCCGCGGTTTCCAGCTGGTGAATGTTGGTTTAGGCGGCACATTATTCGCCGATATCCTGGCCCAACGCCCGGCTGCCAGCCGCCACGATTACTTTCCAGAGTTCCCGCGTGACCTGCTGGCCCACGGCGTGACCCTGGCACCCGGCAGCCGCCTGCGGGCTATCCTGGAAACTGACGAAGTGCAGGTCAACAGCATGCATCACCAGGGCTTGAATGACCTGGCACCGGGTCTGACAGCAAGCGCTACCGCAGAGGATGGCCTCGTTGAAGGATTGGAATTGGATGACTATCCATTTGGGGTCGCGGTGCAGTGGCATCCAGAATGGCTCCAGGCTTATGGGCCGATGCGCAATCTGTTTAAAGTTTTCGTGACAGCGTGTAGCTAAGCAAAGGCTTTGCTTGTGAGCAAAGATCTGCCACGCTCTTCCATAGGCGTATTTGACTCGGGCATCGGCGGCTTGAGCATCTTGCGCGAACTGCGCCGCCAGCTGCCTGCGGAAGATTACGTTTATATCGCCGACCAGGCGCATGTTCCTTATGGTTCGCGTACCCTGGAAGAGGTGCGTACTTTTTCTGAAGCCATTACCCGATATTTGTTGGAGGGCGGCACCAAACTGGTGGTGGTAGCCTGTAACACAGCCTCAGCCGCAGCCCTGCACTACCTGCGGCGGGTGTTTCCGAACACTCCTTTTGTGGGCATGGAGCCAGCCGTGAAACCCGCGGCCGAAACAACCCGCAGCGGCGTGGTCGGGGTGCTGGCGACCCCTGCAACCTTTCAAGGTGCGCTGTACGCCTCGGTTGTTGAGCGGTTTGCGAACGGCGTTACCTTGCTGCAGGATACCTGTCCGGGATTGGTGGCGGAGATCGAAGCCGGGCGTTTGGATGGACCGGAAGCACGGCGCATCCTGCGCGGCGCGCTCACGCCAATGCTGTCAGCGAGGATTGACACCGTGGTGCTGGGCTGCACCCACTACCCGTTTGTCGCCGGGCTGATCGAAGAAATCGCCGGCTCGGGAGTGCGGGTGATTGATCCTGCGCCTGCCGTGGCGCGCCAGGCCGGACGGCTGCTGGAAGAAACCAACCTGCTTAATCCTCGGCTATCTGCTGGATCAGTCTGGATAGCCACGACCGGACCCCTGCCTCACTTAGAACAAACCCTGCCCACCTTCTGGCTCGAGCCGGCAGAAACTCGCCGCCTGCAGTGGATTGATACGGAGCTGAGGGATGGCTGATCCACGCGCCCGTGACCTGGGTTGGATTGTTGGCCGGATGAACCCCGGCCCATTGAACGCGCTCACGGATGTGCCCGGGGTGCGCGTGGGGCACACCACGCTCTTCACACCCGATGCTGTTGCAGTTGGGCAGAGTTCAGCCCGCGGCCCGGCGCGCACCGGGGTGACCGTAATTCTTCCCCACCCAGGAGATTCCTTCAAGGACAAAGTGCGCGCGGCTGTGCATACGATAAACGGGTTTGGCAAGGCAGCGGGTTTTGAGCAGGTGCGTGAGCTGGGAGTGCTCGAATCTCCTATTGCGCTGACTTCTACCCTGAATGTAGGTCTGGTGGCGGACGCCCTGGTACAAGATGCAGTTCGCCGCAACCCAAAGATTGGTGTTTACACCTCGACGGTTAATGTGGTCGTCGGCGAAACTCATGATGGCTACCTGAATGCCGCACAGGGGCGGCACGTACGCAGCGAGCATGTGTTTGCGGCCCTGGAGGGAGCGTCTGGCGGGCAGGTGCCGGAAGGCAACGTGGGTGCCGGTACGGGGAGCGTCTGTTTTGGCTGGAAGGGTGGGATCGGCACTGCCAGCCGGGTGCTGCCGGAGGAGCAGGGGGGCTTCACCCTGGGAGCGCTGGTGCAGGCGAATTTTGGGCATTGGATGGACCTGACAATCTTGGGCGTACCGGTTGGTGAGCACCTGTCTCCAAGGCAGCCGCCGCTGTTCGATGTGCAAAACGGTGGTTCGGTCATGGTGGTGCTGGCAACCGATGCCCCGTTGGACAGCCGCCAGTTGGGCAGGGTAAGCAGGCGCACAGCTGCCGGGCTGGCTCGCCTGGGGGCGAATTACGATCATTTCAGCGGTGATTTTGTGATCGCATTCAGCATCGCGCTGACATTTCCGCACCTGCCGGAACGCCTGGTGTGGGAGCTGCCGGTTGTGGTAGATGAGAGCCGCATAATGGAGGGCCTGTTTCCGGCGGCGGCTGAGGTTGTGGAAGAAGCTGTTTTGAATGCGCTGTGCGCGGCGAAAACCACTATAGGGCATCACGAGCATATCGCTTATGCCCTGCCGCTTGACCAGGTTTCTGAATTACTGCGCAAGTACGGCCGCTTGAGCGGCTGAATCCGCAGATTTCTGGCTGTCATTCTCAAGTAGGCTGGAAAGCGATCCAACCCACGCATGGGCAATCGGAGAAAAACAGGATGGAAAATAGATTAGCGAGGCAGCCTCACCCGGGCTCTACTCGCAGCCGGCAGGTGCTGATCACCGGCGGGGCGGGGTTTATCGGCAGTCATCTGGCGGGCGCGCTGCTCGAACGCGGTTATGCGGTGACCATTATCGACGACCTGTCGACCGGGCGTTTTGAAAATATCAGTCACATGGCGGGGCACCCTGATTTCCGGTTTGCCATTGATTTCGATCACCAATGCTACCGTGCTGGACCGGCTGGCGAGCGAGTGCAGCACCATTTTTCACCTGGCCGCGGCAGTTGGGGTCAAGTTGATCGTGGAACACCCGGTCCACACCATTGAAGCCAACGTGATGGGCACCGAAGCAGTGTTAAAGGCTGCCTACCGCTACCGGGCGAAGGTGCTGCTGGCCTCCACTTCAGAGGTTTATGGAAAAGGCAACACCGTGCCTTTTCGGGAGGACGATGACGTGGTGCTGGGACCCACGGTGCGCAGCCGCTGGGCATATGCCGCTTCCAAGATGGTGGACGAATTCCTGGCGCTGGCCTACCAGCGCGAGTTTGGCCAACCGGTGACTATTTTTCGCCTGTTTAATACCGTCGGGCCGCGCCAGGTTGGCCGCTACGGGATGGTCATTCCGCGTTTCGTCAGCCAGGCGCTGGCAGGTGAGCCGCTTACGATCTATGGGGATGGGCGGCAAAGCCGCTGTTTTTTGCACGTGGCGGATGCTGTGCAGGCGATTATCTCGCTGGCTGAAACATCACAGGCCGTGGGGGGTGTTTATAACGTTGGTTCCACTGAGGAGATCAACATCCTGGAGCTCGCCCAACGCGTGCTGGAAGCGGTTGACGGCCGGCCAGTGGACCCGAACGACTCGCGCTTGCAGCTCATCCCTTACGAAGAGGCCTACGAGGCTGGCTTTGACGACATGCGCCGCCGGGTACCAGACCTCAGCCGAATACAGGCGCTGTGCGGCTGGCAGCCGCAGTACGGGTTGGATGACATCTTGCGGGATGTGATCGCTGATTTACGCCAATCCGGTGAGCCCGCCTTCTGATTCCTTGTAAGCTGAATACTGGTCCCAGGTACGTACATCTGAGAAATTGTGACTTATAAGGATTGACTTAGGTTTTAATCCAGATTCGCAATTTCCACTGGCTCCAGGCTGGGATCGACCGGGATGCCAAATACGCGCTGGTAAAAATACAGCTCGGCATCCAGCGTGCGGCGGATATTTTCAGCTTTGCGAAAACCATGCCCTTCACCCGCATAGGCGATATAGGCCACGGGCACACCCTGCGTGCGCAGGGCGCTGACCATCATCTCGGCCTGGTTGGGCGGCACAACGCGGTCATCGAGACCCTGGAAGAAAATTACAGGAGCGGACAGCCCTTCGGTGTGGAATAGCGGCGAGCGTTCCCTGTAGATCTCCTGGCTTTCGGGGTAGGGACCGACCATCTTGTCCAGGTAGCGTGATTTAAATTTGTGGGTATCGGTTGCCAGTGTTTCCAGATTGCCGATGCCAAAATGGCTGGCCCCGGCTTTGAATACATCCCGGAAAGCAAGCGCTGCCAGGACGGTGTACCCTCCGGCGCTGCCACCGCGGATCGCCAGGCAGTCACCATCTACCAGGCCCTGGCTAGCCAGGTAGAGCGCACCGTTCGCGCAGTCATCTACGTCTACTACGCCCCAGTTTTGCGCTAGGCGCTCACGGTAAGGTCGCCCATAACCACTGCTGCCGCCGTAATTGACGTCCAGCACTCCGAAGCCGCGGCTGGTCCAAAATTGAATACCCAGCTTGAGGGAAGTATCCGTGGCTGAGGTTGGCCCGCCGTGCCCGATCACGATCAAGGGGGGCCTTGCCCCAGCAGGGGCGGAATAATCACGGTTCGTTGGCGGGTAATACAAGCCATACGCTGTTTCTCCGCCGGTCGTGGAGAACTCGACGGAGCGCGGCTGGGAAATATAACCCTTATCGATCTCCAGTGAGGAGGAACGCTTGATCACCTGAAAATCGCCTGAGTGGGGATCGACGCGAAGTATGCTGAACGGCTCGGACGGAGACCCAGCGATGATTGCCAGCTGCCCCGCAGCCGCACGCAGATCATTAATGGACGTATAGGGCAATTCGACTGGTGCCAGGGTCTGGGTTGCTACGTCCAGCAAGCCCAGGTGCCAGGTGCAGTCGCGGGTGTGGGTACAGGCCACCCGGCCGCGGTCCAGGAATCCATAATTGGACATGCCGAACACCCATTGGGGCTGGCCAAACTCAGCCTCCATATCCATCAGCGGATCCACTGCCTGACCATTCCAGCGATAAAGGTTCCACCAGCCTGTGCGGTCTGAGATGAAATACAGCGCACCGTCGGGTGACCATTCTGGCTGGAAGATCGACTCTTGCAGCCCACCGGCGACCATCTTTTTATCGACGAGTTCGCCGTCCGGAGCAATAACCGCGACCCACAACTCGGTGCCGTCCCAAGGCATATTGGGGTGATTCCAGGTTAACCAGGCCAGCCGGGTGCCATCTGGGCTCAGGCGGGGCGCGGCATAAAAATCATTCCCGCTCGCCAGAATAACCTGCTCGGTCCCATCCAGCGGGACGCTCACAATCGTGTTGGCGGCTTCCTGGTCACTGAGCATATGGTCTTCGCGCACACAGATCAGGCGGTTGCGCCTGCTGTCCACGATTAGATCGGCGTACCGCCAGCTTGCCTCCGGAGTGATCGGCTGGGGATGCGTGCCGTGCGCGGTGCGGTAGATGCGCTGGTCGCTAAAATTTACAAAATAGACCACCCCGTTGGCAGCAACATACGAACCACCGCCGTATTCGTGGACCCGGCTGCGGGCATTGAAAGGTGCGGGAATAATATCGGCGGTAGTGCCGTCTGGCGCGCGTTGGACGATTACTATCCGCCCGCCTTCAGTGGGACGTCCCTCCAGCCAGTATAGGTCAGGGCCATCCAAGGCCATCTGGCCCAGGCTGATGTTGCCGCTGACGATCAAATCGGCAGTGATTGGGGATTTCCAGGCGCCATAAGGTGCTGTGTTTGGCTTGACCATGTGTATCCTTTCCTGGTGGGAACAATTTTGGCGCAGACTTGCATCATTGAGGTTTTTACCTCGGACTGGTTCGAGGAATGTGTTGATTGATTTTTTGTAAAAACGTTCGTGAACCTGTGCGGCAATCTGGGGCGGTGGCTATGGCTAATTGGCCCGCATATTTTCAATCCGAAAAGACCTTGGTTGGCTAACTTCTTCGGGTTTACTGCGGGTAAACGACCAGGCGGTCGACCTCTGCTTGGGGGGCAAAGAGCCAGACATTTTGCTTGATCAGTTCCAGGTGGTTGTGCACCTGCTCAGCCTGGATCCCGGGCGGCGCATAAGCTACATACAGGGCGTATCCGGTTTCCGGAGTAACGGGCGTGCGCCGGTCCTGACCGTAGAGAATTGAACATACCACGCCAGAGGCATCGGTCATGATCATATCATTGGTTTTGAGAATTTTTGAGGTGCCGTTCATTTGCTGGAAAGTTTCATTCCCTGAGGCGATCGTAAAGGTGATTGGATCTGCCAGACGGGAAGCGTCGTGAGCAGCAGTCAAAATCAGGCTTTCTAACTCTGCCATAAACCCGGCATCAACCAGCGGGCTGATTGCGGGCAATGGTTTTTGCTTTAACACCAGCGATTCCAGTTGGAGAAGCACGTGATAGGTCTTATCAAAGCGCTTGTAGTAATTTTTATAAGCCTGCAGGATGTCGATTTCCAGCAGGTTCTCCCGGTCGAAACCGGAATAGCGCGCACGCAGCTCAGCCGCGAGCTGGGCTTTCTGCTCATCAAGCATGCTGGGGCGCGGGGTATTATCCACCGCACCCATCAGAAGCATGCCAATGTGTGCGTCCGGATAAGCAGTGTGCCATTCCTGGGAAATAGCTACTGTAAGCATGGCTTCTGGTTCAGCTGCGCAGCCGGGCGTTTAGTTCCTGCTCCAGGCTATGGATAATTTTTCGGCGCAGGCGCGCCACTTCATTGTCCGTAAGAGTACGGTCAAGCGCCTGGTATGTGAGGCTGTAAGCCAGGCTCTTTTTGCCGGCTCCGATTTGCTCGCCGCGGTAGACATCGAACAAGTGCACACCGGTCAATGTTTCCCCACCAGCCTCGCGGATAGCATTTGCTACGCGGGCAGCCGGTACAGCTTCATCTACGACCAATGCCAGATCCTCAAGCACCGGGGGGAAGGCCGGGACAGGTGCCACCTCATACCGCTCGGGCAAGTCGCCAATCAACGCATGCAGGGCCAGGTCGGCTGCCAGAACCGGCGAGTTGTTGAAATCAAAATTATGCCGGCCGAGGGGGTGCAGCTCACCCAATACACCGGCCTCCTGCCCGTTGATAATGACGAGGGCGCACTTTCCGGGATGGAAAGAGGGGTGCTGGAAAGGCTCGTAGAGTACTGCCTCCTGGTGCAAACCAGCGAGCACACCTTCGAGGACTCCTTTCATGTCAAAAAAATCCATCGGATTCTGGTCTGAGACCTGCCAGCCAGCCGGGGAGCGCGGACCGGTGAGCGCAATTACCAGGCGCTGCTCTTCTTCCGGGAGAGAAGCTCCCGGAACCGGCAGGAAGACCGGGGCAATTTCGAATAAAGCCAGGCGCTCACTGATACGGGCGTTGCGCTCGACGACTTCCAGCACACTGGCGAGCAGGCTGCGGCGCAGTACGTTACGATCGCTGGAGATGGGATTGAACAGGTGCAGGTATTCCCCATCGAGGGGTCGCACGGTGCCCGCGGGCAGGATGCGTTTTTCGCGATCCGGATTGGTCAGGCGGTGGGTGATCACTTCCTGGAGTCCCATGCCCACCAGCAGGTCGCGCAGGCGCTCTTCCCGTTCAAGGGCGGGGTTGCCGCGCTGGGGCGGCAGTGCGTCTGCCAGCCGTGTTTCGGGGATGAGGTCATAACCGTAAATCCGCGCGACTTCTTCCATCAGATCGGCTTTGCCGATAATGCCTGTACCGATGTCCAGGCGGTGGTCTGGAGTGCGGGCATACAGGATATCGCCAGCGATCGTAATTTCGAATTCGAGCCGCTGCAGGATATCTGCCAGCTCGCTGACACTTAATTCCACACCTAGCCAGCGGCGGGCGTCGGCGGGTGAAATTTCAACCACCGGGTCCTCCGCGGGCAGCGGGTAGCTGTCCACCAGGCCCTGGGCGACCTGCCCCCCGGTCCACTGGCGCAGCAGTTCCAGGCAGCGGCGCACACCGCGCTCAGCCTGTGCCGGGTGCACACCGCGCGAAAAGCGGTAGGCTGCTTCCGACGTCATCCCCTGCGCGACCAGCGTGCGGCGGATGTTGATAAAATTCCAGGCCGCGCCTTCCAGAAGCACCCGCCGGGTGGATTGCGTGACTTCGGACTCAGCCCCACCCATAACCCCGGCGATAGAAAGAGGACCGGCAGCGTCGCATACCAGCACCGTGAAGTCATCCAGGCGGCGCTCCACATCGTCCAGGGTAGTAAGAGTTTCTCCAGGCAGGGCTGTCCGGGTGCTGATCGTGGGCGGCTGATTGCCAGCGCGCTGCACCAGCACGTCATAATCAAACGCATGCAGCGGCTCGCCGATCTCAAGCATGGCGTAATTGGTTGCATCGACGATGTTATTGATCGGGCGCATGCCTGCCAGGCGCAAGCGGCGCTGGGCCCAGTAAGGGCTGGGCTGTATAACGACCCCTGTTACCAGGCCCAGGACAAAACGCGGGTTGAGTTCTGGCTCGTGAATCTCGATGGCGGCCTGACCATGGATCGAAGGTCCATCCCACTGCACTTGCAGATCTGGCTGACGCAGGGTTTGCCCGGTAATCGCAGCGACTTCGCGCGCCACGCCATAAATATTGGTATTACGAGCCAGATTGGGGGTGATGGCGATTTCAAATACGGCGTCCCCCATGTAATTAACCAGTGGGACCCCGGTCGGGGCTTCCGGATCGAGCAGGATGATGCCTTCGTGCTCTTCTGAAATCCCCAGCTCCTTTTCGGAACAAACCATAGAATCTGAAACCACGCCGCGGATCTTGGTTTTTTTAAGGGTCATCAGTTCCCAACCGGGTTGGTGCCCGTCGTAAAGCACTGCGCCTTCGCGGGCATACGCAGCTTTTAATGGCCTGGGCAGTGGTCCAAGCCCTTTGTATTCATACAGGTTGGGGGCACCGGTCAGGACAACCCGCTCCTCCTGCCCGTCATCCAGGCGCAGCAGCACCAGCCGGTCGGCATTGGGGTGCGGCATGACCTCCAGGATCGCTGCGACCACAATTTTTTGGGGATCCCAGGCCAGCCCACTGACCTTGGTTTCATGCAGTCCGGCGGAATTGTTTTCGACCGGCAGGCCGACATAATGAATTTCTTCTACCTCTAACCCGGCGATGGTCAGGCGGCGCGCCAGCTCCTCGACGGGTAAATCGATCTCTACAAATTCTTTCAACCAGGAAAGGGGTACTTTCATCACAATTTCTCCTGAAAGGATCCAATAGCTGATCTGGCAATTGCTCCAAAAAACCTCAGCGGGCGCTGGCTGTGCCCGGTGTAGCGCAGGTTGGTCAAACCGCACCGAGCGTGATTCTGGCTTCAACAGTCTAGAACTGGCTCAAAAAGCGCAGGTCATTCGCCCAAAAGTAGCGGATATCCTCAATACTGTGGCGCAGCATGGCTGCGCGCTCCGGCCCCATTCCAAAGGCAAAACCGGTAAACCGCTCGGGGTCATAACCGCCGTTGCTCAACACGACCGGGTGCACCATCCCGCAGCCCAAAATCTCCAGCCAGCCGGTGCGTTTACACACACTGCAGCCCTTGCCACCACACAGAAAACACTCGATGTCCATTTCCGCGCTTGGTTCAGTGAATGGGAAGTGCGAGGCGCGAAAGCGGCTGCGGACCTGCTGCCCGAACATCCGCCGGGCAAAATCGCTGAGCGTACCCTTCAGATCGCTGAAGGTAATCTGCTCGCCGACGGCCAGGCCTTCCACCTGGGTGAATTGTGTTTCTGAACGAGCCGAAATTTGCTCATAACGGTAGCACATTCCGGGCAGGATGATGCGAATCGGCGGCGGGTCACCGGGATTTTGATCGGAGTAGGCGCGCATAGCGCGAATTTGCCCGGGTGAGGTGTGAGTGCGCAACAACACGCTGTTGGTCTGTGTCCCAACGGGATCGGCAATATAAAAAGTGTCCTGCATTTCGCGCGCTGGATGGTGAGGCGGGATATTAAGCAGCTGGAAATTGATCTCATCCAGCTCCACTTCGCGGGAGGTATAAACCTGAAATCCCATCTCGGCAAACACCCGGTAGATCTCGCGCAGCGTGCGTGTGGTCACGTGCAGCCGGCCTTGCGGCAGCGCGCGACCCGGCAGGGTGATGTCAAGCTGTTCCTGGCTTAGCGAGCGCACCAGGGCTTCCTGCGCCAGAGCGGTTTCGCGGGTGGTATAGGCCACTTCCAGGGCAGTCTTGACCTCATTGGCGCGGCGACCGACCAGTGGGCGTTCTTCCGGGGACATAACCCCCATCTGGGAAAATACTTGCATTACCGCAGAGCTGCGCCCCAGGTGGCGCACCCGCCATTCTTGCAGTGCGTCCGTATCGTGTACAAGGTCCAGCGCTTCCAACGCCAGATGTTGGATTTGATCGAGCTGCGCAAGCATGCTCACCTCCTCAACGGGGACTACCCCAGAATTTTATCGTCATCCTCAAAACTGCTGCAGAAAACGAATGTCGTTTGCCCAAAAGTAACGGATATCTGGGACATTGTAATAAAGCAGAGTCAATCGGCCCAGGCCAACGCCAAACGCGTAGCCAGCGTACACCTCGGGATCGTAGCCACCGTTCATCAATACCAGCGGATGCACCATTCCACAACCGATACATTCAATCCAGCCGGTGAATGAACAGACATGACAGCCTCGCCCACTGCACAGGAAACATTCTACATCCAGGTCGGCGCTGGGTTCGGTAAACGGATAATGGGAGGGCCGGAAGCGCAACCTGACATCGTCCCCAAACAGGCGGTGGGCGAGGTCGTACACCGCACCTTTGAGATCACTGAAGGTCACCTGGCGCGCGACCGCCAGACCTTCTACCTGGTGGAACTGGGTTTCGTGGCGCGGGCTGACCTGCTCGTAGCGGTAAACCATTCCCGGGAGTACAACCCGGATAGGGGGTGGAAAATCAGGCTGCGCACTGGAAAAGGCACGCATGGCGTGAATTTGCCCTGCGGAAGTCTGGGTGCGCAGCAAGCGCGTGATTCCCTCCTGGTTTTTTGGGTCATCGATATAAAATGTATCCTGCAGCTCGCGGGCTGGATGGTGGGGCGGCAGGTTGAGCAGCTGGAAGTTCAGCATATCGGTTTCCACCTCGCGGGTGCGCAGCGTCTGAAAACCCATGGCATTGTAAATCTGCAAGACACGGCGCATGACGAGGCTGGTTGGATGCAGATGCCCAACCGGCTGCGCGCGGCCCGGCAGGGAAATATCCAGGCGATCCTCGCTCAATGAACGTGCCAGTGCTTGCTGGGTTAAGGCGTTAGCCCGCGCAGCCAGGGCAGCCTCGAGGGTTGTTTTTACAGCATTCGCCTGCTGGCCAATACGGGGGCGATCTACTGGGGGAAGGGCTCCCAGCTCAGCAAAGATCTGCATCACCGGAGAGCTGCGCCCAAGGTACCGAAGGCGCCATGCCTTTAGCGCTTCTGGGCTGTTCACGGACTCCAGAGTCTGCTGCCCTGCAATGAGGATGTTTTCCAGCCGCTCCAACATCACTGCTCCTTAAACAAAAAACTCGTCCCTGCCAGGGACGAGAGCCTGCTCCCGCGGTACCACCCATATTGGTCGATTTTTACGACCCGCTTTGCAACCAACGGCCCCGGTACGCCATGCAGAGGGCGATTGGCTCCCTTGTGATAACGCGAGGGCTGCGGACCGGACTACGCAATCACGCTGCCGCAGGATTTATCTGCGGGTATCGTGATCATTCCCCCGGTCAGCTCGGGAGGGAACTTCAACCGGTTTCTTCCGGGCTGGGGTTGCAGTCTGTGCCCCAACCTCCCTGGCGGTCTCCGCCGGCTTACTTTTCTCCGTCAGCGCTGATTATTCAGGTTCAATTGGACCTAATTATCTATAAATAGGCCAATCTGTCAAGACGACGACCCGGGTAATCGTTATTGCCCATCCTGGGCAGCCGCCCCATCACTCTCAGCAAAGCGAGCGGCAATACCTGCTTGCGATTGCCCTCGGGCTGCGGTTCAGCTTTACAGCCCGGAGGGGGGTCCAATTGGCTGCTCCCTGGTCAGGCTAGATCATTGGTGTGCAGCAGGTCAGTTTACGGCGAAAACCGGCAATCGTTGTATAATCCATGCCTTGATGGACCTGCGAAGATTTCTTTTTCGGCTGCTCCCGGCAGCCATCACCCTGCTGCTGACGGCTTGCAGCCGGGGAGGCGCGCCGACGCCTACCCAAACGGAAACCGCTACAGTTCCCCCAGTTGTGGAAACCCCGCTCCCGAGCGTTACACCGGTTCCCCCGACCCCCACACCAGAACCTGCGGCGGCCCTGGTAAACGGGGAGGCGATCGTCCTGGTCGATTATGAAGCGGAATTAATGCGCTACCAGGATGCCAACCCCAATGTCCCGCTGGACGATGCAGCCCGGCGGGTGGTTCTCGACAGCCTGGTGGATACGGTGCTGTTGGCGCAGGGTGCACGTGAAGCGGGATATCAGCTGAGTGAGAGCGAGCTGCAAGCGCGCCTGGATGATTTGGTGGTCCAGTCAGGCGGACAGGAAGTATTCCAGCGCTGGCTGGAGGCCAACCATTTTGATGACCAATCCTTCCGCCGGGCCCTGGTGCTGAATGCCCAGGCGGCCTGGATGCGCGATCAAATTGCCACCGGGGTGTCTGGTACTGCGGAGCAGGTGCGTGCCAGGCAAATTTTCCTGTATAATGCAGAAGATGCAAAAAATGTTTTGGAACGACTGAATGCTGGCACAGATTTTGTAACTCTTGCCACAGAAGTCGATCCGGTTGCTGCCGGGGATTTGGGCTGGTTTCCACGTGGATACCTGCTCGAACCGGACATCGAAGCTGCAGCGTTTGCTCTGCAGCCGGGTGAACACAGCCAATTGATCGAAACCCGCCTGGGTTTTCATATCATCCAGGTGCTCGATCGCCAGGCAGATCGCCCGCTTGATCCGGATGCTCGGGCATCCCTGCAGCGAATGGCCGTCCAGGATTGGCTGGTGGAACGCCGGGCGCAGAGCGCCATAGAGGTCCTCCAGCCCTGAAATGCTAACCTGTATCAGCAGGGTCCTGCGGCCGGCCGGTAACCATTCGGATTAGGAGGCAGGGCAGACATGGCTGGATCATCTCGAAGTCAGCAATCAACACGAAGCGGGTCGGGGGTTCTCTGGAACCTGCTCACCATCCTGGTGCTGGTGAGTGCAGTGTGCCTTCTATCCCTTTTCATCATGATTTTCGTCAATCCTCAATCAGGCCTTAACCCATTCCCGCCGCCCACAGTGCCGGCTATGCTGGTTTTGCCAACATCCACCTCCACCACACTGAATGAATTACCTCCGACCTGGACGCCGACCGTCACCGGGGAACCGACATCTACCTCTACCCCCCGCCCGACCAGCACAGTAACCGTCACCCCAACAGTTTTCGTGCTGCCTAGTGCGACGATCACACCCACTCCCACCGCCACAAAACCGCCGGAATACTTGCTGCTTAGCGGAGTGGAGTATGGGCGGGCGCGTGATTTTAACGGTCGGGGTTGTGATTGGATGGGAGTTGGCGGCAACATCGTCGACCTGGACGGCAACCCGGTACAAGGGCTGACCGTAGTTCTGGGCGGTGAGTACGAAACCAAGCCCATCAACCGCAGCACCATCTCGGGTACAGCCCCAGCCTATGGGGAAGGCGGGTATGAATTTACGATTGCGGACGAACCCAACAACTCGAAGGAATCTCTTTTCATTGAGCTCTTCACCCCGGGTGGTCTGTCTGTTTCAGCGCAGTACTTCTTCCGCACGTATGACGACTGCGATATGAACCTGATCAGGCTCAATTTCCAGCAAAGCCAGTAACCGGTTGCCTCGCTGCTGATACGCTATGACCGCTTCAGAACAATTGCCACCGGCTGCCCAAGCCCGGCCGCGAACACCATCAGGTGAGCGCCGCAAGCGCAGGGCAGCCTTGTGGAACGGGCTGACGATCCTGGCCCTGGCAGGTACACTGATCTTCAGTGTGCTGGCGGTTCTAATCTATACCAATCCTTACCTGCCCTTCAATCCATTTCCCCCACCCACCCTGCCGGCTGTCGCTGCTCTGCCAAGCGGAACCCCGACACCGGAAGGCATGCAGCCGCCTACAGATACACCCACCTTAGAGCCCAGCGCCACCCTCACCCCAACGAGTTTTCCGTCGCCAACACCGACCGAAACGCCTTTGCCCACTGCCACCTTCCTGCCTCCACCCCTCACTGTTTCACCTTCACCGACTCTGCGCCCCACAGCGACCCTGGGAGGTTACGCGTTTGTGCCCCAGGAAGGCAGCCCGGATGCAATTCCATACAGCATATACAGCGATGTGGGGTGTAATTATATGGGTGTTGGCGGGCGAGTGCTTGGCCTGGACGGCAGCCCGGTCACTCCTGGGGTCATTGTCCGCCTGTCGGGAAATCTGGACGGGCGGCGGATTAACATGGATACATTAAGTGGGACGGTGACGGAGTTCGGAAATTCAGGTTTTGGTTTCCAGCTCGCGGACCGGCCAATTGCATCCAATGGTGGTTTGTACGTCCAGCTGCTTGACCAATCCTACCTGCCGATGTCGGACCGGATTTATTTCAATACGTACGATACCTGCGACCGCAATTTGATTTTTATTACCTTCCGCCAGATGCGGTAATTCCACCCGGGAACAGCCGCCGGAAGTGTCCAGCCACCAAATCCACTGCCTGCCTGACAAGCAGGCGGTTTGATTCACTTTGATGCCAGCGGCTGGCACCCGAGGGATGCGGAAAAGGGATAATCCAGGCCGCTTGCACCTGTTTTTGGGTGCCGATCACTTCTTCCAGGCGGGACTGGTCCGGGTAAAAGCGGTTGATCGCCAGCCGACCCACCGGCAGGATGATTTCTGGCTGCACCAGGGCAATTTCGGCTTCCAGGTAAGGCCGGCATAGTTTCTGCTCGGCGCGGGAAGGCACACGATCCCCGCTGCCGGAACGGGCCCGGCCAGGATAACATTTAGTGATCGAGGTCATATATTGGGTCGTGCGGAACCATTCTTCCGAAATGCCCGCCTCAGCCAACCATTGGAACAGGCGTGTACCGCTACCGGCGTTAAACGGCCGCCCGGCCTCTTTTTCGGTGATCCCAGGCGCCTGTCCGATAATCATCATCCGGGCCGTGGGCGAACCAGAAAATATTGCCCGGGGGAAGATGTCATGTCCGGCATCCAGGCAAAGGCGGCAGGTTTGCAGGCGGGTGCGCAATAGCTGGTAAGCCTGCGGGTGGTTCAGGTTCAGCTGGTCGCCTTTTGATGTCAATCAGGTTTCCTTTTGAGGACGAAGATGCGCGGGTTGAGCCCACCCAGTGTGGTTTTAAGGACGCGCTGGATGTTCCACACTGGAGAGACTTTCAGTAAATCATCCAGCAGACGCACTTCGTGACTGATCAAGCAGAAGGCAGCCCCAGGCGCGGCCAGGCGGGCGGCCTCGCCGAGCATCAGAGGGTAAAAATCCAGGTTTGTTTGGTGTGACCCAACCAGATGACCGAATGGCAGGTCAGCAACTAAAACCGATGCCAGGCTGGAAGGCAGCCCGGTCTGACCAGCATCAGCCTGCAGCAGGTGTGTGCGGAGCGGTTCGTTTCCATTTCCGAAAGCGATCAAGTTTTGACGAGCGCAGTCCAGGGCTGCTGGGTCGAGGTCGACACCAATTATGTGGCGGTATGGACCACATGCCAGCCGCTCCAACATCAGGCTGCCTGAGCCGCAGGCTAAATTGATGAAGACGTCATTACCGGCGGGGCGGGTGAGCCGGCACATCACCTGCGCTGCGGCGGCATTCAGTGCGCCTTCATAGTTACACACCCGCCAGGCGCGGCTGGTCAGGGGGCGCGGCGACAGGCGCACGAGGGTTTCCCAGGCAGGCGCTCGCCCTGCGGCCCGGCGGACCCGCAGGAGCAGGTCCCCTTCATGGGACGCAACAACCAGCCCGGTATGGGCAGCCAGTTCATCTTTTATGCGCTCCATGACAGACGAGTCCGAACCGGCTGCGCTGAGGTACAGGCTGTGAAAGGTGTCATCCGGCCACAAGCCCACCACGGTTTTAATTTGCTCCAACAATCGCTGGAAATGTTCGTGTCCCAGCAGGGCTTTTGGGCGAGGCACTGGGTGGCGAGCGACCAGGTAAACCGCATGGGCGCACGCTAGCTGGTTGAGCGGCTGCAGGCTGCCCAACCAATCAAACTGAAGCTCGCCGGATGCTGGCGGGGCGGTACCGGACCAGCGCAGGCGACCTTCGGCGATGCGCCTCAGCTCGGCGCGCGCGAATTCTTCCAGGCCGGATGCGGTTTCCACCAGGCAAGCAGAACCGCTTGAAGAGGCATGCGCCGGGGAGGCGCGCCGCACGGGTTTTTTAGAGGGGGGTGTTTGGGACCTGGGCAGGGTTACCTCTCTCCACTCACTTCGCACCACAAGTCCTTGAGGATTTGGGCGTCGTCTTCCAGCTCGGGGCTTTCACACACGATCCGGCCCTGGGCCTCGACGTCTTTAAGCGCTTTGAAAATCTGGCGGTAGTCCAGGTCGGCGTCCAATACCGGGAGGTGCTCCTTTTCGCCCTTCGGGCCGTATTCGATGCCAGAAAGATGGATGTGCAGGTGCTGCAGGGCGGCCTCCCCCAGTGCCTGTGCGTAGGCTTTCAGGGCGTGCGCCCACTCAGCGTAGGTGTTTATGCTGCCATCTCCGGGGCGGGCATGCATGTGAGCAAAATCGAGACAGGGAGCGATGCCCTGCAGGGCCCGGCTCATCTCCAGGGTATCTTCGAGAGAGCCGAGCATGGCTGATTTGCCCATGGTTTCCGGGCGCAGGATGACCGGGTTGCCGCTAGCGCGCAGCTCCTGCAGGCAGCCATCGAGGCGCTGGATGGCGAGCGGAAGCACCTCTGCCGGAGGTCGTTCGAAATAGGACCCCGGGTGGAAGACGATATCCGTCGCGCCAGCCAGGTTGCCGTAGTGGGCGGCATCCATCAGGCGCTGGCGTGATTTAGGCCATTCTTCATCGTTCGCGTTAAGGTTGATGTAGTAGGGGGCATGCACGCTGAGCGCCACACCATGGTCGCTGGCAGCCTGTTTAATTTCAGCGCAGGTGCTCTCCGAGACGCGCACCGAGCGTACCCAGCCGATCTCGAAGGCGTCGAAGCCCAGCTCGGCCAATCGCAGCACCGCGCCGACTGTACCGCCCGGTTTTTTGGGGGTCGATTTGGGCGAGCCGACGGTGCCGAATGAGAATGAGAGCTGTGTCATCGCTACATCCTTTCCAGTTGCTGGTTGGGTCCAGATTTCAGGGTTGCAGGCCCAGGAGTGGGGCGAGTTGTGCCCACAGCGGGGGCCCGATGATCAGCAGGCCGATCAGGGCCGAGGCCAGGGATGCAATCAGCACAGCCGCCGCCCCGACGTCCTTGCTGACCTGCGCCAGGTAGCTTTGTTGTGGGCTGGCTAAATCGACAATGGCCTCCAGGGCGGTGTTGATGAATTCGGCTGTCCAGACCATGGCAATGGCAATCAAGACAACGGCCCAATCGCGTGGCGGAAGCCTGAGCCAGAGTCCGACCAGAATCACAGCGATACTCACCAGGGCATGGATCCAGGCGTTGCGCTGGGTGCGGATAACATGCCACCAACCCGCAAAGGCGAAACGGAATGAGTTTACGCGGGAGCGCAAAAATTCTTTCATCGGTATCTCTTCTCAGGTGGAATCAAGGTGGTGCCAGGTCGACCTCCAGCGCCTCCAGTGCGGCAGATTGAGCGGCCCACATACACTCCTTTTCCTCCGGACTGGCATGGTCGTGTCCCAGCAGGTGCAGTACACCGTGCACAACCAGTAATTGTAGCTCATCTTCAACCGGATGCCCGCCGGCCTCAGCCTGGGCACAGGCGCGCTCAAAGGAAATCACGATATCGCCGAAATATGGATTGTGCGTGTCAGGATCCAGCTCGCCAGAGGAAAATGACAGTACGTCTGTGGGTTTATCCAGACCCAGGAACTGGCGGTTTAATTCTTTGAGCTGGGCATCGTCTCCAATTACAATGGTCAGTTCGGCGTCGGCAGGCTGGCTCTGCTGGCTGAGGGTGGTCATTGCGGCCCGTAAAAGTAAGCCTTCCAGGGAAGGATCCAGGTGTGCGGGCAGCTCGACGTTGGGCATGTGGGTCTGGTTCAACCGGAAGAGTTCGGCTGGGTCTTGGAGGGGATGGTGGGCAAATTGGCGGCATCAATCGGACGGGTGGGTACATCGGAGGCTGCTGCCCGGCGCTCTTGCTGGATGAGCTCTTCCGCGGCGGCCTGCGGACTGGCTGCAGGTAATGCAGGTACGGCTTCTGTACCCGCCTGGTCGGGCAGCTTAGCCGGAGTTGATTCTTTCAGGCGAGGGTATTCGATACGCGGGTGATAAACCCCCTTGAGGGTGCCCGTGAAAGAATCCAATATCTCATTCAGATCGTGGATCGTCAAGTTGGTGTCATCAAGCTGGCCTTCAGCCAGGCGGCTTTCGATGACCGATTTGATGACCTCGCGCAGCTCAGCTTCGGTCTTTGGCATCTTCGAACGGGTGACCGCCTCGCTGCTGTCAGCAAGCATCAGGATGGCGGTCTCGCGCGACTGCGGTTTGGGACCGGGGTAGTGGAAGTGACCAACGTCGATCAGGCTTTCATCACCATCAGCAGCTTCTAGAGCCTTGATGTACTGGTAGCGTGTCAAAGAGTCGCCATGGTGCTCGCTGATGAAATCGCGGATGCGCTGCGGCAGGCGGTGCTTGCGGGCCAGCTCTTGCCCATCAGTCACATGGCGGATGATTATGGCTGCACTGGTTTCCGGATCCAGGTCGTCGTGGGGGTTATGGGACGGGACCAACTGGTTTTCGATGAAGAAGGTCGGGTTGAGCGCTTTGCCGCAGTCATGGTAGAGGGAACCCACCCTGGTCAGCAGGGCATCGGCATTGATTTGTTCAGCGGCCTGTTCGGCCAGGTTGGCTACCTGCAGGCTGTGCTGGTAGGTGCCCGGTGCCCGGCGCAAGATGAACTGAAGCAGGGGGTGGTCGGGCCGGGAAAGCTCCATCAATTGTAATTGGGTGGTCATTCCCAGGAATTGAGCCAGGAAAAACTGCAGCACTACCGTCAGACCGGCGGAAACCGCGCCGTTAAACAACGAAGCACCTGCCAGAGTGAGTATGCCGATCCAGTCTGTCCCCCCAGAACTGAGCCGGTAGGCAAGAATGATGATCATCCCGGCAAAGGCGCTCGTCAGGCTGGCTCGTATGAATGAAGAAATGCGGCGCCCGTGGCCGAGTGAAAAAATCCCAAAGAAGGCGCTGAACAGGTAGTACAGAGTAAGCTCGAGCGCATTCGGCTGTCCAAAGGTAATTAATACCACCAGCGGCAGTGTGAGTATTACAGCAGGTTGGACGCCAAATAAAGCCGCCAACGTGAGGCTGAATGCGGTTACCGGGAACAGGTAGGGCATGACGACATGCCCGGGGATCAGCAGCCGGGCTGAGCCCAAAAAGACCAGGAAAAGAATTGAAATCAACAGCAGGCTGCGCAGGTCATTGGTAATATTCACCCGCCGGTTGAGGTACATTACCGAAAATATGGAAGTGACCAGGATGATAGCCAGCGCGCCGGCCTGTTCCTGCCAGGGTGTGCTGCCTTCCAGCAGGCCAGCCTGCTGGAGAGCTTCGATGTCAGACTGAGAAACGACCCGGCCGCGCTGGACAATTGTTTCACCGGCTAAAAAAGAGCGGTTAACGGGCAGGATGGAGTCCTGGGCTTGCTGGCGGGCGGCTTCCGTCAGCTCGGGGCTGAAGAAGCTGTTGGGCGCCACGTAAGCGGCTGCCACCTCGGAAACAATCGCAGCCTGGTCTTCGGGCAGGGATAAGCTGACACGCGTGGGGACCAAACGGCGGGCGTCCTCGAGCCGATCCTCCCGGATCGTGTTGCGCATGGTCTGTTCCAGGACGTTTATCGTTTCCTGCTGGACTGCCTGCCAGCGGGTGTCGCTCAATGCCAGGATTTTTTGGCCGGTTTCCTGGCGCAGCTTAATCGACTCCAGAGCAGCGAGGTCAGCCAATTTCTGCTCAGGGGTGGCAAATGGATCGCTGCGGATGGCGCTAATGTATGCCAGTGCTTCGCGCAGGCTGTTCACCTGCTGGCGGGCAACGGTCGTGTCTGGGGAGGTGTAAACCGGCTGGATCTGAGCCGCGGCTGCCTGGCGCTGCTGCTCGGTTTGAATTTCACTTTCATAACTAAACGAGCGAGGAGCGATGTAATCCTGGGAAGCTACCTGACCTACGTTCAGCTGCGGACCTGCCACACCCGGCAGGTTCGGTAAAATGACAAACACGTAAGCCAGGCCGCAAACTGCCAGGAGCAGTACGGCGAAGAGGAATTTCCTCCGGATGCCGGGGTGTGCGAACATTGGATTTGGCCTGAGTTAATTGGCTTGCAGCAGCCTGCGAACAACATCGCTGGCGTCTTTGCCGGAGGCGCGACCCGCCAGGCGCGGGGTAAGCTCTTTCATCACCTTACCCATATCTGCCATGGTGGTAGCTCCCGTGGACTGGATCACCGAACGAGCCAGGTCTTCTAGCTGTTGGGCAGTCATGGGGGCGGGAAGGTAATCTTGCAGCACGCCGATTTCCGCTTCATTGGCGGCGACAATATCCTCCCGGTGGCCGCGCTCGGCTTCAAAAATCGCTTCCTGGCGCGATTTCACTTCTTTTTGGATGACCGCCAGCAACTCCGCTTCACTCAGCGGGCCGTTTTTTTCTACTTCGGCCAGCTTGATGCTGGTAAGCAGCAAGCGCAGGGTGCGCTTGCGCAAGTCATCCTGGGCGCGCATGGCATCCTTGAGGGCGGATTCCAGGTCATGCTTGGTAACAGGCTGGGATATGGGTTGGTTTGCCATACTAATTCGATTATACCGCACCTGATTCGGCGAAAATAAGCTCTCACAGGGTAATAGTATATGTCCTTGTGGGGTAAATCAAATTTCTCATGGCTGGGGATTATCTTCAGGTGGGAGAAAATACCCAAATGCGAATATCTCGTAACCTCTTGCCGGATGCGAAAAGTTTCTGCGCTTGGATTTCGGGGAGATGCCTGCAGTGCGGCTGGGTGCGATTTCAACCGGGTGGCATGGACAGTAGCTCGCCAGCCAATCCGGCTCCATTCAGAGTGGTCACCCGCACCGGGGTGATCGTGTTCCACAGATGCTGGGGAGCATTGGCCGACACGCGCAGGTAGTTGTCGGTCAGGCCGGTGAGCGTCCAGCCCTGCGGTCCGAGGCGCGTGGCGCTTTCCCACAGGACCGGGAGGACATGGTTGACAAACTGCGTGCGGTAGCGTCCGGCTGACTCGGAAAGTTCGGCGCGCAGTATTGCGCTGCGTTCTTTGCGGATAGGGTGGGGAACCTGTCCTGGAAAGCGGGCTGCGGCTGTGCCAGGGCGGGCCGAATAGGTGAAAATATGCCCGCCAGCAAAATCCATCCGGCGAACGAACGCCAGGCTTTCCGCGAACTCAGCCTCGCTTTCCCCCGGAAACCCGACGATCACATCTGTGGTGATGGCGATTTCCGGCGAGGTATGGCGGGCGGCCTCCACCAGAGCTGCAAAGGATGCCTGGCTGGTGCGCCTGGCCATTCGGCGAAGCGTATGGTCGCTCCCTGACTGCAGCGGCAGGTGCAGCTGGCGGCACAGGCGTTGATCCTGCCATAAGGAGAAAAAGCCCTCATCCAGATCCCATGGCTCGAGCGATGACAGGCGCAGGCGAGGCAGAGTACAACGCTCCAGGATGGCTTCCACCAGGTGGCGCAGTTGGAGTGGATTGGATAAATCCCGTCCCCACGAACCTAAATGGACGCCAGTCAGGACTACTTCTAAAGCGCCGCCTGCCACGGCAGCCTCGATATCACGCAGGATGTTATCCAGCGGCAGGCTGCGCCCGGCGCCGCGGGCAATTGTTGTCACACAAAACGTGCAGTGATTATCACAGCCGTCCTGCACTTTGATGAAGGCGCGCGTGCGCAGGCGTGCGCCTGGGATGGGCTCGCGCTGGACAGGCTCCAGGTCGAAGTCTTCGATGGGCAGGTCCAGCACATTTGGGACGAGCAGGTCTTTCTCCAGGTTGGGGACGACCCGGCTGACACCCGGCAGGGCAGCGGCTTTGTCTGGTTCCAGGCTCGACCAGCAGCCAGTGACGACAACCTCGCCAGCCCCGGCGCGTGCTGCGTGGCGGATTTTCTGGCGCGAATCCGAGGCAGCCCGAGCGGTCACCGCACAAGTGTTGACCACAACCAGGTCGGCTTCGGTCGGCGTGGCAACTAGGGTGTGCCCGGCAGCACGGAACTGGCGTGCGTAAGCTTCAATTTCGCTCTGGTTCAGGCGGCAGCCGATTGTGTCGAGATAGATGCGCAGTGTGGGCGTGAATTGCTCGGTTAACATTAAGGGATCCCCAATGTGAAAATTTGAAAGAGCCGCAGGCTCCCTGCGGCGCCATTGTATCACAGGCTCATGGCAGTCCGGGATTGCTATCCAGCAGGCGTTTGGCCTGGTCAGAGGTGGGCGTGCCGGGTGCCAGCTGCAGCACGAGCTCCAGGTGCTCTGCCGCAGCATCCGGGCTGCCGATGAGCAGCTCGTAGAGCGCCATGTGCAGGTGTGCCGGAGCAAAGCCGGGATCCTGCTGCAGTGCACGTTGGAAAAAACGGCGCGCGCTGAGCGGGTCGCCCAGGCGGAAATACACTTGCCCGAGGGTGTCCAGGGCCGCGGGATCCTTTGGCGCCAGCAAGACTGCCTGGCGTGCAGCCGGTAGGACAAGCTCGCGGACGTCGACATTGTAGCGCAGAGCATATTCAGCCGTGGATCGCCAGGCATCCGGGTTGCGGCCTGCTAAATCGAGAGCACGCTCGAAGTGGCGCCGGGCGGATACCAGGTCCCCCATCTCGGCCAGTACATTGCCCAGCTCCAGCTGGATTTCCACCCGAGTGGGATCCAGGCGGCTGGCATTATGCAGGTAGATCAAGGCCATTTCAGGCCGGTCATGTTCGGCAAAGTGCAGGGCAGCAAACAGGTTGGCAGACAGCGAATCAGGGTCGAGGGTCAAGGCCGAATCAAGAGCCTGCTGCCCATCCTCGCCGAGGCGTTCGCGAGCGTGGCCCAGGTATGCCCAGGCTTCCGCATAGTCCGGGCGCTCGGCTGTGGCGCGAACAAACGCCTCCCCGGCGAGCGCCCACTCTTCCAGGCTGGCAAGCGCACGCCCGGCTGCCAGCAAGGTATATGCTGGTTCGTTTTCAAAAGAGGCAGTGTTGATGCTGCTGCGCAGGGCTTCTACCTTGGGCGCCAGCGACGGATCGAGCTCTGCCGCCTGTACCAGGTATGGCAGGGCGGCCTGCGGATCACTCGCGGCAAGCAGTAGGGCCAGCTCGTACGTCGCCGAGGCCTGCCCGGGATGGCGCAAGAGCAGAGCTTGCAGTACCTCAATTGCGGCAGGAATCTCATTCCGCAAACGTAGCGCATTCGCCAATCGGAAATAAATTCCCGGGGGGGCTTCGCCCAGGTCGATTAATGCCCGCCAGACCTGCTCGGCAGTGGTTTCGTTGCCTTGCAGTTGGTACGCCTCCCCCAGCAGGATAAATCCGCTGGCAGTCAGGCTGCTGGCCGCGCGCGCCTGCTCGAGGTTGTTGATAGCTCCCAAATAATCTCCGGCGTTCAGCGCCGCGCGGCCGGCTTCTTCCCACAAATGGGGCTGCCAGGGTTGGGCGGAGGCGAGGGCGGCCAGGGATTCGGCCGCCTGCGTGTAGTTGCCGCGGTCTAATGCTGCTTGGGCCTGGCGGTAGGCCTGGTCCAGCAACAACGGGCGCGGGCTGATTCCCAGCAGCAGCAAAATCAGAAGCGGCAGAACCAGGCGCACCCCTACGGAAAGATCAAACGTCCGGCGCATCATTTCCATTATAGCGCAGGCCTGATGAAGCCTGCACCCCCGAGCAGGGGTGCAGCACGCCTTTCACTAAAAGGCATAATGTTCGCAGAATCCCCGCTGCTCCATTCGTAAATCGAATGGAGACATCAACTTATGAAAACCGTGGGGGGTGCAATCGGGTCTTTTACCTGCTCGGCAAGCCATTGGTGTTTCCATCCCTGCACCCCTGGCACTCGTGTGAAAATCATGAGTTGCAACTGCCGTACCTTGACCAATGGTTCAGGTGATCCAGTGGGAGAAACCGGGCAGGATCGGGTAAAATTCTTCGCAGCAGTCCCGGACACATCTGCAGTTAAGAGAAAATCATGGATTTTTCATTGTCAGACGAACATCGTTTTGCAGCCAGGCTGGCCCAGGATTTTGCCGTCAGGGAAGTTGCACCGGTAATCCGCGCGGCTGACCGCCAGCAGCAAATGCCGGATTTTATCCTGCCGCGCATGGGCGAGCTTGGGCTATTAGGGATTTGTTTTCCGGTGCGCTACGGGGGCCAGGGATTGGATTACCTGAGCCTGGGTCTGGTCAGCGAGGAGCTGGAAGCCGTGGACAGCACGCTGCGGGTGATCCTATCAGTCCACGTTGGCCTGAACAGTATGGCCCTGCTGCAGTGGGGCAACGAGGAGCAAAAGCAACGCTACCTCGTCCCGCAGGCGCGTGGCGAAAAAATCGCCTGTTTTGGCTTGACGGAGCCGGATGCCGGCTCGGATGTGGCCGCGATCCGCACCAGTGCCCGGCAGGATGGTGATCACTATATTTTGAACGGCGAGAAAATGTGGATTTCGCTTGCCAGCAAAGCTGACCATGCCCTGGTGGTGGCGCGCACCAACCCGGACGCACACGACCCGCATGACGGCTTGACGGCATTCCTGGTTGAACTACACTGGCGAGGCGTCAGCCGTGGTGATATCCACGGCAAGCTGGGTGTGCGGGCTGGCTCGACCGGCTGGCTGGCATTCCAGGATGTGAGCGTACCTCTTGAAAACCGCCTGGGTGAGGAAGGCGAAGGATTCAAGATTGCCATGTCGTGCCTGGATAATGGGCGCTTCACGGTGGCGGCCGGCGCAACGGGGCTGATTCGGGCCTGCCTGGAAGCCAGCGTCCGGTACGCCAGCGAGCGGCGAGCGTTCGGGCGTGAGATCGGCAAGTTCCAGCTTATCCAGCAGAAGATCGCGACTATGGTACAATTTTATGACGCAGCGCGTCTAATGTATCTGCGGGCTGGTTGGTTGAAAAACCAGGGCTTGCGCAATACGCGCGAAACTTCCCTGGCGAAATGGTATGCCACCGATGCTGCTTTCCAGGCTGCGGCTGATGCAATCCAGGTGTATGGCGCATACGGCTACAGCGATGAGTATGATGTGGAACGTTACCTGCGCAATGCCAAAGGTGAGATGATTTATGAAGGCACCAGCGAGATCCACCAGCTGCTGCAGGCAGGATATGCGCTGGGCTACCGGCAAAATGCCGAATTGCGTAAAGAGCTTCCCGCTTATGACCCCGGAGCCTGGCAGGCGGACGCCTGATCATTATCCAAAGGTCGCCAAACCGGCGTCACCATTCAAATGCAGGAAAAATCTAAAAACTCCGCGCTGGATACAATAAACAGGAGGCAGCCTTGAAGATCGTTGTGTGTGTCAAGCAGGTACCTGATTCGGCCGCCCGGGTGGTGGTTGAAAACGGGAAAGTATCCTGGGGCGATGCCCCTCTTGTGATCAACCCCTGGGACGAATATGCCGTCGAAGGCGCCCTGATGCTGGCAGAACAGCAAAATGGTGAAGTATTCGCACTCACCATGGGGACTGAGGAATCCAAAGAAGCGCTCAAACACGCCCTGGCGATGGGCTGCAAGGAAGCTGTGCTGGTCAGTGATCCGGCCCTGGCAGGGACTGATTCGTCGGGCACCGCCCAGGTTCTGGCGAGCGCCGTGCACAAGCTGGGAGATGTCGACCTGGTCGTGTTCGGTCGCCAGGCAATCGATGGCGATGCGGGTGTTACCGCGGCTATGACGGCCCGCGTGTTGGGCTGGCCGGCGCTGACCCTGGTTTCTGCGATCCGCAGCCTGGGGGATGGCAAGGTGGTGGTCGAACGGGCGGTAGAAGAAGGCCGCCAGGTGTTGGAGGGCAAACTCCCGGCTGTAATCAGCTTCATCAAAGACATTGGTGAGCCGCGCTACCCGTCCTTTATGGGCATCCGCAAAGCCTCGCGGGCGACCATTCCGGCCTGGTCGCTGGCAGATCTGGGTTTGCAGGCACCCCAGCCGCAGACCAGCTGGCCCGAGGTTTACAACCCGCCCACGCGGGATGTAGCCACTGAAATCATCACCGGCAGCAGCCCGGTCGAAATTGCTGAGAAGCTGGCTGATAAAATCCTGGCGGAGAAGGTGCTGTGATGGCGAACAAAGTCTGGGTTTATATCGATTTATACCAGGGTAATGCCCTGACAACTTCCTGGGAGGTATTGGGCGCCGGGCGGATGCTGGCGGAAAAACTGGGCGGCGGCGTCACTGCACTGGTGGTGGGTCACGGTGTTGGTGAGGTTGCCAAAGCTGCGGTGAGCTTTGGGGCCGATGAAGTCCTGCTGGCAGATGAAGCCTCCCTGGCGGATTACCGGGCTGAACCCTACACTTCGCTGATCTCCAGGCTGGCGGGTGAGCAGGGACCGGCTGTACTGCTTTTCCCGACCACCTCCCGCGGCCGTGAGCTGGCTGCCATGTGCGCGGTGGATTTGAAAACCGGGGTGCTGCCGGATGTGACCGCCCTCGAAGTGGTCGGCGACCGGGTGCACGCCACCCGCCCGATTTACGGTGGCAAGCTGCTCTCCAAAGTGGTCTGCCAGGGCACGCCGCAGGTGATCACCCTGCGCGTGCGCGCATTTGCCAGACCAAAGCCGACTCTGGGCGGACAGGCACAATTACACCCGTTTCCGCGCCGGTTGCCGAAGGCGAGATCAAAACCCGGGTGGTCGAATACCTGCCAACCGCGGGCGGTGTGAGCCTGACCGAAGCCGGGGTAATTGTATCGGGCGGGCGTGGTTTATCCAACAACAACAAAGACACACCCTCCAGCGGGTATGGATGATGCCCAACAGGAAATCTGGAAAGCCCAGCAGGGCTTCAAGCTGATTGGCGAACTGGCTGATGTTCTGGGTGGCGCGGTTGGCGCCAGCCGCGCAGCGGTGGATGCCGGGTATATCCCCTACCAGTACCAGGTGGGCCAGACTGGTAAAGTGGTATCACCCGACCTGTACATTGCTGCTGGCATTTCCGGGGCGATCCAGCACCTGGCCGGGATGCGCAGCAGCAAGGTGATTGTAGCGATCAACAAAGATCCCGACGCCCCGATCTTTAAGATGGCCCGTTTCGGCGTGGTTGGCGATTTGTACGATATCCTGCCGCCCCTGACGGAAGCCTTGCATAAGAAGCTCGGCAAGTAATTCAAATTTCATGCAATTCCCTGAACCCCCGCAGATCGCGGGGGTTCTTTTGAAATCCAGGCTGGCAGTTCAACCAGACCGGCGCAGGGCCACCAGGGCAGTGAAAATTGCCAGCAGGGCAATCCCACCCAGGCCGCCAACCAGCAGCCTGGCCTGGGGATCCAGGGCCTGCCAGGTAGAAGTTGGCTGATCTACTACCTGTGCCCAGGCGGGGCCCCCACTTCCCACGGCTGCCGGTTGGCGGCTGGATACGGCGGGCTGGTAGCTGGCGGGTGAGCCAGCCGGGGGCGATGTGGAGGATGTGTCCGCTCCACTGCTGCCCTGCGGGACTGCGCTGGGAGTGTCGGCGGGGGTGGCAGTTGCCGCGGGGGTCACGGGTATCTCGGAAGCTAACTGCGCAGGATCGATGCCTGTTCCTGCCGTCTGGCGCGCCCAGGGTGGGCTGCCGTTACGTGCGCTGGTAGAGGCATTAGCGGACGTTTGCCACCAGGGCCCGCCGCCTCTCGCCGGAGCGGCGACTGCGGGAGCCGTCGGCTCCCAGGTGCGCAGGAAACCGACGACCGCCTGGATCTCAGCCTGCGCCAGGCGATCGCCCCAGGCCGGCATGGCCGTCCCCGGCACTCCCAGGGCAACGATCTGTTCAATTGCCAGGTCGCCGGTTTGCTCCAGGAAACTTTTCACATTCAAAGCCGGGGCGCGTGGAGTTCCCTGCCCTTCTGGGCCGTGGCAGCGGCTGCAGTTCGCGGTATACAGGTCGCTGCCCAAAGCGAGCAATTCGGCGGTCACCGGCAGGTCGGCCTGTACGGCGGGGACCGCTCCCAGCGGCACCCGATCCCATCCGGTGATAAGCGCCAGGACGGCTGCCAATTCTTCTGGAGCGAGGGATTTTTCCCAACCAGCCATTAACGTGCCCGGCGAGCCGAGCTGGACGATCCGCTCGAGGTCTGAGAGCGGGCGAGCGCGCACTTCAGGATCGTTTAATACCGGCGCCAGGGAAGTCCCCAGGCCGTCCGGGCCGTGGCAGGCAACACAATTCTCAGCGTAGATCTGGATTCCGGCTGCCAGCCCAGCCAGGGTAGGGTCGGCCAGCAAGGCTGCCAGGATCTCCGGGTCTGGTTCGGCTGTAAATGGCATCAGCGGGGCCAGGCCCAGGTTAACCACCCGGTCCTGGGTGGACTGCCAGTTTCCCTGCTGGATCAGCGAGACAAGCTGGCTGATCTGGTATGTGCTCAATGGCCCATTATCGGCCTGATCCCAGGCGGGCATGGCTGTGCCGTACAGGCCGCGGCTGATGATTTTTTCGAGAGCGGTGCCATCGGCGGCGCGCAGGGCGGGTGTATTCAGAGCGGGTACCGCGCCGACACCGCTGCCATCCAGGCCGTGGCAAACGGCACAGTTTTCGGCATACAGGCTCATCGCGCCGTCGAGATCCACCTGGAGCTGGGCAGCCTGGGACTGCTCAATGCGCTGCGGCTCGAACAGGGTGTATACCAGCAGCCCGCAAACAACGAGCAGCATCGCGAATACGCCTCCCAGCAGCTCGATTTTTCGGAAAAATTCCTGGCGGTCCGGGCTCACGGGTACACCACCTGCGATGGGTCAAATTTCTGGCGCTGGAGCGGTTTGCCGGTATCGACCTGGACCTGACCAGATGAAATGATGACCGGGAACAAGTCCAGCGTGCGCGGCGCCGGGGGATTCAGAACTTCACCCAGGGCATTAAACTGCGAATTGTGACAGGGGCAGGTGAATTGGGCGGCGGCCTGGTCCCAGGGGACGCTGCAGCCCAGGTGGGTGCAGCGCTGGTGGACTGCCAGAAAGCCGCCGTCCGACAGGCGGGAAAGATAAAACCTGCCGCTGGGAATCGGAGTCACCGATCCGGGAGGAAAATCATCCACGTTCCCGGCGGTGATCAGGCTGCCAAATTCGCCTTCCGCCAGGCGCGGCTGCAGGTAAGCGAAAACCACGGCCCCACTTTCAAAGATTGCCAGACCACCCAGAGCGGTCAGGGCTGTTCGTAGGAAGCTGCGCCGGGTGAGGGGCATCGATTCGGTAGTGTTTTTTGATGGTTTCATCAGGATCTCCAACCATTAACGGTTTCATTTAATGCGAGGCAGGCATATCCCAGGGCCAGTACAGCGCCATGCCCGGTCCGCGGAAGTAAATGCCCACCACGGTGAGCAAGATCAGAGCAGCGAAAAGAAATAAGAATAAGTGCAGCAGGCGCTCCTCGCGGCTGGCGCCCAGGGCGCGGGCTAGCCATTCATCCAGCGCGACCAACCCCAGGATGACGATTGCAAAGGGGATGATCCCGTCGACAACCAGGGCAGGCCAGCCAGGCAGCCAATCGTTCCAATGCAGGAGAAATTCATCCAGCAGCAGCCAGGCAGGCACAACCAGCAGCGCCGAGCCGGCTGCCAGCAGCGCCATCCAGCGCCCACGCAGCGAGCGGAAATACACCCCCACACTCTCCAGGTCGAGGTCCATAAACGGCAGCAAAAACAGCCCCCCCAGGACCAGCCCGGGGATGATCACCGCCGCGATCAGCGGGTGAAAGTGCAGCAGCAGCTCCTGGATGCCGAGAAAATACCAGGGTGCTTTGGCCGGGTTGGGGCTGGTAACCGGATCAGCGATCCCCTCCAGCGGAGCGGGCACCAGCGCCGACCAGATCAGCAGAATGGCAATCCAGGCCAGGGCGAAGACCAGCTCGCGGCGCACCAGGTTGGGGATAGTAGTCACCCGCTCGGGCTTGGGGGCAGCCGTTGCGCGGGCAGAC
Source organism: uncultured Chloroflexia bacterium (assembly GCA_963824065.1). GTDB lineage: Bacteria > Chloroflexota > Anaerolineae > Anaerolineales > DRKV01 > JAGUYX01. The sequence goes on along the minus strand of CAWGNX010000001.1, from coordinate 337,587 downwards.
CTGGGCAGGGTCAGGCCGCCGTTCTTGCGCACCCGCCAGAAATGGAACGACATCAGCAGCGTGATTAAGATGGGAAACACACTGATATGCAGTCCGTAGAAATTAAGCAGCGTGGCAGCCCCCACTTCCGGACCGCCCAACAGCAACCGGCTGAGAAACTGCCCGACCAGGGGAATATAGCTCAGGAGGCTGGTGCCCACCGTGATCGCCCAATACGCCAGCTGGTCCCAGGGCAGCAGGTAGCCGGTGAAATTGGAACCCAGGACAAGCAGCAGCATTGCCACACCAATTAACCAGTTGAGCTCGCGTGGAGAGCGGTGACCGCCTGTCAGAAAAACCCGCAGCAAGTGCAGCACGGCTGTGATCACGAGCAGGTTGGCAGACCAGTGATGCAGGCTGCGGATCAGATCGCCAAACAGCACCCCGCTGCGCAGGTGCAGGATGTCCAGATAGGCCTGATCCGGGCTGGGAGTGTAGTTCATCTCCAGCAGGATGCCAGTTAACACCAGCAGCATGACGAGCAGCGCTGACAGGCCGCCCAATCCCCAGGTGTAGGTCCACTTGAAGGTCGTCACTGGCACTTTGGTAGGGTGCAGGTGCAGTACCAGGCTGTCCACCACCATCCGCATCCGGCCGCGGTCGTCCGCGGGGAATTCCCCCGGGCCCAACCGGGTACGCATCCTTTTTATCAGTGATGATTGGGTTTGTTCATTGTTCTGCATACGATGGCTCCATTGGTAATATGCCGGACCTGGCATGTGTATGTGTCCAAGCATAATCCACCGGTTTGAAGATCTTATGGGCAGGATGTGAATATTTCATGAAGATGAGTGGAAAGGCGGGCAGCCAGGGGTAAGAGGTCCAGGAATTTCACAAAACCTTCACATTTCATTCAAGCCAACTTCAAAACCGCCTGTTATTCTGGATATATTCTTGATCACCGGGAGACGCCTGGAGATCCAACCAGAATAAATTTATTGCCCAGGAGGCATACAATGTTAAAGAAAATTTTAGTGATTGGTTTGTTGGTAGTGGTGATTGGTGCAGCCGCCGTGAGTGCTTACAACAGCGGTGTGTTTGCCCGCAGTTCGGAAAACGTTCAGACCCAGGCTCAGACCGGCGGCGGTCTTGGACCGGTGTGGCAGGCGGATGAAGCACCTGCGGTAGCACACACGCCAGCGTTGGATGGAACGGGAGCGACGGCGGCGGGTAACCCCCAGGCACAAGCGCAAGCAGCCCAGACAGGATCCTACAGTGGTGGGGCGCAGGGCCAAGGCGGGCGCGGCTTGCGAGGGGGCAGCGGGGGGCAGGGCAGCACCCCACAACGCGGTGGCAACCAGAGCGGTGTGCCCCAAGCGACAGCCCCCGAATGGTTAACTTTCCATGGGGTGGTCCAGGCGGTAGATGCCACCGGATTTGAGCTGCTGGTTGACGGTGGTGAAATCCTATGGGTGGACAGCGGCAACCAGTATTATGTCCAGAATTTGGGACTTGCGCTGCAGCCGGGCGATATGCTTACCGTCACTGGCTACTGGATGGAAGACCAATTTGCCGCCGGGCAAATCTACGTGGAGACCAGCAGCACGTTGTTCCAGCTGCGGGACGAATTTGGACGACCGTTGTGGTCTGGGGGCAGCCAGCGCTAACCGGTAATTTACCTTACAGAACCTGATCGAAATAAGAGGCTGGAGCAAACGCTCCGGCCTCGCGCTTAAGGTTGGTTGGATATGAGCTGGTCGTGCAGCACCGGGAAAAACAAGAGATAGCGCGGAATGATCGTGGTGTTTTTGACCAGCAGGGGCAGATACAGGCTGTTTAGCTGCGGGGCGAGCGTGGTGAAACTGGAGGTGAGTGAGTAGCTGCCAGGGCCGCAGGCATTTTCTGCCTGAACCCGCCAGTAATAACGGGTGCCGGGCTGCAGGTCGAACGGCAGCACGTGGGCGGTGCCTGGCAGGTTGGCGGCGGTGTAAACCGGGCTGCTGAATGCAGGGTCGCTGGCGACTTCCAGCCGGTAGCTGGATGCACCGGCCTCCGCCCCCCAGCTGAATACCGGGCGCAGGGCTACATCGAGAGCCCCATCCGGTGGGCTGGCAAGAGCCACCTGGGCAGGTGGATTACGGAACAAATCCAGGCTGGCAAGCGCAGTGCGTTCGACCACCCCGGATGTGCCGGTTATGACGATGGTGTAACTGCCGGCTGGAGCGGCGGCGGTGTTGGCAACCGTCAGGGTGGTCGTCATGGTGGGTGTGACCGGGTTGGTAGCAAAGTCCAGGCTTGTGCCAGCTGGCTCGCCGCCTGCCGCTAATGTAACCGGGTCTGTGAAGCCAGCCACCCCAACCACCTCCACTTCGTAGTTCGCCGGATTGGCAGCGCAAATTTCCAGGGCTGGGGGTGCAGTCTCGAGGTAGAAGGTCGGAGCGACGTTACAGCCCGGATAGTGGAACGAAGCAATCTGGGTCTTCCAATTGATGTTGGCGGTCGTTTCAATGTACTGGTTGGTGTACCAGAAGGTGCAGTCATCCACGGGGTCGAGGCTCATGGAGGTGTAATCACCCCACCGCCCGCGAAAGTTCAGCTGCGAGCCGCTACCGTCTTTGAGTGTCCCTTCACCCTGGGGCATCTCTCCCAGGGGATCGGCGGACAGGCGGCCTGTGTAGCGGATGCCGGGATAGACGCTGCTGTTGGAGACGCTGTAGCCGAGGGCCAGGTTGCCAAAGCGGTCCATCGCCAGGCTGCCCATCCAGCGGTTGAGCGTATCCGCCGGGCTGCCGAGGGTGCCGCTCTGGTAAAGGGTCGCGTCCGCCAGGGTGTTATCGACCACACCGCCGCGCACTTCGTACCAGCGGATGCCAGCCAGCCCATAGGTGGTGGGGGGGGCATTATACACATCGATGGTGTGGTTGACTACCAGCGATTCATGGCCTCCAAAATTGCGGTACGCCAGGTGCATCATCAGCCGGTCAGCCAGGTCATCCAGGCGCTGAAACGTGTCGGGCTGGCTGACGGTGTTATATGTGAACCCGCTGATATACCAATCAAAGGCAGGGACGACCAGGTCCTGAGCCAGGGCAAAGGTTGACAGGGATGGGTTGTTCCAATCTACGCTGAATTCAAACAGGTGCAGCACGTCCTGCGAGCCGTTCCAATCCTGGTCGACCGAGGCAAAGTAACCCGGCGCACCGCCGGGCGGCGGGGTCAGCCCGGTGAGCGTGGCGGGCAGCAGACTGCCGTAGTTCAGGTCCAGATCAGCAAGATCAAAATACTGGAACGTCGCCGGCTGGCCGCGCAGCATGGCCTGGCGGTCCAATGCCCACACGCCAGCACCCGCCCACTGCTCCTGGAATGGCCCGAGGATAAACTGGTTGGCGGTCATGTAATACGCATCCGGCCAGATGCTCAGCTTGGGGTAATCGTTAAACTTGTTCGGGTGGACATCGAACGTGTACAGGAACCAGCCGCTGGGCTGGTTGGTGGGCGTGCTGGTTTTTGAAACTGCGACGCATTCGTTATAGGGTCCGCTGGGCGGCTGGGTGAACTGGGTGAGCAGCCAGCGGTTCGCCAGCTGGTCGTATAGCACAATCGGGTCACCACGCGGGTACTCGCGGCAGTTGTCGCCCGTGGGCCAGAGCTGGTTTAAGCCAAATTCGTACAGGTAAACTCCGCTGTTCTTATCCCACACACCCACCCGCGCGCCAGCGAGCGAGTCATTCACAATCTGGATAAAGTGATTGAATCCGGGTGCGCCGTTGGTGTCCGGGGGGACGATGGTGGTACTCCCCAGCCCGGGGAAGCTCAACAGGGGCGCCGGGATGCTCACTTCCTGGGACTCAAAGGGGACCATCTGGTCACCCAGGGGGGGCAGATCCTGGGGAGCCGCCTCCTGGCTGCCATCCGCAACGCGCGGCGGGACCAGCAGCGGGCGCACCTGGCTTTCTTCCTGGGGCGGCTGAGGGACGGACCCAGCGGGCGGCAGGCCGCTGGTATCCTGGGGGTAGACCGGCAGGCTGGTGACCGCTCCTATCAGGCCGGCGGGCGAGTTCTGGGCGGCTGACTGCTGCCGGGGTGTGCCTGCCTCGTCCGCCCGCGTGGCCGTGGGCCGACTCCAGGCCAACAGGGAGAGCAAGATAAACCCGGCGGCGATCCGGATCGATGTTCGGTGCATGGGTAGCCTCTGGGTGCCCTCGATTGGCGCCCGGGCGCAGCATCAGCCTGGCCCGGGCAATCTTTTGTGGCACCTGAGAATGATACCAGATGGCGCAGCCCCGCAAATCAAAAAGGCCGGGTTTGCGCCCGGCCTTTCGAAACGTTCAGTTTGCTTATGAATCTTTCTGCATCAGCGGCAGGATGATCTGGAACGGTGTATCCAGGGTGAACTCGTAGGAATATGCCTGTCCGGCTCCGCCCTGACCGTTATAGTCTACCACCATCATACCCAGCGGTGCAGACAACGTGTAACCCGCCGGGTCATAGATCTGGTAAGACAGGGTCGACAGGTTGTCACCTGGCCCAGGCCCGAAGGTCGTGAAGTCCCATAGAAACGGCATCATCGTGTAATCGAATGAGCCGCCGCCGCCGAAGTCGCCGTTGCCTTCGTAATCGAAGCTGTATGCTTCGAAATCAAAGTCGGTATCTCCGCTGGCGTCCAGGTAATGGTATCCTGCCGGCAGGTACCATTCCATAAACCCGGCATTGTAGTCCGAGTAGATCTGGTACGGGCTGCCCAGGAACAACAGACCCAGGTTCCAGTCGATCTGAACCACGACCCACTGGTCGGTATCATCGCCGCCGTTCCACCAGCCGAGGTTGAAGTTGAAGTCGGTGAGGTCAACGACCGTATCCCCATCAAGATCGAAATCCAGATCGATTTCGGCGAAGTAGGGCTGGGGGGTGTGCCACGCGCCCCAGGTGTTGAAAGCCGGCACGAACATGTCGCCGTAGGTCGCGTCATTCCAGCCGTAGTCCATGCCGACCATGCGCAGATCGCCTTCGTCGCCCACCGCAGGCTCATTGACATCGGTCGCCAGCAGCGGGTAAGCCCACAGGCTGGAGGTAATTGGCCCGGTGTGGGTGATTTCCACTTCGCCCGAGTTGATACCGCTGACTGTGCCTGCCAGGCTGAGCTCGGCATAAGGTTCCACGACCCCGTAAAACGGGATGCGTAGGGTATCGGTCACGACGGCTTCATTGGTCAGAGTGATGTAACCGTAATACTCTTCCAGCAGCCCACCGAAATCGGTGATCATCTGGGTGGGGTCCAGCGCCAGCCCCACCGGGAGGGTGGTTGTGCTCGGTCCGGCTCCCACGCTGACGGTCAGCGGCAAAGTCATGTCAAATCCGCTGAAGAGCGATCCCGAAGCGAAGTCCCAGGTGACGTTGTACACTTTGCTGCTACCAGCCAGGTTCTCCAGATCCAGGTTTTTGGTCGTCGCGTAGGTGTTCGATGTTGTTGAAATCAGGCCCCAGTTGAGGCTGACCAGGCCGGGGTCGCCGACCAGGAAGCCATCTGCGCTCACCGATTCGTAGGCATCCACCCGCCCGGCGCCCTGCAGGGGCGTCTGGGTGCTGACCAGGTCCGCCAGGTCGACCGCCGAGTTCATCATGGCAGCTTTAACCTGCTCGGCCGTCCAGGTGGGGTGGGCCTCTTTGACCAGCGCCGCGACGCCCGCCACGTGCGGTGAAGCCATGGATGTGCCATTCAGGCTCAAGCCTGCGTTGCCGCCGCCCATCTTGGCGGCTACGATTGCCACCCCGGGTGCGCTGATGTCCGGCTTGAGGAACGAATCAAAGCCGCGCGGGCCGCGCGAGCTGAAGCTGGCGATCGTATCAGGATCCACGTTCGAGTCAGGGATGGTTGTGACCAGATTCTCAGCCAGGACCTCCACATTTTCCCCGTGGTGCGCCGACAACGTCACACCGTCGGTATGGCCAATAAAACCACCCGGGATAGTAACCGGAAGGCCGACCATAGTAAACACGCCATCCCCGCCAGTGGCATGGTTAAAGATGATCGCCCCGACCGCACCCAGCGTGCCGGCATTGTTCACTTTGGCTGTGAAATCGCAGGTGCCGCGCTGGATCAGGGCGATGTCCCCGGCCATGGCATTGGTTGGGACGCCGGTGATATCGCACAGGGTATCCGGGACGGTCAGCATGCCGGCATAAAACAGGGGGGCTGTCATGGTCGTGTTGTAATGCCCGGTGTTGCCATCAAAGTCGGATGGTTGGTAAATTGCGACCGGGGTGCCGCCAGGCTGGACGGAGACCGTTGGCCCAGAAATGAAGCCGGTCGAGCTGGCCGCGACCGAGATGACGGAATCGGCGACTGCGGGGCTGCCCGTGATGTAGGGGGTATCCCCGGCATTCCCGGCGGAGGAAACCACAACCATCCCGATGGAAGAGGCCATGTTGGAAGCGATGATGTCGGGATCAGTCACGTCGTTGGGACCGTAATCGGAGCCCAGGGACATGTTGATCACATCCAGGTGATCAGCCAGGTTGGAATCCCCGTTGGGATCCATGGCCCATTCAATGGCGTCCACCGTCAGGTTGGTGCTGCCGCCGGCGCCGAACACCTTCAGCGCGTAGAGGTTCGCACCTGGCGCAACGCCCACACCAATATCGGTTGAACCGATGCCAGCCGCGGTCGAGGCTACGTGTGTGCCATGCCCATTCTCATCCAGAGGATCATCATCGGGCACGGGAATATATTCGGCCGGACTTGAGCTGCTGGCATCGTAATTCGTCCCGGCAAAGTCATAACCGCCCACCACTTTCATGGTTGGGAACGTGCCGAGCTCGACCACATCCGGGTCGTTGCCAGCGTAGTCGGCGGGATTTCCCAATCCACCCAGAGCGGCATGGAAATAATCGATCCCGGTATCGATGACCGCAATAGAGATGCCGCTGCCATCATAACCAAGGGAATTCACGACCTCGTCAGCGCGGATCAAAGGCACACTGTTTGCTAGGTCGATGTGGTGCAGGGGAGCGCGCCGGATCGCTTTGACACCCGGCAGCCGCTGTACATCTGCCAGGCGGGACGCTGGCAGGTTGACCAGGATCCCGTTATAGGCTTTCGTGTACTGGCTGATCACCGATCCGCCCATCCCTGCCAGGCTCGCCACGACCGGCGCCTGGGCCTCGCGCAGCGCCGTCACGTACTGCTGCTGGGCATTCGCTGACAGCGGGCGGCGGCTCTGCTGGGCGGCGCTGTAAACGACCGCCAGAGGCTCACCTCCCATTTCCAAGATTACAGTCACGCGTTCTGTGCTGAATTCTGCCAGGGCGCGCGGCACAGGTCCCTTATTACGGGCTAAAAATTCGCTGATCGGCAAACCGTTCTTAAACAGGGCCTGGATCTCAGCCGGAACTTCCTGTAAATTGCGCGCGGGCCGGTCAGGGGAGGTGGTCGGAGTCTGGCCAAACGCCGCACTGGTCAACGCGAGTGACAGGATGATCAACAGGCTCAGTAAGACAAATAGTCGTTGTTTCATAACCGTTGAAGCTCCTTCTTCGAATAACATAACGGAAAGGATTGGTTTTTTGGGCATGGCCTGCCTGATCGAAAGCCAGCATGGACAGGAATTACCAGCCATGGGGCAGGCCGGGCTGCGCTATGGGGGTGATTTCTGCTGCGCACACTCTCCTTTCTAGTTAAATGGTTGAACAGGTGAAGGTTGCCTGTAACCGTCACAGGAAAAACTGCGAGATTTTATTTCTAGAGAGCATCCAATCAAATGACCGAAAATTGCGACCAGCAGGTTGGATTGTTTGTTTACAACCCCGCTGCCAGAGAGAGTCCTGCTGGCGGGGTAGATGCGGAATGGCACTGCATCACCAGGGAGAAACACGGCTTTACCTGGTAACCCCCGAGATCAGCAGCACTTGATTAAGGTGAGTATAGAAAATTGCCAAAGCAGTGTCAAGGTATCTTGATAGTCCAAAGGTGGCTTGGACGAAATAAGTGGGAGCCGGTTGCGATGGGCGATGGGAAATCTGAACCTGGCAGAGTATTCCACAGCGCTTCGATGAACGGTAAATATGGATTCATTGCCGCATAACACTGTGGATGGATGGATCAAGACCTTTCCGGCTGGTCAGCGCACAGCCGCGACCAAAGGCTGGACAAATCATTAATTCAAGCGCGCCAGCTGCAGGGTGACGCGCTGCAAAGCGCGGGCGATGGCCTGGGCATCCTCTTCGGGCGGCTGGCGCAGCAGGTACTGCTCGTAATAATGAGCCGCTTTGTGCAGGGAACCGGATTGGTGAAAAATGAAGCCCAGGTCGCGCAGTAGGTCGGATTTATCCGGTTGGAGCAGGCTGATCCGGTCGATGACGGCGCGTGCCAGCTCCCATTCTTGTCCCTGGATGTAAGTCAGGCGCAGGTTATTGAGCATGCGGGTGAGCATGGTCCCGGCGGGAACAGGCAAAAGCCATTCGGGCTGCAGTGGCCCGGTGTATCCCGTGGTTGTACGGACGAGGTCGGCGCAGTCACCTTCAGAGATACGCGCCCCGCCGTTAAAGGGATCGTAAAAATACATTCTTTCCGGCCCGGAAACTCCGACGATGAAGTGACCGGGCAAAGCGATCCCACTGGCATGGATGCCCAGCTTGTGAGCAACCGCAATGAAGACAGTAGAGAGGCTGATGGGGATACCCAGCCGCCGGTCGAGCACTTCATTCAGATAGCTGTTGCGCGGATCGGAATAATCCGTATTATTGCCCGCAAACCCGAGCTGGCGGAACAGAAAATCTGCCAGCAGGTCGGCCTGGGTGGCAATTGGCGCATCGCGATCCAGAAAACCCTGCGCCGAACGAGCCAGGTGATCCAGCCGGACCAGGTAGGTATAAATATCCATCTGCGGGTAGGCAATTTCCTGGGCAAAGCGCAGGGCAGCCCGCGGCAGGTTGATAGGTGCCTGTTTTAATTCGTCCCAAAAACTAAATTCATCCATTTCTCGCGGAATTATAACCGATAGAGTCCATTACAAGCCTGCCTGGCACGAATCATGCTACTAACAGTACCAATGGACCACAGCCACCAATGGCACTACCGGCTGCCTGGCAAGCGCCGGTGGATCATAATAACCGCCTGTCTGGTGCTGGCGGCGAGCCTGCTGGTGATTTTCCAGCATGCACGCGGGGTAAGTGCTGCGCCTGAACACCAGACCACGCCGCCGCAGTACAACTGGTATGTCTGCGAGGACCTGGGAATCGGCAGTGTGCCAGGCTTGCCCGGATTGTACCAGCGCTTGCGGTTGTGCCACCGGCGCGGCTGGCAGGTGCTGGCTTACTGCATCGAGCCGAACATCCCGCCGCCGCCGCTTAACACCACCTGTTCCCGAATCACGGCCGACACGTACTGGTGTGGAGACCTGTTCCAATTACTGCGCGAGTATGCTCTGGAGGAGACCCCCACCCCTGCTCCAACCGATACCCAAACACCGGTCCCGACCCAAACCAGTACCAGCACCCCGCTGCCATCGGCGACTGCCTCTCCCAGCCCAACTGCTTCGCCAACGGAAACCAACACCCCCACGCCAGCCACGCCTCCAGGCGGGACTGTGCCGCCCAACCAGATCACCGTCACAGCCCCGCCCGCAACGACCAGCACCGCGCCGCCTGCCGGCACACCAACCACCGTCGGTTTTGGTTCTACACCAACGCCACGACCGGTACCCGGAGGCGACGGAGTTCTGCCTCCTGGCCCGGCACCTGGCCTATTTGCTGCCCTACTGGCGGTTCTGGGAATCACTGCTTGGGTGACTTTGCGGCGGCCGCGTGCCCGGCAGGGCAGATCTCACCGGCGCCGGTGAATTTATGGCCTCCGCCTATGCTAAATCCAGCCTTCCCGCTGCTCGCCTGGGCTGTTTGCTCCTGGTGCTGGTGCTGGTATGCGGCTGCCGCGTCCGGTTGGAGCCAACTCCGGTAAAAAGCAAGCTGCCTGGAATTTATGCGGTTTCAGCAGGGGCCGCCAGCGAAGTCCGGCTGCGCTATGCCGGTCCGGCAGCGTACCTTCCGCTGGCCATGGCAGGCGCCCCGGTGGGGATCGTGCACCGTTTTTTGCTGGCGCAGGTCTTTTCTGCTCCTGACATCCCGGAGGTAGCGTCGCGCGCTGAGGCGGATGAACCATTGGATTTTAGGTTTGCCGGGATCGATTTTAACCCCGGCAGCGCGCGCATCACACTGCAAATAACCCCACTCGATAAAAAAGTAAATCAGGGGGAAGTGATCACCATTTCGTTCCTGCCGGGAAACCGCTGTTTTTTCGGGGATGGCCAAGCCTGTGTGAACAGCTACCGGGCAGAGAACGGGCAGCCAGTCATTTACCTGACCATTCATTCCGGAGTTGGGGGGCAAGGACAGGCTTATCGCCATGCGCTCGAAGGTACGGGTCTCAACCAGGCCGCCTACGCGCTCGACAGCGTTCGTAAGAATTTGAAGTCGCTGCAAGGAGCCCGGGTAACCATCCAGCAGGGGGATCATACCCGTTCCGGATTGGTGCTGGCAGGCACTGGCAGAGTTCCCGGTGAGGGCATGCTGGATTATTTTTCCCTGCCAGTCGAACACGGTCTGGTCGCCGCGGCAGCGTTTCAACCCGGTTTGGATGCGTATATCCTGCCTGCACAGCCGCTGCTGGTGTTTGAAACATGCGGCTGGCGCATGCCTGAGGAAGGCCGTGCTCCAGGTATTTCTGCAACCAGCGCCTCGGTTTATGTGGGTGTCATCCAGGCTGCCCCATAAACCGTACAGCCATCCCAAATTTCCGATGTTGATTTGTAAAATCGGCAACTATATAATAGGGACAGGAATCTTCTGGCTCAGTGATCGGTGTAACATCGAGGTGGTATGTGAAACGAAGCAAGCAAACCGTGCGACTCCAAAAATCGACCCGTGCCATGTGGCAGGAAGGGAGGCGAACGGAGGATTATTCGCTGCCGGATTGGCTGCATGGCTACATTTACGGGCGTTGGATTTATACCTATATTGCTATCGGGGTGGGGGAACACCCTATCGCCCGCAAGGCGGGACGTATCTTGACTGTGATTTCCAATACAACTCGCCGGATCCAGGGCTGGCTGCCGCGCAGCCGCTCAGCCAGCCAGTCGCACAATAACGACGAGCTCAAGCATTCCGTGGCAGCGACCTACCATGGCAAAGTCGTCCCGCTCCAGGCGGCCCGCCAGCTGGTAGAGGTGAATGAGCCGATCCGGCTGGAAAACCTCGAAAAAGTCATTCCCTTTGAGCGCGCCCGCGATTTGATTTTGCTCAATCCTGATCATATCGTGGCGCTGGAATGCCCGTGCCGCAGTGCCCGCTCGAATCCATGCCTGCCGCTGGACGTGTGCCTGATCGTCGGCGAGCCTTTCGCCAGCTTCGTTTCCGAACATCATCCCACGCGAACCCGCTGGATCAGCCAGGTGGAAGCCGTGCAAATCCTCAAGGACGAAGACGACCGCGGGCATGTCCACCACGCATTTTTTAAGGATGCCATGTTAGGACGTTTTTACGCGATTTGCAACTGCTGTGCATGCTGCTGTGGTGCGATGCAGGCCCAGCGGTCGGGATCCCCTATGCTGATCTCATCTGGCTACCTGGCCGTGGTCGCTGAGGACTTGTGCATTGGCTGCGGTACATGCGTGGATTTGTGCCAGTTCAAGGCTTTATCGCTGACTTCATTCAGCACGGTGGTCGATGGACAGGCCTGTATGGGCTGTGGAATTTGTGTCAACCACTGCCCACAGGGGGCTGTAGTCCTGGAGCGCGCCTCAGAACGCGGCGAGCCGTTGGAGCTCTGTTCTCTGATGAATGATGCGCTGCTTGCACCGCACCCCCAAAACTGATCGAAATCCCCTTCCAGCATCCAGCACTCGTACAGCTGGCGGGTTCTTTCCAGAATTCTCAGTCAGGTTATTCCATCGCCAGGCAGCGCACCAAAATTTTGCGCTGGTGGGGCCGGCGGCGGTGTTCGAATAGATACAATCCCTGCCAGCTGCCCAGATACAGGCGCCCATTTTCGATAGGGATGCTCAGGCTGGCGTGGGTCAGCATGGCGCGCATATGAGCGGCGGAGTCATCTGGGCCTTCCAGGTTGTGGGCTTGCCAGGCCTGGTTTTCTGGCACCAGGCGATCCATGAATACTTCCAGGTCGACCCGGGCGGTCGGGTCATAGTTTTCGTTCACCACCAGCGAAGCACTGGTGTGCTGAATAAACAGGTGGCACATTCCTTCGCGGACGTCCCAGGCATGCAGCAGCCGGTTCACCTCGTCCGTAAAGGGGTGCAGGCCTTTGCCGCGGGTGCTGAGGGTCAGTGTGTCTCGATGCCAACGCATAGTTCCTCGTTTGGGTTCGTAGTTACGGGCGGAATGATTTTACCCTTAAATGATGCGCGCCCGCACGCCTGGCAGGTGTTTTCATAAGACCAGTTGCAAGTTATTTGCCGCTGAATCCTGGGGCGTAATTGTGGTAACCCAGCGGAAGAAAGAAAAAAAACTGTTCCTGCGGGATGGTCGGCGTTTCGCTCAAATTTGGGGTGGGATCCAAGCCGGGCGATGCGGTTGGACTCGGGGTTCCGGATGGGGGCGGCGGGGTATTCGTAGCTGTCCCGGTCGGTGGATTTTCTGTGTTCGTCGGTGTGGCTGCCGGTAGGGTCGCGGTGCTGGTCGGCGGCAGCGCGGTTTGGGACGGAGTCGCAGTGGGCGGCTCTATGGTGAAAGTTGCTGTTGAGGTGGGCGGCAGGCTGGTTGGAGTGGGGGTCGCAGTGGCAGTAGGCTGACCATCGAACGCGGTCGAGAGGACCCAAGTGGGTGGATGGCCATCGGCCGGGAAATACAAATTACCATCATTCAGTGTCCCAGTCCAGCCGTTCCCGCTGTTGTCTGTAAGCGTCAAACCGCTGCCATCCGACATCTGGTAATACGCCACAAGCCCACTTTCCGAGCCAAGCAGTTCGTGGAACATGTCCTGCTGAATCTCTGCCGTACTGCGGGCGATGCTCCACAGACGCAGCTCGTCGATCTCACCGCGGAACACCCAGCGGGTATCATAATTCTTCAATATTCCGCCAATTTGCAGAACGGGGTTTGCTGGGGGTTGCAAGGTCGTACCACTGGCAATGCTTGCCACTTCTTCCCCATTTTTATAAGCGCGCAGTATACCTGCGTTGTGTACCAAAGCGACATGCACCCATACGCCCGGCGTATAAGGAAAGCCTATTAACTTTGTTGTATCGTCCGATTGATTCCAGATCCAAATCCTGTCCAGGCCGCCGATCGTCCCCCGCGATTCCCCACCAACGCGGAAAATCGCCAAAGATGTGGTCGCAATGCGCTACCTCGATGCAAACCGCTCCAGGCCCATCGGGGCGCACCCACAGGCTGACCGTTTTTGTCTCCTGCCAGCCTGAGGGGAACATTTCGATGGTAGAGGCGAACCTCACATAATCGTTGCTGCCGTCAAACTCCAGAGCGTAACCCGCTGATTCGGCCAGGGAGACCTGGTCAGGCAGGAGACTTAAAACGCTAATTAGCAGGAACAATCCTGCGCCGATGTAGAGCAGGTAATTTTTCTTGGAGATCGGCATGTTCAAAGTTTCGTAATGTTTTGGTTGCCGGGAAAATTCCCCCAACTCAAGGACAGCCCCAGGCTATGGTTGCTATCCGATCTTACTCATTATATAAAAAAACCAGATCTTCTCCATTACGGATTTGTAAAGTCCAGGACGAATCAATTTATGGCATAGTCTGCATAGCATTGGGTGCAATCAAAAAAAGACCACACTTCTGTGGTCTTTTTCATCAGCTGATTTTTGTTAAACCGGGTGGGTACTTAAGTCACTGAAAGAGCAATCCGAAAGGCACCCAATTTGAATTATTCATCCCACCCAGCAAAAAGCCGGATTGGCTATGACCAGAGTCATCGGGGAGGGTTGTGCCCACCCCGGCCGACATGCGGTAATAGGCTGCCAGGCTGGCATAATTCGGATGGGCAGGGGTGAGCTCACCAGCCAGCCAGGCGGCAATGGTGCCTTGACTGAGGGCCGCGTTCCAGAAGCGGGCTTCGTCCAGCTGGCCCTGGAAGTAGGTGGTCGCTCCGCTACGCCCTGAGCCGCCCAGGTAAAAAGGGCTGTTGTCAAATGAAGATGCACCGGAGGGGATGGCGCTGACCAGTATGCCGTTTTTGTAGACGGTGAGCGTACCGGCGTCATGGACGACCGCAACGTTCAACCAGGTGCCGGGAGTGTAATCGACCGGGATCAGGTCTGTGCCGTTGCTGTCAGCGTTATAGACCCAGATGCGGTCGAGGCCGTTGAAGTTGGCGCGGGTGATGCCGAAGGTGCGCGGTCGGTCGGTGGCAAGAATGACTTCGCCAGACGCGGGATTGATCGCAGGCGCGGCAGGGGCAGCCGGGTCGGGGTAAATCCAGGCGGATACGGTCTTGGTTGAGACCCAGGCGGGGTTGTTGAAGAGGGTCGCCGCGCTTGGCAGGGCGGCGTAATTGGTCGTGCCATTAAACGCCAACGAATATCCTGCGCCGCTGCCCGGCTCAACCGTGTTGGTCGGGGTGGCAGTGGGCAGAGGCGTTGCGGTAGCCGTTGCGGGCAGGGGTGTGTTTGTCGCTGTAGGGGTTGCGGTAGGCGGTCCCGGGGTGAAGGTGGCTGTTGGTGTTGGTGCCGGTCCACCGCCATCAAATGCCGTGGAAATCACCCACTGGGGCGGCGATCCATCGGGCGGTACGCCGCGAGCGCCGTCGTAGAGCAGGCCATTCCAGGAAAATTGGCTGTCATCGGTCAGCACCAGGCCAAGCCCATTGGACATCTGGTAATAAGCTGCTAATCCGGGTTCGTTCCCGTTCAGCGGAGTGTAAAGGGTTTGCTGGACTTCAGCCGGCAGCCGGGCGATATTCCAGATCTGCACTTCGTCAAGCTGACCTTCAAAGGTCCAATTGCGTGTTGCGGTATTGATCACACCGCCAAGGTGCAAAATTGGATTGTTGGATCCAGGCTGCAGGGTTGTTCCACTGGAGGTGCTGCCGGATTCCAGCCCATTTTTGTAGATTTTGAGCATCCCGTTTTCATGCACCAGGGTGATATGCACCCATTCGCCGGGCGTGTAATCCACACCAACCATGTCGACCGAGCTGCCAGGGCTACCGTCATAGTTCCAGGCCCAGATGCGGTCGGCGCCCCCAATGACGCCGCGCGAGATACCCCACCAACGCGCCCGGTCGCCAAAGATTGCATCGCACCAGGCAGGCGTCTCATACTGGCAGGTGGGAAGGGGTCCCAGGGGCAAGACCCACAGCTCAACGCTTTTGGTGTTCTCCCAACCCGGAGCCATGATCAGGCGGGTTTCATTCAATTCCACAAAATCGTTATTGCCATCGAATGCCAGGGCATAACCAGCATTTCCCACCGGTGGAGATGTCGGGGTTGGAGTGGCGGTGGGCGGGATAGACGTCGCAGTCGGTGATGGTGTATTTGTAGGCGGTTCTGCGGTCGCGGTTGGAGTGGGCGTGTCCGTAGGTAGGCCGGCAGTGGCTGTAGCGGTGGGCGACGGCGTGTCAGTCGGGGGCAGCGAAGTATTCGTCACGGTTGCCGTGGCGGTTGGGGTGGGCGTGTCCGTGGGCGGGCCGGCTGTTGCCGTGGCAGTGGGCGACGGCGTGTCAGTCGGCGGCAGCGGTGTATCCGTCACGGTTGCCGATGCGGTTGGGGTGGGCATGTCCGTGGGCGGGCCGGCTGTTGCCGTGGCAGTAGGCGACGGCGTGTCAGTCGGCGGCAGCGGTGTATCCGTCGGCAGGTTAGGAGTGGCAGTGGGAGGCGCTTCAAACGCAGTTGAAAGCACCCAATTCGGATCGCCCATCCCGCCCAGCAAAATGCCAGTTTGGCCGAGGCCAGAGTCATCGGGGAGGGTTGTACCCAACCCGGCGGACATGCGGTAATAGGCTGCCAGGCTGGCATAATTCGGATGAGCAGGGGTGAGCTCGCCAGCAAGCCAGGCGGCAATGGTGCCCTGGTCAAGGGCCACGTTCCAGAAGCGGGCCTCATCCAGCAGGCCCTTGAAGTAGGTTGTAGCTCCACTGCGTCCCGAGCCGCCCATGTAAAAAGTGCCTGTTGTATATGCGGATGCCCCGGAGGGGATGGCGCTGACCAGTACACCGTTTTTGTAAACGGTGAGTGTACCGGCGTCATGGACGATGGCGATGTTCAGCCAGGTGCCGGGGGTGTATTCCACCGGGATCAGGTCGGTGCCGTTGCTGTCAGCGTTGTAGACCCAGATGCGGTCGAGGCCGTTGAAGTTGGCGCGGGTAATGCCGAAGGTGCGTGGTCGGTCGGTGGCAAGAATGACTTCGCCGGACGCGGGATTGATCGCAGGCGCGGCGGGGGCAGCCGGGTCGGGGTAAATCCAGGCGGAGACGGTCTTCGTCGACACCCAGGCGGGGTTGTTGAAGAGGGTCGCCGCGGCTGGCAGGGTGACGTAATGGGGTGAGCCATTAAACGCCAGCGCGTAGTTCGTATCCGCCCGGACAGATTGGGCGGTTAAGGCAGCCGGCAAGATCGTGATTATAGCCAGGAGTAAAAAAAGTGTGATGAACCGCGTGCGGATGGTGACTGGCATTACATCTCCCTAATAATATGGCGAAAAATCCCGTAACTTAAAAATTATAATGAAGTTTGACTAATCAGATCACATAAGTGATTGATTCGCATCGAATCTAACAAATCTGTATGCTAGGAAACACCTGAGCCGGTTATTTGCGCAGCAGCGGCATCAAAACAGCGAATTGCACATCCAGAGGCAGAACAGCAACGTCAACCCCAGAATTATCGTCTGTCAGAGTGATGGTGACAGAATATTGGCCTGTGTTGGCGTAGGTGTGGTTGGCGCTCAGCATCCAGGCCGTCTGGTTGATGGATGCGTTTTGAACGGGAGTCCCATCTCCCCAATTAATGGTGGCTGTGTGCGTATCGCTTGTCCCTGGGTCGGTGAAATCAGCGGTCAGGGTGAACGGTGACCCGGGCCGGACCAACCCTGTGGTCACCTGGCCGATTGCTGGGGGCGCGTTCGAAACGGTTACCTGGGCACTCGCACTATCCGTGGCGGCCCACCAGTCCACTACGGTCAGGGTGACGGTATAAGTACCGTTGTCTGTGCAGGTGAGAGTGGCTTGGGCCAGGCTGGGATCGTTGAATGTACACAAACCGGAATCAGCCACCCAGACATAGTTTAGAGTGTTGTTATCAGGGTCAGTGCCAGAGCCCTGCAGGGTGATTGGGCTACCTTCCACCCCGCTGTATGGGCCGCCGGCATTGGCCTGGGGAACCGCGTTGGCTAAGTCCATTTTCCACAGCTCGCGCCCGGCAACGCCGTCATCCGCACTAAAATAAAGCAGCGACCCGGAGGTGATAAAACCTGAGGGCGAGGAATCAACAGTATCCGCACCTGGACCATCAGGATTAATGTCCGCGACCAGCGTTGTCCCGTCGCGGGTGCCGTTGCTGCGCCAGGGCTCAACACCGTGAATCCCGTCATTGGCTCGAAAAACCAGCAGCTGGTTCACCCGGCGCATTTCGGTGGGATCAGATGGATCCGGTCCAGGATTAATGTCCTTAACAAGGTAGGTTCCTGCGGCTGAGCCATCGCTCCGCCACAGCTCACGCCCGCTGTCCGGGTGAGTCGCCAGGAAATACAGGATGCCGTTTAAGTCGGTCAGGTTGTTGGGGTTAGAACCGACTATGCCCGGATAAATATCCTTAACCAGGGTTGTCCCGGCGGTGGAGCCATCGCTTTTCCACAGCTCCAAACCTGCCTGAGTATCGCCGGCGCGGAGAAACAACAAATTGTTGGAGACCGTTAAACGCTGGGGGATGACCCCGGCCTCAAACTGCTTGACCACGACGGTTCCCGCATCCGTGCCGTTCGTTTTCCACAGGGCGCGGCCGCTGCCATCATTGGCTGTGAAATAGAGCTGCCCATTAAACGCGACTAATTCCCGCGGATCGGTGTTGGGATCAGGTGTGGAGCTGGTGCTCGGGTTGATGTCCTTAACCAGCACGGTACCGCCAGGGGTGCCGTCGGTTTTCCAGATTTCGTATCCGTGAGACCCATCATAGGCGATGAAAAACAATAAAGTCCCTACCGCTTCAAACTGGCTGGGAGAAGAGCCATTGGAGCCAAATGAATTGATATCCAATACTTGGGAAACGGTGGTTCCATTGAATTTCCACAATTCAGCCCCTGTATTCGCCTCCGTCGCCTGGAAAAACAGTTCGTTGTTAAACACGGTCAGCCCCTGGGGATTAGAATCCGCGGTTGATGGGTTGATGTTTTCCAACAGCACAGTGTTCGTCAGCGTGCCGTCGCTTTTCCACAGCTCTCTTCCATCTGTGGGCGTAGTGGCAGCAAAGTAAACCAGGCCGTTGAATGTGGTCAGGCTTCCAGGGATCGATCCCCCAGTAGGGTTAATATCTTTAACGAGATTGGTTCCACTGGGGGTGCCATCGCTCACCCACAGCTCCTCATCTTCTACGGCTGTCCTGGCATTGAAAAATACTTTTCCGTTCAGCTCAGTAATCGAAAATAGAGGCGGAATACTACTTCCAGGGCCAAGATAGATATCTTCCACCAGTTCCGGGGCGGGGTCGGCAGAGGTGCTTGCGCGGCTGGCCGACAGCCAGGCGAGGCTGGCTAAGGCGGAAGCTATACAAGCCAGCACCAGGGCTGCGCGAAAGGCTTTTGGAAATGTCCGGTTTCTCATGCTTCCCTCCAAACCAAATAGAACTGCCAGGGGCACACCATGATTCGCCACCTGAGACTGGTGCCAGGCAGGGCGCCTGGATTTCCCAGGCAGGCCCATTGATCTATCCTGACAGACTGGAATGAACCTCGACGGTTGCTTTGCGGCTATCTTTACGAAACAACTATGTCGTTTCCGACACCTTGCCCAAACTATAGCGGGGTATTATCTACGTCGCTGATCCAGGTTTTACGGCTGAATGAAAAACCGGCTTGAGGGGTGACCAACAGACAATTCGTCCAACCCTTTTTTGCTGGAGACGGTAAATCCCTGCCGGTGATGCCCATGCCAATCATCTGGCATACTCAGGATGATGCCCCTGTTTGATAACCTAATTATAGTAAGGGAAATCTGGAAATCGGATTAGGATGCGCTGAATCTTTATTAGAGTTGCCCGCTCTCTGAAAATTCCGCCAGGCGCTCCAAATAGGCAGGATTGCGGTAGCGGGCTGGTGAAAATGCAGGCGCATACGCTGGCAGGGATTTGCCAGCCACATGCAGCGCCAGCAGCTCTCCAGCAGCACAGCCAGCCATCAAGCCAAAACCGGATAACGCGCCGAGTACATACGAACCATGGATGCTGGTCGGCCCGATCAATGGGCGGTTTTCGGCGGTTTTCGTATAATAGCCGCCATCGATCACGGGCCGCTGCATGTGACCGATGTAATTTCCAAGCTCGGGAAGCATCCTTACCAGTCCGCGCAAGGCAACTTCTGCATATAGTGGGTCGACCGGCAGCGGCCAGCGGGGATCAAGGCGCTGTGTACGGTATTCCCACAACATGAGGACCATTGGCGAGTCCGGTCCTCCATCCGGGCGAGTATGCGCTCCTGCGGGCAGCATGCCCAGCAGGTGACGCAGCTCAGGGTCGGCAGCCAGCTCGGCGCGCTCCTCTGGGGTCCAATCTAATTGCTGATGGTCATTCCAGATCAACAAAGGCGCAGTCCGGGGGACAATTCTCAGGCTGTCAATCAGAGCGGCTTTTAAATGCAGTTCGTGAAAAACCGGCAGCTGCTCTCCCAAAAGAGCGGCCGTGGCGTTGAGATAAGGTCCGGTGGCATTCACAAAGTATGATGTTTGAATCGTGCGACCGCCTTCCAGGCGCACACCTGTGACACGATTCTCGTGTAAGAGAACCTCCACCACTTGGGCCGGGATTAATTCCACTCCGGCCTGACGCGCTTTTTCCAATAACAGCATTCCCAACTGTTGGGCGCTGAACCAGCCAGCCCGGCGCACATGCAGGGCCGCCGCAGCGGTTTGCGCCAGCCCTGGGAAATGCTGCTGAAGCATTTGCGGGTCCAAGATCAGATCGGCGCCATCCGGCTGGCCGGTGAACCCCTCAGTTGAGCTGGGTTGGTAGAGCAGAGGATTTCCCCTCGGGCGGTGAACTCGCAGCGGGCCTGCGCCCATTGCAGAAATGGACAGGGCATTTGCTTCCATGGCTGGAACCGATTGTTTCTCGCCCGTAACATACAGATAACCGCGCCGGTTCAGGTGAAACCGGTTGCCGCTGCCAGCCGCAAGGTGCTCCAGAAGGTCGATACTGCGGTTCATTAATGCCACCATCGCGCGGTCCGGTCCAGGCCACCAGTTGCGATAACATTCAGTGGATTTGTCGCTGGTCAGGCTTAGGGGGGGGCGCGGGTCGCACAGGATGATCCGTTGGAAGTGACCCTGGATCGCGAGAAAATAAGCTGCGCTTACCCCGGCAATACCAGCCCCACAAATGATGACCTCGGCGTGTTCAGAGTTCTTCGGCATGGTCGTATCCCGGTGAAATTATAACGACTCCCTGCCTGGATAGGGACTGGTTTCCACGGATTTGAACGTTCCAGCAGTGGGATTCTACAAAATGAGTGATTAGGTGGCGTTTGCACCGGGAGATTGGATCGGGATTGCCGGGCGGAGTTCTCCGCTCAAGGGAGGCTCACTCTGGTTTCGGAATAGGCCTAATCGACTATCTACAGCACAAGCTGGTTTATGTTATCTTGGAATCAACGGACCGTCCCCCGCTTTATAAGAATACTTGCGATATAGGAGTAGGAACATGAAACGGAATATTGGATGGATATGGATCGCCCTGGTGGCGCTGCTTTTGGTTCCCCTGGGATGCGATTTTTCCGGGAACCTCCTGGGGGAATCTACTTCAAACGAACCGCAGGTGATTGCAACCGAACCTCCGATCCAGCTGCCAGAAAGCCAGCCTGCGGATGAAGTCATTCCAACGGAAAGCCTACCTGCCCAACCGGAGGTTGTTGCTACCCCGAACTCCGGGCCAGGAACCTGCGGCTCCGGCAGACGAATCGGGGGAGCTGCAGCTGTGCGCAGAGGAAGTGTGCATTACGCCGGGCTCTTTTCTATTGCAGCGACCGATCAGCAGCGATGGAAGGAATTATATCGATACCGCAGCGCGATTTGGCGGCTACGTGCGCGCCCTGAAAGGCGCCTGGCATTCAGTGTTTTTCTTAAACTCCACAGGTACACCGGTGCTGGCAGCGGCCGATGGGGTGGTCGTCGCGGCTGGCGATGATAGCGGGAGGCCGCAGGCTACGTTCCGCAACTTTTATGGCAACCTGGTGATCATTGAACACGACCTGCCCCAGGTGAACCAGCCGGTTTATACCCTGTACGGGCATCTTTCCGAAGTGGGTGTGGCCGCAGGCGACAAGGTCCAGGCAGGCGATGAAATTGGAAAAGTGGGCAGCAGCGGGAATGCCGCGGGGAGCACTTTGCTGTTTGAAGTGCGCGTGGGCGACAATTATTATGACGCGGCCCGCAATCCGGAGCTGTGGCTGGTACCCTTGCCCGATGATAACGGAGAGCCAACCGGGGCCCTGGCAGGCCGGGTGGTTGACTCTGAAGGCAACTATCTCAAAGTCGATAATATCGTGCTTGAACAGCTGGCTGGGCCGGGGCAGCGCGCGCTCGAAACTTATTACTTAAAGACGTATGCGGAAAACCGCCTGCAGGGGGTTGCTCCCTGGAAAGAAAACTTTGCCATGGGAGAGCTGCCTGCTGGGGAGTACCAGATCACGTTCTATTATGGTCCCGACCTGGTTCAGCGTGAAGTGGAAGTTGAGCCTGGTAACCTGACAGTTGTGACGATCGAGCTTCCGTAATTAATCAATAGATGATGGCCTGCAGCAACAGCAGGACCAGCATCCCGACTACGATGGTCAGCAGGGCGTTGCGCGTGCGCCAGGCGACCAGCGCGGCTACCAACCCGGCAACCAATCGCAGGTTGCCGGGGCTTATATTAAACACACCAGATGGCAAAAAAAGCTGTGGGAAGACGAGGGCTGAAAGCACCGCCGGAGGGACGTAACGCAGCACCCTGAGCAGCCAGTCGGGAAGCTCCCATTGACCCAGAAACAAAATAAAGGACAACCGGGTCAGGTAAGTCAGCAAACCGCCAACGAGGATAACCAGCCAGATATTCACGATTTACGCTCGAGGAAACTGCCCACCAGGATGCCAGTTAATGACGCAGCGATCAATCCGAGCTGGTAGGGCAGGTTGTAGGTCGCCAGGGCAATTACACCGGCAGACAGCGCAGCCGCGATGCTGGGGCGATCGCGCAGTGTAGGGATCAATAAGGCGATAAATGTGAGTGCCAAGGTGAAATCCAGCGACCAGCTGGCTGGAATTGCGATTCCGAGGAAAATCCCTGCCGCCGTACTCAACTGCCAGCTGGACCACAGGGTCAGTCCAGCGCCTAGAAAAAACCAGTGCCGGTTGGGCGAAACCGGCCCCTGGCTGAAGCGGATAATCGTGGTGGCATACGCTTCGTCGGTCAGCAGGTAAGCCAGCAAAGCTTTCCATCTGATTGGAAGTTTGCGCAGGTAGGGCGATACCGAAGCGCTGTACAAGGCGTGCCGCAGGTTGACGATGAAGATGGTTAAGACCATGATGACCCACGGGCTTCCCGCTCCAGCCAACTGGGTGGTGATAAACTGTGCTGACCCGGCAAAGACGATGCTTGACATCGCCTGGGCAGGTGCCGGCGGGATTCCAGCTTCCAGCGCCAGGACGCCATAGATCATCCCAAAGGGGATTACCCCCAGCGCCAGCGGTAGCTCCGCTTTGATGCCATCCCACAGCTCGGTTGACCGCGAGAGCTCCGGCTGGGATTCGTTATTCATCACACCCCAGGCGGTCGCGTAATTCGAGGTAGCCAGCCTGCTGGTCTGCGGGGAAGTCCGGCAAGGCCGAAAATTCCTCCCACATGGGGCACAGCGTATGTTTCATCCCGCGTGTCAGGCGGTTGGCCTGGATGGTCAGTGCCCGGGCCTCGGACCAATTACCGGTGAAGGCGTAACCGCGAAGAAATGGCAGGATTTCAACCCCGTTTTGAGGGCGGAAGCCAGCTGCACCTGCATCTTCCCAGGCCGCGGTCACGGCCTCCCAGTGCCCCTGTTGGGCAGCAAGTTCAGCCTGCTGATAGTATGTGCACCAATACGCAGCTGGTTCAGGCCCAAAAATCTCGACCGGAAAGTCATCCTCCGCTGCAGGCTGGGGTTCGATACGATCCAGGTTGGAGATTGCGGCGGTTTCCCGCAGCACCAACGGCAGGCTGCGCAGGCTTTCATCCTCAGGCTTGAGAACCCACAGACACTGGTTTTGCTCTGGCTGGTAAAAAAGCACCAGGCTGTTCAAGCTATTGCCCTGGTAGCGTCCAAAATTGATGGCATATTCAAAATCCATCCCGGAACGCAGGGCATCAATGTCCTCGAAGAAACGGCGCAGGATGCTGTAGAACCAGTAATTAAGGTACAGCGATTGATCATCCCGGGGGTACAGGGTCCCCAGGGCAAACGAAGTGGGGTACTCTCCCATGTAGGAAAATATCTCCTCATCGGACAGCAGGGTTGTTTGGGGAGTGATAAAAGGCGCGCGCCAGGCCAACTCGTGAAAGAAGCGCGTCTGTTTGATCCAGGAGAGGCGGTAGCCATCCGTGTTATACAAATGCCAGGCAACCGCGAAACCGATCAAGAGGACGAATACCACAGTTCGCAGGCGTTTCTGGTGCACCAGCATTTCGAGTAACGCTACCACAACCAGGCTGGCTCCCACCATGGATGCCATCCCGAGCCTGCCGCTCCACAAGGGGTTGTCCTGTGAAACGCTCTGCCCGGTGATCCAGGCCGGGATAGGACCCAGTATGACCAGGACCAGGCCCAGCAGGAGGGCATGGCGTGCCCACCTGGGCGATGGGTCCGCTTCAGTGTCGGTTTCCAGCCGGCGCAGGTAAACATACAGGCCAATACTGCACAACACGGTAAAACCCAGAATAAGCAAGTTGATCGGCCGGGTGATCTGGAAAAGGTCGGGTGTAAAGATATTGCCCCAGATCGTAACCAGGATGTAAAGGCTATCCTGCAAGATGGTCTGTACCAGCAAGAGGCTGGTTGGCAGCGGGGTTCGCAGCAAGTCAAACAGAACGGTAGGCTGGTTGCGTTCGAAACCGGGCTCGGGCGAGGGGATCAGGTAAACGCGATAAATGAAAAATGCAACCAGCAGGAGCAAATACGGGAGCCAGTAGAGCATTACCTGCCGCAGGCGCGACCGGGTGGCTTTCTGATCGCTAAACAGCCCCCAAAGGATAAACGGGCGCACCAGCTCCAGGCCGGCGAAATATTCGATGAAAGCCAGCTCTAAACTGGCGCTCAGTAACCCGAGCAGCAGGTACGCCCAGGCGTAGCGCGGCCGGCGCACAGAGCGAACCATCGCCCAGATGGAGACGGAAAACAGCAGGAACCCGGTCCAGTGCACGCTGTAGGCGACAGAGAGCGGCTGGACTTTGAACAGCGGGTAAACCGCAAACAACACCACTACCCAGGTGACAACTCGCCGGTGCTGAGGCCAGATCTCTTTTAGGTACAGCCAGGTGAAGAGCACAGTGAGAAAGCGTATGAATAACGTGGAAATTTGCCAGTGCAGCGGCTTAAAGCCCAGGATGGTAAATAGTGCCTGGTAAAGGTAGGCTGCAAACGGTCTGCCATCATACAGGAACATGGTCTCCAGGCTGGGCAGACCCAGGGAATGGGCAAAATAAACGTGGTGCCAGTCATCCTGGTAGAAACCCAGGCGAGTTATGAACGGCGCAAACGCGGCTAACAGGATAGCCAGCAAGGCCACTGGAACCGTCCAACCGGGAATGGATGGCAGGCGGGCAGACAAATTATCTTTGATGCGAACGAAGGTGGCTTCCATGGGTTTCCTTGCCTGCCTCCGGTGGGCAGACGTGCCAATTGTAAAACAGAATTTATGCCTGGCGGAAACCCTGCCAGGCATTTAGAGACTCTTGAACGAATGTTTGCTGACTGCACCGATCTTGTACCCGCCACCCACCAACCAGGAAGCTGGTGGATCGTTGGAATCGATGCTGCCAGTCGGGTGATCAAGGCCAGCCCCAGGCCTGCGTTTCAGGCTGGGGCTGGCTTCCGGGATTAATTGGCTGGTTCGAGCACCAGCAAGGAGTGCCGACCGGCTTCGGCTTCTTCCCGCGTCCAGTTTGCTGAGTGGTAGCGGAAGTTGGCCCAATCATCGATGAAGTTATCGTAGGTGCTGTCCATTGGGTGACCGCTTTGCCCGACACTGTGGATGAGGCGCGTGTTGCTCAGGTCGCCCAGGTCAACCACCTGGCGCAGGGCGGGAATGCAGCCAACTTCGTAAGGGATTTGCACGCTCCAGCAGGTCTTTTGGATGACCAATTCGCTGCCGTTCGTGGGGAACGGGCCGCGGTTAAAAATGTTCTCGATCAGCCCGATGCCCGAACGCCCGAGGGTGGCGTTGCGGA
The DNA here is from genome assembly GCA_963824065.1 of uncultured Chloroflexia bacterium. Taxonomy (GTDB): domain Bacteria; phylum Chloroflexota; class Anaerolineae; order Anaerolineales; family DRKV01; genus JAGUYX01. The sequence continues at coordinate 311,989 of CAWGNX010000001.1, read as the reverse complement.
ATGTGATCGTGTGCAGGTCACCCCAGCGCCATTTTGTCCAATCAGAACCGTAATTTTGGGTGCCTTCCTGGTAGGCGGCTTCAAACGACCTAACCAGGATATCGTCGCGTGTTTCTACCTTATCCGCCGTTGTGCGATCATCCCACCAGCCTGCCTCTGGCTGTGGCAGCAGGGCGCTGACATAATCGGCCGAGAAACTCTCCCCGCGTGGGATCTGCGCTTCAGGCAGGTCATCGGCATAGATGCCGTACAGCAAATGCACCCAAAAGATGTTAAACAGTGCCGCTTCCGGGCTGTCCATGGTCATCTGGGCATCCCAGTTGAGCAGGCTGTTGCGGGCGGATTCCATGGCGGGGTCAGAAAACTCGAGCCCTTTCAGATAGCCGATGATTTCCTCGGCAGAGATGCTTTTGTTGTCAGTCTGGATGGCGATCATATCCTCGATGGTGATCCCGTCCGTGTCACCCTGGATCATCTCGGTGATCCGCTCGGCCCGCTGCCCGCGGTCCTGAAAGATTCCGAGCAGGTAGGGATAATCCGCTGCCACGACTTGGGGGTTGTTGGCGGTGGCGATGAACCCCTGCTCGGGGTTATAGGCGCGCGGCGCCTGTTCGTACGGGATATAACCCGTCCAGATATAATCGTCGTTCCAACCCGGCACCGGCAGGCTGCCATCTCCCCCCGCCCGGAGTGGTACGTTGCCGGGCATCACGTAGCCAATGTTCCCATCGACATCGGCATACAGCCAGTTCTGTTTGCCGGCCTCAAAATAGCGCAAAGCATCCACAAATTCCTCATAGTTCTGGGCTTTGATTACCTGCAGGACTGCGCGAATGGATTGGACCGGCTGCAGGGCCGTCCATGCATAGCTCAAGGCATAAGGTTGAGGCTGCCCATTTTCGTAGGTAAACGGTTTCCAGGAAATCATGCCATCGGTGGCAACCACGCCGTTGCGCGTGCTGCGCACAAAGATGACCTCTGGGTTGTCCTGGCCGCGCACTTTGATCTCCTCGCGCCGGACTTCCATGTCCACCCACGCACCGTTGACTTCATACTGGTCGGGGTTAGCAGGGTTGATGCGTTCGATGAATACATCTTCGGCGTCGAAGGCGGCATTGGTAAGCCCCCAAGCAATGCGATCGTTATAACCGATCAGAATGCCCGGCACGCCGGGCAGGGAAAACCCCCGGAAGTTGTACGGGCAGTCCTCGGTTTTTTCGGCACACTGCATCTGGATTTCGTACCACAGGGCGGGCATATTGACACTCATATGCGGGTCATTTGCCAGAAACGGCATGCCGGTGGAGGTCAGGTCGCCGCCAACCACGAAGCTGTTGGATCCGGAACTGCTACCCAGCCCCAGGTCGGCGAGCTGGGCCGGACCCAGCTCCAAGCGCTCCATGCGTTGGAGCAGGCTGGTGAGATATGCGATCTCTGCTTTGCCCAGGTTGACCGGTGCGGGTTGGCTGGCTCCCAGGTAATCGAGCTCCTCGGAGGGGATGATCACCGGGCGGTCGGCCCGGTATTCCGGGCGCAGGTCCATGTACCGGTCTTCCCCGAGGGTTGCCAGCATCTCCATATCGCGCAGCTCGCTGCGCAGCTGGTCCGACTGGTCAAAAATCAGCATTTCGCTCCAGATCATCGAGTCTACTGGTGTCCAGGGCTCGATGTTGATGTCTACCCCTTGCAAGCCCAGGAAACCAAATTCCAGCCCTAGACGGGACGGGGAGCGGTCCTGGATGTAGGCATTCACACCGGCGGTATAGGCGTCCACTACCCGGCGGCTGTCGGGATCGAGCAGTTGGTAGGAGAGTTCCGTCAGCCGGGCAAACCCAAAGTGGCGCAGGTATTTGTCCGTTTCCAGAGTGGTTTCCCCAAATATCTCGGATAAACGCCCCGCAGCCGTGCGGCGTTGAAATTCCATCTGCCAAAATCGTTCCTGGGCGTGGACGAATCCCTGGGCGAAGAATAGATCTTCAGCCGTTTGGGCGTAAATATGAGGCACACCGTTGGCGTCGCGCACGATATCGACCGGCTGGCTCAAGCCGGTAACTTTGAGAGTTCCGCTCCGTTTGGGGATTGCCTGGCGGGTAAACCAGGTCCACACGCCCCATAGGCTGACTGCCAGGATGGCGATGATCAGGACGATGACTCCAAGGACTTTCAGCGTGCGTGACATATTATCTATTACTCCTTCAGAGATTAAATTTCATCTATGCCTGTGTTCTGTCAGGCATGAGCGTGCATCCCGATAAGAGAGACTAGAGAACACTTCCAGCTTTGCCAACGGTTTATAGATTTATTCTCAGACCGAATGAAAATGTGATAAAGCACTAGATTTCATTTGAGTTGGAAATCGAGCCAGGCGCCGTACGCCAGTATCCCACTTATGTGAGACACAGGCCGGTGATTATAGGGTAGTTGGGAACTGGTAATCTGTCAACGGAGAATTCTTGCCATCGGACAAAAGTTCGCACATCTATAATGATTGATCGTCAATGCGAGCCGTAGATGCTCATCTTGCGGCGTGGCAATCTCTGACTTCGAAAGATTGCTTCGCAAAACCGCTCGCAATGGCGGCTGGGAAGAACTTGTCCGAACCTTTGTCTCAACTTCAGAGAGTCGATAAAGACGAAAAATCCCTGCCTCAATCCGCTGTAAATTTCCGGGCGTGCAGGGGATGGGCAATGCCGGGAATGGTAGAGGCATCAGATGAGGCTGTCGGGGTCGAGCGGGCCTTCGCCTGGCAGCTCGGGGCCGGAGCCAACCGCGGCGCGGGTAATATACTTGGTCGTGCTACCTGGATTGCCGGGCAAATCGCGCAGGCTGTAAAGAAGGCGGACGGGTTTCTCGCTGCGCAGGATATCATAGATATGCGCGTAACGGTCGGGGGGTAAAAACACGAACATGGTGACTCCGTTAAAATTCAACCCACCGACATTCAGCGCCACGCCAAGATTTTCCCAGGCAGCAGGCTTTGATCCGAATTCCAGGGAAGCACGGTAGCGGATACCGTGCGATAAATCCGGGCTTTCAACATAGATGCGGCGGTCAATCGTAGGGAACCAGTCAAATCCCCCTTCGCCGCATGTCACTGAATAGGTTTCAATCTCAAAACCGGGCATGTCATTCTCTCCTTTACAAGTCTTATTTGTCGGGTTCTTTAATCTCTAAACGCCACCCGAGTGAAAATTCCAGCACCCAGGGGTTTCAAGTCGGTTGCCAGGAAAGGAGAGTAGAAAATAAAACCACCCCGAACGGGATGTCCGGGGTGGCTGGGGATCCAGGATCGGGGGCGCAAACCCTGGTTATTGACCGGGTGTAATATCCTGCCAGGTCTGGCCATAATCTGTGGTTTGCAGCAGGCGAGTGCTTTGCCGGCAGACAAACGGTGCTGCTGAGGCAGGGTCGCTGACCCGTTTGGCACCCTGGCAGTCACCTTCCTGGACGGTCACCCACGCGTGAGCAGGATCCAATACGTCAAATGCGCTGGCACCTGCCGGCAGGTTGTCCGGCAGACGGTGATCTGCCGTGTGAAGGGACCAACTGGCCTCACCCGTGGAAGTGAATTCTAGCTGCGCACCCCCAGCGGATGGGATGCGAAGCAAACCATCAATGAATAACGGGCGCCCAAACTGGAAGTCCGCCTTGGCTGCCTGCTCCACCTCGGGCAAAGCGACTGCTTGCCATGTGCGGCCTCCATCGCGGGTGACAAATACCTGGTCGCCCGCGGCTCCCCCAGCAGTCCAGCCATTCTGTCCATCCTGGAAGGTGACGGGTTCGCCCAGCGGCAGGCTGCGCCGTTCCCAACTCGCGCCGCTGTTTTCGCTGGCGAACAGGCGCCCGACGCTGAAGGCGCTGCTGGTTTGCAGCTTAAGCGCGATCCACACCAGCTGCCCATCCCGGAGCTCGGCTGAGGCCAATTCAGCCAGCAGGATTTCATCCGTGCTGGCAGGCAGCGCGTGTAAATCCCAGGTGCTGCCGCCATCCCGGGTGAACAGGGCCTGCAGGGTCGGGCTTTCCGGCGTTCCGCTGCGTTGCACCACCCATCCTTCCTGCAGGCTGTCAAAACCAGCACCCAGCAGGTCTTCTCCGGGGGGGGTGATATCCTGCCAGGACTGACCACCGTCAGCGGTTTGCAGCAACCTGCCTCCTTGCAGCACCCAGCCTTGTCCTGGGGCAACCAGCCGGGCCGCGCCGATGGGCGTGCCAGTCTGTTCAAACACTACCGGCGCGGCAGCCTGAGACGGAGCCGGGAACGGCAGGACATTGACGCGCGCGTCCAGCACATTGCTATCAATTCGCATTGTTACGCCCCCGGAAGGCCAGGTTTCGGAATGGTCACCGGCATACTGCTTGATCCGCTGATGATTGGTCCACAAACCGGTCAGCGGACAGGTAGAAGGTGTTTGAAACACACTTTCGTTCGGGTTGTAAAAATACGGGGTCTTCCAATAAGCAAACCAGACTTCATCCGGCGGGCTGCTGCTGGTGGACCAATTGTTTACGCTGCAGGCAGTGCCATACCCACCTGAGACAACTCCCAATTCGTGCAAGCGGTCTGTCCAGCCCTTTAAAAACTCGTTGACCGCGGTACCGCAGGTGCTGTTGCTGTAGGCCTCCATGTCGTAATGGAGCAGTATATCCCCCAAAAATCCAAGCTGGCGGGCCTTTTCATAGGCCAGGTCGGCTTCTGATCGCCCTTGCAGGTAGGCCTGTGTGCGATCCGCGCTGAAGCGATAGGTAAAGGAGGAACAGGGAGCCTGGGGGCCAACCCAGGTCAGGGTAAATGCCCAGCCCTGTTGGGCGACCTCGTAGACCCAGACGGAATCGAGCGGGTTGGTCTGGCAGAAGAAACTTACACCGCCCAGGTAGATATTAAATACCCAATACGGGCTGTCGTTCCACCAGGTTTGCATCTCAGCCACGCTGGGCAGGCGGCAGCGGTCGAAGCCGTGCTCGCTCGTTGGCACCAGGGAACTGCTCGTACTGACGACAAAATTGACTTCTTGTGAATATGAAAGGGTTGTGCTGCCGACGAAGACCGCCTCCAGCGTGGATGTGTAAACCCCCAAACAGTCGGGCGCGGTCCCGGGTACGGCATGCGTCCATAGGCCGCTCGTTGCACGGATGGTATCGCTGAAGACTTCCTGCGGAGGCCCGCACGGCCCAGACTGCGTCCAGTGCAGACTGACCGGCGCGTCAAACGGCAGGTCGTTGTAACCGCTGGTGACATACTGCATTTCCGAACCGGGTAAGAATGCAAACCGCGGGCTGTTGACTGTAATGGCGGTATGTGCGGCAGCCAGGCGAATCACCGGCGGGCGGGGATCAATGATGAGCGGAAGAAAGAGGTCTGCGTCGACCGTGGTGGCGCCAGGATATTGGGGCAGCGGATCAGATGGGGAGCTGCCAGCCTGCGTTTCCTGTGCAGCAACCTGGAATGCACCATTCCAGGTCAGGAAGGCGAAGCCCAGCAGGATAAGGCTGGCAGCCATTACCAGCGGGATCGTTCTGATCAGTCGCATCGAATGTTTTTCTCCATGGAAATTATTTGGATCGATTATACCTTCTTAACCAACGTGGGCTTTGCCAACGCGGATTGGATCATTCGCTCTGTGGAGTGATTTCCAGTGGAAATTCCTGCAAGAGACCAAATAACCGTTTGTCGGCAACCAGCGGGATCCAATCGTAAATGTAAATTTGTGCCGGCTGCCAGAGCGCCACCCAGGCGAAAATGCTCAATCCAGAAGCGACCATTGTATTAAGCGCATCCGGCAGCAGCTCACTGGCCAGGACCAGGGCTGCAAGGAGGGTGCCCAGCAGGACGATTATGATACTGTACACAAGCTCCCTGGGAGCTTTAAGCCGCATTTGGGCCAGCTCGCTTTGGCAGGCGCGCATCTGGGCTGCACTATACCGCTGGATCGCCATCCGGGTTTGTTCTTCTAAACCTGGCTCGATCTGGTCCGCGGGAAGCGTGATCGAGATAGACACATCCTCCCGATCGCGCGGCCGTATTTCGTGCAGTTGGGCCCATAAATCATCCATACCGGTGTTGTAACGAGAACCCGGATCGAATGGGTCGCCAGCCGGTTCATCAAATAACTCGCGGATATGATTTAACTTAAGGTGAATGGGTTTGGCTGTTGGCATGAGCTTCCCTCGTAAGTGTTACGTTTTATTTAAGCATACTCGTGTTTCTAAATACTTTACAATACAATTCCGGTACACCTCAAAACTGCGGTGCATTTCGCTCGATCTGACATCCGCCTGATGCCATCCAGAACGGAGCGCAGCGCAGTGAAGCATCCCTTCCGACACTCATTTAGAACTGTCCTTCCGCCGGATCGATGCATTCCGCTTTTTGCTCAGGTTGAAACAGTTGGTTGATGTTGATTGTGAATTATGTCTCCAATAATGGGATGGATCGCTTCGTATTTATGGTTGAGTGTTTCTTAATCAATGTTCCGGCCTACCCGATAATTAGATAAAATAAGTAGTAATTATTTTTGTCCCGAGGCTGGCAGGAACTCACCTGCAATCCGGAGAGCACCTGGATCTGTATTGGTTGCTGCCAGGGATTGTTTGTGCGTGTGGTTAATTGAACCCGGATAAAGTGTACTCATGCAGCGAAACCCGAAAAAATTCATTTGGCTGGCTGGTTTTATATTTCTAACCTTCCTGGTGGGGGCATGTGGCAGCCTGAGAGTGGGAGGCAGCGAAGCCGGGCAGACCGCCAGCCAGCTCCAGCACAGCGCGGAACGGCCCTCCCAAACACCGCTACCCTCCCCGACCAATACGGTTTCGCCCACACCAACGGTAACGCCAACCGCAACCATCCCCCCAACCCCCACTCCGACGCTGCATCCGATGACGATCGAAGGCATGCGCCAGACCCCGTATCCGGGCAGTGAGATTGTCATCGAAGCAACCCTGGACCCTGGCCCGAATTACAACCGGTATTATGCGTATTACCTGTCAGATGGGCTGAAGATTTATGCCTTGTTGACCGTACCGTTTGGTGACGCGCCTGTGCAGGGTTGGCCAGCGATTGTTTTTAACCATGGCTACATTCCACCGGATGTCTACCGTACGACTGAGCGTTATATTGCCTATGTTGACTCCCTGGCCCGCAGCGGTTACATTGTCTTCCGCATTGATTACCGCGGTCATGACCGTTCGGAGGGGAATGCCACCGGCGCGTATGGCAATCCAGGGTATACGGTTGATGTGCTGAATGCGGTTTCCTCCTTGCAGAATTACCCCCAGGCAGACCCACAGCGAATTGGCATGTGGGGTCACTCCATGGGCGGCTACCTCACCTTGCGAGCGATGGTAATTTCACAGGAAATCAAAGCCGGGGTGATTTGGGCCGGGGTGGTTGCGCCGTATGCCGATCTAATCACCCGCTGGCGGCGCCCCAGCAGCGGCCCGACGTCCACACCTTCAGCCACCCGCCGCTGGCGCACTGATTGGATAAGCCAGTACGGTTCTCCAGAAGAAAATCCGGAATTTTGGGATTCGATTTCAGCCAATTCCTTCGTTGCAGACATCTCCGGCCCCGTCCAGCTCCATCATGGGACCGCAGATGCGGATGTCCCGCTGTTATTTTCTGAAATTTTAAATGCCGAGCTGCTCGCCGCAGGCAAACCGGTTGAGTTTTACACTTATGAGGGCGATGACCACAATATCTCAAATTCATTTGGAGCTGCCATGTTCAACACGATCCGCTTTTTTGACCAATACCTTAAGGGAGAGTAGAGTGGGAGTAGGATTTCGTATTGTTGTATACTGGAGAATAATCAAACAAGCTCGCTTAACAGGAATTCGCCGGATTGGTCTCACTCCAGGGATGGAGCGTTTGGCGCCCGGCAGTTGTTCATTGTTTTCGGCAGTTTAGTAGGAAGCAGGAGTGCAGGGCAGTTGATGTACTCCAGGAGGTAAATTTGATGGCAGATGAGCTGGAGCTGTGGGAAAGACCGCAGGCAGAAGAGGTATATATGCTGGTCGGTTGGCGGCAGTGGGCGGATGCCGGATCGGTATCCTCCGGGCTGCCAGCTTATCTGGTGGAGCAACTGCACGCCAGCCAGATTGGCCGCATTCGTCCGGATGGCTTCTACCTGTTTCAGATCCCTGGAACGCATGATCTGGTGCGTCCGGTGGTGGAGTTTCAGGAGGGATTTCCACGTGCCCTCGAGACCCAACGCAACGAGTTTTTTTACAGCGGCGATGAGGCGCGCGGGTTGGTGATTTTCCTGGGTGACGAGCCGCATATGGATGGCGAGCGTTATGTGAATACCTTGCTGCAGGCAGCGCAAACTCTGGGCGTGAAGTGCATCATCGGGTTTGGCGGCGTGTATGGCGAGCTGCCTTACGATAAAGAAAGAATGGTGTCTGCCATCTACAGCATGCCGGGTTTAAAAGACAAGCTGGATGATCTGGCCGTGAATCTTTCAAATTACCACGGCGGGGCCAGCATCGGCTCGTTCATCTGCCGCAGGTCTGGCGAGCAGGATATGGAGTTTGTGGGGCTCTATGCTTTTGTCCCGACCTACGATTTTTCAGATGTCGCTGAGATGGGCAATACCATCCGCATTGAAAATGACTATACCGCCTGGCTGGGCGTCATGCGCCGGGTTAATTACCTGTTTGGGCTGGGATTAGATCTGGCAGATCTGGAAACGAAAAGCGCCCGCCTGATCGAAGTCGTGGAAACCAAGATCAATGAGCTGGATCAATCCGCGCCTGAGGCGGGCGTGCGGGCGTATATCGAGCGCCTCTCCGAAAATTTTGATGAGACCCCGTTCAACCCGATTGACGAAGTCTGGGGGGAAGAACTGCGGCGCCTGCTTGGTAAATTCGATGATCCTGCCGCGTAAGCCATCCGCCGGCATTATTTTCAGCCCGATATATCAACCGGCCGGCACCTCCGGCCGGTTTTTTGCTGTGCGTGCCCGAAAATGACCTGTGCTATGATTGTTGCATCTTGCTGCCAGCGAGTAAAGCAAATAAGCTTTCGTCATTGAATTCGCCAGATCAGATTGCTGATAGGCTGTGACGGGTATGGGGTATGGTTTCGTGACGGAGACCTGCCAGATTGACAACCCGACCTCTTGGTTGATTTTCTAACCGCGGTAATCCAAGATGAAATGGTTCTGGCTGTTTTTTACCCGTTCTTATCACGGGAATATACCGAAATTTTTTGTTTTTTATGCCCTTTATAATTTAATGTTTTTCATGCCGGTCTGGGTGATTTATCTGCAGCAGCGGCACGGGATTTCCATCGCCCAGGTCACGCTGGTCGATTTTGCCTTCTGGATAACGATGGCGCTTACGGAAGTGCCGACCGGGGCAGTGGCAGATACCGTGGGTCGCAAACCTTCCTTGCTGATCGGAGTGCTGCTGGCTGTCGGCTCGGTGCTGTTATTTGGCCTGACACCGAGCTATCCGCTGCTGCTGCTGGCAAATTCCCTGTGGGGAATTGCCATCACGTTTATCTCCGGGGCTGACATTGCCTTTTTCTATGACACGCTGCAGGTGATTGGCCGCGAGCACGATTATCCGCGCCTGCGCGGTTACCTTTCGGCGGTCGGTTTGGTGGCAGTTGGCGCCAGCAGTGTGTTGGGTGGGATTTTGGCAACCTGGCAGCTCTCCAGCCCCTTCATTTTTTACGCAGGGGCATTGGTTCTATCCGGACTGGTTGTGCTCATGTTGAAAGAGCCGCCCAGGCTGGCTGCTGCGGGTGCCGGACGGCGCCAGATGTATTCTGAAATCCTGCGGGTGGCTTTTGGAGCAATTCGCAGAGTCCCTGGGCTGCGGTTTGTACTGGCGTATTCGAACGTGCTGCCCCTGGCGGGGGCCGCGATTATGATTACGTTCATCCAGCCGCATGCCATTGCGATCGGGGTGCCGCTGGCCTCGCTTGGCATCCTTTCATTTGGGCTGACCCTGTTCCGGATTGCCGGATCGACTCGCTCAGGTCGTTTTGTGCGCCGTTTTGGAGAATGGCGCTCCCTGGTGTTGGGTGCAGCCATGGCTGTCGTGGGCGTTTTTGGGCTGGGGGCATTTCCCAGCCTGCTGGGCGTGGGTTTATTTGCCTTCGCCGCCTTTGCATCGGCTGTCACCCGCCCACTGATTGAGGATTTGCTGCTGCGGCAGGTGCCAACAACCGTGCGCGCCACGATCCTCTCAGTCGACAACCTGATCTTTCGGGTCCTGCTGGCTTTCCTCGAGCTGGGTGCCGGAATCGTGGCTGACAGTTACGGGCTCCCGGCTGTGTTTATGTTGATGGCAGTTGGGATAGGAATTGTACTCTATTTTTTAATGACATTCTGGTGGCGCGTCTGGGGCCGAGAAATCGACCCGGCTCAACCAGACCTGGTGGGTGGTTTATGATAAAAGAGAGATCTACATGCTAGTAGGAGCGCAGCACCGTTTCAGCGGAGATGGATGTGAGTTACCAGTTGGTTAACGAACACGACCAGACCCTGTCGCTCACTCTCAGCAATCGCGCCTGGTATCACCTGCTCGAGCTGGCCGAACAGCACGGCTGGAATCCGATGGGCACAATCCGCCCGGATTGGCTGGCTGGTTTGGGTAGTGCTGCGCGCGACGGTCACGAATTCGAACCCTATCTGCAGGGTAGTTACACCCCGGATTTCGGCCGCCAGGTGATGTTGGAAGACGCTCTGAACCTGGCGGATGCCCTGGACCAGGCCTTCCTGGTGCTGGAGCCGCGCCCGATGCAGTATTACCCGGGGATGCACCAGAATGAATGGGATGCTGACGGTGTGCTGCCGGGCATTGGCGTGATTGTTGCGGTGATTGATCTGTGCCGAGAGGGCACTTTCTGGATCGAATGGTGTTGATGCAGTGCATGCACCTCACCTATAGCGCATAAATGAGGATAAAATGTCGGTAGTTGGAAAGTGAAGGTGCTAATGGAAAGTTTGCTCACAACTTTGCGAACTGAAGCGCTGCAGCACGGCCTGTTGGGACCGGATCAGCCGCTGGGGATGGCAGAAGTGTTTGCTCTGGTGCGCGATATGCCTTACCTGCGCGCCAGCGACCGCCAGCCCCGGACTTTGCTCCGCGAATGGCGCGGCACCTGCTCAGGCAAGCACTACTTGCTGCAGGCACTTTATGAGGAAATGGGTTATCGTTCCACGGTCATGGCCTGTACAACGGAGCGCCCGATCAGCGGTGATGGTTTGGCGCCAGAACTGCGCTTTCTGTGGGAGCAAGCCGGGGGCCGGTTCGTGGATGTACACAATTACTTGGTGCTGCACCTGCCGGAAGGTGACATGGTTGTGGACGCTACCTGGCCATCGGGCGCGGCTCGCTATGGCCTGGTTTCCAATGCCCAATTCGTACTCGGCCAGGATCAACAGATTGCGCTCATGCCAATCCAGGTGTGGCCCATCCCGCCGGATCGCGAGCCGCAGGATTTTAAGGATGAATTGTTACGCACGCATTTTTCCCCGGCTGAGCTCGCGTTTCGCGATGCATTTATCATTGCCCTGGGGGACTGGCTGCAGCAGCAGCCTGCAAACGAGTAATCCCCGGGCGGACTGTGAGGTGGGGCATGGCGTTTGAATGCCCAAGATGCGGCGATCGGGCATCTCTCAAAATTCGAATGAGCCTGGAGCTGCCGCCGGATAACCGTTCGGACGAGATTGCCCTCCAGATGGCAGCCTGCGATTTATGCGGGTTTTTGGCTGCAGCCGTTTATGAGGAATCACGGCGCGGGTCAATCGACCGCGAAGTGTTTAACCACACGGGTTACCCGGTCTCCCGGGCGGCCTATGCAGAGCTGACCAACTTAATTAGTGCGTGTGCTTCCCCCCGTAATCCTGGGTGTACGTGCCCAAGCCATGCACGGATTTCCAGGCAGGATCAGAGCGGGCGCTGGACGGGTCTGGATGACTGGCAGCCTGGCAGCGGATTTGCCTTAAGCTACTCACCCCAGGATCAGGCAGGTCTGGATTGAGGCCGCAGGGCAGGCGAAATTCAGCCAGGGCTTTGTGATCTTCCAGGAATTTGCATATATTTTCGGCGAGGGTTTCTTATACCCTCGCCTGTACATTCGCGTGGATTCTATTCTGGGGTCCAGCACCAGGGCCAGATTACATATATTCCCGGAACTGCAGCCCGTGGCGTTTGCGAGCATCCAGCCAGGCTCGCCGCAGGGTTTCATACACAACTTCCGGATGATGGACGTTGCGCAGCTCAATTTCCGGGTCGGACGGATCATGACCTCTGATTTGTAAATCACCGATGCCGAACATCCGCTCGGTTGCGCCCTGGGTGAAATCAATATCCTGAATGCGGATCAACTCGAAATTCTCAATATTTCGCCCGACGAACCCGTGGGTGATCTTTATCCTTTCCGTCGTGATGATGTAGCGCTCGTTGAGCGAGAGGAAAGGACGCCCGCTCCACAAGGTTTTTTCGGCGAATTCATCCTCGCTGTCTGATTCCTCCTCATCCGGCAGATCGGATTCATTCTCCTCCATGATTTCGTCGATCGTTACCATCAGCACGTCAGCGATTTTTGCTGCCAGTTTTTCCTGCTGATCATTGGGGATGGTTGTCAGGTCCACGCTGCTCTGGGCAAACGCCTGCCACACGCTGGCAATAATCCGGGCACGAATTTGTTCTAAGGCCATGGGAGTCTCCTTCCACTGAAATCAATCTGTATTATACATTTGGCTCGGGCAGCGCGGAACTTAATCAGGCAACCCCGCGAGGTTTCACCTGGAGCCGCTGCGCAGGTAACCCCCGCGCCCGCTGCCCCACAGCACCCGCGCCTCGCCAGACCCCGGGAGGTCGTAAACCACAACCCCGGAGTGGGCTGTGACCAGGACAATTTCCAGGTCGGGGTCGAGATCGACATTGGCGAGGGTGGGCGCAGCCATGGCGCCGTTCCAATCCCCATTAAATGCGAGCGGCAGGTCGATTTCGTAGAGCGGGTTCCCCAGGTAGTCGAGGATATGCAGTTTGCCGGTGCGGTTGGTGCCCTTCTGCACCCAGGAAGCAAAGATCACTTCCGCCCAGCCGTTGTTGTCCAGGTCGGCGACCACAGGCTCGGAAGCAAAGCGCAGGAAACCCTCCCCGGGGTTATAAACCGAGTAAGGCCAACTGCCGTGTTCGGTTTTATCCAGCCAGTAGGCGTGCACCCTGCCATCGTAGGAGGCATACAGAATTTCTTGTTTGCCATCCTGGTCCAGATCGGCGATGGCGGGGTTGGGCACCGCAGTTTCGATGACGTTGTAATCCTCGCTGCGCGGCCCGGCGCTGCCATCTGGCGTTGGCAGCACTGTCCAATCGTAGCCGGAGCCTGCCCAGCGGCTGCGGTCGGGTTTGAAGATAAACGGCATGTGGTAAAGGCTGGTGTACGTACTGCCGCCGCAGTTGTAGACATTCCCAACCACGATAATTTCCCGGCTGCCGTTGCCATCCAGGTCGGCGATCACCGGCGCGGAGTCGGCAAAGTTGGGCCGGTGTTCCACCCCGCAGTCGGCGTAGCCGCGCAGGTCCACGTAGTGATCCACATGGACACCCACCTGGCTCCACACCTTGGGACCATCGGGATTGATGTCGTTATACATTGCGTTAGCAGGCAGCTGGTTGCCGTCTTTATCCAGGGCGGTGATGTAGTGGGTATCGGTTGGCCCGATGATTTCCTGGAAGCCATCCCCATTCAAGTCCGCAGCGGCGGCATTCTGGTTGTACATGCCCCAACCGTAGCCCACCTCACCATCCCGGCGTGCGGGCCAGCCCGGACGGACACTACCGTTCGGTTCGAAAACGTTTAATTGCTTGGTCGATCCTCCGCTGGCGCGCCCCACAAAGATTTCAAACTGAGAATCGTTGTCGACATCCGCCACCCCCAGGGTGCGCACCTCACCGCTTCCGAAAGGGTTGGCTGACCAGTCCACGTTTCCCTGGGCGTTATAAACCGTCAGCTGGTCGCTGCTGCGACCTACCACAATTTCAAGGCTGCCGTTCCCGGTCAGGTCCACGACCGCGATCCCCGGCCAGACCCGGCTGCCATTTGCAGCGCGCCATTCCAGGGCCCCCGTAGCACCATCCAGAGCAATGACGTCGTACATACCGGCGATAATCTCAGCCTGTGGATCGCCATCCAGATTGGCGACTGCCGGCGAGCTGTACCAGCCGGTCTGGCACCAGGAGGAAAAACATCCCAGGCGCTGGAATTTCAGCAGCGGAGCCTGCACGCCGCGCTGGGCAATCGCCAGGGGCAGGTAGATGGGGATTTCGCCGGGGTCGATCTGGGCGGGCGGGGTAGCCGCGGTTGGCTGCAGCCCGCCAGAGAGCAGGGCCAGCAGCAGGCCCGCCCCGAACAGCACAACTGCCATCCGCCTGGTAAATTGGTTTGTGTGAGCCATCAGCATTCTCCGGTTGATTTTTATCCATTGTAGTAAGTTCTCCCGGCAATTGATACGGTACTTCGGGACTGTTTGGGGGAATGGACGTGAATACAGCTTGTGATTCTGCGCACTTTTTTTTATCATTGAGCTGGCAGCTGCGTTTCGATCCAGGCTCATAAACACCATGACGAGGCAAACCATGCCGCACAATTCTTTGGAAGACTTGGCGAGTGAATACCTGGACTACCTGTGCCTGGGCATCCCGGAGCGGCGCACCGGCAGCTCCGGCAACCGCCTGGCAACGAGATTCTTTACGGCAACCGTCATCCAGGCGGGGTTCGAGGTTGAGGAGCAGGAGTTTGACTGCCTGGATTGGTCTTTTGAGGGAGTGACTCTGAGAGCCGCGGGGGAAGAGTTTGCGGTATTCCCCAGCCCCCTGACGCCGGGCTGTCGGATCCGCGCCCCCCTGGTGGTCGCGTCCACCCTGGACGAACTGGAAGCCGCGGAGGCCGGCGGGCGCCTGCTCCTGCTGCGCGGGGACATTGCTGCCGAACCACTGATGCCAAAAAATTTCCCATTTTACAACCCTGAACATCACCAACGTATCGTCCGCCTGCTGGAAGGTAAACAGCCCGCCGCCGTGCTGACTGCCACGGGTCGCAACCCGGAGATGGCAGGCGGTGTTTACCCATTTCCGATGCTCGAAGATGGGGATTTTGACATCCCCTCCGTCTATATGACCGCTGAGGAGGGGGAGCGGCTGGCAGAAAACGCTGCCATGACGGCCGAATTGGTCATTCATGCCCAGCGCATACCAGCAAAAGGGATCAACCCGATTGCGCGCCGGGCGGGGCACACAGACCGCCGGATTGTGGTGTGCGCGCACATCGACAGCAAGGATGGCACGCCCGGCGCCGTGGATAATGCCACCGGCGTGGTCGTCCTCCTGCTGCTGGCGCACCTGCTGCGCGATTACCAAGGCAAGCTGGGGGTAGAAATCCTGGCGTTTAATGGGGAGGATTATTACAGCGCAGCCGGGCAGGTGCGCTACCTGGAAGTTTACGGAGATACCGTGCCAGAGATTGTGCTGGCGGTTAATCTGGATGGCGCCGGTTACCGGCAGGGCGGCAGCGCTTATTCGCTGTATGGCTGCTCGGATAGCCTGGGGAAGATTATCAAATCCACGTTCGCCCATTTTGATGGTCTGGCCGAAGGGCCGTTGTGGTACCAGGGTGACCATATGGTCTTTGTGCTGAACCAGCGCCCGGCGCTGGCGATTACTTCGGAGCAGGTTGCGACGCTGATCAGCCGGTTTACGCACACGCCGCAGGATCGCCCGGAGATCGTTGATCCAGCCAAACTGGTCGAAATTGCTGCAGCGCTCCAGCACCTGATCCTGGAGCTGGATGCCCATCTTCAGGCAGCCGGATCCGAACTGTAGATATGGCGCATGTCCGGCTGCTCGGTGCAGTAATAATGCACCCAGATATACAGGTGGCTGAAAAGGGCCACTAAAAGGGCAGCCTGCGAAAAGAAGACCAGGCCAGGGATCCATAAAAGCAGGAAGCCGTAGGTGTACATCCCGTTCGCGTCTGTACTTAAAGATCCCGGCGCGCACAAAGGTCTTCGTACGGTAGCTCGCATCGAAGTGGTCAATGCCCAGGGCGCGGCGGCAGGCCAAAATAGCGCACCACCGAGTAGATCAGATAAGCCGAGGGCAAAAATAACAAGACCACGAGAAAGGCCGTCAGGACGGAATTTAACGGGAGCGTGCAGCGGTTGGCAACTGCCAGGCCCAGGATGGTCAGCGGGCGGGCAGCGAACAAGATTAAAAACCCAGCCGCGTAGAGCCTGAATCCCTTTGCTCCGAACCAGCGGGTGATCAGTTTATGGTGCAGCTCGGCGCGCCAGACGAACCAGACATACACCTGGTGCAGGATGGGCACCAGCAAAGCAATTGCCAGCCAGGTGGGTGTGCCAACGCCTAAAAACTCACCCGACAGCCTATCTGGATTAATAACGGCATATACACCCGCCAGCATGGCTGCCACTGCGATAAAATGATAACCCTGTCTTGCAAATATCGCGCATCCTCCCGCGGGCAAAGCGGTTCGTCTGATATTGTATTCGTATCTCCTGGTCTATGGCGGTATGTGTACATCCGCCGCGATCCTTACCCGCGAGCCAGGAAGACCGGGCAGTAACTGCCGCTGGAACCCGCGGCGAACCTGGTATGGTGCTGGAGCGACGTTTTGGAGTACCAACTTGTGGATCTAAGAGAGACCAGTGCCAGCGGGCAGCAACAGGCCGCCGAAATCCTGGTGTTGGCATTCAGGCAGGATTGGCCCGATGCCTGGCCGGATATAGAATCCGCGAGCCAGGAGGTGGCTGAGTGCCTGGACCCTGAGCGGATCTGCCGGGCAGCCGTTGCACTGGGCGGAGAGGTACTGGGCTGGATTGGCGGGATCAGCACCTACGATGGCCACGTCTGGGAGCTGCACCCCCTGGCCGTGCACCCGGATTTTCAGGGGCTGGGGATCGGGCGGGCGCTCGTGCTGGACCTGGAGGAACAGGTGCGCCAGCAGGGCGGCATCACGGTCTTTTTGGGGACGGATGATGAATTGTACCTGACCTCGGCGGGCGGGATCGACCTCTACCCGAACGTACTGGAAAAAGCCATGGGCCTGCACAACCGGAGCCGCCACCCGTTTACATTCTATCAAACCCTGGGTTTCGAGGTTGTCGGGCTGGTGCCGGATGCCAATGGACCCGGAAAACCAGATATACTGATGGCAAAACGCGTCGCACCTGGGGTCAAATTTCAAACTTGAATGTGTTCCCACCATGACCGAGCCGGCCCCCGTAAGCTGGTTCAATAAAAACATCCGATTTCTTTGTGCCAAGGAGACCGAAATTATGGATAAGCATCTGCTCAGACAAATCATCAATGTTGTCGCGGTCGTTGTTACGATTACGATGAACATCCTGGCGAATGCGCTGCCGCTGAACGGGTTAAACACGGGAGAAATCTCGGACCGGTTCATCGTGTATTTTGTTCCTGCTGGATATGTGTTTGCGATCTGGTTACTGATTTACGTAGGTTTGATCTGTTTCGCGGTATACCAGGCGCTGCCTGCGCAACGGGAAAATCCACGCCTGGTGAGTGTGGGCTACCTGGTTGTGTTGAGCTGTGTGGCCAACGTTGCCTGGTTGTTCTTGTGGCACTACGAGCAGTTCGTTGGCACGTTGTTCGCCATGCTGGCCCTGCTGGGTTTGCTGATTGTGGTTTACCAGCGGTTGGGGATTGGCCGGATCAAGGTGTCGACAGCCGAACGCTGGCTGGTGCAGGTGCCGTTCAGTGTGTACCTGGGCTGGATTACGGTGGCAACCGTTGCCAATATCACCGACGTCCTGTTCTACCTGCAGTGGAGTGGTTGGGGGATCAGCGCTGAGACCTGGTTCGTGATCGTACTTGGGGCTGTCGCCGCGATTGCCACCTCGGTGGCTCTCCTGCGCAGCGATGTGGCCTACCTGCTGGTGCTAGTATGGGCGTTGATCGGGATTGCACTCAAACACGCGGATGCTCCGGTGGTGCCCGTTGCGACCTGGGTAGTGACGATTTATATCGTTGGTCTGGTTGTCATCGCGGCAGTGCGCAGCCGCACCACCCCACCGGAGCTGGCGGCAGCCTAGGCGCCTTAGCCTGCCTCCAGGATACTGCAGATCTCAGCCAGTATCGGCGCGCCGTGCGATTTGGCGAATCAAACCGCTGAAGATCAGACTGTGCAGCGGGTACAGGCCGTACCAGTATAAAAAACCAAACAATCCCTTGGGTGCAAAAAACGCGGTTTGGGTTAACAACGTGCCACCTGAGTTATGTGGCTTAACCGAAAACTGGAGCCAGGCCTTGCCAGGAACGATCATTTCCGCCCGTAGCAGCAAACGCTGGTCGGGTTCCAGGGCTTCCACCCGCCAAAAATCGAGCGCATCTCCCACGCGCAAATCATCTGCATCCCGGCGGCCCCGGCGCAAACCCACCCCACCAATCAGGCGGTCGAGTAAACCACGCAGCCGCCAGGCCCAATTCATGTAAAGCCAGCCCCGCTGCCCGCCAAGGCCGGTAAAGACCCGGTAAAGTTGATCGGGAGCAGCCTGGACGGCGAGCTGGCGTTGTTCCAGGATCATGCCTTCATGCGTAGTCAGTATGACAGGTGGGATATCTCCCTGGCTGGTGCTGAGGGCATCACTCCAGGCTGTTTCCACTTCGCTGGCATTCAACCTGCCCAGGGCGCGCTTCACCGCTGTCCGGTAGCCCACAGGTTCGATTTGGGGAAAAAGCTGGTGGGCAGACGGCTCGCGGACAATATTTTCGTTACGCAGCCCTGCGATTAGTGGTCGGGCAATGGCAGCCGGGATGGGTGTCACCAGGTTTACCCAATAGGAGGACAGGCGCGGGGTGAGCACGGGGACAGGCACCATCCAGCGTTTTAACCCGCGCAGCTCGGCATAGATCATCATCATGTCACCGTAGGTGATGACGTCTGCCCCGCCGATTTCGATGATTTTGCCGGAGGACGCGGGGGTAGTCAGGGCTGCAGTCAGATATTCCAGCACCTCACGGATGGAAATCGGTTGGGTGCGAGTGTAAACCCAGCGTGGGGCAATCATCACCGGTACACGCTCAGTCAAATAACGTATCATCTCGAAGGAGAGGCTGCCCGAGCCAACAATCACAGCTGCCCGAAATTCAGTGACGGGCACCCCTGCAGCACGCAGGGCATTGCCCGTTTGCTGGCGGGACTGCAGGTGTTTGGATAGATCAGCAGTCTCATCGGCCAACCCGCCTACGTAAATGATGCGCTTGACTCCAGCCTGCTGCGCGGCGGAACCAAAATTGCTGGCTGCCTGCAAATCGCGTTCCTGGAAACCCTGACCACCGCTCATGCTGTGAACCAGGTAATAAGCCGCATCCACCCCTTGCATTGCTGGCTGCAAGCTGTCAGGCTCCAGTACATCACCCTGGATGACTTCTACCGCGGTCTGCCAGTGGCGCCCCTGTAGCCGGGAAGGATCACGCACTAAACACCGAACGTGATAACCGCCATCCAGCAAGCGTGGTACCAGCCTCCCGCCAATATAGCCGGTAGCCCCGGTTACGAGCACGGTCTGGTTGTGAGAAGATTGGGTGTTGGGAATTTCCATCGTTGGATAAGGCTCTGGTCAGAAGGAAGTGGATTGAAACATCCTCATGCGAACGAGGCGCCCGCGCAGCAAACCGCAGCTCTGGTGACTGCGTACAGCAGGTGAATTCTAAATTTCGGAACTACTCGAATTATAGCGGATAAACACAACCGCCCGACTTTTGCCTCCGGGCGGTTGTGTTTCATTCTCTGGTTCTTATAGAGGGTTTAGTCGTGCTGGTAAACGTAGAAGGAGTTGGGGGGTGTTTCGCCCGCAGAAATTTTTTGCTGGGTAGGCTCACCGGCATTTGCACCTCCCCGCGCGCAATTGACAAACACCAGCCGGACCTGGATGCTGGCATCCAGGGTGCCTTTCAGCGTCGTTCCGCAAATCAGAGTGATCTGCGAGTAAACATCGCGGTCGATCGTGAAGGTTGCCTCGACTTCAGTGCTTCCACCTGGAACTGCCAGGAAATAATGGCTGCCAGTGGTCTTGCCGTTCAGGGTGAGGGTAACCAGGCTGCCGGATTTATTGATGATCCGCACGGGGACCCGGTCGGGTGCGTCGTCCTTGGCAAAAGCCGGGATTACGGCAACCAGAAGCATGATAACCACAACAGTTAGAATGAACAGTTTCTTCTTCATGCGAAGTATCCTTTCTGCTAGATGGGGGTATTCCTTTGGCGCGGCCGGAAGAGCGCCTTCCCAATAATCATAGCAAAGAAACCGGCAAGGCGAAATAGGCTTGATTTACTATCCATTTGCGCCGGGCCGCCCCGGCGTCTGAATGCCATACCGTCAATACGGACAGTCTACAAACTCGTTCAGCATTTGCAAAGCCTTGAGCTTATCGGGAGATGAGGCGGTGCTGTGGTTGATCCGCTGCCAGGCCGCGCACAGCATTGGCCCAGCGGCGTGATTAATTTTCAGGGTCTCCCGGGTCAGCGCCAGGGCATCCTGCCAGCGCTCCAGGTGGGCGAAACCTTCGATAAACGGCAGCCGTTCAGCGGCGGCGTTGGGGGAATCATCCTGGGCGAAAGCCTGGTCGCTGATGGCCTGGATGGAAGTCCAATCCTGCTGCTGGCGGGCGAGGTCGGCGCGGCCAAAGGCGGCACACCAGCTCTGTCGCTCGGGCTCGCCCAGCACAGCCGCGGGCCAGTGTGCAGGTATCCCAGCGGCACCCTGGGGAATAACCGGGGAGGTGACGGCTGCCAGCAGGCGACGGGTATCCGAACCCAACCGGGGGCGGTACTGGTCCACCTCGCCGTCCAGCACATGCAGGCAGGCGGGCGGGTCGAACAGGAGCACGAGCGCTTGATCAAGGCTGCCCGCAAAGGGATAGGAGCCGTACAACCGCGCGTAGGTCCGGCCGGCCTGGAGGGGCGAGCTGTCCCCGTTGAAGCGCAGGCTGGTGTCCACCAGCAGCAACCCCAGGCGCCCCGCCTGGGGCTCGGCGAAGTACATCCAGTTCAGGGCGGCGGTGAGGGAGTTGTCGGTGGAAAAGCGCAGCGGCAGGTGGGGCGTCAGCAGCAGGGTGTTCTCCGGCACCTGGGGCAGCCGCCCGGCAATCTGGGCCAGCAAGGTGACGGTGCGCTCCCAATCCTGGCGATAGGCAGCCGCATGGCGGAACTGCGCCCCGACCCCCAAGCCCACCAGGAGCGCCAGGAAAACGAGCCGCAGGCTGCGGGGTGGGATCATGCTCCCCAGCGCCACCAGCAGCAGGCTGGCTCCCGGGATGAAAGGCAGGGTCAGGCGGTCATTCGGGAAGGCGAGTTTAACATCCAGGCGGGATATCCAGAACGGGAGCCCGCCCACCAGCAGGACCGCACAGCCCAGCAGCAGCGCATCGAGCGCCCAGCTCTGGCGGTGAGCATCGTCAAACTGGCGGAAGTACAAAAACAGGCCCAGGCATGTTAGAAGCACTAAGGCGGCATACACCAGCCACGATCGAATCCCGAATTCGGCGCCTGCGCTTAACGGCAGCAGCCTGCTCCATCCGGTCAGTATGACCTCCAGCCAATCACGCCCCACCTCTGCCAGGATCTGCAACATTGCCTGAGCCGGGAGTGCCGTAAAATCGTCCAGCAGGCTGGCGCGGTAATTTACCGACTGGGAGATCACGTAGCGCCATGTGAAAACAGCAGCCGCCAGGACAAGGTAAGGCAGCCAGGCGCGCAGGCTGCGCTGCAGCCGCAGCCGCGCCGGCAGGTGGCGGGGCGCCGCCAACCATAAGAAAACCGGGCGAAGCAGCTCCAGGCCGTAATAATAATCGCTGGTCAGCATGCTGAGCAGGGCAAGCAGCAGGGCGGCTCCAGTGAAAAGCCGCCGCCGTTCCGGCTGGTGGCTGGCCTGGAGCATCAACCCGATGGAGAGGAAAAAAACGGCCAGGGGAGCCAGGTGACGGCTGGTGTTCACAGCCACAAACTGCTGGCTGAAGCCGGGGTAAACGAGAAAGAACAATGCTACCCAGGCGACCTGGACCGGGTTCGACGGCCAGGTTTTGCGGAGTGCCCACCACAGGCAGAGTGCAGCCGCCCAGCGCCAGAACAGGGCGTAAAGCTGCCAGCCGGCAGGGTGTTCACCCGCCAGCAGACCGCCGAAAGCCAGGACCACACCTGCCAGCGGGCGGAACGACCGGTCAATTTCCAGCAGTCCCGCCAGGCCCTTGACGTGAAAAAACCAGATCCACGGCCAGTCGTCCCAGTAAAAGCCCAGCGAGAGAATCAGGATGCTGAAAGCGGCCAGGCATACCAGCAAGAGAACGACCGGAAAGCTGCGGTCAAGCGAGCCAGTAAAACGTGCGATGGGTTTGAGGGATGCAGCGGACATGATCCCCTACATGCAGCGGGTCGTGAGGGTAGGTTACGGGCTGGATTAAGTGTAGCACGGGGCGGTGTTTCGAGTTGGCAGATTCAGCGAGTTTCCCAACCAGACCCCCGGGCAGGCGGTTTCCCAAAAGGGTGTTCATGTGGTGCAGGATGATGTTCCCGTCTGCCGGATGCCTAGCTCCGTCAGGTGTAGACGGTGCAGCCCTGCGCTTCCAGCGCGGGCAGCCAATCCGGCAGAGGCAGCCAGCCGGTTCCAACGCAGGTCGAGTTTTTCCAGGTGGGCCAGCTGCTGCAGGCTGGCGGGGAGCTGGGTTAACCGGTTGGCGCGCAAATCCAAAAAGCGCAGGCGGCGCAGGCTGCCCAGCGATGCGGGCAGGATTTCCAAATGGTTGCTGCGCAGGTCAAGATCGGTCAGGCTGGCAAGCGAGCCCAGGGAATCAGGCAGGGCGGTGAGGTGGTTATCCTGCAGAATGAGCTTGCGGAGGTGGGTGATGTCCCCAAGCGCAGCAGGAAGGCTTTCCAGCCGGTTGCCGTTGAGGTGCAGCTCACGCAGCTGGCTTAGCTGGGCGATCGTTTCCGGCAGGGAAACGATCTGGTTGTTGTACAGCCGCAGCTCGACCAGGCTCCCCAAGCAGCCGATCCATTCCGGCAGCTCCGCAAGCCGGTTATCGGTGATATTGAGGTAGACCAGGCCGCCCAGCCGGGCGCAGGAGGCGGGCAGATCTGCCAGGCGGTTGAAGGAGAGGTAGAGAAATTCGAGGTTTACCAGGGAGCCCAGCGATGCGGGCACACGTTCCAGCCGGTTGTGGCCCAGGTCGAGCATGCGCAGGCGGGACAGCCGTCCGAGCTCTTCCGGGAGGGAGGCCAGCCGGTTGGCGGACAGGTTGAGGGTCTGCAGGTTGGCGAGCTGCCACAGCGCGGCGGGCAGGGTTTCCAGTTCGTTGTCGTACAGGCTTAACTCGCTGAGTTGGGAAAGCTGGCTGATCCATTCGGGGAGCTTTCCCAGCCGGTTGCGGTCAAGGAGCAGGCTTGTGAGGCTGGTCTGGCTGGCAAGTGCATCCGGGAGGGATTCAAGCTCCCTGCCGGATAGATCCAGGATTTCATTGTCATTCATCAGATCGCCTTATCAACCGAGTTTTCCCCTGGCTTGCGCTGGCCGGCTACTTGGTTGATTTCCAGTTACGGTAAGCCAGGTAGGCCGGGACGGCCTCGGCGGTGGTTTCGCGCTCGGCCAAACGCTCTGCCAGCCATTGGAACCATTCGAAGGCGGTATCCCGCTGAATGTGGGTCCGGAATTCGCGGACGTACAGCTTTAATTTGTGCCAGGACTGCAGGATGGGACCGCTGTAAGCATCCTCCACCATCCGCAGCTCGATCTCACGGCGGAAAACCAGCACCCCCAGGCGCTCCCAGGTGCCCATGACCATGTAAATCGCCAGGAATTCGTCCTGCGGCAGGCTGTCCAGCACATCCTTGCCCGCCCGCTCGGGTAAATCAAAGACAGCCAGCAGGCCGCGGATAAACTCGCTGGTTTGGAAGGAGTTCAACATGATCATGGCGCTTTCGCGCTTGCGGCTGGCCTGGTACTGGCGAATGTTTTGGATGCCAAAAATGATGCCGATGATCATGATACTGGTGGCAATCAGCTGCAGGATCAGGGGAAGGTTCATGCGGGGCCTCTCTCGATCACGCCGGGCAGCACAGGCGGGGCTGGAGCTTGAAAGTGGAGCGCGGAAAACCCGGATGCCGGGAGCTTATCTAAGTTCAAAGTGGACAGGCCAGGCGCGCGGTGAGTTAAGTGTACAACAATAGTCCAGTTTCCGGCTAGAATACTGGGTAGTGTCTTTGGACTAATTCCCAAATTTACCCACTGCGTGTGGGACAAACAGCGTTCATTGTATCTGTCCCAAAAGCGGTTGGTAACAGTATGCTCCGTTATGCTGCAAGCCGTCACCCAACCATCTCACGGAGCCTGCGTCCATTGTTATTCGTCGTCTGCCGGATGTCTGCTCCGCGCCTTTCGTTGTAATCAGTCTTCTGTTTCCGCGCTTTTCGGTTTGCTGTCGTCTTGTGGGCTCTGGTCTCAGGCTTGTTGTCCTATTCTGTCAAGACTTAGCAAACCCCGCGCTTTTCACCCGTTCTGCGATGGCCTGCATAACATCCAAGGGGAGAGGGCCAAATTGCCGCGCCTGCACCAATGCCTGCATTTGCTCCATCGTTACGAAAGCCTGGCAGGGGAATCGTCAAAGGCGAGCGCGCCCATATCCACCCCAACGCCCCTTGCACATAAGATCGCCCATCGCTGGTCAGATAAGGTTCAATCTGCTGCGCGCAGGCCAGCACCTTCAGAAATTCCTCATGCTCAAACCATTGCGCCCGAGGATCACTCCTCTTCCAGCTTCGTCTCCGGTGACCAACGCCCCGTCAGCACTCCCATGAGCAATGGACCGCGGTTCAAACTGGCCAGATCCTGTTCTCGGCATAGATCCAGCATAGCTGCATGATCATTGAACACGTTCAAACGATGTTCGATAGCGATGCAGTGTTCTCCGCGTGCGAAAAGCCTGGCCCTTTCGATATCGTCCGTACTCCAGCCGTAATAGCGGATCTTGCCTGCACGCACCAGGCCTTCAAGCACTTCCATCACCGCTGGAGCTCGTTCGAGTGGGTAATCGCGGCGGTGCAGCAGGTACAGGTCTATACACCTGACATCCAGGCGACGTAGGCTGGCTTCGCAGGCCCGCTCAACGGAACCGGCATCCAAGAGCCAGGGATCCGCCTGATCTGGCATTGGATCTTCCCCAAACTTGGTTGCCACCACGATGCCATCTCGACGACCTCGCAGGGCTTCACCCAAGATGCGCTCGCTCAAACCCTTGCCGTAGTTATCCGCTGTGTCGAAAAATGTCACGCCCAGATCGACAGCCGCCTGGATTTGCCGAACAGCATCCTGTTTCGTCTGAGATGGATCTTGGGGAGCTAAATCGTCGCGCCAGCCCAAACCAGCCATGCGGGCCGTACCTAATCCCAATGGGCTGACTGTTACACCACTTCGCCCCAACCTGCGAAGTTCCATCGCATGCTCCTCAACAACCCGTTGCGAATCAAACACGGCCGCGTACATCCATACAAAATAAATTCCACCAGCGCAAATAGGGCACCTGAGAACAGGGTTATGAGAAGATACCAGGTTTACATTTCAGGGATCCGTTCAATCTGCTCCCCGGCGTTCTGAGCCTGAATATTCCGTTATCCGCTTCCCATCATCCCCCTCGGCCGGTACTGCAGCGCCTCTGCCAGGTGCTGCGGGGCAATCTGCTCTGCCCCTGCCAGGTCGGCGATGGTGCGCGCCAGCTTGAGCACCCGGTGGTAGGCGCGGGCGGTGAGCTGCAGCTGGGCCATGGCAGTTTTCATCAGGGCGCGCCCGGTTTCGTCCAGCTCGCAGTGCTGGCGAATTTCCGCCGGGCGCATGTCGGCGTTGCATGCCAGGGACGTGCCGCTAAAACGGTCGCGCTGGCGTTCGCGGGCGGATTCCACCCGCGCCTGGATCAGTGCCGAGGTTTCACCGGTGCGGCGCTCGCTGAGCTTGTCGAACTCGACCCGCGGCACATCCAGGTGGATGTCGAAGCGGTCCAGCAGCGGACCGGAGATGCGCTTCTGGTACTTGGTGACCGTGCCATGCGAGCAGGTGCAGGGTTTGACCGGGTCGCCGTAATAGCCGCACGGGCAGGGATTCATGGCGCTGATCAGCTGGAAATTGGCTGGGAAGGTGAACGACCCCTGGGCGCGCGAGATGGTGACCACTTTGTCCTCGATCGGCTGGCGCATCACTTCCAGGACGCGCATACTGAACTCGGGCAGCTCGTCCAGGAACAGCACCCCGCGGTGGGCGAGTGAAATTTCACCGGGGTGGGGGATATTGCCGCCGCCCACCAACCCGGCGTGCGAGATGGTGTGGTGCGGCGCCCGGAAAGGGCGGTTGCGCACCAATGGGGTGTCTGGGGGTAATTGATCGGCGACTGAATAGATGCGGGTGACATCCAGAGCCTCATCAATGCTCATGCGCGGCAGGATGCCCGGCACAGCCCGCGCCAAGAGGGTCTTGCCGGCTCCTGGCGGGCCGCTCATGAGTACGTGGTGGCCTCCAGAGGCCGCCACTTCCAGGGCGCGCTTGGCGTGCTCCTGGCCTTTGATTTCAGCAAAATCGGTCTGCACCAGCTCGGGCAGGGATTCGACGGGCACCGGCTCCTGGAAGGGGATGGTGCTCTCGCCAGTCAGGTGGCTGTACAGCTCACCCAGACTGCCCACCGGGATTACTTCCAGGTCGGGGATCAGGGCCGCTTCAGCTGCATCCACCCGCGGGACAAACACGCGCTGGAAGCCGTTGTCACGGGCGGCAGCCGCCATGGGCAGCACGCCGCGCGTGTGGCGCACGGTGCCCTCCAGGGACAGCTCGCCGATCACAAGCGCACCTTCCACTGCCTGCTGGGGGAGCAGGCCGTTCATTACCAACACCCCCACCGCAATCGGCAGGTCGTAGCTGGGCCCTTCTTTGCGCACCGCGGCCGGTGCCAGGTTAACCACGATGGCGCTGCGCGGGTAAGTCAGCCCGGAGTTCTTTATCGCAGCCTGCACTCGCTCCCGCGATTCCTGCACAGCGGCATCCGGCAGGCCGACAATGACCATGCGCGGCAGACCCGGGGCAGTGTCGACCTCAACCTCGATGATTTCACCGTCCAGGCCCAGGACGGCGCAGGAGTAGACGCGGGCGAGCATACAGGATTATTGTACAACGAGAAAGCATCGCGCGCCTGGCAGGAGGTGGATTTGGGGCAGGTAAGCAGGTTTCCGCGGTGGGACGAAGTGGATTAAGTTTGGGGAGTCAGCGGGTTTGGATCAATTACTTGTGCAGGGAACATATTCGCTGGGATTTCAAAATGGTGGGATGAACTATACAAATTTACCTTCAAATTGCGATGCAATGTGGGATAACGCACCACGATTCCCGCTGATTATTCTGCCCAAAGTGGGGCAACAGAATTCACCAACCGCCAATGTTACGCACACAATTACTTAAGTCACTTGACGAAATGGGCGATTTCGTAAATTGTTAATATCAGGTTCGCTGGTTTCCTGAGAATTTACAGCTGGGGTTGTGAGCGATATGCTGAATATTAACTACGACCTCAACATCTTGGTATATATTGGTTTTACACTGATTGTTGCGTTTTTAGGCAGCAAGATTTTCCAACGCTTAGGTATTCCTCAGGTTGTTGGTTTTATTTTCGTGGGGGTCATCCTAGGCAATTCATTCCTTAACTTCATACCTCTCCAGCTGGTTAACGATTTGTCCATGATCAGCCTGATCGCTCTGGGCTTGATTGGGTTTGACATGGGAGGCCACCTGAAATTTACTGAGCTGCGGCGCCTGGGACGCAGCATTACGCTGATCCTGCTGTGCGAGGCGATCGGCACTTTCCTGCTGGTTACAGCCGGAATTTATCTTGTGACCCGATCCTTGTATACGGCTTTGTTATTTGGGGCATTGGCCTCGGCAACTGCCCCAGCAGCTACAGTCGATGTATTAGCAGAATATGATGCTGCCGGTCCGCTCACCACTACCATGCTGGCGGTTGTTGGTTTGGACGATGCTGTAGCCCTATTATTGTTTAGTGGAGCGGCAGCTTTGGCAGAATCGCTCTTATCTGGAAGCGGCACTCCGACATTGCTCGAATTTATTGAGCTGCCCTTATTTGAGATCGGGGGGTCGGTGCTGCTTGGTGTTGGGATGGGATTTATCCTGGAATTCATTCTACGCCACATGCGCAAACGGCATGATGCAATGGCGGTCTCAATCGGTTTTGTTTTACTTTGTACAGGTCTTTCAGAGGCCTTTGGTTTCTCGCTGATATTAACGAACATGATTTTGGGTGTGGTGGTGATTAACCGTGATCCGGAACATGCTCGTTATATTCGCTTTACGATTGAGCAAGCTGGCCCGGTAATCTATGTCTTGTTTTTTGCGCTTGTGGGGGCTCATTTCCAGCTTTCTTTTCTGCCAACCATGGGCATGATTGGCATCCTGTATTTGCTGCTGCGTAGTTTTGGCAAGTTCAGCGGTGCATGGCTGGGAGGTAAATTAGGGGGCGCCGAACCCGTTGTTTACAATAATCTCGGATTCGGGCTTTTATCGCAGGCTGGCGTTGCCATGGGGCTGGCAATCGCCTCGGCAGAGCGCTTCTCAGCGTTTGGTGCTGAAGGCCAGGTGCTGGCCGACCTGGTAATCAATGTGATCTGCGCGACTACCTTTGTCGTCCAGCTCATCGGTCCAATTTTCGTTAAGTTTGCCATAAGCCGCGCCGGTGAGATTGGCATGGCCAAGGCAGGGCCAGATGTTTGGGCAACCGAAGGCACACCGGAATAGATGTTTGCAAATTTATCGAGTTCTGGTGGGACGCGCGGAGCATTCTTACCCGGCTTGTAGGAGGCACTGCGCAGCGGCTGTGACATCAAGCAACCTGGCTGAATCGAGTTTCTGTAATCAAGGATAATTCATCGGGGATTTATTCAATCACTATTCCAGTAACCAGGTTGAGTTACGTATCCTGCCATGTAATTTTTCAGCACTTCCTTTTTTCTAGCAACCCTGTTAATTTTTCTTGTCCCAAGGTATCCCCAGCTCAAAGAGTCTGATTTCGATATAGCTCTCCCGTACTCTTTACAGCAAAAAAACACGGATATACCAACAATAATAAACACCTTACAGCCAACACCAACCCATATTCCTCTCTAGGCACAGAGAGAAATCCGTGCGCGTGGCCGCAGCAGCAGATACATGGGGGACATAATTTGTATTGCCGTGCTTGTCGTCGTTGGCTACCTCCTTTATCGGGGTTTCGGTTATATGTTGGATCGCTCTACGCGTCGAACTGCAGAACAAAGGGTCATGGTTGACGAAGAACAAATTTCGAATTACCACGCTGGTGAAGCGTATAAAAGGGAACGAACGAAATCGGGCGTGATCGTCGTGTGGTTTGTTGGGGCAATCATTGGCGGAGCGGCATTATGTGGATTTATCATGTAGTCAGAGTCGGGGCTGGCTTAGTTAGTTTGTCGGGGGAATCCTTGGAGCGGCGATGACTGAAAGGTATCTCCATTTTAGAAATTCAGAGCTGCCAGATCGATATAAAAGGTAATTAGTGTCGCAAGGGATTGCTATTCCGTTCTCTGATAATATATTCTGGTATTCGGATCTGTGATGTCGTTATTTCGCCTGAAAGAGGTAAAATCAAGAACACAATGGCACAACTGGCGTTTATGACCCAGGGTGTTTTGCATGGCACCGGGGATGACCCACGCGTGAAAGGTTTTTTTGACCGCACCGCGGCCAACTTCCAGACCGCCGAACTCAGTGTGGGTTTTATCGCCCGTGATGATGACGAGAATCCGCAGCGCGGCTGGGGAGAGCTGGCTATGCCCCAGATGCTTGAACGCCCGGAGTTTGTGGGGCGGCGCGCCCTGACCCTGTCGGTGTGGGCCGATCTGGAGTCGGTGTTTGCATTTGCCTACAACGGCTCGCACGGCGAGTCGCTGCGCCACCGCCAGGAATGGTTTGTCAAGGGCGAGTGGCCTGCCTACGTGGCGTGGTGGGTGCCGGATGGGCACATTCCCAGCTGGCAGGAAGCCGCCGACCGGGTGGAGCGCCTGCACGCCAACGGCCCGAGCGAGATGGCCTTTGATTTTAAACATCCGTTTGACCCTCATGGCAATCCCACTACCATCGACCGGGATGCCGTCCGCGCCCGGGCCGCGCTCCTGCCGGAGATTCACTGGCAGGATATGGTCCACCAGGAGTGAGCCGGGATGCTGGTGATCTCTACCATCGAGGTTGAAAGCCTGATCGCGAATTACATTGCTGCCTGGAGCGAGCCTGACCGGGCGACACGCTTGCGCCTGCTGCAAGCCGCCTGGGCGGAGGATGGGGTGTATACCGACCCACAGAGCTACGCCGTTGGCAGGGAAGGGCTGGCAGATTTGATCGATGGGTTTTTCGCACAGAACCCGGGTGCTGCCTTCCATTTGAACGGTAAAATCGACCACCACCACAACCACCTGCGCTTTTTCTGGACCCTGCAACTGCCGGATGGCAGCCAGATACCTGGCATGGATTACGGCGAAATTGCGCCGGATGGCAAGCTGCGGCGCATCGTCGGTTTTTTTGGACGCTAAGCTTCACTTACCCGGCGGGTTAACCCCAAACATCCCCCCTGCTTCCCCCTGGCAGGGGATTTTTTTTAGCCCAAACCACGGGTATGTTGGGGATAGAGACACCCGCGGGGTGTGGATTGGAGGTGAAGGATGTCTGTCCTGACTATGCTGTTTCGCCCGGAGCGCCTGGAAATCGGCGCCACGTACCTGCTGCGCGAGGCCGGTGCCCTGGATCCCCTGCCGGGGCATGTGAATGTCATCCTGGTGGGCTACGATAACTGCCCGGCTTTTGTCTATGTCCGCAATCCACAGGGTTATGTAGGGCGCTGCTGCCGCTCGGACCTGTTTGTGCGCGCCACAACTGCCAGTTTTCGTCCCTGAGCCAGCCGGGATGCGATTTGCGCAGAGCGGGTATAATGATAGACCAGGATTGCAAGGGTATTCATCCAGCTTCAACACCCTTGCCGCCCAGCGTTTGCTCAGCGTCCAGCAATAACTCCCATCACCGCGCACAGCCTCGCGATCAGGACGGGTACGGTTGCACACAGCTCATCCCTGGTTGCGGGATTATCGTTAATCATTGGTTTGAACGGCATTTAAAGGGGTTAAGTGAAAAAAGGGTTCTTTCTCGTCCTGTTATTTTTCCTGGTGAATTACCAGCCGGGGCTGGCAGCTGCGTCCATCGATGTTCCCGCACGAGCACCCATTCTGGCAGGGGCGCCGAGTGTTTCCCCGGATACTGCTATCGCAGCGCCCAATGCTGTTCCCAACCTGCAGACCGATATCTGCCAGGGGGAATTTATCCCGGTCAGCACCCCACTCAATGACCTAGGAAATGGTGAATACATCCGCCTGGACACCGGCCCAACCGGTTTCACCGGTGGCTTGTACCCGGATGGCAGGAATACCCCGCCGCCTGAGCACGCTGCCGCTGGCCTGGAACAGGCCGCACAGATCGTGCCGCGCAACGCTGCCGGTGAACCCGACCCGGGCGGCAAAATCGTATTGATCTCGGTTGGCATGTCCAATACCGCCAGCGAATTTGGCACGTTCGAGCGAGACCGGCGCGGGGATAAGACCCTCAATCCGCACCTGGTCATTATCAACGGAGCCCAGGGTGGCCGCGTGGCGACCCACTGGGTGGAACCACAAAGTGCTGCCTGGCAGTTTATTGATGATTTAATCGCCCACAAAGGCGTCACGCCGCAGCAAGTACAGGCGGCTTGGGTCAAACTGACCAATTATGACCTGAACCAATTTCCCGAATCAGCTCATAACCTGCAGCAAGATCTTGAAGCGGTGGCCCGCAGCCTGAAAATTCGCTATCCGAATATCAAGATTGCTTATTTTTCCAGCCGCACACGTTCATACGCGTATTGGGAAGGTGCCAACCCCGAGCCGGGCGCGTTCGAGACCGGTTTTGCGGTCAAGTGGCTGGTGGAAAAACAGATCGAGGGTGCCCCGGGCCTGAACTTCGACCCGGCCGCGGGCGAGGTCGTGGCGCCTTACCTAGCTTGGGGCCCGTACCTGTGGATCGATGGGCTGAATCCGCGTTCGGATGGACGCATCTGGACGCAAGCCGATTTGAAAGGCGACTGCGTACACCCCACCATAGAAAGCGGGCGTCCCAAAGTGGCAGAGCAGCTGGACGAGTTCTTCCGCAGTGACGCAACGGCACGTTCCTGGTTCCCTGCTGATCCATCTGCCGAACCCACGCCAGAGCCAACCCCCGCCCCAACCCCAACAAACCCGCCTGGCCAGTCCACGTATATCCCCCTGATCACAAGATACCTGCAGCGCATCTACATCCCACGCTGACCAATCCTTCCGTTAAGCCACCGCTTCGAAACCAGCCAGGGGCTGTAATAACTACCAGACGATCTCCCGCTCGCTTTTTGGGGGAACCGGAGCTGAAATCTATTTGAAACGAATGGAACATATTTCACACGCTTCTCGTCTTGTGTTGTAGAAAATAGGACAGTTGGATGGGCTGCACCCGTAGCCAACTTCCTCAAATCATCAACCATAGAGGATCAAAAGGTGTGAAATGAGTACGCTCAAGAAGTTATTTTTTCTCCTGGTAGCTGCAACTATGGTTTTCGGCCTGGCTGCCACAGCCTTTCAGCCCGCACAGGCTGCTGAGGTTAGGGGTTGCAAGACCTGGTATACCGTCAACGGCGGTGACTCGCTGATCAAAATTGCGCAGAAATACGAAACCAATTGGCGCACCCTGGCAGAGATCAACGGCCTGAAGGAGCCGTATGTCATCCGCTCGGGGCAGAAACTGTGCGTGGAAACGACCGGCACAACCACCGGCACAATCGTCAGCACGCCAACTACCACGCCGGTCGCTGGGACGGGGAGCACGGCTGCCGCCAGTAACCGGGTCTATGCCTCCAGCGTCCAGGAAGATAAGTTCGTCACCCTGCGCGGCCGCAACCTGGCCGCCAAGACGCGCTATTCCGTCTACCTGAGCAAGTATGGTTCCACAACCAATGTGTACCTGATGGGCAGCATCCTGACCGATTCGGCGGGCGCCTTCACAGTGACTTACAGCATTCCCAAGAAACTGGTGGATGTTGCGAAAATCAGCGCGACCGTGCGCAGCAGCGGTGACAGCGCCACCAACTGGTTCATTAACGCCACCGCGAGCGGCAATACGGGCGGGGTTTCATCGCCCACGTTCAGCTTCACTGTTCAGAGTGTCCGCGAAGACCGGACTGTCACGATTAAAACAGCCAACCTGCCTGCAAACGTCGTTTTTGATGCCCTGATGGGTAAAGCCGGCACCAAAGCTGAAAACGGAATCCTGGTCGGCTCTGTTTATGATGAGGACGGCACTGTGAAGTTAACCGTTGACATTCCGGTGGAACTGCAGGGGCGCTCCAAGCTGGATATCCGGCTTGAAAACAAGAGCCTGGGAATGTTCTACTACCTTACTTTTGATAATAAAGACCAGGGTTAACCGCTGGGACCCCAACAAAAACAGCCCGCTCAAAGCAGTGGGCTGTTTTTGTCATGTTTAACCACAGCTGCAGAGAACAAGTCTGAAACCTCGCAATATCCATAATCCCGAAGTTTGGTTGGATTGATACTGGTGAAGCGACAGCGGCGGGTACTGGCATGCCCGTGCAGATGAAATGGGGCGGGACAGGCAGGTGCTGGGGTAGTGAACGATTAATCGCTGCTGGTGAAAGCCTGCCTATCTTCTTCCTGCACGGTGACTTTAGGCTCAGGCAGGAGGCTGTCGACATCGATGTCTTCTGCCAGCGGCACGGATATGACCAGGATGGATACTTCCAGGTGAAACGGCAGTTCACCAAGGACATTGGCTCTCGCAAAAGCATGCTTGATGCGTGCCGACACCCCCTCTATTTTATCGGCCGGGACATCCAGAGCCAGGATCGCAAACTCATCTCCGTTAATGCGCGCCAGGATATCCGATGAGCGGAAGGTGCGCTTTAATAATTCTGCGGTTCGCATCAAAGCGGTATCGCCGGCATCATACCCATGCGTGGTGTTGATTGCTCCCATGCTTTTGACATCCACATTAACCAGTACCAGGGGCGTTTCCTGGCGGTGTGCCAATCGCACATGCTGTTGGGCCAGGGTTGTGAATCCCTGGCGGTTGTACAAGCCGGTCAGCTCGTCAATCATCGCCAGCCGCCGCAAAGTGACGACCATCTGCTGGCGTTCAATGGCATAACGCAGCGAACGGATCAGGAGTTGTCCGGTCACCCGGCCCTTAACCAGGTAATCCTGGGCACCCTTGCGCATCACCTGCAGGGCCGTCTCCATATTATCATCGGCGGTCAGGACAACAATTGGAGTATCTGGGGCTTTAACGCGCACGTGGGTAAACGTTTCAAAATTATTCGGTCCGAGCAGCGAGATATCCATCACAATGGCGTCGTAAGTGCTGGTTGCCAGCTGTTCGAGGGCGTCGGAGATTTGTTCAGTATGGAATACTTCGTACTGCTGTCCCCCTACTTGTGCCAGAGCTTTGCTGATCAGATACACAAAATCGCGGTTGCTATCAATTAATAAAACTTTGATTCTCTCTCCGTTCACGGATACTCCTCAAAAATTACTGGCCAGTTTGTGGCCTGCCTGCGTTTCCCAATCTGGTACTGCACAATTCGCTGAAAGATCATGACCAGGAGGATTTGTAAACCTGGGCGGTAGTCCAAGGCTATCGCGATAACAATTGCCTTGGCGAAATGCGAGAGTATGCCCAAATCACTGAATACCCAATAAATGGCTTATCTGGGTTTACGCAGGTGAGATTCGACTGCTGTTCATTTTAGCACGCGCCAGGAAGCGGGGTCAACATACAGCCCTGATAAGAGTTAAGTTCAGCTATATGACCTAGGGAAAACATGTTAAAATAGTTGACCAGATGAATGAATCACCTCAGATAAATGTCGCAGTGATGCCGGATCAACCTGGTCCACTGCCAGAACCGAATCCGATCACCATGGCCCGCCACCATCGGGAGGTGCTGCGCCAAATCACGGTTCCGTTTGTAATTGGCCTGGCTGTATTTTTATTTGTGGTGGGGTTGGCCTGGCTGGCAACAGCCAGCAAAGCAGCTATTTGGGCGGATATCTCCACCATGTTCTTGATTATTCTGCTCTTTTTCATGTTTTTTATTTTTACAGCAGTCCTGGTCGCGTTGGTTGTATTAACCCAGCAGCTCGTCAAGCTGTTGCCCCCTTATACGCGCCGGGTGCAGGATTACAGCGAGCTGGCAACCTATTATGCCCAGGTTTACAGTAATAAAACCGTCGCACCGATCGTGAAAGCGCAGGCTTCAACCGCTTCGATGCGGGCATTTTGGGATGCTGTCTTTTCCAGAGGGCGCAGGTAAGTGAAGTTGCGCAAGCCATCCGCAATTAAAACAAAATCAGACCATAGGAAGGATTTATGAGCGAAAACGAGGTGATTACCCTGGAAGAAATTGAACAGGCAAAGCCGAAGGTGCTGATGATTGGGGCAGCCGTTGGACTGGCGGTCGGCCTGTTAGGCGCCTATATGCTGATCCAGCGCGCTGAAAAGGAACAACGTGCGCCGGAATTGACTGCCATGGAAGGGATCAAACTGGGGGTGCTGGTGTTTGGCTTGCTGCGCTCCGTGTCACAGCTTTAAGTACCCCGGTAGACCGTTACCAGGCAATCTCAATCCAATGAACGCAGCCCGCAGGCTGCGTTTTTAATTTGACTCGGGAGGGCAATCGTGCCATAATCCAATTTGAACGAACGTTCGTTTTCAGGGAGGGTCTATGGAATCCAACAGCTTCCCGCAATCCGAAGGCACCCGTGCCCAGATCATCCAGGCAGCCCACCAGCTCTTCGTCTGCCAGGGTTATCACGGGACATCCATGCGCCAGATTGCCGCCCAGGCAGGTGTCGCATTGGGCGGGATTTACAATCATTTTTCCAGTAAAGAAGATATTTTTAATGCTGTTTTTTTGGAATATCACCCCTACCGTGAAGTGATCCCAGCCCTGGCTACTGCCAGAGACCTGCCGTTTGATGAAATGCTGCAATTTGCTGCCCGGGCAATGCTCCAGGCCCTCGATCACCGCCCTGACTTTCTCAACCTGATCTTAATCGAAATACTTGAGTTTAATAGTGAACACATCGGTGAAATGCTGACGGAGTTAATGCCGCAGTTTAATCCACTCCTGGAAGACGCCCTCAAAAGCAACTCCCGCGTGCGCGATATCCCCTTCCCCATGCTCTTGCGATCGTTCGTGGGCCTGTTTGTCTCTTATTACATCACTGAAAAAATGCTGATAAGCCCATCCGCTCCCCCAGAAATGCGAACCAATGCCATGAATATATTTGTGGATATCTACCTGCACGGCGTCCTGCGCCGTAATGAGGGCTCATGAACAGCCGCCTGGTATCGTTGATTCGCAAGGAATTTATCCAGATCATACGCGATCCGCGCACCCTGGTGCTGGTGCTGGTCATGCCTGTCATGCAGCTGTTTTTGTTGGGATACGCGGCTACGAATGATATCCGAAATATCCCCCTGGCGGTATTCGATCAAGACCGCAGCCAGAATTCGCGCCGTTTATTGGATGCCTATCGTGCGGCAGATTATTTCCAGCTGGCGTTTGATGTTGGTTCGGAAGCAGAACTACGGGACCTGATCGACAGCGGGCAGGCGCGCGCAGGTTTGATCATACCGCCGGATTACAGTGCCCAAATTGAGTCCGGAGAGAACGCCCAGGTGGCGTTCGTCCTCGATGGCAGTGACCCGACCGCCGCTTCGACATCCCTCTCCGCTGCTCAGCTCATCGGCCAATTCTACAGTACCGGCATCCTGGCAGAAGCGATCAGCCGCCAGGGCGCCGGGTTGAAGTTCGAGCTGCCGGTGGATGTGCGCACCCAGGTCTGGTACAACCCGGATATGATCAGCTCTTATTTTATGATTCCAGGTGTGATTGCAATGATCCTGTTCGCGCTGACGTCGATTCTGACCGCTACGGCAGTGGTCCGCGAGCGCGAACGCGGCACCATCGAACAGCTGATCGTCACCCCGATCCGCCCGTGGGAGCTGGTGGTTGGTAAATTGCTGCCTTACACTCTGCTGGCATTTTTAAATCTGATCGAGGTGCTGGTGATCGGGGTGTGGTGGTTCAAGGTGCCGGTGCGCAGCGACCTGGTGCTGATCCTGGCATTATCCGCGTTATTTTTGCTGAGCAGCCTGGGAATTGGCCTGCTGGCTTCCACCCTTGCCAATACCCAGCAGGAAGCCATGCTGGTGGTCTGGCTGCTGCTGCTGCCCACCCTTTTCCTGTCGGGTTTCTTCTTTCCCATAGAAGCCATGCCCAGGGGTCTGCAGGCGGTTTCGCTCTTCATGCCCCTGCGTTATTACCTGGTCATCATCCGCTCGTTGATGTTAAAAGATGTCACGCTTTACATGCTGCGGACCGAAGTCATTGCCCTGACGATTTTTGGATTGGGGATCATGACTGTTGCCGCGCTGCGATTTCGGAAACGATTGGATTGAACTGGCGGCGTTGGCCGCCTGAATCTGAAGTCCCTCTCCAAGGAGGATGCCATGCACCCCAATCCCCGCAAAATTGCCCCAATTTTCCTGCTTGTAATCCTGGCAGGGGCCGCGTACTGGTATTTCACCAGCCAGCGCGCCAGCGCCCAGCCGCTCAACCTGAAGGCCACCGGGACCATAGAAACCACCTTGATCCAGCTGGCAGCTGAGTCAGGTGGAAAAGTTG
The DNA here is from genome assembly GCA_963824065.1 of uncultured Chloroflexia bacterium. Lineage (GTDB taxonomy): Bacteria > Chloroflexota > Anaerolineae > Anaerolineales > DRKV01 > JAGUYX01. The sequence continues at coordinate 274,128 of CAWGNX010000001.1, read as the reverse complement.
CCGAAGTCCTTGTGGAAGAAGGCCAACAGGTGGAGGCCGGGCAGATTTTGGTGCGATTCGAGCATGATGTGCTCGACGCCCAGCTGGCGCAGGCAGCAGCGGCTGTAAAAACAGCGCAGGCAAATTACGATCTGGTTGCTGCCGGTGTACCCGCACACCAGCGCCAGGCCGCGGTGGCAGGCGCCGAACTGGAAGTTCTCCAGGCCCGCCAGGCGCTCGACACACTCGATGAACAGGCTGAATTAGCAGCAGCCCATGCCCGCCAGGCGCTTGCGGCAGCCGAAAAGGAATTGGACCGCGCGACCCAGGCTCTGGACAACATGTTGAGCCGCGCCCCCCAGGCCGATATTGATGCAGCCGAAGCAGCGGTGGTACTGGCAAAAAAGGCTCTGGATGATGCACAGGATGACTTTCGCCCTTATGAAAAAAAAGCTGAAGATAACGTGATCCGCGCCCAACTGCAGACTCGCCTGGCCTCAGCTCAGAAAAATTATGATGCTGTCGTTACGCGCCTGAACAATATTACCGGAACATCCAATGAATTCGACCTCGAGCTGGCGCGTTCTGCCAAGGCTCTGGCAGAAGCACAGGTAGCTGATGCCCACCAGACCCTGACCGACCTTCAGATGGGTCCTGACCCTGACCTGCTTGCACTGGCACAGGCTCGCCTGGATGCCGCCCAGGCTCGCTTGCAAGCTGCTCAGGCAGGTCCAGCGCCAGAACAGCTGGCCTTGGCGCAGTCCCAATTGGATCAGGCCCGCGCAGCCCAGGCTTTGTTACATACTCAGTTAAGCCACACTGATATCAAAGCTCCGCTGGACGGGGTGGTCCTGTCACGCCTCGTTGAACCGGGCGAAATGGTTGGCCCCGGCGGGACGCTGCTGACCCTGGCTGACCTGGAGCGGCTCACCATTACTGTCTATATCCCCGAAGATCGTTACGGGACGATAACGCTCGGGCAACCTGCCGAGGTTTCCGTGGATTCCTACCCTGGGAAATCTTTTGCCGGGCGCGTCATCCACATTGCGGATGAAGCCGAGTTCACACCCCGCAACGTGCAGACGGCTGAAGGGCGGCAGACAACGGTTTTTGCGGTGCGTCTGGCGGTAGAGAACCCGCAGGGCGCATTAAAGCCAGGAATGCCTGCCGATGTGAGCTTCGATTGAAAGCCGGAGACTAACGCAGTGGCTGAAATGATCGTTGCCCGCGATTTACAAAAGATTTTCCACCATACGACAGCCGTGGACGGCCTTTCCCTGCAAGTAAAGGAGGGGGAAATCTACGGGTTGGTGGGTCCGGATGGGGCCGGAAAAACAACCACCATGCGCTTGTTATGTGCGGCGATGAGCCCGAATCGCGGCCAGGTAACGATTGGTCCGTTTGCGATGGACCGGCAGGCGGAGTTGGGGCGTGAGCTGATTGGCTACCTGCCCCAGCGTTTTTCCTTGTATGAAGAACTTACGGTGAAGGAAAACCTGCGTTTTTTTGCCGAGGTGCGCGGGATCCGCGCCGCGGAATGGCAGCAGCGCAGCCGGGAAATCCTGGAGTTTGTGGGGTTATATGATTTCGTCGACCGCCGGGCCGGGCGCCTTTCCGGCGGGATGAAACAAAAGCTCGGCCTGGCAGCCGCCCTGGTCCACCGCCCGCGGGTGCTCTTGCTCGATGAGCCAACAACAGGTGTGGATCCGGTCACCCGCCAGGATTTCTGGCAGTTGATCATCCGCCTGACCACAAGTGAAGGGATCGCAGCACTGGTCAGCACGCCCTATATGGATGAAGCGGCGCGTTGTTCCCGGCTCGGCTTCCTGCTGGCAGGACGGATGCTGCTGGAAGGTACCCCTGCCGAGCTGCGCAGTCGTTTGGATGGGCGGGTGGTCGAAGTGCTGGGTGCACCATTAGCGCAGCTGCGTCAAGTGGCTCTGACGGACCCGGCTGTCCAGGGTGCCCAGATGTTTGGAGACCGGCTGCATTTACGGGTGCTGCCAGGAAATGCAGCCCCAGTAATGGAGCGTTTACAAGCGGCAGCCGCTGAGCAGGATCTGGCGTTTACACGCCTGCGGGTGGTTTCACCCCAGCTCGAGGATGTGTTTATGGACCTGGCGGAACAAAGCCATGCCTGATGCGATTATTGCGACCGACCTGACGAAAAAATTTGGCGATTTTACGGCAGTTGACCGGGTAAGTTTCCAGGTGCAGACCAGTGAAGTCGTTGGATACCTGGGTCCCAACGGTTCGGGCAAAACGACCACCATTCGGATGCTGTTGGGACTGCTGCGACCAACGGCGGGCTCCGGGCAGGTACTGGGGTACGACATCGTACGCCAGTCCGAGCCGATTCGGGCGCGGGTCGGGTATATGTCGCAAAAGTTTGCCCTTTACCAGGAGCTTACGGTCCAGGAGAACCTTGAGTTTTACGCCGGGGTGTACGGCGTTCGGGACCGCCAGCGCATCGCTGAGATCCTTGATTTGCTGGGTCTGGTGGGTATGGAACGCGAGCGGGTAGCGGCGCTTTCCACCGGCTTGCGCCAGCGCCTGGCCCTTGGGACAGCCATCGTTCACGCGCCCCAGCTGCTCTTCCTGGACGAACCAACCAGCGGGGTGGATCCGGTCGCGCGCCGGAATTTTTGGGATCTGATTTATGCCCTGGTGGCCCAGGGTGTGACTGCGCTGGTAACCACCCACTACATGGATGAGGCCGAGTATTGCGGTCGGGTCGGGATCATGCGCAACGGGCGCCTGCTGGCGATGGACTCACCGGCGGCATTAAAAGAAAACACCCTGCAGGGAGTGGTCTGGGAAATTTTTACGCCGGCCCTGACGCGCGGGTTGGAAGTGCTCGGGAGCGTCACAGATGTGCTGCAGGTTCGCCTCGCAGGGGATCACCTGTCGGCATATACCCAACCCCAGGTGCAGGCTGCTGACCTGCAGGCTGCTTTAACAGGTGCAGGGATATCCCCCACCCGCATCGAAAGAGCAGAGCCAAGCCTGGAGGATGTTTTCCTGGTTTTATCCACTGGTGAGAAGAGCCAGGGCGGGCTGCTGGCGCCAGATCAGGCCGCCTGAGCCTCATTTTTCACGGGTATAATCGCCTGCATATGACACCTGATATTCCGCGCTACATCTGCGCAGGGGTTTTGCGCCGCCAGTACTGCCTGCTACCCGATGGGCGGGCCCTGCTGGATGTTCCGGGGGGCAGCCTGCTTTACACCGCGACAGGTATCCGCCTTTGGGAGCGCGAAACCAATCCTGGGCTGGTAGCCCGCGTGGGTGAAGATTATCCACGTGCCTGGATCAATGATTTTGCTGCACGCGGCATGGATGTGCGTGGGATACACATAATACCGGAAGCGATTGACTTGCGATATTTTGTGGCCTACACTGATCCGCATACCCGCTACATGGATGACCCGGTGAGCCACTTTGCCAAGCGCGAGCTTTCATTTCCACGGGCGCTGTTAGGCTATCGTAACCCGATCCACACCCTGGACAGCCGGACCAGTCTACAGCCGACCTCGCTGCGCCAGTCGGATATTCCAGCCGATTTCCTGGATGCCACGGCTGCGCACCTCGGACCGATCGACTACCTGACCCACAGTGTGCTGCCAGCGGTATTACGCCAGGCAGAATTCACAACCATTACGGTCGATCCATCGCCTGGATATATGAATCCCACCTATTGGGAGCTGGTCCCGGCTCTGGTCAATGGTTTGACCGCCTTTTTGCCATCCGAAGAAGAAGTACGCACCCTGTTCCAGGGACGCAGCCAGGACTTGTGGGAGATGGCAGAAGCATTGGCGGGCTACGGCTGCGAGATTGTGATCATCAAACGCGGCCAGTCCGGGCAGTATGTTTATGACGCCTCGGCGCGGCGCCGATTTGAAGTGCCGGCTTATGATTTCAAAATTGGTGGATCCGGGCGGCGCGGGCGATGCTTTCTGCGGGGGGTTTTTGGCCGGGTATCGCAAAACCTATGATGTGGTAGAAGCCGCCCTGCATGGCAGTGTCTCGGCATCGATGACGGTTGAAGGCAGCGACCCGTTTTATGCGCTGGACGCGCTGCCGTGCCTGGCTGAAGCGCGCCTCGAATCACTACGGACGGCGGTGCACAGGGTTTAATGATGGAAAAACAGATTGTCAAAAAAATGCTTGACCTGGCAGCGGCTATCCAACAGGTGCCCGCACCCACCTTTCAGGAGTGGCAGCGCGGCCGGGAAATATTGACCCGTTTCCAGGCGGAAGATTTGAGCGGGGTGAGTATGGATGCGCTTGGGAACGTTTATGCCTGCTACCCAGGCGCAGATGAGCGCGCGCCGGTGGTCGTTTCAGCCCACCTGGATACAGTTTTTACAGATGGCGCGCTCCTGGTGCAGGAGCATGTGAGCGGCCAGATTCACGGCCCCGGAATTGGAGATAATTCTATGGGTATCGCCGCCCTGTTTGGCCTTATTTGGGTTCTTAAGGCAGGCGGGACCACCCTGCCGAGCGATTTGTGGCTGGTTGCAAACGTTGGTGAAGAAGGGCTAGGCAATCTGCGCGGCATGCAGGCCGTCGTTGACCGATTTGGCGCAGTCGCGCGCGCTTATGTCGTGCTGGAAGGGATGGCTTATGGCCAGATATACCACCGGGCTCTTGGATCGCAGCGCTACCGGATCACGGTTGAGACTGCCGGTGGTCATTCGTGGGTGGATTTTGGCAAACCATCAGCCGTCCACGAACTGGCGCGCCTGGTTCACCAACTGCTCCAAATTCCTCTGCCGGACTCACCACGCACATCCTTGAATGTTGGCAAAATTCATGGTGGACTCTCGGTCAATACGATTGCTGCCGAGGCCGTGCTGGAGCTGGATCTACGTTCGGAAGATACCCAGGCATTGAGCCGGGTCGTCGCCGAGGTGGAAAAAGCCTGCAAAGTTATCCAGCGCAAAGGGGTGAAAGTGTCAATGGAATTAATTGGCAGCCGACCAGGAGGCGAGCTGGAAAGCAGCCACCCGCTGGTACAGCTGGCGTGGCAGTGTTTGCAAGACCAGGGACAGCAGCCGCACCTCAATATCGGCTCGACCGATGCCAATATCCCACTCAGCCGGGGATTTCCAGCGGTGTGCATAGGTATCACCACCGGCGCCGGCGCACACACCCTGGGTGAGTACATCAATACCGCGCCCGCAGCCGGGGGGTTAACCCAGCTGGTTAACCTGGTGCAGGGCATCTTCATGCTGGAATAAAGCAGGCGTAAACCGGGCGTGTTATGGCCTGCCCTATTCGTGGGGGTATTCGATGGTTTCCAAACCGGGCAGCCAGACGGCTCCTCTCCCATCTGCTGGATCTGCACACGAGCTGCTGGTCCAACCTTCGCCGCGCCTGTACTTTCCCGATGAAATTCTCACGGGCCAGGTTTACCTGCTCGATGGGAGGCTGTGCGGCGAATTCCAGTTTCTGATTCAACAGTATGCCGGCAGCGGTTACGCTGGACAGGTTTATCACGCCAGGTTGGCTGGCAAACCTCTGCCCGGGTGCCCGGCCGACTTTCAGGTGGCATTGAAAATCCTGCGCCCGGCCAGCCGTTGGAAAGAGTTTTTCCGTGACAGCCTGTACTTCCTGACCTGCCAGGTAACTTTCGCGCCGCGACTGCGTGCATCTGCCTTGCGCGCCGGGCTGCTCACGGCAGAATTAGTAAGCCGGACAGCCGAGGCTGTTGGTGCGAGCCGGTTGTGTTTTGCCCATCCGCTCGGTTATTTCTGGGATTCCCGCCTGTTAAGTTTTGTTGAGATTTATACCTGGGAGGAGGGGCGACCTCAGAGGTATGCACCGGATGACGGCCTGGTCCTGCGCTGGCTGGGTTGGGAGTCAGCACGCCCAGATACAGAAATGAGCCGCAAACGGGAGTTCATGGCCTGGCTGGTAGCCCTCTGCTGCCGCCTGGGAGCCGCAGGTGTGGCCCGCCAGTATGAGTGGGATACCTGGATCAGCCAGGCGAATGTACTTACCCGCCTGGATCCGGATGGGAACGCTGAATTTGTCGCCGTAGACTGGCGGGTCGGATTGGCAGTACCATTTTTTCTCCCGCTTTCCCCGGCGCATGCACGCCTGATCTGGCATGGGCTGCAGATTGGGCAGCGGACCCTCTCGGACTGGCTGGATGCCAGCCAGCTGCGGGCTGCCTGGCAGGCCTCCCCAAAGTTTGAGGCTGCTTCACCCGGCTTGGAAAAAATGCTGCTGGCTGTGGATGAGGAGTACCGGGAAGCTCTGCCTGACCTGTGGCAAAACGGCAGCCGCATCTTTACCGAGCGTGGCTATCGCCGCAGGGTAAAAGCGGCTTTGATCGATGACTGGGAATGCCTGGAGAGAGTCAATGGCGCTGGCCGTTCCGATCTGCAAGCCAGCAGCCTGGCTTTCTGGCTTTATTATGGGGTGGGTCTGATCCCATTCTGCGGGTCCCTGTTCCAGCGCCTGGCGGGCAATTCGGTTTACCGGGCTCACATCTGGATGTGTCTGAAGCACCCCGCCTACCGCCGGGCAGCGCTGAATGCCCAGCGATCGTGCGATCTAAAAGAGTGGGTCCAGCAGAGGCGGATTTCCACCCGCGGGGGAGGCGCGCCTGGTACATTCCACGCCGCGTTACCTGGCACAAAAGGTTTTCTTCGCGTGGCTGCCCTCGGGATTGCACCGCCTGGCGGTCGACAGCCAGGCGCGGCGAGACCTGTTTGAGCGCTGGTTCATCCAGCCCATACGCCTGCTCGTATCCCCTCCGTCCCGCCGGGAATGGCTTGAAAGATTGCTCCAGTCCCAGCTCCAGCGGGGGGTGTTTACACCCCTCGAGATGGACGGCTTGCGTGTCCGGCTGCAGAAAAAACGCCTGCAGGCTCTGATGAATGACATGGGTTATTTTGCAGGGCTGGAGATTTTTTCGCGACTTCTGTACTTGGTGCTCGGTGTGTATGGGTTGCTGGGGGGCGAGTTCTGGCCGCTTTTCCTGGCGGCTTTAGGCCCGGTATCCCCTTCGGGTATCCTGCGCTTTTTTTATATTGGTGGGCAAATGATTCTGGATCTTCCCGAGATCATCCGCCAGCGCAGCCGGCGCCTGTTCCTCTCCCGGTTGTTGGGTTTGTCCCTGGCTCCCTGGAGAATTATCGGCAACTTTTGCGTCCCCCTGGAAATGTTTGCCTTCGAGCCGCACGTATCCCTGGTGCTGGCGGAATACCTCACCGTGGGTCTTGTGCGCCGGTTTCCGATTTTTGGAGGCCGGGGCAAGCTGTTGGAATATGCGGCCTTTCAATTTTCATTTTGCCTGCCCCTGTCTTTCGTCCGGGCAGCAGGTTTTTGGCTGCGCCGTAACCATAAGACAGGGCAAGCCAAATAGTTATGCCAGCCGGGCACGCACATCCAGGGCCAGCACGCCTTCTCCGGTTGGGAAAACCCGCAGCGGGTTAATCTCAATTTCGGCGAGCTGGGGAAAATCTGCTGCCAGAGCTGCCAGCCGGAAGAGCACATCCCGGACAGCAGCACTGTCAGCCGGCGGCAAGCTGCGATACCCGCCGAGTTTCCGCCCGGCCCACGTGTGCTCCAACATTCGATCGGCGTCAGAAGGCGTGAGGGGTGCCAGGGCAAAATCCACATCTTTAACCCCTCTACTTCAATCCCGCCCGAACCGAACATGATCAGTGCGCCGAACTGCTCATCCTGGATTGCGCCAGCAATCACCTCTTGTCCGCTGCGCGCCATTGCCTGGATAAGAACCCCATCCAGCGGCGCCTGCGGAAAGGCGGCCTTCATCCGCTGGCGGAGAGTAATGAAGCCCGCGCGGACCGCCTCAGCGGAATCCAGGTATAGCAACACGCCTCCAACATCCGATTTGTGAGCAATAGCTGCAGAGGCGATTTTTAATACCACCGGAAACCCGATTTCCTGGGCGATTTGGACGGCCTCTTCGACGCTGGCTGCCAGGTGCACTGCGGGAACAGGAATCTGGTAGGCTTCCAGCAATCCGCTGGCAATTTCCGCAGGCAGCCATTCGCCGGCTTGTCCCTCTTCTAGCAGGCGGGCGGCGTGCAGGCGCTGCACTCCTTGCGGGTAGACTTCGATCTGTTCGGCGCTTGCCTGGCTTTCAGCACGCTGCGCCAGGATTGCCAGAGCAGAGGCAGCCCGTTCAGGAAAGCGGTATTCAGGGACGTGCGCGGCACGGAAATGTTCCACTGCTTCCTGAATCAGCCGCTCGCCCATCAGGGCGATCACAACCGGTTTGCTCGAATTATGGATGACCGGAATCAGGGCTTTGGCTACTGCACCGGCAGTATGCATGGGAGGGGGCGGCAGGATGACCATGACTCCATCTACCCCGGGGTCTTCCAGCAGATAACGCAGGCAGGCGGCATACTGTTCTGGGGATGCGGAGGCCAACATATCGACCGGGTTGTTCAAGGCTGCGGCGGGTGGCAGTCCCAGGCGAAGTTTTTCGACTGTTTCTGTGTGCAGCGGAGCCAGATTCATTCCCAGGGATTCCAGCGCGTCCGAGGCAGTCACCCCGGGCCCGCCCGCGTTGGTAAGCACCGCGACCCGGCGGCCGGGGCAAGGTGGACACCAGGCCAGCGCCCGCGCCCAATCAAACATTTCTTCATTGGTATCCGCCCGGATTACACCTGCTCGGCGGAAGGCGGCATTATATGCCGATTCCTGGCCGGCCAGCGCGCCGGTATGCGATGCCACAGCTTTCTGCCCGCTGGAGTACCGGCCAACCTTAAGCGCGATCACCGGTTTTTGGCGCGTGACCAGGCGGGCCTGCTCGACAAAACGTTTGCCGTTGCTTACCCCTTCCAGGTACAAAGTCAGGACGCGCGTATACCGGTCTGCGGCAACAGGCGCCAGGATATCGGTCTCATTGATATCTACCTGGTTGCCCAGGCTTACCAGCCTGGAAAGCCCAAAACCCTGACCGCGCGCCCAATCAATCACGGCCGCGCAGATGGCACCCGAATGAGAAATGAACGCCACATCACCCGGGGGCGGGCCAGGAGGCGGCAGGAAGGTGGTGTCCAGCGGCAGGTGGGTGTCCAGCAGACCGATGCAGTTGGGTCCCAGCAGGCGCATGGAGTAACGCTGGGCGGTTTCCAGGCAGGCCTGCTCCAGCGCCGCGCCTTCCGGTCCCGTTTCGCGAAACCCCCCGGAAGCGATGATGGCAGCCCGGATGCCGCGTTCGCCGCACGCCGCCAGCATATCCTGGATAAATTGGGCCGGTATCAACAATACCGCCAGGTCGACCGGGTCGGGGACTGCGCTGATCGTCGGGTACATCGGGCGCCCCAGCAAGGCACCCCCTTTGAGATTAACGAAGTGGACCACTCCCTGGTATCCACTTTGGGTGAGGTTGCGTGCCAGCCCATAGCCAAGTTTGGTGGGGTCGTTGGAGGCTCCAATGACGGCGACGCCTTGGGGGTTAAAAAAGGGAACCAGGGATTGGTAATCTTGCACGGGATGCTCCTTCAATCGGATGGCTGCTGAAGAAACAGGAGGGCGGTCGCTGGCGTGAGATTAGGCTGGTCCAGCCTGCCGGGAGTTAATATCCCGCATGCCTGGAGCCGTGTGTAAAGAGTTTTTGCCTGCCTGGCACTGAACCTGCCAGTCTCTTTCAAGCGTCGCCGCCAGTAGGCGCCAGTAGCTTCGGCCAATCCCTGAGAGTGAATTTCCCGCACAACCTGCAGCTCCCGGCTGCCGATCAGGATATCTCCACGCACTGCCTGGCGGACTATGACATCGTGCAGGCGTTCCGCCCGCAGCGTCAGATAAGATATCCCTTCGGCATCCTGCCACAAGTCGATGCGCCCCTGGGAAATGGCGCGCTGAAGCAGGTTGTTGGCATCTTTTGTTCCATAAAGCGCTTCGATCAGCATCAGCGGGATCGGACTGCTCAGGACTTGGCGCAAAGTCGAAATGACCTGTACCAGGGACTCCGCTGGATCGACTGCCTGCGGGGGCGGCGCCTCGATGATGGGTGCTGGCTCGTCAGCCGGCTGGGTGTGATCAAAGTCGATCCAATCGAAGTTTTCCTTAATCAACACTGCGGCACTGTCGGGGTTGCTCAACAGGAAGATGACCGGGATTTCGGCCTCGATCAGCGCCCGACCCACAGCTACCAATGCTTTGTCATTACTCCCCAGAATATACAGGTCTGCCGGGTGCAGGGCTGAATGCTGCCCGATTTCGTAAGCCAGGCGCGCGTCTGCATAATCCTTGACCACATGTTTTTTGCCTGGGGTGGTTTGCTGTTCCTGGCGGGTAGTTCTGGAATCAAAACTATCGACCGGAACCAGGGTCGCGTACTGGTTCAGGCCCCCCTTCTGAGGATCGTAATGGGTAAAGTTGGCAACTGCAATGAAATCGCGTTTATGCAGCGCGCCGTAGGTAAACTGGATAAATTCCACCAGGGCTTTAAAATCTAAACGCGGTGCATATCCGTATGGATGAATTGTGGAGCGAGTTCGTTTTTGCAGTGCGCTCGACAGGTTTTCATAATCCAGAAACAGAGCAACGCGCCGGTATTTGGGCATGGTTTCCTCTGCAAAAAAGCACTGCTTATATCATACATCATCGCGACCGCGCAAGACGGCGTGAATTAAGGCAGGACGATCACCCTCCTAAGATTCAGGAATATGGCTCATCCAGAAGGATGAATGTGCTGGACCTGCGATTTGACGGCAGGATCTTTATAAGAATGCGAGAACTCTTACCTGGCGGGAGGCTGGTGTCCGGTTCGGGACCGCTGTGGTACACTTTCAGCGCTTTGGAATTGTCAGCACCATGCCGATGAGCATGTGCGGTCCGCTTGCGCGAGCCTGCAGCTTGGCTGGAGTGAGACTTGCCGCCAGGCCTGCGTTTGGTAAAATTTGACCACCCATCTGCATAAATTTGTAACCTTTTTAACCAGGAAAGCATCGAATGATTAAGAATGGTTCCCATGCGCCCCCCATCTCTGTAGAGGCACTTAAAGCCGGGGACCGGGCGGAATGTGCCCGGTGTGTTGAACAGCATTCCCCAACGATCTACCGCCTGGGATTGCGTATGTTGGGTGATGAGCAAGATGCGGAGGATGTCCTCCAGGAAACGTTTATTAAAGCTTTCCAGCATATCGATGATTTTGATGGGCGCTCCCAGCTTTCCACCTGGCTATACCGGATTGCGACCAATGAAGCATTGATGCTGATTCGCAAGCGTAAGCCGGAACCCATCTCAGTTGAAGAACCCGGGCAAGATGGGGATTTGGAATTGCAGGAACCGCTCCAGATTGTGGATTGGAGCAATCTGCCGGAGGAGGAGCTGCTGTCCAGCGAAACCCAGGCCTATGTCAAACAGGCCGTGAATCAACTGCCGGATGGTCTGCGTACGACATTTTTACTGCGCGAGGTGGAGGGTTTGTCAACCCTGGAGACCGCCCAGGTGTTAAATATCAGCGAAGCTGCGGTGAAAACACGATTGTCGCGCGCCAGGCTGCAGCTGCGGGAGGAACTCACCAGGTATCATGGTGAGCGTTTGAGAGGAAAAGTATATGGCACACACTGAACACTGTCGCGATTTGCTGGGCTCGCTCAGCGAATACATTGACGGTACGGCGGAGGCGTCAATTTGCCTGGAAATTGAACGTCACCTTTCTGACTGCGAAAACTGCCGGGTTGTTGTGGACACCTTGCGCAAAACGGTTTACGTCGTGCAAGCCACTGCTGCCGAAGAGCCGGAAATCCCAGATTCCGTTCGCAGCCGTCTTTATCACGTGCTTAATCTGGAAGATTACCTGGATATAAACGAGACCTGATAGGGCAAATGCTCCGTCAGACGGATTCGCCCGGTATATGCAACCGGGCGAATTTTAATTTCCAGGTAACTTTTTTGTGGTTAGGTGCATCTAAAAGCGTAGTAAACACCGGCAGAGACAAGTTGGAGATTGAGGAAATCTTGCCTGATAAAACGCTCGACCAACCAGCCTCGCTGGTGCTCTCAGAACAGGTGCTGCCTGCCCACCCTGCCAGGGAGCTGCGCCCTGGTGATCTTTGCCCGGAGTGCTGCACCGGACACATGGATTATGATGGGCTGCTGAACCTGGCCTGCCCGATTTGTGGGTATGCCCTGGGTGGTTGTTTTACCTGATAACGTTATTAAACTGCCCCGGTGGAGCAGCTAAATTTTAGGAGAATGGGAAATATGTCTGAAAAATTGTTGAACGAAGAAATCACCAGCCAGATCCGCGATATCTTTAACCAGTTGGACAAGCCAGTGGGAGTGTTGTTTTTTGGCCAGGAGGAAGACTGTGATTATTGTGGGGATACCCGCATGCTTCTGGAAGAATTAACCGCGATTTCAGATAAACTTTCTATGGAACAGTATGATCTGGATGCTAACCAGGATGTTGCCAGTACTTATCGGGTGGACAAAGCGCCCGGGATCGTCCTGGTCGGTAAGGATGGCGAGCAGGTTGTGGATTTCGGCCTGCGATATGCTGGTATTCCTTCTGGTCACGAATTCAGCTCTTTGATTCATGACCTGGTCCGGGTTTCATCCCTTGACTCAGGCCTGAGTGAGCAAACTCGCGCCCTGATTAAGAAGGTTGATCAGCCGGTCCACCTGATGGTGTTTGTCACGCCGACCTGCCCGTACTGCCCGCAGGCTGTGCTGCTCGCTCACCAGTTTGCCATGGAAAGCCCGTACATTGAGGCGGAAATGATTGAAGCCACCGAATTCTCAGACCTTTCGAACCGCTATCATGTCAGCGGTGTCCCGCAGACAACCATTAATTTTGGAGCCGGTACGGTGGTGGGTGCGGTGCCCGAATCTCACCTGGTGTCAGAAATCCTGCGCGTGATCCAGTAACCAACCGGGTTTGCAGCATGAGGGAAGGAAAATTTCCCAGGTAGTCCTGTACAGCGCCCCGGTTTGTTCCCGTTTACCTATCCCCATGCGTGGGTGCTCTCGCGGGTCTGCGTTCAAGGACATGGGTGTTTCTAGGGGTGTGCCACAAAGGACCAATGGAGTATGCCGGTACTGGATTTTGGCGGTAAGATTGTAATTGGGCTTGGCAGGAAAAATCGACCACCTGCCTTGCCAGAACTGATTGGAGAAATAAACCAGTGACTGACCAGAGTGAAACTCATTTGAAGATTGCCGCCGTCACGGAGGATGGGCAAACCATCAGCAGCCATTTTGGAATGGCTCCCGCTTACCGGGTTTTCACCGTAACTGACGGGCAGGTGACTGGACAGGAAGACCGTCCAAAACCCCATCACGAACGGCACCCACACGATGAAGAGGGGCATACGCATTCCCACCAACCCCATCCAGATATGTTTGCTCCAGTGCGCGACTGCCAGGTGCTGTTGTGTGGTGGCATGGGCGAGCCGGCATACAACAAAGCACTGGCGGCGGGCTTGCAGGTGGTGCTGGCGGGAGGGACTTTAGACGTCGCCGTCGGCTCTTATTTGAATGGCAGCCTGGCGAGCGAAGCGCACCGGATCCACCACCATTAACCGGGTGCTGCGAGGAGTGTGAGCTTTGAGACCTGCAAAGAAACAACGATCACCGGGCATGCGTGGAATAGGCTTGTTCCTGATTGGAGCCGGACTGGTTGTATTCGCCGGTATTGTTGCTTTGCTGATCTTAAACCAGGATGTGACTGCTGAGGTAGATCGGTTCTCCGTTGTACCGGCAACAGTTAATTTTGCAGCCCCAGACCTGGTATTAACCGATTTGGATGGAAGTCCAGTAACCCTGGCGGATTACCAGGGAATGGTTGTCCTGTTGAATAATTGGGCGACCTGGTGTCCCCCCTGCCGGGAAGAGATGCCGGTCTTAATGGCCTACCACGAGCAACACGCCGCCCAAAAATTTTCAATCATTGCGGTAGATGCTGGCGAGCCAGCGGCTGACGTGCGCCGTTACGCAGAAGCGATGCAGTTGAGCTTTCCGGTGTGGCTGGATCCAGACATGGATACCATCCGGCAGTTTCGCAATGATGGTTTGCCCAGCTCGTATGTGATTAACGGTGAGGGCAGGGTGATACTGGCCTGGAACGGAGCGATTACCCGTGATGCGCTGGAAAAATACATAACCCCTTTATTGGAGAATTGACATGGATGCGAACGTTACCTGGAAAGAGGGCCTGGCGTTTTCTGGCACAGCCGGTTCGGGATTTTCCGTTAACCTGGATGCAGGCCAGGAAGCGGGGGGAGCAAACAGCGGCTTCCTGCCTTTGGAGCTGATGGCGCTTAGCCTGGCTGGCTGTACTGCTATGGATGTGATGTCCATCTTGCAGAAGAAAAGGCAGATGGTAAAAGGATTCGATGTGGATGTGCACGCTGAACGGGCCGCTGAACACCCCAAAGTATTCACGAGTGCGGTCATCATGTACCATGTCTACGGTCATGCGATTGATGAAGCGGCTGTCCGGCGGGCGATCGAGCTTTCCGCCCAGCGTTACTGTCCTGCACAGGGCATGCTAAGCAAGGTGATTCCAATCGAGCTGAGTTATCGCATTTATGAATCCCAAACCGAGGCTGCTGCTACCCTGGTTACTGAGGGCGCTTACCAGGTGCCCCAAGCCAGCTAAAAGGAGGTCGCATTGAACCTGCCTTTCCTGTGGTGGCTGCCGTTGGGGGCAGTGCCCGAAATAACACCGGAAATGCTGCATCAGTGGATACAAACGGCACGCCCCGTGCAGCTGATTGATGCGCGCACCGTGCTTGAATACCAGCAGGGCACCATCGCGGCGGCTCGTTTTGCGCCGCTTACCGCAATGCCTGGCAGTGTCAAGCAGCTGGATTTTATTCCGTCCCAACCAGTGGTCGCTTTATGTCTCACCGGGCATCGCAGTTTGCCGGCTGTACGCTGGTTGCGGGCCAATGGATACGAAGCGTACAGCCTGCGAGGCGGAGTATCCGCCTGGCGATCAGCTGGATACCCGCTGCAAAAACCTCCCACCAGCGACTGAACGAATCCAAACAGCAGACAAAAAAAACCCGCCGGAGGTCCTAATCCGCCGGATGTCCTAATCCGCCGGGGCAGGCGCCGCCGGCTGGGGTACAGGCGAGGTTTCCTCCCCTGCTGGGGTGGTGTCGTGATCGGGCAGCAAGGTCTGGACGTTGCGGATCACCTGGAACGCGTAACCACCCAGCCCGACCAGGATACCCCCGATGCCGCAGGCGGTGATGATCACTGCCATCCCGGCGCCAGGACCGGTGCCGAAAATTGGCCCCAGCACGGTTGCAGCCGTGCCGCTGCCCTGCATGGCAGGCTCCATGATGACATCCGCCAGCGGGCCCGCCAGCAGGGTTGCCACGGGGTTAACAAACCAGGCAATCAACCGGCGTACTGAAAATACCCGCCCCTGCACATCGGGGGCTACTTTTGACTGCCAGATAGCCTGATTCGAGCCGTTGATGATCGGGATGAATAACGCACCCAGGAAACCAGCAATCGCCCAAACCGGCACTGCCTGCCCGATGCCATAGATAAACATGCCGAACAGGCTGGAAAATACCCAGCCAAGAAGTACGCCGTGTACCAGGCGTTTGGGTCCTCCCCAGGCGCTCATTAAAATGGCACCCACCACCGCACCCACAGCACTGATGGACTGAACCGTGCCCAGCACGATCTCGTTGTTGCCTGTGCGCGATAAGATCATCGGCGCAATCAAGGTGGTCGCAATTACCGCAAAGAAATTGCCCAACAGGAAGACGATCTGCAGCCCCAGCAGGCTGAACCGCTTGAAAATGTACTTGAAGCCATACAATGATTCTTTCCACAGGCTGCCGCGGCCTTCTGCGCCTTCAGCGGATTCCTTTGGCTGCGGAATTTTTGCCAGCAGGACGCCGCCAACCGCAAAAACGAAGGTGATGATATCGATGGAGAGGATGCCCTGCAGGCCGATGAAACCAAGCAGGGCTCCGGCCATGATCGGCGCAATGATCCCGGAGCCGGTCTCGGCCAGCTGGTTGAGACCGGAGGCGCGCCCATATTGTTCTTTGGGGATCATCATGGTGATCGCGGCTGAATATGCCGGCCATTGAAAGGTCTGGAAAGTGCCCATGATGAATACCGCGACATATAGGTGCCAGATTTCCAGCTGGCCGTTAGCGTTCAGGATGAAGATGCCGATAGTCGCCATGCCGGCTGCCAGATCGCTCACGATCATCATCAGCTTGCGGTTGGACCGGTCGACGATGGCGCCCGCGACCGGGCTGAGCACCAGCATCGGGGTGACGAAGAAAAAGCCAACCAGGGCGAGGGTGGTGGCCTGTCCGGTTTGCTCATAAGCCCAGATTGTCAGGGCAAATCCGGTCATACCGGTGCCGATCAGCGAGATAGCCTGCCCGATCCATATCACCGCAAATGCGGTCATTCCACTGAGTTGTTTAATCCCACGCATACATAAACTCCTGGTGCTCCGGTTGGGGGATCGCCCGCAACGATATCAATGTGGGGGCCTCTGGCTGGTGCAAGAAGTTTTATACCTGCGGCAGCGGGAAACCGCGCCCAGGATTACGGGTCACTCTATACTACTTGTGTGTCTATGTGATTGATTTAATCTCAGCCGTTTTCGGTCGATTCCAGCAGCTGGATGCCGTCGTCCACGCTCAATTCTCCGCTGCTGATGCGATCCAGGATAGCCATCCGGTCTACCACAGGCGCAGCAGGAGCGGGAAAGTCTGGCTGGTCGGGCGCCGGGTTGAGCAGCTGTTCGGCAGTTATGACTGCCAGATCGCCCGATGTGCTGTGCATTGCAACACTGGCTCCGCCGTCCTGGACGGTTATCTGGCGAAAGCGGCGGGAGGTTTGGTGGTAGGTGGAGGAAAGCCCGACGTACACATCACCGCTCAATGTTGTTAACGAGATTTCGCAGCCGGTATCCGCCGGCACTACCAGGCGCACGTCTCCTGAAACCGAGTTGAACTGGTAAGGACCTGTAGTCAGGGAGCTCTCAAGCTGGATATCACCGCTGACCGTTTTCGCGTTCAGCAGGGAGAACTCACACTGCGCCAGCTGGATAGCGCCGGAGACTCCTGAAAGCTCCATCGGGCCGCTCAAACGTACACCGGTCAAGTTGCCGCTGACCAGATTGATGTCGAAGCTGCCCTGCAAGTTGGTCAGGCTCAGATTACCGCTGACCATGGAACCTTTAAATTGGCCCTGAATGCCTTCTACGACGGCGCTGCTGCTGACACAGTTGATACGCACATCGCAGGCTGCTGGCACCTCGATGACATAATTAACAGCGCATGGTCGGATGGTGCCAAACAACGCGCTGATAGAATCCGTTTTGGTTTCGGCGCGGATGGTGCGTTCGTCGTCCTGCTGGATGATCACTTTGGTTTGGTCGAAGCTCCCGCTGCTGCGATTGATTTCGGCCTGGACGTTGATACCACCCCCAGACCCAGTACGGACGATGACCGATCCGCGGATGTTCTCGACGATCAGGCGGGCTGGCTCGCTGACGATAAATGACTGTGAAATCACATCTTGATTCATAAAGTCCTCCAGGGCATTCCAACAACCGGATAGCCTTAATAAGCGTGAATTCCGCGCGGCCAATGCTGCAAGCGAGCAGCAGGGTAAATCAGGCCGGGACTGCTTTCAGCCAGGGAATTATTCGATAAAAATTTCGACGTGCTCGCCGTCTTCCTCATCGATCACATCGACGATTTTTCCCATTGCACCTGATTGGAGCATTTCCATCAACTGCTCCGTATCCAGGCCGCCCAGGTCTGGAGCATATTGGGCGCCAATTTGCAGACCCCATTCCATCAGGCCCAGCGGAATATTGACGCTGGTTTTGGTTTTACCACTTGCCATGTCGGTCACGCGCACCCGGAACCAGCGTGCTTGTTTGCCGCTGCTGGTCGCGGGCATCGGCCGCGGCTTCCTGGTTTTACCAGCACTGGAACTCAACGCGGCCAGAAGTTTCGCGCCTTCCTCGGCAGTGATTTTGCCTTCCTGGATCAGTTTTAAAATCCGCATTCTTTCTTCAGATGTTGCCATTTATCCCTCCTGCGATGCCAGACAGCGCAGATGTTGTAGACGAGAATTCATCAACCGATATAAATAAGCACTTTGTCGCCGTCATCTTCATCGACTTCAATGTAAAGCGGATGATCGGGCGAAGTGTAATCCTTCAGCCCGTAAATCAGCTTATCGATCTCTTTCAAATTCATACCGGTCCGGTCGAGGGCCGGTATGTAATGTCCGAAGTTGTGGATTGCCCACGAGGCCAGCCCCAATGGCAGGGGAAAGCTAAAAGCGATCCGCCGCGGCCATTCGTCCTTGGCCTGATCAACCCGCAGGTGCAGCCACGGGGCCGAACGGCTTTGCCATGCCAGGGCGACCGCGCCCACACTCAGCAGAAATGGGATCCACGAGCAGAAGAACCAGAAGCTGTATCCAGAACTGTCAATGGCCCGGTACATTAAAAAGGTGCTGATCATCAATGCACCGAAGGCGATCAGGAACAGCCCCACCCAGTAATTCCGCCAGCGGCGCATTTCTGGCGGCAGCTCTGGGGGAGTGGGTAGTGGTTCTTCTGCAAATGCCTCCCCTGGCTCCGCGAACACCTCAGGGTCTTCATCCAGGGGTAGCGGTTCGCCGGATTCCAGCAGATCACTGTTTTCGAGCAAGTCATCATCCCGCAGCGCTTCCAACAGCTGAGCTGCTTCTTCGGCGGAGATTTTGCCCTGTTCGAGCATACTGATCACATGTAGTTTTTCATTCTCAATAGCCATGAATCGTATCCTCAAAAACCGGGGCGGGTGGGATCGAAACATCCGTCCCAGGATAGGCGCTGACGGCGCCTGCTTTTGATCCGCGACCCGCTCCGGTTAACTTGAAGGCCGCTTTATTCCACACGGCCCTCCAGGGCGGCAAGTAATTGTTCGGCCTCTTCGGCAGAGATTTTTTTCTCTTCCAGCATCTTCAGGATCAGCAGCCTTTCATCATCGCTGACGATTTCTGCCGCGCCTTCGGCTTGTTCGCTTTCGCTCAGCGGCCAGACAAAACGCCGCGCCGGCGATGGCGGAGGCGTTGGGTGCCCGGGATGCCGGGGATGGGTCCCGGCGCCGCGGCTGCGTTCTGCTTTTTGGCGCATCTTTTCCTGGGCCCGCTCCATTTTGCGTTGGGCACGGTCAGAAGCAAGCAGTGCCCGTTCCTGGGAGCGGCGAATGCGTTCATCCAGGCGCTTGCGCCATTCCGGGCTTAAGGGCCATTCGCTGGTGCTTTCGATTTGTTCAACGTACGAGTCAATCTGTTCGTTAATCGATTCGAGCTGTTGGGTAACTTGCATCTCGATCTGTTCTGCCAGATTGTCAAGCTCTTCCAGATCTACATTTGTTTCCGGATCATAGGCGCCGATAGTTTCCCAGCCGGTCGACCGGCTGCGGATTTCGACTGCCGCCCCGGCTTGCAATGTGATCTGCGATCCGCCTTCACCAATCGTTAATGCGTATTCATCTTCGCGCAGCAATTTGGTCTGATCGGGCAGGTTGAGTTTAATTTTTTGGGCTCCACTGAAGACCTTGAGCTCAGCATTGGCATCATCAGCCAGGCGGCAGCTGATATTTCCGCCGGCTGTGATGTTGTACTTCTGCCAGGGGACGGGTGCCAGGGTCACATCGGCATTCCCGCCGGCACTCGCCGAGACCTCGCCGCTGATATCGCGCAGCAGCAGGTGCGCACCGATGCTGGCAGCCTTAAACTGTCCGTCAACATCCCGGATAATGGCACCCCGCCCGATATTGGTGGCGGTCAAGTCGCCGCGCACCCGCTTGGCAGACAGGTCCAGGCCGATATTGACGATGCTGACGGAACCGACATCTCGCAAGACCAGCTCCCGGCCGATATTATCGATGACCACCTGCCCCTCCAGGGATTTGAGGCTGGTATCGCCGCCAACGTTATCAATGCGCAGGCTGGCGCCGTGGGGGACATAGATGGTGCAGTCATCTGGGCAGTTGATGTTGATTGTTTCCTGGTCGTTTGTTAGATCGAAATCTTCCTGGGCATTCGTTTTAACGATCACCTGGTTGGCATCCTGGCCTTTCAGGTTCAGATCACCGCTGACGTTGCCAAGATGAATTTCGGGCGTTGGTCCGCAATCAATTACATATTTTTCCATGTCAAACATCTCCTTCCTGCAGCAGTTTCATGGCATCACTGTAGGAAATTTGGCCAGCCTCCAGCTCTTCCAGGATTCGTAATCGTTCCGTCTCCGAAAGACCGGAGGGTTCATCCTTGCCGGGTTCGTACCCCAGGGCACGTATGACTTCGTGTAGCCGGTTGCGGATAGTGGGATAGGAAAGCCCCAACTCATTTTCCATGCGGGTGATCTTGCCTTCACAGCGGATAAAGGTTTCCACAAAGGCGAGCTGTTCCTTCGACAGCTGTGAAAAGGCGCCGCCGGAGAAGCGGCTTTCGTAAGTAGTATCACAGTCCTGGCAGTGCAGCCGGGTAACAACGACTTCGCCGCCGCAAATGGGGCATTTGCTGGGTAATGGGAGCATACCTGTCTTCCTTCGAAATCGGCAGCCTGTCAGGCTGGCTGCGGGATAAAATTTTTGTGCACCAGGCAAGCAATCTGCTTGATACTCAAATGATACAAAGAAAATTCAAAAATGTCAATGCAAAAATTCAAAATTTTTAATACCAATTTTCAATTTTATTGAACTGGGGCTTATTTTATCCTGATTTTCCCCCTGCTGGTCCGAATCCATGCCTGCCGCCGGACCTGGCGAGCAAACAATTACCACGATCACCGTGCGGGATCACCGAGCGGGATCACCGGGCAGCTGCCGGGGTCACTCCCTATTCATCGCCAGCTGTGATCTGGCTTTCGAGATTGGAGCATTCACAGGCGGTGATCACCTGAGAGAAGCGTTTGAGCGTGCCCTTGTAAGGCACGGCACCGTTGTAGGCGATCCAGCCTTCCAGGTTGAAGGCCAGGGTGCCTTCGGCCAGCATCCACTCGCCGTTGTACTTGCGGGCAATATGAACATGCGTGCCGGTCGCGTTGCCGCCTTCACAGGAGGGGTGCCCGATCGGGTCGCCGGCTTCCAGCTGGGCCCCCAGGGGGCGCGACCCTCGGTCCCCACGTGCAGGTAGAACATGGTCCAGCCGGTACGCGGGTCACCATCGCCATCCAGGTCCAGCTCGACAACGCCTTCCTCCGAGCGGGTGACAACCCCGGGCGCTACGGCTGTAACCCATTCAAGAGATTCCTGGCAGCCACCTACCACGGATGGCGGTGCAAAATCGATGGCTGCGAGGGGCTGCCCGGACCCCCAGGCTGTGTGCGGCCCGCCCGTGTAGGTCCAGGCAGTCCCGCGTTCGAACGGCAGCAGCATCGTAATCTGTTCCAGGCTGCCCGGCAGGTGCGGCTCCACGTTTTCCCAGGGGTCGCCGAACAGACTGCGGTACACGGCCGCGAATCCGTCGGCCGAAACCGCGCTGTTAAAATCGGCCTGGTCATTCAACTGCAGGAAAAAATACTGCAGGGCAACCGTCCCGGCATTTTGCCAGGGATCGGGCCGCTCGCTGCGCCCGTTGGTGTGAGTAAACTCCACCACCGCACCCCGCCGCCAATTGTAGTAACCATTGTTTAACGAGTTCGCGGCCCAGGCAAGCTGCAGGTACAGGCCGCGGTTGCGCCGGTTCTGGTAGCCAAGTGGGAAATTTAGATCGGTTGTATCGGCGGGCTGGCTGAGGGCGCCGGACTGGTATTCCAGCAGTGCCAGCAGCAGGCGCGGGCTGATGCTGTAATTCTGGGCGATGACATTCACCACGTTGGCGCCGCTGCGGGTTGCGCCAGCGGCAAATTCTGTGTATCCGTTCAGCCAACCGGGCTGCGTGCTGACGAATGCCTCGCTGTCAAAACCTACCTGCACAGGGCCGTTGATAAACAGGCTGTCGGGTAAAATCTGGTACTGCGAACCCCACAGCGGCAGGTAATAAATTGGAATTTGCATCGGCATGCCGGGTGGCATGGTGGTTGCACTTTGTGGGATGAAGGTGTTTGCTTCCAGGATCTCCCCGACCGTGGTGTTGAAACGTGTTGCCAGCGCCGGAAGGGTGTCACCCGTTTGGGCGGTGTAGCTGACCAGCTCGCCTGGTTGGTAATTTGGGCGCGGGGTAAAACCGGGGCGTGGCGGCACGTCAGCCGGGTTCGGGTCCCCCATACCTGCTGACTGGACGGATTCGGCCTGGATCTCCGGCAGCGCGCCAGAGGAGAGTGCTCCGGGGGATAGCGGGCTACAGGACGCCAGCAAAAGTGTGGCTGCCAGGGTCAGGAAAAAAACACGCGGGAAAACTGCTGCAAACATAGTCACGAATTTCTGAACCATTAAGGAATGCGGGTGAAGGAAAGGTATTGTACCCGAAAGCGGGTGATTGGTGGTCCGCCGCCCCAGCCGATCAGACCGAGTTATCACATGCAGCCCTTTTCACTCTGCATGCCGAGTGACGATCAAAGCTGCACCGATGGCTTTTGTTTTATGCGAAGACCCCAGCCGATCAGGGATCCTGGCTGGTGCGGGTGATCACCGCGGACGAGATACCCAGGGTCGAGGCAGTAATCGTCCGGTCGTCGCGCGTCAGGGTGCCCTTGTAGGCATCGCTGGTAGCATGGGAGCGCCACCCGCTGAGCACAAACGGCAGCGGCCCGTCGGCAGGAACCCATTCACCGTTGTATTTGCGGGCGATGTGGACGTGTGTGCCGGTCGCGATGCCGCCTTCGCAGGAGGGGAAACCCAATTTGTCGCCCTGCTCTACCAGGGTGCCCGCCGGTATGCGTCCCTGGTCGGCGACATGCAGGTAGAACAGGGCCCAGCCGGTTTGTTCGTACCCATCACCGTCCAGGTCGATCACCACGACGCCTCGCTCTGAGCGAACTACCAGGCCTGGCGCTGAGGCGGTTACCCAGGAATAAGAATCTGTGCAGCCCGGTTCAGCCGAAGCCGGGGCAAAATCAAGGGCTGCCCAAGCGCCATCATGCTCCCAGGCGCCGTGCGGCCCGCCGCTGAATACCCATACCTGGTCGCGCCAGAAAGGCAGGATCAAGTCTGGTTGGGCCAGGTCGGGCGGGTAAAGCGGCTCGACCATCTGGGCGCGCGTCCATGGGCTGCCGAATAATTCGGTATATAGGGCAGGCAGCCCGTTGGCTGGATCCAGCCGGTTGACCCAGTCTTCCAAGTTGTAGAGTTTCGCGAATAGGTACTGCAGGGCAGCGGTTCCGGCATTCAAGTCTGGAGCCAGATGCAGGGTAGTCCCGTCCACGAAACTGATCTCGTTCAGACGACCTTCACGCCAACCGTAATATCCCACTGAAAGCTGGTTCACTGTCCAGACTATCTGCCGATACAAGCCTTCCTCGCTGCGATTGACAAATCCCATCGGATACATTTCCTGGGTCTGGTTAGTGGGTTCGCCGTACACCCAACCGCTGTGATACTCCAGCAGTGCCAGCAGCAGCATCGGGTTGATCGAGTTATCCAGGGCGATCTTTTCGATCATTTCAGCTCCGGTAACCGTCCCGCTGCTGCCCAGAAATTGGGTGTAGCGGCTGAGGCGGCCCCCGGCAGCCTGGACAAAGGCCTTAATATCAAAATCGATAATGGAGGGTGAATACACCACTTCACTATCGGGCAGCAGGTGCTGGTTGGGAGTGGTTGTGCCCAGGCGGTTGGGAATTACTAGCAGCTGTCCGGGGTTTAACAGGGCCTCGGAATGGACATTATCTGGTGAAGTGATTTCCTCTGGAAGGGTCCCAAAGCGTACCGCAACCGCGGGCAGGGTGTCACCGGCCTGGGTGTAATACAGCAGTGGGGGCTTGGTGTTGGAAAGGGCAGGCGGCGTCACTAGCTCTGGCTGGAGGGTGGGTTCGACCGGATCGGGGGTGGGAGAGGGCATGCGGGTTGGGCGCGTGAAGATAAACGCCGGTTCTTCGGGCGTCGCCTGCGGAGTTGGCTCGGCACGCTGCCCACCGCCGGGAAGGTTGCAGGCGAATGGTATCAGGGTCAGAACCAGCGCCACCCAGAGCAGGTGAATCCACCGTGGCGGGCGCGGCAAGTTCGATTTAGGCCGGCTGGCCATACTGCCGAAGGGTCTTTGACCGCGGCCGCTGACCATCGCACCGCCAGAATTACCGCCGGTATTCCTACCGCCGGTATTCCTACGCCGGTATTCCTACCGCCGGATCTGGTTTGTCTCGGAGCGCCCATTCCACGCTTCAATCGTTTGTCCATTGCGGCTTAAGTATCCATCATATTCACGACCTGCGCCAGCGGATACCCACCCATCCAGCACGAAGGGCGAGCGCCCATCCGCTGGAATCCATTCTCCGTGGTAGCGCCGGGCCAGGTGCAGGTGCGTCCCGGTTGAAAAACCTCCCTCGCAGGAGGGATGACCAATCCGATCCCCGGCTTTCAAGTAGGTGCCCATCTCAACTCGCTCGCGGGTTTCGATGTGCATATACAGGATTGTCCAGCCGGTCTGCTCCAACCCATCGCCATCCAGATCCTGGACGACAGCGCCGTTGCCAGTGCGCACCACGGGACCATCTGCGACTGCGGTTACCCAGGCATCGCTTTCAACGCAGCCTAATGTGTCTCCGGGCGGAGCAAAGTCCAGGGCCGCCCAGGCCGAGCCATCTCCCCAACCGCCGTGCGGCCCGCCGGTAAATGCCCAATCCTGACCGCTCTCAAACGGCAGGATTCAACTCAGGCTGTGTTAAAAACGAAGGCAGGAGCGGTTCCAGCCCATAATCAAATGGGTAGCCGAACAGCGCCGTATATGTAGCGAACAAACCTGTGGGGGAAATGGCCTGCTCCCAATCGGCACGCCCGTACAAGGTGCCAAAGAATTGCTGCACACCTGCAGTCCCGGCATTGATTACAGGTGAGGGCAGCTGCACCTCGCCATCTGCCAGCACCCATACCGCAACCCCATTTACCCGCCACAGGTAGAAGCCGCGGTTAAGCTCGTTGGCGGCATATGCCAGCTGCCGGTACAGCCCCTGGCGGTTGGGCTCGAGCAGCCCAATGGGATAATCAAGCGTCTCCTCGGCAGGTTCAGTCTCGGTTACCCAACCGGATTGGTATTCCAGCACAGCCAGCAGCAGGCGCGGGTTGACAGAATACTCCAGGGCAACCCGTTGTACGATTTCTGCCCCGCTGGCAAACTCTCCCTCACTGAGCTCCTCCCGGTAGCTGGCCAGGTAGCCTCCCATGTTTTCAACGAATTCCTGTGTATCGAAATATGCACTGAACGGGCCAAAAACCAGCTCCGAATCGGGAATGATTTTTCCATCCGGGCGGGCCTGGTTTGGATCGGGCGGAGGAATGACCAGCTCTAAACCCACATCGATCAGGTTGGGATTGGTGAGCTGGTTAGCATCTGCTACCATCTGGTAGCTCACCCCAAACCGTTGGGCAATCCGGGCCAGGGTGTCGCCAGACTGGACCGTGTAATTTTCCGCTTCAAGGCGCGGCGTAGGCAGGGGATGCGGCGCGTCGGGAGTCGGGGTAAAATACGGCGCTCCTGGTATCCTCGTGGGGGGGATCAAGGGGTTAATCGTGGGGCTGGGTGTGGGTGCGGCTGCCTCGGGGGTGCTGCGGCTGCCGGAGGGGCCAACTCCGCCAGTCGCCGGCTGTGAGGCCGGGCGGGCGAACTGCTGGCACGCCAGACCCGGCAATAACAAGGCAGCCATCACTACCAATAAAATCAACCGGTTTCGTTTGAAGCTCATCACTACTCAGCGCCATTCTACCTTGAACTGCCTGAGGATCGCAAGTTAACCCCTGGCGTGCCGCCTTTTAGGTACATCAGCCCGCTCTTTCCAGCAGCGGGTTACTTGATATTGGGGGTGTGTGGATAAACCGCAGCGTTACCCCGGGCCATACACATTAAATCCCTGCAAGGATCATGCCAGAGAAAACACAGGAATGCGCTCAACCAACACTTCATGAAGCCTTTCAGGATGCGCGGTAACCAGGTTGAATCCTGCCTCAAATGCCCTGATACTGCACTCTCTAGCAGTATAATACTTCGCAGTTTTCAGAGAGGCCAAATGAACCAACAACTCGTTGAATGCATCCCGAATTTCTCCGAAGCGCGCCGTCCCGAAGTGGTTGCTGCAATCCAGGAAGCGATTGCCTCAGTCCCGGGTGTAACCATCCTCGATAAACATTCCGATTTAGATCACAACCGCACGGTAATTACCTTTGTCGGGCCGCCTGGAGCGGTGGAAGAAGCCGCGTTCCAGGCCGTCCAAACCGCAGCCGGATTAATCGACCTGGAACAGCACACTGGCGAGCATCCCCGGATTGGTGCAACGGATGTCCTGCCATTTGTCCCGCTGTCTGGAGTCAGCATGGCGGAGTGTGTGGAAATGGCCCGCCGGCTGGGCAAGCGGGTCGGTGAAGAGCTGGGCAT
Organism: uncultured Chloroflexia bacterium; assembly: GCA_963824065.1. Classification (GTDB taxonomy): domain Bacteria; phylum Chloroflexota; class Anaerolineae; order Anaerolineales; family DRKV01; genus JAGUYX01. Next base: position 247,686 of record CAWGNX010000001.1, on the reverse strand, counting down.
CCCGGTTTACCTTTATGAAGGAGCGGCCGCGCGTCCCGAGCGCCAGAACCTTGAAAATATCCGCCGCGGCCAGTACGAAGGTTTGAAAGGCGAAATCGGCGTGGACCCCGCCCGCACCCCGGATTTTGGCCCGATGCGCCTGGGCCCGGCAGGCGCCACTGTTATCGGTGCGCGCCAGCCGCTGGTGGCCTTCAACGTCTACCTGGCTACCGAGGAGGTCGAGATTGCCCGCCAGATCGCAAAAGTTGTGCGCCATTCCTCCGGGGGCCTGCGCTATGTCAAAGCGCTGGGGTTGACGGTGGAAGGGTTGGCCCAGGTATCCATGAATCTCACCAATTACCGCAAGACTTCCCTGGCGCGGGTCGTCGAGATGATCCGCCGCGAGGCCGACCGCTATGGGGTTGCCGTCCACCATTCGGAACTGGTCGGCTTGATCCCTCAGGAAGCCCTGGTCGATGCTGCTGTATGGTACCTGCAGATGGACCAGTTCGAGCCGGACCAGGTGCTGGAACAGCGCCTGTACACCGTCCAGCAGGCCGCTCCGGAGGGCGCAGCCCGGGCACAGGAAGAACTGTTTTTAGAGCGGCTGGCATCCGGCGACCCAACACCAGGTGGTGGGTCGGCAGCTGCTTATACCGGTGCGCTGGCAGCGGCCCTGGTGACTATGGTGGCGCGTACCACGCTGGGTAAAAAGAAGTATGCCGCGGCGGAAGCCGAGATGCTGGCGATTATCCCGCGGGCTGAAGAGCTGCGCGCCAGCCTTGCAGAAGGTGTAGCGCGGGATGCCGCGGCGTTCGACGCCGTGCTGGCGGCTTATCGCCTGCCCAAAGAGACAGCCGGAGAACAATCTGCCCGCCAGCAGGCCATCGAGGCCGCTACTTTACATGCTTCCCAGGTGCCATTGATGGTGATGCGCGAACTGGTGCAGGTGCTGGAGCTGGCTGCCCAGGTGGTCGCGCACGGCAACTTGAATGCCCTCACGGATGCCGCCAGCGGCGCGGAGCTGGCCCAGGCAGCTTTACGCAGTGCCAGCCTGAACGTGCGGGTCAATTTAGCGGCATTACAGGACAGTACGGCGGCCAGTGCCCTGTGGGAAGAGCTCCAGGCGCTTCAGGATCACGCGGCCATCCTGGGCGAACGAATTCGTGTCCTGGTAAGTGACCGCGGCGGACCCGCTCTGGCATGAGACCAGGGATTTTTCGACAGACGATTATGTGGATGCTGTTGGGTTTCCTGGTGACCAGCTGCGCGCCCGGCGTGCAGGCACCGGCAACCAGCCCAACGGCAACCATCCAGGCCACCGCCACGGGAGCGCCGGCCGCCACGGCGACCACCCTGCCCACAGATACACCCGTGCCGTCTGCCACGCCGACACCACCCGCTGTGTGGGTCCCGGCGTTTATCCCATCCGAACTTTTGCAAGCGCTCCAGCTGGCGCCCGGTGTCGTCTGGGCTGCGGCTCCCGAACAGGCTGCCGCGACTCTGGACGTTGGTGGGAGCCAACCAGCAGCTACCTGGGTGTATGCCCTGGTCGCACCGTTCAACACGATCCCCGATGGGGTGAGCTTCTCGGATTTACAGGCCGCCTGGCAGGGCGAGCCGGCCGAAAACCCAGATGATTTTCCATTTGCCACGCGCCCTATGCTGCTGGATGAAAGCACACTGGGCGTGTTTTCCAGCCTGTGGGGCGAACCAGCGAGTGGAGCTGTACAGGTGCTGCCCGCGAAGTCCCTCGTGGATGAAGCCTGGCAGGAAAATCCAGCCTGGGCGCTGGTGCCGTTTGAAGCAGTCGAGCCGCGCTGGAAAGTGCTGGAAGTGGCCGGGCAGTCACCTTTGCGCAAAGATTTTGACCAGGAGCTCTACCCGCTGGTGGTTGACTTTGGACTGACAGGTGATGGGACCGAAAATCTACTGGGATCCGCACCGGTCACCAACCGCGACCCACACAAGCTGACCACAGTCATAGTGACCGGGGTAACCGCCCTGGTGCGGGCTACCGCCGAGACGATGCGCCGCCGCGGCAACACCTACCCGGCCCAGGATATCGGCCCCTGGCTGCTCGAAGCCGACCTGACTCACATCAGCAACGAAGTGCCTTTTGATCCAGACTGCCCACAGCCCAATCCCAATCAGGAAGAGCTGGTTTTCTGCAGCCGCCCGGAGTACATCGAGCTGCTGGAAGCGGTTGACGCTGACCTTATTGAACTCAGCGGCGACCACTTTGCCGATTTTGGACCGGATGTGATGCGCTATACGCTGGACCTGTATACCCAAAAGGGGATGCCCTATTATGGGGGCGGATATACGGAAGAGGAAGCCCGCAAGCCTTACTTATTCGAACACAACGGTAATAAAATCGCTTTTTTGGGCTGCAACGGAAAAGGCGGCGGATACGCCACCGCGCGTGGCGATAACCCCGGGGCGGTGGAGTGCGATTACGATTTGCTGGCAGAACAGATCGCCAGCCTGAAGGCTGACGGCTACCTGCCCATCGTAACGATCCAGCACTTTGAGTACTATACCTATGTGCCCCAACCCAAGCTGATCACCGATTTCCACAAGGTCGCCGAGGCAGGGGCGCTGATCGTCAGCGGCAGCCAGGCCCACCAGCCCCACGGGATGGAGTTTTATGCCGGGGCATTCATCCATTACGGTCTGGGCAACCTGTTCTTCGATCAGTACCACTTTGGTCTGCCAACCGGGCATGCTTTCATCGACCGGCATGTATTTTACGATGGGCGCTACCTGGGCACCGAGCTGCTCGGCATCCGGTTTGTTGATTTTGCCCGGCCGCGCCCCGTCACAGAGGAGGAGCGCCAGGAGCTGCTGCGGCGTGCGTTCGAAGCCAGCCTGTGGTAAGCTCATTGCGATGCGCCGATTTTTTGCTTACCTATTTGTGCTTGTCTTCCTGCTCTCGGCCTGCACTTACGGGCAGAGTCCACTCGCCACTCCACCGGTAGCAAACCAGGGCGATCCCCTGTCGCCCCCTGAAGCCACTTTGCCGGGGTCAACCCCCACTGCCGGGCTGGTTATCCCTGCAGGTTTATTCCCGCGCCAGCAGCTGCCTCTTATCCAACGATCGGTTGAAACTCCCACTCCCGCGGGTCCACCGCCCGCCAGTGCTGGCCTGAGCCTGGCAGTCGACCCGCGCTTACCGCCCACCGCCGCCGGCTTGCTCAGCCTGCCTGAGTGGCTGGCATTCACCACGAACCAGGCGGAGGCCAGTGTGGTCCTGACTGCCGGGGATAACCCGCGCCTGGGTTGGTGGGTCTATGCCCTGGTGGCTCCCTTTCTTACCATACCGGGCGAGGTGGGCGCTGATGACCTGCAGCGTGCCTGGCACGGCAAAGGCGGCGGGCCGTTTGGCAGCCGCTCGCTGATGATGGATGAAGCCACTTATCAGCTTTGGGAAACCGCCTGGGGTCCGGCGGAGGCCGGGGCAGTTGAAATCCTCCCGGCCGGTGATCTGCTGGACCAGGCCTGGCAGCGCGGCACTGCCTGGGCGCTCGTACCCTTCGAGAGCCTGGAGCCACGCTGGAAGGTCCTGGCGGTTGAAGGGCAATCCCCTCTGGCGGCTGATTTTAATCCAGACGAATATCCACTCAGCCTGCCGCTGACCGTGCGTGGAGAGGGCCTGCTGCCCGAGATTATCGGGCGCGAACACGGGCCAGCCAGCACCCAGCCGCTGCTTGGCGGGACAAACCTGCGTGCCGACCGCCTGACCCGCGTCGCTCTGACCGGCGTGACTGCCCTGGTGCGTGCCACGGCATTTACCATGGAGCAGCGCGGTATTACCTACCCCGCCCAGGACATCGGTGATTTGCTGCGGGCGGTGGATATCCTGCACGTTAGCAACGAGGTTCCCTTCGCGCGCGACTGCCCGTTCCCCAACCCAGTCCAGGAGGGCCTGAAGTTCTGTTCCAGCCCGGACTACATGGAGCTGCTGAAGGAAATCGGTACGGACGTCGTAGAGCTGACCGGAGATCATTTTGCCGATTGGGGCACGGCAGCGATGGACTACACCCTCGACATGTACGAAGACGCAGGCTGGCCGGTTTACGGCGGTGGGCGCAACCTGCAGGCCGGGCAGGCACCCCTGCTTTTGGAGCACAACGGCAACAAGATCGCGTTTATTGGCTGCAATGCCAAGGGCGGCGCCTACGCCCAGGCCGGCCCGGATAACCCGGGAGCGGTGCGCTGTGATTTCGATTATATGCAGCGCCAGATCGAGCGCCTGGCGGATGAAGGCTACAACGTGATTGCCACCTTTCAGCACTTCGAATACTACACCTACCTGGCGCAGCCCAACCAGATCGCCGATTCCCAGGCACTGGCGGACGCAGGGGCGGTGATCGTCAGCGGCAGCCAGGCGCACCAGCCGCAGGGCATGGAGTTTTACAAAGGTAGTTTTATTCACTACGGGCTCGGCAACCTGTTTTTTGATCAGTACGAGATCAGCCTGCCTACTCGCCAGGGGTTTATTGACCGGCATATTTTCTACGACGGACGGTACATCAGCACCGAGCTGGTCCCGATCCTGTTCGTGGATTTTGCCCGGCCGCGCCTGATGGATGAGGCCGAGACACTCGACCTGCTGAGCAGTGTATTTTCCGCCAGCGGGTGGTAGCCGGTTGCTGTACCATCCCCGAAAACACTTCGCTTGCGACTGGATCGAAAACTCAGCGCGGTTTGGCAGGACAATGGCTGCGGTTTTCTATTACAATTAGCGCCGGGCAGCTGTCGGGACTCTGCCTTATACAATTACCAGCGTATGGAGGGAACTTTATGGGCTTAAAACCCGATTACTGGATCCGCACGATGGCCGTGGAGCAGGGTATGATCGAACCGTTCGAAGCCGGGCAGGTGCGGGATGGAGTCATTTCGTACGGTGTGTCGTCTTATGGGTATGACATCCGTGTGGCGGACGAATTTAAGATATTTACCAATTTATTCTCCGCAGTGGTAGATCCCAAACATTTTGATCCGAAATCAATGGTCGATTACAAGGGGGAAGTATGCGTCATTCCCCCCAACTCGTTTGCCCTGGCGCGCACCGTGGAGTATTTCCGCATCCCGCGCAAGGTATTAACAGTTTGCCTGGGAAAATCGACGTATGCACGCTGCGGCATCATCGTCAACGTGACCCCGTTCGAGCCGGAATGGGAGGGTTTTGTGACCCTTGAAATTTCCAACACCACTCCTCTGCCGGCGCGTATTTATGCGAATGAAGGCATTGCCCAGGTGTTGTTCTTTGAAGCCGACGAGGAGTGCGAAATTTCCTACGCCGATAAAAAAGGCAAATACCAGAAGCAGCAGTCGATCGTCCTGCCCAAGCTCTGAGCCGAATCCGCGGAGCTGCCGTAGCGAGCCGTACGCCCATTGGTGGAGTTTAGCCAATGGGCTGTTTTATCTGGATGGCTGCTTGCCAATCCGGCGGGTTGTCCCTATAATGGCCCAATGTTAACCCCCCGCCAACAGATGCTCACCCGCTGGCTCAGCAGCGGAAAATGGGGTGTTGCCCTGGCCTTCGGCCTGCTGCTTTTGGGTGCCGCCTGCCGTCCGGGGAGCATCATTGAAACTTCAGCAGCGGTGACTGCCCTGCCGGCGGTTACATTCAGTCCCACGCCTCCGCCGACCTATACCCCGCAACTTTCCGCCACGGCTTCCCCGCTGCCAAGCACCACAGCGACCCCCACCCGCACGTTCACAGCGACCACAACTGCCACAGCCAGCATTACACCCACGTATGCCATCTTGCGCGGGGAAGTGCTTATGCTCTCGAACTGCCGCTATGGCCCGGGCGCACCGTATCTTTACAAGTATGCCCTAATCGAAGGCAGCAACCTGGACGTCATCGGGCGCAACGACCGGGGGACCTGGATCCTGGTGCAGGCGATCGGGGGAAACAATCCGTGCTGGGTGAAAGCATCGCTGCTGGACATCCGCGGGGATGTGATGGCAGTCGCCCCAACCTACATCCCCCTGCCGCAGTCCCCCTACTACGGGCCGCCTGCGCGCTATTCTGCGGTGCGGGTGGGCGAGGAGGTCACGGTGATGTGGAGCCCGATCCAGCTACGGGCAGGTGATGATTCCGGGCAGTACCCGTACCTGATCGAAGCCTGGGTATGCCAGGATGGAGAATTGGTCTTTACCCCTGTGGGTACTTACGAAACGGCGGTCATCATCACGGATGAGACAGGTTGTGAGGAGCCATCCCATGCACGCCTGTTCGGCGTGGAAAAACATGGTTATACCAACTGGGTCGAAATTCCCTGGCCCCCGTTTACGGAATAACCCCCCCGGTCTCTGATTCTTTTGTTTTATCGCCCCTAAACCGCACGCAGCGAATAACCCCGTTCAGCCACCCGCAGCGCCCAGCCGCGCGCACTGACCCCAGCCGCTTCAAATGCCTGCACCATTGCATCGGCAACGGGCTTGGCGGGACCGCGGCAAAACGCCACCACCCCTGGCCCGGCCCCAGACAGGGCGGCGGCGCTCGCCCCGGCCTCCAGGGCTGCCTGCCGGGCAGAGTCTGCCCCGGGGATCAGCTTAAAGCGGTATGGCTGGTGCAGGCGGTCGCCCATGACCCTGCCCAGCAGGTCCAGGTCGCCGGTGCGCAAGGCTTCGACCACCATAACCGCCCGCCCCAGGTTGTAAACGGCGTCTCCCAGGCTTACCTGTTGCGGCAAGGCACGGCGTGCCTCCTTGGTAGATAAGCGGACCGCAGGGACAACCGCTGCCACATTGGGTGATGGGATAACCACCCGCCGCACGAGCACTGGCTCGGGCGGGCTGGCGCCCGGCGGGGGGTTTGCCACCAGCACCAGGCCGCCAAACAGCGCGGCGGCGATATTATCCGGGTGACCCTCCAGGTCGGTTCCCAGCCGCAGCACCTCCAGCGTACTGAGCGGGCTGCCGAGCAGGGCATTGGCCCCCAACAGCCCGGACAGGACAGCAGCCGCGCTGGAGCCCAGGCCCGACCCTGTGGGGATGCGGTTTTTACAGCGCACATGCAGCCCCGCTGGCGGCGGCGCGCCGGCTGCCTGGCAGGCGTGCAGGAGGGCCTGGACGACCAGGTTGTCGGCGGACGCCGGCAGCTCGCCGGCCCCTTCCCCGCTGATTTCCACCAGGTAGCCGCGCGGGTGGGTAGAGAGGGTCACCTGGTTTTCAAGAGTCAGGGCCAGCCCCAGGCAGTCGAAGCCTGGACCGAGGTTGGCAGTGCTGGCGGGTACGCGCACCGTGACCGACGTGGGTGCCTGGTTTTTTGCAGATTGGTGGGTGCTCATGGATTGGGATCTTTAGACAGCCGGTTTACAGAGCCACCCCCACCCGGGTGGCAAATGCTTCCAGGGCTGCGATGTGTTCCTGGGGCGTCTGCAGGCCGGCGCCCATCGTGTTGACCGCCGCCCTGCCCATACCGGCAGCTTTCCATTCCTGGCAGCGCTGGGCGTGGGTATCCAGGTCGTCGCTGGCGTAGTTCAGGCGCGCTTCCAGCCCGAAGTCATCCCAGCTGCGCCCGGCAGCCTGCAGGTAGCCGGCGAGCTGTTCCAGGGCCGGGGCGGCATCCGCCGCCGTCCGGAAATTGGGCAGCCAGCCGTCACCGAGTTGGGCGGCGCGGCGCAGTACGGCGTCCGCATGCCCTCCAAACCAGATTGGGATGGGCTGCTGGACAGGCAGCGGGTTGAGACCCGCATCCGAAATGTGATGCCAGCGACCCTCAAAGGTCACCAGTGGATCGGTCCACAACCTGCGCAGCACCTGCACCTGTTCCTCGATCCGCCGCCCGCGGTTGTTAAAATCTTCACCCAGGGCCTCAAATTCCACCGGGTTCCAACCCACCCCAACCCCCACACGCAGGCGTCCTTTGCTCAACACATCCACCTCGGCGGCCTGTTTGGCGACCAAGGCCGTCTGGCGTTGAGGCAGGACCAGGATACCGGTCAGGAAACCCAGGCGGGTTGTGACCGCAGCCATGTAACTGAACAGGGTGAATGGTTCGTGAAAGGGGTGCTGGTGGGTGTAAGGCCCATGCCAGCCCCCGGGGCGGTCGGGATTGGCACCCAGGACGTGGTCGTAAGCGGCCAGATGGCTGAAACCAAGCGCTTCGACAGCCTGGGCGTAATCTTTGATCGCGAGTGGATCGCTGCCAAACTCGGTTTGGGGAAAAATCACGCCAATTTGCATGTACGCACCTCCGACCTGGGTTGTCAGGCAAACAGCAGGTTTTCGAGCTCCTCCAGACGGGGAGGGAGAACCTGCGGTTTGCCAATTTTACCGGCGATGATGTCCGGGTCCTTTAAGCCGTGACCGGTGCACACGGCGACGATCCGCTGCTCGTGCGGGTCCAGGCGGCCGGCGGCAATTTCAAGCGCCAGGCCTGCCAGCCCGGCGGCAGAGGCAGGTTCCACCCACACTCCTTCATGCGCCAGGCGCTGCTGCATTGCCAGGATTTGATCGTCGCTGGCTGCGATGATGCGCCCGCTGGATTCTTCGGCGGCCTGGAGGGCCTCCTCCCCGCGCGCCGGACGCCCGATCCGGATCGCGGTCGCGACCGTTTCGGGGTGGTCCACCGGGTGCCCCAGCACCAGGGGTGCTGCTCCGGCGGCCTGCGTACCCAGCAGGCGCGGCAGCCCGCTGCGGTTAAGGCGGTTAAACTGCTTGAACCCGGCCCAATAGGCGGTTATGTTGCCGGCGTTGCCCACCGGCAGGCACAGCCAGTCCGGAGCGGCGCCCAGGTCCTCACAAATTTCAAACGCGGCCGTCTTCTGGCCCTCGATCCGGTAAGGGTTGATCGAATTCACCAGGGCGATGGGCTGGCGTTCGCTGATGGCTACCACCAGCGCCAGGGCATCGTCGAATGAGCCATCAATCTGCACGACCTGGGCCCCATAAGCAACCGCGCCCGCCAGCTTGCCGGCCGCGACTTTGCCTTGCGGGATGAGTACCACTGCGCGCAGGCCCGCCCGGGCGGCATAGGCCGCGGCGGAGGCGGCTGTGTTGCCGGTCGAGGCGCAGATCACGGCCCGGGCGCCGCGCCCGGCAGCCTCGCTGATGGCGGCGGTCATGCCGCGGTCCTTGAAGGAGCCGGTCGGATTAAGCCCCTCGTACTTGACAAACAGCTCGCAGCCCTCGCCCAGCTCGCGCGCCAGGCGCGGCATGGGGATGAGGGGCGTACTGCCTTCCAGCAGGGTGATGGCTGTGGTGTGGGCAGGCAGGTCCAGCAGGTGCCCGTAGCGCGATAAAAGACCCTGGTAGGCCATCACGCAGTTCCCAACCTTTGCTGATCATCCAGGTACGCCTGGATGCGTTCTTCTGCCAGGGAGGCATAACCAGGATTGATTTCATACCCCACGTACCGCCGTCCAGCCTGCAGGGCAGCGATCGCCGTCTGCCCGCTGCCCAAAAATGGGTCAAGCACCACTTCACCTGAGAAGGTATACAGTTGGGCCAACCGGTAGGGCAGCTCAAGTGGGAAGGGAGCCGGGTGGCCGATTTTACGTGCCGATTCAGTCCCCAGCGTCCACACGCTTTTGGTATATTCCAGAAATTCGTCGCGCGTGATAGTGCTTGGGCGTTTGTGGGGATTCGCGCGCCGGAAAGCGCCTTTGGAAAATACCAGGATATATTCATGTACGTCGCGCAAAGTGGGGTTCGCTGCCGATTTCCAGCTGCCCCACGCGGTTGAGCTGCCGGCACTGGCAGCTTTGTTCCAGATGATTTCCCCGCGCATCAGGAAACCGAGGTTTTCCATCTCCTGGATCAGGTAAGCGTGGAGGGGCAGGTAAGGTTTACGTCCCAGATTAGCGATATTGATGCATGCTCGCCCGCCCGGCACCAGCACCCGCAGGACATCTGCCCAGACCCGAGTGAGCAGACCAAGGTATTCATCCAGGCTCAAATTTTCATCGTATTCTTTGGAGGCATTGTAAGGCGGGGAGGTAACCATCAGGTGAACGCTATTTTCGGGCAATTCGTGCATTGCCTCGCTGGATTTGACAAACACCCGATCCAGGTTTTCTTCCGCTACCGGGTTTTCGTCATATGCATCTTGGACAACGTCTGGCAAGCCGGCATACAGGCGGCTTTCATAAAATCGACGTGCATCATGGTTCACGCGCCCGCCGGTGCCAAACGCGCTGGTGTGGGTGCCGCTGGAATTGGGTTGTTTTTGCTCTTTTGCCATGGGCGAAAAGCCTGAAATCCTCAGGGGACCTCTACCGTGATTTGCTCCTTGATCTTGGCGAATATTCCCTCGCCGATCCCTTCGACGGCCATGACGTCCTCAATGTACAAGAATGGTCCGTGCTCCTGGCGGTAAGCAATAATCCGTTCGGCCATGGTGGGGCCGATCCCCGGCAGGCTTTCCAGCTCGGTCTGGTTGGCGCTGTTTAGGTCGACCAACCCGGTGGAGAGGGTAAATGCCTGGGTGGTGGCCTCTGCCAGAGTTGGCACGCGCAGCTGCTCGCCATCGGCCAGGTAAGCAGCCAGGTTCAGGGCGTCGAGGTCAGCTCCGCCGGTTGGACCTCCGGCGGCTTCCAGCACGGCATGCACCCGGCTGCCGGGTGGCAGCGTGTAGACGCCCGGGTTGCGGACAGCGCCGGTGATATGCACTTCCAGCGCAGGTGGTGTTGGAGGCGGCAGCAGGGTCACCGGGCTGCCGCGCGGCGGGCGCGTCACAAGGAACAGCACGCCAGCTGCCAGCAGCCCGGCAGCCAGGCCAAAGGCCAGGAGCCAGGCGGATTTCATCTTTAATCCAGATTCAGGCTCAATCCAAGGCGCTGGCGGGTCGCGTCAATATGGACGATGCGCGCCTGTACGACCTGCCCTTCCTTGACCACCTGCCAGGGGATGACTTTTACCCCGGGCGGGGCCATTTCAGAGCAGTGGATCAACCCGTCTAGGCCGTCTTCCACCCGCGCAAATGCGCCGTAAGAAACCACGCTCGTCACCCGGGCGCTGACCAGCTGCCCGATCTCGTAGCGGTTCTCAGCGGTCGCCCAGGGATTCGAATTCAGGCGTTTAAGGCTGAGCGCAACCCGGTTGCGATCGCGATCAGCTTGCAGCACCTGCACATCAATTTCCTGCCCCAAGACCAGCACGTCAGCCGGATGCCGCACTCGCCCCCAGGATAACTCGGAAATGTGAATCAGGCCCTCCAGACCTCCCAGATCGACAAACACGCCAAAATCGGTGATATTGGTGACGGTGCCGTGCACCTGGTGCCCGTGCTCCAGGTTTTCCAGGAGCTCATTCCGGCGCCCGGGTTCAGCCAGGGCGGCGCGCTCGGAGAGCACAATTCGCCCGCGCTCCGGGTCACACTCAATCACTTTCAGGCTCAACCACTGGCTGACGTAGCCGCTCAGGTAAGATTTCAGAACTTCGAACGGTGCGTTGGTCAGCTGAGTTTGTCCCCCCGGAAATGCAGGATCTTCGCAAATATTCTCGATCAGGTGTGAGATGGGCACGAAACCCTGCAGAGTATCATTTTCAACCAGCAGTCCCCCCTGGTTGTAACCGATCACCTGCGCCTCGACAATCTGGTCGGTTTGGAAGAGATCCAGGATTACGTCCCAGTCCTGATCCTGGTTCTGCATTTCTGGCGTTGTGCGGGGTTTTTCCCGCGCAGAATGTAGTGCCGCGGCTCCGTTTGGCTCTTCCTCTGCGAGCAGCGAAGCCCACCAGCCCTCATCGGTCATCGGCGGGGCTGGATTTGCTGATAATAGTTTTTGCTTGCTCACCACTAATTACACCTCTCCTGGTTTTAAGGGATGGCTCTCAAGAGGAACAGCCTGGTCCTCGGCCGCAGCCTGCTGCTCCATCTCTACAATTATTCGGGCAACCTCTTCAATTGCAATCCGCTGCTTGCGGTAAAAATCGGCCTCCGACATAGCCAGGCGTAGTGCAACCTCGCGGACTTTGCGGCCCTCCATAAATTTCATCTCTAAAATGTTATACAAAATCCACTCCGCTGTAAAGCGTCTTTCTCCAACTGGTCGCACTTGTTCGATGGCGCGGCGCAATGTCAAGCGCAGGGCATTGGTCGGATTCTCACCTTCTTTCACTGCCTGCTGCACAATTTTTAAGCGCATAAGCGGGCTTTCGGTCAGTTTGGGTCCCCCCCAATAATGGCTGAGGGCATCTTTGGTCCACTGGTTGATCTCTTCCTGCTCGAAACTCTCTTCCGGCGAGGAGAGAAACTGGGTGTCTCCGTAGCGGGATGCAGCCCGCAAACGCTGGATGATGTCAACGTTGGGTGCCAGCTCCTGCAGAGATCCGAACAAGCGCCGCTGGATTTGACGGTCTTGCAGGGCAAGGGTCGCCCGCTGGGCCAGCACCTCCAGGGCATCATTTTGTTCGGGATCCAAGCGGATTTCGCCATCGGAATCTTCGGCGCTTTTTAATACACCCATGAGCCCGATGAGCTCGCGCTCCCCGGATATTTCGCTGAATAACGGCACCAACCAATAAGGCCCCCAGGTAAAATGCTCCGAGTGGACGCCATTTTCGCTGACGACTTTGAGCAGGTCTTCGGAAATCAACTTCTCCTGCATCCGCTCCCGTTCTCCGACAATCACCACCAGGTCGAGCCCCTCGGGATTCAGTGCAGCGATGAAGGCCGCCGGAGATTGCAGGCGGTCGCAAACGGCAGCCAGGACCGCCTCCAGGAATTGGCGCAGGTCGTTCGTGGTGAGCAGGCGGTTTTCCAGTTCCTGGATGGCGCGTACGTCCCCATAATCACCCCTCCGCAGCAGCAGACGCTCCCAGTACGGAGCCGATAAGGTAATTAACAACTGCATCCCCAGCATGGATACAGTCATGGCGATGGGCACGGCCGCGCTATAGGGCACGCCGTAGTGGACCCCTGCACGCCGGACCACAGTGGTGATAGCAAGCACGGTTGAGGCAGTGATCGGGCCGCGCAGCAGCCATTTGAACAGCCTTGTCTTTACCACTCGATCAGGCCAGGCGACCCCAAAAAATGACATGGCGTAAGCCATCAGCACAAGTAATACGGTGACCAGCAGGTTGCTGCCTACCACGGCCAGCCAGAATAACAGGGGCGTATTTGCAGCCAGCTGGTGGCCGACCAACAGGTACGGGTACGAGCCTAAGGCCGGGGCAGTTGCACCTGCCATCAGGTAAAAAAGCCGCCGCCGCCCGGTGCGGGTAAAGGTGCGTTGGAAAGCGCGCCAGAAATTCACGGCTGCCCACAGGATCATCCCACCGTAGTAAACGCTAAAAATCGAGGTCAGGGGCATCCGGCTCAGATAGGGTGCGGGCCCATCACCGGTGACCAGCGGGCCAACCAGCAGGCCGAGCGGCAGACAGATCAGGAATGCCAGTGAAACCAGGTATGCCAGGCGAACGATGACCCGCCGCCGGCCGCGAGAAGGTTTACCGGTAGTCGCCAGCAGTGTATCGGAGGCATGAAAATATGCCGCTGGCAGGATGGCGATCCCGATCCATTGAAACTTCAGCCAGAATTCGATCTCGTTCGGTGTGGTTACTACACTACCGATAGCTTCCCCGACATACACCAGGGTCACGCAGCCTAAGATCACTGAGAAGGCGCGCGCCACCTGGTCGCGCAAGTTGAATGTCAGTGCGTACAGCAGCAGGGACACGGCCGTCACCGCGATTCCGGCGGCGAGCAGTTCGTTAAACGCACTCAAGCCTGCAATTAATAAGTCGCTCATCAATTTACTTCAGTATTTCACCAGTGGCGGCTGGTGGCTATGTCCGCCCAAATGACCTGCGTTAATCCGCTGGCTCCTTGGGTTGCCCAGCAGCGAGGCCCGCTGCCCGTTGGGGTGGAGCCTGGACCTGGCGGTCGCTGTTTTTTGCCCGGCTCATTCCGGGTCATTTTACTTAGATTACCTCAAAGGTTTCCCAAAAAAAAGAGCAATATCATGATTGGCGTAATAGCGGTCATTGTACCCGCAGAACACAAAACCCAACTTTTCAGCCAGCCCGATCGCCGGGTGATTTTTTGGCTGCATTTCTAACACCATGCGGGAGATGCCCTTGCGGCGCGACCACTCCTGAGCAGCCAGCACCAATGCACTTCCGATTCCCTGGCGGCGCAGGCGGCGCTCAACCACCAGGTCCGAAACCCAAACTGTAGCCGGGGTAATATCATCCAGCAGGCTGATGTAGCCGACTGGTCGATCTTCCAGGCGGGCGATCAGCAGAGCCGCCCGGTCCGTCCAGTCATCCGCAAGGGTCTGTACGAGCCGGGGATAATCGACGCGCACGGAGCGCGGCAGGCGCACCTCCCGGAAGTTGACAACCACCTGGTTTTCTTCACGCTGGATATCCAGCTGCCAGACGTAGTCGCTGCTGTAATTGTGATCCAGGGCGATCAAATGGGAGATATCATCGGAAATGGCTGGTCGGATTTCGATTTCTGGCATGCGAGCCGCCTTTAATATGGGTTTTGGGCCGGGACAACATTGACCTGGATGACACAGGCTGGCAAGGCCTGGCCCTGGTTATCGGTCACTACAAGCCTGATCTGGTACAGGCCGGGGTCGAGTCGCGCGGTGTTCCAGTTCCCAAGCTGGCCATCTTCGACAGCATTGTTGTTAGCTTCAACGGACAGCCAGGCGTTTTCATCGGCGCGGGTCATCTCAAATTTATAAAAACCAAAATTCGCCATGTTTGCTGTACCGCGAATCGGTACGATTCCCTGAACGGTGCTTCCGTCCTGCGGCTCTGCCAGCTCGATCTGCCCCGGGATGCAGCCGGTTTCCAACTCAGGCTGCAAGATTGCTGCCGGAGATGGGGTGACGTCCTGCGCCGCCGAAGTGAGATCGGCGGGTAAGGTAGTGGTTGGCGTTGCCAGCAAATCCAGCGTAGGTGTCAGCAAAGGGTTGGCCCCCGGTACACCCGGCACAATAAACGTGACAAGGGTGAATTCGGCAATCAGGCCGATAAATAAGACGACCAGCACACTGGCTGCCCGGTTTAGACGCGCCTGGGCACTCTCTCGCTCCAGGCCAAAGGATGACCGGCGCAGCTCATTCCAGGCTCTGGCAAATTTGGCCGCGTATAGCGCTCCTACCAATCCCAGGATGAGATAAATCCACAACTCGTAAGTTTTGAAAAAGCGCAACGCTTCTTCCATTGTAATTTGAATCCATAACTATAATTTGATTTTTTATCCACGCGGCGCTGGCTCCTGCCGCGGTTTAGAGACCTTTCAACACGCCGCGGATCAGTGTGGTCAGCTTCGGCACGATAACTTTTCCGGCCTCCAGCACTTCCTCATGATTGGTGATGGTATTGCCGTCCAGGTTGGCCTTGTTGCTGATCCCCGAGACACCCAGCACTCGCATCCCACCATGGCGTGCGATGGTAACTTCGGGTACAGTGGACATCCCGACGGCGTCGACGCCGATGGCGCGCAAGAAACGCAGGTCGGCGGGGGTTTCGAACGATGGCCCCGAGAGGAAAATGTAGATTCCCTCTTGAATTCTTATGCCTGCTTGCCCGGCGACCTGGCGGGCGAGCTCAAGCAGCTGGCGATCGTAGGCCTGGCTCATATCCGGGAAGCGCGGGCCCAGCTCGTCTATATTGGGGCCATACAGCGGGTTTAACCCGGCCATCCCAGGCAGGTTGATGTGATCGGTAATCAGCATTAGATCACCGGGCACATAATCGGGATTCACCCCACC
This sequence comes from uncultured Chloroflexia bacterium, assembly GCA_963824065.1. Lineage (GTDB taxonomy): Bacteria > Chloroflexota > Anaerolineae > Anaerolineales > DRKV01 > JAGUYX01. The sequence goes on along the minus strand of CAWGNX010000001.1, from coordinate 232,009 downwards.
GGCAGCATTGGTCACAATCAGCGTGTGCGCTCCCAGGCGCTGCATTACCCGCACCGGGAGCCCCACCTGGGTAATCGAATAGCCTTCGTAATAATGCACCCGGCCCTGCATGACCAGCACCTGTTTGCCTTCCAATTCACCTATCACCAGCCGCCCGGCATGCCCTTCCACCGTCGAAACAGGCCAGGATGGAATTTCGGAATACGGCAGGAAAATGGGATGGTTAACCGCCTCCGCCAGGCCTCCCAGGCCCGAACCCAGGATCATACCAATTTCTGGAGGTGCAGGGATGCGCGCGGGATAAAGTCTGCCAGCGCGTCGATCTGTTTCAGGGTTAGAAATTCGGTCATGGACGTCTCTCTTTCCATCAATCGGTTTTAAAAATCATTGCCGGTGGGCAGGCCGCGCTCACAGGCGCGGACGACCACCGCCGGCGCGTCGGGAGCATTCTCTAAAAAATGAAACAAGAGTATGTTGGTTTGGGCGGTTGTAAGGTCCAGGCGAATGCCCTGGCTGGTCGCGAGCCTCTCAGCAATCAAGCTCGCATTGGCATGGTCGTCGGAAAGCCTGCTTTGATTGCGGTCGAACACATTATCCATGGCTTGTTACCTGAGCAGGAAATACATCCCGCTGGTGGTGCATGGTCCAATGGAAACCGGCAAATCCCTTTTTAAACAACAAGGACCGCCGTAAACTGCTGGTGTCATCCAGGCGCGGATGGGTGATCAGTCCAAGCATACGATTAATTTCGTCCAGGAATGCCTGAACCCAAGCCTCCATCTCAGTCATGTTCCAATCTTGTAGGTGTTCGCTAAGGTATTCATTTCAGGCAGTTTGTGCTAACAATAGCAATTCGCGCAAAGATCCATGCCAAAACCAAGCATTCGAATGAGCGAATTGATCTAAAGTAAGCCCAATCCAGCAAATACTCGATTATCAAACTGGTTTGGGTTTACGGAATTGCCTGAAAATGTAAAACTAATTTTATCACAGCCGGGTTTTTTGCTGCTTGTATGTGAAACTGTTCACCAAGGGGTTCTCAGGTACAGGGTTTGTGCCGATTCTGTTCTGGGTGCTAACATCAATGTAATCGCTGCACAACCGGATTTCGTTTTTTTTGTGGATTATCCGCTGAATTGCGGTTACATCCAAGGGATAACAGTCCCCAAATGCCCTGGTTCAAGGTCAGCCAGCCGCCAGACTTGCTAGCGTATGTGAAGTTCAGTTAATGGCGGCTCGGGATAAAAGAGTCCGAGCGAAGGCCTGCGCGGCGCTCCTGACTGCTGTTTCGTCAATCCAATAATGCGTGACAAGGCGGAAGCGGCGCGCCCCGACTACCCCCACCAGGACTCCCTGTTCTTTTAGCAAAGCGCTGACCTGGTGGGCATCCAGCGGAAAGTTCGGGTCGAGGCTGGCATAGAGCATGTTGGTTTTGGGCGTTTCCGGATCGAGTACCAGCCCGTCAATTTGCGCGAGTTTGGCTGCCAGCTGGCGGGCATGCTCGTGGTCCTCGCCCAGGCGGCAGGACATTTTCTCCAGAGCGATCAAACCTGCAGCCGCCAGGACGCCGGCCTGGCGCATTCCACCGCCCAACTGTTTGCGCATTTGGTGGACGCGGTGGATGAATTCAGTCGAGCCACATACCAGCGAACCAACAGGCGCGCACAGGCCTTTGCTCAGGCAGAATGTGAGCGAATCGACTGGAGCTGCAAGGTCGGCTGCCGTCACGCCCAGGGCAGCCGAGGCGTTAAGAATGCGTGCCCCGTCCAGGTGGACCTTCAGCCCAGAGGCGTGCGCCAGGCTGGCCGCGCGATGGGTGTAGTCTACACTTAGTGCTGCACCACCGCAGCGGTTATGGGTGTTTTCAAGGATCAGCAGGCGACTGGTGGGAAAGTGAGCGTCCGCAGAACGGATGGCGGAGCGGATGTCTTCCAGCGCAAGGGTGCCATCCGGTTGGTTGGGCAGCTGGTGCGAATGCACGCCTCCGAGAGCCGAAATGCCGCCCGCCTCAAACAAAAAGGTATGCGCCAGGTTTCCCAGGATGGCTTCGTCACCGCGGCCACAGTGGGCCAAAACGGCTGCCAGGTTTCCCATCGTTCCGGATGGGACGAACAGGGCGGCTTCTTTGCCTAACTTTTCGGCTGCCAGGACTTGCAGCCGGTTAACCGTCGGGTCTTCACCATACACATCATCGCCGAGCTCAGCGGCGGCCATCGCCTGGCGCATTTCTGGTGTGGGTTGTGTGACAGTATCTGAGCGCAGGTCGATAAATTCCATCATGTTTCCTCTCACAGATTCCGGTTTAAGTTAGCTCTGCAGCCGCAGGGTCTCCAGAATTTGTTCCAGGTCAGGCGGCAGCGGAGCTTCAAATGTGGCTGAATTTTCCTCGCCCGGAAGGCGGATGTCAAGGCGGCGAGCGTGTAAAAAGTGGCGGTCGATCGGTACGCTGGCTCTGCGGTGCCCATAGACGCTGTCTCCTACAATCGGGCAGTTTAAAAAGGCCATGTGCAGGCGAATCTGGTGCGTTCTCCCGGTGATGGGGTGCACTTCAAGCAGAGTGTGGTCCGGAAACCTTTCCAGGGTGCGATACTCGCTGGCTGCTAAGCGACCTTTCTGGTCTGGGACGACGGCCATTTGTTTGCGCTGTTTGGGGTCACGACCGATAGCAGCTTCTACCCTTCCGGAGGGGGTAGGTGGGTGCCCATCCACGAGTGCCAGGTAATATTTGCCCACTTTCCGGCGGCGGAACTGTTCTTGCAGCCAGTGGTGGGCTGAGTCGTTTTTTGCCAGCAGGATCAATCCGGAGGTATCTTTATCCAGGCGGTGCACAACTCCAGGCCTTTTTTCTCCTGCCAGGCCTTCCATTTCCGGGGCGTGTGCCAGGGCAGCATGCACCAGGGTCCCGGAGCGATGCCCTGCGGCGGGGTGAACCACCATTCCCGCGGGCTTATTGACGACCAACAGGTTGCTGTCTTCGTAAATCACATCCAGCGGGATGTCTTCCGGCACGAGTGTGGTGGGCTCGGGCGGCGGAATGTATACCGCGACCTGCATGCCATTTTCCAGGATTTGCCCGGTTTTATGAGCCGGAACTTCATCGACGAAGACGTGTCCCTGGCGGATAAGGGTTTGCAGGCGCGCCCGCGAATAGCCGCGCAACTGGCTGACCAGGAATTTGTCCAGTCGGATCGGTTCGTTTGCCGTGTAAAGGAATATTTGCGAGTGATCAGTCATCCCGGGGTTCGTCGGACTGAGTGCTGGGGATGGTTTCCGGGCTCGTTCGGGATGGGAGCGGCGCGGTTTCTTCAGCCTTAGTGGCTTGCCGCGTTTTTGCTTCGTCGCGGTCTTTGAGCAGTACGCTGATCACGAGCAGCACCGCGCCGATGGAGATGCTGGCATCAGCCACATTAAATACCGGGAAGCGGCCCAATGAAATGAAGTCGGTTACATAACCTTGCGTCACGCGGTCGATCAGGTTTCCTAACGCCCCCCCAAGCTGAAGGGCCAGGGCCAGGCGCAGCAGCCAATCTTCGCGGGGATGCGCGGGAAATAAATAATGATCAAGATCGAGACAATCACTGCCAGAATAGCAATGACTGTATTGCCATTTTGAAAAAGACCTAGGGCAGCCCCGAAATTTTGCCAGTTAATCAGGCGGGCGTACGGCGCCAGCCAATCCCAGGGGGTCCAGATTTCTTCAAAGGACAGGTTTCGGCGCAGGATCTCTTTGCTGACCTGGTCGAGCAGGACAATCAGTCCGGCGATGCCAAATAAAAACCCATAATTGTTGAGCAGCTTCTTCAATAAAAAAACCTCCACAGAAAATCCGGCTTGGTTTTGCGCCGGACATCACCCCCAGCTGAATTACCTTAATTGCAATCCCCTGGGTGAAACCTCCCCTTGATTTTACCCGATCCTGACTCAATTATGCGCCTGATCCTACTGCAGGTGCAGGGATTTCACATGAATGGATCCAGGGTTGAGGATGGCCTGGTTCAGGTGGTTATTCCGCTGGAGTGCTGGCGGTAGATGTTTTCTGGCTGCTTGAACAGGTGTGGTGGAGAAGACCGCCACACCGCGCGGGAATAGCCATGGGTTTGGACAAGAGATTGCTTGTGATTTAAAAGCGGATCAAACGAGCGGCCGCTCAGCCAGAAGGTCAAGCTGGTGGGCGATGTAGATCAGGCGGTTCGCCTGGATCTGGGACCGGCGGACCGCCAGCCAGCGCTCCAAAGCATCCGGGTCCAGCTCTGGATGTCCTTGCAGGCTGTCCTGGATGGTGTCCAGGATGTGGTTAAGGAAATATACATCCTGCTCGCTATAGCCCTCCGGCCCGGCGATGATGACCCAATCCGAGCTGCCGGCTGCCAGGACCGTGTAGCCAAGACCCTGCAGGCGTACAAGCAGCTGGCGTCCTGTGCGGCTGCTGCCCGCCGGTTTGCCATTTACCCGGCGCGTGTCCATGCTGGCGTTGTACAGGTGCTCGATTTTTTGATCCAGCATCGGCTCAACTTCTGGCTCGAAAATTGTGTCACCGTCATAATTGAGGGTGAAATACAGGGAACCCCCGGCTTTAGCCAGGCTGGCGAGCGCTGCGAGCTGCTCGGGTAGGTCAACCAGGTCCAGGAAGGCATGCGCAATGACCAGGTCCCAGGCGCCCCGCGGTGCGGCTACCAGGAATTCCTCTAACCGGGCAGGTAAATACAATACGTGAAATACCTGCGAGTGACGAGTCACCATGCGGTGGGCTTCGTCCACAACTTCAACCTGGTAGTCCCAACGCCTCGCCCAGCTGTGCAAATAAACGTCAGCCTGGGCAACCAGGCCCGGGTCGGCATCTAGCAAAGTGTAGGTGCCGCTGCGCAGCAGGCCCCATTCCACCAGGCGAGTGAACATGGTGCCGATCCCGCCGCCCACTTCCAGGATGGCTGGTGGGGTGGCCTCGGTTTGTTTTGCCATCCGGCGAGCCAGCGTGCCATAGACATGCCGGTTCAAAGAGCGATCATCCAGTATCTTTTTCGCAAGTAAATATTCAGTAAACGGAGAAGCGATTTGTAAGCTCATTTCTTTTCCTGTCGGGCTCGCGGGCAGCTCAACCAGGAGCTAGCCAGACCAGTTCTGTTGGAAAAAATTCTACCGGATTTTTTTGCCCGGAAATATGATTGAATACCGCGAAATCCTCGATTATCCATTGACATCAGATTGCCGGGAATTTGATCGATGCGCAGGATTTCTTAGGCACCAGCTGTGATCGGGCTGCTGCGTTAACCTGCATTCAGTCGATGCGGGCTGGAGTGCCAGCACGCGCCAGCAACCGGGATAAATTGTACCCCAGCGCATGTTAACGGGATGTTAAGGCCGGGTAGGCTGCGCCTACAATTTCCAGGTTGTCCACCCCACTCGAGCCGTGCCTGCAGCAGCCGGGCGAACAGCGTGCACCCGCCTGAATTAGCTGCTCTGGCGCATATCCAGGAAGATGGCCACAACCAGCAGGACTTCCACCAGCTTGTCAAACAATCCCAGGTAGTCATCTGCTTTGAACCCGTTCACAACAAAGTACCCGATGATGGTTACCAGGGTGAATGCGATAAAGGCCAGGTGCACCAGCATGGACCTGTCGTGTAAGAATGCCGGCGGGCGCAGCAGCGCCCATAACAGCACGAGATAGCCAATGCCGTTAAGAACGAACATGATTTGCAGGGTGCCATGATTGACAAAGGCCAGGCCCAGGTGAAGTACAGCGGTAATCAGGGTCAGGATGGTTATAGCTGTGCGCAGGGTTGAGCGGTTCATGCTTCCTCCTATTTGAAGCGGTTGCCTCGCTGTCTGGAATTTCGCCAATGATTTTCGTTACAAGGGAGCGCCAAAAAAACCTCGATTATTTGCTTTTGCCTGTTCTTGAGCGGTAATTCGCTCCAAGAGGAACGTGCGAATCGCAGTCGCGGCATCATTCCAGGTTGGGTGTTCATCATACGTGCGCCGGGCAGCCTGGCTCATCTGCTGCCGTCGCGCCCCATCTGTGAGCAGTTCCAGGGCCGCGTGGATGCCATCCGGATCGTTGGGCTGCACCAGAAAGCCATTCTCTCCGTGCACCACCAGTTCAACCGCTCCGCTGGCAGCGGTCGCGATCACCGGCAGCCCATTTCCCATTGCCTCCAGGTAGGCAATCGCATAACCCTCAGATTCGGAGGGCAGCACAAAAACGTCGCTGTCTGCCAGCGTGCTGCCAACCTCCGCCTGAGCCAGGGAACCCATAAACTGCACCCGACCAGCCAGTGGTGCCTGGGCTGCCTGATGTTGGACCCTGGTGCTGTAAGCCGGATCGGCCTCCAGGCTGCCGATCACCCTCAGGCGCCAATCAAGCGCCGTGGTTTGGGAGAGGGCCTGCAGTAGTACGTGGAGGGCTTTGCGCGGGATGACACTCCCCACGTAGGCAATATGCATGGGTCCAGGGCGCTCTGCCCGGGCGGAAATGCCGCGGTTGTCAATGACCGGAGGCAAGTGATCGCCTGCGGGGTAAGCGATTGTGGCTGGTTTTGGGCTGCCAATCAGTGCCTCCGCCAGAGCCTGGTTGTGGCGGCTGACATAAATACACCCATCTACACCGCGCAGGTAACGGCGCTCCACTTGCTGATAAAACCTGGCCTGCCACCACGGCCAACCCAGGGATGTGCTGTGCAGCAGGTGGACCAGGGAGATCACTGCTGGCCCTTGCAGGTCGTGCACCCTGCGATTCGGCTGGATCAATGCCGGGTGAGCCAGTTCATCCTCCACTATTACATCCCAGCCGCCTTCTGCCAGGTGGTTGCCCAACGCGACATCCAGGTTATCTGCCAGCCTGCGCAGGTAGCTGCGCCAGGCCAGGGGTATCACGCTGACTCGATCCCCCATTTTTTCGAGCGAACGGACAATCTGCCGGTCGTATAGAAATCCGCCGCTCTGCAAGTCCAGGGATCCGCAAATTACCAGCCCGATATGCATGCGCGGCCTGAACTTTGTTACGCCTGTCCCAGCCGCAGCAGGTGATAACTGGCCCAGGCGATCTCATTTTCCCAGACCTGTACGGTCAGCGAGTGGAGGTTGGCGGCCTGGATACGCGCGGAGAGTGTGACTGCCAGGATGCGGGCAAAATGTTCGATAGAGGGGTTTATTCCGGCAAACTCGGGCAGATCATTTAACGTCTGGTCGCGCAGGCTGTTTACCACGGCTGCCAGCTGTTCTTCGATCACGACAATATCCACCAGGTAACCGTGTTCGTCGAGTTCATCGCCGTGTAGCTGGAGCTCGAGGGTGTAGTGGTGGGAATGCAGCTGGTTTTCAGTGCCCCAATCACCACCGATCAGGTAGTGCTGAGCGATAAAATCTCGCCGGACCGCGACAGTATACATTCCTGATTCTCCTGATATGGGTTAATGGGTAAAAATTACCTGGATGGCGCGCTCCGGGCTGGAATCCAACAAATGGTAAGCTTCGGCCGCGCGCTGAACCGGAAAGCGGTGGGTAATAAATTGGGCCGGGCGAATGTTCTCTAAAGCCTCCCAAGCCGTTGCGAGGCGGCGGGATTTGCTCCAGCGTGCTGCCAGGTAGGGGCTCAGGCTGCTCACCTGGCTGCTGATGATCTCCAGGCGAGCCCGGTGGAAGCGTCCGCCCAGGTCGAGCGTGGCGCGTTTCTGCCCGTACCAGGAGCCAACCACGATTCGCCCGCCAAACCCGGTTGTGGCAATTGCCTGGTTGAGTGTCTCTGGTGCGCCGGACAATTCATACACCAGATCAGCTCCGGCATAGCGCTCATGGGCGCCGAGCGACTGCCTCAATATCTCCAATACAGCCGGATCCGCCGGGTCCAGGCATATATTCGCTCCAACCGCTTGCGAAACGCGCCGGCGGATGGCATAACGGTCAAGCGTGACCAGGACAGCAAGCGGGAAGTGTGCCAGCAGGGCTGTTGTCAGCAGCCCAACGATACCCTGACCAAAAACGACCACCTGCTCACCAATCACCGGGCGCCCATCCATAACAAAATTGACCGCTGTCTCCACAGTGGGGAGGAATATAGCGTCTTCGGGTTTAATCGTTTCAGGTACGCGGATGAGATTTTCAGTCGCGCTATTAAAACAGGATTCATGCGGGTGAAATGCAAACACCTTCCGCCCGAGCCATTCTGGATCGGTCTGAGGACCAGTGGCAGTGACTTCGCCCACCAGCGCATACCCGTAGCGCAGGGGAAAGGTAAAATTACCTGCCAAAGCATCGATCGTATCGTCTACAGGCAGGTTCTCAGGTGCCTGCCCCCGGTAGATGAGCATTTCTGTTCCCGGGCTGATTGCGGAAACCAGGCTGCGCACGTGCACTTCCCCGGCCCCTGGCGGAGGTAGAGCTGACCTGACGAGGTCTACCGTGCGTGGAGCGGTGAAGACCACCGCGATTTGTTCATCTGCTGTGCTCATTCAAGCCAGCCCGTGATCACAAGGTCCCTTCCAAAGGTTGTGTAGCTGGGTTCAGAAAGCCGGGGCAGTCCCAACGTGTCGCGCGGTGGGGGTGTCCCGTGATTTTCGAAAAGTGGGCTTTCCAGGGCGCGCACCCCGCCCACATAAGCCGGCACAAGCGTCACAACCAGGTAATTCGCCAGGCGCTCCTGCAGAAGGCTGGTGATCACGCGCGCCCCGCCTTCCACCATCAAACTGGCGATGCCCATTTGCCCCAGGCATTTCAGCAATTCCGCCAGGTTGATCAGGCGGTCGCTGGCAGCCGGCAGGCGAAAAACGCGCGCCCCGCGCGCTTCCAGCAAACGCTGGCGGTCGGGATTGGCACTCTCTGATGAAAAGATCCACGGTTTGGGTCCCGGGCGCTCCAGCAGGCGCGCTTGGAGGGGGAAGCGCAGGCGGGTATCCAGGATAATAGGCTGGGGTTGCGGGCCATCCACGAGCCTGACCGTGAGCTGGGGATCATCTGCCAGTACCGTCCCGATGCCCACCAGGATGGCGTCATTGGCAGACCGCACGCGGTGGACAAAGCGGAACGAATCTTCGCTGCTTAAGACCAGCGCTCGGCCGCGCTCGGCTGTAATGCTACCATCCAGGCTTTGGGCGTAACACAGGGTTACCAGTGGTTGCCCTGTGCGCTGCAGATGCTGTTTGGCAGCCCCAGTCAGGTCTTCAATGAGCTCCATTGTTTCCACTCGCAGACCCGGCATTTGTCGCCAGCTTTTTGGAGGTGGGCAGGGATTCCATCTGCAAGAAGTGGTTCATTCGCTGCGCTTTGGTGAGTAGATAACGTGCATTTTCCGGGTTGACCGTCGGATCTAGGCTGATCCGTTCGGATACCTGGATGCCAAGACGGGTGAGTTCGGTGACTTTTTCGGGGTTGTTTGTCAGCAGGCGAATGGAGTGAATGTCAAGGTCACACAAGATGCTGGCGGCGACACCGTATTCGCGCTCGTCGGCCTGATGACCCAACACAAGGTTGGCATCCACGGTGTCATAGCCCGCGTCCTGCAGATTGTAAGCGCGCAGTTTGTCGAGCAGGCCGATGCCTCGGCCTTCCTGACGCAGGTAGAGCACAACCCCTTCCCCGGCGGCTGCGATCAGCTCGATAGCCAGGTGCAGTTGTTCGCCGCAGTCACAGCGTTGGGAACCGAGCACGTCGCCGGTAAAACATTCGGAGTGGACGCGCACCAGCACGTCTTCTTTGCCTTGCACATCTCCTTTGATCAGGGCCAGATGCTCTTTGGCGTCACCATTGTTTGTGTACAGGCAGAGTTGAAACTCCCCGGCGGAGGAGGGGATGCGTGCGCAGGCTAATCTTTGAACGATAATTTTATCCATAAGGACCAACTCCAGGTTTGGGTTGGGGTCGTTTTTCGGAAGAATCACATTCTGATGTTTCGGGGTTGATAATCATACCACGAGGTGATTTTTGGCTGGGGGTGCGCCGGAAATTCCAGCCTAAGATGAGCAGGCCGGTTCCACCGACCAAAATATCCCTGGCGCGGATATACAGGCTTAACCCCAAACCGGCTGCCGGGCTAAAGCCCAACGCTGTGACAGCCAGGATAAGTCCTGCTTCCAGCGCACCCAGCCCGGCAGGAGTTGGGGCCAGGAAGGCCAATCGGGAGGTTGCCAGTACAATAATCGCAAACAACAGGCTGACATGCATTCCCAGAAAGGCCATGCTTAACCAAAACTCCAGGATGATCAGCAGCCAGGCTATGGTAGTTATCACGCTGGCTCCCAGGAAGACCAGCGGCCTTTGCTGTAAGATACTCGTCATTCGTTTCTCAGATGCGTATACGAACAGTTGGGCTTTTTGGATTGCCGGGTGAGATGCCCGGTGCCGGAAGGCATGCTGTGTCAGGCGGGTGAGTGGGCGGCGGCCGCGCCACAACAATCCGAAATACATCAGCGGCAGGAGGAATAACACACTGATCACGCCGATCAGCTCAGGGTGTGACAAGTCTGCCAGTGAACCAACGGTCAGCATCAGGAACAAGCCGCAGATAATAAATCCCAGGCTAAAGGTGACTTCCAGGAGCTTGTCGAGAGTGACTGACGCCGTCGCGGCCGAGCCGCTTACCCCGGCGCGTTTATTCAGCAACGCTACCTGCACGGGTTCGCCGCCAAATTGCGGGCCGGGGGTGAAGTAATTCACCCCAAAAGCTACCAGCCGGTAGCCAAATAATCTGGGTAATGCCACTTTCCCCCCGGCTCCATGCAAAAGCAGCCACCATCGCAGGCTGAAAAGGAACAAAATAGCCGCGTTGACGAGCAGCAGCACTCCGAGCTGCCAGCCATGCAGACCGCGCATGGTCTTCCAGATGTCTGCCAGGGGTACTGTGCGAAAACTGATGACCAGGATTGACAATCCAACGAGCCATGTTATCCAGGTCAGGCCGCGCCACAACCAGCGCCGCTTTTTTTTAGGTGCCATTTTATTTCTCTTCCCCGGCTCGCCGCAGGAGCAGCTCATCTTCCGGAGTCCACAGGCTGTATTTGCCACTGCCTGCATACAAAAGCAGCACTGCAGCGATCGCAACAACGACCGCGACCAGCACTGGTCCACTGGCAAGCTGCATGGTCAGGCCTGCCAGGCAGACTGCCAGGATGCTCATTGTGCGCACCATCACCCCCACAGCCGTACAGACGACGACCACCACTTCCAGCAGCACAATCAGGCTGGTTAATAAACCGGGTAGGGCGACTCCCAGGCTGGCGAAAGATTCAATCTGGGCGGGAAAATTTAATATCCAGCTCAATGTGAAACTACCCAGGCCCACTACAACCACCAACCGCAGTATTACCGCCAGCCATACAATCACTGGTTGTTGGGAGAAGCGGCTGCTGATCGTCGGGTCGTAATTAATCATACCGCTCGCAAAGAGCCAGTCCCGGGTGAAATTGATGAGGAAAGGCACCCCAAACAGGTAGGCCGCCACCGTCGAGCCGGGCGGGCCGAATAAAGGCCAGAGCATGACCATCAGAAAGCCCATTTGAACCCCTGCCAGCGCCCGGCGACCCATGCTGGGTGGTAAGGCGTAGACGGGTTTATTTAAGCGGCGGCGCATCCACAACCCGAACAGGTACAGGTAGCGCGCCGCGCCAACCAGCAGGTACCAGGTGGGCAGCTGCCCCCACAAGACTGCCATTATGGTGCCAGTCATCACGGCCAGACCATCAACGGCCACATCCAAACTTTCCCCCAATTGGGTGCTGCGACCTGCCACGCGTGCCAGGTAACCATCCAGGTAATCTGGCAGGATCCCAAGGGTGAACAGCAGGCCCGGCAGCCAAACCAGCACTCCCTGAGGTCGTGGGAGCAGCAGGAAACCGGTTGTGCAGGCTACCAGAAACCCGCGCCAATATGTGACTAGATTTGGCAGCCCCAGGTCGTCATACAGCTCGCCGGTTATGGCGTTTTGGTTGGCTGGCAGGTATTTATAGACCATCCACAGCAAATAGACCGTTGCTGCGCGCTGCCAGCACCAGCCAGCGCAATCCATATCCAGGCTGCCAGGCGGAGGCCAGGAACACGGTCCCCATGCCAAGCCCCAGCAAGCTGAGCAGGGCAATACCCAACCAGCGTTGGCGCAGGCTGTGTAGCAGATCTTGGGCAGAGACCGTATCGGTCAACATACTGATTAAATTTTATCAAACTAGTCGGGTATTACCAAAGTTCGCCTGCCTTTCCTCATACGGCTCTCACCAAAAGGCAAGCTGTTCACGGAATTCGCGCTGCTCCGTTCATAAATAGAGTATCACTTTCCTGTGTTAAACGCTGCTCAAGGAGCCGCTGGCTCCTCGAGCCCGGGCAGGGCTGCGAGCAGGCACAGCATTTCACTGCGAATGGCATCCAGGATGGCGCAGTCGTTGTCCAGTTGTACCAGAGCTTCTCCACATAGCTGCCTGCCAAGCTGTACGCGGACATCGGTCAGGCGCTGGCCGGTCACGGTTTGCCACATCACCTGGATTGTGCCGCCCAAACGGATGCGCTGGAAGCGGGTGGGGCGGCTGCGGACCATACCCAGTTGTGCGGGTCTGGACCAGGTTACACCGCTCACCAGGGCTGGCAGGACCCGAGTGGCTGGTACGTGCCGGATGATACGCGCCAGGCTGTCCTGCCAGCCGGGCAGCGACTCAGGCAGCCCAGCCATTAACCCTGGATCTGGTTCGCTGGTTCCAGCCGGAAAAACAAGCACTGCCTGGCCCATCTGCAGCTGCTGGATGACCTGCCTGATGGCGTGTATGCGCGCATCCGGATCGTGGGACATCAAAATCATGTGACCGGCTAGTCCGGGCAGTGTCTCAAGGAAGGGCCGGGTATAAGCCAAAATGCTCAAGTCATCCCGCCCCACTGCCGCCGCCAGGGCCATAAAATCGGTGATTAACGGATGGTTGGCGGTCACCAGCAGCGGTCCCTCAGCGGGCACCGGCTGTGTGATTTCCAGTGTCAGGCTGTGAACGTAACGCTGGATGGTGATGCGGCTGGCCGCGCTCCACCCCTGTGCCAGGATCAGTGAGTCGAAAGCGATTGCATGCCGGGCGAACTGCCCGGCCCACGGGCGGCAAATTGTGCGCGCCAGCAGCCGACCGGTAGTTGATTCTCGCCAGCCTAACAGGCCAATCAGCTCGTCAATCGTCAGCTCGGTCACGCGCCGGTACAGGTCGCTTTGGTCTGGCTCGGCGCTCATTCCGTTGAATATGATGTGTACACGCGCGGCACGCGGGTATTAATATTCGTCAGGATTTCATAGGGGATTGTGCCAGCCCACTCCGCCAGGTCTTCCACGCTGATGCGCTCGCCGCTGCGCTCCCCGATCAGCAGCACTTCATCACCGTTGAAGGCGCTGTCCCATTCAATGTTCACCATGATCTGGTCCATGCACACCCGGCCGATCTGTGGATACTTTTTGCCGTTCAGCAGCACGCAGGCTTTATTGGACATGCTGCGGAAATAGCCATCCCCATAACCCACGGGGACCGTGACCACCCGGATCATATGGTCGCTTTGCCATGTCCAGCCATAGCTCACCGGGCTGTGTGGCTGGACAACCTTAAAATAGACGACCTGCGATTTCCATGTGAGTGCCGGGTAGACCTGGATGTTTTTTTGGACCTCCGGGGAAGGGTAGACACCGTAAAACAGGATCCCCGGGCGAACGAGGTCCAGGTAGCTTTCTGGCAGCTGCAGGACGGCTCCCGAATTTGCCATGTGCCGCAGTGGGGCTGGCAGGCTATGCCGTTCGAAAAAGCGCAGCACTTCCAGGAAGCGCTCCAATTGCAGCCGGGCTGAACTGAGGTCCGCCGCATCGGCGTTGGCGAAGTGAGAGTAAATGCCTTCAATATGGACATGCCGGCAGTTAAGGCTGGCCTCCAACAACCCGGCAGCATTGTAATAGTGGACGCCGATGCGTTCCATACCGGTGTCGATTTTCAAGTGCACCCGCGCCTGGCGACCCAGCGCGCCTGCAGCCTGGTCGATCTGTTCAAGTTTTTCAAGCGAGGAAGCGGTCAGTGTCAGATCATTCTGTAAGAATTGGGGCACCTGGTTGCCCAACATGCCCCCCATGACCAGGATCGGCGCCCGGATGCCGATCTCGCGCAGCAGCAGCCCTTCCTCGAGCACTGCCACACCCAGGTAATCTGCTCCCCAGGCTTCCGCATGACGTGCCACCTCCACCATGCCGTGCCCGTAGGCGTTGGCTTTGAGCACCAGCATAACTTTTGCCGGGGCAACTGTGGACCGGATCGCCAGGTAATTTTGGTGCAGGCGTTCCAGGTCGATTTCGGCGTACGTGGGGCGGATGATCCCGTTGGTGGTAATCGTTGCCTGGTTGATCGTTGGCATGCCCCACATTCTAACCGATCCTCGCCTAGATGGGGTACGCCCACGAGTTTTTAGAAAGGAGCGGCCAGGAATCCACCCTCAACTTGCTATTGTGAAAGCCGTGTGGGGCATGCAGTTAGGGTGATCAGCCAGTGCGCAGCCTGGGCAGGTAGCGCCCGGTATTTTGCATATACTCCCGATACTCGTCGCCGAACCGCTCTAGCAGGCGTTTTTCTTCTAGAGGGGTGCGCCTGACCAGGTAAATTCCAGTCATGACCACCAGGAAGGCAATCCACCAGCTGGAAGTCAGCAGGACGAACCCGCTGAATGCCAGCAGCCCGACGCTGTACAGCGGGTGGCGCACGTATGCGTATGGCCCGCTTGTAACCAGGTTGTGGTCCTTGCGAATTGCGACCGTCCCGGTGATGTTGCGATCCAGGCTGCTGAACAGCCAGTAGAACAGCGGCACGCACAACACCATGAGGCCTGCCCCTGCCCAGCGCAGCCACAGCTGCAAATCCACCTGCGACCACGCCAACCAGGCCGGGTAAACCAGGTATAGTAAAGCAGACAGCCACAAGGCCAGCCCAAAAACTACCCTCAGGATCACCATCAGGATGCCTTCTTCCTGGGCGTGGTTAATCCGTTCCCCACTCTGTGCTGCCCGGCGGCGGAAGTAAATCGAAATGACCATACTGGCCCCAAGCGCAGCCACCGCCACCCAGCGTAATAGATTTTCCATGCTCGCCTCCATCGCTATTAGTTAAATCTAATAATATATTTAGTCTAACCTAATTTTAGTTGAAATCATATTATTGTCAAGCGACCTGAAACGCTCCAGGTTGCCAGGTGGAGTTTCATTTGGATCACATACTGGGGATGGTCCCGGGCAGAAGATTTGCCGGGAAGATCAATCAGACGGCAGCCCGGCCTCCACCACAACCCCGCGGTGGTCTGAGCTGCCGTCCACAGGAGCCAGCTTTGCCGTTTGGATCAGCCATTGCGAGCTGAGAAACACGTGGTCGATGCGCGTCATCCATGCCGGGCTCAGCCTGCCCAGCTGGCGCGGGAAAGTAAAGCCCAGCCCCTGCCCGGCTGCCCGCCACGCGTCGCGCAAGCCTGCGTGGGTGATCATCTGGTAGGCTTCGTTCAAATCGGTGGCGTTGGCATCCCCCGCTAGGAGCACCGGCTGCTCAACTTCTGCCGCCAATTGGGTCAGGGCGGCTGCTTGCCTCAGGCGGATGGCATGGCGCTGTCGCAGCGATCCGGGCGCCAGCCGTCCCGGTGGGTGCATGTGAAAATTGACCAGTGTGATGATCCTCCCATTCCAGTCCAGCTCCAGCACCTGGGGCGTACCGACCCACTGCGAAGGCAGGGTCTGTCCGGAGGAGCGCAGGGGATATTTGCTGATCGTGCCCATTCCCTCGACACCGCGGCTGGGGTCGAGCACCCGGTATGGGTACTCCCCACCCAGCGCATCCAGCAGTGCAGCGGCAGTTTCGTAATTCAGCTCTTGCAAACAAACGATATCCGGGTCCACACTGCGGATGGCCGCGATCACACCCGTGGGGTCGTTGTTAAAACCGTAGACATTGTAGGTCATCACCCGCAGACTGGCGCTGGATGCGCCGCTCAGGGCCGCTGCTTGCTCTGGCCCGGGCAGGAACAATCCGCCCCACAGGTAGAGGCCGGCTGCCAATCCGATAGCTCCAGCAAGCCCCAACCCTATGCGCCGGGTTGCGATTGCCAGCCCCAGGAATAGGGGCAGCGGCAGGAATAACCACCATGCCAGGGCATTCAGCGGGGCCAGCAAACCGCCCCAATCCCCGCCAAGCGCAAACGCGGCCAGCCATCCCAGCAGGAGCGTAAAATAAACCCAAACGAAGGGGATAGCCCACTTGATGAGCGGGTTTTGTTGGCGCGCGTTGGTTGACATGAACCAGGGATTATAAATCGCGGCGGTTGAAAGCTCGGATCGCCAGAATCATGGCAGTCGCCAGGTAGAGCAGGGCATACCCGGACATGGCCGGGCTAGGCACCGAGCTGCCAGAGGTAAACGGAGAAAAGCCGATCGCCGAAACCAGGGGTGAACGCATTTCGTAGGCCGCCAGCCGCCATAATGCTTCGCTTGGCATAATCAGGCTGCTCAGAATGCCAATATTCACTGCCGACTGGTTCTGTATCAGGCTGCCGAACTGTTCGATCCAGCCGCCGACAAACGCCACGCCGAACAGCCCAAATACCAGCACGCCGTTCGCCAGGGTAGACAGGTACGCCCCGCCCAGCAGGGAGATGCTCAGCATGAGTATCCCATTCAGCCAGATGAGCCCCAGCCCATTAAGGAAGTTGGGTGGAGTGTAGCTGCCGATCATCTTCACCAGCAGCGCGGCCCCTCCTGCCATCAAGCCGACATACAGGGTCAGCATCAACCCGAACCCGACCCATTTCCCCAGCAGCACTTCCCAGCGGCGGATGGGTTTTGATACGATTGTGTGGATGGTGCCAGAGGCAATCTCGCCGGACAGGGTGTCCACAGAGGTCAGCACGGTCAGCATCACGGTCAGGAAGTTGACCACATACAGCCCGGCAAGCAGCAAAAAATTGTAAATTTCGGCGCGGGTGGCAGGCCCACCCATCGGGTTGCGCAGCTCTTCGCGATGGATGAAATACAGGCCCAGCCCGTAAATGATGAGGAACAGCACGCCGAGCAGCAGCGCGGCCAGCAGGATCCGCCGGCGGGAAGCTTCGTGAAATGTCAGGCGGGCGATGATAAACGTTGCCATCCGCGTTTACAGGCCTCCATCGGTGCCGACGATCTGAATGAACAAATCCTCCAGCGAAATCTTTTGGGGCTGCAGGGCATACACATCCACGCCTTGTCCTACCAGATAGCGGTTGATTTCCGGCAGGTCCGCTTCGCCGGTCAGGGTCATGGAAGCGTGTTCTCCGTCCAGACGGACATTGGGACTCCAATGCGCCAGGCCAGCCGCGATTTCCTGCGTCAGGCCGCGGGCGCGCACCTGCACGGTCAGCTCCCCTTCTACCAGGGTCTGCAGGCTGCTGGTGCGGATGACCTCACCGTTTTTGATAAACGCCACTCTGTCGCAGGTGATTTCAACTTCGCTGAGCAGGTGCGAGTTTAAAAAGACCGCCGTGCCGCGGGCGCGCAGCTCGCGGATAATATCCCGCACCAACCGCCGCCCAACTGGATCGAGACCGGAGGTCGGCTCGTCCAAAAACACCAGGTCGGGTTCGTTGAGCAGAGCCTGCGCCAGGCCGATCCGCTGTAGCATGCCTTTCGAGAATGCCCGCAAACGCTTGTTGCTGTGCTCACTCAGCCCTACCAAATCGAGGAGCTCGGGGACCCGCCTGCGGATAACATCCGCGGGGATTTTATATAACTCGGCGTGTAATTTCAGGAATTCGCTGGCGGTTAGCCAGTCATGAAAGCGAAAATGCTCGGGCAGAAAACCCACCTTCTGCCGGCTGTACGGGTCGTTAGGGGCATATCCGAGCAGATTTGCCTCGCCAGAGGTGGGGGCAATCAATCCGAGCAGCATCTTGATGGAGGTGGTCTTGCCGGCCCCATTCGGACCCAGGAATCCAAACACCTCGCCACGTTCTACGGTGAGCGTCAGATCGGCAACTGCTACTTTTTCGTCGGGGGGCT
Source organism: uncultured Chloroflexia bacterium (assembly GCA_963824065.1). Taxonomy (GTDB): domain Bacteria; phylum Chloroflexota; class Anaerolineae; order Anaerolineales; family DRKV01; genus JAGUYX01. The sequence continues at coordinate 214,020 of CAWGNX010000001.1, read as the reverse complement.
CGCCGAATACTTTGCGTAAATTGCGAGCCTGAAAGGCGTGATGGTCGGGCATATCCGCTGCTGGCATGCGGAATGCGCGGCATTGAACACCGCGCATTCCGCTGGTTAGTTTATCTGGTATGGATTGTAACCGATTTTAAAACCGCAGGCTGCTACCCGGTCTACTGGCGTAGATTACTGCAGTGATTCTGCCAGGCGCAGAGCCTCAGTCGTCGAGCCGCGCCCGGTCAGCCCATATAGAATCCCATCCTGGATCCAGATCAGGGTATAGCGCTTGTCCTGCATGTAACTGCGATCCTCAACCAGCAGGGTGGCTGGAACGCCGTTAACAGTCACTTGCCGGGGAGATAATTCTTGAGGAACAGGCAGCACCAGCGTCGTAGCCCAGTCGATATTTGCGGAGAAATTAGCAGCTTCGGTCGCGCTCATGCCCAGCAGCTGCAGCATAGCTTCACCCACTTCCTGGACATCCACACCTGGCGGTGCCGAGACGGTCGGGCTAGGCCCCTGGAAAAGGGCGGTGCAGAAAGCCAGATTGCGTTCCGACTGCACATCCGGGTCAAATGGCCGGCAGTCGCCCATCTGGATGGTTACCGAGGCAGGAATTTCGACACTTACTTTTTCTCCATTGATGGCTTTGGGTAAAACAAGGTCGCTGCCAAGCTCCTCGAGCACCAGCTGCATCAAGCCCACATCGATAGTGAACTCCAGGCTGGAGCCGGGCTGGTAGGTGATTTCCTGGGCGACCGTGGAGGCGGCTGGCTGCTTGACGGTAAAACCAGCCAGCTGGCTGGCCTCTTCCGCGCTGCCGACAACAACGGGCTCGCCGCTTTCTTCAAACTTGAACTGCTCATTCATCATTTCATCGAACCTGACCATCCCCTGATCGAGATTTTGGGGCAGGTTGGCTGGATTAAACTGCACGACCTGGATGCTCTCCACCCGGAATAAGCCCAGGAAATTGATTGCCGCGGCCCGGACCTGCGGAATAAACATCAACAGGGCCAGCATAACCACGACGGCCGCGCCTGCCCACAGCGGGCGCAGCGAACGGCGGGTAAGTTTTTGCCACATAGTTTGGACCTCCTTGGTCTGAGGGGTATTTTGAGTTTGCAGGCGCAGGAATGCTGCCTGGGGAGAAATGGGGGTATCGTTGGAACCAGGAGAGAGGGCATTGAGGGCACTATCCGCGCGCTCTGCCCGGAGGGTGATCGCTTGCAGGGCAGCCTGGCATTCCGGGCAGCTTTCCAGGTGGCTTGACACGGTTGTTAGCAGCTCTTCGGGCAGCTCGCCGTCCAGGTAGGCTCGCAGGTCTCCATTTTCAAGGTGTTTGCTCATGCTTCTCTCTCCTGAGCGCGAAAGCGGCGCTCAAAATCAGCTTCTGCCCGGGCCAGCAGGGTTCCCACCGATCCCGGGGCAACTTCTAACACAGCGGCAATTTCAGCATAGGCGAAGCCAGAGTAACGCAGCACCAGTAGTTGGGCATCTCGTTCACTCATGGTGCCCAGCACTGTGCGCACCCGGGCACGCTCGAAGCGCTGCTCAACCTGAGCCTCTGGGTGTGCTGGCGACTGTTGTTCCAGTGCCTGGCTGCCGGCCTGCTCTTCATACGCTTGCCGGCGTTGCTGCGCACGCAGGGCATTAAATCCCAGATTAGTGGCTACCCGGTACAGCCAGCTGGCCAGATTGTCATTCTGTTTGGGAGGGCGGGTGTGCAGCTGCCAGAAAGTTTCCAGGGCCAGGTCTTCGGCTGCGTAGTGGTCTCCGACCAACCGGAACAGGACGCCGTACACACGCTCCCAGTGTTGCCCCAGGGCAGCTTCAAGGGCGGCATTCGCTGCAGCCTGCTCGCTGGCTGGTTTGCTTTCCATGCCTCGTATTGTAACTTCCAACTCCTGCCTCCGTGTTCATTAAATTAACACCGCTGGCAGGAGTTTTGTGACAGGATTGTTTCAGGTGAGGATAAACCAGCCCTGCTGGAGGTACTGCACGACGGCTGTGTGCAGCGGCGCCACGAGAGGGTGCGCTGCCAGTGCCAGCACCTCGGCCGGGTTTTTCCAGGCTGCATCCAGTGTCTCCGGGTCTCCAGGCCAAAGCCTTTCTCCCGTGGGACGCATACAAAAAATCGCGCTGGCGGGCTGCACCTGGTCGCCATTTGGATACGTGTAAATCTGAGGCGGAGTATATACCCCCAGCAGGCGTGTGGGAACAGCCTGCATCCCTGTTTCTTCATGAATTTCCCTTACGGCAGTGTGGGCGGCATTTTCACCCAGGTCACAATATCCGCCCGGAAAGGTCCACTGCTGGGAGTCCCGTCGCTTGATCATTAACAACCGCCCATCCGGGTGGATGACAACTCCCACTGCGCCTGCCAGGATCACCGGAGCAAGACCGAGTGAGTTGCGCAGGATATCCACCTGCGATGCGCGCGAATTGCCAGAATAGGGGGCTGAAAATGCAGGCATGCGCCCCCCCAGGTAGTCGCGGAGCATGGCTTTGTACCAGGGAGGCAAAAGCTCCCAAGGAAGCGCCTCAGGCGTATAAAAAGCCTGCCGGCGGGTTTCGATCCCATCCACTCGCGGTACCCCGCCCTGCTGCTGGCCCGCCAGGCAGATGGTGAACTGCTGCACCAGGTCGCCGTTCGGATAGTGGACATCCCACTGCGGGTCAGAATACACACCCACCAGGGAAAGTTCCCCGGCTTCCAGGCCGCTTTCCTCGCGCAGCTCACGGCGGGCGCACTGCAGGATATCCTCCCCCAGCTCGAGCACTCCGCCGGGCAGTCCCCAGATGTCCAGGTCGGTGCGTTCCTGCAGGAGGATCTGCCCATCCCGGGTGTGCAGGATCACCGTGGCGTAAACTACGAAAATCTTGCGCGGCCCAACCTGACTGCGGATCGATTGGATGTAAGAAGGCTGCATGGTGTCAGGGATCGGAATAAAATCCCGGGTCATCCAGCGCCAGCCGCCCATCCCTGTGGACCAGGGCGATACCTTCCAGGTAATCTGGCATCTGGTCTGCCTCGGTCCGCTCGCAGCCAAGCAAGTAAGCCAGCAGCGGCAGCACTGTGGTATCGTGGGCCACATACAGGTAAATTTCCCCGGCCTGTGAAGGGGTGCGGATCCGGCGGCTCAGCAGGGCCATCCGCTCGGTAAGGTAAATGGATTTTGGCCCATCCTGGACGCTCCCTGACCAGAACTGGACCCCTTTGACCCGCCCATTTTTAGCAGCGGCACCCCGGGCGCGCAGGTTGGGGCTGAAAAGCCACCAGTATCCGTGCACACGTTTGGTCTGCCCGGCTCCCTCCAGGATTGCCCGGCAGGTGTTCCGACAGCGTGCCAGCGGGCTGCTGCTGATCAGGCCGATGGGCAAGGCTGCGCCCAGGCGTTCGCCAAAATGGTGCGCCGCCAGGAATCCGTTTTCAGTCAGATCGGAGTGGATGACATCGTGGGCATCGTCGATTGGGTAGCGTTCCGCATGGCGCATAAAAAAAGCCACCCCACCCGCCGGATGAGCTTCCAGCAGGTTATCGATCGTCCGGTAGCGCATAGCGTGCCTGTTAATCAACCGTAGTTTTCTCCTAGCAGCCGGCTTACCTTGATGCGCACAAACAGGGTGCCCTGCAGGCTGCCTTTCCCGGTGTAGTCTTCGCCATAGCGGGCGTAAATCTGGCCGAGTATACGCTGTTTTTCGGAGGTAGGGGCCTCCCAGAAATATGCCTCCCCTTCCACCATCACATACTTCGTGGGATTGCTGGGTTGGGATACAGTGAACGCGATGCGCGGGGAATGGCGGAGATTGTTCGCCTTGACGCTGTTTTCTCCGGTCGTGAACACAATTTCATTGCCATCTACACAGTACCAGACCGGCACATTATGCAGGCGTCCATCTGGCCGGACGGTTGCCGCCAGCCCATCCCGCCCGGGTTCGGTGAGTAACTGCCACATTTCTTCTGATGTCATGATGATTCGACAGTCTTTCCTTAATATTTATTTAATCAGGCCAATTTGGCGGGGTTGATTTTAACACGCCTACGGCTTCTGCATTTGGATCATCGCAGTTTGTGGATGATTTTCAGGAGAATGTTTTTCACGCAGCAGCTCGCTCAACCGCGGGTGATCAGCGTACACCCCGCGGTACTGCTCCGGCAGCAGGACTGCAATTCGGCACATGATTTCATCGGTGTTGCGCTGCAGTGAAGCTGCCCGGTCTTTGCGCTCCAGGGGCGGCAGGGTGAATGGCTTACCGAAGGTCAGCGTGAAGTGAGGGCGTTTAAAGCGAAGAAGCTGGGTGATAAATTTTTCCGTGCCGGTGACTGCGGCAGGTACGATGGGGACTTTTCCGGTGTGGGCGGCTAAAAATGCTGCTCCCACTTTACCCTGGATCAACTGATGGGTCGGGCTGCGCACGCCTTCCGGGGCGAGGCCCAGCAAACCCCCTTGTTGGATGTGAGCCGCTGCCTGGCGCAGTGCGTGAAAATCGGAATTTTCCCTGTTCAACCAGATGCCCCCGGCGCGGTTAACCAGCCAATTCAATATAGGTACGTAACGATACGTGCTTGCTACCAACCCTTTGACATCTGAGCGCGGCAGCACGGCAAAATAGAGTGCTGCGTCCAGATAACCCAGGTGGTTGCCAACCATCAGGCAGCCGCCTTCCAGGGGCAGGTTTTCCAACCCCGTGATCTCGAGGCGGGAAAGGCGCTGGATCACGAACCAAACGATTGTGCGCAGTTTTTCACGCATCAGCAGTGGCTATCAGCAGCGTTGTCTCGTAGGCGGGGTTATTCCCCTTCTTGCGCTTTGGTCAGGCCCAGCAGCAGGGTTTCCCCGTCAAATTCCGCCTGGCTGCTTTCCATCCCGGAACCCGGCCTGCCGTAATCGAGGAAGACCGCCAGGGTTTCTTCCATGATGGTCTCCCGGTGGGTGTGGATGGCGCGCGCCAGCCCGGAGGAGGCTTCATAAACCAGATAGATGCGGTCATCCACCGCCAGCCCGGCCTGGCGGCGAAGTTCCTGGGTCCGCCGGATGAAATCCCGGGCCAGGCCTTCTGCCACCAGCTCGGGCGTTAAACTGGTTTGCAGCACCGCCAGCCGCGCCCCCTCGGCTGTCACGACATGCTCACCCAGCGGCTCGATGATCACTTCTACCTCTTCTGGCAGGATAACTACCGGTTCACCATCCAGGATGATTTCTAGCGCCTTTCCGGAGAGCAGTTCTCCAGCCGCCCATTCCGGGTCCAGCAGGAGCAGCTCATCCTGGATTTGCGGGAAGCGGTGCTGGTATTTTTGCCCAAGCTGCCGAGGGAGCGGTTTTAAGCGGTAGCTGACTGCCTCGCTGGCAGAGCTCAATGCCCGCACAGCCTTGACGTTCAGCTCGTCTGCGAGGAGATCGGCATATTTTTCGATGACCCCGGCCTCTGCCACGCTGCCGGTGCTGAAGGCTGCCTCGCTTAATGGCTGGCGCACCTTGATACCCGCCTGGTTGCGGGCCGCGTGCCCCAGAGAGGCCAGTTTCATCACTAGCGCCATGTCGTCGTTTAGATCCGGGTCGATCAAGGAGGCATCACAGTCAGGCCAGGCAGCCAGGTGCACCGATTCTGGGGTGTTTTCATCCAGGCGGTAGACCAGGTTCTGGTAAAGCTCCTCCGCCAGAAACGGCATGGCCGGTGCGAGCAGCTTGCTGAGGGTCACCAGTGTTTCGTACAGCGCAGCATAACCAGCCTGCTTATCGGCCGCGCTGCCCTTCCAGAAGCGCCGCCGCGAGCGCCGTAAATACCAGTTCGACAGGCGCTCGACAAATGTCTCGATGGGGCGGGTAGCCCCGGGGATGTCATAACGTTCGTAAGCGGCAGTCACCTTGCTCTACCAGTCCGTGCAGCTCGGAAAGCAGCCAGCGGTCTAAGGGGGTGTAGTCGGCTTTGCGCAGGATCGCCAGCACCTGGGTGGCGCTGCCCGGCGTCCACTCGTCGAGGGTGGCGTAAGTGGTGAAAAAGCTGTAGACGTTCCACAACGTGAGGGTGAAGCCGCGCAAGACCTCGCTGACCTGGTCCGGATGGAAGCGGCGCTCATGCCAGGGAGGGCTGGAGGTGTATAGGTACCAGCGCAGCGCATCCGCCCCGTTGGCCTGGATCACATCCCAGGGATCAACCGCCGTGCCGCGCGTTTTAGACATCTTTTGCCCCTCCTGGTTCTGCATCAGCCCCAGGCAGATCGCATTGCGGAACGCACCCTGGTCGAATAGCAGCGTACTGATGGCGTGCAGCGAGTAAAACCAACCGCGCGTCTGGTCGACCGCCTCGCTGATGAAGTCTGCCGGGAATTGGGTAGCGAACCACTCCTGGTTCTCAAAGGGATAATGCCACTGCGCCACAATCATCGCACCCGAATCGAACCACACATCGATTAATTCTGGCACGCGGCGCATTTTCCCCTCGCACATCGGGCAGGGAAAGACCACCTCGTCGATATACGGGCGGTGCAGGTCGAGCTGGCGCAGGTTCTCGCCAGTCCGTTCTTCCAGCTCTGCCACCGAACCGACTGCCAGCCGATGGTCGCACTCCTGGCAAACCCAGACCGGCAGCGGGGTGCCCCAGTAGCGCTCGCGCCCCAGGGCCCAATCCACATTATTCTCCAGCCAATTGCCAAAACGCCCATCTTTGATGTGTTCTGGCACCCAGTTAATGAGCTGGTTGTTGGCGAGCAGCTGCTGGCGGAAACGCTGTGTGCCCAGATACCACGTCTGGCGGGCTGTGTAAATCAGGGGTGTATCGCAGCGCCAGCAGAATGGATAGGTGTGGCTGTAAAGTCCGGCACGCAGCAGCAGGCCGCGCCGCTCCAGGTCAGCGGTGATGCCCGCATCGGCCTCTTTGAAAAACTGGCCGCGCCACGGGCCGGTGTGTGTTTTGAATGTGCCATCGCCCTCCAGGGTGTGCAGTACGGGCAGGTCGTGGCGCTGGGCGGTTTCCAGGTCCTCGGCGCCGAACGCCGGGGCGATATGAACCAGGCCCGTGCCTTCCGCGGTGGTGACGAAGGTCTCGTTGATGACCAGGTAGGCCGGTTTGTCTGGCAGCAGGTAGGTGAACAGCGGCTTGTAGTGGAGGTCTTTAAGCTGGCGCCCCTTGAAGGTTTCAAAAACCTTCACCGGCTCATCGCCAAACACTGCTTTGACCAGGGCTTTGGCGAGTATCAATCGCTCAGTTTCACCTGGCGCGTCCTCCAGCGGGTGTTCGACGATCACGTAATCCTCATCCGGGTGGGCGGCGACTGCCACATTCGCGGGCAAGGTCCACGGGGTAGTGGTCCAGATGAGCAGCGATGTGCCAGGGTCGTCCACCAGCGGCAGGCGCACATACAGGGAGGGGTCCTCGGTCTCAGCGTAACCCTGGGCCACCTCGTGATCGGAGAGCGGCGTGCCGCAGCGCGGGCAGTAAGGCACCACCTTCAAGCCCTGGTAGAGCAGGTCTTTTTCCCACAGGGACTTGAGGACCCACCAGACAGACTCGATGTAATCGTTGGTGTAGGTCACATAGGCGTCTTCCAGGTCCACCCAGTAACCGATGCGCTCGGTCAGCCGGATCCAATCCTGGATGTAGGTGAACACCGAGCGGCGGCAGAGCTCGTTGAAGCGCGCGATGCCGTACTGCTCAATCTGGCTCTTGCTGGTAAAACCCAGCTGGCGCTCCACTTCGATCTCGACTGGCAGGCCGTGTGTATCCCAACCTGCCTTGCGTACGACGTGGAAGCCGCGCATCACCTTGTAGCGCAGGATCAAATCTTTAATCGCCCGCGCCAGCACGTGGTGCACGCCGGGTTCGCCGTTGGCGGTAGGGGGGCCTTCATAGAAGACGAAAGGCAGGCGCCCATGCGGGTTGGACTGCGTCTTTTCAAAAACATGGTGGACTTGCCAGTAGCGCTGGATGGATTCTTCCAGCAGTGCAAAATCCGGCCTGGGGTCGACGGGTCTGAACATCACTGCCCCCGATTTCGGGTAAGATTGGCGGAATGGATGTGAACTTCCTGCTAAAAGGGATTTTACTCGGTTTTGCGATTGCCGCGCCAGTTGGCCCGATCGGGGTGCTGTGCATCCGCCGCACCCTGGCGGAAGGCCGCCGGGTGGGGTTCGTCTCCGGGTTGGGGGCGGCCACTGCCGACCTGTTCTACGGGGCGGTGGCAGCTTTCGGGCTGACGGCGGTTTCCAGCCTGCTGGTGGCGCAGCAGTTCTGGCTGGCGTTATTAGGAGGGGGGTTTTTGATCTATCTGGGGGTGCGCACCTTCTTCAGCAAACCCGCCGCGCAGGCTGCTGAGGCGCGCCGGGGAGGCCTGCGGGGTGCTTACCTCTCCACGTTCTTCCTGACCCTCACCAACCCAGCGACCATCCTGTCCTTCGTGGCGGTCTTTGCCGGGCTCGGACTGGGTGGGACGGACGGCAGCTTTTCAGGGGCGGCGCTGCTGGTGACCGGTGTCTTCCTTGGCTCGGCGGGCTGGTGGCTGCTGCTGAGCAGCGCGGTTAGCCTGCTGAGCGGGCGAGTCACCTCCGCAGCCCTGGTGTGGGTCAACCGCATCGCCGGGCTGGTGTTGGTGGGGTTTGGCGCCGGGGCCTTGCTGGCGGTGTTGTGAAATGGAATTATCAAATCCGGAACATTTTGTTAAGCGAGTCATTAACCTCATGCATTTATGAATTATCTTAGGTTTATCCCAATGATCAGTTCACAACTACGATATCACAACCGTTTTTCTGGTCCCTTGCACCCCTCCTTTATTAGATGGCGAATACCCTGATGCTAACAATTACCCGCAATAAAACTCGATCCCCCGGTTGAATTCCGGCGCGATAATTGGAGACGGCAATCAAATCCGGCTGCCAGCATTCCTTAACCAAGGAGCCTCCCATGCCTCACTACCCCAAATTGGTCGGTCAAAAATGCTACCTCTCCCCCTGCAGCGCGGAAGATGCGGAGCAGTGGGCTGCCTGGGATAACGATCTTGAAGTCGCCCTGCCGCTGGGGGATGAGGCCTACACCCTCATGCCGCTGGAAAAGGAAGCCGACATCCTGGCGGAGGTGATCCGCCAGCAGCAGCAGGTGTTCAGCATCGTGGTGCGCGAGACCGATGCCCTGATCGGGCGGGGGATGCTGTTCAGCCTGGATTGGGCCAACCGCAGCGCCATGCTGGGGCTTATGATCGGGGAAAAGGAGTACTGGAACCAGGGGTTCGGCCAGGAGGCCTCCCGCCTGCTGCTGGACTATGCCTTCAACCTGCTCAATTTAAACAGCGTGATGCTGGGCGTGTTTGATTTCAACCCGCGCGCCATCCAGGCCTACCACCGGGTGGGCTTCCGCGAGATCGGGCGCCGCCGCCAGGCACGGATCATCGGCAGCCGGGCATACGACGTGATTTTGATGGATATCCTGGCGGAGGAGTTCCAATCGCCTTACGTGCTGCCTCTGCTCCAGGGCGGGGAATGAATTTCTGGCACGCTGGCAATTCGAAGCATTGGTTACCCGTTAAACTCAGGCAAATGCGGATCGAAATCCGCGGAAATGATTACCAGCCCGGAGAGCTGCTGATGAGCAAATTATTTTGGGCGATGATTTTTGTAATCCTATTGATTACTGGATGCAAGGGAATTAACCAGGAGGAATCACAATTACCCATACAGGAGCCTTATCCGGCATCCGGCACAACAACTCAGGCTACCTTACTGAAACCTCTTCTGACGAGTTGGGGTCTCGCGGACAACCCGTCGATTGGCCTGGATGGTATCCGTCTGGATGTTTTGGCAATTCAGCTATCGCCTTTTAATACCGTACTATTCTATAGTTTAGCCAATTCCCGCATGGACAAATTGGTGCAGGAATACCAGATGCAGCTGCATGATGAACAAGGTCAGGCATACCCGCTTCTGAAGGTGTTGCATTTCGATGATTTTTATGAGGTCGAATTGGGGGCGCTTATCTTCTCACCACGGACGGTACAGGCGGATGCGATCTATCTGCAGTTGACTGGTATTAATGAAAAGTCAGAAACCTATGAAACTGCGACCGCCGTTTTTGAAGGGAATACTTCTCTGGGCGATGACCGGCTCTCAACCACCTATTATGCTGCAGGAACGGATCCGGTTCGAAGCAATGATTTAACCATCGGCTTTTGGGGTTGGGGAGTTCCTCCAGAAACCTTGCCGGATCAACGACAGGCGAAGGCGGACCAACAACAATCTATCCCAACCACCAGCCCCTGGATCCCTCAAGATCCGGGTGTTCACGTCGTTCGGGAAATTACCTTCGGCGTTACTCAACAGAATGAGAGTACGTACGTTTCTTTGCAGCTTCTTACGAATGAAAAATTGTTCGGATTGGTTGCTGGAGATTTTATGGAGGCAGATGAGATCCTTGTAAACTCTCTGGCTCCAACACCATCACCTGCATACCCACCGCCTTAAACCAGATGAAAGTAACGAGATTTGTCCGGTCAACTCAAGTTAATCACTGGCAATGCGTAGTAATCAAGTGAAATTCTCACCCCGCGTTCCGCTTGACGCCTAACAGCACGCTTTCGCCGTCCACCGTCTGCACTTCCAGGTAGGCCTCCGGCGGGGAGGCGCCGTTGACCAGCTCGCTGGTGAGGGTCTCGCTCTGCAGGTAGCCGCCCCACTGGCGGATCACCTCGCCCAGCGCGCCCTCCGCCTGCCACCAGGTGGTGATGCGGTCTTCGATGTTGAACCCGGCGTTTTTGCGCATCTCCTGGATGCGGCGCACCAGCTCGCGGGCCGTGCCCTCGGCTTTCAGCTCGGGGGTCACCACCGTGTCGATGCCCACAGTGACCACTTTGTCCGCCGCCACCGCCAGCCCTTCCGCGGGCTGGGACTGCACCAGCACTTCCTCTGCCGCCAGCTCGGCGGGTTCGCCCGCCACGCTAACTGAGATGGCTTCCCCGGCTTCCACTTTGGCTGCCACTGCCGCAGGGTCCAGCTCCGCCAGCGCCTGGCGCACCGCCGGGAAGCTCGCCCCAAAGCGCGGCCCGAGCAGCTTGTTGTTGGGCAGGACGCGGTAGCTGACCAGCGCCCCGGCCTCGCTCACGAACTGCAGCTCCTTCACGTTGAGCTCGTCCGCCACGATCTCCACCAGCTCAGGCGAGAGCTCGGCTTTGCCCTGGCTGACGTGCACCAGCACCTTGCCCAGCGGCTGGCGCACCTTCAGCCCGGCGTTGGTGCGGGCGCTTAAACCCAGCGAAGCCACCCGCCGCGCCAGGTCCATCTGGGTGGTCAGCGAGTCATCCAGGGCGTCTTCATCGGCGCGCGGCCACAGGGTGTGGTGCACCGAAGCATGCGCCTCCGGCCGCGCCGTGCGCACCAGGTTCTGGTACATTTGCTCAGTGACAAAGGGCGTGAAAGGCGCCAGCAGGCGCGCCAGCTTCACCAGCACGTGGTACAGCGTGGCATACGCCGCGCCTTTGTCGCTGTCCTGCTCGCTCTTCCAGAAGCGCCGCCGCGAGCGGCGCACATACCAGTTGCTCAAATCCTCCACAAAGGGCTCAACCACCAGGGTGGCGGCAAAGGAGTCGGTGTCTAACAGGGCTTCATCTACCCGCTGGACGGTCTGGTTGAGGCGCGCCAGGATCCAGCGGTCGAGCGGGTTGTCGCTGGTCGGGGTGGGGCCTTCGGGGTGGTCGCGGTCGAAACCGCCTGCCGGCGGGTTCCAGCCATCCAGCAGGGCGTAGGTGACGAAAAAGCTGTAGACATTCCACAGGGGGATCAGGAAGCGCCGCCGCACGTCATCGGCGCGGTGGTAGCCGAACAGCAGGTTGTTTTCCGGCTTGTGGGCGCAGTACAGCCAGCGCATCACGTCCACGCCCATCCGGTCGGCGGCCTCGTTGAACTCGATCGAGTTGCCCCAGCTCTTGTGCATCTCGCGCCCGTCTTCCGCCAGCAGGGTGGCGTAGCCGAACAGCTCCTTGAACGGCGGCGAGCTGTCCACCACGGTCGCCATCGCCAGCAGGCTGTAGAACCAGTTGCGGAACTGCCCGGGGAAGGACTCGCTGACCCAGTCCGCGGGGTACCATTTACGCCAGTAATCCGGGTCGCTGCGGTAGCCCATCGTCGAAAAGCTCACAATCCCGGCGTCCAGCCAGGGGTTGCCCACGTCGGGGATGCGGTTCATCTGACCCCCGCACTCAGGGCACGTGATTTTTACGGCGTCGATATACGGGCGGTGGGGGGTGTGTCCCGCGAATGCCTCCCAGCCCGAGACGGCACGTGCTTGCAGCTCGTGCTCGTCGCCGAGCACCTCGAACTGCTGGCAGTCCGGGCAGGTCCAGATGGGCAGCGCCAGACCCCAATAGCGTTTTTTGCTGATCATCCAGTCGTGCATGTTGCGCAGCCAGTCCATCTCGCGGGCGTAGCCAAAATCGGGCACCCAGCGGATCTGATCGACCACATCCATGATCTGGTAGCGCAGGCTGGCAGCTTTTTCGGCGGGGGTGATGGCCTCGCGCGGTTTGTCATACACCGCACCCATGCTGATAAACCACTCGTCCACCAGGCGGAAGACCAGCTCCGTCTGGCAGCGCCAGCAGGTGGGGTAGCGGTGCGTATACGCCTCCACGTGGTACAGGATGCCTTTCTTCTTCAAGTCGGCAAAGATCAGCTCGGGCACTTCTGAAACATGCTTCCCGCTCAGCCAGTCATACTCCGGCCCGAAATAGCCTTCCTCATCGAGCGGAGCCAGCATCGGGAAGCCGTGCTCCTTACCCAGGATGAAGTCCTCGGCGCCGCAGCCCGGGGCGATGTGCACGATACCGGTGCCTTCTGCCTCGCCCACCGCATCCCAGGCGATCACCTGGTGGGCATCCACCGCATTCAACTGGATGTCCTGGATCAGCTCTTTAAGGTGGGTCACCCCGCCGGGCTGGCGGGCGGCGGGCAGCTCATCGAATGGGCCGTCGTAGGTCCAGCCGAGCAGGTCGCGCCCTTTGAGCTCGCCCAGGATTTCATAACGGCCGCGCAGCATGTGCAGCGTGCCTTTGGATAGATACAGCACCTGCTCACCCTGGCGCACACGCACGTAGGTCAGGTCCGGGCCGACCGCCGCCGCCACGTTGCTGGTGAGCGTCCAGGGGGTGGTCGTCCACACCAGCAAGGCTTCCCCAGGTTTGCCGCGCAGCGGGAAGCGCAGGGTGACGCTGTCGTGGGTCAGCTCGGCATAGCCGTCGGTGACGATCTCGTGCTGGCTGATGGCAGTCGCACAGCGCGGGCACCAGGGCATCACGTCCGCCCCGCGATACACCCAGCCGTTCTGCCAGCACTTCTTGAGGAACATCCAGATCATGTAATTGTTCTCGTTGGAGAACGTGAAATATGAGCCGCCCAGCTCCGCCAGGCCCAGACGCCCCACGATCTGCTCGACGCTGTCGGTAACCGGCCCATTGGGTCCCGGGACGGTGATCACCTGCTGGGGATCTTCGGCCAATTGCCCCGCCAACGTGCGCAGCATGTGCGGGTCATTCCAGTCCATCCAGTAGCCCAGGCGCAGCGACTGCTCGGTCTGCACAGCGGCGAAGCGCAGCACGCGCTCTTTGCACCGCTGGACGAACGGCGCCAGCCCGTAGTCTTCGATATCCTTTTTAGACTGGAAGCCCAGCTCTTTCTCGACATTCACTTCAACCCACAAACCCTGGCAGTCGAAGCCGTTCTGATAGCGCAGCTCGTGGTTGCGCATGGCATAAAAACGGTTGAACAGGTCTTTGTAGGTGCGCCCCCAGCCGTGATGCACCCCCATCGGGTTATTGGCGGTGATCGGCCCATCCAGGAAGGACCACTTGGGGGCGCCTCTGCGCAGGGCGCGCAGCGTGGCAAATGCCCCCAATTCTTGCCAGAATTTCAGGACGGCATGTTCGTTCTCAACAAAATCGACTTTATTCGGCACCGGCTCAAACGGCATGCGGCAGCTCCTAAACTAGAAATGAAAAACTCCCCTCCCAAGCAGGGACGGGAGCGATAAATCCCGCGGTACCACCCTGGTTCCCGCCTTGCAGCGGGCGCCTCGGTCGAGAGCTGTCCGGAATAACTCGGCTTTGCCCTCGCGCCTGGGGTAACGGGCGGCATGCCCGGCTTGCTTATAGCCTGCTGCAAGGCTGTAACCTTGCACCAGGGTTCAGCGCGCGGCTCCGGAAGGATTTTCCACCAATCTGCCTGCCCCGGCTTGCACCGTGCCCGGGGTCGCTGTCAGGAGGAAACTGGCGTACTCGTTTCCATCACTGCCTTTAAGATAGGCGTGATTATCCCATAAACCTGGGTGTGGGTCAACTCAGGTTAATGAAGGCCGGGTGTTTACTCCTCCAGCGTGCTCACATCGCCTTCAGGCAGGCCCTGGGCGCGCGCCTTGAGCAGGCGGCGCATGATCTTGCCGCTGCGCGTCTTGGGCAGGCTGTCCACGAAGGTGATGTCCTCGGGCTTGGCGATCGGCCCGATCTCGTGCCCCACATGGTCGCGCAGCTCTTCTGCCAGCTTGTCGCTGGGCTCGTAACCCGCCCGCAGCATCACGTAGGCGTGGATGGCGTTACCCTTCAATTCATGGGGCAGGCCGATCGCAGCGGCTTCTGCCACCGAGGGGTGGCTGACCAACGCGCTTTCGATCTCTGCCGTACCCAGGCGGTATCCGCTGACTTTAATCACGTCGTCCATGCGCCCGATGACCCAGATATAACCGTCTTTATCCTTGCGGGCCGAGTCGCCGGTCTGGTACATCGTGCCGAACTTGCTCCAATACTGCTCCTTGTAGCGCTCGGGGTCGTGGTAGATCGTGCGCAGCATGGCGGGCCACGGGCGCTTGATGACCAGGTAGCCTTCATCACCCGTCGGGACGGGATTGCCATCCTCGTCTACCACGTCCACTTCCACGCCGAAAAACGGCTTGGTAGCCGATCCGGGCTTGAGCGGGGTGATCGGCAGGGGCGTGATCATAAACCCGCCAGTTTCGGTCTGCCACCAGGTATCCATAATCGGGCAGCGTTCTTTGCCGATCACGTTGTAGTACCAGCGCCAGGCTTCCGGGTTGATCGGCTCGCCGACCGTGCCCAACAGCCGCAGGCTGCTCAGGTCGTGCCGGTTGGGCCAGGCATCCCCGAAGCGCATCAGGCCGCGGATGGCGGTCGGGGCGGTGTACAGGATCGAGACGCCGTACTTTTCGATCATGCGCCACCAGCGGTTGGGATAGGGGAAGTTCGGCGCGCCTTCGTACATGAAGCTGGTGGCGCCGTTCAGCAGCGGGCCGTAAACGATGTAGCTGTGCCCGGTGATCCAGCCGGGGTCAGCCGCGCACCAATAGCGATCTTCTTCTTTCAGGTCGAACACGTATTTCAAGGTGGTGTAGGTGTATACCATGTATCCACCGTGGGTGTGTACCACCCCCTTCGGGCGACCGGTGGTGCCGGAGGTGTACAGGATAAACAGCATATCCTCGGCATCCATCGGCTCAGTTTCGCACACCGGGCTGGCGATTGGCAGGCCCATCAGGTCATCCCACCAGATAATCGCGCCCGGCCTCCATGTAGATCTCCTGCCCGGTGCGTTTTACCACGATGCAGCTTTCGATGGTCGGCTGGCGGGCCATGGCTTCGTCGGCAATTTCCTTCAACGGCACGATCTTGCCGCGCAGCCAGCCGCCATCGGCGGTGACCAGCACCCGGCTCTGGGCATCCTCGATCCGCTCGGCGAGGGCCTCTACGCTGAACCCGCCGTAGACCACGCTGTGGGCTGCGCCGATGCGAGCGCAGGCCAGCATCGCCATCATCTGTTCGGGGATGCGCGGCAGGTAAATCGTCACGATGTCCCCTTTGCGGACGCCCATGCTCTTGAGCACGTTGGCAAACTTGGCGACCTCCCGGCACAGGGCATGGAAAGAAAACGTGCGCAGGTCACCCGGCTCGCCCTCCCAGATCAGGGCCAGCTTGTTGCGCCGCCAGGTGCGGGCATGGCGATCCAGGCAGTTGTAGGCAATGTTGGTTTTACCGCCCACAAACCACTTGTAAAATGGCGCGTCGCTGTCATCCAGCACTTTGTCCCAGGGTTTGAACCACTCCAGCTCGGCAGCGCGCTCGCCCCAGAAAGCCTCCGGGTTTTCCAGCGAAAACTGGTACTGCTGGTCATATTCACCGACATTGGCTGCCTGCGTGATCCCGTCGGGTGGAAAATAAACATCGCCCTCAAACGCGTGACCATTGCCAGATTGCTGCATAAGATCCTCCCGTTGATTCGTGGTTTAGAAATTGGATTAAGTCGCTGGCGCTGCCAGTACACCCAGGCAGGTTAAACGATCCGGCAGACCTGGATGGGATTTACTTTGATAACAATTCGCTCGATTTCACCGGAAACTTTGTAAAAGGGCAATTGGCGAATTGTTACCGGATTACTACAAAAACATATTACTGAGTTTGCACAGGCTTGTCAATGGAAACGGTTTCGTGAAATCCACTTCACCGGAGGCCTGCACGCATCCCCCTCGGCCCAGGCGCCGTGCAGACCCCTCGGCTGGGCTGCATGTTATAATGCCTCCAATGCTCCCCGACCTTGCCCTCCAGGATGTGCTGCGCCTGCGCAAGCCGCATCCCTGTGGCAGTTACGAATGGAAAGTGACCCGCCTGGGCGCGGATATCGGCCTCGAATGCCTGGGATGTGGCCGGCGCGTCCTGCTGCCGCGCCGTGAGTTGGCGCGCCGGTTGAAGACAGTGGTCAGCAAAGCCCAAGATGAGCAATCCAACGGCTAAATCTGGTAAAATCCTGTTCCTGTTTTCAGATACAGGCGGCGGTCATCGCAGCGCTGCGGAAGCCGTCATCGAGGCCATGCAGCTCGAGTTCGGCGAACGGTTCCGGATGGAGATGGTGGATATTTTTCGCGATTATGCCCCGCTCCCCTTGAACCGCATGCCAGAATTCTACCCGGATATGGTGCGCATCCCCCGCCTGTGGGGATTCGGGTTCCGGCTCAGCAACGGCCCTCGCCGGGTGCGCATGCTGCAGGCGGGCGCCTGGCCGTATGTGCGCCGCTCGATCCGCTCGCTGGTGCGCCAGCACCCGGCTGACCTGGTGGTCTCCATGCACCCCATGGCGAATACCCCGGTCCTGAGGGCTTTGGGCCCGCAGCATCCGCCGTTTGTCACAGTGGTCACCGATCTGGTATCAGCGCACATGTTTTGGTATGACCGGCGGGTGGATATGTGCATCGTGCCCACCCCAGAAGCATCTCGCAAGGCCCGGCAGGCCGGGATCGGTTCGAACCGGGTCAAGGTCATTGGCCTGCCTGTAGCCGACCGGTTCTGCCAGCCCCTGGGAGACCGGGGTGAGCTGCGCCGCAGCCTGGGTTGGGGACTCGACCGACCAGTGGTGCTCCTGGTTGGCGGCGGGGAGGGGATGGGCCCGCTCGAGCAAACCGCACAAGCCCTGGCGCAGGCGCGCCTGCCGATCAGCCTGGTGGTGATCGCCGGGCGAAATGCCGGCCTGAAGCAGCGCCTGGAAACGACTCGCTGGCCGATGCCGGTGTATGTTTATGGATTTGTGCGCGCCATGCCCGATTTTATGCGCGCCGCGGATATCTTGTTGACCAAAGCGGGACCTGGCACAATCTGCGAGGCATTGATTGCCGGGCTGCCCCTGGTGCTCTACAGCCGCCTTCCTGGGCAGGAAGACGGGAACATCACATATATAACCGGTCATGGGGCCGGCATTTGGGCTCCTCACCACAGCGAGGTCGTCGCGGCGGTTAAATTCTGGCTGAATCATCCGGACGAGCACGCCCGGGCGCGGCAAGCCTGCCTCTCCCTGGCCCGCCCGGATGCTGCCCGGCAGGTTGCCCGGCAGTTAGCGGAACTTATCCCAGAAATTGCGGAGAAACCCTGACCGGATTTGGAAAGTGGAATGAAAATAAAATTGATGCGACATTTTTGGTTTGCAGCCGCCGTGGTTGTGCTCACTGGCCTGGTGTTGGCCGGGTGCAACATGCCGAACAGCGGTGGCGATGAGACCCCCACCCTGGATACAACTCAGGCATACCAGACGGTCCAGGCGCGCCTGACGGAAGCGATTGCGCTGACTCCCACCAAAACGGCGACCCCTCCCCCATCTCCCTCGCCAACGGTCACGCGCACCCCGCCCCCATCGCCTTCACCGACCCGCGGGACGGCTGTCTCGCCGGTTGCATCTGCAACTACGGGCAGCGGCGCCTCTTCGTGCGACCAGGCCAGCCCGGGTGTGCCCATCGATGTGACCATTCCGGACGATACGATTATGCAGCCCGGGCAGACGTTCAGTAAAACCTGGCGCCTGCGGAATTCTGGCACCTGTACCTGGAGCTCCAGCTATGCCATCGTTTACTTTTCGGGAGAGCGCATGGGCGCGCCCGACAGCGCGCCGTTGACTGGCAGCGTCGCCCCTGGTCAGACGGTGGATGTGACTGTTGATATGGTGGCGCCCACGACTGCGGGCACCTTTCAGAGCAACTGGAAGCTGCGCAATGCAGCCAGCCAGTTGTTTGGGATTGGACCTGGTGAAGGCCTGCCGTTCTACGTTCGAATTATCGTCGCTTCCAATGTCACCGTCACCCCGACCACCTCTACGACGCCCGCCACCCCGACAGCTACCACAGGGACCGCGCAGGTGACACCTACCGCTACCAGTGAAGTCGCCATCAGCGGCTCGGCGTTCCTTTTCCCGGCTGACCGGCTTGATCTCGATTCTGTCCAGGTCAACAGCGGCAGTGCTGACCTCGTTTACCAGCGCAACGACGGGGATAACCGCCTGTACCTCACCCCGCTGGACACGACCACCCTCGCAGTGTATGGCAGTTTTGTGCCCTCCCAGGGTGACTGCGCGGCTGCCAATCTCAGCGGTGGGCCTCTGGCTGTCGAAAACCTGGCCATCGGCATCTATTTGTGCCACCGCTCCAGCAGCGGCAACCTGGGCTGGATGCGCCTGACCGGGTTTAATGCCGATAACGGGCGCCTTGATCTGGACGTATACACCTGGACGACCCAATAAGCTGATCGAATGCGAGAAACATGGGCACGCTGTACCTGGTAGCCACCCCGATTGGTAATTTGGAAGATATTACTGCTCGGGCGCTGCGCGTGCTGCGGGAATCCCACCTGATTGCTGCCGAAGATACCCGCCGCACGCGTAAGCTGCTGGCGTTTTTTGATATCCATACCCCACTGACCAGCTATTACGAGTTTAACAAACTCAGCCGCCTGGATCAGATTCTGGGCGCGCTGGACGTTGGCGATGTGGCGCTCGTTTCGGACGCCGGCACACCGGCTTTGAACGATCCCGGTTACGAGTTGGTGCGGGCGGCGCTGGAGGCCGGCTTTACCGTGAGCCCCATCCCTGGCCCGAGCGCGCCGCTGGCGGCCCTGGTAGCCTCCGGACTTCCGACGGATGCGTTTGTTTATTTGGGTTACCTGCCTCGCAAAAGCTCAGAACGCCGCCGTGCCCTGCAATCGGTATCGGCTTTGCCCTACACCCTGCTTTTCCTCGAAGCCCCGCATCGCCTGGATGTTTCGCTGGCTGACCTGCTGGCTGTGCTGGGCGACCGCCCGATCGCAGTTGCGCGAGAGCTGACCAAGCTGCATGAGGAATTTTTCCGCGGCAGCCTGACAGATGCATGTGCTTATTTTGAGCAGAATCCGGCACGCGGGGAAATTACCCTGGTGGTGGGTGGTTACCAGGAGATCATCCGCATGTGGTCTGAAGCAGAGCTGGACGCCGCCCTGCATCAGGCTTTGCAGGCCGGCGAAGCCCCTTCCCGGACCGCCGGGCGAATCGCAGGCGTTTCCGGGTGGCCGCGCCGCCAGGTTTACCAGCGCCTGCTGGCCCTTCAAGAGCAGTCATCTTAGCCGGATTTGGAAGGGCACCCTTTATTTACCCTTATTGAAAGGAAAGCCTGATGGATCTGGACAACTACACTGAATTTTCAAACCTTGACCCACAGGATATGTTAGCCGAAATTGATGGCCTGCCGGGGCAGCTTGAGTATGCCTGGAGGTTGGCACTCAGCCAGCCGCTGCCGACCTGGGTAGATATCCGCCAGGTGGTAATTAGCGGTATGGGCGGCTCAGCGATTGGTGCGGACCTGCTGGCTGCTTATGCCTCCCGCTACTGCCGGCTGCCAATTTTTGTGCACCGCAACTACGGTTTACCCGCCTGGGCGCATGGCCCGCATACGCTTGTGGTGGGTTCTTCGCATTCCGGCAACACGGAAGAAACCCTGTCTGCGTTTGAGCAGGCTGGCTTGAACGGCTGCCAGCGACTTGCGCTTGCGCGCGGCGGCCAGCTCGCTGAAGCCGCCTTCCAGGCAGGAGTGCCGCTCTGGCAGTTTGAGCATACCGGTCAGCCGCGCGCCGCGGTGGGGTTTTCATTTGGCCTGCTGCTGGGCTTGTTTGCCCGCCTGGATTTGGTGCCCAACCCGGAGCCCGAACTGGAGCAGGCCGTGCAGGCCATGCGCAGTCAGCAGCAGCGCCTCAAAGCGGATATCCCCGTGGTTTCCAACCCGGCCAAGCGGATGGCAGGACAGCTTTACGGCAGATTTGTTGTTTTGTTTGGAGCAGAGGTGCTCGAACCGGTTGCCCGGCGCTGGAAAGGCCAGATCAGCGAGGTTGCCAAGGCCGGTGCATCTTTTGAGTTCTTGCCAGAGGCGGATCATAACACCCTGGCAGGGGTGTGGAATCCAGAAGAAGTGCTCATGAAGGTATTTGCTCTCTTCCTGCGAGCGCCTTCCTACCATGCTCGCAATCAGCTGCGCACCAACCTGACTAAAAAAGTATTTATGCTGGAAGGGATCAATACGGATTTTATCGACGCTGCCGGTGATACCTCCCTTGCCCATCAATGGACTGCCCTGCATTTTGGGGATTACACGGCCTACTACCTGGCAATGGCTTACGGGGTGGATCCCACGCCGGTTGAGGCCATCGAAGGCTTCAAGCTGGATATGGCGCGTGGCTAGACCTGTCAGCACTGCGGCTTACCGCCGCCCGGGTGAGTTGTTGGTGCTCGGGTTTACCCTGCTGGCTGTACTCGCGGTGATCGCCCTTACCGCAACTGCCACCTTATGCGGTGGTGTGCTCTTTATCGGCTTATTTGTGCTGATTTCGTACAGCGCCACTCGCTCCCACCATGAGGAACTCATGCGCCGGTCGCAGCAAGTCAACCGGGAAAACTCGCCAAATCTGATGCGCCAGGTGGAGATCTGCCAGCAGCGCTTACAGCCCGGTGATCTGCAGGTATATCTGGTGCGCAGCCGCCAGTTGAATGCCTATACGTTCGGGCTTTCCAGCCCCAAGGTGGTGGTGATGTACAGCAGTTTGCTGCAAATCCTGGATGAAGATGAGCTGCGGTTTGTGATTGGCCACGAAATGGGCCATGTCCGCCTGGGTCACACCTGGCTGAATTCACTCATTGGCGGTATGGCTGGGATCCCCAGCTCGCTGTTTATCACCACCCTCCTGGCACTCACTTTTCGCGGCTGGAGCCGGGCCTGTGAATACTCCGCCGACCGGGCCGGATTGCTGGCATGCGGCAGCCCAGACAAGGCGGTGTCGGCTTTGGTCAAGCTGGTGGCGCCGCGAGCCGACCTGACCCCATCGGAAATGTCGCGCGCCCTGGCTCGACTGGATGCTGAAGATGACGATCCTGGCAATGTGCTGGGCGAATTTTTCGCCACGCATCCCCTTACAATCCGCCGGGTCAAGGAGATGCAGCGTTTTGCGGCCTCG
Organism: uncultured Chloroflexia bacterium; assembly: GCA_963824065.1. Lineage (GTDB taxonomy): Bacteria > Chloroflexota > Anaerolineae > Anaerolineales > DRKV01 > JAGUYX01. Next base: position 192,263 of record CAWGNX010000001.1, on the reverse strand, counting down.
TCACAGTACCGCCAGCTCCAGGCGCTTGTTGACAAAAACCTGGCGCTGTAAGTTGACATCTGTCACCAGACTGCGTGGTGGTCGCATTGTTCTTACTTAACGCCGCCTCGTTTGTCCAAGTAACGAGGCGGCGTTTACAAATACAGCGATAACCGGAATGTTACTCAATTCAATGGCCATACATCGGATGCCTGCTTGGGAAACAGGGTGTTCAACAGCACCCGGGTTGTATCGCCGCGGTAGATGCAGTCGGGGAATGCATACCTAAGCTCTTCCAATGAGCGGTAACCAAACACCAGCTGTAAGAAAGTTAACCCCGGGAAGATCGCGTTGCCCGACTGGCCCAGCGGCGCTGGCTGCCACGCTTCAATGGTCTGGATGCGCCCATTCTTAAACTCCAAACGAAGCCCGCTGCGGTAAAAAGACAGCTTAAGCTCACCGCTGTACCCGACTGCAATCGAATTTGCCAGGCGCTCCTCCAGCACCGGCCGAACGTGGTTAAGGAAAGCCGGCAGGTCGGGTACGCGCACGTAGTAGGCATACGGCGGGTACACGCGCGGCATACGGTCCTTGAAGGCTTCGTACGCGGGGTGATCCGCCCCGAAGGACAGGGTAAATGCCTGGCAGGTTTTGCCTTCTTTGACTGCATATGCCTCGCCGGTTCTTGCAAGGTAGCGCACCAGGGAAGTGGTTGCGTCCAACCACGAAACGCCGGGTTTGATCTCGTACCAGGTCACCGGCATCACCACATCCCACAGGGTACGTGGGTGGGCGATAAACCCGACTGCCTCCCCGGCCTCATTTTCAATAATCGCCAGTGCGCGCCCATTGATGCTGGTTGGGGAATGTCCATTCAACTCGTAGCGCCAGGCGGCCTCATCACGCTGGCAGGCCAGCAGCGAGCGTTTAATACCCAGGTCATACAGAGCGCTGATGAACGGCAGGTCAGATTCACCTGCCGGGCGAATCGGGTAGGGCTCGTTCTGGCCCTCATCCAATCCAGGGATGTGTGGAGTGTAGCCGGTGCGCCCTCCGCCCAGGTTGATCGCCATCTCATAGCCGAACAGCCGATAGTAAAACGGGATGCCGGTGATCATCTGCGCCAGCTCGCCGCGCTCGGCACTCCAACGGTGAATCTCCTTAAATTGGGCGCGCACCAGGCCGCGGTTGCGGTAATCGGGGTGTGTACCTACCAGCTCCGGGCGCCCCACTTTAAAGGGGATGCCGCCGTATGTCCAGGTTTGCGAAATCAGGTTCAAAGACGAGATAACCTGGCCTGTGTCGCGATCTTCCACAATTGTGAAATCGGCGGGGTTAAACGTCGGGTGGTCTTTCGTCATCAAGTCGCGCACCCATGCACCAACTGGCTCGAAGGGCTGCTCCCAGCCAAAATCGCTGTGCACGCGGGAATTGAAATCGACCAGGGCCTCGGTGTCTGCCGGTGTGGCGCGCCGCAGCACGAGTTCTTCGTTGGAAACTCCTGATGCAGGTGTCTGTAGTTCTGGAGATTCAGTCATAAAAAAATCCTTTCGAAATGCCTTGCTTACGAGAAGAGCAGCCAGCCTGCCAATGCCAGCAGCGCTCCACCCAGCGAGCAGATCCAGTTTACCCAATCGTTATTCATCCAGCGCCAGCCGCGCCGGAATACCGTCGGCGTGCCGCAGGTGTGGAGCGGGTGGCGTTCGGTATCTTTGCCGCAGGCCGGGCAGGTATATTGCGCCTGTACGGTAGCCCCCAGGATCGAATCGAGCAGCGATCCCCCCAGCCCGCTGACCGCCGCGACTACCAGGAGGGGAAAGCGCTGCCCGGGGCTGAACGCGGCCGCGACCAGGCCCACCAAAGCAGCTCCTGCCAGGGCTGCCAGCGTGCCGGTCAGGCTGATGGCTCCAGAAGTACCCCGCTCGCTGACTTTCCCGGTGGTGATCAGCCGCGGTGCTTGCGGACTGAGTACCCCCAGCTCGGTAGCCCAGGTGTCGGCATTGACCGCTGCCATAGCCCCGGCGTAAGCCCACCACGTCCAATCTTGATCGTGGACTGCGGGCAGCAGCAGCGCCAGCAGCATCCCCAGCCCGCCGTTCGCAAGCACCTGCCCCCAATCGCGCTGCGAACCTTTTGAAAACTTTTCGTCCAGGTGTTGTTTATGCTGCTTGAACAGGCGGGTCAGCAGGCTGGAAGAGATAAAAAAAGTAAGCAGCAAAGCAGCCCAAGGCAGGCCGCCTGAACTGAAGATCACTGCCCCAGTCAGGGCGGCAGCCCATGCCCCGCTGGTGGATAGGCTGCCTAACCGCCAGGCTGCCAGGGCGATCGCTACCCCGAGTAAACTGCCGAGGAAAATTTGTCCGAATTCTGGCAAGTTAGCACCGTTTGAATGAGATATTGTGGATAAACCGCTGTTTCCTGTGGATAACTTCAAAATATTGTGGATAAAACCGGGGTGTAATTGTGGAAAAAGCTAACCTTAAATAAGTATGATCAGTAAAGTCACCAGGAACAGGGAAGCCGTAATGACGCTGCTGCCCCAGAGCATATAGGCCAGCACGCGGCGCTCGTCGGTCCGGAAAAAAAATAAGCCCACTACCCAGTCGAGCACCTGGAAAGTGACATTCAGGAAAGGAAACAGCAGCAGGGCAGCCGCCGGCAGCAAGTCCTCGGACGCGGCTCGGTTCGCCGCGTCCAGGGTTACACCGGGCAGTGTCGGAATTACCAGGCTGACCCATAAGAATAGAGCCAGGCTGAGCAGGACGGATGCCAGGAACAGGTAGCGCACCGGGCGAAGCTGCCACAGCTGGGCCAGCAGGAAAGCAGGTTGTTCCGACCGGGCTGGGATCGGGCTGAGCGAGCCCAGTTCGATGAGTCGTTGGTAGGTGTTCAGGAAGTGCCCGGGATCCACGGGTGAAACTGCATAAACTCGTTCTGCGGTGCCGATCAGCACCAACCCGCGCAGCGTGGAGGCCAAAAATTCCACCCGGCCCGCGCCGGGCAAGGGGCGCAGCGCGACTCCCAGGATCGCTCCAGGCCAGCGCAGCCAGGGCAGCGGCAGCGCGGTCAGCAGGTCTTCGCGCGGGTGTACCCACAGCACCTGGTCGATTGGAATATCCACGACCCGGAATCCCCAGCGCAGCCGGATGCCATCTCGCTCTAACACATAATAGCTGAGCTGCAGCGCCCGGAAGCGGTAAATCAGCAGCGGGAAAGGTGCCAGCGCCAGCATTGCGAACAGCAGGTGGCGCACAAAATCTGGGCCGAGCGCAGCCTCCGCCATCTGCCATAGATTCCACAGGCCAACCAACCCCAGCACTCCCGCCAGCGCGCCCTGGAAAACCAGGCCCACCCGCCGCGGCGGCTCGAAAATCGTCTCGCCTCGGAGCATGTTGTTATTGTATCGCAGCCTGATCGCCGCTGAAATCGATTGCCTGACCCCAAAACAGATATTCGCAGTCAGGGATTTTCCACCCTGCTTGCGAACGGAACGATTAACGTTACACCAACGGCTTTCCTTGCATGGGAAAGCCAAAAATTCCGCAATTCGATGGAATCAAAACTGCCCGGCCTCAGTCTCTGGAAGCAGGGCAGTCAAAAATTCACTGGATCAACCGGTCGAATCAGCGGTTTGTTGACAGGGTCAGGAAGGTAACCAGTGCTTCAATTTCGCTGTCACTCAGGTGCAAGTTGGGCATTTCGGTTGAGGGTTTGACCGCCTGCGGGTCTTTCAGCCACAGGCGGAGATAATCCGCGCTCAGGGAGACCGCGCTCAGATTTGGTCCGATGTTGATTGGGAATTCCGCCTGGATTGAGACCCGATTGTTACTGTGGCAGGTGATGCAGCCTTTGCTGGTAAACAGTGCATCCCCTGAATCAGCCGGTACCTGGGTGTCTGGTTTGTTTGATACGGGACTTTCATTCGCAGCAGTACGCCGCACGCTTGACCCTGCAAAAACGACCAGCAGCACAGCCACCACCACCAGGGCAGGCGCCAGGCGGCTGGGGGAAAAACGCCGCAGTCCGAATGCCGCCGCGAGCAGGATTACCGCGGCCAGGCTGGCTGCCAGGCTCACCAACGGCTGGGGCAGCGGGCTGTTTCCAGAAGCTGCCAGTTTGGCTGACCCGGCAGGCAGAGCCGGACCGGGCTGGACCGAAATTGCGGGCATCGGCTGCACCATTGTGAAAGCGGCGATGCTCCATACCCACTCACCTGCTTCGGGTAGTGTCAGGCTGGCTTCGTACAATCCGGCAGTTAAGCCGGGCTGGGCTGCAAAGCTGAACAGGGTGCCGGTCGCGGCATGTTCAACCTCGATCATGGGTTCCAGCCCGGACAGCGGGGTAATCCCGTGCTGTAAAACGGTGAAGCGCACCGTAAAAGGCTGCCCGGATTGCACCCCCGCTGGCAGGTTTTCCAGGCTGATGACTGCCCAGCCTCCGGCGCGGGCCTGGGAATGTGCCAAACTCAACAGCACCATTACCAGCATTGTGACTCCCAGAATATACGTTATTTTCCCTGATCTCATACCACTTCCTTTCGATTTCCAATTACTTGATTGAAGCAGCAATCTCGAGGGCCTCTTCCAATGTGAAGCTGCCCTCCAGGCGGTAGGTCAGACCGTCCGCATCCCACCAGATCAGCACGCGATCGGGAACGAAGTAGCTCAGCACGCTGCGGCGCTGATTTTCATAAAACTCGAACGTGTGCGGTTCCGTGATCCACAGGGCTTCGCTGCCGTTCACCTCCACCGATTGCGCAGCGTAAGTGATCTTTTTTCCGGCGAAATCGTTGGGTCCAAAGATGAACAGGCTGGTGCGCGGCCGCGGCGGGTTGTCGATCGGGTTCCAGACAAGCAGCACCACTGGCGAGCCGGTTTCCAGGATATACACTTCGTCCGGGTTTCCCAGGTCCTTCGGTACAGCTGGCAGCTTGATCGGGAACCCGGCCAGCTGGCGTGCTTGTGCCAGGGTTGTTCCACCCGGCAGAATTTCTACAAGCAAGGGCAGCTGGTTCTCCGTTGGAACAGCCGTCACCTGCTGTGCAGGCAGTGTGGGTGTGGGATTGTTGAAGAAGATGCGGATGGCGCCGATTTGCAGGAACTCGATCAATTGAGCGCGCACGCCGGGTGTAAACAGCAAGGAGCAGGCAACAACGAGCATGACCGCGGCCAGCACCCAGGCTGCCGCGCGGCGTTGGTAACGAGCCCGCCCGCGCGGCCGGATCTGGCGATCTAGCAGCCCTGCAGCCAAATCCGGGGTGGGCGGGTAGTGGAACTGCCTGGTGTAGTCCTGAACCTGCTTTTCAAATGAATCGGACATTTGTTATTCCTGTTCGGCGGGCGGCGCCAGGATCGGGAAATCTTGTTTAATGACGGTCCGCAGGCGCTCCATTGCCCGGTGCAGCCTGGATTTCACTGTGCCGGAGGCCACCCCGCTGGCTGCCGCAGTTTCTTCAACGGACAACTCCAGAAAGTAGCGCAGATAAATTACTTCCTGGTCGGCGGTATTTAACCTGCGCACGGCCTCCCACAAAGCCTGGCTTTCCAGGTTTTGTTGGGCGTGCTCTTCCACTGTTGTGGCTAAGCCCGGCTCGCGGGTGGCAGCCCGGTACAGATTCTGTAAGTAGCGCCCGATGGATCGCCGTCGGTTTTTCGCCAGATTGGCAGTAATGCTCAACAGCCACGGGCGGAAGGGACGGACCGAGTTCGAAGGTTTGTAGTGCCTTCCAGGCGCGTAAAAATGCCTCCTGGGAAACGTCTTCTGCTTCCACCGGGTCGCCAAGGAATAAATAAGCCAGCCGGAAGACTGGTTCCTGGTGGTTGGTCACCAGGGATTCCCAGGCGGTGTGGTCGCCATTCCGGGATATTTCGATCAGTGTGTGATCTGGATTTTCACCCGTGCCGGGTTCTGCCATCTATAGATATATACACCATCGGGAGGGGATTCGTTCCATCACAAGCAAACATTATGAAAAACAGCCTCCTGAAGTGCCTGCCAGGGGTTTGAATCCCTCTACCCACTGTCTAACCTCGGGCTGGGAGCGGGTAAGAGCCGCACGCATGTGCATAAAAGTGTTAGAATATGTTTGGTTTTGTAAGAAAATACCTGTGTACATTGGTTGGCAAATCTGTGATAGACAGGATCAATGTTTGCCGAGAAATGGAAAGGAGAACAACGATGCTTTTTAGTAAAGAATTGGAACAGGCGATTAATGACCAGGTGGGACGTGAGTTTGGGGCCAGCCTGCAGTACGTGAATATTGCCAGTTATTTTGATGCTGACGAGCTTCCGCAGCTGGCAGCATTTTTCTACCGCCAGGCCGATGAAGAGCGGATGCATGCCATGAAATTTGCCAAGTACATTGTCGATGCTGGCGGGCAGGTGTGTATTCCCGCGGTGGAGCGTCCCACGAGCGAATTTAGTTCGGCTGAAAAAGCCGTCCAGCTATCCCTGGATTGGGAGATGGAAGTTACCCGTCAGATCAATAACCTGATGGATATCGCCATTCAACAGAAAGATCATATCTCCCAGGAATTCTTGCGCTGGTTTGTCAATGAACAGCTTGAAGAAATTTCTACCATGAATACCCTGCTTAAAACCGTGCAGCGTGCTGGTGACAATCTGCTGCTGGTGGAGGATTTCCTGGTGCGTAACCCGCTCCCGGCGCCTCCCGCCAACGCACCCGCACCCTGACATACCTCAATCCGATGATATAACCCCTTTCCTAAAGTTGCACTGGGAAGGGGTTTTTGATTGGTGCGGGCATGCTTTGCGTTGCATGTTTGTGTTTTCAATGCTTGGGATATCACCGCTCCTGTACACTTTCCTGGCGCTAGAATAGTTATTAAGCTGGTCGAGGCAACCCAGTACGAAAAAAATCAATACATTAGGAACATCGTGGCACCAGTTCTTTTTCGCAGGAGATCGACTTCAATGAATTTATTTGAAAGTCCCGAAAATCGAACGGCCCTCATGGAAATGAGGGCCGTGGTAGAAAAATTCTCGGAGCTGCGAGCTAATTAGTAGTCGGCTTCAACCCGTTCGACTTCTGGGAAGAATTGCTTGATGGTGCCTTCCACCCAGCCGTGCAGGGTGCTCGGCAGCAAGGCACAGCCCTCACACGCCCCGCCCAGCCGGACTTTGACAAGATTTCCGTCATAATAGACCAGCGAGACCGAGCCGCCGTGGTAGTGTTCGATATATGCGCTGAGCTGCTCGATGAGGCTCTTCATTCGCTCTTCTTGGGTAAATTGCTTATCCGTCTGCGTCACCATATTCCTGCCTCCTGATATCAGCCGAATTGCACAATCCATATTCTATCAGAGCGATGACCTGCGAGTAAATAGTCTTATACCCTTCACCTGCTGCCGCAGCCAGGGCCTCGAGGATTTGTGAACCTGTTTGCGGGGTTTCCTTGTACAGGCGGTGCAAATCTGCTCCGCGCATGCGCAGCATCTGGCAGGTTCCGACGCTAGTGGCATTGGCTGTATAGGTCGGGTTGCCCAAAACCGCCGACCAACCAAAAACCTCTCCCGGTTTGATCCGCGCAATGGTCAGCTCAGGTCCGTCGTACGGCTTGAAGCGCACCAGCACTTCCCCTATTAGAAGAATGTAAAAATATTCGGCTGGTTCTCCCTGGTTGAAAATCGTCGCGCCGACTGGAAACTGGCATCGGCCGAAATATCTTGATAACCAGCGGCGCTGCTCTGGTTCAAGGTTACTGAACAGTTGCACCTGTTCTAACAGTTGGTCACCGTTGATCTGATAAGGCTGCATGAGGACGGTTTCCATGATCATCACGAGAAAAAACTATTTTTGCGGGATGGTGGTAAGCAAACCACAGTGAGGGAGGTAATGAAATCAGCGGAGATACCGGCAGTTTGCCTAGCTGCTTGGACGATTTGCGCAATCGTTTTGCCTTGTTAACACTTTAGAACAATCCTCAACATGCTTCTAGTGGCAATCTTCCCGAAAGTGCAGACATTAATAACCCTGTCTATATGACGAAAAACAGGCCGGGAAATGACACCCCGGCCTGTTGCGTGTTCTTGCGATCTGGCCTGGCAATTGCCTTGATCAAGCCACCGAGTTAGCAGGAATTTCGGTCTGAATTTCCTCCGCCGATTCCATGGTCGTATCTGGCATGCCTTTCTCGCTGTGGAATTCCAGGCCGTCTGTACCCACCTCCACCCGGATGATATCTCCCTTGTGAAAATCACCGGAGAGTAGGCGCACGGACAGCGGGCTTTCAACATATTTTTGCAAAGCACGACGCAGCGGGCGAGCTCCAAAGTTCGAGTCATACCCCATTTCCGCCAGCCAGGTTCGGGCGGCTTCGGACAGCACAACGTCCAGTTCGTATTCGCTCAGGCGTTGCTGGACTTCGTACATCTCCAGGTCCACAATCGACAGCATTTGTTCCACGCTCAGCGGCGAGAATGTGATAATCTCGTCAATCCGGTTAAGAAATTCGGGCCGGAACGTGCTTTTGAGCGCACTTTCGATTTTCTTATTGGCCTGTTCGATTTCTTTGTCATCTGTCGGCTGCAAGAACCCCAGGCTGCCTGACTTGCGCACAAACTCGGTGCCCAGGTTGCTGGTCATGATCAGGACCGTATTCCGGAAATTTACCACACGTCCCTGACCATCGGTCAGCCGCCCGTCATCGAGGATTTGCAGCAACGCATTCCAGACTTCGGGGTGTGCCTTTTCAATTTCATCAAACAGGATTACCCGGTATGGTCTCCGGCGCACGGCTTCAGTGAGCTGCCCGCCTTCTTCATACCCCACATACCCGGGGGGTGCTCCGAACAGCCGCGAGACGGTGTGCTGCTCGCGGTACTCGCTCATATCAATACGTACCAGTGCGTCTTCATCGTCAAACATAAACTCTGCCAGGGCTTTCGCCAGCTCGGTTTTTCCAACACCGGACGGGCCGATGAAGATAAACGAGCCGATTGGGCGCCGCGGATCTTTGAGCCCGGAGCGGGAGCGCCGGATGGCATCCGAGATGGCATTGATCGCCTCATCCTGCCCGACCATACGCTCATGCAGCCGGTCATCCATGTGCAGCAGTTTTTCGGCCTCGGTCTCCATCATCTGGCTGACCGGGATGCCCGTCCACTGGTGGACGACATCGGCGATATCGTCTTTCGTCGACCACATCATCAAGCTGGTGTTCTGACTTCCCATTGGTCGCGCAGCTGGTTAAATTCACCTTCCAGCCGCAGGCGTTCTGCTTTTTTCTGCGCTGCCCGCTCGTAATCGCGTTCCGATGCCGGCCTGTTCTTCTTCAGCCGTCAGGCGGTCAATTTCGCTCTTCCTGGTTTTTAAGTCACCCGGTAGGGAGTACAGTGCCACGCGCAGCTTGGCAGCAGCTTCATCGATCAGATCGATCGCTTTATCCGGCAGGTGGCGGTCGGTCACGTAGCGGTCGGAAAGCCGGGCAGCGGCCGTCAGCGAAGCATCGGAGAAGCGCACTTTATGATGAGCCTCGTAGCGATCGCGCAGCCCGTAAAGCATCTGAATGGTATCTTCAACGCTGGGCTCTTCCACATAAACCGGTGCAAAGCGTCTTTCCAGGGCTGCGTCTTTTTCAATATACTTGTTGTATTCATCCAGCGTGGTCGCGCCGATGCACTGCAGTTCGCCGCGCGACAGGGCCGGTTTCAGCATATTGGACGCGTCCATCGCGCCCTGGGCTGCGCCTGCTCCAACGACGGTGTGCAGCTCGTCGATGAATAAGATGATTTCACCTTCGGCGCGCTGCACCTCTTCGATCGCAGCTTTCAGCCGCTCTTCAAACTCGCCCCGGAAGCGCGACCCGGCAATCATCGCACCCAGATCCATTGATACGACCCGTTTGCCCATGAGCAGCTCAGGCACATCATTGTTGGCAATCTTCTGGGCCAGTCCTTCAACGATGGCGGTTTTACCCACCCCGGCCTCGCCGATCAGGACCGGGTTGTTCTTCGTGCGGCGAGACAGGATCTGGATCACGCGCAGGATTTCTTGTGTCGCGCCCGATCACAGGATCCAGCTTGCCCTCGCGCGCCATGCTGGTCGTCAGGTCGCGGGAGAATTTCTCAAGGGTCCGGTAGCGGGTTTCAGCCTGCGGGTCGGTCACTCGCTGGCCGCCGCGGATTTGCTGGACGGCCTCGTAAACTCGTTCTCGGGTAACGCCTGCGCCCTCTAACAGCCGGGCGGCAGGCGTGCTCCGTTCGCTGAGGATAGCCAGGAAGATGTGTTCTGTGGAGATATATTCATCTTTCAGACGGTTGGCTTCTTCATTGGCAAGATCGATAATTCGTTTTACGCGCGGGGTGATAAAAATTTGACCGGCACCGCCCCCGAAGATATTTGCTTTGGGGCTGGTGCGCAAAATGTAATCCAATCGTTCGGTCAGTGAGTTTGCATCTACCTTTAAGTATTCTAAAATTTGTGAAATAACGCCTTGAGGCTGCTCGATCAGCGCCAGCAAGATGTGTTCGGTATCAATCTGGTTATGCCCATAGCGCTGGATAATTTCAGCCGCGCGCTGGGCAGCTTCTTGTGCTCGTTCCGTAAACCGATCAAATCGCATCATAGGAGACTTCCTTCCTTAGGCGAACATATTCGCCAACTGGATTATAACATTCGCATTTGCGGGCTGCCTTAGCCGGGTGTTAGATACTTATTAGAAATGCATATATTTGGCGCGGGCGGGATTAAATTTGCTGCTTGCTGGGTTGGATTCAGGGTATTTTTTACTATTCTCCTGGCAGTTGCACTACGGGGTTGCGGTCAGGCTTGGAGCCTGAGTAACGGTGGGCGTGGAAGTGACCAATGGCGTGCGCGTAGCTGTCTGGGTGGGGGTGGGTGTAAAGAAAAAGATAAAAATTTCCGGCACCCAGCCGATTTGCCCATCCTGGTCAGCTACCTGCACGTAAATCAGGCCCTCGTATTCCTGGCGACCGTAAAGCACCGTCAGCACCTGGTTAGAACGCAGAGTTGCAATCACTGGGCCACCGGGAAACTGTACCAGCTCCAGGGCGGGAAGTGGGGCGTGCAGCAGCCGCGCGGATGCCGGGGTAGGTGTGCTGGTAGAGGTAGGTGTCATCGTGGCGGTGTTGGTTGGAGTTGGGGTTTCGGAGGGTACCGGTGTTGAGGTTGCTGTGGCTGTATTCGTCGCGGTGGCGGTCGGGCTGGGACCGGGCGTATTCGTCAGGGTTTGAGTTGGGGTATTGGTTGCGGTTGGGGGGACCAGCGGGTCCAACCGTTCGGCGATGACCTGGCTGACAACAATGGCAACCCCGGCTGGCTTACGCAGGCCGGCTTCAGACAAGGAATCAGCGATATTTTTCTGAAGTTCTTGCACCTGGCTCAGCCGTAAAGCCTGGCTGGTGCGCACGGTTATATTCATATTCAAAAAAGTTTCGCCATCCTGGGTCTGCTCGCGGGTGTAATTTAGATCAACCAATTCTGCCCCGCCAAATTTAGCTAATTCTTCAGAGACGACCTCATTAATGATCCGGTTTTCAGCCCCTTCCCGGACGAAAGTGACGCTGTAATAGGCCAGAGGGATTAAAAGGACCATCGTCAGCACCGCGGAGATGCGCAGGCTGCGCGGTAGGCCGCGCTCTCCATCCCTGCGTTTTGTGCGGAATCCGAGTGCAAAAAAAACCAGAGTTGAGGCAAATGCGATGGTGACCGAGTTTGTAACAAACAGCAAGGAGGCTCCACCGGCGATATCCCAGCGCCCTAGGGCCAGCCCGATACCTGCTGTGCACAACGGGGGCATCAAGGCTGTCGCGATCGCGACTCCCGGCAGCGCGGCCGAGATGTGCGGCTGGGCAATTGCATACGCAGCGGCGATGCCCCCTGCCAGGGCGATACCCAGGTCGATCGGGGTGGGCCGGGTGCGAGCCAGCACTTCGCCGGGCAGCTCCTGCAATGTGACAAACGGCAGGAGCGAATTGGCCAGCGTGATTAATAGCGCCAGGAGGACTGCCATGACTGCCCCGGCGAACAGTGATAAAGCCGAGTCTTTGAGCAGCTTCTCATCGCCGGTAATCGAAGACAGGCCCAACCCGATGATGGGTGACATAAGCGGCGCGACCAGCATTGCGCCGATAATTACTGCCGCCGAATCCACCAGCAGCCCCAGGGTAGCTATGGTGCAGGACAGCAGAACCAGCAGGAAAAAATCAAAATTAGGTTTGGAAGCCTGCCTGAGCAGGACCTGGATCTCGCCTCGGCGTTCTCTGGAAATAGGGGCAACCAGTTTGCGCCAATAAAATAACAACCGTACTCGCAGTGAAGGGGTCTTGTTATTTGAGAGGGCCATGTTTGTTGGATTGAACCGGGAATAGGATGAGTGCGCTGACTAACCCGTAGCGGCTCCATTTGCGGATGGCAGTGTGAAGATGAATGTTGTCCCGGACCCGACCTCGCTGGCAACCTTCACATCGCCGCCCTGGGCCTGCACAAGCTGCTTGACAATTGCCAATCCCAGCCCTGCACCGCCAGTGCTGCGTGTGCGGGATTGGTCAACCCGGTAAAAACGCTCGAACAGGAATGGCAGGTGGTCTGGGTCAATGCCGATACCCGTGTCGTGGACATGCACTTCGACTTTGTCCCCGTAACAAATGGCGGAAATCGTGATTGTGCCCCCAGAGGGTGTGTAGCGGATCGCATTCGTCAGTAAATTCCGCAGCACCTGGCTCACTCGGCGGTTGTCAGCCGATACCGGCTCCAGATCCGGGCTGAGTTCCGTGTGAACTTGCAGATCTTTCTCCTGGATTAAGGGAAGCAGGGCCGTGATTGTCCGTTCGATCAGCTCGGGCAAGAATACCGGCTCGCGTTTCAGTTCGATCTGCCCGGCTTCAGCCAGCGCAAGCTCCTGTAAATCTTCTACCAACTGGCTCAGCAGCAGCGCCTCCTCGTGTAAGGACTCGATCAATTCCGGTGTAGGCGCGATCATATCATCCTGGATCGCCTCCAGGTAGCCGCGAATATTGGACAGCGGCGTGCGCAGTTCGTGGGCGACGTCGCTCACCATATTCCGGCGCAGCTGTTCCAGGCGCTCCAATCCATCTGCCATGGCATTAAACGCGCTGGCAAGCTCACCCAGCTCTCCCCGAGGTCGAATGTTCACTCGCTGGCTCAAGTCACCCTTCTCCATTTTTCGGGCTGCTGCAATCAGGGCTTCCACAGGGCGCAAGATGCTCTTTGAGGTCGCCAGAGTCAGGATTATTGCGACGAGGCTGGCCGCGATTACAGCCAGGAGCAGCGAGTGATTAACCGAGCTGGTAAACTGCTGCTGGGCGAGAATGAGCTGGGGTGTATCGATCGGCTCGGCATACGCCAGGATTGGAATGCCGTCAATCAGAAATGCTGCGAAAGGTTTGGAAAGTGACGTGTTCAACGTTTCGCCGATCAGCTTTTTGCTTGAATCGGCATATACATTTCCATCCAAATCCGCCATCACGATCCGGGTGCGGGCGGAGGAGGAGATGCGTTCCAGCAAGGATTGCAGTTCTTCCCAGATCCCACGCTCGCCGGTATGCTGGTAAATATTCTCCTGAATGGCTTGGGCTTTAAGGCGGATATCAAAATAGCGATAATTGATGATCCCCGCGATCGAACGTTCAAATTCAGTGGTTGTGGCGCGGCTGACCATCACCGCGACGGTACCCAAAGCGACCAGGACAACGATGATGAATGGCAGCAGCAGCCGCAGCCGCAGGCTATGCAGCATGGTTTTCACTCCGCTCCAAATCCTGATCGGCAGTAGACCCCGTTTCCAGCATTTTGTAACCGACACCATATACGGTTTGCACATAGGTCGGGTTGGATGGATCGCGCTCGATTTTTCGGCGCAGGTTCATCATGTGGACGTCCACAGTCCGTTCGAGCCCGTCAAAATCCAATCCGAATGCCTGCTCGAGCAGTTCCTGGCGGCTGAAAACCCTGCCGGGGTAGCTTGCCAGAGTAGCAAGCAGCCGGAATTCTCGCGGAGTCAGGCTGACCGGGCGTTCGTGAATTAACGCTTGGTGGCGTTCAAAATCAATAACCAGCGCACCAATTTTTTGGGTGGATTGCCCGTTTGTCCGCTCCCCGTTGGTGCGCCGTAATACAGCTTTTACCCGCGCTACCAGCTCGCGTGGGCTGAAGGGTTTCGTGATGTAATCATCCGCTCCCAGCTCCAGGCCCGTCAGCTTGTCGTCCTCAGTTGCCCGGGCTGTGACCATAATAATCGGTACATCCGATTCCCGGCGAAGCGCCTCACAGATGTCAAGACCATCTAGGTACGGCAGCATCAAGTCCAATACGATCAAGTCGGGTTGCTGCTGGCGCGCAAGCATCAGCGCAGCACGCCCATCATAAGCGCAGGTGACCTGGTACCCTTCATTTTCCAGGTAAAGGTGGACGAGATCCACGGTCTTGCGGTCGTCATCGACTACCAGGATTTTTTTAGTGATGATTGGGTAGCGTATGGCCATATGGATAGTATATCCCAGGTTAAAACGAGGCTCCCAGGCCCAGACACAGCCAGCCGGCAATCCAGGCCAGCCCACCCAGAGGTGTAACTGCTCCCAGCCACCGCTGCCCAGTTAGTGCCAGCAAATACAGGCTGCCTGAGAAAAGCAAGATGCCTGCCGCGAACAACCAGCCGGCGGCTGCCAGCCAATTCCCCGCAGGCAGCTGGCTTGCGGAAAACAGCCCCACTACGACCAGCATGACCGTGTGGAGGAGGTGGTAGCGCACCCCGGTTTCGAAAGTCACCAGACGTTCGGGGGAAAGCCTGTTACGCAGGGCGTGGGCGCCGAATGCGCCTAGCGCCACCCCTGCGGCTCCCAAAATTCCGCCGATAATCACCAGCCCGTTCACATCCGCCAGCTCCTCACTATCTTAATAATGACTATTCTTTTCGGGGCCATTTGGTTCATTCCTGCATTTATTATAAGCCAGGCGGGTTCCCGCTGCACACTGTCGCCCCGGGTCTCATACAAGGCTGATGTGGGAGAATTCATTCTAATCGCCGTGTCAGGTTTTGCCTGTGAGTCAATACCCTGCGAGTATAATTCAAGTAATTGACCCGGTAGATCTGAACCCGCAAGCCATGGCGATGGGTCAATTCATTCAGCAGGTTGATGATTTATGCTGTCTTTGGCAAATTTTACCCGGCGGGCTGCCTGATGCCTGGATAGGCTCCTGAAGTTATGCCGGTTGTGGATATTTGGAACTTCTTTTCAGGATCTCCCGTCTTCTCCTCAGGAGAATTTTATGCGGCTACCTTCGATATCTGTTGTCAAATTCATGGTATTTGTCCTGGTCTTGGCTGGATTGGCGTGTTCTGTGCCGTTTATTGGCAGCGCGACTCCTACGCCTACACCAACCCCCACAATCCCTACGCCTACCCCTGAGCCTACTCCACGCGGCGACCTCCCGCCCGCATTGGTCGAAACTTTCCCTCCCAGCGGAGCAGAAGTACCTTTGGACGGGCCGGTGGTATTTGCGTTTAATCAGCCCATGGATCGTGAGTCTGTCGAAGCGGCCTTCCAGTCAGCTACCGGTTTGGCCGGGCGCTTTGAATGGCTGGATGACCAGACCCTGTGGTTTTATCCCGACAGTACCCTTGCGCCAGGCACAGAACTGGATGTGACCATTGGAGCCAGTGCCCAGGCAGCCAATGGGCGCGGTTTGCTTGCACCGATCAATATCAGGTTTTTGACTGTGGGCTATTTACGCCTGGCACAGGCCCTGCCGGAGCCAGGTTCTGGGGAGGTCAACCCCGCGGCTGCGGTGGTCGCTGCTTTCAACCGCCCGGTGGTCGCCCTGGGAGCTGAGCCAGGCTCGCTCCCGGCAGCCTTCCGCCTCGAGCCGGCAGCCGAAGGACGCGGTGAATGGCTGAATACCTCCACTTATGTGTTTTATCCCAACCTGGCTCTTCAGGGGGGGCTGGAATACCGCGTTATTTTGGATGATGATCTTGTCGGCGTTGATGGCGCGCCTTTGGATGGCGTGGGAATCGCGGCAGACTCCTCCTTGCCACCCGGTCAATCCTTTACCGAATGGACGTTCCGCACGGCGGCTCCCCAGGTGATTGGAGTAAGCCCGACCTCCGATCTGCCCCTCGGGTTAGATGGCCCGTTTTCGATCCAGTTTAACCAGCCCATGGACCAGGCCAGCAGCGAGGCCAATTTTGCCCTGCAGGGTCCTGATGGCCGCGTAAGCGGCGAATTCGGTTGGGACGCCAGTTTTACCACGCTGGTTTTCACTCCCACCAACCAACTCAACCGCGACACTCAATACACGCTGCGGCTGGCAGGGGCTGCCCAGGCTGCTGGAGGCACGCCCCTGGGGAATGACTTGCAGCAAACCCTGGTCACTTATCCAGATTTTGGCGTGGCATTCTCCCTGCCTGAGGCAGGTGGGGTGCTCAACCCGCAGGCCAGCATTCAGATGTTCCTCACCAGCCCGCCTCCCGCCAGCGATCTGACCAGGTTTGTTAACGTAAGCCCGCGTGTAACCAATATGTACGCCTGGTTCAGCGATTACGATAGCAGCCTGGTGATCAACGGAGACTTTAAACCTGGCACAGAGTACACCGCCACGCTCTCTCCTGACATGGCTGACCGTTGGCAGCAGCCCTTAGGGAGTCCATTCAGCCTCCAATTTTCCGTTTCAGATTATCCGGCCAGCATCCAGGTCCAGGGTGCATATGGCGGCAGTGTAATATTTGCACCTTCTGCTGACCGCGGATTGGCTGCGCGCGCGTTAAACCTCTCCAGCGCTGCTCTCACCGTAGGCTCGATTTCGGTGGATCAATTTTTAAATCTGGCCACTTCGGGAGTGTTTGATGCGTTTCAAAATTATGTACCGCCCGATACCCAGACCTTTGAGGCGTCATTTAATTTGCCCCGTAATATTGCTCAAGATGTGCTCCTGCCGTTGAGTGCGAACCGCATACCTCTCACCCCCGGTCTGTATCATATTCGGATTGACTCGGTCAGCCAAGACACTCCCACCCCGTTTGCCCTGGTTGTCAGCGACGTGCAGCTGGCTTTTAAGCTCAGCGCGACCGAAGCGTTAGTTTGGGCTGTGCACAGCGGAGATCTCACCCCGGTGGTCGATGCGCCGGTGCTGATTTATGATGAAAATGGGCAGCAGGTCGCGGCAGGCCGCACGGATGCTTCCGGTCTCTTCCGCTCGGTGGTACCCATCCCGGCTGATCCTTACGCCACCCGGTATGCCATGGTGGGCGAACCTGGTCTACCCGATTTTTCGCTGGCGCTCTCCAATTGGGAGCAGGGTATTGCTGGCTGGGAAATGGGCCTGCCGACGGATTTCACCCGGCCGCACACCCTCTCGTATTTTTACACTGACCGCCCTATCTACCGTCCGGGAGATGTAGTAAATTTCCGTGGAGTCCTGCGGTCGGCCTACAATGGCCGCTATGAGATGCCTGATTTAAGCCGGGTAAACATCTCAGTCACGGGTGGTGATGGAACGACGATCCAGGAGCTTGATCTGGATGTCAGTGAATTCGGTACCGTATCCGGTTCTTTTGCCCTGTCACCGAACGCACAGCCTGGTTATTATGCGATTAACAATATTACCGAACCAGAAAACTACGGGGGAGTCAGTTTCCTCGTGGCTGAATACCGGGCCCCAGAGATAAACCTTGATTTGTCTACATCAGCCGCGGACCTACTGGCAGGGGAAAATTTTCAAGCAAACCTGCAGGCCAGTTATTTCTTCGGCCCACCAGCCGCGGGAGTAACCATCGATTGGGCTTTCTACCGCCGGACTGATCGTTTTGATCTGCCGGGTTATGTGGTAGGTCCACGGGATCCGGACTGGGCCGACACCTCGTTCCAATTCCCACCTGACTTTTTGGGTGAGGATATAGCCCGCGGCAGCGGAACGACCGATGCTCAAGGTGGATTTAATTTCGACTTCGAGACCCCCTTCCCTGATCAGCCTGCTCCAGCCGGTACCACCTGGCGTTTTACGCTGGAAGTCACCGCCCGCGATGAAGCTGGTATGCCGGTTAGCGAGCGGGCAGCTTCCCAGGTGCATCCCTCGGTAGGATATATCGGTCTTGCGGCGCGTTCCGGGATCGGTATGGCGGGAGAATCATTTGAATTTGATGTGCTCAGTGTGGATTGGACGCGTGAGCCACTGCCTGGGCGCAGTCTGACGGCTGAGTTCAGCCAGGTGGTAACGACGGCTACCGGCGAGACTAACCCGGATGGAAGCCAGCAGTACGAAACCAGCTATACCCCGATTGCAGAGCAAACGGTGCAGACAGATGCCCACGGCATGGCGCTGCTGCGTTTTACCCCGCCCGAACCGGGGACCTATCGCCTGTCGGCGCAAGGGGATGGCGCTCGTACCGATCTGTTCGTGTGGGTGAGCGGACCCGGGACTGCTGCCTATCCAGATCTACCTAACCAGAACCTGGTCCTGGTGCCAGATAAAGAAAGTTACCAGCCTGGGGAGACTGCCAGCCTGTTAATTCCCAACCCGTTCAACCGGCCCACACCGGCACTGATTACCGTCGAACGCGGTACTTTGCTGGAAGCTGAAACCATCACGCTCCCCGCTGGTGCGGGATATCTATACACTTGCCGTGAGCGAAGAGGATGCGCCGAATGTTTATGTCACTGCTCTCCTCCTGGATTCGGCGGATTTCCGCTACGGTGTGCAGAATTTGCCAGTCGCCCCGCTGGCGCAAACCTTAACGGTCGAGCTGGTCACCCAGCCAGAGCGCACGGGACCCGGTGATGAAGTCACCTTTTCCTTGCGGGTGACTGATTATCAGGGTCAGCCTGTTCAGGGAGAGTTTTCTCTGGCAGTTGTTAATGAGGCCGTCCTGGCTCTGACCGATCCAAACTCAACCAGCATTTTGGATGCCTTTTACCGGGAGCAGCCGCTCGGAGTGCGAACGGGCATTTCCATGGCAGCTTACAGCGGTCGGGCTTTTTCCCAGGTGGGTGGACTGGGTGGTGGTGGAGACGGAGGCGTACGCTTCATGCTTCCCCGCAGCGATTTCCGCGACACGGCCTACTGGAATGGCACGATCATCACCGGACCCGGATGGCACTGCTGAAGTATCGGCTGTTCTGCCAGACAACCTGACCACCTGGCAGGTGGACGTACGTGGTCTGGATGACCAGACCCTCGTAGGTGATGCGCAGGCCAGCCTGTTGACCACCAAGGACTTGCTCGTTCGCCCGGTTACCCCACGTTTCCTGGTTGTCGGCGATCATGTCCAGCTGGCGGCTGTGGTTCAAAACAACACCGCCTCATCTCTGGACGGTTCGGTGAACCTGCAAGCCCAGGGGATCAGCCTGGATGATGCTGCCAGTGTTACCCAGGCAGTATCCTTGCCAGCTGGCGGGCGGCAGCGGATTGAATGGTGGGGTACTGTGGACGACGTCACCGAGGTCGACCTGCTGTTTTCTGCCCAGGCTGGCGGGCTGGAGGACGCCACGACTCCCGAGCGAGGTCCCATTCCTGTGCTGCGATACAGCGCCCCCCAGGTATTCGGCACTTCGGGTGTGCTTGATGAGGGCGGCGAACGCCTGGAAGTGGTCAGTTTGCCGCTCAGCTTTGATCCACAGGGCGGAGACCTTCGCCTGGAAATGTCACCTTCGCTGGCGGCAGCCGTGCTGGATGCGCTCGATACCCTTGAAACCTTCCCCTATCCAAGCACCGAACAAGCCATTTCCAGCTTCTTGCCTAACCTGGCGACTTACCAGGTGCTGCAAAGCTTCGGTCTGGAGCAGCCCGAACTGCAGACGCGCCTCGATCGGACCCTGGACGAGACCGTCAAGCGCCTGCTTGCCACCCAAAATGCAGATGGAGGCTGGTCGTGGTGGCCTGGCAATGGGACTTCCGAGCCTTATATGACGGCGTATGTGATTTTTGGATTGTCCCAGATGCGTGCCACAGGCGACAGCCAGGCAGGCGCCGCCCTCGACCCGAGGCGTTGCGTATTTGAAAGAACAACCTGCCGGCCGCCTCGCTTGAAACCGAATCCTGGCAGCTTGACCAGCTTGCATTTGAGCTATTTTCCCTGGCAGGCGTGGATCAAGCTACCGCGCGACGATATCCGCTTTCGCGCCCAGGATCTATACACTATGCGCGAGCGCCTCAGCCCCTGGGCAGGCGCCTATCTGGCGCTGGCATTCGAGCCGGGCAGCCGCGAATCGCAGGAGCTGCTGTCTGGGCTGCAGGCTTCAGCGTTGCGATCAGACACTGGAGTCCACTGGGAGGAATCTAACCCCACACCGCAAAACCTGAGCACTCCTGTGCAAACGACCTCCGTGGTAATTTATGCCCTTGCCCAGCGTGACCCGGCCGCGTCTCTCCTGCCAGATGCCGTCCGCTACGTTATGTCACACCGAACTGCAGATGGAGGCTGGCTCACCACGTATGAGTCAGCCTGGACGGTACTGGCTATGGCAGAAGTCATGCGCGGCACCGGCGAGCTGTCGGGTGATTTTGGATTTTCCGCGGCGGTCAATGACATCCCGGTTGCCGAAGGAAATGCTGCTGGCGCAGCCCGGCTGTCGCCGGTAGTGGCTGCCGTACCAGTCGGGGATTTGTTCTTCCGCTCGCCGAACGCAGTTGTTTTCGAACGAGATCCGGGTACCGGGCGCATGTATTACACCTTGCATCTGAATCTCCTGCGCCCTGTGGAAGAGGTGCAGGCTCTCAACCAGGGGGTCAGCGTGCAGCGCGTGTATTATCCAGCCGGAGGTGACTGCCCCGAAGGCTGTGAGCCGGTCTCGTCAGGCCAGGAGGCCGGTTTGGTGGAAGTGCACCTTACCGTTACCCTGCCGGAGGATGCCTATTATCTGGTTGTAGAAGATTACCTCCCAGCGGGAGCCGAGGTCGTGGACGGGCGCCTGAAAACCAGCCAGTTGGGCAGTTTGCAGTTCGAGTTCCAGGAGCCAGTGCCATTGTACGAAGCCACCGACCCTCTGGCAGGTGGATGGGGATGGTGGTTGTTCAATGACCCGCGCGTCTACGATGACCGGATCGGCTGGACTGCAGATTACCTGCCTGCCGGGACGTACGAGCTGACCTACGTGATGGCGCTTAACCAGCAGGGTGAGTACCGCGTCCTACCTGCCCGCGCTTTCGAGCTGTATTTCCCGGAGGTGGGCGGCAGCAGTGAGGGCCAGCTCTTTACAATTGGAGAATAACCAATGGCGACTACGGATTGGGCAAACCGAGCCCTAAACCACGCGCGCCTGCTGACAGCCCTTTCTCCTGGGCGAGGGTCAGCCACTCGCTCTGAGGCGCAGGCCGCCGAGTATGTGCGCAAACACCTGGCTGGTCTTGGCTTTCACAACCTTCACACCCAGCCTTTCACTGGCTCGCGGTCCATCTGGTTTTTTCTCGCACTGGTATTCGGGCTGGCTGTCGCAGGCCATCTGGCATTTGCGCTGCTGCAGCCGGCGGTCGGGCGCTGGCCCGCCTGGGGTATTTCTACCCTGGTTTTTGCCTTCAGTTTTTTCTTGGCGTGGCGGAAATTCACGTTCCGTTCCCATCCGTTTCAGGAATACCTGCCCCGCGGTCCCAGCCAGAATGTGATCCTGGTCGTGCCACCCTCAGGTGAAGTGCATCGCCGGGTGGTGATCAGCGCGCACCTGGACAGCCACCGGGCGGTGATCTGGTTTGCCACGAATTTTCTGGTCACCTTGTATGGTTTTCTTGCACCCATTGTCTTGTGGGGTACCCTGGCAGCGCCGCTGTTCTATGCGCTCAGCATCCTGACCGGACTGCAGGTGTTCGGTTGGCTTGGATTTGGCCTGGCGGTGCTGCAGTTTTTTGCCTGGTTTACCGGAGTCACTGCCGACCTGGGCGTGTATTCCCCGGGGGCCAATGACAACGCCTCTTCGGTTGGGGTGGCGCTCAGCCTGGCAGAACGTATGCAAGAAACACCCCTGGCTGATGTTGAAGTCTGGTTCGTATTCAGCGGTTGCGAAGAAACCGGTTGTGACGGTATGCGAGTATTTGTTGATGAATATGGCAGTCAGCTGAAGGATGCTCTATTCATAAACCTTGAATTGGTTGGAATAGGTGAGCGCCTGGTCTATCTGCAAAGCGAGGGCATTTTTCGCCGCCGCCGGATCGATCGCAGCCTTGAAACACAGCTGACAGGCCTGGCCGGTCACGACATACAGCCGGTCAGTTGGACCGCCAACGCAGCCTTCACAGAAATGGGGGTCGTTTGGGAGCGCGGCTTGCGAGGTGCCTGCCTGATGGTTCTGCGGAAAAGTAGTAGTTTACTGCCGGAATGGCACCGCATGACGGATACGCCTGACCAATTGTCACCCGCTGCTCTGGAGCTGGCCCACAATTATGCCTGGGATTTGTTAACCTCGATCGAGATACCCGGCGGCTGATCCGGGGCCCCTGGGTTGACATCCGCAAAAAGATCGCTTTCTTTGAGCCCGGGGGCGGCGGGTGGGAATGCCCGCATGTAAGTATCATGGTAACCAGCCAGGCGCATCAATAGCGCCACCGGGCCGCGCTGCATCTGGCGCCCGCCCTGGCTGGCGTGGCAGGCGGTTGCACGGTTGCGTGCTGCGCGCACGGGCGTGTAGTTGATCCGGGCGTGCGTGGGAAAATCGTCTTCGACCAAAGCCAGCAGGTCAATATCCTTGTTCCGCCCAAAGTGACGTGGGTCACGCCCGACAAGCCGCAGCAGGAAAACTCCCATCTTCAGAAATCCCTTGGGAAAGGTATTGAAATAAAGCTTTTGGGGCTGAAAAGGCGGCATACCATCGCGATAGTCTGGATTGGCGCACAGCTCAAATGCCTGGACGGTAGCCCTTTGGATGCTGATGTGGTCCGGGTGTTTGTACCCCCCTATCGGGTCAAAAGTGATCACGACCTGCGGACGGATCTTGCGCATAGCCGTGGCAACTTTCCGAGCAACATCTTCCACTGGTGCTGCGACCAGCGCGTCTGGATGGTTGTTATCCGGCGAGCCGGGCATGCCCGAATCACGGTAGTCCAGGTAGCTGACGCTCGCCAGACCCAGGTGGCTGGCAGCGCAGTCCAGTTCATAGGTTCGCCGCTCGGCGATCGTGGCGAATCCCTCCATATATTCCGGGTCGATGGTGCCGGCTTCCCCACGTGTGGCGCAGATCAGGTGGACCCGGACACCCTGGTTGGCGTACAATGCCAGGGTACCGCCAATGCCGAACGTCTCGTCATCCGGGTGTGCCAACACCGCCAGCAGCGTGCGTGTGTTCATTGCCATATCAATAATCCTCACTCGATACAATCATGAGCCCATCCTAACACAGGCGGATAAGAATTGCATAAGAGCAGGGCTTTTGCCGCCAGATACCCGGCATCGCCGGGTAGCGAACTTAATTTTCCACAATTAACACGTGCTGGGTACACTCACTCGGGGACCTGCCATTATTCTTGCCGGTAAATCAACCATCGTTAAAACTTTGTTTGCGAGTTTGTCCTGGTTAGCGGAAATTCTAACGATATAATTAACCTTAATTCCCATGAAATCATAGTTTTTGTGAGAACTTATCCATGCAAAACCTGCATTACAAACCGCCCGTATTTCTGTTGCGCCTGACGATCCTGGCGCTGGTCCTCCTGACCCTGCAAATTGCCATCCCACCCCGGCCAGTGCGCGCCGCAACCTGGTTGGTGACCAAAACAGCGGATACCGCTGACGATGTGTGTGATAACGACTGCTCCTTGCGTGAGGCGATCAAGGCCGCAGCCAGCGGCGACACCATCCGCTTTGCGGTGAACCTGCTCGACCAGACCATCACCCTGTCCGGTCAGGAACTGGTGATCGATAAGAACCTGACGATCGACGGCCTGGGAGCCTCGCGTCTGGCGATCAGCGGGAACAGCGTCTCACGTGTGTTCTACATCCAGGCCGGTCGTACGGTGTCCATCAGCGGGGTGACGATCAAAGACGGGCGCGTGCTGGTGCCGGCGTCGGGGACTGGTGGCGGGGGTATCTATAACCAGGGGAATTTGACTCTCAGTAAAGTGTGGGTGACTGCCAATGTTGTAATTGATGACGGCGGGAGTGGTTTGGGTGGCGGCATTATGAATGAGGAGGGCGCCCTGCTCTCCATTACCAACAGCACGATCAGCCAGAATCGGGTTGAGGACACTGGGCGCGGCGGCTGCTTTGGCGCCGGAATCGCCAGCTCGGGCTCGATTAACTTGTTTAACGTCACGATCAGCAACAATCAGGCTGTTGAACGGGGTGATTTGTGCTTTGGAGTGGGGATTGATCAGACGGATGCTCCGTTGAACATGAATTTTGTCACAATCGCCAACAATACTGGTACAAGCACTGGTTCGGTAAGCGCGCAAATCCAGGGCGGCGGTCTGAATATGGTGGCTGGTGAGTTGAATGTCAGCAATACCATTTTTGCGGGAAACCAACCTCAAAACTGCGAATTGTACGTGGAAATAAATTCTGGCGGATACAATTTTGACTACAACGCCAATCAAGGCGGGACCTGTGATCTGGAAGAGGTGAACAATTCCAACGATTTTGTGGGAGATAATCCATCCCTGGGTCCGCTCCAGGATAACGGTGGATCGGTGCCCACCCATGCTCTGTTGCAGTCAAGCCTGGCGATTGACCGCGTCCCGAACGGCGTCAATGGATGCGTAGCAGGTCAGACGACCGATGCACGCGGGGCAGTTCGTGCAGGTGGTGAGAACCGCGGTGGCCCTGGCTGTGATGTGGGCGCCTTTGAATATGCATCTCTCCAGCAGCCGGCAGCCCTGACCCTGGTGGATGTGCAGGTGAGCAGCGGTCTCGGCCTCGCTCCCTGGCTGTTTGGCGCGGGGTTGGTCCTTGCCCTGGCACTCACCTGGGCGTTGGTGCGCCGCCGCCTTTCCCGCTCTTGATTGATTTTAAAAAATTTAGCCGCCCCTTCCTTAGGATAGGGACGGCTATGATTTTGTCTGACTTAATGCCGGGTTAATACACTGGCATTTGGGGGTCAACCTCGTTAGCCCAGGCGTTGATGCCGCCCTTCAAGTTTTTCACCTTGCGGAAGCCAGCGCTCACCAGCAGCTCCAGGGCGCGTGCCGAACGCGTGCCGGCCTTGCAGAACACCACCATCTCATCGGCGCTGTCCAGCTCAGGCAAGCGCGCCGCCAGCTGCCCGAGTGGGATCAGTTTTGCGCCTTCCAGGTGAGAAATTTGCAGCTCGTGCGGCTCGCGAACATCGAGTAAGGTCAGGTGGTTGCCTGCTTCCAGCCGGCTGGCCAGCTCTGCCGCGCTGATATCCCAGCCCTCACCAGCCGAGCCTTCGTCATGGTCGTGTCCGGGCACACCACAGAAGGCTTCGTAATCGATCAATTCGGTCACTTCCGGGTTCGGACCGCAGATCTTGCAGTTGGGGTTTTTACGCAGCTTCACGTAATCAAAAGTCATATCCAGCGCATCGTACAGCATCAGCCGACCGAGCAGGCTGGAGCCGATCCCCAGGATCAGCTTGATCGCTTCGGTCGCCTGGATCGTGCCGATCGTTCCCGGGAGCACCCCCAGCACGCCGCCTTCTGCACACGATGGCACCAGGCCGGGCGGTGGCGGTTCGGGGAAGATACAGCGGTAGCACGGGCCATCTTTGGCGTAAAATACGCTCGCCTGCCCATCGAAGCGGAAAATCGAGCCGTACACGTTGGGTTTGTCCAGCAGCACGCACACGTCATTTACCAGGTAGCGCGTCGGAAAATTGTCCGTCCCATCGATGATTACATCATAATCGCGGGCGATTTCCAGTGCGTTTTGCGAGGTAAAGGCTACGTTGTATGCTTCCACCTGGATGTCGGGATTGATATCCAGCAGGCGGTCGCGGGCCGAATCGACCTTGAGATCGCCCAGCCTCCTGGTGCCGTGCACCACCTGGCGCTGCAAGTTGGAAAAATCCACCACGTCATAATCCACCAGCCCGATCCGCCCGATGCCAGCTGCTGCCAGGTACATCGCCACCGGTGAGCCAAGCCCGCCAGTGCCGATTACCAGCACGCTGGCGGCTTTGAGTTTTTTCTGGCCTTCCAGCCCAACTTCCGGGATGAGCAGGTGTCGTGAATACCTCAGGATTTCCTGCCTGCTTAAATCCGGCAGAGTCTTTACCTGTTCCATTGGGTTTCCTTTCACCGATCTCAGCTGCTGCCCCCGGCGATACTGGGGATAATCATCAACCGATCGCCGGGTTTGAGTTGTGTTTGGGGTCCCTGTAGCTGGCGCACATCCTCGTCGTTTACGAACAGGTTGACGAAAGTGCGCAGTTCGCCGTTTTCGTTGAACAGATGCTTGCGCAGGGCGGGATGCAGGCTCGTCAGGTCGTCCAGGGCTTCTCCCACGGTCGGGCTGTCCAGCATGATTTCACTCTGCCCACTGGCATACGGGCGCAGCGGGGTTGGGATACGAAGAGTTACCATAGGTATTTTACAATCTCCTGTGAATTTAATTTTTAATGATTCCATCAATCTGGCGGAATAATTTTTCTACACCGGCAACCCCGTGGTTGACATGCCGCGGCTGGCCCTGGGCGTCAATGATGAATGTGGTGGGCACGCTCAGTACGTTCCACGCGCTTGCCATACCGGGGTCGCTGGTTGCATCGATTTCGATAATTTGCAACCGGTCGCCGAACTGCGCGTGTACTTTTTGCAGCGCCGGGCGCTGGATAGTTTTGCAGGGAGCGCATTCAGGGGTGGTGAAGTACAGGATCGCCGGCACACCCGGGCGTACGGCCTCGATCTCGGGCAGGCGGCTGCTTCCCCGCCGCAAGATGAAGCGGTTAACCAGCTGGCAAAGCCCGAACCCGACCAGGATCAGACCCACCGCCCATACCAGCCGCAGGAGCAGTTCACTTTCCATCCCAGGCCTTCACTTTTGGGCGTCTTCCAGGGAATGTCCCTGCCGGTGAGTTTTTACTGAATCCGGGTAAACCCAGCCGGTTGAGCCAGTAGTAAACTGCGCAGCCGGTGCAAAAACCTCCGAACAGGTTGAGCGCTGCCAGGGCGATCACAATCCAATCCAATGTCCAGCCAGCAACCGGCAGCCCGGCATAGAGCAGCAGGCCGCCCGCAGCCATGAACACAGCTCCCATCCCCTGGGCAAAGCGGTGAGGCTCAGGATTATCCTGCACAACATCTGGTTTCAGCAGCCCGCCTGGCTTGAGAACCTGCTTGTAGACGAATCCGAAACCGGGTTTGCCCAGCAGCGTGCCTGCCAGCATCACCACGGCAACCAGCGCAAGCAGCCAGGGCAGGTCGAGGATGAATGCCAGCACGCCGAGCAGGATTATAACCGCCTGGTTCGTTTTTAATGCCGAATGATCGACGGGTAGTAAGGTTGCGTTCATAAAAATTGCCTTATTTTCCATTAATAAGTCGCAAGATCCTGAAGCTGAGGACCCGGTCCTGGTTTCAAGTTGAATTCGCCTGCCGGCTGATCAGGAGCGTTTCTTCATCAAACCGTTCCCGGTCGTCGCTCAACCGCCAGGAACGGCTTGCGGTTGCTTTGCCAGCCATCACGCTGGTGATAATGTAGGAGAGCCACGGTAAGGCCCACTCCCGGTCGAATTCGGAGGGACGGTTGGGGTGATCTGGGTGCGAGTGGAAAACCCCTACGACCTCCAGCCCGCGCCGGTCCGCTTCGTCTTCGGCCGCCAGCATATCGTGCGCGGTGAGCAGGTAGCGGTTGTGCCGCGCCCCATCTTCGCGCGCATTGGGTACTGGCAGCAGGTCAACCACCCGGCGCAGCTCGTCCCTGGTTTCGCCCAGCAGCAGGCCGGCGCCCTCTTCTGGATAAGCTTCTTCACCGTGCTTGTGGATCCTGGCAATCAGAGATTCTGAAATTTCAAGCCGGGTAATGTGGCTCATTGTTTACCTTCCCACAAGGCTTTATCGCTTAAATATTTGTAGCCGGCGTCTGGAAATACGGTCACGACAACCCCTTCTTCTAATTCGGATGCCACCTGGAGGGCGGCCCATGCCGCGGCGCCAGAGGAGATACCCACAAACAGACCTTCCTCTCGGGCCAGCCTCAAAACCATTGCGTAAGATTCTTCGGTCGGGATTTCCAGTGTGCGGTCGGCGAACTGCGGATCGTAAATACCTGGCTGGATGGCTGTCGGCATGTGTTTCAATCCTTCAAGCCCGTGAAAAGGCGAGTCGGGTTGAGCTCCAATAATCTGGATTTCGGGGTTGTATTCCTTTAGATATTTGCCGATACCGGACAGGGTTCCCGATGTGCCCAATCCAGCCACAAAATGGGTGACCAATCCCAGGGTCTGCTGTGCAATCTCTGGCCCGGTTGTCAGGTAGTGCGCTTGCCAGTTCGCCGGGTTGTCATACTGATTGGCATAATAGTAGCGGTTCGGTTCGTCCGCCGCCAGCTTGCGTGCCACCAGGATCGCCCCATCCGAACCTTCCAGCGGGTCGGTCAATACGATTTCGGCGCCCAGCGCTTTCAAGATAGAAATCCGTTCCGGGCTGGCATTCGCGGGAACCGCCAGAGTCACCGGGATGCCCAGTGCTGCTCCGAATGTAGCATAGGCGATGCCCATGTTCCCGGAGGTAGAGTCGAGCAGCCGCCGTTCGTCTCCCAGCTGCCCTGTCAGCAGAGCTGTGCGCAGGATGTTCAAAGCCGGGCGATCTTTAATCGAGCCCCCCGGATTGAACCATTCTGCCTTGGCATACAGGCTCACATTGGGCGCCAGTCCGGACCCGATCCGCCGCAAGGGGAGTAGAGGGGTGTTGCCCACTGCCGCTTCCAGCCCCCCAAGGGCGGGAGGGGCGTAGACACTGACACCTGAGTATACAGATAATGCAGCCATATTCTCCGATTCCTTCAGACTTAACCAACAGAGCCAACTGAAAACAAAAAGGGCGGCAGACCTGCCGATTGCTCTTCCATTTGCAATCGCGGGGTCGTAACCACCCTCCGTCTCTCAGTTGGCTCTGGCGCAGTTGCCTGCGCTTTCAATCAGGACGAGGTGGTGGTTACCTACCCCGCCCCAGACACGTGCACTTTAGCATAAGTTCTCCGAAATATTCCTAATAAGACCTTCTTAAATCGATTATAGATGCGAATAACCGAATGTCAAGGGTATTGATGTGATTCCTAAGGATTTTCTTACACAAATGATCACGAATTAAGGGTAGGGAAATGAAAACCACCTCACAATTCCCACTAATCCGGAACTGGTGTAAAAAAAAGCCGGTTTTAGCCGGCTTTTTGCCTGGTTGGATCCGGATGATGGATAGTTTCAGCCTTCAGGTTTTTCTTCCTGCCCCTGCCCGGGACCGATCCCCAGCGGTACCCATTTCTTCGCATCCTTCAATCGGTGCTGGATCCCTCCGCGGTCATGCAAATCGTCAAATCCTTCCGGCTTAATAAACATCTGGTTTCCGTCCAGCAGGCCGCTGATCGCCCTCCTGTCCTGGTTCGGGCCGGCGACGAGAAGCCTGGGCGGCATCGCTGGGGTGGTAATCAGTGGGTTCTTCGTATGTGGTAATGTACCCTCGAAATTTCGCAAAATTATTTGTGGTCCGACATGCTCAGCAGGTAATTTGGGGTGACCGGTATTTTGCCTCCGCCGCCGGGCGCATCGATCACATACGTGGGGACAGCGTAGCCTGAGGTATGGCCGCGCAGCCCCTCCATAATTTCCATCACCTTTGGCAACCGGCGTACGGAAGTGTCCGGCTCCTTCTACCAGGTCGCATTGATACAGGTAGTATGGGCGCACGCGAATCCGCACCAGGTCGTGTACCAACTGGCGCTGGATGTGGACATTGTCATTAATCCCTGCCATCAGCACAGACTGGTTACCCAGCGGCACACCTGCTCGAGTCAACCGGTCGCAGGCTTCTGCCAGTTCGCTGCTGATTTCGTTCGGGTGGTTCACATGGATGTTAAGCCACAGCGGATGGTATTTTTGCAGCATATCGGTGAGCTCGGTGGTGACTCGCATCGGCAGAAAAACCGGCACGCGCGACCCAATGCGCACAATCTCAATATGCGGGATTTCCCGCAGGCGGCTGAGAATTTCTTCCAGGATGCGTGGTGCCAGCACCAACGGATCTCCACCGGAGAGCAGGACATCCCGCACCTGGGGAGTGCGCTTCAGGTACTCGATCTGCATTTCGAATTCGGCACGTGAAAAAGTTGCGCTGGGATCTCCTACAATCCGTGAACGTGTGCAGTACCGGCAGTAAGAGGCGCATTGGGTTGTAACCAGCATCAAAACCCGGTCTGGGTAGCGATGCACCAGACCCGGCACCGGCGAGTGGCGGTCTTCTGAAAGAGAATCTTCCATCATGGCAGTGAAGGGCACCATTTCTGCCGCCGTCGGGACCACCTGCTTGCGTACGGGGTCGTTCGGATCGTCAGGATTGATCAACGAAACGAAGTAGGGCGTGATGTCCACCCGGAACACCCCCGGCGCATTTAAGGCTTTGCGCTCACTGTCTGTCAGGTGCAAGACCTTTTCAAAATCCTCAACCGTGTTCAGGCGGTTGCTGAGCTGCCAGCGCCAGTTGTTCCATTGTTCAGCGGGAACATCCTGGTAAATTGGGGCTCGTTTTGAAACAAACGGGGTGTTGGACATGGTTCATCTCCTGGGCAACACTAAATTCAATCGGTATGGATTATTAATGATGGTAAGTACGGCGGTTGGGTCTGGATCTGCACCTTGGGGAATGGATTCCAATCCAGCCTGAATTCTCCTGGTGTTCCAGTGAACCGGTTCCACTGCATACCCGAATTTTACGGGAATTTCCCAGATGGGTCAACGAATCTGTACACGGAAGTTAAGACAACAGTTCGGACAATGTTTCTCCTGGCTGTCATTGCAAGGCATTGCAGGGGCAGCGAGCGATTTCATTTCGTTAAAAAGCGAGATTGCCACACCTGCAAGAAAAGCACTTGCTGTTCGCAATGACAATCGTATTTCTGGATGTCCGAACTTTTGTCCGAAGGCCAGACCTATAGGAGTCGGACAGGGCTTTCAACGAATCCGAATGAAGGTTTGGCAGCGTTGATTGCTCCCGCCGCAAGCACAGTGAAAAGAGGATGTGAAAGCCAAGCCCGGAGCATTATTAACCTTTTATGGGCGATCACACCCCGATCTCCATTATTGTGGCAGGCGATTGCTCCTGCAGCACAATGCGAGCTCGCTGCCAGGATCTGCTCATCGCGTTCGGGTTGTTATTGGGGTGGGGCCAACCAGCCGACGAAATCAGCCGGTATTCCATCCCGCGGAGGGATCGTTTCCGGCATGGTTTCTTCGGTCGGGAAGACGTAAGTGACCAGTGTCCCGGAATCCGAATAAACCAGGAATTGCCCGTCAGGTGAGATGCTCACCGGGTGTAAATTTTCACCTGGGATGAGGAGCATGGCTTTCCCATTGAGGATATCGTACTGGTAGATCCCGTTTTCTCCCGTGCCTGCCTGGCTTAGGCCAAAAAACAAACGCCCGTCCGGTGCCCAGACAGGATGATCTGCCAGGCCGCGTGTATTGGTGGTGATCGGTGCCAGACCGTTTCCATCGGGATGCACCACGTACAGCCGGGCAGGGAAATCCAGCAGGCTGGCAGCGTCCTCATCCAGGCTGAAAGCGATCCAGTCCCCATCCGGCGACCAGGCCGGGTTGCGCGCACCCGCCAGCACCGTTGCCTGGGAGTCTTGACTCGTTTTGTACCGAGCGCTCCACGATCCTGCTGGCGCTGTTGGCCTGCAGATCGACGACCGTCAGCCCGGGGTTGATATTGCAGGGCGGGCCATAACCCAGCCCGGTGATCGCCAGTTGGCTGCCATCAGGTGACCATGCAACCCCCGTATCGCAGCCGTAACCCTCTGCGTTGGTTGGAACCGGCAGGTCAGTTTGTTTGCCGTCCAGGTTGATCACAGAAAAATTCGATGGGTTCGGAGTCCGTCGCCGGGATTAAGGTGACCAGCAAATCATCCTGCGTATTCCACAGGCGGGGGACATAATAACTGCCATCTGCCGGCTGGGCGAGCAGGGATTTGGCATCTCCAGTACCGGTTTCCTGGGCGCGCATGCCCTGATCATCGCTGAAACTCAACCAGTTGCCATCCAGGCTCATTGCCGCCCCACGCAGCTGCCCGGATTTGTAGATCCGCGCGGGCTGCACTGTCTGGAGCTGCATGTCCATCCCCAGGATGTTGTTGTTCTGCAAGTACATCAGAATCACCCCGGCTCCCAGCGGGTAGGAGAGAATCTCATGCAATCGATCTGCCAGATCCCAGCTTTGCTGGATGGTTTGCGCGTCGGGTGGTTGCGTTCCGGTTCCGGTGATCACCAGGTGCTCAATCTGACCATCAGGCCCGCGGGTTTCGTCCAGCACATCAAATTTGGTTTGCAGATCGACGAGCTGCTGCATCAGATTGTTAGGGGTCTGAATGGGCAGAGCTTCCTGGCGGCAGTCGTCGCCGTATTTCGAGCCGCCGTCTGCAAAGACCTTCAGGCTGTCACACCAGGCTTCTGGCCCATTACTGCGGGTTAGATACAGAACCGGATCTTCGCCTGCCCGGGCACTGTCTTCAATTAAGGCTTTAATCGTGCTGACCATGCTGTAGCTGTACTGCCGGTTCAGTTCGATGGTCCCCTGTTCGGTGTAAGAGGGCAGAGCCTCGGCTGTGACGACTGTCGGCAGGCCGTTGCTCTTATCGAAAACGATGCGCATATTCAGGGGTGCTGCTCCGCCACCCGCCGCATCCCGGCGCAGGCGCGCCAGCAGGGCGTCGACGGTGTAATTATTTTGAGCTGTTTCCAATGAAAACGACTCAGGTTCGCCGACCCCCTGTGGGGTAATGGTGAGATGCTGGGCCGCCCGTACTACACCATCTTTAACGACAACCCGGTACATATCGTCGGCCTGGTTGCTTTTTTCCACCACCTCCAGATAATAGCTGTCGTTGCCGCTGTTTTCCCAGCGTTGGATGGCCTCGTCGATCGTTTCCAGTGGGGGCACATCTGGGGTCGGCAGGGGAGGCAGGTTGGATGTGGTTGGTGTTAGGGTTGCGGTTGTGCTGCAGGCTGAAATCAGCACAGCGATCAGCAACCAGGCTGCGAACAGGCGCATTATTTTCTTCATGGATTAATTGTAATCTCCAGTGTCGTTATATGCGTTTTACCGGGAATCCGGTCGATATCTTCTGAAATCGTCAACCTCACCTGAGTTGGCTCGTTAATTTGGTACGGAATTTCGGCCGAAAAGGTTCCATAAACCTCTCCTGGTTCAGCTGCAACCGCTACCAGCCGCTGCCCGACCACAGCCCCATTCGGGGCGATAAGCTCCATCAGTAAGGGTTCATCCTCAGTCGGCAGGGCTTTTCCGAGCACATTCAATGAGCCACCCAGCAGTACATCTTCTGCTGTTGGCTGGACGATCAGGATGCGCTCCAATAGTTCACCGGGCGGGTTGTATTCTGCGCGGCCGACCGACATCAGGATAATATTACTGGAGCTCAGCGCTATGATCCGCCCGGACTCATCTTCGGTAAATACCTGCAGGCGTCCGGTCTCAGCCACCCCCGGAATTTCAAAATTTAAGTTCAGGCTTGTGTTGACGCGTTCTCCGCTGTAATTCAGCACCTGCCGCGCCAGCAAGCGCCCATCTTCGCCCAGCAGCTCGACGCGGTAAATTCCTCCGGCTCCGGTTGCCAGGACCGCATGCACCTGCACCGGTGAGGTAACCTTCGACAGTGGTGCTGGACTGAGTATCCGGACTACCGCCAGCGGAATTTCAGGACGGGGTGTATCCGTGACAGTCGGTGTGACGGTGGGTGTTGCGCTGGGAGTTGGGGTCGCGCTGGGCGCGGGTGTGCGGGTAGCCGTGGAAGTTGGCGTTGGTGAGCGTGTGAGAAAAACCAGCCGAGATGTGGTCGCTTCCTGGCTGACTACCAGTGTGGGCAGTTCGGTTGCACTGGCGATTGGCTGGGGCGTGAGCTGTGCGGCAGCCTGCATGGTTTGGGCGATGATTGTGGGCAGCTGCTCGGTGGGCACGGGTCGTTGGATGTCTCCGCCAGGGCTGCACGCGGCGAGCAGCACCAAAACCACACAGGCCAGCAAGAGCAGTCTGAGCTGGCGGTGGCCTGCACGCTGGCCGGGAATCGGAATACGGGTGGATTGCGCCGCAATGTTTTTTTGTCGTATTTTCAAGTGGAACATAACAGCCGACCGAAACGCGATTTTACCATAGCGCTCCCCGTGCCGCGGCCGGGTAAAACAATATTGCAGGACACTCGCAGATGGGATTGATATTCACTTGGGAGAAACTCCCTGAATATGGAAATTTGCTGATCCCAAGAATGCATATTTGTTTGCCCTCGATCGTAAAGAGACCCCAACCGGGGTCTCTTTTTTGAATGAACTCTCCAAAACAGCAGTTACTACCCGTGCGAAATTAAAACTGGTAGATAGCGCTGTACTTAGTCCGCAGGTAATTTAAATAGGGCTCCGAGTCGATTTTGCTACCGGTTACATATTGGACGAGCTCCTGGGGCTCAAATTTTTTCCCATGGCGGTGTATTTTTGTGCGGTTCCAATCCAGCAGCGAGTCGAAGCGGCCCTGCCGGATTTGGTCCTCGAGATCGGGGATATCCTGGTTTATTTTTTCCCACAGCTGGAGCGAGATAATGTTGCCCAGGGCATAGGTTGCGAAATACCCAATCATCCCTGCCGACCAGTGTACATCCTGCAGCACCCCTTTGGAATCATTGGGTGGCGTCAGCCCCAGATACTCCTGCATACGGGTGTTCCAGATTTCTGGCAGGTCCTTTACATCCATGGTGCCTTCCATTAACCCGATTTCGATTTCCAACCGCAGCATGATGTGCAGGTTGTATGTTGCCTCATCGGCCTCGACCCGCACCAGGGAAGGCGCAACCCGGTTGATGCCTTTGAAGAAAGCCTCCAGACTGACATTGCCCAGCTGGGTGGGGAATGCCTCCTGCAGGGAGGGGTAATAAAATTCCCAGAAGGCGAAAGACCGTCCCACCAGGTTTTCCCACATGCGGGATTGGGATTCGTGCACCGCCAAAGAGGCCCCACCCGCCAGGGGGCTGCGTTCCAGCTCGGCGGCGCTGCCCTGCTCGTAAAGAGCATGCCCGCATTCGTGCAGGGTGGCAAAAAACATCGTGTTAAAGAATTGATCGTCCACCCGGGTGGTGATGCGGACATCGT
The DNA here is from genome assembly GCA_963824065.1 of uncultured Chloroflexia bacterium. GTDB lineage: Bacteria > Chloroflexota > Anaerolineae > Anaerolineales > DRKV01 > JAGUYX01. Next base: position 157,047 of record CAWGNX010000001.1, on the reverse strand, counting down.
CGCGCCCAAAGTTAATTGTGAACGGGTGGGCAGCTTTATCCTGCCGGCCCCGTTTCCAATCGTAACCGATGCGAGTAATCACCTTTTCGCCAAAATTCCACTGGATCCCAGGATCGAAATGCTGGTACAGGAATTCGTTCTGCACCTGCGGGCGAGTTTTGATCGCCTGGATCAACGCGACCTGTTGGGGGCGAAGCGCGTTAAAAATCGCCTGTACTTCGGCAGTCTTCATCCCCGGCTCGTAATCGTCCAGTAATGGGTCGTAGACATGCTCGTAAGGTGCGAAGCATTCGGCGTACTGGCGCCGCAGTTCCACGATCCGCTTCAGGCTGGGCTCGAATTTTGCATAGTCATTTTCTGCCCTCGCCTGGGCCCAGATGGTATGGGCGCGCCCGGTTACTTCAAAAAATTCCCCCACCAGGGCGGATGGGACTTTGGTCAGCTTGTTGTACTGGTAGTCGGTCACTTTCAGCAGCCGTGCATCGTCCGAATCCGGGTCCCCGCCGTTCGTGGAGCTTTTCAGGTCCTCCAGCAGCTGACCGACGTCGTCGGAGGTGAATCGTTCATGTGCCAGGCGCTGCAATGTGGACATCTGGTAGCTGCGCGGTTCGCTGCCGCCCTCTGGCATGTAGCACTGCTGGTCCCATTCCAACAGGGCAGCCGCGCCTCTCAAGTCACTGACTTCCGCCAGGATCGATTTTAGCTGTGACAACTTATCCTGCATGGGTCATCCTCTCTTTCTGGGGTGCCTAGGCACTCGCATTCGTAGGGTCCAATGCTGTGGTTAAACAACTTTCCAGCGCAGCGCGTCTCCGCTTAGCGCGGCCGTGACTTCGTGAGCGATATCGACCGCTGCTCGCGTCTGGGCTTCTTTCGTCTGAGCGCCGACGTGCGGCGTGGCAATTATATTTGGGTGTGTAACCAGGTCGGTGAGCCCGGGAGGTTCGGTCGCAAACACATCTAACCCGGCGCCCGCTACATGCCCGCCGTTCAGGGCTGCCAGGAGGGCGGATTCATCAATAATCCCGCCCCGCGCAGTGCAGATCAACCGAACCCCGGTTTTCATCCTGGCGAGGGATTCGGCACCAATCATTCCCTTCGTTTCGGTTGTCAGCGGCACATGGATCGAAATATAATCTGCGCGGGCGTAGACATCATCCAGGGATACTGTTTCAAAACCCATCCTGCGCAGGTCAGCCAATTTTTCTTCTGAGGTGTCGTATCCCAACACGATCGGCATGCCAAATGCGGACGCACGTTCAGCCACGGCGCTGCCGATGCGTCCAAGACCGATGATTCCCAGGGTTTTACCGTATAACTCGTTCCCCATCAGCTGTTTTTTGATCCACTGCCCGGCTTTCATAGTTTCATCGGCATGGGCCACATTGCGCGCCAAGGCCATCATTAAGGCCATCGTCAGCTCGGCAACCGCGATCGTGGCTGCGGTGGGCGCGTTGACTACCGTCACTCCGTTTTTACGAGCCGTGTCCAGGTGGATGTTATCAACGCCTACACCTGCGCGACCGACCACTTTCAAGTTTGGTGCAGCGGCAAATACTTCGGGTGTGATTTTGGTCCGGCTGCGTACAATGATTGCATCGTAAGATCCGGCGACCTGCAGCAGCTCTTCGGCGCTGATCCCATTGCGGTCGTCTACCTCAGCAAAATCGCGTAAAATAGTTTTCCCGATCTCTTCTAATCCATCGCTGATCAGGATTTTCCAGGTCTTCATGTGCGGCTCCCAAGTGTTTAAGAATTGCGTTGGCTGGTTGTCTAACAAGCATTTGCCGATCAGATTTTACCCTAAAACGATTTTGCCGGGCGAGCACGTTGCATTTGTTTCTCCGCCTGTGCGTGCAGGCTCGACGCCCGTATTGCGTAGTATACTCAGCCAGGAGGCCTCCGATGAACAGCGGTTATCTGATTGTCTTAATTACGGTCCCTAACCAGGCCGAGGCGGAAAAAGTTGCCCGCAGCTTGCTGGATCAGCAGCTGGCAGCCTGCGTGAATATCGTCCCGCAGGTCCAATCTCTGTATTGGTGGCAGGGTGCCATCCAGCAGGATGATGAACTATTGTTGGTTGTTAAGACGCGGACCAGTTTCTTCGAAGACCGGGTAATTCCTGCCGTTCGCGCGGTGCACCCGTACGAAGTTCCCGAAATTATTGCCCTGCCCATCCTGATGGGCTCGCCTGGTTACCTGGACTGGCTCGACGAATCCATGCCAGCCTGAAGCTATTTCACTTCTCAAAGACGAGCATACTATGAGCCACGAATTTGAAGACTGCCCGGACCGCCGCTGCACAGAAAGCGGCAAATGGAATAAATATGACGAAGACGTGCTGCCCATGTGGGTGGCGGATATGGATTTCCCATCGCCGCCAGCGGTCATCCAGGCGCTGCAAGAGCGCGCCTCCCACGGAGTATTCGGTTACCCATATTACACGGCTGCCCTGCGCCGCCTGATTGTGGATTGGGTGGCGGAGTCTTACCATTGGGAAATCGAACCCGATCACTTGGTATTTTTGTCTGGTGTGGTTGCTGGATTTAACCTGGCAGCCCATACCTTCGGCGCACAAACCGGCGAGCCACCCGGGATATTGGTTGTTCAGCCCCCAATCTACCCGCCTATGCTGGAAGTTCCAGAAAATGCTGGTCTGGCGCGCGCCGATGCTTGCTTGCTGCCCGGTCCGGATGGCACTTACCAGATAGACTGGGAGAGCCTGGAGGCTGCCCTGACCCCATCTGCCCGCATGCTCCTGTTGTGCAATCCTCACAATCCCACCGGGCGGGTCTTCAACCGTGCTGAGCTGGAACGCATCGCAGAGCTTTGCCTGGTGCACGGCACACCCATTTGTTCCGATGAGATCCATGCTGACCTGGTGTACTCGGGTCATCAGCATCTCCCAATCGCCGCGCTCCACCCTGAGGTTGCCCAGAACAGTATCACCCTGATCGCGCCATCGAAAACCTTTAATATTGCCGGGTTGCAGTTCTCTGCCGCTATTGTCCCCAACCCGGAGCTGCGCCAGCGCTACCAGAAGGCCAGCCGGGGCCTGCTGCACGGGGTAAATATAATGGGCATCACCGCGGCCGAAGCCGCCTACCGGGCCGGACGGCCGTGGCTAAGGGATTTGCTAGTCTACCTGGAAAACAACCGCGACTGGATGGTTGGTTTTGTTGAAGAGCACCTGCCAGGTGTGCGCATGGCCTCGCCTCAGGCTACTTACCTGGCCTGGCTGGACTGCCGCTCCCTCGACCTGCCGGGTGGTCCTTATGAGTTTTTCCTGCGGGAAGCGCGCGTCGCCCTGGGCGATGGCTCGAAATTTGGAACGGGTGGGGAAGGGTATGTGCGCCTCAATTTTGGCTGCCCGCGGTCTATGCTGGAAAAAGGCCTTCAGCGCATCCAACACGCCCTCGCCGCGCACCTCCAAGCCAACCGCGAGCTGCCCGCCTTTCATGTAAGCTGAGTGTTTTTAAAAATTTTCTTAATGGAAACCCGTCTAAATCCCCGCCTGCTGGACTCCGAGCCAATGCGCCGCTGCCGCCTTGAGGAATGCGGTGGCGCATGCTGTTTGCATGGTGCCTGGGTGGATGCGGTGGAAGCGCGTGAAATTCTTGCCAACCGCAGCCTGATCGCACCGCACTTGGAACCGGGCAGCCCGGGCCCGCAGGATTGGTTTGATGAGCGGCAGGAACCGGATGAAAATGCCCTTGCAGGGCGGGTCTGGCATACGCGTGTAAGTTTAAACGAGCAGCACTACGGCGGTACCGCCTGCGTTTTTTGGCGCCAGGATGCGAAGTGTGCCTTGCAGGTGGCGGCTGAAGCCGCCACGCTTGCTCCCTGGTTTTGGAAGCCCTTCTACTGCATCCTTCACCCCCTCGATCTGGATGAGCTGGGCCGCATCACCCTGGATGATACGGTCACCTTGCTGGCGGAGCCTGCCAGCTGCCTGCGCCCTGCTCCGTCTGCTGTTGCACTCGTCACTAACTTTGCCCCTGAACTGCAGTACTTGCTGGGTGAGCTGGAATTCCGGCGATTGCAGCCGGATTGAAACGCTGGTTTGTTCTTGCGTTGTGATGAACATAAAAACCCCTCCCGCAATTTTTCTGCGGGAGGGGTCGCATCTTTATTGTCCGAGATATTATTCGTAGCGCAGCGCTTCGACGGGTTCCAGGTTAGCTGCCCGATTGGCAGGATAAATCCCGAAAAACAGGCCCACTGCCGTCGAAAATAATGTTGCCAGCAGGATGGTATCCATGCTCAGGCTCGGATTGATAGCTGCATCGTTGGCTGCTGCAATCTGCCCCACAGCCAGGGAGATCCCCCAGCCAAGCAGGATGCCGATCACCCCCCCGATCAGGCTGAGCACCGACGACTCTGCCAGAAACTGCACCAGGATATCCATTTTCTTAGCCCCGACCGCCTTGCGCAGACCGATTTCCCGCGTCCGTTCCGTCACCGAAACCAGCATGATATTCATAATCCCGATCCCGCCAACCAGCAGCGAGATCGCGGCAATGCCTCCCAAGAATATTGTCAGCACGTTCGTGATTGTGCTCGCGGTGGCAATGAAGTCCTGTTGTGAAAGAATCGTGAAGTCATCCACACCAATCGCTGTGCGGTGGCGGTTGCGCAGCACCTGGGCAATCTCTTCCTGGGCCTGGATCACTGCCTGCGGGCTGATCGCCTGGGCGAAGATTATATCCACCCGATCGCTGGTGCTGCGTCGCAGCAGGCGCACCTGGGCTGTTGTCAGCGGAATGAGGGCCACCTCGTCTTCATTTGAAAAGGCCGACCCGCCGCGCTCTTCGAGGATGCCGATGACCCGGAAGGGCTGACCTTCGATGCGCACGGTCTCGCCCTCCAGGGCTTCAGAGCGCCCGAACAATGTTTCCGCAGTGTCCTTCCCCAGCACCACGACCGAAGACCGCCCCAGCATGTGGGCATCATTGATGAATTCGCCTTCTGCTACCTGGTAATTGCGCACCGGCCCGTATTCTGGAGTGACACCATACAGAGTGGTGTTGGCGTTTTCTCCGGCTGCAGTCAGGTTGGCGCTGCCTGTCAGGACAGGTGCCACCCCTACCACTGAGGGTGCCTGGAATGGATCACGGATAGCCTCTGCGTCGCCCAGCGTAATCGGCTTGGGATTGCGGACGTCCTCTGAGCCGCCCCGGAACACGAACAGTAGGTTGGTGCCAATTCCTTCAATCGAGCCGGTAATGGTGGATTCAGCTCCCCGCCCGATGGATACCAGGGCGATCACTGCTCCCACCCCGATGACGATTCCCAAAATCGTCAGCGCCGAACGCACTTTATTTGCGCTCAGGCTTTCAAATGCTTCAATAATCGCGCTCCAGATTTGCATGGCGGTTTATTCCTCCACCGTGACCCCGTCGCGGATGTGGATGATCCGCTGGGTCTGGGCGGCAATTTCTGGGTCGTGGGTCACGATGATCAGGGTTGTTGTCCGATCCCGATTAAGATTGAGCAGCAGCTCCATGATTTCCGATCCTGAGCGCGTATCCAGGTTGCCAGTTGGCTCATCTGCCATGATGATCGCTGGGTCATTGACTAATGCCCGCGCGATGGCTACCCGCTGCTGTTGTCCACCCGAGAGCTCGTTCGGACGGTGGGTGATGCGGTCACCCAGGCCCACTGCTTCTAGTGCGCTCCGAGCCCGCTCCCGGCGGCCGCGGTTTGTTCCCGAATACCGCAGGGGTAGTTCCACATTTGCCAGGGCAGTCTGGCGCGGCAGCAGGTTGAAGCTCTGGAACACAAACCCTACTTTCTGGTTCCGGATCTGGGCCAGCTCATCGTCTTTTAGATCCGAAACGCGTTTGCCGTCCAGGATATATTCCCCCGATGTTGGACGGTCCAGGCAGCCGATGATATTCATCAGGGTGGATTTGCCCGAGCCCGAGGGACCCATGATGGCAATGACCTCACCCCGCCCAATTTTTAGCGACAGGCCGCGCAGCGCGTGTACCTGTACGTCGCCCATTTGGTAAACCTTGGTCAGGTCCTGAGCTGTAATAACCCACTCGATCTCCATAAATTCCACCCTGGCTTACCGGTTAACGAATGGAGGCGGGCCGTTGGTGATAAATACCTGCGGCGGATTTAATACCACCTGGTCGCCAACCACCAGCTCACTGTCCAGCACTTCGCTGTTCAGATCCGATGATACGCCCAGGGTGATGGTCACCGGAACCAGCTCACCGTTTTTTAGGATATACACCACCCGGTCACCCTCGACAATCCGCACAGCCCGGTTCGGAACCTGTAGCACGTCCTCAAGCTGATTAATGATGATATTTACTGCTGCGGTCATCCCAGGGCGCACGGATTCGTCCGGCTCTGTAATTTCAACGGTGACATTAAATTCCACGATTCCCTGGTTATTCGTACCCACCGGGTCAATCTCCACAACCACCCCCGCATATTCCTTATTCGGAATACCGTCAAAAAGGAGGGTGGCTGGCTGCCCGAGCTGGATGCGGTTGATATCTACTTCCGAAACGCCTACATCCACCAGCAGGTGAGATAGGTCATCGATCCTGAAGGCGTATGTGTTGGGATTTACCTGGTCGCCGATTTTCGATTCGACTACGGTAATCGTGCCGTTGAATGGCGCCCGGATCTGCGGCAGGTTCAGCGTAGCTTCGATGGCGGCAATGCGTGTTTCAGCACGCTGGATGTCTGCCTCATCCGCTCCATTTAGCAGGGTATCGTAAGTCTCTTGGGCATCAGTTAGGCTTGCCCGGGCAACTTCCAGATCGGCTTCTGCAATGCTTACATCGGTGGCGCTGGCAGTGCCGCGCAGGTTGTTCAACCTGCGGATGGCAGCATCATAATCTTGTTGAGCTCGCGCCAGAGCAGCCTGCAGGTTGGCCCGGATGATGTTGTTCTCATCTTTGTTTTCATAGGGCCGGAAGGCTTTTTGAGCTCTCTCCAACCGGTCCTTGGTGATAACAGCCGTTGCTTCTGCGGCGTCGATATCAGCCTGGGCAGACGATGTCTGCAAACCGTTCAGGCGTTTTTCGGAATCTGTAACGGCTTTTTCTGCCTGCACAATGGCTTCACGCGCCTGGGCCAGATCCAACTCGGAGGCTGGCTTTTGCAAGTCTTCCAGGGTTTGGTGGGCGTCGATCAGGTCGGCCTCTGCCAGGATGATACTTTGCAGCAGCGATGTTTTCTTCAAATAGGCGAGCAGGTCGTCTGGGGAGACTTCGTCACCTACCTGCGCCAGGACATCCTCCACCGTACCAGATGTTTGCCACACCAGGTTGGCACTCTGGTTGGAACGCACGATGCCCGTCGCTCCAATGGACGCGGTCAGCGCGCCGCGGGCTGCGGATATGGTTTGCAGACTGTCCATCAGCGCCGTCTGGCGCTGCTGCTGGTTGCGTTGCAAAATAAAGTATCCCGCCGCAACCAGCGCGGCGAGGATCACAAAAATGATCACGGCTCGTTTCATACCTTGCTCCTTAAGCGCCTTCAAACTGGCCTGTGTCCCTGGCGCCGGTTGTGCACATAGGCACTAAGATATTGTAGTGTATTAAACTGTAGACTTAGTTAATTTTGTGTTAAAGCCTTGTCGCACTCTGCGACCAAAAATTGGTTTCACCGCAAGGCAGGATCCGTTGTATGACGATATTCATGGAGGGATAATGACATTTGCAACTGATTATGGACACTCATTTTTGGTATCCTTCTGATTAGTAAGAGATAGTTGCCATCTTTCCTCCTACTACCTCCTTCCTCCTTTCGCTGCCATGGGCGTCCTCTGACCGGGACGCCCATTGGCATTAAGCGGGTATAATTAGAGGACTACCTGAGAGCCAGCTTGCGATCTGGACCGGGTTGCTGCTGGTCAGGATTTGCATTTGCTCCAGAGCCCCACTCTCCTGCCACGAACGTTACCAGTCTCAACGGAAGACCGGGATTTTTGGGAAAGTTCCGGGGCATGGAAGTGGTACATATTTTCGAGAATAGGTCAGGCTGCACTGGAGATCGAAAACTAACGAATCACAGTTATACAACTGGATCTTTCCGCGACAGGGTTTGACGAAATAGGATCTTGAACGAATATGGATATTGGTACCGTCCAAAATGTAAATATTGACGACCAGATGCGCTCGGCATACCTTGATTACGCCATGAGCGTGATCATGGCGCGCGCTCTGCCGGATGCCCGGGATGGCCTCAAACCAGTTCACCGCCGCATCCTCTTTGCTATGCACGATCTGGGCATTCGCTCGAACACCTCGTATAAAAAATCTGCCAGGATCGTTGGTGAGGTGCTGGGTAAGTATCATCCCCATGGTGACTCTGCAGTCTACGATGCGATGGTGCGTATGGCCCAGGACTTTTCCATGCGCTATCAGCTGATCGACGGGCAGGGAAACTTTGGCTCGATCGATGGGGATGGCGCTGCTGCCATGCGGTATACCGAAGCCCGCCTGGGTGCCATGGCTGAAGAAATCCTGGCGGATATCGACCAGAATACGATCGATTTCACTGATAACTTTGACGGCTCGTTGCAAGAACCGGTGGTTCTGCCGGCGCGTCTTCCTAACCTGTTGTTGAACGGCTCGGCAGGGATCGCGGTCGGTATGGCGACCAATATTCCGCCCCACAACCTGCGGGAAATTGTATCAGCGCTGGTGCTCCTGATTGAACGCTATGACCGGATTGATGATGTCAGCGTAGAAGAACTCCTGGAGCTTATTCCTGGTCCTGATTTCCCTACCGGCGGGACCATCGTTGGCGTGGAGGGCATCCGCCAGGCCTACTCCACCGGGCGCGGGCGGCTGGTACTGCGCGGCCAGGCGCACATCGAAGAGATGGCAGCCAACCGCCAACGGATTGTTATTACTGAAATCCCCTTTCAGTTGAATAAAAGCTCGCTGCTCGAGCGAATTGCCGAGCTGGTCCGTGCTGACAAGCTCAACGCGATCTCTGACATGCGCGATGAATCTGACCGGCGCGGGATGAGCATAATCATAGAGTTAAAGCGCGGCGCCCATCCTCAAAAAGTGCTCAACCAGCTCTTTAAGTACACCCCATTCCAATCTACCTTTGGCGTGCAAATGCTTGCCCTGGTGGACAACGAACCACGCATTCTGCCGATTAAACGCGCCCTCCAGATTTACATCGAGCATCGCATCGAGGTGATCACCCGGCGCACCCAGTTCCAGCTTGAAAAAGCTCAGGCCCGAGCCCACATCCTCGAGGGGCTGCGCATTGCCCTGGCGAACCTGGATGCTGTGATCAATACCATTCGCCAGTCGAGTGATGCGGATGTCGCCAAGGCCCGCCTGATAGAGCGTTTCGCTCTCACCGAACGCCAGGCACAGGCCATCCTCGACATGCAGCTGCGCCGCCTGGCAGCTCTTGAACGCCAGAAGATTGAAGAAGAATTCGAACAGCTCATGGAACGGATTACCTACTTTGAGGGGCTGCTGGCAGATAACCAGAAAATATTGGGCCTCATCAGTGATGATTTAAAGGAAGTCGCTGAGAAATACGGCGACGAACGCCGCACCCGGATTGCACCGGATGCGACCGAAGAACTGCGCGAGGAAGACCTTGTACCCAACGAACCCACCCTGATCAGCCTCACTCAGCGTGGTTATATCAAGCGCGTCGCCTCCAAGACCTATCGCAACCAGACCCGCGGCGGGCGTGGTGTGCAGGGTCACGCCACCAAGGAGGAGGACGAAGTCATCCTGCTTGTTCCTGCCATGACCCATAATACGATTCTGTTCTTCTCCGACCGCGGCAAAGTTTACTCAGAGAAAGCGTACCAGATCCCGGATGCCGATCGTACTGCGCGCGGTATTTCCATCTTCAATGTCCTGGATTTGGACTCCGGCGAAAAAATTACGGCTGCCTTATCCTTGGACGCCGATGACCCCGCCGAGTTGGTTATTATGGCCACTCGCAGCGGGCGTATGAAGCGCGTCAAAATGGAGGAGTTTGCCTCTGTGCGCCGTTCAGGCTTGATTGCCATCAACCTGGATGAGGGGGACGAGCTCGGTTGGGCGCGCCTGGCACACAGCCAGGATGAAGTCATCCTCGTAACCGAAAACGGTCAGGCTTTGCGCTTTCGGGTTCCCCAGGTGCGAGTCATGGGTCGCCAGGCCGCCGGGTTGACCGGCATCCGTATGCGGGGCGGCGATAAAGTAACCAGTATGGAAATTATCGAACCTGGGGGAGATCTGTTCATTGTCACAGCCAATGGTTATGGCAAGCGAAGCCCCCTTGACGAATACCCGGCCAAGAATCGCGCTACCCTGGGCGTCAAGACGATCGATCATCGGGCTCTTCCCCAGGTAGGAATCATCGTTGCAGCGCGCGTTGTCCAGGACCCCGACGATCTCACCCTCATTTCCACCAATGGCGTCGTCATCCGCACGATGGTAAAAAATATCCGTCGTTCCGGGCGTGCCACCCGCGGCGTGACGATGATGAATCTCGGGGAAGGGGATACGGTTGCCGCACTGGCGCGTATTTCCGACGCCGACCTGCGCAAAGCAGGGGCAACAGGTGAGAACGGCGCGGACGGCGAAAATCCGCCAGCTAGTGATAATCCACCTGCCAGTGAAAATCCTGCTGCCGATGAAAACCCAAGCAGCATCGCATCCACAGACCAGGATTCCAGCGGCGGCATCCAAATTTAGTGAACGAGAATTCGGGTGCCAGGAAAAAATTGCCGGATTGTGTAGGCGACCCTATCTGATCGCAAACCGAGATTAATATAATAACCGGGGCGGTTTTTATACCGCCCCGGCGATCTATTAACCGGTTTTACTAGGGGTAGAAGAGGAAAATTTCGGCGCGGTTCAGCCGGAGAGCCGGATTAAAACAGGCCTGGCGGCACGATCCGACCTGTCAGCACCAGGCAGAATGTCCCTAGCAAGCACGTTATAAACAGGATCATCGCGGCAATGATAAAGCGTTGGGCCGGGGTTATCCCCAACGCGCCTCCTGAGCTGCCGGAGCGCCGAGGTTTTTTCGATTGCCCGCCCTTACTTGAACCTGGCTCCTCATCTTGCATATAGGATCCGGCTTCCCGGAACTCGTCCAGAGACATAATCACCTCCCGCAGCCGACCGGCTGTGTGTTCTTAAGATAGTTTAGCTTATTCCTGCCCCCTGTCAACCAGCCTCGAAATCTGCCTTGTGAAAGCCCTGTCATGGCAACATGAGGCGCAGGCGCACCTCACCTGCCTCGACCTCCCGGAGCTTTCCATTGGGCAACTCAAGCAGCAGCCCTCCACTGGCAGTAAGATCTGTCAGCCTGCCCATCACCCGCTCGCTGCCCAGATTTACTTCCACCGTTTCAGCTACCCAGGCAAGGTGCAACTTCCATGCCTCCAAAAAGGCGGAGCTCCCCATCACCCGGCGCCATTCGAGTAGCTTTGCCAAAATGTGACCCAGTAAGGCTTCCCTTTCCACTTTCCGATACAACTCAGATTCGACAGCCGTCGCCGGGAAAATAAGCTCGCTGGCTTCAGTTGGGACCGACTCAGCGGTCACATTCACACCGATCCCCAGCACCGCATACGCCATGTGCTCACCCTGCCAGGCGCCCTCCACAAGCACTCCGCACAGCTTGCGCCCACCAACCAGGACATCGTTGGGCCACTTGATTTGCGCCTGCAGCCCATACTCGTCGACCAGCGCCGTGCAAACCGCCAGCGCGCCCAGGGCCGTCAGGTGTGTAATCTGTGCCTGGCGCCGGGGTCGCAGCACCAAGCTGAATGCCAGAGCTGCCCCCGCGGGAGTGTGCCAGGCCCGTCCCTGCCGCCCACGACCAGCGGTTTGCTCATCGGCTACAACTATTGCCATGTCTGGTGCGCCTGCCTCGGCCCATTGCGCCGCCAAGTCATTGGTCGAACCAACCCGGTCTTCGTAGCGGATTTCGGGCAGGTTAAATGCTGCTAGGACAACCTGTAAACGATCCAAGTCCATCTTTGAATTGTACATGATCCCCAGGCACTTCTGTACATGATGGTTCACATGATCCGAAGTTAGCTGTATACAGTGTCAGCGAATATTTTCGATTGCGAAATCATGGGCAAGTTAGCGCTGCACTCAGGCATCGTACCATTCCTGATGGCAAAACATCGCCATAATTTTCTTGCCAGAATCCTCGCCCCCGTGGTATACTCGGCACGCTCCCGCCTCGGCGGGATAAATTGTGCCCCGCAAACAGGGGTAAACCGATCAAACACGCCGCTCGACTGGATGGTGCGTGCCGGGAGAAATCCGGTGCCAGAAGGGTTGAAAGCGGCGGACGGAAAACGCAAGGAGTTCCCATGGCTGTAATTTCGATGAAAGCCCTCCTCGAGAGCGGCGTCCACTTTGGTCACCGGACCCACAAGTGGCACCCTCGCATGAAGCCCTATATCTTCACTGAACGGAATAACATTCACATCATTGACCTGCAGAAGACGGTCAAGTCGATTGAAGACGCCTACAAGAACATTGTTGATACAGTTTCTCAAGGCGGCACAGTGTTATTCGTTGGTACCAAGCGCCAGGCTCAAGAAACCATTCAGACCGAAGCCATGCGGGCCGGCATGCCGTATGTCACCGCGCGCTGGCTGGGTGGTATGCTTACCAACTGGCGTACCATTCGGCAGCGGGTCAACGAGCTCGAACGATTAGAGCGCATGCGCGACCGTGGTGATTTTGCCCGCCTGACGAAAAAAGAAGCCATGCTCCTGACCCGGAAAATCGATCGCCTGGAAATGCTGCTTGGCGGCATTCGTGATCTGGCAGGCCTGCCGGATATGCTCTTCGTGGTTGACGTGCGCCGGGAAGAGACCGCTATCCACGAGGCTAACCTGCTTGATATCCCGGTGGTTGCCATGGTGGATACCAACTGCGATCCTACCCAGGTTGATTATGTGATTCCCTCGAATGACGATGCCATCCGTGCCATTAAGCTCATCGTCGGTAAGATTGCCGATGCAGTCATCGAAGGTATGTCCATGCGCAAGGATGATACCCAGGCTGAAGTCGCTGCTCGTCGTGCCCGGGCGCAGATGATGACTGAGGAGCCTGAGCTGGCCGATGAGGATTTGCTCGGCGAAGCGACCCTGCGCAAGTTGAGCGCCATGACTCAGACGGTCGACCTTGATGGAATTGAAGAGGAAGACGAAGAACTGGCCGAAACTGAGGATGAAGAGGAAGACGATGCCGGGCTGGTCCTTGTTGTGGCCGAAGAAGACGATGTTGATGAAGACGACGACGATGTCGATGACGACGATGACGATGTCGATGGTGACGATGACGATGACGACGATGACGATGACGATGACGACGATGACGACGACGATGACGACGATGACGACGACAATGAAAATTAATCTCAATACTGACCAGACAGGGTATAGAAAAGCATGGTAATTACGACTGAAATGATCAAGGAGCTGCGCGAAGCCACCGGTGCAGGTATCCTCGACTGCCGTAAGGCGCTCGAAAATGCGGATGGTGACTTTAAGAAAGCGGTGGATTTCCTGCGTGAGAAAGGTCTGGCTACAGCCGCCAAACGTGCCGACCGCGATGCTTCCGAAGGTGTCGTCGAACTGTACTCCCACGGCAGCGGGCGGGTCGGTGTGATGCTGGAACTGAACTGCGAGACTGACTTTGTTGCTCGCTCTGAACCTTTCCGTAGCCTGGCACACGAGCTGGTGCTCCAGATTGCCGCAATGTCCCCGCGCTATGTACGCGCGGAGGATATACCTGCCGATGTTCTTGAGCATGAACGGCAGATTGCTCGTAAGCGCACCCTTGAAGAAGGTAAACCCGAAAATGTGGTCGACCGCATTGTTGACGGGCGTATCGAAAAGTTCAAGGACGAAGTCTGCCTGCTTCGCCAGCCCTACATCCGCGACGACAGCCTGACTGTCGAGCAGCTTTTATTACAGCAGGTGGCCTCAACCGGTGAAAACCTGGTGGTCCGGCGTTTTGAGCGCTGGGAGCTTGGTGAAAGCACTTCCGAATAATTATAAAAAGCCAACCCTAAGGTTGGCTTTTTTTCTGCTCAATTGTGCCTGCCCGGTACTTGCCCGACCTGGATATGGACTTGCCAGGCAGCACAGAATCCGTATTCGTTGTTACAACCAGGAGGAAGCGCATGGATAAACCCATCAAATACCAGCGCGTTTTGTTGAAGCTCAGTGGTGAATTCTTAGCCGGCCCGACCGGCTTCGGGATCGACCCTGTCCAGGCTGAAAAGCTGGCTATCCGGGTTCGCGAAATCCACGACCTGAAAGTCGACGTTGCTGTCGTTATCGGAGCTGGCAACCTGTGGCGGGGGCGGGTGGGCCTGGAAGCCGGTATGGACCGCGCGACTGCCGATTACATGGGGATGCTCGCCACCGTTATGAATGCCATGGCACTCATGGACGCCATGGAGCGCATCGGACTGGTCGTGCGCGTGCAGTCAGCGGTCGAGATGAAAGAAGTCGCCGAGCCTTACATCCGGCGCCGTGCAATCCGTCACCTTGAAAAAGGCCGTGTGGTGATCTTCGGCGGCGGAACCGGCAATCCCTATTTTTCCACCGATACCGCCGCAGCCTTGCGTGCCATGGAAATCGGCGCGAATGTAGTCATCAAGGCTACCAAGGTTGATGGCGTCTATGACTCAGATCCACATCGCAATCCAAATGCAGTTCGATTTGACCACCTTACTTACATGGAAACCATGAACCGCCGCCTGGAAGTCATGGACAGCACTGCCATTTCACTCTGCATGGATAACCAGCTACCCATTCTGGTGCTCAATATGTGGAACGAAGATGATCTGCGTCGGGCACTTTACGGCGAGCAGGTCGGCACTCTTGTCTCCTGAGTAGCCCAATTTCTGGCTGCGAAACTCGCCCAAGTGGCTGCCCAGGACCGTTGTGCTGAACATCTGCCGGTTGGTTTTATTAATTCACCACGGTGGCGTCTGATTTCCCCTTTTCGCTGTTCCCGTTTTCGGGTATCCTATAGGTAGATTGCCCACTATTTGCCACGCTATGTACGGAGGCAGGAATGCTGAAGGATTTGTACAACGACGCCGAAGCACGTATGAGAGGCGCCGTCCAGGCACTGGAAGAGGACCTGGCCGGGATTCGCACAGGCCGCGCCTCGCCTGCCCTGGTGGAAAAATTGTCGGTTGAGTATTACGGTGCCCCCACTCCGCTGGTGCAGCTGGCGACGATCAGCGTGCCCGAAGCGCGCTCTCTCCTCATTCGTCCGTTCGATGGCTCTACCCTCAAGGCCGTTGAAAAAGCAATCCTGGCCTCCGATTTGGGCTTGACGCCCAACAATGATGGTAAAGCAATCCGACTTAACCTGCCTCCGCTCACCGAGGAGCGCCGGCGTGACCTTGTTAAAGTGGTCCACAACCGGGTCGAGGAAAGCCGGGTAGCCATCCGCAACGTGCGCCGCGACCTGATCAAAGACCTGCGCGAATTCGAGACCGAAAAGCTGGTCTCTGAAGACGACCGCAAGCGCGGTGAAGATGAGCTCCAAAAAATCACCGACCGCTACATCGGCGAGGTCGACCGGGTGGGTGAGCGCAAAGAAAAGGAAATTTTAGAAGTCTAGGTCTTGTCAGACCATAGTTATGCCCGAAGACACCGCACAACCTGAACTTGATATGCCTGTGCATGTTGCTATTATTATGGATGGCAATGGACGTTGGGCGACTGCCCGTGGGCTGCCGCGCCTGGCGGGGCATCGCGCCGGTACGGAAAACTTGCGCCGGATCATTGAGGCCTGTGTGGAGTTTGGCATCCAATACCTCACCATCTATGCTTTTTCCACCGAAAACTGGGGTCGCCCAGCTGATGAAGTCGGCGGTTTGATGCGTATCCTGGAAGACGTGATCGATCGCGAGCTGCGTGAGCTCCATAAGCAGGGTGTCCAGCTCCGGCACATTGGACGTCTGGAGCGCCTCAAGCCTTCCCTGCGACAGAAAGTGCTCAACGCCATTGAGCTTACCCGAGACAACCAGCGCCTGGTCTTGAACGTAGCTTTTAACTACGGCGGGCGAGATGAAATTGTCCAGGCCATCCAGCACATGATCCAGGATGGCTTGCAGGCCGATGACATTAATTTTGATGTTGTCAACAGCTACCTGTATACCGCCGGCACCCCAGATCCCGACCTGATTATCCGCACATCAGGCGAGCTGCGCGTCAGTAATTTTTTGATCTGGCAAGGCGCTTACTCTGAATGGTATTTCACTCCCTCTTACTGGCCCGATTTTGACAAGCAGGAGTTTAAGCAAGCGCTCGATGAATACCGCCATCGCAGCCGCAGGTATGGAAAAGTCTCTGAAGCCCAGGATAACTTAACATCGCATGCTCGCTGACCGTGTGAAGGTCGTCCTCATTCTGCTGCCCATCGGGCTGGTCGTCTTCATCCTCGGAGGTATCGTCTACACAGCAGCCATTGCACTGGTTCTCGCTTTGGCGGGCTGGGAATACACCCGGTTGTTTCAAGCTGGAGGGCTCCAGGCTTCCGGCGTTTTGGTGATCATCTCGGTGGTGGCGCTTTCGGTCAGCCGCGCCCTGGATGATTTCAGCTCAGCACCCTGGATTATCGCGCTGATCATCCTGGTTTCCATGGCTTATCACCTGGTCAGGTTTGAGCGCGGCCGCCAGGAAGCTGGTACCGATTTTGCAGTCACGCTCAGCGGCAGCCTGTATTTTGGCTGGCTGGGCGCTTACCTGATCTCCATCCGTGCACTTCCTGACGGTTTGTGGTGGCTGCTGCTGACCCTGGTTTCGGTCTGGATTGCCGACTCGGGCGCTTATTTCGTCGGGCGCCGTTTCGGGAAGCACAAGATGAGCCCGCGCCTGAGCCCCAAGAAAACCTGGGAGGGATTCGTGGGCGGGATCGTGGCTGGCACCCTGGGAGGCCTGCTGATTGCCGCATTGTTCCGGGCCCTGCCCTGGAGCGGGGAAAACATCGCGGTCTGGCACGGAGCTGTCCTGGGGTTCGCCCTGGCGGTGATTACTCCCCTCGGCGACCTGGGCGAGAGTATGGTCAAACGTCAGGTGGGGGTCAAGGATTCTGGTAAGCTTCTCCCGGGGCATGGCGGCGCCTGGGACCGGATTGAACTCGTGGCTGTGGGCCGCAGTGATTGGTTACTATCTGATTACTGTGGTTTTCCTGCGGTTCGGCTGAGCTACATCTACCCCTATCTTTTGAAAATCCTGTCATTCTTGCAGGCTCAATTGACAAGCCTTACTGGCGATGGTATTATCGGTGCACAAAATAGAATGCCCCGAACGGCACTCTTATCCAGAGAGGTGGAGGGAACGGCCCTTTGATACCTCGGCAACCTGGAGCAGCTCCCTGCTGACTCCGTGGTGCCAATTCCGTCAGACGGTGTTCTGGACGATGAGAGGGCAGGTGATTAGCTTCGCGTGTTGCCCTTTCGAATTCCGATCGGGCAAATTTTTTTTACGTGGAGGTAACACGATGACAACGACGTTTATGAAGTCCCCTTCCCTGATGTTCACATCCGAGTCGGTCACGGAAGGCCACCCTGATAAACTTTGCGATCAGGTCAGTGATGCTGTGCTTGATGCCTGTCTTGCCCAGGACCCGCTCTCGCGCGTGGCCTGCGAGGCAGCCACCAAGACAGGTTTTGTGATGCTGTTGGGTGAAATTACCACTCGCGCCCATCTGAACTTTGACGATCTGGTCCGCAAGATTGTGCTGGAGATCGGCTACGATTCCTCCGACAAAGGCTTTGATGGCAGCTCCTGCAGTGTCCAGGTGGCGATCGCCCGCCAATCCGGGGACATTGCGATGGGTGTGGACCATTCCTTTGAAACCCGCGGCATCGACGTGACCGATGAGGAAGTGGAAACGATTGGGGCTGGTGATCAGGGCATGATGTTTGGTTATGCCTGCACCGAAACCGATACCCTAATGCCCCTGCCGATTTACCTGGCTCACAAGCTTACCCGCCGCCTGGCCGCGGTCCGCAAGGATGGCACCCTGCCCTGGCTGCGCCCGGACGGGAAATCCCAGGTCACCGTGGAATACGCTTATGGACGCCCTAAGCGAGTGGACACGGTGCTTATCAGCACCCAGCATGCCCCCGAAGTGACCAACGACCAGATCCGTGAAGCCCTCACGGAATATGTCATCAAGCCGGTGCTGCCCGCAGGTATGCACGACCGTGACCTGAAGATTTTTATCAATCCTACCGGGCGTTTTGTGATCGGCGGCCCCATGGGTGATTCGGGACTGACGGGTCGCAAAATCATCGTGGATACGTATGGTGGCATGGGTCGCCATGGAGGCGGAGCGTTCAGCGGTAAGGATGCCACCAAGGTGGACCGCTCGGCGGCCTACGCGGCTCGCTGGGCAGCCAAGAACGTCGTTGCCGCCGGTCTGGCTGAGCGCTGCGAGATCCAGGTGGCGTATGCCATTGGCGTGTCTCACCCGCTGAGCGTCAATGTTGAGACTTTCGGCACCGGTCGCATTGAAGACGACCGAATTTCGCAGCTTGTTCTCGAACACTTTGACCTGCGCCCCGGCGCCATCATCCGCGATCTGGGCCTGCGGCGTCCAATTTTCCGGCAGGTGGCTGCCTATGGTCACTTTGGCCGCGACGACCTGGACCTACCCTGGGAACAAACTGACCGCGCCGAGCTGCTGCGCGAAGCCGCCGGGCTTAAAACCGCCGTCCCTGCCTGAGTTATAATCCACAACCAAAACAGGGCGCCTGCATCAGCAGAGCGCCCTGTCCGATTCATATAACCAGGATGGTTTAGTTGAAGTGCGGCTCGAATTCCTTAGCCACTTTATCCTTGGGCTTAAAGCCGGTCATGCGGTGGGCTGGCTTGCCCTGCTTGAATAGAATCAGGGTTGGCACGCCCATGACCATGTAATCGGCTGCCAGGCTGGGATTGTCATCGACATCCAGCTTGACGACTTTAACCTTTTCACCCCATTCGCCGCTCAGCTCTTCCACCAGCGGGTTAAGCATTTTGCACGGGCTGCACCATACTGCCGTAAAATCCACCAATACCGGTTTCTCGGAATTTAAAACTTCTGTCTCAAAATCCCCTTCACCAACATATGTCAAGTCCGCCATCAAGACCTCCGGAATATATCAAATTCTAAATTAATCTGCTGCCATCCTACCACGCCGCGGGGAAAAGTCAAGATTGTTGACGCCTATTCGTGGGCGTGATACAATGCCCTTCGCTAATTTCACGGGCGCGTAGCTCAACGGCAGAGCAGTGGCCTTTTAAGCCATTGGTTCTGGGTTCGAATCCCAGCGCGCTCACTCAATAGACGTTTTGAGGCCGAAAAACCTTACAAAACGGCTGTTTTCTCCCACCAAGACCTGCCAGATGGCGGGTTTTTGCGTTTAATCCCCCACTTTGGCTACTTTTTGGGACGTGCCAGAAAAACGGCCCAGAATTTATTTCCAATGTACTTGTTTTTATTTTTGTTCCGGACCAGTCAACAAGAGTCAATAGCAGTCAACCACAGACACGAAAGGAAGGTGTACCATGGCAAGAAACAGGAAGAAGGAGCTGATGATGATATCGTTTGACAAGGCAAGCGAATTATATCTGTCCACGCTGGCTACCGAGGGAAAAAGCCCCAGGTACATCGATTGGCTGAAAACTCGGCTGCGATATTTCGGGGATTTTCTCACGCGTACTTACGGCAAGGATTTTATCCTCCAGGATTTGGACGTTGAATATGGTCGATCCTATCTTAGAGAGCTCATGGCGAGGGGCACGCGTTACGAGAATCACCCCATGCACAAGGCGCAAAGAGGCAAACTCAAAATCCAATATATCCATGGGCTGGGCCGGGCAGTGCGCTCATTCTCAACCTGGGCGCATGAGGAGGGGTATATAGAAGAAAATGTCATGCGGCGGCTGAAACTCCCGCAGCTTCCAAAGACCTTACCCGAGCCGCTGACCGAAGAAGAGATCCAGCGCGTGCTCGCAGTCAGCCTGGATCAAACCTATGAACGTCTCCGAAATTTCTCCGTTCTGATGTTGTTTTTCGATACGGGCATTCGCCTGGATGAACTGGTCAATCTCAGACTTTCCAAGGTTGACTTCACGATTGGAGAAATGACGATTGTTGGGAAGGGTAACAAAGAGCGCAAGGTCCCTATCGGGTTACAGGCCAAGAAAGCGCTGTTGGATTACATCACATTGGAACGGTCAGATCCGGTCAACCCTGGAGATGAAGATCGCGTATTCCTCAGCTCAGAAGGCTTCCCAATCACGCACACGACCGTCGAAAAGCTCTTTCAAAGGGTGAAACAGCGAGCCGAAATCACCAAGTTTCACCCGCACGCCTGCCGGCATACCTTTGCCGTGCGCTATTTGATCCATGGCGGAGATGCCTTCAGCTTGCAGAAAATCCTGGGGCATACCTCGTTAGAGATGACGCGCAAGTACGTCAACCTGGCATCTGAGGATGTGAAAGAAAAGCATCGGCGATTTAGTCCAATGGATAATCTAGGATTTAGGGTGAAGGGGAGAGGGAGACCAAAGATGAAATAGTTGAGGTTCAAAGTTGAAAAATATTTCCGGTATCAGCCAGGCGAATCAACGGCATGACCTCAATCCGTTCAGCGAGAGGGTAGGCTCTTTCTCCAGGATAAAAAACTATTAGCCTGTCTAATTGAAGATCTTCCATCGCAATTTTCATGGAAGGTGTCAGGCGTGGCGCATCCTTGCGCTTGCATTCAACGCCGATGCGTTTGCCATCTTTCAATAACAGAAGATCCAATTCTGCCCCGTTGTGAGTACCCCAGAAATAGGCCTCGTCTGGGCGCACAGCTTTAATGGTCTCTTCGATGGCATACCCCTCCCAGGAAGCTCCAATTTTGGGGTGGGTGTAAAGATCCAGCTCGGTGTGGATACCCAGCAAGGTGTGAAGCAATCCAGAGTCGCGGAAATAAATTTTGGGCGACTTGACTTGACGCTTATGGATATTTGCATACCAGGGCTGCAGTACCCGGATCATGAATACGCCTTCCAGGATGTCCAGGTAGCGGCGCACGGTCATATCGCTGACACCAAACGAACGAGATGCTTCCGAAGCGTTCCAGGTCTGTCCATGATAGTGGGCCAGCATGGTCCAGAAGCGCATCAGGGTAGCGGCTGGGATTTGGATACCCCATTGGGGTAAGTCACGTTCCAAGAAGGTCTGGATGAAATTCTTGCGCCAGATCTGGCTGTCAGCGTCATTGCTTGCTAGATATGAGAGAGGAAAACCACCATTCAGCCAATGCTGGTTCAACTCTTCCTGGCCTACTTCTGCCAGGCTAAATCCACTGACAGAAATGGTTTCCAGGCGACCAGCCAGCGACTCGGAAGCTTCTCGAACCAGGTCTGGTGAGGCGCTGCCCAATATCAAAAATCTTGCCAGAAGCGGGCGGCGATCCGCCAAAACTCTCAGAAGGGGAAATAGGTCCGGGCGGCGTTGTATTTCATCGATCACAACCAGGCCAGCCAAATCACGGAGAGCCGTCATCGGCTCTTCCAGCCGAATCAGGCTGACCGGATCTTCTAGATCAAAATAGTTGACAGAATCGGGAGGTACAAACACCTGCGCCAACGTGGTTTTTCCACTCTGGCGTGGTCCAATCAGAGCGACAATCCGGCTGCGTCGCAGCGCGGTCCGGATGTCTGTAATATAGGATGGTCTTTCAATCACAGCTGAATAGTACCATGAAAAATCATAGTTAAGGTATGAAATTTCATGGTATTTTATCGATTTGCTGTGTGATGGGGTTATTTTTGCTATATCAGGGATTAATTCCGCTAAAACTGGAGATTCTTACCAATGTATTCATCTACCAGTTCTGAATTGATCCCGGTACTGCCTTAGCGCGTTGCGCCCCAACGGAGGCAAGCCGGCCAAAAGCAGAATTTCATCCACTTCGACGCGCTCCAAGCGATAAGTAATCCCCAGGGAAATGATCACATCCCGCTGGGGACGGCGCGCCCCTTTGAGAATGTAGTGCACGTAGGTCGGGTCCAGATCGCTGGCTTGAGCTACTTCACGCAAAGACATCCCGCTGCGTTCGTGGGCTTCACTGAGCAGGTAGATGTAATCTGGTATGCGGAGGGGATCAGGCGTTTGCACTTGCATCATGAATCTGGCTGTATAAATTCCCATCAACAATTTGATTGGTGACTGGCTATTTTATAGCCGGAAGGATATCCCCCTGTCCATATCCCGGTTTATCCCAATCTTCGAAATGCTTGTTTAAATACTGGATCGGGATATCGCGACCATGCTGAAAACCAGCATACATAATTGGTGTAAACCCCTTAAATCATCCTGCGTCGGGGTACAAGCTGCTCACCGTATGCTTTGCGCATCAACGTCAACTTGTTCAGGATCGTTTTTTCTGTTCGACCCAGGCGCAGTGCGATTTGCTTTGCAGTATGACCTTTTGCCCACAGATCTAATACCAGGTTTTCATCTTGGGATGGAGAGTATTCAACCGGATCCTCATCTCCATTTTCATTCGGGATATCCCGATTAAATTCTTGAAGATCGCCATCATAGATTTTTAGCCCTAAGGATCGAATTAGCCCAGATTGTATTTGCATCCAGCAGTGATGGCGTTGTTCTAGAAGTGCAGTTCGAATTAACGCCAATGCTCTTGCATCATTTCCGTCCATGCGTGCTAGGCGGATTGATGCAGATGAGCCTGGCAGGTGTTCCAGAATTCTGTCTTCATAGTGGTTGACGTCTTCATCACCAAGGTCGGGTGGTGGCGGGATCAGAATCAGTGTTTGGGTTGACTCGATTGGAACGATCTCCATCTTTATGGCTGGCCCCCAATAGCGATGCACGAAGGTCAGTTGGGTTATAACCTGCCCCCGATCGATACGGGATTCCTGCTGGATCAGGGAGATCGCGGGGTAGCTGTCACTTAACCAGCTAATCAGGGTTTGAGCTGCCTGCTCAATCTCTTTACTTGAGATATATCGAAGGCAATTTGATGGATCAATCATTTCGCCCGCTCCTTCTGCGAGACATAGCTTTGTTGGGTCACATCGATCCTGTTATGCCCCAACTTATGGGACGTATCCAGCAATGCCTTCCGATCATCTGCGCCGCGCGATCTCGCCCGATGGTATTCTTCCACACTGAACGTCTTACGATAGCCATGAGTTGCCAGAGGCTGGATGCCCAATTCACTACAAGCCTGGCGAACCAGTCTCCGCGCCCGATCTGGCAATCCTTGCCGGTCTGTAAAAAGGTGGCCAGTTGGCTGGATGTCGGGAGAGTGCTTGAGTGTTGTCATGAATTCGTGAGCCCAGGGTGCGTACGGGAACGTGCGTGGTTTGCCTCCCTTGGTGCGGTTGACATTTCCTTCCTGATTCAGGGAGATCATCCCACTCTCCAGATTGATATCCTGGGCGCGCAGATATACAGCTTCGCTAATACGCAGCCCACTAGCCCACATCAGCATTAAAAGCCTGGCAATAATGGGATCCTGCGGAGCGATGTGCGCGATGATCGCTTTGGCCTCCTCTTCGGTGTAAGGGATGGGTTTCGGTTTGGAATGGAAGCCGCCTGGTCCGCCCTGATCTTTGTAGGGCAGCAGCGGTGGGGAATCGGAAGGGAAGATGCCGGTCTTGCGGCAGGCGGTGTCCAGCTTGCGCAGGGAGGCGCAGACGCGTGCGATCCTTCCGCCAGATCGTACTCGCTGCTCCAGCTCTTCGATGTAGGCAAGCGCCATCTCTGGCCTGACCTCGGAGAGGTGCTTCACCTCTGGCCAATTGATACGGATAAATCGGGCGAACTGGTGCACATCCGCCGACATGCAGCGCATGGTGTTGATGCCAGTGATCAGCTCTGCATCACGGTGATATCGCTTGGCTGTATGCCGGCTGGCGCCGGGTCGAAAGATGCCCTGCAGGGCTTTCATCATCTGGTAGCCCAGGCTGCCTTGTTTGTTTTTACTCATCAGCCACCTCCACAAATCTAAAAATACCGACGATCGGCCAGATAACATATTTCCCTTAGTTTCCTATTATGGCTTTGTGCTTCGCCAACCTCGGTAAGACAACTTGCCGGCGCATCGCCTTAGGGTTGCAACTCCCCTTACCGGAGAGAGCCTGCAAAGATCGCAGGTCGATCGCTTGGATGAGGCCCACGCTGCAGATGAGCGACCAAACAGCTACAGCGCGCTGCCCAACCGCCCGGCGAAAGTGCGGCTGGGGATGGGTAAAAGGGGAAACATATCTTCGGGAAACCTCCTTTTCTATGTCATTCGATTTACATCCAGGTTCTCTTCTGAACTTGCATTCTAGCTACCGGCCAACGTTTAGATGGCAGAA
The DNA here is from genome assembly GCA_963824065.1 of uncultured Chloroflexia bacterium. Classification (GTDB taxonomy): domain Bacteria; phylum Chloroflexota; class Anaerolineae; order Anaerolineales; family DRKV01; genus JAGUYX01. The sequence continues at coordinate 132,671 of CAWGNX010000001.1, read as the reverse complement.
CCGATTGTCGCAAGCCAAAGTTAAAAAAAAGAAACCACACATCCAGGGGGAAAAATCGCCTGCCAACGTATGGTTTCCGTATCACTGAGTATGTGGCGCTGAAATTAGCGCGTTGGTCTTCGTTATCCAAAATATTACCAGCGAAATTTGGTTTGTCAAGCGATTTTGGGCAAGATGAAACGTATGTCTACCTGAGTAAGGGACATACGCCTCGTCCAAGATGTGTCTCTTTGTAAGTCGGCTTACAATTCACCTTTAGCTTTGAAAGAAATGTGGTATATTTTTACAAAGTTATAATATGCAGTTGAGGTTATCAACCCATGAATCCTGACGATTTTCGCTCTCCAGAGGCCGGGAGGGTAATCAAAACCTCGTCCGGCTATCACGCCTTTATTCCTGCACCTTTGCCTCCAGACATCCAGTATGATCCCAATTTGGTGCTGGCGTTGTCTCGCGCGGATACAGCCTTAAGCGAGTTGTCTGGCTTGGGCAAACTCTTGCCGAATCCGCATTTGCTGATAAACCCCTATATGCGCCGGGAGGCGGTGTTGTCCTCTCGCATTGAAGGAACTAAAGCCGGCTTATCCGATCTGTGGCTCGACGAAGTTGAGCCCGGTAGACAAGATCGCGATGTAGCGGATATCCAGGAAGTACGCAATTACATCGCTGCTCTGGAATACGGTATCCAGCGGCTGGATGAGCTGCCTCTGTCCAAAAGACTGACCCGTGAAATCCATGCGCAGCTGATGCAAGGTGTACGCGGCGAGCAATCCACGCCAGGTGAATTCCGCCGGACGCAGAACTGGATTGGATCCCCAGGCAGCACCCTGACCAATGCGCAATATGTACCGCCTCCGCCTGAAGAGATGCAGATCGCATTGGATGATTGGGAGTCTTTTCTACACGACCGAGAGGTCTTTCCGGACTTGATCCAGTGTGCTGTCATGCATGAGCAATTCGAAGCCATTCATCCATTTCTGGACGGGAATGGTCGCGTGGGCAGGCTCCTGATCACGCTTTTCCTAATTGAGCGCGACCGGATGTCTCAACCGCTTCTCTACCTGTCCCAATATTTCGAGGCCAGCCGCCACAAATATTACACAGCGTTGCAACGAGTGCGCACCGAAGGAGATTGGCTCGGTTGGTTGATGTATTTTCTGGAAGGGGTTGTCCTGACTGCTCGCCAGGCGCTCCATCACGCCGATGACTTGATGAGCCTTAGGGAAGCCTTACGCTTGAAGGTGCGAGACAAGCCGAAAGCGGTTGCGCTCCTGGACGAGCTCTTTATCAACCCCTATATTACGGTGGCTCGGGCCGGCGAATTGTTGCAGGTGAGTCACCCTACAGCCAGCCAGGCGATCGAGTACCTGCAACAAAATGGGCTTTTAGATGAAATTACCGGGCGGTCGTGGGGTCGGGTGTATCTGGCGCGTCCAATCCTGGCCATGTTGGACCAGCCAAGACCTACGGATAGTCAATGAGATAATACCCGTAGAATATAAAAAGCTGGTGGGTACTCCAAACAATCAATTTGGTTTAAGAAGGATTGAATTGATGGAATACCAGAAATTCATTAGTTTGTGGCTTGAAGCGTTGGGGCAGGCGCGTTTCCCCGGCCTTCACCTCCTGCGCCCCAATGAAACCATCGATATCCGTTTCATGGATCGCACTTACAAGAACTATCTTTGGTGGCCGGAGACGCCTGAAACGATGGCCTTTAACGTACCAACTGAACTCTCCTGGGTATGGGACTCCCTTCTTTCGGCTCGCTTTGCGACCACCGAGGGAGATATGCTGATGCAAATCTATGGTGATTTCGGCATCCAGGAAGATACTGAAACTCCCTGGTTGCGGATCGACTTGGCCTTACATGCTAGGATCTCACTCGATGAACGTTTTCCTTTACCAGTATTAGAAAATTGGCAGCGCTTGGTAAGAGAAGTGAGCTTAGAATTGGAGCCCTTCTTACCGGGTGAGAACGATAGTGAAGATAATGACCAGGATACGCCTGGCTGGTATGGAAATCCGGAAGCAGCAATCACTTTTGATGCTCGATGTCAAACTGAAGTTACTCCGTGAAAGTAGAAGGTAGCCCTTGGGCATCATCAAAGCAAATGCTGGGTAACTCAGCCCCAACCACGCCGAATCGTAATTCTTGATGGTAAGCGCGTTAAGAAAGCGTATGTTCGCTTTCCAGTCTGATTAGCGTGCAGCATGCTGCTCAGCTCTTGTTACTCATATCGCCACAAAGCAGCGGGACGAAAACCGTAACGGGCGGGGCATGAGGGAACAGCGCGTGGCTCACCTCATCCAGTTGTTGCAGGATTGTAGCTTGGCACTCAGGAGATAGCACCAACCCTCGGCAAATAAACGACGGTGCAGACGTTCCAAAATAGCATGCAATAAACTGCCGCCCTGCATGGCACCCAATCCTTCATCCGAAACTGGAGATTATTACCAAAGCGTTCATCTACCGGTTCTGAATGACAGCCATCCGGATGATGATGCCAGTAAGGTAAAATATCCCTAAAATAAGATGGCTGACCCGACTCAATTACTTCTGCAAACCAAGCTGCACCGACCGCGTGTTCCGTATGATCTGGTCGAACGTGCGCGGCTGGTGGAGTGGCTCAACGACGGCATTGACCACCCGTTAACCCTGGTCTGTGCACCGGCCGGTTATGGTAAAACCACCCTGATAGGTACCTGGCTTGAGCGCCTGGCTGCTGGTCGGGGTGAGGAGGCGGTTTCATTGCCTTCAGCGTGGCTTTCTCTGGATGAAAACGACAGCGATCTGAACCTCTTCTTACGCTACTTCATCGCCGCTCTGCGTACGATTTTCTCTGAAACCTGCGAAGAGACCCTGATGTTGCTTCAAGCAGGGCAGCAGCCACCCGAGCAGGTCATGTACACTACAATGTGTAATGAGCTCGCAAAGCTCCCGGGTGAAGTAATTCTTGTCCTGGACGACTACCAGTTCATCCACGGGAAGGCAGTGCATGGTCTGCTCGTCGAATTGGCGCGCCATTGGCCGCAGCCGCTGCATCTGGTGCTGATCTCACGCATCGACCCGCCCCTTCCGCTCACCAGTCTACGTGCGAAGGGAATGCTCCGAGAGATTCGCGCTCAGGACCTGCGCTTTACCCCTCAGGAGACCGCAACTTATCTGAACAAGGCCCAGTTTATTCGTTTGAGTCAGCCCACCCTGGACCTCCTGGAAGAGCGCTTCGAAGGCTGGCCGGCCGGCTTGCATCTGGCTGCGCTTTCTTTGCGTTCTGCAGGCAGTCAAGAATCCGTCCAACTGGCTTTATCGGACGAGAATGCCAACATAACCAGATACCTGGTGGATGAGGTGCTTACCCACCAATTTCCAGCGATCTACTCTTTTTTGTTGCAGACTTCCATCTTGGATCGCTTTTCCGTCGCGCTGTGTGAAGCTGTCATTGGAGAGATTGACTCCACCTGGAATGTGCGCACCTGCCTGGATTGGATTGAACGCTCTGAGTTGTTCCTTATAACCCTGGATAACCGCCGGGAGTGGTATCGTTATCACCATTTATTCCGGCAATTTTTACGGCAGAAATTGTCTGCCGAGATGGTCTCGGAGGAGAGGAACAACTTGCATCGCCGGGCTTCAGCCTGGTTCGAAGAACATGGATTGATCGAAGAAGCCCTGCAGCATGCCCTGGCAGCCGGCGACCTGAACCTGGCGGCACGGCAGATGACTGCCGGACTGCGCGATGTGATCAACCGGGTGGACCGGCCAACCCTGGAGCGCTGGCTGCGCCTGCTGCCGGAAGAGCTGGTCCAGCGACAACCGGATCTGTTGATGATCAAGGCCTGGGCTCTGCAGTTTTCTTGGAGATTAGACCTGCAAGCACAGGTGCTCAAGCAGATAGAAGATCTATTGGATGCGGATGGAGGTGCATCGTTGCCTGCGGATGACCTGCAGCTCCTGCACGCGCAGATCCTCCTGTTGAGAGCGCAGCAAGCGTATTTCGGCAACCAGCCCACCCGGGCGATCGACCTTTGCCAGCAGGCATTGGCGCTCTTGCCCCCATCGTGGATATTCGGGCGCGGCGCAGCGATGCTTTTCCTGGGTTTATCGATGCATGCCAGCGGCCAGGCTCAGGCGGCCGAACGGTTGTTGCTCGATGAATATGGGTCTCATGGCGATAAAACCGATATCTTTGCCCTTTTAGTCCTGGATTCGCTGTGCTTCATCCACCTTCATACGGGCCAGCTGGAGCAAACCAGGCAAACTGCGCAGGTGCTGCTCCAGGGATCAACCCACAATGGAATTGCATTCATGAGGAGCGTAGGGGATTGGTTTCTCGGTCTGGTGTGTTATCAAATTAATGAGCTGGAGGCTGCTGCGCAGCACTTTACCCAAATCGTCGACAACCGTTATACAGCTCAGGTAACTAATTACCGGGATGCTGTGGCAGGGCTTGCCCTGATCCACCAGATCCAGGGGGAGAGTTCTGAAGCCTGGCGGATGGTGGAGTCTATCAGTCAATTTGACCTGGATCAAAGAGGTAGTGAAGATACCCGGACACGCTCCTTGCGCGCCAGGCTGATGCTACTGCAAGGGGACCTGGAAGGTGCTGGACGGTGGGTTGACACATTAACCGGTCCGCCACCGGACCAGCCTCTTTTTTGGCTGGAAGAACCGCAGGTGAACCGGGTGCGCGTCCTGGTAGCCAGAGGTGGGGATAACGATCTGCACCAGGCAGCTCAAATATTGGACGTTCTGGATGAGATTGCCAACCGAACCCATAATCTGCGCTACAAGATCGAGATCCTGGCTTTGCGTGCCCTGGCGCTGGATGCCGTGGCTGAGCGAGGCGTGGGGGAAATCAGCCAGGCGGATGCCGTGCTGCGACAGGCTTTGGACATCGCCCGGTTGGGCGGCTTCATCCGGGTTTTCGTCGATCTGGGAGTGCCTATGCAGGCGATGCTGCGCCGGCTTGCCAGTCAAGGCCAATCGGTGGCGACGATTAATCGCATTCTGGCGGCATTCCCAGGCGATGATAAAAATGGGGTTGGCAGCAACAGCCTGGCACGCCAGCCCTCACTCGATATATCGACTGCTGCTGAGCCCCTGACCCGCCGGGAGCTCGAGGTCCTGGCCTTATTGCGAGGGCCATCAAGCATCAAAGAGATCGCCCAAAAACTCAATATTTCCCCTGGGACTGCCAAAGGCCACACCATCAACCTCTACGCTAAGCTCGGCGTAAACCGGCGTTGGGATGCTGTTGCTAAAGCAGAAGAATTGAATATTCTCCCCCCACCCTGAACCGCTCACAAAGTGGGCGCCTTTTCCCTCCCGATTAAACCCTTCAGATTCCTACCTTAATCCTACCTTTCGGTAGTGTTTTTACGCGGAAAAGTTATCTATCATTTCCTTGAGATGAGTGGACCGCGCAAGAATGCAATCCGCTTCGATCGTCCAGCCACATACCAGATTAGTGTGCAAGGACGGATCGATCCAAACTGGGCTGGTAATCTGGCAGGCCTGACAATTCGACAGACCATAGAGGGTACCTTTCCTCCGGTTACAACCCTGGAGGGTAAATTGAGCGACCAGGCTGCCCTGGCTGGTGTGCTTAACACCCTTTATGAGCTGCACCTGCCGGTGCTCTCGGTGAAATGCCTGGATAGTTGATCAGTCAAGGCAGCTATGGTCGCGCTGTATGCTGACCATATGCACTAACCCACGATTTCAGGTCTCCTTGCCATTAAGCTAAACATGGAGGCAAGTCGGATTTGATCTTCTTATGGATGGGGTGCTTGCGATGGAAACAGCCGATGGAGGCGTTAACGTCACCGGTCTGGCTGGCAAAATCGAAACTGGTGACGAAGAAAAACCGTCCGCCGGGGAGACCCGGTCGAGCGGACGAGACTTCATATTAAACAGGAGGAGATTCTATGTCCGAACTGGTTGTACTGACGTTCGATGATATCCACCAGGCGGGGGAGGTCTTCGAAGCGCTCAAAAAGATTGAGCATACGGGCATGCTGACGATTGACGATTCTGCGGTAATCGTCAAAGACGAAAATGGCAAAATCCACCTGAAAAACCAGCTTGATAAAGGCGTCAAATGGGGCGCTGTCGGAGGTGGTGTGTTGGGGCTGATGCTGACTGGCCTGTTCTTCCCGGTAGCCGGTCTGGTCATCGGTGTGCTGGGTGGCGCGCTGCTGGGTAAATCCATGGACGTGGGCGTCGACCAGAAATTTGTCAAGGATGTCACCGAAGCGCTTGAACCCGGAACGTCGGCATTATTTGTGATCGGCTCCGGTAGGCCGGAGGCTGTGCGGGCCACCCTGGCGCAATTCCAGGGCAAAGTCTATCAGACTTCCCTGGATAGTGAAAAACTGGCAGCGCTAAAAATGGCACTCAAGGATCAGGAAGAATGAGGCTGGGGCGTAACCCAGGCACTCAAATACATAAAACAGAAAGAAAGGAAAAGTAACCAATGGCTACACTGACTGCACTCAAGTTTTCCACCCTCGAAGGGGCTGGGCAGATGCTCAGCAAAATCCAATCCTTGCAGAAGATGCAGCTGATCAAGGTCCAGGACGCGGCGATTGTCTACTGGCCGATGGGCAAGGACAAGCCCAAGACCAAGCAGCTGGTCGATATGGCGGGCGCGGGAGCGCTGCAGGGCGCGTTCTGGGGGATGCTGTTCGGGCTGATCTTCTTCGTCCCGTTCTTCGGCCTGGCGGTCGGGGCGGCGATGGGCGCCCTGGGGGGTAAGATGGCCGACTACGGCATCGACGACAACTTCATCAAGCAGACTCGCAGCAAGGTCACTGAAGGCACCTCGGCCCTGTTCCTGCTGACCAGCGATGCCGTGCAGGATAAGGTGATTGACGAGCTCAAAGGCTTCGAGTTCGAGCTGATCGCCTCCAACCTGAGCAAAGAGCAGGAAGAGCAGCTCATGGCGGCGTTTGCCGAGGAGTAAACCAAGCTATGCGCCTGGCAGGTGAAAGAGATCTGCCAGGCGTACGGGAAAAAAATCATGAAAAACACACTTCGTACGAAATTTTCGGTCGTGATCCTGGCTGGCCTGGTTTTGAGCCTGCTGCTGAGCGCCTGCGCCTCCCCCACCCCGGCCCCCACTCAGGACCCCTCTGCCATCCAGACCCAGGCGGCGCAAACGGTGGTGGCGGACCTGACGGCGAATGCTCCCGCCCCCACCCCGGTGCCCCCGGCGACGGAAGTCCCCACGGAGGCCGTGCCTCCCGGACCCACCCCTGACCCGAGCATCCCGGTCGCCGTGGTACCCACCCCGGCCCCAGGCGAGCCTTCGGCCGTCGCCAACTTCAACACCACCATCTACAGCGGCCCCGGCATTGACTATGTGGTGTACGCTTCCTTCCTGGGAGGCAGCACCGCCCGGGTGGTCGGGGTGAGCGAAGACGGGTTGTGGTGGGCGATCAGCATCCCCGTAGCCCCGGATGGCACCGGCTGGGTGAGCGGCGGCTGGGTGACCGTGGCCAATGCCGACGGCGTGCCCGTGCTGCCCACGCCTCCCCTCCCACCCACAGTGGAGATGGTCCCGCCGGCACCTGAAGACCCGCAAGCCACTGCCCTGGCGAACGTCTACGTGCGCACCGGGCCGGCGACCACCTTCCCGGCTTACGGCATCGCGAAAACCAACGCCACCGGGCGCGTGCTGGGTGTGAGCGAAGACAACCAGTGGTGGGTGGTGCGCCTGGATCCCTCGGTGGTGGGAGCCGGCTACGGCTGGGTGATGGCGCAGTACACCTACGCCCAGAACGTGGAAGGCATCCAGGTTATCAAGACCCCGGCTGCCCCCACGGTGGAAGTGCCGCCACCGCCTCCGGCTGGCGTGCCGACGGTCACCGCCACCGATGCGGTCAACATCCGCAGCGGCCCCGGCACCAACTACCCGGTGCTGTTCGTGGCTCCCGCCGGGGCTTCCGGTGAAGCCAGCGGGATCAGCGCAGATGGAGCCTGGTACCAGGTGAGGATCTCGACCCAGTACTCGGCCGATGGGCTGGGCTGGGTGTCCGCCAGCTATGTGATCGCCCAGAATACGAGCGGCCTGCCGGTGGTCACGGCGCCCCCTGCTCCGCCGGTGGTGGGACCAACCCCGCCAGAAGTCAGCGGGAACCAGTGCACGCTGGTCTCGCAGAGCCCGGTCGATGGCACGGTGTTCAGCATCGGCACGCCGTTCGATGCCACCTGGGTGGTTGCCAACAGCGGCGATACCCGCTGGGATCAGGGCGAGTATGACGTGCGCTTCGTGGGTGCCGCCGAGAACGTGTACCTGCACACCGGGCCGGATGTGAACGACCTGAGCTTCACGGTGGAGCCGGGCCAGACCTACAACTTCACCATGTCCATGCTGGCTCCTTTCGGCCCGGGCAACTTCGGTGAGCTGTGGGAGATCGCGGCTGGCGCGCAGGTGGCCTGCCAGTTCTATGTCTACATCACCGTGCCGTAATCGAAAAGCCAGGACCTTTGAGGTCTAAGAGACCGCCAGGTCTCCAAGATCTCAAAGGTCTGTAAAAAGGAGTGAAAGTTATACGAGGCAGACGGGAAGAGGGGCACGATGCCCTGATCCTGACCGTCGCCGGATGCATTGACGAGATGGCCCGCGGCAGGCGCTTACAAGGCATACCCTGGACAGGCGCTTCTGGACGGGCTGCCAATCGAAGAATAACCCATCATCTATGGAGGATACCATGTGTTGCTTTTTCACTGCTCTCGTGTTTTTTGGCCCCCGCTTGGGATTCCTGGTCTACTGGCTGCTTGCGCCAGTGCGAGTGGCGGCGGCTTTCAATGCTTTCAACTTTCCCTGGCTGGTGGGCATCCTGGGCTTGATCTTCGCCCCCTGGACCGTACTAATGTACGCCATCGTTTTTCCCTTAAACGGCTGGGATTGGATCTGGCTCGGGCTTGGCATAGCTGCTGATATCTTTAGCTATGTCGGCGCCTTCCACAAACGCGGCAGATCCCGGGATATCCGGCAATCGATCCCATCCAGAAATACTAAGGTTCAGAACGTTGCAGGTCGATCCTGCTATCTAAGAAAGGAAAAATCCAATGACGTACGGTCCAATCGATTTTCTGGCTCTAGAATTTAAGACCGACCAGCTTAAAGGCGAGATCCTGCCGGAGCTGCTCGAGCTGGTCAATAACAAGATTGTGCGGGTGATCGATCTTGTCATGATCCAGAAGTATGAAGATGGGCATCACGAGGCGGCGGAAATGCAGCAGCTGGCTCCTGACCTCCTGGCGCTCTTTGATCCGCTGGAGGTTGAAATCAGCGGCATCATTCAAGCCGAAGATATCGCCAATGTGGCTGAGGTGATGGAGAACGGCACCAACGCCGCCTTACTGCTGTTCGAAAACCTGTGGGCAGTCAAATTCAAGGAGGCTGTGCTCAGGGCAAACGGCAGGCTTTTAGCGCAGGACCGCATCCCCTACGAGGTTGTGGAGGAGGCCATGGAAATATTTGCCAAAGCTGAGTCAGCTGCTTAGTAGGCCGCTGAATCATCCCAGGTTTGAGACCCTAACCGAAAAAATCAGGAGGTTGATATGTTACGCAGAAGAGCAATGGTAAGAAGACCGGTTGCGCGCGTAGGTGCTGCTGTCGTAGGTACGGCGGTAGTCGCTGGCACAGCCGGTGCAGTACACCACCACCAGCAAAAGAAATATGCGCAGCAAGATGCAGCTGCACAGCAGCAGTATGATCAGGCATACCAGCAGGGCCTTGCCGATTCACAGGCTCAGCAGCAGGCTTATGCACCGCCCTCACCAGAGTCCGCTCCTGCAGCGCCTGGTTCCGATTTGACAGCCCAGCTTCAACAGCTCGCCCAGCTTCACGATGCAGGTGTGCTGACGGATGAAGAATTTGCAGCTGGCAAACAAAAACTGCTGGCAGGTTGATCGATTGCGCCCTAATGGCGGAAGGACCTCGGCTTGAGTGAAAAAAGGTGATCGAGATGATTGAATCCGCATGCATTCTGGTCGGGGCAGGCATTCTGGCCCTGGTGCTGGTAGCAGACGTGCTCGCCAGGCGACCAGCTCATGCGCCGGTTACCGTTCGCATGCGCAAAGTGAAGTGGTAAATCCATCACCAGGAGATCACGCGAAAAGGATGGATCCAGGCGAGCCGGCATGATGCCGGCTCGCCTCCACCCTTCGAGATGGCAAAGAGTATTCAATTTATATAGACCTGAAAAATGATAGGCGGCATTGCTACCGTGGAGAATGCGAATGAGCAAAATATCCCGTTTTGTAACGTTGTTGGCATATCTCATGTTCACGTTGCTTATAGCCGCCTGCACGCAAGCGGCAACATCCACTCAAACTGATTCAATCGAGGATATTCTCTGGCAGTGGACGAGCGCAACCAACAGGACCACCAATGAGACCACCACCGTATCCAACCCCGAAAACTACACCATCATCTTCAGGACGGATGGCACCCTGGATGGCAAAGCCGATTGCAACAACTTCAGCGGTACCTACACACAGGAAAACGGCTTCTCCATCAAGTTAGGAGCGTCCACGATGATGTACTGCGGGGACGCATCGATGGATCAGCAATATCTAGAATTGCTGGGCAGCGTGGCAGCAGGTGGGCCGGATGGCGAGGGTGGCCTTGCGCTGGAGACGGCGGGCGGTGAGCAGCGCATGCTCTTCAATAATGGCGGCACCGGCCCGGAATAATCTGTTTGTTTTCCCGTTTACTGATAAACACAAACCTTGAAAACTCACTCAAAAGGAGTAAAAATTTGCCTAACCAACCCACATCCCTGCCGGTGCCAGCGTTTGCTGGTGGAACGAAGGCGATCACCTTGACCCCGGTGGTCGGCACGTCGCGGCGGGAATACGCCGAGATGTTCATCCCGGGCGAAGAAGCGCTCGAAGATGGCGAGCTGCGCGTGGCGGTGCGGCAACCGGAGGAGGCTTACGCCACGCCACGATGAGTCCGCAATTCAAGCATTGTGAAGAAGCATAGGATCCAAACTACTAAGGAGAAAATTATGACCAAGCAGCCAAATATCCTAATGATCGTGACCGATCAGGAATATGCCCACCAGCCTCTGCCGGCAGGATTTGTCTTACCCAACCGCGATCGTATTCATGCCTGTGGAGTCACTTTCAACAATCACCACGCCACCACCACGGTTTGCACCCCTTCCCGCTCGGTGATTTACACCGGCAGGCATACACCGATCACACGCATGTTTGACAATACCAACTTCGCCTGGATCGACGATATGAAGGCCGATCCGGAAGCCTTGCCCACCATCGGTCATATTCTGCGTGATCTGGGCTACCACACCGTCTATAAAGGCAAGTGGCACCTCTCCGAGTTCTCGGCAGGAGACACACGGGATGCGATGGAGCCCTACGGCTTCTCCGAGTACCAGGATTGGGGCGATGTGATAGGCGGGCCTATGGATGGGCTCTTGAAAGATCCCAAGATTGCGGATGAGGCCGTTGACTGGCTGACGAAGCGCGCCCCTAAGGTTGCTGTGACTCAACCATGGTACATGGCCGTGAACTTCGTCAACCCTCACGATGTGATGTTTTTCGATACCGACGCTGAAGAGATGGTCCAGATCAAGGGCATGTTCCCGATCTTTAGCGCGCCCGATACGCCGCTTTACCACCAGAAATGGCAAACGACCTTGCCGGGCTCCTTCTTCGACGACCTGGAAGGACAGCCGCCGGCCGTCCGCAGCTATAAACACCTGTGTGACGTGTACTATGGCCGGATTCCGATGGATCGCCGGGATATGTGGCACAACCATGTCAACTACTACCTCAACTGCCTTCTTGACGTAGACCGGCACATCGGAGTGGTGTTGGATGCCCTGGAAGCGTCTGGCCAGGCTGATAATACGATCATCATTTTCACCTCAGATCACGGCGAGATGGGCGGCGCTCATCACCTTCGCCAAAAAGGCAGCGTGGCTTTCCGCGAAACCGTCAACGTGCCCTTGGTGATCGTCGATCCGCGCCACCCTGGTGGAGGCAGGACGGATGCGGTGGGTTCCCATCTCGACATGGTTCCCACCATTCTGGCTTATGCCGGCCTGCCGGAGGCTCAACGGCAACAGCGCTACCCCTTCCTGAAAGGACATGACCTTTCAGGAATCGTGGAAAATCCCGCCTCAGTCGGACCGCGTGGCACCAGCGGGGAACCCGGCAAGGGCTGTCTGCTGACCTACGACATGCTCGCCACCGTCGACGCAGAATGGTTCAGCCGCAACGCGACCAAGGTGTTTGACGCAGCCGCAGCTCAGGCCGGCCAAGAGTTCCATCGCGGTTTGGACTCGTTCAAGGCCATGCTGGATGAGATAGGCGTGCCGGACCTTGAAAAGCGCGAGATGTTCCGCAGCATCTTCGACGGCCGTTACAAGCTGGTCCGCTACTTCGGATTGGGTCATTACAACCTGCCGGAGTCGGTCAACCAGCTTCTGGCAGACAACGATGTCGCCCTCTACGACCTGCAGTCGGATCCCGAGGAAATGGATAACTTGGCCAACCCGACCAACCCCAAATACAGTGAAGAATTATTATCGGCCATGAACCAAAAGCTCAATGGGCTGATCGAAGGGGAGATTGGGGAAGATCAAGCCCTATTCACGCCGCCGAAAGAAGGTCCGCAGAAGTGAATTGGAAATCGTTTATAAGGAGAAAATAATATGAGAGACATACAGATTGAGCAACAAAACGCAAGGCCGTCCTGGTCACCCACGAAGTATCTGATCGATTGTCACTGCCACCTGGGCGCCGGACCAACCGTCGCCGTATTGGCGGAAGACATCCACACCCCCAGGGACTGGGGCGCCGCCTGCTCCACCAGATGAAGAAGCGCCGGGTGCCGGGCTGGCGCCCGCAATCGAACAGGAACTGGTAACCATCAAAATTGAGCTGGCTGAAATGCGCCAGTTGTAAGAAAAATGTCAGGCAGGGGAGATTTTAAATAATCTACTTGTCATCCATCTGGCTCAAACGTGCCAGGTGTCAGAATAGATGGTCACTGAAAAGAGGAAGCCATGATCGATCCACAAGCCAGAGCTGCACCCTATATCAAACTTTTGGCGCTCGTCATCGTGCTGGGCTTGATCAGCGCCCTGGTTACCTTTGCGTTTATGGCCCTGGTTCACCAGGGCACGGGTTTGGTCTGGGAACAAATTGCGCCTGCGCTAGGTATCGATCCGCGCCTCTTCACCCTCCTAATATGCTCGTTGGGCGGCGTACTGGTCGGGTTGCTGGTAAAGCTCTTTGGTGATCACAGCGGTATCTTTGCTGAAGTGATGCAGGAATTTGGCAAGACGGGTCGCTTCGACTACCGCAGCGCCCCCGGAATCGTGATCACGGCCTTCGTATCGCTCATCTCCGGTGCCAGTCTCGGCCCCGAAGCGCCGCTCGCAGACGCCTGCGGCGGAATCGGCACGTTGATCTCCGACCGCCTCAAGCTCAGTGAACAGGAAACGCGTACCATGGGCTACTCCGGCGTCAGCGGGATGCTGGCTTCCTTCATCACCTCCCCGTTCAGCGGGGCGCTGTTGGGCCTGGAATCTAGCACAGGGCGAATCCAGGGGAAGACAGACGTATTTTTGGGTGCTATTTCCCAGCCTGCTGGCCTCCGCCGTGGCCACGGTAGTTTTCGTGCTGGCTCAGCGGGACCTTCTTCGAGACGTTGTACAAGTTCCCAGCCTATACTCCTCAATTGAGAGACCTGTTTTATGCCGCGCCATTGGGCTTGATCGGCGGGTTCGTTGGATTGCTGTTTATGCTCTCCCTCAGACGGCTGCAAGGTCTCTTCCTACCCATGAAGAGACGCGTGGTGCTGCGCGGACTGCTCGGCGGCCTGGGTATGGGGATCATCGGCGCCCTCCTGCCGCTGACTCTGTTCTCAGGCGAGTCGGAGACAGCCGACTTGATCACCCATGCTGTAGAGATCGGCGTGGTGATGCTGATTGTGTTGGGGCTGGCAAAGCTGTTTGCTACCTCCCTGTTGCTCGCCACCGGCTGGAAAGGGGGCTATATCTTCCCCATCATGTTTGCCAGCGTGGCATTGGGAATGGCGGTGAACCTCCTATTCCCCAGCATTCCGGTGGCAGTGACAGTTGCCGCGACTATGGCCGGAGCACTGATGGCGGCTATGAGGGCACCCCTGTTTGCCGCGCTCTTCACGACGACCCTGGTGCAGAAAGAGACCGCCTCCGTGATTGCCGTCGCGGTGGTTGTCAGTGCTTTGCTAACTGCACTTCTGGCAATGCGCCGTGCCCGCCACCTTGCAAGCCAGGCGGAACCTCTCCCGGATTCAGAGTGATGCAAAATTTTAACAGGATGACTTATGAATAATTCACCTCCGCCAACCAGCGGCATTGCCCGCTTTATACCCGGCCTCACCCTATTTAAAGGTGTATCACTCACCCTGCTGCGCACTGAATTTGTCGTAGCCATCACCGTCTTCGCGGTGCTGGTGCCCTCGGCGATGGCTTACGGCGATCTTGCCGGGGTCACGCCCGTTGCCGGGTTGTATGTTGCGCTCGGCGCGATGGTCATGTACGCCTTGTTTGGCACCTCTCGACAGGTCATCACCGGGCCTGAAGCGACAGCCGCCATCATGACCGCAACTGCCGTTGCTCCGCTGGCAGCCGGAGACCCGGAGCGGTATGCCGCCCTGGCAGCGATGACCGCCATCCTGGTCGGTATTCTGGCGCTTCTTGCCCGCGTGGCACGGCTGGGGTTCATCACCGACTTTTTGTCCAAGCCAATCCTGGTGGGTTATATTTTTGGCGCGACGCTCATCGTGATCGGCAGCCAGCTTGGCAAGATGGTGGGTCTCAAGCTGGAAGCTGACAAGTTCTTCCAGCAGGTCCTGGAGCTCCTTACCCGGCTTGATGAATCGCACCTGCTTACTGTCGTCATTGGGGTGATCTGCATGGCGGCGTTGTTGATCATGCGCCGCATCAATCGCGCCTTGCCCGGCCCGCTTATCGTTGTCGTCTTTGCGATTATTGCCTCTGTTGCGTTTGATCTTCCGTCCAATGGTGTGGCGGTTGTCGGCGAGGTGCCGGCTGGACTGCCGCAGCTGGCAATCCCAGCGGTCAGCCTTGAGGATATCTTTGCCCTGCTGCCCGCCGCTCTGGCTCTCACCATTCTGATCTATGCCGACGAGGTCCTGACGGCGCGCGTCTTTGCGGCAAAGCACGGTCAAAAGATGGATGCCAATCAGGAATTCGTTGCCCTGGGTATGGCCAATATCGGTGCTGGTTTCCTCACCGGGTTTCCTGCCGCGCTCAGCGCTTCGCGCACAGCCGTCAACGATCAGATGGGCGGCAAAACGCAGTGGGTCGGGATCATAGCTGCCGCGCTCACCGTTATCTTCCTGCTCTTTTTTACACCATTGCTCGAACCGCTCCCCACTGTTGCTCTGGGGGCGATCATCATCGTCGCTTCGCTTGGATTGATTGACATCGCCGCCTTTCGCTTCCTGCGCCAGGTGCGCCGTACGGAGTTTTGGCTGGCGGTGTTTACCGCTTTCGGTGTGCTCACCGTCGGCGTTTTGTGGGGCATTCTCGTGGCTGTTGTGCTGAGCCTGATCAATGTCCTGTATCACATCTCGCGGCCTCACGATGCGCTGCTGGACGAGCTGGACGCCAGTGGAGGTACGGTGTATCGAAGTGTTGCCGATAAAGATACATCCCTGACCGAACCGGGTCTGATCGTCTATCGTTTCGATGCCCCGCTGGTATTTGCCAACGCCGGTTTTTTTACCGAGCGCTTGGAAGAGCTGATTGCGAACGTTGGCGAAGGGTTGAAATGCGTGATTCTCGATGCGGAGGCAATCAGCGATTTTGATTCGACTGCGGCAGAGGCGCTGGAAACCCTGGATGCGGACCTGGAGCGGCGCGGCGTCGAATTTTGGGTCGCACGCGCAAATCAGCCACTGCGTGAACTCTTTGAGGTGACGGGACTGACGAAGCGGCTTGGCAAGGAAAATATCTACCCGTCGGTGCGCGCCGCAGTAATGGCCTTTCGCGAGCGCTTCGGCGCGGTGTAGTGCTTTGCCAGGACTCAAAGATCAGTCGGTACCCGACCAACCATGAGTTAGCCTCCGCAATGCCGACAGAGTTCCGCGATTCGCTTAGTAACGGATGGAACCCTGCTTGACGGAACTCGATTGTCCTCTCAAAAACAACCAACCGGGATGAGGGGACAGCAGGTGCGAAATGGGAAACCGTAAAACGAGAAGAGTTACTGCCCGTTATAAATTGGATCGTCTGAAGGTGAGCTTTTGGTTCGCTCCGGTGGTCATGTCCCTGGGCGCGATCCTGCTGGCCTGGGCGATGTACTGGGTCGATGGTCTCATCCCCAATGAAGCTTTACAAAACAGCCGTCTTGTCCTGGCAGGCACTCCCGGTGAAATTCGCTCCATGCTGGTCGGCATGGCTGGGACCATCCTGGCGACTGCCGGGGTGGTCTTCACCTTGCTCACGTTGCCGTTATCCACGGTTGCGGCGCAGTATGGCTCGCGCTTGCTGCGCGTCTTCCTGGGCGATCGCATCACTCAGCTCGTCCTGGGTATGTTCGTGGCTACCTTTGTCTATTGTTTGGCTGCTGCCCTTTCCATCCCTCCAGCCGAGGTCGAGCCAGATGGGCCTCAACTTACCGCAACCATTGGGTTGCTCTTGATGCTGGCGACATTTAGCTCGCTGATCTTGCTCGTCCAGCATGTCAGCACCATGCTCCAGGCCCCTAATATTGCAGCAGCGGCGGGTGCGGAGCTGCTGGATGTGGTCCGTGCCGAGATCCCAGAAGAAATCAGGAGGAGTGGGCAATCCATCCCGCAGGCTGTTGAGGCGCTGCCGGAGAGCGACGGTTATGCAATCCGAGTGAGGAGGACGGGATACATCCAGTACGTCGATCCAGAGACTATGTTTCACCTGGCAAGGGAAAAGAAACTGATCATTCGCTTGCTGCACAGGCCCGGTCATTTTGTTTGGCGGGATGGGGTTGTTGCCCTGGTCTGGCCTGCCGCGAGGGTTGATGAGGAGCTGGATCAAGATATCCGTCAGGCTTTCCGGCTTGGTAACTCGCGCACTCCCACCCAGGATGTCGCTTACGCCGTTAACCAGCTCGTCGAAATGGCAGTGCGGGCTATGTCCCCGGCGATCAATGACCCTTTCACCGCCATAACATGCCTGGATCATATCGGTGAAGGTCTGGCGTTGTTCATCCGGCAAGGGGAAAAAGACCCTCATTTCTACGACCAGGATGGCAGGCTGTGCCTGATTTTTGAGCCAGTTACTTTCAAAGAGCTGCTCACCAGCGCATTCGCTATGCTGCGCCATTGCAGCAGCGACAATGCCAGCGTTCTGCTGCACATGCTGGAGGTGATCGATGCCGTTGGAATGGAGGTGAACTCGCCTATGGTAAAGAACTCCGTTAAGGCGCGCCAGGAGCTGCTGCGCCAGGTAAGCCTGATACAGGCAGAAAGCCAGGCTGGCAAATTGATCGAGCAGGACCGCCAGCTGATCCAGCGCAGCAGTGAAGCCTTGCTAATAAAATTGAAAGAAGCGTCATGAGCGCCAATTGAATTTTATTAAAAGGGAAAAATATGGCAACACAATCACTGGAAAATCCAAAACGTTCCCGAAAATTATCCGGTTTACTCCCGATCCTATCGTGGCTGCCAAGCTACAATCGCGCCTGGTTGGTCGCCGACATCCTTGCCGGCCTGACTCTATGGGGACTGGTCGTGCCGGAGGGCATGGCGTATGCTGGGATCGCAGGCTTACCCGCCGCAGTTTGGCCTGTACACACTGGTCGCCTCGCTCTCTGTGTATGCCCTGTTTGGTACCTCTCGCCACCTCTCCGTCGGAGCGACCTCTGCTACGGCTGCCTTGATCGCTTCCACCGTGATCGCCCTGGGTGCGACCACTGTGGATATGGACAACCTACCAGGCATATGCCATTGCCCTGGTACTGGTGATCGGTGTGATATTCCTGGTGGCAGGATTGGCACGCCTGGGTTGGGTCACGCAGTTTTTGTCAAAACCGGTCATGGATGGCTTCGTGACGGGATTAGCGATCTTTGTAGCCGTTGGGCAGCTCAATAAATTGTTTGGCGTTGAAAAAGGGGAGGGGAATGTCTTTCAAAAGTTTTTCGCCGTCATTAAGCAGCTGCCCGAGGCAAATTGGGTAACTTTTGCAGTTGGCGCTTCAGTCCTGGCGCTGCTCTTTCTTTTGCCGCGCTGGAATAAAAAAATTCCAGCAGGTCTGGTGGTGCTGTTCGGATCTATTCTGGTCAGCACCACTCTTCAACCTAAACGCCAATTTCGGGGTAGATGTGGCGGGGGTCCTGCCGCAAGGTTTGCCAGCGATATCGCTGCCACAGGTATCGTTCAACACCATTATTGATATGATCCTGCCAGCCATCGGGATCTTTCTGGTGGCTTACAGCGAGGCGTTGGGCGTGGCGCGCGAGTTTGCCGAGAAGCACGGTTATGAAGTCAATGCCGATCAAGAACTGAATGCACATGCCATTACAAACCTTGCCAGCGGACTGTTCGGTGGAATGATCGCCGCAGGTGGCATGTCTGCCTCTGCAGTAAAGGAAGGGGCGGGTGGGCGAACACAAATTGCCAACCTTGTCGCCTGGGTCGTGACGCTGGTAACCTTGACTGTTCCTCACCCCGCTGTTCACCGATCTGCCCGAGGCGGTCCTGGCTGCGCTGATCATTCATGCCGTCTGGCATATCCTCACCGCCCGAAAACTGGAGCAAGATCAGATCGGTTTCACGGACGGAGTTCTGGCTGGCAGTGATTACCCTGTTGGGTGTGCTGTTCATTGATGTCTTGCAGGGCATGATCATCGGCTTGGTAGCATCACTGTTTCTGGTGATCTACAACTCAAGCCGGCCACATCATAGCAACTCTAGGACGTATACCGGGGATTCCAGGAGCCTACTCAGACCTGAAGACGGCATCCTGAGAACACAGCAGTTCCTGGCATCTTAATCCTGCGTCTGGATGCGCCGATTTACTATGCTAACGCACTGACTGTTCGAGCGTGGATAAAAGCCCTGGTTGCTGATACTCAACCGCCTCCCCGTGCAGTGGTGATGGATCTCGCCGGTCAGGATTCTATGGATATTACGACTGCAGAAGCATTGAAAGGACTGGTGGTTGAGTTGAAGGAAAAGGGAGTTGATTACTATGTGGCAGAGGTTGCATGCACCGGTATTGGAATTCGGCCAGCGGGCTAAACTGCCTAAGCTGATTGGCGAAGATCATATATTCCCGACAGTTGACGACGCCGTGCGTTTCATCGAGATGTCTGCTGGATCTGAGAAAGCCAAATTATAGGAGTTACATAGATGAAGAGGAATGATCCCGAAAAATATGAATTTCCTAACTAATTTGACATATGGTGGAAACCACATGAACAATCTATCTAACCGGCTGGTGATTTACCTGGTGGGGGCAGCTGCTATTTTCGTGATCCTTTTTGGGATCCGCGGCCTCGGCTTCGATTCTCAATCCAATCTTTCTGGCGGTGGTTATCACAATCACCGTATTGCCCATCCCAGGCTGGCTGACCCGGCGCAGCGTGCCGGGCTGGCTGGCGCTGGTACTGACGATCCTGGTGGTGGTCATGCTGCTGGGTCTGGTTATCCTGACCGTATTTTTCTCGGTTACCAAGCTGTCGGTTGAGCTGCCGACCTATATGGCAGAAGCGACACAGCAGGTCGCTGCGGATAGCGGGACAGAAACTTCCACGACGACTACCGAGCTAACCGTCCAGATCGGCCCAATTCTTCAAGGGGTGATCACGACTGTCCTGAATTTGTTAGTCCAGTTTGGGCTTGCCCTGGTGATCTTTTTCTTCATGATCAGCGCTGCCATGGCGCTGCCCGGAGTAGTGCGCCTGGGGTTGGACCCGAATGCTCCCGTGATAGGGCGGATCTCCCACCTTACAAAGGATATACGCCGTTACATGTCTATCCTGACCGTAGTCAACTTCATAGTAGGGATGGGCGATACGGTCTTCTTGTTGTTTCTGGGTGTGGATTACGCCCTTCTGTGGGGATTGCTGGCCTGGTTCATGGGCTATATCCCCTCCATCGGTTTCATCATCGCTCTGATCCCACCAGTGTTGATGGCTTACGTCCAGTATGGCTTACAAACTGCGCTGGTTGTCCTGGTTGGATATATTTTGATTAACGGCGGGGTGCAGAATTTCATCCAACCCAAGATCATGGGCCAGGGATTGAAGATCTCGCCGGTGGTTGTGTTCGTTGGTTTATTCGTGTGGGGTTTCTTACTGGGAGGAATTGGCGCAATCCTGGCGGTGCCGATGACGTTGTTGGTGCTGATGATCATGGAGAATTTCGAAGGCACACGCATGCTGGCGGTGCTGATGCGCTACACGGGTGAGGAGAAGAAAGAGGAAAGACAAGCGGCAGCGCAACATGTAAAAGGTCTATGGAGTAAAGTGAAAGACACTTTCAATTCCGAAAATGAGTCGTTGGACAAAGTTGAGTAAATTAGCAGGGATCAAACCTTGGAAACGAGTAAACCAAAAAATAAGCATCTGACTGCCGACTTGATGGCTGGTCTTACCTTTGCTCTGGTAAACATCCCTCAGTCATTGGCTCACGCATTGCTGGCATCCGTCAATCCTGTGTTCGGCTTGTACACTCTGATGCTGGCCACTCCAGTCGGGGCGCTCCTCACTAGTTCAGTGTTCATGAACGTTTCAACGACCAGCGCACTGGCGGTCGCAGCCGGTGATACGTTGGCCACATACCCGTCGAGTGACCGGGGAACAGTCCTGGTGACCCTGGTGTTGTTGATTGGCGTTTTCCAGATTATTCTGGGTGTGCTTCGCCTGGGCTGGCTTACCCGCTTTATCCCTTTTTCGGTGATGACCGGTTTCATGACCGGCGTAGCTGTGCTGATCATTATCGGTCAGCTGGGTGATTTCACCGGTTATTACAGCTCGTACTCGGGCAAAATTGCTCAATTGGCTGATCTGGTGCTGAACACCGAATCGATCGATTGGGCAACTCTTGCTGTTGGTCTATTGACGATTGCCCTAATCTACTGGTTGGGATCAACACGGCTGTCCAAATTTTCCCTAATCCTGTCCCTCCTGCTGGCCTCAGGTATAGCCATCCTTCTGAACGAGGTTTTTGCGGCAGAGATTAAATTGGTGGGAGACATTGCCGATATCCCAGGTGCCCTTCCACAACCGGTATTGCCGGATCTATCGATCATAAGCAAGCTGATCGTGCCTGCGATCTCGATTGGGATCATCGGCCTCGTGCAGGGGGCGGGCGTCAGCCAGACCTTTCCTAATCCGGATGGGAAATTTTCTAATGTCTCGCGAGATTTTCTGGGTCAGGGAGCCGCTAACCTGGCAGGCGGCTTCTTTGGTGGCATTCCAGCCGGCGGATCCAGCTCAGGTACAGCGTTGATCATCAGCGCCGGTGCCCGCTCCCGCTGGGCAAACATATTTGGCGGTATTGCGGTTGCCATCGTGGTTTTGTTGTTTGCCAATCTGGTAGAGTTGGTCGCCATGCCGGCCCTCGCCGGGCTGGTAATCGTAGCCGGTATTCAAATGGTTAATGTAAATGCCATCCAAAAAGTGTGGGAAACAAACACGGTTGCCCGTACCATAATGGTGCTCACTTTTGGCTCCACGCTGGTCATGCCGCTTCAGTACGCTGTGCTCCTCGGGGTTGTGATTTCAATCTTGCTGTTCGTGTTCCAGCAGTCAAATACGATAAAGGTTGTCGAGTGGGTGACCCAGCCGAATGGGTGGCCCGTGGAACGGGCTGCGCCGAAGCAATTGGAATCAGGCAAAGCGACTTTCCTATATGTATATGGCAATCTTTTCTATGCTGCGGCTTCGACGTTGGAGAACAACTTGCCAAATGTTGAAGGCTCATTCCGGGCGGTTGTCATTTTGCTTCTGCGTGGAAGCGAGGACGTTGGCAGCACAGTGAACGAAGTATTCCGCCGGTATGCTGAAGCGCTGCAAAGCCACTCGGGCAAGCTGGTCCTGGCAGGTGTTTCCCCGGCACTGCGTAAGCAGTTTGAACGGACCGGATTGCTCAACATCCTCGGCCCAGACAACATCTTTCCTGCTACCGATGCAATCGGCGAAGCAGGCAATGCTGCGCTTAAGGCCGCAACCGATTGGCTGGCGGAGTCCCCGGCGGAGCACAATACTACCGGATAGTTGATAGAGACCAGGGAGAGGCTCGATGGATAAGCCGCCATCGATCAAAAATTTTATAAAAGAAATTTACCAGGCCTGGATCAGCGAAAAACCCAATCAATTGGCAGCCGCGCTGGCATATTTTGGGATGTTCTCTTTTGCGGCGGTGATTTATCTCGCCTTTCTGATCGCCGGTATTTTTATCAACGAGGCGGAAGCCGCGGAGCAGTTGTATGCACGCGTCGAAGCAGTCCTTGGAGCGGAAACAGCCGCTTTTATCCAGGATTCGGTAGCGGCCATTTCAACCGCCAACGAGAGTGGATCATTGATCATCTCGGTAATTAGCCTGATTTCACTCCTTTTGGCTGCCATGGGGTTGTTCTTGCAGCTCGAGTATGTGCTGAATAGAATCTGGGGAGTCCCGCTCATTCAGGTGGGGAACAGGTTTGCTATAATCCGCCAACGATTGTTTGCATTCATCATGGTGATCGCTTTAGGATTGTTGGTCATCCTGGTTACGATTGTCAACCTGATTTTTGCCTGGTTCGGATCCATAGTGGAAGAGTTGTTTGCGAATAGCACCCTGGTGTCTGCCCTCAATATTTTGGCTCTGCTGGCAATCATCGTCCTGGCTAACGCATTCGTTTACAAAATACTGCCGGATGTCAGGCTTGCCTGGCGGGACATCTGGCTTGGATCGCTGGCTGCAACCTTCCTTATGGTGCTCGGAGGGTTGGTTATCGGCTTGTATTTCAAGCTGGGCGGTATCGGCTCAGCCTTCGAGGCGGCTGGCGCGTTCGCTGTCTTGATGATCACGATTTATTACTTTGCTCAAATATTCTTATTTGGGGCAATTATTACTCGGGTCTATGCTCAACGGTATGGCTCGATGCGGGAGACGTAGTTATATTGAACATCGAAATGGTGCGAACTTATTGCTTTTCTAGATGGTGAAATATTGGCATATTAATTAGATCTTACCCCCCGGGCATCAAGTAGTACAATAAAACTGAAATGGTGTCCGTTCTTAAGCCATTGTGAAGCAAATCCATTGGTTGTTTCCGCGTTGACAGACCTTTAATAAAATATTCCAAGAGACTTTTTTCACCAACCGTCCAATGGACTGGGGCGATTCTGATAGGCTCTTGGTTGGATGAAGCGGTTACAGGGATCTCGTCCTTTTAAGCCATTGGTTCTGGGTTCGAATCCCAGCGCGCTCACTCAATAGACGTTTTGAGACGAATGAACCTTACCATCGTTTTTCATTGTCCAAGACCTGCCATATGGCAGGTCTTTTGCATTTAACCCCCATTTTTAATATTATGGGGATTTTGTCACGAAATCTACAAAGAATTTATTTCCAATGTACTCGGTTTTTTATTCAATCATCCAGTAACAGCAGTCAACAGGTGTCAACGCCGGTCGACCAATTTCCTCAATGGAAGGATTTGATGGTAGAGTCGCTTGCAGAAGGTATCGAGCTATATCTTTCTACCTTCGCAACAGGGAGTTTAATACCCACGCTAAGTCTACTAGTGGGTCAGTTGGCATGCAGAATGCCAATTCTGAACCAAGTTTTGTTTAGCACGAATTGAGCGATAAGCGCAAGCTCCCGAACCACCCAAAACATGCCGCCTGTTTCGACTGCGTTCACGACGGGCGGCTCGTGCGCCGCCCCACGCAAATGGAGTGGGATCATCATTCCACCCAAAAGCAACCCCTTCCAGCCAGTCAATGATTTGCTCAGGAGCCTGTGGATGTTGCCCTGCCAACCCTCTACGGACCAAAATGCGCTGGATTGACTCGGCCATGTTCAACCATGAACCTCCCAAGGGCGTATACAACGGCATCACCCCATGCGCAAACAGCCACAAAACCAGTTCTGGGGTGTAGTGTCCCTGAAGATTATCCCAGATCAATAACATACGTAAAGGCGGCAATTTTTCTGCCAGCGTAATTCGCTTTGATAACCCTTGTTGCCAGGCTTTCCAGACCTGACGGTTTGTTTCTTCATCGAGTATGGGTTTCTCTGGTAAGGTTTTCAAGATTTCTTCGACCTGTTCTTTGAGCCAGGGATGTAAGATGGCATTGGTTGATTGGGTAACCCCTTTGACCCGCACCTTCCCAGTTGCCGGGTGAAATAAGGTCAGCATTTTGGCCGTTCCGTTGCGAATATATTCATGAGATTGATGGATGGGATGGCTCTCTGGCTGCCAGCTTTCACCTGGATAGGGAACCGTTTGATACGGTCCCGCTTCATCTTCAACCCACACGGTCAACCCCATTTTTTCTCCCTGTCGATAGGCTGTCTCGATCAACTCTTTTTGGGGGTGGCATCCGGATCACTAACTATCACCACGCCCCGTTTTCGTTTCCGCACTACCTGGCCGGTTTCACACCAACTGCGCGATTTCTGCCAACGAAAGCCCGCCTCTTGCAGGATTACCCAGATCCGTTCGGTACTGATCTCCGGTAAGCCATCCTCGGCTTTGCGCAGTGCTTTCTGTAAGGTGGTCAACGACCAGGTGTTCGTGCCATCTTTCTCCGGGTCTGGTTTGCGGCGCACTTCAGTCAACACTCGATCTCGCTCGACGGCACTGTACTTGACTTTTGGCCCACCACTATGCCGAGGCTGGATGGCTACCATCCCTTCCTGGTTGAATTGCTCCACCAGATGCGAAACCGCATCCCCCGATTTCCTGCCTGCCATTTGGGCTGCTTTCGTGTAATTGTGTCCATCTGCCACAGCCAGAATTTCTTTTGCTCTTGCTACGAGACCTGCAGGTTCACTGTGTGATCGGCGGATCCGTTCCAACCAATCCCGTTCTTCTTCTGTCAAGGTGCGGAGTGGGTCTTTTTTTCGTCTGGTCATTGGTTTCTCCCTGCCATTTCTGAGTTGACTTCTTTTCACTCATAATGGCAAGTTCCATGCCAACTGACCCACTAGTTAAAGACCAGGCTTCGCTTCTATAACTACTTTTTGATTGAAACAAATATTGACGGTTTTATACTCCAGCACCTGACCCATGCCGTAACCCCTCTCCCGGCTACCGAAATTTGCTTTCAAAATAAAAATGATTCATCGAATGTACTTACTGCAACGAAGGAGTCAAGTGTGTTCACTATCCGATTCTCGTGGGAGGCTTATCAAATTTTCGGTCCCTTATCCCCCATTAATTCGCCATCAACCTTTTGGCGGTACTGGAAGGAGCAGAGTAGGCGCCTGTTCAATCCACACCAGGCTTGTTGGATCAAGGCGAGCAAGCATGTGGAACCGAATTGGCTCTCTGTGCATTCCGAGTTCAGGAAGCTGTTATTGACAGGGATGGGAACACCAATCCGCTTCCAGGCGGGAAACAGCCAATAAAGTGGAGTATAATTAATTTCCAAGAAAAGGTGATTAATACTTCCCGTCTCGACCCTCCTAACTTAGTTCTGTAATGTCATCCCTACAGCCGAGCGCCAGGAAACTAGTGTTCTATCAAGCAGACTTACGAACGTTGACCGGAACGCTGACGGAACACTTTAAGCTTTGTCAAAAAGATGTGATCTTGTTCTCCAACTAAATATTCACTTTTGACAAAACACCAGGCCCTTTTCTCCGCAAGTTTCGTGTAAAAAGAAGGAAGGGCAATGTTTAAGCGGATCCTCGTCCCGTTGGATAGTTCGAAACTGGCGGAATGCGTTTTGCCACATCTGGTTGCGATTTCCAAGATCTGTGAGCCAGAGGTGCTGTTGATGCGCGTCTCGGAACCATTTGGTGTCACAGCGCGCTTGCGGCTGATTGACCCAGTGGATTGGCAGATTCGTAAAGCTGAGGCAGTAAGTTATCTCTCTGGTATTGCTGAATGCTTGCAGAATGCTGGTCTGCGGGTATCCTCACATCTTTATGATGGCAAACCCGCAGAACAGATTATTGAAGTTGCCCACTCTTGGAATGCAGATTTAATCTTGATGAGCAGCCACGGGCAGAGCGGTATCAGTCCTTGGAATGTCAGCAGCGTTGTGCAGCAGGTCATCCTGCTCGCGCACCGCTCCCTGATGATCGTCCGAGCCTACCAACCCCTGACCGCAGATCTGACAGGCCTGCGTTACCGCAGGATTTTCCTTCCGCTGGATGGTTCTCAGCGAGCTGAAATGCCCTTGACGTTAGCCGAATCGCTGGCTCGTGCCCATGGCAGCGAAATCCTGGCTGTGCACGTTGTTCGGCAGCCGGAACTGCCCCGGCGGACATCCGCTTCGCCCGAGGACTTGCTGCTGGTCAACCAATTGACTGAGCGGAATCGAGCCGAAGCGTTCAAATATCTGGAAGACCTGAAATCCCGGATTGACGTGAATATCCAGACGAGACTGGAGGTCAGTCCTAGTATCAGCCGCTCTTTGCACCAGATCGCTGACGAGGACGAGATTGATCTAACGATTATCAGCGCCCATGGTTATTCTGGCGACACACGCTGGCCCTTTGGCAGTGTGGGACTCGGTTTTATCGTTTACGGCAGCACACCTCTGTTGATCCTGCAGGATCTGCCAACCAACCGGATCGAGCCGACCCAGGCGGAGGTCGCAGCCCGGGAAACCGGGGGCCACTAACTCGTGCTGGAAAAGGCTTCCATCATGCCGCTTGGGCCGCCACTCGCGACCCAGCCGGAAAACCCGCCAGTTGAACTGGATGCTCACGGTCGCTGGCTGGCGGAAGATCACCGCCGGTGTGCCCAGGTACCCACTGGCGATCACACTGGCTCGGCTGGTGTAGGTCAAAATTTACCTGGCCCGGCAGTCCTCCTATCAGCGCGCCTTCCCCGTTTTACCTCAATATTGAAAGAAGCAGCCGGTCGCTTGCAAGCGCAAAACTCGCAGGCTGGACAGCTCGCGCCGGCCGCTGAATGGCTGTTGGACAACTATTACATTACAGCGCAGGCCCTCCGCGAAGTGCAGCAAGATTTGCCCCCACACTATGAGCGTCAGCTCCCCCGTTTGCAAACAGGGCGCCCGCGGCATCTATGAACTTTCCGCAGAGATTATCCAAACCGAGAACGCTCTGCTCGACCTGGGGCATGTCGAGCGCTTCGTTGACGCTTACCAGGAGGTGCTCCCGCTCACGATGGGTGAGCTTTGGGCACTACCGACCATGCTGCGTCTGGGGATTTTGGAGTGCCTTTTGGCTGCAGTTGCCCGGCTTTCAGAACTTGCCGGGGATGCGGTTGCAGAGAGTGCAGCCATCTTGGATTCCCCTGGGCAACTCGACGACCAGCTCATGGTTGAAAACAGTATCCGCAGCTTGCGAGCCTTGGCTGTTTATAATTGGAAGCGCTTCTTTGAAGCCTTAAGTCTGGTTGATCGTACCCTGCGCCAGGACCCGGCCAGGCTGTATTCCGGGATGGATTTTGAGACACGCGACCGTTACCGGAAGGCCGTGGAAGAAATCGCCAATTATGGGCAGGCTGATGAACTGGCAGTTGCCCGAGCTGCAGTAAGCCTGGCACGCGCTGGGGTAGATCAGCATTCCTCGCATCCTGCACCAGTTTCGCAGGCCTCGCCAGCTTTGGATGGTCATAAAGTCCTGGAATATCAGCCGGAAGGCTGGGATGGATTTCGTTCCCAGCCTGGTGCGCATATCGGGTTTTACCTCCTGGGTCAAGGCCGCCCGGTGTTGGAACAGTCTGCCGGGTATGTTCCGCAAGGCAGGCAGCGTTTGGAGCGCTTCATTCGCAGCCACCCTACTCCACTCTACTTGGGATCGATAGCATGCCTCTCGCTCGGATTGGTGCTTCTGCCTCTGTTCCTGGCGATCCTGGTCAGAGCGCCAGCAGCCGGACTCCTGTTGGTCTTTATTCTCGCTTTGGTTCCAGCGCTAACGATCGCTGTGGATTTGGTCAACTGGGCGGTCACCCAGGTCATCAAACCCGAGGGCCAGCCGCGTATGGATTTCAGCCGGGGATTACCAGAGGAGTGTGTGAGCATGGTAGTCATCCCGGCTTTGCTCTCCGGACCGGATGAGGTCGATTCACTTGTTGCGCAGTTGGAGCAGCACTACCTCCGTAACCCTGATCCAGGGTTATTTTTTGCCCTGGTGACCGATTATTTGGATTCCTCCAGCGAAAACCAGCCTGGTGATTCCGACTTGGTGGAATGCGCCCGGCTGGGAATTCGCAGGCTGAATGAAAAATACCCACGGGTAGAGTCGGGTCGTTTCACTCAAGGGCGCTTCACCCTCCTCCACCGTGGGCGGCGCTGGAACCCCTCTGAAGATGTTTGGATGGGCTGGGAGCGTAAGCGCGGTAAGCTGCAAGAGCTGAACCGCTTAATCTTGGGGGCGCGCGCTGTCTCCCTGGGCAACCGATCGCTTGATCGCGAGACCTCATTCCCAATCTGCGAGGGGGATCTATCTTTCCTTCAGCATGTGCGCTATGTTATCACCCTGGATGCTGACACGATCCTGCCCCGCGACGCTGCCCGGGAACTGATCGCAGTCCTGGCTCATCCCCTGAACCGTGCCCGTCTCAACCCGGTAAGAGCGGGTGAATGTGGCGAGAAAGTCTTTTCAGGATATACGATTCTCCAACCGCGCACCGATATCAATCCTTACAGCAGCAGTGCTTCTTACTTCACTCGTGTTTTTTCAGGAGATACTGGCCTTGACCTCTACACCCGGGCTGTATCGGATGTCTATCAGGACCTCTTCGGAGAAGGCAGTTATGTCGGCAAGGGAGCCTACGAAGTCGACACCTTTGAGCGCAGCCTGGATGGCTGCATCCCCGAAAATTCCCTGCTCAGCCACGACCTGTTAGAAGGCATTCATGGTCGGACTGCTTTGGTGACCAGTACTGTCCTGATTGAAGACATGCCGCCGACCTATCTGGTGCATGCCCGCCGGCTGCACCGCTGGATGCGTGGTGATTGGCAGCTCCTGCCGTGGCTGTTCTCGCCTCGCCTGTCGGCGATCAGTCGCTGGAAGATTCTGGATAACCTGCGGCGGAGCCTGGTCGCCCCGGCCCTTCTCCTCTGGTTCCTGTTCAGTTGGCTCGTTTTGCCCGCCTATCCCGGGGTCTGGACGATTGCGGGAGTTCTCGTCCTGGCCATCCCTGTCCTGACCGGATTATGGACAGCGCTGCGCAGGCGCTTTAATAATCAGCCGGCGCGCCAGACGGAGGCGTCATTAAAGAACAGTGTCTTCCGCTGGCTGCTGGCCTTGGTTTTTCTGCCATACGAAGTGCAGATTGCTGTGGATGCAATTGTGCAGACATTGGTGCGGATGGGTATCACTCATCGCGGCCTGCTGCGCTGGACAACCAGTGACCAGGCTGCCCGCCGCCAGGTTAATCGAGTTGCCCTGGCGACCTGGCGGATCATGTCGTTTTCCTCCCTCCTGGCGATCGTTTTGTTTTTCCTGGTCGCCCTGCTCCGCCCGCCTTCCCTGGTCTGGGCAGCCCCTCTATTGGCAGCCTGGTTCCTCGCACCCGGGATAGCCGTGTGGCTCAGCCAGCCTAGATCGCGGCGGGAGGTAAAGTTGGACAGCAGCCAGGTGCGAGAGCTGCGCCAGCTGGCCCGGCGGACCTGGTTATTCTTTGAACAGTTTATCAGCCCTGAAGATCAGTGGCTGCCCCCTGACCATTTTCAGGAGGCGCCGCTCGGAATTGTGGCCCACCGCACCTCGCCAACCAATATCGGCTTGGCCTTGCTTTCCGCCCTGGGGGCGTATGACCTAGGCTATCTTGAGGCCCTCACCCTGTCCACGCGTCTGACATCCTCTTTTGATACTCTCGAAAAGCTAGAGCGTTACCGGGGTCACATATTAAACTGGTATGAAACACGCAGTTTGGATCCATTGCAGCCTCGCTACGTATCCACGGTGGACAGCGGCAATCTGGCGGCCTGCCTGCTTGCACTGCGCCAGGGCTGCCTGGAAGTTCCAGGCAACCCGGTCTTACGTTGGGATTCCTTCCAAGGACTGCTGGATGCCATCGACTTGCTGGATGCCGTTTTCCATGACTTGGATGCGCCTTCCTTGCAGACGGCTATCCATGAGTTGAGACGTGTCCTCAACTCTATCGTTCAAGCCATCCGATCTGTACAAGAAGAGCCTGCACACTGGGTGGGTTTGCTGTCCGATCTGGGGGGTAGTGGCAATGGTCGGGTTTCCAAGATGAGTTGGTCTGAGCTCGACCGTCTCATCGTGGAACTGGTGAAAAATTACCCTCGCGAGCTGGGATCAGAAAGCCTGCGCCGCCTGCGGTACTATAACCGGGGGGTTCGGCAGCAGCTCAATAGTATCCAGCGCTGCATTGATTTGCTCCTGCCTTGGCTCGCCTTTTTCCAGAACATACCTGCTCCATTCCAGGATGAGGAGCTGCCACCCAGCCTGGCGGATGCTTGGCAAGCGCTGCGGGAGGCTTTTCCCGAGCAGCTATCTCTGCGTGAGATTCCTGCTGCATGTCGCGCAGGCCGCCTGGCCTTGAGACAGCTAAGAGATTCCATGAAAATTCTAGTCGGTGCAGATTGGGAAGATGCCCGCCGCTGGGTGCAAAGCCTGCAGGACACGTTGGATAGGGATGGGATGAAGGCCGAGATCCTTGTGACCGGTTATGAAGAACTGGCGCATCGCAGCGAAGTGCTCTTCCAGGCGATGGATTTCTCTTTCTTATTTGACTCACAGCGCCAGGTCTTCCATATTGGCTACAATGTCACCACCAGCAGCCTGGATTTGAATTATTACGACCTGCTGGCATCGGAAGCGTGTATAGCCAGCCTGGTAGCCATAGCCAAGGGTGATGTCCCGCAGAGTCATTGGCTGCATCTCAGCCGCCCCTTTACGCGTGTAGATGGCCGGCAGGCACTCATTTCCTGGAGCGCCACCATGTTTGAATACTTGATGCCATCCTTGATGGTGCACAGCGAACCCGACACCCTGCTTGGCCAAACCCTGGAAGTGGTAGCTGACCGTCAGATCGAATATGGGCGTGATAAAAATGTCCCCTGGGGAATTTCAGAATCAGGGTATTACCGCTTTGACGCCAATCAATTTTATCAGTACCGCGCTTTTGGGGTGCCTGGGTTGGGTTACAAGCGCGGCCTGGCCGATGATCTTGTCATCACTCCCCACGCTTCGCTGCTCGCGCGACCGCTGCGCCCGAGCGCTGTTCTCCAGAATATGGAGCGCCTAAGACAGATGGGCATGCTGGGGATGTACGGTTTTTACGAATCAGCCGACTTCACCCCGGCACGCCTTGCTGTTGGCCAGGAGATGGCTATCGTCCAGTCCTATATGGCTCACCACCAGGGGATGATCATGCTCTCGTTGGTCAATTATTTGCAGGGGGATGCAATCGTCCGGCGCTTCAAGCGCGACCCGCGTATCCAAAGTGTAGAACTGCTGTTATTGGAGCAGATTCCACGAGATGCCCCGATCGAGCGGCCAACTACAGAAGGTTCTCCGGGATTGCGCGCCATACGGACCCGCAGCACTGCCAGCCCCTGGCAAGTGGATCCACAGGCGCCGCAGCCCAGGGCGCATTACCTCTCAAATGGCCACTACAGCATCCTGGTAACCGCCGCGGGCGGCGGGTATAGTGCCTGGGAGGACATTGATCTGACCCGTTGGCGGCCCGATACCACCCTGGATAACTGGGGTACCTGGATCTATGTTAAGGACCAGGAAAGTGGCGCGACCTGGTCGTCAGGCCTCCAGCCAACCTTAGTAGCTGCCGATGAGCAAGAGGTCTTCTTCAACAGTCATTATGCCGAGTTCCGCCGCCAGGATGGCTCTCTGGCTCTGGTGACCCAGGTTTTTGTTGCCCCGGAGGATGATGTGGAGGTCCGCCTGGTGACCCTCACGAACCATGGCGACAAGCCGCGGCGTCTACAGCTTACCAGCTATGGAGAAGTCGTCCTCGCCCCCCAGGTAAATGACGCTCGTCATCCAGCGTTCAACAAGCTGTTCATCGAAAGTGAGTTGCTGCCACGGGGCAATGGTTTGCTGTTCCGTCGCCGGCCGCGTTCTGGCACGGAAGAAGGAATTTTTCTGGCCCATGCCGTTGTGACCAGCCCCGGCGAGATCACGGTTGTTCGCCCCAGGCTGGAAACTGATCGTGGCCGGTTTCTTGAGCGCGGCCGCACCACCCGACATCCGGCTGCCCTGGAGGCTGGCTCGCTGCCTGGGATCGGAACTTCTCTGGATCCGATCTTTTCGATTAGCCAGGTAGTCTATCTGCCCCCGCATGGCTCGCTGTCTTTGGCTTTCCTGACGACCGCCGCGCGCTCGGCGGAGGGCGCCCAGGCATTAATCGACCGTTTCTCTTCACTGGATGCAATCAAGGCTGCTCTGGAACAGGCCCGGGTGCTCGCTGATCTAGAATTGAACGAACTGGATATCTCCAACATCCAGCTGGATGATTTTCAAACCATCCTGTCTTTGTTGGTTTTCCCATCTTCTGCTCTGCGGGCCAGCCCTGAGCGGTTGGCTGCTAACCAGAAAGGCCAACCAGGACTGTGGCCTTTTGCAATTTCCGGGGATTACCCCATTCTCCTGGTTGAAATTGAGTCCGAGCAGGAGCTAACCTTGGCCCGAGAACTTCTCCAGGCGCACACTTACTGGCGCAGGCGTAAGCTCATGATTGATCTGGTGTTTTTAGATAAGCTGGGCACCAGCTATAACCAGGAGCTTAGCTCGCAGCTCTACCGCTTGATCGCGAGCACGGAGAGTGAGGGATGGCTTAACCGCCGCGGCGGCATCTACTTGCTTCATGCAGACCAGATGGGAGAGGCGGACTGGGTCCTTTTGGAAACGGCGGCCCGGGTGGTGCTGGATGGCGCTCGGGGAACTCTAGCCGAGCATCTTCAGCACACCCCGGCGCTTCACCATAAACCATCCCGGCTGCCACCTATTTCTCCGGCGCTGCCCGAAGGAGTAGACCTGCCGCCGACCGTGCCCCTGCCCCGTCCCCAAGGCCTGCTGTATGACAACGGCCTTGGTGGTTTTAGCCCGGATGGATGCGAGTATTGCATCTACCTGGAGCCCGGACAGGTTACTCCTGCTCCCTGGGTCAACGTGATCGCAAACCCCCTCTTCGGTTTCCTGGCATCCGAGTCCGGGCTGGGCACTTCCTGGGCCGAAAATAGCGGCGAAAACCGGTTGAGTCCCTGGGGAAACGACCCGATTTCTAATGATCCACACGAAGCGTTGTATCTGCGAGATGAAGAAACAGCCATCGTCTGGTCACCCACCCCACAGCCAGCTCCTGCCCCGGCCCCCTATCTGGCACGCCATGGCGCCGGATATACGATCTTCGAGCACTGTAGTTACGGTCTGCGTCAGCAGCTAAGGGTGTTTACCCCGCCAGATACTCCGCTTAAAATTCTGCATCTAAATTTGGAAAACACGTGGGACCGGGCGCGGCGCATCACCGCCACTTATTACATTGAATGGGTGTTGGGGGTTGGCCGGGAAACCACTCAACAGTATGTGATCCCGGAATTCAATAGCGATCAGGTCGTACTGGTGCGCAATCCGTATAATACCGAATTCTCAGAACGCGTGGGGTTCGTTTCAGCCAGCAACCCCTTGCACGGCCTGACCACCGACCGGACGGAGTTCCTCGGCCGGCTGGGCAGCCTGGATAGTCCGGCTGCCCTCACGCGCATCGGCCTGACGGGAGCGGTGGAGGCGGGGCTGGACCCGTGCGCCGCATTGCAGCTGCACATCGACATACAGCCTGGCGCTTCGGAACAAATTTACTTCATACTGGGCCAGGCTGAAGACCGGGAGGCCGCCCTGGCTTTGGCCCGTTACTACAAGGACCCGCAGCAAGTTCAGGCTGCCTGGGATGCCAATAACCGGTTTTGGAACGACCTGCTGGGAGCAGTGCAGGTTCACACCCCCGAACCTGCCTTTGACCTGCTGATCAACCGCTGGCTGCTATACCAGACCCTGTCCAGCCGCATCTGGGGGCGTACAGCTTTTTACCAATCCAGCGGAGCCTATGGGTTTCGCGATCAGCTCCAGGATGTATTGGCGCTGCTGCATGTCGCTCCGCAGCTGGCCCGCGAGCACCTGTTGCGCGCCGCCCGGCACCAATTCGAGGCCGGAGATGTGCTGCATTGGTGGCACCCGCCTTCCGGGCGTGGTGTGCGCACTCGAATCAGCGACGATTTGCTCTGGCTGCCTTTTGTGACCGCCGAATACGTAAGCCTCACCGGCGATGATACGATCTTGAGCGAGAAGGTCCCCTTCCGCCAGGCGCCACTGCTGGAACCTGGGCAGGACGAGCGTTATGGTCAGTACCCAGAAACTAACGTAACCTATACCTTATTTGAGCACTGCCGCCGTGCTCTGGTAAAAGGAATGACTTCTGGGCAACACAACCTGCCCTTGATGGGCGGTGGGGATTGGAATGACGGTATGAACCGGGTGGGAATTGATGGTCGCGGCGAGAGTACCTGGCTGGGATGGTTTCTATACGGCACCCTCAATCGTTTTGCCGATTTGTGTGAGGTCCGTGGCCAGGATGAGCCAGCCGCTGGCTATCGCCACCGTGCTTTCGACCTGGCCCAGGCCATCGAACACAGCGCCTGGGATGGCGAATGGTACCTGCGCGCTTTTTATGATGATGGCTCACCCTTGGGCTCGTCAGAGAACCAGGAATGCCGGATCGATTCGATCGCCCAATCCTGGGCGGTCCTTTCCGGCGGCGGTGACCCACAGCGCAGCGCCCTGGCCATGCAGTCAGTCTCCGAGCGTCTGGTGCGCCGCAGCCAGCGGCTGGTCCTGCTGTTTACGCCTCCCTTCGACAAGACCCACGCGCGACCCTGGTTACATCAAGGGCTATCCTCCCGGCATACGTGAGAACGGTGGCCAGTATACCCATGCCTCACTGTGGTCTGCCTGGGCCCTGGTTGAGTTGGGACGGATCGAGGAAGGTTTTGAATTATTCCAGCTCCTGAACCCGATCCTGCATGCCGACACCGAAGAAAAAGCTGCCCATTACCGGGTCGAACCATACGTGGTTGCGGCGGACGTTTACAGTGTCCCTCCTTTCACCGGGCAGGGCGGCTGGACGTGGTATACCGGCTCTAGCAGTTGGATGTACCGCCTGGGTCTGGAAGGGTTTCTGGGTTTGAAAAAAAGGGGGGACCAGCTTGAAGTGAACCCACGCATTCCTCGGGACTGGCCTGGATTTCGCTTCACCTATCGGTTTGGCTTGTCTACCTATGAGGTTCAGGTGGAGAATCCGAATCACGTCGATCAGGGAGTGCAGCAGGTATCCATGAACGGCCAGCCACTCCCGAACAAGGTGATTCCTCTTTCGCAGGACGGCGGCATTTATACCGTGCTTATCGTCATGGGGTAAGCATCTCCTGCATTCGTTCCCTTGCATCCGAACCACAGTCTTTTCTTGCTCATCATCAGCATTGACAGGCTTGCAGGCACTTTGCTTGGGGGAAACGACCTGGTTCGACCGGTGAAGACCAGCCTGGGATTACGAAATCCTGCATTCTATGCCAGACAAGATCAGCAGTGATTTGCAATATTTAAGGGCAATGCACAATAAAGATGAGGTCGCCCAGTTGGGTTTGAGCGACATCGGTCGTGGATGACATCTAAATATGCGCAACCCGCTCGCAAATCCCCAGTCAATTGACGGTTATTATCACCATGCTATTGTTGCCGACGATACCGGATAGCCTAAGGCAGTAAGTGATTCCACATTGACTGGCCCTTAAAAAAATTTCCAGGAGCCTGGTTCGCCCCAGTCCATTGGACTGAGGTGAATCAGGCAGGCTCTTGGTTAGGAAATGCGTTTTGGTGTATCGGTCTTTAAGTTATTGGAGCTTCGCTGGCTATCCGGTTCTAGCCAGCCAGAAAGTGTTCCGTCGCAAGCGTTTTTTTTATGTTGATCGCTGCTTCATCCGACCTGCTCATTGTTCCATGTTCGCCTCGACCCGTCCTTCTCGTATCGCTTTGATCAAAGCCGCATGATCGCGCTCGTTCTGGTCGGCGTAAGCAATGCTAAAATCCGCCAGCGCTTCCTCGAAAGCGGTGCTTTTGCCCATATATCCGCTCAGCACGGCCGCGTCGGCCGAGCGCGCATGGGCTCGTGCGAGCGCCCTCCCGCACAGGCCGGCATAATTTTTTAGTTCTTCAGTCCCCATGATCTCCACCACCGGCTTGATCTTGGCGTCTCTCAATTGGCGCACATAGAAGTGATGGCCAAACCCACCTTTGCCGGTGTACCAGCCCAGGAACATATCGCTTGCGGCCTGCATCAGCCGCTGGCCCACCACCACGCGCTGGCCGGCGTGCTCGTAAGAACTGGGACCAGCGTAGGGTTCCAGCACCGATGGGCGCGCCTGCTTGAACTGCAAGAAAAGCGAGTCGCCCCCGCCGGAAATAAACAATCCGATCCCGCAAAACGTACCCACACTGCCCACTCCTACCACCTTCATAGCCACATCAACCATTTTGTAACGGCTGAGAAGCACGCGCCGCTCTGGAAGGAGTGAAACCAGGTAATCGCGGATAGCAAGCTCTGCGCGCGTCTGGTTTTCCTCGTCCCGGATGTCACCAAGGTGAAAGATGAGCGGCGGCTGGTCGATGATGCGCGGGAAGTCGCCTTCCAAGAACGCCAGCTTAGCAAACTCCTTCTCATGGGCGCTTTCGTCGGTTGCCTGCTCTAATTTCTTGGTGTAAAAACGCTTATGCTGCTTATCCTGCATGCTAGCGATGATCTCGTTCATGTCCAGGGCATCGTACCACGCTTGCAGCACGGTCATGTTGGCATAGCCTGCCATGTTCAACCGGTAGCTTTGTGCGGCCTGCAGGGCCGCGGCGCGGCTGTCTGCCTCGTTGAAACCGTTGGCGCGTCCGGCGATGACGAAGCTCGCCGTCAGGCGTTTCACATCCCATTCCCAGGGAGCGATGGAAACCTCGTCAAAATCGTTGATATCAAAGATGAGCCGGCGCTCGGTCGTTGCAAAGCCCCCAAAGTTCAATAAATGGCAGTCGCCGCAGATCACAATGTTGAGACCTGTGGCAGGGGTGTGGGAAAGGTCTGAGGCCATGATCGCGGCTGCGCCCCGGTAGAAGGCGAACGGGCTGGCGGCCATCCGCCCATAGCGGAGCGGGATAAGATCATCCATCCGCCCCTGGCTGTTTTCGATCAGCAGGTCGACCGGGTCAGGGCGATTTTCGGGCGGGCTCCACTCGGCTTGCGCACTTCGGGTTGCCCTTTCGCGCAGCGCTTTTCCGGCGGCAGTCCGCTCCTCCAGGCTTTGGGTGTGCGTTTGCGGCAGCTTTCCCATATAAACTTCTGTTTCTGCTCCATTTTTGGTTGTTTTTTTCGTTGCTGACATGGTCTCTTCTCTGTTCTCCGCTGGGGTTAGGGGTATGCACATCCTGAACTGGCAAATTCCTTCATTACAATGGAAAAGACATCCCTCCAGTTATTATGAGATGCCAGATTAGCCCCAATTTTAATCGACATCTGCGTTTTATAGGTGATTCACCGCAAGTATCTTAATTGTGCTTCGCAATATGCCATAAAATAAATTTCAAAAAAAAAACAAGGGGAGCCACGACGGTCTGGCCATGCGTGCAGCAGCGGGATATTCTGTTTTTTTCTATTCCCTGTCTATATTATTGGGTGGGGATCACGATGTGGGGGTTGATAATTACCTTATAAGTCGAGAAAACCACTTAATCATTGGCTGAAATAAAACGAATAAACCTGGACTCAATTTGCGTGGATACTTTTTGCCCACCCAGGGCTATAATCTTAAACATATGGCACTCCGTTCCGTTCAAAGTGCAAGCTGCCACCTTGACGATTTCCAGAACGCCGGCTAACCGAATCCTGGGCAAGCTGATTGCCCAATCTAGCGTGCTCACCCAACCCCTTGTTCGCTGAATGGAGGAAATCATGTCTGGAAAAACCCCCTGGAGAATTGCAGTCTTATATGGGGGGGCGATCCTGTTAGGTATCGCCTTCGGCCTATTCGCATCCAGGCTGGCAGGCGGGCTGTGGTATGCCAGCCGGGGTCCCGCGGTAGCTCAGGCTGCTGAACCTGAACCGGCGGCTGTCACAGTCCCCGGCAGCCCGGATGCCACCTACATCTGCACCCCATCTTACATCGGGGCTTTCAGCAACCGGGTCCACGTGCGGTGCACGATCGCTGCGCCCAACGGGATCTATTATTTTGCCGCGCCCACCTCCGAATTCAAAGAACGCCGCCCGGATATTAAGCATAATGATGACTGCCAAGTCATTGGGCAAGAACCTGCAGATTTATTACGACACCAACGGCACTGGTGCCTCGTATGGCTGCCAAACCGGTGACTGCCGCCCGATCAATGCCATTGAAATGACCCCCTGAGTTCGGGACGAGGCCCAACATGAGACTCAATCGTTGGTTTCCCTTGATGCTGTTCTTGGGGGCCGCCCTGCTCTCAGCCTGGCTGTCTTCTGCGTTCTGGCTGAGACCGACCAGGGCAGAGGTTGGTCCGCTGGAAAAGGCCCTGCCCGGCGGACTGAATGGCAGAACCCTGCTGCGCAGTGGGGAAGCGTTGGACGTGGTTGTGGCAGCCGAGCCTGGTGCGCACGCTGTCGCCTGGGCGCTGGATGGACGCCGGGTAGGGCATGCCCCTGAGCTGCACCTGGAGCAGATCCGCAATGGCGAGTACACCCTGAGCCTGGTTTACCGGGATGATAAAGGCCAGTTGTATTCTGCTACCTCGCTGGTCAGGGTGTTGGAGCCGGACAATTTCGCTCTCCTGGTGGATGCAGTCCACGCTGCGATCACCCTGCCCCTGTGGGAGGAAGATGCCCCCATCTACCTGCCGTTCATCAGACGCTGAGCTTTAGATAGTTCGCTGTTGATGCTGAACCAGGCAGCCTGATCGTTCCTTTATCGAACGGAGTCTTTCCGCGTCAGGAATCCAGGTTCCCGCGGAGCGATAGAGGTCTCGTGGGAATTGTTGAAGTTAAAAATTTAACTTGCGCTTCGGTGAGGCAGTGCTGCCAAAGTACAACAAATGGAAGTCGCCGCAGAAGGCGATATTCAAACCTGTGTAA
The DNA here is from genome assembly GCA_963824065.1 of uncultured Chloroflexia bacterium. Lineage (GTDB taxonomy): Bacteria > Chloroflexota > Anaerolineae > Anaerolineales > DRKV01 > JAGUYX01. The sequence goes on along the minus strand of CAWGNX010000001.1, from coordinate 93,367 downwards.
GGTGTGAGGGAAAGGTCGCAGGCCATCATTGCCACCGCTCCTCGGAAAAAGGCAAATGGACTGGCAGCCATCTGTACCAAGCGGCTTGGAACAAGCCTCTCGAAAGCCTCTGGCGGTTTTCGATCAGCAGGTTTACCGGGTCGGGGCGATTCTCTGGGGGATTCCATTAGGTTGCTAGACTTGCCTCGATAAATATTATCTATCCATGCCGTATTCAAAATGGTTGAGAGCATCGTACTACGGACCTGGGAAACCAGATCGAAGAGATGTTTTACCCCGACCACATAGCTCGATCGTTTATCGACAGATAGCATCTTTAATAAGCGAGGTGCGGGGGCATATCCCTAAGACAGATGACAAACGATTGCTTGCCAGAGAATACATCTCCCCAATCCATTCAGCGTGGGACACATAAATGCCTGAGTGGTACGACCGCAGGGTGTAGTTTATAATGTACAGTAACTTTATCCAGTTCATTTATGCAAGCATGTTTGACAATTATCCAATCCTTCTCCAAACCAAACTGCACCGGCCACCGATCGCCAGGGGTCTGATCGCGCGCGCGGTTGTTCGAGCAGCTCGACAGCGGGATTAACGGCCCGCTGACCCTGGTCACTGCTCCGGCTGGCTTCGGTAAAACCACCCTGGTATGCACCTGGCTTGAGCGCAGGGCTGTTGGTCAGCCTGCAGCGGCAGCCTCCTTGCCTGCTGCATGGCTTTCGTTGGATGAAAACGACAGCGACCTCAATCTCTTTATCTGCTACATCATCGCCGCGCTGCGCACGATTTTTGCGAACGCCTGTGCGGAAACCCTGGCTTTAGTCCAGGCGCAGCATCAGCTACCCCAGGCAGTCCTCTTCGCCACCCTCAGCAATGAGCTTGAAGCACTCCCCGGAGAAGCGATCCTCGTCCTGGATGACTATCACACCCTCCGCGGCGTGGATGCGCACAATCTGCTGATTGAACTGGTGCGCCACTGGCCAAAACCGCTGCACCTGGTGCTGATCTCCCGCCTCAGCCCGCCCATACCGCTGAGCAGCTTGCGTGCCAGGGGGATGCTCACTGAGTTTCGCACCCAGGACCTGCGCTTTACAGCCGAGGAGACGGCTGCCTATCTGAGCCGGACGCAAATTGCCCCTTTGAGCCAGAATGACCTGCACCTGCTGGAGGAGCGCTTCGAAGGTTGGATCGCGGGTCTGCATCTGGCTGTCCTTTCCTTGCGTTCCGCAGGCAGCCAGGAATCCGTCCGGTTTGCTTTATCCAGCCAGAATCCAAACATCACCGGATACCTGGTGGATGAGGTGCTGACCCACCAGGCTGCAGCGATCCAATCATTTCTGTTGAAGACCTCCATCCTGGATCGGTTTTGCGCTCCGCTGTGCGAAGCCATCTTTGGAGAGATAGACACCGCCTGGAATGTGCGCGCCTGCCTGGATTGGATTGAGCGCTCCGAGCTGTTCCTTGTTCCCCAGGACAGCCAGAGGGAATGGTACCGCTACCACCATATATTCCAGGAACTGCTGCGGCAGAGAGCCTCCGCCGAGATGGCGCCGGATAAGGTGGCCAACCTGCACCGCCAAGCTTCCGCGTGGTTCGCAGAGCAGGGGCTGATCGATGAAGCCTTACAGCACGCCCTGGCAGCAGGCGACCTGGACCTGGCTGCGCACCAGATGGTTGCCGGGCTGCGTGAGGTGCTCAACCGCGAGGACCGGCCGACCCTGGAGCGCTGGCTGCGCCTGCTGCCGGAAGAGATGATCCAGCAAACCCCGGGGCTGCTGATGATCAGGGCATTTGCTCTGCAGTTCGCATGGCGGCTTGACCTGCAAGCCCAGGTGCTTCAGCAGGCAGAAGAGCTGCTGGATTCAGAGGTTGGTGCAGCGGAACCGGCAGATGAACAGCAAATCCTGCGCGGGCAAATCTTTTTGTTAAGAGCTCAGCAGGCGTACTTCTGCAACCAGACCTCGCGGGCGATCGACCTTTGCCGGCAGGTACTGGCGCTCCTGCCTCCATCATGGAAATTTTTGCGCGGAGGGGGAATGCTTTACCTGGGCCTGTCCCTACAGGCCAGCGGCCAGGCCCAGGAGGCCGAAAAGCTGCTGCTCACTGAATACGCGTCTTGCGACGATATGAACGATATTTATGCCCTGCTCATCCTGGAAACATTGGGATTAATCTACCTCAATACCGGCCAGCTTGAGCAGGCGAGGCAAATCGCGCAGGTGCTGTTCGAGGGGGCGACCCGCCGCAGGTTGGTGATCATGAAGAACTGGGGCTGCCATTATCTCGGCCTGGTGTGTTATCAGCGCAATGAGCTGCAGGCAGCCGCGCACCACTTCAGCCAAATCGTTGAAAATCGCTATGCAGCTCAGATAACTACCTATCGCGATGCCGTGGCGGGCCTGGCATTGATCCGCCAGATGCAGGGGGAAAGCATGGATGCCCGGCAGATGGTGGAGTCAATCAGCCAGTTTGACCTGGAGCATAGCGGCCGCGAAGATGAGCGCACACGTTCCCTCCGCGCCAGGGTGATGATGTTACAAGGGAACCTGGAAGGCGCCGGCCGCTGGGCTGACACATTCAGCGGTCCGCCGCCAGACCAAATTATGCTGTGGCTGGAGGAACCACAGGTGACCCGGGTACGCGTTCTGCTGGCCAGAGGCGCGGATGGCGACCTGCGGCTGGCGCACCAGATCTTGGACACCCTGGAGGAGATCGCCGATCACGCCCATAACACGCGCTACCAGATCGAGCTCCTGGCCCTACGCGCCCTGGCGCTGGATACTCAGGGGGAAACCAGCCAGGCTTTCGCCGTGCTGAAGCAGGCGCTGGATCTCGCCCGGCCGCAGGGCTTCATCCGGGTTTTCGTCGACCTGGGCCAACCCATGCAGGCGCTGCTCCTCCGGCTTGCACAGCAAGATCGTAGCACGCGGAGATGATCCACCCCGTCCTGGCGGAATTTCCGGAGGATGATAAACATCTGTTGAGCAGACGCGCCTGATCGTTCGCTCGGTATTTTGGCGTTAGCTGAGCCCCTCACCCGCGGGAGCTCGAGGTGCTGACTTTATTGCGAGAACCGTTGAGCATTCAAGAAATTGCTCTCCAGCTCAATATCGCCTATGCAACTGCCAAACGCCATATCATCAACATCTATGGCAAGTTGGTCGTCAACCGGCGCCGGGATGCTGTCGCGAAAGCAGAAGAATTGTCCATTCTTCCCCCTGCTGGCGAATTCTCCTTCCCAAAAACCAGATAGTTCTAAACCTCAATTCCACGGCTCTGGTGGAATTTATCCGCGGGTACCTGGCTTCATTTGACCGATTTCTATTCCCTCTCAATGGCTTGGTACTGCTACACCTTTAATACACCTTAATTTCACCTTGGGGTGGTATTTTTACATTTGGATTTATGCCATCATCTGTTTGTGGCAAACAAACAGTCCAGGAATCCAGTTCCCTTTGATTGCTCGGCCACCTACCAAATTCGTGTTCTCGGAAAAATCACCGCGGATTGGTCTGATCGCCTCGAAGGTATGATGATTAGCCAGGACTTGCGGGGTGATGACTCCCTGATAACTACCCTGGAAGGTGAATTACATCGACCAGGCTGCCCTGGCCGGCGTGCTCAACACGCTCTATGAGCTGCATTTGACCGTCCTCTTCGTGGATCGCCTGTAAGCTTGATCGGGAAACGAGGAGATCGTTGTGGCAGAACGCGGACCTTCCGGTCCATCGGCGTATTGTAGTCTGCCCCGACGCGGGGACTATTCAACGAGGCAGGTCGGAAAGAATTTCGAAATCGATCCGAATAATTCCTTCGGCAAAGATCATACCCATCCATTGCGTGGGCACACTCATCCCAGCAGCGAGATTTTCATCCAAACCATCTACCATTTTGACCAAGGAGAAATAACCATGAAAGCAATCAAATCAGTCGATATCGGTTCATTTACCCTGTACGGAGCGGTGTTAGCCTTTGTCTGGACGCTAATTTTTGGCATCGTGATCTGGATTTTTGGCTGGATCTTTGGCGCGACATCCTGGTGGATCGATATGAACCTGGGCAACTGGACTGCCTATACCCTGACCACCTTTGCCCTGGTGTTCTTTCGCGCACTGATTGCTGCACTTGGAGGCGCGCTCGCTGGCCTGGTGGTGGCGCTGGTGTACAACATTGTGGCCGGGATGATGGGCGGGGTTAAGATCGATCTGAGCTAACAGTTCATCCCCAAACCACCACCAAAAAAAATCCAAGGAGAATAATTAATGAAATCTCGACCATCGGTGTCACTAACATGGCAGTCTTGGTGGGGTTAGCAGGTGTGCTGGCAGCAAACCATACGCTGCAAGTCCCGCCGCCAGCTGCGCCTGCCCCGAAAGAAGATGTGATCACGCAGCTCGAGCGCCTGGGTGCGCTCAGGGCCCAGGCGATCCTGACCGTAGAAGAGTTGCAAACTCAGAAGGCGAAGCTGCTCGGAATGTAAACCTGCGACGGTGCCAGTGCTGGTAGGGCGCGCTCTACCAGCGCCGGGCTCCGATTTAATGGCTTTGGTATGGAGCTCGCTCGGCATTCCAAGGTGGGCATGAAGACCGAAGAAGAGCTTGCGGCTGCCAATGAAAAACGATTGTCAAGTGTTTCGCGTGCAGCTGCATTTCTTCGCCAGAATACAGAGGGATGCTGAAAACATGAAAGTTATCATTGTTGGTGGTGTGGCGGGAGGTGCGTCCTGTGCGGCCCGCTTACGCAGGCTGGATGAACAAGCGGAAATCCTCATGGTGGAACGCGGACTGTATGTTTCGTATGCAAACTGCGGGCTGCCGTATTTTGTTGGGGGCGTAATACCTCGAGAGTCGAGCCTACTGGTCGCGGATCGAGCGCGTGTTTCGTGAGAGTTTTGCCATCGATGTGCGCACACGCTGCGAGGTGATACGCATCTTGCCTGAAAAGAAAACGGTGGACCTGCGCAATGTCATTACCGGCGAGGTAACCAATGAGACCTATGACAGGCTGGTCCTGTCTCCCGGCGCAACCCCGATACGTCCGCCCATGCCTGGAATTGATCTGCCAGGCGTATTTAAAGTGAGGACTGTCCCGGATGTCAAAGAGATCCGAGAATGGCTTGAGGGTCATGACCCATATTCCTCTGGGCTGCACACCTACACGGGATTTCAGACGATGGTGCCTTCAAGGCGGGCGGTGGTGGTTGGCGGGGGTTTCATCGGCCTCGAGATGGCAGAAAACCTGAAACACCTCGGGTTGCAGGTGACCCTTATACAGCGCGACGCACAGGTCATGCCCCCGCTCGATCCGGAAATGGCGCGCTATGTTGAACGCCATATGGAAAAGAATGGCGTCCGCATCGTGCTCAATGGCGAAGTAACCGGGTTCGAGCAGTCTGAGGACGGCTCGCTCAAGGTTTTGACGAAAGACGGCATGGAATTTTCGGGAGAGATTGCCGTGCTCGGCATCGGTGTGCGCCCTGAGAGCTGGCTGGCGAAGGACGCCGGGCTTGAAATTGGCGAGCGGGGAGGCATTCGTGTGGACGACCAGATGCGTACGAGCGACCCGAATATCTTCGCCGTTGGGGATGCAATCGAGGTCAAAGATTACCTCACCGGGCAGTGGTCTCTGGTCGCGCTGGCTGGGCCGGCCAACCGCCAGGGCCGCATTGCGGCTGAGGTGATCGCAGGTCGCGATTCCCATTTCCGAGGTGCCCAGGGTACCTCAATCATCGGCCTTTTTGGGGGAGCAGCCGCCTCTACCGGTGTTAACGAAAAAACACTCAACCGGATTGGTGATCAGGATTACGAAAAAATTTATCTTTACCCGAATTCCCACGCAGGATATTACCCGGGTGCCAAATACCTGGCGATGAAAATTATCTTCCGCAAATCTGATGGTCGCTTGCTCGGTGCACAGGCTGTCGGCGAGGATGGCGTGGATAAGCGCATCGATGTCCTTGCGATGGCCATCCAACTGGGCGCCACCGTTTACGACCTGGAAGAAGCCGAATTGTGCTACGCACCCCAGTTTGGCAGCGCCAAATCCCCCGTGAATTTTGCCGGGATGGTTGCGGCTGGTGTTTTGCACGGCGACCTGCCCCTGGCTCACTGGAATTCCATCCAGGATGAGTTCCTGCTGGATGTGCGCCATCCACAGGAGCTTGCTGTTGAGTCTGTGCCGGGCGCAGTCAACATCCCGCTGCCAGCACTTCGCCAGCGCCTTGGTGAGCTGCCTCGCGATCGCGAGATCCTGGTCATCTGCCGCTCGGGTCAGCGCGCTTACTACACGGACGCGAATCCTGCTGCAAAATGGGTTTAAAGCCCGCAACATTTCCGGAGGTATGCTGTCCCGCACGATTCTGTCGGGCGATTAAAATTAATTTGGAAAGGCCGATTCCTGGCATTCTAGGCATAAAAGACAAGATTCAACAAGACGGGATTTATCCTGGCAACCACGAAGTAAAAAAACACTAAGATTGAGAGGAGAATCAAAGCGATGGCTAACGAGAAACCCAAAAAGAAGTTCGAATTCCCGTCCGCCTTTACGATTCTGTTCATCCTGCTTGTTTTGATCGCCCTCGCGACCTGGATTGTCCCGGCAGGTTCGTATGACTACGACGCGGATGGCGCTCCAATTCCGGATACCTATCACACGGTGGAGCAAAACCCGCAGAAGCTGCTGGTCAGCGCGCTCAAAGGACCCATCAACGGCATGTATGGGATTGAGGACGATACCGGCAATGTGGACGTGTGGAACTACGGCGAGCTGTTCGGGGCCATCGACGTTGCCATGTTCGTGCTGATTATCGGCGGCTTCCTGGGCGTGACGATGAAGACTGGAGCAATCAACGCCGGGATCGCCTGGGTAGTGGAAAAACTGAAGGGCAAGGAACGCTGGTTGTTCCCCATCTTGATGACCATCTTTGCTATTGGGGGCACGAGCTATGGCATGGCGGAGGAGACGCTGGCATTCTATGCCCTGATCATCACCGTGATGCTTGCTGCCGGATACGATGGGCTCAGCGCAGGAGCCCTGATCCTGCTCGGCGCCGGGATCGGCGTGATTGGCTCCACGATCAATCCCTTTGCGACCGGCATCGCCTCTGGTTTCGCTGGCGTAACCATCAGCGAAGGGTTAATCGGACGTCTGGTCATCCTGGTGATTGGCACGATCATCGGGATTGTCTTCGTGATGCGTTACGCCGAGCGCGTCAGAAAAGATCCCTCCAAATCGCTGATTTATGACGAAAAGGCGGCTAACGAGCACCAGTTTATGTCTGGTTCTACGGAAGGCATGGATTTTGGTAAATTCACTACCCGGCACAAGGTCATCCTGCTGCTGTTTTTCCTGGCATTTGTTGTGATGGTCTATGGTGTCATACCCTGGGCGGATCTCGGGCTGGCGGTGCCCACCTGGTGGTGGTGGTTCCCGGAAATGACCGCCAATTTCCTGTTCTTCGGCATCCTGATCGGTATCATCGGGCGGCTGTCTGAAAAAACTCTGGTAAACACTTTCGTGGATGGCGCCCGGGATATGCTGGGTGTGGCGTTGATTATTGGCGTGGCGCGCGGCATCACTGTGATTATGAACAACGGGCTGATCACCGACACGGTGCTCTACTGGGCCGAGCAGGCAGTTGCTGGTTTGGGCGGGGTCGGGTTCATTATCGTTACCTACGTGCTTTACCTGCCATTGTCTTTCCTCATCCCCTCCAGCTCAGGCCTGGCGACTGTCTCCATGCCGATCATGGCGCCCCTAGCGCAGTTCGCCAATGTCCCCAGTTATCTCGTTGTCACAGCTTACCAGACCGCCAACGGCCTGGTCAACCTGGTCACACCAACTTCCGCGGTAGTCATGGGAGGGCTGGCGATTGCCAGGGTGGGCTACGGCAGGTGGTGGAAATTTGTCTGGCCGGTGCTGGTTTTATTAATCATTCTGAGTATCCTGGTCTTAGCAGCAGGTGTGCTGCTTTAGCCAACTGAAAACCGAATAGCTTATTAAAAGGAGAGTATGACATGGCATTCAACTTACGCAACCGCAACTTCCTCAAGGAGCTCGATTTCACCCCCGAAGAGCTCAAATTCCTGCTCAAACTTTCGGCTGATCTCAAGGCCGCCAAGTACGGCGGTTACGAGCAGCCGCGCCTGAAGGGCAAGAATATTGCCCTGATTTTCGAAAAAACATCCACCCGCACCCGCTGCGCCTTTGAGGTAGCGGCCTACGACCAGGGCGCTCATGTCACCTACCTGGGGCCATCCGGCTCGCAGATCGGTCACAAAGAGTCGATGAAAGACACCGCCCGGGTGCTGGGTCGCATGTATGACGGCATCGAGTACCGCGGCTTCGGGCAGGAGCTGGTGGAAATCCTGGGCGAATATGCCGGCGTGCCGGTGTGGAACGGCCTGACCGACCAGTTCCACCCCACCCAGATGATCTGTGACATCCTGACGATGATCGAGCACTAGCGACAAGCACCTGCACGAGATCGCCTACTGCTACCTGGGCGATGCCCGCAATAACATGGGCAACTCGCTGATGGTGACCGGCTGCAAGCTGGGTATGGATGTGCGCCTGTGCTGCCCCAAGGCGCTGTGGCCCGAAGAGGAGCTGGTCAAGACTTGCCGCGAGATCGCTAAGGAAACCGGCGCCCGCCTGACTCTAACCGAGAGCGTGGAAGAAGGCGTCAAGGGCGTGGATTATCTGTACACCGACGTGTGGGTCTCCATGGGTGAACCCAAAGAGGTCTGGGATGAACGCATCAAGCTGCTCAAGCCCTACCAGGTCAACATGGACGTGGTCAAGAAGACCGGCAACCCCAAAGTCAAGTTCATGCACTGCCTGCCAGCTTTCCACAACCGCGAGACCAAGGTCGGCGAAGACATCTACGAAAAGACCGGGTTGGAAAGCCTGGAAGTCAGCGAAGAAGTGTTCGAATCCGAGATGCTCGATCGTCTTTGCTCAGGCGGAAAACCGCATGCACACCATCAAAGCCATCATGGTCGCTACGCTCGGCGACTGAATCTCGCATCGGTGCGGCGCACGGACACCGGTGGAAGCTCCTGTGCGCCGCACCAGGGGATGATTTTCAGCCAACCAGTTAAAGCTTTACTGAGGTTGGCACCCCGCCGATGAAAGTGTTTTGGTATTTGTAAAGGATAGATGCGGATGACAATGACGGAAAAGGCGATCCGTGAGCCGTCCATGCTGGATGCGCTGATCCCGCTGGTCTTCATGATCGTGATGCTCTCCCTGTCAATCCTTTTGTTCGGCATCGATGCATTCCTGGACTCATTGCAGGTTGCGTTGTTTTTGAGTTCGGTAGGCTTGTTTCTGGATATATTTGTGATCTCCCCCGATTTATTGATCCCGGTTACTGAACTAGCCAGCTAGTTTCAAGTGAAATCGAGCAAGTCATGCTAACCAATATCCTCTACATCATCCTGGCAATCCTAATCCTCACCACACTTTATGTTGTGGTGCGCACGGTCATTTTCCAATGGAAGCAGGGAGCTGTTGAGAAAATCGATGGTGTGCCGGTCGACGCGCAGCAGGTAGCCGGGCACCTGACTGCCGCAGTGCGCTGCCAAACGGTCCCGCTGGATGAACACGGCACCCCCGACCCGGAGGCCTTCCGCCAGCTGCACCAATTCCTGGAAGAGACCTACCCGCTGGTGCACAAACACTTAAAGCGGGAGGTCGTCAACGGCTACAGCCTGCTCTACACCTGGATTGGCAGTCGTGCTGAGCTTGAGCCGGTCATGCTGATGGCACACCAGGACGTAGTATCGGCAGATCCAGACGGGTGGACCTACCCTCCCTTTGAAGGCACGATTGTCGATGGTTTCATCTGGGGGCGCGGCACGCTGGATATCAAAAACCAGCTGATTGGCATTATGGACGCGGCGGAAGCGCTGCTGCAGCAAGGCTTTCGCCCGGAACGCACAATCCTGTTTGGTCTGGGTCATGACGAGGAAACCGGTGGGGTGAACGGCTGCAAGATCATGGGCCAGATGCTTAAGGAACGCGGTATACACCTGGCGGGAATCGTCGACGAAGGCGGTGGGATCATGGCTGGGCTAGCGGCGGGTGTGCGCGGGCCAGTTTCACTGGTGGGTGTCAGTGAAAAGGGCTACCTGACGGTGGAATTCACCGTTCACAGCCAGCCGGGGCATTCCTCCACCCCGCCCCCCCAGACGGCGATCGGCATCCTGGCGCGCGCCCTGGCTCGTCTGGAAGCTCACCCCATGCCAACCCATCTGCGCCGGCTGCGCCCGCTTTACCACGGCATTGGCCGCGCCGCCCCGCTCTACATCCAGGTCGCATTTGCTAACGTGTGGCTGTTTGGCCCGCTGCTGAAGCGCTGGCTGGTGCCCAAACCAGAGATGAATGCCAGCATGCGCACCACCACTGCGCTCACCATCGTTCAGGGCGGCGTAGAAGATAACACCATCCCCGCCGAAGCGCAGCGCTTTCGTTAATTTCCGCATGCTGCCCGGCGATACCATTGCTGAGGTGCTTTGGCACGTCAAGAAAGTGATTAAAGACGAACGGGTGAAGTTTAAACCCGTCGAAGGTAAGTTCAACGAGGCGCTGCCGGTCTCTCCGCGTAATGCACCACCCTATCTGGGATTAAGAACCGTGATCCGCCAGGTCTTTGGCAATTTCCCAGTCGCACCGTTCACCATGCTGGGGGGTACGGACTGCCAGCATTTCGTACCAGTGTGCGATCACATTTATCGCTTCACCTCCGTGGTGATGGATGAGAGTTTTATGGGTTTGGAGCACGGCATCGACGAGCGCATTCCTGTCGAAGCCATGGGAAACATGGTGAAGTTTTATGCCCAGCTGATGCAGGTGTGGGGCACAAAAGAAATGTTACGGTAGTGACGGCTGACTTATAGAAAAGGAGAAACTCATGAGAATTGTAGTCGCTCTTGGTGGAAATGCACTGCTCAAGCGCGGTGAGCCTATGACGCATGATGTGCAGCGTGCCAATATCCAGGTTGCCGCACAGTCGCTGGCACCGGTTGCCCAGCATCACCAGCTTGTACTGGCGCACGGCAACGGTCCGCAGGTCGGTTTGCTGGCGCTGCAGGCTTCAGCGTACAAAGACGTCGAGGCGTACCCGCTGGATGTGCTGGGCGCACAAACCGAGGGCATGATCGGCTACATGATCGAGCAGGAATTGGGTAATTTGCTGCCCTTCGAGGTGCCCTTTGCCACCATCCTGACCATGGTAGAAGTCGATCCCAACGATCCCGCGTTTCAAAATCCGACTAAGTTTGTTGGCCCAGTATATGAAAAAGCCGAGGCCGAGCGTCTGGCTGAGGAGAAAAGCTGGGCGATTAAGCCGGACGGCAAGTACTGGCGGCGAGTGGTGCCTTCGCCGCTGCCCAAACGGATTTTTGAGATCCGGCCAATCAAGTGGCTGCTGGAGAAAAATACCGTGGTCATCTGCGCGGGCGGCGGGGGCATCCCCACCCTGTACGAGGCTGGCAAGCAGCGCTGGCTGTCTGGCGTGGAAGCGGTGATCGATAAAGATCTGGCCTCCGAGCTGCTGGCGCGCGAGCTCGAGGCAGATCTGTTCGTCATTGCCACCGATGTGGACGGGGTCTACCTGGATTGGGGAAAGCCCGAACAGCGAGTGTTGGGACGGGTCACCATTGCCGAGCTCAGCAGTTATCCCTTCCCAGCTGGCTCGATGGGTCCAAAGGTCGCGGCGGCCGTTCAATTTGTGGAAAAAACCGGTAAACGGGCTGCTATCGGCTCGCTTGCAGATATTCAAAAGATTGTCGCCGGCGAGGCCGGCACGAACGTGGTGCCCGAGTAAAAGCAGGCTGTAATCACTCAAATTTGAAAGGAACTTGTGACGATGGAAACGTTTGGCGTACATTCAGAAGTAGGCAAGCTGCGTAAAGTGATCGTGCATCGCCCGGACCTCAGCCTCAAGCGTCTAACCCCCAGCAATCACGACGATTTGCTGTTCGACGATGTCCTGTGGGTAGAGCGCGCCCAATGGGAACACGACCAGTTCGTTAAAGCTATGCGCGAGCGGGGCACTGAGGTGTTTTATCACCTGGATTTGCTCGGCGAAGCGCTGGCAGCCTCTGAGGAAGCCCGCCGCAATGTAATCAATCTGGTGGCCTCGGAATACACCGTGGGCTGGTCGTTGGTGGATGAGGTGCGCGATTTCTTGTCGAAAGTAAATCCGGAGGTACTCGCCAGACACCTGGTGGGTGGGTTGACCATTGGCGAAATGGAGGTCATGGGCTTCGACCTGCCAAAGTACAGGCAGATCTCGCTCGGAGCAGCTGCGGTGGACGATCCGGGCTTCTTTGTCCTGCCGCCTGTGCCGAACTCGCTCTTCCAGCGCGACCCATCTTGCTGGATTTACAACGGGGTGACGGTCAACCCGATGTACTGGCCAGCTCGCCGACGGGAAGCCCTGAACATGCTGACCATCTATCGCTACCATCCCATGTTCCAGGATGCCGGTTTCGAGTTCTGGTACCCAGAGCAAGGCGACGATGGCAGTTTCAATTTCCAGGACTTTGGCCGGGCCTCTATGGAAGGCGGCGATGTGCAGCCGATCGGCAATGGGACCGTGGCGATTGGGATGAGCGAGCGCACCCAGGGACGCATGATCGAAATGGTGGCCCGCAAGCTCTTCGAGAGTGGCGGCGCGGAGCGGGTGATCGTCGCGGTGATGACCAGAGATCGCGCCCACATGCACCTCGACACCGTCTTCACTTTGTTGGATCGGGATATCGCGACTGCCTTTCCCAAGGTCGTCAACAATATCCGCGCCATCAGCCTGCGGCCCGGTAAAAAGCCGGGTGATTTCCACGTGACCGAGGAAAAAAGCTTCTTGGGTGCGGTGGCTGATGCACTTAAAATCAAGAAACTGACTGTCGTGGAGACGGGCGGCGACGAGTACCAGATGCAGCGCGAGCAGTGGGATGACGCCAACAACACGGTCGCCCTCGAGCCCGGGGTAGTCGTTTCTTACGAGCGCAATACGTTCACCATTGCCAAGATGCGCCAGGCCGGGATTGAAGTGGTCGCGATTGCCGGGTTTGAGCTGGGCAAAGGCCGCGGCGGTGGGCACTGCATGACCTGCCCAATCCTGCGCGACGGGATTTAGGAGGCATACCATGAAAAAAGTTTGGCCGTGGATTTTTGGTATTTTGTTTGGCTTGCTGATTCTGGCCCTGTTGTTCAATGCTGGGTCGAACCGCCAGGCGTACCGCATCGCCCGTGGCGCAGTCGAACAGCGGGTGGAGTTATCCCAGGATCGCATTGATGCGGTGGCAGCCATGGCGATTGCGGCAGTTGACAAAGCGCTTGAGTTATCAGCAGACCTCCCATCGCAGCAGGCGCAGGCTGACCTGGTCAAACAGGATATCGAGGAAATCAGCAATCGCTTGCAAGAGGCTGCCGCAGCGCGCGGTCAGGCCGCCATCGACCGGCTGGACCAATCCATCGAGCAGTTTAACCAGACTCTCCAGACGGTGGACAATGCCGCCAATCAAGCCGATAGTCCCGCGGTAAAAGCTACGCTGGATCGGATTTACGGTATCCTGGAAGCGGTTCAGACCCAGGTTGCTGAGCTGATCGTCAATTCGCAGCGGTAAGGTCTTGCTGATTCGATATGCTCTCTGCGATCTGGTGGGGTGGTTTTGCAGCGTCTTCGCTCCTGGTTGGCTATTTGCTTGCCACGCGCAGCCCATCTAGGCGCACAACCGGGATTATCATGGGCATCGGCGCGGGTGCACTCATCAGCGCCATTGCTTATGAGCTAATCCCCGAAACTGTGTTGACTGGCAGGTTCATGGCACCCGCCTTCGCGTTGGGTGCATTCGCGTTCTTTGGCGGTGACTGGTTGATTGACCGCCGGGGCGGCGGGGATCGTAAGGATATCGCCGGCAACCAGGCCGGCGGCTCGGGCGCTGCCATTTTTATTGGCACCTTGCTCGATAATGTGCCCGAGTCGATCATTCTGGGCATGGGGCTGGTATTCGGTGGTGCTGTAAACATCGCTTTCCTGGCGGCGGTGTTCATCTCAAACCTGCCTGAGGGGGTTGCTGGCTCGCTTAACCTCACCGCAGCGGGCTACGCACGCCGCAGCATTTTCTGGATGTGGGTCATGCTCGTGGCCCTCTCCGCGGCGTGTGCCGGCTTGGGCTACTTTCTCATTCGCTGGCTGCCTGGTGTAGATGGGCATGTCGTCCAGGCCTTCGCCGCGGGCGCCATGCTGACTATGCTGGCGGATGCCATGATGCCGGAGGCTTTCGAGCACGGCGGCAAACTGGTGGGCCTTTTCACTGTTTTGGGATTCCTGGCGGCGGCGATCTTAGCGCTTGCCCAGTAATGCGACTACTGCCGCCGGGTTAAGGAAGAAGGATGCATAAAACCGGGGATGGGCTACAAATTAGTGGATATAAAATTAGTTGAAAAGGAGAACGAAATGGCAAAGGACAAAAAGAAGAAAAAAGGCAAGAAGAGCAGGAAAGAGCAGGAACAGTACGTGGCGCAGGCTGCACTCCCAGGTGGGGAGGAAGCTCCTTCTGGCCCGCCGCCACCGATGAGCCGCAAAGAATTCGAGAAAGAGATGGAACATCTGCAGGTGGAGCTGGTCAAGCTGCAGGAGTGGGTCAAAGCGACTGGCGCAAAAATCTGCGTGATTTTTGAGGGGCGCGATACCGCCGGAAAAGGGGGCGTGATTAAGCGCATTACCGAGCGCGTCAGCCCGCGCGTTTTCCATGTGGTGGCTTTAGGGACGCCTACAGAGCGCGAAAAATCGCAGATGTACTTCCAGCGCTACATGCCCCATCTCCCGGCTGCCGGCGAAGTGATTCTATTCGACCGCAGTTGGTACAACCGGGCTGGCGTGGAGCGGGTAATGGGTTTTGCCACCCCGCAACAGGTGGAAAGATTCCTCATAATGACACCCGCAGTCGAGAGAGCCATCATTGATTCCGGCATCATGCTGATCAAGTATTGGCTGGAGGTCAGTAAGGAAGAGCAGGCCAAACGCTTCCAGGAGCGAAATGAGGATTACCGCAAGATCTGGAAGCTCAGCCCGATGGATGTGCAGGCGCAGGCGCGCTGGTACGACTACTCGCGGGCGCGGGACGCTATGTTTGCGGCTACTGACACCCCCGAAGCCCCCTGGTACGTAGTGCCCTCCAATGACCAGCGCCGGGCGCGCTTGAACTGCATCACGCATTTCTTGAACCTGATTCCCTACGAGGAAGTCCCCCGCGAGCCGATTAAATTTCCCAAACCTCAGGCAAAGGGGAATTATGTGGAACCTGACTATCCCTATCACTATGTCCCCGAAAAATACTAGAAGGCAGGTAAAACACCATGACAGACAAGTCTGAAAATCAACCCAAATGGTACGGCATGTCCGCGAAGGACGCTGCCAGTCAACTGCAGGTTGACCTGGCGAAGGGTCTGAGTGCGGGCGAAGCCAAACAACGGCTGCAGAAATATGGCCCGAATCGATTGGAAGAGAAAAAGAAAAAGTCGGGATTGCAGTCATTTCTCGAACAGTACCAGGACCTCATGCAGTTCGTCCTGCTCGGTGCAGCGATCATCAACCAGATCTTCACCGGTGAATGGGGCACCACGCTGGTGTTGGTTGGCCTGACAATCTTCAACGCGATCCTGGGTATGCGCGGGGAGGCCAAAGCTGAGGCCAGTCTGGCAGCCCTGGCAAGTTCGATGAAGAGCATCGCCCGCGTGCGGCGGGATGGCCAGGCTGTTGAGGTGGATGCCGAGGAGCTCGTACCGGGTGACATCGTGCTGATGGAAGCCGGCAACCGCGTCCCGGCGGATGGGCGCCTGTTTGTCACCGCCACCCTCGAGATCGAGGAGGCCGCCCTGACCGGCGAGAGTGTGGCTTCTCCCAAAGACACCGACACCATCACCAAGGACGAGGTTCCCCTGGGCGACCGCCATAACATGGCTTACATGAACACCTCCGTCACGCGTGGGCGCGCGGAGATGATCGTCACGACCATCGGTATGGGCACCGAGATGGGCAACATCGCCGATCTGCTCAACAAGACCGAGACAGACAAGACGCCGCTGCAGAAGCAGCTCGACCGGCTGACCATGATTATTGCGTCATTGGCCGGTCTGGCGTTCATTCTTATGCTGATTATGGGAATCCGTAACGGCCAGTCCATGGACGCGGTCTTCGTTGCTGGCATAGCGCTGGCGATCTCGGCCATTCCCACTGGTTTACCGGCAGTGGTCACCACCATGTACTCGATGGGCACACGAGCACTGGCTGCCCAGGGCGCGATCGTCAAGCGCCTGCCGTCGGTGGAAACGCTGGGCTCAGTCTCTGCCATTTGTTCGGATAAGACCGGCACCTTGACTCTCAACAAGATGACGGCGGTAGAGTTCTCAATCCCTGGCCAAAATCGCTACCGGGTGAGCGGCGAGGGCTACGGCACCACGGGCGAGCTGCAACTGACCCGCGGCCTGGCTGCTGGCCAGCCCTGGCAAAAGGGTACAAAGCCTTACAGCACGGAGGGGTCAATCAAGAGTGCTGGCGGAGCAGATATCGATCTCAAGCTGCCCATGCTGGCCATGGCGCTGTGCGCCGACGCCCGTCTCGACGACGGTGCCCTGATCGGCGACCCCACTGAGGGCGCGCTGATTGTGCTGGCTGAGAAGGGCGGCATCAGTGTGGACGACGCCCGCGAGATGTACCCACGCGTGGCGGAACTGCCCTTCGACTCGGATTACAAGTTCATGGCGACTTTCCATAACATGACCGACGCACAGGGTAAGCCAGTGGTGCGTGCTTTTGTCAAGGGTGCGCCGGACGTGCTGATTGCTCGCGGAGGTTTCTACTGGGTGCCCGAAGGAGAGTCGGTGCCCATGACCGACGAGAACCGTAAGCTGGCGTTGGTTGAGAACGACCGTATCGCGGAGGCAGGAGAGCGGGTCATGGTCGTGGCTTATCGTGACTTCGATCCAGCTACCTTTGATCCCAAGGCCAAGTTGATCGACCTGGTGCAGGATCTGAGCATCATGACAATGGTCGGGATTGTCGATCCCCCGCGCTCTGAGGCGAAAGATGCAATCGCAAAGTGTCACAGCGCTGGCATCCAGGTGCGCATGATAACCGGGGACCATGCGGTGACAGCCGCGGCCATCGGCCACAAGCTTGGTATCGAGGGCAGGGCCTTGACCGGCGCAGAGTTTGCTGCCATCCCCGACGATCAGTTGAAGCAGCAGTTGGATGAGATCGGGGTGGTCGCCCGTGTCTCGCCTGAGGATAAGATCCGCCTGGTAACCTTGCTCCAACAGAAGGAGAACATCGTCGCTATGACTGGCGACGGCGTAAACGACGCGCCTGCCCTGAAAAAAGCCGATATCGGTGTAGCCATGGGCATTACCGGCACCGAGGTCTCCAAGGGTGCAGCGGTGATGATCCTGACCGACGATAACTTCGCAACCATCGTCAAGGCGGTGGAGTTCGGGCGAGCCATCTACAACAATCTGTTCAACTTCGTTCGTTTCCAGATGGAATCGCTGATCGCCTTCATCGTCTCCTACCTGCTGGCCGCCTTCTTTCTCGTTCTCGGGGGAGCTCCGTTTTCACCATTCGTGGTCCTGTGGGTGAACTTCCTCGTGCAGATCCCGGTTGCGTTAGCACTGGGGTTTGACGATCCAGCTCCCGATCTGATGGAGCACAAGCCCCGTCCACTGAAGCAGCCCATCCTTTCCACTGTACAATGGGTGCGCATTGTCTTCATCGGGGTGCTCATGTCGATCGCGACGGTCTATCTGGAGGCGACCTACGAGGCCTCAGGTACTGCAGTTGCGGCAACGGTGGGATTTGTTGTCTTCTCATTAATGGTTGTTATACTCGCTCTCAGCGCACGCAGCGAGACTGCCAGCGCATTCAACCGCGATATTCTCAAGAATCGCCACCAGCTTGGTCTGTATGGTTTGTCCCTGTTGATGATTATCATCCCGGTCCGGTTCGGCTTCCTGGGCTTGACCCAGATCACCACAGACCAATGGCTGATCAGCATCGGTTTCGCGATCGCACTGCTGCTGGTCGATGAAGTGATCAAGTTCTTTATGCGCCGGAGCAGGAGCCAGTCTGAAGTCGAAACGAAAACCGCACCGGTAACTGCCAGCAGTTAATCAGCGGAGGTGTTTTGCAGCGTTCCATAGTGACGGGTAAGGATCGCTGCGACCCCTGGAGTACGTCTCACCCCGTCAATCTAGATCGAACGGTGGAAGCTGGGTCTACCAACGCAGATTGTCTGCGCAGCAGCCCGGCTTCCACCGAGATGCTGTTAGGACAAAAACTCAGGCTGATCTGGCGGCTGCTGGCATGCGGATGGTTACCCAGGTTCCCACGCCGACCTGGCTTTCTAGACTAATGCTGCCCCCCTGGGCATCGATCAGGCCTTTAGCGATCGAAAGTCCCAGACCGTTGCTGCGGCTTTCATTTTCACCGGGCTGGGCGACCTGGTAAAAACGCTCGAAAATGTGGGGAATGTGTTCCGCTGGGATGCCACGACCGCTGTCCGTCACCACAATTTCCACGAATTTGGCCTGAGGTTGGGTACTGACCGTAATGCTGCCGCCCTGGGGGGTATGCCGCAGGGCGTTGTCGAGCAAAATCAGGATCACCTGGCGCAGGCGGGTCGGGTCACCCCATACAATGCCCGATGGCTGAGGAATGGAAAGCGAGACGCCCTTTGTTTCGGCCAACCTGCCGAACTGTTCTGAAAGGTCAACCAGCAGGTCAGCGAGCGGGATCGGGGCTTTTTCGAGTTGGAGCCGGTGTGTATCCAGGCGCGAGAGCAGCAGCAAATCATCCACCAGGCGGTTCATGTAGTCACAGTCCTGCAGTACGTTTTGCAGCAGCTCGTTTTGTTTTTGAGTGTCGGGCGAGCGCAGCGCATATTCGGTTGAGGCCCGGATCAGGGTAAGAGGGGTGCGCAGCTCGTGACTGGCGTTTGAAATAAAAATTTGCTGCTGCTCCCAGGCCTGCTGGGCAGGATTGAGCGTGCGTCCTGAAAGCCACCAGCTGCCAAAACCCAGCAAGACTACTGCCACACCTCCCAGGATCAACAGCCCGGTATAAAAACCACTCAACACCCGGTCCTGGTCGGTGAGCAGCCGGCCGACTTGCAGCACAGGTGGGGCGCCCACCAGCGAAGTCCGGTACGAAAGCAGGCGAACCCGGCTGCCATCATTGAGCAGTACGGTGCGCAAATCCGAACCATTTCGCAGCGCCTGCTGGGCTGCGGCTGCATCCTGCAGGATCGGGGCCGCCGGCAGGTTTTGAGCCGCGCTTTGAGCAGCATCATTCGGCAGGACGAAAATCGCGGATAGACTGCCGTCATAGGCTTCATCATGCTCACGGGATTCATTTCTCGGAAGAGAGGCGGTAGATCCCTCTTGTTCTTCCTCTTCTTCGTTATCCCCCCCAGAGACGACTTGTATTGTTGGGAGGCTGGCCTGGGTGACTACCGGTGCTGGGCGTCTGCTGTCTAGCCAGGCCTGTTCGGACGCGGCCAATTCATATGGCAGGGGAAGACCATAGGAACGGAACTCGGCTGCCATCTTGTATTCCAGGGCCAGATCGGTGGTGCGCTGGAAGTAATATTGGAGCAGGGCGTAGGAGCCAGCTCCAATTAAGACGATCATTCCCAGCGCGCCGAGGATATATAAAGCTGTCAATTGCCAGCGTAAGCGATTAAGCATGTTCGGGATCCAGGGCGTAACCAAAACCGCGTTTTGTTTTAATCGGGTCCTTCAAGCCTGGCTGGCGGAGTTTACCGCGTAAATAAGAGATGTAAACATCCACCATCGTCGGTTGCACTTCGCCTTCATAGGACCACACGTAATCTAACAAGTATTCCCGTGAAAGTGTCTGCCCTGGATGGCGCAGCAGGCATTCAAGCAGCGTCCATTCCCGTCTGGTCAGATCTAGCACAGCCCCGGCCCGCCGGACGGAGTGGGTCCGCATATCCATTACCAGATTTCCAACTCGCAGTTCCTGTGCATCCGCGGCGTTTGGTTGCAGGCGGCGTCCCAGGGCATGGATGCGGGCAATCAGTTCGTCGAACGAAAAAGGCTTTACCAGGTAATCATCTGCCCCCGCATAAAGTCCTGCCACGCGGTCTTCCACCTGAGAGCGGGCGGTGAGCATCAAGATTGCTGTTGAAAGGCGTGCCGAACGGATTGCCTGGCACACAGCAGGTCCATCCCGCCCGGGCAGCATCCAGTCGACAACGGCGACGTCATGCGAACCTCGCAGGGCGATTTCGACGCCAGTATCGCCATCATAGGCGACATCAACGGCAAAATTCTCGTCTTCCAGTACCTGGCGAATTAATTTTGATAACCGCCGGTCATCTTCAATCAACAATATCCGCATATTGCGAACCACCCCAACCACAAGGTAATTTTCCTTCCTTAATTGAGTCTAACGCAGAAAGATTGGAAAAACATTGGAAAACTGCTCCAAGAATTCAAGGAAATCCCAATGTGCCTCCGCTATGCTTGAGACTGTCTTCAATGAGCGGTCAGCCTTTGAAGACAGATATCTGCCGGTAGTCAGCCGGCGGAGACATCAGGAGGAAACATGAAGCATAAAACCTTGTTATGGATTTCGGCAGCCCTGACGTTATTTACCTTGATTCTGATTGCAGGAGTAGTCACTACGGTGCGTAGAGTAAATGCGGCCGCTGAGACTGTGGCAACCCAGGATCCGGCTGCTGCACAGGTCATGACTGATCGAGAATCAGCTTATCGAGAAATGATCGCCAAGGCGAACGAGCGCCTTCTGCAGGCCCAGCAGTCTCAGGAAGAGCTTCAGGCACAACTAAATGCCCTGCAGAATAATGTTGGGTCGGGTGTCTCCAATACGATTGTGACACCCCAGCAGGCCGCTGAAATTGCCGCGCTTTATATTGGGCGCACCGATTTATATTCGGTTGAGAACACGGCCGTGAATGATCAGCCCGCCTATCTTGTGACGTTCAGTTCTGGGGACCAGGTATTTATCAGCCCGGACGGGCAGGTCCTCTCTGTGCTTCCTGCCGAGCAGATCACAGCCGGATCTCAAAACATCAACTCTTCAAGTGGTTTCTTTGAGAATGAAGAGCATGAACGAGAAAACCAATCAGGGCACGACGACTAGGTGATGTAGATAGTCTGCATTCTGGAGATCATTGATGAATAACAAACACAAATCATCACGTAAACCGAATCAGCACCTGGGCAAAATCAAGCTGGCGATCACTGCCGTGGCAATGACCATGACTTTGGGCTTCTGGACGTTGTTTTCCAATCAGGCAGGTCAGCAAGCCCTTGCACAGGCCGAACCAGACCCGCAAGTTGCTGTCGATCCGAACGGTCGGCTGATCTTGCTGCCCATGCCAACCCTTGTGCCGCAAGCCAGCACGGGTGCAGACATCAACCCGCTTGCGCAGAATTCGACCAGCAATTCGGTGATCAGCCAGCTAGAGCAGCAGTTTAAGCTCCTCCTGAGCAGCCCTCAGCCATCTCAGGTGCAGCCACGCACGATTACCCGCACACGCTCATCGAGATAAATAATGGTTGAGATCCATTTTCACGCGATGGGCTGCCAGATGATGGCAACCCTGGATAGTACCTCCCGCCGGGGCGCCGAAGTCCTCGAGCAGGTTCCTTCCTGGTTTGAAGCATGGGAGCAGAGCCTCAGCCGCTTCCGACCGGACAGCGAGCTCAGCTGGTTGAACCAGTCGGCTGGAGAATCAGTGCAGGTCAGCCGCACGTTGTGGGAAGTCTACCAGGCAGCCCGCCAGGCAGTTGAATTCACCGAGGGGCTCGTGACTCCAGTAGTGCTGGACGCACTGGTGCGGAGTGGTTACAACCGCAGCTTCGATCAGTTGGTTAGCGCCGGAGAAGTTGCTCAAATTGATTTGCCAGTTCCGATAATTTCTCTGCAAACTGTCAGTGAAGATTCCGAAACATTAACCTTGCGGCTGCCGGCTGGTATGCATCTTGACTTTGGCGGCATCGCCAAAGGGTGGGCTGCTGAACAGGCGGTCAGCCGGCTGAAACCATATGGCCCTGCCCTGGTCGATGCCGGAGGGGATATCGCGGTCAGCGGGCTGAAAAGGAACGGCGAGTTCTGGCCGGTTGGTGTAGCAGACCCTCGCCAGCCGGACGCAGAATTGGAGATCCTGCTGGTTGGGCGAAGCGGAATTGCCACCTCCGGAACGGATTACCGCCGCTGGCAGCAGAATGGGAAATGGCAGCACCATATCATCGACCCGCGTACTGGGCTGCCGGCCGACACCGATGTGCTGGCGGTAACAGTCATCGCCCCACGCTTATCCACTGCTGAAGCTGCCGCCAAAACTGCCTTAATCCTGGGCAGCCAGGCTGGATTGCGTTGGCTCGATGACCAGCCGGGTTGTGAAGGGCTACTGGTGATGGCAGACGGTAGCCGCCTGTACAGCCGGGAAGTATCAACTTACTTGTGGAGTAATTTATGTCAACAGGCGATTTGAACGTTTCGGAATCATTGGAATCATCTATTCATATTGAAACCATTCTTATCCTGGTTTTGGCACTCATCCTGGGCGGATTGGCAGCACTGGTGTTCTTCCCGCTTTTAAGCCCCGGTCTGGTGAGTTCATTTGTCGGCACGCAGGCGAAGGGCTTCTGGTACCTATCACGGGGCAGCGCGCTTGCCGCATTTGGGCTGTTGTGGTTGTCCATGGCGCTGGGTTTGACTATCACCAACAAGATGGCCCGAATTTGGCCTGGTGGACCAACAGCTTTTGCAGTGCACGAGTTCAGCAGTTTATTAGGGGTTGCTTTTGCCGCTTTTCACGGGTTGATCTTGCTGGGTGATAACTACATCAATTATTCGCTGAGCCAGGTCCTGGTCCCTTTTGCCAGCGCCAATTTTAAACCGATTTGGGTGGGCATTGGCCAGGTGGGTCTGTATGTCTGGATCTTGGTCACGTTTAGTTTTTACGTTCGCAAGCAGATCGGGCACAAAACGTGGCGCTGGATTCATCTTGCCAGTTTTGGTGCCTTCCTGATGGCCTTGCTGCATGGTATCGGCAGCGGGACCGACAGCAGCACCTTGTGGGCTCAGATGATGTATTGGTTTGCGGGCGGTAGTTTGTTATTTTTGCTGGTCTACCGGGTGCTGGTCAGCTTCTTAAAACCGGCTGGAGCCAGTCGAACGGCTGCCGTGGTGAAAACCTCCCGGAACCTGCGATCCGGGTAGCGCGTCCGGCCATCCGACCGATCTTTTCCCCTTTTTAGGACGATCCGGAGCCTGTCTTTCCCTGAGCCTCACTCCCAAGAGATTTACACGTGTCATAGATTTCCGCGTGCCTCCTGGACCGCCGGCAGGATGAAAAAGCGCAGCATCAAGGCTCGGAGCTTCAGTCCCGCAGCCTAACATCCCACCCGCAGGGTGAATGATTTTCTGATGTGGTTGACCGCGATGATCAGCGCCTGCTCGCTGGAAGATCCATGCATAACGGTGAATGAGTCGGATCTGTTCTGAATTGGGTGGCAGAATAATCACTGGAAGTTAGCCCGGTGATTAAGTTCTTCATGTCTTTGCCAGCTAACGATGGTCTTCAAACCTGTTTACAGAAATCGACTTGCGGTCGCCAAAAGTCATGCCACGGAAGCAGGCGCTGCTATTGAAACTATCCAGCCACAGCGTTCGTTGTGCCAGTGCCCATAGGCATAAATCTCAATTAAAAATGCTGTTCTTCAGACTGTACCGCAGACTTATCCATGGATTCACGGGTGTTTATGGACTGCTTGAGGCGCTGCTTTGAGCGGGTAACGTACGCACGTTTACGATAACTGGGCGATCAAGTGCCCTGGAAAGTTGGTCTGCCAGCTCTTGAATTGGCTTGAGGTCACCGTTGCCTTCGATAGTTGTAATTGTCGCTTGTTTGCCAACATTAACCGTGACCAAATGGTAGGAGGTACCTTCCAGCCACTGTTGAACTTCAATGGTGGCTTCTTGATTATCATTGGCGTGAAGCACAGTTTGGTAGCCCGATATCGAGAGGGGAATAGCCACGATCAGGATGCCCAATGTGAACAGGAAAAAGCCGCGGCGCCGAATTTGAACAGATTCTTGGGTGGCTGCCGTTTTTCCCAGACCGAGGACCATAAGTACCAAACCGCCTGCGAATAAAATCGCCAGATAGTTGGTCATAAAGAGCAAGAAAGCTCCTGCTGCGGCATCTTGATCCCCTTTCTGAAGTGCAACCCCAACGACACATAACGGTGGGACCAGGGAGATAGCAATTGCAACACCGCCCATCGAGTCGGCAATTTCAGCACGCGAAGTAATAAATGCACCGGCCGCGCCTGCGCCTAATGCGGTTAGGAGGGCATAGATGCCAGGGTTGATGCGTGCCGCAATTTCCCCATTATTCTCAAATGAGATTGTCACGTCCGGCACAACCCATGCTAGCAAGTAAGAGAAGATGATAACCGTAAATATTCCTGCTACCGTGAGTGCAAAGGCGCGCACGGCACGCGGCATGGAGCCCATAACTACTGCTGAGGTAGTTGCCATAATGGGTAACATCAATGGCGCCACGATCATTGCCCCAATCACCGTTGCAGTGGATTCGGAGAGAACCCCGTAGGTAGCGATGATCGTCGCAAAAAGGAGCAGCGCGAAAAAATTCGTCAGGCGTCTGGCGGATGATGGCCCTTCAATGAACAGCTTCTCCTCAAACGCGGACAGGTAATTCGGATCGAAACCAAGTTTAGTCGTGGGAGCTTCGGCTGCTGCAGATGACATGTTGCCTCCAAGTGAAATTCAGATTAGCGACAACTTCGCATATCAAAAAGAATCATTTTTTGAGCTAACAAAAAATGATTCTCCGGATTTGGTTTCAGGTGATTAAGAAATGCAGGTAAGGGTTAACTTGCCAGGATGATCGCTTTCTGGGCTGCAAACTCTTCTTCTGTCAGAACACCTGCCGCTTTGAGCTCACCTAGCTTCTGCAGCTGGGCGATCTTTGCATCCGTCATTGTACCGGGTGCGGCTGCTGGCGGCTGCGCCTGCGTCGCTTGTTGTTGGGCAAGCATCGCCTGCTGCTGCGCCAGCGCGTCCTGATTTGCCTGCAGCTCAGCCATTTGCTGCTGGGACATTGCTTGTTGTTGAGCTGCGGCTTGCTGCTGCGCGGCTTTTTGCTGTTGGTGGCCGCTGACTGCACCCGCTGTACCCACTACTACTGCAGTTGTGGCTGCTGCGCCGAGCAAACTCGGCCCGCGCATCCTTCTCATCATACGTGGTGACATGATCCTATCCTCCGTTTGTTTTTCTGGTTGTCCAATTCGTCCGTGATTTGTACTCCGTCGCGTTACATCTTTTTTACGCGGCGAAGTCCCGTCTAACCTGCTCGACGACTTCGGCTGGAATCTGTCCGCGTTCGACCAACCTGCCCCCAGAAGCGAGGATCGCTTTGCGGATATTCTCCATCCACAGGTTCTCCCATAAGAAGAGTGCCGCAGAAGTGTTGTTGGGGAGCCTGCTCGCTGCCAGTTCCAGGTCCTCTTCACTGAATAGACTGTCGACAGGTTCGCCCAGGGGGACAAACATCTGGTAAGCCTCTTCATCAAGATCGTTCAGCTCGACCGTGCGCGTGCTGCCGTCTGCATCTTTCCGGACAAAAACGATATCCACGAAGCGGACGATGCCTCGCTCTACCAGATCCAAGAGCTCTGGGACGATTGTCCCCGAGAACTGGTTGCCCTCGAATGCGACAAGGGCGTACTCTAATGGAAAACTGTACATGATATGTTTCCTTTCCTCTTTATATTTTAACCGACGAAATTGAATACCGGGGAATTGGCGGAAAGTTTGTTTTTAAAGCTTGTGGACAAAAACTGCCGACTACGTGATCAATTCGCCAGGGAATTTCTGCTTTTCCTTTTTTGGGTGAATTGCCTGGATTTTGTATGCGAGTTACCTTCTTGTCCTTTGGATAGAGCGGTCGAGGCGAACTCCCTCAAAAAAAATTTGTCATTGAATTCAGCTTCAATTTATGCTGCTGGTCGCATGCTGATCAAAAACATCTTTAAAGATCGATTCACTGGTTCGCTGAATCCTGCGCGAATGAAATTTCTGCGCAAAGAGATAACCTAACTCTAATTTTACCATTCGTTTGGTCAGGTAATAGAACGACCTTTACCCATATCAACTTGCTAATTTAGCGCTACGGACTTATTGAAAATAGCAGTCGATCAATGCTATTTTGCCCAGAAGCGGATCGTGCAACTCTTTCTCTGTAAGAGTGGTCAAGTGATCCATTTGAGTGGAATACGTTTTTTCCCGGTGGATGAGGTATAGATGCCCCGGGAAAAAATCCGGATCGTCATATACGGGATGATGAATAAACACGGCTCCTTCCTTCCCTGATCATCCAGCGTGCCGCAATTTGTCTCAGCACTTTACTTTCGGAGCTGCTCTAACATTTGCACGATAGCTGCGACCACAGCCTCGGGTTGTTCAATCATGATGCGGTGACCGCTTTGGTCTGCAAAGAGCTGCTGGCTGTCAGTCGATAACTGGAGGTAGCGTGCCTGCGAGGCGGCTGAGTCCGCATCCAGATCTTTGCCGCGCGAGAGAACGATTAAGGGCAATGCGCCCAACGTGGTCACAGCCCTGGCCTGCGCCCCTCCTTCGGACATTCCCATGCCTTCGTTCAGGAAGGTTTGGACAACACGAGGGGTCACCGCGTAAGCTGTATAGGCTTGCTTATCACCTAACGGCAGGTCTTGAATCGCATCGAAGGGGCCCGCCAGCAAGCGCACCACGCCAATGCGTGCCATCAACATCGGCAGGGATGTTACACTTGGTTTCGGAGCTGGCTTAGGAGTGGCGGCATCCGAAGTGGACAGGTTTTGCGGGTCAATCAACACCAACCCAGCAACTTCCCCCGGATAATCATGAGCGTACACGCGCATGGTATACCCACCCAGCGAATGGCCCACCAGCACATACGGACCGGGTTCATTCGCATTTGCCAGCAGGGTATGCAGCTCTTTAGTAAATTCCCGGGCAGTCCGCGGCTGGGAACTGGCCTCGCTCCACCCCATCCCGGCCCGATCGTAGGTGCATATCCGCGTGGTCTTGGCGACTTCGGGCTGCACCCAACCCCAAGAGGCGGACAAATCTCCCCAGCCGGCCTCGATTACTACGGTGGGACTGCCCTTTCCCGTACAGTTGATATGTAAGCGATAACCGCCCACATCCACCATTTGCCCTGGAGGGGGATAGGCTTTCGCGTCGGCGGCTTCCGCCATCGGCTCGTAAATCCACCCTGCCAGGAACAAAATCAATAGAACTGCCAAAACTCCACCCAGCCACATCATCAATTTTCGACCTCGACGAGTGGGAGTTCGCTCTTCTTTGATATTTTTTTGATTGCTCATTTTAAAACCTCCATTGGTTTACGGCCCAGGGTCCCTCGTTCGGCCATATTGGGGCACGACGGTATTCCTATAACCAGAGAACTTCCTCACGACTTATGGACATACCAAAGCTTTTCTAAAAACCCGATCGGGCTGTCCGAAATATGAGGCAGACAACCCGATCGGGTATTCTGAAACACGATGTGTAATTTGGAGTAATTTTATCATATAAATAATAAATAAATTGATTATTTCCAATCCGTTTAAGGGGATTTGGCAATTTAGCGTTTCATCCACAGCCGCGTGCAGTATACATACTCAGCTGCCATTTCGTATTGTGTTTATAATGACTATCAAAAGAAGTGGTCTTAGTTTATAAAGCGAAATAGTGACAGAGAAAAAGGAACAGCTTTACTAGGGCGATCATTCAAGCGCTCATAAATTAGGGAAGCGCGAAGCGGAATAAAAATGCAATCTCGGGAAGGTTGCCGATATTCCACGCTGATTGTTGAGCATATCTTGAAAAACATTGCGGTAGTCAGGCAAATGGTTTTAGCAAATCGTCATAATAAATCCAATCTGGTCCATACCCGGAAAATTCGTTATTTGAAGCTCGATCGTATAGCTCGGGAAAAGTGAAATACAAATGAATCATCAAGACCACGTCCGGCTGCTGCGCAACGGTATCCCTGACACCGGGGGCATCTGGGCGGATCTCGGTTCTGGGGAAGGTGCGTTTACCCTGGCGCTGGCGGAATGTATTGGCCCCCAGGGAGAAATTTATTCGGTGGATAAAGATCGGCAGGTGCTGGAACATCAGCAGCATGCCATGCACGCCAATTTTCCGAACCAAAAAGTTGTTTATCTCACAGCAGACTACACTCGCCAGCTTGCGCTGCCTATCCTGGATGGCATCGTGATGGCGAACACCCTCCATTTTCAGCGCCAAAAAGACAATACTTTGGAGTTGGTATTTGGTTATCTACGACCAGGGGGCCGGTTTTTGATTGTGGAATACAATGTGGATCGCGGCAACCTGTGGGTTCCGCACCCCTTTTCATACCGTACTTGGGAGACGCTGGCGCGTCTGAACGGGTTCCAGAATACAGAGATGGTTGCGACCCAGCCGAGTCGCTTCCTGGGGGAGATGTACGCGGCAGTGAGCCGGAAACCTGGGTAAATGTTTCTGCCAATTTGCTGCGCACCCCTCAGGTTTGCAGGGACATTCGCGCACGATATGGAAATGGTCACGCCAAAGTTATCCCACCTCTGCAAACCCGGTGCAGCAGGTTTCATTTTAAAAAATCTTTGGTAGCCGCCAGCCTATCATTAATCTTTAAGAAATCTCTCATCTTGTTATAATGTCAATTGTATGCTGCCAAGACAAGAAGGGTAATCAAATTCGCAGGCTAATTTAAACTGCTCCTATGATCGCAGACTGGTCTGGAAACATGATTCAGCCCGAACATCATTGTGGATGCTGAAAAAGCGTCCGGGACCAGCCAGCATGTGGGCAGGATCAAAAGTTCAATATTCAGGAGGATGAATCATGGCAAACGCAAGTGCAGTTGAAGCGAAGAAATCGATGGTACCCTGGTGGCTCGTGCTGATCGAAGGAATTGCCGCCATCATCATTGGCATCCTGCTGTTCTTGAGACCAGCTGCAACGACAATCATATTAATCCAGTTCCTGGGCATCTACTGGCTGATCACCGGCATCTTTTCGATCATTTCCCTCATCTGGGACCGGTCGGCCTGGGGCTGGAAATTATTCAGCGGTATTCTTGGGATCCTGGCGGGATTCCTGATTATCCAGAAATCCTTTGTGGAGCACGCTGCTGGTCCCGGTCACCTTAGCACTGGTCTTGGGGGGTATCGGCATTGTGATTGGTATACTGCAGTTGGTCGATGCATTCCGCGGCGGCGGCTGGGGGGTGGGAATTCTGGGCAGCATTAGCATCCTGCTTGGCATTCTGTTGATCGCTCGCCCGGTGATTGCTGGGCTGACCCTGCCGTGGGTGCTTGGTGGGCTGTTAATTTTTGGGGGCATCCTGGCTTTTGTCGCTGCCTTTGGGCTGCGCAGTGTGGAACGTGAGCTCAAAGAAAGCCAGTCGCAGGTTGCCCGGGTTAGTGCGGCTACTCCGATTCCGGTGACCGGGAGCGCCGTAGCTCAAGCACCAACAGTGGAAATTCGTGACCAGGATGCAGGGCCAATGGGCGCATCTGGTACTGCCGCAGGTGCGGCGGTTGCAGGAGCTGCCGGTCTCACCGCTGTGGTCCTGCCAGCCGGAGAAGATTCAGGAGAGAGTATCTCGCAAATGCCCGGCGGTATTCCTGAAAGTGCAACCGATACCATCATTGGTGCCGGGATTGCCATGCAAGAGCCGGTTGGAGAGGTGCTCGAACCTGCATCCAGCAGTATAGGTGAATCCGTACAAGCTACCGAAAGCGTTGGAGCGGGAATTTCCGAAGCGGGATTGACGGGCAACGTTACCCCCGCAGATCCTGAAGAGATGGCCAAGTTTAACTATTTGTTGGAATACGTTGAGGGCATTGGTCCGGTATATGCGGAGCGGCTGAAGTTGATCGGGCTTGCCAGTTGCCTGGATCTCCTGAAAGTGGGCGCATCCCGCAAGGGCAGGGAGGAAATTGCCATAAATTCTGGCATATCCGGCACACTGATTTTAAAATGGGTCAACCATATCGACTTGTACCGCATCAAAGGTGTCGGATCGGAATATGCTGACTTGCTGGAAGCCTCGGGAGTGGATACCGTAGTGGAGATGGCGCAGCGCAACCCGGCCAATTTGTACGAAAAAATGACTGCGGTCAATGCGGAAAAGGCGTTGGTGCGGAAGTTGCCAACCGCAGCTCAGGTGGAAGACTGGGTATCGCAGGCCAAGGGCCTGCCGCGGGTCATCACGTACTGACAGCCACGGTCAGCATTCATTCGGTAGATAAAGTGTCCGCAGGATAAGTTGCCGCAGGATCCTGGCTGTGCTAGATTCTGTCAAACAAAGTTCATAATATTTACATCGCCAGCCCGGATGGCCTAAATACAGAGAGCGCCACCAGCGGTTGGAAGCTTTCGATCAGTGTGCTCCGCCGGCTGCGGTAAGAACCCGCGAGGCTGCCAGGCTTTCCACAACGGCATTGTAGTGCCTTTGGTTTTTCTTGGCTTGTTTTAATGCGTGCCGGGTGAGTAGATCGGCGGCTTTATTCTGCGATCGTTTGCGCCATTCGAACTGTAATTGTGCGAAGTGACTGGCGAGGTTGGTAGCTCCCTGGTACAGTTCCTTCATGCGTTCGGCATGGATCGCCGACTGCCCGTTCATTTGCGAAATAACGATTTTCGAATCCCCGCTAATTATTATGGGTTCCCCATTAACTCCCATGTCCTGTAACGCGGTCAACCCTTCGATCAGGGCCAGATATTCGGCGACGTTGGAGGTCGCCTCTGCTCTGCCAGCAAATACCCCATACCCGCGGGCAACGATCACCCCGCGCCTGTAGATTAACCAGCCGTAGGCCATGACACCTGTTTTGGTATTTTCTCCAATGCGTCGGAATAATCCATCGAATTGTAATTCGTACACGGGCAGGCTCCTTTACCGGCCAGATTTTAATTTTATGCCTGGTTGAAATTGAGCGGCGGAGACTGAAAGACAGGTCTCCGCCGCGTCAGGTACAGTTGCGTCAGGGATTGAGGGGCAGGGTACATCGAGCGTGGTATCAAATCGTTTGGTCTGCGCCGCTGCGCGTTCTGCATAACGCCACTATAGCAGGGTTTGCCAGCCTGCGCCATAGGTCCGCCGGGCTATGCATTTCTTTCTTGGGCAAGTTGTCCGACAACATCGCGAAAAACTTCTCAAATATGCTATAATGCCCTTAACCTGAAGGTTTTTCCCAGGAACGACCGGGGAAAATAAAACCCTTTGGGGCCACTTACAGCCTGGAATTTGGGCAGGCTGGTCCTGGGGCGACGGACATCGAACTTGATATGGAAGACGACGTGCATCGCAAACGACGCTCCCCTGGTAATTTTTCCGGTACATCTGGCTTTGGTTGCTGCCAGATTGGTCTATTTCGCTGGTCTGACCGGAACCAATCACCTGGTAATGAATCCATCCTGATTGAAACGGGATCAGTCACGTCCGTCAAGATAACAATAAACAGCAGGGATTTGAGAACTTCTCAAATCCCTGCTGTTTCAATCCAGCCTGCAACGAGTAGCAACCGATGAATAATTTTTTCAACAAGTCACGCTTTGCCCAGGCTTTCGACAATCTGCTGCCCGTTTTTGCAGCGCTGATTGCGTTTGTAATCGGCGCTGTCATGTTGATCTTGCTGGGTGCAAATCCGCTTGAGGCCTATGGCGCCCTGCTGAAAGGAGCCTTTGGCAGCGGCAATGCCATCGCCGAAACGACCGTCAAAGCTGTCCCGTTACTGCTCGTCGCCCTGGGAATCTGTATCGCTTTCCGGGCGAATGTCATTAACATTGGTGGTGAAGGGCAAATGATTATCGGTGCCTTGAGTGCGACGGTCATCGGTCTCACCTTCACCGATTGGCCCGGTTGGCTGGTGATTACGCTGGCGATGGTGTTTGGATTTCTGGGTGGTGCTGTTTGGGGAGCAATCCCGGGTGCATTAAAAGCATATTTTAATGTGAATGAAATTCTCAGCACAGTGATGCTCAACGCAATTGCAGTCCAGCTTATGAACTACCTGCTGCGTGAGCCGCTGATTGATCCATCCCAGGCAGAGCTGGCATCCAAAATACCCCAGACCGCACGCTTGCTGCCGGCTTTCCACCTGCCAAGGCTGGCTCCGACCCGCCTGCACCTGGGAGTGTTGATTGCCGTTGTCCTGGCAGTGCTGGTCTGGATCCTGCTTTTTCATACGACATTGGGTTATCGCATCCGCGCGGTTGGTCAAAATCCAGACGCGTCTCGATATGGGGGCATCAAAGTCAAGCGGCAGATTGTCATCGCGTTAATGTTAAGTGGGGCTTTTGCCGGGCTGGCTGGTGCGATCCAGGTTTATGGCTTGAACTACCGCATGATAACCGACGGATCGGCGAGCGGTTTTACGGGCAGCGCCGGGTTTAATGGAATTGTTGCTGCCCTCTTTGGGCAGCTTCACCCGTTGGGCGCAATTCCAGCCTCCTTCTTTTTTGGGGCGCTGCTCGTAGGGGCAAACTCGTTACAGCGGGCCATGCAGGTGCCTTCGGCTTTCGTCATTGCCCTGAATGGGCTCGTAGTCGTGTTTGTTGTCAGCAGTGAGTACTGGCGGCGGCGGCGCCAGCGGCGGCGCAGGATGCAGGAAGTTGCGTCCGAAGAGGAAAGTGAAACCGATGCTGTCCCGTCTCCCGAATCGGAGGTCCAGGCATGATTCAAGATCTCTTCTCTGCCACAGTCTTGATTGGCATCCTGGCCTCTGGCATCCGGCTGGCGACGCCTTATCTGTTTGCTTCGATTGGTGAAATGTTTGGACAGCGGAGCGGCGTGCTCAACCTGGGCGTGGAAGGGCAAATGCTGCTGGGGGCATTTGCTGCATTTTATATTGGCTTTACCACCGGCAACCTGTGGCTGGGCATCGGGGCAGCCATGCTCGTGGGCGCCTTGATGGGGCTCGCCATGGCGTTCGTCACTGTAAATTTGCATGCCGAGCAGGGTATCAGTGGGATTGGTTTTTATTTATTCGGTTTGGGGATGAGCGACCTGTTATTCCAGAAAATGCTCGGTTCGGTTGAAACGGTCAAGGGTTTTTCTGCAGTTCATATTCCCTTCTTGAGCGATATTCCGATCCTGGGACCGATTTTTTTCCAGCAGAACATTATTGTCTATCTCGCATATGCCCTTGTGCCAATTGCGTTTTTCGTGCTGTACAAAACGAATCTTGGCTTGAAAATCCGATCCGTTGGTGAAAATCCGCAGGCAGCCGAACTCGCTGGGTGTAAGCGTGGCAGGCATTCGCTATTTTACGATGATTCAGGGTGGGATCCTGTCGGGCATTGCAGGGGCATCCCTTTCCATTGCCCTGCTCAATGTCTTTCAGCAGAATATGACCAGCGGTCTCGGGTTCATTGCCGTGGCTCTGGTCTACTTCGGCGGCTGGCGCCCGTATGGAATTCTGTTAGGTGCGCTGCTCTTCAGCATGGTCAATGCGCTCCAGCTCTGGATCCAGGTGCTGCGGATCCCCATCCCATCCGATTTTGCTGTCATGATGCCATATGTGCTGACGATCCTGGCGCTTGTCGTTGCGGTTCAGCGGGTGCGCCCGCCATCCGCACTGTCAAAGCCGTTCGAACGTGAGGGGTGACAAGTTGAATCCGCTTATGAAGCCAGGCTATCTAAGAGGAGGTCCTGAAGCGAAAAAAACCGTATAAAAATGTATCGTTTCCCAAACCCCAACTTTTGATTCAAGGAGATCAGGAGAATGAAAACGTCTGCCAAAATTAAAGCTGTAATCCTGGTGATGCTGCTGGCCTTACTGGTAAGTGCCTGCGCAGCTCCGGCTGTTGAAGAGACCCCAACAACCCCAGAAAGTCCCTTTCGGGTGGCTCTCATCATGCCCAGCGCGATCAATGATCTGGCCTTCAGCCAGAGTATGTACGATGCAGTGACCAAAATTCAGACCGAGATGGGCGGCCCGGATAAGTTCGAGTTTGTGTATTCAGAGAACATGTTTGTTGTCGACGATGCCGCAGCAGCCATCCGCGATTATGCTTCCCAGGGCTATAACCTGGTGATTGCTCACGGTTCCCAATATGGCAGCTCGCTGCGTGAAATTGCACCGGACTTCCCGAATGTAAGCTTTGCTCACGGGACAACCGTCGATACCTTTGTCGATCAGGGCATAAACAATGTGTTCGCCTACGAAGCGGCCTCAAATCAGGGCGGATATGTCAATGGTTTAATGGCGGGCCTGCTCACCAAAAGCGGCGTAATTGGCATTGTCGGTCCGATTGAGACCGGCGACGCCAAGCTCTATATCGATGGCTTCCAGGCTGGTGCGAAAGCAGCCAACCCCAATGTCCAGGTCAACGTTAATTACACGGGTTCGTTCTCTGATGTTGCACTGGCTTCCGAAGCCGCCAATACCCATATTGGTGCGGGTGCAGATGTGCTTTCCGGTACGGCTCAGATGGTTGTAGGCGCGATCGGAATTGCCGAGGAGAATGGTGTCCTGTGGTTTGGGACCCAATCCAGCCAAACTTCGCTTGCGCCGGATATTGTTGTCGCCAACCAGGTCTATGATTGGACCGTTGTGTTGAACGACATCATCAGCCTGATCAACCAGGGTACCATGGGTGGAAAATCGTATAACATCACCCTGGCGAATGATGGTCTCGTGATGGATTACAACTCAGCTTACAGCCTGCCCGCCGATGTGCGCGCGGCAGCCGACCAGGCCGTGCAGGATATTATCGACGGAAAAATTACTCCCTAAATACCTTTAACAACTCCCGGGCGGCAGATGTCTGCCGCCCGGGAGTTGTGCAATCAGGAGCTGGCATGGCGCAGGGAAACAACGAGATTAATGAGCGGCAGCGGATAAGCAGTCTCGAACTTCGCGGCATTGTCAAACGTTTTCCGGGGGTTCTGGCAAACGACCATGTCACCTTTGATGTGAGCGCTGGTGAAGTACATGCCCTGCTGGGCGAAAACGGTGCGGGTAAAAGCACGTTGATGAAGATTCTATATGGCCTATACGCGCCGGATGAAGGTTCGATATTAATCAATGGCGAACCTGTAATCATCAAATCGCCCACAGATGCCATCGAAAAAGGCATTGGCATGATCCACCAACACTTTATGCTGGTGGAAACCCTTACGGTTGCTGAGAATGTTGCGTTAGGACTGCCGTCCTCGCGCGGCCCGCTGACCGATCTCGAGCGAGTCTCCAGCCGCATTGTTTCCCTGGCCAAGACATACGGCCTGCAGGTTGACCCAAAAGCCTATATCTGGCAGCTGGCGGTTGGGCAGCGCCAGCGTGTGGAAATTCTAAAGGCCCTGTATCGGGGAGCAGATTTACTGATCCTTGATGAGCCCACTGCTGTGCTGACCCCGCAAGAGGTAGATGAGTTTTTTGTCACCATCCGCCAGATGGTCCAGGAAGGCCATTCCATTATTTTCATTTCACATAAACTGCACGAGGTCCTTGCGATCAGCAGCCGGGTTTCCGTTCTGAGGGATGGGCGACTGGTCGCGAGCCGGGAGACTGCCGGTAGCACCAAAGCAGACCTGGCGCGGATGATGGTTGGCCGCGAAGTCAAAATGAAACCGGAGATGGCCGATGTCGGTCAGGGTGAAGTTCGCCTGGCAGTGAACGAACTGCACGCCCAATCGGATCGTGGTACAGCTGGATTGCAGGGGGTGAATCTGGAAGTGCATTCCGGTGAGATACTGGGATTGGCTGGGGTTTCTGGCAATGGGCAGCGAGAGCTGGCAGAAGTAATCACCGGCTTGCGCCCCGCAACCCAGGGACAGGTGCTGCTCGAAGGCCAGGATGTAGCTGGTTTATCGCCTGCTGAACTTACGCAGCGGAAGGTTGCATACATACCTGAGGAACGGATGAAGGATGGTATGATCCAGGGTTTTTCGGTAGCCGAAAATATTATCCTGCGCGACCACAACAAGCGGCCATTCGCCGAGCGCGGATTTTTGCGCCATCGCGCTATTGATTCTTTTACGGATAACCTGATCAAAAACTACCGGGTAAAAACTCCCTCCCGTGAGACTTTGGCCAGGTATCTTTCAGGCGGCAATATTCAAAAAGTGGTCCTGGCGCGTGAATTTTCGCGTGAACCACACGTCATTGTTGCTGCCCAGCCCACGCGCGGTCTCGACATTGGCGCGACGGAGTATGTGCATGCCCGCCTGCTGGAACAGCGTGGGCTCGGTACTGCGATTTTGCTGATTTCTGAAGATCTGGATGAAATCATGGCCCTTTCAGATCGCGTTGCGGTCATGTACGAAGGGCGGATTATGGATATCGTTGACCGGGATGATGCCACACCAGAGCGTTTGGGTCTGCTTATGGCGGGTGTCCGCGAGTGATCGGACGAATCCCGGTAGTTCAAATCTGGACTCGGGGGAAATGCAGGATTCCGCCGAATATTTATTAGTGACATAACCACCTGCAGAGTTTTATTGGCCATTTGTGTGGTTCAGGAATGGGGAGGCAACCATGGACCATGGTTATTTTTTACGCACACCCGATGGCAAGGAATTTCAAGTTGCTCATTCGGTCCGAATAGGGCGTGGTGAGGAAAACGAGATCCAGCTTGTTGATGGACGGGTATCTCGCCTCCATGCCCGGGTTTGGATGCAAGATGGGTTGTTGTGTATTGCCGATCAGGAGTCCAGCAACGGGACGTATGTCAATGGTTACCGGATTCAGGAGACGGTGCGCCTGCGTCCGGGAGATAAAATAGCTATTGGGGACAGCCTGCTGCAAGTCGCCGAACGCCAGATCGCACCACCCGATTACCCGACCCAAATTGGCCAGCAGCCGTTGAGTGCGCCGTCCCAGAGCCAACCTGTTCGCCCGCTTCCAGCTCAACCGGGTCCGGCTACCATACCCCCGCCGGCTGCTGTAAAACCCTCCCGACCAGCGGTAAACCGCCGCCCCATGTGGTTTGTTGTGGGTGGGGTCCTGGTCATCTTTGTGTGTCTGGTTGGGATCGTCGCTGGGGCATGGCTGGCAGGTTTATTTTCAAAGGAAGACCAACCGAAAATTGCTGCTCTGGCGGTCGCTATCCGGCAGGTGGGCCAGGGACCGGCTCTGGCAGCCTATGCCGGCCCCACCGGCGAAGAGACGTTCTGGCTGCCGGCCGGGCAGTACTATATCGAAGCGGTGGACGAAAATGGCACGGTGATTGTTTGGGATAGGGTCGCTGTAGCCGCCGGGGAGGGAGGTGGATCGTTTGTTAATCTCCCGGCTTCATTTACCCAAACGGGTGGGCAGCCTGACGCCCAGCGCCAGGCAGATATCCAGGCAGCTGCTAATTTTTTGGTCGACGTAAACCTGGCTCGGCTCACCGCGCTGGAAATCTTAAGCGCAAGCTATAAATACCCGCTTTACAGCTTGCCCGGAGACGTCAGCCTTGAGGATGTCGATCTATTGCTGGCACAGTATCCCGGCCTGCTGGGCCAACAGGAAAACGCCCTGGCAGCCATCACTCGCCTGGAAAGCCGGGCTGGTGTGGCAATTTATGAACCACGCAGCCGCGTTATGGCCCGCTCCCGCTCAGGGATTGTCTCGGGGATATTCGGGTTTTTTGGGTTTCTGGGCGGTGCTGGTGAGCGGGCAAGCGAGCAGATTCAGCTGATTGCTGAAAAGATCCAGGACCCAGCTGTGCGTGCAGAAGTGTTTGCCGAAGTCAGCCCGGCGTTGACTGGCGGTGCGCAAAATTTTGATGAGCTGTTAGAAAAATTACGCAATGGCGATCTGGATAATAACGCCGCCCAGATTCGCAAACAAATGCTTTCTTCCGAGCCGTTTTACTATGCGGCTCAGGATGTAACCAAGACCGACCGTGTCGGGCTTTCAATTGCCCACCAGGAAGGCAGCCAGTTTATTGAGCAGGGTGCGGCTTTGTATGTCGATATCGTTAAAACCGTGCTTACGGCTGGGCTGCCGGGTATCGAGCAGGGTTTTGAGTACGCGGATAAAGCCAATGAATGGGCTGAATATATCAGGTCTGCCTACCAGGATCCATTGGGCACCCTGGAGGCTACGGCGCGGGACCAGATTAAGAGTGATATCACGGAACGGATTAAAATCGATCTCCAGGGACTGTTTCCAGATATCGACGAGGAAAAACTGGATGAGCTTGCCGGTCAGATTGGTGAGCAAATCGTGGGCGCCATCCCTGAGCTGACTCCCTCAACCGAGGATGATGAGCAGGTCGCTGGTGAGGGCCTACCCGTTCCCGTTGGGCCAGGTGGTAGGGTCCAGGTGCCTGCCACCCAGCCGGAGCCCGTCAGCCAGCCCACCCAGGAACCCACGGTTACCTTCCAGCCGCCGACCGCTACCATTGAACCCAGCCCGGCGGCGACTACGACCCCTGAACCCAGCCCGAGCGAGACTGGCACGCCGGATACAAGCTGGATTGAGGGTTTTGTGCAGGGCATTATCGCCCAGCTGATCGCCGAGCAGTACGACCCGATCGCCGTCGCTGTCTTTACAGATGACCTGCGCAACTGCCTGATTGCTGCCGTCGAAGATGGCGCCACCCGCGAAGGTGCCATGGATATCTGCGCCCAAATGTTTGAAGAGCTGGAGCTTACCCCCACCCTCACCCCCACACCCATTAATTTCGGCGGCACGTGGCACAGCCCAGTGGCGTGCGACAGCGAAGCAATCGCCTACCGCTGGATCGTTTCCCTGCGCCAGGATGCGAATGGCAAAGTGACCGGCACAATTTCCTTCCACCGCTGCCCGGGCGGCGGGCGGGTCGTGTACGATGTTGCCGGGCAGGCTGGCGCAAGTAGCGTGCTTTCCGTGTCAGGCCGGGCCAGCTCACGCGCCGGTGATTTAGGGAATACCGCCGTCAGCCCTCTGACCTTCAGCATTCAGGTGGGCCAGCCGCCAGATCCGAACTATGCGCCTTAATACCGAGGGCAAATGGTGGAAAATAAAAAACTCCCCGGTTATGGGGAGTCAGTCGAAGCATGATGTTTCCAGGAGGCGACGACGGGATTCGAACCCGTGATCAGGGTTTTGCAGACCCTTGCCTTACCACTTGGCCACGTCGCCTGGTGAGCTTGAATAAAACGTGGCTGATCGCAAACGGCTTTTCAGCCTGAAAGTCATCTGCAATCAGCCACCGACTAGACAGCCACTTGCTGGACCAACAGAGCGGGCAACGGGATTCGAACCCGTGACCTTCTCCTTGGCAAGGAGGTGTTCTACCAGCTGAACTATGCCCGCATGAAGCAGCGCCGCGGCGCTGTGTCGCGGCCTGAAATTGCGCTTGGACGCAGCAGGCCGAGAATGCCGAGAGCCAGAATCGAACTGGCGACACCGCGATTTTCAGTCGCGTGCTCTACCAACTGAGCTATCTCGGCCAGTTAAGTTGTTAATCTCCCAGAGTGCCCGAAAATTCTAATACGATGCACATGGATTGTCAAGCGCGCGCCCATTTGTGTCATCGAAACTGGAAAAGTGAACCCTGTTTCCTTGAATGAGATCCATCTAACCCGCCGCACCTGCACCTTCAGTGAGTTCCAGCCCGCGCACCTCGATCCAGGCTGGTTGGGGATTGGGAAGCGAACCATATGCCAGCCGCCCCTCTGGCGGCAAGGCGGCGTACTGGTTGTCGATCCACAAGACGAATCCCAGGGGTGGGTGCGGCGCAACCGCCGTCCGGTCCGCTTGCTGTCCATCTATCCAAAACCGAACCTGGTCCGCTTCCCAAACCAACCGGTAATGGTGCCAGTCTTGAGGGTTGTGTGTCAGCGTCGCGGCTGCCTGCTGAACACGGCGCCGGAATAACGCCCTCACCCGGCGGCGCCAGTCCCGGGATAACCAGCAGGCCTAACAGCGGCGCGCCCAACGCCAGCATGACCGCTGGCATGGGGCTGCTGCGAAATACGGCTGCCAGTGCTCCCTGGGCAGGCAGGTCATCGCGGAAGGACAGGTAATTTGGGGGTGAGGCAAAGAAAAACCAGGCTGTATTCGGCAGTGCTGGGAAGCGCCGGCTGCCTCCACCCAGTCCGAGGGACAGGCTGAAGGGATCGTTCCACAAGCCGAACCCCCACGTGCCGGGCAGGCTATCCCCGGACGCACGGCATTCAAGCTCAAGCGCCAGTGGCGGTTGGTGGGGAAACAGCGCCCGCGATTGGTCCCGGTAATCGTCGAGCTGGGCGAGACGGTATTTGCCCCCTGGCCCGGCAGGGATTTCCAACCGCCAGGTATCACCCTCCTTTCGGACAAGGGCCCCAGGTGTGGTGGAAACATTCGGCTCGAGCAGGCTGATGGACATACCCTCATTATACGTACACAGGGCAGGCGGGGCAAATGAAGTATAATCAGGGCATTACTTTTGGGAGGGTTTATGGAAATAACCTGGTATGGTCACTCGTGCTTTCGCCTGGTTGAGCGCGGGCTCGCAGTAGTCGTCACCGATCCTTATGACCACGCCGCAGTTGGCTACGAACGTCTAAATCTCAAAGGCGATATCGTCACGATTAGCCATGAAGCACCCGGTCACAATTACGTCTCCGCAGTTAAAGGCAGGACTCACGTGCTGACCGGCCCGGGCGAATACGAGATCGGTGGCGTATTTGTCACTGGTGTTCAGACCAATGGTTCCAAACGGAAATCAGAGGAGCCCAGCAATACCCTGTATGTGTTTGATTTTGATAACGTTACCATTGCCCATCTTGGCGATCTGCGCCAAGTTCCCAGCCAGGCGGAAATCGAAGCATTGGGAGATGTCGGTATTGCCTTGGTACCGGTCGGGGGCGGTGGTGGGTTGATCGCCGCCAAAGCAGCTGAGGTCATCAGTTTGCTCGAACCAGGCATCGTCATTCCCATGCACTACCAAACCCCCGAGACAACCCTGCCTTTGCAGCCGTTGGATAAATTCCTTAAAGAAATGGGTATTGGTGATATAACTGCAGAGCCATCTTTGAAGATCACACGCTCAGCCATTCCTGATGAAACCAGGGTGGTTGTTTTGGAGGTGCGCAAATAGTTGTGCACGCTGCAATAGGAGCAAATTGTGTCCGTTAAATTATTGATGACTTGGGATATCCAGGCAGGGCGAGAGCAGGACTACTTTGAGTTTGTGGTCAGAGAATTTTTGCCCGGGATCCAACGGATGGGCCTAGAGCCCAGCGATGCATGGTTCACGATGTACGGTGAGTGTCCGCAGATCCTGACAGGAGTCAGTGTCCTCAAACCGGACCAACCTCGAGCAGGTGCTTGGCTCCGATGATTGGCAGAAACTGACCAACGAATTGATGGACTTTGTTGAGGACTTTAAATTTAAGGTCGTTCCGGCACGAACTGGTTTCCAAATGTAATCC
This sequence comes from uncultured Chloroflexia bacterium, assembly GCA_963824065.1. GTDB lineage: Bacteria > Chloroflexota > Anaerolineae > Anaerolineales > DRKV01 > JAGUYX01. Next base: position 51,872 of record CAWGNX010000001.1, on the reverse strand, counting down.
CCTGGTTGATTGTGGGTATGATGGTTTCTCCCCTGGCGTCCCGTTTATTGGATTGGTATGCCCGTCACGCCCGCCGCCTGCCCTGGCGCAACCAGCCAGACCCCTACGCGGTTTGGGTCTCGGAGATTATGCTCCAGCAGACCCGGGTAGAGACGGTTTATCCCTATTATGAATTATGGATGGCGCGCTTTCCCACGCTGCAGGCGCTTGCGTCTGCCAGCCAGCAGGAAGTATTAAATGCCTGGGAAGGACTGGGATATTACAGCCGGGCGCGCAACCTTCACCGGGCTGCCCAAAAGGTCGTCAGCGAGTATGGCGGTCACCTGCCCAGGTCCTTGCCAGAGCTGCAAAGTTTGCCAGGAATAGGGCGTTATACAGCCGGGGCGATCGCCTCGCTGGCATTCGGGCAGGACGCAGCCGCACTCGACGGGAATATCCGCCGCGTACTGGCACACGTGTTTAATGTTGAGCTTCCCGACCGGTCGAACGCGGGCGAACGCTTGTTGTGGGAGCTGGCGGAATTGCACCTGCCTGCGGGCCGTGCCGGTGATTACAACCAGGCCCTGATGGATCTTGGAGCAACGGTTTGCACCCCGCGCAGCCCGGATTGCCCCAATTGCCCCTTGACCGACCTGTGCGCCGCCTATGCCCTGGGTATCCAGGAGGAACGTCCCGTGCGCCTGCCTAAAAAGGACGTCCCCCATTACACGGTTACCGCTGCTGTCCTCCAGCGTGCAAACCAGGTGTTGATTGCTCAGAGACCGGAGGCCGGTTTGCTGGGCGGGCTGTGGGAATTCCCGGGTGGGAAAATCGAGGCTGGCGAAACCCTGGCACAAGGGTTGCAGCGCGAACTGCGTGAAGAACTTGCGGTGGAGATTGAAGTTGGTGCAGGGCTTGGTGTTTATACCCACGCTTTTTCGCACTTTCGCATCACGCTGCATGCTTTTGCCTGCCGGCTGGCGAATGGTGCCGCCCCGCAGGCGCTGGAACACCGCGCTCTTGCCTGGGTGCGTCTGCCAGAGCTGGCTGATTACCCGATGGGAAAAGTAGACCGCCAGATTGCCGAACGGTTATTGGATGATGGCTACCACACTACCTAAGCCTTTGCTGATTGACGGTCACCAGGACCTGGCGTTTAATATTCTTTCCTTTAAAAGGGATTATACGCGCCCGGTAGAACGGACCCGCCGTCTGGAATCCGGGACCGATACGCCGGCGCGGAATGGGGATACGCTGCTGGGTTGGCCCGAGTACCAGCGCGGCCGGGTGGGGCTGGTATTTGCGACTCTGTTCGCAGCTCCCATCCGGCGCAGGTTGGGCGATTGGGATACATTGGTTTATGCGACCATGCCTGAAGCCCATGCCCTTTATCGCCAGCAGCTGGATGTGTACGCCAACCTGGTCGACCGTCACCCCAGGAAATTCAGATTGATCGGCAGCCGTGTCGACCTGGAAAGCCACCTGGCTGAATGGCAGGGTGCCGTAGATCGCGATCTGCCCGATCTGCCCGTTGGTCTGGTGATTTTGATAGAAAATGCTGAGGGGGTGCGCTCCCCGGATGAATTGGGTGAATGGTGGCAGGGCGGCGTGCGGTTGATTGGGCCTGCCTGGGCGGGGACGCGCTTTTGCGGCGGTACCCGCGAGCCCGGCCCGCTGACTGCAGACGGTGTGGCCCTGTTGGCAGGCATGGCAGAGGTTGGATTTGTGCTGGATATCAGCCACATGGATGAGCAGGCCGCCTTGCAGGCGCTCGATCTTTATCCGCGCCAGGTGATTGCCTCTCACAGCAATGCCCTGGCTTTGCTGCCCGATGCCGAAAGCAATCGGCACCTTTCGGACCGGGTGATTCAGGGACTCCTGGAACGCCAGGCAGTTATTGGAGTGGTCCTGGCGAATGGATTTTTGTTGCCCGGATGGCAGGAAAAAGGCGGGCGAGCTGCGGTCACACTCGACCATGTGGTTGCCCAAATCGATTATATTTGCCAGCAAGCCGGGGATGCTCACCACGCCGCGCTCGGCTCCGATTTTGACGGTGGCTTTGGTCTGCAATCAGTGCCCTCAGGAGTGGATTCGATTGCCGATTTGCAGCAGCTGGTGCCTCTCCTGGAGGATAAAGGCTACTGCGCTGCCGATATTGAAGCCATATTCAGCGGCAATTGGCTGGGCGTGCTGCGAGGCTGCCTGCCGTGACGACTGAAGTTGAGACCACCCCGCTCTACCGGCCGAACTACCAGCAGCGTATTCGCACCGGGTTGAGCATCACCGTCATCGGTTTCCTGGTTTTTGTTCTTGGAGCCGCCCCACAGGTCTACGGCCTGGACCGCAGCCCCGTGATAGGCTTTGTCCAGATTGCAGTCTTCTTGGTGGGGCTGGCTTTGATCTGCACGGGTGGCTACCTCAGCCTGGCTGCTCTGTGGAACGGTCAGGAAAAATCCATCCTGGCTGATATCGGGCTGCGCCTGGTCGCAACTGGCTACGTCATAGCCGTCGCAACCGGTATGGCGGACATTTTCGGCCTGGGGACCCAACCCTTGCCGGGTATTCCGCTGTTTGGCCCCTGGCAGGAGATTGGTGTACTGCTGGGCCAGGCGGTCATTGCAGCCGGTTTTATTTTATTGATACCTTACCGGCGGCAGATAGCCCCGCCGGGTGAATCTTCATCCGCTCAACCAGTTCAGGAGAAAAGTGAATGACTCAAGAAACACTCAAAGTTGTCATCCCCATGGCAGGATTTGGTACCCGCTTGCGCCCCCATACGTGGAGCCGGCCGAAGCCGCTTTTGCGCATTGCCGGTCAAACGGTGCTTGACTATGTGTTAGATATGTTAAAAACCCTGCCAGACCCCGACAATGTTGAGCTGATATTTATCATCGGTTATCTCGGCGACCAGTTTAAACCATTCATGGATGAATATTATCCCCACATGAAAGTCCACTATGTCATCCAGCCAGAGATGCGCGGCCAGTCGCATGCGATCTATCTTGCCAAAGACCTGCTGCGCGGCCCGATGTTAATGGTCTTTGCCGACACGTTGATTGAATCTAATCTGGGGATGCTTAATGATCCAGCGATCGAAGGCATTGCCTGGGTCAAGCCGGTGGAAGACCCACGCCGCTTTGGGGTCGTGGTGGTGGACGGCGCCGGACAAGTGACCCGCCTGGTTGAGAAACCCCAGGATATGAGCAACAATCTGGCGGTTGTTGGGTTTTATTATTTCAAACAGTCTGAAGATTTGCTGGCTTCCATTGAAGAACAAATCCGGCGCAACGTTCAGTTGAAAGGCGAATTTTTTCTGGCCGATGCGATCAACATTATGCTGGAGCGCGGATTGCAAATGCGGACCCAAAAAGTCGATGCCTGGTTGGATGCCGGTGTGCCTGCAACTGTGCTCGAGACCAACCGCTATTTGCTGGAACACGGCTGGGATAATTCCCAACAGGCAGCCGCCCGGAGTGGGGTCGCACTCGTCCCTCCGGTTAACATCGACCCGGCTGCAGAGATAAAGAATTCGGTCATCGGTCCGTTTGTTTCGATTGGACCCGGCTGCGTGATCGAATCAAGCGTGATTCGGAACTCTATTGTAGAAAATGACTCCCGGATTATTACCGCCGTGTTGGATGGTTCGCTGGTTGGGCGCAGCGTTGAGATCAGGGGTACTCCGGATGAGGTGAATATCGGGGATAATGCCTCGCTCCATTTATAATCGCAGTGAGAACACTGATGGTGGAAGCGAAAGTCACCTGTTTTTCAAGCAGCAGCTACGCCAGCCGGCCGGTGGCATTCGAATGGGAGGGTGCACGGTTAATTGTGGACGTTATCCTGATCGAAAATCGGACACCGACCGGGAAATTATTTGTAGTACAGGCTGGCGATGGGCGCTTGTTTGAACTAATTTATGATGAAAGTAACGACACATGGAGGGTCGAACTTCGATGAAAACTGGTGTGGACACAGCAGAACGGTACCTTGCCCGGCGGGTCGTTGGACTGAAACCATCTGGAATCCGCAAATTTTTTGATATAGTCGCCACCATGCAGGATGTTATCTCGCTCGGTATCGGTGAGCCGGATTTTATGACCCCTGAACCCATCCTGCAGGCCGGTATCCGTTCGCTGGAAAATGGCGCAACCCACTATACATCCAATGCCGGGATGCTGGAGCTGCGCCAGGCGGTAGCTGTCCACCTGGAGCGTCTGTACGGTGTAAGCTACGACCCGCAGACCGAAATTGTGGCTACGGTGGGTGTTTCAGAGGCGCTTTACCTGACATTGACCGCCCTTTTAGAGCCCGGGGAGGAAGTGATTATCCCTACCCCCTGTTTTGTTTCTTACCAGGCGGAAGTGATTCTTGCCGGTGGTGTGGCGGTTGAACTGCCCAGCCGGGTGGAGACTGGTTTCCAGGTAAATGTAGCCGAGCTGGAAGCAGCCATCACCCCGCGCACCAAGGCCATTCTGATCGGCTATCCAAACAACCCGACCGGCGCGGTCGCTTCCCGTGAAGTGCTGCTCGAAGTGGCCCACCTGGCTGAACTGCACGATTTGATTGTGATTTCCGACGAAATATATGACCGCCTGGTTTACGGAGTCCCGCATGTGTGTTTTGCCGGTCTGCCCGGCATGCGAGAGCGTACGGTCACTCTGGGAGGGTTTTCCAAAGATTATGCGATGACCGGCTGGCGCATCGGTTACGCGGCCGCGCCGGCGGGCATCCTGAAGGGGCTGGTGCGTATACACCAATATACGATCATGTCTGCCCCAACCCCGGCCCAGTTTGCCGCGCTCGAAGCGCTGCAAAACGGTGAATCGTCTGTGCAGGAGATGCGTGCCGAATATGATCGCCGCCGCCGTTTGATTGTCGCTGGCTTGAACGAGCTTAGCCTGACCTGTTTTGAGCCACGGGGCGCGTTTTACGCCTTCCCAAACATTGCCGCCAGCGGTATGGATGATGAAACCTTTGCCCAACGGCTGCTCGAGGAGGAGCGGGTGGCAGTTGTCCCGGGTTCGTCATTTGGTGCTGGTGGAGAGGGGTTCGTGCGCTGCTCGTATGCAACTGCGTATGAAAAAATTGAAGAAGCCCTGCGGCGGATTGAGCGTTTCATGCTCCGCTACGGGTAGTTTTGACTGCAAACTAATTTAAAGGTATCTGATGTCTCGTAACAGAACGTTACTGCTTGGTTGTGGATTGCTGCTGCTGGTTTTCCTATGCGGCGGCCTGGTTTTTGCCAGTGGTTACGGGATGGTAAACCTGCTCTCGAGCCGTATTGGCGCACCAATTTACGACGTTGCTGTTCAGGTAAATCCCACCCGTGTTTATCAAGATGAAGTGCTGGAACTCCTGGTCACCATCCGCAATCTGGGCAGCCGGAAATTCGTCGTGGATTCAGTCGCCTTGCCAGCGGAGCTCCTGGTAGGCGCAGAACTGCGTACGGTTAAGCCAGCCGAACGGGGACGGCAAGCCAACGGTGAAATCTTGTTTGATCTGCCGGTTGCTCCGGGCAGCTCGGTTATCCTTTCCTTTGAGCTGAATAGCCAGCAGCCGGGTGATTACCAGGGTGTCCTCGCTGTTAAGGTTGCAAATTCTTCCGTTGTAGTTCCGGTGAGCGCTGCCATCCTCGCTGAACAGATCCAAGCCCAACCCAGCCCTACTGTGCAGCCGAAACAGACATCAACTCCTCGGCCCACTCTGGGTGAGATCCCATTCCCGGCGGTGGTGCAGATTTTTGCCATGGTGCGTGACCGTGACCGGTTGGATACCGGCTGGAGCGGCTCAGGCTCGCTTATTACCGCTGATGGTTTGATCCTGACCAACGCCCATGTTGTTTTGCCGGATAAATATTATGCCGTTGAGGAGCTGCAAGTGGGGATTACTGAGCGGGATGACCAGCCGCCGCTGCGCCGCTACATCGCCGAGGTGCTCCAGGCGGACCCCCTGCTCGATATCGCTGTCATCCGGATTGTCAGCGATCTGGACGGGAACCCGGTCGATGCAGCGACGCTGGACCTGCCGTTTGTGCCCCTGGGTGACTCGGATACACTGCACCTGGGTGATGCGATTACAATCCTGGGCTACCCGGGCATTGGCGGGGAGACGATTACCCTGACGCGCGGTGAAGTCAGCGGCTTTACCTCCGAATCGGGTCGCGGCGACCGTTCCTTTATCAAAACCTCCGCCACTATCGCCGGGGGCAACAGCGGCGGGCTGGCTGCCAATGCCAGCGGCGAGCTGATCGGCGTCCCTACCCAGCTGGGCTACGGCGGTGAGGATGAGTTTGTGGACTGCCGGGTGCTGGCGGATACCAACCGCGATGGCGTCATCGATGAGCTTGATAGTTGTGTGCCCACGGGTGGATTTATCAATGCTCTGCGCCCCATCAGCTTGGCAATTCCATTAATCGAGGCTGCCCAGCGCGGCGAGGTAATGATCGGCTCGTTGGAGTCAGAGCAGGCCGAAATCCCCCTGGAAGGCAAAGTCCTTTTTCAAGATGCCTTTTCCAATCCGCAGAGCGGCTGGGATATTGGCGGCGATGACAGCGCCAATCGCAGCTACACCGAGGGCGAGTACTTAATCGAAGTTCACCCGGATAATTATTATGCCTGGTCCAATCCGGGACAGAGCTTCGGGGATGTGGTGATTACCGTGGATGTGCGCGCCGTCCAGTCCACCGGCACGGGTGATTTTGGCTTGATCTGCCGCTACAGCGATGAAGAGAATTTTTACGCCCTGGAAGTGTCTGAGGATGGCTACTTTGCCATCTGGAAAGCCGAAGGTGGCGAATTTTACAACCTGGTGGAGTGGACCTATTCAAGCCAGATTCCGCAGACGACGGACGTCAGCGTGACCGGTGCCTGTATCGGCGACCAGCTCATCCTCTCTGTGGACGGCATCCTGCTTGCTGAAGTCCAGGATGGCTCGCATCAAACCGGCGATGTCGGCCTGATTGCAGGCACCTGGGACGAAGGTGATCTCATCATGGCTTTTGATAACTATGTAGTGCGCGGCTCGGAATAACAACTGCCTGGGTTTGCCGTAAACACGGCTTAAAGGAATTGTGTATGGTGAATGAGTATGAACCAGTCATCGGCCTGGAAATCCATGCCGAACTGCAAACCGCCTCCAAGATGTTCTGCGCCTGCCCGGTGGTAGACCCCACTGAGGCGGCTGCAAACAGCGCTGTGTGCGAGGTTTGTGCTGGTATGCCGGGAGTCCTGCCGGTGGTCAATCAAAAAGCAGTGGAGTTTGCGATCCTGGTTGCGCTGGCATTAAACTGCCAGGTCTCTGAAACCAGCATTTTCGCCCGCAAGAACTACTTCTATCCAGATCTACCCAAGGGTTTTCAGATTTCGCAGTATGAGCAGCCGCTGGCGCGGAACGGCTATCTGCCAGTCCAGACCCCCGCCGGTGAAAAAAACATCCGCATTCGCCGTGTGCACCTGGAGGAGGATACCGGCAAGCTGACCCATGTCAGTCAGAACGGCGAGGCCTACTCGCTGGTTGACCTGAACCGGGCGGGAGTGCCGCTGCTGGAGATTGTCACCGAGCCGGATATGCATTCGCCAGAAGAAGTGCGCGCCTATGCCGAGGCGCTGCGTTCCTTGCTGCGCTACCTGGAGGTGAACTCGGGGGATATGCAAAAAGGGGTGATGCGCATAGAGCCGAATATTTCTGTGCGCCGGCGCGGTTCGGATGTTCTGGGGACCCGCGTCGAGATCAAGAATCTCAACTCGTTCCGCGGATTGGAGCGCGGGACGGCCTTTGAAATCGAGCGCCAGATCGGTTTGCTCGAATCCGGGCAGCTGGTGCAGCAGCAGACGGTGGGCTGGGATGATGTGCGCGATGTCACCTTTACTCAGCGTGTGAAGGAAACCGAAGACGATTACCGCTATTTTCCCGAGCCCGACCTGCCGCCGCTGGTTGTGGAAGCAGTTTGGGTGGATGAGATCCGCCGCAGCCTGCCGGAGCTGCCGTTTGCGCGCCTACGCCGCTTCCAGGAGCAGTACGGGCTGCCGGCTGAGGACGCTTCTGTTCTGGTGGCTGAACGTCTCGTCGCAGATTACTTTGAAACCACAGTGCAGGTAGCCGCTGGCGTGGCCCCGCGCGTGACCGCCAATTGGATCAGCGGGGCTTTGTTTGGTCTGATGAATGAAAGCGGGCAGAGCATTGACCAGGTAAGGGTTACCCCGCAGGCCCTGGGCGACTTGCTGCGGCTCGTCCACGAAGGTTTGGTTAACCAGAATACGGGCAAGATCGTGCTGGCAGAAATGTTCGCCAGCGGGAAGCCCGCCGGGGAAATTATCGCCGCGCGCGGCCTGGGGCAGATCTCCGACAGCACAGCCATTCGGGGGATGGTGCAGCGCGTATTAGCTGAGAATCCGGATCAGGTTGCCGAATTCCTGACCGGGAAGGATGGCCTGTTTAACTGGCTGTTTGGGCAGGTCATGCGCCAGGCGCGTGGCCAGGCAAACCCCCAGATGCTGCGGGAGGAGCTGGCAGCCCAGCTTGAGGCGCTTAAGAAAAGCGCTTGAATTGGTTTTTCCAGCCGAGTTTTGATGCTTAACGTGGCCAATTGCCGTGAAGCAGGGCTGGTGGCTAGCCAGCCAGGTAAGTCACCAGCGCCGGTTGGCATGCTGCACGAAGCGCAGCGGAGTGAACCATCCCCTGTGAATCGGGTGAGTGAAATTGATCCTTCCTGGAATTCTTCGCTTTTGCCTGGAGACTCAGTCCGGTCATCCCAGATTCCATGAACTTCGTCACTTGACTGCCTGTCTGACATCTGTTATCGTTGGATTGTTGGAACCGGTACCGGGGATGTATTAATGAGCTTATTCTCTGCATATGTACCTGACCAAAAATTGTAGCGGGCACCATACCGGAGTGCCCGTTATATGTTTTAACGGACGATCAACCGCACCACACCCCAACACAGGAGAATCGATCGCATGGAGATTACCGTAAACGCATTCCAGATGGCGCAGGCGCAGTTTGATCATGTTGCCGGCGTGCTCAACCTGGATCCTCAGGTGGCTGAAATGCTGCGCTGGCCGATGCGCGAATACAAGTTTATGATCCCGGTCCGCATGGAGAACGGCACCATGCGGGTTTTCTTTGGCTACCGCGTGCAGCACAACGATGCGCGCGGTCCCTCAAAAGGCGGCATCCGCTTCCACCCTGCCGAGACGATGGACACCGTCCGCGCCCTGGCCATGTGGATGACCTGGAAATGCGCCGTCGCGGATATCCCCCTGGGCGGTGGCAAGGGCGGCGTGCCGGTCGATCCGGCAACTCTTGCCACCCCTGAGAAAGAAAGACTGTGCCGCGGCTGGGTAGACCAGATGTGGCGCAACATCGGCCCGCGCCAGGACGTCCCCGCGCCAGACGTAGGCACCACCCCCCAGATGATGGGCTGGATGATGGATGAATACTCCAAGCTGGTGGGCCAGTACACCCCCGGTGTGATCACCGGCAAACCTCTGGGCGGCGGCGGCTCCCTGGGACGGACCGAAGCCACCGGCTTTGGCGTGATCTACACCGTGCGCGAAGCCATGAAGCACCTGAAGATGGATTCCACGAAGTGCTGGGCGGCCCTGCAGGGGTTTGGCAACGTTTCCCAGTATGCTGCCATCGGTTTCGTCGACATGCTGGGCGGCAAAGTGGCCTGCGTCTCCTACTGGGATCGCGAAGATCGCATGGCTTACACCGTCAGCAAAAAAGACGGCGTGGACCCGCGCTTCCTGCAGTCCATCACCGATCAGTATGGCTCGATCGATAAGGACAAAGCCCTTGCAGGCGGGTTACGTGATCGAAGATGCCGATGCCTGGATCGAAAAGGATGTGGATGTGCTGATCCCGGCGCGCTCGAAGGCCAGATCAATGTCGAGACAGTCAAGCGATGTCAGCGAACGGGTGAAGATCGTGGCAGAAGGCGCCAACGGCCCCACCACGCCCGAGGCCGACGAAGTCTTCAAGCGCCAACGGCATCTTTGTCATCCCCGACTTCCTGTGCAACGCCGGCGGCGTGACCACCTCCTACTTCGAAAGCGTCCAGAACGACATGAATTACTACTGGACCAAGAACGAAGTCCTGGATCGCCTCGATACCAAGATGACCCAGGCATTTAACGATGTGCTCGCCATGTCCGAACGCCAGAAGGTTTACTCGCGCGATGCCGCCTACATGGTGGCGATCAACAAAGTCGTCCAGGCCATGGAGCTGCGCGGCTGGATCTGATTTACAGGATGGTTCACCGAGGACCCCAAAGGTTTCTGCAACCCTTGGGGTCCTTTTTTCTCTCATGCGCAACACTTCAACACCTTCGCCCCGGCTGTTTTTCTCGCCGCGTCACTCAGCGGTGCGGCATATCCCCTCTGCTCCGCGGATCATCCACCATGGGGTTTTGTTCGCCGAACCGCGCCCTTATCTGCCTCCTCAGAACAACTCGAAGCAAATTTGCCTATACTTCCTCCCCATTCAGAATCACAATAGCATTATTCTATAACGCAGGATTAATGATAAACGTCAGGCTTGGATCACAGGTTTATTTCCATTCAGCCTTGTGCCTTTCAATCTTGGTCATCTTTTCTGTGCAAACACCGCTTAGTTCCTCGCGATTGCTGGATTAAAATTCCCTCTCATTGTACAATCTTCATAGCACATCCGAGGAGGGGTCTACATCCATGAAAGTCTCCGTCCTGCAAGAAAACCTTGCCCATGGCCTGAGCATCGTATCCCGCGCGGTCTCGCCGCGCAGCACTCTGCCCGTACTTGCCAATGTCCTGCTAGCGACTGATGATGGGAGATTGCGGCTTTCCGCCACCAATCTCGAGCTGGGCATTACCTGTTGGATTGGTGCCAAAATCGAAGCCGAGGGTTCGACTACTGTTCCAGCGCGCACCTTTAATGACCTCGTGAATACCCTCACCGACCAGCGTGTGGACCTCGAGCTGTCGGTGCGCACCCAAAAGCTCAACGTGCGCAGCGGCGCTTCGGATACCACCATCAACTGCATCGATGCCCAGGAATTCCCTCCCATGCCCACTCCGGATGCTTCCGAAGGCATCCAGCTAAACGTGGCGGACCTGAAAGAGATGATTCACCAGGTGGTCTTTGCCGCCTCCACCGACGAAGCCCGCCCGGTGCTGACCGGCGTGCAGTTGAAAGTGGAAGGCAGCAAGATTTCCCTGTCCGCGGCGGACGGTTTTCGGCTTTCTGTGCGTAATGCCGAGCTCTCCAGCCCGGTGCCGCGCCCCGTAAGCGCCATCATCCCCGCCCGCGCCCTGAGCGAGCTGGCGCGCATCACCAGCGACGGCAGCCAGACCGTGACCATGATGCTGCCTCCTGGGCGCAACCAGGTCATTTTCCGCATGAAAGATGTCGAGCTGGTGTCGCAGCTCATTGAAGGCGCCTACCCGGATGTGATGCACATTATCCCCGGCAGCTACCAGACCCGCACTGTCATTTCCACCAATGCGTTCCTGAAAGCTTGCAAGCAGGCCGAGATTTTCGCGCGCGAAAGCTCCTTGATCGCCCGCATTAAGGTCAATCCGGGGGGCGAGCTTCAGCCGGGCACCGTGGAAATCACCGGGCAGTCGGAAGAAACGGGCACGAATCAAAACGTGGTTGATGCCAACATCGACGGCAAGGCCCTGCTGATCGCCTTTAACGTGCGTTTCCTGCGCGAAGTTCTGGACGTTGTTAAAACGCCCAATGTGGCCTTGGAAACTTCCACCGAGACCAGCCCTGGGGTGATCAAGCCCGTGGGCGAGGATAACTTTACGCATGTAATCATGCCGATGCATCTCGGCAGTTGATTGCTGGTCGTTATTACCAGCCGTGGACCACCGTTCCATGGCTGTTGGTCTTTGCAGGTTGTACCGTAAACTGCGGAGTAGTGCCAGATCAACAGTTTACGCTGCGACCTGCAGATGTTTAATCCCACCCTGAGTGTGGTGGAAAAAACTGACTCTCTCATGACTCTGCCGCCAGCTTCAACCGATCGTGTATTAAATATTTACCTGACCCTGGCCCAGTACCCGATCCTGGGCACGCGTATTCGCGCTCGTATGCGCCGCGAATTGTTCGAGCGCGGCGTTATCACCCCGCAGGCATTCGAAGCGGAAGTGCGCGAGCAGGCTATTCGCTCGCAAGCCCGCGAAGGGCTGCACGATCCGTTCGGGCAGGAGACCCAATCGATTTGGGAGCTGCGCCTGACCCGCATTCGCGACAATCTGACCGATTTTTATTTTGCCTACAACCTGTCGTATGAGCTGTTCGACCAGATCATACGCGAGACGCTCCAGGAGCGCATCTCGGATGTCGACGAGCTGCTGGTTTCCTTTAATCCGGAGCTGGCACCCCACGATATGCTCTTTGAGCAGGCCTTCGCCATCGAGAAGATGCCTCTGGACGAGCGCCGCCGCGCCGAAGCGCGCCTGCAGGAAATCAAAGTCGTCTTGATCCGCACCCTGATCTCAGACCAGCTTTCCTATATTAAGATCGCCAAGGAATGGTTCACTGTTTCCGACCTGTATGAAATTCGCAAGCGTAAAATTGGGCAGGGCAAAGTGGGCGGCAAAGCCGCTGGGATGCTGCTGGCGGCCCGCATCCTGAGCCAGGTGGCGGACGATGAGATTCGTGATAACCTGCGCATCCCCGAGTTCTACTTCCTGGGCGCCGACCTGATGTATACCTTCATGGCCTCCAATCACCTGCTCCCGTGGGCCGACCAGAAATACAAGACCGAAGACCGGATCCGCACGGAATATTCCCAGATCCAGGATGAGTTCTTGCGCGGCGAATTTCCGGGCGATGTGCTTGAAGAGCTGGGCCGGCTGCTCGACCATATCGGAATGGTGCCGATCATTGTGCGCTCTTCCAGCCTGCTCGAAGACAATCTCGGAACGTCCTTTGCTGGTAAGTACGAAAGTGTCTTTGTGCCGAACCAGGGATCGCCTGCCGAGAATCTGAACGAGCTGAGCCGGGCAATTCGTATTGTGTATGCCAGCGCCCTCAATCCGGATGCATTGCTGTACAGGCGCAGCAAAGGCCTGCAGGATTACGATGAGCGTATGGCGATCCTGATCCAGGTCGTAGAAGGTGAGCGTTTCGGGCGTTATTACTTCCCTCAGGGGGCGGGGGTTGGCTTCAGCCGGAATTTATTTCGTTGGTCGCCGCAGATCCAGCGGGATGATGGTTTCCTGCGCCTGGTCTGGGGTTTGGGCACCCGCGCGGTGGAACGCGTCGGCATTGATTACCCGCGCCTGGTAGCCCTCAGCCACCCGCTCCTGCGCCCCGAAAGCTCCCCCAAGGAAATCCGGCGCTACTCTCAGCATTACGTGGACGTGATTGACCTCGAAGAAAACGCGATGAAATCCTTGCCGATCCACGAGGTCCTTGACCTGGGCTACCCGATCCTGCGCTACCTGGTGCACCAGGACCAGGGGGGCTACCTGACGCCGCTGCGCAGTGTGGTTATCGACGGCAGCCTGAATGATCTGGTCATCACCTATGATGAGCTGCTCCGCCGCACGCCTTTCGCCGAGCGGATGCGCACCATTCTGCGCCTGCTGGAGACCCACTACCAAACCCCTGTGGATACGGAATTTACCCTGCGTCTCAATAACCCCGCCGCACTCCAACCGGAGGTGGAAATTTGCCTGCTGCAGTGCCGCCCGCAGAGCCATTTCCAGGACAGCCAGGTTGAAATCCCCAAGAACCTGCCCCTGGAAGATATTATCATGGCGACTCGCCGGATGGTCCCGCAGGGACACGTGCCGGGAATCCATTACGTGCTTTTCGTTTCGCCTGCGGGTTATTACGCGCTGCCGACCCAGGCCGCCCGCGCCGACCTGGGGCGTGCCATCGGGCGGTTAAACAAAAACCTGGCAAATGAATCCTTTATCTGCGTCGGTCCGGGGCGCTGGGGAACGACCAATCCCGACCTGGGAGTCCACATTACGTATGGCGATATTTACCATACGCGTGCCCTGGTTGAACTGGCTGGGCTAGATATTGGCTCGGGAGCGCCGGAACCATCCTTCGGCACGCATTTCTTCCAGGACCTGGTGGAAGCGCGTATCTACCCCCTGGGAGTTTACCTCGACGATGAGGATGCGGTCTTCAATCACGCTTTCTTCTACGACATGCCCAACCGGCTAGCTGAGTTCCTTCCGGGGGATAGTACTCTTGAGCATACCTTGCGTATCATCCGGGTGGCCGATTTCCGCCCCAGTCACCACCTGGAGCTGGTGATGGACGAGCGCAAAGGCAAGGCGGTCTGTTTCCTGGAACCGGATGGATACGAAGAGTGATCTGCTGCTGGTATGCTCCCGCAGGTGCATCAAGCCAGTAGATTTATAAAAGGAACCCTTGATGATGAAAAAATTTGTGGTCGTGGCGGGCAATATTGGCGCCGGGAAGTCCACCCTGGTGACCTTGCTGAGCGCGCATCTGGGCTGGCAGCCGTTTTATGAACCAGAAGGCGACAATCCATACCTGGCTGATTTCTATCGGGATATGCAGACCTGGGCTTTCCATTCCCAGGTGTTTTTTCTCACCCGCCGGTTGCGCATTCACCGCCAGCTGCTTGACCACCCCACCTCGGTTATCCAGGATCGCAGCATCTACGAAGATGCCGAAGTGTTTGCCGGCAACCTGCACCGCCGGGGTCTGCTCACCGGGCGCGATTATGAAACCTACCGGTCTCTCTATTCGGTGCTTTCCGAGTTTTTACCACCTCCGGACCTCGTGGTTTACCTGCGAGCCTCGGTGGAGACCTTGCTAAACCGCATCAGCGGCCGCGGCCGGGACTACGAGCGGTCGATCCCCGGCGATTACCTTGCCCAGCTTAACGAACAGTACGAGGAATGGTTGGCTGCGTTTAACTTATGCCCGGTGCTGACCGTGCCCTCCGATGACCTGGACTATGTGACCCACAGCGCTCATCTGGAACTGGTGGTGAGCAAGATTCAGGAAAAATTGACGGGTAAAGATGAAGTGGTTTTCAACCCTGAGGAGTGGCGTTGAGCAAATCCCGTCATCAACGGCGGGATTGATTTGTCCTGTCGAACTCCCCGGTTTCAGTCGGCGGCCCCACTCGCGGGTTGCCCTGCCAAGATCGGCTCATCCCCGTTGTAGGTCCGCAGCACGGGCCATTTCCGCGCGATCAATCCCACGGCCACCACGCAGGCGATCCCTCCGCTGATTACGGCGAATGGGGCTCCAAAGAACTGGGCTGCCACTCCGGCCTCCATTTCACCAAGCTGCGGCCCGCCCGCAAAAAAGATCTGGTTGACGCTCACCATCCGCCCGCGGATGTAGTCGGGGGTTTGCAACTGGCGGATCGTGTTTCGGATGATTGTGCTCACCGAATCTGCTGCCCCGACGACGATCAATGCCAGCATCGCCAACAGCACCGTGCGCGCCAGCCCAAATGCCACTGTGGCAACCCCAAATACCATGATCGAGGCCAGGAAGATCTTGCCCTGACCTCGAATTTCGCTCAGCTGAGAGATGACAAGAGCTGCAGCCATCGCCCCGATCGACTGGGCAGACGACAGCCAGCCATACTCGATTGCTCCCACATTCAGCACATCCCTGGCAATGATTGGCATCAAAGTATTGGCAGAGGAAAAGAATGTTGCCACAAAATCCATCAGCATCGTTGACAGGATGATGGGGTGGCTGATGATAAAACGGATCCCCTCGGCGATGGATTCCACGCTCACTGCACGCTTGGCGTGTACTTCTACCTGCTGCGGAACGTCCCCCATCAGTATCAGGGCCAGGATGACAGCCAGGAAGGTGGCAGCATTGATAAAATAAACCCATTCGAGGCCCAGGGAAGCGATCACAATTCCGCTCAAAGCGGGGCCAATGATCGAGCCCACTTGAAAGGCGATCGAGGTCATGCTGAATGCGTTGGGCAGTTCTTTCGGGGGCAGCAAATTGGGCACCAGTGCCTGGCGGGCCGGCAGGTCGAAGGAGGCTGCCACAGCCTGGATGGCGGTCAGGGCATAAATTTGCCACAATACGATCGAGCCGTTCAGGGTAAGTAAGCCTAAAGCTACCGCGACCAGAGCCATGCCGCCCTGAGTGGCAAACATCACCTTGCGGCGGTTGGCTACATCGGCGACCGCGCCGCCGATCAGGGAGAAGATAACCAGGGGGATGATGCGCGCCAATCCGATGCCGCCCAGCGCAATCGGCTGGTCGGTCAGCTCGCGGATGTGCCAGAATAAAGACCAGAGTTGCATCTGGGAACCAGCGATGGAAATCATCAATCCAATCCACAGCAGGCGGAAGCGCCGATGGTGCAGGGCTGGGGGAATGTGAATACGCATGGCGTCTTGACCTGTTCCTAAAACAAGCTCAGATTAGGGGCTCATTATACTGCAATCGTTAGGTAAATATCTAAACATTTTCATTTCAGGATAATGTGGATCAGGTTGTTATCACCCCCCGTAAGCATGCCAAAGAAAAGGCCCCTGCCTGGCAATCTGGCAGAGGCCTCGCCTATAATCTCGCAAGCTCAGGTTCCCCAATCTCGTAAATACAAGAAATCATAGCCGATGGTGCGGTTGCTCACTTTGGCAATTGGGGGCAGGATACGCTTGAAGTGGTAGCGGCGGATGCGGCGCACAACCTCGGAGACGAAGCGCGGGTCAAAACCGGCCTGTTCGCAGTCTTCTGGGCTGTAGCGCTGGTCGACCAGCAGGTACAGCAGCTTATCTACTTCTTCATACGTAAAGCCCAGCTCGCCCTCATCAGTCTGTCCTACCCACAGGTCAGCGGAGGGAGGTTTTGCGACGATTGTCTCTGGGATGCTGAGATCGCGGGAGAGCTGCCGCACCTGGGTTTTATACAAATCACCGATTGGATTGAGCGCGCAGGCTGAATCGCCGTACAGGGTTGTATAGCCGAGCAGAATTTCGGTTTTATTGCCGGTTCCCACGACCAACCCGCCAAATTCTTCCGATTGGTCGTACAGGATGATCATCCGCTGGCGAGCCATCATGTTGCCGCGCCGCACGTTGTTTGCCTCGGGAAAGCGTTCGAAAAGCGGGTCGACCATCTCTGTGATGGGCACGGTCAATGATGCAACTCCCAGCTGATCAATAACCAGTTGGGCATGTTCCAGCGACTCGGGGGATGAAGTGCTGTAAGGCATCCGCACCGCCAGGACGTTTTCTGGCCCAAGGGCCTCAGCTGCCAGGAAGCAGGACAGCGCTGAATCAATCCCGCCCGACAGGCCCAAAACCGCCCGTTTGAATCCCGCGCGCGTGATTTCCGAGTGGATGAAGCCAGTCAGTATCGTGCGGGCCAGGGTTGTGTTAATTGCCAGGTCACTCATCTCAGCGGATTCCCTTCTCGGTGGAGAGCCCATCATTCAAGATACGGTTCATCTCGCGTTGCACCAGGGCGGTTCGTTCATCACGCAGCAGCGGCAGCCGGGCCCGCGTACGGTGGATCTGTCTCAGATCAACCTCGCACAGAGTTAACGCCTCCTGGTGGTAGGGTCCCTGTACAAGCAGCTCGCCATTCGGGTCAAATAACGTCGAGCCCCCCCAAAAGTTCAGGCCGTCTTCATAACCTACCCGGTTGGCGTGGGCAACAAAGACCGTGAACAGGCTGGCATAGGCTTTATTGATATGCTCTACCCACCGTGCCGATTCAAGCTCTGGCTCGGCGTTCAAGCCGCGCCCCGGTGAAGCCGAGGTAAACAGCATGAGGTCAGCGCCATCCAGCCACAGCAAATACGGAGGCGAAGCGTGCCAGAAATCCTCGCAGATCAGGATTCCCAGCCGGCCAAAACGGGTGTCAAAAGCCCGGACGGCGTCACCCCAGGCAAAGAATCGCCCCTCGTCGAACAGGCCATAGGTTGGCAGGTAGACCTTGCGGTGGATGTGTACAACCTGGCCGCGCGATAAGTAGGCTGCACCAATATAGAACCGCGAGCGCTGGTCCTCATCCACAAAACCAACCACCAAGTCGAGGTCCTGGCTGGCTTCTAAAAGGGGCCGGAACACTGGATCATCCGGGGTGGGTCGATGGGCGACTGTGGACACCAGGTCCTGCAACACGTAGCCGGTCAGGGACAGCTCCGGGAATACCAGCAGGTCGGCTCCTGATCGGCGGGCTTTTTCAGCCAGCTCGAGGTGTTTTTGGAGATTGCTCTGCACGTCACCAAGGCGAGTGCTGATTTGGGCAAGGGCAAGTGTAATTGTTGTCATTGGGTTTCCGGGGGTTCGGCGTGGGGTGTCAGGTCGGGTTCTTTGCTCCGGCGTGGCAGCAGCACCAGGGCAACCAGGGCCAGCAGGGCAGCCGTGCCGAATATCAGCGCAAACCAGGTCTCCAGGCGTAAACCGTTGGCCAGCGGGGAAGGATCGGCACGCAGCAGGCTCATGAAAAAATTGACCATCGTTAATCCGAGCACGCCCAAGCCGAACGTAGCGCCATCAGGCAGGCGTTCGATTGGCAGGTGGTCGATGGCCCACAGCACTAGCAAGCACAGCAGCGCTCCAACGGGTTGGACAGGCCAGCGCCGAAGCACCACTCCCCACTCGTCGCGCGCCATCACTCCCCACCAGGCTTCAACGGTTGGACCATAGGCACAGCCTACCAGCCAGCAGCCCAGCCAGGCACTGATCGGTAGGGTGACCAGCAGGGGGAGCAGGCCATCCGCGAGGCGGCCAAAATTTTGCCTGGTAATCAGTGCGTACAGGCCTAGCCCGAGGATACCACCCATCAGCGCACCAGGCCAGGCAAAACCACCCAACGGGACCTGGAAGACTGCCTGGGGGTTGCTGCCGAAGAAAACTCGGTACACAACCAGGTGCGCCAGCCGCCCGCCAATGTAGGCACACCCCAGTGAGAACAATCCTGCATTGAGGATAGATGATGTCCTGCTGGTTCCGGCGCGTGCCACAGCCCAGGCAAGCCCTAAAGAAGCGCCGCAGCCAATTAAAAATGCAAAGGCAATGTCGGGCATAAAAATGTAAATTCGGCTCTTTGCTTTTGCCGGTCCTTCCACGTATATTATAATTTGTGTAGAGCAGTTCGGTATGGATGGCTGTTATCAGTTCTGGGCTTTCACAATAGGCGAACGTCGTTGTAATATCGATATGACAACGTCTGCAAATAGATTGGGGTGAAATCCTGCATTGTGAAAACCCTGGTGTTTGATCGTGGTGCGAGGAGCATTGCTATGGAATTACTGTTAAATCCAAACGTGGGCTATTTGCTAATGATGGGAGGGATCCTTTTGGGCTTGTTGGCACTTCTCACTCCGGGCACAGGTATCCTGGAACTGGGAGCTGCCCTGGTGCTGGTCGTCGTTGGCATCGAGCTTTTTAACTTGCCGGTCAACCTGTGGGCCTTCATCCCTATTTTGCTAGGTGCCGGTTTGTATGTGCTGGCGATTGTTCGCAAAGGCGATCCAGTGTTATTAGGTGTTGCCCTGGCTATTATCTTGATTGGTTCGGCACTGCTCTTTCGCGGGGAAAACGGGCTGCTGGGAGTCGATCCCTGGTTAATCCTGGTTGTGTCTGTGGTAGAGGGTGCATTTTTGTGGGTGGTATCTCGGAAAGTTGTCAGCGCTTCGTCCATTCCGCCTCGTCAAGATATCAACACCCTCATCGGACGCAAGGGCGAAACGCGCACCCAGGTGCATGGGGAGGGTACCGTTTACGCCGATGGTGAAGAATGGAGCGCGCGCAGCTCAGATCCGATCCCACCGAATACATTAGTGCGGGTAGTCGGGCGGGATGGTTTCGTGCTGTTGGTGGCTCCTTTGACGCCCCCTTCAACCAATGGTTCAGGTAAAGACAACGAAGTACACATTGACCCATCTTCAGGAGGCTGATTATGCTTCAAACGACGATTTTATGCGCCATAGGCGCAGTAGTCCTGATCGCTGTGGCGCTTGTTGCAACCGCGATTCGGATTGTACCCGAATACCAACGCCTGGTAGTCTTCCGGCTAGGCCGGGCTGTAGGCGCCCGCGGGCCTGGAATTGTTTTGCTCGTTCCGTTTGTTGATCGGGCGGTAAACGTTGACTTGCGTGAGCAGGTGCGTGAAATCCCGCATCAGACCTCGATCACCAAGGATAATGCCTCGATATCCGTCGACTTTCTTTGGTATTACAAAGTTCTCGATCCGATGGAAAGTGTGCTCCAGGTGGGTAACTTCGAATCGGCTGCGCAAGGAATGGCTACGACCACCTTGCGGGCTGTGATTGGTGGGATCCAGCTGGATGACGTCCTCTCGGAACGCGAGCATATCAACAGCCTGCTGCGCACCCGTTTGGATGAGGTCACCGAGCGCTGGGGGGTCAAAGTGACCAACGTGGAAATCCGCGAGATCGTCCCGCCGCGTGAAATTACGGACGCGATGAACCGCCAGATGACCGCCGAGCGCATCCGGCGGGCGCTGGTGACGGAATCCACCGGGCAGCGCGAGGCCACGGTGAATATTGCCGAGGGTGATAAGCAGGCGGCGGTGCTGAAAGCGGAAGGGCAGCGGCAGTCGCGGATTTTGGAGGCGGAAGGGGAACGCCAATCCCAGATTCTGCGGGCGGAGGGCTTTGCCCTGGCGTTGGAGGCGATTTTTAACGCAGCCAAGGGAGTCGATTCGAAGACGATGACGCTGCAGTATTTCGATACTCTAAGCAAGCTGGGGGCGTCACCCTCCACCAAATATATCTTCCCGCTGGAGTTCACCAACCTGCTCGAGAGCTTTGTGAAGCTGCGCGGGCAGAACGACGAGGATGGCTCCAGCTAGCGTATGCAGAGCGGCGAACCGCTGCACCCCGCCTCCGTGCCCGGGGAATTAGC
Organism: uncultured Chloroflexia bacterium; assembly: GCA_963824065.1. Lineage (GTDB taxonomy): Bacteria > Chloroflexota > Anaerolineae > Anaerolineales > DRKV01 > JAGUYX01. The sequence continues at coordinate 31,046 of CAWGNX010000001.1, read as the reverse complement.
CACGCCCGCCAGGCTCTACCAGGTTGTGCCGGCTTCCTGGCGGGATTTGGGCAGCCTGCGGCAGCTGGAACAGGTGTGTTTTCCAGAGGACGCCTGGCCGCTGTGGGATTTAATCGGGGTGCTGACTTTTCCGAACATGGTGCGCCTGAAAGCGGTGACGCCCGCCGCGCAGGGGGGGGAGGCGATGGTGGGTTTTATCGCGGGGGAAGTGCGCGAGAAGGATGGGGCGGCCTGGATTTCGACAGTGGGGGTGCTGCCCGATTACCGCCGGCGGGGGATCGGGCGGGCGCTGTTGGCGGCGTGCGAAGCCCAGATCCAGGGCGAGGTGCTGCGGCTGTGCGTGCGGGTGTCGAATGCGGGGGCGCAGCAGCTTTACCGGGAGGCGGGGTATACGGTCCGCGAGGTGTGGCGGCAGTATTACCGGGACCGGGAGGATGCGCTGGTGATGCAGAAGTTCCGCCCGAGCCCGGGGTTGGAGGAGCCGCGGTTACCGGGGTTGTGAGGGTGGGGCGCTTCGACTGCGGTCGAAAAGAGGAGATTGCCACGGCGCAAGGAAAGCTCTTGCGTTGAGCAATGACAGGGGCGCGGGCGCTGCGACCACGGCGGAAAATGGGTACGCCTCCGCTCAGCGAGGGGGTTGGGTGTCGCGACGAGGATTTTGCGTAAATTTGGGGCGGGGGCGAGCAAAAACCTGGCTGCAGCCCAAATTTAAGCACAAAATCGGGCTGCTCACTGTTTTTAAGGCTATAATACACGCCGATGAACTCTACGAAACTTAGATTTCCCGACTTGATCACGCGCCCGTCTGACCTCGCGAGCCTGGTGGAGCTGCTGGAAGCGGAGGCAGTGATTGGGGTCGATACCGAGTCGAACAGCCTGTACGCGTACCGCGAGCAGGTGTGCCTGATCCAGTTCTCGACGCCGGGGGCGGATTTCCTGGTGGACCCGCTGGCGTTGGAGGACCTGGGGCCGCTGGGGCCGCTGTTCGCTAACCCGCAGATCCAGAAGGTGTTCCACGCGGCGGAGTATGACGTGGTGTGCTTGCGGCGCGATTTTGGGTTCGGGTTCGACAACCTGTTTGATACGATGTGGGCGGCGCGCATTTTGGGCTGGAAGGAGATTGGGCTGAGCGCGCTGCTGCAGAATGAGTTCCGGGTGCAGGCGGATAAACGCTACCAGCGGGCGGACTGGGGGAAACGGCCGCTGCCGCCGGAGATGCTGGATTATGCCCGGCTGGATACCCATTACCTGATCCAGCTGCGGGAGCGGCTGTTGAAGGAGCTGGAGGCGACCGGGCGCCTGCCGATAGCGCAGGAGGATTTCAGGCGGATGGAGTCGCTGTATGACCGCCCGCTGCACAACGGGCACCCGGCGGAGTGCTGGGAGCGGGTGAACGGGGCGCGCGACCTGGGGCCGCAGCAGCTGGCGATTTTGAAGTCGCTGTGCGAGTACCGGGAGCAGGCGGCGCGGCGGCGCAACCGGCCGGTATTCAAGGTGATGAGCGACAGCATGCTGGTGAGCATCGCAGAGGCGTGCCCGGTGAGCATGGACGAGCTGGGCAGCCTGAAGAGTGTTTCGAGCCGGCAGTTGAAGCAGCACGGACGGGCGCTGCTGGCAGCGGTGCGGGATGGATTGAACTCGCGCCCGATCAACAACCAGCCGCCTCCCAGGCCGGATAACGGTTACCTGAGCCGGATGGATGCGGTGCGCAGCTGGCGCAAGCATGAGGCGCATAAGCTGGGCGTGGAGTCGGATATTGTGCTGCCGCGGGATTTGATGGTGGAGGTGGTGGCGCGCAACCCGCGCAGCGCGGGCGAGCTGGAGGAGATCCTGGAGGAGGTGCCGTGGCGGCGTGAGCGCTACAGCCGCGGGCTGCTGGATGTTTTGCGGGGGGTGTAAACGGCGCTGCTTTCAGTCATGCGTTGGGGTTGGAATGGCGCCCTAAGAGGATGAGTGAGGCGCGGTAAAATAGGGGTGCGAAGGCGAGGACGGATTTCTGGACGTAATTCTTGAATTTCATATGGGGCGTGCGTAATTTTTCTGGGCTGGAAATTCTTGGATTTTCGGAAGGGGATGCGCGGATTCTATTAACCGGTAGTTCGTTTACGGCTACTCTAGAGCGAGGCTGCCTACAGATGCGAGGAGGAAACGATGGGACAGGTGAATCAGGCAGGGCAGGTGCACGGCATGGGTCCGAAGCTGACGGCGGTCCAGGAGGCGATCCTGGATGCGTTGAAGATGGCGCCGGGGGGCGCGGCGGGTACGAAGGGTCTTTCGGACAGCGAGCTGCAGAAGGGGGTGGAGCAGAGGCTGGGGAATATCAAGCTGACGGGCAATTTGCTAGCGCAGTATCGGAGCGGGCTGCCGGAGCTGGTGAAGTTGAACCGGGTGGTGGTTATGGGGGCGGGGGCAGCGACGCGGTATAAGATTAAGGTGTAGGGGCGCACGAGCATTGACAAACTATTGGGGCGCAAGAAGGACACTTGCGCTGCGCAATGACCGGGGCGCTAGCACAAAAAACTGTGCTAGCGCTTGGAGTTTGTGACGCACTATACCGCGTCACAAACATCCGGCTTGCTTTGGTACCACGCGTGAGGGAGTTGGCGGGGAAGGAAAAGAGGAGACCGGCGCAAGGAAAGCACTTGCGTTGCGCAATGACCGGGGCGCTAGCACAAAAAACTGTGCTAGCGCTTGGAGTTTGTGACGCACTATACCGCGTCACAAACATCCAGCTTGCTTTGGTACCACGCGCGAGGGCGATGTTGGCAGCGGGTTATTCTGTGGGGGCTGGTTGGGGGCGGAGGGCTTCGTAGCCGACCATGCGACGGTTGGGCTCGTCGTACAGGCGCAGCTTGAGGCTGCGCAGGCTGGTGCGCAGGGTGAGGGGGGTGATGTGGAAGACGGGGTTTTCGCGGTGGCAGCGGGGGAGCAGGTAGTTGGGGATGCGGGCGTTGAGGTGGTGGATGTGGTGGAAGCCGATGTTGCCGCTGAACCAGTTCAGCAGGGCCGGCAGGCGGTAGAACGAGCTGCCGCGCAGCCCGGCGGCGTAAAAATCCCAGTCGTCGTGGCGGGCCCAGTAGACGCCTTCAAAATTGTGCTGGACGTAGAACAGCCACACGCCCGCCGAGGTGCCAAAGGCGAGGATGGGCACCTGGATCAGCAGGTAGGCTTTCCAGCCGATGAGGTAGATGAGCAGGGCGATGATGCCCGCCAGGGCCAGGTTGGTCCACAGGACGCTGTTGCGCTCGCGGGGCGGAGCCAGGGTGCGGGAAGCGGTGGAAGACGGCAAAGACCAGGAACGCGCCGATGGTGAACATGATGAGCGGGTTGCGGCTGAGGCGGTAGACGAACTGGCGGGCGGGGGAGAGGGCCTGGTATTCGGCGACGGTGAGGGTGTCCACGTCGCCCACGCCGCGCCGGTCGAGGTCGCCGGCGGTGGCATGGTGGACGGCATGGTTGTGGCGCCACTGGTAGTAGGGGGTGAAGGCGACCAGCCCGGTGAGGATGCCCCAGAAGTCGTTGAGGCGGCGGGATTTGAAGAAGGAGCCGTGCCCGCAGTCGTGGAAGATGATGAACAGGCGCATCATGAAGCCGGCGGCGACGACCGCCAGGGCGAGGGTGAGCCAGTAGGAGATGCGCAGGCTGTAGACCATGAGCACCCAGAGGGCGATGTAGGGGATGAAGGAGTTGGCGAGCTGCCAATAACTGCGGCGGAGGTCGGGCTGCTGGTAGGCTTTGAGGATTTTTTGTAAGGCGGGCGCATTAAAGATAGCGGGCGCATCCGTAGATGCGGGCGCATTTACTGATGCGGAGGGGTCCGCGGGGGAGGAGGCGGGGATCGTGTCCATGGGTGATCCTTTCTATTTCTTGTATACCATAAGCGCGGGTGGGGATTCAAGGACGAAGGTCACAAGTTTTGAGGGGTGGAGGGTGAATTTTGCCGGCGGGATAAAACTTGCCGGGGTGAATTTGATTGGGTGGGACACGGCGCAGCGGGTGTTCCTGGTGCACGGGGAGGATTAGCCGGCGCGCTTGCTGGGAAAGCTGGGGGATGTTGGCATGCGCAGGGTGTATTATCCGGAACGCGGGGCTTCGGTGGAGTTGTAGAGCGGGGCCGGGCGTGAGCGCGGGCTGTGCAGATTGCCACGCCCTTCCCAAATTGCTATAATCGAAGCGAGCCTCAGGCATACGGGCTCGAAAGTGGGGCGCCAAGATGGGCGGGGATCGGGTGAGGATGCTGGCGGGGGGAATCCTGGTCATTTACGGCCTGGCCGTTGTGGTATTTATTGGCGTGATCATCTTTTCCCCCTCGGTACGGGAAACACCCGCCTACAACTACGAAACGAACTGCATGGCCAGCGAGCTGGCAGAGCTGGCGGGCAGGCGGGTACTGCTTCTGGTCTTTGAGTACGACGAAACCTTAATCCTGGATGACGACCCAACGGAGAGTTTCGATCCCTTAGACGAGTTCAGCGTCGAGGCCGTCTCCGCTTACCATAAAGCGGCCACCCTGGCGGAATGGGGGGCCGTGTTCGACCTGGTGGACCTCTCGGAAAATTCGGCGTTACTGCGCGGGCGCACCCCCGGCCTGCAGGCCGCGACCACCAACCGGCAGCTCATGCTGGAAAATATGGCGCAGGGCGCGCTGCTGGTGGTGAATGGGTACGGTAACCGGCAGACCGTGGGGCTGAGCGAGATGATCCTGCAGAAGGTGCTGCCCGACAAATTCCTGAAGGCGGTCACCCTGTCAACCGACAGCCCGGCGATCGAGTCGTACGAGCTGGCTTCGCACATGGTGCTGCTCAACCAGCAGGGGGAGGTGGTCTGGCGCTTTTACGGGGTGGCAGCGACCAACCCCGAATCGGTGCCGGGGTCGGCCCTCGATCAGTTTGCCCGCGAATTCCGGCGCTGGCAGATCAGCATCCCGTCCCAGGGGGAAATCGAGCGCTTTCTGGCCGCCGGCATCAACACCTACCTGGATTACACGGCCTGGCTGCTGCGGGCGGATTTGAACGGTGACCCGGACAAGAGTTATTTCGCCGCTTACCTGGCGGGCAACCAGCCGCGCCATACTCGCATCTACCCGGCACTTGATGCGGAGCACCGGGCCCCGATCCATGTGCGCCTCGATCCCGCGGCCGAGCCGCCCGGGCAGCCCTGGCTCTCCAGGATCTGGGACAACGCCCAGGCGGGGGACTGGCGCAGGCCGGGGCAGTGGGCGCAGGCCGGGGCGGCGGGGGTGCTGTGCCTGTTCTCGCTGCTGGCGTTTGGGATCGTGGTGGGGCTGACGGCTTTGCTGTATGCCTTCGTCTCCAACTCGGACCAGGCCTACGATTTCACCAACTACGTGTTCGGAACCCTGATCACAGGAACCGCGTTCGCTGGGCTGGTGGCCCTGTATTATTTGCTCAAGGCACTGTTGTAGAAAAAAATCTGGCAGGCGCCGTTTACGCTGGGTAGGCGGCTGGCGGAGCACGAGGAGCGGGTGAAGATCTTGGCCCAGCGAAGAAAAACACTTCGCTGGCGCGTGGAGTTTGTGACGCAAAAAACGACGTCACAAACGTCCGACTGAGAAAGGCGGGGCGGAGGTGGCGACGATCAACGGGTTCAGCGCGCACGCCGGGCAGGATTTTTTGGTGGAGTACGCGAAGGCGGTGAAGGATACGGCGAAGCGGGTGTACCTGGTGCACGGGGAGGACAGGCCGGCGCGGGTATTGGAGGAGCGGCTGGATGAGGCAGGGGTGGGGAGGGTGTATTATCCGGAGCGCGGGGCATTAGCGGAGTTGTAGGGAAAGTGGTGGCGAAATGCGATCCAGGCAGTGGCTCGGAGCCAGCAGGCTCGGTGGCTCCGCTAATGCTTGCGCAATATCTTCGACATTGCAGGCAATGGCAGAGTTATAGTTTATGAGGCAGAATTTCGAGAATTAATGCATTAGTAGTGGGCGAGCGAATGTCATGGCTCTGCCATTGCTTGGGCGAAGGCGGCGCCAAAAGACGGCACTTCGCCTTCGCGGGCAATGGCGGAGTTGTAGGGGAAAGATATAAAAGACGAGATTGCCCCGGCGCAAGGAAAGCACTTGCGTTGGGCAATGACAGGGGCGCAAGCGGGGCTTGCGCGAGGGCGATGAAAAGCACATCGCCGGGGGGGTCAGGGAATGTCCGAAGGGCGGCTGCGCTTTTTGCGCCAGGAGCCGACGATCTCATCACGAAGGGCGGTAAAGTAGGCCCAGTAGGCTTCTTCGCCGCCATGCGCATCGATACGCGCCTGATAGCGGGCGTCGTTCTCGGCCAGAATGGTTTCCCACTGCTCGGGCTCAACATCCTCTGATAGCGCGGTAAGGAAGACCGAGCGCATGTAGGCGGTGAGGCGCTGCTCATAGCCGCTGCTGCCGCGCTGGAGGAGCCGGACCAGGCGCACGCAGGCCGCGCCATAAATATCCGCCATCCGGACGAGGTCGGCCACGGTGTCTGTCACCATCGCGACCGCCAGCACATTGCGCAAGGAGTAGCGCACCCCGGCCTGCTCTTCAGCCACGGAGCGGGCGCCGTCCTCAAGATCCTGGGAGGCGCCGCGCAGCTCTGCCCGGACGGAGTCGCCAAACGGCTGATTGCCATCCAGCACTGCCATAAAGTCCGCCAGATCGAGGAGATCTTCGGCCCATTCGTACATGCTTTGCATTTCCTGGGAGGCCCATTTTTTCTCCGGCGCGAGGAGCTGCTGCTCGGCGGCGATCAACTGGCCGATGCGGGCGGCGGCCTGGGTGTGGGCATTGACGAGCTGGAGGAGCTCGGATGTGGTGCAGGGCTCGGCCTGGCGGGCGACCAGCCGGCGCTCCAACTGGCGCAGACCGCGGATTTCTTCATCGATCCCTTCGATGCCCTCGTCGAGGACTTGCAGAATCTCCTGCAGCACCTCGCTGGAGGGCTGAGCGCGGGCGAAGAAGCCGTGCTTGATACCATCGCCCGGCTGGAACGGCCGCGCTGTGCGCTGCGGCAGCGCGACTGGCTGGGCCGGGGGGATGAACTCGGGCTGATCGGCAGGATCCGGCAAAAGGCTGAGGCGGTATTTGGCCAGGCGGGGCGCTTCCTGGCTGCCCATAAACTGCTGCATCTCCTGCAGCGCCTGACCATCGAGGGGAGGCAGCTCGTCAAAAGACGACGAGTTGTCAAAAAACGACAAGGAGTCCAGGGCGAAGCGGACCGCTGACCGGCGGAGGGCCTGGAGGGTGAGCTTTTGCTCGGCGATGCCCGCCAGGCGGCCGTAGAGCTTGAGCTCGGCCAGGAGCTGGCTGCTGGAGAGGGCGCGATGGGGCACCCAATGCTCGGCCCGGTCGTTTGCGGCGGCCTGGCCCGGCGCTTTGAGCGGGGTAAAGATGAAATCCTGCGGCTGGATATCCGCCAGGCGGCCCGACGCGGCGAGCCAGGAGAGCACGGCGTCCCAGAGCTCCGAGGAGAGCGGTTGAGGCTCAGCCGGGCCGGCCGGCCAGCGCACTGATACGCCGCCGGCCGCGGGATCCTGGCTGTCAGCAGCGGGTCTCAAAAGCATGCCCCAGCGCAGGCCCCGGAGGGAGGCGAGCGGGACGCCGACCTGCAGGCGCAGCAGAAAGAAGGCGTAATCCCGCCGGCCCAGCGGGGACTCGTCCTGCTGCAATACCTGGAGGAGGGCGGCGGCCTCCGCGTGGGTCCACATGGCCGCGCCGGCATAACGCCTGACCCGGGGCCGCGTGACCCCGGCGGCAGGGTTGAAGCCGGGAGCTGCTGCGGGGTCGATGCTTTGGGCGGCGCACCAGCGGTAAAACCCCGCCAGGTAGCCGATCGAATTTGCGATGGTGCTGGAGGCGTAGCTCTGGGCAGCGAGCCAGCGGGCATGGGCGGCGATATCGTTGGACTCCAATTCCCACGGCATGGGCGGCGTGGACGGGTGTGCGAGCTGGAGCTGCACATAGAGCCGCTTCCAGGAGAGCTTTGCCTGCCGGGTCGTGCCGGGGGTAAACCGGGCCCCGAGATCGGCGAGCCAGTGAGCGAACGCCTGCACCCAGCGCTGCAGGCGCTCCGAGACGGCGGCGGGGTGGTGCCCATCCGGAAACATGTACTCCAGCAATAGACGTTCGTGCGAACTGACTGCCATCGCATCTTCCTTATTATGATGGTGCGCCTGGGCTGGCGCGGGTGAGTTACCCGGAAATGCCAAACTGCGCGAGAGGGCGGCTCACGCTGTATGTATTATAGAACAATAGTTCTATTTTTGGAAGAGAGGAGATTGGAGAGAGGGCGGCAGTTCCTGCGCAAGGAAAGCACTTGCGTTGCAGGGCAAAAGACGAGATTGCCCCGGCGCAAGGAAAGCACTTGCGTTGCAGGGCAAAAGACGAGATTGCCCCGGCGCAAGGAGAGCACTTGCGTTGCAGGGCAAAAGACGAGATTGCCCCGGCGCAAGGAAAGCACTTGCGCTTCGCGCAGGACAAGCGCAATGACAGGGGCGCAAGCGGAGCCTGCGCGAGGGAGTTGGCGGAGCAAAAAGACAGCTCTGCGCCAACATCCGGCGCGGGAGAGGGGTGTGTGGTGCGTTGGGAACGCACCCTACGACTGCGTTCACTGCGCTCTCTCCGCTTAGCGCGAGGGAGTTGGCGGAGCAAAAAGACAGCTCTGCGCCAACATCCGGTTCGGGAGAGGGGTGTGTGGTGCGTTGGGAACGCACCCTACGACTGCGTTCACTGCGCTCTCTCCGCTTAGCGCGAGGGAGTTGGCGGAGCAAAAAGACAGCTCTGCGCAACATCCGGCGCGGGAGAGGGATGTGTGGTGCGTTGGGAACGCACCCTACGACTGCGTTCACCACGCTCTCTCCGCTTAGCGCGAGGGAGTGGCGGAGCAAAAAGACAGCTCTGCGCCAACATCCGGTTCGGGAAAGCGGTGGAACGAGATGAACAAAGCGAGGGGTCAGGGGGAGGGGGAATTGACAGGATTTCCACAAATATTATGCTGATTGCGGGCAAAATCCGTCTACAATATTTAAGACAGATTTGGCCTCTATTCCCAAGGGGAGCTAGCATGCCTTCCGAGACCTGCACGATTTTTGAGAACGATGAGCGCGGCTACTTCAGGTGGCTGGCCCGGCATTCCAACGGGTATGTGCTGAACACGACGCGGGGGCACTCAGCACAGATGATGGTGCTGCACCGGGCGGTGTGCGCTTCGATCAAGGTGTACCGGGGCTCTGCCAGGCCAGGGGGGTTCACGGAGCGCGAGACGATCAAGGTGTGCGCGGCGGAGATCGAGAGCCTGGCGGCGTGGGCCCAGGAGCACGGGCGGGAGGATGGCAATTTCAGCGGGGAGTGCGGGTTGTGCAGGCCGCGGCAGAGGCGCATGTGGGCGGCGGTGTCGATGTACACGCTGCACGCGGCGATCCGCATGGTGCTGGAGGAGAGCGGCGGGGCGCTGAGCGACGACGGAGATTGCGGCGGAGGTCAACCGGCGGAGCCTGTACCTGCGGCGGGACCACGCGCCGGTGCGGGCGGGGCAGATCAGCGCGCGGGTGAGGAGGTATCCGCACCTGTTTGAGCGGCGGGAGGGTTTGATTTACCTGGTTGAGTGAGAGCACTTCGACTGCGGCGGAGGAAGACATCCGCCTCCGGTTCCCTCGTTCGATGTTCCCTCGGTGACACTCGGGACAAGCGGGACAAGGAGTGAGGGGTACTTCTGGCGCGCCAAACATGGGGGATGCCAGGCAGGAATCCCCCTGCAAACGTGGGTGCCAGCCTTAGCCCAGCGATCTGTTTTTCGTCGCCAAGCGCTGGAGTTTCGCGCAAGGCTGAAGTCTAGCGACTAGGCCATCGCCGGGATCACGCCCACCTGCTGCAGCAGGCTCAGCAGGTCGAGGTAATCCACGATCTCTGCCATTTTGCCCTCCTGCAGGTGGTAAACCACGCAGCCGAGTGCCTTAACGTGTTTGCCGGTGGGCGGGATGCCGAGGGTGGGCGAAACGCCGGTGTGGAGGCCTTCCCAGGTATAGCGCAGGGCGATGGAGTCCCCACAGGCGATGATCTCTTCGATGTGCATTTTCTGGTCGCTGAAAGCCAGCGCCATGGCTTCGTCATCCTTGCGGTTGGCTTCCAGGCCAACGACCGGGGGGAAAGGCGGGCGGGTGAAGACGAGGTCCGGAGCGACCCGGTCGTAGAATTCGTCCAGCATCTCGGGCGTGCCCCAGGGGCGGCCTTCGGCATAGATGGAGCGCAGGAAGGATTCAAAGTCGTGGGAGGTCATTTTTTCTCCTTGTGGGGAACAGGTGGTCGTCGGCCAGTGCCCGCGCTGAGCAGAGCGGGTGGGATGAACTCAGCGCGCAGGCGCGTGTTGGGTTGGAGAGTCGGGATGCAGGGGAAAATGAAGTCTCGCTGGTTTGTGAAAAGGATAACAAATCCGCGAGGAAAAAGCAAGTAAGAGCCGGGCGGGTTGGGGCAGCTCACGAATTACTCCAATCCATAAATTCCCCCAGCGAAGAGGGAGTTTTTTGCGCTATGATTAAGCCGGCTTATTAAAGGAAAGGAGGCCGCAGGATGAGCTACACAACCGACCAATACGAGGGGCTGCTGGCAGAGACGGTGACCATGCCGGGGGCGAACGGAGAGGTGATCAACGCATATTATGCCCGCCCGCTGGGCGCGGGGCCGTTCCCGGGGATGGTGCTGGCGCATCATATGCCGGGCTGGGATGAGTGGTACCGGGAGGCGGCGCGCCGCTTCGCTTATCACGGCTACGCGACGCTCTGCCCGGACCTGTACTTCCGGGCGGGGCACGGCACGCCCGAGGACGTGGCTGCCAAGGTGCGCGGCATGGGGGGCATCCCGGACGAGCAGGCGGTGGGGGACCTGGCGGGGGCGCTGGCGTACCTGCGCTCGCTGCCCAATGTGAGCGCCAGGGTGGGTATCTTTGGGACGTGCTCTGGGGGGCGGCACGCTTACCTGGCGGCCTGCCGGGTGAAGGGCTTCGCGGCGGTGGTGGACTGCTGGGGGGGTGGGGTGGTGATGGATAAGGACTCGCTGACCCCGAGCCGCCCGGTGGCGCCGCTCGATTATACGGCGGACCTGGGCTGCCCGATCCTGGGGCTGTTTGGCAACGATGACACAGCGCCCACGCCGGAGCAGGTGAATCTCCATGAAGCGGAGCTTAAGAAACACGGCAAAAACTACGAGTTTCACCGGTATGATGGCGCAGGGCACGGTTTCTTTTACTACCACCGCCCAAACTACCGGCAGGGCCCGGCGGTGGATGGCTGGGAGAAGATCTGGGCGTTCCTGGACCGGCATCTGAGCGGGTAATTTCCCTGGAAAGGTGAGCAGAGATGTGTACGAATATTGTTCAGCAGGTGAAGCTGGCTGGCAGCGGCAAGGGGGCGAGCGGGTGGTTTGCGCTCGACCGGGCGAATGTATCCTTCGACCACCCATTCCATGCGGAGGAGGAGCACGCCCTGAATATCGATTTTGTGAACGAGGGGCTGGGGCCGGGGGCGCGCGTGGCGGTGGAGCTGAGCGAAGCGGCGGCACGCGCGCTGGCCCAGGCGATCTGGGCGGTGCTGGCGGAGGCGGAGGCCGGGGGGCACCTGGCGCAGGAGGCGGGCGGCTGACATACAGCGGGCGGCTGAGGCGCGCGAGGTGCTATAGAGGTTTGGGGACGAGTTTGATATAATTCGGGACGTTGTTGATCGGAGAGGTGCCGGAGTGGACGAACGGGGCGGTCTCGAAAACCGTTGTGGTCCTACGGGCCACCGTGGGTTCGAATCCCACCCTCTCCGCAGGTCGTAAGATCCTCATAGCAGCGAAAGCTGCACATTATCGCCGGCCTCAATCGCTTGGTGATGATGTCATAACCGACTGAGGGTTTGCGACAGAGATCGCTCAGTTCCCGCTGGGCGATCTCACTTTTAAGGTGCATACTCCTTCATTGTACGTACTCCTCTGCTACTTGTCAAGGTATTGTGGGACATCGGGAAGGACGATTTTGACTTCGGTACTCACTTGTCCCATATCTTCCCCTATGTCACAATTGTCCTCTGTGCGTCACAAGACTCTCTATCCAAAATCGCCGTATCGGCATCCATGGCGCAAGCCATCCAGGAGTTGAGAAGAGAGGTTCGTAATCCGGGCGGGCTTTCACCCACAGGACACGTTTGGTTACCACATCGACGCCAACTTCCTGGATCATGATGTGCACCAGATCCTTGCGCTCTTCCTTGGTCGTCCTATTCCCAGCTCTCGCGCAAGTCGAGCAGTGTACGGGCCGCCCGGTTCGATGGCTGGCTCGGGAACACGCTCCAGCAAGTCCAGCTTTTCTTTCAAGGCGCTGACCTTCTGCCAGTACTGGTATTCTTCCCCTTCGTACAGCCCGCGTTCATAAGTTCTCGCGCATCAAGCGCAACATGCTGCGGATCTCTTTGCGCTCGGTCTCCGGATCAGGCCTGCTCGCGCTGGTCATCGAGCATCTGGCGCACGATCGGTCTTCCCAATTGTCCGGCAACTTGAGGGATTGGATCAGCTCTGCTACCTGGGCATCGATCAACTCAGCACGTACGCTCTGGCCGATATACGGACAATCGTGATAACCGCGCAGGTGGGAATCCTCCCGGTAGTAAGTCGGACAATGCTTAGGCGTTTGGATGCGCAGTCGCCTTCCACAGTCGAGCACATACCACCAGGCCTTGCAGCAGGTTGATCCGCACGGTCTTCTTGATGGTCTTCACGGTCACTCGCCGGCTGGCACGCACTGCCTGGCAGCGTTGCCATAACTCTTCGACTGATGATTGGCTCGTGTTGTCCTTCAGAGACCTGAGGTGGTGTGGAGCGGATAGCTGACACCCTTTGGGACGCACGGTCATACCCCGGTAGCGGATCTTACCCACATAGTAGGCGTTGCAGAGCATATCCCGCACGGTGTCTTTACCAAAGGGATGGTCTCGATTGGTGCGGAAGCCTTGTGCGTTTAGCCATTCGGCGATCTGCATATCCGAGTATGCTCCGGTGGCGTAGCGCTCAAACATCTCCACCACCACTGGGGCCTTCTCCGGATCGGGCACACCCACCTTGCGGATTGCCCTGCAGCTGCACTGATGTAGCCCCAGGGTACAGCGCCATTGTGATAGCCCTGCAGTGACCTTTCCAGCTTGCCCTTGTTCGTTTCTTTGGACAAATTATCGCGAATAAAACTCGCCGAGTGAGCTGACCAGGTGAAAGAGCAGCTTACCTTCCGGTGTGCGCAGATCGAAAGGCTGCTGGACAGCCTTGAAGATGATGTCCAAGGACTTGCAGCTCGTGGACGATCTCCAGCGACCATTCCAGCCGGCGCGCCAGGCGATCCACTTTGTGAACATACAGCACCTTGAACTCGCCGCGCCGGGCAGCTTCGCGCATGGCATTGATCCCAGGACGGTATTTCTTGCGGTAGGCAGATTGGGCTGGATCGGCAAAGACCTTGATGATCTCTACGCCATCGCGCTCTGCCTGTTCCTTGATCTGGCGCAGCTGCGCATCCAGGCTGAAAGAGTCGCTTTGCATCTCAGATGAGTAGCGGATGTAAGCTGCTCCTGGGATGGGAGGTGAAGTCTTCTCTTTGGTTGTTTCGATTCATTTCTATTGACTCCTTTCGTTCAACAGGTTGATAATCGGTATCAAAAGGTGATGACTATGTGGATGACTTCATCAGCACACCTCCTCTCCAGGAGCAGCGCAGGTACTATTTAGCTGGTATCGTTTGTCTTTTCCTGGTCTCCAGCGCCATCAAGCGTAGGTGGACACGCACCAACCACTCAACCAGGCTCTTGGGCGGCCTGGCGAGAATGATCTGCTGCTCCTGGGAAGGGGTTATATCATCTCCGGAAACCGGTTTTTCTTGTGGGTCAGGGTTTTCGGAAAAGTTTTGACTTACCACTCTTATCTGCCATAATTGCACCTCATACGCTAAATATGGATTGAATGTCTCTTATGCGCTTTAGGGGGTAAAAGAAAACTCCGGTTCTGGCATGACTGACTGTCAGAACCGGAGCGTTGATTGTGTGGATATCGTGTTCTTCGAGTCTATTTCTCCTTCATCGTACTCCAAATGGACAACTGGCCCGGCTGACATTCGACATTGACTCGTTTGCCGGATCGACCTTCGTAGCTGGCAGCCTGCCTGCGGTTACCGCTGTTCCAGCAGCCATTCCTCCCAGGTCCTGGGTTGGACTGGAATCAATACCGGGCTGATCTCGGTCGGGCAGCCCATTGGCGAGTTCGAGATTTGCATCTCATCCGCAAACAGCGACTGCAGATCGTCCAACTCTGCGCCACGCAGCACTTCTCGCGCCAGCTCGGTGATAAAATCCCCTTCCTCAACGGGCACGATTGCGCCGCCGACGTTATCCCCATACAGGAGTTGGGCGGCGCGCATCTTGCGTCCCATCAGGGCCAGCGCCTGGGCTTCCATCGTGCCCCTGTAGACGGCAAAGACCGCCTTGACCGGTTTGGTCTGCCCAAGACGCCAGACTCTCCGAAGCGCCTGCCAAAGCGTGTAAAGCGAGTATTCGACCTCGGCAAACACGACCGATGCGAAGCTGACCAGATCCAGCCCGGTTTGCACCAGGCGGGGATTGGTGATCAGCACATCGACGTCAGCGTGATTGTCGATCCAGGCTTCGCGCCTGCGAGGGATCCACGCTGCTGTACAGGGTGATCGCCCGCACGCCGGCGTCCTTCAACACGGTTTCGATGCGATCCTGGATATCTCTGGTACCGGTCTGGCGAACGTACACCAGCACGCGCCTGCGTTGGGCTTTCTCGGACTGGCAGAAGCTGGCCAGCCAGCGTTCCTTGGGCAGCAGGTTGCTTTCGATCAACTGCTCCTGCAGCACAGCCGGCAGCGGCATCAGCGGGCTCTGGACGATCATTTCCTTCTCACGTTTTCCAGCCGCAGATTGCGCCGTGCGGGCTGCTTCCAGCAGGATCTGGGCGACCTGTGGTTCCAGCTCGCTGTCTTCGGTGGCATTCCAGCAGTTCTCTTCGCCAGGGCGGCCAGCTGATTGGTCGGGACGGCAGCGTGATTGAGCATCACGACTTCATCCCGGAAGGCCGAATTCGGCCGGGAGAACGCCCACTGCAGCCACAGGGAAAGGTAGCGCTGAGTCCCGGCGCGCCATGTGGCGCAGGATGCTTTCCATCCCCCGGTACTGGCGGGCTTGAGCCGTCTTCCATCTCCAGCTCGACCACCTCTTCCGTGTAGGGCGGCAGCTCGATCCCCAGGTCTTTCAGGTTGAGGAAGATCGAGTTGTGCAGCAGGCGGGTGATGATCGCCGGGCTGACGCCCGGGATCTCGTGCGCCTGGTCGCGGTAGCGGCGATTGCCGGTAAAGGTGCCATCCTCGTCGGCCAGGTCGCTTGCCCACCTTGCGCTTGCGAACACTTTCCAGCAGTCCGTAGGCGCTGGCCCAGCGCAGCTCGTCATGGAAGGCGAAGTCCTGGCGCACGCCGGGTGTCAGGCGATGCAGCAACCAGAAGATCGACGTGCTCTTGCCCCCAAAGTACGTGCCCGTCAGGGTCAGGGTGTACGCGTCGCTTCGGCCAGTTGGTGGAAAGCCACACCCCGGTCGCTGGATTTCGACTTGTACTCATGGACTCTCATCTCCTACGAGGATCTTGAAGCGCCCATGCGCTTTGTCCTTGATGTATTCGGCGATGGACCAACGGCGGGCTTCGGAGTACTCGAAGAGCGGTGCACCGCAGGGGCGCGTATCCCAGACCGGATTGCCATCTTGATCCCGGACTTCGCCGGCCATTGGCGTCCAGCTTCCAACCCTGACCTGCGCCGTGCAGAAACTGCGGTGCTTCTGGAAGTACTCGATCTCGGTCACCGGGATGCCCTGGTTATCGGTTTGCACCTGGCCACACTGCGGGCAGGTGTAGACGACCAGGGGCTTTGCCGTTGATCTTGATCGTCTTCGCCTTGACGACCGGCTTCCAGCCAGCGCCCATCTTGGCCGAGGTGGAAGCGACCACGGCGATGGCTTTGTGTCCCAGCTTGCCGGCTATCGTAGTCATCGAAGAAGGTGCGCACATCGTTGACGTCGCCATCTTTGCCCTTGCCGATGCGGCGCAGTTCACGCCCTTTCACGCCGGGGATGACTTCTTCCGCTTCGCGGATCCACTTGGGTACCAGGTGCGGCGGGCACAGGATCAAGGCCGGATAGGCGTCCAGCAGCTCGATGACCGCCAGGCCGATGGTCGTCTTGCCCAGCCCCATCTCGCCCTGGAGGTTGGCAGTGCGGTGTGATCGGATGGCCCGGGCGGCGGCGATGGCGGCGTGCTTCTGGGTGGGGAGCAGCCCGGCTTCAGCTTGTCCGGGCAGCGGCTTGCGCTGCTTGCCCAGGCGGTCCAGGATCGCCAGCTCTTCTTCGGTGGGTTTCAGATCGTAGAGCGGCTGGTAGGCTGCCAGGGTGTGAGCGGCGATCTTGTCGCCGTGCGCCTTCATGAAATCGGTCAGGCGCTCGGTGTCCTGGATGATCTCCAGGCCGTGGATGGCGCTGAGCGTGGCCACCGTGGTGACGTAGCGATCGCGGAAACGCTCGACCAGGGTCTCGGGGTCGTGATCGTCGCGGTGGGTGGTCTTATCCACCACCTTGACCACTCGCCCTTTGACCAGCATGGGGTGGCCATCATCGTCCGTCAGGCTCAGGGTGCCCATCAGGCCGGAGGCCATCAGCATCGCCAGGTGGCCTTTCTTGAGCGGCATGGTGGGCGTGAAAGCGACCTCGCTGTTGACTTGGATGAACCAGGTCCTGCCAGGCGCGGGTCTTGCGCACGCCCGCCCAGCGGCTGGCTTCCACCAGGTCGTCGGGCGCCCAGTCCAGCCGGCGAAAGGTGATCGCCCGGCCGCCCGCGCCCTTCAGCGGGGCAGGCAGCAGTGGGTAGACCGGCTCGGGAGCAAAGCCCAGCGGCGGTAGATCGCTCTCCGCCAGGCGCTGGATGGCTTCGATCTCTTCGTTGGTGGGAACGTTGTACTTCTCCCGCCGTGTCGCCAGCAGCAGGATCTGCTTGAAGCGCTCGTACTCGCCGTCCGGGAAACGCAGGACGGTGATGGCGCTCGTACTGGCTGGCCAGGTAGCGGGCGATCTCCGCCAGGCGCAGGATGCGCTGGGGGATGACGAACGCCAGCACGCCGCCGCGCACCAGCTTGGGCGTGGTCGATTTCAGGAAAGCCAGCTCGAGCCGTTTGTCCTCGCCGTGTCGATCGTCATCATAAGGTGGGTTGAGCCATAAGAGCGTGACCGACTCGTCGGTGAGAGAGCAGCTCTCCCAGGCGGCGCTGTGGCACTTGTCCATGCGGGCAGCGGCTTTTTCTGCGCGGTAGGGGAACAGCTCGCAGCCCCAGGTCTCGCAGTTGAGCAGCTTGCCCAGGAGGCTGGCGATTTCGCCTTCACCGGCGCAGGGGTCGAGCAGTCGCCCGCGTGTGCCCGCTGGAAGCGGGATGAACCAGGAAGCCGTAGCTTCCGCCATGTGAGGTGGGTATGGGTAAAATCCACCTTTTTCAATGCCTGCAAGTCTCATGTGTGTATCCTCCGTGTGAATGACCCCCTGGAGGACACTTCGCCCCGAGGGGCGCGAGGTCCCCTTAGGGGTCTATTGTGACAATTTGCTCAATTCCTTGCTATAATATTTTTTAGATATTCACCTCCAAAATGTGGGATGTTTTGTGTAATTGCCTGCCAACGTTAACGAAGTACAAAATATTCATTCATGACCTATCCTGTCCGTCAGGATAACGTATATCGTAAATCAATAAAGAAATTACCATAAATCCGCCTTCCTGATCATCCTGGATCTCAACTCGCCAAAGGGGGCGTTTTCATCGGGGAGTAGTATGGAAGGATCAAAAGCATGAAAAAGCAGGACCAATTCTTGCCTTTAATTACCCCAATCCTTGTGCTGGTCCCATTGGCTTCGATTGTGTATCTGTTCCCATTGTCCATGAACGCCAGTGCGGTATCACAACAAGATCAAGACGATCATGAAATATTTCTACCACTGGTTTTGAATAAACCCTGGCCGTCTATATGTTACGCACCCGGCACTGAAAATTTCCAGGTGCCCGACCCTGAAATACCTGGAATCACCTTGCAGCAGGGAACAACCATTACTGTGACCATCAATGCAGATATCATCAACGGGAATGTGTCCAGTGTTGCAGGCCTCTTAGCGAACCCAGGTCCGGATGGGATCGCACTGCGTGAAGCAATCGAAGCAACCAACAATGATCCAGGGGAATATACGATCCTCTTCGCTGCTCATTTGGACGATACAACAATTTATACCGGAGGAACAAATAATCAGGATTTACCACCATTATTGGGAGGCTCGCTGATCATCAATGGCGATATCGATGGCGATTCAGCACCAGACATCACGATTGCCAATGGTCGGACTAACTACCCATATGCAAGAGCATTTACCATCCAAAGCAGCAACAATACTCTGTATGCCCTGCGATTGATGGGCTATTACCAGGCAGTGCTCATCAAACCAACCACGACAAACACCATATACAGTAGTATTCATATCAGCAATCTCGTCATCAGCGATAGTTTGACAGGAATCCTTCTTGCAGCCGGAGATTGCTGTTTTACAGCCCAGCCTACCCATAATCACTGGGAGGACATAATTATCCTTGGCAATAATATGGATGTATCCAGTTATGGCATTGCTTTACATATAAATAATACAATCGGGGACCATCTTGGTGATGTGATGGTCGCAGGCAATAACGTAAGGGTCACTCAGGACATATATGGTGATACGAATGGCGTTGGCATTCATTTCATGGTTGGTTTTTGGGATGGCTCGGACGGTAATACGATAACAAATATTACTCTCTACCAGAATACTATCCAAGGCAACGGCAGGAGTTCGATTGCATTCATGTCAGGGGCAGTAGGAGCCAGCGAAAATATAATTGATGAAGTACTTGTTTATAAAAACCAGATTCTAATCTCCGGTGCAGACTGGGCCAGGCAGGCAGGCAGGATGGGGATAAACTTTATCACAGGTGATGGAGCAACAGACCATTTAGATCCCGGATATCCACTCGCATCACCAGAAAATAATGTAATAAGGAATGTTGATATTGTTGAAAATACTATTGATGGTTTTGTTGATAGCGGAATTAGCATCCACGGAGCAGATGGGACTGGTGCCAGCTACAATTCTATTGAAAACATCAGGATTCTTAGAAATAACCTTACAACAACAGTTACAAATACAGATTATCATGCAAACGAAATCCGTATCCTAGGTGGGTCTGGCAAGCCAGGATATCCTTCCATTCAGAATGGGGTTTCGAATGTCATCATCCAGTGGAACACACTTTACCATAGCGCTCAGGAAGACCTGCCATTCGTAGGCATATCGGATGGTTCAATCTCAGTCGTTGCCGGTGTGCAGGGCATAACCGCTGAACAGCAGTATGTTCATGGCATATGGATAGCCATGAATGAAATTGACAGCATAATCCCTAACATAAATCTGACGGGCGGCACTCCCGCTACAAGTAGTGTGATTGATCCATCAACGATCTACTGCAATAACATTAAGAGACCACCAGCATACCCTACCTGGATTCCCCCCGTGAAAGGTATTGTCCTTGTTGGAGGAATATTTGACAGCGCATTCAACCGGGTAAACGCGACCCTATATAACAATAATGTTGCTGGAGTCGCCAACGATCTCACGGTGATACCTAACGCTGATGAGGCTTCGTATGGTAATGTGGTTGATTATCAAATCATCCCATAAGGACCCCTAAACAAGTTCGGCTTGAATAGGATCGTTAGGGGGTAATGAAAAAAGTTGGAGAAGCAGTTATAGACCATAATGAACAGCACTATGTTCGTGAAGATGTCAATCTATCTACACCAAGACGCACCTTAGTAATGTTTCCGGTTCGTACTGATTACCCTCGAAAATCATGTTGAGCTTCATCTTAAAGGCGAAAAGGGAGGAAATTATCATCGCACTAAAAGATGCATTGGAAGCGGACAAGAGAGGCGCAAAATGCTCTAATTGTGGAAATCCTATCTGGGTAATCGGATCAGCCCTTGCCGGCAACATGTGCTTCACCTGGATAGCTGGTGAAGCGATTCCAGAAGATGATTACGAGGTCGATGAGGCTTGCTACTGATTGACTCATGTGCGAGCAACAAGTGCGAACCATAACAGGAAGGGATTAGCACCCATTCCTGTTATGGTTTTTCTCATTTATCACCGGAGAGACAAATCTTTCGTTCTTTCAATAATCTGATAACAACCTCCTTCCACACCGTTTCATCTAGTTGAACGATGTAACCATCCTGACAATCGCCACCAGTTTCCAGCCTGATAATTAAGTTCTCAATCTGCCCGACTTCCCATAGATGATTCTTCCCATTCATTCAAGATGGGGATCGATAATGTTTCCGATAGACGAGAAGTGAGCAAGTGTTGAGCCTGGGTTTCTGGTGTTGATCCATCTGATAGTTCACCTTCGAACACAAGCAGGTAAACCACCTCCTCCCCTGGCTGCCACTTGCCCGGCAAGAGCAGGATCGGCGATCAGGGTCGCATGGTACGCGCCATAGTCCGGCAGGTGCTGCCAGGTCTGGCAGTAGTGAGTGGCCAGCGGGTAGACCGGTCGGCCTTGCAGGAAAAGCTTCTTGCGCTGTCTGGCCTGGATCGTAGCCCGGATCGAATTCGAGCACCGTCTTGTGCCCGACCATGCCCAGGTAGATCAGGTTGCCGGCATCATCGTGGGCATAGCCGGTGACGTAGGCTGAGCCGTGTTCGTTGCGGATCTGCGGGACGCCCTCCGGCCACAACCGGTCAACCTCGCCGCTGACCCACTCCAGCCGCCAGGCCACGAAGGGCTGGCAGCTTTGCGCCAGGGCTGCGTTGACCTGCTGGAGCAGGTTGTAGGGACTTTCGCCCACCGGAACATCGCGCAGAACGATCTCTCGATCCTTTGTCTTGACCGTCGCCAGACGGCGCGCCCGGTCGATTACAGCGGTCACGGGCTGGATGGGTGTTTGCAGGTCGTAGCGCTCCCAGCCGGGTGGAACCTGGCCGTTGTGCGGGGTGAAGAGATAGGAGCTCAGCTCGTACTCGTACTTGAAGCGCCCCCATTCACACTCGTAGTCATAGGGGTAGCTGCCTCGCCGCAAGCCGGGGACATCGTGGATGTACGGTAAGGGTAATCCCTGACCGTTGTCTGGCTTGGCGCCGGAGACCAGGATGTGTCCCTGCTTTTGCCGGTTGGCTACCTTGATGGCGCGCTCCCGGAAGTAGGCGTTCTCGAAGGGGGCAGGCAGGCCTGGGTTAGTGATTTTCCAGTCATGGCTGCCTCCCTAGAAATTCTCAGGGAAACCGATCGTGATGACCGGCTCACCCTGATCGCCGGGACCTACCACCATCCACAATGAAAGTGTACGGCGGTGGGTGCGATGTGGAGGAGCGTCGTCGGCTTCAAACAGACTGACCTCGAAGCTGCATCGATCTTGTGTACCTGCCTGGCGGGCGGCGAAGGAAGCCAGAAAAACCACATCCCACAACCGGCCTTCATAGCTCTGACCCAATGCTTTCTCTCGCTCATTCGGGGTGATGCGGGCATGCAAGTCAGCGGTGATGGCAGTAGGGTAGCGAAAACCGGCTTCCGATGCCATCTTGGAGACATCCACCAGCACGCCATCTGCCAGCGCCTGAGCAGCGGGTGTAGGCGTAGATCAGATCGTCGTCTTCATGGAGGGTAAACGAAGGCTTGATCGCAGGTATAGTCTCGCTTTGCTCGGACACGCGAGCGTCAAAACCAAGCCCACGTTCCTTGAGCGTCACGAACCTCGACCGGTCAATGATCAGGTGATCCAGAACGTTCCATATCCAGGAGCTTGCCGCCTGGACGATGGCGCGCGTGACGGCGACGTCATCCGGGCTGGGGTCGGGTCACCTGACTCGGGTGATTATGACAGAATGATCGCGCGGCGACATTGCGCGGATGGCGGCTCTGAAAGACTTCTGCCACCCGCACCTGGGCGGAATTCAGGTTGCCGTGATAGATCTCCACGATGTCGATCACCCGGTTGCGTGTGTCAAGCAGGATAGTACGCAAGTGCTCCTGTTCCAGGGTGCTCATCTCGTGCTGCAGCAAGGCAGCCGCATCCGCTGGGCTGTGGATCGTCGGGACGATCTTCTCGGTGTTGAGCGTCAGGCGCATCCCCAGCTCCACAGCAGCCTTGATGACGGGCGGCGTTCTGCTGCCCGATGCCGGGGATATCGGCAATCTCGTGACGCCGGAGCGCGTCGCAGATCGGACAGCCGGCCGTTGAAGTGCGCCAGCAGAGCATCGGCAGTTTCGATGGGCTGTGGACCACCCAGAATGGCAGCCAGCAGCTCGATGATCGTGCAGGCCTCGGCGCGGGCGCTGACCCGTTCGACCGGGCGCTCCCGCAAGGGGAGCAGCTTGTGCTTGGGGGTGTATTTCGTGTTGCCGGGCTTATCCGGCAGTAACAGCAACTGGCACATGTTTTCCTCCGTGTAAAGAAATCGCCCGCCCTGGAGGGTTCCAGAGCGGGCGGCGTGTGAATTGGTTGTAGGCGGGATTACCGCCAGGTTTGTTCGATGACAGGCAGCCGAGCGGGCAGGAACGGTTCGTTCGTGCGTACCAGGCCGCGCAGCTGGTTGATGGCTGTCTGCGGCGAGATGCGCCCGGCGACCAGCAGGTAGACGATCTTGGAGACCGGCTCCTGGTTCTGCTGATCGGGCGGTACGGCCTTGGCCAGGTGCGCCAATCCTTCACGCACACTCGCCAGGTTCTCGTCAATCGAGCGATCCAGCGGGCGCAGCGGGGCGATGGCATCGCCCAGGCGCACGCAGCGGGTGTTGTGCCCGCAGGCCAGGCGCATGTAGTAGACGTGATCGGCGTAAGCCTCCAGCGGGGAGTGGTCGATGATCAGGAACATACCGCCCTGGTCAGGCGACCCGCACTCCCAGCAGCGGAACGGCTCGCCGATCTGCACCGGCGCAGGCTCGAATTCCATGTGGGTCAACGTGTGTACTTGCATTATTTCCTCCGTTAAATAAATCAGCGGCCAGCTGCACTTTCGTGTTCGCTGACCGCTGCTTGCTGGCGGCGAAGCGCCTCTTTTAATCGCGTTCGGCTTTGGCCTCCAGGAAGTGTCGTAAGACCTCCTGCCGTACAGCGCCAGCCGAGCTCTTTGGTGTACTTGCCGTCCCACTTGCGGTCGCGGACAGTCTCCGCGCCGCAGATCGGGCAGGGCGGCATGGGATCGGGAGCGCGCTGCCCGCCGTTGCGCAGGTACTCCGCCACGGCTTCGATGGCCGGGCAGGTTTCCTTCAACGGACACGAGCAGCTGCGCTGCTTGTTGACGGTGTGAAAACGGGGTTGGGTCGAGGGACCGAAATCGACCAGGTAGGTGTACCCGATCACGCGGATGCGGGTAGGCCTGCCTGCCAGATCGATCTCCGGCTTCTGGGTCAGGGTATCTTGCATGCTGTTTACCTCCAGGACGTGTGGGAATTGGAATGCCAACGGTGAGAAACGACTAGAAGGGGATATCCATCTCCTCTAGGACTCGTCATCCAGCTCCACTGAGTCATCTCAGATTCCGTGTCATCCTTCCTGGGATTACAGAACTTGCACGGCTCTTCATCGTACGAACAGCCATCCCAGGGATAGACCCGGACGACAACATAACCTTCGCCATTGCAATTCGGGCAAGGCTGATCTGCAGGTGCAGATTCGTCGCTGGAGATGGATTTCCACCAGCCGGTCTCGTAGGGATCGAACAGGTCGGAGCCGGGACCGTCATCGAGATGTACTCATCGGTCATGGCTGCACCTCCACACCCCGCTTGCGCAGCCAGCCGGCGATGGTATCCGAGTCGATCTCGAACCCGCCGCCATACTCCCACCGGGCGACAAACTCACGCTTGAAATCCTGGTGGTGTGGGTAGGCTTTGAACCGCCCGTGGTAGATCTGCTTCTCAGATGGTCGCTCGCCCAGCACATCGCACAGAATGCTCAATGCCAGGTCTGCCGGTCCGGAGCCGCCGTAGCCCCAACCGAAACCGGTTGGGCTGTGCAGCACCACGTGTCGTAAGGGTCGCGACTTGCCGGATGGCAGGATGACTTTGACTACACCGCCCGGTTCGCCGCGGTAAATCTTCTTGATCATGTTTACCTCCGTGTGGGGAATTCAGGAGATTGCCCCAGGCGTACCCAGGGCAATCTCGTGTGGATCAGAACGGAATGTCATCGTGCTGGGTTGCAGCCGAGCCATTCCCGGCAGGTTCGGGTTCGCTTTCGCCTTCACGCCCCGACAGGAAGCGCACCGTGCTGGCGCTCACTTCGAAGGACGAGGCAGGCGAGCCATCCTGGCGGGTGTAGAGCCGTGGGCCGCCCGTCTCGGGGTCGCACACCAGCCGGCCTTCCACCAGCACCAGGCTGCCTTTATGCAGATACTGGTTGCAGTTCTCGGCGGTCTTGCCCCAGGCCGAAACCCGGAACCAGGTGGTTTCCTTCACCACCTGACCGCTCGAGTCGGTGTACTGGCGGTTGGCAGCCAGGTTGAAGTTGGTCACGGCCTGCCCGGCAGGGGTGTAGCGCATCTCCGGGTCGCGGCCGAGATGACCGGCGATGATGATCGTTTGGAATGACATGAGATTTTCCTCCGTTTCTTGAATGTGGGATTACTTCTTGCCGTTGTGGCTGGCGACCCAGGCGCGCAGCACTTCGCGCGAGGCGGGAGCCAGCCCCTGATGGGCGGACTTGAAGGTGTTGAACGCTTCCAATTCCGCCGCGTTGCTTGTGTCCACCGCTACGCCATCCCGGTATTGCAGCGTCTCCGCCTGGGATGCGGGTGGATTGGGTGGCGCAGGCGGGTTAGGCGATGCCGATTGCCTCGATTTTCGGATTGTCCGTTGCCGTTCGATCCGTGACCGTTCGAAGCGCCGTTCTCCAGGCCAGCAGTCTTGGCAACTTCCTTGTCGTACAGGCTGTTGCCAAACTGCTCGCCGAGCTGGCGGAAGCAGCGCTTCAGGCAGTCGGTGACCGCGCCGGCGATGGCCATGTCCAGGGCTTCGGGTGTGTCGCCATTGAAGATGCAGCGCCCGGCATCGGCATGGCTGTAGGCTTTGCCGTCCAGCTCGACCGTGATCCGGCCGGTGATGTAAGCCACGCCGGCGATCTCCGTGGTCGGCTTGCCGTCTTCGCCCAGCACCGGCACCTTCTTCCTGGCACGCTGGTCGTAAAAGGTGACAACCTTATCCCAGCGCATGATGTGCGGCTCGCTGAGCAGGTCGAACGACCAGCGGAACAGGAACAGGTCGTTGGCGGCTTCGATCACGTCATAGCCCTCCAGGTAAGGGACAGTCCCTTGCCCGGGAGCCTGGCGGCGCTTGACGCGGTTCATATCCAGCGGCTGCCGTAAGTCGCCACAGGATCTGCTCGCTGGACGGATCGAGCGTGGGTGGATCGTGTGTTGGCATGGATTGGGTCATAGGTTCCTCCGTGTGAGTGGTTGAAAACTGTGGATACGTGTACTGGCTTACCAGCCCGGATTCGGCGATCTTCTCCGTCTCGGTGAGACGGACCGCCTCGATGTGCTTGCAGCGCAAGCCAAAACGCTGGCAGCGTCCGGTGAAATCCGGGCAGGTGCAGGTCCAGGCGTCGCCATCCAGCGAGACGGTGTAGCGGCTGCTCTTGCTGGCAACCATCCAGGTGCAGTCGGTCAAGACCATCACCTGCATATCGCCGTTCATGCAGGGCAGCCTGCGCCCGGGCCAGGCGGTCGTGTTGGAGTTGGTTCTCCAGAATTGGGGGTGCGGTAGTCATCGTGTGTGCATTTCGCTCCTTTCGTGTCAAAAGACAAACGTATGGGGATTGGTTTCCGACGTTGATTGGGAAAGCCGTGAAAGGCTACCCAACCGACGATTGCTTCCCTGAGTTCCTCACTTCAGGGCACGTCAGGGCAGCAAACCTTGACTGCCAAGCGATAGCTCAGCCGACAAAGTTTGCTGCTCTGAATCTGTGATCGGCTGCCCGGCCGGCGCTAAACCAACCGGGCAGCCGTAAATATCGGTATTTGGCATCTTATGAGCCTGGCCTTTGCGGACGACTTTAGCAGGACCCAGCGCTTCTCACGACCCGCCCCCGGAGTAAGGGGCAGCGGCCACCGCCTGCCAGGGCAGAACGTTTACGCAAAGAGGCTGTTTGTAAAGGTGCTGGCTGCTCTTCGAGCTCAGGCTCGTTAAAGCAACAAGGCCGGTGCACAACCCTCCTGGGGGAAGCACACCGGCCTACGTATAAGTCACAGAATTATTCGGTTGTTCTGCGATATCCCCCTGATAGATAAATCGGATGATTGCGAATTGCCGCCAGTAGAGAACGGCTATTCAGTCAGACGGGTCACCTTTTCGATCCATTGCGCTGGCTCATGATGCGCCGGGCGATCACTTCGGTGGTGCCGCGCGGGGCGCGCAGCTCGTTCGGATCCAGGCTTTCCGGGACCGGCAGCTCTGCGCCGCGGGCATCCTTCAGGAAGTCCGCCAGGCTCTCTTCGTAATCCCGGCTCTGGATGAAACCGTGCACCCGCACGTGGTAGCCTTTCTCGACCACCACCGGCGCGCCCAGGTTGCCCTTGAGCACGCGGATGGTGACGAAATCGGCAGCATCCTGGACATCGTTGAGCGACTTGGACGGCAGGTCCGGGTCGCGGTAGCAGGCGATGCGGAAGAGCAGGTCTTCGGCGTACTTCCAGGTCTTGACGACAATGCCTTCGAGAACGACTTCGTTGATCATGGTAGCCTCCTGATAATGTGGTTAAACAAAAAGGCCGGAACGCATCTCCAGCAGGAGCGTCCCGGCCAACGTGTGAAACAACTGAATTATTATATTGCATATAGTTTACATGAAGATCATTATTTTGTCAACATTAATTAGCTATTGCTTTTGTTGCTCAGCGATATTTACACCCCCAAGTGTTCAGCGAAAATGTCACCTTAAGGAAAATAAGGTGAAACTGACGATGAATAAATAGCACAAATTGAAGATAGCGATCGAACTCCGAAACGGGGAAAGTAAGAACACATAGAGCAGCTGAACTGCCGGGCATCTCGAAACGACAGTTTCGTCGCCCGATGGCTGCTTAGCACCAGCGAGGGGTTGCAGCCCTGATGCTGACATTGGCCGATACATTCGTCCAGGGCAACACTTGCAAGGGAGCCGCTATTGTCGAGCAACTCTGCGGCACTTCGGTCTCATCATCCCAGGCCAGTCAAGCTATCGACAACAGGCATATCCAGCTGTGCCGAAAGTTGCCCAAAACCTCAAGCATCGTTTTTTCGTCGATTGTATTATCCTTGAATTATGATCCGAGTATAATGATCGTAATATTGCATCCCTTTAATAAAAGGCAACTTTCACGCGTTCATGCACAGCTTTAATCCAAAGTTAGTAACGCAATCGAATTTTACGGCCAGGATAGCACGCCTGCTCGCATTATTTCTTGTCGCCTTAACCTTGTTGCTGAGTATCCCTGCACGCGCCCAAAGCGGCAATCCTCCCACGCCCGAACCCCTCATCCTCACCGACGAGCAGGGAAAATACCCGCTGGGACTGCACATGGAAATCCTCGAAGACCCCAGCGGGTCGTTGACCATCGAGGAGGTATCTTCACCAAAATTTGACACACAATTTGTCCCCAGTGAGACTGAAGCGCCGAACTATGGCTTTACGAACAGCGTCTATTGGGTGCGCTTGAGTTTGGATAATAAGACCCTCCACACGGTCGAATGGCTGTTGGAGGTGAATTTTGCCAATATGCATTATGTTGACCTGTACCTGCCCTCGCAACATGGTGAGGGATTTGAGGTTAAGCAGACCGGTCTCCTGAGGCCTGTTTCCACAAGGGATGTAATCTATCCAAACATAGTTTTCGATCTGGTCGTTCCAACCCAAAGCCCGCAAACGTACTACCTGCGCTTCCAAAACGGCGCCTCGATGACCCTGTCGATGACCCTGTGGACGAAGGATGCTTTCTGGATCGAGTCTCAGCAGGAATTCGTGCTGCACTGGTTATTCTATGGCGTTTTGATCGGTTTGCTGTTATACAACCTGTTTTTGCTTTTTTCGTTAAGGGAAGCCAATTACCTTTATTTTGTGATCGAGCTTGCCGCAACGATTTTTTTCGTTTTGAGCTATGACGGCTATCTGGGGATTTATGTCCTTCCCATTCTATATTCCTTCGTACTCATCTGTACGACGCTGTCCTGGGGCTTACTCTTTATCTCAATAATCTTGTTTACCGATACTTTTTTAGAAATAAAGGCGAATCTTTCAAAACTACATTGGGCGAATGTTGTTATCGTGGGAGTATGGGGCATGTTAATGGTCTTGTCGCTGTTTACCAGTTATCATTTTATGGCAACCCTGATGGTGCCCTTGGCTTTGGTTTCCCTGGCAGTGATCCTCGTTGCCGGGATCAATTCCTGGCAGAGGAAGTTCCGACCAGCTAAGTTGTTCTTGATCGCCTGGTCCGGTCTGCTGGTAACATTAGCTGTGGCAGTACTCGCACGGATGGGAATTATCTCCGTCACAATTTTAAGTGAGAATTTATTTAGACTGGGAATGGTATGGCTGGGCGTATGCTGGTCATTCGCCCTGGCAGACCGGATCAATTTGTTGAAAGCCGAAACCGAAAGCGTGAATCGCGATTTGCGAACTAGCGAGTACCGGCTGTCTCAAATCCTGGAGGGCCTGCCTCTCGGAGTTATATTATATGGGAAAGATAATAAACCCAAGTATGCCAACCAGCGCACGATGGAACTCTTCAGCAACCCAGGCAAAGGCATACAACCAGATCTCTCCGCTGGGCGTACCCTGGCGCAGGCGATACCATATTTCTCTCTCAGGTTGGCTGGCACCCTCTCAGGAATATCCCTTAGAAAACTTTCCGGTGTTTACTGCATTGCACGGTGAGCCGGCATCTGCTGAGGATATTGAAATGGACCGGGGAGATGAACGTGTCTCACTGGAAATCCAAGCCAGTCCGGTTTGGGATGACGCCGGGAACATCGATTCTGCTGTGGTCGCTATCCAGGATATCACCCAGCGCAAGCAGGCAGAAGCTGAGCTGGTTGAATATCGCATACACCTGGAGTCACTTGTAGAAGAAAAGACCGCAGAGGTATCTGGAGTCAATGAGCAATTGCAGATACGCCTTGACTGGTTGTCAGCGGTCAATCTTGTCAATCAGGTCATGAGCTCGCTCCGTTGACTTCACGCAAATCTACGAGAAGATCTTAGAAATCATCAATAATCTTTTTACTACACAAGGTTGTTTCATTGCAGAATTTAATGCGGAGCGTAAACAGCCAAAAATCCTGGCACATTCCTGCCATAGTGATTTACATCCTGATTTGGTGGGGACGTTTACGACGTTTCCTGTGAGCATATTGTCCGATACAAACCTGGAACAGCATAATCTCGAATATCTCTCCAGGGATCAGGTTCGCACGATCAGCGGGCCAATAGGCAACCACATACAGGATTCTAAAATACAAAACATTACCCTCGTGCCATTAATCCTGCGGGAGCAAGTTTACGGGTACTTGGGATTGGAGATGCATGACGAAGGTAGACTCATTACAAGCGAAGAATTCAACCTGTTAATAATATTTTCCACCGATATCGCTCAATTAATCGAGGATTCACACCTGTACGAGCAATCTAAGGCACTAATCGCGGCAGAAGAACGCAATCGCCTGGCGCGCGACCTGCACGACTCGGTTACGCAAACCCTTTTTACAGCCAGCGTGCTAGCCGAAGCAACCCCGCGCATCTGGGATAAAGACCCTGGGATTGCACGCCAAAATATGGAAAAGCTCAGCCGGTTGATCCGCGGGGCACTAGCCGAGATGCGATCCATGCTGATCGAACTGCGCTCTGGGGATTTGTATAACCAGGCTCTGGATAGATTATTAATCACATTGGTTGAAGCCGCGCGTGTGCGTACGCAAGCCATCATAACCACATCGATAATGGATGCACCTGAACTACCAGAAGACGTGACCTTAGCGTTTTATCGCTTTGCGCAAGAAGCTTTGAACAATGCAATTACTCACGCGGCAGCAACCCAGATCAATCTTTCCCTACTCGCCGAGCCAGACCTGGTAGAACTTCGAATTCAGGATGACGGCTGTGGTTTCGACCCAGGGGCGGTATCAGCTGGTCACCTGGGAATCAGCATCATGCGCGAACGGGTTGCGAAGATCGGCGGTGTTATCCAGATTCACAGTGAACCCGACCGTGGGACTGATATTGTCATCACCTGGTCGAGTAAAGCAGGAGAAACAGCAAAATATGATGGATCTTAAACCGATCAAAGTGATGATAGTCGACGACCATCCTATAGTTCGTGATGGGCTGAAGAATATGCTGCTGGTTTTTGATGACCTGGAGCTGATCGGTGAGGCAGAGAATGGCCGTGCAGCGCTGGCTTACTGCCACCAGCATACCCCTGATGTAATCCTGATGGATATCCTCATGCCGGCCATGGACGGTATCCTCGCCACAAGAGCGATTCTTGATCAATATCCGCAGGTGAAAATTATTATGCTAACCAGTTATCCGAAGGATGATTTGGTGCAAGAATCACTTGAATCGGGAGCAATCGGCTATATTCTCAAGAACGCTTCGATCGATACGATAGCAAATGCTATACGATCAGCCTATTCTGGACAGCCTACCCTGGCACCAGAGGCAACTAAGGCGCTGATCCGGGCCAAAACGAGCCCGCTAAAACTGGGGAGTGATCCGAGTAAACGGGAGCGAGAAGTTTTGGCACTCATTGTCGAGGGTCTGAGTAATGAGGATATCGGTGAACGGCTGATGATCAGCCCTGCCACAGCAAGACATCATGTCAGCGCCTGCATCCAAAAACTGGGCGCTGCAAACCGGGCCCAGGCTGCTGCCCTGGCTGTAAAACACGACCTGGTCT